>NZ_CP011319.1:0-4800000 GCF_001865675.1 Janthinobacterium sp. 1_2014MBL_MicDiv
ATGTATGTCTATGTGAAAAGGTGTGGGAGGGCGTATCGATTCTGCCCTGCGTTCACCGTGTTGCAAGGCCGGCGTCGCGCGAGGGCTCGCCACACGTAACGCGCTATTCTACTCCCGACTGCGAAAGTTATCCACAGGCACGGCTGTTATTTTTATGTGGCGGGGTGGGGCGCCATGTGTATAAGAAGCGACTTATCCCCCGGTTATCCCGTCACAG
The DNA here is from genome assembly GCF_001865675.1 of Janthinobacterium sp. 1_2014MBL_MicDiv. Taxonomy (NCBI): domain Bacteria; kingdom Pseudomonadati; phylum Pseudomonadota; class Betaproteobacteria; order Burkholderiales; family Oxalobacteraceae; genus Janthinobacterium; species Janthinobacterium sp. 1_2014MBL_MicDiv. Next base: position 218 of record NZ_CP011319.1, read on the forward strand.
GCAGTGCTGGCGCGGCCTGTGGCGGGGCCTTGCCGGCAGATGGGGCGCGGCGCGCAAATTTCCAGGCGATCACGGCAATCCTTGACAAGAGGGGGGCATATGCTGAATAATTCAGGGTTCCCCGCCCGTATTCCGTGTTTATTCATTTGGAACGACAATATGGACTAAGCGTGGATTAAGCGGGCGATGAGATTGGCCAGCTTGTGCCTTGGCATAAGTGCGCGATTGTCATTGGCACCAAAAACTGACGGGACGTCAGACCCGATTTTGCATTTTTTTTGTTTTTAGCGAGACCAACATGAAACGTACTTACCAACCTTCCGTCGTTCGCCGCAAGCGTACGCACGGCTTCCGCGCTCGTATGGCTACCCGTGGTGGCCGTGATGTGCTCAACGCACGTCGCGCAAAGGGCCGCAAACGTCTGGCCGTCTAGGCTTGTCGTTGACAGCTGATCGCGTGGCTAGCTGTACTCCAGTCGGCAATCAACGCGAAGGTTCACACGACTTCGCGCGCGTTCGGCGTATCGTTAAAACGGATGAATTTTCATCCGTTTTTCGTTTGCGCCCTTCGCAAAAAACAGCGCATTTTGTGCTGTACACCCGACACAATCAATTGCCGCATGCGCGGCTGGGCGTCGTTGTGGCCAAGCGTTTCGCGCCACGCGCGGCGACCCGCAACACGATCAAGCGCGTCACGCGCGAGCTGTTTCGCAACAGCGCGCTGCCGCCGGTCGACTGCGTGGTGCGCCTGTCGCGCGCCGTCAACAGCAAGGATGGCCCGGCCACCACGACCCGGCTCAAAGCCGAGCTACGTGAAGAATTGAGCCGCCTGTTCGCGGCGCAAATCGCCGCCCAGGCCCGTTCTGTTGCTGCGCCACCACCGTCCGCGCCATGAAAACCCTGCTGCTGTTCCTGCTGCGAGCTTATCAGTTGCTGATCAGCCCCATGCTGGGACAGAATTGCCGTTTCTATCCGAGCTGTTCGCATTACGCGATGGAAGCGTTGCGCGTGCACGGCACCGCCAAGGGCAGCCTGCTGGCTGCCAAGCGCGTGTGCCGTTGCCACCCCTGGAATGAAGGGGGCGTCGACCCGGTGCCGCCGGCCGATTGCAAACAATCTTCAACGACCGCTTGCGGTTGCAACCACTCCTGACAAATACCCTAATGGATATCAATAAACGTACCATCCTGTGGATCGTGTTTTCCGTCTCGCTGGTAATTCTCTGGAACGAATGGATGATCTCGAACGGCAAGCCGTCGATGTTCTCCGCGAACACGGAACAAACCGCCAAGGCGCCTGCCACCCCGGCCGCGACGGCCGCCCTGGCTGCCAGCGCGGCTGCCGGCGCGAGCGCCGTGCCTGGTGACGCTGCCGATCCCGCCGCGTTCAAGCGCGAAGTGATTACCATCACCACCGACGTCATCAAGGTCGATATCGACACCCTGGGCGGCCAGGTCAAGCGTCTGGAATTGCTGAAATTCAAGGGCGCGGGCAATCCGGGCTGGTTTGGCGGCTGCTTCGGCCTGTTCAAATGGTGTCAGCCTGACGACGGCAAGCAAAACGAAGTGCTGTTCGACGAAGGCGCGAACCGCACCTATCTGGCACAGTCGGGCCTGGTTGGCGGTCCTTTCCCCACCCATGCGAGCGGTTTCACCGTGCAGCCTGGCGTGCGCACCCTGGGTGACGGCAAGCAAGTACAACTGGTGATGGAAGCCGTCGAAGGCGGCGTCAAGCTGACCAAGACGTTTACCTTCAAGCGCGGCGATTACGTCATCGACGTGCGCCATGACGTGGCCAACGTGGGCGCAGCCCCCGTCACGCCGCAGCTGTATCTGCAACTGACGCACGATGGCAACAAGCCGGTCGGCGACTCCTTCTTCAACAGCAGCTTCACCGGTCCGACCCTGTACACGCCACAGGACAAGTACCAGAAGCTGACGTTCGAGAAAATCGAAAAAGCGGCCGTGGAAGACGAGAAGAAGGGCAACGACAACGCCATGAAGGGCCTGCACCCGGCGACGGCGAATGGCGGCTGGTTTGCGATTTCGCAGCACTTCTTCGTGTCCGCCTTTGTTCCGCCTGAGAACGCCAAGCGCGACATCTTCACGAAGAAGGTCGGCACCAACCTGTACGCCATCGGCAACGTGCTGCCGCTGCCGACCCTGGCGCCAGGCGCTTCGGCCAGCATGGACAGCAAGCTGTACTCGGGTCCGCAAATCGCCCACCTGCTCGAGCCTGTCTCGCCCGGCCTGGAGCTGGTGAAGGACTATGGCTGGCTGACCATCATCGCCAAGCCGATGTTCTGGGTCATGGAACAGATCCACAGCGTGCTCGGCAACTGGGGCTGGACCATCATCGCCTTCACGATCCTGATCAAGCTGGCATTCTTCCCGCTGTCGGCCGCCGGCTACCGCAGCATGGCGAAGATGAAACTGGTCACGCCGAAGATGCAGGCGATCCGCGAACGCTACAAGGGCGATCCGCAAAAGATGAACCAGGCCACGATGGAGCTGTACAAGACGGAAAAGATCAATCCGCTGGGCGGCTGCCTGCCGATCCTGATCCAGATGCCTGTCTTTATCGCCCTGTACTGGGTGCTGAACGCGTCCGTGGAAATCCGCGGCGCGCCGTGGATCGGCTGGATCACCGACCTGGCCCAGCATGACCCATGGTGCATCCTGCCCGTGCTGTACGCGATCTCGATGTACATCACGACCAAGCTGAACCCGGCTCCGGCCGATCCGATGCAAGCGAAGATGATGCTGTTCATGCCACTGGCATTCTCGGTGATGTTCTTCTTCTTCCCGTCGGGCTTGGTACTCTACTGGGTCGTCAACAACGTCCTGTCGATCGGCCAGCAATGGGTGATCACCAAGAAATACGCGCCTGCCGTCAAGTAAGTCCGGCCAGCGACCAGAAAGCCCGCCTCGCGCGGGCTTTTTTTTGACATCGTACATGTCAAAAAAAAGTGGGTTTTACCGGTTGTCCACTGACCTCCCCCTTCATGTGCACCCGGTTTGTCGCTGAAAATATCGCGGCTCCTGCAGCCTTCCCGAATACACTACAATTACTCCATGAAACTCGACTCTTCCCCTATCGCCGCCATCGCCACCGCTCCCGGACGCGGCGGCATCGGCGTGGTACGCGCCTCCGGCAAAAACCTCGCCCCCTTGATGGCCGCCCTGTTCGGCGCGCAGCAGCTGAAACCGCGCCACGCCACCTATTTGCCGTTCACGGAAGCCGATGGCAGCATCATCGACCAGGGCATCGCCATCCACTTCAAGGGTCCGCATTCGTACACGGGCGAAGACGTGCTGGAATTGCAGGGCCATGGCGGCCCCGTGGTGCTGCAGCTGCTGCTGGCGCGCGTGCTGGCGGCGGGCAAGGACAGCGGTCTGCGCCTGGCCGAGCCCGGTGAATTCACGCGCCGCGCATTCCTGAACGACAAGCTCGACCTGGCGCAAGCCGAAGCCGTGGCCGACCTCATCGACGCTTCCACGGAAGCGGCGGCCAAGTCCGCTTCGCAATCGCTGTCGGGCGCTTTCTCCAACACGATTCACGCGCTGGTGGAACAGGTGACGGGCTTGCGCATGCTGGTCGAGGCGACCCTGGATTTCCCGGAAGAGGAAATCGACTTCCTGGAAAAATCGAATGCGCGCGGCCAGTTGAAGGCCGTCATCGAGGCGCTGAACAAGGTGTTTGCGCAGGCGGCGCAGGGCGCGCTGCTGCGCGAAGGTCTCAATGTCGTGCTGGCCGGCCAGCCGAACGTCGGCAAATCGTCGCTGCTGAACGCGCTGGCGGGCGCCGACGTGGCGATCGTTACGCCGATCGCCGGCACCACGCGCGACAAGGTGAGCGAAACCATCCAGATCGAGGGCATACCGCTCAACATCATCGACACGGCCGGCATCCGCAGCGCGGGCGACACCATCGACGCCGTCGAGCGCATCGGCATCGAGCGCACGTGGGGTGAAATCGGCAAGGCCGACGTGATCCTGCACCTGCTCGACGCCGACCACGGCCCGACGCTGGCCGACGAAACCATCGTCGCCGCCTTCCCGGACGGCGTGCCCGTGGTGCGCGTGTGGAACAAGATCGATCTCTCCGGCCACAAGCCTAGCGTCGACAGCCTGCCCGACGCCACGCACGTGTATCTGTCGGCGCACGAGCACATCGGCATCGACCTGCTGCGCACGGAGCTGTTGCGCATCGCCGGCTGGCAGCAGACGGGCGAATCGCTGTACCTGGCGCGCGAACGCCATTTGATCGCGCTCAAGTCGGCCGGCAAGCACTTGCATGTCGCCGCCGAGCACGCGGCGCAGGACGACCAGTCGCTGGACCTGTTCGCCGAAGAGTTGCGCCTGGCGCAGGTGCAGCTGTCGAGCATCACGGGCGAGTTTTCGCCTGACGATCTGCTGGGCGTGATCTTCAGCCGTTTCTGCATCGGCAAGTAAGCGGGGAGCGATGATGAAAACATGGATCGCTGCCGCACTGTGCTGTCTGCCGCTGCTGGTGACGGCACAGGACAAGCTGCCGCGCGACGTGGCGCAATTCATTGAGAATGCGCAAATGTGCGAGCATTTTGCCGGCGAATGGGACGATCACGACAAGGCGCGCCAGCGCGAGATCACGCAAGCCGTGGCCAGCTCCTGCGGCCAGGCGCAGCGGCAATGGAAGCGGCTGTCGGCCAAGTATGCGCGACAGCCCAAGCTGCAACAAGTCATTGCCGAGAATGCCAATGACGCGGTGCGCAGTTTCCGGAAATAGCGGCGGCCCTGGTCGGCGCTGCTTCAGCTCTTCTTGCCCTTGGCCTGTTCTTCCCTGAATTTCTGGAACGTTTCGATGTGCTCGGCCCGGCGCAGCACGCGTGAGCGCGGGTCGAGTGTATAAGTGGCGCCAGCCGGCAGCGGCAGTTCGCCAAAGCCCAGCGACATGGAAACGGTATGGATTTCCTTGCCGATACGCACTTCCACCGGCATCGGGAAGGCGATGTCGGCAGGCGTCTTCCATAGCAGGCGCAGGGTATCGCCGTCACGCGTGGCGGACAACTCGGGCAATGCCGCCTGGTACAGATAAGCCTGGAAAAACCAGTCGTAATTGCTGCCCGTGACTTTGTTGACGATGGCCATGAATTCCTGCGTGCTGCCGTAGCGGGGCTGGAACTGGCCTGGCTGCGGCTGTTCCGTGCCGTAGACGAGCAGGCGCACGGCGCGGAAGAAGGCGTCGTCGCCGATCAGTCCGCGCAAGGTGTGCAGCACCAGCGCTCCTTTCACATAAATGTCGCCGCCCGGCCCGCCTTTCTTCGGGTCGTAGACCTCTTCCTCGCTTTTCGGCTTGCCCGAGACCATGGGCGCCTTGTTGGCGATGCCGGCGCGCATCTGCTGCAATGCAGCAAAATATTCCTGCTCGCCCCGCAGGTATTGCATGTACAGCGGCTGCATATACGTGCCGAAGCCTTCGTGCAGCCACATATCGTCCCAGTTGCTGTTGGTCAGCTGGTTGCCGAACCATTCATGGGCAAACTCATGCTGCAGCAATTCATCGTAGCCATAGCTGGTCTTGGCGAACTTGTTGCCATAGGCATTGATGGTCTGGTGTTCCATGCCCTTGTGCGGCGTTTCGGCGATGCCGACCTTTTCGTCGCCAAACGGGTAGGGGCCGATGACGCTTTCGAAGAAATCGAGCATGGGTGGCAGTTCGGCGAACAGGGCGCCCGCCTTGGCTTCGCTTTCCGGCAGGTACCAGAATTGCAGGGGGATGCGGTTGCCGTAGCGGCTAGCATACTCGCCCTGCAGGCTGCGGTAGGGCGCCACGTTGAGGGCGATGCCATAGGTGCTCGGATGCTTGGCGCGCCAGTGGTAAGTGCGCCAGCCGTCGGCCTCATCCATGCCGAGCGCGATGCCATTGCCGGCGGCTACCAGCGGCGCCGGCACCTGGATGTGCTGGTCGATCAGCTGGGCCTTGCCCATCGGATGGTCGATGCAGGGCCAGAACAGGTCGCAGCCTTCGCCTTGCACGGCGCTGGCAATCCACGGCGCGCCATCGGCCGTCTTCGACCACACCATGCCGCCATCCCACGGCGCCTTCACGGCGACGTGCGGCACGCCGTGGTAGACGACGCGGATGGTGGTGCGGGCGCCTGCCGCGATAGTGGCGGGCAAGGTGATGTTGAGCCGCCCTTGCGGGTTGGCATAGTCCTGTGCCCGCAGCGCCTTGCCGTCGACCTCGACGGCATCGATGGGCAGGTTGCGGTCCAGGTCCAGCGCGAAACGCGTGATCGGCTGCGTCGCCAGGAAGGTCAGGCGGGCATCGCCGGCGATGCTGCGGCTGGCCGGTTCGATGCGCAGGGTCAGGTCGGCGTGTTCGAACACCACCGCCAATTGTTCCGGCGTGCGCTCGGCGCCCGAAGCGAGGGTGTAGTCGGTGGGCGCGCGCGTGGCGCAGGCGGTGAGCAGCAGGCAAGAGAACAGCAGGGGAAGATGTTTCATGGCGGGCACGCGGCAAGTGAACGGAATGACGATTGTAGTGTTAAGTGACAACGTTGTCGTGTGGAAATTTCAGATGGCCGATGAGGGGCAAGCGTGGCCGCCGTTGAGAAATGTCATGTGCTCAAAACTGCGCTGACGTAATCTTGCTGAGCGGCCTTGCAGTGCCGCTAGGAAAGGAAGCGCCATGGACAGCAAACAGCCGGAAGTCGTGCAACGCGAGGGGGAGGTGATGGTGGCGCTGCCCGCCATGCCGGAGCTGATCGCGGCCCTGCCGCCGAAAGGCGCGTGTTGGTACTGCGACAAGCCGCTCGACGCCGTGCGCCGCTTCTGCGGCAAGAGCTGTGGCGTGGCGTATGCGGAAGAGGCGCAGTACAACCGCTGAGCAGAGGCCGGGCCGCGCTAGCGGCGCCGCAGCAGGGCCGCCAGGGCGCCGTCAAAATCGAACTCGTGCGCGGCGGCCGCCACTTCCTGGTAGACGTTCACGCCCAGGCTGGCAGCGAGCAGGCTGGCCGAGTTTTCCAGGATGTCGATGGCGGCGCCGTCGCCTTCGCGCAGATGGCTGGCCAGGCGCGCCAGCAGCAGCTGGATGGCGGGCGCGGCCGGATCGGGGGCCACATCCTGCGCCGCCGTATGCGTGTCTTCCGGCGTGCCCAGCATGCTGCTGACGGCTTTCAATAACTGGTCTTGTGCCAGTTCCAGTTGCAGCATTTGCCGTTCCAGGTCGGGCGCCTGCGCCCGCAGCGCCGCTTCCAGCGTTTCCGACAGGCTGTGCACGTGGCGCGCGCCTATCATGCCGGCCGCGCCTTTCAGGGTATGCGCCTTCAGGCGCGCGCAGGCATAATTGCCCGCGTCGAACTCGGCGCGGATCTGGCACGGCGTGGTGCCATGGTCGTGCAGGAAACGGCGCAGGATTTTCAGGTACAGGATGCGGTCGCCCATGATGCGGCCCAGTCCGTTCTCGACATCGAGAATGCGGACCATGTCGGACGCCGCGAGGGCGGCATCATCTTCGCAAGTGGCGTGTGGTTTCATCATGCCTGGTGTGCAGAGGGCCCCAAAACTTGTCAATTGCATTCATGCAATATCCCTTATTTTACATCCAGTCGCCCTCGACAGCGTGTCCGCTTGCCATGCGCCGCCAGACTAGCGCGTCGTGAATGACCAGTTGCGCGTGACGTCCGCACCATTGACTTTGCCGATGAAACTCACGTCATAGGCCGTGTTCGCGTTCAGGGACGCCAGCGGGATGATGGCGGCGGCCGACACGGGCGTATGCGCATCGTTGTCGCTTTTCAGCAGGCGCACCGCCAGGTCCGTGGTGCTGCCGCGCTGGCGCACGCTGAAGGCGGTCACGCTGACGAGCGAGCCATAGTTGGCATGCACGCTGATCGGATAGCCGACGATGTCCTGGTTCGGCACGGGGTCGGGCGATTCGTTGTTGCTGGAAAAGCTGGTGGCGACCTTCAGCTGGCCGCTGAACGGGTAGGTGATGATCTGTCCTGCGGGCAAGCCGGGGCCGTAGCTGCTGTTGCCGGCCAGGTCCGTGGTGAAATACGCGTAGCCGCTGGTATTGACGGCCGCGCCCGCGCCGCCCTCCTTGAACAGCGGTTCAAAAATCACGAAGCGGTGATAGATGGCCGTGATCAGTTCTTCGGCCAGATAAAAGCCGGAGGTGTTGGCCGCGCCGGCGATGACTTCGCCCTGCAGCGAAGTGACGACGTAGCCGGCCTTGGCCAGGCGGTCGCCCAGCTTGACGCCGGTAAAGCCGGACTTGCCCAGCACTTGCTCATGGGCCACCGTATTGTTGGTGTTCAGATAGGCGGAGTGGCCTTGCGCCGCATTGTCGATCAAGCCATTGCGCGACAGTACCGACAGGCCGGTCTGGCTGCGCCGGTAATTGAACCAGTTGTAGCCATCGGTGGCGATATTGTTGCTGACGAGCGGGGCGCCTGGTTCCTGTGTCAGCTGCCCGGCAGGTGTCGAGGTGGCTAACGAAGTGGTGCCGCCGCTATCGCCACCGCCGCCGCAGGCGCTCAGCAGTGCTGCGATCAGGAGGGCGGGGATACGGTGTTTCCAACGCGGGGACGAGGCAATCAAGCTGACTCCTGTATAAGTGGGTGGGGGCCGCCGGGCTACCCTGTGAAACGATTCTAAGGCATTTTTATATGCCGTAGAGCATCAATGAAAAGATAAGTCGCGCGCTCGTGCCTGGACGCTGCCATGGCGGCGCAGGGTAGAATGAGCATAGTGCATGGTTTGCCATCCCGCTGTTGTATTCCCGATTTCTTTGATTGCCGATAATTTGAACACATTGCCCAAGTCGCGCCTGCAGCGCGCCAAATACGCCTTGCCCAGCATGGTGACTTTGCTTTCGATAGCGTGCGGCTTTGCCAGCATCGTCATTTCCGTCGATAACGCCGGCATCGGCGATCCGGCCGACTACCGGCTGGCGGCGGCGCTGCTGGTGCTGGCCGGCGTCTTTGACGCGCTCGACGGCTATGTGGCGCGCGCCACGGGCACCAGCTCGCAGTTCGGCGTGCAGCTCGATTCCATCGCCGACGTGATGAATTTCGGCTGCGCCCCGGCGGTATTGTTGTATTGCTATGGTTTCGTGCAGATGGGCGTGCATGATCCGCTGCTGCTGCGTTTTGGCGGCATGGCCAGCTTCTTCTTTGTTGCCTGCGGCGCCATGCGCCTGGCGCGCTTCAATGTGAACGTGGGGCGTACCGACCCCATGTACTTTGTCGGCATGCCGATCACGGCCGGCGCCGCCTGCGTGGCGGCCGTGGTGGTGGCGTGGCCGGCGCCCATCGATTCCACCTTGCACAGCTATCTGCTGATGCTGCTGCTGGTCGGCGTGGGCAGCCTGATGGTGTCGACCTTGCGCTTCCCCAGCTCCAAGCAAAAGAAAAGCCTGGCCGCGCTGCTGGTGCTGATCGTCGCCGTCGCCCTGCTGGTGTGGCTGAAGACCAGTTTCTTTGCGCTCTTCTTTGCCGTCTACATCGGCGCCACCCTGGCGCTGAACCTGGCCTGGTACCTGGGCTGGCGCGGTATTGCGCTACCGCAGGTCTTCAACGATCCGGACGAGATCGATTAAATCCTAGGCCACCTCGTGCCCGCGGGCGGCGCGCAGGATGGCGAACCAGTCGCTGCGGCTGAGCGTGAACTGCGTGCCTTCCACGGCCACGCCCACGGCCTCGATGCGGCCCGTGCCCGTCAGCGGCAGGGGGCGGCAAGGCAGTTGCATGATCCACGCGAAGACGACGCTGGCAAACGGACGCTGCAGCTGGTCGGCGATCTGCTTGATGACATTGCGCAAATTCTCCACATTCGCATCGCCTCCCTGGAACAGCCGGCCGCCGGCCAGCGGCGACCAGATCATCGGCGCCACCCCCACGTCCTGCAAGCCGTCGAAGGTTTCGTCGAACAGCGGTGTGACATGCAGCGGCGAAAATTCGACCTGGTTCGTCACCAGCGGGAAGCGCCGGTGCAGGCATTCGAACTGGTGGCGGCTGAAATTCGATACGCCGAAGTGCAGCACCTTGCCGGCCGTTTTCAATTGCGTGAAGGCGCCGGCGATCTCGTCGAAATCCATCAGCGGATCGGGACGGTGGATCAGCAGCAAGTCCAGGCGGTCCGTCTGCAACTGGCGCAGGGTGTGCTCCACGGAACTGGTGATGTGCGCCGCGCTCGTGTCGTAGTGCTGGATGGCATGGCCGGGACGGTGCGGCGACAGCAGCTTGATGCCGCACTTGCTGACCAGCTCCATCTTGTCGCGCAAGCCCGGCTGCAGGGCCAGCGCTTCGCCGAACAGGCCTTCGGCGCTGTAGTCGCCATAGATGTCGGCATGGTCGAAGCTCGACACGCCCAGGGCCAGGCATTGCTCGATGAAGGCCAGCCTTTGCTGCGCCGACATATTCCACTCGCCGATGCGCCACATGCCGGCGACGATGCGCGACAGTTCGGGACCGTTGTTGCTCAAACGGCTGCGCGGTGCTTGCAGGCTGGCGGGAAATACATGGCTCATGGGCTGGCTTTCTGATGGTGGCGAGGAAGGACTCGCCACGATTATAGCCAGCTACGCTACAGCATGCTGCGGATGAAGCGGCAGCACCGCTCCTGCAAGGCCGCGTCGAGCTGGCCGCCCAGCTGCATCTGGTACACGAGCGCCGATTGCAGCATGAAGGCGAACAGGCGCAGGTCGAGGTCGGCGCGCACGCCGATGCCCAGCAGGCGCTGCACCACCAGGGTGATCCACGGTGCGACGATCTGTTCGCGAAAGCGCAGTTGCGCCGCCGCATCGTTGTGGATCAACACCAGCAAATCGCAGGTGAAGCGGCCGTCGGCGTTCAGGTTGTCGAAGATGCGCGCGCAGATCGCCTCGATTTCCTGGCCTTCCGGCATGTCGAGGGCGCGCTGCAGCTTTTCCGCCGTGCGCTTGACGAGCGCATCGAGCAGCATCTCTTCACGGCGCGGCCAGCGCCGGTATATCGTCTGGCGCCCTACGCCGGCCGCGTCGGCCACCATCTGTATCGTCACCGCGTCGAGCCCATGCTGGCGCACCAGCATGACGATCGCTTCCAGCACCGCATCTTCCACGCCTGCCTTGCGCGGGCGTCCACGCGGCGCTGCCGCATTTTTAAGCATGTTGAGCCTGTCTCTGAATGTTTCTTTGAATTATGGTACGATGCGCACCGTAAATGCAAAGCAACTGCTTGTCAATCACGCTGGTCAACTAACCAAGAGATTGACAGATGAGCGCCGCGATATCCCAGTCTGTCCAACGTGAACTCTGCACTTTCCGCGGCGCATGCCCGCATTTCCTGTCTGATCCCACATCCATCACTGTGGCGGTTCGCGCCGCCTGAGGAAAACCTATGAAAACCATCGGGATTTCGCCGCACCGGCGTAATTTCTTGCGCAAGGCCGTCGGCGCTGCGCCTGCCGTGGCCTTGCTGGCCGGCGCCGGCGGCGGCCTGGCCCTGGCCGTCTCCAAGGACCAGCCTGCCTACAAGCCCCGTTTCTTTGACGCTACCGAATGGGCGACGCTGACGGCGCTGGTCGACCGCCTGATCCCCGCCGACGGCGAAGGGCCGGGCGCGCTGGAGTCTGGTGCGCATGAATTCATCGACTTGCAGATGAACACGCCCTACGCGTATGGCGCGCTGTGGTACATGCAGGCGCCGTTCGTGCCATCGATCGAACAGTTCGGCTACCAGTTCCACATGGCGCCGCGCGAGCTGTACAAGAGCGCCCTGGCTGGCGTGAACACGGCCGTCAAGCAGCAGGCCGGCAAGCCTTTCGTGCAGCTGAGCACGGCCGAGCGCGATGCCGTCATCACGCAATTGCAAAAGGGCACCCTGGATATCGGCGAAGTGCCAGCCAAGGTCTTCTTCAACCAGCTGCTGCAAAACACGCGCGAAGGCTATTTTTGCGACCCCGTGCACGGCGGCAACAAGGACATGCTGGCCTGGAAGATGGTGGGCTTTCCTGGCGCGCGCGCCGACTACATGGATTGGGTGGAACAGTATGGCAAGAAATACCCGCTGCCGCCCGTGTCGATTGCCTAAACCTGTCATCGCATAGTTTTTGTACCAGATCAAAGAAAAAGAAAAACCATCATGAGTGATATCAAACCCGATTTGAAAATGCAGCATGTCGATGCCGTGATCGTGGGCTTCGGCTGGACCGGCGCCATCATGGCCAAGGAATTGACGGAAGCGGGCCTGAACGTGGTCGCGCTGGAACGCGGCGAGTACCGCGACACCTATCCGGACGGCGCCTATCCGAAGACCCTCGACGAGCTCACCTACATCCAGCGCAGCAAGCTGTTCCAGGACATGTCGAAAAGCACGTTCACCTTCCGCCACAGCATCACGGGCGTGGCCGTGCCCTACCGCCAGATCGGCGCGTTCAAGCCCGGCACGGGCGTGGGCGGCGCGGGCTTGCACTGGTCGGGCATGCACTGGCGCGTCCTGCCGGAAGAACTGCAGATCCGCAGCCATTACGAACGCCGCTATGGCAAGAAATTCATTCCCGAAGGCATGACGATCCAGGACTTTGGCGTGACCTACGCCGAACTGGAGCCGCACTTCGATTTCGTCGAGAAAGTCTTTGGCACCTCGGGCCAGGCGTATAAAGTGAACGGCATCGTCGTCGGCGACGGCAATGTGTTCGAGGGCGACCGCTCCGACAATTATGCGCTGGCGCCGCAAAAAGTGCCGTACACGGCGGAATTGTTCCGCCGCGCGGCCAAGGCCGTCGGCTACCACCCGTTCGTCAATGCTTCGTCGAACGCGTCCGGCCCGTACACGAATCCGTATGGCTGCCAGATGGGGCCGTGCAACTTCTGCGGTTTCTGCTCCGGCTACGCCTGCTACAACTATTCCAAGGCTTCGCCCAACGTCAACATCATGCCGGCCCTGCGCATGGTGGCCAACTTCGAATTGCGCGCCAACTGCAACGTCGTGCGCATCAACCTCGATGGCAGCAAAAAACGCGCGACGGGCGTGACCTACATCAATGCGGACGGCAAGGCCGTCGAGCAGACGGCGGACCTGGTGATTGCCAGTGCGTTTGCCTACAACAATGCGCACCTGTTCCTGCTGTCGGGCATCGGCAAGCCGTATGACCCCGTCAGCAATGAAGGCGTGGTGGGACGCAATATCGCCTACCAGATGATGTCGACCATCCAGACCTTCTTCAAGGAAGACACGAATACCAATCCGTTCATCGGCGCCGGCGGCACCGGCGTCGCGCTCGACGACTGGAATGGCGACAATTTCGACCATGGCCCGCTGGGCTTTGTCGGCGGTTCCCCCGCCTGGTGCAACCCGGCCGGCTCGAAGCCGATCTCGGGTATCGCCACGCCGGACGGCACGCCCGCCTGGGGTTCGGCCTGGAAAAAGGCCGTCAAGAAGAGCTACCTGAACACGGTCTCGTTCGACTGCCACGGCGCCAACATGACGTATCGCGACTGCTATGTCGACCTCGACCCGACCTACACGGACAAGTATGGCCAGCAATTGCTGCGCTTTACCTTTGACTGGAAGGAAAACGACATCAAGATGAGCCGTTTCGTCACCGACAAGATGATGAAGGTGGCCGAGGCCATGAATCCGGAATCGATCAAGGTGTCCGTCAAGAACGTGGGCGACCACCTCGACTTGCGCAATTACCAGACCACCCACTGGGCGGGCGGCACGGCCATGGGCGCGGACCGCAAGACCAGCGTCGTCAACCGCTACCTGCAGAGCTGGGACGTGCACAACGTGTTTGCCGTCGGTTCCAGCGTGTTCCCGGTCGGCATCGGCTACAACCCGACGGGCCTCGCTTGCGCGCTGACCTACTGGTCGGCCAAGGCCATCCGCGAGCAATACCTGAAAGATCCCCGTCCCCTGGTCGCTTGATAAAGAACAAGAAGATGAACAACACATTCACCCATACCGTGGGCGCGCTGCTGCTGGCGCTCGCCGCCAGTGTCCCCAGCGCCGCCTGGTCCGCCAGCGTAGCTGGCACCGCCACCGCCACCCCGAACGCCCAGCTGATACGCCAGGGCGAATACCTGGCCCGCGCCGGCGACTGCATCGCCTGCCATACGGCCGGCACGAAAGGCAAGCCGTTCGCGGGCGGCCTGGGCATGGAAACGCCGATCGGCAAGGTGTATTCGACGAATATCACGCCCGACAAGAAGGCCGGCATCGGCGACTGGAGCTTTGCCGATTTCGACAAGCTGATGCGCACCGGCGTGACCAAGCACGGCTACACCGTGTATCCGGCCATGCCGTATCCGTCGTACTCGCGCCTGAGCGAGGCCGACATGCAGGCGCTGTACGCCTACTTCATGCATGGCGTGAAGGCGGATCCGACGCCGAACAAGGCGGCCGACATTCCGTGGCCGCTGTCGCTGCGTTTCCCTTTGACCATCTGGCGCTGGGCCTTCGCGCCCACGCCGCAGCCATACAAGGCGCCCGCCACGGGCGACGCGCAATTGCTGCGCGGCGCCTACCTGGTGCAGGGCCTGGGCCACTGCGGCGCCTGCCATACGGCGCGCGGCGTGGGCATGCAGGAAAAATCGCTGACGGACGAGGGCAACACCACCTTCCTGGCCGGCGGCGGCGTGATCGACGGCTGGTCCGTGCCCTCGCTGCGCAATGAGCATGGCGGCGGCCTGGCGCGCTGGAGCGCGGCGGAGATCGCCGAATTCCTGAAGACGGGCCGCAACAGCCATACGGCCTCGTTTGGCGCCATGAACGACGTGGTGGCCCATTCCATGCAGCACATGACGGATGGCGACCTGGCGGCCATGGCGACATACCTGAAATCCCTGCCGCCATCGAATCCGGCCACGCCCGCGTTTGTCGCGGATGAAAAATTGGGCAAGCAGTTGTTCAGCGGTATCGTCGACTCGAAAGGCGCGCAGTTGTACCTGGACCGCTGCGCCGGCTGCCACCGTTCCGACGGCAAGGGCTACGACAAGGCATTCCCTGCGCTGGCCGGCAATGCCGTGCTGCAGACGAATGATCCGACCTCGGCCATCAACATCGTGCTGTCGGGCGGCGCCGTGCCCGCCACGCGCACGGCGCCGTCGGCGCTGACGATGGCGCCGTATGCCGACATTTTCAATGATGAGCAGACCGCGCAGGTGGTGACCTTCATCCAGACCAGCTGGGGCAACCGCGGCACGCCCGTGACGGCGGCGCAGGTGGCCAAGGTGCGCAAGCTATCCGTGCCGGTGGCAGCGTCGCAGACGGAAGCGACGTTTGCCGCCGGCCGCCCGGGCACCTTCCCGCCCGTGGCGCGCAAGCCGCATTTGAAGGATGCGCCGCTGAAGTAAGGTGTTTGGACGAAAAAAATGCCCGCAGCATCTGCGGGCATTTTTGTATGTTGCGAATTACTGAGTGAACATTACTTCATCCACAGGCGCATGGAATCCCAGGCGCGGCCGAAGATGGTGGCCTGGTTGATGGTTTCCAGCGCCACGACAGGCAGTTCCAGCAGAACCTTGTCGTCGACCATCATTTTCAGCTTGCCGACAGGGGCGTTCTCGGCCAGCGGAGCGACCAGCGGGTCCTTGCGTTCCAGCACCGGTTTCATCTTGGCGGCCGTGCCTTTCGGTACGGTGACGAGCACATCGCGCGCGAAACCGATTTTCACGGTGCCTTTCGAGCCTTTCCATACTTCCGGCGTGGCCACGGCCTGGCCTTTCGAGTACAGCTTGACCGTATCGAAGTTCTGGAAGCCCCAGTTCAGCAGCTTCTGGCTTTCCTGCGTACGGGCCTGGTCGGACGAAGTGCCCAGCATCACGGAGATCAGGCGGCGCTCGCCGGTGCCGCCTGGACGGCGGGCCGAGGCGATCATGCAATAGCCAGCCGCTTCCGTGTGGCCCGTCTTCATGCCGTCCACGGTTGGGTCCAGCCACAGCAGGCGGTTGCGGTTAGGCTGGGTGATCTTGTTGTAGGTGAAACTCTTGATCGAATCGATCTTGTAGAATTCCGGATAGTCGGCGATCACGCGCTGGGCCAGCACGGACAGGTCTTGCGCCGTGGAAAAATTATCCGGGCTAGGCAAGCCATGCGGATTGGCAAAACGCGTGTTTTTCATCCCCATGCGCTGCGCTTCGCGGTTCATCAGCACGACGAACGTGCCTTCATCGCCAGCAACGGCTTCAGCCAGCGCCACGGCGGCGTCGTTACCCGATTGAATCATCAGGCCATGCAGCAAGTCGTCGATCGACACGGGCGTGGCCGGGTCGATGAACATCTTCGAGCTGCTCGAGTCGACTTTCCATGCGCGCACGGACACATTCACTTTTTGGTCCAGCGCCAGCTTCTTTTCGCGGATGGCGGCAAACGTCAGGTAAGCCGTCATGATCTTGGTCAGCGACGCCGGCTCGATGCGGGCGTCCGGATCTTGCGAGGCAATGATCTGGCCACTGGTGGCGTCAAGCAACAGCCAGGATTTGGCGGCGATGGTCGGTGCGGGGACGCTCTGGGCGTGGGCGGCGGATAGGAAAAATACACTGGAGGCCAGTGCCGCTAAAAGTTTTTTCATGGAGGCTGGTCTGCGAAAAAGATGAAGGCTGAGGGCCATGCCGTTGCTGCATGCATGGCCGCGTGGAAAAAACGGATCAATTATAGCCGTGGAGGCGGGAGTAAGCCCACACTTCAATGATCATCCGCTGCGATTGCGGGTTTGTCACCATGCCACAGCGCAATCACGAGGTTCTTGATGTGATTGAGCTTGCGGTGGAAAAAGTGGTCGGCACCGGGGATCACGATCACGGGAATGTCTTGTGGACGGGCCCAGTCGAAGACGGCGGACAGGGGGATAGTGTCGTCCAGTTCGCCGTGGATCAGAATGGTGTCGGCGGGAATATCGGCCATCGCCCACTTGCCGGCCGCGCTGCCGATCAGCGCCAGGCGCTCGGCCGGCGTGCCGGCGGCGGCCAGGCGTTCCTGCAGTTTCGATTGCACGAAGGTGCCGAACGAGAAACCGGACAGGGCCACGGGCAAGCCAGGGTACAGGCCGCGCATGTGTTCATATAGCAATTGCATGTCATCCGTCTCGCCCGCGCCATGGTCGTGCACGCCTTCCGAGGCGCCCACGCCGCGGAAGTTGATGCGCGCCACCACATAGCCGAGGGCGACGAAGGCGCGCGCCAGGGTTTGCGTGACCTTGTTATCCATCGTGCCGCCGTACAGCGGGTGCGGATGGGCCACCAGGGCGATGCCGCGCGGGGTGTCTGCCGGGAAATCGAGCAAGCCTTCCATGCTGCCTGCATGGCCGGCGAGGGTAAATTTTTCCGAGTTTCTGTTCATGATGCTCATACTGGTGGCGTAGGCTTAAATTAAGATTAAAGATGGGGCTCAGATTTTCAGGCGCTCGACGATCTTTCCGCCCACCAGGTGCGTATCGATGATTTCATCGATATCGCTGGTGTCGACATAGGTGTACCAGGTCGCTTCGGGGTAGATGACCAGCAGCGGGCCCTCTTCGCAGCGGTCCATGCAGCCGGCCTGGTTGATGCGGATCTTGCCCGCGCCATTCATGTCGAGTTCCTTGATGCGGCGCTTGCAATGCTTTTGCGCCGCTTCCGCGCCATGGTCGCCGCAGCTGTTGCGGCCGTCTTCACGTTTATTCATGCAGAAAAAAACGTGGCGTTCAAAATACGGTGCGTCGCTCATACTATTCTCCTGCTGATTCATCAATGCGCCATGATAGCGCTTATGAGTGGTCTTCGCGACGCTGGCGCTGCGCATCGTCCTGCCGGTTCAGGCGGTGCGAGGGCAGGCACAGGAACCACAGGGCCATGAAGGGCCACAGCAGGGCCAGGAATTGCGCCGCGCCATTAAAGTTGAGGAACTTGCCCTGCACCCAACCTTGCAAGGTCGACATGAAATACGGGTTGATCGGTGTCGTGTTCACCATGACCAGGCTCAGCATCAAGGTGGCGGCCGCGATGCGGCGCTGCGCCACGTGCGGTGCGAACGCCAGGCCGCCCAGCATGATCAGGCCGATCAAGAAGCCGCCCTGGGCGCCCGGCGTGATCCAGACGAAGGCGTTTTCCGGCGAGAACAGCAGCGCGCTGGCCATCGAGCGCACCACGAGCGCGGCGGCGATCAGGGTCAGCATCAGCACGGCGCGGGGCGCGGCGCGCCGTAGCAGGCACAGCAAGGTGAGCACGGCGCCCGTCATGCCGCACGCCGTGATGATGGTTTCCGATAGCCAATATTGCTCAACTGTTAATATCGCGTCGGGACGCAGGTACGATGCCAGGTCGATATCCATGCCCATCAGGGTGGAAAACCAGTCCGACAGGATGGGCAGCAGCTGGCCCAGGCCGAACAGATAGCCTTGCGGGTAGATTTGCGCCAGTGGCCACAGCGCCACCAGCACGAGGCCCTGGCTGGCGTGCTGGGCAAACCAGCGCTGGCGCAACCGGTACAAATGGCTATGGTCGAGCAGCTTGCGCGCCGTCAAGGCGCCGATGATGGCGCCGAGGCAGCAGCCGGCCGTATTCGTGTAAAAGTCGAGATTCGACGAGACGCGGCTGGGCAGGTAGGTTTGCACGGCTTCCATGCTGCCGGATATGAACACGCCGCACAGGCTGGCGACGATGACGGCCAGGAAACCGGTGATGCGGGGAAACAGCGAATACACGAGCAGGGCGCCCAGCGGAATATAGCCGACGACGTTGATGCCCACGTCAAAGCCCGTCCAGTAGCGGGGCATGCGCGTATTTTCCAGGAAGGTCAGCGGCGACAGGCCATTGCTGTGCCAGCCCGTGAACGGGAACCAGCTCGCATACACGATCAGGAAGACGTAGGCGAGCAGGGTTGCGCGCGAGACGGGCGAAGAGCGTGCCGGGGGCCGCGGCGCTGGCGGGCTGGCGGGGGCTGCGGGTGCCGTCATTCTTTCGGCAAGTTCAGCGTGCCCAGCCAGGCCAGCAGGTCGGCGGCGACGGCGTCCGATGCCGACGCCAGGGCCTGCGCCCCGCCTTGCGCGTCGGCGCTGGCGGCCTGGCCGCTGCGGCTGAAGGTTTTCTGGTCGAGCAGGCGGTGGCCGCGGAACAGCGAGGCGCGCAGCGAGACGTGGCCGCTGCTTTGCGTCTGCGTGTCGAAGTTTTGCGAAAAATCATCGACGTCGATGCGCAGCAGGGGCACGCCGGCCGCCGCATCCGTGGTCGACAGCACTTTCACGCCGCTCTGGGCGACGCGGGTTTTCAGACGTTGGCTCAGCAGTTGCAGCGGCGGCGTGTTCCAGCGGTTGTAGGCATACGGCCGCGATTGCTGCGCATCGGCGTACAGCAGGCGGTAATACATGCGCTGGCTGTCCAGCCAGGAAGGGCCATTCGCGTCGGCGATCACCAGCACGGGCACGGGCGGCGTGCCGGCCGGCATGGCCGCCAGCGGCGCCGCCGGGCCGAAGTCATAGAACGTGGGGACGGGGCCACGGCTGGCGCAGCCGCCCAGCAGGAATACCGTGGCCAGGGCCACTATGCTGACATTGCGTGAAATCTGCATGCTGTGTTCTCCTTATTTGCCCGGCGCCGAAAAGCCGGGTTCGCCCGGTCCGGGCGGGATGTCTGGGGCGCCGAACAGGATGCTCTGCGGCTGTTCATTGAGCGTGCTCATGGTGGTTTTCAGGGCGCGCATCGAGGAACGCGCTTCGCCGCTCAGTTCTATGACTTGCGGCAAGACTTCCAGCGACACGCCGTTGGCCACCGTTTCCACCGAGTTGCCGACCCTGTCGACCGTGCCATTGACCTTGTCGAGCACGCCACCGGGCGCCTGGATGTCATTGCCCAGCTTTTTCCACGTTGCCGTCAGGTCGGACACATTCTTGCTGGCCGTACTGACGGCCGTCAAGGTTTGCCGCGTTTGTTCCGTCAGTTGCGGCAATTGCGTCAGGGTCGGTTCCAGCTGCTGCGGAATGGCGCCGAAAGCCTTGGCCGCCTTGCCCACTTCATTGAAGGCGCCCAGCATTGCCGCCTGGTTGTCCGGGCTGAGCAGGTTGTTGACCTTGTTGGTGATCTGCTCGGCCTGGTCGAGGATGCGCTTGCCGCGCTTTTCCAGCTGGTCGAGCAAGCCGGCGCGCAGGGGGATCAGCGACGGCTTGTCCTTGCTGGTGCCTAATAATTTGGAACCGACGTGCTCGTCGTCGAGCTGGATGTAGGCGATGCCTGTCACGCCCTGGTAGCCGAGGGTGGCGAACGTGGTATTCGTGACGGGCGTATCGGGCGCCACGCTGATGTGCACGAGGATTTGCCCCGCCTTTTGCGTGTCGAAGTCGATGGCGTCGACCTTGCCCACTTCCAGGCCACGGTAGCGCACGGTCGCCTGCGGGTTCAGGCCCGGCACGGAGAGGGTGGTGGCCAGCAGGTAGGGCACCCGTTCCACGCGGTCGCGGTTGAACCAGACGCCGAACAGGATGGCGGCCACCAGCAGGGTGAGCGTGAAAAACCCCGTCATCAGGGCATGTGATCTGTTTTCCATTAATTCTCCGCTTTCTTGTCGGTGCCGGCGCTGGCGCCTGGCTGCGCGGCCTGGTCTGCCGCCTGTTTTTCATCGAGGACGGCCAGTGCGCGCCTGCCGCGGTCGCCGAGGAAAAATTGTTTGATGAACGGGTGATCGACTTCGATCACCTCGCGCGTGGGGCCGAGGGCGATCACGTGCTTTTCCGCCAGCACGGCGATGCGCGTGGACAGGGCAAACAGGGTGTCGAGGTCATGCGTGACCATCACCACCGTCAAGCCCAGCTCGCGGTGCAGCGACTGGATCAGCGCTACAAAACTTTCCGACAAGTCTGGGTCCAGGCCAGCCGTGGGCTCGTCGAGGAATAATAGCTTGGGCTCCAGGGCCAGGGCGCGCGCCAAGGCCACGCGCTTGATCATGCCGCCCGACAAGTCCGACGGCATCTTCAGCGCATGTTCCGGCCCCAGGCCCACCATATTCATCTTCAATAATACCGCGTCGTGGATCAGGGCCTCGGGCAGCACGCGCAGTTCGCGCATCGGCTGGGCCACATTGTCGAACACGGTCAGCGCCGAATACAGGGCGCCTTGCTGGAACAGCATGCCCCAGTGGTTGCGCAATTGCTGCAACTGGTCGGAACTTGCCTTGTTGATATCTTCGCCGAAGACTTTGACGCAGCCGCGCGCCGGGTGTTCGAGGCCCAGCATCTGGCGCAGCAGCACCGTCTTGCCCGTGCCGGAGCCGCCCACGATGGACAGGATTTCACCGCGTTCGATTTCCAGGTTCAAGTCCTGGTGCACGACGGTGCGGCCGAACTTGGTCCACAGATTGGTGATTTCCACCACGGGCGCGCTGCCATGCAGGTTGAACTGGCCGTCCTGGCCGCCGCTCACCTTGCAGGAGATTTCGTTGTCGTCCGCCATCAGTAGCCCACTCCATTGAAGACGATGGCAAACACGGCGTCGGCCAGGATCACCACGGTGATGGCCGTGACGACGGCGGTGGTGGTGCCGCGTCCCAGGCTTTCCGTATTGGCCTTGATGCGCAGGCCGAAGTGGCAGGAAACGAGGGCGATCAGCATGCCGAAGATGACGCCCTTGCCCAGGCCGATCATGTAGTTGGCCAGCGGCACGGCGTCCGGCAGCTTCTGGATGAAATAGCGCGCCGACAGATTCAGTTCCACCTTGGCCGCCACCATGCCGCCGATCAGCGCGGCCGTATCCGTCCAGATGACGAGCAGGGGCATGGAAATGGCCAGGGCCAGCACTTTCGGCATGATCAGGCGGAAACCGTGCGAAATGCCCATCACCAGCATGGCATCGAGCTCTTCCGTGACGCGCATGACGCCCAGCTGGGCCGTGATGGAGGAGCCGGAGCGCCCGGCCACGAGGATGGCCGCCAAGAGCGGCCCCAGTTCGCGGATGATGCTCATGCCCAGCAGGTTGACCAGGTAGATGTCGCCGCCAAAGGCGCGCAGCTGCTGTGCCGACAGGTAGGACAGCACGACGCCGATCAGGAAGCCGACCAGCGCCGTGATGCCCAGCGCCTGGAAGCCCGCATGGAAGATATTCGCGGAAATTTCGCGCCACGGCCCGCGCAGCGGATGGCGCGCGAAGCGGCCGATATCCTGCGTCACCTGGCCCACGAGGGCGATGAAGCCTTTTAAATGTTCGAAAAACAGCAGGATCGCCATGCCCAGCTTCATCACGGGCGTGAGGCGGTTGGCGCGCGAGGGCGGCGTTTGCAGCGGCCCCGTTTCTTCGATGCGCTTGAAAAACTCTTCCTGGGATGGCGCCAGGGTCAGCTGCGCCGGGCGCTGCCTGCCCCAGGCATTCCAGAACAGCTGGGCGCCGATATGGTCCATGCTGTCGATCTGCGACAGGTCCCAGCGGGTGCCGGCGTCGCCCAGCAGCGGCTTGAGCTGGGCATCGATGGCCTTGATCGCATTGTCATGCGCCAGGGCGTGCACCTGCCAGGTGCCGCTGGCGGTCACGATGGCCCCCTGTTGGGAGCTGGTCTGGGAGAGGGTCAGTTTCGGCGATTGTACAGTCGGCATCGTGTCAGTTTAAGGGAGAATGGCGCAGACCGCCACCGATGTTCGATCACCGGCCCGTCAGGACGCCAGGTGGCGCGCCTGCCGTTGGGGCAAGGCGATGTCCGGGCGCACCTTGGCGCTGCTAGTGCTCACTTCGGCTGGCTTGGCATGGGCGGTGGCCTGCGCCCCGCCCGCATAGTCGCTGGCCACGAGGGCATTGGCCTCGACCGCGCTCATGCCGCGCGTTTGCAGCCATTGCGCCACCAGCTTGGCCAGACGCTCCATGGCGATGCGGTGGGTGGCGTCCGTATGAGCGTACAGCCAGTTCGAAAAGTCCATGAAGTTTTCAAATGGCGCATCGCCCAGCATCCATTGCACGGTATTGGCGAAGCGGCCCGAGTTGGCCACCAGGTCCCAGTAGCGGGCGAAGCGCACGAGGCGCTGCATGCTCATGAAATCGAGCTGCTTGTTCGCCAGGATGGTGTAGGGCGGGTGCGGATCGAACACCATGCCGAAATTCTCCGTGTGGCGGATGATCGGCGTGCCGCGCAGCCGTTTCAAAATGCCGAACTGGATTTCATGCGGCTTCAATGCCACCAGCTTGTTGAAGCCGGCCGCGAAACTGGCTTCATCCTCGCCCGGCAGGCCGGCGATCAGGTCCACGTGCAGGTGGGCGTTCGATTCCTCGCACAGCCAGCGGATGTTATCGGCCGCCTTTTGATTATCCTGCTTGCGGCTGACCAGCGACTGCACGTCCGGATTGAAACTCTGGATGCCGATCTCGAACTGCAGCGCGCCAGGCGGGAATTTGCTGATGCCTTCTTTCAGCGCATCGGGCAGGTGGTCGGGCACCAGTTCGAAGTGGGCGTAGATCGGATCGTCCGGATTCGCCTCGATCTTGTCCAAAAAGAACTGCATGATCTTCAAACTGGTCTTGATGTTCAGGTTGAAGGTGCGGTCGACGAACTTGAACAGGCGCGCGCCGCGGGCATGCAAGGACTCCATCTCGGCCAGGAAGTTCTCCAGCGCGAAGGGCCAGGCCGTCTTGTCCAGCGCCGACAGGCAGAATTCGCATTTGAACGGGCAGCCGCGCGACGCTTCCACGTAGATGGTGCGGTGGCGGATATCGTCGTCCGTATACAAAGAGTAGGGCAGTTGCAGTTCCGCCAGCGGCGCCTGCACGCCTGCGTGGATCTTCATCAGCGGCTTGGGGCCGTTGAGGATCTCGCCGCACAGCTTGGGGAAGGTGACGTCGCCCCAGCCCGTGATCAGGTAGTCGGCCAGCCTGACGATTTCCTGCTCGCTCGCCTCATGCGACACTTCCGGCCCGCCCAGCACGATGATGACCTCGGGCGCCACGCGCTTGAGCATGGCGACCAGCTTCGTCGTTTCCTCGACGTTCCATATATACACGCCAAAACCGATGATGCGCGGCTTGTTGATGAGGATGCGCTCGACCAGTTCCGTTGTCTTGGTGCCGATGACGAATTCCTGCAGCCGCGTTTGCGCCTGCAGCGGGCCCATATTGGCCAGCAAATAGCGCAATCCCAGCGAAGCGTGGGTGTAGCGGGCGTTCAGGGTGGAGAGCAGGATGGTCATGAGAGGCGATTGAAACGGCGAAACCGCTATTTTACGCTGTCGCGTCACCGGTGCGTCGCGGCCGGGTACGTCATGTTACCATTTGTCAATAATTACTAACTTGGCAATGCTATGGCAGGTGAAAAGGGATACACGGTGCTGGCTAAAAAAGTACTCACTAAAAAAGTCCTGATCGGGGCGCTTGCCGGGGTGGCGCTGGTGGCTGCCGCGCTGGTCGGCTACCGGGTGTTTGGCTGGGGCGCGATGGGGCCGGTCAACAGCCTGAAGCTGGATTTATCCAGGCCCGACGCGCTGGTCCGGACGCCAAGCCTGTCGACCTTGCCGCGCGATCTGCTGACGGTGCCGCTGGCGCGCGATGTGCTGCGCGAGGATTTCCTGTTCTACTACGAGCAAAGCGAAGACCGGCTGGGGCTCAAGGGCAGCCTGCGCCGCATCGCCTACGAACATGAGCTGGGATGGGGCGACCAGCTGCTGCGCATGGTGCTGGACCAGCCGGCGGAAGTGGCCTTGTGGCGCGACGCCGACGGCTCGCTCAAGCATTTCGCCATCGCCGTGTCGCGCAGCCAGTTGACGCGCCTGCTCGAGGAAGCGGGCAAGATCGCCTTGAAGGACACGCAGATGCGCGTGGCCGGCAGCTTGCGCGTCGATGGCGGCCAGGTGCCCGTGTATGCGCTCAATTACGCCCACCAGCGCACCTTGCTGTTTGCCGCGCACGGCCAGCGCCTGCTCATCCTGTCCCATCCCGGCATGCTGTATGGCGGTGCCGACGGCAAGGATGGCGATGGCACGGCCGAGAAAACCGTGGCCAGCCTGCTGGCGCCGGAGCCGGCCAGGCAGAACGTCTTTCATGCGCAGTTCCATCTCGACAGCGCCGCGCCCGAGGGGCACAGCATCGCCGTCAAGGCCGACTTCCTGTCGTTCGGCTACCAGCCTTTCTTCGGCGCCCTCGAAGCGCTGCGTTTCGATTTCAGCAAGGGCGCCTGGCAGTCGAAGGTGCTGCTCAATGCCGACAAGCTGAAAAACGGCGGCTACGACAGCGGCGCCCTGTGGCCGCTGCTGCCGCACAGTCCCAGCGCCTGTTTCAGCGTGCCGGTGGACTGGGGCGCGATGCAGCCGGTGCTCAAGCGCCTGGGCAGCAAAACTTCCGAGCCGGTGGTGCCGCTGGCCGAGCACTTGCAAGGCCCTGCCGCCGCCTGCTGGTACGGCAGTTCGCGCCTGCATACGCCGGTGTTTGTCGCCACCCGCCGTGCGCAGGCCGGGGACGACGCCCTGTATGGCAGCCTGTTCGAGGCGGCCATCGGCGGCAAGGATCCCGTGCGCAAGACGACCGGCAAGGATGGCGCTGTGCGTTGGGAGCGCAGCGTGGCCACGGCCCTGGGCCAGTCCACGCCGGCGCTGGCCGTGGCCGGCAATACCGTTGTCTTTTCCGCCGACGGCAAGCTGGTGGACCAGGTGCTGGCCGTGCGCCGCAAGCAGGCGCCGGCCGCCAGCGATTTGCTGCCCGATGCTTCGCGCACGATCGGCCTGATCGCGCCGGCGTCGCTGGCCCGCCTGATCCAGCTGGAAGCCTTCGATACCCTGCCGGCGAATAACGAACCGGTGCTGCGCGCGGCCGCCAACGAACATCTGGTGCCGCGCCTGAACGCCTTGAAAAAATATCCGCCGCTGCGCATGGTGCTCAAGCGGCAGCCAAGCAGCGGCACGTCATGGGAAACGCTGGAATGGCAGGAGACCGCGCGATGACGGTGCCGCATGCGCGCCGTGCCGCCTTGCGCTGGCTGGCGGCCTGCGTGGCCACCGTGGCCGTGCCCCGGGCGTGGGCCCTGCGCGCGGCCGCCGGGCCGCAAGTGCAGCTGTCGCAGGCCCAGAGCCGCGCCTTCCAGGCCTGGATGCTGCGCATCGTCAACGCGCAGATCGAACGGGGGCCGTCGCCGCGCTGGACGCACCGCGATTGCGCAGGCCTGGTGCGCTTTGCCGTCAACGAGGCCCTGACCGTGCATGACGCGAAGTGGCTGCGCGCGAACGGCATCGCCAGCGACCGGCGCCTGCCGCCCGAGCTGGAACTGAATGAGGCCCAGGCGGCCTTGCGCAACCGCTGGATACAGATGGGCGGCAAGGTCGGCCACTTCGTCACGGCGCTGGCGCTGGTGCAGCACAACAGCCGTTTCATCGCCCGCGAGATCAGCCAGGCGCTGCCCGGCGACCTGCTGTTTTTCGACCAGGGCGACGAACAGCACCTGATGGTCTGGATGGGCGCGCGCATCGCCTACCACACCGGTACCGTCACCCCCGACGACAATGGTCTGCGGACCGTCGATATCAAAGAACTCACGAGCTGGAAGGACACGCGGTGGCAACCTGTGGTCAACAATCCGAATTTCGCCGGTGTATTCCGGCTGGCGTTCTTGTCATGAAGCCGATTTTTCTCATGAAGCTGCTGTTTGCCGGCGTGCTGGCGCTGTTGGTGATGAGCGGTGTCCCGGCGCAGGAGCGGGAGCCCAGCAACTATGCGACCTTCAAGGGCGAGCCCTTCTTCCTGCTGTCGGATGCCAGTTATGGCAGCAGCGACGAGTCGCGCGTGCGGCTCGAGGTGCCGGGCCGCGACATGGGGCGCATGAACCTGGAAGCGTATTCCGGCGCCGACATCGTCGTCTACCGCGTGCCCGAACCGATGGAGTTCCTCAAGAAACAGCGCAATCTGCACCGCATCCAGGTCGAGGGCAATTACCAGGGCGAGGGCCTGGCCAACACCTTGAGCTTTTTGTGGGATAGCTGGTGGAAGCAGTCGCGCCTGGCCTGGCGCAAGCTGTTTTCCGGCGAGGCGCGCCGCGCGGTCACGAAAGAACAGCCGCAGCTGGCCACGAACGACGCGATCCGCAAGCCGACCGTGTTCGCCAACCACCCGCAGTACAAGCCGATCAAGGGCATGGAGCTGGTCGACAGTTTCCGCTACCCGATCTGGCAGGCCAGGGCCATCGCACCGCCGAAAGGCGTCAAGCTCGATGGTTCCAGCAGCGACTTCATCGTCGCCGGCGCCGGCAACGTGATGATACCGCTGGGTAAACGCAAGCCGGGCCTGTACCTGATCGAGGCGATCATCGGCGAGCACCGCGCCACCACGCTGGTGTTCGTGTCGGACACGGTGGCCGTCACCAAGGTATCGTCCGGCCAGATGCTGGTGTGGACGGCGCGGCGCGATACCAGCGCCGCCGTGGCCGGCGCCAGCGTGGCGTGGACCGACGGCACGGGCGTGCTGCAGTCGGCCACCACGGGCGCCGACGGCGTCGCCTCGCTCGAGCGCGGCAGTCCCGAGCATACCTATGTGCTGGGCCAGGACCGTGCCGGCGGCGTGTTCGTGTCCGAGAATTTTTACTACGACAGCGAAATCTACAACACCAAGATCTATGCCGTGACGGACCGGCCCCTGTACCGGCCCGGCGACGAGGTCAATGTCAAGTTCCTGGGACGCGAATTCACCTCGGCGCGCAACTCGCAGGCGGCCGCCAGCGCGCCGATCAGCCTCACCGTACTGAACCCGAACGGCACGCCGCTGCTGACGCAAGCGCTGCAGCTGTCCGGTGACACGGGCGCCGACACACGCTTCCGCCTGCCGATGGAAGCCACCGCCGGCGGCTATGAGCTGCGCTTCAGTTACAAGGACAGTGTCTATGGCGCGGCCTTCCGCGTGGCCGAATACATCAAGCCGCACTTTGAAATCAATGTCCAGCCTTCGAAACCGGAATTCAAGACGGGCGAGGCGGTCAAGGGCAGCATCGCACTGCGCTACCCGGATGGCAAGCCGGTGAAAAACGCGAAGATGACC
This sequence comes from Janthinobacterium sp. 1_2014MBL_MicDiv, assembly GCF_001865675.1. Taxonomy (NCBI): domain Bacteria; kingdom Pseudomonadati; phylum Pseudomonadota; class Betaproteobacteria; order Burkholderiales; family Oxalobacteraceae; genus Janthinobacterium; species Janthinobacterium sp. 1_2014MBL_MicDiv. The sequence continues at coordinate 28,138 of NZ_CP011319.1, forward strand.
TTGTCGCTGCGCGGCCAGCAAAACACCATGGTCGAGGGCGAGCTGCGCTACAGCGGCCTGTTCCCCGTGGCCTTGAAGACCGAGGAAGTGACGAGCGACGGCAGCGGCAATGTGGACTTCACCTTGCCGCCCGCCGCCGACCCTTCACGCTACATCTTGACCGTGCTGGCGACCGATGGCGCGGCCTACCGCGTCAAGGCGACGCGCGAGCTGATGATAGAGCGTTCGAGCAGCAGCTACCAGCTGAAGGCCACGCGCCAGTTTTCCGATCCGGGCCAGGCCGTGCATTTCGACCTGGTGGCCGATGGCCAGGGCGCGGCCAAGCCCGTGCGCTGGGAGATGGTGCAGCTGGAAAAACAGAGCAGGACCGACGGCGCCTTCGAGCCAAACGCCAAGGGCTGGGACGTGACCTTCCCGGCATCGGGTTCGTATCGGCTGGCGCTGCGCGACGAACGCGGCAACCTGCTGGCCGCCGCCAGCCACTGGGTCGCCGGCGATGGCGTGCAGACCACGCCGGGCAGCATCGAGATCGTGCTGGACCGCGCCCGCTATCGTCCGGGCGACACCGCCGAGGCCCTGATCACGTTTTCCGACAAGGTCGACCAGGCGCTGTTCACGCTCGAGCGCGACAAGGTGGAGCACCATGGCTTGATGGCCGGCGTCGCCGACTGGTACCAGGCGAAGCGCGTGGCGCCGCGGCAGTGGCGCGTGCGCATTCCCGTCAAGGAGGAGCATGGCCCCAACATGACGTTTTCGGTGGCGTACACGCGCAATGGCGATTTCGTCTTCGAGAACGCGGGCCTGCAGGTGATCGAACCGCGCATCGCGCTGCAGTTCAAGAGCGACAAGGAGGTCTACCAGCCCGGCGAGAAGGTGACGCTGGACGTCAAGGCCACCCTCGATGGCAAGCCCTTGAGCACCATGGTGGCGCTGGGCGTGGTCGATGAAATGATCTATGTGCTGCAGCCGGAAATCGCGCCCGAGATTGGCGACTTCTTCTACCACCCGCGCCGCAACAACGTGCGCACCACGGCCAGCCTGTCCTTCATCAGCTACGACATGGCGCAGGGGCGCAGCGCCGGTGCGCCCGCGCGCCACAATTACAACGAGCGCGGCGTCAAGGTGCTGGAGCGCCCGCGCCGCGACAATATCGACACCGCCTACTGGGCGCCGTCGCTGAAGACCGACGCCAATGGCAATGCGCGCGTGAGTTTCACCATGCCAGACGCGCTGACCCGCTGGAGGATCACCGGCCGCGCGATGGATGAGCAGGGGCGCGTTGGCCAGCGCACCGCTTATCTGCGTTCGGACAAGAGCTTCTACGCCAAGTGGACCGCGCCGGACTGGATGCGCGCCGGCGATGCGCCGCGTGCCTCGGTGGCGGTGTTCAACCAGACTGGCAAGGAACAGGCGCTTGACGTCGTCCTCTCCGGTGGTGCACAGCCGAAGACGGAAAAACTGTCGGCCAAGCCGGGCGTCAATTACGTCGAATTTCCGCTCGCTGCCGGCGCTACCGGGCCGCTGCGCCTGGAGCTGAAGCAGAATGGCAAACTGGTCGACGCGCTCGACACGGCCATGCAAACGCTGCCCGCCGCCTGGAGCAGCCCGCGCACCTTGGTGCTGCCGCTGGCGGAAAGCGCTGGCGATGTCGCGTTCAAGCTGCCGGCGGACGCCCGCAATATCCGCGTGTCGTTCGCGCAGGGCGCGGCCAGCCACTTCGCGCGCATCGCCGACGACTTGATCGACTATCCCTACGGCTGCGTGGAGCAGACGGCCAGCCGTTTGATTCCGCTGGCGCTGGCCACGCAAAGCCTGGGGCCGGACGCCGGCGCGGCAAGCGGACGCCTGCAAACGCTGCTGACCGCGCAGCGCCTGCGCCTGGTGTCCATGGCCGGTCCGAACGCCGTCTTCGGCTGGTGGGGCAATGCCACGGCCGGCAATGCATTGATGACGGCGCACGCCTATTACGCCGACTGGTACGCGTCGCGCGCGCTGCATATCGAGCTGCCGCCCGAGCACTGGAACAGGCTGCTGGCCGTCTACGGCGAGCATGGCTTGAAGGACGGGATGGGCGACCGCGCGCTGGTGTTGTGGATGGCGCGCGAGATGGGCTTGCCCACGCAGACGCTGGCAGCCGGCCTGGTGGACGACAACGCCAGCGCCACCTTGGGCGGCAAGCCGCGCCAGGCGGGCGACAGCGGCAGCCTGCTGCTGGGCGGAGCCCTTGATCGCGAGGCGCAATCGATGGCGCTGGGCCTGGTGGCGCTGGTCGCCAGCCAGAATGGCATCGCCCTGCCGCATGGGCTGCAGCTGCAGGTGGCCAGCGCCTGGCAGGTCTTGCGCGAGTCCAAGGCGCCGGTGGCGCAGGCCCTGCTGATGCTGGCCGGCGAAGCGCCGCCCTCGCAGGCCGACGCGGTGCTGGCCGGCGTGCGCGCCGAGATGCCGACCCTGGACCGCGCGATGACCTTGCTGTGGGTGCAAAAGAAGCTGGGCGGCGCATCGTTTGGCAAGGGACCGGCCGTCGCGCTGGACGGCGCATGGCAAAAGCTGGACAGCCGCAGCGGCCAGCCGCTCTGGCGCTGGCTTGATGCCAGGAATACTCCTGATAAGTTGCGCCTCGCCGCCCCCGCGCCCGCGGGCACGGTGGCCGTGCTGCAGTACGACAGCCACGCCGCCGAAACGCAGACGCTGCCGGTCGCCATCGAACGGCGGATCCTGCGCATGAAGCAGGGTAAGGGCGGCTACACGACGGAGCTGGTCAAGCCGGGCGAGGCGCTCAGCACGGACGCGCTGTACCTCGATGAAATCACGCTCAAGGCGGCGCCGGGCGCAAAGCACCGCTTTGGCTTGCTGGAGGTGGCGCTGCCGCCGGGTGCCATGGTCGAATCGACCACCTGGGGCATGGTCATGGCCGGCGACAAGCCCGTCGCGCTGGAACGCGCGCGCCATACCGAGCGCCGCGACGGCTATGCGGTGCCGATCGAGCCGCTGGAAGGCGACGTGACCGTGCGCCATTTGCTGCGCTTTGCGCAGAAGGGCGGTTATGTGCTGCCGCCGGCGCGCTTTTACCGTATGTACCAGCCGGAGCAAAAAGCGTTCGAGGGCGGTGGCAAGAGCATGCGCGCGCTGAAGGTCGAGTGATGCGCCTTGCACTTCCCGCATTGATGGCGACCCTGCTGCTGGCCGCGCCCGCTTTCGCGGCCTCGTTGGACGTGGCCTGGTGGCGGGACGGCAAGACCGAAGTGCGGCAGCTGCGCCAGGGCGGCGCGGCGCCACCGTCGTTTGACGGCGCGCGGCAAGTGCCACTGGCCAGCCTCTGGAAGCTGTTTGTATATGTCTACGCGACCGATAACAAGGTGGCGATGCCGGACTACCGCTGCGGCGGCCGCGATCCGGAAGAAGTGTATTGTTGCGATGCGGGCCAGAGCGTCGGCCACGACGCGGCACTGGCGCAGTCCTGCGGCCTGTTTTTTTCGCCCAGGCGCTTGATGATCGCCGCGGCGCCGTGGCGCCAGTACTGGACCGGCCGCCTGGGCAGCGCGCCGGCCGGCGACTTTGCCTGGCTGGCGGATCCCGCGCAGCTGGCGCCGGGGCGCCTGGTACGGTTGGATAGCCTGCTGCGCGCGCTGGGCAGCATACCGGCCGCCAGCCGCCTGGATGCCGAAGCGGCGCTGCTGCGCGTGGTGTTGGACGGCCGCGGCGCAGGCACGGCGCGCTGGTTTGGCAGCCAGTTGCGCGTGAAGACGTATTCCTGGCACGGGCAGCGCCGGGCAGAGGAACGTATCGGCGGCGCGGCCGGTTGGCTGGCCGATGGCACGCCCATCTGGTTTGGCGGCGCGGGCGGCAGCAGCAATGTCTTCGAACAGTGGGCGCCCAGGCTGGCCGCCAGCCTGCCGCCAGTCGGCGCGGCCGACGATGGCGGCTGCGTGGTGGTCGATTACTTCAAGCGCTATCCGATCCGTGCCGTGCGCGGCGAGCGCGGCGTGGCTGTGCCTGGCCCGCTGAATGGCCGCTACCATGTGCAGTTTGAAAATGGCCAGAATCTCGCCTTGCGCAGCACGGGCGAGCTGATGCTGCGGCAGGAGAAAGGCGGCCGCCCGCAATTGCGCGGACGCTTCGGCGTCAATGAATATGTGGCGCGCGTGCTCGACCGCGAAGCGAATGCTGGCGAGCCGGAAGCGGCCAAGGCGCTGGCGATTGCCGCGCGCACGTATCTGCAGCAGAACGCGGTCACGGTGGCGGGCTGCCAGCAGATCGCCGACAGCAGCGCGACCCAGCGCGTCAGCCCCAGCCCCGCGACGCCGGCGGCGCTGGCGATTGCGCGCTGGACCGACCAGCTGATCGTCGATGGAGTGCCGGTGCGCTATCACCGCGACTTGCCTTCCGAGGGTACCCTGGCGTGGACCGAGGCGGTGCGCCAGGCCAAACAGGGCAAGCACTATGATGAATTGCTGGCGGCGGCCTATCCCGGCGGCGCGTTGAGCACCGTTGGCAATGCCGGCGCGCGTTGCCGGCGCCTGGCGCAGAACGAGGATTGGCTGGCGCGGTCCGTGCCGCGCTGGCGGCGTGTGCTGCTGGGCGAGGCCGGCTACGAGGCGCCGCCGCAAGCGCCGCTGGTCTGCGCCTTGCAGAGCGGCGCGCCGTATTCGGAGCAGTCGCGCAACCGCATCTTCATGCGGCCACTGGCCACGCGCGAAGACCGCATCACCCTGGCCCATGAATACCTGCATCTTGGCCTGCGCCGGCATCCGCGCGGCCAGGATGAGGAATATGTCGAGCGGCTGGCCCGCCGGCTCGTTGATCTTAACCTGGAGGCCCTGTGAGTTCCCTTATCCGTTGCACGATTCCGCTAATGCTATTGCCACTCTGGGCGCAGGCCCAGGTCACCATCGATGCGCCGAAGGGCGGCTGGCGCAATTCGGCCGGTGCGCGCGAGGACTATACGCAGGCGGTCAATTACCCCGCTTCCTCGGTCAACCTGCAGCCAGGCCAGGCCGAGACGGCGCAGATACGGGGACGCATCGCCGGCGCCGTCAAGGGCAAGCCGGCCACCCTGGTGGTCAATGGCGTGGCGATGCCGATGGAAGTGGGCGAAGACGGCAGCTACGGCCGCCCGTATGGATTCGGCAGCGGCTCGAACAGCGTGGAAGTGCGTTCGCCCGATGGCAGGAGCCGCGCACGCACCCAGTTTGTCGACAGCTACCAGGGCAAGACGCAGGCGCGCCTGCGCATCGTGCTGTCGTGGGACAGCGCCGGCACCGATCTCGATCTGCATGTGGTCACGCCGGACGGTGGCCACGCCTGGTATGGCAACCGCGTCTTGAAAGACGGCGGCGCGCTGGATGTGGACGTGACCACCGGTTATGGTCCGGAAATCTTTTCCAGCGCGGCACCCCTGAAGGGCAACTATCACGCCTACGTCAATTATTACGGCAGCGGCGAGAACACCTCGATGCTGACCGTCGCCCGCATATCGATCATCACCAATGAAGGGACGCCGCGTGAAAAGCTGCAGAGCTTCCAGGTGCCGATGCGGGCCGCCGGCGAGCTGACCCTGGTGAAATCGTTCGTCTTGCCATAACTGGCTGCAAATGGCTCTTGCGGAGCCGTCACACCTTGGCTATAATTCGCCCCCTCACTGAACGACGCATGCAAATGCCGAGTGAGGTGGAGAAAAAGAAGGAGTTGACGGACGTAGCAAATTGCTTCATACTCTTCCTTCTTCGCAGCTGACAAACACAACGCTTTGTCGATAGCGCGAAAGCAGTAACCGAATACAGTTCTTTAACAATTAACAGTCGATAAGTGTGGGCATTTGATGTAGGTGCAGCGTCGATCTTCGGATTGGCGTAATACTTAAAATATCAAATGTTCACAAGAAATAATGAAATAGGATACTTCTTCGGAAGTAGCCTGTCAGTTTTTTGAGTGAGCGACCCGTCGCAAGACGGTGCCGGTAAAACGGCAAAGTAACAGAGATTAAACTGAAGAGTTTGATCCTGGCTCAGATTGAACGCTGGCGGCATGCCTTACACATGCAAGTCGAACGGCAGCACGGAGCTTGCTCTGGTGGCGAGTGGCGAACGGGTGAGTAATATATCGGAACGTACCCTAGAGTGGGGGATAACGTAGCGAAAGTTACGCTAATACCGCATACGATCTAAGGATGAAAGTGGGGGATCGCAAGACCTCATGCTCGTGGAGCGGCCGATATCTGATTAGCTAGTTGGTAGGGTAAAAGCCTACCAAGGCATCGATCAGTAGCTGGTCTGAGAGGACGACCAGCCACACTGGAACTGAGACACGGTCCAGACTCCTACGGGAGGCAGCAGTGGGGAATTTTGGACAATGGGCGAAAGCCTGATCCAGCAATGCCGCGTGAGTGAAGAAGGCCTTCGGGTTGTAAAGCTCTTTTGTCAGGGAAGAAACGGTGAGAGCTAATATCTCTTGCTAATGACGGTACCTGAAGAATAAGCACCGGCTAACTACGTGCCAGCAGCCGCGGTAATACGTAGGGTGCAAGCGTTAATCGGAATTACTGGGCGTAAAGCGTGCGCAGGCGGTTTTGTAAGTCTGATGTGAAATCCCCGGGCTCAACCTGGGAATTGCATTGGAGACTGCAAGGCTAGAATCTGGCAGAGGGGGGTAGAATTCCACGTGTAGCAGTGAAATGCGTAGATATGTGGAGGAACACCGATGGCGAAGGCAGCCCCCTGGGTCAAGATTGACGCTCATGCACGAAAGCGTGGGGAGCAAACAGGATTAGATACCCTGGTAGTCCACGCCCTAAACGATGTCTACTAGTTGTCGGGTCTTAATTGACTTGGTAACGCAGCTAACGCGTGAAGTAGACCGCCTGGGGAGTACGGTCGCAAGATTAAAACTCAAAGGAATTGACGGGGACCCGCACAAGCGGTGGATGATGTGGATTAATTCGATGCAACGCGAAAAACCTTACCTACCCTTGACATGGCTGGAATCCCCGAGAGATTGGGGAGTGCTCGAAAGAGAACCAGTACACAGGTGCTGCATGGCTGTCGTCAGCTCGTGTCGTGAGATGTTGGGTTAAGTCCCGCAACGAGCGCAACCCTTGTCATTAGTTGCTACGAAAGGGCACTCTAATGAGACTGCCGGTGACAAACCGGAGGAAGGTGGGGATGACGTCAAGTCCTCATGGCCCTTATGGGTAGGGCTTCACACGTCATACAATGGTACATACAGAGCGCCGCCAACCCGCGAGGGGGAGCTAATCGCAGAAAGTGTATCGTAGTCCGGATTGTAGTCTGCAACTCGACTGCATGAAGTTGGAATCGCTAGTAATCGCGGATCAGCATGTCGCGGTGAATACGTTCCCGGGTCTTGTACACACCGCCCGTCACACCATGGGAGCGGGTTTTACCAGAAGTAGGTAGCTTAACCGTAAGGAGGGCGCTTACCACGGTAGGATTCGTGACTGGGGTGAAGTCGTAACAAGGTAGCCGTATCGGAAGGTGCGGCTGGATCACCTCCTTTCTAGAGTTTGCACGAATCAGTAATGATTCACGCATCAAATGTTCACACTTATCGGCTGTTAGTAAGAGAAGAAACAGTAGTCGTAGTAGCACCGCGTTGGGGCTGTAGCTCAGCTGGTTAGAGCACCGTGTTGATAACGCGGGGGTCGTTGGTTCGAGTCCAACCAGCCCTACCAGTAACACCCGAGTCGTAAATTCCCGGGGGATTAGCTCAGCTGGGAGAGCACCTGCTTTGCAAGCAGGGGGTCGTCGGTTCGATCCCGTCATCCTCCACCAAGTACTTTGAAAGTGCAAACGTAAGCCGCTAGGTTTAGGTTTGATCTTTTAGCGATCAAAGCTGTTTCGTTCTTTAACAATCTGGAAGAAGTAAAGATTATTTATTGATCGGTTTGCCGTAAAAAGCGAATCGATGGGTAATGATTGTATGTATCAACAAACAAGCAACAACGTTGTACTTTCTTATCCTTGTAGCGCTCTTTGATTACTTCGGTAATCAGAGGCTAACGTTATAGGGACAAGCGAATAAGTGCACATGGTGGATGCCTTGGCGATTACAGGCGATGAAGGACGTAGTAGCTTGCGATAAGCTGCGGGGAGTGAGCAAACACACTTTGATCCGCAGATTTCCGAATGGGGCAACCCACCCTTTTAGGGTATTGCATACTGAATACATAGGTATGCAAGGCGAACGCGGCGAACTGAAACATCTAAGTAGCTGCAGGAAAAGAAATCAACCGAGATTCCCAAAGTAGCGGCGAGCGAAATGGGAAGAGCCTGTACGTGATAGTCGGACCGATAACAGAATCCTCTGGAAATAGGAGCCATAGTGGGTGATAGCCCCGTATGTGAAATCGGACCGGTGGTACTAAGCGTACGACAAGTAGGGCGGGACACGTGACATCCTGTCTGAATATGGGGGGACCATCCTCCAAGGCTAAATACTCGTAATCGACCGATAGTGAACCAGTACCGTGAGGGAAAGGCGAAAAGAACCCCGGAAGGGGAGTGAAATAGATCCTGAAACCGTGTGCATACAAACAGTAGGAGCGGACTTGTTCCGTGACTGCGTACCTTTTGTATAATGGGTCAGCGACTTACATTCAGTGGCAAGGTTAACCGAATAGGGAAGCCGTAGAGAAATCGAGTCCGAATAGGGCGATCAGTCGCTGGGTGTAGACCCGAAACCAAGTGATCTACTCATGGCCAGGATGAAGGTGCGGTAACACGCCCTGGAGGTCCGAACCCACTAATGTTGAAAAATTAGGGGATGAGCTGTGGGTAGGGGTGAAAGGCTAAACAAACTTGGAAATAGCTGGTTCTCTCCGAAAACTATTTAGGTAGTGCCTCAAGTATCACCATCGGGGGTAGAGCACTGTTATGGCTAGGGGGTCATTGCGACTTACCAAACCATTGCAAACTCCGAATACCGATGAGTGCGAGCTTGGGAGACAGACGTCGGGTGCTAACGTCCGGCGTCAAGAGGGAAACAACCCAGACCGCCAGCTAAGGTCCCAAAGATTGGCTAAGTGGAAAACGAAGTGGGAAGGCTAAAACAGTCAGGATGTTGGCTTAGAAGCAGCCATCATTTAAAGAAAGCGTAATAGCTCACTGATCGAGTCGTCCTGCGCGGAAGATGTAACGGGGCTAAGCCAGTCACCGAAGCTGCGGATATTGTTCTGTGATTTATCACAGATATATATGGTAGGAGAGCGTTCTGTAAGCCTGCGAAGGTGTCTTGTAAAGGATGCTGGAGGTATCAGAAGTGCGAATGCTGACATGAGTAGCGATAATGGGGGTGAAAAGCCTCCACGCCGTAAGCCCAAGGTTTCCTGTTCAACGTTCATCGGAGCAGGGTGAGTCGGCCCCTAAGGCGAGGCAGAGATGCGTAGCTGATGGGAAGCAGGTTAATATTCCTGCACCGTCGTATGATGCGATGGGGGGACGGATCGCGGAAGGTTGTCCAACTGTTGGAATAGTTGGTTTTTGGCTCATAGAAGGCACTTAGGCAAATCCGGGTGCGGAATTCAAGGGGTTGAGACGAGTGAACTTGTTCACGAAGCAATCGGAAGTGGTTCCAAGAAAAGCCTCTAAGCTTCAGTCATACGAGACCGTACCGCAAACCGACACAGGTGGGCGAGATGAGTATTCTAAGGCGCTTGAGAGAACTCGGGAGAAGGAACTCGGCAAATTGGTACCGTAACTTCGGGAAAAGGTACGCCCCGGTAGCTTGATTGGTTTACTCCATGAGGGTGAAAGGGTTGCAATAAACTGGTGGCTGCGACTGTTTAATAAAAACACAGCACTCTGCAAACACGAAAGTGGACGTATAGGGTGTGACGCCTGCCCGGTGCTGGAAGATTAAATGATGGGGTGCAAGCTCTTGATTGAAGTCCCAGTAAACGGCGGCCGTAACTATAACGGTCCTAAGGTAGCGAAATTCCTTGTCGGGTAAGTTCCGACCTGCACGAATGGCGTAACGATGGCCACACTGTCTCCTCCCGAGACTCAGCGAAGTTGAAATGTTTGTGATGATGCAATCTACCCGCGGCTAGACGGAAAGACCCCATGAACCTTTACTGTAGCTTTGCATTGGACTTTGAACCAATCTGTGTAGGATAGGTGGGAGGCTTTGAAGCGGGGACGCTAGTTCTCGTGGAGCCAACCTTGAAATACCACCCTGGTTTGTTTGAGGTTCTAACCTTGGTCCGTTATCCGGATCGGGGACAGTGCATGGTAGGCAGTTTGACTGGGGCGGTCTCCTCCTAAAGTGTAACGGAGGAGTTCGAAGGTACGCTAGATACGGTCGGACATCGTGTTGATAGTGCAATGGCATAAGCGTGCTTAACTGCGAGACTGACAAGTCGAGCAGGTACGAAAGTAGGACATAGTGATCCGGTGGTTCTGTATGGAAGGGCCATCGCTCAACGGATAAAAGGTACTCTGGGGATAACAGGCTGATTCCTCCCAAGAGTTCATATCGACGGGGGAGTTTGGCACCTCGATGTCGGCTCATCACATCCTGGGGCTGTAGCCGGTCCCAAGGGTATGGCTGTTCGCCATTTAAAGTGGTACGTGAGCTGGGTTTAAAACGTCGTGAGACAGTTTGGTCCCTATCTGCCGTGGGCGTTGGAAATTTGAAGGGGGCTGCTCCTAGTACGAGAGGACCGGAGTGGACGAACCTCTGGTGTACCGGTTGTCACGCCAGTGGCATTGCCGGGTAGCTAAGTTCGGAAGAGATAACCGCTGAAAGCATCTAAGCGGGAAACTTGCCTTGAGATGAGATTTCCCAGAGCCTTGAGCTCTTTGAAGGGTCGTTCGAGACCAGGACGTTGATAGGCTGGGTGTGGAAGTGCAGTAATGCATTAAGCTAACCAGTACTAATTGCCCGTACGGCTTGTCCCTATAACCTTAGCAGGTACAGAGGATGAGAAAGTAACGTTGTGAGTTGTTGATACCACTCATTACCCAGTAATACCTCAATACATAATCCGCTTCTTCCAGATTCCGACACCTGTCGCCCCATCGGGGACAGGCTGTCATACAAGTTATGCCTGATGACCATAGCAAGTTGGTCCCACCCCTTCCCATCCCGAACAGGACCGTGAAACAACTTTGCGCCGATGATAGTGCTGCAACCAGTGTGAAAGTAGGTTATCGTCAGGCTTGTTATACGCAGTAGAGAAAAACCCCGCCAGTGATGGTGGGGTTTTTTTTCGTCTGCCGGTTTTATTTGAGGCAGTCGAATCCGTCCTACAATGGCGGTATGCGCATCCTGATCATTGAAGACAATCCCGACATCCTGGCCAATCTGTACGCCTATCTGGAACCGAAGGGGCATGTACTCGATTCGGCCATGAATGGCTACGCCGGCCTGGCCTTGCTGGCCCAGCATGAATACGATGTGATCGTGCTCGATGTCATGCTACCGGGCTTGACGGGACTGGAACTGTGCCAGAAGTTGCGCGGTGAATTGCGCAATAGCACGCCGGTGCTGATGCTGACGGCACGCGATACGCTGCAAGACAAGGTCGCCGGCTTTGACAGCGGTGCCGATGACTATCTGGTGAAACCTTTTTCCTTGCTGGAGTTGGAAATCCGCTTGAAAGCCCTGCTGCGTCGCGCGCGCGGGCAGATGGCAGGCGCCGCCGTGCTGACGGTCGGTGAATTATGTTTCGATACGGAAAAATTTGAAGTCCAGCGTGCCGGCCAGCCATTGATCTTGACCAAGACCGGTTACACCATTCTGAAATGCCTGATGAGTGAAGCACCCAAGCTGGTGCCGCGCGATATGCTCGAACACGAAGTCTGGGGCGATGACCGTCCCGACAGCGATGCCCTGCGCACGCATATCCATGCGCTGCGCCAGGTGCTCGATAAACCGTATGCTTTTCCCATGCTGCGCACGATTCCCGGCATCGGCTATAAATTGCTGAGTGCCGATGCGCCCGTTTAAATCTTTGAGACGGCGTATCGTTGTCGCCTATCTGCTGTTCGCCCTGGTGGCGAGCCTCTTCTTTTCCATCATTGCCGCCATCGCCGTCGAAGGTATTGAAGTGCGACTGGTCGATGAGCGCCTGAAAGAGGTGGCGGCATGGGCGTCGCCGCGGCATGCGGCTGGCTTGTCCGTCGACATGCCTGCCGGATTGAGTTTTCATCATGCCGAAGATACGCCGCCGCCCTTGCGCGGCCTGGCGCCCGGCATGCATGAGAAAACTGTCGATGGCGTCGATCTGCACGTGCTGGTTGGCCACGATGTGCATGGCGAGTTTGTCGTGATCGACCATGCCACCGAGTATGAAAAAATCGAGCTGGTGGTGTACAGCATGTTCGCCCTGGGTTTTATCGGTTTCCTGATCTGTGCTTCGCTGCTCGGGGCCTTCATCGCGAATCGTCTGATCACGCCGATCATGGCGCTGACGCAAGCCGTCAAGGCGGGCCAGTCAGCGTTGCCGCTGCAGGACAGTGCCGATGAGCTGGGGATACTGGCCCGTGCTTTTGCCGCACGTACGGCGCAGTTGACGGAAGTTCTCGACCGCGAGCGCTTTTTTACGGGAGATGTGAGCCACGAATTGCGCACGCCGCTGACGGTGATCACGGGGGCGGCGGAAATTCTGATGGAGCAAGGCGGGCGTGATCCTGTTATCCATTCCGCTTCCGAACGCATTTACCGGGCGGCACGCGAAGCGACGGATTCCGTGACGGTATTGCTGCGTCTGGCCCGCGCGCCGGAATTGCTGGAATGTGCATCGCTATCGGTCGCGGAACTGGCGCGCCAGGAGTGTCTGCGCCATCAACCGCAGACGGCCGGCAAGGCGCTCACCCTGGCCTTTGCCGGCGGCGACGATTTCCTCGTTAATGCGCCGCGTGAACTGTTGAGCGCTGCCATCGGCAATCTGGTGCGCAATGCCTGCCAGTACACATTGCAGGGCGAAGTCATCGTACGCCTGGCCGGGCGCGCGCTGATCGTCGAAGATACGGGCCCCGGCTTGCCCGAGGCGGCCCGCGCGCGCTTGCTGCATCAACCGATTCCTGCCAACCTGGGCGGCTCTTCCGGCACGGGACTGGGATTGGGCCTGGTGCAACGTATTTGCCTGTACCTGGACGCCACCTTGACGTTCAGCAGCCCTCCTGGCGGCGGCACCGTGCTGCGCATTGATTTTCTATAAATATTGTGTGTTTGGTTCATCGTTTTAACGCGCATTTAACGCCTAGCTGACATGCATTTCATGTTGCTGCTTGTAAGGTATTCCTCAGGAGTTCGTCTTGCCACGCCGGTATCTGCACTGGCCGGCACCGTCATGTTCTCTTCATATTGACACTGTACGATGACTTCCGTGGCCGCCGTCCTTGACGTGGCCGGTCCCTTTCATATCACCAAGTAAATGTGTGCACCCATGCTGGCCAAGCTTAAACTCGTTAAAACCCCCAAAGGTATCGATAGCATCCTGATGCTGTCGGCCATGCTGATCCTCTGGATCGGCAATTACAGCAATCTCGACCTGATGCTCGCCGACAGCATGTTCGATGCCGCGCGTGGGCAGTTTGCTGGTCATCAATTCGCTCTGGCCGGTGTTTTCAATCTCGCCCTGAACGCCCTGGCTGTCGCCGTCATCGTCCTGGCGCTATGGGATGCATGGCGCCCACTGGATTGGCCGGCATCGCGCCGTACAGCCTTGCGCGTTCTGGCGTTGTCTGCCGTGCTGGTGCCGGCCAGCATTTATCTGCTTTCCGCTTTCAGTGGCGCGCCTTGCCCTGGCGATTTGCTGCGCTATGGTGGACTGGAAACGTATGCGCGCCTGCTGGAAACGCTGCCGGCCGCCGCGTCTGCGACGGTCTGCTTGCCCGCCACGCAGGCGAGCAATGCCTGGTGGCTGCTGGCCTTGCCGCTCTTCTGGCTGCCGCGACAACCGCGTGTGGCCGCCCTGGTCGCCAGCTTGATGTTGCTATGTGGTTTGATGTTTGCTTGGATGCAACAATTGCAAGGAACGCAATTTTTTTCGCATACCCTGTGGTCAGCCTGGATCGCTTCTTTCCTCGTCTATCTGCTGTATAACTTGCTGAAAGCCGAGGACGCGTTGGCCTGAAACAGAAAAGTACGTCACAATCTGCCTGTCGAGTTGTCGTTTCATACAAAAACAGGAGCACCATGAACGAGCAGATTGCGAGAGAAGTGGTATTGGTCCGTGCTATCGAGACGGCCGACCAGAAAAAAGAAGTCCTCAGCGAGGATGACCGCATGTATGCCAGCCGTAGTGCGCGTGAGCTTGCTCAATGGCAAGCTTCGGGCAAGCAGGCCGAGGTGACGGGCGACGACTTCCTGCAACAGCGTTCCGAGCTGATCATCAAGCGCATCACCGAGCGCACGCCCGCCTTCGCCGCCTTCGCAAAACGCCGCAACGGCATGAAAACCCTGGCGCTGGCCTTGCCTCTGCTGGCCTTGCTGCTGGGCGCCGGGCTCGACCGCATTACGGACCCTCATCGCGTCGACCTGCTGTCGGCGCCCCTGCTGCTGATCATCGCCTGGAATGTGCTGGTTTACCTGGGCTTGCTGATCTGGCTGTGCATTCCTTCGCATTCCCTGGGCTGGCCGAAAGCGGGACTGGTACGCCACCTGAGCGTGGGCCGGCTGGCCCTGCCGCGCAAATTGCCGCATGCCTTATCCTCGGGTTTGCTCAGTTTCATGGGTGAATGGGCGCACCTGAGCGCCAAGCTGACGGCCGCGCGCCTCAGCCGCACGATACACCTGAGCGCCGCCATGTTTGCCATCGGCGCCGTCGCCTCGCTGTATGCGCGTGGCTTCCTGTCGCAATACGCGGCCGGGTGGGAAAGCACGTTCCTGAATGCCAGCCAGGTGCATAGCCTGCTTTCGACCCTGTTTGCGCCAGCCATCGCCCTGTTTCACCTGCAAGGCTTTTCGCTGGCGGAAATCGAAGCGCTGCGCTTCCCGCAAACGACGGCCGTCGAAGGCGGTGCGCGCTGGGTGCATTTGTATGCGGCAACGATCTTCCTGCTGGTGGTCGTGCCGCGCCTGATCCTGGCCCTCGTCAACAATTGGCGTGCCGCGCGTCTGGCGAAACACTTCCCGCTGGATCTGGATCAACCGTATTTCCGCAAGCTCAATGAAAGCATCGGCGTGGCCACGGGCGGCATGCTGCGCGTATTGCCTTACAGCTTTACTGTCGATGAGGCGCGCCACAAGGGCCTGGGACAGATCGCGATCATGCTGTTCGGCGAGCAGGGCCGCATGATGCTGCGCCCATCGACGTCATATGGCGAGGAACCGCAGGAAGTCTTGCGTGGCACGGACCTGAATGATCCGCAAGTCAATATCACGGCAGTGCTGTTCAACCTGACGGCGACGCCGGAAAAGGAAAATCATGGCGCCTTCCTCGACTACCTGGCGCAATCGTCGGCACGCGGCATCGCCGTCCTGATCGATGAGTCCAGCTACCTGGAGCGTGCTGGCGAACAAGCGGACAATGGCGCGCGTCTGGCGGAACGAGTCGCCCTGTGGCAACAGTTCTGCCAGTTCCACAAAACCACGGCCACGCTGGTTAATTTGCTCAATCCCGCCCTGCATCCGCTCGACGCGGGTGTCGGACTGAAAGTATCGGCAGCCGCATGAGTGTGAATGTAAATAAAGACGTCCAGGAAGATGTGGCGCAGATTCAGTTTGCGCTGATCTCGCATACGAATAACGGCAAGACGACCCTGGCGCGTACCCTGGTGGGCGTGGATATCGGCGAAGTGCGCGACGCCGCCCATGTGACGGTGTTTGCGGAATCGCATACCTTGCTGGCCACGCCGCAGGGCGATGCCTTGCAACTATGGGATACGCCCGGCTTTGGCGATTCCGTGCGCCTGCTCAAGCGCCTGGGACAGGCGGGCAATCCCATCGGCTGGTTCCTGCGCGAAGTGCTGGACCGTTATCGCGACCGCCCGTTCTGGCTCAGCCAGCAGGCGCTGCGCACGGCCAAGGATGCGGCCGACGTGGTGCTGTATCTGGTGAATTCCTCGGAGAACCCCAAGGATGCGGGCTACTTGCCGGCGGAAATGAAAATCCTTGAATGGCTGGGCAAACCGGTGGTGGTCTTGCTGAATCAGATGGGGCCGCCACGTCCAGGAAATGAGGAGCATGGCGAACAGGCACGCTGGCGCGAGCATTTGCGGCAATACCCTATCGTGCGCGATGTCCTGGCGCTCGATGCGTTCGCCCGTTGCTGGGTGCATGAACGCGTGTTTTATGAAGCGGTGGGCAAGTTGTTGCCGCAGTCACAGCAAGCCGCCTATGCGCGGTTGTTTGCCACCTGGCAAGCGCAGAATACCGCGCGCTTCCAGCAGGCCATGCACTTGCTGGCCACGCAACTGGCCGTCGCCGCGAAAGACAGCGAAGCGATAGCACCTGTTTCCAAGGGCTTGCTGAAATCGGCCTTGCAGGTAGTCGGCATCGGCAAGAATGAAGAGCAGCAACGTCAGGAAAAGGCCATGGCCAGCCTGGTGGCACGGCTCAATACGCGCAGCGGCGAGACGACGCGTGAACTGTTGATCTTGCACAAACTTGACCCGACGGATGCGCATAAGATCAATGCGCGGGTGCGCGATAATTTTGCCGTGCGCGCGCCGATCGACAAGGCGCAGGCGGGCTTGCTGGGCGCCATGATCTCCGGTGCGGCGACGGGCCTGTCGGCGGACTTGATTTCCGGTGGCTTGACCCTGGGTACGGGGGCCTTGCTCGGCGGCGTGGTCGGAGCACTGACGTTCGCCGGTGCCGCCTGGGGTTTTAACTCGGGGACAGACCGCAACGAGCCGACGATGCAATTTACGGATGCCTTCCTGCGCACCCTGGTAGTGGCCGGCGTGCTGCGTTACCTGGCGGTAGCCCATTTTGGCCGGGGCCGCGGCAATTTTGTCGAAGGCGAAGCGCCGGCGTTCTGGCAGGATGAAGTCGAACAGGCGGTGGCGCGTCATGATGGCGCCTTGCTGGAACTGTGGAAAGACGTACGCCGTGAAAAATCTCCGGAGCTGGCGACCGAGCGCGTCTTGCCTATCATGACAACCATCGCGTCCGATACCCTGGCGCGCCTGTATCCGGACGTCGCGCGCCAGGTGTGAATCAATGGTTCCGTGCTTGCAGCCACTGTTCCAGAAATTGCACGCACACCCTGACCTTGGCCGAGTTCGACAACCGTGACGTGGTCACGGCCCACACATCGGCAGCCTGGTGATACGCAGGCAAGATACGCACCAGTTTGCCTTGCGCCAGGCTGCCCGCGACATCCCAGGCTGAGCGCAAAATGATGCCATGGCCATCGAGCGCCCATTGATGCACGATCTCGCCATTATTGGCCGACAGCGGCCCGTCGACCTTCACGGTTTCCTGTCCTTGTGGCCCCTGCAGTTTCCAGCGCCGCCCATCCTGGTCGCGTTCGCGGATGACGATGCATTGATGCTCGCTTAACTGCGCCAGGGTGGTCGGTACGCCATGTTGCGCCAGGTAGGCGGGTGCGGCGCACAGCACGCGCTGATTGCTGGCGATGCGGTGCGCGATCAGGTCCGGCTCCTGGACCACGCCGACCCGGATGTCGAGATCGAAACCTTCGCCCAGCAGGTCAACGGGGCGGTCGAGCAATTCCACCTGGATGTTCAGCTGCGGGTATTGCCGCGCCAATGCGGATAGCGCAGGACCGAGCCGGTTGCGGCCGAAGCCGGAACTGGAGCAGATGCGCAGCATGCCCTGCGGCTGCAATTTGGATTGCGCTACGGCATCGCCCATCTGTGCAACATCTTCCAGGATGCGCTGCGCCCATTGCCGCACGATGTTGCCATGATCGGTGACGCTGACCCGGCGCGTGGTCCGGTGCAGCAGGCGCGTCTGCAAGGCGTCTTCCAGCATACCGATGCGCTTGCTGACGACGGCCTTGGAAATACCCAGTTCCAGTGCCGTGGCGGCAAAGCTGGCTTTGTGGGCAACCAGGCAAAACAGGCGCAAGTCTTCCAGCAATGGTGTGTTTTTCATCAATTGGCCATGAAGTGTGAATACTGGGGTTCTGAATACGTTGATTGTATTCCCATGCGGTGCCAGTATCATCGAGGCATCCCATCTCTACAGGAGCTGCATGTCATGGTCACCATGGTCACCCACAGAATCGCCGTCATCGCCGGCGACGGTATCGGCAATGAAGTCATGCCGGAAGGCTTGCGCGTGCTGCGGGCCGCCGCGCAGCGTTTCAACATCGACTTGCAGTTTACGACCATGGCCTGGGCCAATTGCGACTATTACCTGGAGCACGGGCAAATGATGCCGTCGGACTGGTTTGCGCAGCTCAAGGACTTCGACGCCATTTATTTTGGCGCCGTGGGGTGGCCGGACAAGGTGCCCGACCACATTTCGCTGTGGGGATCGCTGTTGAAATTTCGCCGCGAGTTCGATGAGTACGTCAACTTGCGCCCCGTGCGGCTGATGCCCGGCGTGCCGTGCCCGCTGGCCAATAAGAAGCCGGGTGATATCGACTTTTATGTGGTGCGTGAAAATACGGAGGGCGAATATTCGTCCGTGGGCGGGCGCATGTTCGAAGGCACGGAGCGTGAAACTGTGCTGCAGGAATCCGTCTTTACACGCAAAGGTGTCGACCGCATCCTCAAATATGCGTTTGAGCTGGCGCAAAGCCGACCTAAAAAACACCTGACGTCGGCGACCAAGTCGAATGGCATCGCGATCAGCATGCCGTTCTGGGATGAGCGGGTGGAAGCGATGGCGCCCGAGTTTCCCGATGTGCGCTGGGATAAATACCATATCGACATTCTGGCGGCCCGTTTCGTGCTGAGTCCCGAGCGTTTCGACGTGGTGGTGGCGTCGAATCTGTTTGGTGACATCCTGTCCGACCTGGGCCCGGCGTGCACGGGCACAATCGCCATCGCGCCGTCGGCGAATATCAATCCGGAGCGCACGTTTCCCTCGGTATTTGAGCCCGTGCACGGTTCCGCGCCCGATATCTATGGCCAGAATATCGCCAATCCGATCGGCATGATCTGGTCGGGCGCCATGCTGCTCGATTTTCTCGGTAATGGCGACGCCCGTTACACGGCCGCGCATGATGCGATTGTGCGCGCCATCGAGCAGGTGCTCGAGCATGGCCCACGCACGCCGGACATGGGCGGCAGCGCCAGTACGACCGATGTCGGCATGGCGGTTGCAGACTTGCTGAAATAAAGCTTGCCGCCCGTGGGTGGCTTTGCTATAGTTCGCCTCCCCAATGAGACGCACTAGTTTGCGGCACAAAAGGGACAGTCTTCCGGGGCTGGGTAGTAAAAAGAAGGAGTTGACGGACGTAGCAAATTGCTTCATACTCTTCCTTCTTCGCAGCTGACAAACACAACGCTTTGTCGATAGCGCGAAAGCAGTAACCGAATACAGTTCTTTAACAATTAACAGTCGATAAGTGTGGGCATTTGATGTAGGTGCAGCGTCAATCTTCGGATTGGCGTAATACTTAAAATATCAAATGTTCACAAGAAATAATGAAATAGGCGCTACGCAAGTAGTGGCCTGTCAGTTTTTTGAGTGAGCGACCCGTCGCAAGACGGTGCCAATAAAATGGCAAAGTAACAGAGATTAAACTGAAGAGTTTGATCCTGGCTCAGATTGAACGCTGGCGGCATGCCTTACACATGCAAGTCGAACGGCAGCACGGAGCTTGCTCTGGTGGCGAGTGGCGAACGGGTGAGTAATATATCGGAACGTACCCTAGAGTGGGGGATAACGTAGCGAAAGTTACGCTAATACCGCATACGATCTAAGGATGAAAGTGGGGGATCGCAAGACCTCATGCTCGTGGAGCGGCCGATATCTGATTAGCTAGTTGGTAGGGTAAAAGCCTACCAAGGCATCGATCAGTAGCTGGTCTGAGAGGACGACCAGCCACACTGGAACTGAGACACGGTCCAGACTCCTACGGGAGGCAGCAGTGGGGAATTTTGGACAATGGGCGAAAGCCTGATCCAGCAATGCCGCGTGAGTGAAGAAGGCCTTCGGGTTGTAAAGCTCTTTTGTCAGGGAAGAAACGGTGAGGGCTAATATCTCTTGCTAATGACGGTACCTGAAGAATAAGCACCGGCTAACTACGTGCCAGCAGCCGCGGTAATACGTAGGGTGCAAGCGTTAATCGGAATTACTGGGCGTAAAGCGTGCGCAGGCGGTTTTGTAAGTCTGATGTGAAATCCCCGGGCTCAACCTGGGAATTGCATTGGAGACTGCAAGGCTAGAATCTGGCAGAGGGGGGTAGAATTCCACGTGTAGCAGTGAAATGCGTAGATATGTGGAGGAACACCGATGGCGAAGGCAGCCCCCTGGGTCAAGATTGACGCTCATGCACGAAAGCGTGGGGAGCAAACAGGATTAGATACCCTGGTAGTCCACGCCCTAAACGATGTCTACTAGTTGTCGGGTCTTAATTGACTTGGTAACGCAGCTAACGCGTGAAGTAGACCGCCTGGGGAGTACGGTCGCAAGATTAAAACTCAAAGGAATTGACGGGGACCCGCACAAGCGGTGGATGATGTGGATTAATTCGATGCAACGCGAAAAACCTTACCTACCCTTGACATGGCTGGAATCCTCGAGAGATTGGGGAGTGCTCGAAAGAGAACCAGTACACAGGTGCTGCATGGCTGTCGTCAGCTCGTGTCGTGAGATGTTGGGTTAAGTCCCGCAACGAGCGCAACCCTTGTCATTAGTTGCTACGAAAGGGCACTCTAATGAGACTGCCGGTGACAAACCGGAGGAAGGTGGGGATGACGTCAAGTCCTCATGGCCCTTATGGGTAGGGCTTCACACGTCATACAATGGTACATACAGAGCGCCGCCAACCCGCGAGGGGGAGCTAATCGCAGAAAGTGTATCGTAGTCCGGATTGTAGTCTGCAACTCGACTGCATGAAGTTGGAATCGCTAGTAATCGCGGATCAGCATGTCGCGGTGAATACGTTCCCGGGTCTTGTACACACCGCCCGTCACACCATGGGAGCGGGTTTTACCAGAAGTAGGTAGCTTAACCGCAAGGAGGGCGCTTACCACGGTAGGATTCGTGACTGGGGTGAAGTCGTAACAAGGTAGCCGTATCGGAAGGTGCGGCTGGATCACCTCCTTTCTAGAGTTTGCACGAATCAGTAATGGTTCACGCATCAAATGTTCACACTTATCGGCTGTTAGTAAGAGAAGAAACAGTAGTCGTAGTAGCACCGCGTTGGGGCTGTAGCTCAGCTGGTTAGAGCACCGTGTTGATAACGCGGGGGTCGTTGGTTCGAGTCCAACCAGCCCTACCAGTCATACCCAGGGGGATTAGCTCAGCTGGGAGAGCACCTGCTTTGCAAGCAGGGGGTCGTCGGTTCGATCCCGTCATCCTCCACCAAAGTTTTACCCGAAAGTGCAAACGTAAGCCGCTAGGTTTAGGTTTGATCTTTTAGCGATCAAAGCTGTTTCGTTCTTTAACAATCTGGAAGAAGTAAAGATTATTTATTGATCGGTTTGCCGTAAAAAGCAAATCGATGGGTAATGATTGTATGTATCAACAAACAAGCAACAACGTTGTACTTTCTTATCCCTGTAGCGCTCTTTGATTATTTAGGTAATCAGAGGCTAACGTTATAGGGACAAGCGAATAAGTGCACATGGTGGATGCCTTGGCGATTACAGGCGATGAAGGACGTAGTAGCTTGCGATAAGCTGCGGGGAGTGAGCAAACACACTTTGATCCGCAGATTTCCGAATGGGGCAACCCACCCTTTTAGGGTATTGCATACTGAATACATAGGTATGCAAGGCGAACGCGGCGAACTGAAACATCTAAGTAGCTGCAGGAAAAGAAATCAACCGAGATTCCCAAAGTAGCGGCGAGCGAAATGGGAAGAGCCTGTACGTGATAGTCGGACCGATAACAGAATCCTCTGGAAATAGGAGCCATAGTGGGTGATAGCCCCGTATGTGAAATCGGACCGGTGGTACTAAGCGTACGACAAGTAGGGCGGGACACGTGACATCCTGTCTGAATATGGGGGGACCATCCTCCAAGGCTAAATACTCGTAATCGACCGATAGTGAACCAGTACCGTGAGGGAAAGGCGAAAAGAACCCCGGAAGGGGAGTGAAATAGATCCTGAAACCGTGTGCATACAAACAGTAGGAGCGGACTTGTTCCGTGACTGCGTACCTTTTGTATAATGGGTCAGCGACTTACATTCAGTGGCAAGGTTAACCAAATAGGGAAGCCGTAGAGAAATCGAGTCCGAATAGGGCGATCAGTCGCTGGGTGTAGACCCGAAACCAAGTGATCTACTCATGGCCAGGATGAAGGTGCGGTAACACGCCCTGGAGGTCCGAACCCACTAATGTTGAAAAATTAGGGGATGAGCTGTGGGTAGGGGTGAAAGGCTAAACAAACTTGGAAATAGCTGGTTCTCTCCGAAAACTATTTAGGTAGTGCCTCAAGTATCACCATCGGGGGTAGAGCACTGTTATGGCTAGGGGGTCATTGCGACTTACCAAACCATTGCAAACTCCGAATACCGATGAGTGCGAGCTTGGGAGACAGACGTCGGGTGCTAACGTCCGGCGTCAAGAGGGAAACAACCCAGACCGCCAGCTAAGGTCCCAAAGATTGGCTAAGTGGAAAACGAAGTGGGAAGGCTAAAACAGTCAGGATGTTGGCTTAGAAGCAGCCATCATTTAAAGAAAGCGTAATAGCTCACTGATCGAGTCGTCCTGCGCGGAAGATGTAACGGGGCTAAGCCAGTCACCGAAGCTGCGGATATCCTTTATTGGATATGGTAGGAGAGCGTTCTGTAAGCCTGCGAAGGTGTCTTGTAAAGGATGCTGGAGGTATCAGAAGTGCGAATGCTGACATGAGTAGCGATAATGGGGGTGAAAAGCCTCCACGCCGTAAGCCCAAGGTTTCCTGTTCAACGTTCATCGGAGCAGGGTGAGTCGGCCCCTAAGGCGAGGCAGAGATGCGTAGCTGATGGGAAGCAGGTTAATATTCCTGCACCGTCGTATGATGCGATGGGGGGACGGATCGCGGAAGGTTGTCTGACTGTTGGAATAGTCAGTTTCTGTCTCATAGAAGGCGCTTAGGCAAATCCGGGCGCGGAATTCAAGGGGATGGGACGAGTGAGCTTGCTCACGAAGCAATCGGAAGTGGTTCCAAGAAAAGCCTCTAAGCTTCAGTCATACGAGACCGTACCGCAAACCGACACAGGTGGGCGAGATGAGTATTCTAAGGCGCTTGAGAGAACTCGGGAGAAGGAACTCGGCAAATTGGTACCGTAACTTCGGGAAAAGGTACGCCCCGGTAGCTTGATTGGTTTACTCCATGAGGGTGAAAGGGTTGCAATAAACTGGTGGCTGCGACTGTTTAATAAAAACACAGCACTCTGCAAACACGAAAGTGGACGTATAGGGTGTGACGCCTGCCCGGTGCTGGAAGATTAAATGATGGGGTGCAAGCTCTTGATTGAAGTCCCAGTAAACGGCGGCCGTAACTATAACGGTCCTAAGGTAGCGAAATTCCTTGTCGGGTAAGTTCCGACCTGCACGAATGGCGTAACGATGGCCACACTGTCTCCTCCCGAGACTCAGCGAAGTTGAAATGTTTGTGATGATGCAATCTACCCGCGGCTAGACGGAAAGACCCCATGAACCTTTACTGTAGCTTTGCATTGGACTTTGAACCAATCTGTGTAGGATAGGTGGGAGGCTTTGAAGCGGGGACGCTAGTTCTCGTGGAGCCAACCTTGAAATACCACCCTGGTTTGTTTGAGGTTCTAACCTTGGTCCGTTATCCGGATCGGGGACAGTGCATGGTAGGCAGTTTGACTGGGGCGGTCTCCTCCTAAAGTGTAACGGAGGAGTTCGAAGGTACGCTAGATACGGTCGGACATCGTGTTGATAGTGCAATGGCATAAGCGTGCTTAACTGCGAGACTGACAAGTCGAGCAGGTACGAAAGTAGGACATAGTGATCCGGTGGTTCTGTATGGAAGGGCCATCGCTCAACGGATAAAAGGTACTCTGGGGATAACAGGCTGATTCCTCCCAAGAGTTCATATCGACGGGGGAGTTTGGCACCTCGATGTCGGCTCATCACATCCTGGGGCTGTAGCCGGTCCCAAGGGTATGGCTGTTCGCCATTTAAAGTGGTACGTGAGCTGGGTTTAAAACGTCGTGAGACAGTTTGGTCCCTATCTGCCGTGGGCGTTGGAAATTTGAAGGGGGCTGCTCCTAGTACGAGAGGACCGGAGTGGACGAACCTCTGGTGTACCGGTTGTCACGCCAGTGGCATTGCCGGGTAGCTAAGTTCGGAAGAGATAACCGCTGAAAGCATCTAAGCGGGAAACTTGCCTTGAGATGAGATTTCCCAGAGCCTTGAGCTCTTTGAAGGGTCGTTCGAGACCAGGACGTTGATAGGCTGGGTGTGGAAGTGCAGTAATGCATTAAGCTAACCAGTACTAATTGCCCGTACGGCTTGTCCCTATAACCTTAGCAGGTACAGAGGATAAGAAAGTAACGTTGTGAGTTGTTGATACCACTCATTACCCAAGTAATACCTCAATACATAATCCGCTTCTTCCAGATTCATGACGCTGCTGCCCAATCGGGAGCAACCGTCAGTACAAGTTATGCCTGATGACCATAGCAAGTTGGTCCCACCCCTTCCCATCCCGAACAGGACCGTGAAACAACTTTGCGCCGATGATAGTGCTGCAACCAGTGTGAAAGTAGGTTATCGTCAGGCTTGTTATACGCAGTAGAGAAAAACCCCGCCAGTGATGGCGGGGTTTTTTTTCGTCTGGCGCTTTTGTTTGACGCCATCGAATGGCAGGCATAAAAAAAGGCACCGCTACGCGGTGCCTTTGTCATTTATCACGCCCATTAAAAATGGTAAGCGACTTTGATGTTCATGTAATTGACGCCGCTATTCGGTTTCTTGTAGCCGCCGTTCGAGAAATGCTGGATCTTTGCAGCGACTTCCCATTTGTTATTGAAGATATAGCCTACGCCGATATGGTCGCCGAACTGGAAGTGGGTCGACAGGCGGTTATCGTCGTTATCGTACAGCTTGGACAGCATATGCACGCCTATGCCGCCTTCGGCATAGAAGCCCAGTTTATTCGTGTTTTCAAAGCGGAACACGGGGGTAAAACCCAGATCCCACAGTTTTTGATGCTGGCCAGGGACATTGCGATAGCTCTTGCCATCCCAACCGCCGATGCTGGCATCCCAGTAGCCGCTCAATTGCGTGCCATTCGATACGAACCAGGCCTTATCCCAGTTCGAGGTCACGCCAGCGCGCACCATTTGCACCTTTACGCCCTTAGCGTATTCACCGTAGACGGAGTCGATCAGTTTGTCGTCGGCGGCAAAGCCGGCATTGGCCGCCATCAGCGCGGTAATGGCGGCGATGGATTTGAGGAGATTCTTCTTGAAGAACATAGAGGCTTTCATCGTAAAATTGGCCGATAGGCTGCTGTCTTGTTTGCGCAGGCGCAAGCTTGCTTTGCATGCCGCTTTCGCCACTTGTTGATCTCAGGGGTTCAATTGACATTCTCTACAAAAATCGCGTTTCTCGGTATCGGTCTGATGGGGGATCCGATGGTCCGGCGCCTGCTGCACGCTGGATATTTTGTCACAATTTGGAATCGCACGCACAGCAAGGCCCAAGTCCTGCGTGCGGCAGGGGCGCAGCCTGTCGTTTCCATCGCCGAGGCGGTCAATGGTGCGGACGTGATCATCTCGATGCTGGAGGCGGGTCCCATCGTGGCGCAGGTGTTGCAAGATGCGTTGCCGGCCCTGCCGGCTGGCGCGATCTGGATCGATATGAGTTCCACCAAGCAAGCCGAAGCCCAGCAATTTCATGCCACCTTGCAAGCAGCTGGCCATGCCTTTGTCGATGCACCCGTTTCGGGGGGCGTCGGCGGCGCCCAGGCTGGCAGCCTGGCCATCATGGCCGGCGCCAGCGCCAGCGATTATGCGCGCGTGGAGCATATTTTGACGGCAATGGGGCGGCCGACCCTGGTGGGGCCGGCCGGCAGCGGCCAGGTGGCCAAGTTATGCAATCAGCTGATCGTCGGCGCGACCCTGAATATCGTGGCAGAAGCGTTGCTGCTGGCCCAGGCGGCCGGCGCCGATGCGAGCGCCGTACGGGCCGCGATCCGCGGCGGCTTCGCCGAAAGCAAGATTCTGGACGTGCATGGTCAACGCATGCTGGAACGTAATTTCGTTGCCGGTGGCCAGGTGAAAAGCCAGATCAAGGACATGCACAACATCCTTGCGGCGGCCGAGGCGGCCCATCTCACCTTGCCGGTGACGCAACTGGTGACGCAACGCTATGACAGCATCGCCGCCACCTATCCGACGGCGGACCATGCGGCCGCCTTGCTGGCCCTGGAAGCGCTGAATCCGGGCCAGCGCCTGGGCGGCGGTCCGGACAAGTTGAGCTAATTCAAGTGACAGGCAGGCTCGCTTCGGCCAGCTTGACCCAGAAACTGGCGCCGATCGGCAGCAGATGGTCGTTGAAGTCGTAGCTGCCATTGTGCAGGACGCACGGTCCCAGGCCGTGGCCGCCATCGCGGTGCTCGCCATCGCCATTGCCGATGAAAATGTAGCAGCCGGCTTTTTCCTGCAGGAAAAACGCAAAGTCCTCGGCACCCATGGTGGGTTCGACATTGGCGTTGACCTTGTCCGCTCCCACCACGCTCTGCATCACTTCGACGGCAAACGCCGTTTCTTTCGCATGGTTGACCAGCGGCGGGTAGTTGCGCTTGAAGTGGAAATCGACTTCGGCGCCAAAGGCGGCGGCCGTGTGCACGGCGATATCGCGCATGCGCTCTTCGATCAAGTCCAGCACGGGCGTGGTGAAGGTGCGTACCGTGCCGACCAGGCTGGCGTCATCGGGGATCACATTGGTGGCGCTGCCCGCATGGATTTGCGTGATCGACAGCACGGCCGTGTCGAGCGGGCTCTTGTTGCGGGTAATCACGGTTTGCCAGCTTTGCGCGATTTGCACGGCCACCATCACGGGATCGATGCCCTTGTGCGGCTGGGCCGCATGCGCTCCCTTGCCTTTCACGGTGACGTGGAATTCATTGCTGGAAGCCATCATCGGTCCTGGCACCACGCTCAGGGTGCCCGTTTCCGCGCCCGGCCAGTTGTGCATGCCGTAGATGGCATCCATGGGAAAGCGGGTAAACAAGCCGTCTTCGATCATTTCGCGCGCGCCGGCGCCGCCTTCTTCGGCCGGCTGGAAGACCAGGTATACGGTGCCGTCGAAATGGCGGTGCTGTGCCAGGTGATGGGCGGCGCCGAGCAGCATGGCCGTGTGGCCGTCATGGCCGCAGGCGTGCATCTTGCCCGGATGGCGCGAAGCATGCTCGAAGGTATTCATTTCCTGCATGGGAAGAGCATCCATGTCGGCACGCAAGCCGATGGCGCGCTTGGACGTGCCATTCTGGATGATGCCGACCACGCCCGTGCGGCCCAGGCCGCGTACCACGGGAATGCCCCATTCCGTCAGTTTGGCGGCGACGACGTCCGAGGTGCGCTGTTCTTCATAGCACAGCTCGGGATGGGCGTGCAGGTCGCGGCGGATAGCTTGCAGCTCGGATTGAAACGCCAAGATGGGATCAACTAGTTTCATGGGACTCTCCTGTGGATGCTGGCGCGCAGCCATGTAGGGCGCGCCGGACCGCGTTTGTCTGATCAAAAACAGGCGCGGCTAATAATGCATTGTAGCCCTTGTTTGCCGGGGAAATCCAGCGCACGGCCGAGCTTGCCATGGCGCCAACAGCAAGCGTGCGGAATGGTTTACAGTATCGCCTTCCGCCAACGTTTTTGGATTGCACCATGACCACGACCCAAGTGCGCGCCGCCTGCCCGCTCGACTGCCCCGATACCTGCGCCCTCCTGGTCACGGTGACCGACGGCATCGCCACGGCCGTCAAGGGCGATCCCGACCACCCGACCACGGCTGGCGTGCTGTGCACGAAGGTGTCGCGCTTCACGGAGCGCACCTACCATGCGGACCGCCTGTTGACGCCGCTGCGCCGCGTGGGCAAGAAAGGCGAGGGCAAGTTCGAGCCCATCAGCTGGGACGAGGCATTGCAGACCATCGCGGCCCGATTGAAACCGATCGCCGCGCGCGATCCGCAAGCGATCTTGCCGTATAGCTACTGCGGCACCATGGGCCTGGTGCAGGGCGAGTCGATGTCGTCGCGCTTTTTCAACCAGCTGGGCGCTTCCCTGCTGGACCGCACCATCTGCGCCTCGGCCGGCGCCACCGGATACCGCTATACGGTGGGCGCCAGCATCGGCACGGACCTGGAACAGTTTCAGAATGCCAAGCTGATCATCATCTGGGGCGGCAACCCGATCGCCTCGAACCTGCATTTCTGGATGCGCGCGCAGGAAGCCAAGCGCCATGGCGCCACTCTGATCGCCATCGACCCCTACCGTTCGCTGACGGCCGAGAAATGCCACCAGCATATCGCCTTGCTGCCCGGCACCGACGCGGCCCTGGCGCTGGGCTTGATGCATGTCTTGATCACGGAAGACTGGCTCGATCATGACTACATCGAACGCTACACTGTCGGCTATGACGCGTTGCAACAGCGCGCGCTGGAATGGCCGCCCGAGCGCGCGGCCGAGGTGTGCGGCATCACCGCCACGGAAGTGGTGGAACTGGCGCGACTGTACGGCCAGACTTGCCGTAACGGCGACGGTGCCGCCATCCGCGCCAACTACGGCGTGCAGCGCGTGCACGGGGGCGGCATGGCGGTGCGCAATATCGCCTGCCTGCCCGCGCTGACGGGTGCCTGGCGCCATGCGGCCGGCGGCATGCAGCTGTCGAGTTCGGGTTCCTTCCCCGTCAATCGCAAGGCCTTGCAGCGTCCTGATTTATTGAAGGGAAGCCCGCGCACCATCAACATGAGCACCATCGGCGACGACCTGTTGAAGGAAAGCTCGCCCGAGTTCGGCCCGCAAGTCGAAGCCGTGATCGTCTACAACTCGAATCCGCTGGCGGTGGCGCCCGACTCCTCGAAAGTGGCGCAGGGTTTTGCCCGCGAAGATTTGTTTACGGTCGTGCTCGAGCACTTCCAGACCGATACCGTCGACTACGCCGACATCGTGCTGCCCGCCACGACGCAGCTGGAACATGTCGACGCGCACGCCACGTATGGCCATTTGTACATGATGGCGAACAACGCGGCCGTGGCGCCGCTGGGCGAGGCGAAGGCGAATACGGAGATTTTCCGCCTGCTGGCGCAGCACATGGGCTTTGATGACCCGTGCTTCCAGGAAAGCGATGATGCGCTGGCCGCGCAGGCGTTTGACGCGACCCATGCTCGGGCCGTGCATTTCGATTGGGAATCGCTGAAACGCACGGGCTGGCAAAAACTGGCCATGCCCGAGGCGCCGTTCGCCGACGGCGGCTTCCCCACGCCATCGGGCAAGTGCGAGTTCTACTCCGATGCCATGGCGCAAGCAGGACTCGATCCCTTGCCCACGTATATCGCGCCGTACGAATCGCTGGCCAGCAATCCCGCGCTGGCGGCCCGTTATCCGCTGGCGATGATTTCGCCGCCGGCCCGCAATTTTTTGAATTCCACTTTCGTCAACGTGACCAGCCTGCGCGCGGCCGAAGGCGAGCCGCACCTCGATATCCATCCCGAGGATGGCGCCGCGCGCGGCATCGCGGCCGGCGACATGGTGCGCATCTTCAATGACCGCGGCAGTTTTGTGGCCAAGGCCAGGGTGACGGACAAGGCAAGAAAAGGCCTGGTGGTGGGCTTGTCCGTGTGGTGGAAGAAACTGGCCAGCGATGGCAAGAACGCCAATGAAGTGACGAGCCAGCGCCTGACGGACATGGGCCGCGCTCCCACCTTCTACGACACGCTGGTCGAAGTGGAAAAGGCCGGCTGACATGGCGCGCTGGCCGGCCCGGCTGCTGGCAGGCATGCTGTGCCTGTCGCTGGGCGGCTGCACGCAGCTGCGCTATTACGCGCAGGCGGCGCAGGGACAGTATGCGTTGTGGTCCGGCGCGCGTCCCGTCGACGACTGGATGAACGACCCTGCCACCGAGCCGCGCCTGAAGGCCCGCCTGCTCAAGGCGCAGCAGATCCGCCGTTTTGCCGTCAGCGAACTGGACTTGCCGGACAATGGCAGCTACACGCAATACGCCGCCTTGTCGCGGCCGTTCGTGCTGTGGAACGTGGTGGCCACGCCGGAACTGTCGCTGCAGCCGCTGCAATGGTGTTTTCCCGTCGCCGGCTGCGTTAGCTACCGCGGCTATTACAGCAAGGACGAGGCCCTGGCCTACGCCGACGAACTGCGGGCCCAGCATTACGACGTGCAGGTGGGCGGCGTGCCCGCGTATTCCACGCTGGGCTGGTTCGACGACCCGCTGCTGTCGACCTTTATCCATTACAACGATGCGGAGCTGGCGCGCCTGGTCTTCCACGAACTGGCGCACCAGGTGGTGTACGTGCCCGGCGATTCTGCCTTCAACGAATCGTTTGCCGGCGCCGTGGAAGAAGCGGGCGTGCAGCGCTGGCTGGCGCGCGAGGGCAATGACGCCATGCGCGACGCCTATGCCCGGTATGCGGCGCGGCGCCAGGATTTCCTCGCCCTGCTGCTGCACTACCGGGGCGAACTGGAAGCCGTGTATGCGGGCGACGCCAGCGATGCGCAGAAGCGGGCGCGCAAGGCGCAGCTATTTGCCGAGTTGAAAGAGGCGTATCAGGTGCTGCGGCAAAACTGGGGCGGTTTTGCCGGCTATGACCGCTGGTTCGAGCAGCCATTGAGCAATGCGCACCTGGCTTCCGTGTCCACCTACAATGAATTTTTGCCTGCCTTCAAAAAATTGCTGGAAGAAAAAAAGAACTTTCGTGCTTTTTATGCTGCAGTGCACACAATGTCTCAGATCAAGAAGCCTGAGCGCAGGCGTGCGCTGGAACAATTGTCCAGCCCCTGACCCGTAAAGATTGCCCCGTACGCCGAGGCGAGCGATCCTGCAACGGCGTATTTATCATGCTGCAATGCAGCACAAAACTGCCCTAGAGTTGCTGCTCGAATACTGTTGAAAGCGCTTGCATGGAAGCGCGGCGACCGATAGCATCGCGTTAGTAGCATAGAGCAATTGCTCGTCAGAATGCTCAAACCGACTGCAGGACGACAGAATCCGCAGCAATGATCCGCGCCGGCAAGGTGCGCCGGCTCCCCACGATTATTCGAGACAAGAGGCACAGGATGGAAAAAATTTGGCTGAAGTCGTACCCTCCCGGCGTACCTGCCGACATTAATCCTGATCAATATCGTTCGCTGGTGCATGTGCTGGAAGAAGCGTTTCAAAAATATGCGGACCGCAATGCCTATGTCTGTATGGACAAATTTCTCACCTATGCCGAACTCGATACCTATTCGCGCCAGCTGGGCGCCTGGCTGCAAAGCCGGGGCTTGAAAAAAGGGGCCAGAGTCGCCCTGATGATGCCGAACGTGCTCCAGTATCCGGTGGCGATTGCCGCCGTGCTGCGCGCCGGCTACACGGTGGTCAACGTCAATCCGCTGTACACGCCGCGCGAACTCGAGCACCAGCTCAACGATTCGGGCAGCGAAGCCATCATCGTGCTGGAAAACTTCGCCCATACGCTCGAACAGGTGTTGAGCAAGACAG
Organism: Janthinobacterium sp. 1_2014MBL_MicDiv; assembly: GCF_001865675.1. NCBI lineage: Bacteria > Pseudomonadati > Pseudomonadota > Betaproteobacteria > Burkholderiales > Oxalobacteraceae > Janthinobacterium > Janthinobacterium sp. 1_2014MBL_MicDiv. The sequence goes on from NZ_CP011319.1 coordinate 59,865, forward strand.
CCGTCAAGCACATCATCGTTGCCAGCATGGGCGAGATGCTCGGCGGCTTGAAGGGCATGATCGTCAATTTTGTCGTGCGCAACGTCAAGAAGATGGTGCCCGCGTATTCCCTGCCGAACGCCATGCGTTTCAAGCAGGCGCTGGCGCTGGGCAGCCGCATGAAACTCACGCCGGTCGAGCTGAGCATCAACGACGCCGCCTTCCTGCAATACACCGGCGGCACGACGGGCGTGTCGAAAGGCGCGACCTTGAGCCACCGCAATGTGATCGCGAATGTGCTGCAGAGCGAAGCGTGGTCGGGCGCGGCGCTCGACCAGAACAGCAAGGAGCAGCTGATCATCGTCTGCGCCTTGCCGCTGTACCATATCTTCGCGCTGACGGCGTGCGCGATGTGGGGCACGCGCGTGGGCGCGCTGAATATCCTGATTCCGAATCCGCGCGATATCCCGGGCCTGATCAAGGAACTGGGCAAGTACAAATTCAACTTGTTGCCGGCAGTTAATACGCTGTACAACGCGCTGGTGAATCACCCCGACTTTGCCCGGCTCGACTTCTCGGGCTTGAAGATCGCCAATGGCGGCGGCATGGCGGTGCAGCAATCCGTCAACGACAAATGGCTGCAGGCGACGGGCGTCTCCATCATCGAAGGCTATGGTTTGTCGGAAACATCACCGGTTGCTACCTGTAACCGCGCCGACACCACGGTGTTTTCCGGCACCATCGGCTTGCCCGTGCCGTCGACCGACATCGCCATCCTCGACGATGACGGCAAGGAAGTGCCGCTGGGCCAGACGGGCGAGATCGCCATCCGCGGCCCGCAAGTGATGACGGGCTACTGGAACCGCCCCGACGAGACGGCCAAGGTGATGACACAAGACGGTTACTTCAAATCGGGCGACGTGGGCATCATGGACGAGCGCGGCTATGTGAAGATCGTGGATCGCAAGAAAGACATGATCCTCGTCTCCGGCTTCAATGTATATCCGAACGAGGTCGAAGCCGTCATCGCGGCCCATCCGGGCGTGCTCGAGTGCGCCTGCGTGGGCGTGCCGGACGAACATTCTGGCGAAGCCGTGAAAGTGTTCGTCGTGCGCAAGGACCCGAACCTGACCCAGGAAGTGCTGGCCGCATATTGCAAGGAACAGTTCACGGGCTACAAGCGGCCGAAATACATCGAATTCCGCGATGAACTGCCGAAGACCAACGTTGGCAAGATTTTGCGTCGCGCCTTGCGCGACGAGAAGAAGATAGCAGCATAAACAGTGCCGGGGGCGCCCAAGGCTGCGCCCCCTTTAATACAGATAAAGATGAGGCAATTGATGGACAAGATTTGGTTGAAGTCGTACCCGGACAGCGTTCCCGCAGAGATCGACTGCACGCAGTATCGTTCCGTCACGCATTTGCTGGAAGAATCGTTCCAGAAATACGCGGACCGCAACGCTTTCGTGTGCATGGATAAATTCCTCACCTACCGCGAACTCGACAAGCTGTCGCTGCAGATGGGCGCCTGGCTGCAAAGCAAGGGCCTGAAGACGGGCGCGCGCGTGGCGATCATGTTACCGAACGTGCTCCAGTATCCGGTGGCGATGGCGGCGATCTTGCGCGCCGGCTACACAGTCGTCAACGTCAATCCGCTGTACACGCCGCGCGAATTGCAGCACCAACTGATCGATTCGGGCAGTGAAGCGATCATCGTGCTGGAAAACTTTGCCACCACGGTCGAGCAGGTATTGCCGCATACCCAGGTCAAGCATGTGATCGTTGCCACCATGGGCGACTTGCTGGGCGGACTGAAAGGCACGATTGTCAACTTCGTCGTGCGCAAGATCAAGAAAATGGTGCCCGCGTTTTCCTTGCCTGGCGCCATCAGCTTCAACAAGATGCTGGCCGAGGGAGCGCGCCTGACCTTGACGCCCGTGCAGCAGGGCCATGACGATATCGTCTTCCTGCAATACACGGGCGGCACGACGGGCGTGTCGAAGGGCGCCATGCTGCTGCACCGTAACGTGATCGCCAACGTGCTGCAAAACGAGGCGTGGATTTCGCCCGTGATGACCAAGGAAATGCGCGCCACCTCGATGGGCTTCATGTGCGCCTTGCCCCTGTATCACATCTATTCGCTGACGGTCAGCGCCCTGATGGGCATGCGCGTGGGTGGCTTGAACGTGCTGATCCCGAACCCGCGCGACATTCCCGGTTTCGTCAAGGAATTGTCCAAGCACAAGATCGTCGTCTTCCCGGCCGTCAATACGCTGTACAACGCGCTGCTGAACAATGCCGAGTTTGCCAAGCTCGATTTCTCCAGCTACAAGGTGTGCAATGGCGGCGGCATGGCCTTGCAGCGCAACGTGGCCGAGCGCTGGCTGAAACTGACGGGCTGCCCGCTGATCGAAGGCTATGGCATGTCGGAAACGTCGCCCGTGGTGACGGGCAACCGCGTCGACATCACGGAATTCACGGGCACCATCGGCTTGCCTTTCCCGTCGACGGAAGTGGCGATCCTGAACGACGACGGCGTGGAAGTACCGCTGGGCGAACCGGGCGAGATCGCCGTGCGCGGCCCGCAAGTGATGGCCGGCTACTGGCAGCGTCCGGACGAGACGGCCAAGTCGATGACGGCGGACGGCTATTTCAAGACGGGCGACGTGGGCGTCATGGACGAGCGCGGCTATGTGAAGATCGTGGATCGCAAGAAAGACATGATCATCGTCTCCGGCTTCAATGTGTATCCGAACGAGGTGGAAGACGTGGTCGCGTCGTGTCCGGGCGTGCTCGAATGCGCGTGCATCGGCGTGCCCGATGCGAACTCGGGCGAAGCCGTGAAAGTGTTTGTCGTGCGCAAGGATCCGAACCTGACGGTGGAACAGATCCGCGAGCATTGCAAGCATGAACTGACGGCCTACAAGAAGCCGAAATACATCGAATTCCGCGATGAATTGCCGAAAACCAACGTCGGCAAGATCTTGCGCCGGCAATTGCGTGACGAAAAGAAAGCTGCTTAATTTGCAGGCAAGGCTGTGTCCGCTGCTACGGCTCTTTGTGGCAGGGCGGGCAAGCCGAAGCAGGGACGCAGCCAGCTCACCTTGCTGATCAACAGCGACGTCCCCAGCCAGCAGAGCGCCACCGTGCCGGCCAGTATCAGCAATGGCTCGAGCACGGGACCCAGCCGCAGCGGCACCAGCCAGTACGCCAGCAGCACGATCGCGCTCTGGTGCAATATGTACCAGGGAAAGACCGCCTGGCGCGCCCATGGCAGCCAGGAAAAGGGCCGGTTCAGCAAGGTGTGCGACCAGCCCAGGATGGCGCAGATGGCCAGCCACATGTACAGGTTGCGCATGGGCCAGGAGCCGGCCGAAGCCCAGGTCAGCAGGTTTTCCGAATACACGAGGTCAAAGCCCAGATACACGGCAAACGCGCATGGCGCCAGCAACAGCGCATGCCAGCGCAGCCGGGCCAGTTCCTGCCACACTCCCTTGTCGTTGCCCAGCCACCAGCCATACAGGTACATGGTGAAATAGATGGCGTGCGCGTACCAGTCCTTGAGCAGCGCGTGGTTTTCCGGATAGCGCAGTTTCAGGAAGACGGTTGCCGCCAGCGTTGGCAGGGCGGGCAGGATCAGCAGGCGCCAGCCGCGCAGTCTCGTGAACAGCGGCCTTGCCTGGGCCAGCAGTGGCTGCAGTGCCGCCAGCACGAGGGTGTACAGCAGCAGATACACGAGATACCACAGATGGTTCCAGGTAAAACTGGTTTTCCAGCCCGTAAATGCGCCGGCCGGCCAGGCGTAGCCGCCAAAATAATGCAGCAGGAATTGTCCATAGCCAGGCTCGACCAGGCCGTTGCTGACGCCTTCGCAATACGGCTGCACGGGCACCACCAGCAGCACGCCAAACAGCAGGGGCAGCAGCAGGCGCGCGAGCCTGCGCCGTAGGAAAGCGCCACGGGACGCTTGCGTCATCATGGCGCACGACACGCCGGAAATGAGGAAGACGATTTCCATGCGCCAACGGTTGATAAAGACCATGGGGAAATTCAACGTTTCCGTCAAGTACGTGCTTTTCATATGGAAGGCGGCGCCGTCCAGATACAGCATGGCCGTGTGGTAGGCGATCAGCAGGCTGAAGACAAGAAAGCGCAAGGCGTCGATATCGTAACGGCGAGAATGGATGCTCATGATGGGCGATGGGGGCGTTGGTGTAGGAATGCCCGAGCATAGGCAGGTCGCGGCGGCCGACCCAGTGAAAAGTGACCAATTGCGGGCAGTTTGTGACAAGCGGCGACGCCGGGACGGCGGTGGGACATTACAATCATGCAACTCATTCACCGTCCGCCACCATGCGCCTTTCTTCCACCGATTTGTTGCAACGATATCAACGCTGGCGCAAGCTCGCCGAGCCAGCTTTCTGGATCGTCCTGTATCTGCTGCAAACTTCGCTCAACTGCTGGATCAGCTGGGCCGACCGCGTGCGCGCCGGGCTCGCGACGCCATTCTGGGAAGTGGCCGTGTGGGAATGGAGCAGCAACCTGGTGTTGCTGGCGCTGGTACCGGTGGTGATCCTGGCCAACCAGCTGCGTCCCCTGCACCTGGTGTTCCAGCGCCGGAACCTGCGCTGGCACCTGGCCGCGTCGCTCGTCTACAGCCTGGTGCATGTGCTGGCCATGGTGGCCTTGCGCAAGCTCGCGTACTGGAGCCAGGGCAGCGATTACGATTTCGGCGACTGGTGGCGCGAATTGCCATACGAGTATGTCAAGGATGTGCGTACTTACTTCTCCATTTTATTGTTCACCGGTTTTTACCAGTTGCTGCTGATGCGCTGGCAAGGCGAGGCGACCTTGCTGGGCGAACCCGACGCAGGGGCGGCCGTGGAACCGGTGTAGCAGCCGGAACGCTTCCTGGTGCGCAAGCTGGGCAAGGATTTCCTGCTGCCCGCGGCCGACATCGAATGGATACAGGCCTGGGGCAATTATGTGAACCTGCATGTGCGCGGCCACGACTACCCGCTGCGCTCGACCATGGCGGCCATCGAGCGCCGCCTCGATGGCAAGCGCTTTGTGCGCGTGCATCGCAGCTATATCGTCAACCTCGATTTCGTGCAAACGATCACGCCGCTGGAGTCGGGCGAGGCGCGCATCGGCCTGAGCACGGGCGGCGAGGTGCCCGTCAGCCGGCGCTACCGCGACGCCCTGAAACAGCTGTCGATGGCGTGATTCAGCTTTGCTGCAGGCCGGGGATACCGTCGCGCACGGTAAAACTGGCCAGCGGCGCGATGGCGGAGGCGCGGTCGCGCACATTTTCCAGGCCCTGGAACACGGTCGTGGTTTTCTCTGGCGTGATATCCATCCACATATAGCCGCGCTTGTCGCTGCGTCCGTAGCGGATGTGCGGATTCATCGCCACGTACTGGTCCGTGCGCGCCTGTGGGCGGGAACTCGAGGTGATGGAGGTGCCGCAAAACTCGGTGGCCAGCACGGGATTCGCCTTGCCAATGGAACGCGTGGCGTTGCGGCTCAGCTCCGTCGCATAAAACGTGTGCACGTCGCCCGATAGCACCAGCGGGTTGCGGGCCTGGCTGTTGTGCAGGGCGTCGAGCAGGTGCTGGCGCGCTAGCGGATAGCCATCCCAGCCATCGGTCCAGATGCGCTCGTCGCCGGGACGCACGATCGGCACCTGGCTCGATTGCGCCATCAGTGTTTGCTGGGCCAGAATGTTCCAGTGCGCGGGAGAATTGTCGAGCCCGGCTTGCAGCCAGTGCTGCTGTTCTTCGCCCAGCATGGTGCGACCCGGTTTCAGCAAGTCGGGGCAGTTGCGCGTCGTGACGGAATTCGAGCCGCCGCGGCCCGGCCTGGCGCACGCGTGGTAGGCGCGGTACTGGCGGTCGTCCAGCACATGGAAGCGCGCCAGGCGGCCCCAGTCGTAGCGCTGGTAGATGCGCATGTCGACGAAGCCGCGCCGTCCCAGCGGCAGCAGGCGCAGCGGCATGTGCTCATAGAACGCCTGGTAGGCGGCCGCGCGGCGCGCAAGGAACGACGGCGTGAGCAATTCGTTGCGGTCATTGCCGTAATCGTTGGCCACCTCATGGTCATCCCAGGTGACGATCCACGGCGCGGCCAGGTGCGCGTCCTGCAGATCCTGGTCGCTCTTGTACTGCGCATAGCGGGCGCGGTAGTCGGCCAGGGTGAAGCTTTCATGCGTGCGCATGGCCCGGTCCGGGTGCTGCAGCTGGTACGGCCCCCATTCGTAGATATAGTCGCCGAGGAAGGCCACCAGGTCGGGCGCGGCCGCGGCGATATGCCGGTGCGCCGCGTAGGCACCAAATTCCCAGTGCTGGCACGAGGCCACGGCCAGTTTCAGCGAGGCGGGCAGGGCATCGGCGGCCGGCGCCGTGCGCGTGCGGCCCACGGGGCTGACGGCGTCGCCCAGCATGAAGCGGTACCAGTACCAGCGTCCGGGCGCCAGGCCGCCCGCATCGACGTGCACGCTGTGCGCGAGCGCCGGCGTGGCCGTCGCTTGCCCCTTGGCGGCGATGCGCCGGAACGCTTCGTCCTCGGCCACTTCCCAGCGCACGGTGAGGGCGATGGCGGGCGTGGCGGCCGCGTGCAGCGGGTCGTAGCAGATGCGCGTCCACAGCACGACGGCATCGGGCAGGGGCGAGCCGGAAGCGACGCCGAGCGCGAATGGATAGCCGCCGCCATTCAGGCGCGTGGCGGCGCGTGCGCCGGAACCGGACAGCATGCCGCCGGCGGCGGCCAGGGCACCGATGCGGGCGGCGCTGTGCAGGAAGATGCGGCGCTGGCTATCCATGCCGGCGGAGCCTGCGGAGTGGAATTATTGCGACAGCAAGGTTTCGATCGGCGGCACCTTGCGCGGCTTGCGGTCGGAATCGGTGGCGACATAGATCAGGGTGGCTTCCGTGACTTTCACGATGCACGCCTGCAGGCGGTTGCGCTCGGCATACACTTCGACATTGACGGTGATCGAGGTATTGCCGACCTTGACGATATCGGCGTAGAAGGACAGCAGATCGCCGACGAACACGGGATTTTTGAAGACGAAGGAGTTGACGGCGATGGTGGCGACGCGGCCGTTGGCGCGTCGCGTGGCCGGCAGGGAGCCGGCGATATCGACTTGCGACATGATCCAGCCGCCGAAGACGTCGCCGTATACATTGGCGTCCGACGGCGCGGGCATCATGCGCAGTTCGGGCATTTTTCCGGCGGGCAGGCCGGAGGCGAGGCAGTTATCGGGGCGGGCGGGGGAGGTGCTCATCTTTTATTCTCATGAAAGGCTACAATTGCCCCGATTGAACCATAAAAAGCCGACCTTCGCCATGCGCCGTTCCCAGACTCCCCCTCCGCCCCGCTCGCCAGCTTCCGCCAGCCACAGCGATTTCGCCACCATCAAGACCCTGCTGCCGTACTTATGGGTCTACAAATGGCGGGTGCTGCTGGCGCTGCTCTGCCTGGTGGGCGCCAAGCTGGCCAACGTGGGCGTGCCCCTGATCCTGAAAAAACTCGTCGACGCCATGACCATCACGGCGGCCCATCCGCAAGCGCTGCTGGTATTGCCGGTGGGCTTGCTGGTGGCCTACGGCTTGCTGCGCCTGTCGACCACCTTGTTTACGGAGCTGCGCGAATTCCTGTTCGCCCGGGTCACGCAGCGCGCCGTGCGCACCATCGCGCTGCAAGTGTTCCGCCACCTGCATGCGCTGTCCTTGCGCTTTCATTTGAACCGCCAGACGGGCGGCATGACGCGCGACATCGAACGGGGTACGCGCAGCGTCGGTTCGCTCATTTCCTATACCTTGTTCAACATCTTGCCGACCCTGGTGGAAATCACCCTCGTGCTCGGCTATCTGGTCTTGCATTACGACATCTGGTTCACCGTCATCACGGCGGTGGCGCTCGTGTCGTATATCGCGTTTACCGTGCTGGTGACGAACTGGCGCACGCATTTCCGCCGCACCATGAACGACCTCGATTCCAAGGCGAATACCAAGGCCATCGATTCGCTGATCAACTATGAAACCGTGAAATATTTCGGCAACGAGGATTACGAAGCGAAGCGCTATGACGAGGGCTTGCAGCGCTATGAAAGCGCGGCCGTGAAATCGCAGACTTCCTTGTCCCTGCTCAATACGGGCCAGTCGCTGATCATCGCCACGGCCGTCACATTGATCCTGTGGCGCGCCACGGTGGGCGTGATCGCCGGCACCATGACCCTGGGCGACCTGGTGCTGGTGAACGCCTTCATGATCCAGCTGTACATTCCGCTCAATTTCCTTGGCGTCATCTACCGCGAAATCAAGCAGAGCCTGGCCGACATGGAGCGCCTGTTCTCGCTGCTGAACGAAAACCGCGAAATCGCCGATACGCCGGAAGCCAGGCCGCTCGTCACGCGGGGCGCGGCCGTGCGTTTCGAGCATGTGGATTTCAGCTATGAAGCCAAGCGGCAAATCCTGTTCGACGTGGATTTCCAGATCGCCGCCGGCACCACGACGGCCGTGGTGGGCCACAGCGGTTCGGGCAAGTCGACCCTGTCGCGCCTGTTGTTCCGCTTCTATGAAGTCGATGGTGGCGGCATCACCATCGACGGCCAGGACTTGCGCAGCATCACGCAGGATTCCTTGCGCGCCGCCATCGGCATCGTGCCGCAAGACACGGTGTTGTTCAACGACACCATCGAATACAACATCGCCTATGGCAAGCCGGGCGCCAGCAAGGACGCCATCGTGGCGGCGGCGAAGGCGGCGTCGATCCATGATTTCATTGAAAGCTTGCCCGATGGCTACAACTCCATGGTGGGCGAGCGGGGCTTGAAGCTGTCGGGCGGCGAAAAGCAGCGCGTGGCCATCGCCCGCACCTTGCTGAAGGATCCGGCCATTTTGATCTTCGATGAAGCCACCTCGGCGCTCGATTCGAAGGCCGAACAGGCGATCCAGGCGCAGCTGAAGGACATCGCCAGGAACCGCACCACGCTGGTGATTGCGCACCGGCTGTCGACGGTGGCCGACGCCCAGCAAATCCTCGTGCTCGACCATGGCCGCATCGTCGAGCGCGGCACGCATCCGCAATTGCTGGCCGCAAATGGCCTGTATGCGCAGATGTGGCAACGCCAGCAGGCGAATATGGACGATGAGACGGAAGAGGACGACGCGCTGGCGGGCTTGGCGCCAGTAAAATAAATCGGGAATGGGAAATCAGTAGGAAAAATGCTACAGCCACGCCCCTTCAGGCGCGCGTATAGCGCCTATTTGAGGGCAATCGCAGAAAACGGCTAGTCCGGCGCTGAAAATGAAATAAAATTAATTCCATTGGTGGCGTCTGCACCACAGTTGTTTCGTCCGGAGTCGCATCCGGTTTGTCCGCCCAGGAGAATTTATGAAATTGACCAGAATCGTCGCCACGCTGCTCAGCGTTGGCGTCCTTAGCAGCATGTCGCCAGCCCAGGCACAGGAATTGACCGGCACATTGGCCAAGATCAAGAAAGCCGGTTCCGTCACCCTCGGTGTGCGTGACGGCTCCGTGCCCTTCTCCTATCTCGATGACAAACAGCAATACCAGGGTTATTCGATCGACCTGTGCATGAAGGTCGTCACGGCCCTGCAAAAACACCTGGGCCTGAGCGAACTGAAAGTGGTGATGAGCCCCGTCACGTCGGCCAACCGCATCCCGCTGATGGCCAACGGCACCATCGACCTCGAATGCGGCTCGACGACGAACAACCTCGAGCGCCAGCAGCAGGTGGCATTCGCGCCCACCATGTTCGTCATCGGCAACCGCGTGCTGTCGAAGAAAAGCTCGAACATCAAGACCCTGGAAGACTTGCGCGGCAAGACCCTGGTCGCCACGGCCGGCACGTCGACCATCAAGCAGATGACCATCCTCAACAAGGAAAAGAACCTGGGCATGAACATCGCCGTCGGCAAGGACCATCCCGAATCGTTCCTGATGCTGGAAACGGGCCGCGCGGTGGCCGAAGCCAACGACGATATCTTGCTCGCCTCGCAAGTGGCCAATTCGAAAAATCCGAACGACTACGAAATCACCAAGGAAGCGCTGTCCGTCGAGCCATACGGCATCATGCTGCGCAAGGGCGACCCGGCCTTCAAGAAGGTGGTCGACGACGCCCTGATCCGCCTGTACAAGAGCGACGACATCAACCGCATCTACGCCAAGTGGTTTACCTCGCCGATCCCGCCGAAAAACATCAACCTGAAATTCCCCATGCCGCCGCAATTGAAGGCGGTCTTCACGAATCCGACCGATTCGGGCGACCCGGCCGCGTATGCGGCCGTGCCGGAAGCGCAGAAGACGTCGGACAAACGGAAAAAGTAACAAGAGTGCGTAAAAACCGGGGGGCGCAAGCCTCCCGTTTCATTTGCGGGGCGGGCGGCGGGCAAGCCGCCGTCCTTGGGCCGCATGGGAAGGATGATCATGAATTACAACTGGAATTGGCGCATCTTCTGGGAGATATCTCCCGACGGCGTCGGCACGTATATGGACACCCTGTGGTCCGGCTTGATATGGACCCTGGCCACGGCCGGCACGGCCTGGATCATGGCCCTGATCCTGGGCCTGGTGATCGGCACCATCCGCACCCTGCCGAATAAATGGATCGTTGGCGTGGCCAACGCGTATGTCGAATTGTTCCGCAACGTGCCGCTGCTGGTGCAGATGTTTCTCTGGTATTTCGTCATGCCGGAGCTGCTGCCCACGGACATGGGCAACTGGGTCAAGTCGCTGCCGAATGCGCCGTTCGTCACGGCGGTTCTGTGCCTGGGATTTTTCACTTCCTCGCGCGTTGCCGTGCAGGTGACGACGGGCATCGAGGCGCTGCCGCGCGGGCAGAAACTGGCCGGCACGGCGCTGGGCCTGACCCTGCCGCAAACCTACCGTTTCATCCTGCTGCCGATGGCCGCGCGCGTCATCATGCCGCCGCTGACCAGCGAGTTCCTGAACATCATCAAGAACAGCTCCGTGGCGCTGACCATCGGCCTGATCGAACTGACGGCCAGCGCGCGCGCCATCCAGGAATTCTCGTTCCAGGTCTTCGAAGCGTTTTCGGCCGCCACCATCATCTACGTCGTCGTCAATCTGCTGGTGGTGGTGCTGATGCACCTGATCGAGAAAAAGGTCGCCATCCCGGGCTTCATCGTCGCCGGCGCCAAGACGGGAGGACACTGACATGTTCGGTAATTTCGACTTCGATGTCATCTCCCGCTCGTGGGTCTACCTGTTCCAGACCGGCATGGTGTTTACCCTGAAACTGACGGCGCTGTCCATGGTGGGCGGCATCGTGCTGGGCACCCTGCTGGCGCTGATGCGCCTGTCCAGCAACCGCATCCTGTCCGGCGTGGCGTCGAGCTATGTCAACCTGATACGCTCGATCCCGCTGGTGCTGGTGATCTTCTGGTTCTACTTCCTGGTGCCGTACATCGCCGCCTGGATCATCGGCGCCGCCGAGCCCGTGAAAGTGGGCGCGTTTTCCTCGGCGCTGATCACCTTCATCATGTTCGAGGCGGCCTACTATTGCGAGATCATGCGCAGCGGCATACAGTCGATCCCGCGCGGCCAGGTATGGGCGGGCCAGGCGCTGGGCATGAACTACCGGCAAACCATGGGCAGCATCGTGCTGCCGCAGGCGTTCCGCAACATGATCCCCGTGCTGCTGACGCAAACCATCGTGCTGTTCCAGGACGTCTCGCTCGTGTACGTGCTGTCGATTCCCGATTTCGTCGGCGCCGCCTCGAAAATCGCGCAGCGCGACGGCCGCCTGGTGGAGATGTACGTGTTCGTCGCCGTCGTGTATTTCGTGCTGTGCTATGCCTTGTCGTTCCTGGTGAAACGCCTGCAAAAGCGCGTCGCCATCATTCGCTAATCCATTCCAGCCTGATGCTCGGGAAAACAAGAAAGAAGACCATGATTGAACTGAACAAAGTAAGCAAATGGTATGGCCAGTTTCAGGTGCTGACCGACTGCACCACGCAAGTGGCCAAGGGCGACGTGATGGTCATTTGCGGACCGTCCGGCTCCGGCAAGTCGACCCTGATCAAGACCGTCAACGGCCTCGAGCCGATCCAGCAGGGGCAGATCATCGTCGACGGCATCGCCGTCAACGACCCGAAAACGAATCTGTCGAAACTGCGCGCGCGCATCGGCATGGTGTTCCAGAATTTCGAGCTGTTCCCGCATTTGTCGATCCGCGAAAACCTCACCATCGGCCAGATCAAGGTGCTGGGCCGCAGCGCCGACGAAGCCAATGCCAAGGGCCTGAAATACCTGGACCGCGTGGGCCTGCTGTCGCAGCAGGACAAATTTCCCGGCCAGCTGTCGGGCGGCCAGCAGCAGCGCGTGGCGATCGCCCGCGCGCTGTCGATGGACCCGATCGCCATGCTGTTCGACGAACCGACATCGGCGCTCGACCCGGAAATGATCAACGAAGTGCTCGACGTGATGGTGGGCCTGGCGCAGGAAGGCATGACGATGATGGTCGTCACGCATGAAATGGGCTTTGCCAAGCGCGTGGCCAACCGCATCGTCTTCATGGACCAGGGCAAGATCATCGAGGATTGCAGCAAGGACGATTTCTTCAACACGACGCGTTCGGACCGCGCGCGCGATTTTCTCGCCAAAATCATCCATTAATTTTTTATCTGTTGAACTGGAATGACATTGAAATTGGTAATGCTGCCTGTACTGAAAAAAATGGCCGGCGCGATGCTGGCGCTGGGCTTCCTGGCACAGGCCCACGCGGCCGACAGGATCGCCGTCGACATCGCCCTGCGCGACGCCACCGTGATCGACGTTGCCGCCGGCCGCGCCATCACGGGACAATCCGTGCTGCTCAAGGGCGACAGCATCGTCGCCGTCGTCGATGACGCGCAGCTGCGAAGCTATGCGCCGAAGCGGACCATCCGCCTGCCCGGCAAATACCTGATGCCGGGCCTGTGGGACACGCATGTGCATTTCGGCGGCGGCCCCGAGCTGATCGACGAGAACAAGCAGCTGCTGCCGCTGTATCTGGCGCACGGCATCACCACGGTGCGCGACTGCTCGGGCGACTTGCCCGACACGGTGCTGGCCTGGCGCCAGCAGATCAACGCGGGCCAGCTGCAGGGGCCGACGATTTTTACCTCCGGCGCCAAGCTGGAGGGCATCAAGCCGCTGTGGAAGGGCACCATCGAAGTGGGCACGCCGCAGGAAGTCACGCGCGCGCTCGACGGCCTGCAGGCGCAGCACGTCGACTTCGTGAAGATCACGGAAAACACCCTGAAGCCGGAGCTGTACCTGGAAGCGCTGCGCCAGGCGCGCGAGCGCGGCATGCGCACCTCGGGGCATATCCCCGTGCAGCTGACATTGGGACAGATGGCCGACGCGGGCCTGGGCACGATCGAGCACCAGTCCTACCTGCTGCGCGCCACCACGCCGCGCGAACAGGAACTGACGGACCAGGTGGCCGCCGGCAAGCTGACGGGCAAGGAGGCGATGCGCGCAAGCGTGCAAAGCTATGACGAACCGACGGCGCGCAAGGCCTTCAGCTACCTGGCCGCGCGCGGCACGGCCATCGTGCCGACCCTGTGGGGTTCGCGCGTGACGGCTTACCTGGACCGCGAAGACCACACGCACGATCCGGCCCTGCAATACATCGGCAAGGGGCTGCGCGCCACTTACGACTGGCGCGTGCAGCGCGCCGCCAAGGATGGTCCGGAAGCCATCGCCCAGCGCCATGCGCAGTTCGAGCAATCGGCAAAGCTGCTGCCGATCTTGCAGCAGCAGGGCGTGAGCATCATCGCCGGCACCGATGCGGGCTTCCTCAATTCCTTCGACTATCCGGGACAGGCCCTGCACGATGAAATCGGCCTGTATGTGCAGTATGGGCTGACGCCGCAGCAAGCCTTGCAGTCGGCCGTCATCAACGGCCCCCGCTTCCTGGGCAAGCTGGAGCGCTACGGCAGCGTGGCGGCCGGCAAGGCGGCCGACCTGCTGGTGCTCGACGCCAACCCGCTGCAGGACATCGGCGCCACGCGCCAGATCCGCCTGGTGGTCAGCCGTGGCCACGTGTATGACCGCGCCGCGCTGGACCGGATGCTGGCCGATATCCGCGCCTGGGTGGCGAAGCAGGAGGCGCCGCCTGCCAAATCCTGATGCGCATGCGCTCCTGATATGCAAAACGGCCAGCGCACACTGGCCGTTTTACCGTCAGGGCGGCAGCGCATACGGGCTTTCCCGGCGGGCGAGGCGGCCCGGCGGCTGGTAAAATGGCGCTATTCGCAATGACCGCCTGAGAGCAGCCGCCATGTCCACACCCGATCACACCCCGACCGCCGTTCCTTCGTCCATCACCATCACCCGTCCAGACGACTGGCATCTGCACCTGCGCGACGGCGCCGTCATGGCCAGCGTGCTGCCGCACAGCGCGCGCCAGTTCGGCCGCGCCATCGTCATGCCGAACCTGAAACCGCCCGTCACCACCACCGCCGACGCAGCCGCCTACCGCGAACGCATCCTGGCGGCCGTGCCGGAAGGCGTGAACTTCGACCCGCTGATGGTGCTGTACCTGACGAACAACACCTCGCCCGATGAAATCCGCCGCGCGCAGGACAGCGGCATCGTGCAAGCCGTGAAACTGTATCCGGCCGGCGCCACCACCAATTCCGATGCGGGCGTGACGGACCTGAAAAACTGCTACAAGGTGCTGGAAGTGATGCAGGAAGTGGGCATGCCCTTCCTCGTGCACGGCGAAGTGACGGACCCGGAAATCGACATTTTCGACCGCGAAGCCGTCTTCATCGAACGCGTGATGCGTCCGCTGCGCAGCGCCTTCCCGGCCCTGTCCGTCGTATTCGAGCACATCACCACCAAGGACGCGGCGCAGTACGTGGCCGAAGCGGAAGGCCCGATCGCCGCCACCATCACGGCGCATCACCTGCTGTACAACCGCAACGAGATCTTCAAGGGCGGCATCCGCCCGCATTACTACTGCCTGCCGATTCTCAAGCGCGAAGAGCACCGCCTGGCGCTGATGACGGCCGCCGCCAGCGGCGACGAACGCTTCTTCCTCGGCACAGATTCGGCGCCGCACGCGCAAGGCGCCAAGGAAATGGCTTGCGGCTGCGCCGGCTGCTACACGGCCCTGCACGCGATGGAAATGTATGCCGAGGCGTTCGAGCGCGCCGGCGCGCTCGACAAGCTGGAAGCGTTTGCCAGCTTCCACGGCCCGGCCTTCTATGGCGTGGCGCGCAACACGGACACCATCACCCTGAAGCGTGAAAGCTGGACCCTGCCAGCCTCTCTGCCGCTGGGCGACAGCCATGTCATTCCGCTCAATGCCGGCGAGCAGATCAACTGGAAAATGGTGTAAGCGCTTCATGCTGCCATCGATAGACTGGACCCGCCCCTGGTATGCCACGGTGCTGCCGGCGCGACGGCAGCTGGACCTGCAGCGCGACACGGTCATCGCCGCGCTGAACGGGCAGGCGCGGGCGCTGGACTTGCGCAATCCATCGGGCTTGCCGCTGGCCTTCGTGCCGCAAAGCGAGCTGCCCGAAGGCGTCGCGTATGAAGAATTCATCGGCGCCACGGGCGGCGTGCCCACGCGCGACAATCTGCATGACTTTTTCAATGCGCTCGTATGGCTGACCTTCCCGCGCATCAAGCGGCAGCTGAATGCCTTGCAGGCGGCGCAGATCGCCCTGTCCGGCGTCGGCAAGTCGCGTGGCCCGGCACGCGACGGCGCCACCATTTTCGATGAAAATTCGGCCTTGCTGGTGCTGCGCGACAGCGATGCGGGGCGCGCGCTGGAAGCGACGTTGCGCGGACACGACTGGCGCGGCGCCTTCATCGCGCAGCGCGGCAAGTTTGGCGCCGGCGGCGACGCCGAAGTCTGCCTGTTCGGCCACGCGCTGATGGAAAAACTGGTGGCGCCGTACAAGGCCATCACGGCGCACGCGCGCGTGATCTTTGCCGGCGACGCCTACTTCGCGCTCGACGATGCGGCGCGGCGCGCCTGGCTCGACGAGCGCGTGGCGCAGGACCTGGCCAGCGGCGGCCTGACGACGGCCGATTTTACGCCGCTGCCCGTGCTGGGCCTGCCCGGCTGGAGCGAAGGCCAGGACGACGATTTTTACAATGACGCTACGGTGTTTCGTCCGAAACGCAAGGCGTCAACTTAACGCATGCCGCCGCGGCGGCCAAAGGGATCGATGCATGGATAAGGTGATACGCTGGGGCATCCTCGGCACGGGCAAGATAGCGCGCGCAATGGCCATCGGCTTGCGCGATGCGCCGGGTGCGCAACTGGTGGCGGTGGCCTCGCGCAGCGATGCCGGCGCGCTGGCCTTCGGCGCCGAATTCGGCATCGAACGCTGCCACGGTTCGTACCAGGCGCTGGCCGACGACGCGGACGTGGACGTGATCTACATCGCCACGCCGCACACCCTGCATGCGGAAAATGCGCTGATGTGCCTGGCCGCCGGCAAGCACGTCGTGTGCGAAAAGCCGTTCACCATGAATGCGCGCGAAGCGCAGGCCGTGGTCGACATGGCGCGCGAGAAAAAGCTGTTCCTGATGGAAGCCATGTGGAGCCGCTTCCTGCCGGCCGTGCAGGAAGCCAAACGCATCATCGCCAGCGGCGAAATCGGCGTGCCGCAGCAGGTGCAGGCCGATATCGGCTTTGTCGCCAGCTTCCCGCCCGAGCACCGCATGTTCAATCCTGAATTGGGCGGCGGCGCGCTGCTCGACGTGGGCATCTATCCGCTGTCGATGGCGGCCTTCTTCCTCGGACCCGTGTCGGCCGTGCAGGCGCTGGCCGAGATGGGCGCCACCGGCGTCGATGAGCAAGTCGTCTTCTCGCTGCTGCATGCTGGCGGCGGCACCTCGTCCTGCGCCTGCAGCCTGCACGCGCTGACGCCGACGGAAATGACGATTTCCTGCAGCCTGGGGCGCATCCGCCTGCCCAACCGTTTTTACAAGCCCGATTCCTTGATCGTCGAAGCGATGGACGGCGAACGCCGCGTGGTCGCCGCGCCCTGCCTGGGCAATGGCTACACGCACGAAGCGCTGGAAGCGATGCGCTGCATCCGCGCCGGCCTGCTGGAAAGCCCCGTCATGCCGCACGCCGACAGCGTGGCGCTGATGCATAATCTGGACACCATGCGCGGCCAGATCGGCCTCGTTTACAGCGCCGACCAGGCGTAATCAGGAACCCCATGACATTGCCCTCATCCCGTCCCAGCCTGAAAACCGTCCTGATCGCCAGCGGCGTCGTCCTGACCCTGGCGATGGGCGTGCGCCATGGCCTGGGCTTCTGGATGCAGCCGATTTCGCAAGCCAATGGCTGGACGCGCGAAACGTATTCGCTGGCGCTGGCCATGCAAAACCTGATGTGGGGCGTCTTCGGCCCGTTCGCCGGCATGGCGGCCGACCGCTTCGGCACCATGCGCGTCGTCATCGTCGGCGCCATCAGCTACATGGCCGGCCTCGTGTGGATGGCGCTCGTCACGCAGCCCACGCTGTTCATTGTCGGCTCGGGCATCTTCATCGGCCTGGCGCTGGCCTGCACGGCGTTTGGCGCCATCAGCGGCATCATCGGCCGCAGCGCACCGCCCGAGCAGCGTTCGTGGGCCTTCGGCATCTCGTCGGCGGCCGGCTCGTTTGGCCAGTTCCTGATGATGCCGGTCGAGCAGCAACTGATTTCCGCCGTGGGCTGGCAAAACGCCTTTTACGTGCTGGCCGCGCTGGTGCTGCTGGCCATGATCCCGATGGCCTTTTACCTGCGCGAGCCGCCCGTTACGCACGCCAGCGGTCCGCAGCAAAGCGTCGGCGCCGCCTTCAGCGAAGCCGTCGCCAGCCGCTCTTTCTGGCTGCTGCTGGCGGGGTATTTCGTGTGCGGCTTCCAGCTGGTGTTCATCGGCGTGCACTTGCCGGCCTACCTGAAGGACCAGGGCCTGATGAATCCGAATATCGCCGTCACGGCGCTGGCGCTGATCGGCCTGTTCAATATCGTCGGCTCCTACTACGCGGGCAAGCTGGGCGGAAAAATCGCCAAGCGCTATCTGCTGTCGGCCATCTACGTGGCCCGCGCGGTGGTCATCACGCTGTTCCTGCTGGCGCCCTTGTCGTCATGGTCGGTGTACCTGTTCGCCGCCGGCATGGGCGTGCTGTGGCTGTCGACCGTGCCGCTGACGAATGGCATCATCGCCGGCATCTTCGGCGTGAAGCACCTGTCGATGCTGGCCGGCATGGTGTTTTTCTCGCACCAGGTGGGCAGTTTTCTCGGTGCATGGCTGGGCGGCTACCTGTACGAGCACCAGGGCACGTACCACGCCGTGTGGATGATCACCATCGGCCTGGGCTTGCTGGCCGCGCTGATCAACCTGCCGATCGACGAGCGCGCCGTCAAGCGCGCGGCGGTGGCGGCGTAATGGGCAGCTGGCGCGCGTGGCTGTGGCGCCTGCTGGGCGCCGCGCTGCTGGCCATCGTCTTCATGGCGTATCTGCGGCCCGATTTCATGCTCGACCTGGCGAATCGCTTCTGGATGTGCATGTAGGCTGCGCGGACGCAAGGTCGATTGCGAAAAGCCGGCTTATGCTGGAAGTCGGATTACGCCACGCTAATCCGACCTACCCGACCTGCCGCCGCATATGTGCGTAGGTCGGATTAGGCCGAAAGGCCGTAATCCGACAACACCGGGAACCAAGAAAAGCCATAGCGATTAGGCCGCAAGGCCGTAATCCGACAACACCCGGAAACAAGCAATGCCAATAGTGTGCAGGCCGTAGGCCGTAATCCGACAACACCGGGAACCAAGAAGAGCCATAGCGATTAGGCCACAAGGCCGTAATCCGACAACACCCGGAAACAAGCAATGCCAATAGTGTGTAGGCCGCAAGGCCGTAATCCGACAACACCCATGAAACTATGCGATACCGACGCGCATTCCAGCCAGGCGGCAGCTTTTTTTTCACGGTGGTGACGGCACACCGCCGGCCCGTTTTTGCTACTGCCACTGCCGTGGATTTTCTGCGGCACGCTTTCCGCACCGTACGCCATAAACGGCCATTCAATATCGACGCTATCGTTATCCTGCCCGATCACCTGCATTGCATCTGGACCCTGCCTGAAGGCGATGCCGATTTCATGACGCGCTGGAGGCTGATCAAGACATGGTTCAGCAAGCATGCAGGCATTAAAGATACTTGGCAGCACCGCTTCTGGGAGCATGTGCTCCGCGACGGACGCGACCTCGCCAATCATGTCGATTACATCCATTACAACCCGGTCAAGCATGGTTTGGTGGAGCAAGTCATCGATTGGCCGTATTCCAGTTTTCATCGGTATTTAAAGCAGGGATGGTGTGCCGCGGATTGGGGCGGGGAGGGCGTGGACGTGGCGGGTATTGGGCGGGAGTGAGCAGCGCCAACAATGTTGTCGGATTACGCTACGCTAATCCGACCTACCCGACCTAACGTTGCGTATTTGCGTAGGTCGGATTAGGCCGTAGGCCGTAATCCGACAACACCCGGAAACAAGCAATGCCAATAGTGTGCAGGCCGTAGGCCGTAATCCGACAACACCCGGAAACAAGCAATGCCAATAGTGCGTAGGCCGTAGGCCGTAATCCGACAACACCCGGAAACAAGCAATGCCAATAGTGTGCAGGCTGTAGGCCGTAATCCGACAACACCCGTCAATCGGCAATACCAGATCTACACCTTCAAAAATTCCTCTTTCCCGCCGAGCCAGCGCGCCAGGTGGGCTTCCACGGTGGTGGCGGCCGCCGCCGTGGTGGCGTGCAGCAGGTCGTGCGCCACGTCGCGCGCCTGGTCTACCAACCATTGGTCCGTTTCCAGGTCGGCGAAGCGCAGCATGGCCTGGCCGGACTGGCGCGCGCCGAGGAACTCGCCGGGGCCGCGGATTTCCAGGTCGCGGCGGGCGATCTCGAAGCCGTCCGTCGTTTCGCGCATCGTCATCAGGCGCTGGCGGGCCACGCCGCCCAGCGGGCCCTGGTACAGCAGCAGGCAGACGCTGGCCGCCGAGCCTCGGCCCACGCGGCCGCGCAGCTGGTGCAGCTGCGACAGGCCGAAACGCTCGGCGTGCTCGATCACCATCAGCGAGGCATTCGGCACGTCGACGCCTACCTCGATGACGGTGGTGGCGACCAGCACGTGCAGCTGGCCGGCGATGAAGGCGTCCATCACTTCCTGTTTTTCCGCCGGCTTCAGGCGCCCGTGCACGAGGCCCACCTGCAGCGCGGGCAGGGCCTCGGCCAGCATCATGTAGGTGTCGGTGGCCGTCTGCAGCTGCAGCGCCTCCGATTCCTCGATCAGCGGACAGACCCAGTACACCTGCCGGCCTTCCAGCGCGGCCGCGTAGACGCGGGCGATGACTTCGTCGCGCCGGTTCTGGTCGATGGCGCGCGTGACGATGGGGCTGCGCCCGGGCGGCAGCTCGTCGATCACCGACACTTCCAGGTCGGCGTAATAGGTCATGGCCAGGGTGCGCGGGATCGGCGTGGCCGACATCATCAGCTGGTGCGGCACGGCCGCGCTGTCGCCCTTGTTGCGCAGGGTCAGGCGCTGGCCCACGCCGAAGCGGTGCTGTTCGTCGACGATCACCAGGCCCAGTTTGGCGAACTGCACGTTGTCCTGGATCAGCGCATGCGTGCCGATCACCAGCTGCGCTTCGCCCGATTCGATCAGGGCCAGCGCGGCCGTCTTTTCCTTTTTCTTCAGGCTGCCCGTCAGCCAGGCCACCTTCACGCCCAGCGGTTCCATCCAGGCGGCGATCTTGCGGAAGTGCTGTTCGGCCAAAATCTCCGTGGGCGCCATCAGCGCGGCCTGGTAGCCGCTGTCGATGGCCTGCGTGGCGGACAAGGCCGCCACCACCGTCTTGCCGCTGCCGACGTCGCCCTGCAACAGGCGCTGCATCGGATACGGCTGGCGCAGGTCGGCGCGGATTTCGTCGAGCACGCGCGCCTGCGCGCCCGTCAGCTTGAAGGGCAGGGCGGCGCCAAAGGCTTCCGACAACGTGCCGACGATGGGCAGCGAGGCGGCGCCTTTCGAGCGGCGCGCGCGCTGGGCGCGTTTCAGCGACAGCTGCTGCGCCAGCAGTTCATCGAATTTCATTCGCACCCAGGCCGGGTGCGAGCGGTCCATCAGCGCGCTTTCATCGATGTCCTGCGGCGGATAGTGCAGCAGGTGCACGGCGGCGCGGAATGGCGACAGCTGCATCTCGTGCAGCAGCGGCTCGGGCAGGGTGTCGTGCCAGTCGATGCGGCGCATGGCGTCGGCGATCTCGCGCCGCAGGACGTGCTGCGACAGGCCTTCGCCGGACGGGTAGACGGGCGTCAGGGCCGTGGGCAGCGGCGCGCCCTCGTTGACGACCTTGTAGGTCGGGTGCACCATCTCGGCGCCGAAAAAGCCGTGTTTGAGTTCGGCGCGCGCGCGTACCCGCGTGCCTTCGGCCAGTTGCTTGACCTGGCTGCCGTAGAAATTCATGAAGCGCAGCAGCAGGTTGCCCGTTTCATCGGCGATCGTCACGAGCAATTGCTTGCGCGGCTTGAAACTGACTTCGCACTTGGTGACGACGCCCTCGACCTGCCACGACTCGCCGCCGCGCAGGCAGGCGTCGCGTATCGTGTAGACCTTGGTTTCATCTTCGTAGCGCATCGGCAGGTGCAGCACCAGGTCCATATCGGTACGCAAGCCCAGCTTGGCCAGGCGGCTTTCCGTGCTGACCACCTTTTTGGCCGCTTTCGGCTTGGCGGCGGGGGGAAGATCGGGCGTTGGATCGGGCATATGCAAGGTTTTGGTGCCGCTGGCGCAAGTTTCAGTGCCGCTAGCGTAAAATAGAGGGTTGTCCGGCACACCCTGTGCGTACCGCAGTCATCGTTTGTTGCGGCGGATTATTGTAATGCCTGTATAGGCGCACAGTATAGTGCCAGATCTTCCATTGCGCACTCCTAATCATTTTTGACGTATTTTTGAAGCAAAACGCATGTATTCGCTTTCCGATTTCGATTTTAATTTGCCGCAAGAAAACATTGCGCAAACTCCGCTGGCCGAGCGCAGCGCCTCGCGCCTGTTGCATCTGGACGGCGACGCCCTGGTCGACCGCCAGTTCGCCGACATCGTCGGACTGCTGCAAGCGGGCGACCTGCTGGTGATGAACGACACGCGCGTGCTGAAAGCGCGTTTCTTTGGCGTCAAGGAAAGCGGCGGCAAGATCGAGGCGCTGGTCGAGCGCGTGCTCGATGAGCGCACCGTGCTGGCCCAGGTGCGCGCCTCGAAGTCGCCGCCACCCGGCTGCCGCATCCGCCTGGCCGACGCCTTCGACGTGACGGTGGGCCAGCGCGCCGGCGAATTCTTTACCCTGCATTTCGAGGCCGACGTGTTCGAGCTGATCGAGGCGCATGGCCGTTTGCCGCTGCCGCCGTATATTGAGCATGACGCGGATGCCTTCGACGAGACGCGCTACCAGACCGTGTTCAACAAGGTGCCGGGCGCCGTGGCCGCGCCGACGGCGGGCCTGCATTTCGACCAGGCCCTGCTCGACCAGCTGAAGGCCAAGGGCGTCAACTTCGCCTATGTGACCCTGCACGTGGGCGCCGGCACCTTCCAGCCCGTGCGCACGGAAGTGTTGTCCGAGCACAAGATGCATACCGAGTGGTACACCATGCCGCAGGACACCGTGGACGCCGTGCGCGCCACGCAACGGGCCGGACGCGACGTGGTGGCCGTCGGCACGACCAGCCTGCGCGCGCTGGAATCGGCCTCGCAAAGCGGCCAGCTGGTGGCCGGCAGCGCCGATACGGCCCTGTTCATCACGCCCGGCTATGCGTTCAAGACGGTGACGCGGCTGATCACCAACTTCCATTTGCCGAAATCGACCCTGCTGATGCTGGTGTCGGCCTTTGCCGGCTATGAGCCGATCCGCCATGCCTACGCGCATGCGATCGCGCAGAACTACCGTTTCTTCAGTTATGGCGACGCGATGCTGCTGACCACGCAATCGCGCGCTGCGCTGAACCTCCATACTCCCGTGAAAGACTGACATGCTGGAATTTACATTACTCAAGACCGACACGAGCGGCCTGACCAAGGCACGCCGCGGCACCTTGAAACTGAACCACGGCGTCGTGCAGACGCCGATCTTCATGCCAGTGGGCACTTACGGCTCCGTGAAAGCCATGTCGCCGCTGGAACTCAACGAGATCGACGCGCAGATTATCCTGGGCAACACGTTTCACCTTTGGTTGCGTCCTGGCAACACCGTCATGGAGAAATTCGGCGGCTTGCACGGCTTCATGGGCTGGAACAAGCCGATCCTGACGGATTCCGGCGGTTTCCAGGTGTTTTCGCTGGGCGCCATGCGCAAGATCACGGAAGAGGGCGTGCATTTCAATTCGCCCATCAACGGCGATAAATTGTTCCTGTCGCCGGAAGTGTCGATGCAGGTGCAGCGCGTCTTGAATTCCGACATCGTCATGCAGTTCGACGAATGCACGCCGTACGAGATCCAGGGCCGCCCGGCCACCATCGAGGAAGCGGCCAAGTCCATGCGCATGTCCTTGCGCTGGGCGCAGCGCTCGAAGGACGAGTTCCACCGCGGCGAGAACCCGAATGCGCTGTTCGGCATCGTGCAGGGCGGCATGTTCGAAATGCTGCGCGACGAGTCCTTGGCCAAGCTGGAAGAGATCGACTTTCCCGGCATCGCCATCGGCGGCCTGTCCGTCGGCGAGCCGAAGGAAGACATGATGCGCATGCTGGCCCACGTGGGCCCGCGCCTGCCGGCCAACAAGCCGCATTACCTGATGGGCGTGGGCACGCCGGAAGACTTGGTGGCGGGCGTGTCGAACGGGATCGACATGTTCGATTGCGTCATGCCGACGCGAAATGCGCGCAATGGCTGGCTGTTTACCCGTTTCGGCGACATCAAGATCAAGAACGCCAAGTACAAGGAAGACCAGGCGCCGCTGGACGAGACGTGCAGCTGCTACGCCTGCCGCAATTTCTCGCGCGCGTATCTGCACCATCTGCACCGCTCCAAGGAAATCCTCGGCGCGCGCTTGAATACCATCCACAACCTGCATTACTACCTGGACTTGATGCGCCAGATGCGCGAAGCGCTCGACGAAGACCGTTTCCACGCGTTTACGCTGCAATTCCATGCGGAACGCGCACGGGGAACTTAAGAAATCCTTATGTCGATGGCCACTGGCGCCATGGCCTGATGTTTTATATATTGGTGCTTGGACTGGGGCTATAAAGCATTGCATAATGCCTTTTTAGCCCCATTTAAAGTTGCCATGCCTGCAATTAGGGTAATGGTCTATCGCCAATGCTAGAATACAGCGCTATTTTTCAAACTGATTAGAACTGGAGTCACCGTGTTTTTCATTTCCAACGCTTATGCGCAAGCCCCTGCCGATGCCCTGGGTTTCGGCGGCAACCTGACCAGCTTCCTGCCGCTGGTATTGATGTTCGTGGTCATGTACTTCCTGATGATCCGCCCACAGCAAAAACGCGCCAAAGAACAAAAGGCGATGATGGACGCGCTGACCAAGGGTGACGAAGTCGTCACCGCCGGCGGCATGCTGGGCCGTGTTGTCAAGGTAGTGGACGCTTACGTCACCATCGAAGTGGCGACCGGCACCGAAATCACGGTGCAAAAGAGCTCCATCACCACCTTGCTGCCTAAAGGCACCCTGAAGGCGCTGTAATTCCTCGCTGCCATTGCCACGGCAATGACTGACCGGGGCGGCTATCCGCCGCCCCCCGCGACGCCTCCGACGCTCAACACTGAACGCTGAATCAATATGAATCGCTACCCTGCCTGGAAATACATCATCATTGCCGTCGCCTTATTGCTGGGCGCACTCTATACGGCGCCCAATTATTTCGGTGAATCACCGGCGCTGCAAGTAACCAGCGGCAAGTCGACCGTCAAAGTGACGGGCGAGTTGATGACGCAAGTCGAGCAAATATTGACGAAAGAGAGCGTCAAGTCGGAAGGTATCACCATGGACGGCGTCGGCAACCTCGCCTCCGTGCGCGTGCGTTTCGCCGATCCGGATACCCAGTTCAAGGCCAAGCTGGTACTGGAAAAGGACCTGAACACGGATCCGAGCGACCCGACCTACGTGGTGACGGTCAATCTGCAAGCGAATACCCCGCAATGGATGCAAAAATTGCATGCCTTGCCCATGTTCCTGGGCCTGGACTTGCGCGGTGGCGTGCACTTCCTGATGCAGGTCGACGCGAAAGCCGTGCTGACCAAGAAAGTCCAGGGCATCCAGTCCGCCGCGCGCAGCGTGTTGCGCGACAAGAATATCCGCCACGCCGGCATCGAACGCGTGGGCGACAGCATCGACATCAACTTCCGCGACGCGGAAACGCGCCTGAAGGCAAAAAATGTGCTGTCCGACCAGATGTCGGAGCTGGCCTTTGCCGATGCCGGCAGCGGCAGCGATCTGAAACTCGTCATCACCCTCAAGCCGGCGGCCCTGAAAGCCACCATCGATGAAGGCGTAAAACAGAATATCTCGACGCTGTCCAAGCGCGTCAATGAACTGGGCGTGGCCGAGCCGCTGATCCAGCAGCAAGGTCCCGACCGCATCGTGGTGCAATTGCCCGGCGTGCAAGACGTGGCCCGCGCCAAGGCCATCATCGGCCGCACGGCCACCCTGGAAGTGCGCCTCGTCGACGAAAGCATCGTGCCTGGCACGGAGCTGTCGAGCGCCATCCCGTTCAATTCCGAACTGTTCACCGTCGGCAAGGGCGTGCCTGTCGTGCTGTCGAAAGACGTGATCCTGACGGGCGACTATATCTCCAGCGCCACGGCCAGCTTCGACCAGAACCAGCAAGCGGCCGTGTCCATCGACCTGAACGGCGACGGCGGCCGCAAGATGCGCGAAGCGACCCGCGAACGTGTGGGCAAGCGCATGGCCATCGTGCTGTTTGAAAAAGGCAAGCCGGAAGTGCTGTCGGTCGCCACCATCCAGCAGGAACTCGGTTCGCGCTTCCAGATCACCGGCATGGGCGGCGCGGAAAACGCCAACGAACTGGCGCTGCTGCTGCGCTCGGGCGCCTTGTCTGCACCGATGACGGTCATCGAGGAACGCACGATCGGACCGCAGCTGGGCGCTGAAAACATCGCCAAGGGCTTGCATTCGACGATGTACGGCTTCCTTGCCATCGCCGTCTTCATGATCGCCTATTACATGATGTTCGGCGCCTTCAGCGTGCTGGCCCTGGCCTGCAACCTGTTGCTGCTGATCGCCCTGCTGTCGATGATCCAGGTCACGCTGACACTGCCAGGTATCGCCGCTATCGCGCTGGCGCTGGGTATGGCGATTGACGCCAACGTGCTGATTAACGAACGTATCCGTGAGGAGCTGCGCGCCGGCAGCACGCCGCAGGCGGCGATCGCCGCCGGCTTCGACCGCGCCTGGGCGACGATTCTGGACTCGAACGTGACCACCCTGATCGTCGGTATCGCCCTGCTGGCCTTCGGCAGCGGTCCGGTGCGCGGCTTCGCGGTGGTGCACTGCCTGGGTATCCTGACCTCGATGTTCTCCGCCGTCTTCGTTTCGCGCGGCGTGGTCAACCTCTGGTATGGCCGCAAGAAAAAGCTGACCACGCTGTCGATCGGCACGGTCTGGGTGCCAGGCACGAGCAAATAAGCCAGCGCCCCGTCCTACTCAATAGCGTCAACAGCGATAGCGTCCGGTGGCCCAGCCGCCGGACGCACAGAACAGAACTCAGAGGATTTCATGGAATTTTTCCGGATCAAAAAAGATATTCCCTTCATGCGCCATGCGTTGATTTTCAACGTGATTTCGGCGCTTACCTTCGTGGCGGCCGTGTTCTTCCTGCTGCACAAGGGCTTGCACCTGTCCGTGGAATTCAAGGGCGGCACCGTGATGGAGGTGAAATACCCCAAGGCGGCCAATCTCGAAGGCATACGCGGCACCCTGATCGGCATGGGCTATGAAGAGCCGGGCGTGACCAGCTTCGACACGGCGCGCGACGTGATGATCCGCCTGCCGGTGGAAAAGGGCGTCACCGCCGCGAATACCTCGCTGCGCGTGTTCGAGGCGCTGTGCAAGGCCGAGCAAGGCACGACCAAGGGCATCGACACGGTCACCGAAAAGGGCGAGCACGTGCTCAAGAGCGCCTGCCTGGATGCGGCCGGCAACGAGGCGCTGGTCTTGCAGAAAGTCGAATTCGTCGGCCCGCAAGTGGGCGAGGAACTGGCGCAGAACGGCTTGAACGCGCTGGTGATGGTGATCATCGGCGTGATGATCTACCTGGCCATCCGCTTCGAATGGAAATACGCGGTGTCGGCCATCGTCGCCAACTTGCATGACGTGGTGATCATCCTGGGCTTCTTCGCCTACTTCCAGTGGGAATTCTCGCTGACGGTGCTGGCGGCGATCCTGGCGGTGCTCGGCTACTCCGTCAACGAATCGGTGGTGATCTTTGACCGTATCCGCGAAAACTTCCGCAAGCACCGCAAGGCCAGCGTGCATGAAGTGATCGACAATGCGATCACCAGCACCATCTCGCGTACCATCATCACCCACGGCTGTACCCAGATGATGGTGCTGTCGATGCTGTTCTTCGGCGGCCAGACCCTGCATCACTTTGCCATCGCGCTGACCATCGGTATCTGCTTTGGCATTTACTCGTCTGTGTTCGTCGCCGCGGCCATCGCCATGTGGCTGGGCGTGAAACGCGAAGACTTGATCAAGCCAGTCAAGGAAAAAGACGAGACCGACGGCGCCGTGGTGTAAGCGCGGGTCGTTGCATGTCGATTCAAAGACGATCACCGTTCGCGGTGGTCGTTTTTTTTTGTAACGGATGACGATGAAGCGTTTTTTATGCATGGGCATCATGGCCGGCGCGACCGCGCTGGCCGGCGCCGCCGATTTCAGCCGCATGGCCGATGGCAGCATCGCCATGCGCGGCGCGATCGCCGAGGGCGACGTGGACAGGCTGCGCCAGCTGGCCCCGCGCGAAGCGACCCTGTTGCGCGTGAATAGCGACGGCGGCGACGCGCAGGCCGCCATGCTGCTGGCGCGCCTGGTCCGCCAGCAGGGGTTCGACATCGCCATCGACACCGTCTGCACGGGCAGCTGCGCCAGCTATGTCTTCCCGGCCGCGCGGCGCAAGCGCATCCCGGCCGACGGCGTGCTGGCGCTGCAGGAATCGGCCTTCCTGCGCGCGCAGGCGAGCCCGGCGCAGTTGCGGCGCACGCTGGTCGAGGCGGGCGTGGCGGCCGAGGACCTGGAAACGGAAACCGATGCGCTGGCCGCGCAGCTGGCGGATGCGGCGGCGCTGGAAGCGGCATTTTCCCGCGACCTTGGCATCGCGCCCGCCTTTTACCGCGACTTCCGGCAGGTCGCGGCGCAGGCCGAGGCCACGCGCCAGCGCTTTCCCGACCAGGATGCCGCCGTCTTCTGGTGGCCGGCGGCCAAACGCCTTGAACGTTGCTACGGCATCGCGGCTGTCGACGAGGGCGCCCGCGCGGCGCGCCTGGCACCGGGCGGCTACCTGTATGTGCCGGCCCTGTCCGCGCTCGTCATGGGCGACCAGGGCTTGCAGGCCTGCCCATGAGCCGCAGCGGCCGTTTGTTCCTGCTGATGGACGCCATGCGCGCGAAACGGGTGCCGGTGACGGCCGCCCAGCTGGCGCAGCAGCTCGGCGTTTCCGAGCGCACGATTTACCGCGATATCCAGACCCTGGCCGAACTCGGTGCGCCGCTGCAGGGCGAAGCCGGCATCGGCTATGTGCTGCGCCGTGGCGTTTTTTTGCCGCCGCTGATGTTCGGTCCCGACGAACTGGAGGCGCTGGTGCTGGGCGCGCGCTGGGTGCGCCGCCAGGGCGATGCGGGCCTGGCGCAGGCAGCGTCCGCCGCGCTGGCGAAGATCGCCGCCGCCTCGCCGCGCGACCTGCGCGACAACATGGCCGAGACCAGCCTGTGGGTGCCGCTGGGCCGCCCCGCCGATGGCACGGAACCGGCCGACCGGTATGTGCAGCCGGTGCGCGAAGCCATCCGCTACGAGCAGAAACTCACGCTGGGCTACCAGGATGAGCGTGGCAGCGCCACGCAGCGCACGGTCTGGCCGTTTGCGCTGGCCTTTTTTGAGGGCAAGCGCCTGCTGGCCGCCTGGTGCGAGCTGCGCGGCGACTACCGCCATTTCCGCATCGACCGCATCGCCAGCGTGGACAACTGCGGTGAGCGCTATCCCACGCGTCGCCACGTCTTGCTGGAAACCTGGCGCAAGGCGCACGATATCGACCCGGAAACATAGAGTACGCTCCTGACAAAAACTGTCAGTGACGGCCCGTACGATGGTGGCTTCTTCACTCACCGGAGCTAGCCATCATGCGCCTCTACCACCACCCCATGTCCTCGAATGCCCGCCGTGCCCTGATGACGGCGATTCACCTTGAACTGCCGCTGGAACTGGCCGAAGTCGACCTGATGAATGCGGATGACCGCCGGCGCCTGGGCGAACTGAACCCGAACGGCAAGGTGCCCGTGCTGGCCGATGGCGATTTCCTGCTGTGGGAATCGTGCGCCATCATGCAATACCTGGCCGAGCAGGTGCCGGGCCAGACGATTTATCCGTCGGCGCCGCAAGCGCGTGCCGATGTCAACCGCTGGCTGTTCTGGGCCGCGCAGCATTTCGCGCCCGCCATCGGCGTGCTGGCGTGGGAGCGCGCGTGGAAAGGCATGACGGGCGGCGGCCCCGCGGACCCGCTGGAAGAGGCGCGCGGCGAGCGCGAACTGCATGCGTGCGCCGTGGTGCTCGACGCGCACTTGGCAAGGCGCAATTGGCTCAGCGGCGAAGACGTGACCCTGGCCGATTTTGCCGTGGCCGCGCCGCTGATGTACAGCGAGGCGGTGCGCCTGCCGCTGGGACAGTATGCGCATATCCAGGCCTGGTTCGGGCGCGTGCGGCAGCTGCGCGCCTGGCAGGCAACGCAAGTCGATCTGAGCGTCGGATAAATGTGCGCGCTAAGTGTGCCAGCGCACGGAGCCGTTTCCACGCACCGCATAAGATAGGGCTGTCTCTTTCAGGACATCCCTAGCTTTGGACTTTACCCGCTTTCGAGCGGGTTTTTTTTGTCCTGTTTTTTTGTACCGTTGGAACTTGAAAAGTTGATAAGTGCTCCGCATGTGGGCCGTACTCTCTCTCAAGAAGGCCCGCCATGTTCATGCCCCGCCATCCGAAGCCGCTGCTGAGTACCAAGGCCGTCGCCACGCTGGTGGTCCAGCATCGGCAGCAACGCCAGGCGGTGGACAAGCATGTGCTGATCGTCGAGACCGCCAAGGCCGCGCTTATCGCACCCGCACCCGCACCGAAGGCGGGCAGCGATTAATGCACGAGTACCTTCAGCAGCGACTGCACTTCATCGTCCGATTCTTCCATGATGCGCGACAGGGTCAAGTCATCGCCGATGACGCAGTCGATGCTGCGCGCGGCGCGGGCGGCCCGCACGGCGATGGCGGCCGGGCTTTCGTTGAGCGGCGACGCCACCGGCGCCAGGTCGTTGGCCAGCAGCAAGGTGTCGCCCAGCGACTCGGGCGGGATGGCGCGCAAGCCTTCCCACAGGGAGCCAATGGCTTGCATCACGGCTTCCGGCACCTTGAGCTTGGTCAAGACGCCGTGGCCGATGGCTTGCTCGCCATGTTCGACCCAGTCCTGCGGCTCGCCTTCCAGGATGCCGGGAAATTCGGCCGCGCGCGACAGCATGTAGAAACCGCCCACTTCATGCATGATGCCGGCAAACAGCGCGGTATCGGGATCGACCTTGGTGACGCGGCGCGCCAGCACCTGCGACAGCGCCGCCACGTGGGCCGTATGTTCCCACAGCTGGTTGGCCTTCGCTTGCAGCACGGGATCGGTGATGGTGCTGCCCAGCTGGCGCACGATCAGCGACGCCACCACCGATTGCAGGGTGCGCACGCCGAGCCGTTGCACGGCATTGCGCACGCTGGTGATTTCGTTGCCGGAGCGGTTGAAGGCCACGGAATTGGCGATGGCCACCGTGCGCGCGGCCAGCAGCGGATCGGCCTGCACCAGCTTGGCCGCCGCCTCGATATGGCAGTCGGGATCGGCCAGCGCCTGCTGCAGCTTGAGCGAAGCGTCCACATTGGCGGGAAAGGTCAGCTCGCCGCGACCGGCAAGTGCGGCGATACTTTTAAAGGCGTCGAGTCTGTTCATTGAAAAAATTATACTCGCAATATTTCCGTACGGAACTTTTTAAGCGTGATCTTTTCGCAAACAGCCTGGCAAAAGGCAAGCAAAGCCTCGTAAACGCCAAAAGGGCACGCCACTGTATCAGCGGCATGCCCTTTTTTAATGACAGCGATCGTTAAAGCGCTGGACAGGACCATCGCGAGCGGATCATCGCAGGCCGCAAAGACCACCGCGCAGCAGGTCCCGTCAAGCGCTACTACAGAGATTCGCTGAAGATGGCATCGCAGCCTTCGACCAGCTCGTCGCTGTCTTCCAGTTCATCCGTCAAGCCCAGGTCGAACAATTCCTCGACGGCGTTCATGAAGCTGTTGTGCTTGGTTGCGCCGATCAGGCGGTAGATTTCGCCATCTTCGTTGCGCACGCCGATGATCAGTTTTTCCTGGCGCACCAGTTCAGGCGTGCTGGCGTTGAGCAAGAGGTTGCCGATGATGTGTTTGTCGAAATGAGCGGGCTTTTTGCCTTCGAGCAGTGTGGTTTTCAACTTGTTTCCTTTGTCTTGTTTGAATGTCTGTGCTTGATGAAATGTCAGCTGTGACCGTTGGCGATGGCATGTTTCAAGCCTGTCAGGGTCGTTTCCAGGCGACTGAAATCGTCGTCCGTATAGTGCGCAAACAGGCGCTGGCCCTGCGTGGTCAGCTTGGGGAACACGTCATGGAACACGTGCTCGCCCTCGCAGCTCAGGCGCACGAAATAGGAGCGCTTGTCGCGTGGACAACGCTCCCGTATCACCAGCCCCTTCTGTTCCAGCCGGTCCACCACACCCGTCAAGGTCCCCTTGGTGATCAGGGTTTTCTGGCCCAGTTCCTTGTAGGACATGCCGCAGGTGTTGCCGAGCGTGGCAATGATGTCGAATTGCGCATGCGTCAAGCCGTACTGGCGCACGAAGTCGCCTGAAAACCGCTCGAAGCCTTGCATGCACTCGGCCAGCAGCCGGATACTTTTTAAATATCGTTCACCCATAGGGCGTGATTATATCCTTCTGTCCCGCTTTTTTCCGCCGCGTCAGGATGCGCTGTTGCATGAGGGTCTGGATGGGGCTGAAGTCCGGTATCATGTGTGCAACTCAGCCCTTGCCCCTATCCCGCCTCGCCGATGTCTTTCGCTAATCTTTCCCGTATCGGCCTCGACAAACCGCTGCGTTTGCTGCTGGTCCATGCCGGCGATGCCGAGTCGATTACCTGGGCCGGCCTGGTGCAGCCGCTGCGCCTGTGCGCGCGGGCGCTGGGCCCCGAGGCGCTGCAGCTCGAGGTGCGCACGCCCGAACAGGTGGCCGCGCAGGGCGGCAACTGGCATATCGCGCTGCTGGTGGCCGACGAGACGGAAGCACCGCTGCGTGCCGAGCTGTGCCGGGCCGTGATCGAGCGCTGCCGCTCGGCGCCGTTCTGGGGCGGCGTCGGTGCGGCCGTGCTGTGGCTGGCCGACGCGGGTGTCATGGATGGCGTGCGCATCGCCTTGCCGTGGGCCCTGTATGCCGATGCGGAGGCGAAAGCCGAGCGGGCCATCCTGACGCCGCACCTGTTCGACATCGACGGTCAGCACATCACGTGCTGCGGCGGCGCGGCCAGCATCGACTTTTCGCTGACCCTGATCGAAACCGTGTTTGGCGCCGACGTGCAGGCGCTCGTCAAGGAAGCGCTGTGCGTGGACAAGGTGCGCGGCAAGGAAGAGCGCCAGCGCGTGGCCCTGCAGGCGCGTTTCGGCGTGCTGCAGCCGAAACTGTCGGAAGCCGTCACCTTGATGGAGGCCAATATCGAGGAGCCGCTGTCGACGGACGACATCGCCAGCCTGGTGGGCCTGTCGCGGCGCCAGCTTGAGCGGCTGTTCAAGCAATACCTGGGCAGCCTGCCGTCGCGCTATTACCTGGAGCTGCGGCTGCAACGCTCGCGGCAACTATTGCTTGATACACATTATTCCATCGTGCAAGTGGGCCTGATGTGCGGTTTTTCTTCCGGTTCGCACTTTTCCACAGCATTTGGCACCCTGTTTGGCAATACGCCGCGCGAAGAGCGGCAAAGAAAGCTCATGCCCCCACCTTAATTGAGGCAAGCCCGGCTGTGATGAATTGTGAAAATCCTTGTCGCAGATTCAAAAGAGTTTTAGCATCCCGCTTTTTATAATGCTGTACACACGTGGCTGTCGTAGCTGCGGGAGTACCTAACATATTGATGGGGAATGCTATGAATGCCAAGCTTGATTCGACCGTAACGGCTCGTCCAGTCACCCGGGAAACCTTTGACCAGGTCCTGGTTCCTACCTACGCTCCCGCTGCCATGGTTCCCGTGCGCGGTACCGGACTGGATCTGTGGGACCAGTCTGGCAAGCATTACCTCGATTTCACCTCCGGCATCGCCGTCAACAGCCTGGGCCACTGCCATCCAGCCCTGGTCGACGTGCTGACCAAGCAAATCAACAACCTGTGGCATTTGGGCAACGGCTACACCAACGAGCCCGTGCTGCGCCTGGCGCTGGCCCTGACGGAAGCGACCTTCGCCGACCGTGCCTTCTTCTGCAACTCGGGCGCGGAAGCCAATGAAGCGGCCCTGAAACTGGCGCGCAAGTATGCGCACACCAAGTTTGGCGCGCACAAGTCGCGCATCATCTCGTGCTTCAGCTCCTTCCACGGCCGCACCTTGTTTACGGTCTCCGTCGGCGGCCAGGCCAAGTACACGGAAGGCTTCGAGCCGCTGCCGCAAGAAATCAACCACATCGCCTACAACGACATCGAAGCGGCACGCGCCGCTATCGGTGACGACGTATGCGCGGTGATCGTCGAGCCGGTGCAAGGCGAAGGCGGCGTGGTGCCAGGCAATCCGGAATTCCTCAAGGAGCTGCGCGCCCTGTGCGACAAGACCGGCGCCCTCCTGATTTTCGACGAAGTCCAGTGCGGCATGGGCCGCACTGGCGCGTTGTTCGCGTACATGGGCTATGGCGTCACGCCGGACATCCTGACGGCCGCCAAGGCGCTCGGCAACGGCTACCCGATCGGCGCCATGCTGACCACCGACGCGCTGGCGCAGACGCTGGCCGTCGGCACCCACGGCACCACCTACGGCGGCAACCCGCTGGCCGCCACCGTGGCCCTGAAAGTGCTGGAAACGATCAACACGCCGGCGTTCCTGGCGCGCGTCAAGGACGCCAGCGTCAACACCATCGCCATGCTGCAAGGCTTGATCAGCGACTACCCGCAAGTGTTCTCCGTGGTGCGCGGCAGCGGTTTGCTGCTGGGCCTGGTAGTCACCGATGCCTACAAAGGCCGCGCGAAAGACATCCAGAAAGCGGCCGAAGCGCAAGGCTTGATGGTGCTGATCGCAGGCATGGACGTGGTGCGCCTGGCGCCGGCCCTGATCGTCTCGGATGAGCAGATCGCCGAGGCAGGCCGCTTGCTGCGCGTGGCCATCGACGGCTTGCTGAAAGCCTGACGCTGGCTTCGCTCCCTGTTTGATCACCGGCCCGCCGCTTTGCTGCGGGCCGGCTTGGTTCTACCCTAGGATTGTCCGCATTGAAGGAGTACCCATGTATGTTGTCCGTCCGGTAGAAATTGCGGATATTGCAGCCCTCGAAGCGCTGGCCGCGGTAACCATGCCGGGTGTCCATACCCTGCCGAAGACGCGCGAGAAAATCGCCGCCTCCGTCGAGCGCTCCATCGCCTCGTTTGCCGCCCATGTCGACATCCCCAGCGAAGAGTCGTATCTCTTCGTGCTTGAATCCCTGCTCGACAAGAGCATCGCCGGCACGGCCGCCATCTTCGCCTCGGCCGGCTCGAACGGTACCTATTTTTCCTTCCGTAACGACGTCATCCAGCAAGTCTCGCGCGACCTGAACATCAGCCACAGCGTGCATGCGCTGACCCTGTGTTCCGAGCTGACGGCGTACTCGCAGCTGTCCGGTTTCTATGTACGCAATATGGACCAGGCGGGCCTGGAAGCGGCCCTGCTGTCGCGCGCGCGGCTGCTGTTCGCCGTGCTGGCGCCGCACCGTTTCGGCGACCGCTTCTTCGTCCCGCTGGCCGGCATCACGGATGCCGACGGCCAGTCGCCGTTCTGGGATGCGCTGGGCCGCAAGTTCTTCCAGATGGATTTCCTCGATGCCGAAAAGGTCATCGGCGGCGCGCGCAACCGCACCCTGATCGTCGAGCTGATGCCGCATTACCCCGTGTACGTGCCGCTGCTGCCCGGCGACGCGCAGGCGGCCATGGGCCAGATCCACCCGAGCGGCGAACTGGCGTTCAACCTGCTGACGGAAGAAGGTTTCGAGGCCGACGACTACATCGACATCTTCGACGGCGGCCCGATCCTGCAGGCGCACAAGAATTCGCTGCGCTCGTTTACGGGTTCGCTCACGCGCCGCGTCGTCGCGGGCGTCACGCCCAGCCGCACGGGCCTGAAAGTCAATTACGCGATCGCCTCGGGTGCCGAGCGCAATTTCCGCGCCGTCACCTTCACCTGCGATGCGCTCGAAGCGCAGGACACCATCGGCTTGCCGGCCGAACTGCTCGAAGCGCTGGCCGTGGCCGAAGGCGACAGCGTCATTTGCGTGCGTATCTAAGGGAGTCAATTTTATGTTAGTAGTACGCGCCATCAACGCCAACGACCTCGATGCCCTGTATGGCCTGGCCAGCCAGGTCGGCACCGGCATGACCACCCTCAAGCCGGACATGAAAATGCTGGGCGACCGCCTGGCCATCGCCTGCGCCTCGTTCGCCGAAACCATCCCGCCCGAAAAGCGCGACTACATGTTCGTCATGGAGGATACCGACACGGGCCGCCTGGCCGGCGTGTGCGCGATCAAGGGCGCCGTGGGCCTGGAAGAACCGTTTTATAACTATCGCATCGGCACCCTCGTGCATTCGAGCCGCGAGCTCGACGTGTTTACGCGGATGGAAACGCTGTACCTGTCGAACGACCTGACGGGCAGCACGGAACTGTGCTCGCTGTTCCTGCACCCCGATTACCGCAGCGGCAACAACGGCAAGCTGCTGTCGAAAAGCCGCTTTCTCTTCATCGCCCAGTTCCCGCACCTGTTCACGGAAAAGCTGATCGCCGAAATGCGCGGCTACCAGGCGCCGGACGGCAGCTCGCCATTTTATGAGGGCCTGGGACGCCACTTCTTCAAGATGGATTTCCACCACGTCGACGATTTGACGAGCCTGGGAAAAAAATCCTTCATCGCCGAGCTGATGCCGCGCCAGCCCATGTACGTGGCCTACCTGCCCGACGAAGCGCAGGAAGTCATCGGCAAGGTGCATCTGAGCACGGCGCCCGCGCGCCGCCTGCTGGAGCAGGAAGGCTTGCACTTCGAAGGCTATGTCGACATTTTCGACGCCGGTCCCGTGCTGCAGGCGCGCGTCTCCGAGCTGCGCGCCATGCGCGACAGCATGCTGGCCGTTCTCGATGCCGGGGCGGCGCCTGAAGCCTGTGGCGACCTTGCCCAGGCCGAACCATACCTGGTGTCGAACACCGACCTGAAAGATTTCCGCATGATCGTCACCGGCGCCAATCCGCATAGCGGCAAGATCGCGCTGGACGACGCCGAACTGCACCTGCTGCGTAGCCACAACGGCGACACCGTGCGCACGCTGTCACTCAACCCGAGGAAGCATCCCCATGTCTAATGTGAATACCACGCAATCGAACTTCATCAACGGCGCCTGGCTGCCAGGCACGGGCCGCGAACTGCTCACCATCGATCCGTCGAACGGCAAGCAGACCTGGGCCAGCCTGGAAGCGACGCCAACGCAGGTTGAACAGGCTTGCCAGGCGGCCCGCGCCGCCTTTGAAGCATGGGCCGACACGCCCGTCGAAGAGCGCATCGCCATCTGCGTGCGCTTTCGCGAACTGCTGAAGGAACATGCCGAAGCGCTGGCGCTCCTGATCTCGGAAGAAGTGGGCAAGCCTTTGTGGGAATCGCGCACGGAAGTGGCCACCATGGCCAACAAGATCGATATCTCGGTGCAGTCGTATCACGCGCGCACCGGTGTCACGCAAAGCAAGATCGCCGATGGCGATGCCGTGCTGCGTCACCGCCCGCATGGCGTGTTCGGCGTCTTTGGTCCGTACAACTTCCCCGGCCACCTGCCGAACGGCCATATCGTGCCAGCCCTGATCGCCGGTAACACCATCGTCTTCAAGCCCAGCGAATACGCACCGCGCAGTGCCATCAAAACCGTGCAGCTGTGGCAGCAGGCGGGCTTGCCGAACGGCGTCGTCAACCTCGTCAACGGCGGGCGCGACACGGGCGTGGCCCTGGGCGCGAATGCGCACCTCGACGGCGTACTGTTTACGGGTTCCTGCCAGACGGGCATCAGCCTGCACCGCCAGTTCGGCGGCCAGCCGGGCAAGATGCTGGCGCTGGAAATGGGCGGCAATAACGCTTTGGTGGTGTGGGACGTGAAAGACGTGGACGCCGCCGTGCACCACGCGATCTTCTCCGCCTTTGTCTCGGCCGGCCAGCGCTGCACGTGCGCGCGCCGCCTGGTGGTGCAGGACAATGCCGCCGGCGCCGCCTTTGTCGCGCGCCTGGTGGAAGTGGCGGCAAAACTGGGCATCGGCGCTTCCGACGCCCAGCCGCAGCCGTTCATGGGCCCGGTCGTATCGAGCGCCGTGGCCGCGCGCCTGGTGCAGGCGCAGGCGGACATGGTGGCCAAGGGCGGCACCACCCTGCTGCAGATGCGCCAGCTGAATCCCGAGGCCGGGTTTGTGACGGCCGGTATCGTCGACGTCACCAACGCCAGCGGTATTCCCGACGAGGAGTGGTTCGGCCCCTTGCTGCAGGTGATACGCGTGGCTGATTTCAACGCCGCCCTGAAGGTCGCCAACGCCACCGAATTCGGCCTGGCCGCCGCGCTGCTGTCCGATGATCCGGCCCTGTGGCAAACCTTCCAGGTACGCGCGCGCGCCGGCATCGTCAACTGGAACCGTCCGACCACGGGCGCGGCCAGCACGGCGCCGTTCGGCGGTATCGGCAAGTCGGGCAACCACCGTCCGAGCGCGTACTACGCGGCCGATTACTGCGCCTATCCGGTCGCCTCGATCGAGAACGGCGCCCTGGAAATGCCGGCCAAGCTGTCGCCCGGCCTGAATTTTTAAGTTTAAGGTTTATAAGGAATACCCATGCACAGCACGCGCGAATACAACTTTGACGGCCTGGTGGGCCCATCGCATAACTATGCGGGGCTCTCGTTCGGCAACGTGGCCTCGTTCAGCAATGTGAAAAGCGCTTCGAATCCGAAGCAGGCCGCCTTGCAGGGCCTGGCCAAGATGCGCGCGCTGGCCGCGCGCGGCTTTGCACAGGCCTTGCTGCCGCCGCAGGACCGTCCGAATTTCTGCCTGCTGCGCTCAATCGGCTTTACCGGCAGCGATGCGGAGGTATTGGCGCGCGCGTACAAGGAATCGCCCGTCATCCTCGCGTGCGCGTATTCCGCTTCGCCCATGTGGACGGCGAACGCCGCCACGGTCAGCCCGTCGGCCGACACGCAGGATGGGCGCGTGCATTTCACGGCCGCCAACCTGAATAACAAGCTGCACCGCGCCTTCGAGCATGCGCAGTCGGCGCGCAGCCTGCGCGCCATTTTCAAGGACGACAAGCACTTCGCCGTGCACGATGCGCTGCCGTCGACGCCCGCCTTTGGCGACGAGGGCGCGGCCAACCACACGCGCCTGGGCGCGGGCCACGGCGCGCCATCGGTTGAATTGTTCGTGTATGGTCGCGTGGAGTTCGACCCGTCGGCCCCGAGTCCGAAGCGCTACCCGGCGCGCCAGACCCTGGAAGCGTCGCAAGCCGTGGCGCGCCTGCATGGCCTGGACGCGAAGCGCACCGTGTACGTGCAGCAGAACCCGGACGTGATCGACCAGGGTGTGTTCCACAACGACGTCATCGCCGTCGGCAACGGCAATGTGCTGTTTTATCACGAGCAGGCGTTTGCCGATGAAGAGGCGAGCCTGTCGCAGCTGCACCGCGCCGTCGCCGGCACGGGAGCGGACCTGCAGGCGCTGCGCGTGGACACGGGCCAGGTGCCGATCGCGGACGCCGTCAGCAGCTACCTGTTCAACAGCCAGCTGCTGACGAAGGAAGACGGCAGGATGGCGTTGGTGATTCCGCAGGAGTGCCAGGAAAACCGCGCCGTGTCGCGCTACCTGGCAAGCCTGGTGGCCAGCGGCGGCCCCGTCGATGAACTGATTCATTTCGACCTGCGCCAGAGCATGCGCAACGGCGGCGGGCCCGCCTGCCTGCGCTTGCGCGTGGCGTTGACGGAAAACGAAGCGCGCGCCATGCACCAGGGCGTGATCATGACGGAAGCGCTGTACCATCGGCTGGTGCAATGGGTGGAGAAGCACTACCGCGACCACCTGGAACCGAGCGACCTGGCCGACCCGCAGCTGGCGCTGGAAGTGCATGCGGCGCTTGAAGAATTGACGATCATCCTCAACTTACCTGGATTGTACGACTTGTAGGCGATAGAAAAACACACAGAAAATCCGAGACAGACCATCCGTAGCACAGAATTGGACGGGCGACCCCCGTCTCTTGACACCGCTGCCGCGCAGCCACAAGCCCGAACGACAGCGTTGGACATTCACATTACCGTAATGGAGATGCAAGATGAATCACACGCCACAAGATTTGCGTACACAAACGCTGGAGCTGGTCAACGCAGTGAGCAATGCAGGCAAGGCGGCAGCGCCGGTCGTGCAGCTGGTGCAGGCATGGCTCGACTCGCTCGACGCCGAAGACCTGGCCGACATCGCGCCCGGCAGCCTGGCGCCGGTACTGGTGGACGGTTTTACGCAAGCGGCCAAGCGCACCGGCAGCGGTTGCCAGATCGCCACCCTGCGTTATGCGGATGGCCGTGGCGGCATGGCGAGCGCCTTGCTGATCCTGAACGAAGACATGCCTTACCTGGTCGACTCCATCGTCATGGCCATGCGCCGCCAGCACCTGGCCGTGCGCGGCGTGATGAACACCGTGCTGCCCGTGCGCCGCGCCGCTGACGGCAGCGTGGAAGCCGTGCGCCAATCCGGCGATCCGCTCGAATCGTATGTGCTGGTGCTGCTCGGCGAAGAACTGGCGCCCGACGCGCTGGCCGCGCTGGTCGCCGCCATCGACATGGTGGCGCGCGACGCCTTTGTGGTGCGCCGCGACAGTGCCGTCATGGGCGAGCGCCTGGCGGCTGTCGCCACGGCCGCATCGCAGCATGGCGAAGAGGGCGCGGAAGTTGCCGCCTTCCTGGAATGGGCCCGCAGCGGCGGCTTTGAAGTCTTCGGCTACGCCTACTACCGCGTCAAGCCGGGCGTGCGCGAACTGGAACGCGATATCCCGAGCCGCGTCGGCGTGCTGCAGGATACGGCGCACCCTGTGTACGGCACCTGCCTGGCGAATATCCCGGGCGACTTCGACACCCTGGCCAAGCGCGAATCGGCGCTGTCCATCGTCAAGGCGGACGTGGCAGGCACTCTGCACCGCGACCAGCAGCTCGACTTCATCGGCGTGCGCGACACGGACGCGCAAGGCGCGATCCTGGGCGAGCATTGCTTCGTCGGCCTGTTCACCCGCGCCGGCAATTCCACCCCGCTGGCGGCGCTGCCTTTCGCGCGCGGCCGCGTGGCCAAGGTACTGAGCCTGGCCGGCGTGCGCCAGCAGGGCTTCCGCGCCGAGAAATTCCGTGAAATCCTCGAATCGCTGCCGCGCACCGAAGCGCTGGAAGCGGACCTCGACTGGCTGGCGCAGGTATGCGGCGCCGTCGTCTCGCTGTACAAGCAGCCGCGCACCAAGGTCTTCGCGCGCCGCGACGTATATGCGCGCCACCTGAACGTGCTGGTGTACCTGCCGCGCGAGCGCTACAGCGCCAGCGTGGCATCGAGCCTGGCGAAGGCCCTGCAGGCCAGCTCCGGCGCCACGCATGTGAGCACGCAGACCCTGGTGGCCGACGGCCCCCTGGCGCGCGTCTACCTGATCGCCCATGCCGCGCGCTACCCGCTGGACCTGGAAACGGATATCGAGCAGCCGCTGCTGGGCGTGCTCGATGGCTGGCATAACGGCTTCGCCGCCGTGGCCGACGCCGTGCCCGACGTGGCACTGCGCACCAGCCTGCGCAAACTCTGCGCCACCCTGCCGCTCGATTACGTGGCCGCCACGGCGCCGGCCGTCGCCTTCCGCGACCTCGACACCATCCTGCGCAACACCGACCCGTCGCACGTGGCCGTGCGCATCGAGACGGGCGCCGTCACCACCATCCGCCTGTACTCGGCCAACCGCGTGCCATCGCTGTCGACCATCCTGCCGGCCCTGCATAACGCGGGCGTGGCGATCGACCGCGAACAGGCGTATTCGATTTCGCCGGCCGAAGGCACGCGCTATTTCGTCACCAGCCTGACGGTCGATGCCGCCAGCGCGGCGAAACTGGCGCAGCCATCCGTCGTCGCCGTGGCGCAGGAACTGTTTGCCGCGCTGTTCAACGATGACGCCGAAGACGGCCGCCTGAATGGCCTGGTCATCGAAGGCGGCCTGTCGACGCGCGAAGTGCAGCTGGTGCGCGCCTACACCAGCTACTGGCGCCAGACGGGCAGCCGCTTCTCGGTGCGCTACATCGCCGAAAGCCTGCGCAAGCAGCCGGCCCACGTGAAAGCCCTGGTCGAAGCCTTCCTGCAGCGCTTCGATCCATCGCTGTCCGACGCGCAGCATGCGGCGGCCCTGGAAAGCATCGCTGCCATCAAGGCCGGCCTGCCGTCCGTGAACCACGCCGATACCGAGGAAATCCTCGGCGCGCTGGCCGATTTGATCAGCGCCACGCTGCGCACCAGCTACTTCCAGAACAAGCAGCAGGGCGACAAGATCATCTTCAAGTTCGACACCAGCAGCCTGGCGCTGGTGCCGGAACCGCGTCCTTACCGCGAGATTTTCGTGTTCTCGCGCCGCTTCGAAGGCGTGCACCTGCGCGGCGGCCCCGTCGCCCGCGGCGGCTTGCGCTGGTCGGACCGCATGGAAGATTACCGCACCGAGGTGCTGGGCCTCGTCAAGGCGCAGATGGTGAAGAATGCCGTCATCGTGCCGGCCGGCGCGAAGGGCGGTTTTGTCTGCAAGATGATGCCGAAGGACGCCGTGCG
The DNA here is from genome assembly GCF_001865675.1 of Janthinobacterium sp. 1_2014MBL_MicDiv. Lineage (NCBI taxonomy): Bacteria > Pseudomonadati > Pseudomonadota > Betaproteobacteria > Burkholderiales > Oxalobacteraceae > Janthinobacterium > Janthinobacterium sp. 1_2014MBL_MicDiv. The sequence continues at coordinate 102,234 of NZ_CP011319.1, forward strand.
CGAAACCATCGCGGCAGAAGGCGAAGCCGTCTACCGCCTGTTCATTTCCAGCCTGCTGGAAGTGACGGACAACCGTTCGCTGGGCAATATCGTTCCGCCAGTCGACACCGTGTGCTTCGACGACGCCGATCCTTACCTGGTGGTGGCTGCCGACAAGGGCACGGCCACGTTCTCGGACATCGCCAACGGCATCGCCGTGCAGCGCGGTTTCTGGCTCGGTGACGCGTTCGCCTCGGGCGGCTCGAACGGCTACGACCACAAGAAGCTGGGCATCACGGCCAAGGGAGCGTTCGAAGCCGTGAAACGCCATTTCTATGAAATGGACCACGACCTGAACACGACGCCGATCACCATGGTCGGCGTGGGCGACATGTCGGGCGACGTGTTCGGCAATGGCGTGCTGTTGTCGCGCCAGCTGAAACTGGTGGCCGCGTTTGACCACCGCCACATCTTCCTCGACCCGACACCGGACGTCGCCGTCTCGTTCGAGGAGCGCGCGCGCCTGTTCGCCTTGCCGCGTTCGTCGTGGGACGACTACAACAAGGGCTTGATTTCGGCCGGCGGCGGCGTGTATCCGCGCTCCGCACGCACGATCGAGCTGTCGCCGCAGATCCGCGCCGCGCTCGATATTGCAGAGACCTCGCTGGCGCCGGAAGAACTGATGCACCGCATCCTGAAGTCGCCCGTGGACCTGTTCTACAACGGCGGCATCGGCACCTACATCAAGGCGTCGACGGAAACCCATGCGCAGGTGAAGGACCGCGCGAATGACCATATCCGCGTCAACGGCAATGAGCTGCGCGTGAAGGTCGTGGCCGAAGGCGGCAACCTCGGCGCGACGCAGGCGGGCCGCATCGAGTTCGCGCTGACGGGCGGTCGCATCTTCACCGATGCGATCGACAACTCGGCCGGCGTGGATTGCTCGGACCATGAAGTCAACGTGAAAATCTGGCTGGACGTGGAAGTCAACGCCGGCAAGCTGACAGAGGAAGAACGCAACCGCGAGCTGTATGCGATGACGGACGACGTCGAGCGCCTGGTCTTGCGCGACAACACGCAGCAGACGCATTTGCTGGTGCGCGAATTGCAGGCGCAGGGCGAGAGCGCCGTGCAGGATGGCTACGCCGCCCTGATCGCCAGCCTGGAAGAAGAGGGCGCCCTGTCGCGCGAACTGGAACAGCTGCCGTCGGTGGCCGAACTGGCGCGCCGCAAGGCCGACGGCCGTGGCCTGACCACGCCGGAGCTGGCGGTGGTGATCGCCAACGTGAAGAACCGCTTCAAGCGCATCCTGTCCGCGCTGCCGCTGACGGATGCAACGTGGGCCGAGCCGGTGCTGAAACCCTACTTCCCGTCCTTGCTGGTGGAAACCCGTTCTGCGCTCGACCACCCGCTGGCCAACGCCATCCTGGCGACCGTGCTGGCCAATGAAGTGATCAACCGCTGCGGCCCGCTGATGATCCGCAACCTGGCGGCGGAACATGGCGTCGACGAGTCGGCCGTGATCCTGGCCTGGGGCCAGGCCTGGGTGGCGCTGAACCTGGCGCCCGTGTTCGACGCGCTCGATGCCGATGCCCTGACGATTCCACGCGAAGTATCGATCAAGGTCGATGCGCAGACGCGCGTGCTGCAGCAAACCATGATCGCCGGCGTGCTGTCAGTGCCGGCCGAGCAGCTGCGCGGCGCCGGCCTGGCCGAGCTGACCCGCCTGTTTGGCGCGGAATCGAAGCGCGAACTGCTGCAAGCCGTCGGCATCAAGTCCGAAGCGGCGCTGGTGCCGGGCCTGAAGCCGGCATTCGTGCAGGCGTGGGATGCGGTCGATGCGCTGGAAGTCGTCGCCGGCTTCCTGTTCCCGGCCTTGTCCGTGCCGCGTCCTGCCTCGATGGACCTGGCGGCCTTCCTGCAACTGGGCCTGGCCCTGCGCAGCCAGGCCGGCATCGACACCTTGGAACGCGGCCTGAAGCTGGCGGCGCAAGGCAAGTCGCAGGAACAGCTGCGCAACTACGCGCAGCAAGCCCTGCGCCGCACGCAACAGCGCCTGCTGACGCAAGTGCTGGCGCGCGCCGAGCAAGGCAATGCGGGCCAGGCCGTCGATGCGGTGACGGGCGCGCTGGGCCTGTCGGCCTATGTGGCGGCAACGGAACTGGAGCAAGCCATGCTGGACGTATGGACGCTCTCCGAAGCCGTGAATAAAATCACGGCGAAAGCCCCAGCGGAAGCGGCGGTGTAATGACGCAAGCAGCAACACAAGGAGCAGCGCAGGCCGTACCGGGCGCCGGCGGCTTGCCGCCGGCCGTGCAGGCGCTGGCGCAAGCCGATTTCAGCGCCGTGGCGCAGCTGTTCGCCAACGCCGGTTTCACGGTGGCCTTGCCTTCGCCCGGCATGCTGCAGGTGCGCAAGCCGGGCGAAGGCCGCGCCAGCGTGGCCGTCTCGGTGGGCGTGCATGGCGACGAGACGGGGCCGATCGAAGTGCTGGCGCATCTGCTCGACGCCCTGTCGCGCGATGCGTCGGCACTGGCCGTCGACCTGCTCGTCTGCGTGGGCAACGTCGATGCGATCCGGGCCGGCAAGCGTTTCATCGACGCCGACCTCAATCGCATGTTCCGCCCCGTGCGGGGGAGCCTGGCGCAGGCGGCGGAAAGCGCGCGCGCCGATGAAATGATCGCCGCCACGGCAGCGTTCTTCGGCGCGGCCGGCCCCGTGCGCTGGCACCTGGATTTGCACACGGCCATCCGTCCTTCCGTGTATCCGACGTTCGCCATCGTGCCGGACCTGGTGGCCGACGACGCCAAGGCGCAGCTGATAGCCTGGCTGGGCCAGGCGGCCATCGGCGCCATCATCATGAACCCGCAGTCGGCCGGCACCTACAGCTATTATTCGGCCGAGCATTTCGGCGCGGCCGCCAGCACGGTGGAGCTGGGCCGCGTGGGCACTCTGGGGCAGAACGACTTGTCCCTGTTCGACGACGTGTCGCGCGCGCTGGACGGCTTGCTGCGCGGCCTGCCGGCGCAACCCGTCAAGGCGGCGCCGCACGTGTTCAAGGTGGCGCAGGAAATCATCAAGCATAGCGATGAATTCCGCATGGCCTTCGACCGCAGCACGCAAAACTTCACGTCGCTGCCGCAGCATGCCGTGATCGCCAGCGATGGCGAGCATGTCTATACGGTGCAGCATGCGGAAGAGCTGGTGGTGTTTCCGAATCCCGACGTGCGCGTGGGCTTGCGCGCGGGATTGATGGTGGTACGTACCTCCTGAGTGTCCGGCCAAGACACTGCATCAGGCGCCAGCCGGGGAAACCCGCCTGGCGCTTTTTTCATGAAAAAAATGCCGCACAGAAATAATTATCCATTAGGCAATCATCTGGGCTAAAATATTTGCCCTTTTGCAATTCTTTGGATCGATCATGTTGAAACGCCTGCTGGCAGCCCTGCTGTGCCTGACCCTCTCCGGCCTGATGGCCGCCGCCCATGCCGAAGAGAAGGCATCCGCAACGGAAATGACGGCCGAGCAATTCCTCGACCAGTTGCACCTGCAGCGCGGCAAGATCACCTTGCCAGGCGGCATTGCCACCCTGGACTTGCCAGCCAACTTCCGCTACCTGTCGCCGGCCGATGCCGAGCGCGTGCTGGTCGACGCCTGGGGCAATCCACCGGGCATGGAATCGCTGGGCATGATCGTGCCCGCCAAGATCAGCGTGCTCGAGCGCGATAGCTGGGGCGTGGTGGTGACGTATGAAAAGGAAGGGCACATCAAGGACGACGACGCGGACAGCATCAAGTACGACGAGTTGTTGAAGGATATGCAGGCCTCGGTGCTGGAAAACAACGCGGAGCGCAAGAAGCAGGGCTATCCCGGCATCCATTTGATGGGCTGGGCGGAAAAACCCAGCTATGCCAAGGAGACGCACAAGCTGTACTGGGCCAAGGATCTGATGGTCGATGGCGGCGAGCACTCGCTGAACTACAACGTGCGCGTGCTGGGCCGCGAAGGCGTGCTGAACCTGAATGCCATCGCCAGCATGCAGCAGATCGCGACGATCAAGCAGGAAATGCGGCAAGTGACGGCATTCACGGAATTTACCGAGGGTAACCGCTACGCGGACTTTGACAGCAAGACGGACAAGGTGGCCGAGTATGGCCTGGCGGCGCTGGTGGCTGGCGGCGTGGCCAGCAAGATGGGCCTGTTTGGGAAATTGCTGGCGCTGCTGCTGGCCTTCAAGAAAGTGCTGATCCTGGCCGTGGTGGGCGCCGGTGCCGCCATCGTCAAGTTCTTTGGCGGCAAGCGCAAGGAAACGCAGCCGCAGCCAGCGCCGCAGCCGGACGCGGACGAACAGTCCGGCCATGCGCCGGATGGCAAGGTGAATCTGGATAAATAGGACGAACTGGGCCGATCCGTGTGCTGGCGCACATGCGTGCGCAGCCACAGGATGGCGCCTCGGGTACACTGGCTCATCGTTCAATTTACCAGGAGTCCGCCATGTCCGTGTCCATGTATCAGGCAACCATTCCCGTCTTCATCCGCGGCTTGCGCGTCGTTTCGGCCTTGCTGGAAAAGGGCCAGGCGCACGTGGAGGAAGACGGCATCGTGCCCGAGATCTTACTGGGCGCGCAGCTGGCGCCCGACATGCTGGACTTGACGGCGCAGGTGCAGCGCGTCAGCGATACGTCGAAGATGTCGGTCGAGCGCCTGAGCGGCGTGCCGGCGCCGAAGTTCGAGGATAACGAGGCATCGTTCGAGCAATTACAGGAACGCATTGCCAACACCATCGCCTATATCGACAGCGTGAATGCGGGCCAGATGGCGGGCAGCGCGCAGAAGGAAGTCGTGCTGAACTGGACTGACGAGGGGACGACCTTCTCGGGCGACGATTACCTGCTCAGCTTTGCCTTGCCGAACTTCTATTTCCATGTTTCCATGGTCCACGCCATTTTGCGGAACAATGGCGTGGCCGTGGGCAAGCTCGATTATCTGGGACCATACGATTAACGTTGCGGCTGCTGTACCTGGTTCTGTACTGCATTGCCCAGCATGCCGCCGCCGATGACGCCGGCCACGGTCGCCAGCGCCTTGCCGCGGCCGCCACCTACCTGATTGCCGATCAAGCCGCCGATGACGGCGCCCGTGCCGATGCCCACGTAGTTGGGCTGGGCCGGGGCCGGCGCCGGTTGTTGCTGGCGTACCGGTTCGCGATAGGCCGTCTCGCGGTAGCCATCGTTGCTGTCATTGTAGGCGGGGCGCGCCTGCGCCACTTGCGTGTGGTGCACGACGCGCTTGTGCACGACGGGCGCCGGGGCTGGCGCCGGGGCGGCTTGCGCGACGACAGGCGCGGCGAGCGGTGCCGGCACGGGAGCCGTCGCGGGAGCGGCCAGGGCAGCGGCGCTGGCCGGCGTCATGGCCGCCACATCGGCAGGCACGGCTGGCGCATTCGCGCGCGAATTGGGCAGGATGCCGGCGATGGACGCCGCGCCCACCAGGCACAGGACCGTGACGGAAATGGCGGCGCCGGCCATCAAGGGGTGGATGCGGTTGGCGGTGGTCGTCGTGTTCATGTGTTCTCCTGGGTGTGGCACTGCGGGTGTTGTTGATGTGGCCAGATTAACGGTCTCCTCGCCGCAAGGCTAGACGCTGCGCTGTATCAAACGTAAGCAGGTGTAAGGCCCCGATCGCCAAAGCGCAGTAGAATCGGTGCTTCCCCTTTTCCGGAGTGCGCCATGAGTCAGCTCTTCACGCCATTCGCGCTGGGCCCCCTGCAGGTGGCCAACCGCATCGCCATCGCGCCCATGTGCCAGTACTCGGCCGACAACGGCAACGCCACCGACTGGCACATGATCCACCTGGGCCACCTGGCCCTGTCCGGCGCGGGCGTGCTGATGACGGAGGCGACGGCCGTCTCGCCCGAGGGACGCATCTCGGCCGAGGACCTGGGCCTGTGGTCGGACGCCAACCAGGCGGCGCTGGCAAAAGTGGTGCAGGCGATCCGCCGCCATGCGCCTGTCCCGCTGGTGGTGCAGCTGGGCCATGCGGGACGCAAGGCGTCGAGCCGCGCGCCATGGGAGGGGGGCGCCTGCGTGCGCCTGGCCGATGGCGGCTGGCAAACGGTGGCGCCGTCCGCCATCGCCCACGCGCCGGGCGAGACGGTGCCGCTCGCCCTCGACGAGATGGGCTTGTTGCAGATCAAGGGGGCCTTTGTCGCCGCCGCCCAGCGCGTGCATGCGCTCGGCATCGAAGGCATCGAACTGCACGCGGCGCATGGCTATCTGCTGCACCAGTTCCTCTCGCCCCTGTCGAATCATCGCACGGATGCGTATGGCGGCAGCCTGGACAATCGCATGCGTTTTCCGCTGGAAGTCTTCGACGCCGTGCGCGCCGCCGTGCCCGCCAGCGTGGCCGTGGGCGTGCGCCTTTCCGCCACGGATTGGGTCGACGGCGGCTGGGAGATCGAGCAAAGCGTGCGCTTCGCACAGGAACTCAAGCAGCTGGGCGCCGATTTCATTCACGTCTCCAGCGGCGGCATTTCTCCGCAGCAGCAAATTCCCGTCGGCCCCGGCTACCAGGTGGCGTTTGCCGAGCGCATCAAGCGCGACAGCGGCTTGCCCACCATCAGCGTGGGCTTGATCACGGAGGCGCAGCAGGCGGAAGACATCATCGCGCAGGGCCAGTCCGACATGGTGGCGCTGGCCCGGGCCATCCTGTTCGACCCGCGCTGGCCCTGGCATGCGGCGGCCCAGCTGGGTGCGCAAGTGCAGGCGCCACCGCAGTACTGGCGTTCGCAGCCGCGCGAATTGAAGCAGCTGTTCGGCGACACGACCCTGGGCCAGCGCTGACAGGCCGATGCTGGCGTGCCGCGCGTGCCGCGTCGGCAACGCGCGCCATCTTCTGCTAGACTCACGGCTCCTTCCAACATTCCTCCAGGACGCTTCGACATGCGCCATTGATACTGCCGTGCTGTGCACGGCCTTGCCCTTCCCGCCAGCGCGCTGCGTGCCGCGCGGGTTCGCCAGCCTGCCCAAGGAGTATCCATGCCCGCTTTGCTACAACTCGACCGTCTTTCCTTTGCGCTGCCCGATGGCCGCGCCCTGTTTTCCGATCTGCAATTTACTTTTGCCCCGCAGCGTATCGGCCTCGTCGGCGATAACGGCGTGGGCAAGAGCGTGCTGGCGCGCCTGCTGGCCGGCCTCGAACAGCCCACCAGCGGCGCCGTGCGTGGCGACGGCACGCTCCATTGCGTGGCGCAGGAGCTCGACCCGCAGCGCTATCCCACCGTGGCCGCGCTTGCCGGCATGGATGGCTTGCTGGCCGCGCTCGAACGTATTGCCGCCGGTTCCGTCGATGCCGACGATTACGCGCTGGTGGGCGAGCGCTGGGATGCGCCGGCCAAGCTGCGCCAGGCGCTCGACGAGATCGACTTGCCGCATGTGGAAGCCGGCACGCCGACGGCCAGCCTGAGCGGCGGCGAACGCCAGCGCATCGCCCTGCGGGGGGCCTGGCTGTCGCAGGCGGACTGGTTGCTGCTCGATGAGCCGAGCAACCATCTCGATGCGCGCCAGCGTGCCCGCCTGGTGGCGCAGATCGCGCGCTGGCCGCGCGGCTTGCTGCTGGTCAGCCATGACCGCGGCTTGCTGCAGCACGTCGATGCCATCGTCGAATTGTCGAGTCTGGGCTTGCGCAGCTATGGCGGCAACTATGCGTTTTACGCGCAGCAGCGCGCGCAGGAGCAAGCTGGTTTTGTTGCCGCCCTGCAGGCGGAGAAGGCGGGCGCCAGGCGCGGGCAGCGCGAGGCGCAGCAGCAGGCGGAGCGCCAGCAGCGCAGAGTCGGGCGCGGCGAGAGGGAAGGGCGCGAAGGCAATCAAAGCAAGCTGCTGCTCGATGCGAAAAAGGAAAAGAGCCAGGATAGCCAGGGCAAGCTGCGCCTGCGCGCGCAGGAGGCGCTGCAGGCGCGCCTGCAGCGGGTGCTTGAAGCCCGCGCCCGTTGCGCGCCCGACGCCGAACGCCTGCTGCTGGCGCCGGACAGCGTCGTCCCCAACGGCAAGTTGCTCCTTGAGCTGCGCGCGCTGGTCTTGCCGTATGGCCAGGCGCAGCCGCTGGACTTGCAGCTCAGCGGCCCGCGCCGCCTGGCCGTGACGGGAAACAACGGCAGCGGCAAGTCGACCCTGCTGCGCGTGATCGCGGGGCAACTGGCGCCCGCCGGCGGCGAGTTGCGTTGCCATGCGCGGGTGGCCTGGCTGGACCAGCACGCGGGCGCCCACGCCGGTGGCTTGAGCGCCGTGCAGCGTTTGCAGGAGCGCAACAGCACCCTGGCGGAAGGGGAGTTGCGCACGCGGCTGGCGCTGCTGGGCATCGCCGGCGCGCGCGCCACCATGCCCAGCCACCTGCTCAGCGGAGGCGAGCGCATGAAGCTGGCGCTGGCGGCCGAACTGTACGCGCAGGCGCCGCCCCAGTTGCTGCTGCTCGACGAACCCGACAATCACCTGGACCTGGCCAGCCTGCAGGCGCTGGAACAGATGCTGCTGCAATATCAGGGTGCGTTACTTGTGGTATCGCACGACCAGGCGTTTCTGAATGCGATAAACCTTGATCCAGCGGGCTTGACATTGCTTAAGTGATAATTGAATGAAAAAATACACGCTCGATGCCTGTAGAGCATGCTTCATGAAACGATGCTGAATTTTGTTTGATTGTCGGTATAATCCACTGAATAACCGGGCCTATTTGTGAACTAAAACTGCTGGTTCACCAATATGATGACGTTTAATCTGGCACTGTTGACGGTCTATGGCCGCGCGGCCAGGGCAGCGTTATCCCAGCCCAGCCGTTCATGAATTTCGGTTTCGTTTATATTGTTTTCTTGGAGAAATAGCATGTCGTTTTACGAAAAACTCAAAGCCCTCAACATCGAATTGCCAGTCGTTGCCGCGCCAGCCGCCGCCTATGTGATGCATGCCCGCACCGGCAATACCGTGTTCCTGTCCGGCCACCTGGCCAAGAAGGATGGCAAGGTCTGGGTCGGTCAACTGGGCAAGGATGTCAGCACGGAAGAAGGCAAAGTGGCCGCGCGCGGCATCGCCATCGAACTGATCGCCACCCTGCAAGACGCTTGCGGCGGCGACCTGAACAAAGTCAAACGCATCGTCAAGGTCATGAGCCTGGTCAATTCCACCTCCGAGTTCACGGAACAGCACCTGGTCACCAACGGCGCCTCGGAACTGTTCGTCGAAGTCTTCGGCGACAGCGGCAAGCATGCGCGTTCCGCCTTCGGCGTGGCGCAAATCCCGCTGGGCGCTTGCGTCGAGATCGAACTGATCGCCGAACTGGCCTGATCATCTGAGCATGCCGGCGATTGCCGCCGGCTCGCCCTTTCCTCCTTTCCAGCAAGAGCGGAACCGCCATTGGGGTGGAGGGATCGGTGTATTCAAGAAAAAAACGGAGACACGTAATGAAAACGAGTGAACAAGGCTTGCACCGCGGCCTGGGCGAGCGGCAGATACGCCTGATGGCGCTGGGTGCGGCGATTGGCGTGGGCCTGTTTCTGGGTTCCGGCAACGCCATCAAGATGGCCGGTCCCGGCATCATGCTGTCGTATATTATCGGTGGCGCGGTCATCTTCATGATCATGCGCGCGCTGGGCGAAATGGCCGTGCACAATCCGGTGGCCGGCTCGTTCAGCCGCTATGCCCAGGATTACCTGGGCCCGCTGCAAGGCTACCTGACGGGCTGGAACTACTGGTTCCTGTGGCTGGTCACTTGCGTGGCGGAAATTACCGCAGTCGCCATCTACATGGGCATCTGGTTCCCCGACACGCCGCGCTGGATCTGGGCCCTGGCGGCGCTGGGTTCCATGGGCGCGATCAACCTGCTGGCCGTGAAAGCCTACGGCGAATTCGAATTCTGGTTCGCCCTGATCAAGGTGGTCACCATCATCATGATGATCATCGGCGGCGCCGGCATGATCATCTTCGGTTTCGGCAACGACGGCGTGGCCATCGGCATTTCCAACCTGTGGACGCATGGCGGCTTCTTCCCGAATGGCGCGCAAGGCGTGCTGATGTCATTGCAGATGGTGATGTTTGCCTACCTGGGCGTGGAAATGATCGGCCTGACGGCCGGCGAAGCGGCCAACCCGAAGAAATCGATCCCGGACGCCATCAATTCGGTGTTCTGGCGCATCCTGATTTTCTATGTCGGCGCGCTGTTCGTCATCCTGTCGATCTATCCATGGAATGAAATCGGCACCACGGGCAGCCCGTTCGTGATGACGTTCGAACGCCTGGGCATCAAGACGGCGGCCGGCATCATCAACTTCGTCGTGCTGACGGCAGCCTTATCGTCGTGCAATGGCGGTATCTTCAGCACGGGCCGCATGCTGTACAACCTGGCGCTGCAAGGCCAGGCGCCGAAAGCGTTTGCGGAAACCACCTCGAGCGGCGTGCCGCGCCGCGCCATCCTGGTGTCCGTCTTCGCGCTGCTGCTGGGCGTGCTGCTGAACTACCTGGTGCCGGAAAAAGTGTTTATCTGGGTCACCTCGATCTCCACCTTCGGCGCCGTCTGGACCTGGGGCGTGATCCTGGTCACGCAGATTCAGTTCCGCAAGACCTTGACGCCGCTGGAAATCAAGAACCTGGCCTTCCGCATGCCGTTCGCGCCATACGGTTCCTGGATTTCGCTGGCTTTCCTGGCGCTGGTGATCGGTTTGATGGCGTATTTCCCCGATACGCGCATCGCCCTGATGGTCGGACCGGCCTGGCTGATCCTGCTGACGGTGCTGTACTACGTGCTGGGCCTGGCGCCGAAAGACCGCCGCGACGACGTGCCGCAAGGCTACGAAGCGGGCTGGCCACCGGCCGATGCGCCGCAGGGCAAGAAATAATCCGGCTCGGCTGAGCTGAACCGACAGCGCGCCCCTGCTCCTGCAGCGGCGCGCTTTTTCTTTCATATTGGCAACTCGATGCTCTCCTAGCGCCAGCGCGCGTTTTGCGGCGCACGCCTGGCGTTGTTTCCTTGCATCAAACTTCTGTTTAGCTGAGCCGATGAAAGCCCTATAATCGCTTAGTTTTGAAAATGGACGCGATCTTTCCGGTTTTTTGCCAGGTAGGGCCGGAGCGCCGTTTTTAAGTGTTTTTACCCGTCATGTTCCTAACAACATCTAGCAAAACCGTAGCGAGCGGGATGAGTTGTGGCCAAGAAGCGCAGCTGTGCGAATGCACGGCGAGCATCGCCGGCCGCGAATCACGACGCGCAGCAGGTTTTGCTCGGTGTGTAAGTGCATGCCTCATAAAGGAATGCTAGTGAGCCAAACCCTGGTCCAGAAACTTTGCCGCACCAAGCCGATCGATACCACGGTCGAGTATGGTGAGGGCCTCAGCAGCAGCGGCTTGAGCCGATCCATCGGCCTGTTTTCCCTCACCATGATCGGCGTCGGCGCCACCATCGGCACGGGCATTTTCTTTACCATGGTCGAGGCCGTCCCTAAGGCGGGCCCGTCAGTCATCCTGTCGTTCCTGATCGCCGCCATCACGGCCGGCCTGACGGCCCTGTGCTATGCGGAGCTGTCGTTCCGCATTCCTGCCTCCGGTTCCTCGTATTCGTTCGCCTATGCCACCGTGGGCGAGTTTCTTGCCTTCATCATGGCCGCCTGCCTGTTGCTCGAATACGGGTTGGCGGGCAGCGCCGTAGCCATCGGCTGGTCGTCCTATCTGAATAACTTCCTGGAAAATGCCTTCGGCTGGCATATTCCGGAAATGCTGCGCACGCCGATGATTGTTTCCGGCCCGCATGGCATGGAATTTCATGCCGGCCACATCAACCTGCCGCCCATCTTCCTGATCTGCATGTGCGGCTTCCTGCTGCTGCGCGGCGCCAAGGAATCGGCCCTGATGAATGCCATCATGGTCATCATCAAGCTGGCGATCCTCGTGTTCTTCATCGTCATCGCGTTTTCCGGTTTTAATGCCGACAACTTCTTCCCCTTCTTCAATGCCGACAACAGCAAGGGCTTTGCCGGCATGACGGGCGTGACGGCCGCCGCCGGCACCGTCTTCTTCTCGTTCATCGGCCTCGATACGGTGGCGACGGCGGGCGACGAGGTAAAAAATCCCACGCGCAATGTGCCGCGCGGCATCCTTGGTGCCTTGCTGATCGTCACCGTGTTTTATCTGCTGGTGGCCGTGGCCGCTCTCGGCGCGCAGCAGGCGAAACTGTTCGAAGGCCAGGAAGCGGGCCTGGCGGTGATTCTGCAAAACGTCACGGGCAAGACCTGGCCGGCGCTGGTGCTGTCGGCCGGCGCCGTTATTTCCGTCTTCAGCGTGACCCTGGTGACCATCTATGGCCAGACGCGCATCCTGTTTGCCGTCAGCCGCGATGGCCTGATTCCGAAATCGTTCCAGAAAATCCACCCGCGTACCCTGGTGCCGGTCAGCAATACCATCATCGTCTGCCTGGTGGTGGCCGTGGTGGCCGGCACGGTGGACGCGACCTATCTGTGGGACATGGTCAGCATCGGCACCCTGACGGCCTTCATGGTGGTGTCGATCGCCGTGCCCGTGCTGCGCCACAAGCAGGGCGCGAACCGCATCGAAGGCTTCAGCGTGCCGTTCGGCCCGTATGTGATTCCCGGCTTGAGTGTGATGGCTTGCCTGTACATCATGCGGGACTTGCCGCATACGACGTTTGTCGTGTTCAGCGTGTGGATGGCCGTCACGGTGGCTATTTATTTCCTGTATAGCGTGCGGCATTCTCACCTGGGAAAACAGGCCAAATGATGCTGTGTTGTTGACTCGAAACCGCCGCGCTTGCCGGCGGTTTTTTTTATTTCTAACCGGAAATTACATGATGAAAATAACTGATCTGGCCAGCTATGGCCTGCTGGCAAGCATGCTCCTTGGCGTGACGGTACAAGCAGCCCCCGCAGTGAAATCGGGCGCGGCCCCGGTCTTGCGCGACTATCGCGCCGTGGCCCTGTCGGGCAATGGCCAGCGCATCGTCGCCATCGAATCGAGCAAGGCTGGCGCCCAGCCGCAGCGCCCGCATGCGGCCATCGTCGTGCGCGATGCCGCCAACGGCGCCATCGTGCAAGAGTTCGACCCCTGCGCCGTGTGTTCTTACGACAAGCCCAGCTGGTCGCCCGATGGCCGTCAGCTGGCGTTCCTCGGTTATGACGCCAAAGCGGGCATGGCGCATCTGTACCTGGCCACGATGACACAGACGCAAGCCAAGGTATTGACCAGCATCAAAGGCGTGGCCAGCACGGCGCGCTGGTCGCCCGATGGCAAGCAGGTGGCCTTGCTGGCCACGGTGGGCGCGCGCAAGCTGGCCGGCGCCGTGGAAGCGGGCGCGCGCCAGGTGGGCGAAGTGGGCAGCGAAGACGATGCCCAGCGCATCGCCGTGGTGGCGGCCAGCGGCGGCGAGCTGCGTTTGCTGTCGCCGGCCGACACCTATGTGTATGAATACAACTGGACGCCCGATGGCCGCGGCTTCGTTGCCAGCAGCGCGCAAGGCAATGGCGACAGCAACTGGTGGGTCGCCAAACTCAGCCATATTGATGCGGGCACGGGTGCCTTGCGCGTGATCGCCGCGCCGGCCATGCAGCTGAACCTGCCTTCGGTCTCGCCGGATGGCAAGACGGTGGTCTTCATCGGCGGCCTGATGAGCGATTTCGGCTCCATCGGCGGCGATCTCTACACTGTGCCGCTGGCCGGCGGCACGCCGCGCAACCTCACGCCCGATTACCGCGGCACCTTCAACGGCGTCGTCTGGCGCGGCGCGGGCTTGCTGGCGACGGCCCTGATCGACTCGCAGCTGGCGCTGGTGCCTGTCGATGCGCAAAATGGCCCCGCCCAGCCTGTGCTGCTCGGCGAACTCAGCAGCAGCGCGGCCGATGGCCGTTTGTCGTTCAGCGCCGACGGCCGGCAGGCCGCCGCCGCACAGGAAGACTTTACGCACGCCAGCCACCTGGTGGCCGGGCCGGTCGGGCAGCTGAAAAAGATTACACAAGCCAATGACCAGTTTGCGCCGCAGGTGAGCGTGCAAAACGTGGGCTGGACGAATGAGCAATACCAGGTGCAAGGCTGGCTGCTGGGGCCGTTGAAGACGGAAGCGGGCAAGCAGTATCCGATGATCGTCAATGTGCATGGCGGACCGGGCGCGGCCGCCTCGCCCCGCTACGTGGAAGCGGCCACCGTGATTCAGGAATTGACGCAGAAAGGCTACTTTGTCTTCCTGCCCAATCCGCGCGGCAGCTTTGGCCAGGGCCAGGCCTTTACGCGCGCCAACATGGCGGACTTTGGCGGCGGCGACTGGCGCGACATCCTGGCCGGCATCGATGCGGTGCAAAAGGTGGCGCCCGTCGATGGCCAGCGCCTGGGCCTGATAGGCCATTCGTATGGCGGCTTCATGACCATGTGGGGCGTCACGCACAGCGACCGTTTCAAGGCGGCCGTGGCCGGCGCGGGCGTGTCGAACTGGATCAGCTATTACGGCCAGAACGGCATCAATCAGTGGATGATCCCGTTTTTCGGCGCTTCCGCGTATGACAAGCCGGACGTCTACCGCCGTGCTTCGCCCATCGAATCGATCAAGGCGGCGAAGACGCCGACCCTGATCTATGTGGGCGAGCGCGACGTGGAAACGCCGGCCGCCCAGTCGCTGGAATTCTGGCACGGCCTGCGCGCCATGGGCGTGCCGTCCAGCCTGTTCATCTACGATGGCGAAGGCCATTCCTTCCGCAAGCCGGAAAACCAGCGCGACTTGCAGAAGCGCACCATCGGCTGGTTCGAGCGGTATCTGAAGTAAATTCCCGCGGCCTAGCGCGGCGCCACGATATGCACGATCGCCGCGCTATGTATCACGATCTTGTCCGCATCGGCCTGCAACAGGCGGATGCGGCGCTGCACCAGCGGCCAGCCCGACCAGGCCACGTCGCTGACGGGCGGCGCGGGCGGTGCGGCCAGCGGCGCGCTGATGGCGGCCTTGTCGTCGAGCTGGTCGAGCGCGCGCGACAGGGTCAGACACACTTGCGTATGGCTGTGGCTGAGCAAGGCGTTGACGGGCGCGACAGGCAGCTGGCTGGCATGGCGTCCCAGGATGGAGCGCAGCGCCGCCACGTGGGCGACCAGCAGGTAGTTTTGCACGATGAACAGGTTGATGTCTTCCACGGCCCGCTGCTTGCTGGCTGGTTCGTCGAGCATGCGCACCAGCGCCGAGCTGAGCGCGGCCAGGCTGTCCATCAGGCGCTTGCGCTTGATGCGGTAGGCGAAGTCATCGAAACATTTGCCTTGCAGGAGCTCGAAGCTGGTTTGCATATAGCTCAGGTTAACGTTGAGCACCTGGCGCACCAGCCTTGGCAGGCTCTGGTATTCCCAGTTGGCCAGCACGAAGCTGAACACGGTGGCCACCGCCGCGCCGATCAGGGTGTCGATCAGGCGCTCGCTGACGAGATTCGGGTTGCTGGGCGCCACCAGATGCATTTGCAGCAAGATCATCAGGCTGACGGCGATGGCCGTGTAGCGGTAGCGCAAGTAAATGAAGGTGGGCGTGGCCACGATGGAGAGGAACAGGATGGCCATCAGCACGATATTGCTGTGCACGAAGCGGATCACGATGGCGGTGATCACGCAGCCGATGATGGTGCCGATGATGCGGTCGGCGCGGCGCTGGCGCGTCATGCTGAAGGTAGGCCGCAGGATGATGACGATGGTGAGCACGATCCAGTAACTGTGCGCCGCGTACGGCAGCCAGTGGCCGATCAGCAATCCCACGGAAATGGCCATCGACACGCGCAGGGCGAAGCGGAAGACGGGCGAGTCCAGGCGCAGGTTGGCCAGCAGGGTCTTCAGTTCGTATTTTTGCTGCGACAAAAACGGCGCCATGTCCGCGCCGCTCCAGAACGGCACGTCGGCATAGACCTTTTGCGTGGCCAGGTGCAGCTCGCCGATCATCTTCAGGATGGCGCGAATCTTGTTGCGCTGTGCGCGCAGGGTCGCCAGCGCTTCCTGGGCGTTTTCTCCCTTCGCTTGCAGGCGGGCAATCTCGGCTTCGATGTCGGCCCATTCCTTGTCGTAGCTGATCTGCGCATACGAGGCGCGCTTGCGCGTGACGGCATACGCGACGGACTCGATGTCGCGCGCCGCCTTGTAGGCCAGGTCGTGCAAGGATTTCAAGACGTCGGAGTCGGCCAGGTGATGGCGCAGCAGCGCGTAATCGGTGTGCGTGGAAAGGATCAGCTCATATAGATCGAGCATGCACACGTGCACCTGCACGACGATCGCATCCTTGCTGTTTTTGTGGCTGCGGAGAATCAAGTCGCGCGACGCTTGCTGGCGGTCGGCCAGGATGCTTTGATGGCGCACCAGCTTGTTGAACTGCTCCGTCAGGTTGAAGCGCGTGTCGTAGAAATCGGCCTTGATGTTGATGTAGGCGGCCAGTTCGAACAGGGCTTCGGCCAGCACTTGCTGCTTGATGCGGTGGCGCAGGACCCAGGCGATGGCCATGGCGTAGGCCAGATAGATCAATCCCCCCAGCATGAACAGGCCCGCATGGTGGAACGATTGCTGCCATGTCATCTGATGCTCCATCGACATGGTCATGATGAACAGGGCCGCCAGCTGCAAGGGCATGGATTTCTTGCCGTACACCACCATCATGCTGGCAAGGAAACTGACCAGTACCAGCACCGTCATCAACAGCCACTGCACGGGGCCGCACAAGCTGATCAACAGGGTGACGGCGCTGCATAGCAGGACCGAGGCCAGCATCTCGTTGAACTTGTGGCGCAGCGGACTGGGCATGTCCATCAAGGTCGTGCACAGGGCGCCGATGCACACTGTCATGGCGGTCGTGCTGTCGCTGATTTCCAGGGTCAGCAAGGTCAGGCCGACCAGGCCGATGGCCACGCGCAAGCCCAGGTAAAAATAATGGCTGTAAATAAAGGTGCGCAGGTTCAATGCGTAGTGCATGGGTGTACCTTGTGGGTAGAGCACAGAAAGAGGCGCCGCACCGGGGTCTCCGATGCGGCGCCAGGATATTGCATTCGCTACAGCCCGGATTTACATCAGGGCGATCACTGGATAGCGTCGCCATTCCGGCTCGGCGAAGCGCCGGCAGTTGGCGAAGATGAAATCGAGCACGGCTTCCTGATCGCTCAGCAAGGCCGGGTTGGCTGCTTTCCAGTCGGCAAACTTGGCGGCCAGCGCCGGCTCGTCGCGCAGCAGCTCGGATGCCATGTCTTCGAACACATAATTGGAAAACGCTTCTTTTTTCTCCAGCACGCTGTTGAAGAAACCCCAGCGGAAGAAGCTGTCGTGCGCCTGCGGCTCCAGGGTTTCCACGGCGTAGCGGGCATTGTCCTGGTCCAGGGGCACCACGTAGTCGCCCGCTTGCAGCGTGAACTGGCCCGTGCGCGCTTCGACTTCGACCGTGTCGTGGAACATATGTCCCTCATAGGCCGTGGCGCGCGTGCCGACGGAGGCGATGTGGTAGTAGCGCGCCGTTACCGTCTGTTCGGCGGTGATGCGTGACATTTCGACGCCATTCCAGCGCAGGCGCTCGATGACTTCGCGCCAGGCTTGCGGCACCACATAGGCTTTCGGCGCGGCGATGGTCACATCCGCATCGAAACGGTTGTAATAGGCGATATCGCGTTCCCACGGCTGCGAGCGGTCATACGACAGGCGCTGGTAGTCGCCCAGCACGCTCGCCGTGTATTTGGCCGCGTAGCCCTTGAAGGGGAAGGTCGAAGGTTGTTCTTCGTTCATGGCCCAGTGGATGGGCCACTCGGCCTGCGTGCGGCCGGCGGCCTTGGCCTGGGCGCGCAGCTGCTTGATCTGTTCGCCGTGTTTGACCGTAAATGCCATCGTGATGTCGAGCAGGGCGCGCATGGAGGCGTAGCGGTCGGCAAAGGGCTTGAGCATATGCGTTTCCGGCATGAAACCGATGACATGATGCAGGGCCGCAAAACCCGTCGAAAAACGCGGTACTTCGAGGAATTCGGCGATGCCGTGGTCCGGGCTGTCCTTGACGGGATTCACGTAAGGACAGGTAGGCCAGCCGGCGCCTTCCATCTGCGCAAAGATGTGCGGCAGCATGGTGTCTTGCAGGAAGGGGCCCAGGCCATTGCCCAGCTTATCCGTCTGCGTGTGGATCAGGGTCATCGTGTACGGATAGTCGGCGCCGTTCGACGTGTGCGTGTCGACCATCACGTCCGGGTCCCAGCTTGTCAGCAGGCGGTTGAACACTTGCGCGTTCAGGCTGTCGCACTTGATGAAATCGCGGTTCAAGTCCAGGTGGCGGCTATTGCCGCGGAAACCGAATTGCTCCGGGCCATCCTGGTTCACGCGCGAGGTGTTGGCACGGTTCAGGCTGCCATCGACGTTGTAGATCGGAATGAACAGCAAGACCGTCCTGCCCAGCGCCGCCAGGCGTTCCGGTTCGGTGCACAGGTCGCGCACGATGGCCATGCAGGCGTCGATGCCTTCCGGTTCGCCCGGGTGGATGCCGTTGTTGTTGAAAAAGACGGTGCGGCCTTCGCGCTTGATTTGCTCGCGGTCAAAGACGCCATCGGCGCTGACGACGCCAGCGTGGATGGGCACGCCCGAATCGGACAAGCCGATCTGTTCGAAGCGCAGCACGTGCGGATAGCGTGCGGCGAGATCTTTGTAGAAAGTGATGCATTCCAGCCAGGTCGTGGTCTGGTTGTGGTTACCGAGTTCGTAGGTCGTGCGCAAGTCTGATGGCATAGCGGTCTGAGTCTGGGAGGGGCAGGAAAAGCGCGCTGGGTAAGCACGCCGCCGGGTTGTCAATTGTAGCACCGGCGCTCCGGCCTTGATGCGCCGCAGCGGCCCTGGGCCCAACTTGTGTTATGAATAGCGCATACACGCAAGCGGAGGCGGCATGTGCAAGAGGCTGGCAGTGGCGATGGTGTTGTGCATCAGCCTGGCTACGCAGGCGGCGCCGCTGCGTTTGCCGGCCGCATCCGTGCCGGTGCCCGACGGCGGTTCCGTCACGGCGCTGGGGCAGGGCGCGCTGATACGTTACCGTGGCTGGCTGCTGGCCGTCGATGGCGCCGCAGCCGATGCGCGGGCCGACGTGCGCCTGGCGTCGGCCCGCGGACAGCGGGCGCCGCGCGCGCAGGCCGGGCGTGTGGCGCGCGACTTGCCCGTGTGGACGGCGTTCGAGCTCGTCAAGGGGGCTACGCGCTTGCGCATCACGGCGCTGCCGGGGCCAGGGTCGGATGAGGCGCCGGCCCTGCTGCTCGACTTCGGCGACGGCGATTACCGCATCGTCATTCCCGCCCATGCGCTCGCCCCGCCACAGCATGCGCAACTGGCGCAGCGCTTTCCCGGCGCCGACCTGGCCTTGCTGCTGCAGGAGGGCCGGCGCGTGATGTTGCCATTGGGAAGTAGTCGCGTGCAGGTGTTTGGCGCGGAGCAAGCCGTGCCCTACCGGTTTTCCAAGGTAAAACGCTAGGCGAAAAAAAGCCACTCCCGGGGGAGTGGCTCAGGTGAAACGCGCCCGTTGCCGGGCTTGTTAGTTTTTGTTGTCAGGCAATTACTCGGCGCCCATTTCTTTCAGCAGGTTGTCTGCGTGGTCGATGTGTTTCATGTTCCACAGCATGTAGCGCAGGTCGACCTGGATCGAACGGGTGTTGGCCTTGTTGTAGTCCCAATCGGAGATGATCGAGTCCAGCGTGCCGTCGAATGCCAGGCCGATGAATTCGCCTTTCGAGTTCAGGGCTGCCGAACCGGAGTTGCCGCCGGTGATGTCCAGGGTCGCCAGGTAGTCGACCGGCACGGTTTTCAGCTTCGGATCGACGAATTTACCGAAGTCCTTGGCTTTGATCGCGGCCAGTTGTTTCGCTGGTGCATTGAACTCGCCTTCGCCCGTGGCTTTGGCGACGACGCCATTGACGGTGGTGAATGCGGTCCAGGTGGTGCCATCGGCGCCATGGTCGCGGCCAGCCACTTTGCCGAAGGTCACGCGCAGGGTGCTGTTGGCGTCAGGATAGACGGCTTGGCCCTTGCTCTTCATGAAGGCGATCTTGGCTTTCATGTAGTTGGCGTACGCCTGCTGGATCTTGCCTCCCAGTTCTTCTTCTTCCGCTTCATTTTTCAGCGAATCCGGATACATGGCGACGGCGGCCTGGATGAAGCTGTCCTTGCTGGCCTGGAATTCAGCCGGCGTGCGTTTCAGCCATGCTGCGCGCTCTTCCTTGTCGGCCAGCTTGCTGCCGGCATACAGTTTGTCCAGAGCGGCGGCCAGGTCGGCTTGCGACATGCCATCCTTGATGCCGATGGCGGCGTCGAAGCTGGCGCGGCGCTGTGCTGCCGGTTGCGCGGCGTACTTGGTCAGGCTGTTCAGTACCAGCGCCTTGTCGACTTTTTCATCGTAGGTGCGCTCGACCGACGTGATGCCCGACGACAGGCGCGGCAAGTCGCGCGTCTGGTAGCCGGACTTGCGTTCCGTATCGGCCTTGGTGCTTTCGTTCGACAGGCGGTACAGGCTGCGTGCCGTGTTCAGCAGGCGTGGCTGTGCGTAACCGAGGAAGAAATCGCGCTTGGTATCGGCATCGCGCTCGGCGATCAGCTTTTCCACTTGCTCGATGTCACCGGCAAATTCCGCCTTGCGGGCAGGATTGGCGTTGACCCAGGTTTTCAGGGCTTCGTGTTCCGTCGTCTTGCGCGCCAGGAAGTCGCTGCCGGCGTACGAGTCCAGCATGCCTTGGCGGTTCTTGTAGTAATTGTTCACGCCAGCGACCTGACCCGCGTATTTCAGGGCCACATCCTTGTTGTCCTTGGTTTCGCGCGCGATGATGGCCAGGGTTTCGCCCGACGCTTTCACGAAGGCCGGGTAGTTCCAGTCAAACGTGAACGCCACTTCCGATGGCAGGCGGTGACGGTTGGTGCGGCCAGGGTAGCCCAGCGCCATCACGAAATCGCCTTCTTTCAAGCCATCCTTGGCCAGTTTCAGCACGTGTTTTGGCTGGTACGGCACGTTGTCCTTGCTGAAGTCGGCAGCTTTGCCGTCCTTGCTGACGTAGGCGCGGTAGAAACCGTAGTCGCCCGTGTGGCGCGGCCACATCCAGTTGTCGGTGTCGCCGCCGAACTTGCCCACGCCGGCTGGCGGCGCGTGCACCAGGCGCACGTCGCGGATTTCCAGTTGCTTGATCAGGTAGAACTCCAGGCCGCCGTAGTAGCTCGACACGGTGCAGCGGAAGCCCGCTTCTTTTTCGCATTCGGCCACCAGTTTTTTCTGGTTTTTCTCGATGGCGCCGATGCGTGCCTTGCCTTGCAGCTTGGCCACGTCCGCCGTGATGATCTTGTCGCTGACGTTGGTCACGGCCGAGGTGACGAAGATGCGGCTGCCTGGGGCGGCCGGCAATTCTTCAGCGAAGGTCTTGGCCAGGAAACCGTTGGCCAGCAAATCGCGCTCTTTGGTCGAATTGACCGCCACGCTGTTGTAGACGCAATGGTGGTTGGTGGCAACCAGGCCTTGCGGCGAAACAAACGAGGCCGAGCAACCGCCCAGGCTGACGATGGCGCCCATCGGGAATTCGGTCAGCTTGGTCAGGGTGGTCGGATCGAGTTTCAATCCGGCCGCTTTCAATTCCTTGGCTACTTGTGGCAGCTGTTGGGGCATCCACATGCCTTCATCGGCGTGTGCGAAGTTGCTCAGGATGGCGAGCGCGATTAGAGATTTTTTCATTCGAGTTCTTGTCTTTTACATGGTGGGAAGTCGGAATCAGCGTGCGTACCCAGTGTTTTTCTCAGCGGGCGATATAGAGTATCCGTATCGAACTCGCACTAGTCAATCACATTTTCCGCAAGGCATGGTCGACATATATGGCAGAGTTACCACAGTTTCCAGTGCGCCATGGGTGAAAACGGGCCGCCAGCGCGCATTTTCTCGTGCCGCGACTGTGGTATTGTCCATACAATTGTCCTGGCAGCAATAAAAATGGCCGGGCGCTTGCGCGGCCCGGCCATCTCGAGAAGAACGGCGAGTCAGGACTCAGCGGATTTTTCCACGACGTAAAAGATTGACGATGCCCAGCAGGATCACGGCGCCCAGGAACGAGACGAGCAGCGCAGACAGGCTGAAATTGTCGCTATTGATGGTACCCGTGCCAAACAGCGGCGCCAGTAGCCAGCCGCCGAGGAAGGCGCCGACGATGCCGACCACGATATTGAGGAAGATGCCCTGTTGCGCATCGGTTTTCATGACCATGCTGGCCAGCCAGCCGATGACGCCGCCAATAACGATCCAGATAATGAAATTCATGTAATCCTCCGCGCGATGGATGAGTGGTTTGCCATATCAGAAAAACATCATGGCAGCTGATACTGATGCCGCACGATAGAAAAGTCCAGCGGATTCGCGCTGCGCATGCAAAAGCCCGCCTGGCTGCGGGCAGCGAGGCGGGCTTGTCATGCGGCAAGGCGAGTGGAGCAGACCGTTAGTCGGCCTTGATGGCTTCCACCTGAATCGCCAGTTTGACTTCCGGCGAGAACGCCGGCATGCCGTAGTTCAGGCCAAAGTCGCTGCGCTTGAATTCCGCACTGGCATCGGCGCCGCACACTTCACGCTTGTAGCGCGGGTGCATGATGCACTTGAACTTGCTCACGTTCAGCTTGACAGGCTTGGTCACGCCCAGCAGGGTCAGCTCGCCGTCGACTTCCACCAGCTGTTCGCCATTGAACTTGAACGATTTGCTCTTGTAGCTGATTTCCGGGAATTTTTCGACGTTGAACATGTCCGCTTTTTTCGCGTGCGTGTTCATGGCGTCGAGGCCGAAGTCGATCGAATCGGCGTCGATCACCAGGTCCAGGCTGCCCGTCTTGGCGGCGCGGTCCAGGGTAACGCTACCCTTGGTCTTGTTGAACTTGCCACGCCAGACGGACATGCCCATGTGATCGGCTTCAAAGCTGGGGAAGGTATGCGTCGGGTCGAGGTTGTAGGTGTCGGTGGCGGCCATGGCCGAACCGGCGCCGGCGGCTGCCAGCACGGCGATCATTAAGTGCGAAAATTTCATGCAGATCCTATAGTTGAACAGGTGGTAGGGGTGTGCTTGGTAAGGCCTGAAAAACGTTCAGGACCAGGCGCCTTGCCGCAGGCCGCATGAACGGACGGCCAGGCAAGAGCAACGCCATGGACGTTTTCCCGGGCCTTACTGTGCTGCGACGTGGAATTTGATGGTGACCTCGTCGGCAACCATGCTCGTGTCTTTCCACTCGCCTTCGCCGATGTTGTAGGTCAGGCGCTTGATCGGCAGGGCGCCGTCGAACGTGTACTTGCCGCCGTCGGCTTTCACCGTCAGGGGGAAGGTCACGTCGGTGGCCTTGCCCTTGATGTTCAGCTTGCCGGTAACCGTCAGCTTGCCCGCGCCGGCCGCCTTGATGCTGCTCGAGACAAACGTGGCTTTCGGGAACTGGGCCGAGTTGAACCATTCTTTCTTGGCCACTTCCTTGTTGTATTCCGGATCGCCGATATCGATGCTGGCCGTGTCGATTTCCACCGACGCTTTCGAGGC
This sequence comes from Janthinobacterium sp. 1_2014MBL_MicDiv, assembly GCF_001865675.1. NCBI lineage: Bacteria > Pseudomonadati > Pseudomonadota > Betaproteobacteria > Burkholderiales > Oxalobacteraceae > Janthinobacterium > Janthinobacterium sp. 1_2014MBL_MicDiv. Next base: position 125,746 of record NZ_CP011319.1, read on the forward strand.
GTCCGGCGTCGCCGGGTTGTAATCGATGGCGATATTGAATTTCTTGAATTTCGCTTCCACTGGCACATTCATTTGCTTGAAGACGGCCGATACGCTGGTCTTGGCGGGATCGACTTTCAGCAGGGTGGCGGCGGTGGCGGCCACGGACAGGCCCAGCAGTGAAGCGAGGACGATGCGTTGGGTGTTTTTCATCTTATTTTTCCTGGAGTTTCAGTGAGCAAGGGGAAGTGGACGTCAAGGCAGCATGCGTTTAAGCACGCCGTCGCGGTCGATGAACTGGTGCTTGAGCGCCGCCAGCACATGGGCGGCCACGGCGGCGGCCATGGTCATGTTCAGAACATAATGAATCTCTTTTAAAAGCGGCTTAAGTTCGGGGTTCGGCGCCATGATGACGGGCAGCTGGAACAGGCCCAGGTAGACTACCGGCACGCCGGCGGCCAAGGTGTACAGGTAGCCGGAAACGGGCACGGCGAAGATCAGGATGTACAGCAGCACGTGCATGGCGTCGGCCGCCTTCTTTTGCCAGGCGACCATGCTGGCCGGGTGCGGCGGCGGCACATTGGCCTTGCGCCACAGCAAGCGAATGGCGGCGATGGCCAGCACGGTCACGCCCAGCCACTTATGCCACGAGAAATATTTGAGCTTGGTGGGCGTCAGGCCGGGAATGTCGACCATGACCAGGCCCATGACAAAGGCGCTGATGATCAGCAGGGCGGTCAGCCAGTGCAGGATGATGGCGGTGGTGGTGTAGCGTTGCATCGACGGCTTTCTTGAAAGTAGTACGTGTTAGGACTAATTCGGCCTAATATACCAAAGAAAAGCAAATTGCGCTGCGTGCTGGAGATTCTACAAGAAAGACTGCCGGAAAAACCGCGGGGCGGCCAGCATTTGTGTGCTGGCCGCCCCGCGGGAGGGGATCTGCCTGATCCCGATGTGGAAACTGCTTAGATGGCCTTGGCCAGCTGCGCGGCGATACCGATGTAGTTCGCCGGCGTCATGGTCAGCAGCACGTCCTTGGCATCTTGCGGGATGGCCAGGCCGTTGACGAAGGTTTGCAGCGCTTCTTTCGAGATGCCTTTGCCGCGCGTCAATTCTTTCAATTGCTCGTACGGATTTTCGATGCCGTAGCGGCGCATCACGGTTTGTACGGGCTCGGCCAGCACTTCCCACGTCGCGTCCAGGTCTTGTGCCAGGCGCGCATGGTTCACTTCCAGCTTGTTCAGGCCGCGCAGGCAGCTGTCATACGCGAGCAAGGTGTAACCGAGGCCCACGCCGATGTTGCGCAGCACGGTCGAATCGGTCAGGTCGCGCTGCATGCGCGAGACGGGCAATTTTTCCGACAGGTGCTTCAGGACGGCGTTGGCCAGGCCCAGGTTGCCTTCCGAGTTTTCGAAGTCGATCGGGTTGACCTTGTGCGGCATGGTCGACGAGCCGATTTCGCCCGCTTTCAGTTTCTGCTTGAAGTAGCCCAGCGAGACGTACGTCCAGATGTCGCGGTTCAAGTCGAGCAGGATGGTGTTGGCGCGCGCGAAGGCGTCGAACAGTTCGGCCATGTAGTCGTGCGGCTCGATCTGGATGGTGTACGGGTTGAATACCAGGCCCAGGCGCTGTTCGATGACGGCTTGCGAGAACGCCGGCCAGTCGAAATTCGGATAGGCCGACAGGTGGGCGTTGTAGTTGCCGACGGCGCCATTCATCTTGCCGAGGATTTCCACTTGCGCGATGCGCTTGACGGCGCGCTGCAGACGGGCCACGACGTTGGCGAATTCCTTGCCCAGGGTGGTCGGGCTGGCCGTCTGGCCGTGCGTGCGCGACAGCATCGGCACGTCGGCATTGTCGTGCGCGATCTGCGTCAGCTTGGCTACCAGGCCGTTCAGTGCCGGCAGCATCACGCCGTCGCGGGCCGCTTTCAGCATCATGCCGTGCGAGGTGTTGTTGATGTCTTCCGAGGTGCAGGCGAAATGGATGAATTCCGACGCCGCCACCAGTTCCGGCACGTCCGCGACCTGTTCCTTCAGCCAGTATTCGACGGCCTTGACGTCATGGTTGGTGACCGCTTCGATGGCCTTGATGCGGGCTGCGTCGGCTTCCGAGAACTCGGTGGCCATCTTCTCGAGCAGGGCGTTGGCCGCTGGCGAGAACGGTTGGATCTCGGCGAAACCGGCTTGCGACAGTGCTTGCAGCCAGGAGATTTCCACTTTCACGCGGTGGTGCATGAAACCGGCTTCGGACAGGATCGGGCGCAGCAGATCGGTCTTGCTGGCGTAGCGGCCGTCGAGCGGAGACAGGGCCGACAGCGTGGAATACGGAGTAGTAGAAGTCATGAGAGCGGACGCAAGTTAAAAGAAACGGTTGGCGTGTGGCGCGCGGGGAGGGCAGGGCTATTTCAATACAGCAACACTGACGGCGCCACAGTAAAGGGCGATTTTACCACCGCTGGCGCGTTGCCAGCCGTCCGTCGGCCGCTGGCGGCCCCCATTTCCGCAGAATCGGGCGCCGATGCGGCGTGCCTGCCACACCGTGGAGCGCGCGGGGCGCGCGCTGCCAAATGCCGCTGCCGCCGATGCTATACTGGCTGCTGCTCCTTTACCATAAAGTGTCTATGAAACTCATCGGTTCCCTCGCCAGCCCGTATGTCCGCAAAGCCCGTATCGTGCTGGCGGAAAAAAAGCTCGACTATGTCTTCGAGCTGGAGAACGTCTGGGTGCCGGAAACGCGCATCGCCCAGGCCAATCCGCTGGGCAAGGTGCCTTGCCTGGTGATGGAAGACGGCAGCGCGCTGATCGATTCGCGCGTCATCGTCGAATACCTCGATACGCTCACGCCCGTGTGCAAGCTGCTGCCTGCCGGCGGCAATGGCCGCGAGCGGGCCGACATCAAGAATTGGGAAGCGCTGGCTGACGGCATCCTCGACGCGGGCGTGCTGGTGCGCCTGGAGCGCACGCAGCGCCCGCCCGAACAGCAAAGCGCGGCCTGGATCGAACGCCAGCTTGCCAAGATCACCCTGGGCCTGGCGGCGCTGGAGGCGCGCCTGGGCGAGAGCGCCTATTGCGCCGGCCGCAACTACACGCTGGCCGACGTGGCCGTGGGCTGCGCGCTGGGCTGGCTCAGCTTCCGTTTCCCGGAAATCGACTGGCGCACGGATCACCCCGCGCTGGCGCGCCTGTTCGACAAATTGTCCGAGCGGCAATCGTTCAAGGACACCGTGCCGCAGTAAAGGCTCGGACGTAAAAAAACCGGCAATTGCCGGTTTTTTTATTTCACCACAGAGATTGCGACGCCTGGCAAAACCGTAGCGAGCGGAAGGAAGAGGTGGCCGAGAAACGCAACCGTACTTTCGTACGGTGAGCATCGCAGGCCGCCTATGCCGACGCGCAGTAGGTTTTGCCAGGTGTTATCACTCTTCGGTGGCCATCTGGCTCTGCAGGTAGTTCTGGATGCCGACCTTGGCGATCAGGTCGATCTGCGTTTCCAGCCAGTCGATATGCTCTTCCGTGTCTTCCAGGATCATCAGGAACAGGTCGCGCGAGACGTAGTCGCCGGCTTTTTCGCAGGTGGCGATGCCTTCCTTGACGGTGGCGTGCGCGGCGCGCTCCAGTTTCAAGTCGCATTCCAGCATTTCCGGCGTGTTCTCGCCGATCAGCAGCTTGTGCAGCGCTTGCAGGTTAGGCAGGCCGTCGAGCATCAGGATGCGGTCGATCAGCTTGTCGGCGTGTTTCATTTCGCCGATCGATTCTTCGTATTCCTTCTTGCCCAGCTTTTCCAGGCCCCAGTGCTTGTACATGCGCGCATGCAGGAAGTACTGGTTGATGGCGGACAGTTCGTTGGTGAGCTGTGCGTTGAGCAAGCGGATGACTTCTTTATCGCCCTTCATGGGATTTCCTTTGTTCTGTGTTGCGTTCGATGATGAAACCGGAGGCTGCTGGCGGCCACTGCCGGGTGGCGCAGGGCTGCCTGGTGGCGCGCATGTTGCCGGTCTCGCTATGCCCGCATGATAGCGCAAAATGTCAGCGATTTCTGCTGCAAAACGGCGTTTTTCCGTCTTTTTAACGTAAATATCGTGCGAATAAAACCCATTCTCAAGTGGATTGCCACACTTTTCCGTTTTTTATTTGTTAAGGCAAATGAAGGCCATTCTCATTCGCGTTCATGCTGTCTTTTTTGCATGTTCGGCGATCCGCTGCGCCCACGTGACAAGATGGGAAAATGTTTGCGCGCTTCTTGCCTTTCGCTGTTCTGGGGCCGCGCTGGCGGTGCGATAATCAGGCAGCGATTTTTTCGAAAGGGATAGCACGATGATGTTGCATATACCCGGCGTGCTGACGCCGGAACAGGTGACGCAGTTTCGCCAGCGCCTGGCGCAGACGGACTGGGTCGACGGGCGCGCCAGCGTCGGCGCGCAAGGGGCGCAAGTCAAGCGCAACCGCCAGCTGGCCGAAGGCTCGCCGCTGGCGCTGGAACTGGGCGAGATCGTCAGCCGCGCCCTGATGGCCAACCCGCTGTTCTTTGCGGCCGTGCTGCCGCTGCGCATCCTGCCGCCGTTTTTCAACAGCTATGCGGGCGGCGAACACTATGGCCTGCATATCGACGGCGCCATCCGCACGCCGAAAAACGGCATGCAGTCGATGCGCGCCGACGTCTCGTCGACCGTGTTCCTGAGCGAGCCGGACGAATACGAAGGCGGCGAGCTGGTGGTGGTCGATGCCTATGGCACGCATGAAGTGAAACTGCCGGCCGGCGACGTGATCGTGTATCCGTCGAGCAGCGTGCATCAAGTGCTGCCCGTCACCAGCGGCGAGCGCATCTGTTCGTTCCTGTGGACGCAAAGCATGGTGCGCGAGGACTGGAAGCGCAGCATGCTGTTCGAGCTCGACCAGAATATCCAGAGCGTGCGGGGAGAACACGGCGATTCGCCGGCGACGGTGGGGCTGACGGGCCACTATCACAACCTGCTGCGGATGTGGGCGGAAATGTAGCGCGAGCGCGCATGGCGGCGTTGCCTGGGCGCGCCGTCCTTGCATGGGCAAAAAAAAGTCTGCCTGGCCCGGGGATGTAGGCTGGCAGACTGAAACAAGCAAATCGCTTGACTAAAAACGGTATAAAAAGCAGGGCGCAAAAAAGCAAGCAGGCACTCGGTGCGATGCTTGCGGGCTGGCAGCGGCGCGGGGCCGCCGTGGGCTAGCTCAGCTGGAAGGTCAGCGGTACGAGGACGTACACGGGTACGGCTTTGCCGTTTTCGATCATCGGCTTGAACAGCGCGCGCTGCGCGGCCTGGCGGCCCGCTTCATCGAGGTTGCTGTAGCCGGTCGATTTGTGGATCAGGATTTGCTCGGGCAAGCCCTTTTCATTGATCAGGATGCGCAGCACGACGGTGCCGCTTTCGCCCAGGCGGCGCGACAGGTTCGGGTAGATCAGTTGCGGCGCCTTGATGTATTCCACGCTGCTGACGGTACGCGGCGCGGAAGGGGCAGGTGGCGAAGGCGCCGGTGTCGATGGCGCCGTCGGCGCGGCGGTGGCCACGGGCGCCGCTTCGGCGCGCGTTGGCTGCGGTGGCGTGATCGTCGGTTCGGTGGGCGCCACGGCGACCAGCGGCAGCGGCGGGATGATGGCGCGTGGCACGGGGGCGCTCAGTTCCACGGTCTTCGGTACGGAGGGTGCCGGCGGCTTCGGCGGCGCCGGCGGGGCGATGATGCTGATGGTGGTGATGGTTGGCATGGCTGCCGTGACGACGCGGCTAAGCAGGCCGCTCTGGATCGCGTAGAAACCGGCGACATGCAGGACGACGATGGCCATCAGCGGCGCGAATTTGCTGCGTTTCTTGTCGAAATCGGCAAATTGTTCCACGGCCTGCACCGTTATGGGCGGGGGCATCATCGTCATGGCATTCATCACTTTCTTAGTTTGTCAGTACAGCTCGCATCAATACGGTTTCTTGCAGCACTACGGTGGCGCTCAGGTGATCGTTCAGCACTTCGCGGGCACAGGTATGGCATTTGCCGCAGCACGTGGCCACGCCGAGGTCGCGGCGCAGTTCGGCCATGCTGGACAGGCCAAGATCGACGGCTTGACGGATTTCACGATCAGATATGTTGTTGCAGACACATACAATCATTGATACACCTTCTGGCTGGATGATGAACAGACACTAGTGCTGTGAAGCATTATTGCTAGTGTTTTAATGAGAATCATTATCATTACGTTTCATTGTCGCGCAAAGCGCAGGACAATGCAAGCGATTTTGATCAAGCGTGCGGCGTTTGGCGACTTGGCGCGGCGCCTTGATTGGCTGTCTGCGCGAATGACGCAGCCCTTGGCAGGGGCGGCTCTCCGGGCTAAATAAAAACAATTCGCATTCATGTTTATAATGCTGGTATTGTCTCGGACGGTCGCCGTCTGAACATACGGAAAGGCCGCTTGTCGGTAATGCGCAACAGCTTGCGCCTTGCCTTACAAACCTGAGCCAGTGCAGGGCGCTACGCGCGGCAGCTGGTATCAGGTGTTCTTAATCTGAACGGAATTTGCTCATGACTCTAGTTCCACCCTTGATGACGCTCGACGCGCTGGCCGTCGGCCAGAGCGGCACCGTGTTGAAGATCACGCCCCACGCGGCAGGACAGACGGAGGACGGCGTCGACCTTGCCCGTCGCTTGATGGAGCTGGGATTCGTTCCCGGCGAACGTATCCGCATGCTCAAGCGCGGCATTCCCGGTGGCGACCCGCTCGCCATCAAGGTCGGCAATGCCACGTTCGCCCTGCGCCGCTTCGAGGCGGCGCTGATTACGATTCAACCGCTGATTCAACCGGAATAATTATGGGTGCTGTAGAAACTATCGCCGATGCGGGCCTGCACAAGCCGCCGCATCAGCCACAAATCGCCTTGCTGGGCAATCCGAACTGCGGCAAGACCGCCCTGTTCAACCGCCTGACGGGCGCGCGCCAGAAAGTGGCGAACTACGCCGGCGTGACCATCGAGCGCAAGGAAGGCCATTTCACGTCGCCCGCCGGCAAACCCGTGCGCCTGCTCGATCTGCCGGGCGCCTACAGCCTGTCGGCCACCACGCCCGATGAAGCGATCACGCGCGACGTCGTGGGCGGCTTGCGCCAAGGCGATCCGCGTCCGGACGCCATCATCTGCGTCGTCGACGCCACCAATCTGCGCCTGAACCTGCGCCTGGTGCTGGAAGTCAAGCGCCTGGGCCTGCCCATGCTGCTGGCGCTGAACATGACGGACGTGGCGCGCAAGCGCGGCATGCTGATCGACACGGCCAGGCTGTCGGCCGAACTGGGCATGCCCGTGGTCGAGACGGTCGCCGTGCAGCACGATGGCGAAAAAGCCCTGCTCAATGCCATCGACGCCATGCTGCCGCTGCCCGTCGTGGAAGCCAAGCCGCTGGCCGCCATCGACGCCGTCAGCGTGGAAGAAACGCAGCGCGAAGTGCGCCGCATCCTGGCCACCGTCAGCAATGACGCGAGCGACAAGGGCAACCTGACGGAAAAAATCGACGACGTGGTGCTGCACCCCGTCTTCGGCCCCATCATCCTGGCCGTGCTGATGTTCCTGATCTTCCAGGCCGTGTTTGCCTGGGCCGCGACGCCGATGGAGATGATCACGGATGGTGTGGGCCACCTGGGCGCCTTGCTGACGGCGAACATGCCCGACGGCCACCTGAAAAGCCTGCTGGTGGAAGGCATCATCGGCGGTGTCGGCAGCGTGCTGGTGTTCCTGCCGCAGATCCTGATCCTGTTCTTCTTCATCCTCAGCCTGGAAGACTGCGGCTACCTGCCGCGCGCCGCCTTCCTGCTGGACCGCATGATGGGCGGCGTGGGCCTGTCGGGCCGCGCCTTCATCCCGTTGCTGTCGAGCTTTGCCTGCGCCATCCCCGGCGTGATGGCGGCGCGCACCATCCAGAACCCGCGCGACCGCCTGGTGACCATCATGATCGCGCCGCTGATGACGTGCTCGGCGCGCCTGCCCGTGTATGCGCTGATCATCGCCGCCTTCATCCCCGAACGCCAGGTGTGGGGCTACCTGAGCCTGCAAGGCCTGGTGCTGTTCGCCCTGTATTTCGCCGGCATCATTTCGGCCATGGCCGTGGCCTGGGTCATGAAGCGCGGCATGGGTGTGCGCGGCAACCAGCCGCTGCTGCTGGAATTGCCGGCCTATCACTGGCCGCATTTGCGCAACCTGGCCGTCAGCCTGTGGGAGCGCGCGAAGATCTTCCTGACGCGCGTCGGTACCATCATCCTGAGCCTGATGATCATCCTGTGGTTCCTCAGCACCTTCCCCGGCGCGCCGGAGAACGCGATCCACCCGCCGATCTACTACAGCCTGGCCGGTATCCTGGGCCGCGGCCTGGAAGTGATCTTCGCGCCGATCGGCTTCAACTGGCAGATCTGCATCGCGCTGGTGCCGGGCATGGCCGCGCGCGAAGTGGCTGTCGGCGCCCTGGGCACCGTGTACGCGCTGTCGCAAACGGGCGATGCGCTCGCCTCCACGCTGGAGCCGCTGATCGCCCACTCGTGGTCGATGGCCACCGCGCTGTCGCTGCTGGCCTGGTATGTCTTCGCGCCGCAGTGCCTGTCGACCCTCTCCGTGGTGAAACGCGAGACGGGCGGCTGGCGCTATCCGCTGCTGATGGCCGGCTACATGTTCGCGCTGGCGTATGCCGCCTCGTTCATCACTTACCGTCTCGCCCTGTTGCTGGGCGCCTAGGAGAAAGCCATGTGGCAAACCCTGATTGTCGCCCTGATCGTCGCCGCCGCGCTGCTGCATTTTTCGACCAAGTACCTGCCGGCCGGCGTGCGCCGTGCCATCGTGCGTGGCCTGGTGCGCTGCGGCCTCGATGAGGCGAAGATGTCGACCCTGTTCAAGGTGGCGCCGGGTTGCGGCAGCGGCTGCGGTTCCTGCGGCTCCTGCGACAGCCCGCCACCGCCGTCCGCCACGCCGCCGTCCGACGGCAGCAGCAAGCGCGTGATCCTGATGCAGGTGCAGCGCCAGGATTGATGTAGGTCTGGCCACGGGCGCGCCCGTGGGCTACACTGGGCTTTCCGCATGGCAAGGAGTGGCAATGGCGATACTGTTGATCTTCATGTTTTTGTTTGCGGTCGCCACCTGGCTGCTGGCCAGCCGGCGCGGCCGCCACGGCGGCCTGTGGTTCGGCATTGGCCTGTGCCTCGGACCGTTTGCCTTGCTGGCGGTGGCGGCCTTGCCGCCCGTGCCGGCGCGCTGACCCTGTATTGCCACAACCCGCCAGCGCGGGTTTTTTTACGCCTGCGCGTCCGCGTGGCGCAGCCGGTACTGGCGCGGCGAGCACGCCATGACGCGCTTGAATGCATGGCTGAAGGCGCTGTCCGAATCGTAGCCCAGCGCCTGCGCGATCGACGTCACTGTCGCGGCATTGTCCTTCAGGCGCCGCGTGGCCAGGCGCATGCGCCAGCGCAGCAGGTAATCGAGCGGGGTCACGCCCACCCGGTTCCTGAAGTGCAGGGCAAAGGCGGAGCGCGACTGTCCCGCGACGGCGGCCAGCTGCAGCAAGGTCCAGCGCTGCGCCGGCTGCGCATGCCTGGCCTCGATGGCGGCGCGCAGTCGGGGATCGGCCAGCGCAAACAGCCAGCCCACGGGATGCGACGCCTGCGCTTGAAGATACTGGCGCAGCATCTGCAGCAGCATCATGTGGCCCAGGTGGTGCGTCATCAGCGTCGCACCGGGCGCCGTCGCCTGCAGTTCCTGCGCCAGGCGCTGCAAGGCCCAGTGCAGCACGCTGGCCTGGTCCGTATCGCCGCGCACGTGCAACAGGGGCGGCAGGCAGTCGAGCAGGATGGCCGCCTCGTCGCCAAAGCTGAAACGTCCACCGATGAGGAAGAAATCGTGTTCCGGCCCGCCGTGGCGGGCCACGCCCTGCTGCGCGTGCCGGTACACTTCCAGCGCCGGCGTGGCCGGCAAGCCGGGCGTGCTGGCCAGCGTGAACGCGCGTCCGGGCGCCAGCAGGAAGCAGTCGCCCGTGCGCAGCTGCACGGGAGCGTCGATGCCCGCGACCATCAGCCAGCAAGTACCTTCGATCACGGCGTTGAACTTGATGCCGTCCGGCGGCGGAAAGTCGATGGCCCATGCGCCGCCCGCCTTCAGGCCGGCAAAATAGGAGCTGCGCGTGTCAAACAGCGACAGTACATCGGAAAGCAGATCCATGGCGGGTTCCAGTTCTGGACGATGGCGACAGTATCAAGGATTTTACGCCATTCACAGTCCAGAACGGCCCGCGCAAAATATGCATGTCGCCAGCCATCCCGCGCTGGCCCCCACATGCAGAGGCAGACATGACATACGGCGATCACAGGCAGACTCCCCTTCACACCGGCTTCGGCGCGGCCACCACCGCCACCGAGGCGCTGGCCGGGCGCACCCTGTCCGGCATGCAGGCCATCGTCACGGGCGGTGCTTCAGGGCTAGGCCTGGAAACGGTGCGCGTGCTGGCCGGCGCGGGCGCCCGCGTGGTGGTGCCGGCGCGCGACCCGCGCCAGGCGCAAGCTGCATTGGCCGGTCTGGCCGGCGTGGAAGTCGCCGCGCTCGACCTGCTCGATCCGCAAGCCATCGACTCTTTTGCCGCCGCCTTCCTCGCCTCCGGCCGCGCCCTGCACGTGCTGGTCAACGGCGCCGGGCTCATGGCCTCGCCCTTGCTACGCGATGCGCGCGGCTATGAGGCGCAGTTCGCGACGAATCACCTGGGGCATTTCCAGTTGACGGCGCGCCTGTGGCCGGCCTTGCGGCAGGCGCAGGGCGCGCGCGTGGTGTGCGTGTCGTCGCTGGGCCACCAGCAGGCGGGCGTCGACCTGGACGACCCGCATTTCCTGCGCCAGCCGTACGACAAATGGCGCGCGTATGCGCAGTCGAAAAGCGCCAACGCCCTGTTTGCCGTGGAGCTGGACCGGCGCGGTGCGGCGCACGAGGTGCGCGCCTTTTCGCTGCACCCGGGCGCCATCCTGACGCCGCTGGTGCGCCACCTGGACCAGGATGATTTGCGCAGGGTGGGCGCGCTTGACGATGCGGACCAGGTGAATCCGCCGCCGCAATCGGGTTTCAAGAACGTGGCGCAGGGCGCCGCCACGGCCGTCTGGTGTGCCACCAGCACGCAGCTGGACGGTCTTGGCGGCGTGTATTGCGAGGATTGCGATATTGCCGCCCTGGTGGCGGACGACAGCACGGGGGCGGGCGTGCGGCGCTGGGCGGCCGACCCTGCGCAGGCGCGCCAGCTATGGGCGCTGAGCGAACAGATGACGGGCGTGCGTTTCGATCCCGGCGCTGCATGAAAAATGCCGGGCAAGGCCCGGCATGTGCAGGAAGGGCGGCGTGGATTTACGCCTTGCCCGCCAGTTTTTCCACCACGGGCACCAGCGCGGCCGGGCGGCAGCCGAAGGCGGCCAGACGGCCTTGCGCGGCGGGCGCCAGGTCGAGGTCATACGGCAGGCGGCCCGCCACCAGCCACAGTTTATCGTGCGGCAGGGCGTCGACGAGGCGGCGCTGGCCGTCGACGAACATGGCGTTATACGTCTGCAGCACGATTTGCTGTGCGCCTTGGGCAAACGCGATGGCGGCGTCCACTTCCTCGTCCAGCGCTTCGGCCGACAAGGCGTACTCGCGCACGTCCAGCCCCGCCTCGAGCAGCGCCGGCAGCATCGAGCTGCGCGCTTCCTTGTTGCGGCCCAGCGCCACTTCGTCGATTTCGCTGCGCGAGCGCACTTCCACCGTCAGCAGGGTCACGGGCAGGCCTGCGTCGAGCGCGCGGTAATCGCCCTGCACGCGCAAGGCCGCCTTTTGCAGCAGCTGCGACAGGGCCATGGCGGCCGGCTGCATCAGCGCCGGCGGGGCGACAGGGCGCGCGCGCCAGTCGCGCACGGCGCGGTTGCGCTTGAGTTCGGCCACGCGGGCACAAGCCGCGTCGATGCGGGAGAGCGCAATGTCACCGCGCTCCACGGCGGCGATGACGGCGTCGATGGCCGCCGTCTGCTGCGCTTCGCGGTGCGAGATGAGGACGATGTCGGCGCCCGCCTGCAAGGTGGCGATGGCGCCCTGGGCGATGCCGATGCCGTCGGCGATGGCCGCCATTTCCAGGCAATCGGTGATGACGACGCCCTTGTATTGCAACTCGCCGCGCAGCAGGTCCGTGAGCACGCCTTTCGACAGGGTGGCGGGCACGCTGGTGTCGGCTTCGAACGCGGGGAAGACCACGTGCGCCGTCATGATGGCGTCGACGCCGCCGGCAATCGCCGCGCGGAACGGCGCCAGTTCCACGGCGCGCAGGCGTTCCTTGTCGTGCGGTACCAGGGCCATGGCGTAGTGCGTGTCGATGGCCGTGTCGCCGTGGCCGGGGAAATGCTTGGCCGTGACGGCCACGCCGCTGGCGCGCTGGCCGCGCATGGCGGCCATGCCGTATTCGATGACGGTGGCGGCATCCTCGCCATACGCGCGCACGCCGATGACGGGATTGTTGCGGTTGTTGTTCACATCCAGCACGGGGGCCAGCAGCATGTTGATGCCCACCTGGCGCATCTCGTCGCCGCTGATCTGGTTCATGCGCTCGCAGTCTTCAGGCGAGCCGGCGGCCTGGAAGGCCATCGCGGCGGGAACGGGCGTGACGCCCTGTTCGATGCGCATCACCATGCCGCCTTCCTGGTCGATGGAGATGAGCAGCGGCGTGTCGGACACTTCCGCGTTGATTTCCTGCAGTTCGCGGCACAGGGCCGACACTTGCGCGGGCGTGTGCACATTGCGGCGGAACAGGATCACGCCGCCCACCTTCTTGTCGCGTATCAAGGTCTTGATATGCTCGTCCGCCTGCAGGGCGTCGAAGCCCACCATGAACAACTGTCCTACTTTCTCGCGCAAACCCTGCTCCATGCTGCAACTCCTCCGGTCTTCATTGTGATGATGGCATACGTATTGTGGCACCGTGGTGGCGCGCCTTGGCGATCACCGGAAAAGCTGCCTGCGTTTTGTACTTGTTTTGGTATTGTATTGGATTTGGATATTTGCGCAAGTGGTTATTAATTGGTATTGGTCCACTTGCGCCATGCAGGGCTTAGTCCAGGCGCTGGAACGATGCGGCCTGCGCCTTCGGCCAGTACAGGCCGAACACGGGCGGCAGTTGCGGCAGCTGGCTCGGGTCGAGCAATTGCCCCGCTTCCAGGAAGGGCAGCAGGGCCGAGGCCAGTTTCACCTGGTTGGGCGAGATGCGCCGCACCAGGTGGTGCGGGCGCAGGTCCTGCGGGTGCGCCAGGCCGGCGGCGGCGATCAGTTCGGCCAGCGCCTTCATGGTGTTCTGGTGGAAGTGCGCCACGCGGGAAATCTTGTCGGACACCACCAGCGCGCGCTGGCGCTGCGGGTCCTGCGTGGCCACGCCCGTCGGGCAGCGGTCCGTGTGGCAGCTTTGCGACTGGATGCAGCCCAGCGCGAACATGAAGCCGCGCGCCGAATTGCACCAGTCGGCGCCCAGCGCCAGCAGGCGAGCGATGTCGAAGGCCGTGATGATCTTGCCCGAGCAGCCGATCTTGATCTTCGCGCGCAGGTTGGCGCCCACCAGGGTGTTATGCACGAGCACCAGCGCTTCCTGCAGCGGCGTGCCCACGTGGTCGGTGAATTCCACTGGCGCGGCGCCCGTGCCCCCTTCGCTGCCGTCGACGACGATGAAGTCGGGCGTGATGCCCGTTTCCAGCATGGCTTTGACGATGGCGAAAAACTCCCATGGGTGGCCGATGGCCAGCTTGAATCCCGTCGGCTTGCCGCCCGACAGGGTGCGCAGGCGGTCGATGAAGTGCAGCATTTCCAGTGGCGTGGAAAAGGCGCTGTGCGCGGCCGGCGAGATGCAATCCTCGCCCACCATCACGCCGCGCGTGGTGGCGATCTCGATGGTCACCTTGGGACCGGGCAGCACGCCGCCGTGGCCCGGCTTGGCGCCCTGCGACATTTTCAGCTCGATCATTTTCACCTGCTCCGAGCTGGCGTTGGCGACGAAGCGCTCTTCGGAGAAGGTGCCGTCCGGGTTGCGGCAGCCGAAGTAGCCGGAACCGATTTCCCAGACCAGGTCGCCGCCGTTTTCGCGGTGGTAGGGACTGATGCTGCCTTCGCCCGTGTCGTGCATGAAGCCGCCGCTGCGCGCGCCGCCGTTCAGGGCCAGGATGGCGTTGGCCGACAGGGCGCCAAAGCTCATCGCCGAAATATTGAAGACGCTGGCCGAATACGGTTTCTCGCGCGGGCAGTCCGGGTGGTTGCCGATGTCGATGCGGAAGTCGTGTCCCGTCACCTTGGCGGGGGCGATGGAATGGTTGATCCATTCGTAGCCGGCCTGGTACATGTCGAGCTGGGTGCCGAACGGGCGCTTGTCCGTCTGCTCCTTGGCGCGCTGGTAGACGATGCTGCGCTGGCTGCGCGAGAACGGCGTCGCTTCCGTGTCGCTTTCCAGGAAGTACTGACGGATTTCGGGGCGGATGCTCTCGAAGAAAAAGCGGAAATGCGCGAGGATGGGGTAGTTGCGGCGCAGCGCGCGCTTGGTTTGCAGCAGGTCGCTGATGCCCAGCAGGGTCAGCGCACCGGCCAGCACGGGCAGCCAGTAATGGTCGTAGTAAAACAGGGACAGGACAAAGATGGCGGCCGTCGCAATGAAGGTCAGGTAGCGAAATGGTACTAGGTGCATGGGCACTCCGGTGAAGTCAGACTGATACTGCTGAGTGTACCGGTGATTGGTAGATCTTGCTGACTGGGAAAGTGTACTGTCAGAGCGGCGCTATCCATACGCGCGACACCTGACAAAACCGTAGCGGGCGGCAGCGATTTGCGGCCGAGAAGCGCAACCGTACTTTGGTACGGTGAGCATCGCCGGCCGCAAAGCGCGACGCGCAGCAGGTTTGGTCAGGTGTTCACCGTTGTGCCGCGCGGATGCGGGCCACCCGTTCGGCGCTGGCGGGATGGCTCGACAGATACGGCGTGGCGTCGCCGAGCTTGTCGAGGGCGACAAACACCTGTGCCAGGTGCTCCAGCGCAATGCCGTTCTGGCGCAGCATGGCGATCGCATAGTCGTCCGCCTCGCGCTCGACGTCGCGCGAGTACTTCAAGTCCAGCAGCAGCGGCGGCAGCGTGGCCACCACCGTCGACACGTCGCCGAACAGCAGCGCCGCGCCGGCGCCCACGGCCGAGGTCTGGATCAGGCGCCGCGTCAGGTGGCGCTGCTGCAGGTGCCCCAGTTCATGCGCAAGCACGCCCATGATGGCCAGGTCGTCCGGCATCAGTGCCACCATTTCATCGGTGAGCACGATGTCGCCCGAAGGCAGGGCGAAGGCGTTCGGGCCGATCTTGCTCTTGCGAAAGACGATGCGGTGCTCGGGCGTGCTGTCGCCGGGCGTGGCCAGGCGCGCGAACTGGGCGCGCAAGGCTTGCTGGCGCGCGCCATCGAGCTTGCTCGCCTCAAACACGTGCTTGTCGAGGAAATCGAGCACGCCCTGCCCCAGCTGGCGCTCGACGGACTGGGGAATCGCGTAGGCGATGCCTTGCGCCGCCACCGGCAGCAGGTACTGATAGCTGAGCCACAGGGCCAGCACGGTGGCCACCGTGGCCAGCAGGGCGCCGCGCCAGCTTTGCTGCAGGCGCACCACCCAGCCGTCGCGGTGGCCCGTGTCGTGCAGCAGGCGGTTGAAGGCAGCCAGGTCGGCGATTTCCAGGTAGGCGCCATCGGGGAAGCTGACCTTGCGCGCGGCATGGCTGCTGCGCTCGGACACGTGCAGCTCGCCCAGCGGGCAGCTGCGCTCGATGTCGCCGGCCAGCACGGCCATGCCATCGTGCACGGCCAGCGTCACGTGGTACAGGCGCGAGCTGTGGCCGTCGAAATAGCGGGCGGCCAGCGGCGCCTGCGCGGTCGGGCTGTCGTTGTGCATCTTACAGCGACAGGTCGAAGTCCAGCAGGTCGACCACGCCTTCGCCGGTGGCCGACACTTGCTGGCCCGTGGCGGCGACAAACTCGTCCAGGCTGCCGTGCACGAGCATCGAGGTCGCTTCCAGCCGGTATTTCAGCCAGCGCACGTGGGCGAACGGCGAAAACAGGCCCAGGGTGACGACGATGCCGATCAGGTTGGTCAGCATGATGAAGGTGGTGCGGCCCCACGTCAGCTGCGACTGGAACTGGTGCTGCTGCAGGCGCGTGTGGTTCCAGATCAGGTTCTGGATCATGGTGAGGAACAGCGGCAGCACGATGAAGGCCCACGCATACAGGGCGGCGACGGCGCCGAAGATGCTGCCGGCCTTGGTGGCGTCGTTGGCATGCGTGGCGAACGTGGCGAAGACGCTGGCGAAGACGACAAAGATCAGCACCAGGAAGCCGGCCAGCAGCAGGGCGAAGAACAGCAGATAGGTCTTGTAGAAGCTGCCGACGCTGGCGTCGAAGCTGAAGTTGCTGGTGCCGAAGCGGCTGTGCGTGTGCTGGAAGCGTTTCAGGCGCTGGTGCAGGAACGGCGTCATCAGGCCGCCCGTGAAGGTGTTCAGGATCGGCAGCCACAGGAAGTATTTATAGGCTTCCTTGGCGCTGCCGCCAAAGCCGAAGCGGATGCCGCGATAGCTGGTGTTGTACAGCTTGAATTGCAGGCTTTTCCATACGAGCCAGGGCAGCACGGCGAGCATCAGCACGAGCATGATCAGGCCGACGACGGGCGAGACCTGGAAGGCGATGTTGTAGCCGCCGATCAGCACCACGGCCGCGATGCGGCCCTTCAGGATGGCGACGGCGTTGCCATGGTATTCGAAGCTGCTGCCGGCCAGGTGGGTGCTGGAATAGAAATAGCGGTTGCGGCGCACCTTGGCCCAGGCCGAGTAAATGCCGAGGGTGACAATGCTCAGCAGCAGGTTGACGATCCAGATACGGAAGTATTCGCTGCCGGTGGCGCTGAAGGTGATCGCTTCGCGCTGGGGATTGGTGTTGTTGACATCGACGTGCACGGGAAGAATCCTTACTTATTGGAAACAAAACAAGATAAGGGAATACTGAAAAGTTATCAATTGAAACTACTGTTTTTCGCAATTTTTTCGTCGATACGCTTGCGCCGCCGCAATCTGGCCGTCCCGGCTATACTGGAACTCAACCATCGCCTACCGGGAAAACCATGATCGTCGTCCACCATCTGAACAATTCGCGCTCGCAGCGCGTGCTCTGGCTGCTCGAGGAACTGGGGCTCGATTACGAGGTCAAGCGCTACCAGCGCGACCCGAAAACCATGCTGGCGCCCGCCGCGCTGAAGGCTGTGCATCCGCTGGGCAAGTCGCCCGTGATCACGGACGGCGCCAACACCATCGCCGAATCGGGCGCCATCATCGACTACCTGCTCGAGCGCTACGGCAATGGCCGCCTGGTGCCGGCGGCGGGCACGCCGGAAAAGCTGCGCTGGACCTACTGGCTGCATTTCGCGGAAGGCTCGGCCATGCCGCCGCTGCTGATGAAGCTGGTGTTCGACAAGGTCGAATCGTCGCCCATGCCCTTCTTCGTGAAACCGATCGCGCGCGGCATCGCCAGCAAGGTCAGGGACAGTTTCATCATGCCGAACATCAACAGCCAGCTCGCCTACATGGAAGCGGAGCTGGAGAAAACCAAATGGTTTGCCGGCAATGAATTCACGGCCGCCGACATCCAGATGAGTTTTCCCCTGGAAGCGGCCGCCTCGCGCGGCGGCCTCGATGCGCGCCTGCCGAAGCTGACGGCCTTCCTGCAGCGCATCCATGCGCGGCCCGCCTTCCAGCGCGCGCTGGAAAAAGGCGGGCCTTACGACTTTGCAAAGTGAACAGATTGCTCGCGGCATAGGTCATATAAAGAAAGTAATATTACTTTTTTACATGGTTTTGCTATAAAATATTTTCCTTTATGCAACCATATGCCAGCGCCGCGACGCGCTCTTTTCCATGATCAAAAAAATAGTGCTCTTTGCCGCCGTGATGTTTCTCTTTACCGGCTGCGCGATTCACCAGACCGTCAAACCGGTTGGGAACTTTGCCACCAAAGAAGTTTGTATCCTGAATAACCCGGATGTGCGCGTCGGCTTCATGGTCGCGTACAAGCGCGCGCTGGAAGGCAAGGGCTATGTCGCACGCCAATTGCCTGTCACGGCATCGATCATCGAATGTCCGCTGACGTCCACCTACACGGCGAACTGGCGCTGGGATCTGGCGATGTATATGCACTACGCCAATATCAAGGTGTACAACAACGGCAAGGTGGTCGGTGAAGCCGTGTACGACGCCAAGCGCGCGGGTCTGAACACGGGGAAGTTCATTGATGCGGATCAAAAAATTGGCGAGTTGGTCAACCAGCTTTTCCCGGGCGGCGCCGGTAGCTGAAACTGCTCGGCACCATGGCCATGCGGTAGAATGCGGGCTTGAACAAGCCTCAAAAGTCATCATAACCGCATGGCCAGACTCCTCGCTATCGACGGCTTGAATATCGTACGCCGCGTCTACGAAGCCAGTCCTGAACCCGATTCCGACCTGAAGGCGGAGATCGCGCTGCGCCATGCGCTGTCGTCGTTCCGCACCCTCATCAACGACCACGAGCCGACGCACATCCTGCCGGCCTTCGATTTTGGTGGCCCCACCTGGCGCCACGCCCTGTATGCGGGCTACCGCGAGGGGCGCCAGCCCATGCCGCAGGTGCTGCGCGACGCCTTGCCCGGCTTTTACGCCACCCTGGCCAGCTTCGGCATGCACGTGGTCAGCATTCCCGACGTCGAGGCCGACGACGTGATCGGCACGGCCGTCATGCGCTGGCTGCACGAGGGGCGCGGTGCGGCCGTCATCGCCACCACCGACAAGGATCTGCACGGCCTGATCGCGCACGGCGCCCTGGTCTGGGACCATTTCAAGGGCATCTGGCACGACCACGCCTGGGTCGAGAAAAAGTTCGGCGTGCCGCCGGAACTGCTGCCCGACCTGCTGGCGCTGATGGGCGACGTCACCGACAGCATCCCGGGCGTGTCGAAGATCGGCCTGAAAACGGGCGCGAAACTGTTGCGCGCCTACGGCAATATCGACGCCGTGATGGCTGGCGCCGGCATTTTGCCCGGCGCGCTCGGTGAAAGCCTGCGAAAAGAGCGGGAAATACTGTATCTTTCAAGAAAGTTGGTGGAACTCAAGACGGATGTCACGCTGGGTGTCACCTGGAACAAACTCGTGTGGGAAAAGTAGAGCGCCAAACAAAAAGCCCACGGCGTCGTTGCCTTGCCTCGTCGTACATTTGTACTGCCTTCGGCAACGCGCCTGGCCCTGGATGTTTTCCTGGACGCTCTGTTGGCCAGAACACGGAATCAATCAAGCAAGGAAGTAAATCATGATGTTAAAGGCAGTCCTGATCGATAGCAGCGCGGTGGCGCGCGGCCTGCTGAACACGGTCCTGATCGATGGCGGCTACGACGTCTGCGGCCAGACGCATACCAGCGCGCTGGGACTGGCGCTGCTGGTCAAGCATCGGCCGCATTTCGTGTGCATCGCGCGCGAGCAGGTGGAAGATGGCAGCAACGTGGTGCAGACCATCCGCGAGCAGTATCCGAAGACGCTCATTTTCATGATTTCGGGCGGCATCGACGCCGCGTCGCTCCAGGCGGCGCACGCGATGGGCGTGTCGGGCTTCATCGTGAAACCCTTCATGGCCGACACGGTGCTGAAGACCGTGCGCAATACCGTCATCGCCATGGTGCGCAAGCAGCAGGCCCTGGCCGCCGCCGCGCAGGGCAACGCCTAGGAAATTACGCCAGTCCCGTCGAACCGGCGATGATGCCGCCGCCGAGGCACACGTCGCCGTCGTACAGCACGGCCGACTGGCCCGGCGTGACGGCCCATTGCGCCTGATCGAAGGCCAGGCTGAAGTGTTCATTCCCGTCCGGCAGCAGATGGCAGGCGACGTCGGCCTGGCGGTAGCGCGTCTTGGCGCTCAAGGCGCCCGCCTGCGGCGCCGTGCCGGCGATCCAGCTGGCCTGGTCGGCCGTCAAGGCTGGCGACAGCAGCCACGGATGGTCGTGGCCCTGCACCACCCACAGGGTGTTGTTGGCGATATCCTTGCGCGCCACATACCAGGCGTCGCTGCTGCCGTCCGCATTCTGGTACGACTTCACGCCGCCGATGCCGATGCCCTTGCGCTGGCCCAGCGTGTAAAAACTCAGTCCCACGTGCTCGCCCACGGTCTTGCCGTCCGGCGTTTTCATCGGACCCGGCTTGTACGACAGGTAGCGGTTCAAAAATTCGCGGAACGGGCGCTCGCCGATGAAGCAGATGCCCGTCGAATCCTTCTTTTGCGCATTCGGCAGGGCCAGCTTTTCGGCGATCTGGCGCACTTGCGTCTTCGGGATTTCGCCGAGCGGGAACAGGGTCTTGGACAATTGCGCCTGGTTCAGGCGGTGCAGGAAGTAGCTCTGGTCCTTGCTGGCATCGACGGCTTTGAGCAGCTCGAAGCGGCCCGCCTCCGTCGGCGCCTGGCGCACGCGCGCGTAATGGCCGGTGGCGATCAGGTCGGCGCCCAGGGTCATGGCGTGGTCGAGGAAGGCCTTGAACTTGATTTCAGCGTTGCACAGCACGTCCGGGTTCGGCGTGCGGCCGGCCTGGTATTCGCGCAGGAAGTCGGCGAACACGCGGTCCTTGTATTCGGAGGCGAAATTGACGGCCTCGATATCGACGCCGATGACGTCGGCCACGCTGGCCGCGTCGATCCAGTCCTGGCGCGTCGAGCAGTATTCCGAATCGTCGTCGTCTTCCCAGTTTTTCATGAACAGGCCGATGACTTCATAGCCTTGTTCCTTCAGCATCCATGCCGCGACCGAGGAATCGACCCCGCCCGACATGCCGATAACGACTTTCTTCTTGCTCATCTTGCTTTCCAGTTACTTTTAGATAATATTGCTATGCGCTATTGAAAACGGACGCATGCGTGTGCAGCAGGGCCAGCGGGGCGCGCCGGCCGGCCAGGTATTCATCGACGCATTGCAGCACCAGCGGGCTGCGGTGGCGCTCCTGGCAGGCCGCCAGTTCGTCGCGCGTCATCCACAGCGTGCGCAGGATGCCTTCATCGAGCGGGCGGTCATGCTCGGCGCCGGCCGTGCCGCAAAAGGTGAAGCGCAAATAAGTCACGTCCTCGCCCGTGCGCTGCGACTGGTAGCGCGACATGTACATGCCGACCAGCGCCGTGGGGATGAAATCATAGGCAGCTTCTTCCAGCGTTTCGCGGATCACGGCCTGCTCCAGCGACTCGAACGGGTCGAGGTGGCCGGCCGGTTGATTCAGCTTGATGCCTTCGCTGGTCTCTTCTTCAATCAGTAAAAACAGGCCGTCGCGCTCGACGATGGCGGCAACGGTGACAGAGGGTTTCCAGATTCTCGGCATGATTCCATCCTTGAAAGAGCCGACATTTTATCTTGTTCTGCGCGCGCGGTTTGAAGCCGGCCTTTTGTTGCGAGGACATATTGATAAATGACAACGTTTTAGCAAATAGCGGTGGGAGGTACTTACGTCTTTCCCCGCGAGCGCACTAGCATGGGGGCTTTGGCGGCAAGGTGGCAGGAAGCGCCCGTCAATATAGGCTTTCCCTGTGGTCAAAACAAGCGCGCACGCCGATTGGACTGTGGTGAGATTGACACACCTTTCCCACAATACGGGTGCCGTACCGCATGGCGGAACGGTGGATGCGATTACGGGGCAATTAGTGTCCAGCGCCTAAAAGTTGCTGGTTCACAAACGTTTAACGCGAAGGTTTCCGTGTTAGATTCTAGTCAGTTTATTAATTTGCGGAGGCATTCATGAGGATAGGCATACCGGCCGAATCACGGCCCGGTGAGACCCGGGTGGCAGCGACGCCCGAGACAGTCAAGAAGCTGGCAGCCAAGCATCAGGTCGTCGTGCAGGCGGGAGCGGGCTTGCACGCCTCGATTCCCGACGACGCGTATGCCGCCGCCGGCGCCCAGATCGGCAGCGCCCAGGAAGCGTATGGCTGCGCCATCGTGCTCAAGGTGCGCGCCCCCGATGCCGATGAACGGGCCCTGATGGCCAGCGGCACCGTGCTGATCGGCATGTTGAATCCCTTTGACGCCGACAATATCGCCGCCATGGCCGCGGCCGGGCTGTCCGCCTTCGCCCTGGAAGCCGTGCCGCGCATCACGCGCGCGCAGTCGATGGACGTGCTGTCCTCGCAGGCGAATATCGCCGGCTACAAGGCGGTGCTGGTGGCGGCGAATACCTATCAGCGCTTCATGCCGATGCTGATGACGGCGGCCGGCACCGTGAAGGCGGCCCGCGTGCTGATCATGGGCGTGGGCGTGGCGGGCTTGCAGGCGATCGCCACGGCCAAGCGCCTGGGCGCCGTCATCGAGGCGTCCGACGTGCGCCCGCCCGTCAAGGAGCAGGTCGAGTCGCTGGGTGCCAAATTCCTCGACGTGCCTTTTCTCACCGATGAAGAGCGGGAAATCGCCAAGGGGTCGGGCGGTTACGCGCGCGCCATGCCGGCCGACTGGATGCGGCGCCAGGCCGAGCTGGTGCATGAACGGGCAAAACAGGCCGACATCATCATCACCACGGCCCTGATTCCCGGCCGCGCCGCGCCCGTGCTGATTTCCGAGGAGACGGTGAAGGCCATGAAGCCGGGTTCCGTCATCGTCGACCTGGCCGTCGAGCAGGGCGGCAACTGCCCGCTGTCGGAGCTGGGCAAGACGGTGCTCAAGCACGGCGTCTACATCGTGGGCGAGCCGAACCTGGCGACCCTGGTGGCGGCCGACGCGTCGGCCCTGTATGCGCGCAACGTGCTGGACTTCCTCAAGCTCATCATCGACAAGGACGACCAGCTGCTGATCGACCGCGAGGATGAAATCATCAAGGCCAGCCTGGTTTGCGCGGGCAGCGACATCTTACGTAAATAATACGGCGCCGGAGAGAACAACATCATGGAAATCAGTCACACCATCACCAACCTGATCATCTTCGTGCTGGCCATTTATGTCGGCTACCACGTGGTCTGGACCGTCACGCCGGCGCTGCACACGCCGCTGATGGCCGTCACCAACGCCATTTCCGCCATCATCATCGTCGGTGCCATGCTGGCCGCCGGCCTGACGGATGGACCGCTGGCGCAGGCCGCCGGCACCCTGGCCGTGGCGCTGGCCGCCGTCAACGTGTTTGGCGGCTTCCTCGTCACGCAGCGCATGCTCGAGATGTTCCGTAAAAAAGAACCGAAGGCCAAGCAAGGAGCGAAAGAATGAGTCACGCCATGAGCTTCGTCACCATGAACCTGGTGACGATGATGTACCTGATCGCCTCGGTGTGCTTCATCCAGGCCCTGAAGGGCCTGTCGTCGCCATCGACGGCACGCCGCGGCAACGCCTTCGGCATGAGCGGCATGGCCATTGCCGCCGTCACCACCGTGGCGCTGATCCTGAAACTGAAGGAACAGCAAACGGGCGGCATGGGCCTGACCCTGGTCATCATCGGCATCGTCACGGGCGGCGTCATCGGCGCCTACCTGGCGAAAACCGTGGAAATGACGAAGATGCCGGAACTGGTGGCGGCCATGCACTCGCTGATCGGCCTGGCGGCCGTCTGCATCGCCGTGGCGGCCGTGTCGGAGCCATGGGCCTTCAATATTGCCAAGCATGGCGAGGCGCTGCCCATCGGTAACCGCTTCGAGCTGTTCATCGGCACCTTTGTCGGCGCCATCACGTTTTCCGGTTCGGTGATCGCCTTCGGCAAGCTGTCGGGCAAATACAAGTTCCGCCTGTTCCAGGGCGCGCCCGTCAGCTTCAAGGGCCAGCACATGCTCAACCTGGTGCTGGCGCTGGTGATGGTCGGCCTGGGCCTGGCCTTCTGCTTCGCCGACGGCGTGGAACCGGCGTGGACGCCGTTCGTCATCATGGCCCTGATCGCCTTTGCCCTGGGCGTGCTGATCATCATTCCCATCGGCGGCGCCGACATGCCGGTGGTGGTCTCGATGCTGAACAGCTACTCGGGCTGGGCCGCGGCCGGCATCGGTTTTTCGCTGAATAACTCGATGCTGATCATCGCCGGCTCGCTCGTGGGGTCTTCCGGCGCGATCCTGTCGTACATCATGTGCAAGGCCATGAACCGCTCGTTCTTCAACGTCATCCTCGGCGGCTTCGGCGGCGCCGCGCCGGCCGCCGGCGTGGCCGGCGCGCAGGAACAGCGTCCCGTGAAATCGGGTTCGGCCGACGATGCCGCCTTCATCATGAGCAATGCGGAAACCGTCATCATCGTGCCCGGCTACGGCCTGGCCGTGGCGCGCGCGCAGCACTCGCTGAAGGAACTGGTGGAAAAGCTCACGCACAAGGGCGTCACCGTCAAGTATGCGATCCACCCGGTGGCGGGGCGCATGCCGGGCCACATGAACGTGCTGCTGGCCGAAGCCGAGGTACCGTACGACCAGGTCTTCGAGATGGAGGACATCAACGGCGAATTCGGCCAGACCGACGTGGTGCTGGTGCTGGGCGCCAACGACGTGGTGAACCCGGCGGCGAAGGACCCGGCATCGCCGATCGCCGGCATGCCTATCCTGGAAGCGTACAAAGCCAAGAGCATCATCGTCAACAAGCGCTCGATGGCTTCCGGCTATGCGGGCCTGGACAATGAACTGTTCTACCAGCCGAACACGATGATGGTGTTTGGCGACGCCAAGAAGGTCATCGAGGACATGCTGAAGGCAGTCGAGTAAGGCAATGCCTTGCGCCATTGAAAACGGCCCGCCTTGCGCGGGCCGTTTTCATTCTGCCGCCACCACCTTGTTGCGGCCCTGGTGCTTGGCCGCGTACAGCGCCTTGTCCGCTTCCGACATGGCCGCGTCCATGCTGGCGCCCTGCGTCAACGGCGCCAGGCCGATGCTGATGGTGACGTGCAGCGCGCCGCCGTCGGGCAGCACGGTGACGGCGGCCGCCACGGCCGCGCGGATGCGTTCGGCCACCTGGCAAGCTTGCGTCAAGGTCGCGTCGGGAAACAGCAGGCCGAATTCCTCGCCGCCCATGCGCGCCGCCACGTCGGTGACGCGGCCCGTGTCGCGCAGCACCTGCGCCACCGTGCGCAGCACGGCGTCGCCCACGGCATGGCCATAGCGGTCGTTGATTTTCTTGAAATGATCGAGGTCGGCCACGCCCACCGTCAGCGCGGCGCCGCTGCGCGCCGTGCGCGCCATCGCTTGCTCGGCCTGGGCTTCATAGGCGCGCCGGTTCGGCAGCGACGTCAGCGCATCGTGCAGCGCCTGCTGCTCCAGCTGCGCCAGCAGGCTGGCATTCTTGGCCGCCAGTTCGCGCCGCTCGCGCACGTCGAGCAGGAAGGCGCCGAAATAGCGCATGCCATCGACGACGCCCAGGTCGAGCGCCTTCATCTCGATGGGGATCATTTGCGCATCGCGGTGGCGGATGGCGAATTCGCGGATCTTTCCCAGCACGCTGGACGGGCGCGAGCTGCGGATGTAGTTGATGACGTGGTTGTCGTGCTGGGTGGCGACGGCGTCGGGCAGCAGGCCGTTCAGGGTCTGGCCCAGCAGTTCTCCACTGGCATAACCGGACAGCGCCTGCATGGCGCCGTTGATGTAGCGGATGCGGCACTGTTCGTCGATGATGATGACGGCGTCGAGGGCGTCTTCCAGCAGGCGGGAAAAGAGTACTTCGGGAAGTGCGGCAGGCGGTGCTGCGGGCAATGCGTCTGTCATGGGACTGTCGCCAAAATCCAGGTGATACCCATTGTCGCATCCGCGGGCCGTTTATTCCATGCCGGATAGCCCGCCTGTTTCTTTTTCGCCCGCGCTCTTTCTTTATTGCTAAGGCTTAGCGCCGGCCGTACATCATCAGTTCAGCCAGGCTCTTGCGCGCCGGGCTGAAGACGTCGAGCAAGCCCAGCGACAGGCCCAGCACGCCTTGCGTGGGCGCCGTGCCCGTGAAGATGCGCGCCATGGTGTCGGTGACGCGCACCGTCAGGCCGCGGTCGGCCTGGCGCAGGCTGGCATAGCGTTCCAGGCTTGCCGGGCTGCCGTCCTGCGCCAGCACGCGGGCCAGCACGGCGGCGTCGCGCAAGCCCAGGTTGAGGCCTTGCCCCGCCACCGGGTGCAGGGTTTGCGCCGCATTGCCGATGGCGACCGTGCGCGCCGTGCCGCCCGCCTGCGCGTTCAGGCCCAGCGGATAGGCCAGGCGCGGCGTCGTGTGGAGGAACCGTCCCAGGCGGCTGCCGAAGGCCGCGCCCAGGCGCGCCAGAAAGGCCGCATCGTCGAGGGCCAGCAATTGTTCGGCGCGCGTGGGCGGCACGCACCAGACCAGCGCGTAGCCGTCGTCCTGCGGCAGCAGGGCCAGCGGACCTTCGTCGGTGAAGCGTTCATACGCGCGGTGGGCGATGGGAGCACTGGTGCGCACGTGGGCAATGATGGCGCTTTGGCCATAGTCGCGGCTGACGGCGCGTTCCTGCTGCTGGCCGAACAGGCCGCCCTCGGCCTGCACCAGCAGGCTGGCGCGCAGGCTGGCGGCGGCGCCGTCCTGTTCGATCTGCACGGTGACGCCATCGGCGTCTTCGGCGCTGGCCGTCACCAGCGCCGGGCGCAGGCTGGCCACGCCGAGGCGCTCGCACACGTCGGCCAGCGCGCTGACCACGGCGCCGTAGCGCGCCACATAGCCGAGGGCATCGACGCCATGTTCAGCGCGGTCCATCAGGCTGCGCCCGAAATGGCCGCGGCGCGAGACGTGAATTTCGTGGATCGTCGTCGCTGCGACGGGCCAGGCGCCCGCTTCCTCGAGGATCTGGCGGCTGCCGTGCGACAGGGCGATGGTGCGCGGATCGCGCCTGGCCTGCTCGATGGACTTGGCGTCGAGCAGGGCGATGCCGGCGGCGCGTGCGCCCCGTTGCACCAGCAGGGCGGCCAGCGCCATGCCGACGGGGCCGGCGCCGCAGATGGCGAGATCGAAGAGGGGCGGTGTATGCATGCTGCTGCGTTAATCCTGTGACATCAGTTGTTCGATTTCAGCCACGCTTCTGGGCGCCGTGCTGAACACTTCATGGCCTTGCGGCGTGACCAGCACATCGTCCTCGATGCGGATGCCGGTGTGCCAGAACTGCTCGGGCACACCGGCGCCGGGGCGCACGTAGATGCCCGGTTCCACCGTCAGCACCATGCCAGGCTCCAGCGCGCGCCATGGCTTGCCGGGCGCGCCCGTGTCGCGGTAGGCGCCCACGTCGTGCACGTCCATGCCCAGCCAGTGGCTGGTGCCGTGCATGTAGAACGGGGTATAGCTCTTGTCGGCGATGACGTCCTGCACGCTGCCGTTTTTTTGCCGGTCCAGCAATTTCAAATCCAGCATGCCTTGCGCCAGCACCTGCACGGCCGTCTCGTGGATGGCGCTGTGCGGCAAGCCGGGGCGCACCATGTCCAGCGACGCCTGCTGGGCCGCCAGCACCAGTTCATACAGCGCCCGCTGCGGGCCGCTGAAGCGGCCGTTGACGGGCCAGGTACGGGTGATGTCGGAGGCGTAGCCATCGAGTTCGCAGCCGGCGTCGATCAGCACCAGATCGCCGTCCTGCAGCTGCGCGTCGTTGGCGTTGTAGTGCAGGATGCAGGCGTTGGCGCCGCCGGCCACGATGGACGAGTAGGCGGGAAACTGCGCGCCGCTGCGGCGAAATTCGTACAGCAGCTCCGCTTCGAGCGCATATTCCGGCATGCCGGGCCGCGTGGCGCGCATGGCGCGCACGTGGGCGGCGCTGGAAATGGCGGCCGCGCGGCGCATCAGCGTCTGTTCCTCGCTGTCCTTCAGCAGGCGCATGGCGTCGAGCATGCCGTTGATCTCAATGGCCATGGCGGGGGCGGTGATGCCGCTGCGGGCCTTTTGCCGCACGCTGTGCAGCCAGACCTTGACCTGGGCATCGAGGCTGCCGCCCAGCGCGTAATACAGGGCCGGCGCATCGGCCAGCAGGCGCGCCATTTCCACGTCGCGTTCCTCGATGGGGAAGGCGCCGTCGAAGCCGAAGGTGGCGCGCGCCGCCTCGGGGCCGTGACGGAAGCCATCCCAGATTTCGCGCTCGGTATTCTTGGCGCGGCAAAACAGGATGGCGCGCGCGGGCGCCGTGGCGCTGGCGGCCACCAGGGCCATGGCGCTGTCGGGCTCCGCAAAGCCGCTCAGGTAGTAGAAATAGCTGTCGTGGCGATACGGATAGTCGCAATCGCTGTTGCGCGCCACTTCGGGCGCCGTGGCGAGGAAGGCCACGCTGCCTGGCAGCATCTGCGCCAGCAGCGCCGCGCGCCGTGCCGCGTAATTGGCCATCATGCCGCAGGCGCCTTCGGGCCTGTGCCGGCGACGCCGTTGAGCACGTCGAGCTGCGCCGGCGTGCCCACATTCGTCCACTCGCCCGGATAGATTTCGCCGCCCACGCGGCCCTGGTCCGCATACTGGCGCAGCAGGTCGCCCAGTTTGGCGTGGCTGCCTGGCGTAATGCCGTCGAACATTTCAGGACGGTACACGCCGATGTTGGCGAAGGTCCATTTGGTGTCGTCCGTATTGTTGATCGAGAACAAGGTCAGGCCGAAGTCGCCGTGCGGGTGGAAGTCGGGATTGGGCACCAGGTAGGTCCAGGCGATGTCGCGCTGGTCGGGCGGATACGGCGTGCCCAGCACATCCTTGTCGGCCAGCACGTCGAGCACTTGCTTGAAATCAAAGTACGGACAATAAATGTCGCCGGAGATGGCCAGGAACGGTTCCTCGCCCAGCAGGTGGCGCGCCTGGGCGATGCCGCCCGCCGTTTCCAGCGGCGTGCTCTCCGGCGAATACGCGATGCGCGCGCCGTACGCGCTGCCATCGCCCAGGGTTGCCTCGATCAGATGGCCCAGGTGCGCATGGTTGATGACGATGTCCGTGATGCCGGCGCGCACCAGATTCAGCACATGCCAGACGATCAGCGGACGGCCGCGCACTTTCAGCAGCGGTTTGGGGCAGGTGTCGGTGAGCGGACGCATCCGTTCACCGCGGCCTGCGGCGAAGATCATGGCTTTCATGGTGGGACTCGTTTTCTGTTTTGTTCGGTAAATGTTGCGCGGCGTGAGCCGCACAATAGCGTAATTCTGCAGTCGTGACACCTGACAAAACCGTAGCGAGCGGCAGTGAGGCCCGGCGCCCCCTTGTGGCCAGGAAGCGCAACCGTACCCTGGTACGGTGAGCATCGCCGGTCGCAAAGCGCGACGCGCATCAGGTTTTGGCGCGTGTCGTCAGAAGGTGTAGCCGACTTGCGGCGTCTTATTTTCCAGCGCGTCGAGCAAACGCACCAGCGGCTTGAGTTCCGTATAGCGGTTGGCTGTCTTGCGCACATAGTCGAGTACGGTCGGCAGGTCGCCCATGTACAGGTCCTTGCCATCGCGGTAATTCAGGCGCGCGAACAGGCCAAGGATTTTCAGGTGGCGCTGCAGGGCCGTGAATTCGAAATCGCGGTAGAAGGCGTCGATGTCGGGATTCACTGGCAAGCCCAGTTGCTTGGCGCGCTGCCAGTAGCGGATCACCCAGTCGAGCACCAGTTCTTCATCCCACTGCAGGTAGGCGTCGCGCAGCAGCGAGGCGATGTCGTAGGTGACGGGACCAAACACGGCGTCCTGGAAGTCGAGGATGCCCGGATTGGGCATCGAGCCATCATTGATGTGCATCAAATTGCGCGAATGGTAGTCGCGGTGCATGAAAACTTGTTGCTGCGACAAGATATTCGCCGTGATGGCTTCGAACACCTTGTCCAGCTGGGTTTGTTGTACATCCGTCAAGGTGGCGCCCAGATGCTTGCCGATGAACCATTCCGGGAACAGATTCATTTCGCGCAGGATGAAGGCGCGGTCGAACTCGGGCAGCACGTCGGGTTGGCTGGCCAGCTGGATTTTCATCAGCGATTCGAGCGCTTCGGCGTACAGCACGCTGGCATTGTCGTGGTTCAGGGCGTCCAGGTAGGTGGTCGTGCCCAGGTCGGAGAGCAGCAGGAAGCCTTGCTCCAGGTCTTGCGCGATGATGTCCGGCACGGACACCCCGGCCGCCTTCAGCAAACCGGCCACCTTGATAAAGGCGGGCACGTTTTCGCGCTCGGGGGGAGCATCCATGGCGATCAGTGTGCTTCCTGGCAATGTTGCATTGCCGGGCAAGACATCGAGGCGGTAGTAGCGGCGGAAGCTGGCATCGCTGGACGCGGGGCGCGCGGAATCGGGCGAAACGAGGTTCAACGGGGCCAACCAGGCTTTCAACAGGGTCAGGCGAGCGTCGGCGGAGGCCGGCGCGGCAGGGGAATTGGGGGAGAATGACATTAAGCGGCCTGTGGAATCGGGTTGATGGTGCAGATTCCCATATAATAAGGGATTCAAATCAAAAAATCGCCTGTCAATGGTGCTTGCCCCTTCCAATTCATGAGCTGGTTTTCGGCCTCCCCCCCTTCGCAGCGCTGGGCTTTCGCCATCAGCGCGCTCGTCGCCGCCACGACGGTGCCCGTTCACGCCCAGAAAGCACCACGTCCGGTTCACGTGGAAGATCCGGATGCGCCCACCGTCATGACGGCGGAAAGTATGCGTGGCCGGCCGGAACGGGAGCTCAATCTGGACAAAAATGTCGTCATTGAGCGTGGAAAAACCACAAAAATGACGTCCGATACAGCTTGTTACAAACAAGTTGACGATGAGTTCGACGCCGAGGGCCATATCAAGATGTGGCGTTTCGGCGATTACTACACGGGCGACGTGCTGAAACTGAACATGGAGACGGGCAAGGGCTTCCTGCTCAATCCCACCTACCGCTTTGAAGTGGGCGGGGGGCAGGGCAAGGCCGAGCGTGTCGACTTCATCAATCCCGACGAAGCCAATGTCATCGACGGTACCTACAGTACCTGCGAAGGCCCGAATCCGGACTGGTACCTGAAATCGAGCACCCTGAACCTGGACACGGGGCGCGACGTGGGCACGGGCAGCAAGACCATCATCTATTTCAAGGACGTGCCCATACTCGGCACGCCCGGCATCTCGTTTTCGCTGTCCGGTGCGCGCCGTTCAGGCTGGCTGGCGCCGACGCCGGGTTTTGCCTCGAAGAATGGCTTTGAGCTGACGGTACCGTACTACGTGAATATCGCGCCGAACCGCGACCTGACCCTGTTCCCGAAATACATACAGCGGCGCGGCATCCAGCTGGGCGCCGTGGGGCGTTATCTGGGCGAGACCGATGGCGGCCTCCTGTATCAGGGCGAGACGTCGTTCGAATTTTTGCCGAACGACAAGCAAACCAAGACCAACCGCTACATGATCAAGTCCAAGCACGAGCAGGCGCTGGGCCTGGGCTGGGTCTACGGCTGGGACCTGCGCGATGCGTCCGACAATAACTATCCGAGCGATTTCTCGAAGACGGTGGCCACGGCCACCGAGCGCCAGTTGCTGCGCGAATTGCGTACCGAGTATCGTACCGAGGACTGGAGCCTGACGGCGCGCGTGCAGAATTACCAGGTGCTGCAAGATCCCGATGCGGTGACCGATCCCAGCCTGTTCGTCACGCGTCCGTATGACCGTTTGCCGTCGGTTAACTTTCACGCTGGCAAATACGACGTATGGGGCGGTCTCGACTGGACCTTCGACGCGGAAGCGACGCGCTTCGTGCACCCGACCCTGGTGCAGGGTTCGCGCCTGGTGGCGGTGCCGCAGGTGAGTCTCCCCATCGTGCGCCCCGGCTACTTCATCACGCCCAAGCTGATGCTCAATGCCAGTGCATATCAGCTTGATAACGATAGCCGGACCAAGGCGCAGTTCCCGAATACCTCGTTTACGCGCGCCGTGCCGACGTTTTCGGTCGACGGCGGTCTGGTGTTCGAGCGCGACACGAACCTGTTTGGCGCCAAGGGCGGCACGCAAACGCTGGAGCCGCGCCTGTTCTACGTCTACACGCCGTACCGCGACCAGTCGCAGTTTCCGAATTTTGATACGGCTGACGGCACGTTCAGCCTGACGCAGATCTTTACGGAAAACCGCTTCGTCGGCAGCGATCGCATCAGCGATGCCAACCAGGTCACGGCGGCCGTCGTCTCGCGCTTCCTGCGGCCCGATGGCGCCGAGCTCATGCGCCTTACCTTCGGCCAGCGCTTCTATTTTGCCGACCAGCGCGTGCAGCTCAATTCGTCCACGCCGGTCAACCAGTCGCGTTCGGACATCCTGCTGGCGGCGACGGGCCGCGTATCGGAGACTTGGACCGTCGATAGCCTGGTGCAGTACAATCCCAGCGACCGTCAACTGATAAGCTCCACGTACTCCCTGCAATATCAGCCTGGTCCGAAGAAGGTATTGAACTTCAGTAACCGTTTCCAGCGCAATAGCCTGCGCAATGCGGAAATATCGACGCAATGGCCGCTGACGGACCGTCTGTATGGCGTGGGCCGCATCAGTTATTCCTTGCTGGACCGCCGCATGCTGGAAAGCCTCGTCGGCCTGGAATACAAGGGCGACTGCTGGGTGTTCCGCATGGGCGCGCAGCGTTTCGTAACGTCGGCCAAGAATGCCTCGACGCCGATCTTCTTCCAGCTGGAATTGACGGGCCTGTCAAACGGCCTGGGTCTGGGGGCGAATGGCCTCGAGACATTTACCAAAACGATCCCTGGCTACCAGGCACTGAGCCAGCCACTCCGTTAAGATGGTCACCGTTGCCGCCGCCGGTGTCCCCGGCGCTGGCACAAACCGGTTTTTTTATTCACCTGAACTCATGAGCGCTCTACACATTATGCGTAATGCCAGTATGCACCAACTCAAAATTGCAACGGTTTTGTTGTGCGCCATTTCCGGCGCCGCGACCAGTAGTGTCTGGGCGCAACAGGCCGCTCCCGCTCCTGCCGCCGCCGTGCCTGCCGCCGCAGCGGTCAAGGGTTTCACGCCGCCCGCCTCGAGCAGCGGCCAGACCATCGATTCCATCGCCGTCGTCGTCAATGACGATGTGATTACGCGCAATGAAGTGGCGACCCGCATCAAGAGCGTGGAGCAGCGCATGAAGGCGCAGAATATCCCGCTGCCCGATCCGGCCGACCTGCGTCGTCAATTGCTCGAGCGCATGATTGTCGAACGCGCACAAATGCAGCTGGCCAAGGAAATGGGTGTCCGCGTGGATGACCTGACCCTGGACCGCGCGATTGGTCGTATTGCGGAACAGCAAAAGATGACGGTGCAAGAGTTGCGCAACCAGATGGAAAAGGAAGGCACGCCGTTTGCGACCTTCCGCGAAGAAATCCGCGATGAAATCATCATGCAGCGCCTGCGCGAACATGAAGTCGACGCCAAGATCCAGATCTCGGATTCGGAAGTGGACAATTTCCTGGACGCGGAAAAAGCGGCGGCCAGCGAACAGGTTGAAATGAACCTGGCGCAGATTCTCGTGCGCATCCCGGAAAACTCCAGCCCGGAACAGATCGCCGCACGCCGCGCGCGCGCCGAAGAAGTCAGCCGCCAGCTGCGCACGGGCGCCGATTTCGCCAAGATGGCCGCCAGCTATTCCGATGCCAGCGATGCACTGAGCGGCGGCGATATCGGCTGGCGCAATAGCGACCGCCTGCCGCCCCTGTTCACGGAGCAATTGCTGAAATTGAAACCGGGCCAGATCACGCCTATCATCAAGAGCAACACGGGCTTCCATATCCTGAAGCTGGTGGACCGTCGCAGCGCGGCCGAGGCGCAAGCCGTGGCCGCCGTGCAGCAGACGCATGCCCGCCACATCCTGCTGAAAGTGACGCCGACCATGTCGGCCGCGGAAGCCAAGCGCAAGCTGGCCGAATTGAAGGAACGCCTCGACAACAAGGCGGCCAAGTTCGAAGACCTGGCCCGTTTGTTCTCGAATGATGGATCGGCTGCCAAGGGCGGCGACCTGGGCTGGCTGTATCCGGGCGACACCGTGCCGGAATTTGAAACGGCGATGAATGCGCTGAAGCCGGGTGAAGTGAGCGAGCCGATCGAGTCGAGTTTTGGTTTCCACCTGATCGAAGTGCTGGAACGCAAGAGCGACGACGTCTCGAAAGAGAAGCAGCGCAGCGCCGCACGCAATGCCTTGCGCGAACGCAAACTGGAAGAAGCGACGGAAAGCTGGGCGCGTGAAGTGCGCGACCGCGCCTATGTCGAATTCCGCTCGGACGACCAGTGATCGTGACTGTTTGCGCATGAGTACCCAGCCAGCCACGCGTCGTCCAGCCATCGCCATTACCTGTGGCGAACCGGCTGGTGTCGGCCCGGAAATTTCCATCCGCGCGGCCTGGGCCATGCGCCATGAAGTCAACTGCATCCTGCTGGGCGACGCCGCCTTCCTGGCGCTGACGGCCAGCCTGATCGATCCCGACATCCGCCTGGCGGCCCTGTCGCTGCAAGCCGTGCGCAACAGCGGCCTGCCGCAGTTCGGTCCCGGCCGCCTGGCCGTGATCGACATTCCCACCGTCAACAATGTCATCCCAGGCGTGCTCGACAAGGATAACGGGCGCGCCGTGCTCGATACCCTCGATGCGGCCGTGGAAGGTATCGCGGCCGGCTGGTTTGGCGCCATGGTCACGGCGCCCTTGCAAAAGAGCACGATCAACGATGCTGGCGTGGCGTTTTCCGGCCATACGGAATACCTGGCGGAAAAAACCGGCACGCCGCACGTGGTCATGATGCTGGCCGGTGAGCCGGGACATGGCGAACCGACCCTGCGCGTGGCCCTGGCCACCACGCACCTGCCCCTGAAAGACGTGTCGGCCGCCATCACGCTGGACAGCCTGGCCGTCACCCTCGATATCATGCAGGCAGACCTGCAACAGAAATTCGGCATCGCCGCGCCGCGCATCCTCGTTACCGGCCTGAACCCGCATGCGGGCGAGGGCGGCTACCTGGGACGCGAAGAAATCGACGTCATCGCGCCAGCGATCGCCGCGGCGCAGGCGCGCGGCATCGATGCGCGCGGGCCGTATCCGGCCGACACCCTGTTCCAGCACAAATACCTGGCCGACGCCGACTGCGTGCTGGCCATGTACCACGACCAGGGCTTGCCCGTGCTGAAATACGCGACCTTCGGGCGCGGCATCAATGTCACGCTGGGCTTGCCGCTGATCCGCACCTCGGTCGACCATGGCACGGCGCTGGACCTGGCCGCGCAAGGGCTGGGACTGGCCGATTGCCACAGCATGCAGCACGCGCTGCAAACGGCGCTCGACATGCTGCGCGCCAGCCGCGCGGCCTGAACATTTCATCCGCATCACCGCGCCTTACCCGCATTTATAGAAGAACAGAATATGAAACACGTTGCCCGCAAACGCTTTGGCCAGAACTTCCTGCATGACCGCTTCGTCCTCGACGACATCACGGCCGCCATCGCGCCGCAGCCGGACGATGCCATGGTCGAGATCGGCCCCGGCCTGGGTGCCATGACGGAGCAGTTGCTGCGCCACTTGAAGCAGATGCACGTGGTGGAACTGGACCGCGACCTGATCGTGCGGCTGGAAAAGACGTTCAATCCGGCCAAGCTGACGATCCATTCTGGCGATGCGCTGAAGTTTGACTTTGCGCAAATCCCCGTGCCGGCCGGCCAGAAACTGCGCATCGTGGGCAACTTGCCATACAACATCTCCAGCCCGCTGCTGTTCCACCTGGCGGATTTCGCGCCGCTGGTGCTGGACCAGCATTTCATGCTGCAAAAGGAAGTGGTCGAGCGCATGGTTGCCGAACCGGGCAGCAAGGCGTATGGCCGCCTGTCCGTGATGCTGCAATGGCGCTATGACATGTCGCTGCTGTTCATCGTGCCGCCGACGGCCTTCGACCCGCCGCCGAAGGTGGAATCGGCCATCGTGCGCATGATTCCCGTGGCCGAACGCCTGCCATGCGACCAGGAAACCCTGGAAGCGGTCGTCATGAAGGCCTTCTCGCAGCGCCGCAAGGTGATCCGCAACTGCCTGGCCGGCATGTTTACGGAAGAGCAGATCAAGGCGGCCGGCATCGACCCGACCCTGCGTCCGGAAACCGTGGGCCTGGAACAGTATGTTGCCCTGGCCAATCTATTGAAAGCGCCTGTTTAAGCCCGTGGCTTAACTTAAAACCACTGGTCGACCTGTTGCAAGTCTTGTCGCAACGCTGAAAAGCAGTCGTCGACGTGGTGGTTGCGGCTGATTTCATTGCGCCGCATCAGGGCGATCTTGCGCTTGCAGGTGGGCTGGCGCAGCGGCGCCACATGCAGCTCCTCGTCGTTGAGGAAAGTCGTGTACAGGCTGGGCATGATGCCCACGGCGATGCCGGCGCGCACCACGCCATACAGCGATTCGCTGTGTATCATCTGGTACAGGCTCGACGGGCTCAAGCCATGCTGGCGCAGCGCGCTCGAGGCGAATTCCCAGATGCTGCCCTTGGTAAACACGACGATTTCCTGGCCCGCCAGCTGTTCCCAGCGCACTTCCTTCAGCGGCGCCAGCGCATGGCGCCGCGCCGTCACCAGCACCAGTTCGTCTTCGAACAGGCCCACGCTCTCGAGCGAGACGGAGCCGGGCACTTCGATGCCCACGCAAAAGTCCAGCTGGCCCGAGTGCAGCGCATGCAGCAAGCCATCGTTGGGCATGTCCGACAGGACGATTTCCACCTCATCGCCATGCTGCTCGCTGTAGCGCGCCACCACGGCCGCCGTCATCGCCATCGCCGATGGGATCGCGCCGATGCGGATACGGTGCCGCCCGCTGCCGATGGCGCGCTGGATATCGGCGAAGGTATTGCTCGCCGTATTCAATAAATGCGTGGCGTAGTCGAGCGCCAGCCTGCCTTCGCGCGTCAGTTCCAGCTGGTGGGTTGTGCGGTTAAACAACTTTTTTCCCAGCTGATTTTCCAGCAGCTTGATCGACGCGCTGAGGGCCGGCTGGGTCACGCACAATTCCTGTGCAGCCTTGCTGAAGCTGTTTACCCGGGCTAAGGTGGCAAACGCTTGTAAATGTCGTAAGGAAATTTTCTTGCTCAGTTCATGCATGCGCGTTGCTTATTAGAAAAAGTAATGGATTTATAAAAATAAACAAATTTTCTTATCCCGCAATTTACCATATTCTGGACTGGTCTTTACTTGTCTTGAAAGCAACAATTTTCAGAGAAGCGCTTGCCATGCGGCGCCGACACTCGCGGCAGCCACCATGCAAGGGACGCATCAATCAAAATAATTCCAAAAAATACTCAGGGTTTACTCTTTTTTAGGGCGGCGGCGATGAATAAATGGATGACGGGAACGATGGTAGTGGGTGGCTTGCTGGCGGCGCAGGGGGCGGCGCAGGCGCAAAGCAGCGTGCAAGTGTATGGTTTGCTGTCGGCCGGCATCGGCTATGTGTCGGATGAAGGCAAGGGCAGCCGCACGCATGCGCTGAGCGGCACCAACCAGAATCCCCGCATCGGCTTTCGCGGCCAGGAAGACCTGGGCGACGGCACCAAGGCCATCTTCGTGCTGGAAAACGGCTTTAACGTCATGACGGGCACGGCGGCGCAAAGCGGTCGCCTGTTCGGCCGCCAGTCTTACGTGGGCCTGTCGAGCAACGACAAGGGCACCCTGACCCTGGGGCGCCAGTATGAAGCCGTGAAGGACTTGCTGGGCCCGGTGGTGATCGCCAGTAACGGCGTGCACATCGGCGACAACGACAACGGCTACAACAACTTGCGCGTGCAAAACGCCGTCAAGTATGTCAGCCCGAACCTCAGCAACCTGTCGTTCACGGGCTTGTACGGTTTCAGCGAGAATCCGGAAGATGCCAACCGCAACCGCGTCTACAGCATGGGCGCCGGCTACAAAGTCGATGCCTTCAGCTGGGCCGTGGCCTACACCAAGATGGACCACCCGAACAGCCCCGATGCGCCGAATGGCGCCATCGGCAACGACTATGGCAGCTCCTTGTTGATCTTCAACAAAAGCGCCGTCAGCGGCGCCGGCGTGAACAGCCAGGCCATCGCCGGCACGGGAGGCTTTTATAATGTCGGCAAGACCAAGTTTGGCGCGCTGTACACCAACGTGCGCTACCACTACCTGGACCAGAGCAATCTGACCTTGCAAAACGTGGATCTGAACATGAACCACAAGCTGACGGAAGCGCTGAACCTGGGCGCATCGTATTTCTTTACCACTGGTAAATATGATGTGATCAACAAGACGCCGAAATGGCATCAGGTCAACTTCCAGGCCGATTACTTCCTGTCCAAGCGCACCGATGTCGCCATCACCTGGAGCTACCAGAAAGCGGCCGGCGATGCGACGTTCGCCCGCGTGTTCGGTTTCGGCGCCTCGGCCGGCAAGACGCAAAGCGTCTTGATTGTTGGCATGCGACATTATTTCTGACGACTGATTCATCTTTACAGGCGCTGTCCCGCAGCGCCGCCCCCTGAAAGGAAGCATCTTGAAAAAGCACCTCATGCTGGCTTTGAGCCTAGGCTTGCTGGCAAACGCCGCCCACGCGGAAAAACGCGAGCTGGTCATTTCGGCTTATCCGATTGCCCAACCCTTGTTCATGAAATATGTGTACGAGCCGTTCAAGGCCAAATGCGGTTGCGATATCAAGGTGGAAACGGGAAATAACGCGGACCGCATCGCCAAGCTGGTGGTGCACAGCAAGAATCCGGTGATCGACCTGGTGCTGCTGTCCGACTCCGGCATGCTGGAAGCGGCGCAGAAGGGCGTCATCCAGCCCATGGATTATTCCAGGCTGAGCAATTACAAAGCCTTGTACGACGTGGCGAAAAACCCTGTCGGCGGCAATTTCGCCGTCGGCTACACCCTGTATTCGGTGGGCCTGGTGTACCGCAGCGACAAGATTGCCCCGCTGACGTCCTGGAAGGACCTGTGGCGCCCCGAACTGAAGGGCCGCGTGGCCTTCCCCGACGTGAGCACCACGCAGGGCCCGTTGATGCTGCGCATGGCCGATGCGGCCTGGGGCGGCAAGACGGACGATTACGCCACCGGTTTTGCCAAGATCGTCGGCATGAAGGGCAACGTCGTCACGTTCTCGAAAAACAGCGCGCAGCTGGCTGCCCTGTTCGCCCAGGATGAAATCTGGGCCGCCCCCGTGGCGCGCTTTACCTGGTCGCAGATGCTCAAGACGGGCCTGCCCCTGAAGTGGAGCATCCCGGCCGAAGGCCAGGCGGCCGGCATGAACGTGATGGGCATCGTTGCCGGTTCGAAGAACGCGGACCTGGCTTACCAGCTGATGGATTTCTGGCTGTCCAAGGAAGTGCAGACGCAGCTGGCGACCAACCTGGTCGACTCGCCCGTCAACAAGGACGTGCGCCTGTCGGTGGCGGCTGCGCAATTCAATACCTATGGCGCCGACCAGATCAATTCGCTGAAATTCGTCAAGCCGGAAACCATCCTCAAGCAGCGCACCAACTGGATGACGCAGTGGAACAAGGCCATGAGCAAATAGTGGTGACGAGGAGAGAACACCATGTTTGCTGATCCAAAAAAGCGCCTGGGCCTGCTGCTGGTCCTGCCTGCGCTGATCTTTATCGTCGTCTGCTTCCTGCTGCCCGTGCTGGCCCTGCTGGTCGATGCCTTCCGCGTCGGCGACGGCATGCAATGGGGCGTGGACCGCTTCATCGACTTCTTTTCGCAGGAATTCAACCGCACCATCTTCTGGCGCACCCTGCGCATCGCCGCGCTGGTGACCCTGGCCTCCGTCATCCTCGGCTATCCGGCCGCGCAAGCCGTGGCGCGCGTGTCGCCGAAGTGGCGCGGCCTGGTGGTCGGCATGATGATCCTGCCGCTGATGGTGTCGCCGATCGCGCGTACCTACGCCTGGATCGTGCTGCTGGGCCGTAACGGCGCCGTCAATGCGGCGCTCGTCAACATGGGCTTCACGGAAGAGCCGCTGCGCCTGCTGTTCAGCGAATTCGCCGTCTTTGTCGGCCTGCTGCAACTGCTGCTGCCGCTGATGCTGATGTCGCTGGCGGGCGCGCTGGAAAACCTGCCGCGCGACGTGGAACCGGCCGCCGCCACCCTGGGCGCCAATCCATGGCAAGTGTTTTGCAAGGTCACCCTGCCGCTGACGCAGGAAGGCCTGGTGGTTGGCGGCACGCTGGTGTTTACGGGCTGCGTGACGGCCTATGTGACGCCGGCCCTGCTGGGCGGCACCAAGGTGCTGATGCTGGAAACCCTGCTGTACCAGAAGGTCAGCGTGGAGAGCGATTTCGGCGCGGCCAATGTCATTGCCGTCATCCTCGTCTGCATGACCCTGCTGGTGAATGCCGGCCTTAAACGTATTTCCTCGAGCCGGAGTTCCGTATGAAAGAAAGCTTATTCTCGCGCGCCGTCCTGTGGCTGGTGTTCCTGTTCCTGCTGGGGCCATTCGCCATCGTCGTGCTGGCCGGCTTTTCCGGCGGCGAAACGCTGGCCTTCCCGCCCGAGTCGTACTCGCTGCGCTGGATCCTCGAAGTGTGGGCTGCGCCCGAGTTCCGCCGCGCCTTCCAGACCAGCCTGGAGATCGGCCTGATCGCCACCGTCATCGCGCTGCTGCTGGGCATACCCGTCGCGTATGCGTTTTCGCGCATGCCGCCGCCCGGCATCGGCGCCATCCGGCAAATCCTGACGTCGCCGCTGATCATTCCCGCCATCCTGGTGGGCCTGGGCTTGCTGCACCACCTGGTGCTGACCATCAATGCGCCCGTGTATGTGGGCCTGCTGATCGGCCATATCGCGCTGCTGATTCCGTATTCGGTGCGCGTCGTGTACGCCAGCCTGGTGAACCTGCGCGTCGATATCGAGGATGCCGCCATCACCCTGGGCGCGTCGCGCCTGCGCGCCTTCTTCATGATCGTGCTGCCGAATATCCGCAACGCCGTGATCGCCGCCTTCTTCCTCGCCTTCGTCACCTCGTTCAACCAGGTGCCCGTCTCGCTGTTCCTGACGGGGCCGGGCATCAGCACCTTGCCGATCGAGATGCTGGGGCATATGGAAAACAGCTTCGACCCGTCGATCGCTGCCCTGTCGACCTTGCTGGTCTTGTTCACCATGGCGTTCGTGATGGTGACCGAGAAGGTGCTGGGCATTTCTAAATACATGTAAGAGGCAACACACGATGAGTTATCTGGAACTGCACAAGCTGAACCTCGGCTACGCCAAGAACACGACGTCCGTGAAAGACCTGGACCTGCACGTCGAGCAGGGCGAGCTGATTTCCCTGCTGGGCCCCAGCGGCTGCGGCAAGACCACCACCATGCGCGCGATCGCCGGCCTGATGCCGCTGCAGTCGGGCCGCATCGTGCTCGATGGCCGCGAGATCGGCAAGCTGGCGCCGAACAAGCGCAATATCGGCATGGTCTTCCAGTCGTACGCGCTGTTCCCGCACCTGAATGTCTACGACAACATCGCCTTCGGCTTGCGCCTGCGCAAGGTCGCGCCGGCTTTGCTGAAAACGAAAGTGGAAGCCGTGATCGCCGCCGTCGGCCTGACGGGTTTCGAGACGCGCCTGCCGGCGCAGATGTCCGGCGGCCAGCAGCAGCGCGTGGCGCTGGCGCGCGCCATCGTCGTCGAGCCGGCCCTGCTGCTGCTCGACGAGCCGCTGTCGAACCTGGACGCCAAGCTGCGCGTGCAGATGCGCGCCGAGCTGCGCCGCATCCAGCGCGAGCTGGGCATCACCATGCTGTACGTGACGCATGACCAGGAAGAAGCGCTGGCCCTGTCCGACCGCATCGTCGTCATGAACAGCGGCCGCATCGAGCAGCTGGCCGCGCCGGAAGCCGTCTTCAACACGCCGTCGACGCGCTTCGTCGCCAACTTCATGGGCT
The DNA here is from genome assembly GCF_001865675.1 of Janthinobacterium sp. 1_2014MBL_MicDiv. Classification (NCBI taxonomy): domain Bacteria; kingdom Pseudomonadati; phylum Pseudomonadota; class Betaproteobacteria; order Burkholderiales; family Oxalobacteraceae; genus Janthinobacterium; species Janthinobacterium sp. 1_2014MBL_MicDiv. Next base: position 167,508 of record NZ_CP011319.1, read on the forward strand.
TTGAAAACCTGTTCGACTACCGCGACGGCGCGCTGCACCACGCGGGCGCCAGCCTGCCGTACACGGCGCCGGTGGCATCGGGCACGACGGTGCTGGGCTGGCGTCCGGACAAGGTGCGCGTCTGCGCGCCCGACGCTGCAAGCGCCCAGTATCCGGGCACCGTGCTGGCGCGCGGCTTCCTCGGCGACACCGTCGAATACCTGCTGCAAACCCCGCTGGGCCAGGTCAAGGGCATCTGCGCGGCCGGCGGCGCCACGTGGCGCGAAGGCACGGCCGTCTCGTTCGTGCTGCCGGCCGACAGTGCCCTGTGTCTGGCTGCGTAACTTCTAATGGAACCATCATGACCCAAGCCTTGAAAAAGATCTGGCTCGACACCGATCCCGGTTTCGACGACTGGCTGACGATGTTGCTGCTGGGCAGCAATCCCGGCATCGAGTGGCTGGGCGTGAGCGTGGTGGCGGGCAATGCGCCCGTCGATATCACCTACGACAACGCCTTGCGCATCAAGGCCCATGACGGTTTGAGCGTGCCGATCTACCGCGGCTGCGAACAGCCGCTGGCCGGCGTCATCGAGACGGCGCAGCGCATCCTCGGCGACAGCGGCATGCCGACGACGGGCGAGATCCTGCCGCCGGGCGCGGCCAGCGACGCCGCCGGCCACGCCGTCGATGCGCTGATCGCCGCCGTGCGCACGCATCCGGGCCAGATCACCATCATGGCGATTGCGCCGATGACGAACCTGGCCACGGCCTTGGCCCGCGCGCCCGACATCGCCGGAAAGATCGTCGAAATCATCCTGATGGGCGGCTCGACCGACCAGGGCAACCATACGGCGGCGGCCGAATTCAATATCTACGCCGATCCGGAAGCGGCCGACCAGGTGTTCAAGGCCGGTATCCCGCTGCGCATGTTCGGCTTGAACCTGTGCCGCCAGCTGCTGGTGACGAATGCGGAAGTGGAACGACTGCGCGCCATCGGCACGCCGCGCGCGCAACGCCTGGCCGGCTACCTGGAAGCGTATGTGCGCATCCGCAGTAGCGACGGTTCCGTGCCCATGCCGATGTACGACCCCGTGGTGGCGCTGTACCTGGAAGCGCCGCAGCTGTTCCAGTTCCAGCCGGCCCACGTGGCCATCGAATTGACGGGCGAACTGACGCGCGGCATGACGGTGTGCGAATTCCGCGTGCCGCGCCGCGCCGCCATCAACACGCAGGTGGCGATGCTGGCCGACGGCCCGGCCGCCATCGAACTGCTGATGCGCCGCCTGACGGCCATCCTGATGTGATCTTGTAGTCTTTATCCACTAGCGAAGCGAGCTTCATGAGTAACCCTGCCGACACCCTGCCAGCCTTGACCATCGAACAGTTTTTACGCGCCATGCCCAAGGTGGAGCTGCATTGCCACCTGTTCGGCACGGTACGCCAGGCCACTTTCCGTGCGCTGGCCGCGAAGACGGGCAATGTCGTCACGCCGGAAGAAATCGACGCCTTTTATACGCGCGGCGACAAGCCCGTCGGCGTGCTGCGCGTGCTGCGCGCGCTCGACGCGCACCTGATCGTCTCGCCGACGGACCTGTATTGCCTGACGTATGAATACCTGGAAGACGTGCATGGCCACGGCGTGCGCTATGCGGAGTTCTTCTGGAACCCGACCGGCACCGTGCGCGTGTCGGGCATCCGCTATGACGCGGCGCAGGACGCCATCGTGGCGGCCATCCGCGACGCGCAGCGCGATTTCGGCGTGATCGGCCGCCTGATCCCCAGCATCGACCGCGAAGCGGCGCCGGCCGAAGCCGTGCAGATGGTGGAATGGATGAAGGCGCACCGCGCGCCGGAAGTCATCGGCATCGGCATCGACTACCGCGAAAACGACCGTCCGCCGGAACTGTTCATCGACGCTTACCGCGCCGCGCGCGCGGCCGGCTTCAAGTGCACGGCCCACGCCGGCGAATTCGGCATGCCGTGGATGAACGTGGCAACTGCCGTCGACGAGTTGCAGGTGGACCGGGTCGATCACGGCTACACCATCGTCGATAATCCGCAACTGGCGCAGCGCTGCGTGGAACGCGGCCTCGTGTTTACCGTGGTGCCGACCAATTCGTATTATCTGCGCACCCTGGCGCCCGAGCGCTGGGCCCTCGACCACCCGATCCGCGCCATGGCCAAGCTGGGCCTGAAACTGCATCCGAACACGGACGATCCGACCCTGCACCATGTGACGCCGACGGGCGCCTGGTTGATGATGCGCGAATTCGGCTTCGGCCTCGATGACATGCGTGGCTTCATGCTGAATGGCCTGGACGCGGCCTGGATCGACGAGTCCACGCGGCGCGACTGGCGCGCCGAGTTCTGCGCCGCATTCGACGCGCTGCGCGCAAGAGTCGCCGAGTAAATCAGGCGGACGCCGGTGGCGGCGCCAGCAGCGAGGGAAACGCCCGCTGCGGGCACGCCTGCCGCTCGCACACCTTGCAGCCCGTGCCGATCGGCGTGGCGCTGGTGGGGTCGTGCAAATCGAGTCCCTTCGAGTAAATCAAGCGGTGCGCCTGCGAGATGTCGCAGCCCAGCGCCACGGCAAAGGTCTTGCCGGGCGCGCGGAAACCCGGCGACGCCGTGCTGACCTGGCGCGCGATCCACAGATAGGTGCAGCCGTCCGGCATGCTGGCCACCTGCGTGAGCACCTGGCCCGGATGGCTGAAGGCGTCGTAGACGATCCACAGGGGGCAGGTGCCGCCCACCCGCGAAAAGTGGAAGTCCGTGGCCGACTGGCGCTTCGACACATTGCCCGCGCGGTCCACGCGCACGAAGAAGAACGGCAGTCCGGCCGCATCGGGGCGCTGCATGGTGCTCAGGCGGTGGCACACGGCCTCGAAGCCCACGCCGAACTGGTGCGCCAGGCGCTCGATATCGTAGGCCCGGGTTTCCGCCGCCTGCAAAAAACGCTGGTAGGGCATCAACAGGGCGCCGGCGAAATAATTGGAAAACGCCAGGCGCGCGCCCGTTTGCGCGGCCGCGCCGGACAAGCCCGCCGCCAGCACGAGGGCGTCGATCAGCTCGCTGTGTTCGAGCAGGCTGATTTGCGCCGCCATCTGGAACGCGCGCTGGCCGCCCGTCAGGGTGTCGGGCAGCCACAGGATGCGCTGCTGGGCATCGTAGCGGTGCTTGCGCACCATGCCCGCGTCGCCATCGGACAATTGCATCCTGACGCCGTGGCGCTCCAGCAGGCGCGCCTGCAGCGCATCGAGCGTGCGCAGGGCGGGATCGAGTTCGCCGGCCACGCTTTCCGCCGCCCGGTCCAGCTCGTCGATGTAGTTTTGCCGCCGGTTCAGGTATTCGCGCACTTCCTCGTCCGTGGACGGCGCCGCCGAGCTGGCGCCGCGGCTGCCGTCATCGAGGCGCGCGGCCAGGGTATCGGCCCGTTCCGCCATGACCCGGTAGCGCCGCTGCAAGAGCAGGATCGAGCGCGCCAGTTCCGGCATATTCTCCACCAGCATTTTGAGCTCGGCCATCGAGGTGGGCGGCGCGTCCGGCAATTCGCCAAAGACGTCGCGCACGTCGGCCACCAGGCTGGCGCTGTCGTGTTCGGAAAAGATTTGCGGGTCGACCCCCAGCACGCTGCCGATGCGCAATAAAATCGGCACCGTCAGCGGGCGCTGGTTGCGTTCCATCTGGTTCAGGTAGCTGGGGGAAATGCCCAGGGCCTTGGCCAGCGCCACCTGCGTCATGCGCCGTTCCTCGCGCAGCCGCTGCAGGCGCACGCCCATGAAAACCTTCGCCATCGCGCTTCCCCTTCCCCGGTTTGTGGAATCTGCAAATTTACAAACTTTGCAGATTAACAGATTCGTCTTTGCATTATCTCGCATTTTCACGCCTTGTTTGCGACCGGTATTGTGCGAATAATGCAAACAGACCTATACCCCAACGAGGAGACACCGAGTGACCACGCAAACTGCCATCCCTACCGTTCCACTGCTGATCAACGGCGAGTGGGTCGAATCGACCACCACCGTGTGGCGCGACGTCGTCAACCCCGCCACGCAGGAAGTGCTGGCCAAGGTGCCGTTCGCCACGCCGGACGAAGTGAACGCCGCCATCGCCGCGGCCCAGCGCGCTTTCAAGACCTGGCGCAAGACGCCGATCGGCGCCCGCGCCCGCATCTTCCTGAAACTCCAGCAGTTGATCCGCGAAAACATGGCCGACCTGGCCGCGACACTCACGATGGAACAGGGCAAGACCCTGCTCGACGCGGAAGGCGACGTGTTCCGCGGCCTGGAAGTGGTCGAGCATGCGGCCAATATCGGTACCCTGCAAATGGGCGAATATGCGCAAAACGTGGCCGGCGGCGTCGATACCTACAGCGTGATGCAGCCGCTGGGCGTGTGCGCGGGCATCACCCCGTTCAACTTCCCCGCCATGATCCCGCTGTGGATGTTCCCGATGGCGATTGCCTGCGGCAATACGTTTGTCTTGAAGCCCTCGGAGCAGGATCCGCTGGTGACGGAAAAACTCGTGCGCCTGGCCCTGCAGGCAGGCATCCCCGCCGGCGTGCTGAACGTCATTCACGGCGGCGAAGACGTGGTCAACGCCCTGTGCGACCATCCGGACATCAAGGCCATCTCGTTCGTGGGATCGAGCAAGGTGGGCACGCATGTGTACCAGCGCGCCAGCCTGAACGGCAAGCGCGCGCAATGCATGATGGGCGCCAAGAACCACGCCGTCGTGCTGCCCGATGCGAATAAAGAGCAGACCCTGAACCAGTTGCTGGGCGCGGGTTTCGGCGCGGCCGGCCAGCGCTGCATGGCCGCCTCGGTCGCCGTGCTGGTGGGCGAAGCGCGCGAATGGCTGCCGGAACTGTCCGCCAAGGCGCAGACCCTGACGGTCGGCGCGGGCAAGGACAATCCGGACCTGGGCCCCGTGATCTCGTGCGCAGCCAAGGAGCGCGTCTTCAGCCTGGTCGCCAAGGGCATCGAGCAGGGCGCCGTGCTGACCCTCGATGGCCGCGACGTCAAGGTCGATGGCTATCCGAACGGCAACTTCGTCGGGCCGACGATTTTGTCCGGCGTGAAGCCTGGCATGGTCGTGTATGACCAGGAAATCTTTGGCCCCGTCTTGATCGTCGTCGAAGTCGACACGCTGGACGAAGCCATCGCCCTCGTCAACGCGAATCCGAACGGCAACGGCACGGCGCTGTTTACGCAAAGCGGCGCGGCCGCGCGTTACTTCCAGGAAGAAATCGACGTGGGCCAGGTGGGCATCAACGTGCCCATTCCCGTGCCCGTTCCCCTGTTCAGCTTTACGGGTTCGCGCGGCTCCAAGCTGGGCGACCTGGGGCCGTTCGGCAAGCAGGTCGTGCTGTTCTACACGCAGACGCAGACCATTACCCAGCGCTGGTTCACGGACGCGGCATCGGTGGGCAAGGTCAATACCACCATCAGCCTGAAATAAGGAGCGGCCATGGACTTTGAATTGAGCGACGAGCAGCGCGAGTTCCAGCAGGCCGCGCGCGCGTTTGCGGAAGGCGAACTGGCGCCGCATGCGGCGCATTGGGACGCGGAATCGATCTTCCCCGTGGACACCATCGCCAAGGCGGGCGAGATGGGCTTTTGCGGCCTGTACACGCCGCAGCGCTGGGGCGGCCTGGGCTTGACGCGCCAGGACGCGGCCATCGTGTTTGAAGAGCTGGCGGGCGGCTGTACCTCGACGACGGCCTACATCACCATCCACAACATGGCTACGTGGATGCTGTCGCGCTGGGGACAGGAAGCCCTGTGCGACGAGTGGGTGCCGGCCATGGCGGCCGGCCAGAAGCTGGCCAGTTATTGCTTGACGGAGCCACAGTCGGGCTCGGACGCGGCCTCGCTGCGCACCAAGGCCGTCAGGGATGGCGACTTTTATGTTCTCGACGGCACGAAAGCGTTCATTTCCGGCGCGGGCCAGACGGACATGCTGATCGTCATGGCGCGCACGGGCGGCGAGGGCGCGGCGGGGATTTCCGCGTTTGCCGTGCCGGCCAACCTGCCCGGCATCGCGTATGGCAAGAAAGAAGAAAAGATGGGCTGGAACAGCCAGCCCACGCGCATCATCAGTTTCGACCAGGTGAAAGTGCCTGTTGGCAATTTGCTGGGCGCGGAAGGCGAGGGCTTCACGATCGCCATGAAGGGCATCGATGGCGGGCGCATCAACATCGCCGTGTGCTCGGTGGGCACGGCGCAGGCGGCGCTCACGCGGGCGCAGACCTATATGAAGGAGCGCACGCAGTTTGGCCGCGAGCTGGCCCAGTTCCAGGCCCTGCAATTCAAGCTGGCCGACATGCTGACGGAACTGGTGGCGGCGCGCCAGATGGTGCGCCTGGCGGCCTGGAAACTCGACCAGGAAAGCCCGGACGCCACGGCGTATTGCGCCATGGCCAAACGTTTCGCCACGGATGTGGGCTTCAATGTGGCCAACGATGCGCTGCAATTGCACGGCGGCTACGGCTACATCCGCGAGTATCCGCTCGAGCGCCATGTGCGCGACACGCGGGTGCACCAGATCCTGGAAGGGACGAATGAAATCATGCGCCTGATCGTCGCGCGAGCGATTTTGAAAGACGGCGCCACGGAGACCTTACGATGACCAAAGTGTATACCAACCTGCTGCTCGAACGCCGTGGCCATACGGCCCTGGTGACCCTCGACAACCCGCCTGCCCATACGTGGACCCAGGCCAGCCTGAACGCGCTGACGCAACTGGTGGCCGACCTGAATGCCGATCCGGACATCTACGCGCTCGTGATCACGGGCGGCGGCGCCAAGTTCTTCTCGGCCGGCGCCGACTTGAACGTGTTTGCCGATGGCAACAAGGACACGGCCTTCGCCATGGCGGCCGCGTTTGGCGAGGCGTTCGAGGCGCTGTCCGCGTTTCGCGGCGTCAGCATCGCCGCCATCAATGGCTATGCCATGGGCGGCGGGCTCGAATGCGCGCTGGCCTGCGATATCCGCATTGCCGAGGAGCATGCGCAAATGGCCTTGCCGGAAGCATCCGTCGGCTTGCTGCCGTGCGCGGGCGGCACGCAGCACTTGTCGTGGCTGGTGGGCGAAGGCTGGGCCAAGCGCATGATCTTATGCGGCGAGCGCGTCGATGCGGCCAAGGCCCTGGCCATCGGTCTCGTCGAGGAAGTCGTGCCGACCGGCAAGGCTGCCGCCACGGCGCTGGCCCTGGCGGCCAAGGTGGCGCGCCAGAGCCCCAGCAGCGTGACGGCATGCAAGACCCTGATCCAGGGCGCGCGCAGCCGTCCGCTGGTCGAGTCCCTGCCCGACGAACGCACCTTGTTCCTCGGCCTGTTCGATACGCAAGACCAGAAAGAGGGCGTGCAAGCGTTCCTCGAAAAACGCGCGGCGGAGTGGAAGAATGGCTGAAAGCACCCTGATTGATACGGTGAAGCTCGAGGAGCGCGACTGTCCCGGCGGCATGAAGCTGGGCGTCATCACCCTCGATGCGCCGAAATCGCTGCATGCGCTGACCCTGGACATGATCCGCGTGCTCGATGCTGCCCTCGTGCGCTGGGCCGACGATGATGCCATCGCCTGCGTGGTGCTGCAATCGTCGACGGACAAGGCCTTTTGCGCCGGCGGCGACGTGCGCAGCCTGCGCTCGGCCGTCGCCGAGCAGCCCGGTATCGTACCGAACCCGCAGGCGCTGGCCTTCTTTGCCGAGGAATACCGGCTCGACCACCGCATCCATACCTATGCAAAACCGCTGCTGGTGTGGGGCGGCGGCATCGTCATGGGCGGCGGCCTGGGCCTGATGGCGGGCGCCAGCCACCGCGTGGTGACGGAAAGCACGCGCATCGCCATGCCGGAAATCACCATCGGCCTGTTCCCCGACGTGGGCGGCAGCTGGTTCCTGGGCCGCATGCCGGGACGCAGCGGCCTGTTCCTGGGCTTGACGGGCGCGCCGCTGAACGCGGCCGACGCGCTGTTTGCGGGCCTGGGCGACCATTTCCTGCGCCAGGAAGAGCGCGCCATGGTGCTCGACGCGCTGGCGCTGGCGCAATGGCAAGCGAGTCCGCAGGCCAATCACCAGCAGCTGAGCCGTTTGCTGCGCGGTTTTTCGGCGCCGGCGTCGCTGTTGCCCGTGTCCGAAGTGCGGGCCAATTTCGACGCCATCGCCGCGCTGACGCAAGCGCCTACTCTGCCCGAAGTGGTGGCCGCCATTGCCGCGTATGACGGCGATTCGGCCTGGCTGCAAAAGGCCGCGCATTCGCTGGACAAGGGCGCGCCCAGCTCGGCCGCCCTGGTGTGGGCCATGCGCGAGCGCACGCGGCATCTGAGCCTGGCGCAAGTGTTTCAGCTGGAATTGATTGTCGCTGTGCAATGTTGTGCCCATGGCGACTTCAGCGAAGGGGTGCGCGCCTTGCTGATCGACAAGGATAACGCGCCGCAGTGGCAGCCGGCCAGCCTGGCTGACGTCAGCGCAGCGTATCTGGACGAGTATTTTGCGGCACCGTGGACGCAGCATCCCTTGGCTGATTTATCCATTTAAACATTTAAGTAGTGCATGAAAATGCTCAGGGTTGGGCGCCTTGCCGACGGCAGTACGACGAGTACGACTCGGCAAGGCAACAACGCCAGGGGCTTTTTAGGCGCGACAGGAGACATACACATGCAACATATCGCTTTCATCGGCCTGGGCAACATGGGCGCGCCGATGGCCCGCAACCTGGTCGCCGCCGGCTTCCATGTATCCGTCTTCGACCTGGCGCCGGCCGCCGTGGCCTCGCTGGTCGAGGCGGGCGCTACGGCGGCCGCGTCCGCCAGCGCGGCCGTGCAGACGGCCGACGCCGTCATTACCATGTTGCCGGCCAACAAACATGTGCAGGAACTGTACCTGGCCGAAGGCGGCGTGCTCGATTCGGCCAAGGCTGGCGCCCTGTTCATCGATTGCAGCACCATCGCCGCCGATGTGGCGCGGCAAGTGGCGCAGGCGGCCACGGCACGCGGCTTTGCCATGATCGATGCGCCCGTCTCGGGCGGCACGGCCGGCGCGGCGGCCGGCACCCTGACCTTCATCGTGGGGGGGCCGGACGCGGCCTTGCAGCAGGCGCGGCCTTTGCTGGAAAAGATGGGCAAGAACATTTTCCATGCGGGCGAGGCCGGTGCGGGCCAGGTGGCGAAGATTTGCAATAACATGTTGCTGGGTATCTTGATGGCCGGTACGGCCGAGGCATTGAACCTGGGCGTGGCGCATGGGCTGGACCCGAAAGTCTTGTCCGACATCATGGCCAAGAGCTCGGGCCGCAACTGGACCCTGGAAGTGTACAACCCGTGGCCAGGCGTCATGGAAGGCACGCCCGCTTCGCGCAATTACAGCGGCGGCTTCGGCACGGCGCTGATGCTGAAGGATCTGGGCCTGGCGCAGCAGGCCAGCCTGTCGTCGAATGCCGCCACGCCATTGGGCGGCCTGGTGCGCCAGCTGTACCAGGTGCATGCCCAAGCCGGTTATGCGCAGCAGGATTTTTCCAGCATCGTGCAGCTGCTGCGGCCTGGCTTGCAACAAGCTGCTGAGTGAAAATTTTTGGACAAAAAAAAGCCCGCTGGTGAAAGCGGGCTAAATCCAATTCTTGGAAGAGTTGGAGGAGACAGATGCATTATGCTGCATCGCCACATATAACTCCAATTTATCTTTAGAATATCAAATATTCATTTTGGTGATATCTCTTCCTGGCAGCCGCCAAGCGGCTGCCAGCCACGCTACTTAGCCCGGATTGCAGGCGATTTGCACGGTGGTGACTTTGGCTTCGCCCATGGTGCCCACGCCGGTGCCCGGCGCCACGGCGCACTTCAGGCCAGTTGGCTGGGTAAACACGCTGATGCCATAGTTGTCGCCATCGGCGACAGGCAGCCCCAGGGTAAAGGTCGTGCTGTCCTTCGCCACCGTGGTTTGCGCATTACCGTTGATCAAAACCAGTCCATCCGCCGTCAGGCCCGTAATCGTGCCGCCCACCGTGTAGGTGTTTTGCGAACACAGGACCGATGCTTCGATGCTGACGTAGTGACCGGCCGAACCGGTGCCGCCACTGACGCTGCAATTCATGTGGGCAGGGTTTTGCTTGACCGTGATGTCGTAGCTGGTGCCGTAATCGATGCTCTTGCCAAATTTGAACTTGGTGGCGCCGGCGGCAGGCGTGACGCTGTCGCCGCCGTTGACCAGGATCAGGCCATTGGTGTTCAAATTGCTGATGGTGCCGGTGACCTCATACGAGGCCTTGCCACCGCAAGCAGCCAGTCCCAGGGTCAGCAGCAGCGCGGCGAGTGGGCGCAGGCAGGATAACTTCATGTATTTCTCCAATAATGTGGTGACGAATCGCGTGGCTTACCGCGGTGTGCAGGTCAGTGTGGCGCTGGTCGTGGCGGCGGAACCCATGGTGCCGACGGTATCGCGGCCATCGGCGCTGGCGGAGCCCTGGAAACGGCACGTCAGGCCCGTTGGATAGGTCGTTATGGAAATATTGTAGGGGATGCCATCAGCGATGGTCGGGAACGTGTAGGCGGTGCTGCCTGCCAGCGGGCTGATGCTGTTGACGCCCATTGCCAGGGTCAGGCCGTTCGCGGTCAGGCCCGTGATCGTGCCGCTCAGCGGATAGGTGTTGGTCTGGCAAACAACCACGGCCGGCGATATGGAGTAGCTCGATGCCTTGCCGCTGCCATTGACCATTTTGCAGACGGCGCCTTTCGGCTGCTGCTTGATGGTAATGTCATAGCGATCATCATTGTTGAGCAGCTTGGTGAAAGTAAAGCCGGAAGCACCCGCCGTGATGGGCAAGCTTTCGTCGCCGTTCTGGAGGATCAAGCCATCTTTTGCCAGGTTCTGGACTTGGCCTTGCAGATACAGATTGCCGCCGCTGCCGCCGCAGGCTGCCAGTGTGGCGGCGCAAGCCGCCGCCAGCATCGAGCGCAGGTACAAATTTTTCATACATTCTCCAAAACGAATTAGGTAGGGTAGCGCAACGCGGACGCTGGCGCCGCATTGGAATGGCGCCTATTTTAGTCTATCTGGCAAGCCGATTGATCTTGCCTTGTATCTCCGTGTAACAATTTTTCTGCGCGAAGCGCCCGCCAGGCCCCATTTGTCGACCGGGCGCCCATGCCGCCAGCGGCGATCGGTGCGACAATACAGGCAGGCCGCGCATCGTGGCGCGGCACCCATTTGCGAGTCCCATGTCACCTACCTCTGTAAAAACGGCCGTGCCGCCCAAGGCCATCCTGTTCGACCTCGACGATACCTTGTGGCCCATCGCCCCCGTGATTGCCGCGGCGGAAACCCTCTTGCACGACTGGCTGGCCACGCATGCGCCGAAGGTGGCGCAGCAGTTTTCCATCGAGCTGTTGCGCCAGCACCGCCTGGCCATGCTCAATGAACAACCGCATTTTCATGGCAACCTGATCGAACTGCGCCGCGCCGGCCTGCTGACCGCCTTCGAGGCCGCCGGCGAGGATCCCGCCCTCGTCGACGGCGCCATCGCCCAGTTCCTGGCCGCGCGCCACCGCGTCCAGCCGTATGGCGACGTCCTGCCCGGCCTGGCCTGGCTGGGGCAGCGCATGCTGGTCGGTTCCATTTCGAATGGCAATGCGGACCTTGAAATTATCGGCCTGGCGCAGCATTTCAAGGTATCGATCGCCGCCAGCGACTTTGGCGTGGCCAAGCCCGATGCCAGCATTTTCCTGGCCGGCTGCGCCGCGCTGGGCGTGGCGCCGCGCGACGCCGTGTATGTCGGCGACGATTTATATTTCGATGTGACGGGGGCGCAAGGGGCGGGCATGCGTGCCGTGTGGATGAACCGCAAGGGCAGCGATGCGCACCTGGCGGCCGGCGTGCAGCCCGACGCCATCTGCGCCAACTTTGATGAATTGCTGCTGTGGCTGCAGGGGCAACTGGAAGATTGATCGCCGCTGGCCGGGCGAACGTGCATAATAGCTGCTATTGACGCACGTTTGGCCGCCTTCGCTGCCGTTTGCGTCGCAGAATACTTGCTTAACTACAACATCATGCAACTCGATACACGTGCCCAAACCCTGCTGAAAGCCCTGGTCGAGCGCTATATCGCCGACGGCCTGCCGGTCGGTTCGCGCGCCCTGTCGAAGATTTCCGGCCTCGACCTGTCGCCGGCCACGATCCGCAACATCATGGCCGACCTGGAAGAACTCGGTTATGTGTCCAGTCCGCATACCTCGGCCGGACGCATACCCACGCCGCGCGGTTACCGTATCTTTGTCGACACCTTGCTGACCGTCAAGCATCTGGACGAGCATCTGGTGGAGTCGCGCATGCGCCTGCAGACGCCGCAGCCGCAGCGCACCATCGCCAACGCGGCGCAGATGCTGTCGTCGCTGTCGCAATTCGCCGGCGTGGTGCTCAGTCCGCGCCGCGAATCCGTGTTCCAGCAAATCGAATTCCTGCGCCTGTCGGAAAAACGCATCCTGCTCGTCATCGTCGCTCCCGGCGGCGACGTGCAGAACCGCCTGCTGTTGACGGAAGCCGACTACACGCCGGCGCAACTGGTGCAGTCGGCCAACTACATCAACCAGAATTACGGCGGCCTGTCGTTCGACGCCGTGCGCGTGCGCCTGCAGGGCGAGCTGCGCCAGTTGCGCGACGACATGGGCAGCCTGATGCAGGCGGCCGTGGAAGCGGGCAGCGAAGCGATGGCCGACCATAGCGACGATATGGTGATTTCAGGCGAGCGCAACTTGCTCAGCGTGAGCGATCTGTCATCGAATATGAGCTCGCTGCGCCAGATGTTCGACATGTTCGAGCAAAAGACGGGCTTGATGCAGCTGCTCGACGTATCGAGCAAGGCGACGGGCGTGCAGATTTTCATCGGCGGCGAATCGAACCTGGTGCCGATGGATGAAATGAGCGTGGTGACGGCGCCGTATGAAGTCAACGGCAAGATCGTGGGAACGCTGGGAGTGATCGGGCCGACCCGCATGGCGTACGAGCGCGTCATCCCGATTGTCGATATCACGGCCAAGCTGCTGTCAAGCGCACTGAGCCATCACTAGGGACAGCTGACCATACCTGCTGCGCGTCGGTTTTGCCAGGCGTTGTATCGCAGGGTATTACGCGAGCCGCTCCCGTGGGAGCGGCAAGCTTGCGTCAGGCTGATTTGTGCGGGCAGGCAACCTTGATGCAGTTGCCGTAGATGGCCAAGGCGTGTTCGGCGATCTTGAAGCCGCGTTCTTCGGCCACTTTTTGCTGGCGGACTTCGATGTCTTCGTCGAAGAATTCCTCGACCCGGCCACAGTCGAGGCACACCAGGTGGTCGTGGTGGGAGCCTTCGTTGAGCTCGAAAATCGCCTTGCCGGTTTCAAAATGGTTGCGGTTAAGCAAGCCGGCTTGTTCGAATTGCGTCAGGACACGGTAGACAGTTGCCAAACCGACATCCATATTGTCGGCCAGCAGAATCTTGTAGACGTCTTCCGCTGTCAGGTGGCGTACCGGGCTACTCTGGAAGATATCGAGTATCTTCAGCCGTGGCAGGGTCGCTTTCAGGCCGCTTGCCTTGAGATCACTAGGATTGTTACTCATGTTTGTTGCTCGTATGTGGGTCAGGTGCTTTATCATATAGCGTTTTAGCGGGGAGTGCCAAAATATGCATTTTTTGGCTGGCCGGTCACTCCTGGCGTTTTGTTCATCAAATTGAGGTCATTTATGCGCGTAACACCGGCTGTATTGCCATCTCTCTGGCACCGTATTTCATTTCGAGCTCCAGTCGTGGCGGGCATGGTCTGTGTCGCGCTGACGCTGTCTGGCTGTGCCAGCCGCGGCATCCTCGGCGAAAAGCCCGCCGTCACGCTGAAAGAGGGCAAGGAAGTCGTGCCCGAGCAAGGCGCGCAGACGACGACCGTCACGCCGCTGCAGAAATTCATGTGGTTTTTCTCGCCCTATCGTCCTGACATTCAACAAGGCAACTTTATCTCCGAAGAGATGCTGGCCCAGTTGAAAGTGGGCATGACGCGCGACCAGGTGCGTTTCGTCCTCGGCACCTCCCTGCTGACCGATATCTTCCATGCGGACCGCTGGGATTACCCATTCCGCCTGGCCCGTGGCAATGGCGAAACCACCAGCAGCCGCGTAGTCGTGTTCTTCGACAAGGAAGGCAAAGTGGCGCGCTTCGAAGGCGGCAACCTGCCGACCGAGAAAGAATACATCGACCGCATCGCCGGACCATCGCCATTCGCCAAGGTGGCCAAGGCCGATGTGCCAGCCGCTGTCGTGCCGTCGCCCGTGGCGCCGAGCGCCGTGCCGGTGCCGGCCGATGCCACGCCCGCCATTCCTGTGAGTAAACCTGACGTGGCACCGGCGCCTGCCGCCGAGCCTGCACCTACTGCCGAGCCCACCAAATAAGTTGCTGTAAGAGAATAAAATGACTGAACTGAAAATCGCCATCGCTGGCGCCAGCGGCCGTATGGGCCATATCCTGATCGAAGCGGTCAGCAATGCGCCCGACGCCGTGCTGGCCGGCGCGCTCGACCGCGCCGGATCGCCCTCGCTCGGCCAGGATGCGGCCGCCTTCCTGGGCAAGCCTGCCGGCGTGCCGATCGAGTCCGACCTGGCCGCAGGCCTGGCCGGCGCCGATTACCTGATCGACTTCACGCGCCCCGAAGGCACCTTGCAGCATCTGGCGTATTGCGCCGAGCACGGTATCAAGATGATCATCGGCACCACCGGTTTCGATGACGCGGGCAAGGCGGCGATTGCCGCCGCCGCCGAAAAGACGGCCATCATGTTCGCGCCGAACATGAGCGTGGGCGTGAATGTCACCATGAAATTGCTGGAACTGGCCGCGAAAAGCCTGTCCGAAGGCTACGACATTGAAATCATCGAGGCGCATCACCGCTTCAAGGTCGATGCGCCGTCGGGCACGGCCCTGCAAATGGGCGAAGTGGTGGCGGGCGCGCTGGGTCGCGACCTGAAGGAGTGCGCCGTGTACGGCCGCGAAGGCGTGACGGGCGAACGCGACCCGTCGACCATCGGCTTTGCCACCATCCGCGGCGGCGATATCGTCGGCGACCATACGGTGCTGTTTGCCGGCATCGGCGAGCGCATCGAGATCAGCCACAAGTCGAGCAGCCGCGTCACCTACGCCCACGGCGCCCTGCGCGCCGCGCGTTTCCTGGCCGACAAGCCGACCGGCCTGTTCGACATGCAGGATGTGCTGTCGCTGAAGAACTGAGGAAGACCATGGCCACTGCCATCCTGAATGGAAAAGACATCACCGACGAAGCGAGCTTCCACGCGCAATGCGCGCAAGCGTTCGGTTTCCCCGAGTTTTACGGCAACAACATGGATGCCTGGGTCGATTGCCTCAGCTACCTGCGCGACGACGAGAACATGACGCAATTCCGCCTGAAGCCGAATGAGCTGCTCGAGATCGTCGTGCAAGACGCGGCGGCAATGAAGGCGCAAGTGCCTGATTTACTGGAAGAAATCACGTTCTGTATCGCCGGCATCAATGAGCGCTATGACGATTATGGCGAAAAGCCGGCGCTGAAGCTGGTCTTGAAGTAGGTCGGATTAGCGCGCAGGCGCGTAATCCGACGTTACCAGCGCCAACAATGTGTCGGATTACGGCCCGCAGGGCCTAATCTGACCTACCCAGCATTTACACGACCTTGCGTTCGCGCAAGCCGTCGATCTGGCCGCTGTCGAGGCCCAGCCACTGCTGCAGCACTTCCTGCGTATGCTGCCCCAGCAGCGGCGGCGGCAAGCGGTACTGCACCGGCGAGCCCGACAGGCGCACGGGATTGGCCACCAGCGCCACCGTGCCCGCCGTCGGATGCGGCATCTCCACTTTCAAGCCACGCGCGATCACTTGCGGGTCGGCAAACACCTGGTCGATGCGGTTGACGGGGCCGCACGGCACGGCCTGCGCCTCGAAGGCGCTGATCCACTCTGCCGTGGTGCGCATGACGGTGGCCTGGCGCAGCAGGGGAATCAGGATGGCCCGGTGCGCCACGCGCTGCGGGTTGGTGGCGAAACGCGCATCCTGTGCCCATTCCGGATGGCCGACGATGGCGCAGAAGCGGGAAAACTGCCCGTCGTTGCCGATCGCCAGGATCATGTCGCCATCGGCCGTGGGAAAGTCCTGGTAGGGCACGATGTTCGGGTGCGAATTGCCCATGCGCTGGGGCACTTTTCCCCCGCACAGGTAGTTGGCCGCCTGGTTGCCCAGCGCCGCCACCTGCACGTCGAGCAGGGCCAGGTCGATATGCTGGCCCAGGCCGGAACGCTCGCGCTCGGCCAGCGCGGCCTGCACGGCGATGGTGGCATACAGGCCCGTCATGATGTCGGTCTGCGCCACGCCCACTTTTTGCGGCCCGGCGCCCGGTTCGCCATCGGGCACGCCCGTGATGCTCATCAAGCCGCCCATGCCCTGGATCAGGAAGTCGTAGCCGGCGCGCGCCGCGTACGGTCCATCCTGGCCAAAGCCCGTGATCGAGCAGTAGACGAGGCGCGGATTGAGGGCCAGGAGGCTGGCCGCGTCCAGGCCGTACTGCTTCAAGCCGTCCAATTTGAAATTTTCCAGCAGCACGTCGGCTTCTTGCGCCAGCCGGCGCACCAGGGCTTGCCCTTCAGGGGCCGCCAGGTCGATGCACAAGGAGCGCTTGTTGCGGTTGGCGCACTGGAAGTAGGCGGCCTCGGCGGTGTCGCGGCCGTCCGCGTCCTTTACATACGGCGGACCCCACGAGCGCGTGTCGTCGCCGCGGCCCGGCTGCTCGACCTTGACGACGTCGGCGCCGAGGTCGGCCAGCAGTTGCCCGGCCCACGGACCGGCCAGCACGCGCGACAGATCCAGCACGCGCAAACCGGTCAGCGGCGCGGGCCGCAGGGTGGAAGCGAGGCCTTCCATTAATTGAAGGCGGCGATGCCGGTGATGGCGCGGCCGATGATCAGCGCGTGCACGTCGTGCGTGCCTTCGTAGGTGTTGACCACTTCCAGGTTGACCAGGTGGCGGATGACGCCGAACTCGTCGGAAATGCCGTTGCCACCCATCATGTCGCGTGCCACGCGGGCGATGTCGAGCGCCTTGCCACAGCTGTTGCGTTTCATGATCGAGGTGATTTCCACGGCAGGCGAACCTTCATCCTTCATGCGGCCCAGGCGCAGGCAGCCTTGCAAGCCCATGGTGATCTCCGTCAACATGTCGGCCAGTTTCTTTTGCACCAGCTGGTTGGCGGCCAGCGGACGGCCGAATTGCTGGCGGTCCATCGTGTACTGGCGTGCCTTCAGGTAGCAGTCTTCGGCCGCGCCCAGCGCGCCCCAGGCGATGCCGTAGCGGGCGCTGTTCAGGCATGTGAACGGGCCTTTCAAGCCGCGCACGTCGGGGAAGGCGTTTTCTTCAGGGCAAAATACTTCATCCATGACGATTTCGCCGGTGATGCTGGTGCGCAAGCCCACCTTGCCGTGGATCTCGGGCGCCGACAGGCCTTTCCAGCCCTTTTCCAGCACGAAGCCGCGGATCGCGCCTTCATCGTCCTTGGCCCACACGACGAAGACGTCGGCGATGGGGCTGTTGGTGATCCACATCTTGGCGCCGGACAGGCTGTAGCCGCCCGCTACCTTGCGCGCGCGGGTGACCATGCTGCCCGGATCGGAGCCGTGGTTCGGCTCCGTCAGGCCGAAGCAGCCGATGTATTCGCCCGTCGCCAGCTTCGGCAGGTATTTCTGTTTCGTTTCCTCGCTGCCGAAGGCATTGATCGGCACCATCACCAGCGACGATTGCACGCTCATCATCGAGCGGTAGCCCGAATCGACGCGCTCGACTTCGCGCGCGGCCAGGCCGTAGCATACGTAGTTCAGGCCGGCGCCGCCGTATTCCTCGGGAATGGTGGTGCCCAGCAAGCCCAGTTCGCCCATTTCGCGGAAGATGGCGGCGTCCGTGCGGCCATGGCGGAACGATTCGAGCACGCGCGGCACCAGGCTGCCCTGGCAATAGTCGCGGGCCGCTTCCAGCACGGCGCGTTCGTCGCCCGTCAGTTGTTCTTCCAGCAGCAGGGGGGAATTCCAGTCGAATACGGTTTTGCTCATCACAGGCCTCGCAGGTGAGCGCCGGTGATCGGCGCAAGATTGAATATGGCTCATGGTAGATTTTCAGCCAGCCTTGCGCAAACGATTTTTTCGCACCCAGACATGCGTGCTGCGCATATCTTGCGGCATACTTGAGGCTTCTTTCCAGCCTGCGTCCCCCCATGTCCAGAAAAATTCCCATGCTGCAAGCTTTAAACTGCTTCGAGGCCGCCGCGCGCCACCAGAGCTACACGCATGCGGCGCGCGAACTGTCGCTGACGCAAAGCGCCGTCTCGCGCCAGATTGCATCCCTGGAGAGTTTTCTCGGCGTGCAACTGTTCCAGCGCACGCGCCACGGCGTACTGCTGACTACGGCCGGCGCCTCGTATGCGCGGCAGATCGCCGCCCGCCTGGACGGCCTCGAGCGCGATACGCTCGATACCATGGCGCGCCAGGGCGGCGGCAGTACCTTGCAGCTGGCCTCGGTGCCCACGTTTGCCACGCGCTGGCTGATGCCGCGCCTGGGCAGTCTGGCCACCCGGCATCCCGATATCGTCGTGCATATCGATGCCTATACGAAACCGTTCATGTTTGCCGATACGGAATACGACGCCGCCCTGTATGCGGGCACGCCCGAGCAGCTCGCGCGCTGGCCCGGCACGCGCGCCACCTTGCTGATGCATGAAGAGATCGTGCCCGTCGCCAGTCCACGCCTGCTGTCGGCGCGCACCCATTGGCAGCCGCAGGATATCCTGGCATTGACGCTATTGCAGCAAAGCACGCGGCCTGGCGCCTGGCGCCAGTGGTTTGATGCCATGCAGGTCGATGGGGAACTGGCGCGCTACGGGGCGCGCTATGAACTGTTTTCCATGCTGGCGATGGCGGCCGTGCAAGGGCAGGGCGTGGTCTTACTGCCGCGCATGCTGGTCGAGGCGGAGCTGGCGCGCGGCGAGCTGCACATCGTGTGCGAGCGCCCACTGCGCGGCCAGCGCGCGTATTACCTGATCACGCCCGAGGCCGCACATGAAAAAACGGCAATGCAGCAATTGCGGCTGTGGTTGCAGGACGAGGCGGCCTAGACGACCTTGGCGGTCTCGAAATGGGGATTGTCGATGAAGCCGATCTGGTTGCCGAACGGGTCGAGCAATTCCACCGTGCGGATGCCGTCGCCCACGTCCGTGATCGGATGGTGCAAGGTGGCGCCCAGTGCGATGACGCGGTCGACTTCCTGCTCGATGCCTTCCACGCCCCAGTACGTCACGCTGCCCTGCGTGCCCGGTTCGCCGCCCGGCAGCAAGCCCAGCTCGAAGCCGCCGATGGCAAAACCCACATAAAACGGCTGGTCGAAGTACGGTGCGGTGCCGAAAACCTGGCTGTACCAGGCCTTGGCCTTGTCCAGGTCCGGGACGGGATAGGTGACGGTGCGTAAGCCCTTGATCATGTTCTGCTCCTGGTGAATAAAGAATGACGTCATCATGCCACCGGCGTGCGCGCGGCGATTGTAAAAATGGAAGGTCTCAATGCCGGCGGTGCATGAACCATGCCTCGGGCGAACTGTGGGCGAAATCCTGGAAGTCGTGGATCAGGTGCGATTGGTCGAAATAGCCATATTCCAGGGCAATTTGCGCCCAATCCGGCTGCCCGTGCAGATGTTTCAAGCCATGGCTGGCGGCACGGAAGCGGCAGATGCGGGCAAACAATTTCGGGCTGATGCCGACCTGCTGGCGAAATTGCAGCGCCAGGTGCTGGCGCGACACGCCCAGCTGCGCGGCCAGGCCATCCACGCGCACCCTGCCTTGCGCGCCCTGGATGGCGGCCAGCGCATGCTCCGTCACGCCGGCCGGGCGCAGGCGCGCTCCCTGGCGCAGGCGCAGCAGCAGAAAATCTTGCAAAATAGTGACTCGCTGCGCATCGGACAATGGCTCGCTCCACAGCGCGTCGCCCAGGCGCGCCGCCAGGTCGCGGCCCCACAGCTGCTGTAGATCCGTGCGGCCATCGTTGAGTTCGCACAAGGGCAGCTGGAAGAAGCGCGCCGCCGCGCCCGGCTTGAAACGGGCCGCCACCGTCTGCACCAGGCCATGGCTGATGACGTGTATCGGCGCCGTCATCATGCCGACGGCAAAGCTGGCGTCCTGCTGGTCCTGGCACAGAATATCGATGCAATTGTCCGGCAAGACTTGGTGCGTCAGGGGCGTGGCGCCCGCCTGCGCGCGGCAGGTCCAGACGCAGTCCAGCCAGGGCCGCAGGGCGGGGACGGGGGCAACTTCCTGATAGACGATCATGGCCGGCTTTGATGCAAAGAACAAGATTGCACATATATTACACAGCAATTACGCGGCGGTCCGCCGCATATTTGTGCGCTGGCAAAAATATGCGGAAGCAGGCGGGCGCCGTGCCGCGCTATCGGGCGGCGACAACCAGTATAATGCTCGGTTCATATCCACTATTGGCCGCACATCATGCAAGATAAATATAGTCCCGCCGACGTCGAACAAGCCGCCCAATCGCACTGGAAGGCGATCGACGCCTATAAAGCCGTCGAACACGACCCGCGTTTCCCAAAAGGCAAGTATTTCGCTTGCTCGATGCTACCTTACCCTTCGGGCAAGCTGCACATGGGTCACGTGCGCAACTATACGATCAATGATGTGATGTACCGCTACCTGCGCATGAACGGCTATAACGTGCTCATGCCGATGGGCTGGGATGCGTTCGGCATGCCGGCGGAAAACGCGGCCATGGCCAACAACGTGCCGCCCGCGCAATGGACGTATTCGAACATCGCCCACATGAAGCAGCAGATGGAATCGATGGGCCTGGCCATCGACTGGTCGCGCGAGATGACCGCCTGCAAGCCCGAATACTACAAGTGGAACCAGTGGATGTTCCTGAAAATGCTGGAAAAAGGCATCATCTACAAGAAGACCGGTACCGTGAACTGGGACCCGATCGACCAGACCGTGCTGGCCAATGAGCAAGTGGTCGACGGCAAGGGCTGGCGTTCGGGCGCGCTGATCGAAAAGCGCGAAATTCCGATGTACTACGCGCGCATCACCGATTACGCGGAAGAACTGCTGGCCTACGTGGATGACAAGCTGCCGGGCTGGCCCGAGCGCGTGCGCACCATGCAGACCAACTGGATCGGCAAGTCGACGGGCGTGCGCTTCGCCTTCCCGCATGCAATCAAGGATGCCGAAGGCGCCCTGATCGGCGACGGCAAGCTGTATGTATTTACCACGCGTCCGGACACCGTCATGGGCGTGACTTTCTGCGCCGTGGCCGCCGAACATCCGCTGGCCATCCACGCCGCGCAAAGCAATCCTGCGCTGGCCGCCTTCAACGCCGAGTGCAAGCTCGGTTCCGTCATCGAGGCGGACATGGCGACGATGGAGAAGAAGGGCATGCCGACCGGCCTGTTCGTCACCCATCCGCTGACGGGCGCGCAAGTGGAAGTGTGGGTCGGCAACTACGTGCTGATCACCTACGGCGACGGCGCCGTGATGGGCGTGCCTGCGCACGATGAACGCGATTTCGGCTTTGCCAAGAAATACGACCTGCCGATCAAGCAAGTGATCGAAGTCAAGGGCCAGGAATTCTCGACCGACGCATGGCAGGAATCGTATGGCAGCAAGGAGGGCGTCTGCATCGCCTCCGGCAAATACGACGGCCTGCATTTCGCCTCCGCCGTCGACGCGGTGGCCGCCGACCTGGCCGAACTGGGCCTGGGCGAGAAGAAAACCACGTTCCGCCTGCGCGACTGGGGCATTTCGCGCCAGCGCTACTGGGGCACGCCGATCCCGATGATCCATTGCGCCGACTGCGGCGTGGTGCCGGTGCCGGAAAAAGACTTGCCGGTGGTGCTGCCGGAAGACTGCGTGCCGGACGGCACGGGCAACCCGCTGAACAAGTACGAAGCCTTCCTCAAGTGCGACTGCCCGCAGTGCGGCAAGCCGGCGCGCCGCGAGACGGACACCATGGATACCTTCGTCGATTCGTCGTGGTACTACATGCGCTATACCTCGCCAGGCTCGAACGACGCCATGGTCGACGCGCGCAACGATTACTGGATGCCGATGGACCAGTACATCGGCGGCATCGAACACGCCGTCATGCACTTGCTGTACGCGCGCTTCTGGACCAAGATCATGCGCGACTTCGGCCTGGTCAAGTTCGACGAGCCGTTCGTCAACCTGCTGACGCAAGGCATGGTGCTGAACGAAACCTACTTCCGCAAGGATGCGGCGGGCAAGACCACCTGGTTCAACCCGGACGACGTGCGCCTGTCGCTCGATGACAAGGGCCGTCCGCAAAGCGCCATCCTGGTGGCCGATGGCGCGCCGGTGGAAATCGGCGGCACGGAAAAAATGTCGAAGTCGAAGAACAACGGCATCGACCCGCAAGCGCAGATCGAGCAGTATGGCGCCGACACGGCCCGTCTGTTTACCATGTTCGCTTCGCCGCCGGAACAGACGCTGGAATGGTCGGGCAGCGGCGTCGAAGGCGCGAACCGCTTCCTGCGTCGCGTGTGGAACTTCGGCTACGCCCAGTCGGCAGCCATTCAGGCCGCGCTGGCCGCGGCGCCTGCGCCAGCGACGGGCGACGCGCAGAAAAACCTGCGCCGCGAACTGCACAAGCTGCTGCAGCAAGCCGATTACGACTTGAAGCGCATCCAGTACAACACCGTGGTGTCGGCCTGCATGAAGATGCTCAACACGCTGGAATCGGCCAAGCTCGATGACAGCGCGCAGTCGAAGGCCCTGATCGCCGAAGGTTTTTCCATCTTCCTGCGCCTGCTCAATCCTGTCGCGCCGCACATCACCCACGTGCTGTGGCAGGAACTGGGTTACGCCGGCGCGCATGGCGACCTGCTCAACGCGGCCTGGCCGCAGGTCGATCCGGCCGCGCTGGAACAGTCCGAGATCGAGATGATGATCCAGGTGAACGGCAAGCTGCGCGGCTCGATCACGGTGGCCAAGGATGCGGACAAGGCCAGCATCGAAGCGGCCGCGCTGGCGTGCGAGAGTGTGCAGAAGTACGTCGAGACCACGCCGAAGAAGATCATCGTCGTGCCAGGCAAGTTAATCAGCATCGTGGTGTAACTATGACAACCTCCTCTTCCGTATCGCTGTTCGGCGGGCGCGCCTGGCGCGCCATGCTGGCCATCGCCCTGACCATGCTGTTGTCGGCCTGCGGCTTTCACTTGCGTGGCTCGAACGGCAGTTTCATGCTGCCGTTCGCGACGATGAATATCGGCCTGCCCGAGACGTCGCCGCTGGCGATTGACCTGAAGCGCTACATCCGCGCCATCGGCAGTACGGAAGTGGTCGACACCAGGGATGGTGCCGACGCTTTCCTGGAAGTCCTCAGCGATCCGGAGAGGAACCGTACCAAGACCATTCTGTCCCTGAACAGCAATGGCCGCGTGCGCGAGTACCAGCTCGGGTATGCCATCAATTTCCGTGTGCTGGACAAGGCGGGCAACCAGTTGCTGGGACCGACGGTCATCAGCCTGGTGCGTCCTATCACCTTCAACGAATCCCAGGTGCTGGCCAAGGAAACAGAGGCTGCGCAGCTGTACCGCGACATGCGCAACGACATGGTGCAGCAGATCATGCGCCGCCTGGCCGCCATCAAGCCGGTGCTGCCGGCCATGTCGGTGGCGCCCGTGGCGCCCGTGACGCCGGCCGTGCCAGCCCCGCAGCAGTAACGGGGACGCCATGCAATTGCGGATAGACGCGCTCGACGGACATGTGGCCAAGCCGCTGGCGCAACTGTATGTGATCACCAGCGACGAGCATCTGCTGGCGCTGGAAGCGGCCGACAAAATACGCCGCGCGGCACGCGCGCAGGGCTATTCCGAACGCGATGTGCTGACGGTGGAGCGCAGCTTCAAGTGGGGCGAGCTGCTGGCCGCCAACCAGGAGCTGTCGCTGTTCGGCGACAAGAAGCTGATCGAACTGCGCATCCCTACCGGCAAGCCGGGCAAGGATGGCGGCGCGGCGCTGCAAAGCTACGCCAAGAACCTCAGTCCCGACAACCTGACCCTGATCACGTTGCCCAAGCTGGACTGGGCCACGCAAAAGGCGGCCTGGGTCGCCAGCCTGCAGCAGGCGGCCGTCTACATCGAGATTCCGAATGTGGAACGGGCGCAGTTGCCGGCGTGGATAGGCCAGCGCCTGGCCGCGCAGGGGCAGAGCGCCGAGCGCGCCAGCATCGACTTCATCGCCGAACGGGTGGAAGGCAATCTGCTGGCGGCGCACCAGGAAATCCAGAAACTGGGCCTGCTGCATGAAGCGGGCAAGCTGACGTATGAACAGGTGCAGGACGCGGTGCTGAACGTGGCCCGCTACGATGTCTTCAAGCTGTCCGAGGCCATGCTGGCCGGCGACCCGGCGCGCCTGGTGCGCATGCTCGAAGGCTTGAAGGGCGAGGGCGAGGCGCTGCCGCTGGTCTTGTGGGCCGTCTCCGAGGAAATCCGCACGCTGTTAAAATTGAAGGCCGGGATGGCGCAGGGACGTCCGCTGGGCGCGCTGCTCAAGGAATACCGCATCTGGGGCCCGCGCGAGCGGATGATGGAACCGGCCCTGCGGCGCATTTCGCTGCCCGTGCTGGAAGCGGCGCTGCAGCAGGCGGCGCAGGTGGACAAGATGATCAAGGGCCTGCGCGCCAAGGGCTACGCGGGCGACGCCTGGGACGCCATGCTGCAACTGGGCCTGAAAATCGCCCGAGGCTAGGTTTTTACTATATGGATACGAGCATGGATATCACTGAATATATGCAGGACGTGGGCACGCGCGCGCGCATCGCTTCGCGCGCCATGGCGCGTGCCGACAGCGCCACGCGCAACCGCGCCCTGACGTTGATCGCAAAGGCCATCGTGCGCGATGCCGATCTGCTGCGTGCTGCCAACCAGCGCGACCTCGACGCGGCCGCTGCCGCCGGCCTGGCGCCGGCCATGCTCGATCGCCTGACCCTGTCCGACGCGGCCATTGCCACCATGGTAGAAGGCCTGACGCAGATCGTGTCGCTGGCCGATCCGATCGGTGAAATCTCGAACATGAAATTCCGTCCGACGGGCATCCAGGTGGGACAGATGCGCGTGCCGCTGGGCGTCATCGGCATCATCTATGAAGCGCGTCCGAACGTGACGGTGGATGCGGCCGGCCTGTGCATCAAGAGCGGCAACGCGACGATTTTGCGCGGCGGCTCGGAAGCCATCCATTGCAACCGCGCCCTGGCCAAGCTGGTACAGGAAGGCCTGGCGGGCGCCGGCCTGCCTGCCGACGCGGTACAGGTGGTCGACACCACCGACCGCGCCGCCGTCGGCGCCCTCATCACCATGCCGCAATACGTGGACGTCATCGTGCCGCGCGGCGGCAAGGGCCTGATCGCGCGCCTGATGGAGGAAGCCACGGTGCCGATGATCAAGCACCTCGATGGCATTTGCCACGTCTACATCGACGCCAAGGCCGATATGCAGAAGGCGCTCGACATCGGTTTCAACGCGAAATGCCACCGCTACGGCACCTGCAACACCATGGAAACCCTGCTGGTGGCGCGCGCCATCGCACCTGCCGTGCTGCCGCAGCTGGCCGAACTGTACCTGACCAAGCAGGTTGAATTGCGCGCCGATCCGGAGGCGCATGCCATCCTGGCCGGCTACCCGCACCTGGTCGCGGCCACCGAGGAAGACTGGCGCACCGAGTACCTGGCGGCGATCCTGGCGGTGAAGGTGGTCGACGGCATCGACGAGGCGATGGACCACATCAGCCAGTATTCGTCGAAGCACACGGAAGCCATCATCACGGAAGACTACAGCGATGCGCTGCGCTTCCTGCGCGAGGTCGATTCCGCCTCCGTGATGGTGAACGCCTCCACGCGTTTCGCCGACGGTTTCGAATATGGCCTGGGCGCCGAGATCGGCATCTCGAACGACAAGCTGCATGCGCGCGGCCCGGTGGGACTG
The DNA here is from genome assembly GCF_001865675.1 of Janthinobacterium sp. 1_2014MBL_MicDiv. NCBI lineage: Bacteria > Pseudomonadati > Pseudomonadota > Betaproteobacteria > Burkholderiales > Oxalobacteraceae > Janthinobacterium > Janthinobacterium sp. 1_2014MBL_MicDiv. The sequence continues at coordinate 193,521 of NZ_CP011319.1, forward strand.
GAAGGTCTGACCTCGCTCAAATACGTGGTCTTCGGCCACGGCGAAGTACGTCAATAATGCTTCTTCGCGGGCCGCCCACGAGGCGGTCCGTTTTCTCACCCTTCGATATCTCTGACACTGGGAACCCCATGCTCTTTCTCTGGACCAAAGCATTCCACATCATCTTCGTCATGTCCTGGTTTGCCGGCCTGTTTTACCTGCCGCGCATTTTCGTCAACCTGGCGATGGAGACGGAAACGGTCGCCACCGAGCGCCTGCTGCTGATGGCGCGCAAGCTGTACCGCTTCATGTCCCTGCTGGCGCTGCCGGCCATGGTGCTGGGCCTGGCGTTGATGTGGATGCTGTACGGCGGGGGCGAAGGCCGCATGAAGATGCCGGGCTGGATGCATGCCAAGCTGACGTTCGTGGTGCTGCTGCTCGGCTATCACCACGCCTGCGGTTCCATTCTGCGCAAGTTCGAAAAAGGCCTCAACAAGCGCAGCCACACCTGGTTCCGCTGGTTTAATGAAGTGCCGGTGGTGATGCTGCTGGCCGTCGTCGTGCTGGTCGTGGTCAAGCCTTTCTAAGGGAGTCGAGATGAGTACAAGCCAGAACAAGGTTGTCCAGTATTTCTTTGCTCCCCATTCGCCATGGACCTACCTGGGCCATGCGCGCCTGATGGCCATCGCCGCGAAGACCGGCGCGCAGATCGACGTGCGCCCCTTCGACCTGGGCAAGGTCTTCAGCGTTTCAGGTGGCTTGCCGCTGGCCAAGCGCGCGCCCCAGCGCCAGGCGTATCGCCTGAACGAACTGGCGCGCTGGTCGGCTTTCCTGCAAGTGCCGCTGACCTTGCAGCCGAAGTTTTTCCCCGTCTCGCCGGAAGCGGCGGCCAAGCTGATCATCGCCACGCGCCTGGCGCATGGCGTGGAAGCGTCGCTGAAGCTGGCGCATGCCATCATGCGCGGCCTGTGGGCCGAGGAGCGCAATATCGGCGATGAAGATACCCTGGCGCAGATCGCCCTGGATGAGGGATTCGACGGCCGTCAGCTGCTGAAAACGGCGGAAACGGCCAGCGTGCAGGCGGAATATGACGCCAACACGGAAGCGGCCACCGCCGCCAGCGTCTTCGGCTCGCCGTGGTACATCGTCGATGGCGAAGGCTATTGGGGGCAGGACCGCCTCGATTTTGTCGAGCGGGCGCTGGAAGGACAGTAAGCTGGAAGAACAGTAAAGTAGCAGTAGTTTTTTTACATAGTATTAACGTAGCAAACAGCGTCTGTAATCTAGCGGGCGTTCAACACAATGGAATAAGGGTACACCAACCATGGCTTCATATTTTTGCCCATGCCCGCGCGGCATGGAAGCGGCGCTGGCCGAGGAACTGGGCGAGATCGCCCAGGATAGTTCGACCATGAAGGTCCACAACCAGGTGCCGGGCGGCGTACACTGCTCGGGCGACCTGCTCGATGCCTACCGCATCAACCTGCATTCGCGCATCGCTTCGCGCGTGCTGATGCGCATGGCGCATTCCGGCTACAAGACGGAAAACGACATCTATGACCTGACCCTGGCGCAAGCCTGGGAAGACTGGTTCGGCGTGCACCACACGATCCGCGTCGACGTCACGGCCGTCAAATCGCCGCTGCGCAGCCTGGAATTCACCACGCTGAAGATCAAGGATGCGATCTGCGACCGTTTCCGCGACCAGTTCAACGAGCGTCCATCGGTCAACACCAAGACGCCGGACATGCGCATCGTCGGCTTCCTCGACGCGCATACCTTCACCGTCTATCTCGACACGTCGGGCGAAGCGCTGTTCAAGCGCGGCTGGCGCGAAGAGACGGGCGACGCGCCGCTGCGCGAAAACCTGGCCGCCGGCCTGCTGCGCGTGTCGGGCTGGAAGCCTGGCATGGTGCTGTTCGATCCGATGTGCGGTTCCGGCACCATCCTGGCCGAAGCGGCGCAGATGCTGCAGGGGATTCCGCCGGGCGCCTCGCGTCAGTTCGCGTTTGAAAATTTCCACGACTTCGATCCGGCGCCGTGGAATGCCATGAAAAATGCCATCAAGGTCAATCCGCTGCCGGCGGAGCCGACGATTTTCGGCAGCGATATTTCGGGCGACATGGTGGCCATGACGCGCCACAACCTGCGTTGCGCCGGCGTGCGCTTCGAGGTGCCGCTGAAACAGATCGAGGCGCAGGAAGTCAAGCCGCCAAGCGACGTGCCGGGCATCATGCTGACCAATCCGCCGTACGGCGAACGTATCGGCGTGCGCGGCGACAGCACCATTCCGGAAGACGAACTGTCGACCTCCTTCTATTCGGCCATGGGCACCACCCTGAAGCAGCGCTTTGCCGGCTGGACCGTGTTCCTCTTCACGGCCGACCTGGGCCTGCCCAAGCTGCTGCGCCTGAAGGAAGCGCGCAAGACGCCATTCTTCAACGGCGCGCTGGAATGCCGTTTGTTCCGCTTCGATATGGTCGCGGGCTACAACCGCCGCGAAGAAGCCAAACCAAAAAATAACTGATCAAACCTGCTGCGCGTCGGGATAGGCAGCCTGTGATGCTCGCCGTACTAGTGTACGGCTGCGCTTCTCGGCCACCTCTCCCTTCCGCTCGCGACGGTGTTATCAGCTATTTGGCAGTCTGTAGACGTTTGTAGTAACGCAGTACCTCGCGCTGTCCGACGCCGGTCCGCGCGCCACTTTGGATCCGCCATGTTTCCCACCCCTCCGGCCAATGTGCCGCCCGATCCGGTCACGCCCGTACCGCCTCCTACCCCGAGCCACATGGCGCCTTTGAGCCGCGGCGCGCTGGCCATGATGCTGGCCGGCCTGTCGATGCTGGGACCACTATCGATCGACACCTATCTGCCCGCGTTCGGCGCGATCCAGGGCTCGCTGCAAGCTTCGCCGCTGGAAGTGCAGCAGTCGCTGACGTTCTACATGCTGGCCTTTGCCGGCATGGTGCTGTGGCATGGCGCGATATCGGATACCTTCGGCCGGCGCAACGTCATCCTCGTGTCGCTGCTGATGTTTGCCATCGGTTCGCTCGGCTGCGCGTCGGCGCACACGGTCCACTATCTGTGGTTCTTCCGCATCATGCAGGGCGTGTCGGCCGGCGCCGGCGTGGTGATCAGCCGCGCCATCATCCGCGACCTGTACGCCGATGCGGCGGCCGCGCGCCTGCTGTCGCTGGTGACGATGATCTTTTCCATCGCCCCGGCCGTGGCGCCCATTTTGGGCGGCTGGATCGTCATCTGGTTCGACTGGCGCTCGATCTTCCTGTTCCTCGCTTTCTACACGGTGATCCTGCTGGCGTTCTGCTACTGGCGCCTGCCCGAAACCCTGCCGGTGGAAAAGCGCCAGCCGTTCAATCCCCGTTTCCTGGCATCGAGCTACGGCCAGATCCTGCGCTCGCCCCTGTTCCACATCAAGGCCGGCATCGTCGCCCTCAATTTCGCAGGCCTGTTCCTGTTCATCACGGCCGCGCCGGAAATGCTGCCCAAGCAGCTGGGCCTGGGCCCGTCGCAATTCGGCTGGCTGTTCATTCCCTGCGTGAGCGGCATTTTCATGGGCGCCGCGGCGGCCAACCGCATCGCCGGCAAGGTGACGTTCGCGCGCCAGATCGGCATCGGCTTTGCCTTCCTGCTGTGCGCGGCCAGCGTCAATGTCGTGTACCACCTGTTCCTGCCGCCCTCGCTGCCATGGTCGGTGCTGCCGCTGTTCTTCTACACCTTCGGCATGTCGCTGGTGGGGCCGGGCGCGACCTTGCTGGCGCTGGACCTGTTCCCGCATATCCGCGGCACGGTCGCCTCGTGCCAGTCGTTCGCCAGCACCATGCTCGGCGCGGTGGTGGCCGGCGTGATCTCGCCCTTGTTGTCCGGCTCCGTGTTGTGGCTGGCCTCCGGGCAGCTGGCGTTTACGGCGCTGGCGCTGGCCCTGTGGCTGATTTCGCGGCGCTTCCGCCATCGTTTGCTAGGTTCCTTCAAGGCATAAGTTTCCACTGCAGAACGCTGGATTTATTTCAACTTAATTTTCTATATTGCAAGTAATATCCGGCGCTTATGATAAGATGACTTTTTTTCCCGGCATCCTCTCAGGCGACATTTTTTGGGTTACAGGAGTGGAGGATTCCTCTGACGTGGCCGCGCTTTGCTGCTGAGCGCGCTTCCTTTTCGAACCGGCAATGCCTGATACGATGCATCAATCTGATCAAGATATACGCAATCGCCTGCTGATTGCCCGTCTGCCGGCCATGCCGCAGATTCTCATCAAGCTGATCGCCCACCTGCAGGCCGACGACGCCGGCATGCCGGAACTGGCCGCCCTGATCGCCAAGGATGCGGGCATGACCAGCAAGATCCTCGGCGTGGCCAACAGCTCGGCGTATCACCGCCAGGGCCGGGTCGTCAGCCTGGAACAGTCGCTCGTCTCGCTGGGCACGGACATGATCAAGACCCTGGTCATCAGCGAATCCGTGTTCCAGACCTTCAGCAGCTTCCCCCATTCCGGCAGCACCGATTTGCGCGCATTCTGGAAAAGTTCGCTGTCGGCCGCCGTCATGGCGCGTGCGCTGGCCAAGGCCATGGCCTATCCGCATGTCGAAGAAGCGTACCTGGCGGGCCTGCTGCACAATGTGGGCCGCCTGGCCCTGCTGGCCACGGCGCCGAAGGAATACGCGTTCAATTTCACGGCCCGCGACGATGCCGCCCTGTGCGCGGTGGAGCAGCGCACCCTGCAGATCACGCATGCCGAAGCGGGTGCCTGGCTGATCGAGCGCTGGCACCTCGATTCCTTCCTGGCCGACAGCGTGCTGTATCACCATGAACCGCTGGCGCGCCTGGAGGCGAGCCATCCCCTGATCCGCATCGTGCGCCTGGCGCACCTGCTGTGCTGCCACGCCGGCGATGCGGAGTCGATCGCGCAGGCGGCGCGCCTGTGCGCGCTGGACGTCGAGGTGCTGGAGACCCTGGCCGGCAGCGTCGCGCGCCAGGTGGAACAGGCCGCGCAGCACCTGGGCATCGACCTGGCCGGCGCCGACGATATCGCCACGCCGCCGGCATTCGCGCCGCCTGCCGTCGATCCGGTGCAGCAGCGCCTGTCCGACGAAGTGCGCAATATGGTGCTGGTGTCCGAAGTGGGCCAGACTTTCGCCCGCCAGCAGGGCGAGACCAGCCTGCTGGAAGCCATCACGCGTTCGGCGCGCATCCTGTTCGACTTCGAGACTACCGTCATCCTGCTGCAAAACCCCACCGGCCATGCGCTGGTGGGCGTGGCGGCGGGAGAACAGCAGCACCGCCTGGCCGGTTTTTCCGTGCCGCTGGCGAAGGGCGGGCCATTGGCCGCCTCGGCGCTCGAATGCAGCCTGGCCTTTCTGAAAGGCGACATGCCGGGCCTGGGCATCGTCGAGGAGCAGCTGTTCCGCATCCTCGGCACCGACAGCCTGGTCTGCCTGCCGCTGGTGGCGGGCCAGCGCAGCCTGGGCGTGCTGATTGGCGGCGTGGCGGCGTGGCAGATTCCCGCCTGCCAGAAGCGCGAGGGCTTCCTGCGCGCTTTCGGCAACCAGGCCGCCAGCGCGCTGGAAACGGCGATCAGCGCGCGCGGCCTGGCGCGGCGCCAGCTCGATCACGTGGCCGAGGAATACCGCGAAGCGTCGCGCCGCGTGGTGCATGAGGTGAACAACCCGCTGTCGATTATCAAGAACTACCTGAGCGTGCTCGATCACAAGCTCGAGAAGCAGGAGCCGGTGACGGGCGAGATGTCGATCCTGAACGAAGAGATCGACCGCGTCGGGCAGTTGATCAATGGCCTGGCTGACCTGCAGCCGGCGGTAGCCAGCGGCGTCACCGATTGCGCGCGCGTCGTCGACGATGTGCTGCGCCTGTTCCGCGCCACCGATTTCCTGCCGTCGAAAATCGAGGTGGTCACGCGCATGCAGGATGCGCCATGCGAGGTGGAGGCCGATGCCGACATGCTCAAGCAGATCCTGCTCAACCTGCTGAAAAATGCCGTCGAGGCCTTGCCGGACGGCGGCCGCATCGAAGTGGCGAACCGGGGCCATGTCAACCGCGACCGACGCCTGTACCTGGAACTGTGCGTCAGCGACAATGGCGCCGGCCTGGCGCCTGAGGTGCTGGCCAACCTGTTCTCGCCCGTGCGCAGCAGCAAGCCGGGCGCGCATCATGGCCTGGGCTTGTCCATCGTGCACGACCTGGTCACGCGCCTGCATGGCGTGATCGGCTGCCGCAGCGGCAAGGGCGGCACCTCGTTTGAAATCCTGCTGCCCCTGCCGCAGGCCGCCGCCGCTGCCACCGTTTCCGATGCCGTGCCCGCGCTCGGCAATACCGCTCTATCTTCGTAACGCCCATGAATTCCTCCGCCACTCCGCTTGACCTGGAAAATAGCCCGCGCATCCTGCTGGTCGACGACGAGCCCCGGCTGCTCGCCTCCCTGCATGAATTGCTGAAGGACCGTGGCTATCAGCTGTACACGGCCACCTGCGGCAGCGAGGCGCTGGCGCAATTGGCGAAACTGCGCTTCGACCTGATCCTGCTGGACCTGCGCCTGCCCGACATGAGCGGCCATGAAATCATGGACCACATCAACCGGCGCGGCATCGAGGGCGACGTCATCGTCATGAGCGGCGATGTCGGCATCGAGGCGGCCATCGGCGCCCTGAAGCGTGGCGCCTACGATTACCTGCGCAAGCCGTACAGCCGCGAGGAACTGCTCAAGACGGTGGAAAACGCGCTGCAAAAGCGCCGGCTGGCGCTGGAGAACGAACGCATCGCGCTGCAGCTGGAAAACTCGGAAAAGATGTACCGCTACCTGGTCGACAGCTCGCCCGACATCATCTATACGCTGAACCACGAAGGCCGCATCACCTTCATCAACGACCGCGTGCACCAGTTGCTGGGCTTTAGCCGCGAAGAGCTGATCGGCAGCCATTATTCCATCCTCGTGCACGACGAAGACCAGGAGCGGGCGCGCTATGCCTTCAACGAACGTCGCCTCGACGAGCGCGCCTCGCGCAATGTGGAACTGCGCCTGAAGTGCCACAGCGGCAGCGGCAATGACCGCACCTTCAACAATACCCTGATGACGATCCCGCTCAATTCGATCGGCGTGCACAGCCTCGATCACGAAGCGAAAAAGCAGGAATACTTCGGCACCTACGGCGTGGCGCGCGACATCACCGACCGCAAGCGCGCCGAGGAGGTGATCTCCTACCAGGCTTACCACGATATCCTGACGGATCTGCCGAACCGCATGCTGTTCAAGGACCGCCTGGGACTGGCCGTGATCCAGGCGCGCCGCAAGCTGACGGAGCTGGCCGTGATGTTCATCGACCTGGATCGCTTCAAGCTGGTCAACGATACCCTGGGCCACGTGAAGGGTGACGAATTGCTGCAGCAAGTGGCGCTGCGCCTGAAGGACTGCCTGCGCCGCGGCGATACGCTGGCGCGCCAGGGCGGCGACGAATTCACGATCGTGCTGCCGGAATTGCGCGACCGCCAGGATGCGCGCCTGATCGCCGACAAATTCCTCGAATGCCTGCACCAGCCGTTCGACCTTGACGGCAACCAGGTGCATATCTCGGCCTCGATCGGCATCGCCATCTATCCGGGCGACGGCGAGACCATCGACGAACTGCTGCGCCATGCCGACATCGCCATGTACCAGGTCAAGGCGCTGGGCAAGAACGGCCACAGTTTTTATCACGAGTCGATGCTCGACGTGTCGCACCAGAAGATCGCGCTCGAGCAAAGCCTGCGCAAGGCGCTGGAGCTGAACCAGCTGGAAATGTATTACCAGCCGCAGGTGGACGTGACGACGGGCCGCATCGTCGGCGCGGAGGGGTTGATGCGCTGGAACCACCCGCAGCGCGGGCTGCTGACGGCTGGCGAATTCCTGCCGTTCGCGGAAGAAAACGGCCTGATGCTGCCGATCTCGGACTGGATGCTGGGCGCGCTGTGCCGCGACCTGCTGCAATGGAATGCGGCCGGCGGCGAAGCCGTGCGCCTGTCGCTAAACCTGTCGCCGCAATACCTGGACCGGGGCGACTTTTTCGAGAAGATGCGCGGCGCGCTGACGCGCTACGGCATCGCGCCGGAAAAGATCGAAGTGGAAATCACGGAAAACATCTGCATCCGCAATCCGCAGTATGCGATCGAGCAGTTGAACAAGCTGTGCCAGCTGGGCGTGTCGGTGGCCATCGACGATTTCGGCACCGGCTATTCGTCGCTGTCGTACCTGCACCGCTTCCCTATCCACACGATCAAGATCGACCAGTCGTTTGTGAAGGAAATTCACGACGAGCACGGGCATTATCCCGTCATCCTGGCCATCATCTCGATCGCGCGCGGCCTGGGCCTGCACCTGATCGCCGAGGGCGTGGAAACGGAAGGGCAGGCGCGCTACCTGCAAGACAAGGGCTGCACCACGATGCAGGGCTATCTGTATCACCGGCCCATTTCGCTGGGCAGCTTCATCGCCGTGCTGCAGGAGCAGAACCGCCTGATCGCCGATGGCGTGCCTGCGGTACCCCAGACGCTTGCCGTCGAGGCCTGATCCATGCCGGTCGCCGACGCCCGTTACACGGCCGATTACCTGCGTTTGAAAGGACTGGCCGAGAAGGGCAATGCGAATGCCCAGCACAGCCTGGGCTTCATGCATTTCAATGGCCAGGGCATCGAGCAAAGCTATGCGCTGGCGCTGCACTGGTATGGCCTGGCCGCCGCGCAGGGACTCGAACACGCGCAATACAACCTGGGCGTGATGTGCCAGAAAGGCCAGGGCGTGGCGCAGGATTTTGCGCAGGCCGCGCAGTGGTACCTGAAGGCGGCCGAACAGGGCTACGCGGCGGCGCAGTACAACCTGGGCTGGCTGTATGCCAAGGGCCAGGGCATCGCGCAGGACAGCGGCCAGGCCATGCTGTGGTTCAGCCGCGCGGCCGAACAGGGCGACGCGGGCGCGCAAAACAATCTGGGCATGATGTACGACAACGGCAAGGGCGTGCCGCAGGACTTCGCGCAGGCGATCGCCTGGTACCGCAAGGCGGCCGAGCAGGGGTATGCGCGCGCGCAGTTCAACCTCGGCCTGCGTTATGACAATGGGCAGGGCGTGCGGCAGGACCGCCAGCAAGCGACGGCCTGGCTGCGCAAGGCTGCCGAGCAGGGCTATGCGCCGGCCCAGTTCAACCTGGCGCTGCGCTATGAAAATGGCGACGTGCTGCCGCAGGACAGCGGGCAGGCGATCGCCTGGTACCGGCGCGCGGCGCAGCAGGGGCACGCCAGCTCGCAGTTCAACCTGGGCCTGATCTACGACAATGGCCAGGGCGTGCCGTGCGATAAACAGGCGGCGCTCGGCTGGTACATCAAGGCGGCGGACCTGGGCCACGCGGCGGCCCAGCATAACCTGGGCCTGCACCACGAACATGGCGCGCACGACTACACCCAGGCGCAGCGGTTTTACCGCCAGGCCGCCGAACAGGGTTTTCCCGCCGCCCAGTATCAGCTGGCGCTGCTGTACGAGCATGGGCAGGGCATGCCGGCCGATGCGCGGGAAGCCGTATTCTGGTACCGCAAGGCGGCCGACCAGGGGCATGTGCGGGCCCAGTTCGGCCTGGGCCTGCGCTATGAGCATGGCCAGGGCGTGCCCCAGGATTTATCGTTGGCGCTGGCATGGTATGCTCGCGCCGCCGAGCAGGATTACGCGCCGGCGCAATACCTGCAGGGCGTGCTGCACGACCGCGACGACGGCCCGGCGCCCGACAGCCAGCGGGCCTGTGCCTGTTATTGCCGCGCCGCCGCGCAGGGCCACAGCCTGGCGCAGTTCGCGCTGGGCCTGCGCCATGACAATGGCCAGGACGTGCCGCAGGATTACGCCGCCGCGCGGGAGTGGTATGCACTGGCTGCGCACCAGGGCCACGCGCGGGCGCAGATGAACCTGGGCCTGATGGCGGCCTGCGGCCAGGGTGGTCCGGTCGATGTGCAGCAGGCGTATATCTGGCTGTCGATGGCTGCCGCTGCCGGCGTGGCCGGCGCGGAAAAGTCCTTGCGCCAGACGGCGTCGCGCATGCGCGAGACGGACCTGCTCCAGGTGCGCCAGCGTATGGCGGCGCTGGCCGACTGATTCAGTTTCCCCCTGCACTGCCCGCTCGAATGCGCGCGGAGGCCACAGGGGGCTGTGCCGTGCCAGCCGCGCCGGCATGCCTGGCTGTTCCTGTTGCGACAAAAAATGCTGGCATCGCTGCGATTTTGCTATGCTAAGGGTTAAAGAACCATTGGCTTTCAAACAAAGGATGAATATGCGCCTGACCTCTTTTCCCGTCCGCCCCGCCGCCATGGTGTGCGCGCTGGCGCTGTGCTCGTCCATGGCAGGCGCCGCCAGCCCGCTCGCCGCCCTCAGCAACCAGGACGCCAGCAATGGCTTGAAGGCGGCGCTGGAAGCCGGATCGGCTGCTGCCGTCGCCAAGCTGGGCATCGAAAATGGCTTCCTCAACAATGACAAGGTGAAGATCAAGCTTCCGGGCATTCTGGAGCAGGCCAAGCCCTTGCTGAAAATGACGGGCCGCGGCCAGCAGCTGGATGACCTGGTGGTGTCGATGAACCGGGCCGCCGAGTCGGCCGTACCCATGGCCAAGCCCTTGCTGCTCGATGCGGTGAAGTCGATGAGCGTCACCGATGCGAAGAATATCCTGTCCGGCGGCGACACCTCGGTCACGGACTTCTTCCGTCAGAAGACTTCTGCGCCGCTGGCCGTCAAATTCCTGCCCATCGTCAAATCCGTCACGGACCGCTCCGGCCTGGCCAGCAAGTACAACAGCACCATGAGCCAGATCGGCAAGACGGGCCTGGTACCGCAGCAGCAATCGACCGTGGAAGGCTACGTCACCGACCGCGCCCTCGACGGCCTGTATCTGATGATCGGCGAAGAAGAAAAAACCATCCGCAGCAATCCGCTCGGGTATGGCAGCAAGATTATCGGCAAGGTCTTCGGCAGCCTGAAATAAGAAGCACCACCGCGAAGATTTGCTCGCCGCATTCCATTCGGCGTAAAATGCAGGCTTCGCGGGTGTAGCTCAATGGTAGAGCAGAAGCTTCCCAAGCCCCTCCACCTCGTCAAGAGCCACTGTTCATGCGGCTCTGAAGCGCATGAGTCTGCGATCACACCAAAACACCACCTTAATCAACAAGTTACGCGCCATCACATTTTCGGCCCCACATCGAGTCGAAAAAGCTGCTGATGCGATGTGATGGCAGTCTGAAAATCTAAGCGTCCGTTTGTATGCGGTGGTATCACGTTGTTTAAAGAGTAACATCGGTGGCCCAGCATTTTGCTGCTGAAGCACAAAGGCCTGAGACTCCTTGCATCAAAAAACCACACGCGGATGTAGCCGCTTCCACCTCGTTGTGGGTATGTGTTTATCAAAATTCATGGCCGAAATAGGTTTTTTTGAGTGCCAAAAAATCAGTTCAGGATGTAAGATTGCGAATCTGACAAGTACTAAATTCGGTTTTCGCTATCGGATGCTAGCGCGGGAAGATTTTAAGCAATTCAGGCGGGCAATCCGGACTGGTCCAACTATGCCTGTCATCGGGCTCAGGATGAAGCGCCTCCCACGAATCGACTGGCGGCTGAACAACCTGAAACCATACGGCTCGCACTTCTTTACTCCGAGCCACTAGCCTGGTGGGGGCATGAGCGGCATGTCGGTGATTGAGGACGTCTACACAGTCGGATCCAACCTCTGCGTAGAGTGGCCCCATAGGCCTATGCGTGAATAGGATGCACTGCATTGGCGAGATTGGCAGCGTGATCTGGATGTCCGCATTTTTAATACCGATGGCACGCTCGAATGGATGTCGCCGGTATGCCGTTGGGTCGTACCAAGTCGATGGAGCATCTGTAGTGACGAACCCTAGAGCGTCACTTGTGCACAGCACGGTCTTGTGCATACCGCGCAGAATAGGAAGAATCACATCCGTCGCTGAATCAATCAGTGTTGTAGTTGTCATTTCCTTCAGGTTGTCAAAGTCCCCTGGTTGAGGAATGTAGACGCTTGAGCGATCAACGTGAGATGGAATCTCTGGCTCGACTGTTCTCGTCTCCCAGTCGGGACCTGCAACCTTCTCGAACATCTCTTTTATCTCTTCCATCTGACTGAGGAAGTGATCGCGGCTCGCGGCCGTACGGTTGTGTGCCGTAGCAGCGAATAAGCACACCCAAAACCAATCTTCCTCCGTAAGGGGGCGCTTGAAGTTAAACTTGCTGGTTCTTACCTTCGTAAAGTTTGCCTCCACTGTTCCTAAGCCTTGTTCATACCGAAGGTCATGACCACCATCGGGTGTGGTCAAAGTGTACATATCGGATTCACGGAAAATTTTCTCGGGCGCTTTAGCTTTCGGATTTTCTCCATTTTTATCCAAGAGCCAAACATATGGATTGTTCGTACTTGTTTTTGGAGCCGAAGGATCAAGCCAGGCTTTTAGATAGCACGCGGGTATAAAGTGTTGCTTTCGCAGCTCGTACTTCTTTCGTTTCATAGTCGGACGCTTAAAGGAAGTCGTTATTGTGTTGATGCAGAAATGTGCCCACCACTACCTGCCACCGGCCGCTTCTGGCCGCTTGCGACCATTATTCAATGCGAATGATGACCAGGCAAGCAACAAGCCGCCTTGCGCCTGCCATGTTCCGCGAGGGTCTATATTTTACTTTCTTTAGCAAACCTTTTATTAAGATCCTTAATCTCTGGGAAGGATAGCTCCAAAATACTCGAATTTAGGGTTTGCGTTAAGGTATCAGTAAAATATTCTAGTGTTGCCAGTTCATTTAGCGAAATTTCGAACTTTCTCCCCTCTTCGTAGGAAAAAAATAACGACTCAAAACCTTTGCAAAACTCCGCTAACTCTACCGGCACCACCGTTGCTCCATGGATAAAACAATTGCGAATCAGGGATATTCCCCCAAGAGTTTTTGCAACGGCCTCGTAGCCATATTCCCCTTTGTATGCAACCGGTATTTCCAGCCCGGCAACGTTGCAGTAGTTAAGAAACACCTTTTCAAGACCATCATACAATCGCTTGCGATGCCAAGATTCTAATCTTTCGTTCCATAGCGTTTTCCAATTTTCGAGAGACTCCTGACTATCTACGCGATCGTTATAAGCTCGACGTAGGGCCTTAAACTCATCACCTTTACATATTACAAGCGGATGGGCGTCCAAGTAAATACGAAATATTTTAAATACAAACTCCTCCAGGCAAGAGTACATGTTGCAAAAAGCCCAAGCTGCAAGCATTGGAATAGAACTCTCATGAACTTTCGCGACTGCGTCTGGAGTCCAAACTCTAACGGGCGTTTGACGTGGACCTGACCCATCTATTGCGTTGCGAAATCCAGCTACTTTGAAAACTTGAGCACGCTTAATCCAGCTCGGATTTCGATATTTCTCTACAGCCACATGCAGACCATTAATAGTAACCGCCCATCTCAAGTAAATACTATGAAAGGTGCCACCAAAATCCATTATGACATTATTCGTTTCGCATAGCCATTCTAACCCTGGCTCCGCCGGAAACTCGACCCACTTAATATTTTTACTAAGCACATCTGGAGACATTGCTGAAATTGTCTCCTTTTCGATAAAATTTAATTCTGTCCACGACGTCTTATATTCGCTCAAAACTTCCCTCCAATATGAAATTGCTTCAGATAAGCACCGAAAGAGCCATCATGCTAAGTCTGCTTTTTTCCGATAGCGGCACCAGAACATAGCGGATTGCCAAGCAGTAAATTTTCACACATTGTCACCGTGCTCTAAATGGCCGCTTCTGGCTGAAAGCGGCCTGATGGTTGAAGTATAGCTTCTTGTTCAGAGGGCAAACATGCATTGGTATGCATTGCATTAAATTTTATTTTCTCTGCACGGCCGGGTTGTCCGAATACGTTTTTGCATGGATGGTTCCCGTATCGAAAATAAACGGAGCCAACATGGACCTATACCAGAAAAACTACATTAAGCTGCTTCAACTTCTTCCTGGCCTGCGTGACATGAACGGGCCAGCTACACTCACTGCGCTTGGTCATACCGATGTTCATGTAGACGTGATCGAGCGCCACAAGCATCGTTTGGTGCTCCGTATGAGCCACTACCTCCAGCGACTGCATGGTGCAGCGATACCTGACCCTGACATGACCATCGAAGTGTTTCCGCTGGCAGAGACCCTCGGCGCGCTGACGTACATTGATTGCTTCGGCTCTCGCAAGGTGTTCTGCCCCGAAATGATGGCCTTTAGCCCACTTGCAAAAGCGGAACTGAACAATTTCCTGGGACAGTGGCTAACGAAGATGATTGCTGAGGGCCGAAGCTAGCCGAAGTCTGAACTACGGGGAAATGCTACATAGCAATGGCTATAATCAGTAAAAATGCTGTTATAGTTTTTAAATTTTTTGAGGCGCTAATGAGCATCCCGCAGGTTACAGTTCCACGTGATAAAAAAACTCTTGAGTTTTTCATTAATAGAGCACTGCTCATCAATCTCGCGCATGTGTATCAGCAACTGGTGCCCGGAAAGACTGTTGATGACTTCTATCGGTCAGTGTTACTTCCACTGGTTGCAGAAAGAGTTTTCGGTGATGAACTACTAAAAAAGGCGTATGAGCAGGAAGGTATTCATGACTACGAAATATTTATGATCTCGTGTGGATATTTGGCTGAGGCAAAAATCGCGCTTATTAAAGGAGATCGTCGTCGTGCTTGGTCATGCGCGATGGACTCTATGTCCTTTTGCAGTAGTGCCAAAAATGCTGCCAGCTATGTACGCGATCTTGATGGGACGATAAATGCCCAAGTTGATCAGATTTTGTCACAGAATGCTTCGAACTCAGCCAAACACCGAACTGAACCTTACAAAGACGTTGGCGCAGAAGCGGTGCGCATTATTAAGCAGCGCTGCGAAGCAGGCGAGCGTTGGGATTCTATTAATGCCGCAGCAAGAGAAATTTGTTCCGCAATGGGAGAGCTTGCGATATCCAAAGGCGTGCCGTTTTACGCGCAAGATGGGGGACTCAAGACTTTGAGTAAATACCTCGCTGATGCACCAGATCTTGTACCTTACTTCACGAAAAAGCGCGGCCGTCCTAAAAAAAATTCGGCTTAATTTCCGACTGCGCGCTGAGCTGCTTTTTTATCTTAATTTTATGTTTTACCATACAGTCACAGAGTCCTCGATAAGGATTCAGTTCCCGGCATGTATGTGCCTAATCACATTTTGGAGTTGTAAAATGAGCACTAATGATGTACAAGCACCAAGCATCGGAGATTTGCTGAAGAACATCGGCGATGCTTTCGAAACACAACAAAATCGTTTCAATCGCGCAGTTTTTCAATCACAGCCGCCAAAACAGCAAGATGAAATCTTGCAGAACGGCTACAACAATGGCATGTCTGTTAAGACCCTTGGGAAGATGACTGGGGTTCCAGCAAGTACGATCTATAGCAAAATTAAGGCCAAGTAGCTCCACCGGACCTTGATGTATGCATTCAAAGTGAAAACAGTATGCGTTTCAAAATGAAAACGGCCTTGGGATACAAGGCCGTTTTCATGTGCAAGTAACAATAGTAATGTGACCAACTGTGTAGTTTTTTTGGCAACTTGAAGCTATGTGACGGCATGACCTCCAAGCGATATTTGGAGCACGACCTTGACCGTATATAGTTGTCACGCTGAGAACCGTCTGATCAACCCAGCTTCGCCTTGATCAGTTGATAGTAGGTACTGGCACCCGCTGCGCTCAACTTCGCTTCGGCTACGAACTGTTCAACGATCTGCTTGCGGGTCATATTTTTTTGCTTCGACATGCGCACGTAGATGGCGGATGCGATTTCCATCTTCGTCGGCGCCTTCGGCTTCTTCTCGGCCTTGGACGTAGTTAACAAGCCGGTATCGGGTTTTCCTTCGCTTCCCATCGTATCCGCCGTCGGCATCGATGAAATCGGCGTAGCGGCGGTTTTAATCGGTCCAGTTACGCCGGGTGATGCAGCGGCCACAGCCGTTTGCAACGTAGTGGCCGTGTTCGACGGCATTGCCGGTTTGTGGTCATTCGTTGTCTTCGGCAGCTCGGTTGAAGTAATCTTCGCATTCATGATGTAGGCTCTCGTGTGTTTTAAGGAGCCTTTACCATCAACAGTTTTCACCGGCTAGGCAACGACCAGCTTGCAGGTCAAAACCTGTTCATCTTGTCGCGATCAACTGATGCCAACATCCGCTGTGACAGCAATTTTCGGTGTGCAGCCACCTCATTTCCCATCACACCCGTTGGGGTATCCGCTTAAAACCCGCATGAATGCGGGGCTGCGAGAGCTACGTTAGAAGCTTTGAACGCCTCGGCTGTGGAACCAATCACTGGTCTGTCAGAAGGTTTGAAGGCTCATAACGTACGCACGTCGCCCAGACCCGAGGCAAGCTGCCGCATTTCCAGCTACAGGGCGACGCCTGTACCCTGCAGACCTGCATGAACGCTCGGTTTACAGGGCTAGGGCAGAAGGTTCGATGGCTTATAACTCAGATGACAGCATAACCCGAGGCGTATGAGAAGATGGATCGCCACGTAATTGCTCGTTTCGATCGAGCAATTACATTCCCCATACCACCCTACGGCTCAACATTACAGGTCCGTATTGATACGTGTGGGTGGGTGTGATATTAGAATCATGGCTCTCCATCGACGGGGTTTTTGCAGGGTGGTGTGCGTGGCCGCCGCAACGATGTTAACGATTGTTCGTGGTGGTGGATAAATATCATCTAATCAATCATCACTGATTTTTCACTAGTTTTGAAAAAATATGATAAATCGTTTATATCGTTTATTCTTGAGAAAAAGAATGTGTTAGCGCTGATCGCAGTTGCACGGTATGGCCCGTTAGTAAGGGGGACTTGACAAGACGCATCGATATAGATAAAATTTTTCCCGTACTAGATTCAAGGGAAGCATGTGACAATTCGGCGGCGCCGCCGATTATTCATCCCAGGTAGCGCCCCACCACGAAGGCGCTGGACGAAAGTCAGATCTGAGAAAAACAGATTACCATGGCGGGTATAACCCCTGAACAGTAAGAGAGCGCTACATATGTAGCATTATTTTTACTGAACAGGTGTGTTATCTACCCAAGCCCCTTCTTTATTTGGTTAGCTAACGCGGCTGTTCAGTTGTCAAGGACCCGCTATGGCTAATACTCCTAATAAATCTGCAATAAATCCACTCGATACCATTGGCACTCCAACAGACGTTGTACAACGCTCTGTATCTGCGCCGGTAATTTTCCCGCCATTACGCTTAACCACGGCCGCTGTAGACAGCTTGGCTGTAGTCGTGCCGAGCTTAGCCTTGACCTCCAAAGCCATGTCTGCCAGCAGCCAGCAAGCTCGTTTGTCAGCAATGAGTTCCCGCGTGCGTAAAAAATCCAAAAAAATCATTGAAGATGCATTGTTACGTGTATTTAACTTTCCCTCCGGCACTTTAAGCTTTGACTTTCCTAGCGATGCGACCTCCGGAGAAAGCATCGGAGCATGGCTGACTGAGGGAGATCTTGTCAGTTTTGCCTCCCCAGCTGAAGAATTTTTTATCTCAGTCGATGAGCCCGGCAATATTCCAGTTATCGAATCTACGGTGTTAGCGAAGTTTCGTGTAAATGCAGCACGAAAAATTCATAGTGTTTTTGCAATTGAAGATCCTATTTTTGCTAAAAAAGTACCTGCAGCTGAAGCTGTATTGACGCTTATTTTGCAAAATATTGATTTTTCTGTACATCGCGAGGTTGAACCGATGAACAAAAACTTGACCGTTGATGAAGCTTACGCTGCCTTTAAAACGGCGAGCGTTGAGTTGTCGAATCCAATCACACACCAAGTGATCGCCGATATTATCAAACGCGATGCGGTTTCTTAAATAAGAAAACAGAGCAATTTCCGGAGTAGCAAGGAGGATTCCTCCTTGTTCTAATAATACTATTTCCTCAATGCTGTCTATATGACGGCAGGGGAACTTATCGCCAAAAATATTTATGAACACACCGAAAAGTAATACCGTAGAGCACCACGCTTCCAATGAATTTGATGTTAAAAATGACATGTATGCAGTCGCTGTTAGCTATACCATTACCTATAAATGGCCGGTATTTCCCTTGATCGCAGGTGCTAAAAAACCAGCAACCCGTAACGGATTCAAAGATGCGTCGCTTGACGAGACACAGGTGCGTGATTGGTTTCCATCCGGCAGTGCCTACAACATCGGTATCCCCACCGGTAGCAAATCTGGCATCGTGGTGCTCGATTCGGACGAAAAACCAACAGTGTCTGGAGCCGCTTCGCTCGCGTTGCTGGAAGCGCAACACGGGCCGTTACCTTCGACACTTCGCAGTAACACCGGCGGCGGCGGGGAGCATATTTTCTTTCGTTTTCCCGAAGGAGCTAATGTTCGCAATCGCACTGCGGTACTTCCCGGCCTCGATGTTCGTGGTGAAGGTGGTTATATTGTAGCGCCTGGGTCCCGGGTGAATGGAGGGATGTATATTTGGCAAGATGAAACAATGCCAATTGCTGAGTTGCCAGACTGGCTGTACACATTGATAACTGAGAATAAAGTCAGTGAGAAAACCACTACTGCAACGCCGGGTATTATCAAATCTGGAAGCCGCAACGACTCACTCCTTCGCTTCGCTGCGGCACAAATGCACTCTGGCCATCCTCGCGAGAAAGTAACGGATGTAACGCTTAATGCCAATCTGTTGATGTGTGAAACGCCCTTGCCTGAGGACGAGGTTTTGCAAATTGTCGAGAACGTGTATCGGCTCTATCAGTCTACGCCGGCACGGGATCTCACAGATATCGGTAATGGTAAAAAAGATGGCCGAACTCCATGGTGCGCGTTTGCGTTACCTCCTCGAGACGAAAGATAGCTGGCTGCAGTGGACCGGTGTGTTCTGGAACCGGGTGTCTCAAACAGTCATCAAAGGCTTGTCGAAAGATGTTCCTGCATCGTTCTTGCAAGAAGCCACCTTGTTGCCCCTGGGGCCTGAAAAGTCATTCCTCAAGCGGCATGCCGCCAAATCCTCGTCGAACGGCAAGCTGGACGCTGCTATTGAACTGTTCAAGTCTGAGCCGGGGATCGGGATCTCCATTTCTGACCTCGATAATCACGACTACTTGTTCGCGGTGCAGAACGGCATTGTCGATTTGAAGACAGGCAATTTCTTGCCCCCAGACCCAGCCCTGCTCATCACTCAGGTGGCTGGTACAGTCTTCGATAAAAATGCTAATTGTCCGCGTTGGGAAAAATTCCTTGATCAAGTAATGGGGGGAGATCCTTCGCTCTCGATCTACTTGCAGCGCGCTATTGGCTATGCAATGACTGGCTCTATCAAAGAACAATGTTTGTTTTTTGCCTACGGCTTTGGCGCTAATGGCAAGTCGACATTTCTGAACGTCGTCCGCGCCTTGTTCGGTGACTTGGGCATGCAATCTTCTTCCGAAACATTGATGGAAACCAAGCGTTCAAGTAGCGGTACCTCCCCCGATATTGCACGGCTGCGCGGAAAACGCTTTGTTTCGATGAGCGAGACTGACGATGGGCGTCACCTTAACGAAGGCATGCTGAAGTCCCTCACCGGTGGTGATCCTATCATTGCACGCGATCTGTATGAAAGCATCTTCGAGTTCAACCCTACGCACAAGTTTTTTCTTGCATCGAACCATAAGCCAACGATCAAGGGTACGGATCATGGCGTATGGCGCCGTATCCGTCTGATCCCGTTCAACGTCACTATCAGCCCAGAACAACGCAATCCGAATCTGGAAGCTGAGTTGCGTGAAGAGTTGCCAGGTATTTTGAACTGGGCCATTAAGGGCTGCTTGGCGTGGCAACAGGACGGCATGACGACACCTAAGGCCATCGAACAGGCCACTAAGGAGTATCGCGACGACATGGATATCGTTGGTTCGTGGATCAGTGAATTCTGCGAAGTTGGTGTCTTTGAGGAGATGAAATTTGACGCTGCATATAAGTCATTTGATCCTTGGTGCAAGGAAAATTACAACTTTTCTTTCTCCAAGAAGCGTCTGGGACAAATGTTGACCGAACGTGGCTTCGAGGCAATTAATCGTGGAGGGCGCATCTATAAAGGTATTTCTATCTCTAAAAAGCTGAACGATGCATTCCGGTCCGATCTGGGTGATGAAGGGCAGATTACTTGGTGACGAAGAGAGGTGCTGAAAATTACAGCATGCTGTGGCTGTTGAACTAGGCACCTTCCTTCAATTGGTTCTGTTGCACCTTCCACCACATATGGCGGAAGGTGCTTGTCATTCAAACAAAAAATCGAGATCACGATGGCCCTTCACAAACGGCAAAATAGTAGTAACTGGTACTACGCGTTCCAGGTTAAAAACAAAAAATATGTAGGCAGCACCGGCACGGCAAATAAAACCAAGGCCTTGCAGGTGGAGCGTGAAATGCGCAATAAAATCCATAGCGAAACCTACCTCGGCGAATCAGAGGAAATCTCGCTGCGTGATGCAGTGTTGAAATATCTGGAACCACGCATGCAGTATTCGTACTATCGCGGCATGGAATCGATCTCGCGTAAGATGTTCGGCAGCAAACGTGATCCGAAAACGAAGAAAGAAAATCCATGCTACGGTCTGCCAGCGACCCTGTTTTTGCATGAGATCCAGACCAAGCACATCGAGCGCTTGGTAGCGAAGCGGAAGGCCGAAGGTGACAAGCCTGCGACCATCAAGCATGAGATCGGCCTTATTAGCTCGACGCTGCGCGAGATGCAACGGCTGGGGTACAAGACCAATCGCGACGTGGTGTTTCCGCAGCTGAAAACCTCGTATCGCTTACGCTATCTGGATTCCAACGATGAGGCTGCATTGCTGCGTGAACTCGATCCGAACACGGTGAGAAGCGGCGTTAAAACGCTAGAAGCACGGACACCAGAGATGCAGCGCAACATTCAAGATAACTACGATCTCGTGATCATGCTTCTTGATACCGGCTGCCGATATTCCGAAGCTGCGAACCTGCCATGGACGGCTGTTAATTTGGAGGCCGGAACCTTGAACATCTATCGCAGCAAGGTCAACAATGAAGATGTGCTGTTCATGACGGATCGGCTGCGCGAAGTAGTGCTGCGTCGTCATGCAGATCGCCGGCCAGATGCACGCTACCTCTTTGAAAACAAGTTAGGCACAGCACGCGGCTATGCGGCGCAGGCGATCAAGAAGGCAATGGATCGCGCAGGAATGAACGATCCTGATGTGGTGAAGGAGAAGGGCGGCAAGGTCACGATGCATACACTGCGGCACTCCTACGCCAGCAAGCTGGTCAAGAATGGCGTCAGCCTATTTGAGGTCTCAGTTCTACTTGGTCACAGCGATCCGAAAATGACACAGCGCTATGCCCACCTTGCGCCGAACGACGCCAGCAAGAAGGCCGTGGGCATCATCAATGCGCTGCAAGGCTAGATGAGTCTGCGCGGCAGGAAGCATCAATTTCTGCCGCGTTGCCTTTTCGCATATACACCGCATATTTGCAGGCGTGAACGCCGAAAACACGACCGTCGATTTTTCACTATTTATCAGCGAATTAGTAGGCAGTGACTGCACGGGGGTAAAACGGTTTTCGCCCCATGACGATGCTTTGCCCGTCAGTTTTTTCCCTGATAAATACCTCACCAACTTACTAAGCAGGAGCGGCCTATGCCACAATTTTTACAGAACATCGACCAGATCAGTCGTGCCAAGCAACGAGATGTGCTTGGCTTAGAATTTTTCGGATTTCAAGGTCACTACGCAGCAAACCCCATGCGTGAAAAGATCCTTGCATGGCTTGAGCACAAAGGCATCGCATACATGGAATGCGGAGGCTACACCAGTGAGATGCGGATGGAGTCGTATCGAGGGCAGATTTACATCGACTTGCCATACGATGTTGTGGACCCGGCTTACTTAGAGCTGGAAGCGTACCTGGAAGATGCAGATGGCACGATGCGGTGGGATGGGGTGAGGTTCACACTTTACACACTGGGCTATTGCATGAAAAATGCTCATCATGATGAGCCTGGCTTTTGGGAACGTTGGGCAGAAGGATTTTAATGCAGGTACGACGTTATCATTGCGAATAAAATGATAACGTCATTGTTGTGGATGAACCAATTCACTGTAAATAATGCAGTATCTAATGCCATTAATTTCTATATGTTCGTTTCAGAAAATAGGCAGTTTTTCTCGATAAATCAGAGCAACGACAACGCAAACAGAAAATGCTGACCACCATAAAAACTCCGGCATATCTCCTATGGTAACTGCAACAAGTATTAAAAATGGTATGTATAACATAAATGTGTGAAAAACCCACGTAACCATAAACGTCAATAAAGGCTGTATTTCAGAAATATCTGCGCCATGCTCTGCAAAGTATGCACTAAGGTCTGAGCGGCAATGTGGGCATATTTCAGCGATCATTGAAATTTCGCCGCGACAATGTGGACATTTCATATTTTTTGTTCCTTCAAATTTTTATACGAAAACTCTGTTAAATATTGCTACGAAGCCATTACGAGTTTTCGATCTTTCGTGACAACCACGTTCGAGCAGTCGAGCACTTGTATACGTGCGCCAGCATGCAAAGGTCCTGCTGTCCAGTTTTCGTATAGATCACCATCGCAGCGATACTTGAACTTGGTTCCTGTAAATCGCAGGTCAGGCAGTGGGCCACAGCGATTACAGGGAACCTCCACGTACTGAGGACTGACCTCGATAACTTCTACGAACCGAAGACGCGGCTGCTGGGCCGCGCTGGTGGACATCGTCAGTGACAATGCGAGTAACGCAAATCTGACGCGCATGTGCAGGTATCCTTTTTGATCAAGGTGGCGTGTCGCCGCCGATATGTGCAGTGCTCAACAAGAGCCGGCTAACAAGGCGGGTGTTAGTCGGATTTACTTTCCGCCTAGCGCTGCATTGCAGTTCGGGCATTCGTACGTCTTCACTGAGCCAGTCGTGAAGATGGCGACGCCGAGACCGACGATTGCGTGCAGCCACAATGGCAGAATTGATGAACCCTTCATTGACAGGACGATGTCGACAAATCCCAGGATGGCGAGAGCAATAACGAGGTAGGTCAGCGACTTCTTTGACGAAACACGATTTGTTTTCTGCGCTACGCCCATCATTCCTACATAGCCGCATTCTAAGCACGTCAATTGCTCATGCTCACTGTACTTGGCTAAGTTCGCCCGGACATGCTCCGGCAGCACTGTCATTCCCTGATTACTCTGATTCATGTGGTCTCACTTCCGCCGTGAAGATAGGCATTGAATTGCTGGAATTGGACGGCAGCGATGCCGATGAGAACATTTTATAGTAACTATGAGTTATTGTGCAACGTCAATATTTCTACATAGTTACTATGGTAGTCGGTAGCGTGCTACCACATGCAAAACACCAACGAAAACCTTCGCTTAGAGTTCAGCGAACGGCTGAAAAAAGAGTTCACCCGTGCTGGCTTACCTATCTCCAGTCCCACAGAGATTGCTAGGCAATTTAGTGAGCTTTATCCCGAGAACAAGATTGCCGCGCAAACGGTGCGCAAGTGGCTCCTGGCCGATGCAATACCTACACAGGCGAAGTTGATGAGTCTGGCGGAATGGCTAGAGGTGTCAGCTGAGTGGCTGCGTTTTGGCACAGGCAAGCGTCGAGCTGCGAAGGCCAGCGGTAAACCTGCTGAAAGTGAAGTTGGTGTTGTGGTGGTCGGCAAGAATCAAGCGGCGATAGTGCCGGTGGTCGAGCTTCTTGCGAAACTGTCGCCGAAGAACATTCGCATGGTAGAGAGTATTGTTCGCTGCGTTCTCACTAGCCAGGAAAATGGCTCGTAGCGGTGGAGGGTATGCACTGTTCGACGTTACGGGCGAATAACATAGTCAGAAAGATAATAAAATTGGACGCAGGCTAAAGATAATACAAGCGACCTACTAGCAATGCAGTCGGATAGGTCCGCTAACGGCTGCGGACATTCGAACCGAAGAGAAAGAAAGACAAAAATTATTTTATATGAGTTGACCAACTGTCTTTTGTGCATCATTATGTAGTGACCATCCCTAGGGGAGGAACGGAGTCACTCTCATACACGGTTACGTGCCGTGACATTGGGGAGGCAGAGTCAACTCTGCATCAACCTGAAAACTTACTTTTACTAGGTTGACTCCGTGGAAAGCCCGAGGCCCAGCTTCGGGCTTTTTGTCATTTTGGAGCAACCATGAATTTAGAAAAACAGCTTGAGAGATATATCCGGGAAGAAGCTGAGAAGCTAATTGAGCGTCACCACACTTATCATAACAGCCTTCACCGTGAACATGAGCGCTTGCAAAAGAGGCTGGCAGGTGCTCCAGGAAAAGTGATCATGGTGCCAGATTACTGGGATCTAGATCCTAAGTTCAATCCGTTTTACGTCCGCCGTAAATCTAAGGCTATTGCTAGATCGATAAGTCTAAAAATAAAAGACCAGTCATATATCCCCCAAACCCCCCATATAAAAGAGATAGATAAGGCCGGCGGCGGGAAGCGCAGCTTAACAATCTATCAAATACCTGATGCAGCAGTATCGCAGCTTTTCTACACCAGACTGTTGGCTAAAAATAAACACCGGTTTAGTTCTTTTTCGTATGCTTATCGCAATGATAGGAACGTACACTTCGCCATACAAGATATTTCAGTTGACATATCGCAAGATGCCAGAACTTTCATAGCAGAGTTTGATTTTTCTGACTTTTTTGGTTCAATAGATCACATGTCACTTTTTGAGCAGTTTTCAAAAAATGGATTTTTTATAAGTGAAGAAGAAATTTTTGTAATTAAGGCATTCCTATCGATGCGGAATCGCGGAATTCCGCAAGGCACATCAATTTCTCTATTCCTAGCGAACTTGGTCTGTTGGAGCTTAGATAATAAGCTTGAAAAAGCAGGATTGAAGTTTGCGCGCTATGCCGATGACACAGTAATTTGGAGTCCAGATTACGCGTCGATTTGTCATGCGCTGGAGATAATAAATACGTTTTCCGTTCAAGCTGGCGTAGAAATAAATTCCAAAAAATCTGATGGTATTAGTCTTCTGTCGAAGGATGGCAACCGGGCGGAAATGGTATCTAAGCCGAATTTTAGCTTCCTTGGCTACTCTATCAGCCCAGATAAAGTTTCCATAAAAAAGAAATCGGTCCAGCGCATTAAGAAGCAAATTTCATACTTATTATATAAGAACTTGATTAAGCCATTAGAATCGGCTCCTTTGAAGGCATTAGTAATTCCAAGTAATAACCGTGATCCGGCATTGTTGAGCGCAATGCTACAGGTTAGGCGATATCTTTACGGAGGGTTACTCCATAAAGAGATAATCGAATATATTCAAGGCCGAAGACCAGTAATATTGTTTAAAGGAGCAATGAGCTTCTATCCGTTGTTGAATGATGAGAAACAGTTGAAGGAATTAGACGGTTGGTTGCTTTCGGTACTTCATAGAGCGCTAAAAAAACGAAGTGAATTGCTCTTAACTCACAAATTCAATGTTAGAAAAAATTTTCCATTTTCGGTTCCACGCGACAAACTTGTAGTAGCCTGCCGAAGAAAATTGGTAGGTGGAAAACCGTTGATGGAAGTTCCTAGCTTTACGCTTATTTTCAAAGCATTGAAAAAAGGATTGAACGAGCATGGTATTGAACGCGTAATGAACCCGAAATCTTTATATTACGATTACTGAAAAAAATAGCCGGTCTTTAACTTGAATACCTTTAAGGAAGTCACGGCATGACCTTGTTAAAAATTTACGATTGGAACGCAGTTCCGCTTGACAGCCTTACTTCTTCTTTAACTGAGGAGGAGAAAAGGTGTGTAATCGTGTCACACTACCTAAACGAAGGAACACTTTCACCGCTGACTCTCTACTGTTATTTAAAAGCACGGTTCGGCATACCCAACGGTTTGCAAATGCTTTTTAAAAATAAGGAGAGTTCAGATAACTTAATACATTGGCACTATACGATTCGTTCAGGGGACGAAAAGTTAGATGTTGTCGGCCATACGACCCGAGTAGAATTCTATGCCCTATCAAACCATAAGTATTCAAAATATGAATGGAAGGCGCTGCTCACTGTGATAAAGGAAGATTTTAAGCGCTGTGGCAAGGAGCTGTCTACGGTCCAAAAGTCACTAGAGCATTGGTCACTGTTCATCAATCCATACCGTAGACTACGATATATTGTAGACGGACATATCGAAAATCTTAAGCGGCTTGAATTGGATAAGCTGCAGCCAGTTGGCGCAATCCAGAATGGCTATGATAAGGAAGAATTTACAAAAAAACTGAATTTATATATATCTGCTCATACCAAGGCGGCGTCTCTGTCTTCCATGATAAGAATGTCCGCGCCTGTTCTGGCCGAATCATTTGTAAACTTGGTAATTTTTTTAACGGTGAAACCGGAGGTGAAATCTGATAGTCGAATATATAACGATTTTATTCAAAAACATATTGATATTAGATTAAAAACTCTGCCTTTATTTTGCAATGGATTTAAGAGCAAGCCTGATGACTCCATAAATCAGATTAAAGAGTTTCGGCGCTTAATGGATCGTCGCAATTTCATTTTGCATGGAAATTTCGACCCGAATGCACTTGCAGTCGGCGACGTTTGGTTCGACCATTTAACGCCTCTTTTTAAAGAAGAGCGTATGTTTTACGAAAGAGTTACCGAGCACTCGCTAACTCACATCGAGCCTAATGAAGCATTTAAAGATATAAGTATTGTTGATGACTTTATTGAATACATTTTAAATCTTCTTGACGATGAATCTAAGTTAAAAGTTCTTTCGTTTAAAGATCATGCTACACCTGGGTGGCTAAAATCTAAGAATAGGATTGGGCGTTTGTTCCCGGACCATTTTTCCGAGCTTTTACCAACTAAAGATTAATAAAATAACATTAATGAAAGAAAAAATTTCATATATCTGTATTTGAGCACAAGGTTTCTGACAAGGCCTGGTTTGTACTGAAATATGTGCATTATCTAAGTACTTATCAAATAGCAGGGTTGACGCCGATATTTTTGGAACATTACGCGCACGATTTATTTCAAAAAACCAAGTTTGGTTGACTGGCGTAATTACTGTTCCACGATGGTGAAGGCGGGCAGACATTGTGACCAATGTTCCTCAGATATTCTGAGGCCGCTTTGTGGCGGGAGCTGACGGTCGTGTTGTTGCGAGTAGATTGTGCACTTTAAGCTCAAGCGACAAACTGCAAAACCATCGATATATCTGTAGAAAGATAAGTAGCTCATTGTGATGCTATACAGCATTGTGCGCAGTGATTTCACAAGTCAGAGAAATGACTCGTAGCGCGGATGACCTGATCTGTTTTGCCTACAGATCAATTAGCAACAGATTGCGTTGAGGTTTTCGGCTCTCGGATTGACGGTGTCAGCACCATCAATGACCGAAAGCTCAGCATGACTAACCAAAAAACCATTGCCAGCAAGACTGCTTCAGCGCATCAACCCACGAAACTGGACGCCGCCACGCTCCGCAATATGGCTCATCACAATATGGCTCATCAGCCTGAATCTTCTGGCGTACCTGACGATGCCTCCCTTCAATCCATCATCGAACTGCTCACACAGCTATCCCCATCCAACGTGGATCTGGTCACAAACATAATTCGCGCCATTCTTGATCAGCAGATACCTGAAAACTAAGGTCTTATAGCTGAATTTTGGGCGCAGTGAATCAATATCCCTGCTCCCATTCATCTCACCACGCTCTTGACGCAACCAGTCCCCTGTCAATGGAACTATGATGTGATAAATCACACATTTTTCTTGCAGGCAATGCTATCCTGTGCAAATTCAGTTGGAATCGTTAGTGGCCGATTCTTAATATATGAATACGCCGGGCTTTGGATAGACACGACCTAGCTATCTCTCAATAAAAATTTTAGTCTATATATGCCGATCATAAAAAGTTATGGATTTCTTTGGGAACGAAAATACATATTCCGTGGTGCTGGGAGTAACGCCGGTCATCTGAAGGGTACTGCTTCTGGATTAGAAATAGCTGACTTCCGGGACCAAATTGGAGTTTACGTGCTTTATGACCAATTTCAAAATATAGTCTATATTGGTCAGGCGGGTAATGGCCACGCAACGCTCTTCACTAGACTTAAAAATCACATGGACGGCGGAATGTGGAACCGCTGGCAATACTTTACATGGATTGGATTTAAAGCTGTTAACCAAGACGGTTCGCTGAGTGCTCAGCAGCACGTTGATTCAGGTGTCTCAGGATTCAAGTACTCAGATGCCCTGAATGAAATAGAGGGAATTCTTATAGAGGTTATTGAGCCAAAATTAAATAAGCAATCTGGCCGGCTAAAAAATGCGAAAGAATACAACCAGTACATTGATCCAAAGGTTGAAGATGTCACTACTGCAAAGCTGTTGTCTGAACTCCGGGAAATCAAAGCACAGTTATCGAGCAAGTAAGCCAAACGCCTGTAGTTAAATATTCATCGGACGTCGTAGTAGGACGCTCTTAACAATTTTTCTACCATTCTGCTATCATCGTTCGCACTTTTAACTCGGGCTATGCACGATAGGCGGACGAATTCTATGATCAAGCTGAGCTACCCGAATATGGCATTTGATGAGCAAGAACTGATCGACACCATCGAGGCGTCGAACAGTAAGAACTATATGGTGCAGGGGCAACGAGTCGTGACATTGGGAAATCATCCCAAGAAAAACTCGTTCGACGTATGGTTGCGCAAACGTTTCCCGAAAAAACAGGATACGAAACTCGCTGACAATTATGTGATCGATGCACTACTTAAGACAGGAAAGTTCACTGCAACGAATGATATCTGCCCGGACAGCGGGCGGTTGTGTAAGTCGATTCGACTTGCGTGAATTGATTGTAAGATTTAGAGGACGATCTTAGACCACGCGTAAAAACGACTAGAAACGTTTCTACGGCGTGGAGCTTGATAGAGATGCATCGATGCGTCGAGCCGAAATTAAATCGTTTCTAAGCATCTTACAATCGATTTCTAGCATTGTTAATAATCTCTCCAACTACTTAACCGCGCGAACTGATTTGTAAATACTCTCTGCGCTAGATGGGCTGGCATCGCATTCAAGTACTAACTTATGGAACTCATCAGCAGCATCGTGCGGATTAAGCCGTGATGATCGTACAAATCTGCGAGCTTCTGGAGCTAGATCGTTGACATCCCCACCCGTTAGATACCCGGAACATGACGTTACATCCTTGAATTTTGCTATGACGGTCTTCGGAAGATCAGGACCATAAATGAAGTATTCAAGGAATTTCAAGAAGTGCGGATGTGCACAGATTTCTGCCTCTGCCGTACCGTTCTTCTCAAAAATCTGCTGCCGAGACTTGCCGCGTCCGCTGGGATTGCGCTCGGGATCTGTGAAGTATAGGAGCCGTATTTCGGGAATCGCTCCACGGTCGAGAAGGGAAGCCGAAAGAGCCGCCATGGGCGCAAGAGATGCGTTGAGTTCATCATGGCGCGTGTGACCGAAATTGATTTGAGCCAACAGTTCAATCTCGCGTTCGGTAAGCTCGATATCCGGCACTCTCATGATGGGACCTGTAGTACGGGGAGGAGGAATCTGTGTGTTTGGCGGGCCATCATCAAATGGTTAAAGAGCTGCCTGTCTCTAACGCATTGTTTGAATTTTAACTTCATCTGACAGTTTATGCCAGATGAGTTTCGATCGGTAAACGCAACTCACTTGATCAAATACTGATTCTTATCTTTACCTTCCAGCCACCTTGGCGGACGGCCACGACCTGTCCAGGTCTCGCCAGTAGCATCATCGCGATACTTCACTGCGACTGCACTTGGAGCTTTGGCAGCCTTCGTTTTGGTCTCCCGAAGGTCGTCGATGCTCAGGTCATACTGCTTCATGATCCCGGCGATTTGTGCTTTTGCACCTGCGAGTTCGTTCTTACGTGCTTGTTCCGCAAGCAGCTGCAATTCTGCGATCTTGGCGGTGTACTCTTGATACGTGGTCATGTATTTCCTTATTTTAAATCAGGTTGAAGATAAAATTGTCTTAATTTAAGATTACAAGCTTAAGTTTTTCGGTGGACCATCAGGATTTTGTTCTAGATAAAACTTGGAGTTTGTAGAAAATTCGTAAAGCAATCCCCAATATTTCTTTGATGTGTCAATCCCTTCAGCGAAATTGGATCCTGATAGGGCACATGTCGCATAATATCCAAACATATAATATGCCACATCGGGGTCAATCTGCCCTGATCGTACAAGAAGCGCAATTTCCTCTAAAAAAGTTAAAAACTTTCGTTTTTTGTCTGCCATCCCTGGCTCAATCAGTTTTATACTGTCATCATCGATTAAGCATAAAATTGAATAGAGTTCACTGTTATCAAATAATCGTCGATGTTGATTAAGAAAAAATTCAGTGCGCTTCAATTTTGCTGAGGTTAATTTGCTATCTAATTCATTGTTTCTTTGATCAACAAGTCGTTGTAGTTCATGATATATTTTATAAATACCGATTATGCCTATTATTATAACAAATATTACATTAATTATTTGCCAGTGAACTCCCCATTCAACCATCGTCCTACATATCGATGTACTTGCGAGGCAATAATAGTTCGGCTCACTCATATTGGTTGAATTCCAATATTGTAATCCGCTTTAGATTTCCTAATGCGTTTCGTACAGCATATGCACCAATTCTGCGCTTTCCACCTTCCTCATGTTCTCGCTCGTTCATTGATGTGGTTGCAGATCTACGAGCAGAAATGTTTTCTTTAAATCGATCAATTTTAAAAGGGACGGTGGCATTAACTTCATCAAGATATACTCGGCCATAGCCTGACAATGAATTATATTTGGTTACATTTCCGCGCCAATAACTTAGATCCGGTTCTTGATCTCGAACGCTTACATGAGTCAAAGACGTCTTATTAAGAGTTACTGCATCTCCCACTTTGGGGCGATAAAAAGTTATTGTTTCCGCACCTTTTGATTTAATCGGTCGATGTAGATGTTGAAGTGCACTTTCTAATTCTTCTGCGACTTCTTCGAAGAATGTCACATTTTTTTCGACAATTTTTCGTACCATAGGAGTGTCGGGATTATAGTCACGACCTATTGCAGCAGTAATGCTTGCCGTCAGAAAATCCCAAAAATTCCCAACAATTACGCTTGGTTTAATTTTCTCTACGGTAATGTTGTCAAAAACTACGGTAACGGTTTCCTCGAAACATCCTTTTTTGGCTGCGGATAGATATGTATCTGCCCCCTCTGGAGCTGAAAGGCGTTCTTTGATCTCTCCATCATTGGCAAAGGCATGAACAATTACATTTACAACGCGAGCAATCCCGTTTAGAGATTCTGCGGCCTGAAATAAATTAAGCTGACCACTGTCGGCTGTACTGCCGTCATATCGAATAACAATATCTAAAGATTTAGTTTCACCCATAATATTTTGTATGTTAATTAATATTTAAAAATAGCTGCGTAATTAATTTATATTTCATTTAGGTCGGATGCGTATTTTTTCCACGTATCATTAGATATCAATGTTGATCGAAGTACCTTCATATTTTCAAATCCATTAACCGATTGCACAGCTTTCTTCGCCGATTCGTAAAGGTCATCATGCAACCAGGGACTTAATATTATGTCACGAATGCATTCGCGTGTTATGGGAATGTTGATGAACGGAAGTTCTTTTTTTTTCGATTCATAAATTACTCTAAATTCCCCTTCTGGTTTATAGCCAGCGCGCTTGAGAAAAGGTAGTCGTTCAACTGTAAAGTGGTAATTTTGTGCATCTTTAAGTGTGAGGTATTCTATGGATTCAAACGAAATTCCATTTTGTCTTTTAATTTTTTCTAATAATTTTTCGCCGTTAAATCTAATACAGATCCCCGATGGACCTTTTGAAAAAACGTGCCAGTGATGATAAGTTTCAGGAACTTCTGAAAAACATAAAGCTAAGATTGATTTGAGACCTTTATATTCTTTGTATTGGGACATAAAGTATGCATCATTTCTGTCGTCCCAGCTCTTAGGATCAAGCAGCGTAATCTCGCCTGATGATAATATGTGCAATAGCGACGTAAGGTCAGTGTATCGACGAAGAGTTGCAGGTAAGGTGTTTGTCATTTGTGCATCCAGTTTTTCCCTTGTTTTGACGTACTAACCATGCACCTACCGCTAGCTAGGCATGTGTATGTGATTGCTAGTCTAATCATACAGCCAAAGCGATGTAACTTGTTGATTTTAAAAAAGTACTCTGACGTGGAATTAGGCACACAAGTTCAGCTGTCTGATAGCTGTCATGTTGCTGTCGTGTTAGGCGATGTAAGTAGCTTGCATACTTTAGCCATCAACTTAGTTATGGAGGTGTTAATGAATAATGAACAGAAGCCCCGTATGATGACTCGACAGGAGTTAGCGGCAGTAATTAAGATGCTGCGAATCAGCCGTAGCTGGTCTCAAGAGCAGCTTGCAGATATCTCTGGCCTCAGCGTTAGAACAGTTCAGCGTGTAGAGCGAGCTGAGCCTTCAAGCTTTGATACTCGTCGTGCTATTGCCACAGCATTTGGATGCGAAGACATAGACTTGCTGAACAAGCCGTTCTTCATCCCTAATGCAGAACAGATTGCTGCTGAAACGAAGAAGTTTGAGCAGGAATACATTACATTAGACGTAGCTCCGCTGACGACCGGAAAACAACTAGCTCAACTTGTTGAGAACAATATGATGGACTTGTCCACTTCGACGTTCGAAATGGGCCGACCTGCTGACGAAGAGTTTGCTTCGTTAATTGACTGGCACCGTGATTACCGGGATGTTGCAGAATGCTATTCAGAGAGTCAGAAATTTGAAGTGTATGACGCTTTACAGGCGCATATTGATGAGCTTAGGCGCTTAGGCGTGTCATTGCGTTACGCCGAGCGTAAGCTGATGCTGAAGCTTGGCGGGCCGGATGGTGAAGCCAATCCTATGCCGGCAAAGGCGTTGTATGTCGTTGCGTTCCCATTGGGTAAGGAGCCAGAGCAATTCGCTGTGCCACGGTCGACTGGGATTAAGATTTGATATAGATGTAGTTACCGCGTCGAGCGTACTAGATCCAGCTTGATACACTGGTATGATGTTCTGATAGATCACGAAGATGGCCATTACACTGAGGAGAAATCGGCCATTGCATTTTCGATCACAGCAACCATGCTGCAACGTTGCCAACAGCGGTGAAACCCGCGTAAAATGCACTCTTCGCGGGTGTAGCTCAATGGTAGAGCAGAAGCTTCCCAAGCTTACGACGAGGGTTCGATTCCCTTCACCCGCTCCAGTCAAAAACGGCGAAAAACCTGTTTTCGCCGCTCCACAGATGTGCTACCGCTCCATAAAATTAATTCGCTCTAGTCTATTTTGATAGGCTGTTGCAGGGGTGAAACTCTACAAATCTACCCCACCCAGATCAGAGATATGCTTTATGGTGACAATATGTGAATATTTCCGCATGGAAACTTGCTATCCTCCGTGGTCATCTTAATTCGATAGTTGTTTTTTATATTGAAAAAAGATCGTTATGTAGGTTTCAGTGCAAGAAAAGGAAAATAGCTATGTCAGAAGCAATGAATGAAATAAGTTTGGATGTACGGAAGGCTCTGCGGGCGGAAAAAGCTGGGTATTTATCGGAAGTTACCAAGGCGCTAGTTGCTGTAAATAGCGGCGGCGCCATTGCAATTTTGGCATTCATTGGGACTTTGGCCAAAGAGCCAGCCTTGCTCCAAAATTTCAAGGTTTTTGGATTTTACGCGTTTGTGTGCTTTGCTCTTGGCATTGTGGCAGCATTGTTTGCTCCAATCTCGCTCGTGGAACATGTGGAAGCTGTAAGACTAAAAAGTGACAAGGCGCGGCTCTGGTTTAGGGTTTGTGCTGCTTTCTTTGGCGTTTCGTTTGGAGGTGTTGCTTTGGGCCTCATAACAGTGGCTTTTGGCGTTTCGTCCGCCTTTTAAAGGGAAAATAATTTTGTGATGCGCGAGAATTACATTTAAGGCGAAATATGTCGCTCATCCAACGGGTTTAACCACGCTAAGTTTGAGCGACAACACATTGCAACTATCTTGTGGGAGTTGCAATTTTTCCTCGGCGCAGGTAGTGTCGCTGGGTTGTCTTCACACTGTCGTGCCCCAAAAGATCGCTGGCCGCCTGGTCGCCGCGATCATCCGAAGTATCATCGGCCGCCTTCGCTCGCAGGTCGTAAAACCGAAATGCCATGATGTCCTGTGCCAGTTCCGGAACATGTTTCGCCGCCCGCTTTTTTTGCCGCGTCAAAGTGGGTGCGAAGTGCTGGTGCGGTCAGGCGCTTGCCGTGGACATTGGTCAGTAGCGCACCTGTCACGATCTTGTGTTGCCTTGCGCGCTCGGATACGGTCCATCAGCTTGGCCAGCTCCCCAGTGATGGTGATGCGCAGCGGCTGCTTGTTTTTTTCTTGTGTAATGATCAGGTGCGCATCAATAATGTCTTGTTCAGTCATGCGCAGCGCATCCGCCGGACGCTGACTGCTCAGGTAGGCCAGGTCCATCGCATCCCGTAGCAGTGCGCTGCCGTGAATGCGCACAGCGGAGAACACGGCATCCGTAATGTAGATGGTACGCTTCGCCAGTGAATGTCCCTGGATATCCTCGCAAGGGTTTGGCAGGTCGGTATAGCCCCCAGCCGCGCGCATGGTTCCACATTGTGGAGAAAACCCGTTTGCAACGGTTAGCTGTGGTCGGCTTGTCGGCGTGGTCATCTAAGAACTGCCGAATGTGCATCGGCTTGATCTGTTCGAGCGGGGCCTCGGAAAAGGCTGCCAGCCGGAAATCACATTTATTTACCCGCGGATACTTAGCTTGACTGTGTCCATTTAACCCACGTAGCACACAGTGCAGCCACTGAGCTATTTAATCCGAAATCAACACTGGTTCGGTACCTGAGCGGTCATCATACGTCCACGTCGGTAGTCTGATATTTGTGTGAATAAAAACCGCTTCCGTAATGGAAGATATTTCATCTTTGAGTTTTTTGCGCAGTTTGTCAGAACTCGGTGCTTTCCCGATGGAAGCAAGGTACGCAATATTCACGCATATTCCAATAAGATGCTCTGTTTTTAGATTGGCTACAATTTCATTATTCATTGTTACCCGTTCCATTGTCGAGCTCGAGGCCGCGCGCGCGCTAGCCTTCACGCGCGCTTTCAAGGCCAAACGCGCTTCGGCGAATTCATTATAGGCTCCGACAACGTGGTTTTCATGGGTACGCTTCAGATGCTCCTGAAGTTCTCTCTTAACCGTTGCGTGGTCTAATCCTCTGTTGGCATGACTCTTTCTGAAACTATTCGACCCGAGGTCGCTTATCCCGATGGCCAAGAGTTCTTCCTCTGGCACTACAGCAAATAAGCCATAGGCTGTGCTGTAAAGCGAATCGCCTTTGTGTATCAACGACAGGCTGCATACTTCGTACCCAGTCTTACTGGCGATCAAATTAAGGTCATACTTCCATGCATCTTTTTTATCTCCTGGCAAACGCGGAATCATGTGCACCAATAGTTTGCCGCTTTTAAACGCATTGGAAACTGAAATACGGCCAGGGAGCGTTACCACAATTGTCGGCGCGGGTGGCGGACGCATGCGGCGCCGTATTTCATCCGCAGCCAACCGCGCAAAAAGGTACTTGTGCTCGACCGGACCTTCAACCATGTCCATGAAATGCTCAAAAGCGGTCACAATCGCCGGGCTGGATATGTCGCGCAACTCGTTGCGTACTAAGTGCCAAGCATCGAGATGGTCGATCTCTCCGATCCGCAGTACGCGTGCTACGACTACGTTCCTTGTGACTAAATTTACCGTCATGTACTTCCCCAAATATTGAGAACGATGTATGTTCGACCATACCGCTTTCGTATACGGGTCACGGGTTTCGTCTAAAGCAAGTTGTCCGACCAACTGCAATAACGGTTTTGTATTACGATACTGAATCGCTCTTGAGTAACACAAGTAACAATTATCGTAGCCGCGCTACCTTGGGTGAGAGATTGGTGCAATCAGTTAAGGCTGGCACTACCGAGACACTCAAGGTTGTTGCAAATGAAGTATTGAGTGCCCTGGTAAAGTCTGTCACCCTCCTGTAATTCGTCACTCCGAAGCTAGGGAAGTCGTCTCCGCCGGTTTCCAAGGTTCTTCGCTGTTCTCCCGAATGATTTCGCGCACTTCCTTTATGTGATCCGACGCCAGTTTCGCGGCCCGCTTGGTTCCGCTCTTGCTTTTGTAAAGATGCCCCAGCGTCTTGAGCGTACCCGTGGCACCTGCCTGCTCCTGCTCCGCCTTTTTCTTCTTCGCCGCCACGTCCTTCCACTTGGCCACTACGCCGGTAATGCCTTCGTCCGGGTCTTTCTCGTCCTCGCGCTCCGCCTCCACTGCTTCCGTCTTCGTTTCAAACTCCACCCGCGTGGTAAAGCCGTTGCCGCCCAGGCTGTGCGTGACCTTGACGGATAGCCACTCGGGGGCGTTGATTCAAGACGCGCATGGTCTTGATAGCCAAAAACATCATCCGCAAGGGCAGGCTGGAATTTGACGCCGGCTGGACGGACATCGCGCAGTCCTTCATGGCCATCCACAAGACCCTGACCCCCAGCGGGCGTAATGTCACTTACGTGGCAGGGCGCACCGATGAAACCGGCTACGCCGACCTGGCGTGGGCCTGCATGTACGCCCTCGACCACGAGCCATTCGAGGGCGCCACCGAAAACAACCAATCTCTCATGGAGATTTATTCTTGAGTAAAGCACGACACTTGCGCGCGTGCGGCCGCTAGGCCAGCTCCGTCCCAGCTTTCTCTGCCACGGCGCCGGCCGCCGACGGCATCGAGGCGTTTTCCTTCGGCGCCCCCATGCCAGTACTCGAGCACGCCGACATTCTCGACTGCTTCGAATACTGGAAGAATGGCCGCTGGTACGAGCCGCCCGTCAACCTGGCCGGCCTGGCCAAGTCCTTCAATGCCGGCGTGCATCACTCCAACGCGATCCACTTCAAGGCCAATGTGCTGGCGTTCACGCTGATGCCCAGCAAATACCTGTCGTGCGACGCCTTTAAACGCCTGGCGCTCGACTTCCTGACGTTTGGCAACTGCTATCTGGAAGACCGGCCCAGCCGCAGCGGGCGCCCGCTGACGTTCGCGCACGCGCTGGCCAAGTACATGCGGCGCGGCATCGACTGGGACACGTATTTTTTCGTGACCAATCACGGCACGGCGCACCAGTTCGAAACGGGCCGCGTGTTCCATTTGATGGAACCGGACGTGAATCAGGAGCTGTACGGCGTGCCGCAGTACCTGAGCGCGCTGCAATCGGCCTGGCTCAACGAGGTGGCCACCCTGTTCCGCCGCAAGTATTACAAGAACGGCTCTCACGCCGGTTTCGTGTTCTACATGACGGACGCGGCTGCCAACACGCAGGACGTGGACAAACTGCGCCAGGCCATGCGCGACAGCAAGGGGCCGGGCAACTTCCGCAACCTGTTCATGTATGCGCCGAACGGCAAGAAGGATGGCATCCAGATTCTGCCCGTGTCGGACGTGGCTGCCAAGGACGAGTTTTTCAACATCAAGAGCGTCACGCGCGACGACCAGCTGGCCGCCCACCGCGTGCCGCCGCAGCTCATGGGTATCCTGCCGAACAATGCCGGTGGCTTCGGCGCCGTCGAGCCTGCCGCGCGCGTTTTCGCCCGCAATGAGCTGGTGCCGCTGCAGGCGCAGTTCGAAGCGATCAACGAGTGGGCCGGCGTGGAAGTAGTGCGCTTCGCCCCGTATGACCTGGCCACAGGCGGGGAGGGCGCGCAATGAGCGATCACGTGGACAACACCGACAAGCTCATCTTTGCCGAAGTGGCGCGCGGCCTGGCCGCCGTGCGCGGACGGCCCGCCCTGGTGTCGCACGGCGCCTGCCACTACTGCGACGAGCCGCTGGCGCCCAGCCTGCCGTTCTGCAACGTCGATTGCCGCGACGACTACGAGAAGGAGCAGGCGGCGAAGGCGCGCGCCGGCCGTCCAGCATGACCGCCACGCCGCGTTGATCGGCAGGGCGGGGCTGCGACAGCCCAGCCGCGCCAGAGCGCCCCAGCCATCGCACAGGCCGCCCATGAGGCGGCTTTTTCACGTCCCGATGATTGGTATTGTCATGGAAGCAAGAAAAAGCCCCATTTCGGCCCGGCGCGCGCAGTTGTCCCCCCTCCACACCTGCCCGCTATATAGGGGTCTTTTGACTCAAATGTGCGCCATGGCCGAAGGCGCATGAGGACTGGCGCGGCGGGGCGAAGAGGGGGTATGCGATTTGACGCATTTTGACGCACTTTGTACAGCTTTCTGTGTGCGGCGGATTGCGTGGAAATTTGCCTTGCGATGTCTTCTTCAAGTGCTGAAGGAGGAACACAAAACGTGATGTTGGCAGCACACTTTTAAATTCATGTACAATAATTGTGCAGTGTGGCGTCAGGAGTAGCGATGAGCCACATCGCTGTGAGAATGCAAAAAACACTATTTTTTTAGCGTTTTTGTGCGATTTGTCACAATTTGATGCATCTTTTTTGCGCAGGAGAAGTTTTTTTTTATATACTTTCAGACGTAGCATGCATCGAAGTGTTGTCCCCATCGATTCGCTCACTCACTAGGACTAGGAGATTAATATGAAAAATTTACCACAAGAAGGCAAAGGTCTTGCTTAAGATTTGCTACCGTATATGTGGAAGACCCAGCTGGATGCTGGGTCTTTTTGCATTTTGGGACCGATTCTTTTTATGGCTGTTCAGTCCGCGTCGTTTGCTCCTGTTGATGCTGATCATGCTGCTACTTTGTTTCGGCGTTTTTGTTGCATTTGATAGAGGATCGTTCGACAACTATCCAGCGCTTAAGGCCCTCAAGCCTGGCATGGCTAAAGAGAACTGGTTAATTGCCTTGGGGATTTTAGCGGCTGCGACGGGCTGGATCGTATCTAGTATTGTGACTATCAGAAATTCAGTAAAGCAACATACCATCAATACTTTGCTTCAAACTCGCCTGTCCGTTACCTACATGAAGCAGGCAGAGCACGTGAATGACTTTTTGATTGGGCAAGGATACTCTTCCACCAAGCCAGCACCGATCACGTTAGTCACAGGAACCCCCGCAAACCTGGTTGCGGTTGACTACATATTGAATTTTCTTGAGTTCTTGGCTGTTGGAATCCGTCATGGAGACCTACACGAAAAAGTTCTTAAAGATTCGATGAGAGGCATTGTCGTAGGATTGGCTAAAACTGTCGAAGAATATCTGGACGACTGCCGTGGTGTGAAGAACGGCAAGGCGGCACATCCCAGGGTATACGAAAATCTGATCTGGCTACGTGACCGCTGGGATCACTGACGGATATTGCTCTTCCACGAAGAGCTTAAAACGTGGCGGGAAAAATCTTTACCGTGACCTTGAAAAGCTATTCTAGCGGGGGTAGGTTGTCGACCTACATGATTAGGCTACCCTCGCATTCTCATTGAGTGCCTATTCATGTGATAGGAACTTTCGCCCCACAAACGTAAAATACACCGCATGGATGGCCGCTTGTGCGGCTGCTATAATGTCAGCTTTGCGGAGCAGAAACGGGCCGTAAGCCCGCATGGTTGTTGAGTTCCTTGTCGAGCTTCCCAAGCTTACGACGAGGGTTCGATTCCCTTCACCCGCTCCATTTTCCTCTGGCGCCTGGCTTTGTATGGCGCGGCTATTTATTTCTTCACTTCCATGTCCTCTGATACCCCAGCAAACGGCCCGGTGCGGCCGATGATGTACGATCCGACCGAACACCGCATCCGCAGTTTCGTGACCCGCGCGGGACGGCTGTCCGTGGCGCAGGCGCGCGCGCTTGAGACGCTGGGGCCGCAATTCCTGTTGCCTTTCGCCAAAGAATCCATGGATTTCGAGCAGGTCTTCGGCCGCAAGGCGCCTGTCATCCTGGAAATCGGCTTTGGCATGGGCGCGACCACGGCGCATATCGCCAAGGCCATGCCGGAGAAGGATTTCATCGGCGTCGAGGTGCATACGCCCGGCGTGGGCAGTTTGCTCAAGCTGATCGGCGAAGAGTCGCTGACGAACCTGTGCTTGCTGCAGCACGATGCCGTGGAAGTGCTCACGCACATGATTCCCGCCAATTCGCTGGCTGGTATCCACGTCTTCTTCCCCGATCCATGGCACAAGGCGCGTCACAACAAGCGCCGGCTGATCCAGTCGCCATTCGTCAAGCAATTGACCGATCGCCTGGCGCCGGGCGGCTACCTGCATTGCGCGACCGACTGGGAAGACTACGCGGTGCAGATGCTGGAAGTGCTGGGTGCCGAGCCGCAATTGCAGAACAGCGCGGAAGGCTATGCGCCCCAGCCAGCGTATCGTCCGCTGACCAAGTTCGAGAACCGCGGCTTGAAGCTGGGCCATGGCGTGTGGGACCTGGTGTTCATCAAGAAATAAACCGCCGACTGCCGGCCCGGTTACCCGCGCCGTTTGTCCGGGAATCAGCCTGCTGCGGTGACGTTGCAGGCTGTTTTCATTCCTGCGGCGTATATTTCCTGTGCCAACCGTGTGCCGGCTTGGCAAGGCAGGCGAATTCGGGTAGTCTTGTATTTTTTGCATTGATTGACATTATGACCAAGAAAATACTCGTGACGGGGGCGTCCGGCTTCATCGGTTCGCATACCTGTGTCGAATTGCTGGCCGCGGGCTTTGACGTGGTCGCAGTGGACAATCTGTGCAACAGCGCGCGCGAAGCGATGACGCGGGTCGAGCGCATTTCCGGCAAGAGCATTCCATTTTATGAAGCAGACGTGCGCGACCGTGCCGCCATGGCCGCCGTCCTGCGCGAGCATGCGATCGATGCCGTGATCCATTTCGCGGGGCTGAAGGCGGTAGGTGAATCGGTCGCCCAGCCATTGATGTACATGGACAACAACGTGACGGGCACAGTGGCCCTGCTCGAAGTGCTGGCGGCCGCGAATGTGAAGCGTTTTGTCTTCAGCTCGTCGGCCACCGTGTATGGCGATCCGGAAGCCTTGCCTATCCTGGAAACGTCGCGCCTGTCCGTGACCAACCCGTATGGACGCTCGAAGCTGATGGTCGAGCAGATCCTGGCCGACCTCGTGCATGCCGATGCGCAGTGGCAGGTGGGCGTGCTGCGCTATTTCAACCCGGTGGGGGCGCATGCCAGCGGCCTGATCGGCGAGGATCCTGCCGGCATTCCGAACAACCTGATGCCGTTCATCGCGCAGGTGGCCGTCGGCCGCCGCGAGCGCCTGGCCGTCTTCGGCAACGACTACCCGACGCCGGACGGCACGGGCGTGCGCGATTACATCCACGTGGTCGACCTGGCGCTGGGCCATGTGGCCGCGCTGAACCGCCTGTTTTCCACCGAGGGCGGCTTCACCGTCAACCTGGGCACGGGCCACGGCTACAGTGTGCTCGATACCGTGCGCGCCTTCGAGGCCGCCAGCGGCCGCGCGGTGCCGTACGACATCGTGCCGCGCCGCCCTGGCGACATCGCCAGCTGCTACGCCTCGGCCGACAAGGCGCGCGAGCTGCTGGGCTGGCAAGCGCAAAAGAACATCGACGACATGTGCGCCGACCACTGGCGCTGGCAACACCAGAATCCGCAGGGCTATGGGGCTTGACGGTGACTGGGCGGCGCGAGCTGGCCGCCTGCGGTTTGTCGACGAAGTGACGGGATGGGACGATGCTGGCACCGCCGTTCAAATGGAATGGCGGGCAGTCATGCCTGCATTGTCAATCCAATATGGAGTCCTGGCACAACCATAGCGCATCTTGCCATTGCGGCAAGCCACAGAAGGTGTCGAGCAGGCGTTGCGATGACAGCTGCGAATTGGCAGGACGTTTCGCCGGCGCGGCGTAGTCTTGCGCCAGTATCGCCCGTAAACGGGGCTTTTTTATGACCGACGGGTGCGCCATGATCGCTTCGGCAAAGCCGAACCATGTGGTTGTCCCCTGTGCCGTCAAATGATACAGGCCCGAGCGGGCGTCCCACCAGCTGCGCTGGTCGGCAGCGGCCAGCGACTGGGCCACGATGCGGGCCGTGGTATCGGCGATCGTGCGGCTCCAGGTCGGCGCGCCATGCTGGTCCGAGACGATGGCCAGTTCTTCGCGCTCCTGTGCCAGGCGGCACATGGTCAACAGGAAGTTTTTGCCATGCGTGCCGTAGACCCAGCTGGTGCGCAGGATCAGATGGGGAATGCCCGCTGCCTGGATGGCTATTTCCCCCGCCAATTTGCTGCTGCCGTAGACATTGATCGGGCACGCCGGATCGGTTTCTGTGTAGGGTCCTGCTTTTGAGCCATCGAAGACATAGTCGGTGCTGTAATGTATCAATGCGGCGCCCAGCCTTCCGGCTTCTGCCGCCATCACGCCAGGTGCTTCGCCATTGACGCGCAGTGCAAGGGCCGGCTCGCTTTCGGCCTGGTCGACCGCGGTGTATGCCGCGGCGTTGACGATCAGGGTCGGCTGGATGCGCCGGATCGCATCGCGCACCTGGTCGAGGTCGGCCAGATCCATCTGCTGGCGGTCGAGGGCGATGACTTCTCCCAGGCCTTGCAAGCTACGCTCAAGTTCGTAGCCGACCTGGCCGGTTTTTCCGGATATGAGAATGCGGCTCATGCAATGTTTTCATTCATGTTGAAACAGCCAGTGGTGCACCGGTGTGCCTGGCGTCAGGCGAATACATCGGCGTCGGCCAGCAAGGTTCCCAGCTTGTCTTTGTTCGACAGCAAGGGCTCGCCATCGAGCGGCCAGTCTATGCCGATTTGCGGATCGTTCCACAGGATGCTGCGCTCAAATTCCGGTGCCCAATAGTCCGCCGTCTTGTACTGGAATTCGGCGCTGTCGCTGGTGACAAGATAGCCGTGGGCGAAGCCTTCCGGTATCCATAACTGGCGCTTGTTGGCAGCGGACAATTCAACACCGACCCATTGACCGAAGCTGGGCGAGCCTTTGCGCAAGTCGACGCTGACGTCGAATACGGCACCGACAGTGCAATGCACGAGCTTGCCCTGCGCCTGCTGGATCTGGTAATGCATGCCGCGCAACACGCCCTTACTGGACCTGGAATGGTTGTCCTGGACGAATGTACGGTCAATTCCGGTGAGTTCCGTAAAGCGTTTCTGGTTGTAGCTTTCATAGAAAAAGCCACGTTCATCACCGAACACCGTTGGTTCGATGATCAGGACATCCGGTATGGCGGTGGAGTGGATTTTCATGGCATTGTTTCAGCTAAGTAATGAACAGATTGGCATGCTAGAAAACGGTGTCATCGAGCAAGCGCAGCAAGTATTGTCCATAGGTGTTTTTTTTCAAGGGCTGCGCCAGGCTTTCCAGTTTTTCCGCGTCAATATAGCCTTTGCGATAGGCGATCTCTTCCGGACAAGCGATTTTCAAGCCCTGGCGTTTTTCGATGGTGGAGATGAATTGTCCCGCCTCCAGCAAGGATTCATGCGTGCCGGTATCGAGCCAGGCCATGCCGCGGCACATGATCTCGACGTTTAACTGATTGCGCTCAAGATAAGTGCGATTGACGTCGGTAATTTCCAGTTCGCCGCGCGCGGAGGGCACGATGCCGGCGGCGATATCGCACACCTGATTATCGTAGAAATACAGGCCGGTCACGGCATAGTTGGATTTTGGGCTGAGGGGTTTTTCCTCGATGCTGACGGCGCGTCGCTGGGCATCGAATTCGACCACGCCGTAGCGTTCCGGCGATTGCACATGGTAGGCGAAAACGGTCGAGCCGCTGGTGCGCGTCGAGGCGAGGCGCAACTGCGCTTCGAAGTTGTTGCCGTAATAGATGTTATCGCCGAGGATCAGTGCCGATGGCGCATCGCCAAGAAAGGCGCGGCCGATGATGAACGCCTGTGCCAGGCCCTCCGGCGCCGCTTGCACGGCATAGCTCAATTTGATGCCCCATTGGCTGCCATCGCCGAGCAGTTCCTCGAAACGCGGCGTATCTTGCGGCGTTGAAATGATCAGGATGTCGCGTATCCCTGCCAGCATCAAGGTGGTCAGCGGATAGTAAATCATCGGCTTGTCATATACCGGCAACAATTGTTTCGATATCGACATGGTCACGGGATACAGGCGGGTACCCGAGCCACCGGCCAGGATGATGCCTTTGCGTTCAATCGGAAAGTTCATGCTGTCGTTCCCTTGGTATCGTTGCGTTCTGCATAGTTTTTCTGTACCCAGCTCAGGTAGTCACCGGACTGGACGTCGCGGACCCATGCTTGATTGTCCAGGTACCATTGAATCGTCTTGCGTATCCCCGTCTCGAATGTTTCGGCCGGTTTCCAGCCCAGTTCGCGTTCGAGCTTGCGCGCATCGATGGCATAGCGGCGGTCGTGGCCGGGGCGATCCTGCACGTGGATGATTTGCTCCCGGTAGCTGCCGGACGCCTTTGGATCGAGGGTGTCGAGGATATCGCATAAGGTGTATACGACATCGAGGTTGGTCATTTCGTTCCAGCCCCCCACGTTATAAACCTCGCCTGGACAGCCCGCTTCGAGTACGCGGCGGATCGCCGAGCAATGGTCGCCCACATACAGCCAGTCGCGTACCTGCAGGCCATCGCCATACACCGGCAGCGCCTTGCCGGCGCGCGCATTGCTGATGATGAGCGGAATCAGCTTTTCCGGGAAATGGAAGGGGCCATAGTTGTTCGAGCAATTTGTCGTCAGCACGGGCATGGCATAGGTATGGAAATAGGCGCGGACCAGATGG
Source organism: Janthinobacterium sp. 1_2014MBL_MicDiv (assembly GCF_001865675.1). Classification (NCBI taxonomy): domain Bacteria; kingdom Pseudomonadati; phylum Pseudomonadota; class Betaproteobacteria; order Burkholderiales; family Oxalobacteraceae; genus Janthinobacterium; species Janthinobacterium sp. 1_2014MBL_MicDiv. Next base: position 238,453 of record NZ_CP011319.1, read on the forward strand.
TCGGAGGCCGCTTTCGAGGCCGAGTACGGGCTATTTGGCGCATATGGCGTCATTTCGTGAAAGGGGGGATCCTGTGGCCCCAGGGTGCCATACACCTCATCGGTTGAGATGTGCAGGAAACGAAAATCGGCCTTGCGTTCGCCGCTCAGGCCGGACCAGTAGGCGCGTGCCGCTTCCAGCAGGCTGAAGGTGCCATTGACGTTGGTCGCAATGAATTCACCCGGGCTGTGGATGGAGCGGTCGACATGGCTTTCCGCCGCAAAATGCACGATGGCCCGCGGCTTGTATTCTGCCAGCAGGCGGGAGAGATGGTCGGTATCGCAAATGTCGCCACGCACAAAAATATGCCGCGGGTCGTGTTCCAGACTGGCCAGATTACTGAGATTGCCCGCATACGTCAGTTTGTCAAAGTTAATGACGGACTCATCGTTGAGCGCCAGCCAATCCCTTACAAAGTTGGAGCCGATGAACCCAGCTCCGCCAGTCACTACAATCATATCGCCATCCTATCGTTTGTTTCTTGGGCAGTGCTGAACTCGCTATTGCGCCTGGAGGAGCTCTGCAGGGGCATGGTGGATTTTTAGATATACCATTATTGTTCTTTTTTTTCGCTACGCAAGTAGTGCTTATGCGGCTTTGACCTGCCGCGTCATGCTGCCGGCAGGCGCCAGATTCAAGGACGACATCAGGTGGATGAATAATGCCGAACCCTGTTCAACGTGACGCGAGATGCTGAGTATAAACGACGGCTGGCATGCCGATAGGCTACTTGTGGGGATGGCCTTGCTGAGGCTTGCGCCCGCTGCACGGTCTCGCGTCGATGAAGGGAGGCGGGGAGAGCAGGTGGCGGGCGAAAGTGCCTAGTGGCGAGCTTGGCAAGCGCCCCTTGAAAAGGGCAATGCGGCGCAGACAAAAAAATCCCGCTCACACGAAATGTGGCGGGATTTTTTAAAGCGCCAGCAACCCAATGGCGCCTGAAAAATGCCCAGGGCCAGGCGCCGCCCCGAAGACAGTACGCGAGTACGGCGAGACGAAGCAACAACGCCCGGGACAATTTTTCAGGCAGCCATCGGGCGCAGACAAAAAAATCCCGCTCACACGCAGTGTGGCGGGATTTTTTAAAGCGCCAGCAACCCAATGGCGCCTGAAAAATGCCCAGGGCCAGGCGCCGCCCCGAAGACAGTACGCGAGTACGGCGAGACGAAGCAACAACGCCCGGGACAATTTTTCAGGCAGCCATCGGGCGCAGACAAAAAAATCCCGCTCACACGAAATGTGGCGGGATTTTTTAAAGCGCCAGCAACCCAATGGCGCCTGAAAAATGCCCAGGGCCAGGCGTCGCCCCGACGACAGTACGCGAGTACGGCGAGACGAAGCAACAACGCCCGGGACAATTTTTCAGGTAGCCATCGGGCGCAGACAAAAAAAAACCCGCTCACACGAAATGTGGCGGGATTTTTTAAAGCGCCAGCAACCCAATGGCGCCTGAAAAATGCCCAGGGCTAGGCGCCGCCCCGACGACAGTACGCGAGTACGGCGAGGGGCAGGCAACAACGCCCTGGGCTTTTTCTCAGGCAGCCATTATGGGTACAGGCCGCGCACTTCGCGGGCTTGCAGCACGCGCGTGCACGCCAGGATGAAGGTGGCGGTACGCATCGAGACTTTCTTCTCTTGCGACACTTGCCATACCGCGTCGAAGGCTTCGCGCATGATGCGGGTCAGGCGGCTGTTGATTTCCTCTTCCGTCCAGAAGAAGCTCGAGAAGTTCTGCGCCCATTCGAAGTAGCTGACGGTCACGCCGCCGGCGTTGGCCAGCACGTCCGGCACGATCAATACGCCGCGGTCGGTCAGGATATCGTCCGCTGCCGGCAGGGTCGGGCCGTTGGCGCCTTCCAGGATGATCTTGGCGCGGATCACTTGTGCGCGCTCGGCCGTGATCTGCTGTTCCAGTGCGGCCGGGATCAGGATGTCGCAATCGATGCCCCAGAAATCTTCGCGTGGCACGAATGCCTCGGCGCCCGGGAAGCCTTCGACGCTGCCCACTTCGGCCACGTGTGCCAGCAGTTGCGGGATGTTCAGGCCGCCGGCGTGCACGACGGTGGTCTTGTGGTCCTGTACCGCGACGACTTTCGAGCCGGCTTCAGCGAACATGCGGGCAGCGACGCCGCCCACGTTGCCGAAACCTTGCACGATGACTTTCGCGCCTTCGAGCGACATGCCGACCTTGGCGGCCGCATCGCAACCGACGACGAACACGCCGCGGCCCGTCGCATCGCGGCGACCCAGGCTGCCGCCCAGCGAAATCGGCTTGCCCGTCACTACGCCGGTCGACATATTGCCGCCGATCATGGCATAGCTGTCCATCATCCACGCCATGACTTGTTCATTCGTGTTGACGTCCGGCGCCGGAATATCCTTGTTCGGTCCGATGATCATGCTGATCTCGCTCGTGTAGCGGCGCGTCAGGCGCTGCAGCTCGTTGCGCGACAGGGTCTTCGGATCGACACGGATACCACCCTTGGCGCCGCCGTATGGCACGTTGACCGCCGCGTTCTTGACCGTCATCCAGGCCGACAGGGCCATCACTTCCGACAGGGTCACGTCCTGGTGGAAGCGCACGCCGCCCTTGCCCGGGCCGCGCGACAGGTTGTGCTGCACGCGGTAGCCTTCGTAGTGGGCAATGGTGCCGTCGTCGCGCTCGATAGGCACGTCGACCGTCAGGATGCGCTTTGGACGCTTCAGCGTTTCCACCCAGCGCGACAGGTTGCCCAGGTACGGCGTAACGCGGTCGATCTGCTCGAGGTAGACGCCCCATGGGCCAAGGTCTTCAGGATTCAGGTAGGAAGGAAGTGCGTGCTTGCTGGTCATGCTTGATAAGCTCCTGGACAAAACGGTGATGTAACGCCAAAAAATCTGCAGAGCATCGCGATGATTTTTCGGCGTTCAAAAATGCTGTGGTAGGCGCACCTTGAGGTTGCGCGCAGCGGAACCGCATCGTAGGCGATAGCCTCATGCCCCGGCCAATGCTTTGTGCGCATCCGGTTATGCATTTATTGCATAGTTGTATTATCAGGATTGCCAGTCAGGATTTGACGGCTTCGATGGCGCGCCTGCGGCGCTTGCCGGTGCGGGCCTTGCCTTCCTGCGACTGCACCAGGTATTGCCACAGGCTTTCGACGATCTGCTTGCCGGGACGCAGGCTGGACGGACGCTCGCGGTACAAACGGATTTCCAGCTCGATTTCCCAGCCTGGCGCACCGCCGTCGGCGCGCGCCAGGTGCTTGTACTTGACGTCGCGCATGACGGCCGATTCCGGCAGGAAGGCGATGCCGCGCCCTTCCAGTGCCATCATTTTCAGCCCTTCGGCCATGTCCGTCTCGTAGCAGGTGTCGAGGAACAGGGGAGCCTTGGCATCGGCCACCAGCAATTCCACCATGCGTCCCAGGTAGGCATTGTTGGTATAGGAGAGGAAGGGCAGCGGCTCCTTGGCGCTGCCGGGCAGGACGAAATCCGGCACCCGGTCCTGGCCGCAGCGCGCATACGCGCGCAGGGTTTCGCGGCCCATCACCAGCATGTCGTAGCGGCCCGGGTCCAGCTGCACCGGCTGGCGCGGATGGTGGTAGCACAGCAGCAGGTCGCAGCCGCCGTCGACCAGTTGCAGCACGGCGTCGTGCACGTTCAGCGCCATCAGGCGGCTGTTGATCGGCGCAAAGCCCTCTTCCAGCGCCGTCAGCCATTTCGGCATGAAGGTCAGCGACAGGGTGTGGGGCACGGCGAAGTCGACGCTCGTCTGCGTGGCCGCCCGCTTGCCGCGCAACAGGGCGCGCACGCCGTTGATCTGCCCCAGCATTTCCAGCGCCTGTTCGTAGAACACGGCGCCGGCCGGCGTCAGCCGCGTGGGATACGAGGTGCGGTCGACCAGGTCGATGCCGAGCCAGTTTTCCAGCGACTGGATGCGCCGCGAAAAGGCGGGCTGGGTGACGTGGCGCAGGGCCGCGGAACGGCTGAAATTATGCGTTTCAGCAAGCGAGATGAAGTCTTCCAGCCATTTGGTTTCCATCGCGGGACCGTTCTCTGATCAAGGGCGCATGCAAGGTAGGGAGGTCAGGCCGTGCCCGTCGATGCCGCCGGCTGGTACAGGGCGGCGGGCAGGCCAAAGAAGGATGGCGGGCCCAGAGTCGTCCCCTTGAGCGAGCCGCCCGCATTCAAGCCCTTGTTGATGGCCGACAGCAGGGAGCTGCGGTCGGCCAGGTTTTGCATCAGCGCGCGCGGGCCGTTGTGGAAGGTGTGCTGGGCGATGTCCACGGCGACGACAAAGATCGGTTCGCGGCGCATGGGGAACTCCACCCACTCGCCGTCCTCGTCCTGGGCGCAGAAGGTATCGGGCAGGGTCATGGTATCGGCGTCGGGCAGGTGCGACGCCAGCACCAGGCCGAAGGCTTCCGGCACCACGTCGGCCAGGCGGCGCACGGTGAGGTCGTCCTGCACCAGTAACCGTACTTGCGCTTCCACCGCGTCTTCGGCGTCGGGCTGGGCGCCGAGGATTTTCACGGCCTGGTAAATCAGGTCGGACGAGAGTGCTTCCATCAAATCTTGCATCAAATCATCTCCAGGATCATGGCGACGATTTCGTCGCCGTACGAGGCCAGTTTTTTCTCGCCCACGCCGCTCACGCCGCGCATCTGCTCGAGCGAAGTGGGCTTGGCCTTGGCGATTTCGCGCAGGGTGGCGTCGACGAAAATCACGTAGGCCGGCACGTTGTGCGTGCGTGCCGTCTCCACGCGCCACCAGCGCAGCTTGTCGAAGATCGCTTGCTCGCTGGTCGACAGGTCCGTCTCGACATAGCCTTTCGCCACGCTGGTGCTGCGCTTGCTGGTTTTCACCGGTTTCTGGTACTGGCGCAGCTGCACTTTCTGGCCGCCCTTGAGCACGGGGCGCGAGGCGTCCGTCAGTTTCAGCGAGCTGTATTGTTCATGGTCAACCGAGACGAGGCCCAGCGCGATGGCCTGGCGCAGGATCGACTTCCACTCCGCTTCGCCCAGGTCCGAGCCGATGCCGAACACGGACAGCGTATCGTGGTGCCAGGTCTTGATGCGTTCGGACTCCACGCCGCGCAGCACGTCGATCACGTGGCCGCCGGCGAAGCGCTGGTCGACGCGGTAGATGGCCGACAGCAGTTTTTGCACTGGCACCGTGCCGTCGAACGACACGGGCGGCACCAGGCAGGTGTCGCAATTGCCGCAGGGCGAAGCCGGTTCGCCGAAGTATTCGAGCAGGCGCATGCGGCGGCAGCTCAGCGTTTCGCACAGGCCCAGCATGGCATCGAGCTTGACGCCGAGCACGCGCTTGAAGGTGTCGTCCGCTTCCGATTCGTCGATCATGCGCCGCTGCAGCACCACGTCCTGCAAACCATACGCCATCCAGGCGTTGGCGGCCATGCCGTCGCGTCCCGCGCGTCCCGTTTCCTGATAATAGCCCTCGATGCTTTTCGGCAGATCCAGATGCGCGACGAAGCGCACGTCGGGCTTGTCGATGCCCATGCCGAAGGCGATGGTGGCGACCATGACGATGTTTTCCTCACGCAGGAAGCGTGCCTGGTTGGCGCTGCGCTTGGCGTACTCCATGCCGGCGTGATAGGGCAGGGCGCGGATGCCGCTCTGGTTCAGGAATTCCGCCGTTTCCTCGACTTTTTTGCGCGACAGGCAGTAGACGATGCCGCAGTCGCCCGTGTGTTCCGTGTTGATGAAGTCGAGCAGCTGCTTGCGGCCGTTGGCCTTTTCCACGATCTGGTAGCGGATGTTCGGACGGTCGAACGACGAGACGAACTGGCGCGCATCGTCGAGCTGCAGGCGCAGGGCGATTTCGGCGCGCGTCTGCGGGTCGGCGGTGGCCGTCAGGGCGATGCGCGGCACGTCGGGGAACTGCTCGTGCAGCACCGACAGCTTGATGTATTCGGGACGGAAGTCGTGGCCCCACTGGGCCACGCAATGGGCTTCGTCGATGGCGAACAGGGCGATCTTGGAGGCCTGGAACAGGTCCAGGCAGCGCTGCGTCATCAGCCGCTCCGGCGCCACGTAGACCAGGTCGATCTGGCCCGTGCGTACCAGGCGCTCGATGCGGCTGGCCTCTTCGTAGGTCTGGGTGGAATTGAGGAAGGCGGCGCGCACGCCGACTTCGGCCAGCGCGTCGACCTGGTCCTGCATCAGCGCGATCAGCGGCGAGATGACGACGCCGACGCCATCGCGCAGCAGCGCGGGTATCTGATAGCACAGCGACTTGCCGCCGCCGGTGGGCATCAGTACCAGCGCGTCGCCGCCGTGGCTGACGTGGTCGACGATGTCGGCTTGCTGGCCACGGAAGGCCGGGTAGCCGAAAACGGTCTGCAGCAGGTCGAGCGCGCGCTGGTTAAGATCTTGATTCATAGTGCCTTATTCTGCCCAAACAACCCAGCCGTAGTGGGCGCTGGCCAACACCAGCAGGCCAAACACGATGCGGTACCAGGCAAAAAACGTGAAGTCGTGCGAGCTGATGTAGCGCAACAGCCAGCGCACGCACAGGAAGGCGGAGACAAAGGCGGCCACGGTGCCCAGGCCAAACAGGGGCACGTCGGTGGCCGACAGGATGTCGCGCGCTTTGTATAGCGAATAGAAGGTGGCGGCCAGCAGGGTGGGGATCGCCAGGAAGAACGAGAATTCGGTGGCCGTCTTGCGCGACAGGCCCAGCAGCATGCCGCCGATGATGGTCGAACCGGAGCGGCTGGTGCCGGGTATCAGCGCGAACGCCTGCGCGCAGCCCACTTTCAGGGCGTCGAACGGCGTCATTTCATCGACCGAGTTGACGCGCACGGTGACCGGGTTGGTGCGCGCGCGGCGTTCCACCAGCAAAATCACGATGCCGCCGATGATGAAGGCCATGGCGACGGGCACGGGCTTGAACAGCGCGTGCTTGATCATCTTGCCGATGGCCAGGCCGATGATGGCCAGCGGAAGGAAGGCGATGGCGACGTTCAGCACGAACTTGCGCGATTTTGCCTCGCTGCCGAAGGTGGTCAGCACGCTGCCGATGCGCTGGCGGTATTCCCAGCAGACGGCCAGGATGGCGCCGGCCTGGATGGCGATCTCGAAGACATCCATGACCTCTTTCGATACATCCTTGGTAAAGTCGAGCAGGCTGCCGGCCAGGATCAGGTGTCCGGTGGAAGAAATCGGCAAGAATTCGGTAAAGCCTTCGACCAGCCCCATGATGATGGCTTTTAACGCAAGAATGAGATCCATAGATGTATAAATGGGTATAAGTGACAGGATGGGGTGACCGCGTGACGCCAGCAATGCGCGCGGGGTCGAAGCTTACCACGAGAGAGGCCCGTGCTCCGGGTTTGGCTGCTGGCGGGCGGCGGTTTTTTAGCGTCGCCGCCAGGCGAGGGGAGGGGTCAGGCGCTCTGTTTGGCAGGCGCGGCCAGGCGCGCGCTGGCGGCCACCAGCAGCAGGGCGGCGCCCAGCATGCTGAAGGCGATATTCAGGCTGGTGGCATGGGCGACGAAGCCGATCACGGCCGGACCGGCCAGGATGCCCGCATAGCCGATGGTGGTGATGGCCGCCACGGCCAGGCTGGCCGGCATGGCGCTCTGGTTGCCGGCCGCCGTAAACAGGATGGGCACGATGTTCGCCGCGCCCAGGCCGATCAGCACGAAGCCGGCCATGGCCAGGCTGGCATGCGGCGCCAGCACGGCCAGGAAGAAGCCGCTGGCCGCGCACAGGCCGCCGAAAGTAAGCACACGCTTGCCGCCAAAGCGGCTGACTACCTTGTCGCCCGTGAAGCGGCCCACCGTCATGGCGATGGCGAAGGCGGCGTAGCCGAGACCGCCCTTGGCTTCTTCCACGCCGCGCGTGGTGGTGAGGAACAGGGCGCTCCAGTCGAGGATGGCGCCTTCGGCCAGGAAGACGATAAAGCACAGCAGGCCGATGAAGATGACGGCGCCGTGCGGCATGACGAACAGCGGCGTCTTTTCGCCCGTGGCCGAGGCGGTCGGCAGCAAGTGGCCCTGGGCCGCGCCCAGCACGCCGCACAGCAGCAGCATCACCACCACGCACGACCAGGCGGGCGTCAGGCCCAGCCACAGCAGCAGGGCCATGCAGGCGGCGCCGGCGAAGCCGCCCACGCTGAACAGCGCATGAAAGCCCGACATCATGGCGCCGCCATTGGCTTTTTCGATGATCACGGCCTGGATATTGATGGCCACGTCGAAGGTGCCCATGGCCGCGCCGAAGACCAGCAGCACCAGGCCCAGTTGCAGCGGGCTGGCGGCCAGCGCCAGGCCGGGCAGGATGGCGGTCAGGAGCAGGCCGGCGCTGACGATGACCTTGCGGCAGCCGAAGCGCGCCGACAGCATGCCCGTAAACGGCATCGCGCACAGCGAGCCGGCGCCCAGGCACAGCAGCAAGATGCCCAAGGTGGCTTCATCGAGGCCCAGGCGCGACTTGGCGTAGGGCACCAGCGGCGCCCAGGCGGCCATGCCGAGGCCGGCGGCAAAGAAGACCAGGCGCGTGGCGCGTTGTTGCAGGGTACCGGTAAGGTGCATGGGAGTGTTTCCAGAGTCAGGTGTGAATAAATGTCAGGCGCGGGCGCGCAGTACCTGCACGCCCAGCCGCTCAAAGGCGGCCGCGTGGGCCGCGTCGGCATCCGCTTCCAGCACCAGGTGCTGCAGCAAGCCCGTGGCCAGCACGCCAAATGGCGCGGCCGTGCCCAGCTTGTCGCTGGTGACGGCCACGACGACGGCCTTGCTGGCGCCGGCGATGCTGCGCTTGAATTCGGCCTCGTCGTAATTGAACGCCGTCACGCCCGCGCCCGCATCGGCGCCGCAAGCACCGAGGAAGCACAGGTCGGGATGCATGCGCTCCACGGTGCGCAGTGCCTGCGGACCCAGGCTGGCGCCGGCGCGGCGGTCGACGCGGCCGCCAGCCATGATCAGCTCGATCTCGGGGCGCTCCATCAGCAGCATGGCGATGGCCGGAGCGTTGGTGACGACAGTGAGCGCCAACTCTGGCAAGGCGCCGGCGATGGCCAGGTTGGTCGACCCCGCATCCAGGAACAGCACCTGGCCGGCGCGCACGAGGGACACGGCGGCCTGCGCCAGCCGTTCCTTGCGCTCGGGCGCTGCCTGCTTGCGCTGCGTCAGGCTGCCGCCGTCGGGCGCCAGTGGCAGGGCGCCGCCATACACGCGCTGGCACAGGCCGGCCGCCGCCATGTCGCGCAAGTCGCGCCGTATCGTGTCTTCGGACACGTCGAGCTGGCGCGCCAGGTCCAGCGCCAGCACGCGCCCATCGGCCTGCAATTGTTGCTGGATCAGCGCATGGCGTTGTTTGAGGAGCAGGGTGGTGGACATGGGTTTGGTTTAAAACGTGCAGGAATGTGCATAAATATACGCAAACGTGCATTCCGGGTCAACGTTTTTCGTCGTTGGCGGCGAGATTACCTTCCTTCAGGGGCCACATAGTTGGCTATCGCTGCATCTCTACGGCTTACACTGGCTGGGGAATGAACAGCTATGGCGGGAAATGCTCAAATGAAATACTCGGGAAAAATAGTGCTGCTATCGCGTACGGCGTACCTGCCAGGTCGCGACGACGGTTTTCTGCGCCAGTTGTGCGACGCGCGGATAGAACTCTTCTGCGTCCTCGGTGTCGATGCCCAGGCATGGGAAGACGCGCTCGACTGGATGTGCATCGGCGAAGACGGCCAGGGCCGGCACTGCATCGTCACGACGTCGCATCGGGATGAGTCGCTCGCGCAGGTGATTGACTTTGCGCAGCGTTTTGACACCCGCATGGCGCATGCCGTGCAAGTGATCGAACGTTGAGTTGTTGTTCTGGCGCCTGCCAGGAGGGCACTTTGCGCGCTCAGGCTGGCGCGGTCGCCCGTTCGAGTGCGTCGAGCCAGCGGATGGCGTGTGCGCGGCTGCTGCCGCACATCTCCTCGGACGGCTGCAAGCCGCCGCAAAACGCGGGCCGTTCCGGCTGGCCGAAGATGCGGCAGCGGTTGTCGTCGGCCAGTTGCACGCAGCGCACGCCCGCCGGCTTTCCATTCGGCATGCCGGGAATCGGGCTGGTGATGGACGGTGCGGTGCAGCAGGCGCCGCAGGACGGGCGGCATGCCAGGGAGACGGCGGGGGACGGCATGGCGGTGGGCTGAGTAGGGATAGAGGCCGACAGTATAGCAAGCCGGCCCCGGTGCGCCGCCGGGAACGCCTTTAGCGCACGATGCTGACGCGCTTGCCCGACAGGGTGCGGCGGGCCGGATCGCCATGCACGGTGATGCGGCCGGAACCGCTGGCGCGGGCATTGACTTCATTCTGGACGGTGACATCGATGTCGCCGGAACCGTTGCTCGCCAGATAGGCAACGTCGCTGCGCAGGGCAGCCAGGTTGATGTCACCGGAGCCATTCACGTTGGCGTCGAGGCGCTGCACGGCGCCGCTGGCGCTGATGCTGCCCGAGCCGTTGACGGCCACGTTGATGCGTTCGCCGCGCATGTTGCCCAACTGGATGCTGCCCGAACCGTTCTGGACCGCGTCCGTGTTGCCGCTGGCGAGGGCCGCCGCATTGATGCTGCCTGAGCCATTATTGGCCACGTCGAAGCGCCCCACCGTGCCCGACAATTCGCTCTTCATCGAACCGCGCTGCTCCAGGCTGAAGTCTTCTCCATTGAAACCGCTGGCCACCAGACGGCCAGAGCCGGAGATGCTGATCTTCTTCAATTGCGGCGTCGTGTAAATGACGTGGATGCCATTGCTGCTGCGAATGTTCGTGTCGCTCCAGATGCGCAGGGTATTGCCGCTCACTTCGCTATGGATGCGCGGCTGCAGATTGCTGTCCGCCTCGATCACCAGCGACGTTGCCGGCCCGACGCGCACGTCGATCTTGAGATCGATGCGCTTCATGCTGTCGATGTCGAGCGTGTTGATGTTGCTGACCTGGCGCACGTCGCGGCTTACTTGTTCGTTGCCCTGGATGGCATTGCCACCGGAATCGGCGTAGCGTACTTCGCCGTCGTTCGGGTTGATGACGATGGCGCAGCCGCCAAGGGCAACGGCACAGCACAGGGCCAGCAAAGTACGCATGGTGTTTCCTTTTTGATTGTTTTAACCGCGGAATAAGAAAAAGCCGGCTGCCGCGCCGCGGCTGCCGTGCTGTCGATGAGAAGATAGCAAAGCCGATATGTTTGCTAAGGGGAAATGCGATGAACTGCGCAAAACGCGGGTTGAACTGCATGCAGGCCTGTCCGAAGCCATGCCTGTCCTTGCCTGGTGTGGCCGGTGGACGCGGCCGGTGGCGGCCCGGAGGGTACAATGCAGTCACTTCGATGCCAGGCGAGGTGTCCCGTGCGGCCGTTGCAGGCCGGCGCTTGACCTTCCCTGTAGACAAGTCTAATATTAATGACTCAAAAGTAAGTTACCCGGAATGACACATGCACGCCCCGATTGATACCAAGCCCCGCTGGGAGCGGCGCAAGGATGCCCGCCCACAGGAGTTGCTCGCCGCCGCCCTCGACCTGTTCGTCGAACGCGGCTTCGCGTCGACGCGCCTGGAGGATGTGGCCAAGCGGGCCGGCGTGTCGAAGGGGACCTTGTATCTGTACTTTGAGAATAAGCAAGAGCTGTTCAAGGCCGTGGTGCGCGACAATATCGTGCATTCCATCGGCGAGGCGGAAGACAGCCTGGCCGCTTCCGACAGCAGCAGTGCCGAGTTGTTGCGCAGCATGATGATGCAGTGGTGGGAAGAGTTTGGCGCCACCAAGCTGGCCGGCTTGACCAAGCTGATGCTGGCCGAGGCGAACAATTTCCCGGAACTGGCGCAGTTTTACAACGAAGAAGTGGTCGCGCGCGGCAATGCGCTGATCACCACCCTGCTGGAACGGGGCATGCGCCGCGGCGAATTCCGCCAGGTCGATCCCGTGCTGGTCAGCGCCATCCTGAGCGCGCCCGTCACCATGCTGATGATGTGGACGCATTCCTTCCTGCCGTGCGAGGTCAAGAATATTGATCCTGTCGCGTACATGGATGCCTTTCTCGACATGAGCTTGCGCAGCCTGCAGGTGGAGGCGCCCGGGAAAAGCTGATGCGCGGGGCCGGCCGCTACCGTTCAGTTGCCCCTTTCCAAGGTTCGCCCCCCCAAATCTGCAGATCGTCGCAAATTTCCTCCATCCCCCGTCTTTATGGTTAACATGTGCTTTCAGCCAGTTCAACGATAAAATGGCGGATTATTACTTCACTTACCGAGTCCAAAGATGAATATCGAACAAGCCCGCTTCAATATGATCGAACAGCAAATCCGTCCATGGGACGTACTGGATCTCGACGTGCTGGAGCTGTTGAACGTGGTCAAGCGTGAAGATTTCGTGCCGGCCGCCTATAAAAACCTGGCCTTCGTCGATACTGAAATCCCACTGGGCGGCGGCGAAAGCATGTTCACGCCGAAGCTGGAAGCGCGTATTTTGCAGGACGTTGCCGTTAAAAAGCACGAAAATGTGCTGGAAATCGGCACCGGCAGCGGCTACATGGCGGCGTTGCTGGCGCACAAGGCGCGTCACGTGACGAGCGTGGAAATCGTGCCCCAATTGAAAACCCTGGCCGAGCAGAACCTGGCCGCCAACGGCGTCACGAATGTCACCGTGGAGCTGGGCGATGGCGCCCAGGGCTGGAGCAAGGGTGCGCCCTACGATGTGATCGTCGTTTCCGGCGCCCTGTCCGTGTTGCCGGAAGCACTGTTGCAACAAGTAAAAGTGGGCGGCCGCATCCTGGCCATCATCGGCGAAGCACCGATCATGTCGGCACACCTGATCACCCGCAGCTCGGACAAGGCCTACGATACGCGCAAGCTGTTCGAGACCAATGTGACGCCGCTGCAAGCCGTCGCGCCGTCGCACTTCCAGTTCTGAGACGACGGAGATTCGATGGAGCATTTGAGCGCACCGCAGCTGGCCGCCTGGCTGGCTGATACCACCCGCCCGCGTCCCTTCCTGCTGGATGTGCGCGAGCAGTGGGAGTTTGAGCTGTGCCACCTCGACGGCGCCACCCTGATGCAGATGAATTCGATTCCGGCGCGCATCGACGACCTCGATGAAGATGCCGAGATCGTCTGCATCTGCCACCACGGCGCGCGCAGCATGCAAGTGGCCGCCTTCCTGGAACGCAATGGTTTTGGCAAGATCAGTAATTTGACGGGCGGCGTTCATGCCTGGGCTGTGCAAGTCGACAGCGCAATGCCTAAATACTAAGTTATTTTGCAGTAGATGCACCCAGGCATGCTTTCCCGCATGCCTGCGGATGCCTGTACCCCGCTCCTACCCGGACGGGCGCAAGGCAAGCTGTAGCAGATTTTTGATTCCATCAACTTTTGACGACTCCAACGGAGAAATGCAATGCGGAAACCCCTTATCGCCGTGCTGATGACCAGCGCTTTTTTCTCGCTCAACACACAGGCGGCCGATCTCATCCAGGTGTACCAGCAGGCGCTGGCCAACGACGCGCAGTATGCCAGCGCGCGCGCGGCCCTGTCGGCCGGGATGGAGCGGGTACCGCAGGGGCTGTCAGGCTTGCTGCCGCAAATCTCCGCATCGGGCACGAATACGCGCGGCAACCAGGAACCCATTGCCCTGATCAATGGCAACAAGATCACCATGCCGACCGTCAGCGTGCACACGAATACCTACAACCTGACCCTGGCGCAACCGCTGTTCCGCTGGGATCGCTGGGAAACCTATCAGCAAAGCAAGCTGGCGCAGGCCATCGCCGAAGCGCAATTTGCACAAGTGCAGCAAGACCTGATCACGCGCGTGGCGCAAGCGTATTTCGACGTGCTCAGCGCACAAGACAACCTGGGCGCGACGCAGGCGCAAAAGGTGGCCACGACGGAGCAGCTGGCATCGGCCAAGCGCAACTTCGAAGTCGGCACGCAAACGATTACCGACACGCATGAAGCGCAAGCGGCCTACGACCTGGTGGTGGCGCAGGAATTTGCCGCCATCAATGACCTGGCCAACAAGCGCAGCGCCCTGCAAACCATCATCGGCGAAGCGCCGACCGCGCTGGCGCCGATGCGCACGGGCGTGGTCATCAGCGCGCCGGAACCGGCCGCCATCGAGCCGTGGGTATCGTCCGCCGAAGAGCAGAACTATGGCGTCGTCACGGCCCAGTTCAACGTGGAATCGGCCAAGCGCGATATCGGCCGCAACCGTGCCGGCCACTATCCGACCCTGGACCTGATCGCCAACACGGGCCACACCTACACCACGGGCGGCGGCGGCGGCGCCAACAACAACGCCATCGGCGTGCAGTGGAGCATCCCGATCTTCAGCGGCTTCGCCGTCACCAGCAAGGTGCGCGAATCGATCGCGCTGGAAAACAAGGCCCGCAACGACCTGGAAACGGCACGCCGCACGGCATCGCAGGGCGCGCGCCAGGCTTTCCTCGGCGTCAACAGCGGCCTGGCCCAGGTGAAGGCGCTGGAAGCGGCGGAAGTGTCGAGCAAATCGGCGCTGGAATCGAACCAGCTTGGCTATCAAGTGGGCGTGCGCATCAATATCGACGTCTTGAATGCGCAGAAACAACTGTTTTCGACGCAAAAAGACCTGTCGAAAGCCCGCTACGACACCATCATGAACGGCTTGCGCCTGAAGTCGGCGGCCGGCACCCTGAAGGAAACGGATCTGTTGCCAGTGAACGCCTTGCTGGACAAGTAATCCTTTTCTCCAGAGTCAGATCAAAACCAGCCCCGGCAACGGCGCTGGTTTTTTTTCGTCCAATCAGGCGTATTCAGGCCGCGCGGCTGTTGGCCACTTGCGTGAGGACCACGCCCGCCACCACCAGGCACGCGCCCGCCCAGTGCAGCGGCGAAATGTGCTTGACGGCAAAACCCAGCAAGCCGTAGCGGTCGATGGCCAGCGCGGCCAGCATCTGTCCGCCGATGACGGCCGCCATGAAGGGGCCGGAGCCCATGCGCGGCGCCAGCATCAGCGCGGCCGTAATATAAAACACGCCGGCTGCGCCACCCAGCCAGGACCAGCCAGGGCCGCGCACGGCCAGCGCGACATCGGGCGCCGGTACGCGCCAGAACAGCATCAGCAGCGAAGCGAGCACGGCGCTGACGCCCAGCGAGGCGACAGTGGCCCACAGCGGGTGTCCCAGGTTGCGGCCCAGCGCGGCATTCGCGCCCGCCTGGAAAGGGACGACGGCGCCGGCCAGCATGGCCAGCGGGGCAAACAAGGTGATCCATCCATGCATAGGTGACTCCATCTTTGTTGAGTTGATGGCCCCATCGTATTATGCTGTGATGATTAAATCCAATTCGTAGTTTGTCATTAAACTATGCATCAAATGAATAATCTGCGCGCCGTCGATTTGAACTTGCTGGTGATCCTGGAGGCGCTGCTCAGCGAGCGCCATTTGTCGCGCGCGGCCGAACGCCTGCATATGAGCCAGCCTGCCGTCAGCCATGCGCTGGCGCGCCTGCGCCACCTGCTCGATGATCCATTGCTGTTGCGTGGCAAGGGCGGCTTCCAGCCGACGGCGCGCGCGCTGGCCCTCGCGCGGCCGCTGGCCGAGGCCTTGCAAAGCGTGCGTTCCGTGCTCGGTGGCGCCATCTTCGAGGCGGCCACGGCGCAGCGCACGTTTCGCCTGGCGATGTCCGACTATGGCGCGGCCCTGATCCTGCCGCGCTTGCTGCGCCGCTTGCGCGTGGAAGCGCCCGGCATCGACCTGGCCGTCAGTTATGCCAGCCGGCCGGCCGTCGTGGCCGGCGTGCAGGATGGCGAAATCGACCTGGCGCTGGGCGTGTTCCCGCAATTGCCCGAGCAGTTACATCGAGAAACCTTATTCGAGGAAACCTTCATGTGCGCGCTGGACCCGGCCAGCCTGGCCGACGGCGAAACATTGAACCTGGAAACGTATCTGGCGCGGCCGCATGTGCTGGTAGCGTCCAGCGAGGGCGGCATGGCGGCCGAAGTCGATGCGGCGCTGGCCCGGCTGGGCCAGGCGCGCCGCATCGCCGTGCGCTTGCCGCACTGGACGGTTGCGCCCGATATCGTGCTGGGGACGGATTTGATACTGACGGTGGCGCAGCGCGCCGTGCAGGGAAGCGTAGCGCAGGGGCTGGCGCTGCATGCGCCGCCATTTGCCATCGCGCCGTTTGCATTTGAAGCGATACGCCACCACCGCACGGATGGCGATGCGGGCATCGCCTGGCTGCGCGCGGCCATTGCCGCGGCAACCATCTGAATCACCTTACAGGCCGCCGCCCTGGCCGTCGAACTTGCGTTCGATCAATTCGATCTTGTAGCCGTCCGGATCGGTGATGAAGGCGATGACGGTATTGCCGCCCTTGACCGGGCCCGGTTCGCGCGTGACGTTGCCGCCATTCGCCCGCGCCGCATCGCAGGCGGCGACGATGTCGTCGGCCGAGATGGCGATGTGGCCATAGGCCGTGCCCAGCTCGTAGCTGGTGGTGCCATAGTTATACGTCAGTTCCAGTTCCGCGTGGTCGGGATTCGCGCCGTAGCCGACGAAGGCCAGCGTGTATTGGTATTCCGGGTTGTCGCTGGTGCGCAGTAGCTTCATGCCCAGGACGTTGGTGTAAAAATCGATGGAGCGCTGCAGGTCGCCGACCCGCAACATGGTGTGCAAAATACGCATCGTAAATCCTTGATGGTGATAGGGGGAATGGCAGGATTTTATGCGTTTTACGGCTTTTGTGCCGAGACCGCCCCTGCCGCCCGCTTGCACAGGGGGCGGCGGACGGTGGCGTGCTTACTCCAGATGGGCGTCCAGCGTGATGTCCGTGGCCAGCAATTTGGACACGGGGCAACCGAGCTTGGCGCGCAGGGCCGCATCCTGGAAGGCTTCCTCGGTGGCGCCAGGTATGGTCGCCACGAGGGTCAGGTGGACGGCCGTGATGGCATAGCTGCCATCGATCTTTTCCAGGGTGACATCGGCCGTGGTTTTCAGGGCCGTGGCGCGCATGCCCGCCTCGCCCAGCTGGCCGGACAGGGCCATGGTGAAGCAGGCCGCATGGGCGGCGCCGATCAGCTCTTCCGGATTGCTGCCGGGGCCATCCTCGAAGCGCGTGTTGAAGCCGTAAGCCACATTGTCGAGCGCGCCGCTTTGGGTGGAAATAAATCCTTTGCCATCTTTGAGGCCGCCACTCCAGACGGCCGATCCTGTTTTTTTCATGATGTACTCCTTGCGTGGTTCGAGCGTCCATCATGCGCGCCAGCGCTTGCCGCTTCCGTTCGTTGCGCCACACAGGGGGCGCATGCAGGGGCGCAAATAGGTTCAGGGCGCCGGCGCCACGCGCCAGATGACGTTGCCCACGTCGTCCGCCACCAGCAGCGCGCCCGCCTTGTCGATGGCCACGCCGACGGGACGCCCCTGCGCCTTGCCGCTCTTGTCGAGGAAGCCGGCGACGACATCCTGCGGCGGGCCATTCGGCACGCCATTGGCAAACGGCACGAATATGACCTTGTAGCCGCTGAACGGCTTGCGGTTCCACGAGCCGTGCTGGCCGATGAAGGCGCCGCCGCGGTAGCGCTCGGGCAGCAAGGTGCCGTCATAGAACGCCAGTCCCAGCGAGGCCGTGTGCGCGCCGAGCGCGTAGTCGGGCGAGACGGCCGTGGCGACCAGTTCGGGACGCGGCGGCTTGACGCGCGCATCGACATGCTGGCCGAAATAACTGTAGGGCCAGCCATAGAAGCCGCCGTCTTTGACCGAGGTCATATAGTCCGGCACGAGGTCGTTGCCCAGTTCGTCGCGTTCATTGACGGCCGTCCAGAGCGCCCCCGTCTGCGGCTGCCAGGCCATGCCGTTCGGGTTGCGCAAGCCCGTCGCGTACACGCGCGCCTTGCCCGTGGCCCGCGTGAATTGCCAGATGGCGGCGCGGCCGTCTTCGGCCGACATGCCGTTCTCGCCCACATTGCTGTTCGAGCCGACGGACACGTATAAAAACTTGCCGTCGGGGCTGGCGATGACGTTCTTGGTCCAGTGGTGATTGATGGGGCCGCCAGGCAAGTCCATCACCTTGACCCCCGGGGCCGCGATGCTGGTCTGCCCCGTTGCATAGGGAAAGCGCACGAGGGCGTCGGCATTGGCGATATACAGGTCGTTGCCTACCAGTGCCATGCCGAATGGCGAGTTCAAGCCTTGCAGGAAGACGCTGCGGGTCTGCGCCACGCCGTTCGCATCGATGCCACGCAGCAAGGTGATGCGGTTGGCGCTGGGCGTGGCGGCGCCCGCCTTTTTCATCTGCATCTGCATGATGGCGCCCCTGATGCCCTGGCTGTCTTCGGGTTTCGGCGGCGCATTCGTTTCCGCCACGAGCACGTCGCCATTCGGCAAGACATACAGCCAGCGCGGATGGTCGAGGTCGCGTGCATACGCGCGGATGACCAGGCCGGCCGCCACCGCGGGGCGTTGCCCGGCCGTCCACCTTTGCACGGGCGCAACATTGACAGTGGGAATCCATTGCTTGTCGGGCGCGGGCAACGCGGGCTGGGGGCCGAAGCCGACGGGCATGGCTGGCGCCTGCGCCTGGGCGAGGCCGGCGCAGCAGCTGGCAAGCAACAGGATGGAGCGAACAGAGGTGTGCATGGCGTACTCCTGTAACGCAGCGGTGCAGTGGAGTTGGACTCAGCGCGCCTTCTTCGGTTCCGCTTGCGCATCGGGGCGGGCCTGCTGCGGGGCGGCCGGCTTGACCTTTTCCACGCCCGGCTGGGCGCGCCGGTCCGTGTCGACCAGGCCTTGCTCGAGGTCGCTGGCCGCCTGCTGCATGACCTTGCGCGGGCGCATGTTTTGCGCGTCGGGCGATTCGTCGCGTTCGTGCGGCAAGCGGTCGACGCCGTCGTTGCTGACCTTGGCATCGGTATTGATCTTGCGCTCGCTATGTGGGGTAACCATATGGCCTCCTGGGGCGAAAAGAATGACTGATGCCAGTGTCCCGTTGCCACAGGCCGCATGCAAGCGGATTTGTTCGTGCTGGGAGCGCTGGCGCACGCATGGCGAATTCTTTTTCTGCGCTACACTGCGGCAACACTTATAAACGCCCCTTGCCGGCACACGGCAGCCGCACTATACTGTGCATATATACAGTATCATGCGATGCCGGCGTGCAGTGCGACAGCCAGGGGCAACTTGCCACCGAATTTATTTGCCGAGATTTTTATGCCCGCCGAAAAACACGCCGAAGCGCCAGCAGCCAGTTCGCCAGCCCCGGGACATCCGTTCAACCTGGGGGCCAAGACCATTGCCCTGGTCGTGCGCCAGAATACGGATGGCATTGCCGAGCCCGTGAAAAGCATCGTCGATTTCTTGCAGGTGCTGGGTCATACCGTTGTCTTTGAAGCGGAGACGGCCGCGCACCTGAACCTGGCATTTCCCGGCGTGCGCGCCATGTCGCCCGCCGAGATCGGCGCCGCCGCCGATTGCGCCATCGTCATGGGCGGCGACGGCACCATGCTGGGTATTGCGCGTCAGCTGGCGCCATTCGACGTTCCTTTGATCGGTATCAATCAAGGGCGATTGGGCTTCATGACCGATATTCCGCTCGAGCGTATGCTGCCCGTACTGGCGCAAATTCTCGGCGGCCGTTTCAAGGCCGAGCGCCGCACCTTGCTCGAAGGCAGCGTGCTGCGCGACGGCCAGTCGATCCACGTGGGCATGGCCGTCAATGACGTCGTCGTCTCGCGCGGCGCTGGCGCCGGCATGGCGGAATTGCGCGTCGAGGTTGACGGGCACTTCATGTACAACCAGCGTTCGGATGGCTTGATTATTTCCACGCCCACGGGCTCGACCGCGTATTCGCTGTCGGCCGGCGGCCCGCTGCTGCACCCGACCCTGGGCGGCATCGTGCTCGTGCCGATCGCCCCGCATGCGCTGTCGAATCGCCCTATCGTCTTGCCCGATTCCAGCCAGATCGTCGTGGAAATCGTGCGCGGGCGCGATATCAGCGTCAATTTCGACATGCAGACGTTTGCCAGCCTGATCCAGCAAGACCGCATCATCATTCGCCGTTCGCCGCACACGATTACCTTCCTGCATCCGGAGGGGTGGAGTTACTACAACACCCTGCGTGAAAAACTGCACTGGAACGAGTATCCGTCGGGCGAGGGCAAGCTCAGCTAACCAGTTTCTTCACGCTAACCCGCGGTGCGCCGCCTAACTACAGAAGCCATGCTCCATACACTGTCCATCCGCGATTTTGTCATTGTCGATACCATTGAACTGGAATTTTCCGCTGGCTTCAGCGTGCTGACGGGCGAGACGGGCGCCGGCAAGTCCATCCTCATCGATGCGCTGACGCTGGCGCTGGGCGGCCGCGGCGACGCCAGCGTGGTGCGCGAGGGAGCGGCCAAGGCCGACATCACGGCCGACTTCTCCGTCAGCGAGGTGGCGCAGGCGTGGCTGGCGGCCAATGAATTTGCCAACGACGAGGGCGGCGCCCTGCTGCGCCGCGTGATCGACAATGCGGGCCGCTCGAAAGCCTACATCAACGGCATCCCCGCCACGGCCGCGCAGCTGCGCGAGCTCGGCGACATGCTGGTCGACATCCACGGCCAGCACGCGCACCAGTCCTTGCTGAAAAGCGAGGCGCAGCGCGCCCTGCTCGACGGCCAGGCGACGGCGCGCGAGGCGGGCGCGGAACAGGATGCGCGGCAGGTGGCGGCGCTGCACAAGCGCTGGCGCGCGCTGGTGCGTCAGCGCGAGGAATTCGAAACGAATGCCGCCAACGTGCTGTACGAGCGCGAACGCCTCGAATGGCAAGTGGGCGAACTGGAAAAACTGGCGGCCAAGCCAGGCGAATGGACGGAGATCACGAACGAGCACAGCCGCCTGTCGCACGCGGCCAGCCTGCTGGAAGGGGCGCAGGAAGCGCTGGCGATTATTTCCGAGCAGGAAGACCACCCGATCGTCTCGCAACTGTCGGCCCTGAACCAGAAACTGGGCAAGCTGGTGTCCGTCGATGCGGAACTGCAGCCTATCGTCGACCTGATCGAATCGTCGCGCATCCAGCTGCAGGAATCCGTGTATGCGCTGAACAATTACCTGGACCGCGTGGAACTGGACCCGGACCGCCTGCACCAGCTCGATGCACGCATGGAAGCGATGCACAGCACGGCGCGCAAGTTCCGCGTCACGCCCGAGGAATTGCCCGACGAACACGCCAAGCTGTCGGAAAAGCTCCAGCACCTGGCCGACGCTTCCGATATCGAAGGCTTGCTGCGTCAGGAAGCGAAGATCGAGGCCGAGTACCGCAGCGTGGCCGAACGGTTGTCAGGCACGCGCCGCGCCGCCGCCCTGGAGCTGGGTCACGCCGTCACGCGCGCCATGCAGGAGCTGAGCATGACGGGGGGCAGCTTCGAGATTGCCTTGAATCCGTGCGAGCCGGCCGCCCACGGCCTGGAACAAGTCGAGTTTCTCGTCGCCGGCCATGCGGGCACGGCGCCCCGCTCGCTGGCCAAGGTGGCGTCCGGCGGCGAGCTGGCGCGCATCGCGCTGGCCATCTCCGTCATCACCTCGCATGCCACCACCACGCCGACCCTGATCTTCGACGAAGTCGACAGCGGCATCGGCGGCGCCGTCGCCGAAGTGGTGGGGCGTCTGTTGAAACGCCTGGGGCAAGGGCGACAAGTGCTGTGCGTGACCCATTTGCCGCAAGTGGCCAGCCAGGCCAACCAGCATTTCCAGGTGGCAAAAAGCACCCTGGACAATGGCAAGACGGCGTCGCGCATCGACATGCTCGATGCCAAGGCCAGGGTGGAAGAGGTGGCGCGCATGCTGGGCGGCCTGGAAATCACGGCCACCACGCGCAAGCATGCACGCGAATTGCTGGCCATCTAGTACACCCAAGCCAAATTGCTGCGCGTCGCGATTGCGGCCTGCGAGGCCCACTGCCTCGGCGGCCCCGTGCTTCGCACAGCTGCGCTGCTCGGGCCAACGGGGCGCCGAGCCTCGCTGCCGCTCGCGACGGTTTTGTTGGGCGTTGTGAGCGTAAACCGGTCTGGCGAAAATGGCAGTTGGCCTGATGCCGTTCCTTTCCAGCTTTCCGATGTTGATGCAATGTAACTATAATGGTTGGCTAATCCGTCCAACGTCTTCGAAGAGCCTTCATGTCATTTCAAGCAGAACCTCCGTACACGCATGGCAGCATCGACCGCAGCGCCGTGGTGCTGGTCAACCTGGGCACGCCCGATGCGCCGACCTCGTCGGCAGTGCGACGCTATCTGAAGCAATTCCTGTCCGACCCGCGCGTGGTGGAGATTCCCCGCATCGTCTGGTGGTTCATCCTGCATCTGATCATCCTGCCGTTTCGTTCTGGCCAGTCGGCCAAGAAATACGCGTCGATCTGGACGCGCGACGGCTCGCCCCTGAAGGTGCACACGCAGAAGCAGGCGAAATTGCTGGCCGGCGCCCTGGCCGAGCGCGGCCATGATGGCGTCACCGTCGCCATGGCCATGCGCTACGGTTCGCCATCGTTGCCCGAGGTGCTGGCGCAACTGAAAAGCGCGGGCTGCGAGCGCATCGCCATCCTGCCGGCCTATCCGCAATACTCGGGCACGACGACGGGCTCCATCTATGACGCCGTGTTTGCCCACTACGCCACGGTGCGTAATGTGCCGGAATTGCGCTTCATCAAGCAATACCACGAGCACGACACGTATATCGACGCCCTGCGCGACTCCGTGCTGAACCACTGGGAAGCGCATGGCCGGCCGGAAAAGCTGGTGATGAGCTTTCATGGCGTGCCGAAGCGCACCTTGCTGCTGGGCGACCCCTATCACTGCCAATGCCTGAAAACGGCGCGCCTGCTGGCGGAAAAGTTGAAACTGACCAAAGAGCAATATGTGGTGACCTTCCAGTCGCGCTTTGGCAAGGCCGAATGGCTGCAGCCATACACGGCGCCCACCCTGGTGGCGCTGGCGCAGCAGGGCGTCAAGCGCGTCGATCTGCTGTGTCCGGGTTTTACCAGCGATTGCCTGGAGACGCTGGAAGAGATCGCCATGGAAGCCAAGCATGATTTCGAGGCGGCCGGCGGCCAGCACTTCCATTACATCGCGTGCCTGAATGAAACGCCCGCCTGGATCGCCGGGCTGGCGGAAATTGCCGAACAGCATATGATCGGCTGGCCGACGATGAAGACGGCGGCGCAGCGCGAAGCGGACAAGAAGCATGGCGAGCAGGCGCGCACGGCGGCCCTGGCCCTGGGCGCCGCCAACTAGAAATAGTTGCTTTTATTGAATGTAAAGCCGCGCTTGCGCGGCTTTGTCATCTCTGGCGCAAGCATGAGGTTTTCCAAATAGCAACACCAGCAGTGGTAATGGCCTTGGGCGGGCTGGTAGAATGCCGGCTTTGCTGGGGGGAACCAGGCTGTATCAGAGGGAGCGCACGGCTTGTTGCCCGAAATGGGAAGCGATTTGTAATAAGCTGTAACATTAGCCGACGTAAAGCTTGGCGTTGACGCCAATACCCCTTGAAACAGTAGGATATAGCCCCATCTGCCGGTTAGTGTTGTAAAGATGTATAGCCTAACCCATTTAACGACGCCAAACAGAACCGTAGCGCGGATGTGATTCGTCGCTGAAAGGCGTAGCTGTGCGAATGCACGGAGACGCCGAGTCAGTGAAGCTCGGAAGCCGCGTATCGCGACGCGCAACAGGTTTTGGCAGGCGTTACAAGCCATTGATTGTAGGAGCTTTTAGATGCAAGATCAGGAAAACCAAGCTGTACCTAATCCGCAAGCGGACGCCGCGGCGACTGCCCCATCGACTCCCGCAGAGCCAACTTTGGAAGAGCAGCTGGCGAGTACCGAAGCGCGTCTTGCAGAGATGCACGATGCCTTCATGCGTGCCAAGGCCGATGGCGAAAATATCCGCCGCCGCGCGCAGGAAGATGTTGCTAAAGCGCATAAATTTGCAGTGGAAAGCTTTGCCGAAGCCATGGTGCCGGTGAAAGACAGCCTGGAAACGGCGCTGACGGTGGAAGCACCGACGATCGAGTCCTTGAAAGAGGGCGTCGAGCTGACCTTGAAGCAATTGAATGCCGCGTTCGAGCGCAACCGCCTGGTGGAAGTCTTGCCAGTGCAGGGCGAAAAGCTCGATCCGATGAAACACCAGGCTGTTGCCGTGGTGCCAGCGGAGCAGGAAGCCAATACCATCGTGTCCGTCCTGCAAAAGGGCTATATGATTGCGGACCGCCTGCTGCGTCCAGCCATTGTAACGACCGCGCAAGCAAAATAATCAGAGGGCGGCATCAAGCAAGCCTTGAAACCATGCCGCTTTTCCACATATAAGAACCATCTGAAATCTAGCAAATAAAAGGAAAAAAATCATGGGTAGAATTATCGGTATCGATCTGGGAACCACGAATTCCTGCGTTTCCATCATGGAAAACGGTCAACCAAAGGTAATCGAAAACGCTGAAGGCGCACGCACGACGCCGTCGATTATTGCTTATCAAGAAGATGGCGAAATTCTCGTCGGCGCGCCAGCGAAACGCCAGGCCGTGACCAATCCGAAAAACACGCTGTACGCAGTGAAGCGTTTGATCGGTCGCAAGTTCGACGAAAAAGAAGTACAAAAAGACATCGCGCTGATGCCGTACCAAATCATGAAAGCCGACAACGGCGATGCATGGATCGGCGTACGCGACAAAAAACTGGCGCCGCCGCAAATTTCGGCTGAAGTGCTGCGCAAGATGAAGAAAACGGCAGAAGACTACCTCGGTGAAGAAGTCACCGAAGCCGTCATCACCGTGCCTGCGTACTTCAACGACTCGCAGCGTCAGGCGACCAAGGATGCCGGCCGTATCGCCGGTCTGGACGTCAAGCGCATCATCAACGAGCCAACCGCGGCAGCGCTGGCGTTCGGCCTGGACAAGGCTGAAAAAGGCGACCGTAAAATCGCCGTGTATGACTTGGGTGGCGGTACGTTCGACGTGTCGATCATCGAAATCGCGGATGTTGATGGCGAGAAACAATTTGAAGTGCTGTCGACCAACGGCGACACCTTCCTGGGAGGCGAAGATTTCGACCAACGCGTCATCGATTACATCATCGACGAGTTCAAGAAGATCAACGGCATCGACCTGAAAAAAGATCCGATCGCCCTGCAGCGCATCAAGGCTTCGGCCGAGCGCGCGAAGATCGAATTGTCGTCGTCGCAACAAACCGAGATCAACGAGCCGTACATCGCCATGGCGAATGGCGCACCGGTCCACTTGAACCTGAAGATGACCCGCGCCAAGCTGGAATCGCTGGTGGAAGAGCTGATCACGGCCACGATGGAGCCTTGCCGCACCGCTATCAAAGATGCAGGCGTGAAAGTGTCCGACATCGACGACATCATCCTGGTCGGCGGTATGACCCGCATGCCGAAGGTGCAGGAAAAAGTGAAGGAATTCTTTGGCAAGGATCCACGCAAGGACGTGAATCCGGACGAAGCCGTCGCCGTGGGCGCAGCAATTCAAGGTTCGGTCCTGTCGGGCGAACGCAAGGACTTGCTGTTGCTGGACGTCACTCCTCTGTCCCTGGGTATCGAAACCCTGGGCGGCGTGATGACCAAGATGATCCACAAAAACACGACGATTCCGACCAAGTTCAGCCAGGTGTTCTCGACGGCCGACGACAACCAGCCTGCGGTGACCATCAAGGTCTTCCAGGGTGAGCGCGAAATCGCCGCCGGCAACAAGGGCCTGGGCGAGTTCAATCTGGAAGGCATCCCGCCAGCATCGCGTGGTACGCCACAGATCGAAGTGACCTTCGATATCGACGCCAACGGCATCTTGCATGTCGGCGCGAAAGACAAGGCCACCGGCAAGGAAAACAAGATCACGATCAAGGCCAATTCCGGCTTGACCGAGGCTGAAATCCAGAAGATGGTGAAAGACGCCGAGTTGAACGCGGAAGAAGACAAGAAGGTCAAAGAATTGGCCGAGTCGCGCAACCAGGCCGATGCTCTGGTACACTCGACCCGGAAATCCTTGACCGAATACGGCGACAAGCTGGAAGCGGGCGAGAAAGAGAAGATCGAAGCGGCAATCACCGACCTGGAAGCAAGCATCAAGGCCGGCGACAAGGCTGAGATCGACGCCAAGGTGGAAGCACTGTCGAGCGCATCGCAGAAAATGGGCGAAAAAATGTATGCCGACATGCAAGCTCAGCAAGCTGCCGGCGGCGCGGAAGGTGCACAGCAAGCTGCTGGCGCATCCGATGCAGGCGCCAAGCAAGACGACGTCGTTGACGCTGACTTCAAAGAAGTCAAAGACAGCAAGTAATTGTCTTGCGCTCCCATAAGCTGGGGGCAGCCGGGCTGAACGCTACATCGCGGGATTAGCCGCGAAGACCGGCCGAGCCGAGTCGTTGCCCAGTGCAGCACTCGACTCGGCTTTTTCGTGTAATTTTTACATCAGTAGATAGACTGCAAGGTGCCGACAACATGGCAAAGCGTGATTTTTACGAGACACTCGGTGTCGCAAAAAATGCTTCGGAAGAAGAGATCAAAAAGTCTTACCGTAAACTGGCGATGAAATACCATCCGGACCGCAATCCGGATAGCAAGGAATCGGAAGAAAAGTTTAAGGAAGTCAAAGAAGCCTACGAGATGCTGACCAATCCGGAAAAGCGCGATGCGTATGACCGTTACGGTCACGCTGGCGTGGACCCGAACATGGGCGGCGGTGGCGGCTTCGGCGGCGGTGCTGGCGGCTTTGCCGACAGCTTCGGCGATATCTTCGGCGACATCTTTGGCGGTGGCGGTGGACGCAGCCGCAATGCGGGTCCACAAGTGTACCGTGGCGCCGATTTGCGCTATAACCTGGAAATTACACTGGAGCAAGCTGCTCACGGCTTCGACACGACCATTCGCGTGCCGAGCTGGGACAAGTGCGACACTTGCCACGGCAGCGGCGCCAAGCCAGGCACGTCGCCGACCACCTGCGGTACCTGCGGTGGCCACGGCCAGGTGCGCATGCAGCAAGGTTTCTTCAGCATCCAGCAAACCTGCCCGAAATGCCATGGCAGCGGCAAGGTCATCACCGACCCCTGCACGCCATGCGGCGGCGCGGGCCGTATCAAGCGCAACAAGACCCTGGAAGTCAAAATTCCAGTCGGTATCGACAACGGCATGCGTATCCGTTCGTCCGGCAACGGCGAACCGGGCACGAATGGCGGTCCGTCGGGCGACCTGTATGTGGAAATCCACATCAAGCCGCACGCCGTGTTCCAGCGCGAAGGCGACGATCTGCATTGCGAAATGCCGATTTCCTTCACCAAGGCGGCCCTGGGCGGTGAAATCGAAGTGCCGACCCTGAACGGCAAAGTGTCGTTCACGATCCCGGAAGGCACCCAGTCGGGCAAGACTTTCCGCCTGAAAGGCAAGGGCATCAAGGGCGTGCGCTCCGGTTACGCGGGCGACCTGTTCTGCCACGTGGCCATCGAAACGCCGGTGAAACTGACGGAAAAACAGAAAGACCTGTTGCGCGACTTTGAAAAATCGACGACCGAGGGCGGCGCCAAGCACAGCCCTCAAAGCAAGACCTGGAAAGACAAGGTCAAGGATTTTTTTGAGTAAGCACACGTAACACCATGCGCCGGGATGCTCACACATCCCGGCGTTTTTTTACCCAGGTTGACGCAGCATCTGCGCGCATCGCACGCCAACGCAGGCGATCGGCGCGCTGCTCAACCGAACTTACAGAATGGGAGCGATATGACCGAACAGAAAAGCGGCCTGGCCCTGGCGGAACTGCTGCAGCGTAACCGCCGCTGGGCCGACTCGATGGTGGCGAAAGATCCGAACTTCTTCAAGAACCTGGAAGCGCAGACCTCGCCCGAATACCTGTGGATCGGCTGTTCCGACAGCCGCGTTCCCGCCAACGAACTGCTGGGCATGGCGCCTGGCGACGTGTTTGTGCACCGTAATATTGCCAATGTGGTCGTGCATTCCGACCTCAATTGCCTGTCCGTCCTGCAATTTGCCGTGGACGTGCTGAAAGTCAAACATATCATCATCGTCGGCCACTACGGCTGCAAGGGCGTGCATGCGGCCATGACGGGCACGCGCATCGGCCTCGTCGACAACTGGCTGCGCCACGTGCAGGACGTGGGCCAGAAGCACGAGCGCTACCTGGGCGACGTGCTGACCAGCCGCCAGCGCGGCGACCGCCTGTGCGAACTGAACGTGGTCGAACAAGTGCTGAACGTGTGCCAGACCACCATCGTGCAAGATGCGTGGGAACGGGGCCAGGAACTCAGCGTCCATGGCTGGGTCTATGGTTTGAAAGACGGCTTGCTGAACGACCTGGAAGTGACGGTCACGGCCGGTCACGAGCTGGCGCCGCGCATGGCGGCCCGCCTGGCCCGCTACGAAGCAATAGCGTAAGCGATGCCGGCGCCGTGCCTACGGCGCCGCATGCTCCAGGCGGACGAGATACTCGGCCGCCTCGCGCACGCCCTCCTGCGCGGCCTGGCGCAGCCAGGTTCGGGCCTGGGGAATATCCTGCGGCGTGCCGCGGCCTTCGGCCAGCGCCACGCCGTAGTGATAGCGGGCCAGCCGCGCATAGGCGGCGTCATCGTTCGTGTGGGCGCCGCGCCGCATCAGCGCCGTCGCCTGCGCCTCATCCTTCATCACGCCGACGCCCGTTTCATACAGCTGGGCCAGCCAAATCATCGAGTACACATCGTTCCAGCGCCGGATGCAATCTTCAAAGATGGCGACGGCCGCCGCATGGTCGCCCGTCTTGTCCGCCGCATAGCCGTACAGACACTTGATGCGCTTGTCGCTGTGCACATAGGCTTTGTAGCTGAGGTCGCTTTCGCCCTGGCTGTCCTGCGCGTGGACGGGAATGGCGAACAGCAGGGCGAGCAGCAGGAGAACGATGGGCATGGCGGTCCTGTCGGCAGAGGGGAAATTGGTCAATAAGCAAGTTGCGTGCTAGCACCATTCAAGGGCGCAACCGCTCGTGGCGGCGCCGCCCCTGTGCCATGGCGTGACAGGCGCTGTTGCAACATGGCGCAACGGGCCGCGCATATCCATATAGTAAATGCTTCGTTTGCAAGGCGCGCCGGCCGGCATACAGTGGACTTCCCTTGTTCACTGATGAAGCCATCATGTCGGCCGTCCTCAAATCGTCGCTACCCGCCAGCCCGTTCCGTATCGAGACTTTCGATGCGCCGCTCGGCGCGCAGGTGCTGGGGCTGGACCTGGCGCAGCCGCTGTCGCTGGGCGACTTCCAGCGCCTGCACCACGCCCACCTCGACCATCACGTGCTGGTGTTCCGCGAGCAGCACATCACGCCGCAGCAGCAGGTCGATTTCAGCCGCCGCTTCGGCCCCCTGCAAATCCACGTCCTGCGCCAGTTCCAGCTGCCATCGCAGCCGGAAGTGCTGATCATTTCGAACATCGTCGAGGACGGCCAGCCCATCGGCCTGGGCGATGCGGGACACTTTTGGCATTCCGATCTGTCGTACAAGGAAGTGCCCAGCCTTGGTTCCATGTTGCACGCGCAGGAATTGCCGGACGAGGGCGGCGACACCGTGTTTGCCAACATGCACCTGGCCTGGGAAAGCCTGCCGGCCGCGCTGCGCCACGCCGTGCGCGGCGCCCGTGCCGAGCACAGTTACCTGAGCCAGTACGAGGAATTGCGCCGTCGTAATCCCTGGCGCCCCGCGTTGACGCAGGCGCAGGTCGATGAAGTCAAGCCCGTCACCCATCCCGTCGTGCGCGTGCATCCGGAAACGGGACGGCGCGCCCTGTTCGTCAGCGAGCATTTCACCACGCGCATCGTCGGCCTGCCCGACGATGAAAGCCGCGCCCTGCTCGATGAACTGTTCGCGCACAGCGTGCGCCCGGAGCACCTGTATGTGCACCGCTGGCAGCCGCACGACCTCGTGTTCTGGGACAACCGTTCCCTGATGCACCTGGCCACCGGTTGTCCGCCCGGACAGCGCCGCAAACTCTACCGCACCACCATCGAAGGCGATGCGCCGTACTGACTTTGACTGTTGACCTGACCCAAGGAGTGTCCATGCTGCCGTTCTTTTCCCTCGCCCGCCACCGCCGTGTTATCGCCGCCATTGCCCTGCTGGGCGCCGCATGCCTGGCGATGCCCATGGCCCGGGCCGAAGGACAGATCCGCATCGCGGGCCAGCATGGCATCACCTTCTTGCTGCTCAACATTGCGCAGGAACACAAGCTGATTGAAAAGCATGGCAAGCAGCAGGGCGTGGACGTTAAAGTCGAGTGGATCACCCTGTCCGGCGGTCCCGCCATCAACGACGCTTTGTTGTCCGGCAATATCGATATCGCGGGGGCCGGGCTGGGTCCGCTGTTGACGATCTGGGACCGCACGAAAGGCCGGCAGAATGTGCGCGGCGTGGCGTCCTTGGGCAATTTTCCTTACTATTTGATCAGCATCAATCCCAAGGTGAAAACCCTGGCGGACTTGACGGACAAGGACCGCATCGCCTTGCCGGCCGTCTCCGTTTCCGTGCAGGCGCGGATATTGCAGATGGCGGTGGCGAAGCAGTGGGGCGACAAGGAATTCGCCCGCCTCGATAAAATCACGCAAACCTTGCCGCACCCGGATGCGGCGGCGGCCATCATCGCCGGCGGCACGGAGCTCAGCGGTCACTTCGGCAATTCACCTTTCCAGGAGCAGGAACTGGCGCAGAACCCGAACGCCCGCATCGTCCTGAACTCGTATGACGTGCAGGGCGGACCCAGTTCGTCGACCTTGCTGTATGCGACGGAAAAGTACCGCAAGGATAATCCCAAGACTTACCGCGCCTTCATCGCGGCGCTGGCGGAAGCGGCGCAGTATGCGAGCAGCAACCCGCAGGGCGCGGCCGACATCTATATCAAGGTCAACAAGAGCAAGGTGGACCGCAATCTGTTGCTGAAAATCTTTGCCAATCCGCAAGTGCAATTCAAGATCGCGCCGCAGAATACCTATGGCCTGGCGCAATTCCTGCACCGCGTCAACGCCATCCGCAACTTGCCCGACACCTGGCGCGATTATTTCTTCGACGATCCAGCCATCGCGCAAGGAGGCTG
Source organism: Janthinobacterium sp. 1_2014MBL_MicDiv (assembly GCF_001865675.1). Taxonomy (NCBI): domain Bacteria; kingdom Pseudomonadati; phylum Pseudomonadota; class Betaproteobacteria; order Burkholderiales; family Oxalobacteraceae; genus Janthinobacterium; species Janthinobacterium sp. 1_2014MBL_MicDiv. The sequence goes on from NZ_CP011319.1 coordinate 269,542, forward strand.
ACATGAACGCGCCCGCTTTCCACCTCGTGCGCCCGCCTGTGGCGGTGCTGCCCTTGCTCAGCGTCCAGCATGTCAGCCTGGAATACCAGACGGAACGGCGCAGCGTGCGCGCCACGCATGACGTCAGTTTCGACGTGTTTCGCGGCGACCGCTTCGTATTGCTGGGGCCGTCCGGCTGCGGCAAGTCGTCGCTGCTGAAGGCCGTGGCTGGCTTCATCGCGCCGCGCGCGGGCAGCATCGCCATGCACGGTCAAGCGATTCACAAACCGGGGCCGGACCGTGTCGTCGTGTTCCAGGAATTCGACCAGTTGCCGCCGTGGAAAACAGTGCTGGAAAACGTGATGTTTCCCTTGCTGGCCAGCAAGCGGCTGGACAAGGCGGCGGCCCGCGAGCGCGCCCATCACTGGATCGCCAAGGTGGGGCTGGCCGGCTTCGAGGACGCCCACCCGCACACCTTGTCGGGCGGCATGAAGCAGCGCGTGGCCATCGCGCGGGCGCTGGCCATGCAGCCGGAAGTGCTGCTGATGGACGAACCGTTTGCCGCCCTCGACGCCTTGACGCGGCGCAAGATGCAGGAAGAGTTGAGCCGATTGTGGGAAGAGCTGCGCTTCACGCTCGTGTTCGTCACGCACTCGATCGAGGAAGCGCTGGTGGTGGGCAACCGCATCCTGTTGCTGTCGCCCCATCCGGGCAGGGTGCGCGCCGAACTGAACAGTCATCAATTCGGCTTGCACAGCGCCGGCAGCGCGGAATTCCAGGCCGCCAGCCGCCGCATCCACGGCCTGCTGTTCGACGAGGAAACTGCTGCCGCTGCGCCAAGCGGGACCGCGCACAGGGAGGCCGTATGAGCGCGCTGCTGGAACCGCCGATCCGCCAGGAGTTCGTGTATGCGGCGCCGCCGCCGGCCGGCGTGGCCGTCGAGCGGCCGTTGTCGCGCTGGCAGCGCCTGAGCCAGCAGGCGCTGTGGCGCAAGGTCTTGATTCTGCTCAGCCTGGCCCTGCTGTGGGAGGGCGCGGCGCGCTGGACGCACAACGATTTACTCTTGCCCGGCTTTCTGCAGACGGCGCAGGCGTTTATCGGCGGTATCGCCAGTGGGGAATTGCTCACGCGCACGGCCGCCTCGCTCGTCGTCTTGCTGCAGGGCTATGCCGTGGGCGTGCTGGTGGCCTTCGTGCTGACTTTGCTGGCCGTCTCCAGCCGCATCGGGCGCGACGTGCTGGAAACCCTGACGGCCATGCTCAATCCCTTGCCGGCCATCGCCCTGCTGCCATTGGCCCTGCTGTGGTTTGGCCTGGGTCGCGCCAGTTTGATCTTCGTCATTGTCCACTCCGTGATGTGGCCGCTGGCCTTGAATACGTATGCGGGTTTCCAGGGCGTGCCCGAGACCTTGCGCATGGCGGGCCGCAATTACGGGCTGAGCGGCCTGCGCCTGGTGTTGCATATCCTCGTGCCGGGCGCCCTGCCATCGATCGTCTCGGGCTTGAAGATAGGCTGGGCGTTTGCCTGGCGCACCCTGATCGCGGCCGAACTGGTGTTCGGCACCACGTCGGGGCAGGGCGGCCTGGGCTGGTACATTTTCCAGAACCGCAACGAGCTGTACACGGACAAGGTCTTCGCGGGCCTGGCGGCCGTCATCGTTATCGGCTTGCTGGTAGAAAACATCGGCTTTCGCAGCCTGGAGCGCGTGACTCTGAAGCGCTGGGGCATGCAGCGATAGCTACTTGAGGATCTTGCGCGCCGCCGCGATGATCTGCCGCGACAGCTGCTCCATGCGCGGCGACTGCACCTTCCACGTGTGCCAGTACAGGGCCACGTCGGCGGGGGTCTTGGGGGTGAGCATTTCCACCAGTTCGCCGTCCGCGTTCGCCTTCAGCAGCAGCTCGGGCACCATGCCGTAGCCGAGGCCATAGCGGATGGCGTTGAAGTGCGAGGTGGCACCCGGCACGTAATGGCAGGGGTAGGCGCCTTCGGGCAAGCCCAGCGCCTCTTGCAGGTACGACGACTGCAAGGTGTCCTTGCGCGTGTAGGCGACCACGGGCGCCGTGCGCGCCGCCTTGCGCGTCAGGCCGTGGGCGAACCATTGCTGGCGAAACGCCGGCGTGGCCACCAGCCAGTAGCGCATCACGCCCAGCGGCTCGGCCGTGCAGCCGCGCATGGCTTTTGCCTCCGTGCTGATGCAGCCGATCGCCATGCCCGTTTCCAGCAAGGTGTACGTGTGGTCCTGGTCTTCCACGGTCAGGTCCAGCAGCACGCGCTCGCGTATCAGCACCTCGGACAGGGCAGGGAAGAACCAGGTGCCCATCGAATCGGCGTTCAGCGCCAGCACCAGCGTCAGCGGCGCATCCTGCTGCACCGCCAGTTCCGCCTGCAGGTCCGCTTCCAGCAGCTTGGCGCGTTTCAGGTACTGCATCAGGCGTTGCCCCATGCGCGTGGCGCGCGCGGGGCGGCTGCGCACGATCAAGGCATTGCCCAGCTGGCTTTCCAGCGCCCGCACGCGCTGCGAAATGGCCGGTGACGTCAGGTGCAGCCGCAGCGCCGCCTGTTCGAAGCTGCCCGTTTCGACGACGGCGCGGAACGCTTCCGTATGTTTGGGATTGAGATCCATGGATACCGCCTAACATAAGAAAAATTTATCAATACTAAATAATACTTACTTTTGATAAGGATGGGTGTGTTGCAGTGCACAATGGCTCTTTGATGGAGTGCTGCGCGCCTGCGCGCGGTCTCCTGGCAGCAAAGGAATGACCATATGGAAACGCAAGATACGGCGCAAGATAGTGAAAAAGATGGCGCGAAAGCCAGCACCACCACCACTACCACCACCACCCGCAAGCCGCCCTCGAAGCTGGCGCGCAATCTGAAATTCGGCCTGGGATTGACCCTGGGCCTGGGCCTGTCCGCGGCCCTGGCGGGCGGCTACTGGCTGCGCCAGGCGTGGCAGGATTTGCCGGCCGTCGAACACCTGGCGCAATACAAGCCCGCGCTGCCGCTGCGCATCTTTTCCAGCGAAGGCGAGCTGCTGGCCGAATACGGCGAAGAGCGCCGCGAATTCCTGCCATTGAAAGAGATCCCGCTGCGCATGCGCCAGGCCTTGCTGGCCATCGAGGATGCGCGTTTCTATGAGCACGGCGCCGTCGATTTCTATGGCTTGACGCGCGCGACGCTCGCCAACGTCGTCACGGGCCACCACGCGCAGGGCGCCAGCACCATCACCATGCAGGTGGCGCGCGACTTTTTCCTGTCGCGCGAAAAGACCGTGCAGCGCAAGCTGACGGAGATGCTGCTCGCCTACAAGCTGGAGCAGCACTACGGCAAGGACAAGCTGCTGGAACTGTATATGAACCAGATTTACCTGGGCGAGCGTTCCTACGGCTTTTCCGCCGCCTCGAACATCTATTTCGACAAGCCGCTGGCCGACGTCAGCATCGCCGAAGCGGCCATGCTGGCCGGCTTGCCGAAGGCGCCATCGGCCTACAACCCCGTCGCCAATCCGCAGCGCGCCACCGTGCGCCAGCACTACATCCTGCAGCGCATGCGCGAACTCGGTTACATCACCGAGGCTGAATACGCCGCCGCCGTGGCGGAAAAGCTGGCCCTGAACAAGGACCGCAACAGCTCCGTGCATGCGGCCGCGTATGCGGTCGAGGAAGCGCGCCAGCTGATCCTGCAAAGCTATCCCGAGGGCGCCTACAGCATGGGCCTGGACGTGACGACGACCATCCGCATGGCGCCGCAGCTCGCGGCCGACAAGTCGCTGCGCGACGGCTTGCTGAACGCGCAGGCGCGCCGCGGCTACCGTGGTCCCGAAGCGCGCCTGACCGCCTCCGCGGACAGCGCGGCGCGCCAGCTGGCCGCCTATCCGGACAGCGGCGAACTGCGCGCAGCGCTCGTGCGCAAGGTCGAGACCGCCGGCAAGCGCCAGGTGACGGCGCAGCTGCGCAATGGCGAGGAAGTCGTGCTGGCCGCGTCGGATGCGCGCCTGGGCGGCAAGCTGCCGCTCGAGGGCAAGCGCGCCATCGCGGAAAACAGCGTGATCCGCGTGGTGCACGACGCGGCAAAGAACCGCTGGCTGGTGAGCCAGCTGCCCGAGATGGAAGGCGCGCTCATTTCCGTCGATGCGCACAGCGGCGAAATCGTCGCCATGGCGGGCGGCTTCGATTTCTATCGCAACCACTACAACCACGCCACGCAGGCCTACCGCCAGCCCGGTTCCAGCTTCAAGCCCTTCGTGTATTCGGCGGCGCTGGAAAAGGGCTACTTCCCCGGCACGGCCGTGGACGACACGCAGCGCTTGCTGCTGCCGCAGGAAACGGGCGCGCAGCCGTGGCGTCCGCGCAATTACGGCAACAACTATGAAGGCTTCATCAGCGTGCGGCGCGGCCTGGTGCGCTCGAAAAACCTGGTGGCCGTCAGCCTGATGCAGGCGGCCGGCCCCGGCTACGTGCAGCACTACGCCACGCGCTTCGGCTTCGAAGGCGCGCGCAACCCCGTTTCGCTGCCGCTGGCCTTGGGCGCGGGCGCCGTCACGCCGCTGCAGCTGGCGCAATCGTATGCCGTGTTTGCCAACGGCGGCGTGCAGATGCCGCCAAAGCTGATCAAGGAAGTGCGCAGCCGCAGCGGCGCGGTGCTGTTCAGCGATGCGGCGCCGCGCGCCAAGGATGCGCCGGCGCCCGGCACGCAGGTCATCTCCACGCGCAATGCCTACGTCATGGACAGCATGCTGCGCGACGTCGTCAAGAGCGGCACGGGGCGCGGCGCGCTGGCGCTGGGACGCGGCGACGCGGCCGGCAAGACGGGCACCTCGAACAATGCCTATGACGCCTGGTTCGCCGGCTATTCCTCGGGCCTCGTCTCCGTCGTCTGGCTCGGCTACGACCAGCCCAAGAGCCTGGGCAACGCCACGGGCGGGACGCTGGCGCTGCCCGTCTGGCGCGACTACATGCAGGTGGCCGTGCAGGGCCGCCGCGAACAGGTGCTGGCCGAGCCGCAAGGCCTGGCACTGCTCGATGGCGATTACGTGTATGCGGAATACCTGGCCGGCGACTGCCTGCGCGACAGCCACGCCTTCATCCACAGCAGCGTCAGCTGCGGCAGTGGCGGCCATAACGCCGATACGCGCCTGGCCAACGGCGAAGAGCGCGGCAGCAGCGGCGCCGGCCATGAGGCGCGCACCCTGAGCGAAGCGCGCGAACGCGAACAGATTCTCAAATCATTTTCGGAAGAGTAAGACCATGTTGTTATATACGATATACCTGGTGGCGATTGTCGCCGAAGCGATGTCCGGCGCCATCATGGGCATGCGGCGCGGCATGGATCTGTTCGGCATCTGCATGATCGGCACCGTCACGGCGCTCGGCGGCGGCACCATCCGCGACGTGCTGCTGGGGCACTATCCGCTGGGCTGGATCGCACACCCCGAGTATCTGCTGTTTACGGTGGGCGCGGCCGTCGTCACGGCCGTCGTGGCGCGCTACCTGCACCACTTGCGCACGGTATTCCTGCTGGTCGACGGACTGGGGCTGGTGGCGTTTTGCGTGATCGGCTGCGACATCGCCATGTCGGCCAAGATGCATCCGGCCATCGTCGTGCTGGCGGGGATGATCACGGGCGTCTTCGGCGGCCTGCTGCGCGATATCCTGTGCAACCAGATTCCGCTGGTGCTGCAGCGCGAAGTGTATGCCACCGTGGCCCTGTTTACGGGCAGCCTGTACGTGGGCCTGCTGTACTTCAAGGTCGACAGCGCGGTGGCGCAGCTGGCGTCCATCGGCGCCGGCTTCCTGTTCCGTTTCCTGGCCCTGCATTTCGAGTGGCGCCTGCCGAACTTCAATGGCGACCGCATACGCGGTTTCGAGTAGGGCGGCGGCCAGGTGAATATTTTCACGCGCATGTAACCCCTTTTTCTGCGCCGCTGCGTTTCATGGTTGACACCCCAGCCAACCGGAGAAGAAGCGATGCCCAGCGCCCTCAAGATCACATTGATACTGTCCCTGCTGCTGTCGGCAGGCAGCCATGCCGCCGACACGGCGCCGCGCAAGACCCTGGCGCCGTTTGCCAGCGAGCAGGCGCTGGGCAGCTACCTGCAACAGCTACAGGCGCGCCAGGCGGCGCTGGTGCTGAAACAGCAGAAACTGCAGCGCGCCACGGCGCAATACACGGCCGTGCCCCCGGCACCGCCGGCCGCGCCGATGGCGGCGGAGGCGGCGGCAAAATCGGCGGATGCGGCCGAATCGGTCACCAACGTGCAGACGGCGGGCGTGGACGAAGGCGGCATCGTCAAGCTGCACGGCAAGCACCTGGTGATGCTCCGGCGCGGCAAGCTGTTCACGGTGCAGGTGGGGGGCAATGCGCTGCAGCCCGTCGCCTCGCTCGATGCGTTCGCGCCTGGCAGCGACCCGTCGGGCAGCTGGTATGACGAGATGCTGATCGATGGCGACACGCTGGTGGTGATCGGCTACAGCTACAGCCGGGGCGGCACGGAGATCGGCCTGTTCGACATCGGTGCCGACGGCAAGCTGGCCTACCGTTCCACCTACCATTTGCGCTCCAACGACTATTATTCGTCGCGCAATTACGCCAGCCGCCTGGTCGGCAGCAAGCTGGTGTTCTACTCGCCCTTGTCGCTGGACTTGCGCCGTGGCGATCCGTTCGGCGGCTTTCCCGCGCTGCGCCGCTGGCGTCCCGACGCCGTGCCGTCCGACTTCAAGCGCATCGCGCCCGCCACGCGCATCTACCGCACCGATGAAGAGCCCGAACCCGGCGCCGGCCTGACCCTGCACACGGTCACCGTGTGCGACCTGGCCCGGCGCGACATGCGCTGCGAAGCGACCGCCGTCATGGGGCCGCAGGGCCGTGTGTTTTATGTCTCGGGCGAGTCCGTTTTCGTGTGGACGACACGCCGTGGCAGCGATTCGGGCGTGTTCCGCATTCCCCTCGACGGCAGCGCGCCCAGCGCCCTGAAGGTGGCTGGCGCGCCCGTCGACCAGTTCTCGTTCCTGGAAAGCCTTGACGGCCACCTGAACGTCCTGCTGCGCGCCGAAGGGCAGGGCGACGCCATGTGGGATGGCGCGCGCGGCCGGGGCGACATGGCCTTGCTGCGCGTGCCGCTGGCATCGTTTTCCGATGGCCGCGACAGCGCGCCGGCCGGCAGCTACAAGCCCTTGCCCGGTGGCGGCGGCTATGGTTTGCAGAACCGCTATGTGGGACCGTATCTGCTGTATGGAAACGCAGGCAATGGCGGACGCCGACAGGCGGACCAGGCCTGGCCGCGCCAGCCCCTGTATGCCGTGCGCTGGGCCGACGCGGGCAGCGTGCAGGCGCTGTCCCTGCCGCACGGCGTGGAGCGCATCGAGGCGCTGGGCAATGACGCCGTGGCGATCGGCGCGCAGGGCAGGGACCTGCATTTCAGCAGCATCCGCCTGGGGGCGCAGGCGGCGATTGCCACGCGCTACATCCGCGCCGACGCGGCGCAGGGCGAGTCGCGCAGCCACGGCTTTTTCTACAAGCCGCAAACGGCCAGCGAGGGCGTCATCGGCCTGCCCATCCTGGGCGCGGACGAGCGGCCAGGCTTGAACAGGCCTTCTGCATCCGTCCTGTACCTGCGCAACAGCGGCTTGCAACTGACGGAACTGGGCGCGCTGGCGGCGCGGCCCGGCCCGGCGCCGGACGATGGTTGCCGCGCATCGTGCGTGGACTGGTACGGCAATGCGCGGCCCCTGTTCCTGCAGGGTCGGGTCTTCGCCCTGCTGGGCTATGAATTGGTGGAAGGGGCGCTCAAGGAGGGGCAGGTCCGTGAAGTGCGCCGCCTCAGCTATGCGCCCGCCGCCCGCTGACGCGATGGTGAGCGACGCGCGGCATTTGTCGCTGCCGCGTAGTTCGGCTACACTGGTCCGCATGCCCGATACCTTGATCAACGCGACGGATGAAGAGCTGATGCTGCGCTACAGTGCCGGCGACCTGCCGTCGTTCCGCGAGCTGTACCGGCGCCATAGCCAGGGGCTGTACCGCTTCGTGGCCTGGCGTGCGCCGCGCCGCGCCTGGGTCGACGAGATCGTGCAGGACGCCTGGGCCAGCCTGCACGCGGCGCGCGCCGGCTACCGGCCGCAGGCGGCGTTTCGCACCTATCTGTACCAGATCGCGCGCAACCGCCTGATCGACATCCTGCGCCAGCGGGAAGGCCAGGCGCAGGATGGCGAAGCACCGGGCGAGCTGGCGTCCGAGGGCGCCTCGCCGCAGCAGTCGCTGGAACAGAAGCAGCAGCACGCGCTGCTGCATGCGGCCATCGCCGCCCTGCCGGCCGAGCAAAAAGAGGCGCTGGTGCTGCAGCAGTTCAGCGGCATGAGCATCCTGGATATCGCCGTGGTGACGGGGGCGGAAGCGGAAACCGTCAAGAGCCGGCTGCGCTACGCCATGCAGAAATTGCGCGCGGGGCTCGATAGCGCCGCGGGCGCGGGAGGACAGGCATGACTACGCACAGGACAGACCAAGATCAAGACCACGAAGCCGGCGACGATGCATTGCATGCGCTGCTGGCCAGCTTGCCGCAGCCCGCGCCTTCCAGCGCGCTCGATGCGGCCATCCTGGCAGACGCTGAAAAGGCGTTGGCAGCACCCGTGGCCGCCAACGACAGTGCCGATGGCGTGCTGCGCACCCTGCCGGCAAAAAAGGCGCCCGATTATCTGCAGCGCTGGCGCGTTCCGCTGGGGCTGGCCGCGGCCGTGCTGCTGACGGTGAACCTGATCGGCGTGGACTGGTTCGGCTCGAAGCCGGCGCAATTTCCCGTCGTCGGGGAGCCGCTCACGCAGGAGGTGATACCGGTGCCTGATACCGCACCGGCGCCGCTTGCCGATGCGGCATCGCAGCCAGCGCCACGCCCGCCGCCGGCGGTGCCGGCCCCGCGCGCGCAAGCCAAGATGGCGGCCAGGCCGGCGCCGCAGGCCGAACCGACGCCTGTACCTGCCGTACGGCCAGCGCCCCAGCTGACGGCGACGCTACCCCTGGCGCCGCCGGCGCCACCGCCCCCACCGCCGCCAGCCACGCCAATGCGCGAGGCGATGGAGCAGCAAGCGGCCATGCGGGCCGAATCGGGCCTGCAGCACCAGGCGCTGGCGATGCCCGCTCCCGTTGCTGCGCGCTCCGCACCGCTGCCGCCGCCGGCCAGGCTCGACGCGTCCGTGTGGCTGGTGAAGATCGACGCCCTGCTCAAGGCGGGCGAAGGTGCGCTGGCGCAGCAGGAGTGGGCCGCGTTCAGGCAGGCCTATCCCGATTATCCGGTGGCCGAAGAGCTGCGGCAGCGGCTGGAAAAGCTGAAACAGTAGCGCAGGCTACACGATCCCCTTCTTGCGCTCCCACACGGCGCTGCCGACGAAAATGGCGGCGCAGACCCACATCACGGCCGGCAGCGCGTTGACGCCCGCCGATTGCATCAAGACGCCCGTCAGCAGGGGGCCGCCGCCGCTGGTGACACCCCAGGTGGCGTTGACGATGGCGCTGGCGCTGGTCAGCGACAGGCCCGTGAAACGCTCGCCGCACGCCACCAGCGCCAGCATGTAGATGCCGCCCGCCGCGGCGCCCAGCAGCAACAGCAAGGTCCACCACAGCCACGGCGTGCCGACGGCGAACGGCAGCAACGGCAACAGCAGGCAGACGGCCACGCCGCAGCCCGCATGGACTTTGGCGCGGCCGAAGCGGTCGGCCATCCATCCCAAGGCGAATTGCAAGCCCGTGTCGCCCACCAGTACCACGGTGGCCGATAGCAGGGCCAGGTCCGTGCCGATGCCGTGTTCCATCGCATACAGGGGCAGCAGGCTCAATGCCAGCGTGTCGAACAGGGCGAAGAAGGCCGCGCCCAGCACGATCATCGGCATGCGCGGCAGGATCAAGGTCCATTTCACGCCATGCTCTTCCTGCTCCTTTTCCGGGCCGCTGTTCGAGATCAGCATCAGGCCCGGCACGGCGAGCAGGAATAGCAGGCCGCAGGCGGCGAAGCTCCACGTAATCCTGTCGTTGAACAGCGCCACCAGGGCGGGACCGATCAGCTGGAAGAAGGTAAAACTGGTGGTGTACATGGCCACCACCCTGCCCCGCGAATTGTCGGGCGCGAGCCGGTTCACCCACGCTTCGCCGATGGTAAACAACACGCCCATGGCGCCGCCAAACAGGAAGCGCAGCACGCTCCACGCCAGCAGGTGGTCGGTGAACTGCATGGCGATCGTTGCCAGCGAGGCCACCCAGACGGCGCCCAGCATGGTGGCGCGCGCGCCAAAGCGCCCCACCCAGCCAGAGACGAACGGCGAAGCGGCCAGGATGCCGAGGGCGCTGACGGCCGTGATCATGCCGATGATGTCCGTACTCACGCCGCGCTGGTGCAGTGTCAATGCGGTGAGCGGCATGGTCGCGCCCAGTCCCAGGCCGACCACGCCGATACTCACCACGAGGGCGAAGAAATCGCGCCACGGCATGTGCTTCATGGCAGCCTCCGCGCGAGGGAAAGCAAGGTCGGGATGGCGTGAAAGTGGTGTGGATGCATGGGAAAGAGGGGGACTTTGCCGGTGGCGCTGGCATTTGGCGCCGGACGGGCATATGATGATTTTACGAAAGACAATATGGCAAAGCCGTAGTGTAGCCGCAGGACGGTCCCGTTGGCCACGCCCATGGGTGTGGCCGCTGCCGCCGGCTCTGCTATACAGTGAAGCGAGCGGCAGCGCTGTTTGGCGCTGTCATTGGATCGTCACGCCAGCGAGGTAGCACTCTATGCGCCGTCCCATTGTTCTCGTTCCCGCCTGTCAGCGCCAGCTTGGCAACCACGCCTGGCATATGGCGCAGGACAAGTACCTGCACGCCGTGCTGCGCGGTGCAGACTGCATGCCGCTGCTGCTGCCCGCCCTGGCCGTTGACGCCGACCTGGAAGCGGCGCTGCGGATTGCCGACGGCGTCATGCTGACCGGTTCCGCCTCGAATGTCGATGCGCGCCTGTATGGCGAAGACATCCTGCACCCCGAACTGCCGCAAGACCCGGCGCGCGACGCCACCACCTTGCCCCTGGTCCGCGCCGCGCTGGCGCGCCAGTTGCCCTTGCTGGCCATCTGCCGCGGCTTCCAGGAAGTCAATGTGGCCCTGGGCGGCAGCCTGCACCAGGCCGTGCATGCGGTGCCGGGCATGCTCGATCATCGCGAGAACGTGCTCGATCCCCTCGAGCGCCAGTACGCGCCCGCGCACCGCGTCAAGCTCGCGCCCGAGGGCCTTTTGTCTCGCCTGCTTGGTGGCGAGGGCGAAATGATGGTCAACTCCCTGCATGGCCAGGGCATCGCCCGCCTGGCCGACGGCTTGCTGGTGGAAGCCCTGGCCGACGACGGACTGGTGGAAGCCTATACGGTGGCCAGCGCCGCCGGTTTCACGCTGGCGGTGCAGTGGCACCCGGAATGGCGGGTGGAAGACAACCCGCACGCCATGCGCCTGTTCGGCGGCTTTGGCCAGGCGTGCCGCGATTACCAGGAACAGCAGCGCAACAGAAAGGATGACGGCAACTAGCACGGGCGCGCCGCACCAGCACCATGCGGCGCCTGATCAAGACCAGAGAGAGGGAAACATGGCAATACGCGAAAATTTCACCTATACGGATATGGATTTGTGGCTCAATGAAAAGCGGGTCACGGAAATCGAATGCCTGGTCCCCGACTTGACGGGCGTGGCGCGCGGGAAGATTCTGCCGCGCGGGAAATTCACCCAGGAGCGCGGCATGCGCATCCCGGAAGCGGTGCTGGGCATGACGGTGACGGGCAATTATCCCATCGACGATGGCGGCTATGACCGCGCCATTTCCAGCACCGACCGCGACATGATTTTAAAGGCCGACCCCACCACCATCACCATGGTGCCGTGGGCCACCGATCCCACGGCGCAAGTCATCCATGACTGCTATTTCGCCGACGGCATGCTGGTCGATTTCGCCCCAAGATCCGTGCTGCGCCGCGTGCTGAAACTGTATGCGGACAAGGGCTGGAAACCGGTGGTGGCGCCGGAACTGGAGTTCTACCTGACGGCGAAAAACACGGACCCGGACCTGCCATTGAAGCCGCCCATCGGCCGCAGCGGCCGGGCCGAGACCAGCCGCCAGGTGTACAGCATCGACGCCGTCAACGAATTCGATCCGCTGTTCGAGGATATCTACGATTACTGCGAACTGATGAACCTTGACGTCGACACCCTGATCCACGAGATCGGCGCGGGGCAGATGGAAATCAACTTCCTGCACGGCGATCCGCTGGGTTTGGCCGACAAGGTGTTTTTCTTCAAGCGCACCCTGCGCGAAGCGGCGCTGAAACACGATATGTACGCCACCTTCATGGCCAAGCCGATGGCCGGCGAGCCGGGGTCCGCCATGCACGTGCACCAGAGCGTCGTCGATGCGAAGACGGGCCTGAACATATTCAGCAACGAGGACGGCTCGGCGGCGCCCATCTTCAAGCACTACATCGCCGGCCTGCAGCGCTACATGCCGTCGGCCATGGCCATCGTCGCACCGTATGTGAATTCCTACCGCCGCATCGTGCGTCACACGGCCGCGCCGATCAACATCCAGTGGGGCCTGGACAACCGCACGGTGGGCTTTCGCGTGCCCGAATCGGGCGTGCAGGACCGGCGCGTGGAGAACCGCATCATCGGCGCCGACGCCAATCCCTACCTGGCGCTGGCCGTGACTCTGGCATGCGGCTACCTGGGCATGACGGAGCAGCTGGAAGCGACGCCGATGATGGTAGGCAGCGCCTATGACATGAAGTTCGAACTGCCGCAAGGCTTGCCGGAAGCGTTGCAGCTGCTGCGCGCGGAAGACAAGCTGCGCACGGTGCTGGGCGAGCGTTTCATCGACGTGTATGCGGCCATCAAGGACCTCGAGCACCAGGAATTCATGACGGTGATCAGCCCCTGGGAACGCGAACATTTGTTATTGCACGTTTAAAAGGAGCACGCATGAGCACAACAAACAATCCGCTGGCGCCCGGCGCCGCGCTGGTCGCCTCCGTGGCGCAAAAGAATGCGGCGCCGCAGGTGTACGACACGGCCGCCATCCAGAAGATGGACTCGGCCCACTACCTGCACCCGTTCACCGATTTCCAGGACCTGGCGTCGAAAGGCGCGCGCGTGATGGTGCGCGGCGACGGCGTCTACCTGTGGGATAGCCAGGGCAAGAAAATCGTCGACGGCATGTCGGGCCTGTGGTGCGTCAACGTCGGCTATGGCCGCACGTCGATCTCGCAAGCCGTGTACCGGCAGATGGAAACGCTGCCGTTCTATAACAGCTTCTTTGGCACGACGAACGTGCCGGCCGCGCAATTGGCCGCCAAGCTGGCGCAGATCTCGCCGCCGCAGTTCCAGCACGTGTTTTTCACCAGCTCCGGTTCCGAAGGCAACGACACGAATTTGCGCATGGTGCGCCGCTACTGGGACATTCTCGGCTACAAGGAGCGCCATACCGTCATCAGCCGCCACAACGCCTATCACGGCAGCACGGTGGCGGGGGCATCCCTGGGCGGCATGGATGGCATGCATGCGCAGGGCGGCTTGCCCATCCCCGGCATCGCGCACATCGGCCAGCCGAATTATCTGGAAGCGGGCCATGGACTGAGTCCGGAAGCATTCGGCCTGAAGGCGGCGTCCTGGCTGGAAGACAAGATCCTGGAAATCGGCGCCGACAAGGTGGCCGCCTTTATCGGCGAGCCGGTGCAGGGCGCCGGCGGCGTCATCATCCCGTCCTCGACCTACTGGCCGGAAATCCAGCGCATCTGCGACAAGTACGGCATCCTTTTGATCGCCGATGAAGTCATCTGCGGCTTTGGCCGGCTGGGACGCTGGTTCGGCTCCGAGCTGTTCGGCATCAGGCCGGACCTCATTACCTTTGCCAAGGGCGTCACCTCGGGCTACGTGCCGCTGGGCGGCGTGCTGGTGGGTGACAGGGTGGCCAAGGTGCTGATCGAGCAGGGCGGCGAATTCACGCACGGGTTCACGTATTCGGGCCATCCCGTCGCCTGCGCCGCCGCGCTGGAAAACATCCGCATCATCGAGGAAGAGCAGCTGCTGGCGAAGGTGGCCGAGGATACGGGGCCGTACCTGAAGCAGTGCTTTGCCAGCCTGGGCCAGCATCCGCTCGTGGGCTATGCGGACAGCTGCGGCCTGGTCGCGGGCCTGAACCTGGTGCGCAAGAAGGGCACTACCGTGCACGAGAACGAACTGTTCGACGAGGAGCAGGGCGTGGGCATGATCTGCCGCGGCCACATGTTCGACAATGGCGTCATCATGCGCGCCGTGGGCGAGCGCATGATCGTCGCCCCGCCGCTGGTCATGACGCGGGCGCAGATCGACGAGATGGTGGGCTTGATACGCCTGTGCCTGGACAAGACGCATGCGGATGTGAAGGAGAAGGGCTGGGTGTAGGTTTTTGCCCCATTTTGCCGCCATCTGCGCAATTTTTGGACCGCAATGGCGGCAGTTCCGCTAAACTTCCATCCTGGTCGCTCTTTGTAGCGGCCAGTTTTTCATTTTGACACCCATTTACCCAGAAGCCACCCACACATGACGATAGCAACACCCGCCGCGTCGGCCAGCGACGCCCCAGCGCCTTTCCTGCTGATTGATCAACTGGTCAAGGAATTCGATGGCGTGCGCGCCGTCAATGATATTTCCGTGACGATCAACAAGGGCGAGATCTTCGCCCTGCTGGGCAGTTCAGGTTGCGGCAAGTCGACCCTGCTGCGCATGCTGGCGGGTTTCGAGACGCCGACCTCGGGGCGCATCACCCTGGCCGGCAACAGCATCGTCGATGTGCCGCCGCACCAGCGCCCCATCAACATGATGTTCCAGTCGTATGCGCTGTTCCCCCACCTGTCTGTGTGGGACAACATCGCCTTCGGCCTGCGCCGCGACGGCTTGCCGAAAGCGGAGATCGCCGCGCGCGTCGAGCAGATGCTGGCGCTGGTGCAGCTGGGGCAGTATGCGAAGCGCAAGCCGCACCAGCTGTCGGGCGGCCAGCAGCAGCGCGTGGCGCTGGCGCGCAGCCTGGCCAAGCGTCCGCAATTGCTGCTGCTCGACGAGCCGCTCGGCGCGCTGGACAAGAAACTGCGCGAACGCACGCAGATGGAGCTGGTGAACATCATCGAGCAGGTGGGCGTCACCTGCGTGATGGTCACGCACGACCAGGATGAAGCGATGAGCATGGCCACGCGCATCGCCGTCATGAGCGAGGGGCGCATCCTGCAGGTGGGCGCGCCGGGCGAAATCTACGAGACGCCGAATTGCCGCTTCGTCGCCGATTTCATCGGCAGCGTCAACCTGTTCGACGGCCGCATCGCGCAGGACGAACCCGACCACGTGGTGATCGCCACGCCCGATGGCGAACACTATGTCTCGCACGGCATCACGGGCAACCTGGGCATGGATGTCTCGGTGGCCGTGCGCCCCGAAAAAATCGGCATCCAGATCGAGCCGCCCACGTTGGACGAGCGGGCGTCGCCGGCGGAACATGGCTACAACTGCGCCCAGGGCGTGATCGTCGCCATGGCGTATTTTGGCAATGAAACCAGCTACCACGTGCGTCTCGACAGCGGCAATGTGGTGAAAGTCTCGCGCACCAACGCGGCCCGCCACGACGTCTCGCGCCTCGAGCGCGAGCAGCGCGTGTGGGTCTGGTGGGATGGCGCCGACATCGTCGTGCTCACTAGCTGAGGCCATCATGACGCCTATTCTGCAATTGCTGCGCAATCTCGTCACCCTGCGCTGGATAACGGGAAAAAATGCGGGCCGCAACGTCGTCATCGCCGTGCCGTCGCTGTTCCTGGCGGCCGCCTTCCTCGTGCCTTTCCTGATCGTGCTGCGCATCAGCCTGTCGGACATGGAAACGGCGGGCAGCCCGTTCGGCGGCCTGCTGTCGTACGTCGACGGCATCGTCGTGCTGAAGGTCAAAATCGCCAACTACCTGTTCATCGCCGCCGACGAACTGTATCTGCTGACCTATCTCAGCTCCCTCAAGTATGCGGCGATCACCACCGCCATCTGCCTCGTCATCGGCTACCCGTTCGCCTACTTCATGGCGCGCGCCAGGCCGTCGATACGCCCCGTGCTGATGATGCTGGTGATGCTGCCGTTCTGGACCTCGTTCCTGCTGCGCGTGTATGCGTGGAAGGGCATCCTGGCCAACCACGGCCTGCTCAACGACCTGCTGATCGCGCTGGGCGTGGTGAACGAACCGCTGCACATGATGAACACCTCGTTCTCGCTGGTCGTCGGCATGGTGTACGCCTATCTGCCCTTCATGATTTTGCCGCTGTACGCCAACCTGGTCAAAATGGACATGCGTTACCTGGAAGCTGCTGCCGACCTGGGCGCCACGCCCCTGCAGGCGTTCTGGCGCATCACCGTGCCGCTGTCGAAGTCGGGCATCATCGCCGGCGCCATGCTGGTCTTCATCCCGTCCGTCGGCGAGTATGTGATTCCCGAGCTGCTGGGCGGCCCGGAAACCCTGATGATAGGCCGCGTGCTGTGGGATGAATATTTCACCAATAACGACTGGGCCATGGCCTCGTCGGTGACGGTGCTGGTGATCCTGCTGATCCTCGTGCCGATGGCGATTTTTAACAAGTACAAGATGGACCAGGACGCGGGGAAACAAACATGAGCACAGGTAACAATGCGCACTCTTTCCTGCAGCGCTGGTTCGGCCGCGGCTGGCTTTCGCTGGGCTACCTGTTCCTCTACCTGCCCATCATCGTGCTGATCGTCTTCTCGTTCAACAGCTCGCGCCAGGACATGGTGTGGAGCGGTTTCTCGCTGCGCTGGTACAGTGAGCTGATGAGCGATACGGAGATCATCTCGGGTTTCGGCCTGTCCCTGAAGATCGCCTTCATGTCGGCCACGTCCTCCGTCATCCTCGGCACGTTTGCCGCCTTCGCCCTGACCAGCTACCAGCGCTTCCGCGGCCGCACCGTGTTTTCGGCCATGGTCAGCGCGCCGCTCGTGATGCCGGAAGTGATCATCGGCCTGTCCCTGCTGCTGATGCTGGTGTCCATGCAAAAGGTCTTCGGTTTTCCCGAGCGGGGCGTGCTGACCATCTGGCTTGGCCATACCTTGCTGGGCATGGCGTACGCGGCCGTGGTGGTGCAGTCGCGCCTGCAGGAGATGAGCAAGTCGCTGGCCGAGGCGGCGATGGACCTGGGCTGCCGCGCGCACCAGGTCTTCTTCCTCGTGACCCTGCCGAACATCACGCAGGCGCTGGCCTCGGCCTGGCTGCTGACATTTACCCTGTCGC
Source organism: Janthinobacterium sp. 1_2014MBL_MicDiv (assembly GCF_001865675.1). Lineage (NCBI taxonomy): Bacteria > Pseudomonadati > Pseudomonadota > Betaproteobacteria > Burkholderiales > Oxalobacteraceae > Janthinobacterium > Janthinobacterium sp. 1_2014MBL_MicDiv. The sequence goes on from NZ_CP011319.1 coordinate 286,835, forward strand.
TCGACGACGTCGTGCTGTCCGCCTTTTTGTCCGGCCCCGGTTCGACGACCATGCCGCTGGTGATTTTCTCGCGCGCGCGGCTGGGCCTCGACCCGCGCGTGAATGCGGTTGCCGCGCTGACCATCCTGGCCGTGTCGATCGCCGTGATCGTGTATGCCGTGATGCTGGCGCGCGCCGACCGCAGACGCCGCAAGCAACTGTCTGCGGCCTATACGCCAGACTAGGAGTAAGCTGGCGTTTTCACCTTGCAGGAGACGACCATGACGAAAAACACCAGCTGGCATGCACGGGCAGCAGCGCTCACGATCGATGGCCGCGCCATCATCAACGGCGAACGGGCCTGGGCCAGATCCGGCCAGACCTTCGACAATCTGTCGCCCATCGACGGGCGCCTGCTGGGGCAGGTGGCCCGCTGCGATGGCGCGGACGTGGACGCGGCCGTGCTGGCCGCCCGCGCCGCCTTCGATGACCGCCGCTGGGCGGGAAAATCGCCGGCGCAGCGCAAGCGCGTATTGATCAAGTTCGCCGACCTGGTGCAGCAGCACGGTCCCGAACTGGCCCTGCTGGAAACCCTGGACATGGGCAAGCCGATCAAGTACAGCCAGAGCGTGGACGTGGGCGCCACGGCCAACTGCCTGCGCTGGTATGGCGAGGCGATCGACAAGGTCTACGATGAAATCGCGCCCACGCCGGCCAACAGCCTGGCCCTGATCACGCGCGAGCCGGTGGGCGTCGTCGCCGCCATCGTGCCGTGGAATTACCCGATGATCATGGCCGCCTGGAAGATCGCGCCCGCGCTGGCGGCAGGCAACAGCGTCATCCTGAAGCCGTCGGAAAAATCGCCGCTGACAGCCCTGCGCCTGGCCGACCTCGCGCTGCTGGCGGGGCTCCCGCCGGGCGTGTTCAACGTGCTGCCCGGCTACGGCAACGAGGCCGGCGCCGCGCTGGCGCTGCATATGGATGTCGATTGCATCGGCTTTACGGGCTCCACGCGCACGGGCAAGCTGATCGTGCAGATGGCGGGCCAGTCGAACCTGAAACGGGCCTGGACGGAACTGGGCGGCAAGTCCGCCAACATCGTCTGCGCCGATTGCCCGGATCTGGACAAGGCCGTGGCGGCCGCCGTCGGTTCCATCTTTTTCAACCAGGGCGAAAGCTGCAACGCGCCCTCGCGATTGTTCGTGGAAGAGTCGATCAAGGACGAGTTCCTGGCCAAGGCGCTGGCCATGCTGCCGCGCTTCCAGCCGGGCGATCCGCTCGACGAAGCCACGGTCATGGGCGCCATCGTCGACGCCACGCAGATGCACACCGTCATGGGCTATATCGCGGCAGGCAAGAACGAGGGCGCGACACTGCTCGGCGGCGGCGACGCCGTGCGCGCGGAGACGGGCGGCTACTACGTGCAGCCGACCGTGTTCGGCGACGTGGATGCCGGCATGACGATCGCGCGCGAAGAGATCTTCGGCCCCGTGCTGTCCGTGCTGGGCTTTACGGATATCGCCGAAGCGGTGAAGCAGGCGAATGCCACGCCGTATGGCTTGCAGGCGGCCGTGTGGACGTCGGACATCAGCAAGGCCATCCAGACGGCACGCGCCCTGCGCGCCGGCACCGTGCACGTCAACCAGTACGATGGCGATGACATCACCGTGCCGTTCGGCGGCTACAAGCAGTCGGGCAATGGGCGCGACAAGTCGCTGCACGCGCTGGACAAGTACACGGAGCTGAAGACGACGTGGATACAGGTGGGGTAGTGGCGAGAGTTTGAGCTGGTGGCGGTGTCGGGTTACGCTGCGCTAACCCGACCTACGATGCCGACAGGTCGTAGGCCGGCCTGGCGCGCAGCGCGCAAGCCGACAAACACACTACATCAGAAGCAGTGTTCCAGCGCCGGGAAGCTGCCATCCTTGACGGCCTTGACGTAGCCGGTGACGGCGTCGTCGATGCTGGCAGCGCCTTCCATGAAGTTGCGCACGAAGCGCGCCTTGCGGCCTGGGAACACGCCCAGCATGTCGTGCATGACGAGTACCTGGCCCGAACAGTCGGGACCTGCGCCGATGCCGATGGTCGGTATCGTCAGCATGTCGGTGACTTCCTTGCCCAGCTGCGACGGCATCGCTTCCATCAGCACGATGGCGGCGCCCGCGTTTTGCAGCACCAGCGCGTCGTTCTTCAGTTCTGCCGCGCTTTCCGTGCTCTTGCCCTGCACTTTATAACCACCGAGCTGGTGCACCGATTGCGGCGTCAGGCCGATGTGCGCGCAGATGGGGATGCCGCGTTCGGTGAGGAACTTCACGATCTCGGCCAGCCAGGCGCCGCCTTCGATCTTGATCATGTGCGCGCCAGCCTGCATCAGGATGACGGCGTTGGCATAGGCCGTTTCGGGCGTGCCGTAGGCGCCGAAGGGCAGGTCGGACATGATCATGGCCGACTTGCTGCCGCGCGCCACGGAAGCCGTGTGGTAGGCCAGTTCGGCCACGGTGACGGGCAGGGTGGAGTTGTGGCCGTTGCAGACCATGCCGAGCGAATCGCCGATCAGCAGGATCTCCACGCCGCAGCGGTCCATCAGGGACGCGAAGCTGGCGTCATAGCAGGTCAGCATGGTGATCTTTTCGCCGGCGGCGCGCAGCGTGGCCAGGGTGTGGATGGTCACGGCCTTGTTGGCGACAGGCTTGGATGGCGCCGGCGCTGGTGTGGCGGCCTTGTCTTTTGCGGCCAGATCTGTTCCTTGCAAATAAGCGGACATAGGTATTCTCTAGAGTGAAAGGGGTACGACGCCGCTAGTGTAGTACTTTATGCGGGGCGCTGCAGGAGCGGCATTGTAGAGGATGGCGGCGGCTCTGGTCAGAGCTGGCTGATGGCCTGGTCGGCTACAGCCACCAGGTAGTCCTGGGCCGGCCCCAGGCCAGGCACGACGATGGCGGGCGCCAGGGCCAGCAGCGGCACCAGCACGAAGGCGCGTTCCGTCAGGCGTGGATGCGGCACTGTCAGCGTGGCGCTGGCGATCCGTTCGTCGCCGTACAGCAGCAAGTCCAGGTCCAGGGTGCGCGGGGCGTTGCGGTAGGGGCGCTCGCGCCCGTGCGCCGCCTCGATGGCGTGCAGGGCCTGCAGCAGCGCTTCGGCCGGCAGGGTGGTCGCGATGCGCGCCACGGCATTGATGTAGTCATCGCCGCTCGAGTCGATGGGCGCCGTGCGGTAGCTGGCCGAGGCGTCGAGCAGGCTGGCGCCGGACAGGCGCGCCAGGCGCGCAAGCGCGTCCTGCACGTTGGCGCGCGCGTCGCCAAGGTTGGCGCCGATGCCGATGTAAGCGGTTACTGTCTGCATGACCGCGTTTACTCGCCGCTGGTGCTGCCGGTGGTCGAGCCGCCTGTGCCCGTCTTGCTGCGCGTGCTGCGGCGTGGCGGGCGCTTCTTCTTGACGGCGCCCGGCGCCGCATTCGCGCTGACGAGCAGCGCTTCGCGCGTTTCCTCGTCGCCTTCGTAGAATGCGGTCCACCATTCGCCGATGTCCAGGTCGATCTCGCCCGAGGCGCAGCGCAGCAGCAGGAAGTCGTAGCCGGCGCGGAAGCGCAGGTGCTCGAGCAGCTTGTACGGCGCCTTGCCGACGCGGCGCTCGAAGCGCGGCTGCATCGACCAGATGTCGCGCATGTCCGAGCCGATCTTGCGCTGCAGGGCCAGTTTTTCCGTCTGCGAATCGAGCACGTCGTCGGCCGCCAGGTGCAGCGCGGGAATGGTCGATTCGCCGGCGGCGCGGTAGGCCGTCCATTTTTCCAGCACCTGGTGCCACAGCAGCGAGGCAAACAGGAAGCCTGGCGAGACGGTCTTGCCGGCGGCGATGCGGGCGTCGGTGGCGTCCAGCGCCAGGGTGACGAATTTCGCGCCCAGCGGCTGCTCCAGCACCACGTCGAGCAGCGGCAGCAGGCCGTGATGCAAGCCTTCCTTGCGCAGCTGCTGCAAACAGGCCAGCGCGTGGCCGCTCATCAGCAGTTTCAGCATCTCGTCGAACACGCGCGGCGCGGGCACGTTGTTGATCAGCGGGGCCATGACGGGAATCGGCGCTGCGGTGGCCGGCTCGATGGTGAATTTCAGCTTGGCGGCGAAGCGCACCACGCGCAGCATGCGCACCGGGTCTTCGCGGTAGCGCTCTTCCGGCTTGCCGATCATGCGCAGGGTCTTGGCGCGGATGTCTTCCACGCCGCCATGGTAGTCCAGCACTTCCTGCGTGGCCGGGTTGTAGTACATGGCGTTGATGGTGAAGTCGCGGCGCAGCGCATCTTCGTGCTGCAGGCCGAAGGTGTTGTCGCGCAGGACGCGGCCATGTTCATCCTTGGGCGCGGAGTCGGCGCCGGCGCCGCGGAAGGTCGTCACTTCCAGCAAATCCTGGCCGAACATCACGTGCACGATCTGGAAGCGCTTGCCGATGATGAAGGCGCGGCGGAACAATCGCTTGACCTGTTCCGGCGTGGCGTTGGTGGCGATGTCGAAGTCTTTCGGTTTGACGCCCAGCAGCAGGTCGCGCACGGCGCCGCCGACGACGAAGGCTTCGAAGCCCGCTTCCTGCAGGCTGCTGGTGACGCGGATGGCATTCGACGACACCAGTTTCGGGTCGATTCCGTGTTGCGCGGGACCGAGCACGATGGGTGCCGTGGTGTCGCGCGCTGCCTCTTTTTTAACGCCGAGGATCTTGCGGATGAATTTTTTAATCATTGAATAAGTGGAGTGATGGCCAGCCGTGGAGGGATGCGTGTGCGCTCAAGGCAGCATTGGGATTGGTGGCGACAGGGTGGGTAACGACCGACAGCAAGGGAATGTCGTTGTGCGAATCGCTGTAGAAATAGCTGCGCTCGAACTGTCCCAGTTCCTTGCCCATCTTTTCCAGCCAGGCATGGGTGTGGGTCAGCTTGCCGGCGCCCAGGGTGGGCGTGCCCAGCAGCTTGCCCGTGACATTGCCCTCGGCGTCATATTCGGGCATGGCGGCCAGCAGGTGCTCGACGCCCAGCGCCTCGGCGATGGGTTTGGTGATGAAATGGTTGGTGGCCGTGACGATGGCCAGCAGGTCGCCCGCGTCCTGGTGCTGCTTGAGCAGGGCCACGACTTCGGGGCGGATGGCCGGCATGACCACTTCGGCCATGAATTGCCGGTGCAGCGCCTCGAGGCGATCGCGCGGGAATTGCGCCAGGGTGCCCAGGGAAAATTCCAGGTATTCCACCGGGTCGAGGGTGCCGGCCTGGTATTGCGCGAAGAATTCGTCGTTGCGTCGGGTGAATTCGGCGGCGTCCACGGCACCGATGCGTACCAGGAACTCGCCCCACTCGTGATCCGAGTCGATGGGCAGCAGGGTGTGGTCGAGGTCAAACAGGGCCAGATTCATCATTCTTTCGCTTCCGCCTGCAACAACTCGCGCAACAATGGCAAGGTGATCGGACGTTGGGTTTCAAGGGAGTATAGGTCGAGAGAGTCCAGCATCGTCGACAGCGAACGCATGTCGCGCCGGAAATGGGACAGCAGGTAGGGTAACACGCCCGGCGACAAGGTCAAGCCGCGGGTGCTGGCCGCCTGGGTCAGGGCGGCGATTTTTTCATCGTCCGTCAAGCCGTGGATCTGATAGATCAGGCCCCAGCCCATGCGCGTGCGCAAGTCTTCGCGCACGGGCAGCACGGCCGGCGGCACGGCGCCGCTGCACACCATATAGGCCTTGTTGGCGCGGATTTCATTGAACAGGGCAAAGGCGTCGATCTGCGCCAGCGGCGAGAGTTTTTCGCAGTCGTCGAGCAGGTACAAATCCACGTCAGGCGAATACACGAATTCGGACTCGATCGAGAACGGCGAAATATAGCGCGCGCGCTCGGTGCTGGCCAGGGCCTTGAGCAGATGGCTCTTGCCGGCGGCCAGTTCGCCCCACAGGTAGGCAAAATGTTCGCGCGACGTGCGCGCGGCGAACTGGCGCATCAGCTGCGCCACTTCGGCATTCTGTCCCACCTCGAAGGTATCGAGGCTGTGCGCCTGGTCTGTGCCTAAATCGAGCACCAGTTGTTTCATGGCGTACGCCTTGTCCTGTTTTTCATTACTGCATGTGCATCGTGGTATTGCTAGGTTGATATGATATCCGCTTTTATTATGTATTATAGAAGCTGCTGGACAGGTAGTGGCGCCGAAGATGCTTAAAAGCGACCATCAGCACGGCAGAAGCGGGTAAAGCGAGCAAAACGCCGACGAAACCAAATAATTGTCCAAACGCCAACAGGGCGAAAATCACGGCCAGCGGATTCAAGCCGATGCGCTCGCCCACCAGGCGCGGCGTGAGGAAAAAGCCTTCGATGACCTGGCCGCAGCCGTAGATGACGGCCACGGCGATCACGCCGCTCCAGTCGGCAAACTGCAGCAGGGCGGCGATCAGCGCCAGCGCCAGCCCCAGGCCGAAGCCCAGATAGGGGATGAAGACCAGCAAGCCCGTGATGATGCCTACAGGCAATGCGACCTCGAAGCCGGCGATGGCCAGCGCGGCCGAGTAATACGTGGCCAGCACCAGCATCACCAGCAGCTGGCCGCGCAGGTATTGCGCCAGCAGGGTGTCGACTTCCTGCGCCATGCCCACCGTGCGGCCGACCCAGCGGCGCGGCACGGCGCCGGCGATGCGCGCCAGCATCGGATGCCAGTCCAGCAACAGGTAGAACAAGACCACGGGGATCAGCACGACGGTGGCCAGCCAGCCCAGCACGGCCGTGCCGCCGATGCGCGCCGACGCCAGCACGGTGCTCCAGATTTCATCGCCGCTGGTGGCCATCTGCTGGCTCAGCATGCGCTTGATGCCCGTGCCGTCCAGGCGCACGCGGATGCCCAGGTCGCGCAGCTTCGGCGCGAGGAACTCGTTGGCCTTGCTGAGAAACTGCGGTATCTGCGCCTGCAGCAACGGGATTTCCTTTTGCAGCACGGGCACGACGATCAGCACCAGCGCCGTGATCGCGAGGAAAAACAACACTACGACGACCAGCACGGCCAGCGGCCGGGGCAGGTAAAAACGCTTGTAATGCAGGCGCTGCAGGCGGTCCACGCCCGGATTGAGCACGTAGGCGAGGATGGCGGCGGCCAGGAAGGGCGTCAGGATGGGGCCCAGGCTGACCAGCAACAGCAAAAATGCCAGCCAGACCGCGATCCAAAATGCTGTTTGCTTCTGTTCTGCGGTGATGGGAAATGGCATGTGGTTTGTGCTGTTGCGTTAAAAAAAGGCAGTTAATTACGAAATTGCGGGGGCAGTTTGATAAAATAGCGTATTGATCGACCGAATTCACCGGCTGGCCGCCTGCCGCACGATGTTGAAAAACATGCTTGCGCGCGCGTGCCGGCGGGTATCCGCCTTCTATTTTACCGCCTCCGCTGCCACCACACCATGAACCAGACTTCTAATGTTTCCCTTTCCTACCGTGACGCTGGCGTCGATATCGACGCAGGCGACGCTTTAGTCGAAGCAATCAAGCCGTTTGCCAAGCGCACCCTGCGCGAAGGCGTGATGGGCGGCCTGGGCGGTTTTGGCGCCATGTTTGAAATCAGCAAGAAGTACAAGGAACCGGTCCTGGTCTCGGGCACCGACGGCGTCGGCACCAAATTGCGCCTGGCGTTCGAACTGAACCGCCACGACACGGTCGGCATCGACCTGGTCGCCATGAGCGTCAACGATATCCTGGTGCAAGGCGCCGAGCCGCTGTTCTTCCTCGACTACTTCGCTTGCGGCAAGCTGGACGTGGCCATTGCCACCGACGTCATCAAGGGCATCGCCCAGGGTTGCGAACAAGCGGGCTGCGCACTGATCGGCGGCGAAACGGCGGAAATGCCGAGCATGTACCCGGCCGGCGAATACGATCTGGCAGGTTTTGCCGTCGGCGCCGTGGAAAAATCGAAAATCATCGACGGCACCAAGATCGCCCCGGGCGACGTGGTGCTGGGCCTGGCGTCGTCGGGCGTGCACTCGAACGGTTACTCGCTGGTGCGCAAGATCATCGAAGTGGCGAAACCGGACCTGGAAGGCGATTTCCACGGCCGCAAGCTGGCCGACGTGCTGATGCAGCCGACGCGCATCTACGTCAAGCCGCTGCTGGCCCTGATGGATGCCATGGAAGTCAAAGGCATGGTGCACATCACCGGTGGCGGCCTGGTGGAAAACATCCCGCGCGTGCTGCAGCCTGGCCTGGTCGCCGAACTCGATTCGAAGGCATGGACCATGCCGCCGCTGTTCACGTGGCTGCAACAGCATGGCGGCGTGGCTGACGCCGAGATGCACCGCGTCTTCAACTGCGGCATCGGCATGACCGTCATCGTCTCGCAGGAAAACGCGGACGCCGCCATCGCGCAATTGCAGGCGGCTGGCGAAACCGTCTCGCGCATCGGCACCATCCGTGCCCGCGTGGGTGACGAGCACCAGACGATCGTCATCTAAGTCTTCGCTTGGATAAAAAAGCAGGCCTCTTTCGAGAGCCTGCTTTTTTTACGCCTGTCGCCAGCTTACCGTGCGTGCGCCGGCTTCATGCCCCCTTCCGGCTGCGCGCCGCCCTTGCCGATCATGGCCACGCTGACGGCCGAGACGAGGGAGGCGAACAGGATGTAGCCGACGATGTGCCACGGCTCGCCATTGCCCGTTTTCAGCAGGTAGGTGGCGATGATGGGCGTCAGGCCGCTGGCGAAGATGCCGGAGAACTGGTAGACGAAGGAGATGCCCGTGTAGCGCACCCTGGCGTCGAACAGGTCGCAGAACAGCGCCGCTTCCGGGCCATACACGGCTGAATACAGCACGCCGAGCGGGATGATCACGGAACACCACAGCAGCAGCGGATTGTCGGCGTGGTTGAGCATGATCCAGAAGGCGGGAATCGACGACACGCCCGTGATCAATGAACCCCAGAAAAACACCTTGCTGCGGCCGATGCGGTCCGACAGCCGGCCGAAGAAGGGGATGCAGAAGCACATCACGACGGCCGACGCCATCACGCCCATCAGTGCCTCCGTGCGGGCGATCTTGATGGTGTTGGTGAGATACGTGATGGAAAACACGCCGAAGATATTGAAGAAGACGCCGTCGATATAGCGCGCGCCCATGCCCTTCAAGACGTTGCCCGGATAGCGTTTCAGCAGGTCGAAAAACGGAATCTGCGTTTCCGCGTTCTTCTCCTTGACGGCCTGGAATTCCGGCGTTTCCATCACGTTCAGGCGTATCCACATGCCGATGAAGACGAGGGCGGCCGACAGGATGAAGGCGACGCGCCAGCCCCAGGACAAAAATTGCGCATCCGTCAGGCTGTACGACAGGATCGCCACCACGCCGGAAGCGAGGCACAGGCCGATGGCCAGGCCGATCTGCGGCAGGCTGGCATAGAAGCCGCGCTCCTTCGGCGGCGCATATTCATACGCCATCAGCACGGCGCCGCCCCATTCGCCACCGAGGCCGATGCCCTGCAGCACGCGCAGGAACAGCAGCAGGGCGGGCGCCCAGTAACCGATGTGGTCATAGGTCGGCAGCACGCCGATCAGGAAGGTGGAGATGCCCATGATCATCAGGGTCATCACCAGCATGCTCTTGCGGCCGATCTTGTCGCCGAAGTGGCCGAAGATCACGCCGCCGATGGGGCGCGACAGGAAGCCCACGGCGAAGGTGCCGTAGGCCAGCATGGTCGAGACGAGCGGATCGCCGCCGGGGAAATACAGCTTGCTGAACACGATGCCGGCGACGACGCCGTACAGGAAGAAGTCATACCATTCGATGGTGGCGCCGATCACGCTGGCCATCACGACTTTCCGTAGCTCTTTGGCCTTTTTCGGATTGTTGTCCATATATCTAGTCTCCAATCGATATCGATTATGTGTTTTTTTTGGATGGTTGGGGTGCAGCCGCCGCGCTGCTGGCGCGGCGGCTGGTCAAACAGGGGCGGGCCGGTCTGCCCGCCGCTGGCATCCTCCTCGGGTAGGGGGGAATCGGGTGCGAGTGGATCGGGCGTCCGCTATGCCGCCTGCGGCAGGCGCACGGCGTCCGCCAGGATCATGTCGGCGGCTTTTTCGGCGATCATGATGGTGGGCGCATTCGTATTGCCCGAGACGATTTCCGGCATGATCGAGGCGTCGACCACGCGCAAGCCCTGCATGCCGTGCACGCGCAGGCGGTCATCGACGACCGCCATGGCGTCGTGGCCCATCTTGCAGGTGCCGCTCGGGTGGTAGATCGACTGGCTGAAGCGGCGCGCCGCATCCAGCAGCTGCGCGTCCGTCTCGAATTGCGGGCCGGGCACGAACTCGGAAATGATGTGCGGCGCCAGCGACGGCGCCGCGGCGATGCGGCGCGCCACGCGCAGGGCGGCAATCGCCGTCTGCTGGTCGCGCGGGTCGGACAGGTAATTCGGGTAGATGCCCGGATAGGCGAGGGGATCGGCGGACTTGATCGACACGTGGCCGCGGCTGTGCGGGCGCAGCTGGCACACGGACGAGGTGAACGCGGAAAACGGATGCGCGCCTTCGCCCGGCTTGTCGGCGCTCAGCGGCTGCATGTGGAACTGGATGTCGGGCCGCTCCACCTCGGGCGAGGACTTGGTAAACACCGTCACCTGGCTGGCCGCCAGGGTCAATGGCCCCGAGCGGGAAAACACATATTGCATGCCCACCCACAGCTTGCCCCACAGGCTGTTGACTTCATCGTTCAGGGTTTTCAGCCGGGTCTTGAAGACGAGGCGGATTTGCAGGTGGTCTTGCAGGTTCTGTCCCACGCCGGGCAGGTCGTGCACGAGCGGCACGCCGACTTCCTCGAGCAGGGCGCGCGGCCCCACGCCCGAGCATTGCAGGATTTGCGGCGAGCCGATGGCGCCCGCGCATAAAATCACTTCGCCGCTGGCGCGCGCCTGACGCAGCTGGCCATCCTGCCGGTATTCGATGCCGACGGCGCGCCTGCCTTCGAACAGCACGCGCGTGATTTGCGCGCGCACTTCCACGCGCAGGTTGGCGCGCTTGCGGGCCGGCCGTAAAAAGGCTTTCGCCGTGCTCCAGCGCAGTCCATTGCTGGCCGTCTGCTGGAAGTAGCCGACGCCTTCCTGCGTGGCGCCGTTGTAATCGGCATTGAAGGGGATGCCGCTTTCCGTGGCGCCGGCGATGAAGTGTTCGGCGATGGGACGGCGCAGGCGCAGGTCCGACACTTTCAAGGGGCCGCCGACGCCGTGGTAGTCGCTGGCGCCGCGTTCCTGGTCTTCCGATTTCTTAAAGTAGGGCAGCACCTCGGCATAGCTCCAGCCGGCGTTGCCCAGTTCGGCCCAGCGGTCGTAGTCTTCCTTCTGGCCCCGTACATACAGCAAGCCGTTGAGCGAGCTGGAGCCGCCCAGTACCTTGCCGCGCGGCCATTGCAACTGGCGCCCGGCGATGCCGGCGTCCGCTTCCGTGCGGTAGCACCAGTCCAGCCTGGGATCGTGCATGGTCTTGAAATAGCCGACCGGCACGTGTATCCAGGGATTGTTGTCCTTGCCGCCCGCTTCCAGCAGCAATACCTGATTGCCGCTGTCGTGCGACAGGCGGTTGGCCAGCACGCAGCCGGCCGAACCGGCGCCGACGACGATGTAATCGTAGTGTGTTTGCGACATGGTGCTTGTCTCCTGCGTTGCGGTATCGGCTTGCCTCGGCGGGCGTTTTTTGCGATACACTGGTCTTTATTGATTATTTCTGGAACATCTGGTTCCATTTATAAAAGACGCGCAACACCGAGACAAGCGGAAACACCCGCATACGCGAGAGGTGAAACAGAACATGCATGATGCGTTTCAAAAACGGTCGGCCGAGACCGAAGACGCTGGCCAGGCGGGCGCTGCGGCGGCCAGCCATGGCGACGAGGCGCGCGGCTTGCGCGTGCTGCGCCTGATCGAGCACCTGGCCAGCGCCAGCCAGCCACTGACCCTGTCGCAGCTGGCCACGCGCATGCAGGTGCCCAAGGCCAGCATGATGCGCCTGCTCGATACGCTGGAACAGCACGGCTACGTGCTGCGCACGCCCGTGGGACGCGGCTATGTGCCGGGGGCCGCCTCGACCAACCTGGCGCTGGCCACCCTGCGCAACAATGCCCTGATCCGTGTCAGCCGCAGCATCCTGGGCAGCCTGGTGGCGGCCACGGGCGAGACGTGCAATCTCGCCATTCCAGAAGGCAATGCCATCGTGTATGTGGATAGGGTGGAAACGCAGGAACCGCTGCGCCTGCACCTGGTGCTCGGTACGCGCGCGCCCATGCATTGCACGGCCAGCGGCAAGCTGTTCCTGGCGCACATGTCCTTGCTGGAGCGGCGCGAGCTGCTGGCCATGCTGCGGCTGGAAGCGCGCACGCCAAAGAGCATCACGGATCCCGCGCTGCTCGAGCGCGAGATCGTGCGCATCGCCCGCCTGGGCATCGGCATCGACGACGAGGAATTCGTGCACGGCATGGTGGCCGTGGCCGTGCCCATCTGCGCGGCCGACGGGCGCATCGTGGCGGCCGTCGCCTGCCACGCGCCCGTGGCGAGAAAATCCGTGGAACAGCTGATGCAGCACGTGCCGCAGCTCAAGGAGGCGGCCGTCAAGCTGCGGCCGCTATTGCTGGCGGAAAGCCACTAAGGCTTCAAGACTTTCGCTACTTTGGCGGCGCGCAGGCGGAAGGCGTCCGGCATGCCGGAGCCGAGCAGCGGACGCAGGTAGAGCCTGAAAGCATCGGTCACGTCCGTGCCGCTGGCGCTGATGAACTCGTCTTCCATGGTGCGCGTCTTGCCCGCCACGTCCGACAGGGGCAGCAATGCATAGTCGACGGAATAGAAGCCCGTGCGCTTGATGGCGACGGAACCGTCGCGCTCGCCCCACATGGCGAACTGCACGGCCTTTTCGCCCACTTCGCGCGCCTCGCGCTGGTCGACGTCGGAAACGCAGCCGATGAAGGAGCGCTGCAAATAGCCGAAGGTGTCGCCGCGCACGCGCTTGATGCCGAGCTTGGACTTGATCTCGTCGCACAGCAGGTCGGCCAGCGCGCCCGTGCCCGACAATTGCACATTGCCGTGCGCATCGCGCTCGACCTCGTTGCCCACCTGTTTGGCCAGCAGGCTGGCGATCGGCTCGCCCGAGGCATCGTGGATGCCTTCGGAGACGGCGATCACGCAGCGCCCGTACTTGGCATACGCGGCCTTCACGTCGGCGAGGAAGTTTTCCAGCACGAAGACGCGCTCGGGCAGGTAGATCAGGTGCGGGCCGTCGTCGGGGAACTTCTTGCCCAGCGCCGAGGCGGCTGTCAGGAAGCCCGCGTGGCGGCCCATCACCACGCCCACGTAGACGCCAGGCAGGGCGGCGTTGTCGAGGTTGGCGCCGGCGAACGCCTGCGCGACGAAGCGCGCGGCCGAAGGAAAGCCGGGCGTGTGGTCGCTGCCCACCAGGTCGTTGTCGATGGTCTTGGGAATGTGGATGCAGCGCAGCGGGTAGCCGGCCTTGTGCGCTTCCTCGCTGACGATGCGCACCGTGTCGGATGAGTCGTTGCCGCCGATGTAAAAGAAGTGTTCGATCTCGTGCGCGCGCAGCACTTCGAAGATTTGCTGGCAGTAGGCGATGTCGGGCTTGTCGCGCGTGGAGCCGAGGGCGGACGAGGGCGTGGCGGCCACCAGTTCCAGGTTATGGCTGGTTTCCTGCGTCAGATCAACAAACTCTTCATTGACGATGCCGCGCACCCCATGCAGCGCCCCATATACGCGCGTGACGTGCTGGAAGCGCCGCGATTCGAGCACCACGCCTACCAGCGACTGGTTGATGACGGCGGTGGGACCGCCCCCTTGGGCGACAAGAATTTTTCCAGACGGCATGGGATTTCCTCGTAAGTGGAACGGCCCTCCAGCCTACTCCTTTTTTGCGGCTGTGCCGTCTTTTCCGATAAGTCTGTCGAGACATTGTTTTGCATCCCCCAGCCCTTGATGCATTGTTATTCGCATTGTTATTCCGGTGCGCGGATATGCTCGACCAATCCCGTGCTGCGGCGTCCCGGCGCCGGCGTCAGCCAGCTGACGAGGATGGCGGCGGCCAGGCCGGCCGGCACGCCGAAGATGCCGGCGGAAATCGGTGCGATATGCAGCCATTGCCCGGCTGCACTGCCGCCCAGCATGGCGCTCGTGTGCAGCATGTAATACAGGCACACGCCGAAGCCTGCCAGCATGCCGGCCAGCGCACCCTGGTAAGTGGTGCGTTTCCAGAACACGCCCAGCACGAGGGGCGGGAACAGGGTCGAGGCGGCCAGCGAGAAGGCCACGCCCACCAGCGACAGGATGTCGGCCGGTTTTTGCGAGGCCGCGTAGGCGGCGATGAAGGCCACGGCCAGCAGCAGCAGTTTCGAGATCGTCACGCGCTTCTGCGTCGATGCGGTGGGATCGACCACCTTGTAATAGATGTCGTGCGACAGGGCGTTGGAGATGGCCAGCAGCAAGCCGTCCGCCGTCGACAGGGCGGCGGCCAGGCCGCCCGCCGCCACCAGGCCGGATATCACGTAGGGCAGGCCGGCGATCTCGGGCGTGGCCAGCACCAGCACGTCGGCGTCGATGGAAATTTCCGCCAGTTGCACGATGCCGTCGCGGTTGACGTCGACGATGCTGATCAGGGGGCTGAGCTTGTCCACGTTGGCCCAGTACGATACCCATGTGGGCAGGTTCGCGTATTGCGTGCCCACCAGCGCCGAGTAAATGTCGTACTTGACCAGCACGGCCAGCGCAGGAATCGTGAGATAGATCAACAAGATGAAGAACAGGGTCCAGAACACGGAGACGCGCGTTTCGTGCACGGAGGGCGTGGTGTAGGATCGCATCAGGATATGGGGCAGGGCGGCCGTGCCCAGCATCATGCAAAACACGAGGGCGAGGAAATTGTTGCGCTTGATGTCGGATTGCGCGCGGTCCGGCGCGGGAAACGGCAGCGCGTGCGGCGTGATCGGCTCGGCGCGCTTCTGGTTGTGTGCTTGCGCCGTTTGCCACAGCGCGCGCGCTTCATCGGGACTTTTCGGATAGGCGATCAGGCTGCGTTCCGCGTTGCGGATATCGAACAGTGAGGCATTGCGCTGGCGCAAATTGTCGAGCTGGCGCTGGGCGGCCAGGTGACCTTGTTCCCAGGAACCGGGCAAGCCGTCGATGCGCGCCTGGTAGCTGATGGCGCGCTGGCGGAAGATGGCGCGCACCTCGTTTTCCTTCGGATCGGCCTCCAGCACGTGCTCGCGCGCGCTCAGTTGTGGCAGCACCTTGCCATACGCGATCTGCGGCACGGGATTGTCCGCATGCTTGACGGACAGCCACATGGCGGGAATCAGGAAGGCGACGAGGATGATGATGTATTGCGCCACTTGCGTCCAGGTGATGGCGCGCATGCCGCCGAGAAAGGAGCACACGAGAATGCTGGCCAGGCCCAGGAAGATGCCGACGGAAAAATCCACGCCCGTGAAGCGCGAGGCGATCAGGCCGACGGCGTAGATTTGCGCCACCACATACGTAAATGACACGATGATGGTGGCGGCCACGGCCACCACGCGCACGGCGGCGCCACGCCCGTCCGCGCCGCTGCCGTAGCGGGCAGCGAGGAAATCGGGGATCGTGTACTGGCCGAACTTGCGCAGGTAGGGCGCGATCAGCAGCGCTACCAGGCAATAGCCGCCCGTCCAGCCCATGATGAAGGCCAGACCATCGAAGCCGTTCAGGTACAGGCCGCCCGCCAGGCTGATGAAGCTGGCGGCCGAGATCCAGTCGGCGGCCGTCGCCATGCCGTTGAACATGGCCGGCACCCTGCGCCCCGCCACATAGTATTCCGTGACGTTCGAGGTGCGGCTGATGACGCCGATGGTGGCATACAGGCTGATGGTGGCGAACATGAACAGGTAGCCGATCCAGACGCGCGGCATGCCTTCCTGCTCCAGCACCGTCAGGGCCAGCAGGAAGGCGGCGAAGCCGCCGGCAAACAGCAGGTAGTAGCGGCACAGCCGGCCAAAGAAGGTGCGCTGGCCGCTCATGCTTGCTCGCTGGCATGGAAGGCCCGGTCCAGGCGGCGCATGCGCCAGGCATACACGGCGATGATGGCCAGGTACACGAGCGAGGCGCCCTGGGCCGCCATATAGAAGGGCAGCGGCCAGCCGAACAGATTCAGATGCAGCAGTTCGCGCGCATAAAACACGGTCAGAAAGCCTGTCAGCAGCCAGATGAGCAGCAAGACGGCCGTCAGGCGCCGCGTCCTGAGCCAGTGCGCATCGAGGCGCTGCTGCAACTCGGGACTGGGCGCGCGCGACGGCCGCGCCGGCGCGGCAGGTGGAACCGGCTTATCCATATGTGATGTCATCCTCTTCGGGCGCGTCCGGCAGCAGCAGGGCTATGCATAGGCGCAACAGCGTGCCCGGCAGCTTGGGCGACTGCGCACGCGGATTATTGAAAATGTCGACTTCGGCGCCGTGCTGCTGGGCGATTTCGCGCACGATGGCCAGGCCCAGGCCACTGCCGTCGGCATTGCTGCCGAGAATGCGATAAAAGCGTTCGAACACGTGCGCCCGCTCCGCTGGCGGAATGCCGGGGCCCGTATCCTCCACTTCCAGGATGGCCAGCTCGAGGGTGCTGCGCACGCGCACCGTGACGCTGCCGCCGGCAGGCGTGTAGCGCAGGGCGTTGTCGATCAGGTTGCTCAGCAGTTCGCGCAGCATGATGGCATTGCCGGAAATTATGATCGGGTATGCTGCCTGCTCGAAGCCCAGGTCGATATGCTGGGCAAACGAGGCTTGCACCCAGTCCTGCACCACGCCGCGCGCCAGTTCGCTCAGTTCGATCGGTTCAAACGCCGTGCCCGCCTGCGGCTGGTTTTCCGCGCGCGCCAGGGCCAGCAGCTGGTTCACCAGCCGCGTGGCCGCCTCCGAACTCTTGGCCAGCTGCAACAGCGAGCGGTGGATCTCGTCGTGGTCGGTCTGGCGCAAGGCCAGCTCGGATTGCATGCGCATGCCGGCCAGCGGTGTCTTCATCTGGTGCGCCGCGTCGGCGATGAAGCGCTTCTGCATGTCGATCGACAGCGACAGACGCGCCAGCATGTCGTTGAGCGAACCGACCAGTGGCGTGATTTCCTCGGGCACCTGGCCCGATTCGATCGGCGATAAATCGTCCGGCGGCCGCGCGCGTATGCGTTCCTGCAACTGCGCCAGCGGCGACAGGCCGCGCGCCAGGGCAAACCAGACCAGGGCCAGGATCACGGGCAGGATGATGAACTGCGGCAAGATCACGCCCTTGATGATTTCGTTTGCCAGCTGCGCGCGCTTTTCCAGGGTTTCGCCCACTTGCACCAGGGCGCGGCGCGGCTCGTCGTCGGTGCTGGCCGGCATGTCGAGATAGGTGAAGGCCACGCGCACGGGCGTGCCATGGATGGTGTCATTGCGAAACAGCACGGTGCCGCTGCGGTATTTGTCGGGGTCCTGCGGCTGCGGCAAGTCGCGGTCGCCGTCGAGGTATTCGCCGCGCTCGCCCAGCACCAGGTAATACAGGGTGTCGACATCGTCGCCGCGCAGGAAGTCGCGGCCCGTGTTGCTGGCGTTCTTGTCCGGCTGGCGGCGCAGCATGGCGCCATCGGCCTGCTTGACCTGCTGCGTCAGCACGGTGACGCTGTCTTCCAGCGCATGGTCGAACGGTTGATTCGCGATGCTCTTGGCCACCAGGTAGGTGATGGCGATGCTCATCGGCCACAGCAGCAGCAAGGGCGCCAGCATCCAGTCGAGAATTTCGCCGAACAGCGAATGCTCGATGGTGTCATCCTGTTCCGTGGTGGGCGGCTCGAACCAGTCGTCGTCCGCCGCCTCGTCCGCGGGCGCCTCGCGCGCCTTCACTTGGTGGCGGGACCGCTGGCAGGGGCGGCCGCCTCGCCCGCTTCGGCTTGCAGGCGCGCCGCTTCCGAATATTTTTCCAGGCAATAGCCGAGGCCGCGCACGGTGGCGATGCGCACGCCGCCCACTTCGATCTTCTTGCGCAGCCGGTGCACATACACTTCGATGGCGTTGTTCGACACCTCTTCTCCCCATTCGCACAGGTGGTCGACCAGCTGCTCTTTGGAAACGAGACGGCCCGTACGGCCCAGCAGGATTTCCAGCAAGCCCAGTTCGCGCGCCGACAGGTCGAGCATCTGGTCGTTGATGTAGGCGCTGCGTCCCACCTGGTCATAGCTGAGCGGACCGTGCTTGATGATGGTGGCGCCGCCGCCCGCGCCGCGCCGGGTCAGGGCGCGCACTCTTGCCTCCAGTTCCGACAGGGCGAACGGCTTGGCCATATAATCGTCGGCGCCCAGGTCGAGGCCATTCACACGTTGCTCGATGGAATCGGCGGCCGTCAGGATCAGCACGGGCAGCAGCGAAGCGCGCGCGCGCAGGCGGCGCAGCACTTCCAGTCCCGACATCTTCGGCAAGCCGAGGTCGAGGATCAGCAAGTCGAATTCCTGGGTGGACAGGGCCGTATCGGCTTCCTGTCCGTTCTTCACGTAGTCGATGGCATAGCCGGACTGGCGCAGCGAACGGGTCAGCCCGTCAGCCAGCACGCTGTCATCTTCGGCAAGTAAAATACGCATGGTCAGGCTTCCTCGGCTTGCGACGGTAGAAGCTTGTATTGTGTTTCATTTTCCGCAAGGTGGCGAGTTTTTGTGAAAAACAAGGCTTGTATTGATCTGTTTCAAAACAAATCCACGTTCCGCTTGCATTGATCACTGTTTTTTTATACAGTAGTGTCTGTAACGAATTTAACCCACGCGCTCACCCAGGCTGAAAGAACATATGGACGATAAAAAAGCTGTAGTACCCGCATCGGAAAAAGCCAAGGCGCTCGCCGCCGCACTGGCGCAGATCGAGAAGCAGTTTGGCAAAGGTTCGGTCATGCGTATGGATGCCAGCGCACCGATCGAAGAAGTGCAAGTCGTGTCGACCGGTTCGCTCGGCCTGGATATCGCGCTGGGCGTCGGCGGCTTGCCGCGCGGCCGCGTGGTGGAAATCTACGGTCCGGAATCGTCGGGTAAAACCACCTTGACCCTGCAAACCATTGCAGAAATGCAAAAATTGGGCGGCACCTGCGCCTTTATTGATGCCGAGCACGCGCTCGACGTCGGCTATGCGCAAAAACTGGGTGTAAACCTGCATGAATTGCTGATCTCGCAACCGGATACGGGCGAGCAGGCGCTGGAAATCTGCGACGCCCTCGTGCGTTCGGGCAGCGTCGACCTGGTGGTCATCGACTCCGTGGCCGCACTGACGCCACGCGCCGAGATCGAAGGTGACATGGGCGATTCCCTGCCGGGCCTGCAAGCGCGTCTGATGTCGCAAGCGCTGCGTAAATTGACCGGTTCCATCAACCGCACGAACACCCTGGTCATCTTCATCAACCAGATCCGCATGAAGATCGGCGTGATGTTCGGCAGCCCGGAAACGACCACCGGCGGCAATGCGCTGAAATTCTACGCTTCCGTGCGCCTGGACATCCGCCGTACCGGCTCGATCAAGTCCGGCGATGAAGTGATCGGCAACGAAACCAAGGTCAAGGTCGTCAAGAACAAGATCGCGCCGCCATTCAAGGAAGCGCACTTCGACATCCTGTACGGCGCCGGCACCTCGCGCGAAGGCGAAATCCTCGACCTGGGTTCGGATGCCAAGATCGTGGAAAAATCCGGTTCGTGGTACAGCTATAACGGCGAACGCATCGGCCAGGGCAAGGACAACGCCCGCGCCTTCCTGCAAGAGCGTCCGGCACTGGCACGCGAGATCGAAAACAAGGTCCGCGCATCGCTGGGCGTACGTGAACTGCCGCCGCTGGCCGCTGAAAAGCCGGAAAAAGCGGATAAAGCCGCCGACAAGGCGGCCAAGGCTGCGGAAGCGAAAGCGGCCGAGTAAGCAGGCAACTCAGCAGGCAATTTAGCCGGCAACTCAGCAGGAAAATTGTTCGTCCAGGCCAGTTGCCGCGGCAGGGTCCGCTTTCGGGCGGTCCTGCCGCAGCAGGATGGCGGCCCCTTGCGCCGCAGCTTGCCGGGCAAAAGATCTACAATGAATGCCGCCTCGCGCCCGTGCGCCAGGCGGCATTTGTATTTTGGCGGTATGTTTGACGCTATATCTGTGGTGTTGATGTGATGGACGATAGGGTGGAATGATGGCAGCGGTACAGTTGAGCCTGAAGGGCAGGGCGCTACGCTTCCTGTCGATGCGTGAACACAGCCGCATGGAATTGCGGCGCAAGCTGCAGCGCCATGCGCAGGAAGGCGACGATGTGGAAGCCTTGCTCGACAGCCTGGAGCAGGCCAACTGGCTGTCGCAGGAACGTTTTTCCGAGTCGCTGATCCATCGCCGCTCGGCGCGCTTTGGCAACAGCCGCATCATGGCCGAGCTGCAAAGCCATGGCATCGGCGGCGAGGCGCTGCAAGAGCTCAAGGCCGGGCTGGCCGAAGGCGAGGTGGCGCGTGCCTGCGAGGTGTGGCGCCGCAAGTTTGGTGTAGTGGCGCAGGATGCCGAGCAGCGCAGCAAGCAGATGCGCTTCCTGATGCAGCGCGGTTTTTCCCAGCGCGCCGTGCAGGTGGCCTTGAAAGGCCTGGAGCCCGAGGACGACTAGCCGAACCGACGTGGTTCGCACGGCGCGCGCATCGCACCTTGCGGCGTCGCCCCCCCGCTCCGGTCCGCCGCTCGTATGCTGGCCGGCGGGCCGGTCTCCGCTGTGTTCCATCTGCAACAGTCACGGTCCTGTCTGTGCCGGCGCTGGCGGGCCGGTGCCGCCGCGTATCATTATCTTCCTGCCAATGCCGTTTGCCTTGTCCATCCGCTGGTCGGACGGCGGCGTATTGTTGCACTGCGCATCGTTCGTCGGGCCAGCCCAGCCGCGCGCCGGGGCGACGGGCCTGTTTGGCGCGGCGCATGGCGAGATCGGGCCATATCTATCATCACCATGCGTGATAACAGCGTCAATTTCCATGTGAATTCTTTATGCTTTGAAATGTTTTTATCAAAGCAATGAAAAATTATGTTGCGGCGCAACCGGCGTCCAGTGTGCTACACTTTTAGGGTTTTTGCGGCGCCGCAGGTGCGGTTGCTGTTCGTAGAAGCTGCGAACGGCGTGCTTTATGCACATGGCTGCTTACTAAATTATGGCCGCGCAAGCGGCATCGGTCTTATGCCCCTGTCAACTCCCGTATCCCGGCGCGCCCTACGGCACTCCCGCGTTATCGACGTCCAAGCGTATCTGCGCGACGACGGCCTGTGGGATATTGACGCCCGTATCACCGATATCAAAAGCTATGACGCGACCCTGGCCTCCGGCCCCCGTCCCGCCGGCGCCCCCCTGCATGACCTCCATTTACGCATTACCGTCGATCGCGAACTGACCATTGTCGAGGCCGAAGCTGCCTCCGATGCCGTGCCGTATCCCGGTTTTTGCGATACCATCGGCCCCGCCTACAGGGCGCTGATCGGTCTGAATCTATTGAAGAATTTCCGCCGCGACTTGAAACAGCGCCTGGCGGGAATCGCCGGCTGTACCCATTTGACCGAACTGGCGCAAGTCTTGCCGACTGCAACGGTTCAGGCATTTGCCGGCGATGTCTGGTCGACCCGTGACGGTGCGAATGCTGACTTGTCGCATGAAAAGCCGTTTCAACTCGACAAATGCCACGCCCTGCGCACCGATGGCGGGGCAGTTGCACAGTATTACCCGCGCTGGGTAGCCAAGGCGTGACCCCGGCGCTCTGTTTTTCCTGTTTTTTTTGCACCACTAACCGTATTTTTACAAATCAGTATCAGAAGGGAAGCCAGCATGAAAATCCATGAGTATCAAGCCAAAGAAATCCTCCGGCAGCACGGAGTGACGGTACCACGCGGTATTCCGTGCATGTCCGTCGACGAAGCCGTCAAGGCTGCGGAAACCCTGGGCGGTCCGGTATGGGTCGTCAAGGCGCAGATCCACGCAGGTGGCCGCGGCAAGGGCGGCGGCGTGAAAGTGGCAAAATCGATCGAACAGGTCAAGGAATACGCCGACCAGATCATGGGCATGCAGCTGATCACGCACCAGACCAGCGCCGAAGGCCAGAAAGTCAACCGCCTGCTGGTGGAAGAAGGCGCCGACATCAAACAGGAACTGTACGTTTCGCTGGTCACCGACCGCGTCACCCAGAAAATCGTCCTGATGGCTTCGTCCGAAGGCGGCATGGACATCGAAGAAGTGGCCGAGAGCCACCCTGAGAAGATCCACCACGTCACCATCGATCCGGGCGTAGGCCTGACCGATGCCCAGGCAGACGACATCGCCGCCAAGATCGGCGTGCCTGCCGGTTCCATCGCCGACGCCCGCGTCAACCTGCAAGGCCTGTACAAAGCGTACTGGGAAACCGATTGCTCGCTGGCCGAAATCAACCCGCTGATCGTCACCGGCAGCGGCAAAGTCATCGCCCTGGACGCCAAGTTCAACTTTGACCCGAACGCCCTGTTCCGTCATCCGGAAATCGTCGCCCTGCGCGATCTGGACGAAGAAGATCCAGCTGAAATCGAAGCGTCGAAATTCGACCTGGCCTACATCTCGCTCGACGGCAACATCGGTTGCCTGGTGAACGGCGCCGGCCTGGCCATGGCCACCATGGACACCATCAAGCTGTTCGGCGGCGAGCCAGCCAACTTCCTGGACGTCGGCGGCGGCGCCACGGCAGAAAAAGTGACCGAAGCGTTCAAGATCATGCTGAAAAACCCAGGCCTGAAAGCTATCCTGGTGAACATTTTCGGCGGCATCATGCGTTGCGACGTGATCGCCGAAGGCGTCATCGCCGCGGTGAAAGCCGTTTCGCTGAACGTACCGCTGGTCGTGCGCATGAAGGGCACCAACGAAGACCTGGGCAAGAAGATGCTGGCCGATTCCGGTCTGCCTATCATCGCAGCCGACACCATGGAAGATGCAGCCAAGAGCGTCGTTGCCGCTGCTGCCGGTCAAGCTTAATTAAGGAATCAACATGTCCATTCTGATCAATAAAGATACCAAAGTCGTTACCCAAGGGATCACCGGCAAGACCGGCCAGTTCCACACCCGCGGTTGCCGCGACTACGCGAACGGCAAAGCTGCCTTCGTGGCAGGCGTGAACCCGAAGAAAGCCGGCGAAGACTTCGAAGGCATTCCTATTTTCGCTAACGTCACCGAAGCGAAAAAAGAAACCGGCGCCAACGTTTCCGTGATCTACGTACCGCCAGCAGGCGCGGCAGCGGCGATCTGGGAAGCTGTCGAAGCTGAAATGGATCTGGCCATTTGCATCACCGAAGGCATTCCTGTCCGTGACATGATGGCCCTGAAAGACCGCATGGCTAAAGCCAACAGCAAAACCTTGCTGCTGGGCCCTAACTGCCCAGGCTTGATCACGCCAGACGAAATCAAGATCGGCATCATGCCAGGCCACATCCACAAGAAGGGCCGTATCGGCGTGGTGTCGCGTTCGGGCACCCTGACCTATGAAGCAGTGGGTCAGCTGACCGCACTGGGCCTGGGCCAATCGTCGGCAGTCGGCATCGGCGGCGACCCGATCAACGGTCTGAAGCACATCGACATCATGAAGATGTTCAATGACGATCCAGATACCGACGCGGTCATCATGATCGGCGAAATCGGCGGTCCGGATGAAGCCAACGCGGCTTATTGGATCAAAGACAACATGAAAAAACCGGTCGTTGGCTTCATCGCTGGCGTGACCGCTCCTCCAGGCAAGCGCATGGGCCACGCCGGCGCGCTGATCTCGGGCGGTGCCGATACGGCACAAGCCAAGCTGGAAATCATGGAAGCTTGCGGCATCACCGTGACCAAGAACCCGTCGGAAATGGCGCGTCTGCTGAAAGCCATGCTGTAATTTCAGCCTGGTCGCCGCAGTACAAAAAAGGAGCTTCGGCTCCTTTTTTTTGTCTGTGCGCTACGGCGGATCGTGGCGCCGGGGGGACGAAAAGCGACCGATGGCGCCCAAATGCGTCGTTTTTCTTGCTTTCCTATCCCTTCCGCCCCATGCGCGCCGCTGGCATGGCGCTTGCACCGTGCAGGACATGAGCATCTGCACAAGGGAGGAAACGATGCGCGCGCAAAGCGGATTTACCCTGATAGAACTGATGATCGTCGTGGCCATCGCCGGCATCCTGGCGGCCGTGGCCATTCCCCAGTATGGCGACTACACGATGCGGGCCAAGGTCAGCAACGTGCTGGCCGCTGCCGCTCCGTTGAAGACGGCCGTGGCCCTGTGCGTGCAGGAAAATGGCGGCGCTGCAGCCATCTGCAGCACGCCCGCCGCCAACGTGCCCGGCGTCATCCCGCTATTCACGCCGACGCGCGAAGTGGCCAGCGCCAAGGTCACGACGGGCGATATCGAGCTGACCCTGGCTGGCGATCTGGGCAATGGCGTGGGTGGCAAGATCGTGAAAATGACCTTGACGCCGGGCAGCAGCAGCCTGACGTGGATGAACAGCACCACGGTGACGAATGGGGCGGCGATCGAGGCCATCCTGAAGAACAATCCGCCACCGCCGGCGGCAACGCTGTGAGCGCCGACTGCCTGGCCGCCATCAGACGATTTTTTGCCGGTCCGCGATTAGCGCTTCGTAGGTGAGGTTTTGCAGCAGCGTGTAATGGGTCGGTTCCAGGTCGATGAATTGCACGCCATACGTATAGATTTCGGGCGCGTCGGCCGCCTGGCCATGCGACGGCTTGCCGACGCTGACGTTCTGGATGCGGGCGCGCGTGTTGACGCGCATCTGGTGCTTGTTCGGCTGCACCAGCAGGGTAAAGCTCAGGGCCACGCCGTCGTCGTCGGGCGTGAGCATGCTGGGCGCCTCGATCAGCGCCCCGGAAACGCTGAGGTTGACGATGAACACGGGCACGGCCGCCACATCACGGTAGCTGAGCTGCGCGGGTATCTCCACCTTGACGCGCATCGCCGTGCGCAGGCTCGTGCCCTGTATGGTGTCGGGAAAGCTCAGGTGGACATAATTGAGGGGGCGGCCAAAGATGCGCAGCACGCTGCAGGAAAACGAACACACGGTAACGCCGGAAAACACGCGGATGGTCAGCTTGTCGCCCTCGTTGAGCATGATGGCGGCGCCGTTTTCCTGCGGAATCTTGACGATCAGATACTCATCCTTCACATAGCCGATCACGGTCGAGAAATGCTGGATGGGCTTGATGGTGCGGTGCGTGATGAACTGGATGCGCCCGCCCACCTGCAGATTCATGGCTTCGAATTCGAAGTCCTGGAGCTTGCTTTCCGCGGCGGGCTTGTTGCTTGTCATGCGCTACTCGTCTCAATGTTGTCGAATAGCAGTATGCATGATTTCTTGATGAAAAAGCATTTACATCAATAAAATCGGGATGGGCTGCAAAAAATACGCGACGGCGTGCCGGCACGCGCCGCAAGCTTTACAATTGCGTCAATATTGACGAATGTAAATCTTATGGCGCGCAGCTATTTCTGGACGATGTTGTTGCTGATCCTGCATCAGGTCGATGCGGCGTATTGGCGTGAATGGGAAATGTTTCATGTGCCGGGCGGCATACAGGGTTTCCTGGTATTCAACCTGGCGGCGATTGCCCTGGTGCTGGCCGGTTACCGCCACGTGTTGCTGGGCACCATGCAGGCACGGCGCTATGCGGCGGTGTGCGCCGCGCTGGGCGTGGGCACATTCCTGATCCACGCCGGCTTTGCGCTGGCGGGGCTGGAGCAATTCCACCTGCCGCTGTCGATCGCCATCCTCGTGCTGTGCCTGGGCAGCGCCGTGTGGCTGCTGTGCGACTTGCGCCGCCTCAAGGCGGCGCCGCCAGTGCCCGCCTGAAGCGGTGGCGCTGCGCCCTAGACCTCGGCGTGCCAGTCGCCCGACTTGCCGCCATGCTTTTCCAGCACGCGCACATTGGTCATGACCATGCCGCGGTCGACGGCCTTGCACATGTCGTAGATCGTCAATAAACCGATCTGCACGGAGGTCAGCGCTTCCATTTCCACGCCCGTCTTGCCCGTCGTGTCGACCTGGGCGCGGCAGTGCACGCTGTTGGCGGCGGCGTCGATGTCAAAGTCGACCGTCACGCGCGTGAGCGCCAGCGGGTGGCACAGGGGAATCAGATCGCTGGTGCGCTTGGCGCCCATGATGGCGGCGATGCGGGCGATGCCCAGCACGTCGCCCTTCTTGGCGTTGCCGGAGATGATCAATGCCAGCGTCGCCGGCTGCATGCGGATGGTGCCGGCCGCCACGGCGCTGCGGCGCGTGTCTTCCTTGCTGCCCACGTCGACCATATGGGCCTGGCCCGTGGCGTCGAAATGGGTCAGTTCCCCGGCGGGGGCTTGCTTGTCTGCTGTTGTCATGGCGTCAAAAGTGGGTCAGGAAATGGGGGCGCGGCATGTCGTAAGGGAAAGCCGTGCCACAAGCATATCGCATGCCTGTCGCGCGGAAACGGCGCCGCGAACAAGGTATGATATCACCCGTGAATTCAAAAACTACCCTCCAGTCCGTACTTGAAAACGCCGGCGCGGCATTGCGGCGCCAGCCATGGCGCATGTCCGTGCTGGCCGCGTTATGGCTCGCTGCGCCCTGTGCGCTGGCGCAAACCTATACCTCGGCGCCAGCCGCCAGCACCGCTGCCAAGCCGGCCAGCGGCTGGACGCCGTCGGCCGTGCCGCCCGCGCCGAACCTGCCGAACCTGGGCGATACCTCGCGCGAAGACCTGTCGCCGGCGATGGAGCGCAAGATCGGCGAGGAAATCATGCGCGGCGTTCGCGGCGACCGCGATTACCTCGACGACGCCCCGCTGCTGGAATACCTGAACACCTTCGGCAACGCCCTCGTGGCGGCGCGGCCCAGCGTGCGCGGCGAAACGAATTACGATTATTTCTTCTTTGCCGTGCGCGATCCGCAATTGAACGCGTTCGCCTTGCCCGGCGGTTTCATCGGCGTGCACTCGGCCCTGCTGCTGGCCGCGCAAACGGAAGCGGAATTGGCGTCCGTGCTGTCGCACGAGATCGGCCACGTGGCGCAGCGCCATATCGCGCGCATGCTGGGACAGCAGCGCCAGGATGCCCTGATGCCGCTGGCGGCCATGCTGCTGGCGGCGCTGGCGTCGCGCGCGGGCGGCGACGTGGCCATGGGCGTGTTTGCCGCCGGCCAGGGCCTGGCCATCCAGCGCCAGCTCAATTTCGGCCGCGACGCCGAACGCGAGGCGGACCGCATCGGTTTCCAGATCATGGGCGAGGCCGGTTTCGACACCACCGGCATGGTGGCCTTCTTTGGCCGCATGCAGGCGGCCAGCCGCTCGTACAGCGACCTGATGCCCGCCTACCTGCAGACGCATCCCCTGACCACCGAGCGCATCGCCGACATCCAGGCGCGCATCCGCGAGCAGCCGTACAAGCAGCGTCCGGACAGCCTGAATTTCCACCTGGCGCGCGCCCGTGCCCGCGTGCTGCAGGATGAAAGCGTGCAAGGCCTGTTGAATGCCCGGGCCGTCTTCAAGACACAGCTGGAGCAGCAAAGCCGCTTCCAGGTGACGGCCGCCCACTATGGCTTGTCCTATGTGGCCGTCAAACAAGGTAAGCCCGCCGAGGCGCAGAAGGAACTCGACGCGGCCAATGCGGCCCTGCACCAGCCGGTCGGGCCGAATGTGTTTACCTCGGGCGGCACGCAGGCCCCCAATTCGCTGCTGGCGGCGATGGGGCTGGAAGTGCTGCTGATGCCGGCGCAAAAGAAGGAGGTGGCGCAACAGGCCTTGAAGGCGGCGGACGCGGCGCGCCAGCAGTTTCCCCTCTCGCGCGGCATCGCGCGCCAGTATGCGGAAGCGCTGATGGCCGCCGGCAAGCTGGAGCAGGCGACCCTGTACCTGCGCGACCAGGTGCAACTCTACAAGGAAGAGCCGGAACTGTACGACTTGCTGGCGAAAGTGTATGCGGACCAGGGCAAGATGACCTTGCAGCACATGGCGCTGGCCGAATCCTATGTGTTGCAGGGCGCCACCATGGCTGCGCTGGACCAGCTGACGATTGCCCGCAAGTCCACCGACGCGACCTTTTATGACCAGGCCGTGATCGATGCGCGCGAGCGGGAATTGCAGGAAAAGCGCCGCGAACAGCTGAAGGAGCAGAAGGGCTAGCCCCTATGCGGCTTGCGGCGCGCGCTGGAAGCCAAAGCTCTGCGGCACGGCGGCATGGGCCAGCGGCTGCACGGCAATCTCCTTGCCGTCATGTAACAAGGTCAGCTTGCCTTGCCCCCCTTCCAGCCAGGCCAGCAGGGCGTCGTCGCCGAGCGCCTGGCCATCGAGGCGCAGCGCGGGCAGCACCTGCGCCATGTCGCGGTCATCCACCTGCGCCACGATGGCGCCATGGCGCAGGATCAGGGCGCCGTTGTCGCACAGCCAGGCTGCATCGATGGCCGCCAGCGGCGCGCCCGTCTGCAAGACAAAACCATGTTGCGGATCGCTGCGGGCGATGTAGGGCGTCGCTTCCAGGTTCAGGTAGACGCGCTGCGGACCGTTCTGGAAAAACCAGCAGCCGCGCTCGTCATGGTCGTAATTGCGGTTGATAAACCCCAGCAGCGCCGCGTGGGCGATCTTGTCGCCCGGTAGTTGCTGTTGCTGCGCATGCTGGTCGCGCATGCGCCAGTTGCCGCGCGCGTCCAGCCCCAGCCAGCCGTAGCAGTGGGGCACGTTCGGCCATTTGGCCAGGGCCTGCTTGACGAGATCATCCATGTAAGGCGTTTTCTGTTGAAGTGCGCAAGCCGTCAGCGTGACAGTTTTGCGGCGAAGACGGCGCCGCGCTGCCGCCTTCAAAAAAGGACAGCAGGCGCTGCGGCAGCCAGTCTATGCTGCCAGGCAACTTCCCGACGGCAAAGCCCACGTGGCCGCCATGGCGCGGATAGTCGAGCGTGACCTTGGGCGCGGCGCTGGCAGGCAGGAAGCGCCCGGGCAGGAAGGGGTCGTTCTGCGCATTGAGCACGAGGGTCGGCACGGTGATGTCCTGCAAGACGTGTTTCGCGCTGGCGCGGTGCCAGTAATCGTCGGCGTCGCGGTAGCCGTGCAGCGGCGCCGTGACGACATTGTCGAACGCGTGCAGGTCGCGCGCGGCCAGCATGGCGTCGCGTGGGAACAGGCCGGGAAACTGCTCGAGCTTGGCCAGGCATTTGGGTTTCAGGGTGTTCAGGAACATGCGCGTGTAGAGCCGGTTGAGGCCCGCGGACAGGGCCTTGCCGCCCTGCGCCAGGTCCAGCGGGGCGGACACGGCCGCGGCCGCGTCGACGAAGTCCGCCTGGTGCTGCGACTGGCCCAGCCAGCACAGCAGGGCGTTGCCGCCCAGCGAGACGCCGGCCGCGTAAAACTTGCCGCTGGCGCGCGGTCGCAGTGCGCGCAAGACCCAGTCCACTTCCTGCGCGTCGCCGGAATGGTAAAAGCGCGGCGCCAGGTTCGCTTCGCCCGAGCAGCCGCGAAAATGCGGCACGGCGCCCGACCAGCCGCGCGCGGCCACTTCGGCCATCATGGCGCGCGCGTAATGGCTGCCGGAGGAGCCTTCCAGGCCATGGAACAGCACGACAAAGGGCTGGCCCGGCTGGCCATCGACCAGATCGACGTCGACGAAATCGCCATCGGGCGCCTGCCAGCGTTCGCGGCGGAAGGGCACGGCAGGCTTGCTGATGCACAGGGCCGGATAAATCGTTTGCAAGTGGCCGCTGGGCAACCAGAATGGGGCGGTGTAAGTCATCGTTCAGAGATTAGTGCAGGATCTGCGCTCCCGCATGGTCCGCCGGCGCGCCGCCCGGCGCGATGGAGGCATGGTGCAGCACGATGCGCCAGCCGCGCGGCGTTTTCACATAGACATTGGTGGCCAGCAGGTGCGCCGGCCCGCCTTCCTCGGCGGTGACGCCTTCGATGACCGTGTGTACCGAGCTCATCAGATTGTGCGTTTCATGCAGCTGGGCCGGCACGATGTGCAGGCCGCCGCCGGCCAGGATGGCTTCCCACGAAGCGCGGATGGCCGCATGGCCGATCAGGCGCGCGCCGCCCGGGTGGATGCAGACGATTTCTTCGTCGTCGGCCCATAGCGCCATCAGCGCTTCGAGGTCGGCGCGGTGCAAGGCATCGTAGAACGCCGCTTCGATTTCCGCGGCGCTGCCATTGAGTTCCTTCAGACGTTTCATGACGACTCCGGACTGATCGGTGCAGCTGTGCAAATGAAAACGGCGCGCTGGTGGCGCGCCGCTGGGCAGTTTAATGATGGCCGGCGCTGGCGCCTTCCTTCAGCGTGTAGGCGGTGCCGCAGTACGGGCACTTGGCGATGCCGCTCTTGTTGAATTCCAGGAACACGCGCGGATGCGACGACCACAGCGGCATGGCCGGGTTAGGGCAGTGGGCTGGCAGGTCTTTACTGTCGAGTTCGACCGCTGGCTGGGTGGTATTTGTCATCTTGTCATGCTCCGTGAGGCTGTATGGATGGAAGTCGGCTGCTGCCAAAAGCACGATTTTAACGGATTCAGGCAGACAGCAAAAATCATGGCTAAAATGGCGGCTCGACCCTCTTCGGCTGCGGCGCGGTTTTTTGCGGAAATATGGCGCCTGCAGCGCCACCATGACTGGATTTGCCTTGCCGGTATCGCCGTTGTCGCCCTTGTCGCCATGCACCATTGTTGTGCAGTTACCACACTCAGCCTGCCGGAGCGCCGCGTGAACGCGATCGCGGCCGCCCGCGATGACGCTCTGCTGAAAGACGCCTGGCATGCCGGCCTGAAACTGGGGGCGCCCAGCCTGCTGGGCATCGCGGCCTGGGGCATGGTGGTGGGCGTGGCCATGGTGAAGAGCGGCCTGACGGTGGCGCAGGCGGGCGCCATGACCCTGTTCGTCTTTGCCGGTTCGGCCCAGCTCGCGTCCTTGCCCCTGCTGGCCGCGCAGGCGCCCGTGTGGGTGATCTTTGCCACGGCCCTCGTCGTCAATTTGCGTTTTGTCATCTTTTCCGTGCTGCTGGCGCCCCATTTCGCCCATCTGCCGTGGCGCCAGCGTTTTGCGCTCGGCTATGTTTCCGGCGATATCACGGTGGGGCTGTTCCTGCAGCGCTACCGCGACGAGGCGCCGGACCCGGCCAAGCTGCCCTTCCTGAAGGGCCTGATCTATCCCAACTGGCTGGCCTGGCAGATCGGTTCCTTCATCGGCATCGTGCTGGGCGCCGTCGTGCCGGCCGAATGGGGGCTGGGCTTTGCAGGGACGCTGGCGATCCTGTGCGTCACCGTGCCGCTGATCCAGAACCGCGCCGCCCTGTGCGGCGTGCTGGTGGCGGGCACGGTGGCCGTGCTCGCCTTCAGCCTGCCGTATAAGCTGGGCTTGCTGGTGGCCGTGCTGGTGGGCATGGTCAGCGCCATGGCCGTGGAAGAATTGACGGAAAAGTGGACAAAACGCCATGTTTGACAATATCGACTGGGGCAGCTTTGACGTGTGGCTGGCCATCGCCGTGCTGACGGTGGCCACGGCCGCCACGCGCAGCACCTTCTGGCTGGTCGGCCACCACATCACCATCCCGCGCCGCGTGGGCGAGATGCTGCGCTATGCGCCGGCCTGCGCGCTGGCGGCCATCATCGCGCCCGACATGCTGATGGAGGGGCAGCAGGTGCATCTGGAATTGTCCAATTTGAAACTCTTGTCGGGTATTGCCGCCACGATCTTTTTTGTGATTCGGCGCAATATGTTGCAAACCATCGTGTTTGGCATGCTGGTTTTCACGGGCTTGCGACTGTTGCACGTTTTTCAGTAAAGCAGGACAAATCGGCGATTTGGTCTGGTCATTGCGGTAAAATAGCGCACTTCCTTCCACTCGTCATCTGGATCGCCATGTCAGCTGTTCTCAACTTCATCCGTCTGCAAGATTTGATCGACCAAAATGCACTGCAAGGCAAGCGCGTGTTTATCCGCGCCGACCTGAACGTCCCGCAAGATGACAGTGGCAAGATCACCGAAGATACGCGCATCCGCGCCTCGGTGCCGGCCATCCGCGCCGCGCTGGACGCTGGCGCCGCCGTGATGGTGACGTCGCACCTGGGCCGTCCGACGGAAGGCGAGTTTAAGCCGGCCGACAGCCTGGCGCCCGTGGCCGCCCGCCTGTCCGAGCTGCTGGGCCAAGGAGTTGCATTGAAGCAAAATTGGATCGATGGCGCCGGCCTGGAGTCCTTGGCTGCCGGGCAAGTGGTCTTGCTGGAAAACGTGCGCGTGAACAAGGGCGAAAAGAAAAACAGCGATGAGCTGGCGCAAAAAATGGCCAAGCTGTGCGATATCTACGTCAATGACGCGTTCGGCACGGCCCACCGCGCGGAAGCGTCCACGCACGGCATCGCCAAGTTCGCGCCTGTCGCCTGCGCCGGCCCGCTGCTGGCGGCCGAACTCGATGCGCTGGGGAAAGCGTTGCACGCGCCGGCCCGCCCCTTGCTGGCGATTGTTGCTGGTTCGAAAGTGTCGAGCAAGCTGACCATCCTGAAAGCCCTGTCCGACAAGGTCGATAACCTGATCGTCGGCGGCGGCATCGCCAACACCTTCATGAAGGCCGTTGGCTTGAACGTCGGCAAGTCGCTGGTGGAAGCGGAACTCGTCGAGGAAGCCCGTGCCATCATCGACATCATGGCCAAGCGCGGCGCGCAAGTGCCGATTCCCGTCGATGTCGTGTGCGCCAAGGAGTTCTCGCCAACGGCCGCCGCCACCGTCAAGGACGTGGCCGATGTGGCCGACGACGACATGATCCTCGATATCGGCCCGAAAACGGCTGCCCTGCTGGCGCAGCAGATCGCCGCCGCCGGCACCATCGTGTGGAACGGCCCCGTCGGCGTGTTCGAATTCGACCAGTTCGGCAACGGCACCAAAACCCTGGCGCTGGCCATTGCCGAATCGAAAGCATTCTCGATCGCCGGCGGTGGCGACACCCTGGCGGCGATTGCCAAATACGACATTACCGATCAAATCAGCTATATCTCGACGGGCGGCGGCGCCTTCCTGGAATTCCTGGAAGGTAAGACTTTGCCCGCCGTGGAAATTCTGATGCAGCGCGCTGCGTAAGACGCAGCAGTTAGCCGTTCAGTACCAAGCGCAGCCTGACCGCTGCGCTTTTACCTTGCCGGATGTAACATCAAACCGGCCTTGATCACCTTCGCTCGCGCACAAGGAATCCTATGCCACGTGGTACAAAAATCGTAGCAACAATCGGCCCCGCCTCCACCGACTTCGACATCCTGGTGAAGATGATACGGGCGGGCGTCGACGTGGTGCGTTTGAATTTTTCCCACGGCAAGGCGCAGGACCATATCGACCGCGCGGCGCTGGTGCGGCTGGCGGCGGCCGAGTGCGGCCGCGAAGTGGCCATCATGGCCGACATGCAAGGGCCGAAGATTCGTGTCGGCAAGTTTGAAAACACGCGCATCGCGCTCGAGCCGGGCGAACGCTTCATCCTCGACGCCAAGTGGGGCGAGAATGGCGAGCTGGGCAACCAGGAACGCGTGGGCCTCGATTACAAGGCCCTGCCGCGCGACCTGCACAAGGGCGACGTGCTGCTGCTGAACGACGGCCTCATCGTGCTGATCGTCGAGCGCATCCACGGCAGCGAAATCCACACCACCGTGAAAATCGGCGGCGAGCTGTCGAACAACAAGGGCATCAACCGCCAGGGCGGCGGCCTGTCCGCGCCGGCCCTGACGGCGAAGGATATGGAAGATATCAAGACGGCCATGAGTTTCCAGGCCGACTATCTGGCCATTTCCTTCCCGAAATGCGCGACCGATATGGAAATGGCGCGCCAGCTGGCCAATATCGCGGGCGAACCGTACCACCACAAGCCGATGATGATCGCCAAGATCGAGCGCGCGGAAGCCATTCCTGCGCTGCAGGAAATCCTCGACGCGTCCGACGGCATCATGGTGGCGCGCGGCGACCTGGCGGTCGAGGTGGGCAACGCGGCCGTGCCGGCCCTGCAAAAGCGCATGATCAAGATGGCGCGCGCCTCGAACAAGCTGGCGATCACGGCCACGCAGATGATGGAATCGATGATCGTCAACGCCGTGCCGACGCGCGCCGAAGTGTCGGACGTGGCCAATGCCGTGCTCGACGGCACGGATGCCGTGATGACGTCGGCCGAGACGGCCTCGGGCAAGTACCCGATCGAGACGGTGGAAATGATGGCCGCCATCTGCATCGAGGCGGAACAGTCCGAATACAACAAGCTCGATGCCGATTTCCTCAACGTCACGTTTACCCGCATCGACCAGTCGATCGCGTATGGCGCCCTGTTTACGGCCCACCATTTGCGCGTGAAAGCCATCGTGGCCCTGACGGAATCCGGTTCCACGGCCTTGTGGATGAGCCGCCACAGCATCGACACGCCGATCTACGCGCTCACGCCCAGCGTCACAACTTTGCGCAAAGCGGCGCTGTACCGCAATGTACGGGCGTATCATCTGATGCAGAACGCCCCCAGCGCGCAGGTGCTGAAGCAGGCGGAAGAGCTGTTGGTGGCGCAGGGCATCGTGCGCAAGGGCGACATGATCGTCGTGACCTGGGGCGAGCCCATGGGGCAGGTGGGCGGTACCAACGCGCTTAAAATCGTCAAGGTCGGCGAGTTTGACCTGACGTAAGCATTCAGGCGCCGGCGCGGTGATCGACCGCGAAGCGCCGCAACGGTTTCTATTGTTATCTGGAGTATTACCATGTCTCTCGTATCCATGCGTCAACTGCTGGACCATGCCGCCGAAAACGGCTATGGCATTCCTGCTTTCAACGTCAATAACCTGGAGCAAGTGCAAGCCATCATGGCCGCCGCCGATGCCCTGAACTCGCCGGTGATCATGCAGGCGTCCGCCGGCGCCCGCAAATACGCGGGCGAAGCCTTCCTGCGCCACCTGATCGACGCGGCCGTCGAAGCGTACCCGCACATTCCCGTCGTCATGCACCAGGATCACGGCCAGTCGCCGGCCGTCTGCATGGCCGCCATCCGCTCGGGCTTCACGTCCGTGATGATGGACGGTTCGCTGGAAGCGGACGGCAAGTCGGTGGCTTCCTACGAATACAACGTGGAAGTGTCGCGCGAAGTGGTGAAGTTCTCGCACGCCATCGGCGTGACGGTGGAAGCGGAACTGGGCGTGCTCGGTTCGCTGGAAACCATGAAGGGCGACAAGGAAGACGGCCACGGCGCCGACGGCACCATGACCCGCGAGCAACTGCTGACGGACGTGGCGCAAGCTGCCGACTTCGTGCAGCGCACCCAGTGCGACGCGCTGGCCATCGCCATCGGCACCTCGCACGGCGCCTACAAGTTTACGCGCAAGCCGACGGGCGACATCCTGGCCATCGACCGCATCAAGGAAATCCACGCGCGCATCCCGAACACCCACCTGGTGATGCACGGCTCGTCGTCGGTGCCGCAGGAATTGCTGGCCATCATCCGCGAATTCGGCGGTGACATGAAGGAAACCTACGGCGTGCCGGTGGAAGAAATCCAGGAAGGCATCCGTCACGGCGTGCGCAAGATCAACATCGACACCGACATCCGCCTGGCGATGACGGCCGCGATCCGCAAATACCTGTTTGAAAATCCATCGAAATTCGACCCGCGCGACTTCCTGAAGCCGGCCCGCACCGCTGCCGAGCAGATCGTGCGCGCCCGCATGCAGGCGTTCGGCTGCGAAGGCCAGGCGTCGAAAATCAAGGTCATCACGATGGAAAAAATGGCCGAGCGCTACAAGGCCGGCGAGCTGTCGCAAATTGTGAAGTAAAATTCTGTCTGGAACGGGCAGCAGGCATACGCAGATAGCGTATCCTGGTGCCCGATTTTCTCGACCGGCGGGCGTCCCCTGCCTGCCGGTTTCGTTTCATCACATCATTCCCTCCGCTATGAACAGCCTCTATCAGACTTCCATCCAATCCCTGCCACTGCTGGGCCACGGCAAGGTCCGCGACAACTATGCCGTCGGCGACGACAAGATCCTGATCGTCACCACCGACCGCCTGTCGGCCTTCGATGTCGTCATGAACGAACCGATTCCCGGCAAGGGCAAGGTCCTCAACCAGATGAGCGACTTCTGGTTCGAGAAACTGGGCCACATCGTGCCGAATCACTTGACCGGCGTGGCGCCGGAGTCCGTGGTGGCGCCCGAGGAAGTGGAGCAGGTGCGGGGCCGCGCCGTCGTCGCCAAGCGTTTGAAGCCCATCATGGTCGAGGCGGTCGTGCGCGGCTACATCATCGGTTCGGGCTGGAAGGATTACCAGGATACGGGCAGCATCTGCGGCATCGCGCTGCCAGCCGGCCTGCAACAGGCGCAAAAGCTGCCGGAACCGATCTTCACGCCGGCCGCCAAGGCCGAGCTGGGCGAGCATGATGAAAACATCAGCTTTGCGGACATGGAACAGCGCATCGGCGCGGAACTGGCCGCCAAGATGCGCGACGTGGCCATTGCCCTGTACAAGGCCGCCGCCGACTACGCCGCCACGCGCGGCATCATCATCGCCGACACCAAGTTCGAATTCGGCCTGGACGACAATGGCGTCATGCATCTGATGGATGAAGTGCTGACGGCCGATTCGTCGCGCTTCTGGCCGGCGGATTCGTACCAGCCTGGCATCTCGCCACCGTCGTTCGACAAGCAATTCGTGCGCGACTACCTGGAAACCTTGACGTGGGGCAAAACCGCACCGGCGCCTGCGCTGCCGGCCGACGTCATCGAAAAAACCCAGGCCAAGTATTTCGAAGCCATCGAACGCCTGACGGGCGAGAAGCTGAAGGCCTGAGATGACTGAGCAGAATAAGCCGCTGGTCGGCGTCATCATGGGCTCGTCCTCGGACTGGGACGTGATGCAGAATGCAGTTTCCATCCTGAAACAGTTTGGCGTGCCATTCGAGGCGCAAGTCATTTCCGCGCACCGCATGCCCGACGAAATGTTTGCCTACGCGAAAAGCGCGCGCGCGCGCGGCTTGCGCGCCATCATCGCCGGCGCCGGCGGCGCGGCCCACCTGCCTGGCATGGTGGCCGCGATGACCATCGTGCCGGTGCTGGGCGTGCCCGTGCCGTCGAAATACCTGCGCGGCGAAGATTCCATGCTGTCGATCCTGCAAATGCCCAAGGGCGTGCCGGTGTCGACCTTCGCCATCGGCGAAGCGGGCGCGGCGAATGCGGCGCTGACGGCGGTGGCGATGCTTGCCGCCACCGACGACGCTCTGGCCGATCAGCTCGAGGCGTTCCGCGCCACGCAAACGGCCGCCGCCAAGGCCATGATATTGCCGCTAGACTAATGTGCTTGAAAAATAATGAATAGTAAATTGACTTTCCCATTGTTGCCCTCCGCCAATCCACCGGCGTGGCTGGGCGTGATGGGCGGCGGCCAGCTCGGCCGCATGTTTGCCCAGGCCGCCCAGAGCATGGGCTATCAGGTTGCAGTTCTTGAACCTGTGCTGGAGCCGGCCGCCAGCTGCCCTGCGGGGCAGGTGGCGCAGCGCCTGATCAACGCCGGCTACGACGACCTTGACGGCCTCGACGCCTTGGCCGCCCAGTGCCTGGCCGTCACCACGGAATTCGAAAACGTGCCGGCCGACAGCCTGTCGCGCCTGGCCGGCCACGTGTTCGTGGC
Organism: Janthinobacterium sp. 1_2014MBL_MicDiv; assembly: GCF_001865675.1. NCBI lineage: Bacteria > Pseudomonadati > Pseudomonadota > Betaproteobacteria > Burkholderiales > Oxalobacteraceae > Janthinobacterium > Janthinobacterium sp. 1_2014MBL_MicDiv. The sequence continues at coordinate 324,426 of NZ_CP011319.1, forward strand.
GCCCAATGCGCACGGCGTGTCGGTAGCGCAAGACCGCATCGCCGAAAAGCGTTTCTTTGTCGACTGCGCGCAGACATCGGGCGTGCTGCCGGCGCCGCACATGGTCATCGCCACGCAGCTTGACATCGACGGCATAGTCGACGACTTGCTGCCGGGCATACTGAAAACCGTGCGCATGGGCTATGACGGCAAGGGCCAGTACCGCGTGCGCACGCGCGACGAGGTGCGCGCCGCCTTTGCCGAAATGGGCCAGGTGACTTGCCTGTTGGAAAAAATGCTGCCGCTGGCCTACGAAGTGTCGGTGCTGACGGCGCGCGGCGCGGATGGCCAGTCGGTCGTGTATCCGATCGCCGAAAACGTGCACCGCGACGGCGTGCTGTTTACCACCACCGTGCCGGGCCCGAACGTGTCCGCCGACAGCGCCGCCAGGGCGCAGCGGGCGGCGCAAGCCATGGTCGCCGAGCTCGGCTATGTTGGCGTGCTGTGCATCGAATTTTTTGTCTTGACCGACGGCAGCCTGGTGGTCAATGAAATGGCGCCGCGTCCGCATAACAGCGGCCACTACACGATGGATGCCTGCGTCACCAGCCAGTTCGCGCAACAGGTGCGGGCCATGGCGCGCTTGCCGCTGGGCGACGTGCGCCAGCATTCGCCGGCCGTGATGCTCAACATCCTCGGCGATGCCTGGTTTGCCGACGGCAGCGATGTCGCCTGCGAGCCGGCCTGGGAGCGCATCCTGGCCCTGCCGGGCGCCTGCCTGCACCTGTACGGCAAGGACGATCCGCGCCGTGGACGCAAGATGGGCCATCTGACCCTGGTGGCTGCCAGCCTGCCGGAAGCGCAGCAGCGCCTGCGCGACGCTTGCCTGATCCTGGGAATCGCGCCGTGAGCGTGCCCGAACAGGATCTGGACCAGGCCGCCATCGCGGCGGCGGCCGCCGTGCTGGAAGCGGGCGGTCTCGTCGCTTTCCCGACAGAAACCGTGTACGGCCTGGGCGCCGACGCGGAAAATCCGGCCGCCGTGGCGCGCATCTATGAAGCCAAGGGCCGTCCCTCCGACCACCCGGTGATCGTGCACGTGGCGCCGGACGCCGATCTGGCGCACTGGTCCGATGATATCCCGCAAGAAGCGCAGCAACTGGTGGCCGCCTTCTGGCCCGGTCCGCTGACCCTGATCCTCAAGCGCGCCGCGCACATTCCCGACGCCGTCTCCGGCGGCCAGGATACGGTGGGCTTGCGCTGTCCGTCGCACCCGGTGGCTATCGCATTGCTAGGCACTTTCAAGGGCGGCAAGGGGGGGCTGGCGGCGCCGTCGGCGAACAAGTTCGGCAATGTCAGCCCGACCACGGCACAGCACGTGCGCGACGAATTCGATGCGGAACTGGACAGCGGCTTGCTGGGCGCGGTGCTCGATGGCGGGCAGAGCGACGTCGGCATCGAGTCGACCATCGTCGACCTGTCGCGCCTGGCCACGCATGGCCCCGTGTTGTTGCGTCCTGGCCATATCAGCAGCGAGCAGATCGCTGCCGTCATTGGCCGCGCGCCGGCCATGGCCGATGCGGCCGCGCCGCGCGCATCGGGCACGCTGGAATCGCATTACGCGCCACACACGCCTGTTGCGATGCAGCACAGCGATGAACTGGGCGAGACGCTGAACCGCTTGCTCAACGACGAGCGCCGCGTAGCCCTGATCCATTATTCGGACATGCCGCCGGCCAGCGCCAGCGTGCGCCTGGAAGCGGACCCGCACAGCTATGCGCATGCGCTGTACGCCTCGCTGCGCACGATGGATCAGGTTGGTGCCGAGCTGATCCTGGTGGAAGCGCCGCCGACCGGCCCCGAGTGGCTGGGCATCAATGACCGTTTGCGGCGTGCCGCGTTCGGCTCAAGTGGTATCTTGCAGCAATTTCTATCAGCCTGACAAAAGCCCCGCAAGGGGCTTTTTCTTGATGCAGCGCAATAGAGATGCTTGCCACGAAACATCTTAAATCCTCCATAATCCAGGCATCCGTTCCACTGCGGCCGGGTGTCGCGCTGTTGTTATTTCGTTGATTTTTAAAACATATTTTCTATACAAGCCTGAGGAACGATGGCATATTAGTTGGGTAGCGAATAGCACGCCCGTTCGTTTAGAAACCAGAAAAAAGACCGAGGAGACAAAATGCATCAAACCAAATTCGCGCTGGCCGTGCTGGCAGCGGCTGTCCTGGCAGGTTGCGGTGGCGCCAGTGGCGGTGATCAAGCCTTGAAAGTCAAATATACGGCGCAGGTGTCATTCGGCGACAGCCTGTCCGACGTGGGGTCGTACGCCGTCGGCACCGTGGCCAAGCTCGGTGGCGGCAAGTTCACCATCAATGGCGACAATACCAAGATCAATCCTGAACTGACGGGCAAGAACTGGACCGAGCACCTGGCCGCCCAATTTGGCCTGGCCGCGCCATGCGCCGCCGAAACGGGACTGGAAGGCGATGCCGCGCAAGGCCTGGCTGTCGCCCGCGTCAAGCATGCGGGCTGCTTCGGCTACGCCATGGGCGGTTCGCGCGTGACCAATCCGGTCGGCCCGAACAACAAGCTGACGGGCAGCGCGCTGGGCGCGCTGACGGTGCCGGTGGTGACGCAGATCGCCAATCACCTGGCCGTTTCCGGCGGCAAGTTCAGCGGCACGGAAGCCGTCTTCGTAATGGCTGGCGGCAATGACGTGCTGTACCAGCTCGGTGCACTGCAGGCCGGCGCGACGGCGGCTGGCACGAAGGCTGGCGCGGATGCGGGCGCCAAGGCATTCGCCACCAACCTGACCCTGGCCCTGGCCGCCGGCGCCACCAACCCCGCCACGGCGGCGGCGTCGATCGGTGCTGCCGTCCAGACCGCCAGCACGGCGCCGGGCGCCACGCCGACAACGATCGTGGCCGCTGCCGTGCAGGCTGCTGTGATTGCCGGCAATACAGCGGTAGCTGCGCCAGCCGTCTATGGCCCGCTGGTCGCCAAGGCGCAAGCCGATGCGACGGTGACGGGCAATGCCGCCGGCGCCAAGGCCGGTGCCGACTACGCTGCGGCCCAAGGCCCGGCGCTGGTTGCTTCCATGGCGCTGGCAGGCAAGGAGCTGGTGGCGCTGGTCAAGGACCAGGTCATCGCCAAGGGCGCCAACTATGTGGTGGTCAACAATCTGCCGGACGTGGCCGGCACGCCATCGGGCTTGAGCAAGGATGCCAATACCAAGGCACTCATCAACGCCATGGTCAGCGCCTATAACAGCGAACTGAGCACGGGCTTGAATGGCAATGCGAAAGTCTTGCTGGTCGACGTGTTTGCCGTCAGCCATGACCAGGGCGTCAATCCCGGCCCGTATGGCTTGACCAACGTCAGCGAGACGGCGTGCGACCTGACGCCGGCGAAGAACGTACTGGGCAGCTCGCTGGTATGCAATGGCACGAACCTGAAATCGGGTGACGTCAGCCACTATGCGTATGCCGACGATGTGCATCCTACGCCGTTCAACAATCTGTTGCTGGCCCGCTTCGTGGCCAAGGAAATGGTCGTGCGCGGTTGGCTGTAAGGGAAGGCCGCGCCGGCCATGCCTTCGGGGCAGGGCCGGCGCCGGCAGCGACAAGACTCGATAGCGGAACACTCCGCACATAATGAATCAGGAGACAAGATGAAGAATCGTTTGAATACCGCTGTACGCGTGCTGGCCGCCGCTGCCGCGATGGTCGTGGCGACGGGCGCTTCGGCGCAAAGCGCAGGCACCTGGATGGCCAAGGTTGGCCTCAACAAGATCACGCCGCATGTGGACAGTGGCGACGTGTCGGCGCCAGCCTTGCCGGGCACCAAGGCCGACGTCAAGTCGGATACCAAGCCCATCCTGACGTTTGCCTACATGATCACGGACAATATTTCCGCTGAAATGATCCTCGGCGTGCCATACAAGCATGAACTGGTCGGTGACGGCGCCATCAAGGGTACGGGCAAGCTGGGGACGGCGGAAGCCTTGCCGCCAACGGCGTTCGTCCAGTACCGTTTCTTCCAGCCCAATGCGATGATCCGCCCTTACGTGGGCGCGGGCCTGACGTATGCCTATTTCCAGAAGGAAAAAGGTTCGGGACAGCTGACGGCCTTGCTGGATCCGGGTGGCAAGCCAGTCACCTACCGCATGGATAACAAGCTGGCCGGCAGCCTAGTGGTCGGCAGCACGCTGGCCCTCAACGAGCGCTGGTTTGCCGACGTGGCCGTGGTCAAGACCTTCCTGAAAACCAAGGCGAAATTCTCGACGGGGCAGACGCAGGACATCAAGCTCGACCCGCTCGCCGTGAGCGTCAGCATCGGGTATAACTTTACCCTGTAATGCAAAAAATCCGCTTCGGCGGATTTTTTTTGTCCCGCTCAGGCTGGCGGCGTATTGAACTTTCCATTGTGGAAGATCAAGGGCGCCTGCGCGGCAAACGCGCATTGTTCCACTTCGCCCACGAAAATGACGTGGTCGCCTTCCGGATAGCGGCTGCGGTTGTGGCACTCGAACCAGGCCGACGCCCCTTTCAGGATGGGCTGGCCCGTGCGCGACAGTTCGTACTCGACGTCGTCGAACGGGTTCGGCGTGCGGCGTGAGAAGCGCTGCGCCAGTTCCGCCTGGTCGGCGCCCAGCACATTGATGACGTAATGCGAATTGCCGCTGAAGATGGGCATGCTGTTCGCCACGGAACCGAGGCTCCACAGCACCAGCGGCGGCGACAGCGAGACGGAATTGAAGGAGCTGGCCGTCAATCCACGGAAGCTGCCATCGGCCAGGCGCGTGGTGATCACCGTCACGCCCGTCGCAAACTGCGAAAGTGCTTGGCGGAAATGGGTCGTATCGAATTCTTGCGCTGGCGCGCGGGGAGAGCGTGTGTTCATGGGAAACCTGTCTATTTGCTGACATTATGCCAAAAATCGGCCATGCCAGCGCAATCCTGGCCGGCATGCCCCTATGTGCGGTGGGCCACGCGCCGTTTCAAGCGGCGCTGCAAGCCATGGCGCTTTGCGTTACAGTGGTGGAAGAGACAAGTATTTCCTGTCTTTCAAGGGCCGGCACCGGTCCGGGATCGCATCGACGGGGGAGAGCATCATGGATGGACAGACGGAAGTCGCGGTACTCGGCGGCGGCTGCTTTTGGTGCCTGGCCGCCGTGTACCTGGAAGCGCGCGGCGTGACGCGCGTCGAGTCCGGCTACACGGGCGGCAGCGTGCCGGCGCCCACGTACGAGCAGATTTGCACGGGCCAGACGGGACACGCGGAGGTGGTGCGGCTGGAATTCGATCCGGCCATCATCAGCTACCATGACTTGCTGGAAATATTCTTTACGCTGCACGACCCCACCACCCTGAATCGCCAGGGCAATGATGTCGGGACGCAATATCGCTCCGTCATCTATTACCAGTCGGCCGGGCAGGAAAAGGTGGCGCGCAAGGTGATCGCCGAGATGGCCGGCGTGTGGGATGCGCCCATCGTCACGGAACTGGCGCCCGCACAGGCGTATTACCCGGCCGAGGATTATCACCAGAATTACTTCGAGCAACATCCCCTGCAGGGGTATTGCGCTTTCGTGGTGGCGCCCAAGGTGGCGAAATTTCGCGCCATGTATGCGAACCGCCTGAAGTGAGGCGTGCGCGGGACGCCGGCCCGGGCAGCCGGCTGGCTGCTCAGCCCGCCAGCACGGGGGCTGGCGCCGGCAGGTGCGCCGCCTCATACATGTAATTGCGCGACCACGGCAGGGTCGAGGAACGCCGGCCCGCCTTCACGCAGACGATCTGGTACAGGCTGATCAGGTCTTGCTCGAAGGCATATGCGCAGCCGGCCAGGTAGACGTGCCAGATGCGGAAGCGCCGCTCGCCCGCCAGGGGACGGATCTGCTCGGCGTGGGCTTCGAAATTTTCCGTCCACAGGGCGCAGGTGCGCGCATAGTGGCGGCGCAGGTTTTCCACGTCCAGCACTTCCAGCCCCCCCTGCTGCATGGTCTTGAGCACATTGCCGATGTGCGCCAGTTCGCCGTGCGGAAACACATATTTCTCGATGAATTCGCCGCCGCCGTACGGCGTTTCGCCATTGTCCGGGTCGGTCGAGGTGATGCCGTGGTTCATCGCCATGCCGTCGGGCGCCAGCAGTTTGTTGATGATGGAAAAATAGTCGGGCAAGTGTTTCAGGCCCACGTGCTCGAACATGCCCACGCTGGTGATGCGGTCGAACTGGCCCGTCACATCGCGGTAGTCCTGCAGGCGGATCTCGACCAGGTGCGCCAGGCCGGCCGCCGCCACGCGCTCGCGCGCCAGCGCATACTGGTTTTCCGACAGGGTCACGCCGACGCAACGGGCGCCGTATTGCTGTGCTGCACGGATGACCAGCGCTCCCCAGCCGCAGCCGATGTCGAGCAGGGTCTGGCCCGGCTGCAGCTGGATTTTCTTCAGGATATGGTCGATCTTCTTCACCTGCGCCTGGGCCAGGGTTTCATCGCCGTTTTCAAAGTAGGCGCAGGAATACACGAGGGCGGGGTCGAGAAACTGTTCGTAGAACGCATTCGACACATCGTAGTGATAGCGGATGGCCTCGGCATCCTTGCTCTTGTCATGCGTAAAGCTGCGCACGATGCGGGCCAGCTTGCCTTCGGGCTTGAGCGTGTTGCGCGCCAGCGCGTTGCAGATGGCGATCATGTCCATGGCCGTGCCCTTGACCTCGATATTGCCTTCCACATAGGCCGAACCGAGGTTGGCCAGCGATGGATTGAGCAGATAGCGGGCCGAGGCGGCTGTCGGCAGGCGGATGGTGACTCTGGGCGCTTCGCTCGACAGGTCGACATGCTGGCCGTTCCACAGTTCTATGCGCAGGGGCAAGGCGGTCTTGCTGCGGATACCGGCAATCCAGGACTTGAGTTGGTTTTGTACAAACAAAATGGCCTCCAATGAAGCGGCCGCTGGCGGCCGCAAATTGAGCAACAATGTTATTTAACCTCTATCCCTCATAGCCTACACCTATATTGTCGAGCTTGCTTTGCGGCGCGCTCAGGGTTGTAATCGTTGCAAGCTCCATTGCCCGTCGGCGCCGCGCGTAAACACGATGCGGTCGTGGAAGCGCGAGCGGCGGCCTTGCCAGAACTCGATGCGTTCCGGCTGCAAGCGGTAGCCGCCCCAGTGGGCCGGACGTGGCGGCGGCGCCTCGCCGATGGCGGCGGCCACGGCTGCGTAATTCGCTTCCAGCGCGGCGCGGTCGGCGATCGGTGCGCTCTGTTGCGAGGCGATGGCCGACAAGCGGCTTTGCAGTGGGCGCACATTGAAATACTCGTCGCTTTCGGCGGCCGAGGTTTTCACCACCGTGCCTTCGATGCGCACCTGGCGCTCCAGCTCGCGCCAGAAGAACAGCAGGGCCGCATGCGGGTTGTGCTCGAGCTGCTGGCCCTTGTCGCTGGCGTAATTCGTGTACCAGGTAAAGCCGCGCTCGTCGAACTGCTTGATCAGCACGATGCGCGAACTGGGCTTGCCGTCAGCATTGACGGTGGCCAAGTCCATGGCGTTCGGCTCGATCACCTGGGCCTGGACGGCTTCGTCAAACCATTTCCGGAATTGCGCGATGGGGTCGGCCAGCACGTCCGTCTCGCTCAGGCTGGACTGGACATAATCGGTGCGCATGGCGGTCAGGGCGGGGCTTGGCCCGGGCCGTGCCGGCGCCGCTGCTGCTGCGGGGGCGTCGGGCGCGATGCCGCGGCGGCGCTGCATGGCCGTGCCCAGCTGTTCCATCTGCTGCGCGCTGAACAGGCGCTTGGCCATGGGCGCCAGCTGGCCCTCTTCCTTGCTCATGTGCGCCTGGTAGGCGGCCGCGTAATCGTGCACGCCGGCGGCGGACAGCTGCGTGCCCGTGCCGGCCGCGATGGCGTCGAGCGCCGGGCGCAAGGTCAGCCAGGCCTGGTCCATGCGCTGGTGGTCGGCCAGGATGTCCGGCACCAGGGTGGCCAGCAGCGCGGCGTCGTCGCCCGTGGCGGTCGCTTGCAGCATCGGCATCAGGTCTTGCTCTTCATCGTCATGGTGCAGATGGGCGGCTTTATTGAAGTATTGCAACACGGCCCTGGCCGCCTGCTGCGCCTCCGCCGTATTGCCATGCTGAGCCAGGTGGCCCGGCAGGTTTTGCAGGGTGCTCAGTTGCTTGCGGATCTTGTCGTGGCAATGCTTGAGTACGGCGATGGGCTGGTCAAAGCCGGGAACGGAGTCGAACAGGGGAGAGGTCATGGCGAGTTCTCGTGGTGGCGGTGTGGGGGCGCGGCGACAATCGGGCCTTGTCGCTGTGTCAATTCGGCTATTTTAGAATATCCGCCAGCGCAGTGTCCGTTAAAATGGCGGCATGCATACCTCCACCAATGAACTAATTTCCATGGACTTGACCGAGATCGATTTCGAGCGCCGTTTCGGCGGCATCGCCCGCCTGTATGGCGCCCCCGCACTGGCGCGCTTTCGCGCCGCCCATGTGTGTGTGATCGGCGTGGGCGGCGTCGGTTCCTGGATCGTCGAAGCGCTGGCGCGCAGCGCCATCGGCCGCCTGACCCTGATCGACCTCGACAATGTTGCCGAATCGAACATCAACCGCCAGATCCAGGCCATGAGCGACACCATCGGCAAGGCCAAGATCACGGCCCTGGCCGAGCGCATCGAGTTGATCAACCCGTGTTGCCAGGTCACGCAGATCGAGGATTTCATTGCGCCCGATAACCTCGAGCAATTGCTGGGCGGGCGCGACTTCGATTACCTGATCGACGCCATCGACAATGCCAAGGCGAAGGCGGCGGTGATCGCGTATTGCCGCGCGCGCAACATTCCCATGCTGACCATCGGCAGCGCCGGCGGTCAGACGGACCCGACCCTGATCGCCGTGCGCGACCTGTCGAAAACGGAACAGGAGCCGCTGCTCAAGCGCGTGCGCAAGCTGTTGCGCACCGAATATGGTTTCCCCCGTGGCGTGAAAAACAAGTTCAATGTCGACGCCGTGTTTTCCATGGAACCGTTGACGACGCCCGAAAGTGCGGAAGCGTGCGCCATCGACGGCACGGCCGCCGGCGTGACGGGCCTGAACTGCGCCGGCTTCGGTTCCAGCGTGGTGGTGACGGCCAGCTTCGGCATGGTGGCGGCCGCCCATGCGCTGAAAACCTTGCGCCAGGACACACTGGCCGCCGTGCCAGAGGCCGCTTAACTTAATTCCCGGCGTCCCACGATGCGGTAGTCGCCGCTGCTTTTCAGCGATTCCACCAGCACCACTTCGCTTGCCTGCCAGGCGATGGGCGCCAGCGCGTATGCGGCCGGCGGCGGCGCCTGGCGCGCCAGGGTCACGTGCGGCGTAAAGCGGTCGTGCTCGAAGCGGGGCGCCAGTCCCTGTTCCGCCAGGCTGTGCATGCAGGCCGCGCGCAGGGCCAGCAAGGCAGGCGACGGCTGCGCCAGGGCGGCCCAGGCGAGGGCCAGGCGGGGAAAGTGGCTGACGTGATCGAATCCCAGCGGCATGGGACGCGCCGGCAATTGCGCCAGGATGGTTTGCAGGGCCGGCAGCTCGCCGGCGGGGCGCTGTCCCAGAAAGGCCAGGGTCAGGTGCAATTTGTCGGCACGCACGGGCTTGCCCCCCAGCGGCGCCTGCCAGGCGGCCAGCGCCGCGCGCGTGGCGGCATCGGGCCACAGCGCGTAAAACAGGCGGGGAAACTGTGAATCGGGCGACAAGTTTTTCATATCGTTGCGGCGGTTTGCTATCATTGGCGTTCCCTGTCCGCAGCTGGTGCAGGGATCTCACCGAAACTCAATGAAAGAATACATCATGACGCGTAGCTCCGTTTTGTTTGCCCTGATCTGCTCCGTCGCCGCGTCGCTGGCGCAGGCACAGGCGCCAGCACCTGTTCCCGCCTCCGCCGTATCGCTGAGCCCCGGCCCTGCCGCCGACAAGCTGATCATCATCGACAACAAAGTCGGCACGGGCAAGGAAGCGATTGCCGGCAATACCGTATCCGTGCACTACACGGGCTGGCTGTACCGTCCGCTGGCGAAAGATTCGCGCGGCAAGAAATTCGACAGCTCCGTGGGCCGTGGCCCGTTTGACTTCCCGCTGGGCAAGGGCATGGTCATCAAGGGCTGGGACCAGGGCGTGGCCGGCATGAAAGTGGGCGGCAAGCGCACCCTGGTCATTCCTGGCGAACTGGCCTATGGCCCGCGCGGCGCCGGCAATGGCGAGATCCCGCCGAACTCGGCACTGATCTTCGACGTGGAACTGCTGGACGTTAAGTAATTGTTCACTTTGGTGGCGGCGCATGCTCGCGCCGCCGCCAAAAGCGGTAGACTGGGGTTTCTTGAAATAGCGGAGATTCCTTCCATGAACATCGCCAACGACGTCACTGAACTGATCGGCAACACCCCCCTGGTGCGCATCAACCGCATCGCCGCCGGCTGCCATGCCAGCATCCTGGCCAAACTCGAATTCTACAATCCCGCCCACAGCGTCAAGGACCGCATCGGCCTGTCCATGATCGTGGCGGCGGAAGCAGCGGGCAAGATCCATGCCGATACCGTCATCGTCGAGCCCACCAGCGGCAACACGGGCATCGCGCTGGCCATGGTCTGCGCCGCGCGCGGCTACCGCTGCACCCTCGTCATGCCCGACACCATGAGCCGCGAGCGGCGCATCCTGCTGCGCGCCTACGGCGCCGAGCTGGTGCTCACGCCCGGCAGCGAAGGCATGCTGGGCGCCATCCGCAAGGCCGAAGAGCTGGTGGCGGCCGACCCCCGCTATCTGATGTTGCAACAATTCAATAATCCGGCCAATCCCGCCATTCACCGCGCCACGACGGCCGAGGAAATCTGGCGCGACACGGATGGCCAGGTGGACATCGTCGTGGCCGGCGTGGGCACGGGCGGCACCATCACCGGCATCGGCGAAGTGCTGAAGGAGCGCAAGCCTGGCCTGCACGTGATCGCCGTGGAACCGGAAGCGTCGCCGATGCTGTCGAAAGGCACGAAAGGCCCGCACCCGATCCAGGGCATCGGCGCCGGTTTCGTGCCGCAGATCCTGAACACGGCCATCTACGATGAAATCATTTGCGTGAAAAACGACGATGCGTTCGCCACGGCGCGCCTGGCCGCCAGCGACGAAGGCTTGCTGGTCGGTATCTCGTCGGGCGCCGCCCTGTGGGCCGCGCTGCAAGTGGCGCGCCGTCCGGAAAATGCGGGCAAGACCATCGTCACCATCATCCCCTCGTTCGGCGAGCGCTACCTGAGCACGGCCCTGTACGCGGGATTGGGCGACTGATCTTTAAACAGCAGCGGCAGGGCTATTCCTTCCGCCAGCGCCCGGTTGCCCGCGTCGCCCGGGTGCAGGTGGTCGCCCGAGTCGTAGGCGGGCAGCAGGCGCTGCGGGTGGGCCGGATCGCGCAGCCAGGCATCGAAGTCCAGTACGGCATCGAAACTGCCGCTGTCGCGTATCCAGGCGTTCAGTTGCTGGCGCAGCGCGTCTTTTTCCGGCTGGTAATAATCGCTCAGCGGCGTGCCGGGCAGGGCGCCCTCGAACGGTGTCAGGGTGGCGCCGATCACACGCACGCCGCGGCTGCGCGCCTGCGCCAGCAGCTGGGCATAGCCGGCCGTTAATGCTTCCAGCGTGGGACGCCGTTCCTGCCGCGCGAACGCCGTGCCGGGCCAGCTGATGTCATTGATGCCGATCAGGACGATGACCGTGCGCACGCCCGGCTGCGCCAGCACGTCGCGCTCGACTCGGGCCAGCGCATTCTCGCCCATGCCGTCGGACAACAATCTCCCACCGGAAATACCCGCATTGAGCACGGCCACGCCCTGCGGCGCCAGGCGTTCGGCCAGCACGTCGGGCCAGCGCGCATCGCCGCCCAGGCTGGCGCTGGCGCCATCGGTGATCGAATCGCCGAGGATGGCCACGGCTTGCGCGCCTGGGGCCGCTTCCACCTCGATGGCACTGAGCAGCAGGCGCGCCGTCGTGCTTTGCACGCCGGCCTGGGCGATGTCGATGTGGGCCGCGCGCGTCTGGTCATGCGGCGCGAGCCACGCCGTCTCGCGGCCATCCCAGTGAAAGGTCGACACGGGGCTGGCCTGCGGCAGGTGGATGCTCACCGTCAGCCGCGCCAGGTCCGGCACGGCCAGATCGACGGGATCGCTGACGAGGGGGGCACCGGGCGCGATGGTGGCTGCAGACCGGCCGGCAAAGGTGAGCGTGCGCAGGCTGTCCGGGCGGATGGCCGGGCCGCTGGCTGCCAGCGCCAGCGTGGCCGCGCCGATGCGCAGCGGCGCCTTGCCATACGCATTCGACAGCACGAGGCGCACGCGCCGGCCGCCCACGCTCACGCGCGCCACCTGGCGCACGGTATGGCCGTGCAGCACGGCGGGCACGTTGCTGGGGAAGAGGAAGTCCTGTCCCCACACGGCTTGCGGACTGGCCGTCCAGCTGGCCAGCCAGCCGGCGTCGGGACGGGGACCGGCGTGGGCGTCGGCCGCGTGGGCGGCGACGGTGTTCAGGGCCAGGGCCAGCAGGGCGGTGGCGGGGAGGGCATGCAATGGTTTCATGGTGTCGTGCTCCATCAATGGGATGCGCCATGATGCCGCTCCCGCCATTTATGCACTAGACTGTGTTAACGAAGAACATTTATGAGCTGAATTCACAATGGGCAGAAGCGACGTCAATCGCTCCGGCGAGCTGGAAGTATTTGTGCGGGTGATCGAACTGGGCGGCTTTTCGGCCGCCGCGCGCGCCTGCGGCATGACGCCGTCGGCCGTCAGCAAGCTGGTGTCGCGGCTGGAGCAGCGCCTCGGCGCGCGCCTGCTGAACCGTTCCACGCGCCAGCTGCAGCTGACGGCCGAAGGCTGCGGCCTGTATGAGCGGGGCGCGCGCGTGCTGGCGGCCCTCGACGAGGCCGAGCGCTGCGCCGGCATCCAGAGCACGCCGCGCGGCAAGGTGCGCGTCAACGCGAATGTGCCGTTCGGCCAGCATTTCCTGCTGCCGCTGGCGCCTTTGTTCCTCGAACGCTATCCGCAGCTGACGCTCGACATCGTGCTCACCGATGCCGTCGTCGATATCCTCGAACAGCGCACGGATGTGGCCGTGCGGGCCGGCCCCCTGAAAAGCTCGAACTTGATGGCGCGCAAGCTGGGCCAGACGCGCATGCGGATCGTGGCGGCACCAGCGTACCTGGCGCGGCGCGGCACGCCGCGGGCACCGGCCGACCTGGCGGCGCACAACTTGCTGGACGCCAACTATGCGCGGGCGAAGTCCGGCTGGCCGCTGCGCCAGGCCGGCGGCGACATCGTCGTGCCCGCCACCGGCAATGCGCAGGCCAGCGATGGCGAAGCCTTGCGGCAACTGGCGCTGGCGGGACTGGGGCTGGCGCGCCTGGCCGCCTTCCAGGTGCGCGACGATATCGCGGCCGGCCGTTTGCAGGCCGTGCTGGAAGAGTTCAATCCGGGCGACAGCGAGGAAGTGCATGCCGTGTATGTGGGACAGGGCGGCCACCTGCCGCTGCGCGTGCGCGCCTTGCTCGATTTCCTGGCGGAGCAGGTGCGGCTGGATGGAGCGTGACCAGGCTGAACTTGCCCTGACGAAATAGACGCCAGGCGGGCAGGGCAGGCGCAGTACAATACCGGACACAACGGGGCCGCAATGGTTCGGCCCGTATTGTGTCTTTGAATGGAAATATGTTCCTGGTAAAACCTGAACGCCGCCGCCTGCTGCAGGTGGGCGCAACCGTGGCTGTCATCGCGCTGGGCCTGGCCTCGCGCGCCTTTCCCCAATTCGTTCCTGAGGCCCTGGGCAAGTACCCGGGCGACGCCTTGTGGGCCATGATGGTGGTCTTCGCGCTGGGCGCCTTCGCCACGCGGATGCGCACGTGGCAGCTGGCGCTGGTATCGCTGCTGATCTGCTTTGCCGTCGAATGCGGCCAGCTGTACCAGGCGCCGTGGATCAGCGACATCCGCGCCCATCCGCTGGGGCACCTGGTGCTCGGTTCCCACTTCGGCTGGGTCGACCTGGTCGCCTACACGGCGGGCGTGGCGCTGGCGGCGCTGGTGGACAAGGCTGTCCTGTTCCGGCGCCGCTAAGCCCGCTTACTTGACGTTGCCCTCCGCGTCGCGCACTTCCACGGGCGCCAGTTTCAGCCTGGACAATTGCGGCGCGATCTTCGCCTTGTCGCCCACGCCGATGACGATCAGCTTTTCCGGCTGCAGGTATTTCTGCGCCACCTGCTGCACCTGCTTGTCCGTCACGCTGGCAAAGCGCTGCGGCAAGGTCGCGTAATAGTCGATGCCCAGGTCGTAGATGTAGGTGTTGGCCATGCTGGCGCTGATGCTGGCATTCGTCTCGAACTGGCCCGGCAGCGACAGCACCTGCGAATTGCGCGCATTCGACAATTCCTTGGCCGTCAGCGGCCTGGCGATCATGGCGCGGATTTCCTTGAAGGTTTCCGACACGGCCGGACCCGTCACGTCGGTGCGCACGCCGGCGGCGATCGAGAACGGTCCCGGCTGGCGGCGGTACTGGAATTGCGAACGCACGCCATACGTATAGCCTTTCTCTTCGCGCAGGTTATTGCTTAGCCGGCTCGTAAACAAGCCGCCCAGCGCCGCGTTCATCACTTGCAGCGGCGCATAATCGGGCGTCGCGCGGGCCACGGCGATGGTCGACAGGCGCACGGCCGTTTGCGGCGCGCCCGGCTTGTCGACGAGGATCAGCCTGGCCTTCGCCGTTTGCGGCGCCGCCGCCACGGACGGCGCCACCGTGCCCGCCTTCCAGCTGCCGAACTTGGCTTCGGCCAGCGCCTTCAATTCCGCTTCGCCGATGTCGCCCGAGACGATCAGGGCCGCATTGTTGGGCAGGTAATGCTGCTGCCAGTAGCCTTGCAGGTCGGCGCGGCTGGCCGCCTTCAGCGCCGCTTCCGTGCCCAGCTGGATGTAGCCGTATGGATGTTTCGGGCCGTACAGGGCCGCCGCCTCCACGCGGGCCGCGACGGCGCCCGCGTTTTCGCGCTGCTGCGCCAGTTCGCCGATGCGGCTGGCGCGCTGGCGTTCCACTTCCGCCTGCGGGAATTGCGGGTGCTGCACCACGTCGGCCAGCACGTCGAGCGCTTGCGGGAACGTGGCTTTCAGGGAAGTCAGCTGGGCGAACGAGGCGTCGGCGCCGGAACCGGTACCGAGGAAGGCGCCCAGCTGCGCCACGTCATCGGCGATTTGCGGCGCGCTGCGCGTGGCCGTGCCTTCCTGCAGCATTTGCGCCGTAAAGCTCGACAAGCCCGGCTGCGCCAGCGGATTGGCGCCCGAACCGCTTTTCACCACCAGCTGGCTCGATACCAGCGGCACGGCCGGATTGTAGTTGTGGATCACGGTCAGGCCGTTTGCCAGGGTGAAGGACTTGGCTTGCGGCAGCACAATCTTGGGCGCGGGGCCGGCAGCCGGCACCTTGTTGCGCCACGGCTCGTCCGCATTGATGGCCGTGCCTGGCGCAGGCTTGACCTTGCCCGGCGCCGGCGTCGGCACTTCCGCGCCCAGGTCCGGCGTGCCCGGCACGCCATACACGACCACGCGGGCCTGGTTCTTCAGGTAGGTGTCGACGGCGCGTTGCACGTCGGCCACCGTCACCTTGCGGTAGCGTTCGATATCCTTGCCCAGGTAGCCGGGGTCGCCCAGGTACTGGTTGTACTGGTTCATCAGGTTGGCATTGCCGCCGACCTTTTCCACCTGGCTCAGCATGCCCGTCTCGATGCCGTTGCGGGCCCGCTCCAGTTCCTTCTCGGTGGGACCGCTGGCGCGCAATTGTTCCAGTTCGGCATTCAGCGCCTGCTCGATTTCCTCGGGCTGGTGGCCGGGGCGCGCCGTCACGTCCACGCTGAAGATCGAGGTGAGGGTGTTCGAACTCTGGCTGGCGCCCACGTCCTGCGCGATCTGCTTGTCGTACACGAGCGATTTGTACAGGCGGCTGGACTTGCCGCCGGCGAGGATTTGCGCGGCCATCGTCAGTTCCGCGTCATCCTTGGCGTAGGCGGACGGCGTCAGCCAGGCCATGAAGACGCGCGGCAGCTCGACCCGGTCCTGCACCACCAGGCGGCGCTCCTGCGTGATGGGCGGCGTCACGACAGCGGGTTTCGGCACGGCCGGGCCGCTCTTGAAACTGCCGAAGTACTTGTTGACCAGTTCCTTGGTCTTCGCCTTGTCGATATCGCCCACGATCACCAGGCTGGCGTTGTTGGGGCCATAGTAGTTGGTGAAGAATTCCTTGATGTCGGCCAGCTTGGCGTTCTGGATATCCGCGTGCGAGCCGATGACGCTGGCGTAATACGGGTGGTTCTTGGGAAACAGCTGGTGGTACAGCGCTTCCTGCACGATGCCGTACGGCGCGTTTTCCACGCTCTGGCGGCGTTCGTTGCGCACCACGTCCTGCTGGTTCGTCAGGGCCGTCTGGTCGAGCACGTCCAGCAGGTAGCCCATGCGGTCGGAATGGGCCCACAGGGCCAGTTCCAGCTGGTTCGACGGCACCGTGTCGAAATAATTGGTGCGGTCGAAATCCGTGCTGCCGTTCGAATCGGTGGCGCCCGCCCCTTCCAGCAACTGGTCGGCCATGCCGCGCGGCACGTGCTTGGTGGCGGCAAACATCATGTGTTCGAACAAGTGCGCAAAGCCCGTCAAGCCCGGCGCTTCATTCGCCGGACCCACGTGGTACCAGATATTGACGGCCGTGACGGGCAATTTATGGTCTTCCACGAGAATCACGTCTAGGCCGTTCGGCAAGGTGTATTTTTCGTAGGCGATATGCGGCACGGCCGTCGCGCCCGTAGTGGCGGCCGCATCGGCGGCGTGGGCGAGGCCCAGGGGAGCGCCGTACAGCGACAGCATCAGGGCGGGAATGGCCAGCAGTTTGATCGGTTTCATGCGTGCTTCCAGAAGAGGGTGGGAAGGATGCTGCGATAGCCTGGCGGCTGGCGCCGTGGCTGCCGCAGGTGTTGCCGATGATACATTTATTTAAACAGCAGCGCCGCCCCGCCCAGCACCAGCAGGGCGCAGGTGACGGAGACGATGGCGGCGGCGGCGAGCAGGCGCCATTCGCGCGGCGTGAAGCCGGCCGGCCCGGCCGGCGCTGGCACTTCCGGCACAGGCCGGGACAGGGCCGCCGCCGGTTCTGCCGGCAAGCCGCCCGTGGCGCGCGCCTGCGCCGCCAGCGCCTGCGTGGCCGCGTCCAGCAGGGCCAGCTGGCGTTCGACGGTGTCCGCCAGCACCGCTTCGTTCAGCGCCACGAGGGCGAATATCGGGTCGTCGACGTCGATCCTGATGCCCGTCTTGTCGAATACGTGCGTGCGCAGTTTATGCTGGTCCACTACCATTGCACCTTGTCGAGTTGTTCGAAAATGTCGCGGTAGACGACCTTGATGCGCTGCTTTTCCATGATGTTGAACTTGTCGTTCTGCAGCACTTCCTGCATCGTCAGGCGCGCCGTGTTCATCTTCTTGACGTCGGCGCCGAAGGTGTCGGGATTGCGCTGGCTCAAGGTGATGCTGCCTTTGACGCGCGCGCGGTTGTCGGCGTACGACTGCGATTCGACAAACTGCTTGCCCGATGCCGATTGCAGCAGGCCGAAGTGTTCGTTTTGCCACAGCACCAGCGGCACCTTCGTCGATTGCGCCGTGGCGACAAAGCCCGTCGCCGTGTCGTGCAGGGTGTCGCCGCCGCCGACGATGGTGTGGATGTATACCTTGCGGCCCGACTCTTCCAGCAGCGAGAAGCAATCGTTTTCCAGCAGATAACCCATCAGCGGCGAAAAGGTGTTGGCGCCATTGTCGACCACGCAGTTGCCATCCTCTTCCAGGATATCGATCATCAGCGCGTCGAAGCGCTTCGGATCGATATTGCGCGCGTCCGTCATCACGGGCACGTGCTTGACGTTCATCGCCTTGTAGCGCGAAAAGGTGGCGTTTTCCTGGTCGGTGTCATAGCAGCGCAGGGGCGTGCCGTCCTTGCCGCCTATCCATTGCGCCAGCAGGGTCGAGACCAGGGTCTTGCCGATGCCACCCTTGCCCTGCAGGATGAAATGTACCGTGTTTTGCATTGCGACTACTCCAAGTTGTTGCGTCAGTGACTACCAAAGATCCGTGACAGCGGCGATTGCTCCCGGCCAGACTGCAACTGGCATTTTTACCACAATCCTTTGCAAATATGCCATGGGGAAGAGCGAATCTGGTTATGATGTTAATCAGGATACCATTGATGCAGAGCAAGTTTTGCGTGAAAAATTCACCCCAGCGTGTGTACGAGGATGCAGTGCCGATATCCAGTCTCGATAAAGCCGACATTGACCGCCTCAATCAGCAGGCCCTGTCCTGCCTTGTCGGCAACCGGCGCCAGGCGCGGCGGCTGGCGCACATGGCGCTGGCGGCGGCGCAGCGCCAGCAGTATGCGCGCGGCAGCGCCTACGCGGAACTGAATCACTGCTGGCTAGCGTATTACGCGGGCGAGGCCGAACCGTCGTGCGAGCGCCTGTGCGAGTATTTCCAGCAGACGTGCGACCTGGAAGGGGGCATGGAAGTGGCCGCCCTGCGGGGTGCGTATGCGAGCCGGCGCGGCGACTTTGCCGATGCCGAGCAGCATTTCCTGCGGGCGCGCGGCCAGGCGGCGCAGATTCCCGATTCGCTGCATAAATTCATGCTGTACGCGCGCCTCGGCGTCGATGCCCTGAACCGTGGCGACACGCAGGACGGGCCGCGCAACTTCCTGCTGGCGCTCGACATCGCCGAGCGCTTCGGCAGCCCCGCGCACCGCGTCAACAGCCTGTCGAACCTGGCCTCGTCGCAGCACGACCTGGGCAACGACGAAGACGCCATCCCCCTGCTGGTCGAGGCGCTCGACATCATCGGCACGCAAAAGCTCAAGTACCAGCAAACCATCGTCTCGGCCAACCTGGCCATGTGTTTGCTGGCCACGGGCAAGCCGGCCGAGGCGCTGGCGCTGGTCGAACCGTTTTATGAGTGGCCGGAAGAGGACCTGGCCATCCGCGCCTTCCTGTTCTGCATCGCCGCCCATGCCGCCATCCTGCTGCAGCAGCCGGCCAGCGCGCTGCAACTGCTGCTGCGGGCGGAAGAATATGCGCGGCGGGGGCAGGACCTGGAAGAGCAGATGCACGCCTGGCTCGTGCGCGGCAAGCTCGACCTGCATGCGGGCCAGACGGCGCAGGCGCTGGCGTCGCTGACGCAGGCGCACAGCCTGCTGAGCTGGACGCGCAATCCGTTTCACCAGCAACAGATCTTGCGCGGTTTGTCCGATATCAATGCCCAGCTGGGCGAATGGCAAGCCGCATATGGTTTCCTGCAGCAATACCAGGCCGCCTTCGAGGCCAGCAGCAAATCGGCGCGCGCCTCGCGCATCCTGATGCGCAACCTGGAAAAGGAAATGCGCAACCTGAAGGCCGAGCGCGACAAGGCGCTCGAGCTGCAGGCCGCGCGCGAGACGGAAAACGTCAAGCTCGAGCACCTGAACCGCGAGCTGGCGCACCAGATCATGCATGTCAACTCGCTGCAGGACAGCCTGAAGGAGCAGGCCATGCGCGACCACCTGACGGGCCTGTACAACCGCCGCCATTTCGAAACCTGCCTGAATGCCATCCTGCACGAAGCCGATGCGGACGCGCCCGTGGCCATCGCCATCATCGACCTGGACTTTTTCAAGCGCGTTAACGATACGTACGGGCACAACTTTGGCGACGAGGTGCTGATCCAGTTCGCGCGCCTGGTGGAGAGCCAGCTGCGCGGCAGCGACATGCTGTGCCGCTATGGCGGCGAGGAATTCTGCCTGCTGTTGCGCGAAGCCGACAGCGCGATCGCGGCGCACAAGATCGACGATATCGCCGCGCGCTACCGCCAGCTGCTGATCCGCCAGGCGCCGCACAGCTTGACGGGCTGCACCTTTTCGGCCGGCATCGCCGAGTATCCGCGCCATGGCGCGGGCCGCCACGAATTGCTGATGCGCGCCGACAGCGCCCTGTACGCGGCGAAACAGGCGGGCCGCGACCGCGCCTGCATCGCCGGCACGGATTGAAGCCGATCCATACGCCAGAAGGTCAAGCGAGGAAGCGCAGCAGTCCTTGCAGGGCATGGATGACGGCCTGCTCGCGCACGGCCTGGCGGTCGCCCGCGAAGACCAGGCGCTCGGTATGCACGCGGCCATCCCGCGCCCAGCCGAAACAGACGGTGCCCACGGGCTTGCCGGGCACGCCGCCCGTGGGGCCGGCGATGCCGGTGGTCGACACGGCCACCTGGGCCGGGCTGTGGGCCAGGCTGCCTTGCGCCATGGCGGCGGCCACGGCTACGCTGACGGCGCCGTGCTCGGCGATCAGGGCGGCCGGCACGCCCAGCATGCCGATCTTGGCCGCGTTCGAATAGGTGACGAAGCCGCGCTCGAACCAGGCGCTCGAGCCCCCGATGTCGGTGACGGCTTGCGCCACGCCGCCGCCCGTGCACGATTCGGCCGTGGCCAGCAGCCAGCGCCTGGCATGCAGGGCCTGGCCTACCGCGGTGGAGAGAGAGATGAGATCGTTGTCCATGAGTGTTTCCTGCATGCATGAAGAGGGGCGCTGCGCTGGCCGCCGTTTTGCGCGGCCAGCGTCATGGCATGACTGTAGCATGGCGCGCGGTAGAAGAAACTTTCCCCGCTACCAGCGAAAATGCGTACACTCTTTTATACATTTGCTACCAATACGGGCCGGCAGGCAGTCTGCTGCTGTACCACATCGGTTCGCATCGCCCCACTGGGACGCGGCCTGGCGCCGCGCCTTCGAATGCATTATCTTTACTCGGTTGTCATGGCACTTCTGAACTGGACCTGGCGGCAGCATGCTGGCCCCCTGCGTAGCCCCTTGCGTGGCGCTCGCCGCAGCACCATCCGCTGGGGCTGGCTATTGCTGTTGCTGGGCGTGTTGTGCGCCGGCGTGCGGGCCCAGGTGCCGGGCGAGCTGGAGCGCCAGGTGAAGGCCGCCTACCTGTACAAGTTTGCCGGCTTTGTCGAGTGGCCGGAAGGCAGCTTCGCGCGGCCCGATGCGCCGCTGGTGATCGGCGTGGCCGGCGCCGACGGGCTGGCCGAGCAGCTGGAACAGAGCGTGGCCGGACATAGCGTCAACGGGCGCACCGTGCAGGTGAAAAAAGTGCGCCGCGGCGAAGCGCTGGCCGGGCTGCACGTGCTGTACCTGGGAGCGCTGGAGAAGGCGGTGCTGCAGGAAATGCTGGCGGCCAGTCGCGGCCTGGCGCTGCTGACGGTGTCCGATTCGGATGAGGTCTATGCGATGGGCAGCATGATCAATTTTGTGATGGCCGACGACAAGGTGCGCTTCGACGTGGCCCTGAAGCCCGTGGCGCAGGCGCATATCCGCATCAGCGCGCGCATGCTGCTGGCGGCCTACCGCGTGCAGACGGGGGGCGCCTGACCATGATACGGCTGCGCTCCATACGCCACAAGCTGATGTCGGTGGTCTTGCTGACCACCCTGGTGGCGCTCGTCATCTCGCTGGGCACCATCGTCGTCTACGACTTGCGCGCCTATCACCGCAACCTGGTGGCCGATATCAGTACCCAGGCCCAGCTGCTGGGACACATGAGTTCGGCCGCGCTGGCCTTCGACGATGAACGGCTGGCGCTGGAAAACCTCAATTTGATGCGCATCCGCCCGCGCGTGACGGCCGGCGCCCTGTACAAGGCCGACGGCAGCCTGTTTGCCAGCTACCGCGCGAACCAGAAAACGGGGCCGCTGCCGGCCCATGTCGGCGGCGAGGGCGTCAGCATCCAGGGCAAGTCGGTGGAATTGTTCAAGCCCATCGTCGACAATGGCGAATTGCTGGGCACGGTCTACCTGCGCGCCGATTATGAATTGGCGGGCCGCACGGTCGATTACCTGGCCATCGCCCTGAGCGTGACGGTGCTGGCGCTGCTGGTGGCCTTGCTGCTGCTGCGCCGCCTCGACCACGTGATCACGCAGCCCATCCTCGATATCGCCGACGTGGCGCGCGAAGTGATCGAGACGGGCGACTATTCGCGCCGCGCGCGCAAGCTCAGCGCCGACGAGGTGGCGCAGCTGGTCGATTCCTTCAACAAGATGCTGGCCGAGATCGAGCACCGCACGCGCGCGCTGGAGCGCTCGAACGGCGAGCTGGCGCGCGAGGGCGAGCAGCGCGCCCAGGCGCAGCAGGAAGTCATGCGCCTGAACCAGGAACTGGAAGTGCGCGTGCACGAGCGCACGGTGCAGCTGGAAATGACGAATGGCGAGCTGGCCATGGCGATGGAGGAGGCGCGCAGCGCCAACTATGCGAAGTCGGCCTTTTTGTCGTCGATGAGCCATGAATTGCGCACCCCCCTGAATGCCATCCTCGGCTTCGCGCAAATCCTCAGCTCCGACCGCCTGCCGTCGACCCTGGCGCAAAAGAAGGAATTTGCCGGCCATATCCTGAAGTCGGGCCGGCATCTGTTGACATTGATCAATGAAATCCTCGACCTGGCGAAGGTCGAATCGGGCACGGTCAGCCTGTCGCTGGAACCGGTGGCCCTGCACGCCATCTTGCAGGAATGCCGCGACATGATCGCGCCGCTGGCCAGCCAGCGCGGCATCGGCATGACCTTTCCCGACGCCTGCCCGCTGAACGTGCTGGCTGACCGCACGCGTTTGAAGCAGATCTTATTGAACCTGCTGTCGAACGCGCTCAAGTACAACCGCGCGCAGGGCGCAGTGCGCATCGAGTGCACGCCGCAGCCGGGCGGGCTGGCGCGCATCAGCGTGCGCGACACGGGCGTGGGACTCGACAGCGAGCAAGTGGCGCTGCTGTTCCAGCCGTTCAACCGCCTGGGCCAGGAAGGCGGCACGGAAGAGGGCAGCGGCATCGGCCTGGTGGTCACCAAGCGCCTTGTGGAATTGATGGACGGCAGCATCGGCGTGAGCAGCGAACCCGGTGTCGGCAGCACCTTCTGGATCGAGCTGCGCGCCGTCGAGAGCTTGCCCAGCCCCGCGCCGGCCGGCTTGCCGCTGCCGGACCTGGCCGGCGCGCTGCTCGACAACAGCGCTCCCGTCACCCTGCTGTACGTGGAAGACAATCCGGCCAACCTGACCCTGGTCGAGGAAATCGTCCGCTATTGCCCGCAATTGCGGCTGCTGACGGCGCCCGATGGACGGCAGGGCGTGGAAATGGCGCGCACGCATTTGCCGCAACTGATCTTGATGGATATCAACCTGCCCAACGTGAGCGGCACGGAAGCGCTGAAACTGCTGCGGGCCGACCCGCGCACGGCGCACATCCCCGTCATCGCGCTGACGGCCAACGCCATGCCGGGCGACGTCGAACGCAATATGGCGCTGGGCTTCTACCGCTACCTGACCAAGCCGATCAACCTCGAGGAATTCACCGAGGCCATCAACAGCACCCTGGCCTATGTGGCGCAGCAGCGCCAGCAGAAGGGAACGGGGGCGCCATGATCAGCCAGGCCGATATCTATGGCGCGAAAATCCTCATCGTCGATGACCAGGAAGTCAACCTGCGCCTGCTCGAGCACCTGCTGCAAAGCGGCGGCTACACGGCACTGTCGAGCACGCTTGATGCGCGCGCCGTGGCCAGTCTGCACCAGCGCCACCAGTATGACTTGATCATTCTCGACCTGGTGATGCCGGGCATGAGCGGCTATGCCGTGATGGACGCGCTGCGCCCGCTGGAACTGGAAGGCTACCTGCCCGTGCTGGTGATCGCCGCCGATCCGGACGCCAAGCTGGCCGCGCTGGAGGCGGGCGCGCGCGACTTCATCAGCAAGCCCTTCGACGCGCTCGAAGTGCTCACGCGCATCCGCAACATGCTCGAAGTGCGGCTGCTGCACCGCGCCGCGCGCCACTACAACGCGCTGCTCGAGCGCACGGTGGGCCAGCGCACGGCGGAACTGCAGCGCTTTCGCGGCGCCATGGATGCCACCACGGACGCCATCTTCCTCGTCGACGTGCTGGGCATGACCCTCGTCGACGCCAACGATGGCGCCTGCCGGCTGCTCGGCTACACGCGCGCCGAGCTGCTGTCGCTGTCGCCGGGCGCCCTGCTGCCGTCGCCGCCGCCGGCGCCGCTGGCCGCGCTGCACGGCGGCTCGGCCCACCTGGCCACGGACGTGACCGAGTGCGAACTGGTACGGCGCGACCTGAGCCTGGTGCCCGTGGAGCTGGGCTGGCACTGGTATGCGCAGGCACCCGTGGCCGGCGCGCCCGCCACGGGCGGCCTGCTGCTGATCGCCGTGGCGCGCGACATCAGCGAGCGGCGCCAGGCCCAGGAACGCCTGAAGCACCTGGCCCATTACGATGGCTTGACGGGATTGCCGAACCGCAGCCTGTTCTACCAGACGCTGGCCCAGGCCGTCGAACTGGCGCAGGAAAAAAGCTGGCGCATCGTCGTGCTGTTCATCGCGCTCGACCGTTTCAAAAGCATCAACGATACCCTGGGCGCGGCGCTGGGCGACGAATTGCTGCGCCAGTTCAGCAACCGCCTGGTCGAATGCGTGCGCCTGCGCGACACGGTGGGACGCCTGGGCAACGACGAATTCGCGCTGATCCTGACCATGAGCCGCAACCAGCAGGAGGCGGTGGCGGTGGCCAACCAGGTGCGCGAAGCGCTGCGCGCGCCGTTCGACCTGCATGGCCACGCGGCGACCCTGACGGCCAGCATCGGCATCGCCATGTATCCGGACGACGCCACCGACCCGGAAACGCTCATTAAATACGCGAATACGGCCATGGGCGGCGCCAAACAGGCGGGGCGCGACGGCTACCGCTTCTTCACGGCCGGCATGAACGTGCAGGTGCTGGCGCGCCTGGACCTGGAACTGGCGCTGCGCCACGCGCTCGAACATGAACAGTTCATCCTGTACTACCAGCCGAAGGTGGACTTGCGCACGGGTCGCATCAGCGGCGTCGAGGCGCTGCTGCGCTGGCGCCGTCCCGGCTACGGCCTGGTGGCGCCGGCCGAATTCGTGCCGGTGCTGGAAGACACGGGCCTGATCGTGCGCGTTGGCGCCTGGGTGATCCACGCCGCCTGCCGCCAGATCGCCGAGTGGCGCGACAGCGAAGTGGGGCCCGTGCACGTGGCCGTGAATGTCTCGAGCCGCCAGTTCGCCGAGGGCGACCTGGAAGGCGAAGTGACGCACGCGCTGGCGCAGCACGGCGTGGCGCCCGAACTGCTGGAGCTGGAGCTGACGGAAACGGCGCTGATGTCGAACGCCGAGCGCACCATCGTCGTGCTGGGGAAACTGAAGAAGATCGGCGTGAAGGTGGCCATCGACGACTTCGGCACCGGCTATTCGAGCCTGGCGTACCTGCAGCGCTTCCCCATCGACAAGCTGAAGATCGACATCGCCTTCGTGCGCAACATCACCAGCAACCCGAACGACGCGGCCATCGCGCTGGCCATCATCAGCATGGCGCACAGCCTGAAACTGAGCGTGGTGGCCGAGGGCGTGGAGTCGCGCCCGCAGCTCGAATACCTGCGGCGCAACCGCTGCGACGAGATCCAGGGTTTTTATTTCAGCCGCGCCCTGCCGGCGCTGGAACTGGGGCAGATGATCGTCGCCGGCGCCGGCCTGCCGCCGGGCCACGACCCGGCCGCCCAGCCGGCGCAGACGCTGCTCATCGTCGACGACGACGTCAACGTGCTGTCGTCGCTGCACCGCCTGTTCCGCCCCGAGGGCTACCAGATTCTCACGGCCAGCACGCCGGCCGAGGGTTTCGAGATGCTGGCCCTGCACCGCGTGCACGTGATCGTCTGCGACCAGCGCATGCCCAGCATGAGCGGCACGGAGTTCCTCAGCAAGGTCAAGGAGCTGTACCCGGAAACCATCCGCATCATCCTGTCCGGCTACACGGGCCTGGAAGCCGTGCTCGACTCCATCAACCGGGGCGCCATCTACCGTTTTTATACGAAACCGTGGGACGACACCCAGCTGCGCGACAATATCCGCCTGGCCTTCCAGCATTACTGGATGGTGAACCAGCCGGGCCTGGCGCGCGTGGCGGTGCGCTAGCGAAAAGCCAGCGGAAAGTCAGTCGCTGAAGTGGTCGAAGGACGACAACTGCAGGTCGAGCGGCATGCCCGAGGCATCGACCAGGCGCAAGCCCGCTTCGGCCTCGATGCGGCCCACGCGCGTGGCCGGCGTGCCGCAGCGCAGCGCCAGCGCGGCGATGGCGTCGCGCGAGGCGGCCGGTGCCGTGAAGCACAGTTCATAGTCGTCGCCGCCGGCGGCCGTGTAGCGGCGGCGCAGGGCCGTGGCTTGCTGCGCCAGGATGGGGCCGGCCGGCAGGGCGTCGACATCGAGCGTGGCGCCCACGCGCGACGCCTTCAATATGTGGCCCAGGTCGCCCACCAGGCCATCCGAAATGTCGATGGCCGCATGCGCGAGGCCCGCTTCGGCCAGCGCGCAGCCGAGCGCCACGCGCGGCGTCGGCGTGTGCATGCGCGCGGCCGCCGTGGCCAGGTCGGCGGCCGCCAGCGGCTGCTCCATGCGGTAGCCGGCCAGCGCCAGGCGCGCGTCGCCGAGGGTGCCGCTGACCCAGATATCGTCGCCGGCCACGGCCGCGCTGCGGCGCAGGGCCTGGCCCGGCGCCAGTTCGCCGAACACGGTGATGCAGATATTCAGCGGGCCCTTGGTGGTGTCGCCGCCGATCAGTTCGCAGCCAAAAGCGTCGGCCAGCGCGAACAGGCCGTCGGCGAAGCCGGCCAGCCAGGCCCGTTCCGCCTGCGGCAGCGCCAGGGCCAGCGTGAACGCCACGGGACGCGCGCCCATGGCGGCCAGGTCCGACAGGTTCACGGCCAGGCTCTTATGCCCGAGCATGCGGGCGTCGGCGCCGGCAAAGAAATGCCGGTCCTCGACCAGCATGTCCGACGAGATGGCGATCTGCTTGCCGGCGCCGGGCGTCAGCAGCGCGCAATCGTCGCCGATGCCCAGGGTGGCGCGGCCGGGGCGCGGGCGCACGAAATACTGTTTGATCAGGTCGAATTCGGAAAGCGCGTCGTGTGGGGCCATGGCGTAGTGGGCAAGTTGAGTGGAGGTGTGGCCCGGCTATTATAGGCTGGCCTACAATACGGGCCCTTGCCACTGCCGATCATGCCCCTATGCCCTTCCACGATATCCACGCCGTGATGCAATCCTATCTTGACGATGGCTGGCTGCGCGAGCCGCAGGCCGTCGGCCTGGCCACGTTCACGGCGCCGGAACTGCTGGCGCGCGGGTTTTACGAGCTGTGCGATGGCGGCCAGCTGTGCCTGTATGAGGATGAGCGCTGGTTCCGCTGCGCCAGCCGGGCCGTGCAAGCATCGTTCAAGGTGTATCTGCAAGGCGGCCGCTTGCACGCAAACGGACTGGAACTCGGTTATCAGGTGCGCCTGGCCAGCGTGCTGCGCGCGGCGCGGCGGCCCTTGCCGCCGTATCGCCTGCTGCTGGAGGCAGGGGCGCGCAGCGGTGCGCTGCTGTTCGACTGCGGCCTGGTGCTGCAGTTCGCGGCCAACCTGCGCGGCGCGCAGCGCCATTATTTCCTGACCCTTGTCGAAGGGCAGTTGCCCGATCCCGGTGCGGGCGAGCTCGACCTGCGCGCCGCCAGCGAGGGCCACGTCCAGGCCCTGTATGGACACTGTGCGCCGGAGGAATTGCAGCGCCAGGCACGGCGCGGCCATGCGGCGCTGCGCGAGCTGGCGCAGCTGCTTTCCTGACTTTTCCTAACCTTTCTTCGCCTGGGCCATGCCCTGCAGCAGCTTGGCCAGCAACTGGTCGAGCTGGCGCTGCTCGTCCTCGCCGAGGGACGCCAGCATGGCACGCTCGTTGTCCACGTGCAGCAGCACCAGTCGTTCAATCAATGCCAATCCCCTCGGCGTCAAGGCCACCAGCACGCCGCGCCGGTCGCTCGGGTGCTTCTGCCGTTCGATCAGGCCCGCCGCTTCCAGGCGGTCGATGCGGTTGGTCATGCCGCCCGAGGACAGCATGGCCGCCTCGTACAGGGCCGTCGGCGTCAGCGCATGCGGCGCGCCCGAGCGGCGCAGGGTGGCCAGCACGTCGAACTCACCGGGCTGCAAGCCGTGTTCGGCGAACAGTGGGTTGAGCCAGTCGCGCGCCATCAGCTGCGCCACCGTGCCCAGCTGGCCCACCAGCTGCATGGCGCGCGTATCCATCTGCGGCAGTTCGCGCCGCCATTGTTCGGCGGCGAACTGGGCGCGCCGGTGTTCTTGCGGGGTATCAGTCATGGCGGTATCCATTTATCTTGGCATCGAGATAGATTTCTATCTTTATGTTAAGATACTTTTCATCGAGTTATATTCAATGACGCATTAAACCATGTGCCTCCCTGCGAGGCAAGGACTATCCCCATGCCATCCGAACGCCCCGTATCCTCTCCCTCGTCCGCCGTGCTGGTGGCCGCCATCATCCTGCTGGGCCTGAACCTGCGCCCCATCCTGGCCGCCATCGGCCCCCTGCTGGACAGCATCCAGGCCAGCACGGGCCTCGGCAATGCCGATGCCGGCCTGCTGACCACCGTGCCCGTGTTCGCCATGGGCGTGTGCGCGCTGGCGGGCGCGCAGCTGCAGCGCCGCCTGGGCGTGGCGCGCGGCATCACGCTCGGCATCGCCATCATCGCCATCGCCTGCGCGCTGCGCTGGCCCCTGCACGGCAGCGGTGGCTTGCTGGCCACGGCGGCGCTGGGCGGCCTGGGCATCGCGCTGGTGCAAGCCTTGCTGCCCGCCTTCATCAAGCGCCACTTTCCCGCGCGGGCCGGGCAGTTGATGGGTTTCTATACGACCGGCATCATGGGCGGCGCGGCCATTGCCGCCGCGTCCGCCTCGCCGCTGGCGCAGTCGCTGGGCTGGCCCGTGTTGCTGGCCCTGTGGGCCTTGCCCGCCGCCGCCGCCGCGCTGCTGTGGCGCCGCGCCTCGGCTTCGCGCGTGGACGTGGCCAGCGGCGCCGGCGCCGGCCTGCCCGTGGGCAGCCCCCGCGCCTGGCTGCTGATGGTGTTCTTCGGCATCGGCACGGGCGCCTATACGCTGGTGCTGGCCTGGCTGCCGCCGTTCTACACGGAACTGGGCTGGAGCGCAGCTGACAGCGGCCTGCTGCTGGGCGCCCTGACCCTGGTGGAAGTGCTGGCGGGGCTGGCCGTCTCCAGCGTCATCAACCGCTTCCCCGACCGCCGATTGCTGCTGCTGTGCGTCTTGCTGGCCGTGCTGGGCGGCCTGGCTTGCCTGATCCTGGCGCCACGGCAACTGGCGCTGCCCGCCGTGATCCTGCTGGGCTGCGGCATCGGCGCCCTGTTCCCGCTGTCGCTGATCGTCAGCATGGACCATGTGGCGGACCCGGCCGGCGCCGGCGCCCTGCTGGGCTTCGTGCAGGGCGGCGGCTACATCATCGCCAGCAGCATGCCCTTCATTGCCGGCCTGATCCGCCAGCATTCGTCCAGCCTGGCCCAGGCGTGGATGGTGATGGCGGCTGGCGTCGTGCTGCTGCTGCTGATTGCGGTGCGCTTCGCGCCGGGCGCGCGGCTGGCGTCGCCGGCACGGAAAATCGCGTAGGCTGTCGGCTTTCCTTGCCAGAAAGCATCGCCGCCATGACCGCACCCGCCACCACGCCGCCAGTCTTGTTGCCCGCCAACCGCCGCATCGTGCTGTCCGGCGAGGATGCGCTGCGCATCCTGCGCGAGATCGAATTCCTGCTGCAGTCGCTGCACCACATCGGCCGCCATTACTATCCGGATGGCGACGATGACGGCGCCGATGCACAGCGCCGCGCGCGCTACTGCGCGGAGACCACCCGTTTCATCGACGGGCAGCAAGCCACGACCCGCCTGGCGCTGATGCGCAGCATCCTGTCCGCGCCGTTCGACACCACCCTGGGCGCCGATGACATGGACGATATCGAGCGCGCCGTCGAAGCGCTGCCGCTGTGGCGCGCGCCTGGCGCGCCATCATAAAAACTAATTGAAATCTAAAATTTGATAGTTTTTCCTGTTCAGGACGTTTGTGCTGCCGGACGGCCTTACAATGCGAGGTTATGCGTTTTCGTGATATCAGACTGTGGCTAGCGGAAAATACCTAGCTAATTGAAAGTATCGGTCTGATAAAATCGGAAGCACCCCGATCGACCAAACAGGAAGGCAGCACAGCATGGATTCGTCATCTGATAAAAAAGAAGAATTGCGTCAACAATTGCGCTTGGCCGCACTCGAGTACCACGAGTGCCCGCGCCCCGGCAAAATCAGCGTGACGCCCACCAAACAACTGACCAACCAGCGCGACCTGGCGCTGGCCTATTCGCCAGGCGTGGCCGCTCCCTGCGAAGAAATCGTGATCGATCCGGCCAATGCCTATAAATACACGGCGCGCGGCAACCTGGTGGCCGTCATCACCAACGGCACGGCCGTGCTGGGCCTGGGTAACATCGGCCCGCTGGCCGCCAAGCCGGTGATGGAAGGCAAGGGAGTGCTGTTCAAGAAGTTCGCCGGCATCGACGTCTTCGACATCGAAATCAACGAGATGGACCCGGACAAGCTGGTCGACATCATCGCCTCGCTGGAACCGACCTTCGGCGGCGTGAACCTGGAAGACATCAAGGCGCCCGAGTGCTTCTACATCGAGCGCCAGCTGCGCGACCGCATGAAGATTCCCGTCTTCCATGACGACCAGCACGGCACCGCCATCATCGTCGGCGCAGCCATCCTGAACGGCCTGAAAGCCGTCGGCAAGAAAATCGAGGACTGCAAACTGGTGGTGTCGGGCGCGGGCGCGGCAGCGCTGGCCTGCCTGGACCTGATCGTCGACCTGGGCTTCCCGCTGAAAAACATCTACGTCACCGACCTGGCCGGCGTCGTCTACAAGGGCCGCACGGAACTGATGGACCCGGACAAGGAACGCTTCGCGCAAGACACGCCGCTGCGCACCCTGGGCGAGATCATCCCGGACGCCGACATTTTCCTCGGCGTTTCCGCCGGCGGCGTGCTGAAACAGGACATGGTGCGCAAGATGGCGCCGAATCCTTTGATCCTGGCGCTGGCCAACCCGAATCCGGAAATCCTGCCGGAAGAAGTCAAGGCCGTGCGCAGCGACGCCATCATCGCCACCGGCCGTTCGGATTACCCGAACCAAGTCAACAACGTGCTGTGCTTCCCATACATCTTCCGCGGCGCCCTCGATTGCGGCGCCACCACCATCACGCGCGAAATGGAAATCGCCGTGGTGCACGCGATCGCCGACCTGGCGCATGCCGAGCAGTCGGACATCGTGGCCACCACGTACGGCATCAGCAATCTGTCGTTCGGCCCTGAATACCTGATCCCGATGCCGTTCGATCCGCGCCTGCTGATCAAGATCGCGCCAGCGGTGGCCAAGGCGGCCGAGGATTCGGGCGTGGCCACGCGTCCGATCAAGGACTTGCAGGCGTACGCGGACAGCCTGCAGCAATTCGTCTACCGCAGCGGCACCTTCATGAAGCCGCTGTTCCTGATGGCCAAGTCCACGCCGGCCGACCTGAAGCGCATCGTCTACGCCGAAGGCGAAGAAGAGCGCGTGCTGCGCGCCGTGCAAGTGGTGGTCGATGAAAAACTGGCGCGTCCCATCCTCGTCGGCCGTCCGCCCGTGCTCGAAGCGCGCATCCAGAAGTTCGGCCTGCGCCTGAAGCAGGGCGTCGATTTCGACGTCATCAACCCGGACTTCGACGAGCGCTATCGCGATTACTGGAATACGTACTACGACATGACGAGCCGCAAGGGTGTCACCGAGGAATACGCGAAACTGGAAATGCGCCGCCGCCACACCCTGATCGGTTCGATGATGATCCACAAGGGCGACGCCGACGGCATGATCTGCGGCACCTTCGGCACCACGCAGCTGCACCTGAAATACATCGACCAGGTGCTGGGCAAGCGCGCTGGCAGCAATGTCTACGCCGCCATGAACGTGCTGATCATGCCGGAACGCCAGCTGGTGATGGTCGACACGCACGTCAACGAAAACCCGGACGCCGAGCAATTGGCCGAGATCACCATCATGGCCGCCGAAGAGATGACCCGTTTCGGCCTGTCGCCGCGCGCGGCCCTGCTGTCGCACTCGAACTTCGGTTCCAGCGACAGCGCCTCGGCGCAAAAGATGCGCGCCGCGCTGGCCATCATCAAGGAACGCGCGCCGGAGCTGGAAATCGACGGCGAAATGCACGGCGATACGGCCCTGGACAGCAAGCTGCGTCAAAAAATCATGCCGCATTCGGCACTGAAGAACGACGCCAACCTGCTGGTCATGCCGAACATCGAATCGGCCAACATCGCCTATAACCTGGTGAAGACGGCCGCCGGCAACGGCATCGCCGTGGGCCCGATCCTGCTCGGCTGCGCCAAGCCCGTGCACATCCTGACGCCATCGGCCACCGTGCGCCGCATCGTCAACATGACGGCACTGTGCGTGGTCGATGCGGTAGCGCAGCGTAAAGTCTAAGGCTGGGCTGTCGCCTGAAAGCCGCGCCATCCGCAAGGGTGGCGCGGCTTTTTTACGTCAGTGCGCCAGCGGCACGGGCAAGTCCGGCATGGGCGCCATCGGCGGCGCGGTTGTCGTGCCGGGCTTGATGTGGGTCAAAAAAAGCACAGGCCCAGACCATGCACAAGCGCGTTGGCAGGAAATGCCGGTCTATTTGATGTGCATCAAATTGCATTGTCGCTTGCCAGCCATAATGGAAGCGAACTCCTGGCCCTTCCAGTGGTCTGCATCGGCGTCGACACCATCGTGTTCGACACATCCTTGTGTGACGCAACAACACCGGACGTGGCGGGAGTTCACTCCTCACGCCTGCGCGTGCTTGTCCTCTTTCTCCGCCCAGCGCAGGCGGATGGCGTCGATGGCGGGTAACTGCCCGACGAACAGGTCGACCAGGTGCGCATCGAAATGGCTGCCCTGCTGTTGCTGCAGGTAGGCGACGGCGTCCGTGACGGGCCAGGCGCGCTTGTACGGGCGGGCCGAGGTCAGCGCGTCGAAGACGTCGGCCACGGCGACGATGCGTCCCGCCAGCGGAATGTCCTCTCCCGCCAAACCGCGCGGATAGCCGCTGCCATCCCATTTTTCATGGTGACTGAGGGCAATCTCGTGCGCCAGCGCCAGCATGCCGCCGGGCGCGTGCTGGCCGATGATGTCGGCGCCGATGCCCGCGTGCGTCTGCATGATGGCCCATTCGTCCGCGTCGAGCTTGCCCGGCTTTTGCAGGATGCGGTCGGGGATGCCGATCTTGCCGACGTCGTGCATGGGCGCCGCGTGCAGCAGGTCGTCCGCCTGCGCCTCGTCCATGCCGGCGGCCACGCCCAGCAGGCGCGCGTAATGGCTCATGCGGATCACGTGCAGGCCCGTTTCATTGTCCTTGTATTCGGCGGCCAGGCCCAGGCGCTGGACGATCTGCAGCCGCGTTTCCTTCAACTCGTCGATGCGCACCAGCGACAGGTGGGTGCGCACGCGGGCGCGCACGATGGCGGGGCTGAGCGGCTTGGTGATGTAGTCGACGGCGCCGGCCTCGAAACCGCTGAGTTCGTCGCGCATGTCGTTGAGGGCCGTGACAAAGATGACGGGGATGGCGCGGGTCAGGGCTTCGGCTTTCAGGCGGCGGCAGGCGTCGTGGCCGCTCATGCCGGGCATCATCACGTCGAGCAGGATCAGGGCCGGGCGTTCCTGCCGCGCCAGTTCCAGCGCGCGCGCGCCATCCTTGGCGAACAGCAGCGCGTAGTCGTCCTGCAAGATCTGGCGCAGCAATTGCAGGTTGGCCGCTTCGTCGTCGACGACCAGCAGCAGGGGCTTGTGCGGGCGTGGCACATTCATGGGGACTCCCGTTCGAACGATTGCAGCACGTCGTGCAACAGCGACTGTGCCAGGGAAAAGTCAAAGTCGTCGATGGCGTGCACGAGCGGCGCCAGCCTGGCCGCTTGCGCGCCCATGGCTTGCTGCAGGCGGGCTTGCGCCGCGTCATCGAGTTCGCCGCGCCGCAGGGCTTGCAGCAGCGTGCCGGCCGCTTGCCGCACGGCGGGAATATCGCTGGCGTGCAGCGCCTCGGCCTTGGCGGCGGGCGGCGCCAGTCTGGCGATGGCGGCCAGGGCCGCCGGCCATTGCGTCAGCAGGGCGCCCACGGTTTCATCCCGCTGCTGCGCCGGGGCGGGGCCGGGCGTGGCGCACAGCTGTTCCAGCGTCGCCAGGCTCGCCGCCAGCTGCTCCAGCCCCAGATTGGCCGCCACGCCCCGCAGTTTGTGGCTGAGGGCCAGGATCGGGGCTGGCTCGCCGGCCTCGATGGCGGCCAGCAGCGCCGGCGGCAGGCGCGGATGCTCGCTGGCGAAACGGAGCAGGGCGCCGCGGTAGGCGCTCTCGTTGCCGGCCCAGCGCTGCAGGGCGCCCGCATGGTGCAGCACGCGCCGGCCCGCCGGCGCGGCCGGGCCGGCGCCAGCGTCGGCCGGGTCCGCGTCCAGGCCCAGCACGCGGGCGATTTCATGCGACAGGGCTTGCCATTCGACGGGCTTGGTGGCGAAGCCGTCCATGCCGGCCGCCAGCGCCGCCTTGCGGTGCGCGGCCAGCACGCTGGCCGTCATGGCGATCACGGGCACGCGCGCACGGCCGTCGCGCAGGGCGGCGGCGCGGATCGCCTGCGTGGCGGCCAGGCCATCCATGCGCGGCATTTGCAAGTCCAGCAGCAGCACGTCGAAATCGTGCTGCTGCGTCATCTGCAGGGCCAGTTCGCCATCGCTGGCCGTTTCCACCGTATGGCCGCGCTTGCGCAACAGCAAGCACAGCAGTTCCAGGTTTTGCGGCACGTCGTCGGCGGCCAGCACGCGCAGCGGCGGCAGGTGCACGCTGCGCCGTTCGCTGGCGGGCAGCGCCTGCTGGCGCGCCGGTGCCAGCGGCAGCATCACGTGAAATACACTGCCGTGCGGCAAGGCGGCATCGGCCCAGATGCTGCCCTGCATCAGGGTCACCAGCTGCTTGCTGATGGTGGTGCCCAGGCCCGTGCCGCCATAGCGCCGCGTGGTCGAGGCGTCCGCCTGCACGAACGGTTCAAAGATGGCGTCGCGGCGCTCGGCGGCGATGCCGATGCCGCTGTCCTGCACCAGCAGGTGCAGCTGGCCATTGTCGCGGCGGGCGGCCAGGCTGACGGCGCCGCTGGCCGTGAACTTGATGGCGTTGTCGAGCAGGTTGCCCAGCACTTGCCGCATGCGCAATTCATCGCCATGCAGCAGGGCCGGCAGTTGCGGGTCGTACTGCACCTCCATGCGCAAGCCCTTGGCGCGCGCATGGATGCCGTACGTGGAAGCGAGTTCGTCGACCAGGGCCAGCAGGCTGTAGTCGCGCAGTTCCAGCGCCACCGCGCCTTTGTCCAGCTTGGCCGTGTCGAGCACTTCATTGAGCAGGCGCAACAGCGAGCGCCCGGACTGGCGCACCGTGTCCAGGTGGCGCCGCTGTTCCGGCGTCAGCGGCGAGTCCAGCAGCACGTCCGTGAAGCCGAGGATGGAATTCATCGGCGTGCGGATCTCATGGCTCATGTTGGCGACAAAGCTGGCCCGCGTGGCGGCCGCCAGCTCGGCTTTTTCCTTGGCCATGCGCAAGTCTTCCTCCATTTGCCGGCGCTCGCTGATGTCGAGGATGACGCCGTCGACCCAGCGCGCGGCCGCTACCGGATCGTGTACGACGGTGCCGCGTTCCCACAGCCAGCGCAGGCGGCCATCCGCGTGCTGCAGCCGGTATTCGAGCAGGTAGGGTTCGCCGCTGGCGACGCTGCGGTTGAAGACGTCGACCACGTAGGCGCGGTCTTCGACGGCGATCAGGCCCGTGATGGTGCGGCGCGGCGTGGCGCCGAGGAAGTCGGCCGGCGCATAGCCGGTGATGGCTTCCACGCCGTCGCTGATGAACAGCATGGGCTGGTTTTCTGCCGTGGTGCAGCGGAACGCGATGCCGGGCAGGTTGCCGACCAGCGAGCGCAACTGCTGTTCGCTTTCGCGCAGGGCGGCCAGCATGGCGCGCCGTTCGCTGATGTCCGTAATGAACAGCACATACAGGTCCTGGTCGGCCAGGCGCGCGCTGGCCATCGAGCGCTGCACGGCCACCGGGGCGCCATCCTTGCGCAGGTACACGATTTCCTCGCTGGCGTGGACGGCCTCGCCTTCGCCCGTGCGCAGGTAGTGCAGCAAGCCGTGCCGCTCGGACTCGCGCACATCGCTGACCAGCACGCTGACGTGGCGGCCGAGAATATCGGCCTGGCGCCAGCCGAGGATGCGCTCGGCGGCGCCGTTGAAGTCGACGATGTTGCCCGCCCTGTCGATGGTGATGACGCCGTCGACGGTGCTCGTCAGCAGGGAACGCGTCCAATTTTCGCTCTGGTTCAGGTGGCGGAACAGTTCCCGGTAGCGCAGCACGCCCACGGCCGAGGCGACGAAGATGGTCAGGGCGACGGTGAGCAGGGTCACGCAGACCACGAGCATGGGGCGGTTCGCATCGGCATCGTTGCCAGGAGGAATAGTGCCGACGAAGCGGGCCGCATACATGCCCATGTAATGCATGCCAGAAATTGCGCTGCCCATGACGCAGGCGCTGATCAGGTTGCGCTGCGACGGCCCCAGGGCCGCGCTCCAGCCGCGCAGGCCGAAGCGTATCCACAGGGCCAGCGTGGCCAGCACGACGGCAACGAGCAAGGACAGTGCGAACAGCAGCGGCTCGTAGCGCAGCGACAGGCCGACGCGCATGGCGTGCATGCCCGTGTAGTGCATGGCGCCGATGCCCAGGCCCACCAGCAGCCCGCTGCGCAGCAGCAGCGGCGCCGAGACGGCGCGCCGGCTGATGGTGGACAGGGCCACGAACGAGGCCGCCACGCTGGGCACGATCGACAGCAGGGTCAAACCCGGGGCATAGTCGACGCTGGTGCACAGGTCGAAGGCCAGCATGCCGACGAAATGCATGGCCCACACGCCGCAGCCGAGGGCCAGGCTGCCGGCCAGCAGGCACAGCAGATGCAGCTGGCGGCTGATGCTGGCCTGCGCGCGGCTGTAGACCGTCATCTGGAAGGCCATCCACGACGTGAAAATGGCGATCACGACGGACAGCAGCACGAGGCCCGGCTCATACAGGCCGAAGTGCAGCAGGGCCGGATCGGCGGGAAGGCGGAACAGCTGTTGGACGCTGGCAGGTATCATCGTAGGCAGACTGGTAGAGCGTCGTGGCGCTGGAATCAAGGTACGGCAAGGTTCGGGGCCGGTCGCCGCGACAGGTGGTCGGGTGGCCGATGCGGATTACCTTACCAGATTTCCGGAAACAAATATCTTAATTGTAATTATTTTGTCTGTCGTGCAATGCATCCGACGGCTGGAAAGTGGCGTACCCGCCTTGCCGTGCCCATGGAATTGCCGTGTCGGGAGGAAAGTTGCAACTGGGAATTGTGTGGTTTTTCTGCAAAGTGCGACAGGCGCGCCGCCGTCATGCTACATTCGCGCCCTGTTTTTTCTGAAAGGATGACGATGCCCTCAAGCAGCAACTTCTTGCAGCATAATCAGCAAGCCTGGGATGCCCAGGCTGCACAGAACAGCCCGTGGTCGCAGCCCGTCGACAGCGCCACCATCGCCGCGGCGCGCGCCGGGCAGTGGCAAATCCACCTGACGCCCGGTCCCCTGCCGGCCGGCTGGCTGGGCGACGTGCGGGGCCAGCGCATCCTGTGCCTGGCCGGCGCCGGCGGGCAGCAGGCGCCCGTGCTGGCCGCCGCCGGGGCGCACGTGACCGTCTTCGACCTGTCTGACCAGCAACTGGCGAAAGACCGCATGGTGGCCGAGCGCGACGGCTTGCAGCTGGCCACCGTGCAGGGCGACATGCGCGACCTGGCCTGCTTTGCCGATGCCGGTTTCGATGTCATCGTCCATCCCGTGTCGAACCAGTATGTGCCCGACATCGCCCCCGTGTGGCGCGAATGCGCGCGCGTGCTGGCCGATGGCGGCGTGCTCTTGAGCAGCTTTTTCAATCCGGCCGTGTTCATCGGCGACCGCGACCCGCAATGGGCGCGGCAGGGCTTGATACGCCCGCGTTTTGTGGTGCCGTATTCGGACGTGGAGGATATGGCGCCGGACGCGCTGGCGGCGCGCATGGAGAGGGGCGAGGCGCTGCTCTTCGGCCATGGCCTGGACAGCCAGATCGGCGGCCAGCTGGCGGCGGGCTTCGTGCTGGCGGGCTACCACGAGGAAATGCATCCCCACCCGCGTTTTGAAATTGAAAAGTACCTGCCCAGCTTTATCGCCACGCGCGCCGTCAGGCTGGCGCGCGCGGCGTAGGTGTTAATTGTAGGGCTGCAGATCGAGCCAGACGGCGTATGACAAACGCTTGCCATTCCACAGTCCGCCGCCGCGGATGACGGCGTCGCACGAGGTCAGCTGGCCCACCAGGTCCTGGCGGCCCAGGTTGCGGCGCAGGCGCAGCGCGTCGTTGTGCGACAGGTAGCCGACCAGCTGGCCATCGATGAAGACGGCGATGGCCTTGTCCTGGAACGGGTTGGCGTCATCGCAAACGAGCAGGGCCAGGCATTTTTCTTCCGCGTTGCCGGGGCCGTGCT
This sequence comes from Janthinobacterium sp. 1_2014MBL_MicDiv, assembly GCF_001865675.1. Classification (NCBI taxonomy): domain Bacteria; kingdom Pseudomonadati; phylum Pseudomonadota; class Betaproteobacteria; order Burkholderiales; family Oxalobacteraceae; genus Janthinobacterium; species Janthinobacterium sp. 1_2014MBL_MicDiv. The sequence continues at coordinate 363,024 of NZ_CP011319.1, forward strand.
CGCCGGCCAGCTTGGCGATGGCGGGCTGGTACATCGATTCGTTTTCCACTTCCGAGGCAAAGCGGCCGCCATCGCTCCAGTGGTGCGCCGGTGCGCCCGCAGGTATCGCCGGCACGTACTGGCGCACCGAGACGAGTGGCTTGTGCAGCGGTTTGACGGGCGTGCGGCCGCTGAAGACGTAGTACAGCAGGGCGATGACGATCACGATGGCAAGCAGGTAAAGCATGGTATCTCTCTGATTTCTGATGGGGAAGCCGGGGGCGCGGGCGTACTGCGCGCCGCTGCCGCTACTATAGCAAGTTCGCCGCCTGCTTCCGGGTAAATCTGGCCATCAGGTGGCGGCGCCGGCGCAGTGCGCGCGGGTCGTTCAGCACGATGGGCGAGGCGCCCGTCAAGCCCGAATAATACTGGCCGTGCCGGCGCAGGACGGCGGCATAGTCGCGCGGCGCGTGGCCCTGCGCCAGCATGCGCGCGTCGCAATCGACTTCGATGGCAAAGCGCAGCCGGTGCAACTGCCACCACAGGGGCAGGTTCCACGGCATGAGGATAATCAGGGCGTAGGCCAGGGCCAGCCATTGCGGGTCGCGCGCGGCCAGCCGGCATTGCTCATGCGCCAGCAGCAGCGCCTGTTGCTGCTGCGGAATCAGCGACAGCCAGACGGGCATCACGATGCGCGGGCGCAGCAGGCCCGCCACGCAGGGACCGATGCCGCCGCTGAGGAAGACGGGCGCGCCCAGCAAGCTGGTTTTTTGCCAGCGCCGCTGGTGCGACAGCAGCCAGATGCTGCGCAGCGCCAACATCAGCAGCATGCCGCCCGATAACATGAACCAGCCCAGTTTCAGCTGCGACTGTGCCGGCGGCAGGGCCGCCAGCACGCCGGGCAGCCATGGCAGCGGCAGCAGCACCGACGCGGCCATCGCCGCCAGCCACGGCCAGCGCGTCTGGCGCCCGCGCCGTTGCAGCGCGCGCTCGGCCCGCCAGGCGCCGGCCGACAGCAGCAGTGCCAGCGCGAGTGTGCACAGCAGCCAGACCGGCATCGGCGCCTAGCGCTTCAGCGCCATGCCGACGGAGGCGGGCGCCGTGTGCTTGAAGCCGAACTGCGCGTACAGGTCTTGCGCCTGGCCATCGGCAATCAGGCTGACATACGCGCTTTCCGGCACGTCGCTGTCGATGAACTGGCGGATTTCGCGCATGATCAGCTTGCCCAGGCCCTTGCCCTGGTGGGCCGGCAGCACGGCGATATCAACCACCTGGAAGAAGCAGCCGCCATCGCCGATGACGCGCCCCATGCCGACCACCTCGTCCCCATGCAGCACTTGCACGGCAAACAGGGAATTGGGCAAGCCCCTGGCTGCGGCGGTCGCGGTCTTCGCGCTCAGGCCGGCGGAAACGCGCAGGTGCTGGTAGGTGGCGGCCGAGGGAATGGCCAGGCGGGTGGTGTAGGGCGATGCTGCGCTCAAGGCGGTCTCCTGTGAATTCGTGGTAACGGCAATTATAGGCGGCGATCGCCGCCAGGGGCGGCACGCTTTATTTGGCGCGGGTATTCTGTCCGCGTCGCTTTTGCGCTATGGTGGCGCCATCCACCCATTTGTTGAAAGCACGCCATGTCCGCAGGATTTACCGCCACCGAGTTGTCCGTCGTCAATGAAGACGACGCCCTGATCACCACCCTGGCCGCGCCGGCCGGCAAGGGCGAGCCCGTCTACCTGATGCTGCAGCGCGCCGATGACTACGACGAGCAGGACGTGGCGCTGGGCATGGACGAGCCGTATATCGAGTACTGCGGCCAGGAGTTCGCGTGGTATGGCCACATGCACGCCGTGATCCTGCATCCGAACCGCCTGTCCGTGCAGATGGATGCGGAAGCGGCCATGCAGATGGACGACGACGGCCAGATCGACGTGCGTTTCAACTTGACGCCCGAGCGCTACGCCCAGCTGCAGCAGGCGCTGCGCACCACGTTCGAGGGCTGCGACTACTATCGCGAGGAACGTTGATCTGCGTGGACGGCGCCGGTCGCGGTGTCGTCTAGGATCGCTAGAAGGTAGGGACTGGGGGAGAAGACGATGACTGTGCTGATACTCGGTTTGCTGTTGTTCCTGGGCTTGCACTCGGTGCGCATCGTTGCCGACGGCTGGCGCGGCGCCCAGCTGGCCCGCCTGGGCGAGCGGCGCTGGAAGGGCGTCTATTCGCTGCTGGCCCTGCTGGGCCTGGGCTTGATCGTCTGGGGCTACGCCCTGGCGCGCCAGCAGCCGCTCGCCTTGTGGATGCCACCGATGGGCTTGCGCCACGTCAGCGGCCTGCTGATGCTGTTTTCGCTGATACTGCTGGCGGCGGCGAATGTGCCGCGCAACCGCATCAAGACGCTCGTGCACCACCCCATGCTGCTGGGCACGCAACTGTGGGCCGTCGCCCATCTGCTGGCCAATGGCACCTTGGCCGATGTGCTGCTGTTCGGCGCTTTCCTCGTCTGGTCGTCGGTCGACCTGTATTCCGCCGTGCAGCGCGACCGCGCGGCCGGCGCCGCATACGAGGGCGGCACGCTGAAAGGCACCCTGGCCGCCATCGGCGCCGGTGTCGCGCTGTGGCTGCTGCTGGCATTCTGGCTGCACGGCGTGCTGTTTGGCGTGCGGCCGTTTGGCTATTGAGGAGGAGGAAAAAAATGGATCCAGCGATGGAAATCGCCTTGCGCGGCCAGCTGGTCGAGCTGCTGCCGCTGCAGCCCGGACACGGGCCACAGCTGCTGCAGGCGGCCGCCGATGGCGAGTTATGGAACATGACCGTCACCGTCGTGCCCGGCCCCGACAGCATGGCGCGCTACATCGCCACGGCCATCGAAGGCCGGCGCGCCGGCACGGTCATGCCCTTCGTCATCGTGCAGCGCGCCACAGGGGCTATCGTCGGCAGCACGCGCTTCTGGAAGATCGACCGCGCCAACCGCAAGATGGAAATCGGCCACACCTGGCTGGCTGCCTCGGCGCAGCGCTCGGGCGTGAACACGGAAGCGAAATTGCTGCTGCTGACGCACGCCTTCGATGCCATGCACGCCGTGCGCGTGCAATTGACCACCGACGAACTGAACGAGAAATCGCGCGCCGCCATCCTGCGCCTGGGCGCCGTGCAGGAAGGCATCGTGCGCCACGAACGCATCATGCCCGACGGCCGCAAGCGCAATTCCGTGCGTTTCAGCATCATCGATACGGAGTGGGCGGGCGTGAAGGCGGCCCTGGAGCACCGGCTGGGGCGCTGACAAGTTCAGGGTATTGCCGGATATGGCAAGTACAAGCGGGGAGACGGTTCTGGCGTGGTGCCGAACGCTTATCGACAGTGTTTTGCGGAACACGCATTAAATTGCGGGACAAAACAAAACGGCCCTCAATCGTGAGAGCCGCATGTTGAATGGTGCCGGGAGCCGGAATCGAACCGGCACGCTGTTTCCAGCGCGGGATTTTGAGTCCCGTGCGTCTACCTATTCCGCCATCCCGGCAACGCGAGACGCATTATCACTGATTTGTCACAATCCGGCAAGTTTTTTGCTTGGCGTGTGTTTTGCATAAGCTTCCGCAATGCTTGTTTGCGGGTATGATCGGCGGTATTCCAAGCCCGATGCCGGCGCCGCAGGCCGGCCTGACGCATGAGACACAAGAAGATACGCGAAATTATCCTCGGCAAGCCGCTCGACCCGATGAAGGTCGAGACGCGCCATTCGATGGCGCTGGTGGCGTTCCTGGCGTGGGTGGGACTGGGCGCCGACGGCCTGTCCTCGTCGGCGTATGGCCCCGAGGAAACCTTCCGCGCGCTGGGCGAGCATGCGCACCTGGGCCTGTACCTGGCGCTGGCCACGGCCGTCACCGTCTTCATCATCGCGCTGGCCTACAACCAGGTGATCGAGCTGTTTCCCACGGGCGGGGGCGGCTACCGCGTGGCCACCAAGCTGGTGGGGCCGTACATGGGCCTCATTTCCGGCTGCGCGCTGATCCTCGACTACGTGCTGACGATCGCCATCTCGATCGCCTCGGGCGTCGATGCGCTGGCCTCGTTCCTGCCGCTGGGCTTCCAGCCCTACAAATTGTGGGCCGAGATGTTTTTCATCGGCTTGCTGATCATCATGAACTTGCGCGGGCTCAAGGAAGCGATCCAGATCCTGCTGCCCATCTTCATCGGCTTCGTCATCACGCACTTGGTGCTGATCGTCTACGGCGTCATCGCGCACGCTTCGCACTTGCCCGAATTGCTGCCCGTGACCATGGCCGAGACGAAGGCGCTGGCCGGCAGCATCGGCTGGGCCGGCGTGGCCGGCATGCTGCTGCTCGCCTATTCGCAGGGCGGCGGCACCTACACGGGCCTGGAAGCCGTCTCGAACAACGTCAACCTGCTGGCCGAACCGCGCGTGCGCACCGGCAAGATCACCATGCTCTACATGGCGCTGTCGCTGGCCTTCACGGCGGGCGGCATCATCCTGCTGTACCTGCTGTGGAACGCCACGCCCACGCCGGGCGAGACCCTGAACGCGTCGACCTTCAAGACCATCATCGCCAGCATGGGCCTGGGCGGCGAGATGCTCAACCAGGCGCTGCTGGTGATCGTGCTGGCCTTCGAGGCGGGCCTGCTGTTCGTCGCCGCCAACACGGGTTTCCTGGGCGGACCGTCCGTGCTGTCGAACATGGCGGCCGATTCCTGGGTGCCGCACAAGTTCCGCTACCTGTCGACGCGCCTCGTCACGCAGAACGGCATCGTCGTGATGGGCGTGGCGGCGCTGGCCATCCTGTTCTGGACGGGCGGCAGCGTGACCCTGCTGGTGGTGCTGTATTCGATCTCCGTCTTCCTGACCTTCGCCATTTCCCTGTTCGGCCTGTGCCTGTACTGGCTGCGCAACCGCGTGCCGGGCACGCACTGGCTGCGCCGCCTGCTGCTGTCGCTGGTCGGCTTCATCATCTGCGCCGGCATCCTGGTGATCTTGCTGTACGAGCGCTTCATGCAGGGCGGTTGGGCCACGGTGCTGATCATCGCCGCCATCGCGGCCCTGTGCATCGCCATCCGCCGCCATTACCGGCGCACCAAGCAGGCGATTTTGCAAGTGGACGAAGTCTTCGCGCACCAGCCGTTCGGCGCGAACACGGACCCCATCGTGCCGCTCGAGCCGGAGCCGGAAGCGCAGACGGCCGTGTTCATCGTCGGCACCTCGCGCGGCGGCGGCCTGCACGCGCTGCTGTGGGTGCAGCGCATGTTCCCTGGTCATTTCAAGAATTTCTTGTTCGTCAATGCGCGCACCGTCGATTCGCACGCGTATGGCGGCGAGGGGGCGATGGCGCAGATGCGCCAGGAAGCGGCCGACACGCTGGAATTCTTCGTCGACTTTTGCCACAGCCACGGCATGGCATCCTCGTCCTACCTGGGCTTCGGCACGGACGCCGTCGATGAAATCACGAAACTGTGCGAAGCCATCAACGAGGAATTTCCCAATTCAATCTTTTTCACCAGCAAGCTGATTTTCACCACCGATAACTGGACCACGCGGGTGCTGCACAACCAGGCTTCGCTGGCCGTGCAGCGCAGGCTGCACCTGGAAGGCTTGCAGATGGTGATACTGCCGATGAAAGTATAAACGCCGCCCCAGGCGCAAGTGCGAGGCACAGGCGCGGGACGGCGTTGTCGGTGCGGCAGGACTAGATTCAGTTATGTACCGAGTTCAGCTGGCGCGCGATGATGTCGTGGTTGAGCCAGATGACGGGCGCTTGCGGTTCCGACATGGCGTGGAACATCAGCGGGCCCGTGCCTTCCAGCACCAGCGAGCTCAGGTGGTCAGTGATCAGTTCCTTGCGGTCCTTGTGCAGCTTGGTGATGTCGTCCGAGGTGCCGATCATGACTTCGGCCAGCTCCGGCGTGTTGTCCATCGGCCAGGCGGCGAAGTTGCGGAACTGCACGCTGGTGGCGTCGCCATTGTAGGCGGCGATACGGTCGAGCAAGTCTTGCAGCGAGACGCCGTCTTCCAGCAAGCCCTGGCAGATTTTCCACTGTTCTTCGGCCCAGGCCGCGCCGCCTTCTTTTTTCAGCGCGTCGAGCAGGGGGAACAACGACAGCTCCACGCCGACGAAAATGTCGGACGAGTTGGTGCGGATTTCCGGGCAGTTGAAGACGGTGGCCTTGATGCCTTTTTCCCACGCGGCCTTGGCCACGTTTTCCAGGCGCATCTTGGCCAGGCCTTGCGTGTAGTTGCTATACGTTTGCCACTGGTACTTGCCGTCGATCAAGATCTCGGTGCCGTGGTAGCCGTAGGCGCTGTAGCGCACCTGGCCGCCCGTTTGCTCGATGCGGGCGCGGATGGCGGCACTGCCGTCGATCAGGTGCTGCAGGGTGTTGGCCGTGACTTCGTCGAAGTTCATCAGGATCAGCTTGCCCAGGTCGCTGTCGAGCAGGGCGCGTGAGGACATGAAGCGCTCGCCGCGGCCCTTGTAGATGCGGTTGGCGATGGCGAGGAAGACTTTGACCTTCGGAATGCCGCCGGCCATGGTGTGGGCGAAATACACATTGCTGCCGTCAGGAATCAGGCTGTCCAGCTCTGCCATGGCTTTCGCCACGGATGCGCTGAAGCGGGCGATGCCGGCTTCGCGGCAGCGTTCGATCTGTGCCCAGTCCAGCTTGTCTTCTTGCCAGCTTTTCAGCGTCATGTCGGCCAGCAGGGCCGTCGGCGTCGGTTCGCCGGCTGGCGCGTCGAGGTCGAAACCGGCCATCAGCGGCACGTTGATGATGCGGCCGCCCAGGTTGGCTTCGGCTTCCGCCAGCTCTTCCGCGTTCAGCGGACGCAGCGCCATGTTTTCATCGCGGCGGCCGACCGTCATGCCGACGATATTCATGCCCGCCTTGCGCGCTTCGTCCAGCAAGCCATTTACATAGCCGCGGCCGAACAGCTCGCCGAACAGCACAAAGGTGTCGCCCTTGCGGAAGATATTTTTTTGCGGGATGTCTCTTAAGGACGTGATCTCGGTCATGGTGTCAATTCATTCAAAAATTAGCAGGGCAGGTGGCTGATGCTGCTGCCCGCTGGTTCAACATAGTTGTAAATTATGCGCCATTTCAGTGGGAAAAATCATGTTGCGAACGATTCTCGTCTGGAACGGCATCTTCTTCTGCGGTGGAGCTCTTATTCTTTCGCCATGGCGTATTTTACGCTGCCGCCGCGCGCAACGCCCGCGGACAGGGCCAGACTACGTCCGGCAGGCGCCGATATTACCTCAGCTTGGCAGTGCTGGTCAGCAAAATTGATCTAAAACAAATCCTGCTGCCCCGACACCAGGCGCGAAAAGTCGTCGCCGAGGAAGGGCAGGATCGCATCGGCCACCGGCTGCAGCTGGCGCGTCAGGTAGTGGTGGTAGTCGATGGGCGAGCGCTGCGTTTCCAGCGGTTCCGGCCCTGCCACCGTGATCACATAGCTGATCCAGCCGCCATTCTGGTATTGCAGCGGCCGGCCCTGCGCCAGGTTGTAGGCGTCGGCCGTGCGCGCCGCGCGCACGTGGGGCGGCACGTTGCGCTGGTAATCGTCGAGCGGGCGGCGCAGCCGCTTGCGGTAGACCAATAAAGCGTCGAATTCGCCGCGCACGGTGCGCGCCACGTAGTCGCGCACATAGTCCTGGTAGGCGGCGCGCTGGAAGATGCGCAGGTACAAGGCTTGCTGGAATTGCTGCGCCAGCGGCGTCCAGTCGCTGCGCACCGTTTCCAGTCCCTTGTAGACCATCTGCTCGCTGCCGTCCGGCTTGCCCACCAGGCCCGCGTAGCGTTTCTTGCTGCCCTCTTCCGAGCCGCGGATGGTGGGCATCAGGAAGCGCCGGTAATGCGTCTCGAACTCGAGTTCCAGCGCATTTTCCAGGCCGAATTCCTCGCGCAGATACTGGTCCCACCAGGCGTTCACATGCGTCACCAGGGCGCGGCCGATCTTGCCCGCCTCTTCATCCGTATGCGCGGTTTTCAGCCACACGAAGGTGGAATCCGTGTCGCCATAGATGACCTGGTAGCCTTGCTGCGTGATCAGCTCGCGCGTGCGGTGCATGATGTCGTGGCCGCGCAGGGTGATCGACGACGCCAGGCGCGGGTCGAAGAAGCGGCAGCCGCTCGATCCGAGCACGCCGTAAAACGCGTTCATGATGATTTTCAGCGCTTGCGACAGCGGCGCGTTGCGCTCGCGCTTGGCCACTTCGCGGCCCTGCCACACCTGTTCCACGATGGCGGGCAGGCAGTGCTTGACGCGCGAAAACTGCGCGCCCCGGTAGCCGGGCACGGTTTCCGCCTCATCGCCGCGCGTGCCCACGACCAGGCCCACGGGGTCGATCAAAAAGGTGCGGATGATGGACGGGTACAGGCTTTTGTAGTCGAGCACCAGCACGGAATCGTACAGGCCCGACTGCGAATCCATGACGAAGCCGCCCGGGCTGTTGTCGCCGGAGACGTCGCCCAGGTTGGGCGCCACATAGCCTTGGCGGTGCATCAGCGGCAGGTACAGGTGTTCGAAGGCGGCCACGGAGCCGCCGCTGCGGTCGGCCGCCAGCCCCGTCACGCTGGCCCGCTCCAGCAAGAAGGTCAGCAGTTCGGTTTTCGCAAAGATGCGCGTGACCAGCTCGCAATCCTTGAGGTTGTAGCGGGCCAGCGCCGGCTTGTCTTCGCGGAAACGCCGGTCGATCTCGGCCATGCGCTGGTAGGGATTGTCGATGGACTTGCCTTCGCCCAGGAGCGTCTGCGCCACGTTTTCCAGGCTGAACGAGGAAAAATTCCATGTCGCCGATTTTAACGCTTCGATGCCGTCGATGATCAGCCGGCCCGCGGCGGCGGCAAAGTAATGCTCTTGCTTGCCGCCATGCTCGCGCCATTCCATGACGGCGCCCTCGCGTCCCAGCTTCAGGGGTATGTTGTAGCGCTCGGCATGTTCCCTGAGCACGCGCAAGTCGAACTGCACCAGGTTCCAGCCGATGATGGCGTCCGGGTCGTGTCGTTCCATCCATGTGTTCAGGCGCTCAAGGATCTGTGCGCGGCTGTCGCAGTATTCGAGGTCGAAGTCGGGCACCTGAGCGTCGCCGTTTTTCGGCCCCAGCATGTAGACCTGGCGCTGGCCGCAGCCTTCCAGGGCCAGCGAAAACAGTTCGCCATGGGCCGTCGTCTCGATGTCGAGCGACACCAGTTTCAGGGCGGGACGGTAGCCGGGCGCCGGTTTCAGCTGCACTTCCTGCAGCGGGTCGCCGCTGAACGACACGGGCGCCGTGATGAAGCGTTCCATCAGGTAGCGCTCGGAAGGCCGGATGTCGGCTTCGTAGACGTCGACGCCATGCGCGCGCAGCTGTTTTTCCAGCTTCAGCAAGTGGCGGTACTGCTTGCAGTACAGGCCCAGCACGGGACGGTGATGGAAGTCGGACAGGGACAGGGGCCGCAGCTCCACATGGCGTTCGCCGCGCAGCAGCAATTCCGCTTGCGCGCGCTGTTCCATGGGGATAAAGGCGACGGCCGTCTGCACGGGCAGGCGCACGTGGCGGGGCCCGGCATCCGTCGCCAGCCACAGATCGACCTCCGTGCCGGCGCGCGTGTCGCGCCAGTGGCGGGTGAGGATAAAGCCCTGTTCGGGAGGGGGTGCTGTGCTGTCCATGCCTGTCGTGTGTGTAGCGTGCCCCCGGTAGTGTGGCACCGGCCTGCACATTACAGCAAGCCGGCACAGGACGGGTGCGTATGCGGCTATAATTTTTGCTATCGATGTCTATCACCATAACAAGAGCGCGTCGCGCCACCAGCCTGGAGACGGTATGCAAGCAATGAGTTATGTACACGGCGCCCACGAGACGCCGTTGATCGGGGAAACCATCGGCGCCTACCTGGACGGCATCGCGGCCCGCTACGGCCAGCACGACGCCCTCATCGTGGCGCACCAGAACGTGCGCTGGACGTACGCCGAATTCCAGCAGCGCGTGCACCGGCTGGCCGCCGGCTTGCTGAAGCTGGGCTTGCAGCCGGGCGAGCGCATCGGCATCTGGTCGCAAAACTGCGCGGAATGGGTGCTGACCCAGTTCGCCACGGCAAAGGCCGGTTTGATCATGGTCAATATCAATCCCGCCTACCGGCGTTCGGAACTCGAATACGTGCTCGACAAGGTGCAGTGCAGCGCGCTGATCCTGTCGCCCAGCTTCAAGTCCAGCGACTACCTGGCCATCGTGCAGGACGTGGTGCCGGAAATCGCCCGTACGCGTGCCGGCGCCCTGCAGTCGCCGCGCCTGCCGCAATTGCGCCACGTCATCCGCCTGGGCGCGGCCGCCACGCCAGGCATGCACAACTTCGACGCCTTGATGGACGGCATCACCGAGGCCGACCTGGCGCACCTGGAAGACATCAGCGCCACCTTGCAGTTTGACGACGCCGTCAACATTCAGTTCACTTCCGGCACCACGGGCGCGCCCAAGGGCGCCACCTTGACGCACCACAACATCCTGAATAACGGCTTTTTCATCGGCGAAGCCATGCGCCTGACGCAACAGGACCGCTTGTGCATCCCCGTGCCCCTGTACCATTGCTTCGGCATGGTGCTGGGCAACCTGGCCTGCGTCACGCACGGCGCGGCCATGGTGTACCCGGGCGAAGGCTTCGACCCGAAGGCCGTGCTCGAAACGGTGCAGGCCGAGCGCTGCACGGGGCTGCATGGCGTGCCGACCATGTTCATCGCCATCCTCGACCATCCCGATTTCAAGCAATACGATCTGTCGAACTTGCGCACCGGCATCATGGCCGGCTCGCCATGCCCGATGGAAGTCATGACGAGGGTCATCGAGCTGATGCACATGGCGGAAATCACCATCGCGTATGGCATGACGGAAACGTCGCCCGTCAGCTTCCAGACGTCCATCGACGACCCGCGCGAGATGCGCGTCTCGTCCATCGGCCGCGCGCATCCGCACCTGGAAGTGAAGATCATCGACGCGGAAGGGCGCATCGTGCCGCGCGGCGAGAAAGGGGAGCTGCTGACGCGCGGCTATTCCGTCATGCAGGGCTACTGGGGCGACGCGGAAAAGACGGCCGAAGCCATCGACACGGCGCGCTGGATGCACACGGGCGACCTGGCCGTGATCGATGAGAACGGCTTTTGCAGCATCGTCGGCCGCTCGAAGGACATGGTGATACGTGGCGGCGAAAACATCTATCCGCGCGAAGTCGAGGAATTCCTGTACCGCCACCCGAGCGTGCTCGACGTGCAATGCGTGGGCGTGCCCGATGCCAAGTATGGCGAGGAGCTGTGCGCCTGCATCATCCTGCGTCCCGGCACGCAGGCCACGAGCGAGGATATCCGCGCCTTCTGCGATGGCCAGATCGCGTACTACAAGATTCCCCGCTACGTGCGCTTCGTCGAGGAATTCCCCATGACGGTGACGGGCAAGATCCAGAAATACTTGCTGCGAAAACAGGTGGCGACGGATCTGGGCCTCGGTACGGACTAAGCGCGGCGGCCGTAGGCGCGGTTACTTTCCTGTCGCACATAAAAAAACACCGGGACGCTCGCGCGGCCCGGTGTTTTTTTTAGTGATGCAGTGTAAAGCTTAGGCCATCGCGGCCTGCGGTGCGCGCGCTGGCGTGCGGCGGCGCATGAAGGCGAGCAAGCCCAGGCCGGCCAGCAGCATGGCGTAGGTGCCTGGTTCCGGCACGGGCGACACGTTCACGGTGTTGAAGCCGGAACCGTTCATCGACACATGGCCATTGCCGGCGATGACCGAATTGGCGATCAGCGTGCCGTTCAGGCTGCCCGAACCCGAAAACGTGCTTTTCGGCGCCAGGATGCTGCCCGTCACGCCGGCATTGGTCAGGCTGGTGCTGGTGGCGTTGGCGAAGTTATACAGCGTGCGGTCGGCATAGTTGCTGAAGTTGTCGAAGCCGCCGCTCATGATGATTTCGCTGGCCGTGCCGTTGATGATGATGCTGGCCGTGCTTTTCAGCGACGACAGGTCCAGCGTCAGGTTGTGCAGGTTCGTTGCATCGATATTGAAGATGTTCACGTCGGCGTTGATGTCGCCCACCAGCTTGAAGCCGCCGTATTGCGAGATCACGGTGCCGGTCGATTGCAGCTTGGCCACGTCGCCCGACAGGGTCGTCAGTTGTTGCTTGGCAGCAGCGAAGTCCAGCGTGGACGCGTTGCCCTTGCTGATGTTGCCGGTTGGGAACCATTGTGGCGCCGTCAACGTGGCGTTGGGATTGCTCACGCCATACACGGCCGAACCGTTGATGGTGCCCCAACCCGTGTTCAGGTTGCCGCCGGCGACGATGGTCGTGGCGCTGCTGGTGGCGTTCTTGTTCGTGCCGACAGAGTAGTTGTTCAGGTAAATGTTGCCACCGGCGGCCAGGCTGCCGCCAACGCTGGTAAAGCCGCTCGTTGCGCTATTGCCGATATTGCCAAAGATGAAGGCCGAGTAGCCGTTCGCGACGCCGAGGTCAACGACGGTCGCCTGGGCCGATGCGCTGAACGCCATGGCGAACAGGGCGGCGCTGATGAGCGGGAGGGAGCGAGCTGCAAAGGACATCGATTTCATGTGGACTTTCAAAGTATAGATTGGACGGATAGGCGGGAAAGCAAGGACACCGCCATCACGCTGGCCATCATTATAATCTAAAAAACAATTTTAGTTCAATTTATGTAATTAACTATATTTTAAAGCAACACTTTTCCCGCTTCCGTCATTTGCTTGCAGGGCATAAAAAAACCGGGCCAGGCCCGGTTTTTTTTCGTTGCGGCATGCCGCATCTGGCCTACTTGATGCGTTGATACAGACGGAAGCGCTCCACATTGTCGGTCGGGCGGCGTCCTTCCCACAGCTTGATCCAGTCGGCGCCGTGGTGTTCGGGCAGCCTTTCCTGGTTATCGGGCACTTTGATGCTGTCTTGCAACAGGAACAGGTCGCACTGCTGCTTTTCCACGCCGGCAAACGGCAAATGGCCGTAGTAGGCGAACGTGGCGCGTTGCGCTGCGCCGACATTGCTGTTGATGCAGGTGCTGCCTGGTGGCACGTTGACGGAAATCTGGTGCGCCACGCTGATGTAGCTCTTGCTGTAGTTCAGTTCGGGCAAGAACAGGGTCATGATGAGGACCCAGATCAGGATCAGGCCGCCGGACGACAGCACGACGGCGCGCCACAGCACGGCCGGTTGGCGCGAGATGCGCCAGTGCACGAGCGCCACCCAGCCTGCGCTGACGCAGGCGGCGACAAAGAAGGCCACCAGTTCCAGTTCGGGCTTGAATCCAGGCAGCAGTTTCAGTGCGTTGTAGGCCAGGCGCGGCGGCCAGCCCGTCAGGGTGGCGAACCAGAACAGCCACAGCACGAAGGCGCAGATGGTCAGCACCATCACGGAGAACCAGTCGATGGCGTTGATGGCGCCCCGCTTCATGGTCAGCAGGCCGAACGCGGCCATCACGGCCAGCGGCGGTAGCAGGGGCAGCAGCTGGCTCGGGTCCGGATCGGGATGACACAGGCCGAGGATGGCCAGCATGGCGACAAAGGTCAGCGGCACGACGATGTGCAGCACGTGGTGCTGGCGGCGCCAGGCATACACGGCCCAGGCGGCGAATGGCCAGGCGGGCCAGAAGAACCAGATGCCGACGCGCAAGAAATATTGCACGCTTTTCAGGCTCGGGGCGCTGAACTGGCGGCAATTCCACTCCATCCACGCTTGCAGCGGCGACTGGCCATAGGGCTGCAGCAGTTCGCCCGGCAGCAGCCACACCAGCGTCAGCGCCACGGCAACGAGCACGGCCAGCGCCAGATGGCGCACGCTGCGCAGCAGCGGCAGGCGCAGGAACACGGTGCACAGCAGCATGGCGATGGTCAGCGCCGCCGGCGTGATCCAGCCGCGCGTCAGGGTCAGGCCACCCAGCGCCAGGCCCAGCAGGGCCGCATTGCGCACGGACGGGCCTTCCACGTAGCGCACGGCACGGTACAGCAGGTAAGCCATCAGGGAAACATACAGCGCCTCGGCCGTGATGTCGTGGCTGTGCTGCAGCAAGCCCAGGCAGCCCAGGTAGATGAGGACGGCCGCATCGGCCAGGGTACGGCCGAAATCGTCCGGCTCGGGCTGGCCGCCGAAGGCCAGGCGCAGCGGCTGGGCGTCGCCGCGGCGGCCCAGGTTGAAGGCGGTGTACCAGACGGACAGGGTGCTGACGACGAAGATGCCGATGGTGGACATGCGCGCGCCGAACACGTCGCCGTCGATCCAGCCAAACAGCTTGATGAAGATGGCGCCGAGCCAGAAGGCCAGCGGCCCTTCATCGGGCAGCGACAGGCCGGCGACGTTGGGCCACAGCCAGTCGTTCAGGCCGCCATGCGCCATGGTCCACATGATGCCGAAACTGGCGGCGTCATCGTTCTTCCACGGTTCGCGGCCGATCAGGCCGGGCAGGATGTAGAGCAGGCCAAGCGCAAACAAGGCCCATCGTGGCAGCGCGAGTGTGGCAGCGGCGGGAAGGCGGACTGGCTTCATCGATGGTGGTATCAGTAAAAATGGTAAGACGCGAGAAATGGCGTCGGGTCAGCGGCAGTGGCAGTATAAAGTAAAGCGGGAAGGAAAGCCGGTAAAGCGGCCAAAGGCAAAAAAGGCAGCCGAGGCTGCCTTTTCTCTGGTAGCCGAAGCTGCCTTTTTTGCCGCTGAGCGGCAAAAATTAGCCTGCTGCGACTGCGGTTTTCGAACCAACGGTACCGAACTTCTGACGGAACTTCTCGACGCGACCAGCGGTATCGACGATTTTGTGCTTGCCCGTGAAGAATGGGTGCGATTCAGCCGAAACCTCGATCTTCACCAGTGGGTATTCTTTACCGTCGTGGGTGATTTTTTCGCGGGTTTGGATGGTCGAGCGGGTAACGAATTTGAAATCGCACGACAGATCGTGGAAAACAACTTCGCGGTATTCTGGATGGGTATCGACTTTCATGGGATTCTCTCTAAGTAGGTAGCCAAACAGCACTTCGTCGGTCGTCTTGCTTCTTGACCCGATTGCCGATCACTTGCCAGGGTTTAAAATAATGCAACCGTCGATTATATAGCGCTTTCGGACGGCAGGCAATAAAAAAGCCGCTCAATGAGCGGCTTGCACTACGATCCGGCACCGGGGAGCGGGAAACCGTAGCGAGCAGGCCCGATATACGGCCGAGTAGCGCAGCTGTACGAAGGTACAGCGAGCAACACAGGCCGTAGAGCGGGACGCGCAGTAGGTTTACCCCCCCCGGCGCATCATGTCGAAGAATTCGGCGTTGTTCTTCGTCGCCTTCATCTTGTCCAGAATGAACTCCATCGCCTCGATCTCGTCCATCGAGTACAGCAACTTGCGCAGAATCCAGATTTTTTGCAGCTCGTTCGGCTTGATCAGCAGTTCTTCGCGACGGGTACCCGATTTGTTCAGGTTGATTGCCGGATAGACACGTTTTTCAGCCAGGCGGCGTTCCAGATGCACTTCCATGTTGCCGGTACCCTTGAATTCTTCAAAGATCACGTCATCCATGCGCGAACCCGTTTCGATCAGCGCCGTGGCGATGATGGTCAGCGAGCCGCCTTCTTCGATATTGCGCGCGGCGCCGAAGAAGCGTTTTGGACGTTGCAGCGCGTTGGCGTCGACACCGCCGGTCAGCACCTTGCCCGAGGCAGGGATGACGGTATTGTAGGCGCGGGCCAGGCGGGTGATCGAATCGAGCAGGATCACCACGTCTTTTTTCATTTCGACCAGGCGCTTGGCTTTTTCCAGCACCATTTCAGCCACTTGCACGTGGCGCGTGGCCGGTTCGTCGAAGGTCGAGGCGACGACTTCGCCGCGTACCGAACGTTGCATTTCGGTCACTTCTTCCGGACGTTCGTCGATCAGCAGCACGATCAGCGTGATATCGGGGTGGTTGGCCGTGATCGCATGCGCGATGTGCTGCAGGATCACGGACTTGCCGGATTTCGGCGACGCCACCAGCAAGCCGCGCTGGCCTTTGCCGATCGGGGCGATCAGGTCGATGATGCGGCCGGTGATGTTTTCCTGGCCATTCATTTCACGTTCCAGGCGCAGCGGCTCGTTCGGGTGCAGCGGCGTCAGGTTTTCAAACAGGATGCGGTGTTTCGAGGCTTCCGGCGATTCGCCGTTGACCTTGTCTACTTTGACCAGTGCGAAATAGCGTTCGCCATCTTTCGGGGTCCGTACCTCGCCCTCGATCGAATCGCCGGTGTGCAGGTTGAAGCGGCGGATTTGCGAAGGGGAGATGTAAATGTCGTCGGTGGACGCCATGTAGCTGGCGTCAGGCGAGCGCAGGAAGCCGAAGCCGTCAGGCAGCACTTCCAGGGCGCCATCGCCAAAAATCTGTTCGCCGGACTTGGCGCGTTTTTTCAGGATAGCGAACATCAGCTCCTGTTTGCGCAAGCGGGCTGCGTTGTCAATGTCAAGACCGATCGCCATCTCAAGCAGGGCGGATACGTGTAGGGCCTTTAGTTCGGATAAATGCATATGTGTTGAGTGTCCCGAGACGGGATGTAAAGGTAGGGGAGGGGACTGCGTGGCTTGATTAATTATTGGGGAAGGTTTTGCACGAATGGTACGAAAGCCGCTTCCCGGACGATCCAATCAGGCGGCGCTGCGGGCGCAGCGCTGCCTATCATACATTAAATGTTGCTGTCGACGAAAGCGGTCAACTGGCCTTTGGCCATGGCGCCGACTTTTTGCGCCGCTGCCACGCCATCCTTGAACAGGATCAGGGTCGGGATGCCACGGATGCCGAACTTGGCAGGCACTGCCTGGTTGGCGTCAACGTCCATCTTGGCGATCAGGATGCGGCCCGCGTATTCCTTGGCGACTTCTTCCAGGATCGGAGCGATGGCCTTGCAGGGACCGCACCACTCTGCCCAGAAGTCCACCAGGACTGGCAATTCGGATTTCAGGACGTCTGCTTCAAAAGATGCATCGCTAATGTGTTTGATATTTTCGCTCATATTTTCCTCAAATGAGGGTGGGATCAATAATGCCTGGAATTAACCATACGCTGGTTCGCCATCCATGCTTCCTGGAATGCAACTAGAAGATGGGGACAATGGGCACGAATTCAATGTTCTTGGAAGGTGCGACCAGAGGTATGCAGGCGGGGATGGCTGAAATAATAACCCATTTTTTCAAAGCGTGGCGATTATTGCAGAAAAACTTGAGGCAGATCGTCCCCGAATGCCGTGGCCGGTCCGCAAAGCCGCATGCCTGCTGGCTTGCGGCATGCAGGCCGGCAGGCAGGACTAGGCTTGCATGCCGGCCAGGCGGGCCGTTTTCTGCAGTTGCAAGTTCACCATCAGCTGCAATTCCGCGCTTTCCATCGGTTTGCGGAAGGTGCCTAATATATGCAGGCCATTCGCCACGGCCAGGCGCTCCGCCGCCAGGCGCACGGCCGAATGCAGGCCAGACAGCAGGACGACGCCGCCGCGGAAGCCGTTGTCGGCCGCCATGCGCAGAAATTCGATGCCGTCGATGTCGGGCATGGACAGGTCGCAGATCAGCAAGTCCGGCTGGTGCTGCTGCAGGGTGGTCAGGGCCAGCTCGCTGTGCGATTCGCAGCGGATATCGAACTCGCCCAGCTGCTCGAGCATGTCGCTGAGCACGTCGAGCATGAAGACGTCGTCGTCGAGCAGCAGCACGCGCAGCGGCGCCGCCTCGCTTGCCTGAGCCTGGGCCTCGATGTGTTGTTTGGATGCGTTGTTCATGTGCTGTCTTTCTGTGTGTAGGCTGCATCGTGGTCGATGCCGGTACCCGGCTGCAATGGACGTTGGCGGTGGCTAGTCGTCATTGGCAAAGCTGGTGTTGTTCATGATTTGTTCGGTAATCTGTTCCAGCAGGGGCCACAGGCGCGTGACGATGCGCCGCGCCCGTTCGGCTTCCTCGGCCGGTTCGCCCGGCGGCAGGGTTTCCAGGCTGTGGCACAGCTCGGCCAGGCCCAGCGCGCCCACCGTGCGGGCCGAGGATTTGATGCGGTGCCCCAGTTCGCGCACCTGGTGCACGTCGCCGCGCGCCAGGGCGGCGTCGATGTCGCCAAAGCCATCCTGCGTCGTTTGCAGGAACTTGAAGGCAAACTTGCGCACTTTTTCCGGGTTGTAACCCAGCAACTTGGCCAGGATGGACAGGTCGATCACTTGCGGATCGCCGGCCAGCGTGGTCTTGAAGGCGGGCGCGGCGCGGCTGCGGGCGGGCGGGGGCGGGGTCTCGCGCGCCGGCAGCCAGCTGGCGATGGTCTGGTACATCATGGCCGGCTGGATGGGCTTGGAAATGAAATCGTCCATGCCGGCGTCCAGGCAGCGCACGCGGTCTTCGCTGGTGGCCGTGGCCGTCATGGCCAGCACGCGCAGGTGCGCCAGCTGCGGATCGGCGCGGATGTGGCGCGTCGCCTGCAAGCCGTCCATCAGCGGCATCTGCACGTCCATCAGCACGCAGTCGAACTGCGTCTGGCGCAGCAGGTCGAGCGCCTCCTCGCCATTGTTGGCCAGGCAGACGGAGGCGCCCGCTTCTTCCAGCAGTTCCAGCGCCACTTGCTGGTTGAAGGTGTTGTCTTCCACCAGCAGGATGCGCGCATGCTTGAGTGTGCGCATCACCAGGGCCGCATCGGCGCTGGCGCGCATGGCGGCCGCCGTCTGCACCATGCTGTCGAGCATGGCCGGCGCCGCCTGGTCGGAAATGCCCAGGTTGGCCGTGAACCAGAAGGTGCTGCCGGCGCCGGGACGGCTGTCGACGCCGACATCGCCGCCCATCAGCTGGGCCAGCTGCTTGCAGATGGCCAGGCCCAGGCCCGTGCCGCCATACTCGCGCGTGGTGGACGTGTCGGCCTGCTGGAATGACTGGAACAGCTTGCTCATTTCATCCTGCGACAGGCCGATGCCGTGGTCGCATACTTCAAAGCGCACCAGGCAGTGCTTGGCGTCGCCGATGACCTTGTGGACCTTGACCGTGATGCTGCCCTGTTCGCTGAACTTGATGGCATTGTTCGCGTAGTTGATCAGTACTTGCCCCAGGCGCAAGGGGTCGCCCACCAGCACGGCCGGCAGTTGCGGGTCGATTTCAAACACCAGTTCCAGGTTCTTGCCGGCCGCGCGCGGCGCCACCACCGTCATCAGCGTCTGCACCACGTGGTCAAAGCTGAAGTTGACGCGTTCGATTTCCAGCTTGCCCGCCTCGATCTTCGAAATGTCGAGGATGTCGTCGATGATGCCCAGCAAGTGTTCTCCGGCAAAGCGGATCTTTTCCAGGTAATCGCGCTGGCGCGGTTCCAGTTCCGTCTTCAGCGCCAGGTAGGCCATGCCGATCACGCCATTCATCGGCGTGCGGATTTCATGGCTCATGTTGGCCAGGAACTGTCCTTTCGCCAGGCTCGCCTCTTCCGCCACCTGCTTGGCCTGGTCGAGCTGCTCCGTGCGCTGCGCCACCCGTTCTTCCAGATGTTCATTGAGCTCGCGCAAGGCGCTCTCGCTGCGCTTGTGATACGTGATGTCCGTCAGGCTGGCCACCACCATGCTGACCTTGCCGTATTCGTCGCGGATCGCTTCCGTGTTCACGGACAGCCATGACAGGCTGCCGTCCGTTTGCTGCACGCCCATCAGCACGTCGCGCATGGCTTCGCCCGTCGACAGCGTGATGTGCACGGGGTGGCTGCGCTGGTCGAAGGCCGAACCATCTTCGCGGATGGCTTGCCACAGGCTGTTGCCGGCCGGACTGGCCGCCAGCATGCGCGCGGCGGCCGCATTGCTTTCCAGTATGTGGCCACGGCTGTCCTGCACCACCAGGCCATTCGTCACGGCGCCGAAGACGGACGCCATGCGCTGGCTGGAATTCGACAGGGCGATCGAGGCCTGGCGCCGTTCCGTGATGTCGGTGATCATGGCCAGGGTGCCGCCCGGCTCGCCATTGTCGGACTGGATGCTGGTGCTCGACAGCAAGCCCCACAGGCTGGACAGGTCCTTGCGGAAGAAGCGGAAGTCGACCTGGTCCGGCTGGCTGGCCAGGCTGCCGTGGCTGGCCAGGCGGCGCTGCATCAGCAATTGGCTGTCGCGGTCCATGAAGTCGAGCATGGGGCGGCCCAGCATTTCCTGCACCGTGTAACCGAGCATATGCGCCATCTTCGGGTTGACGAAGGTGGTCTTGCCATCCCCGTCCGTCATCCAGATGCCTTCGGCCGCCGTCTGCACGATCAGGCGATAGCGCTCCGAACTGGCGTGCAGCGCTTCCTCGGCGCGTTGCCGCTGCGTCATGTCGCGCAGCGAGACGATGGAAAACACCTGGCCGGCCATGCGCAGCGGCGACAGGCTGACCTTGGCCGGGAAATGCGTGCCGTCGCGGCGGCGCGCCATCATCACCCTGCCTGGCAGGCTGTGCCGTGCTTGCGGGTCGCTGGCCGAGTGGCTGGCCGTGCTTTCCGGTACCAGCTGCTCCAGCGACATGCCGATCAGTTCGGCCAGCGGGTAGCCGAAGCAGCGCGCGCCGATCTGGTTGGCGTAGTGCACCTTGCCGTCGATATCGGCCACCAGCATCGCTTCGGGTGCCGCTTCGAGCATGCAGCGCATGCGCGATTCCTCGTCCGCCTTGCGCTCGCTGATGTCGCAGACGATGCCGCTGGCCTGGGTGGCGGCGCCATCGGAGGCGCGCGTCAGGACGGCGCCGCGCGCCAGCAGCCAGCGCCAGTGGCCATCGCTGTGGCGCAGGCGAAATTCGCAGCTGAAGCTGCCAGGCGCCTGACCGTCTATATGCTGGTGAAATATCTGGCTCAGGCGTGCGCGGTCATCGCGGTGCACTTCGGCCAGCCAATCGGCCAGCGTGTGCGCGAGCCTGGCGTTCTTGTCGCCGAGCAAATCCTGGTACTGGGGAGCGAACAGCAGCTGGTCGGACTGGCGCCGCCACGTCCAGCCGGTCATGGCCGCGCCGCGCAAGGCTTGCGTGGCATGCGGCCCGGCCATGCGGTCGGGCGGCAGCCGCAGGTGATGCACCTGTTGCCGCCAGCGCCAGGCTTGCCAGCAAGCCAGTCCCGCCAGGGCCGTGGCGCTGGCCGCGGCAAACGGCCACAGCAGCACAGGCGCGGCGACGGACGCGGCCGCCTGCGCCAAGGCGGGCAGGGTCAGGGGGATGCCCGCAGCCAGCATCGTACGAGCGAGCCTGCGCAGCGCAAGGCGCCGACGGCGTGGTACGCTGAAACTCGTGTGGCTGCAAGACGACAAATGCATCCCTTTCTGGGGCGTGATTGGACAGGGCTGGCACGACAGGACGCGCACGCAAATACGCGCCTGTGGCGCTTTCTGGCGGCAACTATAGCATCGAATATTTACTCGGAGTATTTAAGTTCTGAAACGGCAAAAACGGGGATTTTTTTGCCCCGAAATGGCCGATTTATTAGCGATTTGGTGAGAATTCGTGAGAAAGTTTGCGTGAAATCATGCTACTGAATCACAAGGCGTGGCTTCAGGCGAAGCTGCCGGCGAACTGATAGCGGTGGCCCGGATGCCACATGGTGGCGATCGAGGCGATCTTGCCGCCCGAGCGCGTCTGGCGGCGCAGCACCAGGCACGCCTGTTTCGTGTCGATGGCCAGCATTTCGGCGATGTCGCGCGGCGCCGACAGCGCCTCGATGCTGTAGGTGGCGCCCTGCAGGGGTGCGGCCGCCATCAGGTATTCGTTCGGCGTGATGCTGGCAAAGTCCTGCGTCATGTAGTCGGGCGCGCAGTCGGGATTGACCCAGCGGTCTTCCACCTGGATCGGCACGCCGTTTTCAAAGTGCACGATCAGCGAATGAAACAGCGGGTGTTCCGGCACCATGCCGAATTGCTTGGCCAGCAAGTCCGACGCCTTGGTGCGTTCCAGCAACTGCAAGCTGCTGCGGTGGATATGCCCGCGCGCGCGCACTTCATCGGCGATGCTCTTGATTTCCAACAAGGTCGCCTGGTATTTTTGCTGCGCCACATAAGTGCCCGATCCCTGGCGCCGCGTCAGCACCTGCTCGCTGGTCAGTTCGCGCACGGCGCGGTTGACGGTCATGCGCGAAACGCCGAATTGCTTCACCAGCGCTTGCTCGGAAGGAATGACGTCACCTTCCTTCCAGCGCCCGGCGGCGATGCCGGCCAGCAGAAAATCCTTGATGCGCTGGAAAATGGGCGTATTTTCTTGTGTAATGTGATCGTCCAATGCGGTTTCTCCGAAGCGCGGGCTGGGCGCGCCTCCGGGCGGAGGCGCGATGAACGATTTTAGCACCGAGCAAGGCAGGCGCCGCCAGCCTTTTTTTGAATTCAAAAGCAAGCGCCGGAGTGTGGCGTCCGGCGGCGCTGGCTATGCTGGCTACTTACTATCTATTTGCAGGGAGTCCGCCATGGAACACGCTTATCTGACCGACGACGAACGCTGGGACGGCGTGCAGCGGCGCGCGCCTGACGCCGACGGCGTCTTTTATTATTCGGTGCGCACGACGGGCGTGTATTGCCGGCCCTCTTGCGCGGCGCGTCCCGCCTTGCGCCGCAACGTGGCTTTCCACGCCAGCTGTGCCGCGGCGGAAGCGGCCGGCTTTCGCCCCTGCCTGCGCTGCAAGCCCGACCAGCCGCCGCTGGCCCAGCGCCAGGCGGCCGTCGTGGCCGACATCTGCCGCCTGATCGACGCCAGCGACGACTTGCCCGACCTGGACAGCCTTGCCAGGGCCGCCGGCATGAGCCGCTTTCATTTTCACCGCGTCTTCAAGGCGCACACGGGCATCACGCCGAAAGCGTATGCGGCGGCGCGGCGCGGCGAGCGGCTCAAGGCCGGCTTGCAGGGCGCCGCGAACGTCACGGACACTTTATATGCGGCCGGCTTCAATTCCAGCGGGCGCTTCTATGCCGCCACGCCGGGCTTGCTGGGCATGACGCCGGGCGCCTTCCGCGACGGCGGCAGCGGCGCCGTGATCCGCTTTGCCATCGGCGCCTGCTCGCTGGGGGCCATCCTCGTGGCCAGCACGGACAAGGGCATTTGCGCCATCCTCATCGACGACGACCCGGAAGTGCTGCTGCGCGACTTGCAGGACCGCTTTCCCCGCGCCGAGCTGCGCGGTGCCGAGCCCGAGTACGAGCAGACGGTGGCGCGCGTCGTCGGCCTGGTCGAGGCGCCGGGCCTGGGCCTGGACTTGCCGCTCGACGTGCGCGGCACCGTCTTCCAGCAGCGCGTGTGGCAAGCCTTGCGCGAGATTCCCGCCGGCAGCACCGTCAGCTATGCCGAACTGGCCCGCCGCATCGGCGCGCCGAACGGGGCGCGCGCCGTGGCGGGCGCCTGCGCCGCGAATGCGCTGGCCATCGCCATCCCCTGCCATCGCGTGGTGCGCAACGATGGCGCCCTGTCCGGTTACCGCTGGGGCGTGGAGCGCAAGCAGGCGCTGCTGGAACGCGAGGGCGAACGGTGAAGGCGCTCGATTGGCAGCGCATCGAGGACGAGCTGAATCAATATGGCTGCGCCGTCGTGCCTGGCTTGCTGAGCGGGGAGGATTGCGCCGCGCTGGCGGCGCTATATGACGACGCGTCGCGCTTTCGCAGCCGCGTGGTGATGCAGCGCCATGGGTTTGGGCAGGGCGAGTACCAGTATTTCGCCTATCCGCTGCCGGATGCGGTGGCCGCCCTGCGCATGGGCTTGTATCCGCGCCTGGCGGCGATTGCCAACCGCTGGCAGGCCAGCCTGGGCCTGGAGGCGCGCTTTCCATTGGCGCATGCGGATTTCCTCGCGCGCTGCCATGCGGCGGGGCAGGCGCGGCCCACGCCCTTGCTGCTGCGCTATCGCGAAGGCGATTACAACTGCCTGCACCAGGACCTGTATGGCGAACACGTATTTCCGCTGCAGCTGGCCGTGCTGCTGTCGCGCCCGCACGAGGATTTCACGGGCGGCGAGTTCGTGCTGACGGAGCAGCGCCCGCGCATGCAGTCGCGCGCCGAGGTGGTGCCGCTGGCGCAGGGCGACGCCGTGCTCTTTCCCGTGGCGCAGCGCCCCGTGAGCGGCACGCGCGGCAATTACCGCGTCATCATGCGGCACGGCGTGTCGCGCCTGCGTTCGGGCTCGCGCCATACCCTGGGCATCATTTTCCACGATGCGGGCTGACGCGGATGCGTGGCGCTTGAGTTTCCGGGATTACATGGCATGATGGCTGTTCCCTGTCACTTACCGACCCTGCCATGTCCGCGTTTTTCCGCCTGCTGTGCCTATTGACGATCTTCCTCTTGCCTGCGGCCCATGCGCAGGAGGCTGCGCCATCCCTCGTCGCGGAGGCCGCCTCTGTCATGGCGCCAGCGCCTGCCGTGGCGGTCAGGACGGCGCCGCTGATGTTTGCCAACCGCAAGGTATTCGTCTTCCGCGCCGCGCTGGCCGGCTATCCGCCGGAAGAGCGGGCCACGGGCGCGCAGCGCCGCCTCGACGGCGTGCTGGCGAAGAACGGCCCCTTGAAGACGAGCACGCGCATGATTCCCGAAGGCACGCAGGTGCTGCTCGACGGCGTGCAGCTGTTTGTCGTCGTGCCCGGCGACGTCAACCAGCTGGCCGGCGACACGACGGAAAGCGTGGCGAAAACGGCGGCCGAGGAGTTGAGCAAGGCCGTGCTCGATTACCAGGAGCAGAACAGCTGGCGCTACCTGGCCATCGCCGCCGCCGTGTGCGCGGCCGCCACCCTCGTATTCTGGCTGGTGTGGATGGGCCTGACGCGCCTGTACCGCTGGGCCAAGCGCCGCAGCGGCATCCTGCTGGCCTCGCGCCTGCGCGACGTGCGCCTGAAAAACGTGCGCGTGCTCGATGCCGAGCATTACATCGCCTTTGCCTACCAGCTGCTCAGCGCCGTGCTGTGGGGCTTGCGCCTGATGGCCACGTACCTGTGGGCCGCCTTCGTGCTGGGCCGCCTGCCCTACACGCGCTCGTGGGGCGAAAGCCTGAGCGGCTACCTGTTCGACGTGGCGGCCGACGTCTTCCATGCCATCATCGGCGCCCTGCCGGGGCTGGTGCTGGTGTGCGTGATCTTCGCCATCGCGCGCCTGATCGCCGCCACGGCCGCTTCGCTGTTCAAGCGCGTGGAAAGCGGGGAACTGCAGATCGGCTGGCTCGACAAGGACACGGCCCTGCCCACGCGCCGCATCGCCAGCGTGGTGATCTGGCTGTTCGCGCTGGCCATGGCCTACCCCTACCTGCCCGGTTCGCACACGGCCGCCTTCCAGGGCCTGTCCGTGCTGGTGGGCCTGATGGTCTCGATCGGCGCGTCGAGCATCGTCGGGCAGGGGGCCAGCGGCCTGATCCTGATGTACACGCGGGCCTTGCGCAAGGGCGAATATGTGCGCGTGGGCGACAGCGAAGGCACGGTGGTCGACGTCGGCATGTTCGAGACGCGCTTGCGCACGGGCCTGGGCGAGGAAGTGGCCTTGCCGAACGCGTGGGTGATGTCGCAGACGACGAAGAACTATTCGCGCGCCCAGCCCGGCGGCGGCTTCGTGCTCGACTCCACCGTCACCATCGGCTACGCCACGCCATGGCGCCAGGTGCACGCCATGCTGGAGCTGGCCGCCTCGCGCACGACAGAGCTGTCCGCCACGCCGAAACCGTATGTGATGCAGCTGGCCCTGCAAGATTATTATGTGCAATATCGCCTGGTGGCCTACGCCAGCGCGGAAGTCCCGCGCCAGCGGGCCGAAGTGCTGAACCAGCTGCACCAGAACATCATCGACGTCTTCAACGAATTCGACGTGCAGATCACCTCGCCGCACTACATCGATGACCCGAAAGAGTCGCATGTGGTGCCGCCGGAGCAGTGGTTCAGGGCGCCGGCGCAAAAGCCGCAGGACGGGGCGAAGTAAGGTCACGCGACGCGGTGCCTGATCATGGGGCAGTCCACCTGACAGCCTCGGCGCAGGCCCGTGGCGTCTTGCACGTATTGGCCGGTCGCAAGGGATCGGTGCTTGCGTTAAGATGCCGGGCGTTACAACGAAGAGAAAGCGTATTCATGTCCGAGCCATCCCGCACCGAAGTTTCCAATACCGCCCGCAGCCTGGCCGCCGCCCTGATCGGCGACCCGTTTTACCGCGCCGTCACGGTGGCGTGCGGCGAGGACGAGGCGGCGCGGCGGAACATGCTGGCGGCCTACTTCGCGCTGGCGCTGCTTGAAGGCGAACAGGCGGGCCGGGTCGACCTGGCTGATGCGGCGGGCCATGGCGCCGCCATCTGGACGACGGATGCGCCGGCGGCCGTGCGCCAGGCCGCGTATGCGCAGCGCGAGCAAGGCTTGCGCGCGCTGCTGGGAGAGCAGGGCTTCGCCCATTTCACGGCCATCGTGGCAAACATGGAACACGCGCTGGCGCCGCATGGCTTGCACGATGCGTGGTATTTGTCGATCGCCGGCATTCATCCGGACGCGCAAGGCCGCGGGCTGGGCGCCTGCGTGCTGGCGCCTGGCCTGGCGGCCGTCGATGCGGCGGGCGCCGCCTGTTTCCTGGAGACCTACAACGAACGCAGCCTGCCATTCTATGGCCGCCTCGGTTTCGACGTGGCGGCACGCCATGCGGAAGCCGTCACGGGGCGCGATTACTGGCTGATGCTGCGGCCCGCTGCAGGAAACCCGCACGCTGCCTGATTGACCATTTTGCCAATTTCTATACACTCGTCTTTTTGTGAATGACTCAAAGACCTGGAGATGGACATGCCGAACCCGCACTTGCGCCGCACCCTGACCGTACTCGCCTGCCTGGGCGCCCTGGGCCAGGCCCACGCCGACACGGTGATCGACAATGCCAACGGCTACACGCTCGACGCAAACGGCAAGGTGATCCGTTTCACGGCGCTGGCGTTTGACGACGCGGGCAAGCTGCTTGCCGTCGGCAGCGCGGCCGATGTGAAACGCAAGGCGGCCAAGGGCGCCACGCATGTCGACGTGCAGGGCAAGACGGTGCTGCCGGGCCTGATCGACGCGCACGGCCACGTCTTCGGCCTGGGCACGATCGCCAGCGGCGTGATGCTGTACGGTTCCCCGTCGCTGCCGGCCGCCGTGCAGGCCGTGGGCGACTTCGCGCGCGCGCATCCGGAGCGCGGCTGGGTCGTCGGCAATGGCTGGAACCAGGAAATCTGGAAGCTGGGGCGCTTTCCCACGGCAGCGGAACTCGATGCGGCGGAAAGCGCGCGCCCCGTGTGGCTGCGCCGGGTCGACGGCCACGCGGGCTGGGCCAACAGCCGCGCGCTGGCGCTGGCCGGCATCACGCGCGATACGCCCGACCCGGCCGGCGGCAAGATCGAGCGCGACGCGGACGGCCATGCCACGGGTGTGCTGGTCGATAACGCCATGGACTTGATGGATGCCGTGCTGCCCAGGCCAGGCGACGTGGAAAACCGCGCCGCCCTCGATGGCGCGCTGGCGCAGCTGTCGCAGGTGGGCCTGACCAGCGTGCACGACGCGGGCATCGGCCGGATGCAGGACCGGCTGTTCCGCGACTATGCGGATCAGGGCAAGCTGACGGTGCGCGTGTACGGCATGATTGCCGACACGACGGACGACTTCGACGCGCTGGCGAAAAACGGTCCGCTGAACAGCTACGCGCGCGATATGTACGCCTTGCGCGCCGTCAAGCTGCTGTCCGACGGCGCCCTGGGCAGCCGCGGCGCGGCCCTGCTGGCGCCGTACAGCGACGATCCGTCTACCCGTGGCCTGCTGTTCTACCCGGACGCCGTCATGCGCGCGAAGATGGAAAAAGCCATGCGCGCCGGCTACCAGGTGAATGTGCACGCCATCGGCGACGCGGGCAACCATCAAATCCTCGATGGCTACCAGGCCCTGATCGGACAATACCGCAGCGCGGGCCTGCGCCACCGCATGGAGCATGCGCAGGTGGTGCAATTGAGCGATATCCCCCGCTTCAAGAGCCTGGGCATCGTGCCGTCGATGCAGCCGACGCATGCCACCTCGGACCAGAACATGGCGGAGCAGCGCGTGGGCCACGAGCGCATCAAGGGCGCGTATGCGTGGCGCACCTTCCTCCAGCAGGGTTCGCGCATCGCCTGCGGCTCGGACTTCCCCATCGAGTCGCCGAACCCGTTCGAGGGCATCCACGCGGCCGTCACGCGGCAGAACAGCGAAGGCTTTCCGGCCGGCGGCTGGTATCCGCAGCAGGCGATGACGGTGACGCAGGCGCTGCGCTGCTTCACGCTCGACGCGGCCTGGGCGGCGCACCAGGAGAAAGTCATCGGCACGCTGGAACGGGGCAAATGGGCCGACTTCATCGTCGTCGACCAGGACCTGTTCAAGGTGGCGCCTGGCGCCATCGGCAAGACGCAGGTGCTGCAGACGTGGGTGGCGGGCAGGCGCGTATTCGAGAAAAAATAGGCGGTTTACGCTTGCAAAAATCTGTTGACTTGGTTGTATAGACAACCTATGCTGGGAGCACCAGAGCGGGTCACGCATGCCCGCTCGCCCCCTACGAGGAGACAGCATGAACAGCACAATGGACACCGATCCACGCTTTGATGCCAGCCGCACCGTCCGCGCCCCGCGCGGCACGGTGATGGCTTGCAAGAGTTGGCAGGCCGAGGCGGCCTACCGCATGTTGCAAAACAACCTGGACCCGGAAGTGGCGGAAAACCCGCAGCACCTGGTCGTTTACGGCGGCATCGGCCGCGCGGCCCGCAACTGGGCCTGCTTCGACCAGATCCTCGCCTCGCTGCGCGAGCTGGAGGATGACCAGACCCTGCTGATCCAGTCCGGCAAGCCGGTGGGCGTGTTCCAGACCCACGCGGACGCGCCGCGCGTGCTGATCGCGAACTCCAACCTGGTGCCGAAATGGGCCAACTGGGAGCACTTCAACGAACTCGATCGGCAAGGCCTGTTCATGTATGGCCAGATGACGGCCGGCAGCTGGATCTACATCGGCACGCAGGGCATCGTGCAAGGCACGTATGAAACCTTCGCCGAGGCGGGCCGCCAGCATTTCGGTGGCGACTGGGCCGGGCGCTGGATCCTGACGGCGGGCCTGGGCGGCATGGGCGGCGCGCAGCCGCTGGCCGCCACCATGGCGGGCGCCGTCTCGCTCAATATCGAATGCCAGCAAAGCAGCATCGACTTCCGCCTGCGCACGCGCTACCTGGACAAGCAGGCGGCCAGCCTGGATGAGGCCCTGGAACTGGTCAAGTACCACACCGAACGCAAGGAAGCCATTTCCATCGGCTTGCTGGGCAACGCGGCCGAAGTGCTGCCGGAGCTGGTGCGCCGCGCGAAGGAGGGTGGGCTGGTGCCCGACCTGGTGACGGACCAGACGTCCGCGCACGACCTGGTCAACGGCTACCTGCCGCGCGGCTGGAGCGTGTCGGACTGGAAGGCGGCGCAGCAGGACCCGCAGCGCCATGCGCGCCTGACGGTGGCCGCCGCCGATTCCTGCGCCGCCCATGTGCAGGCCATGCTCGATTTCCACGCCATGGGCGTGCACACTGTCGATTACGGCAACAACATCCGCCAGGTGGCGTTCGACCAGGGCGTGCAGAACGCCTTCGACTTCCCCGGCTTCGTGCCCGCGTACATCCGCCCGCAGTTCTGCGAGGGACGGGGGCCGTTCCGCTGGGTGGCCTTGTCGGGCGATCCGGAAGACATCTATAAAACGGATGCGAAGATCAAGGAGCTGTTCCCGCACCACAAGCAGGTGCACCACTGGCTGGACATGGCGCGCGAGCGCATCGCCTTCCAGGGCCTTCCGGCGCGTATCTGCTGGCTGGGACTGGGCGAGCGACACATCGCGGGCCTGGCCTTCAACGAGATGGTGCGCACGGGCGAGCTGAAGGCGCCCATCGTCATCGGCCGCGACCACCTGGACACGGGTTCCGTGGCCAGCCCGAACCGCGAGACGGAAAGCATGAAGGACGGCACGGATGCCGTCTCCGACTGGCCGCTGCTCAACGCCATGCTCAATACGGCCGGCGGCGCCACCTGGGTTTCGCTGCACCATGGCGGCGGCGTGGGAATGGGGTATTCTCAGCATGCGGGCATGGTCATCGTGGCCGATGGCAGCGAAGCGGCGGCGAAACGCCTGGCGCGCGTGCTGGTCAACGACAGCGGCTCGGGCGTGATGCGCCACGCCGATGCCGGCTATGAAACGGCGGCCGCCTGCGCCAAGCGCAACGGCCTGATTCTTCCCATGATTCCCTGAGACCTTGATCCGAATGACTATGACACAGCATGCCAAAAGTTGGACCCTGAAACCGGGCGCGATGACCCTGGCCGACCTGCGCGGCGTATGGGCCGCGCCCGCCAAACTGATCCTCGCCGCCGAGGCCTATCCCGTCATCGAGGCGTCGGCCGCGGCCGTGCAGGCCATCGTCGCCAAGGGCGATGCGGCCTACGGCATCAACACGGGCTTCGGCCTGCTCGCCAAGACGCGCATTCCCGATGAAAAGCTCGAGCAATTGCAGCGCAACCTGATCCTGTCGCACTCGGTCGGCACGGGCGAACTGCTGTCGGACGCCGTCGTGCGCCTGATCATGCTGATGAAGATCGGCAGCCTGGCGCGCGGCTTTTCCGGCGTGCGCCCGCTGATCGTCGACACCCTGATCGCCCTGTACAACGCGGGCATCATGCCGGCCATTCCCGCCAAGGGCTCCGTCGGCGCCTCGGGCGACCTGGCGCCGCTGTCGCACATGACGCTGGCCATGCTGGGCGTGGGCGACGTGCGCGTCAACGGCGAACTGATGCCGGCGCCGGACGCGCTGGCGCAGGCGGGCATCGCGCCCGTGGTGCTGGCGGCGAAAGAGGGCCTGGCGCTGATCAACGGCACCCAGGTGTCGAATGCGCTGGCGCTGCATGGCCTGTTCATGGCCGAGCGCCTGCTGGAAGCGGCGATGGTCACGGGCGCGCTGTCGCTCGACGCGGCCAAGGGCAGCGATGCGCCGTTCGACGCGCGCGTGCACGCCGTGCGCGGCCAGCCAGGCCAGATCCTGGCGGCGCAGATGTACCGCCAGCTGGTGGCGCACAGCGCGATTCGCGCCTCGCACCTGGAAGGCGACGAGCGCGTGCAGGACCCGTACAGCCTGCGCTGCCAGCCGCAAGTCATGGGCGCCTGCCTGGACCTGATCGGCAATGTCGGCCGCACCCTGCTGATCGAGGCCAATGCCGTCACCGACAACCCGCTGATCTTCCAGGATGGCCCCAACGGACAGGCGGAAATCGTCTCGGGCGGCAATTTCCATGCGGAGCCGGTGGCCTTTGCGGCCGACACGCTGGCGCTGGCGATCGCTGAAATCGGCGCGCTGGCCGAGCGCCGCATCGCGCTGCTGATCGATGCCACGCTGTCCGGCCTGCCGCCCTTCCTCGTGCGCGACCCGGGCGTCAATTCCGGCTTCATGATCGCCCACGTGACGGCCGCTGCGCTGGCGTCGGAAAACAAGTCGCTCGCGCATCCGGCCAGCGTCGACAGCCTGCCGACGTCGGCCAACCAGGAAGACCATGTGAGCATGGCCACGTTTGCCGGGCGCCGCCTGGACGACATGGCGCACAACACGGCCGT
This sequence comes from Janthinobacterium sp. 1_2014MBL_MicDiv, assembly GCF_001865675.1. Taxonomy (NCBI): domain Bacteria; kingdom Pseudomonadati; phylum Pseudomonadota; class Betaproteobacteria; order Burkholderiales; family Oxalobacteraceae; genus Janthinobacterium; species Janthinobacterium sp. 1_2014MBL_MicDiv. The sequence goes on from NZ_CP011319.1 coordinate 394,521, forward strand.
CATCGTCGGCATCGAGCTGCTGGCCGCAGCGCAGGGCATCGATTTCCACCGCCCGCTGAAAACCTCGCCGCACCTCGAGCACGTGCACCATCAGCTGCGCCAGAAAGTGCCGTTCTTCGATGCCGACCGCTTCTTTGCACCCGATATCGAAGCGGCCAAGCAGATGGTCTTGCGCGGTGAGCTGAGCACCACGTGCAAGAGCCTGTTCGCCCCGCTGTACGCCTAGACATGAACTGACGCCTGGCCGGCCCTCGGGCAAGCGCCGGGCGCAAGGAGACGACAATGGATTTCCGTTTCAACGAAGGCAGCATCCCGCTGCTGGTGTCGATGCCCCACGTGGGCACCGATATTCCCGACGATATCGCCGCGCGCATGACGCCGCAGGCGCTGATCAAGGCCGACACGGACTGGCACCTGCGCGAGCTGTATGGCTTTTTGCACGAGATGGATGCATCCGTGCTGTCGGCGCGCTGGTCGCGCTACACCATCGACTTGAACCGCCCGCAGGAAGACACCAACCTGTACCCGGGCCAGGACACGACGGGCTTGCTGCCCAACGATACCTTCCACCGCGAGCCGCTGTACCTGCCGGGCCGCGAACCCGATGCGCAGGACGTGCAGCAGCGCTTGCAGCGCTACTGGGCGCCGTACCACCGGCAGCTGCGCGCGGAGCTGGAGCGCCTGCTGCGCGTGCACGGCGCCGTGGTGCTGTGGGATGCCCATTCCATCGCCTCGCGCGTGCCGCGCTTTTTCGAGGGCAAGCTGCCCGACCTGAATTTCGGCACGGCCGACGGCGCCAGCTGCGATGGCGGCCTGACGTCCGCCGTAGTGGATATCGCGCGCGCGCAGGAACAATTCACCGTGGCGCTGAACGGGCGCTTCAAGGGCGGGCATATCACGCGCCATTACGGCCAGCCGGAAAGCCGCGTGCATGCGATCCAGCTGGAGATGTGCCAGTGCCTGTACATGGATGAAGCGGCGCCGTTCGGCTACCGGCCCGACCTGGCCGCGCAGGTGCAGCCGCTGCTGCGCCAGATGATGGAAGCGGCCGTGGCATGGGTGGCGCGTTGAGCGGCTGCCTGTTCGCGCGCCACGCGCTGCTGCCGCAGGGCTGGCGCCGCGACGTGCTGCTGGCATGGGATGCGGCCGGCGATTTGACGCACGTCACGGAAGACGCCGCGCGGCCGCCTGGCGCGCAAGTGGCGGAATACGTCTTGCCGGGCATGGTCAACCTGCATTCGCACGCCTTCCAGCGCGCGCTGGGCGGCATGACGGAAGTCGCCGGGGATGGCGCTGGCAAGGCACCGGACAGCTTCTGGACCTGGCGCGAGCTGATGTACCGCTTCGCGCGCCACATCACGCCGCAGCAGATGGAAACCATCGCCGCGCAGCTGTTCGCCGAATGCCTGCGCCATGGCTACACGGCCGTCTGCGAATTTCACTACCTGCAGCGCGATGCGGGCGGCGCCATGTATGCGCGTCCCGCGGAGACGGCCGAGCGCGTGCTGGCCGCGGCGCGCATCAGCGGCATCGGCATGAGCATGCTGCCGGTGCTGTACAGCCATGCGGGCTTCGGCGAACAAGCGTTGAAACCGGAGCAGGCGCGCTTCCGCACGGATGCGGACGATGTCCTGCGCATCATCGAAGCGCTGGCGCCGCTGCGTGGCGGGCAGGTGGAAGTGGGCTTTGCGCCGCATTCGCTGCGCGCGGCCAGCGTGGAACAGATCCGCGAAGTGGCGGCGGCGCTGCCTGCGGGCCGTCCCATCCACATCCACATCGCCGAGCAGCAGGGCGAAGTGCGCCAGAGCCTCGACTTCAGCGGCCGGCGCCCGGTGCAGTACCTGTACGAGCAGGTCGACGTCGATGCGCGCTGGTGCCTGGTGCACGCCACGCATGTGCAGCCCGACGAGGTGGCGCAGATGGCCGCCAGCGGCGCCGTGGCGGGCCTGTGCCCGACGACGGAGGCGAACCTGGGCGATGGCCTGTTCCCGCTGGCCGAATTCATCGCCGCCGGCGGGGCATTTGGCGTCGGCAGCGACAGCCACGTGTCGCAGTCGCCGGTGGAGGAATTGCGCTGGCTCGAATATGGCCAGCGTCTGCAGCGCCAGCAGCGCAATGTCGCCGCCACGCCGGATGAACGCCATGTGGGCGACTACCTGTGGCAGGCGGCCTTGCGCGGCGGCGCGCAGGCGGCCGGGCGCAAGCTGGGCGCGCTGGCGCCGGGCTGCCGCGCCGACCTGCTGGTGCTCGACGAGGCGCACGTCAACCTGGGCGGCGTGGCCATCGACGATGTGCTGGGCAGTTTTCTCTTCTGCGGCAACGACAGCCTGGTACGCGACGTGCTGTGCGGCGGCCGCTGGCAGGTGCGCGGCGGGCGCCACGTGGCGCAGGACGCCATCGCCACCGCCTACAAGCGCACGCTGGCGCAACTGAGGGCGCTCTGATGGCCACCTTCATCCCGCACGAATGCCTGCGCGCCGCGCCGTGGAAAAATGGCGGCGGCAGCACGACGGAAATCGCCATTTCGCCAGCGGGCGCCGGTTTCGACGATTTCGACTGGCGCATCAGCCTGGCGACGATCACGGCCAGCGGGCCGTTTTCCAGCTTTCCCGGCATCGACCGCAGCCTGATGCTGGTCGATGGCGACAGCGTGCAGCTGATGCTCGATGGCGCGCGCAAGGTGACCTTGAGCGCGGCGCAGCCCATGCTGTGGTTTCCCGGCGAGGCGGCCGTCGATGCGCAAGTCAAGGGGCCGACCACGGATTTCAATGTGATGACGCGGCGCGACCGCTGTCGCCACCAGCTGGAAAAAATCACGGCGCCGGTCAATCTGGCGCGGCGCAGCGCGGCCACCTTGCTGTTCGTCGCCGGCGAGGGACCCGTGCTGGCGCGCGCCAGCGACCAGCAGTTCGCGCTGGCCCGCTACGACGCGCTGCTGCTGGACGCCGACGATGCGCAGGACTGGCGGCTCGACGCCTTGCAGCGCACGGCCGTGTTCCGCGTCGACCTGTTCATCTAACGAGGAAAACACCGATGCAAGACTGGGATCTGGTCATCCACAACGTCCACCTGGCCACCATGGAGCACGGTTACGGCGAACTGCTCGACGCGGCCATCGCCGTCAAGGATGGCCGCATCGCCTGGTTCGGACCCGGCGACGAACTGCCGGCCAGCGGCGCGCCCCTGTTCGACGGCCAGGGCTGCTGGCTGACGCCGGGCCTGATCGACTGCCATACGCACATCGTCCACGCGGGCAACCGCAGCGACGAATTCGAGGCGCGCCTGAACGGCGCCAGCTATGAAGACATCAGCCGCGCCGGCGGCGGCATCATGTCCACCGTGCGCGCCACGCGCGCGGCCAGCGACGAGGAGTTGCTGCGGCAAAGCCTGCCCCGCGTGCTGGCGCTGCTGGCCGAGGGCGTGACCACGCTGGAGATCAAGTCCGGCTATGGCCTGGCTGCGGACAGCGAGGCGAAGATGCTGCGCGTGGCGCGCCGGATCGGGCAGACTCTGCCAGTCACCGTGCGCACCACGTTTCTTGGCGCGCACGCGCTGCCGCCCGAGTATGCGGGCCAGGCCGATGCGTATATCGACCTGCTGTGCAGGCAGATGCTGCCGGCGCTCGCCGGCGATGGCCTGGTCGACGCCGTCGACGCCTTTTGCGAGCGCATCGGCTTTACGCCGGCGCAAACCGAAACGGTGTTCGAGGCGGCGCGCGCCTTGAATCTGCCCGTCAAACTGCATGCGGAGCAGCTGTCCGACCTGGGCGGCGCGGCCCTGGTGGCGCGCTACGGCGGCCTGTCGGCCGACCACCTGGAATTTTTGTCGGACGAGGGCATCGCCGCCATGGCGCGGCACGGCACGGTGGCGGTGCTGCTGCCCGGTGCGTATTACTTTTTGCGCGAGACGCAGCCACCGCCCGTCGCGGGGCTGCGCGCGGCCGGCGTGCCGATGGCCGTGTCCACCGATTGCAACCCGGGCACCTCGCCCATGACGTCCCTGCTGCTGGCGATGAACATGGCCTGCACCCTGTGGCGCCTCACGCCGCAGGAAGCGCTGGCCGGCTGCACGATCCACGCGGCGCGCGCGCTGGGCCTGCAGCAGGAAACGGGCAGCCTGGTGGTCGGCAAGCGCGCCGATTTCGCACTGTGGCGCATCGCGCGCCCGGCCGACCTGGCGTATGCGCTGGGCCTGAACCCATGCGCCGGCGTGGTGCATGGCGGTGTCTGGCGCATGCCGGTGGTAAGCTTGGCGGATTGATCATTCGTCCGGAGCGCCGCGTGCGTTGCATCTACCTGCTGTTGATGTTTGTTTTCGGCGCCGCGGCGCCCGCGCACGCCATGGACGCCGGCACCCTGAAGGTGGGCTCGAAGCGCTTCACGGAATCGTACATCCTCGGCGAGATCGTCAGGCAGAGCGCCGCGCCGCACGTCGCGGTGCAGCACCGCCAGGGCCTGGGCAACACGGCCATCGTGCTGGCCGCGCTGCAGGCGGGCAGCATCGACGTGTATGCCGAATACATGGGCACCATCGCCAGCGAAATCCTCAAGCACGACAAACCGATCGACCTGGAACAGATGCGGCATGAACTGGCGCCGCTGGGCCTGGGCGTGGCCGTGCCGCTGGGATTCAATAATACCTATGCGCTGGCCGTGCGCGGCGATGAAAAATCCATCGCCAGTCTGGCGCAGCTGGCGCAGCAGCCTGGCCTCAAATTCGGCCTGTCGCATGAGTTCATCGGCCGCGTCGATGGCTGGCCGGGCCTGGCCGCGCGCTATGGCTTGCCGCAGCGCCCGCGCGGCCTCGATCACGGCATCGCCTATGAAGCGCTGGCGCAGCGCCAGGTGGACGTGATCGACATCTATTCGACGGATGCGAAGATACGCCAGTACGGCTTGCGCGTGCTGGCCGACACGCAGCACTATTTCCCCCGCTACGACGCCATGCTGCTGTACCGGCTCGACGTGCCGGCGCGCTTTCCCGCCGCCTGGCAGGCGCTGCAAGCGCTGCAGGGGCGCATCAGCGAGAGCGACATGATCGCCATGAACGCGCAAGTGGAAATCGACGGCAAGAGCTTTGCCGGCGTGGCGCGGCAATGGTTGGCGTCGGGCAAGGCGGCAGGCAAGCCGGCTGCCGCCAGCGCCGCGGGCGTGCGCAGCGGGCTGCTGGCGAAAATCATCGGCGACGACTTGTGGACCCTGACGCGCCAGCATGTGACCCTGGTCCTGCTGTCGGTGGCGCTGGCGTGCGTGATCGGCATTCCGCTGGGCGTGCTGGCGGCGTTTTCGGCGCCGCTGCGGCAAACGGTGCTGGCGCTCGTCGGCGTGCTGCAGACGGTGCCCTCGCTGGCGCTGCTGGCGATCTTGATCCCCGTGCTGGGCATGATCGGCACCGTGCCGGCGCTGGTGGCGCTATTCGTCTACGCGCTGCTGCCCATCGTGCGCAACACGTGCACGGGCATCCTGCAAGTGCCGCAAGGCTTGCGCATGGCGGCGCTGGCGCTGGGCTTGAGCAAGCGCGACCGCCTGCTGCACGTGGATTTGCCGCTGGCCTTGCCCGTCATGCTGGCAGGCATCAAAACGGCGGCCGTGATGAGCGTGGGCACGGCCACGATTGCCGCCTTCATCGGCGCGGGCGGCTACGGCGAACGCATCACCATCGGCCTGGCCCTGAATGACAACGACATGCTGCTGGCCGGTGCGATCCCCGCAGCCGTGCTTGCCCTGCTGACGCAGGGCTTGTTCGAGCTGGTGGAGCGCTGGGCCGTGGCTGGCCGGCAGCGCTGACGGCATCACGGTTACAGCGAGTGCAGTTTCGAGCGCACCGAGACGACCGCCTGGTGCAGGATGCGTTCGGCCTGGAAGTCGTTCTCGCGCTGTTCGGCGATGGCTTGCAGGTCGCGCGTGTAGCGTTCCAGGCGCGAGCGCAGGTAGGCGCGGTAGATTTTCATGACGAGTGGTTTGGCAGAAACATTCATGATGTGGCTCCCGGGTGCGTAATGATGCGTTCATTTTGTGTGAGCGGAATGCCGCCACTTTGCGTCACATCAAACGCCATGACCCCGTCAAATTGGCGCGTTTGACATTACGCAATGCCCCCAAGGCCGAAGATGCCACACTGAATCTTTCCTGCTTACCCCAGCCAATGTTGCGCAGCAGGTTATCCGCAGATTCGTCTCCCCCTGAAGTGCTTTCAAGGAGTGTCGCATGGTCATTTTTGCCGTGGTTGCTGGCTGCATCGCCTGCCTGACAGTGTACCAAATCTATAAAAAATCGCAGGGAGCAAGTGGGGTTGCGCCACAACATATCGGCTTGCATGGCACATTGATTGAACCACGGAAATAATCAGTGTCATCCGAGCGACATTTGGTTAAGAGATTTAAGTCAAATGTAAGGCCCGGTAAGCAAATGTAAAGGTCGGCGCCGCGACAAGCCGCAGCGTTTATATTGATAACCGTTGATTGCATTCTCCCCCTCCCACTTGACAATGGGTTCACCCCGCGGTGCCGCTAGCCCGCGGGGATTTTTTTTTGCAGCCTGCGCTTTCAATGCCAATCAGGCCGGTTTCGGCGTGCCTGCCGACAATTGTGTCAAGGCATCGCCGGCAACCCGGCAGATGCGCCAGTCCGGCATCACGTCGGCGCCCATGCCCTTGTAGAAATTGATCGCGTTTTCATTCCAGTCCAGCACCGACCATTCGAAGCGGCCGCAATCGCGTTCGACGGCCAGTTGCGCCAGCGCCACCAGCATCTGCTTGCCATAACCGTTGCCGCGCACCGATTGCTTGACGTACAGGTCTTCCAGGTACAAGCCCTTGCGGCACAGGAAGGTGGAAAAATTATGGAAGAACAGGGCGAAGGTCACCACTTCACCATCTTGCGTGCCGACCAGCGCTTCGCAGGCGGGATGCTGGCCGAACAGGCTGTCGCGCAGCATGGATTCCCTGGCGATCATCATGTGCTCGAGTTTCTCAAACACGGCCAGTTCGTGGATCATGCCGAAGATGGCGGCGACGTCGGCTTCCTGGGCGGGACGGATGGCGAGGGGGGACAGGGAGGAGCTCATGTTGCCTTTGCGGGTGGAGTGGTGGAAATGGCGGATGCCGTAGCGGTCTTGCGCGCGCCCGAGGTCAGGGCCCAGGCCACGCTGGACAGGCACAGGACCATGCCCGCCCATTCGATGGCGGCGGGCCGGTAGTGTTCGAACTGCACCGACAGCAGCACGGAAATGACGGGCGTGACGACGCCGATATACACGGTCTTTTGCGTGCCGATGCGGGCGATCAGCGTGAAATACGCGCTGAAGGCGATCACCGAGCCGAAGATGGCTAGGTAAAACAATCCCATCCAGTAACTGGGGCGCGCGGGCAACTGCCACGACTGGCCCGTGGCGACGGCCCAGACGGCGACCATCAAGGTGCCCCACAGCATGGTCCAGGCCATGGTCAGCATCACGTTGCCCGACTGTTCGCGCACCTTCATGACGAGGGCGTTGCCCACGGTGCTAGAGACGGTGGCCACCAGGGCCAGCATGAAGCCGAGCAGGAAGTGGCCATTGCCGCCCCCCACGATGTCTTGCAGTGCGGCGCCGATCGACCGGTAAAACAGCAGCACGATGCCGGTGATGGCGACGAAGGCCGCGCAACACGTGCTCCAGGTGATGGGCGTGCCGAAAACGATGCGGTTGAGCAACGGCGTCCAGAACACCATCAGCGCGAACAGCACGCTGACGAGGGCCGAAACCAGGTATTGCTCGGAGCTGTAAGTGCAGACATAACTGAGGGCAAACGAAGCCAGGCCTTGCAGCAGCATCCATTTTTGCGCGCGCCAGGGCAGGCGCAGGGCGTCGCCGCGCACGGCGCACCACGCGAACAGGGCGGCCGAAGCGAGGCCGAAGCGGTAGACCACGGAGACGGCGGGGGCGACATCGCCCAGCTGCAAGGTAATGGCCCAGAAGGTGGAGCCCCAGATCAGGCAGGCAATGATGAACAGGAGAGGAGAGGACATCGCGCAAGTATACGGGCATCGCGCGGGGATGGCGAGTGCCGGTCGGGCTTGCTTTATGGATAGTGCGGTGCACGCCGGCATTGAGCCAGCGCAGTGCTTTTGGAAAACGTTGAATTTATGAAAATATTCACATTACTATCAAGTAAATATTTTCTCAATTGCATCGTTATGGAGAAACGCCATGCCAGCCTCACTGCAGATCAAAGTATGGAGCGTGCTCGCGTATGTCATCGTGACCACCTTGATCGCCGTCTGGCTGCACGAGGGCATGGCGCCCTCATCCCTGCTGATCGCCGCCGGCGCATTCGGCTGAATGCATGCGCCGGCAGGGGGATTAATGCGTGACGCGGGTCTTGCGGCCATCGGACAGCAGGCGCACGCGCTCGCCCGGGCGGAACAGCTCGTCGGCGTCCTGCACGATGGCGCGCATATCGCCATTGTCCAGGCGCACGGTAATTTCCAGGCCGGCCTTGTTCGAGGCATTCGCTTCGATGCTCTTGCCAGCCATGCCGCCGGCGACCGCGCCGAGGATGCTGGCCGCGATGGCGCCCTTGCCGCCCCCGACCGCCGAGCCGGCCACGCCGCCCAGCGCCGCGCCAGCCAGCACGCCCGTGCCCGTTTCGCCCTTGTCGATGGTTACCTGGCGCACGGATTCAACCGTGCCCATGCGGACCGATTGTTCGTTTTGCGCCTGGCGTGCATTGTAGACATTCGCCGAGTTCGGTTGTACGGCGCAGCCGGCCAGGGTGGCCAGCAATGCCACTGCAATAATTGGTGCTTTCATGTGAAACTCCTTGGACAAAGATGGTGAGCCGATTACGTCGACCGGCCATAAAAATGCTTATTACTTATCATAAGGATACTTTCTTAGGATAACTAGTTGTGAATGGTAATAATCTGTTACTCGGCACCGGTGTTGCGCCCCGATCCTGCGCCTCTCAATATGCGAGCCGCAGGCGCCGGTACAGGAAGCCCAGCACGAACAACGGACCGATCAGCAGGAAGCGCAGGTCGTCGAGGAACGACGGTTTCCTGCCTTCGATCTGGTGACCGATGAACTGGCCTATCCACGCCAGCACGAACACACCCAGCGACAGGGGCAGGATGGTCATGGGCGGCATGGCGAGCAGCAGGCCCAGCATGGCGGCCAGCATCAGCAGCATGCCTGCAGCAAACGGACGCGACAGTTTGTAGTAGTAGTATAAGGCGAGAATGCTGCCGAGCAGCGCCACGCTGGCGTGCACGCTCCACAGCAGCCCCAGCAGGCTGAAAACGATCAGCGGCACACACACGATGTGCACCCATTCATTGACGTGGTTGCGGTGGCTGTCGCCATACCGGGCCAGCAGGGTGTCGATGGTGCGCATGGGCGTCTCTCTATGGTGGCGTTCTGGCTGGAAATTCTACACCGGAACACGGCTTGCCGAACGCGGCGGGAAAAGCGGAAGTTGTTAGATTGGTAATTTCACGTTATTATTGCCAGTTGGAAATATTTCCGTGCATTTCAAAAGGTAGTCGTGACATCACCAGCCAGCCATCCTGATTACCAGCGCTATTCGATGGCGTCCCTGCAGCAAGCGTTGGCCGGACCGGAAGGGACGGATGCGGCGCGGCGCCAGCGGATTGAAATGGAAATTGCCCAGCGCCAGCAGGATGACCTGGAGGCACAGCAGCGCCAGTGGGCGGCGCGGCCGCAGGACAAGCCGCTCGATCCCGCCGCTGCGGCACTGGCGGCAGCGGCCAGGCCTTACTTGCAGTCGGCAGGCTATGTGCTGCTGTTCACGTGGGTAGTGTTGACAGTCAGTGTTTGCTTGGAAATCGTCCTGGCCGATAGCCGGATTTATGTTGTCGGCGGCGTCGAGTTGCTGATCTTTGGCATCTTCTTGTTGCGTGGCAGCCTGCGCGCGGCGAGATGGCTGCGCTGGCTGGCGGTTTTCTGCGTGGTGCCGACCGTGCTGGCGCTCGATTTCCTGTTCCTGCAACCGTGGTCCCTGACGGTGGCCCAATTCAAGCTGGCGCCCGCGTACCGTCTCTGGTCGGTGCTGGAAGTCGTGCTGTCGTTGTGGGTCATCCGCTATCTGTATCGCCAGCTGGGCATGCCTGCCGTGGCGGCCGCCTGCGATGCCAAGGGGTACAGGCGGCGCGACCTGCGCATTCCGGCGCTGCTGGGATTGATTCTCGGCATCGTTGGCATCGGCATCAAGCTGGCTGCCTTGCATGGCGACACGGCCTTGCAGGCACGCGCCATCGTGGCGCAGCGCCATGGACCCGGTTACGGCTACCATGTCAGTGGCGTGGGCCGGAGCGTCACGCCGCAGGGCGCATTGCATACGGCGCTGGTGCAGGTGTGGGATGACAAGGGCATCATGCAGGTACCCGTGCAGTGGCCACAGTAAAATAGGCAACCTCCACCGCACAGGACGCCACTTTTGAGCAGGAATCTACTCCCCGCAGCTGCCTCGCCGGACACGCGCAAGCGCTGCTTCGATCCCGTCGTCGACGCCGACACGCGCTTGCTGCTGCTGGGCAGCCTGCCCGGCGAAAAATCGCTGGCGCACAGCCAGTACTATGCGCATCCGCAAAACAAATTCTGGACGCTGATGGGCGAAGTGCTGGGCGTGAACTTGACGAGCCTGCCCTATGAGGCGCGCCTGGCCGCCTTGCTGGCACACGGCGTGGGCCTGTGGGACGTGGTGGCGCAGGCGCAGCGCACGGGCAGCCTGGACAGCAATATCCGTGAGCGCGACGACAATGACCTGCTGGCCCTGGCGGCCAGCCTGCCGCGGCTGCACACCATCGCCTTCAACGGCGGCACGGCCGCGAAGCTGGGCATCAAGGTGCTGGGCGCGCAGGCGCAGCGCTACCGCATCGTCAGCTTGCCGTCCAGCAGTCCGGCCTACACGCTCGCGTATGCGCAGAAATTGCAAGCCTGGCTGATGCTGCGCGGCATCGAGGCCACGTAGGGCCACGCCGGCGCTCAACGCGCGCCAGCCCGCGCTGCTTCCTGCCGGTACTGGCGCCGCCAGAACCAGGCGATGCATAGCAAGCCCAGCAAGGATGGCGCCAGCTGCGTCCACGGCTGGCCCACGCGCAGCAAGTTGCCGGCGGCGGCCGACAGCATGGCGAACAGCGAGGCGAGCAGTTTGTAGATGTGTTCGTAGCGCCACAGGACGCCATGCCAGCGGCGGGGAAACAGCCAGCGCGCGCTGTCGTAGACGACGATGGTGGCCAGGCCGCCCAGCGACGACAGCACGACGATGGCTTGCTGCCCGGAAGCGTCCTGCCGCAAGCGCAGCAGGATCAGCAGGCCGGCCGCCAGCGCGGCGGCCGTCATCGCGCCATCGACGGCTTGCGGACCGGCATCGCGCGTGTAGATGGCGCGCCAGCCGCTCAGCAGCTGGTACAGCACCAGCACGGTCAGCACGGCAAACACGGGACGATAGCCAAACAGCACATTGCCGACGGCGGCCGTGGCGCAGACGAGCAAGGTCAGCCACGCAAACTGGCGGCCGTGGCGGCGGTGCGCGGGCGTGCCCTTGGCCATTGCCAGCAGGAACAGTCCCAGTCCGATGGCGGCGCTGCCGGCCAGCACGTGGAGGGCGATATTGATCAGTTGTGGCTGCAGTTGCGGCATGCGCATCTCCGGATGCGGGCCAGGCTGGCGCACGCTCGCGGAGATGGTATCTTGATAATTGCCGCTTGCCAAGACAGCAAACGGCGGCCGGGAGGCGGCAGGACTTAGGCCGGCGCGTACGCCTGCACTTCCAGCGGCTGGCCCTGGGCATCGAACTTCAGCGCCACGGACAAGCTGGTGACGCCGATGGTGGCCAGCGCGTCGCAGATATCGTCGACCTCGTCCTGCAGGTCGGCGGCCAGGTCCAGCGGCTTGTCCGCGCTGTGCAGCACGTCGCCGCCTGCCGTGTAGACATTCACGCGCAACAGCATCTCGCCATGCTCGTCGGCCGGACCGACGACGACCGAGACGTCGCCGGCGGCCACGCCGTTTTCCGCCAGCGCATGGTTGATGCCCGACATCATTTGCAGCATCGCATATTCGCTCATGCCTTGTTCCTTGCCGCCATGGAACAGATCCTGGTACAGGAAGCTCGCTTCCAGTCCTGCGCCGGCCGGCGCCAGGCAGCGCTTGACGAGCGCGCCCACTTCCGTCGTCCACTGCTGGTAGCGCGCCATGCGGGCGTCGAACCAGGCATCGAGCGCCGCTTCATCCTTCGGTTCCACATAGAACGGGTCGTCCACGCGCTTCAGGGCAAAGCCCAGCAGGAAGCGCAGTTCGACGGCCGTATCCTGCGGGCCGAAGGCCGTTTCGCTCCAGCCGACGATGCTGCGCTCCAGGCCCGGCGTGGCCGCGATTTTCTTGTCCGTCATCGACGAATAGGCGTCGCGCACCATTTCGTGCAGGTGGCTGTAGGTGATGCGGTCGATCTCGTCGAGGTCGTAGGCATGGCTCATCAGGACCACCTTGGCTTTCGGGCTTTCCAGTCCTGCTTGCTGAAAACTTTTCACCAGCGCTTCAAATGCTTCCTGGTCCTGGAAGCTGTCCGCTTCGCGCAGGCCGCCCGTGCTTTGCACGAGCAGGGGCACGACGAAGGCGTTGATTTCCATGGTCGGCGCATTGTCGCGGCGGATCAGCACGATGGAGGCGGCTTCCTCGATATGGCTGCGCAAGTACTGGTAGGCGCCCACGTCTTCGTACTTGGCCCGCTCGATGGCGTCGTACAGCACTTCATCTTTCTTCTGGTTCAAGGCCTTGCGGATGATGCGGCCGAACTCGACGGCTTGCTCGGCCAGCACCGTGCCCTGCGATTCGCTGTCTTCCTGTTCCGCCAGGTTCAGGGCCATCGTGCACAGCATGCGCGTGACGGACTCGTCCTTGTCTTCAGGCGTGTTGGCGGATTTACGGGGGACAGGGCGCTTATTTTTGGGCATGGCGATCAAATGGTTAGAGGACTACGGTCAGGCAAACGGAAGCGGGCGCCGCCGGCGATGCCGGCTGGCGCCCGGTGACATGATACAGGCGGCAGCGGCCGCCCGATACATCAATGGTCGGTATCGAACATCTCGTGCAGTTCGTCGAGCAGGTCGGCGGCTTCTTCCTGCGACAAGCCGAGATGCTGGCAAGCAAGTTCTCCGCCCTTGTCCCACTCGAGCGAGGTGCTGTTGCCATGGTAGCGCTGAATGCCCTTTTCGGCCAGCAGCGACAGGGCGACGAGCGAACGGATGGCGTCATCCGTGGACGGGTCGGCCAGCACCGCGTAGTCGTGGTGGTGCAGGATGGCCCAGGACACATCGGATGACAGGCCCCAGTTACGTGCCAGCAAGCAACCGATGGCCGCATGGTTGGTCTGGTGGCGCGCATCTTCCACGCTGGTAAAGCAATTGTGCGCGTCATTCGCCGCCGCCGCATAGGTGTTGACGTAGTCGGGGAAGCGGTTCATCAGCAGGGGCACGCCGATATCGCAGAACAGGCCGAACGTGTGGGCGATGTCGGGCGGGGCGATGCGCAGCTTGCGCGAGGCAAATACCACGGCGCGCGCGCGCTTGGCCGACACGTCCCAGAAGTGGGTCAGTTCCACGCCTTCCGCTTCCAGCGCCTGGCGCGCCAGCAAGCCCGTCATCATGGCGCTGCACTGGTTGATGCCGAGGAAATTGATGCCTTGCTCGACGGATTTGGCCTTGCGCGCGGCGCCATAGAATGGCGAGTTGGCCAGTTTCAGCAGGGCGCCCGACATGCCGACGTCGTCGGCGATGATGCGCGCGATGCGGCGCGGCGACGGGTCGTCTTCGGCCAGTTCGCGCTGCAGGTCGACCAGCAGGCTGGGGCGCGGCGGGATACGGATGGAACGCATCAAGGCGTCAACCGGATCATCGTGCACTACCTGCTTTTGCGCTGCCGCTCTCATCATCATTGTCTTGCCCGGTGGTTATCTGGTGGCGCTGCCGCTGCCCGCTGCATGAGCGTCTGGCGCAGTGCCCGACGATTATCGCTGTTTATGCATGGCAATAGTTCATCTCTGCAATATTTTGTCGACAAAATCCCCATTTTTTCCTTGCCAGAGGCCGATGCGGGCCGTTTTGCGACGCCGCCATGCCGCATTTGCATGATTAAAAAATCAAGATGGTTTTGTTTTCAAGGCTGGGCGAAACGTGCGACGGCATGTGCGGCGCTACAATTGCTGTATGAAAAACATCCTTGCCGGTATCGATTTTGCGGACGACTCTTGCCATGTGGCGCGCCAGCTGATCGGCGTGACCGTGCTCGTCGATGGCGTGGGCGGGCGCATCGTGGAAACGGAAGCGTATGACCGGCTGGATCCGGCCTCGCACACGTATGGCGGCTTGACGCCGCGTAATGCCGCCATGTTCGGTCCGCCCGCGCACGCCTATGTGTACCGCTCGTATGGCATCCACTGGTGCCTGAACTTTGTCTGCCGCGAGCCGGGCCATGGGGCGGGCGTGCTGATACGCGCGCTCGAACCCGTGGCGGGGCTCGATGCCATGCGCGCACGGCGCGGCGTCGACGAGGCGCGGCTGCTGTGTTCGGGGCCGGGCAAGGTATGCCAGGCGCTGGGCGTCACGCATCTGCACAACCGGCTGGCGCTGGAGGCGCCGCCGTTCATGCTGCTGGCGCGCGAGGAGGATGCCCTGGTGCTGGCCGGCCCGCGCATCGGCATTTCCAAGGCGATGGACACGCCGTGGCGCTTCGCCCTGGCCGGTTCGCGCTACCTGAGCAAACCGATGCGCATGCCCGTGGACTAGGCTGGATGCCCGGATTCAGGCGCCGCGCCGGCGTGGCGGCCTGGGCCTGGCGCCGGCCGCACCGGCCCCGGACTTGCCGCGTAGCGGACTGTGCAGTGCACGCCGTTCCTGGCCAGCCGTCCTGGCGGGGTCCTGGAAGGCGTCTTCGGCCGTGCCTTGTGTGGCCGGCGTGGCGGGATCGAGGGTAAACACGCTGACGGCCGCCGACAGCTTGACGGCCTGATCCTGCAGGCTGGCCGCCGCGGCCGCGGCTTGCTCGACCAGCGCCGCATTTTGCTGCGTGACATCATCCATTTGCGCGACGGCCTGGTTCACTTCCGTGATGCCCGAAGCCTGCTCGGCGCTGGCCTGTTTCACGCGCTGGATGATCTCGTTGACTTGCTGCACCGAGGCGACGATGGCGCTCATGCGCTCGCCCGCCTGCTGCACGGCGACGCTGCCGCCATCGATCGTGGTGACGGAGGTGGCGATCAGGGTCTTGATTTCCCTGGCGGCCTGCGCCGAGCGGTGCGCCAGCGTGCGCACCTCGGAAGCGACGACGGCAAAGCCGCGGCCCTGTTCGCCCGCGCGCGCCGCTTCCACCGCCGCATTCAGGGCGAGGATGTTGGTCTGGAAGGAAATCCCATCGATCACGCCGATAATATCCACGATCTGGCGCGAATTGGCGCGGATGGTCGTCATCGTCGTCACTGCCTGCTGCATCGCCGTGCCCCCTTGCACGGCCAGGCTCGACGCTTGCGCCGCCAGGTCGCAAGCCAGCTGGGCATTGTTGGCATTGTCGTTGACGGCTTCCGTCAGGGTTTCCATGGCGCTCGACGTTTCTTCCAGCGAACTGGCCTGCATTTCCGTGCGGGCCGACAGGTCCAGGTTGCCGGTGGCAATTTCGCGCGAGGCCGTATCGATCGATTGCACGGCGTCCATGATGGTGCGCAAGGTCTGGTTCAGATTGGCGATGGTCTGGTCCAGCACGCGCGAGGTGTCGGCGATCTCGTCGTTGCCCGGCTTGGGGGCGCCGGCGATCAGCTTGCCGGCGGCCAGGTCTTGCACGGCGTCGGCGATGCCGCGTATCTCCACCAGCATGGCGCGGCGCACCAGCATGGTCACGACGATGGAAACGAGGATGGACAGCAGGACGGTCAGCAGCAGGCTCCAGCCCAGGCTGCGAAATTCCGCGCTGGCCGTCGCATGGGCCTGGCTGCTGAGCATCGTTTCCAGCGCCGACAGCTGCGCCAGCTGGGCATTGAAGCGCACGAACTGGGTTTCCGCCTTGAGCATGGAGTTGGTGGCGATCGACTGGTCCATCTGCGCCATTTCCATGGTTTCCAGCACCGCCTTGCGGTAGCCGGCCAGCGCCGTGATGGCCGCATCGAGCAGTGTCAGTTCGGTGCCCGTGGACGTCGCGCGCAGCGTCGCCAGCTGGGTGCCGATGCTGGCGTGGCGCGCCTTGATCTGCTGTTCCAATGCATCGATGCGGGCCTTGGCGAAGCTGCCGTTGGTCCACGACAGCAACTGGTACATATTGCCATGCACATGCTTGGCCTCGCCGGCCACGTCGGACGCGGCTTTCAGATGCGTGATGCGCACCTGCACCATATTTTCCAGCGAGGCATTTTGCCGCACCATGCCATACCAGGCGCCGGCGGAGCTGAGTATCAGCAGCAGCAAGACCAGAGCGGGCGCCAGCAATAATTTTGGTCCGATGCGTAGTGTATTGAGCATGCTTGACTCCTGGCTGTTCCAACCGCAAGCGGCGCCGCGGCAGGCGAGCGCCCGCCGCGCACGGCAGCGGCTGTCTTACTTTTTGTAGATGCCCGCTTCCAGCACCACATCGTTGACGCGCAGGATATACGTGGTCTTCGGCTCGATCTTGCCGCTGGTGGGGTTCTTGTACTGGTAGTCGACCCAGCCCTTGCCTTGCTTTTGCGCCAGCTCGATGATTTCACGGCGATATTTCTTGCCATTCGCGTCGGGCACATCCGTCAAGTCCTTGCCCACGATGGAGGGGTTGATCGGGTGGGCCAGCACGATGCCCGTCTTGATGTCGCGCATGTCCACATACAGCGAGCCTTGCACGAAGTCGGGGTCTTTCGCCGTGATTTTCTTCATCATTTCTTCCTTGCCATGCGCCTTCATGAAGGCGGCTCCCCGTTCGGCCATGGCGATCGCATCTTTTTCCGTCGGTTCTACCGCGGCGCTGACGCTGGCGCCGGCAAATGCCAGGCACAGCAGACTACCCGTGAATAAGCGTTTCATGAAGACTCCTTGTGATATCGAGGGATGTGTTGCCAAGTCGTAATTTACGTCGCCATGGCCCGCATTAAATTGCGATGGAACAAACTAAGGTGCTGCCGCATGGCAGTTGGTGGCTTATCGGCAAGCTTGTTGATTTTTGGCAATTTGGTTCCGGGTAGCAAGAATTATGATGACTTTCACAGCATGCCGGTGTCAGGCGGCAGGCGTGAAAACAGGTTGAATTGGCTGACGTAGGGCTGATTTCATGGACGTTATCGTTATTTACTGGTAAGGAGCCGACCGTGGCCGCATTCATCACCGAACCGTTTTCACCCAAGTTCAAGCCCTATACGCGGCAATCCATCCAGCAAGCACGGCAGTGGTCCTGGTTGCCGGAAGAGCAGCGCGAAGCCGTGCAAGTGGTGTCGCATGTGTTGCCATTTCGCACCAATGAATATGTGCTCGATCAATTGATCGATTGGAACAATATTCCTGACGATCCCATCTACCGGCTCGTCTTCCCGCACCGCGACATGCTGCCGCCCGAGCAGTACGCGCATTTGCGCGACCTCGTCCTGGTGCAGCGGGACAAGGCGGCTATTGATGCCTATGTGCATGGTTTGCGTCTGGGCATGAATCCGCATCCGGCCGGGCAGATGACGCATAACGTGCCCCGGGTCAACGATGCGCCCGTGCGCGGCTTGCAGCATAAATATGCGCAAACCGTGCTGTTTTTCCCCAGCGCTGGCCAGACTTGCCATGCGTATTGCACCTTCTGCTTCCGCTGGCCCCAGTTCGTCGGCATGGACGACATGAAATTCGATGCGCGCGAATCGCATGAGCTGGCTGCCTACCTGAAGCTGCATCCGGAAGTGACGGACGTGCTGATCACGGGCGGCGATCCGATGATCATGAATACGCGGCAACTGGCCGCCTACCTGGAGCCGCTGCTGGACCCGGCCCTGGAACATATCCAGAACATACGCATCGGCACCAAGGCGGTGGCGTATTGGCCGCAGCGCTTTGTGTCCGACCGCGATGCCGATGATTTGCTGCGGCTGTTCGAACGCATCGTCAAGGCCGGCAAGAACCTGGCCGTGATGGGCCATTACAGCCACGCCGTCGAGTTGCGCCAGGACATCGCGCAGCAAGCCGTGAAGCGCATCGTGTCCACGGGCGCCACCTTGCGCATGCAGGGGCCGCTGATCCGGCATATCAATGAAGACCCGAAAAGCTGGGCCGAACTGTGGCAGACGGGCACGCGCCTGGGCGCGGTTCCGTACTACATGTTTGTCGAGCGCGACACGGGCCCGCGCGGCTATTTCGAGTTGCCGCTAGCCAAGGCGCACGAGATTTTCCAGGCCGCCTACCAGATGGTATCGGGCCTGTCGCGCACGGTGCGGGGACCGTCCATGAGCGCGTTTCCCGGCAAGATCGTCATCGATGGCGTGGTCACCATCAATGGCGAGAAACTGTTTGCCCTGCAATTTTTGCAGGCACGTAATCCCGACTGGGTACGCCGGCCGTTTTATGCGAAGTTCGATGCGGAAGCGACGTGGATGGACCATTTGAAACCCGCGTTCGGCCAGGAAAAATTCTTCTTTGAAACAGATGCGAATGGTAACGATCCTGTGCCGCAGTTTCCGCACAAAATCATCCGCCTGGCGCAGGCCGCCTGAGCATGCATGGCGCGGGCACGCCATCGCGCTCCGGCGTGGCCGTGTTTTGCCTCGTGTTCCTGCCATTTGCTCTCGGTCATTACCTGTCTTGCCTGCTGCGCGGCGTCAATGCCGTGCTGATGACGGAACTGCTGGCTTCCGTCGCCCTGACGCCAGCACAGCTGGGCTTGCTGACCAGCGCCTTCTTCCTGGCGTTTGCGCTTGTGCAATTGCCGGTTGGCATGGCGCTGGACCGCCACGGCCCCCGCGCGGTCCAAGTGTGGCTGCTGGCGCTGGCGGCCGTGGGCGTATGGCTGTTCAGCCGGGGCCACAGTTTTGCCGAGCTGATGTGGGCGCGCGCCATCATGGGCGCCGGGCTGGGCGGCTGCTTCATGGCGGCCGTGAAAGCGATCTCGTGCGTCATCGCGCCGGCGCGCCTGCCATCCGTGCATGGCTATCTGATCGCCGTGGGCGGCCTGGGCGCGGCCACGGCCACCATGCCCGTCAAGCTGGCGCTGCACTACACGGACTGGCGCGGCGTCTTCCTGGGCCTGGCGCTGGCGGCGCTGGCCATCGGCTGCCTGATCCGCCTGCTGTCGCCGGCCCTGCCCGCGCCCGCCGCTGCCGCCGGCAAGGCTGGCAAGGTCAGTGTCTGGAGCGTGTACCGCGACGCGGCTTTCCGCCGCACCATTGCGCTGATCCTGCTGCCGCACACGGTGTTCTTCGGCGTGCAAGGCTTGTGGATAGGCCGCTGGCTGGCCGACGTGGGCGGCTTGTCCGACGATAACGTGGCGTATCTGCTGTACCTGGGCATGGCGGCCGTCATCTTCGGCGCCATCGGCATGGGCATGCTGACGGAATGGGCGGCGCGGCGCGGCATCACGCCGATGCGGCTGGCGGCCGCGGGCATCGCCCTGTTTATCGCCGTGCAACTGGGCATGGCGTGTAACAGCGTGCCCAGCCTGCCTTTGCTGTCCGTGCTGTTTACCCTGCTGGGCACGGTGACGGGCCTCGAGTATGCGATCGTCGCGCAAGGCATGCCGGCCAGCCTGACGGGCAGGGCGGCCACCTGCCTGAACCTGCTGATCTTCACGGGCGCCTTCCTGGTGCAGGCCGGCTTTGGCCTGATCCTCGGCTGCTGGCCCCTGAACAGCCAGCAGCAGTATCCGCCGCAGGCCTACCAGGTGGCGTTTGGCGTGCTGGCGGTCCTGCAGCTGCCGGGACTGGCGCTGTTTGTCATGCGCCGTGGCAGGACGGCTTGCACGGCGCCAGCGGCGAACGGCGAGCCAGGCTATGCAAGGCCTTCATTACGGCAACCCGGACAGGGCAACGCCGCGCCTGACCGATGAGGGCGGCAGCGTCGCAACGTGAACCCGGCCTGGCCGCATCGACTCGTCATGGAGAAAAAATTTGCTTTTTTGATACTTGAATAATATACACTCCTCGCTACCGACCATTTCCATGGGGAAATTCAAGACATGAAGGCACTTTGCTATCTCGCGATCGTCTCGCCTTTGCTGGCCCTGCAACCGCCTGTTTGGGGCAAGCCGCCGGCGGCATCGGCCACGCAGGCCGCCACCAGGGAGCAGCAGGTGGACGCCCTGTTTGCAAAATGGAACCGGGCCGATACGCCGGGCGCGGCGGTGATGGTCGTGAAGGATGGCCAGCGCGTCTACCGGGGCAGCTTCGGCATGGCCGACATCGAGCAGAACCGTCCGATCACGCCGTCGACCAGCTTCCACGTTGCCTCGCTGTCGAAGCAATTCACGGCGTTCGCCATCCTGCTGCTGGCGCAAGACGGCAAGCTGTCGCTCGACGATGACGTGCGCAAGCATGTGCCCGCGCTGCCGGACTTTGGCCAGACCATCCGCATCCGTCACCTGCTGACCCACACCAGCGGCTTGCGCGACCAGTGGAATCTGCTGGCGATGGCCGGATGGCGCATGGACGACGTCATCACGGACGACGACGTGCTGCGCCTGGTGCGCCGCCAGCGCGCGCTCAATTTCGTGCCGGGCAGCGACTTCGCGTACAACAACACGGGCTACACGCTGCTGGCCGCCATCGTGCGCAAGGTATCGGGCCAGCCGCTGGCCGCGTTTGCGCGGGAGCGCATCTTCGATCCGCTCGGCATGCGGCACACTTTTTTCCACGAGCAATATGCCACCCTGGTCGCGGGCCGCGCGCAGTCTTACCAGCCGGCGCCGCAGGGCGGCTACAGCCGGATCGCCCTGTCGTACTCCACGGTCGGCCCGACCAGCCTGGTCACGACCGCGGACGATCTGCTGCTGTGGGCGAACAATTTCAACGATGCCCGCGTCGGCGGTCCTGCGTTGCTGGCCCGGATGCAGACGTCGGCCACCTTCAACGATGGCAAGGCCACCGGCTATGGCGGCGGTCTCGACATCGGCGCCTACCGCGGCCTGAAAACCATCGACCACAGCGGTGCGGACGCGGGCTTTCGCAGCTATCTGGTTCGCTTTCCCGACCAGCAACTGACGGTCATCATCATGGGCAACGGCGCCGACGTGCAGGCAAGCCGGCTGGGCCAGCGCATCGCCGACATTTATCTCGATGGCCAGCTGCAACCCTTGCCCAAGCCTATGCCCGACTATTCGGACGGCGTGCAGGTGCCGCTCGCGCCCGCTCGCCTGGATGCCCTGCTCGGCACCTACGCGCTGGAAAACGGTTCTGCCATCACTTTCGCCAGGGAAGACGAGCAGTTGCTGGGCTGGACGGCGGGTGACGACAAGATGCCGTTCTACCCGGCGGGCGAGCGCGAATTCTTTGTCAAGCTGAGCAACGCCAGCTTTCGCTTCGATGCGCCGGACGCGGCGGGCGTCATCGGTGGCGGCACCTGGCTGCGCAACGCGCGCGCCATCCGCGCCAAACGCATGGCGCCGGCGCGGCTGCCGGATGCCGCGCTGCAGCCCTTGCTGGGGGAATACTACAGCGATGAACTGCATGCGCTGTACACGGTGACGGCGCAGGAGGGCAGCGTCGTGCTGGGTTTTTCGCGGGGCGACATCGCCCTGGCGCCATTCGGAAAAAACAGCTTCGTGGGCCCCTGGCCATTCGGTCTCGTGAGCTTCCAATGCCTGGCCGCCAGCGATTGCACGGGTTTCACGGTGACGGAAAGCCGCGCCAGCGACGTGCAATTTACCCGCGTGGCCTTGCCCGGCTTGCGCGGGAGCACGGCCACGCCCTGACGGTGGATGGCCGCACCTTGCGCTGTTTTTCATCGGCCGCCACAGGCGTGCCGGGCCATCCGGTAAAATGGCAGCCTGCACAGCGGCAATGATCAACTCCAAGGAAGACTATGAAACTCGTTCGTTATGGACGTCCAGGCAAGGAAAAACCGGGCCTGATCGATGAAGAAGGCAAACTGCGCGACCTGTCCGGCGTGATCGTCGATATTGATGGCGCGCAACTGTCCGACAAGGCCCTGCGCAAGCTGGCCAAGCTCGACGAAAAGACGCTGCCCCTGGTGCGCGGCAACCCGCGCTTCGGCGTGCCGCTGGCCAAGGTCGGCAAATTCATCGGCATCGGCCTCAATTACGCGGACCACGCGGCCGAAGCGGGCATGCCGATCCCGGCCGAACCGATCGTCTTCATGAAGGCGATCAGCTGCCTGAATGGCCCGGACGACAATGTCGTGTTGCCGAAAGGCTCGAAAAAGACGGATTGGGAAGTCGAGCTGGGCGTGGTCATCGGCACGCGTGCGCAATACGTGAGCGAAGACGATGCGCTGAAATATGTGGCCGGCTACTGTGTCGTCAATGACATTTCCGAGCGCTCGTTCCAGCTGGAACGGGGCGGCCAGTGGGACAAGGGCAAGGGCTGCGACACCTTTGGTCCCGTCGGCCCATGGCTGGTGACGCGCGATGAAGTCATCGACGAGCAGGACCTGGACCTGTACCTGGAAGTCAACGGCAAGCGCATGCAGACCGGCAATACGCAAACCATGATCTTCACGGTGGCACAGATCGTCAGCTACCTGTCGCAATTCATGACCCTGGAACCGGGCGACATCATCGCCACGGGCACGCCGCCGGGCGTGGGCCAGGGCCGCAAGCCGCAGCGCTTCCTGAAAAAAGGCGACAGCCTGCGCCTCGGCATCGCCGGCCTCGGCGAGCAGCAGCAGGACGTGGTCGCCTGGACCGCCTGATGGCCGGTAGCGATATCGACCGCTTGCCGCCGCTGCCGCCGGACCAGCTGGACCGGCAGCAGCGCGCCGCCGCGCAAGCCATCATCGATGGCCCGCGCGGTGCCCTGTACGGCCCCTTCGTGCCGCTGATCCGCAGCCCCGAGCTGATGGAAACGGCGCAGCGCATGGGCGAGTACCTGCGCTACCGCAGCGCCATCGGCACGCGGCTGTCGGAACTGGCGATCCTCGTGACGGCGCGCCAGTGGGACCAGCAGGTCGAGTGGGCCATCCACGCGCCGCTGGCCGTGCAGAATGGCATCGCGCAAGCGGCCGTGGACGCCATCGCCGCGCGCCGCGCGCCCCTTGCCCTGAAAGAGGACGAGCAAGCCGTGCATGACTTCTGCATCGAGTTGCAGCAGAACAAGCGGGTCGGCGATGCCACGTATGCGCGCGCGCTGGCGCTGTTTGGCGAGCACGGCGTGGTCGACTTGATGGGCATCAATGGCTACTACACCCTGTTGGCCATGGTCATGAATGGCGCGCAGACGGCCGTGCCGGCATTGGGCGTGCCGCCGTTGCCGGCCTGATTGGCGCGGTTTTTGTGGAAGATGGACAAATTGTAATAATATTGCCGTTATTCAATATATAATTTTGCTTCTCTTCCATTGCGAAAAAGCTCAATGAAAACTCGTCCGTGCTCCACCCTGATGGGCCGCGCCTGCCTGGCGCTGGCCCTTTCTTTTTGCCCATTGATGATGGTCAATGCCGTCGCGGCGGAAACCAGCGCCGCGCCCAGCGCTTCCGCGCTGGAAAACTCCGTCGTCAAGGTGTTTTCCACCCTGCGCCGGCCCGACCCGTACAAGCCCTGGAGCAAGGCCGCGCCCCAGGATGTGACGGGCTCCGGCGTCGTCATCGATGGCCGCCGCATCCTGACCAACGCGCATGTGGTCGGCTACGCGAGCCAGGTGCAGGTGCAGGCCAACGGTTCCGGCGACAAGATACCGGCCACCGTGCTGGCCATTTCGCGCGGCATGGATCTGGCCTTGCTGAAACTCGACGATGACAGTTTTTTCGACAGCCACAAGCCGGCGCCGCGCGCCAATGTCTTGCCCGACGTGCGCGATGCCGTGCTCGCGTATGGCTACCCGCTGGGCGGCACCTCGCTGTCGATCACCAAGGGCATCGTCTCGCGCATCGAGTTCGTGCCCTACCGCTTTCCCGCGTCCGGCCTGCGCATCCAGATCGATGCGGCCATCAACCCGGGCAATAGCGGCGGCCCCGTGATTGCCGGCGACAAGATGATCGGCCTGGCCTTTGCGGGGGCGCAAAATGCGCAAAACATCGGCTACATCATTCCGAATGAAGAAATCGAACTGTTCCTGCGCGAGCAGGCGGCGGGCAAGACGGACAAGGATGGCGAAGGCAAGCCGGCCATGTTTGACGTGACGCAAACGCTGGAAAATCCCGCCTTGCGCAGCCTGCTCAAACTGGGCAAGAATGTGGAAGGCGTGGTGGTCATGTCGCCGCTGAAAAAAGATGCCGGCTATCCGCTGAAAGAGTGGGACGTCATCACGCACATCGGCGATTCGGCCATCGACAACCAGGGCATGGTCAAGCTCAATGCCAACAGCCGCGTGCGCTTCCAGTACCGCGTGCAGCAGGTGGCGAGCCATGGCGCGGTGCCGCTGACGCTGGTGCGCAATGGCGCCGTCATGAAGGTCAGCCTGCCCGTGTCGGCGCAGCGTCCCATGCTGATCGGCGACTTGCAGGGCGATTACCCTTCGTATTTCATCTATGGCCCCATCGTCTTTTCGCGCGGCACGGCTGAATTCCTCGCCTCGGCCAGCAGCAATGCGACGACGCTGGCCGCCATGAGTTTTTATGGCAATCCGCTGGTGACGCGGCGCGGCGATGCGCCCGATGCGGCGCGCGAGGAACTGGTGGTGATCGCCGCGCCGTTTTTTCCCGCACAAGCTGATGACGGGCTACAGCAATCGCTTTGGCGCCGTGGTGCAATCGATCAATGGCGTGCCCGTGCGCAGCCTGGCGCACCTGGTGACCTTGCTGCGCGACCAGACCGATGAGTTGCTGACGATACGCTTCGACCAGCACGGCGGCGAAACCATCGTCGTGCCGCGCAAGGAGATGCTGGCGGCGACGGAATCGGTATTGACGGACAACGGCATCCGCACGGAAGCGTCGCCCGACATGCTGAAAATCTGGCAAGAAAAAACGCCGGCAGGCAAATAAGCCTCCGGCGTCCGTGATACTGGAAGGCATGGCGCACGCCATGCCTGTTTGACCTTAAGCCACTACTTTTTTCAGCCACGCGCCGATGGCGTCGATCTCTTCCTGGCACAGCGAATGCTGCATCCGGTATTCATGCCATTCCACCTTGTAACCCATGCCGGTCAGCAAGTCGCGCGACTGTTGTGCGCGGCCCAGCGGCACCACGGGGTCGTCCGTGCCATGCGCCATGAAGATCGGTGTTTCCAGGCTGGCCGGCGTGCGTTCGGCAGCCGTCTTGTCGGCCAGCGGCAGGTAGCCGGACAGGCACATCAGGCCGGCCAGCGGCTCCGCGTGGCGCAAGCCCGTCTGCAGGGTCATGGCGCAGCCTTGCGAGAAGCCGGCCAGGATGATGCGGCTGGCGGGGATGCCGCGTGCCTTTTCGCGCGCGATCAGCGCTTCGATCTGCGTCTGCGAGGCGCGCAGGCCGGCTTCATCTTCGCGACGCACCAGGTCGTTGACGAGGATGTCGTACCAGGCGCGCATCACATAGCCGTTGTTGATGGTGACGGGCATGGTGCCGGCGCTGGGGAAAATGAAGCGGATGGCGGGGCAGCCGCGCAAGTCGAGTTCTTTCACCAGGGGCACGAAGTCGTTGCCGTCGGCGCCCAGGCCGTGCATCCAGATGATGGAAACGGTGGGGTGCGGTGCGCTGTCGAGTTCTATGGTTTCCAGCAAGGTGCTCATGTATTTTCCTCAGGTAAAGGTTGCGCCGGACGCAGCGCCGATTTGGGACGGAAGGCCTTGCAGATGGCCGTGTCGGTTTCCATGTAGGGGCCACCGATGAGGTCGATGCAATACGGCACGGCGGCAAAGATGCCGTTTACCAATTGATTTCCATCAACATCCTTCAAGCCTTCCAGGGTTTCCTTGATGGCTTTCGGCTGGCCCGGCAAGTTCATGATCAGGGCGGCGCGCTCGGGCGTCTCGCGGATCACGGCCACCTGGCGCGACAAAATGGCCGTCGGCACGAAGCGCAGGCTGATCTGGCGCATCTGTTCGCCGAAACCAGGCATTTCCTTGGTTCCCACGGCCAGGGTCGCGTCCGGCGTCACATCGCGCCGCGCCGGGCCCGTGCCGCCCGTCGTCAGGATCAGGTGGCAATGGTTCAGGTCGACCATGTCGATCAGGGTGTTTTCAATCTGCGAGCGGTCGTCCGGAATCAGCCGCTTTTCCAGACGGAACGGCGTGCGGATGGCGGCCGAGAGCCAACTTTCCAGGGCAGGGATGCCCTGGTCTTCATACACGCCGCCGCTGGCGCGGTCCGAGATCGACACGAGGCCGATAATCAATTCGTCTTCGATGGTGGTGGGCATCTTGCACCTATAGAGTCTGGAGTGGCGTAAAAACAATAAAACCGGGATTATCCCGGTTTTTTGTCCATCCCTGCGTTTCGGACGGCCGATTATTCGTCGTCTTCTTGCTCAACGCCATCTTCGTCAGCATCATCCTTGCCGCCGTTTTGCTTCTTGGCGATCTGTTTCAGGATCTGGAAGATTTCGCGGTAGGCTTTTGGCGGCTTGTTCTCGGCCTGCTCCTTGCGGGCATTGCGGATCAGGGTGCGCAGGTGCTGCACGTCCAGTTCCGGGTTTTCCGACAGCAAGACGGTCAGGGCTTTGTCATCCGTCAAGAGCTTGTCGCGGCGGCGTTCCATCGCGTGCATGGCGGCCGTGTCGGCTTTCGACAAGCCTTTCCAGCTATCGATGGTGCGTTGGATGGCGGCAACTTCTTCCTCATCCAGGGTGCGCATCTTCTTGCCCACGTATTGCAGCTGGCGGCGGCGGCCTTCGTGATCCTTGATCAGCTGGCATTCGAGGATGGCGTCGCGTACGTCTTCCGGCATCGGGACGCGCTTGACGCGGTCGCGTGCTTCATTGACGAGTTCTTCGCCCAGCTTTTGCAGGACGGTCATCTGGCGCTTGAGTTCCGATTTCGACGGACGTTCATATTCCTGTTCGAATTCGGACGATTGGAAGCCGCAAGCTCCCCGGTTTGGATTTGGCATGATATATAAGGCGGGAGAGGACTTGTGGACCGCTCCTGTAAACTGTAAACGACTGCTATGATAACCTTTTTAGCGGCTTTCCGAAGAAAACAGCACATGAACGACTCCGTATTTACCCATAGCCAAGAGCAATTGAAGCAACTTGCCCGTGATGTGTTGTCTTTTGCGCGGGAAGCGGGCGGCACCGACGCCGCCGTCGAAGTCAGCGAAGGCGGTGGCCTGTCTGTTTCTGTACGAAAAGGCAAGATCGAGACGATCGAGCAAAACAAGGACAAGGGCATGGGCGTGACCGTGTTTGTCGGCAAGAAGCGCGGCAATGCCAGCACGTCCGACTTTTCGCCGTCGGCCCTGCGCGCCACCGTGGATGCCGCCTACAACATCGCCCGCTTCACGGCCGAGGACGATTGCGCGGGCCTGGCCGATGCCGAGCTGCTGGAAATGGCACCCCGCGACCTGCAGCTGTTCTATCCGTGGCTCATTTCCGCCGAGGAAGCTGTCGTGCTGGCCCAGCGGGCCGAAGCGGCCGCGTTTGCCGTCGACCCGCGCATCACGAACAGCGAAGGCGCCGGCGTGCACGTGCAGCAATCGCATTTCGTTTC
This sequence comes from Janthinobacterium sp. 1_2014MBL_MicDiv, assembly GCF_001865675.1. NCBI lineage: Bacteria > Pseudomonadati > Pseudomonadota > Betaproteobacteria > Burkholderiales > Oxalobacteraceae > Janthinobacterium > Janthinobacterium sp. 1_2014MBL_MicDiv. Next base: position 422,230 of record NZ_CP011319.1, read on the forward strand.
CGCCAATTCGCGCGGCTTCATCGGCGGCTACCCGTTTTCGCGCCACACGCTGTCCGTGGCGCCCATCGCCGGCAAGGGCGCGAAGATGCAGCGCGACGACTGGTATTCGTCCGTGCGCGATGCATCGAAAATGTCGAGCCCGGAAGCCATCGGCCGCTATGCCGCCGAACGCGCGCTGTCGCGCCTGAATGCGCGCAAGCTGGGCACGCGCACCTGTCCCGTGCTGTTCGAGGCGCCGTTGGCGGCCGGCTTGCTGGGTACCTATGTGCAAGCGACCTCGGGCGGCGCGCTGTACCGCAAGTCCACTTTCCTGCTCGATTCCCTGGGCACGCAGGTGCTGCCCGATCACCTGCAGATCTTCGAAGATCCGCACGTGATCGGCGGCGTCGGTTCGGCGCCGTTCGATGAGGAGGGCGTGAAGACCGTCAGCCGCGACGTCGTCAAGGATGGCGTGGTGCAAGGGTATTTCCTGTCGACCTATACGGCCCGCAAGCTGGGCATGCAGACGACGGGCAATGCGGGCGGTTCGCACAATCTCTACCTGACGTCGTCCCGCACGGCCGCCACCGACGATTTTGTCGCCATGCTGAAAAAGCTGGGTACGGGCTTGCTGGTGACGGAACTGATGGGACAAGGAACCAATTATGTGACGGGCGACTATTCGCGCGGCGCCTCCGGCTTCTGGGTGGAAAATGGCGTGATTCAATACCCGGTGGAAGAAATCACCATTGCCGGCAACATGAAGGACATGCTGCGCAATATCGTCGCCGTCGGCGCCGACGTGTTGCGCCGCGGCACCAAGCAGACGGGTTCCATCCTCATCGAGAGCATGGTGGTGGCCGGCGGCTGAGCGCTGCCAGCTCCTCCTTCCGCAACAAGGCGCCGTGGGCGCCTTTTTTCTTGTCCGCGTGCTTTCTGCTCCGTGATCCTGGTGTCATACGGGTGAAATATTCGCTTCGTATGATGGCGCCATCTGACGTTATTTGCGCAAATTAGATGCTTTTAATGTAAGTAGGCCGAACTTCGTGATATTTAATGCAAGATGCGAATCTTGCCCATCACGCTTCGTTGTTGATCCAATCCTGCATAGTGACTCTTTCCATGACCTACTCCCGTACCCGCATCGCCCGCGCGGTGGCCCTGTTGTGTGCCATGAACGCCGTCTTCGCCAGCCAGGCGCATGCCGATGGCGATGCGCCCGCCGTTTCCGCGTCCGCCGGCGATGCCCTTGAGGCGCCGCAAGCCGTGATCGTCACGGGCACGCGCGGCAGCAACCGCACGCAGTTCGACACCATGGCGCCCGTTGACGTGTTCAACCGCGAAGATATCGGCGCCGTCGAGTCGTCGGACTTGAACGATGTGCTGGCGCAACTCGTACCGTCGTACGTGGTGCAGCGCTTGCCGATGGCCGATGGGCAAGTCTTCGTGCGTCCCGCAACCTTGCGCGGCCTGTCGCCGGACCAGACCCTGGTGCTGGTCAACGGCAAGCGTTTCCACCGCAGTGCCCTGCTCGGCGCGCGCGGCGCGCAGGCGGCCGACCTGGCGCAGATTCCCGTGTCTGCCATCAAGCGCATCGAGGTGTTGCGCGACGGTGCCTCGGCCCAGTATGGTTCCGATGCGATCGCGGGCGTGATCAACATCATCCTCGACGATACGCTGGGCACGGAACTCTCCGTGCACCATTCGCAATACTCGGAAGGCGACGGCAAGGGTAACGAGCTCAACCTGAAAACGGGCTTTACCTTTGGCGAGACGGGCAAGGCGACGATTTTCGGCGCGCTGGCCAAGTCCGACCCCACTTCGCGCACGCGCCAGCGGGCCGACGCCATTGCTTTCCAGAACGCGCATCCGGAGTTGAAGGTGCCGAATCCCGTGCAGCGCTGGGGCCAGCCTGAACTCGACAGCAAGCGCCTCGGCTTCAATGCCAGCATGGCCCTGTCCGACACCACGGAGCTGTACGGCTTTGGCCTGTTCAGCCGCAGCGACGGCACCTCGGACTTCAACTGGCGCAACCCGGACACGAGCACGGGCGCGTACAAGACCAGCAGCCTGTTCCCCGGCTGGGACTTGCGCAGCATCTATCCGCTCGGTTTCAGCCCCAGCTATTCCAATGACCAGGACGACCTGCAAGTGGTGGCCGGCGTGCGCGGCCGCTTCAACGACCGCTTCGGCTGGGATGTGAGCGCGTCCTACGGCCGCAACCGCATCGATTACCACCTGGCCAATTCCATCAATGCCTCGATGGGGCCGACCAGCCCGACGGCGTTTTACCTGGGCCAGCTGTCGCAGGCGGAAAAGATCCTCAACGCCAATTTCAACTATGAATTACCGGTGGCCTCCTTGCCGCAGCCCGTCAATATCGCGTTTGGCGCGGAAGCGCGCAACGAAACCTATGGCGTGCGCGCCGGCGATGCGGCGTCCTACCTGGTGGGACCGGGCGCGGCCATTGGCCTCGATGCGAACTCGAATGGCGCGCCCGGTTTCAGCGACCGCCAGGCGGGCAGCTGGGGCCAGGACAGCTATGCGGCCTACCTGGACGTGGAAGTGCCGCTGAGCCGCGCCTGGAGCGTGGGCGGCGCGGCCCGCTATGAGCATTTTTCGGAATTCGGCAGCACCGTCAACGGCAAGTTGTCGGCCCGCTACGCGCTGAGCGAGGACTTCGCCTTGCGCGGCTCTTACTCGACGGGTTTCCGCGCGCCGACGCCGGGCCAGTCGAATACCAACAGCACGAATCAGGGCCTCGATACCAAGACCTTGCTGCTGTTTACCAGCGGCCGCCTGGCGAATAACGATCCGCTGGCCATCCTGCTCGGCGCGCAGGCGCTGAAACCCGAAAAATCGAAGAACCTGTCGCTGGGCTTTACGTGGAAGACGCCGGCCGGTTTTTCCGGTTCCGTCGACGTGTATGACATCAAGGTCAGCGACCGCTTCAGCACGTCCGCCGCGTTTGCCGTGCCGGCTGGCGTGGCCAACCCGCTGCGCTACACCTCCGTCAGCTATTTCACGAACGACTTCGACACCACCACGCGCGGCATCGATATCGTCGGCAGCCACCTGAGCCGCGTCGGCGACGGCAAGCTGAACTTGACTCTCGCCTACAACTACAACACGACGCAAGTCGATGGCGGCAAGTCCAGCCTGGTCACCAATCCTGCCCAGCGGCAAGTGTTCGAAGAGCGCCTGCCGCGCCAGAAGGCCACCGTCAGCGCAAACTATGATCTCGGCAGCTGGAATACCCTGGCCCGCGTGCGCTACTATGGCGCCTGGACGGACAATTCCGGCAATGCCACGGGCGATATCTTCCAGCGCTTCGGCGCCATGCAATTTCTCGACCTGGCCGCCAGCTACAAGATCAGCGAGCAGCAGTCGCTGCGCGTGGGCGTCGACAATGTGCTGGATAAGTATCCCGATGAGGCAACGTTCCAGGCCAGCCGCGGTCTGATTTACTCGCGCAATGCGCCGTACGACACGGATGGCCGCAACCTGTATGTGGAATATAAAGTGAAGTTCTAAGCATTACATACTAAGGGGCACTTTTTGAAAATGAATCCTCAACGCCGCGCGCTGCTGTGCGCCGGCTCGCTGGCGGCGGCGCTGCCGTTTGCTGCGGGCGCCGCCGGGGCCGCGCCGCTGGCAGCCGTCTTGCCGCCGCTGCCAACGGTGCCGCCCGGCACCACGCCGGACATGCTGGCGACCAGGCCGGCGTACTGGCAGGCCGTGGCCGCGCAATACGACACGACCGATGCGGTCGTGCAACTCGATAACGCCTTCTGGGGTTCGATGGCCAGGCCCGTGCTGGCACATTACGAGCAGCAACTGGCCATGGTCAACCGCGACAACGCCTGGTATGCGCGCATGCGCTTCCCTGCCGATTTCGAGGCGGCGCGCGCGGCGGCGGCGAAGGCGCTGGGCGTGGCTACCGATGAAATCGTGCTGACGCGGGGCGCCACGGAAGCGCTGCAAGTGCTGATCGCCGGCTACAACCGCTTGCAGCCCGGCGATACGGTGCTGTACGCGGACATCGATTACGACAACATGATCACCGTCATGCGCTGGCTCAGGCAGCGGCGCGGCGCCGACGTGGTGGCTATCACCATGCCGGAACCGTTTACGCACGATAGCGTGGTCGCCGCCTATGTGGCCGCCATGGATCGCCAGCCGAAGCTGAAGCTGATGCTGCTCACGCATGTGAACCACCGCAACGGCATGGTCTTGCCCGTCGCCGAGATCAGCCGCCTGGCGCGCGAGCGGGGCATCGATGTCATCGTCGATACGGCGCACGGTTTCGGCCAGCTGGACATGACGATTCCCGACTTGCAGGCGGACTTTGCCGGCATCAACCTGCATAAATGGATAGGCGCGCCCGTGGGCGTGGGCGCCGCCTACATCAGGCGGGGCAGGGTGGCCGATATCGACCCGTATATGGGAGAAACGGCGGGAGAGGATATCCGCACGCGCGTGCACACGGGCACGGTCAATTTCGCCGCTTACCTGAGCTTGCCGACGGCGCTGGACTTGCACGCGCAGATCGGCGTGGCCAATAAGCAGGCGCGGCTGCGGCTATTGCGTAACCGCTGGGTGGACGCGGCGCGCGGCATCGACGGCATCGAGGTGCTGGCCTCAAGCGACCCGCGCCTGACGAGCGCCATCGCGTCGTTCCGCCTGAAAGGCAGGACGAGCGTGGCCGATAACTTTGCCTTGTCGAAAAAACTGGTGCAGGAACACGGCATCTTTGCCGTGCCGCGCGACGGTCTCGCTTCCGGCGCTTGCCTGCGCGTGACGCCCGGCATCTTTACGCCCGAGTCGCACCTGGACAAGCTGGTGGAGGCCTTGCGCAAGGTTGCCAGGGGCTGATGCGAAGCGCGGCCCGCCTGCGCGGGGCGGGCCGCGTGACCGCGGTGATGCTTAGGCGCGCAAGGTCGACAGGATAGGTTGCAGCACGGCAGCCCCCAGGGCGGCGCTGCGTGCACCGCTCCAGCCCGTTTGCGGGTCCGGATCGTTGGCGTTGTCCTTGAACGGCAGTTCCAGGGTCAGCGACAGGCAGCCGAAGGCGTGGGTGATGTGGGGCGAACCCATGGTCAGCACTTCCGGCGTGAACGGGCCGTCTTCATAGCCGTGTTCATCCTGGAAGTCGGGGCTGGCCACCTTGAAGTCGGCGATGAAGCGGTCTTGCTCGGCTTTTTGTGCTGGCGTGAAGTTTTCCAGCGCATCGCTGCCGGCCACGAACACGTACGGCAAGCCTTCGTCGCCATGCACGTCGAGGAACAGGTCGCAGCCGATTTCATGCATCTTCTGTTTCACCAGGAACACTTCCGGGCTGCGCTCCATCGTCGGCGTCATCCATTCGCGGTTCAGGTTGGCGCCAGCCGCGTTGGTGCGCAGGTTGCCATGCACGGAACCGTCCGGGTTCATGTTCGGCACCACGTAGAAGACGGCGTCTTGCAGGCATTGGCGGGCAAATGGATTGGCCTGGTCCAGCAGCGCCTCGAGCATGCCTTCGACAAACCATTCGGCCATCGTCTCGCCCGGGTGCTGGCGCGCAATGACCCAGACTTTCTTCTCGGCATCGGCATCGCCGACCACCAGCAGATTCATGTCGCGGCCTTCCACGGTGCTGCCCAGGTCGATCAAGCGCACCAGCGGCGACGCTTGCGCGCTGTCGATCAGGGCCAGGTGGCGATCCCATGGGTACGGTTCGAAATAGGCGTAGTACACGCTTTCCTCTTCCGGCGTGTGTGCGATGGTCATCACGGTGCCGTCAAAGCTGGTGGGCACGCGGAACCACGTTTCGCGGTCGTAGCTGGCGACCGCCTGGTAATCCTTCCAGCCGTCCGGGTAGGCCGACTTGCCTGCATTCATGAAGCGGATCGTGCACGCCTCACCCTGCGCGCCTTGCAGGCGGAAATAAAACCACTGCGTGATGTCGGCGTGGGAATCCTTGCGAATGTTCAGCTCGATGGATTGGGCATCGTCGGCGCGCAGCACTTCGATCGCGCCGGCATCGAATTGCTGGCTGATTTTAATGGTCATGAGTGTTCCTGATAAAAACAAGAGAGGTTTTGCATCGTGTGCAATGGCGCGATGATACCTGTTTTGTCTGCGTCTTTGTGCTGGCGCAAACGACGCGCGATGCGCTTTGCTAAGGTGATAGCTCGAACATCAGGAGATCATCATGGACGACAACGGTAAACACATACGCGAGCTGGAAAAGAAAGTCAGCGCCCTCAGCGACGCGCTGGCGCACCTGGGCAAGGGCACGACCTTGCAGGAATTGCTGCGCATCCTGCGCTTTCCCGGCTACACGACGCCGGCCGAATTCACCTTCAATGCCGCCATCCTCGACACCATGCTGGTGCAGGCCAATGCGCTGGAAAAGCTGGGGCAGGATTTGCTGGCCGGGGCGAAACAGGTCGTCGTCAAGTAATGAGCGTCTGATGAATCGTCTGATTGATCGTCTGATTAATCAGCGCCTGTTGCTGCGCGCCTGCCGAACGCCTGCAAAATGTTCGGGGCCAGGCGCAGGGCCGCAGGCAGCGCAAACGTAGGCTTGGGCCCTGCAGCGCCGCCATGGACGTTTTCTCAGCTGTTCAACCCGCCGAAACGTTCGTAGAACCACGGCTCCACATCGGGCGCCTGTGCATCCTCGCGCCGCAGGGTGGCCAGGATATGCTCCTCGGCGGCCGCATACGTGATGCGGTACAGCGCGCGCGCCAGCGCGTAGGCCTGCGTGCCGGGCCACGGTTCGGGCAGCAGCTCGACGGGTAGTTGCGGATCGTGCAATTGCACGCGGCGGTAGGCGTGCGTCAACAGTGAGCGGATGACGAACGCTTGTTCGGCGTCGAACACGGGGTTGTCTTGCAGCAAGGTCAGCAGCGGCTGGAAGCTGGCGATGAATTTTTCATAGCCGGCCATCACTTCCGACAAATCCCAGCATTCGCCCACCATGTCGCGCAGCGGGCGCGTACTGACGCCCGGCAATTCCGTGGTGTGGCACACATACAGCTTGCCCTGCACTTCGTTGCGCGCGAGGATATCCTCGAGCGCTTCCGCATTGCTGGCCGGATGGCCGAAGATGCCGGGCGCGATCAAGCCATAGCCAGCCCACAGCAATTCCTTGCGCAGGGCGCCCCGTTCGGCGGCGCCGATGCTGCCGGCCGGGCCGATCACCAGGGTCCAGCTGCCATCCCAGTGCGCGACCAGCGGCGCATAGATGCGGCGGTAGGCGCGCTCGAAGCGGGCCAGCGCGTCGGGACGTATCGTATAGGCGCTGCGGCGGCCATCCCTTTGCGAGCTGAGCCAGCCCTCCTGCGCCAGGCGGAACACGCTGGTGCGCAGCAAGCGGTCGTTGACGCCGAACGGCGCCAGCAATTCGATCAGGCTGCCGAGCCAGATGGCGCCGCCGCGCGGCACGATGGCATCGCCGAAAATCGTCATCACCAGCGACTTCGAGCGGGGCGGGTCGGTGGCGAGGAAGGCGGCTATCCATGTGCTGCAAGCGGTGTTCTTCATGTGGTCCTGGTCTGGCCGTATTGGTCGTTTCAATAAAAGCAGCAGTTTACTTTGCCATGCGCCGGGGCGTGGACTATTTTTTCACATCATACCCCCGTAAAAGACTCATAAGATACGGATTTATGAAATGATTCAAATCAAGTGTATGCAAATCGTTTTATGTATCGTATTATCCGTGTATCGCTTTGCGCTATAGCAAAGAAACACGACATGGGAGACACATCATGTACGCACAAATGGTTGAAACCGGCCTCAAAAACGTCCGCTCGATCGACGACATGGGATCGGAAGAACGCGCTTTTCAGGCGCGCATCGACGAAGGTATCAAGATCGAAGCCAAGGATTGGATGCCGGACGCCTACCGCAAGACCCTGATCCGCCAGATTTCGCAGCACGCCCACTCGGAAATCGTCGGTCAATTGCCTGAGGGTAACTGGGTCACGCGCGCACCTACCCTGAAGCGCAAGTCCATCCTGCTGGCGAAGATCCAGGACGAAGCGGGCCACGGCCTGTACCTGTACAGCGCCGCGGAAACCCTCGGTGTCTCGCGCGACGAGCTGCTGGCTGCCTTGCACTCAGGCAAAGCCAAGTATTCCAGCATCTTTAACTATCCGACCCTGTCGTGGGCCGACATGGGCGCCATCGGCTGGCTGGTCGACGGTTCCGCCATCATCAACCAGATTCCCCTGTGCCGCTGCTCGTATGGCCCGTATGCACGCGCCATGATCCGCGTCTGCAAGGAAGAATCGTTCCATGCGCGCCAGGGCTACGACATCATGATGTCGCTGTGCAAGGGCACGTCCGAGCAGAAGGCCATGGCGCAGGATGCGCTGAACCGCTGGTGGTGGCCTTCGCTGATGATGTTCGGTCCGTCCGATGCCGCTTCCGTCAACAGCGCCCAATCGGCGCAGTGGCGCATCAAGCTGTTTTCGAACGATGAGTTGCGCCAGCGCATGGTCGACCAGACCGTGCCGCAAATCGAATACCTGGGCCTGACCGTGCCCGACCCCGACCTGAAATTCAATGCCGAAACGGGCCACTATGAATTCGGCGAGATCGACTGGTCCGAGTTCAACAATGTCTTGAAGGGCAATGGCCCGTGCAACCGCGAGCGCCTGCAAACGCGCGTGAAAGCGTATGAGGACGGCGAATGGTTCCGCGATGCCTTGGTCGCGTATGCAGACAAGCAAGCCGCTAACAAAGCGGCAGCGTAAACAGATAAGACAGATAGGGGAGAGCAACATGAGCAAAGAATGGCCATTGTGGGAAGTTTTCATCCGCAGCCAGCACGGGCTGGCGCACAAGCATGTGGGCAGCCTGCACGCTTCCGACGCCACCATGGCGGTCAACCATGCGCGCGACGTCTACACGCGCCGCAATGAGGGCGTGAGCATCTGGGTGGTGCGCGCAGCCGACATCGTCGCCAGCAGCCCCGGCGACAAGGGCGCGCTGTTCGAACCATCGAACAGCAAGGTGTACCGTCACCCCACCTTCTTCCCGATGCCGGAAGAAGTCAAGAACCTGTGATGGGAGCGCCTGCGATGGATGACAAGGTCAATTACCTCCTGCGCCTGGGCGACAACGCCCTGGTCCTCAGCCAGCAGCTGTCGCAGCTGTGCGGCAAGGGCCCGGCGCTGGAAGAAGACATGGCGCTGACCAACGTGGCGCTGGACCTGCTGGGCCAGACGCGCTTGTGGTTCAGCTATGCGGCCGAACTGGAAAACGCGGGCCGCGACGAGGACGATATCGCCTTCCTGCGCGACGCCCACGACTTCAAGAACTGCCTGCTGCTCGAGCAGCCGAACGGCAATTACGCCGACACCATGATGCGCCAGTTCTTCTTCGACACCTGGCACTACTTCCAGCTGCTGGAACTGACGAAATCGGCTGACGCGCGCATCGTCGAAGTGGCGCAGAAGTCGATCAAGGAAGTCACCTATCACCTGCGCCGCAGCGGCGATCTTGTTGTGCGCCTCGGCGACGGCACGGAGCAAAGCCACGCGAAAACGCAGGCCGCGGCCGATGCGCTGTGGATGTACACGGGCGAGATGTTCAAGTACGACGCCGTCGACCAGGCCATGGTCGCCGCCGGCATCGCGCCGCCGTCCGACATCCTGCGCCAGGCTTTCCTCGAGCACGTGGCCGAGATCTTCGCCGAAGCCACCCTGGCCATGCCGGCGCCGGACGCCTGGATGCAAAAGGGCGGCAAGCAGGGCACGCACACGGAGCACCTGGGCTTTATCCTGGCCGAGATGCAGTTCCTGCAGCGCGCCTATCCCGGGGCGGAGTGGTAATGAACACGGCCACGGCAGCGCTGGACGCGGCCCAGGTCTGGGCCTGGCTCGGCGACGTGCCGGATCCGGAAATCCCCGTCATTTCAGTGGTGGACCTGGGCATCGTGCGCGCCGTCGAAGTCACGGACGGCGATGCGTGCATCGTGACGATCACGCCCACGTATTCGGGCTGTCCGGCCATGCAGGTGATCGCCGATGCCGTCACGGATGCCTTGCGCAGCCACGGCGTGGCCAAGGTGACCCTGGTGAACCAGCTGTCGCCCGCGTGGACCACGGACTGGATGAGCGAGGCGGGCAAGGTCAAGCTGCAAGGCTATGGCATCGCCCCGCCGCAGCAGCAGGTGATCGACATCAGCGGCTTGCGTGGTGGCGTCAAGCGCCAGGCCATGCCAAGGCTGGACGTGATCTGCCCGAACTGCGGCTCGACGCATACGCAGCTGACCAGCCAGTTCGGCTCCACGCCGTGCAAGGCCCTGTACAAATGTCTCGATTGCCGCGAACCGTTTGATTACTTCAAGTGCCACTAGCCACGCTAAAACAAGGCACGAAGAAACTGGAGATGAAGCATGAGTAAATTTTATCCGCTGTCCGTGGCAAACGTGCGCAATGAAACGCGCGACACCATCGCCGTCACGTTCGCCGTGCCGGCCGAGCTGGAACAGCAGTTCCGCTTCCAGCAGGGCCAGCACCTGACCCTGCGCGCCAATATCAATGCGGAAGACGTGCGCCGCTCGTATTCGATCTGCTCGGCGGTGCAGGACGGCACCCTGCGCGTGGCCATCAAGCGCACGCCGGGCGGCGCTTTTTCGACCTGGGCCAACGACACCCTGAAAGCGGGCGCCACCATCGAGGTGATGCCGCCCATGGGCCACTTCAACGTGCCGCTCGACTGCGTCAACCGCAAGCACTACCTGGCTTTCGCGGCCGGCAGCGGCATCACGCCCATCCTCTCCATCATCAAGACCACCTTGCTGACGGAACCCCTGAGCCGTTTCACGCTGTTTTACGGCAACCGCGCCTCGTCCTCCGTCATCTTCAAGGAAGAACTGACGGACTTGAAGGATGTGTACCTGGAGCGCCTGAACCTCGTGTATGTGATGAGCCGCGAGCAGCAGGACATCGAATTGTTCAACGGCCGCATCACGCAGGAAAAATGCGAGCAGTTCCTGCAGCACTGGATCAAGGTCGAGGACTACGACAACGCCTTCATCTGTGGCCCGGAAGACATGATGCTGGGCGTCTCCGCCGCCCTGCAGGCGGCCGGCATGCCGAAGCAGAATATCAAGATCGAACTGTTCGCGGCCAGCATCCCGAAAAACGCCCACAAGCCGCGCGCCCAGCTGGACGCGGGCGTCGTGCAGGAAACGGAAGTGACCGTCATCATGGACGGCAACCACACCACCTTCACGATGGACAAGGACAAGGAATCCATCCTCGACGCCGGCCTGCGTCAGGGCATCGACATGCGCTACTCGTGCAAGGGCGGCGTGTGCTCCACCTGCCGCTGCAAGATAATCGACGGCAAGGTCGAGATGGACGTCAACTACGCGCTGGAAGATTATGAAGTGGCGCGCGGTTTCGTCCTCAGCTGCCAGAGCTTCCCGCTGACCGACAAGGTCGTCGTCGACTTCGACCAGGCAGAATAAAGCCGGCGCAGGGCTGGTGCCCTGCCGTACCCATTAAAAAGCGAGACGCCATGAGCTACCAAAACATCCTCTTCACCATCGAGCAGGGCATCGCCACGCTCACCCTGAACCGCCCCGACAAACTCAATAGCTTTACCCAGGCCATGCACGAGGAAGTGCGCGACGCCATCGCCAAGGTCAACGCCGACAGCGCCGTGCGCGTCTTCGTGCTGACGGGTGCGGGGCGCGGCTTTTGCGCGGGGCAGGACTTGTCCGACCGCGCCGTGGAGCCGGGTTCGAAAGGCGTGGACCTGGGCGAGTCGGTGGAAAAAAACTATGCGCCGCTGGTGCTGGCCCTGAAGGCCTTGCCGATGCCCGTGATCTGCGCCGTCAATGGCGTGGCGGCGGGCGCGGGAGCCAACCTGGCCCTGGCCTGCGATATCGTCATCGCCGGCAAGTCGGCCAGCTTCGTCGAGGTGTTCTGCAAGCTGGGCCTGATCCCGGACACGGGCGGCACCTTCTTCCTGCCGCGCCTGATCGGTTCCGCGCGTGCCATGGGCCTGGCCATGCTCGGTGAAAAACTGACGGCGGAAAAAGCGGAAGACTGGGGCCTGATCTGGAAATGCGTGGACGACGCGCAGCTGGCGGAAGAAACGCAGAAATTGGCCGTGCACTTTTCCACGGCGCCGACCAAGGGCCTGGCGTTCACCAAGCAGGCGCTGGCCGCCAGCGGCGCCAACACCCTGCCGCAGCAGCTGGCGCTGGAAGCGCGCATGATGAGCGAACTCGGTAACAGCGACGATTACCGCGAAGGCGTGGCCTCCTTCATGGAAAAGCGCGCACCGCAATTCAAGGGACACTGATATGACCGCATTGGCACACAACAGCATTGTCGCCGTCATTGGCAGCGGCGCCATGGGCGCCGGCATCGCGCAGGTGGCCGCTGCCGCCGGCTACCGCGTAAAGCTGTACGACACGCGCGCGGAAGCCGTCAGCAAGGCCTTGCTGGATATCGGCAAGATGTATGCGAAGCTGGCCGAGAAGGGCCGCATGACGGCTGACGACGCGGCGGCCGCCACGGCGCGCCTGCAGGCGGCGGGCAGCCTGGCCGACGTGGCTGACGCTTCCCTGGTGGTGGAAGCCATCGTGGAAAACCTCGACGTCAAGCGCGGCCTGTTCGCCGAGCTCGAAGCGGTGGTCAGCGACGACTGCATCCTGGCGACGAATACCTCGTCGATTTCCGTTACGGCGATTGCCGCCAGGCTGCGCCGCCCGGAACGCCTGGTCGGCATGCATTTCTTTAACCCGGTGCCCTTGATGGCGCTGGTCGAGGTGATCAGTGGCCTGGCCACCAGCGCGCAAGTCGCCGCCACCGTCCACGATACGTCGATTGCCTGGGGCAAGAACCCCGTGCATGCGAAATCGACGCCGGGCTTCATCGTCAACCGGGTCGCCCGTCCGTTTTACGCGGAAGGCTGGCGCTTGCTGAACGAGCAGGCGGGCGACGCCGCCACCATCGACGCCGTGCTGCGCGAAGCGGGCGGCTTCCGCATGGGACCATTCGAATTGATGGACCTGATCGGCCACGACGTGAATTTCTCCGTCACGCAATCCGTGTTCGGCGCCTATTTCAACGATCCGCGCTTCACGCCGTCCGTGCTGCAGCAGGAAATGGTCAACGCGGGCTTCCTGGGCCGCAAATCTGGCCGCGGCTTCTACCCATATGGCGAAGGCGCGGCCGCTCCCGTGGCGCAGGCGGAAGGTCCGCAGCCGAAGCCGGAGTTCGTTGCCATCTCGGCGGCCATCGGCAGCGACGGGCGCGGCCACAGCGGCATTGTGCATAGCCTGGTGCAGCGCCTCGAGCACGCCGGCCTCACTGTCAGCCGCCGCGTCGTGCAGGAAGGCGAAACATGCGATGAAGCGCCCGCCCTGCATTGCAACGGCGCCGCGATCTACCTTACCGACGGGCGCAGCGCCACCCAGCGCGCGCACGACAACCAGCATCCGGACACGGTGCTGTTCGACCTGGCACTCGATTACGCCGCTGCCAAGCGAATCGCCGTGGCGCGCGCCGACCAGTGCAGCGACGCGGCCTATGCGGCTGCCGTGGGCCTGTTCCAGGCCGCCGGTTTCATCGTGACCCGCCTGGACGACGTGCCTGGCCTGGCTGTCATGCGCACCGTGGCCATGCTGGCCAACGAGGCGGCAGACGCCGTCAACCAGGGCGTGTGCACCGTGGCCGCCGTCGATATCGCCATGCAGAAGGGCGTCAATTACCCGCGCGGACCGCTGGCCTGGGCCGACCAGGTGGGCGTTGCCCACATCGTGACCGTGCTGCACAACCTGGCGCAGGGCTATGGCGAGGACCGTTACCGCGTCTCGCCGCTGCTGCGCCGCAAACTCGCCAATGGAGCACCGTTTCATGCCGAATGATATGTCGAATGAAGATCGCAACCTGACCGCCCAGGCCCTGGCCGAAGCTTCCGCCGCGTCCATGCTGTCGCGCGATAACGCCACCGCCGCCATGGGCATCGCCCTGGCCGAAGTACGCCCGGGCTATGCGCGCATGACGATGACGGTGCGCGCCGACATGCTCAACGGCCACCAGACCTGCCATGGTGGCTTTATCTTTGCCCTGGCAGACAGCGCCTTTGCCTTCGCCTGCAACAGCTACAACATGAACACCGTGGGCGCCGGCTGCACCATCGACTACCTGGCGCCGGGCCGCGAAGGCGATGTGCTGACGGCCGATGCCGTCGAGCAGGCGCTGGCGGGCAAGAGCGGCGTCTATGACGTCAAGGTCAGCAACCAGGAAGGGCGCGCGATCGCGCTATTTCGCGGCAAGTCGATCCGCGTGGCCGGCGAAGTCATTAGCGCTTGAAGTAGCACAAGAGCAGGTTTGAACTGCCGCAGCTGATTTGAAAAATTGAAGAACCGATTAGGAGACAATGATGGTCCAACGCTATCCCGCCCCGAATGACCTGGAAGCGATCGAGCGCGCCAGCAAGGATGAACTGCAGGCGCTGCAGCTCGAACGCATGCAATGGTCGCTCAGGCACGCCTATGACAACGTGCCCCATTACCGCGCCGCCTTCGATGCGGCGGGCGTGCATCCGGATGACCTGAAGTCCTTGGCGGACCTGGCCAGGTTTCCGTTCACGGACAAGAAGGTCTTGCGCGACAATTATCCATTCGGCCTGTTCGCCGTGCCGCGCGAGCAGGTGGTGCGCATCCACGCCTCGAGCGGCACCACGGGCAAGGCCACGGTGGTCGGCTATACGCAGAACGACATCGACACCTGGGCCAATGTGGTGGCGCGCTCGATCCGCGCCGGCGGCGGCCGCGCCGGCGACATGGTGCATATCTCCTACGGCTATGGCCTGTTCACGGGCGGCCTGGGCGCGCACTACGGCGCCGAGCGCCTCGGTTGCACGGTCATCCCGATGTCCGGCGGGCAGACGGAAAAACAGGTACAGCTGATCCAGGACTTCAAGCCATCGATCATCATGGTCACGCCATCGTACATGCTCAACATCATCGAGGAATTCACGCGCCAGGGCCTCGACCCTGCCGAATCGTCGCTGAAGGTGGGTATTTTCGGCGCCGAGCCGTGGACGGACGCCATGCGTTCGGAAATCGAGGCGCGCGCCGGCATCGACGCCGTCGACATCTACGGCCTGTCCGAAGTGATGGGGCCTGGCGTGGCATCCGAATGCATCGAAAGCAAGGACGGCCCCGTCATCTGGGAAGACCACTTTTATCCGGAGATCATCGATCCGGAAACGGGCGAAGTGCTGCCGGACGGCGAAGAGGGCGAGCTGGTATTTACGTCGCTGTCGAAAGAGGCGCTGCCCATCATCCGCTACCGCACGCGCGACCTGACCCGCCTGCTGCCGCCGACGTCGCGTTCGATGCGCCGCATCGGCAAGATCACGGGCCGTTCGGACGACATGCTGATCATCCGCGGCGTCAACGTCTTCCCCACGCAGATCGAGGAACTGATCCTCAAGATGCCGCGCCTGGCGCCGCAATACCAGCTGGTGGTCACGCGCGACGGCCATCTCGACAAGCTCGAAGTCATCGCCGAGCTGCGCATCGACCTGACGTCCACCATCTCGGCCAGCGAGACGGACGCCCTGGCGCGCGAGCTGGAGCACCGCATCAAGACGCACGTGGGCGTGAGCACGCGCGTGCGCCTGGTGGCCGCTTCCGGTATCGAACGCACGCTGACGGGCAAGGCCCGGCGCGTGATCGACCAGCGCCCGAAGATTTTCTCCTGATCAGACAGAATAGACAGAACAAGGACAAACATGAACGACGCTTTTATCTGTGACGCCGTGCGCACGCCCTTCGGCCGCTATGGCGGTGCGCTCTCCGGCGTGCGCGCCGACGACCTGGGCGCGCTGCCGATCGCCGCGCTGATCGCGCGCAACCCGTCCGTCGACTGGTCCGCCATCGACGACGTATTTTACGGCTGCGCCAACCAGGCGGGCGAAGACAACCGCAACGTGGGCCGCATGGCCGCGCTGCTGGCCGGCTTGCCGGATGTGGTGCCCGCCAATACCATCAACCGCCTGTGCGGCTCCAGCCTGGATGCCGTCGGCATGGCTGCCCGCTCCATCAAGGCGGGCGAGGCGGAACTGATCATCGCCGGCGGCGTGGAAAGCATGACGCGCGCGCCTTTCGTCATGGGCAAGGCCGACAGCGCGTTCTCGCGCGCGGCGAAAATCGAAGACACCACCCTGGGCTGGCGTTTCGTGAACGGCAAGATGAAGGCGCAGTACGGCATCGACACCATGCCGGAAACGGCGGAAAACGTGGCCGTGGAATTTGGCATCAGCCGCGCCGACCAGGATGCTCTGGCCTTGCGCAGCCAGCAGCGCTGGGCAGCCGCCCACGCGGCTGGCGTGTTCGAGCGCGAAATCGTGCCCGTCGCCGTGCCGCAAAAAAAGGGCGATCCTAAAATGGTCACCAGCGACGAACATCCGCGCCCGGACACCTCGCCGGAGATGCTGGCAAAGCTCAAGGGCGTGGTCAAGGCGGACGGCACCGTCACGGCCGGCAATGCCTCGGGCTTGAACGACGGCGCCTGCGCGATCCTGCTGGCGTCCGCCGCCGCCGTCGACAAATACAAGCTGACGCCGCGCGCGAAGGTGCTGGGCATGGCCACGGCCGGCCTGGCGCCGCGCATCATGGGCTTCGGTCCATCGCCGGCCTCGCGCAAGGTGCTGGCGCAGACGGGCCTGAGCATCGAACAGATGGACGTGATCGAACTCAATGAGGCGTTTGCCGCGCAGGCGCTGGCCGTCACGCGCGACCTGGGCCTGGCCGACGATGCCGCGCACGTCAATCCGAATGGCGGCGCCATCGCCATCGGCCATCCGCTGGGCGCCTCGGGCGCGCGCCTCGTGATGGCCGCGCTGAACCAGCTCGAGCGCACGGGCGGGCGCTATGCGCTGTGCACCATGTGCATCGGCGTGGGGCAGGGTATCGCCGTCGTGATCGAACGCGTATAACAAAGTAAAAACAAAAAAAGGCGCAGGCTTGTAAAAAAGCGCCGACCATACATTGACCGCAGTGCCAACCTGGTGGAGACCACAATGATTGCCAATATCTTCAAGAAAACCCTGATCGCCGGCGTGCTGGCCATGTCTGCCGCGGGCGCGTACGCGGCCGAGAATATCAAGATCGGTGCCGTGCTGTCCGTCACGGGGCCGGCCGCCTTCCTGGGCGACCCTGAACTGAAAACCCTGCAGCTGTACATCGAGAAGATCAACGCGGCCGGCGGCGTCCTGGGACGCAAGCTGGAACTCGTGCACTACGACGATGGCAGCGATGCGGCCAAGGCCAACGGCTTTACCAAGCGCCTGATCGAGTCGGACAAGGTCGATGTGCTGATCGGCGGTACCACCACGGGCGCGACGATGGCGATGGCGCCGCTGGTGGACCGCGCCAGCATGCCGTTCATCTCGCTGGCGGGCGCCGTGGTCATCATCGATCCGGTGAAGAAATGGGTCTTCAAGACGCCGCACACGGACCGCATGGCGGCCGAAAAGGTGTTCGAGGACATGAAGAAGCGCGGCATCAGCAAGGTGGGCCTGCTGTCGGAAACGAGCGGCTTCGGCGCCTCGGGCCGCAAGGAATCGCAGATCGTCGCCTCCAAGTATGGCATCACCCTGGTGGCCGATGAAACCTACGGTCCGAAGGACACGGACATCACGGCACAGCTGACGCGCATCAAGAATACCAAGGGCGTGCAAGCCGTATTCGTCTTCGGCCTGGGCCAGGGCCCTGCCGTGGTCACCAAGAACTACGGCCAGCTGGGCATGGCCGCGCTGCCGCTGTACCAGTCGCACGGCGTGGCCTCCGACGAGTACCTGAAATTGTCGGGCAAGTCCGCCGAGGGCGTGCGCCTGCCGACGCCGGCCCTGCTGATCGGCGCCATGCTGCCCGACAGCGATGCGCAGAAAGCCGTCGTCGTCGGCTACGACAAGACCTACAAGGAGCGCTACAAGATCGAACCATCGACGTTCGGCGGTTATGCGCTCGACGCCCTGAACCTGTCGGTGGACGCCATCAAGCGCGCCGGCGGCACGGACCGCGAAAAAGTGCGCGCGGCGCTGGAGCAGACCAAGGGCTTTGTCGGCACCACGGGCGTGTTCAACATGTCGGCCAAAGACCATATGGGCCTGGACCTGTCGGCGTTCCGCATGGTCGAAGTGAAGAACGGCGAATGGCAACTGTCGAAATAATGTAAGCCGGAAGTACCTGCGCGAGGCCGCCCTCGAAGGCGGCCCGCGCGTAGCCGAACATAATGGAGACACCATGGAAGTCGCTCAATTTCTACAATTTCTGTATTCCGGGATGACGGTCGGTTCCGCCTACGCGCTGGCGGCGCTGGGCTTCACCATCATCTACAACACCAGTGGCGTGATCAACTTCGCCCAGGGCGAATTCATCATGTTGGGCGGAATGCTGGCCGCCGTGATGTCGGCCGCCGGCGTGCCGCTGCCGCTGGCCATCATCCTGGCCGTCATCGCCACGGGCCTGGTCGGCCTCCTGATGGAAAAAACCGTGATCGAGCCGGCGCAGAACGCGCAGGTCATCACGCTGCTGATCATTACCATCGGCGCCTCGCTGGTGCTGCGCGGCCTCGTGCAAATCTGGCTGGGCAAGGATACGCATTCGCTGCCGGCCTTTTCCGGCGATGCGCCGATCGAATTCCTGGGCGCCAGCCTGCTGCCGCAAAGCCTGTGGGTGCTGGGCGTGACCGTCGTCATCGTGCTGGTGCTGGGCTGGTTCTTCGGCCGCACCCTGATGGGCAAGGCCATGCTGGCCACCTCGCACAACAAGCTGGCCGCGCAACTGGTGGGCATCAACACGCGCAAAGTGCTGCTGTTTTCGTTCGGCCTGTCGGCCCTGCTGGGCGCCGCGGGCGGCATCCTCGTCGCGCCGATCACCTACACCTCGTACGACGCGGGCATCATGCTGGGCCTGAAAGGCTTTGTCGCCGCCGTATTGGGTGGCCTGGGCGGCGGCGCGGGTGCGATTGCCGGCGGCCTGATCCTCGGCATTGCCGAAGCCATGACGGCCGGCTATATCTCGTCGGCGTACAAGGACGCCGTGCCCTTCGTGCTGATTCTATTGATCCTGTTCTTCCTGCCGCAAGGCTTGTTTGGCGCCAAAAATTCGGAGCGTGTATGAAGACGCAGTTGCCAACCTTCTTTAGCCGTTCGCGCCATGGCGGGCTGCTGGTACTGGCACTCGTGCTGGCCATCCTGCCGCTTTTCCTCAGCAATGCGTTCTACTATGACGTGACGATCCGCATCGCCCTGAACGCCATCGTCGTCATCGGCCTGAACCTGCTGATGGGCTACACGGGCCAGATCAGCCTGGGCCACGCCGGTTTCTATGGCCTGGGCGCGTATGCGTCTGCCGTGCTGACCACGCACTATGGCTGGCCGCCGCTGGCGGCGCTGGCCGCCGGAGCGGTCGCCACGGGCTTGCTGGCCCTGCTGCTGGCCCGTCCCGTGCTGAAACTCAAGGGGCATACCCTGGCCATGGCGACCCTGGGCCTGGGCATCATCATTTCCATCGTCATCAACAACGAGACGCAATGGACGGGTGGGCCGGACGGCATCGGCGTGTCCGCCTTCACGGTGGCCGGCCTGGAAATCGCCGGCGAAAAATCGTGGTACATCGTGTGCGCCGTGCTGCTGTTGCTGGTCACGTGGCTGGCCCTGAACCTGATCGATTCGCCGGTCGGCCGCGCGCTGCAGGCCATCCACGGTTCGGAAGTGGCAGCCCGCGTGGTGGGCGTCGACACGACGCGCTTCAAGGTGCGCGTGTTCGTGCTGTCGGCGGTGATCGCCAGCATCGCGGGCAGCATCAGCGCCCACTACATCGGTTTTATTACCCCCAACCTGGCCGGCTTCTTCCACTCGATCGAGCTGGTGACGATGGTGGTGGTGGGCGGCATGGCGTCGATCTTCGGCTCCATCATCGGCGCGGCCCTGCTGACGGTCCTGCCGCAGCTGCTGTCCAGCTTTGAGGGCTGGGAAACGGTGGTGTTTGGCGTGATCCTGATGGCCACCATGATCTTCAGGCCGAAAGGCCTCGTGCCCAGCCTGGCCAGCCGTTCGCGCAAGCGGGCAGCGGTGCCGCAGGCACCCAAAGCCCCCGAAGGCGCGGCAAAACCACCGGCGCAGGAGGTATGAAATGCTGACGATTAAGAACCTGAGCAAGAGCTTTGGCGGCGTGCACGCGGTGCAGGACGTGAGCTTCACGGTCAAGGAGGGCAATATCCACTCCGTGATCGGGCCGAACGGCGCCGGCAAGACGACCCTGTTCAACCTGATCACCGGTGTCTACACGCCGACCAGGGGAGAAATCCTGCTCAATGGCGAGAACGTGGCCGCCATGCCGCCCGACGCGCTGGCGCGGCGCGGCATGAGCCGCACCTTCCAGAACCTGCAGGTGTGCATGAACATGACGGCCATCGACAACGTGATGGTGGGCGCGCATTTGCGCCTGAACCAGAACCTGTTCGCCTCCATGCTGCGCCTGCCTTCCGTGCGGCGTGCCGATGCGGCGTGCCGCGACGAGGCGGCGGGCCTGATGGAGTTTGTCGGCGTGGGGCGGCATATCGACGACGAGGCGGGGCAGATGTCGTACGGCGCGTTAAAACGCCTGGAGATCGCCCGCGCGCTGGCGGCCAAGCCGCAGGTGCTGCTGCTCGATGAGCCGGCGGCCGGCTTGAACCACACGGAAACGGGCGAGATCGAGGCGCTGATCCGCAAGGTGGCGCAGTCGGGCGTGACGGTGGTGCTGGTCGAGCATGACATGAAGCTGGTGATGAATCTGTCGGACCATATCCTGGTGCTCGACTATGGCAAGAAGCTGGCCGAGGGAACCGCCGCCGAAGTGCGCGCGAATCCCGACGTGGTGGCGGCGTATCTGGGAGTGGCGGCATGATGCAGGAGAATCTCAACAAGCAATCGTCGCTGGTACTTGATATCCAGGGACTCACCAGCCATTACGGCCGCATCCAGGCCCTGCACGGCATCGACCTGCAGGTGCGCCAGGGGCAGCTGGTGGCGCTGGTGGGCGCGAATGGCGCCGGCAAGACGACCCTGCTGCGCGCCATCTCCGGCGTGCAGCCGATCAGCGCCGGCAGCATCGCCTTTGCCGGACAGGACGTGAGCCGCATGAGCGCCGACAGGCGCGTGCGCGCCGGCATTTGCCAGGTGCCGGAAGGGCGGCAGGTGTTCGGCCCCATGACGGTCGAGGATAATCTGCGCCTGGGCGCCTTTACGCGCCCCGCGCAGGACGTGGCGGGCGACATGGAGCGCATGTACGGCCTGTTCCCGATTTTGAAGGAAAAACGCGGCCTGCTGGCCGGGACGCTCTCTGGCGGCCAGCAGCAGATGCTGGCCATGGCGCGCGCGCTGATGGGCCGTCCGCAACTGCTGCTGCTCGATGAGCCGAGCATGGGCCTGGCGCCCCTGCTGATCGCGGAAATCTTCCGCATCGTCGCCGAACTGCGCGACCAGGGCATCACCATCTTCCTCGTCGAGCAGAATGCGCATGCGGCCCTGTCGATCGCCGACGTCGGTTATGTGATCGAGACGGGCGCCATTACGCTGTCCGGCCCCGGTCCCGAATTGCTGCATAACGAGCAGGTACAAAGCGCCTATCTGGGCATGTAAGGAGTCTGTATGGTCAAAGTGTATGAAATCAACGGCGTCACCCCCGTCGTCCACCCCAGCGCCTATGTGCATCCGAGCGCGGTGCTGATCGGCGACGTGATCGTCGGCCCGCGCTGCTATATCGGCCCGCTGGCCTCGATCCGCGGCGACTTCGGCCGCCTGATCCTGGAGGAAGGCGCCAATCTGCAGGACACCTGCGTCATGCATGGTTTCCCCGGCTGCGACACGGTGGTCGAGGTCGACGGCCATATCGGCCACGGCGCGGTGCTGCACGGCTGCCGCATCGGTCGCAATGCGCTGGTCGGCATGAACGCCGTGGTGATGGACAACGCCGTCATCGGCGAGGAATCCATCGTCGCGGCCATGAGTTTCGTCAAGGCGGGCATGATCGTCGCGCCGCGCAGCATGGTGGTCGGCACGCCGGCCAAGGTGATGCGCGCGCTGACCGACGATGAAATCAAATGGAAAAGCTCGGGCACCGGCCAGTACCATGAGCTGGCCGTGCGCTCCATGCAGACGATGCGCGAAGTGGAAGCCCTGACGGAAGTCGAGGCGAACCGCCAGCGCCTGAATTTTGAATCGGCCTTGCCGCTGCATTTGCACAAGAACGCCGCAGCGCAGTAAGCACGCAGTAAACCAACATAGGAGTAGTATCCATGGCTCAAATATCCACGCTGCAAAGCCTGATCGCCGGCCGCTGGCTGGGCGAAAGCGCCGCCGTGCCCCTGCACAGCGCCTTGAACAACCGCGTCATCTATCACACGCACGCGGAAAAGATCGATTTCGACGAAGCCGTCACCTATGCCCGCAAGACGGGCGTGCCGGGCCTGATGGCGCTGGACTTCCAGCAGCGCGCCGCGCGCCTGAAAGCGCTGGCGCTGTACCTGGTCGAACGCAAGGAAGAACTGTATGCGATCTCGCACCTGTCGGGCGCCACGCGCGCCGACAGCTGGGTCGATATCGAAGGCGGCACGGGCACCCTGTTCGCCTACGCCAGCATGGGCAGCAACGAGCTGCCGTCGTCGAACGTGCTGCACGAAGGCCCGGCCATCGCGCTCGGTAAAAAAGGTGGCTTCGCCGGCACGCACATCCTGGTGCCGCGCGGCGGCCTGGCCGTGCACATCAACGCCTTCAATTTCCCCATCTGGGGTCTGCTGGAAAAATTCGCCCCGAGTTTTCTCGCCGCCATGCCCTGCATCGCCAAGCCGGCCACGGCGACGAGCTACCTGACGCAGGCCGTCGTGCGCATGATGCACGAATCGGGCCTGCTGCCGGCCGGCAGCCTGCAGCTGGTGATCGGCTCCACGGGCGACTTGCTGGACCGCCTGAATGGCCAGGATTTCGTCACCTTCACGGGATCGGCCGCCACCGCCGCCAAGCTGCGCACGAATCCGAACCTGATCGCCCAGTCCGTGCCGTTCAATGGCGAAGCCGATTCGCTCAACTGCGCCATCCTGGCGCCGGACGTCACGCCCGACGACGTGGAGTTCGACCTGTTCGTCAAGGAAGTCGTGCGCGAGATGACGGGCAAGTCGGGCCAGAAGTGCACGGCCATCCGCCGCATCATCGTGCCCGGGCACCTGATGGACGCCGTCGGCACGCGGCTGCGCGAGCGCCTGGCCAAGGTGGTGGTGGGCGACCCGTCCATCGAAGGCGTGCGCATGGGCGCGCTGGCTTCGAAAGAGCAGCAGAACGACGTGGCCGAGCGTGTCGCCACCCTGTCGCAGGGCAATGAAGTGGTGTTCGGCGCAGCCGACGGCTTCAATCCCCTGGGCGATGGCGCGCAGGAGGGCAGCTTCTTTTCGCCGACCCTGCTGCTGTGCCGCGACGCCTTCGGCAACGATGCCGTGCATGACGTGGAAGCGTTCGGCCCCGTCAGCACCATGATGGGCTATACGGATATCGACGAGGCGCTGGCGCTGGCTGCGCGCGGCAAGGGCAGCCTGGTGAGCACCCTGGTGACGCGCGATCCGAAGATCGCCGCGCGCGTGGTGCCGCAAGTGGCGGCCACGCATGGCCGCGTGCATGTGCTCGAGCGCGTGGCGTCCGTCGATTCGACGGGCCATGGCTCGCCCCTGCCGCAACTGAAGCATGGCGGCCCTGGCCGCGCGGGCGGCGGCGAAGAGCTGGGCGGCGTGCGCGCCGTGCGCCACTACCTGCAACGCGCGGCGGTACAGGGTTCACCGACCATGCTGGCGGCCATCACCGGCGAATACGTGCGCGGCGCGGACGTCAATGAAAGCCCGATCCACCCGTTCCGCAAGCATTTCGAGGACCTGAAGACGGGCGACTCGCTGCTCACGCATCGCCGCACGGTCAGCGAAGCGGACATCGTGGCCTTCGGCGGCATCTCGGGCGACTTCTTCTACATGCACTTCGACGAGATCGCGGCCAAGGAATCGCAGTTCGGCAAGCGCATCGCCCATGGCTACTTCGTGCTGTCGGCCGCCGCCGGCCTGTTCGTCTCGCCCGGTGTCGGCCCCGTGCTGGCCAACTATGGCCTGGACAACCTGCGCTTCGTCGCGCCCGTCGCCATCGGCGACACCATCCGCGCGCGCCTGACCTGCAAGCGCAAGGTCGACCGCAACCGCAAGGACGTGTTTGGCGTGGGCCAGGGCGTCGTTGCATGGGACGTGCAGGTGACCAACCAGAACGAAGAACTGGTGGCCAGCTACGATATCCTGACGCTCGTCTCGAAGCGCGAGTAAGCGTCTCAGGCAGGACTGGTTTGACCGGCGCCGCCCGCGATATTCGCGCGGGCGGCGTTTTTTATGGGCGCCGCGCGATTCATGTAGGGCTCCGTTATTTTTGTCTTGAATTATCCATAAGTGTATGAAAAATAGGGATAAAGTGTGGTTTCACGCGGCGTGCTATTTAGAAAATCTCCTCTAGAATGCGTGCTTTTTCCTGCAAAAATGGCGAAATGGCTCATTGCCTCAGGAAAACTTTCCAAAGTAAAACCTTTTCTCTGTAGCATGGTTTGACTCACTGGTCACGCTGCCATGCACCCGATGCACGGCGTTGGCGGCGTGCAAAAAATGGACCCGGCCTGTCACGGCCGGTGAGCCTTCGACCGCGAGTCCACTCCACGATTAACGTTCTCCGCTACGGGTATTTGATTACTATGAATAAACACGTCCTGCTTTTGCTGCTGGCCATGCCCCTGGCCATCAGCCATGCCTACGCCGAAGATGCCGCCAGCGGCCCCACCGTCAAGATCAGCGGCTACGGCACGGCCGCGCTGACCATGGCCGATACGGACAGCGCGCAGTTTGCGCGTCCCAACCAGGCCAGCGGCGCGGGCCGCACCGCCCGCACGGGCGTCGATTCCAACCTGGGCCTGCAGGCCAGCGTCACCGTCAACCCGTGGCTGTCGGCCACCGCGCAAGGCCTGGCGCGCAAGGATGGCGAAGATGATTTCGGCGCCGAACTGGCCTGGGCCTTCGCCAAGGCCAAGGTGTCGGACAGCTTCAGCGTGCGCATTGGCCGCATGGGCCTGCCCGTCTTCATGATTTCCGATTACCGCAACGTGGGCTATGCCAACACCATGCTGCGTCCGCCCGGCGAGATGTATTCGCAGGTGCCGCTCAACAGCATCGACGGCATCGACGGCACGTATCAATTCAGCGCGGGCGACACCAGCGTGACGACGCAGCTGGCGCTGGGCAGCACCAAGGCGACCCTGGCGACGGGACCCGATTCGACCGTGCATGTCAAAGGCAAGTCCATCGTGGCCCTCAATGTGGTGGCCGAACATGGCCCGGTCACCGTGCGTTTCGGCCGCGCCGAGACCAAGCTGACCATCGACGATTCGCCGAGCCAGAATACCCTGATTGCCAGCCTGCGCGCGGCCGGTTCCGGCTACAAGTTCGCCCAGCTGGGCGCCCTGGCCGATGCGCTGGTGGTGAAGGAAAAGAAAGCGTCGTTTACGTCCGTCGGCCTGGGCCTGGACTGGAACAATGTGCTGCTGCAGTCCGAATATGCGAAGCGCAAGACCGACAGCTATGTCAGCGACAGCACCTCGTGGTACGTGATGGCCGCTTACCGCATCGGCGCTTTCCTGCCGTACTACAGCCACGCCAGCCTGAAGGCCGATGGACGCGTGAACAACACCGTGCCTGCCGCGTGCCCGCCAGGTTACCCGGCCGCCTGTACGCCGACCCTGCGCGCGCTGTCGGCCGGCGTCGACACCATGGCCAACACGCGCAACCAGCTGGAACAATCGACGGACAGCATCGGCGTGCGCTGGGATTTCCACCGCTCGGCCGCCTTGAAAGTGCAGATCGACCGCATCAAGCCGAAAAATGGCCAGGGCCTGTTCGTGCAAGCCAAGCCAGGCTTCCATGGCCCCGTCACGGTGGCTGCCGCCGCCATCGATTTCGTTTTCTAAGGAGCGCCGCATGAAACCAATGATTGTGAATGTGGCTGCCTTGCTGGCGCTGGCAATCGCCGTTCCCGCCATGGCCGAAGTGGTTGTGGTGGTCAATACGAAGAATGCCGCAGCTGCCATGACGAATGAACAGGTGGCCCAGTTCTTTCTCGGTAAATCGACGGCCATGACGCCGATCGACCAGCCGGAAAGCGCCCCCGTGCGCGCCGAGTTCTACAAGAAAGTGACGGACAAGGAACCGTCGCAGGCGAAGGCGCTGTGGTCCAAGCTGGTTTTCACGGGCAAGGCCACCTTGCCGAAGGAAGTGGCGAATAGCGCCGACGTGAAGAAGGCCGTCGCCGCCGATCCGAAAGCCATCGGCTATATCGAGAAAAGTGCCGTCGACGGCACGGTGAAAGTGGTGCTGACGACGCCATAAGGCCGTCATGGCGGCATGCGGCGACGCATGCCGTCTTTTGCACGAGATAACATCAGGAGACAGCAATGAGCATCAAACGCAAGATATGGGCGCTACCTGTCGTCTCGGCCGTCATTTTCGGACTGGGACTGGCGGTCAGCGCCTATCTGTCCACGGCCGCGCTCAATTCCATTCACTCCACCGAAAGCGTGGATTATCCGGTGCTCGACATGGCCAAGTCGCTGACCCTGGACGTAGCCGCCGTCGGCGACGCCTTGCGCGACGCCGTCAGCGAAGGCGACAAGGAGCGCATCGCCCAGGTCGATGGCCAGGCCGTCAAGCTGCGCGCGAAGTTCGACGCCTTTGCCGCGATTCCGGGCCAGCGCGAGCATGGGCAGCGGCTGGCCAGGGAATTCGATGCCTACTATGCACCGGCCCTGAGCGCGGCGCGCATCATGCTGGAAATGGAAGAGGGCGACCCGCAAGCCACCGTGGCGCGCATGCAGGGCGCGCTGGCTGCGCTCAATACGGACCTGGCGAAGACCAACGAGCAGGCGCAATCGCAGTTCAAGCAGGGCATCGAACGCAGCGCGGCCAATGTGCGCAATGCGCTCAATACCAGTATCGCCGTGGCGCTGATCGTCATCGTCTGCCTGGTGGCCGTCTCGCACTTCGTCGTGCGCGCCATCTGGCAGCAGCTGGGCGGCGAGCCCGAATACGCGCGCCAGATCGCGCGCGCCGTGGCCGACGGCGACCTCTCGATGGATATCGCCACCGAGGCGGGCGACCAGGCCAGCCTGCTGGCGGCCTTGAAGGACATGCGCGGCAAGCTGGGCGGCATGGTTTCCGACATCAAGGCGTCGGCCGAAACCATCCAGGTAGCCAGTGCTGAAATCGCGCAGGGCAATGCGGACCTGGCCGCGCGCACGGAATCGCAGGCGGGCAGCCTGGATCAGACGGCCCGCAGCATGGACAGTCTCACAAGCACCGTGCGCGACAACGCCGCCAACGCGGGCCAGGCGCATGCACTGGTGGTGTCGGCGTCCTCGGTGGCGGTCAAGGGCGGGCAAGTGGTCAGCCAGGTGGTGACCACCATGGGCGAGATCAACGATTCGTCGAAGCGCATCGTCGACATCATCGGCGTCATCGACAGCATCGCCTTCCAGACGAACATCCTGGCGCTGAATGCGGCCGTGGAAGCGGCGCGCGCGGGCGAACAGGGACGCGGCTTTGCTGTCGTGGCCTCCGAGGTGCGCAACCTGGCGCAGCGCAGCGCCGGCGCGGCGCGCGAAATCAAGCAGCTGATCGGCGACTCGGTGGCGAAGGTGAATGTCGGCTCGAAGCTGGTCGACGAGGCGGGGCTGACCATGGGCCAGATCGTCGATTCGGTGAAGAAGGTGGCCGATATCATGGCCGAGATCAGCGCCGCCAGCCAGGCGCAGAGCGCCGGCATCGGCGACATTGGCGTGGCCATCGGCAGCATGGACCAGATGACGCAGCAAAATTCCGCGCTGGTGGAGGAAGCATCGGCGGCGGCCGAATCGCTGCAGGAACAGGCCGTGCAACTGGGTACGGCGCTGGCCGTGTTCAAGCTGGCGCAAGTGAGCGCTGTGTCGGATTACGCGCAGGGCGCTAATCCGACCTACCTGACATTGCGGTGATGCCAGCTTGACCTGCCTGGCATGGCGTAGGTTGGATTAGCGCAGCGTAATCCAACACCTGGACTACGCCTGCAGGCCGAACGGATCGTCGATGCTGTGCGCCGGCTGCGTGAACCAGCGCGGACCATTCTCCGTCATGTAGAAATGGTCTTCGTGACGGATGCCGAATTCGCCGGGGATGCAGATCATCGGCTCGTTCGAGAAACACATGCCCACGTCCAGCGGCGTGGTGTCATTGCCGACCAGGTAAGGCCATTCGTGGATGTCGAGGCCGATGCCGTGGCCCGTGCGGTGCGGCAGGCCGGGCAGCTTGTAACCGGGGCCAAAGCCGTCGGCCTCCAGCGAGACGCGGGCGGCGCGGTCGACGTCGCCGCAGGGAACGCCCAGCCGGGCGGCGGCAAACGCTGCGGCCTGCGCCGCCTTTTCGCTATTCCACACGGAGCGTTGGCGCTCGCTGATGGTGCCGAACACATAGGTGCGCGTGATATCGGAGATGTAGTTCATCACCTGGCAACCCGTGTCGATCAACACGGTGTCGCCCGCCTTCAGGGTCTGCACGTAATTGACTCCATGCGGGTAGGCGGTGGCTTCGCCGAACAGCACGATGCAGAAGTAGGAGCGCGGCGCGCCTACCTTGCGGTGCGCGCGCTGGATGAATTCCTCCACTTCCACCGTCGTGATGCCTTCGTACAGCATGCTGGCCGTGGCCACGTGCACGGCCAGGGTCATGTCCATCACGCGCTGCATCAGGGCGATTTCCGCCTCTGACTTGCGGCTGCGGCAGTATGCCGTCACGGCGCGCGCGTTTTCCAGCGCGTAGCCGGCGGCCAGCGGCTTGATGCCGTCGTAGATGAAAAAGGCTGCGCTTTCGCAAATGCCCACGCGCGGCGGCCTGGCCACATCCTGCGCCACGCCCATGCGGGCCAGCACGTCGACGAACAGCTGGTACGGGCTTTCATGCTCTTCCCAGCAATTGACCTTACCCTCGATGAGCATGAAGCCCTTCAAGGTGCTTTCCTCGAAGGCGGGAGCGATGTATTCGATCTCGCCGCTGGCCGGCAGGATGGCGCCCACCATGCGTTCGCTGGCATACCATTTGGTGCCCGTGAAGTAGGTGAGGTTGGCGCCCGCGTTCAGATAGATCGCGGCGATGCCCTGTTCGCGCATATAGGCTTGCGCCTTGCCGATGCGTTGCGCGTGTTCGTCCTTGCCGATGGCGACCATGCCGCCTGTCATGTCCGACAACGATGCCAATGCCTGTTCGATGGAAGTGCCACCTATGCTCATGCCTGCTCCTTTGTGCGATGCGCGATGCTGAAAGCGAGCATGATATCAGTTCGGGGCTTTCGGCTTGAGCCCGGGCGCGCCGCCGGCGGCATCGGGCGGCGTCAGCACCAGGTCGTGCGGATAGGTGAATTGCCAGTCCGCGTAGCGCTGCTTGCGGCGCAGGCTGGCGTCTTCATCGAGGAAGTTGTCCTGCTTGACCGGCAGCTGCGGCGACAGCGAATGGATGCCGACGATGCGTCCCTCCTGCCGCAGCAGGCCCCATTCCGCCTTGCCGGTGACGGGGTCCGCATACAGGCGGCGCAGGTGCCGTCTGGCGTTGGCGAAGCGCGGATCCTTCAGCAATTCCTGCATGGTCAGCGGATAGCGGGGGCGTCCGTCATCGGGCGTGCTTTCATAGTAGCGTCCCAGCGCATTGCGGAATTCATGGCCGATGAACAGCAGTGCGCGTTCCTTGTCGCGCCGCGCGGCGGTGGCATGCAGTTCGCTGGCCAGCACCAGGCCCACGCCCATGAAGGCCACCAGCATCAGGGTCCAGATGTAGGCGAAGCCTGCTGCCCGCCGCCGCATTTTCCTAGAGCTGTTCAAAGGGGATGCCCTCGCGCGTCTTGCCCTTGGCGCCGCTGCGCACGTCGGCCACGCCGCTGATCTCGCCATTGGGCGAAGGGATCAATTGCCAGGTGGCGGCGGACTCCGTGACGGGGTCCAATGGCACGCTGCGGAAGTAATGGTGGGTCACGAGGTCGGCCAGCGCGGCCGGATACTCCCCCTTGTCGGCATAGTATTTATCCAGGCCGCTGCGGAGCACCTGCAGGTTTTCCTTCAGGGCGACTTCCTTCGACTTTTCCACCGAACCGAAGTAGCGGGGAATGGCGATCGTCAGCAGCAGCGAGATGATCGCCAGCACCACCAGCAGTTCGACCAGCGTGAAGCCGCGCAGGCGGCGCGGGGAGGGCAGGCGCATGGCAGTCACCATTCGTTGAGCGGCACGCCGTTCAGGCCCACCTTGGTCGAGCGCGAGGCGACGTCGAACACGTCCTCGCCTTCGCTGGGATTGTCGGGCGGCGAAGCGTAGGCGCGCTTGCTCCAGCTGTCGGCGGCGCTGCCGGCCTGGCCATCCGCGCCTGTTGCGTGAAACGGGTCGCGCGGCAGGCGGCGCAGGAAATAGATGTTCTGCTTGGACGGGCTGCGCTGGTCGGGCACGCCTTCGACCAGTTCATCGAGTTTTTTCGGATAGCCCGATCCTCCCAGCGACAGCTTGATGCGGCCGTTGTCGGACGCGCGCTTGTAAGCGTCGATGGCTTCGCGGATCTCGATCAGGGCCGAACGCAATTCGTGCTCCTTCGCCCGTTGCAGCGCCACCTGCGCCATCGGCACGGCCACCGTGGCCAGGGTCGCCATGATCGCCAGGGTGATCATCAGCTCGATGAAGGTAAAGCCACGCTGAAGACCATGCCGCTTCACTGGCCACCCTTGACGGTGGCGCTGGGCGTGGCGGCAGGCTTGTCGCCGGCAGGCGCTTCGTCGCCGCCCGTCATGGGCGAGACGGTGCGCGGCGCTGCCTGCTCGGGCGCGGCGACGGGTTCCGCGGCGCCGCCCACGCTGGCGCGGCCGCCCACGGCCGCCTCGGTGCCGGAATTGAATTCGGCCGTCATCAGGTCCGGCCTGCGGATGCTGCGCAGCAGGCGCGGCGTGATCGACAGCACGATCTCGCTGCGCATGGCATCGTCCTTCTGGCTGCCGAACAGGCGGTTCAGCACGGGCAGCTCGCCCACGCCGGGCACCTTGTTGGCCGTGCCCCGGTCCTCGTCGCTGATCAGCCCGGCCAGCACCTGCGTCTCGCCATCCTTCAGGCGCAGCACGGTCGACGCGCTGCGCGTGCCGATCTGGTAAGCCTGCGTGCCCGTCTTGCTGATCACTTCCTTGACGACGTTCGACACTTCCAGGTTGATCTTGATGGCCACTTCGTCGTCCAGGTAGACATTGGGTTCGACGTCGAGCTTCAGGCCCACGTCGATGTAATTGACGCTGTCGGAGCTGACGCCGTTATTCGTCGTGACGGTAATGACGGGCACGCGGTCGCCGATCAGGATCTTGGCCTTTTCCTTGTTGCGCACGCGGATGCGCGGATTGGCCAGGATATTGCTGTCGCTGTCGGTCTTGTTGGCATTCAGGGTAACGCCGCCGATGCCCAGGTTGATATTGTCGCCATTGATGCGGTGCAGGTCCGCCACCTTCAAGCCACCGAGTCCGCTGCCGACGCCGGCCAGTGTCAGGCTGGCCTGGTCTGGCCAGCGCACGCCCAGCTCCATCAGGCGCGTGCGTTTCACTTCCAGCACCTCCACCTCGAGCATTACTTCCGGGTCGGCCAGGTCCTGCACGTTGATGATGCGTTCGGCCATGCGCACCATTTCCGGTGTATCGCGCAGCATGATGATGCCCAGGCGTTCGTCGGTGACGACGTCCTTGGCCTTGAGCAGGGTCTTGATGGAAAACGCCACGGTCTTGACGTCGGCATTGGTGATGAAAAAGGTGCGCACCACCAGCTGCTGGTAGTCCTTCACCTTTTGCGGCGTGTTCGGGTAAATCGTGATCGACTTGTCGCTGGTGACGCTTTGCTCGAGCTGATTGGCCCCCAGCAGCATGGCGATGGCTTCCTCGATGCTGGTGTCGCGCACGGAAATGGTGGCGCGCAGGGCGGGGTCGACTTCCTTGTCGAAGACGAAATTCAGGCCCGAGACCTTGCTGATGAAGTCGAAGACGGAGCGCAGCGGCGCATCGCGGAACTCCAGGGTCACGGGTTTGCGGTAGGCCGCCGCCAGCTTGCCGCCGGCCGGCAGGCTTTTCGCCTGCGCCTCGCCGATGCGGGCTTTCAGCAGCAAGGCGTCGCGCTGGGCGGGACGCTCCTGCAGCACCTGGCGCAAGGTGTCCTGCGCCTGGGCGATATTCGCCTCGCCGCCGCGCTGGTAGCTGGCCTGCGCTTCCTGCACCAGCTTGCGGTGGCGCTCATCCTGCGCCACGCCGGCCAGGCCCCGCTGCGCCACGTCGTTGCTGGCGTCCAGCGCCAGCGCCTGGCGGTACAGCGCCTGCGCCTCGGGCAGGCTGCCTTGCTGGCGCAGCGCATCGGCGCGGCCGTTCAGGCTATTGAGCGCGCGCATCCTGCCATTCGTGACGGCGATGCGGTACTTGGCGTTGGTCGGTTCCGCCTGCGCCGCCTGCTCCAGCAGGGCCAGTCCCTGCTCCGTGCGGCCGGCGCCCAGCATGGCCTGGCCGTCGTTAAAAGCCTGGTTGCCGGCGCAGGCGGCCAGCAAGGACAGCAAGGGCAGCAAAGCAAGACTGCGTGGCATACGTGGCGCGCATCGTTTCAATTGAGGTCCCCTACGGCGAGTGTCTGTTTCTGGTTGAGCGGCAGATAGGTAAATTGCAGGGCGCCCTGCACCACGCCGTCGAAGCGGTAGCGCTCCTCGAGCATGTCGCCGGGCCGCGCCACCACATTGCGTTCGCCCGCCTGCAGGAAGTAGGCGGCCTTGCCTTCGTCGACAAAGCGCCCGAGGAACTGGAACGGCAAGGGCGGCGGCGCATTCGCATCGACGGTTGCCGCAGGCAGCGCAGCCTTGGCGGCCTGCTGGTCGAGCATGATCTTTTTCGGCGTCTCCGGCTGCCAGCTCTGCTTGGCAAACAGGGTGGCCGCCTCTTCATCGTCGAGCGCGCGGCGCGGATGGATGGCCAGCGCGGACGGGGGAGCGGGTGGCGCGGCCACGGCAAGCGCAGGCGCCGCCGGTACCCGCTCCACCTGGCGCGTGGTGGCGGTGGCCGGTCCGACGATGCTGCCTTCGTCTTCCGGCGCGAAGAAGGCGGCCAGCAAGGTCGCCACGGCTGCGCCGGCCAGCACGACTTTTTTCATGGCCGCACCTCCGGCTTTTTCACCAGCAGGATGAACTGTATGCGCGCCTCGATTTCTCCCGCTTCGATCTGTTCGCGCTTGAAGATCACGGAGTCGAGGGTCAAGGTAGGCAATTCCTGCAAGGCGTCGACGATGAAGGTTTGCAGCTGCATGTATTCGGCCTTCACGGGCAGCGTGATCTGGTAGCGCAGGAACGCCATGTTGCCGTCCTCCTGCGGCTTGTAGTCGGCCTTGGCGAGGGTCACGCCGCTCTTCTGCGCCACGGCCAGCAATTGCTGCAGCTGCTCGGGGATGC
The DNA here is from genome assembly GCF_001865675.1 of Janthinobacterium sp. 1_2014MBL_MicDiv. Classification (NCBI taxonomy): domain Bacteria; kingdom Pseudomonadati; phylum Pseudomonadota; class Betaproteobacteria; order Burkholderiales; family Oxalobacteraceae; genus Janthinobacterium; species Janthinobacterium sp. 1_2014MBL_MicDiv. The sequence goes on from NZ_CP011319.1 coordinate 455,797, forward strand.
TGTCATGCGCGGGCAGGTAGGCATGGAAGGCGGCCAGGCTGTCGGCGTCGCCGTCCGTGCTGACGGGTGCCTGCGGCAGTGCCGCCTGCCTGGCGGCCGTCGCCAGCTGTGCCGCCAGCTGCTGCTGGCGCGCCGCCAGTGCGCCGCCTTGCTGCACGGCGAAGGCGGCCAGCGCCAGGCAGGCCGCGCCAATGGCGCTGGGCCAACCCAGCCTGCGCCCCAGGCGCGCCGCTTCCCATGCGAGACGCGGCGGCATGCGCAGTTGCAGGCGTGGACGAGCCAGCGGCGTATTGGCTTTGAATACGGGTTTTATTGCCGCCATTGCGCCTCCAGTTGAAAACGATACGGGTGTTCCGGCGCGTTGGCGTTCATTTCGTGCTTGAGCAGGTACACGGAGCTGAACATCGGCTGCTGGTTCAGGAAGGCCAGGTAATTGAGCATGTCCTGCGGCGTTTCCGCTTCGGCGGCGATCTTCAGGGCGCTGGCGCCATCCTGTCCCTGCTGCGCATTCAGGTCCAGACCCAGCAGGGCGATGCGCACGTCGCGTGGCGGCTGCACCGTCTTGATCAGGCGCGTGACGGGCAGGTTGAGCTGGCGCACGGCGGTGGCCACCAGTTTCAGTTCGATGTCGCGCTCGCGCTGCTGGCTGGCCGACAGCGGCGGGCGCACCGCGCGCGCGGGCTGCAGTTGCGCCAGTTGCGCTTCCAGGCGCCGCGTTTCCTGCGCCTGCACCAACCACAGCACGGTGGCCGGCAGCAGGACGGCGATGCCCGCCAGGCACAGCGCCAGACGCCAGCCGGAAAACGCCTGCGTCGCGCCAGGCGGCAGGAATTCGAGACGGCTCAGGCCCATGCCGCCTCCCGCATCAGGTGCGCGGCGCTGGCCACGGCGACGGGCTCGAAGCGTTCCGGCACGTTCGCCTGCGGCACGCCGCTCAAGTCGATCAGCGTCACGCGTTCGATGGCGTCGAGCTGCGGCGCGCGCAGGTTCCAGCGCCGCCACGCCCGTTCCAGTTCATCGCCCCAGGCCTCGGCGCAGGGCTGGCTGTGGATGGCGGCAATGCGCCCGCCGCTGCTGGTGGCCAGCAGCAGCCGTCCCGCCTCCACCAGGGCGAAGGCGGCCAGCTTGCCGCCGGCCGGCCTGGCGCTGGCGATGCTGCGCCAGGCCGGCCCGACGATCGGTTCGATCGACAGGCAGCGCCGGCCATGCGCGCCGGCCGCGTCCTGCACGCCCTGCAGCAGCGCGGCATCGATGCCGCAGGCCAGGCGCGGCTTGCCGTAAGGCGCATCGTCGGCCGCCAGGCGCCAGGCGCGCGCGCCGTCGCCATACACGGCGCCGAACTGGCTGTGCAGGAAACGCTGCGCGCTGGCCTGGGCCAGCAGGGCGCCGCTCCACGGCACCACCTGCATGGCGCACCAGCGGCTGGCCAGGCTGACGGCCAGCGGCAATTTTGCCTGGTCCTGTTCCAGCCAGCGGTTCAGGGCCGCCAGCGCCACTTCCCAGCTGGCGTCCGGGTTCACGATCGGCAGCTGGAAGGCGCTGTCCGGCAGCGGGCGGCCGGCCCGCCGCAGCACGCCATGCAGCCCGTGCGGCGCCAGGTGCAGACATACCGTGGCCCGGGTAACGCGTTCAATAAGTGACACGATTGAGCTCCGTCAGGGTGGTTTCGCCGCGCCGTACCAAGTCCATGCCCGCCTCGCGCGCCAGGCGGAAGCCGTTGCGCGCCGCCTCTTCCTTCATCTGGCTCAGAGGCGCGCGGGTGCAGATCATTTCGCGCATGGCGTCGCTGAGCATCAGCACTTCGGCGACGGCCTTGCGGCCCTTGTAGCCGGTGCCGCGGCAGTGGCCGCAGCCCTTGCCGGCCATGAACTGCCAGTCCTGCACGCGCTGGGCATCGAGGCCGCTGGCCTGCAGCAGGGACGTGTCGGCCAGCGTTTCCGCTGTCGCATCGACGGCGCAATGGGCGCAATTGAGGCGCAGCAGGCGCTGCGCCACGATGCCGTTCAGGGCCGCGGCAAAGCTGTAGGCGTCGACTCCCATATGCAGGAAGCGGCCCACCACGTCGAACACGTTATTCGCGTGCACGGTGGTAAACACCAAGTGGCCCGTGAGCGCCGCCTGCACGGCGATCTGCGCCGTCTCGTCGTCGCGGATCTCGCCGATCATGATCTTGTCGGGGTCGTGGCGCAGGATGGAGCGCAGGCCGCGCGCGAACGTCAGTCCCTTCTTTTCGTTGACGGGGATCTGCAGCACGCGCGGCAGACGGTACTCGACGGGGTCTTCGATGGTGACGATCTTGTCGCGCCCCGTATTGATTTCCGTGATGGCCGCATACAGGGTGGTGGTCTTGCCGGAACCGGTGGGGCCCGTCACCAGCAGCATGCCGTGCGGCTTGGCGGCCAGGCGGCGGATCTGCTCGATGGCGTCCTCGTTCAGGCCCAGGCTTTCCAGGCGCAGCGCCTGCGCCGCCTCCGTCAGCGCGCGCCGGTCGAGCAGGCGCAGCACGGCGTCCTCGCCAAAGATGTTGGGCATGATGGAGACGCGGAAATCGATCTCCGCGCCTTTCACGCGCACCTTGAAGCGGCCATCCTGCGGGATGCGCCGCTCGGCGATGTCGAGATCCGCCATCACCTTGATGCGCGAGATGATCTGCTCGGCCATCGCCAGTCCCTGCACCTGGCCCGCCTGCACCAGCACGCCGTCGACGCGGTACTTGATGACCAGGCTGGCCACGTCGCACTCGAGGTGAATGTCGCTGGCCTGGAATTTCAGGGCGTCGTAGATGGTGGAGTTCACCAGTTTCACCACCGGGCTGCTGTCTTCGCTGATGCGGATCAGCGAGATGTCCTCGATGCTCTGGTCGAGGCCCGGCACGTCGTCCCCATGCTGCATCTCCTGCATCGCCTGCTGCACGCTTTCCTGCTGCTGCAGGTAGGCGGCCAGGTCGTCCGGGTGGGCCAGCGCCACCGTGAAGGGCGTGCGCAGGGCAAAGTCGGCCCATTGCAGCAGGTCGTCGGCGAAAGGATTGCCGATGACGAGCACGGGCGATGCGCCGGAGGCGGGCGGCTGCATCAGCACGCAGTCGTGCTGGGCGCAATCCGTGTAGGGCAGCAGCGCAAAGGCGGGCAGGCCAGCCTGCAGCTCGGCCATCGTCCAGGCCGGGTAGCGGAACAGGGCGGCCAGCTGGCGCAGGAAGACTTCGGGCGGCAGGGCCGCCGTTTCCTGCAGCACGGCCATTTGCGGACGGCCCTGCGCCAGCGCGCTGGCGTGGGCCTGGCGCAGCATGGCCGCATCGAGCACGCTGCGTTCTTCGTCGCGCGCGTTCATGGCAAGCTCCTCATGGTAGACCCGTCACGATAAGCTCCCGGCCAGTTCAAAGATCGGCATGTACATCAGCACCACCACGCCGCCGATCACCACGCCGATGATGGTCATCAGCAGGGGCTCGAGCAGGCGCGAGGCCCAGTCCACCCAGCGGGCGAATTCCTCGTCGTGGAACTTGGCCGAGCGTTCCAGCATGTCGCCCAGGCGGCCCGTGTTTTCGCCCACCTTCAGCAGCGATTGCGCCACCGGCGTGGCCATGCTGGCCTCTTCCAGCGCGGTGGAAAACGGCATGCCTTCCTGCACCGCGCGGCGCGCCTGCGCCAGCTGCTCCTGCTGTGCCGGCAGCAGCATGGGCGCGACCATGGCCAGGGCCTTGTGCAGCGGGATGCCGGCGTGCAGCAGCAGGCTCAGGGCGCGGTAGAAGCGGGCCAGGCGAAATTCGGCGGCCTTGTCCGCCAGCACGGGCAGGCGCAAGAGGCGCAGCACCAGCGCCATGCGCATGGCGCGGTTGGCCACGCCGAACACCACGGCCGCCACGCTGGCGGCGAGCGCCGTGGCGCACAGCAGCGGATGGGCCGCCAGCGTCTGGCCAAAGCCCAGCAGCATCTGCGACATCCAGGGAATCTCGCGGCCCGAGCTTTCATACACGACGCTGAATTTCGGCACCACGTAGCCGAGCAGGAACAGCGTCACCAGGCCGCCGACGACGAGCAGCATGCACGGGTAGATGGCGGCCGAAATGAGCTTCTTGCGGATGGCGTCGAATTGCAGCTGATAGCCGACGAAGCGCGCCAGCGCTTCCGGCAGGTTGCCCGAGCGCTCGGCCGCGTGCACGGTGGCGATGTAAATGTCGGGGAAGATGTCGGGGAAGTCGGCCAGGGTGTCGGAAAAGCTCTTGCCCTGCTGCAGGGTGAGCACGATGGCGCCCAGGGTGGCCCTGGCGGCCGTGCGCGTTTCCTTGTTGTGCAGGGTGGCCATGGCTTCACCCAGGTTCAGGCCCGCTTCGAGCAGGGCCAGCAGTTCCTGGCTGAATTGCAGCAGGGGCAGGCCCTGCTTCCCAGGGCGGACCACGGCGCCTGCGTCTTGCGCGGCGCCGTCGTCCACGGCCAGCACGCGCCAGCCGCCGCGCACGGCCGCGCGGATCGCCTCGGCTTCGCTGGGCGCGTCGATGGCCAGCGCCTGGCTGCCGGCAGGGCCTTGCACCTGGAGGTGGAACTGCATGAGCGGGTCAGGCGAGCATGGCGTTGGACGCGAAAAGGGACAGGCTGGCGGGTGGCAAGGCGCGTGTGATCAAAGTAGGCATCGGTCAGGAACAATCAAAAAGAGTTCAATTCGTCGCGGGTACCGGCAGCAGGCAAGATGCAATTCGCTGCCTCAGGGTAGACTGGAATTGCAAGAAAATCAATCGTGTTCTGCGAATGGTGCGGGCAGGCAGTCCTTCTCGACTGCCTGCCCGCACGCTTAGCCGCTTACTGGGTAACCAGGCTGACCTTGTCGATCACGAACGAGGTTTGCAGCGATGCATCCTCGGTCGCGGCAAACGAGATCTGCACGGTCTGGCCTTTGTAGGCGATCAGGTCGAAGGTGCGGATCTGGTAGCCGGCCGCCTTGTTCACGTTCGAGTACGAGGCCAGGGTGCCCAGCACCGTGCCGGCGCTGTTTTTCACGGTCACCACCAGCTTGTCGTACACGGTATTGCCCGTTTCGGCCGTGTCGATATGCAGCGCGAAGGTCAGGCTGGCCGAGGTGGCGGCGGCAGGAATGGCCACGCTTTGCGTCAGCGATTCGCTGGCCGTCGCGCCATTGCCGCCGAGCCAGGCGTACTTCGTGCCTTCATACGCGGTTTGACCCGTGAAGGTGCCGATGGCGCCCGTGGTGCCGCTCCATCCCGTGGCGCCGGACTCGAAGCCGCCGTTCGTCACGCGTTCGGTGGCGCTGCTCGTGCCGACGGTGAGGGTGGCGTTGTTCGACGTAGCCGTCACGGCAGGCGAGGACGAATCCGTCACCGTGGCCTTGAAGACGGCGCCGTTGTCGGCCGCCACGGTCGTGAAGCTGTAGGCCGGCGACGTGGCGCCGCTGATCACGGCGCCGTTGCGGTACCACTTGTAGGTGTACGGCGCCGTGCCGCCACCCGCGCCGACGGCAAACGAAGCGGTGGCGCCCGGCGCGACCGTGATGCTGGCCGGCTGGCTGGTGATGGTCACCGCGCCGCCCGTCGTCGATTCATCGACGTCGGCGCCCACGTTGATGGCCGCGTACGCGCGCTTGACGGCCGTCGCCTCGGCGCTGCCCACGCCATACAGTTCCTCGGCTGCCAGCAGCACCTTGTTGCGCGCGTCGGCATAGTTGGTCGACGAGGTGAACTTGGTGGTCGCGGCCTTGAACCAGATGCGGTAGGCCTTGTCGCTGCCGATACCGGTCATGGCCAGCGGGCTCTTGTTAAGGTAGGAGCTGTAGTAGTCGCTGCTGGCGGTGGAGTTCGAGCCTTGCGACAGGAAGTAGAACATGCGGTTGTTCGGGCCGCTGCTGTAGTGGACGTCCAGGTTCTTGATGGTGCTGCTCCACGCATTCGGGCTGCTGCCATCCTTGCTCGGTTTGTACAGCCAACGCAGCGGCTGGCCATTCTTGGCGATCTCCTTGCCCGTCATCCAATCGTTGCCCGTGTTGGGGATGGTGGTGCCCGTGCCGCCGGCACGCGCATACGCTTCCACCATTTCACCGGCGATGTCCGAGCTCGATTCGTTCAAGCCGCCCGACTCCTGCGAGTAGATCAGGCCCGAGGTGGCGTCCGTGATGCCGTGGCCCATTTCATGGCCGATCACGTCGATGGAACCGAGGTTGTTGAACGAGCTGCCGCCGTCGCCGATGTACATGCACTTGCAGCTGCTGTCGTAGTAGGCGTTGTCGTAGGCCGTGTTGACGTGGGCGGCGATGTGGGTGGCCGTGTTGTTGCCGTCCAGGCTGGACCAGCCCAGCACATTCTTGTGCGTGTCGTAGGTGTTCATCAGGCCCCACATGGCGTTGACTGCCGCCGTCTGGCCGTTGGCGTTGGTGGTGCTGCCGCCATTGATGTATTGCTGGCCGTCGCCCCAGGTATTGCTGGTGCTGCTGTACACGCTGCCCGAAGTGGTGCCGTGGTTGGCGTTGGTGATGGCCATGCCGCCGAAGCTGCCACCGGTGCCGCGGCTGGGGTCCTTCATGGTGTAGGTGCTGCCGGTGAGCGTGGTATTGAGCGGCACCTGGCCGTTGTACTGGCTGTTGCCGATGCCGGCCACGGTTTTCAGGGCTTTCCACTGGCGCAGGATGCGGCCATCCTTGGCGCTGACGATGGTGTCGTAGTACACCGGCTTGCTGCCGCTGATCATGCGGGTTTGCACCAGGTAGGCCAGCTCGTAGTGGTCGACCACGTCCTGCACGTCGAGGGCATTGAGCGAGGCTTCCGATTTGTTTTCGGCGCCTGCCACGCGCACCGTTTTCATGACGGGGTAGATCAGCAGCTGTGCATGCGGCGGCACATGGTCGACGGCCGGCACGCCGATGCTTTTCACCGCGGCGGCGATGGCCGTTGCGGCGCTGACGGCGGGCGTGGTGTCGATGTCGGCGGTGGCGCTGCGGGTGACGGAATTGACGCCGCCGCTACCGAGGCCGGAGGCGCGGTCCGAGACCGATTCGCTGACGATGTCGCCGGCGTTATTGCTGACCACCACCGTTTCCGAACCAAACACGGGCAAGCCCTTGTAGGTGTGCTGCACGCGGCTGACGCGCGTGCCGCTGACGCCCGGATGCTGGGCGCCAACGACAAAGCCATGCTCGGTATTCAGGCCGCGGCTGCGCGCCTGTGCCGCCAGTTTGTTGACCAGGCTGGCCGTCTCTTGTGGCGACGCCAGGCTGACAGGGGCGGCCATCAGGGTCGGTGGCAGCGGGGTGGCGGCATGTGCCGTCGTGGTGGCCATCAGCGGCAGGGCGGCGATGGATGCGGCAACTATCGTCAAACGTAAATTCATTTCTGCTCCATGGTATCGGTTAGGAAAATAGTGAATGAGCTGGCCGCGATTGTCTGATGGCCACCCCGGCGTGCCGGACGACGGGCGGGTAGCCTGCCGCTTTTTTTATGGCGTTACCGCCGGGTAGGGCGACACTAAACTTGTCGATATCGCCATGTCAAAATTTTCAAGAAATGGGTCAAGCGGGCTTTTTTTGTTAAGAATTGAACATTTATCGGCGCGCTACTATAGGAAAGTTTGATCTGCCGCAAGCTGTAACTTTTGTTTTGGACTAGTCCCTCAAATGGCGCGTTCTGTTGGCAAAACACTGTTGCATTTTTTAAATGTTGCGATCTACACTAGGTATTCGCGCTGTCCGCTGTCGGGGCAAGGCGTAGATAAAAAAAGCGCACGCGGCAATGACCGCGTTCACATGGCGCAACGGGAAAAAATCGGGAGTTTCACATGACGTCAGTTCTGCCTTCTGCTAGCGGTTTCAGCCATTTCCCCTCTGGAGCGGCGTTGATGCTGCATCCGCCTTCCTAGCCGCCGCCCGCCTCTTTCCCGCAAGGGTACTCAGCGAAACCGGCCACGCCTCCAGGCGCGGCCGCTGGTGCAGTGCAGCCTTTTTTTCAGGAAGGGTTGCCGGCTCCTGGTGCGTGCACCGGAATGCCCGGCACATGAACTATGCTTTCGATAGCGACTAAAGTGGAACAGATCGTGATGGAGTCGGCGTTTCTCAGCGAGGGCCTGGGCCGCGGCTTGCTCAACCTCTCGGAGCTGGCGCGCCAGCTGCAGCCGCAATTGCAGACCGACTTGTGGAAACCGGTAGGCCAGGCCGCCGTGGTGATGGCGCTGCGCCGCCTGGCCGAACGCATGCCGCAGCAGAAAAGCGGCGAGATCGTGCTGGCGCACCGCGCGGGAGAACTGTCCACGCGCAGCGAATTGATGATTTTTACCTACCGTTACTCCGACCAGACGTATGACTGCCAGCGCCAGTTGCTGGCGCTGGCAGCGCCGCAGCGCGGCACCTTCATTACCGTGACGCGCGGCGTCAACGAGGTGATGGTGATCTGCAGCCGCTCGCTGCATGCGCTGGTGGACGAGGTCTTTGGCGGCGAGCAGGAACTGGCGCGCCTCGAGCGCGTGACGGCCGTGACCCTGCATCTGGCCCCCGAGACCTGCTATACGCCAGGCGTGTATCACGCCATCCTCAAGCGCCTGGCCTGGGAGCGCATCAACCTGATCAACATCATTTGCACCTACACCGAGCTGACCTTGCTGCTCGAAGCATCGCAGACGGGCGCCGCCTTCTCCGTCCTGTCGAAAATCGTCGCCCAATAAAAAACGCCCCGCTGCATCGCTGCTGCGGGGCGCTTGCCGGGGAAATCCCCGCTTATTTTTCCAGCTGCGTGCGCACGCGGGCGATCGCGGCGCGCACCTGGCGCGGCGCGGTGCCGCCCACGTGGTCGCGCGCGGCGACGGAGCCTTCCAGGGTCAGCACCTCGAACACGTCTTCGCCGGTCAGCGGAGAAAACGCGCGCAGCTGCTCCAGCGACAGGTCGGCCAGGTCGCAGCCCGCATCGACGCAGGCGCGCACGGCCAGGGCCACCGCTTCATGGGCATCGCGGAAAGGCAAGCCCTTCTTGACCAGGTAGTCGGCCAGGTCGGTCGCCGTGGCGTAGCCTTGCAGGGCGGCCGCGCGCATGGCTTCCGGCTTGACCGTGATGCCGCCGGCCATGTCGGCAAAGATGCGCAGGGTGTCGATGACGGTGTCGACGGTGTCGAACAGCGGTTCCTTGTCTTCCTGGTTGTCCTTGTTATAGGCCAGCGGCTGGCCTTTCATCAGGGTCAGCAGGCCGATCAGGTGGCCGTAGACGCGGCCGGTCTTGCCGCGCGCCAGTTCCGGCACGTCCGGGTTTTTCTTTTGCGGCATGATCGACGAGCCGGTGCAGAAGCGGTCGGCGATGTCGATGAAGCCGATGCGCGGGCTCATCCAGATCACCAGTTCCTCGGCCATGCGCGACACGTGCATCATCAGCACGGCGGAGGCGGCGCAGAATTCGATGGCGAAGTCGCGGTCCGAGACGGCGTCGAGCGAATTGTGGCAGACGTCGTCAAAGCCCAGCGTCTTGGCCACGCGCAGGCGGTCGATGGGGAAGGTGGTGCCGGCCAGTGCGGCGGCGCCCAGCGGCAGGCGGTTGACGCGCTTGCGGGTGTCGGCCATGCGCTCGGCATCGCGGCCGAACATTTCAACATAGGCCAGCATGTGGTGGCCGAAGGTGATCGGCTGCGCCACCTGCATGTGGGTAAAGCCCGGCATGATGGTGTCGGCATGCTGCTCGGCCAGGTCCGTCAGCGCGCCGCGCAGGGTGGCCAGCAGGGCGGTGATGTCGTCGATGGCGGAACGCACGTACAGGCGGATGTCGGTGGCCACCTGGTCGTTGCGCGAACGGCCCGTGTGCAGGCGCTTGCCCGCATCGCCTACCAGCTCGGTCAGGCGTTTTTCGATATTCAGGTGGACATCTTCCAGGTCCAGCAGCCATTCGAACTGGCCGGCGGCGATTTCCTGCGAAATTTGCGCCATGCCGCGCTGGATTTCAGCGTAGTCGGCCGGGCTGATGATGGCTTGCGCATGCAGCATTTCCGCATGGGCCAGCGAACCTTCGATATCGAACAGCGCCAGGCGCTTGTCAAAAAATACAGAAGCGGTATAGCGCTTGACGAGGTCCGAGACCGGTTCGGAAAACCGGGCCGACCAGGCTTCGCCCTTTTTGGAGAATTGATCAGTCATGAAAGAAGTCCTTTAGTGTAGGGCGATTATAAACAAGGTTGGCCTGCGGTAGGGCTTTTAGGGCCTTTCCCAGCGCGGAAATGGCCTGGAATGGGGCTTGCAAGCCTCAAACGGCGCGCCGGATGCCCGCCATGCGTTCCATCCGGCCTTTTTGTATTCTGTCCCGCAAATTGTGCGTTTGGTCGCAATCCGATGGCGGTTCAGGGACGATAAGCCTACAGTTCAATCATCGCAGGACCCAACCACCGACCCAAAGGAAAACATCATGAACATCGCTAAAAACATGGAAGCCATCTTCGTTGCCATCATCGCCATCGCTGCCGCCACCAGCCTGGCCACCGCCTCGGTGCCGAAGTTCCGCGCCGCGCCTGCGACCATCGTGGCCAGCGCCGACGCCGCCACCATGCACACGGTCTACGTCAGCGCCAAGCGCTTGAGCGCCGCAGAAAAAGCCGCCCTGTAAGCACGGCGATGCCATGCGGGCAGTATCGCCAACAGCAGTCGCAGCACCTCGTAGCATCCCATCACGGGCAATCGGAACGGGCGGCGCCCCCGGTTCTCTCCAGCCCTGGTGACGGCAGCAATACACAGTAACAGCAGACAGCAGACGGCAGACAGCAGTCACAGTCAGTCACAACGGCGGAACGCAAGCTTCCAGCCAGCCTATTCTTACCAGCTATTCTCATCATGAGCCACCGGCGGCGCGCCGACGGCAGTGGACCGCTACGCCCTAGCGCATTTCGCCCAGGGCCCAGCGCACTTCGCCAGCCACGTCGGGATCCGGATCGTTCAGCTGCCGTTGCAGCATGGGGATGCTCGCGGCAACCTGCAGGTCGCCCAGCGCATGCGCCACGCGGCGGCGGACCACGGCATCCTGGTCGCCGAGCATGGCGATCAGGGGCGACAGCCAGCGCGTCTCCCGCATGTCGCCCAGCGCACCGGCCGCCTCGGCGCGCACCGACGCCTCCGGATCTGCCAGCAGTGCCGCCACCGCGGGCGCCGTTTCGGGAAAGCGCATCTCGCCCAGGCCCCACACGGCAAGCCGTCGCACCACGGGGCGCGGATCGCGCAAGGCCAGCAGCAGGGGCGGTATCGCGGCGCGCTGGCGGAACGATGGACCTTCGGCCGCATGGCGCAGCGCGTAGTCGCCGGCGCGCATCGCGGCGGCCAGCTGGGTGAAATTGGGATTGTCCAGGGCTTGCAGCAAGGCGATCGGGTCCTGGTTCCTGGCGCCGGAGGCGGGCAGCAGGCTGTCCGGCCACAGCACATGTTCGCCGCGCAGCTGGAGGCTGGCGACCAGGCACACGAGCACCAGGCTGGCCAGCGTTCCGCTCCACCATTGGCGTCCCGTGACGCGGCCGCGCGGACGATGCGCTTCCAGTAGCGCCGCGATGCGGGCGCCCAGCATGGCGCCGCTGCTGGCGATGCGGTTGGCCAGGCGCCGTGCCGGCGTGGCGACGGTTCCCGAAGCGAAGGCCTGGCGCGAGACCGTGAGCAGGGTGTGGGCGTAGTGCGACGGCGTGGCGCCGGCTGCCAGCACGGCGTCGTCGGCCGCGCATTCCGTATCGTGTTCGAGCATGCGCAGCAGCGGATACATCAGCGGCTGCCACCAGTACAGGGCGAGCAGCACGCGCGCCAGCAGCAGCATGGGCCAGTCATGCGCGCGGAGATGCGCGAGTTCGTGGGCCAGCACCGCCTGCGGCGCGGCGTTGGCGGCGCTGTGCCGGTCCAGCACGATCACGGGATGCCGCCAGCCCCAGCTGTATGGCGAGGACGCCGTATCCGACAGCAGCAGGCGCGCGGGGCGGCGCAGCCGCAGCGACAGATGCAGGCTGTGCAAGGCCGCTTCCCAGGCCGGCGCTTCGAACCGCTGCGCGGCAGCGGCGGCCTGGCGCAAGCGCTGCAGGTTCAGCGCGAGGCGCAGCAGATGGCACAGCACGCCCAAGGCGTACACGGCAAGCAGCCAGCGTCCCAGCCGGGCGGCACGCTCGGGCATGGACACGGCATCCTCGACGGCGGGCAGTGCGGCGGTCGTCACGCTGGCCGGGATGACGAGCGGCGGATCGAGCAGGGCCGACACGGCCAGCGGCATGCGCAGCGGCAGTTGCGGAAGCGACAGCCAGAACAGCGGCAGCAACAGCAGCGCCACCAGGCCGCAGCGCGCGGCAAATACGCGGCGCGCCGCCGAGGCGCGATACAGCAGCCGCAGCGCCAGCAGCAACAGCACGACCGTCACGCTATGCTTCAGCAGAAGCTGCGCGAGGTCGGTTCCCGCCATCAGCGGCCTTCCTTGCGTGCCTTCGCGATCATCGCCTCGAGGTCATCGAGCTCTTTCGAACTCAGTTCGCCCGACATGCCGAGCAAGGCCGTTGCGGCGCTGGCCTTGGAATTGTTGAAGAAGGTGCCGACCAGTTTTTTCAGCGCGGACTCGCGCACCTTGGCCTGCGGCGCCACTGCGCTGTACAGATAGCGCTGGCCGTCGACGCGATGCTGGAGTATGCCCTTGGTTTCCAGCCGCGCCAGCATGGCGCGCACCGCCGAATTGCTCAGGTCGGGTTTCAGTTCTTCCTGGAGCTGCGCGGCGGTAGCCTCCTGCAGCCGGTAGACGCACTCGACGACCTGTCGTTCGCGCGGCGCCAGGTCTTCCAGCCCGCGCATCTCGGTTGCCGCAATGGCTGGCGCATTTTTTTTCATGGTTGTTTCAATGCCTGTTCTGCTTGCGAAAGATGCTGCCGGTAGCCGGCCATCGCCTGTGCGCGCGCGCCGTTGGCCTGCCCCAGTGCGAGCGCCCGTGCGAACTGGCGCCTCGCTGCCTCGGCAAGGCCGCCTGCCAGCAAGGCTTCGCCATGGCTGTCGGCGGCATTGTCGGACTGCGCGTATGTCTGGCTATTGTACGCCAGCACCAGCGTCGCCAAAGGCGGCCGCTTCGCCTTGAGCAGCAGGTCGAAACCGAGCGCATTGATGTCGGCTTCGCTCAATGTGCTGTTGCCGAGCGCTGCCGCGACCCGGCGCGCGGCAGCGTCCTGCTGGTGCTGTTCCAGCAGGGCCGCGCTCTGTTCCAGCTCACCCATCAGTGTCTGCTTTGCCTTCGCCCTGGCCTCGCGCGCCGCGTTTTGCGTGACCAGGGTCAGTACCTGGCCGATGGCGGCGACGACCAGTTCGGGTTCCTGCATCTGGATGCCGTGGCCGCTGTTCGGCGTGAAGACATGCGCGCCGCTTGAAAACTGGCTGAGGAAGGCAGCGTGTCGCTCGCGCTTGATCTTGACGACGCCGGGCGTCTCCTGGAAGAAGTCCGAGCCGGCGCGCGCCTGCACGGAGGTGAGCAGTACCGTCGGCACGTCGGGCAGCGCGGGCATGGCCGGCAGCGTGCCCGCATCGAGCAGCTTCTGGATCGTCTGCAGCTCGCCCTGCCATTTCGGCGGGATGCTCGACGCGAGCAGGCGCCGGTCTTGCTGCAGGCGTACCGGGTCGATGCCTTTGAGTACGCCCTCGAGGCCTTCATCCGCCGGGTCGACGAAGACCAGGCCGGCAACCCGCTGCGGATGGGTGGCTGCGAAGTAGCGGATCAGGAAGGCGCCGTACGAGTGGCCCACAAGGATCAGCGGCCCGTCCACCTTGCGCTGGCTCAGCACTTCAGCCAGTTCGGCCGCGCTCTGTTCCATGCCGAGCGGCTGCGCGCGCGCCGGCGACTTGCCATAGCCTGCGCGCGAGTAGACCAGCACCGCCGCCTTCTTCGCGATGTCCGGCACTACCTTGCGCCACACCGACTGGTCGCTGGCGAAGCCCGCCTCGAAGACGACCGTATAGGGGCCTTCGCCCGCCTGCGCCACCTGCAACTGGTGCTGGCCCACGTTGACCATGCCGTCAAAATCGGCGGCCGCCGCCGTTGCCGTGAAGGCTGCCGCGGACAGCAGGCCGGCCAGTTTCCACTTCCATGCGCACGAAAACATATTTTTCCTTGTCGAGTGTGTTTGCTACAAATGTAGCATGCCACATTTGTAGCACCCCCGCAAGAAATACAGGGTGCGCCATGGGCTACGCGACTGGGCTGGCTGCGTTGCAGGGTGCTGCAACGCTTCATCGCAGCTGTTGGTATTCTGTCCCGCGAATTGCGCGGTTTGTCGCAATCCGGTGGCGATGCAGCGGGTGTTGGCCTAAAGTTCCATCATCGCAGGACACAAACCACTGACCCAAAGGAGCACATCATGAACATCGCTAAAAACATGGAAGCCATCTTCGTTGCCATCGTCGCCATCGCCGCCGCTACCAGCCTGGCCACCGCCGCCGTGCCGAAGTTCCGCGCCGCGCCAGCACCGCTCGTGGCCAGCGCCGACGCCGCTGCCACCATGTACACCGTCCATGTCAGCGCCAAGCGTTTGAGCGCCGCAGAAAAAGCCGCACTGTAAGCACGGCGATGCCATGCCGGCAGTACGGAAAAGGGCGGTAGCAGCAGTCAATCGTCATACCCCAACATGGGCAAGCGGAACGGGCGGCGCCCCCGGTTCTTTCCAGCCCTGGTGACAGCAGCCGCAAAAAGGCCGATGATCGTGTTTTCAACGACAGCAGGGCCAGCGCAATGTCACATCTGAAAATCAGCACCGACAAGGCGGAACTCGACGTTCCGGCCATCCACCATTTTCTCAGCACCCAATCGACATGGGCCATCGGCATCCCGCTGGCTACCGTGCAGCGCGCGATCGACCATTCGCTGTGTTTTGGCGGCACGCTCGACGGCCGCCAGGTGGCGTTTGCCCGCGTGGTCAGCGACTATGCCACGTTTGCCTATCTGGTCGACGTGTATGTACTCGACGACTGTCGTGGCCGCGGCTACAGCAAGCGCTTGATGGAAGCCGTCATGGCGCATCCCGACTTGCAGGGCTTGCGCCGTTTCATGCTGGCCACCGGCACCGCGCATACGCTGTACGCGCGCCATGGCTTCACGGCGCCGCTGCGCCCGGAAACGCTGATGGAGCGCTATGTGCCGGACATCTACCAGCGCTGACTGACCGTATTGAAGGGCGGGCGCAAGTCGCCGTGGCTGGGGTGTTTACTGCCAGTGCATCAGGCACGGCGGAATCAGCAGCAGCAGGGCCAGCACCAGATAGATCAGCTGCAGCGGTATCATCCACTTGGCCCACGTAATCCAGGGGATGCGCGCCAGCGCCAGCACGCCGACGGTGATGCCGGAGGTGGGTATCATCGGCGTGGTGAATTCGCCGAACTGGAACGCCAGGATGGCCGTCTGGCGCGTCACGCCGACCAGGTCGGCCAGCGGCGCCATGATCGGCATAGTCAGCGCGGCCTGGCCGCTGCCCGAATGGATGAAGAAATTGATCACCGACTGCATGAAGAACATTTTCTGCGCGGCGAAGACGGGGCTCGATGAAGCCACCAGCGGCGTGAGCGCATGCAGCATGGTGTCGATGATCTGTGCGTCGCGCGCCAGGATCATGGTGCCGCGCGCCAGCGCGATGACCAGCGCCACGCTCACCATGTCGCGCGCACCCTGCACGAAAGACGCCACCAGGCTGTCCATGTCGAGCCGGCCGACCAGGCCGACGACGATGGCCATGCCGAGGAACAGGGCGGCGATTTCATCGATGAACCAGTCGTACTTGACGACGCCGACGACCATCGTCAGCAGGGTCGCCATGAAGATCCACAGCACGGCGCGGTGCGTGCGCGTCATGCCGGCAAAGGTGGAAAAGTCCAGCGTATGCTCGCCGCGCTTTTCAATGTCGAGCAGGTAGGTCGGGCTTTTTTCCGGATGGCGCTTGATGCGCGCCGCGTACCACATCAGGAAGACGATGCTGACAAACGTGGCGATGGCCCACACGATCAGGCGGTAGCCGATGCCGGAAAAGATCGGCACGCCGGCGATGCCCTGCGCGATGCCGACATTGAACGGGTTCAGGAAGGCGGCCGAAAAGCCCACTTGCGAACCGATGAAGGGAATCGACACGCCGACGATGGAGTCGTAGCCCAGGGCCAGTGCCAGCGGCACGAAGATCAGGATGAAGGGAATGGCTTCCTCGTTCATGCCGAAGGTGGCGCCGCCGAGGGAAAACATGGTGAAGAAGACGGGAATGAGGGCGGCGCGCACGAAGCGCGAACTGGTGTGCGCCTTGGCGATGGACTTGATCAGCGAATCGAAGGCCTCCGTTTTTTGCAGCACCGAGAAGGCGCCGCCGACGATCAGCACGAATCCGATGATCAGGCCGGCGTCGACGAAGCCCTTGATGGGCGCCATCATCAGGGCGGCAAAGCCCTGCGGCTTGTTGTCGACATAGTGGAAGGTGCCGGGAACGATCAGCTGCTTGCCGTTGATCAGCTGGGTGTCGAATTTCCCGCCCGGTACCAGCCAGGTCGCCAGCGCGATCATGGCCAGGATGCCGCATAGCAGGACAAAGGTATTGGGCAGCTTGAAGTATTTTCTCATGCGGGTTTTCTTTATTATTGGCTGAGCAGGCTGCCGCCGCGGAAGGCGACGGCGCCGGCGACCTTGCCGACATTCATGCCGCGCAAGACGTGGCGGTGGGCGCTGCGCGCGAAGAAGACACCGGCGACCGTGCAGCGCAAGGTCGTCGTTTCACCGCTGACAGGGTCGATCAGGTCGGCCAGCGCATCGCCGGCGGCCAGCACGTCGCCCATCTCGCGCAGATACACCAGCACGCCGTGATGCGGCGCGAGGATCGGTTCCACGCCGGCCAGCGGCGTCGGCTGGCATTGCGGCGCGGGCAGGTCGTCGCCGGCGCCAGCGATGTCCAGCACGCCCTCGATGGCGAGGAAGCGCAGCAGGGCTTGCGCATCGCGCTCGGCCAGGGCATAGCTCACTTCCACTTCGCCGCGTAATTCGACGGTGGTCGACAGGCAGGCGGCGGGAATCGGATAGCGGCCGCCGAAGTGCGCGTCGAGGTCCCACCACAGGCGGCTGCACGCTTCGTCGAACGGCTCTTCGCCGGCCGCCAGTTCCAGCAGCACGGCGCGCGCGCCCAATAGCGCCGACAGGGGCGCGAGTTGCGCCGCCAGCGGCGTGCCCGTATACAGGTGCAGCGCGGCCTCGTTGTCGCAGTGCAGGTCGAGCACGATATCGGCATCGATGGCCATGCCCAGCAGCGTTTTTTTCAGCACGCCCGCATCCGTGCCAGGCTGCCAGGCGGCGACGGCGGCGCGCGCATGCTGGCGTATCAGGGCCACATTGGCATCGGCATCGGGCCCCAGCAGGCCATCGAGCGTGGTTTTCAGCTCATCGGCCACGTGGCGGTAGGCGCGGTTGAAGTTGATGCCGGTGGTCAGGTCGAAGCGGCCGAACGGCGCGCCATGGATGGCTTGCGCCAGGCCGATCGGGTTAGCGGCCGGCACCAGGATCACTTCGCCATGGATCTTGCCGGCCGCTTCCAGCGCCAGCAGTTCGCGGCGCAAGAATTGCGCCACCAGCATGCCCGGCACCTCGTCCGCGTGCAGCGCCGCCTGGATATACACCTTCTTGCCGCTGCGGCTGCCGGCGGCCGGACTGCCGAAGTGAAAGCTGCTCAACTGGCAGGCAACGCTGGCGTGCGGCGTGGAGATCGGATGCTGGTGTACTTGCATGATGATTTCGCCCCAAAACGGGGCGCGGTTGATGGATTTCGGTCGATTATGTAGCATTATTTTCACGAAGTAAATCAATGAAAATCCTTTTACAAAAATTTGTTGAGTTTTCTTTTTGATATGCGTAAAGTGGTTTCAAACGGCGCATCCTGCGCCGCTTTGCCACGCTTTCTCCGTCCATGCGCAGCATGCAGGCTGCCATTGCAGCGCGTAAAAACAACAGGCCGCCAGTGATATGAAACCATCCGCCAGTCCTGCCCGCAACAGCGCGCCACGCGCGGCACCGGCGGCCGCCATGTCGCCGCCCGATGCCGCGTTTGCGCAGTCGCCGCTGGGACAGGCCCTGATGCATGTGCTGGCCAGCGGCTCGGCCTCGCAGCGGCAGATCGCCGACTACCTGCTGCGCAACCAGATGCGCGTCACCGCGCTGGGCATCGAGGAGCTGGCAGACAGCTGCCAGGTATCGACGGCCACCATCAGCCGCTTCGCGCGCGATATCGGCCAGAAGAATTATTCGGCCATGCGCGGCGCCATGGCAGAAACCCTGCAGGCATTGCTGCAACCGGTCGACAAGCTGCGCCATACGATAGAACGGCGCGCGCGCGCCACCTCGCCCGTCACGCAAAGCCTCGAGTATGCGGCCGCGAATATCGCCGCCACCTCGGGCAGCCTGTCGCTGCCGGACATGCACGCCGTGGTGCGCCGCCTGACGCGTGCCAAGGTGGTGTACGTGATGGGCTTTGGCCTGTCGGCCAACCTGGCCGGCATGCTGGTGCAGCATTTGCAGCCGTTCTGCGCGCACGTGGTGGAAGTGGTGGGCATCGGCGGCTCGGAAGTGGCGGCCGGCCACCTGGTTAACCTGACGGCGAGCGACGTGCTGGTGGTCATTTCCTTTCCCCGCTATACGCTCGACTGTATCGGCCTGGCCAGCTTCGCGCGCGACCGCGGCGCGCGCATCGTGGCGCTGACCGACTCGCCCGCGTCGCCCTTGGCGGAACTGGCCGACCATGTGTTGTACGCGCAAAGCACGCATCCCGTGCTGCCCAGCAGCGCCAGCACGGCACTGGCCATGATCGAGGCGCTGGTCGTGGCGCTGATGGTGTCGAACAAGGACAACGTTGAAAAAGCAGCGCGCCTGAGCGAGGTGATCGCCGCCTACCTGTATGGCGGCGAGCATGGCGCGCAAGGCCCCCGGAAAACAGCAGTCAAGCAGCGCAAGGCAGTACCCAAAAAGCAGTCACTATAAAAATCAGGGTTAAACCATCTGGGAGAGTTGAAATGCATATGGAAAAACAACCGGGCAGGCAGGTGCTGCCACGCGAGTCGGTACTGGCGCACGCCGTGCGCCTGGCATTGGGCGCCTTGAGCGTGTCGGCGGCGCTGGGCATGCTGGGTGGCGGCGCGCTGGCGCAGGAACAGGCGGCACCGGCCGAGGCCGCCATGCCCGTGCCGAAGCTGCAGCGCGTGGAGATTACCGGCTCGGCCATCAAGCGGCTGGAATCCGAAACGGCCCTGCCGGTGCAGATCATCACGCG
This sequence comes from Janthinobacterium sp. 1_2014MBL_MicDiv, assembly GCF_001865675.1. Taxonomy (NCBI): domain Bacteria; kingdom Pseudomonadati; phylum Pseudomonadota; class Betaproteobacteria; order Burkholderiales; family Oxalobacteraceae; genus Janthinobacterium; species Janthinobacterium sp. 1_2014MBL_MicDiv. The sequence continues at coordinate 475,023 of NZ_CP011319.1, forward strand.
CGCGGAGATCGAAAAAGCGGGCGTGACGACGGCGGCCGAACTGATGGCGCGCGTCTCGGCCAACGTGGGCGGCTTGACGGATGGCGCCAGCATCAATGTGGGCGGCGACCAGCGCGGCTTCAACAGCGCCAACCTGCGCGGCGTGGGCACCTCGTCGACGCTGGTGCTGCTCAACGGCCGGCGCATGGCCAATTTCGCCTCGCCCGGCGACGATGCCGGCGTGGACCTGAACAATATTCCCGCCGCCGCGCTGCAGCGCGTGGAGGTGCTGCTCGACGGCGCCTCGGCCCTGTATGGCACGGACGCCATCGGCGGCGTGATCAACTTCATCACGCGCAAGGATTACCAGGGCGTGGAGCTGAACGCCTACGCCAGCGGCACCGACGAAGGCGGCGCCGGCAAGCGCACGGCCAGCATCACGGCCGGCACGGGCGACCTGGCCACCGATGGCTACAATATCTTTGCCGTCGTCGATCTGCAGCAGACGGACCGCCTGCGCTCCTCGCAGCGCAAGTTCATCCCGAACCTGCAGATTCCGCAGCGCCTCGGGCATTTGCTGTCGAGCTTTACCAGCCCGGCGAATATCCGCCTGTCGAGCGCCCAGCGCACGCATCTGCAGGACAACGGCTTCCTGCTCAATGGCCAGCCCATCACCAACCGCCAGATCAATTTCGCCATCCCGGACTGCGCGCCGCCGGCCAATCTGTACCTGCCGAAAGGCACGGGCGGCGTGGACGGCTGCACCTATGACTACATGGGCGATACGGAGCTGTATCCGAAGACGGACAAGCAGAACCTGCTCACGCGCGGCGTGCTGAAACTGAATAACGATCACCAGCTGTACGCGGAGGTCGCATTGAGCCGTTCGCGCAGCTATTACGTGGGCTCGTCGGCGCGCGTGATCGGCTACCTCGATTACAGCAAGGTGCCGCAGCTGGCCAATGTCGGCTTCGATACGGCCGTCGATGAAGATGGCGAGCCGGTGGGGCGCGAGCTGGAACTGCGCATGCGCCTGAACGAGGCCGGCATGCGCACCAGCCAGCTGACCAGCGAAAGCCAGCGCTACGTGGTGGGCGCGACCGGCACCGTGGGCGGCTGGGACTATGACGTGGGTTTCAACCACAGCGTCAACATCGTCAAGGACCGGGATACGCATGGCTACGTCCTGTATGACCAGCTGCTCGCGGGGATCGCCGATGGCCGCATCAACCCCTTCGGGGCATCGGGCGCGGAAGGCAAGGCGCTGCTCGACAGCATCCAGGTCAACGACGAGGTGCGCCATGCGCGCGGCAGCATGGACGCGCTCGATTTCAAGGCTTCGCGTGCGCTGATGGCCATGGGCGGCGGCGACATGGCGCTGGCCGTGGGCGGCGAAGTGCGGCGCGAACGCACGCAGTTCCGTCCATCGGCGCTGCTGATGAGCAACAACATCAACAACGATGATGCGCCCGAGGGCGGCAAGGTCACGAGCGACAGCCGCAATGTACAGGCCGTTTACGGCGAGCTGCTGCTGCCGTTCAGCAAGCAGTGGCAGGCGCAGTTGTCGGGCCGCTACGATCACTATGAGCAGGTAGGCGGCGCTTTGAGTCCGAAGATCGGCCTGACCTACATGCCCAGCAAGCAGGTGCTGATGCGCGCCTCGGCCGGCAAGGGCTTCCGCGCGCCGTCGATGTCGGACTTGCACCGCCCCACCGTGTACAGCAGCACGGCAACCCTGCCTGATCCCGTGTACTGCGCCGCCGAGAACAACGACTATTCCGTCTGCGCCGACAACTGGGATACGCGCCGCTACAGCAACGACAAGCTGAAACCGGAGCGCAGCCGCCAGTTCTCGGCCGGCCTGGTGCTCGAGCCCAGCGAGCACTGGACCTTCAGCTTTGATTACTGGAACATCAAGCGCACGGACCTGATCAGCGAAATCGGCGACGATATCATCCTGGCCAATCTGTCCAAGTACGGCGACCTGGTACACCGCGATGAAGACGGCTTGATCGACTACATCGAACTGCGCAAGGAAAACCGCGGCGCGCAAAAAGCCGCAGGCATCGACATCACTGCCGACCTGCATGGCGTGAAAACGGCATGGGGACGCTTCGGCGGCCACCTGAGCGGCACCTATGTGCTCGATTCGAAAATCCAGACCAGCCCTGGCGACGTGTTCATCAGCAACCTGAATAAATTTGTCACGGACGGCGTGGTGCAGCGCTGGCGCCATACGATCACGCTGGACTGGGATAGCGGCCCGTACTCGGCCAGCCTGTCGAACACGTATTCGAGCGGCTACGATGACCAGAATTCGGCCATCAATATCGACGACGGCAGCGTGGTCAAGTCGAACCGGGTGAAGGCGTACACGCTGTGGGACATGTCGGGCGCCTATGCGGTCAGCAAGCAGTTCAAGCTGCGCGCGGGCATACAGAATATGTTCAATACCAGTCCGCCATACTCGAACCAGGCGTATTTTTTCCTTTCCGGCTATGACCCCAGCTATTCGGACCCGCGCGGGCGGCGCTTCTATGCCAGCGCCAATTACACCTTCAAATAAGGCTGGAAAGCAGGAGATGCCGCAATACCGCTGTCACACGCAGCGGGTAGTATCGTAGTTCGATGGAGTTCGGTAGCAAGCAGCAGAATCGGCAGCAATGGCGCGTGTTTGTATCGGCAAGTGCGCGCCACTTTTCTCGCATTCGAAAGGCACCATGAAATCATCCGCAAGCCTGTATCAAAAACTGTCTGCCGCGCTGCTGTTCGCGCTGGCGTTTTGCAGCATCCATGCCATGGCGGCGCCGGCCGGCAGTGCCATCGGCAGCGCGCCGCAAGGCACCCTCGTCATCATCGGCGGCGGCCTGCGGGCCGATAATGCCGAAGTCTGGCAGCGCATCGTCAAGCTGTCGGGCGGCCCCGGCGCGCGCATCGCCGTGCTGGCCTCGGCCGCGATGAACCCGGAAAAATCGGGCGAAAGCATCATCAAGAAACTCAATCAATACGGCGCCGATGCTTTTTTCGTGCCGCTGGCCGTCAAGCTGCCCAATAGCGATTACCGCAAGGCGGCCGAAGACCCGTCCATCGTCACGCAGATCAAGTCGGCCAGCGGCATCTATTTCGCTGGCGGCGACCAGGGCCGCATCACGCAAGCGTTGCTGCGCCAGGACGGCAGCCGCACGGCCGCGCTGGAAGCCATCTGGTCGGTGTACCGCAACGGCGGCGTGATCGCCGGATCCAGCGCCGGTGCCGCCATCATGAGCACCACCATGTTCTACGATGCCAAGCCGGTGCTCGACATGCTCAAGATGGGCGTCACGGACGGCCGCGAAATCGCGCCTGGCCTGGGCTTCATCGGCAGCGACGTGTTCGTCGACCAGCATTTGCTGGTGCGCGGCCGTTTCGCGCGCATGATTCCCGTGATGCTGAAAAAAGGCTATCACCTGGGCCTGGGCATCGACGAAAACAGCGCCATGGTGGTCGATGCCATGCGCGATGTGGAAGTCATCGGCTACAGCGGCGCTCTGCTGATCGACCTGTCGGGCGCCATCAGCGACCGCGGCGTGAAAAATTTCAACATCAGCAATGCCGCCATCAGCTACCTGGACCGGGGCGACAAATTCAACCTCGTCACGCGCGTGTTTACGCCGTCGCCGGACAAGGCCGACAACAAGCTCGATCCGAACCAGCCCGACATGCGCGAACCCGTGTTTACCAACGATATCCTCGGCAATAACGCCGTGCTCGACCTGATGGGCAACCTCATCGACAACGCCCAGCAGGAGGCCATCGGCATCGCCTTCGGCAACCCGCGCGACCCGTATCCGGACCTGGGCTTCGAATTCAGGTTCAGCAAGACCGTCAACAGCGTCGGCTACAGCTCGACCGAGGCGGAAGCGTATTCGGTGCTGAAGCTGCGCCTCGACATCCGCCCCATCCAGCTGCGCCAGCCACTGTACCGCTACAAATAAGCGGCACCGGCGCGCCGCCAGCGCGGCCATGCCGCGATCGTCAGTGCCCGCAGCAGCCACTCGACAGGACCATACGCATGGCCGCGCAGCCACCAGCGGCTCAGTGGCAGCTGCGCGCAGAAGATGGCGGCGGCCAGCGCCAGTGCCCCCAGCGGCGAGACGCTGCCCATCAGGCGCGCGCCATAGGCGAGGAACAGCCAGGCGCAGATGGCCGATTGCAGCAGGTAATTCGACAATGCCATGCGGCCCGTATCGGCCAGCAGGGCGAACAGCGTGCCATCGCGCAGCCGGTCGAACAGGGCCAGCGCCAGGGCCACGTAGGCCCCGGTCAGCAGCGGCGCGCTCGCCACGCCCACGGCCAGTCCTGCCAGCTGCCACGCCTGGTCGCCCGCATACACGGACGTCCACGCATAGCAGGCCGCTCCGGGCAGGCCCGCCAGCGCGCCGGCCCACAGCAGGCGGCGGCGCAGCGGCAGGTAGGCGGCCGCATGCAGCAGCATCTCGCGCTTGCCGGCAGCCAGGCCGCACAGGAACATGGCCAGCGCGCACGGTGCCTGCAGCAACAGCAGGACGACCCAGATCTCGCCCAGTTCGCGCACGTGCTGGGCGATGACGGTGGCCGGCGTGTCGCGGTAGGCGGCCAGCGCGGCCGCCGCCTTGCGCGCCATCGCCACGGCATGCTCCACGGTGTCGCCCGGTGGCTGCAGGCCTTGCAGCCAGGCCATCGCGGCCCACAAGCCGGCGCAGCCGATGACGAGGAAGGCGGCCATGATCAGGGCCGGCCGCTCGCCGCAACGGTGCAGGGCCAGCAGCAGCATGCCCAGCACGGCATAGGTGGTCAGTATGTCGCCATGAAACAGGAAGACGGCATGCAGGGCGCCGAGCAGCCACAGGCCCGCCTGGCGGCGCAGCATGCGCGGCGCGAACGGGGCGCCGGCGCGCGCGGCCGCCTGCATCTGCAGGGTGAAGCTGTAGCCGAAGAGGAAGGAAAACAGCAGGTAGAACTTGGTCTCGAACAGCAGCGCGACGAGGAAGTGCGTGGCGCGGTCGACCGCGCCGGCAAAGGCGGGGTCGGTCAGGCCCAGGCCGAACCAGGGCGTGGCGAAGGCGCCGATATTGACGACCAAGATGCCGAACAGGGCGCAGCCGCGCAGGGCGTCGACATCGGCGATGCGCGCGGGGGCCGTGGTCGGTGCGCCAGGCATGGCGGCGCTCATGCCAGGGAAGGGCGCAGGAAGCGCGCCAGCAGCAGGTGCAGGCCGGCGCGCTGCGCCAGCGGTGCGTAATGGGGATCGACGGCGACGCGGTTGAAGATGCCGTCGATCAGCGCGGCGATCCAGCCGGCCGTCTGCGCCGGGTCGAGTTCGGCGTCGACCCGGCCTTGCGCGGCCGCGCTTTCCAGCAGCGCCTGCACGCCGGCGCGCAGCATGGCATCGTTGCGCGCCACCCTGGCGGCGATATCGGCGTCGCGCATCGCTTCGGCCGAAATGTCCAGCGCCAGTCCCGCAAATGCCGCGTCGGCGGCCAGCGCCAGCACCAGGTCCATGAAGCCGAGCAGGGCGCCATACGCATCGGCGTCGCCTTGCGCGCCGGCGAAATACGCGGCCGTTTCGCTGCCTTCCTGGTCGACGATGGCGGCGATGATGGCTTGCTTGGTGGGGAAATAATGAAACAGGTTGCCGGGACTCATGCCGGCCTGCGCGCAGATGGCGGCCGTGCTGGTCTGGTGAAAGCCCTTGCGGGCGAAGCAGTGGCGCGCGGCCGCGAGGATGGCGTCGCGGCGGGCCGCGTGTTTGTCGGGATCGATGGTGCGCATGGTGGCTGGCTATCCTTTTAATTAATCGACTAGTCAGTCTAATATAATGGAGGCCGGTCGCAAGGTCAAGCGGATACGCATCAATGGAGGCTTTGCAGGCCCTGATCCTGTCGCTACAATGTGCCGCAGCGGATTTTCCCGAGCCTCCCGGCATGGCCGCCGTATATTTGGAAAATCGATCCCTTCACCTGTTTTTCTACCGTTTTAGGAATGACATGCAGCAGACCCCGATTCGATCCTTGCTGTGCGCGCTGGCGCTGGCTGCCGGCATGGTCCCTGCCGCGCACGCCGACTTTGCCACGCTGCCGGCCACCATGCGCCTCGACTACCAGCACAGCGGCAATGCGCTGGGCGAACATTATGCGGTCGAGCGCGTGCTGATCGAGCCCTTGCCTTGGGCGGGCAACCTGGCGCGCCCCATCGACGACAGCAACCGTGGCAACAACCTGCTCGAAGTGGTCGATATCAAGTCCGGCAAGGTGCTGTATTCGCGCGGCTTTTCCACCATCTTTGGCGAGTGGGCCAGCACCGACGAGGCGAAGACCACCACGCGCGCCTTCCAGGAATCGGTGCGCTTCCCGCAGCCCGAGCAGCCCGTGCGCGTGCGCATCCTCAAGCGCGACGAGCGCGGCCTGTTTTCCATCGTGTGGAGCACCGATGTCGACCCCGCGGCGCAGGACGTGATCCGCAAGCAGCCGCCGGCGCCGGCCAAGCCGATCCCGATCCGCATCAGCGGCCCATCGTCGGGCAAGGTCGACCTGCTGATCATGGGCGATGGCTACACGGCTGCCGAGATGGGCAAGTTCGAGGCGACGGCGCGCAAGCTGGCCGACCACCTGTTCACGGTGTCGCCGTTCCGCGAGCGGGCCAATGACTTCAACGTGTGGGCCATGGCCGCGCCGACGCAGGAGTCGGGCGTGTCGCGCCCATCGACGGGCGTGCACCACGCCTCGCCGCTGGGCACGCGCTACGATATCTTCGGCAGCGAGCGCTATGTGCTGACCACCGACAACCGCGCCTTGCGCGACCTGGCGCAATACGCGCCGTATGAATTCATCGAAATCCTCGTCAACAACGACACGTATGGCGGCGGCGGCATCTTCGGCCAGTTCAGCACGGCGGCGGCCAATAGCGACTGGGCCAACTATCTGTTCGTGCATGAATTCGGCCACCATTTCGCCGGCCTGGCCGACGAGTACTACACCTCGCCCGTGGCGTATCAGTCGAACGGCGAGCGCCAGGAGCCGTGGGAGCCGAACGCCACGGCGCTGCGCGATCCGGCCAGGCTGAAATGGAAAAACCACGTGAAGGCCGGCACGCCGCTGCCGACGCCGTGGCCGAAGGAAGCGTACGACAGCCATGCGCGCGAGTACCAGAAGCAGCGCGCGGCCCTGCGCGCGGCGAATCGCCCGGAAAGCGAAATGAGCGACTTGTTCAAGGCCGACCTGGCGTACACGCAGCAGCTGTTCTCGAAGGCGCCGCAGCGTCATGCCGTGGGCGCGTTCGAAGGGGCGAATTACGAATCGTCCGGTTATTACCGCCCGGAGATGCAGTGCATTATGTTCGACCGCAGCGAGACATTCTGTTCCGTATGCCAGGATGGCATCAGCACCATCATCGACCTGTATTCGCGTCCGGCCGCTACACGGTAGCCTGGCAATAAATTAATAATATCAATGCAGTAATCAATGGGATGCCATGTTGCGTCGCAATAGCATGGCTCCCCATTTGGCCTTTCCTGCAGCATTCCCTCTCTGCAATACCTTTCCTCCACGTATTTCTCCACTAATACCAATTTGAGTTCCGGCAGTAACTTTCATTCTCGCCACTCCAACATAGTTATCAAATAAATACCGCGATTCGATTGCTTACAATTTGTTTCATTTAAATACTATTGATGTAGAATTTGATGTACATCAATGTTGCATCGCCGCAATCGCACTTATAGTTGACCTTGCTCAAAGCCTTATGCATGCGCCCCGGCTCCATCGCAAATCGCGCGTCTAAATGCTGTAGAGTAATTTTCGCCCCGTACCAGTCCACTTCGCATGGCCTGGTGCCGGCCTCGAATTTCAGTGACGGAAGCCAGATACATGAAGATGCAGATCCCCGCGCCTGACGCGTGCAGCACCCTCCATCCCCACACTCCCATCGTGCTGCCGCATGCGCGTGCCGGCGGCGTTACCCTCGCTGCCTGCGCCGCATCGTTCTGCGCGGGCGCCGTGCAGTGCGTGAACGCCGCCACGCCGTGGCCGGCATTGCGTCCGTCCAAGCCATGACGGCCCCCTCGTTGCCGTCCCCGCCATTGCAGGGCAAGCGGGGGCTGGTGGTGGGCATCGCCAATACGCACAGCATCGCCTGGGGCTGCGCCAGCGCCCTGCGCGCGGCCGGCGCCGAACTGGCCGTGACCTGGCTCAATGAGAAGGCGCGCCCGCATGTGGAACCGCTGGCCGTGCAGCTGCAGGCGGCCATCATGGCGCCGCTCGACGTGTCCGTGCCGGGCCAGCTGGAAGCCGTGTTTGCGCAGATCGAACGGCAGTGGGGGCGGATCGATTTCGTCGTCCATTCCATCGCCTACGCGCCGAAGCAGGATTTGCACGGCAGGGTCACGGACAGTTCGGCCGCCGGCTTCGCGCAGGCGATGGACATCTCCTGCCACTCCTTCATGCGCATGGCCAGGCTGGCCGAACCGCTGATGCCTGCGGGCGGCAGCCTGATGACCATGAGCTACCTGGGCGCCGAGGAAGTCATCGCCGACTACGGCCTGATGGGCCCCGTGAAGGCGGCGCTGGAATCGTCCGTGCGCTACCTGGCGGCGGAACTGGGTCCGGCCGGCATCCGCGTCAACGCCATTTCGCCGGGTCCCCTGGAGACGCGGGCCGCTTCCGGCATCGCCCATTTCGACCGCCTGATGGCCGACGCCATCGAACGCTCGCCGCTGCGGCGCCTGGCCACCATCGAGGACGTGGGCGCGCTGTGCGCCTTTCTCGCCGGCGACGGCGCGCGCGCCATCACGGGCGGCACCTTGTATGTCGACGGCGGCTACAACATTCTGAATTGACTGGAAGAAGATGACCATGCCTGTTTCCGTTCTCCCCGCGCGCGCCAGGCTGGCCGCTGCACTGGCCACCACGCTGGTCCTGGCCGGCTGCGCCTCGCTGGCGCCGCCGTACGCGCCGCCGCCGCTGCCCGTGGCGGCGCAGTATCCGGAAAACGATGGCGCCGGCGCGCACGCGCCCGACATCGCCTGGCAAGCCTATTTTGCCGACCCGCGCCTGCAGGCGATGATTGCGCAGGCGCTGGCGAATAACCGCGACATCCGCATCGCCGCGCTGCGCGTGGACGAGGCGCGCGCCGCCTATGGCATTCAGCGCGCCGAACAGTTTCCCACCGTGGCGCTGGGCGCTTCCGGCAGCCGCTCTCGCGTGCCGGACGACTTGAGCCTGACGGGCCGCGCCATGACGAGCGCGCAGTACCAGGCGGGTCTGAACGTGAGCGCCTGGGAGCTCGATTTCTGGGGCCGCGTGCGCAGCCTGAAGGACAGCGCGCTGCAAACCCTGCTGGCCAGCGACGAGGCGCGCCGCGCCGTCGGCGTGGCCCTGGTGGCGCAGGTGGCGAACGGCTACCTGGCACTGCGCGAGTTCGATGAACGGGTGGCGCTGGCGCGCGCCACCGTCGACAGCCGCGCCGAATCGCTGCGCATTTTCACGCGCCGCTTCGAGGTGGGGTCGATTTCCAAGCTGGACCTGACGCAGGTGGAAACCCTGCTCAGCCAGGCCCTCTCGCTGTCGGCCCAGCTGGAGCAGGCGCGCGCCGTGCAGGCGCACGCGCTGGCGCAACTGGTGGGCGGACCCGTCGACCTGACGCCGGACACGCGCCGCTTCGACGACGCCAGCGTGCTGCAGCCGCTGCATGCGGGCCTGCCATCGGCCTTGCTGGCGCAGCGCCCCGACCTGGTGGCGGCCGAACACCAGCTGCGCGCCGCGCAGGCGAATATCGGCGCCGCGCGCGCCGCCTTCTTCCCGACGATTTCGCTGACGGCGGCCTACGGCACGGCCAGCGCGGAATTGAGCGGCCTGTTCGACTCGGGCAGCGGCGCCTGGAATGTCGCGCCGCGCCTGGTGCTGCCGATCTTCGACGCGGGGCGCCTGCGCGCCAATATGGACCTGGCGGAAGTGCGCCGCGACGTGGCCGTGGCCAATTATGAAAAGAGCGTGCAGGGCGCCTTCCGCGAAGTGGCAGACGCCCTGTCGAACCGGCGCTGGCTGGCGCTGCAGGTCGATATCGGCAAGACCACGCTGGCCGCGCAGAGCGAACGCGCGCGCCTGGCCAAGCTGCGCTATGACAATGGCGCCGCGCCCTACCTGGAAGTACTCGATGCGCAGCGCGACTTGCTGACGGTCGAGCAGCAACTGGTGCAGACGCGCCGCGCGCTGCTGGCCAGCCAGGTCAGCCTGTATGCCGCCCTGGGCGGCGGCGCGCCCGCCACCTCCGCCGCCGCCACGTTCACCAATTAAAAGCGATTGCCGATACCATGACTCCACAACTGAAGAAGAAACTCGTTCCCGCGGCGCTCGTCGTGGCCGTCCTCGTGCTGGGCTATGTGGCCTGGCAAAAAATGCGTCCTGCCGGCCCCGGCGAAGGTTTCGTCAGCGGCAATGGCCGCATCGAAGCGACCGAGATCGACGTCGCCACCAAGCTGGCGGGCCGGGTCAAGGAGATCCTCGTGCGCGAGGGCGACTTCGTCAAGGCGGGCCAGCCGCTGGCCAGCATGCAGGTCGATTCGCTGTCGGCCCAGCGCGACGAGGCGCGCGCGCGCCAGCAGCAGGCATCCGACGCCGTGGTCGGCGCGCAGGCGCAGGTGGCTGTGCGCGAAAGCGACAAGGCGGCCGCGCTGGCCATGGTGGCGCAGCGCGAAAGCGAACTCGATGCGGCCAAGCGCCGCCTGGCCCGTTCCGAAACCTTGTCGAAGGAGGGCGCTTCCTCGGTGCAGGAACTCGACGACGACCGCGCCCGCGTGCGCAGCGTGGCGGCGGCCCTGAACGCGGCCAGGGCGCAAGTGACGGCGGCGCAGGCGGCCATCGACGCGGCCAAGGCGCAGGTGGTCGGTTCCCGCTCCGCCGTCGTGGCCGCCGAGGCGACCACGGCGCGCATCGATTCCGACCTGGCCGACGGCCAGCTGACGGCGCCGCGCGACGGCCGCGTGCAATACCTGGTGGCGCAGCAGGGCGAGGTGCTGGCCGGTGGCGGCAAGGTGCTCAACCTGGTCGACCTGTCGGACGTCTACATGACGTTCTTCCTGCCCGAGACGGCCGCCGGCAAGGTGGCCCTGGGCGGCGAAGTGCGCATCATCCTCGATGCGGCGCCCAATTACGTGATTCCGGCGACGATTTCGTTTGTCGCCGCCAGCGCGCAGTTCACGCCGAAGACGGTGGAAACGGCCAGCGAGCGGCAGAAGCTGATGTTCCGCGTGAAGGCGCAGATCAGCCGCGAGCTGCTGCAAAAGCACCTGGCCCTGGTCAAGGTGGGCTTGCCCGGCGTGGCCTGGGTGCGCCTCGACGCGCAGCAGGCCTGGCCCGCTGAACTGACGGCCAAGGTCCCGCAGTGACCATGGACGTGAACCCATTTGTCGTCAGCATCAAGGGCGTCAGCCAGCATTACGGCAAGACGGTGGCGCTCGACGCCATCGACCTGGACGTGCCGGCCGGCCGCATGGTGGGCCTGATCGGTCCCGATGGCGTAGGCAAGTCGAGCCTGCTGTCGCTGGTAGCCGGCGCGCGCGCCGTGCAGCAGGGCAGCGTGATGGCGCTGGGCGGCGACATGCGCGATGCGCGCCACCGCGACGACGTCTGCCCGCGCATCGCCTACATGCCGCAGGGCCTGGGCAAGAATCTGTATCCGACCCTGTCGGTCGAGGAAAACCTGCAGTTTTTCGCGCGCCTGTTCGGCCACGACGCGGCCGAGCGCCGCCGCCGCATCGACCAGCTGACCCGCAGCACGGGCTTGCAGCCCTTCCTGGCGCGCCCGGCGGGCAAGCTGTCGGGCGGCATGAAGCAGAAGCTGGGCCTGTGCTGCGCGCTGATCCACGATCCCGACCTCCTGATTCTCGATGAGCCGACCACCGGCGTCGATCCGCTGGCGCGCGCCCAGTTCTGGGACCTGATCGCGGGCATCCGCGTGCAACGCCCGCAGATGAGCGTGATGGTGGCCACCGCCTACATGGACGAAGCGCAGCGCTTCGACTGGCTGGTGGCCATGGATGACGGCAAGGTGCTCGACATGGGCACGCCGGCCGAGCTGCTGTCGCGCACGCACAGCGACAACCTGGAAGCGGCCTTCATCAAGCTGCTACCCGAGGCCAAGCGCGCCGGCCACCAGCCCGTGGTCATCACGCCGCTGGACGCTGCCAGCGCGCAGGATGTCGCCATCGAGGCAAAAGACCTGACCATGCGCTTCGGCGATTTCACGGCCGTCGACCATGTGAATTTCCGCATCGGCCGCGGCGAGATTTTCGGTTTCCTCGGTTCGAACGGCTGCGGCAAGTCGACCACCATGAAGATGCTCACTGGCCTGCTGCCGGCCACGGAAGGCCAGGCCTGGCTGTTCGGCAACGAGGTCGATTCCAGCGATATCGACACGCGCCGCAGGGTCGGCTACATGTCGCAGGCGTTCTCGCTGTACAGCGAGCTGACGGTGCGCCAGAACCTGGTGCTGCACGCGCGCCTGTTCCACGTGCCGGAGAAAGACATCCCGGCGCGCATCGACGAGATGGCGCAGCGCTTCGACTTGCGCGAGGTGATGGACGGCTTGCCCGACAGCCTGCCGCTGGGCATACGCCAGCGCCTGTCGCTGGCCGTGGCCATGGTGCACAAGCCGGAAATGCTGATCCTCGACGAGCCCACGTCTGGCGTCGACCCCATCGCGCGCGACAATTTCTGGCGCCTGATGATCGAGCTGGCGCGGCGCGACCACGTCACCATTTTCATTTCCACCCACTTCATGAACGAGGCCGAGCGCTGCGACCGCATTTCGCTGATGCATGCCGGTAAGGTGCTGGTCAGCGACGCGCCGGCCGAACTGGTGCGCAAGAAGGGCGCGCCGTCGCTGGAAGCGGCCTTCATCGCCTACCTGGAGGAAGCGGGCGGCGGCACGGCGCCGGCGGCAAAGGAGAGCGAGGCGCCTGTGCAGGAAGCGGCAGCGCAGGCACCGGCGCCGCAGCACCGGCGCAGCCGCTTCAGTCTGGGCCGCATGCTCAGCTACATGTGGCGCGAAACGCTGGAATTGCGCCGCGACCCCGTGCGCCTGACGCTGGCGCTGGGCGGCTCGGTGCTGCTGCTGTTCGTCATCGGCTTCGGCATCAGCCTGGACGTCGAAGACCTCAGCTACGCGGTGCTCGACCACGACCAGACGACGCTGAGCCAGAATTACACGAACAACCTGGCCGGCTCGCGCTACTTCATCGAGCGCCCGCCGCTGCGCGACTATGCCGATATCGACAAGCGCATGCGCAGCGGCGAACTGTCGCTGGCCATCGAGATCCCGCCCGGCTTCGCGCGCGACGTGCAGCGCGGCGCGCCGGCCCAGGTGGGCGCGTGGATCGACGGCGCCATGCCGATGCGCGCCGAAACCGTGCAAGGCTACGTGCAGGGCATGCACCAGCTGTGGCTGGCCGACCAGGCGCTGCACCGCTATGGCGTCAAGGTGAGCAATCCGGTCGCCATCGAGACGCGCTTCCGCTACAACCCGGACGTGAAAAGCCTGCCCGCGATGGTGCCGGCCGTGATCCCCTTGCTGCTGCTGATGCTGCCGGCCATGCTGGCGGCGCTGTCCGTCGTGCGCGAAAAGGAACTCGGCTCCATCATCAACCTGTACGTGACACCCGTCACGCGCCTGGAATTCTTGCTTGGCAAGCAGGTGCCGTACGTGGTGCTGGCCATGTTCAACTTCGTCCTCATGGCCCTGCTGGCGGTCACCGCCTTCGGCGTGCCGATCAAGGGCAGCCTGCCGACCCTGATCGGCGCCACCTTCATCTTCAATATCTGCGCCACCGGCATCGGCCTGTTCGCCTCGACGTTTACGCGCAGCCAGATCGCCGCCCTGTTCGTGACCATGATCGGCACCATGATCCCGGCCATCCAGTTTTCCGGCCTGCTCAATCCCGTCTCGTCGATGGAAGGCGTGGGCAAGGCGATCGGCCTGATGTACCCGGCCACGCACATGCTCAACATCAGCCGCGGCGTGTTCAACAAGGCGCTGGGCTTCGGCGACCTGCACGCCTCGTTCTGGCCCCTGCTCGTCGCCATTCCCGTGATCCTCGGCGTGACGGTGGCGCTGCTGAAGAAACAGGAGAGCTGATTTGCGACACTTTGAAAATATCTACCGCCTGGGCGTGAAGGAAATCTGGAGCCTGATCCGCGACCCGATGATGCTGATCCTGATCCTCTACACGTTTACCCTGGCGATCTACGTGGCCGCCACGGCCAAGCCGGAAACCCTGCACATGGCCTCGATCGCCATCGTCGACGAGGATGGCTCGCCCCTGTCCGGACGCATCGCCTCGGCCTTCTTCCCGCCGCAGTTCACGCCGCCGGCCATGATCAACCAGAGCCAGGTCGATGCGGGGCTGGACGCGGGCCAGTACACATTCGTGCTGACGATCCCGCCCAAGCTGCAGGCGGACGTGCTGGGCGGGCGCCAGGCGGAGCTGCAGCTGAACGTGGACGCCACGCGCATGAGCCAGGCCTTCAGCGGCAGCGGTTATATCCAGCAGATCGTCGCCGGCGAAGTGGCCGAATTCGCCAAGCGCTATCGCGGCGCGACGGTCCCGCCGGTGGAACTGGTGATGCGCGCGCGCTTCAACCCATCGTTGAGCCAGGCCTGGTTCGGTTCGCTGATGGAAATCATCAACCAGGTGACGATGCTGTCGATCATCCTGACGGGTGCGGCCCTGATCCGCGAACGCGAACACGGCACCATCGAGCATTTGCTGGTGATGCCGGTGACGCCGGCCGAAATCATGCTGGGCAAGGTCTGGTCGATGGGCCTCGTGGTGCTGCTGGCCGCCGCCCTTTCGCTGAACCTGGTGGTGCGCGGCATGCTGCACGTGCCCATTGAAGGCTCGATCGCGCTGTTCCTGTGCGGCGCCGCCCTGCACCTGTTCGCCACTACCTCGATGGGGATTTTCCTTGCCACCGTGGCGCGCAGCATGCCGCAGTTCGGCATGCTGCTGATCCTCGTGCTGCTGCCGCTGCAGATGCTCTCGGGCGGCAGCACGCCGCGCGAAAGCATGCCCGAGCTGGTGCAGAACATCATGCTGATCGCGCCCACCACGCACTTCGTCGAATTGAGCCAGGCCATCCTGTACCGGGGCGCCGGCATCGACGTGGTATGGAAACCGTTCCTCGCCCTGCTGGCGATCGGCACGGCCCTGTTTACCTTCGCGCTGGCGCGTTTTCGCAAGACCATCAGCCAGATGGCGTAGGTTCCGCGCCGGAATGTTCCGGCACTCACTGCATGAAAAGGATAGTCATGAAGATCGAATCTGCTCCATTTTTCTCCACCGGCGGCCTGCCCTCGCTGGGCATGCTGGGCGACTATGCGCGCGACTCGTGGCAGCGCATCGTGCTGTATGCGGACGTGATGCGCCGGCGCGGCAACCAGTACCAGGAGCATCTGGCCGAGGAAGTGCCGAACGTGCTCGATTTTCCGGCCGAAGTGGTGATGTCTGGCCTGGAACTGGCGCGTCCCGTCAATTACGGCCTGGCGCGCATCCTCGTCGCCGATGCGCCGGAACCCGATCCCACGAAACGCCCGTTCGTCGTCGTCGATCCGCGCGCCGGGCATGGCCCCGGCATCGGCGGCTTCAAGGCCGAAAGCGAGATCGGCGTGGCCATGCGCGCCGGCCATCCCTGCTATTTCATCGGCTTCCTGCCCGATCCCGTGCCGGGCCAGACGGTGGAAGACGTGATGCACGCGGAAGCGCAATTCCTCGAAAAGGTCATCGCCCTGCATCCGCACAGCGAGGGCAAGCCTGTCGTCATCGGCAATTGCCAGGCGGGCTGGCAAATCCTCATGACGGCGGCCATGCGCCCGGAGCTGTTCGGCCCCATCATCGTGGCCGGCGCGCCCGTGTCGTACTGGGCCGGCTGGCATGGCCGCAACCCGATGCGCTATGCGGGCGGGCTGATGGGCGGCAGCTGGGCCACGGCGTTGGCCGGCGACCTCGGTAACGGCCGTTTCGACGGCGCCAGCCTGGTGCAGAATTTCGAGAACCTGAACCCGGCCAATACCCTGTGGAGCAAGCAGTACAACTTGTACGCCAACATCGACACGGAAGCGCCCCGTTACCTGGAATTTGAAAAATACTGGGGCGGCCATGTCTTCCTGAACGACGTCGAGATGCAGTACATCGTCGACAATCTGTTCATCGGCAACCGCCTGGCGACGGCCGAACTGATCACATCCGACGGCGTGCGCCTGGACTTGCGCAATATCCGTTCGCCCATCGTCGTGTTTTGCTCGAACGGCGACAACATCACGCCGCCGCCGCAGGCGCTGGGCTGGATCACGGACCTGTACCGCGACGACAAGGACGTGCTGATGCACGACCAGACCATCGTGTATGCCGTGCATGACAGCATCGGCCATCTGGGCATCTTCGTGTCGGCCAAGGTGGGGCGCAAGGAGCACCAGAAGTTCGCCAGCAATATCGACCTGATCAACCTCCTGCCGGCCGGCATCTACCAGGCCCTGATCGTCGACAAGACGCCCGACACGCCGAACGCGGATCTGGCCAGCGGCGATTACGTGCTGCAGGTCGAGCGCCGCAGCATCGAGGACGTGCGCGCCATCGTGCAGCCGGACGTGGAAAACGACCGCAAGTTCGCCGCCGCCGCGCGCGTGTCCGAAGTCAACCTGGCCCTGTACCGCACCTTTGCGCAGCCGTGGGTGCGCGCCATGGTGACGCCGCAGACGGCGCGCTTCCTGCAGCTCGCGCATCCGCTGCGCGTGTCGTACGAGCGCTGGACGGACCACAATCCGCTGGCCGCGCTGGTGGCCAGGGAGGCGGAAAAAGTGCGCGCGAACCGCCAGCCGGTGGCGCCCGACAATCCGCTGCTGGCCATGCAGGAGGCCTTCTCCGGCGCCGTCACGGCGGGCTTGAACAGCTGGCGCGACTGGCGCGACACGCTGCAGGAAACCACCTTCGACCTGGTGTATGGTTCGCCCCTCGTGCAGGCGCTGACGGGACAAGCCATCGGCGATGCCACGCCGCCACGCCCGCATCCTGGCATCTCGCCCGAGCATTGCGAGTACGTGCGCTGCGAAACGCGCAAGATGGACGAGGACATGCAGCAGGGCGCACTGGTGGAAGCGGCCGTGCGCTCGCTGTTCTATATCTACCGCTTCCGCATGATCGCCGACGAGCGCCGCGTCAACCTGGCCCTGAAACTGGTCAAGCCGCAGTACACGCAGGGCGTCAGCATGGAAGAATTCCGTCACATCGTGCGCCAGCAGGCGCGCCTGATGCTGCATGATTTCGACGCCGCCGTCGCCGCCTTGCCGGTGCTGTTGTCGCGTGCCGAACCGGATGCCATCCGCGCGCTGGCCGAATGGCTGCAGCAAGTGCTGCTGGTGCCGGACGCGCCGACGCCGGACGAGGAGGCGAGCCTGCAGCAGATGCTGGCCGTCTTCGACCGCGCCGCACGGGCGCAGGAAACGGTGCAGAAAAAGGTGCAGGAAGCGGTGCAAGAAAAGGCGCAGCCGGCGGCCGTGCGAGAATCGCAGCCTGTCCCTGCATCCACGACGAAGCCCAAAGCCAAACCTGCCAAGAACATTACCCCAGCCTAGAAGGCCAAGATGACCACCACCAAAACTGACGACTTGAATATCGTGCGCAACCGCACCTTCGAGCAGATCGCCATCGGCGACACTGCCAGCATCACGCGCACCCTGAGCATGGACGACATCGCCCTGTTCGCGGTGATGTCGGGCGACGACAATCCGCAGCACCTGGACGCCGAATTTGCCGCCTCCAGCCGCTACCAGGGCGTGATCGCGCATGGCATGTGGGGCGCGGCGTTGATTTCGGCCGTGCTGGGCACGCGCCTGCCCGGCGCCGGCACCGTCTACACGGGCCAGACCCTGCGTTTCCTGCAGCCCGTGCGCGTCGGCGATACGCTCGATATCAGCGTCACCGTCACGGCGCTGGAACCGCGCAACCGCCACGTGACCCTGGCCTGCCGCTGCGTCAACCAGCATGGCGCCGTGGTGCTCGATGGCGAAGCACAGGTGGTCGCGCCGGCCGAACAGATCGAACGGGCACGCGCCACCCTGCCCGAAGTGCGCCTGCATAACGGCGACGGCACGCGGCGCCTGCTGGAGCATGCGCGCACCCTGGGGCCGATCAAGGTGGCCGTGATCCACCCTTGCGATGAATTGAGCCTGTCGGGCGCGCTCGACGCGCATGCGGCCGGCCTGATCACGCCCGTGCTGGTGGCGCCGCGCGCGCGCCTGGAAGCCGTGGCGGCACAGGCGGGCCTGAGCCTGGAAGGCATCGCCATCGAAGACGTCGAGCATAGCCATGCGGCTGCCGCGCGCGGCGCCGAACTGGCGGGCAAGGGCGAGGTGGAAGCGCTGATGAAGGGCAGCCTGCACACGGACGAACTGATGTCGGCCGTGCTGTCGGCCAGCGCCGGCCTGCGCACCAAGCGCCGCATCAGCCATTGCTTCCTGATGCAGACGCCGGCCTATCCGCGCCCCTTCATCATCACGGACGCCGCCATCAATATCGCGCCCAACCTGGCGATGAAGGCCGACATCGTGCGCAACGCCATCGACCTGGCGCACGTGATCGGCGTGGCCGAACCGCGCGTGGCCATCCTGGCCGCCGTGGAAACGGTGAATCCGGACATGCCGGCGACCTTGGACGCGGCGGCCCTGTGCAAGATGGCCGACCGCGGGCAGATCACCGGCGCCATCCTCGACGGTCCGCTGGCCTTCGACAACGCCGTCTCGATCGCCGCCGCCACCGTCAAGGGCATCGTTTCCGAGGTGGCGGGCCGCGCCGACATCCTGCTGGTGCCCGACCTCGAGAGCGGCAACATGCTGGCCAAGCAGCTCGAATACATGGGCGACGCGGACAGCGCCGGCATCGTGCTGGGCGCGAAGATTCCCGTCATCCTCACCAGCCGCGCCGACTCGCGCGCCAGCCGCATCGCCTCGTGCGCCATCGCCGTGATGCTGGCCAACCACTACCGGAGCACGCCGCCATGAACACCCCTGTCCAACATGCCGACGGCGCCCTGATCCTGGTGCTCAATTGCGGCTCGTCGAGCATCAAGTTCGCCCTGTTCCAGCAGGCGGACGGCATGCTGCCGCAGCAGGCGGAATGGAGCGGCAAGGTCGAAGGCATCGGCCGCGAAAGCGCCACCTATCGTGCCGGGGGCCTGCCGGCCGAGGCCCTGCAGCTCGACCCGCAGCAGCCGCACCATGCGGCGCTGGCGCACATCCGCGAAAAAGTCGTCGAGCGCCTGGCCGGGCGTCCGCTGCACGCCGTGGCGCACCGCGTGGTGCATGGCGGCAGCAAGTATTTCGCCCCCGTGCGCATCGATTTCAAGGTGCTGGCGGACCTGAAAAGCTTTGTGCCGCTGGCGCCCTTGCACCAGCCGTTCGCGCTGGAGGCGATCGAGGTGCTGCTCGAGTCGCGTCCCGACATCGCGCAGGTGGCGTGCTTCGACACGGCCTTCCACCATACGGTGCCGCAGGTCGAGCAGATGCTGGCCCTGCCGTACGATGCGTGGGAGCGGGGCTTGCGCCGCTATGGCTTCCACGGCCTGTCGTATGAATACCAGTCGCTGGTGCTGGAGCAGCGTTTCGGTGCTGTCGCGCGGGGCAAGGTCATCGTCGCGCACCTGGGCAGCGGCGCCAGCCTGTGCGCCATGGAGAACTTGCACAGCGTGGCCACCACCATGGGCTTTTCCGCGCTCGATGGTTTGATGATGGGCACGCGCTGCGGCTCGCTCGATCCGGGCGCCGTCATCTACTTGATGGAAATCGAAAAGCTGTCGCTGGAAAAAGTGGCGCACGTGCTGTACCACGAGTCGGGCTTGCTGGGCGTCTCCGGCGTGTCGGCCGACCCGCCCGTGCTGCTGGCGCAGCAGGACCGGCAGGATGCAACGGGCGAGCGCATCCGTGCCGCGCTGGCTTTATATATCCGCCGCATCGTGCGCGAGATCGGCGCCCTGACGGCCGTGCTGGGCGGGCTGGACATGCTGGTGTTTACGGCCGGTATCGGCGAGCACAGTGCGGAACTGCGCCAGCGCATCTGCGCCGAGCTGGGGTTTATCGGCCCCGTGCTCGACAGCGGGGCAAATGCGCGCAACGCCAGCCGCATTTCCAGCGAGGACAGCCGCATCGTCGTGGGCGTGGAGCCGGCCAACGAGGAGTGGGTGGCGGCCCGCCATGCGGCGCAGGCCGTCGGCGCGTGAGTGCCTGAGACGCGTGCCCGCGCGCAATGGGAAATTTGCGGAATTGCACATATTTCCCATTGAGTGCGATAGCGCACAGTCTGGTTTCGACTTTGTCTTTACTATGAAGTCATGCCATCGAGCTGCTGACAACAACAGCGCGATGCCTGGCAAATTTGGAACATTTTGCCCGCCTTTAGTAAAAATAAATCGAATCCATATTGAAAGGTCACATCATGAACAAATTACTCGCCGCCCTGATCGCTACCCTGTTTGCCACCGCCGCCATCGCCCAGACGGCGCCGGCTACCGAAGCCGTCGTGAAAGCCCAGGCTTCCGCGCAAAAAGACGTCAACAAGGCTGCCGCTTCGGAAGCCAAGGTCGATGCCAAGGCTGACGCCAATGTCGCCAAGGCAGAAATGAAGGCCGACGAAAAGAAAGCCGACGCCCATCACAAGGCCAATAAAACCAAGGCCAAGGCCCACGAAAAAGTGGTGCATGCCGACCCGGAAGACAAGCTGAAAGCGGAAGCCAAGGCCGACAAGGCGGCCGCCAAGGCCGATGCAAAAGCGGGCAAGGCTGCCGTGAAAGCCGATGCTAAAGTTGCCAAGGAAAAAGTGGAAGCGAACGCCGACAAGGCTGTCGCCGCCACCAAGACGGAAGAAGCCAAGGCCAAGGCCGACGCTGAAGTCAAGGCCGCCGCCGCCAAGTAATTCCTCATGCAGGTTTTCCTGTAGCAAAAAAGACAGCCCCGGCTGTCTTTTTTTTCGCCTGCCTTTTCCCTGGCGTTGCCATCCTTGACGTGCCTCAAATGCCCGCCCTGTCGCCGTGCCATAGTGAATTGGCAGACAGACCAAGGGAGACATCATGACTACCGCCAAAACGAAAAGAACACCGGCGACCGGTTCCGCTGACGGCATGCCGGCCATGCAGTCCATGCCGGTCGAGGGCGACATGCAGGCCGCCGATGCCGGCGCGGACAGCGGCGATCGCATGCCCGGGCCGCGCCTGGGCGTGTCGTATGCCGACCAGGCGGTCATCCATGCCGCGGCGGCAGCGGATGCGGCAAGCATGCCCGCCGGCGGCATGCAGCAGGCATCGCAGGGCATGGCCGGCGCCAGCTGCATGCATGTGGGCGATGGCGACGGCATGGGCGGTGACCGCGACGGGGCCGGTGGTGGCGCGGGCGGCGGCATGGGGGGCGACGGCGGCGGCGCTGGCGATAGCCAGGGCGGCGGCACGCCGCAGGTGCGCACCTGCGCCACGATGGACGTGCATCGTCGCCTGCTGAGCGAAGATCCCGCCTATGCGCGCGTGCGCGACGATATCGAGAACCTGGCCGGCTTGTACGAAGGCGACCGCAGCATCGCCGCGCGCGCCGGCGTGACGCAGATACCGGTGGTGGTGCACGTGGTGTGGAACACGGCCGCGCAGAATATCTCGGACGCGCAGATTGCCAGCCAGATCGATGTGCTCAACCGCGATTACCGGCGCACGAACAGCGATGTGGGCAGCACTCCGGCACCATTCCTGCCGCTGACGGCCGACGCGCGCGTGGAATTCGCGCTGGCCACGCGCGATCCGAACGGGGCGGCCACCAGCGGCATCGAGCGGCGCCAGACGACAGTGACGTCCTTCGGTGCCGACGACGCCGTCAAGTCGCAGGCGACGGGCGGCATGAATGCCTGGCCGTCCGATACCTACCTCAATATCTGGGTCTGCCAGCTTGGCGGTGGCTTGCTCGGCTACGCGCAGTTTCCCGGCGGCCCGGCCGCCACCGACGGCGTGGTGGTCTTGCAATCGGCGTTCGGCACCGTCGGCACGGCGGCGCCGCCGTTCCACCTGGGCCGCACGGCCACGCACGAGGTGGGGCATTGGCTGAACCTGAACCATATCTGGGGCGACGACGGCACGGGGTGCTCGGGTACCGACAACGTGGCCGATACGCCCAACCAGGGTGGACCGAACACGGGCCAGCCTTCGTTCCCCCATGTTTCCTGCAGCAATGGACCGAATGGCGACATGTTCATGAATTACATGGATTATGTCGACGACCCGGCCATGTTCATGTTTACCACGGGCCAGGTGGCGCGCATGCAGGCCTGCCTCGATGGCCCGCGCGCCAGCATCGGCACGGGCGCGGGCGGCGGCGCCACGCCGCGCCAGAGTTCTTCTCCCGTCGTGGCCTGGGGCGCGAACCGCCTCGACGTCTTCGTGCTGGGCACCGACCGCGCGCTATACCACAAGGCCTGGAACGGGGCGGCGTGGGCGCCCTCCGTGAGCGGTTACGAGGGGCAGGGCGGCATTTGCACCAGTGCGCCGCAGGTGGTGTCATGGGCGCCGAACCGGCTCGACGTTTTCGTCACGGGCACCGACAGCGGCCTGTTCCACAAGTGGTGGAATGGCTCGGCATGGGGGCCGTCGCTGACGGGCTACGAGGCGATGGGCGGCCTGTGCGTGGGCGACCCGCGCGCCGTGGCCTGGGGCCCGAACCGTCTCGACGTGTTTGTCGTCGGCACGGACCGGGGCCTGTATCACAAATGGTGGAATGGCGCGGCCTGGGGCCCGTCGCTGACGGGCTACGAAGCCATGGGCGGCATCTGCCTGGGCCAGCCCGAAGCCGTGGCCTGGGGCCCGAACCGCCTGGACGTGTTCGTCATCGGCACGGACCGCGCCCTGTACCATAAGTGGTGGAACGGCACGGCCTGGGGACCGTCGCTGAACGGCTATGAACGGCTGGGCGGCATCTGCATGTCGTCGCCGAAGGCGGTGGCGTGGGGGCCGAACCGCCTCGATGTGTTTGTCACCGGCACCGATGGCGCGCTGTACCATAAGTGGTGGGATGGCACGCAATGGGGGCCATCCATCGATGGCTTCGAACGCCTGGGCGGCATCTGCGTGGGCGAAGTGGAAGCCGTGTCGTGGGCGGCCAACCGCCTGGACCTGTTCGTCATCGGCACGGACAGCGCGCTGTACCACAAGGCGTGGAACGGCAGTGCCTGGAGCCCATCGCTGACGGGCTTTGAAAGCCTGGGCGGCGTGTGCACGTCGCGTCCGCGCGCCACGGCCTGGGCCGCCAACCGCCTCGACGTGTTTGTCACGGGCACCAATGGCGCCCTGTTCCACAAGGCCTGGAACGGTTCGGCCTGGTCACCATCCGTGAGCGGCTATGAAAGCCTGGGCGGCGTGGTATCGTGCTTCTGACGGCGCCCTATGGGCGTCTGGACAGCGATGGTTCGGAAAGGGGGCGGCATGCATGGCATGACGATGGCATTGCCCAGCGGTAGCTGGACGCACTCGTTCGAGGAAGATGCGGGCGGTATCGAAGTGTACCGGCCCACGGCCACGTTCGCGTTTCCGCCCAGCCGCAAGGGGCGCAAGGTGCTCGAATTCGGCACTGGCGGAAAAACGGGGGAAGAAGGTGCCGCCACCCTGACCGCCATGTCGCCCGGCCCCGATGACCGTCCGCGCGCCGGCGCGGCCGACCGGCTCGTTCCCTTGGGCATGGGCCGCTATGGCGTGGGCGGCACGGCGGCGGCGCCGCAAGAGGTGCTGGAAATCATCGAGGCCACGCCGGACATCCTCAAACTGGCGCGGCGCTGACGAGGAAGAGGGAAAGCAGCTGCTTGCGCGGCCGCCGGCATTGTTCCCTCACCTTGAATGAATATCGCCCACCTGGCCATCTGCCAGATAAATCACGTTGACTGCCTATTTAAATCTGTTAACTGTTGCTGGTCTGGTGTCTAGAGGAAAGTTCTCGTATGGACGGCGCTTGCATAAAACGCTAGACTTAATTTTCTCATACGCAACATTCGATATGCCGATTGTTTGTGGAAAAATGTGAGTGTTTCCCCTATAAATAATGACGATATCTTTTAGTGTTTTAAAAGCGAAAAGCCTGTTGGTTTCCGCTGTGCTCATTAGTTGCTGCCTTCCGGCACAGGCGGCTGAAATTCATGTTGAAAATGTCACGATCAGCAAGATACGCGGTATCGGAGACTTTTCTACTCCCGTGTTTGCCAATGCCATTGAAATCTGGTTCGCGGCCCCGGTTAATCTGCCTGCGGGCATGGGATGCCCGGCGCTGGCCTATCGCGTGGCGGTGGATGCCAAGCATAAACATTTGATTGCCGCCGTTTATCTCGCATTTTCCATGGGTAAGAAAATCAATATCAACTTTGACGACCGGCTGCCGATACGCGGCGATATGTGCGAAGCGTCTTATGTGGATGTTGTGAATTAAGTCATTTCCCAAGACGGGATGGCGATGGTTTGCCCCGTTTTTTCAGATGAAGAAAACGGGTGAAACGGAGATTGTTTTCGGATGAAGGGCGATAGCTGCCCGGCGATGGCTGGCAGTCTGTATTCCAGCCGCATTCATGCTCGATGCCACAGCAAGGCTGGCAGCTCTTGCACGAGCTGCAGAGGCAAT
Source organism: Janthinobacterium sp. 1_2014MBL_MicDiv (assembly GCF_001865675.1). Lineage (NCBI taxonomy): Bacteria > Pseudomonadati > Pseudomonadota > Betaproteobacteria > Burkholderiales > Oxalobacteraceae > Janthinobacterium > Janthinobacterium sp. 1_2014MBL_MicDiv. The sequence continues at coordinate 499,689 of NZ_CP011319.1, forward strand.
TTTGACTTGCTCTGAAGAAAAGTTTATGCCGGCGTGATGGCCAGAATCAGCGGCACCGGCCTGCGACCCTGCGCTGGCCGCTTCTCGCAGCATCTAGTTTTTTAGTCTGCGGGAAAGACGGTCCGGCCGACGTATCGACCGAACCGTATCAACCCTGCATCAGCCGATGGCCGTCATCGAAACGGGCTTCAGCTTGGCCGCCAGCGCCTTGCCTTTCCTGGCGCGCTTGCCGAAGTGCTCGGCCAGGGCCGTGGCGCCCAGCGACGCATCCTGCGGTTTCGATGCGCGGCCGATGCCGGAGACGACGACGCCGCGTTGCGTGATCGGCTGCACGGCCAGCAGCTTGTCCTTGCCTTCCAGGTCGATCAGCTTGACGCCCGTGCCGCCCTTGGACAGGGTTTTCATTTCATCGAGGCCGAACACGAGCAGGCGCGCGCCTTCCGTCAGGCAGGCCACGGCGCTGGCCGCGTCAGGGATGATCTTTGGCTCGAGTGGCACGTCGCCGTCGTCCAGCGTGATGAAGGCCTTGCCGCCTTTCAAGCGACTGGCCATGTCGCCCGCCTTGGCGATGAAGCCGTAGCCGGCGCTCGACGCCAGCAGCAGGCTGGTGGCGCCATTGCCCGCGAAGTAGTGGAGGATGCGCACGGCGTTGCCCGGTGTACCGCCGCTCAGGTCGCACAAGGTCGTGATCGGCACGCCGTCGCCGCGTGCGTTGGGCAGCGCGGAAACGGGCACGGAATAAATCCTGCCGTTGTTGCCAAAGCCGAGCAAGGTGTCGACCGTGCGGCACTCGAAGGCGCCATGCAGGGTATCGCCCGCCTTGAACGTGAACTGGGCTGCATCGTGGCCGATGCCGGTACGCGCGCGCACCCAGCCTTTTTCCGAGATGATGACGGTGACCGGTTCATCGACCACCTTCTGCTCGGCCACGGCTTTTTGCGCTTCCTCGATCAGGGTGCGGCGCGCATCGCCGAACTGCTTGGCGTCCGCCTCGATTTCGCGGATGATGGCGCGTTTCATCGAACCCGGGTTGTCGAGCAGGTCCTGCAGCGACTTTTCTTCCTTGCGCAGCTCGGCCAGTTCCTGCTGGATCTTGAGCGTTTCCAGGCGCGCCAGCTGGCGCAAGCGGATTTCCAGGATATCGTCGGCCTGGCGCTCGGACAGATTGAACGCGTCGATCAGGGCCGCCTTCGGTTCATCCGAATTGCGGATGATCTGGATCACCTTGTCGATATTGAGCAGGATCGCTTCGCGCCCTTCCAGGATATGGATGCGGTCCTTGACCTTGCCCAGTTTGTAGCCGGTACGGCGGGTCACGGTCTCGAAACGGAAGTCGATCCACTCGCGCAGGATGTCGCCCAGGCCCTTCTGGCGCGGACGGCCATCGCCGCCTATCATCACCAGGTTGATCGAGGTCGACGATTCCAGCGACGTGTGCGCCAGCAGCATCAGCATGAATTCCGTCTGGTCCTGGTTTTTCGATTTCGGCTCGAACACGAGGCGCACGGGCGCGGCGCGGCCCGATTCGTCGCGGATGGTGTCGAGCGAATTGAGGATCAGCGCCTTCAGGGCCACCTGCTCCGGCGACAGTGCCTTCTTGCCCAGCTTGATCTTCGGATTCGTCAGTTCCTCGATTTCTTCCAGCACCTTTTGCGACGAGGTGCCCGGCGGCAGTTCCGTCACGACGGCTTGCCACTGGCCGCGCGCCAGTTCCTCGATCTTCCAGCGTGCGCGCACCTTCATGCTGCCACGGCCGCTCGCGTACATGTCCTGGATCTGCGATGGCGGCGTGATGATCTGGCCGCCGCCGGGGAAGTCTGGGCCGGGGATGATGGCCATCAGTTCGGCGTGCGTGATCTTTGGATCGCGGATCATGGCGACAGCCGCTTTCGCCACTTCCGCCAGGTTGTGCGACGGGATTTCCGTCGCCAGGCCCACGGCGATGCCGGAGGCGCCGTTCAGCAGCACCATCGGCAGGCGCGCCGGCAGCAGCTTCGGTTCTTCCGTCGAGCCGTCGTAATTGGGCTGGAAGTCCACCGTGCCCATGCCGATTTCATCCATCAGCAGCTTGGCGATCGGCGTCAGACGCGCTTCCGTGTAGCGCATCGCCGCCGCGCCGTCGCCGTCGCGCGAACCGAAGTTGCCCTGGCCATCGATCAGCGGGTAGCGCAGCGAGAAGTCCTGCGCCATGCGCACCAGCGCGTCATACACGGACTGGTCGCCGTGCGGATGCAGCTTGCCCAGCACGTCGCCGACCACGGCCGCCGATTTGCGCGGCTTCGCCGTGGAATTCAAGCCCAGCTCATTCATCGCATACAGGATGCGGCGCTGCACGGGCTTCTGGCCATCGCAGACGTCGGGCAGGGCGCGGCCCTTGACCACCGAGATGGCGTAATCGAGATAGGCGCGCTCGGCAAACGTGGACAGGGTCAGCGCTTCACCGTCGAATACCGGTTCATCCGGCTCGATCGGCTCAGGCTGGGCATCGTCAAATAAATTGGTTTGTGTGGACATGGCGCTTGTTTCAGTATTAAGTGGTTGCGGTTGAATTCGTGGAGCCGATTATGACAGCCCGGATTTGGAAAAGGACTTGCCGTACGTCAGATACATGTAGCGCAAGGTCAGATACAGCACGGCCATGGCCAGTTCGACGCTGTGATGCATCATCGGCATGGCGCGGATAGCGGGGGCCTGGCCGGCCAGCAGAAAGCTGCCGATGGACGGTACCAGGACCAGCGGCCACATCGTCTTCCAGCGGAAATCGCTGGGAGAAAACAGCAAGCCGGTGCAGGACCAGGCAAACAGCATGGCGCCGGCGAGGACGGCCGGCAGCTGCTGCGCATACAGCAGCGATAGCAAGCCCGCACAGCCGATCAGCCATGCCGCGCGCAGGCGGGGCAGCAGCGCCTCGGGGAAGCGGCAATCGCCATACAGGCCGGTGGCGCTGCGCAGGGCCAGCGCCGCCAGGCAAAACATCAGCGGCATGGCCTCGCCGATGGCGAGCGCCGCCTGGCCTTTGCCGCTCATGAACATGGCGGCGAACAGCGACAGGCCCAGGGCCAGGAGCAGCAGCATGCCATGCAGCAGTTGGCGATTCAGCGCATACGCGAGCAAGGCCGACGCGCACAAGCCGGCCGAAGTGACGAGGCGCATGGACTCGCTGCGTTCGGGCAGGAATAGCAGCAGCGCCAGCGCGAGGTAGGGCACGATCCAGCCCAGTTGCCGCAGGCCGGGCCGCTCCCACAGCGCGGGCAGGCGTTCCTGCAATGCTTCCTGCCGTGCTTCCAGGCGTGCGAACAGCGGCGCCGGCCAGCGCAAGGCATGCATGGCCAGCAGGGCAAAGGCCAGCGCCTGGCAACCCAGCAGGCTGGCATAGCCAGCCGTGTCGCCGAGCTTGAAGCCGGCCGCATCGAGCACGCCGGCCAGCATGAAGTGCAGCACGAAACCGAGGCCGCACGATGCCAGCGCCGTCTGCTTGAAGTAGCGTTTGGCATGGACGACGTGTTCCCATTGCTCGAACAGATCCGTATCGAGCTTGTAGGCCAGCATTTCGGCATGCTGCCAGCGTATCGTCTGCAGCAGCTCGCGCAGCTGCAGCGTGAATTTTTGATCGAACAGCTGGCGCGCGTAGGCGCTCGGCGGCTGTTGCGACATGATGCAGTCCAGGCCCGGGTAGCTGTCGCGGTTGTCGCTGCAATGGGCAAACGAGCGGTCGGCCCGGTAGCGCTGCACGGCGCTGCGCACCAGGTCCGCATGGCTGCGCGCCAGGTAGGAAAAATCGTGCTCCCAGCCCAGCTGCTCGAACAGGGCCTGGCGCAGCGCCAGCTCATAGCCGGCGCTGGCGCAGTAGCGCAGCGCGCACAGGTCGAATTCCTCGCGCACGTCGAGGTTCAGCAATTCCCCGCGCTCGAGGAAGCCTGGCAGCAGGGTGACCCCGTTGCGCTGCCTTGCCTGTTCCAGGAATGCCTGCCACAGGCTGGCGCCTTCCTGCACCGGGTCGATGGCGACCACGCCCCACAATTCGGCTGGCGGTGCCTGTTCCTGGGCGATGACGCCCCACAGTTCCGCAGGCGCGTCCCGAGTGTCTCGGGTATCGTCGTCGATGACGCCCCATAATTCGGCGGCTTCCACGTGCGGCGTCCCGGTCTCTGCGATACTTGCCGCTACCGGGGCCGGATGCGCTTCAGCCGTTTCCTCAGCCTGCTCCTGTAACTCGGCGGCAAACAGCTGCGCATGGCGCAGCGCGTATTCATAGGCGTCGCGCAGTTCCTGGAAGGCGGCCGCATCATCCTCGGGACGTGTCACCTTCAGGCGCTTTGCATACGCGCGCTTGATGGCGCGCTCGTCGCCCGTCGGTGCCGTGTCCAGGATCTCCCACAGGCCGCGTTCTGCGTTGTGCATGCCGCCGTCCATCTACAGGAAGCTCTCGCTCTCGACCTGGCGCAACACTTCGTCGAGCGCCTGGCGCGCCTTGCGGATGGTGTTCGGGTCCTGCGTCTCCAGCGCGGCCTGGAAGTTGGCCGTATGCGCGGCCAGGTACTGGCGCACGTCGCCCAGCGACTGTTCATACAGGCGGTCGGCGCGCGTGACCAGGGTGCGGTTCTCCAGCTGTTCGCGCGGGTGGATCTTCAGGTCGGCCAGTTCAAGGAAGCGCCGCTCGATCTGTTCCGGCGTCATCACGCCCGCATTGTCGCTGATGACCATCTTGTGCTTTTCCTGCGTGGCCAGCACCGTCACTTCCGCTTCCAGCACGCCGCTGACGTCATAGGTGAAGCGCACGTCGATGCCGACCTCGCCGGCCTTCTTGGCGGGAATCGGGAAGCTGATCTTGCCGAGGAAGACGTTGTCGGCCACCAGGCGCGACTCGCCCTGGAAGATCGCCACGTTGATTTCCTTCTGGTTGTCGTGGATGGTGGTGATGTTTTCCGTGCGGGAGACGGGTACCACGGAGTTGCGTTCGATGATGGGCAGGTAATGGCCGCCCTCATACTGGTTCGCGCCGACCTGGCGCGAAATGGAAATGCCCAGCGAGTACGGCGCCACGTCGGTCATGACCACTTCATCGAGGGCCGCATCGCGCATTTTCAGGCCCGCCTGCACGGCGGCGCCCAGCGCCACCGCTTCATCCGGATCCAGGTGGATGGCGGGGAAGCGGCCAAACATGCGCGAGACGAGCTTGCGTACCAGCGGCATGCGCGTGGCGCCGCCGGCCAGCACCACTTCATTCAATTCGGCGGCGCGGATGGTGGCGTCGCGCAGCGCCCGTTCCACGGGCAGGCGCAAGCGGGCCAGAAGGGGTTCGCACAGCTGCGCCAGCTTGTCTTCGTTGATCTCCCAGCTATATTCCCTGTCCTGGTAGCGCGTGACCATGCGCACGGAGGGCTGCTCCGACAACAGGCGCTTGACGCGCTCCGCCTCGTCGCGCAGCAACTGCTGCTGGCGCGGGTCGAGCAGGCGGCTGCCGACGGCGTCGCGCAGGCCGCTGCCCTCCAAAAAGGCGTCGACCAGCACGCTGACGAAGTCTTCGCCGCCGAGGAAATTGTCGCCGGCCGAGGCGCGCACTTCCATCACGCCTTCAAACAGTTCCAGGATCGACACGTCGAAGGTGCCGCCGCCCAGGTCGAAGACGAGGAATTTGCTTTCCTGTTCCTTGTCGCGGATGCCGTAGGCCAGCGCGGCGGCCGTCGGTTCATTCAGCAGCCGCTCCACGCGCAGGCCTGCCAGCTGGCCTGCGATGCGCGTGGCCTTGCGCTGCGCATCGCTGAAATACGCGGGCACGGTGATGATGGCTTCCTCGACCTTGTGGCCGAGGAATGCCTCGGCATCTTCCTTCAGCGCGCGCAGCACCATCGACGACAGCTCTTCCGGACGGAAGTGCTGCGTGCCGAGGGTGATCTTCTTTTCGCTGCCCATGTAGCGCTTGAAGACGGCCGCCGTCAGCTGCGGGTGCGTCTGCAGGCGCTCGCGCGCGGCGCGCCCCACCAGCACGGTACCATCGTCGTCGATGCTGACGCACGACGGCGTCAGGTGGTCGCCCAGCGCATTCGGAATGATGGATGCCTTGCCGTCGCGCCAGATGGCGACCAGGCTGTTGGTGGTGCCGAGGTCGATGCCGATGATCATTTAGATATCCGCCTCCGCCTCATTGCCGTGTTCCTCGATCCAGGCGCGGCGGCCTGCCGCCTCGCCTTTGCCCATCAGCATGTTGAAGCGGGCGGCCGAGGCCATGTGGTCGATTTCGCCCAGGGTCACGGGCAGCAGGCGGCGCGTGTCCGGGTTCATCGTCGTTTCCCACAGCTGCTCGGCGTTCATCTCGCCCAGGCCCTTGAAGCGCGAGATCGACCAGGCGCCCTGTTTCACGCCTTCCTTGCGCAGCTTGTCCTCGATGGCGAGCAGTTCGCCATCGTCGAGCGCGTAGATTTTCTGGATCGGCTTCTTGCCGCGCGCGGGTGCGTCCACGCGGTACAGCGGCGGACGGGCGATGCAGATATGGCCCTTGTTGATCAGGGCGGGGAAGTGCTTGAAGAACAGGGTCAGCAGCAATACCTGGATGTGCGAGCCGTCCACGTCCGCGTCGGAGAGGATGCAGATCTTGCCGTAGCGCAGACCGGACAGGTCCGGGGAATCGCCCACGGTGTGCGGGTCGACGCCGATGGCGACTGCGATGTCGTGGATCTCGTTGTTGGCGAACAGGCGGTCGCGGTCCGTCTCCCACGAGTTCAGCACCTTGCCGCGCAGGGGCAGGATGGCCTGGAATTCCTTGTCGCGGCCCATCTTGGCCGAACCGCCCGCCGAGTCGCCCTCGACGAGGAACAGTTCATTGCGCGTGATGTCCGACGATTCGCAGTCGGTCAGCTTGCCCGGCAATACGGCCACGCCCGAGGATTTTTTCTTTTCCACTTTTTGCAGCGAGCGCTGGCGCGACTGTGCCTGCTTGATCACCAATTCCGCCAGCTTCTTGCCGTAGTCGACGTGCTGGTTCAGCCACAGTTCCAGCGGCGGCTTGGTGAAGGTCGAGACGAGGCGCACGGCGTCGCGCGAGTTCAGGCGTTCCTTGATCTGGCCCTGGAATTGCGGGTCCAGCACCTTCGCCGACAGCACGAAGGAAGCGCGCGCGAATACGTCTTCGGGCAGCAGCTTCACGCCTTTCGGCAGCAGCGAATGCATCTCGACGAAGTTCTTCACGGCGCCGAACAGGCCGTCGCGCAAGCCCGATTCGTGCGTGCCGCCATTCGAGGTGGGAATCAGGTTGACATACGACTCGCGCACGATGGCACCTTCTTCCGTCCACGCCACGACCCAGGCCGCGCCTTCGCCTTCGGCAAAGCCTTCCGAGTCCGGGCCCGCGTATTGCGCGCCCTCGAACAGGGGGATCAGCGTTTCGCCATTCGACACCTGCGCCAGCGATTCGGTCAGGTAGCCGCGCAAGCCTTCCGCGTACAGCCAGGTTTGCGTGTCGCCAGTTTTGGCGTTGGTCAGCGTGACCGTTACGCCCGGCAGCAGCACGGCTTTCGAGCGCAGCAGGCGTTGCAGCTCGGTTTGCGAGATGTTGGGCGAGTCAAAATACTTTGCATCGGGCCAGGCCGTCACGCGCGTGCCCGACTTCTTGCCGTCGCGCGGGGCGGGACGCGAATTCAATGGCTCGATCACGTCGCCGTTGGCAAACACCATGTGATGCAGGCCGTTGCCGTCGCTTTCCTTGCGCCAGACGGTGATTTCCAGGCGCGTCGACAGCGCATTGGTGACGGATACGCCGACGCCGTGCAGGCCGCCCGAAAACGCGTAGGCGCCGCCCGAGCCCTTGTCGAACTTGCCGCCCGCGTGCAGTCGCGTAAACACGATTTCCACCGTCGGCACGCCTTCTTCCGGATGCAGGCCGACGGGAATGCCGCGGCCATTGTCTTCGACGGTGATGCTGCCATCGGTGTTTTGCGTGACGGCGATATGCGTGCAGTGACCGCCCAGCGCCTCGTCGGAGGCATTGTCGATCACTTCCTGAATGATGTGCAGCGGATTTTCAGTGCGGGTGTACATCCCCGGGCGCTGCTTGACGGGTTCCAGTCCTTTCAGGACACGGATGGATGATTCGCTGTAGTCGGATGCTGGTTTTTTAGTGGCCATACGTGTTCAAGCTAAGTAAAGACAGTGGTTGGAACGCCAGGCCGGGGCACTGCGCGGCGCAGTGACAGCGGCGGCGATAACTGTATGAATATACAGTATATCCCATCCAGCGTCACTGGGGGAGGGCAGTGCGGCAGGCTAGGCGTCCTTGTGCGGACGCTCGCGCATTCTATCTTGATCGGCGAGCAATAGCGCTACTCCAAGGCAACAAGAGTGCGCCACAGCCGTGGTTTTGCGCCAATTGTGGCGGATTTTATGCGGTAAAGCCCCCGTTTTTACATCTTGTTTACAGCTGCCCGCCCAGTCTTTACGAATTTTTTAGACCCATTTGGCTAATCTGCTCACTATCAAAACAAACCTGAATGAGGGTGGGAATGGATATCGTGTATCTCGGCTTGATTGCCGTGTTTTTCGTCGTGGTGGCCGGCTTTGCCGTCGCCTGCGACAAATTAGGGAGCGTGAAATGAACGCGTTCTATGTGCTGGGCGCCTTCGTGTCGGCCGGCTTGCTCGTGTACCTGCTGGTGGCGCTGCTGAAGGCGGAGGAACTGTGATGACGACCCAATCAACACTATTACTGCTCGCTTTCCTCGTCGTGCTGCTGGCGGCCGCCTATCCGCTGGGATCGTACATGGCCAGGGTGGCCGGCGACGCGCCGCTGCGCGGCCTGGGCTGGCTGCAAAAGCTGGAAAACCTGCTGTACCGCTGGTCCGGCCTGCCCGCCGACAAGGCCATGGGCTGGAAAAGCTATGCCATCGCCCTGATCGTCTTCAATACCGTGGGCGCCGTGTTTGTGTATGGCCTGCAGCGCCTGCAGGGCTTTTTACCGCTGAACCCCCAGGGACTGGGCGCCGTCAGCCCGGATTCCTCGTTCAATACCACCGTCAGCTTTGTCGCCAATACCAACTGGCAGGGCTACGGCGGCGAACAGACCATGAGCTACCTGACCCAGATGCTGGGCCTGGCCTGCCAGAACTTTTTCTCGGCCGCCACGGGCATCGCCGTGATCTTTGCGCTGGTGCGCGGCTTCGCCTCGCGCTCGGGCAAGTCGATCGGCAATTTCTGGGTCGACCTGGTGCGCTCGACCCTGTACATCCTGCTGCCGCTCTCCTTGGCCCTGTCCGTCGTCTTCATGGGCGAAGGCATGATCCAGAATTTTTCCCCGTACAAGGAAGTGACCCTGCTCGACCAGGTGGCGTATGAGACGCCGAAAATGGCGGCCGACGGCCAGCCCGTGCTGGATGCGGCCGGCAAGCCCGTGATGGAAGCGCAAGTGGCAAAAACGCAAACGATCGCCATGGGCCCCGTCGCGTCGCAGGAGTCGATCAAGCTGCTGGGCACGAATGGCGGCGGCTTCTTCAATGCCAATTCCTCGCATCCGTATGAAAACCCCACCGTGCTGTCGAACTTCCTGCAGATGCTGGCCATCTTCCTGATTCCCGCCGGCCTGTGCTTCACCTTCGGCCGCATGGTGGGCGACATGCGCCAGGGCTGGGCCGTGCTGGCCGCCATGACCGTTATCTTCGTCGTCATGACGGCCGGCGTGATGAGCGCCGAGCAGCAAGCCAATCCCGCCCTGCAGGCGCTGGGCGTGGACCAGCAGGCCAGCAGCCTGCAATCGGGCGGCAATATGGAAGGCAAGGAAACGCGCTTCGGCATCAGCTCCTCGACCCTGTTCGCGGCGGTGACGACGGCGGCATCGTGCGGCGCCGTCAACTCCATGCACGACTCCTACATGCCCCTGGGCGGCATGGTGCCGCTGCTGCTGATGCAGTTCGGCGAAGTGGTGTTCGGCGGCGTGGGCACGGGCCTGTACGGCATGCTGATGTTCGCCATCCTGGCCGTCTTCATCGCCGGCCTGATGATAGGCCGCACGCCGGAATACCTGGGCAAGAAAATCCAGGCGTATGAAATGAAGATGGTGTCGCTGGCCATCCTGGTGACGCCGGCCCTGGTGCTGACGGGAACGGCGATCGCCGTGATGGTGGAGCCGGGCACGGTGGGCGTGGCCAATCCGGGCGCGCATGGATTTTCCGAAATCCTGTACGCCTTCACCTCGGCCGCCAACAACAACGGCAGCGCGTTTGCCGGCCTGTCCGCCAACACGCCGTTCTATAACGTGATGCTGGCGATCGCCATGTGGTTCGGCCGCTTCGCCGTGATCGTGCCCGTGCTGGCGGTGGCCGGTTCACTGGCCGGCAAGCAGCGCCTGTCGGCCAATGCCGGCACCATGCCCACGCACGGCCCCATGTTCATCGGCCTGCTGATCGGCGTCATCGTGCTGGTCGGCGTGCTCAATTATGTTCCCGCGCTGGCCCTGGGCCCCGTCGTCGAACACCTGCAACTATTCATCAAATAAGAGGCTACCATGTCACGCACAAGCCTGACTTTGTTCGATTCCGCACTGATCGGCCCCGCCGTCGTCGATGCGTTCAAAAAACTCGACCCCCGCACGCAGTGGCGCAGCCCCGTGATGTTCGTCGTCTATGTCGGCAGCATCATCACGACCCTGCTGGCCATCCAGGCCCTGAATGGCCAGGGTGAAGCGCCGTTCGGCTTCATCGTCGCCGTCGCCGTGTGGCTGTGGTTTACCGTGCTGTTCGCAAACTTCGCCGAAGCGCTGGCCGAAGGCCGCAGCAAGGCCCAGGCGGCCTCGCTGCGCGCCCTGAAGCAGACGGTGATGGCGAAAAAGATGCAGACGCCAAAATATGGCACCTCCTGGCTGCCGACGCCCGCCACCGACCTGCGCAAGGGCATGACGGTGCTGGTCGAGGCGGGCGACGTGATTCCCGCCGACGGCGAAGTGACGGCCGGCGTGGCCTCCGTCGACGAGAGCGCCATCACGGGCGAATCGGCGCCCGTCATCCGCGAATCGGGCGGCGATTTTTCCGCCGTCACGGGCGGTACCCGCGTGCTGTCGGACTGGCTGCTGGTGCGCGTTTCCGTCAATCCCGGCGAAGCGTTCATCGACCGCATGATCGCCATGGTGGAAGGCGCCAAGCGCCAGAAGACGCCGAACGAGATCGCCCTGACGATCCTGCTCGTCGCCCTGTCCATCGTCTTCCTGATCGTCACCGTGACCCTGCTGCCGTATTCGCTGTTTTCCGTGGCGGCAGCCGGCAGCCAAGGCGTGACAAGTTCGCCCGTCACCATCACCGTGCTGATCGCGCTGCTGGTGTGTTTGATCCCGACCACCATCGGCGGCCTGCTGTCGGCCATCGGCGTGGCCGGCATGAGCCGCATGATGCAGGCCAATGTGATCGCCACCTCGGGCCGCGCCGTGGAAGCGGCTGGCGACGTCGACGTGCTGCTGCTCGATAAAACCGGCACCATCACCCTGGGCAACCGCCAGGCGTCGAACTTCGTGCCGGCGCCCGGCGTGACGGAGCAGCAGCTGGCCGACGCGGCGCAGCTGGCCTCCTTGGCCGATGAAACGCCGGAAGGGCGCAGCATCGTCGTGCTGGCCAAGCAGAAGTTCAATATCCGCGAACGCGAGATGGCCAGCCTGCACGCCACCTTCGTGCCGTTCACGGCGCAGACGCGCATGAGCGGTGTGGATATCGCGGGCGAGCAGCAGGTGCGCCAGCTGCGCAAGGGCGCGGCCGACTCCATGAAAAAATATGTGGAAGCGCTGGGCCAGCCGTATCCGGAAGAGGTGGCGCGCGCCGTCGACGATATCGCCCGCCGCGGCAGCACGCCGCTGGTGGTGGTCGACGATGGCCGCGTCATGGGCGCCGTGGAGCTGAAGGATATCGTCAAGGGCGGCATCAAGGAACGCTTCGCGGAACTGCGCCGCATGGGCATCAAGACCGTCATGATCACGGGCGACAACAAGCTGACAGCGGCCGCGATTGCCGCCGAGGCAGGCGTGGACGACTTCCTGGCGGAAGCGACGCCGGAAGACAAGCTGAAACTCATCCGCAGCTACCAGGCCGAAGGCCGCCTGGTGGCGATGACGGGCGACGGCACCAACGACGCGCCCGCGCTGGCCCAGGCCGACGTGGCCGTGGCCATGAATTCCGGCACGCAGGCGGCAAAGGAAGCGGGCAACATGGTCGACCTCGACTCGAACCCCACCAAGCTGCTGGAGATCGTCGAAATCGGCAAGCAGATGCTGATGACGCGCGGTTCGCTGACGACGTTCTCGATCTCGAACGACATCGCCAAGTATTTCGCCATCATCCCGGCCGCCTTCGTGGGCACGTATCCGCAGCTGAAGGCGCTCGACATCATGCACCTGGCCAGCCCCGCCTCGGCCATCATGTCGGCCGTGATCTTCAATGCGCTGATCATCGTCGTGCTGATCCCGCTGGCGCTGAAAGGCGTGCAATACCGCGCCATCGGCGCGGCCAGCCTGTTGCGCCGCAACCTGCTGATCTACGGCCTGGGCGGCATCATCCTGCCCTTCATCGGGATCAAGCTGATCGACATGCTGCTGTCCGCACTCAACCTCGTCTAAAGGAGCCATCATGAGCACTATCGTACGTCCCGCCCTGGTCCTGTTTGCCGCGCTGACCGTGATCTGCGGCGTCGTCTATCCATTTGCCACGGCCGGCATCGGGCAACTGGCTTTCAATGAGGAAGCCAATGGCAGCATCGTCGAGCGGGCTGGCAAACCGGTCGGCTCCAGCCTGATCGGCCAGTCGTTCACCTCGCCCAAGTACTTCTGGGGCCGTCCATCGGCCACCGCGCCGATGGCGAATAACGGCGCCGGTTCGGGCGGCTCGAACCAGGGACCGAGCAATCCTGCCCTGGTCGACGCCGTCAAGGCGCGCATCGCCGCCCTGCAGGCAGCCGATCCCGGCAATACGCGCGCCGTTCCCGTCGACCTGGTGACGGCGTCGAGCAGCGGCCTGGACCCTGAAATCAGCCTGGCGGGCGCCCTGTACCAGGCGCCGCGCGTGGCCCGCGTGCGTGGCGTGCCGCTGGCGCAGGTGGAAAATGCCATCGCCAAGGTGCAGAAAACCGCGTATATCGGCTTTTTTGGCGAACCGCGGGTGAATGTGCTGGAACTGAATCTGGCATTGGATGCCATGGCAAAGTAAGCTGACAATGGTGCGTAGGTCGGCGTAGGTCGGCTTGGCGCAGCGTAAGCCGACATTACCCACGGCGCAGCCAACAATGCCGTCGGATTACGCGCTAGCGCTAATCCGACCTACAGATGCTCCAAGAAGACTAAAATACAATATGCTCCCCAACGACAGCCAACGCCCCGACCCTGATGCCCTGCTGGCGCAAGTGCAGGCGCAGGAAAAGAAAGCCGCGCGCGGCAGGCTGCGCATCTATTTTGGCGCCTCCGCCGGCGTCGGCAAGACCTATGCGATGCTGGCCGCCGCCCGCAAATTTCTGGCCGATGGTCAGGATCTGCTGGTCGGCGTGGTGGAGACGCATGGGCGCCAGGATACGGCCGCCCTGCTGGACGGACTGCCGCTGCTGCCCCGGAAGGCCGTCGAATACCGCGGCAAGACCCTGTTCGAATTCGACCTGGACGAAGCGCTGCGGCGTGCGCCGCCGCTGATCCTGATGGACGAACTGGCCCATTCGAACGTGGCCGGTTCGCGCCATCCGAAGCGCTGGCAGGATGTCGAGGAATTGCTGGCGGCCGGCATCGACGTGCTTTCCACCGTCAACGTGCAGCACCTGGAAAGCCTGAACGATGTGGTGGGCGGGATCACCGGCGTGCGCGTGGCCGAGACCCTGCCCGACACGGTGTTCGACCGCGCCGACGAGGTGGTGCTGGTCGATATCCCCGCCGATGAACTGCTGCGCCGCCTGAAACTGGGCAAGGTGTATCAGCCGCAGCAGGCGGAGCGGGCGTCGCAGCATTTTTTCCGCAAGGGTAATTTGATCGCCTTGCGCGAACTGGCCTTGCGCCGCACGGCCGACCGCGTGCAGGACGACGTGCAAGCCTACCGCGTCGAGAAGTCGATCAATCCCGTCTGGAAGACGGGCGCCGCGCTGCTGGCTTGCGTGGGGCCGCGCGCGGGCGGCGAACATGTCATCCGCAGCACGGCGCGCCTGGCCAGCCAGCTCAATGCGGAATGGCATGCGCTGTATGTGGAAACGCCGCGCCTGCAGCGCCTGCCGGCGCGCCAGCGCGAACGCATCCTGAAAACGCTGAAGCTGGCGCAGGACCTGGGCGCGCGCACCGCCGTCAACCCCTCCGGCGACATCGCCGCCGCCATCGTCGACTATGCGCGCGGCGCGAATATCTCGAAAGTCATCGTCGGGCGCGGGCAGGGCAGGGGCGGCTGGCTGGCGCGGCTGTGGAGTGCGTCGCCGGCGGCGCGCATGGCCAGCCTGGCACCCGATATCGACCTGATCGAGGTGGGCTTGCCGCCAGCTGACGCCCCGCCCCGGCCTGTCGCGGGCGTGGACACGGAAACGCCGCGCCGCCCCATGCGCCACTGGCGCTACATCCTGGCGGCCGGCGCCAGCATGGCCACGGCCCTCGTTTCGGTGCCGTTGCAGCCTTACCTGGACCTGGCCAATATCGCCATGCTGTCGCTGCTCACGGTGGTGCTGGTGGCCGTGCGCCTGGGGCGCGGACCGGCGGCGCTGGCCAGCCTGGTGGGCGTGGCCTGCTTCGACTTCGTCTTCGTGCCGCCGCGTTTCTCGTTTGCCGTGGGCGATTTTCAGTACATCATCACCTTTGGCGTGATGCTGGCCGTGGGCCTGATCACGGGCCACCTGACGGCCGGCCTGCGTTTCCAGGCACGGGTCGCTTCGCACCGCGAAGCGCGGGCGCGGGCCCTGTACGAGTTTTCGCGCGAGTTATCCAGCGTGCTGCAGACGGAGCAGATTTTCGAGATCACGAAAAGCGCCATCGAGCGGGCGTTCCGCGCGCGCGCGACCCTGCTGCTGCCTGATGACGAGGGACGCCTGCAATCGCCAAATGGCGTGGAGCCGCTGGACATGGGCATCGCGCAGTGGGCCTTCGACCATGCCCAGGCGGCCGGCACGGGCACCGATACCCTGCCGGGATCGAGCATTTTTTATCTGCCGCTGATCGCGCCGATGCGCACGCGCGGCTTGCTGGCGCTGCTGCCGCTGGAGGCGCCGCGTCACGGGCGCTGGCTGCTGGTGCCCGAGCAGCGCCAGCACCTGGACACCTTTGCCGCGCTGGCGGCCATCGCCCTCGAACGCGTGCACTATATCGACGTGGCGCAGGGGGCGCTGGTGCAGATGGAGTCAGAACGCTTGCGCAATTCGCTGCTGGCGGCCCTGTCGCACGACCTGCGCACGCCGTTGACGTCGCTGGTGGGGCTGGCCGAATCGCTGGCCCTGTCGAAACCGGCGCTGTCCAGCGCGCAGCTGGACATGGCGCGCGCGCTGCAGTCCGAGACAGTGCGCATGAGCGCGCTGGTGGCGAACCTGCTGGACATGGCGCGCATCGAAAGCGGCCAGGTGCGCCTGAACCTGCAATGGCAGGCGCTGGAAGAGGTGGTCGGCAGCGCGCTGCGCGCCAGCGGCCCGCAATTGCAGGCCCACCGCGTGCAGACGCAGCTGGCGCCGGACTTGCCGCTGGTGCGCTACGACGCCGTGCTGATCGAGCGCGTGCTGTGCAACCTGCTGGAAAACGCGACCAAGTACACGCCGCCTGGAAGCAGCATCGTCATCGTTGGCCGGGTACATGGGCAGTTCCTGCAGGTGACGGTGGCCGACGATGGCCCGGGCTTGCCGCCCGGGCGCGAAGAAGCCATCTTCGAAAAATTCACGCGCGGCGAGCGCGAGTCGAACAAGCCGGGCGTGGGACTGGGGCTGGCCATCTGCCGCGCCATCGTCGAAGCGCACGGCGGCACCATCCACGCGCAGCCAGCCGCGTCGGCACAGGGCGCGGCCATGGTCTTTACCTTGCCGCTGGGCACGCCGCCGGCGCCGCCCGCGCCGGAGCCGGACGATGCAAACGATTTTGAAACAGGACAACCATCATGAACGAACCTTCCGCCACCGCCTTGCTGGTCGAGGATGAACCGCAAATCCGCCGTTTCGTGCGCTCCGCGCTGGAGGACGAGGGCTGGCAGATTTTCGAGTCGGCCACCATGCAGCGGGGTCTGATCGACGCGGGCACGCGCCGCCCCGACCTGATCGTGCTGGATCTGGGTCTGCCCGACGGTGATGGCATCGACTTCATCGCCGACATCCGCAAATGGTCGGCCGTGCCCATCATCGTGCTGTCGGCGCGGGTCGACGAGCAGGACAAGATACGCGCGCTCGATGCGGGCGCGGACGATTACCTGACCAAGCCGTTCGGCGTGGGCGAGCTGCTGGCGCGCGTGCGCGCCACCTTGCGCCGCCAGCGCCAGCCCGCCGCCAGCGATGACGGCGTGGTGCAGTTCGGCGACGTGCGCGTCGACCTGAAGGACCGCCTGGTGACGCGCAACAAGCAGCTGGTGCACATGACGCCGACGGAATTCCGTTTGCTGTCGGTGCTGGTGAAAAACGCGGGCAGGGTCGTCACCAATCCGCAACTGCTGCGCGAAGTGTGGGGGCCGTCGAACAGTGAAAACGGCCACTACCTGCGCATCTACATGGGGCATTTGCGGCAGAAGCTGGAAGCCGACCCGGCCCAGCCGCAGTACCTGCTGACGGAAACGGCCGTCGGCTACCGCTTGCTGCTGCCTCTCTAAACCGCTTAAACCGCTTTTCATCCCCTGTCTGAAAACAGGCGCCGCGCGCGCCAGGGGGACGCTTTACCCGAATTTTTGCAGCGGCGGGCCAGCTGCGCCATGTTGGCAAAGGCCCATACCACCCATGAAGAAGAAAAACCATGAATAAAATGTTACTTGCACTCGCCGTCGCCACCGCCTTTACCGGCAGCCTGGCCCACGCCGACGAGGCCAAGCCGGACAACGAGCTGAGTTTCAACGTGGCCGGCGTGTCCGACTACCGCTACCGCGGCATTTCGCAGACGCGCTTGAAGCCCGCGCTGCAGGGCGGCTTTGATTACGTCAACAATCCCACCGGCCTGTATGCGGGCGCGTGGGCCTCGACCATCAAGTGGACCAAGGACGCGGGCGGCAGCGGCGACGTGGAAGTGGACCTGTATGCGGGCAAGCGCGGGCAGTTGAACGCCGATATCGGCTACGACGTGGGCGTGCTCGCATATGTGTACGCGGACAATGGCTTGAAGCACGTCGCCGGCCTGGCCAACGCGGATACGCAGGAAGTCTACGGCCAGCTGTCGTATGGCCCGGCCTACATCAAGTACTCGCATGCCGTCTCCAACCTGTTCGGCATCGTCAACAGCAAGAACAGCGGCTACCTCGATATCGGCGCGAATATCGACCTGACGAATGGCTGGACCGGCAACCTGCATGCGGGCCATCAGAAGGTCAAAAACAATGATGCATCGAGCTACACGGACTGGAAAGTGGGCGTGACGCGCGACTTCGGTTTTGTTTCGGGCGCGCTGGCCGTGATCGGCACGAATGCCGGCAAGGCCGCCTATGCCTCGCCGGTCAACGGCAAGTTCATGGGCAAGACGGCGCTGTTGCTGACGGTCAGCAAGACGTTTTAATTGAAGGGAGGAGAGGCGGCGGCGTCGCCTTTCGCGTGCTGAAAATGGGGCCGGACCCGGCGGGTCTGGCCCCAGCCGTCGTTGCTATGCCGCGCGGTGGCTGCAGTCGAACACGGCGCAATACAGCTGTCCCAGGCCGACCACGCGGGCTGCCGGGATCCGCGCGGCCAGGGTGTGGGCGGCCGACGCTTGCGTGTCCGTTGCCAGCAAGACGCATAGACCGGGATTGAAGCTGCGCGCATGCGCGATGCGGCGCGTCAGGCCTGCCTGCGCGGCGGCGTCGATGCCGCCGTCCAGCGGCACCACCAGCACGCGCGCAGCGATCAGGGCCGAGCGGCTGCCCATGGAATCGCGGCCTTCGCTGTCGATGACGATGTCGTGGTAGCAGGTCACCAGGTGCTCGAGTTCCGGCTGCAGGCCCTTGGCGCTGATGGCGCGCGCCATCAGGCGCGGCCGCGTCACGCTGTTTTGCGTGACGCCGTCGTGCATGATCCTGGCCTGCGCCAGGGCTCCCTGGCGCGGATCGGCATCGAGCAGCAATACCTTGCGTCCGGCCAGCGCGCGCGAGGCAGCCAGGCGTCCGGCGACGATGGATTTTTCCATCCCGCCGCGTTCATCCGTGATGGCGATGATCATCGTGGCGTACCGCGGGCATGATGTTGGCAGGGGAGACCAGCTGCAGCAGGCAGCTTTCGCGCGCGGCCTGCCTTTCATCGGCCGTCCATGCGGGCAGCTCCATCAGCTGCTCCAGCGCATCGGCCAGCGCGGCCTGGCCGGCCTGGGACATGGGTGTCATCGGCAAGCGCAGCTCGTCGCGCACCTTGCCCTGCATGGCCAGCGCCGCCTTCACGGGGCCGGGGTTGGGTTCGGAAAACAGCAGGCGGATGACGGGCAGCATGGCCTTGAACAGGGCGCCTGCCGCGCCGTGGCGGCCCTGCTTGACGAGGTGGAACAGCTGCGCATACAGGTCGGGACGTACCTGGGCGGCGGCCGACATGGCGCCGTGGCCGCCCATGGACAGGCTGGCCAGCAGCAGCGCATCGTCGCCGCACAGCACGTCCAGGCGCGTGTCGAGCAGCAATTCGCCGAGCTGCTGCAGCGTGCCGCCCGCTTCCTTGATGGCGACGAAATGGGAGTCGCGCGCCAGCAGGGCAGCCGTCTGCGGCGCGATATTCACGCCCGTGCGGGCCGGCACGTTGTACAGCACGATGGACTGGTCGGTGGCGGCGGCGATGGCCTGGAAGTGGCGCACGATGCCGTCCTGCGACGGGCGCACATAGGCGGGGGCGGAGATCAGCAGGCCGGCCAGCGGATGGTCGTTATAGCGCTGCACGCTGGCGATGACGCCGTGCGTGTCGCTGCCGCCCACGCCCATCACGACGGGAAAGCGCGGACCGACGGCTTCGAGCACGCTATCTAGCAGCATGGTCTGTTCGGCGGCGCTCAGCATGGCCGCCTCGCCCGTGGTGCCGCACGCGACCAGACCGTCGATGCCGCTGGCGGCCAGCTCGCTGGCCAGCTGCTGCGCGGCGTCGACGTCGATCTGGCCATCGCGGAACGGCGTGACCATCGGCACCCAGATGCCCTGGAAGTGCGCGGTGATGCGGGAGGTGGACATCGCCTGCTCGCAGGCATACTGGTTCATAGCGATTTCCCCTGGCTGATGCGGCCAAATTCCGCCGCCGGCAGCAGGCGCATGACGGCATCCATCGTCAGGCGCAGGGCCGGCTCCGTCACGCATAGCCAGACTTTCATGCGCTCGGCATGGTCGACCGCTTCGACGCGCATGAACGAGAGCATGCCGCCGCAGGTCTTGACGACCAGCTGGCGCAGCTCGGCCAGGCAGGATTTGTCGACCGTGATGTGCATGAGGAAGGTGGGCAGGCGGGGATGGCGGTGGGGCAGCGCTTGATGCGCTGGAGGCATAGAGTGGCGTGAATGGGGATCCATGGCGGCTTTGCAGCGGTGGTTGAGGTACGTTCAAGATTAGCAGCGGGGCCGTAAAGATTCTCTAAAAAGCGGGGCCGCCGGCGTAAACGCGGCGTATGCGTTGGGTGCGCTCCTGTTGCGCGGATGCGCCGCACGTATGCTTTTGTTACAAAATTGAATCGTGCTTTCGGAGGCGGGGGTTTATATTGAAACCGTCCCCGCTTTGAGTCAGCCTTGCCATGTCAGACGAAAAAGATCCCCAGCAGCCCCCTTCCACCGATCCTGCACCGCCATCCCGGCCCGACCGGGTTGGCCGGGCATCCGACGACGAGCACCGCGCACGCGACGCCGCGCCGCGCTACCTGAAGGACAATGACACGCCGCTGGCGCTGGCCTGGCGGGTGATCTCGTCGCGCTACCGTTCCATGCGCGACAAGGCGAGCCGCGATTTCATGCGGCGCACCTTGCGCATCGGCATCTCGGCGCGCATCTTCCATCCCGAGCCGGGCGCCACGGGCCTGCGCAGCAAGAACCTGCAATACCTGGAAGAGTCGATCGCGCAGTGGGTCATGTCGCGCGACGTGCTGGTGTTCATGATTCCCACGGTCAATACCAGCGGCCTGCTACACCCGAGCAACATCACCTTGCGCCACTATGCGCGCCACCTGGACGGCCTGGTGCTGCAGGGCGGCGCCGACGTCTCGCCGCAGACCTATTCGGAGACGGCCACGCGGCCCGAATGGAGCGGCGACCGCGCGCGCGACCTGTACGAGCTGGAGCTGCTGCACGAATTCGTCGACGCGGGCAAGCCCGTGCTGGGCATTTGCCGTGGTTGTCAATTGATTAATGTCGGTTTCGGCGGCACGCTGTACCAGGACATCGCCTCGGACGTGGAAGGCGCCACCTCGCACGTCAACGACCTGTATGACCGCCACCGCCACAGCATCGTCTTCCCGAAAGGTTCGTCACTGGCCGGCCTGTTCCCGAAGACGGGCGAGGCGCTGGTCAACTCCATCCACCACCAGTCGGTCAAGGACCTGGGGCGCGACATCACGGTGGAAGCGTATTCGCAGGGAGACAATATCGTCGAGGCCATCCGCTACCAGCGGGCGCGCTTTGTCATGGGTCTGCAGTGGCACCCGGAATTCCATTCGGCGGGCGGCGTCGAGCTGCTCGACTGCACGCCCATCCTCGACAACTTCCTGCGCGCGGCGCGGGAAACGCGGTTTTGACGCCCATCCTGATGCGCCGCCGCGCCGTGCTGGCCGGCTTGCTGGCGCTGCCCCTGGCGCAGCTGCGCGCGGCGCCGCGCCCGCACGAGGCAGCGCTGCCGTTTGCCCTGACGTCGGCCGAGCGCGCCCGCACGCTGAAGGTGCGCGTGGCCCCTGCCGTTGCCGAACAGGTGCTCAAGGCGGCGCGCAAGGATGCGGCGCGGCCCGTGCATTTGATGGCGCAAGTGCGCACGGGCGGCTTGCTGAAGGGCGAGGGCGGGCGCGAACACAGCCAGCAGGCGCAGGAAGACTGGCGCCAGGCGCGCCTGCAGGCGCTGGCCTGGCGGCTGTCGGGCGACATGGCGCATTTCGAGAGCGCGCGCCGGCTGGTGCTGGCCTGGAGCAGTGGCTATCAGCCGTCGTTCAG
This sequence comes from Janthinobacterium sp. 1_2014MBL_MicDiv, assembly GCF_001865675.1. Classification (NCBI taxonomy): domain Bacteria; kingdom Pseudomonadati; phylum Pseudomonadota; class Betaproteobacteria; order Burkholderiales; family Oxalobacteraceae; genus Janthinobacterium; species Janthinobacterium sp. 1_2014MBL_MicDiv. Next base: position 520,896 of record NZ_CP011319.1, read on the forward strand.
TCCCGTCGACGAGACGGAGCTGGCCAGCCTCCTGATGGGCTTTGATTTGCTGCAGGAGCGCCTGAATGGCGTCGAGCGCGAGCAGGTGCAGGCATTTTTCCGCACCCTGGCGCACGGGTATCTGAGCGATCCGATCAAGGTGGGCGGGCCGTCGACGGCGCGCAACAACTGGCATAGCCACCGCATCAAGATCGGCACGGCCGCCGCTTACCTCACGGGCGAGGCGCTGCTGATCGCGCGCGCGAAAGAGCGTTTCCTGGCCCATGTGCCGCGCAATATCGGCGCCGGCGGCGTGCCGTTCGACTTCGAGCAGCGCGACGCCCTGCATTACACCACCTACAGCCTGGAACCGTTGCTGGCGACGGCGCTGATGGCGCAAGCCCATGGCGACGACTGGTATGGCGCGCCGCCGGCGCGGCGCCTGGCCGAGGCGCTGGCCTGGCTGGCACCGTATGCGCAGGGAAAAAAGACGCACGAGGAATTCGCGAAAAGCGCCGTGCCGTTCGACCGCAAGCGCGTGGCGGCCGGCGAAAAGGGCTTCACGGGGAACTGGGAACCCAAGGGCGCCGCCAATGTGTACCTGCTGGCGGCGCGCTTCGATCCCGCTTATCTGCCGCTGGCGCTGGAATTGCGCCCGCCGGCATGGGCGCTGGCGTTGTACGGCACTTAGTTGGAACTTCGCGTTAAAACTTCGTGCGCACGGTGAACATCACGCTGCGCGGTTCGCCGTAAAAGCCCGTCTGGAACAGGCCCAAACCCGTCATGTATTTCTTGTCCAGCAGGTTGTTCACGTTGAGGCTGGCCGTGACGTTCTTGCTGATTTCATAGCGGGCCAGCAGGTTGACCAGTGCGTAGCTGCCCTGCTTGATGCGCGAATAATCGTTGATGGCGGGATTCCAGATATTGCCGTAGTAGCTGCTTTGCCAGTTGATGCCGCCGCCGACGGTCAGCTTGTCCAGGCTTGCCGGCAGGCGCCACGTGCCCTGCACGCGCACCAGGTGGGCCGACTGCGTGGTTTGCAGCATGGTGGAAAACACGTCCTTGCCCTCCGCGTCGCGCACATGCGCATAGGTATAGCCGGCGCTCAGCTTCAAATCCCTGGCCACTTCGCCCGTCACTTCCATTTCCACGCCGCGGCTGGTGACGCCGTCGATGGCTCGATACGCTTCTTCGCCGTTGACTTCACCCACAGAGCTGGCCACGTTGCTTTGGCGGATCTGGAACAGGGACGCGCTGGCATTGACCTTGCCGTCAAGGTACTCCGCCTTCACGCCCGCTTCGAAACCCTTGCCGCGCACGGGGGCGAGGAAGTTGCGGTTGACGTCGCGGTTGCTCTGCGGCGCGAAGATGCTGGTGTAGCTGCCGAACACGGAATATGTCTTGTCGAGGTCATACACGATGCCCGCATACGGCGTGATGACCTTGTTTTCCTCGATGCGCGACTGGATGCGCGCCGTGCCGCTGTCGAAGAAGGTACGGTCCTGTTCCTGCCTGTAGTCGCTGACGCGCGCGCCGACGATGACGGACAGCGCGTCGACAGGATGCAGGCGCACGGCGCCATACAGGCCGCTCTGGCGCGTGCTGTCGTTGTCGTTGCCCAGGCGCTTGAAGGCCGGTTCCGCGTACTGGCCGCGCCAGTCGAAATAGCTGCCTTCGACTGGCGGATAGATGGATTCGTAGACGGGGCCATCCTGCTTCGCCGTCGATGAAGAATAGCCGACCATGGCTTCGTGCCGGCGGCCGAAGGCCGTGAACGGGCCGCTGGCGTCGACGTTGACGGTGGTCTGGCGGCGGTCGCCCTTGTATTTCCCCATGAAGAAATAGGCGCCTTCGCCCGTGGCGGGGTCGGGATTGCCGCCGCTGGCCGAGCCGAGCACGCTGTCATGCTTGCTGCGCAGCTGGTTGGCGCTCAATTTCACCTTCCACTCGTTGGCGAAGCTATGCTCCAGCGACGTAAACAACGTGGTGTTCTGCATGTCGCGGCGGCTCCAATCCGTGGCCGGGTTCCACGCGGTGGGGAAATCCGTGCGCGAGCCATCCGAGAACAGCACGGGAAAACCGGTCCAGGTCGAGCCGCGCGGCTTGTAATCCTGGTGCGTGAAACCGGCCGTCAGCAGGGTGACAGGCGTCAGGTCCGCCTCGATGATGCCGTAGGCGACCGATTTTTGCTGTTTATAGCGGTCCAGGTAGGAGTGTTTGTCCTGGTAGGCGCCCACCAGCCGGCCGCGCACCGTGCGGCTGTCGTTCAGGGGGCCGGAGACATCGACTTCGCCACGGTAGTTGTCCCACGAGCCGGCGCCCAGGGTGGCCGAGCCCTCGAAGCTGGCGGTGGGGCGCTTGCGCACCATGTTGACGGTGGCGGACGGGTCGCCCGAGCCGCTCATCAGGCCCGTCGCGCCTTTCAGCACTTCGATGCGGTCGTAGATGGCCATGTCGCTGTTCGTCGTGCCCCAGTCGTACACGCCGTCATAGATGGCCGATACGCCGTCGTACTGGAAATTGGTGACGGCGAAGCCGCGCGCCTGGAAGCTCCAGCGGTCGCTGTCATAGTTCTGCACGCTCACGCCATTGACGTTCTTCATGACGTCGGAGACGGCGTTGCTGTTCTGGTCATCCATCTGCTGGCGCGTGACGATGGTCAGCGATTGCGGCGTTTCGCGCTGCGTCAGGACCAGGCCCGTGGCGCCGCTGGCGGGGCCGCCCGTATAGCTGCCCGTGCCGGCCGTCACGGCGCTGCGTTCGGCCGCTGCCACCACGGTGACGCCGCTCATGACGGCCACGCCGCGGCTGTCCGCCGAAGGGGCGCCGGCGCTGGCGGGGATTTTCTGCAACAGGTAGCCGCCATTCGCCTGCGGCACGGCTTGCAGGCCGCTGCCGGCCAGCAGCGCGCGGAAACCGTCCTGCAGGCTGTAGCGGCCTTGCAGGCCGGCGCTGCGCAAGCCTTGCGTGGCCTCGCTGGAGAACGACAGCAGGATGGCGCTGTCGCTGCCGAAGCGCGTCAAGACATCGCCCAGCGAGCCTGCGGGAATGCTGTAGCTGCGCACTTGCTGCGTTTGCGCCTGGGCTGACGCCGGCAGGGCCAGGGCCATGCCGATCTGCGACAGGGCGCAGGCCAGTACGGTGCGGGTAAGGAGGGAACGCGAAGCGTGATGCATGTGAAAAAACCTTTCGTGGATGCGCAAGATGGGGACTGCCTACCTTCCAAGTCACGCGACCACGGCGAAACAGCTCAAATTCAAGAGAATATTTTTTAGCGTGCCGCCAGTTCGATGCGCACGACCTGATGGCCCCAGAAGCGCGTGACGGTATTGCGGCGCAACTGCAGGCTGGCGCAGACGGCGTCGAGGATGGCGTCCGTGTCGGCCAGCGGGTAGGAGCCGGAGACGCGCAAGCTGGCGATGCCGGGCGCACAGCTCAGCGGCTGCTCGCAGTAGCGCGTCAGCTCGGCGAGGAAATCGGCCAGGCGCATGTCGCGCGCCACCAGCATGCCACCGAGCCAGGCCCCGCCATAGGGAGCCAGCGCCTGGCGGTGGTATCCCGCGCTGTCGAAGTGGGCGCCCTCGCCGGGACGCAGCACCAGGCGCTGGCCGCCATCGTCGGCCAGCACGGCGACGGCCCCTTCGAGCACGCCGGCGCTGGCGTAGGCATCGTGCAGGCGCACCGTGAAACGCGTGCCCAGCGCCTGCAGGCCGCCATGCGGTGTGCTGACGAAGAACGGCCGTTGTGCCGCGTCCTTGCCGGTGGCGATGAAGATCTCGCCGGCCAGCAGCACGATGCGCCGCTGTTCGCCGCTGTAATCGATGTTGACGGCGCTGCTGGTGTTGAGGGTGAGCTGGGTGCCATCGCTCAGGGTCACGACGCGGCGCCGGTTGACGCCCGTGCGGTAGTCGGCCGTCCAGCTGCGCCATGGCGCATGGCGTTCGAATGCGTACAGCGAAGCGCCGCAGGCCAGCAGCAGGGCCAGGGTCTTGACGGCGTGGCGGCGCGGCGCATTCGCCTGCACGCAGGCGCGCAGCAGGGTCGCCTGCATGGCCGGCGGCAGATGCTCGTGCTGCAGTTGCAGCTGCTGCCACGCGTGCGTGGCGCTGCCGGCGCGCTGCAGGTGGCGTTTCACCGTGGCCAGCGAGATGCCGAGCTGGCGCGCGATGTCTTCCTGCGGCAGGTCGTCGAGCTGGCGCAGCAGGAAAGCGCGCTTGACGGGCGCCGGCAAGCCGTCGAGCATGCGGTCAAGTTCGAATACGGTGGCCAGCAGCAGTGCCCGTTCTTCGGGCGACGGTGCATGCAAAGGCGGCAGCTGTGCCAGCACGTCGAGGTAGGCCAGTTCCAGTTTCTGGCGCCGGTAGTGGTTGAACAGCACGCGCTGGGCAACGGTGGCGAGAAAGGCGCGCGGCTCGCGCGCGGCGACGGCGTCCTCCCGGTCGAGCAGGCGCATGAATGTGTCATGCGCCACGTCGGCCGCGCAGGCGGTGCTGCCCAGCTTCTTGCGCAGCCATCCCTGCAGCCAGCCGTGATGGTCGGCGTACAGTGTCGCGATGTCCTGGCGTTGTAGCGGCTCTGCCAGCGGCATCGCGTTCCCCTTGCATGGCCGGCCCGGCTGGATCGGTGGATTAAACAATAATAAGAATCATTCTCACTTATTGTAACAAGCGGGGCCGGCTGCTGTAAATGACGGGGACGCGGGGTGTGGTTTTTTGGCTTTGCGTGGTTGGGCGGGAAGTCAAAATGCCTGGCAACACCGTCGCGCGCGGAAGGGGGCGGGCAGGTCGGATTAGTCCGCAGTACGTCATCCGACAACATTGTTGGCGACGCCAGTCGGATTGCGCGGCGTGCCGCCGCTGATCCGAGCTACGTTTCCATGCTGGCCGGCGTCAGTAGTTCATGGGCTCGCCGCGAAAACATCTGATGGCCGAATCGACCATGCCCTCGGCGCTGCCCTGCAGGCTGTGCTGCTTGCGCAGGTATTGCGCATCGCTCCACTGCTTGGCCACGTCCGACAGGTGTTTCAGGGCTGGCGTGCTGCCCAGCGCCTCGGCGTGCGGTTCCATCTTGCGCAGGGTGGTCATGATGTCCTCGCGCAGCGACATCGTCTCATAGGTTTTCGGATGCGTGATGGCGCCGTCGAGGCCGAAGCGGCAGGCCTGGAAGCGGTTGTAGTTATACACGAGGTAATCGTCTTCCACCGGCGGCGTCTCGCGGCGTTCGAGCAGGTAGCGGCACAGCGCCTGCAGGTAGGCGGCCAGCGCGGCGGCCCGCTCCACCGTCAGCGGCGTGTCGCACACGCGCAGCTCGATGGTGCCGAATTCCGGCTTGGGGCGGATATCCCAGTAAAAGTCCTTCATGCTCTTGATGATGCCCGTGTTCTCCATCTTGGCGAAATACTCGTTGGAGAACTGGTCCCAGCTCAGGGTGAATGGCGCGCGTCCGCTCATGGGGAAGGCGAACACGGAGTTCAGGCGTGCCGAATCGAACAGCGTGTCGCGTCCCTGCACGTAGGGCGAGGAGGCCGACAGGGCGATGAAGTGTGGGATGTAGCGGTTCAGCGAGTGCAGCAAAAACATGGCGTCGTCGCCCGAGGCGCAGCCGATATGCACGTGCTGGCCGAAGATGGTGAACTGCTTGGCCAGGTAGCCGTACAGTTCCGAAATTTCCTGGAAGCGCGGCTTGGAAAAGATCTTTTGCGACGACCATTGCTGGAACGGGTGCGTGCCGCCGCCCGCGATGCCGATATTGAGCTTGTCGCCGGCCGTGATCAGCGTGTCGCGGATTTCCTGCAGCTGCTCCAGAAGGGGGCCATGATGCGTGTGCACGCTCGAGTTGATCTCGATCATGCTCTCGGTGATTTCCGGCGTGACGTTGCCGGGAAACGGTTTTTTATTCAGCAGGTGCAGCAGGTCGGGGCTGGCGGCCGTCAGGTCGTAGTCCGACAGGTTCACCAGCTGCAGTTCGAGTTCGACGCCGAAAGTCAGCGCGGCCGATTGGCCAAAGGGTTCCAGCGGCATTTAGCGCTCCTTGATTTCGTGGGTTTCTTTTGCCAGCATCAGCACGCGCTGCACGAGCACGGGGCCGACCAGTTCCAGGCCCAGGGTGACGGCGGCCAGGGCATTCAATTCGTCGCCGAAGTTCACGCCGTGCTGGCGCGCGTGTTCGAGCAGCAGGATGATGAAGACGGAGACGGGCGTCAGCGCCACGCCTGTCAGGATGCCCTTGCGCCAGGAAATGCCGCTGACATGCGAGAACGCGGCCACGCCGACGACTTTCGTCAGCAGGCGGCCGCCGACGACGGCCAGGGCCAGGCCGGCGCCGGCCGTCACGCTGCCCCATTCCAGGGTCGAGGCGGCATACACGAACAGCAGCACCGTCAGCAGTTCGCCCAGCGCGCCGAAATTGCGCTGCGCCTGGCTGAAGGCGACGCGGCGGTGGCGCGCCACCAGGCCGAAGGTCAGGGTGGCCAGCAGCGGCGACAGGCTGGTGGTGTAGGTCAGGGCGACGAGCAGCATCACGGACAGGGCGAAAGCCACCGTGGCATCCTGCGCCATGTTGCCCAGGCGGCGCAGCATGGCGGGCACGATGATGCCGAAGACGGTGCCGGCGGCCACGGAGGCGGCCAGCACGGCGGCGCTGCTGCTGGTCGCCTCGATCAGGTCGGTGGAGCTCTGGAACATCCAGAAACCGATGATGATGTTGAAGGTGAAGACGGCCAGCACGCAGTTGAGCGCCGTCAGGTGGACGATGCGTTCCGTGACCTGGCCCGAGCTGCGCTCCTCGTTGATGACGCGCATGATGGTGGCCGGCGAGGTGGACATGGCCAGCGACGCCAGCAGCAGCGCCGTCATCGATGTGGTGCCGAACTCGATGCCGATGAAGTACACGACGGCAAAGGTCAGCAGGGACTCGACGAGGCCCGTGACGGCGATCCACGGGTTGTTTTTCAGCCAGCGCAGGTTGATGCGGTAGCCGACTTCGAACAGGATCAGGCCGAAGGCCACGTCGGCCAGCACCAGCATGGGACCGGCGTCCGTCTGCGGCAGGATGCCGACCTGCGTCTGCGCCAGGATGAAGCCGATCACGCCGTAAAAACTGATGCGCGGCAGGCCCGTCCAGCGGTGGCCGAATTCGCCGACGACCCAGGCCAGGGTAATGGCGAACGGCCAGGACAGGTCGGCGGCGATCGAGATTAGACTTTGCATGCTCATTCCTTTGAAGTGTCGCTGGCACCGGCCGGCAGCATGGAGACTGGCGCGGCAACAGCATGGTGCAGCTTTGGTGCATTGTTTGCGCAGAGCGTTGCGCCGATTCTACCGGAGCAGAAGGCGCGCACGATGTGCGCAATCGAACAGTGCCGTGGTCATGGCGGCCACGCACGGGATGCGGCAGGGGCGGGGCATGGCAATGCCTATGGCGCGCCGCCCGCGGCGGAGAGGCTCCGCACGGTTGTTTCTACCGCAGTGTACGACATGGCGGCGGCATGCCGCCATGGACTTTTTGTTGCACGCTTTTATTTACTGAGCAAGCGCATGCCCCGTTCCAGTCCGTCGATCGATAGCGGGAACATGCGGTTGTTCATCAATTGCCGCATCACGCCGATGGACTGGCGGTACTGCCACAGGCCTTCCGACTCGGGATTGAGCCAGATGAATTTCGGGAAGGCGGCGGTAAAACGCGCCAGCCATGTCGATCCCGCTTCCTCGTTGTTGTATTCGACCGAGCCGCCCGGCTGCAGTATTTCATAGGGGCTCATGGTGGCGTCGCCGACAAAAATCAGCTTGGTGTCGGGCGGGTACTTGCGCAGCACGTCCCAGGTGGGGAAACGCTCGGCGTTGCGGCGCCGGTTGTTCTTCCACAGGTAGTCGTAGACGCAGTTATGGAAGTAAAAGAATTCCATGTTCTTGAATTCCGTCTTCGCCGCCGAGAACAGTTCCTCGGTACGCTCGATATGGTCGTCCATGCTGCCGCCCACGTCGAGCAGCATCAGCACCTTGATGCGGTTCTTGCGCTCGGGCCGCATCCTGATGTCGAGGTAGCCCGCGTTGTTGGCGGTGGCGGCGATGGTGGCGTCGAGCGCCAGCTCGTCTTCCGCGCCTTCGCGCGCGAACTTGCGCAGGCGGCGCAGCGCCACCTTGATGTTGCGCGTGCCCAGCTCGCGCTCGCCGTCGTAATCCTTGTAGCTGCGCGCTTCCCACACCTTCACGGCCGTGCGATTGCCGCCCTTGCCGCCGATGCGGATGCCCTCCGGGTTCGTGCCGCCGTTGCCGAACGGCGAGGTGCCGCCCGTGCCTATCCACTTGCTGCCGCCTTCGTGGCGTTCCTTCTGTTCCTTCAGCAGCTCGTTCAGGCGGTCCATCAGCTTGTCGTAGCCGAATTTTTCCAGCTGCGCCTTCTGCTCTTCGGACAATTCGCGCTGCATGCGTTTCAGCAGCCAGTCGAGCGGAATCGTCGCATTCGTCTCGAAGGCCGCATTGACGCCCTTGAAGTACTGCGCGAACGCGCGGTCGAACTTGTCGAAATGCGCTTCATCCTTGACCAGGGTCAGGCGCGACAGATAGTAGAAATCGTCCATCGAGGCGCCGATGACGTTCTTTTGCAGCGCCTCGAGCAGCGTCAGGAATTCCTTGATGGAGACGGGAATCTTTGCATCCTTGAGCGTGAAGAAGAAATCGATCAGCATGGCGCGCTTTCGCCATCCGCGCCGCCGTCGGCCCTGGGCAGCGCCGCGATGGGACGCTGCGCCAGCTTGTAGCGCAGGTGGGCGGCGATTTCCGGCCACTCGCCGCGCGCGATGCTGTACATGACCGTGTCGCGCACGGTGCCGTCGCGGCGCAGCGCATGGTGGCGCAGCACGCCATCCTTTTTCGCGCCCAGGCGTTCGATGGCCGTCTGCGAGGCGTGGTTGAAGTTGTCGGTGCGCAGTCCCACCAGCGCGCAATCGAGAGTCTCGAAGGCGTGCGCCAGCAACAGCAGCTTGCAGGTGGTATTGACGTGGCTGCGCTGGCAGCGCTTCGCATACCAGGTGTAGCCGATTTCCAGGCGGCCGATGGCGGGTACCACGTCGTGGTAGCTGGTAGTGCCGATCACGTCGCCGCTGGCCACGTCGATGACGGCAAAGGCGAAGCGCGCAGGGCGCATCTCGATGGCCTTGAAGATGTACTGGTCGACCTGGTCCGGTTCCGGCACGGACGTCACGCGCAGGTTCCATAATTCGCCATCCATGGCCGCGGCGCGCAGGCCGGGCGCGTGATGGGGCGCCAGCGCCTCGAGGCGGATGCCGTGCAGCTCCAGCGGAACGAAGACGTTTTCCGTGCTGATGTCTTTCACCTGCGCTCCTTAGCGGTTGGTGCGCGACATGAACATCAGGCGCTCGAACAGGTGCACATCCTGTTCGTTTTTCAGCAGCGCCCCGTGCAGGGGCGGCACGACGGCCTTGTTGTCCTTGCTGCGCAATGCTTCGGCGGGGATGTCCTCGGCCAGCAGCAGCTTGAGCCAGTCGAGGAATTCCGACGTCGACGGTTTTTTCTTCAGGCCCGGCACGTCGCGCACTTCATAGAAGGTTTGCAGCGCCTGCGCCAGCAATTCCTGTTTCAGGTGCGGATAGTGGACGGCGACAATCTGCTCCATCGTGTCCTTGTCCGGGAATTTGATGTAGTGGAAGAAGCAGCGGCGCAAGAAGGCGTCCGGCAATTCCTTCTCGTTGTTCGAGGTGATGATGACGAGCGGGCGATGGCGCGCCGTGACCATTTCGCGCGTTTCGTAGACATAGAATTCCATGCGGTCGAGTTCGCGCAGCAAATCGTTCGGGAATTCGATGTCGGCCTTGTCGATCTCGTCGATCAGCAGCACCACCGGTTCGGGCGCCGTGAACGCCTGCCACAGCACGCCCTTGACGATGTAGTTCTGGATGTCGCGCACGCGCTCGTCGCCGAGCTGAGAATCGCGCAGGCGCGAGACGGCGTCGTACTCGTACAGGCCCTGCTGCGCCTTGGTGGTCGATTTGATATGCCATTGCATCAGCGGCATGTTCAGCGCCGCCGCCACTTCCTCGGCCAGCATGGTCTTGCCCGTGCCGGGCTCGCCCTTGATCAGCAGTGGCCGCTGCAAGGTCAGTGCCGCATTCACGGCCAGTTTCAGGTCGGCGGTGGCGACATAGCTGTCGGAACCTTCGAAGCGGTGGCCTTGCTGTGGGTGCTGTGCTTGCATGAGCGGTCTGCCAAAGTATTGAAAGGGTGAGTATAAACAGAACTGGGGCGTACTGCCACGCAGGCGGCCTGTGCCCGCCCGCATACACTGGTCTTTTTGTAGGTGGACTTGCAAGAACATCTTGGTTAGAATCGGCAAGTAGCAGCTTAATTGTCAACCTTAATTGTCAATACATAAGATCAATAAAAACCAGCTCTGGCGTTTCTCCGATTACCTTTGTTCACTTTGCCACTATGAAAAAAATATTTGCACTTCTCGTGCTTGCCGGCATCGCAAATGCCGTCACAGCGGCTGACATTGTAGGAAACGCCAAGGCAGCCACTGCCAAGGTGGAAATGTGTATCGGTTGCCACGGCATTCCCGGTTACAAGGCAACTTTCCCTGAAGTGTTCCAGGTGCCGATGATCGGCGGCCAGTCGGCAAAATACATCGAAAATGCGCTGCAAGCGTACAAGAAGGGCGATCGCAAGCACCCCAGCATGAAGGGCATCGCCAGTAGCCTGTCGGACCAGGATATCGCCGACGTCGCCGCCTACTATGCGCAACAAGCCAAGCCGAACTGAGGACCAGCCAGATGAAAACATTATTCGCCGCCCTCGTTTGCGCCACCGTCTCGTTTTCCGCCGTTGCCGCCGGCAATATCAACACGGGCAAGGTCCTGGCGGAGAAATACAGCTGCGCCACCTGCCACGGCAAGGATTATGGCTCGCCCATCGACCCGTCGTATCCGAAACTGGCGGGCCAGCACAGGGATTACCTGGAACACGCGATGACGGCGTACAAGCGGGGCGACAAGGCCAACGGCCGCAACAACGCCATCATGACGGGCCAGGTCAAGCCGCTGAGCAACCAGGATATCAAGGACCTGGCCGCCTACTTCCACAGCCTGCCCGGCACCCTGGTGACGCACCGCTGAGCGGTGTCGCCGGCTCAGGCTTTCAGCCCGACCCGGCGCGCCAGCTTGTGCAGATTGCTGGCGTCCAGCCCCAGCTGGCGCGCCGCGGCGGCCCAGTTGTCCTGATGCAGGGCTAGCGCCTGGCGGATGGCCTGGCGCTGGCTCGCTTCCACGATTTGATGCATGCTGAGCAAAGGCGCCGCTGCCGTCGCGCACGCTGCCGGCGCAGGGGTCAGCGCACCCGCCGGCGCCTCCAGCGCATCGAGATCGAGCATATCCGTTTCCAGGGTGACGATGTCCTTGCGGTCCGCGCCGCGGATCACGGCTTTCAGCGCGGCACGGCTGATCACGTGCTCGAGCTCGCGCACATTGCCGGGCCAGCGGTAGTGGCGTAGCGCCTCTTCCGCCGCCGCCGACAGGCGCAGGCTGCGCAGGCCCAGGCGTGCACGGTTGAGTTCCAGGAAACCGCCCGCCAGCAGCAGCACGTCATTGCCCCGCTCGCGTAGCGGCGGAATCGGCACGGGATACACGGATAAACGGTGGTACAGGTCGGCCCGGAACGTGCCGTCGCGCACATGCTCGCGCAGACTGCGGTTGGTGGCGGCGATCACGCGCACGTTGACCCGGCGCGGCCGGTCCGCGCCCAGGCGCTGGATTTCCCCATTTTGCAAGGTGCGCAGCAGCTTGGCCTGGATGGACAGCGGCAATTCCCCCACTTCATCGAGGAACAGGGTGCCCCCTTCGGCCGCCTCGAAACGGCCGGGCCGGTCGCTGACAGCGCCGGAAAACGCGCCGCGCACATGGCCGAACAGTTCGCTTTCGGCCAGGGACTCGGGCAGGGCCGCGCAATTGACATGGATCAAGGGCTTGCCGGCGCGGCGCGACAGCCGGTGCAGCCGGTGCGCGCACAGTTCCTTGCCCACCCCCGTTTCCCCCAGCAGCAGCACGGGCAGTTCCGAATCGGCCACCACCTGCAGTTCGTGCAGCAATTGCGTGATGGCGCCGCTCTGGCCGACGAAATCGTGTTCCTCGCGCGGCGCCTGCGCATTGGCCTGCATGGCGCCGCCCGACAGGCGCAGGCCGCGTATTTCGGCCTCCAGGCGGGTGACGCGCACGGCCGCCTCGATGGCGCACGCCAGTTCGCCCAGCTCGCGCTGCGCGCGGACATCGAAGGCGCCCACCTGCAGGGCGTCGAGCGTGATCACGCCCCAGCGTTCGCCTTCCAGGTCGAGCGCCATGCCCATGCAATCGTGCACGGGCAGCGGCTCGCCGGCCCGCTCGGCGATCAGGCCGTCGTACGGATCGGGCAGGGCACTGTCGTGATGGAAGCACAGCACGCCGCGCCGCTGCAGGATGGCGGCCAGGCGCGGATGGTCCGTGACGGCGAAACGGCGTCCCAGCGCATCGCTGGCCAGGCCGGCCATGGCCACGGGCCGCAGGTGCTCGCCATCGAGCTTGAGCAAGGCCACGGCCTCGCAGCCGAAGTGCGCGCGCAGGCTGCCCACCAGCCGTTGCAGGCGCACGGCCACGGGCAGGTCGGCGACCAGGTCGGTGAGTAGCAGAAGGTGCATGGCGGAGGTGGTCATCATGACCATGGAGGGTACAACGGACCCTGCCCAGGCAGGGTCATAACGACCCTGCAATTTTCAAATCGTTGATTTAAAACAAGTTTTTCCTGGCACACGGTTTGCCTAGGTAAGAGTGCCGAACCGGCAGACAAGACCAAGGAAAGCTTGATGAAAACCACTCCCTCCCTCGGCGCCATCGCCGCCGCCATCTGTGTCCTGGCGCTGCCCCAGTCCGTACAGGCGCAGGCCAGCCTGCCTGCCAGCGCCGCCGCCACTGCCGCCAAACCCGCCGCCGCGACGCTCAAGCGTTATGAACTGCAGACCAATATCGTCGATGGCAAGATGGTGTTCATCGACGCCAAGGGCCAGGTCAATCCCGTGCTGGCGGCAAACGTGGGCGACACGGTCGAACTCGTGCTGAAAAGCGGCGAGGGCGCCGAACATGATTTGCTGATACCCGAGCTGAACGTGGCGTCCGCCAAATTCAGCGCCAATACGGGCAAGACCAGCGTGCGCTTCAAGGTCACGCGCGCCGGCACGTTTACGTATTACTGCTCGATTCCCGGCCACCGGCAGATCGGCATGGAAGGCAAGCTGGAAGTGAGCGGCGCCTCGCTGGCAGAAGCCGGAGCACCGAAGGCGGCTGGCGTGGGCGCCGCCAGCGAATCGGGCCAGGCCGCCGCGCTGGCCCTGTACACGCCGGCGCCATCGCCGATGCGCGGACCCGATCCATCCGCCATCAGCGTGGCGGCCAACCCCGCCTCGGTGCCCGCCGCCATCGGCGCGCGCGCGCCGCAGACCCTGAAATACCGCATGGAGACGGTGGAACTGCCGGGCAAGCTCGATGACGGCACCAGCTTTACCTACTGGACCTTCAACCGCCAGGTGCCCGGTCCCATGCTGCGCGCGAAGGTGGGCGACACGGTGGAGCTGACCCTGTTCAATGCGAAGGACAGCAAGATGATCCACTCGATCGACCTGCATGCGGTGACGGGCGGCCATGGCGGCGGCCAGCACACGCAGGTGGCGCCGGGGCAGGAAAAAACCGTCACCTTCAAGGCGCTCAATCCCGGCCTGTATGTGTACCACTGCGCCACGCCGCTGGTGCCGCAGCATATCGCGGCAGGCATGTACGGCATGATCCTCGTCGAACCGGAAGGCGGCCTGTCGAAGGTGGACCGCGAGTATTACGTGATGCAGGGCGAGATGTACACGGGCCGTCCGCACGGCGCGCCCGTGCACCAGGAACCGAACCTGGAAAAGATGGCCAACGAGCTGCCCGACTACTACGTCTTCAACGGAGAAGTGGGCGCCCTGAGCAAGACGCACAAATTGCAGGCGACAGTCGGCGAGACGGTGCGCATCTACTTCGGCGTCGGTGGCCCGAACAAGATTTCATCGTTCCACATCATCGGCGAAATCTTCGACAAGGTGTACAGCGAAGGCTCGATCAGCAGCCCGAAACACGACGTGCAAACCACCTTGGTGGCCCCCGGCGGCGCGACCATCGTCGAACTCAAGGTGCAGCACCCGGGCAGCTACCTGCTGGTCGACCATGCCCTGTCGCGCGCCGGCAAGGGCGCCGTCGGCGTGCTGGAAGTCACGGGCGAGCCCGTGCCCGGTGTCTACCACGCGGGCGCCCGCCAATAAACCCTATTCATCCTCAAGGAACCATTATGGACATGATCGAGTTATCCCTGGGCCAGCTGGCCCGCCGCATCCCTGGCGCCACGCGCCTGTTCGATGCGCACCGCCTGGACTTTTGCTGCGGCGGCAACAAGACCCTGCGCGCGGCGGCCGAGGCGGCCGGCGTGGACGTCACCCCCATCGTCGAGGAGCTGCGGCTGCTGCAAGGGCGGACGGACGCCAGCGGCGAGCGTGACTGGCAGGAGGCTACGGCCACGGAGCTGGTGCAGCACATCCTGGCGCACTACCACGCCGTGCACCGCGAGCAGCTGCCCGAACTGATACGCCTGGCGCGCAAGGTCGAGCAGGTGCATGGCGAGCGCGCCGACTGTCCGCATGGGCTGGCGGAACACCTGTCGACCATGGCGCAGGAGCTGGAAAGCCATATGCGCAAGGAGGAGGACGTGCTGTTCCCCATGATCGTGCGCGGCCAGGGTCCGCGGGCCGGCGCACCGATCAACGTGATGCGCATGGAGCACGACGACCATGGCGTGGCCTTGCGCGCGATGGAGGCGATGACGAACGATATCAGCGCGCCGGCCGGCGCCTGCACCACCTGGCGCGCGCTGTACACGGGGCTGCGCACCTTCCGCGAGGACCTGATGGCGCACATCCATACCGAAAACAACATCCTGTTCGAGCGCTTCGCGCCGGCCGTGGTGCACTGACAAAGGAAAGACCGCATGGGTCCCTATAAAAAACTCTGGTTCACCCTGATCGGCGTGCTGATCGTGACCTTTTCGCTGCTTGGTTATTATGGCGTCGAAGTCTACCGACAGGCGCCGCCGATTCCCGCGCAAGTGCTGGCGCAGGATGGCCGGCAGCTGTTCGACCGCGAAGGCATCCTCGATGGCCAGACGGCCTGGCAATCCGTGGGCGGCATGCAGCTGGGCTCCATCTGGGGCCACGGCGCCTACCAGGCGCCCGACTGGACGGCCGACTGGCTGCACCGCGAACTGACGGCCTGGCTGGAGCTGGCGGCGCAAGAGCAGCACGGCAAGGCTTACGCGCTGCTGGACGGCCCCGCGCAGGCGGCCCTGCGCGAAGCGCTGAAGCTCGAGTACCGCGGCAACCGGGTCGACGATGCGCAGGTGCTGCGCCTGTCGCCGCGCCGCGTGCAGGCGCTTGCCCGCACGGCGCACTACTACGACCAGCTGTTTTCCGACGCGCCGGACCTGCAAAAGAGCCGCGAGCATTTCGCCATGAAGGAAAACACCTTGCCCAGCGCCGAACGGCGCGCGCAGATGACGCAGTTCTTCTTCTGGACGGCCTGGGCCGCCGCCACCGAGCGTCCGGGCCAGAAGGTCACGTACACGAACAACTGGCCGCACGAACCGCTGATCGGCAACCAGCCCAGCGGCGAGAACCTCGTCTGGTCGGTCGCCAGCGTGGTGGTACTGCTGGCCGGCGTCGGCTTCCTCGTCTGGGGCTGGGCCTTCCTGCGCGACCATGACGAAGCGCTGCCGGCGGCCGGTCCGCGCGATCCGCTGACCACTTTCGCCCTCACGCCTTCGCAGCGGGGACTGGGCAAATACCTGTTCCTCGTCGTCGCCCTGTTCATCTTCCAGGTCTTCATCGGCGGCTTTACCGCGCACTATACGGTGGAAGGGCAGCAATTCTATGGCGTCGACGTGTCGCGCTGGTTCCCGTATGCGCTCACGCGCACCTGGCATATCCAGGCCGCGCTGTTCTGGATCGCCACGGGCTTCCTGGCCGCCGGCCTGTTCCTCGCGCCGCTGATCAATGGCGGCCAGGATCCGAAGTGGCAGCGCCTCGGCGTCGACGTGCTGTTCTGGGCGCTGGTCGTCGTCGTCGTCGGCTCCTTCATCGGCAATTACCTGGCGATTGCGCAAGTGATGCCGCCCGAGTGGAATTTCTGGCTCGGCCACCAGGGCTACGAATACGTGGACCTGGGTCGTTTGTGGCAGATCGGCAAGTATGTGGGCATCCTGCTGTGGCTGTTACTGATGCTGCGCGGCGTCGTGCCGGCCCTGCGCCAGAAGGGCGGCGACAAGAACCTACTGGCGCTGCTGACGGCTTCCGTGGGCGCCATCGGCCTGTTTTACGGCGCCGGCCTGTTCTACGGCGAGCGCACGCATTTATCGGTGATGGAGTACTGGCGCTGGTGGGTGGTGCACCTGTGGGTGGAGGGTTTCTTCGAAGTCTTCGCCACCACGGCGCTGGCCTTCATCTTCGCGACCCTGGGCCTGGTGTCGGCGCGCATGGCCACCACGGCCAGCCTGGCGTCGGCGTCGCTGTTCATGCTGGGCGGCATACCGGGCACTTTCCACCACCTGTATTTTGCCGGCACGACCACGCCCGTGATGGCCATCGGCGCCAGCTTCAGCGCGCTGGAAGTGGTGCCGCTGATCGTGCTGGGCCACGAAGCGTGGGAAAACTGGCGGCTGAAGGAACGCGCGCCGTGGATGGAAAACCTGCGCTGGCCGCTGATGTGCTTTGTCGCCGTCGCCTTCTGGAACATGCTGGGCGCGGGCGTGCTGGGCTTCATGATCAACCCGCCCGTGGCGCTGTATTACATCCAGGGCTTGAACACGACTCCCGTGCATGCGCATGCGGCACTGTTTGGCGTGTACGGCTTCCTGGCGCTGGGCTTTACCTTGCTCGTGCTGCGCTATCTGCGGCCGCACTGCCAGTTCAGCCCGGCGCTGATGAAGACGGCGTTCTGGGGCTTGAACGGGGGCCTGGCGCTGATGATCTTTACCAGCTTGTTGCCAATTGGCATTATCCAGTTCCACGCCAGCGTGACGGAAGGCCTCTGGTATGCGCGCAGCGAGGCATTCATGCAGCAGCCGCTGCTGCAGACGCTGCGCTGGGTGCGCACCTTTGGCGACGTGGTCTTCATCGTGGGCGCCATCGCCATGGCGCTGCAGGTGGTGCTGGGATTGCTGGGCAAGGCGCCGAAAGCACCCGTACTGCAGCCGCAGGCAGGGGGCGGCGCGGCCGCCATGAAATAGCGTTGCCTAGCGGCGGCGCACGCAGTCGATATAGGCGTCCGTGTCCGGTGGCAAGCCCGAACGCTGCGACGCCCAGATCATCTGGCCCAGGCACTCCATCACTTCGTGCTGGGCTGCATGGGCCGAATCGAGGCGCTGCGTCAGCTGCTGCACGGCCGGGCGGATGCCGCGCGGCTGGTCGACCTGCACCTGTTCCGTGATCGACAGGTGCATGGACAGGTGCAGGAAGGGATTGGCCTGCCCGCCCTCGACGGAATAGTCGCGCGCCAGCGCCGCTTCAACGTCGCTCAGCTCGTTTTCATATTCGGGATGCTCGAGGATCCAGTCGAGCGCGATCGCTTCCATGGGCGTGAGGATGTCGTGGGCGCGGTGCTTGCGCAGGGTGTCGCAAAAGAAACGGCGCACATCGTCGGAAGAGGGGTTGAACATGGCTGGATAACTGTGGCTAAGGGCAGCCGGCATTGTACCGCGTACGTAAATTGTGTACGCTGTGCCAGCTGTTTTTGCCCTTCCACCGACCACCTGGAGAATGCCCGATGTTGAATGACGCCGCCCTCGATACCCTGTTCTACGCCGCCCGCACGCATAATGGCTGGCAAGACCGTCCCATCAGCGATGCGCTGCTCAAGCAGCTGTACGACACCTTGAAGTGGGCGCCCACTGCGGCCAATGGCTCGCCGATTCGCGTGGTCTTCGTCAAGTCGCCTGAAGCGAAGGCGACCCTGGTCGAGTGCATGTCGGCCGGCAACGCGGCCAAAGTGGCGCAGGCGCCCGTGACGGCCATCATCGGCATGGACATGGCGTTTTATGAACAGCTGCCCAAGCTGTCGCCCCACGTCGACGCGCGCGCCTGGTTCACGGGCAACCAGGCGCTGTCCGATGCGACGGCGTTCCGCAATTCTTCGCTGCAAGGCGGTTACCTGATCCTGGCCGCGCGCGCCCTGGGCCTCGATTGCGGCCCCATGTCCGGCTTCGACACCGAAAAACTCGACGCCGCCTTCTTCGCCGACACCACCGTCAAGGCCAATTTCGTCTGCAGCCTCGGCTATGGCGATCCCGACCGCGTGCGTCCCCGCGCGCCGCGCCTGTCCTTCGAGGAAGCGTGCCGCATTGTCTGAATGACTACTCCAGCGTAATTTCCAAGGGCATCGCGGATGCCCTTTTTTACGCCTCGCGACCGCGTTCATGAGCCGATAGTCACCGCAAATTAATACCTGGCAGTAAGTATTATCCACTAGCGCCGCGCCCCGGCAGCGCCAAATAACGGTGATAAAATCGCCGTTCTTGATATTTGCACTGGACACGACGGCGATTGTATTGCCGCTTTTTCAGCCGGCAACGACGGCC
Source organism: Janthinobacterium sp. 1_2014MBL_MicDiv (assembly GCF_001865675.1). Classification (NCBI taxonomy): domain Bacteria; kingdom Pseudomonadati; phylum Pseudomonadota; class Betaproteobacteria; order Burkholderiales; family Oxalobacteraceae; genus Janthinobacterium; species Janthinobacterium sp. 1_2014MBL_MicDiv. The sequence continues at coordinate 539,558 of NZ_CP011319.1, forward strand.
GTGCCGTTCCATTGCCCGCACCTTTGCCACCAAATCTTGCTTTGGGACTATCCCGTAGCGCGGCAGCATGCCTGACACCATCGACCTCCGCCTCTCCGGCTGCCTCGGCGTTCCGGATGGCGGGCTGTTTTTCGTTCGATCCTCGATCGATCGCTTGCGGTCGCGCTGGTGCCGCCGCGGTGGCGCACAAGAATCATCCTATTCATGAACGGAGTTACGTATGCGTAAATCGCTATTACTTTTAATGTCGTGCCTGATCCTGGCGGCATGTGACAAGACCCCGCCGGCTTCGTCGGAAAAACCGGTCGACGTGCTGCTGGTCGGCGCCGGCACCATGAGCGCCACCCTGGGCAGCATGCTCAAGGAACTCGACCCGTCGCTGACGATGGAAATGTACGAGCGCCTCGGTTCCGTGGCGGCCGAAAGCTCGGACGCGATGAATAACGCGGGCACGGGCCACTCGGCGTTTGCCGAGCTGAACTACACGCCGGAAGCGGCCGACGGCAGCATCGAAACCAAGAAAGCCGTCGATATCAACGAGCAATTCGAGATTTCCAAGCAGTTCTGGGCTTACCAGGTGGAAAAGAAGCACCTGGGCGCGCCGCAGACCTTCATCAACAACGTGCCGCACATGAGCTTTGTGTGGGGCGATGCGAATATCGCTTTCCTGCACAAGCGCTATGAAGCGATGCAAAAGCAAAACCTGTTCAAGGGCATGCTGTACTCGGAAGACCCGGCGCAGATCGCGCAATGGGCGCCGCTGGTCATGCAAGGCCGCGACAAGGGCCAGAAAGTGGCCGCAACGCGGATGGAGATCGGTACCGACGTCAATTTCGGCACCCTCACGCGCGGTCTGGTGAGCTACCTGACGGACAGCCATGGCATGGCACTGCATCTGCGCCATCAGGTGCAGGACATCAAGCGCGGCGCCGACGGCGTGTGGAACGTGACGGTGAAAAACCTGGCCGACGACACGGAAAAGACCGTGCGCGCCAAGTTCGTCTTCATCGGCGCGGGCGGCGGTTCGCTGCCGCTGCTGGAAAAATCGGGCATTCCTGAAGCCAGGGGCTACGGCGGCGTGCCGGTGGGCGGCCAATGGCTGGTCACCACGAATCCGGATCTCGTGGCGGCGCATGCGGCCAAGGTGTATGGCAAGGCGTCCGTCGGTTCGCCGCCGATGTCCGTGCCGCATCTGGACACGCGCATCATCGACGGCAAGAAAGCCTTGCTGTTTGGCCCGTTCGCCACCTTCTCGACCAAGTTCCTGAAAAACGGTTCGTGGATCGACTTGCCCGCCTCTATCGGCAGCGGCAACATCAAGCCCATGCTGCAAGCCGGCTACGACAATATTCCGCTGACCAAATACCTGGTCGAACAAGTGATGAATACGCCGGAAGACCGTTTGAAGACCCTGCGCGAATACTTGCCGAATGCCAAGATGGAAGACTGGACCCTGCAAAACGCGGGCCAGCGCGTGCAGATCGTCAAGGATGATCCGGTTAAAGGCGGCTTGCTGCAGTTCGGCACGGAAGTCGTCGGCGCCGCCGATGGCAGCATCGTTGCCCTGCTGGGCGCCTCGCCTGGCGCCTCCACCGCGCCGCCGATCATGATCAAGGTGCTGCAGACGGCGTTCAAAGCGCGCCTGGCGACGCCGGAATGGCAGGCGAAGATGGTGGAAATGGTGCCGTCGTATGGTCAAAAGCTGAACAACGACCCGGCCCTGGCCAACAAGATCCGCCAGCACAGCAGCGCGATCCTGGGCTTGAAAGCCATCACGCTCGACGTGCCAGCGGCAGCGCCGGCGGCAAATTAAGTGAGCCTGACCGGCAGGGAGGTTTCCTGCCGGAATGAAAAAAAGGGGCAGCCTGGTCAGGCTGCCCCTTTTGCGTGGGAGCGTGCGTTCATGTCTGGCCGGCTACTCCTTGCCCGGCAAAATCAGCTCGGGCGTGCGCCCTTCGGCGGCAGCGCCGTCGCAAGGCTTGGCCAGCGCGGCACCGTCCTGCGCCCGCGGCGCATGCGGCTGGCGCAGGTAGCGCGAGGTATGGCGGTGCGCTTGCTGCGCGTTGCCATGCACGGGCCAGGTCAGGAAGCGGGACAGCTCCTGCAAGGCGCGCTGGTACACATCGCGTTTAAATTCAATCACGACATCGAGCGGGACCCAGTACTCATGCCAGCGCCAGGCGTCGAACTCGGGATGGTCGGTCAGGCGCAGATTGACGTCGTTGTCGCGCGCGCACATTCTCAGCAGAAACCAAATCTGCTTCTGGCCACGGTAGTGGCCGCGAATCTCGCGCTTGATGAAGTGGTCTGGCACTTCATAGCGCAGCCAGTCGCGGGTGCGGCCGACAATTTTGACGTGTTCCTGTCTGAGTCCGATTTCCTCTTCAAGTTCGCGAAACATGGCTTGTTCCGGAGTTTCGCCATATTTGATACCGCCTTGCGGAAACTGCCATGAGTGCTCGCGCACCCGCTTGCCCCACCACACCTCGTTCTGGGCGTTTAGCAGGATGATGCCGACGTTGGGCCGAAACCCTTCACGGTCGAGCATAATGCACCTCAAACTTTCTGCGACAGCGCGTCTTTTTTTACATTTTTGCCCACAACTCCGCAAGCCGGTTGCCTTTTCGGGGTGCGAAAAGAGCCGGAATCGCACCAATTGAGCGCATTTGTGTAAAGTATGGACGCATCAGCCAGCTAATCCTTTAAAATTAGGTTGATTATAACCCTCTCTTTTTAAAAAGAATTCACCGTTATGCGCGCCTCCCGTTTTTTTATTTCCACACTTAAAGATGCACCTTCTGACGCGGAAATCGTCAGCCACCAATTGATGATGCGTGCAGGCATGATCAAACGCCTCGGTTCCGGCATCTATACCTACATGCCGATGGGCTTGCGCGTGATCCGCAAGGTGGAAGCCATCATCCGTGACGAGATGAACAAGGCCGCCGGCATCGAACTGCTGATGCCGCTCGTGCAGCCTGCCGAACTGTGGCAGGAGACGGGCCGCTGGACCAAGATGGGCGATGAACTGATGCGCGTGAAAGACCGCCATGGCCGCGAATACGCGATCCAGCCGACATCGGAAGAGGTCATCACGGACGTCGTGCGCACGGAAATCAAGTCCTATCGCCAGCTGCCGTTGAATTTTTACCATATCCAGACCAAGTTCCGCGACGAGCGCCGCCCACGCTTCGGCCTGATGCGCGGCCGCGAATTCACCATGAAGGACGCGTACTCGTTCGACCGCGACCTGGCCGGCATGCAAGCGTCGTACAAGGTCATGTTTGATGCCTACACCAGTATCTTCACCCGTTTCGGCCTGCAATTCCGCGCCGTGGCAGCCGACAACGGCGCCATCGGTGGTTCCGGTTCGCATGAATTCCACGTCATCGCCCACACGGGCGAGGACGCGCTCGTGTACTGCCCGACGTCCGACTACGCCGCCAACATGGAAGCGGCCGAAGCGCTGCCGCCGGCTGGCGAGCGCGCCGCCGCTACCCAGGCCTTGACCAAGACGGCCACGCCGGACACCGTCAAGTGCGAAACCGTGGCCACCCTGCTGGGCCTGGATCTGTCGCAGACCGTGAAAACCATCGCCCTGACGGTGGAAACGACGGGCAAGGACGAGAAAGTCACGAAACAGTTCTTCATGCTGCTGCTGCGCGGCGACCATGAGTTGAACGAGATCAAGGTAGGCAAGGTTGCCGGCCTGGCCGGCCACCGTTTCTCGACGGAAGCAGAAATCCTGGAAGTCTACGGCACGATTCCCGGCTACCTGGGCCCGATCGGCACCAAGGCACCGGTCACCGTGGTGGCGGACCGCACGGTTGCCCATATGGGCGATTTCGTCTGCGGCGCGAATGAGGCCGGTTTCCACTACACGGGCGCCAACTGGGGCCGCGACATGGCCGAGCCTGCCATCGTGGCCGATTTGCGCAATGTCGTCGCCGGCGACGCGTCGCCGGACGGCCAGGGCCTGCTGGCCATCGAGCGCGGCATCGAAGTGGGTCACGTGTTCCAGCTGGGGACGGCGTACTCGGAAAGCATGAAAGCCACCTTCCTCGACGAGAACGGCAAACCGGCGCCGCTGCAGATGGGTTGCTACGGCATCGGCGTGACGCGCATCCTGGGCGCCGCCATCGAACAGAACTTCGACGACAAGGGCATCATCTGGCCTGCGTCGATCGCGCCATTCGAGGTCGTGCTGTGCCCGATGGGCATGGACCGCAGCGAACTGGTCAAGGAAGAGACGGAGAAGCTGTACGCGGCCCTGCAAGGCGCCGGCGTCGATGTCATCGTCGATGACCGCGGCTTGCGCCCAGGCGCCATGTTTGCCGACTGGGAACTGATTGGCGTGCCGCACCGCATCGTCATCGGCGAGCGGGGCTTGAAAGAAGGCAAGCTGGAATACCAGGGCCGCCGCGACGCGGAAGCGACCGGCGTGGCACCGGACGAGATCGTTGCCTTCATCCAGGGCAAAATGGCGCAGTGAAGCGTCTATCCGTAAGTCAAGTGGCCGGCGCCCTCGCGCTGGCCGCCTGCCTGGCCTGCGCTTTCCCGGCGCAGGCCGGCAACCAGAAGGAAGAGGCGCTGGCCGACTCCGTCCGCCTGGCGCTGTCGCATGCGATCCGCGACGAACGCCCGCCGCAACCCAAATTTTCCACCCCCGCCGAGTTGCAGCGCTACCAGCAATGGCTGGCGCAGATGTCGCAACGCCTGCAGCGCAAGCTGCCGGACGCGCAGTTGCGCACGGAATTCCTGGAAACAGTATGGTATGAAGCGCGCCGCGCCGGCCTGGAACCGGCCCTGGTGCTGGGCCTGATCCAGGTCGAGTCGGCCTACCGCAAATATGCCGTCTCGCTGGCCGGCGCGCGCGGCTACATGCAGGTGATGCCGTTCTGGACGGGCGTCATCGGCGACAGCGACCGCAGCAAGCTGTTCCACATGCAGACGAATCTGCGCTATGGCTGCGCGATTTTGCGCATGTACCTGGACATGGAAAAGGGCGACCTGTACCTGGCCCTGGGCCGCTACAACGGCAGCCGGGGACGCGCCGAGTACCCGAATGCCGTGCTGGCCGCGTGGAAATTGTGGGAATTCAAGCCTGCCGCCTGAACGCAAGTCAAAAAAAATGCCCCGCTCGCTGATTCAGCGGCGGGGCACTCGCACGGCTGACGCAGCCGGCGCGTATCTGATCATTTCAAATGATCGGAGATCAGTTTCGTCATTTCAAACATGGAGACTTGGGCTTTGCCGCCGAAAACGGCTTTCAGCTTGTCGTCCGCATTGATCATGCGGCGGTTGGCCGGATCTTGCAGATCGAGTTTTTTGATGTAATCCCATACCTTTTTGGTCACTTCCGTGCGCGGCAGTGGTGCTGCGCCAACAACGGCGGCCAGTTCTTTCGATGGCGTCATTGCTTTCATGAATGCTGCGTTTGGCTTGCGTGGTGTTGCCGGTGCTGCCGCTTTCTTCGCCGCTGCTGGTTTAGCTGCTGCCTTGGCTGCGGGTGCTGCTTTCTTGGCGGCTGCAGGCTTGGCTGCTGCTGCTTTGGCTGGCGCTGCTACTGGGGTTTTTTTGGCTGTTGCCATCTTCGAGCCTCCTTAACAAACACATGGGAAATTGCGCAATTAATCGCACGGCTAATATTGGTGTGGATTTACCTAGTATGCAAGTGTTTTTCACGTTTTCACGAGGAAAAAGCAGGGAAATGACGCGCCTGTCGCCCGGGCGCACCGCTTGGGGGCGTGGAACGGCGTTTTTGCCCGTAAATGGCATGGTTGCTGGCTATGCGGGGAGGGGGACTGCGGAGGGAGGGAAGAGTGATGCCGGACACATGAAAATGCAATCCGGCATTATTTAGAACGATGTTTTTAGCCTGTCGCGTTTGCACACGCGGCTTAATGAAGGCCTTCAAAATCACAGCGAGCGGATGGTATTTGTGGCCGAGAAGCGCAACCGTACTGAAGTACGGTGAGCATCGCCGGCCGCAAAGACCACCGCGCAGCGGATTTTGAAGCCTTATCTCATCCCAGGCATCATGCCCTTCATGGAGCGCATCATCTTCATCATGCCGCCGCCCGACAATTTTTTCATCATCGTCTGCATTTGCTCGAATTGCGTCAGCATGCGGTTCACTTCCTGCACCTGCACGCCGGCGCCGGCGGCGATGCGGCGCTTGCGCGTGGCCTTGATCAATTCAGGCTTGGCGCGCTCCTGCGGCGTCATCGAATCGATGATGCCGCACATGCGGCGCACCTGTTTGTCGGCCTGGTCCATGTTCTTGCCGCCGGCCGCCTGCTGGAACTGGGCCGGCAGCTTGTCCATCAGGTTGGCCATGCCGCCCATTTTCTTCATCTGGCCCAGCTGCGCCTTGAAGTCGTTCATGTCGAACTTGCCACCTACCTTGATCTTTTGCGCCAGGTCCGCCGCCGCCTTGCTGTCGACGCCCTTGCGCGCCTCTTCCACCAGCGCGAGGATGTCGCCCATGCCGAGGATGCGGTTGGCCATGCGGGTCGGGTCGAACGCTTCCAGGCCGTCGAGTTTTTCCGAGACACCGGCAAACTTGATCGGCTTGCCCGTGATGTGGCGCACCGACAGGGCCGCGCCACCGCGCGCATCGCCATCGAGCTTGGTCAGCACGATGCCGGTCAGCGGCAGCGCATCGTTGAAGGCCTTGGCCGTGTTGATGGCGTCCTGGCCCAGCATGGCGTCGACGACAAACAGGGTCTCGATCGGCTTCACGGCGCCGTGGACGGCGGCGATTTCGCGCATCATCTCTTCGTCGATACCGAGACGGCCCGCCGTATCGATGATCAGCACGTCGTGGTAATGCTTTTTCGCCCAGTCCAGCGCGGCCAGCGCGATATCGACCGGCTTGTCCGTGCTGGTCGACGGGAAGAAGTCGGCGCCCACCTGGGCGGTGACCGATTGCAGCTGGGCGATCGCGGCAGGGCGATACACGTCGGCCGAGACGGTCAGCACTTTCTTTTTCTTTTCTTCCTTCAGGTATTTCGCCAGCTTGCCGACGGTGGTGGTCTTGCCCACACCCTGCAGACCGGCCATCAGGATGATGGCGGGCGGCTGCTGGGCAAAGCTGATCTGCGACGCTTCCGGGCCCAGGTCGGCGCCCATCAGGGCTGCCAGTTCGCGCTGCACCACGCCCACGAGGGCCTGGCCTGGCGTCAGCGAGGAAATGACATCCTCGCCCATGGCTTTTTCTTTGACTTTGGCGATGAATTCGCGCACGGCGGGCAGGGCGACGTCGGCTTCGAGCAGCGCCAGGCGCACTTCGCGCAGCATGTCGGCGGTATTCGCTTCGGTCAGGCGCGCCTCGCCGCGCATGGTCTTGACGACTTTGGCAAGCCGTTGGGTGAGATTATCTAGCATGATGAACCTGCAATGAAAAGCTTGGGAGTGGGCGGCGCAAGCCGGACGATGGGCGCCATTTTACCCCATCGCGTGGCCCTGGCGCGCCATTGCTGCACAGCCTGGCGGTTGGCCGGCTTTTGAATTAGTTGGTATTTCTGCCAATGCCGCGATTGCATGAAAGCTAAAATCGCGGTTAAAATGAGAATAATTCTTATTTACATTCGAGGGCGCCACGCGCCATACCGGAAAGGGGTGCCATGTCGGCCGCCGATTTTGCCCAGCAACAAGACCTGCACGCGCTCTACAGCAGCCATCACGGCTGGCTGCAGGGCTGGCTGCGGCATAAGCTGGGCAATGCGGGCGAGGCGGCCGACCTGGCGCAAGACACCTTCATCAGCGTGCTTGCCAACGGCATGGCGCCGCAAATCCGCGAGGCGCGCCCTTTTCTCGCCACCATCGCGCGGCGCCTGGTGGCGCACCGCTACCGCCGCCAGGTGCTGGAAGACGCCTACCTGGAGGCGCTGGCCTGCTTGCCGCCCGAGGCGGCGCCCGCGCCGGAAGCGCGCCTGCTGGCGCTCGAAGTCTTGCAGGAAATCGACACGGCCCTCGACGGCTTGCCCGCTCCCGTGCGCACGGCTTTCCTGCTGGCGCAGCTGGAAGGCCTCAGCTATGCCGAGATCGCCGCGCGCCTGAACGTGTCGGCCAGCTCGGTGAAGCAGTATCTGACGCGCGCCAACCGCCAGGTGTTTTTCTCCCTGCCGGCATGAGCACGGCGGGCGAAGCGGCGGCCCCGGCGGCCATCAGCGAGGACGTGCAGCTGCAGGCGGCCGAATGGCTGACGCTGCTGATGTCGGGCGATGTGGGCGAGGCGGAGCGGGCCGCCTGGCAGCGCTGGCGCCGCGCCGCGCCGGAACATGAACAGGCCTGGCAGCATATCGAGGCCGTCGCGCAGCGCCTGCAAGGCGTGTACCGCGACAGTGCGCAGCGCACGGCGGCCGCGCAGGCGCTGGCCAGCGCCGGCCCGCCCGCCAGCGGCAAGCGGCGCCAGCTGCTCGTCTGGCTGGGCGTGGCGACCGGTGGCGGCTTGCTGGCCGCGCAGACGGGCGCCTGGGATGGCGTGCGCGCCCTGCGCGCCGACTACCGCACGGCCACGGGCGAGCGGCGCGAAGTGGCGCTGGCCGATGGCAGCGTGCTCAGCTTGAATACGGAGTCGGCCGTGAATGTGCGCTTCGACGGCAGCCGCCGCCTGATCGAGCTGCTGGCCGGCGAAATCCTCGTCGTCAGCGGCCGGGGCGCCGGCAGCGACGCGCCGCTGGAAGTGGCCACGCGCGAAGGCCTGGTGCGCGCGCTGGGCACGCGCTTTTCCGTGCGCCAGCAGGATGGCTACAGCACGGTCGATGTCTTTGAAAGCGCCGTCGAGATTCGTCCGCGCGACGGCGACGGCGCACCGTTGCTGCTGGCGGCCGGGCGCGGCGTGACGTTTTCCCGTCACGCACCCGACGCGCCGCATGCCGTCGATGCGTATGCGGACGCCTGGTTGCGCGGGCAGATGATCGTCGATGACGTGACCCTGGGCGATTTCCTGGCCGAGCTGGCCCGCTATCGCCCCGGCGTGATCCATTGCGCGCCGGAAGTCGCCCAGCTGCGCCTGTCGGGCGTGTTCCCGCTGGCCGACACCCAGCGCATCCTGCACATGCTGCCCAACTCGCTGCCGGTGCAGGTGCGCAGCCGCACGGCGTACTGGGTGACGGTCGAACCCGCGCCATAGCCGCGGCATAAAGAATATTTATCGAGCGGACTGCCCGTTTGTCGTTTTCGCGGCACCTACAGAGTAGGGCGCCTATTGTTCACCGTCTCATGACGCCATTTCAGGATTTTTCATGCCGCACGCTTTGCAAATTGCCATTTCGACACCGCGTCTTTCCGCACTGCGCCCGCTGGCGCAAGCGGCAGCGACCCTGTGCCTGGCCGCCAGCCTGCCGGCCTTGGCCCAGCAGGCCGCGCCCGAGCAGACCATGGGCGGCGTGTCGGTGACGGCGGGACGCGATGCGGCGACGGAAGGCAGCGGCTCCTACACGACGGGCGTGAGCAATACGGCAACCAGGCTGAACATGTCGCTGCGCGAGACGCCGCAGTCGGTCAGCGTGCTGACGCGCCAGCAGATCGACGACCTGGGCATCACCACCCTCGATGACGCCGTGCAGTCGATCACGGGGCTGGTCATGCAAAAAGGTAACTTCACGGGCGATTCGGGCAGCTTCAGCGCGCGCGGCTTTCCCGTCGAGAACATCCTGTTCGATGGCTTGCCGACCAGCCTGGGCGCGAACGGCACCTTCAATGGCGACAATGACGACCTGGCCATCTACGACCGCATCGAGGTGGTGCGCGGCGCCACGGGCCTGACGACGGGCAGCGGTACGCCCAGCGCCGCCATCAATCTGGTGCGCAAGCGCCCGACGGCCACGCCGCAGGCGTCGTTCTCGGCCAGCGTGGGCAGCTGGAGCAACTACCGCCTGGAAGCCGACGCGGCCAACGCGCTCAACGAAGCGAAGACGCTGCGCGGGCGCGTCGTCGTGACGGTGCAGGACAAGCAGGACTACGTCGACGTGCTGCATGGCCATAATCACCAGCTGTACGGCGTCATCGAGGCCGACCTGCGCCCCGATACCACGTTGACTCTGGGCGCGCACTACCGCAAGACCGATAACGACGGCGTTGTGACGGGCGTGGTGACGGCCGCCGACGGCAGCTTCCTGCAGTTGCCCCGCTCCACCTACCTGGGCACCGACTTCGATGACTGGCGCCAGACGGACAAGACCCTCTTCGCCGAACTGGAACACCGCTTCGGCAACGGCTGGAAGGCCAGGCTGGCGGCCACGCGCAAGACGCCCGAGATCGACACGACGTTTTCCGGCATCAACCGCCGCGGCGATACCCTGCGCTTCAATTCGCAGAGCTACCGCGCCGAGCTGGCCAACACCAGCTACGAAGCGTATGCCAGCGGCAGTTACAGCCTGTTCGGCCGCCAGCACGAGCTGACGGTCGGCGCCAGCCACCGCCGCTCGTCGAAAAACAGCTATGGCGGCTGGGCGCCGTACAGCTGGGGTGCGGCGGCGCCCGTGATCGACCCGTTCAACTGGGACACGGGCAGCGTGCCGCGCCCCGTCATCAACTACGCGCAGTGGCGCACGGCCAGCATCACCGAGCAAAGCGGCGTGTATGCCGGCACGCGCATGCGCCTGGCCGATCCGCTGTCGCTGGTGCTGGGCGGTCGCCTGAGCTGGTACAAAGACGACGCCGGCTACTCGGTGGCGCGCGAATTCACGCCGTACGCCGGTGTCGTGTATGACCTCGACAAGCAGCACTCCGTGTACGCCAGCTGGACCGAGATCTTCCAGCCGCAGGCGTCCACGGACGCCAACGCGCAGCCATTGAAGCCGATCAGCGGCACCAACTACGAAGCCGGCGTGAAGGGCGAATACTTCGGCGGCGCCCTCAATGCCAGCGCGGCCGTGTTCCAGATCCGCCAGCAGAATCGCGGCGTGGACGACCTCAATGGTCCCAATCCCTGCCCCGGCAGCACCTGGGGCTATTGCCAGCGCGCGTCGGGCGAAGTGCGCAGCGAAGGCGTGGAACTGGACGTGGCGGGTGCGCTGACGCCCGACTGGCAGCTGTCGGCCGGCTATACCTATGTGAAGGCGCAATTTACGCGCGACAGCGATCCGGCCAATATCGGCAAGGATTTCAACAGCCGCTATCCGCGCCAGCAGCTCAAGCTGGCCACCAGCTACCGCCTGTCGGGCGCGGCGCAGGGCTGGCGCGTCGGCGCCTCCGTGTACGGGCAGGGCGCGACGGAATCGAGCGACGGCAGCTATCACCTGCGCCAGGGCCGCTACGCGATCCTGGGTCTGAACGCGGCCTGGCAGGTCGACAGCCGCGCCGAGCTGCGCCTGAACGTCAACAATGCGCTCGACAAGCATTATTACCAGAGCATTTATTCCGATGTCTTCGGCAACCTGCCCGGCGCGCCGCGCAACGTGATGCTGACGCTCAATTACAAGCTGTAACTTAATAACTTTGAATGACCTATCTTGATGAAGGATGCATGGCTTATGGATGTGCAGTTGAATGTGGCCCGCGCCCGCGATGGCGTGAACCAGCGTATGCTACAAGGAGCGCCGCGATGATGAAATCGGCCAACATGATGTTGTTTTCGCGCGTGCTGGCCGCCATTTTCGGCGGCTACGCGCTCACGTCCGGCGTGGCCGTGCTGCTGTCGGCCGTGCTGCCGCTGTCGCGCGCCGAAGCCGTGCTGACGGCCACCCTGAGCGCTTTTATCGTGTACACCGGCGCCGTGATCTGGGTCTTTGCCGTGCAGGACCTGCGCCGCGCCTGGATCGGCATGCTGCTGCCGGCCATCCTGTGCGGCGGCATCGGCATGCTGTTGTCGCGGGGTGCCGCATGAACGCCGTCAAGGTGGACAAGGTGGCGAAGACGCCACAGCAGGGCGGCTTGCGCCAGGCCATGGCCTGGCTGCATACGTGGAGCGGCCTGTGGATTTCCTGGCTGCTGTTCGCCATCTTCATGACCGGTACCCTGGCCGTCTTCGACGACCCGATCGGCCACTGGATGACGCCCGAACACGCGCTGGAAGAGGCGGCGCACGCGAACGATCCGCCGCTGCCGAAGGTCACGGACCGCGGACACCGTCTGGAGCTGGCCCTGGACTTCATGGCGAAAGAGCATCCGAAGGCGGACATGTGGGAAATCTGGCCCGTGCAGCGTCCGGGCCATGGCCTGTCCGCCTACTGGTTCCAGCCCAGCGGCGGCTATGGTTCGGCGGATCTCGATCCGCTGACGGGCGCTGTCGTCGAGCATGCGCGCGAGGCGACCGAGCGCGAAACCATCGGCGGCCACCATTTCGTCGATTTCCACTACGAGCTGCACGCGGGCCGCATCGGTGTCTGGATCGTCGGCATCACCACCATGATCATGCTGGTGGCGCTGGTCAGCGGCGTCATCACGCACAAGCGCATCTTCAAGGATTTCTTCACCTTCCGTCCGGCGAAAGGGCAGCGCTCGTGGCTCGACGCGCACAACGCGGTGGCCGTGCTGACCCTGCCGTTCCAGTTCATGATCGCCTATACGGGCCTGGCCTTCTTCAGCGACGACTATGTGCCTGCCCCCGTGGTGGCCCAATATGGCATGGAAAACGGCAAGCGCGCCTTCCTGGCCGACTGGAACGATGCGGGCAAGCCCGAGCGGTCGGGCCAGCCGCTGGCCATTCCCGCGCTGGAGTCGTTCGCGCAGCGCGCCGAGCAGGCCATCGGCCAGGAAATCCGCGCCGTGGTGCTGGACAACCCGAACGACGCCTCCATGCGCGTGTGCATGTACGGCTGGAATGAGGACACGGAACTGCTCACGCGCCTCAGCGCCAACACGGGCAGGGCCTGCTATGCGCTGGCCACGGGCGAGCAGACCGCCTTGCGCCTGCCGGGCAAGTCGGACACGGGCGGCGCAGGCCTGACGCGCACCGTCATGTCGAACCTGCACATGGTCGGCTTCGGCGGCACGCCGATGCGCTGGCTGTACTTCTTCTGCGGCCTGGCCGGCACGGCCATGATGGGCACCGGCGCCATCCTGTTCATGGTCAAGCGCCGCCAGCGCTCCGGCGGCGAATTCGGCGCCTATACGCAGCGCGTGTACCGCGTCATCGAATGCCTGAACGTGGCGGCGATCGCCGGCCTGGCCATCGCCTGCGTGGGCTTCCTGTGGGCCAACCGCCTGATCCCCGTCGGCATCGAGCAGCGCGCCGGCTGGGAAGTGCGCGCCTTCTTCGGCGTGTGGTTCGTGATGCTCGTGCATGCCTGCCTGCGCGCGGAAAAGCGCGCGTGGATCGAACAACTGTGCCTGCTGGCCGCCCTGTGCCTGCTGCTGCCCGTGCTGAATGTGCTCACGACAGGCGACAGCCTGGTGGCGCAGATCGCGCGCGGCGACTGGGAAAGCGCCGGCGTGGAACTGTGCAGCATGGCGTTCGGCCTGCTGGCCGCCTGGGGCGCGTGGAAAGTCCACAAGCGCAAGGAAAAAGCGGCCAGGAAGGCCGCCGGCAAGGAAAGCCAGGCGCCATCGGCCAGCCTGCAAGTCACTACGGAAGGACAGTCATGATCAACACCATACTCTGCGCGCTGGGCCTGTCGTATGCGGGCATGGCCAGCCTCTCGCTGGCGATGGACCGCCATCACGGCCAGGTCTGGGGGCGCGACGCCGCGCCGAATGTGCGGCGTGCGCTGCAACTGGCGGGCGCCATCCTGCTGGCGCTGGCCATCTGGCCCTGCGTGGCTGGCTGGAGCGCCACCGTCGGCGTGGTCGCCTGGCTGGGCTTCCTGTCGGCCGGCGCGCTGCTGGTGGCCCTGCTACTGCCGTATGCACCCAAAGTACTGTTTCGTAGTTCCCTGCTGGCAGCCGTCGCCGCGCTGGCAGGGCTTGTGACGTTCCTGCAGTAATGTTGACTGCCATTTTCAAGGATAGACTGATGCAATTTTCACGCCTGGCGACACCGTTCGATGTTTTAACTGTATTGAAAGTGGCTTCCTGATGGCGGCCCGCCTGTCTTCCCGCCGCGCGCGCATCCTCGGCGGCGCGGTCTTGCTGGCGCTGTTCGGCGCCGGCGCCCTGTGGGCCACGCGCGGCCCGAAAACCGTGTTCGACACGGCCCCCGTCAAGCGCGGCAACATCGAGGCCAGCGTCACGGCCATCGGTACCCTGCAACCGCAAACCTATGTCGACGTGGGCGCCCAGGTGTCGGGCCAGATCACGCGCCTGCACGTGCAGCCCGGCAGCGCCGTGGAAAAAGGCCAGTTGCTGGCCGAGATCGACCCCAGCGTGCAGCAAGCCACGGTCGACGCGGGCCGCGCCGCCCTGGCGGGATTGCGCGCGCAGCTGGCCGACCAGCAGGCGCAGCACCGCCTGGCGGGCCAGCAGCATGGGCGCCAGAAGCAGATGGCCAAGTTCGATTCCACGCCGCTGGCCGACCTGGAAACAGCCGAAGCCACCCTGGCCTCGGCCGCCGCCAAGATCGACCACCTGAAGGCGCAGATCGACCAGACCCAGGCGAGCCTGAAGGCCGACGAGGCGCGCCTCGGCTATACGCGCATCTACGCGCCGATGGCCGGCAGCGTGGTGGGCCTGGATGCGAAGGAAGGGCAAACCCTGAACGCGACGTACCAGACGCCGAACATCCTGCGCATCGCCGATTTGTCGGCCATGACGGTGTGGACGGAAGTGTCGGAGGCGGACGTGCGCCGCGTGCGTCCGGACATGCCCGTGTATTTCACCACCCTGGGCGGCGACCAGCGGCGCTGGAGCGGCAAGGTGCGGCAGGTGCTGCCGGCGCCGCCGGTGCCCGGTGGCTCTGCCGCCGGCACGGCCCTGGCGCCGTCGACCAGCAAGGTGATTCTGTATACCGTGCTGTTCGACGTGGATAACGCCGATGGCGAATTGATGCCGCAAATGACGGCGCAGGTGGTGTTTGTCACGGCGGCGGCGAAAAATGTGCTGGCCGTGCCCCTGCCGGCCCTGAAACCGTCGACCGAGGAAGGCGCGAAGCCGGGGCAGTTCACGGCCCGCGTGATGGATGCCGAGGGCAAGGTCGATACGCGCGCCGTCACCGTGGGCGTGCGCAACCGCCTCAATGCGGAAGTGCTGCAAGGCTTGCGCGAAGGCGAATTGCTGGTGACGGGCGAGCAGCCGGCCGGCAGCGGCGCCAGCAGGTTCCAGCTATGAGTGCGATGAGCGAGGCCGCGTCGCTGGGGCAACCGGGACAGCCGGCGCCGTCGGCGCCGTTGATTGAACTGCAAGGCATCCGCAAGCGCTATGGCGGACATGACGGCGCGCCGGCCGTGGAAGTGCTGCGCGGCGTCACGCTGTCGATCGGCGCCGGCGAATTCGTCGCCATCGTCGGGGCGTCCGGTTCCGGCAAGTCGACCCTGATGCACCTGCTGGGCTGTCTCGACCGGCCCAGCGACGGCAGCTACCGCTTTGCCGGCCAGGACGTGGCCAGCCTGAATCCCGATGAACTGGCGTGGCTGCGGCGCGAAGCGTTCGGCTTCGTCTTCCAGGGCTACCATTTGATCGCCACCGAATCGGCGCGCGAGAACGTGGAGGTGCCGGCCCTGTACGCGGGCATGCCGGCGGCCGCCCGCCATGCCCGCTCCGAGGCGCTGCTCAAGCGCCTGGGGCTGGGCGAGCGGCTCGACCACCGGCCGAACCAGTTGTCGGGCGGGCAGCAGCAGCGCGTGTCGATCGCGCGCGCGCTGATGAATGGCGGGCGCATCATCCTCGCCGATGAGCCGACGGGGGCGCTGGACAGCACCAGCGGCGCCGAAGTCATGGCCCTGCTGGGCGAACTGGCCGACGCCGGCCACACCATCATCCTGATCACGCATGACCGCAAGGTGGCGGCCCAGGCGCGCCGCGTGATCGAGATCAGCGACGGCGAGATCGTCGAAGACTCGGGCGCCATCGCCATTCCCGCCACGGCGACGGCCCTGCCGCCGCTGGACATGTCGCGCGCCGCGCACGATACGGGCGCCTCGCTGGGCACGGAACTGCTCGACGCGGCGCGCGCCGCCTGGCGCGTGATGTGGATCAACCGCTTCCGCACGGGCCTGACCTTGCTCGGCATCATCATCGGCGTCGCTTCCGTGATCGTCATGCTGGCCATCGGCCTGGGCACGCGCCAGCAAGTGATGGCGCAGCTGGGCGCCTTCGGCTCGAACCTCTTATATATGTCGTCGATCGGCGAAAGCTCGCGCATCCCCGGGCGCAGCATCACGCTGGCCGACCTCGAGGCGCTCGAGGAAGTGCCCGGCATTTCCCACGTGCTGCCGAATGTCACCGGCAACAAGGTGATTCGCCATGGCAACCTCGACGTGCAGACGTATGTGCGCGGCACGGGCGCGGCGCTGCCGCAGATCCAGACCTGGCCGCTGGCCTATGGCGGCTTCTTCACGCAGCAGGATGAGCGCGAGATGGCCACCGTCGCCGTGCTGGGCTGGCGCCTGGCGCACAAGCTGATGCCCGACATCGCCAATCCCGTCGGACAGAATATCCTGATCGGCAACGTGCCGTTCCAGGTGATCGGCGTGATGAGCGAGAAGGGCGCGCTGACGGGCGACAAGGACGAGGACGACGTGCTGCTGCTGCCGTTTTCCACGGCCGGCATCCGCGTCTTCGGCCAGCGCGAGCCCACGTATATCGTGCTGGCGGCCGACGACGTGAAACGCATCGCCGAGACGGAAAAAGCCGTCGACGCCGTCATGTTCGAGCGCCACCGCATCCGCGACTACGGCATCAGCAACGCGGCCGCCTCGATCGCCGCCGAGGCGCGCACGCAGGACAACATGACCATGATGCTCAGCCTGATCGCCGCCGTCTCGCTGGTGGTGGGCGGCATCGGCGTCATGAACGTGATGCTGATGACGGTGCGCGAACGCACGCGCGAGATCGGCATCCGCATGGCGACGGGCGCGCGCCGGCGCGACATTCTGCGCCAGTTCCTCACGGAAGCCGTGCTGGTGTCGGTGGTGGGCGGCGTGGCCGGCATCGTCGTCGGCGTGAGCTTTGCCGCCGTGCTGCTGGTGTGGGAAGTGCCGGTGATCTTTTCGCTGAGCGCCATCGGCGGCGCCTTTGCCTGCGCCGTGGTGACGGGGCTGGTATTTGGCTTCATGCCGGCGCGCAAGGCGTCCGGGCTCGATCCTGTCGTGGCGCTGGCCGGACAGTAGCTATTGTGGCAACGCCGGCAGCATGGCTGCCGGCAAAAAAATGTTGCCCTGGCTCTAACACGCGGTACTATCTCCCCATAATAAAAAAGCCGTGTTTCGCGTAGTTTTGCCCTTGCGGGCACACACCAACCACCACAGGAGAACCCGATGCGTAAGAAATTAACCTTGAAGGCCGGTATCACCGCCGCCCTCATGCTGGCTTTCAGCGTGGGCGCGGTCCAGGCCCAGGCGCAGGAAGTCGTGCGTCTTGGTAACTTGAAATTTGCCCATTACGGCGCCGTGTCGTACATCAAGGAAATCGCGCCCAAGTGCGGCATCAAGGTGGAAGAGCATATCTTCGCCAAGGGCCTCGACGTGATGCAGGCCATCATCGCGGGCGAGCTGGACGTGGGAGCGACGGCCTCCGAAGCCGCCATTTCCGGCCGCGCGGGCGGCGCGCCCATCTATGTGGTGGCCGGCTTTGCCAAGGGCGGCGCGCGCCTGGTGGGCGGAGCGGGGCAAAAGATCGCCAGCGTCAAGGAATTGAAGGGCAAGCGCGTGGGCGTGACGCGCGGCGGCATCCAGGAAGTGCTGCTGCTGGCCGAACTGGCGCAAGCGGGCCTGACGTATTCCGAAACCAAGGGCAAGGACGTGCAGCTGGTGTTCCTTGCCTACGCGGACTTGAACCAGGCGCTGATGGGCAAGAATATCGATGCCATGATGCAATCGGAACCGCAATCGTCGCAGGCGATCAACAAAGGTTTCGGCACGGAAATCCTGAAACCGTACGACACGCCGATCGGCGAGCCCGTGCGCACCATGGTGATGACGGAAAAGTTTTACAAGGAACGCCGTCCCGTGGCGGAAAAGTTCATGCGCTGCTTCGTCGAAGCGACGAAGACCTTTATCGACAACAAGGCGACGGCGGAAAAATACGTGCGCGAAGTGGTGTTCCGTGGCCAGATCACGAAGGATGACTTCGACGATGCGATCAGCAATTCGCCGTATTCCTACGACATCACGCCCGAGCATATCCAGGTGACCACCGATGTGATGGTGAAGACGGGCGTGGGACGCATGGCGAAGCCGCCCGTGGCCAAGGACTGGGTCAAGACGGATTTGCTGGAACAGGCGAAGAAGAGCCTGAACGTCAAGTAAACCGGATACCGGCAGTGCCCGATGGCCCGCTTAAGCGGGCCATCATTTTTTTGCGGCACACTAATATATATAGGCAGGCGGCGAGGCAGGCGGCGGGCAGCGGCGCGAAAGATTGTTGAATTCTTGAGGGTGCGCCACCCCGTCACGCCTCAGGCGCGATATCATGGCAGGCTTGCGGTGTCGGCTGGCGGCGTAGTGCCCATAGCCCATACTGTCGCTTGAATCGCGCTTGCCGGCTATGGTGTAAACTTAAACTATGCAGACTTATTTCTTTCTCATCGCCGCCCTGGGGTATGTGGTGTGCGCGGTGCTTCCCTCGTCCCGGGCCCGGCTGATTGCCGGCCTGACGGGCGTGGCCTGGCTGGCGCACGGCGCCACCCTGTGGTTCGACCTGATGGCGCCAGGCACCTTGCGCTTCGGTTTTTCCGCCATGCTGTCGGCCGCGCTGTGGGTATCGGTGGGCGCCTACTGGATAGAAAACCGCAATTTCAGCCTCGATGGGCTGCGCCGGATGGTCATGCCCAGCGCCGTCATCGCCATCGGCCTGGCATGGGCCTTTCCCGGCAGCCAGGTCAGCATGGAAGGCAAGTCGGCCGTCTTCGGCTGGCATATCGCCGTGGCCGTGCTTGCCTACAGCACCCTGACGATCGCCGCCTTCCACGCCGTGTTGATGGCGTTGCAGGAATCGCGCCTGCATACGCGCAGCGAAAGCCGCGGTTTCATCGGCAGCGCGCTGGACCAGCTGCCGGCCCTGCTGACGATGGAAAAGTTGCTGTTTCGCATGATCGGCCTGGGCTTCATCCTGCTCAGTCTGACCGTCCTGTCGGGCATTGTGTTTTCCGAACAATTGTTTGGCAAGGCATTGAACTGGGATCACAAGTCAGTGTTTACCATGCTGTCGTGGCTGTTATTCGCCGCCTTGCTGGCCGGTCGCCGCTTCCGCGGCTGGCGCGGCAAGACGGCCTTGAGCTTTACACTGGCCGGTTTCGCTACCTTGCTACTGGCCTATGTCGGCAGCCGTTTTGTACTTGAAGTGGTTTTACACCGAGGATTCGCATGACACGTGTTTTATTCTGGCTGGCGCTGGTGTTCCTGGTGCTGTTCGCTATCCGCAGCAAGATCCGCGGCATGCAGCAGCGCGCCCGCGCGCAGCAGCAACAGCCGCCGCATCCGTTTGCACCGCCCGGCCGGCCGCAGGAATTGCCCGATGCCGAGCTGATGCTGTGCTGCGCCCATTGCGGCGTGTACTACCCGGCTTCCGAAAACGTGCAGGCCAAGGGCCACGATTACTGCAGTCACGCGCACGCCACCCTGTAGTGTCGGCCGGCGGGCAGGTAGGCCGCCGCCTCCCGCATTGCTCATCCGTATCGTAACGTCCCCCACCGCCAGTCTGGCGTAGCATCTGCAGGAAGCGACCCGTAGCGCCATCGCAGAAAGGCCAGTCCATGTCCCGCCTCAGCCCGCGTACCGTGGCCGCCATCGGCATGCCGCCGGCACCGCAATTGAGTGGCAACTCGGCCGCCATGCAGGCGCTGCGCGCGCAGATCGGCCGCATCGCCTGCTGCGGCGCGCCGGTGGCCATCCGCGGCGAGTCGGGCAGCGGCAAGGAGTTGGCGGCGCGCGCCATCCATGCGCAGGGCGCGCGCGCCCCTTTTCCGTTTATCGCCGTCAATTGCGGGGCGATACCCGAAGCGCTGATGGAGGCGGAATTCTTTGGCTGCCGCCAGGGCGCCTATACGGGCGCGCTGCATGAACGGCAGGGCCTGTTCCAGGCCGCGCACGGCGGCAGCCTGCTGCTCGATGAAGTCGACGACCTGCCGCTGGCCATGCAGGTAAAGCTGTTGCGCGCCCTGCAGGAGCGCCGCGTGCGCAAGCTGGGCGGCAGCACCGACGAAGCCGTCGATGTGCGCATCCTGTGCGCCAGCCAGCATGGCCTGGCGCGCGGCGTGGCGGCCGGCACCTTTCGCCGCGATCTGTATTACCGGCTCAATGTGATCGAGCTGGCCGTGCCGCCGTTGCGGGAACGGCTCGGCGATCTGCAGGTATTATGTGAGGCGATACTGGCGCGCCTGGCGCCAAGGCAGACCGTGCGGCTGGCGCCGCCGGTGCTGGCGGCACTGGGCAATTATGCGTTTCCAGGCAATGTGCGCGAGCTGGAAAACCTGCTGGAACGGGCGCTGGCTTTTGCCGACGGCGGCGTGATCGCGCTCGACGGCCTGGGCTTGCCGCCAGCCGTTCCGGTCCCGGCTGCGGTCCCGATGCGCGCTGCAGCTGGCGCCGTGCCCTTGGAAGCGGCGGTGCCCGGACTGGAGCGGCAACTGTCGCTGCCCGGCATGGCGGCGCGCGGCGAGGTGGCCGTCCTGCCATTGGCGGCGTATCTGTGCCGGGCCGAGCGCGACATGATCGTGCTGGCGCTGGAGCGGGAACGCTATCACCGCGGGCGGGCGGCGCGGCAACTGGGGCTCAGCGTGCGCCAGTTGCGTTACAGAATGCAAAAATTGACGATATAGGAGCCCCGGCTTGATGACGGCATGGAAGATAGATGAAGACGGCTGGTGCGATGGCGCCGTGCGCTACGAATCGCCGTACTGGGATGCGCGGCCCGATGGCGCGCAAATCGACTTGCTGGTGATCCATAACATCAGTTTGCCGGGTGGCCACTTTGGCGGGCCGCATGTGTCGGACTTGTTTACCGGCCGGGTAGATTATAATGCCGATCCTTCTTTCGCCGACCTGCGTGGCTTGCAGGTGTCGGCGCACTTTTTTGTGCGGCGCGATGGTGCGTTGTTGCAATATGTTTCGGCTGACCAGCGCGCCTGGCATGCCGGCACGTCCTCGTTCGAGGGACGCCCGCAGTGCAATGGATATTCGATCGGTATCGAAATGGAAGGCTCGGACTGCGTGCCCTTCCAGCCGCGGCAATACCATGTCCTGGCGGCATTGACGGCGGCGCTGGTGGCGCGCTACGGGCTGAGCCAGGTGCGTGGACATGAACATATTGCGCCGGGCAGGAAGACGGATCCGGGGCCATTTTTCGACTGGCATTTTTATCAAGTATGCTGGCTGGAAACCCTGGCGCGGCAAGCTGCGTTAGCGCTTACTTCGCGGGCATTGGGCTTCCCGCCGCTGCCCTGAAAAGTCAACCGAAATCGTATAAGAAAGTACAAAAAATTACGCTGGCGGATGCCGGAAAACTATTGCATCCCATTTCGATGGGCACTACAATTAGTGCAGAACTTGGATTTAAAGACTATATGTAGTGCCATCTCAGACGTTTTCAGAATTATTGTCAAAGCTACCCTGCTTGCCGGTATGGCAACGGGAACTGGCGGTTTATCACCCTTGATCGTGTTTCGCGCCAGCCCGGCAGTACGGTTTGGCAATATGGATTCTGACCCTGTTTGCGCATTATGAATTTATTATTTAGCAACAATATTACCTGAAGAAACCCTGAGCATCGGGCGTTCTATTCAACAACACACGCGGCAGCAAAACTGCAGGCTGACTTTAGCTGACAACGGGAGCTTCAATGCAATCACCTCAAGATATTTCCATCAATCCAACGCCAGCATCGCCAGCGCCCAGCGCGGCCCACAGCGTGGCAAGTACCGGCGCAGCCTTGGGCGACTATCGCATCATCCGCCGCAACGGTGCGGTGGTGGCATTTGAGCCTTCGAAGATCGCCATCGCCATGACCAAGGCGTTTTTGGCCGTTAACGGCGGCCAGGGCGCGGCGTCGGCACGCATCCGCGAACTGGTGGAACAATTGACTGACGGTGTCGTGGCCGCGCTGGTGCGCCGCCATCCGGGCGGCGGCACCTTCCATATCGAAGACGTGCAAGACCAGGTGGAATTGTCGCTGATGCGTTCGGGCGAGCATGACGTGGCGCGTGCCTACGTGCTGTACCGCGCCAAGCACATGGAAGAGCGCCGCCTGCAGAAGGAAGCGCAAGGCGCTTCCGCGCAAGTCACGGCGCCCCAGCTGAACGTCACCGACAACGGCGTGCGCCGCCTGCTGGACATGCAGGAAGTGCGCGACCTGATCAACGCCGCTTGCGCCGGCCTGGAAAAGCACGTCGATGCCGACGCCATCCTGGCCGAGACCGTGAAAAACCTGTACGACGGCGTGCCCGTCGAAGAGCTGCACAAGTCGGCCATCCTGGCGGCGCGCGCGCTGATGGAAAAAGATCCGGCCTACAGCCAGGTCACGGCCCGCATCCTGCTGCACACGGTGCGCAAGGAAGTGTTCGGCAAGGAAGTGCCGCAAGCGGCCGCTGCCGCCGAATACCTGACGTATTTCCCCGCATATATTGCCAAGGGCATCGCCAACGACCTGCTGAATCCGGTACTGGCCAGCTTCGACCTGGAACGCCTGGCGAAAGCCATCGTCGCCGACCGCGACTTGCAATTCGGTTACATCGGCCTGCAAACCCTGTATGACCGCTACTTCCTGCACATCCATGACGTGCGCATCGAAATGCCGCAGGCCTTCTACATGCGCGTGGCCATGGGCCTGTCGCTGAACGAAGCGGACCGCGAAGCGCGCGCCATCGAGTTCTACAAGCTGCTGTCCTCGTTCGACTTCATGAGCTCGACCCCGACCCTGTTCAACTCGGGCACCCTGCGCTCGCAGCTGTCGTCGTGCTACCTGAGCACCGTGTCGGATGACCTCGAAGGCATCTACGACGCCATCAAGGACAACGCGCTGCTGGCCAAGTACGCAGGCGGCCTGGGCAACGACTGGACGCCAGTGCGCGCCCTGGGCGCCCACATCAAGGGCACCAACGGCAAGTCGCAAGGCGTGGTGCCGTTCCTGAAAGTGGTCAACGACACGGCCGTGGCAGTCAACCAGGGCGGCAAGCGCAAGGGCGCCGTCTGCGCCTACCTGGAAACCTGGCACATGGACATCGAGGAATTCCTCGACCTGCGCAAGAACACGGGCGACGACCGCCGCCGCACGCACGACATGAACACGGCGAACTGGATTCCCGACATGTTCATGAAGCGCGTCATGGAAAAAGGCGAGTGGACCCTGTTCTCGCCATCCGAAACGCCGGACTTGCACGACCTGGTCGGCAAGGCCTTTGAAAAGGCGTACCTGGGCTACGAAGCCAAGGCCGCCGCCGGCGAAATGCGTTCGTTCAAGAAGATCGCCGCGCTGGACCTGTGGCGCAAGATGCTGTCGATGCTGTTTGAAACGGGCCACCCATGGATCACCTTCAAGGATCCGTGCAACATCCGCAGCCCGCAGTCGCACGTCGGCGTCGTCCACAGCTCGAACCTGTGCACGGAAATCACGCTGAACACGGGTCCTGACGAAATCGCCGTCTGCAACCTCGGTTCCGTGAACATGCCGGCGCACATGAAAGAAGGCAAGCTCGATCACGTCAAGCTGGCCAAGACCATCCGCACCGCCATGCGCATGCTCGACAACGTCATCGACATCAACTACTACGCCGTCGACAAGGCGCGCAATTCGAACATGCGCCACCGTCCGGTCGGCATGGGCGTGATGGGCTTCCAGGACTGCCTGCACATGATGCGCGTGCCGTTCGCCTCGGATGCCGCCGTGTCGTTTGCCGACACCTCGATGGAAGCCGTCTGCTACTACGCCTACCTGGCGTCGACGGAACTGGCCGAAGAGCGCGGCCGCTATGAATCGTACGCCGGCTCGCTGTGGGACCGCGGCATCCTGCCGCAAGACTCGGTCAAACTGCTGGCCGAAGAGCGCGGCGGCTACCTGGAAGTCGATTCCTCGTCGGCCATGGACTGGACCCCGGTGCGCGAGCGCATCGCCAAGTTCGGCATGCGCAACTCGAATTGCGTGGCGATCGCCCCGACGGCGACGATCTCGAACATCATCGGCGTATCGGCCTGTATCGAGCCGACGTTCCAGAACCTGTACGTGAAATCGAACCTGTCGGGCGAATTCACCGAGATCAACGGCTACCTGGTGCGCGACCTGAAGGCGCGCGACCTGTGGGATGAAGTCATGATCTCGGACCTGAAGTACTTCGACGGCTCGCTGGTGAAGATCGACCGCATCCCGCAAGACCTGCGCGACATCTATGCGACGGCCTTTGAAGTATCGCCAAGCTGGCTGGTGGAAGCGGCTTCGCGTCGCCAGAAGTGGATCGACCAGGCGCAGTCGCTGAACATCTACATGGCGGGTGCTTCCGGCAAGAAGCTGGACGAAACCTACAAGCTGGCATGGCTGCGTGGCCTGAAAACCACTTACTACCTGCGCACCATCGCCGCCACCCACATGGAGAAATCGACCTCCAAGACGGGCGCCCTGAATGCCGTGGCAGTCGACGGCGGCATGTCGGCCAGCGCACAGAGCGCCCAGGCAGCCGTGGTGGCTGCAGCAGCGGTGGCCGTGGCGCCAGCAGTGGCAGCGGCAGCGGACGACGCCGATGGCGAAGCCTGCTACCTGCGTCCAGGCGACGATGGCTTTGAAGAATGCGAAGCCTGCCAGTAAAACCCGGCGCGCAGCCCGCTTTCTGAAGTGCGGCTGCGCCACTTGCCCGGTATCGGGCTTGCGTGCGACGGTTTTTAGTATAAATTTTAGTTGTCAGCCCGGTACGGCCGGGTTGATTCAATGTTGTTAATGTCTGTATTGCCCGGTACAACGGGCCTGTTGCAGACGCCGGTGAACCGGCATGGAAAGGAAGAAGATTATGTCGTTGTCTTGGGATGATGAAACCACGTCGGCAGCTGCGCCGCGTCCGGCGCAGCAAGCGCCACTGGGAAATACCGAATTGAACCTGCCAGCGGGCGCCGAGCCGTCCGAAGCGAACGCCGAGCAAGTGGCGCGCCGCGTGAATGCCGATGACAAGCGTATCATCAACGGCAAGACGGACGTCAACCAGCTGGTGCCGTTCAAGTACAAGTGGGCGTGGGACAAATACCTGGCCGGTTGCGCCAACCACTGGATGCCGCAGGAAGTGAACATGCAGCGCGATATCGAGCTGTGGAAGAACCCGAACGGCCTGACGGACGACGAGCGCCGCCTGGTCAAGCGCAACCTGGGCTTCTTCGTGACCGCCGACTCGCTGGCCGCCAACAACATCGTGCTGGGCACCTACCGCCACATCACGGCGCCGGAATGCCGCCAGTACCTGCTGCGCCAGGCGTTCGAGGAAGCGATCCACACGCACGCCTACCAGTACATCGTCGAATCCCTGGGCCTGGACGAAGGCGAGATCTTCAACGCCTACAACGAAGTCAAGTCGATCCGCGACAAGGATGAATTCCTGATCCCGTTCATCAACACCCTGACCGACCCTGCGTTTGTCACCGGCACGGTGGAAAACGACCAGAAGCTGCTGAAGTCCCTGATCGTCTTCGCCTGCCTGATGGAAGGCCTGTTCTTCTACGTCGGCTTCACGCAGATCCTGGCGCTGGGCCGCCAGAACAAGATGATGGGCGCGGCCGAGCAGTACCAGTACATCCTGCGCGACGAATCGATGCACTGCAACTTCGGCATCGACTTGATCAACACGATCAAGATGGAAAACCCGCAGCTGTGGACAGCCGCCTTCCGCGAAGAGATCAAGGACCTGTTCATGAAAGCCGTGGAACTGGAATATGCGTACGCGGAAGACACCATGCCACGCGGCGTGCTGGGTCTGAACGCGCCGATGTTCAAGGGTTACCTGCGCTTCATCGCCAACCGCCGCGCGCAGCAGATCGGCATCGAGCCGCTGTTCGCGCAAGAGGAAAATCCATTCCCATGGATGAGCGAGATGATCGACATGAAGAAGGAACGCAACTTCTTCGAGACGCGCGTGACCGAGTACCAGACCGGCGGTGCGCTGAACTGGGAATAAGCTTTCGCTCTTCAAAGCCAGAAGCGCCGTCCTCGTGACGGCGCTTTTTTTTCGTGCGCGGCGCTGAAAAATGCCGCCGCCAGAGGACACAAGAAAGCGCCATCGGCACGACATGAAAATGCATGCGGAGCGGGCGCCGCGAAGAGACTGGCGCCGGTTTTTTCGCAGCCCGCGCGCGGCCGCATCGCAGGCTGAAAATATCGTTTCCGCATACGCTGGCGGCGGCATTTGGCGCGCGATTGTGCGATAGCACGCGTATCGTGCAAAAAAGCGGGCGAAAACGTGTCGTGCCGGTTGCGCATTGACAAGGTTTTCGTGTACTTTATGAGATTGCAAATGCGAGCGTTAGAATGCGGGGTTTTTTAACCAGCGCGGTAGCGAAAAAACCTCGCAAAACAGGGATACAGATTTACACGGATATGCACAAAACCACACCGTTTTCGTCTGCCGCCGTGCCCGAATTTTTTCAGGCATGGCGGTTTTTTATTTGACGCATGGGTGTTGTAGCGAGCGCGATGCGAGGAGCGAAAAAACGCACGGCATCGAAAACGAATGACCGAATTCAGACTTTGCCACCAGCTGCGAGATAAAGCAGGGTGGCACCGACGATGGCTGAAGTGCTGCAAACGTGAGGAGTTGCAGCAGTTCAGCTGGTGCCGAATTCATTAGCGCAAACGACCGTTTGTGCCGATGAATAATTCGCCTGGCCTATCCCTGTGGTGGGTCGGACGGGTTTAAATCTTGTAGCTTAAATTTCTCATCTCAGATGAAGGAGAGACAAATGGCAACAGCCGCTAAGAAATCAGAAGTAAAGAAACCAGCCGCCAAGGCTGCTCCTGCCGCGAAGAAGCCGGCAGCCGCAGCGAAGACGGTTGCCGCTAAACCAGCTGCCAAAGCCGCAGCGAAACCAGCCGCCAAACCAGTCGCCAAAACCGCAGCCAAGCCTGCGGCAAAAGTGGCTGCCAAGCCGGCAGCAAAACCAGTAGCGAAAGCCGCCGCGAAACCAGCGGCCAAGGCCGCAGTAAAACCGGCCGCCAAGCCGGCAGCGAAAGCCACAGCGAAACCTGCCGCGAAGGCAGCAGCCAAGCCTGTAGCGAAAAAAGCCGCCGCCAAACCGGCAGCCAAGCCGGCAGCGAAAGCCGCAGCGAAACCTGCCGCCAAGGCAGCAGCCAAGCCAGCGGTGAAAAAAGCCGCAGCGAAACCTGCGGCCAAGGCAGCAGCCAAACCTGTCGCCAAGGCAGCAGCCAAGCCAGCGGCGAAAAAAGTCGTTGCCAAGGCAGCAGCAAAGCCAGCAGCAAAAGCTGCAGCCAAGCCAGCGGCCAAGGTAGCAGCGAAGCCAGCAGCGAAAGCTGCCGCCAAGCCAGCAGCAAAAGCTGCGGCGAAGCCAGCGGTGAAAAAAGCCGCAGCGAAACCTGCGGCCAAGGCAGCAGCGAAGCCGGCCGCCAAAGCGGTAGCCAAGCCAGCAGCGAAAAAAGTCGTCGCCAAGGCAGCAGCCAAGCCGGCCGCCAAAGCAGCAGCCAAGCCAGCAGCAAAAGCTGCAGCGAAGCCAGCAGCCAAGGTAGCAGCGAAGCCAGCAGCAAAAACCGCAGCGAAGCCAGCAGCAAAAGCTGCAGCCAAGCCAGCGGCCAAGGTAGCAGCGAAGCCAGCAGCAAAAGCTGCAGCCAAGCCAGCCGCCAAAGTTGCCGCGAAGCCAGCGGCCAAGCCGGCAGCCAAGGTCGCAGCGAAACCTGCCGCCAAGGTAGCCGCAAAACCGGTAGCGAAGCCAGCGGCCAAGGTAGCAGCGAAGCCGGCAGCAAAAGCTGCAGCCAAGCCAGCCGCCAAGCCGGCAGCGAAAGCCGCAGCGAAACCTGCTGCCAAGCCAGCTGCAGCGCCAGTCGTGGCAGCAGCACCGGCCGCAGCAGCGCCGGCAGCGGCAGCTCCAGCGGCACCAGCCGCCGTGGCCGCCAAGCCAGCCGCCAAGAAGGCCGCGCCTAAAAAGGCCGCGCCGAAGAAGGCAGCTCCTGCCGCCAAGCCATCGGCACCTATCGCACCTGTAGCAAAAACCGTGTTGGCACCGGCTGCAGCCTGGCCATTCCCAACCAGCACCCGCCCATCGTAATTTCCACGATACGGATGCCTGGATGAGGCAACACGCCGCTGTGTGACTCAATCACACAGCGGTTTTTTTTTGGAGAATTTGTCGTGCTGATCGTTATCCTTACATTGATCGTTGATACCATTGCCACTCTGCTGGGCGGGGTCTTGCTGCTGCGCTTCTGGATGCAGGCGGTACGCGTGCGGCCGCCGTCGTCCGTGGCGCAATTCACCTTTCAATTGTCCGACTGGCTGGTGCGTCCCCTGCGCCGCGTGGTGCCGGGCGTGGGCGGATATGACTGGGCCAGCCTGATCGGCGCCTTCCTGATTGTGTTGCTGGCCAGTACGGTCCTGTTTATTTCCGGTTACCCGGTCGAAGCGGTGCTGCTCAAATCGCTGCAACGCTTCCTGCAATGGATACTCTACGGTTTCATGGCCTTGCTGATCATCGAAGCCATCTTCAGCTGGGTCAACCCGCATGCGCCGCTGGCGCCCTTCGTACGGGCCCTGAACGAGCCGCTGCTGCGTCCGATCCGCAAGGTGGTGCCGCTGGTCGGCAGCCTGGACCTGTCGCTGTTGGTGGCCCTGATTCTGCTGCAGATCGCGCAAGTGCTGGTGGGGATGATTTTTGTGGTGCGATGACGGTGAGGTGGTGGCGTAGGCCGGGTTAGCGTAGCGTAACCCGACATCACCACTTGTCATGCTAACGATGTTGTCGGATTACGCGCGGTTTTACCGCGCTAATCCGACCTACAGATTAATAGCGGTAGCCGAACGCCGCTTCGAACTGGTCGGCGATGCTGGCTGGCGTAAACACGTGGTTTTGCGCGCCCTGGGTGGCGATCTTGATGGCGCCCAGCAGGCTGGCCAGGCGGCCGCTGGTTTCCCAGCCCAGGTCGTTGGTGATGCCGAACAGCAAGCCGGCGCGGTAGGCATCGCCGCAGCCGGTGGGATCCAGCACTTCCTTGGCGGCAACGACAGGGATGTCGATGCGCTTGCCGTCCGTATAGATTTCCGAACCCTTTTCGCCGCGCGTGACGATCAGCGCTTCCAGGCGGCTGGCGATTTCCGGCAGGGTCAGACCTGTGCGTTCCATCAACATTTCCATTTCATAGTCGTTGGCCGACACATACGTGGCTTTGTTGATGAAGTCGATCAACTGCTCGCCGTTAAAACGCGGCAACTGCTGACCTGGATCAAACATGAAAGGGATGCCCAGCTCGGCCAGGTCGGCGGCGTGCTTGAGCATGCCAAGGTCGCCGTCCGGCGAAATGATGGCGACCTTGGCCGGGCCCGCATTGGCGATCGGGTTTTCATGCGCGAACGACATGGCGCCCGGATGGAAGGCGTTGATCTGGTTATTGTCCGCATCGGCGGTGACGAAGCACTGCGCGTTGTAGCTGTCGGCCTTGATCAGGATGTTGGCGGTGGAAATGCCCAGCTTTTGCAGGCGTTCCAGGTAGGCGGCGCTGTCCTGGCCCATGACGCCGACGATGCGCGGCTCGCCGCCCAGCATTTTCAGGCTGTAGGCGATATTGCCCGAGCAGCCGCCAAACTCGGTGCGCATGGTGGGCACGAGGAAGGACACGTTTACCTTGTGCAGCTGGTCGGCCAGCAGCGATTCGCCGAAGCGGCCGGGGAATTGCATGATGGTGTCGGTGGCAAGCGAGCCGCAGATCAACGATGTTTTAGTCATGATAGTGTGCTGTTAAGGGTAAAAGATGGCGATATGGTAGCCAGACGCCGTGAGCTGGTCTAATGCGAAATACACTTTGATGGTTTGTTCCGAGCGCGGCGCCAGGCCCTTGGCCACGTCGATATTCGCCGGCAGGTAGTCGCGCGGCGCGATGACGCGGCGCAACACGGGCTTGTCGTTGGCGTCATTGAGGGTCAGTTCGATGCTGGGCCACGCCTGCACGCTGCGGCTGTGGTTGCGCAGCAGGGAAACATAGGAAAAGGTCTGTTCCTTCAGGGTCTGCAGCTCGCCCTGTTCGATGGCCAGCGCCTCGATCTGCGCCGGCAAGTCCACCTGGCAGCCGCTCAGCGAGCAGAGCGCGGCCAGGGTTGGCTTCCACTGCGGAAATTGTGCCGCCAGCGGATTGCGGAATGTGGTCATCACTTGCAGCACCAATATGAGCAGCAGCGCCAGCGAGCCAAGGGCCATGGCCACGCGCAAGGCCTTGCCGCTTTGTTCGCGGCGCCGGCCCTGGATGACAAAGGCCGGCTCGTCGTCCGCCGGCGCTGGCGCAGCCTCGGTTTCTTCCTCTGCCTCGGCGGTGCCGGCGTGCTCTGGCGCCGGCACTTCGTCGGGCGGCGGCGTGAACGGCTGTGCGGCCAGCGTGGGCTCCTGGCGCGCGCCGGCGGGAGCGGCGGGCGGCACGGCGGCCGGCACGGGCTTGTCGAGGCTGATTTTTTCCACGTCCGGCCCACTGGCGGGCGCACTGCCGTCGAGGTTCGGTTCGCGGCGGCTGTCGCGCAAATACGTGGCAAAGGCGGGCGCCTCATCGACCTGGCGGCGCTTGAACGGCGCCATCGGCCGGGGCAAGGGCGGTTCGGGCAGCTCTGCCGGTGCTGCTACAGCGATGTCGGCAGGCGCGGCGGCAGGCACGTCGGCCGGCAGGTCCACGTCGAGGTCCAGCTCGATATGCTCGGTATCGTCTTCGTCATCCTTGAGCTGTGCCGTTTCCGGCAGGATGCCGAACGGGTCGAACGAGGTGTCGAAATCGAGGGAATAGATGGGTTCGTCGTCCGTGGCGGACGGCAGGCTGTCTGCCAGCGGGGCAGCGCCGGACAGCGGCGGAGTGGCAGTGGCGGGATGCGATGTTAAAAACGGCGATGCCGCGGCTGGATCGACCAGCGCGGCATTGCCGTCAAAGACTTCCCTGCACGTGCCACAGCGCACGATGCCCCCACGTAACTTCAACTGGTCAGCAGCGACCCGAAATATCGTGTTGCAATGGGGGCATTTGGTGGCGAGGGCCATTGCTGTGCTTATGCACCTTCCGCGCGGGGCGCAGGGGCTTGTGTTGCACCCAGGCGGCCATGCAGCGCCACCCAGCCGTCTTGCTCGGCCCACACGCCCAGCTCGATGAACGGAGCGTAGGCAGCGGCTACTTCTTCCGCCTGGCGTGCCAGCACGCCGGACAGGATCAGGGCGCCGCCGTCGGCGACGCGGCCCGACAGCATCGGCGCCATCAGCTTCAATGGGCTCGACAGGATATTCGCGACAACGATGTCAAACTTGGCCGTGGCGTGTGCCGAGGTGGCAAACGTGTCTGGCAAGAAATATTCGATCT
Organism: Janthinobacterium sp. 1_2014MBL_MicDiv; assembly: GCF_001865675.1. Taxonomy (NCBI): domain Bacteria; kingdom Pseudomonadati; phylum Pseudomonadota; class Betaproteobacteria; order Burkholderiales; family Oxalobacteraceae; genus Janthinobacterium; species Janthinobacterium sp. 1_2014MBL_MicDiv. The sequence goes on from NZ_CP011319.1 coordinate 571,049, forward strand.
CGCACTGGTTGCGTTCGGCATTGTCGCGCGCCGATTCGATCGCCTGCGGGTCGATATCCACGCCGGCCACCGTTTGCGCGCCCAGTTTCTTGGCCACCATGGCCAGGATGCCGGAGCCGCAACCATAGTCGAGCACGGTCTTGCCGGGCGCAGGGTGCGCTTCCAGCCATTCCATGCACAGGCGCGTGGTCGGATGGCTGCCCGTGCCGAAGGCCAGGCCCGGATCCAGTTCCAGGATCAGGCCGTCAGGATCCGGTGCCTCGTGCCAGCTGGGCACGACCCAGATGTTCTTGCCGATGTGAATCGGCGCGAACTGCGACTGGGTCAAACGCACCCAGTCCTGCTCTTCCACGGGGCGCACGGTAAAGGCGGGCACGTCCGCCATGCCGACCGCCTGGGCGGCGGCGGCCACGATGGCGGCCTGGTCGGCGTCGACGTCCGTCAGCGCCACCACGCGGCTGCGTTCCCACGCCGCTTCCTTCGGTTCCATGCCGGGTTCGCCAAACAAAGGCTGTTCGGCATCCGTGCCTTCGTCGGCGTCTTCCACCGACACCGACAGCGCGCCCGCTTCCATCAACGCGTCGGACATGGCTTCGGCGTTGTCGCGGGCGATTTCGATGACGATTTCAGTCCAGCTCATGCGTCCGCCTTGATTTCGGATTTCTTGGCGATGCTGGGGCTGCCGCCATGCAGGTTCTTGCCCAGGTCCGGCATGTCGGCCAGCTTCTGTTCCAGATAGTGAATGTTGGTGCCGCCTTCGATGAAGCGGGCGTCGATCATCAGCTCGCGATGCAGGGCGATGTTCGTATTGATGCCTTCGACCACCATTTCGGACAGGGCGATCTGCATGCGGCGAATCGCTTGCTCGCGCGTAGCGCCGTAAGCGATCACTTTGCCGATCATCGAGTCGTAGTGCGGCGGCACGTAATAGCCGGCGTAGGCGTGCGAATCGACGCGGATGCCGGGACCGCCCGGTGCATGCCACGAGACGATCTTGCCTGGCGATGGCGTGAACTTGAACGGATCTTCCGCATTGATGCGGCACTCGATGGCGTGGCCCGACAGCATGACGTCGCGCTGGCGGAAACGCAGTTTTTCGCCGGCGGCGATGCGGATCTGTTCTTGCACGATGTCGATGCCGGTGATCATTTCGGTGACCGGATGTTCGACTTGCACGCGGGTATTCATTTCAATGAAATAGAACTCGCCGTTTTCGTACAGGAACTCAAACGTGCCGGCGCCGCGGTAGCCGATCTTGCGGCAGGCTTCGGCGCAACGGTCGCCGATTTTTTCGATCAGCTTGCGCGGGATGCCCGGCGCCGGCGCTTCTTCGATCACTTTCTGGTGGCGGCGCTGCATGGAGCAGTCGCGCTCGCCCAGCCAGACGGCGTTTTTGTGTTCGTCGGCGAGGATCTGGATTTCCACGTGGCGCGGATTTTCCAGGTACTTCTCCATATACACTTCAGGGTTGCCGAAAGCCGTGCCGGCTTCCGTCTTGGTCATCGCCACGGCGTTGATCAGGGCCGCTTCCGTGTGTACCACGCGCATGCCGCGTCCGCCACCGCCACCGGCGGCCTTGATGATGACCGGGTAGCCGATCTTGCGGGCAATTTGCACGATCGCTTTCGGATCGTCCGGCAACGCGCCTTCCGAGCCGGGTACGCACGGTACGCCAGCCTTGATCATGGTTTGCTTGGCCGACACTTTGTCGCCCATCAAACGGATCGATTCGGAGCGGGGGCCGATGAAGACGAAGCCCGATTTCTCGACGCGTTCGGCAAAGTCGGCGTTTTCCGACAGGAAGCCATAGCCTGGGTGAATCGCTTGTGCATCCGTCACTTCAGCGGCGCTGATGATGGCGGGCATGTTCAGGTAGCTCAGGGCGGACTGGGCCGGCCCGATACAAACGGATTCGTCGGCCAGCTTGACGTATTTCGCGTCCTTGTCGGCTTCGGAGTGGACTACAACCGTTTTGATGCCCATTTCGCGGCAGGCGCGCTGAATACGGAGGGCAATTTCACCACGGTTGGCAATCAGGATTTTTTCAAACATGGTAGGTTCGCGTATGTCTGTGAGAGCCGGCGAGCCGGCGAAACAACAAGTGTGGGAGGGGCTAGAACTGCAAACGGCCGTTGCCGGCCGTGTTGACTGGGTTTTAGCCGATCACAAACAGGGGTTGACCGAATTCGACCGGCTGGCCGTTTTCGACCAGGATCTGGGTCACGACACCGGCTTTGTCCGAGTCGATTTCATTGAGCAGCTTCATCGCTTCGATGATGCACAGGGTATCACCTTCCTTGACGGTGGAACCCACTTCGACGTACGCGGCGCTGCCAGGAGCGGAGGAACGGTAGAAGGTGCCGACCATCGGCGACTTGACCACATAGCCCGTTGGCTCGGCGGCAACGACGACAGCGGCGGCCGCCGGTGCTGGCGCAGCGGCTGGCGCGGCTGGCTGGTAGTGGGCTTGCATGCCTTGCGGCTGCATCATGACCATCTGGTTTTGCGGCATGGCCGACGATTTGACGATGCGAACCTTGCTTTCGCCTTCGGTAACTTCCAGCTCTGCGATATCCGATTCGGCGACCAGGTCGATCAAGGTCTTGAGTTTTCGTAGATCCATGTAAAACCCCTAGGAATGTAGTTTGTTTTATGAGTGATGCGGTGATGTCCAGAACCTATCGCCGCGCTAAATGCGTGCAGATCGCGTAGATTAACGTTTTTTAAGCGCAAAGTCGATGGCAAACCGATATCCATCGATACCCAGGCCGCAGATCGTCCCCTGCGCGATCGCGCTGAGAAATGAGTGATGTCGAAACGTTTCGCGTTGATAAATATTCGAGATATGGACTTCCACGAACGGAATGGCAACCCCGGCCAGCGCATCGCGCAAGGCGACGCTGGTATGGGTCAAACCGCCCGGATTGATGACGATGGCATCGATCCCTTCCGCTCGCGCGGCATGGATGCGGTCGATCAGCGCGCCTTCATGGTTGCTTTGGAAGCAGACCAGGTCGGCACCGGCCGCCATGGCTTGCGCCATTGCTGCCTGCTCGATATCGGCCAAGGTGCTGGCGCCGTAGACCTCAGGCTCGCGCGTTCCCAGCAAATTCAGGTTGGGACCGTTGAGCAGAAGGAGGTTTTTTGCCATGTATGGAAGACCGTTTTAGCGAAAGTTCCGCATTTTGCCGCCAAAGATACGCATTGGCAAGAGAAAAAAGCACGCTCCGAATTTACAATTTATCCAGATCGGCGCGCAACTGATCAAATTTCAAGCGTCCCAGATAGGTCTTTTTGACTTCGCCATCGGCGCCGATCAGCACCGTAAAGGGCAAGCCGCCCGTCGCATTGCCAAAATGGCGCGACAGGTCGGTGCCGCTCATGCCGGACACGTAGACGGGATAGGCAATCTTGACCTTGCTGGCAAAGGTGGCAATATTGCTGGCCGAATCGATGCCGATACCGATGACCTGCAGGTTTTTCCCCGCATAGTGGCCTTGCACTTCGGATAACTCCGGCATTTCTTCCACGCAGGGCGGGCACCATGGGGCCCAGAAATTGACCAGCAGGTTCTTGCCTTTCCATTGTGACAAGGCTTGCGTGGCGCCGGCCGCGTCCGGCAGCGACAGCGCATACAGTTCATTCACGGGGCCCGTCGCGCCCGGCGCGATGGTGGTCGTCAGCGGACCCGCTTTTTCCTTGTCCTTATGCAAACCTACGTATGCGCCCATGCCGCCAAACATCAGCGCAACGATGGTGCAAGCAATCCAATTCTTCTTTGTCATAGCTATTATTTATCTATCTGTTAGTGGGCGCGCCATCGGCCAGGCTGATGGCCAGCAGGCTGCGCAAGCCTGTGATATCCGTGCGCAGCACCTTGCCGTCCGCCTTGGCTTTCAGCGCGCCGCGCATATCGTCGAGCTCATACAGGGCCGCGTGCACGCCTTCGTTTTTCCATAAGAAACTGGCCGTCTCGACCGCATCATAACGCGCTCCCTTGAAATGCGGGCTTTCCGACATGTCGAGCACGACATTTTTATTCAGCAGGAAGATGTGAATCTCCTTGGCGCTCTCGGCAAACAGCTGCAAATAGATCTCGTCGTGCGGGCCGGCCGTGCCGTTGAGTACGGGGCCGCTAAGCAGGGGATGAAATTGTTGCAAGGCTTCCATTACCTGCAGCGCAATCGTGCGCAGCTGGAACAGGCGCGCCGGCTGGCTGTCGGCCAGGAACAGGGCATTGTACTGGCGTACCTGTTCCTCGATCAGATCGTTGTCAGGAAGTATATTGGGGCGGTTCGGCGCGTCGCCGAGGACTTGCCGCGCGGCCTTGCGCTTGGCGCTGGCATAGTCGGCGCCGTCCTGCGCCACCAGGCGCGCGGCGGCAGCGGCGATTTCCAGGCGCAACTGCGCGCTATCGTCAAATGCATCGTTTGTCATGAGCGAGATGATACTCTGAAGCGGAAAAAGTCATGGCGTCAGGTAAAATCCTACACTTGCTCTTTTTTATCTCACCGTCTTACTTAACTTCGCACCTTTCGCACTGATCACATGCACATTCATATCCTCGGCATTTGCGGTACCTTCATGGGCGGCCTGGCTGTCCTCGCCAAGGAAGCCGGCCATAAAGTTACCGGCTGCGACGCCAACGTCTATCCTCCGATGAGCACCCAGTTGGAATCGCAGGGAATCGAACTGATCCAGGGCTTTGACCCGGAACAAACCCGGCTGAACCCGGATTTGTATGTGATTGGCAATGTGGTCTCGCGCGGCAATCCGCTGGTGGAAGAGATATTGAACCGCAGCCTGCCATACGTGTCTGGCCCGCAGTGGATCGGTGAACATATATTACGCAACAAGTGGGTGCTGGCCGTTGCCGGCACGCATGGCAAGACGACCACCTCGGCCATGCTGGCGTGGATACTCGAAGACGCCGGCTACGCGCCTGGCTTCCTGATCGGCGGCGTGCCGATGAATTTTGGCATTTCCGCCCGCCTCAGCGGCAAGATCGACGGTAAAAGCGCCGATTCCGACTTCTTCGTCATCGAAGCCGATGAATACGACACGGCCTTCTTCGACAAGCGCAGCAAATTCGTGCACTACCACGCGAAAACGGCCGTCATGAATAACCTGGAATATGATCACGCCGACATCTTCCCCGATCTGCATGCGATCGAGACGCAATTTCATCACCTGGTGCGTACCGTGCCCGGCATTGGCCGCCTGATCGTCAATGGCGACGAAGCGTCGCTGCAGCGCGTGCTGGCGCGCGGTTGCTGGAGCGAACAGGAAAGTTTTGGTCAGGATGCCAACTGGCAACTGCAAGAGCAAGCCGATGGCAGCTTTGACGTGTTCTTCAATGGCAAGCAGGAAGGCCATGTGGCGTGGGCGCTCACGGGCAAGCACAACCGCAGCAATGCGCTGGCGGCGATTGCCGCCGCGCGCCACGTCGGTGTGCCGATTGCCCAGGCGTGCGCCTCGCTGGCCACGTTTGACAGCGTCAAGCGCCGCATGGAAGTGCGCGGCGTGGTCGACAGCATTACCGTGTACGACGACTTCGCCCATCACCCGACGGCGATTGCCACCACGGTGGGCGGCTTGCGCCAGAAAATCGGCCAGGCTGGCCGCATCCTGGCCGTGCTGGAACCGCGTTCGAACACCATGAAGCTGGGCGCCATGAAAGACGCGCTGCCGGGCAGCCTGAAGGATGCCGATCTGGTCTTCGGTTTCGGCAGCCAGCAAGCGCTGGGCTGGAGCCTGGGCGACGCGCTGGCGCCGCTGGGCGCGATGGCCAGCGCGTATGAGGACATCGATACGCTGGTGGCCGCCGTGGTGGCCGCCGCCCGTCCCGGCGACCAGATCGTGGTCATGAGCAATGGCGGCTTCGGCGGCGTGCACGAGAAATTGCTGAAGGCGCTGGGCCGATGATTCTGTATCTGCATGGATTCCGCTCGTCGCCGCTGTCGATGAAGTCGCGCCTGCTGGCTGAGCAGACGCAGGCGCTGGGCCGCACGGCGGAATGGCTGTGCCCGCAATTGCCCGCTTCGCCGAAGCTGGCCATCGAACTGGCCCGCTCGCTGGTGCAGTACGTGCCGCCGGCGGAATTGACGATCATCGGCTCCTCGCTGGGCGGCTATTACGCCACCTGGCTGGCCGAGCAACTCGCTTGCCGTGCAGTGCTGCTCAATCCGGCGATTGTTCCCTTGATCGACCTGGAACAGCATGTGGGCGTGACGACCGAGTTTCATTCGGACAAGCCGTTCGAATTCAAGCGCGAATATATCGATGAGTTGCGCGCGTTTGCCGTGCAGCACATTACTGAACCACAACGTTATTTCCTGATCGCCGCCACCGGTGACGAAGTGCTCGACTACCGCGACATGGTGGCGCATTATCGGGGGGCGCGCCAGCTCGTCATCGACGGCAGCGACCACGGCATCAGCGAATTTGCCGATTACGTGGCGCCCGTCCTGGCCTTTTGCGGTATCGATATCAATTCTGCAATGGCCGAAGGCGCGGCCCGGTGAGGCCGGGTTCGCTGCGGCAGGCGCAGTGGCATGCGCATGTGAACGCCGTCAATGCGCCCCCGGCCCTGCGCCACTGGCTGACGGGCGGCGGTTCGCTGACGGCCAAGCTGAAGGCGCATAGCCAGGCATTCCGCGTGCAATGTTTACATCAGGAAACGGCGCGTTGTCTGAGCGACGAGTCTGCCATCATCGGCCTGCATCGCGCGGGCCGGGTATGGGAACGCGAAGTGCTGTTGCGGTGTGATAATAGACCGGCCGTGTTTGGCCACACCGTCGTGCCCATGCAGGCGACGGCCACCGACTGGCCCCTGTTTTCCGCACTGGGCGAACGCTCGCTGGGGACGACCCTGTTTGGCGATCGCATGGTACGGCGTGGCACGCTCGAATTTGCCCGTTTGCGCGCGGGACACCCGCTGGTGCAGCGGGCGCAGGCGGCGCTGGCCCTGGAAGGCGCAGGCTGCGATGCCAAGGCGCTGTTTTTTGCCCGACGCTGCTTATATCAGCGTCATCAAGGATTGCTGCTGGTAACGGAAGTATTTCTGCCGGCGGTGCTGGAGCTGAATTTCGTCACTCGCACCGTTGCAACCGACACATTAATAAACAAAGCATAACAATGAATCTATTTTTTGAAGAATCCGGCGATTTCAAGGTCGGCACGGTCCTGTCGCAAGCGGGCGAGGCGTACCAGGTTGAAATGGCCAGCGGCAAGCGCAGCAAGGTCAAGATCAAGGATGTGCTGCTGCAGTATGAGAAGCCGGCCCCGGCCGAGCTGCTGGAGCAAGCCAAGGCTGTTGCCGCCGAGATCGACCTCGATTTCCTGTGGGAAGTGGCGGGCGAAGATGAATTCGGCTTTGCCGAGCTGGGCGCCGAGTATTTCGGCCATGTCCCCTTGCCGCCGGAAGCGGCGGGCCTGATCCTGGCCCTGCATTCGGCGCCCGTGTATTTCTACAAGAAGGGCCGCGGCCGCTACAAGGCGGCGCCGGAAGCATCGCTGAAGGCGGCCCTGGCCGGCATCGAAAAGAAAAAGCAGCAGGCGCTGGTGCAAGCCGCGTACGTGGAAGAGCTGAAACAGAACCGCTTGCCCGCCTCCATGCAGCCGATGGTGCTGCAGCTGCTGTTCAAGCCGGACAAGAACACCATCGAATACAAGGCGCTGGAAGCGGCATGCACGGAATTGCACACGACGCCGCCGCGCCTGATGCTGGCCATCGGTGGTATTGCTTCGCCAAAAGACTTGCACCTGTCGAAATTCCTCTTCGAGAATTTCCCCAAGGGCGCCGGTTTCCCCAGCGTGCCCGTGCCCTCCGTGACGGCCAAGCTGCCGCGGGCGGACGTGGCCGCGTTCTCGATCGACGACGTGACCACCACCGAGATCGACGATGCCTTCTCCGTGCAGCCGTTGCCGGATGGCACGGTGAAAGTGGGCATCCACATCGCCGCGCCGGGCCTGGGCATCCGCCCGGAAGACGTGATCGACAAGATGGCGCGCCAGCGCATGTCGACCGTCTACATGCCGGGTGACAAGATCACCATGCTGCCCGATGAAATCGTCAACGCCTTCACCCTGGCCGAAGGCACGACGTGCCCGGCCCTGTCGCTGTATGCCACGCTCGACCCGAAAGCCGACTGGGCCGTGGTCAGCACGCAGACGCGTGCCGAACTGGTGCCGATCGCCAGCAACCTGCGCCACAATCAGCTCGACGACCTGGTCAATGAGGAAACCCTGGCCAGCGGCGAGGGCGAGTACCCGCACAAGGCCGATTTTGCCGTGCTTTGGCAATGGGCGCAGCAGCTGGAACAGGGCCGCATGAAGAAGCGCGAAGCGTTTGGCCTGAAGCCGGAACAGAACAACCGCGTCGATTTCAACTTCTACGTGGAAAACGACATCGTCACCGTGGCGCGCCGCAAGCGTGGCGCGCCGCTGGATAAGATCGTCGCCGAATTGATGATTTTTGCCAACAGTACCTGGGGCAAGATGCTGCACGACCATGGCGTGCCCGGCATCTACCGCAGCCAGGGCGGTGGCAGCGGCAATAGCTGGGCGGCAAAGATGCAGGTGCGCATGGTCACCCATGCGGCGCCGCACCAGGGCCTGGGCGTGGATCAATACGCTTGGAGCACGTCGCCCTTGCGCCGCTATACGGACCTGGTGAACCAGTGGCAAATCATCGCCTGCGCCGAGCACGGCGTGACGGCGCCCCTGGTGGCGCCATTCAAGCCGCGCGACGCCAACCTGTTCGCCATCGTCTCGGCGTTTGATGCGGCGTATGCCGCGTATGGCGACTTCCAGTCGAACATGGAACGCTACTGGTGCTTGCGCTGGTTGCACCAGGAAAACGCACGCCAGGTCGATGCCGTCGTGCTGAAAGATGAAATCCTGCGCCTGGTCGACATTCCGCTGGTCATCAAGCTGCCGGGCATGCCATCGGTGGCGCGCGGCGCGCAAGTGAAACTGGACTTGCTGCGCTGGGATGAGGTCGACCTGAGCATCGAGGCGCGCCTGCTGGAAATCGCCGCCGTGCCGGATGCGGCGGCCGACGCCGAGCTCGATTACGAGGAAGACGCGGGCGACGACGTGGCCGACGATGGTGTGGCAGCAGCGGAAACATCGCCGGAAGCGGCGAACCAGGTCAGCGACGCCGACGCGGAAGTGGCGGAACTGGCCAGCGAAGACGTGGTCAGCGAGCCGGAGGTCAAGTAAGGCGTCGCTCCAGTCACAGGGCGGTGCTGAAAACTGTTACCAGCACCGCCCTTTGACGTAGAATTCAGCCATCTTGTATCTTGTGCTTGTTGCGAACTGGGTTGCGCGTGAAGTCTTTCCGAGAGTATCGTTTCCTGATGGTGGCCGTGGCGGTATCGCTGCTGGCGCACGGCGCCTTGCTGGCGATGCATTTTGTCGCCCCGGCGCCGCAGCGGGCCGTCGCCACCGACCCCGGCCTGGAAGTGATCCTCGTCAATGCCAAGCATGCCAACAAGCCGCTGAAGGCCGATGCCCTGGCGCAAGCGAACCTCGATGGCGGTGGCCAGGCCGACAAGGGCCGCGCCAAGTCGCCGCTGCCCGACCTGCGCAAGGTGGAAGAGGGCGAGAGCGTCAAGGCCAGCGCCCGGCGCATTGCCGAACTGGAACAGAAACAGCAGGAACTGCTGACGCAGGCGGCCAAGCCCACGCCCTACAGCGCCGCGCCCGTCACGGAAAAGGACAAGCCCAATCCGCTGGCATCCGGTTCGGACCTGATGGAAAGCAGCAAGGCCATCGCCCGCATGGCGGCCGAGATCAGCCAGACCGTGGAAGACCAGAACAAGCGTCCGCGCAAGACCTTCATCACGCCCAGCACGCAGGAGGTCGGCTATGCCATGTATTACAAGACCCTGCAAAAGCGCATCGAGGAAATCGGCACCCTGAATTTCCCGCAAAACAATGGCCGCAAGATGTATGGCGAACTGGTCGTGTACATTCCCATCTTCCAGGACGGTACGATTTACCAGAAGGAGGGCGGCGCCCGCGTCGAACGCAGCTCGGGCAATCCCGCGCTGGACGCGGCCGCCCTGGCCATCGTGCGCCGCGCGGCGCCCTTCGGTCGTTTCCCACCGAATATGTTGTCCAGTGACAAGGATGACCTGTGGGTCGTGATTACCCGCTTCAAATTTACCCGCGAAGAAAAAATGGAAGCCAACCTGACTGGCGGCAGCAATTGAACAAGCACAAGATGAATCCAGATCAATATTGCGTCTTCGGCAACCCGATCGCCCACAGCAAGTCCCCCCTGATCCACGCCGCCTTTGCCCTGCAGACGGGCGAGGCCATCGCCTATGAGCGCCGGCTGGCGCCGCTGGACGGCTTTGCGCTGGCGGCGCGCACGTTTGCCGCCGAGGGCGGCAAGGGCGCGAACGTGACGGTGCCGTTCAAGCTCGACGCCTGCGCGCTGGCCACGGAACTGACGCCGCGCGCGCGCGCGGCGGGCGCCGTGAATACCCTGCGTTTCGATGGCGACAGCATTCTTGGCGACAATACCGATGGCGCCGGCCTGGTGGCCGATATCGTGCGCAATGCCGGCGTGGCCATTGCCGGCAAGCGCGTCTTGCTGCTCGGTGCCGGCGGGGCCGCGCGCGGCGTGTTGCTGCCCCTGCTGGAATGGCAACCGCAGGAAATTGTCATTGCCAACCGCACCGTGGCCACGGCCCAGGCCCTGGTGGCGCAGTTTGCCGATGCGCTGAGCCACCCCGGCCAATTGCATGCCGGCGGCTTCGAGCAGCCCGGGGGCGTCTTCGATATCGTCATCAATGCCACCTCGGCCAGCCTGGCGGGCGACTTGCCGCCCGTGCCTGCCGGCATCTTCGGCAGCCATACCCTGGCGCTGGACATGATGTATGGCGCCCAGCCTACCGTCTTCATGGACTTTGCCGCCCGGCATGGCGCGCAGGTGCGCGATGGCCTGGGCATGCTGGTGGAGCAGGCGGCCGAAGCGTTTTACGTGTGGCGCGGCGTGCGGCCGCAGACGCAGGACTTGCTGGCGCAATTGCGCAGCGCCCTGTGAGCGGCGGCAAGAAGGGCGGCCGTAACGGCGCCGGCGGCCGCCGCTACGGCTGGATCAAGTGGCTGTTCATCGTGCCCATCCTGGCGTTTATCGTCGTGCAATTGTATTTTTTCCTGCAAATCTGGTGGTGGATCGACCATAACCCCAGCAGCACGGCCTTCATGCGCGAGCAGTTATCTGTTTTACAGGAAAAAAATCCGAATGCCGCCATCAAGCAGACGTGGGTGCCGTACAACCGCATTTCGACCAATCTGAAGCGGGCCATCATCGCCTCGGAAGACGCGAATTTCTCCGAGCACGAAGGCGTGGACTGGGAAGCCTTGCAAAAAGCCTATGAAAAGAATAACAAGAAGCAGAAAGTCGTCGCTGGCGGCTCCACCATTACGCAGCAGCTGGCGAAGAATCTGTTCCTGTCCGGTTCGCGCAGCTATGTGCGCAAGGGCCAGGAGCTGATCATTACCTACATGCTGGAAAGCCTGATGGACAAGCAGCGCATTTTCGAGATTTACCTGAATGTGGTGGAGTTTGGCACCGGCATCTTCGGCGCCGAAGCGGCGGCGCGCCATTATTATCACGTCAGCGCGGCCAGCCTGAGCGCGGCGCAGGCGGCGAAACTGGCCGTGATGCTGCCGAATCCCCGCTTCTATGACCGCCACCGCGACACGGGCTACCTGAACCGGCGCACCGGCGTGATCCTGCGCCGCATGGGCGCGGCGGCCTTGCCTTGATTTAAGTCATTCCACATTATCAAACATGCCTGAATTGAATGATTGCGTTCAGGCATCTTGAAATGCCCCCGATGTGCAGCGCCGCACATTTTTCCGCGAAAAAGCGCCACGCAGGGGTGGTCGTGAAAAGGCCTTTGCGGGTACACTTGCGCTGTTTTCATTTTTGGCGCCAGCGCCAGCACATCACGATAACCCAACATCCGGCTGAGAGCGCGCATGATCAATGTCTTTGTATTACAGAATGGCCGGCTCAACCAGGTGCCGATCGACAGCCGCGCAGACCTCGAAAATGCCGAACCGGTCTGGGTCGACCTGACCGACCCCACCGATGACGAACGGGCCTGGGTCAAGGCCATCTACAACGTCACCCTGCCGGGCGAAGACGAAGTCAAGGATATTGAAGCGTCGGCCCGCTATTACGAAGCGGAAAACGGCGACCTGCATCTGCGCACGGACTTTTTGCGCGAAGAGGACGACGGCCCGTCGCGCGTCATCACGGTCGCGTTCATTCTTGCCCGCAAGATCCTGTTTTCCATGCATACGGACGACCTGCCCGTGTTCCGCCTGGTGCGCATGCGCGCCCGCTCGCGGCCAGGCTCGATCGCCGACTACATGGACGTGCTGCTCGACCTGTACGCCACCGACGCCGAATATTCGGCCGACGTGCTCGAAGGCATCTACCAGAACCTGGAAGAAGTCAGCACGCGCGTGCTGCAAAAGGAATTTACCGATGCGCACGCGGCCGAAGCGCTGAATGCGATTGCCCACGAGGAAGATTTGAATGGCCGCATCCGCCGCAACATGATGGATACGCGCCGCGCCGTGAGCTTTCTGATGCGCGGCCGCTTGCTCAATTCCGAGCAGTTCGAGGAAGCGCGCCAGATCTTGCGCGATATCGAATCGCTCGATGGCCACACGTCTTTCCTGTTTGATAAGATCAACTTCCTGATGGACGCCACCGTCGGCTTCATCAACATCAACCAGAACAAGATCATCAAGATCTTCTCGGTGGCCAGCGTGGCCTTCCTGCCGCCGACCCTGATCGCCAGCGTGTACGGCATGAACTTCAAGCTGATGCCGGAGCTGGAATGGTCGTTCGGTTATCCCTGGGCCTGGGGCCTGATGATCACCAGCGCCATCGCACCCTTCCTGTACTTCCGCCACCGCGGCTGGCTGAAATAAGCCACCAGCGCCGGGACGCTCCTGCGCCCGGCGCCGTTGCCGGGCCCGCCCCAATTTCAAGGCGCACGCAGCAAATTCAAAAATCAGCGATAATCACTGGTATTGCGTGGTATTGAATTGGTATTTGTCGTTGCCACCATCATTCCTGTCCGCGCGCGCGGTGCTTGCTGAAAAAAAGTATCGCTATCTGTCCGCTTTTGGCGTGGCTGCGCCCGCCTGCTCCACCGTATGATTGCTGTGGCACCGCCTTGCCGGCTGGCCGCCGCATTTCCCGTCACCGTCGTTCTTTTGGAGAATCCATGCCTGATACCGCTACCGCCCAAGCGCGCTTTACCCACCTGATCAGCGACTGCGATGGCGTGCTGATCGACAGCGAAGCCGTGGCCCTGCAAGCACTGCTGGAATTGCTGGCGCCGCGCCTGCCGAACCTGCCCGCCGGCGTTACCCTGCAAGGCTTGATCGAGCCGCGCCTGGGCCAGCGCCTGGTGCCGCTGATGCAGGACATCTACCGGGAACTGGGCTTGCCGCAATTGCCGGCCGACGACATCATGTCCATCGGCAACGCCGTCGATGCGGCGTGCGATGCGCAATTGCGCGCCGTGCCCGGCGTGGCGCAGGCGTTGGCCGCCATTCCCCTGCCCAAGGCCGTGGCGTCGAACAGCGTCAGCGCGCGCGTGCTGTCGGCGCTCGAGCGCACGGGCATGGCGCCGCTGTTCGAGCGCCGCGTCTTCACGCCGGACCTGGTGGGTCACGCCAAGCCGCATCCGGGTGTCTACCTGGCGGCAGCGGCCGCCTTCGGCGTGCCGCCGGCCCGGTGCCTGGTGCTGGAAGACAGCGTCACGGGCGTGACGGCGGCCGTGGCGGCGGGCATGACGGTGCTGGGTTTCATCGGCGGCGGGCATATCGCTCCCGGCCAGGAAGCGCGCCTGAAGGCGGCCGGCGCGCATGTCGTGTTCAGCGACATGGCCAGCCTGCCGGCGCTGGTGGCGGACTTGCTGCAGACGGCCGTCGAGCAGCAAGTGGCTTAATTGCACGTGATTTAGCGGCAGGTGTAGCCGCCATCGACCGGCAGGCTGACGCCGCTGATCATGGCGGCGGCGTCGCTGAGCAGGAACAGGATGGGCTTGGCCACCTCTTCCGGGGTGGCGAAGCGGCGCAGCGGGATGGCGGCCAGCATGGGGCCGCTTTTTGCTGGGTCGCTCCAGTCCCGTTCGGCCATCGGCGTCAGGGTGACGGTGGGGTTGACGCTGTTGACGCGGATGCCGTGCGAACCCAGTTCCAGGCACAGGCTGCGCGTGATCGCATCCATGGCCGCCTTCGAGGCGCAGTACGCCAGGTGATGCTCGAGCGCCACCAGGGCCGCCTGGCTCGACACATTCACGATGCTGCCCTGATGCCCTTCGCGCAGCATGCCTTGCGCCACATGGCGCGCCATCATGGCCGCGCTGCGCGCATTGACGGCCATCACGCGGTCAAAGCTGGCCGTATCCGTTTCCAGGCAGGGCCGCAACTGCGAAATGCCGGAGCAATTGACGAGGCCATCGACGTTGCGCAGCGGCGCCAGCGCGGCCTGCATGGCGTCGCTGTCGCTGATGTCGAGCTGCAGCGGCTCGCAACCGGTGTCGTCGGCCAAGGCGGCCAGCCGGTCGGCGTTTTGCCCAATGGCAATTACCCGCGCGCCGGCGGCGCTGAGCATGCGCGCCGTGACGAGGCCGATGCCGCTGGACGCGCCCGTGACGATGAATTTCTTGTGGCGGAAATCGAATAGCATGCTGGTCCTCAGGTGGCGTGATGGATGCGGTGCATCAGGGGCCGCAATGCGGGATAGGCATCGCGGTAGTGCTCGAATGTGCGGCGGTAGATTGCGCTGGCGTCCGGCTGCGGCGTGCTGCGCGGCACCAGGCTGACCCAGCCCCGCTGCGCCGTTGCCTTGTCGATCAGGCCCGTGCCCAGCGCCGCCAGCAGGGCCGCGCCCAGTGCCGCCTCGACGTTTTCCGCGATGGTGTAGACGGGATAGCCGGTGATGTCGGCAATGATCTGCATCCACAGGGGCGAGTGCGCGGCGCCGCCGACGACGATCAGCTTGTCGTCGAGCGCGACCGTGCCGGTGCCCCTGGCGCCGGCCTCGATATTGTGTTTCAGCGCAAAACTCACGCCTTCGAGCACGGCGCGGTACAAATGGGCGCGGCTGTGGTACAGGCTCAGCCCCAGGAAGGCGCCGCTGGCCCTGGCATCCCAGATGGGGCTGCGTTCGCCCATCAGGTAGGGCAGGAACAGCACGCCGTCCGCGCCGGGCGGGATTTGTTGTGCCTGTTCTTCCATCCGCTGGTGCGCATCGGCATGGCCTAGCAGCCTGGCCGCTTCCACGTCGGCCTGGCAAAATTCGTCGCGGAACCAGCTGACGGAAGCGCCGGCCGTGATGGCGCCGCCAAACACATACAGGTCGGACTGGCTGTTGAACACGTGCGGCATGCTGATCAGGCCATGGCGCGCATCGACTTGCTGGTGGATATAGCCCCAGCACATGCTGGTGCCTATCATCGCCACATGCTGGCCCGCGCGGCTGACGCCGGCGGCGAAGGTGGCCACGGCCGCATCGACGCCGCCCGCGATGACGGGGGTGCCGGCCAGCAAGCCCAGCTGCTGCGCCGCCAGCGGCAGCAGCGCGCCCACCACCTCGGACGAGTCGACCAGGCGTTCCGGCATCATGCGCGCGGGGATGCCCAGCGCCTCGAGCATGGGGGCCGACCAGCCGCGCGCGGCCAGGTCGTACACGCCGCCGATATTGCCGGCCGAACTATGGTCGACCGCCACTTCGCCCGTCAGCAGATAGTTGACGTAGCTGTTCGGCGGCAGGAAGTAGCGCGTGCGGGCCCACACATCGGGGCGGTGGCGCTGCAGCCACAGCATCTTGGTATAGCCGTAATAGCTGTCGACGCCATTGCCGGTGATCGCTTGCAGGCGCTCCAGGTCGACGTGCTGCCTGACCCATTCCACCTCGTCGGTGGCGCGCCGGTCCATCCAGATCAGGCAGGGGTGCAGCGCTTGCATGGCGGCATCGACGGGGATGCCGGAACCGCCATACAGGCTGCTGACGCAGATGGCCTTGACGCTGTGCGCCGGCACGCCGCTGGCGTGCAGCACCTGCCGTACGCACGCCACTACGGCGTCGTACCACACGGCCGGCCATTGTTCCGCCCACAGGGGGCGCGGCGTGTCGACCTGGTAGCCGTGCGCATGCTGCGCCACGAGGGTGCCGCCGCTGGTGACCAGCAGGGCCTTGGTGCTTTGCGTGCCGATATCGACACCGATGACGTAATCCATGCCGGCTTCCCCGTTCAGCCCTGCGCTGCCGGCTTGAGCAGCACCTTGATGGAATCGAGCGAGTTGGCCAGGGCGAACGCCTGCTCCCAGTCTTCCAGCGGGAAGTCGTGCGTGACGATGCCTTTCGAGGTGACGAGGCCCCGCTCCAGCAGATCGATGGCGACCGGGTAGCAATACGGTCCCAGGTGGGCGCCGCGCACGTCGAGTTCCTTGCGGTCGCCGATGATGGACCAGTCGGCGCTGGTTTCCTTGCCGAATACGCTGAACTCGACGAAGCGGCCCAGCTTGCGGATCAGGTTCAAGCCCTGCGTCACGCCGGCCGGCACGCCCGTCGTCTCGATATACACGTCGCAGCCATAGCCGTCCGTCAAGCCATGGATGATGGCCAGCGCATCGTCCTGGGCGGGATTGATGGTGACGTGGGCGCCATATTCGCGCGCCAGCGCCAGGCGTGCCGGCACCATGTCGATCACCACCAGTTTTTTCGGCGTCTTCAGGGCGGCGATCTGCGTCATCATCAGGCCCAGCGGCCCGGCGCCGGCGATCACCACCACGTCGTCGAGCTGCACCTCGGCGCGGTTGACCGTGTGGATGGCGCACGCCATCGGCTCGATGATGGCGGCGTCTTCCAGCGAAATGCTGTCCGGAATCTTGTGCACGAGGGCCGTGGGCGGGATGCGCATGTATTCAGCCATGCCGCCATCGGCCACTTCGCGCTGGAAGCCGAAGATGTTATGCACTTCGCACATCCAGTATTTGCCCGATTTGCAAAAGCGGCACTTGCCGCAAGGCACGATCTGCTCCGCGATGATGCGCTCGCCCACCTTCACGCCGAAGTGTTCCTCGCCGTGCTCCCCCGCCTCGACCACGTAGCCGAAGAATTCATGGCCGGGCACCACCGGCGGCTTGACCCACGATGGCTGGCCGTCGCCGCCCCAGAACATGGCGGCGCCCGAATGGCATTTGCAGTCGCTGGCGCAGATGCCGCAGGCGGCGATGCGGATCAGCAACTCGTTCAGGCGCGGCGCGGGACGCGCGATTTTTTGCAGGCGGTAATCTTTCGGACCGTGGCAAACGACGGCTTGCATGTCGACTTCGGTGTACTTCATGGGAGGCTCCAGGTGGTAAAGGTGGGTCAAGCGGTGCTCAGGCGCGCTTGCTGCTGTTGCGGCTGATGTAAATGGCGAGCAGGATGATCACGCCCTTGATGATGTTTTGCAGGTAAGGCGAGACGCCCATCATGTTCAGGCCGTTATTCAGCACGCCAAGCATGATGGCGCCGATCAGGGTGCCGACGATGGAGCCGCGTCCGCCCGTGATGGCCGTGCCGCCCATGACGACGGCGGCGATCGCGTCCAGCTCGAAGCCGATGCCGGCGTTCGGCTGGCCGCTCATCAGGCGGGACGTCAGCACCAGGCCGGCGATGGCGGCCGTGCCGCCGCTGATGGCATACACGAGCAGCTTGTAGCGCGCCACGCGCACGCCGCTCAGGCGCGTCGCTTCCTCGTTGCCGCCGATGGCGTAGATATAGCGTCCCAGCGGCGTATGGTCGAGCAGCACATAGGCGACGAGGAAGACCAGCAGCATGGCCAGGATCGGCGTCTGCACGCCCAGCACGTTGCCGCGGCCAAAGAATTCGAACCAGTCCGGCAAGTCGTTGATCGGATAGCCGCCCGTGTACAGCAGGGCCAGTCCGCGCGCGATGCCCATGGTGGCCAGGGTGACGATAATCGGCGGCATCTTGGCGTAGGCGACAAAGAAGCCATTGCCCACGCCAAAGGCGATGCCCACGGCCAGGCCGGCGGCAATGGCCAGCCCGGGCGGCAGGCCGGCCACCATCAGGCCCGCCGTCAGGGTGCCCGTCAGCGCCATCACGGAGCCGACGGACAGGTCGATGCCGCCGCTGAGGATGGCGCAGCTCATGCCGACGGCGATGATGGCGTTGATCGACACTTGCCGCGCAATATTGACCAGGTTATCGCTGGAAAAGAAATGGTCGGTGGTGGCCGCCATCGCCGCCGACACCAGCAGCAGGCCGACCAGCGGCAGGAAGGCCGGCGATTGCCTCAGCCGTGCCCACAGGGCGCGCGCCGACAGGGAGGATGCGGCGCCGCGGCGCTGCGCGGCGAGGGGTTCAGTGTTGACCGGCTGTTGCATGGCGCATTACCTCGCTAGAATGAATGGACGCGCCTTCCAGCAGGGCCACGATGGCGCCCTGGCGGAAGACGGCGACCCTGTCGCACATGCCGGTGATTTCCGGCAGTTCCGACGAAATCAGGATGATGGAATAGCCATCGCTGGTCAGTTCACGCATCAGGCGGTAGATTTCCGCCTTGGCGCCGACGTCGATGCCGCGCGTGGGCTCGTCGAAGATGAGGATCTTGCAGTGATGGTTGAGCCAGCGGGCGATCACCACTTTTTGCTGGTTGCCGCCGCTCAGGGTGCCCACGCGCGTGCCGGGACCGGGCGCCTTGACGCCCACCTTGGCCATCATCGACCGCGTGCTGGCCAGCTCGGCCCGGCGGCGTATCCATCCATATCGCGTGTATTTCCCCAGGTTATTGATGGACAGGTTGTCCGTGATGTCGAAATCGAGGATCAAGCCCTCGGTCTTGCGGCTTTCCGGCAACAGGCCTATGCCGTGGCGCAAGGCATCAGCCGGATCGCGCAGGCTGGCCGGCTTGCCGCCGATGCGGACATCCTTGTGCCAGGCCGGGTGGGCGCCCATCACGGCCAGCGCCAGTTCCGTGCGGCCCGAGCCGACCAGGCCCGCAAAGCCGAGGATTTCCCCCTGCTGCAGCTGGAAGCTGTTGACGGGGCCATCCTTGCGCAGGCGCACGTCCCTGGCGTCGAGCACGATGGCCGGCGCCACGGGGCGGACAGGCTTGGCGGGAAAGTTCGCTTCGAGCTTGCGTCCCACCATCATTTCCACCAACTGGTCGATACTGGTGGCGGCCACGTCCGTCATGCCCACGTACTGGCCATCGCGCAAGACGGTGATGCGGTCGCATACGTCGAAGATTTCTTCCATGTGATGCGAGATGAAGATCATCGCCACGCCTTGCTGCCGCAGTTCGCGCATGATGGCGAACAGGTGTTCGGCTTCGCTGGGCGTCAGGGTGGCGGTCGGCTCGTCGAGGATCAGGATGCGGGCATTGAGCGACAGGGCCTTGCCGATTTCCACGAATTGCTGCTGGGCAATGCTGAGCTGGCTGATCTCGGCCGACAGGTCGATCTCGATGTTCAGGCGCGCAAAGATGGCGGCCGCCTGTTGCCGCATGGCTTTTTTCGACAGCAGGCCCACGGCATTCGTCAGCTCGCGTCCGAGGAAGATGTTTTCCACCGCATTCAGGTAGGGAATCAGGGAAAATTCCTGGAAGATGATGGCGATGCCGGCGGCGATGGCGTCGTTGTAGCTGTGAAAATCGCAGGGCAGGCCATCGACGACGATGCTGCCCGCATCGGGCCGGTAGATGCCGCTGAGAATTTTCATCAAGGTGGACTTGCCGGCGCCATTTTCACCGAGCAAGGCGTGGATCTCGCCCTGGCGGATGCTCAGGTTAATGTCGTTCAAGGCCTTCACGCCGGGAAAGCCCTTGGTGATGTTTTGTAGCTGCAAGATCGTATGCATGATGGGTCCGGAGGAACGGTGAGCCTCCCGCAGGCCGGCTGCGGGAGTGGACAGGCACGGTTGTGGCTGCCGTTACCAGCTGAAGGATTTGGCGGCCGCCTTGTCCACCAGCTTGACTTCGACGGGAATTTGCGCCGGCACGTTGGCGCCCCATTTCTTGGCCATGGCGATGGCCAGCGCCAGGCGCACCTGGTCGCGCGGGTACTGGGCGGCCGTGGCGATGAACTTGGAATTGGGTTTCTGCATCGCCTTGATGGCTTCCGGCGCGCCGTCGACGCTGGTCAGTTTCACGTCCTTGCCGCTCGCTTCGATGGCCGACAGCGCGCCCATGGCGCCGCCGTCGTTGACGCTGAAGATGCCTTTCAGCCTGGGCTGCGCCTGCAGGATGTTTTCCGTGACGGTCAAGGCCTGGTCGCGTTCCTGCTTGCCGTTCTGGCTGGTGACGATCTTGATGCCGGGAAAGGCCGCCAGCGCATCCTTGCAGCCGCGCACCCGTTCCAGGATGGGCACGACGGGAATGCCGTCGAGGATCGCCACGTCGCCCTTGCCGTCCAGGCTCTTGGCCAGGTAGGTGCAGGCCAGCTGGCCCGCATTGAAATTTTTCGAGCCGACGAAGGAATCGACGGGGCCGTTGGCATTCGCGTCGACGGCGACGACGATGACGCCGGCCGCCTTGGCCGACTTGACGGCCGACTGGATGCCCACCGAATCGGTCGGATTGAGCAGCAGGATATCGATCTTTTTCTGGATCATGTCTTCCACATCGCTCGTCTGTTTTGCCACGTCATGGCGCGCATCGGTGATCACCACCGTGGCGCCGATGCTGGCGGCCGCCTCTTCCAGCGCCTTTTTCATGGTGATGAAATACGGGTTATTGAGTTCCTGGAAGGACATGCCGATCTTCAGCGGCGCGGCGCTGGCGCTCATGGACAGGCTGGCGGCACACAGGGCAGTCGTGGACAGGGCAAGCAATTTTCTTTTCAACATCATCGTCTCCTCGTTTTTGAGCATGGTTTTTTTGATTGTCGTGGCAGCCTTGCCTTGCCTGCTGCCGGGGCATGAAGCGAAACATCAGTTGCCGGGCGCCGCCATCTTCAAGCCGTCGTAGCGGCGAAACTTGGACGGCGAGATCCCCTTGTGGGCGAGGAACTGGCGGTTGAAATTGGACAGGTTGTTGAAACCCACCTGGTAGCAGATATCCGTGATGCTCAAGGCGCTGTTGCTGAGCATTTCGCAGGACAGCTTGATGCGCAGCAAATTCACGTATTGCACAAAGGAAATGCCCGTGTGCTTGCTGAACGAGCGCGAGAAGGAGCTGACGTTTTGTCCGATCAGTTCGGCCAGCTCCGACTCGCGCAGGTCGGTTGACAGGTTCTTGCCGATGTAGGCCAGCGCCAGGTTGATTTTCGACGCCATGTAGCTGTGCGGATCGGGCAGGTAGCTGGGGCTGGACAGCGTGCGTCGTTCGCTGTCGTGCAGCAGCAGTTCCAGCAGCGACAGGAAGAGCATGACCCGGCGGCAGCCGCGCGCTTCCAGCAGCGCCTGCATCAGCGGGCGGGCGGCGGCGCCGGCTTCCGGCGTAAACAGCAGGCCGCTGCGCGATTCGGCCAGCAGGGTGGTGACTGGCTGCAATTCCGGGAAGGCGGCGATGGCCTTGGCGATGAATTCGGCCGTGAATTGCAGGATCAGGCAGCGCTGTGGCACGGGCTGGTTGTCGGGCAATTCGCTGACCCAGTTGTGCGGCAGGTTGGGGCCGGACATGACCAGGTTGCCCGGTTCAAAATCGCCGATATAGTCGCCGACGAAATACTTGCCGCTGGTGTCCGTGATCAGCTGGATTTCATATTCGGGGTGAAAGTGCCAGCGCACGGTGCGGTAGGGGTAGCCGTGCGACCAGGCTGTAAACGATTCATCGGCGGGCACGCAGACGACTTCGAGATCGGGATGCATGGCGGTCTCCGCGCGGTTCAGGCGAGGCGTGGAACGGCGCGGCGGAAACGTGGCGTGGCGGCGAGGCGGATGCGTGTCATGGCGTGTCTCCTGCTGGGTTACCGTGCGCTCCAGCCATGTTGCCGGCCGGGCGGGTTATTGGTTATGTCCCCATTCTATGCAGGCGAGCCGGGCAGGGCTACCGATTACATGTGATAAAACCGATACTTTTTTTGCATTTGCAGGGTCGGGGATGGCCCAGGGTCAAATTTTGTGCATTGCGTCAAATGCAATTGGGCAATGACGCGGTGGGGGCGGGGAGGCGGAAGCGCAGCGGCCAGGCGGGCCGCTGCGGGGTCAGGCAGAAGGGGGCAGCTGGATGCTGCAGCTTACGCCAGCTTGGCGAAGACCTTGCGCGCGGCGGCGATGGTGGCGTCGATGACGGCGTCATCGTGCTGCGCCGAGACGAAGCCCGCCTCGAAGGCGGCTGGCGCGAAGTACACGCCTTCGTCCAGCATGGCGTGGAAGAAGGCGTTGAACTTGCTGCGGTCGCCCGCCATCATTTCCGCATAGCTGGTCGGTGGGTGTTCGCTGAAATAAATGCCGAACATGCCGCCGATGTAGTCGGCGCAGAAGACCACGCCCGCTTCTTTCGCCGCGGCGGTCAGGCCTTCGGCAAGGCGCCGGGCCGTGGCGCCCAGTTGCTCGTAGAAGCCCGGCTGCTGGATCAGTTTCAGGGTTGCCATGCCGGCCGCCACGGCCACCGGGTTGCCCGACAGCGTGCCGGCCTGGTAGACGGCGCCCAGCGGCGCCATGTGGTGCATCAGCGCGGCGCTGCCGCCGAAGGCCGCCACCGGCATGCCGCCGCCGATCACCTTGCCCAGCGCAGTGAGGTCGGGCTTGATGCCGTACAGCGCCTGCGCGCCGCCCAGCGCCACGCGCAAGCCGCACATGACTTCATCGAAAATGAGCAGGGCGCCGTGCTGCGTGCACAGCTCGCGCATCGCCTGCAGGAATGCCGGCGTGGCTTTCACCAGGTTCATGTTGCCGGCCACGGGTTCGACGATCACGCAGGCGATGTCCGCACCGAAGCTGTCGAAGGCGTCCTTCAGTTGCTCGACGTTGTTATAGTCGAGCACCAGCGTGTGCTTGACGAAGTCTTCCGGCACGCCGGCCGAGGTCGGGTTGCCGAAGGTGAGCAGGCCGCTGCCTGCCTTCACCAGCAGCGAATCGGCGTGGCCGTGGTAGCAGCCCTCGAACTTGACGATCTTGTCGCGTCCCGTGGCGCCGCGCGCCAGGCGCAGCGCGCTCATGGTCGCTTCCGTGCCCGACGATACCAGGCGCACCTGTTCGATCGACGGCACCAGGCGCGTGATTTCCTCGGCCATCAGCACTTCGCCTTCCGTCGGCGCGCCGAACGACAGGCCCAGCGCGGCCGCATCCTGCACCGCCTTTACCACTTGCGGGTGGGCGTGGCCGACGATGGCCGGGCCCCACGAGCCGATATAGTCGATATAGCGCTTGCCGTCGGCGTCCCAGAAGTACGGGCCTTCGGCGCGCGTGATGAAGCGCGGCGTGCCGCCCACCGAGCGGAAGGCGCGCACGGGCGAGTTGACGCCGCCTGGCGTGGTTTTTTGCGCGCGGGTAAACAGGATGTCGTTCTGGGAAGTCGTCGTCATGATAATCGTGCCTTGAAAGTGGATCGTTGTCTGTGTCGTCTGGTCTGCACCGGCCAGCGGCTATTGGTCGCCGCACTGGCGCTGCTGCTGGAACAGCCGGTTCGGCACCAGCTTGCCCATGCCGTGGCGCTGTGCATGCGCCAGCGCGCCGGTGGTAAATTCCTGTGCCGCCACGACCGCTTGCGGCACGTCGTCCTCGTTTTCCGCCAGGGCCAGCAGGGCGGTGGCCGCCGCCGACAGGGTGCTGCCGGCGCCGTTGAAGATGCCGGGCAGGTGGCGCCACTCATCGTGGCGCACCACGCCATCCTCGCCGAACAGGGTATTGGCGCGCAGCTTGCCTTCGGCCGTGCCGGCCTTGCTGGCGTCGGCCGGCATACCGGTGACGAGCACGTATTCGCAGCCCAGCGCCACCAGGTAGTCGACATCGTTCTGCAGGGTGTCGTCCGGGTCGGCGTCGCGCCAGGTCTCGGCCAGGCGTTCCAGCTCCACCGGCGAGAGCACCAGCAGGGTCGTTTGCGGGATCAGCAACTGGCGCACGGCGGTGAGGATGTCTTCGTCGTCCATGCCCTGTTCCGGCAGCGCCGAAATGAAGGGATCGAGCACCAGCGGCACGTTCGGATAGTCGGAAACGATTTCGGCGATGGCCGTGACGTTTTCCACGCTGCCCAGCGCGCCGATCTTGATGGCGGCGACGGACATGTCTTCCAGCAGCACGCGCGCCTGGTCGGAAACCCAGTCAGGATCGATCGCCTGCACGTCTTCCACGCGCGCCGTGTCGCTGATCAGCAGGCCCGTGGTGACGGACAGGCCGTGGCAGCCAAAGGCTGAAAACGTGGCCAGATCGGCCTGGATGCCGATCGCGCCGACGGGATCGGACACGCCGAAGCTTAATATGAGGGGAGAAGTTTGGTTTTGCACGGCGGGTAGATTAAGATACCTAATTCAGCATTTTACTTGATTGAAGGGTGGCAGAACGTGAGTAGCAACGAAACAACGCAGCAATTCCAAACGTGGATGTGTCTTATTTGCGGCTGGGTTTATGATGAAGCGGCCGGCCTGCCCGACGAAGACATCGCTCCGGGCACGCGTTGGGCCGATGTTCCGATGAACTGGACCTGCCCTGAATGCGGCGCGCGCAAGGATGATTTCGAGATGGTAGCCATTTAATCAATCCTGATCAATTGGCAATCCGTTGTCATGTGCTTGATGGCCGCAGCCTATGCTATGGTATGAAAGATTGCCGAATAATCAAATGACGAGTCCGTTACTGCCCGAGGCATCGTCCGCTACGGCGTGCGCCGGCCCGACGATCCTGGTCATCGACGACAGCGCCACCATACGCTGCCTGGCCGAGAAAGTCCTGGGCGAGGCCGGCTACCGCGTGGTGGTGGCGGAAAACGGTTTCGCTGCGCTGGCCAAGATCGGCGACTGCCGCCCGGCGCTGATCGTGTGCGACATCCTGATGCCGCGCCTCGATGGCTACCGCACGTGCGCGCTGATCAAGGCCAGCGCGGGTTTTTGCACGACGCCGGTGCTGATGCTGTCGTCGAAGGAAGGCTTGTTCGACCGCGCGCGCGGCGCCATGGCCGGCGCCAGCGCCTGCCTGGCCAAGCCGCTGACGCGCGAAGCGCTGCTGGCGGCCGTGCGGCTGCACCTGGCCAGCCGTTTTTAGTATGATGTACCCAACGCAGCAAGGAAGTAAACACACACATGGCCATACACACAATTCTGATCGTCGATGACTCGCCGACAGAGCGCTACTACCTGAGCGAGATGCTGGTGCGCGCTGGCTATGCCGTCATGACGGCGGAAGACGGCGCCGACGCGCTGGCGCAACTGAAGCAGGCCAGGCCCGACTTGATCCTGATGGACGTGGTGATGCCCGGGGCGAATGGCTTCCAGATCACGCGCGCCATCGCCCGCGATCCTGAACTGCAGGACGTGCCGGTGATTATCTGCTCCAGCAAGAGCCAGGAAACGGACCGCATCTGGGGCTTGCGCCAGGGCGCGCGCGATTACCTGGTCAAGCCCGTGGTCGAAGCCGACCTGCTGGCCAAGATCGCCGCGCTGGCCTAGGCAATGCACACGATGCCCGGCAACGGCGTGCCTGCCCCGGCTTTTCTGCCTGCCATTCCCGCCATGCCCTCGCACGAGACTGGCGCGCGGCAGGGGCGCTTGCGCCAGTACCAGCTGCAATTGCTCGAGCGCGTGCAGGCCGCGCGCAGCGGCGCGCTGGCGGCGCGCAAGGAGCTGGGCGTGCTGCTCGGTGGCCGGCGCTGCCTGCTGGACCTGACGCAGCTCGGTGAAATCGTCATCCCCGCGGGCCTGTCCATCCAGGGCGTGCCGCTGGCGCAGGACTGGTACCTGGGCCTGGCAACCATGCGCGGCCGCCTGACGGCGGTCGTCGACCTGGCCCGCTACATGGGCGAAGCGGCCTGCGTGGCGGGCAGCGACAGCCGCATCATCACGTTTTCTCCCCGTTTGGGCATGAATTGCGCATTGCTGGTCGAACGCGTGCTGGGCTTGCGCCAGCAGCGCGGCATGCAGTCCGTCTGCCTGCCCGATGCGCCGCCGCACGCGCCGCTGCCGTGGGCCGCGCAGCTGCTGCGCGACGGCGAGGGTCAGCAATGGCTGCGCCTGGACCTGGCGCTGCTGGCGCAATCGGCGCGCTTCCAGGATGCCGGTTTTACTTGCATGCCCGTGCACGAGGACAGGCGCTGATGGGCGCCAGTTCCCCCATCCTGGCGGCCGGCTTGCCCGAGGCGGAGCACGGCCTGGGCGAGGCGGCGTTGCCGGCCGACCTGCCGCTGCGCCTGCGCGATGCGCTGGGCCGGCGCCGGTCGCTGGCCAGCGCGCCGGCCAGCGACTTGAAGCTGCCGCTGATCGGCCATCTGCCGCTGCAAAAGCAATTGAGCATCCTGTCGACGGTGATGGCCCTGAGCCTGGCCGCCAGCCTGCTGTTCGTGGGACTGAACACGCGCAGCGGCAACATCGCCTCGGCGCAGACGCAGCTGGCCAGCGACGCGCTGATGCACTCGCAGCGCATCGGCAAGGCCGCGCCGAACGCCGTGCAGGGCAATCCGGAAGCGTTCCGCCAGCTCGAGGAAAGCCGCAACGAGCTGAACCAGGATTTCCGCCTGATGCAGCGCGGCGGCACCTATCACGGGCGCGATATCGGCGAATCGCGCTCCGGCCTGCTGGCGGCGGTGGCCGATGCGCGTAAAAAATGGGCCAGCAGCGACCGCGCGGCCAGCACCATCCTGCGCCTGAAGACGGAATTGGGCGAATTCGACAAGACCTTGCAGCAATTGAACGCGCTGTCGCCCGCCTTGCTGGCGCAAACCGAGGAAATCGCGGCGCTCAAGGTGCAGCGCGGCGGCAATGGCCGTGACCTGGCCGTCATCGGCCGGCTGATGATGCTGACCCAGCGCATGAGCCGCAGCGCCAGCGAATTCCTTGGCTCGGGCAGCATCAGCTCGGAAACGGCGTTTTCGTTGGGACGCGACACGACGTATTTCCGCGCCGCCGTCGAGGGCCTGCTCAATGGCAGCGTCTCGCTGCAGCTGGCGCCCACGCGCGACGCCGAGCTGCGCGACCGCCTGGTGGCGCTGAAGGCCAGTTTCGACAACTACCAGAAGCTGGTGTCGTCGATCCTCGACCGCCTGGATAAATTCAGCTCGGCGAAAAGCGCCGAGCAGCTGATCTTCAACGAGAACGAGGACCTGCGCCAGCGCCTGACGCTGCTGCAGCAGATGTACCACGCGAACCAGGAAACGCTCGGCGTGGCCTTCTGGCTGATGGTCGGCGGCGTGCTGCTGACGCTGATCGCGGCGGCAGGCATCGGCCGCGTGCTGCTGCAGGATTCCGTCAACCGCACGCGCGACGCCGAGCGACGCCGCCAGGAAGCGGAAATCCTGCGCCTGCTGTCGCAGGAAAAGGAAGCGCAGGCAAAGGCCAAGAATGACCAGAACCAGGCGGCCATCCTGCGCCTGATGAACGAGCTGCAGAAGGTGGCTGACGGCGACCTGACGGTGCAGGCGACGGTGTCGGAAGACATCACGGGCGCCATCGCCGATTCCGTCAACTACACGGTCGAGGAGCTGCGCGGCCTGGTGGGCAGGGTGACGGCCACCGCCGAACAGGTGAACCGCGCCTCGACGCAGGCGCAAAGCATCTCGAGCAAGCTGCTGATCGCTTCGCAGCAGCAGTCGCGCGAAATCCTCGACGCCAGCGCCACCGTGGTGAAGATGGCCAACGCCATTACCGACGTGTCGAAATCGGCCAGCGTCTCGGCCGACGTGGCGCGCCAGTCGGTGGCGGCCGCGCTGCAGGGCTCGACGGCGGTGGAAAACGCCATCAAGGGCATGCATGAAATCCGCGAGCAGATCCAGGATACCTCCAAGCGCATCAAGCGCCTGGGCGAATCGTCGCAGGAAATCGGCGAAATCACGGAGCTCATCTCCGACATCACGGAGCAGACGAATGTGCTGGCGCTGAACGCCGCCATCCAGGCCGCATCGGCCGGCGAGGCGGGACGCGGCTTTTCCGTCGTCGCCGAGGAAGTGCAGCGCCTGGCAGAACGCTCGGCCGCCGCCGCCAAGCAGATCGGCGCGCTGGTGCGCACCATCCAGGCCGATACCCAGGATGCCACCCGGGCGATGGAAAAATCGACTCAGGGCGTGGTCGAGGGCGCGCGCCTGTCGGACGCGGCCGGCGCCGCCCTGAACGACATCAGCGAAGTGTCGAAGCACCTGGCCGAGCTGATTCAGGGCATCTCGTTCGCCACCGGCACGCAGGCCGGTTCGGCCAGCGGCGTGGCCTTGAACATCCAGCATATCCTGAGCGTGACGGAGCAGACCCAGGATGGCACGCAGCAAACGGCGCAATCGATCCATAAACTGTCGATGCTGGCGCAGGAACTGAAAAATTCGGTGTCGCGCTTCCGCGTCGCCGCCTGAACGCCGCGCCAGACGATGGCGCGGCGCGTTGTGCGTACCGATTTTCGCGCTACGATTCCTTTACCGAGGCATGCATGAGCACACCAGATAGTCCGCAGCAGTCCAAGCCGTTCGACAGCGAACCCCTGTCGTGGGTGATGGTGGAAATCCGCGAAGCGCTGGGCCGCTCGAAAACGGCGCTGTTCGAAGCCGGTGGCCGCGAGCGCGAGGAGCGCGCCACGGCCCTGCAGCATGCGCGTTCGCACCTGCATCAGGCGCATGGCGCGCTGGTGATGGTCGACGTGGCCGGCGCCAGCCTGCTGACGGCCGGCGCGGAACAGGCGCTCGCGCGTTTTCGCGACGGCAGCCTGGAATACACGGTCGATCATGCGCAGGTCGTCGCCGAACTGTATCAGGCCCTCGTCGAATACCTGGAAGACCTGGTGGCCGGCGCGTCGCCGCAACCGACCCGCCTGTTCCCCTACCATCGCGCCCTGCAGGCCATGCTGGGCGTGGAACGCATCCATCCGGCCGACCTGTTCTTCCCGCCGGCCGCCATGCTGGACGGCCACGCCATCGCGCTGGCCGAGGCGCCGCCGGCCGCGGATTATCCGGCCTGGCGCGGCCGTTTTGAAAAATCGCTGCTGCCTTTCCTGAAGGCGCAGGACGCCGGGGCGCAACGCCAGCATGCCGCCGCCCTGCACGAGACATTGACCCTGGTGGCCGACGCGCAGCAGGAAGCGCCTGCGCGCACCTTCTGGTTCACCATGCAGGCATTTGCCGAACTGGCGGCCAGCGGGCAGGTAGCGCATGGCTTGTATGTCAAGCAGCTGTTCGGCCTGATCAACCTGCAATTGCGCCGCCTGGCGCAGGGCGCTGCCAGCTTGCCCGAGGCGATGCTGCGCGACGCGCTGTTCTTCATCGCCGCGGCAGACGCACCGACGCCGGCGGCAAGCCAGCTGCGCGCCGCCTTTGCGCTGGACGGCCTGGCGGTGGCCGACGTGGAAACGCGGCGCTACGGCCAGGTCGACCAGGATGCGCTGCAAGGCGCGCGCGCGGCGCTGGCGCAGGCGCGCGCCAGCTGGAGCCGTCTGGCGCAAGCCGATCTCGATCCGGCGCTGGGCGACGCCTTCGATCAGTCGCTGCAACAGGTGGCCGCGCATGCCGATGCCCTGAAATTGCCGGCCCTGGCCAGCTTGCTGCGCCAGTGCGCGGACGTGGCGCGACAGGCCGTGGCGAGCGGGCGCAGCGCGGCGCTGGAGCAGGAGATCGGCACGGCGCTGCTGTTTGCCGAGACGGGCCTGGAGCAGGTGCGCCGTCTGCCCGACGATTTCGCCGGCAATGCGGAAACCCTCGCCGCGCGCCTGCAGGCGTTGCTGGCCGGCGCGGCGCCGCTGCCGGCCGCCGCCGGCGAGCTGTCGCGCCAGATCGAGCAGGGGCAGACCGTCGCCGCGCTGGCCGACGCCATGAAGGCAGGGCTGCGGCAGGTGGAAAAGTTGCTCAACGAGTACTACGCGGATGCCGCGCGGCAGGCCTCGCTGGCGGGCGTGTCTCCCGTGCTGGCGCGCCTGCAGGAGGGCCTGGCCGGACTGGGACTCGACGATGCGTGCGCCGCCGTGCAGCAGGTCGATACCGCCGTCGAGCGGCTGGCGGCAAGCGATGCGCCGGCTGGCGCGCAGGCCGAAGCGCTCGACGAGATCGCGCAAAATGTCAGCGCGCTGGGCTTCTTTGTCGATATGCTGGGACGCAACGCGCAGGCAGCCAGCGCGCGTTTTCATTTTGACGCCGCTGCCGGCACCTTCCGCGCGCTGCCGTTTGAAAAAGTCGCCGCGGCCGGGACGGTGCCGGTGCCGCTGCTTGACCAGGCCTTACCGCCGGCCGCGCCGGCCGCCGTGGATGCCGGGCCGGCGCTGGCCGATGTCGATGCCGAGATGCTCGATATCTTCATCGCCGAGGCGCGCGAAGTGCTGACGTTCATCGACAGCACCCTGGCGTTGCCGCGCGAGCAGGCCGCCAGCGGCGAACACCTGGCCATGCTGCGCCGCTCGTTCCACACGCTGAAGGGCAGCAGCCGCATGATCGGCCTGGCGCAGTTTGCCGAGGCTGCCGCCGCCGTCGAAAGAGTCATGAATACCTGGCTGGCCGAGGCGCGTCCGGCCAGCGACGATCTGTTCACCTTGCTGAACTACGGCTGGTACCAGCTCAGTGAATGGGTGGCCGAACTGGAGGGCGGTGCGGGGCGCGAGCGCGAAGCGGGCATGCTGCTGGCGGCGGCCGAACGGGTGCGCGAAGGCGGCCCGTTCGAGTTGCGCAAGCCGCGCCCGGCCGCGCCGTTGGCCAGCAATGGCAATGTGATCGGTTTTCCTTCCGCCACCGCGCCCGGCGTGCACGAGGCGCCCGACGATCACCTGAAACACGTGGGCGAGCTGCGCATCGGCCTGCCCTTGTACAACATCTACCTGGCCGAGACGGACGAACTGCTGCGCGTGCTGACGCGCGACTTCGGCGAGTGGCGCCATGAACCGCGCGCCGTCAGTGCCGAGGCGCTGCAAGCCGTGCATACGCTGGCCGGCACTTCGGGCACGGTCGGCTTCCTGTCCCTGCGCGACCTGGCGCATGCGCTGGAGACGACGATTGAAACGGCGGTGCCGCCGCTGGCGGGCCTGCAGGACGCGCAGCACGATGTGCTGGAACAGGCCACGCAGCGCATCGCGCAGATGCTGCAGGCGTTCGCGCTGGGCGACCTGGCGCCGGCGCAGCCGGACATGATCGAAGCGCTCAACGCCCTGTGGCGCGCGTTGACGGCGGCGCCTGGCGCGAGCGCGCAAGATCCGCTCGATGCCCTGTTTGCCGCCACCTATGCCAGCATCGTCGGCGCCGCGGCGCCGGAGACGCCGCCGGCCGAGGTGGCCGAGGTGACCGAAGCGGCAGAAACGGCAGCCGGCGCCGAGCCGGAAGCGGCCGTGCCGCAGCTCGATACGCTGTTCCAGACGACCTACGCCAGCATCGTGGCCGATGCGGTGCGGCCGCCGGTGCCGGCGCTGGAACGCGGCGCCAGCGACGACCTGTTCGACGCCGGCTTCGATCACCCGCCGCCATTGGAGCATGCCGTGCCGGATGCGCTGGTGCCTGCCACCATGCCGCCCGATGCGGCTGCGCTGCTGGCGGCCAGCGCCGGCATCAGCGATGAACTCGACCTCGACCTGCTGTCGGTCTTCCTGGAAGAGGGCACCGATCTGCTGCCGCAGATCGGCGAAGCGCTGCGCAGCTGGCAGCAGCAGCCGCAGGACAGCAGCCAGGCGCAGATGCTGCTGCGTACCCTGCATACGGTGAAGGGCAGCGCGCGCATGGCCGGCGCCATGCGCCTGGGCCAGCATGCGCATGAAATCGAGACGCATATCGAAAACATGCTGCATGCGGGCACGGCCACGCCACAGGCGTTCGAGGAATTGCTGGCCCATTACGACCATGCGCTGCACCTGTTCGAGCAATTGCAGCAGCCCTTGCTGCCGCTGCCTGGCATGGAAGACACGCCTGCCGCCGAACCGAAGGCGGCGCTGGTGCGCGTGCGGGCCGATATCCTCGACCGGCTGGTGAACCAGGCGGGCGAAGTGTCGATCACGCGCTCGAAAATGGAAAATGAAGTGGGCGTGCTGGGCGCGTCGCTGGCCGAGTTTTCCGACAACCTGCAGCGCTTGCGGCGCCAGTTGCGCGAAGTGGAAATGCAGGCCGAGTCGCAGATCGCCTCGCGCATGGCCGTCGGCAGCGAGCGCGATTTCGATCCGCTCGAATTCGACCGTTTTACGCGCTTGCAGGAACTCACGCGCATGATGGCCGAAAGCGTCAACGACGTGGCGTCCTTCCATGAAAACCTCAGCCATAGCGTCGACGCGGTGACGGACGACCTGGTGCTGCAGGCACGCCTGACGCGCGAGCTGCAGCGCGACCTGATGCAGATCCGCATGGTGCCGTTTGCCAGCATCGCCGAACGCCTGTTCCGCGTGGCGCGGCAAAGCGCCAAGGAAGTCGACAAGCGCGTCAACCTCGATATCCGCGGCAGCGGCGTGGAAGTCGACCGCAGCGTGCTCGAACGCATGGCGGCGCCTTTTGAACACCTGCTGCGCAACGCCATCGTGCATGGCGTCGAGCCGCGCGATGCGCGCCTGGCCGCGGGCAAGAGCGAAACGGGCGAGCTGCTGGTGCAGGTCAGCCAGCAGGGCAATGAAGTGGCGATCGCCTTTTCCGACGATGGCGCCGGCCTGGACCTCGAGCGCATTCGCGCCAAGGCGCACAGCGCCGGCCTGCTGGCGCCGGATGCGCAGCTGAGCGATGCGCAGGCGGCCGAACTGATTTTCGCACCCGGCTTTTCCACCGCCGACAGCCTGACGGAACTGGCAGGCCGCGGTGTCGGCATGGATATCGTGCGCTCCGAAGCGGTCGCCCTGGGCGGCCGCATCGAGACCGTGTCGGTGCCTGGGCAAGGCATGCGCTTCACTATTCATCTGCCGCTGACCCTGGCCGTGACGCAAGTGGTGCTGCTGGCGGCGAACGGGCAAACCTATGCCCTGCCTTCCGTGCTGGTGGAGCAGGTGCTGCACCTGAAGGGCGGGCAGCTGGCACAGGCGCAGGCGGCCGGGCGCATCGAGTCGCACGGGCAGTCGCTGGCGCTGCACCACCTGTCGGCCATGCTGGGCGAGCCGCCGGTGGCGCAAACCGTGCAGCGTTACGCGCCCGTGCTGTTGCTGAGGAATGGCAATGACAGGCTGGCGCTGCAGGTTGACGACGTGCTGGGCAACCGTGAAGTGGTGGTCAAGCACGTGGGCCCGCAACTGGCGCGCATGCCCGGCATTGCCGGCGCCACGGTGCTGGGCACGGGCGACATCGTGCTGATCCTGAACCCGGTGGCGCTGGCGCAGCACCTGGAGCACCATCCCGAACTGCTGTCGCAATACGCGCTGGCATCCGGTGCGCACCGCGCCGCCTCCAGCATGCTGGCCGCGGCGCGCGCCTGCGTGATGGTGGTGGACGATTCGCTCACCGTGCGCCGCGTGATGCAGCGCCTGTTCGAGCGCGAAGGCTACCAGGTACTGCTGGCGAAGGATGGCGTCGATGCGCTGGAACAGCTGCATGCACTGGAGGCGTCGGCCATGCCGGCGCTGCTGCTGCTCGACGTGGAGATGCCGCGCATGGATGGTTTCGACCTGACGCGCAATGTACGCAGCGACGACAAGACGCGCGACATTCCCGTCATCATGATCACCTCGCGCAGCGCCGACAAGCACCGCACGCACGCGTTCGAACTGGGCGTGAATGCGTATTTCGGCAAGCCGTTCCAGGAGGATGAATTGCTGGCCGAGGTGAACCGCCTGCTGACGGCGGCTTGAACGAAGCTTGCCTGTCCGCCAGGCGCGGACAGGCATGAAATGGGCAGGCAGGCTCACGGCAGGCCCTGCATTCTAAGACACAGCGGCAACCATGACAGGCGTGCAGCGGCACGCCAGGACAACAATGAGCATACACGCCAAACTGAAAAAACTCGAAGACAAGGCCATGCTCAAAGGCGAGCATGCGGTCGCTGCGGCGGCAGCCCATCTGTTGCAAGAGATCGACGCCGTGGACAGGCAAATTAACCTCGTCGGGGCGCTGCACGAAGTGGGCTACCTTCAAAACTCGTTGAAGCCATACTGGAATGAATTCAGGGCCGATGAGCCAGCATGGATAGAGCGCTGCCTGGCAAGGCTGGTCGTTGCCGATCATGATTATTGGGCCCTGGCCTCGCTTCTGGGCTGCGATGGCCCGACCACCGTCGGCCTCGCAAAGGGCAAGGGTTTCAAACCCGCCGCGACGAGGCGGTATGCGCGTTTTGACAAACCCGATGTCCAGGTCGAGACCCTGTATTTGACCGGCATGGGGAAGGTGCTGCATCCCATCCTGGAAATCGGCTATGACAGCAGGAACATGAGCAATGTCGACGTGGGACGGGCGCGGGCGCTGAGTCTGGACAATAAGCCGGACCATACACAATGGCAGCCGGGTGAGCCGCTGGGGGCGGGCGGACTGTCCCTTTCCATGCAGGCGAAACTCCCGCACGGCGCCTGGCGGTCGGTCTGGACGGCGTTCAATCCATGAGCGCTGCGGCGGGCACCGGCCACGCCGCCTTTCGCTGCCTTATTTCACCGCCTTGACGACGCCATAGCGCTCCAGCGTTTCCTTGCGCGCCGCATCGTGCTGTACCAGGGGAAGCGGATAGTCGCGGCCCAGCACGATGTTTTTTTGTTCGAGCAGCATGCGCGGCACCAGCCACGGCGCGTGGATTTCCCTGTCGCCCAGCGCCTTCAGTTGCGGCAGGTAGCGGCGGATGAAGCGTCCGTCCGCATCGAATTTTTCCGATTGCGTGACCGGATTGAAGATGCGGAAATAGGGCTGGGCGTCGCAGCCCGACGATGAGGCCCATTGCCAGCCGCCGTTGTTCGAGGCCAGGTCGAAGTCGTTCAGGTGCAGCGCGAAATACGCTTCGCCGCGGCGCCAGTCGATCCCCAGGTCCTTGATCAGGAAGCAGGCCGTGACCATGCGCAGGCGGTTGTGCATATAGCCTGTCTGGTTCAGCTGCGCCATGGCCGCGTCGACCAGCGGATAGCCGGTGCGCCCATCGCACCATGCCGCAAAGGCGGCGTCGGCCTCGGGTCCCGTTTCCCAGGCGATGGCGTCGTAGGCCGGTTTGAAGGCGCCCGTTTCCACATGCGGGTTCTGGTACAAAATCATGGCGTAGAAGTCACGCCAGATCAGTTCGGCCAGCCACACGGGCGCGCCATCGCCGCCGCCGCCCCGGTCCATCAGGTCGACCACGCTGCGCACCAGGTAGCGCAGCGAGACGGTGCCGAAGCGCAGATGCATCGACAGATAGGACGGCCCCTTCAGGGCGGGATAATCGCGCGCCACGTCATAGCGGGCCACGCGCGGCAGGAAGTCCTCGAACAGTTTGCTGGCGCCCGACATGCCGGTGGGGATGGCCAGTTCGGCCAGGTTGCTGGCCTCGAAACCCAGTTCGGCCAGGGTGGGCAGGGGCAGCGGCGTGCCGGCGCGGGGCGGCGCCAGGCGGGCCGCGTGCGGCTCGATATCGAATGGCGCCAGGCAGCCGGGGTCGGCGCGCATTTTCTTCAGCCAGGCGTTCTTGTACGGCGTGTAGACGGTGTACGGCTTGTCCGACAGCGTCAGTATCTCATCTTTTTCAAAGATCACCTGGTCCTTGAAACTGAACCACAGGCGCGCATCGCGCGTCAGCGCGGCGGCCACGCCGGCGTCGCGGGCGATGGCTTGCGGTTCGTAATCATGGTTGGCGAAGACGGCATCGGCGTGCAATTCGGCCGCCAGGCGCGGGATCGCTTCGGCCGCGTCCGCGTGCAGCACGATCAGGTCGCCACCGAGCTGGCGCAGCTCGGCCGCCAGTTCGGCCACGCTGGCCAGGATGAAGTCGACGCGCCGGTCGCGGCGCGGCAGCGCCGCCAGGATGGCGGTGTCATAGACAAATACGCAATGCACGGCCTGGCTCTGGCGCAGGGCGTGATGCAGTGCAGCATGGTCAAATGCGCGCAAATCGCGGCGGAACCACACCAGGGAAGTCTTGATTGTCATTATTTCGTGTGTTTAGGGTCAAGAATAGGCGATTTTTCGCCGTTCATGCGGCTTTATGGCCGCTCGCGCCATGCCTTTGGCGTCGCTGTAATGGCAATTCAGTGTAAACTACTGGGTATATGCGCCGCGTTTTGCGTGCGACAACGATTTTGCGATCAATTTTACAATTGACGTTGCGAAGGCGGCCAGGCGAGCTTGCAAGCGAGCTGGTTACTGACGCTCCGCACCACGCAAAGCGTAATTTGTAATCGAATTTACAACAATAATAGCGTCCGGCATCCCTGCGGCGCGCGGCCACCGTTCCGCGCCGCAGGGATCGCCAGGCGTACGACAGCAGGGGTAAGCGAGACTTGCCAGCAAGCCCACAGAGAGAGCATCGCGTATGAAGAAGAGTAAAATTGACCAGACTCTACCAGGACATCGATTGATGCAGGGAGTCGGAGAGCCGGCCGCAACCGGTTCTTCCACCCTGAATCTGGCCAACCATTTCCTGATTGCGATGCCGGCGATGCAAGATCCCATCTTTGGCGGTACGGTGGTTTACGTTTGCGAGCACAATGAAAACGGCGTGCTGGGCGTCGTCATCAACAAACCCACCGACATGACGATGGAAGTGCTGTTCGATCGCATCGACCTGAAACTGGCGGCCGGCAGCGACGCGCCCATCATCAACGAACCGATCATGTTTGGCGGCCCCGTGCAGGATGACCGCGGCTTCGTGCTGCATACGCCGGGCGCGCGCTATTCCTCGTCGCTGACGGTGACGGACGAAGTGGCGTTTACCACCTCGATCGACGTGCTCGAAGCCGTCGCCAAGGGCGATGGCCCCGAGCGCATGCTGGTCTCGATCGGCTATTCGGGCTGGAGCCCGGGCCAGCTGGAAGACGAGATCGGCCGCAATGGCTGGCTGACGGTGGGCGCCTCGGCCGATATCCTGTTCGACTTCCCCATCGAAGAACGCTATGTGGCAGCCATCAAGCTGCTGGGCATCGACCCGCTCATGCTGGCGAGTGAGGCTGGCCACGCATGAGGTGGATGGCATAAACCTGCCGCGCAGCCCACTTTCGGGCATCCGTTGCTCGCCGTACCTGCGACCAGCTCCGCTACTCAACCCGACATTGAGCTTGCCCGTTACGGTTTCTGGCACCACCTATGTTGATTTTTATTATGGAAAAATGCTGTGACGAGTGACGCCATCGACACCATCCTTGCCTTCGATTTCGGCCTGAAACGCATCGGCGTGGCCATCGGCAATACCATGATTTGCCAGGCCAAGCCGCTCAGCGTGATCACGGCCACGGCGAATGAGCCGAAGTTTGCCGCCATCGCCAGCCTGATCACGGAGTGGGGCGCCAGCCGCATCGTGGTGGGCCTGCCCAGCCATCCCGATGGCACGGAACACGAGATGAGCGCGCGCTGCCGCCGTTTCGCCAACCAGGTGCATGGCCGCTTCAACCTGCCGGTGGAACTGGTCGACGAACGCTATTCCTCGGCCGTCATCGCCGCCAGGCGCGGTGAAGTGATCGACGACCGCGCCGCCGCCATCATCCTGCAGCAGTATTTCGACGCGCATTGTTGACCTGACCTACCACGTATTTTCCGAACCGAATTCCTGAACCGAATTTCCGAACCATTAAGAGCTCTATGCCGAATCCTACGAATCCTTCCCAACTCGACGCCGAGGCCCTGTATGCGGTCTTGCTGCAACAGGTGCAGAACGGCCTGGCTGGCATCCCCAACGTGGCCATCGTCGGCATCCATTCGGGCGGCGCCTGGCTGGCCGAACGCCTGGCGCGCGACCTGAACCTGCTCGACCGCCTGGGCGTGCTCGACGTCTCGTTCTACCGCGACGACTTCGCCCAAAAAGGCCTGCATGCCGACGTCAAGCCGACGCAGATCAGCTTTGACGTGGCCGGCGCCACCATCCTGCTGGTCGACGACGTGCTTTACACGGGCCGCACCACGCGCGCGGCCATCAACGAATTGTTCGACTATGGCCGTCCGGCGAAGATCATGCTGGCCGCCCTGGTCGACCGTGGCGAGCGCCAGCTGCCGGTGGCCGCCGATTTCGTGGCCGCCTTCACTGCCGTGCCGCCGGGCCAGGCGCTGGTCCTGAAGCAAGCCGACGATGGAAAATTCACGCTCACCATAGATACCCACCATGCTTAATCCGCAACTGAATAAACACGGCGAACTGCAACATCTGCTGACGATCGAAGGCTTGCCGAAGTCTATCGTCAACCACATCCTGGACACCGCTTCCTCGTTCGTCGGCATCTCCGACCGCGACGTGAAGAAGGTGCCGCTGATGCGCGGCAAGAGCGTTTTCAACCTGTTCTTTGAAAACTCCACGCGCACCCGCACCACCTTCGAAATCGCCTCGAAACGATTGTCGGCCGACGTCATCAACCTGAACATCCAGGCATCGTCGGCCAGCAAGGGCGAGTCCCTGCTCGACACCATCGACAACCTGTCGGCCATGCATGCCGACATGTTCGTCGTGCGCCACGCGCAATCGGGCGCGCCCTACCTGATCGCCAAGCACCTGATCGACACCAAGCAGCCGCATGTCCACGTCGTCAACGCCGGCGACGGACGCCACGCGCACCCGACCCAGGGCTTGCTCGACATGTACACGATCCGCCACTACAAGAAGGATTTCACGAACCTGACGGTGGCCATCGTGGGCGATATCCTGCACAGCCGCGTGGCCCGTTCCGATATCCACGCGCTGACCACGCTGGGCGTGCCGGAAGTGCGCGCCATCGGCCCGCACACCCTGCTGCCGGGCGGCCTGGAACAGATGGGCGTGCGCACCTTCACCAACATGGATGAAGGCCTCAAGGGCGTCGACGTGATCATCATGCTGCGCCTGCAAAACGAACGCATGAGCGGCGCGCTGCTGCCGTCGGCGCAGGAATATTTCAAGAGCTACGGCCTGACGCCGGAACGCCTGGCGCTGGCCAAGCCGGACGCCATCGTCATGCATCCGGGCCCGATGAACCGCGGCGTGGAGATCGATTCGGCCGTGGCCGACGGTCCGCAGGCGGTGATCCTGCCGCAGGTGACGTTCGGTATCGCCGTGCGCATGGCGGTGATGAGTATTTTGGCTGGTAATCAGGGCTGATAGCCCAAGGACGAGTAAGCAAGCATGACGACACTACATATCAAGAACGGCCACCTGATCGACCCCGCCAACGGCATCGATGGCGTGCAAGACCTGTTCATCGCCGACGGCAAGGTGCTGGCCGTGGGCAGCGCCCCGGCCGGCTTCGCCGCCGACACCACCTTCGACGCGGCCGGGCTGGTGGTTTCCCCCGGCCTGGTCGACCTGTCGGCCCGCCTGCGCGAGCCTGGCTACGAATACAAGGCGACGCTGGAATCGGAATTGCAGGCGGCGCTGCAAGGCGGCGTGACCAGCCTGGTCTGCCCGCCCGACACCGATCCCGTACTCGACGAGCCGGGCCTGGTGGAGATGCTGAAATACCGCGCCAAGACGCAGAACAAGGCGCACGTGCACCCGCTGGGCGCGCTGACCATGGGATTGAAGGGCAAGTCGCTGACGGAAATGGCGGAACTGACGGAAGCGGGCTGCATCGGCTTTGCGCAGGCGGAAGAGCCGATCGAGGACACCACCGTGCTGCTGCGCGCCATGCAGTATGCGAACACCTTCGGCTACACCGTCTGGCTGCGTCCGCAGGATCCGCACATCGGCCGCGGCGGCATCGCCCACAGCGGCCCGCTGGCTTCGCGCCTGGGCCTGTCCGGCGTGCCCGTGATGTCCGAAACCATCGCGCTGCATACGATTTTCGAGTTGATGCGCGCCAGCCGCGCGCGCGTGCACCTGTGCCGCATCTCGTCGGCGGCGGGCCTGGAGCTGATCCGCGCCGCCAAGGCCGAAGGCTTGCCCGTCACCTGCGACGTGGGCGTGCACCATGTGCACCTGACGGACGCCGATATCGGCTTCTTCGACCCGAATGCGCGCGTCACGCCGCCGTTCCGCAGCCAGCGCGACCGCGATGCGATCCGCGCCGGCCTGCTTGACGGCACGGTCGACGCCATGTGCTCGGACCACACGCCGGTCGACGACGATGAAAAACTGCTGCCGTTCGGCGAAGCCTCGCCGGGCGCCACGGGCCTGGAGCTGCTGCTGTCGCTGGCCTTGAAATGGGCCGACGACTATGCGCTGGCACAGCCGCAGGCCGGTGCGCGTCCGCTGGCGCGCGCCGTGGCCAAGGTCACGTCCGACGCGGCCCGTGTCGCGGGTATCCCGGCCGGCAGCCTGGCCGTGGGCGAAGCGGCGGACATCTGCGTCTTCGACCCAGCCGCGCGCTGGACGGTGTCGTCGGCGTCGCTGGCCAGCCAGGGCAAGCACACGCCTTTCCTCGGCTATGAGCTGAGCGGCATCGTCAAGGCGACCATCGTTGCCGGACAGGTGGCGTTTCAGCGCTAATTATTTGTATCGGGGCCGTAGGTCGGATGAGCGGCACGCGTAATCCGACAAGTCCATGGCGGCTCCTTGTCGGCTTGCGCCGCGCCTCACCGGCGCAGCCAGGCCGACCTACGTGGCTGTATGGATTTGCTTCCAACCTTGGTGTGATTTGAAACTTCTGCTTACCTACCGCCTCGCGCGCATCGCCATTCACCTGAGCTGCGGCATGGCCAAGAGCGCCGTGCTGTTTCCCTGGCTGGACCTGGAGGGGCGCAACCGGCGCATCCGCCGCTGGTCGACGCAGCTGCTCGATATCTGCGGCGTGCATGTGGCGCAGCCGGCGGCCAGCCTGCCGGCGCTCGACCACGCGATGGTGGTGGCGAACCACGTTTCGTGGCTCGACATCTTCGTCATCAACGCCGTCCATCCCTGCCGTTTCGTCGCCAAGGCGGAGATCCGCGCCTGGCCCATCCTGGGCTGGCTGGCGGGGCGTGCCGGCACGATCTTCATC
Source organism: Janthinobacterium sp. 1_2014MBL_MicDiv (assembly GCF_001865675.1). NCBI lineage: Bacteria > Pseudomonadati > Pseudomonadota > Betaproteobacteria > Burkholderiales > Oxalobacteraceae > Janthinobacterium > Janthinobacterium sp. 1_2014MBL_MicDiv. Next base: position 612,093 of record NZ_CP011319.1, read on the forward strand.
TCGCGCGGCAGCAAGCGCGACCTGCGGTTGATCTTCCAGGGCCTGGTCGACAAGCTGCAGGCGGGCGAGCGCATCGCGTTCTTCCCCGAAGGCACCACCGCCGCGCAAGGGCAGATCCTGCCGTTCCACGCCAACCTGTTCGAGGCGGCCATCGACGCGCAGGTGCCGGTGCAGCCGTTCGCGCTCGTGTATGTGGATGACAAGGGCGCGCTGCACCATGCCGTCGACTTCATCGGCGACATGAGCTTTGCGCAAAGCATGGTGGCGATCCTGAGCGGTCCGCCGATCACGGCGCGCCTGACCTGTCTGGCGCCGGTGGCGACCCTGGACGCGCACCGGCGCGAACTGGCGGCGGCAACGCAGGCGGCGGTGGCCGCCGCGCTGCCGCTGGACGAGGCGGCTTAATTCTTCACATGCAGCCAGCGCGCATGGGCGGCGCGGGCCAGGTAATCGAGGATGAAGCCTAGAATCCCGATCAGCACGATGGCGGCCATCAGCTCCGAGTACGCGAGGCGGTCGCGCGTATCGAGGATGAAGTAGCCGAGGCCGGCCGAGACGCCCAGCATTTCCGCCGGCACCAGCACGATCCAGATGATGCCGATGGCCAGGCGCACGCCCGTCAGGATGTCGGCCGTGATGCCCGGCAAAATCACCTTGAAGACGATCTCGCTGCGCGTGGCCGACAGGCTGCGCGCCAGCAGCAGCCAGTTCGGATCGAGCCGCGCCACGCCGGCCGCCGTATTGAGCAGAATCGGCCAGACAGCGGCAAACGCCAGCAGGAAGTACACGGGCGCGTCGCCCACCCCCAGCACCATCACGGCGATCGGCATCCACGACAGCGGCGAAATCATGCGCAGCAGCTGGAACAGCGGCATGGCCGCGCCGGAAAAGCTCTTCGACATGGCCACCAGCACGCCCAGCGGCACGCCGATGACAATCGCCAGTCCCAGTCCCACGGCCACCCGTTGCAGGCTCAGTACCACGTGCAGCCAGATATCCGGGCCGCCCAGCATGTCCTTGAACGCCAGCGCCGTCGGCAGCGGCGCAAACGCGGTGGCGATCGGCGTGGATTTCTCCAGCGCCGTCACGCCCAACGACCATAACAGCAAGGCACAGGCCAGCCCCACCAGGGGCAGGCCGAATTTCATCAACAACCTGCTCGTCATCGTCAGACCGCCACGGTTTCGCTGCGCAGCAGGTTGGCCGGCAAGCCGAAGGCGGCGGGGCCGCCGACAGCCGTGATGGCCTTGCGCACGAAGCGGTCATCGACCAGGTCGCGTGCGGCGAACTTCGGATCGAGGTTGGCCAGGAAGCGGGTATCGCCTTCCACCTTGGTGCGGCCGATGGCGCGCACCAGTTCTTCCGTGTACGAGGCAAACGGATACGGCTGGAAGTCGATGCGGCGCTGCTGCCAGTTCTTGTGCACGATCAGGCCCTGTTTTTCGTAGCCGGCGTAGTCGGTGGTGGCCAGCACCTTGGTCAGCACCTGCAGCGGATGCGGCGTGTAGCGGTGCTCGCCCACGTTCGACAGCAGCTTGGCCGTGTCGACCTGGTTCGAGCGCGTCCACAGCTGCGCCTTGACGATGGCGTTGGTGACCTTTTGCGCCCATTCCGGACGCGTATTGATGTCGCGCTCGGAGAGGAAGGTGACGCAGCATGCATGGTTCTTCCACACGTCGCCCGAGAAGCGCAGGATCTTGCCGATGCCGGCGTTTTCCGCCGCCGCGTTGAACGGCTCGGCGACGATATAGCCGGCGATCGACTTGCTGGCCAGCGCCGAGACCATTTCGGCCGGCGCCAGCACGATCAGGTTCACTTCGTTCGGCTTGATGGCGGCGTTGCGCGCGCGCGTGACCGGGGTCAGGCCGTTGGCGCTCAAAATCTGCTGCAGCAGGATGTTGTGGATCGAGTACCAGAACGGGATGGCGACCGTGCGCCCGCCCAGGTCGGACACCTTGTTGATCTCGTTGGCCACCGTCAGCGCTGAACCGTTGACGTGGTTCCAGGCGACGACTTTCGCGGGGAACTTGGCGCCATAGCGCACCCACAGGGTGGCCGGCGACAGCAGGTGGATCACGTTGACCTGACCGGCCACGAAGGCTTCGATGATCTGTGCCCAGCTGCGGAACAGGCGCGGCGTTTCCGCCTGCAAGCCCTCGGCCTCGAACAGCTTGCGCGCGTGGGCGACGAGCAGCGGCGTGGCGTCGGTGATCGGCAGGTAGCCGATTTTCACGGGCTGGTCGTCGCCTTTCGGGCCTTGCTGGGCCATGGCGTCGCCGGCGAACAGCAGCGGCGAGGCGACGCTGGCTGTGGCCAGCGCCGACATGCGCAGGAAGTCGCGCCGCGTCAGGCCGCAGTCGCAGTCGGAAGAGGCGCAGATGTGCAGCGGTTTGTTATTTTCCTGGAAGGACATGGGAGTGCTCCGATTGGTTATAGGGGGGCGAAGGCTGGCTGCTGGTCCTGTCGTTGCAGGGTTTGCAGGGCGTCGAGGATATCCATCTTGAGGGCGATGACGTCGGCGCTGTGGCCTATGCGCGGCTGGTCGATGGCGACGGGCCATTCGCGCACGATGTTGCCTGGCTTGCCACCCATCAGCAGGATGCGGTCGGCCACGAGGATCGCTTCGTCGATATCGTGGGTGACGAGCAGCACGGCCGTATGCCAGCGGTGCACCACGTCGACCAGCAGCGATTGCATCTCGGCGCGCGTGATGGCGTCGAGCGCGGAAAACGGTTCGTCGGCAAACAGCAATTCCGGCTCGCGCGCCAGCGCGCGCGCCAGCGCCACGCGCTGCGCCATGCCGCCCGACAGCGCGGAGGGGTACAGTTTTTCGCGGCCCTTCAAGCCCACCGCGTCGATGGCTTGCGCCACGCGCGCCTGGTGCGCCTCGCGCGTCAGCTGCGGCTGGTGCTTGAAGTCCAGGCCGAAGCCGGCGTTGCCCGTGACGTTCAGCCAGGGCAAGAGGCTCGCTTGCTGGAAGACGAGGGCGCTGCGCGGGTCCGGCTCGCGCATGGGCGCGCCGAGGAACTGGATCTCGCCCGTCGATGGCGGCTGCAGGCCGGCCAGCACGCGCAACAGGCTCGATTTGCCGCAGCCGCTGCCACCGAGCAGGCAGACGATTTCACGCTTGCGCACGCCCAGCGCGACGTGCCGGAACACGGGCGCGCTTCCCGGATAGGCAAAGCTCAGGTCCTGCGCCTGCAGCGCCCAGTCCTGCGGTTCCGCTGCTGCCGTCATGCCTGCGCTCCCGCCGCCTTCGCGGCCTGCTGGCTGTCGAACAGCTGCAAGGCCGCCTGCAATTGCGTCAGGCTCGGGGTGACGATGGGGATGAACGAGGATTCGCGCCAGCGGCGGGCAAAGCCCTGCTGTTCGGCGTTCAGGTAGGCGCGCCCGCCCATCGCCTGCAGTTCCAGCATCAGCGCCTGTTGCAGCAGTTCTGCCAGCTGTATGCGCAGGCGGAACATGGCCGGCGCCTGCGTCTTGAAGCGGCCATCGTGCACGCCGGCCAGCAAGGTGTCGACGGCCGTCGACAGTGTCGATTGCAGCGCCTCGATGCGCGGCGTGAGCTGGTTGCGCGAGCCGGCGGAAATTTGCGCCGCCTGCGCCAGGCTGGCGCGCGCCAGTCCGATCGACAGGCCGCACTGCATGCCGAGGAATGATGGGCGCACCTGCGGCAGCCAGGCCGGCGCGTTGTCGCTGATGATGTCAGCGGCGGGAATGTGCACCTGCGCCAGCTTGACGGATGCCGTATTGCTGCCGCGCAGGGCGATCAGGTCCAGGTCATCGCTGCGCTGCACGCCCGGCTCGCTGCTGTCGAACGCGACGATGACGGGGGGCGCGCCATCATTCGGCGCCACGGCGGCGGCGGCGACAAAGCCCGCCTTGCGCAAGTTCGTCACCCAGGCCAGGCCGCCATCGATCAGCAAGCCATCCTGGTGACGCGCGCCCGTGATTTGCAGCTGTTCGATGCCGGACAAGAATTTCATGGCGTTCGACAGGCCGCTGGCGCCCGCCTGCGTGCCTGCCAGCAGGGCCGGCAAACGCCGCTCGGCCAGCGCGCGGTTCCCGCTTTGCAGCAGGAATTCGATGAAGCAGCGCTGGCCCCAGAAGACAAAGGCCGCCGTCACCGATTGCTCGGCCACCTTGGCGATGGCGTCGATGGCATCGCGCACGTCGCCGCCCGCACCGCCATGTTCCTGCGGCACGCCGATGGCCAGCAGCTTGTCGCCGGCCAGCGCCGGCAGGACGGTTTCAGCCAGCTGCGACGATTGGTCGAGCTGGTCGGCATGCATGTGCAGCCAGTGAGTGAGGTTCGCCATCTCAGACGGCGCCGGGCAGGTAGGGCGTCAACTGCGGATTGACGGGCGTGCCGGCCAGGCTGTTGGAGAAATTGCACAGGGTGGCCAGGCTGATGCCCAGCACCACTTCCAGTGCCTGCTGTTCGTTGTAGCCGGCCGCCAGGAAGGCTTGATACTCGCTGTCGGCGACGGCGCCGCGCGTGGCGATGACGGCCGTGGCGAAGGCGGCGACGGCGTCCAGTTGCGCGTCGCCCGTTGGCTTGCCGTGCTGCAGGGCGCGCACGATATCGGGTGTCTGGCCGGCTTTTTTCAGCGAGATGGCGCTATGGCCGGCGATGCAGAAGTCGCAGCCGTGGATGCGCGCGGCCGTGATCTGCACCACCTCGCGCTCCATCAGGCTCAGGCTGGCGCGCGCATTGATGCCGGAGACGGTCAGATAGGTTTCCAGTGCCAGCGGGGCATTGGCCAGCACGCCGATCAGGTTGGGCAGGAAGCCATTGTTGGCGATGGCCTTTTCCACGAACGGGCGGCTGTCGGCCGGGGCGGTGTCGAGGGTGTGCAGCGTCAGACGGGACATGGGGTACCTTGCTAAGTTAGTAAGTCACCCAGGCATTATATCGGCCATATCGTGCGTGCAACAGACGTGAGCGTCGCCCTTTTGTGCTCGTTCGTCTGCGATTTCCCGATCCTTGATCTCAGCTGGCCAGCTGGCGCAAGCGCTGGTCGCGCCGGTACGCGCCTGGCTGTTCGCCCGTGACCCGCTTGAAGGCGCGCGTAAACGCGGCGTGCGAACGGTAGCCCACCAGTTCGGCCGCGCGCTCGACGGATGCGCCATCGTGCAGCCGGCGCGCGGCGATCTTCATGCGCAGCATGAGCAAAAACTGGGCTGGCGAGTGGCCGCTGGCGCTGGCGAAATGCTTGCAGAAGCTGGCGCGCGACATGCAGGCCGCCTTGGCCATGTTCTCGATCGACCAGTCGTCGGCGGGCGCATCGAGCATGCGTTCGAGCAGCGGCGAGAACTCGGGCCGGTACAACAGCGACAGCAGGCCGGCCGCCACGTGCTCGCCCTGTGCCACATGGCGTATCAGGTAAAAGAACAGCAGTTCGACCAGGCGGGCGATCAGCGGCGACGGCTGCTCAGGATCGCCGCCCGCTTCGCCGAGGATCAGGTCGAACAGCGAGGCGGCGGCGCTGAAGGCGGGGGCGTCGCCGCGTATCAGCAGGTAGGGCGGGAACGAGTCGACGATCAGTTTTGATGCCACGCCGCGGAACTGGAAGAAGCCGCAGGCGAGCGAGGTTGCCAGGCCGTTGGTGGGCGCCTGTAGCGGCAGCATCGCCTGCGCGCTGACGGCCTGCAGCGGATCGCTGTGGGGACTGAGGAAGTGCGGCAGGTCGCGCAACAGGAAGACGCCGTCGCGCGGGCCGAGGGCAATCGGCGCGGCGCCATCGAAATGCAGGTAGCAGTGGCCATCGAGGACCAGGTGGAAGCTGCCCAGCTCCCGGCCGGCCGTGGAGGCGCGCCAGCGGCCGCAATACTGGCCCACGTGCAGTACGGCGGTGTCGAGCTCCAGGCTGCCAAGCAGCCAGCGTGCCAGCCTGTCGGTATCAGGATTCATCTGCGTGGAGGGGCAAAAATACCATCATACGATGGACGCGACGCGGTACCAACGACACATTTTGACTAAGCATATGCGGCCGCTGATTTACTGCTTGCCACTGTGTTGCTGAAACGCGGGACAGGCCACCTGCAGCAGCGAACGGTCTTCCAGGCACACGGCGGAGAGTTTTCCACCCCAGACGCAGCCGCTATCGAGGCCGATCAGGTGGGGCCGCAATTGCAGTCCCAGCGCCGACCAGTGGCCGAAGACCACCGTGTCGCCGGCGCTGCGCCGGCCCGGCACGTCGAACCACGGCAGCAGGCCTGAACCGGGCGGCGCACTGCCGCTTTCCTTCATCTTGAAATCCATCACGCCGTCCGGCGTGCAAAAACGCAGCCGCGTCATGGCATTGACGATGCAGCGCAGGCGGTCGGCACCCTGCAAGTCGTCGCGCCAGGCGGCCGGCTCGTTGCCGTACATCGTGCGCAGGAAACCGGCCCAGTCATCGCTGCGCAGCATGGCCGACACTTCGCCGCTCAAGGCCAGCGCCTGCTGCGCGCTCCATTGCGGCAGCAAGCCCGCATGCACGAGCAGATGGCCGTCATGCGCCAGCGCCAGGGGGCGGCAACGCAGCCAGGCGATCAATTCCTCGCGGTCGGGTGCATCGAGGATTTCGGCCAGCGTGTCGGACGCGTGCTGTGGACGGATGCCGTTGGCCACGGCCAGCAGGTGCAGGTCATGGTTGCCCAGCACGCTGTCGGCCAGGCCTTGCCGCGCCAGCGCATGGACATGGCGCAAGGTGGCCAGCGAGGCGGGGCCGCGGTTGATCAGGTCGCCCGCAAACAGGAGGCGGTAAGGGCCATCGGCTGCCGCCTGGATCTGTTCGATCAATTCGACAGTCTGTGCATGGCAGCCTTGCAGATCGCCGATAAAATAGGTTTTCATGTGTGCTGGAGATGGTGGATGGCTGGACGATCTCATTATTACATGCATGATGCCTGAAACCGGCTGCTTTGATGGCGACAGGGCGGATGGCGCGCCCGCCATGCAGGGAAGGGCGGCAGCATCGCCGATTATCGCGGCTGGCCATTTCCGTTTTATTCTGCCGCCGCCGCTATCGGAACACCGCGCGTGATACCGAGAATAAAACGCTGCCGAAGGCGATTGCGTTATGCATGCCGTGCTGCCAGCATGGCAAATAGATCGCTGCTGAATAATATGCGCCGGCATGCTGCGGATTGGCTGGCTTGCACGCCGCCTTTCTTATAAGAAAGCGATGCGCGCTGTTTTGAGAAAAGCGAATCCCGCCATGTTTATTGATTATCCATTTCGCCCTGCCGTCATATTCTTCATTTAATCTTAATGTTGGCCATGTAAATAAAATTCCGAATGCAAAGCTATGGCTGGTGATTATTCAGGCGGCACGCAGATATTTTTACAATGTAGTATATTTCATGGGATTTTATTATTACTCAGATTAACGTAAAGGATGTAAGTGATGGATCTGTCAACGATGACGATGCTGGAATTGCGTAAACTGGACGATGGCGTCAAGCAGGAATTGCAGGGCCGCGAACGTGACGATTTGAACAAGGCGCGCGAACAGATCATGGCGATTGCGCAGCAGGCAGGCATTCCACTGAAGCAATTGATACTCGACGGCCTGCATCCGCGCACGGGCAAGGTCGCGGTGCGCTATCGCCATCCGGACAATGCGGCCGAGCAGTGGACAGGCCGTGGCCGCCAGCCGTTGTGGGTCAGGCAGTGGGTGGAATCGGGCAAGTCCATCGATCTGCTGCGCGTATAATCCGGTATACTTTTGGCGCAGTTGCAAGCGTATGCCTGCCATGCACCATACCTTGGGCCCAACTTCATACCGACCAAACCATGCTTCCACTGTCAAGAACGATCTTCAAAGCCTACGATATTCGCGGCATCATCGCTCAAACCCTCGATGCCGGCGTAGCCCACAAGATTGGACAGGCGTTTGGCGCGGCGGCCCTGGAAAAGGGAGAAAAGCGGGTAGTGATCGGCCGCGATGGCCGGCTGTCCGGCCCCGAATTGACGGCGGCACTGGCGCAGGGCCTGCAGGCCGCAGGCGTCGACGTGATCGACCTGGGCGTGGTGGCCACGCCGATGGTGTACTTCGGCACCAATGTGCTCGATACGCGCTCCGGCATCATGGTCACGGGCAGCCACAATCCGCCCAACTACAACGGTTTCAAGATGGTGCTGGACGGCGAAGCGATACACGGCGAGGCGATCCAGGCACTGTACCACCGCATCGTGGCGCAGGACGTCGGCACCACTGACATTGCCCGTTTGGGCAGCTACGCCACGCACGACATCCGCGCCGCCTACCTGGAGCGCATCCTCGGCGACGTGAAGCTGGCGCGCCCGATCAAGATCGCCGTCGATTGCGGCAATGGCGTCGCTGGCGCGTTCGCGGGCGATCTGTTCCGTGGCCTGGGCTGCGATGTCATCGAGCTGTTCTGCGACGTCGATGGCAGTTTCCCCAATCACCACCCCGATCCGGCGCATCCGGAAAACCTGCAGGACCTGATCCGCTGCCTGGCCGGGACGGATGCCGAAATCGGCATCGCCTTCGACGGCGACGGCGACCGCCTGGGCGTGGTCACCAAGGATGGCCAGATCATCTACCCTGACCGCCAGATGATGCTGTTTGCGGCCGACGTGCTGAGCCGCCATCCAGGCGCGCAAATCCTGTATGACGTGAAATGCACGCGCCACCTGGCGCCGTGGATCAGCAAGCATGGCGGCGTGCCGTTGATGTGCAAGACGGGCCACTCGCTGGTGAAAGCCGAGCTGCGCGCGACGGGGGCGCCGCTGGGCGGCGAAATGAGCGGCCATATCTTCTTCAAGGACCGCTGGTATGGCTTCGACGACGGCCTGTATGCGGCTGCGCGCCTGCTGGAAATCCTCACGCGCGAGGCCGATCCTTCCGCTTTGCTGAATAGCCTGCCGCAGTCCGACAGCACGCCTGAATTGCAGCTGGAACTGAAGGAGGGCGAAAACGTCGCGCTGATGGACGTGCTGCGCCGCGACGCCCTCTTCCCCGGCAATGAACGGATCATCACCATCGATGGCTTGCGCGTGGAGTACGCCGACGGTTTCGGCCTGGCCCGCTCGTCGAACACCACGCCGGTGATCGTCATGCGCTTCGAGGCGGAAACGCCGGCAGCCCTGGCGCGCATACAGGATCAGTTCAAGCGCGTGATCCTCGCTGCCAAGCCTGACGCTGTCCTGCCGTTCTGACGCCATGACCGCTCAATCCGGCGCACAGGCGCCCCTGAAAATCCTGCTGGTGCGCGTTTCCTCGTTGGGCGACGTGCTGCACAACCTGCCGATGGTGCATGACATCGCCCGCCATTATCCGGACGCCACCATCGACTGGGTGGTCGAGGAGGGCTACACGAGCCTGGTGCGCCTGAATTCGCGCGTTGGCACCATCTTCCCATTCGCGCTGCGGCGCTGGCGCAAGAGCCTGGGCAAGAAAGAGACGCGCGCGGAAATTGCCGCCTTTTTCCGCAGCCTGCGCCAGACGCGCTACGATTATGTGTTCGATACCCAGGGCTTGCTCAAGACGGGCATCATCATGGGCGCCGCGCGCCTGGCGCCGGGCGGCCAGAAAGTCGGCCTGGCCAACGGCAGCGAAGGCTCGGGCTACGAAGGCATCTCGCGCCTGTTTCACACGAAAAGCATACCCCTCGACCCGCGCACGCATGCGGTAGCGCGTGGCCGGCTGGTGGCCGCCGCCGCCCTGGGCTACACGGTCGACACGCCGGCCGATTTCGGCTTGCCGGAAGTGTCAGGCAGCGAGCCGCGCCCGGACTGGATGGGCGAGGCGCCGTATGCCGTGTATTTCCATGGCACGGCGCGCGACGCCAAGAAATGGGCGCCGGAAAACTGGATCGCCCTCGGTCACGCGCTCTCGCCCATGCCGATTTTGCTGCCCTGGGGTTCGCCCAAGGAAAAGGCGGAAGCCGAGTTGCTGGCGGCGAGCCTGCCGAATGCGCGCGTGCTGCCGAAACTGTCGATGAGCGACGCCACCATGCTGGCGCGCCGCGCCGCGCTGGTAATCGGCGTCGATACGGGCCTGACGCATATCGCCGCCGCCTTTTTGCGGCCAACGGTGGAAATCTATGCCGATTCGCCGCTGTGGAAAACGGAAGGCAACTGGTCGCCGAAAATCATCAACCTGGGCGATAAAGGTACGCCGCCCGGCGTGCCGGAAGTGCTGGCCGCGGCACAGCGCCTGCTGGCCGACTATCCTCCCGCCTGACTTCAACGTTCAAATCATCATGCGACTTCTTTATACCCTTGCCTGGTGGCTGGCCTTGCCACTGGTGCTGGCGCGGCTGTGGCTGCGGGGCCGCCAGGAGCCCGGCTATCGCCAGCACTGGGGCGAACGCCTCGGCTTCTACGGCCGCCGGCCTGCCCCTGTTCCTCCTACGATCTGGCTGCACGCCGTCTCCGTCGGAGAGACGCGCGCGGCCGAGCCGCTGATCGATGCGCTGCTGGCTGAATGGCCCGCTTGCCGCATCGTCCTCACGCACATGACGCCGACGGGGCGCGCCACGGGCAAGTCGCTGTTCGCCAAGCACGGCGCGCGCCTCTTGCAAAGCTACCTGCCCTACGATACGGGCGCCATGCCGGCCAGTTTCATCCGTCACTTTGCGCCGCGCATCTGCATCCTGATGGAGACGGAAGTGTGGCCGAACCTGATCCACCAATGCAATCGCCACGGCGTGCCCGTGGTGCTGGCCAATGCGCGCCTGTCGCAGCGTTCGCTGGGCAAGGCGCAGCGCCTGGGCAAGCTGATAGGCGACGCCGCGCGCGGCATCACGCTGGTGGCGGCGCAGACGCAGGACGACGCGCAGCGCGTGCGCCAGCTGGGCGTGCCGGACGTGGTGGTCACGGGCAGCATCAAGTTCGACGTCGTCGTGCCCGATGCCGCGCTGGCGACCGGAGCGTGGCTGCGCGGCGCCATCGGCGCCCGCCCCGTGCTGCTGTGCGCCAGCACGCGCGAAGGGGAGGAGCCATTGATCCTCGACGCCTGGCTGCGCGCCAGCCAGCCTGCCGGCGTGCTGCTGCTGATCGTGCCGCGCCACCCGCAGCGCTTCGACGAGGTGGAAAAAATGGTGCTGGCGCACGGCCTGGCCGTGCAGCGCCGCTCCAGCCTGACCGGGGATGGCGTCGTGGCGGCGGGCACGCAGGTGCTGCTGGGCGATACCATGGGCGAGATGTTTGCCTATTACGCGGCTTGCGACTGCGCGTTTGTCGGCGGCAGCCTGCTGCCGCTGGGCGGGCAAAACCTGATCGAGCCGGCGGCGCTGGGCAAGCCCGTGCTGATCGGGCCGCATACCTTCAATTTTGCGCTGGTGACGGAGCAGGCGATTGCCGCCGGCGGCGCCGCGCTGGTGGCCGATGCCGATGCCTTGATGATGCAAGCGTCGGCACTGCTGCGGGATCCGGCGCGCCTGGCGGCGATGGGAGCTAAAGCGCTGGCGTTCGCGGCGCAGCACCGCGGCGCCACGCCGCGCACGATAGCGGCCATCAAGCCCCTGTTGCCGTAATGGATACACGGCCAACAATGTTGTCGGATTACGGCCTGCGGCCTAATCCGACCTACTGCCGTGATCGAGGTAGGTTGGATTAGGGCCTGCGCGTAATCCGACAGGCGACTACTGCCGTGATCGAGGTAGGTCGGATTAGCGCTTGCGCGTAATCCGACAGGCGACGCCAACAATGTTGTTTACGCGAACAGGACTGGCAGCTCTTGCGAGCGCTTCCTCAGCGCCTGCTTGGCGCCGTCGTAATCGGGATAGATCGATTCCACGGTGGCCCAGAAGCGGGGGCTGTGGTTCATTTCCAGCAGGTGCGACAATTCGTGCGCGACCACGTAGTCGACCAGCGGCAGGGCGAAATGGATCAGGCGCCAGTTCAGGCGGATCTTGCGCTCGATGGTGCAGCTGCCCCAGCGCGTGCCGGCCGAGGACAGCGACAGCGAGTCGTAGCGCACGCCCAGCTTGTCCGCATACAGGTCCAGCCGCGCCTCGAACAGCTGGCGCGCCTCGTGCTGGAACCAGGCTTTCACTTTTTCCTTCAATTGCTGCTCGCTGCCTGCGGGTGTGACCCATACGTGCAGCTCGTTCGTCTCGCGCTGGAAGCTGGCGCGGTGGCGCGGTGCCTGGTGCAATCGCAGGGTGATTTCGCCACCGAGATAGGGCAGCGTGGCGCCATCGATCCATTCCATCGGGGCCCGCTGCTGACGCTGCACCTTGCGCTCGCCCCGTTCCAGCAGCTTCGAGACGATCCAGCCCTGCTTGGCGCGGATGGCGCTGTCGATTTCGGCCAGGGTGACGCGCTTGGGCGCCGTGACGCGCAAGCCGTTATCGTCGATCATGAAGCCGATGGAACGGCGCGTGGAGCGGCGCAGGGCAAATTCGACCAGGTGGCTGCCCAGCTGCAGCTGGCGCAATGGCGGGCCGTCGGCGGTGCGTGGCGGGGAAGGCAGGGCAGGGGGAGCGGGAACAGGAACAGCGATGGGCGAGACGGGCGCCACGGGCGGTGGCGCAAGGTGGACCGGCGCCACCACGGGCGGCGCTGGCGGTGCCGTGGGGCGCACCGCCAGGGGCGTGCTGGTCGAGACGTCGTGCGCGAACAGATCCAGTTGCTGGTCGCCGACCTTGATGGTCTTCATCTGCTGGCGCAGGGTCGGCTCCTGGATGACCGCGCTGATGCCGTCTAGCCAGCGTTGTAGGCGTGAGGCGAAATGACGCGCATTTCTGATTCTATCCAATTTTCCACCTGTTGCATCATGCTGTCCGGGGTGTGCCCTTCCGGCGAAATCGGTTTGCCTATCGAGACGGTGATCAATCCCGGGCGTTTGAGGAATGACTGCTTGGGCCAGCATTCGCCTGAATTATGCGCAATCGGCACCACCACGGCGCCCGTGGCAATGGCCAGGCGCGTGCCGCCGCTCTTGTACTTGCCCGTCTGGCCCACCGGGATGCGGGTGCCTTCGGGGAACATGATAATCCATTGGCCGTCCGCCAGGCGGCGCTTGCCATGCGCGACCACGCTCTTGAACGCATGCTTGCCCTGTTTGCGGTCGATCGGGATCATGCGCAGCAGCGCCATGGCCCAGCCGAAGAACGGGATGTACAGGATCTCCTTCTTGAACACATATACCAGCGGACGGGGCAGGCTGGGCAGCAGGAAGATGGTTTCCCAGGCCGACTGGTGCTTCGACAGCACGATGGCCGGCGCGTCGGGGAAGTTCTCGGCGCCTTTGACTTCGTAGCGGATGCCGCAAATGACCTTGGCACACCACAGGATAAACACATTCCAGCGCGAGGTGACCCAATAGCGCTTGTTGTAGCTCAATGGCGCGGCAAAAAAGCACACGCAGGCCCAGACGATGGTGGCCACGATCATGATGATCATGAACAGCAGGGATCGCAGGAACAGGGAAATATTACGCAATGCGGTTCTCCGAAGATTAGATACTGAATGCCACGGTGGGCGCCGGTACGACTGGCGCCTTGAGCAGGTGGCCGACCACGGCCGCCAGGTCGGGGAAGACCTGGGTGCCGGGTGGCAGGCCGCCCGTCTCGTTGGTTTTTTCGCCCTTGCCCGTCAATACCAGGTAGGGCGTGCAGCCGCTGATGAAACCGGCCTGCAGGTCGCGCAGCGAATCGCCAACGGTCGGCACGCCTTTCAGGCTGGTGTTGTAGCGCTGCGAAATTTCATGGAACATGCCTGGCTTGGGCTTGCGGCAGTCGCAATTGTCCGCACCCGCATGCGGGCAAAAGAAGATGGCGTCGATATCGGCGCCCACCTGCTGCGCCAGCGTGTGCATCTTCTGGTGGATCGCGTTCAAGACCGTCATGTCGAAGTACTCGCGCGCGATGCCCGACTGGTTCGAGGCGATCACCACGCGATAGCCTGCCTGGTTCAGGCGGGCGATCGCTTCGAGCGAGCCGGGAATCGGCAGCCATTCGGCCGGCGACTTGATGAAGTCCGGCGAGTCATGATTAATGACGCCGTCGCGGTCGAGAATAATCAGTTTCAGCGCCGGAATGCCCATTATGCCGCCAGCTTGGAAATGTCGGCCACGCGGTTCATCATGCCGTGCAGCGACGACAGCAATGCCAGGCGGTTGTTGCGCAGGGCGACATCCTCGGCCATCACCATGACGTCGTTGAAGAAGCCGTCGACGTCGTCGCGCAGCTGCGCCAGCGTTTGCAGGGTGCCCGCAAAATCGCCCTTGGCAAACGCCGCGTCGATTTCCGGCTGCACGCGCGAGACGGCGGCGGCGAGTTTTTTCTCCGCCTCGTCCTGCAGCAGCGCCACGTTGACGCCGCCGGCAGCCACCTGGCTTACGGCTTCCTCGTTCTTTTTCAGGATATTCGTGATGCGCTTGTTGGCGGCGGCCAGCGAGGCGCTTTCCGGCAGGGCGGCAAAGGCCTGCACTGCCTCCAGGCGCTGCACGATGTCGTCCAGGCGGTCAGGATTCTGCGCCACGACGGCTTCGATTTCATTCGGCGAGAAGCCGCGCTCGCGCAGGATGCCGCGCAGGCGGTCGAGCATGAAGGTGGTGACATCGGCCACCGGATCCTTGAAGCCGGGGATGGCGGCAAATTGCGCTGCCGCGTCGGCCAGCAAGCCCTGGATCGACAGGGGCAGGCGTTTTTCCAGCAGCATGCGCAGCACGCCGAGGGCATGGCGGCGCAGCGCGAACGGGTCCTTGTCGCCCGTCGGCGCCAGGCCGATGGACCAGATGCCGACCAGGGTTTCGAGCTTGTCGGCCAGCGCCACGGCGGTGCCGGTGGCGGTGGTCGGCAGGCTGTCGCCGGCAAAGCGTGGCTGGTAGTGCTCGGAGGCGGCCAGCGCCACTTCCTCGGCTTCGCCGTCATGGCGCGCGTAATACGTGCCCATGATGCCTTGCAGCTCGGGGAATTCGCCCACCATGTCGGTCAGCAGGTCGGCCTTGGCCAGCAGGGCGCCGCGTTCGGCCAGGGCCACGTCGTAGTGCAATTTGGCGGCGATGGCGCCGGCCAGCGACTTGACGCGCTCCGTGCGTGCCGCCTGCGTGCCCAGCTTGTTGTGATAGACGACATTGGCCAGCAGCGGCAGGCGCGCTGCCAGCGTCTTCTTCTTGTCCTGCTCGAAGAAGAACTTGGCGTCCGACAGGCGCGGTCGCACCACGCGCTCGTTGCCGCCGATGATGTGCTCGGGCGTGTCCGTTGCGATGTTCGAGACGATCAGGAAGCGCGAGCGCAGCTTGCCGTCGCTGTCGGTCAGGGCGAAGTACTTCTGGTTCGTCTGCATGGTGAGGATCAGGCATTCCTGCGGCACGGCCAGGAATTCTTCCTCGAAGTGGCATTCATACACGACCGGCCATTCGACCAGGGCCGTCACTTCGTCGAGCAGCGCCTCGGGCATCAGCACCTGGTCGGCGCCGGCCTTGTCCAGCAACTGGGCGCGGATGCGCTCCTTGCGTTCCTCGTTGCTGGCGATGACGCTGGCGTTGAGGATCAGCGAGGCCGCATAGTTTTCCGCGTGCGCGATGGTGATCGGCGCGCCATCGGTGAGGAAGCGGTGGCCCAGCGTCGTGCGGCCGGCGGCGAGGCCCAGCAGGGTCAGGGGCAGCACGTTGATGCCGTGCAGGGCGATCAGGC
The DNA here is from genome assembly GCF_001865675.1 of Janthinobacterium sp. 1_2014MBL_MicDiv. Lineage (NCBI taxonomy): Bacteria > Pseudomonadati > Pseudomonadota > Betaproteobacteria > Burkholderiales > Oxalobacteraceae > Janthinobacterium > Janthinobacterium sp. 1_2014MBL_MicDiv. The sequence continues at coordinate 627,696 of NZ_CP011319.1, forward strand.
TGTGGGCCGGGCGCACGAATTGCACGGTGGTGCCGTCCGGGCGCTGGTAGCTCATCAGTTTTGGAATCGGCAGCTTGGCGGCCGCTTCCGTCAATGCCGCCTGCGCGCCGGTGGCGAGCTGGCTGCCTGGCGCCGTGTACGTGTAGAAGAAGCTCTCGGCCTTGCCGTCGACGGCGCGTTCCAGCTCGGCCAGCGTCAGTTCGGGGAAGCCCAGCGCGGCCAGTTTCTTGGCCAGCGGCGGCGTGCCGTTGCCGTTCGCGTCCAGCGCCACGGAGACGGGCAAGACCTTTTCGCGGATCGATTTGTCGGGCGAGACTTCGCGCACATTGGTGATGGAGACGGCCAGGCGGCGCGGCGAGGCGTAGCTGGTGGCGACGCTGTCGGCTTCCAGGAAGTCGCGCGATTTCAGTCCGTTGACGATGCCGGCGGCAAAGGCGGCGCCCAGTTTGGCCAGCGCTTTCGGCGGCAGTTCTTCGGTCAGCAGTTCGATGAGCAGTGTTTGGTTCATGGTGTTCTTGTCTGGTACGGCGGTGTGGAGGCTCGAATTAGGCGGCGGATTGGTCTGCGGCGGGCAGCATCGGGAAACCGAGGCGCTCGCGCGAGTCGTAATACGCTTGCGCCACCAGGCGCGACAGGGTGCGCACGCGGCCGATGTAGGCGGCGCGTTCCGTCACCGAAATGGCGCCGCGCGCATCGAGCATGTTGAAGCTGTGCGAAGCCTTCATGATCTTTTCGTAGGCGGGCAGGGTCAGCTGCAGCTCGATCAGGCGCTTGGCTTCCGCTTCGTAGTTGCCGAATTGTTCGAACAGCAAGTCCGTATTCGCGTGTTCGAAGTTGTAGGTCGATTGCTCCACTTCGTTCTGGTGGAAGACGTCGCCGTAGGTCAGTTTCTTGGTCGTGCCGTTTTCTTCCCACTCGGTCCACACCAGGTCGTACACGTTTTCCACGCCTTGCAGGTACATGGCCAGGCGTTCGATGCCGTAGGTGATCTCGCCCAGCACGGGCTTGCAATCGAGGCCGCCCACTTGCTGGAAGTAGGTAAACTGGGTCACTTCCATGCCGTTCAGCCAGACTTCCCAGCCCAGGCCCCAGGCGCCCAGGGTCGGGCTTTCCCAGTCGTCTTCGACGAAGCGCACGTCATTCTGCTTCAGGTCCAGGCCCAGCGCGGCCAGCGAGCCCAGATACAGGTCGAGGATGTTTTCCGGCGCCGGCTTCAGGACCACCTGGTACTGGTAGTAGTGCTGCATGCGGTTCGGGTTTTCGCCATAGCGGCCATCTTTCGGCCGGCGCGACGGCTGCACATACGCGGCGCGCCAGGGTTCCGGGCCGATCGCGCGCAGGAAGGTGCCGGTGTGGAAGGTGCCGGCGCCGACTTCCATGTCGTAGGGCTGGAGCAGGGCGCAACCTTGCTTGTCCCAATAGGTTTGCAAGGTCAGGATAATTTGTTGAAATGTGAGCATCGTATGAGTTCGCCGCGCGGACAGGCTGCGCGCTGTAAGGGGTTTGCTTGAAGCCCGGGCGCCTGCTTGGAAAGCGCGTCCGGGCCGGGGTTTTGCTAATTTTAGCGGTTTTTACGGGCCCACTGTGACTCTTCGGGCAATATCGGCCGCTTATTCCTGCCTGGCGGCGCCACGGCGGGCGGCGCGCGACAGCAGGAAGGCCGTCAGCAGGGCCAGCGCGGCCAGGGCCAGCACCAGTTTGTTGCCGTACAGGATGTATGGCGTCATGCCGCCCATGCCCTGCACCTTGGCCGCCAGCGTGGCTTGCTGTTCCGGCGGCAGCAGGCTTTGCACCACGCCCTTGCCGTCGATGACGGCCGTGGCGCCCGTGTTCGTCGAGCGCAGCATCGGGCGGCCCGTTTCCAGGCTGCGCATCTGCGAAATCTGCAGATGCTGCGGGATGGCGATCGAGTCGCCGAACCACGCCAGGTTCGAGATATTCAGCAGCACCGACGCCGATTGCTTGCCGCTGCGGTGGGCGCTGGCCAGCTGGCCGGCGATTTCCTCGCCAAACAGGTCTTCATAGCAGATATTCGGCAGCACCAGCTGGTCGCGCACGGGCAAAGGCGCTTGCACTTCGGCGCCGCGGCCCATGTCGCCCAGCGGGATGGCCATCATGGCGACAAACCAGTGCAGGCCAGGCGGCACGAATTCGCCGAACGGCACCAGGTGGTGCTTGCGGTACTGGTAGTACGGGCCCGGCGTGCTGTTGGGCGTGATCCCCAGCGCCGCATTGTAGAAGCGCTGCTGCTCGTCGAGCACGGGCATGCCGACCAGGATCGTGCTGCCCGTCTGCTGCGCGTACGTGGCCAGGTTGTCGAGATAGCCGGCCGGCAGCTGGTGCGGCAACACGGTGACGGCCGTCTCCGGCGTGGCGATCAGGTCGGCCGGGGCGCTGGTGATGGCGTTCTGGTACATCTGCAGGGCGCCGAGCACGAAGCCGGGGTCGAATTTCTGCTGCTGCGGCACATTGCCCTGCAACAGGCGCACCGTGATCGGACGTCCCACCGGGTGGGTCCAGTTCACGTATTGCAGGCCGATACCGGCCGCGTACAGCGCCACCAGGCCGCCCAGCGCGTTCCAGCGCGTGCGGTGCGTCAGCAAGAGCAGGGCGCCGGCGGACAGGGCTGCCAGCCAGCCCAGGCCATACGCGCCGACGATGGGGGCAAAGCCGCTCAGCGGGCCGGTATTGTGGGCGTAGCCCGTGGCCAGCCACGGGAAGCCTGTAAACAGCCAGCCGCGCGTCCATTCGAACAGGGTCCACAGGGATGGCAAGATCAACAGCGTCATTGCCGGCAGCGACAGCACCCAGCGGCGGCGCAGCCAGGCGGCCGCGCCCATGGCCAGCGCCACGTAGATGGCCATCAGCAGCGCGAGCAGGGCCACGGCGATGACGGCGATCGGCGCGGCCATGTCGCCATAGCGGTGCATGGAGATATACAGCCAGTGCGTGCCGGCCGCGCACCAGCCGAAGCCATAGGCCCAGCCGATCAGCGCACCGCTTTTCACGCTCGCGGCGCGCAGCACCTGGTAGAACAGCACGCCCAGGCTGAGGATTTGCAGCGGCCAGTAGCCGAAAGGGGCGAACGCCAGCACGGCGACGGCGCCGGCGATGGCGGCAGTCAGCATGCGCGCCCACGTGCTGCGGGGCGGTTTGGCGGGGGCGTTGGGGTCGGCGCGTCTGAAACGCATTTACAGCACGCGCATGTCAGAGTTCCAGTTCCGGCACGTTGGGCAGGCGCTCGACGAGCAGCACGTGCACCTGGCGCGCATCGGCGCGCAGCACCTCGAAGCGCAGGTTGCCCAGGTCGAAGATATCGCCCTTGTGCGCCATGCGGCCCAGGTACTTCGAGACCAGGCCGCCGATGGTGTCGACGTCGTCGTCCACCAGGTGGCTGCCCACTTCCTCGTTGAATTGTTCGATTTCCGTCAGCGCCTTGACGCGCCAGCGGGGGCCGAACTGGCCTTCCTTCAGCGACAGGATATTGTCCTCGGCTTCGTCGAAGTCGTATTCGTCCTCGATATCGCCGACGATCTGTTCCAGCACGTCTTCGATGGTGATCAGGCCGGCGACGCCGCTGTATTCATCGACGACGATGGCCATGTGATTGTGGTTGGCGCGGAAATCGCGCAGCAGCACATTCAGGCGTTTCGATTCGGGGATGAAGATGGCGGGGCGCAGCATGTCGCGGACGTCGAAAGTTTCTTCCGCGTAATAACGCAGCAAGTCTTTCGCCAGCAGGATGCCGATAACCTTGTCGCGCTCGCCTTCGATCGCGGGGAAGCGCGAGTGGGCGGTGGACAGGACTTCGGGCATCCATTCCTCGATCGGCTTGCTGATGTCGATGACATCCATTTGCGAGCGGGGAATCATGATGTCGCGCGCGCAGAGATCCGATACCTGGAACACGCCTTCGATCATCGACAGGGCGTCGGCGTCGATCAGCTTGCGTTCATGCGCATCGTGTAGAACATCGAGCAATTCTGCACGGTTCTCTGGCTCGGGGGAAATGAGTGCGGTCAGGCGTTCAAACAGTGACCGGTGGGGCTTGACGTCAGTTCTGACGCCACTAGGGTGCTCGGGCATAGGAGGCGTGAGCCGTTGTTGCGAAGGGATATAGGATACACCAAAAGTGGGGCGTTACCGGATTTCCCCGCTTTTGATGCAAATTTAATACGCATAATGCGCCGTAGCGCGACGTTTCAAGCCTCCGGGCCCAGCACGCGGGCGCGCAAGTCCGCCACGTCCGCCTGCCAGTCGGCGTAATGCTCGCTGTCCTGCCACAGCTGGCGCAGTTCCGACGCATCGGCCGTGATGCGCTCGAAGGCCAGGCGCGCCTTGTCCAGCAACGGCGGCGCGACTTTCTTCTTGCAGGCCGCCACCCATTCGTCCACTTCGGCGGTGGCCGGGTCATCCTCGCCCGGATTTCCCAGCAGGCGGGCGATCACTTCCAGCGCGGCCAGCGCCTCGGCGGCGAACGGCGCCTCGAGTTCGGCTTGCGGGCTGTCGATGACGTTGTCGAGCGTCGTCTCGACCAGTTCCAGGGTTTTATATTCGTGCAAGTCCTGCGCCCAATCCATGGCGTAGTCGTTGCCGAAGGCGTCGGTGGCCCAGGTTCCCATGCGCTTACTCCTTGTACGGGTCGGTAATGCCGAGCTTGGCCAGGATCTCCGTTTCCAGCCCTTCCATCTCGCTTGCTTCCTCGTCATCCATGTGGTCGTAGCCTTGCGCATGCAGCACGCCATGCACGATCAGGTGGGCCGTGTGTTCTTCCACGCCCTTCTTTTGCTCCTGCGCTTCCTTTTCCAGCACGTCCGTGCACAGGATGATGTCGGCGCGCGTCGGCTCGTCGTCGCCCAGCTCTTCGCCTTCGTTGTAGGCAAAGGTCAGCACGTTGGTGGCGTAGTCCTTTTCGCGGTAGTCGCGGTTCAGGCTACGGCCTTCCTCTGCGTCGACGAAGCGGATCGTGAATTCGGCCGGGGCGAACAGGGCCGCCTTGACCCAGCGGCGCACTTTCGGCCGCGTGATCAGGGTTTCCAGGCGGGCATCCGGATATTGCACGGACAGGGACAGTTTATTTTTTTCGGACATTTTTGGCGCTGGCTGGTTTCAATAGGGGGAGCAACTGGGCGGCGTCGGCACTGGCTGCCTGCGCTGTTTCATAGGCGTCGACGATGCGGGCGACGAGCGGATGGCGCACCACGTCGGTGCTGTTAAATTGCGTGAAGCCGATGCCGCGCACGTCTTTCAGCACGTGCACGGCGTCGATCAGGCCGCTCGTCTGGCTCTTGTGCAGGTCGACCTGCGTGACGTCGCCCGTCACCACGGCCTTGCTGCCAAAGCCGATGCGTGTCAGGAACATCTTCATCTGTTCGACGGTGGTGTTTTGCGCCTCGTCGAGGATGACGAAGGCGTGGTTCAGGGTGCGCCCGCGCATGTAGGCCAGCGGGGCGATCTCGATCACCTGTTTTTCAAACAGTTTTTGCGTGCGGTCAAAGCCCAGCAAATCATACAGCGCATCGTACAGGGGACGCAGGTAGGGATCGACCTTTTGCGCCAGGTCGCCCGGCAGGAAGCCCAGGCGCTCGCCCGCTTCGACGGCGGGGCGCGTCAGGATGATGCGCTTGACGGCGTCGCGTTCGAGCGCGTCGACGGCGCAGGCGACGGCCAGGTAGGTCTTGCCCGTGCCGGCCGGGCCCACGCCGAAGCTGATGTCGTGCTCGAGGATGTCGCGCAGGTAGGCGATCTGGTGCGGCGTGCGCCCGCGCAGGTCGCTGCGCCGCGTCTTCAGCACGGGGCTGGCGATGTCCGGCTCGACGAAGGTGCTGACGGGCGCGTTGGCATGGTGTTCCGAGGCGGCGGACAGGCCCGCGCGCTGCTCCACCAGGGCCAGCTGGACTTCTTCCAGCGGCACGACCTTGTTGGCGATGGCGTAGAACTGCTCGAGGATTTCCACGGCGCGCGCGGCATTGCTGCCGCCGACGATGAATTTCTCGCCGCGGCGGAAGATCGTCACGTCGAGGGCGGCGGAAATCTGGCGCAGGTTTTCATCGAGCGGTCCGCACAGGTGCGCCAGGCGCGTGTTGTCGAGCGGTTCGGGGATGAAATAATGCGGCTGTATCGGGGCTTTGGTTTTCAACTGGCTCTTTTCAATGCTTGGGCGCCGGCGACGAGTTCGCCGCGCAGGGTGTAGGAATGGCTTTCGGTGATGCGCACGTCGACCAGCTGGCCGATCAGTTGCAAACCGTCGGGGCCGGCGTCGAAATTGACCACGCGGTTGTTTTCCGTGCGGCCTTGCAGTTCGCGATCAATCGTATCCTTCTTCGAGCGGCCTTCGACGAGGATGGTTTGCACCGTGCCGACCATGGCCAGGCTGTACTTGCGCGTGTTGGCGTCGATGGCTGCCTGCAGTTGTTGTAAGCGAGCAAGTTTTACGTCGTGCGGCGTGTCGTCTTCCAGGTTGGCGGCCGGCGTGCCGGGGCGCTTGCTGAAGATGAAACTGTAGCTGTTGTCGAAGCCCACGTCGGCGATCAGTTTCATCATGGCGTCGAAGTCGGCCTGGGTTTCACCGGGGAAACCGACGATGAAATCCGAGGAAATGGCCATGTTCGGGCGCACGGCGCGGATGCGGCGGATGATGGACTTGTATTCGAGGCCCGTGTAGCCGCGCTTCATGGCGCCCAGCACCTTGTCGGAGCCGTGCTGCGCCGGCAGGTACAGGTGGTCGACCAGCTGCGGGATCTTCGCGTAGGCGTCGATCAGGCGCTGCGTGAATTCCTTCGGATGGCTGGTGACGAAGCGCATGCGTTCGATGCCGGGAATGTCGGCCACGTATTCGAGCAGCAGGGCGAAGTCGGCGATGTCGCCGCCTTCCATCGCGCCGCGGTAGGCATTCACGTTCTGTCCCAGCAGGGTGATTTCCTTGACGCCCTGGGCGGCCAGCCCGGCCACTTCCGTCAGCACGTCCTCGAAGCGGCGCGACACTTCCTCGCCGCGCGTGTAGGGCACCACGCAATAGCTGCAGTACTTGCTGCAACCTTCCATGATGGAGACGAAGGCCGAGGCGCCCTCCACCTTGGCCGGCGGCATGTGGTCGAACTTTTCGATTTCGGGGAAGCTGATGTCGACTTGCGAGGCGCCGCTGGCGCGGCGCAGCTCGATCATCTGCGGCAGGCGGTGCAGCGTCTGCGGGCCGAACACCATGTCGACATACGGCGCGCGCTTGACGATGGCATCGCCTTCCTGCGAGGCCACGCAGCCGCCCACGCCGATCAACAGGTGTGGCTTGGCCAGCTTCAGTTCGCGCAGGCGGCCCAGGTCGGAAAACACTTTTTCCTGCGCCTTTTCGCGCACGGAGCAGGTATTGAGCAAGATGACGTCGGCGTCTTCCGGGTGCTCGGTGCGCACCAGGCCATCGGAGGCGCCCAGCACATCGGCCATCTTGTCCGAGTCGTACTCGTTCATCTGGCAGCCGAAGGTTTTGATGAATACTTTTTTCTGCATGGAGTCTGGCGCTTATCGGTAAATGTGGCGGCAAATAAGATGGCTGGGCAGGATGCTGTCGGGCAGGGGAGCGCTCAGGGCGGGGCGCGGTGGATGACCGGCCGGGCGTCTCTGGCTGCCCGGTGGCAGGCTCGCTGCAAGTTCAGTCCATAGTTTAGCGTAAATCGCCGGGACGGGCCATGTCGTGCTTACCTTGCCGACAAGATTTCGAGATGGAAACGTTGACGATGATGGCGATGCTGCAAAGCATTTATTGCCCTGCGTCACCATTGATTTGTAACAAGTTGCTGCAAGGCCTTGTGTGCGCCCGCAGGCATCCTAATGTGTTGAAAAGGCATCGTTGTTAAGCCAACCAGCACCTTGATTGATCTTTAACAATCAAGAAGGTTGCGCGAGGCGCGGATGCTGCCTGTTTGGGCTAGTATATTGTCTTATATGCAATTCATTTCATCGGATTGCAGTGCTATTTACTCACGCGGCAAGCTGCGCACGTTGGCTGGACGTGGCTGTGCGAGTCCTGTGCAGGCAGTGCGATAGGAGGGGAGGGGCTGACGGTTTTGAAATACTTTTAAACACTCTAAGCCAGCCTTAAGTTCGTATCGGCATTATTTTCAACATTCACTAGACGAGGAAAAATCATGGCACATCATGCATTAGCATCGCAAGAGACGTACAACCCTAACCACCTGCTCGATATTCTGCTGAGCAAGATGCAGCTGAAAAACGACGCAGCCCTGTCGCGCCTGCTCGAAGTGGCGCCACCGGTCATCAGCAAGATTCGCCACCACCGCTTGCCGGTCGGCGCGTCGTTGCTGATCCGCATGCACGAAGTGACGGGCATGAGCATCCGCGACCTGCGTGACTTGATGGGCGACCGCCGCACCAAGTACCGTTTGTCCGACGCCCAGGGCCGTCCAAAAGCGGAAGACCGCGGCGATGCGCAAGAATCGAATTACGCGCACTGATGTGGCGGTCGCGCGCTGACTGTTCCGCTTGCGTAGCTGCTGGCGGCAACAGGCTGGCGTGGACCGGGCAGGATGGATGTGTTGCAGTACCCATAACGGCTTTCGCCTCCAGGCGAGGGCCGTTTGCGTTTGCGGCTTTGTCTGCCGAGCCAGCTTGATGGCGTCAGCTTAGCAAGGCCGTGGTGATTTCGTCGTAGCGCAATTCCGTTTCGCGGAACAGCTGCAGATACGTTTCCTCGCCCAGGCCCAGCGCATCCCAGGCCACCGGCGACACGCGCGGCACCATGTCGTCGCCCGCCTGCGCCAGGTCGAGCGCGCAGACGATGGCATTGGCCACGTGGATCAGTGCGGCCAGGAAACCTGCCCCCGGCGCTTCCGGCTGCAGGTAGTTGCCGATCGCCAGGCGCATGGTGTCGGAGAAATTCCAGTGTTCGGCCAGCGCCACGCCCGCCTGCACGTGGTCGACGCCGAGCACGGCTTGCTCCGCCTCGAGCAGGCTGCAATCGTGCGCCGCCTGGTGGGCGATGACTTGCGCGTACTGCGTGGGGAAACTGCTGACCAGCACGAGGCGGCCGATGTTGTGCAGCAAGCCGGCCGTAAACGCGTAATCCTGGTTGAAGCGGATCTGCCGCGCCAGCACCTTGGCGCAGCCGGCCGTGGCCACCGAGTGGCGCCAGAACGCCTTGTCGTCGAAGCCGGGACAGCGGCCCTCGGGGAAGCAGCCCGTGATGGCGGCCGAGGTGATCAGGCTGCGCGTGGTCTGGAAGCCCAGATAGGTAATCGCTTGCTGGATGGTGGTGGCCTTCACCTGCAAGCCGTATTGCGAGGAGTTGGCCAGGCGCAAGGTCTTCGCCGTCAGGGCCTGGTCGTACGACACTTTCTTGGCCAGCACGGAAATATCCACGTCGTCCTGGTCGATGCTGTTCAACAGCTCCATGACCACGGCGGGCAGCGAAGGCAGGTCATCGAGGTGGGCGACGATATCGTCGAGCGTCAGCTGGGTGCTCATGCCGCACCTCCCGTGCCGAGGCGATAATTGCTGACATAGCTGCGCAGCAAGGTGGTGGCCGCCTCGGCGGGATCGTCGGGGTCATGCTTGCGGAACAGGTAAGCGAGCCGTTCGCGGTCGGCGGCCTGCTGCGCGGCGATGGCTTCCGGCGAGGGCGGCGGCGCCTGGATCGGCAGCATGTCGATGCCGTGGCGTGGCATCAGGGCCAGCATGTTTTCCGTCAGCACGGCGCCTTGCGGCAACAGCACGTGTCCATGCGCATCGAGCAAGACGTCCGACAGGATCATGCCAGGACGAACTTGTTCCAAAGGTAAGTGTTGATGCGTGACCGGCATGACGACTCCTTATGATGATTGCGGGATATTACCATTGCCATGTCGCAATGTCTCAACCTGGATCAATGCCCCTGCTGGCGGCAGGGTGCTGTAAATCTTGCCAATAAGCATGTCATACCGTACATTTCAAGTTGTGCTGACGTGTTGCTGACGTATCTGTGCCCGCGCCGCGGGCCAGCGACCGGCCAGGCGCGGGGGAGTGTTGATTGATGGTGAGTATCCAAGTCCGGCTGACTCTGCTTTTCGTCGTGATCGTCACCCTGGTGCTGGGCATTTCCGGCAGCTATACCCAATATACCCTGAGCAAGGAACTGGAATCGGGCAGCGCGCGCCTGCGCAGCGGCGTGCTCACGCGCTTGCAGACGAGCCTGCCATCGGCCCTGTGGGATCTCGACAAATCCAAGGTCGACAGCATCGTGGCGGCGGAAATGTTGCCGCCCGAACTGGTCGGCATCCGCGTCTACGATGCCTCCGTAGGCCTGTTCGCCGGTGAGGTGCGCGACGCCTCGGGCACCCTGGTGCCGCTGGAAACGGATGTCGCCATCGGCGGCACGCCCGTCGAGGCGCCGCTCGTGTTCCGCGACGCCGTGGCCGCGGCCAGCGGCGGCAAGCCCGTCATCGTGGGCAAGGTCATCGTCAATTTCAGCCGCGAGCAGATCGACGCGGCGCTGCGCAGCGAAGTGCGGCGCAAGGTGGTGGAAGTGTTGCTGCTTGACATCATTCTCGTCGGTGCGCTGGTGCTGAGCCTGCGCATCGTCTTCGGCCCCCTGAAACAGTTGCGCGACGGCTTGTTCGACCTGGCCACGCGCGGCAGCGATGAAGTCGAAGAGTTGCCGGAAAGCCGGCGCGACGAACTGGGCGACGTGATCCGCGGCTTCAATGCCGTGCAGCGCAAGCTCAAGTCCATCATCGAGGGCAGCCGCCAGGCCGAGGACGTGGCGCGCCGCTCGCAGCAGGAGACGGCGCAGGCCATGGACGAGCTGCGCCGCGCGCAGGAGTCGCTGCTGCAGTCGGAGCGGCTGGCTTCGCTGGGCAGCCTGGTGGCCGGCGTGGCCCATGAAATCAATACCCCGGTCGGCATCGCGCTGACCAGCGCCTCCGTGCTGAAGGAAGCCACCGACGCCATCAGCGAGGCCGTGGCCGGCGGCAGCGTGAAAAAGACCGATATCGTGCGCTATCTGGAGACGGCCGGCGAGAGCGCGCGTCTGATCATGAACAATGCCTACCGCGCTGCGCACCTGATCCACAGTTTCAAGCAGATCGCCGTCGATCAGGTCAGCGAGGCGCGCCGTTTGTTCGAATTGCGCGATTATATCGGCGAGGTGATCTCCAGCCTGCAGCCGACCCTGAAGAAGACGCGCATCGATATCGTCATCGATTGTCCGCCAGACATCATGTTCGACAGTTATCCTGGCGCGCTGGCGCAGGTGCTGACCAACCTGGTCTTGAACTGCGTCGAGCATGCGTTCGATGCGGACACGGATGGCAGCATCCGCATCGGCGTGCGCTGCGACCGCGACTGGATTGAAATGCAGGTGCGCGACAATGGCCGCGGCATCGCGCCGGACATGCTCGACCGCGTGTTCGACCCGTTTGTCACCACGCGGCGCGGGCAGGGCGGCACGGGACTGGGACTGAACATCGTGTTCAACTTGATCGCCAAGCAATTTGGCGGCACCATCACGGTCAGCAGCACCCTGGGACAGGGCGCCACGTTCCTGTTGCGACTGCCCCGCGTGACGCCGTTGCCGGAAGGCGCCGCCAGCGCCGCTGCCGGCCAGGCATAGGCAAGGAGAACGACATGACAGAGGTATACAGCGGACAGCAAGTGGCGTTCTTGCGTGGCATCAATGTCGGCCGCGCCAAGCGCGTGGCCATGGCCGACTTGCGCAAGCTGCTGGGCGATCTGGGCTTCACGAATGTGCGCACCGTGCTCAACAGCGGTAACGTCGTGTTCGAGGCGGGCAGGGTGGCGCCGGCGGACGCGGCGGCCGGCATCGAGGAAGCGCTGGTATTGAAGCTGGGCGTGGCGGCGCGCGTGACGGTGTTGTCGGCCGGCCAATTTGCCGAGCTGATCGAACAAAACACGCTGGCGCCGGCGGCCGATGCGGCGCGCCTGCTGGCGCTGGTGCTGAACAGGCCATCCGATGCCCAGCGCCTGGCGCCGTTGCTGCAGCAGTCGTGGCAGCCGGAAGCGCTGGCGCTGGGCCAGTGGGCCGCATATGCCTGGTGTCCCGATGGCGTGCTGGCCAGCAAGGTGGTGGCGGCGCTGGGCGTCTTGCTTGGTGACGGCGTCACCTCGCGCAACTGGGCCACCATGCAAAAATTGAAACTGTTGCTGGACGGGCCGGACGCGGCAGCCACATCCTCACTAGCCAAGGAGCCATGATGCCGCAGATTACAGGCGAATTCGACGTCACGATCACCCCGGAAAACTTGTCGGACACGGCGGCGCAGTCGGGGCTGGGGCGTTTGTCGCTGGACAAGCGCTACCATGGCGCCCTCGATGCCCGCGCGCAGGGCGAGATGCTCAGCGCGCGCGCCGGTGTGGCCGGCTCGGCCGGCTATGTGGCGCTGGAGCGCGTCGAGGGCACGCTTGATGGCCGCCAAGGCAGCTTTTACCTGCAGCACAGCGGCAGCATGGCGCGCGGCACGCCCAGCCTGTCGGTGACGGTGGTGCCCGATACGGGCACGGGCCAGTTGCAAGGCTTGCATGGCAGCCTGGCCATCCGCATCGCGGACGGCAAGCATTATTACGATTTCACGTACGACATTTCTGAGGCGCCATGAACTGGGATATCGTGAAAGGCGTATTGATCGTGCTCGTCGCCATCAGCGTGGTGGTGACGGCTTTCGTGCTGATTTCCGCCTCCGGACCGGACAAGGCGGGCTGCATCGCGCGCGCCCTGAAATCGGGTATTCCCGTAGGCAACATCGAACGGGTCTGCCGTTTGCTGGAGAAGTAAAAAAAATTCCGCGCAAGGCGGAATTTTTCTGCTGCAGCGGCATCAAGTCGCTGGCATGGACTCACGTATCGAATTTTTCCTGTTTTTCGCCATGCACGCTCAAGGCCAGCAAGCCCAATCCCACCAGCAGCATCGAGTACATGCTCGCTTCCGGCACGGGCGCCGGCATGCTGGCTTGCTGGGCGGGCGCCGCCGTGGCGGGTTTCGCTGGCGCCAGGGCGCCATGGCGGATGCCGGCGTTGCTCCAGTGCGGCGCCGCAGTCGCGCTGCTGGCCAGCAGGCGGGCATACGGCAAGTCCGGCGTTTCCCAGCCGGGATTATTATTCAGACTGATGCTTTCATCGATCGTGACGCGCTCGCCGGCGTCGTGCAGCTTGTCGCTCGTGGCGTCGCTGTCTGCCGCCGCACTCCATGCACTGGCCGACAAGGCCAGCATGGCCACGCATAGCGGCTGAAATATCCCCATCTCGATCTCCCTGTGTTCACCGCGCGGCGCAGCTGAAACCAGCTGGCGCCTGGGCGGACAATCCACCTGTACGGGGGTGGATCCTGGTTTTTCTGACGACTCTTCATTACAGCACAGATCGTGGCAATTTTGGTATGTATATTTCCTCTTTATTACGAATTTTTGTCATTTTGATAGCGCTGCCGCTATCGTCTTCGCGCACCTTGCATGAGCACGCTATCGGCTACAAAACAGGACAAAAAACACTGTTGTTTTTTTGTGCGAATCGCCAGCAGGAAAACAGTATATTGATTAGTATATTGTTTATCGGAGGATGTGCACACTTACCGCCTGTGGGAGGGCATGATGGATACGGTCGCAACGCAACAGACAGAATACAACCTCGACGCCATGCGCGGCTCGGCCTATAAAGCCAGTTCGCTGCTCAAGGCCATGGGCAACGCGGACCGCCTGATGCTGCTGTGCCAGCTGTCGCAGGGCGAGCACTGCGTCAGCGACCTCGAGCAAAAAGTGGGCATAGTCCAGCCGACCCTGTCGCAGCAGCTGGGCGTGTTGCGCGAGGAAATGCTGGTGGCCACGCGACGCGACGGCAAGCAGATTTATTACCGCGTCGCCAGCCCGCCCGTGTTGGCCGTGCTGCAAGTGCTGTATGCGCAATTTTGCGCGCCGCGCCCGCCGTTCAACGACGAAGCAGACTAAGCGTTGTCATGACGATAGACTGGCAGCATTTCACGCCGTGGACGTCGCTGGCCGGCGGCATGCTGATCGGCCTGGCCGCGGCCCTGCTGATCCTCTTCAATGGCCGCATCGCCGGCATCAGCGGCATCGTCGCTGGCCTGCTGCGTCCGCGCCGGGGCGACCTGGGCTGGCGCATCGCCTTCCTCGCCGGCCTCGTCGGCACGCCCCTGTTGTGGCAGCTGTGGCAAGCCTTGCCGCCCGTGCGCATCGAGGCGGACACGCCGGCCCTGGTCGTCGCCGGCCTGTTGGTCGGCGTGGGCGTGCGCTTTGGCGCCGGCTGCACCAGCGGTCACGGCGTGTGCGGCCTGTCGCCGCGCTCGCTGGCGGCCACTTGTGCCTTCATGGCGGCCGGTTTTCTCACCGTCTACCTGCTGCGCCACCTATGAACACACTGCTGTTTTCCCTGTTGAGCGGCCTCGTCTTTGGACTGGGCCTGATCGTGTCCGGCATGAGCAATCCCGCCAAGGTGCTCGGTTTCCTCGACCTGGCCGGCGCCTGGGACCCGTCGCTGGCGCTGGTGATGGGCGGCGCCATCGGCGTGGCCCTGCCCGCCTTCTGGCTGGCACGGCGGCGCACGACTGCCATCCTGGGCGAGCCCATGCAATTGCCGGCGGCGCGGCGTATCGACCGGCGCCTGCTGCTGGGCAGCCTGGCCTTTGGCGCAGGCTGGGGCATCGCCGGTTTCTGTCCCGGCCCCGCGCTCGTGTCCTTGCTGGCGGGGCAGCCCAAGGCGTGGATTTTCGTGGCCGCCATGCTGGCCGGCATGGCCATCTTCGAACTACTGGCGTGGCGCAAGGGCCGCCGCGAGGCCGTGCCCGCTGCCTGAGGCGGTACAATCTGGCGCATCGCCACTCTGGATACCCGCTTACATGAAGAACGTGATTTTCCGCACCGGCGCGCGCGCCGCCCTGTTGTGCAGCGTGCTGGCGCTGACCGCCTGCGGCAGCTTGCTGAAGAAAGACGCGCCGCCCGCGCCCGCGCCTGTCGCCGACGCCTTGCCCAATCCGCAAGTGCTGCTGCTGGGCGAAGTCCAGGACAATGCGCAAGGCCACCGTTTGCGCGTCGCGGAGTTGCAGCGCCGGCTGGCGGCCGGCTGGCGTCCCGTCATTGTCATGGAGCAGTTTGACCGCAATAACCAGGACTTGCTGACGCGCGCTGCGCGCGAATGCGCGGATCCCGACTGCATCATCCGCGTGATGGAACAGCCGCGCTGGGACTGGAGCTTGTACCGGCCCGTGCTGGACCTCGTCATCAGCTACCAGCTGCCTCTGGTGGCCGGCAACCTGTCGCCGGCCGATGCCTCGCGCATCGTGCGCGACGGCATCCAATGGTCGATGCAGCCGGCCATGGTCGCCACTTACCTGGCCGCACCGGTGCCGGCCGATATTCTGGAAGGGCAGCAGAAGGACATCCAGGCGGCCCGCTGCAACATGCTGCCGGAGATGATGGTGGCCGGGGTCGTCAACGCCCAGGTGGCGCGCGACATCTGGATGGCCAAGCTGATACGCGACCAGGCGCCGCGCGATGTGGTGCTGATCGCTGGCAATGACCACGTGCGCAAGGATATCGGCGTGCCGCGCTGGCTGAAGCTGGCCGACCCGCAACTGAACGTGCGCAGCATCGGCTACATGGAACAGGGTAGCAGCGGCTACAAGGGCGCGTTTGACCTGACGCAAACGATGCCGGCGCAGCTGCGTCCCGACCCGTGCGCGAAGTTTAAACAATAATCACTGCTGCACCCGCACCAGGGCGCTGACCCGGCTTGCCGTATCGAGCAGTTTCGGCAAGCTGTGTTCGAGCAGCTGCGCCACGGACGGCCCCGCCGTCTGGCCGCTGACGTTGATTGCCGCCACCACCTTGCCGCTGCGGTCGAACACGGGCGCGGCCAGCGCCACCAGGCCCTGTTCCAGTTCTTCCTGCACCAGGCTCCAGCCCTGGCGGCGCACTTGCGCAATCTCTGCCATCAGGGCGTCGATATCGACCAGCGTGGCTGGCGTCAGTTTCAATAGCGCCATCTTCGACAGCCGCGCGCGCAGCACGTCCGGCGCCAGGTCCGACAGCAAGACCCTGCCCATCGACGTGCAATACGCGGGCAGGCGGCTGCCGATGCCCAGGTTGATCGACATGGTGCGGTGCGCGGACAGGCGCACCACGTAGACGATGTCGTCGCCGTCGAGCACGGTGGCCGAGCACGACTGGCGCAACGATGCCATCAATTCTTCCAGCAGCGGCTGCGCCTGCGTCCATACGGGCAGCGATGACAGATATGCGTAGCCCAGGTCGAGCACCTTCGGCGTCAGGCGGAACAGCCTTCCGTCCGCTTCCACATAACCGAGATGCAGCAGGGTGTGCAGGATGCGCCGCGCGCCGGCGCGCGTCAGCTGCGCCCGTTCCGCCACTTCACTGAGGGTTTGCCGCGGCGCCTCGGCGCCAAAGCTGCGCAGCACGGCCAGGCCGCGCGCGAACGATTGCACATAGCTATCGCCAGGACGCGGCGCGCCGTCGGCGTCAAGGCTTGCTTCGGTGGAAAGGGGCGTGCTGCTGCGTTCGGTCATGGCGATTCCAATTGGTCAAGGTGGCAATTATAGCCATGCAGACGGCGGCAACGGCAAATTGACAAGCGCGTCGATCAGGCATATTCTCACGAATAAGTTCTAAATACGAATATTTGTTCGCAATAAGAACAAATAACCGATGGGTTTGATTTGTAGGAGGCAGGCAATGATCGACAAACTGCGTTCCAGCGTCTTTGACGCGCTGGCCGATATCCACGATGGCGCCACCGTCATGATTGGCGGCTTTGGCGGCGCCGGCCAGCCGGCCGAGCTGATCGACGGCTTGATCGCCCATGGCGCGCGCGACCTCGTCATCGTCAACAACAACGCGGGCAATGGCGACACGGGCCTGGCCGCCCTGCTGAACAACGGGCAGGTGCGCAAGATCATCTGCTCGTTTCCGCGCCAGGCCGATTCCCATGTGTTCGACGCCCTGTACCGCGCGGGCAAGCTGGAACTGGAACTGGTGCCGCAGGGCAATCTGGCCGAGCGCATCCGCGCCGCCGGCGCCGGCATCGGCGGCTTCTTCACCCCCACCGGCTATGGCACGGATTTGGCCAAGGGCAAGGAAACGCGCGAGATCGACGGCCGCATGTATGTGTTCGAGTCGCCCATCCATGCCGACTTCGCGCTGATCAAGGCGGAGCAGGGCGACCGCTGGGGCAACCTGACCTACCGCAAGACGGCGCGCAACTTCGGCCCGATCATGGCCATGGCCGCGAAAGTGAGCATTGCTTCCGTGCATGAAGTTGCCGAGCTGGGCAGCATCGACCCGGAACACGTCATCACGCCGGGCCTGTTCGTGCAGCGCATCGTGCAAGTGCCGCGCACGGCCACCGGCCCCGCCGGCTTCAAAGCAGCCGCTTGAGAAAGAAACAACATGAATAAATGGAATCGAGACCAGATGGCGGCCCGCGTGGCGGCCGACATCCATGAAGGCAGTGTCGTCAACCTGGGCATCGGCTTGCCGACGCTGGTGGCCAACCACTTGCCGGCCGGCGCCGACATCATCCTGCACAGCGAAAACGGCGTGATCGGCATGGGCCCGGCGCCCGTGCCCGGCGAGGAAGACTATGACCTGATCAACGCGGGCAAGCAGCCCGTCACCCTGCTGGCCGGCGGCAGTTACTTCCACCACGCCGACAGCTTTGCCATGATGCGCGGCGGCCACCTGGACATCTGCGTGCTGGGCGCCTTCCAGGTGTCCGCCACGGGCGACCTGGCCAACTGGCACACGGGCGCGCCGGACGCCATCCCCGCCGTGGGCGGGGCCATGGACCTGGCCATCGGCGCGAAAAAGACCTGGGTCATGATGGAATTGCTGACCAAGACGGGTGAAAGCAAGCTGGTGCAGGCCTGCACCTATCCGCTGACGGGCATCGCCTGCGTCAGCCGCATCTACAGCGACCTGGCCGTGCTCGACCTGGGACCGGCTGGCGCCACGGTCGTCGAACTGGTCGATGGCTTGAGTTTTGCACAGTTGCAAGCACTGACGGCCGTGCCGCTGGCGGACGGCCGCGCCCCTTAAGCCTCTCTCTTTAACTTTCTTGGAGGAAAGAACATGACCCACGCATATATTTGCGACGCCCAGCGCACGCCATTCGGCCGCTACGGCGGCGGACTGGCCGGCGTGCGCGCCGACGACCTGGGCGCCGTGCCCATCCGTGCCTTGATGGCGCGCAACCCGGACGTGGACTGGACCGCCGTCACCGACGTGCTGTACGGCTGCGCCAACCAGGCGGGCGAGGACAACCGCAACGTGGCGCGCATGGCCGCCTTGCTGGCCGGCCTGCCCGACAGCGTGCCGGGCGCCACCCTGAACCGTTTGTGCGGCTCGGGGCTGGACGCCATCGGCAGCGCCGCGCGCTTCATCAAGAGCGGCGAAGCGGGCTTGCTGATCGCAGGCGGCGTGGAAAGCATGAGCCGCGCGCCGTTCGTCATGGGCAAGGCCGACAGCGCCTTTGCGCGCGGCATGAAAATGGAAGACACGACCATCGGCTGGCGTTTCATCAACCCCTTGATGAAGGCGCAATACGGCGTCGATTCGATGCCGGAAACGGCGGAAAACGTGGCGCTGGACTTTGGCATCAGCCGCGCGGACCAGGACGCGTTCGCCCTGGCCAGCCAGGTCAAGGCGCTGGCGGCGCAGCAGGCGGGCGTGTTCGACAGCGAGATCTGCCCCGTCAGCATCGTCCAGAAGAAGGGCGAACCGATCCACGTGGCCCGCGACGAGCACCCGCGCGCCACCACCCTGGAAACCTTGACGAAACTCAAGCCCGTCGTGCGCGCCGATGGCACGGTCACGGCCGGCAACGCGTCCGGCGTCAACGATGGCGCGGCGGCCCTGCTGCTGGCCGATGAAGTCAATGCGGCGCGCTTCGGCCTGACGCCGCGCGCGCGCGTGGTAGCCATGGCGACGGCCGGCGTCGCGCCGCGCATCATGGGCATCGGCCCCGCGCCCGCCACCCTGAAAGTGCTGGCCATGACGGGCTTGACCCTGGCCGACTTCGACGTCATCGAACTCAATGAAGCGTTTGCCGCGCAGGGGCTGGCCGTGCTGCGCCAGTTGGGCTTGCAGGACGACGACCCCCGCGTCAACCCGAACGGCGGCGCCATCGCCCTCGGCCATCCGCTGGGCGCCTCGGGCGCGCGCCTGGCCATGACGGCCGTCAACCAGCTGCACCGCACGGGCGGGCGCTATGCCTTATGCACCATGTGCATCGGCGTGGGCCAGGGCATCGCGCTGGTGCTGGAACGGGTGTGAGCTGCAGCGCACCCGGGCAGGCGCCATGCACTGTGCACTGACACAAGATGCGGCATCGGCATCGGCCAGGGCATCGCGCTGGTGCTGGAACGGGTGTGAGCTGCAGCGCACCCGGGCAGGCGCCATGCACTGTGCACTGACACAAGATGCGGCATCGGCATCGGCCAGGGCATCGCGCTGGTGCTGGAACGGGTGTGAGCTGCAGCGCACCCGGGCAGGCGCCATGCACTGTGCACTGACACAAGATGCGGCATCGGCCTCGGCCAGGGCATCGCGCTGGTGCTGGAACGGGTGTGATTCCGCGCGTCCGACGGCGAAAAAAAAGTTGCCGGCGATACGTATTAACGCGTATGCCGACCGGCTTTTTGACCTCGATCAAGGGCGTATGATGCAAAACCAGGCTGGCCGATGTTCTGCATCGGGCCGCCTGGCACTGGCTTCCGGGCCGTTTTTTTGAATACAAGAAGACTGATATGACATCCCACGATACTCCGCATGACGTTGCGCAGCTGACTTCCCAGCAGCGCATCAAGGCCATCATTGGCGCTTCCTCCGGTAACCTGGTCGAGTGGTTCGACTTCTATATTTATTCCTTTTGCGCGCTGTATTTCTCGCACGCCTTCTTCCCTTCCGGCAATCCCACCACGCAGCTGCTGCAGACGGCCGGCATCTTTGCCGCCGGCTTCCTCATGCGCCCCGTGGGCGGCTGGCTGTTCGGCCGCATCGCCGACAAGTACGGCCGCCGCCAGTCGATGATGATTTCCGTGCTGATGATGTGCGGCGGCTCGCTGATGATCGCCGTCATGCCCACCTATGACACGATCGGCGCCTTCGCCCCGTTCCTGCTGCTGGTGGCGCGCCTGTTCCAGGGACTGTCCGTGGGCGGCGAGTACGGCACCAGCGCCACCTACATGAGCGAAGTGTCGGAATCGGGCAAGCGCGGTTTCTTTGCCTCGTTCCAGTACGTGACCCTGATCGGCGGCCAGCTGCTGGCGCTGCTGGTGCTGGTGGTCTTGCAGCAATTGCTGACCCTGGAAGAATTGCGCGCCTGGGGCTGGCGCATCCCGTTCGTCTTCGGCGCGCTGGCGGCCCTAGTGTCGCTGAACCTGCGTAAATCCCTGACGGAAACGACCACCGCCAGCGAGCGCAAGGACAAGGATGCGGGCAGCCTGCGCGGCTTGCTCAAGCACAAACGCGCCTTCATCACGGTGCTGGGCTTTACGGCCGGCGGTTCGCTCGTGTTCTACACCTTCACCACGTATATGCAGAAATACCTGGTCAATACGGCCGGCATGGATACCAAGACGGCCAGCGCCGTCATGACCTGCGCCCTGCTCGTGTACATGGTGCTGCAGCCCGTGTTCGGTGCCCTGTCCGACCGCATCGGCCGCCGCACCTCGATGCTGTTCTTCGGCGGCCTGGCCACCCTGTGCGTGTTGCCGATCATGCATGCCCTGAAGGATATTTCCAGCCCGTACGCGGCGTTTGGCCTGATCATCATCGCCCTGGCCATCATCAGTTTCTACACCTCGATCAGTGGCTTGATCAAGGCGGAAATGTTCCCCGTCGAAGTGCGCGCGCTGGGCGTGGGCCTGTCGTACGCGGTCGCCAACGCCATGTTCGGCGGTTCGGCCGAATACGTGGCGCTGCAGTTCAAGGCCTGGCACGTGGAAGAGTATTTCTATTGGTACGTGACCATCATGTGCCTGATCTCCTTCATCGTCGCCATCCGCATGCCGGACCCGAGCCGCTCGGGTCTGCTGAAATAAAGTTGCCGTAAAATATGGGCGGCACCGCGGTGCCGCCTTTTTTCTATTGTCGCCGTTCCCCCCTGCCGATCAGGAGTTTCCATGCCGTATGTCATTCCCGCAGCCATCCAGCCCAGCGTTCCCGTCGCCGGCAGCGCCGATAGCTTTCCCGTCCACCGCATCTATTGCGTGGGCCGCAACTATGTCGAGCATGCCAAGGAAATGGGCCACACGGGCCGCGAGGCGCCGTTTTTCTTCATGAAACCCAACGACGCCGTGTTGCCCGTGCCTGCCGGCACGACGGGCGCATTGCCGTATCCGGCGCAGACGCAGGATTTTCAGCATGAGATGGAGCTGGTGGTGGCCATCGGCAAGGGCGGCAGCGATATCGGCGTCGACGAGGCCATGGCGCACGTGTGGGGCTACGCCGTGGGCCTGGACATGACGCGCCGCGACGTGCAGGGCGCGGCGAAAAAGCTGGGCCGTCCATGGGAGACGGGCAAGGCCTTCGAATGCTCGGCGCCCATCGGCCCCATCACGCCGGCCGCGCAGGCGGGCGACGTCGGGCAGGCCGCCATCACCCTGCACGTGAATGGCGAGCTGCGCCAGGGCAGCAACATCGCCATGCTGATCTGGAACGTGGCCGAAACCATCGCCGACCTGTCGACCTACTTTACCCTGCAACCGGGCGACCTGATCTATACGGGCACGCCGGCCGGCGTGGCGGCCGTGCAGCGCGGCGACGAGCTGGTGGGCGCCATCGATGGCCTCGGCGAATTGCGCGTCAAAGTGGTGTAAAGCGCGCTGGCGCACAACACGACGAGCCCGCATGGCGCACAATCGCCTTGCGGGCTTTTACATGGCATCAAGGAGATATGCATGCTGAGCGAGACCTATTCTGTAGCGCAACCGACGCGCGCCGAGATCGACGCCCTGGCGGGGCCGGCCCTGCTGGAATTCGGCACGGGCTGGTGTGGCCATTGCCGCGCCACCCAGGCGCCGCTGGCCGCCGCGTTTGCAGCGCACCCCGGGGTGCCGCATGTGCGCGTGGAAGACGGCCCCGGCCGCGCCCTGGGCCGTTCATTCAAGGTGAAACTGTGGCCGACCCTGATCTTCCTCAAGGATGGCCAGGAAGTGGCGCGCCTCGTGCGCCCGCTCGACAGCGCCGAGATTGAGCAGGCTTTCGCATTGATTGATGCGTAGGTCGGCTTAGCGCAGCGTAAGCCGACACCACCGCACTACATGCTCTAACACAACTTCTTGCCGCACCGCAGCACTGCGCGTATCATAGGCCGCTTACAGCAAGATCAACCGCATCCTTGACCGGATGCAGGCGCGATCATCGCCGGCCCGCTCCATCCGGAGGGGCCGCAGGCAAGGATTCACCACAAATGACCGATGCCGCGATGCCGACGCGCGGGTCTGGTACGGAATGCCTGGCGATACGCCGGGCCTGATACACGTCGCCCATCCCCTGACGCCTTTCCTGCCGTGCCCCGGGCAACCGGATGGCGCACGACCGTTGTTTCTCTAAATCAGCACTGATCACGGCGCGATAGCGCGCGTTGCCGGCAGTTCGCTACGGCAACAAAAACCGTTGTTTTTTGTTTGCAAATTTAATAGCAAATGCGCGGCAAATGCCCGCATGCAAGGCTATGATATGCGAACGACACGGAGACAACGTGCTGTGCTGCTGCCTGAAAAAACATCCAGAGAATGGCCTTTAGACACCCTCCCCAAGGAGCGCAGTAAATGAGCACCCCCCCCAAGAAAAATTCCCCCGGCACGGTGCTGTTCGCCAGCCTGATCGGCACCACCATCGAGTTCTTTGACTTTTATATCTACGCCACCGCCGCCGTGCTGGTGTTCCCGAAACTGTTCTTCCCCGCCGGCGACCCGTCGGCCGCCGTGCTGCAATCGCTGGCCACGTTCGCCATCGCCTTCTTTGCCCGCCCCATCGGCTCGGCCGTGTTCGGCCACTTCGGCGACCGCATCGGCCGCAAGGCGACCCTGGTGGCCGCCTTGCTGACCATGGGTATTTCCACCGTCATCATCGGCTTGCTGCCGACCTATGCGGCCATCGGCACCCTGGCGCCATTGCTGCTGGCGCTGTGCCGTTTCGGCCAGGGCCTGGGCCTGGGCGGCGAATGGGGCGGCGCGGTGCTGCTGGCCACGGAAAACGCGCCACCGGGCAAGCGCGCCTGGTACGGCATGTTCCCGCAGCTCGGTGCGCCGATCGGTTTCTTCCTGTCGGGCGGCATCTTCCTGCTGCTCAGCGAAACCATGACCGATGAGCAGTTCTTCAGCTATGGCTGGCGCATCCCGTTCCTGGCCAGCGCGCTGCTGGTCATCGTCGGCCTGTACGTGCGCCTGAAGATCACGGAAACGCCGGACTTCCAGAAAGTCATCGACAAGAACGAGGTCGTGAAACTGCCGGTGGCCACCGTGTTCCGCCAGCACGGCCGCATGCTGTTCCTGGGTACCATCATCGCCCTGGCCACCTTCGTGCTGTTCTACCTGATGACGGTGTTCGCGCTGAGCTGGGGCACGACCAAGCTGGGCTTCACGCGCAAGGAATTCCTCATCGTGCAGCTGTTTGCCGTGCTGTTCTTCGCCCTGACGATTCCATTTTCGGCCGTGCTGGCAGACCGCCGCGGCCGCCGTGCGACCATGATCTGGGTCTCCGTCGCCATCGCCATCTTCGGCCTGGTGCTGGCACCGATGTTCGGCTCGGGCGTGACGTGGGAAGTGACCGTCTTCATGGCCGTCGGCCTCGGCTTGATGGGCATGACCTACGGCCCGCTGGGCACCATGCTGTCCGAGCTGTTCCCGCCCGAAGTGCGCTACACGGGCGCGTCGCTGACGTTCAACCTGGCCGGCATCCTGGGCGCTTCGCTGGCGCCGTATATCGCCACCTGGCTGGCCACAAATTATGGCTTGCATTACGTCGGCTATTACCTGTCGCTGGCCGCGGTGCTGACCCTGGGTGCCTTGCTGATGGTGGGCAAGCCACAGGCGGGCAAGGAAGCCTGGCAGTAAACGCGCACGCCGTGTGAGCACCGCGCAAGCCGCCAGCCTTCCAGCTGGCGGCTTTTTTTCACCGTGACGGCGCCGCCACGTGGCCGTAGCAGGCCTTCAGTCCCGTGTAGTCGTAGAACACGCTGCCCGGCGCGATGCGGGCGCCGTCGCAGGACGCCTGGAACGGCGTTTCCTTTTCGTTGTACAGCAGGCGCACGATCAGCTGGCCTGCCGCATTGCGGTACACGTCCCACTGCAGGTTGGCCGCCAGCGGCGACACCTGCGCGCCGCGCCATCGGTTGTTGGCATAGCTGTAGGGTGTGGCCTCCGGCAGGGGCGCCAGCGCCTGCTGCAAACCCATGGCCGAGGCCAGCGGAATGATCATCTCGGCATGCGTGAAGCGCAGCTTGGCCGCATGGCGCCCGTCGCCGCTGGCCAGCGCATCGACCTCCCTGAAGAAATCCTCGCGCAGCGCCAGGGCGAAGCGCCACGTCACGCCGGCGCTGTCCGTGGTGGACGGCCCCTTCTGGTAAAAATCCTCGTGGTCGGCCACCGCAGCGTAGTAGCGCGCGTCGTCGGCCGGCATGTAGCGGCTGAAATCGGCCGCCACCTCGTGGCGCATGCCGGCGGCGATGGCGTACAGCTCATACAGTTTCGTGGCGGCCGCATTGACGCTGCGGATGGCCGTCTTGCCGCTGCCTGTCAGGGTGCGCGTGAATTTGCCATCCGCGCTGGTAAACGTGTAGCTGCCCGTGTCCGCATAGCTGGTGCGGCCGCCGTCAAACTGCGCCAGGAAGGCTGGCGTAAACAGCCGTTCGAGCACCTGGCGCGCATGCCTGGCTGCCGCCGGCTGCCTGGCGGGGGCCGCCGTCAGGGTGTCGAGCCGCTTGGTCCTGATGTAGTGCTGGTAGGCCTGGCTGGCCTCATAGGTGGCGAAATACGGGCTGGCGCGATCGGTGACGCGGTCCGTCTGTGGCGCCAGCTTGTGCGCGTACAGCAGGAAGCGGTTGACGCCATCGGGCTGTAATGTCGGCTGCACCCCGGAGGCGCGTCCCTGTGGATACGGCGCCGGCGCGGGCGGCAGATACAGCAGCGGCGCGAGCGCCGGCGCATGCTCGAGTAGCGACTGCGTGAAGAAGCGCGCGCTGTCGCGGGCGCGGTCCACGCCCGAGTGGATGGTGACGAGCTGGCGCGGCGCCGTGGCCGCATCCTGTTCCAGCTGCGCAAACAAGGCGGGCAGGCGCGCCAGCAGGCGCACGGCCAGCTGCCGGTGTTCGGCTATGCCCGTCTGCGACAGATTGCCATAGCCGGGCTGCTCGATGCCGGCCACGCCATAGCCGAGCAGGGCGTTGGCCTGCATCAGGGCCAGGATGTCCGGCCCCAGTTCGCGTCCCAGCGGTGTCAGGGCATCCTGCGCGGCCGCCTGCCGCCACATCGCGTACAGGGCCGCGTCGCCCTTCATGCCGGTCAGGCCGCGCGCGCCATGGCGCGCCACCAGCTGCGTGAAGACGGGCTGGAAGCCGGCCGGCGGCGCGGCATACGTGGCCGGGTCCTGTTGCGGCGCGTAGGGCGTCTTGGTCTGGTAATAGCCATCCTGGGCCAGGGCGGGACTGGCGTACAGGGCGAAGGCCAGGGCCAGCGGCATGCTGGACGGGGGAAGCGAGAGGGGCATGGTTTTTGTGCGGATGGTTTCTTGAATGCAAGCCTAGCACCGAACGAAAAAAAAGCGGGCACGGCTGAATGCCGGCCCGCCTGTGCTGTCATTGCAGGGCGTCAGCCTACCACTTCGGCGTGTACTTCAGGGTGAACTGCACATTGCGCGGGTCGCCATAGTAGTTATTCGAACCCGTGTTGTTGTAGGCCGGGATGATGTAGCTCTTGTCGAAGACGTTGTTGACATTGAGCGACAGGGCTACTTGCGGCGTGGCTTGCCAGGCCATGCGTGCATTCCAGATCGAGAAGCCGGCAACCTTGAACGTGTACCCGGTATCGACCGTATGGCTTTGCGTATTGACGCCGGCGCCCACGCTGAACTTGTCCCAGGCGCCGGGCAGGGTGTAGCTGGACCACACGCGCAGCATGTGCTTCGGCGTCCAGGTGGAAAAGGCCTTGCCCTGATTGTCCGGGTCGCTCAGGTAGGTCGTCGTCGTATAGGCGTAGCCGGCCGACAGTTGCAGGCCGCGCGCCACTTCGCCCGACACTTCCGCTTCCAGGCCCTGGCTGCGCACCTTGCCCGAGGCGCGCGAGCAGTACTGCCCATCGCACGCGAGGTCGGCGGCATAGTCGGTGACGGCGCGGTTCTTGTGGTCGTAACGGAACACGGCCAGCGAGGTGTTGACCTTGCCATCCAGCAGTTCCCCCTTGATGCCTGCCTCGTAGTTGGTGCCCGTGATGGGCTTGAGGACCTTGCCTTGTATATCGCGGTTGCTTTGTGGCGTGAAAATGTCGGCATAGCTGGCGTAGGCCGACCATTGCGGATCGAGCGCGTAGATCAGTGCCGCCGACGGCGTGAACTTGGCGGTGGTGTTGATTTGTTCGCCGGGACCTTCGGGCGTCGCGTACAGGAAGTCATACCAGCTGAAGCGGCCGCCCAGCACGGTTTTCAGCTTGTTCGTCAACTGGCCGTTCCAGCTGCCATACAGGCCTTTCTGGCGTATTTCGTAGGTGCTGACGGGACGCACGCCGCGTGCGGCGATGCTGTCGAGGTCTTGCCATGGACGGTTGTGCCTGATGTTGAAGACGTCCGCACCGGATTCCCAGGCGCGGGCATAGACGTCGTCCGACGCCATCGTGACATAGCTGGCGCCCACGAGGATTTCCTGCGCGATGCCCAGGCCGTCGACTTTGCCGCGTACGTAGCTATCGATGCCGCGCTTGCGGTTGTCGAAATCCATGCCAAAGTCGCCATAGCGTGCGCCGCTGCCGTCGGGATTGATGGGCATGGCCACGCGCTGGTGCACTGAGCTGGTGTTTTCCTTCATGTTCACGGCGGATGCCTTCAGGCTCCACTGGCTGTTGAAGTGGTGTTCCAGGTCGAGGTAGACATTGGTTTGCCTGGCCTCGCTGCGGTTCCAGTCGGCGCCCGTGAAGGTGGAGCGAGGCAAGTTCAACGCACTGCCGTCCGTATAGCGGGGCAGGCCGATGAAGGTGGGGCGGCCGTGGTCGTTGACGTTGCTGATGGCCAGGCCGAGGGTGGTGGCGGGTCCCAGGTCATAGTCGAGCGCCGCGTACAGGGTGCGGTTCTTGCTCCACACCTGATCGATGAAGGAGTGGGTATCGTCTTCATCGACGATGGCCCGTCCGCGCAGGCTGCCTTCCGCATTCAGCGGGCTGCTGATGTCGACTTGGGCGCCATAGTGGTCCCAGGAGCCGGCGCGCCCTGTCAGCGTGACCGCGCGCGTGGCCAGCGGGCGCTTGCGCGCTAGGCTGACGGAGCCGCCCGGGCTGCCCGTGCCGACCAGCATGCCCGAGGCGCCGCGCAGCACTTCCAGGCGGTCGTAGATGACCATGTTTTCCTGGCCCCAGTTACCCAGCGCGTAGGTGTTGCGGTCGATCGGCACGCCATCGTACTGCCACTGGTCGATCTGGAAGCCGCGCGCCGTGATCACCACGCCCGGTCCCACGCCATGCACGCCGACCACGCCGGTGACGTTGTTGACGGCTTCGCGCAAGTCCGTGATGCCCTGGTCGTCCAGGCGCTGGCGCGTCAGCACGCTCACCGATTGCGGGATGTCCTTCATCGACTGTTCGCCCTTGCCGATGGTGAGCTTGCGCGCCGTGTAGGAGCCGCTGCCTTCGGTGGTGGCGCCCTGTTCGGCCTGGCCGACGATGGTAATCGATGGCATGGTGCGCTCGGCAGCCGAGGCGGAGGTGGCCGCCGCCGTGGGCGCGGTTGCCGGCGCGGCCACCAGCACATAGCCGGTCGGCGTCTTGCCGATGACGTAGCCGCTGCCGCGCAGCAGCGCGGCGAAACCGTCATCGATGGCGTAATTGCCCTGCAGGCCGGCCGTGCTCAAGCCTTGCACCTTGGCTGCATCGATGACGATGGACACGCCCGCCTGCTGCGCATAGCGGTTCAGGGCGCCAGCCAGCGGGCCGGCGGGAATGCTGTAGCTGGCGGTGGCAGCCGCCGTTTGCGCAACTGCTTGCGCGTGCATGCCGGCACTTGCCAGCAGCAGGGCGGCCAGGGCCAGCGGGCGCAAACGCGTGCGCAAGGGGTTCTGGGACGAAACGGGAACGGCAGGAAGGTACATGGTGACAGCCTTTTTTGAATGATCTCAGCTGCCTTGACGCACGAGATGCGCAAAGTGGAACCGTGCATGCAAAGTTTTTATTTATTTTTTGGCGGCGCCGCCGGCGGGCGCGTCCACCATCACCAGGTAGCGCGTCAGCATGCGGATGCGCAGCTGCGGGAAATTGTCGATCAGCAACTGCAGCGCCTTGTCGGTGTCGTCCAGCGGCAGCACGGCCGCCACGCGGATGCCGGCGATCTGCGTGCGGTCGTAATGCAGCTGGCCGGGGCGGTGGCGCGCCAGTTCGTCCAGCACCTCGGCCAGCGGCTGGTCGTCGACCACCAGCTGGTGCGCGCGCCACGCGTCCTGCACGCTGGCCGCATCGATGGCGGTCAGTGGCCCCACGCCATCGGACGTGATGCGCGCGCGCTGGCCTGCCTGCACCACGGTGGCCGGATGCTGCGCTACCTGCGCCGACACTTTCGATTCCAGCATGCTCAATATCGTGGCGCCGTCGTCCCTGCGCACCGTGAAGCGCGTGCCGAGCGCGCGGATCGCCGCCTGGCCACTGTCGACGATGAAGGGGCGCTGCGCATCCTTGGCGACGTCGACGAGGATGTCGCCACGCACCAGTTCCACATGCCGTTCGCCCGCGCTGAAATGCACGTTGACGGCGCTGTGGCTGCCCAGGGTCAGGCGGCTGCCGTCGGCCAGGGTGTGCGTGCGCCATTGACCGGTGGGGCTGCGCAGGTCGGCCAGCAGGTAGGCGGGGCGTTCGCTGGCGAGCATGGCGGTTGTCAGCACCAGCACGGCCACGGCGCCGGCGGCGGCCAGCTGGCGCAGGCGCTGGCGGGGACGCTTGGGCGCGATGGCGGCCAGCGCGGCGCGCGCGGGGCGGTGGTCGCCGCCGGCCGGTGCGCGCACGGCGCTCAACTGGCCCAGCAGGTTTTCCATGCCGGCCGCCGCCGTCGCATGCAGCGGATCGGCTGCCTTCCACGCCGCGTAGCCGGCCCGCGCCTGTTCGCGCTCGGCCGGGTCGTCCGCGCTCAGCTGCACGATCCAGTGTGCGGCCTGTTCGGCGGCGACATCCGTGCGCGCGCTGCTCATGCCGCCATACCGGGACAGGCGTGGCGGCATGCCAGCAAGGCTTGCACCAGGTATTTTTGCACCATGCGCGTGGAGACGTTCAGCTGCGCCGCCACCGCCGCCTGCGGCTGCTCTTCCAGGTAGTGCAGCAAGAAGGCGTCGCGCGCCTTGGCATTCACGCCGGCCAGCGCGCCGGCGATCTGCTCGAGCGCCTGCATGGCCATCAGGATCTCGTCCGGCGACGGCGCGCCGGGCAGGCTGTCGGCCAGCGCGGCCAGTTCCGCCAGGTAGGCGCGCTCGAGCAGCTGCCGGCGCGCGCGGTCGAGCAGCAGGCGCTTCGCCGTCGTCGACAGGTAGGCGCGCGGTTCGCGCATGCCGAACAGCGCATCGCGCGAGGCGATGATGCGCAAAAACGTGTCTTGCGCCACGTCGGCCGCGCCGTGCGGGCAACTGAGCTTGCGGCGCAGCCAGCCCACCAGCCAGCCGTGATGCTCGCTGTAGAGCGACTGCACTTGCTGTTGCAGGCTGGACGGGATGGTGGACATGGCGGGCGGGCAAAAACTATAAATGAGAATTATTCTCATTGTAATCGCTGGCGCCGTCCCGCGACAATCCCTAATGGATGCGGAGGGCGCAGGTGTTGCGTGCAGGCCGCAATGTGGCACGCGCTGAAATGAAAAAACCCGCCGCTGCACGAGGCAGGGGCGGGTTGATCAATACTGCAAATTCTTGGTGGTGATAGGTGGACTTGAACCACCGACCCCAGCATTATGAATGCTGTGCTCTAACCAACTGAGCTATATCACCAAACAGACCGGTTCGCACCGGATGCTGGTTATACAACAATGGCCCAGTTTGACTGCCGCTGGGCCATTGCCGATTGTTCTTTGGTGGTGATAGGTGGACTTGAACCACCGACCCCAGCATTATGAATGCTGTGCTCTAACCAACTGAGCTATATCACCCAACAGCCGAGCATTATCCAGTCTTCTGTTTTCCTTGTCAATGCCGGCGCAAAAAAATGTGCGGATTTTTCTGCGTGCGCATCGGCGGTGGTTACTTTAG
Organism: Janthinobacterium sp. 1_2014MBL_MicDiv; assembly: GCF_001865675.1. Lineage (NCBI taxonomy): Bacteria > Pseudomonadati > Pseudomonadota > Betaproteobacteria > Burkholderiales > Oxalobacteraceae > Janthinobacterium > Janthinobacterium sp. 1_2014MBL_MicDiv. The sequence goes on from NZ_CP011319.1 coordinate 658,146, forward strand.
CAAGGGCTGGATCTGCGCTAGCATGGACGAGGCCGGATCGGCGCCCAGGCAGTCGATGACGATGCGTTCCGGCATGGAGCGCAGCCAGGTCAGCTGGCGTTTGGCCAGCTGGCGCGTGGCGATGATGCCCGTCTCGCGCAAGGCGGCGCGGTCGATGCGGCCATCGAGGTATTCCCAGGCCTGGCGGTAGCCCACGCAGCGCATCGACGGCAGGCCCGGATGCAGGTCGCCGCGGCGGCGCAGCTGCTCCACTTCATCGAGCAAGGCGTCGTCTTTCAGCATGAGGTCGAAGCGCGTGGCGATGCGCGCGTGCAGCACGGCGCGGTCCGACGGTTCCAGCGCGAACGACTGCAGCTGGAACGGCAGCACGGTCTTTTCGCGGCGGTCCAGCAGGGCCGACATGGGCTGGCCGGACAGGGCGATGATTTCCAGCGCGCGGCCGATGCGCTGCGCATCGGCCGGCGCCAGACGCGCGGCCGTGACGGGATCCTGCTCTGCCAGGCGCGCATGCATGGCGGGCCAGCCGATGGCGGCGGCGTCCTCTTCCAGCTGGGCGCGCAGCGCGGGATCGGCGCCGGGCAAATCGTCGAGGCCATCGGCCAGGCCCTTGAAGTACAGCATGGTGCCGCCGACGAGCAGCGGCAGCTTGCCGCGCGCCGTGATCTCCGTCACCAGGCGCAGGGTGTCGTTGCGGAACTGCGCCACCGAATACGCATCGAGCGGGTCGATGATGTCGATCAGGTGATGGGGGACGGCCGCCAGTTCTTCCGCCGTCGGCTTGGCCGTGCCGATATCCATGCCCCGGTAGACGAGGGCGGAATCGACGGAAATGATCTCGGACGGGATGGCCTGCGCGATGGCCAGCGCGCTGGCCGTCTTGCCGCTGGCCGTGGGGCCCATGATGGCGACGGCCAGGGGGAGGTGTGGAGTGTTTTGCATGTTGACTCTTGTAAGGTGGTGCGTAGGTGGGCTTGGCGCAAGCGCAAGCCGACGTGATGCCGCCGCTGCAGTCTCGGATGACGCTGCGCTAATCCGACCTGCTGTTTACTGGCCGCGCAGGAACAGCTTGTCCAGCGCGTTGATCTCGACCTGCACCCACGTCGGCCGACCGTGGTTGCACTGGTCGGCGCGTTCCGTGCTCTCCATCTGGCGCAGGAGGGCGTTCATTTCCTGTACCGACAGGATGCGGTTGGCGCGCACGGCCGTGTGGCAGGCCAGGGTGCCCAGCAATTCGTTCTGGCGCTCGATCAGCACGCGCGAGCCGCCGTATTCGCGCACGTCGCGCAGCACGTCGCGCGCCAGGGTCTGTGCGTCGGCGTTCTTCAGCAGGGTCGGCACGGAACGCACGGCCAGGGTGGTGGGCGAGAGGGCGGCGATGTCGAAGCCCAGCGCTTTCAGCGTGTCCTGGTTTTCATTCGCCGTCGACACCTCGATGGCGTCCGCGTAGAACGTCACGGGAATCAGCAGCGACTGCACCTGCATGTCCTGGCCCGACACCTGCGCCTGCAGCGCGTTTTTCAGCTGTTCGTACAGGATGCGCTCGTGCGCGGCGTGCATGTCGACCAGCACCAGTCCCTTGGTGTTCTGCGCCAGGATATAGATGCCGTGCAGCTGGGCCAGGGCGAAGCCCAGCGGATATTCTTCGCGCGCCATCGCTTCGGGCGAGGCGATGTAGGGCTCCACCTGCGTGACCGGCGAGGATGCGCTGCCGCCACCGAACAGGGCGCCATACGCGGATGTGTCCTGCGCCACGCCCGGCGCATCGGCAAAGAAGGGGCGGGCCGCGCCGGGCGTGGCCGGCGCAAAGGTGTTCGTAAACTGCGCGCCGAACGAGGTTTGCGTCTGTTCGCGGCGCCAGATGCCGGGGCCGCCCGCGCCGCTGTCGCCACTCAGGGTGGAGGCGGCAGGCAGGGGCGCCGGCACGCTGCCGAAGGCCGTGGCCGACGTCTGCGCCAGCGCGCGCTGCACCGCGTGGAAGACGAACTGGTGCACGGAACGGCTGTCGCGGAAGCGTACTTCGATCTTCGACGGGTGCACGTTGACGTCCACCAGGGCCGGGTCGAGGTCGAGCGCCAGCACATAGGACGGGAAGCGGTCGCCGTGCAGCACATCCTGGTACGCCATGCGCACGGCGTGCACCAGCAGCTTGTCGCGCACGAAGCGCCCGTTGACATAAAAGAACTGGCCATCGGCGCGCGCCTTGGACGCCGTCGGCAGGCCGGCGAAGCCGTGCAGGCGCAAGGTGCCGGCCGATTCGTCCAGCGCCAGGCGCGCCTCGGCAAAATCGTTGCCGAGGATGTGGGCGCTGCGCTTGGCCAGCTCGCTGATATTCCACTGGTCGATGGTGCGCCCGTTGTGCGACAGCGAGAACGAGACGTCGGGCCGCGCCAGCGCGATGCGGCGCACGACTTCGGCGCAGTGGCCGTATTCCGTCTGTTCCGACTTCAAAAACTTGCGCCGCGCGGGCGTATTGAAATACAGGTCTTGCACGTCCACCGTGGTGCCGTGCGCGCCCGACGACGGCGAAACGCTGCCATTGTGCGAGCCGACGATTTCCCACGCGTGGGCCGCATCGGCCGTGCGCGAAGTCAGGGTGACGGCGGCCACGGAGGCAATGGACGCCAGCGCCTCGCCGCGAAAACCCAGCGTGCCCACGTTTTCCAGGTCGCTCAGCGAGGCGATTTTCGAGGTGGCGTGGCGCGCCAGGGCCAGCGGCAACTGCTCCTTGTCGATGCCGCGCCCGTTGTCGGTGATGGCGATGCGTTTCACGCCGCCTTCTTCCAGGCGCACGGTAATTTGCGTGGCGCCCGAGTCGAGCGCGTTTTCCAGCAGCTCCTTGACCACGGCCGATGGCCGCTCGACCACCTCGCCGGCGGCGATTTGCGAAATCAACTGGTCAGGCAAGGCCTGGATCGGGCGGTGGGGCGTGATGGGAGCGTTCATGCTGCGATTATAGCGGGTTCGCATCGGGAGGTCGGGCCGGGCCCGATGCTGCCGGCCCGCCTCCCTATGGATTTACTTCGCCATTTCCCGCACCGGTATCGGCGCATTGCACAGGTCGATGTGGCCGGCGGCGACCTTGCTCCATGGGCCGCCACGGTTGCGCTGGGCTTCCAGCACGGCCTGGTAGGCGGCGCTATCGGTGCGCATCACTTCCAGGTTGCTGCGCTGTGCCAACGGCACGTCGGCGGCCAGGCGGATCGCCTTGATCGGCACGTTTTTTTCGGGGCTGTCATAAAAGCCCATCGGGCCGGCGCCGCGCGGCAGCGTCGACAGCAGGGGCATGCCGGCGACGACGCGGCCGACGACGGTGATGTCGCGGTCCAGGTGGCGCGGCGACTGGCCGATGACGGCATACAGCTCCGTGCCGCCGCCGCTGTCGCTGCCCGTGTCGCGCCCCACGCCCACGGTGGCATAGCAATGCGTGAGCCAGGCCGTGCCGCTTTTCGGGTCGCGCGCGGACGGGAAGCCGTTCGAATGCCCCACTTGCGGCGCATAGCCATCAGAGTCCGGCAGGCGCGTGAAGCTCTTGATGTTTTTCAGGGGCGCCGTGAATTCGCCGGGCAGGGTGCGCTGGGCGTGCTGGATCGGCTTGGGATTCTTTTCGTTCGGATCGCCCCACTGCGCCACCCAGTTGTCCTGCGCGCGTGTGATGGCCAGGCCGTCGTAGTACTGCTCGGCCACCAGGGCCTTGATATTGGCCACGTGTTTCGGCGCGAAGTCGGGTGCCAGCTCCATCACCACGCGGCCTGCGGGAATTTCCAGGTACAGGGTATTGTTCGGGTCCAGCGGGCGCCAGTCGGACGGCTTCGAGGCCTTGATGGCGTCGGCAAGCGTCGCCTTGGCGGGCAGCTCGGCGGGCGCCTTGATCTGCACAGGCGCTGCGTGGGCGGACAGCTGGGCAAGGCCCAGCACGGTGGCCATGGTCAGGCCGTTCAGTGGATGCAGACGCATGTTGTACTCTCCTGGTCGGCGCGGATTGCGCCGGTCAGAAAGTGTATACCGGAATGGCAATATTTCGTTGGAAAAACATTGCAGGGCGCGTGCCTGGCATGCCGGGAGCACAGCCGGCCTGGGCACTTTGGCAGGCTCGTTCCTTAACCTTTACTTAAATTGCCGCGCGCGCAAGGGCGCCGCATAATTAATCAACAAATATCGGGCCGGGGACTGCCGTTGCGCCGGCCGGGTGGTGTATGATTCCGCCGCTACCTTTAGGGAAAAATATATGGATTTTGTGCAATTCCTCGACATGATCGTGCATGTCGACAAGACGTTGGGTATCTTGATCGAGCAGTACGGCACCCTCGTGTATGCGGTGCTGTTCGCCATTATTTTTTGCGAAACAGGCCTCGTCGTGCTGTTTTTCTTCCCTGGGGACACCTTATTGTTTATCGCCGGCGCATTTTGCGCGACGGGACAGATGCACCTGGGCTTGTTGATCTTCCTGCTCGTCACGGCCGCCATCACGGGCAACACGCTCAATTACTGGATAGGCGAGGCCATCGGGCAGAGGGTATTTACCCACGATTACCGCTGGATCAACAAGGATGCCATGCGCCGTACGCATGAATTCTTTGAAAAGCACGGCGGCAAGACCATCATCCTGGCCCGTTTCGTGCCGGTGGTGCGCACCTTTGCGCCGTTCGTCGCCGGTATTTCCGACATGACGCATGCGCGCTTCCAGATGTACAACGTGACGGGCGCCCTGCTGTGGGTGGTGGGCCTGGTGACGGCCGGTTACTTCTTCGGCAATATCCCGTGGATCCGCGACCACCTGACCCTGATCGTCCTGATCGGCGTGGGCGCCGCTGTCGTGCCGGTGGTGCTGGGCGGCATGTGGAAGCTCTACAAGCGCATGGTCGGCAAGTCGGCGTAATTGCCGCAAGGATCCAGGGCAAGCACGCTGCGGCGCCGTCCGCAGCTGGCCCTGGATCCTGTTTTCTCTTCGGTACTTCCGTATTGCTCCTGCCCTGATTCAAGTTTTGTTGCTTTCCAGCCGTAAACCAGAGGGTATTCTTACTTTCTGGATTTCCATGCGACATTTGAGCGCCCTGTTAGCTTGCAGCCTTGCCGTGATGACGGCCATGGCAAGCGCCAAAGATGCCCCCGCCCCGGCGACCGCCGCCGCATCCACGCCAGCCAGCGCGCCGGTGTCGGCGTCGGCGCGCGCGGCCGCCATGAAAACCCTGACCGAATCGGTGAAGGGCAAGGAGGCCAAGGCGCCCGTCACCGTCGCGCCGACGGCGCGCGAGAAGGAAGAAGCGGCCGAAGTCGACCTGTCCGAACGCATCGCGGCGCGCCTGGCGGAAATGCGCGCCACCCAGGCGGCCCGCGCCGCCGCGCGCGCCAAGCGCGCGGCCGTCGTGAAGGCGGCGCCGCCGCCACCGCCGCCCGTGCCGCGTGGCACGCACTGGTCGTACGAGGGCGAGAGCGGTCCGGCCAACTGGAGCAAGATCAATGTCGACTGGGCCAAGTGCGGCAATGGCAGCCGCCAGTCGCCGATCGATATCCGCGACGGCATGAAGGTCGAACTCGAGCAGATCAGTTTTGATTACCACCCGTCGTCGTTCAATGTGGTCGACAACGGCCACACGGTGCAGGTGGGTGTCAGCGGCGGCAATTACATCACGGTGCAGAACCGCATGTTCGAGCTGCAGCAATTCCACTTCCACCGCCCGTCGGAAGAGCGCATCAACGGCAAGGCGTTCGAGATGGTGGTGCACCTGGTGCACCGCGATGCGGAAGGGCGGCAGGCCGTGCTGGCCTTGCTGCTGGAGCGGGGCGCGCCGCAAGCGACCATCCAGACCGTGTGGAACAATCTGCCGCTGGAAAAATTCGAGACCATGCACCCGTCCATCCTGCTTGATCCGGCCGAGATGCTGCCGACGCGGCGCGATTACTACACCTACATGGGATCGATGACGGAGCCGCCCTGCAGCGAGGGCGTGCTGTGGATGGTGATGAAGCAGCCGGTGCAGGCGTCGCCGGCGCAGATGGCGCTGTTCAGCCGCCTGTATCCCTTGAATGCGCGGCCGATTCAGCCTGCCAATGGCCGCATCATCAAGGAATCGAATTAAGAGCGCTTGAGAAAAGCCCATGGCGTTGTTACCCCGCCTCGTCGTACATGCGTACTGCCTTCGGCGAGGCGCCTAGCCCTGGACTTTTTCAGTCACCCTTATGTAAATTCAAGGCGCTGGCGCCCGGTCCATCCGGCGCCGGCGGCCAGCGTGTCGGGCTGGATCAGGGCCGGCTCGATGCAGATGAAGCGCCGGTATTCGTCGTCGGCCAGGTCGGGCAGGGCGGCCGCGTCCTGCGCGCCCGGGTTCCACACGACGGCGTCCGTAAAGCCCTGCTGCTCCAGGCGCAGGGTGGCGGCACCCGCCTGCAGGGTCAGGGCGCCCGGCAGCTGGTAATAGATGCGGTCCAGCTTGTCGGCAAGCTGCAGCAGCTCTTCCGCCTGCAGGGCGTCCTGCGGCGTCTCGTCCGAGTAGCGCACGCGCTGCAGGCCGGCGATGCGCGCCGCATCCAGCTGTTCAATCGCAAAATAGGTATGCAGGGCGGCCGAGAACGGGAACGCCTGCTCGTCCGTGTTCTGCACGGACAGGCTCAAGTCCAGCGCTTGCCCCTTGACGGCCACGCGCAGGCGCAGGGTGAAGGCGAACGGCCAGGCGGCGGCGATCGCTTCGGGCAGATCGGACTGGGTCAAGGTAAATTCCGCATACGCGGCGCCATCGGCTTCGCCGCTGGCTGCCAGCTGCCAGGTCGCCACGCGCGCAAAGCCGTGGCGCATGCCCGTGCCGCGCGCGCCGAACTGGGGGAAGATCACCGGTACGCCGCCACGGATGGCGCGGCTGCCGTCAAGGGCGGAATCGCGGCTGCAAAACAAACGCTCCTGGCCATCGCTGGTACGCCATGAGACCAGGTGGCCGCCGTACAGGGTGACGGTCGCCTGCGCGCCGTCGGCCGCGCGGATGGTCACGGCCGGCAACTGGCCAAAGGTACTCTTGCTCATGCTAGGCTTTCATGTCAGGTCAGGCGGCTTTTCGCCAGCGGCGGATTCTTCGCAAAGTAATTCTTGATGCCCGTGACGATGGCGTCGGCCATCTGGTCCTGGTAGCCGTTGTCGGTCAGCTTGGCTTCCTCTTCCGGATTCGAGATGAAGGCCGTCTCGATCAGGATGGAGGGAATGTCGGGCGCCTTCAGCACGGCGAAGCCGGCCTGTTCGACGGAGCCCTTGTGCAGGCGGTTGATGCCGCCGATCTCGCGCAGCACGGCCTTGCCCAGCTTCATGCTGTCGTTGATCTGCGCCGTCGTCGACAGGTCGAGCAGCACGCTGGCCAGCTGCTTGTCGTGGTTCTTCACGTTGACGCCGCCGATCAAATCGGCCTGGTTTTCCTTGTTGGCCAGCCAGCGCGCCGCCGTCGAGGTGGCGCCTTTTTCCGACAGCACGAAGACGGACGAACCGCGCGCCGTCGGCTGGATGAACGCATCGGCGTGGATCGAGACGAACAGGTCGGCCTGCACCTTGCGCGCCTTTTCCACGCGCATGCCCAGCGGGACGAAGAAATCGGCGTCGCGCGTAAGCATGACGCGCATGTTCGGCTGCAGCTCCAGCTTGGTTTTCAGGCGCTTGGCGATGGCCAGCACGACATCCTTTTCGCGGCTGCCCTTGCTGCCCATGGCGCCAGGATCCTCGCCGCCGTGGCCGGGGTCGAGCGCGATGGTAATCATGCGCACCACTTTCTGGCCCGGCAAGGGGCGCGCTTCGGGGCGCTGTTCGGGACGGATATCGGGGAGCGGCGGCACGATGGGGGCCACGGGCGCGACGGCGACGGGCGGCTTGCCGCTGTCGGGCAGCGGCAATGCGGGCGGCGGCGTGTGCGTGCCGGCCATCGGCGGCTTGGCCGGATCGCTGGACCAGTCGCCTTTTTCGATCATCTGCGCGATCAGGTCCGGCTCGTGCACGGGGTACAGGTCGAAGATCAGGCGGTGATTGTACGAACCTGCCGGTGGCAGGGTAAACAGCTGCGGCGTGACTTCCTCTTTCAGGTCGAACACCAGGCGCACCACGTTGGGCCGGTTCTGGCCCACGCGCACCTGCTTGATATACGGATCGTTCGACTGGATCTTCGCCACCAGGCCCTTCAGCGTGGGATTGAGCTCCAGGCCTTCGATGTCGACCACCAGGCGTTCCGGGTCCTTGACGATGAAGTGGGTCGCTTTCAGGATGCTGTCGTTTTCCAGCGTGACGCGGGTGTAATCCTCGGCAGGCCAGACGCGCACGGCGAGAATTTGCGCCGCCATCGCCGACATCGGCGCGAAGACGGATAACAGCAGGGTGCCGCCGGCCTTGAGCACCGTACGCCGGGTGATGGGCGAGGATATCAAAGGTTCGGGGCGAATTTGAGACGGTGAAGGCATGACAGACCCAATTCAGAAGACGCTTGCAATTCTACATCACGTCCTGTACCCGCAACGCTCAAATAAACATTCAGGTCCGCCGGCGGCAGGACCGGTTCGGCTTTCTCCGGCCATTCGACGATGCAGATATTGTGGCCATTGAAGTCTTCGCGAAAGCCCGCGTCGAGGAATTCCTCGGCGCTGCCCATGCGGTACAGGTCGAAATGAATGACGTTGACGGCCTGGCCGTCGAGTTGCACCGTGTACGGTTCGGACAGGGTATACGTGGGGCTTTTCACGTGGCCCGCGTGGCCGGCCGCGTGCAGCAGCGCGCGCGTGAGGGCCGTCTTGCCGGCGCCCAGGTCGCCGTGCAGGTAGATCGCCAGGCCTGGCGCCAGCGCGCGCGCCAGCGCGGCGCCCAGAGCGGCGGTGCCGGCTTCGTCGTGGAGGTGGGCTTTGAAGTGTTCGGTCATTATCTTCGGTATCGCATAAAATGGAGGCTGCTCCCATTGTAACCGCCCGCGCCGCCGCTGTTTTCCGTAAAGTCCCCTATGTCCGCCACCGTCACCGATCTCGCCGCCCTGGCGCGCACCATCAAGCAATGGGGGCGCGAGCTGGGTTTTGCCGAGGTGCGCATCGCCGATGTGGACCTGTCGCACATGGAAGCGGGGCTGCAGGCCTGGCTTGATGCAGGGTATCACGGCGAAATGGAATACATGGCCAGCCACGGCATGAAGCGTGCGCGCCCGGCCGAACTGGTGCCGGGCACGGTGCGCGCCATCAGCGCCCGCATGAACTACCTGCCGCCGGCGTTGGGAGCCGACTGGCGCGAGCGCGAGGCGGCGCGGGACGCCGATCCCGCGGCGGCCGTGATCTCCGTGTATGCACGCGGCCGCGATTATCACAAGGTGATGCGCTCGCGTCTGCAGCAGCTGGCCGAACGCATCAAGGGCGAAATCGGCGACTTCGGCTACCGCGTCTTCAGCGACTCGGCCCCCGTGATGGAAGTGGAACTGGCGCAAAAGGGCGGGTTGGGCTGGCGCGGCAAGCACACCTTGCTGATCAACCGCCAGGGCGGTTCCTTTTTTTTCCTCGGCGAGATCCTCATCGACGTGCCGCTGCCGGTGGATGCGCCCGAGACGCCGCACTGCGGCCAGTGCTCGGCGTGCATCACGGTGTGCCCGACGCAAGCGATCCTGGGGCCGCACCAGCTCGACGCGCGCCGCTGCATCTCGTACCTGACCATCGAATTGAAGGGCGCCATTCCCGTCGAAATGCGGCCCCTGATCGGCAACAAGGTATATGGCTGCGACGATTGCCAGACCGTCTGCCCGTGGAACAAGTTCGCCCAGCGCGCCGTGGTGCCCGATTTCGACGAGCGCCATAGCCTGGGCAGCGCCGGCATGGTGGAGCTGTTCGCCTGGACGGAAGAAGAATTCAACCGCCGCATGGAAGGCAGCGCCATCCGTCGCATCGGCCACGAGCGCTGGCTGCGCAACCTGGCCGTCGGCATGGGCAATGCGGCCGCCAAGGTGCGGGGACAGGCCGACATCGTCGCGGCCCTGCTGTCGCGCCGCGAGCACCCGTCGGCCATCGTGCGCGAACACGTCGAATGGGCGCTGGTGCTGCACGGCGTCGCCTGAGCTGCGTTCAAGAACGCCTGACAAAACCGTAGCGGGCGGCAGTGATCTGTGGCTGGGAGGCGCAGCGGGCATCGCAGGCCGCAAGGGGCGACGCGCAGCAGGTTTGCTGAGGTGTGCTAAACCTGCTTCAGGCGCAGCGCCGACCAGTCGGCGTCGATGGCGATCATGGCCACGCTGTCGAGTCCCAGTGCCTGTGCGTAGGCGCGGATGTCGTCGCGCTGGATATCGCTGCCCGCCTTGCTTCCCCCTTTGCGGTACGCCAGCCACAGCGCGCCGCCGGGCGCCAGGCGCGCCTGCGCCGCCGGCAGGTGGCGTTCCAGTTCCGCGCGGCTGCGCGCAAACAGCAAGATCCAGTCGGCGCTTTCAGCCGCCTTGGCCATGCGCTCGGGCGGCAGCTGCGCCAGCAGCGCCGCCTGTTCGCCGCCATCATTGAGCACGGCCAGCGCCTGCGCATTCTTCACATACATCTTTTCCGGGACGGTTTTTTCAGGCATGGCGATGGCTTGTTGGTGGCGGAGAGCTCAGCATAGCAAACGCCGGCACGCCCGCGCCATGAATTTTTCCTTGACTTATCGATATATCGTTATAAAATGACGATACCTACTAACGATATATCTTTAAAGAGAAAACATGAGAAACTCACACCACGCAGAACATGGCCACGGCGGCCATCACCATCAGCATGCCCATTGCGGCCAGCACCACCATGGCGAACACCATCGCGGCGAGCATCGCCACGAACACCGCCACGAATACTACCTGCATGGCCGCGGCCCGCGCGGCTTCGACGAGCGCGGCGATGGCATGGGCCATGGCGGCCCCGGTGGCCGGGGCGGGCGCGGCGAACGGGCCGAGCGCGTCTTCGGCCGCGGCGACCTGCCGCTGATCGTGCTGGCGCTGATCGAGATCAGCCCGCGCCACGGCTATGAAATCATCAAGGCCATCGAAGAGCGTTGCGGCGGCGCCTATGCGCCCAGCCCGGGCGCCATCTACCCGACCCTGACCCTGCTCGAAGAACAGGACCACGTCACGTCCAGTGAAAGCGCCAGCGGCAAGAAGCTCTACACCATCACGGACCTGGGCCGCGCCTATATTGAGGAAAACCGCGCCCAGGTGGACGGCATCCTGGCCCGCCTCGACATGTTCGCCCGCATTCAGGCGAAACACGCCTTGCCCGAGCGCGTGCGCCAGGGCATGCACACCCTCAAGCATGCGCTGCTGCTGAACAAGACCAACTGGACGGACGCGGAAGCCGAACGCGTGGCCGCCGTGCTGGAGCAGGCGGCGAATGCCATCGTCGACGGTCAATGAATCCACTTTGACAAGGAACCGAACATGACGAATACCTCATCGGCAACACCCGCACCGCAACGCCTGCGGACCACCGAACGCGTGCGGCACGACTTGAAACTGCGCGTGCTCACCGTCGTGCGCACCGAGCAGCTGACGCCGCACATGCGCCGCATCACCCTGGCCGGCGACGATCTTGACGGCTTTGTCTCGCCCGCGCACGACGACCACGTGAAACTGTTCTTCCCCGCCCCGGGCGAAGCTGCGCCCGTCTTTCCCGTGCTGGGCAATGGCCCGAATCCCGTCCAGTACGCGGAAGGGGCGCGTCCCATCGCCCGCAACTACACGCCGCGCCGCTATGACGCCGCGCGGCGCGAGCTGGAGATCGACTTCGTGCTGCATGGCGACGGTCCCGCAGCCACCTGGGCGGCACAAGCCGTGCCCGGACAGACCCTGGGTGTGGGCGGACCGCGCGGCTCGATGCTGGTGCCGCTCGATTTCGACTGGTATGTGCTGGTGGGCGACCAGACGGCCTTGCCGGCCATCGCCCGCCGCCTCGAGCAGTTGCCAGCCACGGCACGCGCGATTGCCGTGATCGAAATCGTCGAGGACGGCGAGCAGATCGCGCTCGACAGCGCCGCGCAGCTGGACGTGCGCTGGGTAGCGCGCAATGGCCGCAGCGGTGCCTTGCTGCTGGCGGAACTGGCGAAAGTGGTCTTGCCGCAGGACGGCGACGGCTACGTGTGGGTGGCGTGCGAGCATGCACAGGTACAGGGCTTGCGCGGGCATTTCATTGAAGCCGGCGTGCCGAAGCAGCATCTGCATGCGGCCAGCTACTGGAAGCATGGGGCGGCGGAGCACCATGAGCGTCACGATGCGTGATGGCGGTGGCGGTGGTGTCGGGTTACGCGCTGCGCGCTAACCCGACCTACCCGACCTACCCGACCTACATTGCAATGTAGGTTGGATTGGCGGCGCGCCAGCGCCGCGTAATCCAACATTGCTGCATTACTTCAACAACCCCGCCAGCTCCACCGCCGTCTTGACCTGCATCTTGTCGAAGATATGCGCGCGGTGGACTTCCACGGTGCGCATGCTGATGCCCAGCTTGTCGGCCACCACCTTGTTCATCTTGCCCGCCAAAATCAGGTCCAGCACTTCGCGTTCGCGCGTCGACAGGGTGGCCAGGCGCGCGTGCACGGCGGCCAGTTCGCCGGCCTGGCGCGAGTTGGCCAGGCCTTGCTGCACGCGGTCCATCAGGTCGTTGTCGTTGAACGGCTTTTCAAAGAAATCGAAGGCGCCGCGTTTCAGGCTGTCGACGGCCATCGGCACGTCGCCGTGGCCGGTGAGGAAAATCACGGGCAGGCGCGCCGTCAGGTCGCGCTTGACCAGCTGGTCGAACAGGGCGATGCCGTTCATGTCGGGCATGCGCACGTCGAGCAGCACGCAGTCGCCGCCGGCGTCGAAGCTGCCATCGAGGCTGTCGAGGAATTGCTGCGCGCTGGCGTAGCTGCGCGCCTCGATGCTGCGCGAGGCGGCCAGCCAGGACAGGGAGTCGCGTACGACTTCTTCGTCATCAATGATATGCAGCATGGTGTCTCCGGCTTTCTGTTATCGTCGTTATCGGTTAGTGCGGCGCGCGCGGCACTGCCGGCACGCTGAATGTAAAGATGGTACCGCCAGCGGGGTTGGCGCTGAAGGTCAGCGCGCCGCCATGAAATTCGATGGCGGTGCGGCAGATGTTCAGCCCCATGCCCATGCCCTCGGCCTTGGTCGAGAAGAAGGGCGAAAACAGCCGCTCGGCCACGTCCTGCGGGATGCCGTGGCCGTGGTCGATGACGTCCACCGTCACCATGTCCTGCTGCGCGTCGTGGCTGGCCCGCAGGCGCATGATACGCCGTCCCGGCGCCGCATCCTGCATCGCCTCGATGGCGTTGCGTGTCAGGTTCAGCAGTACTTGCTCGATCATCACGGGATCGGCGCGCAGCAGCGGCAGGTCGGCAGGTATCTCTTCCTGGATGGTCACATAGTATTTGCGCGCCTGCAGGTCGATCAGCGCGCGGATGCCGTCGATCAGGGTGCGGATGGCGATATCCTGGCGCTGCGGCTCGCTCTTGCGCACGAAATCGTGCACGCTGCGGATGATCTGGCCGGCCCGCTGCGCCTGCGCGCCCGCGTGTTCCAGCGCCGGCTTCAGGGTGGCCGGGTCGACGGGCGCGCCGCTGTCGATGGCGCGCCGTATCAGGTTCAGCGCGCCCGTGGTGTAGCTGGAGATGGCCGCCAGCGGCTGGTTCAGCTCATGCGCCAGCATCGATGCCAGCTCGCCCATGGTGGCCAGGCGCGAGCTCGTCTGCAGTTTTTCCTGCTGCTGGCGGTTCAGTTCCTCGACGCGCTTGCGGTCCGAGATGTCGAGCACGGAACCCATCCAGCCCGTCTGCTGGCCGTGCTTGTCCACCAGCGGCGCCTCGAAGATCAGCACCGCCACGCGGGTGCCGTCGGGACGCTGGAAATAGGTTTCGAACTGCGGCGTGGGATTGCCGGCCAGCGCCTTGACGAAGCGCTGCTGGTATTCTTCCAGCGCCTCGGGCACCCAGTAGGGCATGGGCGGCAAGCGCCCCAGGATTTCCTCGGGCGGATAGCCGACGATCTGGCAGAACGCGGGATTGACATAGGTGACGCGTCCTTCCAGGTCGCGCGCGCGCATGCCCGTCACCAGCGAGTTTTCCATCGCCGTGCGAAACAGCATCTGCTGGCGCAGCGCGCCTTCGGCCATCAGGCGGCGCGAGATATGCCGCCACAGGGCCAGCAAGCTCCATATCAGACCCAGCGAGAGGGCGATGACGGAACCGACCAGCAAATTGGGCAGCAGCTTGGGCTGGCTTTTCACGCTGTCGGTAAACAGCGTGATGGTGGCGCCCGGCACGTCGAGCGCGCGCTTGTGCGTGTACACGCCGTGGCCGGGGCCGGCGGCGGCGCGCCGCGCCAGCACCTTGTCGTCGCGGTCGATCAGGGAAATCTGGTTATCCTGGGCGAACCACCATGGCACCATTTCATCGAGCAGGCTGCCGATCTGGTAGGTGGCCACCAGGCTGCCCACGTAGCGCTGCCCATCGAACAGGGGCTGGTGGTAATCCATCAGCATGGCGCCGGGCGGCGCGTCGGGGAAGCCGCTCTGCTGCGAGGGCTGGGCATATTGGCCCCGGTGCAGGCGGCGCGCATTGTCGCCTGCCGTCAGCGAGGCGGGCGAAAAGGCCAGCTCGTGCGGCAGGCTGTTGTCGCTGGTGGCCAGCACCTTGCCGCTGGTGTCGAGCCACAGCACGCGCTGCAGTTCGCGCCCGTTGCGCAGCATCTGCTGCAGCCGTTCATGGACTTTTTCCGCGCCGAGGGCGCCGCTGGCGATGTCGGTGCCCAGGTTGAACAGGCTTTCCTCGTTGCGCGCCAGCTGGAAGCGGATGGTCTGCTCGACCCACAGCGTGTCGGCGATCAGCTGTTCCTGGCGTTCGTTGCTCTCCATCTGGCGTGCCTGCCATGGCAGCCAGAACAGGATGGAGAGGAACAGCAGCAGCAGGATGACGGGCAGCAGCCAGCGCATCGGGCTCGATAGCTTGAAGCGGCGCGCAAGGGTGGGGGGAGTCGGCATGGCTGGCAGGGTAGCGGCTTATCGGGCGCGGGCTATTGTGGTTAACCACAATAGCCGAGGCAGTTTCTTTGGCACAATATCCAAGTAGACAAATAATAAAGTTTTTCAAAAAACCATTCAGGAGACAGAAATGCAGATGAAAACCATGTTCGTCGCGCTGTGCGCGGCCATCGGCGCCACCGCCGGCGTGCACGCCTACGCCCAGGCGCCCATCGTCATCAAGTTCAGCCACGTCGTGGCGACCGATACGCCGAAAGGCCAGGCCGCCGAACGCTTCAAGCAGTTGGCCGAGAAAGCCACGAATGGCAAGGTCAAGGTCGAACTGTACCCGAACAGCCAGCTGTACAAGGACAAGGAAGAACTCGAAGCCCTGCAGCTGGGCGCCGTGCAGATGCTGGCGCCCTCGCTGGCCAAGTTCGGCCCGCTGGGCGTGAAGGAATTCGAGGCGTTCGACCTGCCATATATCTTCCCCACCAAGACCGCGCTGTATAACGTCACCGAAGGCGAAATCGGCAAGAGCCTGCTGAAAAAGCTGGAACCCAAGGGTATCACGGGCCTGGCCTACTGGGACAACGGCTTCAAGGTGATGTCGGCCAACAAGCCGCTGCACCACCCGGCCGACTTCAAGGGCCTGAAGATGCGCATCCAGTCGTCGAAGGTGCTCGACGCGCAGATGCGCGCGCTGGGCGCCAATCCGCAGGTGCTGGCCTTCTCGGAAGTGTATCAGGCGCTGCAGACGGGCGTCGTCGACGGCACGGAAAATCCGCCATCGAATATGTACACGCAAAAGATGCATGAAGTGCAAAAGCACGTGACCGTGTCCAACCACGGCTACCTGGGCTATGCCGTCATCGTCAACAAGAAATTCTGGGACGGCTTGCCCCCGGAAATTCGCAGCCAGCTGGAAAAAGCCATGCGCGAGGCGACCACGTTTGAAAAGGCCATCGCCCAGCGCGACAATGACCAGGCCCTCGAGGCCATCAAGAAGGCGGGCAGGACGCAGATCTACACGCTGACGGTGCAGGAGCAGGCCGAGTGGCGCAAGGCGCTGGCGCCCGTGCAAAAAACCATGGAAGCGCGCATCGGCAAGGACTTGATCACGGCCATCAACAAGGAAAGCGCGAAGTAAGCCGCTGGTTTTAGCGTTCTGCGCCGCCTGGCGCAGATGGCAGGGCATCGCCTGCCGATCCGTCTCACCGGCCCCGGCGCGTCCTGCGCGGGGGCCAGCGCACCCGCACTCTTTGAAAGTCCACCATGAAATTTCTGGATCATCTGGAAGAGTGGCTGATCGCGACCCTGATGGGCGCGGCCACCTTCATCATTTTCGTCGCCGTCGTGCACCGCTACCTGGCGGGCTTGCCCATTCCGGGCGTGCAGGACTTCCTGATTCAAATCAATACCAGCTGGGCCCAGGAGCTGTGCATCTACATGTTCGTCTGGATGGCCAAGTTCGGCGCCGCGTATGGCGTGCGCACGGGCATCCACGTGGGCGTCGACGTGCTGATCAACCGCATGAACCCGCGCTGGCGCGACCGCTTCATCGTCTTCGGCCTGGCCGCCGGCGCCCTGTTTACGGGCGTCGTGGGTACCCTGGGTGCCAGCTTCGTGTGGTCGATCGGCCACACGGACCAGACCTCGGCCGACATGGAGGTGCCGATGTGGCTGGTCTACCTGGCCGTGCCGCTCGGTTCCTACCTGATGTGCTTCCGCTTCCTGCAGGTGATGGTGCATTTCATCAAGACGGGCGCCTTGCCAAAACACGACCACTCGCATGTCGAGGGGCTGGACGAGGAATTGACGGCGGAAGAAAAAGGAGCCAAGGCATGAACGCGCTGATCATTTTTGTATTGCTGCTGGCGCTGATGCTGACCGGCATGCCGATTTCCATCTCGCTGGGCCTGACGGTGCTGACCTTCCTGTTCACCATGACCAGCGTGCCCATCGAATCGGTGGCCCTGAAGATCTTTACCGGCATCGAGAAATTCGAGATCATGGCCATCCCGTTCTTCATTTTGGCGGGCAACTTCCTCACGCATGGCGGGGTGGCGCGGCGCATGATCAACTTCGCCAGCTCCATGGTGGGCCACTGGCATGGCGGCTTGGCGCTGGCCGGCGTGATGGCGTGCGCGCTGTTTGCCGCCGTTTCCGGCTCCAGCCCCGCCACCGTGGTGGCGATCGGCTCCATCATCCTGCCCGCCATGGTCAGGCAGGGTTATCCGCGCGGTTTCGGCGCCGGCGTCATCACCACCTCGGGCGCGCTGGGCATCTTGATACCGCCATCGATCGTGATGGTGATGTATTCCGTCAGCACCAACACGTCCGTGGGCAAGCTGTTCATGGCCGGCGTGATTCCCGGCCTGATGCTGGCCATGCTGCTGGGCCTGACCACCTGGTTCCTGGCGCGCAAGCATAACTATCCGCGCATGCAGAAAGCCAGCTGGAAAGAGCGCTTCGTCACCTTCAAGAAGAGCGCCTGGGGCCTGCTGCTGATCGTCATCGTCATGGGCGGCATCTATTCGGGCGCCTTCACGCCGACGGAAGCGGCGGCCATGGCTGCCGTGTACGCCTTCATCATCGCCGTCTTCGTCTACAAGGACTTGAAGCTCAAGCAGGTGGGCAAGGTCTTGCTCGATTCGGCCGCCATGTCGGCGATGCTGCTCTACATCATCACCAACGCCGTGCTGTTCTCGTTCCTGATGACCAGCGAAAACATTCCGCAGGCGATGGCCGAATGGATCACGGGCAAGGGCCTGGGCGTGATCAGCTTCCTGCTGGTGGTCAACGTGCTGCTGTTGTTGGCCGGCAACGTCATGGAACCGTCGTCGATCGTGCTGATCATGGCGCCGATTCTGTTCCCTGTCGCCATGAAGCTGGGCATCGACCCCGTGCACTTCGGCATCTTGATCGTGGTCAACATGGAGGTGGGCATGTGCCATCCGCCCGTGGGCCTGAACCTGTACGTGGCGTCCGGCATCACGAAGATGGGCATTTCCGAACTGACCGTGGCCGTGATGCCGTGGCTGCTGACGATGCTGGGCTTCCTCGTGCTGATTACCTACGTACCACAAATTTCGCTGTGGCTGCCGAATTTAATTTACAACTAAAATAACTGTCCCCGCCATGGTGCAAAAAAAGTCGATCCGGCCGAATAAATGCGCTATGATGGGCGGCCTTACGGGGAAACACGTATAAGCATATGCGCCCTGGTAGCAAGGCTGCGGTACAGAATTGGTTACAAGGTTGGTGGGGGAGTGGTCTATAAAAACGGTATTGATACCGGGGATATATTGAGGAGACACACGTTTCACAGAAGTTGTTGAGTCATAGCTGTCTGCGGCCACAAGCCGGCACCGGCGGACCCAAACGACCGGGAACGTGAAGCAATATTTGAAGCGCACCGACTGGTGCGCTTTTTTTTCGTGCCGTGGAAACGTCCGCCGGCACGCCTAAAGTCGGTGCATAATCCCCGTGGCGCTGTCTCCGGCGCCGGCAGGTTGCATATATGCCACACTTGAATAATGATCAGCAGATGAAAAAACAACAGGGCAGTGAGCGCTTCAGCGCCATCGTGGCCGCGCCGTTCGGCGCCATGGGCGTGCGCGCGGAGGGCGGCCAGCTGCGCGAACTGGTTTACCTGCCGCCGCACTTCGACGAGAAAGCGCCGCAGGATGCCGTCTCCGAACTGGCTTGCGCGCAGCTGGCGCGCTATTTCCGTGATCCCGATGCGCCGTTCGACTTGCCACTGGCCGAGCTGGGCAGTGCTTTCCAACAACGAGTCTGGGCGGCGATTGCCGCCATCCCGCGCGGCCAGGTGCGCACCTATGGCGACGTGGCACGCCTGATCGGCTCGGCGCCGCGCGCCGTCGGCCAGGCTTGCGGCGCCAACTGGTATCCCGTGCTCATCCCCTGCCACCGGGTCACGGCCGCGGGCGGCCTGGGCGGCTTTGCCCACCACGACGACGCCACGGGATTCCACCTGGGCGTGAAGCGCTGGCTGCTGGCGCACGAAGGCGTGGAAGCCTACCGATGATGAACAGCCTGCTGGCGCCCGACAACGCCACCCTGATCGATGAATTCTGTGACAGCCTGTGGCTGGAAGACGGCCTGTCGAAAAATTCGCTGGACGCCTACCGGCGTGACATGCGATTGTTCGCGCGCTGGCTGGAGGTGGCGCGGCCCGGACGCGACGGCCTGTACGACGTGTCCACGACCGATATCGAAGCGTATTTCGCCGCCCGCCACGACGAGAGCAAGGCGACGTCGTCGAACCGGCGCCTGTCCGTGCTCAAGCGCTTTTACCAGCTGGCCCTGCGGCACAGGCATATCGCGGCCGACCCGTGCCTGAAGATGGTGTCGGCCAAGCAGCCCGCGCGTTTCGTGCACACGCTGAGCGAAGCGCAGGTCGAGGCCTTGCTGGCGGCGCCCGACGTCAGCACGCCGCTGGGCCTGCGCGAGCGCACCATGCTCGAGCTCATGTATGCGAGCGGCTTGCGCGTGTCGGAGCTGGTGGACTTGAAATCGGTGGAGCTGAGCCTGAACGACGGCGTGCTGCGCATCACGGGCAAGGGCAGCAAGACGCGGCTGGTGCCGTTCGGCGAGCAGGCGCGCTTGTGGATAGAGCGCTACCTGAAGGAGGCGCGCGGCGTGATTCTCGATGGCCAGATGGACGATGCGCTGTTCGTCACACGGCGCGGCGGCGCCATGACGCGGCAAATGTTCTGGGTGGTGATCAAGAAACATGCGCTGAGCGCGGGCATCACGGCGCCGCTGTCGCCGCATACCCTGCGCCATGCGTTCGCCACGCACTTGCTGAACCATGGCGCGGACTTGCGCGTCGTGCAATTGCTGCTCGGACACTCCGATATTTCCACCACGCAGATCTACACGCATGTGGCGCGCGAGCGCCTGAAACTGCTGCATGCGCAGCATCATCCCCGTGGCTAAAAACTTGGTGTTTCGCTCAACTGCGTCATAATGTGCCTTATGCGGTTATCTGTAACATCTAAAAACTAAAGAGGTAGTAAATGGCCAAGACAAATTTCCAATACGAAAAACGGCAAAAAGAGCTGGAAAAGAAGAAGAAAGCCGAGGAAAAAGCCAGGCGCAAGCTGGAAGCGAAAAACAATCCGAAGCCGGCCGATGGCACCGAGGGCGATGAGCCGGAAGCGGACGACGCCGAGGTTGACGCAGATGCGGCCGCCGACGGCGACGCGCCTTCCCAGCCGCAGTAATTCCCCGTCCCCGATGACCGGCGCGGCATCATCGCCGCGCCGGCATCCACGCGTTTTACCTTCCCCTTGCTATAACGCCGGCCGCTGGCCGATGGCCAGTTGCAGCTGCGTGCTGGCGATGGCGGCATCGGCGCGCGCCTGCAGGTAGCCCTGCCAGGCATCGTCGGCCGAGCGTTGCGCCGCCAGCCATTCCAGCAGCGAGGCATTGCCGCTGAAGTAGGACAGGCGCATGCCGTCCACCACCTTTTGCGCGTCCTGCAGCACGCCGTCGCGGTAGCGCGCCAGCCGTTCCTGCGCCGAACGCCACTGCAGCTGCGCCGTGCGCACTTGCGTCTCCGCTGTCAGTTCCGCCTGGCGCAAGGCCAGCATCGCTTGCGTCACGCCCGCTTCCGCCTGCACCACGTCGCCCTTGTCGCGCCGCGACAGCGGGATCGGGATGGCCAGCGAGATGGAGAGCGCGCGCGAGCGGGGCGCGCCGTCGACGGCATCGCCATTGCCGTCGATGCCATCGCGGTAGCCGCGCGCGGCCGAGAGGCCCAGCGTCACCGTCGGGTCGACGGCACGGTTGGCGCGCACCAGCGCCGCGCCATCGCGCAGATTGTCCAGCGTGGCGCGGGCGATGCGCACGTCGCTGCGGGCGTTGAGCGCCTGCGGCACCAGCGCAGTGGCGTCGCCGCCGGCATACGCGGCAAAGTCGCAGGCCAGTTGCGCTTGCGGGAACAGGCTGCCGAACTGGCGCCCCAGCGGCGGCGACAGGTTCAGCATGGCGCTTTGCGCCTCGCTGCGCGCCAGTTCCAGCTCGGCCTGGAACTGGTCGCGTTCCACGCGCGACTGCAGCAGCTCGATGCCGCCCACGTCGCCCGACTTCAGCCTGACGTCATTCGCTGCCACCACCTTCGACAGCGCCGCCATGGTCTGCTCCTTGCGCAGCAGGACGTCGCGCGTGCGGCACGCTTCCGTGAACGCCGTCGCCGCTGTCGCATACAGGGCGTTTCTGAAGCCGGCCACCGTTTCCTCGGCCAGCACGACATTGCTGTGCGCGGCTTTCAAGCGCGCGGCGCGCTTGCCGCCCGTCTCGATGGCCATGCTGATGGCTGGCGTCCAGGTGACGGGACGGTGCGGCAGCGCGCGCACGGTCTCGCGCGCGGCGCCCAGCGTGAATTCGGGATCGGGACGCAGGCCGGCAATGCCGATGCCGGCTTTGGCCGAACCGATGCTCTCCTGCTGCGCCTGCAGTTCCAGGCTGCTACTCTCCACGGCAGACAGGTAGGTCTCGAAGGTCAGGGGCGCGGCGCCCAGCGCGGGCGAGATCAGCAAGCCCGCGAATATCCAGTTAATGCGTGTCATGGGTCTTTCCTTCCGTTTGCGTCCGGCGCTTTGTTACATACGCCTCGATCAGGTAATACAGGGCCGGCAACAGCAGCAGGGTCAGGGCCGTGGCCGTCACCAGGCCGCCCACCACCACGGTGGCCAGCGGGCGCTGCACGTCGCTGCCCAGGCCCGTGGCCAGCATGGCCGGCGTCAGGCCCAGGGCCGCCACGGTTGCCGTCATCAGCACGGGGCGCATGCGGTCGCGCGCGCCTTCGAGCACGGCCTCGCGCAGGCTTTTTCCTTCCTCGGCGCGCAGGCGGTTGATCTGCGCCAGCATCAGCACGGCATTGAGCACGGCCACGCCGAACAGGGCGATGAAGCCGACGGCGCTCGATACATTCAGCGTCATGCCGCGCAGGTGCAGCGCGGCCAGGCCGCCCAGCATGGCCAGCGGCACGGCCAGCAGCACCAGCGCCGGCTGGCGCAGGTTGCGGAACTGGCCAAACAGCAGCAGGAACATGGCGCCCAGGGTCATCGGCAGGATCAGCGCCAGGCGGCTTTGCGCGCGCTGCAGGTTTTCGAACTGGCCGCCCCACTCGACGCCGATGCGCTGGTGCTCGCCGGCCACGGCCTGCGCCACCAGCGGGCGCGCCTCGGCCAGGAAACCGGCCAGGTCGCGTCCGCGGGCATTCAGGCGCACGATGATGTGGCGCCGTCCCATTTCGCGCACGATCACGCTTTCGCCCGAGGTGGTGCTGATGCTGGCCACCTGCGCCAGCGGCACCCTGGCGCCGTTCGCGGCCGTCAGCATCAGACTGGCGATGGCGTCCGGGCTGGAGCGCACGGCGGGCGGGAAGCGCACGGCGATGTCGTAGCTTTTTTCACCCACGTAGACTTGGCCGATGGGCGCGCCGCCGATGCCGGTGGAAATCAGGTCGGCCACGTCGGCCGCGTTGATGCCGTAGCGGGCCGCCTTCGCCCTGTCCAGCTCCACCTTCAGGTTGGGCAGCGGCGGCTCCACATCCACCGCCACGTCGGAAGCGCCAGGGACGCCTTTCAATACGTGCGCCACCTTGCCGGCGATGCGGCGCACCTCATCGAGGTCGTTGCCGAAGATTTTCACCGTCAGGTCGCTGTGCGCGCCCGACAATTTATCCTGCACGCCGTCGATCATCGGCTGCATGAAGGCCACCGTGTAGCCGGGCATGCGCGCGAAGCGTTCGTTCATTCTGGCGATCAGCTGCTGCTTGCTCATGCCCGATTTCCAGCTTTTATACGGATGCAGGCCCACGCTCGCTTCGATGTGCGACGGCGTCCAGTAGTCGGTGCCGTCGTCGTTGCGCCCCGTCTGCGTGACGATGGTCGACACTTCCGGGAACTCCAGCGCGGCGCGGCGCAGTTCGCTGGCCATCTCGGAGGCCTTCTCCAGCGTGATGCCGGGCGGCATCTGCACCTGCAGCCATAACGATCCTTCGTCGAGATAGGGCAGGAAATCGCGTCCGATGCTGCCGCCCAGGATGGCCAGGGCCGCCAGCGACCCCGCGCAGACGGCCGCCACCCAGCGCTTCCTGCCCACCATGCGCTCGAGGAAGCGCGCATACAGCGCCGCCAGCGCTTCCAGCGCGCGGTTGTGGAACATGCGGCGCGGCTTGCGGAAGGCCAGCCAGGCCAGGCCCGGTATCAGCACCAGCGCCACCACCAGCGCGCCCACGAGCGCCGCGCCGACCGCATACGCCATCGGCGAGAACAGCTTGTATTCGATGCGCTGGAAGGCGAACAGGGGCAAATACGCGGCGATGATGACGGCCATGCCGAACAGGATGGGGCGCGCCACCTGCAGGGTGGCTTCGATGGCGTCCTGCAGCGCGAGGGGGCGCTGCTGCTCGCGTTCGCGGCGGCGCAGTATGTTTTCCAGCACCACCACCGAACCGTCGACGAGGATGCCGAAGTCGATGGCGCCCAGCGATAGCAGGTTGGCGGGAATTTTAAAGTGGTGCATGAAGATGAAGGCCATCAGCAGCGCCAGCGGGATCGTCAGCGCGACGATGGAGGCCGCGCGCGGGCTGCCCAGGAACAGCAGCAGCACCAGGGCGACGAGCAGCATGCCCTCGCCCAGCGTGAACCCGACCGTGTGCAGGGTGGCGTCGATCAGCGAGCTGCGGTCCAGGTAGGGCACGACCTTCACGTCCTGCGGCAGCAGATTGCCGTTCAAGTCGTCCACGGCCGCATGGATGCCGGCCAGCGCCTCGGACGGGTTGAAATCCTTCAGCAGCAGGGTGATGCCCTCGATGGTGTCGGGGTTGCCGTCCTTGCCGAGGACGCCGCGCCGCTCCACGTTGCCGTAGGCGAGCTTGCCGAGGTCTTTCACCAGCACGGGCACGCCGTTCTTGCTGCTGACGACGACGTTGCCCATGTCGTCGAGCGAGTGCAGCAGGCCCACGCCGCGCACCACGTACGATTGCTGGCCGCGGTCGATGACGCTGCCGCCGCCGCTGATGTTGTTGGCGTTGATGGCATCCTTGACCTGCGCCAGCGAGAAACCGTAGCTGTCGAGTTTTGCGGGATCGAGCTCCAGCATGAATTGCGTGGTCAGTCCGCCGAAATTGCTGACGTCGGCCACGCCGCGCACCTGCTGCAGGCGCGGTATCACGGTCCAGAACTGCAGTTCGGACAGTTCGCGCAGGCTGCGGC
Organism: Janthinobacterium sp. 1_2014MBL_MicDiv; assembly: GCF_001865675.1. Classification (NCBI taxonomy): domain Bacteria; kingdom Pseudomonadati; phylum Pseudomonadota; class Betaproteobacteria; order Burkholderiales; family Oxalobacteraceae; genus Janthinobacterium; species Janthinobacterium sp. 1_2014MBL_MicDiv. The sequence continues at coordinate 682,352 of NZ_CP011319.1, forward strand.
TTTTCGATTCAAGCGTGTAGCGGTAGATTTCGCCCGTCGGCGAGGTGTAGGGATCGAGCCCCGGCTTGGCGTCGTACGGCAGGTTGACGCTGGCGAGCCGCTCCTGCAGCCGCTCGCGCGTGAAGTAGCCGTCGCTGCCATCCTCGAACACCACGGTGATCAGCGACAGCGCGAACAGGCTGCGCGTGCGCAGCACATGCATGCCGGGCGTGCCGAGCAGGGCGCGCTCGAGCGGTATCGTGATCTGCTGCTCGATTTCCTCCGCGCCCAGGCCCGGCACCTGCGTGACGATCTGCGAGGTGACGTCGGCGATGTCGGGGTAGGCCTCGATGGGCAGCTGTTTCCAGCTGTAGATGCCGTAGGCGGTGACGAACAGCAGCACGAGCCAGACGATGCCGCGCCGCTGGCAGCAGGTGGCGATGAAACGGTCAATCATTGAGCAGCACTCCTTCCTTGACGACGATGCGTTCGCCCGCCTTGAGTCCCGAGACGATTTCCACCTGCTCGCCATGGCTGGCGCCGACCTGCACCACGCGTGGCTCGAAGCGCAGCGGGCCGCGTTCGACCATCACCCGCGTCGACAGCCCGCTTTGCAGCACGGCGGCCGCCGGCACGACGATGGCGCGGCGCGAAGCGCCGGCAAACCCCGCGTGGGCGAACATGCCCGGCTTGAAGGCGCCGCTGCGGTTGTCGATGGAAACGCGCACCTTCACCGTGCGCGTTTCCGCATCGAGCACGGCACCCACATAGGCGACCTTGCCCTCGAAGTGTTTGCCGGGCCAGGCGTCGAGCGTGATGCGGGCCTGCTGTCCCACGGCCACCTGCGCCAGGTCCTTCTCGCTCACGTTGGCCGACAGCCACACGGTGGACAGGTCGGCCACCGTCATGACGGGCGCGTTGATATCGTTCCAGTAGCCGCCCTGGGCGCCGTCCATGGCGATCACGGTGCCGGCAATGGGCGAGCGCAGCACGTAGTCGCGGCGCGAACCGCGCGCGCCGGCGCCGTACTGCGCCAGCTTGTCGGCGCTCGCTTGCGCATCGCTGCCGGCCTGCTCATAGCTGGCCTGGGCCGATTCGTATTCCTTGCGCGCGGCGATCTGCGCCTCGAACAGCGTTTTCTGGCGCTCCAGTTCCTGGCGCGCCTGCAGCAGGGCGGACCTGGCCTTGCTGTCGTCCGCATAGGCGGCGCTCAGTTCCGCCGAATCGAGCGTGAACAGCGGGTCGCCCGCCTTTACGCTGTCGCCCAGCGCGCGCTGCAGGCGCGTGATGCGCCCGGCCAGGGGCGGCGTGATTTTCACCAGCTTTTCCGGCATCGCTTCGATGCTGCCCGGCGCGTCCGTCTGCGTGGCGATATCCTGTTCCTGCGCGGGGGCGATCTGCAGGCGCTGGCGCAGCGGCGACAGTTTGCCGACTTCGATGCTGCCATCATCGAGGTGGCGCGATGGGACAGGCGGCGAGGCCGCTGGCGTCGGCCTTGCGCAGCCGGCGAGGGCCGAGCAGCTGAGGGCCACGGCGAGCGCGCAGCAGGCGCCCAGGGCGTTGTGGGTGGTCGTGTTCATCCCGTGTTTCCTTGTTGTTGGTGGTGGTAGCGGCATGCGTGGATGCCATGCCCAGGCGGGCGATCAGAGGGGGCGCAGGTGGCGCGGACAGCGTCAAGACGGCAGCGTCACAACAGCGCCGGAAAAGCATAGCAAGGGCGTCCTGAAGAAGCGCCCAAGAATGCCTGAATCATTCTTCAGGTTCGGTGCGCGCAGGCGACGGCGCGGTAAAATGCAGCGATGGAAACCCCGGAACATGCGGGGGAATGCGGGAAAATGCGGCGCGACGCGACGGGAAAGGCAGGCATGAGGATTCTCTTGGTGGAAGACGACCGCAAGGCGGCGCGCCTGCTGGCGCGCGGCTTGCAGGAGGAAGGCTTCGTCGTCGACGTGGCGCACAGCGCGGAAGAGGGCGAGGAGGAAAGCTACGCCGTCGATTACGACGTGATCGTGCTGGACTGGATGTTGCCGGGCAAGCAGGGCATCGATTTCTGCCGCGACTTGCGCGCGCGTGGCATCCAGACGCCGGTGCTGATGCTCACGGCGCGCGACGCCACGGCCGACCGCGTGGCGGGTCTGAACACGGGCGCCGACGATTACCTGACCAAGCCCTTCGAATTCGAGGAACTGCTGGCGCGCATCCGCGCGCTGCTGCGCCGCTCCGACATCAGCCGGCCGCTGGTGCTGGCGCTGGCCGACCTGACGCTCGACCCCGTCAGCCACCAGGCGACGCGGGGCGGCGCGCCGCTGGTACTGACGCCCAAGGAATACGCGATTTTATTGATCCTGCTGCGCCAGGCGGGCGAAGTGGTCAGCCGCGCGCGCCTGGCCGAGCAGATCTGGCAGGCGGACCTGATCGGCATCGATAACCTGATCGACGTCCACGTGCGCAACCTGCGGGGCAAGGTCGATGCGCCGGGCCTGCCGCAATTGATCCACACGGTGCGCGGACGCGGTTTCCGCCTGGCGGAAAACAGCGGTGGCTAGCTTTCGCAAGCGCCTGCTGCTGGTGCACCTGGCCGTCATCCTCGCCATCGTCGCCTGCACCGCGCTGGCCGGCTACTGGGGCCTGTCGCGCGCCGTGCACGGCCAGCTAGACGCGGCCCTGCTGGCGCTGGGCGAGACGGAGATGGCGATGCTGCCGGCCGCGCCGCGCCAGCCCGTCAGCGTGCACGAGGTGGCGCCGGGCCTGGCGCCGCCGTCCTTGATGCGGCTCGACCGCCTGGTGCAGATCATCGATGGCGAAGGCCGCGTGCTGGCGCGCAGCCGCAACCTGGAAGCGGCGCGGCTGCCGGCGCCGCCCGCCCTGCTGGCGCGCCTGGCGGCCGGCGAGACCGTTTTTGAAACCTTGCCCAAGTTCGGTGAGGAGCCGCTGCGCATGGTCTCGATGCCCGTGCCTTCGTCCGGCGCGCGCCTGTCGGTGCAGGTGGCCGGTTCGCTCGACGACGCCAATCACGTGCTGGCCTCGGCCACCTTGCTGTTTGGCGCGATGGCGCTGGCGCTGCTGGCCGCCGTGGGACTGGCCGGCGAGATGCTTACGCGCCGCGTGCTGGGTGCCATCGACGACGTGGTGCTGCAGGCGCGCTCCATCGGCGAGGCCAGCCTGCACCAGCGCCTGCCGCATCCGGGCACGCCGGATGAAATCGGCCGCCTGGTCGATACCCTGAACGCCATGCTGGACCGCCTGGAACACGGCTACGATGCACAACGGCGCTTCACGGCCGACGCCTCGCACGAGTTGCGTTCGCCCCTGTCGCGCCTGCGCACGGAAATCGAAATCACCTTGCGCCGTCCGCGCGAGTCGCCCGAGTATGTCGACGCGCTGGCGTCCTGCCTCGACGAAGTGCAGCGCCTGACGACCCTGGTGGAAGAATTGCTGATGCTCACGCGCCTCGATGCGGGGCAGGAACGCAATGCGGTGGAATCGGTACACCTCAATCCGCTGCTGCGCGCGGCGGCGCAACGGCTGGAAAAGGCGGCAGCGCAGCGCGGCATCCGCCTCGCGCTCGACGATGGCGCGCCCGTGCACGCGCGCGTGGCGGCCGGCCCCGTCGACCTGGTGCTGGCCAATCTGCTCGACAACGCCGTGAAGTTTTCGCCACCCGACAGCGTCATTACCCTGCAGGTGTCGCGCGACGGTGGCGACGTGCTGGTCAGCGTGGCCGATGCGGGACCGGGCATCGGCGTGGAAGACTTGCCGCATCTGTTCGAACGCTTTTACCGTGGCGCGCAGGCGCGCGCGGGCGAGGCGCCCGGTTTCGGCCTCGGCCTGGCCCTGTCGCAAGCCATCGTGCATGCGTATGGCGGACGCATCGAGGCGCAGAACCGCGCCGGCGGCGGCGCCCTGTTTACCATGCGCTTGCCCGCCTCAGGCTGAGGCCGGCACGCCTTCCCAGCGCACTTGCCGCACCTGCGGCCAGGCGCCCGCGCGGTTGACGAAGCGTACCAGCACGGCGCGCTGCACGGCCTGGCACAGCACCATGGCGATCAGCCGCACCATCTGCCTGCCCGCGTCCCAGCTGCGCAGCACCTGCGACGGCGCCAGGCCCGCGCCTTTCAGTTCGGCCAGCAGCAGGCGCACCACGTGGTCGGCCTGCGCCGCGGGGCAGGTGACGGTCAGGCGGTAGGTGGCCACGACAGGTGTGCGCCTGGCAAACCAATGGAAGAATTTTTTCATCATCACACTCCCCGTTCGGCGACAAATTCCGCGTTGTTGACCAGCGCCCAGCGCACGGCCGAGACGCTGCCTTCCAGGCTGACCTGGCTGACGATCTGCTCCAGCAGTCCCAGGCTGGACAGGGGCGTGAGCAGGTCGGCGCGCACTTCGATGCGCCCGGCCTGCGGCGCATCCTCGCTGTGCAAGGATTGCAGCATCAGCGCCGGCATGCCGCTGATCATGCGCAGCATCAGGTTGCGCACCTGGACTTCCTGCTCCGCCTCGCACACGGCCGTGACGCGGTAGATGCTTTCCGTCTCGATGCCGGCCGCGCTGCCGTGCGCGTTGATGCGCTGGGCCAGGTGGCGCAGCACCAGGTTGGCGATCAGCACAAACGCCGTGCCGATGGCCGCTTCGAGGGCAAACCCCAGGCCGCACAGGATGCCGATGGCGGCCGAGCACCACAGCGTGGCGGCCGTGTTCAGGCCGCGCACCGTCATGCCCTCGCGCATGATGACGCCGGCACCCAGGAAACCGATGCCCGACACCACCTGCGCGGCGATGCGCATGTGGCCAGAGGCATCGCCTTCGAGCACGGAAACCATCACGAACAGCGAGGCGCCGACGGACACCAGCGCATTCGTGCGCAGGCCCGCCATGCGCTGGCGCAGCTGGCGTTCGGCGCCGATCATGGCGCCCAGGGTCAATGCCGCGGCAACGCGCAGCGCAAAGTCAAATACCACCATCAGTTTCTCCCGGCTGGGGAGGAACAGGCGAGTGCACAGGCGAAGTCAATCCGCCCGAAAAGGGGGCAGCAGGCGATAACGGTGGAACGATGAGGAGGGAAGTGGCGGCGAGTCTGTACTGCCGCTGGTAGAACCGCACCTTGCCGAGGGCAGGGCGGGCGGAATGCGCGCGTCTTGCCTAAGGCCGATCGCCGATGGTCAATCGACTACTGTCACTGGAACAAGCACCCACGAGTCACTCCATACAATTGATAACGGGGACAGTCTAGCCAGTGGGGGCGTTTTGGTCAACTGAAGCTCTCTTCAGGAAACCGCCGCGTCGTCCCCGCCAATGCGGGGACGGTGAAGGCGACCGGCAGGAAGGTCAGTGGGCGGCGCCGGCGGGCGCCTTGGCGTCGTCGGCATGCGCATCCGTGTGCGCATGCGCGTCGCCGCCGCCGAAGAAGCGCGCGGCGCGCTTGCCCAGGCTGTCGAGGTAGGTGTAGGCGACGGGCACCACCACCAGCGTCAATAGCGTCGAGGTGATGACGCCGCCGATGACGGCGCGCCCCATCGGCGCCTGCGATTCGCCGCCGTCGCCCATGCCGATGGCCATCGGCAGCATGCCGAAGACCATCGCCAGGGTCGTCATCAGGATGGGGCGCAGGCGTACCTGGCCCGCTTCCATCAGCGCGGCGAACTGGCCCAGGCCTTCGCGCTGGCGCTGGTTGGTGAAGTCCACCAGCAGGATCGCATTCTTGGTGACCAGGCCCATCAGCATGATGAAGCCGATCACGGAGAAGATGTTCAGGGTGCTGCCCGTGATCAGGAGGGCCAGCAGCACGCCGATCAGGGAGAGCGGCAGCGACACCATGATGGCGACCGGCTGCAGGAAGCTGCCGAACTGCGACGCCAGCACCAGGTAGATGAAGATCACGGCGATACCCAGCGCCATCATCGCGCCGCCCATGGTTTCGGCCATCTGCTGCGCATTGCCGGCCACGTCGAAACGCACGCCGGGCGGCAGGTCGATCGACTTGATGGCTTTCTGCACGTCGGCGTCGACGTCGCCGGCAGGACGGCCCTGCACGCCGGCATAGATGGCCACGCGGCGCTGCAAGGCCTGGCGCTTCAGCACTTGCGGGCTGGACGACGGCACGAATTCCACCACCTGGCGCAGCGGGATCATCACCGGCTTGCCGTTCGCATCGAGCTTGCTGGACGCCAGCGACAGGTCGGCCAGGTCGGCCACCTTCTGCCGGCCCGACTTGGGCAGCTGCACGTTGACGTCGTAGTTCTGCCCGTCGGACGCCAGCCAGTGGCTGACCGTGTCGCCCGCCACGAACGGGCGCAGGGCGGCGCCGATCTGCTGCACCGACAATCCCAGGTCGCTGGCCAGTTCGTTATTGATCTTCACCGTGGTCGACGGATTGGCGCCTTCCTGGCTGTATTCCATGTCGGCCAGGCCCTTGATGGTGCGCATCTTGTCCATCAGGCGGTGCGCCACTTCATCGAGCTTGCCCTCGTCCGTGCCGAGGATGGCGATGAAGATGGGGCGGTTGCCGACGGACAGGGTAATGCCGGCGATCGGCGCCAGGCGTTCGCGGATCAGCCTTTCCAGTTCCTGCTGCGAGCGGCGCTTGTGCGTCTTGATGTCCGTCAGCTTCAGGTTGACTTCAGCCGCATTGCGTCCATCGGGCGTGCCGATATTGGCCACCAGGCTGTCGATTTCGGGAAATTCCTTCAGGGCCGCTTCCACCTGGCGCACCTTGGAATCCGTGTATTCGAGGCTGGAGCCGACGGGCGTCTTGAAGCGCAGGTTGACCCAGCCCTGGTCCGTCTCGGGGAACATCTCGCCGCCTATCATCGGCACGAGCATCAGGCTGCCCGCGAACAGGGCCACGGCCGTGGCCAGCGTGGTCTTGCGCCAGCGCAGGGCGATGCCGAGCACCTTGCCATACCAGACGTGCAGGCGGTCGATGCCGGTCTCGATCCAGGCCATGAAGCGGCCCAGCCATGGCGCATACTTGAAGCGGTCCTTGACGGGGTCGCGCCAGACGGACGACAGCATCGGGTCGAGCGTGAAGCTGACGAACAGCGACACCAGCACGGCGACGGCCACGGTGATGCCGAACTGCAGGAAGAAGCGGCCGATGATGCCGTCCATGAAAGCCACCGGCACGAACACGGCGACGATGGCAAACGTGGTGGCCATCACTGCCAGGCCGATTTCATTGGTGCCGTCGTTGGCCGCCTTGTAGTGGCTCTTGCCCATGCCCAGGTGGCGCACGATGTTTTCGCGCACGACGATGGCGTCGTCGATCAGCAGGCCGATGCACAGCGACAGCGCCATCAGCGTCAGGAAGTTCAGGGTGAAGCCGAAGGCCTTCATGGCGATGAAGCTGGCCAGCACGGAGATCGGCAGGGTCAATCCGGTGATGATGGTCGAGCGCCACGAGTGCAGGAACAGGAAGACGATCACCATGGTCAGCACGGCGCCTTCGATGATGGTGCGCTTGACGTTATTGAGCTGGCTTTGCACGCGTTCCGATTCGTCGTCCAGCACGCGCAGGGTGATATCGGGCGGCAGCGTCTTTTGCAGGTCGGCCGCCACTTTCAGGATGCCGGTGCCCACTTCCACCACGTTGGCGTCCTGCACCTTGGTGATTTCCATGGTCACGGCCTGCTGGCCGTTCATGCGCGAGATCGACAGCTCTTCCTGCTCGCCGTCGACGACGCTGGCCACCTGGTCCAGGTAGACGGGACCGCTGGCGCGGCGCGCCACGATGATCTTGCCGAATTCGCGCGCATCCTTGATCTTGCCTTCCACGCGCACCAGCTGTTCGGCCGCGCCATGGCTGATGGAGCCGGCCGGCAAATTGGTATTCGTGGCCTGGATGGCGCGGATCACTTCATCGACGCCGATGCCCTGGGCATTGAGTTCGATCGGCTTCATGCTGATGAGGATCTGGCGCGCGCGCAGGCCGCGCAGCTTGACTTGCCCCACGCCGGCCACGCCCTGGAAGCGCTTGCTGATGATCTGCTCCGTCATGGTCGACAGCGAACGCAGGTCATGCCCGGTGGAGGTCAGCACGATGGTGGCGATGGGGCGCTCGTTGTCGCCCTCGGCGCGCGCGATGAACGGGTCCTTGGCTTCCTTCGGGAAGCGCGGGCGCACCAGCGCCACCTTGTCGCGCAAGTCCTGCATGGCCTTGTCCATATTCGTCGACAGCTCGAATTCCAGGTAGACGCCGGCGCGTCCTTCCCATGAGTTGGCGCGGATGGTCTTGATGCCGCTGACGGTGTTGACGGCGTCCTCGATGGGGCGCGTGATGTCGTTTTCCACGGCTTCGGGCGAGGCGCCCGGGTAGTTCACTTCAATGGCGGCGAACGGGAACTGCACGCTGGGCATGCTTTCCACGCCTAGGCCGCGGTAGGAAAACACGCCCAGCACCACCAGCGCCACCATGACCATGGTGGCGAAGACAGGGTTCTGTATGCTGACTTTGGTCATCCACATGGCTTAATCCTTCCGCGCCAGCACGGCCGGCTGTGCGGCGGGCGCGGCGGGCGCCCCGGCAAAGGTCACGCCGTGGCCCGGTTTCACGCCATCGAGCCTGGCGACGATGACTTTCGCGCCCGGCACCAGGCCCGACGTCACTTCCGCATAGCCTTCATCCTCGTTGCGCAGGCCCAGGGTGACGGGTTGGGCGACCACCTTGTTGTTGACCAGCGCATACACGACCGGGCCCTGCTTTTCATTGCGTACGGCCGCCAGCGGCACCAGCGGCGCCACGGATGAGCGTTCGGTGACGATGCTGCCCTTGGCGAACATGCCGCCGCGCAGCGCGCCATCGCCATTGTCGACGGCGATGTAGACGACAATGGCGCGCGAGCCGCTCTCGGTGGTGGGGTTGATGCGCGTGACCTTGCCGGCGAAGTCGCGCGCGCCGAAGCCGTCGACCTTGAAGTGCACGTCCTGGCCCAGCTTGATGCGCGGGATTTCCGCGCTGGGCACGGGCGCTTCCAGGGTCAGCTGCGCCAGGTTGACGATGGTGTAGACGGGCATGTCGGGCGAGACCTTTTCGCCGGCCTGTACGTGGCGCTTGCTGACGATGCCGGCCATGGGCGCGCGGATCACCGTGTCGGCCAGCGCGATGCGGGCGATGTCGACCATGGCGGCGTTGGATTTGACGCCGGCGCGCGCCAGGTCGACGGAATTCTGCGTCGTGTCGTAAGCCGTCTGCGAAATGTATTTCTGCTTGAGCAGGGCCTGGCTATTGTTTTCGTTCTTGGCTGCCATCGACAGGCGCGCCTGCGCTTCGTCGAGCATGGCTTGCTGTTGCGTCAGGCGGGCGCGCTGGTCGGCCGCGTCCAGGCGCACGAGAATTTGCCCGGCGGCCACGCTCTGGCCCTCCTGCAATGTGGTTTCGTGGATCACGCCGGAAACCTTGGCCTTGATGGTGGCTTGCGTCAGCGGCGCCAGCGAACCCGACAGGGGCAAGCTCACGGCGAGCGCGCGCGCATCGATGGCGGCCACGTCGCCCTGCGCCAGTTCGTGCACGGGCGTCTTGTCCTGTTGTTTTTTCTTGCTCGCCTGCAACTCGGCCGCCTTGGCCGCTTGTTGTCTCGTTTGCATTACGGTCCAGCCGCCGCCGGCCAGGCCCAGCACGACCAGGATCAGCACGGGGGCGCGCCAGCGGCGACGACGCGGGGCTGCAAGGGGGGAGGCCGGTGGCAAAGTCTCGTTTTTCATGGTGTTTTCGTATGGAGGCGGCGCAAGGGTCGGGCGCCAGGTCTCGTTGCGGCCGGCCTGCGGCGGGCCGGGGGAATTCGGGTAGCGTATCGCCGTGGCGGCCGCAGGCAGCACGCCTGCCGCTGCGGTCGTTCACGGCGATACGCATGTTGCTACTTTATGAAGATACAAGTGCGCCCGCCATCGCCGTGCGACAGATTGCACAAAAACGGGGATGAAATGCAGAAAACGGGCGCCAGAGGCATCGGGCGCGGCGGCGGCGCCGGCAGCGGCATGCCACGATGCTTGAGCATCCTCAATGAGCCGATTCGCCGGCGCGCAAGAATGGCCATGATGGTTGTGCCACCGGACAGGCCAGGGTGCCCGCCGGTTGCGGCACGGCCGCGCAACGGGGGGCCTGATGTCTGAACGGATTGTCGGAGCCGTCCCGTCGCCGGGCCGTTTGCTGGCCGCTGCCGCACCGGACACGGGAGCGGCCGGCATGGCGCTGGACTTGCTGTCCATCGCCGTTGCCGCCGTCGAGCAGGCGCCCGGCATGGCCGTGCGCGGCATCGACCGCGATGGCATCGTGCGCTACTGGAGCGCGGGCGCGGCGCGCCTGTATGGGGTGCCGGCCGCGCTGGCCCTGGGCCAGCCGTGGAGCAGCGTGGCCACGGCCATGCCGGAAGGCGCCGGCCAGGATGCCGATGGCCATGCCGAACTGGACGCCGTCTGGCATAGCGGCAAGGCGCGCACGGCCCGCCTGTGGCGTCTCGGTAGCAACGGGGTGGCGCCGCGCTGCATCTGTTCCACCGCGTTTCCCGTCATCGTGGCCGGGCGTGTGCGGCAAGTGGTGTGCATCGATGTCGACATCACGGCCAGCGGCCAGGATGGCGCGGGGCAGGGCGCGCTGTTGCTGATGGGGGATAATTTCCGCCAGTTGTACGACAAGTCGGCCGACGCCATCGTGCTGCTGCGCGACGAGCATATCGCCGAAGCCAACCCGGCCGCCATCGCCCTGTTTCAATGCGAGGAGCGGCCACGCCTGCTGGGACGGCGTCTCAGCGATTTCTCGCCCTTGCGCCAGCCCGATGGCGCCTTGTCGTCCCTGCGCGGCACGCAACTGGCGGCGCAGGCCCATGCCCACGGCAACTGGCGCTATGACTGGCAGTATCAAACTTGCCTGGGGGAATTGTTCTGGGGCGAAGTGCTGCTCACTTCCGTCACGCTCGACCATACCTATCTGTTCTATGCCGTGATCCGCGATATTTCTTCCCGCAAACTGGCCGAGCGGGCCCTGTACCTGTCGGCGCAGGTGGTCGAGCACGCACGGGAAGCGATCGTCGTGATGGACCCGCAGCAACGCGTTGTCAGCATGAATCCCGCGTACAGCGAGATCAGCGGCTTCAGCCTGGACGACATGCTGGGCAAGCCGTTTGCCATGCACCGCGCCGAACCGGATGAACTGGCGTTCTTTGCCCACGTGTGGGAAGAGGTCGATACGAATGGCTATTGGCAGGGCGACATCCTGGCCCAGCGCAAGGAGGGGCAGCGCTACCCGGCCTGGCTGTCGCTGACGGCCATCCGCGATACGCAGGGGCAGCTCAGCAACTACATGGCCATCCTCAGCGACATCAGCGAGCGCAAGAAAACCGAGGAGCACACGCGCCACCTGGCCGAACACGATTTCCTCACCGACCTGCCGAACCGGGTGCTGCTGCTGGACCGGCTGTCGCTGGCGCTGGCGGCCGCGCGGCGCAAGCTGAGCATGCTGGCCATCCTGTACCTGGACCTCGATCACTTCAAGCACATCAACGACAGCATGGGCCATCACGTGGGCGACCTGCTGCTCAAGGAGGTGGCGCGGCGCCTCGTGCGCTGCGTGCGCGGCGTCGACACGGTCAGCCGCCATGGCGGCGACGAATTTGTCATCATCCTGGCCGAGGTGGGCGGCATCGACCAGGCGGCGCACGTGGCGGCCAGCCTGCTGCAAGCCGTGACCCAGGTCTACCAGTTGGGCGAGTATGAGTTGCAGGTGTCGGTGTCGATCGGCGTGGCCATCTTTCCCAGCGATGGCGACAGCATCGACACGCTGGTGCACAACGCCGACATCGCCATGTACCACGCCAAGGAAAGCGGACGCAATAATTTCCAGTTTTTTAATGCGGAAATGAATGCGCAAATCCTCGAGCGGGCCAGCCTCGAACAGGGCTTGCGCGCGGCGCTGGGCAGCGACGAGTTTGCGCTGGAATTCCAGCCCGCCCTCGATGTTGCCAGCGGCCAGATCGTGGGGGCGGAAGCCCTGTTGCGCTGGCGCCATCCGCAGCTGGGCGTGCTGCCGCCCGAGCGCTTCCTCGCCGTGGCCGAGGAATGCGGATTGATGGTGTCGATCGGCAACTGGGTGCTGCGCCACGCCTGCCTGCGCGCGCGCGCCTGGCACGACGCGGGCCAGGCGTGGCGCGTCTCCGTGAATCTGTCGGCGGCGCAATGCCTGCACAATAATTTAGTGCACAGCGTACAGGAAGCGCTGGCGGCGTCGGGCTTGCCCGCTGCCTGGCTGGAGCTGGAAGTGACGGAGTCGCTGCTGATGAAGGGCGGCGCGCGCCTGGCCGGCGTGCTGGCGCAGCTGCGCGCGCTGGGCGTGCGGCTGGCCATCGACGACTTCGGCACCGGCTATTCGCGCCTGGCCAATCTGCGCCATTACCCGGTGGACAAGCTGAAGATCGATCCCTCGTTCCTGCCCGGCGCGGACGGCGCGGCTGGCGAGTCCGATACCGCCGTGGCCGCCACCATCATCGCCATGGCGCGCGAACTGCAGCTGACGGTGATCGCGGAAGGCGTGGAAACGGCGCAGCAGCTGGCCTACCTGCAGGCGCAGGGCTGCCAGCAGTACCAGGGACGCTATGCCGGCGCGCAAGTCGAGGGCAGCGCACTGGCGGCGCTGTTGCATTAGTTATGGCATCAGTGAATGTTTCCCAGCAGCTTGATGCGCGCCACGACCTGGCCATGGTCGGACGCGGGCGGCAAGCCCAGCAGCAAATGGTCGTTCAGGTAGATCACGTCGAGCACGGCGCCGATGGCGCGCGGCGAGGCGGGGTGGAAGTGTTCGGAGACGAGGATGTGGTCGATCGTCATGTAGGCGCTGTCGTGGATATTCGTGTAGCCCACGTGGCGCAGGTAATCCTGGCGCAGCTGGATGGCGTTGCAGTCATACAGGCGCGCGCGCATCTCGGGCAGGTGGCCGGCCGCTTCGCACGGTGCGCCGGCGCCCATGACGATGGCCGTGGTGACGGCATTGGCGATGTCGTTGAAGTCGCCCAGCACGATGCGCGGACGGCCGCTTTGGCCCAGTTCGCTCACCAGCACGCGCAGGGCCACGGCTTCCGCGCCGCGCCGCCGCAGCGAACGCAGGTTGGCCAGCGCATACGCCAGCGCGTCGCCGGCGTCGTCGGGGCGGTAGTCGGGCCGGCGCGATTTCAGATGCACGACGACCACGTCGGTCAGTTGTCCGCCAGGCAAGACGAGCTGCACATGCAGGGGCGCGCGGGCAAAGCGGCACGGATCGGCATCCGCGCCCTGGCCATCGGCCGGCAAGGTGACGCCGGCGGGAAAGTTCGCATAGGCAACACCGGGGCCGGCCAGCGGCAGCCGCGAGACGAGCGCCACCGTGGGCAGCATGCGGCCGCTGGCGTCCACCGCATCGTAGCCGGCCAGCACCGCTTCGCGGTAGTGGCGCGTGCGCGACAGCACGTCGCGCAGGGCCGCCTGCGAGAAGATTTCCTGGAAACCGATCACGTCGGCATCGAGCAGGTCGATCTGCCGCGCCGTCCACTGCGCCTTGGCCTCGTATTGGGCCGGGCTCAACGGTTCCAGGTTGTCATACAATTTCTCCCCGGCAGGGGCAAGGTTGCAGACATTGAATGTGGCAAAGCGGATTTCTTCCTGCATAATTAGCACTCCTCACTGAACGATCAGCGTATCACGCATGGCTAAAAAAGAGCATATTTCCGAAACCCAGGCGACGCAGATGCTGCGCAAGCATCAAGTTTCCTTCGATGAACACCCGTATCCGTACGAAGAGCACGGCGGCACCAGCGTCTCGGCGCGCGAGCTGAACGTGCCCGAGCATGCGGTGATCAAGACCCTCGTGATGCAGGACGAGGCGGCGCGGCCGATGATCGTGCTCATGCATGGGGATTGCAAGGTGTCGACCAAGAACCTGGCGCGTGGCATCGGCTGCAAGTCCGTCGAGCCGTGCAAGCCCGAAGTGGCGCAGCGCCATTCCGGCTACCTGATCGGCGGCACTTCGCCGTTCGGCACCAAAAAGGCCATGCCCGTGTACGTGGAGCAATCCATCCTGGCGCTCGAGCGTATCTATATCAATGGCGGGCGGCGCGGTTTCCTCGTCTCGCTGGCGCCGCAGGTATTGCTCGACTTGCTCCAGGCCAAGCCGGTGCAGTGCGCGCTGGCAGACTAAGAGAGCTTATCCCCGTAGATGAATACCTCCCCTGCTGCCGCCCCTCAGAAGCGGGGACTGCGTTGATCGTCGTCGCGTGGCTCGCCACGCGTCCTCCTCACGCCTGGTCCGCGCTCCTGATACGCTGCCAGCAGAAGACGCTCGCTACGGGATAGACTCCAAGAAAACCGGGCGCCGCCCTGTCCTTGGGCTGGGCGCTGGTGTATATTCTGCTGCGCCAGCCTTATGCTGCTGTGAAAAATACAACAAAGGGAAGAAATGAATCCAGTAATCACAACCGTGGCAATGACAGTGGCCGCTTACTTGCTCGGCTCGATATCGTTTGCCGTGGTGATGAGCAAGGTCTACGGCATTGCCGATCCGCGCACCTATGGCTCGAAGAATCCGGGCGCCACCAACGTGCTGCGCAGCGGCAACAAGGGCGCCGCCGTCATGACCTTGCTGGGCGATGGCGCCAAGGGCTGGCTGGCCGTCTTCCTGGCCGACCATTTTGCCGGTGCGCTGGGCGTGGGCGACACGGCCGTGGCGCTGGTGGCCATCGCCGTCTTCCTCGGCCACCTGTGGCCCGTCTTCTTCCGTTTCGTCGGCGGCAAGGGCGTGGCCACGGCCCTCGGCGTGTTGCTGGGCATTCATCCATGGCTGGGCCTGGCCACCTTGGCCACCTGGCTGATCATCGCCTATGCCTTCCGCTATTCCTCGCTGGCGGCGCTGGTGGCGGCCCTGTTCGCGCCGTTCTACTACGGCTTGCTGTTCGGCGTCGATCCCATCCTGCTGGCCGTCGTCATCATGAGCGTGCTGCTGGCCTACCGCCACAGCCAGAATATTGCCAACTTGCTCGCTGGCAAGGAAAGCAAGATCGGCGGCAAGAAGGACGCGGCCAAGGCCGCTGGCAAGAAGAAGTAAGCGCTTGATTTCCGGCGGCCCGCACGCATATGCTGTGCTTGCGGCGCCGCGCGGTGCGGCCGCCACCGACTCGCGCAAAGGCTGCCCACCATGAGTTCCACCTCCGCCACACCCACTCCCGTCCGTATCGACTTCGTCTCCGACGTCTCCTGTCCCTGGTGCGTGATCGGCCTGAAATCGCTGGAGCAAGCCTTGGGCAATCTGCAGGACAGCGTCCAGGCCGAGATCCATTTCCAGCCCTTCGAGCTGAATGCCAGCATGCCGGCCGAAGGCGAGGATATCGGCGAACACATCGCCCGCAAATACGGTTCCACCGAAGAACAGATGGCGCAATCGCGCGAAGCGATCCGCGCGCGCGGCGAGCAACTGGGCTTTACCTTTGCCATGGACAAGCGCGGCCGCATCTACAACACCTTCGATGCGCACCGCCTGCTGCACTGGGCCGCACTGCAAGGGCGCCAGAAGGAACTCAAGATGGCGCTGTTCGATGCATATTTCACGCAGGGCCAGAATCCGTCCTCGCACGCGGTGCTGCTGACAGTGGCCGGCGACGCGGGACTGGACACGGCGAAAGCGGCCGAGGTGCTGGCATCGAACGCCTACGCGGACGAGGTACGCGCGCAGGAACAGTTCTATCAGCAAAACGGCATCAACTCCGTGCCGGCCGTCATCATCAACGAGCGCCACCTGATTTCCGGCGGCCAGCCGCCCGAAGTGTTCGAGCAAGCCTTGCGCCAGATCATCGCCAGCGCCTGATCCGGAGGCCAATGGCGCGCGCCATGGCGGTCAATTTCGGCTACACTCCGCTGAGAAGGGGGATAGTCAAATGCCAACAGCCAGCTGGAATGGCGCCGTCATCGCGCAAACTGCCGATGCGCAGGTGCAAGTCGTTGAAAACAATGTGTATTTTCCCTTGTCGTCGGTGAGGCAGGACTACCTGCGCCCGAGCAGCCACACGACGGTCTGCCCGTGGAAGGGCACGGCCAGCTATTACGACGTCGTCGTCGATGGTGCCGTCAATGCCAACGCGGCCTGGTACTACCCCCAGCCCAAGGACGCCGCCCGGCAGATTGCCGGCCACGTGGCCTTCTGGCGCGGCATAAGCGTCGAGCGCTGACCCTTCCCTCCCCATACTGAACCCCCACCAGAAAGCAGACGATGGATTTACGCCTCGCCGTGTACCAGCTCGCCTCGGGCCATGCGCTCGATGCCCAACAAACCCGGCAGTTGCAGGACGTGGCCGGTTTCCAGCGCGAACCCGCGCGCCTGGCGTACTGGCTGCCGCGCGGCGTGGCCGTGCTGGGCGCCGCGCTGCTGGGCATGGGCCTGATCTTCTGGGTCGCCGCCAACTGGGAAGAGCTGGGCAGGACGGGCCGCTTTGCCCTGCTGCAAGGCGTGTTTGCCGCCGCCTGCGTGGCCGCGTTTGCCGTGCCGAAGGCGCGCGTGCCGCTGCTGCTGGTGGCCATGCTGGCCATCGGCGGCCTGTTCGCCTACTTTGGCCAGACCTACCAGACGGGCGCCGATCCGTGGCAACTGTTTGCCGTGTGGGCCGCGCTGGCGCTGCCGCTGTGCCTGGTGGCGCGCAGCGACGTGCTGTGGACGCCGTGGATGCTGATCGTGTCGACGGGGGCGACCCTGTGGATACAGGCGCATACGCGCCACAGCTGGAGCGTCGAGTCGGCCGACCTGCCTGTCTTTGTCGGCGGCTGGCTGGCCGTGCTGCTGGCCTGCGCCTTCGTTTCGCCCCTGCTGGCGCGCTGGACGGGCGCCGCTTCCTGGGCCCTGCGCCTGGGCCTGGTGCTGCTCACCATCCTCATCACGGGCTCGGCCGTCACTGCCCTGTTCGGCAACACCATCGAGTCGCCGTACTGGGCAGGGCTGGGCTTGCTGGCCGTCGCCGCCATCCTGTTGTCGATGAGTAAATTTTCCGACGTGTTCGGCCTCAGCGCCGTCACGCTCGGCATCAACACCCTGCTGGTGGGCGGCCTCGCGCACTGGCTGTTCAACGGCAATGGCGGCGAAGTGGGCAGCCTGGTCATCCTGGGCCTGGTAGCCGCCGTCATGCTGGCGCTGAGCGTGCAAGGCATCCTGTGGCGCGCGCGCAAGGAGGCGGCATGAGCAGCCTGAACAGCAAGAGCGCCGATGCGCTCGATACCCTGATCGCCGACGCCACGCGCGCCGGCCTGTTGCCGCCCGGCGCTACGCGGCCCGTGCAGGACGTGCGGCCGTGGCCGCTGGTGCTGATGACGGCGTTCGGCGCCTGGCTGGCCGCCATCCCCCTGATCGCGGCGCTCGGCGTGGGCCTGGAAAGCGTGGTGCGCCACGGTCCCGGCGCGTATGTCGTGGCCGCCATCGTGCTGGTGGTGGCCGTGCTGCTGATCCGCACGCGCGGCGTGGCCCTGTTTGTCGAGCAGCTGGCCGTGCCGTGCCTGCTGGTGGGCGGCGGCTTGCTCGGCTATGCGCTGTTCCGCGACTATTCGACGCAGACGGCGTCCTTGCTGCTGTGTCTGGCTTGCCTGCTGGTGGCCGCCGCCCTGCCGCGCGACTGGCTGCGCGTGCTGCTGGGCGTGGTCGCCTGCGGCTTGCTGGGGCTGGGCGTCGTCGACAGTCAGCGCGACTGGATTTTCGAGAATGACCCGACGCAGCTGTATCTGGCCTGGATGCTGGCCCTGGCACTATGGCTGGGCGTGCACTGGCTGCAGAAACAGGCGTTCAACGATGGCCGCGGCGCGCCCATCGCCGCTTTCCTGGAGTCGCTGTCGACGGGCTGGGTATTGGCAATCTTGCTGGGCCTGGTCTTCTGGTCCGGCATGACCTTCATGCTGGGCGGTGCCTTGGGCAGCGGCTTTGCCAGCGACGTGGCGCGCGAAGTGGGCAGCCACCAGGCCGGCGCCTGGTATGCGCGGGCCTTGAACGGCGTCTCGCTCGTGCTGGCCATGGCGGCGGCCGCGTGGATGGGCTGGCGCTGGCCGGCGCTGCGCCAGTTGCCGGCCATCGGCGTGGCGCTGGTGCTGATCGTGCTGGCGTGGTTCATGCCGGCCCTGGGCCCCGTCTTGCTGATCCTCGCGTATTGCCTGGCCAGCGGGCGCACGCGCGTGGCCGTGGCGGCGGGCTTGGCGGCCGCGTGGGTCATCGGCAGTTTTTATTACCAGCTGGCCTGGCCGCTGGCCAGCAAGGCGGCGCTGCTGGCCATGGCCGGCGCCATCCTGTGCGCGTTGTCGTGGCTGGCCACGCGCGGCAAGGTACTGCACCTGGTGGAAAGCAAGCCGGCGGCCGTCGTCGCCAAAGGCCGTGCCGTGCGCCTGGGTACCTTGGCGGGCCTGCTGCTGGTGCTGCTGGTGGTCAATGGCGGCATCTGGCAAAAAGAGCAGCTGATTGCCAAGGGGGACGCCATTTTCGTGGCGCTGGAACCGGTCGACCCCCGCTCGCTGATGCAGGGCGACTACATGCGCCTCAATTTCGTCAACCTCGGTGTCCTTTCCACGCTGGCCAGCGTGGAAAGGGCGCCGGGGCGACCGCTCGTGGTGGCCCGGCGCGATGCACGCGGCGTGGCCGAACTGCTGCGTCCCTACACCCAGGAGGCGCTGGCGCCCGATGAATTCCTGCTCGAGCTGACGCCGAAGGGCGGGCGCTGGGTGCTGGTCAGCGATGCCTGGTTTTTCAAGGAAGGCGAGGCGGCGCGCTGGGAAAAGGCCCGTTTTGGCGAGTTCCGCGTCATGCCCGATGGCCGTGCCTTGCTGGTCGGCATGCGCGGGCCGGAGCTGGAAAAGCTGTAGCGCAAGCGCACGCCGGGGCGGGCGTCCTGTAAAATTGCCCGATGGATAATATTACGCATTCGGTCATCGGCCTCGGGGTCGGCGAACTGGTACACCGCAGCCTGCCGCCCGAGCCGCAGGCCCCCGCACAGCGCACCCGGCGCGCGCTGTTTCTCTTTACGGCCTGGTTTGCCAGCAATGCGCCGGACCTGGACCTGGTGCTCACCAGATTGCTGCCGCGCCCGTTCGGCTACATGTTGCACCACCGGGGGCATACGCATACCTTGCTGCTGGCCTTGCCGCAGGCGCTGTTGCTGCTTGCCCTGCTGTGGCTGCTGTGGCCCGGCGCGCGCCGCCTGCTGAAGGACAGCGTGCCCGCCCGCGTGGGCCTGGCCGCCTGCCTGTTGCTGGGCTTTTGCCTGCACATGGGCATGGACTTCCTCAATTCCTACGGCTTGCACCCGTTTTACCCGTTCGACAGCCGCTGGCTGTATGGCGACATGGTCTTCATTGTCGAGCCCATGTTCTGGGTCTTGCTGGGCGTGCCCGTGATCATGTCCTTGCACTACGGCATCGTCAAAAGCGTGCTGCTGGCGGGGCTGACGGCGGCCCTGTGCTTCTTCACCCATAAAACCTATCTGGCACCCGCCTCGCTGGCCGTCTTGCTGGGGCTGGGCGTGATCCTGGCCGTGCTGCAGGCGCGCGCCGGCGAGCGGGGGCGCGGCCCTCTGCTGCTGGCGTTCGCGCTGGCCGCCACCTTCATCGGCACGCAGGGCGTGGCCTCGGCCATCGGCCGCGCCCGCGTCGAGGCGGCCGTGCAGCGGCTGGACCCGGGCACGCGCGTGTGGGATGTGGCGATGACGGCGTTTCCCAGCAACCCGCTGTGCTGGATCTATGTTTCACTCGACAGCAAGACGGACGTGTACACCTTGCGGCGCGGCACGTTGAGCCTGCTGCCCGCCTCGCTGGCGCCCGCCGCCTGCCCGGCCGGCCTGGTGGAGACGGGCAAACGGGGCCAGCAGCTGGCGCCCGGCATCGCCGTGGCGGCGCAGGCGACGGGCAGCCTGGCCGCCTTGCGCGCCTTGCAGGAGGAAAATTGCTATGTCGATGCCTGGTTCCGCTTTGCCCGCATGCCCAGGTTGAATGCGGACAAGCTGACGGACGTGCGCTTCAATCCCGGCATGCTGCCCAATTTCACCACGGTCGAGCTGCAGCAGTTCCGTGGCCGGCCATGTCCCGCCTACGTGCCGGGCTGGGACCGCCCGCGCGCCGACATGCTGGAGACGCCGAAAGCGGCGCGCCGATAGTGGATATGTTGCCTTATGGCAAAAAATATCGCGTGCATGCATTCCCTGCCGTGGCGGTGCATGCGACAATTATCAATTCAGCATGCATGTCATTGAGTTAGGATTATTTTGGAAGAGCAGCACGCACTACCGTATTTACGAGAAACCCTGCTGTTTCTCGCCCTGGCCGGGATTTTTATTCCGTTATTGCAACGCCTGAAAGTCAACCAGGTGCTCGGTTTCCTGGCCGTCGGCGCCCTGTTCGGCCCGTTCGGCTTCGGCCTGTGGGCGGGCGAGTTCACGTGGCTGACGTATTTTTCGTTCGTCCGCGCCGAACAGGTGAGCGGCCTGGCCGAGCTGGGCGTGATGTTCCTGATGTTCATGATCGGCCTCGAGCTGTCGACAGAACGGCTGTGGGCGCTGCGGCGCTGGGTGTTTGGCGCGGGCGTGGGGCAGGTGGCCGTCAGCGCCTGCCTGATCGGCGGCGTCGCGTATTATTTCGGCCTGTCGCTGGAAGCGTCCATCGTGCTGGGCCTGGTGCTGTCGCTGTCGTCGACGGCCGTCGTGATGCAGTTGCTCACGGACCAGCGCTCCCTGCAGACGCCGGCCGGCCAGGCGGGTTTTTCCATCCTGATGTTCCAGGATTTGATGGTGGTGCCGCTGTTCATCCTCATCGACGTGTTCGCCAGCGGGCGCAGCGACGACCTGGCGTACCTGCTCAGCTTTGCGGCCGTGAAATCGGCCGGCGCCATCCTGTTGATCTACCTGCTCGGACGCCGGGTGATCCGCCCGCTGTTCCAGTTTTTCGTCAAGAAACGCCAGCCCGACGTCTTCATGGCCTTGACCTTGCTCAGTACGCTGGGCATCGCGGGCCTGACCTACCTGGCGGGCCTGTCGATGGCGCTGGGCGCCCTGCTGGCCGGTCTGCTGCTGGCGGAAACGGAATTCCGCCATGAGGTGGAAGTGACGATCGAGCCGTTCAAGGGCTTGTTGATGGGCCTGTTCTTCATGTCGGTGGGCATGCAGATCGACGTGCGCGAAATCCTCAAGTCGCCGATCTTGATTCCCTTGGCCGTGCTCAGCCTGTTTTTCCTGAAGACCCTCGTCATCGGCGTGATTTTCCGCCTGGGCGGTTTTCACTGGGGGCGCGCCGTGGAAACGGGCGTGCTGCTGGGGCAGGGCGGCGAGTTCGCCTTCATCGTCGTCGCGTATGCGCTCGGTACCAAGCTGATCGGACCGCAGGTGGCGCAGTTCGTCATGCTGGTGGTGGGCCTGAGCCTGTTCGCCACGCCGGCCCTGGCGAAGGCGGCGCGCGCGTTCGGCAACTGGTGGGAAAAGCGCCACCACCACCAGCTGGCCGACCTGGCGCAAGGGGCGCTGCCGCCGCAGGGCAGCACCGTCATCATCGCCGGTTTCGGCAGGGTGGGGCAGCTGCTGGCCAAGGTGCTGACGGAGCAGGATATCGCCTATGTCGCCATCGAAAACGATGCGCGGCTGGTGACGACCCTGCATCCGCGCGGCTTTCCCGTGTATTTCGGCGATGCGTCGCGCGCGGAATTGCTGCAAAAGGTGAATGCGGACCGGGCCGCGGCCGTCGTGCTGACCATGGACCATGCGGCGTCCGTGCTGCATGCCGTCAAGTCGATCCGCCGCGAGTATCCGCTGCTGCCCGTGTATGCGCGCGCCCGCGACGAAGCCCATGCGGTGGCCCTGATGCATGCGGGCGCCACGCTCGTCGTGCCCGAGGCGCTGGAAGCGGCGCTGCAGCTGACGGCCACCGTGCTGCACACGGCGGGCTTGAGCGAAGCGCGCGCGGCGGACATCGTGCAGGCCGAGCGCGAGCGGCGCAATGCCGTGTTGCTGGCGAAGAAGCTGTCGTAATGAAACCTGTAGCGCAAGCGTGCGTGTCGCCGTGCTTTGTAAATTATCTATACAATAATAGTATATGAGCATACTACCGACATGAAAGCCGCGCCCAGGAGCGGAGCGGCACCGTTGACGCCGCAGCAAGTTGCCGCGCAGGAAACGCAGCAGAAATACGGCAAGCCCGAGCGGGGCTGGCGCGAGAAGGTGTACACCGTCATCTTCGAGGCGGAAACGCGCACGGGCCGCGCCTTCGACCTGCTGCTGATCGGCGCCATCCTGATGAGCGTGACGGTGGTCGTGCTCAGCAGTGTCGCTTCCGTGGCCGAGCGCTACGGCACCTGGCTGACGGCGCTCGAATGGTTTTTCACCTTTTTATTTACGGCCGAATATTTCGCCCGCCTGTCGTGCCTGCAGCATCCGGTGCGCTATGCCAAGAGTTTCTTCGGCATTATCGACTTGCTGGCCATCGTGCCGACCTACATCGGCTTGCTGCTGCCGGGCGCGCACGTGCTGATCGACGTGCGCATCCTGCGCCTGCTGCGCATGTTCCGTATCCTCAAGCTCACTTCCTATGTGCATGAATATACGGTGCTGGGGCGCGCCCTGCTGGCCAGCCGGCGCAAGATCCTCATCTTCCTGTCGTTCGTGATGATGGTGGTATTTCTGCTGGGCACTGTGATGTATGTCGTGGAAGGGCCAGATAACGGTTTCAGCAGTATCCCGACGTCGATATACTGGGCCATCAGCACCATGACCACCGTGGGCTTCGGCGATATCACGCCGAAGACCGACATCGGGCGCACCATCGCCTCGTTGATGATGCTGCTGGGCTGGGGCATCCTGGCAGTGCCTACCGGCATTATCAGCGCCGAAATGACGGTACAGCGCAGCTCCAAGCTGGTCACCACGCGTACCTGCCCCACGTGCCTGAAGGAAGGACTCGATGACGACGCCAATTTCTGCAAGAACTGCGGCGTCGATTTGCCGCCATTGATACTCGATTAAGCTCGCTAACCCTATTCACTTTACTTTTTTAAGGCTGACATGATTCCAGTTCGCCTGATCGCGACGGGCAAAGCCGTCCCGTCGCATAGCGTGACTTCCGATAGCCTGGACTTGAAACTGGGCCACCCGCCCGGCTATACCCTGCGCAAGAGCGGCGTGCTGTCGCGCTTTGTGGCCGCGCCCGATGAATCGCAAAGCCAGCTGGGCGCCGCCGCCCTGCTCGACGCGCTGAAGAACGCCAGCCTGCGCCCGGCCGACATCGACTTGCTGATCTGCGCCTGCGGCGTGCCCGAGCAGGCATTGCCGAACACGGCCTGCTTCATCGCGGAACATGCCGGCTTGCCGCCAGGCACGCAAAGCTTCGACGTCAACGCCAGCTGCCTCAGTTTCATGGCCGCCTTCCGCGTGGCCGCGTCCATGCTGGCCGGCGGCGCCTACCGGCGCATCGCCATCGTCTCGTCCGACCTGGCGTCGCGCGGCGTCGACTGGAGCGAGCCGGAAGCGTCGATGATCTTTGGCGACGGCGCGGCGGCCGTCATCGTCGAACGGGGCGACGGCAGCGCCGGCATCCGCGCCTACAAGATGGGCACGTATCCGGAAGGGCGGCGCTACTGCGAAATCCGCGGCGGCGGTACCGAGCGCAATCCGCGCAACGGCTGCGAGCCGGGCGACTACCTGTTCCGCATGGATGGCAAGGCCGTGTTCCGCCTGGCCGTCAAGGTGATGCCGGATTTCCTGACGGCATTAATGGCCGAGTCGGGCGCGGGACTGGAACGGGTCGACGTGGTCGTGCCGCACCAGGCCAGCCCGCTGGGACTCGCGCATGCGGCGCGCATCCTCGACGTTCCCGATGCTAAAATCATCAAGATCTTTGAAACGCATGGCAACCAGGTTGCCGCATCGCTGCCCACGGCCCTGCACGAGGCGGTGATGACGGGGCGGGCCGTGGCAGGCCAGCGTTTGCTGATGATGGGCACGGCCGCCGGCCTGACCATTGGCGGCATGATCGTCGATTTATAAGGGTGGCGCGATGAGGCGGATTCTGGTCACGGGGGCGACGGGCGGCTTGGGGCGCAATGCCGTGCGCACCTTGCTGGCGCAGGGCGTGGAAGTGCGCGCCACCGGCCGCAACGTGGCCGTGGGGCGCGAACTCGAACGCATGGGCGCGCAATTCGTGGCGCTGGACCTGGCGCAGGCCACGCCGCGCCAGGTCGATGAACTGGTGCGCGGCATGGACACCGTCTGGCACTGCGCCGCGCTGTCCTCGCCGTGGGGTGCCGAGCGCGATTTCATCGCCGCCAACGTGACGGCCACGGGCCAGCTGCTGCGCGCGGCCGCCAGCCTGCACGTGGCGCGCTTCGTGCACATCTCCACGCCGGCCATCTATTTCGATTACCGCAACCGCTACGAGGTGCCGGAAACCTTCCGTCCCGATGCCTTTGTCAACGCCTATGCGCGCAGCAAGGCGATGGCGGAAAAGCTGGTGCAGGATTGCGTCGACCGCCACCGCGGCATGACGTGCGTGATCCTGCGCCCACGCGCCATCTTCGGCCCGCACGACCAGGTGCTGATCCCGCGCCTGGCGCGCGTGCTGCGGGAGCGCGGCGGCAAGCTGCCGCTGCCCAACGGCGGCGCGGCCACCATCGACGTCACCTATGTCGACAATGTCGTCCATGCGATGTGGCTGGCCACCGTGCACAAGACCATCGCGTCGGGCGCCGCCTTCAACATCACGAATGGCGAGCCGGCGCGCCTGTGCGACATCCTGCACAGCCTGTTCCGCGATCAACTGCAGCAGCCGTTCCAGATCGTCAGCATGCCGTACCGCGTGCTGGCACTGCTGGCTCGCCTGATGCAGTTCGCCTCGCGTTTTACGCGCCGCGAACCGGCCCTCACGCCCTACAGCATCGGCGCGCTCAGCTTCGACATGACGCTCGATAACGCCAAGGCGCGCAAGGTGCTCGGTTACCGTCCCATCGTCAGCCTGCAGGAAGGCATCGCCCTGACGGCGCAGTGGATGCGCCAGGAAGCGGCGGCGCACAAGGTGGGCAAGGAGCGCAATGGCTAGCATCACCGCGTTTCGCGTCGGCCACTGCACGCACCCCTCGTGCATGGTCTTGAAAGGCAGCGGGCTGGCCAGCCGCTGCTTCCCTTCGCGCGCCTACCTGATAGCGACACGCGCGGGCCTGTACCTGTGGGACACGGGCTATGCCGAACACTTCCGCGCCGCCACCTCGAAAGGCGTGTACCGGCTGTACGCGTGGGTGACGCCGATTTCCTTCGACGCGCACGAATCCCTGCAAGGCCAGCTGCGCGCGCATGGCGTGTCGCCTGGCGACATCCACACCTTGCTGCTGTCGCACTTCCACGCCGACCATATCGCCGGCCTGCGCGACTTTCCCGGCGCGCGGCTGATGGCCTCCAAAACAGGCTGGGACGCCGTGCGCGGCCTGTCCGGCGTGGCCGCCGTGCGCCAGGCCTTCGTGCCCGAGCTGCTGCCAGACGATATTGCCGACCGCCTGGATTTCGTCGAAAGCGTGCCCGAGACGGCCTTGCCGGCCGCCCTGCTGCCATTCACGCACGGGCGCGACGTCAGCGGCACGGGCGAGATCTACGTCGTCGACCTGCCCGGCCACGCCATCGGCCATCTCGGCGCCTTCGTGCTGCAGGATGGGGGCTGGACCCTGCTGGCGTCGGACGCGGCCTGGGTGCCGGAAAGCTTCCAGCAGCTGCGCGGGCCGTCCGAACTGTCGTTCCTCATCCAGCACAAGCGCGCGCCGTACTACGCCACCCTGAACCGCCTGCACCAGCTGCACCAGTCGGGCCAGGCGCAGATCCGCATCACGCACGAAGACACGGTCGACTATATCGCTGTGGCGGGCCGCCCGTGAAGCGTATTGTCTGGCTGCTGCTGTCGTACTGGCGCACGCGCCGCCTGCGTTTCGCCGGCCGCGCGCAGCTCGACGCCTACCAGCAGCGGCAACTGGCGCGTTTCATCGACGTGCTGTGCGCGCGCAGCCGCTACTTTGCGCCGTATCGCCACCTGCCGCTGGCGCAGTGGCCGACGATGAACAAGGCGCTGATGCTCGAGCATTTCGATGCGATGAACACAGAAGGCATCACCCTGGCGCAGGCGATGGAAGCCGCCATGGCGGCCGAGCATAGCCGCGACTTCACGCCGGCCGTGGGCGACATCACCGTGGGCCTGTCGTCCGGCACATCGTCGCGGCGCGCCGTGTTTACCGTCAGTCCCCGCGAAAAGGCGCAATGGGCGGGCGTGATGCTGGCCAAGGCACTGCCCGACGGCCTGTTTTCCGGCGAACGGGTGGCGCTGTTCCTGCGCGCGAACAGCAATCTGTACACGGCCGTGCGCTCGCCGTGGCTGACCTTTGCCTTCTACGATTTGTTCGAACCGTTCGACAGCTTGTGCGCGCGGCTTGCGCAATATCAACCTTCCGTCATCGTCGCGCCGGCCCAGGTGCTGCGCCAGCTGGCCCTGCGCGTCATCGACGGCAGCCTGGCGCTGGCGCCGAAAAAAGTCATCTCGGTCGCCGAGGTGCTCGAAGCGCAGGACCGCGCGCTGATCGTGCAGGCGTTTGGCGCCGTGCATGAAATCTACCAGGCCACCGAAGGTTTCCTCGCCAGCAGCTGCGAGCACGGCGTGCTGCACCTGAACGAGGAATACGTGCACATCGAGCCGCAGTGGCTCGATGCCGAAGCAGGCGAACAGCAGCGCCGCTTCGTACCCGTGATCACGGACTTTACGCGCATGACGCAGCCCATCGTGCGCTACTGCCTGGACGACATCCTGATCGCGCGCGCGACGCCATGCCCGTGCGGCAGGGCCACGCGCGCCATCGATGGCATCGAGGGGCGCTGCGACGACTTGCTGGCGCTGCCATCGGCGCGCGGCGGCGCACCCGTCGCCGTCTTTGCCGATGTATTGACGCGGGCCTTTGCGCAAGCCTTGCCGCCCGATGCCGATTACCGCCTGGTGCAGCACGGCGAAGCGGCCCTGCAACTGCATGCGGCACTGGACGCCGCTGGCCTGGCCGCGCTGCGCGCGCACCTGGCGGCGGTGCTGCGCGGCCTGGGCGTGGCCACCGACCGCCTGGCCTGGACGGTGAGCGGTGAACTGCCTCCCTTTGACCCCACCATGAAACGGCGCCGCATCCGGCGCCTTGCCACCGCATGAACCATTCTTCCATGACCTTGACTTCCCGCCTGCTGCATTTGCTGGCCGGCTGGGGCAGCGTCGGCCTCGTGTATTTTTCCAGCGACCTGCTGCAGGGGCAGGGGATGCTGCTGCCCGAAACGGCCATCGACCGCGCCATTGCCTACAACGACTCCGCCATCTGGCTGTACCTGTCCTTCTTCATCCTGATCCCCTACGCCTACCTGGCGGCCGAAGCGGCCCGCGTGCGCTGGCTGGCGCGCGCCATGGCGCTTTCCGCCATCATGTGCGGCGCGGTGTTCCTGCTGTATCCGACCACGCTCGCATACCCGCCCGTGGGCGAGGGCAGCGCGTGGAGCACGCAGGCGCTGCGCCTGCTGCAGTCGTTTGACTCCGCGCAAAACTGCCTGCCGTCGCTGCATGGCGCCCTGACCCTGCTGTGCGTGTGGGCCTTGTGCGACCGGAGCCACCTGCTTCGTTCCGCGCTGGCCGTGGTGCTGGGCGTGGCCATCTGCTACGCCATCATCGCACTGCGCCGGCACGTCAGCATCGACCTGGCCGCCGGCCTGGCCGTGGGCATCGCCGGCGGCATGCTGGCCAAAATGCAGGTATCCTTGGCTGCTCGCCGCGCCGTTTCCATCAAAACCGCACCATGATGAATCCCTTTGCCCTCTCCTTTCTTGTCATGCTGGCCTTCGTGCTGGCCGAACTGCTGATACTCAAATGGGTGCGCAAGACTCCCGTGCCGTGGAAGGACGTGATCTTCAACCTCAATTCCGGTCACATTTTGATGTGGGTGTTCCGCGGCGTGGAAGTGGCGGCGTTCGCCCTGCTGCTGCGCCATGCGAACCTGCACATCGTCGACCAGTGGCCCGTGGCGGCGCAATGGATCTTCGCTTTTTTTGCCTGGGACCTGTGCTTTTACTGGATGCACCGCCTGCACCATAAAATCCCGCTGCTGTGGGCCGTGCACGTGGTGCACCACCAGGGCGAGCATTTCAACCTGTCGCTGGGGGTGCGCAATTCCTGGTATTCGTCGCTGACGAATTTCCCCTTCATCGCCATCCTGGCCGTGCTGGGCGTGCCGCTGGAAATCTTCCTCGTCGTCTCGTCCCTGCATTACACGGTGCAGTTCTACAACCACAATGCGCTGGTGAACAAGTCCGGCATCCTGGACAAATTCATGGTCACGCCCTCGCACCACCGCGTGCACCACGGCACGGACAAGCGCTACATCAACCGCAATTTCGGCGGCACCCTGCTGCTGTGGGACAGGCTGTTCGGCAGCTTCCAGCCGGAACTCGAGGGCGTGGAGATGCGCTATGGCGTGAAGGGCATGACGCCCACGCACAACCCGCTGCTGGCCAGCAATGGCAAGCTGTTTTCCTGGCTGCGCGCGCGCTTTCCCCACTGGCAGTCGCGCGGCGCCTTCCACGTGCCCGAGCTGTTCATCGGCGTCGGCGGCGTGATCCTGTTTGGCCTGGTGATCTATTACGTCAACCACGAGGCGGCGCTGGCCGGCGCGCAGCAGGCCATCCTGTTCGCGCTGATCTTCGGCGGCACGCTGGCCCTGGGCGGCCTGTCGGACGCGCGCCGCTGGGGCGCCATCGCCTGGGTGGCCATCGCCGTGGCCATGCCGCTGCTGTTCCTCGGCTGGTATGGCGCGCGCGATGTGTGGGGCATGGTGTTCCTGGCCGCGCTGCTGGCGCATGGCCTCGACGGCGCGCGCCGCCTGTGGTGGCCGGCAGCGGCGGAGACGCGCGCGTGACGGCTACCTTGCCGCCGCTGCGCTTCAAGCCCGCGCGCGACTCCGCCTTCCGCCGCGAACTGCGCGCCCGCGCCGACGCCTACCTTGCCAGCGAGGGGCGGCACCGCTTCGGCGACCTGCGCATGCACGCGAAAGCCATCTTCCTGGCCGCGTTGACGGTGAGTTTGTATGTGCTGGCGCTGAACGCCGGCAGCACAGGGCCGTTTGTCGCCAGCTATGTGGCATGCCTGGTGGCGGCCATGGCACTGGCCATGAATACCCTGCACGATGCGGCCCACAGCGCCGTCTTCCGCCGGGGATTCCTGAACCGCGTACTGATCCGCCTGGTGGGCTTGCCCGTGGGCGTGGACACGGATTTCTGGACCATCCGCCACGTGCACTTCCATCACACGTATGCCAACGTGGAAGGCTATGACCTCGACACGGAACCGAACCCCTTCCTGCGCCAGACGCCGTACCAGCGCTGGTCGCCGCAGTACCGTTATCAATACCTGTACTGGCCCATGGTGGCGGCCCTGTCGCTGCCATATTTGAACTGGTATGGCGACTGGCTGGACCGCTTCGGCAAGACGCCCGTGGCCGCGCACAGCCGCCTGCAGGGCTGGCGCGGCTGGCTCTCCTTCCTGGGCTGGAAGCTGGGCCACGTGGCGCTGGTGCTGGCGCTGCCCATGTGGCTGCTGCAGCCGCACGGCATCGGCTGGGGCGTGGTGCTGGGCGCGTACCTGCTGGGGCAGATGATCGCTTCGTGCGCGCTGGTGGCGCTGATCCTCGGCACGCACTGGGCCGAAGTGGAATTCTTCCAGCCGGGCCCCGACGGCACCCTGCCGCACGACTGGTACCAGCACACGTTTTATACGGCGTGCGACTGGACGCCCCGGCCGCGCGCGCTGCGCTGGCTCGGCGACTGGCTCGGCGGCCTGAATTTGCACCTGACGCATCATCTGTTCCCCACCTGGCACCACCGCCACTACCCGGCGCTGGCGCGCATCCTCGCGGAACTGGCGCCGCGTCACGGCCTCGCGTACCGCGAGCTCGGCTACCGCCAGCTGCACGCCTCGCAGCAGGCGTTCCTGCGCGCCATGGGCCGGCCGCCCGCCAGCCGGGACGTGTAACGAATCGCCCTTGACTCGGTTTCCGTTCCGTCTTACATTTCTGTAACGACAGAAATAAGAGAAAATTATGGAACTAAGTCCAACCACGCAAAAGTATATTTTGCACTGGGGCGAGATGGGCACGCGCTGGGGCGTCAACCGCACGGTGGCGCAAATCCACGCGCTGCTGTTCCTGGCGAATGAGCCGCTGACGGCGGAAGACATCGCGGCCAGCCTGAACGTGGCCCGTTCGAACGTCAGCAACAGCCTGAAGGAATTGCAAAGCTGGGGCCTGGTCCGCATCGCGCACGTGATGGGGGACCGGCGCGACCATTTTCTCGCCCTGCAGGATGTGTGGGAAATCTTCAGGGTCATCATGGAAGAGCGCAAGCGGCGCGAGATCGACCCTACCCTGACGGTGCTGCGCGAATGCGCGATCGAGGGCGAGCACGATGCGGCGATACCGCCGGCGACGCTCGAACGCATGGGCGAAGTGCTGGCCTTCCTGGAAATGCTCAGCAGCACCTACAGCGAGTATAAAAACCTGCCGCCGGCGACCCTGCAGCGCATGCTGTCGATGGGCGGCAAGGTGGCCAAGTTCCTCAGCCCGGAAGACAAACCGGGCAGGCGTGGAAAATCATGAGCGGCCCGTCCGAAGGAGAGCTGTTCCGGAAGGTGATGGGCGCGCAGTGGCTCACGCTGCACCCGGACATCCGCCGCCGCTTCGAGAAAAATCCCGCGCCGGGCCAGCCCTTGTACTACCGCGGCGAACTCAGCGAGCTCACCAGCTCGCGCCTGGGCAAGCTTCTGGGATGGCTGACGCGGCCCTTCATCGACGGCGCCCTGATCCCGTATGACGATCACGACTTCCCCGTCGATATCGAAGTCTATTCGCGCCCCGGCTGCCCGTTCATCTTCAAGCAGCGCACCTACCGCCTGCACGGCCGCGCGCCGATCCGCTTCACATCCTATATGGCTGAAAGCGCCAAAGGCGACGTGCTCGAATACGTGGGCATGGGCCTGGGCATGAAGCTGCTGCTCCACGTCGAGGACGGCAACCTGCATTTCACCAGCGACGGCTATTTCTGGGACATTTTCGGCTGGCGCCTGCCGCTGCCCGGCGTGCTCACGCCCGGCAAGACCTATCTGTGCCACCGCAACGACACGCCGCAGCAATTCAATATCCGCATCGAGATCCGCCACGCGCTGTTCGGCACCACGTTTACCCAGGCGGGCGTGTTCCGCGAATCCAGCGCGCCCGCCCTACACAAGGAGACACCATGAATACGCATCTGCTGGCCCTGCAACTGATGGCGGCGCAAGGCTGCCTGGGGGCCTTCGACACCATCTACCACCATGAAATCACGGAGGCGCTGCCGCAAAAGGCGTCCGCAAGGCTGGAACTGACCATCCATGCGACGCGCGCCCTGATCTACAGCCTGCTGTTCGTGGGCCTGGCGGCCTGGGAATGGCATGGCGCCTGGGCCTGGGTGCTGGTCATCGTGTTTGGCGTGGAAATCGTGCTGACCCTGTGGGATTTCGTCGTCGAAGACCAGACCCGCCTCTTGCCCGCCACGGAGCGGGTCACGCACACGGTGCTGGCGATTAACGCGGGCGCCTTCATCGCGCTGCTGGCCCTGAACAGCAGCGCGTGGGCCAGCTTGCCCACGGCCCTCGTGTGGCAACCGTACGGCTGGCTCAGCGCCTTCCTCGCCCTGTGCGGCGTCGGCGTGGGCCTGTCCGGCCTGCGCGACGCTTACGCCGTCTGGCAGCTGGGCCGGCGCAAGGCGCAGGAGACGGCGGAACAGGAGGAGCCCCTGAGCTTTGCCGCCGCGCCGCAGTCCGTGCTGGTGACGGGCGCCACGGGATTCATCGGCCAGCAGCTGGTGGCCGCCCTGCTGGCCGATGGCCAGGCCGTGACGGTGCTGACGCGCCAGCCGAAGCAGGCTGCGTGGGCCTTCGATGGCCGGGTGCGCTGCATCCGCACGCTGGACGAGCTGCCGGACGCGCAGCGCATCGACATGGTGGTCAACCTGGCCGGCGCGCGCATCGTCGGGCGGCGCTGGACGGAGGCGCGCAAGGCGGTGCTGCGCCGCAGCCGCGTGGCGCTGACGCAGGAGCTGGTGGCGTGGATCGCCCGCGCGCAGCACAAGCCGCGCGTGCTGCTGTCGGCGTCGGCCATCGGCTATTACGGCGTGCAGCCGCAGGGTGATGGTGCCGAGCTCGATGAAGGCAGCGCGCCGCAAGCGATCTTCATGTCGCAGCTGTGTCAGGAGTGGGAAGCGGCCGCGCGCCAGGCGGAGAAATTTGGCGTGCAGGTAGGCTGCATGCGCTTTGGCCTCGTCTTCGGCCACCAGGGTTCGCTGCCGCAGATGCTGCTGCCGATCCGCTTCGGCGTGGGCGGCCCGCTCGGCAGCGGCAGGCAGTGGATCTCGTGGGTGCATGTGCGCGACGTGGTGCGCGCCATCGCCCACCTGTCGCGCCGCAGCGAACAAGGCGCGGTGAGCGGCGCCTACAACGTTTGCGCGCCCGAGACCATCGAGCAGCGCCGTTTCGCCGCAGTGGCGGGCGCCGTGCTGCACCGCCCCAGCGTCATGCCGACGCCGGCGTGGCTGATGCGCGCGTTGCTGGGCGAGCAGGCCGACTTGCTGGTCGAAGGCCAAAGGGTCGCCCCGCGCCGCCTGGCGGAGGACGGCTTTGCCTTCCGCTACCCCACCGTGGAAGGCGCGCTGCGCAGCCTGTAGCGGCGCAATCAGTTGGCGTAAAATCGGGGCATTGGAGGAACTATGCCCCGCTTCAGCCATACGATAGACAGCCATGCCTATGCCTTCGCCAGCCTGAAGGAGTTGCTGGCGAAGGCCACGCCGCCGCGTTCGGGCGATGTGCTGGCGGGCGTGGCGGCCGCCAGCGCGCGCGAACGGGTGGCGGCGCAGCTGGCGCTGGCGGACGTGCCCTTATTGACCTTCCTCAATGAAGCGCTGGTGCCGTATGAAGACGATGAAGTCACGCGCCTGATCATCGACAGCCATGACCGTGCCGCCTTTGCGCCGATTGCCCATTTGTGCGTGGGCGACTTCCGCGACTGGCTGCTGGACGACGCGACGGATACGGCGCTGCTGTCGCAGGTAGCCGCCGGCATCACGCCCGAGATGGCGGCCGCCGTCTCAAAAATCATGCGCCTGCAGGACCTGGTGCTGGTGGCCCGCAAGTGCCGGGTTGTCACCGCCTTTCGCAATACCCTGGGCCTGGCGGGCCGCCTGTCCACGCGGCTGCAGCCCAACCACCCGACGGACGATGCCACGGGCATCGCCGCGTCGATGCTCGATGGCCTGCTGCTTGGCAGCGGCGACGCCGTGATCGGCATCAATCCCGCCACCGACAATGTGGCGCAAGTGGTGTCGCTGCTGCAGCTGCTCGACGCCGTCATCGACCAGTACCAGATCCCCACGCAGTCGTGCGTGCTCACGCATGTCACCAACACCCTCGAGGCGATACGCCGCGGCGCGCCCATCGACCTGGTATTCCAGTCGGTGGCGGGCACGCAGGCGGCCAACCGCAGTTTCGGCATCGACCTGGCGCTGCTGGCCGAGGGCAGGGCGGCGGCCCTGTCGCTGGGACGCGGCACCGTGGGCCAGCACGTCATGTATTTCGAGACGGGGCAGGGCAGCGCCCTGTCGGCCGGCGCCCACCATGGCATGGACCAGCAGACCTGCGAGGCGCGCGCGTATGCGGTGGCGCGCGCGTTCCAGCCGCTGCTGGTCAATTCCGTGGTGGGCTTCATCGGCCCCGAATACCTGTACGACGGCAAGCAGATCCTGCGCGCGGGGCTGGAAGACCATTTCTGCGCCAAGCTGCTGGGACTGCCCATGGGCTGCGACGTGTGCTATACCAACCACGCGCAAGCGGACCAGGACGACATGGACGCCTTGCTGACCATGCTGGGCGTGGCCGGCTGCAATTTCATCATGGGCGTGCCGGGCGCGGACGACATCATGCTCGGCTACCAGAGCACCTCGTTCCACGACGCCCTGTATGCGCGCCGCGTGCTGGGCCTGCGGCCTGCACCCGAATTCGAGGCCTGGCTGGCGCGCATGCGGATCACGGATGCGCGGGGAAATCTGAGCGCGGCGCTGCCGTCCGCTTTCCAGGCGGCCCTGCTGCGCCTGGACGACTAGGAGGAAGCATGGATGAAACCAAGCCTTGGCAAGCGCTGCGCGCGCATACGGCGGCGCGCATCGCACTGGGGCGCCGCGGCGTGAGCGTGCCGACCGGCGCGCAGCTGGCGTTTCAGCTGGCCCACGCGCAGGCGCGCGACGCCGTGCACCTGGAACTCGATGGCGATGCGCTGGCGCGCGCGCTGCTGGAGCAGGGCCTGTCCAGCGTGCAGCTGCACAGCGCGGCCGCCACGCGCGCCGTCTACCTGCAACGTCCCGACCTGGGACGCCGGCTCGACGACGTTTCGCGTGCGCGGCTGGCCACCTGTGCCACGGGAGTCGACCTGGCGCTGGTGGCGGCCGATGGCCTGTCGGCGCTGGCCGTGCAGCGCCACGCGGCGCCGTTCCTGGCCGCCTTGTGCGAACGGCTGGCGCTGGAGGCGTGGACGCTGTCGCCGCTGCACATCGTGGCGCAGGGGCGGGTGGCCGTCGGCGACGAAATAGGGGAGTTGCTGCAGGCGCGCGCCGTGCTGGTGCTGATCGGCGAACGGCCTGGCCTCAGTTCTCCGGACAGCCTGGGCCTGTACCTGACGTGGGCGCCGAAGGTGGGCTTGCTGGACGAGCGCCGCAACTGCATCTCGAACGTGCGGCCGCAAGGGCTGGCGTATGCGCAGGCCGCGTACCGCTTGCATTATTTGCTGTCGCAGGCATTTGCCAGGCAGCTGTCGGGCGTGGCATTGAAGGATGAAACGGTGGCGGAGGGCGCGGCCCTGGCGGACACGCGCAATTTCCTGCTGAAGTGAGCGGCGGGGTCAGATCTCGCGGATCTCGTCCAGTGGCCAGCGCGGGCGCACATTGAACGAGTAATCGTGCTTGGCGGCGTCGGGATTGATCTGCAGGCGCATGGCGCCGGCAAAGGCGATCATGGCGCCGTTATCGGTACAGAATTCCAGCTCCGGGTAATACACCTTGAAGCGCTTCTTGGCGGCGGCTGCGTTGAGCGAGGCGCGCAGCTGCGCGTTGGCGCCCACGCCGCCGGCGATCACCAGGCGCTTCAAGCCCGTGTGCTTGAGGGCCGACACGCATTTGGCCGTCAGCACCTCGACGATTGCATCGACGAAGCCGCGCGCGATATTCGCCTTGTCCTGTTCGCAGATGTTGGCGATGACCTTTTCTTCATGGTTCTTGACCACGGTCAGTACGGCCGTTTTCAGGCCGGAGAAGCTGAAATTGAAATCCTTCGAGTGCATCATCGGGCGCGGCAGCTTGTAGGCCAGCGGGTCGCCGAATTCGGCCAGGCGCGAAATGGCGGGACCGCCCGGATAACCGAGGCCCAGCAGCTTGGCCGACTTGTCGAACGCCTCGCCGGCCGCATCGTCGAGCGTTTCGCCCAGCATCGTGTACTGACCCACGCCATCGACGCGCATCAGCTGCGTGTGGCCGCCCGAGACCAGCAGTGCGATGAACGGGAATTGCGGCGGTTCCGACGCCAGCAGCGGCGACAGCAGATGGCCTTCCAGGTGGTGGATGCCGAGCACCGGCTTGTTGATGGCCAGGCCCAGGCTGCAGGCGACGGACGAGCCGACCAGCAGCGCGCCGGCCAGGCCCGGGCCCTGCGTGTAGGCGATGGCGTCGATCTCGGGCAGGGTGACGCCGGCCTTGGTCAGCGTCTCTTCCAGCAGCGGGATGGCGCGGCGGATATGGTCGCGCGATGCCAGTTCCGGCACCACGCCGCCATACTGCTCGTGCATGGCTACTTGCGAGTAGAGGGCGTGCGACAGCAGGCCGCGTTGCGTGTCGTACAAGGCCAGGCCGGTTTCGTCACAGGAGGATTCGACGCCAAGAACAATCATGAAGGTGCTAAATAGGGGGAGTAATCCGCCATTGTAAAGGAAAGCCGGGCATTCCACCGTGCGGCCGGCGCACCATTTCGGCGGCAGTGTGCACTTGCGCAGTGCGGCGCGCGCCGGTTTTGACGGGGATATCGGCCACCCTGCGCCCTGGCCGGCACTGGCACCGCTCTTGCTTAGGCAAGCTGGTACATTTTTCGCGGGAGCTGACAATGCCAGAACAATGGAAAATGATTTGCCGCCTGAAGGACTTGCCTTTGGCGGGCGCGCGCATGGTGCAGCGGGGGCTGGCGTGGCAGGATTTGCCGGGCGTGGCGCTGTTCCGCGCGGCTGACGACACGGTGTATGCCTTGCTCGACATGGTGCCTGGCCTGGGCGGGCCGCTGGCGCACGGGGTGCTGATGGAGAAAAACCTGCTTGGACCGAAAAACAGCTGGATCATCGAGCTCGATTCGGGCCGCCTGGTGGCGCCCGTGCAGGGCATGGCGCGCCTGTACGCCGTGCGCATCATGGACGGGCGCATCTACCTGGACCTCAGTGAACTGAATATCCCGGCCAGCAAGGCCGAACAGGCGCTGGCGGGTTCGTTCGCCGTGCTGCCGCATGTGCAGATGGCTTGATATGCCTCTTGGCGGTGTCGGCTTACGCATTGACGCGCCCGTCGGGTAGGTCGGATTAGGCCCACAGGGCCGTAATCCGACAACATTGTTGGCCGTAATATTTTATGCCGGGCGATTGACGAGGTGCGCATGCGCGTCGCGCAGCATGGTGGCCGTCGTGTCCCAGTCGATGCAGCCGTCGGTGACGGAGCAGCCGTAGGTCAGTTGCGACAGGTCTTGCGGGATCTTCTGGTTGCCGCCGACGATGTTCGATTCGATCATCACGCCCACCAGCGAGCGGTTGCCCTGGCGGATCTGGTTGACCACGTCGGCCATCACCAGCGGTTGCAGTTCCGGCTTTTTATAGCTGTTCGCGTGCGAGCAGTCGACCACCAGGTTGGCCGGCAGCTTGGCCTTGGCCAAGGCCTGCTCGGCGATGGCGATCGACACCGAATCGTAGTTCGGGCGGCCGTCGCCGCCGCGCAGCACCACGTGGCCATACGCGTTGCCGCGCGTGCGCACGATGGCCACATTGCCTTCGCCGTTAATGCCGAGGAAGGAGTGCGGGTGCGCCGACGACAGGATGGCGTTGACGGCGATGCTGATGTCGCCATCGGTGCCGTTCTTGAAACCGACGGGTGTCGACAGGCCGGACGACATTTCGCGGTGCGTCTGCGATTCCGTGGTGCGCGCGCCGATGGCGGTCCAGGCGATCAGGTCGCCCAGGTATTGCGGCGAGATCGGGTCCAGCGCTTCGGTGGCGGTGGGCAGGCCCAGTTCGCACACGTCGAGCAGGAACTGGCGCGCCTTTTCCATGCCTTCGTTGACCTTGAACGAGTCGTCCATGTACGGGTCGTTGATATAGCCCTTCCAGCCCGTGGTGGTACGCGGCTTTTCGAAATACACGCGCATCACCAGCAGCATCGTGTCCTTGACTTCCTCTTGCAGCGCCTTCAGACGGCGCGCGTAATCGAGGCCGGCGACCGGGTCGTGGATGGAGCAGGGACCGACGACGACGAACAGGCGCTGGTCCTTGCGGTCGATGATGTTGCGCAGCGCTTCGCGGCCGCGGCTGACGGTGTCGAAGGCGCTTTCCGACAGCGGCAGCTTGGCGTGCAGTTCGGCCGGTGTCGGCATGGGCGCGAAGGAGGTGACGTTGATATTTTCGATGTCTGGCGTATTCATGATTCTGGCTAGGCTTTCGCTATTGCGTTCTTTAAGAGGCAATAGTGTAGCGGAAATGCGGCCTGGCGGCGGGGATGGGGCTAAAACGGGAATGGCTCAGTTGTTTTTATGATAGGGCCGGCACGTCGTCGGCCCTGCCTGGCCCGGACGTTTACTGGCCGCCGGTCTGGCTGGCGGCAAAGGTGTAGCGGGCGATGCGCTGGTAATTGCCGGCCAGCTCGGGCGGCTTGGGCAGACCGGGATGGCGCCGCACATGGGCGAGGATGGCGCTTTCATGCTGGCGTATCTGCGCGTCCAGGCAGGCGATCTGCTGGCGCACGAGGGCGTGCAGCGCATGCTGGCCGGCTTGCAGGTGCGCATCGAGGCGCGCCGATTCCTGCTTGCGCACGGCGACGATGGCATGCAGGCGGCGCAGCCACAGGCGCAGTTCCACGTAGGCGGGCGAAGGCGGCGTCCACAGCGCCGGGCGCGTATCGGCGCAATAGCGGGCCAGCACGGCGGCGCCGCCCGCCGCATTGCCGGGCAAGCCATGGCCGCGCACATATGCTTCCAGCTGGGCAGGCTGGGCATCGCAGACCAGCATGCCCATGCCTGCCAGCACGCGGGCCGGGACCTCGCTGTACGGCGCATCGAGGCGCATGCAGACGCGCAAGCCCATGGCGTTCACGTCGTTCTTTTGCAGCCAGCTGCGCAGCCAGCGGTAGCCGGCCAGGTCGTTTTCCAGCACCTTGCACAGCGTTTCACCGCCCGAGATCAGCACGGCCTTGAGCAGCAGCTTGCTCGTTTCGATGCCGGCAAAGGCCGTTTCCTGTTTGATCGCGTGTTCCATGATGATTCCTCCCGTGCATGCTTATACGCAGCGCGCGCGCGGGCGGATTCATTGCCGATGAAAATTCTTGGGGGAAATATTTATCGCTGGACTGTTGCATCTGCGCATAGTTGGCCGCGCAGGCTGGCAGCATGGCGAGCAATCCGTGTAAGCTGGCGCCATGACTACTGTTTCCATACCCCATACCGACGTGGCCGGCGAGCCATTTCCCGCTGCACGTTTCATCAAGGAAATAGGGCGCGGCAAGAACGGCGCGCGCAGCATGACGCGCATGGATGCCCGCGCCCTGTACCGCGCCATGCTCGAGGGCCGGGTCTCGGACCTGGAGCTGGGCGGCATTTTGTTGTCGATGCGCATCAAGGGCGAGTCCGTGGACGAGATCGCCGGTTTCCTCGATGCGGGCGAAGCTTCGTTCGCGCCGCTGGCCGCGCCGACCGGCGAGTTCGCCCCGATCGTCATTCCCAGCTATAACGGCGCGCGCAAGATGGCCAACCTGACGGCCCTGCTGGCGCTGCTGCTGGCGCGCGCCGGGGCACCCGTGCTCGTGCACGGCGTCACCAGCGACCCGGGCCGCATCACGACGGCCGAGGTGCTGGCCGACCTGGGCGTGCCGGCCTCGGCCGACCATGCGCAAGCCGAGGCCGCTATGGCGCGCGGCGAGGTGGCCTTCCTGCCCATCGCGGCCCTGGCGCCGCGCATGGCGTATCTGCTGTCGCTGCGGCGCGTGCTGGGCGTGCGCAATTCCACGCACACGCTCGTGAAAATCATGCAGCCGTTTGCCGGGCCGGCCTTGCGCCTGGTGTCGTACACGCATCCGGAATACCTGGAAATGCTAGGCGAATATTTCCTCACGGCCTCTCCGCCCGGGCGCGGCGACGCTTTTCTGATGCGCGGCACGGAAGGCGAGACGGTGGCCAACGCCAACAAGGCGCAGCAGATCGACTGGTTCCACGACGGCGAGCGCACGGTGCTGGTGGAAAAACAGTTGCTGGTAGAGCAATTGCCGCATTTGCCGGCCGAGCGCGATGCAGCCACGACCGCCGAGTGGATCGCCGCCGTGCTGCGCGGCGACGTGCCCGTGCCGCCATCGATTGCCGAGCAGGTCGCGCAATGCCTGATGGCATCGCGGCAGATTGCAGCACGGCCGCGCTAGCCGCGTCGCCGCAGTTTACAATGGCGTCTTTGTAATCAGCGGTGACCGGAATTCTTATGGCAAAACAATTTGATGTGGCAGTGATCGGCGCGGGCGCGGCCGGCATGATGTGTGCGGCCGTGGCCGCCCAGCAGGGCAAGCGCGTGGTGTTGATCGATCATGCGGCCAAGCTGGCCGAAAAGATCCGCATTTCGGGTGGTGGACGTTGTAACTTCACCAATATCAATGCGACGCCGCAGAACTTCCTTTCGGAAAATCCGCATTTCTGCAAGAGCGCGCTGTCGCGCTACATGCCGCAGGATTTCCTCGCGCTGGTGAAAAAATACCGCATCGGCTACCACGAGAAGCACAAGGGCCAGCTGTTTTGCAATGACTCGGCCGAGCAGATCATCGACATGCTCAAGGACGAGTGCGCCGCTGGCGGCGTGCATTGGCGCATGCCGTGCAAGATCGACGATGTTGTTCAGCAAGATGACGGCGGCTTTGTGCTGCAGACGGACAGCGGCGACATCGAGACGGCCAGCATCGTCATCGCCACGGGCGGCCTGTCGATCCCGAAGATCGGTGCCACCGACTTCGCCTACCGCATCGCCAGCCAGTTCAAGCTGCAGATGGTCGAACCGCGTCCAGCGCTGGTGCCGCTGACGTTCGACCCGGCCAGCTGGGCGCCGTTCGCGGAACTGTCCGGCATCGCGCTGGAAGTGGACGTGGAGACGGGCAGCCTGAAGGGCCGCAAGGCGACGGGCGCGCGTTTCCGCGAAGACTTGCTGTTTACGCATCGCGGCCTGTCGGGGCCGGCGATCCTGCAAATTTCCAGCTACTGGCTGCCGGGCACGCCCATCGTCATCAATTTGCTGCCGGAAGTGGACGTGGCGCAGACCTTGATCGAAGGCAAGGGCACCCTGAAGAAGCAGCTGGGCAATATCGTCGCGCAATGGCTGCCGCAACGCCTGGCCGACTGCTTGCTGGCCGTCAACGGCCTGGCGCCCGATGCGCGCATCGCCGACATGCCGGACGCGCAGCTGCGCAAGCTGGGGCAGGCCATCAATGCCTGGTCCATCGTGCCGAACGGTTCCGAAGGCTACCGCAAGGCCGAAGTGACGCGCGGCGGCATCGACACGCGCGAACTGTCGCAACAAACCATGATGGCGAACAAGGTGCCGGGCCTGTACTTCATCGGCGAATCGGTCGATGTGACGGGCTGGCTGGGCGGCTACAACTTCCAGTGGGCCTGGGCTTCGGGCGTGGCGGCAGGAATTGCCTTGCAGTAACAATCAGTTGTTATTTCACGGCGGCAGGTGATTATTGGTGACAATGTTCTTGACTTCGATCAAGTGATATTGAATACTTGGCATGTAAATTGATTTTTAAACATTTTTCATGCCTGAGTGTAATGTCAGGCATCCCTGACCATCGCCCTGGAGTCGCCATGAAACACCTGATCGCCGCCGTCGCAGCAACCCTGCTCAGTAGCGCCGCCCTTGCCAGCACCCCCGTGCTGAGCAATGGTGGTTTTGAAAACAATACCGTCGGTGGCGGCTACGTGTATGGCAATGTGGCGCCGGGCTGGAGCTTCACGGGCGGCGCCGGCGTGTCGGCCAGCTACACGGCGTGGAATGGCGTGGCGCAGGAGGGCAATGCCTTTGCCTTCCTGCAAAATACGGCATCGATCTCGCAAAGCTTCGTCAGCTCGGGCGCGGCCGACTACACGTTCGCCTTCAACCTGGCGCTGCGGCCCGGCTACGACCAGGGCCAGGCCGTGACGGTCAGCCTCGATGGCAGCCTGCTGGGCCAGTATGCGGTAACGAACACGGGCTGGACCAGCTTCAATGTGAACGCGCTCAACATCGGCGCCGGCAGCCATACCCTGAGCTTTGCCGGCATCAACCCGAACAATGCCTACGATACCTCGGCCTTCCTCGATGGCGTCAGCATGAACGTCAGCGCCGTGCCGGAACCGGGCACCTACGCCATGCTGCTGGCGGGCCTGGGATTGCTGGGCTTCATGGCGCGCCGCCGCAAGACGTCCGTTTGAGGTAAACTGCTGCCCGTATGCGTGGTTTACACCACAGCCGGGCAGCAATCTCAGGCTGCATGCCGCACGCAAGTGGGGGAGGGGCTTCCCTTTCCGAATAAAAGCTGCTACTATCTATCTCTTCCTATACACCACCTCAACGGTTTGAATTTTACATGACCACTATTCGCCTTAAAGAAAACGAGCCGTTCGAAGTCGCAATGCGTCGCTTCAAACGCACCATCGAAAAAACTGGTCTGCTGACCGAATTGCGCGCTCGCGAATTCTACGAAAAGCCAACAGCTGAGCGCAAGCGCAAGCTGGCAGCTGCTGTCAAGCGTCATTACAAACGCATCCGCAGCCAACAACTGCCGAAAAAATTATTCTAAGACTGTTCAGTCAGAACCAACCCGGGTAGCACGGCGCATTGTTCGCCACGGGTTTTGTTTTGATTCGCCTGGGGTTATACTTCAGATGAGTCGCATACCCGCTCCGGTTCGCCGCAGCGGGTTTTCGCTTTTCTGGCCCCGTCGCGCGCACGAGCATCGCCCCCACACTGACCAACGAGGATTGCCATGAGCTTGAAAGAACAAATTACCGAAGACATGAAAAACGCCATGCGCGCCAAGGAAGCGGGCAAGCTGGGCACGATTCGCCTGTTGCTGGCGGAAATCAAGCGCAAGGAAGTCGACGAACGCATCGAACTGACGGATGCGCACGTGACGGCCATCGTGGAAAAGATGATCAAGCAGCGCAAGGACTCGATCACCCAGTTCGAAGCGGGTGGCCGCGCCGACCTGGCCGATATCGAGAAAGCCGAACTGGTGCACCTGACCGGCTACATGCCTGCCGGCCTGTCGGACGAGGAAGTGGCGGCCGAAGTGGCTGCCGCTGTGGCCGCCTCGGGCGCCGCCGGTCCGCAGGACATGGGCAAGGTGATGGCCATCGTCAAGCCGAAGCTCGCTGGCCGCGCCGACATGACCGTCGTCTCGGCGCTGGTCAAGAAGGCCCTGACGCCAGCCGCCTAAGCGTCATATAGCAGCAAGCGTAGTATCAAGGCTGCCAGCGCCCACGCTGGCAGCCGTTCAACAGCCCACACGTTGACCTGGCTCAACCTCCGGCCACGTGCGGTAGTATAGTCTGACCTATAACAAGACCCGCCCTAGCCAGTGATACCTCAATCCTTCATTTCCGATTTGCTCAACCGCGTCGATATCGTCGATGTCGTGGGGCGCTATGTGCAACTGAAAAAAGGTGGCGCCAATTTCATGGGCCTGTGCCCGTTCCACAGTGAAAAGTCGCCCAGCTTTACCGTCAGTCCCACCAAGCAGTTCTATCATTG
The DNA here is from genome assembly GCF_001865675.1 of Janthinobacterium sp. 1_2014MBL_MicDiv. NCBI lineage: Bacteria > Pseudomonadati > Pseudomonadota > Betaproteobacteria > Burkholderiales > Oxalobacteraceae > Janthinobacterium > Janthinobacterium sp. 1_2014MBL_MicDiv. Next base: position 725,457 of record NZ_CP011319.1, read on the forward strand.
CTTCGGCTGTGGCGCGCATGGCACCTCGATCGGCTTCCTGATCGAGTACTCGGGCATGGGTTTCGTCGACGCCGTCAAGGACCTGGCGCAGAACGTGGGCATGGTGGTGCCGGAGGCAGACGACAAGATTCCGCCGGCCCAGCGCGCGCAGATCCAGGCGCAGAGCCTGGCCCTGTCCGACGCCATGACGCAGGCGTGCGATTACTACCGCGGGCAATTGCGCCATGCGCCGGAAGCCATCGCCTACCTGAAGAACCGGGGCTTGACGGGCGAAGTGGCCGCTCGCTTCGGCATGGGCTTTGCGCCGGGCGGCTGGGACAACCTGCGTTCCGTCTTCCCCGACTACGACGTGGTGGCCCTGGCCGAAGCGGGCCTGGTGATCGACAAGGTCGATGAAGAGGGGAATAACCGCAAGCGCTATGACCGTTTCCGCGAACGCATCATGTTTCCGATCCGCAATACCAAGGGGCAAGTCATCGCCTTTGGCGGCCGCGTGCTCGACCATGGTGAACCGAAATACCTGAACTCGCCGGAAACCCCCTTGTTTTCCAAGGGATTCGAACTCTATGGACTGTTCGAGGCGCGCCAGGCCATCCGCGATGCCGGCTATGTGCTGGTGACGGAAGGCTATATGGACGTGGTGGCACTGGCGCAAATGGGTTTCCCGCAAGCGGTGGCGACGCTGGGCACGGCGTGCACGCCCACCCACGTGCAAAAACTGCTGCGCCAGACCGACAGCGTGATCTTCAGTTTCGATGGCGACAAGGCCGGTCGCCGCGCCGCGCGCCGCGCGCTGGAAGCGAGCCTGGCCCACGTGTCGGACAACAAGACGATCAAGTTCCTGTTCTTGCCGTCCGAACATGATCCGGACAGCTACATCCGCGAATTTGGCACCGAAGGCTTCGAGCAGCAGGTGCATGAAGCCATGCCGCTGTCGCAATTCCTGCTCAAGGAAGTGTCGGGCGAGCATGACCTGTCGGAGCCGGAAGGGCGCGCGCGCGTGCAGTTCGACGCCAAGCCGCTGCTGCAGCTGATGGCGCCGTCATCGTTGCGGCTGCAGATCGTGCGCGGCCTGGCGCAGCTGACGCAGTCCACGCCGGCCGAAATCGAAGGCTTGTTCGAGCTGGCGAAACCTGTTGCCCTGGCGCATCGCGCGCCGCCGAAATCGGGCCGTCCCGTGCCGGTCGGGCTGGAATTGAAGATCATGCGCATGCTGGTGGCGCATCCGCCGCTGACCCTGCGCGTCGATGAGGCGGCGCTGGCCGCCTTCCAGCACCTGGGGCCCGATGCGGCGCACAGCCTGGGGCAGCTGGTGGCCGTGGGCCAGGCGCTCGGCGAGCACGGCAGTTTTGCCGCGCTGGCGCAGCAGTTGAAGGAGCTGGGCAGCGAATACGACGAGATCATCGGCGAGATCGCGGCCGGCACGGAATCCGATTACGACAGCGAATTGTCGTGGCTGGTCAGCACCATACGCGAGATCAAATTGAATGCCTTGAAGGCGGAATTGCAGCAATTGTTTGCCTCGGGTTTGCCATCCGAGAAAATTGGTGTACGCTACCGCGAAATCATGCAGGAGCAGGGGGCGCTGGAGCGCGAACGCGATGCCGAGTTGGTGAATCGCTAATCTTGCCCTGAGGGTATGGCGCGCACTGGAAAAACATTTTTCGCGTGCTATAATTAAATGCTAAGTATTGTGTGCTTTGGCAAGCTAGTTCTGTTTCGTAAATAGTATTTGTTTTCAGTAAGTTAGGCTCTTGATCGGCGCGGAAGATCGTGTCGGCAGCCAGGGCCAACTGGCGTTTTCGGCGTTGCAGGCAAGGCTTGCAGACGCTGGCAAGCCGCGCCAGGCTCTCGCTCCCAACGCGGTCGGATGCAGAATTTTCTGCCGAACACGGCTGGCGACAGTCGGTGGACAGGAAGTGCTGCGTATCCCGCGGATCGTGGCCGATGAGGTGTAAGTAACGTAACAGTGTCGAATTTGCGTAGTCGGCAGGTTCGAAGATGGTGGTTCCCGCAGGTAGACAGGGAACTGGCAGCAAACTTTATCCTAATCCACCGTAAAGCAAGTCGTTGTGTAATCGAAAGCGCCTGTGCCAATCAAGAAACCCGAATCCAAAGCGGCTGTAAAGCCCACTAAAGTTACCACGAAAGCCGAAAAGGCGCTCGACCGGCCAGAAGCGCGCGTGACCAGCGCGCCCGTGGTCAGCCAGACGACCGACGCCGCCACGCTGGCCGCGATCGATACGTCCGGATATGTCTTGCCGTCGGTAAAAGTGCCAGGCCGCCGCGGCCGCAAGCCTAAAGAATTCCAGCCAGAAAATGATGAAGTCGCCGCGCTGAATGCCGTCGAGCGGGCCGAACTGAAGGCTGTCGACAAGGCCAAGGCCAAGGATCGCAAGGCGAAGGAGCGCGCGCTGCTGAAGGACGCCTTCTCGTCCGACACGGAAGCGAGCGAGGAAGAACTCGAGCGCCGGCGCCAGAAACTCAAGACCCTGATCAAGTTCGGCAAGGAACGCGGTTTCCTCACCTACGCCGAAATCAACGATCACTTGCCCGAAAATATCGTCGATCCGGAAGCCATCGAAGGCATCATCGGCACCTTCAACGACATGGGCATCGCCGTCTACGAGCACGCGCCCGATGCGGAAACGTTGTTGCTGTCGGATAACGTTGCCGTTGTCACCAGCGACGACGAGGCGGAAGCTGCCGCCGAGGCCGCATTGTCGACCGTCGATTCCGATTTCGGCCGCACCACCGATCCCGTGCGCATGTATATGCGCGAGATGGGCTCGGTCGAGCTGCTGACGCGCGAAGGCGAGATCGAGATCGCCAAGCGCATCGAAGATGGCTTGAAGGACATGATCCAGGCCATCTCGGCTTGCCCCGTGACGATCGCCGAAATCATCGCCGCCGCCGACCGCATCGCCAACGAAGAGATCAAGATCGACGAAATCGTCGATGGCCTCGTCGATGAAAACGAGCCGGTCGCCGCTGCCCCTGTCGTGTCCGCTCCCGTCGAGGAAGACGAGGAAGAGGGCGAGGCGGAAGAAGAGGAAGGGGAAGAAGAGGAAGAAGCGAGCGCGTCAGGCGCCGCCGGCTTCTCCGCCGAACAGCTGGAAACGCTGAAACGCACGGCACTGGAGAAATTCGCCGTCATTTCTCAGCAATTCGACAAGATGCGCCGCGCCTTCGAAAAAGAAGGCTACAACTCGAAACCGTACGCCAAGGCGCAGGAAGCCATTTCGCAAGAGTTGCTGGGCATCCGCTTCACGGCCAAGGTGGTGGAAAAGCTGTGCGACACCCTGCGTGGCCAGGTCGACGAAGTGCGCCATATCGAGAAGCAGATCCTCGACGTGGCCGTGAACCGCTGCGGCATGCCGCGCGCCCACTTCATCAAGGTCTTCCCCGGCAATGAAACCAATCTCGACTGGGTCGATGGCGAAGTCAACGCCGGACATGCGTACAGCGCCATCCTGGGCCGCAACATTCCGACCGTCAAGGAACTGCAGCAGCGCTTGATCGACCTGCAAGCGCGCGTCGTGCTGCCGCTGCCGGACTTGCGCAACATCAACCGCCAGATGGCGGCCGGTGAAATGAAGGCGCGCAAGGCCAAGCGCGAAATGACGGAGGCCAACTTGCGCCTGGTCATCTCGATCGCCAAGAAATACACGAACCGCGGCCTGCAATTCCTCGATCTGATCCAGGAAGGCAATATCGGCCTGATGAAGGCCGTCGACAAGTTCGAGTACCGCCGCGGCTACAAGTTCTCGACCTATGCGACCTGGTGGATCCGCCAGGCCATCACGCGCTCGATCGCCGACCAGGCGCGCACGATCCGCATTCCCGTGCACATGATCGAGACGATCAACAAGATGAACCGGATTTCCCGCCAGATCCTGCAGGAAACAGGCGCGGAACCCGATCCGGCCACCCTGGCGATCAAGATGGAGATGCCCGAGGACAAGATCCGCAAGATCATGAAAATCGCCAAGGAACCGATCTCGATGGAAACGCCGATCGGCGACGACGACGATTCCCACCTGGGCGACTTCATCGAGGACAACAACACGCTGGCGCCGGCCGACGCGGCCCTGCATGCCTCGATGCGCGGCGTGGTCAAGGACGTGCTCGATTCCCTGACGCCGCGCGAAGCGAAAGTGCTGCGCATGCGTTTCGGCATCGAGATGTCCACCGACCATACGCTGGAAGAAGTGGGCAAGCAATTTGACGTGACGCGCGAGCGCATCCGCCAGATCGAAGCGAAGGCGCTGCGCAAGCTGCGCCACCCATCGCGCTCCGACAAGCTGAAAAGCTTCTTGGAAGGCAACTAGACGCCAATAGGGCTTGACGTGCGCCCCTGATACCCCTATCCTCGCGTGTCCGTTTCCAAAACGGCCGCGCGAGGCGGGCATCAAGAGCGCCGCCCCGCCGCAGTCCCCGGGCCTCTAGCTCATGCTTGGTTAGAGCAGCGGACTCATAATCCGTTGGTGCCGTGTTCGACTCACGGGAGGCCCACCAGAATTTAGCAGGAATAGAACGAGCCCCGGCGGGCAACTGCCGGGGCTTTTTTCATGCTGTCGTACAATCGCGGCATGGCGATTTGATGAAAGATGAAACGAGATGACGGCTGAAGTGACGATTGAAGATGTCGTGGTGGGCGATGGCAAGGCGGCGGCACGCGGCGCGCTGATCACGGCGCATTACCGGGGCTGGCTGGAAGATGGCACGGAGTTTGATTCGTCGCACCGGCGCGGCGAGCCTTTCCGCTGCGTGTTGAGCAATAACAAGGTGATCCAGGGCTGGATACTGGGTTTGCAAGGCATGCAGGTCGGTGGCACGCGCAAGCTGTGGGTGCCGGCGCAGCTGGCATATGGCGAGCGGCAGGTGGGATTGATTCCGCCGAATGCCAATTTGATGTTCGAGATTGCATTGCTGGAAGTGCTGACGCGCGACTGATGTGTAGGCGCGCAGTCAGGCGGGCAGCACATCGGCTTTCATGCCGGTTTTCTGCATGAGCAGCCGCTCGATATCGGTGCGCAGCGCCTGTTGCGTGGGGAAATTTGCATAGCGCAAGGTGACATAGCCCGCCTGCCTCAGCATGGCGTCGCGCTCCCGATCCTGGCGCGCGCGGCCGGCGTGGCTGCGGTCGTCGAGCTCGATTACGGCGATGACGTGCAGTTGCTGGCTGCACAGGACAAAATCGGCGACCTTGCGGTCGAAACGGTTTCTGTTGGCCCAGCCTTTTGCCGTCACCAGCGCGGAAAACGCCACTTGCGCCAGTACCGTGCATTCCGGCAAGGCCGCCTGCAGCAGGCGGTACATCCGCTGCTCGCGCGCCGTCATGACGGGTTTTCTTTGCAGCCGCAGCAGCATACGGGACTTACTGTTCCCGCGCATGGCCAGCATGGCAAGGAGCAGGAGCAGTGCCGCGATGGCGATCAGGACGGTGTAGGGCGGCATGGGCTGGCACCAGGATGGAAAATCCTGATAGTACGCGAGAAGCGGCGTGTTTTCGTGCCGCGCCAGCGTATTTCAGGCGGTGCGCTTGTCGCCGATCAAGCCCGTTTCAGCTTGACCGGCAGCGCGTCGAGCACCGGCACGATGTCATGCAGGCTGGCTACTTCATAGGTCGGCGTGGCGGCCGAGGTATTGGCCATGCGGTCCGGGTTGAACCAGCAGCTGTCGATGCCATAGCGGTTGGCGCCGAGGATGTCGGCGTCGAGCCGGTCGCCGATGATGATGGCCGCGTCCTTGCTGAACGGGCGCGCCATGTTGGCGGCATAGTCGAAAAAGCGTACATCGGGCTTGGCATGCCCGCACGCTTCGGAGGTGGCGACGAAGGAAATGTAGTCGCTCAGGCCGGATGCGGCGATGCGCCGGTTCTGGATGGCTTCGACGCCGTTGGTGATGATGCCCACTTCGCCGATGGCTGACAGGGCTTCGCAGACTTGTCTGGCGCCATCGATGAGCACGACCGTGTCGGGCAGGGAGTCCAGATACAGGCGGCTGGCCAGTTCCGGGTCCAGGTCGATGGCGTTTTCCTGGAAGGACTTGCGGAAGCGTTCCACTTTCAGGAAGTCCTTGGTCACGGTGCCGGTTTCGAAACGTTTCCACAGATCGACATTGATTTCCTGGTAGCGCGTAAACAGGGCATCGATGCCGTCGCGCAAGCCCAGGGTCTGCATGGTGTGCAGGAACGAGCGTTTTTCGGACGCCCTGAAATCGAGTAGGGTATCGTCTAGGTCAAACAGGAATAAGCTGTACTTCATGGCGTGTCTTGAAAGCGGTGGATCCATCTTGCATGGTAGCACGTACTGATGAGTCCGGATGGCTGTCCCACGCACGGGACGCCTGTCTGCGGGGCCGTGCGATCGGCTACAATCGCCGCCACCCGTGTGCCTTGTTTATTTCCCATGATCCTGACCACCGACGCTTGCCGGCCGCTCCAGCTTGAGCCGGACTGGCCATTTTTCGATGCCGATTTTCATGTCACGGCACAGATGCGGGCACAGGTGCGCGCGCTCACGCCAGACGCCGCGGCGCGGCTGTGGACGCGCCATGTCTCTGCGCATCCGGACGAGACCCATCCGATGCATTTATCCAGCGGACATCGCCTGGGCCCGACGGTTTGCGGACCGGATTGGCAAGCGGAGTTCGATGCCGTGTCCTTCGAGCATCCTGCGTCACAGGGCAGCGTGGCCGCATTTCTCATCGGCCATTTCCATGGCGTCGTCGCAGACCCCCTCTTTTTCATCGCCAGCCGGTCGCTCGCCTATGTGCTGACGCGAGCCGCGCTTGCCGCATGCTGGCCTTGCCTGTTGACCCTGTCCGATGAAGGGCCATTGCTGTACCAGCCGGTCACGGGAAAGTTCGTCTGGTTTCGGCCGCACGGGGCGTTGGCGGCTGGCGGCGACAAACTGGCGGCCGTTTAGGCGCTGCAGCAGCTGCTTGCCGTGTCATGGCCGTCATGGGAAACCGGCAGCGCGAACGGCTTCATTCGACCACCGCATAGCGCTCCGGGCGATTCGACGGTCCCGCCGCCGAACGGCCAAAGTGAATCACGCGGGCGCCGGGTTTGTGGTTGCGCCGCTGGTCGAAAATTTCGATGCCGCCGGGTACCTGGCGGATAAACAGCGCGGCATGGTTGCCATGCCGCAGATGTTGATAGCGACCGTTGACGAAGGTGGCAATCACCGTGCCTTTCACAATGCCCCCTTTTTTCAGCAGGTCGGGCACGCTGGCACCTTCGCGCCATAGTGAGGAGGCCCGGGCGCCAGCGAGATGCTGGACCAGGGTGTCGCACTGTCCATTTTCCACGACTTCTTTTTGCCTGGCGTAATCGGCGCGCGCAATGTACGGCATGCAATTGCTCCCCGTGGTGGACGATGGCGCAAGCATGCGCCAGATGCGTGCGCGCGTCTTGATACGTACACGGAGAAATGCGCGGTATTGATGTGCATCATGGCAGCGTTTCAGCATGCCAGCCGTCTTACATCCCCACCCACCAGTTGAGCAGGGTTTCATCATCGTCGTCATCGAGGTTGACGTAGATGTTGGCGAAGTACCATTCCACGCCCGTCGTTTCGCGGAAGGCGTCGAAGGGGGCGTTGACGTTGTAGATGCCGTGGTGTCCCGGCACGCTGAAGGTCAGGTTGCCCTTGTACTGGCCATCCATGGTGCCGCCCAGCTGGCTTTGCACGTCGCGTTCGAGCTGCTCGACGGCGGCCTGGTCGACGGCATCGGCGTAGATCTGGATGCAGAAGTTGCCGCCGCGCTTCAAGACTTCGGCGCGGGCGAGCGGGTCGGCGATGCTGACGATGTCGCCGCGCGCCAGGTTCAGGGTCAGGCCTGGCGAGGCCAGCAGTTCGTAGACGTGCTCGTCGATCTGGCGCGCCGGCAGGGTTTCATACACGGGCCCGTCTTTATTTTCACCTGCCAGCACGCGGATGTGCGGCAGTCCTTCGCAATTGATCTCTTCCATTCCTGCTTTCATGATGCCTGGGCCAACCCCAGTACTGTGGTGTGTGGCAATATTGTACCGGGTACCTGTCGTTGGGCTAACGCAGAAGGGAATACGATGGAAAACGTGGTACAGGCGGGCGGCTGCTTGTGTGGCGCCGTGCGCTTCGAGGTGACGGGCGTGGGCGCCAATCCGCATGGCTGCGCCTGCCGTAATTGCCAGCGGCACACGGGGGCGCTGACGGCCGCGTGGGTGGAGTTTGCACGCGATCAAGTGCGCTGGACGGGCACGGCCGGCGCGCCGGCGAGGTACCGTTCTTCCGCTTATTCCAGCCGCGCCTTTTGCGTCACTTGCGGCAGCTCCATCGGCGCCATCGATGATGCGCCGACGGTGGCCTTGCTGGTGGGCAGTTTCGACGATCCCGGCCAGGCGGCGTTCGCGCCAGCGTATCACTCGTTCGAGGATGGCGTACCCGGCTGGTGGCCGAACGGCGTCGTCGCGGATTAAGCGTATTCGGCGGGTGCCACGGCGCGTTTCCAGCGCAGGTGGGCGATCACTTCGCGTCCGCGTGCCAGCATCGGTGTGTAGGTGCTCAGGTGCAAGATATCACCATCGAGGCGGGCTACGCGCTGTTGCACCTGGCCTATCCAGTTGGGGAACAGCGACAGCTCCACGCAGTGGCTGAGCAAGCCTAGTTGTTCATCGACGTGGTAGGGGCCGGAATAGCTGAGGTAAGCGCTCGCTGCATCGCGGAACTCGTCGGCGCTGGCCTGGTAGAGATCGCCACCCGGAAATGGCTTGCGGCCCCGGCGCATCAGCTGCGCGGCCATGTAGCCGTCCGGTGCATACAAGATGGTGCCTTGCGCATCCTCGCCCATCGGGTAGGAGGCGTGCGATTCTCCCACCGCAGTTTCCGTGTAGGACTGCAGTTGCCAGGTGCCGATCAATTGCGCGCGTAATGTGCCGCCCATCGCATACTCCTTGAGGTTGGTCAAAGTATGTTGCAGTGCACATTGAATCACAGGGATTATTTCCGTGCCGCACGTTTTAAATGGCTGGCGGACATGAAAAAAGCACGCCGCAGCGTGCTTGGGGGGGCATGGCCTGGCGCGTTCGCGCCGGGCTTAGAAGCGGTAGGTGGCGCTGATGCGCAGCACCGGGTAAGCCTTGAAATCCTTGACCTTGTCGGCCAGTTTTTCGTTTTCAGCGGCAACGTCCGTTTTCAGGGCGGCGCATACGAGCGGGTCGCAGCCGGTATTGCGCAGCGAGGTGCTTGGTGAACCCTGGAACAGCACGCCTATATCGCTGGAAATGCCCCAGCCGGCTTCTTTTACCGGGTTGCCCCAGCCGATGCCGATGTAGGGAGCGACCTTGCGGAAGTCGATGGTGCCGTCCAGCTGGCCTGCGCTGGCTGCCGTGTAGGTGTTGCCATTGAGCGTGTAGCTGCCGGTTTTGTTCGGCTTGCCTTTGGCATCGATCTTATTGCCGTTGTACACGACACCAGCGCTCACGCGGAAGGCGCCGTCCATGGGGAAGTAATCGAGCAGGGCGTCGAAGGTGCGCAGCTTGAGCTTCAGCTTGTAGTCGACGTCGTCGGTGCTGGAGTCGTAGGAGTAGTTCAGGAAGCCGACGCCGAAACGGGCATTCAGGTTCGATTGCAGTGGCACGCTCAGGTGTGCGCCCACGCCCGTGGTGCCCACGTCGGCCGAGATGGCCATTTCTGCCTGGGCTTGGCTTGCGCAGAACATGCCAGCCAGCAAGGTGGCGATCAGGTGTTGCTGTTTCATGCTTACGGACTCCAGTCGTTAATCTAACTACGCGATAAATATTCCATGTGGGAACTAAAGTTTCCACAGGGAAATTTCTTCGAGGATGATAGAGCCTGGAATGACGTATGGCAAGATGAAGCGGAGGCTGGCAGGGCAAGGTGTTGCTTTCCTGCCGCAACACGGCTCCGCCAGCTTGTGATCGCTGTTTAATTGTGGGCACTGATGCCGCTGCGGAACTGTTCGAAGCCGGCACGTGCTGCCTTGTAGCAATTGCCCGCTGCCGCTTCCAGGCCTTCACGGTCCAGTACTTCCACCGTGCCGCGGCGGTACTGGATCAAGCCTTCGTCCTGCAACTTGCGCGCCGTGACGGTGACGCTTTCGCGGCGCACGCCCAGCATGTTGGCCATGGTGTCCTGGGTCACTTTCAGCTCGTTCGACAGCGAACGGTCGAGGCGGTCCAGCAGCCAGCGGCACAGCTTTTGTTCGATGCTGCAATGGCGGCCGCCGACCACGTTCTGTGCCATTTGCGCAAACATGGCGCTGGTGTAGCGCATCAGCAATTGCGCCAGCGCACCGCCTTCGTTGAACACTTCGCGCAGGAAGGCCGTTTTCAGGCGATAGCCGTAGCCGGCGCTTTGCACGATGGCCGTGCAGGTGGCGCGCTCGGCTTCGTACAGCACCACGCCAGCGACGCCTTCGCGGCCGATGACGGCGATCTCGGTGGTGGCGCCGTCTTCCATCACATACAGCAGGGAAACGATGGCGTTGGTGGGGAAGTAGGTGTACTCGATCTTGCCGCCGCAATCGAACAGGTGTTTCCCGGCAGGCAGGGCGACCAGTTCAAGCTGGCAAAACAGGCGCTCCAGATCGGCGCGCGACAAGGCGCGCAGCAATTCGTTCTGTTGCGCACCGGTGATGCTGATCATCGGCGCGGCGGGCGTTTTTGCCGGGGCTGCTTGCCAGTCATGCTGGGTGGCGGCGTGGTGATTCGTGGCTGGGGTCAGGTTGCTATAAGCTTTGTACATGATATGGCCTCGTCTTCTGATTTTGTTGGATGGCGCTGCGCTTCCGGCTTGCTAGCGTTGTGCTGAATGTTGTATCCACTATAAGACGAGGGGGCGTTCGCTGGCATCGGATGAGCCGACGCGCTTATGTAGGCTAGGAACATTGCCTCGTGTCATCCGACTCCTACGCCGGCTTTTTCTTATCCCCGCCGGTAAATAACAGTGGTTTGGCAAAAATGCGACATGAAGCCGGCATAAAGCGAACTTTGCCTGCGTGAAGCGGTCAAACCATCCTGCGCCCCTGAGCCGCGGTGATAAAATGTTGCGTTGCGGAAATTTGACTTGTGTCTCGGTATGAACTGCTCTTGTGTGCCGGGGATGTTGCGGTGTGCGCTGTTGCTTCGCGCTGCCTGCCCTGCCACCATCCTGCGATGCCTGTCTTGCTTCGCGCCCTGTGGCCGCATCGTGTCCTTACCGTGCTTTCGTCGCGCCGTTGATCGCGCGCGCCGGCCTCGCCCCTGTTTGACTTAATGAAGGAAGCAACGCATGAAATGGTTTCTTGATCTGAAAATTGCCACCAAGTTGATCTTGTCGTTTGGCGCCGTGCTGTTATTGACGGCGGCACTGGGCGTGTCGGCGATTTTTTCCATGGCGCGCATCAATACCGCATCGACCGACCTGTCCGCCAACTGGATGCCCAGCGTGCTGGCGGCCATGTCCATGCGCAGCGATGTCAGCGATTTCCGCCGCTGGGAACTGGCGCACATGCTGGCCGCGCAAGACGCCGACATGGCGCAGAATGAAACGCGCATGACGGAAACGCAAGCCAAGCTGAAGGCGGACGGCGACAAGTACCGCGCACTGATTTCCGAACCGGGCGAGCTGGAAGTCTTCGAGCGCTTCCTGGCGCTTAACGATGAATTCATGCGCCTGCATGCGACCATGCTGAGCCTGTCGCGCGAGATGAAAAAGGAAGAGGCGCGCGCCTTGGCCGTGGGGCCATCGGCCAAGGTCATGACCGACATGATGGTGGTCCTGGATAAGCTGGTGAGCATCAATTCCGACGGCGGCGTGCGCTCGAGCGCCAGCGCCGATGCAACCTATGCGGCCTCGCGCGCCAGCCTGATCGGCCTGGTGGTGGGCATTGTGGCCGTCGGCATGCTGCTGGCGCTGTGGGTGGCGCGCAGCGTGTCGCGTCCGCTGATCGCGGCGGTCGGCGTGGCGCGCCAGGTGGCGGCCGGTGACTTGACGGCGCACATTGTTGTGCAATCGTTAGATGAAACGGGGCAGCTGATGCTGGCCCTGAAAGAGATGAATGCCAGCCTGCAAAACCTGGTGGGGCAGGTGCGCAGCGGCACGGACACCATCGCCACGGCGTCGAGCCAGATCGCGGCCGGCAACCAGGACCTGTCGTCGCGCACGGAAGAGCAGGCCAGCTCGCTGGAAGAGACGGCTTCGTCGATGGAAGAACTGACCTCGACCGTAAAGCAGAACGCGGACAATGCGCGCCAGGCCAACACCATGGCGCTGACGTCGTCGAGCATCGCCATCGAGGGCGGCAAGGTAGTGGGCGAAGTGGTGGGCACGATGGCGTCGATCAATGCGTCCTCGCGCAAGATCGTCGACATCATCGCCGTCATCGACGGCATCGCCTTCCAGACCAATATCCTGGCGCTGAATGCGGCTGTCGAGGCGGCACGCGCGGGCGAGCAAGGGCGCGGCTTTGCCGTGGTGGCGACGGAAGTGCGCAACCTGGCGCAGCGTTCGGCCGCGGCGGCCAAGGATATCAAGGTCCTCATCGGCGATTCCGTCGAGAAGGTCGAGGCGGGTTCGAAACTGGTGGATCAGGCGGGCCGCACGATGGACGACATCGTCGCCAGCATCACGCGCGTGACGGACATCATGAGCGAGATCACGGCCGCCAGCAACGAGCAGAGCGCCGGTATCGAGCAAGTGAATCAGGCGATCGCCCAGATGGACCAGGTCACGCAGCAAAATGCGGCGCTGGTGGAAGAGGCGGCCGCGGCGGCCGAGTCGATGCAGGAGCAGGCCGCCAGCTTGAGCGAGGTGGTCAGCATCTTCAAGCTCGATGCCGCCAGCGCCGTCGTACACGCGCCACGGCCAGCCTCGAAGCCGGCCGTCGTGGCAGTGCCGGCGCGGACGACAGCGGCGCCACGACAACTGGCTGCCGCGACGCGCAGCGCGCCGGCCGATGAGTGGGAAGCCTTTTAAGGCAGGGCCGGCTTGCGGCGCTTGCTGACGGCTTTGGCGGGCGCTGCGGCAGCGGCGTTGGCCTGGCGCTGTTGCCATGCACGCAGCGCGTCTTCGTAGGCGGCCAGGTCTTCCTGGTACATCTCCAGCACGCAAAAGGTGCAGCCGCTATGGCAGCACTCGTCATTGCCTGGCTTGATGGGCGGTTGCGGCTGGGGATCGTGGGGAGGGGGAGCGGTGGACATGGTGGTGGAAGTGGGCTGCAAGGGGCGTCAGGGCCACATGATACGGTATTCAGGCGGGTGGTTGCTGGAACGTTTTTTGCTCAAAAATCACGGTTTCCGTGTACAGTTGCGCTGAATTAGGGTATCGTTTACAGCACTGATATTGTATCTTCTGCGCGCGATGTTCCGCCGGCGCAACCTCCGCCGCCATCGCAGCACACTTCCCCGACGCTCCCGCACTCGCCCTACAGCATGTCCCGGAGCATGGAGGTGCCGCAAGTACAATGATCCATGGCTTGCAAGACGGAGCTGCCCGTGCCCCGAAATGTTGTTTATTGAGAAAGCATGGCTTCCGCAGTGCGGAGGCACACCAGAAAATTTATGTCTGAAACCGAATCGACTCCTACGCCCAGCCCGGCGATCGCCAATGACGCGGCGCCTGCCGCCACGACGGCACCTGTAGCACCTCCTGCCCCCATTGCTGCCCCTACCGTGAGTTTTGCCGATTTTGGCCTGGCCCCGGAGATCCTGCGCGCGCTGACCGAGCAGGGCTACACCCATCCGACACCGATCCAGGAACAGGCGATCCCCGTGGTCCTGCAGGGCCGCGACGTGATGGGCGCCGCGCAGACGGGTACGGGCAAGACGGCCGGCTTTTCGCTGCCGATCATCCAGCTGCTGCTGGCCCATGCCAGCAGCAGCATGTCGCCCGCGCGTCATCCGGTGCGCGCGCTGATCCTGACGCCGACCCGCGAACTGGCGGTGCAGGTGGCGGAAAACGTCAAGGCTTACGCCAAGCACACGCCGCTGCGCTCGACCGTCGTCTTCGGCGGCATGGACATGAAGCCGCAAACCGTCATCCTGCGCGGTGGCGTGGAAATCGTCATCGCCACGCCGGGTCGCCTGCTTGACCATATCGAGCAAAAGAACATCAGCCTGAGCCAGGTGCAGATGCTGGTCATGGATGAGGCAGACCGCATGCTGGACATGGGTTTCTTGCCTGACTTGCAACGCATCATCAACTTGCTGCCAAAACAACGCCAGAACCTGATGTTCTCGGCCACGTTCTCGCCGGAAATCAAGAAGCTGGCCGCGACCTTCCTCAACGATCCGCTGACGATCGAAGTGGCGCGCAGCAACCAGACGGCCGACAAGGTCACGCAAGTGGTCTACAAGGTGCCGGAAGACCAGAAGCATGCGCTGGTGGCCCATCTGTTGCGCCAGCGCGACTTGAAGCAGGTCATCGTGTTTTCGAACACCAAGATCGGCGCCTCGCGCCTGGCCCGCGTGCTGGAGCAGGAAGGCATGAGCGCCACGGCGATTCACGGTGACAAGAGCCAGCAGGAGCGCATGGCGGCGCTGGAAGCGTTCAAGAAGGGCGAAATCGACGTGCTGGTCGCTACCGATGTGGCCGCGCGCGGCCTCGATATTTCCGATCTGCCTTGTGTCATCAACTTCGACTTGCCTTACAACGCTGAAGATTATGTGCACCGCATCGGCCGTACGGGACGTGCTGGCGCCTCGGGCGACGCCATTTCGATCTATTCGGACAAGGATGAGCGCCTGCTGACGGATATCGAAAAACTGATCAAGCAAAGCATCAAGCGCGGTGAGCTGGCCGGTTTCTCGCCCGCCCCTGCGCGCGGCAGCGATGGCGAACGCCGTCCGCCGCGCCGCAGCGAAGGCGGCGAGGGACGCCTTGCGCGTCCGGCCGATAGCCGTCATGGCAGTGAGAGCCGCGACAGCCGGCCGGCCGAACGGAGTGCCCGTCCTGCCTTTGGCCCCGGCGCCCGCCGCGAAAAGACCGATCCGTGGTTCCTCAAGCCGTATGAGCCTGCCAAGGCTGCGGCGCCGGCTGCCAGCAGCATGGCGCCGGTGGCGGCCAAGCCAAAGCAGAAGGTGGCGGCTTTGCTGGGTGGGTTGCTGAAGCAGTAACGTTTACCAGCATCTGATGCCTGGGGCGGTGCCGTGCCGGGGAGCCGCCGCCGGCTTTTCCCCCGCAGCGTCTTGCTGGCTGAACGGGGGGGCAATCGTATGCTATTGGTGTGGCGGGGCGTAGCCGTGATGATTGCGTTGCCGGGCAATGACGGGATCGCAGGCCGGCGAGCGCGGGCGTGTCGACATTGTTGTGTGGTAACGCACGGAAATTATTAATTTCATAATCGGCCTCCGCATAACCGGGCGTATGCAGGGGCTGCTGGAGTCGCGTAGGGAATTCTCTTCTGGAGCGCAGTGCATTGCGACCCTGCTTGTCTGCCTGGCTGTCGGTGCGGCGGTTTGGACGGCCAGGCTTGTCGACGGCAATATGCGACAAATTGGCAGCCAGGGTCAGTATTATAGATACTGATATCGTCCACACTTATGCGCAATTGTGACAAGGTGTAAAACCATAAAATATGCTTCGGTAAGAGGCGCTGCACATATATCATGCAGGCATTAGAAGTCGCTGCTTGACGTGTCGGAGTATTTTGTGTTGTCGAGGATGTGCAGCCTTGCGGCACGGTTTGATGGACTAGCCTGGCTGCTATGCCGCCTGTGGTGCGGGCATGCAGGGCCCGGGTAATGGGCATGTTGCGTTTGCTTAATGTGCAACATCGTGGCGTGCATCGCGGGAGTGTCCGCACATCGCAGGGAATGCTGGGATGATTTTTGGATGTGTTGCTTGCAAAGAAATGCGGCCATGCTTGGCGCGTGAGGTGGGTGTTTTTTTGAAGAGTATTTCGTATTTTTAGCAAGCTAATAATGTTAAAATAGGGTGACTTTTTAAAAAGCAAACAAAAATATTTTTCATTGACATCATTCTGCGCATTTCAACTCCCCCTTGATTTTTCGCCATCATTGATCGCGCAATAATATGCTGGCTAGTTGATTGTCAGAAGTGACTGGCTGTTCTGATGGGGTTCTGAATTACCTTGAACTTGTACGGTTAACATCTTTGAGGCATGCCACCTAGGCATGTTAAATTGTTGCCCTAACCAGGCTAGGGTGGTTGCATGTCCGGCTGAGTCTCGGCCCATCTTTACCCTCTCTTCCTCTTGGTGAGCACAATGTGCTATCGGGTCGCTCTGGTGGATATGGTGCCGGCTTATTAAAGTATTGGCACCTGTCGAAGCATGTTGCGTTTACTTAACTCGTTATTTTCATTTAATTAACAATATAAAAATGCTCTCAGATAAGTCTATTCTCATTACCGGCGGAACGGGTTCGTTCGGCAAGGCCTTTGTAAAAACCGTATTGGAGCGCTATCCGACCATCAAGCGCCTCGTGGTATTTTCTCGCGATGAATTGAAGCAGTTCGAAATGGCGCATGAGTTTTCGGATGAGAAGTACGCTGGCATCCGCTATTTCATTGGCGACATCCGCGACGAAGCCCGTTTGCGCCGTGCACTCGAAGGCATTGATATCGTGATTCATGCCGCTGCGCTGAAGCAAGTTCCAGCCGCAGAATACAATCCCTTCGAATGCATCAAGACCAATGTGCTGGGTGCGCAAAATCTGATCGAGGCTTGCCTCGATACCAAGGTGCAGCGTGTGGTGGCCCTGTCTACCGACAAAGCTGCAGCGCCGATCAATCTGTACGGCGCCACCAAGCTGTGCTCGGACAAATTGTTCGTGGCCGCCAACAATATCGTTGGCCATCGCGACCTGCGTTTCAGCGTGGTCCGTTACGGTAACGTCATGGGCAGCCGCGGCTCCGTGATCCCCTTCTTCCTTGAGCGTCGCGCGACGGGCGTCTTGCCGATTACCGATACGGCCATGACCCGTTTCAACATCAGCTTGCAAGAGGGCGTGGACATGGTTCTGTGGTCGCTGGAAAATGCATGGGGGGGCGAAGTGCTGGTGCCTAAGATCCCTTCCTACCGCATCACCGATGTGGCAGAAGCAATCGGTCCGGAATGCAGCTTCCCTGTCGTTGGCGTACGTCCAGGCGAAAAGATTCACGAAGAAATGATTACCTCCAGCGATAGTTTCAATACCGTTGACATGGGTCGCTACTACGCTATCTTGCCGATGGGCGCCAAGTATTCGACGCAAGAGTATTGCGATAAGATGGGGGCCAAACTGGTGCCGCCGGGTTTCTGTTACGACAGCGGCAGCAACACCGATTTCCTGACCAAAGAACAATTGCGCGAGTTAATCCAAGCTCACGTCGATCCTACTCACACTGCGTAAAACATGACAATGATTCCTTACGGCCGACAAGATATCTCCGAGGCCGACATTCAGGCTGTAGTCGATGTCTTGCGCTCCGACTTCCTGACGCAGGGGCCGGCAGTGCCGGCGTTTGAACAAGCGGTAGCGGCGTATTGCGATGTGTCCTACGCGGTGGCGGTCAACAGTGCGACCAGTGCCTTGCATATCGCGTGCATGGCACTGGGTGTCGGCCCGGGGGATCTGGTATGGACTAGTCCGAACACCTTCGTTGCCAGTGCCAATTGCGCCTTGTATTGTGGCGCCGATATCGACTTTGTCGACATCGATGCGCGTACCTACAATATGAGTGTCGAAGCGCTGGCGCACAAGTTGGCGCAGGCGAAGCTGGCTGGGCGCTTGCCGAAGGTGGTCATCCCCGTGCATTTGACGGGACAGCCTTGCGATATGGTGGCCATCCACGCCTTGGGCCAGGAATATGGCTTCAAGATTATCGAAGATGCTTCGCATGCCATCGGCGGCAAGTACCGCGGTGAGCCTATCGGCAATTGCCGCTACAGCGATATTGCTGTCTTCAGCTTCCACCCTGTAAAAATCATCACCAGCGCCGAAGGCGGCATGGCCACGACTCAAAGCGCGCAACTGGCGACCAGTATGCAGCAGCTGCGCAGCCATGGCATTACGCGCGATCCTGAGCAGATGACGCATGCGCCTGATGGTGCCTGGTATTACCAGCAGGTCACGCTCGGCTACAACTATCGCATGACGGATATGCAGGCGGCACTTGGCTTGAGCCAGATGGTGCGCCTCGATGATTTCGTGGCATATCGCCATGTCATGGCACGTCGCTATGATGCCTTGCTGGCTGAGTTGCCTGTCATTACGCCTTGGCAGCATCCGGATGGCTATTCTGGCTTGCACCTGTATGTCATTCGCCTGCGGACGGAGTGCTTGACGCAGACACACCGCGCCATCTTTGACACCCTGCGCGCACAATCGATCGGGGTCAATCTGCATTACATTCCCGTGCATACCCAGCCTTACTATCAGGCAAAAGGCTTCAAGCCTGGGGATTTCCCGGAATCGGAGCTTTATTATGCGCAAGCCATCAGCCTGCCCATGTATGCCACCCTCACGGAAGAGCAGCAAGACCTCGTTATCGAGGCCTTGCGGAAAGCTCTGAAATGAAAATAGGATTGGGCGCGGTACAGTTTGGGCTCGATTATGGTATCGCCAATACGGCGGGCAAGGTAAGCGAAGCGCAAGTGGCGGCCATTCTGGCTGCTGCGACCCAGCTGCAATTGAGGCTGATCGACACAGCGGCATTGTATGGCGACAGCGAGGCCGTACTCGGACGCACGATGTTGCCTGCGGCGCCTTTCGATATCGTCACCAAGACGCCGCAGTTTGCCGGTGCGGACATGGGGGCGGCGCAGGCGCAGCAACTGGAAGACAGCTTGCACGCCTCGTTGTGCAAGCTGCAAGTCCCCGCCGTATATGGCCTGCTGATCCATCGTGTCGACGATTTATTGTTGCCGGGTGGCGAAATGCTGATGGCGCGCATGGCGCTGTTGAAGCAGCGCGGTCTTGTCAGCAAGATTGGCGTTTCCGTGTACACCGGACAGCAAATCGATGCCGTCCTGGAGCGTTTCCCGATCGATCTCATTCAACTGCCCGTCAATGTGCTGGACCAGCGCCTGCTGCACAGTGGCCATTTGCGCAAATTGAAACAGGCTGGTGTCGAAATACATGCCCGTTCCGTTTTCTTGCAAGGCTTGCTGTTGATGGCTCCCAAGGACTTGCCGGCCCATTTTGATGGCGTGCGAGAACACCTGGCCAGCTATCACCGCTTTATTGCCGGACAAGGTTTGACGCCGCTGCAAGCTGCGCTGGGCTTTGTGACGGGCCTGGAAGAAATCGACCGAGTGGTTTGTGGCGTTAATTCCAGCGCGCAATTGCAAGAAATATGCGCGGCAGCCGGACATGTGGCCGCAGGTGCGGCGCTTGCGGGCTATGACGTTTTTGCAATCAACGATGAAATGATCGTCAATCCTGCCTTGTGGCAGCAGGCAAAGGGGAAATCATGATATTGGCAATATTGCAAGCTCGTGTTTCCTCGTCACGGTTGCCAGGCAAGGTACTGAAGCCATTGCTGGGTGAGCCGATGCTGCTGCGTCAGATCGAACGCTTGCGTGATGTACGCCAGATCGATCAACTGCTGGTCGCAACCAGCCGTGAAACCTCGGATGATGCCATTGAGGCGTTGTGCCTGGCCAACGGCATTCCCTGCTTCAGGGGAGAGTTGAATGATGTGCTCGAGCGTTTTCATCAAGCGGCGCAAATGTTTGCTCCTGAGCATATCGTGCGCCTGACGGCCGATTGTCCGCTGACCGACCCGGCGCTGATCGATGATGTTATCGCGTTTTATCTGGCCGGTGATTACGACTACGTCAGCAATAGCGTCGTGGCCACGTATCCGGATGGACTCGATGTGGAAATTTTCCGTGCTGCTTGCCTGGAGGAGGCGTGGCGCGAGGCACGTCTGCCATCGCAGCGCGAGCATGTCACGCCATTTATTCACCAGCAAACTGAGCGTTACAAGGTAGGCGTGTACCGGAACGCCACGGATTTGTCGCACTTGCGCTGGACGGTGGATGAACCAAAAGATTTTGAACTGGTCTCCATGATTTATGAGGCACTGTACAGGGAAAATCAACGCTTTTCCATGCAGGACGTCCTGTCGCTTCTGGAGCAGCGCCCTGAACTAGCAAATTGGAACACCATGCATGTCCGTAACGAGGGATATCAGAAATCTCTCGATGCCGATATCGTACCGACTTCCCCCACACCATAGAGAACTAATATGTCTACACGCTATCAACGCTCTGAAGAGTTATTGGAACGCGCCCTTAAAACGATACCGCTGGGCTCGCAGACTTTCAGCAAGAGCAAAACCCAGTTTCCACTGGGTGTTTCGCCGTATTTCATTCAGCGTGGCAAGGGGAGCCATGTGTGGGATGTGGATGGCAATGAATATATTGACTTCATCAGTAGCTTGGCGTCGATCACGCTCGGTTACAACGACGAAGACGTAACCAACGCGGTAAAGGCGCAACTGGATGAGGGCGTGATCTTCAGCCTGCCACATCAGATTGAAATGCAGGTTGCGGAAAAAATCTGCGAAATCGTTCCTTGCGCCGAGATGGTCCGTTTCGGCAAGAATGGTTCCGATGCCACTGCCGGTGCGATCCGCCTGGCGCGTGCGTATACCAACCGCGAACATGTCGCCGTATGCGGCTACCACGGCTGGCAGGACTGGTACATTGGTTCGACCGCGCGTAACCGCGGCGTTCCAGTAGCGACGCGCGAACTGACGCACTCTTTTGTCTATAACGACCTGGCGTCGCTGGAAAAGTTGTTTGCCGACTTCCCTGAGCAGATTTCGGCCGTGATCCTCGAGCCGATGAACGTGTATGAGCCGAAGGAAGGCTTCCTGGCTTCCGTCAAGGAGCTGGCCCACAAACATGGTGCCTTGCTCATTTTCGATGAAACCATCACCGGCTTCCGTTATGCCAATGGTGGCGCGCAAGAGCTGTTTGGCGTCACTCCCGATCTGGCAACGTTCGGCAAGGGCTTGGCGAACGGCTACCCAGTATCGGCCGTTGCAGGCCGTGCAGACGTGATGAAGCTGATGGAAGAAGTCTTCTTCTCATTCACCTTCGGCGGCGAAACGCTGTCCCTGGCGGCCGCCCTGGCCACACTGGAAAAACTGCAGCGTGAACCAGTCGTGGCGACGATCCAGAAGCAGGGGCAGAAGATTATTGATCGCCTCAATGCCATCATCATTGCCAATGAAGCGCAGCATATCATGAGCGTTGCAGGGCATCCGACCTGGAGTTTCGTGCTGATCAAGGATGCGGCCCCTTATACGCAATGGCACATCAAGACCTTGTTCATGCAAGAAATGTTGGCGCGTGGAATATTGACATTTGGTTCACACAATGTCAACTATAGCCACAGCGACAGCGATCTGCAGCAACTTTTCACTGCATATGAAGAGGTCGTTCCTATGCTGGTTCGCGCAGTAAAGGATGGCACGCTGGAAGGAATGTTGCGTTGCAAGCCACTTGAGCCGCTGTTCAAGGTACGATGAACAAATCTATCGTCATTCGCACAGATGCTTCTGTGCAAATGGGGAGTGGGCATGTCATGCGGTGCGCCACGCTTGCTGATGAACTCAGGGCTAATGGCGCCACCGTAACTTTTGTTTGCCGAGATCTCCCTGGTAATTATATTGACTGGTTGCTGTCAAAAAAACATGATGTAATTCGATTGGCCTCTCCCGTCGTTAGCAATGGCGAAGGTGGCGATTATCCCCATCATTTACATTGGCTGGGTGTGTCATTGGAACAGGAGATTGCCGAGGTCAATGGCGTGTTGTCGCAATACCCTGTATTCGACTGCATGATTGTTGATCATTACGCTCTTGAGTCGCAATGGGAGCGGCAGATTTCCAGATTTGCCAGAAAAATGATGGTGGTGGATGATCTTGCTGACCGCCAGCATGAGTGTGATATATTGCTGGACCAAAATTATTATCGCGATATGCAATCACGCTATGATGATCTGGTACCCGCATCATCTATGAAACTGCTGGGTCCTGGCTATGCTTTATTGCGTCCTGAATTTATACGGGCGCGTAATCATTTCAGGCTGCGTGATGGCACTGTACGGCGAATTCTTGTTTTTTTGGGCGGGGCAGATCCTGCCAATGAAACAAGCAAGGTCATTCACGCCCTGCGTATGCTGAAACGTACGTACCTCAAGGTGGACGTGGTCGTTGGTGCCAGTAATCCACATCGTTCCGGAATTCAGGCACTGTGTGAAGAAGATGAAAACTATCAATATCACTGCCAGATAGATAATATTGCAGAATTGATGCTTGCTGCTGATCTGGCGATCGGTGCCGGCGGTTCCACTTTGTGGGAGCGCGGTTACCTGGCTTTACCGAGCCTGATTATTATTCTGGCAAAAAACCAAGAAATTGCCGCTCGAGATCTGGAAAACATCGGTGCGTTGAAAATAATTGGAGAATCTGGAAAAATATCCAGCCATCAAATTCATGAAGCCTTGAACGAATGCATTGATGAAAAAGATATACTCTTGAGTATGTCGGAAATCAGCAATTCCTTGGTCGGTCACGGCGCCAAAAGAATTCAGGAAACCATCTTTACCACTCTTTGTTAAAAAATATGCCATCTTTTTCCGACTATAATTTAAGAAAAATCAGGGCCGCTGATTGTGAATTATTGCGCACATGGCGCAATAAGGATAATATCCGGGAAAATATGTATACGGACCATATTATTGGTGAACTGGAACACAATAAATGGTTTGAAAAGGCATTGCTTGATACTGTTAATCATTACTTTGTTTTTGAGTATAAAGCAAGGCCAGTTGGTTTTGTTTCTTTTACCAAGGTGAATATTTCCGATCGTCGATCTGATTGGGCATTTTATCTTGGCGAGACAGATGTTCCCAAGGGTTCTGGTTCTGCAATGGAATATTTTGCATTAGTGCAAGCTTTTGACGTTTTAAAGTTCAGGAAGCTGTGTTGCGAGGTATTTTCCTTCAATGAATCGGTAATCAATTTACATAAAAAATTTAGCTTCCAGCAAGAAGGTTTTTTCAAGCAGCATACGAAAAAATCTGAATCATTTCAGGATGTCGTGGCGCTTGCCCTGTTCGATACGGAATGGGCTGCTAGTAAAGATGCTCTCTTCAACCGCTGTTTTCGGTGATAACTATGAAAATTAAAGATAGAAATATTGGCTTAGGTCACCCTCCATTCGTTATTGCCGAAATGTCGGGTAACCATAATCAGTCGCTGGAACGTGCACTCGAAATCGTCGAAGCTGCTGCCAGAACCGGTGCCCATGGTTTGAAGATACAGACTTATACGCCCGATACCATGACCTTGGATATCAACGAGCGGGAATTCCACATCAGCGATCCGAATAGTTTGTGGGCCGGCACGTCGTTGTACAAGCTGTATGGCGAAGCGTACACGCCCTGGGAATGGCACGCGCCTATCTTCAAGCGCGCGCGGGAACTGGGCATGATTCCGTTCAGCACACCGTTTGATGATACCGCGGTCGATTTCCTGGAAAGCCTGGAAATGGATTGCTACAAGATTGCATCGTTTGAAAACACTGATTTGCCGTTGATACGCCGTGTGGCGGCCACTGGCAAGCCGGTGATTATTTCCACCGGCATGGCGACGGTCGCTGAGCTCGACGAAACTGTGCGCGCGGCGCGCGAGGCCGGCTGCCGCGACTTGATCCTGCTCAAGTGTACCAGTACTTATCCGGCCACTGCCGCCAATACAAATATCCTGACGATTCCCCACCTGCGTGAACTGTTTGGCTGTGAAGTGGGTCTCTCCGATCACACCATGGGTGTGGGTGTCTCGGTAGCTAGCGTGGCGCTGGGCGCCAGCGTAGTGGAAAAACACTTTACGCTGAGCCGTGCTGATGGCGGCGTCGACAGCACGTTCTCGATGGAACCTGCTGAAATGGCGCAGCTGGTGGTGGAAACCGAGCGTGCCTGGCAAGCGCTGGGAAATGTCGCTTATGGTCCGACCGCGGCAGAGATGAAGTCCCTGCAGTATCGCCGCTCCCTGTATGTTTCGCAGGATGTTAAGGCAGGTGAGGTGTTGACGCGAGAAAACTTGCGCGCAATCCGTCCCGGCCTTGGCCTGCCGACCAAATTCATGGACGTTTTCTTGGGCAAGTGTGTGACCAGCGATGTGCCACGCGGCACGCCATTGTCCTGGGATCTGATAGGCTAGGTGGTCAACTTCATTTGATCATAACCCCGTTTTCCAGGTAACAGCGACGTCCACGGTTTCCATCGCCTGATTGCTTGAGCCTGCGCTTTCACATCATTATCCATCCGTGGAAATGCTGCTTGTACGGCGTCAGGTAGCTGTATTGCGTGGGCGCCAGCCCGGCGCTGCTGGCGGAGCGGGTTTGCCGGATCAATTCACCGACGCAGCCTTTGAACCGCTGACCATACCGTTGGGTGATGGACGGTGTGGCGGCGACAAGCTGTGCTCGATGGCCGTGTTAACGCCACCTATCTCGCGAGGATGCTGCCGCTCGGTTTCTAGTCCTCGACCGTTAGTGTGCATGTTTGAGCGGCCGCCAGCAGGCAGGCCGGAATCGTCCTGCGGCGTTTTATCGCTGGGCCCTGCGTCCGTGCCTTCAATCCGCATGCGCGGCGCGGCCGACCTACAGCACATCAATATGTATCGCTGTCGCCTGCGCCGCTCGCCACACCGCTTTCATGGCGTGGCCGCACGCTAGCTGCCCAATTGCCGGGATGGCGCTGGGTACTCGACGCCGGGCGCATGCGCCCGCCAGAACCGTCTTGAGTGCAACGCTGGGAGGGTTCCCACCCTGGCGGTGGCATAGCCCTAAATTTACTATGGATTTCCCTGGTGACTGCACCGACTTGCGCGCCATCGCACCGGCCATGCTGATGCCGATGCGATGCTGCGTTTTTAGATTTTTTGCGTACCAAGGCTGCTGAATGGCGGAGGGGGAAATGGGCAGGCAGAACGCCGTCAGAGGATCATTGACGGCGTTTGTTGACCAGTCCGGCATTCCGGACTGGGCGGTTTCTCAGTCAATGAATACAATCCCGCTGAAGACGTATTCCTAGTCCGAAAATCGCGCGCGATTCACCGACCACCATTGCAGCGACAGCGCAATCAGGCAGGCGAGGAAGAAGCCAAGCAAGGCACTTGCCACCACTGCTGTGGACAGGCGGGTGGTACGGTTTTCCGGCAAGCTCGGGCCGGCGATGAAGCGGCTTTTTTCCAGGTACAGATTGATCGAGTTCTGATTGTCGACGGTAATCTTGTTGTACACCTCTTTGACGAGTTCGTCATTCAGGTCCTTGCTCTTGAATGCGCGTTCCTTGCTGGCTTCCAGTGCGCGTAGCACAGCTTCGCCGGATTTGTTGGCATCGAGTTGTGCCTTGGCGAGGTCGTAATAGTCACGCAATAGCAGATATTGTTGCTGTTCCCGTTTCGCCTGGTAAATGGCTTCTTCCGTTGTACTGGCTTCGATTTCGGTGGTCATCAATTGCGTCACGGGCGACAGATAACGTGAGTTTTCATCCGTCACCGTGACAACTTGAGATGCCGCCTGCGCATCGGCTTTCGGGTAGCGGGCGACTATGTGTCTGAGGTCGTTGATGCGCCGGCCGTATTCGGCCAGTTTCTGTTTACTGGCGATGATGTCATTGTCCAGTTTGGTGATTTTTGCGGTAATTTCCAAATGCTTGAAGCGCAGCGCATCGGTATAAATCAGGTAAACAATCGTATCCACGGTGTAGCGGCCCAGTAGGGCGACCGTACGTTGCGCTTCTTCCGGCGTACTGGCGTCGTAGTCGATGCGCAATCCGATCACATTGTTGCTATTCTCTTTCGGCTGCTCCATCAATTCTTTTGCATCGAGCTTTGTGAAAGGGAAAATTGGCTCGATGATGGAGTTCAATCCTTTTTCGCTGGTGATGGTGCCGCGCAACTTGCTGATGCCCGGGCTGTCGTTGAGCTTGGCTGCGTTCACAAAATCATCGAAGCGACCACGGCTGCCAAATGCTGCCGAGTAGCGCTTGTAGTCGCTCAGAACGATGCCGGGAGGGCCTTCCTTGCCGTCTTTGGCCCTTTTCTCTGTTTGCAAGGGGATAGGGCCACCAAATTGCAGAACTCCCTCACTCTTGTATTTGGCTAAATACAGTGTGCTACCCACACCCAGCGCAATGCTGGCCACAGTCACGCCGATAATAAGGCGGCGGGCACGCCATAGCGTGCTCAGCAGGTCGGTCAGGGAAATCAGATTTTCATCGTGTTCTGCATTTTGTTGGGTGAACTCTTCCTGCTTTTTCATGTGGTTTCTCAAATTATGTATAGATGGATGTATGTTCAAAGGAAGGCATGCCGGCTCTTACCCTTGGGCGGCGGGATGCCCTTCCATGGCTTTCGGCGCAATTAGGGCAATGCCGGCGCCTTGTTCTTTTCGGACCAGATCAAATCTTCAATTCCGCACTGCGGCGTGTATTCCTTCACCGCCTTCAGCAGCACCGTCCGCACCTCTTCATAGGCGAAGCGCTTGCAGGCATTATCGAGTTCGTGCAACAGTAGTTGCAATTCCGCGTGCGGTATTTCGGATTCCTGCGCGCGCATGATCAGCGGATGCTCGGTCCCTTCGACATTGTCGCCGATGAGCAGTTCTTCGTATAGTTTCTCGCCTGGACGCAGACCGACATGTTCAATTTCGATGCCGTCCGGGGCCGACTTGCTCTTTACTTCCAGCCCGCTCAGATGCACCATGCGTTCGGCCAGATCCATGATTTTTACGGGGGCGCCCATATCGAGCACAAAGACGTCGCCGCCTTCGCCCATGGCGCCGGCCTGCAGCACCAGTTGCGCCGCCTCGGGAATCGTCATGAAATAGCGCGTGATTTCCGGGTGGGTCAGGGTGATGGGGCCTCCCGCCATGATTTGCTTGCGGAACAGCGGTACGACCGAGCCGGAAGAGCCCAGCACATTGCCAAAGCGCACCATGCAAAAGCGCGTCTTGCCGCGTTCTTGTGCAAAAGCCTGCAAAATCAGTTCAGCCAGGCGTTTCGTCGAGCCCATTACATTTGTCGGACGCACTGCCTTGTCGGTAGAAATCAGGACAAAGCATTTGACCCCCGTATCCATCGCCGCCTGCGCGATGCTCATCGTACCAAAAACGTTGTTGCGCACGCCTTCAATCGGGTTATATTCCACCAGTGGCACGTGCTTGTAGGCAGCGGCGTGGTAAACCGTTTCCACCGTAAAGGTGCGCATGATCATCGTGCATTTTTCCGTGTCCAGCACGGAGCCAAGGAAGGGCAGAAGTTCGAGATCCAGGCCATGCGTATGCTTGAGTCCCTTCAGTTCCTGCTTGATCGAATACAGCGCAAATTCAGACATTTCCAGCAGAATGAGCCTGGAGGGTTGCAGGCGGATGATCTGGCGGCACAGTTCGGAACCGATCGAGCCCCCAGCACCAGTCACCATCACCGACTTGCCGGTAATGCAGCTGGCAACCAGGTGCAGGTCCGGCGCCACCTGATCGCGGCCCAGCAAGTCCTCGATTTCAATGTCGCGGACATCCTGCAGGCGCTGCTCGCCACTGACAAGGCTTTCGACTGGCGGGGTTACCTTGATCTTCACCTTGAATACTTCGAGTTTGTCGAGAATGCGTTTTTTCTGGCTTTGCGTCAGGGACGGCATGGCGAGCAGGACTTCACTGATATTGCGCTTGGCGATCAGTTCGGCCAAGTCGGACGGCGCGTATACCTTGATCCCCGCCATGGTCGTGCCCCTGAGTTCTTTCATATCGTCGATAAAGGCCAACGGCTGATACTCATGTCCGGCGCGTAAGGCAGTTGCCAGCTGTGTGCCTGCCTTGCCTGCGCCATAGATGGCAACCCGGACGGCCTTGTGCTCTGCATTGGCCTGCAGCAGGAAGCCGCGTGCCAGGAACCTGCTTGCGACTACATAGGTGATGGCACTCACCCAGTAAATGCCGAAAACACCGCGGGAAAGGCCTTGCATATGCGTCAGGAATGCTCCCATGGCGACCAACAGCGCCACTGAAATCGTCACGCCCAATAAGATGACGTAAACGATTTTTTGATCAATGAAGCGTATGACGGCGCGATACAAACCAAGGCGGATAAAAATGGGGATCGAAATCAGCGGTGTCGCCAAGATAAGCCATAAATATTGGCGAAATAGATTGTAATCGACGACGTCATAGCGCAAAAGAATGGCAAGGGAGAATGTCAGCGGCAAAAGAAATAAATCCGCTGTTGCCGCTATCATTTGCTTGTGGAAACGCGATATATCAAGAAAGGATTTCATTTCACTATTGTATCGTGATGGTGTTGTTAAGCAGGGGTATTGTCATGCTGCCCCGCTCAGTAATATGGCAGCAAGGCGCACATCCAGGTGAGGCAAGTACCTTAGTGCGTTACGCCGTCTCTGCGCACGACCTTCAGGAAGGTCAGGAGAATAATCTTTATGTCGAAGAAAAGAGACTGCCGCTGCATATATTCGGCGTCAAGCTTTACTTTGTCCGGTATTGCCAATTCATCACGTCCACTGACCTGGGCCAAGCCTGTCAAGCCTGGCAGGATGGTGCTGACGCCATGCTGTGTGCGTAGTTCAATGAGGTCTTGCTGGTTAAACAGGGCTGGGCGGGGCCCCACGAAACTCATGTCGCCGCAGAGAATGCTCCACAATTGAGGCAATTCGTCGAGACTCGATTTGCGCAGGAATGGACCTGCCGGGGTCAGGAACTGTTTTGGGTCGGCTAGCAAATGCGTCGCCACGGCCGGGGTACCTGTGCGCATTGTACGGAATTTGGGCATACGGAAGATGCGATTATGCCGTCCGACCCGGTCGGACCAGTACAGCACCGGCCCCGGTGACGTCACTTTGACCAGTACCGCGACCAGGATAATCGGTGGCAGCAGTACGATGAGCGCGATCAGGGACAGAGTGAAATCGAAGAACTTTTTCATGTTGGAGCCGTTAATGGAGGGATAGAAAAGCGGAGGCAGTCTTGTGCACCGCTTCAGGCAGACTCACCGCCGGCAACCAGCCCAGGGTTTGCTTGGTGTGTGAAATGTCCACCTGCAGTGATTCCAGCAAGCGGCGTGCCTGCATCGATTGGCCCAGCAATGTGGCGGCGAATGTCAGGCATGACACCGGCACAGGAAGCAGCCAGGAGCGCTTGCCCATCGCCGTCGATAGCATCTTGAGCAATTGTCCGATGCTGACATCGCAGTCATCCGAAACCAGGAAGGTCTCACCCGCCGCCCTGGGGTGGGAACTGCAGAGTATGAGCAGGTCAACGAGATTGTCCAGGGCCACCATGCTGCGGCGGTTATGTACGGCTCCCAATGGCAGCGGCAAACCGGTCTTGGCCAGCCGCATCAGGCGATGAAAATTGGCGCGTACGCCAGGCCCGTACACCAGCGGCGGCCTGACGATGACGACTTCCATGCCACTTTGTCGGGAAAATTCTCTCAGCGCACATTCGGCTTCATGCTTGGACTGGCCATAAGGGTCTTGCGGCGCGGCGGTGTCTGACGCAGTGAAGGGCTTTGCCCCGGTTGACTCACCGTTCACTTTTACGCTGCTGACGAAGACAAATCGCTTGACGCCCTGTTGCGCGGCCTGTCGCGCGAGGTTCATTGTTGCTGCAACATTGATTTCCCGGTAAGCAGCTAATGCATCCGTGGCGCTTTCCTGCATGACGTGCACCCGGGCTGCCAAATGAATGACAACGGAACAAGATTCCAGTGCTTCCGCCCATTTCGTTGTCGCGCTCAAATCACCGATTGGGAATGTGGATGGTGTCAGTTTTGTCCGCGCGGCCGCGGAAAACGGGAGTTGGCGCCGCGCCAGTTCTGCGCACAGCGCGGCACCGACAAAACCATTGGCGCCAGTAATCAGTATTTTTTGCATTGTTATAATATAAAATTCTTGCGGTATTCTATGACGGCAATATGATTTATTCTGTTAAACCAACGTAAGTTTTGTATCTATTTGCAATAGCATCTCATCAGTACTGGCCATGCCGGGAGATCTATTGCATGCCGATGCGGCGGCAGAGCGGTACTTATGATGCGCATCGTGCATGTCTGTTTGACCGCTGCTGTTGAAAAATACGATGAACGCAAGCCATATATGTGGCATATGTGGCCAATGGCGTGCTTGCGTCAGAAAAGGACTCGCAGCATACCATGCAACGATGGCCGCCACTTCTGTTTCCCCTGGCGTGCCACCTTTTTTCTGATATCGTTTTGCTACCGATGCAACGCCGCCTGGGCCGGGGGGAGCTGCCTACGTTTCTGTCGCAGGGTGCCAGCGGATTGCGCTTGTCAGTGTTGCTCCAGTTAATCGCAACACCAGGCAGCTTGTCGGCCTGGATTGTCCGAAACGCGGGTGCCAGGTGCTTTCCACGATCTTGAGCGTCCCTCCCGTGAGTCCAAAGTCGACCAGTTGGCCTTCCGGTAACTGCAACTGGCATTGCTGCTGCGAGTTCCCATCCATGACGCGGACATCGGGATGCAAGTGGAAGTATGCTTCCGCCTGGCCGAAGGTGCCGCTTACCGTGTCGCTCAGTTCGAGCGAACCAGGCGAGATGCGCCAGCTGCGGGTATGCAGGTTTTTTCCGGGAAGACGATGATAGCCGTCATGCGCGCAAGAGACCGAGGTCGTGTCCTGGCCTGGCTTGATCTGCAAGGCTGTGGGGCGGGCACGGCGCGCCACGCGAAAGCCGCTCCACACTTCGGACGAATCCTGCCGGTCGACGCAGACCGTGTTGTGGGCGCTGGTGCCGCGCTGGCGCAGGCGCTCAGCCTCAAGGCCATATTCCGACGTGCCGGAATTGACGAAGACGCGCTGCCCAAATAAGGACAGTTCGAATGACAGGGTATCGGCGTGGGCATGGCCGGGCAGGTAATCCGGTCCAATTGGCCCTATATCGAGCAAGGCGACTGCCTTGTCTTGCTGGATGCGCAGGTAGCCGCTGTCGGCCAGGTGATGTACGCCGTCGGGTAGGGTAGAAATACAGGCGTGGCCAAGCCGTGACGCGTACTTTTCCAGTTCCGGGGTCGGCACGGCAATATCGAAGGCGGCGTCATTGAAGAAGCTGATCTGCCGGTCAGGATGGCTCATTGCCAGCAGCCAGACGTGCATGGGACCAGCCAGGGCGCGCCAGCCACCAGCCAGCGCGCGTGCACGTGCGTCGAGAGCCGCGCCGAACGCCTGCGTCACATTGTCCAGGTCGAGGATGTCTTCGAGCGCGAGCGCATGGTACATCGTACTGCGTTCGAACTGGCCCCCATCGGGCAGGATCTGCTCGGGAATTTCGCTGGCAAGTATGCGCATTCCCGTTGCCAGCCATTGCGCTGCCTCGGGTCCCGAAAAAAAGAGCCCGGCAAAAATCAATGCCTTTGCGTTTGCAAACAGGTGGTTGCCTAATAGGTGGATCTCCAGGCGCTTCGATAACCAGCGCACCTGGGTCGCCAGGCTGTCAAGCTCGGCTTGCGACAGAGGCGTGCCGTTCAATGCCCATTTGATCCAGTTGATGACCCGCAGCGAGGTAGGGTAAGGCTCCCAGCCACTACCCTGCCCAGGCGGATTTTCGCGCATCCAGCGCACCAGCAAGCGGTGATGTTGCGCCGCGCGCGTGGCTGCATCACCGCTGTGCAGCGTGTCGAAATAGTGCAGGTTGTAGCGCCACAGCTTGCCCACCGCGGCATCGTCCCAGCCCTGCAGCGTATCCAGGTCATGTGTTTCATTCAGGAAGCAAAAGACCGCTTCCCCCGACAGGCTGGAGGCGCGCGCCGCCGGCAGCACCCATGTGCCTGACAGTGAGCGCAGTGGTGGTGCCGGACGCAGGTCGGCACTGACTGGCCTGTACTTGAACCAGATCCGGCCATAGAACTGAATGGGTTTCAGGTATCGTAAGGTGTGCCAGTACTTGAGCGCCACGCCGTTCATCGGGGCACCCGCACGCAGGCGGCGAATCCTTCGCCTGTTCCGCAGCGCTGGATCAGCATTGCGCAGCGGCGGCAAGCGCGATTGTCACCCGGCTCACTTCCATGACTTCGTCGTAGGGAATGGGGGATTTGCCGCTGTCTTGCATTGCCGAGACGAACGCCGCCGCGCACTGCTTTTGTCCCTTGTCCTGTCGCCAAAGGTTCATTTTGGAAAAACCAGGCCATCCGAATGCCGTCAGTTTGCGGAAGTTATCCAACTGCAATACTCGGCCGCTGGCGAAAATCTCGAGCCGTTCTTTCGGGAAGGCCTTGCTGCCATTGGCCAGGTAGTGAATGGTACCGATCGAACCGTCCGCGAAACCGAGCTGTATGGCGACCGTGTCAGCGGTGGCTGCCTGCATCTTGTGTACACGGTATTCGGTAATCGGTGACCCGGTCAGAAAACGTAGCAGATCGATGAAATGGCATCCTTCGCCAACGATACGGCCTCCGCCCACCTCGTTGTCCTGGGTCCAATGCTGTGCCGGAATGGCGCCTGCATTGACGGTCATGACGAACGTCTTCGGCTCGTGCATGCTGTTCAGCAAGGATTTGATCTTTTGAACATGTGGCGCGAAACGGCGGTTGAAACCGACCATGATCATGGCAGGATGGCCGGCCAGGGCCGTGGCGCGATAGGCCACATCGATCTGCTCCAGTTCTTCCGCGTGCAAGGCCAGGGGTTTTTCCACAAATACATGCTTGCCGGCAGCGAGTGCCTGGCAAACGAGCTTGGCATGGCTATCATGGCGGGTACTGATGACGACGCCGTGCACCTGCGGATCGACGAAGACAGAATCGGTATCGGTCGTGGTGGCATGGAAGCCGAATTTTCGCCCCGCGTGGACACCCGAGACGCCATTGTTCGACACGACCGTCTTCAGCGTTGCCGCAGCGCTCTTGAAGGCGGGAATCAGGACCGCGGTAGCATAGTTGCCCGATCCGATGAAGGCCAGGCCTGCCCCGCGAGCCCCTCCGTCTGCCAGTTCGACCGTACGCTGGCGCAGTACCGTGTCGGGAACGGCCTCGTCGGATGGATATTCGAGCAAGATGCCGAGCGCCGGAGCCGTGCCTGACAACAGGGCATATGCACTTTCCGCCTGGTCGATCGTGAAGCGATGCGAGATCAGCGCGTCAACGTTGAGCCTGCCATCGGCCAGCATGTCGAGCACGGCCTCGAAATTGCGTTGTTCTGTCCAGCGTACCAGGCCTACCGGATAGTCCTGGCCCTTTTCCTCGTAGTTCGGGTCATAGCGCCCCGGCCCATAGGAGCAGGAGACCTGGAAACTGAGTTCCTTTTCGTAGAAATCGGCGCGCGACAGTTCCAGTCCCGCGACACCGACCAGCACGATGCGTCCGCGCTTGCGCGACATCAGTGCCGCTTGATGTACCGGTTCGTTGCTGGTCGTCGAGGCAGTAATGAGTACGGCGTCGACGCCGCGTCCGCGCGAAAACGTATTGGCCGCGGCCAGGGGGTCCTCGCCGGCGCTCAGATCGACGACCTCGGCACCATATTGTTTGGCTAACTGCAGCTTGGCGGGATCGTAATCTATGCCCAGTACGCGGCAGCCATGTGCGCGCAGCAACTGCACTGTCATCAGACCGATCAAACCCAGGCCTGTCACTACGACCGCCTCACCGAGAGTTGGTTGTGTGAGGCGGATACCTTGCAGGCCGATCGACGCGAGCACGGTGAATGCGGCCTGTTCGTCGGAAACGCCTGGCGGAATCGTCGCGCACAGATTCATCGGTACGCTGACGACAGCTGCGTGCTTGCCGTTCGAGACGACCCGGTCGCCCAGCGAGATGCTTGTGACGCCCTGTCCGGTTTGCATCACGGTGCCGACATTGCAATAACCCAGCGGCAACGGCTGATCGAGCTTGTTGAATACGGCTTCGAGGGTCGGTGCCAGGCCGTCCGTTTTGATCTTGTCAAGTACCATGCGCACCTTGTCGGGCTGCTGGCGGGCCTTCTCGATCCAGCCCGCCTTGCCGAATTCGACCAGCATGCGTTCTGTGCCGACCGATACCAGCGTGCGCGATGAGCGTATCAAGACTGCGCCTTTGCCCACAGCAGGGCAGGGTACCTCGGCCACGGTAGTTGCGCCTGTTTTCAGGCTTTGCAAAATTTGTTTCACTTGTTACTCCATACCTCTGAGAGGGTTAAATAGCGCTATCGTTCCGTTGGCCCGCTTTCAGGACCAGCGCGTCCTTGTCTTGACGGTTGGGATAGTTGATCAGGACGGCGCGATACGTACCCTTGAAAACAAACAGGCTGCCGGCGGCGGCGCCGATAATATCGAAGCGGCGAATCAGCTCGCTCACGTCCTGCAGGCTGCCCGCGCCGCCCAGGGCGGTCATGGGCAGCGTGATCGCGGCCCGCACGGTGTCGATCAGGTCGACATCGTAGCCCTTCATCTGGCCATCGCGCTCGATCGAGTTGATGACGATTTCGCCGGCGCCAAGTGCCTGCATTTTCTTTGCCAGTTCGGCCGGGCCGAGGCCGCTGCCTCGGCTGCCATTGTGGGTGAATACCTCGTATTTGCGGAATAGGCCGCTCTTCTTGACGTCCAGCACGACTACAACGCTCTGGCTGCCAACCTTCTCGGCGGCACGGGAAACGAGCTCCGGGTCGGTCAACGCTGCCGAGCTCAATGCGACCTTCTCGACGCCAAGACCGATGATCGTCTGTATCTGCTCGACCGTCTTGACGCCGCCGCCATAGCACAGGGGCATGCGGCATTCCGCCGCCAGCGACTTGATCAGTGCATAGTCGGGTTCGCGCTTGTGCACGGTGGCATCGATATCGATGACGATCAGCTCGTCAACTTCCTTCTCGTTGAAAATGCGCACGGCGTTAAGCGGGTCGCCGACATACTTTGGGCTGCCGAAGTTGACGGTCTTGACCAACCCGCCATTCTGGATCAGCAGGCAGGGAATAATTCGTGGTCGTAACATCTTACAGCTCCGCAAAATTCTGTAACAACTGGATGCCCCATTGGTGACTCTTTTCGGGGTGGAATTGCACGCCAAAGACGTTGCCGGAGTTGACGCTGCACGTGAAGGGGCCGTTATAGTCGGCCACCGCCAGCACGTCTTCTTGCTTGTGTGGGGAGAAATAATACGAATGCAAGAAATAGAAGCGTGCGTCCGTTTCGAGGTTCTTGAACAGGCTGTGGGGGCGCTGCGGCACGACGTCATTCCAGCCCATGTGCGGCAAATGGGTCTGGTGCACCATGTGCGTGTCGTCGAAGCGCTTGACATCGGCATCAATCCAGCCGAGGCCGGGCAAGCTGCCCTCGTCGCTGCGCGTGGCCAGCATCTGCATGCCGACGCAGATGCCGATGACATGGCTGTATTCGCCCTGCACCAGTTGGTCCAGGCACTCGCGCATGCCCGATTCCTGCAGGCGCGTCATCGCCCAATCGAAGGCGCCCACGCCGGGCAGGACGATTTTTTTCGCACCGCGCAGCTCGGCTGCGTTGGTGGCAATGGTAACCGGAATGCCGAGACGTTTGTAGATGTTGGCGACGGCCAGTACGTTACCCAGGCCATAGTCGACGATGGTGATCATCGCTTGCCGCCCAGCTCCAGGCCAAGGAATTTCATGACCTTGGCGCCAAACAGGTAAAAACTTTCCTGTGACTTATAGTCTTTATAGCTTTTATTGGGGGCATCCATGTAGCTTTGCAGTTCGGCAACGGTAATCCCCAGCTTGGTGGCCACGTATTCGAATTCCTGGCGCGCCACGTCCTCGCTCAAGGCGGGCTGTTTCAGGTTTTCCAGCGCCTGGGCGCGGGTCATCTGATTGGTCACGATCAGGCTTGCATACTGAACGCGGCGGGTATCGTAGCCGAATTTCTTTGGCAGCCAATAGCCCTCATAGAAGCGCGTGAAGCGCGATTCGAAATGCTTTTGGGGGTACGGTTGCCAGTCGAATTTCTGCTTGAGCAATTCGACAGCCTCTTCCTTGATATACGGACCGAAGTTGAGCGGACGAACGATTTTGATCCCTTTGATGTAAGGCAGGTAAATCTTGTGGCGCAAAATGGAAGTTGTGGGGAAATTTTTCAGCGCTTTCTTGCCGAAGCGGCGGTGAATATCGTGCAGCTGGATGGAATCGGATTGGTAATACATCCATTCGATGGGATTGCGGATGCACTCGGTCGACAGGTTGGCCCCGGTCAGAATGTACTTGATGCCATGTTTTTCGGCGAACTTGTACATGGTCGCGAAGAAGGCGTAGTCCTGCGGGGTATCAATGTGCGAAACGCCCGATTTGAAGAAGGCGAGCTGCAGATCGCGCATTTCTTGCCAGTCGATTACTTCGGTGTACAGGTCGAGTTTCAGGCAGTCGACAATGCGTTCGATATTATTGACAGCTTCTTGCGAGTTCCAACCTGCATCGACGTGAAATACCAGTGGACGCAGGCCCAGCTTCTCTTTCGCGATATATGTCAGGTAGGAACTGTCGATACCACCGCTCATGCCAATGATGCAATCGAAATCCTTGCCTTTGCCGGCAACCTTGATGGCGGCGGCGAGCTTGTCCAGTTCTTGCTGACCACGGGCATCGGTGTGCCAGTTCGGGGCGATTTTTTCCTTGAAAGTGGTACAGTGGTCACAGACACCGTTCGCGTCAAAGGTAATCTTTGAGTCGGACGTGTCCATCACGCAATTGGTGCAAATTTGATAATTTAACGTGGCAGCGGACGACATAATCGTTCTTATTCCTAGAAGTTGATGTTGCAATTATATTGGCTTAGTACTTGTGTTTCAAAGCGGGGCGCTCGACGACATACCAGGAAAACATCGCGGCCACGATACTGAAGACGACCGTGGCGAAGACGTTGACACCAGCGGAAAACGCCCCGGTAAACAACAGCACATTAATGATCGGCATGTGGTAGAGATAGAGCCCGTAGGAAAAGTCCGTGTTGCGGATGACGGCAGTTATTTTAGCAGGCAGTGCCAGTTGTGCCGTGCCAAACTTGAGTAGCAGCGCGATGAGCAGCAGGACGGCAACCGGATTGATGCTGTTTTCGGCATTCCGTTCATAAGTGCCGATGAAGTTCATCGCCAGCAAGTAGGCGGGAAGCAGATACTTGTACTCAAGGCGTTTGATCCTGGCAATCCACTCCTCGTTGAGTGCGATAAAGCAGCCAAGCAGGAAGATATATAGCCAAGGGGCGAATGACACGTACAGCAATTTCATGTACATGACGTTCCAGTCCAGATGTTGCCGGAAGTAAACGTTGAGCGCCAGCGATAGCAGGAATACCAGTATCAGGAAGGCCTTGGCGCGCTGGGCGAGATAGTAGATCACGGGCATCAGCAGGTAAAACTGCAATTCAATGGAAACGGTCCACAGAGCGCCATTCAGGACTCCGACTCCGAAGCCGCGCATGAATTCAGGATTGTAAAACTGCAGTATCGTCATCTGGCCGACCAGCCACATGAAGAACGATGACAGGTTCAGCCCCGGGGTAGGCAGGTAGCCAAGAATAAACACGGTAGCGGTCGAAAGCAGGATGCACACCCATAGTGCGGGGTAGATGCGCAGCACGCGGTTCTTGAAGAACGCCAGCAGTCCTTTTCCTGTCGTGCGCTGATAGGAGGAACAAATCAGATAGCCGCTGAGGAAGAAGAATGTCGGGACGCCGGGGAATACCTTCAGAACCTCGACGGCATACCCGCTGATACCGAAATGATTCAACGCGTGCACGATCATGACCTGCATTGCGGCAAGCAAGCGGATCAGATTGAAATTATTGTGATGACGTGGCGGCGTATTCATGGACTGACGACCCTGTTCTTGAGCGGATATGGCAGAAATTTTCCGCTAAGCGCGAAAAAGAAGGCGAAAAAATAGAAATCAAAAATCGTCGGGAACAGTACGGGTTCCGTCGCGCAGCGAAACAGCACGATACACAGCATGCTTCCAGCAAACGCCTTCACCGAGGGCGGGAGGCGCTTGCGCACAAGGGCCAGCGGAAAGGCCGCCAGCGCAAGCAGGTAAAGCGCACCGAAAATATGATGGGCGCGCACAAAGGAATTATGCGGATTGCCATTGAAGTCGGACTCGATACTGGTGCCATCGTAGTCGGCGCCCGTCAATGCGCTTGCCCAGTCGATCTTGTTCATGTAATCGGTCAGGATGCGCTGGCGCGGTTCGTCGATCAGCCCCGAACCAATTTTTGTATTGGCTTCGACGAAGTCGACGATATGATCGGCAAAGTAAATCGAGACCAGGAATACGGCACCCAGGCCCAGCGCGATGCTACGCAGACCGCGCAGGTCGCGTCGCCAGGAGACATACGACAATAAATTGATTGCCACGATGGCCGCCGAAGCGAGGATGGAGCCGCGACCGTAACCGATGATACAAATAAATAAGGTGAGCGAGGCGGTTATCAGGCTAGCCTGGCGGTGGCGCAGGAATTTTAGTGCGGAATAGGTCGCCTGCATCACGATGAGGTAGGAAGTAATGCCGTTGCTGCTGGAGTCGGGAATCAGATTTTCCAGTGGGAAATCACCGAGTCCTGTGACCGAGAGCGTGGCAAGCAGCACGGTTAACGCTATCACTAGCGAGTACTTGCATGCTGCCAGCAGCGCTTCCATATTCCTGCTCAGCACGAAGGCGGCAGCCATGGACAGCAGGGAGACGCCGTAGTGCATCGGGGCCGTCCAACTGCGCATCGTGCTTAACGGTAACATCAGCGTGAGAGTGCAGAGGAGCAGAAGCATCACCCAACGCTCGAGGTTGTTGGCCGTTCGAAACATATTGGCGTTGCGCAGCACGACGCACAGTGCAACGCCGATGTAGAGCCCAACCAGCCACTCGATGCGCAAGGCAAAGGCGGCGACCAGCAGTGTCAGGAAGGTGGTGTACGCGAAGTTTTTCGCGTGCGCGGTGGTGAAGATCATCGCTGCCTTATTTCGCCAGAAAATCCAGTAATTGCAGGTATCGCTCGTCGAAGGCATCAAAGGACTCTGCCGGTCGCTTGCTATCGATATTGCGCGCGAGCCAGGCGGTCAGGCTGGCTTCCGACTCCGAGATGAGTTCGACCAGACCGGTCTGTTTATAGTACGAGTAATAGTCACCATTGAATTCATCCCTCCGCAAATTCGGGTCGAGCAGTGCCGATTTGATGCCCACTTGCGCTGCCTCGATGCAGACAGAACTGTTCCATGACACGTGCAAGTCGATATCGCGCAAAACGACGGGCAGTGGCGCCTGCGTTGCCAGCTCCCATTCCGCGTAGCCGCGCAGCGACTGGTTGAAATATTTGATGAAGTTGGGGCCTTCGTGCGTGGCGAAGCCCTGAATCTGATTCGGGTGCAGGCGCAGCAACCAGCGATAGGTCGACGCGGTCTTGCGGATGACCTGTTCCAGTTCCTCGCCGATGAAGCCGTTCGGTATATTGGTGCAACCCCATGAAAGGCTCACCATCACAGTCTTGCGTTCATCCCGCACGGTGCGCAGCTGGTAGTCGGCCGAGAGTTCCTGCACCAGGGCGTCGTCGACGGCCGGACGTGTAAAGCGCGCCAGCCAGCGATTGCCGATGACATTGGTGGTGACACCCTTCGGCGTGGCCCATTCGCGGATGACGTCGGCGCTTCCTTCGTCCCAGCACAGGAAGGCATTCGGCAGGTATTCGATCGGATCGGTGGCACGGAACGAGGCGCCATACCATGGATGGGTTTTCGCAATGACGCCGTGCTGGACGTCGGCCACCCACACGCCGCGCTTGTGGCAGGCCACGCACAGTTCCCGCGACGGCTGGATGCCAAAGACTTTTTTTGCCTTGGTCTGGTCGAGAATATCGCCCCAGATCCGTTCTTCCATCGCCGAATACGGGTAGGCTGCGCGCGTCAGCCGCGACATCAGGCGTTTGAGCACCAGGGCGCGGGCAAAGGCACCGTCCGGCGAATATACGCGTGCATAGCTCAACTCGCCTTTCACGGAGGAAATGATGCGTGCCACGCTGATGCAGGCGATCCCGCGCCGGTCCAGGTCGTCCTCCATGGTATCGATCAATGGCGAATAGTATTTGCCCTTGTACAGGAGGCTGCGGTCGTTATCGTGCGCGATGGTCAGTACCGGCACTTCGTCATAGCGAATTTTTTCTATCTTGAAACAATCAAGAATTATTTTTTTGATAATTGCGTAGTCCATGCTTAATCAATCTAAAGTAACTGGTTCAAGGAGCGTGGCCGAGCTGGCTGGCAATTAGCGTACAGCAGCCGAGCATCAATGTCGCCAACGCCGGTCCTTGCCATAACAGGCGAACCTGCCATAACTGGCGGGCATGGAGAAATACGCCGATCGAGCGCAGCAGCATCATCGCGAAAAATCCGGCGTAGACGCCAAGCACGCCGAGCGTTGCCATCAGTCCAGCCCAGGCGATCAGGCCAGCGACGCTGGTTGCCAATGTTATATTCATCAGTTGATGGCCCTTGCCGTGCACCAGATAATAGTTCTGGATGTGCCACCACGGGATCGACACGGCGTAGGCGGCGAAGAGGAAAAACATTTCCAGTTCAAGATGCTGGTAGGGGCGCAGGGAGGGCCCGACGGCCTGCATCAGCAGCGGCAGAATGACCAGCACGGCACCGCCGAACAGGCCGAGCGCCAGACCTTGCAAACGGTAAAAATGCTGGTTCCTGGCTTCGACTTCGCTAATCGTCAATTCATGCACCAACTGGAAGAAGCGCGGACTCCAGACTTGATTGAGCGAGGTTGCCACCAATTGCATGATCGACGAGATGGAGTAGGCGAAGGTGAACCGGGCCACGTCATTGGGGTTGAAAAAGTATTGTACGAGGTAGGTATTGCCATAGCCGCTCAGCCATCCGAGCAGGACAATCAGGATGAAGGGGGCGATGCGCGCCAGGATCAGTCTGACGTCGCCGCTCCGGCGTGCAAAACCATAGGATGGTACTTTTTTCCACGCCAGCGCAAGCAGCGACAATAGCAGTCCCAGCGCGGTACCTGCAAAAAAAGCGGGTACTGTGCGCATTGCCGCGAAAGCGAGAAAACCGGCCAGCAGGCCGGCCAGTGCCGGTAGCGAATTCAGGCACAGGGATGCCAGATGTTTTTCTTCTAGGCGCGTGAGCAAGGCTTGCAGGGTAAAAAATGCGGTGATGATGCCCGTTGCGGCGACCAGCAGCAGTTCCGTCCATGACGCTGGCGTGCTGGATACGATGAGGCGGTAGCCGAGCACGGTCAATGCGGTCGAGAGTACCGCCAGTAGCACGAATACCGTGTTGGCGGCGCTGAACAGGCTGGTTCGTGCTTCCCCGCTGGGGCGGTCCTTCAGCATACCGACGACGGACTCGATGATCCCTGCGATGGCGAATGCCGTAATACCCGTTTGCAGCGCATAAAACAGGCCAAATTGTGCGTAGGCGTCTACCGGCAGCGAGTGGGCCAGCCACAGGAATAGAAGCAATCCCAGCCCTTTTTGCACGCCAGCACTGCCGGCGTAGGCGATGGCAAAGACAGCGCGCGAATTGAGGGCGGGCAGGCGAAGGAGTGCAGTGCGTGCACGCTCCTTCAATGGGGCTTGCGAACCAGTGCGTGGGTCACTCATGTCGGGACTGTGCACCGATGGCAGGCAGTTCTGTCGCGGCAATGGGCGCGGACAATTGCAGATTTGTGTTCAAGGCGGGGGCAAGACGCAGCTGGGCGTCGGTGTCGAAAGTGATCATGAATTTGCAACCGAGATGCGCGGGTTCGACAAAGCCACTGGCAATGACAGGGGCATCGCTACACTTGATCCCATGGCGCACGACAGCAGCGCCGATCTGCTGCGCCAGCGTGACCCGGAAACGGTATCGGTGGCGACTTGCTGGAATTTGGCCGCGTCGGTACCGGCCCGGACGGCAGGGTAGGCAAGGTTCATTGCCCATTTCAAGTTGCGCCCATGGCTTGCGGCGATACTGGCGATGAAATACGTCGGATCGCCCATGCCGATGGTCTTGTTATTGGTTTTCAATTCCGAATTAAGGCGCAGCATTTTCGTATTCCTTACAAACGCTATAAATCTTTGTTGGTAAAACAGGCATCGGCATGCCCATGGTTGCTTCGAACTTTGCTACGTCAATCCCGCATGTCTTCTGGGCAGCAGCCAGCGGGCGCCTATTGACGCTGCGGCGGCACATGTTGGCTCCAGGCAGGTTCAATTGCGGTGCCAACGTGACGGTGGCATCGGCTTTTGACAAGCGATTTCTGCTGTCAATGTTGAATACGCCGTGTAATGGGCGCGCGAGCACCTGTTCGATGAGCGCAAGCAACGTCCCGAGGGGCAGGGAGCCCGACAGGAGGTCATCGAACACGGCGATGGATTCGCCTTGGCGCAGGGGAAGCACGAGCCAGTTGCTAAAGCAGCGGCGGTCCGGGCCCTGGCTGGCATCGAGGATTTTCGTGCGAAAATCGCATGCGGCACGTTTGCAGCGGCCAGTTCGCCTGCGTATTTTGAACTGCCGTAGTGCAGCGACAGCACCCTTCGATCTTCCCGGTACGGACCGGAAGCATTGTACACTTTATCGCTGCAAATATGGATGGGACGGACGTGCCGATTCGTGTCGCGCATCCCTGCGGCGGCAGGCATCAGTTGCATTGCACCAAATTTTGCGTCGCGGCGCGCAGGAGGGCGGCCTGGCACCCTGCGCCAGCAAGATTCAGCGGATGGCTTGCCGTGTCTGTTGATGCGGCGACGCTGCGCACCTTTCTGTCGGTGCGGGTATCGATCATCTTCATCACGCCATTGACATTCGTTTTCATGCAAGCGATTTATATGCATTTTTTGAAACAATTGCGATGGCGCATTGCATGCGCCGCATAATCGACGCCATACAAAATCCGGTACAGGTCTTCATGGGCGCGCACAGCGTTGATGGAGAAGTGCATGCCTGGATTGTCTTGAAAATGTTTTCCCATTTGTCATTGTTTCATTTCAGCACAGAATTAAATAATGATTTTCTTTGGATTATATTTGGCGAATGTCATTACATAAATTCATTGTCAAAGAGGCTAGTCTTGCTCGTCACTGAAGTGGTGAATTTATAAACATATTTGCTATGCCATTAAGTTATTCAAGTCCAGCAATATTGCAGGCAATGTTTCCGGTGCGAAGATTGCAGGGGGAATATTGGCTTGCGGTCATCGCGTTCGCATCGGAAAGTCATTTCACATGCTTAAAAAAAGGTGCTCAGATTGCCAGGTTGCGCGGCCGCCTTGTCGCTGTCCTTTGCAGGCAGCAGTCACGGGAAATGGCATGTCGTGAATGGGGCTGATATCAAGATGGCTTGGCTGAAACAGCAGTACGGCTGGCAACTGCGATGCGCACCGTGGCAAGAACATCGCACACTTGATATGGTCCGCACATAGACCCAGGTGGCGTGCACAATCTTATTGCATTAACTGTAATAATTTCACGTTGGCAATTTTCCTTTGCTGGTGGTGTCGGGATATAGCGCGGGTAGTGCCAACTTCAGGTCGAATATGCTGGAGAAATGTGTACCGCAATACTATTGCACACAGGAATGGCGCCTATCTTTTCCTGATATGTTACGCGAAATTATAGCAAGAATGAAGCACTTTCCCGGTTTCCATTTGGCGTAAAGTCAACCTTTTCTTGATATTATTTTCGCCATGCAATTTATTGCCTTTAATGCATTGCATCGGAAGGGTGAAGTCCGATTACCTTCTGCCGCGGCGGTATGTGCCGGCAAGTTGGCTGTTCGCGGCAGGAAATCGGCTACCAAGTTTCAAATCTCAATTGATTATTCGCGAAGTAAACGGGTATCATCCCAGACTCATGATTGTGAGAGTGCCAATTGGTCCGTCTCGCATGTATGTGATTCGGGCGAAAACGCTTGCCCGCCGCAGACCGGCAACATGGCCGGGAGAGTATGTATATGGCATGCGGTGTCCCGTCCTTGCAGGGCGTGGACAGGAGAGGTCGCCCAGGTGCGGCGGCGTCGGTAGTTCATTTTCCTGTATCGTATCGTTCCATCCTCCGGTATACGGGATACCGGCGGTTGTTGACGCTGCATTTTTTAGACGGTTTGACAAGGCTGAGGCTGACATGCTCCAGTCGGGAGATGCAATGAAGAAACAATTGAAAGTACTGACTGTATTCGGCACCCGTCCCGAAGCGATAAAAATGTCGCCTTTGGTGCGCCAGCTGGCCCTGCACGCGGATATCGACAGCAAAGTGTGCGTCACGGCGCAGCATCGGCAAATGCTCGATCAGGTACTTGATCTGTTCGATATCACGCCCGATTTTGACCTTGATATCATGCGCCCGGACCAGAATCTGTATACGGTCACGACCGATATTTTGCAGAATATCGCCGAGGTATTTGCCGAATTCCGTCCTGACTATGTGCTGGTGCACGGCGATACATCAACGACATTCTGCGCCTCGCTGGCGGCGTTTTACCAGCGCATCCCAGTCGGTCACGTCGAGGCTGGGTTGCGTACGGGTAACCTGTATTCGCCCTGGCCCGAGGAGGCCAACCGACGCCTGACCAGCGTGCTCGCCGAGTTGCATTTTGCCCCGACCAAGGAAGCGAGCGCCAACCTGCTGAAGGAAAACGTCGATGCCGCCCGCATTGTCGTTACCGGCAACACGGTCATCGACGCCC
The DNA here is from genome assembly GCF_001865675.1 of Janthinobacterium sp. 1_2014MBL_MicDiv. Classification (NCBI taxonomy): domain Bacteria; kingdom Pseudomonadati; phylum Pseudomonadota; class Betaproteobacteria; order Burkholderiales; family Oxalobacteraceae; genus Janthinobacterium; species Janthinobacterium sp. 1_2014MBL_MicDiv. The sequence continues at coordinate 770,092 of NZ_CP011319.1, forward strand.
TTGTCATGGTGCGCGACAAGTTGCGTGCTTCGCCGCAGCTGTACCAAGAGCAGGCTGAACGATTCCCTTTCCTGCGCGAGGGCGCGCGCGTCGTACTCGTGACCGGCCATCGCCGGGAGAATTTCGGCGGCGGTTTCGAACGTATCTGCGTTGCGTTGCAACGCCTGGCACAGCAATTCCCGGAAGTCGATTTCGTCTACCCCGTGCATTTGAATCCGCATGTCCAGGAACCCGTCAAGCGATTATTGAGCGGCGTCTCGAATGTGCATTTGATTGCTCCACAGGAGTACCTGCCCTTCGTCTTCCTGATGATACGTTCCTACCTGATATTGACCGATTCCGGCGGTATTCAGGAAGAGGCGCCGTCGCTGGGCAAGCCTGTGCTGGTCATGCGCGACACCACCGAGCGGCCCGAAGCGCTGGCGGCGGGCACGGTGCGCCTGGTCGGCACCGATGTGGAGCGCATCATCGCCAACGTCACCGAGCTGCTCAGCGATGAAGATGCATACCGGGCGATGAGTTTTGCCCATAATCCATACGGCGATGGCATGGCGAGCGTGCACATCATTGACGCGCTTCTGGCCCACCACACGCAGCAGGCGGCCAAGCCGGCGGTACTTTAAATTCAACAGGAACTATCAAGTGAATCAAAAAAAAATCAATACTATTTCAGTGGTCGGCTTGGGTTACATCGGTCTGCCGACGGCAGCCATGTTTGCGTCGCGAGGTGTCAAGGTAATCGGCGTCGACATCAGCCAGCACGCAGTGGATACCATCAATGCCGGCAAGATTCATATTGTTGAGCCTGAACTGGATATGCTGGTGCACGCCGCCGTCACCGAGGGGTACTTGCGTGCAACTACCCGCCCGGAAGCCGCCGATGCCTTCCTCATCGCGGTACCTACGCCGTTCAAGGGTGTGCATGAGCCAGACCTGAGTTATGTGCGGGCCGCAGCCGAATCGATCGCGCCGGTGCTGAAAAAGGGCAACATCATTATTCTCGAGTCGACCTCTCCGGTTGGTACGACCGAACAAATGCTGCAATGGATGCAGCTTGCGCGTCCCGACCTGCGCTTCCCGCTCAGTGCGGCGGACCATGACGTCGATGTGCACGTGGCATATTGCCCAGAGCGCGTACTTCCCGGTAATGTGGTGCATGAGCTGGTGGACAATGACCGTATCATCGGCGGCATGACAGAGCGTTGCGCCGCAATGGCTGCCGATGTGTATCGCGTCTTCGTGCGGGGCGAGTTGCTGCATACCAATGTCCGCACTGCCGAAATGAGCAAGTTGGCTGAAAATGCCTTCCGCGACGTGAATATTGCTTTCGCCAATGAGCTTTCTCTGATCAGCGATAAGCTCGACATTAATGTCTGGGAACTGATATCCCTGGCCAATCGCCATCCGCGCGTCAATATTCTGCAACCGGGCTGCGGTGTGGGAGGGCATTGTATTGCCGTCGATCCATGGTTCATCGTCGACAAGACACCGGAGCAGGCACGTTTGATCCGTAGCGCCCGCGAGGTCAACGATCATAAGCCGGAATGGGTGCTGGCGCAGGTACAGCAGGCGGTTGACGCGCTGGTGGCGACGGGACGGCCTGAATCGACACTGACGGTCGCCATGCTTGGCTTGGCATTCAAGCCAAACATCGATGACTTGCGTGAAAGTCCAGCGTTGAGCATCGCGGAAAAATTCGGTGCGTCAACCGGCGCCCGCTTGTTGTTGGTGGAGCCGAATATCGAGGCCCTGGGTGGTCCGCTTGCACAGCACGCGCTCGTCTCCGTCGAAGACGCGCTTGCCCAGGCCGATATCCTGGTGTTGTTGGTGCGCCACAGCGACTTCAAGGGAATTAACGACAAGCTGGCGCCTGGCGCGACGCTGCTGGACATCGTCGGCAACTCCTACGCCTAAGCATAGTGCGGATGGAGTCGCTACCAGGCTCCATTGGCGTAGAACAGAGGGAAGAGGAATGAGAGTTTTGCTGTTGAGTTTTTATTACACGCCCGATCTGTGTCCAGGTTCGTTTCGTGCCGCGTCCCTGGCGGATGCCCTGCTGGCAACCTTGCCGGCAGGTTCGCATGTCGATGTGATTACGACCATGCCCAATCGCTACAGCAAATTTTCGGCCGTGGCGCCGGAAGTTGAAGAGCACGCCGGCTTGACGATTCGGCGCATTGGCCTGCCTGCACACCAAAGCGGCATGCTGGACCAGTCGAAAGCTTTCCTTGCCTTTGCCCGCAGCGCAATCAAGCTGGCCAAATCAGCCGAGTATGATCTGGTCTGCGCGACTTCGTCGCGCCTGATGACGGCCGTGCTGGGAGCCTGGATCGCGAGGAATCGTTGCGCTGCGCTGTACCTTGATATTCGCGACATCTTCGTCGACACCATCAAGGATGTGTTGCCCAAGCGTCTGGCAGGGATCGCCAAGCCGGTATTTTCCCTGTTGGAGAAGTGGACGATCCGTCGTGCGGACAAGGTCAATCTGATTTCCGCAGGGTTCGCCGACTATTTCTCAAGCCGTTATCCCGATCAGAAATTCTCGTATTTTACCAACGGGATTGACGATGAATTCCTGTATATCGGAATGGGCGACAGAGCCGTTTCCACTCCGGTGGCGCCACTTATTTCGATTGTTTACGCTGGCAATGTCGGCGAAGGGCAGGGCTTGCATCTGATCTTGCCCGCGCTGGCCAGGCGCTTGCGCGGACGCGCGCGGTTTACCGTGATCGGCGATGGCGGGCGGCGGGCGGCGCTGGAGAGTGCATTGAGCGAGGCTGGCAGCGACAACGTTTCCTTCCTGCCGCCGATGAAGCGGCAGGAATTGATCGCGGCATACCAGGCCGCGGATGTCCTGTTTGTGCATTTGAACGATTACGATGCGTTCAAGAAGGTATTGCCATCGAAATTGTTCGAGTACGGGGCCAGCGGGAAGCCGGTATTGGCGGGGGTGGATGGCTATGCAGCGAAATTTGTTGCTGAGGAAATACCGAATGCAGCGGTTTTTTATCCCTGCGATGCAGATGCCGCGGTCGCGGCCTTTGATCGTCTCGTGATCCAGGATACGCGCCGTGAACAATTCGTGGCCAAGTTTTCTCGCATGAACATTGCCAGGGAGATGGCCGGCGATATCATCGCCTCCTGCCGGCAGCCCTGAGTCCAGGCAGTGGTTGCCGCGCGCGAGGTGCTTCCTGCCCCGCGCGTGGCAGCCCTGAAGATTTAATGGTTGTTGTTGTCAAAGCAATGCGGGCATGACACTTCATACACATATTCCGGCGCCAGCTGCTGGCGCGGCGTGACGACGGCGCGGCAGACAAAACACTGCACTGTTTCCGTCGGTTCCAGTTTCGGGTTCAGGGCCGTGCGGTAGTCGAAGACGAAGCAGTCGCCCGTGTAGTGCTCGCCGCCCACTTCCTCGAAATATTTCAAGATGCCACCGTCGAGCTGGTACACGCTGTCGTAGCCGATTTCCTTCATGTGGATGGCGGCTTTTTCGCAGCGGATGCCGCCCGTGCAGAAGGTGACGACGGTCTTGCCTTCCAGCTCATCCTTGTGCGCGGCGGCCACGGCCGGGAATTCCGTAAACTTGTCGATGCGATAATCAAGCGTATTGTTGAAGGTGCCCACGTCCACTTCAAACGCGTTGCGCGTTTCCATCATGACCACGGGTTTGCCCGCATCGTCGACGCCGGCGTCGAGCCAGCGCTTGAGCGTGTGCGCGTCGACGGACGGCGCACGGCCCAGTTCCGGCTTGATCAGCGGCATGCGCATGGTGATGATTTCTTTTTTCAGCTTGACCAGCATGCGTTTGTGCGATTGCTCGTTCGACAGGCTTTCCTTCCATTCCAGGTCCGCCAGGCGGGCGTCGCTGCGCACCCAGGCCAGGAAGGCGTCGATATGCTCGCGCGTGCCCGACAGGAACATGTTGATGCCTTCCGGCGTCAGCAGGATCGTGCCCTTCAGTTCCAGCGCCAGGCATTGCGCCTGATACAGCGGGCGCATGGCTTCCGTATCGTCCAGCGTAATGAATTTATACGCGGCAATATTGACAAAAGTGATGGCGGGCGTAGCGGCCAGCGGACTGGCGGCGGTGGAAACAGCGGTAGAGGCTTGCATGATGGCGATCGGGTTAGACTGAACAGCCGATATTATAAGCCCGGCGGGCCGGGCGGGATACCCGGCATGTGGCGTTGTGCCATGGCAGCCGGCCGTGCATGGCCGGAATTTCTTGTCCGCGGCCCGGGCCAGCATCGCCGGTCGGAGGCCGCGACGCGGTAGAATAGACCCCATTGAATTTTGCACGAAACGGTACACAGGATGGAAATGGTAATGCAAGAGGCCGGCGCTCCGGCCGTGACACCGCAAGCTGCGCAAGGGCCCGCATTTGTCCACTTGCGCGTGCACTCGGAGTATTCGATCGTCGACGGCCTGGTGCGCATCGACGATGTGGTGAAGGCGGCCGCGAAGGACAAGCAGGTGGCGCTGGCCGTCACCGACCTGTCCAACCTGTTTGGCATGGTCAAGTTCTACAAGGAGGCGCGCGGCAAGGGCATCAAGCCCATCGTTGGTGTCGACGTGTGGATCACGAATGACGACAACCGCGAAAAACCGTCGCGCCTGTTGTTGCTGGCGAAGAACCGCATGGGCTATCTGCAGCTGTGCGAACTGCTGTCGACGGCCTGGCTGACGAACCAGTACAAGGGTCGCGCCGAGCTGCGCATCGAATGGCTGCAGGCGCTGGCGACGAATACCTATGAGCTGTACCCGGGCGAAAGCGCGGCGAATGGCTTGATCGCGCTGTCGGGCGCGCATTTCGGCGACGTCGGCATCGCCATCGAGAATGGCAACCTGGCCCTGGCCGAGCGCAATGCGCAGCGCTGGGCCGAGATTTTCCCTGGCCACTTCTATGTCGAGATCCAGCGCGGCGGCCAGGCCAACCAGGAGGCGCAGGTGCGCCATGCGGTGGCGCTGGCGGCCAAGCTGGGCTTGCCCGTGGTCGCCACGCATCCCGTGCAATTTATTTCCCCAGAGGAATTTATTGCCCACGAAGCCAGGACCTGTATCGCCGAAGGCGAGATGCTGGCCAACGCCAAGCGCGTCAAGCGTTTTAACGACAGCCAGCGCTTCCTGTCGCAGGCGGACATGGCGGAACTGTTCGCCGACCTGCCTGCCGCGCTGGCCAATTCCGTGGAAATCGCCAAGCGCTGCAACCTGACCTTGACCCTGGGCAAGCCGCAACTGCCGAATTTCCCTACGCCGGACGGCATGACGATCGACCAGTTCCTCGTCGCCGAATCGCAGGCGGGCCTGGAAAAGCGCCTGATCCAGCTGTATCCGGACCCGGAAAAGCGCGAAAAGGAGCGCCCGCGCTACGAATCGCGGCTGAAATTCGAGACGGACACGATTTGCAACATGAAGTTCCCTGGCTACTTCCTGATCGTGGCCGAGTTTATCCAGTGGGCCAAGGAAAACGGCGTGCCCGTCGGCCCGGGCCGCGGTTCGGGTGCCGGTTCGCTGGTGGCGTATTCGCTGCTGATTACCGATCTCGACCCATTGCAATACAACCTGCTGTTCGAGCGCTTCCTGAATCCCGAACGCGTCTCGATGCCCGACTTCGATATTGACTTTTGCCAGGAAGGGCGCGACCGCGTCATTCAGCACGTCAAGGATTTGTACGGCAAGGAAGCCGTCTCGCAGATCGCCACCTTCGGTACCATGGCGGCCAAGGGCGCGATCCGCGACGTGGGTCGCGTGATGGACTTCGGCTACAACTTCTGCGACGGCATTTCCAAGCTGATTCCGTTCAAGCCGGGCAAGCCCGTGTCGATCGCCGACGCCATCGAGGAAGAGCCGCTGCTCAAGGAGCGCCTGGAAAACGAGGAAGAGGTCAAGCAGTTGCTGGACCTGGCGCAGCAGGTCGAAGGCATCACGCGCAATATCGGCATGCACGCGGGGGGCGTCTTGATCGCCCCGGGCAAGCTGACGGATTTCTGCCCGCTGTACACGCAGGGCGGCGACTCGGGCGTCGTGTCGCAGTACGACAAGGATGACGTGGAAGCCGTCGGCCTCGTGAAGTTCGACTTCCTGGGTCTGACGACCCTCACCATTCTCGACCGCGCCGTACGCTACATCAAGCAGCTCGATCCGGCGCAGGCGAACTTCGACCTGGCGACCTTGCCGCTGAACGACAAGCCGTCCTACGACTTGCTGACCAAGGCCAAGACCGTGGCCGTGTTCCAGCTGGAGTCGCGCGGCATGCAGGGCATGCTGAAAGACGCGCGTCCCGACCGCTTCGAAGACATTATCGCGCTGGTGGCGCTGTACCGTCCTGGCCCGATGGACCTGATTCCCGACTTCTGCAAGCGCAAGCACGGCGAACGCTTCGATTATCCCGACCCGCGTACGGAATCGATTCTGTCCGAAACCTACGGCATCATGGTGTATCAGGAGCAGGTGATGCAGATGGCGCAGATCGTCGGCGGCTACTCGCTGGGCGGCGCCGACATGCTGCGCCGCGCCATGGGCAAGAAGAAGGCCGAAGAGATGGCCGAGCACCGCGAAATCTTCCGCGCGGGGGCGGCCAAGGACGGTTTGACGGCGGAAAAGGCCGACGAGATTTTCGACTTGATGGAAAAGTTCGCCGGCTACGGTTTCAACAAATCGCACGCCGCCGCCTACGCCCTGCTGTCCTACCACACGGCGTACCTGAAAGCGCACCACACGGCCGCCTTCATGGCAGCCAACTTGTCGCTGGCCATGGATGACACGGACAAGATCAAGATCCTGGTGGAAGATGCGCTGGAAATCTGCAAGCTGACCTTGTTGCCGCCAGACATCAACGAATCCGATTACCGCTTCACGCCGAGCGGCGCGGCGCCGTCCGTCAGCGGCAAGAAGGTCACGCAGATCCGCTACGGCCTGGGTGCCGTCAAGGGCTCGGGCCAGAACGCCATCGAAGCCATCATCGCCGCACGCGAAGCGGGCGGGCCGTTCACCAGCCTGTTCGACTTCTGCAAGCGCGTGGACAAGAAGCAGATCAACCGCCGCACCATCGAATCCCTGATCCGCAGCGGCGCCTTCGACTGCCTGAAGGTCGACCGCGCCATCCTGCTGGCGTCCGTGGCCTTCGCCATGGAATGCGCCGACCAGGCGGCCAAGGCAGCCAACCAGGTGAGCCTGTTTGGCGGCGACGACAGCGACATGGTGGCGCCGCCCGAGTACGTCAAGGTGCCCGTGTGGACGGACAAGCAGCGCCTGACGGAAGAAAAGATCGCCCTCGGTTTCTACCTGTCCGGCCATCTGTTCGATTCATATGCGCCCGAGGCGCGCCGTTTTGCCCGCACGAAATTGTCGGAGCTGTCGCCGTCGCGCGAGCCGCGCATGATGGCCGGCGTCATCACGGGCTTGCGCACGCAGATGACGCAGCGCGGCAAGATCCTCATCGTCACGCTCGACGACAAGAGCGGCACGGTGGAAGTGACCGTGTATGGCGAATTGTTCGATGCCAACCGGAAAATCTTCAAGGAAGATGAATTCCTCGCCGTCGTCGGCAAGGTGTCGGAAGACCGTTTCTCGGGCGGCTTGCGCATTACGGCCGAGAGCGCCTTCGACATCATCGCCGCGCGCGTGCAGTATGGCCGTCAGCTGGGTCTGGTATTGCCGGCCACGCTGGATGCCAAGCGCATCCGCGACGTGATCATGCCGCACCGCGCCGAGACGGGCCTGCCGATCGCCGCACGGGTCAGCCCGCAAGGCGTCAGCTGCGTGCTGCAGTTTGGCGAGGAGTGGAAGGTGGCGCCCTCGGACGAGTTGCAGACGGCGCTCGAGCAGATGCTCGGCGCGCAAGAGGTAGCGGTCGAATACTGACCGGTAGCAGCGCAAGGCAACGACCAAAGCCAAACCGGATGCGAATCGGGTTTGGCTTTTTTACATTTACATGTCTTTCAGGCCAGTGATCGCATAGCCCTTGGCGGCGATTTGCTGGTGCGGCTGTTCGATATGGTAGTTGGGCAAGGCCTGGGCATCGTCGTCCACTTCGCTGGCGCGCACTTCCAGTTGCCAGTCGGTATTGGTCACTTCTTCCGGAATGATCTTTCCTTCTGGCACCGCGAGGTAGGAAAAAATGCCGTCGTGTTCGGCCCGGCGGTAGATGTCTACGCGCATGACTTGCCTCCTTGTAAGCGTTGGGGGGACCGGCGCACCGGATGTGCATACCGATAGTGCTAGCGTAACAGGATTGTGGCGCAGACGGGTTGTCGGCGTGTGCCGCAGGGGATGGCGTCGGGTAGCACCGGCGATGCAGTGACGCGGGGGCGGGGCGTCTTGCGATGGGGCGGAGCGTGGAATCAGGTGATGCTGGAAACGTAGTCGTCGTCGAAATCGGCAAGCTGCCGCGTGTCGTTGGCTGTTGCCGGCAGGCGGGCCATGGCGGCCTGAGCCGGGCAGCGATGGGTGTCGAGGCCGCTGCGCAGGCTGGCGATCATGGCCAGTGTCAGGGCGTGGCGCTTGCGTGCTTCCGAGCGCTTCTTCGAAGGAAGGTCTTCCATGACGGGCATGGGCAGGTTTTCGCATGGCAACTCGAAATCGCCGTCGCTGCGGGCTTGCGCACCCAGTTCTTGCCAAAGGGCGTTGTAGTCGGCGAACAAACGTCCTTTCTTGGCGGAATGGTGCACGGCGCGGTTGTTGTTGCCTACGAGAATCATGTTGCGGCAGCCATGTTCGTGTCCCAGCTGGCGCACCAGGCGCACCATCAGGGCCTTGGGGCGCATGCCGTGCAGGTCGCGCGTGGCTTCGCGTACGCGGTGCAAGCCTTCCGCGCCGCGCGGACCCTGGAGGCAGCCGATACCCACTGCCATGCTGCCACGCGCGCGCGCGCCGAAGAAGGTAAACGCGACCGAGTAGATTACGTCATCGCCATGCGCCAGTTGCAAGACCATTTCGCCTTCGCGGTCCATCGGTTGCAGCGCACACAGTTGCAGATGATAGGGGGCGCCGGATTTTCCCTGCACCGTTCCCAGCCGTACCGGCGCGCGCGCCGCCAGCGCCATCAGCTTGCCCCAGCCTTGCTGCAGGATGAAGTGATAGTGTTCGACCAGCAAGGCGACGCGCTGGCGGCAGGACAGGTTCTTGCTCAGGTAGTGGCGGTAGACCTTGTGCATCAGGCGCGGATAGGCTTGCAGCAACTCGCCGAAGACAGGGTGGGAGTTGAGCAGTTGCAGCCAGAGGCGTGTCTGGCGCTGCTGCAAGCGCGCGCGCAGTTGCAGCTTGAGCATCTCGCGTACGCGGGAGATACCGGGGGGCATGTTGGAGAGACCAGCATGCAGGGTAATGGCTTGTGTCATCAGGCACTTTCCATGGTGAATGATGTGGACGGTGCTGGCGCTAAAGGCGCTATGCGAACGATTTAGATGTTGCGCGCGCGGATGATGCAACTGGTGCGCGTGGGCATGGAAGAGATGGCTACAGGAAAGAATCCGTGCCACCGTCCCCATGCCCGGGTCCGTGTGGATGGGCGAAACGGTGCGCCAGCCTTTCTTCTGGCAGCCGTTTTCGGGTAGCGCCAAGTCTAGTAGCGGTACGTGACATACACGGCGCCGATCGGCGCCGTCTTGCGTTTCACGATGGGGCTCTTGGCCGCGTCGCCCAGGCGGTGTTCGACACCGACCAAGGTATTGATGCCCCAGCGCGCATCGAAGCGGTGTTCCCAGTTCACGGTGGCCTGCGCTTCATAGAAGCCGCCTTTTGGGGTGTATTGCTTGAACGAGGTATTGGCCGCCTGGGCCGCCGTCACGCCATACATGGTCTGCACGTACTTGCGCTCGCCCCAGCCCAGCTGTCCGCCGACGCTCACGCTGTCTTGCTGCACGCCCTTGGCGTCGGCGCGGCCGTAAATCTGGCCCGTGGCGCCGAAATGCACATTCGCGCCGTTCTCGCGGTTCGACAGGGGAACATCGCTCGTAACGCTCAGCGACAGGCCCGGCAGGGGGGAGTAGCCGGCGCTCAGCAAGGCGCTGGCGTTGCCTTTGACTTCGCCCATGCCTTTCAGGTAATCGCTGCCGCCCCAGCCGTTGACGCCCTTGCGCTTGTGGTCTTCGCGGTTGCCGCGGTAGCCGAGCGCGGCGCTGTAGCTGAAGGGGCCGGCCTGGCCGCCATAGCCGATGCCGCGCGAGGTGCTGATGAAAAGGCCATTGGCCATGGCGTAGTCGAGAATGATCAGCGGCGAGGCCGACAGCTTGTCGGAGCCGGAGTAGCTGGAAACGGCGGCAACCCCGCCACCGATGGTGAAGACATTTTGGGAAGCCGGTTCGGCGGCCGAGGCGGCCAGTGGGTTCAAGCTCAGGCCGCAGGCCAGGGCCAGCGAAGTCAACAGGGTAGTAGGAGCGTGCATGGAGTTTTCCGTCAGGTGGAGAACCGAGTCCGGAGTGGCTCGATTGACAGCGAGTAGTATCGGTCTGTGCCATGAAGGAAAAATGAGCCCCATATGAAGATTGGATGAAGATTTGTTCTTTAACCATTCTTCAGCTTGCGGTGGTCTAATAGCGCTTATGAAAATACTGCTGATAGAAGACGACATGGACCTGGGCAACGGCGTGCGCATCGCCCTGCGCGACCAGGGCATGCAGGTGGTCTGGGTGCGCAGCCTGGAAGACGCGGCGCGCAGCATCGAACACGACAGCTGCGAGCTGGTGCTGCTGGACCTGGGCCTGCCGGACGGCGATGGCCTCGATTTGCTGGCCCGCTTGCGCGCGGCGCGCCTGCCGGTGCTGATCCTCAGTGCCCGCGATACGCTGGAACAGCGCCTGCGGGGCCTGGACGGCGGCGCCGACGATTACCTGGTCAAGCCGTTCGTGCTGGCCGAGCTGCTGTCGCGCGTGCGCGCGCTGGCGCGCCGCAGCTATGGCTTCGACGGCGACACCATCGAATTGCGCGGCCTGCTGCTGCAAGTGCCCACGCGCCGCGTCAGCGTGCATGGCCGGCCCGTGGAGCTGACGGCCAGCGAGTATGCCTTGCTGAAAACCTTGCTGATGCGCGCCAACCGCGTCATCACGCGCCGCGTGCTGGAAGAGCATATCCTGCCGGGCGGCCTGGCCAATGCCAGCAATACCCTGGATGTGCATATGGGCAACTTGCGCCGCAAGATAGGCGAAGGTTATATCCGTACCGTGCGCGGCGTCGGCTATGTCATCGACCAGCAGGGCGAGTCGCCCGCGCAGCCGGGCACCGGTGCATGATGGGCCGTTTCTGGGCCATGCTGCGCCGGCCCACGCTGGTGCGCCGCCTGATGGTCGCGCAAATGCTGATGCTGAGCGTGCTGTGGAGCCTGGCCGTGGCCTATGTGCTGTTCGAGGGCGCCGGCGAGGCCAGCAATGTGAGCCGCGGGGTCTTGCACGCCATTATCAGCGTGGCCGACAACCTGGCCGAGCAGCCCGCGCGCCAGCAGCAAAGCTTGCGCGCGATCGACGAGGCGCTGCGCGAGGAGTTTGAGATGGGGCAAGTGCCGGAAGTGGCGCCGCGCATCCTGGTCTGGCGCAATGGCGAACTGGTCTATAAATCGCCCGATGCGCCCAGCGGCATCCGCAGCGCCGGTCCCGAGCAGATGGAGGTGGTGTACATCAAGGGCCAGGCCTGGCGCAGCCGCAGCCTGGTCGAGGGGACGACGCGCGTGACCGTGCTGGAAGTGGGCGGAGCCTGGCAGTTTTTTATCACGATCAATTCGCACGGCTATTATCTGTTGCCGCTGTTAATCAGCCTGCCTTTCCTGCTGCTGCCGGCCTGGCTGTCGATCCGGCTGGCCATGCGGCCATGGCGCAAGGTGGCGCAGGAGGTGGCGGCGCGCGGGCCGCAGGATTTGCGTCCGCTGACCTTCAAGCCGCCGCATGGCGAACTGGCCGCGCTGGTCGACAATATCAATGCGCTGTTGCAGCGCGTGGGCACCAGCGCCGCGCGTGAACGCAGCTTCATCGCCGATGCCACGCATGAGCTGCGCACGCCGCTGGCTGCCATGCGCGTGAATGTCGAGGCCTTGCAGGGACAGGCCAGCGACCCGCGCCAGCAGGAGTTGCTCGATGGTATCTTGAACAGCGGTAACCGGGCTGCGCGCCTGGTGGGACAGTTGCTGCAACTGACGCGCAGCGAGGTGCAGGCGGAAGCGGGAGAGCAGCGTCGGCCCCAGGCGCTCGACGTCCTGCTGCAGGACCGCCTGGCGGCCCTGTCCGGCCTGGCGCAGGCGGGCGGAATCGAACTGGAGCTGCAGGCCAGCGTGTCGCTGCGCGTGCCCGGCCAGCGCGAGAGCCTCGTCTCGCTGATCGACAACCTGGTGGAAAACGCCATCAAGTACAGTCCGCGCGGTACCAGCGTGACCGTGTCGCTGCATGCCGAGCGGGGCCAGGCCGTGCTGCACGTGGCCGACCAGGGGCCCGGCATCGCGCCGGCCCTGTACGAGCGCGTCTTCGACCGTTTCTTCCGCGCGCCGCAGCAGGCGCAGCCAGGCAGCGGCCTGGGCTTGTCCATCGTCGCCTCGGTGGTGCAGCAGCATGGCGGCACGATCCAGCTGCACCGCGCCAGCGGCGGCCAGGGCTTGCTGGTGGAAGTGCGCTTGCCGCTGGCGTCCGACGCTTAGTGCCGGGACTCGCGCCAGCCATGACAGGAAGGGGCGTTTGCGCCTCTTTGCGTGTGTGGCGCGGGGATGCTCAGGATCCGGCCAAAGCCGGTCTGGTGCGTATCAGTAAATTGCCCACCGCATAGCGTTGCCTACTCAGGCGATCGCTTTCAAGACCTGATCGACTGAAATTGCCTTGACCCAGTCGCTGCGCCGCGCCACCGTCAGCACGGTGCTGTTGGCGCTGTCGAATGGCGCCCATTCCGGATTCTTCTTGCGCATCAGCGCCACCACGGGCACATGCACGGCATTCGCCAGGTGCATGATGGACGTTTCCACTGAAATAATCAGGTCGCATTGCGCCAGCATCGCCGGCAGCTGGAAGAAGTTGTCGACGGCGCTGAAGGCCTGCGTGCGCGCCAGTTCGCGCGCCTGCACGACGGCATGTACCTTGGCCAGATCCTGCGGCATGGCATTGATCAGGAAACAGGCATTGGCCCATTTCGGCTGCTGTTGCATGCGGGTAATGAGTTCGGCAATGCGTTCCAGCGGCCAGCCGCGCTTGTGCGACTTGGCAAACGGGTTCAGCAGCACAAGCGGCCCCTGGCGCGGGGCAAAGCCCCAATCGCCAAGCTGGGCTTGCGCCTGCTGCAAGGCGATGTCGGGGATGTGCACGAAGGGATAGCGCTCCGCCACGGGAATGTCGAGTCCCGTCAGTTGGTGGAACCAGTCCGCATACACGCTGCTGATATGGTGTTCGCCCGCGTCCTGGCCCGCATAGGATGACAGCACGGCGTCGATCTTGCGGTAGGCCAGGTAATGCCAGAGGCGCAGCGGGCTGAACGGTTTGCGCGTACCGATGACCAGGCCATCCGTGGTAATCATGCGTGCCAGGTCCGCATACAGCTGCGGACGGATGTGCGCCAGCGAGACGACAATCGGATAGTGCTCCGCCTGTGCCTCGCGCAGCGATTCGTCGTAGAGTGCCGGGCTGTAGGTCTTGCGGTAAACCTTGGTGAAGAAGCCGGACTGTTCGACCCAGTCGTACAGCGAGTAGGTGCGCAGGCTTTCCCATTGTTTGGCATCGGCCGTGCGCCGCACTTCATCGACCCACAGATGGATCTGGATGTGCGGATAGGCCGCGGCAAAGGCGCGAAAGCCATTTTGCAGATAGGTGAAGTCCCCCAGCGCCAGGTGGGCGATGAAGAGAATTTTGTCCGACTTTTGTAGAAGTTCGGCGGGAATCAAGGGCGTCATGTATCAGTACGATTTCAGGTATTCATTCGATGGTGTCAAACCACTTGCTGGGAAAATTGCAGGCGATGCAGATTGGCATACGCACCGTTGGCATCCAATAATTGCTGGTGACTGCCGGTTTCCATTATTTTCCCATGCGACAATACCACGATACGGTCCGCACGTTCAATTGTTGATAAACGATGAGCAATAACCAGGGTGGTTCTGCCCTGCATCAGGTGCTCCAGCGCCGCCTGCACGGCGCGCTCCGCTTCCGTATCCAGGGCCGAGGTGGCCTCGTCGAGGATCAGGATGGGCGCATCCTTGTAGATGGCGCGGGCGATGGCCACGCGCTGGCGCTGGCCGCCGGACAGGCGCGAGCCATTGTCGCCCAGGCGCGTTTCCAGGCCCTCGGGCAAACCGTCGATGACATCCGACAGGAAGGCTGCCGCTGCCGCCGCTTCGACGCGCTGCCGGTCCGGCGCCGCGTCGCCATAGGCGATATTGGCGGCCAGCGTATCGTCGAACAGCACCACGTTCTGGCTGACCATGGCGATCTGGCTGCGCAGGCTGGTCAAGGCGATGTCATCGATATTCTGACCATCGAGCAAGATCTGCCCGCTGCTGGCCGAGTAAAAGCCTGGTAACAGACTCACCAGCGTCGATTTGCCGCCGCCGGACATGCCGACAAAGGCCACCGTCTGTCCCGGAGCGATGTTCAAATTGATGTGCTGCAAGGCCAGTTCCCGATGGCCTGGATAGGCAAAGCTGACATCGTTGAAATCGATGCGCCCGCTGCAGCGGCCAGCCAGCGGCTTGCCGCCCGTGCGTTCCGGCGTCTTGTCGATCAGCAGGAAGACTTCTTCCGCGGCGGCCATGCCGCGCTGCAGGGGACCATTGACTTCGGCCAGTTGTTTCAAGGGCGTCAGCAGCATCAGCATGGCCGTGATGAAGGAAACAAAGCCGCCCACCGTGATCTGCCCCTGTTCCGACTGGAACAAGGCCATCACGATCACGAGGGCCACGGCGGCGGCCGTGATGACCTGGGTGATGGGCACGGTGGCGGAAAAAGTGGTGGTCATGCGCATGCTGTAGCGGCGCAATTGCTCGGCGCGTTCCTCAAAGCGCGCCTTCTCGTAGTTCTGGCCGCCGAAAATCTTGATGACTTGCTGCGCGCGCGTAGTCTCTTCGATGACCTGGGTCAGTTCGGCGTTGACCGCCAGCGTATCGCGGTTGAGTTTTTTCAGCCGCTTGCCCGTGGTGCGCACGACGATGGTCAGGAGGGGCAGCAGCACCAGGGTGACCAGGGTCAGTACCCAGTTCAGGTAGAGCAGCCATGCCAGCAGGCCCAGCACGGTCAGCGAGGAACGCACGATCGACGTAAACACCTTGGTCACCATTTCGATGATCTGCTGTACCTCGAACATGATGGAATTGATGACTTTGCCGACCGTATGCGTGTTGTAAAAGTCGATGGGCAGGTTGAGCATGCTGGCAAACATCCTGCGCCGCAATTCATTGAGGATGCGCGTGGAGACATAGCTCATCAGGTAGCTGCTGGCAAAGGTGGACACGCCACGAATGAAAAAGATGCCGATCACGATCAGCGGCACCAGCCAGTAGGAAAACTCGACCTTGCCGCCGAAGCCATTGTCGAGTAACAGCTTGAGCGCATACGGCAACAGCGGCTCGGTGGCTGCCGTGACGACCATCGCCAGCAGGGCCAGGGCCAGGTGTTTTTTATAAGGCGCGTGTAGCGCAGTGAGGCGCTTCAGGTCGGGCGTGAGCATCGGTGTGATTCCTGGCAGGCAAGGCAAAAATAGTCAAGTGGAATACGAACTCAGGCAGTGCGCTCTTGATGGCGCAGCATGGACCACAGTATCACCATCGGGAAGACGAGCATGATGATGCCAATGTTCAAGGTTAGCGAGCTCGTCGTCAGGCCAAAAATCATGTAGCAGGTAAACAGTATCACGCCTGCCAGCGCATATGGCTGGGCTGGAGCGGCACCGTGGCGCAGGGGGCGGGCAAACAGGGCCAGCGGCACGAGGAATAGCATCAGCAGGGCTAGCACGCCAATGATGCCGCGTTTGACCAGGGTATCCAGATATTCGTTGTGGGCATTGGTGTAGTTTTTGATGCCCTTATCCATTTTACCCTCGTCTGCCAGTTGTTGCTTCGCCGCCAGATAGCCGCTGCGCCCCATGCCGAGCCAGATATTGTTGCCTGACAAGGCCCATGCCGTGCGCCACATTTCCATGCGCTGGCCGACAGACGTGGTCACATTGTCGCTGTCCTGAAACTGTTTTATTTCGTTAACCGCCAGCGCTACGCGTTCCGGTACGCGGGATTTCGGCAGGGTGTAGGCGATTGTGGAGACCATCAGGAGTGCCGCCATCAGGGCGGCCAGGTAGCGTGCGCCCCGGCCCTTCGAGTAATAGTACAAAAAAAGACAACCGCAGACTGGCAACACCAGCCAGCCTCCGCGGCTGACGCTGATGATGGAGCCGACGATGCCAGCCAGGCCGCCGGCCAGCAGCAATATGCTCCACGCCAGGTGGCGACGCTGGGCGCGGGCCCAGCCAAGGCCGCATAGGGATAGCATGCCAAGCAGTATGCTGACATTGCCATAGTGAATGGCGTTGCTGGTTGCCGCTTGCGGGCGATACATCTCGAGCACGAGGATTTGCCAGGAAGCCAGAACGGCACCGCTGATGGCGCCGATGGCAATGCCACTCCACCACGCTGCGGGACGGGGAGGGTAGGCGAGCAGTAACAGTAGCACCGGGGCGGCCAGCAGCGCGCGCAGCGGCATGTCGAGTTCGCGTGTCGGATCGGCGTGGTACAGCATATTGGCTGTAAAAATGAAGAAGTACAGCAGCAAGGTGCCCAGCATCAGATAATCCCGGCGTTGCAGATTCAGGCGAGGACGTTTCCAGAGCAGGTAGGTGCTGGCAAGCAGGAGAACCAAGGCGCCGAGTGAATATCCACTGGTGACAGCCAGCGCCAATGCCGAAAAAAGAAATACACAAACAGAAGTCAGGCCGAGCATGAATATCCTTGTTAACGCACGTCGTCGCCAATGTGGCAACTGTAGCAACATAAAGTAGACGTCATTGTAATCGAAGGTTCATGCAAAAATGCCCTGTAGTAATTTGCTTGTTGATAACTGTTTGGGCGGTGCCAAGGGGGAAACGAGAAAAACCATGGTTTTCAGCCATGGTTTTTTTGTAAGCAATGGTAACTTGCTGTTATTTTGACAAGGCAGCAAGGCCCTGCCTCGCGGATCAGGCGCCCGCAGGTACGCGGGTGGCCACGCCGGTGGCGATCGCCGCTTGCGACACGGCTGGTGCTACCCAGCTGCGCAGGCGTTCGTCGAATGGCGATGGGATCAGCTGCAGCGGCGTCAGGGCGCTGGTGGTGTGGCCCGGCAGCGGTTCCTTCGCCAGCGCGGCGATGGCGCGCACGCAGGCCAGCTTCATCTCTTCGTTGATGGTGGTGGCGCCGACGTCGAGCGCACCGCGGAAGATGTAGGGGAAGCACAGCACGTTGTTGATCTGGTTCGGATAATCCGAGCGGCCGGTGGCGACGATGGCGTCGTCGCGCACGGCATGCACTTTTTCCGGGGCGATTTCCGGATGCGGATTGGCCAGGGCGAAGATCAACGGCTTGGCGGCCATCGATTCGACCATCTGCGCGCTGACGACGCCGCCTTTCGAGACGCCGATGAAGATGTCGGCGCCGACCATGGCGTCGGCCAGGTCGCGGTCGCTGGTGTCATTCGCGTAGCGCGCCTTGTTCTCTTCCATGCTGGCATCGCGGCCCGGGTAGATCACGCCCTGGCTGTCGCACACTTTCAGCAGCGACTTGTTCAGGCCCAGCGAGACGAGCAGGTCCAGGCAGGCGATCGAGGCGGCGCCCGCGCCCGAGACGGCCACTTTCACGTTGCCGATATCCTTGCCGACCAGTTCCAGGCCGTTCAGGATGCCGGCCGCGACGATGATGGCCGTACCGTGCTGGTCGTCGTGGAAGACGGGGATGTTCATGCGCTTGCGCAATTGCTGCTCGATGTAGAAGCAGTCGGGCGCCTTGATGTCTTCCAGGTTGATGCCGCCGAAGGTCGGTTCCATGCGCACCACGGTGTCGATGAACAGGTCGGGATCGTTCTCGGCCAGCTCGATGTCGAACACGTCGACGTCGGCGAACTGCTTGAACAGGCAGGCCTTGCCTTCCATCACGGGCTTGCTGGCCAGCGGGCCGATATCGCCCAGGCCCAGCACGGCCGTGCCATTGGTGATCACGGCCACCAGGTTGCTGCGCGAGGTGTAGGTGCCGGCCGTGCGCGGATCTTCCACGATGGCTTCGCAGGCAAAGGCCACGCCCGGCGAGTACGCCAGGGTCAGGGCGCGGGCGTCGCCCAGCGGTTTTGTTGGCGTCACGGAAATCTTGCCTGCGCGCGGTTGTGCGTGATAGGCGAGGGCGGCTTCTTTCAGGTTGAAGGTTTCGCCGTTCTGCTCGGCGTGCTTGCTGTGGGAAGTAGACATAAGAATTCTGGGAGGGGCATCGGTGGCCCGAGTGGTAAGTCCGAGCCATGGTATGCAAGCGTTTGCACGCTGTCAAGGCTCTATTTGTGACAAACGCATGAAAAGCGCTTTGGCAGCAGCTTCATTTTTAATGCAAGCGTTTGCTCGGTTTTTGACGTCATGGGGGATTTCTGCGATAAAATCACCGTATTGCGATCCGGGAAGCCCATGACAAACAAGAACCCCACCTTAAGCGACGTAGCGCGGGCCAGCGGCGTGCATTTCTCCACCGTCTCGCGCGTGATGAACCCGGAAACGCGGCAAATGGTCAGCGCGGAGGTGGCCGCGCGCGTGCTGGCCGAAGCGGGGCGGCTCGGCTACCGGCCGAACCGGGCCGCCTCGACCCTCGTCACGCGCAAATCGCGCATCATCGGCGTGGTCTTGCCCGACATTACCAATGCTGTTTTTCCACCGATTTTGCTGGGCATCGAGGAAGGCTTGCGCAAGCACGGCTACCTGGCCATCGTCGCCAACGTGGGGGCCGACGAGGAAGAGCAATTGTTCGTCATCAACCGCCTGCTGGGGCAGCAGGTTGACGGCCTGATCCTCGCCACGGCGCGCCGCCACGATCCCGTCATCAAGATGTGCATCGACCAGAACGTGCCCGTCGTCACCGTCAACCGCAGCGACGAAACGGGCGTCGCTTCGTGCGTCGTCAGCGACGACGTGGTCGGCATGCGCCTTGCCGTCGAGCACTTGCTGGCGCTGGGCCACCGCCATATCGCGCATATTGCCGGTCCGGAAAACCTGTCCACGGGCCACGTGCGCCGCCTGGGCTTCCTGGCCGCCATCCAGGCCAGCGAACTCGATCCATCGCAGGCGTTTGTCTTCGAGAGCAGCGGCTATTCGCGCGAATGCGGCAAGGCGGCCCTGCTGGAGCTGCTGCGCCAGTCACCGCAAACGACGGCCGTGGTGGCCGGCAGCGACCTGGTGGCCATCGGCTGCTACGATGCCATCATGGAGCTCGGTTTAAGTTGTCCTGAAGACATTTCCGTGGTGGGGCATAACGACATGCCCTACATGGACATGATCCGCCCGCCCTTGACCACCATCCGCATCCGCCACCACGGCATCGGCACGGAGGCGGCCCGCCTGATCCTGCAGACCATCGACTCGCCCGACGCTTCCGTGCTCGACGTGCGCCTGAAGCCGGAACTGGTGGTGCGCGAGTCGACGGCGCCGCCGCGCGCCTGAGCTTGCCGCTTGTTGCCCTTCTTTTGCCGGAGTATGTTTAAATCTTGATATTGATAATGATCAAGACAAGGCCATGCAGACGACATACAGGCGACCACGGCGGCAAGCACGGCAGGGGCGCCGCTGATGCCGAAGAATTTCGGCATGCCCGGCAACGCCTGGCGCTATGCGCTGGGCAGCGACTATGGCTATTGCTCGCCCTTGCTTGAAGGCATAGAGTTTGAAAACGAGTGGGTGACGATACGCGAATCGGCGATCCGCATCCGCGCCGGCTACGCCTGGGATGGCTGTTCGCCCTGCATCAGCGTGCTTGGCCTGTTTTATGTGGGCACGCCCGATGGTGCGCAGCACCTGGGCTTGCCGGCGACCTATCATGCCAGCCTCGTGCATGACGTGCTGTGCCAGTGGCGCGCCGACATCGCCGTCACCCGCGCGCAGTCGATCGCCATTTTCCACCAGTTGCTCAAGGAGGTGCGCTTCCCCCTGGCGGGACTGTATGCGGGCGCCGTCTTCCTGTTCGGGCCGCGGCGTGACTTCATGCCGCCCGGTGCGCGCGCCGCCGCCGCGCCGTCCCGCACCCGCCAGGCGCAACATTAAAGCGGCGCTGACGCCGCCGTCGGCGCGCCATGATGTTAAACTGGCGCCCCTCATCGTTTCTCTTGCCCTCTACCGCCATGACCAAAACCACCACGCCTTCCCCCAAACGCCGCGAAGAGGGCGTCGCCAAGCTGACCGTCAATCCCTTCCTCGACGCCGAGTTTTACGCGCGCATGCGCGACTACACGGAACGCGACGCGGCCATCATCAAGGAACTCAAGGCGATCGCCGAGATCCGCGCCGGCAACAAGCAGCCCGATCCCCGCCTGGCGCCGTCGCTGGCCGCCTTGCGCGACACCGTCAAGAAAGGCCTGACCTTCGGCGAAATGCTCGAGCGCATGGCGGCCGGCAAGGAAAAAGGCTTGTGGGAGCCGTGGATGACGACCTTCGGCATCGAGATCCGCGCCGTCAACTACGGCGCCGGCCCGCGCAACGCCTGCCTGGTGCTGGACCTGGCCGCCAACGCTCCCGCGCACGCCATGTTCGCCAAGGCCGGCATCCAGAACTGGCGCAGCCTGGCCGCCGACGACTGCTCCGTCGTGCGCTCGGAAAAAGCCACGGAAACCACGCCGTTGAAAGTGTACGCCGTGTTTTACCTGGATCCGCTGCCGGCCTGATCCGTCAGACACTGCTGCTGGCGACATTCACCAGCAGCAGCACCGCCAGCACGATCAGCACGGCGCCCGATAGGCGCTCCAGGCTCGGCAGGGCGCGCGCAAAGCGCTGCCGCAGCGCGCCATGGCCGATGGCCAGCGCCACCGCCATGTCCCACGCCAGCACCGCACACACCATCCACACGCCATACAGCACGACCGAGCCGCTGCCCGTTTGCCGGCTGGCGACGACGGACGCCAGGCTCGCGTAGAACAGCGCATTCTTCGGATTCAGGATGGCAGACAGGAAACCCATGCCCAGGCCGTTGCGCCAGTGCGCCTTGCCGGGCGTGGCAGCCGGCGCTGCCGTCAGCGTCGTGGCGCCCGCATGGCGCAGGAATAGCCCGCCGAGGTACAGCAGATAAGCGCAGCCCGCCAATTGCACGGCGATAAACAGGGGACTGCCCGGATGCAGCACGGCGACGCCGCCAAACGCCGCCACGATGAACACGCCATTGGCCAGTGCGATGCCGATGCACGCTGGCATGGCGCCGCGCCAGCCGTGCGCCAGCGCGCTGCGGGCGACGAGGAAAAAATCGGGCCCCGGCGACAGCAGCGCGAGGAAGTGGGCGGCGGCGATAAGGAGAAAATCCTGCATGAAACGCGACTCCGGCAATGGCGATGCGCGAGTATGCGGGGGTGCGCTCCGGTGTGTATTGAAGAAAATTGCAGGCGCTTCAGCCGCGATAGCGTCCCGGCGTGATGCCAGCATGCGCCTTGAAGACGCGCTGCAGGTGGCTCTGGTCGGCAAACCCCAGCTCGCAGGCGATGTCGGCCAGGGCGCTGCCCGCCTGCAAGCCGCTGCGCGCGCGGTTGACGCCCAGGTTCAGCTGGTACGCATGCGGCGTCATGCCGGTGGCGGCGCGGAAGGCGCGGATCAGCTGGTAGCGGCTCATGCCGGCTAGTTCGGCCAGTTGCGCCAGGCTGGCCAGCGGTTGAGACTGCAGCTGCTGCACTACCGGGCGTAGTTGCATCGGGATGCGGGCAGCGTGCGAGGGGAGGGGGCTTGCCCCGCTGGCGTCGGCACAGGCGTGTAGCAAGGCCAGCAGGGCCTCTTGCTTGGCGGCCGGGGATGCGGGCGAGAACAACAGCGCATTCATGGCGCAGAACTGTGCATACAGGACCGGTTCGTGCAGCACGCTGGCGCTGCTTGCATCGAGCCGCGGCACGTGGGTATGCAGCCACTGCGCGTCGAGGTGCAGCATCTGGTAGCTCCAGTGGGCGTCAGGCAGGGGATTGCAGGCGTGCACGCAGCCGGCCGGCACCAGCACCAGGCTGCCATTGCCAAGCGCGACCTTGCCATCCTTGCTGCCCGTAAAGATGCTGCCGCCCGCGTCGACGGCGCCGATGGAGTACGTGGGATGGCTGTGCGGCTTGTAGCACGCGCGGCTGCGGCAGGCGCGCCGGCTTTCCACATGGGGCAGGACCGGGTCGCGCCAGAAGGAGGTGTTGCCTGGCATGCCTACATCAAAATCACGTCGTATTGCTCCTGGTGGTAGGCGTTTTCCACCTGCAGCGAGATTTTCTTGCCGATGAAGTCGCCGAGCATGGCCAGGTGCTGCGATTCTTCTTCCAAAAACAGATCGACGACCTCCTGCGAGGCGAGGATGCGGAATTCGCGCGGGTTGAACTGTTTTGCCTCGCGCAGCAGTTCGCGCAGGATTTCATAGCAGATCGTGCGCGAGGTTTTGACTTGTCCCTTGCCGGCGCAGGCCGGGCATGGCTCGCACAGGATGTGCGCCAGCGACTCGCGCGTGCGCTTGCGCGTCATTTCCACCAGGCCCAGCGGCGAGAAATTGCTCACCGAGACTTTGGTGCGGTCGCGCGACAGGGTGCGTTTCAGCTCGGCCAGCACGGCGTTGCGGTGCTCGGCATTGTCCATGTCGATGAAGTCGAGGATGATGATGCCGCCCAGGTTACGCAGGCGCAGCTGGCGCGCGATGGCGTGCGCCGCTTCCAGGTTGGTCTTGAAAATCGTGTCCGCGAAATTGCGCCCGCCGACGAAGCCGCCCGTGTTGACGTCGATGGTGGTCATCGCTTCCGTCTGGTCGACGATCAGGTAGCCGCCCGATTTCAGGTCGACGCGGCGGCCCAGCGCGCGCAGGATTTCCTCCTCCACGCCGTACAGGTCGAACAGGGGGCGTTCGCCCGTGTAGTGCTGCAATCGCGTCAGTTCGCTGGGCGTGTAGATTTCCGCGAATTCGCGCAACTTCACGTAGTTTTCGCGCGAATCGACCTGGATGGTGGCCGTTTCGTCGCCGACGAAGTCGCGCAGCACGCGCTGCGCCAGGTTCAAGTCCTGGTGCAGCAGGCTGGTGGCCGGGCGCGTACGGGCGCCGTGCGTGATCGTGGCCCAGGTTTTTCTCAGGTAGTCGACGTCCGCCTTCAGGTCGGCGTCGGAGGCGTCTTCGGCCATGGTGCGCACGATGTAGCCGCCTTTTTCGTCGGGCGGGAGCAGGCTTTGCAGGCGCACGCGCAGCTGTTCGCGCTCCGCTTCCTTTTCGATTTTCTGCGAAATGCCGATGTGCTTGTCTTGCGGCAGGTACACCAGCATGCGCCCGGCGATGGAAATCTGCGTCGACAGGCGCGCGCCCTTGGTGCCGATCGGATCCTTGATCACCTGCACCGTCAGCACCTGGCCGTCAAAGAGGATTTTTTCGATGGGCGCGGGCGTGGCGTTCTGGCCGTCGTGGCCGCGCGCTTCCCAGATGTCGGCCACGTGCAGAAACGCCGCGCGTTCCAGGCCGATGTCGATGAAGGCCGACTGCATGCCCGGCAACACCCGCACCACTTTGCCGGAATACACATTGCCGGCCAGGCCGCGCGTGAGCGTGCGCTCGATGTGCAATTCCTGCACGGCGCCCTGGAGGATGAGGGCGACGCGGGTTTCTTGCGGCGTGATATTGATCAGGATGTCTTCGTTCATGTAGGCGCGGGAGTGGAGGCAACGAATGACATCATACCTGTCTTCAGGGCAGGGGCAAACCTGCTAGTCTCAGCAACTGTGCGGTTTCGTACAGGGGCAGGCCCATGATGCCGGAATGGCTGCCTTCGATATGCTCGACGAACAGCGCGGCGCTGCCCTGGATGCCGTAGGCACCGGCCTTGTCGTACGGTTCCGGCGTGGCGCAATAGGCGGCGATCGAGGCGGGCGAGAGCACGCCGAAGCGCACCTGCGACACTTGCGTGCGCTGCTCGGCGAAATCCTTGTAGTGGACGGCGATCGAGGTCAGCACCTGATGCGTGCGGCCCGACAGCTGCTCCAGCATGGCCACGGCCTCAAGGCGGTCGGCCGGCTTGCCGAGGATGACGCCGTCGATGGTGACGGTGGTGTCGGCGGCCAGCACGGGGCGCGCGATCAGGTGGCGGCGGCGCACGAGGTCCCACGCGAAGGCGGCTTTTTCATTCGCCACGCGCGCCACGTAATCGAGCGCCGACTCGCCGGCGAGGACTTCCTCGGTGACGTCGGCGCCGCGCGGGCCATCGCTGCGCAGCAGCAGCAATTCGAAATCGATGCCGATCTGGCGCAGCAATTCGCGCCGGCGCGGACTTTTGGACGCCAGATAGATCTTGTTGTCAGCCGGTTTCATGGAGTGGTCAGACGCGGTGATAGGGATGGTTTTGCGTGATCGACCAGGCGCGGTACAGCTGTTCGGCGAGGATGACGCGCACCACGCCATGCGGCAGAGTCATGCTGGAGATGCGCAGCATGCCTTCTGCACGTGCCTTGAGTTGCGGATCGAGGCCGTCGGCACCGCCGATCAAAAAGGCGGTGTCGCGGCCATCCTGCTGCCAGGCCATCAATTGCTGCGACAGGCCGACGCTGGTCAGGTCCTTGCCGCGTTCGTCGAGGGCGATGATGCGCACGCCCTTGGGCAGGACGGCTTCGATGCGTTCGCGTTCCAGCGCCATCGCCGTGGCGGCGGTCTTGCTGCCGGAACGTTCCACCGGCTTGATTTCCTTCAGCACGATGCGCAGTTCCGGCGGCATGCGCTTCGCGTATTCCGCGAAGCCCGTCTCTATCCAGGCCGGCATTTTATGGCCGACCGCAGCGATGATGAGCTGCATCGAGGCTTACGCTTCGACTTTTTTGATACGCTTGATCACGGTTTTTGCCGGTGCCGCATCGGCTGCCGGTTTGGCCGCGCGTGGCGCACGTACTTTTTTCTCCGGCAGCGCTTTCAATGCCTTGACTGCAGCCGCTTCGGTCTTGGTTGGCGCGACTTTCACGGTCTTGCCGACGGCCTTGGAGGTGGTGGCTTTCTTCGCCGGGGCTTTCTTGGCGGCGGTGGTGGCCGCGGCTTTCTTGGCAGGCGCCTTTTTCTCGATCACGGGCGTCGCTTCCACATTGGCCTTGCTTGCCGCCAGATGGCCGCTGACCTTCTTCGGTTCGTCGCTGGCGGCTTTTTTCGGCGCGCGCTTGGCGGCGCCGAGCTTGACCGGCGTGTCGCCCCAGATTTCTTCCAGGCGGTAGTAGGCGCGGATAGGCGCTTGCATGATGTGGACGATCATGTCGCCCAGGTCGACCAGTACCCATTCACCGGTGTCCTCGCCTTCCATGCCGATGATGTCGCCGCCGGCGTCCTTGACCTTGTTGCGTACCGAGGCGGCCAGCGCCTTGGTTTGACGGTTCGAGGTACCGGAGACGATCGCGATGCGGTCGAACAGGCTGGTCAGGTGACTCGTTTCGAAGACGGCGATGTCTTGGCCTTTGACGTCTTCAAGGGCGTCAACGACGAGGGTTTGCAGTTTTTTGATGTCCATTTAGCTTTTGTATAAATTATGTTGTTCAATATAGTCTAGCACTAGCGGAGAAACAAGCGAGTTTGCCCGGTTCCCCCGTTGTAATGCCGCACGTATTTCGGTGGCGGAGATATCCACCGCGAAGTCCTGTGCCAGATAAGTCAGACCGTGCGGCGTGTTGCGGATGCTTTCCAGGGTGCCCAGGCGGCGCGAAAATTCGTCGGCGACCACCTGCGGCACTGCTGTGTCATTCAGCGCGAAGCCGGGGCGGGCCGCGACGCAGATATGCGCGTATTCAAATAATTGCTGCCATTCGCGCCATGTCGCGAGCCGCTGCAGCTGGTCGGCGCCCATCAGGAAAACGATGGAAGCGCGCGGCCCCAGCTCGGCGCGTACCTGGCGCAAGGTATCGATGGTGTAGCTGGCCTTGCCATGCTCGCTACGCTCGATTTCCTGGCGGTCGATCACCACCGGCAAGGGCAGGCCGCTGAAGGCCAGGCCCGCCATTTCGGCCCGCTGCTGCCCGCTGGCGCCCAGCCTGCCCTTTTGCCAGGGCGCGCCGGCCGGAATCACGCGCAGTTCATCGGCGTGCAGCAGGCTGGAAAAATGCGTGCCCAGCGCGACGTGGCCGATATGTACCGGATCGTAGCTGCCACCGAGTAGCGCCACGCATGGGGTATTGCGCGCCGTACTGCTTACCGTGCCATTTTCCGTCACGCCTGCAGCCAGTCGCGGTGCACGAGGAAGTCAGTATACAGCGCCGCTTCGGGACTGCCTGCTTCCGGGTGCCAGTCGTAGCGCCACTTGACCACGGGCGGCATCGACATCAGGATCGCCTCGGTACGTCCGCCCGATTGCAGCCCGAACAGGGTGCCGCGGTCGAAGACCAGGTTGAACTCCACATAGCGTCCGCGCCGGTAGCACTGGAAATCGCGTTCGCGCTCGCCGTAGGGCGTGTCCTTGCGGCGCGCGAGGATAGGCACATAGGCGTTGACGAAGGCGTCGCCGGCGCTGCGCATCATCGCAAAGCTGTCGTCAAAGCCCAGGGCGTTGAAGTCGTCGAAGAAGATACCGCCGGCGCCGCGCGCTTCGCGCCGGTGCTTCAGGTAGAAATAATCGTCGCACCACTGCTTGAACTTCGGATGCAGCTCCGCGCCGAACGGCGCCAGCGCATCATGGCACACCTGGTGGAAGTGCTTTACGTCGCCCGCGTCGCCATAATACGGCGTCAGGTCCATGCCGCCGCCGAACCACCATACGGGTTCGCCATCGGCGTTGACGGTGCTGAAAAACCGCACATTCATGTGCACCGTGGGCGCATACGGGTTACGCGGATGCAGTACCAGCGACACGCCCATCGCTTCCCACGCCTTGCCGCCCAGTTCAGGACGCGCGGCCGCTGCCGATGGCGGCAGTGCGGCACCGGTGACGTGCGAAAAATTCACGCCGCCCCGCTCGAACACATTGCCTTCCTCGATCAGCCGCGAAATGCCGCCGCCGCCCTCGGGGCGCTGCCAGGCATCGGTCAGGAACGGCTTGCCGTCCTGCGCTTCAAGCGCCTGCACGATACGGTTTTGCAAATCGAGCAAATAGGCTTTGACGGCCGAAGGGGAGGGAGTTGACGACATCGCGTGGGCCGACGAGGCCGAAATAAAAAATTAAGGACGGATTGTACCCTGTTACGCGTTTTTGTGATAGGCCGGCGCTTGCGCTGTGGTTTAGGGAGCCGGCGGCGCCGCGTCGTCCTGCACCACCGTGATGGACAACTGCGCTTCGGCGCCGGGCATGCGGGCGCTCTCCACGGCCTGCGCGGCGCGCGGCTGCAAGTCGCCGCGTTCGACGGCGCTCCCTGCACTGCCAGGGCCGGGATGCGTGGCGGCCCGGCCGGCGACGATGCTCCGGCCGGCAAACGCGAGCACCAGCAGCAACAGCGCGGCCAGCAGCCAGGTCCCCGGGCGCGCGTGGGCGGGACGCTCGCGGCGCGCCTGGCGCACGGCGCCATCGACGATGATGCGCGCCAGTTCCGAACCGTGCCGGCGCGTGCGCAGGGCCTCGAATTGTGGCTGCGTCAAGGTGCCTTGGCCGAGCATCTCGCGCAGGGCGGCGATCGGCGAGGCGAGCAGGCGGTCGGCTGGCAAGCTGGCGTGGGCGGCATCGCGCTGCCACTGGTCGATCAGATTTTCGTCATACAGGGTGTCGACGGCATGGCGGTTGAGCAGCTGCAACGCGGCGGCGGCCAGCTGCTGGCGTTCCTGCAGGGCCGCGCCGCCATGCTGGCGCGGCAAATCGCGCACGCGCGGCAGGAAGGCGTCCTGCGGCAGCAGATCCGTGTGCAGCAGCCATGCCAGGGTGTCGGCAAGACCCGCATCGGGTGCCAGCCGCGGCATGTCGACATCGTCTTCCTCGTCCAGCGCGAGGATCTCCAGTTCGGCCATGGCCTCGTCGAACTCGGTGGCGGTGATCAGGCCGAGCTGGCGCAGTGCGGCAAGGGAGGGATGGGCGTGGGCTGTCATGGGCGGCAAACTTGTCAGGGAGGCAGCATGGTAGCGCAATGCCCATTTTTCCGACGCGCGAAAAACAACAGGGCCGGGGCGGAGAAGTTCCGCGCCGGCCCTGCCGTGTGCCACAACGGGGTGGATCAGTGTTTCAGGCCGCGCCAGCCGATGTCGCGGCGGTACTGCGCGCCGTCGAAGTGGATTTTTTCCACGGTTTCATACGCCTGCTTCTGCGCCATCTTGATGCTGTCGCCGAGGCCCACCACGCACAGCACGCGGCCGCCGTTGGTGACCAGGCGCTCGCCCTCGATGCGGGTGCCCGCATGGAAGGTGACGGAGTCGGGCGTTTCAGCCGGGATGTCGCCGATCGGCGTGCCTTTGACGGGATCGTCCGGATAGCCGGCAGCGGCCATGACGACGCCGACGGCCGTGCGGCGGTCCCATTCCAGTTCCACGGCGTCGAGCGTGCCGTTGACGGCGTGTTCCATGACGGTGACCAGGTCGGTCTTCAGGCGCGCCATGATGGGCTGCGTTTCCGGGTCGCCCATGCGGCAGTTGAATTCCAGCGTCTTTGGCGTGCCCTTGTCGTCGATCATCAGGCCGGCGTACAAAAAGCCCGTGAACGTGATGCCGTCCTTGGCCATGCCCTGGATGGTCGGATTGATGATTTCGCGCATGACGCGCGCATGCATGGCCGGCGTGACGATGGGCGCCGGCGAATATGCGCCCATGCCGCCCGTGTTCGGGCCCTGGTCGTTATCCTTCAGGCGCTTGTGGTCCTGGCTGGTGGCCAGCGGCAGGATGTTCTTGCCGTCGCACATGACGATGAAGCTCGCTTCCTCGCCGGCGAGGAATTCCTCGATGACGATGCGCGCGCCGGCGTCGCCGAACTGGTTGTCTGCCAGCATCATGTCAACCGCCTGGTGCGCCTCTTCCAGGGTCATGGCAACAACCACGCCCTTGCCGGCGGCCAGGCCGTCGGCCTTGATGACGATCGGTGCGCCCATGGCGTCGATGTAGGCATGCGCGGGGGCGACGTCGGAGAAGGTCTGGTAGGCGGCCGTCGGGATGCCGTGGCGCTGCATGAAGGCCTTGGCGAAGTCCTTCGACGATTCTAGCTGCGCCGCTTCTTTCGTGGGGCCGAAGATTTTCAGGCCGCGCGAGCGGAACAGGTTGACGATGCCCGCCGCCAGCGGCACTTCCGGGCCGACGACGGTCAGGCCGATGTGTTCCTGTTGAACGAAGTCGGCCAGCAATTGCGGGTCGCTGATGTCGAGATTGACCAGGCGCGCATCGCGCGCGGTGCCGCCATTGCCCGGCGCGACATACACCATCTGTATGCGTTCGGACTGGGCCAGTTTCCAGGCCAGGGCGTGTTCGCGGCCGCCAGAGCCGACTACCAGAATTTTCATAGGGACCGTTCGTTCAGTGTGGGTTGCAGGGCGGCGGTACCGCCCTTCAGGTTGTTGCTTAGTTTTCGATCAGGGCGTTGGTGAAGACTTCCTGCACGTCGTCCAGCAGTTCCAGCGCATCGATCAGCTTTTGCATCTTGACGGCGTCGTCGCCCGTGTAGACGGTTTCCGTCGCCGGCTTCATGATGACTTCGGCCACTTCCGCCTTGAAGCCGGCCGCTTCCAGCGCTTCCTTGACGGTGGCGAAATCGTGCACGGGGGTCAGCACTTCGAAGCCGCCTTCCTCGTCGGCGATGACGTCTTCGGCGCCCGCTTCCAGGGCCGCTTCCATCAGCTTGTCTTCATCGGTGCCCGGCGCGAACAGCAGCTGGCCGCAGTGCTGGAACATGAAGGCGACCGAGCCTTCGTTGCCCATGTTGCCGCCATTCTTGTTGAAGGCGTTGCGTACCTCGGCCACCGTGCGCACGCGGTTGTCCGTCATGCATTCGACGATGACGGCCGCGCCGCCCACGCCATAGCCTTCGTAGCGCACTTCTTCGTAATTGGCGCCGTCGACGCCGCCGCTGCCGCGGTTGATCGCGCGCTGGACGTTGTCTTTCGGCATATTCGCGTCGGCCGCCTTGTCGACGGCCAGGCGCAGGCGCGGATTGGCCGCGATATCGGCGCCGCCCATGCGGGCCGCGACCGTGATTTCCTTGATCAGGCGGGTCCAGATTTTGCCGCGCTTGGCATCCGTGGCAGCCTTTTTATGCTTGATGTTGGCCCATTTGCTATGTCCTGCCATGTCGAATCTTCCTTAGACGGGTGTTCAATTGTGGCCGACATTTTAGCATATCGGCCCCCTGCGAAGCGGCATGGCCCCGTCATCAAGCGGACATAATCTGTTGCTAAAGTGACGCGCTTTCACCATAGCTGAGGGCGCGACATCATGGCAAATCAAATGGACAGGCGGCAATTTCTGAAATTGGGTGGCTTTATCACCGTGTCGGTGGCCACCGTCGGCCTCGCCGCCTGCGGCAGCAGCGATTACAGCGACCCTGGCGTGCCGCTGGCTTCGGGCAGCGACTGGAAATTCCCGCAAAGCGTGGCTTCCGGCGATCCGCGCCCGGACAGCGCCATGCTGTGGACGCGCGTCGTGCCAGCCAGTTTCGACGCCGTCGCGCCCGCCGTGGCCGGCAAGTCCGACGTCGCCGTGCGCCTGATCGTCAGCGCGGCCGACAATACGGCCGCGCTGGGCGGCAACACGGCCCTGGCGGGCACGCCCATCGTCGACGCCAAGTTGCCGTTGAAGGCCGATTTCGACAATACCCTGCGCCACAAGGTGACGGGCTTGCAGCCGGGGCAGGTGTACTTTTACCAGTTCATCGCCGGCGACGTGCGCTCGAACGTGGGCCGCTTCAAGACGGCGCCCGCCGCCACGGCTGACGTCAGCCAGCTGCAGTTCGCCTACCTGACGTGCCAGGACTGGAGCATCAACCACTGGGGCGCGCTGTCGCACATCGCCGCCAACGAAACGCTCGACTTCATCGTCCACCTGGGCGACTACATCTATGAAACGGTGGGCGAGGCGTTCCAGAGCGGCGCCGTGGAAAACCGCCACGACCAGCTGAAATTGCCGGACGGCACCTTCAAGAGCGGCAACGCGGGCGCGAAATACGCGACCACGGTGGCCGATTACCGCTACCTGTACAAGAAATACCGCACCGATGCGCGCCTGCAAGCCGTGCACGAGCGCTTCGCCTTCATCGCCATCTGGGACGACCACGAATTCACGGACGACGCCTGGCAGGATGCCGCCACCTACGAGGGCATCGTGGCGGCGGATGGCAGCGACCTGCACCAGCCGGCCCGCCGCCGCAGCGCCAACCAGGCGTGGTTCGAATACATGCCGGCGGACGTCACGTTCGACGCCGCCGCCACGACGTTCCAGAATATCCAGATCTACCGCGATTTCCAGTTCGGCAAACTGATGCAGTTGGTGATGACGGACGAGCGCCTGTACCGCGCCGACCACGCGATTGCGGAATCGACCGTCAATCCCGCCACGGGCAAGCCGTTGGGCAGCATCGGCAGCCGCTATCTGGTGCCGCAAGCGCTGTTCGACAGCGTGGAAGGGCAGAAGATGGCCGCCGCCACGAAAGCCGGCGCCGACCCGCTGGCGGCCGTCGGCATGCTGGGCAGCACCCAGCGCGACTGGTGGAAGGGCAAGATGAAGGCGGCCACGTCCACCTGGAAGCTGTGGGGCAATGAGGTGTCCTTGCTGCGCATGGGCTTGAATGGCACGGATGCCATCGCCACCCTGGTGGCGCTGAGCGCCATGTCGACGGTGGGCAAGGCCATCGCCAGTACCTTGCCGCTGGTGGGCGGCAGCGTCCCGCTGGCGTCCGCCATCGTGGCGGCCTCGACGGCGGGCGCCTCGCAAACCGTGGCCCAGGCCGCGGCCATGGCGATCGCCGGCGCGGCTGCCAACGCCAGCGCGCAGGGCGCGGCAGCCGTGGGCGCCGGCTTGAGCGCGGCCCAGGCCGGCATCACGGTGGCGGCCTACAACAGCGCCACGCCGGCCGCCGCCGCGCAAGTGATCGCCTTCGGCTGGATCAAGCCCGACGTGCTGGCCAACAAGGCCGCGTCGAGCTTTGTCGTCGCCTCGGGCCAGCAGGCGGCGCTGGCGCCGTTCTTCACGCGCTTTTTGCTCAATTGCGACCAGTGGGATGGCTACAACAGCGAGCGCAAGAACCTGATGGCCCACCTGAAGACGAATGCCATCGGCAACGTGGTGGCGATTACGGGCGACATCCACTCCTTCTTTGCCGGCACGGTCAGCGACGATTTCGACGCGGCCGGCGGCGGCACGCCCGTGATGGTGGACCTGGTGTCGGCCGGCGTCAGCTCCGATTCCTTCTTCAGCTACCTGAAGTCGGCGGCCGGCACGATGGGCGATGTCGGCACCCTCGTCAGCTATCCGCTGGCCATCCCCGTCACGGGCCTGGGCACGGTCAATCTCGACATCAACCTGCTCGACTACACCATGGGCAAGGCGGCGCCCACCGTCGACAGCCTGCTGGAACAGTTGCGCGTGCAGTTGCGCGGCGCCCTGGCCGCCAAGGGCGTGCCGGAAGCCCAACTGGACGGCACGGTCGCCGCCGTGCAGGCTGGCTTGAAAGCGAGCGCTGACTTCAACACGACTTTGCTGGGCCTGGCGCAACAATTGTCCGGCCTGGGCAACAATCCATGGATGAAGCACCTGAACACGGATGCGCAGGGCTACACGGTGGTGACCCTGACGCCGGGCAAGCTGGTAGCGCAGTTCAAGCAAGTCAACAAGCTCGTCGGCGGCAGCGCGCCGTCGAACGTGATTGCGCGCGTGACGACGGCCAGCGTGACGGCGGGGGCGGCGGCGGTGGTGGTGTCGTAAAGGCCGGCCTGCGCTTCCACCCAGAAGGCAAGGGCCGGGGCGGCCCCTCAGGGGCCGGCCCCGGTTTTTGCCGCTGGGCTTATCAGCCGCCTTTGGCTTTTGCCTTACAATCTGGAGATGAGCTCCAGTTCCCCGCAAGCATCCCCCGCATCGCTTCCCCGTTCCGTCTACCTCGGTGGCCTGGCCATCGCCGTGGGCGGGGCGGTGCTGTTTTCCACCAAGGCCATCGTCGCCAAGCTGCTGTACCGCTACCAGATCGACGCCGTCACCCTGATCGCCTTCAGGATGATCTTTTCGCTGCCCGTGTTCGCCGTCATCGCGTACTGGAAGATGCGCACGGAGCCGCCGCTGTCGGGCAGCGACCGCTGGCGCCTCGTCGGGCTGGGTCTCGTCGGTTACTATCTGTCCAGCTATCTCGATTTCCTGGGGCTGCAATACATTTCCGTCGGCCTGGAGCGGCTGATCCTGTTCCTCACGCCGACTTTCGTGCTGCTGATTACCACCGTGTATTTCAAGCAGACCATCAGCCGCGTGCAGTGGCTGGCCCTGCTCACCTCGTATTGCGGCATCGTGCTGGTGTTCGTGCATGACTTGCAGGGCGGCGCCAGCAACGTGGCGCTCGGTTCGACACTGGTGCTGGGTTCGGCCTGTTCGTATGCCGTGTACCTGCTCGGTTCCGGCGAGCTGGTCAAGCGCATCGGCTCGATGCGGCTCGTTTCCTACGCGATGTGCGTGGCCAGCTTTGCCTGCATCGTTCAATTCTTCATCCTGCGGCCCGTCGAGCTGCTGATCCAGCCGATGCCCGTGTATGGCTTGTCCCTGTTGAACGGTATCTTTTGCACGGTGATGCCCGTCTTCATGACGATGATCGCCGTCGAGCGCATCGGCGCACCCGTCGCCTCGCAGGCCGGCATGATCGGTCCCGTGTCGACCCTGTTCCTGGGCGCCATGATCCTCGATGAACCGATCACCAACTGGCAACTGGCCGGCACCAGCCTGGTCTTGGCCGGTATTTACTTGCTGTCGAAAAAGAAATAATTCCTCCACCCACTGAAAACGTCCCCACCATGAAAACACGCATCGCCCTGATTGCCCACGACAAGAAAAAAGATGACATGATTACCCTGGCGGGCGAATACCTGGACTTTTTGAAAGGCTGCGAACTGTCGGCCACGGGCACCACGGGCGGCCGCCTGATCAACGAGCTGGGCCTGGCGGTCGAGCGCAAGCACTCGGGGCCGTTCGGCGGCGACTTGCAGATCGGCTCGCTGCTGGTGGAAGGCTTGATCGATTGCGTGATCTTCCTGCGCGACCCGATGACGCCGCAGCCGCACGAGCCGGACATCAACGCCCTGGTGCGCGCCTGCGACGTGCACAACGTGGCGTGCGCGACGAATCTGTCGTCGGCGCACCTGGTGCTGTCGCAGCTGCAGGCGCGGGCCAGCGCGGCAGCCTGACGTTTTCCCCATTCTTCTTTCCAAGGAGCATATTGTGAGCGCAACGATTACCACCAAGGCCATCCGCGTACAGCGCGTGGGCGGTCCGGAAGTGATGGAGTATGTGGATGTGGAGCTGCCGCCGCCCGGTCCGGGTGAGGCGCGCGTCAAGCACGAGGCCATCGGCCTCAATTTCATCGATGTGTATTTCCGCACGGGCCTGTACCCGCAGCCGCTGCCCAATGGCCTGGGCGTCGAGGGCGCGGGCATCGTCGAGGCGGTGGGCGAGGGTGTCACGGAAGTGAAAATCGGCGACCGCGTGGCGTATGCGGCGCGCATCAATGGCGCCTATGCGCAGCAGCGCAACCTGCCGGCGGCTTTGCTGCTGGTGCTGCCCGAGCGCATTGCCTTCGATACGGCGGCGGCCATGATGCTGCAGGGCTTGACGGTGCAATACCTGTTCCACCGCACGGTGGCCCTGAAGGCGGGCGACACGGTGCTGTTCCACGCGGCCGCCGGCGGCGTGGGCCTGATCGCCTGCCAGTGGGCGAAGGTGCTGGGCGTGAACCTGATCGGCACGGCCGGTTCCGATGACAAGGCGGCCCTGGCCAAGGCCCATGGTGCGGCCCACGTCATCAACTACAACACGGAAAACTTCGTCGAGCGCGTGCGCGAGATCACGGGCGGCAAGGGCGTCTCCGTGGTCTACGATTCCATCGGCAAGGACACGTTTACGGGCTCGCTCGACTGCCTGGCGCCGCTGGGCATGATGGTCAGCTTCGGCAATGCTTCCGGTCCCGTGCCAGCGTTTACCCTGTCCGAACTGGCGTCGCGCGGATCGCTGTTCATCACGCGCCCAGCCCTGTTCAGCTATGCCTCGAACCGCACGAACCTGGAAGAGATGGCCGCTTCGCTGTTCGGCGTCGTCAGCAGCGGCGAAGTGAAGATCGAGATCAACCAGCGCTACAGCCTGGCCCATATCGCCCAGGCGCATGCGGACCTGGAAGGGCGCAAGACGACCGGTTCGACCATCATCGTGCCATGAGCGGCGACAGCGGAAACGACGGCGCGCCGAAGTTCGGCCGCCTGCTGATCGTGCTGGTGCTGGCCGTGGCCCTGATCGGCGCCATTACCCTGTCGGCCGAAGCCTACTATTCGTAGGCATGAAAAAACCGGCTTGCGCATTGCTGCACAAGCCGGTTTTTTTGGCGCATCGGATACTGGCCGCGCGCCGTTATTCAACCTTGACTTCGACCTTGCGCGGCACGCCGCTCTGGCCGGGGAAATCGGCAAAGGCGCTGGCCACCATGGCGGGCATCACTTGCGACGTGGCGCGCTTGTTGCTGGTCGATTGCACGGTCACGTCATACAGTTTCTTGCCGGTGCGGTCATTGATCGTCACGCGCAATTCGCGTTCGTATTTATGGCGCACGCTTTCTTCCACTTCCATCGGGCCATACCAGTAGGGGTTATAGCCAAAGCGGCCATAACCTGGCCATGCGCCGTAGCGGTAGCCGTAGCGGCCGGGCCAGTAGCCGGGGCCATACCAGAATGGGTCGGACGCCTGCAGCACGCGCTCAGGGTAGTCGACCGTCGAAAAATCCATCGACACGCGCAAGTTGGCCGCCGCAGGTCCGGAGGCCTCGCCGAAGCCGTGTTTGGCCAGTTCCGCGCGCACGAGGTTCTGGTAGCTGCGGTATTCCAGCGTGTCGCTTTCCGCCGCTGGCGCCTCGAAGACATACGATTTGTCCTGCAGCTGCGCGGGCCATTCGTGGAAGGCCGTGACGTCGCTGCGTATGGTGGTGGCGCATCCGGTGAGCAACACGGTCAATGCGGCCATCATGATGGTGAGATATCGTTTCATTGCATGATCTCCTTAGTGTTCTTAATGATTAGCTGCAACTCATTGTTGGCAGGCGCAATTCATCGCTTAGTATTATAAGAATAGTTCCATTTGTTTCCATGCATTATTACAGAATGTTACCGAGCATGTCGGCGTGTAAGGGAATCCCACATTCCCTGATATGAATCGCTGCAAATGGCCGGTGAATCGGTCCGTTCCGGGCCTGGTGTTGGTAAAATAGGCTTTTGCCTCCGCTCCCACCCAAATCCCTATGCGCACAGACAGCCCTCAGACGATTTACCGCAAAGATTACACGCCGCCCAGCTTCCTGGTCGACAGCGTCGAACTTGGTTTCGATCTCGATCCCGCCCGCACAGTGGTGGCGAGCCGGATCCGCATGCGCCACAATCCGGCCAGCAGCAGCCGCAGCATCGAATTGCACGGTGAACACATCGAACTGGTGATGGTGCGCCTGAATGGCAAGGTTTTGAAGCCGTCGCAGTACAAATTGACGGCCAGCATGCTGACCATCCCGAAGGCGCCGGACGAGGTGCTGCTCGATATCGAAACGCTGCTGGCGCCGCAAGACAATACGTCGCTCTCCGGCCTGTATGTATCGAACCATAATTTCTTCACGCAGTGCGAAGCGGAAGGCTTCCGCCGCATTACCTTCTTCCCGGACCGTCCCGACGTGATGGCCAAGTACACGGTCATGCTGCGCGCCGACAAGGAAAAATATCCGGTGTTGTTGTCGAACGGCAACCTGATCGAAGAGGGCGACCTCGGCGATGGCCGCCATTACGCCAAGTGGGAAGACCCGTTCAAGAAGCCGTCCTACCTGTTCGCGCTGGTGGCGGCGCGCCTGGTGTGCCAGGAGGAGCGTTACACCTTGCAGTCCGGCCGCGAAGTGCTGCTGCAGGTGTGGGTGGAAGACGGCAACCTCGACAAGACCGATTACGCCATGCAGTCGCTGAAGAATTCCATTCGCTGGGACGAGGAACGCTTCGGCCTGGAGCTGGACCTGGACCGCTTCATGATCGTTGCCGTGGGCGACTTCAACATGGGCGCCATGGAAAACAAGGGTCTGAACATCTTCAATACCAAATATGTGCTGGCCAATCCGCGCGTGGCGACGGACGTCGACTACGCGGGCATCGAGGCGGTGGTCGGCCATGAATACTTCCATAACTGGACCGGCAACCGCGTTACGTGCCGCGACTGGTTCCAGCTGTCGCTGAAGGAAGGCCTGACGGTGTTCCGCGACCAGGAATTTTCGGCCGACATGATCGGCACGGACACGGGCCGCGCCGTCACGCGCATCGACCAGGTGCGTACCCTGCGCCAGGCGCAGTTCCCTGAAGACGCGGGTCCGATGGCGCATCCCGTGCGTCCCGATTCCTTTGTCGAGATCAATAACTTTTATACGGTCACGATCTACGAAAAGGGCGCCGAAGTGGTGCGCATGTACCAGACCCTCGTGGGCCGCGAGGCTTTTCGCAAGGGCATGGACCTGTACTTCGAGCGCCACGATGGCCAGGCCGTGCAGTGCGACGACTTCCGCGCCGCCATGGCGGACGCGAATGGCCGCGATTTCACGCAATTCGAGCGCTGGTACAGCCAGGCCGGCACGCCGGTGCTGAAAGCGTCCACGCGCTACGACGCCGCCAGCCAGACGTTCGAGCTGACCCTGGCGCAAAGCTGCCCCGCCACGCCGGGCCAGCCGAAAAAGCTGCCTTTCCATATTCCCGTCAGCGTCGGCTTGCTGGGCGCGGATGGCCGCGACCTGCCGCTGCATGTGGACGGCGTGGCGTCGGACGGCGCCACCAGCGTCGTGCTGGAACTGACCGAGGCGTCGCAAACCTTCCGCTTCACGAACGTGAAGGAAGTCCCCGTGCCGTCGCTGCTGCGCGATTTTTCCGCGCCCGTGGTGCTGGAGTACGGCTATACCGATGCCGAACTGCTGCACCTGTTCCGCCACGACAGCGACGCCGTCAACCGCTGGGAGGCGGGCCAGCGCCTGGCCATGGAGCGCCTGCTGAAACTCACCGAGGCCGTGGCCGCCGGCGAAACGCTGGCGCTGGACGACACCTTCATCGAAGCGCAGCGCGCCTTGCTGGCCGATGGTTCGCTCGATGCCGCCTTCCGCGAACTGGCCCTGATCCTGCCGTCGGAAACCATCATCGCCGAGCGCATGGCGCAAGTCGATCCGCAGGCGATCCACGCGGCGCGCCAGTTCATGCGCCGCACCATCGCCGCGGCCCTGAAGCCCGAATTGCTGGCGCAGTATCACGCCAACCAGACGCCGGGCGAATACAGTCCCGACGCCCTGTCGGCCGGCAAGCGCGCGCTGAAGAACCTGGCCCTGTCCTATCTGCTGATCGCCCCGGGCGAAGCGGAACTGGCCCTGGCGCAGCAGCAGTTCGACAGCGCCGGCAACATGACGGACCGCGCCGCCGCCCTGGGTGCCCTGATTCATTCCGGTTCGCCCTCGCATGCGCAGGCGGCGCTGGCCAGTTTCTATAGCGACTTCGAGAGCGAGGCGCTGGTGGTCGACAAATGGTTCGCCATGCAGGCGGCCGCACCATCGACCGACGTGCAGGCCGTGCGCCAGCTGATGACGCATCCGGCTTTCACCTTGAAGAACCCGAACCGCGCGCGCAGCCTGATTTTCAATTTCACCAACGCCAATCCATCGCAGTTCCATGTGGCTGACGGCAGCGGCTACGCCTTCTGGGCCGAGCAGGTCATCGCGCTCGACGCCCTGAATCCGCAGGTGGCCGCGCGCCTGGCGCGCTCGATGGACCGCTGGCGCCGTTACGTGCCGGCCCTGCAAAGCCACATGCGCGACGCGCTGGAAAAGGTGGCGGGCCAGGCCAGTCTGTCGAACGACGTGATGGAAGTCGTTTCCAAGGCATTGGCGAATTAATTTTGGGGGACAGGCCCGCCGGGACCCGACGTCCCCGTCTGCCCCCGGCTGTTATCCTGGCTTAAGCAAAGAAATACCATTAAAACAAAAGGGAATTCATGAAACGCATCAGTCTTACGCAATACCTGGTTGAAGAGCAACGCTCGAACAACAGCATTCCGGCCGAACTGCGCCTGCTGATCGAAGTCGTCGCGCGCGCCTGTAAAACCATCAGCCACGCCGTCAGCAAGGGCGCGCTGGGCGAGGTGCTGGGCACGGCCGATACGGAAAACGTGCAGGGCGAAGTGCAGAAAAAGCTCGACATCATCTCCAACGAGATTTTGCTTGAAGCGAATGAGTGGGGCGGCCACCTGGCGGCCATGGCGTCGGAAGAGATGGAATCGATCCATCCGATTCCGAACCGCTATCCGAAAGGCGAATACATGCTGCTGTTCGACCCATTGGACGGTTCGTCGAACATCGACGTCAACGTCTCGATCGGCACCATCTTCTCCGTGCTGAAGGCGCCGGACGGCATGGGCGAGCCGACGGAGCAGGATTTCATGCAGGCGGGCGCCAAGCAAGTGGCGGCCGGCTACGCCGTGTACGGCCCGCAAACCATGCTGGTGCTGACCTTCGGCAATGGCGTGAACTGCTTCACCCTGGACCGCGAGATGGGTTCGTGGGTGCTCACGCAAAGCAATATGCAGATTCCGCCGACGACCAAGGAATTCGCCATCAACATGTCGAACGCGCGCCACTGGCATCCACCCGTGAAGCGTTATGTCGACGAACTGCTGGCCGGCGACACGGGCCCGCGCGGCACCAATTTCAACATGCGCTGGATCGCCTCGATGGTGGCCGACGTGCACCGCATCCTGAACCGCGGCGGCATCTTCATGTACCCGGCCGACCTGCGCGACACCTCGATGCCGGGCAAGCTGCGCCTGATGTATGAAGCGAACCCGATGGCTTTCATCGTCGAACAGGCCGGCGGCGCCGCCACCGACGGCCAGCAGCGCATCATGGACATCGCCCCGCACAAGCTGCACCAGCGCGTGCCCGTCTTCCTCGGCTCGAAAGACGAAGTGGCCCGCGTGACGGCTTACCACGCGGAGTAAAAGCCGCACTTTTCCCCGTTTTTTGGCGCCCCGCGGCAGGGCCGCTAAAAAAAATGAAAAAAGATCGCATTGACACTAGCAAATTTTGTGCATTGTTTGTAGAATGTGGGTCTTCGCCGTTGTAGCTCAGTTGGTAGAGCAGCACATTCGTAATGTGAAGGTCGCCAGTTCGATTCCGGCCAACGGCACCAAGTATTCGCAGTAGAAAAAAACCCACCGTGCAAACGGTGGGTTTTTTTTCGCCCGCGTTTCTGTCGCCCGCCTGCGCCGACGGTGCCTTGGTGGGCTAAATCACGAATTCGTGCCGCATGGCCGGCTTGTGCGCCAGCAGCAGCGACAGTTTTTTGAGGGCGTTGGCCAGCCGCGCGCGGTCGCGGATGCTGCCCAGCGAGATGCGGATGGCGTTCGGCGGGCCGTTGTCGTAGAAGGCGTCGGAGGCCGTGACGGCCACACCCTGGGCGCGGGCCGTGGCGGCCAGTTCGCGCGAGGTCCAGTAGCTGGGCAGCGAAAACCATACGTGGATGCCGTCGCTGCGTGCGTGGCTGCTGCCCGTCAGGATGGTGCGGATCACGTCCTGGCGCGCATCGGCTTCGCTGCGCACGCCGGCCAGCAGGTTGCGCGCAGAGCCGTCGTGTATCCATTGCGTCGCCAGCGCCGTCGTCAATGGCGTGGCCATCAAGCTGAATGAGCGCAGCGCCTGCAGGAAGCGTTCGCGCAGCTGCGCGTCGGGCAGCAGTGCATAGGCCATGCGCAAGCCCGGCGCCAGGCACTTCGACAGGGTGGCGATGTAGGACACGTGGCCCGGCGCGTAAAGGGCCAGCGGCGGCGGCGCGTCGGAGGCCAGCAGCCAGTAGGGGTCGTCCTCGATGATGTGCATGCCGCAGCGCTGCGCCACTTGCGTGATGGCCAGGCGGCGCGCGGCCGGCATGGTGCGTGCCGTGGGGTTTTGCAGGGTGGGGTTCAGGTACACGAGGCGCGCGCGGTGCTTGCGGCAGGCTTTTTCCAGCGCTTCGGGCAGCATGCCGTCCGCATCCGTGTCCACGACGATCACCTTGCGGTTCAGCTGTCCCGCGGCCGAGCGCAGGCCGGGGTACACGGCCGGCTCCGTCAATATCGCGTCGCCGGGACGGCTCAGCGCCAGGATCAGCGCGGCCAGCGCCGCCTGCGCGCCGGGGCACGCCACCACGTGTTCCGCATCGACCTGGCCGAACATGGGGGCCAGCCAGACGGCGCCCGCCGCGCGGTCGGCCTTGCCGCCGCCGCCCAGGTGATAACTCATCAGCAGATCGCTGTCCGTGCGCATCAGCACCTGCGCCACGCCCTGTTTCAGCAGGTCGTCGAAATCCACGCCGACGGGCGGCGGCGGGATGTTCATGCTCAGGTCCAGCATCTGCGTCAATTCCACTTTCGGCGCGGCCACGTAGGTGCCGCGCGCGCCCCGTCCCTCCAGCAGATTCCTGCGCTTGGCCTCGTCGTAGGCGCGCGTCACCGTCGTCAGGTCGACCTGGAACAGCGCTGCCAGGCGGCGCTGCGGCGGCAGGCGGTCGCCGGGGCGCAGGCTGCCGTCGGACAGCGCGCGTTCGAGCATGTCGGCGATCTGCAGGTAGCGCGGGCCGCCATGCTGCACGAACGGCGTGGTCCACGCGCTGGTCTGACTATCTTCTTGTATGGATTTCGACTGGGACATTTTTCTGTATGCATGGATTTTGCCTGTCGATATTATGCGTAAAAGCCTGGCAAAAATCCATACATTTGTGCGGGATTGGCGTTGTCTGCAGATAAGGACCATGCATAGGCCATCGCCGTTGCCCAACGACACCTGGCCGCTGCCGGGCGTTTTCCATGCCATATGGCGGCAGGCGTCAGCCGCAGCTGCAGGAAGAAATCGCGCGGCTGCGCCGGCAAGTCAGCAAATTGCGTCTCGATGACGCCATCCGGCAAGACGTGGCATGCCTGCTGGCAAAGCAGGGCGGCCGATGCGCATGCACGGCAGCGTCTATCCCATCTCCAGCGGCCTCGCGAGGCCGCTGGAGATGGTTATTTCTGACAGGAATTTAAGTCTGCGCTTCAAGGTGTGGCAGCGCACGGTGGCGCGTGGCAGGCGCGGTTAAGGTGGTGGCAACAGCGTGCCGCTGATGCCGTATTTGATATGGCTCAGTCCGGCAGCGTTTAATCGCTTCTTTTTCCCCGGAAGCGAGGAGAATCATGATTCGGTCACGGCATCGAGCATGGTTGGATTTTATTCATACTTAAAAGGAAACCATCATGAACGCGATTGAAAAAGCCAGCTCCGACCTGAACGGTAACGCCCAGGATACCCGCCAGGATTTGCACCGCAGCATCGACAAGGTGGCAGACCAGGCCCAGCCGTTGATCGACAAGGTGGCCACGCGCGCGCACGACAGCGTGGACCAGGTGGGCGATCGCATCGAGCAGGTCAGCGCCACCGTTGGCAAGGCATCCGAGCGCCTGAAGGCGCGCGGCAAGCAGCTGGGCGCCGCCTGCCAGCGCGCCGGTGAAACGGGCCGCGGCTATGTGCGCGAACGCCCGGCCGTATCCCTGCTGGTGGCGATGGCGGCCGGTTATGGCCTGTCGAAGCTGCTGGGCTCGCGTAAATAGCGCTTGCCGTTGTTTGACGCATTCTTGCTGAGTATTTGTCGTGGGCGCTGGCCCGGTTCGCCACTGTGGCGGACTGGGCCAGCGCCCACGCGCACAAGGTTGTACGGAGCGTGGACAGGCGCTCCAGGTGCTTGTTCGGTGTCCCTTTTTCACCATTGCCCCTGTACGCGCGCTGGCTCGTGCCTTCCTTGACTGCCTTGCAGCGTGATGTTCGTGGGCAAGATACTCACAGGAGATGTCATGGCTAGCAATAAGAAATCGCCATCCACGGATGGCGCCGGTTCCGTATTGAGCAGCATGTCGGGGCCGTCCGAAATCGATCCACCACTGAGCCTGGGCAGCAGCAACCCCATCGCGCAGGCATTGCTGAACAAGGCTGGCGCCGGGCAGGCCCTGTCCGCCGCCATGCCCGACAATCCCAACG
Organism: Janthinobacterium sp. 1_2014MBL_MicDiv; assembly: GCF_001865675.1. Lineage (NCBI taxonomy): Bacteria > Pseudomonadati > Pseudomonadota > Betaproteobacteria > Burkholderiales > Oxalobacteraceae > Janthinobacterium > Janthinobacterium sp. 1_2014MBL_MicDiv. The sequence continues at coordinate 813,363 of NZ_CP011319.1, forward strand.
TGCTGGGCCAGTACGGCGCGGCGGCGCATGCGCCGGAAGAGGGCGTGCACGTCGCGGTTGAGGAGCCGCTGGCCACGGCCAGCACCACGGGCGAGACGACGCCGTCGCCGAAGGTGGGCGACGGCTTGCCGGAACTGGGCGCGAATGCGCAGAATGCGGCGCTGGACCGCGCCCGCGCCGACGACAGCGGCTGCGTGCTGACGACCAACCAGGGCGTGCCCGTGGGCGACAACCAGAATTCGCTGAAGGCGGGCTTGCGCGGCCCCACCCTGATGGAAGACTTCATCCTGCGCGAAAAGCTCACGCATTTCGACCATGAGCGCATCCCCGAGCGCGTCGTGCATGCGCGCGGTTCGGCCGCCCATGGCTACTTCGAATGCTACAAGGAACAAAGCAAGCTGACGCGCGCCACGCCGTTCGCCAAGGCGGGCAAGCGCACGCCCGTTTTCGTGCGGTTTTCCACGGTGGCCGGCGAGCGCGGTTCGACCGACACGGCGCGCGACGTGCGCGGCTTCGCCGTGAAGTTTTATACGGACGAGGGCAACTGGGATTTGGTCGGCAACAACATTCCCGTCTTCTTCATCCAGGATGCGATGAAATTCCCCGACCTCGTGCACGCCGTCAAGCCCGAGCCGCACAACGGCATTCCGCAGGCGGCCAGCGCGCACGACACGTTCTGGGATTTCGCCTCGCTGTCGCCGGAAATCACGCACATGCTGATGTGGGTCATGTCCGACCGCGCCATCCCGCGCAGCTTCCGCATGATGCAGGGTTTTGGCGTGCATACGTTTCGCCTGGTCAATGCCAAGGGCCAGTCCGTCTTCTGTAAATTCCACTGGTCGCCCATGGCCGGCACGCATTCGCTCGTGTGGGATGAGGCCGTCAAGCTGAGCGGCGCCGATTCGGACTTTCACCGGCGCGACCTGTGGGAAGCCATCGAGTGCGGCGAATACCCCGAATATGAACTGTCCTTCCAGGTCTTCACGGAAGCGCAGGCCGAAGCGTTTCCCTTCGACGTGCTCGACCCGACCAAGCTGATCCCGGAAGAGCTGGTGCCGTTGATCCCGGTGGGAAAAATGGTCTTGAACCGCAACCCCGACAATTTCTTTGCCGAGACGGAGCAGGTGGCCTTCTGCACGGCGCACATCGTGCCCGGCATCGATTTTTCCAACGACCCGCTGCTGCAGGGGCGCATCCATTCGTACGTCGATACGCAGCTGACGCGCCTGGGCGGCGCCAACTTCCATGAGCTCCCCATCAATGCGCCGCTGGCGCCCGTGCACAACAACCAGCGCGACGGCATCCACCGCCAGGCCATCAACCGCGGGCGGGTGGCGTACGAGCCCAATTCGCTGGCCGGCGGCTGTCCGTTCCAGGCCGGCAGCAAGGGCTTCAACAGCTTTCCCGCCGATACCGAGGGCGACAAGGTGCGGGGCAAGCCCGAGAAATTCGCCGAGCATTACGCGCAGGGACGGCTGTTCTGGATCAGCCAGACGGCCGTCGAGCAAGACCATATCGTGCACGCGTTCCGCTTCGAACTGAGCAAGGTGCAGACGGTGGCCATCCGCCAGCGCGTGGTGAGCATGCTGCGCAATGTCGACGAGACCCTGGCGCAGCGCCTGGCCGATGCGCTGGGCCTGGCGCTGCCGCCGGTCATGCCGCGCGCCTCGATGCAGCCGATGCCCTCGTATCCGCCGTCGCCGGCGCTGTCGCTGACGTTCCGCCCCGGAAAAACCGGCATCCATACCCTGCGCGTGGCCATCCTGGTCGGGCCGGGCAGCGATGGCGCGCAGGTGCGCAGCATCTATGCCGCGCTGCTGGCCGACGGCGCCGTGCCGCGCCTCGTGGGCAGCCAGCTGGGCCGTGTCGACACGAGCAGCGCCGCGCCGCTGGGCGTCGAGATTTCGCTCGAAGCGGGACCGTCCGTGCTCTTTGACGCCGTCGTGGTGCCTGACGGCCAGGGCGCCGTGCAGCAGCTGGGCGGCGATGCCAACGCGCTCGACTTCCTGCGCCTGCAATACCGCCACTGCAAGCCGCTCCTGGCTATCGGCGCAGGCAGGGGCTTGCTGGACAAGGCCGGCGTGCCGACCACCTTGCCCGATGGCAAGCCCGACCCGGCCATCATCGTCGTGCCTTCGGGCGACGTGGTGAAAGCCGTGGCGGCCTTCAAGAAGGCGCTGGCAGCGCACCGGGCGTTTGCGCGCGAGACGGACCCGCCGCAGGTGTAAGCGCGGGCCAGGTCGGGCGCAGGGCGGGGTGGACCAGCCAGGTCGCCCCTGCCGGTGCACCGCATCGTAGCCTGATTTTTCTTCTTGGCAACACCCGCGATCAATTTAACCAGGCAAAACGGCCTGCGGTGATATGCTGCTGACTGGAACTGCTCATTTGCAACTGTTTGCATAACAACAGCATTGAGTCGTTCCCGCAAACCTGATCGCGATGACCGCATGGACAAGTACACACCTCGGACCTGGGGGCCGGGCGAACGCCCGACCTTGCCCGGGTCGCCATCGATGCCCGAACACCCGACGCCCAAGCGCGTCGCGTATTTCATCGTCGGCCTGATCGTCGCGCTGACGGGAGGACTCGGCAACGGCCTCGTGACGGCCAACCTGCTCAACCTGCAGGGTTCGCTGGGCGCCTATGCCTACCAGATGCAGTGGCTGCCGGCCGCCTACGTGATGACCATCGTCTCCATGAATCTGCTGCTGGTGAAATTCCGCCAGCAATTCGGCCTGCGCCTGTTCACCGAATTCTTCCTCGTGCTGTATGCGCTCGTCACCTTCGCCCACCTGTATGCGAACAGCCTGTCGTCGGCCATCGCCGTGCGGGCCGCGCATGGCATGGTGGGCGGCGCCCTGGGAGTGCTGGGCCTGTACTACACCTTGCAGGCGTTTCCCGCCAGGCACCGGCTGAAGGGCGTCGTGCTGGGCCTGGGCTTTGCGCAGCTGGCGCTGCCGCTGGCGCGCATCTTTACTTCCGAGCTGCTGCAGATCGGCGAGTGGCATGGCCTGTACCTGTTCGAGCTGGGGCTGGCCCTGCTGGCGCTGGGCTGCGTGCTGGCCCTCAAATTGCCGCCCGGCGACCGCATGCAGACCTTCGAACCGCTCGACTTCCTCACCTTCATCCTGTTCGCGCCCGGCATGGCCCTGCTGTGCGCCGTGCTGGCGCAGGGACGCACGGCCTGGTGGATGGAGGCCGAGTGGGTAGGCGTGTGTTTGGCGTGCTCCATCGTGCTGATCGCCGCGTCGCTGGCCATCGAGCATAACCGCGCGCGCCCGCTGCTCAATACGCGCTGGCTCACCACGGGCAAGATCGCCAAGCTGTTTTTATCGGTGCTGCTGTTTCGCATCGTGCTGTCCGAATCGACGGGCGCCGTCGGCTTCCTGCAGGCGCTGGGCTTGAACACGGACCAGATGCAGAACCTGTTCGTCGTCGTGCTGCTGGGCAGCGTGGCGGGCCTGGTGGTCAGCGCGCTGACGATCAATCCGGCGACCCTGAACCGCTCGCTGATGTTCGCGCTGCTGCTGATCGCCGCCGGCGCCCTGATCGACGCGCATGCGACCAGCCAGACGCGGCCCGTCAACATGTACCTGAGCCAGTTCCTGCTGGCCTTTGGCGGCACGTATTTCCTCGGTCCGACCATGGTGGCCGGCATGGGGGCCGTGATCGCCGAACCGCGCAACCTGGTGAGTTTTTCCGTGATGTTTACCATGACGCAGAACCTGGGCGGCTTGCTCGGTTCGGCCATCGTCGGCACCATCCAGACGGCGCGCGAAAAATACCATTCCAGCTACCTGGTCGAACACCTGACCATGCTCGATCCGCAGGTGGCCGCGCGCGTGCAGTCGGGCGCGGCCAGCTACGGCGGCGTATTGGCCGATCCCGCCCTGCGCAGCGCCCAGGGCGTGGCGCGGCTCGGCGCCATCGCCACGCGCGAAGCCAATGTGCTGGCCTATAACGATGTTTTTTTGATGATCGCCGGCGTCGCCATCGCCACCCTGATCTGGATGCTGGTCAGCCAGTTCTGGACCCGCATCACCATCGGCGCGCGGCGCCTGGTGGGGCCGGTGCGCGACGCGCAAACGGCCATGGCCATCGTCCCCATTACCAATTCGGAACCGAGCAATGACAGAAAATAAGAATCCGCCGCCCGCCGCCACACCCACGTCGCCCGCCGCCACGCCCGCGCCTGCGGCCAGCGCCCCTTCCGCGGCGCAGCCGGACCGGCGCCACCAGTGGCTGTCCGCGCTGGCCTTTGCCGCCGTGGCCCTGGTGGGCGTGTTGATCGTGCTGTATGCGTGGCGCCTGCCGCCGTTTACCAGTCCCATCGTGACGACGGAAAACGCCACCGTGCGCGGGCAGGTGACGATCATCGGCACGCAGCTGTCCGGCTACGTGGTGGACGTGACGGTGCAGGATTTCATGGATGTGAAGGAAGGCCAGCTGCTGGTGCGCATCGATGACCGCATCTACCAGCAGCGCTACGAGCAGGCGCAGGCCCAACTGGCCGCGCAGCAGGCGGCGCTGTCGAACTGGGCGCAGCAGAAGGCCAGCGCGCAGGCGGGCATTGCCGTCAGCCAGGCGGCGCTGGCGAATGCGGAAGCGCAGGCGCGCAAGGCCAGCGCCGACCTGGGCCGCATCGAGCAGCTGGTGGCGGACGGTTCGCTGTCGCAGCGCGAGCACGACCAGTCGCGCGCCGCGCAGGCGCAGATGGCGGCCGCGCTGGCGCAGGCCAGGGCCAATCTCGACATCGCCCAGCAAAGCGTGCATAGCGTGGTGGTCAACAAGCAGGCGCTGGAAGCGGCCGTGGCGAATGCGCAGGCGGCCGTCAAGGCGGCGAAGATCGACCTCGATAACACGCGCATCGTGGCGCCATCCGATGGCCAGCTGGGCCAGGTGACGGTGCGCCAGGGCGCGTACGTGAATTCGGGGGCGCAGCTGATGGCGCTGGTGCCGCGCCAGATGTGGGTGATCGCCAATTTCAAGGAAACGCAGATGAACGGCGTGCAGGAAGGGCAGAGCGCCACTTTCCACGTCGATGCCCTCGATGGCGCCGTGCTGACGGGACAGGTGGAGCGCATCTCGCCGGCCACGGGCTCGGAGTTTTCCGTGCTGCCGGCCGATAACGCGACGGGCAATTACCTCAAGATTGCCCAGCGCATCCCCGTGCGCATCCGCATCGATCCGGGCCAGGCGAATGCGCGCCGCCTGGTGCCCGGCATGTCGGTGGTGGTCAGCGTCGATACTTCCGCCGTGCTGAACGACTCGGCGGAAAACCCGGCGCCGCCGCCAGCAGCGCCGAAAAAGGCGCCGGCGAAAGCCAAGCCATGAAACACCGCCATGCAATCGTGGCCGGCGTGCTGGCGCTGGCCGGCTGCGCCGCCAAGGCGCCGCCGCAGCCCCCATCGACCCTGCAGCTGCCGTCCGGCTGGCGCGCGCAGGCCGCCGGTGCGCCGGTGCCCATTGCCGCCTCTGATGGTGCGCATGTCGAGCTGCTGTGGTGGCACGCCTTTGGCGACCCGGTGCTGAGCAACCTGGTCGGCGAGGCGCTGGCGCGCAACGGCGACTTGCGCGTGGCGCGGGCCCGCGTGCAGGAGTACCGCGCGCGCCTGGCGCAGGCCGATGCGAACCGCGCGCCCAGCCTGGCCTTCGACGGCTCGCCCACGCGCACGCGCACGCTGGCCTACAACGGCGTGCCCTACGTGACGAATGTCTTCCAGGCCGAGCTGCAGGCCAGCTATGAAATCGATGTGTGGGGTCGCCTGGGCAATCTGAGCGACGCGGCCGCCGAGAGCTACCGCGCCGAGCAGGCCAGCCTCGATGCGGCGGCCCTGTCGATCGCCGCCAGCGTGGCCACCGCCTACCTGAATTTGCGGGGACTCGACGCGCAGCTGGCGCTGACGCAATCGACCCTGCAGCTGCGCGAACAGTCGCGCGAACTGGCGCGCAAGCAGTTCGAGGTGGGCTACAGCTCGCGCCTAGAATGGCTGCAGGCGCAATCGGAATACCACGCGGCGGCCGAGCAGGTGCCGCAGCTGCAGCGGCAGATCTTCGAGCAGGAAAACGCGCTGGCCATCCTCGTCGGCGGCAATCCCGGCGCCATCGCGCGCGGCCTGCCGCTGGCGCAGCTGAGCGCGCCCATCGTGCCGGCCGGCCTGCCGTCGGAACTGCTGCGCCGGCGCCCCGACATCGCGCGCGCGGAACACAATCTGGCGGCCGCCAATGCCAGCCTGGCCGCCACGCGCGACCAGCTGCTGCCGTCGTTCAAGCTGACGGCGGCAGGCGGCGGGCAAGCCACCACGCTGACCGATTTCCTGCATGCGCCGAAAGCCTTGTGGCGCCTGACGGCGCTGGCGGCCGGCCCACTGTTCGACGGCGGCCGCGTGCAGGCGCAGACGGATGCGGCGGGCGCCCAGCGCGACCAGCTGGCGTATGCGTATGAAAACGCGGTGAGGAATGCCTTCGCCGAGACGGAGAACAGCCTGGGCGCCATCCACCGCCTGCGGCAGCAAGCCGTGGAAAACGACGCGCGCCGCGCCACGGCGGCTGACACCCTGCGCATCGCGCACAACCGCTACCGCAACGGCTATGCATCGTACCTGGAAGAACTCGACGCCCAGCGTACCCTGTACAGCGCCGACGTCGGGCTGCTGCAGCTGAAGACGCGCATCCTCGTCGCTTCCGTCGACCTGTACCGCGCCATGGGCGGCGGCTGGTCGGCGGGAGAGCCATAACGACGGCGTATCCGGCGCGGAGCATGCCGGCGGCCGGTGTACTATTCTCACCAGGGAAAGCGACGGCATGGTGCCAGCCGCTCCCGTCACGAACGAGGTTGCAGCATGACGATTTTTGGCATAGGCATTCACATATTGATCGCATTGTTTTTTGCGATTCACGTGGTACGCAACGGGCAGCAGCTGTACTGGCTGCTGATTCTTTTCATGTTTCCGCTATTGGGCAGCGTGGTGTATTTCTTCGCCATCTACCTGCCCAATTCGCGCCTGCCGCAAGGCGCGCGCAAGGTCGCCTCGGTGGCCGTCCAGGTACTCGACCCGAACCGCGAACTGCGCGAGGCGCGCGCCGCCTTCGAGTACACGCCGACGGCGCAGAACCAGATGCGCCTGGCCAGCGCGCTGCTGGAAGCGGGCGATGCGCAAGAGGCGGCATCGACTTATGAAGCCTGCCTGCAGGGCGCATTTTCATCGGACCTGGAAATTCGCCTGGGCGCGGCGCGCGCCTATCTGGAATGCGCGCGCGGTGCCGAGGCATTGACGCACCTGGAATTCATCCGTCGCAGCGATATTCATTTCCGTCCCGAGATGGTGGCCCTGCTGACGGCGCGCGCGCTGGCGCAAAGCGGACGTCAGCCGGAAGCCAGGGCGGAATTCGACGATGCGCTGACCCGCTACGGCAGCTTCGAATGCCGCGCCGAGTATGCGATCTGGGCGCTGCAGCAGGGCGACCAGGTGCTGGCCGAGCGCCTGCTGCTCGATATCGACAGTGCCATGGCCCGCTGGAGCAGCCATACGCGCTCGATGTATGCGCCGCTGCTGGCGCGCCTGGAGGCGGCACGCAAGTAGCGGAAGGTCGGTTGCCTGCTGCGTATTCGCTTACACGCCGGGCACCGTGTTCTTGCCTTCAACCAGCTTGTATCCCTTGCCATCGAAGGCGTAGCGCGCGTGGCCGTTCAGCGGCGTGGCGATGCGCGGCGGGTCCTGGTCTGGCTTGAGCGTGACGCCGGGCTTGATCTTTTCCGACGCACCCGTAAAGTCGATCAGCAAGTCATCGTAGGCGCCGCCGTTGCGCGCGGCGGCGAAGCGCCAGCTGCCTTCGACCATCCAGCACACATCCATGTCCGGCGTGCAGGCGCCCATATTGTCCGAGTACAGGTCGATGCCGCCGTCGAGCGCGGCGACCTTGCCGTCGCCGATTTCAAACAGGGCCAGCTGCGTGATCGTGTAGCCCTGGCCCGTATAGCCGTGGCGGATCGCCAGTCCCGGCTTGTGCGCGCCCAGCATGACCCAGTGCACTTCGCCCAGCTGCCCGGATGAACCGAGGGCGGCGATGTTTTCCAGGCGCTTGACGACCCGCCATTGGCCGTCGCCGGCCTGGCCCTTGGGCGCGAGGAAAAAGACATTCAGCAGGCCCGACGAGGCATGCGCCGATTCGGCCGTGCCTTCCGTGTTCGCCGTTTCCGCATTCGCCACCAGGATGGCCGTGCCATCGGGCAGCAGCTTGTGGCTGACGGCGCTGACCACATAACTGAGCTTGTCGACATGGTTGTCCGGATCGGACAGGTCGGCCAGCGCATCGTCGCTGTCGTCGCGGTAGTCCTTGCCGAAGACGGCGCGCATCATGCCCGCTTCGCGCTCGCGTGCCTGCGGCGTGTTCATGTCTTCCGTCCTGGGCGCGGTAGCCGATGGCGGCCGCACGGCCTCGGTGGGGGCGGCTTCGTCGACGGCAGCGGCAGGGGCGCTTGCCGTGACGTCGGCCGCCGTGTCGGCCACGGTGGCGCTGGCGGGAGCGGTTTTTTCCGAGCAGGCGCCGAGCAGGGAGCAGATCAATAGCAGGGCCAGCGGGGTGGGGTAATTCATAGGCAGGGCAGATTGCGTTCATTGAGAATGGGCGCAGTATGCCAGATAGATGAAAGCGAGGGAGCGCGGCCTGCCGGCCGGTCCCTCGCTTCCTTGCCCGCAGGGGGCGATTTGGCAAACAATGGTAGTGCTTATTTTTCCAGCGCCACCCTGTCATCGCGCCGCAGCGGCGCCTTGTGGCGGCGCAGTTTGGCCATGCCGCGCTTGAGCAGGTGCTCGAGGTCGTCGATGTAGGTGAACACGGCCGGCACCACCAGCAGGCTGAGTAAGGTCGACGTGATCAGGCCGCCGATGACGGTGATGGCCATCGGCGAACGGAAGCTTGGGTCGGCGCCCCAGCCTAGTGCCAGCGGCATCATGCCGGCGCCCATGGCAATCGTCGTCATCAGGATGGGCCGGCTGCGCTTGTGGCAGGCGTCGACCAGCGCATCGAAGCGGTTCATGCCCGCCTGGCGCGCGAGGATCGCATAGTCGACCAGCAGGATCGAGTTCTTGGTGACGATCCCCATCAGCATGATCAGGCCGATCATCGATGGCATCGACAGCGCGCTGCCCGTGATCAGCAGCGCCACGAAGGCGCCGCCGATGGACAGCGGCAGCGCCGCCAGGATGGTCACCGGCTGCATGAAGTCCTTGAACAGCAGCACCAGCACGCAGTAGATGCACAGCACGCCGATCAGCATGGCCAGGCCGAAGCTGGCGAACAGCGACGCCATCTCCTGCGCGTCGCCCAGTTCCGCGATCTTCACGGATGGCGGCAGGTTCTTCATCGACGGCAGCGCGCGCGCCTCCTCGTTCAATTCGCCGAGCGTGCGCGAACCGAGTTCCACGTCCAGCGTGACGTTGCGGCTGCGGTTCAGGCGGTCGATCTGCGCCGGGCCGCTTTCCATGCTCACCGTGGCCACGTTCGCCAGGCGCACGGGGCCATTCTTGCCGGGCACCGTCAGACGTTCGATGGCGGCCAGGTCGGCGCGCACGCTGTTGGGCAGCTTGACGCGGATCGGCACTTGCCGTTCCGGCAGATTCATCTTCGTCAGGTCCGTATCGTAGTCGCCGGCCGTGGCCACGCGCACGGTTTCGCCGATGGCCGCCGCCGTCACGCCCAGGTCGGCCGCCTTGGCGAAATCGGGACGCACGATGATTTCCGGACGCACCAGCGAGGCGCTGGAATTGACGTTGCCGATGCCTTTCAAGCCGCGCAGTTCGCGCTCGACCTTGCGTGCCGCCTCCATCAGCGCCACCGGGTCTTCCGAGCGCAGCACCAGCTGCATTTTCACGCCCGTGTCGGGCGGGCCCACCGTGAAGCGGGCACCGGGAATCGTGTCGAGCTTGTGGCGCAGCTGCGTCTCCAGGCCGGCCATCGACTCCTTGCGCTCCGTCCGGTGCACGGTGGTCAGGGTCAGCACGGCGCGCCGCGCCTCGGCTGCCGCGCCGGGAGCGAAGGCGTCGCCGCTGGAGCCGCCGCCGATCGAGCTGAAGACGCCCTTGATGCCCGGTGTCTGCATCGCCGCGTCGCGCGCCATTGCCGCCACGGCCTGCGTTTCGCCCAGGGTGGAACCGGGCGGCAGTTCCAGGTTGATCTGCGTCTGCGCGCGGTCGGCGGCCGGCACGAAGCCCGTTGGCAGCAGTGGCACGAGCATGATGGAGCCGACGAAGAACAGGGCAGAGGCGATGGCCGTGATGCCGCGGTGATGCAGGCACCAGCGCATCACGCGCAGGTAGCGCGTCATCAGCCAGCCATCCTGCTCTTCCTTGTGCGGCAGCGGTTTCAGGATGTACGCGGCCATCATCGGCGTGAGCAGGCGCGCCACCACCAGCGAGGCCAGCACGGCCAGCACGGCGGTCCAGCCGAACTGCTTGAAGAACAGGCCGGGGATGCCGCTCATGAAGGCTGTCGGCAGGAACACGGCCACCAGCGCGAACGTGGTGGCGATCACCGCCATGCCGATTTCATCGGCCGCTTCCATGGCCGCTTCCATGGGCGACTTGCCCATGCGCAGATGGCGTTCGATGTTTTCGATTTCCACGATGGCGTCGTCGACCAGCACGCCGACCACCAGCGCCAGCGACAGCAGGGTGACGGTGTTGAGCGTGTAGCCGAACCAGTAGATGCCGAGAAAGGCGGGCATCACGGACAGGGGCAGGGCGGCCGCGGCCACCAGCGTGGCGCGCCAGTCGCGCAGGAACCACCACACCACCAGCACGGCCAGCAGCGCGCCTTCGTACAGCAACTCCATCGAACCGTCGAAGTTTTCCTCGACGGGGAAGGCGTTGTCGATCGACTGCTGCAGCACCACGTTCGGGTTTTCCTTTTGCAGTTCGGCGATGGCGGCGCGCGCGCCATTGGCCACGGCCACCTCGCTGGCGCCCTTGGTGCGGAATACCTCGAAGGCGACCACGGTCTTGCCATCCTGCTCGGCCAGCGCGCGCGGCTCGGCCACCGTGTCGCGCACCGTGGCGACCTGATCGAGGCGCACATGGCGCCCATCCGGCAGCGGCACTTCGACGCGCGCCAGTTCATCGGCCGTTTTCACGGTGGCGATGGTGCGCACCGACTGTTCGGCGCCGCTGACGTCGCCGCGTCCGCCGGGTGCTTCACGCTGCACCAGGCGCAGCTGGCGCGACACGTCCAGCGCCGACACCTTCAGCGCCGCCATGCGCGCTTCATCGAGTTCGACCTGGATTTCGCGGTAGACGCCGCCCACGCGCGTGACGGCGCCCACGCCGGGCACCGTCAAGAGGCGCTTGGCCACCGTATTGTCGACAAACCAGGACAGGTCGGGCGCATCGAGCGGATTGTCGACGCCGGGTTTCGCCGTGGCGATAAAGGTCAGTACCACGCGGCCGGCCGTCGACGCCTTGGTGACGGTGGGGTCGCGCAGTTCGGCTGGCATGTCCGCTTTCACGCGGGCGACGGCGTCGCGCACGTCGTTGACGGCTTCGGCGATCTGCTTTTCCAGGATGAATTCGACGGTCACCGTGACGGTGCCGTCGAGCACCTTGGTGTAGATGTTCTTGATGCCTTGCAGGGTGGCGACGGAATCCTCGATCTTGCGCGCCACTTCCGTTTCCAGCTGGGCCGGTGCGGCGCCTGGCAGCACCGCGTTGACGGTGACGATAGGCAGTTCGATATCGGGGAAATCCTGCACCGGATTGGCCTTGTAGGCCAGCAGCCCGGCCAGGGTCAGCAGCGCGAACAGCATGATGGCCGGGATCGGGTTCTTGATCGACAGGGAGGAAAAGTTCATGGCTTGCCTTACTTTTTCGCCGTGGCCGGCTTGGCCGCTGCCGCGACCGGGGTTTGCACATTGCGTACCAGGTCGCCGTCGTTGAGGAAGCCTGCGCCGCTGACGACGATGGTGGTGTCGGCCGTGATGCCGCCCAAAATTTCGATGCGGTCGCTCAGGCGCCGTCCGGCCTGCACCTTGATCTGGCTGACCCGTTGGTCGGGATTGAGGCGGAACACATAGCTGAAGCCATCGCGCACGGCGATGGCCTGCTGCGGCACGGTCAGCGCGCCCGAGGTGCCCAGTTCAAATGCGCCGCTGGCGTACATGCCGGCCTTGAACGGCGCGTTCGTGCCGGTGCTGGCCGGCAGGTCGACATACACGAGGGCGGAGCGGGTTTGCGGATCGACCGTGGGCGCGATCATGCGCACCTTGCCCGTCAGGATGCTGCCGTTGGCTGCCTTCACCTGCGCCAGCGTGCCCTGTTTCAGATTCAGCAGTTCGGTGGCCGTCACTTCGGCGCGCCACTCGAGGCGCCCCTGGCGGATCAGGCGGAACAGTTCCGTGCCGGCGCCGACCACCGAGCCAACGGTGGCCGAGCGCGAGGAGATGATGCCGCTGTCGGGCGCCACCACCTGCGTGTATTTCAGGCGCAGCTGCTGTTGCGCCAACTGCGCCTTGCCTGACGCGATGCGGGCGTTGGCCGTCTGTTCGGCCGTCAGGTATTGGCTGATCTGCTGCGCGCTGATGGCGCCCGTGCTTTGCAGCGAGCGGGCGCGCTGCGCGTTGGCCGCCGCCTCGGCCGCATTCGCTTCGGCCTCCAGCACGGCCGCTTTTGCCTGCGCCACGTCGGCGTTCACCGTGTCGTTCGAGAAGACGGCCAGCACCTGGCCTGCGCGCACGACGTCGCCGACATTCACGCGCACTTCCGTCAGGCGCAAGCCGTTCGACTCGCTGCCGATGACGGCTTCCTGCCACGCGGCCACGTTGCCGTTGGCGCTCAGCTTGATGGGCAGGCTGGCCGTCTGCGGCCTTGCCGTGGTGACGGTCAGGGCCGGCTTGGCGGCCGCCTTGTCCTTCGCTTCGTCGGCCGCCGTGGAGGCGGGCGGGTACAGGGCGATGCCGGCGCCCAGCGCGGCAAGGACGGCGGCGAGGGCAAGTGCCATGGGTTTCAAGGTGATTTTTTTCATGTTGTCGTATCCGTCAAGGGGCATTGTTGGCGATGGAGGCAGTGCTGTCCCAGCCGCCGCCGGCGGCGCGGTACAGCGCTACCCAGGCGGCGCTGCGTTCGCGCTCCAGATTGACCACGGTGTTTTCGGCGGCCAGGCGCGTGCGGCGCGATTCTTCCAGTTCGATCAGGCTGGCCAGGCCATTTTTGTAACGGTCTTCGGTGGCGACAAACGAGATGCGGTAGCCTTCCATGGCTGCCCGGGCATACCCGCTGCGTTCATCCGTGCTGGCCAGATTGACCAGTGCTTCTTCCACTTCGCGCACGGCCTGGCGCACGCCGGCGCGGTATTTCACTACCGCTTCGTCGTAGCGGGCCGTGGCCGCGTCGACTTCGGCGCGGCGGCGTCCGGCGTCGAAGATGGGCAGGCTGACGGCCAGCGGGCCGATGCTCCAGGTGCTGGCCGTGATGCTGCTGCCGCCGGAGCGGATATTGCCCTTGCCGATGGAGCCGGCAAGGCTCAGTCGCGGATAGCGCTGCGCCTGCGCACCGCGCACTTCAAAGCTGGCGGCCGCCACTTCGCGTTCGGCGCTGTAGATGTCGGGGCGCTGGCCCAGCGTCTGTGCCGGCAGCGCGGCAATTGCCACGGGCGAGGGCAGGACGGCGGGGCTGGCCGCCAGTTTCTGGCGCAGCGTCGCTTCCGGCATGGCCGACAGCGCCACCAGCGCCTTCACGTCGACGTCGCAGGCGGCACGCTGTTCGATGGCGCGGCTGGCGCCTTCGGCCGCGCTGGCGCGCGCCAGCGCCGCATTCGCGGGAGGCTGGAAGCCGGCGCCGGCGCTCAGTTCCGTCAGGCGCGACGAGTCGCGGCGCGAGACGGCATCCTGTTCGGCCACGGCTTGCAATTGCTGGCAGGTGCGCAAGGCGTAGTACTGGTTGGCCACTTCGGCCGCCACCGAGACGCGGGCCTCGTGCCAGCCCGCGCGCGCGCTGTCGTAGCGCTCCTGCGCCGCATCGCGCGTGGCGCGGTTGGCGCCGAACACGTCGATTTCCCAGGACGCCTGCAGCGCCGCCTGCGAGGTGGTGCCGCCGGGCTGCAGCGACTGCTGGCTGGTGCGCACCACGCTGCCCGTGGCGTCCAAGGCGGGCGCCAGCGCGGCGCCGCTGGCGACCCTGTCGGCGCGCGCCCGCACGATGCGCGTGCGGGCGGCGGCGATGCTGGGGCTCACTTGCTGGGCATCGGCGATCAATTCCACCAGCAGGGCGTCGCCCTGGCGCTGCCACCAGGTGGACAAGTCGGCCAGGCTGCCGTTATGTGGCAGCGGCGCCTGCCACTGCGCGGGCGCGCTGGCGGCTACGGCGGCGGGCGGCCCCTGCAGGGCGCAGCCGCCCAGGGCCAGCACGATGCCGGCGGCCAGGGTGCGTTGAACGGCTTTGTGACGTATCGTCATGCTGGTCCTTCTGCTTGTCGTTGAACGGTATGGTTTGAGGGTGGGCTGGCGAGGCGCTGGCGTTCCAGGTCGGCCATGGCCAGCGCATAGTCGGTCATGCGCGCCAGCCAGGTGTCGATGGCCTGCGGCGTTGCCAGCAGCTGCGGGCGCAGGGTTTGCAGCACCTCGGTGCCGACCATGTGCTGCAGGGCCAGCGAGGCGATGGAAAACGCCAGCCGGTGCATGTCGTCGCTGTCGTCGGGGGCGCCCAGGTGGCGCGCCAGCACGCCGGTCAGCGCTTCGTGTTCGGGGCGGATGTTCTGGTCGATCTCGCGCGCCCACAGGCCAGTCGGTTCCAGCATTTCGCGGCACCACAGGCGCATGCAGTCGCGCGCGATGTCGCCCTGCTGCATGGGGGCGAGCAGCTGCGCATAAAAGCCTTCCAGGCTCTGGCGCAGGGTGAAATGCGGCTGGTCGAACAGGGCGATATTGTCTTGCGGATTCGACGACTGCTGGGCGAAGGCGGCGCGGTACAGGCCCGCCTTGTCGCCGAAATAATAGCTGATGGCGGCCGCGTTCGTGCCGGCCGCCAGCGCCAGTTCGCGCGTCGACGTCTTGGCGTAACCGTGTTCGGCAAACAGTCGGATGGCGCTATGCAGCAAGCGTTCGCGCGACTGCTCGCCATCGGAACGCGGCTTGCGCCCGTCGTCGGCCGGGGCGATGGGGGTGGAAGTTTTTTCAATCATGCCGGAGATTTAATCACATATCTCAAGCGATTGATATAACTAAATCATTTGATTTAGTTATTGCCGGCAGGGCAGCAGGTTTGCCCGGACGCCGCCGCGCAAAAAAAAAAGCCCGCGTACCTTGCGGCGCGGGCTGAATCCAATGTTCGGAGAACGAATTGGAGGAGACAGTTCTACTATAGCGCCAAAAATGGTGCGGTGCAATACCGTAGAACTACTGTATTCGTGCATTTGATATTGGTAAAATTATCAAGAAAGCAAATTTTCATGTTGCGGCGCACAGAAGGTCAGGCCTTGCTGCGCAGGGCCAGGGTAAACGTGCTGCCGGAACCGTAGTCGCTGTTGAAGAACAGGGCGCCGCCGATGGCGTTGGCCAGGTTCTGGCACAGGTACAGGCCCAGTCCCGCGCCTTCCACGTGGCGCGTGGAGGTGGAATCGAGCTGCGAGAAGGCCTGGAACAGCTTGGCCTGGTCCTCTTCCTTGATGCCGGCGCCGCTGTCGGCGATGCTCATTTCCGTCACCAGCACGCCGTCTTCCTCGCGCTGGGCCAGGCTGATGCGCACCGTGCCCTGCTCCGTGAACTTGATGGCGTTGTTGAGCAGGTTGATGAGGATTTGCGTCAGCGCGCGGCGGTCCGTGTCGATGATGGCGGGCGGCTGATCCGCCTCGCCCAGTTCGATTCCCAGCGCCAGGCCTTTTTGCTGCGCCAGCGGGCGCAGGGTGTCGGCCACTTCGGCCATCAGTTCCTGGCAGTGTACGGGCTCGATCGACAGGGTCAGCTTGCCGGCCTCGATCTTCGCCACGTCGAGGATGTCGTTGATCAGCGAGAGCAGATGGCGCGCACTGGCGCGGATGGTGTTCAGTTGCTTGTCCTGGTCGGCCGTCAGCGGGCCGGGCAGTTTCATCAGCAGCGCGCCCGTAAACCCGATGATGGCGTTCAGCGGCGTGCGCAGTTCGTGCGACATATTCGCGATGAAGGCCGACTTCATGCGGCTCGCTTCGGCCAGCTCGAGGTTTTTCAGCGCGATTTCGCGGTTGATGGTTTCCAGTTCGGCCGCGTGGTGCGCCAGGCGCATGTTCAATTCGATCACCTGGCGTTCGCGCGCCTGCAGCTCGCCGTTGACCTGCACCGCCTGCTCATAGGTGGAAATGAGCAGGTCGAGGATTTGCTGGCGTTCCGCATTGATGAAGTGCTTCTGGTCGCCCAGGTACAGTGCGATGCCGATTTCGACGTTCTGGTTCTTGCGCAGCTTCTGGTTCATCAGCATGTGGCTGATGCGGTTGAGCAGGTAGTCTTCCGCGTACGGCTTGCGGATGAAATTGTCGGCGCCGCACTCGATGCCGCGGATGATGTCCTTCGGGTCGTTGAGCGAGGTGACGAGGATGACGGGAATGTCGCGCAGGGTCGGGTCGGACTTGATGGCGCGGCACAGGTCGTAGCCATTCATTTCCGGCATGACGATATCGGACAGCACCAGATGCGGCTTGCGTTCGCGGATGGCGGCCAGGGCCAGCTGGCCGTTGGCGGCCACGCGCGCGTTATAGTGCAGGGACTGGATCAGGCGTCGCAAGCGCTCCGCCTGGGTCGGACTATCCTCGACGATCAGGATCTCGATTTCGTCAGGCTTGATTTGGTTGTTGGAGTCCACAGACCTCTCCTAGAATTCAGTATATTGGATGCTGGACGCAGTGGGCGCGCAATATCGACATCATGTGACTATATCGGATTTAGGTCTGTAAAAGTAACTTCCAAGTAACTATTTTGGCCACAGGGAATGCTGTGGCCGCTTGTTAATTCTCGCCCTGGAATTGACCGGCGCGATACGTCAGCACGAGCGTATCGCGGTGGCCATGTTCGCCCACGGGCTGGATCGGCGTCGACTCGTGGATGACGGCCGCATCGTCGAGCAGCAGCAGCGACCATGGCTCGGTGAGGGTGAAACGCTTGCCGTTGGGGCCTTCCGCCTCGAAGATGCGCGTTTCGCCGCCCTTGATCTGTTCACGCCCGATCAGCAGCACGGCGACGAAGTCGACGCCGTCGCGGTGCGCGCCTTCCGGCGTCGGGCGGCCGATGCCGTCGGTGGTGTCGATGCGGAACTGGTGCGCCTCGATGAACCACGGCTGGCGGCCCTTGACCTGGGAGCAGGCATCGCCCAGGGCGCGGATCAGCTGCTGCCAGGCCGGCTGCGCGACGATGGCCGGATCGACCGGCTCGAACAGGCGGTGCATGCCGCCGTGCAGGGCGTTGTACTCGACCGGCTGCCAGTGCGGACGGTGCGCCGTTTGCGTCAGGCGATCGCCATCCTGCACGAAGCACGAATGGCGCCGGCGCCGATAGCGGCCGCCATCCTTCAGGTAGTTGTCCAGCGCCAGGGTGTCCCAGCTGCCTTCGAGTTCACGCAGCGCCGCCAAGGGGCAGCCGGCCAGCGCGGCCACGTCCTGCGGGCGCAGCACGGCATAGCCGTCGTCGCGCAAGGCGTCCTTGAGACGGGACGGGTCGGTAAAGATCGGTGCGGAAGTGCTCATGGCGGTGCTGGCCGGGATGCGGCCTGTATCAGTTTATCCAGCCTGGCATTCTACGACTTCGCGGCGTTTCCTGTGCAGCGTCCGATAGGAATTATTCCTGTTCACTTAAAAATTCTTTACCAGGGTCAGGCGCAGCGAACGCGACTCCACCGGATGGAAGTGGATATCGTCGACGGGCTGCGCCTCGCCGGGCAGGCGCGAGGCATAGTAGTAGTCGATGGCCGAGTCGCGCCGGTTGGCCAGGTTGAAGCCTTCGAGCTCCACGCGCAAGGTTTTGTCGATCTGGTAGGCGAGGCGCCCGTTCACGCCCACGCTGGCCGAGGAGCGCACGCTGTTGTCCTCGATCAGGGGACGCGGGCCGAAGTAGCGCAGGCGCAGGGAGCCGGACCAGGGCCCTTGCGGCGTCAGCGTCAGCGCCAGCTGGGCCACGCCTTCGATGGCGCCCGGGATGAAGTTGCCGGCCGGGTCGCTGCCGCGCGAGCGGGCGCGCGCATACGCGAGGTCCAGGTCCAGCGACAGCCAGCTGGCCGCCTTGTAGTAACTGGAAAACTCCACGCCATAGCGGCGGCTGGGGCGGCCCGCCTCGGTGGCGCCGGCGTCGCCGATGAACAGCAGCTCGGAATCGAAGTCCAGGCGGTACAGCGACAGCGACGTTTGCAGGCCGGCGATGGCGGCGCTGCGCAAGCCCAGTTCCAATCCGCGCGAGCGCGCCAGCGGCGTGACCTTGTCGGCCGCCTCGCCCGTTTTCGGGTCGACGGCGATCGTCGTGCCGCGCGCGTCGTTGCTGTGAAAACCATTGCCAATGTTGATATACGCTTCCGTATCGCGCCACGGGCCGGCGATCACGCTCAGGCTGGGACTGAACAAATGGTCGCTGGCCTTGCCCGAATTGTCTGCGCGGTCGCTGCGCACGTCGAAGCGGTAGGCGTCCGCGCGCAGACCGGCCACGGTGCGCAGCCAGGGCGACCAGCGCGTGCTGTTTTCGGCATACACGCCAAGGCTCGATTCGACGATGTGGTCTTGCCGCGTGGTCGACAGGATCTGGCGCTGCCGCGTGTTGTACAGGCCATTGTGGATATTGTCGTTTTGTAGCTGCAGGCCGATGGTCGTGTCGCTGCTGCCCCTGTCCGTATGGCGGTGCCAGGTGTGGCTGGCATTGACGCCGGAGGTCACGCGCCGGTCCGGCTGGGCGAACTGGTCGCCATTGTCGGGGTCATCCATCGCATACGTAAAGTTCGAGAACAGGGCCAGGCGGTTGGCAATGACATAGGCGCTGACCTTCGACGACATGTCGTCCAGGGTCTGGCGCCAGGCGCCCGACAGGCTGTAGCGCTGCGCCTTGCCGCCATCGCTGGGGTCGACGGCGTCGAAGCGGCCCAGCGTGCCATCCTGCACGGCGCGCAGGGGAATCTGGTCGGTGGCGTTCCAGCTGGCGTCATACGCCATGGCCGTCACATTGAAACCGTTGTTGGCATAGCCTTCGCTGTAGCGCAATACGCCATTGCGCTTGCGGTAGCGGTCCGGCTGCGTGAACGGGCCATCGTTATGCTGCGCCTCGAGCGCGTACAGCAGGCTGCCGCGGCCCGCATCGAACGAGTCGGCCAGCAGCGCGCGGCGAAAGCCGTTCTGTCCGACGCCGACGCTGGCGATGCCTTGCGTCAGGCGGTTCGCATACACGATGGCGGCCGCGCCGGCCGAGGAAAAGTCGCCCTCCGCCGCCGAATACGGTCCCTTCTTGTAATCGAGGCGCATGGCCAGTTCGGGGATCAGGAAGTTCAGGTCCGTCCAGCCCTGGCCGTGGCCGTGGCTGCGCTGGTTGACGGGCATCTCGTCGACGGTGGTGCGCAGGTCGGTGCCGTGGTCAAGGTTGAAGCCGCGCAGGTAAAACTGGTTGGCCTTGCCCTCGCCGCTATGCTGGCTGACGATCAGCCCCGGCACGGCTTCGAGCAATTCGCCGGGTCGGTAGCTGGTGCGCGCTTCAAGCTGTTTTTGCGTGACGCTGCCGGCGTTGGCCGAGTCGGCCACGCCTAGCTGGTTCATGCGCGAACCATCGACCAGCACGCGCTGGAAGATGTCGTCGGCCCGGGCGGCGGTTGCTGAAAACAGGGCGGCGAGGAAGAGGGGCAGGTGGCGTGGCGTCATGGGTCCATGGGTGCGGCGGGGCGTGGCCCCTGCCGGTTTATTTGATCGGCAGCTCGGTGTGCTGGTGGTCGAAGAACAGCGTCTGGATGGCGCCGCCGTCCTGCACGTTGAGGGTGTTGCGCTGGCTGGGCAGGAAGTCGATCAGCAGCTGGTTGTGGATGCGCGTGGCGGGCGCCAGGCGCGTGTGCTCGATCTCCTGGAAGATCACCACGTTGTCAGCATTGACCTTCATGCCGACCCAGTTCAGGCGCAGGCGCTTGCCATCCGCGCCGGTGATATGGAACTGCCTGTCCACGTAGCGGCGCAGCGCCGCCTCGCTGTCTTCCTGGCCCAGGTCGAACTGGCGCTGGTACAGATTCGTCAGCAGCGCTTCCACGTCGTGGCCCGTGTAGGTATGCACCACTTCCGTGCTGCCGCTGGCCGCGTTGTAGCTGATGTCGGCGATGCCCATGTGGAAGTTGTGGGCGCCGGCCGCCATGCTGGCGCAGGCCAGCATGGCGGCGGCCAGCACGCGCCAGCGCTTCACGCCTCGTCGTCCTTGGCCGAGCCGCCGTTCTTGCCTTTCAACGGCGTATTAAAATCCTGCATCAGGTTATCCCTGGGCGCCTTCTCGCTCTTGAACAGCTCCAGGCGCGATGGCGTGATCTTGCGCGGCCAGGCATTGTTGCTGGTGTCGATATCGGCCGTTTCCCAGTACGGGTCTTGCACCAGGCCCACCATCGGTTCGTCCGTGATGACGACCTTGGTGATTTTCTTCGGCGAGTAGCGCCACACTTCGGCCGGCACGCGCTCGACGTATTTCTTGCCGCTCTTGAGTTCAATTTCCAGTATCAGCGGCATCACCATGCCGCCCAGGTTCGACAGGTCCACCAGGTACAGGTGTTTGCCCTGTTTCAGCAAGTCCTTTTCCCATGGCTCCAGCTTGTCCAGCGCTTCGGCGTAGGCGTTGCGGTCCTTGTTGGTCACCGTGAAATCGTCGTGCTGGTTGTAGAAATCCTTCAGCTCAGGATGCGCGTCGACGCGGCGCGGCATGCCCTTGTTGGCGCGGTCCGTGACGGATTCCGGCTGGGCGCCTTTCTGCGCTTTTTTCCAGGCCTTTTCCGTTTCCGGATTTTTTGAACTCACGCCATATTCGGTGATGCCGTCGATGCTGATGTCGACCGGGTCGGTCGTGTAAAACCAGCCGCGCCAGAACCAGTCCAGGTCCGTGCCGGAAGCGTCTTCCATGGTGCGGAAGAAGTCGGCCGGCGTGGGGCGCTTGAACTTCCAGCGCTGCGCATATTCCTTGAACGCATAGTCGAACAGCTCGCGCCCGAGGATGGTTTCGCGCAGGATGTTCAGGCCCGCCGCCGGCTTGGCGTAGGCGTTGTTGCCGAACTGCAGCAAGGACTCGGAATTGGTCATGATGGGCACCTGATCGCGGCTACGCATGTAGTCGACGATTTCGCGCGGCTCGCCGCGCGAGGCCGGATAATGCTCTTCCCATGCCTGCTGCGCCAGGTATTGCACGAAGGTGTTCAGGCCCTCGTCCATCCACGTCCACTGGCGCTCGTCCGAGTTGATGACCATCGGGTAGTAGTTGTGCCCGACTTCATGGATGATGACGCCGATCAGGCCGTACTTGGTGCGCTTGGAATATGTCAGCGCGCCCGTTTTCTTGTCTTTCACCGGGCGCGGGCCGTTGAAGGAGATCATCGGATACTCCATGCCGCCCACCGGGCCGTTGACGGAGATCGCCGTCGGGTACGGGTAGTCGATGCTGTACTTGTTGTACTGCTCGATGGTGTGCACGATGGCTTGCGTGCTGTATTTTTCCCACAGCGGATTGCCTTCCTTCGGATAGTAGGACATGGCCATCAGCTTGCTGCCGCCCTTGTCGTAGCCCTGCGCATCCCAGATGAACTTGCGGCTCGAGGCCCAGGCGAAGTCGCGCACGTTGGACGCCTTGAAGTGCCACGTCTTTTGCGCGCGGCTGACGGATTTCTCGGCCGCTTCCGCTTCCTTCTGCGTGACGATGATGACGGGCTTATCGCTGGTGCGGGCTTTCTCCAGGCGCTCGCGCTGTGCGCTGGAGAGCACGTCCTGCGGATTTTGCAGTTCGCCCGTGGAGGCGACGATATGGTCGGCCGGCACCGTCAGCTGCACGTCATAGTCGCCGAACTCCAGCGTGAATTCGCCCGAGCCGAGGAACTGCTTGTGCTGCCAGCCGGCCGCGTCGTAGTAGGCCGCCATGCGGGGGAACCACTGCGCCACTTCGAACAGGGCGTTCTTGTCGTCGAAGACTTCATAGCCGGCGCGCCCGCCCAGCACCTTCTGCTCGTTGATGCGGTAATCCCAGTCGATCTGGAAGCTGAAGTCCTGGCCCGGCTTCAACGGCTGCGGCAGGTCGATGCGCATCATGGTGCGGTTCACTACATATTTCAAAGGCTGGCCATCGGCGCCTTTCAGGGCGCGGATATTGAAGCCGCCCTGGAAGTCGCCGCGCGCCAGCATGCCGCGCAAGCCTTCGAACTTCATGCTGTCCTCGCCCGTCTTGGCCCACGCCTGGCGCGACGGCGCCGTGGTCATGCGGCGGGCGTCGGAATCGGGTTTGTAGATATTCTGGTCCAGCTGCACCCACAGGTAGCCCAGGGTATCGGGCGACTGGTTATGGTAGGTGATGGTGCCGCTGCCGGCGATCTCGCGTTTGGCCTCGTCCAGGGTGGCGCGGATGGTGTAGTCGGCGCGCTGCTGCCAGTAGGCGTGGCCCGGCGCGCCGGAGGCGGTGCGGTAGGTATTCGGGGTGGGCAGCAATTCCTCGAGCTGGCGGAACTTGTCGTCGAATGGCTCGGCGGCGAAGGCCGAGACGGTAAAGCAGAGAGCCAACGAGGCAACGGAGCCGAAAGGTATGCGCATATTCACCCTGATGTTGTTGTAAGGAAATAGTGGCAACTATTCTATACGCAGGGTGATGGCCGCCTTGTATCGTTTTGTAATAAAGAAAGGCGGATTTTGCGCCAGCTTTTGCCTGGCGCCGTCAGGCTCATGCTTTGCCTGATTTTGCTTGGAAAAACAGCCTGTTTACTCACTTTTCATCAGGCTGTCGCGCAACTGGTTCAGTTGTTGTTTCATGTCCACAACTTGCTCCACGCTGCAGTGGCTGGCCGTCAGGATGGCCTCGGGCAGCAGGGCCGCCTCGTGGCGCAGCTGGTCGCCCTGTTCGGTGAGGGAAATGATGACCTGGCGCTCGTCGCTGGCGGCGCGCGCGCGTGTCAACAGGCCCGATTGCTCCATGCGCTTGAGCAGGGGCGTCAGGGTGGCCGAATCGAGGAACAGGCGCTCGCCCACTTCCGATACCGTCAAGCCGTCGCGCTCCCACAGTACCATCATCACCAGGTATTGCGAATACGTGAGGCCCAGCTTGCGCAGGAGCTTGCGGTACAGCTTGTTCATGGCGAGCGAGGTCGAGTACAGCGCAAAGCACAGCTGGCTGTCCAGGCGCGGCACCTGGTGCAGCGGGTTGGGGGAGGTGGTGGTATCCATGGAGACAGTATATATAGCGCACTACTTAATGACAAGCGTGGCTGGCCTGCACCCACGCACCGGACCCGTGTGGCCCGGCGCGTGGGTGCGGCCGTGGCGAACTAGCGCGCGTAGCGGGCGCGCAGCAGATGCAGCATGGCGACGTTCTGCTGCCAGGCGTCGGCCACGGGCTGCTGCGTCCAGGGCAGGGTTTGCGTGTACGGGGCGGGACCGAATTCCGGCGTAAACGTCATGCGCTCGGCGCCGGCGGCGCGGCGCAGGACGACGATGGCGTCCCACCACGCCAGGTGGGCGTCGAGGGCTGGCTTGGCTTCCGGCGCGCGGAAGTCGGCCACCTGCGGGCCCTGGGCATGGCCGACGCGCGCGTGCACGTGGCGCACCAGCGGCAGCACTTGCGCCAGGGTCTGCGGCTGGTCTTCCAGCAGGGATTCGCAGGCGCAGCACCAGTGCGACAGGTCCGCCGTCAGCGGCAAGTCGGGATACTGGTCCAGGTAGGGCAGCAGCAGCATCGGGTGGCCGCTGAAGCGGCTGCGGTGGATTTCATGCACGATGGGCACGCCGTGCTTTGCCGAGATGGCGGCGGCCAGCTCGATCAGCTGCGCGTTCTGCGCCGGCGTATAAAAATCCTTGCCCGTGTGCGTGTTGACCAGCACGGGGCGCGCCAGGCAGGCGTTCTCCAGCAGCTCGGCCAGGGCCGCGCGGTGCAGGGCGAAATCGCTGTGGAACACGGTTTCCCATTGCGCGGCGATCAGTTCCAGTCCGGCCCTGGCGATGCGGTCCGTCCACTCCTCGCGCAGGGCCGCGTCCAGCGGCAGCGACATCTCGATGCCGTCGAAGCCGGCCGCCAGCACCTTGTCGATGAAGACGTCGGGTGGCAGGTCGTTATTGCCCCAGTGGGCGGCGAAAACCTGGATGCGCATCAGACGAAGCCCCGCACGGGGAACGATGCATCGCGCTGTATCCAGTTGTGGGCCGCGTATTCGGTCTGGCCATCGGTGGCGTGCAGGGTGTAGGCGTGGCGCGAGACGGGCGAGCGGTTCGGCGCGCTGTAGTGGGGCAGCAAGCCATGGAAGCAGACGAGGGCGCCGGCCTTGACTTCGAGCGGCACGGCCGTGCTGTCGTCGGGCCAGGGCATGGCGTCGAGTTTTTCCACGCGCACCTGGTCGCCGTTGCGGATGAAGCGTTCGCGCAGCGGGCCGCGGTGGCCGCCCGGTTCCGCCCACAGGCAGCCGTTTTCCAGGGTGGCGTCTTCCAGCGCGAACCAGAAGGTGGTCACGCTGACCGGCGTGGTCTCGAAATACGTGGCGTCCTGGTGCCAGCGCACTTCGCCGCCGATGCCGGGCTGCTTGAAGATGTACATCGATTGCCATACCTGCGCGTCCGCCAGGCCCAGGTCGCGCGCCACTTCGGCCAGCTTCGGGTCGGCCGAAAAGGCGCGGAAGACGGGGTCCAGGTCATGCATGGCGTGGCCGATCTTGTTGATCGACAGCGACTTGGCTTGCTTCAGCTGGCCGTCCGCGCCGAATGCCTCTTCCTCGAAGAAGCAGCGGATGGTGTTGTCGGAAGCGAGGAAATAATCGTTGGTATTCTTCGCCTGGTCGCGCGTGGTGAAGATGGACTGGCTGACGTTGGGATCGAATTCGTTGACAATCTGCTCGGCGCGCGCGCGCAGGGCGGCGATTGCGTCCGCGCCCTTGAAATCGGGCAGGATGAGGTAGCCGTCGCGTTGGTACTGTTCTTGTTGTTCGATCGTTAGCATGGCGGCGGCTCCGGAGGTGTATGGAAAACGCCATTGTAGGTGGCTGCAGGCGGGCAAACAATCGGCCAACGGTTGACAGATTGTCGCTCAAACGATGACAATCTTTGATATGGATCAATTAAAAGCGATGGAAATCTTTGTCGAAGTGGCGCGCCAGCGCAGCTTCACCGTGGCTGGCCAGCGCCTGGGTCTGACGCGCGCCATGGTCAGCAAGACCATCATGCAGCTCGAGGAACGCCTGCACGCGCGCCTGCTGCACCGCTCCACGCGTGAAGTGAGCCTGACGGACGCGGGGCGCGCCTACCTGGCGCCGTGCATGGCCACCGTCAGCCAGGCGCAGGAGGCGGCGCGCATGGTGGCACACGTGGCGCAAGCGGGCGCTGGATTGGCCGGGCCGCTGCGCATCCAGGCGCCGTCGAGTTTTGGCAGTGCCTGGCTGGCCGACGCCGTCGCGCGTTTCAGCCTGCTGCACCCGCAGGTGCAGGCCGAACTGTTTGTCGACGACGCGCTGCTCGACCCGATACGCCACGGCTTTGATCTGACCATCCGCGTGGGCGGCATCCCCGACAGCAGCGCGCTGGCCATGCGCCCGCTGGCGCCGTGCCGCGCCGTGCTGTGCGCCAGCCCCGCCTATCTGGCGCAATGGGGCGTGCCGCAGGCGCCGCAGGATTTATTGAACCATCAGTGCCTGCATTTCAGCCACCTGACCGATGGCACGAACTGGCATTTCCAGAAGGGAGAAGGGGAGCGGCGCGAGGCGGTGAGCGTGCGCGTGCAGGCGGGTTTCACGGCAAATAACGGCCTGGTGCTGCACCAGGCGGCGCAGCGCGGGCTCGGCATCGTCTACAGCACCACCTTCCTCGCCTGGCGCAACCTGCTCGACGGCAGCCTGCTGCCCGTGCTATCGGGCTGGGACCTGCCGCTCAATCACCTGAGCGCCCTGTATCCGGCCAGCCGCCAGCCATCGCCCAAGGTGCGCGCGCTGATCGATTTCCTGGTAGCCGAATACCAGCCCGTGCCGCCGTGGGACCGCGAGCTGGCAGCGGCCGGATTTTTCAGTTGAGGCTCAGTTGAAGGCGACCGGCTGCACCGTCCACGCGCCATCTGCGTACACGCGCTCGTCGTCGAGATAGACGGCTTCGGTGACGGCGAAGATGTCGACGTGGTAGCGCGCATCCTTGCGCTTGAACTGCGGTTTCGCATATACGCCGTGCTTGGCGCCCAGCGACAGATGGATGCCGCACATGCGTTCATACGTGCCGATGTCGTTGACCAGCTGCTCGCGCGAAAAGGCGCGGTTCATGCCGAAGCCCAGTTCGCGCACCCACACTTCGCCCTCATGCGCGCGGATGATTTCCAGCATGGCGGTAAATTCTGGCGTGGCGTGTTCGGTGCCCGTGACGCGGCCCTTTTCGATGATCAGGGTGATCGGCGTGTCAGGGCGGTTGACCATGAAGTGCGTGTCGCCAAAGACGAAGATGCGCACGCGCCCGTTGACCGCTTCCAGGTCCTGCGCTTCCGTGAATACTTCGCCCAGCGGGAACTGGCCGCCGATATTGTTCATGCCGCTGTAGTCGCCGATATTGAGCTTGGCCGATTCGAACGGCGAGGAGAAGACCAGCTGCTCGCCGCCGCTGTCGACCATGCCGTGGCGGGCGCCGTCGATGCGCGCCTTGAGCGCATGGCCCACGCCGCGATAGTAGGCGGGGTCGTAAGCCAGCGAGGCGATGTAGTGCAAGCCCTGCACGCCTGGCATGCGCGACAGATGCACGTGCTCGATCACCTTCAAGCCGCGCTTGAACAGTTCGATGCGGATGCGGAACGCTTCCAGACGGAAGCTGGTCGACTGGATCAGCACGACGAGGCTGCCGGCCGGCAGTTCGGCAAACGCGGCCAGCACGGCGTCCGGCGTGACGTCGTCGAAATCGATGAGGGTGGCGTCCGGCAAGGCCAGGCAATAGGCTTCCGTCAGCACCACGTTGAGCCAGCTGCGCTTGTCGCAGACGATCAGGGCCGGTTCATCGGGACGGTGGCAGATGGCCATGGCCAGCAGGTCGGCCACGTTGCGGGCCGCGACTTCGGTGGCGGCGGCACTGATGGCGTCGAGCCGGCTGGTATCATTTTCGGGAAGCGTCATGGTGAGGGGAGCGTCTTGCATGTGGGGAGGTAAGCGCAGCATTATAAGGCGAGTGCCGCCGGCGCCGCCATTCGGCCCTGAACGCGACGCTTGAGCGCACCGGGGCCGGGGCGCTGATTATCTTGTGTAGTGCTCTACGGCAATGTATTATTTGATAAACAGTATGGAACCGGCCAGCTGGGGCGGCAGCGTCCGCGCGCGGCACGGTTCCAGCGATAGCCATAAATACAACAGGCCAACCGGCGATGACAAAGAGCGTGATGCAATGAGCATAATTGGACAAGATATTCCCATGGAGCGGCCCGACACGGATGGGCGTGCCGCCGTGTTCGTTCCCGTGACGGGCGTCAAGGAAGATGTCCTGTTGACCATACGCAAAGGCGCGGCCATCGTCGGCTTTGCCAACCACGACCGCACCATCACCGTGTATTTTGAAAGCAACCGTTTCGACGACCCCGTGCTGGCCAAGTGGGAGCACAAGGCGCGCAAGGCGTATGACCGCCTGGTCGACAACGCGCCGACCGTCTCGAAGCTGACCACCAGCTCCGCCAATTTCGAACAGATCGGCTATATCAACGGCAAGGGCATCACCATCCGCCGCATGGAAAGCCTGCAGCGCTGGCTCGCGTATTCGGATGCGATGGCGTCGTGCCCGGAGAACGACATCATTCCGCGCACGGTGATCGCGAAACCCGACAGCGTCAAGGTGTAAGAGTAGCCGATAAAACGCCCAGGGCGTTGTTGCCTGTCCCGTTTTCCTTGCCGTACTGACGTACCGCCTTCGGGGCGGCGCCTGGCCCTGAACGCTATCTCGGCCGCTTTGGGCGCGCATAGGGCATTAACCCTATTGTCGGTTTGCGCGCGGCGTGGCTGCATCCCGGCGGCCCCATCTTGGCAGCGCCACCCCGGCGGCGCCGCTCAGCCGACCTGCGCCTGAGTTTGTCCACCATCACACGACCACGATATTCGCCTGCGCCTTGAGCGGGCAGGGCAGGCTGTCGTCGAAGGTGATCTCGATGGCGCTGGCGACGAACATGCCGCCGATGTGCTGGGCGGCGATTTCCGGCGGCGTGCCCGGCTTGGTCAGGTTGACGTCTTGCGCGAAGACAAACACGCGCCAGGTGCCAAAGACCTTCTGTCCATACTGCAGCAAGGTGCGGTAAGCGCGTTTCAAGTCCAGGCTGCCGGCATAGACGCCATCGTTGGCGCCAGGATCGAAGCTCAGGCCGTCATCGGTCAGCGACTCGACGAAATACAAGCCCTGCGGCGCCTGGAATAGCACGAACGCATACAGTTCCGTGCCGCGGAAGACATTGCCATTGTCGCGCTTGAAGCTGGCGCGTACCCACAACGGTTCATAGGCCTGCACGACGGCGGGCGTATCCGTTTCCACGGGGCCCGCCACATGGATGTTGACTTGCGTTTCAGTGACTGCATGCTGGTAGGTGGCGCCCGTGGTGAAGCGTTCGTACTGCCAGCTGATGTCGGCCGTGTAGGGCAAGCCCGCGTTCGGCGCCTCCGGCAGGACCCACTTCGCCACCACGCGTTCGGCCAGGGTCAGTTCGCCGGCGGCCGGGGGTGTTGCTTCCTGGCCACGCCAGAACGGGTCGGCGATATCGGAACAGGCGACGGCGATGGCGCCCGAGGCGATGGCCGAAGCCACGCCCGCCACCGTGAATTCGGGCTGGCCCGAACCGGCCCCTTCGAGCGAGCAGCAGTCGACGCTGGGGTCGGTCTCCTCGAAGGTGCCGCCCACGCTGAAGCTGGCCTTGCCGGAACCGAGCGCGGCTGAAATGATGGCGACCAGCGCGGCGATAATGGCGATGATGATGGCGAGAATCTTCCACCACGGATCGGAAAACGGCAAGTCCCCGTGCGTGCCCGCGTAGGCGGGGTTCGGCGTCCAGACGAGGGTCATGCCGGTCGGCACGATGGGACCGAGGCCGGGCGGACAGCGGCAGTCCTTGTTGTCGCCGCCCGTGCTGCCCCAGCGCTTGCCGGGCAGATGGCCTTGCGGCTTGGACAGTTCCAGGGTGCCTTCCTCGACCGTGCACGTGTAGGTATTGGTGGCGCTGTCGAAGCGCGTCTGCGAGACGAAGATTTGCTGGATCGAGCGGCGCGGCGCGTAGCCGTCGGCCTTGGCGACAAAGCTGACGAGGCGCTTGCCGGGCGCCGCATGCTGGAAGTCGGCATCCCACGTCACCAGCATGGCCGCGCCGGCCGGGACGCTGGCAAAGAAGAAGGTGCGCGCCACGGGCGCGATGCCGGGATCGCCCACGCTTTCCAGGTACACGGTGACGTTGTTGAGCGCGCTGCTCGACATGTTCGTCACGTGGGCCGCGATGCGCAAGCCGTAGATGGCATTGTCGAAGATGCCGTCCGGCAGCATGATATTGGTGACGGGTTCGATCGCGAATGGCCGCGTTAACACTTGCATGGGCGTGTCGCTCATGATGCTTGCTCCTCGGGGCTGTGCTGCTGGTCCTCGCCTTGCTCCTGATCCAGATCAACGACGATGTACGTGATGCCGCCCAGTACCTTGCCATCGCGCGTTTCCAGCACGCGCAGCAGCGCATATTGGCCACGGGGCAGCGCTTCGGCGCGCAAGCTCAGGTACACGGGCACGGCCTGGCCGCGCGGCACCTCGACCTCCAGCTTCTGTTCGCCGGGGCCATCGCCATTGCAGTGCGGCGTGCGCGCCAGGCCCGCCGCCAGGCGCGCCTCTTTTGCCGGCTGCCATTTGTCGAGGCCCAGGGTGGCCAGCAGGCGCTCCGGCAGTTCGCCGCCTTGATCGATATGCAGTTCCACTCTCTTTGCCTCGCGCGGCAGGGCCGCCACCGCGATGGTCAGCAGCTGCGCGCGCCTGGCCGCCAGCACCACCGTCACATTGCGCTGGGCGATCTGCTCGTGCAGCGTGGGCTGGAACGGGAAGCCGTTCGGCAGCGGATCGGGCAGCGGGTTGACGTCGCCGGCGCCGTGCGCCACGGCCAGCAGGCATTCGTGGCCGCCATTGACGATGACGGGCACCCAGGGCACCAGGCACAGCACTTCCTGCGTGGCGCCAGGCGCCAGGTCGGCAAACGCGGAACCGATCGGCGTGGCGGCGCCGACGGCGATCTGGCCCGAAGGATCGGCCCAGTAGAAATCCACGCGCACGCCGTTCGAGGCACTGTTGCCCGTGTTGTGCACGCGGCCCCACAGGTAGTTGCTGACGCCGGCAATGGGCGCGCCGGGCGGACCGTTCGGATCATTACCCGGCACGACCCAGATATCGGCGCTGTCCCACCACCAGGGCTGGCCGTCTTCGATGATCAGGTGGGCTGGCATGGCAATCTCCTTGTGCGTGGCCTGTGCTGGTAGCTTAGGCCGTGGCGGGCGATGCTCGTTGATCGGTATCAAGCCCTCTGAATTGTGGCGGCACGTGTTTATGTAGAGCCTTGCGAAAGGACTTTTATAAAGATTGACTAAGGCATCTTTGCTGTTATGCCGGAAATAGGTGGTATTGCTGGTCAAGGATGCGTTATTATTTGAAAGATAATTTAAGGTGTTTTTTGTAATTTATGGGTATCGGTTTTATCGTCATGCCAGGGAATATTCTCCCTGTAATAGATGAGTGACGTAGGAAGAGGTATTTTTGTGAATAAGGAAATTGAATACCAATGTCAAGAATTGAGCTGCCAGTCGACATACCACTCGACTGTGAATTTTTGTCCTTTTTGTGGAGTGAAGCAAACGGCCATCAAGGTAAAAATAATTTCACCTGTATTAACTGTTCCACACGTAGACAGGACTATGTCGTTGCCTATGAGTGAACAGGTCTGGACCAGCGCCTCTGAAGTTAAGGAAGATAACGCGCCGAAGGAACTGTTATTTTCAAACCCTGTTTTTTGGGAGGAGGCGCAGAAACAGTTCAATAAGAATATTGCCGATAGTGTTTCAAACGCATACTGCGATTGCGTCACTTTTGGTGTTCTAGTGCGAAATGGAAGGAAGGCTTTAGGCGTGGATTTGAGGCGAGTGGAGTCAATTGTGTCGTTGGCTTTGCAACGTTTAAATGTCGTCAATGAAAAAGGGTTGTTGGATGAACTTGATGCGCTACTACACACTTTTACAGATATTGAAAAAAGGTTAGATAAAAAGAGTCGTGTCGACGCTTTGCAAAGCGTCTGTAAGCCGCGCTTTGGTGCGATGAAGGGGGTCGATTTTGAGGTGGCAGAGCGATTTATCAACGATTTTTGTCGGAAAAATAGCGTGATGCAGCGGTCAGGTATTTGGGGGTGGAAAATTTTGTAGTGTAGGTAAGATGGCGAAGATTTTATTTGGTTTGATCATTTAGATAGAAACTTTTAGAAAACTGAGGGAAATATGAATCAATCTGATTTGGACTGGCTGAAGAACCGAGTAGCTGCGGCTGTAGACGATGATTTTTATCTGGATCGAGGTGAAGAGCGACGCATTAAAGAAGAAGCAGCCGCACGCGGTATCGTCAGTAGGGAAATAGAGTTGGTAATTCGTGAGCAGTTAGATGAGTATTCCGCAGTGTCGGAGCGTGCACTCGTGGAAGAGCTCGATAGGTTGTTGCATCAGTTTACAGACAATGACAAGAAGTTGGATCAAAAGGAGGAGCGTCTGGCGCTGAGTAAAGTAGTGAACGCGGCGTCTGGAAAACGTGTTGGACTTGATCCTCGTGTGGCAGAGGAATATGTGACAAGTTTCTGCAAAGCAAACGGTGCATCGCGTTCGACGGATACAAAAAAATGGCTTGGTTCCCAGATGGGACTGGTACTTGTCGCTATTGCAGTTGTAGGTGCTGCTATCTTCTTTGCTACTCGGCCATCGAAGGACGCGAAGGATGCGAATCCTGGTGCAGCGGCACAGGTCAATGAGAGTCGACCTGTGGGGACGAACGCAATTAAGCTCAATGAAAATGACCGTTCTGAAATCGACGATCAGTTGCGTCGTGCTTCTCTTTACATCGAGAAAGCTCAATACACTGATCCGCCGGAGAGTTCGGCTAAAGCTTCACTGGATCAAATTCGGCAGATTGACCCTGAGGGCCAATATCGTGGCGAAGAGGTCAAGGGGCTTGCCAGCAAGATAGTTGATCATTACATCAAACTAGCAGAGAAAAGTGCGGCATCGAATGATCTAGGCGCCGCTGCCAAGTGGTTGGCACGTGCGAAACTGCTGAATCGTGATCGTGAGGTAATATTGGAAAAGGAACGAGCATTAGGGCTGGTGAAGGCGGAGCGTTGAATCTGCGCTATCTCCGCCAGCAGATATAAGTAGAGTTCGTGCAATGAACAGGGCATTCGATATGATCGTAAGCCTTCCATTGTTGCATGAGCAGTAAAGGTTGGAACGTGCCTGAAAAAGTGAATGAAATGTGCATCAACGCCGCTTGCGGCCGCTACTTGCCGCTGTGCGTGGCGCATTGTCCGTTTTGCGGCGCGCGCCAGGCCGCTGAATCTATTGTTTTACAGAAAGTATCGCCGTCCCCGGTGACGCCGCCACCGTTGCCGCCGCCGGTGCCGCGCATGCCGCCGCCTGTCCCCGTAGCTGCACCCATGTCCGTGCCGCAGCCGGCGACTGCCCCCGCGCCGCCCGCTCCGCAGCCGAGTACGGCACCTGCTGCTCCGCCGCCCAAGGCGCCGCCCGTCAAGCCTGCCGCCAGGGGCTCGGTGCCGCCGCCGCGTCCGCCCGTGCGCCTGCGCACGTGGATCGCGGCCGGGGTGCTGCTGGCTGGCATCTGGTTCATCAACAAGCCAGCCGACAAGCCGGCCAGCGTGACCGAGCAGGTAGAGGCGGCCACGGCGCTGGCGGCGCAGTGCGACCTGGACGGGGCACGCAGCGCGCTGGCCGTGCTGAAAAGCGCCAAGGCGCCGGCCGCGCAATTGAAACGCTTGCAGGCGAGCATCACGACGGCCACCGCCGCGTGCGAGAAGACACAGCGGCGCGAACAGGCATGGAGCACGGCGCAGGCATCCGTCAACCAGGCGCTCGACGGGGGCAAGCCGGATCTGGCCGCCACGCGGCTGGCCGCGCACGTGAAGCGCTGGGGCGACGATCCGGACACGCTGGAACTCGATGCCAAGGTGAAAGTGGCGCAGGCCAGCGCCCAGCTCGACGCGGCCGACGCCTGCCTGGCCAAGGGGGACCGCGTCTGCCTGGAACGCAGCCTGATCGCCGCCGAGCGCTACAAGCGGCCGGAACTGGCGGCGCGCACGCAGGCGCTGCGCGCGTCGCTGTCGCAATTGCTCGAGCATTCCCTGCTCGATGCGGCCCCGGGCCAGTAGCGCCGGATAGCACGGAATGAAAAACGCCCGCCGCGGCCAGGCCGGGCGGGCGTCGCGATGCCGTCCCTGTCGACGGCTATTCTTGCGGCACCAGGGCCAGCGCCGCGCTGAAGTCGCCCATGGCCTTGCCGCCATTGGCCACCAGCGCCTTGTCGCGCGTGGTCAGGCCGTCGAGTACGGGCAGCGCAAAGCGGTGCGTGATGGCGCGCAGGATGGACGCCGAATCGTATTGCGTATGATCAACCAATCCCTTTTTCACGTACGGCGAGACGAGGATGGCCGGCACGCGCGTGCCCGGACCCCAGCGGTCGCCCTTCGGCGGCGCGGCGTGGTCGTAGAAGCCGCCATTTTCATCGTAGGTGACGATGACCAGCATGTTCTTCCATTGCGGACTCTTTTTCAGCTGGGCGATGACGCCGGCGATATGCGCGTCGCCATCGGCCACGCTGGCATAGCCCGCGTGCTGGTTCAAGTTGCCCTGCGGCTTGTAGAAGGTCACGG
Source organism: Janthinobacterium sp. 1_2014MBL_MicDiv (assembly GCF_001865675.1). Taxonomy (NCBI): domain Bacteria; kingdom Pseudomonadati; phylum Pseudomonadota; class Betaproteobacteria; order Burkholderiales; family Oxalobacteraceae; genus Janthinobacterium; species Janthinobacterium sp. 1_2014MBL_MicDiv. The sequence goes on from NZ_CP011319.1 coordinate 847,414, forward strand.
CCGGCAGCTTGCCGGCGCCCGCGTCGCTGAGGAACTGGCTGTCGAAGTCGCGCAGGTGGGCGGCGCGGTAGGCGGGCGCTTTCACCGGGTCCATGCTGGCGAAGTAATTGAACGGCTGGTGGTGGAACTGGAAGTTCGGCGGGCTGGGGAAGCTGCCGGCGCGCGCGCTGGCCGTGGCCAGGGCCGTCGTATCCTTCCAGGCGCCCGCATACCAGGCCCAGTCGATATTCTTGGCTGACAGCAGGTCGCCGATATTCGTCTGCGTCTGCTGCGGCAGGGTGGTGGCCTTGCCGGTGTCCGCATACAGCTTGCTGCTGTCGCCCGAGGCCGGGGCGTTGCTGCTGGGCTGGAAGGGCGGCTGCATGGTGTTGACGGCGTAAAACATGCCGTTGCTGTCGGCCGGCGTCAGCGCGCCGTCATTGGCGTAGGCGGGCGCGCCATTCAAGACCGTGGCGGGCGCCGTGGCGGACGGCGTCAGGCGCAGGAAGTTGCCCTTGGCGTCGACGTCGATCTTCGCGATCGACCCTTTCGCCACCGAGGTGTCGGCATTCGGATAGGTGGGCGCGCAGGCGCAGATCAGGTACTGGTGGGTGAGGAAGGAGCCGCCGAACGCGCCGATGAACAGGTTGTCGGCCAGCGCATATTGCCTGGCGATGTCCCACAGCTGCATCTTGCTGCCGTCGTAATAGCCCATGGCCAGGCCGCCGGCGTCGGAATAGGCCGCGAACTTGTCGTTGGCGCCGCCGTTGATCTGCATCTGGTTGTTGTAGAAGCGGTGCACGAGGTCGCGCGTGATCACCGATTGCGGCAGGTACAGGGGGCTGCCGGCGGCGTCGATCTGGAACGGCTTGTTTGGCAGGTTGGCCGACTGCGCCTGCGTGATGACGGTGCTCTGGCCGGCCGCCGTCATGCCGCCCCAGGTGGGCGGCAGCACGGGCAGGGTGCTGCCATCGATATCCTTTTGCGGCACGTAGGCGGAGGTCGACGTGGGGTTGACGCCCGGCACGCCATTGGCGCCCGGGAACAGGCCGTACAGATTGTCGAAGCCGCGGTTTTCCGCGTAGATGACGACGATGGTCTGGATATTGTTCAGCGCCAGCGCGCCGTTCAGCGCGGCCAGTGCATCGGCGGGCGCCGCCTGCGCGCTGGCGCCGGCGATCAGCGCCGTGACGCTGGCGTTTTCCGCCTTCAGTTTCGCCAGCTCGTCGCCGCTGGCCTTGTTGAAGTCGGACGCCAGTCCCGCTTCCGACACGCCGAGGCGCGCCGCCAGCTTGCTGCTGGCGGCCGCAAAGTCGCCGCCATTGCCTTCCATGACTTGCGCCAGTTCCGTCGACAGGGCGCTGACGAACGCGCCGTGGCCAGCGGGGGCGCGCAGCAGCAGTTTTTGCGTGACCTTGCTGCCGCTGTCGCCGATGGCCTCGTGGCGGATGGCGTCCGTGCCCACCGTCACCAGCACGGCGCCCTGGCCTTCCAGGCTGTAGCTGCCGTCGGCCGCCGTCCTGACGGGGGTCGAGGCGCTGTCGCACGTCAGTTTGGTCGTGCTGCTTTCCACGCAGACCTGGGCGTTTTCATAGTAGCTGCCGATGACCTGGCCCGTGATGTGCGGCGTGACGGCGTAGTCGCTGCCGCAGGCCGCCAGGCTCAGCGACAGCAATAATGGCAGGGGACGTAGGACGGGAGCTAAGGTGATTCTGGCGTGCGGTTTCATGTTCATGCCTCGTGGGGGGAAAACGTCGCATGCTAGGCAGGCAATATGTCAGCTGCGTGACATGTCAGGCGCTGTTACATGACGTAATGTACGGACTTGATACATTACTTTTCGCAGGGTCTTGTCACGCAGCTGTCACATGCCGTTGCTACGCTGCCACCCCATGTTGAAACCGAATCCTTCCCTGCTGCTGGCGGCGGCCAGCGCCATCTGCCTGCTGGCCGCCTGCCAGCCCGCGCCGCCGACAGAAACCCAGGCCGCTGCTGCACCTGCCTACCTGGCGGGCGCCTACGCGCCGACGCTGAAACGCCAGCCTTCGGTACAGGAAATGACGGCCATGGGGCGCGCCATGTTCTTTGAGCCCAGCCTGTCCGTCTCGGGCAAGCTGGCCTGCGCCAGCTGTCACAGTCCCGAACACGCCTACGGCCCGCCGAACGGCCTGGCCGTGCAGCTCGGCGGCCCGGAGCTCAAGGATGCAGGCACGCGCGCGGCGCCATCCTTGCGCTATATCCAGAACGCGCCGGCCTTTACCGAGCATTTCCACGACGATGACGGCGACGACAGCGTCGACGCTGGGCCGACTGGAGGGCGCAACTGGGATGGCCGCGCCCAGTCCGGCCATGAACAGGCGCTGGCGCCCCTGCTGTCGCCGCGCGAGATGGGCAACCGCGATGCGGCGGCCGTGGTGGCCAGGTTACGGGCCGGTCCCCTGGCCGCGCAATTTCGCCGCACGTATGGCGACGATATCTTCGCGCAGCCGGGTCAGGCGCTGCGCTGGGCGCTGATGTCGCTGGAAGTGTTCCAGGAAAGTCCGGCCGACTTCTATCCGTACACGAGCAAGTACGACGCCGTGCTGCGCAAGCAAGCCGTTTTGAGCCCGCAGGAGGCGCGCGGCCTGGCCCTGTTCAATGCTGAAAACAAGGGCAATTGCGCCTCGTGCCACATCAGCCAGGTCAGCCCCGGCGGCGTCTTTCCGCAATTTACCGACTACGGCTTGATCAATCTCGGCGTGCCGCGCAACGGCCGGTTGCCGGCCAATACGGACCCGGCGTTCTTCGACCTGGGGTTGTGCGGCCCGGACCGCACCGATTTGACGCAGCACAAGGAATATTGCGGCAGCTTCAAGACGCCGTCGCTGCGCAACGTGGCGCTGCGCCAGGTGTTCTTCCATAACGGCAGTTTTGCCAGCCTCGAGCAGGTGCTGCGCTTTTACGTGCAGCGCGACACGGCGCCGCAGAAATGGTATCCGCAAGACAGGAACGGCAAGGTGCACAAATACGACGATCTGCCGCCGGGCCTGGAAGCGAACGTGAATGGGGAAGCGCCGTTCGACCGCCAGCCGGGCCAGGCGCCGGCCCTGAATGAACGCGAGATCGCCGACGTGATCGCCTTCCTGCACACCCTGACCGATAGCGACCAGCTGGCCCACGCCAGACACTGACAGGATGGCGAAAAGATATCAAGATACCATTGCTTACAAATACGCTACAAATCCGTGTTTTTATGTGCGTTAGCGAACGCTCGAAAATTTTATCCAGGTGTATATTGCGGACTGATCTGTGTCTTTTGATAACAATGAAAGGGAATATCATGAAAGTAAGCAAAAATTGGATGACCCTGTGCGCCGCCGGGATGATGGTCGTTGCGCTGGCCGCCTGCCAGAAGAAGGAAGATGTCGCAGCCGGTCCTGCAGAGCAAGCGGGCCAGAAGATCGATGCCGCCGCAGCCAAGGCTGAAGCCGACATCAAGGCTGCCGCCGCCAAGGCCGATGCCGCCGTGAGCCAGGCCGCTTCCGACACGGGCGCGAAGATCGACCAGGTCGCCGCTGACGCCGACAAGAAAATGACCGAAGCGGCCGATGCCGTCGGCCAGAAGGTGGAAAAAGCCGGCGAAAAGATCCAGGACGCCGCACACAAGTAATCGCTGCTCATCTGGCACAGGCCGCTTACGCCGGCCTGGCCGCTTGCAGCCAGTGACCGTGGCGGCCGCTCAGCCGGCCGCCGCCGTACCGCAGGCACCCGGGGCGTCGTCCGCAGCCGGGGCCGCCGCCATGGCGCTGCCCTTCTCCTCCTTTGTACCCAATACCACGCTCAGGTCGACATAGCCGTCGCGCCACGCCCGTTCCAGGTCTTGTTCCACCGCCTCGAGCGTCGTGCGTTCCACGTGCCGGAAGCCGCGCAAGCCATACGCCCGGTTGCGTCCGTGCGCCTTGGCCAGGTACAGCGCCATGTCGATCAGATTGACGCTGCGCTCCCAGCTCAGGGGCTGGCCCAGCGGCGACAGCGGATACGGCGCGAAACCGACGGAAACGTGCACGCCGATCGCCTGTCCCTGGTATTCGATCCTTTGCGCGGCCACGCCATTGAGGATGCGCCGCGCGATATCGTCGAGTCCATCGCGCGCGACGGCGGGCAGGAAGGCAAGGAATTCCTCGCCGCCCCAGCGCACGATCATGTCCGTTTCGCGCAACACCTCGTGCAGGGTTTCGGCGATGCTGGTCAGCACCAGGTCGCCTGCCGCATGGCCGTAGCGGTCATTGATATGCTTGAAATGGTCGACGTCGAGCAGGAACAGCGCACCGACCACGTCGCTTCCCGCGTACGTTTGCAGCGGCTTGCCCGCGTGGTTGCGCATGAATTCCTGGAAATGCCGGCGGTTGTACAGGGCCGTCAGCGGGTCGCGCGAACTTTGCCGCTTGAGTTCCTGGTTCTTCACCTTCAGCTGCACGTTCGCATGGCGTACCTTGCGGTACAGCATGCCGACGATGACGGAAGCCATGGCCAGCACCAGTGCCAGCAGCCACCACACGCGCTGCTGCAGGCGGCGGTTGTCGAGTTCGGCGCTCTTGATCTGGTTTTCGCGGCTCAGCAGCTCGATCTGGCGCTGCTTCTTTTCCATCTCATATTTTTCCTGCAGCTCGTACACGGCCTTTTGCCGCTGTTTCTCGAACAGCTGGTTGGAAATGCCCCGTTCGCGGTGGTAGGCCGTGACGGCGCCGCGCATGTCGCCCGCCTTTTCCAGCGCCTGGCCGTATTCGAGCAGCACGGCCTGCATGTCCGGCTGGTTGGCCGTGCGCTCGTAGTATTCGAGGCCCGTGGCCACGCTTTGCTTGCCTTCCTGTAAACGCCCCTGGCCGATCAGCGCTTGGCCGATGTTCAGGCGCGCCGTCGCCTCCACCTGTTCATTGTTGATCAGGCGGGCCGCCGTGATGGCCTCGTTCGCGTAGCGCAGGGTTTGCGGATAGTCGCCTTCCTTCAGATAGCTGTCCGACAGGTTGACGAGGGTGGTCGCCACCATGCCGCGGGCGCCCAGCTTGCGTTCGAGGGCCAGCGCCGCCAGCAGCGCGCGCTGGCCCCGCTGCGGCTGCTGCGCATCGAGTGCCAGGCCGTATTCCGTGTTCTTCGCCTGCGCCATGCGGCCCGGCGATTCCAGCGTGCCGGAGACGGCCAGCAATTCGTCGAGCACCTGGAAACCCTTGTCGTATTCGCGCATCTGCGTGTACAGCAGGGTGAGGGCGTTCAGGGCGGCGGCCAGGCTGGACGGCGAATCGCTCTGGCGCGCCAGGTCGACGGCGGCCTGCAGCTTGGCCAGCGCGGACGGGAAATTGCCTTCCTCGGCCCACGACTGGCCCGCGCTGATGGTCGCCTGCACGCGCACGGGCAAGTCGTCCGTGCGGTTGGCGATCTTTTCTGCCTCGAAGGCCAGCAGGTGCGAGGCGCGGCGCTCGTTCATGGCGAACGTGATGTAGGCCTTGCACAGCATGCCTTTGGCCAGCGCCACGTCGTTATTGTGCTGGCGGGCGTAGGCGATCAATTCCTCGGCCAGCTGCATGGCGATATCGTTCTGCCCCAGGCGCATGCGCACGGTGCTCAGCTGGGTGAGGAATTCGGCGCGCACCGCCAGGGGCGCGCTGCGCGCCTGCGTTTCCACTTCCTCCAGGCGCAGCAGGGCGCGGTCCGGCACGAAGCGGCCATCCTCGCGCACGGCGTCGATGCGCTGCAGCAGCTCGTCCTGGGCGCCGGCGGCGGGCGGCAGCAGGCATGCCAGTGCCAGCAGCCAATGCGCCTTCCGCCATGATGCCCGTTTCTCTCTGCCTGCCAACTTCCCGCCCCCGCAATGACACTCTTGTCTGCAAAGATTATATTCTGTTGCAATCAAGAAATATCACGCGGCTTGCAGAAATTTGCGAAAGTGCACACTCCCGGCATTGACAAAACAGCATTACTGCGCCAGCTGCTGCAGCAGGTACAGGCGCTGGTACAGGCCGCCTTCGATCTGCATCAGGCTGTCGTGCGGCCCCGACTCCGTGATGCGGCCATGATTGAGCACGATGATGGTGTCGGCGTCGCGGATGGTCGACAGGCGGTGGGCGATGGCGATGATGGTCACCTTGCCGCGCAATTCGTTGAGGGCCAGTTGCACGATCTGCTCCGTCTGGCTATCGATGCGCGACGTCGCTTCGTCGAGCAGCAGGATGCGCGGCTGGCCGGCCAGCGCGCGGGCGATGGCGATCAGCTGCTTCTGTCCCGACGACAGGCGCGAGCCGCCTTCGCCCAGCGGCGTGTCGTAGCCGTGCTCCAGCGCCGCGATGAAGTCGTGCGCATGCGCGGCGCGCGCGGCCGTCTCGATCTGCGCCTGCGTGTAGCCGCGGCCCATGTCGATGTTTTCGCGCGCCGAGGCGGCCAGCAGGAACGGGTCTTGCGGCACCAGGCCCACGTCGGCGCGGAAGTGCTCGTTGTCGATGCTGTCGAGGGCGGCGCCGTTGATGGCGATGCTGCCCTGCGTGACGGGATAAAAGCGCAGCAGCAAGGACAGCAGGGTCGACTTGCCGCTGCCCGTGTGGCCGACGATGCCGAAGAAGGCGCCGTGCGGAATTTGCAGCGACAGGTCGTGCAGCACGGGCTGGTTTTCCACGTAGGCGAACGTCAGGTGCGCGATGTCGACGGCGGGCGTGTCGATGCCGGCCGCCGCATGCCGCAGGGCCGGTGTTGCCTGCTTCGGCGCGTGTTCGAGCGCCTGCGTTTCGTCGAGCAGGGCCGAGACGCGCGCCGTCGCCACCACCGACTGCTGCAGCTGGCTGAACTGCATGGTGATCTGGATCAGCGGCTCGATCACGCGCGCGATGTAGCTGATGAACGCATACAGCACGCCCACTTCCACGGCGCCCATTTCGCGGCGGCCGAAGCTGAAGATGACGACGGCCAGCAGCACTATATTGAGCATGTCGAGCGCGGGGCGCAGCAGCCAGGCGTTGGCGCGCAATTCCTGCATGCGCGCCGTGTAGTGGTCCTGGTTGATGCCCGTGAAGCGCGCGCCGAAGCGCTTTTCCGCGTTATTCGCCTGCAGCACGCTCATGCCGCCGATCGATTCGGCGATCTGCCCGTTGATTTCGCTGCGCAGGGCGCGCGCGCGCGTGACGGCCGGCGCGCTCCAGCGCTGGTACAGGAAGACGATGACCAGCACGGCCGGCAGCAGGGCCAGCACGATCAGCATCAAGCGCCAGTCGAGGAAGGCCATGGCGGCCATGGTGCCGACCAGGACGATGGTGCTGTCGAGGATGACGAATAGCACTTGCACGTACAGCGATTTCACCGCTTCCGTGTCGTTGGTGACGCGGCTCACCAGCTGGCCCGTGATGGCGCGGTCGAAGAAGGCCATGGGCAGGCGCAGCACGTGCTGGTAGACGGTTTCGCGCAGGCGCTGCACGGAACGCATGGCCAGGCCGGACAGGCGCACCAGCTGCAGATAGCGCAGGCCGGAAGCGACCCAGCCCGTCAGCAGGCAGCCGCCCAGCAGCAATGCCATGCGCGTCCAGTCCAGGTGGCGCGGCAGCAGGTGCTGGTCGATCAGGGCCTTGCCCAAAATGGGGCCCGTCACTTCGAGGGCGGCGGCGATGATCAGCCAGAACGTGGCCCAGTTCAAGTGGCCGATGTCGGGCGCGGCGGCGCGGCGCAGCAGGCCGATCGCCTGCATGGCCTGGCGGCGCACGGATTGCGTGGCGGTGCTGGCTTGGTCGGTCTTAGATGGCATCGAGGCTGGCCTCCAGTTGTTGATAGCGCCACTGGCTGGCATACCAGCCATCGCGCTGCATCAGCGCGTCGTGGTTGCCCGTTTCCGTGACGTGGCCATCGCGCAGGACGAGGATCAGGTCCGCGTTGACGACGGCGCTCAGGCGGTGGCTGGCGATGATGGCGCTGCGCTCGGGGCGCTTGCGGCGCAGTTCTTCCAGGTGCTGCAGGATGCGCGTTTCCGTGCCCGTGTCGACGGCGGAGAGGGCATCGTCGAGCAGCAGCAGGCCATTGTCGGCCAGCAGGGCGCGGGCAATCGCCACGCGCTGGCGCTGGCCGCCGGACAGGGTGATGCCCTTTTCTCCCACGTGGGTGGCATAGCCATCGGGGAATTGCAAAATATCGGCATGGATGTCGGCCAGCTGCGCCGCCCGCTCCACTTCCTCGCGCGTGGCGCCGGGGCGGGCCAGCGCGATGTTGTCGGCGATGGTGGCGGAGAACAGGAACGATTCCTGCGGCACCCAGCTGATGGCCGCGCGCAGCGCATGCAGGGTGTAGGCGTCGAGCGCCTGGCCGTTCCACGTGGCCGTGCCCGATTGCGGCGTGACCTGGCGCAGCAGCACGCGCAGCAGCGTCGACTTGCCGCTGCCCGTCGGACCCACCAAACCCAGGGTCTGGCCCGGCAGCAGGCGCAGCGAGATGCCGGACAGCGCCGGCGCCGTCTGGCCCGCATACGCAAAGCCGATGTCCTGCAATTGCAGGGGACCGGGCGTCAGCGTATCAATCGTGCCATGGTCGTCGATGGCCAGCGGCGCGTCCAGCATCGGCTGCAGCCGCTGCCAGGCGGCACGGCCCCGTTCGATCAGGGAGAGCACCCAGCCGGCGGCGAACATGGGCCAGATCAGCTGTCCCAGGTACATGGAAAAGCTCGTCAGCGCGCCGATGGTCAGCTGGTCTTGCCATACCAGATAGCCGCCCAGGCCCAGGGTCAGCGCCGTGGCGGCCGTCAGGGTCAGGCCGACGGCCGGTTCATATGCCGCTTCCCAGCGCTGCGCCGTCAGGCTGGCGTTCGCCGCGTGGCCGGCCAGGGTGGAGAACTGCTTGCTGCTGCGCTCTTCCAGGCCCAGCGCGCGCAGGGTGCGCACGCCCGACAGCGATTCCTGCACGTGGTCGTTCAGCGCGGAAAAGCGTTTCAGCGAATCCGTCGACGCCGTGTGGATATGGCTGGAGATGCGCCAGAAGGCCAGTCCCATCAGCGGGAACGGCAAGAGGGCGATGCAGGCCAGGCGCCAGTCCACGCCCAGCAGCATGATGCCGAGCACCATCAGCAGGGTCAGGGTGCCGTCGAAGCCGGCCAGCATGGCTTCGCCGGCGGCCATTTCGATGGCGTCGATATCGTTGGTCGCCAGCGCCATCAGGTCGCCCGTGCGCTGGTTCTGGTAAAACGACGCGCCCTGCTGCGACATGCGCGTGTAGAAGCGCGTGCGCAGCATCACGCCCAGCTGGTAGGCGGCCTTGAACAGGGTGATGCGCCAGCCCACGCGCAGGAAGTAGATGACGACGCCGACGGCGAGCAGGGTCAGCAGCTCCAGCCACAGTTCGGCAGCCGTCATGCGGTGCGCGGCCAGCGCGTCGATGATGGCGCCCACGCGGCGCGGTATCCAGACGGTTAGTGTTGCCACGCCCGTCAGCATGACGGCGGCGGCGGCATACGCCGGCCAATGCTGACGCACGAAGCCGGCGATGAGCCTCGATAAACTCATGGTTACCTTTTGTTTTGCAGTAATGGGGTGTCGCGGGGCGGAAGGACGGGCACGCGGACGGAAAGTACGCGTAGGATACAACACGGCGGAAAAATGCGCTGCGGACGGGCACGCAAAAAACGGGCCGTAGCCCGTTGTGGTGTTGCCTGCCGTCCTGCGCGATGCTTACTTGCGGCCGCTGCCTTTGCCGCCGCCGAGCATGTCGAGCTGTTTCGACGGCGTGCCCTTGGCGGCAGGCTTGGCTGCCGGCGCGTGGGCGGGCTTCACGGCCGCCTTGGTCACGGTCTTGCTGGCGGCGCTGGCCGGCTTGGCGGCCGGTTTGCTGGGTGGAAGCGGCTTGGCTGCCGGCTTGGCCACTGCGGGCGCAGCGGCGGCTTTTGCGGGCGTAGCTGCTGGGGCCGGGGCTGGCTTGACGGCTTCAGGCTTGGCGACCGGTTTCGCTTCCACGGCCTTTGCGGCAGGCTTGTCGGCGGCCTTGGCTGCCGGTGCCGGTGCCGGTGCTGCAGCGGGGGCGGCCTTGGCGACCGGCTTGGTCACTTCGACGGGCTGGGCCGGTGCAGGCTGGGCGACGACGGGCGCCGCGGCCGCTGCTGGCGCTGGCACAGGTGCAGGCACGGCAGCCGGCTTGGACGCGGGCGCGACGACGGCCAGCGTTGGCTTGGCCGCCACGGGAGCAGGGGCGGCTTCATCGAGGCGGGCCTTGGCCGAAGCCAGCAATTCCGCCTGCGTGCTCGAGGCGATGCCGAACAGCTGGCGGCTGTAGGCCAGCACGCTTTCGATATTCGGCTGCGCCTGGCTGCTGCTGTAGCTGAAGAAATCGCGCGGATCCTGCGTTTCCAGCAGGTGCTGCGCCGTTTCGGCCGTGTGCGACAGGGCGGCCTTGCCCGCGTTCAGGTTCAGCGCGATGATTTTCTCGGCGCTTTCAAAGACTTTGCTGGTGATGGTGCTGAAAATCTGCAACTGGCTTTCCAGTTGCGATTTGGCGGCGTTGGAAAATTGTTCAGGAATTGGAAACATATTTACTCCTTTATACGGATTAAAATGCTGGCAAAACGCTCTGCAAAATCCCGAAAACCAGAGTTGGCCGCGTTTTGTAAAGTATGTAGCGTGCTGAATAGCTGATCATAGGCTGATTTTGATGCAACGCAATATGAATATTCTAGCGGTGATTCGAGTTGGTTGAAAGTTATTTTTATCTTACCGGTTGCCATGGGCGTGCAGGATTCATCAGCCTGTCACTGTATGCTGCACATTTGCGCTTGCGCAAGGTGCCCACCGCGATTCTATGGCTATGTTTTTGCCAGTCGCTATATTTTTGCACTGCAGCATCCGCGCCAAAGTAGATGCAATGGCAATGATGCCCTTGTTCCAAGTCGCCTACCAAAGGAGTGTCCGCATGGACCTAGTAATCCGCAATGCCAGCCTGCCCGACGGGCGCCGTGCCATCGATATCGCCATCGAGGACGGGCGCATCGCCGCCGTCGGCCCTGCCTTGCCCGTGCAAGGGGCGCAGGAAATCGACGCCGAAGGCGACCTGGTCACGCCGCCATTCGTCGACGCCCACTTTCACATGGACGCCACGCTCAGCTACGGCTTGCCGCGCGTCAACGCGTCCGGCACCCTGCTCGAAGGCATCGCCGTCTGGGGCGAGCTGAAACCGCAGCTGACGCAGGACGCACTGGTCGAACGCGCCCTCCAGTATTGCGACTGGGCCGTGGCGCGCGGCTTGCTGGCCATCCGCTCGCACGTGGATATCTGCGACCCGCGCCTGCTGGCCGTGGAAGCGCTGCTCGACGTCAGGCGCCAGGTGGCGCCCTACCTGGACTTGCAGCTGGTGGCCTTCCCGCAGGACGGCATCCTGCGCAGCGCGGGCGCCTTCGACAACCTGAAACGCGCGATCGCCATGGGCGTCGACGTGGTGGGCGGCATCCCGCATTTCGAGCGCACGATGGCCGATGGCGCGGAATCCGTGCGGTTGCTGTGCGAATTTGCCTGCGAACGGGGGCTGATGGTGGACATGCATTGCGACGAGTCGGACGACCCGCTGTCGCGGCATATCGAGACCCTGGCCTTCCACAGCCAGCGCCTCGGCATGCAGGGCAGGGTGACGGGCTCGCACCTGACGTCCATGCACTCGATGGACAATTATTATGTGAGCAAACTCCTGCCGCTGATCCGCGAGGCGGGCGTGGCGGCCATTGCCAATCCCCTCATCAACATCACCCTGCAGGCGCGCCACGACACCTATCCGAAGCGGCGCGGCATGACGCGCGTGCCCGAGATGCTGGCCGCCGGCATCCCCGTCGCCTTTGGCCACGACTGCGTGATGGACCCGTGGTACAGCCTCGGTTCGGGCGACATGCTGGAAGTGGCGCACATGGGGCTGCACGTGGCGCAGATGACGGGCCAGCAAGCCATGCACGACTGCTTCCTGGCCGTCACCGAGACGCCGGCCGCCATCCTCGGCCTGGACGGCTACGGCATCGCGCCCGGCTGCCATGCGGACCTGGTGATCCTCGACTGCGGCTCCACGGTGGAAGCGTTGCGCCTGCGCGCGGCGCGGCGCCTGGTGCTACGCCGCGGCAAGGTGCTCAGCGAAGCGCCGCGCGCGGCGTCGCGCCTGCACCTGCCGGGCCGCCCGGACAGCGTGAACTTCCGCCTGGGGCGCTGACCCATGGATGCGCGTGCCACTGGACGGCCCAGCGCAAATCCCCGACAATCGTTGCACACTTTTGCTGCTGGAGCCGCACCTTGAAAGAAATTGACATCCGTCCCGCCCGGGAATCCGACTTCGACGCCATGTGGCCGATCTTCCAGACGCTGGTGGCCGGCGGCGACACTTATTCCTTCCCCGCCGACACCTCGCGCGAAGAGTGCCACGCCTACTGGTTCGGCCCCGGCGTGCAAAGCTTCGTCGCCGTGATGGGCAGCGAGCGCCTGCTGGGCATGTACAAGCTGGTGGCGAACCAGCCGGGCCATGGCGCGCACGTGGCCAATGCCTCGTTCATGGTCGATCCGGCCGCGCAGGGCGTGGGCGTGGGCCGCATGCTGGGCGTGCACTGCATGGAGGAAGCGCGCCGCGCCGGCTACCTGGCGATGCAGTTCAACTTCGTCGTCAGCACCAACCTGGCCGCCGTCACCCTGTGGAAAAAGCTGGGCTTTACCGTGGTCGCCACCCTGCCGCTGGCCTACCGCCACGCGCAGCTCGGCTATGTCGACGCCTACGTGATGTACCAGCTGCTGACCGACCCGATGCAGTGGCCGGCATGAGCGGCGCCATGACAGAGTCGATGACGGTCATCGAGACGCCCCGTCTGCGCCTGCGCACCGCCACCCTGGACGATGCGGCCTTTTACATGGAGCTGGTCAACGATCCGTCGTGGATCGCCAATATCGGCCAGCGTAACATCCACACGCTGGAGGCGGCCCGCGCGGCGCTGGAAACGGGCCCGATGGCGCAACAGCGTGAGCTGGGCTATTCCTTTTACATCATTGAACTGCGCAGCGAGGGCTTGGCCATCGGCATGTGCGGATTGATCAAGCGCGCCACCATGCCCGGGCCTGACATCGGCTACGCGCTGCTGCCGGCGCATTGCGGCCAGGGCCTGGCCTGGGAGGCGTCAGCCGGCGTGCTGCGCCACACCCGCGACGTGCTGCGCGTGCCCACCCTGTATGGCCTGACTTCGCCCAGCAACCAGCCCTCGATCAATCTGCTCAACAAGCTTGGTTTGCGCTTCGAGCGCTTTTCGCGCCAGCCGCTGGGCGGCAAGGATTCGAATATTTACCGTCGCGATTTTTTGCGTACAGATGCGTGAAAAATAGTATTTGAAAACTGGCCGCTTTTGCAGTGGTGGCAGGCCGTCTTTGTTTTTATAGTGGACTCACCGGTGGAAGACCGCCGGACTATAAAAATGGAGACTCGTGATGAAAATCGTTACTGCTATTGCATGGGGCGGCGTCATGTCCGCCGCCTGCGTGTCGATGTCGGCGGCATCGGCGCAAAGCTGCTCGGTGCCGGTGCTCAAGGTGCTGGCGCAAAAAAGCCTGGGCCTGACCGTGATGGAAAAGACCCTCGCCGAGTATGAAAAGAAAAACGGCACCAAGGTGCAGATCAGCTATTTCGGCGAAAACGACCGCCGCTCCAAGGCCCGCCTCGACGCCTCCACCAAGGCCGGCTCCTACCAGATCTACTACATCGATGAAGCCAACGTGGCCGAATTCGCCACGGCCGGCTGGGTCGTGCCCCTGCTCAAATACCTGCCCAAGGATGCCGATTACGACGACTTCCTGCCTGGCCGCCGCGCCGTCGCCTCGTACAAGGGCGTGGCGTATTTCGCCCCCCTGATCGGCGGCAGCGACTTCCTGTTCTACCGCCGCGACCTGCTGGAAAAGGCCGGCATCGCCGTGCCGAAGACGCTCGACGAGCTGGTCGCCGCCGTGAAAAAACTGAATAGCCCGCCGAATGTCTACGGCTGGGCGGCGCGGGGCCAGCGCGGCTCGGGCATGAATGTCTGGCGCTGGGCGCCGTTCATGCTGGCCGCCGGCGGCAAGTGGGAAAGCAATGGCGTGCCGACCTTCAATTCGCCGCAGGCCGTGAAGGCCACCACCCTGTACCGCGACCTGTTCAAGTATTCGCCGCCGGGCGGCGCCACCTACGACTGGAGCAATGCGCTCGAAGCGTTCAGGTCGGGCAAGGTGGCCTTCATGATCGAGTCGACGCCGTTCGCCGACTGGATGGAAGACCCGAAAAAATCCTCGGTGGTCGACAAGGTCGGCTATGTGCGCCCGCCCGCGCCGCTGGCGTCGGCCGCCTACGGCCACGGCCTGGCCATTTCCGCCACGGGCGCGAAGGATGAATGCACGCGCCAGGCGGCCGGCAAGTTCATCGCCTGGGCCACGGGCAAGGAACAGGAGCAGGCGCGCCTGAAGGACAACGTCTTCAGCGATTACAACCGCAGCAGCACCATCGCCAGCGACTACTTCCGCAAGCACGTCAAGCCGCAGATCCAGGCCGGCCTGACGGACACCACGCCCGTCTCGCGCGTCACCATCTGGCCCAGCCCCGAGTGGCCGGACATCGGCGACAACCTCGGCGTCGTGCTGGAGGAGGTGTTTACGGGCACGCGCGGCGACGTGCAGAGCGCGCTCGACGAAGCCAACGAGTACGCCACGGACGTGATGCAGCGGGCGCAAAAAAGAAAGTAATCCCCATGCCGTGTAGCCGCCGCCCGCCAAGGTGGCGGCACAGTTTTCTGTGCCTGACAGTCCGTTGCGAGAGTCTCTCCTATGCCGCACTCCATCCGTAAACAACGCCATACCTGGCTGCCGGCCGTGTTCCTCACGCTGCCGCTGCTGGTCCTGCTGGTACTGGGCCTGGTGCCCAGCATCGCCGCCATCAACCTGGCCCTGCAAAACCGCGTGCTGCGCTACAGCGACAGCGACTACGTGGGCTTTGCCAATTTTCTCCGCCTGTTCGGCGACCGCCGCTTCGTCAATGCCGTGCAGGTGTCGGCCATCTGGGAAGTGGTCACCGTGGCCGGCTCGCTGATCGTCGGCGTGCTGCTGGCCGTGTTCCTGTTCGAGAGAATCAAGGGCCGCACGCGGGACGTCATCGCGCTGCTCCTGATCGTGCCGGTGCTGCTGCCGCGCGTGTCGGCTGCCTTCATCTGGAAGTTCATGTATTCGCCGCTGATGGGCATCCTCAACTGGCTGCTCGAATGCGTGGGACTGGGCGGCAGCGCCTTGCTGTCCGACCCCGCCACGGCCCTGTATGCGGTGGCGCTGGTCGACATCTGGCAGTGGGGCCTGTTCTTCGGTGCCGTCATCCTGAAACTGCTGGAAACCCTGCCGGCCGAACCGCTGGAAGCGGCACGCCTCGACTACGCCAGCACCGTGCAGGTGTATGCGTACATCGCGCTGCCGATGCTGAAGGTGCCCATCATGAGCCTCGTCTTCATCAAGATGGTCGAGTCGCTGCGCTCGTTCGACCTGATCTACGTGATGACCAAGGGCGGCCCCGGCATCTCCACCGAAACCCTGGACATGTATGCGTATGCGCAGGGCATCGGCCTGATGGGCAAGGTGTCGTACGCGTCCAGCATGGCCGTGCTGATGATGCTGGCCACGACTGTCATCTTCACCTTACTCTGGAAGCGGGTCGCCAAATGGGAAAACTGACCAAGAACACCCTAAGCAAACCTACCGCGCAGCGCGATTTGCGGCCTTCGATGCTCACTGTGCATGCGCACAGCTCCGCTTCTCGGCCACAACTCACACCTGCTCGCAACGGTTTTGTCAGGTGTCTTAGGGGGCTGCGCACCCTGGGCGGCGTTGGCGCCGTCACCACCACCGCCATCACCACGGTGATCGTGCTGGTGGCGCTGTTCCCCATCCTGTGGGCCGTGCTCAATTCCTTCAAGGAGCTGATGGACATCGTCACGCCCGTGCCGCGCTTTTTCTTCAGCCCGACCCTGGCCAACTACAAACAGGTGCTGGCCAGCCCGGAAGTGCTGACGGGATTGGGCAACAGCGTGGCCATCGTCGGCGTGGCCGTGCTGCTGGGCGCCGTGCTGGGCGTGCCGGCCGCGTATGCGATCGCCCGCTATCCGATCCCGGCCAAGAAGGATATCCAGTTCTTCCTGCTGTCCCTGCGCTTCCTGCCGCCGGTGGCCGTCGCCATTCCGCTGATCTCGATCTGGATCGACCTGGGCCTGTACGACTCGCGCCTGTCGATGGTGGTGACGTATCTGCTGGTGACCCTGTCGACCATCATCTGGCTGTCGATTCCCGCGTTTGCCCGCATCCCGAAGGAGATCGAGGAAGCGGCCGCGCTCGACGGCTACGGTCCGTACCAGGTGTTCTGGCACGTGGCCCTGCCGGTGGCATCGAAAACCCTGATGGGCGGCATCGTCTTCAGCTTCGTGCTGGTCTGGAATGAACTGATGATCGCGCTGGCGCTCACCTCGTCGAAGAGCATGACCCTGCCCGTGGTGGCGTCGGCGTTTACCTCGATGGGCCAGGAAGTGCCGTGGGGCGTGGTGAACGCCTCCACCGTGCTGCTGGCGCTGCCGCCGCTGCTGTTCGTCGGCATCCTGGGACGGCTGCTCAACTCCATGCTCAAACATAAATAAGGAAGGCTATCATGCAAGCACTCGTACTGGAACAGGCGGAAAAAATCACCTTGCGCGACATCGACGTGCCGCTCCTCGTCGGCCCGCGCGACGTGAAGATCAAGGTGCACACGGTGGGCATCTGCGGCAGCGACGTCCACTATTTCAAGCATGGCAGGATCGGCCCCTTCGCGGTCGAGGCACCCATGGTGCTCGGCCACGAAGCTTCCGGCGTGGTGGCCGAGGTGGGCGAGGAAGTGACGCACCTGAAAGTGGGCGACCGCGTCTGCATGGAGCCGGGCGTGCCGCAGTTCGACTCGCCCGCCACCATGCGCGGCCTGTACAACCTCGACCCCGCCGTGCGCTTCTGGGCCACGCCGCCCATCCACGGCTGCCTCACGCCGTATGTCGTGCATCCTGCCGCGTTCACCTTCAAGCTGCCCGATAGCGTCAGCTTCGGCGAAGGCGCCATCGTCGAGCCGCTGGCCATCGGCCTGCAGGCGGCAAAAAAGGCGGCCATCAAGCCCGGCGACGTGGCCGTGGTGATCGGCGCCGGCACCATCGGCGCCATGAACGCGCTGGCCGCGCTGGCGGGCGGCTGCTCGCGCGTGATCCTGGCCGACCTGGTGCCGGAAAAGCTGGCCCTGTTTGCCGGCAATCCGGCCGTGACCACGGTCGATGTGCGCCACGCCAGCCTGGCGGACACCGTGCGCGAGGCCACCGATGGCTGGGGCGCCGACATCGTCTTCGAAGCCAGCGGCAGCATGCGCGCCTATGACAACATCACCGACCTGCTGTGCCCGAACGGCTGCCTGGTGCTGGTCGGCATGCCGCCGGATACGGTGCCCTTCGATATCGTCGCCATCCAGGCCAAGGAAGTGCGCATCGAATCCGTGTTCCGCTACGCGAACATCTTCCCCCGCGCCATCGCGCTGCTGGCCTCGGGCAAGATCGACGTGAAGCCCTTCATTTCGCGCACCTTCGGCTTTGCCGATGGCGTGCAGGCGTTCGAGGAGGCGGCCAAGGGCCACCCGCACGACGTCAAGATCCAGATCGAGCTGGCCTGAACCAGCCCCCAAGAAAGCGGAGACAAGACCATGGCAAATATCACCTGCAGGCAGCTGCACAAGACTTATGACGAGAAGACGGCCGTGCTGCAGCCGTTCGACCTGGAGATAGACGACGGCGAATTCATCGTCCTGCTGGGGCCATCGGGCTGCGGCAAGTCGACCCTGCTGCGCATGATCGCGGGGCTGGAAGACATCAGCGGCGGCGAGCTGCTGATCGGCGGCGCCGTCGTCAACGACTTGCCGCCGCGCGCGCGCAACGTGGCGATGGTGTTCCAGAACTATGCGCTGTACCCGCACATGACGGTGTACGACAATATCGCCTTCGGCCTGCGCCGCCTGAAGGTGCCGAACGACGAAATCGAGCGCCGCGTGCGCGAAGTGGCGGCCATCCTCAGCCTGGACAGCCTGCTTGACCGCAAGCCGCGCGCCATGTCGGGCGGCCAGCAGCAGCGCACGGCCATCGCGCGCGCCATGATCAAGACGCCGCAGGTATTCCTGTTCGACGAACCGCTGTCGAACCTCGACGCCAAGCTGCGCGCCCAGCTGCGCGCCGACATCAAGCGCCTGCACCGCCGCCTGCGCACCACCACCCTGTACGTCACGCACGACCAGCTCGAGGCGATGACCCTGGCCGACAGGGTGGTGCTGATGAAGGGCGGGCATATCGAGCAGATCGGCACGCCGGCCGAGCTGTACAACCACCCGCGCACGCTGTTCGCGGCCGGCTTCATCGGCACGCCGGCCATGAATTTCATCGATGGCGTCATCGAAAAAGAGAACGGGCAAACGGTGCTCGTGTGCGCCGGCTACCGCTGGCCCTTGATTTCGCCCCGCTTTGCCGCGCTGCCAGCGGGGGGACGCGTGGTTTTCGGCCTGCGCCCGAACCATTTGCGCGCGGCCACGCAGCTGGAGCAGCGGCAGCCGCAGGCGGGCAGCCATGGCCTGGCGTACGCGGTCGACCTGGTCGAGCTGCTGGGGGCGGAGGCGCTGATCAGTTTTCAGTGCGGCGCCCTGACCCTGTCGGCCCTGCTGCCGGCGAATGCGGCCAACAGCGCGGCGCAGGTGGGGCAGAGCCTGGCGCTGGCCTTCGACGAGGAGCACATGCACCTGTTCGACGCCGACAGCGGGCTGGCAGTGGCCGCCGGCTGACGTCGCGAGGACGTTAGAATAGGGTGACCGAGACCGTGCAAGGGAACTGCCGTGACGCCTGACCTGGAACTGATCCACAAACCGATCCACGAATCGTTTCGCGCGTGGGCGCACGGCTATCCGCACGCGGTGGCGAAATGGCATTTCCATCCCGAGTACGAGCTGCACATCATCACCACGTCGACGGGGAAATTCTTTGTCGGCGACCATATCGGCAGTTACGCGCCGGGCAACCTGGTGCTGACGGGGCCGAATTTGCCGCACAACTGGGTCAGCGAGCTGGCCGAAGGCGTGACCTTGCCCGCGCGCGACCTGGTGCTGCAGTTTTCCAGCGATTTTATCGAGCGCTGCGCGCTGCTGTTTCCGGAAATGGCGCCGCTGAAAACCCTGCTGGGCGAGGCGGGCAGGGGCTTGCAGTTTCCCGATGCGCTGGGCCTGCGCCTGGCGCCGCTGATGGCGGAACTGACGACGGCGCAGGGCCCGCGCCGGGTGGAACTGTTCGCGCGCCTGTTCGGCGACCTGTGCGACTGCCGCGAACGCAGGCCCCTGGCCAGCGTCACCTACCTGGCGCAGGCGGGGCGCTACATGTCCTCCACCATCAACCTGGTGCTGGCCTATATCAAGCAAAACATCACGCTCGATTTCTGCGAACAGGACGTGGCCGACGTGGCGGAGATGAATACGCTGAAATTCACGCGCTTCTTCCGCAAGCACACGGGCACCTCGTTCATCCATTACGTCAACCAGGAGCGCATCGCGCTGGCCTGCGAGCTGCTGATGAACACGGACATGAAGGTCACCGATATCTGCTACCGCACGGGCTTCAACAACCTGTCCAATTTCAACCGCCAGTTCCTCGCCCACAAGCAGATGTCGCCGTCGAAATTCCGCTCCTGCCTGCACATGAACATGCCCGAGTCGTTTTCCTGACGGCCGGCTTTTTACTTTTTTTATGGAACCATCGTGACTTATCTCGGTATCGATATCGGCACTTCCGAAGTCAAGGCCATCCTCACCGATGACGCGCAAACCATCCTCGCCAGCAGCGGCGTGACCCTGCGCGTGTCCAGCCCCCATCCGGGCTGGTCGGAGCAGAATCCCGAGGACTGGTGGCACGCCACGCTGGACGTGATCGCGGCCATCCGCAGCGCCCAGCCGGTGGCGTTTTCCGGCTTGCGCGGCATCGCGCTGTCGGGCCAGATGCATGGCGCCACCCTGCTCGACAAGCAGCAGCACGTGCTGCGCGCGGCCATCCTGTGGAACGACACGCGCGCCTTTGCCGAGTGCGTGGAACTCGAGGCGCTGGTGCCCGAGTCGCGCGCCATCACGGGCAACCAGGCCATGCCCGGCTTCACGGCGCCCAAGCTGCTGTGGCTGCAAAAGTACGAGCCGTCGCTGTTTCGCGCCATCAGCAAAGTACTGCTGCCGAAGGATTACGTGGCCCTGCGCCTGACGGGCGAGTGCGTCTCCGACATGTCCGACGCGTCCGGCACCTTGTGGCTGGACGTGGCCAGGCGCGACTGGTCCGAACGCATGCTGGCGGCGACAGGACTGACGCGCGAGCACATGCCGCGCCTGGTCGAAGGCAGCGCCGTCGCCGCGCAGGTACGCCCGGCCCTGTGCCAGGAATGGGGCATCGCGCACGCGGTCGTGCTGGCCGGCGGCGCGGGCGACAACGCGGCCGCCGCCGTCGGCCTGGGCGTGGTGGAACCGGGCGCCGGCCTGCTGTCGCTGGGCACGTCCGGCGTGCTGTTCGCGGGCAGCGATGGCTTTGCGCCGAATCCGGGCCAGGGCGTGCATGCGTTCTGCCACTGCCTGCCCGGGCGCTGGCACCAGATGAGCGTGATCCTCAGCGCCGCATCGAGCCTGGCCTGGGTGGCGCAGCTGACGCAGTCGCACGACATCGGCGCCCTGGTGGCGCTGGCCGAAGGCGTCGAGGCGCGCAAGGCGCCGCTGTTCCTGCCTTACCTGAGCGGCGAGCGCACGCCGCACAACGACGCCACGGCGCGCGGCGTGTTCTTCGGCCTGGCCACGGAGCACGGCCGCGCGGAACTGGCCTACAGCGTGATGGAAGGCGTGGCCTTTGCCATGGCCGACGGCAATGCGGCCCTGCGCAGCGCCGGCACGCAGCTGAGCGAGGCTTCGTTCGTCGGCGGCGGCTCGCGCAGCCGCTTCTGGGCCCAGTTGTGTGCAAATGCGTCCGGCCTGAACGTGCTGCGCCACGACCATGGCGCGGCGGGCGGCACCATGGGCGCGGCGCGCCTGGCGCAGATGGCCGTGACGGGCTTGCCGCCCGCGCAGGTGTGCACGCGCCCGCCCGTGCAGGAGACGGTCGCGCCGCAGGCGTCCGGCGTGCTCGATGAGCGCCTGGCCCGCTACCGGCGCCTGTACCCGCTGCTGCGCGAGGAATTCGCGGCGGCGGCCGCGGCGGCGCGCTAGGCGCAACGGTGATCCATGGAATGGTCATCCAGTTAACATTGACTTGTAATTTGTTGTTTCTATGTTGAAAGTGTTTCGCTAGCGCAAGCGCCGCTTGGTTTTTCACGGGGGGCGCGGCATGATTTGCGCATGCGGTGAGAATTGGATAGTTTTGGCGACTATTTTTGTTGCCATCCTGTTCTTGCCGCCGGGAGAAATACATGCAACTCGCGAATCTGAAAATCTCCGTCCGCCTGGGTCTGTTAGGCGCCTTTTTCTTTCTTGCCCTGGTCTTCGTCGGCGTGCGCGGCTGGAGTGCCCTCGACGCTGCCAGCGCACGCGGCAGCGAGGCCATGCAGCGTTCCGTCGCCCTGACGGAAGCGGTCGACGCGGCGCGCAGCGCCCAGGTCGAATTCAAGATCCAGGTGCAGGAGTGGAAGAACATCCTGCTGCGCGGCGGCGATGCGGCCGCCTTCCAGCGCTACCGCGAAGCATTCGTCGCCAGCGGTGCGCAGACGCGCAAGGAGCTGGCCAGCCTGCAAGCCATGATGGCGGCACTCAAGCTCGATACGGCGCCCGTGGCGCAAGCCATGCAGGCGCACGATGCGCTGGGCGTGAGCTACCTGGCGGCCCTGCAAAAGTATGACGGCGCGCGCGCCGACAGCGCGCAGGCCGTCGATGCGCTGGTGAAGGGCATGGACCGCGAACCGACGCGCCAGATCGACGCCATCGTCGCCACTATCGGCAAGCAGTCGCACAGCCTGATGGCGCAGATGAAGGAAGCGGATGCGGCCGCGCACCGCAGCGCCAGCATCGCCATGCTGGCCACCGTGCTGGTGACCCTGATCATCGGCAGCATCACCGTCTGGTGGCTGATCCGCAGCATCACGCGTCCCCTGAGCGCGGCCGTCGGCATCGCCCAGCAAGTGGCGGCCGGCGACTTGCGCGCCGTGGTGGCGGACGGCAGCCGCGATGAAATCGGCGACCTGCTGCGGGCTTTGAAGGCGATGAGCGGCAACCTGGCCGCCATCGTCGGGCGCGTGCGCACCGGCACGGACGCCATCGCCACGGCCTCGGCCGAAATCGCCAGCGGCAATATGGACTTGTCCTCGCGCACGGAGGAGCAAGCCAGTTCGCTGGAAGAGACGGCCGCCTCGATGATCGAACTGACCTCCACCGTGCGGCAGAATAACGACAATGCGGACCAGGCGCGCCAGCTGGCCGGCGGCGCATCCGACGTGGCGCAGCGCGGCGGCGAGGCCGTGGCGCAGGTGGTGCGCACCATGAGCGATATCAATGCCTCGTCCAAGCGCATCGTCGACATCATCGGCGTCATCGACGGCATCGCCTTCCAGACGAATATCCTGGCGCTGAACGCGGCCGTGGAAGCGGCGCGCGCGGGCGAGCAGGGGCGCGGCTTCGCCGTCGTGGCCAGCGAGGTGCGCAACCTGGCGCAGCGCTCAAGCGATGCGGCGCGCGAGATCAAGGCGCTGATCGGCGAATCCGTGCGCACGGTGGAAGAAGGCAGCGTGCTGGCCGGCCAGGCGGGGCGCACGATGGAGGAGGTGGTGGGCAGCGTGCAGCGCGTCAACGCCATCATCGGCGAGATCGCCGTGGCCAGCGTCGAGCAGCGCGACGGCATCGAACAGATCAGCATCGCCATCAGCCAGATGGATGGCGTGACGCAGCAGAACGCGGCCCTGGTGGAACAGGCCGCGGCCGCGGCGGACGCCTTGCAGCAGCAGGCGGCCAGCCTGGCCGACGCCGTCAGCATCTTCAAGCTGCAGCCGGCATCGGGCACGCACGCGCCCATGGCCGGCCCCCGCGTGGCGCAGTCCCGGGTCCTGTCGCTGAGCTGAGGCGCGCAGCCGCCGCGCCGCTTGACGCCAGTCAAGCGGCGTCCGATCAGGCAAATATTGCGCCGGAATTCTTATACTATTTCCTTTCCGCATGTATCTGCGCCCGGCCAGACGGCGCGCGTTGCAAAGGAAAGCCATGTCCTCCATCTCCTGCCTGCCGGGTGACGCATGACGACGCTGCTGCTGGCGCTGTGCCTGTGCCTGGCCGTGGTGCTCAGCGTGTTGCTCGCTTGCCAGTGGCATGCGGCGCGCGCCTGGCGCATGCGTCATGCCACGGGCGTCGTGCTGCAGGCGGCGCAGGCGCGCACGCTGGCGCTGCTGCATGCGCTGCCGGCGGCCGTCGTCGGCACCGACCATGAGGGCATCGTGGAATACCTGAATCCGCGCGCCAGCGCCATGGGCGGCAGGCTGCCCGACGACGGCCTGGGAATGCCGGTGACGCAGCTGCTGCCGCTGTTCCATGACGGCACGCCCATCGATGCGGCGCGTCAGGTGCGCGATTGCGTGGCGCGGCAGGAAGTGCTGGAAGTAGCGCGCGGCGCGGTACTGCTGCGCCATCTGGACGGCAAGCGCATCGACGTGCAATACAGCTGCGCGCCGCTGGCGAAGGGCGGGGCCGTGCTGCTGCTGCACGATGTGTCGGCGCGCCGACGCGCCGAGCAGCAGCTGGAATTCATCGCCCACCACGACGGCTTGACGGGGCTGCCGAACCGCCTGCATTTCCAGATCCGCTTCGAGCACGGCATCGCCTATGCGCGCCGCCACCAGGGCTTGCTGGCCGTGCTGTTCGTCGACATCGACCGCTTCAAATCCATCAATGACAGCCTGGGACACGACGTGGGCGACCAGGTGCTGACGGAATTCGCGCGCCGCGTGCAGCAGTGCGTGCGCAAGGTCGATACGGTGGCGCGCCAGGGCGGCGATGAATTCATCATCCTGCTGACGGAGCTGCGCACGGCGCAGGATGCCGAGCGGGTGGCCGAGAAAATCGTCGGCGCCATTGCCGCCCCCTTCGTCATCGGCGAATACAGCCTGGCGGTGGCGGCCAGCGTGGGCGTGGCTCTGTATCCGGACGACGACGACGACGTCAATGCGCTGATCGAAAAGGCCGACCTGGCCATGTACGCGGCCAAGCGCCACGCGCCCGGCACCTGCCTGCGCTATGCGGCGCGCATGCAGACGCAGTCGTATTCGCGCACCATCCTCGAGACGGCGCTGCGCCATGCGCTCGAGCGCGACGAATTCGTGCTGTATTACCAGCCCAGGATGAACCTGCGCACGCGCAGCATCACGGGCGTGAAGGCGCTGCTGCGCTGGAAGCATCCGGAGCTGGGCCTGATGATGCCGCTCGATTTCCTGCACGTGCTCGAGGAAAGCGCGCTGATCCTGCCGGTGGGCGCCTGGGTGCTGGCCACGGCCGTCGGGCAGGCGCGCAGCTGGATCGCGCAGGGGCAGCCGCTGACGGTGTCAGTGAGCCTGTCGGCGCGGCAGTTCTACCAGCGCGACATCGCGCGCAATTTCGCCGCCGCGCTGGAGGCGGCCGGCGTGCCCGGTCACTGCATCGAACTGGAAATCGCGGCCGCCATCCTGATCGACCGCAGCCAGAACTGCGAACTGATACTGCGCCAGTTCCGCCAGCTGGGCATGGCGATTGCCATCAGCGATTTCGGCACGGGCGACGCTTCGCTGAACTACCTGAAGCGCTTCCCCACGGACGCCGTGAAGATCGAAAAGTGCTTCATCGACGACCTGGGCAAGCCGGGCGGCGACGGCGCCATGGTGCGCGCCATCGTGGCGATGGCGCGCACGCTGGAATTGCGCACCATCGCCGGCGGCGTGGAGAACGGCGAGCAGCTCGAGCTGCTCGCCGAGATGGGCTGCGACGAGGCGTTCGGCTATTTCCTGGGCCGCGCCATGGCGCCCGAAGGCATCGAGGCGCTGCTCAAAAGTGGCGAAGCCATTCAGAACTTGTAGCGCAGCGACAGCATGGCGTTGCGCGGATCGCCGTAGTAGCCGCCCAGGCCCGTCGAGTAGTATTTCTTGTCGAAGACGTTGTTGACGTTCAGGGTCGCCAGCAGCTGCGGCGTGACCTGGTATTGCGCCATCAGTCCCGCCACCGCATACGCTTTCTGCGTGAAACGTTCGCCATGCGGCCCGCGGTCGTCCATGTAGATATCGCTTTGCCAGTTCACGCCGCCGCCCAGCACCAGGCCAGGCAGGCCCTGCGCCAGGCGCCAGGTGGTCCACAGCTTGGCCATGTTCTGCGGCTGGTTGGTCTGGATGCGCTCGCCGGAGGCATTGCGGATGCGGCTATAGGCATAGCTGGCCGTCAGCTGCCAGTCGGGGCGCAGCTGGCCCGATACTTCCGCCTCGAAGCCGCGCGTGGTGGCGCCTTTCACCGTGTGATAGGCGTAGGAGCCGCCGCCCGTGCCGATGATCCAGACATTGCCCGGATCGGCTTCGGCCAGGTTTTCCTGGCGCAGCTGGAACAGGGCCGCGCTGGTGGTGAGTTTGCCGCCGAAGAATTCGCCCTTGGCACCCACTTCGTAGTTCTTGCCCTCGAGCGGCGCCAGGAAGCGGCTGTTGACGTCGCGCTGGCTTTGCGGCGTGAAGATGCTGGTGTAGCTGGCGTAGGCCGACCAGTGCTGGCCCAGGTCGTAGACGAGGCCCGCATACGGCGTGATCTTGCCGTTTTCGCGCATGGCGTCGTACAGGTCCGTGTCGTTGAAATAATCGCTGCGGATGTCGCGCTTCCAGTATGACAGGCGCGCGCCGAGGATCACCGACAGCGCATCCGTCGGGCGCAGGCGCAGGGTCGAATACACGCCGCTTTCCCGTTCCTTGTCGTACGAGCTGCCCAGGCGCGTGCCGCTGTAGTCGGGCACCGGCATGGCGCCATTCCAGTGATGGATATCCGGCACCGTGTAGGTGTAGCCGTCCAGACGCCAGCCCGGATAGATGGGGCCATTCGTCTTGAGTTCAGAGGCGCTCACGCCCAGCACCAGTTCATGCTTGCGGCCGAAAGCCTGGAACGGGCCGCTGACATAGGCGTCGAGCGAGGTTTGCTGCGGCTTGCTGTGCCAGTTGGCCAGCCACAATCCCATGCCGCCGCCCGTCACGCGGTCCGGGTAGCCATTGCCGGAAAAGCCCTGCAGGGCGTCGTACCGGTTGCTGCTGCGGCTGACGGCCATCTTGGCGATCCAGTCGTTGTCGAAATAATGCTCGAGCGTGGCGAACAGCATGCTCTGCTCGCGGTCATACGTGCTCCAGGCGGCCGTGCCGTTCATGGCGCGGGGAAAATGGGTCTGCGTGCCGTCGCTGTAGAAGATGGGGAAGTCGCGTCCCGCGCCTTTCAGCTTTTCCTTCTGGTAGTTGATGCCGGCGCTGAGCACCGTCGATGGCGTCAGGTCCGCTTCGACGATGGCGTACAGCACGTCCTTTTTCTGCCGGTAGCGGTCGATGAACGAGCGCTGCTCTTCGTGCGCGGCGACGATGCGCGCGCGCACCTTGCCGTCGGCCGTCAATGGCGTCGAGACATCGCCCTCGATGCGGTAGCGGTCCCACGAGCCCAGCTGCGCGCCGGCCGTGGCGGCAAAGCTGCGGCCCGGGCGCTTGCGCACCAGGTTGACGGCCGCCGACGGGCTGCCCGTGCCGCTGATCAGGCCCGTGGCGCCGCGGATGATCTCGACGCGGTCGTAGATGGCCATGTCGTAGGTGCGCGCTTCCAGGTTCTTGCTGGTCGGGATGCCGTCGAACATGTACGAGGTCACTTCGAAGCCGCGTGAAAACACCTGGTCGTATTCGCGCGTGCTCGAGGAATGGTCGACCGTGATGCCGGGCGCCTGCACCAGTACGTCCTGCAGGGTATGCAGGCCCTGGTCTTCGATCTGCTGGCGCGTGATGACGCTGACGGCTTGCGGCGTTTCGCGCAGCGACAGGTTCAGGCGCGTGGCGCTGGTCAGGCCCGCGTAGCCGCGCTTGCCTTCCGTGGTGCCGTCGCGCAGGGCGCTGGAACTGACGGCCACTTCATCCAAGGTGGCGGCGATCGGCGCGCCGGTGGACGCGCTGCCCGCCTTGCGCAGCACGTAGCTGCGTTCGCCGCTGGGCAGCGCTTCCAGGCCCGTGCCGGCCAGCAGGCGGGCCAGCGCCTGCGGCACCGTGTAGCTGCCGCTCAGGCCCGGCGTGCGCAAGCCTTGCAGCAGTTCGGCCGCCGCGCCCACGCTCACTTTCGCCTCGATGGCAAAGCTGGCGATGGCGGCCGACAGCGCGCCGGGCGGCACGCTGAAACTGACCTGGGTGGCCGCTGGCGCGGCGGCATCGGCCGCCATGGCCGGCGCCTGGGCCAGCGACAGCAGGAACAGGGCGCCGCCGACGGCGCGCGCGAGGGGAGTCAAACGAGCTTGGTGCATGGTATTGCCTTTCCGGTGGAATGTCGTTGCAAGATGTCGTTGCAATACCCACAGGACAGGCCGGGGCGAAAAAAGGGGCCAGCTTTTCGCGATTATTTTTTGCGGGCCGCGATGGTGACCCAGTACGGCGTGCGGTACAGCACGTCGACGGGCAGGATGCGCGTGAGGCTCTCCAGCACGGCGTCGGTGTCGTCGAGCTGGAAGGCGCCCGACAGGCGCAGGCCCGCCGCCTGCGGCTCCACGCGCAGCAGGCCGGGACGGTAGCGTGATAATTCGGCAGCGAAGGCATCGAGGCGCATGTCCTGTGCCGCCAGCATGCCGCGCGCCCACGCGTCGGCCTGCAGCGGCGCGGGCGCAGGCAGGCTGGCGTGGCTGGCGTCGAAACGGCTTTGCTGGCCCGCCATGACCGTGCGCACGGTGGCAGAGGGCGCGCGCGGGGTGATTTCCACCGCATGTTCGAGCACCGTCACGCGGCTGCCGTCGTCATCGACGCGCACGGTGAAGCGCGTGCCCAGCGCGCGGATGCTGCCATGGCGGGTGGCGACGATGAAAGGGCGGCTGCCCGCGTGGTCGGGGCGCGTCTGCACCAGCAGTTCGCCGCGGCGCAGGGTCAGCAGGCGTTCGTCGGCGCCATACGCCACATCGACGGCGCTGTCCGTATTGAGCACCAGCGTGCCGCCATCGGGCAAGGACAGCTCGCGCCGTTCGCCCACGCCGCTGCGGTAATCGGCCAGCAGTTCGTGGCGCACCAGCAGCCAGGCGGCCGGCGCCGCCATCAGCGCCAGCAGCACCTGCATGGCGACGCGGCGCCGCGGCCGGCGCAGCAGGGGCGCGGCCAGGTCCGGCGGCAGCAGGCCGGCCGTCTGGCTCACCTGCTGTACCCTGTTCCAGGCGCGCGCATGTTCCGGGTCGCGCGCGCGCCATTGGGCTGATGCCGCCAGGTCGTCCGATGTGGCCTGGCCCGATTGCTCGAGCAAATACCATTCGACGGCCTGGCGCGCCACCTTGCGCGACAGCGGGGGACATGGTGGAGCGACGCTGTTCATGCCAGCAAGTCCGGCGCCAGCAGCACGCATTCGGTCAGCGCCTCGGCCATGTAGCGCTTCACGGAGCGCTCGCCGATGCCCAGCTGCGTGGCGATTTCCGCATACGCATGGCCTTCGATCTGCGCCATGATGAAGACGGCGCGCACCTTCGGTTTCAGGCCGTCGAGCATGGCGTCGACCGCTTGCAGCGCCTGCAGGATTGCCGCGCGCTGTTCGGTCGATGGCACATGGTGTTCGGGCAGGGCCGCGAGCGCGTCCAGCCACGCGCGTTCCAGCGACTGGCGGCGCAAGTGGTTGATCAGCAGGTGTTTGGCGACAGTGGCCAGGTAAGCCTTCGGCGCGCGCAGGGCCGGCGTTTGCGGCTGCGATGGCGCGCCGGCCAGCAGGCGCGCAAAGGTATCGTGCATCAGGTCGGCGGCCTCGGCAGCATTGCCCAGGCGCCGCTGCAGCCAGTGCGCCAGCCAGCCGTGGTGCGCGCGGTAGTGGCTTTCCAGCTGCGTCGGCAGCAGGGGAGTGGGCGCGAACGGACTGCCTGGCATGGTGGAGAGAACCTTAATGCAAATAAGAATTATTCTCATTTTAGCTCGGTGGGCGTGCCGGCGCAATGCGCTGTTGCTGTGCCGCCACGCGGGCGGCACAGGACTAGCGTTACAACAAGGCCAGCGCGATGGCGGCCAGCACGGCCGCGCCGCCGATGAGGCGCGCCAGGCGCATGGCCTGGTGCGGGGCGTAGGGCAGCAGCCAGATCAGCAGCAAGCCGCAGCCCGTCAGGCTGCCGACCCAGTAGACGAAGCCATAGCCGCCGCCGGCGATATGCATGGCCCAGGCCAGGCCGGCCGCCAGCGCCAGCGACCCCGTCCACTGCAGGCGACGGCGCAGCGGCGCGGGCGGTTCGGCGCCGCGGCCGTGCAGGTCCGCGTAATGGCGGTCCATGGCCAGGCACAGCGAGGACAGGCCCGCATAGCACAGGGCGAAGACGAGGAAATTGGCCAGCAGTTCCATCATGCGGCCTCCATCGTCGTTACCGGCTTGGCCGCATCCGCTGCTTTTTGCGCCTTGGCCGCCTTCGCGGGCAGGGGCTTGAGCTTGTATGCCGCATACGCGAGGCCGAGGCCCAGCACCAGCACCACCAGGTCGAAGGCGGCCACCGCCACGGGGCCGCGCCCCAGGAACAGGCTCGCGCCCAGGTGCGAGCCGCTGGTGAAGACGTTCAGTACGGGCAGGGCGCAGAACAGGAAGGCGCCCACGGCCAGCTGCATGCGCCACATGGCGCGCGAAGGCCGCAGTTGGGCGACGATGGCGGCCAGGGCCCAGGCGCCGAAGAAGCAGGCGATTTCCTCCTTCGGCCGGTCTTCCATCGTCACCGACAGCAGGCGGTTGGCCCAGAAGTAGGCGCCGAAGGCGATCGGGATGCCGGCGATGGCGCCGATATTGAGCGCTTCCACCAGGCGCAGGCCGAAGCTGGGGCGCTTGCCGGCGGCCAGCGCCTTGGCCTGCTTCTGGCGCGTCTTGACGGCCCACAGCAGCGCGCCCGTGGCCACCATGGCGCAACCGGCCAGGCCGGACAGGAAGAACAGCGCGCGCAGCAGCGGTCCGCCGAAGCGGGCGATGTGCAGGCCGTACATCACGCCATGCGTGGCGGCCGCGCCGGGCAGGGCGTCGCCGTCGGACGACAGCAGCTTGCCCGTGACGCCATCGAATTCCATCGACGGCTGCTTCGACGAGATGTCGCGTCCGGCCGCGCGCGACAGCGAAATGGTGGCGTTGGCGTCGCCCGGGTTGTTCACGGAGATGCGCTCGACCTTGCCGCCCCATTGCTGCTCGGCCTGGCGCACGAGCGGCGCCAGCGGCGTCAGGGGCGCGGCCACGCCGGCCGCCTTGCGCTCGTCCGAGCGGCCCGGGAACGCTTCGGCGAAGAAGGCGTCCTGGTCGCCCTTGTAGGCGGCCGTGGCGCCGGACGGCATGTACAGGAACATCAGGGTCACCAGGCCCGTGTAGGTGATCATCAGGTGGTAGGGCAGGGCCAGCACGGCCGTCACATTGTGCGCATCGAGCCACGAACGCTGGCCCTTCTTCGGCCGGAAGGTAAACAGGTCCTTGAAGATGCGCTTGTGCGTGACGATGCCGCTGATGATGGAAACCAGCATGAACATGGCGCAGAAGCCGACGATCCAGCGGCCCCAGATAGCCGACATGTAGTGCAGGTCGAAATGCAGGCGGTAGAGGAATTCGCCGCCGCGCGTCTCGCGCGGCTTGGACAGCACTTCGCCCGTGGCCGGGTTGGCCATTTCGCTATGGAAGTTGCCGCGCCGTCCACGCTTCTTTTCGCCCGGTTGCGACGGCTTGCTCCAGCCCAGCTGCGTGGCGGGGTTGCGTTCGCCGGGCAGGCTGATGAACCAGCGCGTGGCGCCCGTGGCGCGCTCCTGCATGGCCTGTTGCGCGACGCTGGCCGCTTCCTCCGTCGTCACCTTGCTGGCGGCGGCGCCGTGCAGCTCGGGCTGCATCCACAGCGTGATTTCATTGCGGTAGTAGCTGGCCGTGCCGGCGCAAAACACCAGCAGCAAAATCCAGCAGACGAGCAGGCCGGACCAGGTGTGCAGCCATGCCATCGACTGGCGGAAACCTTCTTTCATGCGAGACTCCAGGATAGTGCGTCCATCCAGTGCAGGATGGCGGCGATGACGGCGGCGGGAATCGCCAGGCCCAGCCAGGCGCGCAGCGCGCTGGCCGTGGCGAAGACCCACATCACGGCGCAGGTGTAGATGGCAAACGACAGCAGCGTGGCCGTCATGACGGCTTCCGAGCGGGCCATGGGCAGGCTCACCGACAGCAGCATGGTGACCAGCGCCGCCAGCAGGTAGCCGCCGGCGATGGCGGCCACGCTGCGCGAGGCCACGCCGAGGCGGTACAGCGCCGCGGCGGACAGGCGCCGGCGCGCAGCTTTTTCAGTCGTTTCAGTTTCGGTAGTGGCAGGCGCTTGCATGGTCAGCCGTGATCCTTGCTAGGGGGCAAGGCCGCAGGGGCCGGCAGCGGCGCCGCGCCTTGCGGCTGCACCAGGCTCAGGGTGGTGACGTACATGGCCTTGTCATAGTGCTCGTCGCCACGCTGGCCGGCCGTCTTGTCCGTGTGCTGCACTTCCAGCACATACGTGCCTTTCCAGGGCAGCGGGAAGCTGACCAGGCCCTGCGCATCGCTGTACGCTTCCTTCGCCCAGCCCGACTGCACCACGGCGTTGACCTTGGCTTCTGCCAGCGGCTTGCCTTTGTAGCTGACCTGGAACTGGCCAGCTTTGCCGGTCGGCACCAGGTCCAGCGTCAGCGCGGCGGCCTGGGCTTTGCTGTCGGCGACGAGGCGCGCGGCGGGAATCCACACGGTGCGCGTGGCCTTGCCATCCTTTTTCTCTTCCCACGACGGGTAGTTGCGTTCCTCGACGATGATGCTTTCGCCGGGCGCCACCTTGCCGTTCAGCGCGAAGGCGCCCGCCTGCTTGCTCGCCTGCAGCGGCTTGCTGCCCCTGGCCGAGATCCACGTGACCTGGCCGATGCTGAACTTGTCCAGCTGGCCGGGCGACGCCTCGCGCAGGTTGTCGCCGAATTCGCCGAAGTACACGTGGGCCGCCTGGCCGTTCTGTTCCAGCCAGATCTGGTGGGCACTGGCGCTGCCGGAGACGATGGCAGCGCCCAGCAGGGCGGCGGCAAGGGCGCCGCGGCGCGCGATGGAAGTGATGTGCATGGTGTATCCCTTATCTTGTTATATGAA
Source organism: Janthinobacterium sp. 1_2014MBL_MicDiv (assembly GCF_001865675.1). Lineage (NCBI taxonomy): Bacteria > Pseudomonadati > Pseudomonadota > Betaproteobacteria > Burkholderiales > Oxalobacteraceae > Janthinobacterium > Janthinobacterium sp. 1_2014MBL_MicDiv. The sequence goes on from NZ_CP011319.1 coordinate 879,712, forward strand.
ACGGAAAATCGGCCGCGCTCCTGTGGGAAGGCGGCCGGCTGGGTGCATCAGTACTGGTAACGCAGGTTCAGCGCCACGCTGCGCGGTTCGCCGTAATAGCCGCCGTTATAGAAGCCCACGCGGCGGAAATAGGTCTTGTCGAACAGGTTGTTGACATTCAGGGTGGCCGCCAGCTTGGGACTGATCTGGTAGCGCGCCATCAGGTTGGCCAGCACGTAGCTGCCCTGGCTGACCCGCGTCTTTGTCCTGTTCGGCAGGGTGGCCGTCGTGTAGATCTCGTTCTGCCAGTTCAAGCCGCCGCCGATGGTCAGATTCTGCAGCTGGCCCGGCAGGCGGTAGGTGGTCGAGACGCGCAGCATGTTGGTCGGCTGGATGGTATTGGTCAGCACGCCCTTGCCCGTCTTCGACTTGCTGTGCGTGTAGCCGGCGAACAGCTGCCAGCCCGCCAGCGGACTGCCCGATACTTCCGCCTCGTAGCCCTTGCTCTTCGTGCCCTTGCCCGTCGAGACATACGGCCGGCTGCCGTCCGGCAGCACGAAGCTCAGCGGCACGGACGCATCCTCTTCGCCCAGGTTGTCCTGCTTGGCCTGGTACACGGCGAACGAGCCATTCAGGGCGCCGTCGAAAAATTCGCTCTTCACGCCCGCTTCCACGTTGCTGCCCGTGATCGGGTCGAGGAAGGCGTTGTTCTTGTCCTTCAGGTTCTGCGGCTTGAACAGGTCCGTGTAGCTGGCGTACAGCGAGGTGCTCTGGCTGACGTCGAGCACCACGCCCGCGTACGGCGTGACGACATCGTCCGTCTTGTAGGCGGAGCTGCGCTTCACGAAGGCGCCTTTAGTATCGTAGCGGTCGTTATACGTTTCCCACTTCGAGATGCGCGCGCCGGCCAGCACCTTCAGATTGTCCATGACGTTGATGCGCGTGGCGATGAAGGCACCCGACTGCTTGGTGGTGGCGACGTCGCGCGCGCCCGTGCGCAGCATGGCTGGTTCCGGCACGTCGCCCGTCCAGTGGCGGAAGTCGGGGATGGTGGTGGCGAAGGGCAGCGGGTCCTCGAACTGCGTCTCGTTCGTCGTGCCGACGCGCTTCCAGCCGTTCACGCCCAGTACCAGGTCGTGTTGGCGGCCGAACAGGGGGAAGGTGCCGTTGGCCGACAGGTCGAAATTGTCCTGTTTTTCATCGTAGGGGAAGGCGCTGCTCCACACGGCCAGGCCCGAGCCGTCGCGGTTCGGATAACCGCTGCCGCCGTAGAACAGCTTGCCGTTCGAGGAGCTGTCCAGGCGGCCATAGGCGGCCTTGACTTTCCAGTCGTTGGCGAAGCGGTGCTCGAGGTAGACGTATTTGTTTTCGAATGCGCGTTCCCAGCTGCTCCACTTGGCCGCCATGTTGAACGAGCGCGGCATGTTGGCCGGCGTGCCGTCCGAGAAGAACAGGGGCGTGGTGCCCCAGCTCGTGCCTTTCGGCGTGTTCTTTTGATAGTCGATGCCAGCCGTCAGCAGGGTGTCCGGCGTCAGGTCCGCTTCGACGATGACGGCGCCCACCAGCTTGCGTTCCTTGTACAGGTCGAGGTGGGAATGGCGGTTCTGGCCAGCCACGACGACGCGCCCGCGGATGCTGCCGTCCGCATTCAGCGGCGCGCTGACGTCGCCTTCGAGCCGGACCTTGCTCCAGGAGCCGACGGTCAGGCCGGCCGAGGCGGCGAACTCCTTGCCCGGGCGCTTGTGCAGCATGTTGATGGTGGCCGACGGGTCGCCATTGCCGCTGACCAGGCCCGTGGCGCCGCGCACGATTTCGATGCGGTCATAGATGGCCGTGTCGAACAGCGCATTGGCGCCCGAATTGACGGCCACGCCGTCGATCTGGTAGTTGCCGATGGAAAAACCGCGCGCCGAGAAATTGGTGCGTTCGCTATCGTTTTCCTGCACCGTCACGCCCGTCGACTGCACCAGCACCTCGGCCAGGCTGTTCAAGCCCATGTCGTCCATGCGCTGGCGCGTCACCACCGAGATCGATTGCGGCGTTTCGCGGATGGACAGGCCCATGCGCGTGGCCGTGGCCATCTGTTTGGTGGTGTAGGAACCCGTGTTCTCGGTCGACGCCTTGTCCTGCTGGCCCAGCACCTTGATTTCGCTCAAGGTGGCTTCATCGGGCCTGGCTGGGGCTTCCGCAGCCAGCGCCGTGCCGGCGCCCAGCGCCGCCGCCAGCAGGGCCGAATGCACGGCGGCGGCCAGCGGGCGGAGGTGCAATGCCGGGATTGCGGGAGTCATCGTGGCGGCAACGGTGCCGGCCAGCGAACGTGTTCGTGCCATGAAGCATCCTTCTTTTCGTGCGCCCGCCGTCGTGCGGCAAGGCGTGTAGTGGTATGGGGGGAGCTTGCTTGGCGGTGATGCCTGGCTGGCGCAGCGTGTCATTCAGCCGCGCACCAGCCAGGCGACCGGGTGCGGACTCTCGCGAGAGTCCAAATGTGAATGAGAACTATTCTTATTATAGTGCGGGGTTGCGAGACATGCAAGAGTGCGATGTTGTAAACGAGAACGGCCACCGCATTGTTGCGGTGGCCGTGCGTCGGCCCGGCTGGCGGGAGCTTACAGCTGGCCGCGCAGGGTCAGCATGGCGTTGCGCGGTTCGCCATAGAAGTTGGAGCCATAGGCGGCCCACACGCGCGTGTAGTATTTCTTGTCGAACAGGTTGTTCACCGTCAGCGACAGCTCCAGTTTGGGACTGAGGCGGTAGCCGGCCTGCAAGCCCACCGTCGTGACGGGACCCTGCTCGAATTTCACGGGGCCGTTCAGGCGGTACATGCTGCTGACGCTGCGCAGGCCGCCGCCCACGCTGATCTTGTCCAGCGCGCCGGCCAGCCGGTAGGTGGTCCACACATTGAAATTGTGGCGCGGCGCGATGAAGGTGTACAGCTGCGCCTTCTGGTCGTCGCTGCCTTCGAGGGTGCGCGTGCTGGTGTAGGAATAGCCGCTCGTGATGTTCCAGCCCGGCAGGGGACTGCCCCTCAGCTCGGCTTCCATGCCCTGGCTGCGCATCTTGCCGGCGCCGATGGAAAACAGCGGGTTGGCCGGGTCGGGCATGACGCGGTTTTCATCTTCCATGCGGAACAGGGCCGCATGCGCGTTGACGTTCTTGTCGAACAGCTCGGCCTTCAGCCCCAGCTCGAACTGCTGGCCCGTGCGCGGCTTCAGGGTTTGACCGGCCGCGTCCGTGGTGCTCTGGGGCGAGAAGATGCGCGTGTAGCTGCCGTAGGCCGACAGCTGCCTGTCGAGCTCGTAGACGAGGCCCGCGTACGGCGTGAATTTCGCCTTGATGGTGTTGCTGACGTCGGTGAACTGGTTGAAATACGCGTTGCGGTTGACGGTATGGTTGTCCCAATGCGTCAGGCGCCCGCCCAGGTTGACGGCCAGCCGGTCCGTCGCCTGCAGGCGGGTGCGCGCGTACAGGCCGAACTGTTTGGTGCGGTTGTCATTGCCGTTGGAGAAAGTATAGCTGGGCTGCGGCACATTGTTATCCGGGTGGAAGACGTTGATCGGCGCATTGTTTCCGCCGCCATACCGGAAATTCTTGTGCACCTGGCGGTAGTCGGCGCCCACGATCAGGTCGTGGCTGCGGCCGAAGGCCTGGAACGGCGTGGCCAGGTAAGCGTCGAGTCCCTGCGTCTTCCAGTGGCTGCGGTAGTTCCAGCTGATCAGGCAGCTGTCGCCCGTGACGGGATCGGCCGAGCAGTCGGACCAGCCGAAGTTGCGCGACGGTTCATCCTGCTCGCGGTACAGGGCGGTGACCTTGAACTGGCCGCCGTTGTCCAGCTTGTGATCGAGTTCGGCAAAGTATTCGGTGACCTTTTCCGTGATGTGGTTCCAGGCCGGGTCCAGGTAGGTCGAGCGCGGCACGTCGAGCAGGCGCCCGTCTTCATGGGCGGGCAGGCCGAAGGCGGGGCGGCCCCTGTACTGCTGATGGGTGATGCCGCCCGTCAGCACGGTGCCCGGCGCCACGTCGACGGCGACGGTGCCGTACAGCAGCGGTTTTTCCGCATACACATGGTCGACGAAGGAGCGCCGGTGTTCATAGGCGGCCACCAGGCGGCCGCGCACCCTGCCATCCGCGCTCAGGGGGCCTGTCACGTCCGCTTCCGCGTAGTAGCGGTCCCAGGAGCCTGCGCTGAGCACGCCGCTGGCGGCAAAGGTGTCGCGCGCGCGCTTGCGCACCAGGTTGATGGTGCCGCCCGGGTCGCCCGCGCCCTGGAACAGGCCGGCGGGGCCGCGCAGCACTTCCACCCTGTCGTAGATGGCCAGGCCGAAGCCGGCCGACAGGTCGTTGCCCGTGCTGGCCGGTGTCATCACGCCATCGACCTGTACCGAGTCGAGCGCATAGCCGCGCGAATAAAAGTTGCCATGGTTGCCGCCCGTGCTGCTCGCTTCGACGGTGATGCCTGTCACGCCGCGCATGGCGTCGTCCAGGCTCAGCAGGTTCTGGTCGTTCAGCTGCTGGCGCGTCAGCACGGAGACGGACTGGGGAATTTCGCGCAGGCTTTGCTGGCCCTTGCCGATGCTTACCGCCTGCGCCGCATACGATTTCGTCAGTTCAGTCTCCGCATTGGCGTCCTGGCGGGCGCTGACGGTGATTTCCGCCAGGGTCGCCACCTTGCCCGTGGCGGCGGGCGCCGGGCGGATGATGACGCTGTTGCCGTCGATGCTGGCGGCCAGGCCGCTGCCGGCCAGCAGGCGCTCGAGGCTGTCGGCCACGCTCAGGGTGCCGCTGACGGCGGGCGCCGTCTTGCCGGCCACGAGTTCGGGGGCGAACAGCAGTTGCAGATTGGCTTGCCGCGCCAGTTCATTCAGGGCCTGGCCCAGCGGCTGGGCGGCGATGGTCAGTTTAACGGTGGGCCAGGTTTGCGCCTGCGCCAGGGGAAGAGTGCCCAGGGCCAGCATGGCGGCCAGGGCGAGGGGGGCGGGTGTCAGATTGCAGCGGTGGGACCACATGTTGCATTTCTCCAGGTTAATTTGTTGTCGATTAACGAGGTAGACGCAGCAGCGGCGGAAATCCTCACCTGCGAATGCGAATTATTTGTATTTATTTTGCGGCAGTTGCATCGATGGCGCTTGCGCGGACGCTTTCGGCGCCATGCCGATCGTGCTGGTGGTGCCGCTGCGCACGATCTGCACGGGCAGCAGTTGCGGCAGGGCGGCGGCGAAGCGGTCGAGCTGGGTCAGGCTGAAGCTGCCGCCGATGCGCAGGCGCGCCACGGCCGGATCGCGCACGACGAAGCCCGTGTCGCCATAGCGCTCGAATTCGGCCAGCGCCACGCTCAGCGGCACGTTCTCGAAAGTGACGCGGCCTTCGCGCCACGGCGCCACGCTGCCGGGCGCCAGGCTGGCGATGGCCGACAGGCGGCCGGCCGCATCGGCCGTCACGCCCTGGCCCGCCAGCAGGTCGATGGCGTCCGGCTGCGCGCCCGCCACGCGCACATGGCCGTGCTGCACGGCCACGCGCAGGCTGTCGTCGTGATCGAGGGTATTCCGCACGGAAAATTGCGTGCCCACCACCGTCACGCGCAGCGGGCCGGCCGCGACCTCGAATGGCTGGCCCTGCCTGGATTGCACCTGGAACAGCGCTTCGCCCTGCGCCAGGCGCACTGCGCGCCGCTGGCGGTACAGGGTGACGTGCAGCCGCGTGGCCGTGTCGAGCTGCACCGTGCTGCCATCGGGCAGGGCAACGGTCAGGCGCTGGCCGCGCGCGGTGGCATAGGACTGGCTGAACGTGGGTTGTTGCCACCACTGGTAGCCGCCCGCGCCCACGCCGAGCAGCAGCATGGCCGCCGCCGCATACGGCAATGCGCGCAGCCAGTGGCGGCGGGGCGCGGAGGCTGGGGCGGGGGCAGCCGGGGGCACCGTCCAGCGCGCGGCGACCTGTGCGGGAATCCGGCGCACCGCCTGCTGCGTGTGCTGCAGCTGCGCATACGCGTGGGCGTGCCGCGCATCGGCCGCCAGCCAGGCGGCAAACGCGGCCTGGCCCGGGGCATCAAGATTGCCGCGCCGGCTGAACCAGGTGGCCGCCGCCAGCGCCACGGGATCTTGCGTTGCCGCAAAGCGCGCATGCGCGCGCGCGTCCGCCTCGTCCTGGGCGGAAGGGCCGAAATCGTGGCGGGGTGGAAGTGCGGTCATGGGCGCCATTATGTGGCTTCCCGCAAAGAATGCAACTGTGCCTGGCAACTGAGCATGCCGCGCGCGATATGTTTTTCCACCATGCTCACGGAAATGCCCATGCGCGCGGCAATTTGCGCGTGCGGCAATTCCTCGAAGATGTGCAGCACGAAGGCGTCGCGGCAGCGGGGCGGCAGGGCGTCGATGGCGGCCACGCATGCTTGCCAGTCCTGGCTGCCCTGCAGCGCCTGTTCCGGCTGCAGGTGCGATGGCGCGGCCGGATGCGCCGCTTCCGGCATGGCGTCGAGTGCATCGTGCTGGCGCAGCGCGGCGCGGCGGTGATTGTCGATCAGCAGGTTGCGCGCCGTGTGGTACAGCAGCGCGCGCGGTTCGCGGATGGCGTGCTCTTCCCGGCTGGCGCCGTCCGGCACGCTTTGCGCGCCCAGCACGCGCACATAGCTTTCCTGTACCAGGTCGGCAGCGGCTTCGCGGTTGCGCAGGCTGCGCCAGCAGAAATTGAGCAGTTCTTGATAGTAGCGTGCAACCACGGCGTCCGATGTCTTGTTGAAAGTGCAGCCTGGCATGCCACATATGAGAATGATTCTCATTATATTGCATGGCGGGCCGCCGTGGGCCGCCGTGCTAAGCGGTTTACCGCACCGTGGCAGGTGTACAACGCTTTGCGGCGCATCCCACATGCATTACCATCCATAGTTGATATGGAGATAACATGGCTATTCAAATCATCAACACGGCGCCGATTGCCGGCCAACAGCCGGGTACCTCGGGGTTGCGCAAGAAGGTGGGGCAGTTCAGCCAGCCGCAGTACCTGGAAAACTTCGTGCAAAGCGTGTTCGACACGCTCGGCGACTGCCGCGGCCAGACCCTGGTGCTGGGCGGTGATGGCCGCTATTACAACCGCACGGCGATCCAGACGGTGCTGCGCATGGCGGCGGCGCATGGTTACGCGCGCGTGCTGCTGGGCCAGGGCGGCATTCTGTCGACGCCGGCCGTCAGCTGCGTGATCCGCAAGCATGGCGCCAGCGGCGGCATCATCCTGTCGGCCAGCCACAATCCGGGAGGTCCCGACGGCGATTTCGGCATCAAGTACAACATCGGCAACGGCGGCCCGGCGCCTGAAAAGCTTACCGAAGCCATGTTTGCGCGCACGCAAGCCATCACCGAATACCGCATCAGCGACGCCGCCGACATCGACCTCGATGCGCCGGGACTGGCGCGCATCGAGCAGATGAGCGTCGAGGTGATCGACCCCGTCGCCGATTACGCGGAGCTGATGCAGCGGCTGTTCGATTTCGACGCCATCCGCGCCCTGTTCGCGGGCGGCCTGCGCATCTGCTTTGACGGCATGCACGCCGTTTCCGGCCCGTACGCGAGCGCCATCCTGGAAGGCATGCTGGGCGCTCCCAAGGGCAGCGTCATCAACGGCGTGCCCTTGGAAGACTTCGGCGGCGGCCATCCGGACCCGAATCCCGTCAACGCGCAGGAATTGATCGCGCGCATGGCCAGCGACGATGCGCCGGACTTCGGCGCGGCGTCGGACGGCGACGGCGACCGCAACATGATCGTCGGGCGCCGCTTCGACGTGACGCCGTCGGACAGCCTGGCCATCCTGGCCGCGCATGCCACGCTGGCGCCCGGCTACCGCGCCGGCTTGAAGGGCATCGCGCGCTCGATGCCCACTTCCGGCGCGGCCGACCGCGTCGCCGCCGCGCTGGGCATACCGTGCTTCGAGACGCCGACGGGCTGGAAGTTCTTCGGCAACCTGCTCGACGCGGACATGGCGACCCTGTGCGGCGAGGAAAGCTACGGCACGGGTTCGAACCACGTGCGCGAGAAAGATGGCGTGTGGGCCGTCCTGTTCTGGCTCAACCTGCTGGCGGCGAAACGGCAGTCGGTGGAAGAGATCGTGCGCGCCCACTGGGCCACGCATGGCCGCAACTATTATTCGCGCCACGACTACGAGGATATCGACAGCGCCGGCGCGGCGCAGCTGATGGAGGCCGTGCGCGCGCAGCTGGCCACGCTGCCGGGACAGGTGGTCGATGGCTACACGGTGGCGCTGGCCGACGATTTCAGCTACACGGATCCCGTCGACGGCGCGGTGGCCGGCAAGCAGGGCATCCGCATCATCATGACGGACGGCGCGCGCATCGTGCTGCGCCTGTCGGGCACGGGCACGCAGGGCGCCACCTTGCGTTTGTACCTGGAGCGTTACGAAGCCGACGTGGCCCGGCACGACCTGCCGACCCAGGAAGCGCTGGCTGGCCTGATCGGCGTGGCGGAGCGGCTGGCGCAGATCCGCCAGCGCACGGGGCGTGATGCGCCGACGGTGACGACATAAAAAAAGGGCGCACATGGTGCGCCCTTCTTCATTGCGGCAGATCAAACCAGCATCACGCCTTGGCTGGCACGACCGCCTGGCGGTAGTTGTCGACCATCTTGTAGCGCTTCGCGTACAGGCCGAAGGCCATCATGGCAACGGCGGCAAAGGCGGCGAAGAAGAACATCTGGAAGGCCGTCACGCTGATGCCGCTCTCGGCAATCTTGCCGATCACGCCCTCGTTCATGACGCTCTTGTTGACGATCAGCACCCACAGGTTGCCGACGGTGGTCGACAGGTTCCAGAAGCTCATGATGGCGCCCTTCATCGAGACGGGCGCCTGGCTGTAGGCAAACTCCAGGCCCGTGGCCGAGACCAGCACCTCGCCGAAGGTCAGCAGGGCATACGGCAGGATCTGCCACATGATGGAGACGGCGTTGCCGCTGTCGAGGGCCAGCTGCAAGAGACCGATGACGATCCAGGCCAGCGAGGAAAAGCCGATGCCGGCCGTCATGCGGCGCAGGGCGGTGGCTTCCATGCCGAAGCGGTTTAGCATCGGGTACAGCACCAGGTTGTTGAACGGGATCAGCAGCATCACCAGCATCGGGTTCAGCGCCTGCATCTGCGCCGGCAGGAACCAGCTTGGTTTTTCCATGGTGTTGGCCTGCACGATCCAGGTCGACGCCTTCTGGTCGAACAGCGAGAAGAACGGCGTCACGAGGGCGAAGATGACGAGGATGCGCAGCACGGCGCGCACGCCTTCGACGGCTTCGTCCGGGTGGATGCCGCGCGCGCGTTCCAGTTGCATGGCCGTGCCGATGCTGCCGAAGGCCAGCAGCAGGACCAGCGCGGAGCAGGCCGAGATGACGAAGCCCCAGTCCGGGATCATGTAGAACGAGAACAGGGCGCCGGCCACGCCGACGTAGGCCACGTACAGGCCCGGGCGCGAGCCGTTGTCCACTTGCGCCAGCAGGGCGGTGCGTGCCACGCGGGTAAACGAATCGGGATTCGGCGGTGCCGGCGGCACGTGCACGTATTTCTTGGCGCCCATCCAGAAGACGATGGTGGCGGCCAGCATCATGACGCCGGGGATGCCGAAGGCGATCGACGGACCGTAGTCGCGCAGGAACATCGGCATCAGCAGCGAGGCGAAGAAGGAGCCGAAGTTGATGATCCAGTAGAACAGGTCGAACACCAGCTTGGCCTTGTGCTTGTTGGTCTGGTCGAACTGGTCGCCGACGAACGAGGCCACGAGCGGCTTGATGCCGCCGGAGCCGAAGGCGATCAGGAACAGGCCGAAGTAGAAGCCGTTGACATTGTTTTCAAAGACGGCCAGGCAGGCATGGCCGGCGCAATACACGAGGCTGAGCCAGAAGATGGTGTTGTACTTGCCAAAGAAGCGGTCGGCCAGCCAGCCGCCCAGCAGCGGGAAGAAATACACGCCGATGACGAAGGTGTGGAAGACGTGCTTGGCTTCCCCCGTGCGCTGGTCGATCGGGATCATCAGCAGCAAGGTGCTGATGAGGAATGGCGTCAGGATGTTGCGCATGCCGTAAAAGCTGAAGCGTTCGCAGCCTTCGTTGGCGATGATGTACGGTATTTGCCGCGGCATTTTTCCCGTGGCGGTTTGTGTCTCGGCCGATGACATTGGCTCTCCCCAAGTATTTTTTGTAAGCCGCGATGCTAAGGCCTGCCGCGTTTGCTTGCAACAGAAAAAACGGCCCCTTGGCTATTTCGCAAGGAATTGTAAGGTATTGATTTTCATAAAGACATTACTTTGCGTCGTTGCGATGGCAGGACGCGGCAGTACTAATTGCATTTTCAACATGCCATGCGATGCCGCTTCGTCCGCCAGCACAAAACCGCATGCCAGGTACAGGGTCAGCGCCGCATGGTTGTCCTGCGCCACGGCCAGGCGCAGCCGGGCCAGATCGGGGATGCTGTTGGCATGGGCGATGGCGGCGCGCAGCAACTGCCGCCCGATGCCCTGGCCGCGCGCCTGCGGCGCCACGTAGACGCCCCACAGGCTGGCTTTGTCGTGTACGACGGCAATCGGCTCGCGGCGCAGGCCAGCCATGGCGATCAACTGTTCTCCTTTGAAAGTGCCAAATATTATTTGGTATGGCGTCGTCTGCAGGCGCTGGGCGATCTGTGCCAGCGGCAAGCCGCTTTCCGCCGCATGCGTGGTGCAGAAGGCGGCGGGCAGTTCGGCGATGCCGGCCAGGCGCAGCGCGCGGTAGGCGGCAGCGTCGTCGGGCGCGAGGGGGCGGACAGTGTGGGCAGGCATGTCGGCGAGTATCGGGCCTCGATGCCAGAAAGTAAACCTTGCGCTGCGCCATATTCGAACATAAGATATATCTTATTGCGATATATCTTAAGGAGCCATCATGCTGCACTTCCATCGCGGCGACCAGCTGTTGCGCGCCGCCCCGCACAGCCAGGGCGATGCGCCGGGCGCCGTTGCCAGCGTTGTTCCCGCCGCGCGCGGCCCGAAGATGTTTGACGCGGGCACCCTGCGCTACCTCGTACTGCAATTGATCGCCGACAAGCCGCGCCATGGCTACGACATCATCAAGGCCATCGAACAGCGTGCCGGCGGCGCGTATGCGCCAAGTCCCGGCGCCATCTATCCGCTCATGCATGGCCTCGTGGGCCACGGTTACGTGGCCGTCAGCCTCGACGGTAACAAGAAGCTGCACAGCATCACGCCCGAGGGGCTGGCCTTCCTGGCCGCCAACCGCGCCTATGTGGACGCCATCGCCGCCAGGGTGGATGCGCCGGCAGGCGCGGACGACGACTTGCGCCACCTGATGCACGAGCTGAAGGCGGCGGTGCTGGCGCGCGGGCGCGCGGGCGAGTCCGATGCCAGCCGCCTGGACGCCATGCGCGCCATCCTGCGCCGGGCGCGTGCCGACATCGAGGCGCTGGCATGAGGCCCGCGCCGCTGTCCATGCCGGTGCCCATGCTGACGCCGGCGCGCGAGCGCGCGATGCTGTGGCTGCTTGCGCTGACGCAATTTACCGTCATCATGGATTTCATGGTGATGATGCCGCTGGCGCCCCAGCTGATGCAGGCATTCCATATCGGCCCGGCCGCCGTCTCCGGCGCCGTCTCGGCCTATGCCTGGTGCGCCGGCTTGTCCGGCTTGCTGGCGGCCACGTATATCGACCGCTTCGACCGCAAGAAGCTGCTGCTGACCATGTTTTGCCTGTTTACCGTGTCGAACCTGGCCTGCGCGCTGGCGCCGAACTTCCACGTGCTGCTGTGGTCGCGCGCGTTTGCGGGGATGACGGGCGGCGTGCTCGGTGCCATCGTCATGGCCATCATCGGCGACGTGATTCCCGCCGAGCGGCGCGGCGCGGCCACCGGCATCGTCATGACCTCGTTTGCCATGGCGGCCGTGGGCGGCGTGCCGATCGGCGTGGTGCTGGCCGCGCACTTCGGCTGGCCTTCGCCCTTTTTCCTGCTGGTCGTGCTGTCGCTGCTGATCTGGCTGGGCGCGGCGCGCGTGCTGCCGTCGCTGACGGCGCACATGGGCGCGGCCCCGACGCCGCTGCGCCAGGTGCTGCCGAACCTGCTGGCGCTGCTGCGCGAACGGCGCCACCTCGAGGCGTTTGCCTTGTCCATTGTCAACATGACGGCGGGCATGCTGGTAATTCCCTTCATTTCGCCCGTGCTGGTGGGGAATATGGGCCTGGCGCCGGCCGACGTCACCTGGGTCTACCTGGCGGGCGGCTGCGCCACGATCTTCACGGCGCGCCTGATCGGCCGCTGGGCGGACCGGGCCGGCAAGCAGCAGGTCTATCGCTGGGTCTCGTTGCTGTCGATCGCACCGCTGCTGTTCATGACGCATCTGCCCCAGTTGCCGCTGCTGGCGCTGATGCTGGTGTTTCCATTCTTTATGGCCCTCGTGTCGGGCCGCACGATCCCGCTGCAGGCGCTGCTGACGACCATCCCGGAGCCGCGCAAGCGCGGCGCCTTCCTCAGCGCCAATTCGGCCCTGCAAAGCCTGGGTAGCGGACTCGGCGCCTGGCTGGGCGGTCTGACCCTGCAGACGGATGCGGCCGGCCACATCGGCGGCTATGGCTGGAATGGCTGGCTGGCGGCGGCCTTGTCGCTGTGGACGGTGTGGTGGGTGGCGCGCGTGCGCGGCGCGGCGCCGCAGGGCGCGCCGGCGTAGGCGGGCTTACTGCGTGGCGATGCGCTGCATGGGCGCGCTGTCCTTGCGCCATTGTTCCAGGCTCAGCAGGTCACCGCTGACGATGTCATCGACGAGGATGCGCTTGCCGTCCGGCGAGACGACGAAGCTTTCCCAACGGTGGGCCGCATCCGGCGTGCTTTCGAAAAAGCTCAGCTGATAGTAAGGCTGGCCATCGACGAGGCGCGTCTCGGGTGACGTTTCCATCACGGCGCCATGCGCGCGGCCGGCCGAGGCTTTTTCGATATGCGCCGACCATGCCTTGATCTCGGGCAAGGCCATCAGCGCATCGACGGCACGCGCATTCTGCTCTTGCGCCGTCGTCTGGCTGCTCGCGGCCGGGGCGTTGCCGCCGTGCTGCGCGGGCTGCTGGTAGACGTAAAAGGCGGCCAGGGCGGCGGCCAGCAAGCCGGCCAGGGTGCCGGCGATGATGGCGGTTTTGGAAGAGGAGGCGCGTGGCGGCATGGTGGTGTGGGCGTGAGAAAGAAGGTCGATGGCGGCCATGCTAAAGCAAAACGCACAGGCCGGCAATCGCCGGGCTTGCCAAGCGGGCTGGCCACGTCAACAGGCGAAAAAAAAGCTACCTTCCATAGAAGATAGCTTTTCGGGGCCGCCGGGGAGGCACTGGCAGCTTTTGGTCTGCCTGTTCCTGCCCGGCGCAGGCGGCTCCGCGCGCCGTCGCCTGCGCGCGGAGCCGCAGGACATTACATCATGCCGTCCATGCCGCCCATGCCGCCCATACCACCCATGCCGCCGCCCATGCCGCCGCCTGCCTTGTCGTCAGCGATTTCGCAGACCATGCAGTCGGTCGTCAGCATCAGCGAAGCGATCGAAGCGGCGTTTTGCAGCGCCGAACGGGTCACTTTGGCTGGGTCCAGGACGCCCATTTCAACCATGTCGCCATACGTGCCGTTGGCAGCGTTGTAGCCGTAGTTGCCCGAGCCAGCCAGTACGGCTGCCACGACGACCGAAGCTTCTTCGCCAGCGTTTTGCACGATCATGCGCAGTGGCTCTTCCATTGCGCGCAGGACGATCTTGATACCGGCATCTTGATCAGGATTGTCGCCCTTGATCGTGATGTTGGCGCGTGCGCGCAGCAGGGCTACGCCGCCGCCAGGCACGATGCCTTCTTCGACGGCAGCGCGGGTTGCGTGCAGAGCATCTTCAACGCGGGCTTTTTTCTCTTTCATTTCGACTTCGGTGGCTGCGCCAACCTTGATCACGGCAACGCCGCCAGCCAGTTTGGCTACGCGCTCTTGCAGTTTTTCACGGTCGTAGTCCGAGGTCGCTTCTTCGATCTGTACGCGCACTTGTTTCACGCGTGCTTCGATCGAGGCAGCTTCGCCGGCGCCATCGATAACGATGGTGTTTTCCTTGCCCACTTCGATGCGTTTCGCCTGGCCTAGTTCGGCCAGGGTCACTTTTTCCAGGGTCAGGCCGACTTCTTCAGCGATCACTTGACCACCGGTCAGGACAGCGATGTCTTCCAGCATGGCTTTGCGGCGGTCGCCGAAGCCAGGTGCTTTCACTGCGCAGGTTTTCAGGATGCCGCGGATGTTGTTCACAACCAGGGTCGCCAGCGCTTCGCCTTCGATGTCTTCGGCGATGATCAGCAGTGGACGGCCAGCTTTTGCGACTTGTTCCAGTACCGGCAGCAGGTCACGGATGTTCGAGATTTTCTTGTCGCACAGCAGGACGAATGGGCTGTCCAGTACGGCAACTTGCTTCTCTGGGTTGTTGATGAAGTATGGCGACAGGTAGCCGCGGTCGAACTGCATGCCTTCAACGATGTCCAGCTCGTCGTTCAGCGACTTGCCGTCTTCAACGGTGATAACGCCTTCCTTGCCGACTTTTTCCATCGCTTCAGCGATACGCTCGCCGATCGAGTAGTCCGAGTTGGCCGAGATCGCGCCAACCTGGGCGATTTCCTTGGTCGTGGTGCAAGGACGGGCGATTTTCGCCAGTTCTTCGACGGTTGCTGCAACAGCTTTGTCGATACCGCGCTTCAGGTCCATCGGGTTCATGCCGGCGGCAACGAACTTCATGCCTTCGCGCACGATGGCTTGTGCCAGCACGGTCGCGGTGGTGGTGCCGTCGCCGGCGTTGTCGCTGGTGCGGGAAGCAACTTCCTTGACCATTTGCGCGCCCATGTTCATGAGCTTGTCTTTGAGTTCAACTTCTTTCGCTACCGACACACCATCCTTGGTGACGGTAGGGGCGCCGAACGAGCGCTCCAGGACCACGTTGCGGCCTTTCGGGCCCAGCGTTACTTTGACTGCGTTGGCGAGGATGTTGACGCCTTCGACCATCTTGGCGCGCGCTGCGTCGCCGAATACTACTTCTTTAGCTGCCATGTTCAATTCTCCTGAGTTTCGGGATGTATCTGTCTACAACGTGGAAACAATTACTTGACGACGATCGCCATGATGTCTTCTTCGCGCATGACCAGCAGCTCATCGCCGTCAACTTTGACGGTTTGGCCGGCGTACTTGCCGAACAGGACGCGGTCGCCCACTTTGACATCCAGAGGACGGACTTTGCCGTCGTCGAGAATCTTGCCATTGCCTACGGCAAGGACTTCGCCTTGATCCGGTTTTTCAGCAGCTGCATCAGGAATGATGAGGCCGGACGCAGTCTTGGTTTCCTGGTCGAGGCGTTTGACGATGACGCGATCGTTCAATGGGCGCAGATTCATACAAAACTCCTTAAAGTTCAATGGATAAGTGTTGCTAAATGAATACATGCCTGGCACAGCGCCAGGCCTGCTTTCAGTGACCGCCGTTGAAAGCAGCCCGCAACGGTCAAGCAAACCCCATGTCATCCTGTCCTTGTCCGTATCCGGCAGTGGTGCATCGCGGCGTCGCCCGCCGCGTAGCATTCCCTGCAGTGGCCTGGCAAGCACCATCATTTCCTGAGGATTGCTACGAAAGAGTTTGTTAGCACTCTCTACTAACGAGTGCTAATTATAGGGACGGTAGGGGGCTTATTCAAGGGCTTATTCTCCGGGAAGATATGCATAGACGTTCTGCGCAGCCTGCATTTACGCAGGGTTTGCGCTGGCGCAAGCCAAGTTCCCGGGCGTCAGCAACAGCAGCGACTCTAGCATGTCGTCCGGATGGGGGGCGTTCCTGTACACACAGGAAACAGATTTCACTATGAAATTTGATAAGATGATTGATATTACATATCAATATCGCCACTGCGCCAGAAAGCACACCATGCAGCACATCATGCCCTATCCTGTTTCCCGCCCCGCGCTGCGCCTGCTAGGCGCCGCCGTCATCGGCCTCGCTTGCCTGGGCCATGCCGTCGCGCAAACGGCTGCCGCGCCAGCGGCCACCATCGTCGACGAGATCACCGTGGCGACCCTGACGCCGCTGGAAAAGGAAATGCTGCTCAATGACCTGTTCAACGACTTGAACAAGGATGACGACGACCAGGAAGCGCATGTGTGGGACAACGGCGGCGACCGCGGCGTGCTGGTGAAAGCCACGTATAACTTCAGCAATTCCGGCATGACCGAGCACAGCCTGAAGGCGCACATGTGCCGCGACCTGAAGTTCGTCGTCACGGCTGGCGGCAAGACGCAGGACCTGAGCCGCCGCACCTGTTCGCAGAACAGCGGCAACTGGGATGTGCAGGGCAAGGACCCGGCGCCCGTCGTGTATCCGCCCTTCCTGTCGGACGTGACGGTGGCCAAGCTGAATGCCAAAGAGCAGGCATCGCTGCTGAAGGCGGCCGTGCGCACCTTGAAGGATGAAGAGGATGGCAAGAGCCGCCAGTGGAGCAACAAGGGGCTGGGCAATGCCCAGGCCTTGCTGGTGACCTTGACGCCATCCGCGACCGGCACCAAGCCTGGCAGTTTTACCACGTGCCGCGACTTGACGATGGTGCTCGACGGCAAGGGCGGCAAGCAGGAATTGACGCGCCGTGCGTGCGAAAACCGCTACGGCAGCCTGGACATCGAACCGGACTTCGAAGGGCATCGCTAGGACGGCCTGCTGCAGGGCGGCAAGCGCGCCGTGGCGTTAAAAAGCATGTATTTCACGGCAACTGCGCTGCATTGATGTAAATATGTGTGACAGCGGCCTGATTCGATTGACGCCCAGGGAGCGTCCGCCCTATAGTGGCGGGATGATTTCCGAATTCAACGAATTATCCGACAAAATCGGCCTGCTGGCCGAAATGACCCACGCGCTGCGCCGTGAAAACGCGCAGTTGCGCAAGGACAATGTCGCCCTGGCCGCCGAAAACGCGCTGTATGTGCAACGCATGCGCGAGGCGCAGGAGCGCGTGGAAGCCTTGCTGGAAAAAATCCCGGAACTGGTGCAGGCCGGCCTGGAGCAAGCCGCTTCCGAAGCCGCCGCTGTCACCGGCGATCACCTTGCCGAGAACGAGAAGGAAGCGTAATGCCGCGTGTCGATGTCAATATCATGGGCCAGGCCTACAGCATGGTGTGCCGCGATGGCGAAGAGCGCGCCTTGCGCGAAGCGGCGATCTATCTCGATAGCAAGATGAAGGCCATCCGCGACGCCGGCAAGGTCAAGGGCAACGACCGCATTGCCGTGCTGGCCGCGCTGGGCGTGGCGGCAGAGTTTCTCTCCGTCAAGTCACCGCAAGGTCCGCTGTCGGAATTGACGATACTGGAAGTGAAGCAAAAGATCTCGGCCATGCATACCGTCCTGGACAGCGCACTGACGCCCCAGGAAAACCTTTTTTAAGCGCGTACGCGACGATTTGTCTTTGCGATGCGCGACCAAAGGAGTAAACTTGGGTCTACCCTGCGGTGTTCGCGATTGCCATATATTCCTTGAACCATTTATGCGCATCGGTTGCGAATTTTGTTTGATGGGAGTGAGCGTCGCTCGTTCGACGAACCCGAAATTGAACTAACGTGACCACCTTGAACCGTTTGGTTCGGGATGCCGGCATAGCGGCACAGGCGGGGCCCAATTTGTAGTACAACTGAAAACGGTTGCGGCATCACGATGCGCAACCGTTTTTTTACGTCTGTTGCCTTGATACGGGAGATTTGATGAAACAATATTGGCTGATGAAATCGGAACCGGATGAAGTGAGCATCGACGACCTGATGGCGGCGCCGCAGCACACCATGCCGTGGTTTGGCGTGCGCAATTACCAGGCGCGCAACTTCATGCGCGATGGGATGAAAGTGGGCGATGGCGTGCTGTTCTATCACTCCAGTTGCCCGCAGCCGGGTGTGGCCGGCGTGGCCGAAGTGGCCAGCACGGCGTATCCCGATCACAGCCAGTTTGAAGAGGGCGGCAAGTACTTCGATCCGAAAGCCACGCCAGAGCAGCCGCGCTGGATCAGTGTCGACGTGCGCGGCCTCAGGAAGACGGCGCTGCTGCCCCTGTCCGAGATGCGCCAGATGCCGGAACTGGAAGACATGCTGCTGTTGAAGAAGGGCAGCCGCTTGTCCATCACGCCCGTGACGCCGGCGCAATGGAAGGTCATTACAGGCAAGTTGACAGCCTAGGCGCCGGCGTGGCATCGACCTCGATGCGGTTACGGCCATGTTGCTTGGCCCGGTACAGGGCCCGGTCGGCGGCGGCGAGCAATTGTTCCGGCGCCGGGCAACCGGTATTCAGGGCCAGGCCGATGCTGGCCGTCACCTGGCCGCTGCGCGACGGGGCCTGGGCGATGGCGGCCGCGGCGATCGCTTCCTGCATCTTTTGCGCCACCGCCTGCGCGCCGGCCAGTCCGGTGGCTGGCAGGATGGCGGCAAATTCCTCGCCGCCAAAGCGCGCCACCAGGTCGCTGGCGCGCGGTAGCGCCGAGCGCAGGGCTGCGGCAATCTGCACCAGGCAGGCGTCGCCATACGGATGGCCAAAAGTGTCGTTCAGGCTCTTGAAGAAATCGATATCGATGATCAGCAGCGCCAGCGGCTTGCCGTCGCGCGCTGCGCGCTGCCATTCGCCCTGCAGGGTCTGGTCGAAGCAGCGCCGGTTGGCGACGCCCGTCAAGCCATCGGTCAGCGACAGTTTTTCCAGCAGCTCGTGCGCGGTGCGCAAGGCCAGCTCGCTTTGCATGTAGCGGCTTTGCAGGGTGGCCGAGCGCAGCGCGTGGACGGCCAGCGCGACAAACAGCGAGGTGGCCGCCAGGTAGAAATGGTCGCGCAGCACGACGAAACCCAGTCCCAGCAAGGCCGCCGTGAAGAAGATGGGACTGAAGTTGTCGATCAGCAAGGTCAGTGGCGGCGGGGCATGCCGTGGCCGGGCCGCTTCCTCCTGCGGCCGGGTTTGCGCAGCGAGCACCGCCAGCAGCAGGAATGGCACGCTTGGCAGCAACTCGGTCAGGATCGGCCCGGCGAGCGCATGCAGGGTCAGGTAATTGTAGGCGCCCGCGCAGCCGGCGTAGCACCACAGGAAAACGCTGAGCAGCAGGTAGAAACGGCCCTGCTCGCCATCCCGGCGGTGCGCCAGCAGGCGCAGCGAGGCGCAGCAGGCCAGGACCAGGTTTTCCACGTTGTACGTCACCACCAGCAGGCTGGCGGGAATCGGCGCGATCGAGCGCTGGGCAAATGGCGAGACGGAAAAGATGGCCGTATAGGCCAGATAGGCTGCCAGCAAGACTTGCACGGCGTCCAGCCATTGCAGGCTGCGCGAGGGATGCTGGTCGCTGACCGAGGAAATGGCCAGCAGCAGGGGCGCGCCATACATGAAATAGGCAAAATCGGAGAAATACGTGGCGTCGGATGCCACCTGTCCGCTCAGGTCTTGCCAGGCGGACAGCGCCATGCCCACGCTCCAGAACAGCATGGCCGCCGCGAACAGGCCCCATCCCGTGCGCACGATGCCGGGCGCGCTCAGACGGGCGCAGCGGCAGCAGGCGGCCAGGGCCAGCAAGGGCGCCAGCAGGTTGAACAGGTAGCCCACGGTCGCGGCATGCCGGCCGGCAAACGCCGTCAGGGCCAGCTGCGCCAGTAGATAGGCGGCGCCCACGGTCATCCAGAACGTCGTGGTCTTCCTGGCAAGCTGCATAGGCTGGGCTCCCTGGCTCGAATGTCCGTCAGATCATGAGCGCCTGCCTTGGTTTGGCGGCAGGGTAAAACGATCATACCCCTTATCCCAAAAGCAAGTCCATTCCATTGGGAAATTTTAATGCATAGAGGGAAAGATTGTGGCGGATCACGCCAGGCCGGGGGCGGATGGCGCGGCGCGTGCCGCCGCCCTCCGCCTGGAACGGCGTGTCAGGCCTGGGCTGGGCGCGCCTTGGTCGGCGGCGTCGCCATCACCTGGCTCTTATAGGCCCAGACGAGCAGCGCGATGGCGCCGACGATCATCGGCAGCGACAGCATCTGCCCCGAGGTGATCGGCACGCCCAGCCACACGACTTCCCAGTCCGGCGTGCGGAAGTACTCGGTGAAGAAGCGCGCGCAGCCGTACAGCAGGGTGAACATGGCGCCCACGGCCATCCGCGGATGCTGCTTGCGCGCGTACAGCCACAGGATGATGAACACCAGGATGCCGTCGACCAGCATCTGGTAGATCGGCGACGGGTGCACGGGATACGGAATGCCCGGCCATTGCATGGCCCACGGCAGGGTGTCCGGCGCGATGCGGCCCGGCAATTCGGCATTGATGAAGTTGCCGAGGCGGCCGGCCGCGTAGCCGAGCGGCACCAGCGGGGCGATGAAATCGAGCACGTCGAACAGGTTGCGGCCCGCCTTGCGGCTCCACAGGTACATGGCGACGATGACGCCGAGGAAGCCGCCATGGAAGGACATGCCGCCATGCCAGACCATGAAGATTTCGAGCGGATTGTGCATGAAGTATGCGGGGCGGTAGAACAGCACTTCGCCCAGGCGGCCGCCGATCACCACGCCCAGCATGCCGTAGAACAGCATGTCGTCGAGGTCTTCCTTCTTCCAGCCCAGCGCGGCGATATGCGGCTGCTTGATGCGCACCCGGCCCAGGATGATGAACAGGGCGAAGGCCAGCACATACATCAGGCCGTACCAGTGCACGGCCAGCGGGCCGATCTGGATGGCAATCGGATTGGGCATCGGGTGTATCAGCATGGGGTTTCTTTCTTTGTTTAAAGCTAAGGTTGCGTAGTATGGCCCTGCGGCAGCTTTTTTGCCTTAGCGGCCACTTAATTTATTGACCGCCAGCGGCAATTTGCATGCGCAGCAGGGCCAGGAAGCCTTGCAGCACGGCGGACGGATTGTCGCGGCGCCAGGCCAGGCCCGTTTCCACCAGCGGCGTGGCGTCCTGCAGCGGCCTGTATTCTACGCCGGGGCGCATCAGGTTCGAGACTGATTGTGGCACAAGCGCGATGCCCATGCCAGCCGAAACGAGGCTGACGATGGTTTGCATCTGGATCGCTTCCTGGCCGATCTGCGGCGTGATGCCGGCGGCGCGGAAGACGCCGAGTATCGCGTCGTGCAGGGCGGGCGAGATCGCGCGCGGGAAGATGATCAGCGGCAGCGTCGGCACGTCCTGCAGGCGCACGGGGCCCGGCGTGGCCCATATGGCGAGACCCGATGGCGCGGCCAGCACCAGCGGCTCGGCCAGCACGGGCAGGTAGTCGAGCGCCGCCTTCGCCTTCTCGGGCAGGGGCGGGATCAGGAGGCCGGCATCCGTGCGCCCGGCCAGCAATTCGTCGAGCTGCAGGTCGGAGGTGGCTTCCTGCAAGGCGATCTGCACCTGCGGATAGGCCGCCTGGTAGGCGCGCAGCAGGGGCGGCAGCACGCTGTAGTCGGCCGACGAGACGAAGGCCAGGCTCAGGCGGCCCGCCTCGCCCTGCGCGGCCCGCCGCACCAGCGCCGGCAAGTCCTGTGCCTGGGCCAGCAGGCGGCGCGCCTCGGGCAGCAGGGCAGCGCCTGCCGGCGTCAGCTGCACTTCGCGCCGGGTGCGCACGAACAGGGGCGCGCCCAGCATGTCTTCCAGGGCCATGATGGTTTGCGACAGGGGCGGCTGCGTCATGTGCAGGCGCGCGGCGGCGCGGCCGAAATGCAATTCCTCGGCGACGGTGACAAAGTAGCGCAACTGGCGCAGCTCAAGATTCATATGCGTTTCCATGCGGATTGAACGCTGTGATATGTAATACGACTCACAGACACGTGCATCATATATTTGACAGTGGGGCGCGCGCAAGGCAATCTGGCGTACCCCCACTGCGCGCAGGGTCTTGGCCCTTGCCGGCCCGCTCCCGCAGTCAGGCACTCACACTTTTGGAAGGACCCCATCATGCCGCAATACCGCTCCCGCACCACCACCCACGGCCGCAACATGGCTGGCGCCCGCGCCCTGTGGCGCGCCACCGGCATGAAGGACGGTGACTTCGACAAGCCGATCATCGCCGTCGTCAACTCGTTTACCCAGTTCGTGCCCGGTCACGTGCACCTGAAGGATCTGGGACAGATGGTGGCGCGCGAGATCGAGGCGGCCGGCGGCGTGGCCAAGGAATTCAATACCATCGCCGTCGATGACGGCATCGCCATGGGCCACGGCGGCATGCTGTATTCGCTGCCTTCGCGCGACCTGATCGCCGACTCCGTCGAATACATGGTCAACGCCCACTGCGCCGACGCCATGGTGTGCATCTCGAACTGCGACAAGATCACGCCGGGCATGCTGATGGCGGCCATGCGCATCAACATCCCCGTCGTCTTCATTTCCGGCGGCCCGATGGAAGCGGGCAAGGTCGTCAAGGTGGTCAACGGCACGCAGAAGATCATCAAGCTGGACCTGGTCGACGCCATGATCAAGGCGGGCGACAGCACTGTCTCCGACGCCGACGTGGCCGAGATCGAGCGTTCGGCCTGCCCGACCTGCGGTTCGTGCTCCGGCATGTTCACTGCCAATTCGATGAACTGCCTGACCGAGGCGCTGGGCCTGGCCCTGCCCGGCAACGGCACGATCCTGGCCACGCATTCGGACCGCCAGCAGCTGTTCCTGCGCGCCGGCCGTCTGATCGTGGAACTGGCCAAGCGCCACTACGAGCAGGACGATTATTCCGTGCTGCCACGCTCGATCGCCACCAAGGCCGCTTTTGAAAACGCGATGGCGCTCGACGTCTCGATGGGCGGCTCGACCAATACCGTGCTGCACCTGCTGGCCGCCGCGCACGAGGCGGAAGTGGAATTCACGATGGCCGACATCGACCGCATCTCGCGCAAGGTGCCGTGCCTGTGCAAGGTGGCGCCGATGACGGACAAATACCATATCGAGGACGTGCACCGCGCCGGCGGCATCGTGGGGATTCTGGGCGAGCTGGCGCGCGCCGGCCTGCTCAACACCACTCTGCCGACGATACACGCGCCGACACTGGCCGACGCCATCGCGCAAAACGACATCATGTGCACGGACAATCCGGCCGTGCATGAACTGTTCCGCGCCGCGCCGGGCGGCGTGCCGACGCAGACGGCGTTTTCGCAGTCCGAGCGCTTCGCCGCCGTCGATACGGATCGTTCCACCGGCTGCATCCGCGACAAGGCCCACGCGTATTCGCAGGATGGCGGCCTGGCCGTGTTGTACGGCAACCTGGCCGAGAAGGGCTGCATCGTCAAGACGGCCGGCGTCGATGAAAGCATCCTGAAATTCTCGGGCAAGGCGCGCGTGTTCGAAAGCCAGGATGCGGCCGTGGCAGCGATCCTGGAAGACACCGTGCATGAGGGCGACGTCGTCATCATCCGCTACGAAGGCCCGAAAGGCGGCCCCGGCATGCAGGAAATGCTGTACCCGACGTCGTACATCAAGTCCAAGGGCCTGGGCAAGGCGTGCGCGCTGTTCACGGACGGGCGCTTCTCGGGCGGTTCCTCGGGCCTGGTGATCGGCCACGCGTCGCCGGAAGCGGCCGAAGGGGGCGCCATCGGCCTGGTGGAAGAGGGCGACTTCATCGACATCGACATTCCCGAGCGCAGCATCAACCTGCGCGTCACGGATGCGCAGCTGGCCGCGCGCCGCGCCGCCATGGAAGCGAAGGGCGATGCGGCCTGGCTGCCCGTCAACCGCGACCGCTATGTCTCGCAGGCGCTGCAAGCCTATGCGGCACTGACGACATCGGCCGACCGCGGCGCCGTGCGCGATCTGTCGCAGTTGAAGAAACGTTAATTTGTTGTGCCAGTACGACGGCCGGCCCCGATCCACCGCGCGGGGCCGGCTGCCGTTACATCGCCTTACAAACAACATGGTCAGCGGCGTGCAGATGGGGCAGAATGTGAGTGCCTCCCGACTGCATTGCGTTACTACATTGAAACGCTTGATCTGGGCTCGTGGTGCATCTGCGGAAACACAGTAAAATGCCGCAGGAAGTAACTTTGGAGAAAAGACAATGAAACGTTTTATGTTGGTGAGTGTATTGGCCGTCTCGGCCCTGGCATCGCAAGCAGCGTTGGCCAATCCGGACCTGGCGAAAGCCAAGAATTGCATGGCGTGCCACGCCGTGAGCACGAAACTGGTGGGTCCCGCGTTCAAGGACGTGGCTGCCAAATACGCCGGTCAGAAAGACGCGGAAGCCAAGCTCGTGGCGAAAGTCATGAAGGGCGGTTCCGGCACCTGGGGCGCGATCCCGATGCCAGCCAACCCGCAAGTGAGCGATGCGGAAGCCCACACCCTGATCAAATGGGTGCTGGCGCAGAAATAATCTGTGCCGCTCTACCCGATATCAGCGCGCCGGCAATCCCGGCGCGTTTTTTTTGCCTGCCGCCTTCAAGTTGCCCATGCCTTCCAGCGTCGCCCTGACCGCCTCGGCCAGCGGCGTATGCGCTTCCTGGCCCAGCACGGCCAGCAGGCGCGCATTGTCCATCTGCAGCGGCGTTTGCCATAAATAGCGCATCTCGCGCATTTCGCGCAGGGTCGCCACGAATGGCGATGCCAGGGTCACCAGCCACCAGGGAAAACGCCAGATGGCGGGCGCAGCTCCCGTCGCCTGCTCCACCACGCGGGCAATCGCCGCCGTCATTTGCCGGCCATCGTGGTCCCGGTGTCCGGCCATGTGAAAGCGCGCAAACGCGGGCAGGGTGTCGCGCATGGCCAGCAGCTGCAGCATCGTGCGCGCCACGTCGGGCAGGTAGGACCACTGGTGGCCGATGCCCGGCGCGCCCGGATACAGCACCGTGCGCACGGGCTGGCCCGGTTTCACGAGGCCTTGCGAAAACCAGTTGTTGCCGGCGCGGGGGCCGAAAAAATCGCCCGCGCGCACGATCAGCACGCGCGCGCCCTGCGTGCTGGCTGCCTCCAGCCGCGCCTCCAGTTCCACGCGGATGGCGCCCTTGCGCGTGCGCGGGTGCTGCGGCGCGTCTTCCGCCAGTAATTCCCCCGTTGCCGGAAAGGCGTCGGGGCCAAAGTTATACACGGTGCCGGGCAATACGATGGTGGCGTTTTCGGCAATCGCCGCGGCGATCGTGTTGTCGAGCATGGGCAGTACCAGCTGGCCCCAGTGCCGGTAGCCGGGCGGATTGACGGCATGCACGATGACGGCGCAGCCTTTCGCTGCCGCCAGCACGTCCGCGCGCGACAGGGCGTCGCCGCGCAGCCATTCGATGGCGTCGCCGCGTGGCGACGGCGTCTCGCCCCGCGCCAGGGCGCGCACCTGCCAGCCTGCGCCCACCAGCTGGCGCACCATCTCGCCGCCGATGCCGCCCGTGGCGCCCAGTACCAATGCCGTCTTGTCCATGCTGTCCTCCTTGTGGTTGATGGCGTCAGTATCTGCCGCGCAGGGCTAATTGGGAATTGACGAGCATCGCTGACAGGCTATACATTTATGTATGACAAAACTTCATCCATGAATCCGGCGATCGCCTGGGAATACTACCGCTCGCTGCTGGCCGTGCTCAGCCATGGTTCGCTGTCGGGTGCCGCGCGGGCGCTGGCCATCACGCAGCCCACGGTCGGCCGGCATATCGGCGCGCTCGAGCAGGCGCTGGGCGTGACCCTGTTCACCCGTTCCCAGACAGGCTTGCTGCCCACGGAAGTGGCGCTGGCCCTGCGCCCGCATGCGGAAGCGATGGCGCAGACGGCCGCCCTGATGGAGCGCGCCGCCAGCAGCCAGGGGCAGGGCGTGGCCGGCGTCGTGCGCATCTCGGCCAGCGAGGTGGTGGGCGTGGAAGTCTTACCGCCGATACTGGCCCGCTTGCGCGAGCGCCATCCGGGCCTGACCGTGGAACTGGTGTTGAGTAACAAGGTGCAGGATTTGCTGCGCCGCGAGGCCGATATCGCCGTGCGCATGGTGCGGCCGCGCCAGGAACAGCTGCTGGCGCGCAAGGTGGGCGATATCGAACTGGGCTTGCATGCGCACGCGGACTACCTGGCGCGCCGCGGCGCGCCGCTGGACCTGGCTGACCTGGCGCGCCATGCCGTCATCGGCTACGACGAGGCAAGCCCTTTCGTGCGCAATGCGGGCGCCGTGTTCAAGGATTTTTCACGCGAGCATTTTGCCTGGCGCTGCGACAGCGACCTGGCGCAGCTGGCCCTGATACGCGCGGGCGCCGGCATCGGCGTGTGCCAGGCGGGACTGGCGGCGCGCGATCCCGCCTTGCGGCGCGTGTTGCCGCAGGCGTTTGCGCTGCCGATGGAGACGTGGGTGACCATGCATGAAGACTTGCGCGGCAGCCTGCGCTGCCGCGCCACCTTCGACGCGCTGGTCGAAGGCTTGCTCGCTTACGTGGCGGAACAGCCGCTTACTTGACTACTTCCATCTTGGTTTTCTTGCCATCGCGATATGTAAACAAGGTCAGCGCGCCATCCTTGATGTCACCGTTGGCGTCAAACGCAATCGGCCCCGTCACGCCCTGGTACTTGACCTTGGCCAGGAAGGGCAGATAGACGGACGGTTTCGACGACTTCGCGTCGGCCATGGCGGTCGCCATGGTCATCACGGCATCGTACACATACGGCGCGTACAGCTGCACTTCCATATTGTATTTCTGCTTGTAGCGGGCGCGGAAATCGTCCATGCCTTTTTGCTGCTCGCCCGTCACGCCGCCCGCTTCCGCGCAGGTGACCATGTTTTCGCCGACGGCGTCGCCCGCCAGTTTGCCCAGCGGCTCCGTGCACAGGCCGTCGCCGCCCATGAACTTGGCCTTGATGCCCAGCGCCTTCATCTGGCGCAGCATGGGGCCGCCCACGGAATCCATGCCGCCGAAGAAGATCAGGTCCGGGTTCTTGGATTTGATGCTGGTGAGAATGGCGTTGAAGTCGGTCGCATTGGCATTGGTAAACTCCTTGCCGACGATTTGCACGCCGGGCAAGGCTTTCTTCGCCCCTTTGACGAACTGTTCCGCCACGCCCTGGCCGTAGGCCGTGCGGTCGTCGATGACGGCGATTTTCTTTGCTTGCAGCTTGCCCACGGCATACGCGCCCAGGGTGCCGCCCAGCTTGTTGTCATTGGCGACCACGCGGAAGGCCGTATTGAACTTTTGCTGCGTGTAGGTGGGGTTGGTGGCGGCCGGCGAAATCTGCGGAATGCCGGCATTGAAGTAAATGCGCGAGGCGGGTATCGTCGTGCCGGAATTCAGGTGGCCGACCACGCCGTTGACCTTGGCGTCGACCAGCTTTTGCGCCACGGCCGTGCCCTGCTTCGGATCGGCTGCGTCATCTTCGGGAACCAACACGAACTTGACGGCTTTGCCGTCGATCTTGAAGCCTTTGGCGTTCAAGTCCTCGATGGCCATCTTGGCCGCGTTTTCATTATCCTTGCCCAGGTGGGAGCTGGCGCCAGAGACCGGGGCGACGTGGCCTATCTTGATGATTTCCTGCGCGCCCGCATGGCCGGCAAAGGCAAGGGCGACGGCGAGTGGAAGGACTTTGGTCTTGAGCAGCATAAACATTCTCCAATGGATAAAGATACGGCGGCGTCTCGTGAAAACCGCTTCGATGGCGGTACGTGTGAAGAAAGGTACAACAAAAAACAGGCCGCGCAAAGCCGCTTTTCGGGCTTTTTACATTTTGTCGTAACAATCACCAAAGTGAGGCGCGATGCACCGATTTCGCTGGCGCGAGCGCACCAAAGAGTGGCGTTGGAAGGAAGATGGGTGTAGGAGAAGGTGGCCCCCAAAGGCCCGGAAACTGGCCATGCCTGACAAAAGCGCCGCGAGCGGACGAAAGGAGGCAAGAAGCGCAACCGTACGCAAGGACGGGGCGCCGCGCCGCAGGTTTTGGCGGGAGTCCTAGGGCGCAGGTGGGTGCAGATGTCCCAGCTCATGGCTGACGGCATGCGCCACGATCTGTTCCAGCGATTGCTGCAAGTCTTCGCGCAGGGCGCCGCGCATGCCGATCAGGGCATTTTGCAGCGCCGTCTGCAAGACGTGGGCGATGCGCTCTTCGAGCAGATGATCGATCTTGCCCTGGACTTGATGCAAGATGCGCTGCGTTAGGCGCTGTTCGATGGCGTCCCAGTCGGGCTGCGCCAAGCTGGGCGGCAACGCCGGTGGCGCTTCCGCGACGACGGCCACAGCCGGCGCCGGCGCTGCTGGCGGTGGCGGCGCCGGCACTTCCGGCCCCAGCAGCACTTCCGTCAGCAGGGGGATGCCCTGGTCGAATGGCGGCCGGTTCATGTCTTGCCCGCCACGAAGTGCGTCGGTTGCACGTCTTGCTGGCGATAGTGGAGGAAGCGCTGGCGGCCCGCCTGCGCATCCTGTTCGTCGGAAGACACGATCTCGAAGACGCGCTGGAACTGCGCATAGTTGGCGGGCGGCAGCTGCGACAGGTTGACGAGGATGTCGTGATGCGGCAGCTCGGCCGCCTCGTCATCGGTCAGGATGATGGGTGTCTGCGGCGCCAGCGGATCGCCGGCCAGCACGTGGGGCAGGAAATCCGTGGCGGAAAACGTCCACATGGCCGTGTTCAAGGCGTCGAGCTGGGCGCCATCGGCCGCCAGCACGACCACCTTGTTGCCGGCCATATAGGCCTTGCGCGCCAGGCGGCAGGCATAGGCCAGCTTGTCCGGCACGTTGCTGTGAAAATCGACGCGGCTCATGGCGTGGCTCAGGCTGCCATGCCGCTGTGGCGCAGCAGGGCGTCGATCGAAGGTTCGCGGCCGCGGAAGGCCGTGAACGATGCCAGCGCCGGACGCGAGCCGCCGACGGCCAGGATTTCCTGCTGGAAGCGCTTGCCCGTTTCCGCGGAAACCACGCCGCCCGTCAGGGCCGCCGCCTCCTCGAAGGCCGCATAGGCGTCGGCGGACAGCACTTCCGCCCATTTGTAGCTGTAGTAGCCTGCCGCATAGCCGCCGGCGAAGATGTGGCCGAACGCGTTCTGGAAGCGGTTGTAGGCGGGCGGGATCAGCACGGCGAACTTGCGGCGCACCGTGTCGATCACGTCTTGCACGCTTTGCGTGCCGAACGGGTTGTAATCGTAGTGCAAGTGCATATCGTGCAGCGAGAATTCCACGTGGCGCAGGGTCTGCATGCCGGACTGGAAGTTTTTCGCCGCCAGCATCTTGTCGTACAGGGCGCGCGGCAACGGCGCGCCCGTCGTCACGTGGGCAGTCATGTGCTGCAGCACATCCCATTCCCAGCAGAAGTTTTCCATGAATTGCGACGGCAGTTCCACGGCATCCCATTCCACCCCGGCAATGCCCGACACGCTGATCTCATCCACCTGCGTCAGCATGTGGTGCAAGCCGTGGCCGAATTCGTGGAAGAGGGTGATGACTTCATCGTGCGTAAACAGCGATGGCTGCAGTTGGCCGTCGATCAAGGCTGGTTCCGTGAAGTTGCAGGTCAGATAAGCGACGGGCGTTTGCAGCTTGCCGTTGTGCAGGCGGCGTCCGCGCGCGTCGTCCATCCATGCGCCGCCACCCTTGCCGGCGCGCGCATACAGGTCCAGGTAGAACTGGCCCACCAGTTCGCCGTCGCGTTCGATGCGGTAGAAGCGCACGGACGGGTGCCAGGTGCTGGCCGTATCCGGCACGATATGCACGGAGAACAAGGTCTGCACGAGGCGGAACAGGCCATCGACGACCTGGTGTTCAGGGAAATACTGTTTTACTTCCTGTGCCGAGAACGCATAGCGGCGCTCCTGCAGCTTTTCCGAGGCGTAAGGTACGTCCCACGCTTCCAGGGTATCGAGGCCCAGCTCGTCTTTCGCGAACGTGCGCAGCTCGGCCAGGTCCTGTTCCGCGTACGGACGCGCGCGGCGGGCCAGGTCTTCCAGGAAGGCAATGACCTGTTCCGGGCTCTGCGCCATCTTCGGCACCAGCGACACTTCGGCGAAGTTTTTATAACCGAGCATCTTGGCTTCTTCGTCGCGCAACTTCAGCAAAGTGACGATATTCTGTCCATTATCCCATTCGTCTTTCCGGCTGAAGCCATCACCGAGTTCCGATGCCTTGGTGACGTTGGCGCGGTAGATCGTTTCGCGCAGGCTGCGCCGGTCGGCAAATTGCAGGATCGGGTAGAACGAGGGGAAGTGCAGGGTGAACTGGTAGCCGTCCTTGCCATCCTTCGCGGCGGCCGTGCGGGCCGCCTGCTTCACGTCGTCGGGCACGCCGGCCAGCTCCAGCTCGTCGCTTACCAGCAGCTTGTAGTCATTGGTGGCGTCGAGGACGTTTTCGGAAAAGCGCGTGGAAACGGCGGCGTGCTCTTCCTGGATGGCGCCGAAGCGCTCTTTTTTCTCTTCCGGCAGCTCGGCGCCGCCCAGGCGGAAGCCGCGGATCGCGTGTTCGACGATGGTCTTGCGCGCCGGCGACAGGGTCGCGAACTCGGCGCTGTCCTGCAATTGCTTGAATTTGGCGAACAGCGCCTCGTTCTGGCCCAGTTCGGTCCAGAATTCCGTCACCTTCGGCTGACTTTCATTGAAGGCGGCGCGCAATTCGGGCGTATCTACAACATTGCTCAGGTGGCTGACGATGCCCCAGGCGCGGCCCAGGGTCTCGCTGATCTCATCTTGCGGTGCAACAAAACTATCCCAGCTGACGGCCGTCTCCGGTGCCGCCAAGTGCGCCACGGTGGCGCGCGCCTTGGCCAGCAGGGTGTCGATGGCCGGTGCAACGTGCTCGGCGGTAATCGCATCGAAGCGTGGCAGTCCGGAGAAGTCCAGCAAGGGGTTGTCGGTTGTCATCAGCTAATCCTGTATATATATCTTCAGGCGGCAACGCCGCCTGGATTCTAGAACACCTGAAAAATGTTCAGGCCATGCGCGGCGCCGAAAGCAGTACGAATAGTACGGCGAGGCACGGCAACACGGCCATGGACATTTTCCCGGGTGCGCCTCTTTAAATGCGTTCCGCCGCTTCGACCGTATTCATCAGCAACATCGTGATCGTCATCGGACCCACGCCACCCGGCACGGGCGTGATGTGCGAGGCGACTTCCTTGATGCCGGCAAAATCCACGTCGCCGCACAGCTTGCCGTCATCGTCGCGGTTCATGCCCACGTCGATGACGATGGCGCCCGGCTTGACCATGTCGGCCGTCAGCGTATTGCGGCGGCCGACGGCGGCCACGACGATGTCCGCCTGGCGCGTGTACAGGCCCAGGTCCGGCGTTGCACTATGGCAGATGGTGACGGTAGCGTTCGCTTGCAAGAGCAGCAGGGCCATCGGCTTGCCGACGGTGTTGCTGCGGCCGATGACGACGGCGTGCTTGCCGCGCAAGTCCACGCCCGTGCTTTCGATCAGTTTCATGCAGCCGTACGGCGTGCAGGGGCGGAAGCCGGGCAAGCCCGTCATCAGTTCGCCGGCGCTGAGGACGGAATAGCCGTCCACGTCCTTCGTGGTGGCGATCGCTTCGATGACCTTGTGCGGGTTGATGTGCTTGGGCAAGGGCATTTGCACGAGGATGCCATGGATGGCTGGGTCGGCGTTCAGGCTGGCGATGCGTGCCAGCAAGTCCGCTTCGGACAGGTCCGCTTCATATTTCTCCAGCACCGAGTGGAAACCCACGTCGCCGCATGCCTTGACCTTGTTGCGGACATACACCTGGCTGGCCGGGTCTTCGCCGACGAGGATCACGGCCAGACCGGGCTGGGTGCCCTTGGCAGTGAGGGCGGCGGCGCGCGTGGCGATCTCGCTGCGCAGTTTTTGGGAGAGGGCGATTCCGTCGATCAGTTGTGCTGGCATGGTAGGGAGGCTGAGAGCTGGTGGGAGGGAAAAGACAGATTATAAAGCCGCCGGCTGCCGGCCGGCGTTTTTGCCGTCGCTTTACTGCTTTGTTTACCGCTTTCATCACATTCATTTCTGCCTGGAATTTGCGGCAGTGCAGCATAAAATTCATAGGGTGATTTCATGATGTGGAATGCTATATCGTAATTTGAAAAATACTAAATACGCTGTTAGAATCCCCACACTAATCCAACTTAATAGTAAATAATCAGCGAAATACCGTCCGACAGCGATCCGGAAAATCGGGGTGGGGCGATCACAAAGGAGACTCAACAGATGTCAGCTCAACTGAACCAGGTAACGACACAGATCGGCACCGACCCGGATATGCAGGAAACCAAGGAGTGGCTGGACGCGCTCGAAGCCGTGCTGGAAAATGAAGGTCCGGAACGCGCGCATTACCTGATGGAACGCCTGGTCGACCTGGCCCGCCGCCGCGGCGCCCAGATCCCGTTCTCCAGCACCACCGCCTACGTCAATACCATTCCCACCAAACAAGAAGCACACTGTCCCGGCAACCTCGAATACGAAGAGCGCCTGCGCTCGTGGATGCGCTGGAACGCCATGGCCATGGTGGTCAAGGCCAACCGCGCCGACGGCGACCTCGGCGGCCACCTGTCCTCGTTCGCTTCGCTGGCGAACATGCTGGGCATCGGCTTCAACCACTTCTGGCACGCGCCAACGGCCGACCACGGCGGCGACCTGCTGTACATCCAGGGCCACTCCTCGCCGGGCGTGTATGCGCGCGCCTTCCTCGAAGGCCGCCTGACGGAAGAGCAAATGCTGAACTTCCGCAAGGAAGTCGACGGCAAGGGCCTGTCCTCGTACCCGCATCCGAAACTGATGCCTGACTTCTGGCAGTTCCCGACCGTGTCGATGGGCCTGGGCCCGCACATGGCGATCTACCAGGCACGCTTCCTGAAATACCTGCACGCACGCGGCATCGCCAAGACCGACAACCGCAAGGTCTGGGCCTTCTGCGGCGACGGCGAGATGGACGAGCCGGAATCGCTGGGTGCGATCGGCCTGGCCGCGCGCGACATGCTCGACAACCTCGTCATCGTGGTCAACTGCAACCTGCAGCGCCTGGACGGCCCTGTGCGCGGCAACACCAAGATCATCCAGGAACTGGAAGGCGAATTCCGCGGCGCCGGCTGGAACGTCGTCAAGGTCATCTGGGGCCCGGGCTGGGACGCCCTGCTGGCGCAAGACAAGGAAGGCATCCTGCAGCGCGTGATGATGGAAACCGTCGACGGCGAGTACCAGAACTACAAGGCGAAAGATGGCGCCTACGTGCGCAAGCACTTCTTCGGCAAGCATCCGAAGCTGCTGGAAATGGTTGCCAACATGACGGACGACGACATCTGGCGCCTGACCCGTGGCGGCCACGATCCGCACAAGATCTACGCGGCGTTCAAGATCGCCCAGGAACACAAGGGCCAGCCGACCGTCCTGCTGGTGAAAACCATCAAGGGCTACGGCATGGGCAAGTCCGGCGAAGCGCGCAACACGGCGCACCAGACGAAAAAACTGGACGACGAAGCCATCCGCGAAATGCGCGACCGCTTCTCGCTGCCGATCCCGGACGACAAGCTGGCCGAGATCCCGTTCTTCAAGCCGGCCGACGATGCGCCGGAAATGGTCTACCTGCACGAGCGCCGCAAGGCCCTGGGTGGCTACTTGCCGCAGCGCCGCCAGAAAGCGGAAGAAACCCTGCCGGTGCCTGGCCTGGACGCGTTCAAGAACGTGCTGGAAGCAACGCCTGAAGGCCGTGAAATCTCGACCACGCAAGCATTCGTGCGCGTCATCTCGACCCTGCTGAAAGACCCGAACCTGGGCCAGCGCGTCGTGCCTATCCTGGTCGATGAATCGCGTACCTTCGGCATGGAAGGCCTGTTCCGCCAGATCGGCATCTACAACCCGAAAGGCCAGTTGTACGAGCCGGTCGACAAGGACCAGGTCATGTACTACCGCGAAGACAAGGCCGGCCAGATCCTGCAAGAGGGCATCAACGAAGCGGGCGGCATGAGCTCGTGGATCGCCGCGGCGACGTCGTATTCGACCAACGACCGCATCATGATCCCGTTCTACACCTTCTACTCGATGTTCGGCTTCCAGCGCATCGGCGACCAGGTGTGGGCTTCGGCCGACATGCGCGCCCGTGGCTTCCTGATGGGCGGCACGGCCGGCCGCACGACGCTGAACGGCGAAGGCTTGCAGCACGAAGATGGCCACAGCCATATCTTTGCCGCGACCATCCCGACCTGCATGCCGTACGATCCGACCTTTAGCCATGAAGTCGCTGTCATCATCCAGGACGGCCTGCGCCGCATGATCGCCAACCAGGAAGATGTGTTCTACTACATCACGATCATGAACGAGAACTACGCCCAGCCAGGCATCAAGCCAGGCCAGGAAGAAGGCATCCTGAAAGGCATGTACAAGCTGCAGGAAGGCGACAAGTCCGCCAAGCTGCGCGTACAGCTGATCGGTTGCGGCACCATCCTGCGCGAATCGATCTTCGCCGCCGAACTGCTTGCCAACGACTGGGGCGTGGCCGCGGACGTGTGGTCGGCGCCTTCGCTGACCCTGGTGGCCCGCGATGGCCAGGATGCGGAACGCTGGAACATGGTCAACCCGTCGAAAGAGCAGCGCGTGCCGTACGTGACGTCGCTGATGCAGGACACGGACGGCCCGATCGTCGCCACGACCGACTACATGCGCGCGTTTGCAGAACAGATCCGCGCCTTCATGCCGAAGGGCCGCACTTATAAAGTGTTGGGCACCGATGGCTTTGGCCGCTCGGACAGCCGCGCCAAACTGCGCGAGTTCTTCGAAGTGAACCGTTATTATGTCACCGTGGCCGCGCTCAAATCGCTGGCCGACGAAGGCAAGATCGACGTGTCGGTGGTGGAGCAGGCGATCGCCAAGTACGGCATCGACGCCAACAAACCGAATCCGGTGACCCAGTAATCGTTGTGCGGACCCGATGACGCCAGGGCGGTGCGAAAGTGCCGCCCTGGCGTGTGTGCGGGTCCATCTGACAAATAAAATAACGGAGCAAGCTATGAGCATTGTGGAAGTCAAAGTCCCGGATATCGGCGATTTCAAGGAAGTCGAGATCATTGAACTGATGGTCAAGCCAGGCGACACGGTCAAGGTCGACCAGTCCCTGATCACGGTCGAATCGGACAAGGCCAGCATGGAAATTCCATCGAGCCACGCCGGTGTCGTCAAGGAATTGAAAGTCAACGTGGGCGACAAGATCGCCGAAGGTTCGCTGGTCCTGCTGCTGGAAGTGGCGGACGACGCGTCGGCGCCAGCGCCTGCCGCCGCCGCCCCTGCACCCGCTGCCGCCGCTCCTGCGCCAGCCGCCGCCCCTGCGGCCGCGCCAGCGCCGGCCGCTTCCGGCGCGCCGGCCCTGGTGGAAGTGACCGTGCCCGATATCGGCGACTTCAAGGAAGTCGAAGTCATCGAGCTGATGGTCAAGGTGGGTGACGCCATCAAGGTCGACCAGTCGCTGCTGACGGTCGAGTCGGACAAGGCCAGCATGGAAATTCCATCGAGCCACGCCGGTATCGTCAAGGAATTGAAAGTCAAGGTCGGCGACAAGGTTGCCAAGGGTTCGCTGGTGCTGGTCGTTGAAACGACCGCTGGCGCCGCGCCTGCCGCCGCTGCACCAGCACCCGCCGCGCAAGCTGCCGCCGCACCGGCCGCCGCCGCCGTCGCTTCGGCGCCTGCTGCTGCTCCAGCTGCCGCCGCCGCGCCTGCCGCCAACGGCAAGCTGGCGCACGCGTCGCCATCGATCCGCAAGTTCGCGCGCGAACTGGGCGTGGACCTGACCCGCGTGGGCGGTTCCGGTCCGAAGGGCCGCATCACCCAGGAAGACGTGCAGAACTTCGTCAAGGGTGTGATGTCGGGCGCCGTTGCCGCGCCAAATGCACCGGTCGCCAAGGCCGGTTCCGGCGTGGGCCTGGACTTGCTGCCATGGCCGTCGCTGGACTTCAGCAAGTTCGGCACGACCGAATTGCTGCCGCTGTCGCGCATCAAGAAAATCTCGGGCCCGAACCTGCACCGCAACTGGGTCATGATCCCGCACGTCACGCAGTTCGACGAAGCGGACGTGACGGACCTGGAAGCGTTCCGCGTCGACACCAACGCCGCCAATGCGAAGAACAAGGATGCGGCCAAGCTGACCATGCTGGCTTTCGTCATCAAGGCATCGGTCGCCGCGCTGAAGAAATTCCCCGCGTTTAACGCGTCCCTCGACGCCAAGGGCGAGAACCTGATCCTCAAGCAGTACTACAACATCGGCTTCGCGGCCGACACGCCGAACGGCCTGGTGGTGCCCGTGATCAAGGGCGCGGACCAGAAGTCGGTCTCGCAGATCGCCCGCGAAATGACGGAACTGTCGCTGCAGGCGCGCGAAGGCAAGCTGAAACCGGCCGACATGCAGGGCGCCAGCTTCACGATCTCGTCCCTGGGCGGCATCGGCGGCACGCACTTCACGCCTATCGTCAACGCGCCGGAAGTGGCCATCCTGGGCCTGTCGAAAGCCTCGATCAAGCCGGTATGGGATGGCAAGGCCTTCCAGCCTCGCCTGATGATGGGCACCTCGCTGTCCTACGACCACCGCGTGGTCGATGGCGCGATGGGCGCGCGATTCTCCGTGTACCTCGGCGAAGTCCTGGCCGACATGCGCAAAATTCTGCTGTAAGGAGCGATTGATGAGCACAGTAGAGGTAAAAGTACCGAATATCGGCGACTTCAAGGAAGTCGAAGTCATCGAACTGATGGTCAAGGTCGGCGACACCATCAAGGTGGACCAGTCCCTGATCACGGTCGAATCGGACAAGGCCAGCATGGAGATTCCGTCGACCCACGCGGGCGTCGTCAAGGAAGTCAAGGTCAAGGTCGGCGACAAGATCGCCGAAGGCAGCGCGCTGCTGGTGGTGGAAGCGACTGAAGGCGCGGCAGCTGCCGCTCCAGCGGCTGCGCCTGCACCTGCGGCCGCTGCGGCTGCCCCGGCGGCGGCACCGGCAGCCGTTGCCGCCATCCCGGCCGGCAATTACAGCGGCCAGGTCGACATCGACGTCGACATGATGGTGCTGGGCGGCGGTCCTGGCGGCTACTCGGCAGCGTTCCGCGCGGCCGACCTGGGCATGTCGACGGTCATCGTCGAGCGCTACGCCACCCTGGGCGGCGTGTGCCTGAACGTGGGCTGCATCCCGTCGAAGGCGCTGCTGCACGTGGCGTCCGTCATCGACGAAACGGCGCACATGTCGAATACGGGCGTGACGTTCGCCAAGCCGACCATCGACATCGACCAGGTACGCAAGTACAAGGAAGGCGTCATTTCGAACATGACGGGCGGCCTGGCCGGCATGGCCAAGGCGCGCAAGACGCAAGTGGTGACGGGCGTGGGCCAGTTCCTCAGCGCCAACCACATCGAGGTGACGGCAGGCGACGGCACGAAGAAAGTCGTGCAGTTCAAGCAGGCCATCATCGCCGCCGGTTCCTCCGTGGTGAAACTGCCATTCGTGCCGGAAGACCCGCGCATCGTCGACTCGACCGGTGCGCTGGAATTGCGCCAGATCCCGAAACGCATGCTGGTCATCGGCGGCGGCATCATCGGCCTGGAAATGGCCACCGTGTATTCGACCTTCGGTGCGCGCATCGACGTGGTCGAAATGATGGATGGCCTGATGCAGGGCGCCGACCGCGACGCCGTCAAGGTGTGGCAGAAGTTCAATGAAAAACGCTTCGACAACATCATGACCAAGACCAAGACGGTGGCCGTCGAGGCGCTGCCGGAAGGCATCAAGGTCACGTTTGAAGCGGCTGAAGCGGGCGCCACGGCGCCGGCGCCGCAGATCTACGACCTGGTGCTCGTCGCCGTGGGCCGCAGCCCGAACGGCAAGAAGATCGCCGCCGACAAGGCCGGCGTGACGGTTACCGAGCGTGGCTTCATCGAAGTCGACAGCCAGATGCGCACCAACGTGCCGAACATCTTCGCCATCGGCGACCTGGTGGGCCAGCCGATGCTGGCGCACAAGGCCGTGCATGAAGCCCACGTGGCCGCCGAAGCGGCTTCCGGCCAGAAGTCGCACTTCGACGTCAAGGTGATCC
Source organism: Janthinobacterium sp. 1_2014MBL_MicDiv (assembly GCF_001865675.1). Taxonomy (NCBI): domain Bacteria; kingdom Pseudomonadati; phylum Pseudomonadota; class Betaproteobacteria; order Burkholderiales; family Oxalobacteraceae; genus Janthinobacterium; species Janthinobacterium sp. 1_2014MBL_MicDiv. The sequence continues at coordinate 917,594 of NZ_CP011319.1, forward strand.
CGTCGGTCGCCTACACGGATCCGGAAGTGGCATGGGCCGGCATCACGGAAGACGAAGCGAAAGCCAAGGGCATCAAGGTCGAGAAGGGCCACTTCCCGTGGGCCGCATCGGGCCGCGCCGTGGCCAATGGCCGCGCCGAAGGCTTCACCAAGCTGCTGTTCGACGCCGAAACGCACCGCATCATCGGCGGCACCATCGTCGGCACGCATGCGGGCGACATGATCGGCGAAATCGCGCTGGCCATCGAAATGGGCTGCGACGGCACCGACATCGGCAAGACCATCCATCCTCACCCGACCCTGGGCGAGTCGATCGGCATGGCCGCAGAGGTGTACGAAGGCGTGTGCACGGACTTGCCGCCGCCGCGCAAGCGCTGATTGCTTGATGCTGCTATAAGCTGAAAAGCCCCGCAAGCGATTGCGGGGCTTTTTTATTGTGGTCTGCTGGCTGCCGACCCGATTCAGGGCGCGCCGACTTGCGCCATCGCGCAAGCGCTGACAGAAAATTAACTTTCAGTACTGAAAATACCGGGACATGCTTCCGGTTTTTTTATTTTCGTTGACTTCAGTCACGTAAAGCGCAGCCGATACAGGAGAGATGGGCTGCATGTGAAAATTGGTGAGTATTGCCGTATGGAAAAAGTGGCAAAATGGGGGACTGTAACCATGTTTCGCTCGCGCTTGCCCAGGGGGGGTGTGATTTTTCCCTGAACGTTGCCAGTGTCCGGTCAAGTTCGGCTGTACTGAGAAAGCTTTGCAACAATGAAAAAATTTACCGCCCTGCATATTTCCGATGTCCGCTTGCGCCGGGCCGATGAGCAAGAGCAAGCCGTGATGCTGCACGCCTTGTACCAGGACGTGGCCGCCATCCTGGCGGCGGGCAAGCAGATCGACGCCATTTTCTTCACGGGCCAGCTGGTGGCGCCTGACGCCTGTGCCGGCACGACGCCCGTGTATGTCTACGAATATTTCCTGCGCCCCCTGCTGCAGGCGGCCAGCCAGCCAGGTGCGCGCTTTTATCTGGTGCCGGGCAGCCGCGTGCAGGGCGTCGCCGCGACCACGCTGGGCAACGCGGGCTTCAGCTTTTTTTCCGCCGACGAGCATGCCAGCGCGGAACAGCGCGCGCGCTACAAGAACATCCACGCCGTGTTCCACGGCCACCAGCATACGGGCGACGCCAGTTCGTTGATGCGTTCGCTTGGGATCTTGTTCAAGAGTAATCCTGGCAGTCTCTACGGTTCGCATGGCCAGATGGCGGCTTTTGCTGTGTTGGAATTCGGCAGCGATGCGGCCGATGGCGACGCGCCAGGCACGCAGTGGACGGTGGCCCTGCGCGAGTTCGATGAAGTGAGCAAGAACTTCGCCCTGTCGGTGCTGTACACGCCGAATGGCCACGAAACGGGGCAGATGGATGCCGAGTATGTGTTTGCCACGCTGCTGCCGCAACTGGCCGGCGAGCGCCTCTATCTCGAGGGCTTGCTGGGCAAGGCGGGCTTGCCGCACCAGGGGCCGTCGGACGACGCGGTGGCCGCGCGCGAATTCCTGATCGAGCTGGCGTTCGTGATGTTCGAAGCCAAGACCCTGTTCCTGGGGCAGGCCGAACTGGAACGCTTCGCCAGCGATTACTGTGGCGTGAAGGGCTGGAGCATGGCGACCGGGGAGTGGCTGGCGCCCCTGTATGCGCACGGCTTGCTATTGCGCGCCGATGGCCAGGTGGCGTTCGCCTTCGATTATTTCCGCACCTATTTCCTGGCGCAGCGCTTTGAAACCTCGTTCGACCTGATGCGCTACGGCCCAGATCGCTATGATGGCAGTGAGTCCTCACTCAGCTTTGATGGCACGTCGGCAGCCCAGCCATTCCTGCGCGCGCTGGGCCTGAGCGGCGAACGCATCGAGGCTGGCCCGGTGCAGGCGAGCATGCAGGAAGACTGCAGCCGCCCTGGCTGACGCCGTCTCTGGCTGTTAGCTTCAGGCCGCCGGCTGCTTGCGCAAGGTGCCGTGCAGGAACAGGTCGAGACTGACGGCCACCTTGCCGCGCAATTGCGCCACATCCGGTTGCGCCTGCGGTGGAAACAGCAGGCGCGACATCTGGTCGCCGAGCAGGCAATTGAGCAGGTGCAAGGCCAGCATGGGGGCCGTCAATTCCTCGCGAAACAGCGGCGCAATATCGGGACGGCTGAAAAACTTGGTCAGCATCTCGCGCGTCTGTCCCGGTCCCACCTTGTAAAACGTTTCCGCCAGTTCCGGGTGCGTGGCCGCCTCGGCCACCACCATGCGATTCAGGCGGATGGCTGCCGGCATGGTGACCAGTTGCACGAACAGCAGGCCGAACTCGCCGAGGATGGTGGGCAGGGGCCGCATATCCGTTTCCAGCGCCGGCATGGTGGAGAAATAGGCGGCGCGGCGTTGTTCCACCACGGCATTGAACAATCCCGACTTGCCGCCGAACTTCACATAAATCGTGCGCACGGCCACATGGGCTTCGCGCGCGATCATTTCCAGGCTCACTTTCCCATACCCTTTTTCCAGGAACAGGCAACCGGCCGCATGCAGCAGGTTTTCCATGCGCGCCTCCATGTCGGCCGCGCGCGGGCGTCCGGCCGGCTTGCCGCAGCAGCTGAGCTCCTGGGCATTGTCGGTATTGTTGTCGGTAGGCAAGGTATCGCTGAGGCCGGGATCTGGCATGCTCGGGGTCTCTTTTATAAGGTTGGAAGGTGAGTGATGGCTCACACTGTAGTGCAAATTAAAATGAAATGCAATCGTTTCATTTCTTGACTTTGGCTTTTCTTTGTCCAATAATGAACAGATATCATTTCATTTCCGGAGCGCAGTATGTCGAATCAGCCTGGCCAAGCAGAACAAAAAGTGCTTAGCGCCGTCCCACTCGCGGCCCCGGCCGCACCGTCCGCGCCCGCCGCATCTGCCAGCTCCACCCCGCCCAACCATCGCGTGAAGATCATCGCCGGCCTGATCGTCCTGGTCGCCCTGGGCGCCGGCGCGCGCATGTGGTACCGCAGCCATTATTTCGTCGAAACGGAAAACGCCTACGTTTCCGGCCACGTGCATCCCGTCTCGGCGCGCATTTCCGGCGTCGTCAGCAAGGTCTTCATCGATGACAACCAATTGGTGAAAGAGGGCGACGTGATCGCCGAACTCGACCCGTTCGACCAGCGCGTGAAGACCGAACAGATCGCCGCGCAAATCGCCAGCGCCGAGCAGCAGGTGCTGCAAGCCGATGCGCAGATCGCGCAAGTGCAGGCGCAGGCCAGCGCCGCCCAGGCGCAGGTGGCGCAAGCCGACGCCCAGCTGCTGCGCGCCAAACAGGACGCCGAACGCTTTGGCCAGCTGTACACGAGCCAGATGAAAGCCGTCTCGAAGGCGGAACTCGACGCGGCCAACGCTGCCCGCTCGGGCGCCGTGGCCGACCTGGCCGCCCGCCGCGACAGCGCCGTGGCCGCCAAGGCGCAGATCGGCGCCGCCCAGGCCGCGCGCGACGTGGCCAAGGCCCAGGTGGCCGTGCTGCGCGTGCAGTTGAAGGATGCCGAGCAGCAGCTGCAATACAACCGCATCCTGGCGCCCGTCGCCGGCCGCATCGGCAAGCGCAACGTGGAAACGGGCATGCGCGTGCAGCCCGGCCAGCAATTGACGGCCATCGTGCAGGACAACGTCTGGGTCACGGCCAACTTCAAGGAAACGCAACTGGCCGACCTGCACCGCGGCCAGAGCGTGCACGTGACCATCGACGCCATGCCAGGCAAGAAACTGGTGGGCACGGTCGACAGCTTCGCCCCCGCGTCGGGCGCGCAATTCGCGCTGCTGCCAGCCGATAACGCGACCGGCAACTTCACCAAGATCGTCCAGCGCGTGCCGGTGAAGATCGTCTTCCAGCCGGCCGACATCAAGGCCATGAACGGCCGCCTGGTGCCGGGCATGTCGGTGATCGCCGAAGTGGAAGTGAACCAGCCCGAGTCGCCTCAAGCTCAGGACGCGGCCGCGCGCCACGCCGCCGCGCCAGCCGCCCAGACCACCGCCCGCTAAGTTGTCATGAGCAGCCCCTCCACCACGCTGGCGAAGCCGCCGGCGTTTCCCGTGATCGACGAAAAAGTCTCCGGACGCACCTGGCTGGCGGTCGCCGCCGGCATGCTGGGCGCCTTCATGGCGGTGCTCGACATCCAGATCACCAACTCCTCGCTCAAGGATATCCTTGGCTCGCTGTCGGCCACCCAGGAAGAGGGTTCGTGGATTTCCACGGCCTACCTGGTGGCGGAAATCATCGTCATTCCCCTCACCGCGCTGCTGGCGCGCGTGTTCGGCCTGCGTACCTACATGATCGGCACCACCGCTTTCTTCCTGCTGTTCTCGACCCTGTGCGGGGCGGCGTGGAACCTGGAAAGCATGATCGTCTTCCGCATGCTGCAAGGGTTTACGGGCGGTGCGCTGATCCCGATGGCGTTCACGCTGGTGATGCTCAAGCTGCCCGCCTCGAAGCGCGCCGTCGGCATGGCCATCTTCGGCCTGACGGCCACCCTGGCGCCGGCCATGGGCCCGACCCTGGGCGGCTATCTGAGCGAGCTGTATGGCTGGCCCTCGATCTTCTACATCAACTGGGTGCCGGGCGTGCTGCTGATCGTCGGCATGATCTATGGCCTGGACCGCGAGCCGACGAACCTGAAGCTGTTCTGGAAGGCCGACTGGCTCGGCATCTTCTTCATGGCCCTGGGCCTGGGCTGCCTGACGATTTTCCTCGAAGAGGGCAATTCGAAGGACTGGTTCGACTCGGGCTTCATCATCGCCTTCGCCGCGCTGGCCCTGACGGGCATCCTCGGCTGGGTCGTCACCAGCGCCACGCGCGCCGAGCCGTTCGTCAACCTGGCCCTGTACGGCCAGCGTAATTTCCTCGTTGCCACCGTGCTGTCGGCCGTGACGGGCATGGGCCTGTACGGCTCGGCCTTCCTGCTGCCGCTGTTCCTCGGCCAGATCGCCGGCTACTCGCCGATGCAGATCGGTGAAGTCATCATGTGGGTGGGCTTGCCGCAGCTGTTCATCATGCCGTTTGTCGCCAAGCTGTCGTCGAAGGTGGACAACCGCATCCTGTGCTCGTTCGGCCTGCTGCTGTTCGGCGGCTCGTGCATGATGAATGCCTACATGGACGCTTCCACCGGCTACGACCAGCTGCTGTGGTCGCAGGTGGTGCGCGCGCTGGGCCAGCCCTTCGTCATGCTGACCCTGTCGAACTTCGCCATGAAGGGTATCGCGCCGAAGGACATGGCATCCGCTTCCAGCCTGTTCAACATGACGCGCAACCTGGGCGGCTCGATCGGCATCGCCCTGCTGGCGACGGCCCTGAGCACGCGCGAACATTTCCACTCGCAGCGCCTGGGCGAAGCGATCAACGTGTTTTCCAGCGCCACGCAGCTGCGCATCGACCAGCTGACGTCGTCGTTCATGGCCAAGGGCTATGACGCCGTCACGGCCGGCAACCAGGCCTTGCAGGCGATCGACGGCATCGTGCGCCGCGAAGCGTATGTGATGGCCTACAACGATGGCTTCTTCCTCATCGGCGCCATCCTGCTGGCCTGCATCGTGCCCCTGTGGCTGGCCGACAAACTCAAAGCCCCCGGTGGCGGTGGCGGCGGTCATTGACCGCCCACTCAAGAACAAGAAGGTAATCACCATGCAAACCGCATCTATGAACATCACGAAAATCGCGCTGGCCGTCTCGCTGGCCGTGGCGTTGTCCGCCTGCGGCACCGTGGGCCAGGATTTCAAGGCCCCGGTGAATGTCGCCGGCATCGACAACGGCACCTTCCGCCATGGCGCCAGCGCGGCCGACGCCGCGCAGTTGCCCAAGGAATGGTGGAGCATCTACGGCGATGCGACCCTGAACCGTCTCGAGCAAAGCGCGCTGCAGGACAATCCCGGCGTCAAGGCGGCCGGCGAGCGCCTGCTGCAGGCACTGGCGCAAAGCGGCACGGCACGCGCCAACCAGGGCCCGAGCGTCAACCTCAGCACGGGTGTGTCGAACTCGCGCACCTCGGCCAATACCTCGCAGGGTCTGGCCCTGGGCAACCGCTCGATCAGCGGCAACAATTTTTCCGTGGGCGCTTCGCTGTCGTATGAAGTCGACTTGCTGGGCCGCGTAAAACGCATGGTCGAAGCGGCCGATTCGCAGGCGCTGGCGGCGCAGGCCGACCGCGACGGCGTGCTGCTGATGCTGTCGGCGCAAGTGGCCAGCAATTACTGGCAGCTGCGCGGGCTGGACGCGGAAATGGCGATCCTGAATGGCGCGCTCGACACGCGCCGCGAGTCGGCGCAACTGGTCGAGGCGCGCTTCAACGCGGGCTTGACGAATGAGCTGGACCTGGCGCGCGCAAAAGTCGAACTGTCGAATGCGCAGGCCGACCTGCATGAAGTCAAGCGCCAGCGCAACCAGCTGGAAAACAGCCTGGCCACGCTGACGGGCAAGCCGCCGTCGGCGCTGCAATTGCCGGTGGCCGCCGAGCCATCGGCCTTGCCGCTGCCGCCCGCCATTCCCGTCGGCCTGCCGGCCAGCCTGGTGGCGCACCGCCCGGACCTCGTTTCCAGCGTGGCGGGCTTGCGCGCGGCGAACGCACAAGTGGGCGTGGCCGAAGGCGCGTTTTATCCGTCGCTGCAATTGACGGGCAATTTCGGCTACGCCTCGGAAAAGCTGCGCGACCTGGCGCAGGGCGGTTCGCGCCAGTTCAGCTTTGGCCCGCTGGCCCTGTCCCTGCCCATCTTCGACGGCGGCCGCAACCAGGCCAACCTGGACTTGAGCAAGGCGCGCTACGCGGAGGCTGTCGCCAACCATGAAACCAAGTTGCTGACGGCCTTGCGCGAAGTGGAAGATGCGCTGTCCGACGTCGAGCAGCGCCAGTTGCAGGGCGACGCCCAGGCCCTGTCGCAGGCAGCGGCGGCGCGCGCCTACCTGGTGGCGCGCACGCGCTACGAGCGCGGCATCTCGACCTACCTCGACGTCACGGATGCCCAGCGCAGTTCGCTGGCGGCCGACCGCGCCGCCGCGCAGATCAAGACCCAGCGCCTGCTGGCGACGGTGGCCGTGGCCCGTTCCTTGGGCGCCGGCTGGCAGCATTGAAGGACACCAGAGAAAACCTGCCGCGCGTCGCGCCTGGCGGCCGGCGAGCCTCGCTGCAGCTCGCTACGGTTTTCTCCGGTGTCGCAAGGTCAACCATGAGCAACACATGGCAAGTCCATCCAACTAGTTACGTGAGCGTGGCCGGTGGCGGTGTCGCCGCCGGCCCGTAGCGTTCCAGCAGAAAATCGATGAAGGTCGTCAGCTTCGGCGTCGGCTGGCGGTCGCGCGAGTACACGAGGTGCATGGGCCGCGGCGTCGGCACGTAGTCGGGCAGCAGCGGCACCAGCGTGCCGGCGGCGATATCGGCGGCCATCAGGATTTCCGCCTGCATGACGATGCCGAAGCCGTGCAGCGCCGCCACGCGCAGCGCCTGGCCATTGTTCGAGCGAAAGCGGCTGGCGCGCACGGGACTGCGGTCGTCGTCGCCGCTCCTGGCCAGGCGCCAGCGCACATGGCGCGTCCACTGCATGAAGTCCAGGCATTCGTGCCGCGCCAGGTCCGCCGGCGTGCGCGGCGTACCGTGTTTCGCCAGGTAGGCGGGGGCGGCACAGATCACCATCGCATACGGCCGCAGCGCGCGCGCCACCATGCCCGAATCCTCGAGCTTGCCGATGCGGATGGCCGCATCGAATCCTTCCTCCACCAGGTCCACCGTCCTGTCGTTCAAGTTCAGTTCCAGGCTCACTTCCGGATATGCATCGAGGTAGTCGGCCATCAGCGGCGCGATGCATTCGCTGCCGAACGACACGGGCGCCGTGATCTTCAGCTTGCCGCGCGGCGCCGTGCGCATGGCTTCGGCCCCCCGTTCGGCGGCGCTGATGCTGGCCAGGATGTGCCGGCACTGTTCACAGTACTGGGCGCCGATTTCCGTCAGCGCCTGGCGCCGCGTGGTGCGCGCCAGCAGCCGCGCGCCGAGCCGCTCTTCCAGATAGGCGATGTGCTTGCCCACCATCACGGGCGAGATCTGGAAGGCCTCGGCGGCGGACGTGAAACTGCCCGCGTCGACGACGGCGACAAAGATTTCCATGCTGCGCAATTTATCCATGGCCGCTCGATTCCAAACTATGGGTTAGTAATCTTGTAAATTCTAGCGTATTTATTGCTTTCCTGAAGCGGCGCATACTGGCTCCATCGTTCAACAGCAGACAAGGACAGCATCATGAAAATCGTCATCATCGGCGCCAGCGGCACCATCGGCAAGGCCGTCTCGGCACAACTGGCACAGCGCCATGAAATCATCGAAGTGGGCAGCCGCTCGGGCACGCACCAGGCCGACATGGGCGATATCGCGCAAGTGCGCGCCCTGTTCAAGCGCATTGGCAAGGTCGACGCCGTCGTCGTCACGGCCGGCAAGCTGCATTTCGGCCCGCTGGCCGATTTCACGCCCGAGCAATTCCAGCTGGGCCTGGAAAGCAAATTGATGGGGCAAGTCAACGTGGCGCTGGTGGCGCAGGAATACCTGAACGATGGCGGTTCCATCACCTTGACCAGTGGCATCGTGGCCGACCAGCCCATCCGTTTCGGCACGGCCGCCACGATGACGAATGCGGCCGTGGAAGGCTTCGCGCGCGGCGCCGCCATCGAATTGCAGCGTGGCGTGCGCATCAACGTGGTCAGCCCGACGGTGCTGGAAGAGTCGCTGGAAGCATATGGCCCGTTCTTTTACGGTTTCGAGCCGGCCGCGGCCAGCCGCGTGGCGCTTGCCTACAGCCGCAGCGTGGAAGGCGCGCAGACGGGGCAGGTATACAAGGTCTGGTAACCCGGGTTGGCCAACCGCGCCCGGCAGGTGATGGGGCAGATCAGGGGGCAGGTGGATTACAATCGCAGGCTGAGCAAGAAAGCGGTCGCGCGCCATCCGCGCCAGCCGCTTTTTTTTCCTGAGAATAATCTAACCGAGACCCCATGAAAAATATCCTGATTCCCTTGCTGATGGCCGCCGCCGTCGGCAGCGCCTGCGCCGCGCCGCAAGCGGCCACGCCAGCAACACCGGCCACCGCCGCGCAACTGACGGCCATGAGCGCCCGCTACGCTCCCGTCGAGCTGACTGCCGATACGGCGCACCTGTCCGCCGGTGACCGCCAGGCCATCGCCAAGCTGGTCGAGGCGGCCAAGCTGGTCGACGTGCTGCAATTGCGCCAGCGCTGGTCCGGCAACGAAGCCCTGTGGGCAGCCCTGAAGAAAGACAAGTCGGCCCTGGGCCAGGCCCGCCTGAATTATTTCTGGATCAACAAGGGGCCGTGGTCGGTGCTCGACGCCCACGCCTCGTTCATGCCGGCCAGCTATGCCGGCATGGCCATTCCCGCGCACAAGCCGGAAGCGGGCAATTTCTATCCGCAGGGCGCCACCAAGGCCAGCCTGGAGACGTGGATGAATGGCTTGCCGGCAGAGGACAAGCAGCAGGCGCAATGGTTCTTCACCACCATCCGTGCCGGCAAGGATGGCAAATATCAGACCGTCAAGTATTCGGACGAGTACAAGGTGGAACTCAAGCAACTGGCCAGGCTGCTCGACGAGGCGGCGGCCGCCACGGACAATGCGTCGCTGAAAAAGTTCCTCACCCTGCGCGCCAAGGCTTTCCTCGACAACGACTACCTGCCGTCCGATTTCGCCTGGATGGACCTCGATGCGCCCGTCGACATCACCATCGGCCCCTACGAGACGTATAACGACGAACTGTTCGGCTACAAGGCCGCGTTCGAGGCTTACGTGAATATCCGCGACCAGGCCGAGACGCAAAAGCTCAATTTCTTCGCCAAGCACATGCAGGAGCTGGAAGACAACCTGCCGCTCGACGCCCGGTACCGCAACCCGAAAGTGGGCGCGCTGGCGCCGATGGTGGTGGTCAACCAGGTGTATGGCGCCGGCGACGGCAACATGGCCGTGCAGACGGCCGCCTACAACCTGCCCAATGACGAGCGCATCATCAGCGCGCGCGGCTCGAAGCGCGTGATGCTGAAAAACGTGCAGGAAGCCAAGTTCAAGGCCACCCTGACGCCGATCTCGAAACTGGTGCTGACGCCCGAAGCGCAGCAGGACGTGGATTTCAATTCCTTCTTCACGCACATCCTCGCGCATGAAATCATGCATGGCCTGGGCCCGCATGCGACCGTCGTCGACGGCAAGGCGTCCACGCCGCGCCAGGATTTGAAGGAAGCATACTCGACCATCGAGGAAGCCAAGGCCGATATCACGGGCCTGTTCGCGCTGCGCTACATGATGGACAAGGGGCAACTCAACGACACCCTGGGCCAGGGCGAGGCGGCTGAGCGCAAGCTGTACAACACTTTCCTTGCCTCCGGTTTCCGCACCCTGCATTTCGGCCTGACGGATTCGCATGCGCGCGGCATGGCCATCCAGATGAATTACATCCTCGACAAGGGCGGCTTTGTTGCGCTGGGCGACGGCAAGTTCGGCGTCAACTTCAGCAAGATCAAGCAGGCCGTGATCGACCTGGACCGCGAATTCCTGACCATCGAGGCGACGGGCAACTATGCGCGCGCGAAAGACCTGATGACCAAATATGTGGTGATTCGTCCTGAGGTACAGGTGGCGCTCGACAAGATGAAGGCCGTGCCCAACGATATCCGCCCGGAATTCGTCACGGCGCGCGCGCTGGACAAGGCGATGACGGCAAAGAAATAAACCTGGCGTAGACGGCATATTGTCAGTGTGAAAACCGGTGCTCCCGCACCGGTTTTTTTTCGTCTTTTTTGTGAAAAGTTGCCAGTTTTTCCTTGTGGAAATTTTTCTGGCGCTTACTCTACAGCGGTAACTCGCCACCATGCATCGCACTCCTTCCATTGCGCGCCCATCCTGCCTGTTGACCCATGTTGAAACTGCTCTCACTGATGAGTTTGCTCATCGTTGTGCGGCCCGCCGTGGCCACCGCCAATCTCACCGCACTGGAAACGCGCTGGCTGCAGGCGGGCCAGCCCGTCATCGCGTTTGCGCGTGCACAAGGTTTGCCGCTCGATATCATCGTGCAGCCACAGGAGGCGCCCGGCGCCGTGCCGCTGGCGCTGGGCTTCGAAGCAGGGCGCTGCAAGCTGGTGCTGTCGCTGCGCGGCAATGCGCAAGCCGAAGCCGTATTGCGCGGCGTGCCGCCCGCGCGCCAGGGTGCGATGGTGGAAGCGATGACGGCGCACGAGATCGGCCATTGCCGGCGCTATGCGCAGGGCGACTGGCATGCCTTGCCGCGCGGCTTTGTCGAGCCGCCCAGCATGCAGCGGGGCAAGTTGAAACGGCTGGCGCAGGAATTGCGCGACACGCGCCGCGAGGAGGGCTATGCGGACCTGGTGGCGCTGGCGTGGATGCATGGGCGCCACCCTGAGCACTACCAGGAGGTGCTGGCATGGATGCGCGGCGTGCGTGCCGGCGGCGGAGGCGTGGGCGGTTCGCACGCCACGCAGGCATGGCTGGCGCTGGCGGAAAACGGGGCTGAATTTGATGGGGCTGCTTCACCATTTGAACAGGCGCAAGTTTTGTGGCAGATGGGTTTGAGCGGCGACAAAGGACCGTGAGTTTTTCGCGTGAATGGCTTGCCAGCGTGTGCTGTCGCACGGAGCTTTGCGCGCGGCAGCGGTCTAATCTGGGCATCAATTAACCCAGAGAGGAACCATCATGAACAAAATGATCGCACTCGTACTGGCCGCCAGCGCCAGCGCCCTGCTTGCCGCGGCACCCGCTTATGCGCAAGATACCTCATACAAGAGCCTGACCGACAAGGCCACAAACGACTACAAGCAAGCCAAGGCCGCCTGCGATGCGCACAGCGGCAACGCGAAAAAAGTCTGCGTGGAAGAAGCCAAGGTGGCGCGCGCCAAGGCCGATTCGGATGCCGTAGCGCAATATCGCAATACGCCGCGCGAGCTGAGCAAGGCTCGTAAGGACGTGGCCAATGCCGAGTATGACCTGGCCCGCGCCAAGTGCGGCGACCGCACGGGCGTCGATAAAACCACGTGCATGAACGATGCCAAGGCGGCGAAAACGGCGGCCCTGGCCGACGCGAACACGGGCGCCAAGGCAGGCACCAACGTGGCGCAGAATCCGCCTGCCGTGGCGAAGGAAAACTGCGACGCCATGGATGCGACAGCCAAGGCCGCCTGCATGACGCGCAATGCGGCCGGCAGTACCAAGACGGCCATGTCCGACTCCGTCATCACCACCAAGATCAAGGCGGACCTGGTGAAGGACTCCACCTTGAAAGCGCTGGATGTGCATGTGGAAACGGTCAACGGCGTCGTCATGCTCAGCGGTTTCGTGCCGTCGCAAACTGAAGTGAAGAAAGCGGGCGACCTGGCCCGCGGCGTGGAAGGCGTGACGGACGTGAAGAATGGCTTGAAGGTGAAATAAGGCAGGGCAATGTCTGTCCGGCAAGCGCCGGGCAGGCCGTAGCGCCAGCCCGGGTTGGCAGGGATGTGCCGCAATCGGGCGCTTCCCTGCCCCTGCGCGGGCCGACGTGTCGCACTGCCTGGCTATTGCGGCTTGTTGCGCGCAGGCGGCTGCTCCGAGATCTGTCTTTAACAACAGCAGAGTTGAACTCGCTTGTATAAATTACGATCATAATATAACATGAGGAAAATCCCGCCGGCAGGTGGGGTGATATCCATTCTTTTCTCATGAGGACAGCATGCTTTCCTATCCTGTTTCGCAATGGCTGGCACGGCGCGGCATCCACTTCGCCTGGGTCATCGTCGCCATTACTTTCCTCACGGCCTTGACCTCGTCGGCCGCGCTGGGCTTGCCGGGCGCGTTGATGCAGCCGCTGAGCCGCGAATTCGGCTGGGATGCCGAGCAGATTTCCTCGGCCTTGGCCGTACGTTTCGTGCTGTTTGGCTTGATGGGACCGTTTGCCGCCATCCTGATGGAACGCTTCGGCTTGCGCAACGTCATCTGCGTGGCGCTGGGCCTGATCGCGGCCGGCATGTTGCTGGCCACGCGCATGACGCAGTTCTGGCACCTCGTCGCCCTGTGGGGCATCCTGCTGGGGCTGGGCTCGGGCATGACGGCGCTGGTCTTGAGCGCCGTGGTGGCGAACCGCTGGTTCGACACGCACCGGGGCCTGGTGGTGGGCGTGCTGACGGCCAGTTCGGCCACGGGCCAGCTGCTGTTCCTGCCCGTGGGCGCCTGGCTGATCGAGCACTTCGGCTGGCGCACGGCCGTCATGCCCGTCTTTGCCAGCTGCGCCATCGTCGCCGTCCTGGCTTTTTTCTGCATGCGCAACCGCCCGCAGGATGTGGCCCTGCGGCCCTACGGCGCCGATCCGGCCACGCCCCTGGCGCCGGTGCCGGCGGCGAAAATGACGTTTGCCACGCCGTTTGTGATCTTGCGCAGCGTGGCAGCGAACCGCACCTTCTGGATACTCTTTGGCACGTTTTTCATCTGCGGCCTCAGCACCAATGGCTTGATACAGACGCACTTCATTTCCCTGTGCGGCGATTCCGGCCTGTCGGCCGTGCCGGCTGCCTCCGTGCTGGCCATGATGGGCGCCTTCGACCTGTTCGGCACGATCCTGTCGGGCTGGCTGTCGGACCGCTATGACAATCGCAAATTGCTGTTCTGGTACTACGGCTTGCGGGGGCTGTCCCTGTTCTGGCTGCCGTATTCGGAATTCACCTTGTACGGCCTGTCCCTGTTCGCCATGTTCTATGGCCTGGACTGGATAGCCACCGTGCCGCCGACGGTAAAACTGGTGGGCGCCACGTTCGGCAAGGAGCGGGCAGGCATGGTGTTTGGCTGGATTTTCGCCGGCCACCAGTTGGGCGCCGCCGTGGCCGCATATGGCGCGGGCCGCATCCGCACTTTGATGCTGACCTACAATCCGGCCCTGTTCGCGGCCGGTGCCGCCTGCCTCGTGGCCGCGCTGCTGGTGCTGGCGATCCAGCGCCAGAAGGCTGCCGTGGCCGTAGCCCAGGCGGTATGAAAAAAGCCAGGCCCGCGTGCGCGGAGCCTGGCTTTTCAAGAAGTACGCGGCAGGATTATTTCAGGTATTTCGCCAGCCAGCCCTCGACTTCGCTGTAGAAGAAGCGGCTGTTCTCGCCCTTCAGGATCCAGTGGTTTTCATCCGGGAAGACGAGCAGCTTGGCCGGCACGTTCAGGCGTTGTTGCACGGCAAAGTTCATCAAGGCATTGTTAGCGGGCACGCGGTAGTCGAGTTCGCCCACGGTGATCAGGATAGGCGTCGTGAAACCCGTGCCTTTTTCGTGATTGCCCGCTTGCATGACCGGGCTTTGATCGCGCCACACGGGCAGGTTCGACCAGACGGGGCCGCCCGCATTCGTTTCACGGCCGAAACCGCCATCGCTGGTGCCCCATTGCATGATGAGATCCATTTCGCCCGCGTGCGAGACGATGGCCTTGTAGCGCGTGGTGGTCGCCTGCAGCCAGTTGGCCAGGTGGCCGCCATAGCTGGCGCCGCCAGCGGCCAGTTTCGTGCCGTCGATGAAGGGGTATTTCTTGATGGCTTCATCGACGCCCTGGTTGACTTCGTCGCCCGGGCCCTTCAATGGGTCGAACTGGATCGAGCGCGAGAATTCCTCGCCGTAGCCGGTGGAGCCCTTGTAGTCGGTCAGCAGCACGACATAACCGGGCTTGGCCAGCAAGTGGTAGTTCCAGCGCAGCACGAACTGGTCGCGCCACATGCTGGCCGCGCCGCCGTGGATGACGGTAAACAGCGGGTATTTCTTGTTCGGGTCGAAATTGGCCGGCTTGACGAGCATGTTGTGGATCTGGCGGCCGTCGGCCGTCGTGAACCAGAAATGCTCGGGCGCCTGCCAGTCGATCTTGTCCGCCTTGTCCGTGTTGAAGGCCGTCAGGCGCTTCGGCTGCCGGCCGTTGAACGCATAGATTTCCGGCGGGTTGATGGCCGATTCCCACACGCCGACCAAAGCCTTGCCGCCGCTGCTCAGCGAGTTGATGGTACCCGTTGGCAGGGAAGCCTCGTCGCGCACGTCGCCGCCCCTGGCGTCGATCGAGTACAGCTTTTCCAGGCCCGCATGTTCATAGCTGAAAATGATCCGCTTGCCGCCGTCCGGCAGCACGTAGCGGGAAATCGAACGGTCCAGCTTGGCCGTCAGTATCGTCGGCGCCGGGCTGCTCATGGGCCAGGCGAAGCTGGCCAGGCGTTTCACGTCATACACCTTGCCCGGCGTTTGCGCATCGCTCAAGGCAAACAGGGTCTTGCCGTCGGCCGCAAATTTCAGGGAACCGTAGCTATGCTTGTCCTGCGTCAAACGCTGCGCCTCGCCGCCCGCCACGGGCAGCAAATACAATTGCGAATACACGGCTTCGCGCTGGGCCGCATCGCGGTTGGTGGCCGCGTTGAAGACGACAGCCTTGCCGTCCGGTGTCCAGACGGCGTCCAGCGATTGTCCTTCATCGCCCTGGCCGCCGCCAAAGCCCGGCAGGGTGACCAGTTGCGTGCCCGACAGGATGTCGCGCGGCGCGGCCTCAGGCTGCGCGTCGACGATGAACAGGCGCACCTGCTTGTCGGTCAGCCATTTGTCGAAATAGCGGGGCGCCGTCGTTTCATACGAGCGGGCACTGTATTTACGGTCCTTGCGCTCTTTCGCGCTTTGCTTGACGTCGCTTTCCGTCTTGTTGCCAGGGTAGATATCGCTGATGAACAGCAATTGCTTGCCATCGGGGCTCCATTTCGGCATGCGCGCACCAAGGGTCAGCGAGGTCAGGCGTTGCGCTTCGCCGCCGTTGGCCACGTCGAGGCGGTAGATCTGGCCCGCTTCATCGCCGTCGCGCTTGGCGACAAACACCAGCTGGCGGCTGTCCGGCGACCAGGCGACGGCGCCTTCGCCGCCCTTGGAAAAGGTCAGGCGGCGCGCCGGGCTGTCGTCAAGCAGCGACTTGATCCACAGGTCCGACCATTGATCCTTGCTGTCGTAGGCGCTGTCGACGACGGAAAACACGGCCCAGCGTCCGTCCGGGCTGGCGACGGGTGCGCCGACCCGTTTCATCAGCCATACGTCTTCATGCGTGATGGCGTGTTTGGCATTCGTTTGCGTGGCGGCAACTGGCGACGCAGGCGTGGTATCGGCGGCGTGGGCGAGCGAGGCGCAGGCCGCTGCGATCAGCAGGGAGCCGATGGAACGGCGAAGACGGGGTAAGGTCATGGGCGTGGTCCGGGAAGTGAAAGAAGTACAGCGGGCAACATTATTGCCCATCGTTTCCTGCACTGCCAAGGCCATGAACCGTTACTTACCAGGCCGCCGCGCGCGTGGCGGACGGGCCACGCGTATCCGATCAGTTAAACTTGCCGCTTTACTCACGCTGGCGCTGCCTGAACATGAAAATTTGTCTACCCTTATTGAAAACGCTATTGCTGGGTGCAGGCGCGCTGCTGGCAACCCAGGCGCTTGCCGCCGCTGCCGCGCCATACCCGAATACCAGCGCCATGGGCGTGGGCCACGCGGAAAGCACGGCCTGGTATGCCGCTTGCCTGAAGGTCAAGGATAGTGCGCCGCCGCCGGCCGACTTGCCGGCGCCGTCCGCCGTGACCGCCTTGCAGCAGTGCCAGGCGACGGACCTGTATTACGATACCAAGAGTATGTCCTCGCCCAAGCCCGCCGACTGGCGTCCCGTGCGCCATTGTGCCCTGGCCACGCAGAACAGCGCCGTGCTGATGATGCTGTACCAGAACGGCCAGGGCGTGCAGAAGGATACGTTGTTGGCGCTCAAGTATGCGTGCAGCATCGATGCGGCGCCGGCCGAGATGCAGGGCCGCATCGAACACTTGCAGCAGATTAACGCCAGCGGGCGCGGCATGATCGACCTGTGCGACGACATCACCAGCGGCTACATGATGGGCGTGTGCAGCGCCATCGATGCGCGCCAGAAGCAGCGCGTGCGCGCGCAGGCAACGGGCAAGGCGAGCGAAGCGATGCCTGCCGTGGCGCAGGCGTCGCTGCAAAAACTGCAGGCGGCGGCGGGCAGGTTTGCCGACGCGCGCGCGGCCCATGAAACGGACTTGAGCGGCACGGCGCGCGCCGCCCTGAGCATCGCCGCCCGTACGGCCGAGCTCGATTTACTGGCGCACGATCTGCGCGACTACGAGGCGGGCAAGCTGCCGGCAAGCATGTCCAAGGAGCAGGCGGCCGCGCTCGACAAGGAGCTCAACGCCATCTACGGCAAGCTGATGAAAAAGCCGGCGGCGACCTATGCGGGCGCTGTCGGCAAGGATGGCATCCGCGCCACGCAACGCCTGTGGCTGGCGTATCGCGATGCCTGGATGAATTTCGGCGCCGTGCGCTATCCGTCCGTCACCAGCGAGACGTGGGCTGGCCGCCTGACGTCGCGGCGTAATGTGCAACTGCAAGACTTGCTGGAGAATTAAAAAATGCGGGAAGCGTATTACCACGAAGATGATTTTTGCATGATCGAACTGCTGCCGCTGGATAACCTGCAGCACTGTTTGACGCAGATGGGCGAGCAGCAGGCGTTTGCCGATGCGCACCGCAGCGGCGCCGGCTGGACGGAGATGTATGTGCCCGAGGCGCCGCCGTCGCCGCTGTCCGCGCTGGGCCTCACGGCCGATCAGCTGCGGCTGGCGCTGGCCGATGCCTTGCCGCCCTACGACGCCGTCTACACGGGCTACAGCAGTTGCCGCGTGGAATGCAAGAATGTGCTGGCCTTTGGCGGCGAGCAGACGGAAACCCTGTTTGCCGGCCTGGACGACAAGGGCATCGTGTGCGACCTGTGGTGCAGCGATGGCATGCCGCAACTGTTGCTGCTGCCCTTGAAGGAGCGCTTGCTGCTGGCCGACTGGGGCGCGGGGTTTGCGTGTCCGCTGGCCGATGGCGACCTGTTCGCCCGCTATCTGCAGGAATACGAACTGGGCTGATTACTCGCAGGCGATGGCGTTCGGCTGCGCCACCTTGACCACCGATGCCAGATGCGCCATGTCGTTGCCGTCGCCCTGTTCCACATAGGGCTGATAGGTGTCGATGACGATGCGGGCGCGCGCTTGCCAGCCGCAATTGTCGGCCTGGCGCGCGGGCACGCGCAGCAGGCGGCGCGCCTCGGTGTCGTTACTGAAACAGAACCACGCATCGTGCGCGGCCGCGGGGCGGGGCAGGCGTCCCCACTGCGCCTTGTCGGGCGCGAAGCAGACGCGTTTGCCGATCATCTCCAGGCTCATTTCATCCGTGCGCGCGCTGTACTGGCCATCGAGCACGATCGGCGTTTGCGCCTGCGCGGACAGGCACGCGGTGGCCAGGAGGAGGAAGGCGGCAGGTTTCATGCGTTTCTTTCGGGCTGGCGGGACGAGGCGCCAGTATAACCCCGGGGCTGGAAATGCAAAAAGCCCATCCGTGAGGATGGGCTTTTTGGTACTGCGCATTCGTGGTAGGCCGTGCGGGATTCGAACCTGCGACCAACGGATTAAAAGTCCGCTGCTCTACCAGCTGAGCTAACGACCCGAAAGAGGCCGCATTATATATCAGTTGAAAAAGAATGCAAAGCATTCCTGCACGAAAATGTAGATGCCTCAATGCAGGGCCGCCGTGAGCTTCAGCACTTCCTCGATACTGGTGCTGCCGTCGCGTATCCTGTGCGCGCCGGCGATGCGCAGCGGCGTCATGCCGTCGAGGATGCTCTGGCGGCGCAGCGCGTGCAGGTCGGCGCCGGACTTGATCAGCTGGCCGAACGCTTCCGTCACGCCGAGCAGCTCGTAGATGCCGGCGCGGCCACGGTAGCCGCTGTGCCGGCACGCGGCGCAGCCGACGGGGCGATACACGCTTGCCGGGAGCGGTAGCTGGCCATCGGCCAGGCTGTGCCATTGCGCCGCGCCCGGCGCCGCATCCGGTTGCTTGCAGTCGGCGCACAGGCAGCGCAGCAGGCGCTGCGCCAGCACGCCGATCAGGCTGGCTTCCAGCAAGTAGGCGGGCAAGCCCAGCTCCAGCAGGCGCATGACGGCCGAGGGCGCATCGTTGGTGTGCAGGGTCGACAGCACCAAATGGCCCGTCAAGGCCGCCTGGATGGCCATCTCGGCCGTGGCCAGGTCGCGGATTTCGCCCACCATGATGATGTCGGGGTCTTGCCGCATCAGCGCCCGCACGCCATCGGCAAACGACAGCTCGGCCTGCACCTGCATCTGGTTGAAGGCCGGCTCGACCATTTCGATGGGGTCTTCCACCGTGCACACATTGACGGCGCTGCTGGCCAGCGCCTTCAGCGTACTGTACAGGGTGGTGGTCTTGCCCGAGCCCGTGGGCCCCGTCACCAGCACGATGCCGTGCGTGCGCGCCGTCAGCTGTTGCCAGCGTTGCGCATCGGCCGGCGGGAAGCCCAGGTCGGCCAGGCTCTTGATGGCGATCTCGGGATCGAAGATGCGCATGACGAGCTTTTCACCGAAGGCCGTGGGCAGGGTCGACAGGCGCAGCTCGATTTCCTGTCCCTGCGCATTGCGCGTCTTGATGCGGCCATCCTGCGGGCGGCGCTTTTCCACCACGTCCATGCGTCCGAGCAGCTTGATGCGCGCCGTCATGGCCAGCAGCACCACGGGCGGCACCTGGTAAGCCTGGTGCAGCATGCCGTCGATGCGCAGGCGCACGAGGCCCGCGTCGCGCTTCGGCTCCAGGTGGATGTCGGAGGCGCGCTGCTCAAACGCGTATTGCCACAGCCAGTCGACGATGCGCACCACGTGCTGGTCGTTGGCGTCGAGGCTGGCCTTGTTGCGCCCCAGTTCCACCAGCTGTTCCATATTGTGGCGCAGCGCCAGGTCTTGCGTGGACGCTTGCCGCGCCACCTTGACGGCGCTGGCCAGGCTGAAAAATTGCGCGATGGCATCGGCGATGTGCAGCGGGTTGGCGATGACGAGGCTCAGCTTGCGTGGCGCCACAGTCCCCAGTTCCGCCTGCCAGGCAAGCGCATACGGCTGTGCGGTGGCGATGACGATGCGTTCCGGCGTGCTGTCCACGGGCAGGATGTTGAAGCGGGCCGCATAGCCGGCCGTCATGACGTCGGCCACCTGGCTGAAATCGATGTGCAGGGGATCGATGCGCAGATAGGGCAGGGCCGCGCGCTGCGCCAGCCAGGCACACAGGGCGTCGAGCGTGAGCAGGGCATGCGGCGCCAGGGCCGAGCACAGCCGGCAATCGGCCACATGGCACAGCGGATGGATGGGTGGCGCGGGGAGCAAGCCGGCGTGGGTGCGGATGGTGGCCGCCTGCGCCGCATCGAGCACGCCATCGTCCTGCAGCCAGCGCAGCAGGTGCGGCAAGTCCAGCGTGGCGCTCGCGGTGGCTGTGGCAGGGAGGGAGGAGGGCATGGCCGGCGCCTTTCAAGGCTGCCGGCCACGCGTGGGCGTGTCGGCGCTTACAGCGTGCTGACGATGCCCTTGACCCAGCTCTTGGCGGGCAGCTTGGTGTCGGCGACGATCTGCTTGGCGCGCTCGAGCAAGGCGGCTTGCGCCTCGGCATCGAGTGCCACTTTCGTCTTGAACGCGATCGCCACCACGTTCCCATCATGGACTTCCGGCAGGCAGACCACCTGTGCAAACGCAAACTTCATCGCCTTGATGTTCTTGGCGTAGCTCGGGTGGTCGCCAAACAGGTTCACCGTCATGATGCCGTGCGGCGCCAGGCAGGCGCAGCAGGCGGCATAGAAATCGGCGCTGTCGAGCACGGGGCCGCGCGCCGTGGCGTCATACAGGTCCACCTGCAGGGCGTCCAGCGTGCCATGGTTGGCTGCATCGTTGACGTAGTTGAGCGCATCCATTTCGCGCACGTGCAGGCGCTCGTCGTTGGGCGGCAGCTTGAACATCGAGGCGCAGATCGTGATGACGGACGGGTTCAGCTCGATGGCCTCGACTTGCGCCTGCGGGAACTGGCGGTAGCAGAATTTGGTCAGCGCGGCCGTGCCCAGGCCCAGCTGGGCGAGGCGCTGCGGTTCCTTGATCCACAGCATCCAGGCCATCATCTGCTGCGCATATTCGAGTTCCGGCCAGTCCGGCTTGCGGATGCGCATGGCGCCCTGCACCCATTCCGTGCCGAAATGCAGATAGCGCACGCCATCCATTTCCGACAGGGTGACAGGGGCGTAGCGGGGCTTGCGCGCAGGGCGCGAGGATTCGACTTGTTCGATGGATTTTCGTTTGATAAGCATAAGGCGGCCTGAAAGTGTGCCGCATTATAGCCCGTGCCGGGGCGGCATAAAAAATGCCGGACCCATGAGAAGCACATGGGGCCGGCATTTTTAAACTGCTGAGTAACGACGCCAGGCAGAAGCGGAGCGAGCGGATGGCGGAGGTGGCCGAGAAGCGCAACCGTACCCAGTACGGGGGCGCCAAGCCGGTGAGCATCACAGGCCGCCTATGCCGACGCGCAGCTGCTTGGGTCAGGCGTTACTGCTGAGCAGGTTCGATGGAGACACGCAGACGGATGCGCTCGCCCGGATCGTAGGACATGATGCTCGTGTAGTTGCGGCCGCGATAGTCGTACGTGACCTGGTAGCCATTGTTGCGGCTTTCCCAGTGGTCGACCTGACGGCATTGCTTGACGGCTTGTTCCTGCACGCCGCCCTGGTAGTTGTTCTGGTTGTCGACGCGGTCGCCGACGACGGCACCGGCAATCGCGCCCGCTGCCGCAGCGGCCGTGCGGCCATTGCCGCCGCCGACCTGGCTGCCGAGCAGGGCGCCGGCGATACCGCCGACGATGGAGCCGCCAGCGCTGCGCTGTTGCGGCGGCGCCTGCACCTGCACGTATTCCGTACGGCATTCCTGGCGTGGACGATTGATCTGTTCGACTTGCGGCACGACGCGCACGACCTTGCCGAAATCTTCAAAGTCGGCGGCCTGGGCGAGTGGCAATGCACCGATACAAAGGGCTGACATCATCAATTTGGCTTGCAAGTTCATTTGTAACCTCGTTATGTAGAGAATCTTTCAGGGTATTTTTTACAACTTGGGACTATAGTAATCCCGCCGGACCGATACTTGTGTTTCGCCTGGCAACAAAATGTAACAGCCCAAGCCCCTCGCCCCACAGTCTGTAACATGCACTTTCAATCGATACAAGATGTTGAAATGACTTGAAACCGGCGGTTTGTAACAAATCTTGCGTTTGACATCATATTCGGGTTGATTCATGCAGGACAACACGTTACCCTAATACGCGTATGGCTTATATAAAATCGCACTGAATCGCATAAAAGTTGATACAGATCGAATCACCGCGTGCGCATTGACCCGCGTGCGGGGATGCAATAAGACGAGCAACTAGAAGAGATCCATACATAACAGGTCGATTTGAGGGAAAAATGAGTTTGTTACTAACCGTGCCGCCCAACCTTGTCCAGTCCATCCGTGCCTTTCGCGTGACCGAATTACAAGACGAGGCGATTCGTCTCGGGCAGCACTTTTTATATGCGCATTGCAACGCTGGGCAGACCAAACAACAAGTCATCGGCATTATTGCAGAAGCATTCCTGTTTCCGAAAAATCTGGCGAAGAATTTCGACGCGCTGCGTCTGTGTCTGACGGACACCATGTACAAGGCCGGTCCGCAGACGGGTTTCCTGGTGGTGCTCGAGCAATTGCCAAATACGCAAAAATTCGACAAGGAAGCGCGCGAGATCCTGCTCGACGTGTTCCGCGACGCGGCCGACTACTGGGCCGAAAAGAAAGTCCCGTTCCGCGTCTTCTATTCGTTTGAGTAAAGACTTACTCGCGCTGTAGTGCAGAAAAATCGGCCTGGCGCGAGCGCGGCAGGCACGCCGTGCGGGCAATGGCAGCGCTCCTGCGCTTATGTTGCGCCGCAACAATAATGCCGGCCTTTCTAGATTCGCATCGCCATAGCGGGTACAATGCGCGCTATGAAAAATATCGTTATCCTCATTTCCGGACGCGGCAGCAACATGGAAGCGGTCGTGCGCGCGGCGCAAGCCGAGCAATGGCCAGCCCGTATTGCCGCCGTCATCAGTAACCGGGCCGATGCCCAGGGACTGGTTTTTGCCGCGGAACATGGGATAGCGACCGCTGTCGTTGCCAACAAGGATTATGCCAGCCGCGAGCAGTTCGATGCGGCGCTGCAAGCCGCGGTCGACGGCTTTGCCCCCGACCTGGTCGTGCTGGCCGGTTTCATGCGCATCCTGACTGCGCCATTCGTCGAGCATTATGCGGGGCGCATGCTGAATATCCACCCGTCGCTGCTGCCGCTGTTCCCGGGCATGGCGACGCATCGCCAGGCGCTCGAGGCGGGCGTGACGGAACACGGCGCGACCGTGCATTTCGTAACTGCCGAGCTCGACCATGGCCCTGCCGTGGCGAGCGCGGTGGTGCCCGTCTTGCCAGGCGACACAGAAGAAAGCTTATCGGCGCGCGTGCTGGTACAGGAACATCTGCTTTACCCGCGCGCCATCCGCCTGTTCATTGACGATAAACTGTCAGTCGAGCATGGCCAGGTCCGCGTGGACCCTCAATAAAATATTACAGGAAAAATAACAATGAGATTGCCACCAGCGATACTTGCCAATGCTGAAGAAGTATTGCGCGAAATTTTACGTTTCACGGCCCCGGCCGACACCACCCTGTCGCGCTATTTCCGCGACCATCCGCGCCTCGGTTCGCGCGAGCGGGGCGCCATCGCCGAAGGCATTTATGCCGTGCTGCGCAACAAATCGTTCTTCACCGACTTCGCCGAAGCGGGCAACGGCCCCACCATGCGCCGCCTGACCATCCTCGGCCTGGCCGAAGCCGTCGGCGCCGATTCGCTGGGCGGCCTGACGGAAGAGGAAGTGGAATGGCTGGAACGCATCACGCAGATCGACCGCAACCTGATGCCGCCGAACATGCGCGCCAACATGCCGACCTGGCTGTTCGACAAGCTGATCGCCCAGTTCGGCGAAGCGGAAACCATGCTGCTGGCCGATGCGCTGAACGCGCCGGCGCCGCTGGACTTGCGCGTCAACTCGCTCAAGGCCACGCGTGAAGACGTGATGCTGGCCCTGGCCGAAGCGCCGATCCTCAGCACGCCGACGCCGTTTGCACCGCTGGGCTTGCGCGTGATCAAGAAGCCATCGCTGCAAAACCTGCCCCTGTTCCAGAGCGGCGCCATCGAAGTGCAAGATGAAGGCAGCCAGATCCTGTCGCAGATCGTCGGCGCCAAGCGCGGCGAGATGGTGGTCGACTTCTGCGCCGGCGCGGGCGGCAAGACCCTGGCGCTGGGCGCGCTGATGCGCAACACGGGCCGTCTGTACGCATTCGACGTATCCGAAAAACGCCTGGCCAAGCTGAAGCCGCGCATGGCCCGCAGCGGCCTGTCGAACGTGCATCCGGTGCAGATCGCGCATGAGCGCGATGCCAAGATCAAGCGCCTGGCCGGCAAGATCGACCGCGTGCTGGTCGATGCGCCATGCAGCGGCCTGGGCACCCTGCGCCGCAATCCGGACGTGAAATGGCGCCAGCAGCCGAACTCCATCGTTGAACTGCAAGCCAAGCAGGCGGCGATCCTGGCCGGCGCGGCGCGCCTGGTCAAGGGCGGCGGCCGCCTGGTGTACGCCACCTGCAGCTTCCTCAACGAAGAAAACGATTTTATCGCCGAGCAATTCCTGGCCGCCCATCCCGACTTCACCCTGGTGCCGATGAGCAAGGTGCTGGCGGAACAGAAGATCGAGCTGGAAATGGGCGACTACCTGAAATTGTTGCCGCATCTGCATCAGACCGACGGCTTCTTTGCCGCCGTGTTCGAACGCAAGGTCATGCCGAAAAAAGTCTACGCCGATGAAAAGCCGGCCGACGACGTTGACGCTGAACAAGCCGAGTAAGCCTGTCACGGGCCGCTGCCGCTCCCGCAGCGGCGGCCACGCAATGCCGCCAGCCAGCCTGGCGGCATGGGCTAGATGCCCATCCGTATCACTTCTGTCCCACCTTCCGGACCGCCTGCGCCATGAATGAAACCCCACTGCTGAACCTGATCACCGACTTTGTCGACGATTTCCGCCAACCGGCCATCCTGTGGCAGGCGCTGGCGATCGTCGCCTGCCTGGCCTTGAGCTGGCTGCTGGTGCGGCAGTTGCGTGAATTCCTGCACAAGCGGGCGGAAGCGGCGACGACGCCGGCCACGCCGGAAACGCTGCAGCGCACGGACAGTTTCATCCGCATCCTCACGCCCGTGCTGGCGGCCATGCTGCTGGGCATTGCGCAACACTTCCTGGCCAAGTTCCAGTCGGTGAATTTGCTCAATATCGCCATTCCCCTGTGCACCTCGATGGCGCTGGTGCGCTTCGGTTTTTACGTGCTGCGCCGTATCTTTGCCCGCCACGGCGAGATCAGCCCGACCATGCTGTTGCTGGAAAAGGTATTTACCGTCGTCGTGTGGGCCGGCATGGCCCTGTATATCACGGGCTTGTGGCCAGAGTTGCATGCTTTCCTGGAGAGCATCGTCGTGCCGCTGGGCCGCAACAAGGTTTCCGTGGCTGCCATCTTGCAAGCCGCTATTTCCGTGGCCGTGCTGCTGGTGCTGGCCATGTGGGCCGGCACCTCGCTCGACGAGCGCCTGATGAAAATGCAGGGCCTGCATACCTCCTTGCGCGTGGTCATGTCGCGCATGGGCCGCGCCGTGCTGATCCTCGTTTCCGTCCTGATCAGCCTGTCGCTGGTGGGCATCGACCTGACGGTGTTGTCCGTCTTCGGCGGCGCCTTCGGCGTGGCGCTCGGTTTCGGCTTGCAAAAGATCGCCGCCAACTTCGTTTCCGGCTTCATCATCCTGCTCGACCGCAGCCTGACCATCGGCGACATGATTACCGTCGGCCAATTCACGGGCAAAGTCACGCAGATCAATACGCGCTATACTGTGTTATTGGGTGGCGATGGCGTGGAATCCATCGTGCCGAATGAAATGCTGATTTCCGGCGGCGTGCAGAACATGTCGCTGAGCAACCGCATGGTGTGGCTGTCGACTGCCGTGTCGGTGGGCTATGAAACGGACCTCGACGCCATCTTCCCCTTGCTGGAAGCGGCTGCGGCCAGCGTGCCGCGCGTGTCGCAAAGTAATCCGCCATCCGTTACCCTCGTGCGTTTCGGCGCCGACGGCCTGGATCTGCAGATCGGTTTCTGGATCGCGGACCCGGAAAACGGCACCGGCGGCGTGAAGTCGAATGTGAACCGCGCCATCTGGCGCACCTTGCAGGAACAGAAGGTCTCTGTACCTTTCCCGCAACGCGAATTGCGTATTGTGGGTACGCCTCCTGCCCCGCTCGTCGGCGCGGCAGAGGGTGAGTCCGCGCCATCCGGCACCCAGCCTTAACCTCGCTGCCTGCCTCCGTTTTTGCCTGATCGCACCCATTAGGGCGTACAATCACGCCTAAAATTAACTCTGCCGGACCTCCAGAGCAACTGGAGCGACCGTGCGCACGCCCTGTCCACTTGGAGTAGTAGTAATGACATTGAGTTCCGTTTTACACGACGTTTTGCAGTTCATGGCAACTGGCATTACCGATCTGTCCGCATGGCAAGTTTTCCTGTACACCATGGTGGTCACGCATATCACGATCGCCAGCGTCACGATTTATTTGCACCGCCACCAGGCTCACCGCGCGCTGGAATTGCATGCGATCCCCAGCCATTTCTTCCGTTTCTGGCTGTGGCTGACGACGGGCCAGGTCACCAAGGAATGGGCGGCCATCCACCGCAAGCACCACGCCAAGTGCGATACGGAAGAAGATCCGCACAGCCCGGTAACGCGCGGTATCAAGAAAGTCTTCTGGGAAGGCGCCGAGCTGTACCGCGCTGAATCGAAGAACATGGAAACCATGGCCAAGTACGGCCACGGCACGCCGACGGACTGGATCGAGCGCAACCTGTACACGAAATACAGCTGGCTGGGCGTCGTCTCGCTGTTCGTCATCAATTTCATCCTGTTCGGCGTGATCGGCATCTCCGTATGGGCCGTGCAAATGATGTGGATCCCCATCACGGCGGCCGGCATCATCAACGGCATCGGCCATTACTGGGGCTACCGCAACTACGACTGCGCGGACGCGGCCACCAACATCATTCCCTTCGGTATCCTGATCGGTGGCGAAGAGTTGCATAACAATCACCATACGTATGCGACGTCGGCCAAGCTGTCGTCGAAGTGGTATGAAATCGATATCGGCTGGGCTTATATCCGCGCGCTGGAAATGCTGGGCCTGGCCAAGGTGAAGAAACTGGCGCCGGAGCCGAAGTTTTCCCACGGCAAGCTGGAAGCGGACTTCGAGACCTTGCAGTCCGTCATCGCCAACCGCTACGACGTGATGGCCAAGTATGCGAAATCGATCAAGCATGCGTGGAAGGAAGAACTGGAACACTTGAAGCACAAGGCGGAACTGGAAAAGCGCTTCCTGAAGTCGTCGCGCAAGCTGATGCAGCGCGAACCGGGCAAGCTGGCCGACGCGCACCATGAACAGCTGTCGGAATTGTTCCAGCACAGCAAGGCACTGGAAACCATGCACCATATGCGCGTGGAACTGGGCGCCATCTGGGAGCGTTCGCACTTTACGCGCGAGCAATTGCTGCACAAGCTGCAAGACTGGTGTGCGCGCGCCGAAGCGTCGGGCATCAAGTCGCTGCAAGACTTTTCCTTGCGCCTGCGCAGTTATGCCTGATTGAGCTGCCGCAGCCTATCGAGGCCCTGGATTCCAGGGCCTTTTTTTTCGTCCCGGAAAAGCGGATGAGGTGATGGCCTAAAATCAGGACGAAAAAAAACCGCTCATCGGAGCGGCTCTTTTTACAGAACACAGTATCAATTACTTGATCTTGGTTTCTTTGTACGTTACGTGCTTGCGTGCTTTAGGATCGAATTTCATGATCTCCATTTTCGCAGGCGTCGTACGCTTGTTTTTGGTAGTCGTGTAGAAGTGACCCGTACCGGCGGTCGATTCTAACTTGATTTTGTCGCGGCCTGATTTTGCCATGATAGCTCCCTTATTCTGCTAATTAGACTTTTTCGCCACGAGCGCGCATATCGACCAATACGGCGTCGATGCCGACTTTATCGATGACGCGCAGACCGGCGTTGGACAAACGCAGGGAGACCCAGCGGTTTTCAGATTCAACAAAAATACGACGATTCTGCAAGTTAGGCAAAAAACGACGTTTGGTTTTGTTGTTTGCATGGGAAACATTGTTACCGACCATCGGCTTCTTCCCAGTGACTTGGCAAACACGTGCCATGGCGCACTCCTTAAAGATATTCCAAATTGGAAAAACGAGAGTATATCCAAAATAAGCCGATTTATCAATGACTTGCGAAAAACAATTGTGTCTTGTTGTTGTGAATTTATTTAACAATTTGACTTTTGCGATTTCTCATAGGGAAAACGCTGGTAAACACCGTTGTTTACTGTTAGATAAGCATGCTGTTGTTTTTACGTATGTCCTTGTTTACACATGGTTAACTGCGTCGGGACCGCGCGCGGCCTAGAGTTGGCCATGCTCGGCAAACGAATGCACTTGCCGCCCAGCAACGACGAAATGGTCGAGGATGCGCACGTCGACCAGCGACAGGGCCTGCACCAGCGCGCGCGTCAGCAGCAAGTCCGATTCGCTCGGTTCCGGCGTGCCGGATGGGTGATTGTGGGCCAGCATGACGCTGGCCGCGTTGTGCAGCAGCGCCTGCTTGACCACTTCGCGCGGATACACGCTGGTGTGGGTGAGGGTGCCGCGAAACATTTCCTGGGTGGCGATCAAACGGTTCTTGACGTCCAAAAACAACACATGGAACGCTTCATGCGCCAGGTGGCCCAGGGTCAGGCGCAGATAGTCCTTCACGGCGTGCGGCGAATTGAGGGCTTGCCCCGCCTGCAAATCCTCGATGATGGCGCGCCGCGCCAGTTCCAGCACGGCTTGCAGTTGGGCAAATTTGGCGCTGCCCATGCCGTGCACGGCGGAAAAATTCACGAGACTGGCGCCAAACAGCCCACGCAAGGAACCGAAGTGCTCGACCGTGTCGCGCGCCAATTCCACGGCGCTCTTGCCGCGCACGCCCGTGCGCAGGAACACGGCCAGCAATTCCGCGTCCGACAGCGAGTGCGCGCCATCCTCGATCAGGCGTTCGCGCGGCCGTTCGCCAGCAGGCCAATCCTTGATGCCCATCATGCCTCCCATGCCGCATTCAGGTAGTGGCGGCGCCTGCCGACGATTGTCGCGTGGTTCTGCTGCGGCCATGCTGCGCTAGCTCGTCTTCCTGTCAGATCATGGCAAAAAAACAAAAACCAAGATGCCCGGAATGGCCATTTTCAGGCGCTATCATTTGCCTGTCGTTGCACTCTATGCAAGTTGCAGCGGCGGGGAGTCAGGGCCCTGAACTCAATGTCTTCCACTTAGTTTCGCAGGAGCAGTCATGCCATATATCAAAGTTATCAACGGAGTCATGCAAGAGTTCAACGCCGCCGGCGTCAATACGGGCAAGGTCAGCGGCATCGGCCTCAATTCGCATGCCTATCTGGAGCGCCGTGCCTGGAGCGCCGCCGCGACGGCCGCCACGAATGACGGCAATCCCGACTACCCGGCCGATTTGCCCTACCTCGCGGCCAATGGTGTCAAGTACATCCAGGTGATGGTGGCGCCATTTAACGGCAGAGTGGCAAACGGCACGGGCCACCAGGTGTGGGACTACGTTGTCGGCATGCCGGAATTTGCTTCCGACAACACGGTCGTGACGCTGAATATCAACAAGACATACTGGGCCGCGGTGCAGGCGCTGCTCGACTGCGCGCTGGCCAATGGCATCGGCATCATCGCCTGTCCATTCTGGAATCCGGCGGCCGTGCCGGAACTGGTGGGCGAGGGGAGCAACGTTGTCGCGGAACTGAGCAATGCGCAATCGAAGACGCGCAATTACATGCGTGCCTTTGCCAGGGCATTCGCCTTGCGCTACGCCAGCCATGCCGGCATCGCCGGCTGGATGGCGGCGCAGGAATTGCAGATCATCAAGAACCTGGGAGTCCATACCGTCAATGCCGTGATTCAGGAAACGGCGCAGATACTGCGCGACCACGATGCGCTGGGCCGTATGATTTCCTCCGGCAATGTCGGCATTGCCCATACCTCGCCCCGTCAAGGCTCTTTACAGCAATACATCACGGAAACCCTGCCCTTGATGAATCCAGATCCGGTTGATTGCATTTGCGAAAATCTGTTCCTGGGCAATGAATATGTGAGCAGCGCCCTCGATGACAATACGGAGTTGCCCGCTGATTTTGTTTCCTCCTCGCTCGCCTATCTGCAAGTGATGCAGCGTGCGGCCAAGGCCTTGGGCAAGCCGTATTACATCGGCAGTTTCGGCCTGTCGAAAAAGCAAGAGCTGGCCTTGCAGGATACCGAGCGGCAAGACAACCTGCATGCCCTGTTGAGCGCCATACGCCGCACGGGCGTGCAGCTGGCGTGCTACTGGGCCTGGAATGCGGGGACCACCATGGAAAAGGAAGGCTTGAACCTGGTCGAGGCTGAAACGCCATTGAAGACGAATTACCGCACGCCCGTCTGGAACGCCTTGCGCGGCGAGGACGCCATCCGCCCCGCGCCGCCCAAGCCCTGTTTCGGCGTGACGAAGACCTTGCAATTCCAGCCTGGCCTCATGCTCACCGTGCCGTCGTCCGCGCGCTACGAGAGTGCGGATTTTTCCCTGTCGTATTGCATCCGGCAGCAGGCTTTTTCCTCGATCAAGGACATTGAACTGGCTTTCATCAAGCGTCAGTCGGATAAAAAAGGCTGGGCGCTCCTGCAAAAGTTTATTACCACGCAGAACGACATCACTACTTTCCTGCATCTATGGAATAACCAGGGAGAGCATGGCCTGGGCGCCAACAGCAATGGTCACGGCGTGAAGGTGGATATTGCCAACCGCTGGCTGCGCTGTACCTACACCGTCAAGCATGATGGTTCCATCAGCCTGTATGTCGACGATTTTCTCATGTACCAGGGCAGCAAGATGGCGAAGCCATTTGTGAATGCCGCCGCCACGCCCCTGGTGATCGGCCGCCCCGTGCATGCGCTGGAGCAGGGCGCCCCCGCCTGGCAGTTGTCCGATGTCATCCTGTACGACCGCGTGTTGACGCCGAAGGAAGTGTATGACTATGGCCAGTACGGCATCGTGCACAGGCCCGTGGGGCGCTGGAAGCTCGACGGCAACCTGGAAGACAGTTCGGGCTTCGGGAATCACGCTAGCACGCCTAGCGGGTTGACGTACGTCAACGTCTGACAGGTGGCAGGGGACGCGGCATGTTTTTTGACAAAAGCATGGCCGCGCTGAGATGGCATGGGGCAGGCGCGGCCAGTGTGGCTTACAATATCGTTTTGCACCAGCTACCTGAAACCTATTATGTCCAACGAGCAACCAGCAGTCGTCACCGAAGCGGCTTACCTCACCCTGCATTATCGTCTTGCCACTGTTGACGGTACTGACATTGTCACGACCTTCAGCGGGAATCCCGCCACGTTGATGCTGGGACAGGGCCAGCTGGCGCCGTTCCTCGAGCAGCGTTTGCTGGGTTTGCCTGAAGGCACGCACCAGACTTTCGAGCTGGCGGCCGGCGAAGGCTTTGGCGAGCGCAATCCCGAGCTGGTGCAGTCGGTTTCGCGTGCCACGCTCGATGAAAACTCGGTGCCGGGCGCCGACTACAAGATCGGCGACCTGGTGGATTTCGCCGCCCCGGGCGGCGGCCGCTTTGCCGGCGTGCTGCGCGAACTGCGCGACGATTCGGCCCTGTTCGACTTCAACCATCCGCTGGCTGGCCAGCCGCTGCGTTTTGAAGTCAAGCTCATCTCGGTGCTGTAAACAAGGAATAGCGATGGATAAAGAACTGTTACTGGCCCAGCCCCGGGGTTTCTGCGCTGGCGTCGACCGGGCGATCGAAATCGTCGAGCGTGCCTTGCAGCAATTTGGCGCACCGATCTACGTGCGTCATGAAATCGTCCACAACGCCTATGTGGTGGCCGACCTGCGCAACAAGGGCGCCATCTTCATCGACGACCTCGATGACGTACCGGCTGGCAATACCCTCGTGTTTTCCGCGCATGGCGTGTCGAAAGCCGTGCGCGCCGAGGCGGAATCGCGCGGCCTGAGCATTTTTGACGCCACCTGCCCGCTGGTCACCAAGGTGCACATGGAAGTGGGCAAGATGCGCCGCGAAGGCCGCGAAATCATCATGATCGGCCACGATGGCCATCCCGAGGTGGAAGGCACGATGGGCCAGGCTGAAAAGGGCATGCATCTGGTGGAAACGCTGGAAGATGTGGCGACCTTGCAGGTCGCCAATCCGGACAGCGTGGCCTATGTGTCGCAGACAACGTTGTCAGTTGACGACACTCGCGACATTATCGAGGCGTTGAAGCAGAAATATCCGAATATTGCCGAGCCCAAAAAAGGCGACATTTGCTACGCCACCACCAACCGCCAGGAAGCCGTGAAATTCATGGCGCCGCTGGTGGAAGTGGTGATCGTCGTGGGCAGCCCGAACAGCTCGAATTCGAACCGCCTGCGCGAAGTGGCAGACAAGATGGGCACGCCGGCCTACATGGTCGACAATGCCTCGCAAATCGACCCCGCCTGGCTGGAAGGCAAGCTGCGCGTGGGCGTCACGGCCGGCGCCTCGGCGCCCGAAGTGCTGGTGCAAGCCGTGATCGACCGCTTGAAAGAGTGTGGCGTGAAGAGCGTGCGTCCGCTCGACGGCGTGCAGGAAGCCGTCACGTTCCCGATGCCGAAAGGCCTCGACGGCATCAAGCGTGACGTCGCCTGAGTTGGCTTGGTAGCCGAGTATCGATGAAATAGTCACCTCAAAACCGAATTTAATTCGGAAATGATTGAATTATTCCAAGCTTAGTTTTTGCAAAAGATCGTTATGATTGCCTCAAGCTTGAATATGTTGTCGTTATGACTAAGCGTGGTCACGCCCATTTTCAGTGCGTGCACCATGCTGGTGAGAACGGTCCAGGGATGGCACTGCAGGAATTTTTCCTCCGGTGCCGTTTTTGTATCAGCGATACATGTTCTGGCGGAAGTTGTTCCCGAAAAATGCATATTTGGATAGGGCAATCATGGATACATTCATCCAGCAGATCATTAACGGCTTGGTGCTGGGCAGCATGTATGCCTTAGTCGCCCTCGGTTACACGATGGTGTATGGCGTCTTGAACCTGATTAACTTCGCCCACGGCGACGTGCTCATGATCGGCGCCATGGTGGGCTTGAGCATCCTCAAGCTGCTGGGCATTTATGTACCGGACTGGCCCGGCTACCTGAAACTGGCCACCGCCATCCTCGGCGCCATTCCCATCTGTATTCTGGTCAACATCATCATCGAGCGGGTCGCCTACCGCCGCCTGCGCAACGCCCCCCGCCTCGCCCCCCTGATTACCGCCATCGGCGTCTCCATCCTGCTGCAAACCTTTGCCATGATGATCTGGACGCGCAATCCCTTGCCCTTCCCGCAATTGCTGTCGACCGACCCCATCAATGTGGGCGGCGCCGTCATTTCGCAAACGCAAGTATTGCTGCTGGCCCTGGCCGCCATCTCGATGGGCGGACTGGTGTTACTGGTGGAAAAGACGAAAATGGGCCGCGCCATGCGGGCCACGGCGGAAAACCCCCGCGTGGCCGGTCTCATGGGCGTCGATTCCGACAAGGTCATCGTCGCCACGTTTGCCATCGGCGCCGCGCTGGCCGCCGTGGCGGGCGTGATGTGGGGCGCCAACTATGCCTCGATTCAATTTTCCATGGGCGCCATCCCCGGCTTGAAGGCGTTCTGCGCGGCCGTGCTGGGCGGCATCGGCAATATCTATGGCGCCATGATAGGCGGCGTCCTGCTGGGCATTATCGAGAGTCTGGGCGCCGGCTATATCGGCGACATCACGGGCGGCTTCCTGGGCAGCCACTACCAGGATATCTTTGCCTTCGTCGTGCTGATCATCGTGCTGACCCTGCGCCCGTCCGGCATCATGGGCGAACGCGTGGCCGACCGCGCCTGACGTGAAACTGGGAGATTAAATCATGGCACTACTCGATTTCGACGTCAAAAAGCACCCGGCCAAGGCGTATGCCGGCATGCTGGGCCTGGCCGCGCTGCTGATGGTGTTCCCGTTTTTTGCCGCCCAGTTCGGCAACTCGTGGGTGCGCATCATCGACATGGCCTTGCTGTACATCATGCTGGCCCTGGGCCTGAACATCGTCGTCGGCTTCGCCGGCCTGCTCGACCTCGGCTACATCGCCTTCTACGCCGTGGGCGCCTACCTGACGGCCCTGCTGGCTTCGCCCCAGTTCGCCATCCTGCTCGAATCCGTGGTGAACCAGTATCCGGTGCTGGGCGAGACCCTGGTACAGCTGATGGGCCCGGAGATCCGCGAAAACGGCATCCACCTGTCGATCTGGATCATCGTGCCGCTGGCGGCCTTTGTTGCCGGCCTGTTCGGGGCACTGCTGGGCGCGCCCACCTTGAAACTGCGCGGCGATTACCTGGCCATCGTGACCCTGGGTTTTGGCGAGATCATCCGCATCTTCATGAACAATTTGAACGACCCGATCAATTTCACGAATGGTCCGCAAGGCATCAATTTGATCGACCCCATCCGCATCTTCGGCGTCAACCTGGCGGGCGAGGCGGGCACCAACAGCACCGTCACGGTGGCCGGTTTTTCCATGCCGTCCGTGAACGCCTATTACTTCCTGTTCCTGTTCCTGTGCATCGCCGTTGTCTTCGTCACCAAGCGCCTCCAGCATTCGCGCCTGGGCCGCGCCTGGGTCGCCATCCGCGAAGACGAGATCGCCGCGAAAGCGATGGGCATCAACACGCGCAACGTGAAACTGCTGGCCTTTTCCATGGGCGCCTCGTTCGGCGGCGTGGCTGGCGCCATGTTCGCGTCGTTCCAGGGCTTCGTCTCGCCGGAATCGTTCTCGCTGACGGAATCGATCGCCGTGCTGGCGATGGTGGTGCTGGGCGGCATCGGGCATATTCCTGGCGTGATCCTCGGCGGCGTGATTCTCGCCTCCATCCCCGAAGTGCTGCGCCACGTGGTGGAGCCGGCCCAGCAGGCGCTGTTCGGTCACGTGGTGATCGAGGCGGAAGTGCTGCGCCAGCTGCTGTACGGCCTGGCCATGGTCTTGATCATGCTCAACCGTCCCGCCGGCCTGTGGCCGGCGCCGAAGCACGAGGACCGGCCCGACCATGATGTGGATCAACCGAACAAATCAACCGGCGTCGTGTCCGCTTAAGGAAGGAAAGCACCATGAGCGAACAGATCATTCTCAATATCGCCGGCGTGAATAAACGTTTCGGCGGCCTGCAGGCGTTGACGGACGTGGGCATCACCATCCGCCAGGGGCAGATCTATGGCTTGATCGGCCCGAACGGCGCCGGCAAGACCACGTTTTTCAACGTCATCACGGGCCTGTACCAGCCGGACACGGGCACGTTCGAGCTGGCCGGCAAGCCGTATTCGCCGTCGGCGCCGCACAAGGTGGCCAAGGCGGGCATCGCGCGCACCTTCCAGAATATCCGCCTGTTCGGCGACATGACGGCGCTGGAAAACGTCATGGTGGGGCGCCACGTGCGATCGCACCAGGGCGTGTTCGGCGCCATCTTCCGCCACAAGGCGGCGCGCGAGGAAGAGGCGGCTATCCGCCAGCGGGCCATGGAGCTGCTCGATTTCGTCGGCATCGCCCAGTTCGCCAACCGCACCTCGCGCTTCCTGTCGTATGGCGACCAGCGGCGCCTGGAAATCGCCCGCGCGCTGGCTACCGACCCGACCCTGCTGGCCCTCGACGAGCCGGCGGCCGGCATGAACGCGACGGAAAAGCTGGCCCTGCGCGAGTTGTTGGTGAAAATCAAGGCGGAAGGCAAGACCGTGCTGCTGATCGAGCACGACGTGAAACTGATGATGGGGCTGTGCGACCGCATCACGGTGCTCGAGTATGGCAAGCGCATCGCCGAAGGCTTGCCGGCCGAAATACAGCAAAACCCGGCCGTGATCGAGGCTTACCTGGGGGGATCGCACGCATGAGCAGCAATGGATGGAACAAGAACGTATTGAAAGTGGCGGGCCTGCATGTGGCCTATGGCGGCATCAAGGCCGTCAAGGGCATCGACCTGGAAGTCAACGAAGGCGAGCTGATCGCCCTGATCGGCGCGAACGGCGCAGGCAAGACGACGACACTGAAAGCCATCACGGGAACTTTGCCTGCATGCAAGGTCGATGGCACCATCACTTACATGGGCGAGTCGCTCAAGGGCAGCAAGTCGTTTCACCTGGTGGAAAAGAAGCTGGCCATGGTGCCGGAAGGGCGGGGCGTGTTTACGCGCATGTCGATCCGGGAAAACCTCATGATGGGCGCCTACACGCGCACGGACAAGGTGGGGATCGAGACCGACATCGGCCGCTGGTTCGACGTCTTTCCACGCCTGAAGGAGCGGGCGGCGCAGATGGCCGGCACCTTGTCGGGCGGCGAGCAGCAGATGCTGGCCATGGCGCGCGCCCTGATGAGTCATCCGAAGCTGCTGCTGCTCGACGAGCCGTCGATGGGCCTGTCGCCCATCATGGTCGAAAAAATCTTCGAGGTGATCCGCAAGGTGTCGTCGGAAGGCATCACGATCTTGCTGGTCGAACAGAATGCCCGTTTGGCCCTGCAGGCGGCGCACCGCGGCTATGTGATGGATTCCGGCCTGGTGACCATGGGCGGCAACGCGGACGACATGCTCGACGATCCGCGCGTGAAGGCGGCGTACCTGGGCGAGTAGGAAGCGCCAGGCAAAAAAATACCCCGGCAGTGGTGCCGGGGCAAGAGACATCCGTGGAGGAGTACAAGACGGATGCCGGAGGAGCGGGTAGTGCGGGGGCCGCCATGGCGGCCCGTGCCTCAAAAATTACTTGGCGGCAGCGCGCGGCACGACTTTTTCAGCCGCTTGCGTGAACTGGTTCACGGCCGAGGTCAGGTTCGCTTCGATGGCTTCGACGGCTTGCTTGCTGGTTTTCGAGAATTGCTCGTAGCCTGCATTGGCGTTGCCGATGGCGCTTTTCAGGATGGCGACGGCGTTTTCCGAACCGGCTGGTGCATTCTTGGTCACTTCATCGACCAGCGAAATGACTTTACGGTTCGTTTCGGCGATTTGCGATTCAGCCGCTTTGCTGAATTCAGCTTGCGTGCTGGACGTGATGGCAGCCAGGTGACGACCGTAAGCGATGGCTTTTTCGGCGCTAGGCTGGGCTTGGGCTGCGGTCAGCGAGAAAAATTCTTGTGGATCTTTTGCCGACAGCAATTGCTTGGCGGCGGCCGTGGATTCTTCCAGCGTTGCCTTGGCGGCGGTCAGGTTCAGTTCGACGATCTTTTCGATGCCTTCGAAGGCCTTGCCCGTCAGCGACGAGAACAGGGCGAATTGGGCTTCCAGGTTGGCTTTGGTGGCGGACGAGAACTGCTCAGGAATTGAAAACATATAAATCTCCAAAAAATCGAAATCTGGTTAATTTGATGCTGCGTGTACCGTTTGGGAAGCAGGTGTATCTAAATTTTCAAGCTGAACAAGTAATTGTGCAACGCAACAAACCCTATTCTACGGTTAAAAAAAACGAAGTCAAGCGATTCTTGTGCGATGCAACAATTGAATAGATTTGCATCAAAAGTCATTGTTTCTAAAGAGAAATATTTGATTTCTGAGTGTCAATGGTTTAGCCCTAAACCATTATTTCCCCGCCTTTCAGGACGGGTGCGGCGCAGCATGCTAGACTTTGCCTCCCGCACCGGCGCACCGCCCCGGTGAGTATCCCGTTTCCCGAGTCGATACCATGTCCAATCTTCCCGCCGCGGCTGGCGCCAGCGGCAAAGCCCCCAAAGCCCCTCTCTTGACCACCGTGGCGCCGATGGCCTTGCCCGCTTTCTTCGTGTTGTTATGGAGCACAGGTTTTATCGTGGCCAAGTTCGGCCTGCCGTATGCGCCGCCGCTGACCTTTTTGCTGCTGCGCTTCCTGGGCGTTCTGGTCATTTTGCTGCCGCTGGTGCTGATCTTGCGCGCGCCGTGGCCCGTGGGGCAATTCCGCCAGATCGCCGTGGCCGGCATCCTGATGCAGGCCGGCTACCTGGCCGGCGTCTGGTGCGCCATCAAGCTGGGCATGCCGGCCGGCCTGTCCGCCCTGATCGTGGGCATGCAGCCCGTGCTGACGGCCTGCGCCGCGCCGCTGATCGGCGAATCCGTGCGCCCGCGCCAGTGGCTGGGCCTGTTCTTTGGCTTGCTGGGCGTGGCTTTGGTCGTGTACGCGAAGATCAACCTCGTGGGCCTGACCGTGGAAAGCGTGCTGCTGTGCGTGTTCGCGCTGCTGTCGATGACGGCCGGCACCATGTACCAAAAACGCCACTGTCCGCAGTTCGACTTGCGCACCGGCACGGTGGTGCAGTTTGCCGCCTCCATCGTCGTCGTGTTGCCATTCGCCCTGTATTACGAGGGACTGGACTTGCATTTCAGCAATGTGCAATGGACAGCGAACTTCATCGGCGCCCTGCTGTGGTCGGTACTCGTGCTGTCCATCGGCGCCATCTTCCTGCTGTTTGCCCTGATCCGCCGCAGCGACGCCACGAAAGTGACGGGCTTGCTGTACCTGACGCCGCCGACGACGGCCGTCATGGCCTGGCTGATGTTTGGCGAAGCCTTTAATATGCTGGGCATCGCCGGCATGCTGGTGGCCGTCGTCGGCGTGGTTTTTGTTGTCAAGAAATAGCAGGAGAGCAGGACAGTGAGCAAGCAAGCATCCGGTTTACCCATGGAAATGTCACAGCAGCAAGCCGTCGACGCGGCGATTCAGTCGCGCCGCTCGATCCGCGCCTTCCTGCCCACGCCGGTGGCGCAGGACGACATCGCGCGCATCCTGGAAGTGGCGGCGCGCGCGCCCTCGGGCGCCAACATGCAGCCGTGGAAAGTGTATGTGCTGTCGGGCGAGGCGCGCCAGCGCCTGTCGCGCCGCATCCTCGACGCCTATGCGGCGCCGAAAGCGCCCGATGCGCCCGCCCGCACGGCCTCGTATACATATTACCCGCGCCAGTGGACGGCGCCGTTCATCGAGCGCCGCCGCAAGATCGGCCTGGACCTGTATCAGCTGCTGGGCCTGGAGCGGGGCGACACGGCCGGCATGGCCGCCCAGCATGGCCGCAATTTCCAGTTTTTCGACGCGCCCGTCGGCCTGATCTTCACCATCGAACGCGTGCTGGAGCAGGGCTCCTGGCTCGATTACGGCATGTTCCTGCAAAACATCATGCTGGCCGCGCGTGCGCGCGGACTCGATACCTGCCCGCAAGCCGCTTTTATCCATTACCATGACATCATCCGCGACGAACTGGGCGTGCCCGCCAGTGAAATGGTGGTGTGCGGCATGGCGCTTGGCTATGCCGACCCCGACAAGGTCGAGAACCGCCTGAGCACGGAGCGCGAGCCCCTGTCCGGTTTTGTTAAATTCATTGTCACTTAGTAATCTATAGTTATTTAAATAAGTAAACAGATCATCAAGGATGAGCTTGTTTGCTGATCGCTAACGATTTGTATTTCATTGCTGCAATAAATACTGTCTTAACTGTTAAATAGGCTTGCGATTACTCTGCATTTCGCTACACTGCAATAAGGCAACAGCTTCACGGGGAATTATCGAATGGCTAAGTTTAAACTTGCGCTGGGTATC
The DNA here is from genome assembly GCF_001865675.1 of Janthinobacterium sp. 1_2014MBL_MicDiv. NCBI lineage: Bacteria > Pseudomonadati > Pseudomonadota > Betaproteobacteria > Burkholderiales > Oxalobacteraceae > Janthinobacterium > Janthinobacterium sp. 1_2014MBL_MicDiv. Next base: position 957,345 of record NZ_CP011319.1, read on the forward strand.
CTGGCTTCCCTGCTGTTTGCGCTGGCGCCGGCCGCGGCCGTGCAAGCCAGGGAAGCGCACGGCAAATCCTCGGCATCCAAGAAACAAAATACCAAGAAAGTCAAAGTCGTGCTGCGCAAAGGCGCGACGGCCGCGCCGCGCGAAAAGACCGTGCGCCGGGTCGTCATGGTGCGCGGCAAGCGCAAGGTCGTGTATCAGAAAGTCAGCAGCGTGGCCGTGCCGATGGCCGCGCCGATGCCCACCATGGGCGATCTGGCCGGCCTGAACCTGACGCGCGATCCGCTCGACCTCAAATCGAGCGTGGCGCTGGTGCTGGACCAGGCCAATGCGGAAGTGCTGTTTGAAAAGAATTCCAACGTGGCCCTGCCCATCGCCTCCATTACCAAGATGATGACGGGCCTGGTCGTGGTCGAAGCGCGCCAGGACATGGATGAGCTGCTGACGATCACGGACGAGGATGTCGACCGTGCCAAGTTCAGCAGTTCTCGCCTGAAAGTGGGCTCGCAATTAACACGTGGCAATATGCTGCACATCGCCCTGATGAGTTCGGAAAACCGCGCCGCTTCTGCGCTGGGCCGCAATTATCCGGGCGGCTTGCCATCGTTTGTCGACGCCATGAACAGCAAGGCGCGCCAGCTGGGCATGATGGATACGCATTATGTCGATTCCAGCGGCTTGTCGAAAATGAACGTGGCCAGCGCGCGCGACCTGGGCAAGCTGGCCATGGCCGCCTTCCAGCATCCGCTGCTGCGCCAGTACTCGACGGACCCGAAAGCCATCGTCGAAGCCAGCGGTCAACCCATGCAATTTGGCAATACGAATCACCTGGTGGCCAATCCGGGCTGGGAAATCGGCTTGCAAAAGACGGGCTTCATCAATGAGGCGGGACGTTGCCTGATGATGCAGGCCGTCATCGAAGGACGGGCCGTGATCATGGTGTTCCTCGATTCCAAAGGGAAACAGTCACGTACGGCCGATGCGGGACGCATGCGCAAGTGGCTGGAGGCACTGAAACCCGCCAATATGAGCCTGCCTGGCGGCTAAAGTGTCCAGGGCGGCGTTGCCTTGCCCTGAACATTTTTATGCGGCAGCGGTCTAGTCTTGCGGGATAAAACCCAAGGTGACGGAAATCTGGTTCGCCGTCTCGACCAGGTCGACTAGCCACTCATCCTGCAGGCGGTCGGCCGGGGCGGAGATCGACAGGCCGGCGATCAGCTTGCCAGAGTCGTCGCGGATGCCAGCCGCCATGCAGCGCACGCCCAGTTCCAGCTCCTCATTGTCGCGCGCATAGCCGCGCTCGCGCACCAGGCTCAGTTCGCGCTCGAGCTTTTGCAGATCCGTGATGGAATTCTTGTTGTGCCCGGCAAGACCCGTGCGCGTGGCGTAGGCGCGGATGGCTTTTGGTTCGTCCACGGAGAGGAACAGCTTGCCCGTCGACGTCAGGTGCAGCGGGCCGCGCCCGCCGATGGCGCGCACCACCTGCATGCCCGAGCGCTCGGAAAACGCGCGGTCGATGTAGACGATTTCATCGCCCTGGCGCACGGACAGGTTGATCGTCTGCTGGGTTTTCTTGTGCAGCTGGCGCATGAAGTCCAGCGCCGCTTCGCGCACGCTGAGACGGCTTTTCACCACATTGCCCAGTTCCAGCAGGCGCATGCCGAGACGGTAGGTGCCCGGTTCGATGCGGTCGACAAAACGCGTCAGCACCATGTCGTTGAGGATGCGGTGCGCCGTCGACGGGTGCAGGCCCGATACCTTGGACAATTCCTTCAGGCTGACCGGGTCGGAATATTTGGCCAGGGCATCGAGCAGGGCGACCATGCGCTCGATCACCTGGATCGTCGTCTTCGGGGCTGCGACCGGTTCAATTTTCATGATGGATTTGGTGCAATGCAGTATTCATGCTTCTTTATACCATGATGTGAAAAAATAGTGAAATGTTCTGAGATATTCAGCGAAAAAATTGTCACAATTCCTATGCCGGCCGTCATAATGCGTGGACGGCACGTGCTTTGAACCCTGGAAAACTATGCAACCTGTAAATGAATTCAAGAGTAAAAGTGGCTTGAAACGGATCTTTTCCGCCTTTTTCTATTCGCTCGACGGCTTGAAGTCGGCGTGGCGCCATGAACATGCGTTCCGCCAGGAACTGGGCCTGTTTGTCGTCGGCACGGTGATCGCCTTGCTGCTGCGCATCTCCGCGTTTGAAAAGCTGGTGCTGATCGGCGTGCTGTTGCTGGTACTGATCGTCGAATTGATCAATTCGGCGCTGGAAGCCGTGGTCGACCGCATCTCGCTCGAACGCCATCCGCTGTCGAAAAATGCCAAGGACTTCGGCAGCGCGGCCGTGCTGCTGACCTGCCTGCTGGCCTTTGCCACGTGGGCCGTGGTCCTGTTCAACCGTTTCTATTGAACGCCTGTCAAACCCTGCTGCGCGTCGGCATGGGCAGCCTGCGATGCTCACTGCCTTGGCGGCCCCGTGCTCAGCACAGTCGCGCTTCTCGAGCGCCGCTCCCTTCCGCTCGCTACGGTTTTGTCAGGTGTCCTTGGTCTTAACTGCTTTATCCCCGGTGCACGCCGTCCATATGCGAAAAACGCATATCAAACGGCGAAACGCTTCGTTCTCTTTGCGGCCGATGCGCCGTAATCTGGTGGCTCTGAAAGTTCAACCACCGGGGATCTTAGATGCTGTCGAAAAAAATCATCATTGCCGCCGCCATCAGTGCGTTTGCCGTTTTGCAAACCGCGCAAGCTGCCGATATCACCCTGCTCAATGTGTCGTATGACCCGACGCGCGAGCTGTACCAGGATGTGAATACGGCGTTTGCCAAGGAATGGAAGGGCAAGACGGGCGACAACGTCAAGATCAAGCAATCGCATGGTGGTTCCGGCAAGCAGGCGCGCGCCGTCATCGACGGCCTGGAGGCGGACGTGGTGACCCTGGCCCTGGCCTACGACATCGACGCGCTGGCCGAGCACAAGCTGCTGGCCGCCGACTGGCAAAAGCGCTTGACGCACAACAGCTCGCCTTACACCTCGACCATCGTGTTCCTGGTGCGCAAGGGCAACCCGAAAGGCATCAAGGATTGGAACGACCTGATCAAGCCGGGCGTGTCCGTCATCACGCCGAACCCGAAGACCTCGGGCGGCGCCCGCTGGAACCACCTGGCCGCGTGGGGCTATGCGCTGCGCCAGCCGGGCGGCAATGAAGCCAAGGCCAAGGATTTCCTCGGCAAACTGTATAAAAACGTGCCCGTGCTCGACTCCGGCGCGCGCGGCGCCACCACCACCTTCGTCGAACGCGGCATCGGCGACGTGCTGATCGCCTGGGAAAACGAGGCCTATCTTGCCGTCAAGGAACTGGGTCCGACCAAGTTCGACATCATCACGCCGTCCGTCAGCATCCTGGCCGAGCCGCCGGTCGCCGTCGTCGACAAGTTTGCCGACAAGCACGGCACGCGCAAGGTGGCCGAGGCTTACCTGAACTACCTGTACACGGACGAGGCGCAAGATATCATCGCCAAGAACTACTACCGTCCGGCAACGGACAAGGCGGCCAAGAAATACGCGTCGCAGTTCGCCAAGGTCAACCTGTTCACCATCGAGCAAGTGGCGGGCGGCTGGACGGCAGCACAGAAGGCGCACTTCGCCGACGGCGGCATCTTCGACCAGATTTATCAACCGAAATAATCGTCCATGGCAGGCGCAAGCCTGCCCGTCCTGCACTGTTAAGGATCCATCATGGCGCTGCGCAGCTTTTCCGATTACCGGGTATTGATCGTGCCGGGCCTGCATAACAGCGGGCCCGAGCACTGGCAGAGCCGCTGGCAGCGCCTGTATCCGCAATTCGAGCGGGTCGAGCAGGATGACTGGGAGCGGCCCGACCTGGCCACCTGGTCGGCGCGCCTGGACCAGGTGCGGCGGCAGGATGCGCGTCCGACCCTGATCGTCGCCCACAGCTTCGGCTGCCTGACGACGGCGCACAGCCTGGCCCGCGATGCGCAAGGCGTGGCTGGCGTGTTGCTGGTGGGGCCGGCCGACCCCGACAAGTTTGGCGTGGCGAAAGCCTTGCCGCAGAAACGCTTGCCATGTCCCGGCATCCTCATCGCCAGCCAGACGGATCCGTGGATGACGGCCGAGCACGCCACGCAATGGGCGCGGCGCTGGAATTGCAAGTATATTGATGGCGGTGCCTTGGGCCATATCAACGCGGAATCGGGTCTGGGCGACTGGATCTATGGCCAGGCGCAATTGCAGACACTGTTTGATCTGGCGCAAAACGACAAGCGCCACCGTCAGGCAGCCTGATTCGACGACCATCCCGCCACACAACCTCACAAGGAGATTACGATGACTTTACGCCTGGGCGATGTCGCCCCTGATTTTGAACAAGACAGCTCCATCGGCACGCTGAAGTTCCATGAGTGGGCCGGTAATTCCTGGGTGGTGCTGTTTTCCCACCCGGCCGACTTCACGCCCGTGTGCACGACGGAACTGGGGCTGACGGCCAAGCTGAAGCCGGAATTCGACAAGCGCAACGTGAAGGCCATCGCCCTGTCCGTGGACGCGGCCGAGTCGCACAAGAGCTGGATCAAGGATATCGAGGAGACGCAAAACACGGTGGTGGGCTTCCCCATCATCGCCGACGTCGACAAGAAGGTGTCCGTGCTGTACGACATGATCCACCCGGAGCAATCCGTCACGGCCACCGTGCGTTCCGTGTTCATCATCGACCCGAACAAGAAAGTACGGCTGATCCTCACGTATCCGCTGAGCACGGGCCGCAACTTCAATGAAATCCTGCGCGTCATCGACGCCCTGCAATTGACGGACGGCTATACGGTGGCCACGCCCGGTAACTGGAAGGATGGCGACGACGTCATCATTCCCTTGACCGTGCAAGACCCGGACGTGATCAAGCAGAAATATCCGAAGGGCTTTACGGCGGCCAAGCCCTACCTGCGTCTCACGCCGCAACCGAACAAGTAAGGGCAGCGAAAAAACGTCCATGGCGTTGTTGCATTGCCTCGCCGTACCCTCGTACTGTGTTCGGCAACGCGCCTGGCCCTGAACGTTTTATTCGGCACTCCATAAAAACGCACCTCGCCGGTGCGTTTTTTTTCGCCCAACGATTCGCTGGGCAAGTATGCAAAATCCATCTAAGCAAATGAGAAATGGTTAGTTCTTTTTATAACGATTGCATGTGAATATTGCACCCTGTTACTCGAAAATGTAATAAGAAGGAGTCTTTATGTCTGCAGCATCAGCATCGCCCGCGCCGGTCAAGGCGCGCGGCGCGCCGTTTCGAGTCATGCCGGGGTTTAAGCTGTCACTGGGCTTCACGCTCTTTTACCTGGCCTTGATCGTCCTCATTCCGCTGTCGTCGGTGTTCCTGAAAACCTTCACCATGACATGGGACGCCTTCTTCAGCGCCGTCACGTCCGAGCGCGTGATGGCGTCGTACCGGCTGACGTTCGGCGCTTCACTGATCGCCGCCTTCCTGAACGTGGTGTTTGGCGGCATCCTGGCCTGGGTGCTGGTGCGCTACAAATTTCCCGGCAAGCGCATCATCGACGCGCTGGTCGACTTGCCGTTCGCCCTGCCGACGGCCGTGGCCGGCATCACGCTGACGGCCCTGTACTCGTCGAACGGCTGGTTCGGCCAGTTCATCGAAGGCGTGCTGGGCATCAAGGTGGCGTTCACGCCGCTGGGCGTGGTGGTGGCGCTGACCTTCATCGGCTTGCCGTTTGTCGTGCGCACCGTGCAACCGGTGCTGGAAGACGCGGAAAAGGAACTGGAAGAGGCGGCCGCCAGCCTGGGCGCCAATTCGCTGCAAACCTTTATCCGCGTCATCTTCCCCACCATCCTGCCCTCGCTGCTGACGGGCTTTGCGCTGGCCTTTGCCCGCGCCACGGGCGAGTACGGTTCCGTGATCTTTATTGCCGGCAACATGCCGATGGTGTCGGAAATCACGCCGCTGTTCATTATTACCAAGCTGGAGCAATACGATTATGCGGGCGCCACGGCCATTGCCGTGGTGATGCTGGTGGTGTCCTTCCTGCTGTTGTTGACGATTAACCTGCTGCAAGCATGGACGCGCGGAAAGGCGAAGAAAACATGAGTACGAATATTACTGCCGTCGCCGGCGCGGAAGATGTGTTGCCGAAAACGCGACGCATCGAACCGAACATCGGCCCCGTCGTGCTCGAACCGCTGTGGGTGCGCACGGTACTGATCACCATTGCCCTGCTGTTCCTGACGGCCTTCCTGATCGTGCCCCTGGTGGCCGTGTTTGCGGAAGCGTTCAAGAAGGGCTGGGAAGCGTATGTCGCGGCCATCATCGATCCGGACGCGATTTCCGCCATTAAATTGACCCTGATCACGGCCGCCATCGCCGTACCACTGAACCTGGTCTTCGGCGTGGCCGCATCCTGGTGCATCGCCAAGTTCGAGTTCCGCGGCAAGAGCATCCTGCTGACCCTGATCGACTTGCCGTTTTCCGTCTCGCCCGTGATTTCCGGCCTGATCTATGTGCTGATGTTTGGCGCCCAGGGCTGGTTCGGTCCGTGGCTGCAGGCGCACGACATCAAGATTCTGTTCGCCGTGCCCGGCATCGTGCTGGCCACCATCTTTATTACCTTCCCGTTCGTCGCGCGCGAACTGATCCCGCTGATGCAGTCGCAGGGCAGCGAAGAGGAAGAAGCGGCCATCGTGCTGGGTGCCTCGGGCTGGAATACTTTCCGCCGCGTGACTTTGCCGAATATCAAGTGGGGCTTGCTGTACGGCGTGATCCTGTGTAACGCCCGCGCCATGGGCGAGTTCGGCGCCGTATCGGTCGTGTCCGGCCATATCCGCGGCGAAACCAACACCATGCCCCTGCAGGTGGAGATTCTGTACAACGAGTACAACTTCGCCGCCGCGTTTGCCGTCGCCTCGCTGCTGGCCTTGCTGGCCCTGGTGACCCTGGCCCTGAAAGCCTTCATTGAGTGGCGTTTGAACGAGAGCGACGCCGACGATTCCGCCTTACGTTCCACGGAGCACTGATATGACCATCGCAGTTAAAAACATCAACAAGCGTTTCGGCGATTTCGTCGCCCTCGACAATATCTCGCTGGACTTTCCCGCCGGCGAATTGACGGCCCTGCTGGGCCCGTCGGGTTGCGGTAAAACAACCTTGCTGCGCATTATTGCTGGCCTGGAACATCCGGACAGCGGCCAGGTGCTGCTGGACGCGGAAGATGCATCGAACCGCCACGTGCGCGAGCGCCAGGTCGGTTTCGTGTTCCAGCATTACGCGCTGTTCAAGCACATGACGGTCTTTGAAAACGTGGCCTTCGGCTTGCGCGTGAAGTCGCGCAGCGAGCGCCCGTCGGAAGACCAGATCCGCCGCAAGGTCAAGGATTTGCTGGAGCTGGTGCAGCTGGACTGGCTGGCCGACCGCTATCCGCCGCAGCTGTCGGGCGGGCAACGCCAGCGCATCGCCCTGGCGCGCGCGCTGGCCGTCGAACCGCGCGTGCTGCTGCTCGACGAGCCGTTCGGCGCATTGGATGCCAAGGTGCGCAAGGAATTGCGCCGCTGGCTGCGCCGCCTGCACGACGACTTGCACGTCACCAGCATTTTCGTCACGCATGACCAGGAAGAAGCGCTGGAAGTGGCCGACCAGGTGGTGCTGATGAACAAGGGCACGGTCGAGCAACTGGGTTCCCCCGAGCAAGTCTACAACCACCCGGCTTCGCCGTTTGTCTACGGTTTCCTCGGCAACGTCAACCTGTTCCATGGCCGCGTGCATGACGGCGTGATGGCCACGGGCGACGCCAGCTTCGAAGTGCCCGACTATGCGGGCGTGAGCGACAGCAAGGGCACGGCCTATGTGCGGCCGCACGACCTGGAGATCGACCGCTACACGCAAGGCGCGGAAGGCATCGTGGTCAAGCTGAGCCGCGCGCATGCGATCGGCCCGCTGGCCCAGCTGGACTTGCAGCGCGTCGATAACAGCGAGCTGATCGAGGCGGTGATGTCGAACGAGCGCTTCACCCACCTGCAGCTGAAGGAAGGCGAGACCCTGGTCGTGCGCCCGAAACGATTGCATGTGTTCGTTGAACCGACAAGAACCTAAAGGCTGGAACACCATGAATTTTCAACAATTGCGCTCGATCCGCGAAGCGGCCCGCCGCGGCTATAACCTGACGGAAGTGGCCAACGCCCTGTTCACGTCGCAGCCGGGCGTGAGCCGGCAAATCCGCGAACTCGAGGACGAGCTGGGCGTGGTCATTTTTGAACGCAACGGCAAGCGCTTGACGGGCTTGACGGAACCGGGCAAGGGCATCCTCAAAATCGTCGACCGCCTCTTGATCGAGGCGGAAAACCTGCAGCAGGCCAGCCTCGAGTACAGCGGCCAGACCAGCGGCACCCTGTCCGTGGCGGCCACGCACACGCAAGCCCGCTATGCGCTGCCGAAGGTGGTGCAAAGCTTCCGCGCCGCCTATCCCGAGGTGCGTATTGCGCTACAACAAAGTGCGCCTGAACATATCGCGGAATGGGTGTTGTCGGGCAAGACCGATATCGGCATCGCCACGGAAGGCTTGAGCCAGTTTCCTGACCTCGTGTCGTTCCCGTGCTACCGCTGGAGCCATCTGATCGTCGTGCCGGACGGCCACCCGCTGCTCGAACACACGCCGATCCGCCTGGAAGACCTGGCGAAATACCCGTTGATTACCTACGACAAGGGGTTCACGGGACGCGGCCATATCGACGATGCGTTTGCCAAGGCGGGCGTGGCCACCGACATCATCCTGACGGCCATGGATTCCGACGTCATCAAGCAATACGTGGCGCTGGGCCTGGGCGTGGGCATCGTGGCCTCGATGGCTTTCGACCATGGCCGCGACAAGGGCTTGCGCGCCGTGGAAGCGTCGCATCTGTTTGCCACCAACACGACGCGCCTGGCCGTGCGCCGCGGCGCCTACCTGCGCGCCTATGCCTACGAATTCATTTTGCAGCTGGCGCCGGACCTGACGCGCGAAGACATTGACCGTGCCATGGCGGGCGAAGAGTCGCTTTAATCCAGCGCGGCCCGCTGCGCGCGCGTCAGGCCGGCCACGGCGCGTGCGTAGCTGTCCTGCACCAGTTCCGCCAGGTAATCGGCAGGGAATTGCGCTACATCAACGATCGTCACCCAGTGAAAGCGGCCCATGTAGCGCGCCGGCTTGACGCCGGGCATGTCCGTCAGTTCGATGAATCGCCCGGCGCTGGCGCGCAGGCTGAAGCGCCACTGCTCGGGCATGCTGGTCTTAAAATAGGCAAATTTCTTGCCGCTCACTGCATACACGAGGATGTTCGACGGCGGGCCGTACAGCACGGCTTGTGCGCCGGGCAGGGCCGCGCACAGCTCCTTCAGTTCATCTGTTTTCATTCGTCCACCGCCATGAATTGCTGCGTGTTGCGGTCGAAGGCATAGGCCGTGCCGGTGGGAGAGTCCAGCAGCGCAATAAAACGGTCATCCACGCCGAGCACGGCGCCCAGCGACACGAGGGCCACGTTGGCGCTGTCGTTGATGTAGTCGTCGCTCTCGTCGTTGGCCGTGAAGCGCCAGCCGCTGTCGTCGGCATTGTCCGGTTCCTCGCGGTACAGGTAGCCGACGGGCGCGCCGTCTTCCAGTACTCTTTTCGTGACGAAGCACAGGCCCGCATAGCGGTTGACGAGGTTGTCGTCATCGTCATGCTGCGTGTTGATGATATGGCGCGCTTCGAAGGCGACCGTGTCTTTTGCCTGCAAATCGGCGATGTAGCCGGGCATGTTGTCGAGCTTGCCCGTGAAGTGGCCGTTGGCTTTCACCGTATCGACCAGCACCCACATGCGCTCGGCGCCCGGTGCCTGCGGAGCGTCGCTGTGGAAGGCGAAGATCAGCTTGACCACCTCGCCGGGGCGCACCTGGGCTATGGCCTCGGGTGGCGATTTATAGAAGGTATAGGGGTGGCGCGCGGCCAGTTCGGCGGCGTCGGCCAGGTGCCAGCTGGGCATGGTGCTCCGTCGTCAAGAAGAGTAAAGCCCATGGTAGCCGATTGCACGCCTGAAAGCACGCCGCGCGCGCAGGCCGTATCATGTTCTTTCCCTCTCTCACACCAAGGACAGGCATGACTGACGCAACGATACCCCATTTACTCCTCAACGATGGCCGGCGCATCGCGCAGATCGGCTTTGGCACCTGGCCGCTCGACGATGCACAAGCTGAGACGGCCGTGCAGGCGGCGCTCGCATGCGGCTACCGCATGCTCGACACGGCGGCCCGCTACGGCAATGAAACGGGCGTGGGACGCGGCATCGCCGCCAGCGGCGTGCCGCGCGCCGAGGTCTGCATCACCAGCAAGCTGCGCGGCAGCGAGCACGGTTACGACAGCACCCTGCGCGCATTCGACGCCACGCTGGCCGCCCTGGGCACCGATTACCTCGACCTGTACCTGATCCACTGGCCGCTGCCCATGCGCGAGCTGTACGTGGACACCTGGCGCGCCTTCGTGCGCTTGCGCGGGGAAGGGCGCATCCGCTCGATCGGCGTATCGAATTTCCAGCCCGCCCATATCGAGCGCCTGCGGGCGGAGACGGGGGTGTTGCCTGCCGTCAACCAGGTCGAGCTGCACCCGGATTTTAGCCAGGCGGCGCTGCGGGCCTGGCATGCGGCGCAAGGCATCGTCATCGAGTCGTGGAGCCCGCTGGGACGCGGCGCCCTGCTGCAGGACGCCACCGTGGTGCGCCTGGCGCAGAAACATGGCCGTTCGGCCGCGCAAATCCTGTTGCGCTGGCATGTGCAGCACGGCCTGGTGGCGATTCCAAAGTCGCAGGACCCGGTGCGCATGCGGCAAAACCTGGCGATCTTCGATTTTGCCCTCGACGCCGATGACCTGGCGGCGCTGGCGCTGCTCGACGGCGCACACCGCCAGGGCGGCGATCCCGATACCAATCTGGAGTTGTAGTTTTTCCGTATCGTCACGGGTGGATCTGCAACAGCCGTGCGGCAAGCCATGGCGCCATGCCCCTGCGATAGCCGGCCCAGCGGATAAACGGCTGGGTTCGATTAAAAATGCCAATGGCAAAATATGTTTCTTTAATTGCATTTTGATTTCCTCAGTGATATCTTTTGTCCTATCGCAAGGAAGTGATAAAAAATATAATTAAGTTGCAATATTGAAATAATGGCTAGGGGAAATATATGAATATGACGAAACATGCAGTACTGGGACTGTGCCTCAGCGTGTCGGCCTTCGTGGCGCCGCTGGCCAGCGCCGCCAGCTGGGTCGAGATCAGCAACCCTGCCAAAGGCGGCTTTACGGTGGGTGGCAATACCGTCACCTACGGCCCTGTCGCGGCCGCCAGCGTATGGGTGTATGACGGCGCCAACCCGCCCGGCGCGCAAAGCGCGGCCGCGATCAAGTCCTTGCTCAATACGCAGTTCGGCTTGCCGTCGAGCGGCACCGGTTCGCTCGTGCTGGCCACCCAAGGCGACTTGAACAGTGGCAAGTCCGGTTCCTTCTCCGTCAATTCCAGCTTCGACTACCTGGCCATCCATTACGGCCGTGGCGAATTGCTGTTCCACTGGGACAGCCCGGTGGCCGCGAATACGCTGTTCAGTATCGGTAACTTGCCACGTGGCATCAGCAACTTCCGCGCCTACAGCTCGGTGTCGGCCGTGCCGGAACCGGCCACCTACGGCATGCTGGTGATGGGCCTGGGCCTGCTGGGCTTCATGGCGCGCCGCCGCCGCGGCTAAGTCCGATGCGCCGCTGGCGCCATGCATGAAAAAAAAGCCCGGAAACGCCATGCGTTCCGGGCTTTTTGCCTGTTGGGGCGGTTTGCCGCTTACCAGCTGTAGCCGGCCTTGGCGTAGTAGTAGCGGCCATTGAAGCCGTTCGGCGCGAAGATGCTGTATGGCTGCGTGCCGTTGACGTTCAGGTTGCCCGCGCTCGTCACCTGCGCCGGATAGCGGTTGGTGACGTTGTCGATGCCGGCCACCAGGCGCCAGTGCTTGTCCAGCTTTACGGAGCCGGACACGTCCAGCACCCATTGCGGATCATACGTCTGGTCCAGCTTGATATCGTTCTGCGGCACCGTGAAGCTGCCGTAGCGCGTCACCACGCCATGCGCATTCCAGATGCCGAAGGCGTAGTCGGCGGCCAGGCTGAACTTGTCCTTCGGCGACGCCACCGTAATGCGGTCGATGCTCTGGCGGTCGATCAGCTTCAAATTGTTGGCCGTCAGGATGGCCGGATTGTCGGCGATTTTCTGTACCGTGCTCTTGTTGTGGTTGTAGGCCACGGTAAAGTCCAGGCGATCCTTGTCCTGCAGGTCGATGCGGTAGGTGCTGACGATGTCCACGCCTTCGGTGCGCGTGTCGACGGCGTTGGTGAAGTAGCGCGCCGCGCCCACGGTCGAGCCCTGGTTTGCCAGCTGGGCCTTCAGCTTGTCATTCAGCGCCAGATTGGCCGAGAACAGGATGCGGTTGTCGATGTCGATGCGATAGGCGTCGATCGAGGTGGTGAAGTTGCGGCTAGGCTGGAACTGCAGGCCCAGGCTGTAGTTGCGGGCCTTCTCCGGCTTCAGGTCCTGTGCGCCGAGGGCGCGCGCCTGCGGCGTATTGACGGCGAAGGTGCCCGTTTCAATGGCCGTGTTGTTGCCGTTGATGACCTGGAAGTTGGTGGTGGTGATGGTGTAGTACTGCTGCGCCAGCGACGGCGCGCGGAAGCCGCTCGACACCGTGCCGCGCAGGGACAGCGCGTCCGTGAACGCATAGCGGGCGGAACCCTTGGCCGAGGTGGTGCTGCCGAAATCGCTGTAGCGCTCATGGCGCAGGGCCACGCCGCCCGACAGTTTTTTCGTCGCTTCCGCTTCCAGGTTCACATAGATCGATTCGTTGTGGCGCGAATGGCTGCCCGCGTTGGCCGGGCGGAAGCCGGAAAAGCCTTGCGCGCCGCCTGCTGTAGCGGGATTGGTAACGACGGTGATGTAGGAAGCTTCGTCGCCGGCGCCGATGCTGTATTTTTCATGGCGCGCTTCGGCGCCCACGGCCACCGTCAGCGGGCCGGAAAAGAAGGCGACGGGGAATTCGCGCGCCGCGTCCAGGTTGAATACCGTCTGTTCATTCTTCAGCGAGCCGGCATAGAAATGCGTGGGGCTGGCCGCGCCCAGCGACTGGTTGACCGTGTTGTCCAGGTCCAGCTCGAATTTGTTGCTGCCATAATTGAGGCTGGCATCCCAGCGCCAGCCGGCGGCTTCACCGCGCAAGCCCGTCACCAGCGACTGGTCGGTCAGGGTGCTGTTTTGCAGCGGCAAAAAACCTTCCGGATAGATCGGCGTGCGCTGCGAGTAGACCTTGGTCACGGGGTCCTGGATCAAGGCCGTGCGCCAGGTGGCGGCGGCCGAGGTGTCGCGCTTGCCATAGTTGCCGAAGGCATACCAGTCCAGATTGTCGTTGATGCGGTATTCGCTGTTGATGAAGACGGTGGCCGGCTTGCTTTCCGGGTCGCCATAGCGTTGGTTGACCTTGCCGTAGCGCGGTTCCAGCGGGTTGCGGAAGTCGGCGCCGGCGCGGTTGGTCGGGTCGCGCTCGGCCACTTCCGCCGAGACGCGCACCCAGCCGTCGTCGCCCAGCTTGAAGCCGGCCGAACCCTTGATGCTCTTTTGCTTGCCGTCGCGTTCCTGCGTCTGGCCATAGCCCACTTCGACATCGCCGCCGGCCGCGCCTTTTTTCAGGATGATGTTGATCACGCCGGCAATCGCGTCGGAGCCGTACTGGGCCGCCGCGCCATCGCGCAGCACTTCCACGTGGTCGATGGCGGCCAGCGGGATGGCATTCAGGTCGACGGGCGCCGAACCGCGGCCCAGCGAACCGTTGACGTTGACGACGGCCGAGGTGTAGCGGCGCTTGCCATTGACCAGCACGAGAGTCTGGTCGGGCGACAGGCCGCGCAGCTGGGCCGGGCGCACGGCGTCGCTGGCGTCGGCGCCCGTGGCGCGGGCAAAGTTCAGCGACGGCAGCAGGCGCGCCAGCACGGTAGCCAGTTCGCTGGAACCCGTGCTTTGCAGGTCGCGCGAGGTCAGGATGTCGATCGGCGATTCGGAGTCGATGGTGCGGCGGTTCTTGGCGAAGGTGCCGGTGACGACCACCGACTGCAGTTCGCCATCGGCCGGCAGCTCTTGCTGCGCTTGCGCCTGCATCGGCAGGCTGAAGCAGGCGATCAGGCTGGCGGCAAGGACGGTTTTTACGGGAAGGGCGGGAAGCTGGGAGCGGGCGGTGCTTGAACTCATCGACAATATCTCTTCGGTTAGTGTATGCGCGGACCATGGCGGTCCGATGACGAAAACAGCTTAGCAGCGGGCACTTGGCGTGCTTACGAATAGTTCTGTCTATCGATATGCAATAAATGTCTGATATGCACCCAAGTGACGCGGGTAGCGCATATGGACTCATTTCCAGCATACGACCGGGCATGGCAAGGCTGCAATGCTGCACAGCAGTAAATTGCCAGCTGTTGCGTAAATACGACTATCTGCGATGGGAGTGGGGCGTCTGGCGCGACGCTGTGCGGCGGCGCCAGACGGTATGGCGCTTACTGCCCCGGATTGGGCAGGCTGGCGTGGATGGCGTCGACGGCCGCCACCAGTTCCGGCGCCAGCGTGACTTGATACGCGTCGATATTCTGCCGCAGCTGTTCGACGCTGGTGGCGCCGATGATGGTCGAGGCCACGAACCAGCGCGAGTAGCACCAGGCCAGGGCCAGCTGCGCCGGCGTCATGCCGTTGGCGCGCGCCAGCGCCGCATACTGCCGGGCCGCTTCGATGGTGGCGGGACGGATGTAGCGGGGGCTCCAGCCGGCGGGGAAAATCGTCAGGCGTCCGCGTGCCTGCGGATCGTCGAGGTATTTCGCCGTCAGCTGGCCGAACGCCAGCGGGCTGTAGGCGAGCAAGCCGACATTTTCCCGGTGGCAGGTTTCATCGAGCAGGCTCGTCTCGAAATGGCGCGCCGTCAGGTTGTACAGGTTCTGGATCGAAACGATGCGCGGCAAGCCTTTCAGTTCGGCCTGCTTGATGTATTCGCACACGCCCCACGACGATTCGTTCGACACGCCGATGTGGCCGATCTTGCCTTCCTCGACCAGCTTGCCCAGCACGGCCAGCGTCTCGTCGATGGCGACCGAGGCGTGCTCCTTGCGCGGGTTGTACACGCTGGCGCCGAAGATGGGCAGGTTGCGGCTGGGCCAGTGCAATTGATACAGGTCGATGTGCTCCGTCTGCAAGCGGCGCAAGCTGTCTTCGACGGCGGCGCGGATATTCACCGCGTCGTGGTCGGTCTTGCCCTTGCGTATCCAGTGCATGCGCGAGTTCGGTCCCGCCACCTTGCTGGCCAGGACGATCTGCCCGCGCTTGCCGCTTTTCTTCAGCCAGCTGCCGATATGGCGCTCGGTGCTGCCCTGCGTCTGCGCGCTGGCCATCACCGGATACATTTCCGCCGTGTCGATGAAGTTGATGCCACGCTCGAGCGCGTAATCGAGCTGGCTGTGCGCTTCCGCTTCGCTGTTTTGCTCGCCGAACGTCATCGTGCCCAGGCAGATCCGGCTTACTTCCAGGCTGCTCGTGCCCAGCTTGATCTTTTCCATGACCTTGCCTTAGCGGGCCTGCTTGCCGCGCAGCGCGCGCGCGCAATCCTTGATCAGCGCGGGGCCGGCGTAAATCAGGCCGCTGTACAGCTGCACCAGCTGCGCGCCCGCCTCGATCTTGGCCACGGCGTCGCTGCCCTGCATGATGCCGCCCACGCCGATGATGGGCAGGGCGTCGCCCAGTTCCGCCTTCAGCAGGCGGATCACGTTGTTCGACAGTTCAAACACGGGCGCACCCGACAGGCCGCCCGCTTCCGCGCCATGCGGCATGCCTTCCACGGCGCTGCGCGACAGGGTGGTGTTGGTGGCGATGACGCCGTCGATCTTGTGGCGCGTGAGCGACTCGGCGATGCTTTTTACCTGCTCGCCATCCATGTCCGGCGCGATTTTCAGGGCCAGCGGCACGTAGCGCTTGTGCTGGTCGGCCAGGCGCGCCTGGGCTTCCTTGAGCTGCGACAGCAGGGCGTCGAGTTCGGACGCGCCCTGCAGCTGGCGCAGGTTTTTCGTGTTCGGCGACGAGATGTTCACCGTCACATAGCTGGCATACGGGTAGACTTTTTCCAGGCACAGCAGGTAGTCGTCGGCCGCCCGTTCGATCGGCGTGTCGGCGTTCTTGCCGATGTTCAGGCCCAGCACGCCGGTGCGTTCCTGGTAAAACTTCGACGCCTGCACATTGGCGACAAACGCATCGACGCCGCCATTGTTAAAGCCCATGCGGTTGATGATGCCCTGCGCCTGCGGCAGGCGGAACATGCGCGGTTTCGGATTGCCCGCCTGCGCGCGCGGCGTGACGGTGCCCACTTCGATCGAGCCGAAGCCCAGGTCGGCCAGCGCGTCGATATAGGCGCCATCCTTGTCCAGGCCGGCGGCCAGGCCGACCGGGTTCGGGAAGGTGATGCCCATCACCGTGCGCGGGTCAAGGGCCGGCTTGCCGGCCAGCTTCGTCAGGCCCAGCGCGCTGGCGCGTTTCAGGGCAGGCAGGGTGAGATGGTGGGCCGCTTCGGCATCCATCGAGAACAGCAGCGGGCGAGCGAGGGAGTACAGGAATTTTTCGGACATGGGGCGCTTTTAGGGTGGTGCGCAGGCCGCCGGGAGAGGCTGGCGGCGCGCTGTGTAATTTGCCGTATTTTACCGTGTTCCACACGGCTGCCGGGTGTATAGTTCTTTTTGGTCTAATGCAATATTGATTCATTGCCAATTCGCATTGCGACCCTGGACTTTCCTGTTTCTTCCCTGTTCACTTACCTTATAAGCGAGACATCGATTGAAAAAGACACGCATCCTGAGCGCCATCGCGGCCGCCAGCGCACTGTTGCTGAGTCACCCGGCCCTGGCCCTGCCCAATACGCAAGACACCCGCATGCTGAGCGAACCGGCCGTCTCCAGCCGCCATATCGCCTTCATCTATGCGGGCGACCTGTGGCTGTCCAACCTCGACGGCGGCGGCGCGCGGCGCCTGACGTCCGACCTGGGCGACAAGTCCAATCCCGTGTTTTCGCCCGATGGCAGCCTGATCGCGTATAGCGCCAATATCGATGGCAATGTCGACGTGTACGTGATCGCGGCGGCCGGCGGCGTGCCGCGCCGCCTGACCTTCCACCCGGGCGCCGACCTGGCGCAGGCGTTCACGCCCGATGGCAAGGCCGTGATGTTTACCTCGCCCCGCGCCGCCTTCAACAACCGCTTCCAGAAGCTGTTCACAGTACCTGTCGCGGGCGGCGTGGAAACCCAGGTGGAAATTCCCAACGCCTCGCGCGCCACGTATTCGCCCGATGGCACGCGCATCGCCTACAACCCCCTGGCGCCCGCGTTCAAGCAGTGGAAGCGCTACCGGGGCGGCACCAATTCCTGGCTGTGGCTGTTTTCCTCCGCCGATAAATCCATCGAAAAAATCCCCCAGCCCGCCACGCGCTCGAACGACGTCGACCCGATGTGGGTAGGCGACACCGTGTACTTCCGCTCCGACCGCAACGGCGAATTCAACCTGTTTGCCTACGACGTGAAGACGAAAACCGTGCGCCAGCTGACGCGGCACGCGGATTTCCCCGTGCTCAACGCGTCGGCCGCGAACGGCAAGATCGTCTACGAGCAGGCCGGCTATCTGCACTCGTTCGATATCGCCAGCGGCCAGGCGCAAAAGCTCGCCATCGGCGTGGCCAGCGACCTGGGGCAGACGCGCCCGCGCTGGGTCAAGAATGCGAAATACATCCGCGACGCCTCGATTTCGCCGTCGGGCGCGCGCGTCGCCTTCGAATACCGGGGCGAGATCGTCACCATCCCCGCCGACAAGGGCGACGTGCGTAACCTGACGCAGACGGCCGGCGCGAACGAGCGCACGCCGATCTGGTCGCCCGATGGCCGCTCGGTCGCGTATTTCTCGGACGAGTCGGGCGAATACGAGCTGCATGTGCGCGCGCAGGACGGCAAGGGCGCGGTGCGCAAGTTCAAGCTCAATGGCAGCGGCTTCTATGACAACGCCGTCTGGTCGCCCGACAGCAGGAAGATCGCGTTTGCCGACAATGGCTGGAGCATGTACGTGATCGATGTCGGCACGGGCAAGGTGCAGAAGATCGCCACGGAACCGATGTATGGCGTCGACAAGAGCATGCGCGCCTCGTGGGCGCCCGATTCGCGCTGGCTGGCCTACACGCTCAATTCGCCCACCTACACGCGCAGCGCCTACATCTATTCCGTCGAGCAGAACAAGTCCATGCCCGTCACGGATGGCCTGTCCGACGTGGCCGAACCCGTGTTCGACAAGAGCGGCAAGTACCTGTACTTCTTCGCCTCGACGAATGCGGGCCCCAGCAACAACTGGTTCTCGCAGCAGAACGAAGACAACCTCGTGACGCGCACGGTGTGGATGGCCGTGCTGCGGCGCGACTTGCCGTCGCCCTTGATCAAGGAAAGCGACGAGGAAAAGGCGGCCAGTGCGGAGAGCAAGAAGGATACGGCGAAAGACGAGGCGGAAGCGAAGAGCGAGCCGAAAATCGATCCGAAGACGGGCCGCGACGACCCGAAGGTGACGGTGGCGCCCGTGGCGCCCATCCACATCGATTTCGACGGCATCGCCACGCGCATCGTCGACTTGCCGCTGCCGGCCGCGCAGTTCTCCAGCCTGGCCGCGGGCGCCGCCGGGCAGATCTTCCTGCTGCGCGAAAGCGACGGCAAGAAGACCGTGCAGCGCTTCGATTTGAAGGAGCGCAAGGCGGAAACCGTGGTGGCCGAGGCGGACGATTTCGAAGTCTCGGCCGACGGCAAGAAGCTGCTGTACCGCCAGAAGGAAAACTGGGCCATGGGTTCGGCCACGGGCAAGCTGCTGGCGCCGGGCGAGGGCAAGATCAAGGTCGACGCCATCGAGGTGAGGGCCGATCCGCGCGCCGAGTGGACGCAGATCTTCAACGAGGTGTGGCGCATCAACCGCGACTATTTCTATGATCCGGGCATGCATGGCGTGGACTGGAAGGCCATGCGCGACAAGTACGCTGTCTTCCTGCCCGAGCTGTCCAGCCGTGCCGACCTGAATCGATTGATCCAGTGGATGTGCAGCGAACTGGCCGTGGGCCACCACCGCGGCGGCGGCGGCGACGATTTTCTGGAGGCGAAGAAGGTGCCGGGCGGGCTCCTGGGCGCCGATTACGAAGTCAGCGATGGCCGTTACCGCTTCAAGAAGGTGTATGGCGGCTTGAACTGGAATCCGGCCCTGCGCGCGCCGCTGACGGAGCCTGGCCTGAACGTGAAGGCGGGCGAGTACCTGCTGGCCGTCGACAGCCGCCCGCTGGCGCCGCCCACCAATTTGTACAGCGCCTTCGAGAATACGGCCGGCAAGGCCATCGACCTCACCGTGGGGCCGTCGGCCGACGGCAAGGGCGCGCGCACGATTACCGTGGTGCCCGTGCCGACCGAGGATGCCTTGCGCAACCGCGACTGGATCGAAGGCAATATGCGCAAGGTCAATGCGGCCACCGGCGGCAGGGTGGCGTATGTGTACGTGCCGAATACGGCGGGGCTGGGCCACACCTACTTCAAGCGCTATTTCTTCCCGCAGGCGGACAAGCAGGCCATCATCGTCGACGAGCGTTTCAATGGCGGCGGCAGCGTGGCCGATTACTATATCGAGATCCTGCAGAAGAAGGAAATCGCCTGGTGGACCATGCGCTATGGCGCCGACATGAAGACGCCATCGGCCTCGATCCAGGGCCCGCGCGCCATGCTGATCGACGAAACGGCCGGCTCGGGCGGCGACCTGCTGCCGTGGATGTTCCGCAAAAATAACATGGGTCCGCTGATCGGCAAGGCCACGTGGGGCGGCCTGGTGGGCGTCCTCGGCTTTCCCGTGCTGATGGATGGCGGCTTCATCACGGCGCCGAACCTGGCCTTCTGGACGCGCGAAAACGGCTGGGGCGTGGAAAACGAGGGCGTGCCGCCCGACATCGAAGTCGAGCAAACGCCGGCCGACGTCATCGCCGGGCGCGATCCGCAGCTGGAAAAGGCCATCGAGGTGATCCAGGCCGAACTGGCGAAAAATCCGCCGACACGGCCTGCGCGTCCGGCGTTTCCGGACAAGAGCAAGTAGGTCGGCTTAGGGGCGAAGCGCCGTAATCCGACACCATTGTTGGCATCGCAGTGTCGGATTGCGCGCTTGCGCGCTAATCCGACCTACCCAATAATCCCAGGTTTTACATCACTATCCACTGCCCCTTGATGCGTGCTTCCAGGGGCTTGAAATTGATCTTGTAGGCCATCTTCGGGCTTTGCTCTATCCAGTAGCCCAGGTAGACATACGGCAGGCCCAGTTCCCGCGCCTGGGCGATCTGCCACAGCACGTTGTAGGTGCCGTACGAGGCGCCCGCCACGTCCGGGTCGAAGAAGGTGTACACGGACGACAGGCCATCGGCCAGCACGTCGATGATGCTGACCATGCGCAGCGTGCCGTCCGGCTCGCGGAATTCCACCAGGCGCGTGTTGACCCGGCTTTGCAGCAGGAATTGCGCGTACTGGTCGCGGCTGTCCTGGTCCATGCCGCCGCCCGCGTGGCGCGTGCTCTGGTAGCGCAAATACAGCTCGTAGTGTTCGTCGAGGAAGGACAGGGTGGCGACGCCGGCCCGCAGGTCGGCATGCCGGTTCCAGGCACGGCGCTGGTTGCGGTTGGGCGCGAATTCCTGCGCCACGACGCGCACGGGAATGCAGGCCTGGCAGCCGTCGCAATACGGGCGATAGGTAAAAATGCCGCTGCGGCGAAAACCGTTGCGCACCAGTTCCGAATACACGTCGCTGTTGATCAGGTGCGAGGGCGTGGCCACCTGCGAGCGGGCCTGGCGGTCGTCCAGGTAGCTGCACGGGTAGGGCGCCGTCGTGTAGAACTGCAGGGTGGCAAACGGTAGTTCGTTCAGGTGCGTCATGCTGATCCTGTCTGGTCTGGCCGCGGCAATGGAAGTCTGCGTGGAGATATCATAGCTTTTTTATGCCGGTGTTGCAGATTGCCAGTCGGTGATTTGCGCTGCTTCAATGGCGCTGCGCACATGGGCGAGGAAACGCGCGCGTGAAATCGGCGCCGCGCCCAGCGAGGCCAGGTGTTTTGTTTCCTGCTGGCAGTCAATCATGGCCACGCCGCGGTCCTGCAGGAAGCGCACCAGGTGCGCCAGCGCGATCTTCGAGCCATCGGTCACGCGGGCGAACATCGACTCGCCATAGAACATGCGCCCGATCGACACGCCGTACGCGCCGCCCACCAGTTCCCCGTCCAGCCACAGTTCCGACGAATGCGCGTAGCCCAGCTTGTGCAAGCCCGTGTAGCCGGCGATGATTTCGTCCGAGATCCAGGTGCCCGGGCCATCCTTGCGCGGCGCCGCGCAGGCGCGCATGACGGCTTCGAAATCGCCGTCGAAGCGCAGTTGCCAGCGTCCGTCCGTGGCGGCGCTGCGCTCGACCCTGCGCAGCGCCTTGGCCAGGCTGTCGGAGACCTTGAAGGCGTCCGTCATCAGCACCATGCGCGGGTCGGTGCTCCACCAGAGGATGGGCTGGCCCTCGGAAAACCAGGGGAAGATGCCGCGCCGGTAGGCGTCGAGCAGGCGCGCGGGCGACAGGTCGGCGCCAGCCGCCAGCAGGCCGGGCGCCTCGTCGGTGAGGGCGCGCGAGACATCGGGAAACGGGGTGTGGATATCGAGCCAGGGGATCATGCGGCGTCACAGGTGGCGGTTGGACGGGGCTTACTCGGCATCGGCGCGCGCCATCGGGCGCGTGATGTCGCCCGTATGGAAACCATAGCTGCCGCCTTCGCGCATCTTGACCCTGTCGGCGAAGAACAGCTCCAGGGTGGCGCGGATGGTGGGGAAGGCCAGGTCATCCCAGGGAATCTGCGCTTCCGTGAACAGCTGCACTTCCAGGCTTTCGATGCCCGGGGCGAAATCGAGGTCGCGCAGGCGCGCCAGGTAGAACAGGTGGACCTGATGCACGCGCTGCACGTTCAGCAGCGAAAACAGGGGGCCCAGTTCGATATTGGCGCCCGCCTCCTCCACCGTTTCGCGCTCGGCCGCATCGGACGTGGTCTCGTCGTTTTCCATGAAGCCGGCCGGCAGCGTCCAGTAGCCGTAGCGCGGCTCGATGGCCCGCTTGCACAGCAAGACCTGCAACTGGCCATCCTCTTCCCACACGGGGATGGAGCCGACCACCATTTTCGGGTTCTGGTAATGGATGGCATCGCAGTTGGCGCACACATAGCGCGGACGGTTGTCGCCCTCCGGGATGGTCAGGCTGACGGGATGGGCGCATTCGGAGCAGAATTTCATGGGCGGACTTAGGATAATGATGATGTCTAGTGTAACGCTTACTGTACACCGATTGCGCGTGGCGTGGCGTGACGGGCGGACACAATTCCAACCAGCAATTGGCCGGGCTTTTTTAATTAAATGGCTCTATTGCAGTCGAAGTGGAGATAGCTATTGCCTAAGCCGTCAGTTTGCCCGTATAATTCGAGTGCGGGGTGGAGCAGTCTGGCAGCTCGTCGGGCTCATAACCCGAAGGTCACAGGTTCAAATCCTGTCCCCGCAACCAATACCGGAAAGCCGCTGATTCTTGCAAAAGATCGGCGGCTTTTTTCATTGTTATCCGACGGCAAATTCCGGCAGGCCGGCTGCGACTGAAATTGTCAATTTACGCCCTTTACGCTGCGCAACAATCTGGTATATAATTCGCCTGCGGGGTGGAGCAGTCTGGCAGCTCGTCGGGCTCATAACCCGAAGGTCACAGGTTCAAATCCTGTCCCCGCAACCAATTCGAAGCCGCTGATTCCTCGCAAGAGGGTCAGCGGTTTTTTCGTTGTGCGCGGCCGTTCACTGCGCGGCCTGGCGCGCATACACCACCAGCCGCAAATGGCGGTCCGCATCGATGGTCAGCGAGGTGTGCTCATGGGCGATCTCTTCGCCGTCGACCAGCAGCGTGCGCACGCCCGCGCATGGCGCATGCACGTCATGGCGGCGCCACCACAGCTTGAATTCCGGCGAGACCTTTTCCAGTTCCGCGACCAGCGCATGGATGTCCGCTTCCTGCGTGGCGCGCGCGTAGTCGCGGCGAAAGCTCGACAGCATCAGCGGCGCCTGCTCTTCCCAGCCGACAAGGCGCTGGCGCAGCAGGGGATCGGTAAACAGCAGCCACAGCAGATTGCGGCGCGCGGCGGCATGCGCGCCGAAGCCGAACATGGCGTCGGCGTCCGCATTAAACGCCAGCACGTCCCAGCGCAGGTTGAGCACGTACGCCGGATGCGCCAGTTCGTGCATCAGGCGGCGCACCAGCGGCGGCACCACGCAAAACGTCTTGCCCTCTTCGGCGGGCGGACGCGCGTGCGCCAGCAGGAACAGGTGGCGGCGCTCGGCCGCATCGAGTTTGAGCACTTCAGCCAGCTTGTCGAGGAAGGCGCTGGAGACGCCGATGTCGCGCCCCTGTTCCAGCCAGGTGTACCAGGTCAGTCCCACGCCGGCCAGCGCGGCCACTTCCTCGCGGCGCAAGCCCGGAGTCCTGCGCCGTCCGCCGCCGGGCAAGCCCACGTCGTCGGGCGACAGGCGCGCGCGCCGCGCCTGCAGATAGGCGGCCAGTTCGTGGCGGGTACGGGCCAAAGTGCGCATGCTACGGTCTTTCCGGTGAGCCTGTTGCTATCAGTAATAGCATAAACAGTTAAATTGTAATTGTTTATATTGTATTCCAGAATGCCTGCTTTCTTCCTGAAGGCCATTCCATGTCCGATTATTCTTCCCCTGGCGCCGCGACGCCTGCATCCCGTGCCGCCGTGCTGCCCGCCGCCGTCCACCTGATCGCCATCGGTGCGTTTGCGCTGGGCATGGCTTCGTATGTGACGGCGGGCCTGATGCCGCTGATCGCCGGCGCGTTTGCCGTTTCGATGGCGATGGCTGCGCAGCTGGTGACGGCGTTTACGCTGGCCTACGGCCTCGGTTCGCCGCTGGCCGTGGCCCTGCTGCCGGGCCGTGCGCAGCGCGCCGGCCTGTTGTGGGCACTGGCCGTGTTCGTGCTGGCGAACGGGGCCAGCGCGCTGGCGCCCGATTTTGGCGCTTTGCTGGCCTTGCGGGCGCTGGCCGGCATCGCGTCCGGCGTGTATCTGGCGCTCGGCATCGCGGCGGCTGCGGCCGTTGCCGCGCCGGAGCAGCGTGGCAAGGCCATCGGCATGATCATGGGGGGCATGGCCAGCGGCACGGTGCTGGGCGTGCCGTTGAGCCTGTTGCTGGCCGAGCGGCTGGGCTGGGCCGCGGCACTGTGGCTGGTCGCCGCCCTCGGCGCGCTGGCGCTGGCCGGCTTGCTGTGCAGGCTGCCGGCCTTGCCGGCGGCGCCGGCGACCGCGCTGCGCCGCAGGCTGGCCTTGCTGGCCGATGGGCAGGTGCTGGTCATCTTGCTGGTGTCGCTGCTGGCTGCCATCGCCAGCCTGGGCATGTACACCTTCGTCGCGCCGCTGCTGGCATGGTCGACAGGCGGCGCCGCCCTGCCGGTGACGCCGTTCCTGTGGGCCTGGGGCCTGGGCGGCATCGCCGGCAGCATGCTGGTGGGATACTGGGCCGACAAGGTGGCGGCGCCGACGCTGACGCAAACCATCCTGTTGCTGCTGGCGCTGGCCTTGTGCGCGCTGCCGCTGGCGGCGGCGTGGTCGGCCTGGCTGATGCTGGCGCCGATCGTGCTGTGGGGGGCGGCCGGCTGGGCCCTGCAAGTGCCGCAGAACCAGCAGCTGCTGGCCGTGCGCGCCGCGCAGGGCGATGGCAACCTGGCCATCGCCCTCAACGAGTCGGCGCTGTACCTGGGCAGCGCCATCGGCGCCGCCAGCGGCGGCCTGTTGCTGTTGCTGGACTGGCCCATGTGGCTGCTGGCGGCCGGCGCCGCCGTGGTGGCCGCCGCCGCGCTGCTGCTGCAGTTATGTCACGCGCGCAGCGGCTAAGCCTTCTTCGCCAGCTGCATGGCCACGGGCAGGGCGCGGATGCGCTTGCCCGTGGCGGCGAAGATGGCGTTGCACAGGGCCGGGGCAATCGGCGGCGTGGCCGGTTCGCCCACGCCGCCCAGTTCCATGTCCAGCGTGCCGGGCACCAGGTGCGTGTGGATCACGCGCGGCGCGTCGGCGGCGCGCAGCACGGCGTAGTCGTGGAAATTGCTTTGCTCGACCCGGCCATTCTTGAAACTGATCTCGCCGCTCATGGCCAGGGACAGGCCCATGATGCAGGCGCCCTCGATCTGCGAACGCACGCGGTCCGGGTTGATCTGCGGACCGCAATCCATGGCGATGTCGACCCTGGGCACGATGACTTCGCCGGCCGCGTTGACTTCCACCTCGATCACGGCCGCCACATAGGTGACGAAGCTGTAGGACACGGCCAGGCCCAGGCCCCGACCCTTGGGCAGCTTGCGGCCCCAGCCCGCCTTGGCGGTCGCCAGCTCGATCACGTGGCGCATGCGGCCTATATCCACCGGATATTTTGCCGGGTCCTCGCCATAGTTCCAGCCGTCCGACAGGTCGGCCGGGTTGATCTTGCGCGCGGGGCCCAGGAGCGCCAGCAGGTAGTCGCGGTGGTCGCGCCTTGCCGCATGGGCCAGTTCGGCCGTGAACGACTGGATGGCAAACGCGTGCGGGATGTTCGACACGGAACGGAACCAGCCGATGCGCGTGTGGGCCGGCACTTCCGGCACCTCGACGCGGATGTTGGGAATCGCATACGGCACGTTGATGGCAGACATGCCCAGCTCGGACGCCGACTGCGTCTTCGCGTCCAGCGCAAAGGTCGAACTGATGGTGGGCGCAGCCGTGCGGTGCAGCCAGGCCGTCGGCATTCCCTTCGCGTCCAGCGACGCTTCCAGCCGTTCGACGGACACCGTGTGCAGGTAGTCGTGCTGCAGGTCGTCGTCGCGCGTCCACGTCAGCTTGACGGGCGCGCCATCCATGGCCTTCGACAGCAGCGCCGCCTCGACGGCGAAATCGGGCTTCGACTTGCGCCCGAAGCCGCCGCCCAGCAGGGTCACGTGCACGGTGACGTCGTCGAACGCCAGGCCCAGCGCCTTGGCCACGTTGCTGCGCGTCGCCTGCGGCGCCTGCACGCAGGCCCACACTTCCGCCTTGCCGCCGGCGATGCGCACGGTGGCGGCGGGCGGCTCCATGGTGGCGTGCGCCAGGTGGGGCAGGTAATATTCAGCACTGAGCTTGCGCGCGGCGGGGGCGGCGGCCAGGGTAGCCACGGTCTTGCCCTGGTCGCGCGCCGGTTTCGCCGGCTGGCGCACGGCCGCTTCCAGCGTCTCGCGGAAGGCTTGCGAATCGTAAACGCCATTCGGGCCGTCTTCCCATTCCAGCACCAGCGCTTCGCGCCCCTTGATGGCGGCCCAGGTATTTTTCGCGATGACAGCAACGCCGCCCAGCGGGTTGAACATGGCGGGCGGCGGACTGCCCGCCAGTTCCACGATGCGCAGCACGCCCGGCACTTTCAGGGCCGCCGTCTTGTCCACGCTCTTCAGCTTGCCGCCAAACACGGGCGGCCTGGCGATGACCGCATACGCCATGCCATCGAGGCGCGTGTCGATGCCGAAGTGGGTGTTGCCCGTGACGATATCGTGCAGGTCGATGCCGCGCGTGCTGGCTTGCCCGATGTAGCGCAGCTCGCCGGCCGCTTTCAGGCTGATGCGGGCGCGCGGCGGCACGGGCAGCCTGGCCGCTTCCTCGGCCAGGGCGCCGAACGACAGCGTGCGCCCGCTGGCCGCATGCACGACCGCGTGGTTGACGGCTTTCACCTCCGTGACGGGCACGTCCCAGCGCACGGCGGCCGCCGTTTCCAGCATCAGGCGCGCGGTGGCGCCCACGTGGCGCATGGCGCGGAACGAGTGGCGCATGCTGCGCGAGCCGTCCGTGTCCTGGCTGCCGTAGCGCGCCTCGTCGGCGGGCGCCTGTTGCACGCGCACCTGGGCCCAGTCGGCGCCCAGTTCATCGGCCGCCACCATGGGCAGGCTGGTACGGATGCCCTGGCCCATTTCGGAGCGGTGCACCACGATGGTGACGATGCCGTCGGTGCCGATCGACAGGAATACCAGGGCGTCGTCGACCACGCCGCCAGCCATGCGCGCGCCGCCGTATTTGACGGCATCGGCCGCCATCACGAGGCCGGAAGGACCCGCCACCAGGGTCAGGCCGGCCAGCGCGCCGGCGGCCTTGAGCCAGCTGCGCCGCGCGGGCGAATGTGCGGCAGGAGTGTCATGGATGCTCATTTGGCCGCTCCTTTCGCGCCGATGCTGGCCGACGCCTGCTTGATGGCCGCGTGGATGCGCGTGTAGGTGCCGCAGCGGCAGATATTGCCGCTCATCGCCTCGCGGATCTGCTGGTCGTTCGGTCTCGGCGTCTTGTGCAGCAGCGCCGTGGCCGACATGATCTGCCCGGCCTGACAGTAGCCGCATTGCGGTACGCCGTGTTCCTGCCACGCCTGTTGCAGCGTCAGGCCGACCTGGTCCTCGCCCACGGCTTCGATGGTGGTGATGCGCTTGCCGGCGGCGGCCGAAATCGGCGTCACGCAGGAGCGGATGGCCTCGCCGTCCATGTGCACGGTGCAGGCGCCGCACAGGGCCATGCCGCAGCCGAATTTGGTGCCGGTCATGCCCAGTTCGTCGCGCAGGGTCCACAGCAGGGGCGTGTCTTCAGGCAGGGCAACGTCGTGCTGCTTGCCATTGATGGTCAGGGTCGTCATGGTTATTCCTCGGAGTGGGATGGTACGGGGACGCGTGACGGCCATCCGCCAAATGGATTAGCTCATCAGTACGGGATGGTAGCACCAGCCGCCCTGCGCTGCAGGAGATGGGGCCGGTGGCATACTGCGGCTTCTGATATCGGAGTTTTCCATGGCACACATGACACCGGCACAAGGCTTGCCGGATATTCTCGCTCCCGGCTTGCAGGTAGTTTTTTGCGGTCTCAATCCCGGTGTGGACGCGGCGGCGGCCGGCCATCATTTTCTCGGCCGCGGCAACCGCTTCTGGCCGGTAGTGTACCTGGCCGGCTTCACGCCGCACCTGGTGGCGCCGCAAGACGATCGAAGCGTGCTCGCTTTCGGGCTGGGGTTGACGGCGGCCGTCGGGCGTCCCACAAGCCGCGCGGACCAGGTGGGGACGGACGAATTCGCGCAAGCGGCGGCGGGCCTGCTGCACAAGCTGGCATGGGTGCGGCCGGAGTGGGTCGCCTTCCTCGGCAAGGCCGCCTATGCCGCGATGACGGGGAAACGCCAGGTGGACTGGGGCGAACAGCCGGAGCGCTTCGGCGGCGCGCGCGTGTGGATACTGCCCAATCCCAGTGGACTCAACCGCGGCTATTCGAAGGAGCGGCTGGTCGACGCGTATGCGGAATTCAGGCGCGCTCAGCAGACATCCAGCTGACGCGCGCAGGCGCGGCGTGACGAGCGGGAAAGGCGCGCAGTTTCAAGGGCAGCGGCGCCTGTCCCTTGTGCAGCAGGCTGACGGGCGATGGCGCTCAGCCCTGCCTCAGCGAGGTGCTTCGAGCTGCGCGTAGACGGCGTTGGCGATCTTGCCCAGCTCCTGCTTGGGCAGGCCGGCCGACAGCGCGTAGCCGAGCTGGCCGTCGATCCAGTAAAACACGCTCAGTTCCTTTTCCTGCGTGTAGCGGAACGCCGTTTCCTGCCTGCCGGCCCGCTCCTTCGCCACATACAGGGTCAGGCGCTTGCCGCCGCCATCCTCGTACATGAATTGCGCCACGGGGCCGTCGCCGTCGCCAGGCAGCAGGCGACCGCCGATCAGCTGGTAGCCGAGCGGCGACAGCACGGGCGGCCGCAGCTGCGTGCCCAGGCGTTTCGACAGCCATTGCACCAGGTGGGCTTCCTGTTCCGCGCCCACTTCCACCGGGTGGCGCACCTCGGGCGTGTAGACGGCGTGCGCGATGGCGGCGCTGCGCGCCAGGGAAACGGAGGCGCTGGCGCTGGCCGTCGGGCCGTCGCTGCCGCCGCGCAGCAGCCAGCCGCCCGCGCCGCCAGCGACCACCAGCACGATGGCGGCCGCCGCCTGCATGGCGTGGCGCTGCCAGGCGCCGTTCGCCGCTGGCGCTGGCGGCGCGGTGGCGCTCAGCAGGGCTGCCGGCAAGGCTGCGTCCAGCACGGGATCGAACAGGGCGCGCAATTGCCGGTTCTGTTCGCGCCAGGCGTCCACCCTGGCGGCATCGTCCGGATGCTGGCGCAGGTGCGCTTCGAGCGCCGCGCGCTGTTCCTCGGGCAGCACGCCATCGGCCAGGGCATGCAGTTGCGCTTCGCTGATGGCTTGCGTATTCATTTCACGACTTTCAGGGTGGGCGCGCTGCCGCTGGCGGGACGGCCATCGAGCAGGGCGCGCAGTTTGTCGCGTCCCCGCGACAGGCGCGACATGACGGTGCCGACGGGGATGTCCAGGGTGGCCGCCACCTGCTCATACGGCATCTGCTCGAGCGCGACGAGCAGGATCACTTCGCGCTGCCCCAGCGGCAGGCGGGCCAGCGCCGCATCCATCTCGCCGATGGCGATCGACTGCCCCGGCGCCCGCTCCGGCGCGGGCAGCAGGGCGTCATCGTCGATATCCTGCAGCGCCAGACCGGGACGGCGCAACTGGTCCACATGCAGGTTGTGCATGATGGAAAATAGCCACGGACGCATCTCGCCGCCGCGCTGCCATTGACCGAGCTTGCGCCAGGCCCGCTCGACGGTATCCTGCACCAGGTCGTCCGCGTGCACATCGCCCGCCAGCGCGCGCGCATAGCGGCGCAGACCCGGCAGGCAGGCTTGCAGCGCGCGGCTGTCGTCAAATGCGGTCATCGTGGCGGCGGGCCGGGATGCTCAGGGCTTGACGATGTGCCACACGTTCTTGAAATTGTCGCCGGCCACGTCGCCCGGCTTCTTGTCTTCCTTGTACAGGTACAGGGGCTTGCCCTTGTAGGTCAGCTGCATGGCGCCATTGTCTTCGCGCTTGATGCTGCCGTACGGGGCGGCGGGTGCCGCTTCGGTGGCGATGACGGCGGGCCAGGCGACCAGGCAGCCGCCGCTGCAGGCGCTCTTGCCGCTGTCGGCGACATCCTTGTCGAACACATACACGGTCATGCCGCTGGCATTGACCAGCATGCCGTTGGCGGGCATGACGTCGGCGGCGAAGGCGAGCGGGGCGGACAAGGCGGTGAAAAGGGCGGTGGCGGCAAAAGTAGTAAAGCGCATGACGGTCTCCTTGAGGTTGTTGGGGGCTTGCAAGGGATAGACGCCTGCCGCCCGCCGTTTATTCCCGCTCGGGCGAACTATTTTTTTCCGCCGCGTGCAGGCTGGCCCACAGGTGGGCGGCCGCCATGGTGCGGTGCGGCGCGTACTGGCGCAACCACTGCTCCGTGCGCGCCATGTCCGGCTTGCTCTCTTCGCCGAGCAGCTTTTGCAGGGCGGCGCGGATGGCCACGTCGCCGTGCAGCGAGCAATCGGCATAGCCGTAGCCGCGCAGCAGCGCGTAATTGACGGTCCACGGGCCGATGCCCTTCACGGCCAGCAGCGCCTGCGAAATGGCCGCCACCTCGCCCGATGCGTCCAGCTCCAGCGACAGTTCGCCGTCGTCGACGAGACGGGCCAGGCGCAGCACGGTTTCGGCCTTGGCGCGCGAGAATTTGCGGCTAGTCAGATCTTCGACGGCCAGCCGGGCCACGTCGCGCGCCTCGGGGTAGCACCACAGGCCGCTGCTGTGCCGGCGCCCGGCCTGCAGAATGAACGTGCGGCGCAGGGCGATGGCGAATGGCAGGTTGATTTGCTGGCCGATGATGGCCCAGGTCAGCGCCTCGAACGGGCTGGCCGATTGCACGATGCGCAGGCCCGGGTTGACGCGGACCAGGGGCGCCATCAGCGGGTCGCCCGCCGCCAGCTGCGCGAACGGCTGCGGGTCGATGCGCAGGCCGAGGATGTTGAGCAGGGCGCCGTGCAGCCGTTCCCGCAGGCCCGCATCCGCATCGCCATCGATGTCGGCGCGGCAGATGGCCGCATCATCCGTGAACGCCACGTCCAGCACGACGGCGGCGCCGGCAAGCAGGATGCCCTTGCGCAGGCCCGTGGCGGTGACCTGTTCGGCCACGGCTTCCGCATCGCGGCTGTGGAAGGCGATGACGTCGTCGCGGCGGTAGCCGGCGGGCAGGGGGAGGGTCCAGTGCAGCAGGGTCATGGCGGTCCGAAAATCAGGGAAAGTATCACGGTGGCGATGCGGGACGCATCCTGTTTCTTGCTGTCTGGCACTAGCGCGCGCAGATGTCGGGCGTGGGCGGCGTCAAGGCCGCCGCGTGCTGGATCTGCAGCGTCTCGGGCACGCCATTTTTCACGGCCGTCAGTTCGGCCAGGATGGAAATGGCGATCTCGGCCGGCGTCTTGCTGCCGATGTACAGGCCGATGGGCGCGTGCAGGCGCGCCAGCTGCGCGGCGCTGACGTCGAACTGCAGCAGCCGTTCGCGGCGTTTGGCGTTGTTGGCGCGCGAACCGATGGCGCCGACGTAAAAGGCCGGGGATTTGAGCGCTTCCATCAGGGCCAGGTCGTCGAGCTTGGGATCGTGCGTGAGGGCGACGACGGCGCTGCGGCTGTCGAGCTGCAGCTCCAGCACAAGGTCGTCCGGCATGGCGTGCAGCAGCGGCACGCCCGGCACGTTCCAGCCGCCGCGGTATTCCTCGCGCGGGTCGCAGACGATGACGTGGTAATCCATGGCCGTGGCGATTTGCGCCACGAAGCGCGACAGCTGGCTGGCGCCGATGATCAGCAGACGCCAGCGCGGGCCGTGCTGCGTGGTCAGCACCTCGTTTTCCAGGGTCAGCGCGGCGCCCGGCGCGGCGCGCCGCAGGGTGACGGCGCCGCTGCGCAAATCCAGGCGGCGCTCCACCAGTTCATGGGCTTCCAGGCGCGCCAGCAGCTCGGCCACCTGGCTGTCCGCATGCAGCGGTTCGATGGCCAGTTCGATGGTGCCGCCGCAGGGCAGGCCGAAACGGTGCGCCTCGTCGGCGCTGATGCCGTAGCTGACGATTTCCGGCTGCGTGCGCACGATGCCGTGCACGCGCACCGTGTCGATCAGGTCATCCTCGATGCAGCCGCCGGACACGGAACCGACCACCGTGCCATCGTCGCAGATGGCCAGCGTGGCGCCCACGGGGCGGGGGCTGGAGCCCCAGGTCTTGATGACGGTGACCAGCTCGCAGCGGTGCCCGGCGGCGAGCCAGGCGGCGCTGGTTTTCAGAACTTCAAGGTCGATGCTGTCCATGGGGCGCGAAGGTGGAATGCCGCGTGATGGCGGCGAACTATGGAATATACTACGCGTTCACCCAGCCTGCAGAAAGACGCTATGCCGCTAGAGAATCAACCGGAAGACGATGGCAATCCCAAGTTCGGCAAGCTGCTTGTCGTGCTGTTCCTGGCGGTGGTGTTCTGCGCCATCCTGACCTGGGTCATGGGCGCCTACTTCCCGAACTTCCCTGGCGCCTGAAGCAGCATTTGCTGTTCCAGGCGTCACGCTGATTACGGTTTCAGCGGTTTCTTCGCCGCCTGCTTCGCGCGCACGTCGATGACGGCGCGGTTGATGGCGGCCATGCGCGAGTTGGTGCCCGGATGCAGGGCCGTGTAGCCGTTGGCGACCGTGGCCGGCACTTGCGTGGCCAGGCGCTGCCAGAAGCGGGCGGCGTTGTCGATGTTGTAGCCGGCGCGCGCCAGCAGGTAGATGGCCAGCGTGTCGGCTTGCACGTCGAGTTCCTGCGGCATGGCCTTGATGCCGGCGGCGCCCGTCAGCATCGAGACGTCGGGCTGCACGGCGCCCAGGCTGTCGATGATGCTGCCGGAGGTGCCGGCCGTGCGCTGGCTGCGCGCGTGGTCGAGGATGTTGTGCGCCATTTCGCGGGCGATGACGAAGGCGATGCCTTCGTCATTTTGCGCCGCATTGACCATGCCGCGCGTGAGCATGATGCGCGAGCCGTCCGAATACGCATTGATATTGTCCGCATTGCCCAGGGCGACGCGGAAGGCGCAGGCGCGCGTGACGGGAATCTTCAGGTCCTGCTGTTGGCCGTCGCGGGCGATGGTCATGTTCAGGCTGGCGCTTTTCGAGGCCAGCGGGCCGACGATGGCGCCGAACGGGCCTTCCGCCTTGGGGCCCGAGGGCAGCGGCTTGCCTTCGGCCGCCAGCAAGCCGTCGCCCTTGCGCAAGCCTGCGCGCGCGGCGCCACTGCCCGGCAGCACGCCGGACACCTGCATCTGTTCGCCGTAGCCGAGCGCCGCCTGCGCCGCGTCGGCATAGATGCCCGGATACGAATACTTGTTCTGTGCCGTGAAGCCCAGCAGGTTGCGCGCATACGTCTTGCACAGATCCGCATTGTTGATCAGCAGGGGCGCCGAGACTTTCGACAGCCGGTCCTGCAGGGCCACCATCTTCACCAGCTCGTCCTGCGCCGCCTTTTGCTGCGCCGTCAAGGCCGGCGCGTCGGGCGCCGGCACGACATTGAACGGACCGCTGACAGTCGTCGCCGGCGTGGTGCAGCCGGTCAGGATGGCCGCGCTGGCCAGCAGGAGGGGAGTGGCCAATCGGCGCAGCGAAGTCTGGGCTGAGATCAGATGGCGGAAACCTGGCATAGACTATTCCTTCTTGTAACTCCTGACAAAACCTGCTGCGCGGCGCGATTTGCGGCCTCCGATGCTTACTGTGCATACGCACAGCTCCGCGTCCCGGCCGCAACTTACATCCGCTCGCTACGGTTTGTCAGTCGCTGTTAATGTTTGCCGGTGCTGCCGAAACCGCCAACACCGCGTTCGCTGTCGCCGAATTCCTCGACGACGTTAAAGCCCACTTGCAGCACCGGCACGATAATCAGCTGCGCCAGGCGCTCCATGGGATTGAGCGTGAATGCGCTCTGGCCCCGGTTCCAGGTCGATACCATCAGCTGGCCCTGGTAATCGGAGTCGATCAAGCCTACCAGATTCCCCAGCACGATGCCGTTCTTGTGGCCCATGCCGCTGCGCGGCAGGATCATGGCCGCATACGAGGGGTCGCCGATGTGGATCGCCAGGCCGGTGGGGATGAGCACGGTCTGGCCGGCTTCGATGGTGATGGGTGCGTCGATGCAGGCGCGCAGGTCGAGGCCCGCGCTGCCCGGGGTGGCGTAGGCCGGCAATTGTTCCTTCATGCGGGCGTCGAGGATTTTGATGTCGATATTTTTCATTGAAGCTTTACGATAAAACGGATGGAGGTTTATTTGAGCAGCGAATTCCTGGCGATGCGCTTGGAAATTTCCGAAATCAGCTGGCGTGCCAGGTTCAGTTTCGAGGCGCGCGGCAGCACGGTATGGCCGTCCTCGTCGAAGAGGATGATGGTGTTGTCGTCCTGGCCAAAGGTGTTCTGGCCGATATTGCCGACCAATAGGGGGATGCCCTTTTTCTCGCGCTTGGTCGAACCGAATTCCACCAGGTTTTCCGATTCGGCGGCAAAGCCCACGCAGTACGGATAGCCTGCCAGGTTGGTGCGCGCCGCCACGGTGGCGAGGATGTCGGGATTTTGCGCGAACTGCAGTTCCGGCACGGAGCCGTCGGCCTGTTTTTTCATCTTCTGCTCGCTGGCGTTGACGACACGCCAGTCGGCGACGGCGGCGACGGCGACGAAGACATGCTGGCCATCGACGTGGGCCAGCACCGCATCATGCATCTGCTGCGCGCTTTGCACATTGATGCGGCGCACGCCAAACGGCGCATCGAGGGCCGTCGGGCCGGAAATGAGCAGCACTTCGGCGCCCGCTTCGCGCGCCGCGCGCGCCACCGCATAGCCCATCTTGCCCGAGGACAGATTGGTGATGCCGCGCACGGGGTCGATGGCTTCGAAGGTGGGGCCGGCCGTGACCAGCACGCGCTTGCCCGCCAGGACCTTCGGCTGGAAGGCGGCGATCAGCTCCGTCAGGAGCTGTTCCGGTTCCAGCATGCGGCCCAGGCCCACTTCGCCGCAAGCCTGTTCGCCGGCGGCGGGGCCGAAGATGGCGATGCCGTCGTCGCGCAGCTGCTGCACATTGCGCTGCGTGGCGGGGTTCTGCCACATTTCCACATTCATGGCCGGCGCCACCAGCAGGGGCAGGTGGGCCGGGCGGGCCAGGCACAGGGTCGACAGCAGGTCGTCGCACACGCCATGGGCGAGCTTGCGCATGAAGTCGGCCGAACACGGCGCGATCAGGATCGCGTCCGCATGGCGCGTCAAGTCGATATGCGCCATGTTGTTGTCGATGCGCGCATCCCACTGGCTCGTGTGCACGGGGTGGCCGGACAGCGCCTGCATCGTCACGGCCGTGATGAAGTGGCTGGCCGCATCCGTCATCACCACCTGCACCGAGGCACCCGCCTTGGTCAGGGCGCGGCACAGTTCCGCCGCCTTGTAGCAGGCGACGCCGCCCGAGAGGCCCAGGACGATTTTTTTGCCGGACAATTCCATGCTGTTCTCCCGCTGTATTGATTGCTTGTCTGAGTTACTTGTTCACGCGGCGCAGTTCATCGATGACGAACAGGGCCGCGCCGATGCAGATGGCGCTGTCGGCGATATTGAAGGCGGGGAAATGGCCCCAGCTTTTCCAGTGGAAGTCGAGGAAATCGACCACGTGGCCGTACATCAGGCGGTCGATGGCATTGCCCAGCGCGCCGCCGAGTATCAGCGCCAGGGCCCAGCAGAACATGCGCTGGCCGGCGTGCTTTTTCAGCAGGTAGATGATGTAGATGGCCGCCGCCAGGGCGATGCCGGTGAAGAAATAGCGCTGCCAGCCGCCCTGGTCGGACAGGAAGCTGAACGCGGCGCCCTTGTTATACGCGAGCACAAGGTTGAAATACGAGGTGATGACCATTTCCTGCGCATAGCGGAAGGTCTTCAGGATCGTGATCTTGGTGATCTGGTCGAACAGGATGACGATGGCGGCGATACCCAACCATGGCACCAGCGACGACGAGGATGACGATTTCGATGAAAAACGGTTTTTAGTGGCCATATTTTTCCAGGGAAGATAAAGCCGCCGCCTGGCAGCAGGCAGCGGTTGGACAGATAGCATACAACGGCGGGCAAAATCGTAGCGAGCGGCAGCGGGGCCCGGCGCCCCGTTGGCCCGGGATGCACCGCTGTACTTTAGTACGGGGCCGCCGAGGCAGCGAGCACCGCAGGCCGCAAAATCGCGACGCGCAGTCGATTTTGACGCCGTTGTTTAGGCGAAGCGGCGTTTCTCGCCCGCACCGAACAGGTTGCTGACGCAGCGGCCGCACAGGGTCGGATGCGCGGCGTCCGTGCCCACGTCGCTGCGGTAGTGCCAGCAGCGCTCGCATTTCGGCGCCGTCGACGCGGCCACGACCACTTCCTCGGCCGCTTCGTCGGCCACTTCGGCCACCGTTGCCTGCGACGTGATGAAGACGAACTTCAAGTCGTCGCCCAGGGTCGTCAACAGCTTGTATTTCATCGGCGCGGCCTTGATCGTCAGCTCCGCCTGCAGCGAGGAGCCGATGGCGCCCGAGGTGCGCAAGTCTTCCAGCTGCTTCGTCACATCCGTGCGCACGGCGCGCAGGGCCGTGTATTTCTCCAGTAGGTCGGCTGCGTCCGATACTTCCGGCAGTTGCCACCAGGTTTGCGTGAAGATGGTTTCATCGCTGGCGGCGTAGGCATCCGCGCCGGCGAAGACGGCCCACGCTTCCTCGGCCGTGAACGACAGGGCCGGAGCCATCAGGCGCAGCAGGCTTTGCGTGATGTGCCACAGGGCCGTCTGCGCGGAACGGCGCGCGTGCGAGGTCAGGCCCGTCGTGTACAGGCGGTCCTTCAGGATGTCCAGGTAGAAGCCGCCCAGGTCTTCCGAGCAGTACGTCTGCAGCTTCGACACGACCGGGTGGAACTCGTAGCGCGCGTAGTTGTTCTCGATCTGCTGCTGCAGCGAGGCCATGTTGGCGATCGCGTAGCGGTCGATCTCGAACAGCTCGGTTACCGGCACGGCGTCCGTGGCCGGATTGAAGTCCGAGGTGTTCGCCAGCAGGAAGCGCAGGGTGTTGCGGATGCGGCGATACGATTCCGTCACGCGCTTGAGGATTTCGTCCGAGATCGACAGTTCGCCCGTGTAGTCGGTCGAAGCGATCCACAGGCGCAGGATGTCGGCGCCCAGGGTGTCCGAGATCTTTTGCGGCGCCAGGGTATTGCCCAGCGACTTCGACATCTTCTTGCCTTCGCCATCGACCGTGAAGCCGTGCGTCAGCAGGGCCTTGTATGGCGGACGGCCATTCAGCATCGACGATACCAGCAAGGAGGAGTGGAACCAGCCGCGATGCTGGTCCGAGCCTTCCAGGTACAGGTCGGCCGGGAATTGCAGCTGCGTCGAGTGCGAGCCATGGCCTTGCGGGCCGCCCAGCACCGTCTGGTGCGTGGCGCCGGAATCGAACCACACGTCCAGCGTGTCCTTGTTCTTGGCGTAGATGGCCGCTTCGTCGCCGATCAGGTCAGCCAGGTCCAGCGATTGCCAGGCTTCGATGCCGCCCTTTTCGATCAGCTTGGCCACTTGCTCCAGCAGTTCCGCCGTGCGCGGATGCAGGTCGCCCGTTTCCTTGTGCACGATGAAGGCCATCGGCACGCCCCACTGGCGCTGGCGCGACAGGGTCCAGTCGGGACGGTTGGCGATCATGCCGTGCAGGCGCGCCTGGCCCCAGTCCGGGAAGAACTCGGTGTCGGCGATGCCTTTCAGGGCCGTCTCGCGCAGGGTGGCGCCGCCATCCTTCGGCGTCACGTCCATGCCGGCGAACCACTGCGAGGTGGCGCGGTAGATGATCGGCGTCTTATGGCGCCAGCAATGCATGTAGCTGTGGTCGAACATCTTGACTTCGAACAGCGCGCCCGCTTCCTTCAGGGCGTTGCAGATCGGCTTCGACGCTTCCCAGATGGCCATGCCGCCGAACAGGGGCAGGGTGGAGGCGAATTTGCCGTCGCCCATGACCGGCTTGATGATGTCGTCGTCCTTCATGCCGTGCGCCTTGCACGAGATGAAGTCGTCCAGGCCGTAGGCGGGCGCCGAGTGCACCACGCCCGTGCCGCTTTCCGTGGTCACGTATTCGGCCAGGTACAGCGGCGACAGACGGTCGTAGAAGGCGTCGCTGGCGTGCAGCGGGTGGCGGAAGGCGATGCCGCCAAGGGCCGCGCCGTCGCAGGTGGCAATCGTCGTGCCTTCCAGCTTGAAGCGCGCCAGGCTGGCCACGACCAGGTCCTGCGCCAGGATCAGCAGCAGCGGCTGGCCATCGCGCTCGGTCTTCACCAGCGCATATTTGACTTCCGGGTGCACGTTCAGCGCCTGGTTCGACGGGATGGTCCACGGCGTGGTGGTCCAGATGACGATGAAACCGTTCTCGGTCGGCAGCGATGGCAGGCCGAAGGCGGCCGCCAGTTTTGCCGGCTCGGCAAATTTGAAGCCCACATCGATGGATGGATCGCGTTTTTCCGCGTATTCCACTTCCGCCTCGGCCAGGGCCGATTGGCAGTCGAAGCACCAGTTGACGGGTTTCAGGCCGCGGTACACATAGCCTTTCTCCAGCAGCTTGCCCAGCGCGCGCAATTCGTCCGCTTCATTGCCGTGCGCCATGGTCAGGTAGGGGTTGTCCCACTCGCCCAGCACGCCCAGGCGGATGAAGTCCTTCTTCTGGCGTTCGACCTGCACGTTGGCGTAGGCGCGGGCCTTTTCCAGCACGTCGGCCGTCGGCAGGTTCTTGCCGTGCAGTTTTTCGATCTGGATCTCGATCGGCATGCCGTGGCAGTCCCAGCCCGGCACGTACGGCGCGTCGAAGCCGGCCAGCGAGCGCGACTTGACGACCATGTCTTTCAGGATCTTGTTGACGGCGTGGCCCAGGTGGATGTCGCCATTCGCGTACGGCGGGCCGTCATGCAGGATGAATTTCGGACGGCCGGCGGCGGCCTTGCGCACGCGCTCGTAGATTTTCTTGTCTTGCCATTGCTGTACCCATTGCGGCTCGCGCTTGGCCATGTCGCCGCGCATGGGGAATGGGGTTTCCGTCATGTTGACCGGGTATTTGCTTTCAGGCTTCTTGTTTTGCTTGGGCGTGGCTGGCTTGTTTTGGTCGGACATAGTCTTCTTTACTTGTATTGAATGATGTGTGGCGGCGGCGGGGGCCGCCAGGCGGCGGAGTTGGCCGGGGTCAAATTCGGTCGGTGGCGGTAATGGCGCCGCTGCGCTGCTCGAAATAGGCGCGCGCCTGGTTCGAGTCGCGCTCGATGGCGGCCGTCAGGGTGGGCAGGTCGTCGTATTTCTCTTCGTCGCGCAGCTTTTGCAGGAATTCCACGCGCACCAGCTTGCCGTAGCAGGACTGGTCGAAATCAAACACATGCACTTCCAGCAAGACGCGGCCGCTGTCGTCGACGGTGGGACGCACGCCCAGGCTGGCCACGGCCGGCAGCGGCAGCGGCCCCAGGCCATGCACCTGCACGATGAAGATGCCGGACAGGGCGGGGCGGTGCGCCACGCGCAGGTTGAGCGTGGGGAAGCCCAGGGTGCGGCCCAGCTTCTGGCCGTGGATCACATGGCCGGAAATGGCGTACGGATGGCCCAGCAGCTGCGTGGCCAGGGGGAAGTCGCCCGCGGCGAGGGCCAGGCGCACGGCCGACGACGAGATGCGCGTGCTGCCGTTCATCACGGTGGGCAATGTTTCTACGTGGAAACCATATTTGCGGCCCGCTTCCTGCAGCATGGCCACGTCGCCGGCGCGCCGGGCGCCATAGCAGAAATCGTCGCCGACCATCAGCCATTTCACGTGCAAGCCGTCGACGAGGACTTTTTCCGTGAATTCCTGCGGCGTCAAGGCGGCGAACTGGGCGCTGAAGTGTTCGACGACGACGCGGTCGATGCCGGCGTCGTCGAGCGACTGCAGCTTGTCGCGCAGATTGGCGATGCGCTGCGGCGCCTTCGACAGGTCGCCCGCGCGCTGCGCGAAGAATTCGCGCGGGTGCGGTTCGAACGTCATCACGGCCGCTTCAATGCCGAGCGTGGTCGCCGCGTCGCGCACGCGCGCCAGCAAGGCCTGATGGCCGATGTGGACACCGTCAAAATTGCCGATGGTCAAAGCGCAAGGCGCTCGTGCCTGGGCATTGGGAAGTCCGCGGAATACCTTCATAGGAATCTGATGAAAAACTGTGCCAAATGGGGGATTATACGGACTGTTTCAGGGATGCACAGCCGCAAGGGTGGGCCGAAGGGTAATTTCGCCCCTGAAATGGACAAAAAGCGTTGCCGGCAGGTGTGCTGGCAACGCTTTGGCAGGGATTCAGTGCACTCTCGACGTCGAACCCAGGCTTAGCGGGCGGCGGTGATTTGCGGCCGGGAAGCGCCGCCGTATCGGAGTACGGGGCGCCGGGCCGGCGAGCATCGCCGTCCGCAAAGCGCGACGCGCAGTCGCCTGGGGTCGATGTCGATTACTTGTTCATCAAGGCCCAGTAGCGTGCCAGGTCGGCAGCGCCATCCGTGCCCTTGACAGCTTTCAGGGCCGTCGAGGCGTTGGCTTTCTTGCCGGCGTGGACGTAGGCGATGCCCAGATGCAGCTTGGCTTCTTCCGCATACTTGGCCGTACCCAATTTCACGGCGTCGTTCATCAAGCCCAGGCCCTTGTCGGTCTGACCATCGTACACGAGGGCGAAGCCCAGCTTGCTCAAGCTGTCGGCGTCCTTGTTCTTGACGTATTCCGCTTCCGACTTGGCGGCGTTGGCTTTCAGGTCCGCCTGGGTTTTCAGGGCCAGGTCTTTCAGGCGCTGGTGGCGGGCCGCATCGGCGCCGGTACCCAGCACGCCTTTTTTGTAGCCCTGCTCGATGATGCTCAGCGCTTCGCCTGGATTGCCCGCTTGCAGGGCCAGCTGGCTGATTTCCATGTATTCGGAAGGCTTGGTGAACAGGCCGTTGGCCAGGCGCAGGCGCTGGACGTCCAGGCCCAGGCGTTGCGAGAAGCCAGGCTTGCCCGAAACGCGGTTCAGCAGGTCAGCCCAGTAGCTGGTCTTTGGATAGCTGCCAGCCAGTTTTTCCAGGGTGGCCACGTAGCCGGCCTTGTCGTTTTGCTTCAACTGGATGTTGGCCAGCATTTGCAGGCTCGCTTCCGAGTTGCCGCCGCGCGATTGCAGCTCTTTTGCCGCTTCGGCGTAGTTGCCGCTGACGTAGTAGGTCTGGATCAGCAGTTCGCGCATCTGTGGATCTTCGCGGTCTTTCAGCGAGCGTTTGATCCAGGTGATGGTATTTGGCCAGTCCTTGGCGCGGTAGTACATACCTGCCAGGGCTTGCGTGAATTTCGGGGCTTCGGCGGCGCTCAGGCGGCCGGAATTGATGACGGCTTCGAATGCCTTGATGGCGGTGCCATTGTCGCCGGCGGCAGCAGCGGCCGAGGCGCGCACGCGTTCGATCTGGTAGCTTTCAAAGGCGGTCTTGCCGCCGACGCTGTCAGCTTCGCGCAGCTTGGCCAGCGCTTCCTTGTTCTTGCCGCTGCCAGCGAGTTTCTGCGCTTCTTGCAGTGGCTTGCCCACTTCGGCGCGCACGGTGTCCGCGGCATATGCCAGCGAGCCCAGGCCGATTACGGGAGTTGCTGCGGTAAAACCGATAGCGGCCATGACGAGGCCGAGATGAGCGAGACGAAACTTGGACATGAGAAAGTCTTTCAGTAAAAAGCGAATAGGCAGGAAGTCCTGCCTATTCGGATGTAAAGAGAACCTGATGCAACAGCTTACTGGAATTGCTCGTTGCCGACCAGACCGATTTTGGTCACGCCCAGACGCTGCGCCGACGCCATCACACCGGCGACGACTTTGTATTCCACCAGCTTGTTAGGACGCAGATGCACTTCCGGCTGGTCTGCTTGCGCAGCGATGTTGCTCAGCTTGGCTTCCAGCGTATTACGATCAGGAACGACCTGATTGTCCCACAAGATAGTGCCATCAAAATCGACATCGATCGTGACGACCACTGGTTCCGTTGTCGGTGGCGGCGGGGTGCCGACCGGCATGTTCAGGTTCACCGAGTGGTTTTGCTTAGGAATCGTGATGATCAACATGATAATCAGCACCAGCATCACGTCGATGAGGGGCGTCATATTCAGTTCCATCATTGGTTCCGGATCCGCGTTTGGCGAACTACCCGAACCGACATTCATACTCATAGTATTTCCTTTAAGAAGTCCAACGAAGCGCCGGGCGATGCCGCTGCCCGGCAAGCTCCTGCCAGTGGCGTCCCTGTGTGGCCGGGACGCCGCTGTCAGTCGCTATCAGCCCTTGTCAGGTGGTTCGGTGATGAAGCCGACCTTCTGGATCCCGGCACGTTGGGTCGTGTAAATAACCCGGCCGATCGATTCGTAGCGTGTTTCTTGGTCGCCACGAACGTGTACTTCCGGCTGCGGTACTTTCACTGCTTCAACTTTAAGATAATCGAACAGTTCGTTCGTGTCTTTCAGTTTCTTCTGGCCCAGATAGATCTCGCCATCCTTGTTGACAACGATGTTGACGTTTTCTGGCTTGCTTTGAAGGGCTTGGTTGGCCTCGATCGGCAGATCGATTTTCTGCAATTTGAGGACAACCGGACTGGTGATCAAGAAAATGATCAGCAAAACCAACATGATGTCGACGAGCGGCGTCGTGTTGATTTCTGACATTACTTGATCTTCATCTCCGCTGTCGGAGCCGACGGACATCGACATGATTCTTATCCGATCTTTTTAGCGCCGGCAGCACGGCCAGCTTCGCTGGTCGACATTGCGCCGGAGATCAGTACCGAGTGAACGTCGGCGCTGAACGAGCGTACGTCTTCCATTGCGGTTTTGTTACGACGAACCAGCCAGTTGTAACCCAGAACGGCAGGAACAGCGACCAGCAGACCGAAAGCGGTCATGATCAGTGCTTCACCAACTGGACCTGCAACTTTATCGATCGAAGCGTTACCGGTCATACCGATGTTGGTCAGCGCGCCATAAATACCCCAAACGGTACCGAACAGACCGATAAACGGTGCGGTCGAACCAACGGTTGCCAGGAACGACAGGCCATCTTGCAGACGCGATTGAACTTTGTCCGAAGCGCGCTGGATCGACATCGTCACCCAGGTCGACAGATCGATTTGTTCCAGCAGGGCGCCGTCATGGTGAGCCGTTGCCTTGGTGCCCGATTCAGCGATGAAGCGGAATGGCGAGCCTTCGGTCAGGGTTGCCGAACCGGCAGCGATCGAAGGAGCTTTCCAGAATTTGGCAGCGGTTTCTTTAGCTTGCTTGAAGATCTTCATTTGATCCATCAGCTTGGTGATGATGATGTACCAGCTGCCGATCGACATGATGGCCAGGATGATCAGGGTGGCGCGTGGCACGAAGCCGCCGTCCCACACTGCTTGCAGGCCGAATGGGTTGTGGACTTCTTCGGTTTTGGCTGGAGCGGCTGCATCAGCGGCTGGAGCGGCTGCGTCTGCTGCAGGAGCTGCTGCGTCAGCGGCAACTGGTGCTGGTGCTGCGTCTGCCGCTGGAGCGGAAGCGGCAGCCGATGCTGGCGCGTCAGCGAATGCCGGTGCTGCTACCAGAGCGGTCGTAGCGGTGACGGACAACAGAACCGCGGCAAAAAATGCGGACAAACGGGTATTCTTAAACATGCTTCCTCCAAAATTAAAAATAACAGATCGCTGAACGTAATGACAACGAAATCATAGTGTGAAACAGGGGATAACTGTCTCGGGTTTTAATCCAGCGACCAAACGTATTGCATTTGCTGCCAGCCTTGTTCCGGCTTGCCGTCAACTGTTGCCGGCTTAAATGTACAGCGGCTGATACCTTGCACCGCGGCTTTGTCCAAGTCTCTGAAGCCGCTTGACTTCACGATCTTCGAATCAGCGACCTTGCCGTCTACACCGATCAGGAACGACAGTGTCACCACACCGGTTTCCTCGTTGCGCTGCGACGACTTTGGATAAGCCGGTTTTTCGCAGACACTGAAGTCAACCACGGCCGGCGTACGCACCGATTTGGCTGGTCCAGGAGTTGGCGCAGGCTGTGCAGGCGGTGCTGGCGGTGCCAATACATTCGTGGCTGGCTTCACGGCAGTCGTATTTGCAATCACGTTCTGCTGTGGTGGCGGCTGCTGCACGTTCACCTCGACTGGCGGAATGAATGGCGGCGGTGGCGCCTTCATTTCTGGCGGCGGTGGTGGCGGTGGAAGATCCTTCGGTGGAGGCGGTTTGACTTCCTCGATAATCTTGGTTTCAACCGGTTCCATCATTTTGGTGACCAACCGCTTGCCCAAGCCCGTCACGATCCCGTAAGCCGCGAGAACGTGCAGCAGGACAACGATAGTGATGCCTGTGTAGTTCTTGGGACTTTTCTCGTTCGAAAAATTCATGCCTGCTTTCTCCAAATACCATCTCTTGTCTTGCAACTGAACCCCAAAATGACGACACAAAGCTCCAGCCGTATCCGGGACGTCGCCGAATTATACATACGAATTCTTTATTTTACACAGATTTTTAACGCCTAAAACCGGTTAAATTTTTGGCGCTTTTG
The DNA here is from genome assembly GCF_001865675.1 of Janthinobacterium sp. 1_2014MBL_MicDiv. Classification (NCBI taxonomy): domain Bacteria; kingdom Pseudomonadati; phylum Pseudomonadota; class Betaproteobacteria; order Burkholderiales; family Oxalobacteraceae; genus Janthinobacterium; species Janthinobacterium sp. 1_2014MBL_MicDiv. Next base: position 1,002,032 of record NZ_CP011319.1, read on the forward strand.
CGCCCTGAAAACGTACTTGCTTATGTCATCTTTGCACGCTTTCGGACAGAAAAAAAGGCGGTCTTATCGGTTTTTTACAGCCGTTTCGGGCTACCACTGCTAAGTTCTCCGATGTGCCGATCTGGCGGAATTATATTTCGTGATATTCAATATGGAAACTGCTAAATTTGGAGAAAAATCTTTCTTTTTGGAAATATTTTGGCGCGGAACCAGACCACTTAGCCGTTCACGTGCACCAAGCGGGTGCATTACGGACTTTATCTAGGTCAAAAAAGAGCCTTTTGACGACCGTTACGAGGCCGTCTAGCCATACTGAATTCCTATGTAGGTATAGGAAGCGCTTATATTCTTGCTATTGATTATTATCAACAAATCATTTTATGGCCGGACAACCGGGTCATCGCGCCGGTTACGCTTTTCCCGACGGCAATTTAATGTGCCGAGCACGACGCCCTGCGGATCGACCGTGTCGAGGTGCACGTCGAAGCCCCACAGCCGGGCCACGTGCTTGAGCACTTCCGCCGCCTGCTGGTTCAGCGGCCGGCGCTGGAATTGCGTGTGGCGCAGGGTCAGGGCGCGGTCGTCGCGCGTATTCACGGACCACACCTGGATATTCGGCTCGCGGTTGCCCAGGTTGTACTGCTCCGCCAGCTGCTGGCGCACATAGCGGTAGCCGGCGTCGTCGTGGATGGCGGAAATGGCCAGCTTTTCATTCTTGTCGTCGTCGAGCACGGCAAAGAAGTGGAATTCGCGGATCAGCCGCGGCGACAGGTACTGGGCGATAAAGCTTTCATCCTTGAAATTGCGCATGGCAAAGTCCAGGCTCTTGCGCCAGTCGCTGCCCGCCATGTCGGGAAACCAGGCGCGGTCTTCATCGGTCGGGTGTTCGCAGATGCGGCGGATGTCGCTCATCATGGCGAAGCCCAGCGCATACGGGTTGATGCCGCTGTAATAGGGGCTGTCGATGGGCGGCTGGTAGACGACGTTGGTATGGCTTTTCAGAAACTCCATCATGAAGCCGTCGCCCACCACGCCTTCGTCATACAGCTGGTTCAATATGGTGTAGTGCCAGAACGTGGCCCAGCCCTCGTTCATGACCTGCGTCTGGCGCTGCGGATAGAAGTACTGGGAAATCTTGCGCACGATGCGCACCATCTCGCGCTGCCACGGTTCCAGCAGCGGCGCATATTTCTCGATGAAGTACAGCAGGTTTTCCTCGGGCTCGGGCGGAAAGCGCGCCACGGCCTTGCGCTGGTCTTCCTCTTCCTCCTCGTCCTCGCGGCGGGGCAGGGTGCGCCACAGCTGGTTGATCTGCGACTGCACATACTCTTCGCGCTCCTTCTGGCGCGCATATTCCTTGGCCATCGACAGTTTCGCCGGGCGCTTGTAGCGGTCCACGCCATAGTTCTGGATGGCGTGGCAGGAGTCGAGCAGCAATTCCACGGCGTCGACGCCGTGGCGTTGTTCGCATTCGCTGATGTAATTCTTGGCAAACACCATATAGTCGATGATGGCGTCCGCATCCGTCCAGGCGCGGAACAGGTAATTGCCCTTGAAGAAGGAATTGTGGCCGTATGCCGCATGCGCGATCACCAGCGACTGCATGGTCAGGCTGTTTTCCTCCATTAAATAGGCGATGCACGGGTTCGAGTTGATGACGATCTCGTAGGCCAGGCCCATCTGGCCCCGCTTGTAGCTTTTCTCGGTCGATAAAAAATGCTTGCCGAACGACCAATGGTTGTACGAGACGGGCATGCCGACCGAGGTGTAGGCATCCATCATTTGTTCGGCCGTGATGATTTCCAGCTGGTTCGGATAGGTGTCGAGGCCAAACTGTTTCGCCACGCGGCGGATTTCCTCGTGGATTTGCTCGATCAGCTCGAACGTCCATTCCGACTGCTCGGGCAGGGCGTTCGGGTGGCGCAGGCGCACGAACGGTTCGCCCGGAGTGTTGCTGGCGCGGTCAAAGGCTGCACTCATCATTTCACCTGTTTCTTGAACAGTTCGCGGAAGACCGGATAGATATCGGCCGGCGTGACGATCTTTTGCATGGCGAAATGGGCGTGATGGTCGAGCACGCCCGCGTATTGCTCCCACAGGTTTTGCTGCGGGCCGTCGGTGATCTCGACGTAGGTGTAGTACTGCACCTTGGGCATGATGGTGTTGATCAGCAGCTGGCGGCACAGCATGGAGTCGTTGTCCCAGTTGTCGCCGTCGGATGCCTGCGCCACGTAGCTGTTCCATTGCCCGGCGCCATAGCGTTCGTCGATGATGTTATTGAGCAAGTGCAAGGCCGACGACACGACGGTGCCGCCCGACTCGCGCGAATTGAAGAATTCCTGCTCGTCCACTTCCGCCGCCGCCGTGTGGTGGCGGATGAAGACCACCTCGATCTTGTCGTACGCGCGCTTGAGGAACAGATACAGCAGGATGAAGAAGCGCTTGGCCGTATCCTTGCGCGTTTCATCCATGGAGCCGGAAACGTCCATGATGCAGAACATCACGGCCTGCGTCATGGGCTTGGGCACCTTGATGCGGTTGCTGTAGCGTAAGTCAAACGGGTCGATGAAGGGGATGGCCAGCAGGCGCGTGTGCAGGTGGTGGATCAGGCGGCGCAGTTCCACCACCAGCGGGTCGCTGTCGGGCACGCCTTCGTGCAGCAGGGCCGCCAGGTCTTCCTCCGCCTGCGCCAGCTGCTTGCGGGCGCCGCCGCCGACGGCGATACGCCGCCCCAGCGCGCCGCGCAAGGAACGCAGCACGTGGATATTCGATGGCGTGCCCGACATGTTGTAGCCGGCGCGCTGGTTCTTGAATTCCGTGGTGGCCGTCAGCTGGGTTTTCACCATGTGCGGCAATTCCAGGTCTTCGAAGAAGTAATTCATGAACTCTTCGCGCGACAATTCAAAGATGAAGTCGTCTTCCGTCGTCTCGTCGCTGTTGCCCGCCTTGCCGCGCCCGCTGCCAGCGCCGCCTTTCGGCCGCGCGATCTGGTCGCCCTTCAGGTATTCCTTGTTGCCGGGATTGACCACTTCCCACACGCCGCCATGCGCGTGGCCGAACGACGGTTCGCCCACGTCCTTGACGGGGATGCTGACCTTCTCGCCATTCTCGACGTCCGTGATCGAGCGCCCCTTGATGGCGCGCCCCACGGCATCCTTGATCTGGCTCTTGTAACGCCGCAAGAAGCGCTCGCGGTTGACGGCGGACTTGTTCTTGCTTTGCAAGCGCCTGTCGATGAGGTATGTCAAAGGGTGCCTCCTTGCTTCTCGTCTTGCGCGTCCCGCCGTCTTGCTGGCGGGAACGCGCCCGCTGTCTGCGCTAGGATGACTTGCGTACGCGCAAGTACCATTCGCATAACAGGCGTACCTGCTTGGCCGTATAGCCTTTTTCCACCATGCGGGCCACGAAGTCGGCGTGCTTGTTGGCATCGTCGGCACTGGCCTTGGCATTGAAGGAAATCACGGGCAGCAATTCCTCCGTATTCGAAAACATCTTCTTCTCGATCACGGTGCGGAACTTCTCGTAACTGGTCCAGGCAGGATTCTTGCCGCCGTTGGACGCCCGCGCCCGCAAACCGAAGTTGACGATTTCGTTGCGGAAGTCTTTCGGATTAGAAATACCTGCCGGTTTCTCGATCTTCTCGAGTTCATTGTTCAGCGATTCGCGGTCGAAGCTCTCGCCCGTGTCCGGATCGCGGTATTCCTGGTCCTGTATCCAGAAATCGGCAAACGTCACATAGCGGTCGAAGATGTTCTGTCCGTATTCCGAATAGCTTTCCAGGTAGGCCGTCTGGATCTCCTTGCCGATGAATTCCACATAGCGCTGCGCCAGGTGCTCTTTTATATAGGAGAAGTAGCGCTGCTCGAGTTCCGGCGCGAACTGCTCGCGCTCGACTTGCTGTTCCAGTACATATAATAGATGCACGGGATTGGCCGCCACTTCGGAATTGTCAAAGTTGAACACTTTTGACAGGATCTTGAAGGCAAAGCGCGTCGACAGGCCGTTCATGCCCTCGTCGACCCCCGCGTAATCCACGTATTCGTGCATGGACTTGGCTTTCGGGTCCGTATCCTTGAGGTTTTCGCCATCGTAGACGAGCATCTTGGAAAAGATGCTCGAGTTTTCCGGATCCTTCAGGCGCGACAGGATGGCGAACTGCGCCATCATGCGCAGCGTGCCGGGCGCGCACGGAGCCTTGACGAGCGAGGAATTGGCCACCAGCTTGTCGTAGATCTTGATTTCATCGGAAACGCGCAGGCAGTACGGCACCTTGACTATATAGATACGGTCAAGAAACGCCTCGTTGTTGCGGTTGTTTTTAAACGTCTTCCATTCCGACTCGTTCGAGTGGGCCAGGATGATGCCGTCGAAGGGGATGGCGCCGAAACCTTCCGTGCCCTTGTAATTGCCTTCCTGCGTGGCCGTCAGCAAGGGATGCAGGACCTTGATCGGCGCCTTGAACATTTCCACGAACTCCATCAGGCCCTGGTTGGCCAGGCACAGGCCGCCCGAATAGCTGTAGGCGTCCGGGTCGTCCTGCGCATAGTCTTCCAGCTTGCGGATGTCGACCTTGCCCACCAGCGAGGAAATGTCCTGGTTGTTTTCGTCGCCCGGCTCCGTTTTCGAGATGGCGATCTGCTTCAGCACGGACGGATAGCGCTTGACGACGCGGAACTGGTTGATATCGCCATTGTATTCATGCAGGCGCTTGACGGCCCAGGGGCTGGGGATGTTGCGCAGGTAGCGGCGCGGGATGCCGTAATCCTCTTCCAGGATGGTGCCGTCCTCTTCCTCGTTGAACAGGCCCAACGGCGATTCATTGACGGGCGAGCCTTTCAGGCAATAGAAGGGCACGTGTTCCATCAGCGACTTGAGTTTTTCCGCGATCGACGACTTGCCGCCGCCGACGGGCCCCAGCAGGTACAGGATCTGCTTGCGTTCTTCCAGGCCTTGCGCCGCATGGCGGAAATAGGAAACCACTTGCTCGATGACTTCCTCGGTGCCGTAGAACTCGCGGAAGGCGGGGTAGATCTTGATCACCTTGTTGGCGAAGATGCGCGACAGCCGCGTGTCGTTGCGCGTGTCGACCAGTTGCGGCTCGCCGATGGCGGCCAGCATGCGTTCGGGCGCGCTGGCATACGTCAGCTTGTCCTTCTTGCACAGGGCCAGATATTCGGTGAGCGACATTTCCTCTTCGCGGGTGCGCTCGTAGCGTGCTGCGTAGTTATCAAAAATGGTCATGTCAATGTCCTTTAATGTCAACCTGAATTGCCAGTCACCATGGCCGCCCGCCTGGCATTCGCCCGGGCTTGCCGCTTTAATTTTTCCTGTACCCCATATCGATTTTTATTGTTGTTTCAAGCCCGGCTGTCTTTGCGAGTCCGGATTGCCCGGACCAAAAAACTGGCGCTTGATGCCGTGTGCTGACGTGGCCAGCCGGCTTTTTTTTCATGTGCTGATAGCGCTTGATGCACCTACCCTTACCCCATGAAATTAATTATTGCTCTAAAGGATCAGGAAGTCAAAAGATATGTCGTAATATCCTTAATACTTGTGTGTAAATTGTTGATTTAATTGGATAATTCTTCAAATTTTTCAGCGTTTCCAGTGAACTTTTTTCTGTCTCTTGAATCATCATACGACAATTCGCCAGCCTGTGCCGGGGCATGCCCGGCAGCGGTCGTTGTTGCCGTCGCGGCGGCCCGGCGCCGGTGAGGCCAGCCATCTTGCGCTAAGATGCGTGCATGTTTGATGGCCGCCGCCACCGTGCATCTTCCGCACCGCGCCTGGCGCGCGCAGGCCAGCATTTTTATAGTCACCGTATAAGGAACACCCATGATGAACCCACAACTGCGCGCGATCGTGCGCGGCATGCCGAAAGCCGAACTGCATATCCATATCGAAGGCTCGCTGGAGCCAGAACTGATTTTCGCACTGGCCGAGCGCAATGGCGTGCCTCTGGGCTATGAATCGGTGGAACACTTGCGCAGCGCCTATGCTTTTACGGATTTGCAGTCTTTTCTCGACATTTATTACGCTGGCGCAAGCGTGCTCTTGAAAGAGCAGGATTTCTATGACATGACGCAAGCCTACCTGCGGCGCGCCGAGGCGGACAATGTCTTGCACACGGAAATTTTCTTCGACCCGCAAACCCACACGGCGCGCGGCGTGGCGATGGCCGACGTGATCAACGGCATCTACCGCGCCTGCCAGGACAGCCCCGTCAGCGCGGCCCTGATCCTGTGCTTCCTGCGCCATTTGAGCGAGGAAGAAGCGTTCGAGACACTGGCAGACGCGCTGCCGCACCGCGACAAATTCATCGGCATCGGCCTCGATTCCTCGGAAGTGGGCAATCCGCCCGAGAAATTCTCGCGCGTGTTTGCCCGCTGCCGCGACCTGGGCCTGCACCTGGTGGCCCACGCGGGCGAGGAAGGACCGCCGGCCTACATCCGCACGGCGCTCGACGACTTACAGGTCGAACGCATCGACCACGGCGTGCGCTGCCTGGAAGACGCGGAACTGACGGCCCGTCTGGCGCGCGAACAGGTCGCCCTGACCGTCTGCCCGCTGTCGAACACCAAGTTGCGCGTGTTCGACCAGATGCATGACCATAACCTGGTGCAATTGCTCGACGCCGGCTTGCTGGTGACGGTGAACTCGGACGATCCCGCGTACTTCGGCGGCTACATGAACGATAATTTCGACGCCATCTTCGATTCCTTGCCGCTGGGCCTGGCCCACGCCCAGCGCCTGGCGCGCAACGGCTTCATCGCCGCCTTCCTGCCGCAGGCGCAGAAAGACGTCTTCCTCGCCACCGTCGACGCCTACTTCGCGCAGCACGCCGCCGCCCACGGCGCCGCGCAATAACCTACATAAAGACCCGCCGCCCATGCTTCGCCTCTCCCTCAAAATGACCGGACGCGACTGGCGCGCCGGGCAACTGCGTTTCCTGCTCGTCGCGCTGATCGTGGCCGTGGCGGCCCTGTCGGCCGTCGGCTTCTTCGTCGACCGCCTGCGCGCCGGCCTGAACCGCGACGCGCACCAGTTGCTGGGGGCCGACCTGGTCATCAGCGCCGACCAGCCCGTCAATGCGGCCTGGCGCGCGCAAGCCGTCCAGCGCGGCTTCGTGCTGGCCGACACGGTGACGTTTCCCAGCATGGCGCAGGCGGGCGAGGGCGAGCAGTCAAGCTCGCAGCTGGCCTCCATCAAGGCCGTCTCGCCCGGCTATCCGCAGCGGGGCAAGCTGAAGATCACCACCAACCTCGGCGAGGCGCAGGATGCCGTGGGGCGGCCAACGGACCAGGTGCCGGCGCCCGGCACCGTGTGGGTCGATGCGGCGATTCTTTCCAGCCTGAATGCGAAACTCGGCGACACCCTGACCCTGGGCGACAAGGCATTCGTCGCCACGCAGCTGATCGCCAGCGAACCGGACCGTGGCGCTTCCTTCCTCAATTTCGCCCCGCGCGTGATGCTGCCCCTCGCTGACCTGGCCGCCACGGCGCTGGTGCAGAACGGTTCGCGCGTGTCGTACCGGCTGCTGCTGTCGGCGCCGCCCGCCAAGGCGGCCGAGCTTGCGCAATATCAAGCCTGGCTGGAGAACCAGATCAAGACGCAGGCCATCAAGGGCGTGCGCATCGAATCGCTGGAATCGGGCAGCCCGCAGATGCAATCGACGCTGGACCGCGCCGACCGCTTCCTGTCGCTCGTCGGCTTGCTGTCGGCCATGCTGGCGGCCGTTGCCGTGGCGATGGCGGCACGCCGCTTCATGCTGCGCCATCTCGACGCCTGCGCCATGCTGCGCTGCCTGGGCCTGACGCAAAACCAGGTGACGGCCATGTACGTGATCGAATTTCTCTTCGTCGGCCTGGCCGGCAGCGTCGTCGGCGTGGCCGTCGGCTTCGGCGGCCACCTGGTGCTGCTGGAGCTGTTGGGCAAGCTGGTGCAGAATGACTTGCCGCCCGTCTCCATGCTGCCCGCCCTGCAGGGCGTGGCCACCGGCATGCTGCTCTTGCTGGGCTTTGCCTTGCCGCCGATTTTGCAGTTGCGCAATGTTCCGCATAACCGCGTGATCCGCCGCGAACAGGAGCCGCCGCAGGCGCTGGCCGTGGCCACCTACGGCCTGGGCATCGCCGCCTTCGTCGTGCTGCTCTTGTGGCAGGCGGGCGACGTCAAGCTGGCCTTGATGACGGCGGCCGGCTTCCTCGGCGGCTTCGCCCTGTTCGGCCTGGCCGGCTGGCTGGGCATCAAGTCGCTGAAGACCCTGCGCGGCGCCTTCAGGCACCAAGGCTGGCGTTTCGCCGTCACGTCCTTGCAGCGCCGTCCGGGCGCCACCGTCATCCAGGTGGTGTCGCTGGCCCTGGGCCTGATGGCCTTGCTGCTGCTGACGGTGGTGCGCGGCGACCTGATGGTGGCCTGGCGCAACGCCACGCCGCCCGACGCGCCGAACCGCTTCATGATCAATATCCTGCCCGAGCAAAAGGCGCCGATCGCCGCGCGCCTGGCCCAGGCCGGTGTCGCCAACGCCCCGCTGTATCCGATGATACGCGGGCGCCTGGTGGCCGTGAACGGCAACGCCATCACGGAAGACACTTACCAGGAAGACCGCGCCAAGGGCCTGGCCGACCGCGAATTCAACCTGTCGACGATGGCCGCCATGCAGGCGGAAAACAAGCTCGTGGCCGGCAAGTGGTTCAGCAATGCCCCGGGCGCGCCCGCCGAAGCGTCGGTGGAAGAGGGCATCGCCAAGACCCTGAAGCTGAAGCTGGGCGACAAGCTGCGCTTCGACATCGCCGGCCAGCCCGTCGAAGCGGCCATCACCAGCCTGCGCAAGCTGGAATGGGGGTCGATGCGCGTCAATTTCTTTGTCATCATCAATCCGGCCGCCATGGCGGACACGCCGCAGACGTGGATCACGGCCTTCCACCTGCCGCCCGCGCAGGCGGACCTGGGCAACGCCCTGCTGCGCGAGTATCCGAATTTGACGGTGGTCGACGTCGGCGGCGTGCTCAAGCAAATCCAGGGCGTGCTGGACCAGGTGGTGACGGCCGTCGAATTCCTGTTCGCCTTTACCCTGGCGTCGGGCTTGCTGGTGCTGTATGCGGCACTGATGGGTTCGCAGGACGAGCGCACGCGCGAGGCGGGCCTGCTGCGCGCGCTGGGCGCCACGCGGCGCCAGCTGGCGCAGGCGCAGCTGATCGAGTTTTCGCTCGTGGGGGCGCTGGCCGGCCTGCTGGCGGCGACGGGCGCGGCCGCCATGGGCTGGGCGCTGGCCACCTACCAGTTCAAGTTCGCCTGGAGCTTTGCGCCCGGCGTGTGGGCCTTCGGCCTGCTGGCCGGCGCCCTGTGCGCGATCGCCGGCGGCTGGCTGGGACTGCGCAATGTCCTCAAGCATCCGCCGCTGCAGACCTTGCGCGAAAGCTAGGTTGCCAGCTACGCGCTGACGCTGTCGCCCGCGCCCGCGCGCAGAAATTGCGCGTAAGACATCACCGGCTGCCCCAGTTGGTGCGGCGGCACGTCGAACAGGGCCCAGAAATACGTCACGCGGCCCAGGCAGATGGTGGGTGCGGCGCAGTAGCGGAACCAGTTTTCGCCGATCTGCGCCGCATACATGCCGTCGCTGTCGGCGTCGGAAAAGTACGGGATCACGCGCATTTCCAGCAAGGCCAGCAGCAATGACTGGGGGGCGTCGTTGTCGCGCGCCATCTCGTACTGCGTGTGCAGGCTGCGTTCCGTCTCGATGATCATCAGGCGCGCCTGGCCGTCGCGCGTGAAGAAGAGGATGCCGCTGGGATTGGGGAAAATATAGAATTCGACAAAGCCATGGCGCCGGCACAGTTCGTGGACAACGGCGGCCAGCGCCTCGTCCTGCAGGAAACTGTAGTCGTGCAGCATCAGCAAGTCGCGCACCGTGTCCGATTGCTGCAGGAAGAATTCGCGCTGCAGGGCGACGATTTCCTGTTCCAGGATGTCGAGCGCGTCATCGTCGCTCTTCTTGATGTAGCGGTCGATCAAGCCCCGGTTGAAGGCCGTCACGGCCACTTTCTCGTCGGCCGCCCCCGTAAATAGAATCTTCTTGCACGGCAAGTCGCGCACGGCCTGGCAAAACTCGAGGCCGTTCATCTGCGGCATCGAATAATCGACCACCAGCACGGACGGCACGGCAAAGCGCTGCGCCTGGCCGCTGATGCGCCAGATGCGTTCGATGTCGAGCGCCACGTTGCACTGGTCGGGCGGCAGGTTTTGCGTGTCGAAATTGACGTGCAGCGGCGTCTCGCCCAGCCGCGTGCTGTGGCGCAGCCAGTGCAGCGCGCTGCTGGTGTCGTGGAAGGTCTTGCGCGCCAGGCCCGGATCGAGCTGGAACGCCAGGCTTTTCAGGAAGGAATCGCTGTCGTCGATCAATACGGTCAGGGTCGGATGGGTGTAGACGGGCAGTTGCATGCGTCACCTCGCGCGGTGGATGGATGGAAAACGGTTGGGCCTGGGCCTGGGCGTGGCCAGCGGCTGCGGAAACTCCAGCACGAAGATGGCATAGGCACCTTCGCGCGCCACGCAGCTGATGCGTGCATGCCACGCTTGCATGATTTGCCGGCACAGGGCCAGGCCGATGCCGCTGCCGTTGTGCGCGGGATAGGAATAGAAGCGGTCGAAGATCAGCGGCAATCGGCTGGCCGCGATGCCGCAGCCCGTGTCGATGAACAGCAGGCGCGGCACGGGACGCGCGCCATCGATGACGATGCGCACGCGGCCCTTGCCGGCGCGCTGGATGCCTTTCAGGGCATTGCGCAGCAAATTCAGCAAAATCACCACGCACAGCTCGGACTGGCCGGGAAAGCTGAAGTCGGTGCGCAGGTCGACCTTGACGATGTCGCGCTGCGCCGTGCTGGTGAACGGGTAGCGGCGCAGCACGGCGACGACGCTGTCGTGCATGGCCACCGTCTCGTTGGCCTCCAGCTTGCGGTTGACGGCGCTGGCGCTGAGCAGGAACAGGTCGATCATGTGGTGCATATGGCGCACTTCGAACTGGATGCGCGCCAGCGCTTCCAGGCTGGCCGCGCCCGGCTGCACGTCGTCGGCATCGCGCCGCAAGCCGCGCTGCAGGCCGCGCACGTTCGCCTCGACGCTGACGAGCGGCGTGCGCAATTCGTGCGCCACGCTGCCCAATCCGGCCGCCAGTCCCGCCAGTTTTTCCTGCGCGCCCACATGGCGGCCCACCTTGACCACGGACAGCACGGCGATCGTGAACCAGTGCACGGGCAGCTGCTGCAAGACGTCGCGGCTGAGCAGAAAGGCGGGTTCGCCCACGACGGCAAACGCCAGGCAGGCCAGCAGGGTGCCGCTCAGGTAGGCCAGCATGGCGATGCGCGTATCGAAGTGGAACAGCACGATCAGCGCCACCAGCAGCGAATGCACCCACAGGGTCGAGGCGTGGTTCATCAGGAACATATACGTGAAGAAAAAGGGCAGTTCGAACGTCAGCCCCAGGAACAGGTACACGCTGAAGCCCGTATTGCTGAAGCGCCCCGGCCACAGTGCAGGCAGGAACAGCAGCGCCGCGATGGTGCGCAGCGGCAGCGATTCGTAGGGTTGCGGAAAGACATGCTGCCACAGCGCGTAGTACAGGGGCATGCCAAGCGCGCCGATGACGGCCAGCGTGCGCACCTGGGCGCGCCGCGTGGGCGTGTGTTCGATGGCGTCGTGGAAATGCAGGAAAGGCTGGAGGATCTTGCCTTGCCACCGTTTTCCGGAAGGGGACTGCGCATGCATCATGGTCGGGGGACGTGTTCGTTGAGGCGAATCAAGACAACATCATCGGCGTGTTCCTCCGGAAAAAGAGATATATCGCCATAACTGTTGAGATGGATCAATCACTTGCCGAATGGCTCGCGCATGTTGGACGCGGTAGTTCCCCCCGCAACCATTCCAGGAGTCCCCATGCCGAACGCCCTTTCCCCCCTGCCATCGAGCAACCTGCGCGCCGAACAACAATTGCCGGCCTTCGTGCGCGCGCGCATGGACGAGCATTATGTCGAGCGCATCGAGAAGCTGCTCGGTGGCGAACATTTACATGAATGGCAAGCCATGCCGGCCCGCGCGGTCATGTTGGCGGGCAATGATTACCTGAACATCGCCGGCGAGGCGGCGCTGCTGGCGGCCCAGTCCCGCGTCCTGCAGGGCGGCGGCGCCATGCTGATGTCGTCCGTGTTCCTGCAGGAAGGCAGCCGCCAGCACCGCCTCGAACGCAAGTTCGCGGATTTTCTCGGCAGTGAAGCCTGCGTGCTGGCGCAGTCGGGCTGGGCCGCCAATGTGGGCTTGCTGCAAAGCCTGGCCGGCCCCGGCATCCCCGTGTACCTGGACATGCTGGCGCACGCCTCGCTGTGGGAAGGCGTGCAGTCGGCGCAAGCCGTGCCCGTGCCGTTCCTGCACAACGATGGCGCCCACCTGCAGCGCCAGCTGGACAAGCATGGCCCCGGCATCATCGTCGTCGATGCGCTGTACAGCACGAACGGCAGCGTGGCGCCGCTGCCGCGGATGGTGGAGATCGCCGAGCGCAGCGGCAGCATGCTGATCGTCGACGAATCGCACTCGCTGGGCACGCACGGGCCGCAGGGCGCCGGCCTGGTGGTGGAGCTGGGGCTGGCCGAGCGCGTGCATTTCCGCACTGCCTCGCTGGCCAAGGCGTTTGCCGGGCGGGCCGGGCTGATCACCTGCTCGGCCCGCTTCAAGGGCTATTTTCTGTCCGCCTCGCGCCCGGCCATCTTCAGTTCCTGCCTGCTCGAACATGAACTGGCGTGGTTCGACGCCGCGCTCGACTTCATCCGCGCCGCCGATGCCCGCCGCGCCACCCTGCGCCGCCACAGCGTGCAGCTGCGCCAGGGCCTGGCCGATCTTGGCTACAACGTCAGCGACGGCACGCAGCAGATCATCGCGCTGGAAGCGGGCAGCGAGCCCGATACCCTGATCCTGCGCAAGGCGCTGCAGCGGCACGGCATCTATGGCGCCGTCTTTTGCGCGCCGGCCACGCCGAAGAACCGCTCGCTGGTGCGCCTGACCCTGAACGCGGGCTTGCGCGAGGATGACTGCGCGCGCGTGCTGGCGGCCTGCGCGGCCATCCGCGAGGAAACGGGCATGGCGCGCTGGCCGTCGACGCGGCGCCTGCGCAAGCTGGCGCTGGTGTAAGGGGAATACGTCAGCCGCTGACGGGCTGGTTGCCGGCGATAGTGCCCAGCAGCATGGACAGGGGCGCCAGCTGTTCGGCGCTGGCATGGCCCAGCAATTCCTGGCCCAGCGCCTGCGCCGTCGCATTCGCGTGCGCCAGCAAGTCCAGTCCCGCGGCCGTGATGGCGGCATAGCCGACGCGCGCATCGCGCTGGTCGGCCTGGCGCGCCACCAGGCCGATTTTTTCCAGCGGCATCAGCGAGCGCGTGATGCCGGACGCCGTCAGCGCCAGGCGCTCGGCCAGGTCGATGCGGCGCAGGCGCCCGCCGGGGGCGCGCTGCAAGTGGTACAGCAATTGATAATCGCCAAAGCTCAAGCCATGCAGGTTGCCCAGGGTGCTGTCGAAGCGGCGCACCAGCATGGCCTGGGCGCGCGCCAGGCGCAGGCAGAAGTCCAGCGCGCTGCCGCCGTCCGGCGGCTGGGAAGTGTGATCGGTCATGGCGGTCCTTTGTATAGCCTGCGTAGTGCTTGAGTGCGCAAGTATAACGCATGGCCGCCGAGCGTCTATCGCGGCAGGGAGCGTCTGTTGCTGACAGCGCATCAGGAGCCGGGACAAGGCATGAGGAGGACGCGTGGCGAGCCATGCGACGACGATCAACGCAGTCTCCGCTTCTGGAGGGCGGCAGCAGCGGAGGCAGGCATCTACCGGGATAGGCGCTTAATACAGTGCCTGCCCCTGTTCCAGCAGTTGCGCCCGGTGCAGCGCCAGCAGGGCGTCGAGCTCGGCGTCCGCATCGACGGCGCGATCGTCGGCCGGCCGGACGGTGTCGATGATGGCAAGGCGGAAGGCCGCTGCGCCATCGCGCCGCCAGTCCGCCTGCAGGCGTGCATTGCGGTGCGTGCCCAGCGCCAGTTCGAAGCGGTGCCGGTTCAGCGCGCCGGGTGCGTTGCGGCTGCGTTCGAGCAACACGCAGCCGCTGGGAAGGTGCTGCAGCGCGATGATGCCCAGCGCGGGCGCTTGTTGCCGGTAAGCGGCTTTCAGGGCCGCTTGCTGTGTCTTGTCCATGCTCGGGCTTTCTCAAGGTTGAAGGGCGCCGTCGGCTTGTCCGATGCGCGGGATACCGGTCAGCAGGGCGGCGGCGATGGCGGCCGCGAGCAGCAGGGCGCCGCCGGCGCAGAACAGTTCGCCCACCGTGAGGTGGCGCAGCAGCGCGCCCGTGGCCGCCGCCGACAGCGGCGCCAGTCCCAGGAAGATGGCCATGAACAGTGCCATCGCCCGGCCCAGCATGGCTGGCGCCACGCGCCGCTGTATCCAGGTAAAGATGGCCACTTGCAGATAGCCGCCCAGCATCCCCGTGACGGCCAGCAAGGCGGCGCCTTGCCAGCTGCCGTCGATTTGTCCCAGCGCCATCAGCAGCACGGCGACGGCGGCATCGGCCAGCAGCAGGATGGCGCCGAAGCGGCGGCGCAGCCAGGCGCCGCCCAGGCTGGAGGCCAGCATGCCGGCCAGGGTGCCGGCGCCATGCGCGGCCATCAGCAAGCCCAGCGCCGAGGCACCGTGCAGGCGTTCGCTGGCCAGCACGGGCAAGGCCACTTGCAGCGGCCCCATGACGAAGAAGGCCACGACGGCCCAGTAGGCATAGCAGCTGCGCAAGGGGATATCGCGCCACACCATGGCCAGGCCCGCCGCCATGTCGCGCCACACGCCTTGCGCCGCGGCGGACATTGCCGCTGGCCGCAGGGTGACTTGCTGCAAGGTCCACGCCGAGAACAGAAACGTCAGCGCATCGATGGCAAAGGCGGCGGCCAGCGCCGCCATGCCGGTTTGCTGCGCGCCATCGTGGGCGCCGAGCACGAGCGCCGCCAGCAGGGGACCAGCCAGCAGCGACAGCTGGCGCGCGCCCATCTGCAGGCTGTTGGCGGTCTGCAGTGCCTGCGGCGGCACGGCCTGCGGCAGGATGGCCGAGCCTGCCGGGATGCCGAAGGCGGCAGCGATACCGAGCGCCAGCGCGGCCGCATACGCCAGCGCGAGGCTGGCCTGGCCCAGCCACAGCAGCCCTGCCAGCAACAGCAGGATGGCGGCATTGACCAATTTGCTCGCCAGCATCACGCGCCTGGGCGAATAGCGGTCGGCGACCGTGCCGCCCAGCAGTATCAGCACGGCGCGCGGCGCGCCCATCAGGGCCACGGCGATGCCCAGGCTGAGGCTATCGCCGGTCAGGCTCAGCACCAGCCAGGGCAGGGCCAGCATGCTGAACTGGTCGCCCAGCATGGAGACGAGGCCGCCGCCCAGCAGCCAGCGGAAGTTGCGATTGCGCATCAAGTTGGGGGTGGCGGAGGTTGGCATGTTCGTGCGCCCATGCGGGCCAGGTGTTTAAAATTGAATGGTAGTTGATATAAGCTTGATTAGTCAAGTATATTGCTATTTATTGTGGCAATGCTCGTGTGGCAATGCGGCCGGCGCTGCATGGGGCGCGATGCTTGCGCTATCATGGCGGCCATGACTGATACCACTGCCCCCACCCTGTACGAGACCATCGGCGGCGCTCCCGTGCTGCGCGACATGGTCGACCGTTTTTATGATCTGATGGAGCTCGAGCCCGAGTTTGCCGGCATCCGCGTCATGCATCCGCCGTCGACGGACGGCTCGCGCGACAAGCTGTATTTCTTCCTCACGGGCTGGATGGGCGGCCCCGATCTGTACATCGAGAAATTCGGCCACCCGCGCCTGCGCGCGCGCCACCTGCCGTACGCCATCGGCACGAGCGAGCGCGACCAGTGGCTGCGCGCCATGGCCTGGGCCATGGAAGACACGGGCATCGAAGAGTCCTTGCGCGTGCGCCTGATGGAATCGTTCTATCAGACGGCCGACTGGATGCGCAACAAACCTGACTGATCCCATGAGCCCAATCGAGTTTTACAGCCTGCTGGGCGCCGTCGTCGTCGCCATCGTCCTGTTGCTTCTGCTCCTGCTGCGTCCGCGCGGCGGCGCCGGCGATGGCGCCACCACGCTGGCGCTGGTGCAGCAGCACCAGCAGCAAAGCCTGGAGCGCATCGACCGGGGCGAGCGCGAAGTGCGGCTGCAGCTGCAGGCGTCGGCGCAGGCGACGCGGCAAGACCTGGCCGCCGGCCTGGCGCAATTCCAGGCGGCGACACTGCAGCAGCTCGACAGCCTGCGCACGCAGATGCAGGCGCAGGGGAAAGTCGGTCGCGAAGAGCAGGCGCAAAGCCTGGCGCGCTTCGCCGACAGCACCAACCAGACTTTGGCCCAGCTGACTGAATCGAATGCGCAGCGCATGCTCGAGGTACGTGCCACGCTGGAAAGCAAGATACGTGAGCTTCAAGTGGATAATGGCACGCGGTTGGAAGAGATGCGTCAAAATATGGCCACCGGCTTGGCGCAGTTCCAGGCAGCCACCCTGCAACAGCTTGACAGCCTGCGCGTGGAGATGAAGGCTCAGGCGCAGAGTGGGCGCGAAGAGCAGGCGCAAAGCCTGGCGCGCTTCGCCGACAGCACCAACCAGACTTTGGCCCAGCTGACTGAATCGAATGCGCAGCGCATGCTCGAGGTGCGCGCCACCTTGGAAAACAAGATCCGCGAGCTGCAGGCGGACAATGGCGCGCGCCTGGAAGAGATGCGCAAGACGGTCGACGAGAAACTCCATGCGACGCTGGAGACGCGGCTCTCCGCCTCGTTCCAGCAAGTGTCGGAGCGGCTGGAAAAAGTCCACCAGGGCCTGGGCGAGATGCAGCAGCTGGCGCTGGGCGTGGGCGACCTGAAGCGGGTGCTCACCAACGTCAAGACGCGCGGCACCTGGGGCGAGGTGCAGCTGGAAATGCTGCTGGAGCAGGTACTCACTGTCGAGCAGTATGCGAAGAACGTGGAAACCGTGGCCGGCAGCGGCGCGCGCGTGGAATTCGCCTTGAAACTGCCGGGCATGGTCGATGGCGGCGCGCCTGTGTGGATGCCGATCGACGCGAAATTCCCGAAAGAGCAATATGAACGCCTGGTCGAGGCGGCCGAGCGGGCCGATGCCGACGGCGTGGCCCTGGCCGGACGCGAGCTAGAGCGGGCCGTGCGCGGCGAGGCGAAGACCATCGCCGAGAAATACCTGGCGCCGCCGCAGACCACCGACTTTGCCATCCTGTTCCTGCCCACCGAGGGGCTGTACGCGGAAGTGATGCGCCGCCCCGGCCTGGCCGATGAATTGCAGCGCGTGCACCGGGTCAGCATCGCCGGGCCGTCCACCCTGACGGCCTTGCTCAACAGCCTGCAGATGGGCTTTCGCACGCTGGCGCTGGAAAAGCGTTCATCCGAAGTGTGGCAGGTGCTGGGCGCCGTCAAGACGGAATTCGGCAAGTTCGGCGACGTGCTGACGCAAACCAAACTGACCCTGGAACGGGCGGCGAAGAATATCGAAAGCGCGGAAGTGCGCAGCCGCCAGATGGCGCGCAAGCTCAAATCCGTGGAAGCCTTGCCGGGCGACGCGGCTGCCCTGTTGCTGGGCGCGGCGGACGCCGGCCTGACCGGCGAGGCGGGCGACGGCGAGTAGCGCCTTCGCCTATGCCGCCGGTGACTGCCGGCGGCGGCGCGCGGCATAGGCCGTCAGCGCCAGTCCCGCCAGCAGCATGGCCCAGGTTTGCGGTTCGGGCACGGCTGGCAAGACTGTCGGGCCGGTGGGCGGCAGCGTCGGCAGGATCACGGTGGGCGGCACGATGATGCTGCTGCCCGTCGACCCTGGCGGCACCACATAGCCGCCACCCCCGCCGCCGCCACCACCGCCCATGCCGGCCGGCGGCGCGATGCCGCCGACGGTGCGCACATAGTCGAAGGGCAGGAAGGGAATGCTGGCCACGGCCGGCGGCGCGACGCCGCCCGTGAAGGACCCGCCGCGCAAGGCGTCGGGATTGTCGATCACGGGCACGCCGGGGGCGGCCGGCGCAGCCGGCGCGGCGGCCACGGGCGCGGCACCGCCGGGAGCGGCACCGGCCGCCGGCGGCGCCGAGGCGGGCACCTGCGTGATGCGGCTGACATTGCGGCAAATGGTCGGCACGAGGATGCATTGTCCCTGCACGCAATACACGAGTCCCCGTTCCTGCATCTGCTCGCTCCAGCCCGAGCGCGTCACATTGCGGCAGACACGGCCCGGGCCGAAATGCATGTCGCTGATGCGCGCCTGGTAATTGCCCTTGCCGCGGATGGCGTCGCGGCTGATCACCACGATCTCATCGTACTGGCGCGCGCGCATGCGCTCCTTCAGCTGTTCGCGCACGGGCGGCGCGATATCCGTATAGCGGTCCACGGCGGCCACCACGTCGCCCATGAACGGGTCGACGCCGGGGCGGTTCCAATTGCAGTTGTCCAGCACGTCGGCGCGCGCGGCGCCTTTGGCATTGGCGGGCAGAGGCGCCAGGGACAACACGCTGAATATGACTGCTACGCCCAGCATGCAGGCGCCCGCGATCCATGGAGTGTGTTGCGCTGCCAGTTTCTTCGAGGAAATCATATCAAAATTGAACTCTTTAGGTGAGTTCCGATGTTATCACCGAAGAAACTTCAATATCAACAAATAAATAAAATAATTACAATTAGTGTTGTGTTTATTTATATTTTCTATCAGAAAATGATTAATATTTTTATCTCATTTTTGGGGCGTGGCGCAGTCCGCGTGCAAGGTGGCAATGAGGAAGATGGGCGCGGGTGCGCTGTCGCAGCGGGCGCAGGGGGGAGTGTGGGGAGGCGCCGCGCGCAGGCGGTACGATGTGCGGGCTGGAAGCGTCACGCCCGATGGGCATGACGTTGCCGAATACTTAGGTCAGGCCGTGGAACAGCACGATATCGACGGGGTCGCCGGCGGCCACGTGGCCTTGCGCCGCGTGCAGCACGATCATGCAATTGGCTTGCGTCATCGAGCGCAGGATGCCCGAGCCTTGCGCGCCCGTCACGCGCACGTGCTGGCGCCCGTCCGCGTCGCGTTCGACGATGCCGCGCTGGTATTCCGTGCGGCCCCGTTTCTTGCGGATGGGCGCTTGCGCCGCCACTTGCAGCAGCGGCAGGCTGGCCGTGTCCGCATCGGCGCCCATCATGCGCAGCAGGGTGGGACGGGCGAGGAAATAAAACGTCGCCATCACGGCCACCGGGTTGCCGGGCAAGCCCAGCAGCAAGGCCGTTTCGCCGCCGCTGGCGATGCGGCCAAACGCCATGGGGCGGCCCGGGCGCATGTTGATTTGCCAGAAGGCCACTTCGCCGAGGCGCGCCAGGATCTCGCGCGTAAAGTCGGCCGCGCCGCTGGAGACGCCGCCCGAGGTGATGATGACGTCGGCCGCGGCGCAGGCGCCGCGCAGGGCCGCTTCCAGCGCTTGCGGCTGATCCTTGACGATGCCCATGTCGAGCACCTCGCAGCCGAGCCGGGTCAGCATGCCCAGCAGGGTGTAGCGGTTGCTGTCGTAGATGCAGCCGGCGTCGAGCTGCTCGCCGATCGAGCGCAATTCGTCGCCGGTGGAAAAGAAGGCCACGCGCAGGCGGCGGCGCACGGGCACCGTGGCGATGCCCAGCGAGGCCAGCAAGCCCAGTTCGGCCGGACCCAGGTGCTTGCCCTGCAGCAAGGCCGGCTGGCCCTGCATCAAGTCTTCGCCCTTGAAGCGGCGGTTGTCGCCGGGGCGGATGCAGTCGGGCGCCACGGTAATGCCGTGCTCGCCGGCTTGCCGCACCAGCTCCTGCGGCACGACGCTGTCGCAGCCGTCCGGCATGACGGCGCCCGTCATGATGCGCGCGCACTGCCCGCGTTGTACCGTGACGGTGCCGGGGCGGCCGGCCAGGATGGTGTCGACCACGGCCAGGGTCACGGGCGCGTCGCCGCCGAGGTCGGCACTGTGCAGCGCATAGCCATCCATGGCGGAATTGTCGTGCGCGGGCACGCTGATGGGCGAGATGATGTCGGCCGCCAGGATGCGCTCGAGCGCCTGCGGCAGCGGCAATTGTTCGATGTCCGCGACGGGGGCGACGGCGTCGGCCAGCATGGCCTGCGCCACCGGCACGTCCAGGCCCTGCGCCTGCAGGGCCGCCAGGTCCTCCGGCGTATTGATGTTGCCGAATGCGCGGCCATCCTCGAACAGCACTTCGGCCAGTTTCAAGGGGCCGTGCCAGGTGCGCATGCGGCGCTCGCCGGTCGCCAGGTAGGCGTCCAGCTGGGGCAGGGCCGATGTTTTCACCAGGCAAAAGACGGGATGCGGGCGGCGCACCGTCTGTCCCGTCGCAGGATCGATTTCCTCGGTGACGGCGATGGCCAGGTCGGCATCGTGTGCGACGAGGCCGGCGGCCAGGCGCGCAGCCAGGTCGGTCGGCAGCAGCGGCGAGTCGCAGGGCACCGTCAGCAGGTAGGGCGTGGCGGCGTGCTGCATGCCGCTGTGCAAGCCGGCCAGCGGGCCCAGCTGGCCGGGCAGCACGTCGCTCCACACGGGCAGGCCGAAGCGCGCGTAGGCGCCCGCGTGTTCGTTGGCGCTGATGGCCAGCTGGCCCACTTGCGGCGCCAGGCGCTGCAGCACGTGGCGCACGAGGGGCTGGCCGTGCAGGGGCAGCATGCCCTTGTCGGCCTGGCCCATGCGCGTGCCGCGCCCGCCAGCGAGGATGAGGCCGGTAATGTTGTGTTTATCTGTCATGAGAAGCGAAAATGTGGATGCATACGCCATGGTAGCAGCGGCGCGCGCGCGCCGCGCCCGATTCAGCCGCCGATGTACGACATTTCCACTTTCTTTTTACCGCGCTCAAGCGTGCCGCCCGTCAAGTCCGTCTGGCTGGTGCGCAATTGCGAATAGCGGTCGCTACGGCCGCGCCACAGTTGCGCCACCGCCGAGGAAATTTCGGCATCGCTGTGGCCGCCGCGCAGCAGGCTGCGCAGGTCGTGGCCGCTGCTGGCGAACAGGCACGTGTACAGCTTGCCTTCGGTCGATAGGCGGGCGCGGCTGCAGTCGCCGCAGAACGCTTGCGTGACGCTGGAAATGAGGCCGATTTCGCCGCCGCCGTCCGCATAGCGCCAGCGCGCGGCCGTCTCGCCCGTGTAGTTGGGCTCGATGGGCAGCAAGGGCATGTGTTCGCCGATGCGCCGCACGACGTCGGCCGAAGGGATGACTTCCTGCAAGTTCCAGCCGTTCGAGGCGCCCACGTCCATGTATTCGATGAAGCGCAGGATGTAGGGCGTGCCCTTGAAGTGGCGCGCCATCGGCACGATTTCCTGCTCGTTCATGCCGGCCTTGACCACCATGTTGATCTTGATGGGCCCCAGGCCCGCCTGGTGCGCCGCATCGATGCCGTGCAGCACGTCGGCGACGGCGAAATCGACGTCGTTCATGCGCTTGAAGGTGGCGTCGTCGAGCGAATCGAGCGACACGGTGACGCGGTTCAGGCCCGCATCCTTCAAGGCTTGCGCCTTCCTAGCCAGCAGGGAACCATTCGTCGTCAGGGTCAGGTCCAGCGGCTGGCCCGACGGCGTGCGCAGGGCGGCCAGCATGGCGATGAGCTTTTCGATATTCTTGCGCAGCAACGGTTCGCCGCCCGTCAGGCGGATCTTTTCCACGCCATGTGCGACGAACAGGCGCGCGATGCGCGTGATTTCCTCGAACGACAGCAAGTCCGTGTGCGGCAGGTAGACGTGGTTCTTGTCGAACACGTCTTTCGGCATGCAATACACGCAGCGGAAATTGCAGCGGTCGGTAATCGAGATGCGCAGGTCGTGCAGGGGCCGGCCCAGGCGGTCGGCGACGTTGCCGCTGGGACTTTCCAGCCGGTCGGGTATCGCCGGCACCCCATTGCGGGCGTCGGCGAGGAAGATAATCTTGTCAGCCATGAAAGGTGATGCCACTTACGTTAAGTCGTTCAAGGCAGATACGATAGCACGAGGCCGAAGATGGCACAGGCGAGCAGCAATTTGATGGTTCCCATTTGAAACTTGATCAGCGCCACGCCAGCTGCCGCCGCGATGCCGACGGCCAGCCAGTCCCAGTGCGGCACGGGACTTTCTTGCCAGAAGACATGGTGGCCAAAGAACAGGGCCAGGCTGGCGATGACGCCCACCACGGCCGCCGAGATGGCCGTCAGGGGCGCGTTCAGGCGCAGGTTGCCGCGCGATGCTTCCACCACGGGCGCGCCGGCGAGGATGAAGATGAACGAGGGCAGGAAGGTGAACCAGCTGGCGACCAGCGCGCCGCCGATGCCGGCCAGCCACAGATGTTCGCCGGCGCTGCCCGCCGCCTGGCTCCAGCCGCCCACAAAACCGATGAAGGCGACGATCATGATCAAGGGGCCGGGCGTCGTTTCGCCCAGGGCCAGGCCATCCATCATCTGCGCGCTGCTGATCCAGTGGTAGTGCTCGACGGCGCCCTGCACCAGGTAGGGCAGCACGGCGTAGGCGCCGCCAAACGTCAGCAGGGCGGCCTTGCTGAAAAACACACCCATCTGCGCCAGCGGCTGCTCGCGCCCGCCCAGTAGCGCCAGGCCCAGCCAGGTGAGAAAGGCCAGCGCCACGCCCACGGCGGCCGTGCCCAGCAGGCGCGGCCAGCTGAAGCGCGCGTGGGATGGCGTCGGCGTGTCGTCATCGATCAGGGCGGGGCCGAAGCGGGCCGCGCCGCCATGCGGCATGGCGCCGGCATGGAAATGCCCGGGCAGCCAGTGGCCGCCGGCCATGCCCAGCAGGGCGGCGCCGAGCACGATCAGCGGAAATGGCAGATGTAGCGCGGCGATGGCGACAAATGCGGCAGCCGCAATGGCGGTCAGGCCGGGGCTGCGCAAGGTGCGCCGGGCCAGCCGCCAGCCTGCCGCCACCACGATGGCGACGACGGCCGGCTTGACGCCGTACAGGATGCCGGCGATGGCGCTCACGTGGCCGTAGGCCAGGTACAGCCAGGACAGGGCGATCAGGAGCAACAGCGAGGGCAGCAGGAACAGCAGTCCCGCCACGATGCCGCCGCGCGTGCGGTGCATCAGCCAGCCGATGTAGATGGCCAGCTGGGTCGCTTCCGGTCCCGGCAGCAGCATGCAGTAGTTCAAGGCGTGCAGGAAGCGCTGTTCGGAAATCCAGCGCCGTTTTTCCACCAGTTCCGCATGCATCATGGCGATTTGCCCGGCGGGACCGCCAAAGCTGACGCAACCCAGCTTGAGCCAGTACCAGAAGGCGCTGCGCAGGCTGACGGCGGCGGGAGGGGCGGTGGTGGAGTCAGGGAGCATGGCTGGCGGTCTGGCTGGCGTAGGTTGGGGTAGGTATGCGGGGCATAAAAAAAGGGGAAGCCTGAGCTTCCCCTTTCATCATTGGCGGCTGGGTGACCCCGGCGCGCTTATGGACGCTGCGTGTTGACCTGGATCAACGGCTCATCCGATTGCGGCGGCAATGGCTTGCGTTCGCGTGGCTTGCGCACGGGCGCGACGGCCTTGGCGGCAGCTTCCTGTGCCAGGCGCAGCTTTTCCGGATCGGTGGCGGCCAGGGTCAGGCCGGCCGAACCGAGCACCGCGTTCAAGTCCAGCGGCGCGGCCACTGGCGCGGCAGGCGCTGGGGTTGGTGCAGGCGCTGGCGCAGCTTCGGCAACCACGGGCGCGGCTTCTACCACGGCCGGGGCCGCTTCTGCCACGACAGCGGCAGGCGCCGCTTCGGCGACTGGCGCTTCTTCGATCACGGCGATCGCTTCAGCCAGCGGTGCCGTTTCCACGACAGGCACGGCTTCCACGATGATTTCCGCTGGAGCCGGAGCCGGAGCCGGAGCAGCCTCGGCCTTCTCGGCAAAGCTGTACTCGGCGGCAGGAGCAGGCTCGGCAGCGGCTGGTACAGCTTGCGCTGCAGCAACGACGGCCTCGGCTGGTGCTTCCGGCACGATCACGGCGGCAGGGGCGGCCACTTCAGCCACTTCAGCAGCAGGAACCGCTTCGGCAACGTCAGCGGCAGGCGCTGCTGCTTCTGCCTTGGCGATTTCCACGACCTTGGCCACTTCCACCACTTCCACCACGACGGCTGGCGCATCAACGGCAGCTTCCACTGGCGCGGCAACGGCGACGACGGCGGTAGCGGCAGCTACCACGGCGACCGGAGCAGCGTCGGTTTCGTTGGCTGGCGCCACGGTAAAGCTGATCACCGGGGCATCCTGGCCTTCGTTCTCGCCGTTTGCCGATTCGATCAGCTCGCCCGTTTCACGGTCGCGGCGGTTGCGGTTGCGGCCACCACGACGGCGGCGGCGGCGCGGTTCTTCGCCTTCGACGTCGTTTTCCGTCTCTTCGCCTTCAGGACCGGCGTTCGCCGGCGCTTTCAGCAAGTTCGCCGGTGCGGCGTCGGACTCGGGGCCGTTTGACGGCACGACCACGTTGATGGCGCTGGCGGCAGCACCGACCAATGCCAGCTCTTCAGCTTTCACTTCAGCAACAACAGCCTTGTCGGCGCGCGGTTCGCGCGCTTCGCGTGGCTGGCGTGGCGGACGTTCGGCGCGCTCCGGGCGCTCGGCACGTTCCGGACGCTCGGCGCGTTCAGGACGTTCGCCGCGTTCGCGCGGTGCCGCTGCCGTGTCGCCATTCTCGCGCGCTTCACGCGGTTCGCGTGGCGGACGTGGCGGGCGTGGCGGACGTGCCGCTTTTTCCAGTGCTTCCGCTTCTTTCGCGGCGTCGTCCTGGGCTGGACGGCCCTGGCCCGGTTCGCGTTCTTCGCGGCCCGGCTTGCCGTTGCGGCCACGGCCACGCGGGCCACGGCTGTTGCGGTCGCCGCGGTCGGCGCCGGCCGGCTTGGCCGGGGCGACAGGGGCTGGCGCTGGCGCCACCGGTGCCGGGGCGCCGGTGAAGAAGCTGATGATCTTGGCGATCAGGCCTTGCGGCGCGGCAGGCGCGGCCACCGGAGTTGGTTTCGCTTCGACGGGCTTGCGCTCGACCAGCGGTGCCGGCTGGTCAGGCGTGATCGTCTTGACGACGGCTTCCTGGCGCGGCTTGGCTTCTTCCTTCTGGCGCTTGCTGTAAGCCATGTCGGTTTCAGCGTGTTCGGCCAGGTTGTAGCTGGCCTGGCTGTCTTCCAGACGCGGATCGTCGTGCTTGATGCGTTCCAGCTTGTAGTGCGGCGTTTCCAGATGCTTGTTCGGGATCAGGATCACGGCGATGCGGTGGCGGTTCTCGATCTTCAGCACTTCGCCGCGCTTTTCGTTGAGCAGGAAGGCGCCCACGTCGACGGGCACTTGCACGTGGATGGTGGCCGAGTTTTCCTTCATCGCCTCTTCCTGGATGATGCGCAGCACCTGCAGGGCGGACGATTCCGTATCGCGGATGTGGCCGGTGCCGGAGCAGCGCGGGCACGTCACGTGCGAACCTTCGGACAGCGAAGGACGCAGGCGCTGGCGCGACAGTTCCATCAGGCCGAAACGCGAAATCTTGCCCATTTGCACGCGGGCACGGTCATGGTGCAGCGCATCTTTCAGGCGCTGTTCCACTTCGCGCTGGTTCTTCGCCACTTCCATGTCGATGAAGTCGATGACGATCAGGCCGCCCAGGTCGCGCAGGCGCAGCTGGCGGGCCACTTCTTCGGCCGCTTCGCAGTTGGTGTTGAAGGCGGTGGTCTCGATGTCCGAGCCGCGCGTGGCGCGGGCCGAGTTGACGTCGACGGAGACCAGGGCTTCCGTGTGGTCGATGACGATGGCGCCGCCCGATGGCAGCGGCACGGTGCGGCTGTAGGCCGTTTCGATCTGGTGTTCGATCTGGAAGCGCGAGAACAGCGGCACGTCGTCGCTGTAGCGTTTTACGCGGTGCACCATGTCGGGCATCACGTGGCTCATGAACTGGTGCGCCTGGTCGTAGATCTCGTCGGTGTCGATCAGGATCTCGCCGATGTCGGGCTGGAAGTAGTCGCGGATGGCGCGGATGACGAGCGACGATTCCTGGTAGATCAGGAAGGCGCCGTTGGCCGACTTGCCGGCGCCTTCGATGGCGCGCCACAGTTGCATCAGGTAATTCAAGTCCCACTGCAGTTCATCGACGTTGCGGCCGATGCCGGCGGTGCGGGCGATCACGGACATGCCAGCTGGCAAGTCCAGTTTATCCATGGTTTCGCGCAATTCCTGGCGCTCTTCGCCTTCCACGCGGCGCGATACGCCACCGCCACGCGGGTTGTTCGGCATCAATACCAGGTAACGGCCGGCCAGCGAAACGAACGAGGTCAGGGCGGCGCCCTTGTTGCCGCGTTCTTCTTTTTCCACCTGGACCATGATTTCCTGGCCTTCGCGCAGCGCTTCCTTGACGGAGGCATTGCGCACGTCCACGCCTTCGCGGAAGTACGTGCGGGCAACTTCCTTGAAAGGCAGGAAGCCGTGGCGGTCTTCGCCATAGCTGACGAAGCAGGCTTCGAGCGATGGCTCGATGCGCGTGATCACGCCCTTGTAGATGTTGGATTTGCGCTGTTCGCGCCCGGCTGTCTCGATATCGATGTCGATCAGTTTTTGTCCGTCGACAATCGCTACGCGCAGTTCTTCTTGCTGCGTGGCATTAAACAACATGCGTTTCATTTTTATAACTCCGCGACCCGTAGGCCATCTCAAAGCCGCTTCCGGGGAAGCGGCGAAAGTACAGGGATATATGCGAGAACGGGAGTGTTGGCGGGGGGAATGCCTTAGCGTGCGGAGCAACAACGTGTACGAGGTATACGTTGCGGCCGCAACAGGGCGCGGTGAGGTCGATCGTCATGCCGAGTGCACAGGACACCTGCAACTCATCTGAAGCAGCCCGGATGCCGGGGGCAGAGAATGCAGGTGGTCAGCAAATTCAGAGCCAAATCGTAAGCCGGCTCATTACAGGGATCGCGATGGCGAGGCTTGGCCTCAGCCTATTCATCGACAACCCTCAGTATTGTGGCCTCATACGGGGTTTGGCGAAAACGGCAAGCGTTATCAACTTCATCAACCCGCGAGCCCGACTCGATAAGTCGCGCTAACGGGTACTTATCCTTATAATCCAATACACTCTCTTCAGCATCTCCACGCGTTATCCGATTACAACTACGGTGCAACCTTGATTCGCGCAGGGATGGTGCATATACATTTTTTTCCACCGAATTTGCAATTTGGCGAGGCCGGTGGAGACGCCCCTGTGTAAAATGTGCTTTTATTCTTACACTCGCAGCAGCCAGGGCCGCAGCAAAAACAATTATATATTCAAAATGAAGGACTTAGAGAGATTTCTGGGAAGACATAGTAAATGAAGAGTCAAAATGATGTTGTTCCCCCTTCAACACCCCCGGTTCAGCCGCAAGCCCAATTCGTAACGATCGCCGAGGAAGAAGCAGGCCAGCGCATCGACAACTACTTATTAAGAGTGTGCAAGGGAGTGCCTAAAAGCCACATCTACCGGATCTTGCGATCGGGAGAAGTGCGGGTCAATAAAGGCCGTATCGATCAGCTGTACCGTCTCGCCGCCGGCGACGTGGTGCGCATTCCCCCCGTGCGCGTGGCCGAAAAGGCGCCCACGGGCGCGCCGGCCGCCGAATTTGCCATCATCTTCGAAGACGCGCAGCTGCTCGTCATCGACAAGCCGGCCGGCGTGGCCGTGCATGGCGGCTCGGGCGTGTCGTTCGGCGTGATCGAGCAATTGCGCGCTTCGCGTCCCGACGCCAAGTTCCTCGAGCTGGTGCACCGCCTGGACCGCGACACGTCCGGCCTGTTGTTGCTGGCAAAGAAACGTTCCGCGCTGACCAACTTGCACGAGCAGATGCGCGACGGCGTCACGGACAAGCGCTATCTGGTGCTGGTGGCCGGCGACTGGAAGAATGCGCGCCAGCATATCAAGTTGCCATTGCATAAATATACGACGGCCGAAGGCGAGCGCCGGGTGGCCGTGCAGGCCGATGGCCTGGCCTCGCACACGGTGTTTTCGCTGTTGCATAAATATCACAACTTCGCCTTGCTGGAAGCGGAATTGAAGACGGGACGCACGCACCAGATCCGCGTGCACCTGTCTTCGTCTGGCTTCCCCATCGCCGGCGACGATAAATATGGCGACTTTGCCCTCAACCGTGCCCTGTTGAAAGCCGACAGCACGCGCGGCGCCCTGAAACGCATGTTCCTGCATGCGCATCAAATCACGTTCACGCATCCGGAAACGGGCAAGACGATGACCTTGAACGCGCCGCTGGCTGCCGAATGCCAGCGTTTCTTGGTAAGCTTGGGCAAACCGTTGGCCGTTGCCCCACGTTAAGTGTGGCCGGGACTATCCACAAGATAGTCAGGCCATTATTCATTCTCAAGGAGCCGGCGGCTATGTCGTCGGGAAACATGGCAAGAAAGCAATTTGATCTGATCGTCTTCGATTGGGACGGTACGCTGATAGACAGTACCTCGACCATCGTCAAGTGCATCCAGGCGTCGGCCAAAGACCTGGGCTTGCCTGTTCCCACCGAGTTGCTGGCTTCGCACGTGATCGGCCTGGGCTTGCAGGAAGCCATGCAGCTGGTGATGCCCGATGTCGAGCCGAAATACCATGCGCGCATGGCGGAGCGTTATCGCTATCACTATCTGTCGCGCGACCACGAGCTGGCCCTGTTTCCTGGCGTACAGGACATGCTGCAGGACTTGTCGCAGCAGGCGTATTTCCTCGCCGTCGCCACGGGCAAGAGCCGCGTCGGCCTGAACCGTTCGCTGAACGCCGTCAAGCTGCTGTCGCTGTTCGACGCGACGCGTTGCGCCGACGAAACCTTTTCCAAGCCCCATCCGGCCATGTTGCAGGAACTGACGCGCGAATTGGGGCAGGATATGCGCCGTACCGTGATGATCGGCGACACCAGCCATGATTTATTGATGGCAAGCAATGCGGGCGCGGCCGGTATTGCCGTAGAGTATGGTGCGCATCCTGTCGAACAGTTGCAGGCATGCAAGCCCCTGTATTCGGCGGCCACGGTGACCGAGCTGCATCAATGGCTGAGCGAGCACGCATGATGAGTGACCTTGTCGACGTGTTCATCTGCGCCGCCGACGCGGTGGCCGAGGGGGGCAAGGGCGTGCGCTTTCCCGTCCTGGCCGGCGGCGAAACCACCACCGGCTTTGTCGTGCGTTATGACGGTAAGCCGTACGGCTACCTGAATCGCTGTGCCCACGTGCCGATCGAGCTGGACTGGGCCGAAGGCGAGTTTTTCGAATCCAGCGGCCTGTATCTGATGTGTTCGACGCATGGCGCCATCTATGTGCCCGACAGCGGCTATTGCGCGGGCGGCCCCTGCAAGGGCGGCCGCCTGCGTCCGATTCCCGTGGCCGAGCGCGATGGCCAGCTGTACTGGCAGCCTGACGATTATGTGCGGCCTGTGCCGGCCTGATGCCGGGCGCCGCCTTCCTGCAATTTAAGCAAAGTGAACTATGAGCGATAACACGAATGACAAGCTGGACAGCAGCGCGCCAGCCGCCGGCAACGGCGCCCCTGCAGGGCACTGGGAGCGCGACGTGCTGGAAAAGCTGGTGTTTGCGACCTTGCAGGAGCAGCGCGCGCACCGCCGCTGGAGCGTCTTCTTCAAGGTCTTCAGCCTGCTGATCGTGCTGTTCGCCCTGTGGGTGTTTTATGACTACAACAGCGCGGACGACAGCGAAACCCTGGGCCGCCACACGGCCCTGATCGACATCAGCGGCGCCATCGAGTCCGAAGGCAGCGGCTCGGCCGCCGTCGTCATCCCCGCGCTGGACAAGGCCTTTTCCGACAGCGGTTCCGTCGCCGTGGTGCTGCATATAAACAGTCCGGGCGGCAGTCCCGTGCAGGCCGGCATGATCGTCGACGAGATGCAGCGCTTGCGCAAGGGCTATCCGGACAAGCCGCTGTATGTGGTGGTCGATGAAATGTGCGCCTCGGGCGGCTATTACATCGCCGCCGCCGCCGACCGCATCTACGTCAACAAGGCCAGCGTCGTCGGTTCCATCGGCGTCTTGATGGATGGCTTCGGCTTCACGGGCGTGATGGAAAAGGTCGGTGTCGAGCGCCGCCTGCTGACGGCTGGCGAGAACAAGGGTTTCATGGATCCGTTCAGCCCGCTGACGGAAAAACACAAGGCGTATGCACAGGGCATGCTCGATGAAATCCACCAGCAGTTCATCGAAGTGGTGCGCACGGGCCGCGGCAAGCGCCTGAAGGAAACGCCGGACACCTTCTCCGGCCTGTACTGGACGGGCGCGAAAGCCGTCGAGATGGGCCTGGCCGATGACTTCGGCACGGTCGACAGCGTGGCGCGCGACGTGGTCAAGGCGGAAGACATCGTCGACTACACGCAGCACGAAGGTTTGCCGGAACGGGTACTGAAAAAATTTGGCGCAGCCATGGGCGCGGGGGCCATGAAGGCGGCCGTGCAGCAGGCGCAGCCGGCGTTGCGTTGAGGATATCTCTCGTATCAGCTTGGCAATCCAGTTGAGAATGATTTGCAATAAGATGCTGATTTGCCTTGAAAATCGACCTGCTTGGGCTATAGTGAAGCGGTAGTTCTTTTCAAGGAGGGGCGATATATCCAACTATGTTGTCAGTACTTTGATTGGCAGGTCCTGGAACTACTCGCCGCATCGCAGATGTGGTTTTGAGTGAATTTACATTCCTCACTAAAGTCCCGTTGGGGCTTGGGAACGGCGGCGCAATGCCGCCGTTTCCTTTTGTGTGCCGCCATCGCTGGCGCTATCGATGAGGGTAGGGCTGCTGACGACCGCAACGCCGCATGGCGCGCGGGGTGGAGTGGCATGCATGCAAGGGCAGGGCATGGGTGGCCGGGCATGGCCGCCTTCAGGCGGCGCAGTCGTTACAGTGCGCAGGCAAGGTCGGGGCAAGGGACTGCTTAGCCTGCGCGATGGTTTCCTTTGTGATCGGCGATGGGGCGGAGGCTGGCGCGGGCGCCGCGTCCTGGTTCTCGCTCAGCATGTCGGCCTGGGCAAAGCCGCCCTGTTCCAGCCAGCACATGAAATGGCATTGCGCCTCCGCGTGCCAGCGCATCTGGCTGGTCGCCATCGGCGCGTCGTCGCCGGCCACGAAGGCCTCTTCCCGCGAGGGGCAGGCGCCGCGCCAGCGCGCCACGGCCAGGTTAACTTTATGCATCGCATCCTGTTCGGTGGCGATACGGCGGCGCATGTCGTCTATGCTGCCTTGCAAGGCAATGGTGTCGGTGTGCTTCATACGATGTCCTTCCCGGTCGTTCGTGGCTACTGCCGAAATTCCTAAAGCACGTTAGGCGGATTCCTAACGAAGTTTCAGTCTATCAATGCAATATTCCGAGCGCTTGATCTATCTCAAAGGAATCGTTCATCAAACACATTGTCATGCATTTTTTGTGCGGCGATCGAATGACGTGCCTGGTAATTATTGTATTTAAAACAGTATTAAACGGCAGGGTAACTGGCACCGTGCCGCTTGCGGGCGTTGGGTTTTTTTCCTTGCTGCCCTCCTTGTGCGAGTCAGCGATGCACTGCCCGACCGTTGCATGCTGAATGAGGAAACGCAGATGCATTATTTGCCAGCGATGGAAATTTTTATTTGTTTGACATCCTGGTTTGCAGGTGTGAAAATGTTGCCGATTTAATTAGCATGCCGATTTTGTTGATCGTATGCGTAATGAAAATCTATTTTCTGGTTCTGAATCATTTCAGCGATATCAAATCCCGCGTCCGCTTTCATTGTTGCTGCCACTTTCATACGGTTTGAAAGCGTGGTGGTGGCCGAACAGGATATGCCGGGACATCGTGCAGGCAATTTCGAAATAAAGGGCGGTTGACGCACGTTGCCGAGTTGTTGTGTTACGGCAGTGCAGATTGCCATCTTGAAGGCTGGGGATACACAAGAGAGCCTTTTCTCCTTGCTGTCACTGGATAAAATGAGCCCATGTCCGTTGATGGGAAAAGTACTCCGCGATGCACTGCTTATTGATCCATCCTGTTCAGCTGTTAGTTTTTTGTTTGGTGCCGTGCCGCTCTTGGCCGGATGATTTTTTGTCTATAGGGAAGGTGCATTGAATGTTTCAATTTTCCAATTTCGTTAAAAGTTCCAATTTTTATAAAAGCATGGCTTTGCTGTCGCTGTCCTTGATGTCGGCTTCCTCGCATGCACAAGGGGTGTCGTTCGATGTTGCGGGTGTAACGATCACTACTGTCGGTGTGCATGGGGCAACTCCGTATTTCCGCATTCAGGAGCCGCTGGCGGCGCAGTGTGCCTATCTGCTGATTTATATTCCCTCAGATAAGAAATCCATGTATGCGCAAGTGCTGGCGGCGAAACTGGCAGGAAGAAAATTAAGCCGTGTGAATTACACCTTGACGAATGGGCCGAATTCCGAATGCCACGCAGTTGTTGTGGAGATGGAATAGTTGTTTGGATTGTAAATACCGGGTTTGCCCTATTTCAGGATGCATTGTGAGAAAATTTTTTGCGGCTTTGTGTTTTTTGTCTTTTTCGATATCCAATGCCTGCGCCTTAGAGACCGCGGCTGGCAAGGTGATGAATATGGAAGCGACTTATCTTCCCGGGACTATATTTTTCCAGCTTGATGGCGGCAGCGCATCCTGTCCTGCCGGTGCCCGCATCGAATGGTCCAAGGCCGATCAGGCAAATAATAAAGCGATCTATGCGACCTTGCTGACTTCTTTGGTCTCTGGCGTAAAAGTTGGTGTCGTGATAAACGACGGCGATAAGACGTGCAAGGGGCAATTTATTTATGTGATAGCCAGCTGATTGTCCCTTTATTCGCAGCGTACTGGATGCGAGTAGCGGGGAATTGTCGCCACGGCATGTTGCCGTCATGCCCGCTGCTGAGCAGCCGACGATCGCCAGGTGATGCACGAAATGTGGACGGCGATGCGCGCCAGGTGGCGCCGACAGCATCGCCGGCGGCAGCCGCTGCGGAAGGGGCGCCGCACGCCACCTGCCTTGAGCTTGCTTCTGCCGTCCCCCCTGGCGAATCTTCACGCTGCCAGCCGCTTCTGGTAAAGTCACGCCCATGAGTAAATTATCCCTAGACCGCATCCTGCAATCGCAGGGTTTTGGCACGCGTAAATATTGCCGTTCCCTTATCGACGATGGCGATGTCGTCATCGATGGCATCACCCAGACCAATTACCGCACCACCGTCGAGACCGATGGACTGGTGCTGCACGTCTTCGAGGAAGAGTGGGTCTACCGCCAGCACCTGTACCTGGCGCTGTACAAGCCGGCCAATTTCGAGTGCTCGCGCAAGCCCAGTCACCATCCCGGCGTACTGACCCTGTTGCCGGAACAGTTCACCTGGCGTGAAGTGCAGCCCGTCGGGCGGCTCGACCACGATACGACCGGCATGCTGCTGATGTCCGACGATGGCCCATTTATCCATGCGCAATCGTCGCCGAAGCGTCACGTTCCGAAGATTTACCAGGCCACCACGCAAGAGCCCGTCACGGATGAGCTGGTGGCCCTGCTGCTGGCTGGCGTGCAATTGCATGACGAACCGGCGCCGCTGGCGGCCCTGGTCTGCGTCAAGCGTGGCGAGCACCAGCTGGAAATTGTGCTCGAGCAAGGCAAATACCACCAGGTCAAGCGCATGCTGGCCGCCGCCGGCAACCATTGCAGCGCGCTGCACCGTTCCGCCATCGGCAGCCTGACCCTGGAATCGCTGGGCATCGCCGAAGGCGAGTGGTGCTATCTGACGCCGGAACAACTGGCGCTGCTGGCCTGAAAACAGCTGGCCTAAGCTGCTGCGCGTCGCGCTTTGCGGCCTGCGATGCTCGCCGTGCACTGGCACGGCTGCGCTTCTCGGCCGCAAATCACTGCCGCTCGCGATGGTTCTGCCTGAAGCTCCACCTCTCTCCTTAATCGCCAGATGCCGTGATTTCGCGGCTTTTTGGTGTTTTTAGCCCCCTATTGCCTGCATTTGACGAAGTTTCCCGCACATGAAATTAGCTACCCTGAACGATGGCACGCGCGATGGCCAGCTGGCTGTCGTCTCGCGTGACCTGAAAACGGCGCATCTGGCCGACGGCATCGCCTCGACCCTGCAAAAGGCGCTCGACGACTGGAGCTTCATCGCACCCCAGCTGGACTTGCTGTACCAGACCATCAATAGCGGACGCGGCCATCGTGCCTTCGACTTCGATCCCGCCAACTGCATGGCGCCCTTGCCGCGCAGCAGCCTGCGCGTGGCGGGCGCCGCTTACCTGCAGCAGATCGAACGGGCTTGCAAGGCCGCCGGGGCGGAAGCGCCCGCCAATCTGCGCGACGCTCCAAGGATGTACCAGGGCGCCAGCGACGCTTTCCTCGGCGCCCACGAAGACATTACCCTGGCGCACGAGCAGTGGGGCATCGATTACGAAGCGGGCATCGCCGCCATCACGGACGATGTCGCCATGGGCTCCACGCCTGACCAGGCGCACCTGAACATCAAGCTGCTGATGCTGGTCAACGACATCACCCTGCGCAACCTGGCGCCCGACGAGCAGGCCGGCGGCTACGGCTTCCTGCAGGCGAAGCCGGCCATGGCATGTTCTCCCGTGGCCATCACGCCCGACGAGCTGGGCGACGCCTGGCGCGGCGGCAAGGTGCATTACGCCCTGCGCTGCAGCCTGAATGGCAAGTTGTCGGGCCAGCCCCATGCGGGCGCCGACATGGCTTTCAATTACCCGCAGCTGCTGGCCCATCTGTGCCAGACGCGCAACGTTCGGGCCGGCGGCGTGGTGAGCGCGGGCGGCGTCGCCAACAAGGAAATCAAGAAGGGTTTTTCCAGTATCGTTGAGCGACGTAACCAGGAGATGATCGCCGATGGCGTCGCCAGCACGCCGTTCCTGCTGTTTGGCGATGTCGTTCGACTGGAAATGCTGGGCGATGACGGCAAGTCGTTGTTTGGCGCGATTGAGCAAACCGTAAAGCAAGCCGAGGCGAGAAAAAATCGCTAGGGCCCCGAGAAAATGGCCATGACGGCGTTGCAGTCCTTCTCCGTACATTCGTGCTGTCTTCGGGGCTGCGCCTTGTCCTGGCCATTTTTCGGTCTCCTGTGACGTGGCGCCTGCGGCGCCTTGTTTCATCTAGGCAAAGGAAATGCCGGGGAAATGCCCCCCTGTTCCGCCGATGGCGTGGGCCCGCTTGAACCGATAATGCGACATGCCCAGTCCGTATTGCGCCTAGCCAGGACGCAGGACTTCACCGGAGTTGATTGATGTCGGAAGACAGCGACGCAGAAAAGACCGAAGCCGCGTCACCGAAGCGCCTCGAGCAGGCGCGTGAGGAAGGCGACGTTCCGCGATCGCGTGAAGTGGCCACGTTTACGGTGCTGATGGCGTCCGGCTGCTGCCTGTGGTTTGCCGGCGACGCCATCGTGCGCCGGCTGACGGCCGTCATGGTGTCCGGGCTGACACTCGACCGTGAACAGATACTCAATCCCGATGCGATGATGTTGCGCATCGGCTATGACGTGGGCTCGGTACTGCTGACCTGTTTGCCATACGCCGCGGCCATCATGCTCGTGGCGCTGGCCTCGCCCGTGCTGGTCGGTGGCTGGCTGTTCAGTTCCAAGGCGTTTACGCCGAATTTTGGCAAGCTCAACCCGATTCGCGGCCTGGGCAATATGGTGTCGAAGAATGCCCTGGTGGAATTGCTGAAGGCCGTCGCCAAGACCATCGTTGTCGGCGTCGTCGCCTGGCTGGTGATGCAGCATCAAAAGGATGCCGTGCTGGGCTTGTCGGTCGAATCGCTGCGTGCCGGCTCGGCGCACCTGATCAGCTTGCTGATCACGGCCTTTTTGCTGATCGTCGGCGCGCTGGGCCTGATCGCCGCCATCGACGGCCCCTACCAGATGTGGCACTACGCCAACAAGATGAAGATGACCTTGCAGGAAGTCAAGCAAGAGTCGAAGGAATCGGACGGCAATCCGCAGATCAAGGCGAAAATCCGCCAGATGCAGCATGAAATGTCGCGCCGCCGCATGATGGCCGACGTGCCGACGGCCGACGTGGTGGTGACCAACCCGACGCACTATGCGGTGGCGCTGAAATACGGCGAGA
Source organism: Janthinobacterium sp. 1_2014MBL_MicDiv (assembly GCF_001865675.1). Lineage (NCBI taxonomy): Bacteria > Pseudomonadati > Pseudomonadota > Betaproteobacteria > Burkholderiales > Oxalobacteraceae > Janthinobacterium > Janthinobacterium sp. 1_2014MBL_MicDiv. The sequence continues at coordinate 1,038,158 of NZ_CP011319.1, forward strand.
ATTCGCGCGGCGCGCCGCAGGTGGTGGCCAAGGGCATCGACGAGGTGGCGGCGAAGATCCGCGAACTGGCCGGCGAGCACAAGGTCGCCATCCTGGAAGCGCCGGCCCTGGCGCGTGCGCTGTACAAGCACACGGAGATCGGCGACGAGATACCCGAAGCGCTGTACGGCGCCGTGGCCGAGGTGCTGGCGTATGTGTTCCAGCTGCGCAGCTACGGCAAGGGCCAGGGCGAGCGTCCCGACAAGCCGAAGAAACTGGATGTGCCGCCCGAGCTCGACCCGCAGAACCCCGCATCGCAGACACCGCCCGCAGCAGACGCGGCAGACAAGAATAAAGGAAGTGCACCATGAACGGTTTGACCATGCCAGCCTGGTTGAGCGGATTGAAAGGCAACGCCAGCAAGGGCCTCGCCGCGCCGATCATCATCATCATGCTGCTGGCGATGATGGTGCTGCCGCTGCCCGCCTTCATCCTCGACATCTTCTTCAGTTTCAACATCGCGCTGTCCATCATCGTGCTGCTGACGGCGCTGTACACGGTCAAGCCGCTCGACTTCATGGCCTTCCCGACCATCCTGCTCGTGTCGACCATGCTGCGCCTGTCGCTGAACGTGGCGTCCACGCGCGTGGTGCTGACGGAAGGCCATACGGGCGCCGACGCGGCCGGCAAGGTGATCGAAGCGTTCGGTCACTTCTTGATTGGCGGTAATTACACGGTCGGTATCGTGGTCTTCATTATTTTGACCATCATCAACTTTACCGTCGTCACCAAGGGTGCGGGCCGTATCGCCGAGGTGGGCGCCCGCTTCGCGCTGGACGCCATGCCGGGTAAACAGATGGCCATCGACGCCGACCTGAATGCCGGCCTGATCGGCGAAGACGAGGCGCGCCGCCGCCGCACGGAAGTGGCGCAGGAAGCGGAATTCTATGGCGCCATGGACGGTGCCAGCAAATACGTGCGCGGCGACGCCATCGCCGGCATCATGGTCACCGTCATCAATATCGTCGGCGGCTTGCTGGTGGGCTTGCTGCAGCACGACATGGGCTTTGCCGATGCGCTCAAGAACTACACCCTGCTGGCCATCGGTGACGGCCTGGTGGCGCAGATTCCTTCGCTGATCATTTCCACGGCGGCCGGTATCGTCGTCTCGCGCGTGGCCAGCGAGCAGGACATCGGTACCCAGCTGGTGGGGCAATTGTTTGCGAAACCGCAAGTGCTGTACATCACGGCCGGCATCATCGGCGGCATGGGCTTGATTCCCGGCATGCCGAACATGGTCTTCATCCTGCTGGCGTCCCTGCTGGCCGGTTCCGCGTATCTGATCAGCAAGAAGCGCACGCAGGCGAAAGAGGCGGCCGAAAAGCCGGCCGAGGTGCAGCAAGCCACGGTGGCGCCCGAGCAGGAAGAGGCCAGCTGGCAAGACATCATGCCCGTCGATACCCTGGGCCTGGAAGTGGGCTACCGCCTGATTCCGCTGGTCGACAAGACGCAGGGCGGCGAATTGCTCAAGCGCATCAAAGGCATCCGCAAGAAATTCGCCCAGGAAGTGGGCTTTTTGGCACCGCCCGTGCATATCCGCGACAATCTGGAATTGAAACCGTCGGCCTACCGCATCACGCTCAAGGGCGTGGAAGTGGGGGTTGGCGAAGCATTCAATGGCCAGTTCCTGGCGATCAACCCCGGCATGGCCAGCGGCACCTTGCCCGGCCTGTCCACGACGGACCCGGCCTTCGGCTTGCCGGCCACGTGGATCGAGGCCAGCCTGCGCGACCAGGCGCAGTCGATGGGCTACACGGTGGTCGATGCGGGCACCGTGGTGGCCACGCACCTGAACCACCTGATCACCTCGCACGCTTCCGAATTGCTGGGCCGCGCGGAAGTGCAGGCGCTGCTCGACCACCTGGGCAAGGATGCGCCGCGCCTGGTGGAGGACCTGGTGCCGAAGATGCTGTCGCTGTCGACGCTGCAAAAAGTGCTGCAGAACCTGCTGATGGAAGGCGTGCACATCCGCGACATGCGCACCATCATCGAAACCCTGGCCGAGCACACGGTGCACACGCAGGATCCGAACGACCTGACGGCGCTGGTGCGCGTGGCCCTGGGCCGCGCCATCGTGCAGCAACTGTTCCCCGGCGCGGCCGAACTGTCCGTGATGACGCTCGACAGCCGCCTCGAGCGCCTGCTGATGCAGGCGATGGGCAATGGCGGCGATGGCGCGGGCATCGAGCCTGGCCTGGCCGACACCATCGCCCACCAGGCGGGCCTGGCCGCGCAGCAGCAGGAAGCGCTGGGCCTGACGCCCGTGCTGCTGGTGCCGGCGCCGCTGCGCGCGCTGCTGTCGCGCTTCCTGCGCCGCGCCCTGCCGCAGCTGAAGGTGCTGTCGCATGCGGAAGTGCCGGAAACCAAGACCATCCGCGTCACCAGCCTGGTGGGCGCGCAGTAGTTGCCTGATAAGCAAGGCGGGGCCGTTCCGGCGCGAACGGCCCCGTTTTTTACTTGCCGCACCTCAATTTCCTCACGGCAAACTGAATAACGGGTACTTTCCCGTCCTGTTCCTTCGATCATTTCCCCAGTGCATCGCTAATAATGGAAACTGTCCGAGTGATCTGTGTCCATGTGGAAGACAGCACTCAAGCAACAGGAGTCGATGATGGTCACACCGTTCAGCCAGTACTGCGCCACCCCCGCCTCGGGAGGCCGGCCATGAATGTGAAGAAATTTACGGGCGCCTCGTCGCGCGATGCGCTGCGCAAGGTGCGCGAAGCGCTCGGCCCCGATGCCGTGATCCTGTCGAACCGCCAGGCCGATGGCGTGGTGGAAATCCTCGCGCTGGCCAATGACGATGCCGCCTCGCTGGCATCGCCGCCGGCCGCCTCGGAAATGGCCCAGCCGCGTCCCCAGTTGCAGACCCAGTTCGCCACGCCGCAGCGCGCGGCCGCCCCGGCCCAGCGCCCGGCCGCGCCGCGCCAGGCATCGTCCGAGCCAGTGGACATGGCCCGCATGCAGCAGATGATGGCCAGCGCGCTGGCGCACGTCAAAGAAAACGCCGCCGCCGAGATGAGCGGCATGATGAATGAAATCCGCGCCATGCGCGGCATGATGGAAACCCAGCTGGCGGAAATCTCGTGGGGTTCGACGCAGCAGCGCGAGCCGCAAAAAGCCGTCGTGCTGCGCGAAATGCTGGCGGCCGGCTTCTCGGCCAGCCTGGCGCGCTACCTGATCGACAAGCTGCCCGCCGGCCTGGACGGCGCGCAAAGCATGCGCTGGATCAAGACCGTGCTCAGCCGTAACCTGAATACTGTCGCCAATGAAGACGCCATGCTCGAGCAGGGCGGCGTATTCGCGCTGGTGGGCCCGACCGGCGTCGGCAAGACCACCAGCACGGCCAAGCTGGCGGCGCGCTGCGTGATGCGCCACGGCCCGGAAAAGCTGGCCCTGATCACCACGGACGCCTACCGTATCGGCGCGCACGAACAGCTGCGCATCTACGGCAAGATCCTCGGCGTGATGGTGCACTCGGTGAAGGACGAGGCCGACTTGCGCATCGCCCTGAAGGAATTGAAGAACAAGCACACGGTGCTGATCGACACGGTGGGCGTGAGCCAGCGCGACCAGATGGTGACGGAGCAGGTGGCCATGCTGTCGGGCGCCGGTGCCGACGTCAAGCGCCTGCTGTGCCTGAATTCGACGGCAACGCAGGAAACGCTCAATGAAGTGGTGCGCGCCTACCAGGGCAGCGGCCTGGCCGGCTGCATCATGACCAAGCTCGATGAAGCGGCGTCGATCGGCAATGTACTCGACGTGGTGATCCGCCAGAAGCTGAACCTGTTTTATGTGTCGAACGGCCAGCGCGTGCCGGAAGACCTGCACCTGGCCGACCGCGCCTACCTGATCGACCGCGCCTTCAAGCTCAAGCGCGATACGGCGGCGACGCAGTTTTCCGATGCCGAACTGCCGCTGCTGATGGCGCAGGCCGCCGCCCGCAACAATGAAGCGCGCGGGGTGCACCTTGGCTAATTTCGATTTCGACCAGGCCGAAGGCCTGCGCCGCATGCTGGCCGGCCCGCAGCCGCGCGTCATGACGTTCCTGTCGGCCACGCCGCAGGACGACAAGGGCGCCATGCTGGTCAACCTGGGCGCTTCGCTCGCGTATGGCGGCAATGAAGTGCTGCTGGTCGACGCCAGCGGCGGCAGCGACGGCGTCGCTTCGCGCCTGGGACTGGCGCACGGCGCCAGCCTGCTCGACGTGGCGCGCCAGCAGTGCGGCCTGAACCAGGTGATCCACCAGGTGCCGCAGGGCTTCGGCGTGGCCCACCTGGGCGCGCGCAACCACCTGATGGACAGCAGCGACTATGCGGGCGACGAAGACACGCGCCGCCTGGGCAAGACCTTCGAAGTGATGGCGCGCCAGAGCGGCATCGTGCTGGTCGACGGCGTGGTGGCCGAGGAGGGCGCATGCTTCCCCGTGCCGCTGATGGCCTCGTCCGACATCGTGGTGCAGGTGTCGAACAGCGCCAATTCGATCAAGGCGGCCTATTGCCTGATCAAGCGACTGAACCAGGAGCTGGGACGGCGTCCGTTCGGCATTCTTGTCACCGGCGCTTCCGAATCCGAGGCAAAAGTGGTATACGATAATATGGCGCAGGCGGCGAGCCGCTACCTGGCCGTGAAACTGACGTCGATGGGGTCGGTGCCGGCCGATGAATACCTGCACCGCGCCGCGCGCCTGGGCCGCAGCGTGGTCGACGCGTTTCCGCTGGCGGGAGCTTCGGTGGCGTTTCGCGGACTGGCCGAGCGCCTGGTCCGTTCGGCGGCGCCGGTGCTGGGCACCACCTTGTACCAGACGGGGAGCGCACACCATTTCAGCGCCTGAATCCAACCGTAGCACCAGATAAGACGATAAAACAATAAGCAGCCTATGTACACGGTCAAAGGGAAATCGAACAAGGACTATTTGCTGACGGAGCATATCCCGCTGGTGAAGCGTCTGGCGCACCATATGAAGGCGAAATTGCCGCCTTCGGTCGAGGTCGATGACCTGATCCAGGCCGGCATGATCGGCCTGCTGGACGCCATCAGCCGCTATGAGGAAACGCATGGCGCGCAGTTCGAGACGTATGCCGTGCTGCGCATCCGCGGCGCCATGCTCGACGAGCTGCGCACCAGCGACTGGCTGCCGCGCAGCATGCGCCAGAACATGCGCAAGATCGAAGAGGCGATGAGCATTTTGCAGCAGCGCTTGGGCCACCCGCCGACGGAGTCGGAAGTGGCGAAACTGCTGAAAATGTCGCTGGCCGACTACCAGGAAATGCTGGGCGACGGCGGCGGCCACCAGCTGGTGTACTACGAAGATTTTCATGACCCGGACGGCAATGACAGCTTCCTCGACCGCCATTGCGTGGACGAGGACAGCGACCCCTTGCGGTCCCTGCTCGATACCGATTTCCGGCAATCCGTGATCGATGCCATCGACGCGCTGCCGCCACGCGAGAAAATACTCATGGGCCTGTACTACGAAGAAGAACTGAACCTGAAGGAGATCGGCGCGGTGATGGGCGTATCGGAATCGCGCGTCTCGCAGCTGCATACCCAGGCCGTCGCGCGCCTGCGCGCAACCTTGAGGGAGCAGGCGTGGACTGGTCCAGCGTAATCGGGCTGGCGCTGGCGCTGGCGGGCCTCCTGGTCGGCCAGGCACTGGAGGGCGGCAAGATGGCCTCCCTGCTGCAGCCGGCCGCCTTCGCCATCGTTGTCATCGGCACCTTCGGCGCCGTGCTGCTGCAAACGCGCTTGCGCACCTTCGTGCGCGGCCTGGAAATGCTGCGCTGGGTGTTCCTGCCGCCTTCGGACACGCGCGCCGCGCTGGCGCGCGACATCGGGCAGTGGAGCCTGACGGCGCGCCGCGACGGCCCGCTGGCCCTCGAGCGCCTGATGGAAAACACGGCCGACCGCTTCAACGCCAAGGGTTTGCGCATGATCGTCGACGGCATCGCGCCCGACAAGCTGCGCCAGCTGCTCGACGTGGAAATCTCCGCCTACGAGATGGCCGAGCGCCAGGCCGTCAAGGTGTGGGAATCTGCCGCCGGCTATTCGCCCACGATCGGCATCCTGGGCGCCGTGCTGGGCCTGATCCACGTGATGGAAAACCTCACCGACCCCAGCAAGCTCGGCGGCGGAATCGCCGTGGCGTTCGTCTCCACCATCTATGGCGTGGGCCTGGCCAACCTGCTGTTCCTGCCGGTGGCAAATAAACTCAAGGCCATCGTTTCGCGCCGCGTGCTGCAGTATGAAATCACGGCCGCCGTGCTGTACGACATCGCCACGGGCGACCATACGCGCATCATCGAAGAGCGCGTGGCCAGCCTCCTGCACGAGCACTGACCATGATGCGGCGCGCGCGCAGGAAGTATGACGAGGAACCGGACAACCAGGACCGCTGGCTGATCTCGTACGCCGATTTCATCACCCTGCTGTTCGCCTTTTTCGTCGTCATGTATGCGATTTCGCAAGTCAACGAAGGCAAGTACCGCGTCTTCCAGAGCGCCATCGGCCAGGCCTTCAGCCTGGACAAGGGCGCGCCGCCCATCCTCATGGAAGCGCCGCAGGCGATCCCGCTGCCGAATCCCGCCCTGAAGCGCCGCACGGAAGCCATCCGCCGCGAGCGCGAGCACATGACGCGCCTGGCGCAGGACCTGACGTCCACCCTGGCGCCGCTGGTCAAGGAAGGCAAGGTGCGCGTGACGCAGACGAGCCGCGGCGTCAGCGTGGAAATCAACGCCAGCGTGCTGTTCGACCCGGGCGCGGCGCGCCTGACGCCGGAATCGGACCAGGCCCTGCGCGCCGTGGCCGTGCTGCTCAAGGACGACACGCACGACGTGCAGGTGGAAGGGCATACCGATGTGCAGCCGATCAGCAATTCGAACTTCGCCTCGAACTGGGAACTGTCGGCCGCGCGCGCCAGCGCCGTGGTGCGCCTGTTCATCGCCAGCGGCGTGCAAGCCACGCGCCTGACGGCCGTCGGCCACGCCGACAACATCCCCGTGGCGCCGAACGCCACGCCGGAAGGGCGCGCGCGCAACCGCCGCGTCGCCGTGACCATCCTCTCGGGCATCCCCGAGACGGTGACGGAAGTACCGACGGCGCCGCCGGCCAACTGACAAGGCCTGACAAAACCGTCGCGAGCGGCAGCGAGGCTCGGCGCCCCCGTTGGCCCGAGAAGCGGAGCTGTGCCTTGCACGGGGCCGCCGAGGCAGTGAGCATCGGCGGGCGCAAATCGCGACGCGCAGCAGGTGTTGTTAGGTGTTCTATGTTAGGTGTGCTAAGCCTGGCCTTCCTGCCGGCGCGGCTTTGCGCCCTGGCGCGTGTCATGGGCTGGTCATACTGGACTGCTAGGCTGTCGCCCTTCTTTTCAGCTTCCAGGTCAATCCCATGTCTTACTCCAGAACCTTGCTTCCTTTGGCCATCGCCATCCTGTTGAGCGTCGCCGCCTGCGGCGGCGATGGCGGCCCGGACGGCAGCGTGCCACCGCTGCCAGCCGGCCGCTGGATCGCCGGCGACCTGCACACCCACACCACGCAATCGGCCGATGCGGATGTCAGCCAGACGCTGGACAAGGTGCTGGCCAAGGCCTTTACCACGTATGGACTCGACTGGATGGCGCTGTCCAACCATTTGCGCGTTTCCACGCGCGATGCGCTGGGCGCGCCGCTGCCGGCGCCCATTCCGATGTCCATCGCTGCCGAACGCCATGAAATCCCGCGCGTCCAGGCGCTGCAGGCGGGCGGCGCCTACGCCGACAAGCTGGTCTTTACCGGCTTCGAGTGGGACATGCCGACCCACGATCACATCGGCATCGGCCTGTTCGAAGGCAAGGACAAGCTCAGTGCCAGCACCCGGGGCATGAAGGAGTTCGAATACCTGTTCACCACGCGCGACGCCAGCATGTTCGACGCCGCCGACGTCGCCGCATGGAAAGGCAAATATGGCGAGGCGCGCTACAACAAGACGGCTGCCGACGCGCTGCAAGCGATCGACTGGCTCAGGCAGAATTATCCGGAAACCAGCTACGCCGTCATCAACCACCCGTCGCGCAACAAGGGCAGCTACAGCATCGCCGACTTGCGCGCCTTTAACGATGCCGCCCCCAACATCATGTTCGCCATCGAAGGCATGGTCGGCAACCAGATGGAGCCGGACCGCGGCGGCTATACGGCCGCCTACACGGACGACAATGCGCTGCTGCGCGTGTATGGCGGTGTCGACTACGTGGTGGCCAAGCTGGGCGGGCCATGGGATGCGCTGCTGGGCGAGGGCCGCCGCATCTGGAACCTGACCGACTCGGATACGCACTTCAAGATCGTCGGCGGCAACAGCAGCGGCTATTTCCCCGGCGAATATGCGAAGAACTATGTGTTCAACAGCGCGCAAGGGGCGCCGCAGGCGAAGGACTTGCTGGCCGGCTTGCGCTCGGGCAAGATGTTTTCCACCTATGGCGACTTGATCAACGCGCTGGACTTCAACCTGGCCAGCAAGGACGACCGCAAGGAGATGGGCGGCGAGCTGAAGGTCGGCAACGGCGACACCGTCACGCTTACCATCCGCTTCAAGAGCCCGGCCAGGAACAACTACGAGAAGCCGGTCGACAGCGGCGTGGCCGCCAACGTCAAGCCCGTCGTCGACCATGTCGACCTGATCGTCGGCGATGTCGGCGCGAAGGCGGTGGCGGGCACGCCAGCCTACGACGTTGCCAGCAATGCCAGCACGCGCGTGCTCAAGCGCTTCACCAGCGCGGACTGGAAACTCGGGGCGGACGGCTACTACAGCGTGAGCTACCAGGCCACGGCGGCGAAGAACCAGTATTTCCGCCTGCGCGGCACCAATCTGGGGACCGATGTTGCCGGCCTGACGCAGGCTGGCGAACCGCTGGCCGACCAGCGCACGGGGGCCACGGACAGCACCCAGCGCTTCAATGACATCAACGACCGCAATTACCGCAGCCTGTGGTTCTATTCGAATCCGGTCTTCGTGACCGTGCGTTGATGGCGTCGCCGGCCGGCAGCGCGCCGCCGGATGGGGCGGGGCGCCGCTGCCGCTTGGTACAATCGCGGCCTTTCCCCACTTTTATCTCTCGATCATGAAAAGCAGTTCCCAGGGCGGCCTCGTGTATTCCACCGAAACGGGCCGCATGTGCCCCGCCTGCCGCCAGCCGCTGGCGCAGTGCGCATGCAAGGCCGCAGCGAAAGCGGCGCCGGCGGGCGACGGCGCCGTGCGCGTGTCGCGCCAGACCAAGGGTCGCGGCGGCAAGAGCGTCACCGTGGTGAAAGGCCTGGCGCTGGACGCCATCGCGCTGGCCCTGCTGGGCAAGCAGCTGCGCACGCGGTGCGGCTCGGGCGGCACCGTCAAGGATGGCGTCATCGAAGTGCAGGGCGACCACGTGGACGCCATCCTGGCCGCGCTGGTGAAATTGGGCCACCGGGCGAAGCAGGCCGGCGGCTGAGGTGCGGGCCGGCGCCGCGCGCCTGTGGTAACGTGCGCTTCCCGACCCCGCCCGCTACCCCATGATGAATCGCACACTTGCCAGCATCGCCATCGCCGCCATCGCGGCCGCGCTGGCGCTGGCGTACTGGCCCGCGTCCGACGGCGGCGCGCCGGCAGCGGCCACCGCCACCGCTGCTGCCGGCGCGCCGCCGGGGCGCAGCCTGGCCTCGTATTTTTCTGTCGATGCCTCCGTCCCCGCGGCCGAGGCACCCCTGGTCATCCCCCTGGCGCAGCGGCTCGAGCGGCTGGCCGCCAGCGGCAGGGCGGAAGATGCGTATGCCGCCTTCAATCTGATCGACGACTGCATGGTCTTCCTGCGGGAGGGGCGCTTGCCGGGCATGGAGTTCGAGCTGGGGCGCGAGATGACGGCGGAAGAGAAGGTTGCCCAGCAGCAGCTATGTGCGAGCTTGACGCAGCGCCAGCGCGACGAGCGCCTGGCCTACCTGGCCACCGCCGCGAAGGCGGGCGTGCCGGGCGCGAGCACGATTTTCCTGTCGGAAGGCCCGTTCGGCGACCGCAGCGCGCTGCGCAACCGTCCCGACGACCCGCTCGTGCAGGAATGGAAGCGCCAGGCCATCGCCCAGCTGACGGCGCAGGCGGACGAGGGCGAGCTGAGCAGCGTTTCGACCCTGATGATGGCGTATCTGCGCGATGGCGACGTGGTGCGCAAGGACGCGCCGCAAGCGTATGGCTACCTGCTGGCCCTGCGCATGGTGTATGGGGAACTGCTGGCGCCCGGCATCGCCAATCCGTATCAGGATGAATACTGGCACTGGCTGCAGGATGAGCTGACGCCGGCGCAGCAAGCCGCCGCCACGGCGAAGGCGCAAGCCATCGCGGCGAAATTTCGCCAGCATGCGGGGCGTCCCGCGCCCGCTTGAACGGACAGGGGCGCGCGCCTTGCCGCGGTAGTGCCGTGTCGGGGTGTTCGGCTTAGCCGATGACGACGCGCCGGTTCGGCGTATTCGTCGTCGGTTGGCCGCTGGGGCCGTAGAAATTGCCGCTTTGGGCCGTGGGGCGCAGGGCGTTCAGGGCGCCTTGCGTGTGCAGCATGTGCTTGTTGACCAGCAGGCTGTTCAGGCGGTTCTGTTCCTTCGCTTCGCGCGTCGTCTCGAGCAGGGCTTTCCACAGGGGCGCCGCGTCGGCGATGCCGGCGCCGACCAGCCAGTCTTCCATGCCGGCTTCGGCGGCCATGAAACCGGCCGCCGCCAGGGCCTGGTGGCGTTGCGCCGCCAGCTGGCTCAACTGTCCTATCAGTGCCGTCTTGCGCACGGTGATCTCCGCAACCGCATCGATGTCAGCCGCAACCAGATGCAGCTGTTCTTCTTTCATCAATGCCAGCAATGTGGTCATGAGCTCTTGCTCGTCGCGCAGGCTGGAAAACGGAGTCACTGATTGCATGGGGGAAACCTATCTATTTCGTGAGTGCAGCAAGTCCTTGACTGTATCCAAGAGACCGTCCGCCACTTTTTCAGAGTTGACCTGGAACTGGCCGTCGGCGATCGCCAGCTTGATGCGTTCGACTTTTTTCGTGTCGAACACGGCGCCGCTGCCGGCAGTTGCACTGGCCGCTAATGCCTGTCCTTGCGGCGACAGGCGTACATTGTCCGACGTCGTCGGTGTTGCTTGCGCTTTCTCTGCATTGCGGGCACCCGAGGTATTCGCGGGCGCTACCGGCAGGCCGGGATTGCTTTTAATGGTGTTGTCGGTAATTTTCACAGCGTGATCCTCGTCTGGTCGAAGTCAAAAAACTCCGGGATATGTGTCATTATCGGCACCTTCTTCCGAAACTTTAGTGCGCCAGACCACAATATCGCTGTCCATCCGTATCTAGAAAGCCACCTCCACCAGGCCGCCGGCGCGCGCCACGCCGCTGATCTGCTGGCCGCCCTGGGTGCGCACCTGCACCACCTGGCCGTCGCCGGCGCTGCCGATGGCGCGTCCTTCTGATGCCACCTGGAAACCATTGCCACTGGAAACGACACGCACCAGCTGGCCCTGCATCACCACGGGCTTGCGGCGCAGGGTGTCGAGGCGCATCGGCGTACCCGGCGGCAGCGAGATATTCGTGCTGGCGCCCACCACCTGGGCCATGTCGGTGGCGATGCCTGCCGGCAATGCCGCCAGGTCGCCCTGCATCGTCACCAGCTGGCTGGCATCGATGGCCTGTCCCTGCGCCAGCGGCACGGCGCTGGCCACGTAGTCGCCGACGACGGCCACGTTCGCCTGTAGATAGATGGTCCAGCTGGCCGGCGCCGTGCAGCGCACGCCGACGGTGGTCTTGCCCCAGGCGCGCGCGCCGGGGGCCATGAACGCTTGCGGCGCGGGGCAGGCGGCCAGGTTCAGGCGCGGATCGACGGCGCCGACGGTGACCGTCACCTTGCCGGGCAAGCCATTGCTTTGTACCTGCAGGAATTGTTCCACGCTGTCGCGCAGTGCTTCCGGCGTCTGGCGGCCAGCGTTTTGCGCCTGCGCCAGCGGCGCGGCGGCGGCCAGTGCGGCGGCAAGGGCGAGAAGGAAAGCAAGCGGTGTTTTCATGGTGATAGGCCTCTGGAATATTGCCATGATAGGGCGCGGCGGCCCGTTCGAAGCGCGGATTAGGGGGTAAAAGTGCGGTCTGATCCGGCGATGGTCTTGCCGGTGGGCACCGTACTATGTTTCCTGTCATCACTATACCGCCATCCTTCCGCCATCTCGGGCGCCAGTGGCAGATCTTTCCGGAGCCTGACATGATAGGGAAACTCGACGATTACATGCGCTTCAACGAGACGGCGCTGAGCCTGCGCTCGACGCGCCAGGAATTGCTCGCCTCGAATATCGCCAATGCCGACACGCCCAACTACAAGGCGCGCGACGTCGATTTCGCCAGCGCCCTGAAAGGGGCGATGGCGCGCAAGGATGGCGTGCCGCCCGCCCTGAAGGGCACGGCGCCGCAGCATATGCCGGGCAAGGGCGTCGCCGCCGCCGTGGGGAGCAGCGCGGGCGGCAAGGTCGAGACGCTGGCCGACGGCACGCCGCTGCTGTACCGCGCGCCGTCCCAGGGCGCCGTCGATGGCAATACGGTCGACATGGACCTCGAGCGCAATGCCTTTGCCGACAACGCCATCCGCTACGAGGCCGCCGTGACGTTCCTCAACTCGCAGATCAAGGGCATGCTGACGGCCATCCAGGGGGGGCAATAATCATGTCGCTATTTAATATCTTCAATGTTTCCGGTTCGGCCATGAGCGCCCAGGCGCAGCGCCTGAATACGGTGGCCAGCAACCTGGCCAATGCCGACAGCGCCACCAGCGCCAGTGGCGAAGCCTACCGCGCCAAGCAGGTGGTGTTCGAAGCCGTGCCCATGGCCAATGGCGCCACGGCCGTCAAGGTGCAGAAGGTGATCGAAGACCCGTCGCCGATGAAGCTGGTCTACGACCCGAAGAATCCGCTGGCCGACGAGAAGGGCTACGTCACCATGCCCAACGTAAATACGGTCGACGAGATGGTCAACATGCTGTCGGCGTCGCGCTCGTACCAGACCAACGTGGAAACCATGAACGCGGCCAAGTCGCTGCTCCTGAAAACCCTCACCATCGGCCAATAAGGCTGACTGACCATTATGGCAACCATCGATACCAGCAACACCGTCACCACCGACCTGATGGCGACGATGAATCCGAAGAAGACCACGGCCGATCCCGGCAGTGTCGAAGCGGAGACGAACAAGTTCCTGACCCTGCTGGTCACCCAGCTGAAGAATCAGGACCCGATGAACCCGTTGGACAATGCGCAACTGACCAGCCAGCTGGCGCAGCTGTCCACGGTGACGGGCGTCAACAAGCTCAACACGACCCTGGAAACCCTGAAAGCCAGCTACCAGCAAGCCGAATCCATGCAGGCGGCCAACATCATCGGCCACGGTGTGTTGACGGCAGGCAAGGATATCAACCTGAGCAAGAGTGCCGCCCTGCTGGGCGTGGACCTGGCCACGCCGGCCGACAAGGTCAAGGTCATCATCTACAAGGATGGCAAGGAAGTCCACTCGATCGACCTGGGCGCGCAGGCGGCGGGCACCTTGCCGCTGGGCTGGAACGGCTCTACCGCCGATCTCGACAAGGACGGCAAGAACATCGTGCTGGCCGACGGCGCCTATACCTTCGCCGTGGAGGCCTCGCGCGGCGGCACCAAGCTCAAGGATGCGACGGCGCTGATGTTCGGTTCGGTCGCCAGCGTGTCGACGGGCGCCGGTGGCGTGAAATTGAATGTGCCGGGCGTGGGCAGCATCACCATGGCCGACGTGAAACAGATTCTGTAAGCCGCTTCCCCTTAGCGTGACCCTCTACCCCTAATTTCTACCAGGAGAACACAATGTCTTTCCAACAAGGCCTGAGCGGCTTGAATGGCGCCGCCAAATCGCTGGACGTCATCGGCAACAACATCGCCAACTCGTCGACCGTGGGTTTCAAGCAATCGCAGGCGCAGTTCGCCGACATCTATGCCAACTCGCTGTATGGCGTGGGCGGCAACCAGGCGGGGATCGGCGTGTCGGTTTCGCAAATCGCCCAGCAATTTAATCAGGGTAACCTGGAATCGTCGTCGAATCCCCTCGACATCGCCATCAATGGCGGCGGCTTCTTCCGTACCAGCGTCAACGGCGCCATCCAGTATTCGCGCAACGGCCAGTTCCAGGTCGACAAGAGCGGCTTCATCGTCAACGCCCAGCTGGCGCAGCTGACCGGCTATCCGGCCGACGTCAACGGCAAGATCGTCGCTGGCGCCGTCGTGCCCCTGCAGATCGACCAGTCGGACATGAAGCCGCAGGCAACGACCAAGATCAGCACGGAAGTCAACCTCAATTCCAATACGGCGATGCCGACCACGGTGCCGTTCAAGTCGACGGACGACACGTCGTACCACAAGTCGTTTCCCGTCGAAGTCTTCGATTCGCTGGGCAATTCCCACAATATGTCGAATTTCTACGTCAAGACGGGCACCAACACCTGGGATGTCTACTCGGCCATAGACGGCACGGAAGTGACGAGCATGAAGGCCGCGGCCGCCCTGCAGACGGACCCTGCCTCGCTGGCTGCGCGCGCCGCCTACCAGGCCGCCGCCACGGCCGTGCCGCTGGTGCCGGCCAATGTGACGGCCGCCGCCGTCGCCTATGGCAACGCGGCCGGCGCCGCCGTCTCGGCCGCCGCTGCCGCCGCGGGCGCCACGCCGGCGCAACTGGCCGCCATCGCCGCCACCTACGGCAGTGCAGTGCCGAATGGCGTCAATTCGAGCCGCACGCCGGACCAGATCGATGAAGCCATCCGCGCCGTGACCGTGGTGCCAGCCGTCAAGACCGGTTCGCTGGTCTTCAACACGGTCGGCAGCCTGGACCGGGCCGCCATGCTGGCCCTGACGCCGCCGCAAACCTTGCCCGTCACCGTCAACCTGCCGATCTTCCCGGCCACGGGTGCGAATGCGACGCTGTCGGTCCAGGTCGACTTCACCAAGTCCACCCAGCTGGGCACCGTCACGGCGGAAAAGAAAACGGAAGCGGACGGCTACAAGGCCGGCCAGCTGAGCCGCTTCGTCGTGGGTGACGACGGCGTCATCCAGGGCCAGTACAACAATGGCAAGACGCGCGCCCTGGGTCAGGTAGTACTCAGCAACTTTACCAACCCGAACGGCCTGCAGCCGCTGGGCAACAACGCCTGGGTGGAAAGCTCGGCTTCGGGCAAGCCCATCACGGGCGAGCCCAAGACGGGTACCCTGGGCAATTTGCGTGCCTCGGCCGTGGAAGTGTCGAACGTCGATTTGACGGCGGAACTGGTCAATATGATCACGGCGCAGCGCGCCTACCAGGCGAATGCGCAGACCATCAAGACGCAGGATTCGGTCCTGCAGACGCTAGTGAACCTGCGTTAACGTGGGGGTGCCTCGTTAAGCTGCTGCGCGTTTCACTACCGGGCCGGCGTTGCTCGCTGTACCTCCGTACAGCTGCGCTACTCAACCCGGTATTGAACCGCTCGCTACGCTTTCCGAGGCACCCTCGATGTTGCAGTAGTACCGGGGTCTGACCCCAGTTTTCGTTTTGTACGGAGAAACACATGGACCGTCTCATCTACACCGCCGGCTCGGGCGCCAAGCACATCCTGGACAAGCAGGCGACCACCGCGAATAACCTGGCGAACGCCACCAGCACGGGTTTCCGCGCCCAGCTCGACTCGTTCCGCGCCGTGCCCGTGGTGGCCGACGGCATGATGCCGACGCGCGCCTTTGTCGTCGACTCGACGGTCGGCTCCGATTTCACGCAAGGTCCCATGCAGCACACGGGCCGCGCGCTCGACGTGGCCGTGGAAAACGGCGGCTGGATCGCCGTGCAGTCGGCCGACGGTTCCGAAGCCTACACGCGCAACGGCAGCCTGAAACTCAATGAAAACGGTATGCTGCAGACGCAGGCCGGCCTGATGGTGCAGGGCGATACGGGGCCCATGGCGATACCGCCCGGCGTGACGGTGGCGATTGCCAGCGACGGCACGGTGGGCACGATTTCCACCGACGTGCCGCCCGGCCCGTCGACGGTGCTGGGACGCATCAAGCTGGTCAATCCACCCGAGCAGCAACTGGTGCGCGGCGACGACGGCCTGTTCCGCCTGAAGGATGGCGCCGTCGCCCAGGCCGACCAGGCCGTCAAATTGACGACGGGCGCGCTCGAGGGCAGCAATGTCAGCCCCGTCGACTCCATGGTCAGCATGATCGCCCTGGCGCGCCAGTTCGAAACGCAAATGAGCCTGTTGAAGAATGCCGAGAATAACGCGGCGAAAGCCACCCAGATCCTCGCTTTGAATTGATGGGGGCAGCCGCATAATGGTTACATAGAAATAGTCTACAGGGCTGACTAGCGCTGTTATTGGAGAAAAATCATGATTCGTTCCCTTTGGATTGCCAAGACCGGCCTGGAAGCGCAACAGACGCAGATGGACGTGATCGCCAATAACCTGGCCAACGTCAGCACCACGGGCTTCAAGAAGTCGCGCGCCGTGTTTGAAGACTTGCTCTACCAAAATGTCCGCCAGCCGGGCGCGCAGTCCTCGCAGCAAACCCAGCTGCCATCGGGCTTGCAGATCGGCACCGGCGTGCGCACGGTGGCCACGGAACGCATCCATACCCAGGGCAATCCCCAGGCCTCGGGCAATTCGCGCGACGTGATGGTCAACGGCACCGGTTTCTTCCAGGTGCTGATGCCGGACGGCGCCACCGCCTACACGCGCGACGGCTCGTTCCAGACCGACAGCAACGGCCAGCTGGTCACTTCCGAAGGCTTCGTCATCCAGCCCGCCATCACCGTGCCGACCAATGCGCTGAGCCTGACCGTGGCGCGCGACGGCACCGTTTCCGTCACCCTGCCCGACACGGTGGCGCCATCGCAGATCGGCTCGCTGCAGCTGACCACTTTCGTCAACCCGGCCGGCCTCGAGTCGAAGGGCGAAAACCTGTACATGGAAACGGGCGCGTCCGGCGTGGCGCAGACCAATACCCCGGGCACCAACGGCGCCGGCGTGCTGATGCAGGGCTATATCGAGACGTCGAACGTCAACGTGGCCGAGGAAATGGTCAACATGATCCAGACGCAGCGCGCCTACGAGATCAACAGCAAGGCCATCACCACATCCGACCAGATGCTGCAGAAGCTTTCTCAGCTCTAATTTTTTTTAGTCGTCATGCCATCCGCCGCCGGATGGCAGCGGAGGTTCGTCATGCAATACCCCCTCATCGCCGTCTTGTCCGCAGTCCTGTTGTCCGGCTGCGCCATCACGCCCACCTCGATCGTGCAATACCCGACCACCACGCGCGCGCCGATGCCGGAACCCGTGGTCGTCAACAATGGCTCGATCTACCAGCCGTCGACTTACCGTCCCGCCTTCGAAGACCGCCGCGCGCGCCATGTGGGCGACACCATGACCATTGCCATCACCGAGCGCACGAACGCCGTCAAGGCGGGCGCCAGTTCCGGCAACAAGTCCGGCAGCGTGGGTTTCAGCACGCCCGGCTTCGCCCAGGGCCGCCTGGGCGGCACGGTTTCGGCGAATGGTGCGACGAAATTTGCCGATGGCGACAACCAGTCCGCCAGCAACACGTTTTCCGGCGTGATCGGCGTGACGGTGATCGAGGTATTGCCAAACGGTAATTTGATCGTGGCGGGCGAAAAACAGATCGCCATGAACAAGGGCACGGAATTCATCCGCTTCTCGGGCATGGTCAATCCGGACACCATCGGCACGGGCAACGTCGTGCCGTCGACCCAGGTGGCCGACGCGCGCGTCGAATACCGCACCAACAGCCAGATCGACCGCGCCGAAATGGCCTCGATGGCGTCGCGCTTCTTCCTCAGCCTGTTGCCGTTCTGACCATGGCCACGTTTACCTTCCCCCGCCTTTTACTCGTCTGCGGCCTGGCTGGCGCCCTGCTGGCACCCGTGGCGCAGGCCGAGCGCATCAAGGACCTGGCCAGCATCGCCGGCGTGCGCCAGAATCAGCTGATGGGCTATGGCCTCGTCGTCGGCCTCGACGGCAGCGGCGACCAGACCACGCAGACGCCGTTCACCATCCAGAGCGTGGCGGCCATGCTGCAGCAGCAGGGCGTCAACTTGCCGCAAGGCACGAGCTTGCAATTGAAGAACGTCGCCGCCGTGATGGTGACGACGGCCTTGCCCGCGTTTGCCCAGCCGGGCCAGCTGCTCGACGTGACGGTGTCGTCGATGGGGAACGCGAAAAGCTTGCGCGGCGGCACTTTATTGATGACGCCGCTGAAGGGCGCCGACGGCCAGGTGTACGGCATGGCGCAGGGCAACGTGCTGGTGGGCGGCGTGGGCGCGCAGGCGGCCGGCAGCTCCGTCGTCATCAACCACCTGAGCGTGGGGCGCATCTCGGGCGGCGCCACCGTCGAGCGCGCAGTCGCCTCGGCGCTGGGCGCCAACAACACGATCCGCCTGGAATTGAACGCCACCGATTTCGCCACGGCCAGCCGCGTGGTCGACGCCATCAACAGCCGCTATGGCGCCGGCACGGCCGCCGCGCTCGATGGGCGCGTGATCCAGGTGCAGTCGCCGGGCGGCAGCGACCAGCGCGTGGCGTTCCTGGGCCAGCTGGAAAGCATCGAAGTCAACCCGGCCCGCCTGGCGGCCAAGGTCATCATGAATGCGCGCACGGGCTCGGTGGTGATGAACCAGTCCGTGACCCTGGAAACATGCGCCATTTCGCACGGCAACCTGTCCGTCACCATCAATGTCGAGCCGCAGGTGAGCCAGCCGGCACCGCTGTCGGGCGGGCGCACGGTGGTCACGCAGACGGCGCAGATCGATATCAAGAAGGAACCGGGCAAGGTCATGCTGGTCAAGGGCGGCGCCTCGCTGTCCGACGTGGTGAAAGCCCTCAACGCCATCGGCGCCTCGCCGCAAGACTTGCTGGCCATCCTGCAGGCGATGAAGGCGGCCGGTTCGCTGCGCGCCGAACTTGAAATCATTTGATGGACACGCCATGATCAGCCAAACCGACCTCAGCAATACCGCCGCCTATGACGTGAAGGGCATGGATGGCTTGCGCCAGTCCGCCAAGGCGCGCGACCCCGCCGCCCTGAAAGAGGCGGCCACGCAATTCGAAGCCATGTTCATCAACATGATGATGAAAAGCATGCGCGACGCCACGCCGCAGGACGGCATCATGGATAGCCAGCAAAGCAAGATGTACACCTCGATGCTGGACCAGCAGACGAGCCAGAACCTGGCCAAGCGCGGCACGGGCCTGGCGGACGTGCTGATCCGCCAGCTGTCGTCGTCGAACCAGGCGCTGGCCGCCGATGGCGCGGAAGCGCCGTCGCCCCGTTCCTCGAGCATGGCGCAGGCGCTGGCCGCCTTCCGCCAGCAGCAGGGCGCGCTCACCGAGGGCGCGAGCGGCGCCACGGGCGGCAAGACCCTGAGCGACAAGGCCAACGCCACGCAGGCGCCGCACGTGCGCGCGTTCCAGGAAAAGCTGGGCGCACATGCGGAAGAGGCCAGCCGCGCCACCGGCATCCCGGCCAAGTTCATGCTGGGCCAGGCGGCGCTGGAAACGGGCTGGGGCAAGCGCGAAATCATCGCCCGCGACGGCAGCAGCAGCCACAACCTGTTCGGCATCAAGGCGTCCGGCGACTGGAAGGGCAAGGTCACGGAAGCCGTCACCACCGAATATGTGAATGGCAAGGCGCAGCGCAAGGTGGAGAAATTCCGTGCCTATGACAGCTATGCGGACAGCTTCAAGGATTACGCGCAGTTGATTACAAACAACAAGCGCTATGAAAAAGTGCTGGCCAGCGCCGGCGACGCCAGCACGTTTGCCCACGGCTTGCAAAAGGCCGGCTATGCGACGGACCCGAATTACGCTGCCAAATTGACAAAAATTATCAAGAATTCGCTGGTTGGTTAAGCCGCCGCCATATCCTGTGCAGGCCGCGTGCTTCAAGTTTTCGCTGCGGCTGCCGTAAATACTTTTGAGGGTAACCAATAAGACACCATGACTTCGAATCTACTCAGCATCGGTAAGAGCGGTTTGCTTGCAGCGCAGGTGGGCCTGTCGACGACCGGGCATAACATCACCAATGCCAACGTGGACGGCTACAACCGCCAGGTGGTGCTGCAGCAGACGGCGCAGTTCAACAATGCCGGTTATGGTTTCGTGGGCAATGGTACGGAAGTGTCGCAAGTCAAGCGCCAGTACGACAGTTTCATGGCCGCCCAGGTGAACAATGCGCAGGCGACCACCAGTTCGCTCGATGCGTATTACACGCAGATCAGCCAGATCGACAACCTGCTGGCCGACCCCACGGCCGGGCTGTCGCCGGCGATGGCCGATTTCTTCAAGGGCGTGCAGGATTTCAGCTCGAATCCCTCGTCCGTGTCGTCGCGCCAGGCATTGTTGTCGAGCGCCAACTCGCTGGCCTCGCGCTTCCAGGGCCTCAGCGCGCGCCTGACGGAAATCGGCGACGGCGTCAATTCGCAGATCACCTCGAATGTGAAGGTGATCAATTCCTACGCCAAGCAGATCGCCGAGCTGAATAACTCGATCGCCAGCCTGACCGTCAATCAAAGCAACCAGCCCAACGATTTGCTCGACCAGCGCGACCAGCTGATCACGGAGATGAACAAATACGTCAAGACTACGGTCCAGCCTGGCTCGAACAACACGATCACCGTGTCGATCGGCTCGGGCCAGCCGCTGGTGGTGGGTGACAAGAACTTTGAGCTGGCCGTCACGCCTTCGCCGACGGACCCGCAGCGCCTGGACGTCGGCTATGTCACGGGCTCTACCGTCACCAAGCTGTCGGAAAGTTCGCTGACCGGTGGCGCGCTGGGCGGCTTGCTGGAATTCCGTAGCGGCAGCCTGGACCGTATCCAGAATTCGCTGGGCAAGGTCGCCATCGCCCTGGCCGCCACCTTCAATGACCAGCACAAGCTGGGCCAGGACTTGAATGGCGACATGGGCGGCGACTTTTTCAAGGTGCCCGATCCCGTCATCGGCGCCGACTACCGCAACAACTCGTCGAGCACGACGGCGCTGTCGGCCAAGGTCAGCGATCCGACCAAGCTGACGGGCAGCGATTACGCCGTGAGGTATGACGGCGGCAATTATGTCGTGACGCGCCAGAGCGACGGCGCGAAAACGACCATCAACCCGTATCCGCAAACCGTGCCGCAAACCATCGATGGCGTGGATTTCTCGATTTCGGGCACGGCCGCCGAAGGCGACAACTTCATGGTCAGGCCGACCGCCAACGGCGCTGCCGGCCTCGGCGTGCTGATTACCGACCGCAACAAGCTGGCCGCCGGCGCGCCGATCGCCACGGGCGCGCCCGTCAGCAACACGGGCAGCGGCAAGCTTGGCCTGGGTAGCGTGGACAAGGCCTATTTGACGCCCGGCAATGCGCTCACGAGCACCGTGACCTTGACCTACGACAAGGTCAGCGGCTCGCTGTCGGGCTTCCCGGCAGGCCAGGCCGTGACGGTGAAGGGCTTGAACGGCAGCAGCACCACGTATCCGGCCGGCACGGCGAACATTCCGTACACGGAAGGCGACAGCTTCAACTTCGGCGGCATCAACGTCAGCATGACGGGCGCGCCGGCGCAGGGCGACAAGTTCACCATTGCGCCGAACTCGGGCGGCGTGGGCGACAGCCGCAATGCGGCGCTGCTGGCGAGCTTGCAGACGAAAAATATTCTCGACGGCGGCAAGGCCACGTTCCAGGGTTCGTACGCGGAAACCGTCAGCTTCGTGGGCAACAAGACGCGCGAAGTCCAGGTCAGCGGCCTGGCCAGCCTGGCGTTGTTGCAACAGACGAGTACGCAGCAGCAAGCCGTGTCCGGCGTCAACCTCGACGAAGAGGCGGCCAACCTGCTGCGCTACCAGCAGGCTTACCAGGCGTGCGGCAAGGTCATGCAGATTGCCAGCACCCTGTTCGACGTGGTCATCGGTCTCGGACGTTAATTCTTCATTATTCAGATTCAGCGATTTAAGCGGCGGCTTGTAGCGCCGCCGCCATCAGGAAGGGCAGCATCATGCGCATCAGTACCAGAATGATCTATGAAACGGGCAGCTCCCAGCTGAATAACCTGCAGGGCGCGCTGAACCGCACGCAGATGCAGCTGTCTGCCAACCGCCGCAACCTGACGCCGGCCGACGACCCGATCGCCTCGGCGCGCGCGCTGGAAGTGACGCAGTCGCAATCGATCAATACGCAGTTCGTGACGAACCGCTCGAACGCCAAGAATTTCCTCTCGCAGGAAGAACTGGCGCTGGCCAGCACCACCTCGCTGATCGCCGACGTGAAGGATCTGGTCTTGAAGGCCGGCAATCCGGCGCTCAAGGATATCGACCGCCAGAGCCTGGCGACGGAGCTGAAAGGCCGGCTGACCGACCTGCTGGGCATCGCCAACACCTCCGACAATGCGGGCGGCTATCTGTTTTCCGGCTACAAATCGTCCACCCAGCCGTTCAGCCAGACTCCGGGCGGCGCCACCTATGTGGGCGACCAGGGCCAGCGCGAGCTGCAGGTAGGCTCGGCGCGCTACCTGGCCACCAGCGACTCGGGCGCGACCGTGTTCGAGAACAATCTGACGGGCAACGGCAAGTTCACCACGGCGCCCGATCCAGGCAATTTCACGCGCGGCGGCGCCGGCATCATTTCCGGCGGCACCGTCACCGATCCCACCAAGTTGACGGGGCACAAGTACTCGATCGATTTCCAGGTGACGGGCACGGGCACCGACGCCAAGACGACCTATACCGTGACGGACGTGACCCTGGGCCAGACCATCCCGACTCCGGCCGTGCCGGTGGCCTATAAGGCGGGCGACGCCATCAACTTCGACGGCCAGCAAGTCAATATCGCGGGCAAGCCGGCCGACCTGGACAAGTTCACCTTGGAGCCGAGCGGCAAGGAATCGATCTTTACCACGATCACCAACCTGATCGGCGCGCTGGGCCAGCCGGCCACGGGCGACGCCGGCCAGGCGCGCCTGACGGCCAGCCTGAACGCGGCGCACAATATCCTCGACACGGCTTACGACAATGTGCTGTCGGTGCGCGCGGAAGTCGGTTCGCGGCTGAAGGAGCTCGATACCCTCGACAGCGCCGGCGACGACCTCGACCTGCAGTACGCGAGCACCCTGTCGGGCTTGCAGGACCTGGACATGGTGAAGGCGATTTCCCTGTTCAGCCAGCAGCAGATCACCCTGCAGGCGGCGCAGAAGTCGTTCACGTCCATCTCGGGACTGTCGCTGTTCAATTACATCAGCTAAGCCATCCGTTTCAGTGCGGTGACCGGGGAGCCGGGGCAGGGAGTGCATCTTCCGCCCCGGCTTTTTTGCGTGCGCAGGAGAGCCACTTCGACAAGATGGTCAGGTAGCCTGTACAGGCAAACTGTGCAGGTTACCTGCATATCTGTTATAGTAGGGCCTGTTGATCCACTACCCGTTTCCCATGCCTACTCCACAAGACGAACACGAACAAGTGCTGCAACTGGCCGGCGAATTGCGCATTCTCATCGGCAAGCTGCGCCGTCGCCTGCGCGAAGAGGCGCATCTGGGCGACGTCAGCATGTCGCAGTCATCTGTGCTCAGCCGTCTCGAGCGCGACGGCCCGGCCACCGCCAGCAGCCTGGCGCGCGCCGAAGGCATGCGTCCGCAGTCGATGGCCGCCACCGTGCTGGCGCTGACGGAAGCGCAGATGGTGACGGGGTCGCCCGATCCGGCCGACGGGCGGCAGACCATCCTGACCCTGACGGACAGCTGCCGCGCCTGGATCGCGGCCAGCCGCGCCGCGCGCGAAGACTGGCTGGCGCGCACCATTGAAACGCGGCTCACGCCGCAGGAAGTCACCGAACTGGACAAGGCGGTGGCATTACTCAAACGTTTGGCGCAGTGATCCGCTGAACCATTCACCCCGACCCCGGCAAGGAGCCCGCACGCCCAGATGAAAAACACATTCCGTTCGCTACGCAATCCCAATTACCGTATCTGGGCCGGCGGCGCCCTCGTGTCGAATGTCGGCACCTGGATGCAGCGCACGGCGCAGGATTGGCTGGTGCTGAGCGAATTGACGCAGCACAATGCCAGCGCCGTCGGCATCGTCATGGCCTTGCAATTCGGCCCGCAGCTGCTGTTGCTGCCCCTGACGGGCATGGCGGCCGACCTGCTGGACCGGAGAAAATTGCTGTTGTTCACGCAGGCGGCCATGGGCTTGCTGGCGCTGGGCCTGGGCGTGCTGTGCATCAGCGGCCTGGTGCAACTGTGGCATGTGTATGTGTTTGCCTTCCTGCTGGGCTGCGTGACGGCCTTCGATTCGCCCGTGCGCCAGACCTTTGTTTCCGAGATCGTCGACGAGGAAGACTTGACGAACGCCGTGGCGCTGAATTCCACCTCGTTCAATGCGGCGCGCATGCTGGGCCCGGCCGTGGCCGGTTTGCTGATCAGCAGCGTCGGCAGCGGCTGGGTCTTCATCATCAACGCCGTCTCGTTTGCCGCCGTGATCGGTTCGCTGTTGCTGCTGCGCGTGCAATTGCTGCGCCGCGCGCCGCGCCTGAAAGCCACGCGCGCCAGCCTGGGCGAAGGTTTCCGCTACGTGCGCCAGCGGCCCGACCTGATGGCCATCCTGCTGATGCTGTTCCTGATCGGCACCTTTGGCTTGAATTTCCCGATTTTCCTGTCGACCATGTCGGTGACGGCCTTCCATGCGGGGGCCGGCCAGTATGGCGTGCTCAGTTCCGTGATGGCTTGCGGTTCCGTGGCCGGCGCCCTGCTGGCGGCGGGGCGCGGCAGGCCCACCCTGGCGCTGCTGCTGGGCGCGGCCGCGCTGTTCGGCTTTGCCTGCGCACTGGCGGCCGTGATGCCCAACTACTGGCTGTTCGGCATGGTGCTGGTGGTGATCGGCATCGCCGCGCAAACCTTTACCACCAGCGTCAACAGCAGCGTGCAACTGTCGACGGCGCCCGCCATGCGGGGCCGCGTGATGGCCATCCTGTTGGCGATCTCGGCTGGCGGCACGCCGCTGGGCGCGCCCATCGTGGGCTGGGTGGCCGATACCTTCGGCCCGCGCTGGGCGCTGGGCATAGGCGCCCTGTCGGGGCTGGCGGCGGCCCTGGTCGGCGTGCGCTATCTGGTCAGGCATCACCAGTTGCGCCTGAACGTGGACCTGCGGCGCTGGCGTTTTGCGCTGAGCAGCGACCAGCCCTGAGCGACGGCCTTACGGTGCGGGCAGCGGCGCTGGCTGGGCCGGCGGCGCGGGGCGCAGGGGATTCGGCGGCACGGGCGGCGGCGGGCGGTCGCGCGTGGCGAAGCCGCGCGGCAGCAGACGTGCCGTTTCTATGCCGCGCAGGAACATGTTCTGGAATGGCGTGGCCAGGTAGGGCAGCACCATGCCGATCACCAGCAAGCCCACGCCCAGGGTGACGGGGAAGCCGATACCGAAGATGTTCAGCTGCGGCGCGGCGCGCGTCAAAATGCCCAGTGCCACGTTGGTCAGCAGCAGGGCGGCGATGATGGGCAGGGAAATTTGCAAGCCGGAACGGAAGATTTCCCCGCCCCAGGCGGCCAGCTGCTGAAAGCCGCCGCCGCTGACCGGACTCGATGAAATCGGCAGGCTGACGAAGCTTTCCGCCAGCGCCGCCAGCAAGACCAGGTGCCCGTTGACAGTCAAAAACATCAATGTGGCCAGCATGACGAGGAACTGGCTGATGGCGGAAGACCTGCCCTTGGTTTGCGGGTCGAAGAACGAGGCGAAGCCCAGGCCCATGGTCAGGCTGCTGATTTCGCCGGCCATCTCGATGGCGGAAAATACGATGCGGATGGAAAAGCCCATGGCCAGTCCCACCAGCATTTCCTGCGTCAGTATCAGCAATCCCGCCAGCGACATGGGATTGACCGCAGGCAATGCCGGCACGGTGGGGGCGATGATCATGGCCAGCATGGCGCCCAGCGAGACCTTGACGGTGGCCGGCACGGCCGCGTTGCCGAACAGCGGCGCGGCCGCGATCAGGCCAAGGATGCGGCTAAGCGGCCACAGCAGAGCTGCGATCCACGTGTTCAGTTCAATGCTGGACAGGGTCAGCATGGCAACAGCGGCTGCACTAGCCCACCAGGTTCGGGATGCCGGTAAATACCTGGCGCATGTAGTCGAGCATGACGGACAGCATCCATGGGCCGGCCACGACGATGGCGATGAAAATGCCCACCAGCTTGGGAATGAAGGACAGGGTCGCCTCGTTGATCTGCGTGGCGGCCTGGAAGATACTGACGATCAAGCCGATGATGAGGGCGACCAGCAGCATGGGCGCGGCCACCATCAGCGTGATTTCCATCGCATGGCGGCCCAGGGTCATGACGCTTTCGGGTGTCATCGCAGTCCTATCCTAGTAAAAACTCTGTGACAGCGAGCCCAGCAGTAATTGCCAGCCATCGACGAGCACGAACAGCATCAGCTTGAACGGCAGCGAGATCGTCGCCGGCGACATCATCATCATGCCCATCGACATCAGCACGCTGGCGACCACCATGTCGATGATGAGGAAGGGGATGAAGATGGCAAAACCGATCTGGAACGCCGTCTTCAGTTCGCTGGTGACGAAGGCCGGCACGAGGATGCGCAGCGGCACGTCTTCCGGGCCTTGCAAGTCTGGCGCGCGCGACATCTTGGCGAACAGGGCCAGGTCGGCCTGGCGCGTCTGTTTCAGCATGAAGGTTTTCAGCGGTTCGACGCCCTTGTCCATCGCCTGCTGCATGCTGATCTTGTTTTCCTGGTAAGGCTGGTAGGCATCCGTATAAATCTTGTCGAACACGGGGCCCATGACGAACAGGGTGAGGAACAGGGCCAGTCCCACCAGCACCTGGTTCGGCGGCGCCGATTGCGTGCCGATGGCCTGGCGCAGCAGGGACAGCACGATGATGATGCGCGTAAAGCAGGTCATCATCAACAGGGCCGCCGGCAAAAAGGTGAGCGACGTCATCAGGATGAGCGTCTGTACCGGCAGCGAATAGTTCTGGCCGCCGCCCGGCGCCGGCGTGCTGGTAAACGCGGGGATGCCCGGCTGGGCCAGGGCCCACAGCGGCAGCGCCAGCGCGGCGACAGCCAGCAGCCAGGTCAGCGGAGTCTTGATATTGCGCAATGCCAGCGCCTGTTTCGCCTGCGTCATTGCGTGTTTATTTCCCATTGCGCTTTTCGATGGTCTGTTTCAGCCATTCGGAAAAATTGGCGGCCGCGGGGCCGTTTTGCGCCGTCGCCAGTTGCGGCAAGTCGCCTTCCTGGCGCGGCATGGTGGCCAGCGCATTCACGCGGCCGGGCGAGGCGCCGACGACGATCCACTGGTCGGCCACTTCGATCAGCACGATGCGTTCGCGTCCACCGAGGTTGAGCGAGCTGACGACGCGCATCCGTGCATTGCCGCCCATGGCTTTCGGACCGTAGCGCTTCATGAACCAGGCCAGGCCGATCAGCAGGGCCAGCACGAAGACGAGCGCGAAGATGGTTTGCAGCAAGCTGCCGGCGGACGATGTGGGCGCCATGGTCATCGGCGCGCCGGGCGGCATGGCGGGCATGGCGGCGGCAGGCGAGGTGGTGGCCGCAGCCGCAGCCGCGGGGACGGCCCCGGCTTGCCCGCTTGCGCCCTCGGCAGGCGTGCTGGCGACGGCGGCGCTGGCCGCCGGCGCTGCTGTCGGGATGGAAGCGGGCGCCGGCGCCGCCTGGGCAATGCAGCATGCCGCCACGAGCGGCAGCATGGTGGAAATCAACAGGCCAGGCTTCATTTATTGAGTTTTCGGATACGTTCGGACGGCGTGATGATGTCGGTCAGGCGGATGCCGAACTTGTCATTCACCACCACCACTTCGCCCTGGGCGATCAGGCAGCCGTTGACCAGCACGTCCATCGGCTCGCCGGCCAGGCCGTCGAGCTCGACCACGGAACCCTGCGCCAGTTGCAGCAGGTTCTTGATGGCGATCTTGGTGCGGCCCAGTTCGACCGTCAGCTGCACGGGGATATCGAGGATGAAATCGATATCGTTGTGCGTTTCCGACTTCGACGCCTGCTTGGAAAAGTCCTTGAACACGGCGGCGCTGGCCGCGCTGGCCGTATTGGCGGCCTGGTTCTGCAGCGCTTCGGCTTCCGCCTTGGCCTGCTCGGCAATGGCCGCGCCCCAATCGTCTTCCGCGCTTTGGTCGTCTTGGTTGTCAGACATGTGTTTCTCCTGTTGTACAGATGCGGGCCGCAGCGCGACCCGGGTATTTATCTATTGCAATTATTTAATGATTGTTCATGTTGTCGGCATTGGCCAGCAACTTTTCAACCTTCAGCGCATATTGTCCGTTCAACACGCCATATGTGCAATCCATCACGGGCACGCCGTCGACGGTGGCGGCGATCAGTTCCGGGATGTTGAGCGGAATGATGTCGCCCACCTTCATGTTCAGGATTTCATCGAACGACACGCGCGCCGTGCCCAGCGACGCCACCAGCTCGACTTCGGCGATCTGGATCTGCTGCGTCATCAGGCGGATCCAGCGCTTGTCCACTTCCAGCGCCTCGCCCTGCAGGCTCGAGGTCAGCGAATCGCGGATCGGCTCGATCATCGAATACGGCATGCAGAAGTGGATTTGTCCGGAAACGGAGCCCAGTTCCACCGTAAACGTGGAGGCTACCACCACCTCGTTGGGCGTGGCGATGTTGGCGAACTGCGTGTTCATTTCCGAACGGATATATTCGAACTCGACGGGGAAGACCGGCTCCCACGACTTGGTATAGGCTTCGAAGACGATATCGAGGATGCGCAGAATGATGCGCTGCTCCGTCTGCGTAAAGTCGCGCCCTTCGACGCGCGTATGAAAGCGCCCGTCGCCGCCGAACAGGTTGTCGACCAGCAAAAACACGAGGCCCGGATCGAAGACCATCAGGGCCGTGCCGCGCAGCGGCTTCATGTGCACCAGGTTCAGATTGGTCGGCACCACCAGGTTACGGATGAACTCGCTGTATTTCGACACGCGCACGGAGCCGACCGACACTTCCGCGCTGCGGCGCAGGAAGTTGAACAGCCCCACGCGCAGCAGACGGGCAAAACGCTCGTTGATAATTTCCAACGTCGGCATCCGGCCGCGCACGATGCGCTCCTGGGTCGCCAGGTTGTAGGTACGAAC
This sequence comes from Janthinobacterium sp. 1_2014MBL_MicDiv, assembly GCF_001865675.1. Taxonomy (NCBI): domain Bacteria; kingdom Pseudomonadati; phylum Pseudomonadota; class Betaproteobacteria; order Burkholderiales; family Oxalobacteraceae; genus Janthinobacterium; species Janthinobacterium sp. 1_2014MBL_MicDiv. The sequence continues at coordinate 1,067,373 of NZ_CP011319.1, forward strand.
TCCCGTGACGTCTTCCGGCGCCTGCGCGTCGTCCTGGTCTCCGTTGACGCCCTTCAGAAGGGCATCGACTTCTTCCTGGGAGAGGAAATTATCGGCCATGGCTGCTTATTGAATGATGAATGCGGTAAATAATACGTCCGTCACGTCCTGCTCCGGCCCTTTGTCCTCGAACGGCTGGTTCACCTGGCCGATGATTTCCGCCGCCAGTTGCTGCTTGCCTTCCACGGTATTGAGTTCCGAGGCTTTCTTGCCAGACAGCAACAGCAACAGGCGGCTGCGCACCTTCGGCATGTTCAGCTTGATCAAATCCATTTCTTCGGGACTGCTCGCCTGCAGGGTAAACGCGATCTGCAGGTATTGCTCGCCATTTTCCGGCTGCAAGTTGACGGTGAAGGCATCGATGGGCACGAACACGGGCGGCCCTGCCTTCGACACCTGTTTTTTCTTGCTGGAGCTGGTGTCAGCCTTGTCGGACTTGCCATGCAAGAAATACCAGGCCGCACCGCCACCGAGGCCGCCAGCCACTAGAACCGAGGCCAGCACTATGATCAGAAGCTTCTTTTTTGACGCGCCGGCCGGTGCCAGGGCTGCGTCTGCTTTCGGATCTGCTTTCATTTTTGGATTTGCTTTCAATGGTACTCGAGTGCATGGAAGTGGATCACGACGCCATTATGTCATTATCGGCAAATTCTGCGCAGAAGGATGCAGTGAAAAGAGGGCGGAAGCGCCCTCAACTCGATGTTTCTGCACGAAAAGTTCCAGCGCAGGCCGCCGCTGTGGCCTGCGGGCGACGAATTGCCGCTAGGCGAAGGTATCCACGGCGCCCAAGGTGGCCCTGCCGCGCGTGCCCGTGGCTGGCGCGATGGCGATCTCGCCGCCGGCGCCGCCGCTACCCTGGCCATTGCCGCGGCGTCCGTCCGACGCCTCGCCGTTGCCATGGTTTTGCTGTTCCGGCGTGCCGGCCGAGACCGTGGCGCTGCCGAAGGCGATGCCCGCTTCGCTCATCATCTCGCGCAGGCGCGGCATGGCCGCTTCCAGCGCCTGGCGTACCTCGGGCTGGGCCGACATGAAGGCCGCGTCGGCCTGGTCATTGGTCACCGTCAAGACCACCTGCAAGGGGCCGAGGTCGGGCGGATTCAGGGTCAGGGTGGCGCTCTGGTCGCCGCCGGCCGCCATCCACACGACTTTCTGCCCCAGCTGCTGGTCCCAGGCCGGCGTGCCGACGCGGCCCGCCAGCTTGTCCGCCGGCACGGCTGCCGCCGCGGCCGCCTGTTGCAGCGCGCCTGGCTGCAGGGTCGCCGTCAGGCGGCTCAGGTCGGCAGGCGCTTCCTTCGGTAGTGCTTCGGTCATGGCGCTGCCCGCCTTGACGGTTGCCGCCAGCTGGGCGTCGATGGCCAGCTTGCCCGCCTCGCCCCTGGCGCCGGGCAGGCTGGCGCCAGGCTGCGCCGTGGTGGCTGCCTTGCCCTGGGCCTGGACCAGGCTGTCGGCGAAGTCGCCGCCGTCCGCTTGCGCGGCGGCCGCGGCCTTGCCGCCGCCCTGGCCAGCCAGTTGCAGGGCGGTGGCCGCCAGGCTCTTGCCGTCGGCCTTGACGCCGGTGCGCGGCGCCAGTTCCGGCGTCGCCTTGGCAGTCGCTGCCGGTGTCTGCATGGCCAACTGGATGCTGCCCACGAGGGCCAGCATCTCGGCGGCCGGGTCGGCTGGCGGCGGTACCGCAGCGGCGGCCGTGGCTGGCACGCTGGCCTCGGCCTCGCTGCCGTCCTTGGCTGCCGGCGCGGGCGTCGTTGCTTCATTGGCGGAGCTGGCCTGGCTATCGGGCGCGGTGGTTTGTTCGGCTGGCTGCTGCACCGGCTTGGCTTCGCTGCCTGGCGCCTTGGCGGCCGGCGCAGGAGCGGCAGCCTGGGCCGGAGCAGGAACGGGAGCAGGGCGAGCCTGTGCTGTTTGCGCTTGCGCAAGATTGCGGCTGGCCTGGCGCTGTTCGATCTGGCGGTTCAGGGTGCGCTGGAAGTCGCCGTCGCTGCCGCCGTTGGACGGCTGGGCGCGGTTGGCCGGGCCAGGCGTGGCATTCGGCGAGACAATCTGGGAAATCGGGTTTTGCAGGGTTTGCATGGTGCTGCCTCTGTGTTGCTTAGCGTTTGTAATAGGCTTGTCGAGCCGCGTGCTCATCCATTGCCTTCTGGTCGCGCTTGTTTTCCAGCTTCAGCGCCTGTTCCTGTGCCCGGTTGTTCAGGGTGGTGTACGACATGCGCTTGCGTTCGGCCAGTTGCCAGCGCATCTTTTCATTCTCGCTGCGCGCCTGCGCATGCTCGACCACTTGCTGCTGGCCCAGGATGGCGCTGTCGAGCTTGACCATGAAGGCCTGGAAGTTGCGGTAAGCCATGGGCGTGATGCCGTTGCTCATGCTCGCTTCGAAGCGCTTGGCATAGTCGTCGCGGTAGCCGGACAGCATGTCCAGCTTTTCGCGGCAATCGTCGAGCGCTTTCAGGGCCGCGCCCAGGCGCTTGGCGCAGTCGTCCGTTTCGCGCTGCGCAAGGTCGATCAGGGTGGCAAGTTGGGAAGGAGAGGCCATGACTGATTATATTCCCCGTGTGCAAGCCCTAATCAATCGAATAGAGCGGTAAGTTGCCCCAAGCTCTCGTCCATGCTGACCCGCTCCGTGATTTGCTGTTGCAAAAACGCTTCAATCTTTTCATGCAGGGCGATGGCCTGGTCCAGCACGGGATCGGTGCCGGCGCTGTAGGCGCCCACGCTGATCAGGTCGCGGCTGCGTTCATAGCGCGAATACAGCTGTTTCAGCTTGCGCGCCTGCTGCTGGTGCTCGGGTGTGGTGATCGAGTGGGCGGCGCGCGAAATCGACTGTTCGATGTCGATGGCCGGATAGTGACCGGCCTCGGCCAGGCGCCGGTTCAGCACGATATGCCCGTCCAGGATGGCGCGCGCCGAGTCGGCGATCGGGTCCTGCTGGTCGTCGCCTTCCGTCAGCACGGTGTAGAAGGCCGTGATCGAGCCGCCGCCTTCCTCGCCATTGCCGGCCCGCTCCACCAGCACGGGCAGCTTGGCGAAGACGGATGGCGGATAGCCCTTGGTGGCGGGCGGCTCGCCGATGGCCAGGGCGATTTCGCGCTGCGCCATGGCGTAGCGGGTCAGCGAATCCATGATCAACAGTACGTTTTGTCCCTGGTCGCGGAAATGCTCGGCAATCGCCGTCGCATAGGCGGCCCCTTGCAGGCGCATCAGCGGCGGCGTGTCGGCCGGCGCGGCCACGACGACTGAGCGGGCCAGGCCTTCGGCGCCGAGGATCTGTTCGATGAATTCCTTCACCTCTCGTCCCCGTTCGCCGATCAGGCCGACGACGATCACGTCCGCTTCCGTGTAGCGGGCCATCATGCCCAGCAGCACGCTTTTCCCTACGCCGGAACCCGCGAACAGGCCCATGCGCTGGCCACGGCCCACGGTCAGCATGGCATTGATCGAGCGCACGCCCACGTCCAGGGTGTCGACGATGGGCGCGCGGCCCAGCGGATTGGCGGGGCGCACGTTGATGGGGGCGCTGTCGGTCGTGTGCAGCGGACCCAGCTGGTCGAGCGGGCGGCCCGCGCCATCGAGCACGCGGCCCAGCAGCTGCGGCCCCACGGGCAGGTGGCGCGCGCGGTCGCTGGGGCGGCGGCGCGGATGGGCCACGCTGCCAGGGCGGGGGATGGCCGGTTCGACGGAAAACACGCGCGTGCCGGGCACGATGCCTTCGACGTCGCTTTGCGGCATGAGGAACAGGCGGTCGCCTTCGAAGCCCACCACTTCCGCCTCGACCCGGCCGCCATTCGGCAGCGGCACGGTGCAGGCGGCGCCGACGGCCAGGCGCAGGCCCACGGCTTCCATCACGAGGCCGGCCACGCGCGTGACCCGGCCCGATACCTGCATCGGCTCCACGAAGCCGACCACGGCCGAACAGTCGCTCAGGTAGGCGCGCCAGCGCGCCGCATGGGCAGGAGGGCCTTTGACGGGCTCGCTCACGGCGCCAGCCAGTCCAGGTCTTTGCCCAGCGCATGCGTCAGGCGGTGCCAGCGGGTGGACGTCTGCGCGTCGATCTGGTTGCTGGCCGTGTCGATCTTGCAGCCGCCGCGTTCCACGCTCGGGTCTTCGATGACGCGCCAGCCGCCCTTGTCGAGCTCGTCGCCGATGCCGTCGCGCACCACTTGCGCATCTTCCGGATTGAGCATCAGCAAGGCTGGTTGTTGCAGGACAGGCAAGTATTCGATGGCTTCGCGCACCACGGGCAGCATCAGCTCGGGACGCACGGGCAAGGCCGTCTTCAGCATGCCCTTGGCCAGTTGCAAGGCCAGTTCCATCACGTCATTGGCGATCAGTTCGTCGGCCTGCTGCACGGCCGTGCCGAAGTCGACGGCGATGGTTTGCAGGTGCGCCAGTTCCACGGCGGAGACGGCCTTGCCTTCCGCATAGGATTGCGCGTGGCCGTCCGCGTGCCCGGCCGCATGGCCTTCCGCATAGCCGGCCGCGCGGCCCTCCTCGAATGCGGTGGCGCGCGCCTCCTCGCGGATGGCGTCGAGTTCTTCCTGCGTCGGGTATTCGAGCGGCGGCGCCAGCTCTTCCTCCTGCAGCTCGGCAAACGGATCGAACTCCGGCTCGGGCTCCGGTTCGAGCAGCTTGCGCGCGGCCACCACGCTGGGACGCTCGTCGCCAAACGAGGTCATTTCCCAGCGCTGGTACGCGGTTTGTTGCTCTTTGGGAATTAAATTAGACAAACGAATCCTCGCCTTTTCCGCCTAGGACGATCTGCCCCTCGTCCGCCAGGCGGCGCACGATCTGCAGGATCTGTTTCTGCTGCGATTCCACTTCCGACAGGCGCACGGGGCCTTTCGACTCGAGGTCTTCGCGCATCATCTCGCCGGCGCGCTGCGACATGTTCTTGAAGATCTTGTCGCGCAGCTCTTGCGAGGCGCCTTTCAGGGCGATGATCAGCATTTCCGACTGCACTTCGCGCAGCAGCAGCTGGATGCCGCGGTCGTCGATGTCGATCACGTTGTCGAACACGAACATTTCGTCCATGATCTTTTGCGCCATGTCGTTGTCGTAGTTCTTGATATTGTCCATGACGGAGCCTTCCTGCTCGCCGCTCATGAAGTTCAAGATCTCGGCCGCCGCGCGCACGCCGCCCAGCGACGATTTCTTGATGTTTTCGTTACCCGAAAGCAGTTTCGTCAGCACGTCGTTGAGTTCGCGCAAGGCGGCCGGCTGCACGCCGTCCAGCGTGGCGATGCGCAAGACCACGTCGTTGCGCAGGCGGTCGGTAAAGTGGCCGAGGATTTCGCAGGCCTGGTCGCGTTCCAGGTGGACGAGGATGGTGGCGATGATCTGCGGGTGTTCGTTGCGGATCAGCTCGGACACGGATTGCGAATCCATCCACTTCAGCGATTCGATGCCGGATGCGTCCTTGCCGCCCAGGATGCGCGACAGCAGCACGGAGGCCTTGTCGTCACCCAGCGCCTTGGTGAGCACTTGCCGGATGTATTCGTCCGAATCGAGGCCGACGGTGGAATTGAGTTCCGTCTGCGCGCGGAAGTCGTCCAGCACCTCGACCACCTGCTCGTGCGCGATGCCCTTCATGGTGGCCATGGCGGCGCCCAGCTTCAGCACTTCGCGCGGGCCGAGGAATTTCATCACTTCGGCCGCTTCGCTCTCGCCCAGGGCCAGCATCAGGATGGACGCTTTTTGCAGTCCCGTTGTCTCAGTCATTGTTGCCTACCCATGCTTTGATTACGTTGGCCACCACGCGCGGGTCTTCCTGCGCCAGTTTCCTGGCCATCGCCAGGTTTTCGCGGTAGCCGCGGGCCGTGTCTTCTTCCAGTTCTTCCAGCTCGGCTTCGCTGAGCAGGACTTCGTTTTCTTCGTCCGACTTGGCCAGTTCCGGCTCGACGACGGGCGGCGGCGCGCCGAAATCGTCGATCTTGCGCATCACGGGGCGCAGCATCGGGCGCACGATCTTGATGAAAATGTACAGCAGGATCAGGGCCGTGATGAGGAATTTCGCCAATTCCTTGGCCAGCGGCAAGTTGGCCGGGTCGCGCCACCACTCCAGCTTGCTTTCCGGCGCGCGGTCGATGCCGTCGAACGGCGAATTGGCCACGCTGAAGCTGTCGCCGCGGTCCTTGTTGTAGCCCATCGCTTCCTTGACCAGATTGTTGATCTGGACCATTTCGGCAGGGGAAATCGGCGTTACCGTGACCTTGCCATCCTTGCCGATGACGCGGCGGTAGTTGACGACCACGGCCACCGACAGGCGGCGCAGGCCGCCCATGGATTTCTGTTCGTAGCGCACGGTCTTGTCGACTTCATAATTTGTCGTCGATTCCTTTTGCGTCGGCGCCGTCGGCGCGCCGGCCGCCGCGCCCGGCGCTTCGGCCGTCAGCGGTGCCGTGGCCACGCCAGGCGGCTGGTTCGACAGCGCGCCGGGCACGCCGGACGGGTTGGCATTGCCGGCGCCCGTCGATTCGCTCGTTTGCTGGCTGCGGATGGTGGACGCTTCCGGCGGCGAGTTCGGCTTGTAGGTTTCGGCTGCCTGCTCGCTTTGCGAAAAATCAACGTCCGCCGTCGCTTCGGCGCGCACATTGCCTTCGCCGACGATGGGCAGCAGGATCGATTCGACCTGCTTGATCACGCTTTGCTGCAATTGCTGCACGTACTTCAATTGGTTCGGGTCCAGGCTCTTGATGCCGTTGGCGCGGTCCTTGTCCTTTTCCTGGTTCGACAGCAAGGTGCCCGCCTGGTCGACGACGGTGACATTGATCGGCAGCAATTCCGGCACGCTGGACGCCACCAGGTGCACGATGGCGCTCACCTGCAGCTGGTCCAGGCCGCGGCCTGGATGCAGGTTCAGCAGCACGGAAGCCGTCGGTTTTTGCTGTTCGCGCACGAAGACGGACGGTTTTGGCAAGGCCAGGTGGACTCTGGCCGTGTCGACGGCGGATACGGATTCGATCGATTTCGCCAGTTCGCCTTCCAGTGCGCGCTGGAAATTGACCTGTTCCAGGAATTGCGACACGCCCAGCTTCTGGTTTTCCATCAGCTCGAAACCCACGTTGCCGCCTTTCGGCAAGCCTTGCGCGGCCAGCTTCAGGCGCGCATCGTGGACTTGCTCGGACGGCACGAGTATGGCGCCGCCGCCTTCGGAAAACTTGTGCTTGATGCCCAGCTGGTCCAGCGACGCGGTGATGGCGCCGCCGTCGCGGTCCGTGAAGTTGGAGAACAGCACCTTGTATTCGGGCGGCTGGTTCCACATGTAGAGGGCCGCGCCGATGGCGATCAATGCCGCCACGCCCAGGCCGCGCAGGAAATTCTTGCCCATCGGCGTCTTGGCGAAGGCTTGCACGGACTCCACGGGAGAGCGCGCGGGCGCTGCTTCCGGTGGTATGCGGTTCACATCGATTTCTTCGGCTACAGCCATGATTGCCTTCCGGGGCGCGTGGTTTGACAGTTATCGGGTGGTGCGTGGGGGCCGCCTCCTCGGGAGGAGGGGCGATATGCAGAATTATCCGCCACTGTCACGCGCTTCAATCGTCCAAATAGAAGGCGCTTTTGCCGCCTGCTCGGCCGAGTGGCTGGCTTTTGCGCTGGTATTGTGGAACCCTGGCAACACGTGGTGGAAGTTATTGTACCCGGCGTTGCCTTGCTGGCCAGGGTTTTGTTCTCTGGAAGCAACAAGCAGGAATAGACGAGAATCGGGAGGCAAGGTGAAAACAGGCGGTATCGATAGCAGCAGGATCGAGGCGATGATCGCGCAGCTGAAGTCGGCGGCCACGCGGCCGGAAGCGAAAGTGCCGGCGCTCCAGACCGAGGCCCCGGCAGCCAAGGTGAACTTCGCCGATGCGTTCAAGGGCGCGCTGGAATCCGTCAGCGGCGCGCAAAAGGCGTCGTCGGCCATGGGCCAGCGCTTTACCATGGGCGACGAGAAAGTCAGCCTGTCCGACGTGATGGTGTCGATGCAAAAGTCCAGCATCGAATTCCAGGCCACGGTACAGGTGCGCAACAAGTTGGTTGCTGCCTATCATGAGATCATGAATATGCAGGTGTAAGGTTTTTATATGTGTATGTCACGAACGGCGGGGTCCGACCATCAGGTTCGACCCCAGTCTTCGTTCTGGGTCACTGCTTGAATATCAACCCAGCCCTGCCATGCGTGCATTCCTCTCGCGTTCCAGCCGCGTGATATAGCGCTGCACGTGCGCGAGCATGCTGCGTGGCAAGTCGACGAACTGGCAGCCGAGGCGGCGGTTCAGCTTATTGTTGAGCAAAGTCATGTCCAGCGAGTTGCGGATCTGCAAGGTGGCGGTGACGATGCCGACGTCGGGCAAGTCGATGCGGCAGCCCGGATAATCCCTGCCGATGGTCTCGCCCAGCATCAATTTGTTGTCGAGGATGGCGATGCCGCCGCAGCTGATGTCGGCCAGCGGGAACAGCGTGTCGGCGCCGCCCAGCGCGGGCGGCAATGGAATCGAGACGCGCACGGGATTGCTGACGGGCGTCGTCATGCGGTAATACTCGCGCCGCTGCAAGCGGATCAGGGTTTCCGGCACGGCTATCTTCAAGGCCGGCGTGCCTTCATACTGGCACTCTTCCACCAGGGCGCTGGCGAACAGGATGCGGATCTTGTCGAGCGAGGTTTCAAACGAGATGCCGGTGGCGGCCACCATGCGCCGGTTCTGGTCGGCATTGACGGAGCGGTCGAGGATGACGGTGTTGCGCTCGGCATCGACTTCCAGGATCGAGGTGACGCACACATCGGATTCACCGTGGATCAGCATGCGGATCAGCTGGTTCTTTTCGCCGATGCTGCGTAACAGGGCGATGATTTCCCGCCGCGATTCCACTTCAAAGTCATGCCAGTTTTCGAGGCCGGAATCCATAATATGTGCTTGCATTGATGCCTGTCTATGTATCGATGGGAAGAGAGCTGGTGTCGGGCGGCGGCGGGATGGGGCCGCCGTTCGCAGATTCAATATGATATAACCAGGCCAGCAGTTCCGCAATCGCCCGATACAGGCCGGGCGGGATCTGGCGATCGAGGTCGACATCCATCAGCAAGGCCACCAATTCCTTCGATTCATGCACGAAGACGCCGTGCTCGCGCGCCGTGCTGATGATCTGGTCGGCGATCAGGCCGCTGCCCTTGGCCACCACCTTGGGCGCCGGCGCACCGCTCTGGTAGGCCAGGGCGACGGCCGTCTGCGGCACCTTGCGCTTGGTGTCGTCAAGCATCGCCGTCTCCTGGCGCCGCGTCCGGCGCTTCGGCGGCGTCCGGCTTGCCGGCGATCGTCAGCGACGACAAGGGCCAGCCCGCCGCGTCGAGCGCCGCTTCCAGCCGCGCCGCATGCTGGCGCAGGGTCTCGGCGCTGCCTTCGCTGCCGGCCTGCATCTGGATCGCCACTCTGCCGCCCTGCAACACCACTTGCGCGGCCAGGTCGCCCAGCAGGGGAAACTGGAAGCGCACGCTGCTGCGCCACGCCGTGGCCTCTTCGTCGCCGTCGCGGCCATCGTGCTGGCCGCCTTCCGGCGCATCTTTCGCGATATCCCACTGCATCTTCTGGCCCGGCCACGCCTCGCCCTGCCACTGCACGCGCGCCTGTTCGTGCGTATGCAGCTGCAGATTGATCAGTTGTGCCGAGGCCAGGTCGGTGCCGCTTTTCTGGGTTTCGCCCTGGGCGGCCTTCTGCATCTGCGGCTCCAGCAGCAGCGAGGCCAGCGGACGCTTGCCCTCGGCCCATTCCGCTACATGCGATTCATAGAACAGGCCGCTGCTGCCGACGGCGTCGCGCAGCTTGTGCGCCACCTGGGCGGGATCGGTGCCGGGCGCGGCCATCAAGGGGGTCTTGCCCACCAGCGACAGCGGCGCGCCGGGCGCGCTTTCCGCCTGCACCAGCACGCTGCTAATGGCGCGTGCGGTGGTGCTCAGTTCCGGCGCGGGCGTGTCGCCGGCCAGCGCCGGCAGCAGGTTGGCCGGTGTCAGGGGCGCACGGCCGAGCAGGGTGGCGGCCGTGCTGCTGGCGCGCGTGCCTGCCTGGGCGGCGCCGGCCTGGGGGCCGCGCAGGTCGGCCGCCTCGGGTTCCGCTTCCGCGTCCGCATACGTCAGCAGGGCGCTGGCCGGCTGGTCGCGGTTATTGCCTATTTGAAAAGAGGGGCGGGGATTGATGCCGATCAAGGTCAGCGGGATTTCCGTGCCCAGCTGGGCGCCGGCGGGCAGCTGCATGCGGGCCGGCGTGCCGGCCACGCGCACCAGGTAGCTGCCGTCGCCCATGCGGGCCAGCACTTGCCCCTGCATGGATTTGCCGATCAGTCCCTGCAGCGAGCGCTGGAACTCGGCCTGGCGCGGATCGGCGACGCTGTCGGCCGGGCGCGTGACCTTGACCGGGGTCAGGGGCGTCATGCCGATGGCATCCATCTTCGGCAGCATGCCGCCCCCGCCCGTGTTTAAACGCCGTAGGCGTTGGCCAGGCGCCGTTCGGTGCCGGTGTTATTGATCAGCTTGGACAATTGCGCCATCCACGGCATGGTCAGGTCGCGGACCTTGCGGTCGTCTTCCAGGATCTGCTTGATCATGGCAACCTTGCGCAAACGGCCGGCGCTTTCCAGCACGACCTTTTCCTCATTCGCCTTTAGGGCGGCCACATGCGCGCCGATGCGCTGCTCGAGCACTTCCAGCCCGTCCCAGTCGGCGTTGGTGGCGGCGGTCACCATCTGGCCCGTCAGGGTCTGCATGGCTTCGTAGGTGGTCAATACTTCTTGATTCGTCATCATGGATCAGGCGCTCGCAAGGCTGGGCATACGTTTCAAATCGGCGCCGGGGGCGGCGGCGGGCGTGGCGCCAATGGCGTTCCAGGTTTCGCGCAAGTCGGTCAGCAGGCGCTGCACTTCTTCCAGCATGGCGATATCGTTGTTCAGATTGGCCGTCAGCAGGCGCGCGCTCATGTATTCATACAGGGCGTCGAGGCCCTCGGCGATCTGGCCGCCCACTTCCTTGTCCAGGCTGGCGCGCAAGCCATTGTCGATGATCTGGATAGCTTTCGAGATGGACTTGCCTTTTTCCGGCACGTTGCCCGATTTCATGTGCATCTGCGCGCTGAGCACGGCCACCAGGGCGCCGTCGTACAGCATCACGATCAGCTTGTGCGGCGAGGCCGAGACGATACCCGTTTCCAGGCCGACCTTGGCATAGGCATTGACGCCGCGTTGTTGGGTTCCAAACATATGTTCTCCTGATGATAGCGCTTAGCGGTTGGCGGCAAGGGCGGCCAGCTGCTGGGTCAAATAGGATTGCGTGGTCGCCATTTTGCTCAGCGTTACGTCGAGGCGCGTGTACTGGGCGCGGTAGCGCGCTTCGATGGTGGTCAGCTTGTCGGCAAAGCGCTGGCGCTGGTCGGCCACATCCTTGATGCTGTTGTTGATGCCCGTGGTGCGGCCCGTGATGATGCCGTCCGTGCCGAGGAAGGAAGCGGCCAGGTTGTTCAGCTGGTAGGCATAGCCTTGCGAGAAGCTCACCGTGCCCCTGTCTCCCAGGCCGCCGCCCGTCACTTCGATCTTCAGGCCGTCGGCCGGCGAACCGGGCGCGCCCGTCAGGGTCTGGCCCGAACCGATGACGGCCTGGCCGCCGATGGTGCCGGCCACGTCCGTGCCCTTGGTGGGCGTGACGCCCGCGCCGATCAGCGAATCCACGGTCGTGCCGGTGACGGAGGAAACGGCCAGGTTGGAGACGGAACCGTACCGGGCCGACGCCACCACCAGGCGGCCATTGCCGTCGATCGAAGCCGTCACCGAGCCGCCATTGTCGCTGAAGGTCTTTACGCCGTTGATCGACGACTGGATCATGCCGGCCAGCTGGGCCGGTGTGTAATTGCCAGCAGGAATGGTCACGGTGGCCGTATTCTTGGCAGCGGCAGGGTCCGTGTCATTCAAGGTGACGCTCCAGGTGGTGTCGCTGGCGATCGTCGTCGAGGCCGGCAAGGCCACGGTGCCGCTCAGGGTGCCCTGGCTGGCCATGTTGGTGATGTTCAGCGCATATGAGCCGGGCTTGGTGGCGGCCGTCGAGCTGGTGAAGCTGACGTTGCTGTCCGTGGTTTTCCCCAGGGCCGAGAAGAGGCCGGCCACGTCGGAGAAGTTGGCGCTGATGGCCTTGTCCAGCACGGCCGAGTCCAGCACCAGGCTGCCGTCTTTCTGGAAGGTGATGCCGACCTGGTCCAGGGTCTTCAGGTTGCCTGCCAGGCCGGTGATCGATGTGCTCAGCTGCTTGCGCAGCTGGGACTGGATCGATTGCGTCGTCGAATCGCCGAGCATGACGCCGGCCTGCTTGGTTTCCGCGTTGTACGACGTCATCTTGGCGATCGACGCGTTCAAGTCGTTGTAGGCCTTGACGAAGGCGGTGACGCCGGTCTTCACCGTCGTCGTATCCTTGGACACGGACAGCGAGCTGCTGCCCACCTTCAGCACGTTCAGGGTCACGCCTTCGATGGCGCTGTCGATGCTGTTCGAGCTGTTCGTGATGGGAATGCCATTGACGCTGAGCATGGTGTTCTGCGCGGCGCTGTTCTGTTTCAGGTTTTGCGTGCCCGAGGCATCATAGGACAGCAAATCGCTCAGCGCGCTGTCGGCCGGCTGGCCGTCGCTGCCGCTGAGCGAAATCTTCATGCTTGAATTGGCGCCCGACTTCGACGAGCTCAGCACCAGATGGTGGGGCTTGTCCGTGCCGTCGGAAACGATGCTGGCGGTCACGCCCAGGCCCGCATTGTTGATGGCGTCGCGGATGCCCTGCAGCGAATTGTTCGTCGAATCGATGACCACCGTGCCCGTCGCCTGCGTGGCATCCTGGGTAAAGCCGCTGCCGATATACGCGCCGCCAGCGCCGGCCGTCAGTCCGGCCGCCGCCGGATTGCTGCCGCCCACCGTGATGGGGCTGCCGTTGGTCGAGGCGAGCGTGATGGAGCTGGCAACGGTGACGTTAAATCCCGTGTTGGTGGCCGTCGAGGCATGGCCGATGCCGCCCTTGACGTCGCCCGTCACCACTTCCTCGATCTGGATGTTGGAGCCGTCCGCGCGCGTAAATTGCAGGGTGCCGTCGGCAGCCTTGCCGCTGACGGTGATGTTCGCTTCCGCCAGCGCATTCGAGACGGCGTTCGGGCCGGCCAGGGTGGTATCGAGCGAGGCGCCCGTGATGCCGGCGCCGGCGCCCACGCCATTGCCCTGCGTAACGATATTGATGCCGCCAACGGACAGCGAATACGTGCCATCTGCACCGGTGGCCACATTGCCATAGCCGGCGAACAGGGTGGCGCTGCTGGCGGCCGGCTGTGCCGTGGCCGTCACGCCCGTGGTGCTGCTCTTGGCGTTGATGGCTTCGGCCAGCGCGCGCGTGCTCTTGGTGGTGCTGTCGGTGGGAATGGCCGTGCCATTCAGGGTCAGGGAGCCGTTGTTGATGCCGTTTTGCAAAGTGGTACCGCTGAGTGCCGTACCTTTCATGCCGAAGATGCCACCGCTAACATTACCTAATTGAAATGAAATGGTGGTCTTGGCGCCCGAGCCGATGGTGGAAATCTTGCTGGCGTAGCCAGCCGAGGTCAGGGTTTGCGATTGCGCAAGCTGGCTGACATTGATGTTGTAATTGCCAGCCACGGCCTTGGCGCCGGCAGAGGCCGTAAATACGAGCGGGTCGGCAGGCATCGCCGAGACGGCGCGGAAATTGTTGCTGTTGCTCAGGCCCGAGAGCGACGTCTGGAAGGCGCCCACGGCGCCGCTCAGGGTACCCAGCGCGCTCAGCTTGGCCTGGTAGGAAGCGGTTTTCTTGTCGTACGTCGCCAGGGGCAGCGCTTCAGCGGTCATCAGCTTATCGATGAGGGCGGTGACGTCCAGCGTGCTGTTGCCGATGCCTGGGGAAGATAAGGTTGGTGAGATGGCCACTACATGCTCCTAGGAAAACACTAATATAAGCTGTTATCGGCAGAATCAATCAGGACTTGAGAGGGGCTTTTACGCTTCTGTTTTCAGTTGCCTGAGCAGGCAGGCCGGAATGCGGGGATGTTGTCGTGTGAACTGCATTAAAAAACAGGGCCAGTCCAGGTGGCTGGCTGGCCCTTGCTCGCGGTTTCTTTGCTGTATAGCACTGATCCTGCGTTTCTTGCCGGCATGAATTATGCGCTCTGGCTGATCAGCTGGCCTTTTGCCGAGGCAAATGACTTGGCAATTTCCAGTGCTTCCCGGGTCGGGATCTGGCGCAGGACTTCCTGCGTTTCCTGGTCGATGATCTTGACCACGGTGCGCTGGCTGTCTTCGTCGATGGAAAATTGCAAGCCCTGGGTCTTGACCTGTGGCGACTGGTTCAGCTCCGAAACGGCCTGGTCCAGCTGTTCGCGGCTCGGTTCCTTGCCGTTGGCCGTGGCGTCGATGCCGGTACCCGCATTGCGTGATGCCTGCGGACGTGCGGCGGCCGGTTCCGCTGCCGGGTAGTTCTTGTCGATGCGCGCTGCGGAGGCGGCAGCTATGGTGTCGATAGTCATGTTGCTCCCCTAGTGAAAATTCCCCTGCCGAAAAAATCCGGCAGGGGAACCTGAGTCCAGCGATGTCGCGTGGCTAATCGAAGATTAACCGCGCAGCAGGCTCAGCACGCCGTTTGGCAGCGAGTTCGCTTGTGCCAGCATGGCGGTACCGGCTTGTTGCAGGATCTGGCCACGGGTCATGCTGGCCGTTTCTGCAGCAAAGTCGGTATCGACGATGCGGCTGCGCGAGGCCGACAGGTTTTCCGTCGTCGATTGCAGGTTGGCGATCGCCGAGGAGAAGCGCGATTGCAAAGCACCGTACTGCGCGCGTTGGCTGTTGACCGTGGACAAGGCTGCATCCGTGATCTTCAGTGCCAGCTGGGCGCCTTCGAACGTGGTGACGTCCAGCGTGGCGACCGATTTCAGGCTCGAACCCTGGTTGGCGCCAACAGCTACGCCGCCCGTCAGTTTCAGGCCGGTAGCCGACGTTTCGCTGACCGAGAAGCTGCTGTCGCCATCGAAGGTGACGCGGCCGTTGGCCACGGCGACGGCGGTCGAGGTTTTGGCATCGAATGCTGCCGCTGCCAGCTTCACGCCTTTTTCGTCGTACGTTTTCACGTCCAGCTTGGCGTTGGTCTGCGTGTTGCTGATCTTGATATCCGCGCCGGATGCATTGCTCAGCTTGATGCCGCCCTGGGAGGCATCGTACTGGGCGGTCACGCCCGTCTTGGCCGTTTGCGCATTGATCGCGTTGATGCCGGCGGCAAAGTCGGCAGCCGTGCCAGCGGTGCCGGTGACGGCGAACGATACGGTCACGGCGTCCGCTGCATTGGAGTTGTCCGAGTTGATCTTGAACGAATATGCTTCCACGCCCAGGGCCAGGTTGACATCGGTGCGGGCGTCAGCCGTTACGCCGGTGTTGGCGGTCTTGGCATTGACGGCGGCGGCAATCGACTTGGCCGACGAGGTGGCGTCCGTGGCGACGTCGGCGGCGCCGAACTTGCCCGAGATCTTGATCGAACCACCGTTGGTGGCGCTGGTGGCGGCCGCTGCTTGTACTGCAGCATTTTCCACGCGGTTGTTGCCGTAGGTGCTGGTCAGGAAGTTCGCGCCATTGGCCGAAATCAACTGGTTGGCATCGGCGCCGACCTGGAAGTTAGCCGTACCCATCGTACCGTCCAGCAAAGCCTGGCCGTTGAACGAGGTGGTGGTGGCGATACGGTTCAATTCCGAGTTCAGCTGGCCGACTTCGGTTTGCAGAGCCTGGCGGTCGCTGGCCGAGTTGGTGGCGTTCGACGATTGCACGGCCAGTTGGCGGATGCGTTGCAGGATGTCGCCCGAGCTCGACAGTGCGCCCTCGGCCGTTTGCGCCAGCGACACGCCGTCATTGGCGTTGCGGGTCGCTTGCGTCATGCCGTTGATTTGCGACGTCATGCGGTCCGAAATCGACAGGCCGGCGGCATCGTCTTTGGCGCTGTTAATACGCAGGCCGGAGGACAGGCGTTGCAGCGAGGTGGTCAAGGCCGATTGCGAGGTCGACAGGTTGCGTTGCGAGTTCAGGGAAGCGATGTTGGTGTTAATTACTGCAGCCATTTTAATTCTCCAGACAGGTACTACATTGCGCTATGTGCTATTCACGTTGGTCTGCCTCTGTACTTTGAAGCAATCAAACCGTCGTTGTAATGTTTATCGGTGGCCGCCTGAAAAAGTTGATAGGAAAAAACATTCTTTATTTTATTTTTTTACCCTCAGCTTTCCGTGGAGCGGCCCGCTAGACGGCAGGTAAAAACAAAACTTGAGGGCAAAAAAAGTTTTATTTTTACCCGCAGGCCCCTCTGTTGAGGACCCAGGAAGCGTATGCCGGTTGCCGGCCGCGGTTTTTAAGCCCCCATATATGGGCGTATTCCCCGCCTGCTCGTGGAATGATGCTTGGTTACAACTGGTAAGATTGTTCCCATCACACGTCCTGCCTGCCGTCACGGCGATGGCAGCGCAACTTCGCCTAACCATGAGTTTTTATGACAACGACTAATATGGCTGCCAGCGGCGCCTCCATTGCCCCACGGCCGCAGGAAATAGAGCAAGCCGTCGGCGAAGCCCTGGAACAGGCGCAGCAACATCTGCGCGCGGAGCGCTATGACGAGGCGGCGCAGCTGTTCTTTGCCGTGCTCGAACTGGCGCCCGAGGAAGCGTTCGCCAATCGCCAGCTGGGATTGCTGTACTTGCGTACGGGCGATGCGGCAGGCAGCCTGCCGCACTTTGCCGCCGTGCTGGGGGCCGAGCCCGAGCAATCGACCAGTTGGCTCGACTATATAGAAGCGCTGATGCTGGCCGGGCAGGTCGACCTGGCGCAGCAGACGCTGCTATTGGGGCGCCGCCATGGGCTCGATAGCCTGGCGGTCGATCAGCTGGAGCAAAAATTGCTGGAAAAGCAGCGGCAGGAGCATGCCGGCCTGGCTGGCGACGCCATGGCGGCGCATGGCAAGAAGGCCATGAGCGCCGATCAGAAGCTTTCCGAGCGTTTGACGGCCCTGTTTGACCGTGGCCATTATGCGGACATGGAGGTGGAGGCGCGCGCCGCCACGCGCCGCGCGCCGCGCGATGGCCTGGGCTGGAAAATGCTGGGCGCCGCCCTGCAAATGCAGGGCAGGGCCCGTGCAGCGCTGCCGTGCATGCAGAAAGCGCAACGTTTCTTTCCCGGCGATGCGGAAATACTGAACAATATAGGTCTTGTCCAGCAGGAGCTGGGGCGCTACGCTGCAGCCGAGTTGAGCTATCGCAAGGCTTTCAGCATGGTGCCCGACTTTTTTGGCGCCCATAGCAACCTGTTGTTTTTGCAAAATTACAATTCCACGGGGTCGCCTGCCAAGCGTTTCGAGCAGGCATTGCGTTTTGGCAAGGCTGTCACGGCCTATGCCGCCCAGCCATTTCGCCGCTGGGCTTGCCGCAAGGATCCCACGCGCCTGCGTATCGGTATCGTGTCGGGCGACTTGCGCCGCCATCCCGTCGGTTACTTCCTGGAAAGCTTGCTCGCCTCGCTCAATAGCGAAACCGTGGAACTGATCGCCTATCCCACGGTCGTCAAGGTCGATGAGCTGACGAACCGCCTCGCTCCCCATTTTTCCGCCTGGCGCCCTATCCATGACAAGACCGACGAGGCTGCCGCCGCCATGATCGACGCCGATGGCGTGCATGTGCTGCTGGACTTGAGCGGACATACGGCGGAAAACCGCCTGCCGCTGTTCGCCTGGCGGCCGGCCCCCGTGCAAGCCACCTGGCTCGGTTATTTCGCCACCACGGGCGTGGCGCAGATCGACTATCTGCTGGGCGACCGCTTTGTCGCGCCGCCAGGCGAGGCAGACCAGTTCACGGAAACCCTGTGGCGCATGCCCGACAGTTATCTGTGCTTTACCGCGCCCGAGTTCGACCTGGCGGTGGCGCCCTTGCCCGCGCTGGAGAATGGCTATGTGACGTTTGCCTGCTTTAATAATCTGGGCAAGATGAATGATGACGTGGTGGCCGTCTGGGCCAGGGTGCTGCAGCAGGTGCCTGATGCGCGCTTGTTCCTGAAAAATCCGCAGCTGGGCGACGCCGGCGTGCGTACCCATACGCTGGCGCGCTTTGCCGCGCACGGCATTCCTGCCGTACGCCTGCGCCTGGAAGGGCCGTCGTCGCGGCAAGAGTTGCTGGCCACCTACCAGCAAGCCGACATCGTGCTCGATCCCTTCCCGTATCCGGGCGGTACCACCAGCATGGAAGCACTGTGGATGGGCTTGCCCATCGTCACGCGCAAGGGCGACCGCTTCCTGTCGCACCTGGGCGAATCGGTCTTGCACAATGCGGGCTTGCCGGACTGGATCGCCGCCGATGATGACGCGTATGTGGCTATTGCCGTTCAGAAAGCCGGTGACCTGGCGTCCCTGGCGGCCCTGCGCGGCGGCCTGCGCGCCCAGGTACTGGCCTCGCCGCTGTATGACGCGCCGCGCTTTGCGCGCCATTTCGAAGACGCCATGTGGGGCATGTGGCGGGCGCGGATGGCGGTGATTGATAACGCAGGAGAAGAATAATGTCGCGTACCACCCTGATTACCGGCGGCGCCGGCTTCCTCGGCTCGCACCTGTGCGACCGCATGATCGCCGATGGCCACGACGTGCTGTGCGTGGATAATTTCTACACGGGCAGCAAGGACAATATCCGCCACCTGCTGGGCCACAAGCGCTTCGAGCTGCTGCGCCACGACGTCTGGCTGCCGCTGTACGTGGAAGTCGACCGCATCTACAACCTGGCGTGCCCAGCCAGTCCCGTGCATTACCAGAACGACCCCACCTCGACCACCAAGACCTCGGTGCTGGGCGCCATCAACATGCTGGGCCTGGCCAAGCGCAAGCGCGCGCGCATCCTGCAGGCGTCCACCTCGGAAGTGTATGGCGATCCGCAAGTGCATCCGCAACGCGAGGATTATTGGGGCCATGTCAATCCGATCGGCCCGCGCGCCTGCTACGATGAAGGCAAGCGCTGCGCCGAAACCCTGTTTTTCGATTACCACCGCCAGTCGGCCGTGGATATCCGCGTCGTGCGCATCTTCAATACCTATGGCCCGCGCATGCATCCGAACGACGGCCGCGTCGTCAGCAACTTCATCGTGCAGGCGCTGCGCGGCGAACCGATCACCCTGTACGGCGACGGCCAGCAGACGCGCTCGTTCTGCTATGTCGACGACTTGATCGAGGGCATGGTGCGCATGATGAACCAGACCCAGGAAATCGGTCCCATGAACCTGGGCAATCCCTCCGAATTCACCATCCGCGAACTGGCCGAGCTGGTGCTGCGCCTGACGGAATCGAAAAGCGAACTGGTCTTCCGCCCGCTGCCGGCCGACGACCCCGTGCGCCGCCAGCCCGATATCGCCAAGGCGCGCGCCGCCCTGGAATGGGAACCGACGGTGAGCCTGCATGATGGCTTGAAAGAAACCATCGCCTACTTCAAGAAAGTGATCTTTGCATGAAACAGCAATTGCTCCCGGCCGTGTGCCCGGTCTGCGCCCACACGGTGGCGGCGGCGTTTTTCGATGGCGGCCAGCAAGCCCTGGCCACCCTGGGCTGGCCGGCCAGCGCGGCCGAAGCGCAGGCGATGGCCGTGCAGCCGCACGATTTCGTGCAGTGCCCGCAGTGCACGCACGTGTGGAACCGCGCGTTTTCCTATGACGCCATTCCCTACCAAAACAATCCCAACCGCATGTTCAACAAGGGCGGTATCTGGAAAGGCCACCTGGCCGATACGCGCGACGTGCTGCTGGCCCGCTTGCCGGCCTCGCCCACGGTGATCGACATCGGTTGCGGCGAAGGCCATTTCGTGCGCGCGCTGGCCGACGCCAGGGGCGAGCAGGGGCGTTTCATCGGTTTCGACCCGAATGCCACGCCGGAAACAGGCCGCGGCGTGGAGTTTCATGCGCGCTATTTCCAGCCGCTGCAGGATGTGCCTGAGTTTGCGCCCGATGCGCTAGTGATCCGCCACGTGCTCGAGCACCTGACCGATCCCGCCTCCCTGGTCGAGCAGATGGCGTGGGCCGCCTCGCGCTCGGAGCAGCCGTGCTGGCTGTTTGCCGAAGTGCCGTGCATCGACCGCGTCTTCGCCACGGGCCGCCTGGCCGATTTCTTCTATGAACACATGTCGCATTTCACGACGGAATCGTTCCGCACCCTGATGCAGCGGGCCGGCGAGGTGGTGCAGCTGGCGCATGGCTACGACGGCGAGGTCGTGTATGCGCTGGTGCGCCTGCAGGTGCCGAAGGCGCTGCGCGACCAGGCGCGCCACAGCAATGCATTTGCCGTTGCCGCCCAGCGCAGCCGCAAGACTATTGCCGCCCAGCTCGACACCCTGGCCACCGGCGGCCAGCGCGTGGCCATCTGGGGCGGCACGGGCAAGGCCGCCGCCTTCATGCACCAGTTCGGCGCCGACGCGCAGCGCTTCCCTCTCGTGGTCGACTCCGATCCGGACAAGGCCGGCACCTTCGTGCCTGGCCTGGGCCAGGAAATCGTCTACCGCGACGTGCTGAAAACGGCGCCGGTCGACGTCGTCATCATCCCCACGCAGTGGCGCGCCCGCGATATCGCCGCCGAAATGGCGCGCGAGGGCATCGTCGCCAGGTCCATCCTGATCGAGCACGAAGGCGGCTTGATCGATTTCTTTGCCGACGAGCATCCTTACCGCTGATTTCCCGCCAGGCGCCCAGCAGGCGCCGGAATGCAAAATGCCGCTCGATGAGCGGCATTTTTATTGGCTGCTGCCGTGAGAGGCGGCTCAGTCGGCCACCACCACGCGGTTCTTGCCCGTCTGCTTGGCCTGGTACATGGCGCGGTCGGCGCGTTTGACCAGTTCGGCCTGGTCTTCGTTGGGCAGGCGCAGGGCCACGCCGGCGGAAAACGTGATCAAGACTTTCTCGTTGTCGTGCAGGAAGAAATGCCGGGTCAGCTCGCGCTGCAGGCGCGTCATGGTCGAGGCGGCCGCATCGACCGTGGTTTCCGGCAGCAGGATGAGGAATTCCTCGCCGCCGAAGCGGGCGATGACATCCATCGAGCGCAGGGTTTCCTTGACGATCTTCACCAGGTGTTTCAGGGCCGCATCGCCGGCCAGGTGGCCGTAGGTGTCGTTCAGGCGCTTGAAGTCATCGAGGTCCAGCATGGCGATGCACAGCGGCGTGCCGCGGCGGTCGGAGCGGGCCGTCTCGCGTTCGAACACGTCGTCGAGGCCGCGGCGGTTCAGGCTGCCCGTCAGCTGGTCTTCACGCACCAGTTCGCTCATATGCTGGAGCTTGGCTTCCAGCGTGTGGATGCGCTGTTCCGCATCCTGCACTTCCTGGCGCGCCAGCACCATCTTGTCGCGTGCGCGCAACGCTTCGTTCTGCACCATGCGCGTTTCGCGCAGTACTTCGTCGAGCACGTGATTGAGTTCGCTGATGTTTTCCGCCTGGCTGATCTTTTCCGAATAGCCGCCGATCTTTTCGTGGAAGTCGCCCGTGCTGGCCGCCACCTGGCCCAGGCGGTCGATGAAGGTCATCATCATGTTCTTCACCGTCAGCTTGACGTCGGACAGGCTGTGCTTGAGCTGGCTTTGCTTGTAGATGACTTCCTTCAGGCTGCGCGTGGCGTCTTCCAGCGCGCGCTGGTCCAGCGGACCGGCGATCAGGTTTTGCACGGCATCGACCTGGCCGCGCAGCCAGCTGTCGTCGTCCAGCAACTGGCTGACGTTGTCGAGCAGCAGCTTGAACAGGCGCAGCAGCAGTTCCTGCTGCTCGGCCGTATCGCCGCTCTTCAGTTCAATCTGGTAGCACAGCTGTTTCAGGCGCAGGGCCGCCTCGTTCAGGGCCTCTTCCGTGTGCGCCTGCTTGATGGCGGCGCCCAGCGATTCGGCCTCTTCCACCAGCGCGGGCGTGCCCGTCAGCAGTGTGGCGACGGCAAAGCCCAGGGTGCGGCTCAGCAATTCGCGCAGGGTGCGCGTCTGTTCGCCGTCCGGCAGGGGCGGCAATTCGATGCCGCCGCCTTTCTTGGCCTGTTTTTCCGCCAGCTGCGCCAGGGTGCGCGCATAGCTGTCCCAGTCGCGCGCCTTCAGGGCGCGCTGGAAGCGGCGGCCGAAGTCGCCCAGTTCGCCCGCCGATTCGCTCATCTTGGCGGCAAACTGCGTCAGCACGTTTTCCGCGCCGTTTTCCGTCGGGGCGCTGGCGGCCAGCACGGCCGCGGGCGCTGCCGGCGGGTCAGCCGGTTCGCTGATGCCGGCGATTTCATTGTAGATGTCGCGGTAGGCGCCCGGCGTGGGCGCGATGCGGCGCGTCGCCAGGCGGCGAAACGCTTCGCGGGCGATGTCGGCCGGGTTCATCGCCGCACCGGCGGCGGTATTCGTGGCGCCAGCCGGTGTATTTGCTGGCGAAGATGGCAATTTACTGGACATGTAGGCAAAGCCTTTTTAGATATATTCTAATTATCCTCATGATATGCGAGTTGGCAAAGAACTTATTGTGCGAGAAGCAAGGAGAAGTCCATCCAATTCGCCAGATGCCAGCCTGCATGCCGTGTCGGCGGCATCCGGCCGCCGTGCCCCGCTAGTCGACCAGCTGGTTGCGGATGGCGTAATGGGTCAGTTCGGCACTATTCTTGAGTTTCATTTTCACCAGCAAGCGGGCGCGGTATTCGCTGACGGTTTTCACGGACAGTTTCAGCTCCTCGGCGATGGCGCCCACCGTCTTGCCCGAGGCAATCATGACCAGCGTCTGGTATTCGCGGTCCGACAAGGTGTCGTGCAGGGCCGTTTCGTGGTCTTCGCCCACCGTGTTGGCCAGTTCCTGGGCCAGCGAGGCGCTGATGTACTTCAGGCCCTGCGCCACCTGGCGGATGGCCGTCACCAGTTCGCGCGGCGCGCTCTGCTTCGTCAGGTAGCCGGCGGCGCCCGCCTTGAGCGAGCGGATCGCGTACTGGTCTTCCCTGTGCATGGACAGCATCAGCACGGCCAGTTCCGGCTTTTCCTTCTTGATCTGCTTGAGCACCTCGATGCCGCTGCGGTCGGGCAGGGAGATGTCGAGCAGCAATACCTGGCATTTCGAGCCACGGAACAGCTTGATGGCGTCGTGGCCGTTTTCCGCTTCGCCGGCAACGACGATGTCGCGGGTATCGGCGAGGATCTGCTTCAAGCCTTCGCGCACGATCGCGTGATCGTCGGCGATAAATACCCGGATGGTGGCTTTTTCTTTCATGACTGCATTCGTTTCTTATCTGGTTCGCCTACGCTAGGCTGCGTCTTGCGGCGGCCGGGCATGCGCTGGCGCATGGGCTGCAGCCGCTATTATCGCCTCTCGCGGCGAGGCCAGCCTGATTTTTATGCTGAGTATGGTGCCGCCGTCGGGCGCATCCATCAGGCTCAAGGTGCCGCCCAGCGCGCTGGCGCGCTCGGTCATGCCGCGGATGCCGAACGATTGCGGCTTGGCGCGGTCGGAAAGGCGCATGCCGACGCCATTGTCGGCGATCGACAGGCCGAGATGCTGGCGCTGCCGGACCAGGCGCACCGCGACCTTGCTCGCCTGCGCGTGCTTGGCGATGTTCGTCAGCGCTTCCTGGGCGATGCGGAACAGGCTGGTGGCCTGGTCCAGTTCCAGCTCGATGTGCTGGCGGTTCGACGTGAACTGGCATTCGATGCCGGCCTGGCGCGCGAATTCCTTCACCTGCCAGTCCAGCGCGGCGACGATGCCCAGATCCAGCATGGAAGGGCGCAAGTCCAGCGAAATGCGGTGCACGGCGTCGATGCTGCGGTCGACCAGGGCATCGACATACTCGGCTTTTTCTTGCAACAGGGCATCGTCAGGCGGCAGGCGCCGGGCCAGCATGGCCAGCGCCATCTTGATCGCCGTCAAGTTGCCGCCCAGGTCATCGTGCAATTCGCGCGCCAGGCGCGTGCGCTCGTGTTCCTTGACCTTGTCGATATGCGCCGTCAGTTCGGCCAGGCGGGCGCGCGACTGGCGCACTTCGATCTGTTCGAGCCGGCTTTCGGTGATATTCGTCATGATGCCTTCCCACTGCACCGTGCCGTCGGCCAGCGCGCGCGGCGTGGAGCGCAGGTTGATCCATTTCACATCCTTCCACGCATCGACCCAGATGCGGCCTTCCCAGTTCCAGCCCCACAGGGCGGTCTTCGACGCCTGCATCGAGTCCAGATACGAGGCGCGGTCGTCCGCCAGGATCAGCTGGTAGAACAGTTCCGGGCGCGCATGCAGTTGCGCCGGACTCAGCCCCAGCAAGGCCTGGCAGCCGTCGCTCAGGTAGGGAAAGGCGCTGCGGCCGTCCGCGTGCAGGCAGAACTGGTACACGAGGCCCGGCGTATTCGAGACGATGGCGTTAAAGCGCGATTGCACCTGTTCCAGCGCGGCGGCCGTCGCCTGCGGCGTGCGCAAGTCGTCGCCCACGGCCAGGATCAGGGCGCGGCCCTGGTGGCTGGCGCGCGACAGGTGCAGCGTCAGCGAATAGCGGCTGCCATCGCGGCGCTGGGGCTGCACGTGCACGATGGCTTGCGCGCCGACGGCCTCGTCAAGGGCAGCCAGCTGGCGCGCCGGCACCTGCAGCGCCGGCGCCGCCGCCAGCAATTCCTCGCGCGTGGCGTGGCGGTTGCCGCAGGCGGCGTCGTTGGCGTCCAGCAATATCAGGCTGGCCGCGTCGTACAGATAGATTTCGGGCGCGGCCGCGCGCATGGCGGCGGCCAGCCGTGGCGCGGTGGCGGTCTCGGGCATGGCGGCAGGCTTTTTCATCAGCGGCGCGCGCGCCAGAAGGCGGCGAAACGGCGCAGCACGCGCGCCGGGCGGGAATCGTGGCGGCCCGTCGTGCGCGTGCGCAGGCGTTGCCACCAGGCACGGCGGGCGCGGCCCAGCGCCGCCGACAGGCGGCTGACGCGGCGCCACGGCCGCGTGGCGCGCAGGCGGGCGATCCAGCGGTCCTTGGTTTCCATGAACAGGCCATGCCAGCGGGCAAACCATGGCAGGCTCAGCAGGGTAGGGCGCGTCAGGCTGTACAGCCGCGCCACGGCGGCCGCGCCGCCCAGCTTGGCGATGACGATCACGCCGATGCCGGAAAACGCATGGCCGCGCGCGATGGCCAGCAAGGCCAGCAGCTTGACGGGGAACAAGAGCACGGCCGGCAGCACGAAGACGGCCAGCGCCCAGTAGGGCGGCAACCGCTTGATCCATGCCTCGAGCGCATGCAGCGGTGGAAACTGCGCCACCACCTGCATGATGCGCGCGCCCGTCGCCCACAGCCATTCTTCCAGCAGCAGGAAGATGGCGGCCAGGTAGACCAGCGGCGCGAACAGCCAGCGCCTGAATCTGTAGAATTTTTTCATCCGTCTCCGTGTGCGGCGCAGGTTTGCCGCGATTGCCACGATGATACGTCAAAAAAGCCCGCCTGCCCCCGCGTCTGGTGTGCCGTCGCACGCCTGGCGGGGCTACAATAGGCAGATGAATAAAGCCTTTGTAAAAGAATCGGACCACGACGACGATGAAGAAGCGGCCGCGCTGGCGCTGGCCATTCCCCCCGGCGCGAAGAACTACATCACGCCGGCCGGCTACCAGCGCATCAAGGACGAGCTGCTGCAGCTGATCGACGTGGACCGTCCGGAAGTGGTCAGAATCGTCCATTGGGCGGCGTCGAATGGCGACCGCTCGGAAAATGGCGACTATATCTATGGCAAGCGGCGCTTGCGCGAGATCGACCGCCGCATCCGTTTCCTGACGAAGCGCATGGACCTGGCCGCCATCGTCGACCCCAGCGTGCACCACGGCAGTGACCAGGTGTTCTTCGGCGCCACCGTAACTTACCGCACGGAAGATGGCGAAACGCATACGATCACCATCGTCGGCATCGATGAATTCGACCCGCTGAACGGCAAGATCAGCTGGGTGTCGCCGATGGCGCGCACCATCACCAAGGCGCGCGAGGGCGACCTAATCACCCTGAACACGCCGCTGGGCGCGCAGGAGCTGGAATTGCTGGAAGTGACGTATCCGGCGCCGGGGGAAACTTGAATTGATGCGCGTGGCATGAAAAAACGGCTGGGCAGAGAATCTGGCCAGCCGTTTTTTTAATTGCGCTCCCGAAGTATCCGGTTGACGCCGGCGACGCGGCGCACATTGCGCAGCAGGGCGGCCAGGTGGACGCGGTCTTTTACCTGCACGGTGAAGCGCAGCTGGTCGAGGACGTTGTCCTTGTCTTCGTCCATGCCCACATAGATGATGTTGGCGTCCGACTCGCCGATCTCCGCGGCCACGCGGGCGAGGATGCCCCGTTCGCTGTTGATCAGTACCTTGATGCGGCAGTCGAAGCGGCGGTTCAGTTCGCTTCCCCAGCGTACGGCGATCCAGCGGTCCGGTTCCTTGGCGCGCTGGCGTTTTGCCTGCGTGCAGTCGCTCGTGTGCACGAGCAGCCCCTGGTCGCGGCGCAGCTGGCCGATGATCTGGTCGCCTGGAATCGGCAGGCAGCACGGCGCCAGCTGCACGGAGACGCCTTCGCTGCCGCAGATGGTGACCGGGTCGAGTTCGCTGCCGCTATTGTGTTCCACCGGCATGCTGGCCGCTTCGCCGCCGATCAGGCCGAAGATGTGGCGCGCCACCAGGGTGGCCATGCGCTTGCCGATGCCGATGTCCGCGTACAGCTCGTCCATGGAATTGGCGCTCGATTCGTTGAGCAGGCGTTCCACCAGCGGCGCCGGCAGGTCGGCATCGATGTTCAGGGCTTGCAGCGCCTGCGACAGCAGCTGCTGGCCCAGCGCGATCGATTCGGGCAGGTTGATCGTGCGCAAATGGTGGCGGATGGCCGAACGGGCCTTGCCGGTACGCACGAACGACAGCCACGTCGGGCTGGGGCGCGACGAGGAATCGGTGATGATTTCCACGATGTCGCCATTGTGCAGCTCGGTGCGCAGCGGCGAGGTTTCGTTGTTGATTTTCACGGCCACGGTCTGGTCGCCGATGCCCGTATGGATCGAATACGCGAAGTCGATGGCCGTGGCGCCGCGCGGCAGCGCGATGATCTTCGACTTCGGCGTAAACACATAGACGGAATCGGGGAACAGGTCGACCTTGACGTGCTCGAGAAATTCGGCCGAGTCGCCCGTCTGCTGCTGGATGTCGAGCAGCGATTGCAGCCAGGCGTGCGTGCGCTGCTGCAGGTCGGACGGGTTCGATTCGCCGCTCTTGTACAGCCAGTGCGCCGCCACGCCGGACTCGGCCGTGCGGTGCATCTCCTGCGTGCGGATCTGGAATTCCACGGGCGTGCCGTAGGGGCCGATGACGGTCGTGTGCAGCGACTGGTAGCCGTTCAGCTTGCGGATCGCGATGTAATCCTTGAACTTGCCCGGCATGGGCTTGTACAGGCTGTGCAAGGTGCCCAGGGTGACATAGCAGTCGGCAAAGCTGCCCACGACCACGCGGAAGCCGTACACGTCCAGCACTTGCGAGAACGACAAGTGCTTGCTGCGCATCTTTTTATAGATGTCGTACAGGGTCTTTTCGCGGCCTGTGACGTCGGCCTCGATTTCGGCCATGGACAAGGTGCTTTTCACCGCTTCCATGATCTTGTTGACCACTTCGCGCCGGTTGCCGCGCGCCGCCTTGACGGCTTTCGCCAGCGTGCGGTAGCGCATCGGGTACAGGTGCGAGAACGACAGGTCCTGCAGCTCGTGGTAGATGTTGTTCAGGCCGAGGCGGTGCGCGATCGGCACGTACACTTCCATGGTCTCGCTGGCGATGCGGCGCTTCTTGGCCGCCGTCATGAAGTCCAGCGTGCGCATATTGTGCAGGCGGTCGGCCAGCTTGATCAGGATCACGCGCACGTCGGAGGCCATGGCCAGCAGCATCTTGCGGAAGTTTTCCGCCTGCGCTTCGATCTGGCTCTGGAATTCGATCTTTTCCAGCTTCGACAGGCCGTCGACCAGGTGCGCCACGGGCGCGCCGAAGCGCTCGATCAACTCATCCTTCTTGACGTCTTGGTCTTCCATGACGTCGTGCAGCAGGGCCGCCATGATGGCTTGCGCGTCGAGTTTCCAGTCGGCGCAGATTTCGGCGACGGCGATCGGGTGCGAGATATACGGTTCGCCCGAGCGGCGCATCTGGCCCAGGTGCATTTCGTCGGAGAAGCGGTAGGCTTCCTTGACTTTTTTCAGGTCGGCGGGAGACAGGTATTCGGCCAGCTTGTCGGCCAGGTGGCTGACGGAGGCCACGCCCAGGGCGGGCGCTGCGGGCATGCCGCCTGCGGACGTGCCGACACCGGGCGCGGAAGCGCCCTGTGGTTTTGCCGCCTGGCGCGAGGCCTGGGGCGGCAGTGCTGCGGAAGTCGTGTCGGCTGGGGTCAGACTCATAAAACGTCGCGTTACTTCACAGTGTGAATAAAGGATACGGTAGAACCAGGGGTCAGCACTGTTCCGGCACGCGGGTTCCCACTTACATCGGGACCTTTTTCAGCATTTCGATGCCGACTTTACCGGCAGCGATTTCACGCAGTGCGACAACGGTAGGCTTGTCCTTGGCTTCGACCTTAGGGGTGTGGCCTTGCAGCAACTGACGTGCGCGATAGGTCGCAGCCAGGGTCAGCTGGAAACGGTTAGGGATTTGCTTCAGGCAATCTTCGATTGTGATACGGGCCATAGTAACTCCTAAAATTTGTGCGTGGCGCTGTGTGAACTGGCGTGCAGACGAATTACTCTGCGTGCAGGCCCAGCTGGGCGAATAGCGATGCGTTGCGGGCCGCTTGTTGCGCAAACCGGCAACGGGCCGCTCTCACGATCGCGCTCAGTTCGGACAAAGCGACCGTAAACTCTTCATTGATAATAACATACTCGAACTCGGGAGCGTGTGCGATTTCGCCGCCAGCCGCCAGCAGGCGGCGCGTGATCACGTGCGGCTCATCCTGGCCACGCTTGTTCAGGCGCTCTTCCAGCGCATCGATCGATGGCGGCAGGATGAAAATGCCGGCCGCGCGCGGGAATTGCTTGCGCACCTGGCGCGCGCCCTGCCAGTCGATTTCCAGCAGGATATCGGTGCCGGCCAGCATTTGCTGCTCCACCATGATGCGCGAGGTGCCGTAGTAATTGCCATGCACTTCCGCCCATTCCAGGAACTCGCCCTGGTCGGCGCGCGCGACAAAGTCTTGCGCCGTCGTGAAATAGTACTCGCGGCCATGCTGCTCGCCCGGGCGGGGCGCGCGCGTGGTGGTCGAGATCGACAGCTTGATGCCCGGTTCCTGCGCCAGCAGCGCATTGACGAGGGTCGATTTGCCGGCGCCCGATGGCGCGGCGACCACGAACAGGCTGCCAGAGAAGGCGGTAGGGTGGCTCATGCTGATCTTTCCATGTCGTGTGATGTCGGCGCCTGCGCTTGCGCGGGCGGCGCCCAATTCAGTATTTTACCAAGAGGCAAGGCTGCCAGCCAGTCCCTGATGGCCGGCGCCGTCGCTTGCGCCCGCCAGCATGCATATTTTGCTTGTTATCTGAGAGAAATAGTTATCTAATTTGGAATGTATTTTTCTTAACAACCATTCTTTGCTGACAGGGCGCGCGCATGAACAAATTCCCGTTTCTCAGTTTTCCACAGGCCATGCTGTTGCTGCGCGTGGCCATTGCCATCATGTTCATGGCGCATGCCGTCACGCGCATCGCGAATGGCACGATTCCCCGCTTCGCCGGTTTCCTGGAAGACAAGGGATTCATCTACGGCCTGGCCGTCGTGTGGGCGATCACCGCCGTCGAGATCGTTTGCGGCAGCCTGCTCATCGTTGGCAAATACACGCGCTGGGCGGCGGCCGGGCTGATGGTGATCTGCCTCGGCGGCATCGCCATCGTGCATGCGGCCAAGGGCTGGTTCGTCGGCGAACATGGCGCCGGCGGCGTGGAATACAGCATCGTGCTGTTTGTGGCCTGCGTCGTCATCGCAGCCAGCGACCGCTGGCGCGCCGAAACCCGCCTGGCCTGAGGCCTGGCATGCGTTTTCCCTGCCCGGCTTCAGCGGGGCAGGCGGCCCAGCGCGATTTCGCCCGTGGTCAGGACGATGGCCCGTCCATTCACATCGGTGCAGTCGCGGTTGTTGATGCGCACGACGTTGCCGTCGACCGACACTTCCGCGCCCAGGGTGCTGCGCGAGCAGATGCGGTAAGAGGCGGCGTCGGCGCCCGTGTAGATGGCGGCGCCGCGTTCCTTGAGGGCGAAGCATCCGAACGTACAGCCCTCGATCGCATACGGCGATGGCCGCTGCGCCGTTTGCGCCTGCGCGCCCGCCGCCAGCAATGCCAGGGTGGCCGCGAGTGTCCATGTGCATAGGGTCGTCATCGCTTACTCCAGGTTCTGCACCTGTTCGCGCATCTGCTCGATCAGCAGCTTCAAGTCCATCGAGGCGTCGGCCAGTTCCTTGACGGACGCCTTGGCGCCCAGCGTGTTGGCTTCGCGGTTCAGTTCCTGCATCATGAAGTCGAGGCGCTTGCCGACCTGGCCACCCTTGGTCAGGATGTGGCGCGTTTCGCCCAGGTGGGCCGACAGGCGCGCCAGTTCTTCCGAAACGTCGATGCGGATGCCGTACAAGATCACTTCCTGGCGGATGCGTTCCATGGCGTCCTGGCGCGACAGGGCCGAATTCGAGCCCTGGCTGGCCAGGCCCAATGCATCCTGCATGCGCTCGATGGCTTTTTGCTGGAAGGCCGCCACCACTTGCGGGATCAGGGGCGTGATGCGCTTGACGATGGCTTCCATCGCTTCGATGCGCGACACCAGCACGGCCTCGAGCGCGGCGCCTTCGCGCTTGCGGCTGTCGACGAAGGCGGCCACGGTGCGCTTGGTCAGCGCGCCCACGTCCGCCTGCAGGGATTCCTGCCCCACTTGCGCTTCCTCGATGACGCCAGGCCAGCGCAGCAGTTCGGCCACCGTCATGACGGGCGCGGACACGAAATGCTGGCCCACCTCGGTTTGCAGGCGCGCCAGTTCCGCCAGCAGGGGCAGGTTCAGCGCCTGCGTGCCGGCCGTGGCTGCCTTGCGGCCAAAGCTCAGGCGTACCTCGACCTTGCCGCGCGTGATGGCGGACATGACGGCGGCGCGCAAGTCAGGCTCCAGCGCCCGCAAATCGTCATTGATGCGGAATTGCAGGTCGAGAAAGCGCGAATTGACGCTCTTGATTTCAATTGTCAGTGTGCCTGCAGCACCTTCGCTGGTGGCAACCGCGTAGCCTGTCATGCTTGAAATGCTCAAAGGATTCCCCGATTTGATCTTGTATACAGTCACTTATACACTTAATCAGCCAGCGCAGGCAATACCGCCCGCGCCGCAAAAACAGGACCGCATGGTCTGGTGGCCTGAAAATTGCTGAATAGTGTGCGTTTTACGGCATTGTAAAGAAAATTGTGTTTGGCGGGGCAGGATTGTAGGGATCATGTGTGCAGCGCCCCCGCGCGCGGCCCGATGCTGTTGCATGGCTGCAAATATGGCGGCGCGCGGTGTTAGAATCGCTGCCGCAACCCCAATCACACAGGACATCCCATGACATTCGAATCCCGCCCGAGCGGCCGCGCCGTCGACGCGCTGCGCGCCATCCGCATCACCCGCCAGTACACCAAGCATGCCGAAGGCTCGGTGCTGATCGAGTGCGGCGACACCAAGGTCATTTGCACCGCCAGCATCGAAGACAAGGTGCCGGGCTTCCTGAAGGGCAAGGGCCAGGGCTGGTTGACGGCCGAGTACGGCATGCTGCCGCGCTCGACGCATACGCGCATGGACCGCGAAGCGGCGCGTGGCAAGCAGTCCGGCCGCACGCAGGAAATCCAGCGCCTGATCGGCCGCTCGCTGCGCGCCGCCTTTGACTTGCAGGCATTCGGCGAACGCACGCTGCACCTCGATTGCGACGTGATCCAGGCCGACGGCGGCACGCGCACGGCCTCGATCACGGGCGCCATGGTGGCCGCGTATGACGCGTTTGCGCAGTTGCAGGCGCGCGGCGCCATCGCCGCCATCCCCGTAAAAAGCTTCGTCGCCGCCATCTCGGTGGGCGTCTACCAGGGCATGCCGGTGCTGGACCTGGACTACGTGGAAGACTCGGGCTGCGACACGGACATGAACGTGGTGATGACGGAAGCGGGCCACTTCATCGAAGTGCAGGGCACGGCCGAAGGCGCCGCTTTCGACCGCGCCGGCATGAACCGCCTGCTGGACCTGGCGCAGGGTGGCATCGCCGACCTGATCGCCCTGCAAAAGCAGGCCCTCGGGATCTGAGCCGCGTCTAATCGCGTTTAATCTTTACGTAGATTTACACCTTTTTGCCCGCCGCGCCGGGCAAAAAGCCCACACCCGCCGCTGCCGGCGGCAGCGGCGGGCCAAGGTGGGGGACGCGCAAAAGGTTTACAATGTCGGCACTTCATTCGGCCCGCCTCGCGCGGTGCCGCTTAACCCGGATATTGTCACATGACCCAACGCCTGATCCTCGCATCAAACAACGCCGGCAAGCTCAAGGAATTCAACGAGCTGCTCTCGACCATCGGTTTTTCCGTGCACGCCCAGGGCGAGTACGACGTGCCGGAAGCGGACGAGCCATTCCACACCTTCGTTGAAAACGCCTTGCAAAAGGCCCGCCACGCGGCGCGCCTGACGGGATTGCCGGCGCTGGCCGACGATTCCGGCGTCTGCGTCAATGCCCTGGGCGGCGCGCCGGGCGTGTATTCGGCCCGTTATGCGGGCGAGCCGAAATCGGACGCGGCCAACAGCGCCAGGCTGATCGCCGACCTGGAGGCGCATGCCGACAAGTCCGCGTACTACTATTGCGTGCTGGTGTACGTGCGCCATGCGGACGACCCGCAGCCGGTGATCGCCGACGGCCGCTGGAATGGCGAGATGATCGCCACGCCGCGCGGCAAGGGCGGCTTCGGCTACGATCCGCATTTCTATCTTCCGGCCCTGGACAAGTGCGCGGCCGAACTGACGTCCGATGAAAAGAACGCGCTGTCGCACCGTGGCCAGGCCCTGCGCGCGCTGGTCGAGAAACTGCGATGATCCCGATCAAACTGGTCGGCGCTGTTGCCAAATCTGCCGCCAAGCCAGGCGCGGCCCCCGCGCCGCAGGAAGGCATTTCCGGCGCGGCCGGCGCGGCGTTGAAATACCTGCAGCCGGGCGCGCTGAACCTGACGGCCCTGCCGCCGCTGTCGCTGTACATCCATTTCCCGTGGTGCGTGAAAAAATGCCCGTACTGCGATTTCAATTCGCACGAGGTGCGCGGCGGTTTTCCGGAAGCGGAATACCTGGCGGCCCTGCGGCTGGACCTGGAAATGGCGCTGCCCCTGATCTGGGGCCGCAAGATCCACACGATTTTCATCGGCGGCGGCACGCCCAGCCTGATGTCGGCGGCGGGACTGGACCGCCTGATGTCGGACGTGCGCACCCTGCTGCCATTGGAGCCCGATTGCGAAATCACCATGGAAGCCAATCCGGGCACCTTTGAAACGGAAAAATTCAAGTCGTACCGGGCCAGCGGCATCAACCGCCTGTCGATCGGCATCCAGAGCTTCAATGGCCGCCACCTGCAGGCGCTGGGACGCATCCACGACGACGATGAAGCGCGCCGCGCGGTGGAGATCGCGCATGCGCATTTCGACAATTTCAACCTCGACCTGATGTATGCGCTGCCCACGCAGACGCTGGCCGAGGCGCGGCAGGACCTGGACACGGCGCTGTCGTTTGCGCCGCCGCACCTGTCGCTGTACCACCTGACCCTGGAGCCGAACACCCTGTTCGCCAAGTATCCGCCGGTGCTGCCGGACGACGACGAAAGCGCCGACATCGCCGACATGGTGGCCGAACGCGCGGCGCAGGCCGGCTACGGCCGTTATGAAGTATCGGCGTATGCGCAGCCGGGCCGCCAGGCCAAGCACAACCGCAATTACTGGGAGTTCGGCGATTACCTGGGCATCGGCGCGGGCGCCCACTCGAAGATATCGTTCCCGCACCGCGTCCTGCGCCAGGCCCGCTACAAGCAGCCGAAGGCGTATATGGACGCCGTGCTGGCCGGCCAGCACGTGCAGGAAGAGCGCGAGCTGGCGCGCGAGGAGATGGGCTTCGAGTTCAACCTCAATACGCTGCGCCTGACGCAGGGTTTCTCGCCGAACCTGTTCGCCGAGCGCACGGGCCTGGCCATCAACGCCATCGACAGGCCGCTCAACGCGGCCGAGGCCAAGGGCTTGCTGTACCGCGACCACCAGATCATCCGCCCGACGGAACTGGGACTGCGCTTCCTGAACGACCTGCAGCAGATGTTCCTGGAAGACTGACGCCGCCTAGTGCGTGGTGGCGGCGCGCAGGCGCTGCAGCTTGGCCGCGTACAGGCCATGGTCGCCGCGCGTGGTGCTGTTGTCCATCGCCAGTTCCAGCTGGCGCCCGGCCTGCGCCAGCTGGCCCATGCGCGCATACGCCTGCGCCAGCCAGAAGTGGAACTCGTGGTAATACGGATCGCGCGCGATCTCGCGCTGGAACAGGCGCGCCGCTTCCTGGTAGTCGGCATTCTTCATGGCGATCTGGCCCAGGCTGAAAAAGTGGAAAGGCGGTTCCGGCTGCAGCGCCAGCAGCTTGCGCCGCATCAGCTGCGCTTCGTCCGTGCGGCCCAGGTTGTCGAGCGCCTGCGCCAGGTTCGACAGCAGCACGGTGCTCGCCGGCGAGCGTTCCAGCGCATAGGCCAGCGTGCGTCGCGCCGGCTCCATGTCGCCGTGGCGCAGCTGGATGATGCCCAGCGTGTTGAAGGCGCCGGCAAACGTGGGGTCTTGCAGGATGGCGGCGCGGGCAAACCAGTAGGCCTGATCGAGTTCGCCATTGGCCATGGTTTCGGCGGCGCGGTTGTTGAGGTACATGGCCAGGATGGTCGATTCGCTGATCGTGCGCGTGCGCTGTCCCGTCAGATCCTGGGCCGGCAGGAAATCGATCAGCAGTTCCGCATCGGCGTCATAGCTGTCGCTGTTCTGCGCCAGCTTCCGGCCCAGCACCAGGTTGACGTGGCCGGCCACAAAATACATGTCGCCGCTGCGGCTCCAGCTGTCTTCCCCCAGCACCGCCTGGTAGTGCACTTCCAGCCCCATTTCCTTGGCCAGGGTGGCCGTCATCAGCACCAGCGACAGGCAATTGCCGCTGCGCTCGTCGAACGTCTGCGCCGCCGTGCGCGTCATGGCGGCATCGTATTCCAGTTGCAGTCCCGCCTTGTTGTACAGCGCATTGGCGAGCGCGCGGCGGGGATTCTTGCCACGCGCCTCGCGCGCGATATCGACGCGCACGTAGCGCCGCATGGCCTCGCTCACGGCAAACGCCTGCTGCGGGTCGATCTTTGCCGTCGGCGCGGCAAAACTGGCATCGTTGAACAGGTCGGGTGGAGGCGGCGCGGCAGGCGGCGTGGCACAGGCGGCCAGGGCTGCGCACAGCAGCAGGGCAGACAGATGGCGCAGCGGCTGGCGCAATGGCAGTGGTAAACGCTTCATGTTCGAACTCCCGCGAACGATGTCAGGCGCCAGACGTCTTGCTGCCGGTGGTGCGCCATGCCACCTGAAAACCTAGTATCCTCGCGGCCCGCCGCGCTGTCAAACCATTTCAGATGCATGCGTTTGCGGGGCCGGAATCGCCGCCTAGAACTCTTCCCAGTCCTGGTCGCCGGCGATGTGCGCCGGGGTCTTTGGCGTGGCAGCGGCAGGCTTGCCCGTGCTGGCTGGCCTGGCCGCCTGGGCCGCGCGGGGGGCGGCGATCCGCGTGGCGGCGGGGCGGACAGGCGCGCTGGCGGCCGATGCCCTGGCCGGTGGCGCTGCGCGTGCCGGCGCCGCCGCGGGCATGTGTTCGAGCTGGAAGCCGGCCGCCACTTGCGCCAGGCGCGCCGCCTGGTCCTGCATGCTTTCGGCGGCCGCTGCCGCCTCTTCCACCAGGGCCGCGTTTTGCTGCGTCACCTGGTCCATTTGCGCGATCGCCTGGTTGACCTGGTCGATGCCCATGCTTTGCTCGGCGCTGGCGGCCGTGATCTCGGCCATGATGTCGGTGACGCGGCGCACGCTGTCGACTACCTCGCCCATGGTGCTGCCGGCCTGCTGCACCAGCCGCGTGCCGTTGTTGACCTGTTCCACCGAGTCGCCGATGAGGGCCTTGATTTCGCGCGCCGCCGCCGCCGAGCGCTGCGCCAGGTTGCGCACCTCGGTGGCGACGACGGCAAAGCCGCGTCCCTGTTCGCCGGCGCGCGCCGCTTCCACGGCAGCGTTCAGCGCCAGGATGTTGGTCTGGAAGGCGATGCCGTCGATGACGCCGATGATGTCGACGATCTTGGTCGACGCCGTATCGATGGCGCCCATGGTGTCGACCACCTGGCTGACGATGCTGCCGCCCCGTTCGGCCACGCCCGAGGCGGCCACCGCCATCTGGTTGGCCTGGCGCGCATTGTCGGCATTCTGCTTCACGGTCGACGTCAGTTCCTCCATCGACGACGCCGTCTCTTCCAGCGAGCTGGCCTGCTGTTCCGTGCGGGCCGACAGGTCCTGGTTGCCGGCGGCGATTTCGCCGGAGGCCGTGGCGATGGCGTTGGTGCCGCTCTGGACTTCCGACACCACCTTGCGCAGCGCTTCGTTCATGCCTTGCAGCGCCCGCATCAAGTCGCCGATTTCATCGCCGGCCGCAGCGGCAAAATGCGTGCGCAAGTCGCCGTCGGCCACCGTTTCGGCCACCTTCACGGCCGCCTGCAGAGGCACGGTGATCGAGCGCGTGATCAGCCAGGCGCAGACGCTGCCCAGCGCCACCACCAGTGCGCACAAGGTCAGCAGCAGGGTGAAGCTGCGGTCGTTGGCCGCCTCGATGGCTTGCGCCGTGGCGTCGATGGCCTTGCGCTGCTGCGCCAGCAGGGCCTTGACGTTGTTCTGGTAACTGGCGGCGGCCGGCGCGAAGCTGTCGCGGTAGGTGCTTTCCGCCTGTGCCGCGTTGCCGGCCTTGCGCGCATTCATCACCAGCGTCTTGGCGTCCTGGTACTTGACGCGCTCCGCCACGGACGCCTTGAAGATGGTTTTTTCTTCCTCGCTGTCGAGCAGCGATTCGATTTGCTTCAGCAGTTCGCTACCCTGTTTGGTGCTGTCGGCGATGGTCTCGGCGAAGACGCTCGACAGGGTTTCATCCGTGCTCCTGGCGATCATCGAGGTGCGCGCGATGGCCGAGTAGATCAGCACATACCAGTCCGATACCAGGCGCTCCTTGGCCAGCGGCTTTTCCATCATTTGCCGCGTCGCCTCGGCGTTGATGTGCGCGCTGTACAGCGCGTATGAAGTGGAGATCACGGACAGCAGGAGCACCAGCGCGAAACCCGCTGCCAGGCGCGTGCCGATACGAAGATGGGAGAGGGCATGCATGGTCGAACTCCTGTCGCAAGGGGGATTAAATTGCCTGTGCGACATAGTATGCACCGAGAAGTGACCAATAGGCGAGTGAAAAACGCTGTTGTTTTTATGCCTGTTGCGATGCGGCCCGCGCTACAGGTCGAGCGCCTGGCGCAAGTCCGGCTGTTCGGCCCAGCGGGCGAAGGCGGCGGCCATGCGCTCGCTTTCGGCGATGGCGCGGCGCCAGTCGCGCATGCGTGCGGCATGATCCTGGCCGTAATGGGGGAAGTCGCGCCGGTCCGGCAATTTGCCGTTCGGCAGGCTGGCCACGAAGGCGGGCGAGGGCGAGACGAGGATCATGTTGTCGAGCGCAGGATCGGGGCCGCGCGCGCGGCGCCACGGCATGGCCTTGTCCAGCCAGCCCGGGACGATGTGGTCGGCGAAGTGCGGATACAGCACCAGGTCCGGTTCGCGCTGGTAGGGCAGGTGCAGGTGGTAGTCGACCAGGCCGCCGTCCCAGTAGCGTCCGGGCGGTGCGCCGGCGATGCCCTGCACCGCGTCGAGTACCAGCGGGATGGAGCCGGAAGCGAGCAGCGCGTCACGCAGGTTGTCCTGCGCCAGCGGCACGAAGTGGGAGTGAAAGGCGTCGAAGCGCGAACGCAGCCAGCTGGCGCTGTCCGGCCCCGCATGGAACACCACGCGTTCCAGCGAACCTGCCAGGCGGGCGCGCGCCACGGCGTTGTTGGCCGCCGCCAGCAGGAAGCCGCGCCGGTCGCGCCACTTGCCCTGGCGCGCCAGCGTGCCGATGCCGCGCACGGCCAGCACGGCCAGGCTGTGCCGGTCATGCCGCAGCAGGTGGGCATCCTGGCCATCGAGCATGGCGTCGAGCAGGGCGCGGCAGGTGCGGCTGACGTGGGCGCCATCGGGCTTGTCCGGATAGCGCTGGCCCACATATTCGCGCACCAGGCGGCGCTGCGCCGCGACGGGGTCGGGAAAAACTGCCGCCGCCATGCGCCAGGCGCCGATCGAGGCGCCGACGAAGTGGCGCGGGCGCGGCGCCTGTGCCAGGAATTCGCCGAACAGCCAGCAATCGAGCTGGTGCAGGATCAGGCCTTTCGGTCCGCCGGCGGCGGCGGGGACGATGGCGACATCGCTCGCGCGCAAGCCCTGTTCGGCAATGCGGGCGCGGGCGCGGCGGCCCAGGCGGATGGTGATGGCGGACGAGGTAAGGGACATGCGCGCGGCGACTGGTGGTGGTGGTTTATTGTAGCGCCATTGCTCCCGCTCGCGATGCCATGCAAAAAAGCGGCGCCGTGCAGTGCACGGACGCCGCCTTTTGGCGGGGGCGCGGGCGATTAACGCAGTGCCGCGATCATCTGTTTCAGCTTGCCGGAATCGACGCAGAAGGCGCGGATGCCTTCGGCCAGCTTCTCCGTCGCCATCGCGTCTTCATTCATCATGAAGCGGAAGGCTTCTTCGTTCAGCGACATTTGCACGATGTTGGTCGACGGCGCCGCTTCGGCGCTCAGCTTGCGCTCCACGGGCGCATCGCTGTCGGCCAGCTTTTGCAGCAGGTCGGGGCTGATGGTGAGCAGGTCGCAGCCGGCCAGTTCGAGGATTTGCGAGGTGTTGCGGAAGCTCGCGCCCATGACTTCCGTCTTGTAGCCGAACTTGCGGTAGTAATTGTAGATGCGCTTGACGGATTGCACGCCCGGGTCTTCCGCGCCCATGTAGTCGATGCCCGTCGATTTCTTGTACCAGTCGTAGATGCGGCCGACGAACGGCGAAATCAGCTGCGCGCCCGCTTCGGCGCAGGCGATGGCCTGGGCCAGCGAGAACAGCAGGGTCATGTTGCAGCGGATGCCTTCCTTTTCGAGGATGGCGGCGGCGCGGATGCCTTCCCAGGTGGAAGCGATCTTGATCAGCACGCGCTCGCGCGGAATGCCCGCGTTCGAGTACAGGGCGATCAGGTCGCGGCCCTTGGCGACGGTGCCTTCCGTGTCGAACGACAGGCGCGCATCGACTTCGGTCGAGACGCGGCCAGGGATGGTTTGCAGGATTTCCACGCCAAACGCGATCAGCAGGCGGTCGATGATCTCGGCGGTGGAGGCGTTCGGATGGTCGCGCACGGCCTTTTCCAGCAGCGGCTTGTATTCATCCTTCTGCACGGCTTTCAGGATCAGCGACGGATTCGTCGTCGCGTCGCGCGGCGTGTAGGCCTGGATCGATTGGAAGTCGCCGGTGTCGGCCACCACGGTGGTAAATTGCTTCAGTTGTTCGAGTTGGTTCATGGCTGCGCGGGAAAGAGTGAAAGGGCTTGCCGGAGTATTGTACATAATCCGGCCGGAAGCGCCCGCGCTCTTTTCATGCCTGTAGCATGGCGCGCTCGCCAAAACGTTGAGGGCAAGGCGCGCTTCCGCAGACAGTACGCCAGGGAAGCGCAGCGCCGCCATGGACGTTTTCCAGGCGCGCTAGCCGATGAAGGAATCGAACTGCATGTCGAATTCCTGCAGCGCCTTCTGCGCGTTCTGCATCTTCTTGCGGAATTCGGGACCGCGCTGCAGGGCCAGCCCGACGGCCAGCACGTCGATCACCACCAGGTAGGCCAGGCGCGCCGAAATCGGCGTGTAGGGATCGGTGTTGAAGACCAGGTCGATCGGGATCAGCACGGTCGCCAGGTCGGCCAGCGGCGTGCCCGATGGCGCCAGCACGATGACGTCGGCGCCGCCGCGGCGCGCCAGTTTCACGGAGCGCACGAGGGCGGGGCTGTTGCCGCGCTGCGAGATGGCCACCAGGCAGTCGCCGCCGCGCAACAGGGCCGCGGCGATGCTGTGGATGTTCGGATCGCTGTAGGCGACCGTCGGCACGCCCGAGCGGAAGAATTTGTGCTGCGCGTCGGCCGCCACGATGCCGGACGTGCCCTGGCCGTAGAATTCGATCTTGCTGGCGCGCGACAGGATGTCGAGCGCGCGCTGGATCGCTTCCGGGTTCAGGTTGTTGCGCAGGTCGAGCAGGGTGTTGATCGAGCGGCTGCAGATTTTATTCACCAGGTCGGCCGCGAGGTCATCCTGCGCCGGCTGCTCGTTCGCGCCCGGCATGGCCAGGGCCAGGCCCTGCGCCAGTTTCAGCTTGAATTCATGCCAGCCGTCGTAGCCCAGCGTGCGGCAAAAGCGCACCACGGTCGGTTCCGACACCTGCGCGCTTTTCGCCAGCGCCGTGATGTTCTGGCTGACCGTCTGGTTGGGCTGGTCAAGCACGGCCAGCGCGACCTTCTTCTCCGACTTGGAGAGCGAATCGAGCTGGGTGCGGATGGAGTCAAGCAGCATCAGGGTAGTCTTCTGGGTTAGTTTTCGGGAGCTCGGGGACTGGCAAAGGTGAAGCAGGGAATTCGCGGAGCACCGCTCCGCGCCTGCGTAACGGCCGTGCCTTGCAAGGCACGGCTCCACGCCCTGCTAGCTTAGTCTTCTGGCAGGGCCTCTTCACGCCACTGCAAGCCGTCGCGACCGATCAGGGCGCTGGCCGCGGCCGGGCCCCAGGTGCCGGCCGTGTACGGAATCGGCGCGCTGTCGTTCTGTTCCCAGTTGTCGAGAATCGGCTCGACCCATTCCCAGGCCGCTTCCAGTTCGTCGCCGCGCATGAACAGGGTCAGCTGGCCGCGCAGGACGTCGAGCAGCAGGCGCTCGTAAGCGTCCATGCGCGGCGTCTTGAACGATTCGCGGAAATCGAGTTCCAGTTCCGCCGGTTTCAAACGCATGCCGTCGCCCGGGGTCTTGGCCATCAGGTTCATGCGCAGGCCTTCGTCGGGCTGCAAGCGGATCACCAGGCAGTTCGGCTGGAAGCTGGACGTGGGCTGGTTGAAGATCGAGTGCGGGATCTGCTTGAAGCGCACGACGATTTCGGCCAGGCTATCGGCCATGCGCTTGCCCGTGCGCAGGTAGAACGGCACGCCGGCCCAGCGCCAGGTGTCGATTTCCGCCTTCAACGCAACGAAGGTCTCGGTGCGCGAGTGTTCTGGCGCATCCGGCTCGTCGCGGTAGCTCGGCACGGTGACGCCGTCGACGTGGCCGGCACGGTACTGGCCGCGCACGATGTTTTGCGCCAGCGTGGTGGGCGTGAATTTTTTGAGCGAACGCAGTACTTGCAGCTTTTCATCGCGCACGGCGTCCGGCGCGATCGAGGTCGGCGGTTCCATGGCGACGATGCACAGCAGTTGCAGCAAGTGGTTTTGCAGCATGTCGCGCAGCGCGCCCGATGTGTCGTAGTAACCCATGCGGTTGCCCACGCCCAGTTTCTCGGCGATGGTGATCTGCACGTCGGAAATCCATTCGCGGCGCCACAGCGGTTCGAACAGCACGTTGCCGAAGCGCAAGGCCAGCAAGTTCTGCACGGTTTCCTTGCCCAGGTAATGGTCGATGCGGTAGATCTGCGATTCCTGGAAAACCTTGCCCACTTCGGCATTGATCTGCTTGGCGCTGGCAAGGTCGCGGCCCAGCGGTTTTTCCAGCACCACGCGCGAATTCGGCGTGACCAGGCCATTTTCTTCCAGGTTGTCGCAGATCAAGGCGAACAGGTGCGGCGGCGTGGCCAGGTAGTACACGCGCGTCAGGTCGCTGCCGTCGCGCAGCGCTTCGACGAGGGGCGCGTAGGTCTTGGCATCGCTGGCGTTGAGCGATACATACACGATGCGCGCGCAGAAGCGGCTCCATGTGGCGGCATTCAGGGTGCTGGCCTTGATGTGCGGGCGGGCGCTGCTTTCCACCATTTTCAGGAAGGCGTCCTGGCCGCTGTCCTGGCGGCCCACGCAGATGATGCGCGCCGTCGGCGGCAAATCGTTCGCGACGTCGCGCGCATACATGGCAGGCAGCAATTTGCGCATTGCCAAATCGCCGCTGCCGCCAAACAGGACCAGATCAAAATCGGTAAGAGCCATAAGTGAGTGTCGTCGCAAAAGTAAAAGAGCCGGAGCGGGGAGGAGGCCGACCGGAAGTGCCAGTCTGTCGCTACTATAATCGATGGTGTAAATTTACTACGTAGAACAGGCAATTGCAAGAAATTTTACTACATTTAATCTGCTGCCGTCGCAGTTTTGC
This sequence comes from Janthinobacterium sp. 1_2014MBL_MicDiv, assembly GCF_001865675.1. Classification (NCBI taxonomy): domain Bacteria; kingdom Pseudomonadati; phylum Pseudomonadota; class Betaproteobacteria; order Burkholderiales; family Oxalobacteraceae; genus Janthinobacterium; species Janthinobacterium sp. 1_2014MBL_MicDiv. Next base: position 1,109,859 of record NZ_CP011319.1, read on the forward strand.
CCGGCATCGCTCATTGCGCCGCTGCGTGCTCATTATATGCCGATCGCCGGCGTCGGCGCGGGGCCATCATTACAACGGGGCTTTTCAAAGCAACCATGGTTGCCAGGGAAATTTTCGATTCTCACCATCATCATTTGCGCTGTAGCAACAAGCAAGTCAAGAAATGCTGCCAGGATGGCTGCTGGCGGCGTAAAGTAGCTTTGAGGAAAGTAAAAAACCGTATAATTCAGACTCGAATCGATAGCAACTATTGGTAGTACGAAGTTGTCCGATTCACACTGCACCGCTAGCGCCGGCCATGCCCCGAACCCGCCTTCCGACGTCCATGCGGCTGCAGTCAGCACTGCCCGTATTGCGGGCAGGCAGCTTAACTTTACAAGACGGCTCAAGGGGACACAATGAATTCAATGCAGCAAGATGTCGATGAACGCACCAGCCTGACAGGCAATAACAAATTCGAACTGTTCCTGTTCAAGCTGGGCACCAGCGATCACTCGACCAGCCGCGAACTATTCGGCATCAATGTGTTCAAAGTACGTGAAATCATGGAAATGCCGGCCATCACGGCGGTGGCTGGATCGCACCCCCATATGCTGGGCGTGGTCAATATCCGCGGCCAGATCGTGCCCGTGATCGACTTGCCGATGGCGGTCGGCTGCAAGAGCAATGGCTTGAAGATCCTGATGGTGACGGAATTTGCCCGTTCGACACAGGCGTTTGCCGTGGAAGAGGTCGATGAAATCGTGCGCCTGGAATGGAACCAGGTGCTGTCGGCCGAATCGAGCGTGGGCGGGGGCCTGGTCACCAGCATCGCGCGCCTCGATGGCGACACGGACAAGACGCGCCTGGCGCAAGTGCTGGACGTCGAGCAAATCCTGCGCAACGTGCTGCCGTCGGGCGAGCCCGACGTGGACGAGCACAGCATCGGCCCGCAGGTGCGGCTGCCTGCCGGCGCCGTGATCCTGGCCGCCGACGATTCCGCGCTGGCCCGCTCGCTGATCGAAAAGGGCCTGGACGCGATGGGCGTGCCCTTCATCATGACCAAGACGGGCAAGGAAGCGTGGGAGCGCCTGCAAGCCATTTCCAGCCAGGCGGCGGCCGAAGGCAAGACGGCGAAAGACAAGGTGGCGCTGGTGCTGACGGACCTGGAAATGCCGGAGATGGATGGCTTTACCCTGACGCGCAACATCAAGAACGATGGCCGCTTTTCCTCGATTCCCGTGGTGATCCATTCGTCGCTGACGGGCTCGACCAACGAAGACCACGTCAAGGGCGTGGGCGCCGATGGTTACGTGGCCAAGTTTGTGGCGGCGGAACTGGCGGAAACCATCCGCAAGGTGCTGGCGCGGTAACTCGATGCCGCCGTGGGCATGGCCGGCACCGGCATGCTTAGGCAGACACTGTCGTCGGATTACGCGGGGCGTAGCCCCGCTAATCCGACCTACGCGTTGACATGAAAAAGCGCCGGGCCCTCGCGGGTGCCGGCGCTTTTTTTATGCGTGAAGCGATCGATGCGCTGGGGTCAGTGGTAGGTCGGATTAGCGCAGCGAAGCTGCGCGTAATCCGACACCGGCAGGGCTGGCACCGGGATGCTCATGGCCGACACCGCTGTCGGATTACGCGGGGCGTAGCCCCGCTAATCCGACCTACACGTTGACATGAAAAAGCGCCGGACCCTCGCGGGTGCCGGCGCTTTTTTTATGTGTGAAACGATCGAAGCGCTGGGGTCAGTGGTAGGTCGGATTAGCGCAGCGAAGCTGCGCGTATTCCGACACCGGCAGGGCTGGCACCGGTATGCTCATGGCCGACACCGCTGTCGGATTACGCGGGGCGTTGCCCCGCTAATCCGACCTACGCGTTGACATGAAAAAGCGCCGGATCCTCGCGGGTGCCGGCGTTTTTTTATGTGTGAAACGATCGAAGCGCTGGGGTCAGTGGTAGGTCGGATTAGCGCAGCGAAGCTGCGCTAATCCGACACCGGCAGGGCCGGCACCGGGATGCTCATGGCCGACACTGCTGTCGGATTACGCGGGGCGTAGCCCCGCTAATCCGACCTACGCGTTGACATGAAAAAGCGCCGGACCCTCGCGGGTGCCGGCGCTTTTTTTATGCGTGAAGCGATCGAAGCGCTGGGGTCAGTGGTAGGTCAGATTAGCGCAGCGAAGCTGCGCGTAATCCGACACCGGCAGGGCCGGCACCGGTATGCTCATGGCCGACACCGCTGTCGGATTACGCGGGACGTAGCCCCGCTAATCCGACCTACACGTTGACATGAAAAAGCGCCGGACCCTCGCGGGTGCCGGCGCTTTTTTATGCGTGAAGCGATCGAAGCGCTGGGGTCAGTGGTAGGTCGGATTAGCGCAGCGAAGTTGCGCGTAATCCGACACCGGCAGGGCTGGCACCGGGATGGTCATGGCCGACACTGCTGTCGGATTACGCGGGGCGTAGCCCCGCTAATCCGACCTACGCGTTGACATGAAAAAGCGCCGGACCCTCGCGGGTGCCGGCGCTTTTTTTATGCGTGAAACGATCGAAGCGCTGGGGTCAGTGGTAGGTCGGATTAGCGCAGCGAAGCTGCGCGTAATCCGACACCGGCAGGGCCGGCACCGGTATGCTCATGGCCGACACCGCTGTCGGATTACGCGGGACGTAGCCCCGCTAATCCGACCTACGCGTTGACATGAAAAAGCGCCGGACCCTCGCGGGTGCCGGCGCTTTTTTTATGTGTGAAACGATCGAAGCGCTGGGGTCAGTGGTAGGTCGGATTAGCGCAGCGAAGCTGCGCGTAATCCGACACCGGCAGGGCTGGCACCGGTATGCTCATGGCCGACACCGCTGTCGGATTACGCGGGGCGTTGCCCCGCTAATCCGACCTACGCGTTGACATGAAAAAGCGCCGGACCTTCGCGGGTGCCGGCGTTTTTTTATGCGTGAAACGATAACAAGGCTGGGGTCAGATCCCCGGGGATGACAGCACAAGCCTGCGGGGTGGCGCCATTGCGGGTCTGCTCCCGGTACGCTCAGGCCTGGTACGGCGTTTCCGGCTGGCCCGCCACGTCCACGCGCACGGACAGCACGTGGCCCGTCAGCGGGTAGGCGGCGATCTCGGCGTTTGATCTGTTGTGGCTGGCGCTGGTGATGTACAGGGTGCGCAGGTCGGGGCCGCCAAATGTGACCATGGTGGGGCAGCGCACGGGCACGGCGATTTCACCGAGCAGGTGGCCATCGGGCGCGAAGCGCAGGATTTTGCCGCCTTCAAACATGGCCGACCAGTAATTGCCTTCGCTGTCGACGGCCGCGCCGTCCGGGCGTCCGCCGTAGTCCGCCGCCTTTTTATCGGTGGAGAAGCGCTGGAATGGCTGTGGCGCGGAAATGGCGCCCGTGGCCGCATCGAAATCGAAGCGGTCGATGCGGTGCGTGGTGGTGTCCGAGTGGTACATGGTGCGCTTGTCCGGGGAAAAGCCCAGGCCGTTCGACACCGTCATGCCGCCCGACCAGACTTTGCGTACCTCTCCCTTTTCCAGCACGAACATTTCCGCCGCGTCAGCGCTGCGCGGCTCGAAAATGGTGCCGACCCAGAAGCGTCCGGCCGGGTCGACCTTGCCATCGTTGAAGCGCGTGGTGCTCATGTCGAACGGTGCCGGCGCGATGTGCGCCAGGCTGCCCGTCTTCGTGTCGAGGTGGGCAAAGCCGCTGCGCAGGGCAACGATCAGCCCGCCGCCGGCGTTGATGGCCAGCGCCGACGGTTCCGTCGGCATGCTCCACTGCTCATGCTTGCCGCTGGCCGGATGCAGCCGGTGCACGGCGCGCCCATCGATGTCGACCCAGTACAGGGCCGCTTCCTTGCCATGCCACAGCGGGCATTCGCCCACTTGCATGGCTGTGTCGCTCACTACCTTGATTTCGTAAATATTCATCTATTCTTAATGTGGAGAGCGCTTAACAAAACCGTCGCGAGCGGAAGGGAGGGGCGGCCGAGAAGCGCAGCTGTGCCTGAGCACGGTGCGCATCGCAGGTTGCCTATGCCGACGCGCAGCAGGCTTGCTTATGCGTTATTAATTAGTATGCGGCTTTTGCGGCCTTGGCCAAGGCGATCAAGCCATTGGTCGAGCTGTCGTGATGGTCGGGACGGGCCTCACCCGTCAGTTCGGCCTGGATTTTCTTCGCCAGCACCTTGCCCAGTTCCACGCCCCACTGGTCGAAACTGTTGACGTTCCACAAGACGCCCTGCACGAAGGTCTTGTGTTCGTACAGTGCGATCAGGGCGCCCAGGGTGGTCGGGGTCAGCTGGTCCATCAAAATGGTGTTGCTGGGGCGGTTGCCGGGGAAGGTCTTGTGCGGCACCAGTGCTTCGATCTCGCTGTCCGGCAAACCTTGTGCCTGCAAATCCAGACGCACTTCAGCGCCGGTCTTGCCCGTCATGAAGGCTTCCGACTGGGCGAAGCAGTTGGCCAGCAGGGCGTCGTGGTGGCCCGGCAAGTCATGCGTGGCGCGCAGCGCGGCAATGAAGTCGATGGGCGTGATGTCGGTGCCCTGGTGCAGCAGCTGGAAGTAGGCATGCTGCGCATTCGTGCCGCAGTCGCCCCAGATCACGGGCCCCGTCGGCACGCCGACAGGCTGGCCATCCTTGGTGACGCGCTTGCCGTTGCTTTCCATGTCCAGCTGTTGCAGATAGGCGGCAAAGCGGCTCAGGTCCTGGTGGTACGGCGCGATCGAGACGGAGCCGCAATCGAGGAACTGGCGGTTCCAGAAACCCACCATGGCCAGCACGACGGGCATGTTGTCTTCCAGCGGCGCCTGGCGGAAATGCTGGTCCATCGCATGCGCGCCGGCGAGGAAGTCGCTGAAGTATTCGAAGCCGACGGACAGGGCCACGGCCAGGCCGATCGAGGACCAGACGGAATAGCGGCCGCCGACCCAGTCCCAGAACGGGAACATGTTGTCAGGCGAAATGCCGAAGTCGACGATGGCTTGCGTATTCGTCGAAACGGCCACGAAATGTTGCGCCAGGTCCTTTTCCTCGCCTTCGAGCAAAAACCAGGCGCGCGCCGTATTGGCGTTGAGCATGGTTTCAGCGGTAACAAAGGTTTTCGAGGCGACGATGAACAAGGTCGTTTCCGGATCGACTTTCGACAGGGTCGCTTCCATGTCGTGGCCGTCGACGTTGGAGACGAAATGCATTTCCAGGCCCGGGTTGGCGTAGGAACGCAGCGCCAGGCAAGCCATTTTCGGGCCCAGGTCCGAGCCGCCGATGCCGATGTTGACGATGTCGCAGATCGGTTTGCCCGTGTAGCCGAGCCAGCTGCCATTGCGCACCTTGTCCGTAAACGCCTTCACGCGCTGCAGCACATCTTGCACGTCGGCATCGATATCCTGACCATCCACCACCAGGGCGGTGCCGCGCGGCGCGCGCAAGGCCGTATGCAGAACGGCCCGATGTTCGGTAAGATTGATTTTCTCGCCCGTAAACATCGCTTCGCGCTGCGCTTCCACGCCGCGTTCGCGGGCCAGGTCCATCAGCAGCGCCATGGTGGCGGCATCGACCCGGTTCTTCGAGTAATCGAGCAGCAGTCCGGCCGCATCGACCGTCATCGTCGGGAAACGTGCGGGATCGGCCGCGAACAGCTGGCGCAGATGCACGTCGCGCAGGCTGGCGCTATGCGCTTGCAGGGACTGGAAACTGGCGGTGGCGGTGATGGCGGGAATGGATGCTGGCTGGCGCATGGCGGTCGGCTTCGGTGCTTGTCTCGGTTGAAGGGAGCGCGGCGCGTTCGTCGTGGCGAATGGACGTGCCGGCGTTGATGTGAGAATAATACATCAGAAAAACGTAATTTCACTACAGTTTGTATGGGCGAACCGCATTTTTCGCGTTTTGTCCGCCCTTTATCCACGCCGTCGCTAGATAGGGGCGAAGCGATGGCACGCGGCATTCTGTTGTTTTGCCTTGAAAAGTCGCCAGTAAATGGATTATTTCTGTCGCCGGCCCCTGCAACGGTGCTTCTGCGCCAGCATTTTGTAGTAAAATTTCACGAAATACTCATTTTTAAGGAAATCCATATGGCGCTGCATCCAGTAGTCGAATCCGTAACAGCGCGCATCATCGCGCGCAGCCGGCCATCGCGCGGCGCCTACCTGGCGCATCTGGATGCGGCCCGCATCCAGGGCGTGCAGCGCGGCGCCCTGTCGTGCACCAACCTGGCGCACGGCTTTGCCGCGTTTCCTGCCAATGACAAGCTGTCGCTGAAGGAATACAAGAAGCCCTCCGTGGCCATCGTGTCCTCGTACAACGACATGCTGTCGGCGCACCAGCCGTTCGAAGGCTTTCCGCAGATCATCAAGCAAGCCGTGCGCGAAGTGGGCGCCGTCGCCCAGTTCGCCGGCGGCGTGCCCGCCATGTGCGATGGCGTGACGCAAGGGCAGCCGGGCATGGAACTGTCGCTGTTCTCGCGCGACACCATCGCCATGTCGACGGCCGTGGCGCTGTCGCACAATATGTTCGACTCGGCCCTGTACCTGGGCGTGTGCGACAAGATCGTGCCGGGCCTGTTGATCGGCGCGCTGCACTTCGGCCATTTGCCGGCCGTCTTCGTGCCGGCCGGTCCGATGACGTCGGGCCTGTCGAACCAGGAAAAAGCCAAGGTGCGCCAGCTGTACGCGCAAGGCAAGGCCACGCGCGAAGACTTGCTCGAAGGCGAATCGAAAGCCTACCATGGCGCCGGCACCTGTACCTTCTACGGTACCGCCAACAGCAACCAGATGCTGATGGAAGTGATGGGCCTGCACTTGCCGGGCGCCGCCTTCATCACGCCGAACACGCCGCTGCGCGATGCGCTGACGACGGCCGCCGCCCAGCGCGCCGCCGGCATCACGGCGCAAAGCGCCAACTACTTGCCAGTCGGCCATATTGTTGACGAGAAATGTATCGTCAACGCCGTCGTCGGCTTGCTGGCCACGGGCGGTTCGACCAACCACACGCTGCACCTGGTGGCCATCGCCAAGGCGGCCGGCATCGTCATCGACTGGAACGATTTCAACGAACTGTCGGCCATCGTGCCGATGCTCACGCGCATCTACCCGAACGGCGACGCCGACGTGAACCATTTCCACGCGGCCGGCGGCACCGGTTATCTGATCCGCGAACTGCTGGACGCGGGCCTGCTGCACGAAGACGTCACCACGATTCTGGGCAAGGGCCTGCGCGCGCACTGCATGGAGCCGTTCCTCGGCGAAGACGGCAAGGTCTTCTGGAAAGATGCGCCGGCCACCAGCGCCGACGACAACGTGCTGCGCCCGGCGTCGAATCCGTTCGCGCCGGACGGCGGCATGGTCCTGGTCGCGGGCAACCTGGGCCGCGCCGTGATGAAGGTCTCGGCCGTCAAGCCGCAGCACCGCACGGTGGAAGCGCCGGCGCTGGTGTTCAACTCGCAGGAAGATTTCATGGCCGCCTACAAGGCGGGATCGCTGGACCGCGATTTCGTCGCCGTGCTGCGCTTCCAGGGCCCGCGCGCCAACGGCATGCCGGAACTGCATGCGCTGACGCCGGCGCTGGCCAACCTGCAGGATGCGGGCCGCCACGTGGCGCTGGTCACCGACGGCCGCATGTCGGGCGCGTCGGGCAAGGTGCCGGCGGCCATCCACGTGTCGCCGGAAATCCTCGCCGGCGGCCCGCTGGGCCTGGTGCGCGACGGCGACATCATCCGCCTCGACGCGTTCACCGGCGTACTCGAGGCGCTGGTGCCGGCCGACGTCTGGCACGCCCGTTCGCTGGTGCAGGCCGACCTGTCGCCGAACCACATCGGCATGGGCCGCGAGCTGTTTTCCATGTTCCGTTCCACCGTCAGCGCGGCGGAAGAAGGTGCGACCACCTTCGGCCTGCCGTCGCCGATTCCCACCACCGTCGCCTTGCACGACGCCGACAATGTCGGCGATACCGTACCGGGTTCCGATGAAGACTTTTTGGCTAGGAAATAAGAGATGACCATGACACTACTGGAAATTATGCGCACCTCGAGCGTGATCCCCGTGATCGCGATCGACGACCCTGACCACGCCGTACCGCTGGCGCGCGCGCTGGTGGCGGGCGGCATCCGCGTGCTGGAAGTGACCCTGCGCACGAAACACGGCCTGGAAGCGATCCGCGCCATGTCGGCCGTGCCGGGCGCCATCGTCGGCGTGGGTACGCTGACCCGTCCCGAGGAATTCGTCCAGGCGCGCGATGCGGGCGCCGTCTTCGGCGTCTCGCCTGGCCTGACGTCGGCCCTGGTGGCGGCGGCGAAAAGCAGCGGCCTGCCCCTGCTGCCGGGCGTGATGACGCCGGGCGAAGTGATGGCGGCGCGTGAAAACGGCTTCCAGCAACTGAAGCTGTTCCCGGCCGTGCCGGCCGGCGGCATCGGCATGCTCAACGCCATCTACGGCCCGCTGCCGGACGTGACGTTCTGCCCGACGGGCGGCATTTCGCAAGAGACGGCATCGCAATTCCTGGCATGCAAAAACGTCGCCTGCGTGGGCGGTTCGTGGCTGACGCCGAAAGACGCGATCGCGGCCGGCAACTGGGACCGCATCACGGAGATCGCCAAGGCGGCCAGCGGTTTGCGATCCGCGTAAGCGGCTGCGGCGCGGCAGGCTTGCATGCTTGCCGCGCTTTCTTCCCGACTTCTCATGCGGGTCCTGCGCCGCCCCCTGACCATCGGCGAAACGGCCATGGCCCGCAGCGTCTTTCGCGACGCCATCGACTACGCGCGCGTGCGCGTCGTGCGCGGCTCCTTTCTGCCGTTTGGCTTGCAGGACCGGAACACGGCGATGACGCCGCGCGGCAACCTGCATTTCATGCCGGCCCAGTACCGCGACGATTTTTCGCGCGAAGGCCATGGCAGCAAGCTGCTCTTCATCCACGAAATGGTGCACGTCTGGCAGTACCAGCTCGGCTATGGCGTGCTGCTGCATGGCGTGCTGCTGGCCCTGCGCGGCGGCTATATCCGGCAGCGCGCCTACCGCTACGATGCGGCCGCCGGCGGCGTCCTGTCCGATTTCAACATGGAGCAGCAGGGCGACATCATCGCCCACTACTTTGGCGCGCGCCAGCTGGGCATCCCCGCCTACGTGGCGAAGCTGCCGCAGCTGCAGGATATCCTGCAAGGCTTCCTGCTCGACCCCGCCGACCGCCGCCTGCTGCCGCGCTGAGCCGTCGTCACGGCGCCGTGTTCGACGCCAGCAGGACGGCAGGTGCGGGCAGGCTGGCGAGCGCATCCTTGCCCAGCAATAAACGCAGGTCGGCGCCCGTGCCGATGCCGCCGTCGCTGGCGGCCTGCAACTGCGGCATGCCGCCCAGCGCCCTGGCCAGGGTGGCCGCCGCCTCGGCATGGCCGGGCCGGTAGACGATGCTGCTGGCCTGCACGCCATACGGCCGCTGGTTGCCCAGCCGCAGCACGCCGATGCCCATGCCGCCCAGCATGCCGCGCATGCGCGCCGCCAGCCCCGTTTCGCCATGACCATTGATTACTTCCAGCCGCGGCAGCGGCGCCGTCTGCTTCTGCCTGGCCGGAGCGGGCAAGGCCGCAAACACGGCTGGCATCGCCACGGGCGCATCGCGCCAGCTCAGCGCAAAGACATTCGGCTGCAACTGGGTCAGCTGCAAGCGCGTCGGCGGCGCGGCTGCGACCAGCGGCGGCGTCGGTGCCAGGTCGGGCTGGACGTCCGTGGCGGTATCGACCGTGGCCACGCTGCGCGCCAGCGCCGCGATGGCCAGGTCCAGGTTGGCGCGCGCCGGCTGCTGGCTGTTGTCGAGCTGCAGCGACTGGCGCAGCACGCCCGCCGCCTGGGCGTAATCTTCCTGCAGGTACAGCACGTAGCCGAGGTTGTTGTAGGTCCTGGCCGTGGGCGTTTCCAGAACCAGTGCCTGCAGCATGGCGCGTGCCGTGTCCAGCTCGCCCAGCTGCGCGTGCAGCACGGCGGCGCCATTGCGCGCGTCGGGCGAGGCGGGCGCCAGCAGCAGGGCTTCGCCATAGGCGGCCAGCGCCGCGCGCGGGTCGCCCAGTTCCTGCATGCGCTTGCCCAGCTTGCAGTAGGCGCTGGCCCGCGTGGCGGGGCTGTCGTCGACGCGCGCCTGCGGCGGCGCGCCGTGGCGGGCCTGGCTGGCCGTATCGGGCAGGCTGGCGCAGGCGGGCAGCAGGCCGGCGCAGGCGAACATGAACATCAGGGTGGTGTGCTGGGACATGGCGGTTCTCCGGTCAGCTGCCGCCGCTCATGCTGGGCAGGAGCACGCGGTAGATTTGCAGGAAGGCTGGCCCCATCAGGACGACCAGCAGCGAAGGGAAGATGAAAAAGATCAGCGGGAACAGCAGCTTGAGGGCGATCTTCGCCGCCTCTTCCTCGGCGCGCTGGCGGCGCTTGGTGCGCAGCTGGTCGGACTGCACGCGCAGCGAGGCGGCGATGCTGGTGCCGAAGCGCTCGGCCTGGATCAGCATGGCCACCAGCGCATCGACATCCTCGACCCCCGTGCGCAGGGCCAGGTTGCGCAAGGCCCGCTCCTTGGTATTGCCGGCGCGCAGCTCGAGCATCACCAGGTGCAATTCCTCGGCCAGCACACGGCTTTTCAGGGCGATTTCCGCAGCCACCCTGGCCAGGGCCGCATCCATGGCCAGCCCCGCTTCCACGCAGACCGTCATCAGGTCGAGGGCATCGGGAAAGCTTTCGAAGATTTCGCGCTGGCGCCGCTTGATCATCTGCTGCAGCACGAAGTTGGGCAGGTAGTAGCCGAAGGCGGCCACCGTCAGCAGCCAGAACAGGATGGCCTTGCCGGCCATCTGGTGGCCCGATGCGCTCAGGAACAGGAACAGCAGCAGCGGCAGGCCGATGGCCAGCATGGTCTTGGCGGAAAAGAACAGGATGGGCGTCGATGCCTGGCGCAGGCCGGCGTTCATGAAGCGCCGGCGCATCACGGAATTTTCCCAGCCCTGGTCGGGAATCGACAGCTTGGCCAGCGGTCCGCTCAGGCGCACCATGCGCGCCAGCCAGGGATTGGGCGCGGGCGCACCCGCTTGCGCGGCGCTCTTGCCGGCGGCCTTGTCGAGGCGCTGGCGCAGCGGATCCGGCGAGAAGCTGCGCAGGGCGACCAGCGCCGTGCCGAAGACGGCGATGAAGAGCAGGGCGAGGAAGGCAATATGGACGGGATTCATGGCGGTTCTCCTTGCGGCTCAGACGCGGATGCGGATGATGTTGCGCATGACAAAGACGCCACAGACCATCAGCAGCAGGGCGCCGACCAGCATCTTGCGGCCGCCCGGATCGACAAACAGCATTTCCAGGAACTGCGGATTGGTCAGCTGAATCATGGCCGCCGCGCCGAACGGCAGCAGCGACAGGATCCAGGCCGACAGCTTGCCTTCGGCCGACAGCACGCGCACCTGCCCCAGCAGCTTGATGCGTTCGCGGATGATGCGGCTGATGCTGTCGAGCAGTTCCGACAGGTTGCCGCCCGTCTCGCGCTGGATCAGCACGGCGATCACGAAATAGCGCAAGTCGGTGCTGGGCACGCGCGTGGCCAGGTTCATCAGGGCGTCCTGCATGGCGATGCCGAAATTGACTTCATCGAAGGTGGCGCGAAATTCGGTGGCCAGCGGCGCGTTCATTTCGTCGCCGACCATTTTCAGGGCGGTGGGGAAGGCGTGGCCGGCGCGCAGGGCGCGCGCCATCAGGTCTAGCGCATCGGGCAATTGCTGCTCGATGCGCTGCAGGCGTTTGGCCTTGGCGCGCAGGACCAGCGGCAGCGGCAGCAGGGCCGCGACGGCCACCAGGGGCAAACGCAGCGCCCACGGCACGCTGAAGTAACTGAACAGCAGCAGCGCCGCCGTGCCCACCGCCAGCATCATGCCGGCGAAGCTGGCCACGCTCCAGGTCAGGCCCGACTGTTCCAGCAGGCGGTCGAGCGCATGCACGCGCGGCACGCTGAGCAGCAGGCGCTGCAGGGCCGGCGTTTCGCTCAGCAGGCGTTTCCTGATCATCGAACTGCCCGTCTCGCCGTGCGCGCCGGCCGACATGATGCGCAGGCGGCGCGCCACCCTTTCCGCTTCCGGACCGCGCGAGGCATTCCACGCCAGGTACAGGCCTTCGATCAGCAGCACCACGGCGATGAAGGTGAGGATCGCGAATACATAGTAGAGATAGTCCATGATGCTCCCCTTAATGGTACTGGCGGGCGGGATCGAACAGGGTTTCGGGCAGGCTGATGCCGAAGGCGCGCAGGCGTTCCAGGAAACGCGGGCGCACGCCGCTGGCATGGAAATGGCCCTGCACGCTGCCATCCTCGCCGATGCCCGTCTGGCGGAAGGTGAAGATTTCCTGCATGGTGATCATCTCGCCTTCCATGCCGGTGATTTCCTGGATCGAGATGATCTTGCGCTTGCCGTCCGTCAGGCGCGCCACCTGCACCACGACGCTGATGGCCGAACTGATTTGCTGGCGCATGGCTTTCACGGGCAGCGACGCGGAGGCCATGCTGATCATGTTCTCGAGCCGCGTCAGCGCGTCGCGCGGGGTATTCGCGTGGATGGTGGCCATCGAGCCTTCATGGCCCGTGTTCATCGCCTGCAGCATGTCGAGCGCCTCGGCGCCGCGCACCTCGCCCAGGATGATGCGGTCGGGGCGCATGCGCAGCGCGTTGCGCACCAGGGCCCGTTGCGTCACTTCTCCCTTGCCCTCGATGTTCGGTGGCCGCGTTTCCAGGCGCACCACGTGCGGCTGCTGCATCTGCAGTTCGGCCGCATCCTCGATGGTAACGACGCGCTCGGCCGTGCTGATGAAGCCGGAAATCGCGTTGAGCATGGTGGTCTTGCCGCTGCCCGTGCCGCCCGAGATCAGGATGTTGACCTTGGCCTTGCCCAGCGCCTGCAGGGTGGTGCTCATTTCCTCGGTCAGGCTGTGCTTCAGCATCAGGTCGGCCAGGCGCAGCGGCTGCGCGGAGAAGCGCCGGATCGACATCACGGGACCGTCGATGGCCAGCGGCGGGATGATGGCGTTGACGCGCGAACCGTCGGGCAGGCGCGCATCGACCATGGGACTCGATTCGTCGATGCGCCGGCCCACGCGCGAGACGATCTTGTCGATGATCTTCATCAGGTGCGCATCGTCGGTGAAGCAGATGTCGCTCAGCTCGAGGCGGCCATGGCGCTCGACGTACACCTGGCGGTAGGTGTTGACGAGGATGTCGGACACGCTGGGATCGGCCAGCAGCGGCTCGAGCGGGCCGAAGCCCAGCACTTCATCCTGGATGTCGCGGATCAGCGAGCGGCGTTCCAGTTCGTTGATCACCACATTGTCTTCCGTGAGCACGTCGCTGACGAGGATCTTCAGCTCTTCGCGTATCTGCTCGCGCGACAGGCGCTGCATGCCTTCCAGGTCGACCCGGTCGAGCAGCGCCTGGTGGGTGCGGTGCTTCAATTGCTGGTAGCTCTGGTTCGATACGCCCTGGTGCGCGGCGCCGTCGTTCGAGCTGGCGTCATCCTGGGCATAGCCCAGGCGGTCCCGCAGGGTGAGTTTTTCGGCAGTCATGGTCGGTCTCCTGTGAATGGGGGATCAGGCGCGCGCCAGCAGGCGTGCAACCCAGCCTGGCGCCGCTGGCGGGGTCTCGCCGGCCAGGCTGGCGGCCAGTTCCTGCAAGGCGCGCGAGACGGGATTGTGCGATGCCAGCTTGAGGATGGGCACGCCCTGGCTGACCGACGCCGCCACCGCCTCGTAATGGTTGGGAATGGACTTGTAGACGTGCTTGCCGTACGCCGCCTCGAGGTCGGCCACGCGGATGTTGTCGCTGCTGGCATAGCGGTTCAGGATCAGGCGCACCTTGTCGTCGCGGTAGCCGAGGCCGCGGAATACGTCGAGCAGGCGCTTGCCGTCGCGGACATAGGGCAAGGTGGCTTGCAGCACGGGAAAGATCAGGTCGGCCCGGTCCAGCGCGCGCACGCTGACGGCATCGAGGCCGCGTCCCACGTCGAGCACGATGTAATCGTACTGGCTGCGCGCCAGGGTCAGCAGGCGGTCGATGTGGTCGGCCTCGATGTCGGCCGCATGGGCGGGGTCGTCGGCGGCGGCCAGCACGCTGTAGGTGGGCGTGATCTGGATCATGCTGGCCGTCAGCAGCGAGGCGTCGAGGCGCACGATCTGCTGCGCCAGCTGCGACAGCGTGGTGGCGGGCTTGTGATCCGAGACGAACAGGGCGGCGTCGCCGAATTGCAGGTTCAGGTCGAGCAGCGCGACCTTGCGCTGTTCGCCGGCCGCCAGCGCATAACCGAGGTTGGCGGCGATGAAGGTGGCGCCGCTGCCGCCCTTGCACGAGACGAAGGCCAGCACCTGGCCCTTGCGCGTCACCTGTTTCTGCAGTTTGTCCTCGATGCGGCGCAGCGCCGCGCCGAGCGCCGCGTCGTCGTCGGGCGGCAGCACCTCGCGCACGCCGGCGCGCATGGCGCGCAGCAGGAACTGCGGATTTTGCAGCGGACATTGGACGATGATGGCCAGGTTCGGGTAGCGGCTGCCCAGCCGCTCCAGCAGGTCCAGCTCCTCTTCGCCCAGATGCTCCTGTTCCAGCAGCAGCAGGTCGGGCGTGGCGCCGTTGTCGAACATCTCCGGCGTGCTCGCCAGCAGCGACACGCGGTCGGCCGCGCTGCGTTCGCGCAGCAAGCGCGTCAGCCGTTTGAGCTGGGCTTCATTCTTCGAGACGATGACGATATTCACGTGGTGCTCCCGGTAATGGCGTTCAGTTGATCTGGAAACCCAGGCTTTCGGCATGCATGACCACGACCGACGAGGGCAAGGCGATATTGAGAAAACCGAACAGGCTGACCATCGGCGTATAGGTCACGTTGTCGATCGAGACGCGTACGCTGTCGATGCAGCTGGCCGTGCGCGTGTTGTCGCCGCAGGCCGACAGGTTGTCGCCCGGGTCGAGCGGCGGCACGGTCACTTCGGTGCCGGCCTTGTTCAGGTAGCGGATGCTGATGTTGGCGGCCGTGACTTCGGGCGCGGCCGGCAGGGCCGTGCCGCCGAACAGGGCCAGCGTCTTGACGGCATCGGCCTGGTCGATCCAGCGCACGACCGCCTCGCGCGCCGCGCGGCGGCTCACTTCCTGCACCGTGTTGTACAGGTACAGCAGGCGGCCGAATTCCAGTACGCCGAACAGCAGGGTGAAAAACAGCAGCGCCACCAGGGCGAATTCGACGGCGGCGGCGCCGCGCTGTCCGCGGGCCGGCACTGGCGATGAGAGGGGCGGGCGCATGGCGTTCTCCTTACAGCATGTAGCGCATGGTGGTGCGGGGCGCGAGCGGCGTGCTGTAGCTGGTGGCCGAGCCGATCACGAACGGCAGGTACTGGCCCACCGACAGCGTGTAGTTGACGATTTCGACGCGGATCGCCCCCGGCGCCGTGCCATCGGTGCAGCTGCTGTCGTTCAGGTTCTTGTCGAGGCAGCTTACGCTCACGTTGGCGCTGCTGAAGTTGTCGATGCCGGCGCTGGTGGCCGCATCGACCACCGTTTGCCTGGCGGCAGGCACGCCCTGCGAGGCGATGCTGGCCTTGGCATTGACGGACATCGTGCGGGCCGCATCGCGCGTGGCCTTGGTCAGCGCGTCGTAGTACCAGAAGGCGCGGCCGAAGCCGAAGATGCCGGCCAGCAGGGTGACCAGCAGGGCCAGCACGATGCCGAACTCGACGGCGGCGCCGCCGCGCTGGCTGGAAGAGCAGGAGTGGGTACGCATGGCCGCCTCACTTGTAAAGCTTGATTTCGGAATTGGGCACGGGTTCGATCAAGCCCGCGAACTCGACGTCGAGGCGCGCGCCGCCGCTGAAATCGGCCTTCGTCGTCATGAAGAATTTGCCGATGCCCACCGCGTCCATGGCGCCGCACGATGCCGGGCCTACGGGCGCGGTGCGGCAATCGACCAGCACCACGTTCAGGATGCGGCGGTTGCGCTGTCCGGGATGGCTGGCCGAGGGGGCCTGAAACGTGGGGCCGCTGCTCTGGTTGTAGGGCGATGGCGGTGTCCCGACGGGGAACGATGCATCGGCGCTGGCCGGGTAGGTGCCGGTGTCGAAGTAATTCGCCTTGGCCGTGCTGTACATGGGGTTGGCGTTGGCGTTCTGCACCGTGTAGGGCGTGCCGGCCTTGGCCGGGGTGGCGCCGTTGGCCTGGTAGGCCGGACCGTAGGACCACAGCACGCCGTAGCCGGCGAACTGGGCGAATGTGGCCGAAGGCGCCGGCACCGGGCCGGCGGAGGGCAGCTGGTAATTGGGTTTTTTCGCGGCATTCAGCGCCACCGACTGTACGCTGGGCAGGTTGCTGGCGCCCGGCTCCATCCAGTTGGTGGGCGGCGAGTTGGCGGCGCTGGCGACGCAGGGCGAGCTGCCCTTGCACGGATATTCCTTGATGTTGACGTCGGGCGGCGCCGTCACAGGATCGCATACGGACGCGCCGCCGTACACGTCGAAGCGCGAATTGAGGGCGGTGGCGAGCTTGGTGGCGCTCAGGCCCGTATTGGTGTAGACCTTGCCGCTGCCGCTGCTGACGACGGCGCTGCTGCCCGTGCACATGAAGGGGGCCGTCGAGTTGGCGCTCGAGTGCGAGGCGTCGCAGGCGCCGGGCGGGGCGTCGACAGGATTGATCAGGTAAGGGTCGGATGAGCCGCCCAGCGGATTGAGCCCGAACAGATTGTAGGTGACGCCGCGGCGGAAGCCGAATTCCAGCAACTCCGTCAGGCCGCTGCCGGCGGGCGCCGCCGGATACGTGTATTGCGCCGTCTTGTTGGCGGGATCGACGGCGCACACGCCGATCGGCGTGACGTCGTTGACGAAGCGGCCCGCCACCGCCACGCCCGAGGTGCTGGTGCTGGCGATGCCGGCAATGCCCATCAGATAGGTGGCGAAGGTCTTGCTGCCCGTGTCGACGCGAATGAAGGTCTGGCCTTGCGGGTTGGTGCGGGCGCTGGCGGCGGGCAACCAGGGACCGTCCGGTCCGGGGCCGAAACTGATGTTGGCGGCGGTGATGACCAGCGACGTGGAAAAGTCGTAGCGGTTTTTCAGCGCCAGGGCGATGGCCTGGGACTGCGCATTGTCGATGCCTGCCGCGCTTTCATTGAGTTCCACGGCGCCGCCCAGGGCCGCGCTGTCGGCGCCATTTTGCAGTTCCGCCTTGGCGATGTACAGGTGGCCCAGGTCCAGCACCAGGCCGCCCATGGCAAACAGGATCACCAGGGTCAGTCCGAGCACGATGGCGATCGCACCCTGTTCCCTGTCGTGCCTGCGGTATGCTGTTTTCATGTGCTTCTCCTGGTGGCCTCGGGTGTGGCGCCAACCGGCGGGCGCCGGCTAGCGGGCGCCGACTAGCGGGCGCCGACGCCGATGGTGAAGACGTTCGGCTGCGGTTCCGGCGCGGCGAACGATTTCTGGTAGCGCTGATAGGCGCTGACGCCGGCCTTGCCGTCGATGCCGCTGACGGGATTGGTATTCCGGTAGGCATCGGGATACAGGACCTGTTGCGACTTGAGCAGGGTCACCGATTCGCCGAAGTGGCTGTCGAGGACGGGCGTGGTGGTGGCGGCGCAGCCGGACAGCAGGCAGAGCAGGGCGGCGCAGGACAGGCAATGTGCGGTGTTCATGGTGTGCTCCTATTTGAGGTCGAAACCGCTGGCGGCGGGTTGGGGCGCGGTGGCTTGCGGCTGCGCCGGTGCCACCGGGGCGGGTGCCGTGCCTTCCATTTTTCCTTGCAAGAACATGTCGCCGCGCGTCGGCTGCACGTAAGGATCGGTGGGCAGCTTGTAGTCGGCCGGCAGCGGCTTGACCAGGTGCGGCGTGACGATGAACACGAGTTCCGAGCGGTCCGTCTGGAAGTCGGTGCTGCGGAACAGCGCGCCCAGCACGGGCACTTCGCCCAGGCCCGGCACGGCCTTGATATTGCTGGTCACATTGTTCTTGATCAGGCCGCCGATGGCGAAGCTTTGGCCGTCGAACAGCTGCACCGTGGTGGTGGCGCGCCGCGTCGTGAACGAGGGCAGGATGGCGGTCGTCGAGATGCCGGTGGCGGTGATGCCGATGCCGTCCTTGTTCAGGTCGGACACTTCCGGCGCCACCTTCAGGTTGATGCGGCCGCCATCGAGCACGGTGGGGGTGAATTTCACGGCCACGCCGTATTCCTTCTCTTCCAGCGTGATGGTGGGCACGCCGCCATTGTTGGTCTGGCTGACGGGAATGAAGATTTTCCCGCCCGCCAGGAAGCTGGCTTCCTGGCCGCTGATGGCCATGATGGTCGGCTCGGCCAGCACCTTGATCAGGCCATCGCGCTTCTGTGCATCGAGGTTGAAGAAGTTGTTCGAATTCGAGCCGCCCACGCCGCTGGGATTGTTGCTGAGCAGGTTGGACAGCAGCGAGTAGGTCCAGCTGCCGATATGGCGATTCAGGCCGATGCTGGCGCCCAGCTGGTCGACCAGGACCTTCGACACCTCGGCCACCTTCACTTCCAGCATCACCTGCTGCGGCGCGGCGATCGACAGCAGGTTGATCACGCGTGGCGAGCTGGCGTCGGCGCCGGCGCCCGCTGCCGGGGTTGCAGCGGCGGCGGGGGCGGCCCCGGCAGCGGGGGCGGGGGCGGACGCCGCGCCGCCGCTGCGCGCGCCGCGCTGCACATAGGCGTTTGCCAGCGACAGGGCCTGGTCGGCCTTGACGACGTCGCTGACGACGCCGGACAGGATCAGGGTGTCGCCGGCCACGGTGACATGGATATCCTTTTCATTCGGCAGCAGTTCGGCCAGGCGCGCCTGCAGGCTGCTGCTGTCGATGCCGACGGCCAGGTCGACGATGGTGGCGTCGTTGGCCTTGTTCCACAGGATCAGGTTGGTGGTGCCGACGGAGCGCCCCAGCAGGTACACCTCGGTCGGGTTGAGCAGGATGACATCGGCGATGCGCGGGTCGCCGACGGACATGCGGGAAGCGGCAAACGGCAGGCGCATCAGGGTGGACTTGCCTTCGGCCAGGTGCATCTGCGGCGCCATTTCCGTGCGGCCGGCGCGCATCTCGCCTTGCGGCGGCGTGGACCTGGGGCGTGCCGCGGCGCGGCTGGTCCTGGGCGTGGCCGCTTCGGCGGCAACGGCGGTGGCGGCGACTGTTTCGCCGCGGGCCTGGGGCGCCAGGGCGCCGATCATGGCGAGGGCAAGCGCCAGGCTGAGTATCCGGCTTTCGCTTGCTGTGCAATATGTGCTCATGGCATGGCTCCTCTGGTGCGTTTAGAATTGTTGGGTGCTGCGGTCCAGCCCCTTGATGACATCGATGCGCGTGCCCTGCTGCGGCGCCGCGGCTGGTACGCGGCGGCGTGGCGCCGGTTTGCTTTGCACCATGGCGGCGGGGGCCGCGGCGGCGACTTTTTCATCCAGCAGGCTGCTCTTGGTCGCGCCTTCCGTGTTGACGGGCTTGTCCTCGACCTGGTTGCGCAGCACCAGCGACAGGGTGCCCACGCTGCGCGCCAGGTCGAGTTTTTCCGCCTGGTCCGGCGTCAGTTCCAGGGTCACGGCGTTGACCACCTTGGGCTTGGTGTCGTCGCGGTTCGACTCCTGGGCGATGGCCAGCACGAGGATGCGTTCGAGCACGATCTTGGAAATATTCGGGTCGCGGTCGGGCGTCTTGCGCGCTCCCTCGCCCTGTGTGTTGACGAGGATGTCGACGAAGTTGCCGGGCAGGGCGAAGCCGGCCACGCCCACCACGTCGTTGACGCGCACGGTCATGGCGCGCTTGCCTTCGGCGACGACGGCGGACAGGCCGCCCTGCGTGCCCGGAGGCGCCAGCTTGCCTTCCATGATCGGTTCGCCGTGCTGGATGCTGGTGCGCGTGACGCGCGTTTCCAGCAGTTTCGGATCGTTGATGGCGCCCGGCGGCAGCGCGTTCGACGGCCAGTCCACCATGCGCACCATGTCGGGCGTGAGGCGCGCGCCCAGGCTGATGTCGACCTGGGCCACCGCCACCTTGTTGATGTTGCCCGAAGCTTGGGCATTGATCCAGCGCGCGGCCACGATGACCGCGGCGATCGCCAGGATGACCGCAATGGCCATCATCGTCAGAGCGCGTGCGTTTCTCATTTTGCTTCCCCTTTGTGCTGGACCGTTGCGGATCCGGTGTGTGTGCTTGCAAGGTTGTCGTCGCTGCCGAAATAGTTATTCCATGCCCACTGCAGCACCTCGGGATCGAGTTGCACCGCGCAGTCTTCATAGCGGGCCTTGTCGCAGATCTGCGCCAGGATGTCGCGCGGATAGCAGGCCAGCAGCGGCCGCTGGTACAGCTGGTGCAGGTGCAGCAGGCAGGCGTAGGAGGCTTCGTCGAAATTGATGCCCAGCTGCGCGCAGGTGCTGCGGAACACGGCCAGGTAGTGGTAGGCGCTCAGCGGGCCGACGTGGATCTTGTAGCCGATGCGGCGCAGGAAGGAGTCGTCGGCCAGGTGCCGCGGCGCCAGGTTCGATGAAAACACGACGATCACGTCGAAGGGCACGGGGAATTTGTAGCCCGTATGCAGCGACAGATAATCGATGTGGCGCGCCATCGGCACGATCCAGCGGTTCATCAGTTCCTCGGGCGAGCAGCGCTGGCGGCCCAGGTCGTCGATGATGAAGATGCCGTTGTTGGCCTTCAGGTGCAGCGGTGCCTGGTACAGGCGGGCGCCCGGATCGAATTGCAGGTCCAGCATGTCGAGCGTCAGTTCGCCGCCAGTCAGCACGGCGGGACGCTGCGCGCGCACCCAGCGCGGATCTGCCGGCATGGGAGCCGTGCTGGAGACGGTGTGCAGCATGGGGTCGAGGAAGGGCAGCACTTCGCCATCGACCATCACCGCATGCGGCAGGGCGACGGTGCCGCTGAGCAGTCCATTCAGGCGCTCGGCCAGGTAGCTCTTGCCGCTGCCGGCGGGACCATGAAAGAACAGGGCCCGTCCGGAATTCATGGCCGCGCCCAGCTGGTCGAGTACCGCCGTGCTGGCCACCACTTCGCGAAATTCGCGCATCACGTTGTCGCGCGTGACATGCATGTGCGCCACGCTTTGCGCCAGCACCTGGTTGCTGTAGTCGGCCAGGTTGACGGGAGCCGGGCCGCTGTAGGCATTGCGGCGCAGGTAGTCGGCGGCGCGCAGGCGCCCCTGGTCGCCCAGCTGGTAGGACAGGTCGGCGTCGGTGCCGCTGCTGCCGTCGCGGCGCGCTTCGCACAGCTTTTCGGCGCGCATGAACGTCAGCAGGGGTTCGAGCACGCTGGCGTTCAGTTTGACGTGGCTGGCCAGTGCGGGCAAGGTGACCTGGCCGCGCAGGAACAGGATCTTCACCAGCAGCTCGACGAGGAAAACGAAGGGCAGTCCCGTCTCGGCGACGCTGCGCGGCGCGCGCTTCGCGGCCGGCTCGATGCCGCCGCCGTCGCTGCGTTCTGGATAGGTATCAGGCATGGTCTGTACTCCTCGTGTGGCGCGGTACGGATGTCAGAAGATGAAAGGCAGCAGCCGGTATTTCACTTGCCGCATGTAGACGCGGTAGCGCACGTCGGTTGCCAGGAAGCGTTCTTCGCGCAGCAGGCGCGCCACCAGCATCAGCATGGCCGCGGCGTACACGACGGCATTCGCGGGCGATGCATTGGTCAGCAGGTAGGCGCTCGACGAGAGCACATAGCTGGCATAGACCGGGTGGCGCACCACGCGGTACATGCCGCCCGTCTTGATGTCGCGCCGCGCTGCCACCAGGCCGAAGCTGCGGTTCAGCGAGAGCAGGCCGGCAATCTGCAGCAGGCTGCCGGTGGCGAGCAGGTATTGCGCCGCCGGCCAGATGGTCATGTCGGACGGCGCGAAGAAAAAAGGTGCAAAGGTGGCGCCGATGGCCAGCAGCCAGTCGCCCGCGTCGGTGGAGACGCTGACGGGGGCCGAGCGCACGAGAAAGAAGAGGGCGGCCAGCGTTTCGGCGGCGCAGAACAGCAGATAGCTCCAGTCGCCGTCATGCAGGAAGGCGAAGACGTGGGCGCTGGCGAACATGCCCCACAGGCAGGCCATGGCGATGCCGGTGAGCAGGCTGGCGCGCCGCGAGCCGAAGAAGTGAGCGAGGGTGTGCATGATCGTGTCCGTGGTGGGTGGGTGGCCGGAGCAGCGCATGTCAGCGCAGGCTCCACAGGTGCGTGTAGTGCAGGAACAGCTGCAGCAGGGTGCCGCTGGCGATGGCGAAGGCGTAGGCCAGCTTGCCGGTGGCCGGCGGTGGCTCGGCGATGGTGGCGGGGCCGCCCGCCAGGCTGTGCAGCAGCGCGCCCAGCAGCATGTGGTAGGTGTTCTTCAGCACCAGGCGCAGGCGCTGGCCTGCCAGCGCCGCGGCCAGGGCCAGCACGCCGCCGGCCAGGAAGGTCAGCAGCGCCGCTTCCAGGACCGCGTCGGGACCGAGGAAGGCGCCGCACATGGCCATCAGCTTGACGTCGCCGGCGCCCAGGGCGCGCAGCAGGTACATGGGCAGCAGCAGCGCCAGGCCGGCCGCGGCGCCGGCCAGCGCCTGCAGCAGGCCCAGGCCGCCGAACGGTTCGTCGAACAGGCCGGCGCCGGACGGCACGAAGCTGTTTAGGACCAGGCCAGCGAGCGTGCCCCACAGGACCAGCTGGTTGGGGATGCGCCGCGTGCGCAAGTCGTGCCACAGCGCGATGGCCAGCAGTCCGGCCAGCATGGCCAGGCACAGCAGCATGGGCAGGTGGGCGCTCATGACGTCAGCCCTCCCTTGGCGATGCAGGGCGCACCGGCCAGCGGCATGCCGGAGCGCATGGCGCGGGCACCCAGTGCCCGGCCGACCGCATGCCACATCAGCGCCGCGCCTGCCGCACCTGCATAACCGTCGAGCGCATAGTGCCAGCCCAGGTGGATGGAGCCGAGCAGGATCAGCACGGCGAAGGCGGAGAGGGCGATGCCGGCGATGCGGCTGACTTTCCAGCCCATCATGGCCATCAGGACGGCGGTGGCGACATGCATGCTGGGCATGGCTGAAATACCCAGTTCGCTATTGCTGCCCTTGCTCTGATAGCCTTGCCACAGCATTTCCTGCACCTGCAGGGCCCAGATGGGCACGTGCTGGTTGGCGTCATGCAGGTAGGCCATCAGGGGCGCATAGGGGTCGCTGGCGTGCAGGTGGCCGTAGTAGCAGGGGCCGACGGAGGCGAACACGATGGCCATGATGCTGCCCAGGGCGATCCAGGTCAGCGTAAAACTGAGCAGGAACTGCATGCGCAGCACGGGCCGGCGGGTATCGAGGATCAGCCAGTACAGGACGGCATAGAAAAGGAAGAACCAGAAATGGTAGCTGACGTTGAGCAGGCCCGTCACCAGCGGATGGCCCAGTAGCGGCTGCAGCCGTTCCCACGGCGCCTTGCCGCCATGCACGGCGATATCCCAGGCCGACAGGGTGGTATCCCAGGTATAGGGGTGCAGGCGCGGGATGGCAGCCTTGAAGACGGTAAAGCTGGAGGCGAACAGGGGGATGAGCAGCATCACGGGCAGCGCATGCAGCAGGCGCTCCCTGCTCAGGTAACGGCGCAGGTCCTGGTACAGGAAGTGGCACAGGCGTTCGGGGCGTTTCATCACCATGACATGGATGGTGTAGCCGCACAGCACGAAGACGGGACCGGTGAGGGTGGCGACGAGAAAGCCGGCCAGCACGTTGACGACATCCCTGGCGCTGGGCAGGCCGCCGGCCAGCATGGCGGCGGCAGCGGCGTACAGCAGCACGATCAGCAGCAGGGCGCGATGGGTGCGCAGCGAGGCGCGCAGGGCGTTCATGACAGGGCCAGGACCACTTGGTCCTTGACGAAGACAAACAGCAGCCTGACCTGGTCGCCCAGCAGGCCGATGGTGATCACCAGCACTGCCGCCAGCAGGCCGGCCAGCAGCGCGTATTCGATCGCGGTGACTGCCGACTCGTCAGATAAACGGGAGAGGAGAGATTTCACGATGGACCTCGCAATGCGTGCTCTGGATTGGCGTGCTTGGGGGAGCGTCAGGATGTCCGGGCCGGCGCCATGCCAGCCCGGACGATGCCGCATCAGCCATTGGCGGTGGTGAGCTTGGTGCCGATGGTGCTGAAGGTCTTTTTCAGCTGCGTGCCGACGATGGTGATGGCGGCAATGATCACGACGGCAATCAGGGCGGCGATCAGGCCGTATTCGATTGCGGTCACGCCATCTTCTTCGCGGATAAAGTTCTTGATGAGGTTCATGACAACTCCTGGTAGTGGTTGAAGTACTGCGGTGGATGAAACGGCATTGCTGCATGGCTTGGCTGCGTCACGGTGAAACTCTTACGGGCTTTCTCCCAGTGCCAATAGTCCGATGATGCAAACGACGGCCATCAGTGCTGCCACCAGGGCGTAGCGGTAGAACGCCGCTCTTTGCTTGCTCTGCAAATACGTAACCAGGGCAGCAGGAAGAAACTTGTCTAAGCGCATGCTGTGCTCCGTGTCGTGGTGGCCGCGGCGTGTAATCTGCACTTCGGTAGTTCCACTATAGAAGTGGGCAGCTTGATCTACATCAGAAGAACCTCCTTTTTCTACCGGGAGGATTTGCCTGTTTTTTCGGGACAATTGTCATGCTCGAGTTCGGCGCGCACGGCGGCGGCCATGCGTGCGCGATGGCAGGGAGGGGCGGGAGGGGACGTGCTGGAGCAGGCGGTGGCCGCGTGGCCGCGTGGCCGGATTACGGCATCAGGCGCGCGACGGCAGTTCGCCCAGCTGGTGCTTGGTGGCGTAGGCGTACAGTTCCAGGCGGTTGTACACGCCCAGCTTGCGGTAGATGGAGGTCAGGTGGTTGCGCAGGGTATGCTCTGAAATGAACAGCTGGTCGGCCAGCAGCTTGGCGGGCGTGCCGCTGCCGTGCACGAGGGCGGCGATGATTTTTCTTTCCTTTAAGGTCAGGCTGGCCACGGCGGCGGCCTGCGCCGAGCCGCCGCCCGGTTGCGTCAGCTGTGTCAGCATGCGGCCCAGCATCGCGTGTTCCAGCCACAGTTCGCCGTGGTAGACCTTTTCGATGGCTTTCAGCACCATCTCGGCCGGCGCGTCCTTGCTGATGATGCCGCGCGCACCCTTCAGGATGGCCTGGTCCAGGACGGCCTGGTCGTGGCTGGCCGTCAGCACGAGGATGCGCGTGCTGCCCCGCTGCACCAGCGCCGGCAGGATGGCCAGCGAGCTGACGCCGCCCAGGTCCAGGTCCAGCACGATGACGTCCGGTTCCAGCGCCGCCGCCTGCGCCAGCGCTTCGCCGCTGTCCGATGCCGTGGCGATGACGCGCATGCCCGAATGTTCGCCGCCGATCAGCCGTTCCAGGCCCCACAGCATGGTCTTGTGGTCATCGACGAGCAGGACGCGGATGGCCGCGCTGCTGCTTGGCTGGTGCTGGAGGGAGTTCATATGGGGATCTCGATCTGTACGGAGGTGTTGCCCAGCGTGCTGTGGGTGACGCGGGCCGCGCCGCCCAGGGCGGCGGCCCGTTCGGCCAGCGAGTCGGGCAGAAAATCGGGAACATGCGCGGCCGCGCATTCGTTGTCTATGCTGATATGCAGGGCGCCCTGCACGCAGGTCAGCTTGACGGCGCCATGCCGCGCCGACGTATGCTTGCGGATATTGCTCATGCCCTCGTTGACGATCTGGAACACTTCCGCCGCCAGCCGGTCATTGATATGCAGGTCGCCCTCGATCTGCACGGCGATGTCGATGCCGTAGAATTCGCGGATCTGCGTTGCCTGGCGCCGCAGGGCCACCAGCAGTTCCGGCTCGCTTTGCACCTGGCCGTTCTTGAAGGTGCGCGCATAGCTGCGCAGGTCGGTGATCACCTGGCCCGACATGATGATCAGCTTGTCCAGCTCGGGCAGCAGCGGGTTGCCCGGGGTGGCTTCGTTGCGCAGGGCGGCCAGGCCGTGGCGCAGGCCGATATACGGCTGGATGGCCGTGTCGTGCAAGTCGCGCGCCATCTTTTCGCGCTCGCGCGAGGCCGCCTGCGAGGCGAGCCGGTCCAGCAGCTCGATGTTTTCAATCACGGGAAACGCTTGCGCGCCAATATGGCTGAGGAACAGGGCGTCAGTCTTGCTCAGGCTGGTCGCCGAGACGATGTACAGCCGGCCTTTGCCGTTACGCAAGGGGAGCGGGGCGCTGATGAAGGCATGCGCTTCGAGCAGTTCTGCCAGGCTGGCGCCGGCCGCATCGTCATGCCGGAGCCAGCGCCCATTGTCCATGTTGAGCATGCGCGCGCCGCCCAGCCAGGGCAGCCATGGACCCGGCGGCTGGTTGTACAGCACGATCTTGTCGGGAGGGAAGGCGAGCAGGGGACTGGCCGCGTCGTCGCTGAGCAGGGAGCTGGTGTGGATCACGCCCGCCTCCGTATGGATGACGCTGCGCAGCGACCAGACCCGCGTGCCCTTGTCCTGCATGATCAGCAGGCAGCTGCGGGCCTTGAAGTAGCTGCGTGTTTTTTCCAGCACCGAGGTGATGGTCTGGTCGACGCCGAAGCGGGGATTGGACAGCTGGCTGACATCGCGCAGCAGGGCCAGGTGGCCGCGCTGGGTGATGGCCGAGCCGCCCCAGTAGGCGATCATGTAGCCGAGCGCCAGCAGGAAGGTGGTGCGCAACAGCAAGCGCGACAGTTCCGCATCCGTTTCGCCGAACAGCGCCGTGGCGGCGAACAGGCCGGCCGAAGCGAGCGTGACGCGGGCGCCTTCCTCGAAACCGCGCTGGAACGACGAAATCAGGATGGCAAAGAAGAAAAACAGGAAGAATAGATTGTTGTGGCTGCTGGTGGAAAACACGATCAGCGCATACCAGGCCACGTCCAGCCAGTACAGCAATATGTCTTGCGGCAAGCTGATGCCGGCCACGGCCAGCACGTATAACAGCAGGCTGTGCATGGTGTAGGCGGAAAAGATCAGCCAGGTGATACGGGTCAGCTTGCCGGCGCTTTCAGGATCGACGAAGAGGGTCAGCAAGGTGGCGCTCGACAACAGCAGGCGCATGCCATTCACCATGGTCGTATCCATGCCGGCACCCGGCAAACCGGATTTGAGGGGAGGATCGAGGTTCACAAGCACTCCTGGCGGTATCCCGCATGGAACGGGCCATGCGCATGGATCGATACCACAGATAAATTCTTGTTGTTTTTGCTGCAATCAGGGACGAGTCTACGCATCCGCCGTAAAGATGTCTACAGGAATTATGCGTGGCGGCGTTGGCCGCGCGCGACAGTCCCTGCGCTGGCCCGCGGGATCAGGGGGGCTGCACCATCACGCGGTTGCGGCCGGCGCGTTTGGCCAGGTACAGGGCGCGGTCGGCGGCGCCGATGAGGGCGGAAATTTCCAGTGCCTGGTGCGCGTGCTGCGTGGCGATGCCGATGCTGACCGTGATGTGCTTGACGTCATTGCCTGTCTTGGCATGGGGAATGCGCAAGTCGGCCGCGCGCTGGCGGATCGCCTCGGCCAGCTGCAGCGCCTGTTCGTCATCCGTGTCGGGCAGGATGGCGGCAAATTCTTCGCCGCCATAGCGCGCCAGCAAGTCGGTGGGGCGCTGCAGCATGGCGGCCAGTTCCGCCGCCACGTGGATCAGGCAGCCATCGCCCTGCTGGTGGCCATAGTGGTCGTTGTAGTCCTTGAAATGGTCGATATCGATCATCAGCAGCGACAGCGGACTGTCGGTGCGCATGGCGCGCCGCATTTCCTTCTCGATGGCCACGTCGAAGTGGCGGCGGTTGGCGATGCCCGTCAAGCCGTCGGAAAAGGTTTGCGAGCGCAAGACCATGGTCTGTTCGCGCAGCAGCTTTTCGCGGCCGACGGCAATGGTGACATCATTGATCTGGATCAGGCAATGGCGTGGCGAACCGGGTAAATTGATCGGTGTGACGGCGATGGCTTGCTGCATGCGTTCCTGGCCTTCGGCACAGCCCGTGTTCGCGCCATGCGTGTACAGCGCAAACGGCGCCTTGTGCAAGGTTTGCGACAGCAGCGACTGGAAATTGTCGCGCAGGGCCTGGATGATGGCCGAGTCGATGCGCTTGTGGCGCAGCTCGGGGAAGACGGCGAAGAAATCCTGGCCCAGCACCATCTCGGGCTGCCAGGCGGAGTGGCGCGCCATCCAGCGGTTCCATAGCACGATGCGGTGCTGCTCATCGAGCACGATGGCGCCCAGGTTGACGGCGCCAAGTATGCTTTCGAGCAGGGCGAGTCGATGTAATGCATCCGGCATGATCTTCACGCCTGTCCCAGGACCTTGGCCAGATAGCGGCTGACCTGCTGTTTCAGGTCGTGCAAGGCGGACAGGTCGAGTACAAACGCGACGTAACCGTGGATCTGGTGCTTGGACAGCACGAAATCGATATGCAGCATCAGCACGACGGCGTCGTCGTCCTGGCCGCCGAACGAGGACAGGATTTCCGCGCTGGTGCCCACGTGGTACAGCGGCAGCGAGCCATGCAGTTCGCTGTCGAACAGGTTGGCCAGGGTGCCCACGCAGGAATTGAGGATGATGTTGCCGATTTCACTCATCGCTTCCTGTTCCATCTCCGTCAGTTCCTGCAGCGGCATGGCGTCGCCCACCATCAGGCGCACGATTTCCAGGCTCTTGTCTTCAGGAAACATCAAGATGGCTTCGGTGGCAAACGCGCCGTCGTAGTGCTGGCTGACGCCGCAGATGCGTTCGCCGTCCTTCTTGCTGCCGAGTAGGGCAGCCGCATCGGCGCGGTTCAGGAAGGTGATCGACGGAACCGACATGGTGACTTCTTCATTCACGATCTCGCTCATCGCGGCGGCGGCGTGGCCCACCCCGATGTTGAATATCTCTACCAGGGCATCGTTTTCCAGTTCGGAGAGATTGACCATGCTCACAGTCCCAGTGAATCGATCAGCTGATGAATGCGGGTTTCCGTGATCGGTTTTTCCATGAAGCCGACGCCCAGTTCGCTGGCGCGGTTGCGGATGGCGTTTTGCACGTTGGCCGTGACGAGGATGATGGGCGTGTGCGGGCACAGCGCGCGCAATTGTTCGGCCGCCGCCACGCCGCCCATGCCGGGCATGTTGACATCCAGTAGTATCAGCACAGGGCTGGCGGTCTTGACTTTTTCCAGGGCTTCTTCACCCGTCGCCGCCTCGATCACTTGCCAATCGGCATGTTTGCTGAGGATGAACTGGTGCGACATCAAACGTGAAACCCGGCTGTCATCGACAACAAGTACCTGTTTACTGTGAGTCATTTGCTATTCCTGAAACGTCATGTGTGTCAATAGTCGCATTTTCGCATATTTTAACGGGCATACGGAGTAATTGGCCAATCCATTGCCCTTGAGCAAAATTCATGGCGCCATCGTGGAACAAATGCCACGGCCGGTGTTCAAGGGCCGCTTGCGGGGCTAACGATCCGTTAAAATAGCGCCATTCCCCACTTCAGCCTTTTTTGCCATGACCCAAGACGAATTGAAACAAGCCGTAGCCCGCGCCGCCATTAATTATGTGGTGGACGGTGAAATCATCGGTGTCGGTACCGGTTCCACCGCGAACTTTTTCATCGATGAGCTGGCCAAGATCAAGGACCGCATCAAAGGGACGGTCGCATCGTCGGAAGCGACGGCTGCCCGCCTGGCCGGCCATGGCATCCCCGTCTTCAGCCTGAATGACGTCGAGTCGATCGCCGTCTATATCGATGGCGCCGACGAGATCACGGCCAGCGGCGCCATGATCAAGGGCGGCGGCGCGGCCTTGACGCGCGAAAAGATCGTTGCCTCCGTGTCGAAACAGTTCGTCTGCATCGCCGACGGCTCCAAGCTGGTCGAGACCCTGGGCGCCTTCCCGCTGCCGGTGGAAGTGGTGCCGATGGCGCGCGCCGCCGTGTCGCGCCAGCTGGCCGCGCTGGGCGGCACGCCCCGTTTGCGCCTGAAGGCGGGCAGCGATGACGCTTTCATCACCGACAACGGCGGCGAGATCATCGACGTGCTGGGCTTGCAGATCGCCGACCCGGTGGCGCTGGAGCAGCAGATCAACCAGATCGTCGGCGTCATCGCCGTCGGCCTGTTCGCCGCGCGCGGCGCGAATGTCTGCCTGCTGGGCATGCCGGAAGGCGTGCGTACGCTGAGCTACTAAGACGATAGCCGGCCTTCGCCGGCAGTCGCATCTGTATTAAACGGCGGCCCCTTGCGGGCCGCTTGTCATGTGCGCCTGGCGATACACGGCCACGGTGCGCAGCAAGCCGCCCAGGAAGATGCCGCTGAAGCAGCCGTACGCGGCGCAGACGGGCAGCACGAAGCCCGGCGCGTGGGCATAAGCAGGTACGATGGCGAGGGTCACGGCCACCGCATATTTCATGCAGAAGATGCTCATCATCAAGGCCATCGGCAACCAGCTGCCGGGGCGCCGCACGCTGCCGCGTTCGCAGATGACGACGATATGGCGCGTATCGGTCAGCGTCCAGGCCAGCGCCGCGCCCGTCACGGCTCCTGCCATCCAGGCGAATGGCGCCAGGCCGGCGAAGCCGAAACTGCCGTACACGCCGCTCAGGGACAGGGCCAGCATGACCAGGGGAATGATGCACAGCTTGCGCAAGCTCACTTCGCGCGCGCGGCTGGCCAGCACGCCCCGGTACACGAGAAAGCCCAGGATGGCCCAGACGTAGAGGGGAGTGTGGCTGAAGATTTGTTGCAACATGGTGTCCGCCTTGAAGTGAGGTTGTCGATGGACGTACTGTGCCTGCCGGCGGCGCGGGCGGCGAGCGGTGTGCGACGAAACGGGGAAGGTCTGCCGTGAAAGGGATTCAGGCGGCGTGAAACGGGAAGGGGATAGAGGCGACGCCGGGCTAAAAAGATTGAACGGTGCCGGTACCTCTTGACACCGTGGCGGGCAAGCGCCATATCGGGCCACGTAGCGGCGCTGACCATCGGGTACAGCGCGCAACGGAGGCCCGAGAAGGCGCTGCGCCGTGCTTACTCGGTTGGGGGCACGTAACCCATGGCCGCATCGGCGCCATCGCCGAAGAAATGCTTTTCCATCTGCGTGGCCAGGTATTTGCGGGCGCGCGCGTCGGCCAGGTTCAAACGGTTTTCATTGACCAGCATGGTCTGGTGCTTGAGCCAGGCGGCCCATGCTTCTTTCGACACGGATTCGTAAATTTTCTTGCCCAGTTCGCCCGGGTACGGCGGGAAGTCCAGTCCTTCGGCTTCCTTGTTGAGTTTGATGCAGTGGATCGTGCGGGCCATCTGTGCTCCTGAATCAGTGTAGAGATAAAGCGTGATTATAAGGCACTTTGCGCGTCCCCTCGCGGGGCCGTCGCGGCCTGGCGACACGCCGTCTGCCGCGCCCTTGCGCTGGATCAAATTTGATCTGCGCCGTCCTAGCTAGTAAGATGCCTTATCGCGCCAGTCGCTGGCTGCGCCCCTTCACAGTAAATAGTAACAATTAACCAATATGGAATCCCCTATGGCCTCAGTGAAAGTCAATGGCATCGATGTCAGCAATGAAGGCAGCTTCGTGCTGTTTGGCGGCATCAACGTGCTCGAATCGCGCGATCTCGCCATGCGCGCCTGCGAAGAATATGTGCGCGTCACGCAAAAACTGGGTATTCCATATGTGTTCAAGGCCAGTTTCGACAAGGCCAACCGCTCGTCCATCCATTCCTACCGCGGCCCGGGCCTGGAAGAAGGCATGCGCATCTTCCAGGACGTGAAGGCTGCCTTCGGCGTGCCCGTGATTACCGACGTGCATGAGCCATGGCAGGCGCAGCAGGTGGCCGAAGTGGTCGACGTGCTGCAATTGCCGGCCTTCCTGGCGCGCCAGACGGACCTCGTCGTGGCCCTGGCGAAAACGGGCAAAGTGATCAACATCAAGAAGCCGCAATTCCTCAGCCCTGGCCAGATGGCCAACATCGTCGAGAAATTCAAGGAAGCGGGCAACGATCAATTGATCCTGTGCGACCGCGGCACTTGCCTCGGCTATGACAACCTGGTGGTCGACATGCTGGGCTTTGGCGTCATGAAGAAGACGTGCGACGACCTGCCCATCATCTTCGACGTCACGCACGCGCTGCAGCAGCGCGATCCCGGTGGCGCCGCTTCGGGCGGCCGCCGCCAGCAAGTGGCGGACCTGGCGCGCGCCGGCCTGGCCGTCGGCATCGCCGGCCTGTTCCTGGAAGCCCATCCGGACCCGGACAACGCCCGCTGCGACGGCCCCAGCGCCCTGCCGCTGGACCAGCTGGAACCGTTCCTGGCGCAATTGAAGGCGCTCGACGACCTGGTCAAGTCGTTTGCGCCGCTGAATATCAAGTAATGGTCTTTGAGTAAAGAAAAAGCCCGGCATGCCGGGCTTTTTTTATGGCATGGAACAAAATGGCCAGGCCGGGCGCGTTGCCGGGGACAGTACGAATGCGGCGAGGCAAGGTCGCAACGCCCTGGACCTATTATCGAGTGGGCTACAGGGTCTTGATCAGCACCTGCGACTTGCGCTGCCAGTTATACATATGCTGGCGGTCCTTCGGTAAATCGTCGACGGTGGCCGGCACGAAGCCGCGTTTCTTGAACCAGTGCGAGGTGCGCGTGGTCAAGACGAACAGCTTGTTCAGGCCGGCGGCGCGCGCGCGGTTTTCCATGTGTTTCAGGATGCGTTCGCCATCGCCCTGGGCTTGCACTTCCGGATTGACCGTCAGGCACGCCATTTCCGCCATCTTTTGCGCGGGGAACGGGTACAGGGCGGCGCAGCCGAAGATGACGCCGTCATGCTCGATGACGGAGAAATAATCGATTTCGCGTTCGATCAGCTCGCGACCCCGCTTGACTAAAGTGCCGTCCGCTTCCAGCGGTTCGATCAGTTTAATGATGCCGCCCACGTCTTCGATAGTGGCCTGGCGCAGGCTTTCCAGGTTTTCATGGCTGATCATGGTGCCCACGCCATCATGGGTAAACAATTCCAGCAGGGCCGAGCCATCCATCGAGAAGGGCACGATGTGCGAGCGTTCGACGCCGTTATGGCATGCCTTGACGCAATGTTTTAGGTAAAACGCGGTGGCGTCCGGCAAGAAGCCTGCCATCAGCACGGCTTCGGCCTGGTGCGACGACAGTTCGCGGATTTCCACGCCCGTGGCGTCTTCCATCATCGGCGTTTCCGTGATGAAAATCAGCTTGTCCGCGTGCAGGGCGATGGCGGCGCTGCAGGCCACGTCTTCCATGGTCAGGTTGAACGCTTCGCCCGTCGGCGAGAAGCCCAGCGGCGACAGCAGCACCAGGCCGTCCGAACCGAGGATGGAATGGATGGTTTCGGCGTCGACCTTGCGCGTGATGCCCGTCAGTTCCAGGTCCACGCCATCGATCACGCCCAATGGGCGCGCCGTGATGAAGTTGCCGGAAATGATACGGATGGCCGCATGCGACATCGGCGTGTTCGGCAAGCCCTGGCTGAAGGCGGCTTCGATATCGAGGCGCAGCTCGCCGGCCGCTTCCTTCGCGCATTCCAATGCAGCAATGTCCGTGATGCGCACGCCATTGTGGAAGCGGCCTTCGACGTTACGCAGGGCCAGCTGCTCGGCTACCTGCGGTCGCGAGCCGTAGACGACGGTGACGTTGATGTCCAGCGCATGCAGCAGGGACAGATCATGGGCCAGCACCTGCAGCGCCCCGGCGCTGACGAGTTCACCGGGGAAGGCGACCACGAAGGTCTTGCCGCGAAAGGCGTGGATGTAGGGCGCGACTGAGCGCAGCCATTGGACGAATTGGGTAGGGTTTTCCATTAAGCGCATTATAATTCGCTGCGCGATGTGCGCGCTTAAAATACCTGTAAAAAACAATGTCTTCAGCCAGCAATAAGTCTTCCCCTCCTTCCCCTGTTGCGAATGTGTCTATTCCTGCGCCCGTTTCCGGGGCCGGCGACACCGCCACGGCGCCAGCGGCTGCCCCCGCGCAGCCGCGCGATGGCGGCCGCCAGCGCCCGCCCGTGAGCCAGCAAAGACCACAATCGCCGCGCGCGGAGCAGCAGAAACAGCAGCAGCGGCAGCAACAGCAGCAGCAGCGCGCCGGAGAGGGCAAGCCCCAGCCTGCGCGCCCGCCACGCGAGGGACAGGCGCCGCGCAATACGCCGGCCGGCCGCGAGCATCATGAAAACCGCGACAGCCGCGACACGGCCCGCGCCGCGCGCGAGGCCGAGAAGGCGTTCCGCAATCCGCTGCCGCCGATCACCTATCCGGAAGACTTGCCCGTCTCGGGCCGCCGCGCCGAAATCGCCAAGGCCCTGACGGAAAACCAGGTGATCATCGTCTCGGGCGAGACGGGGTCCGGCAAGACGACGCAGCTGCCGAAGATTTGCCTGGAACTGGGGCGTGGCCAGAAGGGCTTGATCGGCCACACGCAGCCACGGCGTATCGCCGCCTCGTCGACGGCCAAGCGCATCGCGCAGGAACTCGGCACGCCGCTGGGCGAAACCGTGGGTTTCAAGGTGCGCTTCGCCGACACGCTGACCAAGGGCGCATCCGTCAAGCTGATGACGGACGGTATCTTGCTGGCCGAGACGCAGACCGACCCGTTGTTGAAAAATTACGACACCATCATCATCGATGAAGCGCATGAGCGCAGCCTGAACATCGATTTCCTGCTTGGCTATCTGAAGCAGCTGCTGCCGCGCCGGCCCGACCTGAAGATCATCATCACCTCGGCCACCATCGACGCCGAGCGTTTCGCGCGGCATTTCGGCACGCCGGAGAAACCCGCGCCCGTGATCGAAGTGTCGGGCCGCCTGTACCAGGTGGAAGTGCGCTACCGCCCCGTGGAGCGCGAGCAGGTGGCCATGCCGGGCGCCAACGCGAACGCCGACAAGCCAGGGCAGAGGACCGCCGCCGCGCGCGAAAAGCGCGACCTGATGGATGCCGTCGTCGATGGCGTGGAAGAACTGTGCCGCATCGGTTCGGGCGACGTGCTGGTGTTCTTGCCGGGCGAGCGCGAAATCCGCGACTGCGCCGAAGCGCTGCGCAAGCACCATCCGCCGCATGTGGAAATTTTACCGCTGTTCGCCCGCCTGTCGGCCGAGGAGCAGGAGCGCGTGTTCAAGACCAGCAATGCGCGCCGCATCGTGCTGGCCACCAACGTGGCGGAAACGTCGCTGACCGTGCCCGGCATCCGCTATGTGGTCGACGCGGGCCTGGCGCGCGTGAAGCGTTACAGCTACCGCAACAAGGTCGAGCAGCTGCAGGTCGAGCCGATCGCGCAGTCCGCCGCCAACCAGCGCGCTGGCCGCTGCGGCCGCGTGGCCGACGGCGTCTGCATCCGCCTGTACGAAGAACAGGATTATCTGCTGCGGCCGAAATTCACGGAGCCGGAAATCCTGCGCTCCTCGCTGGCCGCCGTCATCCTGCGCATGAAGTCGCTGCACCTGACGGACGTGGAAACCTTCCCCTTCATCGAGCCGCCGCTGGCGCGCGCGATCGCCGACGGCTATCAATTGCTGCAGGAACTGGGCGCCGTCGACGAGGTCAACAAGCTCACGCCGCTGGGCAACAAGCTGGCCAAGCTGCCGCTGGACCCGCGCGTGGGCCGCATGATCCTCGCCGCGCTCGATAACGCGTGTTTGACGGAAGTGCTGATCGTCGCTTCGGCCCTGTCCGTGCAAGACCCGCGCGACCGCCCGATGGAGCATCAGCAGGCGGCCGACGAGGCGCACAAGAAGTTTGCCGATGAAAAGTCGGAATTCCTCAGCTACCTGAAAATCTGGCGCTGGTTCGAGTCCGCCATCGAGCACAAGAAAACCAACCGCCAGTTGCAGGACAACTGCCGCACGAATTTCCTGTCGCAGATGCGCTTGCGCGAATGGCGCGACGTGCATTCGCAGTTGTTGACCATCGTCAAGGAGCAGGGCTGGCGCCTGAACGAAGCGCCGGCCACCTATGATAATCTGCACATGGCCTTGCTGACCGGCTTGCTGGGCAATATCGGCTTCAAGGGCGAGGACGAGCCGGGCGCCGGCTATCTGGGCGCGCGCGGCATCAAGTTCCATATCTGGCCCGGTTCCTCGCTGCTGAAAAAGCCGGGCAAGTGGATCATGGCGGCCGAGCTGGTCGACACGACGCGTTTGTACGCGCGCTGCGTGGCGCAGATCCAGCCCGAATGGCTGGAAAAAGTGGGCGAGCACCTGCTGAAGAAATCGTGGGGCGAACCGCGCTGGGAAAAACGCTCGGCGCAGGTGACGGCGTCCGAACGGGCGACCCTGTATGGCCTGGTGGTGTACAGCCAGCGCCGCATCAATTACGGCAATTTCAACTTGCCGGAAGCGCGCGAAATCTTCATCCGCGACGCCCTCGTCGGCGGCGACTTCGACACGCGCGCGCCGTTCTTTGCGCACAACCACAAGCTGATCAAGGACATTGAAAACCTCGAACACAAATCGCGCCGCCTCGACGTGCTGGTCGACGATGAATTGATCGCCGCCTTCTACGACAAGCTGCTGCCGGCCGACGTGTGCAATGGCGCCGGTTTCGAGAAGTGGCACAAGGATGCCACGCGCGAGAATCCGAAGCTGCTGTACCTGAACCGTGACGAGCTGATGCGTCACGAAGCGGCCGGCGTGACGACGGATCTGTTCCCGAAAACCATGTCCGTGACGGGCCTGGAGATGGGTCTCACGTACCACTTCGAGCCGGGCAGCGTGCGCGATGGCGTCACCTTGAGCGTGCCGTTGTATGCGTTGAACCAGTTGCCGCGCGAGCGTTGCGAATGGCTGGTGCCCGGCATGCTGAAGGAAAAAGTGCACCTGCTGTTGAAATCGCTGCCGCAAAAGCTGCGCCGCCACTGCGTGCCGCTGCCCGATTACGCGGCCAGGTTCTGCGAGCGCGTGCACGCGGCGGGCGTGTTTGGCCGGGGCGACCTGATCGACGCCATCATCGCCGACATCCGCACGCAGATCACGATCAACGTGCTGACGACGGACTTCAAGCCGGAAACCCTGCCTGCCCATCACTTCATGAATTTCAAGGTGATCGACGAGCATGGCCGCCAGCTGGACATGGGCCGCAACCTGGCCACCTTGCAGGCGGAATTCGGCGGCCAGGCGCGCCAGAGTTTCCAGAAGCTGGCGGAGGTGTCTGGCGTATCGGGCGCGGGTACGCCTGCTGTCCGCGTGGCGGGCGCGCAAGTGGCGTCGCGGCTGCAGGCGCAGGCGCAGGGCGCCACTGCCGTGGCGGGCAAGGGCGGGACACCCGCCAAGGGCGCTGCCGCGGCAGTGCCGGCATCCGCGAATGCCACCGTGTCGCAGCACATGGGCTTGACGGGCTGGACCTTTGGCGAATTGCCGGAACTGCTGGAAATCGTGCAGGGCAAGCTGACCCTGATCGGCTTCCCGGCCCTGGTCGACAAGGGTACGCATTGCGACCTCGAAGTGTTCGACGATCCCACCGTGGCCGCGCGCACGCACAAGGTTGGCTTGCGCCGCCTGTTCGCGCTGCAGATGAAGGAGCAGATCAAGTACGTCGAGAAAAGCATCCCCGGCTTGCAGCAGATGGGCATGCAATTCATGGCCCTCGGTTCGCAAGAGGAGCTGCGCGAGCAAATCATCAACAAGGCGCTCGATATTGCGTGTTTGCAAGATCCGCTGCCGCTGGACGCCGCCTCGTTTGCCAAGCGCCAGGCGGAGGGCAAGTCGCGCCTGGTGTTGCTGGTTAATGAAATTGCCCGCCTGCTGTCGCAAGTGCTGACGGAATTCCACGGTTTGCCGAAACGCCTGCAAAACATTCCCGCCGCGGCCGCCACCGATATCCAGGCGCAGCTGCAGGGCCTCGTGCATAAGCGCTTCCTGACGGAAAACGAGTACACGCAACTGGCGCATTTCCCCCGCTATTTGAAGGCGATCAATGTGCGTCTGGAAAAATTGCGTGCTGACCCCGCGCGCGACACCAAGTTGATGGCCGAGTGGCAATCGGCGGCCGCGCCGTATTTGCGCCAGGCCAAGGATCGCCAGGCTGGCAAGAACACGGACCCGAAACTCGTCGATTTCCGCTGGATGCTGGAAGAGCTGCGCGTATCCCTGTTTGCGCAGGAATTGCGCACGCCGATGCCCGTGTCTGCCAAGCGTCTGCAAAAGGTATGGGAATCGATGCAGCGCTAGGTCGGATGAGCGCGTCCAAAGGGCGCGCGTAATCCGACAACATCGTTGGCGCGAGCGGTGGATGATGTCGTGGGCCGGCGGTGGGGTGTCGGTGGCATCACAGGTGGTGTCGGATTACGCGGCTGCGCCGCTAATCAGACCTACGCCGACGTACGCCGACCGACACGTCCCCGGGGCCTGCCTGATCAATTGCGCTTGTCCAGCCCATCATCATCGCCGAGCGAGGAGCGGGCAGCCAGGTCGCTTTGGCTGCTGCCCGTGCCGGCGCGGCTGCCGCTCATCGAGGTGCCGGACAGGCTGCCTTCGCTGTCCGATTGCAGGCTGGCGCCACCGCGCAGGTCGCTGCCGGACTGCATGCGCCCGCCCACCATGCTGCCGTAGCGCGTGCCGCTGCCATAGAACGCTTCCATCTGCTGGTTCCACGCGTCGCTGCCCATGTCCGGCCAGTTGTTCTTGTCGAAGCCGGGCGCGTCTTTCAGCTGGCCTTTTTCCACGTTCAGCAGGAAGCGCTTGTTGACGGGGTCGAGCGTCAGGCGCTCCCAGGGCACGGCAAACAGCTTGTCGCCCATGCCCAGGATGCCGCCGAAGGACAGCACGGCATAGGCGATCTGGCCCGTGCGCATGTCGAGCATGATTTCCTTGATGTCGCCCAGTTCTTCATCGCTGTGATTGTAGACATCGTCGCCAATCAGGGTGTCGGCACCCATCAAGGCTGGCCCGGGGCCGTCGTGGTTGCGGTACATGCCCAAGATGTCTCGGTCCAGATAGCTCATGGTGTTCTCTCCTGTGTGAAGTGCTGATCGAACACCCAGATTAAGCATACGGCCAAGGTCGCGCTTGATCTGCCTCAATGGTGTCCGGGGCACTTTTATATGCGGGCAAACGTACGGTGCCGTAAGCCAATTGCGGTACTCTATGTGCTCAACGGAGGAGAGCGCGCATGCTGATTACGCAACGAGGCAGTTCGACGACCCGGCGCCATGCTCCACAGCGACAGACGGATTTCTTGCCATGGTGAAGCCCGCAACCAAGTGGTTGCGCGGCTTGCTGCGCGTCGGCAAGGCGCAGCAGCGCACGGCGACCAAGCTGGCGCAGGTGCTGTTCGGCCCCGTGCCCGCCAAGCCCAAGCCCCGTGGCAAGGTCAGGGTCAAGGCCGTGAGCAAGAGCATCGTCAGGACCGCGGGCAAGACCGTGGCCAAGCCCGCCAAGCCTGCCGGCGACGCGCTGGCGCGTTCCGCCGCACCGGCGCTGGCGCCCTTCGCCACGCCGCTGTCGCCGCCGCGCGCGCGCAAGCGGCCCGCGCCTGCGCCGGGCAAGTGGCTGGCCGCCCACTATGCGCCGTTGCCGGAGCTGGGACAGTTGCCGGGCCGGCGCCTGAGCTATTTCCTGTACTTGCCGGACAAGCCGCCGAACGCGGTCATGAGCAGGCGTGGCCGGCCGCTGCTGGTGATGCTGCATGGCTGCGAGCAGAGCGCCACGCAGTTTGCCGAGGGCACGCGCATGAACCGCCTGGCCGAGCGCAAGGGCTATGCCGTGCTGTATCCGCAGCAGTCCATGCGCTCGCATGCGCGGCGCTGCTGGAAGTGGTACGACAGGCTGACGCAGGAGGGCGGCGGCGATGCGCGCCTGATCGTCGGCGCCATCGAGCAGGTGGCGGCGCGCCATGCGATCGACCGCGCGCGCATCTATATCTGCGGCATTTCCGCCGGCGCCGGCATGGCGCATATCGTGGCCCTGAATCACCCGCAGCTGTTTGCCGCACTGGGCCTGCATTCGGGGCCCGTGTTCGGCGCCGGACATAACCTGATCGGCGCGCTGAACGTGATGCAGCATGGCGCCGCCGCCCGCATGGACGCGGCCATCGACGAGCTGCTGGCGCGCCAGCCCGCGTTTCCCCGCCTGCCCACCCTGCTGCTGCAAGGGCTGTCAGACAAGGTGGTGCGCCCCGTGAACCAGGCGCAGCTGGTGCGCCAGAGCCTGCGCGTGAACCGCATGCCGGCCGACACGCTGGTGACGGCGCAGCGCCTGCCGGCGGGGGCGGCGGGCAGCCGCAACCCGGCCCATGCATATGCGCTGCATGATTATCAGGTGGGCAAGGATGTGCTGCTGCGCGTGGCGCAGATCGAGCACCTCGAGCACGCCTGGAGCGGCGGCGACGCCAGCCTGCCGTTCAACGACAAGGCCAGGCCCGACGCCAGCAAGATGCTGCTGGACTTCTTCGCGCGCCACCGCCGCGCCTGAGTTGCCGATAGGTTGCCGATAAGGTGCCGGACTGCGCCGTGCTGCGGCGCGGCCGTCACTGGTACACCTGCTTTCTCCGGCCTGGCGTGGCGCCGGGCTTGCCGCCGCGCGGCCGCGCAAGCGCGCCGGCAGGCCGCCTGCACGCTTTTTCCTCCATCGCATCGCATATGGCCGTGCCGTGATTTTCACGCAAGTGGTATTGTTGCGGTATTTAAAAATAACAAAAATAGCAGTAAAAAACACTAAGTGGTATACAATTGGTACACGTTATCAGTGTTGGGCCCGGCTTGCCGCGCCACTCCCTGGAGAGAGGGAAGCGCCGCCGGCAGCCGCCTACGTTACGGAAGTCGCCATGTATATCAAGTCCAGACAGCTGCTATGGTTTTTTGCGTTTTTCCTCGTATTTGAGCTCAATATCTATTTGTCGAATGACATGATCATGCCGGCGATGCTGGTCATCGTCGACGAGTTCCAGGCGGATCAAAAGTTCATTCCCCTGTCCTTGAGCCTGTATCTGCTCGGCGGCAGTTCCCTGCAGATTTTCCTCGGGCCGCTGGCCGACTATATCGGCAAGCGCAAACTGGTGTTGACGGGCAATACGCTGTTCTTGCTGGCTACCTTGACGGTGCCGTTTGCCACCTCGATCGAGCAATTTCTCGCCGTGCGCTTCGTGCAGGGCATGGGCTGCTGCTTCATCTTTGTCGGTTACGCCATGATCCATGAGCTGTTCGATGACATGGCGGCCGTCAAACTCAGCAGTATTCTGTCCAGCACCACCATCCTCGCGCCCCTGGCAGGGCCCATCCTCGGCAGCGCCATCCTCAGCCAGCTGGACTGGCGCTATGTGTTTTTCCTCTCCGGCCTGCTGGCGCTGCTGTCCCTGCTGGGCTTGTTCAAGTGCATGCCGCAGATGGCCGTGACGCGGCCGCGGCTCGATGCCGGCGCCATCGTGCGCAGCTATGCGCGCATCTTCGGCAACGGGCGCTTCATGTTCGGCATGTTTACGGCAGGGCTGGCCACCGTGCCCCTGACGGCCTGGATCGGCTTTTCGCCCATCTTCGTGCTGCAGGAGATGGGCGCGTCCTACGCCACCTATATCGCGCTGCAATGCGCGATCCTGTCGGGCTTTGTCCTCAGCAGCATCGCCATCCAGCGCCTGCGGCAAGACTTTCCCCTCGTCTCCCTGCTGCGCATGGGCGGACTGGTCGCCGCGGCCGGCATGCTGGGCGCCGGCGCGGGCCGCCATCACGTCGATGTGTTTGCGGCCTGCATGTTTGTCTATTCCATCGGTTTCGGCCTGTTCAACGGCGCCCTGATCCGCAGCGCGATTACGGCCAGCAAGGAATCGCTGACCCTGACGACGGCCGCCATGAGCCTGCTGTACTGCGTCTATTTGTCCGCCTGGCTGCAGCTGTACAACGTGCTGTGCCAGCGCTTCGGCTATGCGCTGGAAACGTATGCGCTGCTGAATCTTCCCGTCATTCTGATCATCGTGGCTTGCCTGCTGATATTTACGCGGGGCATGGCGGGGCGCCGGGGAAGCGAGGTGCTGCTGCCCCAGCGTTGATGGCGCAACGATGCGCGTGTTGTTGACCTTGTTTTACCTCATACGAAGTTTACCTACACTCTCCTGTGGAAGATGGTGCGTTCATGAAAATAGATGACCTGGCCTCAAAACACGATCAAGCAAAGATTTTCAACCTGGAATATGAGTTTCGCATCAATAAGCTGAAACTCGATTACATCAAGCTGGCCGATGCGGGGCCGGCCGGCGCCGGCAGCGCGCAGATGGCCGAGGAACACCAGGCCGGCATTGCCGCCCTGCGCAGTTTCATCGGCGCCAATTTTACGCATTTCAATGCGGCAAGCTGTTCATCGCTGAGCTGCATCCCCACGCGCGCGCTCGGCGACGACGAGCGCTACCTGCACCGCATCTGGATGGGCGGGCAATTGCCGGCCATCGCGGCCGAGGCGATACAGCAGTGGGGCGCGGCGCTCGACGAGGTGCGCCACAATGGCGGCGCGCCGTATGTCTCCATCCTGTGGGTGTGGGATGCGGGGCAGTTGCGCAACGACGAGCGCTTCAGCCCGACGGGCGGGGCCGGGCGCTACACGGTCGGCCGCTACGCCTTCGGCGGCACGACCCTGCATATCAACTCGCTGCGCGCGCTGGCGCTGGATTTCGCGCCGGAACGCTTCGACTTGCTCGACACCCTGCATGCGCAGCGCTATTTCGCCACCCTGTCCGATTATTTCCGCATCCTTATCATGTGCGAATACGGCGGCATCTATATGGATGTCGACACCATCCCGCACAATCCGGCGACGATCTTCCTGATGAAGCCGGAAGTGCCCGATTATTTCCAGCGCAATAACGGCGACGCTGGGGACACGCGCCATCATGTGAGCTGGATGAATCTGTTTCTCGATGAAACCGGCATGCTGATCGCCAAGCGCAATGATGCGGCACTGCGCTCGATCCAGCGCAATGTGAATCGCGCCTATGCGGGCATCGACCAGCAGATTCCC
The DNA here is from genome assembly GCF_001865675.1 of Janthinobacterium sp. 1_2014MBL_MicDiv. Lineage (NCBI taxonomy): Bacteria > Pseudomonadati > Pseudomonadota > Betaproteobacteria > Burkholderiales > Oxalobacteraceae > Janthinobacterium > Janthinobacterium sp. 1_2014MBL_MicDiv. Next base: position 1,152,730 of record NZ_CP011319.1, read on the forward strand.
CGTTCCTGCCCGCAATTCGAAGCGCGGCTGTTTGGCCAGTTCTATGCCGAATGGAAGCAGCATCTGGGCCGGACCCTGCTCAGTCATGCCGAGTTCTACCAACGCTATTGCGTGCTGTACGACGGCGTGCGCGAAAGCGTCGTGGGCGGCATCCGCGGCATGCGCTTGCTCGACGACATCATCACGGACATGCACATTCCCCTCAGCGCGGAAGAGCGGCGCGCGTATGTGCGCTGCATCGCCGGACTGGACGATATCGACTGGCAACTCGATGATCCTTTGAGCCTGGTCAATGTCGTCGATGTGTTCGACATCGAGGAAGTGCCGCGCATGGCGTATGCTGCCCAATTGCGGGCGGAAATCGATCATTTCCACTATTACTCTGTGCTGTCGGACGATCCGCAGCTGGACCGCGTGAATGCCATCTTTTGCCGCTACCTGGTGGCCCACCGTTCCATGCATATCGCCGCAGGCGCCTTCTGGCGTCCCACCGTGGGCCGCCACGGCAGCGGCATGCCGGCAGCCAACGATGCCACCATGGCCGAAGACGAGGGCCAGGCGGGCTTGCTGTCGCATGCCCCGCTCAGGCTGGTACCCGGCGAACTGCTGGGCGACGAAGCGAAGAACCGCATGGCGAAATTGCTGTTCGCCACCAGCTATCTCGAGTACTGCTCGTTCGGCAATAAATTGAATCTGCAATTCGTCGAACTGCAGCGGCGGCAGAATATCGAGCCCTACCTGGCGCATATCCATGGCTTGCACGACGAGGACGAGCGCTTCATCGGCTTTTTCACGGCCGCGACGATGGCCGAGTTCCAGGCCTGCGGCGCCGTCTCGTATTACCGCGATGACATGAAGGCGCTCGATGACGCCTATGACGAATTCGTGCTCGCGCATGCGCGCGCCGACGATTGCTTCGTCAGCAGCCTGGCCATCGACGAGAAATACCGGGGGCAGGGCTTGTTCAAGCAGATGTTCAATGAAATCCGCGACCTGGCCGGCCGCAAGGGCTGCGCGCGGATCACCCTGACGGTGTGGGAAAAGAGCGAAGCCTTGCAAGTGTACCTGCACAAGGGCTTTCGCAGCGTGGGCACGTTCGACTATGCGTACAGCCTGTTCTACGACCGCCTGCACTTCCTCGTATATGAGGGAAACTGAGGAGGGAAACTGCGGAAGGAAACAGCGGAAGGAAACAGCGGGGAACAGGGGCGGCTGGCGGCCGCCCCTTGACGAAACTTACAGGGCCAGGAAGGCGAGGGCCGCCACGGCCGTTGGCAGCAGGGCGCCGGCCAGCAGGCCGACGGCGCCGATCGATTCATCCTTGAAGCCGCGGCGCAGCAGGGCCACGCCAGCCGGGTTCGGCGCATTGGCGATGACGGTCAGGCCGCCGCCGGCCACGGCGCCTGCCACCAGCATGTATTTCGCTTCGTCCGTCATGCCGACGATCAGCGAACCGAGGTAGGTCAGGGCGGCATTGTCGGTGATCGCCGTCAAACCGAGGGCGCCGAAGAACAGGGCCAGCGGTTTCAGGCTGGAAACGATGGGCTGCAGCCACCATTGCTGCATGCCGCCCAGCACCACCAGGCCGCCGAGGAAGAAGCCGACCAATAAACCTTCCTTCAGGATCAGCGGGCTTTGATAGCGCTCATAGGCCTGCACGAAGCCGAGGAAGAACAGGAACAGGCCGATGAACAGCACCGGATGGTGCGCCAGCGCCACCACGCCAGCGAGCACGATCATGTGCACGAGGCTGATGGCCAGCGGCACTTTCGGCGCTTCCACTTCACCGGATTTCGGCTTGATGTCGGACGTGTTGCTATGCAGGTATTTGCGCAGCAGGATGCTCACGCCCGTGGCGTTGACCAGCACGGCGATGGCCGCTTTCCAGCCGAAATGGCTGGCCATGAAGGCGCTGTCCCAGTTCCAGGTGGTGGCGACCATCAGCACGGGCGGCGCCGCGTACGAGGTCAAGGTGCCGCCGATGGAAACGTTGACGAAGAGCACACCCAGGGCGCCGTATTTCAGCCATTCAGGGATGCCCGGGCGAAAGATTTGCGGCGCCAGCATCAGCGCGGCCAGGGTCATGGCGGCCGGTTCCGTGATCATCGAGCCCGTCAGGGGCACGAGGGCCAGGCCCAGCCAGACGAGGGCCAGTTCCGTACGCAGCGGCATCACGCGCGCCACTCCTTTCAGCAGGCGCTGCACGGCGTCGAGCACGGGGCGCGAGGCGGCCACCACCATGACGACAAAGACGAACAGTGGCTCCGTGTACTGGCGCGACTCGGCATATTCGATGGCCGCATCGCCGCCCGAGACAAAGGCCATGATGATGATCAAGATGAAGGCCCAGAAGCCGAACACAACTTCTACTTCGCCCAGCAGGTGCAGCAAGCCCGCATGGCGCGGATGGCGGTTTGCCAAGGTTTCAAACGACTTGGCGGCGAAGGTGTGGATGAGCGCAAGGCCGAAGACGATCGCGCTGATGAGTTGGATGGTGGTCAAATGAGTTTCCTTATGGACGGAGGATGCCGACTGGTACGTTGCCAGACGGTAAGGAGAGTGCTTATGGTACAGCAATCGATGCCCAGAACGGGTTTTTTCGGACGTGGCGGAGCGGCCTAGGCAGCGGCAATGCGCAGATAAGCCTTGCCAAAAGCGGGGCTGGATAGTACTGTATATGCATACAGTATTCATCTTCCTCTTTCTTCATATTAAATCATGCAACATTCCGAATTGATGGCGTCGCCGGAAGCCTTGCACCCGTCCCTGTGGCGCGCCTCGCAGCTGGGACAGGCGGCCACGCGCTGCCTGGACACGGGCTTTGCCGCGCTGTCCGCGCAGCTGCCCGGCGGCGGCTGGCCTGGCGGCAGCCTGATCGATTTATTGGTGCAGCAGCCGGGCAGCGGCGAATTGCGCCTGCTGGCGCCCGCGCTGGCCCAGTTGCGTGATCTGCCCATCGTGCTGTTGCAGCCGCCCCATCCGCCGCAGGCGCTGGCCCTGGCCGCGCAAGGCCTGGCGCCGTCGCAACTGCTGTGGCTGCGCAGCGCCGGCAGCAAGGATGCCTTGTGGGCGGCGGAAAACATCTTGCGCAGCGGCAGTTGCGGCGCCCTGCTGTTCTGGCAGACGCACGTGCGCGGCGACAGCCTGCGCCGGCTGCACCTGGCGGCGCAAGGCGGCCATACCCTGTTCTGCATGTTGCGCCCGCTGCATGGCGCGCAGGATGCGTCGCCGGCGCCGTTGCGCCTGTCCGTGCGGCCGGCCGCCGGCGGCATCGAGATCGGCTTCATCAAACGCCGGGGACCGCAGCGCGATGCGCCGCTGTTCCTGCCCCTGCAACCTCCTTCTGTACTGCTACGCCATGCGACTCTGGATCGGCCTTTGCCTGTCCCGGCTCCCGCTCGAAGTGTTTTGTCCGCGCTGGTCGGCTGACATTCTCGGCGTGGTGCTGGAGCAGGAGCAAGTGATGGCCGTGTCGCCGCTGGCGCGGGCCGCCGGCATCCGGCCCGGCATGCGCCGCGCGGGCGCGCTGATGCTGGCGCCGCAGGCGCGCCTGCACGAACGCTCGCCCGAACGGGAAGCGCTGGCCCTGCAAGAGGTGGCGTTGGCGCTGCTGCAATATTCGCCGCTGGTGGCGCAGGGCGAGGAAGCGACCCTGCTGGTCGACGCGGGCGCCAGCCTGCGCCTGTTTGGCGGCGTGCGCGCCCTGTGCCGGCAGATCGCGGCCAGCTTGCGCGCGCTCGGCTACACGGCCCAGCTATCGTGCGCGCCCACGGCGCGCGGCGCCTGGCTGCTGGCGCGCGCCGGTACGCGCCGGGGCCGGGTGCTGGGCATGGAGAGCCTCGTGCGCCGCCTCGACCGCCTGCCGTGCGCCTGGCTGCCGCCCGCGCGCCCCTGGCTCGACTGGCTGGACGGCATCGGCTGCCGCACCCTGGGGCAGTTGCGCCAGTTGCCCCGGCCCGGCCTGCAGCGCCGCTGCGGCGCGGCCCTGCTCGATATGCTCGACGATGCGCATGGACACGGCACGGAACTGTTCGTCTGGCTGGAAGCGCCGCCCACGTTTCGCGCCAGTCTGGAGTTGTTCGACCGCGTGGAACACGCGGACGCGCTGCTGTTCGGCGCGCGCCGCCTGCTGCAGCAAATGACGGGCTGGCTATGCGCGCGGCAATTCGCCGTCGAACGCATCGCGCTGCTGCTGGCGCACGAGCGGGGCCGGGTGGCGCGCCCGCCCACCGTCATCGAGCTGGCCCTGGGCGAGGCCGTCTGGCGCGACGAGCATTTGTTGCGCTTGCTCAAGGAGCGCCTGGCGCAGCTGGTACTGGATGCGCCCGTGATCGGCCTGACCCTGGAGGCGCTGCAAGTGCAGCCGATGGCGCCGCCCAGCGCCACCCTGTTTCCCGAGCCGGGCGGCACGCCGCAGGAGCGCCAGCGCCTGATGGAATTGCTGGTGGCGCGCCTGGGCGCAGAAAATGTCTTGCAGGCATCACCGCGCGCCGATTACCGCCCCGAGGCAGCCAATCAGTGGCTGCCGCTGCCGGCCAAGCCCATTGCAAGAAGCGCGGTGCCGGACTTGCCGCCCGGCTTGTCCGGCATGCCCCGTCCCGGCTGGCTGCTGGCCCAGCCCATCGCCCTGCTGATGCGCGAGCACCGGCCATTCTATGGTTCACCGCTGAAAATGGTCTCCGTGGCCGAACGCATCGAGGCGGGCTGGTGGGGGCAGTCGCAGGCGCGCGATTATTTCATCGCGGAAGGACGCGACCACGCCCATTACTGGGTCTACCGCGAACGCATCGCCGGCGGCGGCGAAGATGCCGCACCGCGCTGGTTCCTGCATGGCTTGTTTGGCTGAGCGGGGGGCGCGGCGCAGGCAGGGCAAGCCGCCGCATGCGCTGCCCTGCTGAAATGGCCATGCTTGGCTATACTGGCTGCCCGGCGTCGCGTCTTTCATATCAATAAAGGATTTCCATGTCACAGCTTTCCGACTTTCCCATCACCAAGAAATGGCCTGCCCAGCATCCCGAGCGTCTGCAGCTGTATTCGCTGCCGACGCCGAACGGCATCAAGGTGTCGATCCTGCTGGAAGAGCTAGGCCTGGCGTACGAGCCGCACCTGGTCAGTTTCGAGCAGAACGACCAGCTGTCGCCCGCCTTCCTGTCGCTCAATCCGAACAACAAGATTCCCGCCATCCTCGACCCGCAGGGGCCCGATGGCAAGCCGCTGGCGCTGTTCGAGTCGGGCGCCATCCTGCTGTACCTGGCCGAGAAGACGGGCCAGTTCCTGCCGCAGGACGCGGGCTTGCGCTATGAAACCATGCAGTGGCTGATGTTCCAGATGGGCGGTATCGGCCCCATGTTCGGCCAGGTGGGCTTCTTCCACAAGTTCGCCGGCAAGGATTACGCAGACAAGCGCCCGCTGGAGCGCTACATCGGCGAATCGAAGCGCCTGCTGGGCGTGCTCGAGCAGCGCCTGCAGGGCCGCGACTGGATCATGGGCGGGCAGTACACGATCGCCGACATCGCCATCTTCCCGTGGGTGCGCTGCCTGGTGGGCTTCTATGGCGCCGGCGAGCTGGTCGGCATCGACAATTTCCCGAACGTGCAGCGCGTGCTCGACGCCTTCCTTGCCCGTCCGGCCGTCGCCAGGGGCCTCGATATACCCAAACGCGATTAATTCTGGCCGCCTGCGCCGCTGGCCGGGCGGCGCTACAATGCGCCATCGGCCGGCATGCCCGGCAGCTTTGATCTGAGACAATGAAATCCACCCGGCAAGATTTTCCCGGCGCGCACGGCCATGTGCTGGCGGCGCGGCTCGATGCGCCCGATGGCGCCATCCGCGCCTACGCGCTGTTCGCCCACTGCTTCACGTGCGGTAAGGACGTGCTGGCCGCGCGGCGCATCGCGCAGGGTTTGACGGAACACGGCATCGCCGTGCTGCGCTTCGATTTCACGGGGCTGGGCGCCAGCGAAGGCGAGTTCGCCGCCACCAATTTTTCATCGAATGTGGATGACCTGGTGGTGGCTGCCGATTTCCTGCGCGCCAGGCACGCGGCACCGCAATTGCTGATCGGCCATAGCCTGGGCGGCGCGGCCGTGCTGGCCGCCGCCGCGCAAGTGCCGGAAGCAACGGCCGTGGTGACCCTGGCCGCGCCGAGCACGCCCGCCTACGTGACGCGCATGTTCAGCGATCACCTGGAGAAAATCGCCGCCGAGGGCGAAGCGCTGGTGCAGCTGGAAGGGCGACCGTTTCGCATCCGCCAGCAATTCGTCGACGACGCGGGCAGCCACAGTTTAAAAGACCACATCGCCGGCTTGCGCCGCGCCCTGCTGGTGATGCACGCGCCGAACGACACGACGGTGAGCCTGTCGAACGCGATGGATATTTTTACGGCAGCGAAACACCCGAAAAGCTTCGTCTCGCTCGACGACGCCGATCATTTATTGACGGGGCGCAATGATGCGGCGTATGTCGCTAATGTCATCGCCGCCTGGAGCGCGCGCTACCTGCAGCCGCAGTGATCAGGCATCCGGCCGCGCCAGCGCGGCGCTGATCGCATGGCAATCCGATTCATAGCCATGCAGGGGCAAGGATTGCAGCTTCCTGGCGTACCGCTCCATGGCGGCGGGATCTTGCGTTGCCGCCGCCGCTTGCGCCTGTTGCCCCAGTTCGCTGATGATGGCGGAATAGCACATATTGCTGTGGAACGCAGTCTGGAAGACGCCCGCATAAAAGGCCAGGATGGCGGTGGACAGGACGGCGATGGCGGCAATGCTGAAACGGAGCATGAAGTCTTTCGCATGAAAAACGCCGTAACGGCACAGGGCAGATACGGCGCAGATGGCGGAACCGGTCGGATAAGCTGGGTGCCTGAAAAGTGCCCAGGGCAAGGCAACAAGGCCATGGGCCTTTTGCGGGCGCTCAGTCCTCGTCGAACTCGGCGGAAAGATCTTTCCAGCCCTTGCTGGCCGCAAAGGCCGAAAACTCTTCCGGCGCTTCCAGAACGATCAGTTTCTTGTCTTGCAGGCCCAGGTCGCCATGGCCGAAGTCGGGGCCCACGTAGCCGAGGCTGCGCAAGCGGGCCAGGATGTGGCCGACCAGGGTCTTGTCCTTGTAGGCGCCCGCTTCGAGCGGGGCGGAAAAATCGACGTAGACGTCGATGATGCCGTAGCCTTCGTCGAAGATGCGGATGGCCTTGATGTCGTGGGCACGGCCGGAGCCGTCGGTGGCCTTGAAGGGGCCGCTGAGCTGGATGTCGGTGTCATTGTTCATGCCGCCAGCATACACCAAAAGCCGGCCCCGCAGAGGGGGCGCCACGCAAAATCCCCATGCCCGCGAGCACTTCAGCGCGCCTGCAGGATGGCCGACAGGCGGTCGCGCGTGCCGGCGATGCGCTCCAGTTGCGGATACTTCAGGCCGCCATGGTAGTCGAGCGCCACCGTCTGGAATTGCTTGCCCTTCCTGACCAGCAAGTTGATCGGCTGCTTGCCCTCCCTGGCCGCCTGGATCGCCGCCTTCAGGAGCTTGGGCGTGTACGCCGTGCCATTCACGGCCAGCAAGGTCGTGTTGCCCGACAGGCCGGCCTGGAAGGCGGGGCCGTCCCACAGCAGCTTGCCGATCTTGCCCTCCTTGTCGACGCTCAAACCCAGCGAATACGTCAGGTCCGTGCTCTTGCCGCGCTCTTCCGTCGCTTTCATGAACGGTGTCGGCGTGTCGCGGTAGACCAGTTTCCAGCCGGCGCGGGCCAGGCCGTCGAGCGGCGCGCCGGGGCCATGGCCGTCCAGGCGGCTGCGCAGAAAACGTGCCCAGTCGTGCGGCTGCACGGCGTTCAGGGCCGCCACCACGTCGTCGAAGGTGTAGGGCAGGGGCGTGGTGCTGCCATCCTGCACGCCGAAGAAGGCGCGCGCGAAATCGTCGAGCGAACGGCGTTCGCCCGACAGTTCGCGGATGGTGGTGTCGACGTCGAGCCACACCAGCGCCCCTTCCATGTAGTAATCTTCATCGCGCTGCCAGCTGCCCCAGCCGATGGGACGGCGGCCATTGATGATGGGATCGTTGGTCGTGTCCTGCATGGCGCGCCAGCTGCGCCCGGGCATCACGTCATACTGGGCCGCCGTCGCCGCGAACAGGTCGCGCATATTGGCCGGCGCCACCAGGCCGGAGCGGGCCGCCAGCACATTGCCCCAGTACTGCGTCTGGCCTTCATACACCCACAGCAGGCTGTTTTGCAGCGGCGTGTTGAAATCCGGCGTGTCCTGCCCGCCCGGACGGCGGAACTTGCCATTCCACGAATGCGCGAGTTCGTGCGGCAGCAGCACGCGGCCCGCCTCGTTCTTGTCCCAGTCGCTGAAATAGCCGGGCTTGACGCCGTTTTCGCTCGATTGCAGGTGCTCGCGGCCGATGCCGCCGAACTCGTCGCTCAAGGCCAGCAAAAAATCATAGTGGCGGTAATGGCGCGAAGCGAACAATTTATAGGCTTGCTGCAGCATGGCGCGGTGCTTCTCGACTTGCTGCGGTGTCGCTTCCAGGCTGTCGGCGCTGTCGGCCATCACGTTCAGGTGCACGGGGACTTTGGCGCCCGGATCGAGGTCGATGCGCTCGAAATGGCGTCCGGCAAAGACGGGTGAGTCGACCAGGGTGTCGAGATCCAGCGGTTCGAAATCGACTTGCTGGCTGGCCGGCGTGGCCGCACGCGCGCGCACTTCCAGGGCGCTGGCAAATTCCCAGCCGGCCGGCAGGGTCAAGCTGGGCTGCACGACGATGTCGCGCGCGGCCCGTCCGGCCGGATACAGGGTCATCGCATGCCATTGCACGCCCAGCATGGCGCTTGTCATGGTGATGCGGCCCTGGCTGGCGTCGACGGGCGAGAGGAACTGGTATTGCGCTTCCACGGCCGTGGCGCCGGGTGGCACGTCGAGGTGGAAGGCGAACATGTTGACGGGGTCGCGCCGCCATTCCAGGGGCTGGCCGTTGGCGGACAGGCGCAGGCCGGCCAGCTGGTTCAGCGGCCCGCTGGGGCCGTGGTTGCCCGGCACCCATTGCGGATAGAGCAGGGTCAGCTTGCCGGGCGCGGCCGGGATGCTCTCGCGGATGCTGAAAATCTGCTGCGCCACGTTGCTGGCGTCCACATGCAGGACGATGGGCGCGGGTGAGGCGGCCTGGGCCGCACTGGCAGCGAGGAAGATCAAGGACAAACACAGGAGGGAACGGGACATGTGGCGGCGGGCTGGGGTGGCAAAGGGGCAGTATAAGTAATCCTCGGGAAAATTTTGTGAAATTGTGACAAACAGAGCCGGACGCCATGCAAGGCGGCCGCCGCGACGCGGTGCGAGTACGGCCAGCGGTGGGCAACACCGCAGGGCGCCCGTTATGGAAGCCAGAAGTCACCGTAATGTATTGGGGGTTACTGCGCATCGTGTAAAAATTCTTACAAATTCAGGGGCGTCTGGGGCGTTTTGCGCCGATTTCAAGGCCTTGAAAGGGGCTCGAATGGACGTATATCGGTAGCAAGCGGATGCTCATGGTGAGGTCCGCGATACTTATCGCTTAACTGAAAGGATATTTAATCATGCGTACTTTTGACCTTGCTCCTCTGTATCGTTCCGCCATTGGCTTCGACCGTCTGGCACAGCTGCTCAACGAACAGCGCGCCGATGCGCAGCCGAGCTATCCACCGTACAACATCGAACTGGTGTCGGAAGATAAATACCGGATCGTGATGGCATTGGCCGGCTTCTCCCGCGAAGAGATCGATATCATCACGGAACGCGATTCGCTGCACGTCACGGGCCGCAAGCAGAAAGATGGCGTCGAGCGCACCTTCTTGCACCGCGGTATCGCCGCCCGCGATTTCGAACAGCGCTTCCAGCTGGCCAACCATGTGAAGGTCACGGGCGCCACGTTTGAAAACGGCATGCTGACCATCGACCTGGTGCGCGAAGTGCCCGAAGCGCTGAAACCGCGCAAGATCGAGATCGAAGCCGGCAGCACGGCCACCGTCAGCGCGCTGGAACAGCGCCAGGCGGCCTAGGCTGACCCAGGCGCCCCTGCGGGCGCTTGAGCGGGCGGGAGGGTTCCGCCCTCCCATGCAGTAGAATACTGGCCGGTTTATCCGGCCAGTGTTGCGTCTGCACCCATGACAGCATTCCCCCTTTGTGACATTTTTCCGTGCAGCTGCCCATGCATGCGGAACGCAGGATTAAGCCATGCTTAAAGGCGCAAATGCCTGTTTCCAAATGGAAAAATGTTAAGCACCGCCTAAGACTCGTGGCCCAATATTGCATACATCAAAATCTCATTGAATGAGGAGCAATTCATGGAACAGCAAGCGAATAACGCATCTCTCAAGATCAAACGCACCGTAGCCGCGCTGGCCGCGATCGGTGTGCTGGGCGCCGGTGGCGCCATGGTCGTACATCAGAACAATGCCGGTGCGAATGCCGCGGCGCCAGCCGCCCCCGTGGCTGCCGCTGTCGCGCCCGTCGCCGCCGCGCCGCTGGTGGCCTTGCCGGACTTTAGCCAGATCGCCGCGCGCAACAGCCCGGCCGTGGTGAACATCAGCGTAACGGGCAGCACCAAGGTCGCGTATGACCCATCGGCCCAGGCTGGCAACGACGACTTCGGCAACGATCCCTTCTTCGAATTCTTCCGTCGCTTCCAGGGCCCGCAAGGGGGACAGCGCGGCGGCCGCGACGTGCCCACGCACGGCCTCGGTTCCGGCTTCATCGTCAGTCCGGACGGCATCATCATGACGAATGCCCACGTGGTGCGCGATGCGCGCGAAGTGACCGTCAAGCTCAACGACCGCCGCGAATTCCGCGCCAAGGTGCTGGGCACGGATCCGAAGACCGATATCGCCGTGCTGAAGATCGACGCCAACAACCTGCCCATCGTGCCGCTCGGCCATTCGAGCGACCTGAAAGTGGGCGAATGGGTGCTGGCCATCGGTTCGCCGTATGGTTTCGACAGCACGGTGACGGCCGGCGTGGTCAGCGCCAAGGGCCGTTCCCTGCCTGACGACAGCAATGTGCCCTTCATCCAGACCGACGTCGCGGTGAACCCCGGCAACTCGGGCGGTCCGCTGTTCAACACGCGCGGCGAAGTGGTCGGCATCAATTCGCAGATCTACAGCCAGACGGGCGGCTTCCAGGGCCTGTCGTTCGCCATTCCGATCGACCTGGCCAGCCGCATCAAGGACCAGATCGTCGCCACGGGCAAGGCCAGCCACGCCAAGCTGGGCGTGACGGTGCAGGAAGTCAACCAGGGCTTTGCCGACTCGTTCAAGCTGGCCACGCCGGAAGGCGCGCTGGTCGCCAACGTGGAGCGCGGCAGCCCGGCCGACAAGGCGGGCCTGAAGTCGGGCGACGTGGTGCGCAAGGTAAATGGCCAGCGCATCGTTGCCTCGGCCGACTTGCCGGCGCTGGTGGGCACTTCCTTGCCAGGCGACAAGATCAACATGGATGTCTGGCGCGACGGCAAGATCGTCAGCCTGACGGCCACGCTGGGCAACGCGGCCGACAAGGTGGCCGAAGTGGCGAAGAGCGACAGCGCCGCCGGCAAGGTGAAACTGGGCCTGGCCCTGCGTCCGTTACAATCGGATGAAAAACGCGAGGCGGGCATCAGCGCCGGCCTGCTGGTGGAAGATGCGGGCGGCGCTGCGGCCAATGCCGGGGTGCAGCCGGGCGACGTGCTATTGTCGGTCAATGGCCGTCCCGTCAATACCGTCGAGCAGGTGCGCGACGTCGTCGACAAGTCCGCCAAGTCGGTGGCCTTGCTGATACAGCGTGGCCCCGATAAGATCTTCATTCCCGTGCGCCTCGGTTGATCTGGCGCAGGATGCAAGGTCGATAAAACAGTGAATATGAAGGAGTAGGGCATGCGGCTATTGCTGGTGGAAGACGATACGATGATCGGCGAGGTAGTGCTCGACTTGCTGCGCGCCGAGCATTACGCGGTGGACTGGGTCAAGGATGGCGACATGGCCGATACGGCCCTGCAAACGCAAACCTATGACCTGGTGCTGCTGGACCTGGGCTTGCCGCGCAAGGATGGTCTCGATGTGCTGCGTTCGATGCGTTTGCGCAAACTCGACACGCCGGTGCTCGTGGCCACGGCGCGCGACGCCGTCGAGCAGCGCATCGCGGGACTCGACGCGGGCGCCGACGATTACGTGTTGAAGCCGTATGACCTCGATGAGTTGTTGGCGCGCATACGCGCCTTGCTGCGGCGCGCCTCGGGACGGCCGGAACCGATCTTCGAGCACCAGGGCGTGTCCATCAATCCGCTGACGCGCGAAGTGATCGCCGATGGCCATCCCGTCAACCTGTCGGCGCGCGAGTGGGCCGTGCTCGAAGCGCTGATCGCGCGCCCCGGCATCGTGCTGTCGCGCGCGCAGCTGGAAGAAAAGCTGTACAGCTGGAAGGATGAAGTCAACAGCAATGCCGTGGAAGTGTATATCCACGGCTTGCGCAAGAAGCTGGGCAGCGACCTGATCCAGAACGTGCGCGGCCTCGGCTACATGGTGCCCAAGGCATGAGGATGAAGGTCACGGTGACGCACTCGCTGCGCGGCCGTCTGCTGTGGTTTTTGCTGGCGGCCATCATCATGGCGGCCCTGGCGCAGGCGTCGATCGCCTACCGCAGCGCCCTGTACGACGCCGACCAGATCTTCGATTACCACATGCAGCAGATGGCCCTGTCGCTGCGCTCCGGCGCGCCGCTGGCCAACCATGCGCAAGCCTTGCCGGCCGATCCCGTCAACAACGACATGGTGGTGCAGGTATGGACGCCGGATGGCGTGCAGGTGTTCCGTTCGATCACGCGCGCGGAACTGCCGCAGCGCGCCGTGCTGGGCTTTTCCAATGTGAAGGCCAACGGCACCACTTACCGCATCTTTTCCGTGCAGACCAGTTCCCAGACCGTGCAGATCGCCCAGGACATGGCCGTGCGCAAGCGCATGGCCGGCAGCCTGGCGCTGCGCACGGTGGGTCCCATCGCGCTGATGGCGCCGATTTTGATGCTGGTCGTGTGGTGGGTGGTCAGCGGTTCGCTGGCGCCCGTCTCGCGCGTGCGCAAGCAGGTGGCGGCGCGCCAGGCGGACGACTTGTCGCCCGTCTCGGAAGCGGGCTTGCCCGACGAAGTGCGGCCGCTCGTGCATGAACTGAACCTGCTGTTCGGGCGCGTGAAGACGGCGTTCGACGCGCAGCAGCATTTCGTCGCCGACGCCGCGCATGAATTGCGTACCCCGCTGGCGGCCCTGAAACTGCAGGTATTGAGCCTGGAGCGGGCCGAATCGGCGGACAAGCGCAGCCTGGCGATTTCCCGCGTGAGCGCCGGCATCGAGCGGGCCACGCGCCTGGTCGAACAGCTGCTGGTGCTGGCGCGCCAGGAAGCGAGCGCCGCCAGCGGCGACCAGCTGCAGGCGGTGGACTTGAACGACGTCGTCAAGCGGGCGCTGGGCGACATGGCGGGCATCGCGCAGGCGCGCAAGATCGACCTGGGCCTGCACCACATGGACCCGGCCAAGGTGGCCGGCCAGGCCGACGCCCTCAACATCATGCTGCGCAACCTGGTCGACAACGCCATCAAGTACACGCCCCAGGGTGGCACGGTCGACATCGACTTGCGCGCCAGTCCCGTCGGCGTGACGCTGTCGGTGGAAGACAGCGGCCCCGGCATCCCGCCCGAGGAGCGCGAGCGCGTCTTCAGCCGTTTCTACCGCGTGCCGGGCACGGACGCCAATGGCAGCGGCCTGGGGCTGGCCATCATCAAGGCCATTGCCGAACGCCACGGCGCGCGCCTGGTGCTGGACAAGTCCGAACGCCTGGGCGGCCTGTGCGTGCGCGTGGAGTTTCCGCTTCGGCCAGTGAAAACGTGATTTCATCGTAGGCGGCCGTATTACCGGAAAACGGTGCTGGCAAAGCTGGCGGCATTGAAATAAAAAAGCCTGGAATGAGATATTCCAGGCTTTTTTATTTCAATGCCGGATTCCGGATATATATATTCTGTGTACCGTCAGAATATGATGCCGGAGACATCTTCGCCATCGGACCAGCGCGTACACGTATTAGTGCCATACACGCTGATAACCTGGCCGCTTACCCGGGCAGCCAGCAGCATCGCCATTTGCTGTTTCCCCGTGGTCGATTTTTCATCGGCAATGATCCAGTAGGAATGGGTCGCGCAGGCGGGTTTTCCCGTGGCCTTATTTTCCATCTCAAAATAGATCATGCCATCGCTGGACCGAACGATCAGGTTCAGGACTTTTCCGCTTTGTTCCCCCGCATAGGCGATATTCGATTGCGTGGCGAATAGCAAAGCAAGCATGCTGATAAATTTATACATGATATTTCTTGTATTTTAATTAAAGAAAATGATTCTAAGTTGTATTGATAATATTGAGCAAGCAATCTGCCGCTATTTTTACCGTTGCTGCAAGGCGAGACATTTCATGGTCGATACAGTGTGATGGCAGTTGCTCGAGCTTTGATTTTTTGTGCCGTGTGCATTGACGTATGCTGGCCATATCTATATTGTCTGCGCAACAACAGCAGCCATATCAGGGAGCAAGCAGCATGAAGAAGATCGGATTTTCAGGAACACTCGACCCCATTACCAACGGCCATATGTGGGTGATCGGCGAGGCGCGTTCGCTTGCCGACGAGGTGATCGTCTTCCTGTCGCAAAACCCCGCCAAGAAACCGCAGTTTCCCGCCGAGGACCGCAAGCGCATCATCGAGCAGAGCGCGCGCGAGTGCGGCTGGGAGAATGTGCAGGTGGTCATCGTCAAAGGGGATTACACGGCGCGCGCGGCGAAAAAGCACGGCTGCGACTACCTGATACGCGGCATCCGCACGACAGCCGATTTCGACTATGAAAACCTGATCCAGCAAACGAATGTGGACGTGCTGCAGGGCGCCAAGACCATTTTCGTGATGCCGCCGCGCGACCTCGGTTCCGTCAGCTCCAGCTTCGTCAAGGCGCTGGAAGGTCCCGTCGGCTGGAACTGGACCATGAAGAAATTCGTTCCCGGCCCCGCCTACCAGGCGTGGATCCTCGACTGCCTGCGCAAGGAATGGGAAGCGCTGTGGAATTACTCCAGCGCGGCCGAGGCCGAGATCGCCGTGTTTGACCACTGGTTCGCACACCTGACGGGACCGCAGGCCTATGGCGGCGTGGACCGCCATTATCACAACCTCGATCACCTGGTGCACGGCTTGTCCGAGATCCGTGTCTGGGCCGACAACAGCTATGCGGCCAAACGCGACAGCGCGCTGGTGAAGAAGGCATTCTGGTTCCACGACGCCGTCTACAGCCACGATGAAGACGCGCTGTATTCGAGCGAAGAGGCGAGCGCCCAGCTGTGGCTGGGCAGCGGCCTCGATGCGGGCGACAATGCTGATGTAGCGCAACTGATCCGCGCCACCGACCACTTCCAGGCTTCCTCGATTACGCATGCGTTGAAGGATGTCATGCTCAGCGCCGACCTGGCCATCCTGGGCCAGGACGACGAAGTCTATCAAGCCTACACGCAAGCGATCGGCCGCGAATACGCGCACGTCGACCCCGTGCGCTTCAAGCAGCAACGGCGCTTGGCCCTGCAGCATTTAAGCGGCAAGGCGCAGGCGGGGCAGCTGTTTGGCGATGCGTATTTCGCCAGCCAGTACAACGAGCGGGCCATTGAAAACATGCAGAAAGAGATCGCGGCGCTGGCGGCGAGCTGAGTTTAACGGCAGGCGGCCGCCGCGTGCGCCAGCGCATCCTCGAGCCGGTCATTGCCCCAGAATAGCTCGCCCGCGCTGATGAAGCTGGGCGCGCCAAACAGCTTCAGCGCCTGCGCCTGACCAGTCTGGCGGCGCAGGCGCAGCTTGTTGTCCTGTGTCAAAGCCCGCGCCAGGATGGCCGGTGCGTCCAGCCCCAGTTCCGTTAATGCCTCGCTGACCGCTTCGACGTTGTCGATCTCGCGGTCCGCGGCAAAATTCATCGTCATCATGCGCTGCGCAAACGGCGCGATCCAGCCCTGGTCGGCACCGACGAGGGCCACGCGCATGGGCAGCAGGGCGGTGCGGGGGAAGGTGCCGGGCTGGCGCCACGGCAAGCCATATTTCTCGCATAGGCGCGCCATGTCGCGCCACATGTAGTCGCCCTTGATTTTTTGCACAACGAAGGGCGACGTTTCCCATCCCAGGGCCTTGAAGACGACGCCCAGCAGGAAAGGCTTCCAGACGACGTCAACGTTCTGCTCACGCGCCAGCGCCTCGATGCGCATGGCGCTCAGGTAGCTGTAGTTGCTGCCGAAATCGAACCAGAATTCCAGTGTGGGCATAGTCATGACATCTCACCATGTGGCCGTTCAGGTTTCATCGTAGATGGATTGCAGGATGGTGAAACGATGGTTTCAACGGGCGCCGGCGTCTCTTTTTTCTGCCACGTATCGATAGTCGATACCCTTGTCCCATCGATTTTGCCAGTGGAGCAGGAACGATTTCGCCAATTCTGGGCTGTTCCATACGACAACGACATTTTCGCTATTTGACGTGGCGGCATCCCTGCTGTAGTTGAAACTCCCATTTTGAACGGACACATCATCAGCAACGATGTATTTATCATGATGCATGGCATAAACTGAAATAGTTTTCGTTGGAATGCCAGCCTTGAATAGCAGGTCGAGGACCGCAATGCTGTTCTTTCGCTGGTTTCGCCGGGCATCAACAAGTACCTGGACATCGACTCCTCGTTTCTTAGCGTTCAGCAACGCTTCTGCTATCTGGCGAGAGTTGAAGGAGTACGCGGCGAGTCTGATTTTGGAAACGGATGTATTGATGACCTTGAGAACCAATTCCTCTGCTCCACTATCAGGGGAAAATGCATTTTCAATGGTCACAGCAGGTGTGCCGGATTGGCCAGGTAGCCCTTCCGGCCGGCCGGCTCCCTGAGCTATCGACGTGAACGTAGCAGCAAAAATGGCGATAACGGCGATCTTTTTCATTATTAATAATAAGTATTAAATAAATAATCAATCTTGTCGGCGGTTTTGCCTGTGAACATAGATGATAGCGTCAATGGCATGGCAGCGCTGCTGACACCCTTCACGGTCTGATCTGGCGTCGCGCCGGCCCCCAACGCACGATTGCATCCACAGGTGAAAGCCGCCATTAATCACTCGTATCGATGACAGCGACAAAAAACAGCGGCTGCCCACACTGGCGCAGCCGCTGTTGTCACGCGCATCGCGGGATCAGAACTTCACCCACAGCCGCCCGAAGTACGATGCGCCATTCAGGCCGAACTGCACGCTGTCGTACTTGAAACCGTTGTCCGTCTCGTCGGCGTTCTGCGTGGTCGGCTTGACGTTGAAGATGTTGTTGCCGCCAAACGTCAGCTTGGTGTTCTTGTTGATGCTGTAGGTAAAGCTCAGGTCGGCCGAGGTCTTGGCCTGGTAGCGCGCGTTCGGCACGCCTTCGGCCGTGCCGCTGAAGGTGCCCAGGGTTTGCGGGCCGAAGTAGATGATGCGCAAGTCCGATTCCAGCTTGCCCGTGATGTAGTCGAAGCCCAGGGTGGCTTTCGCGCGCGGGCCGCCCTGTTCGATGAACAGGCGCTCGCGTTCGGACAGCAGCACGTCTTCGTAGCCTTTCAGCGAGTCGGGCGTCTTGACCTTCGTCACTTCCGTCTTGCTCAGGTTGAGGGCCAGGAAGCTGTTCAGGCGGTTGCCGGCCAGTTCGCCCTTGTGCGAGGCCGTCAGGTCCAGTCCCCGTGTGCGCGTGTCGATGGAGTTGACGAAAAATTGCGCCTCGCCCACGCCCAGCAAGGCCAGGCGCGCCGCCAGGTCAGGGTAGTTGTCGGCATTGAAGCGGCCCGACAGCACGATGCGGTCCTTGATCTTGATGTTGTACAGGTCGGCCGTCACGGAGATGGCTTGCGTCGGCGTCCAGGTGGCGCCGAAGGTGAAGCTGCTGGATTTTTCCTCCTTCAGCTTCGGGATGCCGGCCGCGTTGGCGACGGCGCCGCCATTGGGCGCCAGCACCACGTCGGTGGGAACGCCGCCGATGAAGTCGGTGAAGGTGGACGAGAAATACACTTGCTGCAGGGACGGCGCGCGGAAGCCCGTGCTGGCCGAGCCGCGCAGCAGCACCTCGGGCGCCACCTTATAGCTGGCGGCCAGCTTGCCCGTCACGGTGGAACCGAAATCGCTGAATTTCTCGTAGCGCAGGGCGGCCTGGGTTTTCAGGCGCTCCGTCCAGTCCAGTTCCACGTCGCCATACGCGGCGATGCTGTGGCGCCTGGCCTTGGTGGCGTCGCCGGGCTGGAAGCCGGGGAAGCCCTGGCTGCCCGCGTTGCCGCCCACGCCCACGCCGTCGGCGTCGATGTAGGAAGCTTCTTCGCCGGCCATGATCTTGTATTCCTCGCTGCGGTATTCGGCGCCGAAGGCCACGTTCATGCCGCGCATCACCGTGTCGTAATAGCGGCTGAAGTCGGCGTTGCTGGTCAGCTGCTGGAACGAGAAACCGCCCGCGTCAAAGTTGCTGGCGCTCACGCCCTTGCCGCCGGCCAGCAAGTCGCGGTTGGCGATGGATGCGTTGAGCGTATGGCTGATGTCGTAGCGCATCTTGTTGTAGCCATAGGTTTGCGAGAAATCCGCATGCCATTCGCCGATCTGGCTGCGGTGGCCGATGGTGGCGTACTGGTCGTCGATCTTGCCATTGATGAAAGGCACGAAGCCGTCCGGATACATGGCGGCCGAATTGCGCGACGGGATGTCGTCGCTGCCGATGCCGCCGCGGCCAAACGCGGCGCTCGACGCGTCGCGCGTCTGCGCGCCCGCAGTGAAGTACAGTTTTCCCGTGGTGCTGGTGGCATAGTCGCCATTCACGTACAGGGTTTTGTTCCTGGACTTGGTGTCGCCGATGATGCGCATGCTGTCCGCATCGGCGCGGTTCGAGCGGCCCCGGTCCAGGTATTCGCCCGTGATGGCAATCGTGCCCTTGTCGCCGAGGGCGATGCCGCAGTAGGCGGACGTCATGTAGTTCTTGCCATCGCCGGCCGAGTACTGGCTGTAGCCGGCCACCGCTTCGCAGCCCAGGCTTTTCTTCAGTTCGATATCGATCACGCCGGCAATGGCGTCCGAGCCGTACTGGGCGGCGGCGCCGTCGCGCAGCACTTGCACATTCTTGATTGCCAGCAAGGGAATCGCATTCATGTCCGTGCCCGTGTTGCCGCGGTTGCGCGCGCCGAACAGGTTGACGAGGGCCGTCGTGTGGCGCCGCTTGCCGTTCACCAGCACCAGCGTCTGGTCGGAGCCGAGTCCGCGCAGGGCGGCCGAATCGATGAGGTCGGCCCCGTCGGCGCCCGTCTGGCGCGTGGAGTTGAACGAAGGCGAAATGTATTGCAGCGATTGCGCCAGATCAAATTGTCCGCCTTGCTCCGCCACCCTGGAAATGGGGATGATATCGACCGGCACCATGGTGTCCGTGGCGGAACTGGCGACCCGGCGCGAGCCGACCACGCTGACTGTTTGCACGGGGCCATCCGTGGCAGCCGCTTCCGTGTTCTGGGCCATGGCGGCGGGACTGAAGGCGGCCAGGGCGGCGCTGCCGTACAGACTGATGAGGACTGCTTTATGCAAGGTGGTGAGGGTCGGCACGCAGTATCTCCAGGTCGATGGTTGATGTTATTGCTCACTCGATTCTAGTGCCAACATTTCAAGACTCACCAGCGATACTTTGTTTTGTTATTACAAATTGCTAGTAACTGTTGTTTCCTGGTTGATTATCTTTTGCTCAATGCTTTGCCTGCCTTGCGCTGGTGCGGCATGCCCCATTCAGGTGCTGCGTTGCACCATGCCGCCCACCCGGATTTCATGCGCGCTGTATTGCACCTGGATCAGGCACGGCTGCTGCGTCAGGTGGCCCTGATGCAGGCGCAGCGACTGCTGCAAGTGCGCTGCCAGCGCCCCTGCCGCCACGCCCGTGGCGCTGTCTTCCAGCGCCGGATCGAGGTGGTTGAAATTGCGCCCTTCGTATTCGCCTTCGCCCGTGCGGCAATACGCATAGCAGCCGCTGACCTTATGCAGGGCGCTCCAGTCGGCGATCAATTCCAGGTTCGGCCGCAAGGCGCGCAGGGTGGTGCGGTCGGCCACTTCCAGCAGCAGCTTCGGACTGCCCACGGAAGCGATCACGGGCGGTGACGCCAGGTGCATGTGCTGGCCCATCAGTTCCGACGGCACATAGCGCTCGATGGCGACGGCGTGGGCAGGCTGGGGCGCCAGGCCGATGAACAATCCCTGCGCGCTGCGCAGCAGGTGCAAGGCTTGTCCGCGCATGGCGGTCGTGACCGTCAATGTCGCCGGCGCGCCAGGCGCCGTCAGCAAGACGTGGCTGGCTGCCAGGGTGGCGTGCAGGCACAGGGGACTGCGCGTGTGCGGATAGAAATAGTCGAGCACGATGCCGCCATCGGCCTGGCGGTCGATGAAGACGCAGGCGCTCACATTGCGCTCGCGGGCAAAGCGCTGGCGCCCGGTTTCGCCGCTGTCGTCGTTTTCCACGACCAGCGCCGCATTGCCGCCGCCGGGTTCGGCACCGAAACATTTTAAAAGGTGAACGTTCATGGTGAGCGATGCGCAAGGTAAAACGTCAGCATAACTGAGAAGTCCCACTCAAGATGAGTATAATATACTGTGTTTATATACAGTTATTGAGGTAGATCATGGGGGGCGCAGCCTTACCCGAGTATGCTGAGTTGTACTGCCTGAGCAATTTCAGCTTCCTGCATGGCGCCTCGCATGCACAGGAGCTGGTGGCGCGCGCCGTGCAGCTCGGCTACCACGCGCTGGCCATCACGGACGAGTGTTCGCTGGCCGGCGTCGTGCGCGCCCATGCGACGGCCAAGCGGGCCGATTTTCCCCTGATCATAGGCGCGCATTTTCACCTGACGCAGGCTGACGGCAGCCCGGCCCTGTCCTTGCTGGCGCTGGTGCGGGACCCCGAAGGCTATGGCAACCTGTCGGAATTGATCACCATGGCGCGCACGCGGGCGGCCAAGGGGCGCTATCTGCTGACGCCCGAGGATTTCACCGCACCGTCGGCCGAATTTGTCCATTTGCGGGGGCTGCCCGGCTGCCTGATGATCTTGCTGCCCAGCTATCCGGCGCAGCCGGAAACCGTGCACGCGCAGGGGGCGTGGATGGCGTCCACCTTTGGCCGCGAACGCAGCTGGGTGGGCTTGAACTTGCTGCAGCGGGCGCAGGACGACGCGCACCGTCTTGCCGTGCAGGAAGCGGCGCAGGCGCTGGGCTTGCCCGTGGCAGCCGTGGGCCACGTGTGCATGCATGTGCGCTCGCGCAAGCCCTTGCTCGATACGCTGTGCGCGATTCGCGTGGGCAAGCCCGTGGGCGAATGCGGCTATGCGCTGGCGCAGAACGCGGAACAGCATCTGCGTGCGCGCTTGCGCCTGGCCAATGTGTATCCGCCGCAGGCGCTGGCGGAAACCGTGCGCATCGCCGACATGTGCACATTTTCGCTCGACAGCCTGCGTTATGACTATCCCGACGAACTGGTGCCGCGCGGCCATACACCAGCGACTTATTTGCGTCAGGAAACGTATGCGGGCGCGCGCCTGCGCTTTCCGCTGGGCATACCTGCCAACGTGCAGGAGCAGATCGAGCAAGAGCTGGCGCTGATCGCCGAGCTGTCGTATGAAGCCTACTTTTTGACCGTGTACGACATCGTGCGCTTTGCGCGCACGCAAACCATCCTGTGTCAGGGCAGGGGCTCGGCCGCCAATTCGGCCGTCTGCTATTGCCTGCACATCACGGAAGTGGACCCGGCACGCGGCAATTCACTGGTCGGGCGTTTCATGTCGCGCGAGCGTAATGAACCGCCCGATATCGACGTCGATTTCGAGCACCAGCGGCGCGAAGAGGTCATTCAATATATCTACGGCAAATATGGCCGCGAGCGGGCCGCGCTGGCGGCCGTGGTGATCAGCTACCGGCCGAAGAGCGCCTTGCGCGACAGCGGCAGGGCGCTGGGGATCGACCTGGCCATCGTGGAAAAAGTGTCCAAGGCGCATCGCTGGTTCGACGGCAAGCGCGACCTGCTGGACCGCCTGGCCGAATGCGGACTCGACCCGGAGGCGGAATTGTCGCAGCAGTGGGCCGGCCTGGCGCAGCAATTGCTGGGATTTCCCCGCCACTTGTCCCAGCATCCGGGCGGCTTCGTCATTGCGCATGGAAAATTGTCGCGCCTGGTGCCGATAGAAAACGCCACCATGGCCGAGCGCAGCGTCATCGAGTGGGACAAGAATGACCTCGAGGAACTGGGCTTGATGAAGGTCGATGTGCTGGCGCTGGGCATGCTGTCGGCCCTGCGTCGCGCCCTGGAGCTGGTGGGGGCGCGGCGCGGCGAGGAATTCCGCCTGCAGGATATTCCCCGCGAAGACCCGGCCACCTACGACATGATGTGCCTGGCCGACACCATCGGCGTGTTCCAGATCGAGTCGCGCGCGCAGATGAGCATGCTGCCCCGCCTGCGGCCCCGTGAATTCTACGACCTCGTCATCGAGGTGGCGCTGGTGCGTCCCGGCCCCATCCAGGGCGGCATGGTGCATCCGTATCTGCAGCGGCGCCAGAAAAAGGAGCCGGTCGACTATCCGAAGGGCCTGGAAAAGGCCCTGGGGCGCACCCTGGGCATCCCGATCTTCCAGGAGCAGGTGATGCAGGTGGCCATCATCGCCGCCGATTTCACGCCGGGCGAGGCGGACCAGTTGCGGCGCGCCATGGCGGCCTGGAAACGCAAGGGCGGCATGAACAATTACAAGGAACGCATCGTCGAAACGATGGTCAAAAATCAGTATGAGCGAAAGTTCGCGGAAGCCATCTTCAGCCAGATCGAGGGCTTTGGCGAATACGGTTTTCCCGAGTCGCACGCGGCCAGTTTCGCCCTGCTGACGTATGCCAGTTCCTGGCTGAAATGCCACGAACCGGCCGCTTTCCTGTGTGCCTTGCTCAATAGCCAGCCCATGGGCTTTTACAGCCCCTCGCAACTGGTGCAGGATGCGCGCCGGCATGGCGTGCGAGTGCAGCCCGTCGACGTGGCTGTCAGCGGCTGGGAGGCAACGCTGGAAGCGGCGGGGGGGCAGGGCGCCGCGCCCGCCGTGCGCCTGGGCTTGAACAGCCTGTTCGGCATGCGCGCAGAGGCCGCCCGGCGCATCGAGGATGCGCGCGCCATCGCCGCCTTTGCGGACGTGGCCGACCTGGCCCGGCGTGGCGGCCTGGATCGCCATGACTTGCAGGTGCTGGCCGCTGGCAACGCGCTGCATGCGCTGGCCGGTCACCGCCGCGCGGCGCTGTGGCAGGCGGCTGGCGCCGTGCCGGACAAGGACCTGCTGCGTTCCACCACGCATGAGGAGGACTTGCCCGCGCTGCCCGCACCGACGGAAGGCGAGGCCATCGTCAGCGATTACCGCGCGCAGGGGCTGACCCTGGGGCGCCACCCGCTGGCGCTGCTGCGCACGCAGTTGCTGGCGCAGCGCTTCCTGCCCGCCTCCACGCTGATGACTTACACGAACGGGCAGGTGGCGCGCGCCTGCGGCATCGTCACCGTGCGCCAGCGGCCTGGCACGGCCAAGGGCGTCATTTTCATGACCCTGGAAGACGAGACGGGCACGGTGAACGTCATCGTCTGGCCAGACCTGGTGGAAAGCCAGCGGCGCGAGGTGCTGAGCGCGCCGCTGCTGGGCGTGTATGGCGTGTGGCAGAGGGAAGGCATCGTGCGCAACCTGGTGGCCAGGCGCCTGGTCGACATGTCGCATTTGCTGGGACGCTTGCGCACCAGCAGCCGCGATTTTTGCTGAGTGTTGTATAAAAGGATGCCGGCATGGCATGATTTACGCATGACACCCTTGCCCGAACCGACTCTGCGTCCCGCCCTGGTGGCGGACGCGCCCGCCATCGTTGCCCTGATCGACGACCTGATGCCTTTTTTGACCCTGCACCCGGACGGTGCGGGAGCGGAAAAGTTCATCGAGCATTGCCGCCAGCCGGCCATCGAAGGCTATCTGTCGCAGAGCCGCTACGCCTACCAGCTCGCGCATATCGATGGCGAACTGGCCGGCGTGGTGGCCATGCGCGACAACACGCATCTGTTCCACATGTTCGTGCCGCGCGCGCTGCACCGGCGCGGCATGGCGCGCCGGCTGTGGCAGGCGGCGCGTGACGCTGCCATCGCCGCCGGCAATACGACGGGCTTTACGGTGAACGCCTCCCTGTATGCCTTGCCTCTGTATGCGCGCCTGGGCTTTGTCGCCACCGGGCCGAAGGTGGAGATGGATGGCATCGCCTTCGTGCCGATGCGCATGGCACTGGATTGACTATCCACCCAGGAGCGGGGACCTCAGCGACCTGGTGCCCGTCGCGTATCTGTGCGCACTTCCATCAATAGCCCGCGCTGTTGCAGAATGATTCTGCCAACAAGGAAGGCGATTTCCCAGCTGAACATGGCAGCCGCAAGGAACAGTGTCCGGCCATCCGGTTCCTGATAGTGTCGAAATAAATGGCTGCATCCGCACACAAGACCGCTGACGCCAAACAGCAATAATGGCTACACATCGGCGATGAAGTTCGCATAGGCGCCGGGGCCACATTGTGCGTCCACTTTGGCGGCCAGCGACGGCGCCTGGAATGGATATCCGCTGATTTTGCTGGCGAACAGCGCGGCCGCCAGGATTTGTGCCAGTAAAAGCCAGTAATCGCGCGATAAATCAACACCGTGAAGCAGCTTGTCCGGGAAGGTATGGACGCAATAATAGGCCATGCCGCATATCCAGATAGCGGCGGCAATGGCTTTTGAGATGCTCATCGTTGATCCTGAAAGGGGTGGTCTTAATGCCAGGCGCGCCACATTACACCATCAAGCGAGCAGAGCCAGGCGATGACAGCAAGGGACCGCCGGCCAGGCTACGCCCCCTGCATGCGTTTGACCTGCCTGACGCATTACCACCTGACGATCTTGCCTGGATTCATGATGTTCTTCGGATCCAGCGCGTGCTTGACGGCGCGCATGGTGTCGATGGCGCCTACACCGTGCTCCTCCACGAGGAAGGCCATCTTGTGCATGCCCACGCCGTGCTCGCCCGTGCAGGTGCCGTCCATGCCGATGGCGCGCGTGACCATGTCGCCGTTGACCTTTTCGGCGCGCGCGATGTCGGCCGGATCATCGGGGTCGACCAGCATCTGCACGTGGAAATTGCCGTCGCCCACATGGCCGATGATGGCGTAGACGAGGCCCTGCGCTTCGCAATCGGCCTTGGTGGCCAGGATGCACTCGGCCAGGCGCGAAATCGGCACGCAGCAATCGGTGGAAATGGCGCGGCTGCCGGGGCGCATCTGCAGCAGCGCGAAATACGCGTTGTGGCGCGCAGCCCACAGGCGCGAGCGTTCTTCGGGGCGGCTGGCCCACTCGAAATCGCTGGCGCCGTGTTCCGCCGCGATGTCTTGCACCAGCTGCGCCTGTTCGGCGACGCTGGCCGGCGTGCCGTGGAACTCGAACAGCAGCAGCGGTTTTTCCGGCAGCGCCATCTTGTCGTAGGCGTTGATGGCTTTCACGCCGTTTTCATCGAGAAACTCGACCCGTGCCACGGGCACGCCCATCTGGATGGTCTGGATCACGGCACTGACGGCCTCGCCCGTGCCGGGGAACGAGCACACGGCCGCCGAGATCGCTTCCGGCAGCGGGTACAGTTTTACCGTCACTTCCGTGATGATGCCCAGCGTGCCCTCGCTGCCGACGAACAGGCGCGTCAGGTCGTAGCCGGCCGACGATTTTTTCGCCCGCGTGCCCGTTTTGATGATGCGGCCATCGGCCGTCACCACCGTCAGGGCCAGCACGTTTTCGCGCATCGTGCCGTAGCGCACGGCGTTCGTGCCCGAGGCGCGCGTGGCCGCCATGCCGCCCAGCGAGGCATTGGCGCCCGGGTCGATGGGAAAGAACAGGCCCGTGTCGCGGATTTCCTCGTTGAGTTGCTTGCGCGTCACCCCGGCCTGCACGGTGGCCGTCAAGTCTTCACCATGCACTGCCACCATCTGGTGCATTTGCGACAGATCAATCGTGACGCCGCCATGCAGGGCCAGCACGTGGCCTTCGAGCGAGGTGCCGCTGCCGTAGGCGATGACGGGCACGTCGTGCGCGCTGCACAGCTTGACGGCGGCCGCCACTTCCTCGGTGGAATGGGCGAAGATGACGGCGTCCGGCAGCATGGGGGGATAGCTCGACTCGTCGCGGCCATGGTGTTCGCGCATGGCTTGCGTCATGGAAAAGCGGTCGGCAAAAATCAGGGAAAGTACGGCAGCAAGGGATTCCGGCAGCGGTTTTTTCAGTGCCGCCAACTGGTCAGTATGGTTCACGCGTGTCCTCCGTTTATTTTATTCTACTCTGCAACTGCGGATTGCAGCGGAGCCGTCATCCTGGATTTTTGCCCATTGTAAAAAAATCAGCGGGGAGTGCCGTGTCTTGGTTGTAAATGAGAATCATTTCTATTAGAATGCCCGCCTGAGTGTTTTTGCAACAGCTTTGATCCGCAGCTTTGACCCGAAAGGCCATGCCCATGAAATTCCCCCTGTCCCTCTCCGCTGTCCTGCCCGCCTGCGTGCTGGCCCTGAGCGCCTGCAGCAGCGTCGCGCCGGCAGACAGCGTGGCCACCGGCACTGCCGCCGCCACGCCTGCCGCTGCGCCAGAGGTGCGCCAGCTGGGCGAGATCGTCGACCTGCGCAGCGGCCAGCGCCTGAGCGCCGAGCAACTGCTGGCCCAGCTGGCCGCCGCGCCGCGCGTCATCATCGGCGAGCAGCATGACCAGCTCAGTCATCACCGGATCGAGCAATGGCTGTTGCAGCAGCTGCAGGGCCGGCGCCCGCAAGGCAGCGTGCTGCTGGAAATGCTGAATCCGGACCAGCAAGCCAAGGTGGACAAGGTCAAGCCGTGGCTGCAAACGGATCCCGTCGTGCGTCCCGAGCACGTGGCCGAGCTGGTGGCGTGGCAGCCGAACTGGAAGTGGGAGCAGTATGGCGACCTCGTGATGACCGTGATGCGCGCGCCGTATCCCGTCTGGTCGGCCAACCTGGACCGTAGTGAAATCAAGCAAATGTTTGCCGACAAGCCTGGCGTGCAGGGCAAGCATTCGAACCTGGCCAACGACGGCAAGGTGCATGACAAATTAAAGGACATCATCCGCGTCATGCATGACAACCAGATCGACGAGCCGCGTCTGGCCGCCATGCTGTCGGTGCAGCAACAGCGCGACCGCCGCATGGCCGAGCGCCTGCTGGCCGCGCCGGCGCCGGCCGTGCTGATCGCCGGCGCCTACCATGCGCACAAGGACCTGGGCGTGCCGCTGCACGTGCAGGACTTGACGGGCGGTCCCGCGCCGCTGGTGCTGGTGCTGGCCCGCCAGGGCGCCGAGGTCAAGGCGTCGCAGGCGGACTTCGTGTGGTTCACGCCGGTTGCGGCGCCCGCCGTCGCCAGCGCCAGGTAAGGCGTTTGACGTCAGTCGTTTGATATCGCCGGGCATTCCGCCCGGCACTCTCCCCCCAGCAAGCTCCTCCATAGCAGCCAGGTAGTCCGTCCGATTTTTTGCATGCGCGTGCGCGCCGTTGGCGCAGCCATGCCTGTTGATTGTTGAAGCTCCCATGCGTACCCCTTCGTCCTGTCTCCAAGCCGCTACCTGCGGCGTCGTTCTTTCCCTGTTGCATGCCGGCGCGCAAGCGTCCGCGCTGCCGCATGACATGTCGCCGCTGGGCATGTTTATCGCCGCCGACCAGGTGGTGAAAAGCGTCCTCATCGGTTTATTGATCGCCGCGCTGGCCACCTGGGTGGTCTTGCTGGTGAAGGGCGCCAATTTGCTGAAAGCCCGGCGCGACGCGGCGCATGCCGTCGCCGTGCTGAAGCAGGCCACGTGCCTGGCGGATGCGGCAATAAAGAGCGGGGCGTCGTTGCTGGCCCAAGGTTTGCTCGATGATGTACAGCAGGAACTGAATTTGTCGCACGCCCATGCGCCGGCGCCAGCGTTGAAGGAGCGCGCCGGTTTTCGCCAGGAACAGTTGATCGCGCACAAGGTACGCAACATGACGCAAGGCATCGGTCTCCTGGCCAGCATAGGCGCCGTGGCGCCGTTCGTTGGCCTGTTCGGCACCGTGTGGGGCATCATGAACAGTTTCATCGGCATTGCCGTCAGCCAGAGCACGAACCTGGCCACCGTCGCGCCGGGCATCGCGGAAGCCTTGCTGGCGACAGCGCTGGGCCTGGTGGCGGCCATCCCCGCCGTCGTCATCTATAACGTGCTCAGCCGTGGCATCAATCAGTACAAGGCGCAGTTGCGCGCCGCCTCGGCGCAAGTGCTGCTGATGCTGAGCCGCGACCTCGACACGCGCAAGCAGGCCTGAGCCATGGCCAGCCTGTTCCCTTCCCAGGATGACGCTACGGCCGACATGCCGGAGTTGAGCGAGATCAATGTCACGCCCTTCATCGACGTGATGCTGGTGTTGTTGATCATCTTCATGGTGGTCTCGCCGCTGGCCACCGTCGACCTGAAGATCGACTTGCCGGCCGCCACGGCCAAGCCCGAGCCGCGCCCCGAAAAACCGCTGTTCGTTTCACTGAAGGCCGACCACAGCCTGTACCTGGGCGAGTCGCCTGTCGCGCGCGCGCAACTGGGCCGCCTGCTCGACGCGCAGACGGGCGGCGACCGCCAGCGCACGCTGTTTTTCCAGGCCGACAAGCAGGCCGCTTATGAAGACGTGCTGGGCGTGATGGATGCCTTGCGCCAGGCCGGCTACCTGAAAGTGGGCCTGGTGGGCCGGGAGGGCGGGTGAGTGCGCCGTCCATGCTGGCGCCGCGTCCCGTCCTGAACTGGGGCATCGCCACGGCGCTGGTGGTGGCCACGGCGCTGGCGCTGCTGCTGTGGGCCGGCTGGCAGCCTGCGATGGTCACGCCCGCCAATCCGGCGGCCAGCGTGATGGTGGTGTTTGCCGCGCAGGCGATGTCGCCGGAGACGCAGCAGGCGGCCGCGGCAGGGGCGCGCCAGTCGGTGGCGTCCAGCGCGGCCCGGCCGCCAAAGAGCACCGTCTGGCAACAGGCGCTGCCCGTGCTGGCGCGCGCCGCCGCGCCGGAGATCGTTGCGGCGGAAAAAGAGGAGAAGGCGGCGGCCAGTCCATCAACGGAGCCGGGCAAGGATGCCGCCAAGGAAGCGGCATTGCCCGCGCAAGCCAGCAGCAGTGCCACGCCGGCGCCCGCCGCCGTGCGCGGCCCGCAGGCGGCGCCGTTGAATAGCGACACGCCGTCGTCCAGCGCGGCGCCGGCCAGCTGGCAAAGCCGGGTGCTCGGCCACCTGGCCCGCTTCAAGCGCTATCCGGGCGATGCGCGCCAGCGCAAGCGGGCCGGCGCCGCCTGGGTACGCTTCCAGGTGGACCGCGACGGCAAGCTGCTGTCCAGCGAACTGGTCACCTCATCGGGCACGGTGCTGCTCGACCGCGAAGCGCTGCAAGTGCTCGAGCGCGCGCAACCGCTGCCTGCGCCGCCCGGCAACGTATTGCACCAGGGCACGGTGACCGTCACCTTGCCCGTCTCGTTCAAGCTGGAAGCGGGACAAGACAAGGCATGAGGATGCCGATTGCTTTTCATTAAAAAAATCTGACCATAACAAATCGAGGGTGTATGCATATCAAGAGAATGGCGCAAGCCGTGGGCGTTTGCATGGCGTTGCTGGCGCAGCAGGCGCAGGCGCAGGAAAATAGCGCGGGCAAGGTGGAGTTTTCACCGCTGAATGTATCGGGTGAAACGGTGTCCGTGGAACAGCAGGCGCTGGAAAGGCCGGGCGCCGTCAGCGCGCGCGGCCCCGATACGCGCCTGCAGAGCGTGGACCAGATCGTGCGCGGCATGCCGGGCACGTTCACGCAGATCGATCCGGGACAAGGCGCCATCAGCGTGAATATCCGTGGCCTGTCCGGCATGGGCCGCGTCAACATGATGGTCGATGGCGTGACGCAGAATTACTACGGCAGCGCGCCGTCGGATGTGTCGCATGGCGGCGTGCCCGGCAGCCAGTTCGGCACCCTGATCGACCCGAACTTCATCATCGGCGTGGATGTGTCACGCGGCAATGCCGTCGGCAGCGACGGCATCAATGCGCTCGGCGG
Organism: Janthinobacterium sp. 1_2014MBL_MicDiv; assembly: GCF_001865675.1. NCBI lineage: Bacteria > Pseudomonadati > Pseudomonadota > Betaproteobacteria > Burkholderiales > Oxalobacteraceae > Janthinobacterium > Janthinobacterium sp. 1_2014MBL_MicDiv. The sequence continues at coordinate 1,182,898 of NZ_CP011319.1, forward strand.
CAGCGCCAATTTCCGCACCATCGGTGTCGATGACGTCGTCTTCGCGGGCGAAAAGACGGGCGCGCGCACGAAGATGTCGGCCGGCAGCAACGGCGTGGGACGCAGCGCCATGCTGGCCGTGGGCATGAAAAACCCCGCCTTCGACGGCGGCAGCGTGGGTTTCCTGGCGGCTAGCAGCGCGAGTGTCATCGGCAACAACTACAAGAATGGCAAGGGTGCGGACAGCGAGGAATTCGGCTTCGGCTACAACCGTTTTTACAAGCAGAAGCCGAAGTCGCAATTGCTCAAGCTGGACTTGAAACTGAGCGACTTCCACGCACTGGAACTGTCGGCGCGCGATTACCGCAACACGTTTACGCGCCGCGACATCCAGAGTAATGATTACTATGTGAAATATCACTACACGCCGTTTTCCGAATTGATCGACCTCAATGTGATCGCCAGCAGCAGCCGCGGCAATCAGAAATACATGCCCGAGGCCTTGATGAATTTCGTCAACACCAACGCGGCCAACCGCGCCGACGCCGTCGACATCAATAACACCAGCAGCTTCAGGCTGGCCGGTGGCGACGCGCTGGTGACGGTGGGCGGCAAGTTGATGCGCAATGAGTACAGCAAGCACGTGGAAAGCCTGGTGCAGGACCCGGACAATCCCGATGCCAACCAGCAATCGATTGAAAACAATACGTTTGGCCCCACGGGCAAGCAAAAGATCGACAGCCTGTACGCGGGCCTGCAGTACAACCGCGGCATCTATCAAGTCCATGCGGGATTGAACTACACGCGCTTCGAGCTGACCGGCTACAAGCCCGCCTGCGACGAGCGCGTGAAGTGCTTCCCGCAGGGGGCGGCGCATATCGCGCTGAAGGAGCATGGCATCAACCCGTCGCTGCTGGTTTCCGCGCAGGTGGCGCCGTGGTTCCAGCCGTTCGCCAGCGCCGAGCGCACCATGCGCGGCCCGAATCCGCAGGAAGTGTTTTTCTCGAATGACGGCGGGGCGTCGATGAACCCCTTCCTGAAGGGCGAGAAATCGACCACCTACCAGCTGGGTTTTAATTCCAGCCTGCATGGCTTGCTGACTGCCAACGACGCGCTGAACTTCAAGGCCCTGTATTTCAAGAGCAAGATCGACGGCTATATCACCAGCCAGTCCTTCCTCGTCTGCGATGGCGGCCGCAAGTGCAATATGGCGGAAGTGCTGGCCACGGACTGGCAGACGGTCGATGAGTACGTGACGAATATGTATATCTACATCAACTCGGCCACGCCCGTGCGCACGCGCGGCTGGGAGCTGGAAGCGCAATACCAGCTGGGGCCGGCCTATGCGCGCCTGTCGTACACGCGCGAAAAGACCAGCCAGCCCACCTCGATCGCCAGCGCGTGGTTTGGCGCGGCCGATATCAGCGAGCTGCCCAGCACGTATTACAACCTCGACGTGGGCACGCGCCTGCTCGACAACAAGATGGAGCTGGGCGCCATCATCAAGCACACGGGCGCCAACCGCCGCCTGTCGCCGGAAAATAATACGGATGAAGTGACGGGCGACATCGTCAAGGTCGACAATCCGAAGATCCCGGCCGTGATCGACCTGTATGCCAGTTACCAAGTGACGAAAAACCTGTTCCTGCGCCTGTCCGTGCAGAACGCCATGGACAAGGATTACTCGGAAGCGCTGAACCGGCTGAACTCGATGCCGTCGCAGTCGAACGAGAATACGCCGATGAGTACGGCGCGCGGCAGGACGTATGTGGCGGGACTGGAATACCGCTTTTAAGGTGGGCGTGACACCACCCCCGTGCCTGGCGCCGGGGTGGTTGCGGCGAGCTTAGTAGTCGCGCGGGGTGGTTCCATAATAGCTGTGGATGGAGTTCACCCACGTGGTATCGGCCATGTTCGGCCAGTTATCCGTGTCGAAGCCCGGTGCGTTTTCGATGCGTTCCTTGTCGACGTTGAGCGTGAAGCGCTTGTTGACGGTGTCGAGCAGCAGCGCTTCCCAGGGCACGGCGAACAGCTTTTCGCCGATGGTGAAGACACCGCCGTGCGACATGACGGCATAGGCGATCTTGCCGCTGCGCATGTCGATCATGATTTCCTTGATTTCGCCCAGGTGTTCATCCTTGGCGTTGTGCACATGGTCGCCGATCAGGGTGTCTGCACCCATCAGTTCAGGGCCGGGGCCTTTATGGCCGCGGTTGACATACATGCCGTAGGCGTCGCGTTCTTCGTAGCTCATGATGATCCTCCGTTGAAAAATTCCAGTCTGGGCGCATGTCGTGGCAGGGTCTGTTCGCTCGCCCACACAACATATGGAATTGGAAATATTTCAATTATTGCTATTGGGTAATTTTGTTGTGCGTAGACAGCAGGAGGGGGCGGGATAGTCGGCATTTGGCGCAAATTTCCGCGCGCGGGGAGCGCCGCAGGCGGGCTTTAGTGTATAATTTCAATTTCCCGCACGTGCCGTTCGGCACCATCTGCAATGACCAAATTTGTCTTCGTCACTGGTGGCGTTGTGTCTTCCCTTGGAAAAGGGATTGCCGCCGCCTCCCTCGCCGCGATCCTCGAATCGCGCGGCCTTAAAGTCACCATGCTCAAGCTCGACCCGTATATCAACGTCGATCCTGGCACGATGAGCCCTATGCAACACGGTGAAGTATTCGTCACCGACGACGGGGCCGAAACCGACCTCGACCTCGGTCACTACGAGCGCTTCATCTCCACCCGCATGAAAAAGGTGAATAACTTCACCACTGGCCAGATCTATGAATCGGTGATCCGCAAGGAACGCCGGGGCGAATATCTGGGCAAGACCGTGCAGGTGATTCCGCATATCACGAATGAAATCCAGGATTACATCCGCCGTGGCGCCGAAGGCTACGACGTGGCCCTGTGCGAAATCGGCGGCACCGTCGGCGATATCGAATCGCTGCCCTTCCTGGAAGCGGCGCGTCAGCTGAGCCTGCGCGCCGGCCGCAAGAACACGGCCTTCGTCCACCTGACCCTGGTGCCGTACATCGCCTCGGCCGGTGAACTGAAAACCAAGCCGACCCAGCACTCGGTGCAAAAGCTGCGCGAAATCGGCATCTTGCCGAATGCGCTGCTGTGCCGCGCCGACCGCGCCATCCCGGAAGACGAGCGCGCGAAAATCTCGCTGTTCTCGAACATCGAGGAAGACGCCGTCATTTCCGTGTGGGACGTCGACACCATCTACAAAGTGCCGCAGATGCTGCACGACCAGGGTCTGGACAAGATCATCTGCGACGCGCTGGACCTCGATCCGGCGCCGGCGGACCTGTCGATCTGGAGCAAGCTGATTTATACGATGGAGCATCCGAAGGCGGAAGTGACCGTCGGCATGGTCGGCAAGTATGTCGAGCTGACCGAGTCGTACAAGTCGCTGATCGAAGCGCTGCGCCACGCCGGCATCCACACGGAAAGCCGCGTCAACATCGAGTACATCGATTCGGAAGAAATCGAAACGACCGGTTGCGACGGCCTGGGCAAGTACGACGCCATCCTGGTGCCGGGCGGCTTCGGCAAGCGCGGCGTGGAAGGCAAGATCAAGGCGGCCCAGTTCGCCCGTGAAAACAAGATCCCTTACCTGGGCATCTGCCTGGGCATGCAAGTGGCCCTGATCGAATACGCGCGCAACAAGGCAGGCATGCCGAACGCGAATTCGACCGAGTTCGACCTTGATACGGATCAACCTGTTGTTGCACTGATCAATGAGTGGCAAAACCACGATGGTAAAGTCGAGTTGCGCGATGAAAACTCGGACCTGGGCGGTACCATGCGCCTGGGCGCGCAGACCTGCGCCGTCAATCCGGGCACCCTCGCCGCCGAAATCTATGGCAGCGTGGTGACCGAGCGTCACCGCCATCGCTACGAAGCCAATAATCACTACCTGGCCCGTGTCGAAGCGGCTGGCCTGATCGTGTCGGCCCGCACGCCGAGCGAAGATTTGTGCGAAATCATGGAATTGCCACGCACGGGCGAAAATGCCCACCCATGGTATATGGGCGTGCAATACCACCCTGAGTTCAAATCGACGCCACGCACCGGCCATCCGTTGTTTACCTCGTTCATCAAGGCAGCGCTGGCGCACAAAGAAGCCAACGCGGCCGCGGAATAACGCGGGTCGATAGCGACAGTATTACCCGTAAGACAGCTCCCGGCCAGATCGTTCCCGCCGGGAGTTTCTTTGCCCCCTTTGTGCAATTGCGCATCAGAACGCAGTGTGCAGCCCCTGTTACGCTTAACTTTGGAGAATGACATGAGTGCTATTGTTGATATTATCGGTCGCGAAATCCTGGACTCGCGCGGCAACCCGACCGTCGAATGCGACGTGTTGCTGGAATCGGGCGTGATGGGCCGTGCGGCCGTACCGTCGGGTGCCTCGACCGGTTCGCGCGAAGCCGTGGAATTGCGCGATGGCGACGCCAAGCGCTACTTCGGCAAGGGCGTGCTGCAAGCATGCGAAAACATCAATACCGAAATCTCCGAAGCCATCATGGGCCTGGACGCCAATGAACAGGCTTTCCTGGACCGTACCCTGATCGACCTGGACGGCACGGAAAACAAATCGCGCCTGGGCGCCAACGCCATCCTGGCCGTTTCCATGGCCGTTGCCAAGGCTGCCGCCGAAGAAGCGGGCTTGCCGCTGTACCGCTATTTCGGCGGTTCGGGCGCCATGCAGATGCCAGTGCCGATGATGAACGTCATCAACGGCGGCGCGCACGCCGACAACAACCTGGACATCCAGGAATTCATGATCATTCCCGTGGGCGCACCGTCGTTCAAGGAAGCCGTCCGCTACGGCGCGGAAGTGTTCCACACGCTGAAGAAAATCCTGCACAAGAAGGGTTTGAACACCAACGTGGGCGACGAAGGCGGTTTTGCGCCATCCTTGGCCAACCATGAAGAAGCCATCAAGCTGATCATCCAGGCCATCGAAGAAGCCGGCTACGAGCCAGGCACGCAGATCGCCATCGGCCTCGATTGCGCCGCGTCCGAGTTCTACAAGAACGGCAAGTACGAAATGGAAGGCGAAGGCCTGAGCCTGACCGCCACCGAGTTCACCAACCTGCTGGCGACCTGGTGCGACAAGTACCCGATCATCTCGATCGAAGACGCGATGCATGAAGGCGACTGGGATGGCTGGGCGATCCTGACGGCGGAACTGGGCAAGAAAGTGCAACTGGTCGGCGACGACCTGTATGTGACCAACACCAAGATCCTGAAAGAAGGCATCTCGAAAGGCATCGCCAATTCGATCCTGATCAAGATCAACCAGATCGGTACCCTGACGGAAACGTTCGCCGCCATCGAAATGGCCAAGCGCGCCGGTTACACGGCCGTCATTTCGCACCGCTCGGGCGAAACGGAAGACTCGACCATCGCCGATATCGCCGTTGCCACGAACGCTTTGCAGATCAAGACCGGCTCGATGTCGCGTTCGGACCGCATGGCCAAGTACAATCAGCTGCTGCGTATCGAAGAAGACCTGGGCGACGTTGCCAGCTATCCAGGACGCGATGCGTTCTATAATCTGAAGTAAGCTGATGTAAAACCCACTGGCCGGCCGGAGATGTTCCGGCCGGTTTTTTAACTGAATGCCCCATGCGCCTGATTACGCTCGCCCTGGCAGCCTTGCTGCTGTTGATCCAATTTCCCCTCTGGCTGGGCAAAGGCGGCTGGCTGCGTGTTGCCGACATGGAAGCCCAAGTGGCGGTGGCCAACAAGAAGAATATGGAATTGAAGGCGCGCAACGCCAAGCTCGAATCCGAAGTGCGCGACCTGAAGGACGGCACGGGTGCGGTCGAGGAGCGTGCCCGCTATGAGCTGGGCATGGTCAAACAGAATGAGATTTTCGTGCAGATCGTGCGCAAGGGCCAGACCCCGCCACTGCTGGAAACGCCGGTGGACGCTGCTGCGCCACACTAAGAACTACCACTTCCCCTTGCCAGCCTGGACCGATTGCCAGGCTGACATGTCACATCTTGATGACGATCTTGTACTGCTGCACACGACTGGCCGCATGGCGCGGCGCTGTGGATACTGCTTGCTGATCAGAAACGGGCTTTGCCGGTCGAGATCAGGTAAAAATGGATGCCGGTAACAACGATGGCTACGGCGATCAGTGCGGTTTCGAGAAACATCATAATAATTCCAGTAAGTTGTTAGATAGTCAGCTTAAAAAACGTTCGGGGCCAGGCGCCAGGCCGAAGACAGTACGAACGTACGGCAAGGCGCAGGCAACGCCGCCCTGAACGTTTTCTTAACCGCGCGAGGCCAGGAAGCGCAGTTCGGCGGCCAGGTTCGGCATCAGGCGCTCATGGCGCGCCGCTTCCGAGTTCAGCAGGGCGAAATCGCGCTTGCTTGGGCGCACATAGCGCTCGTCGTCAGTGCTGGCCGCCGGGGTGCCGGTGGCGATGACTTCCTTCTGTGCCAGTTCGCTGTAAGGCTTGGAAGCGAGCAGGGCGCCCAGGAAGGCGCGCGTGGCGCGGCCCAGGTTGCTGAAATAGTTGTCGTCGTTGCTGTAAGTGTTGGTGAAAGTGGACATATGCCCTCCATGAATGGTCTGTTGTTGCATTGCACAATAATGGAGTTGCCGATATATGTCTAATTCCAAATTCCAATTTCAGAAATTCAAGAAACGCATAATAAGGGCGTAGCCGCCGGCCACGCCCCGAAAAAGAATTTGTTACGAAATGTTTATCCGGCGGCCAGGCGTCCCAGGCCCGGGTCGTCGCTGAAAAAGCCGTCCAGTCCCGTCTCGATATAGCGCCGCATTTCCGCCACGGAACCGGCTTCGTTGCGCGCGTTTTCACCGTTGCCATCGCGGAAATCGGCCGCCAGGAAACGGTTTTCCGGACGGAAGGTCCACGTGTGCAGCAGCAGGCCCGCCTGGTGCGCATCGTCGACGATGGACGCGGCTTGTGCCAGGCGCTGGTCGGCGCCCAGCGGGATGACGCCCCGCGTGGGCGGCGCCACCACGTCCGCGTAGCCGGCGATCTCGCGCAGGCCGGCCGGCGTCGTCATTTGCCCGAATGTCAATTTTCCGCCGGCCTTGGCCACGTCCATCGGACGGATATCGCCGCCCACCACCAGCTGCATCAGGCGCACGTTGGCGCGCCGTCCCAGCTTCTCGCGCAAGTACTTCAGATTGGCCACTTCGAAGGACTGGATCTCGATCGGCGCGCGGCGCGTGTACTCGTGCGCCAGCATGGTCGAGAGGAAACGGTCTTCCAGCGCCAGGCCCGCATCGCTGAAGTAGGTGGAACTTTTCAGCTCCGGCACGAGGCCGATGACGCGACCGCTGGCGGCAGATTGCGCTGCAACAAAATCGATGATTTCTTCCCAGGTCGGGATCTGGAATTGTCCATCGTACAAGGTGTTGCCTGTGCGCACTTTCGGCAGCCGTTCGATGGCGCGCAGGGTCTTCAGTTCGGCCAAGGTGAAATCATCGACGAACCAGCCCTCGTGCCATTCGCCGTCGACCAGCTTCTTGCCGCGCCGGCTGGCGAACTCGGGACGGCGCGCCACGTCGGTGGTGTCGATCAGGTTGCTTTCATGGCGCGCCACGAGGATGCCGTCGCGCGTGGCCACCAGGTCCGGCTCGACGTAGTCGGCGCCGTCGAGGATGGCTTTGGCGTACGAGGCCAGCGTGTGTTCGGGGCGCAGGGCGCTGGCGCCGCGGTGGGCGAAGACCAGCGGCCGCGCCGGCGGAGTGGCCAGCAGGCCGGCGGCAAAGCCGGGCGCGCTGGCCAGTGCCAGGCCGCCGACGGCCGCCTGCACGAAGCGGCGGCGCGAGAAATGCCGTTGCGCCAAGACAGGGGCGAGATGCGGCGCGCGCATCAGAAGTCCGCCGTCAAGGTCAGGAAACCCTGGCGCGGCGCGATGGGGAAGGTGTTATAGGTCTTGTCGGCCGCGCCCACCACCACGTTCAGCGAGCCTTTGCGGTTGGCCAGGTTGCTGACGTTGACGCGCCAGCGCGGGTTCTTCAGCCAGCCGGCCATGGCCGGCAGCTTGCCCGACACGCCCAGGCCCATCAGGAAATAGCTGGGCACGGACAAATCGTTCGTGTACGTCGCATAGCGCTTGCCCACATAGTCTCCCGTCAGCTGCACTTCGATATCGCCAAACGTGGCCGAGGCAACAAATTTGTTCAGCCACTCGGGCGAGCCCGGCACGTTCTTGCCCGCCGTCAAGACCAACGCGGCGCCATTGCTGTAATTGTCCGCGTACTGTGAACGGTTGTACGACAGGGCATTGTAGAAGGAAAAATTGTTGCCGAAGTGCACAGTACCGGCGATGTCGATGCCGTCCGTGCGCACGCTGCCCACGTTGGCCAGCACGGGGTTGCCGCCAATGATGGAGGAAATCACGGGCGTCGGGCTGATCTGCAGCAAGCGGTTGCTGAAATCGACGTGGTACACATTGACTTGCCCATCGATGGCCGTGATGGCGCCCAGGTTCATGGGGTGGCTGCCGCGCACGCCCACTTCATAGGTGAGGGCCGTTTCCGGCTTGGCGTCGCGCTTGAACAGGTCGAAGGCGGCCTGGTTCGACAAGCTCCACGGCGACGCGCCGCCGCCGCCGTAGGTGACGAACTGGCGCATGTTTTTCTGGATGTTGAAGTACAGCTGGTCTTGCGGCGTGAAGTCCCAGCGCGCGCCCACTTGCGGCAGGAACCATTTTTTCGTCGCGATGGAGCCGACGGGCAGGGCCGTCGAACCGCCGGCAATGGCGCCCTTGGCCGGCTGCACGGGGAACTGGCCATCGGCAAACTGCAGGCTGGACTTGAAGCCGGCCTGCAGCGCGATATCGGGGCGGATGCGCCATTCATCCTGCAAGTGCAGCTGCACCACCTTGTTGTCGATCTCGCTGCCGTACTGCGTGATCAAAGGATTGCTGGGGCGGTCGTACGGCGAGGTCGGGTGGTTGACGTCCAGCGCATACCAGCGGCGGTAGGCGGACGAGCGGTTCTGTTCCAGCCACAGGCCCGCTTCGAGCTGGTGGTTGCCGATTTCCTTGCGCAGCGTGGAAATGAAGCCGCCGCGCTTGATGTCGTATTCCGTCGTGCGCACGGCGTAGCCCGAGTTGCCGAAGACTTCCTTCAGGTTCTGCTTCGGGTAGTAGACGCTGAACAGGCCCGGCAAGCCGGCCACGCCGATGGGGCCGGCCACCACGCCGGCGCCGTCATCCTTGTGGTAATACACCTGGTTCGACCAGGTCGTGCCCTCCGACAGGTTGGCGTCGAACTTGGCGTAGGCCAGGTAGTCGGTGCGCTGCGCATCGCTGTAGTAGTTGCGGTAATTGTTGCCATCGGCGGCAGGCGTGGCGCCCGTCGGCGACAGGTAATTGAGGGCCGCCTTGAAGTCGGGATACAGGAAGGGGCGCGTGTATGGCGCGCTCGTCTCGCCCTTCACGTGCACGGTGCTGTCCTCGTTCGGCTCGATCTTGTCCGAGTAATTGAAGAACAGGGTCAGCTTGCCCGCCTCGCTGCGGTTGACGTATTTGGCGTTGAACTGGTCGCCGCCCTGGCGCGCATCGAAGTCCCAGGCGCGCGCTTCATGGTGCAGGATGGAAAAATAGGCGCTGCTGCCGTCGCCAAAGGCACCCGTGTCGTAGCGGGCAAACGTGCGCGAGGTGCGGTGGCTGCCCACGGTTTGCTGCACGCTGGCGCCCTGCGCGGCCAGCGGGTCGCTGGAATAGGTTTCGATGGTGCCGCCCAGGTTGCTGGTCGAGGCCGTGGCCAGGTCGCCGGCGCCCGAGGACAGCACGACGCTGCGCACGTTTTCGCTGATCACGGCGCGTTGCGGCGACAGGCCGTTGTAGTTGCCGTACTGCTGGTCGCCCAGCGGCACGCCATCCATGGTGTAGCCCAGTTGCTGGCCGGAAAAGCCGTGCACGAACAGCGACAGATTTTGCTCGTTGTTGCCCCATGGATCGGCCGTCTGGAAGCTGACGCCGGGCAGGGTTTGCAGGGCTTTCAGGGGATTCGTGCCGGGCAGGATTTTCTGGATTTCATTCTTGCTCAGGGCGACGGAAGAACGCGTCTTGCGCGAGGAAATCTCCACGGTGGCCATAGGCGCATTGTCGTCGGCAGCCGGGGCAGCAGCAGCCATGTCGGTGGCGGCCGAGGCCACAGCGGCGGCCACGGCCGTTTGCGCCAGCGCCGGCAAGGAGAGGCCCGCGGCGCAGGCGCCCAGCAAAACGTGGAAGGAATGGCGGCGCAGGGCCAGCGTCAAGTGGGTATTCATCATCAGCCTGTGGAAAGTATTGGAAGTAATACAAGCTGCGCAGCGTAACGGCGGCGCGTGACGGGCTGATGACGAACTGATGACGGGACGATGACAGCAGAAACAATTGCGCCGCCTCAGGGGCGGCGCGGCAGATGCATTGCGAAAGTGTAATGATCAGTTGATGCTGGCGGCGGGCGGGATGAGAACCTCGGCCGGCGCATCCGTGACGAACAGCTGCGCGCAATCGACCTTGTCGAACTCATAGTGCTGGCCGCAGAAATCGCAGTTCACACCCACTTGGCCCACTTCTTCCAGCGTGCTGTTGACTTCTTCCTCGCCCAGCATCTTGAGCATATTGCCGACTTTTTCGCGCGTGCAGCTGCAATGGAAGCTCGGGTGCAGGGGATCGAAGACGCGGATGGTTTCTTCCCAGAACAAGCGCTGCATCAGGGTGTCGATGTCGGTCGAGAGGATTTCCGCCTCTTTCAGGGTCGAGGCCAGCATCACGGCGCGGTTCCACGTGTCGAGCGCGTCTTCTTCCGAGACGGGTGTCGCTTCGGCCTTGCCGCCATGGTGGGGCAGCTTTTGCAGCAGCAGGCCGCGCGAGACGCTGTCGTCCGTGGCCAGCCACAGGCGCGTGTCGAGCTGTTCCGAGCGCAACATGTAGTTTTCGATCACGGTCGCCATGTCGTCGCCGTCCAGCGGCACGATGCCCTGGTACGGCTGCTGGCCCGGCACCTTGTCGGCCGGGTCCAGGGTGATGATGAAGCGGCCCTTGCCCGTGGCGTTGAGCAATTGCGGCACGGTGGCGACGTCGGCGATGACGGCGTCCGGGTCCAGCTTGGCCGTGGCGCGCAAGCGCAGGTCCGAATCGCACTCGACCACCATCAGGCGCACGGGACCGTCGCCATGGATCTGCATGATGATGGAGCCGTTGAATTTCAGGTTGGCCGACAGCAGGGCGGCGGCGGCCACCATTTCGCCCAGCACTTTTTTCACGGCCGTCGGGTAGGCGTGGCGCGACACCACTTCCTGCCAGGTGCCGGACACGTCGATGAACTGGCCGCGCACGGCGGCGTTGTCGAAAATAAACTTTTGCAGGGTGTCCTGGCCGGTGGGGATAGCGCTGACGGCGCCCGTGGTTTCAGTCGTCATTCTTTTATCCAATCTTCTTGAGTTGCGTATTAAATAGCTGGCCGCGTTGCACATAGTTCACGGCGTTGCCTTGTAGTCTGGTGATATCGTCTGCCGTCAGGGGCCGCACGGCTTTCGCCGGTGAGCCGATGATCAGCATATTGTCGGGAAATTCCTTGCCTTCCGTGACCAGGGCGCCCGCGCCGACCAGGCATCCCTTGCCGATCTTCGCGCCGTTCAGGATCACGGCCTGGATGCCGATCAGGGCGCCATCGCCAATCGTGCATCCATGCAACATTGCCTGGTGGCCGATGGTCACGTTCGATCCGATGTCGAGCGGGTAACCGGGGTCCGTGTGCAGCACGGCGCCTTCCTGCACATTGCTGTTGGTGCCCACGGTGATGCGTTCATTGTCGCCGCGGATGGTGGCGCCGAACCATACGGAGGTATTCGCTTCCAGCGTCACCTTGCCGATCACGTTGGCCGTGTCGGCGACAAAAGCGGAAGCATCAATCTGCGGCGCATCGGCGCCCAATTGGTAGAGTGTCATCGTTAGCCCGTGGCGGTGTGGAAGCGCCGGGCATGGCCGGACGCTGGAATGTACGCTATTTTACGCTGTTGCGAGGCAAGTCTTCACGGTCGCGCCCAAGCAGTGGCCGACGCGGCTCCGCCGATCCGCTATAATTATCGAACGGTCGTACTTTTATACGTACAATATCTACAGACACACCATGTGGCGCCATCCGCGCTACTTTCAAGGCAGGCATCCGATGAAACCCATGAAACTTTCCCGTTCCGAATTCATCAACATCCGCGGCGCGCGCACGCATGTGCGCCACTGGGGCCGCGAAGGCGCGCCCATTCTCTTCATGGTGCATGGCTGGATGGACGTGGCCGCCTCATTCCAGTTCGTCGTCGACGAGCTGGCGGGCGACTGGCACGTGATCGCGCCCGACTGGCGCGGCTTCGGCCTCAGCGACTACACGCAGTCCGATACCTACTGGTTCCCCGATTACCTGGCCGACCTGGACGCCATGCTGCTCCATTATTCGCCGGACGCGCCCGTCAAGCTGCTGGGCCACAGCATGGGCGCCAATGTGGCCGGCCTGTACGCGGGCGTGCGGCCCGAGCGCATCAGCCGTTTCATCAACCTGGAAGGCTTCGGCATGATGGCGACGAAGCCGGAGCAGGCGCCGGGACGCTACGCCAAGTGGCTCGACGAATTGCGCGAGCCGCCCGTGATGCGCAGCTATCCGACGCAGAAGGCCGTGGCCGAGCGCCTGCAAAAGACCAATCCGCGCCTGCCGGATGCGCGCGCGGCTTTTCTCGCCGAGCACTGGTCGGCGCGCAACGAGGCGGGCGAGTGGGACATCCTCGGCGACCCGCTGCACAAGCGCGTCAATCCCATCCTGTACCAGGTGGAAGAGGTGATGGCGTGCTGGCGCCGCATCACGGCGCCCGTGCTGTGGGTGGAGGCCGACGACACCAATATGTGGCAATGGATGGGCCCCAAGGAGGAGGCGCGCATCGAAATCGACCGTCGTTTGGCCTGTATCAAGGATGTGCGCTGTGAAATGCTCAACGATGCGGGCCACATGCTGCATCATGACCAGCCGGCCGCCCTGGCGCGCCTGGTGGAGGCGTTCCTGGCCTGATGTGGCGGGAACGCTGCTTCTGCTTTTGACAAGCAGCGTACAATGAAAACTTCTTTCATGTTGAGCCCGTGCAGGGTATTGTTTTCGTATGCTTAAAGTCGACCTGCATTGTCATTCGAATATCTCCGACGGCGTGCTGGCGCCCGCCGCCGTGGCCGCGCACGCACGCAAGGCCGGCGTCGATGTGTGGGCGCTGACCGACCACGATGAAGTGTCCGGCATCGCCGCCGCGCGCACGGCCGCGCTGGACCTGGGCATGCGCTTCGTGGCCGGCGTGGAAATTTCCATCACCTGGGCCGGCGAAACCGTGCATATCGTCGGCTTGCAGGTCGATGAAAACAATCGGGCCCTCGTGCAGGGCTTGCACCAGACGCGCTCGGGGCGCGATGCGCGCGGCCGCGAGATCGCCCGCCAGCTGGACCTGGCCGGCATTCCCGACGCCTACGAGGGCGCGCTGAAATTCGTCGGCAACCCGGACCTGATGTCGCGCACGCACTTTGCCCGCTACATCGTGGAAACGGGGAAATGCGCGAATATCCCCGACGTGTTCAAGAAATACCTGTCGGAAGGCAAGCCCGGTTATGTCGAGCACCGCTGGGCCACCCTGGCCGAAGCGGTGGGCTGGATACGCGGCGCGGGCGGCGTGGCCGTCATCGCCCATCCGGGCCGCTACCGTTTCAGCTACATGGCGCAAGGCGTGCTGTTCGATGAATTCAAGCAACTGGGCGGCGTGGCCATCGAAGTCGTCACGGGCAGCCACAGTCCGGACCAGTATCCGGAATACGCGCGCCTGGCCAACGATTACGGCTTCCTCGCCTCGCGCGGCACGGACTTCCATGCGCCGGGCGAGTCGCGCGTGGACTTTGCCATGCTGCCGCCGTTGCCTGCCAATGTCACACCCATCTGGCACGACTGGTTTTAGTTTGCAGCCAGGCAAATCTGCTGCGCGGCGCGCTTTGCGGCCGGCGATGCTCACTGTGCTGTAGCACAGCTGCGCTGCTCGGCCACAAAGCACTGCCGCTCGCGAGATGTTCCCGGCTGCCGATGCGCCGGCGTGCGGCCAGAGCTGCTTGAAATCTGCGCTGGCGTACATATCTTTTTGTTATTCTTGTTATATATAGTCACCTGGAGCCATCGCCCATGAAACGTATCGTCCTTTTTATTGCTACCAACCTGGCCGTGATGCTGGTGCTGTCGCTCGTCCTCAGCTTGTTGGGCGTGGGCAATCCGGCGCGCGGCAGTACCCTGAACCTGGGCAGCCTGCTCGTGTTTTCGCTGGTGGTCGGGTTCACGGGGTCGATCTTTTCCTTGCTGATCAGCAAACCGATGGCCAAGTGGAGCACGGGTGCGCGCGTCATCGACAACCCCACTTCGTCGACCGAGTTGTGGCTGGTCAATACCGTGCGCGCCCTGTCCGAGCGGGCCGGCATCGGCATGCCGGAAGTGGCCGTCTACGAGGGCGACGCGAATGCGTTCGCCACGGGCGCGTTCAAGAATTCGGCGCTGGTGGCCGTCTCGACCGGTTTGCTGCAAAGCATGAACCGCGATGAAGTCGAAGCCGTACTGGGCCATGAAATCGCCCACGTGGCCAATGGCGACATGGTGACCCTGACCCTGATCCAGGGCGTGGTGAACACCTTTGTCGTCTTCATGGCGCGCGTGGTGGGCTTCTTTGTCGATAACGTCTTGCTGAAAAATAACAACCGCGAAGGCGGCGGGCGCGGCATCGGCTATTTCGTCACCGTCATGGTGTGCGAAGTGATCTTCGGCTTGCTCGCTTCCATCATCGTGGCCTGGTTCTCGCGCCAGCGCGAATTCCGCGCCGACGCCGGCTCGGCCAAATTGCTGGGCAGCCCGACGCCGATGATGCATGCGCTGGCCCGCCTCGGCGGCGTGCCGCCGGGCGAGCTGCCGCAATCGATGCAGGCGCTGGGCATCAGCGGCGGCAATGGCGGCTGGGGCGCGCTGTTCGCCACCCATCCGCCGATCGAGCAACGCATCGCCGCCCTGCGCGGCGTGCAATAATGATAACTTATGCCAATAATGAAGAACGCTTAAACCATGAGTCAATTTTTTCAGATTCACCCTGACAATCCGCAATTGCGCCTGATCAAGCAGGCGGCGCAGATTATCCAGTCGGG
Organism: Janthinobacterium sp. 1_2014MBL_MicDiv; assembly: GCF_001865675.1. Lineage (NCBI taxonomy): Bacteria > Pseudomonadati > Pseudomonadota > Betaproteobacteria > Burkholderiales > Oxalobacteraceae > Janthinobacterium > Janthinobacterium sp. 1_2014MBL_MicDiv. The sequence goes on from NZ_CP011319.1 coordinate 1,198,075, forward strand.
CGGCGTGGTGGCCTTGCCTACCGATTCCTGCTACGCGCTGGTGTGCCAGCTCGACGACAAGGGCGCCGTCGAGCGCCTGCGCCGCATCCGTGGCGTGGATGAAAAGCATCACCTGACCTTGCTGTGCCGCGACTTGAGCGAGCTGGGTGTGTACGCCAGGGTCGACAACCGCCAGTTCCGCCTGCTCAAGGCGGCCACGCCGGGCGCCTACACGTTTATCCTCGAGGCGACCAAGGAAGTGCCGCGCCGCCTCAGCCATCCGTCGCGCAAGACCATCGGCCTGCGCGTGCCGCAGCACCGCATCGTGCAATGCCTGCTGGAAGAGCTGGGCCAGCCCCTGCTGGGCGCCACGTTGACCCTGCCCGGCGACGAGGAAAGCCTGACGGATGCCGACACCATCCGCGAGCGCCTGGAAAAGCTGGTCGACCTGATCATCGATGGCGGCGTCTGCGCGCATGGTCCCAGCACGGTGATCGACTTGACGGGCCCCGAGCCGGAGGTGGTGCGCGTGGGCCGTGGCGACCCGGCCGTGCTGGGTTTGTAGGCGGCTGCAGCGGGCGCTGTCTTTACCTGTCTTTACAACGCCTGGCCAAAGCGCCGCGAGCGGCAGCGTGTGGTGGCCAGGAAGCGTCGCCGTGCCTTCGAACAGGGGGCATCGCGGGCCGCAAATCGCGTCGCGCAGCAGCTTTTGACAGATGTTCTTAATGACAACATAAGAAAGGGGCTGGGACGCCTCTGGTAGAATCGCGGTCATGAGCGATTTCAATACGATAGTCCAGACCGTTGCGGTGTACCTGGTGCCGGTGCTGTTTGCCATTTCCCTGCATGAGGCCGCGCACGGCTATGCCGCCCGTTATTTCGGCGATCCCACGGCATCGAACGAGGGCCGGCTGAGCCTGAATCCGATCCGGCATATCGATCCTTTCGGCACGATCTTGCTGCCGCTGATACTGTATTTCACGATCCAGGTGCCGTTCGGCTATGCCAAGCCGGTGCCCGTCGATTTCAGCCGCCTGCGCAATCCGAAGAAGCAGATGGCCTGGGTGGCGTTTGCCGGTCCCGGTGCGAACTTCGTCATGGGCCTTGCCTGGATGATCGCCTTCGTCGTGCTCAGCGTCTTGCCGCCGACGGAACTGGGCATGTTTTTCCGCAAGATGGCTGGCGCCGGCGTCAGCGTCAATGCGGCCATGTTTGTCTTTAACCTGATTCCCGTGCCTCCGCTCGACGGCGGGCGCATCGTCACCGGCTTGCTGCCGATGCAGCTGGCGCGTCCTTACGCCAGCATCGAGCGCTATGGCCTGTATGTGTTCGGCGCGCTGGTATTGCTGATGTACACGGGCATCCTGAACCGCGCCCTGCTGGCGGCGATCGAGTTTGTCATCGGCATTTTCCTCATGCTGGTGACCCCGCTTACCGCACTCTTGGGCTGATGCGCCGCTGCAGCGGCAGGCCACACGGGCACAACGTAACAAAATCTGATGGAAGTACCGATGCAAGTAACTGAACAAGTAGTTGATATGGAAGCGATTTCCGGCTGGGTGCGCCGTTGGGCCCCTCTGATTCCCGGTGGCGAAGTGCTGGACCTGGCTTGCGGCAGCGGCCGCCATGCGCGCCACCTGGTCAGCCTGGGCCACCCGGTGATCGCGCTCGACCACGATCCGGAAATGCTGGAAAAGGCAGCCGGCACGGGCATCACCACCTCGCTGGTGGACCTGGAGGCGCCCGGCGCCGCGTGGCCGTTCGCGGCGCACCGCTTTGCCGGCATCGTCGTCACCAATTATTTGCACCGGCCCTTGCTCGACGCGATGATCGCCAGCCTGGCGCCCGATGGCGTGCTGGTGTACGAAACGTTCGCCGAAGGCAATGAGCAGTTCGGCAAGCCGTCGAATCCGAAATTCCTGCTGAAGGAAGGCGAGATGCTGGCCTGGGCGCTCGAGCACGGCCTGCGCGTGGTCGCCTATGAAGATGGGCGCGTGGAACAGCCAAAAGCTGCTCTGGTGCAACGAATTTGTGCCGTTCGGCCAGATTTTCCACGGTTGGCAGCCCTGCTGCCGACGTTTTGAGCGGCGTTTCTAAGTCAGAATGCACCACAGGCGCGGGCTATCCGCTACAATCGTTGTTTTATTTATCGGCGCTATAAACTTACTATGATCAAGGGCAGCATTGTAGCAATCGTCACCCCGATGCACGCGGACGGCAGTCTGGACTTTCCAGGTCTGCGCAAGCTGATCGACTGGCATATCGCCGAGGGTACGGACGGCATCGTCATCGTTGGCACCACGGGCGAATCGGCAACAGTGAGCGTGGAAGAGCACTGCGAACTGATCCAGTTGACCGTCGAGCACGCCAAGGGACGCATTCCTATCATCGCCGGCGCCGGTGGCAATTCCACGGCCGAGGCCATCAAGCTGACGCGCTATGCGAAAGAAGCGGGCGCAGATGCTGTTCTGCAAGTAGTGCCGTACTACAACCGTCCTACCCAGGAAGGCATGTACCAGCACTTCAAGGCCATCGCCGAAGCCGTCGACATTCCCGTCATCCTGTACAACGTGCCGGGCCGCACCGTTGCCGACATGAGCAACGAGACCATCGTGCGCCTGTCCGCCATCCCGAATATCGTCGGCGTGAAAGATGCGACCGGCAATATCGGCCGTGGCATCGACCTGCTGCGTTTGGTGCCGGCCGACTTCGCCGTGTATTCGGGCGATGATCCGACGGCCATGGCGCTGATGTTCTGCGGCGGCCACGGCAATATCTCCGTCACGGCCAACGTCGCGCCGCGCGCCATGCACGAGCTGTGCGTTGCCGCCATGGCGGGCGAGCGTGCCACGGCCATTGCCATCAATAACAAAGTTTTCCCCCTGCACCAGAAATTGTTTGTCGAGCCCAACCCGGTGCCCGTCAAATGGGCGCTGGCCGAAATGGGCATGATGCCGGCCGGCATACGTTTGCCGCTGGTGCCGCTGGCTGATAATTGTCATGCCACCGTGCGCGATGCCTTGCGTGACGCTGGCGTCCTGTCTTAAGCCCGGACTTCAAGCCCGGACTCGTATAGTCCGGACCTTCCCTGATTCAGCTGCTACTTAGCTTCTTATCCAGTAACGACATGACTAATTGCAAGAAAACCCAATCGGCGCCTGCCACCTTCGCCGTCCGCGGCATCGTCATCGGCGCCGTCGCAGCCAGCCTCGCGGGCTGCGGCATGATCAGTTCGGTGGTCGGCGGCGACAAAGTCGACTACAAGTCGGTCAAGAAGGCCGGCACCCTGGACGTGCCGCCTGACCTGACGCAATTGCAGCAGGACAACCGCTATTCCTTGCCGGATTCGAAAAACGGCGTTGCCACGGCGTCCGGCTACAACGCGCAGCGCAGCGCAGCGGCAGGCACGCCTGTCGTCGTGGGCGCCGATGGCGTGGTGGGCGTCGTGCCGGTGACGGCGGGCGGCGTCAAGGTCGAGCGCGCGGGCAACCAGCGCTGGCTGGTGGTCAAGCAGTCGCCTGAAGTGCTGTGGCCGCAGCTGAAGCAGTTCTGGGAAGATTCCGGCTTCACGGTCGCCATCGACCAGCCGACGGCTGGCATCATGGAAACCGAGTGGAACGAGAACCGCGCCAAGGTGCCGCAAGACTTTATCCGCAGCACCATCGGCAAGGCTTTCGATTCGCTGTACTCGACCGGTGAAAAAGACAAGTTCCGCACCCGCGTGGAACGCCTGGCCGATGGCTCGACCGAGATCTACATCAGCCACCGTGGCGTGGAAGAGGTCGTCACGGGCCGCGACAAGGAAACCACCACCTGGACCGCGCGTCCCAACGATCCGGGCCTGGAAGCGCAATTCCTCGCCAAGCTGATGACGCGCCTGGGCGCGGCCAGCGACGACGCGCAGGCGAAGACGGCTGTCGACGCCGCCATCGTGCAGCCGCAGCACGCCAAGCTGGTCGGCGACGCCGCCACGCCAACGCGCGCCATCGAAGTCGATGAAGGGTTCGACCGCGCCTGGCGCCGTGTCGGCCTGGCGCTGGACCGCGTCGGCTTCACCGTGGAAGACCGCGACCGCACGCAAGGCACGTATTTCGTGCGTTACGTCGATCCGGATGCGGTCAAGAAAGATGGTTTCTTCTCGAAACTGTTCAGCTGGGGCTCGTCGTCCGACAAGGACAAGGAAGCGCAGCGCTACCGCGTCCTGGTCAAGGCCGGCAATGGTTCGACCAGCCTGGTCAGCATCCTCAGCAACGAAGGCCAGCCGGCTACATTGCCAGTAGCCGAGAAGATCCTGGGCTTGCTGAACGATCAGTTGAAATAAGCCGTCCCTTGGCGGCAGGGCGTAAAACCTGCCGCATATTAAAAAAGGCCGATCCGGGGAACCGGGCCGGCCTTTTTTAATATGCGGCTTCGTCCGTGGTTTTATCCTGCGGATAAAATCGCGGACGTAAAAAAGCCGGCCCGAAGGCCGGCTTTCTCTAGTGCAGGGTGCTAAATTACTTAGCAGCCGATGCAGCAGCCGAAGCAGCCGAAGCAGCGTCGGTAGCGGCCGAAGCGGCAGCCGAAGCAGCAGCAGCAGCGTCGGTAGCGGCCGAAGCAGCAGCGTCAGCAGCAGCAGCTGGAGCAGCTTCAACTGCTGGTGCTGGTGCTGGGGTTTCAACTACTGGTGCTGGTGCAGGAGCTTCTTCTTTTTTGCTGCAAGCAGCCAGAGCAACAACCATCAGGGAGGCGATCAGCAGGGATTTTTTCATTTGTTTTCCTTAATTATTTCAAAAAATAAATCAACATTGTTGCGATGAATAATTACCGGTAATTATCGCTCGTTAGGTCGTCTTCGAAGGCTTTTCGTACCAGGTGGTGCCTGCCAGACAACGGAAACTTCCTAACCGAATATTATAGCGATTTTTGGTGCGTCGCAATAGGAGCAAGAGGCAAATTCGCAACTATTTTGTGATATCGCAATAATTGCCACGGCAAATTGCAAGCAAGTGTAAGTGTTTTGCGAAAGCGCGACAAAACGATATAAAAATAATATGTTTTATTGCGCTAGCGCAGAAGCCGTTATCCCTGCTGCGGTAATACCACTTTTCCTATGCTGCACGCATTCAGGCCAGTTCGATCCAGCCATCCTGATACCAGGTATATAAGGCATCCATCACATCGTCGGAAGCCTGGGCCACGGCGGCGCCGTCGAGGGCGCGGTCGTTGGCCAGGGTTTCCAGTGTCGCTTTGTCGGCCTTGCCAATGGCAAACGACTCGCCATTGATGAAGACATTCTTGCCACGATACAGCATTAGCGTCTTGCGCGACAACACGACACCCTTCTTCTGTGCGGCGTCCGCGAAGCGGCCCACCGTCAGGGGCTTCGACAGTGGCGTGAAAAACACATTGTGCTTCGGTTCGGACAGGTGTTCGCCTAGGAAGATGGTGACGTCTTCTTCCGTGAAGCGCACCTTGTTCATCTCTTCCGTGATGGTGGCGAGCATTTCGCGTGGAATCTCGGCCGGCTTGGCCGAGGCTTTCAGTTCCGGGTCGCTATAGATGCCCGGCAAGTCGATGGAATCGGCCATGAATTGCAGGAAGGCTTCGCCCAGTTCCTGGAACGATGGCGAACGGAAGCCGATCGAGTAGGTCTGGCAGTCGCCGATGGCGACGCCGTCGTGCGCGTAGTGGGGCGGCAGATACAGCATGTCGCCCGGTTCCAGCGTGAATTCCTCGTCGGGCGTGAAATTGCTGAGAATCTTCAGCGGCAAGCCGTCGATCAGGCTCAGGTCCTTCTGGGCGCCGATGCGCCAGTGGCGCTTGCCCTGGCCTTGCAGCAGGAACACGTCGTAGGAATCGAAGTGCGGGCCCACGCCGCCGCCGTCGGTGGCGAAGCTGACCATCAGGTCGTCCAGGCGCGCGTCCGGCAGGAAACGGAACTGGCGCAGCAGGGCGTCGGCCTTGGCGCTGTGCAGGTTGGCGCCCTGCACCAGCAGGGTCCATTCCTTCTGTTTCAGCGAGGGCAGGCTGGTCAACGGACCTTGCTGCATGTTCCAGTGGCCGTCGGCATGGCTGACGAGGCGCGATTCGACGTGGTCCAGGGTGGCCAGCTCGGCCAGGGCCTTGAAATCGAACAGGGCCTTGAAGCCAGGCACGGCCTGACGGATCAGCAGGGGTTTTTTATGCCAGTAGTCGCGCAGGAATTGCGCTGGCGTGATATCGCCGAGGAGAGTTAATTTTTTCATGCGCCCATTATAACAACCGGAAATGCAGGAATGCGCCTGCCGTTGGCGGCGTAAAGGTATAATTTGCCAGCTTATACAATGAAAGGAAGCATAATGAAGATTGCCAAGAATACGGTCGTGACTGTCAACTACAAACTGTCAGACGCGCAAGACAATCTGATCGAAGACGGCCGCCAGCCTATGGTCTACCTGCATGGTGATTATGAAAACACCCTGCCGAAGATCGAAGAAGAGCTCGACGGCAAGGAAGTCGGCTATTCCAACACGATCCAGATCGAACCGGATGATGCTTTCGGTGAATACGATCCAGCCCTGGTCAAGGTAGAGCCGCGCAATCGCCTGCCTGAGCCGCTGGAAGTGGGCATGCAGTTCGAAGGCATGCCGGAAAGCGATTCGCCGGACGAAGAAGCGATGATCTTCACGGTCACCGATATCGCCGACGACAAAGTCGTGCTCGATGGTAACCATCCACTGGCCGGCATCGCGCTGCGCTTCTCGCTGACCGTCGCTGACGTACGCGAAGCCACCGACGAAGAAATCGCCCATGGCCACGTGCATGGCGCACACGGCCATGATCATGGCGACGAAGATGATGAAGGCGAAGACGGCGATCACTTCCGCACTCACCCAATCCACTAACACCTGACCAGACCTGCTGCGCGGCGCGCTTTGCGGCCACGCCGCGCAGCTGCTCGCGACGGTTTTGTCAGGCGTCGTGACGTTTGTTGGGCGTGACGCCTGTTGTTGGATAGATGAAGGCTGGCTGCGTGCCGGCCTTTATCTTATCGGCGCAGCGTCGATGCCTTGGCGCGTGCCTGGGCCGATGGCCTGACGGCACGTTGACGCACTTCAAAGAAGGGTGTCTTGCCGGGCCGTACGGCGATGGCGGCCCAGTCGTTGTCGATGCTGACGTGGCCGAGGTTGCCTTTCCAGCTGATTTTCGGCCCGCCGGCCCTGGCGGCGGCCTTCCTGGCCTTGCCTTCCTTGTTGTCCGCTTCGCCTTCCGTCCGTGTATCGACCAGCAAGACCTTGCCGCTGAATTTTTTGGCCAGGGTGCGGATCTGCTTGCGCGGGCTGGCAAAGCCATCCTGCTTCGAACTAAAGCTGGGCAGCAGCGAATTGTCGTCTTCATCGAGCACGCCCACGTCGCCGTCCGAGAACAGGACGATGCCGTCCAGTTGCTTGCGCTGCGCCATGGCGAACAGCCGTTGCAGCCACGAGCGGTTGGCCACCAGGCGGTCCTCGAACTCGCTGTTGCGGCCCGCTTCCGGCAAGAAATGGTTGTTATTCGCCGGCAGGTTCACGGTGGCAAACAGCACGCCGCCGTATTCCCAGTGGGCATTTTCCGCATAGCTGCGGAACTTCGCCGTCGATGACAGCCGCGACAGGGTCAGCTTGCGCTGGCCCAGGCTCTGGTCGTCGGCAAAATACACGTCGCGCAAGCGGTTCAGGCGCTCGATGGCGTTGATGCGGCCGCGCGAATTGCGGCAGTTGGCCCAGTCGCTGGCCGACAGCGAGACGATCAGCGGCGGTCCGCTGGCGTCGAGCAAGTCCTTGCGCTGGCCATACAGCTTGTCGCTGCACGATTCGCTGGCCGCCTTGATGCCCGTCGCCACGACGAAGGAGGCATTGAAGGCGCTCGTGTCGGCGATGGCTTTTTTCAGGGGGCCATCGTCCGGCCCCGCCTTGAAGGAATGACCGAGCACGGCAAATTCGAAGCCGGCCTGGTCGCCCGGGGCGGCAAGCGCCGTCTGCCCCTGCAGGCAGGCGGCCAGCAGGCCGGCCGCCAACAGGGGCAGGCGAGCGATGCGGCGCCGCAGGATGGTCATGCGGCAGCCAGCCGTTTCAACTGATACAGCTGCTCCAGCGCATCGCGCGGCGTGAGCGCATCCGGATCGAGGTCGGCGATGGCGTCGAGCAAGGCTTGCTGCGCCGCGTTCAGCGCCGCCAGCGGCGCCGCCTCTTCTTCCTCTTCCTGCGCATACGGATCGGCTGACGGCAGGGCGAACAGGTCGCGCTGCGGCGTGGCGTCGAGCGCCTGCGCTTCCAGGCGCGCCAGGTGCTTGCGCGCGGCCTTGATCACGGGTTGCGGCACGCCGGCCAGCTGCGCCACCTGCAAGCCGTAGCTTTGCGAAGCCGGTCCCGCCTGCACGGCGTGCAGGAAGACGATGCTGTCCTTGTGCTCGACGGCGGACAGATGCACGTTGGCGGCGCTCGGATGACTGTCCGGCAGTTGCGTCAGCTCAAAGTAATGCGTGGCAAACAGGGTGAAACTGCGGCTGGTGTCGATCAAATGGCGCGCGATGGCCCACGCCAGGGCCAGGCCGTCGAAGGTCGAGGTGCCGCGGCCCACTTCATCCATCAGCACCAGCGAGTGTTCGGTGGCGCCGTTCAGGATGGCGGCCGATTCCGTCATTTCCACCATGAAGGTCGAACGTCCGCCCGCCAGGTCGTCGGTGGCGCCGATACGCGTGAAGATGCGGTCGATGGGGCCGATGGTGGCGGAAGCGGCCGGCACATAGCTGCCCACGTAGGCCAGCAGCGTGATCAGGGCCACCTGTCGCATGAAGGTCGATTTACCGCCCATGTTCGGACCGGTAATCAGCAGCAAGCGGCGCTCGTTGACGAAGCGGCAATCGTTGGCGATGAAGCGTTCGATCTGCTTTTCCACCACCGGGTGGCGGCCTTCGACGATATTGATGCACGGCTCGTCGACCAGTTGCGGCGCGGCCCAGTTGTGCTGCTGCGCGTGCTCCGTCAGCGCATTCAGGGTGTCGAGCTGGGCCAGGCCCTGTGCAATCGTCTGCAAAGTCCCGATGTGCGGCGCCAGCTCGGCCAGCAGCAGGTCGTACAGCAGCTTTTCGCGCACCAGGGCCTTGTCCTGCGCCGACAGGGCCTTGTCTTCGAACACTTTCAGTTCGGGCGTGATGTAGCGCTCGGCGTTCTTCAGGGTCTGGCGGCGGCGGTAGTCGTCCGGCACCTTGTCCGTCTGGCCGTGCGTGACTTCGATGTAGAAGCCGTGCACCTTGTTGTATTCGACGCGCAGGTTGGCGATGCCCGTGCGCGCGCGTTCGCGCGTTTCCAGGTCGAGCAGGAACTGGCCCGCGTTTTCCGACAGCGCGCGCAGTTCGTCGAGCTCGGCATCGAAACCGGTGGCGAAGACGCCGCCGTCGCGCACCATGGCCGCCGGTTCCTGCGCCACGGCGCGCACCAGCAAGTCCAGGCAGGCGGCAGGCGTCGCCAGCGCCGCGTGGATGGCGGCCAGCAAGCCGGTTTCGCCGCCCTGGCCGTGACCATAGCAACGGACCACGTCGCCGCGCAGGGCCGGCAGTTGCAGCAAGCCGTCGCGCAGGGCAGCCAGGTCGCGCGGACGCGCCGACAGCAGCGCGATGCGCGTGGTGATGCGTTCGATATCGGGCACTTGCGCCAGGGTGGCGGCCAATGGTCCGGCCGCTTCGCTTTGCGCCAGCGCGGCGATCGCTTCATGGCGCGCGCGCGCCACGTTCTGGTCGCGCCGCGCATGGTGCAGCCAGTGGCGCAGCATGCGCGAACCCATGGCCGTGCGGCAATGGTCGAGCAGGGAAAACAAGGTGGGCGATTCCTGGCCGCGGATGGTTTCCGTCAATTCCAGGTTGCGTCGCGTGGCCGCGTCCAGGCCGATGAATTCGCTTTCCGTTTCCGTCGTCAAGGAGCGCACGTGCTGCAAGCCGCGTCCCTGCGTCGATTGCGCATAGCGCAGCAGGGCGCCGGCCGCGCCAAACGCGGCGCCGAGGCCGTCGGCGCCAAAACCCGTGAGTGTCGCCACGCCCAGCTGGTCGAGCAGGGCCTTGTGGCCGCCCACCACGTCGAAATGCCAGTCCGGCACGCGGTTGATATGCGTGCCCGCGTAGTCATCGAACAGGTTGCCATTGTCGCCGCTCAGGATTTCCGCCGGCACGATGCGCTCGAGCTCCTGCTGCAATCGCACGGCCACGGTGGCGCTGTCGCCGGAAAACTCCATCAGTTTCAGGGCGCCGCTGGCCAGCGACAGCCAGGCCAGGCCCGTCGTCACCGTCTTGCGCTGCGTGATGCTGCACATGGCCAGCAGCGGGCGCTCGGCCTTTTCCGGCAGCAAGTCCGCATCCGTCAGGGTACCGGGCGTGACCACGCGCATGACCTTGCGCTCGACGGGACCCTTGCTGGTGGCCGGGTCGCCGATCTGTTCGCAAATGGCCACCGACTCGCCCAGCTTGACCAGCTTGGCCAGGTAGCCGTCGAGCGAGTGAAACGGCACGCCGCACATCTTGATGGGATTGCCGCTGGCGACGCCGCGCGCCGTCAGGGTAATGCCCAGCAGGCGCGAGGCTTTTTCCGCATCCTCGAAAAACAACTCGTAGAAATCCCCCATGCGGTAGAAAACCAGCATCGTCGGGTGGTTTTCCTTGATGCCCAAATATTGTTGCATCATGGGCGTGAGCTTTTCAGCCGTATTTTTCTTTGCCGCGGCGGCGTTGATTTCTTTTGGGACGGTGGTCATGTGTTCTTTGTCGTTGGTCCGGCGGCAGGGAAACGCATGCCTGCCGGGCTGTGGGTGGTGCTGTGCGCGCTCAAGTCCGGGCCCGTGGGCGAGGCTTGAGTCCAAGGCCGTCATTTTACCGCTTTCGGCCGCCGGGGCGACGTATTGCGTGCGGATGTGAAAAAGCCGCGCCGACAGAGGTCGGTGCGGCCTGGAAACTGCAGTTGATCCGGCCGGGGCAAGCTGCCCGCCGGCGAGCGCAGCGATTACATCTCGACGGAGCCGCCCACCGATGCTTCCGGGTCAAAACTGAAGACGCGCAATTCCGGCAAGTCCTGTTCGCCACGAATGATGCGCACGGTCAGTACGAACGAGAGTTCCCAGCGGCCCTTGCTCTGACCGACGTCCAGGTTGTGTTTCCATTCCTGGCGGATGCGGCGCAGGTCGGGCAGGGCAGGGTCTGGCGGCAGCAAGTGGGATTCGAAATCCAGTGGCACCTGATAGGTGGCGCCGACCGCCTGCAGGAAGGGCGACGGCAGCGAGTAGCGGGTGGGGACATCGGGGCCGATCTGGGTCAGCTGGGGCACGCTGATGAGGCAGCAATCGACGATCTGGAAGCTGGTAAAGCCACTCGCCTTGGTACCGCAGCAATTGACTTCCAGGTAGACGTGCTGGCCTTGCTGGAAGTGCACGCCGCCCATGTACGGGCCGTGGCGCGGGTCGGCGCTGCCGTCGCAGGAAGTAAACGCATAGTCGAGCTGGTTGGTGATTTGGTCTGCATCGAAGTGGACAGATAACTTCATCCAGGGTTTTTCATACGTCATGTTTTCTGATTTCTTTCCATGTCAATAAGGAGCTTTTGGTAGCGAGCATCTCGCCGTAATGTCAACAGATCGGGTGCGGATTCGATCAGGTTGAGGGGGTAGCCGCGCTCTATCGCCTGGCTCAAGGCTGCCAGCGCTTCGTTGCGCCTGCCTATCAGCTCATAGGTCAGCGCTGCCCTGAAATGGATGTCTGGCAGGGTGTGCGCCAGCAGGACGGCTTGCGCCACGTGCTTGAGCGCATCGTCTTGCGAGCCCGCATAGGCCGAGTAGAGCGCCAGCCGCGAATTGATTTTCGGATCGTCCGGAGAGCGCTGCAGAATGACTTTGATCAGGGCGATTGCACGACGGTAGGAGTCGCGCGATAGTTCGACCTGGCCGGGAACCCAGCGCTGAGAGTCGCCCAGGTTGGCCCAGAGCAGGTAATTGCCCGGATTGCCTTTGTTTTCCGAGACGGCATTTTTAAATGCCTGCATGGCTCCCAGATAGTCGCCCCGGTTAAACAAGGCATTGCCCAGGTTGGTATACAGTTCCCAGTCGGGATGCACCTGCAATCCTTGCTGCAGCACTTGCAGGGCTTCCTCACTGCGGTTCAGGCGCTCCAGGGTGGCGCTCAGCTGTGCGTACGCATTGGCCACGTGCGTGTCGAGCTGTATGGCTTGCCGAAACAGTCTTTCAGCTTCCGCGTAGTTGCCCTTGTTGTAATTAATCCTGCCCAGCATCGAAATGAAAGGACGGTCGTGCGGATAGCGCGCGATGGCCCTGTCCAGCAATTCGCGCGCCAGGTCGAACTGTTGTGCATGGGCGAGCAGGCGAGCCTTGCCGTACATGCCCAGCCGATTGTTCGGTTCCAGGTTCAATGCCGCCGTGATTTCCTGCAAGGCTTGCGGCTGCTTGCCCTGGTGTTCGAGGACCCAGGCTTGCGCCACATGGGCCAGCGCCAGTTGATCGTCAGCCGCCAGCGCCTGCTTCGCGGCGATATCCGCGCGTTGCAGCCAGGTTTCATCGCGGCCGCTACCGATATAGCGCAAGGTGTAGGCCAGCGACAGGCCGGCATTCGCAGCGGCATGCTCCGGATTGTGCTTGAGGATGGTGCTGAAGTGCTCGATCGCCTGCTTCTGCGCACTTTCCTGGTCAAAGGCGCGCATGGCCTCCATCCCGGCCGCCATGCTGGCCATTTCCGAATACGGCGCGGGCGCTTTCTCTCCCGTGATGAACGACTTGATGGCGGGAATTGCCTTGGGCAGCTGCCACCCCGCCAGCACAGCCAGCAGCGCCACGCCGGCGCCCCACTGCACGGTGCGCTTGCGCGGCACGGGCAGGTGGATGGCGATGGTGGACGGCGCATCGTCCTGTGCCGGTGCGGACTCGGACTCAGGCATGGACGCGGGCGCGGAAGGCGCAGCCAGTTCGCCGCGCTGCGCGCCGATGGCCTCGCGCACGTCGCGCATGGTGCGTGGGCGTTCGGAAGGGTCGTGCGCCGTCATCGCGCGCACGAGGGCGTCGATGGCGGGCGGCACCGTATCCGGCAGCGCGGGCCACGGCGCCGTCGCCTGCATGTGGGCGGCGGCCAGTGCCAGGCCGTTCAGGTGCGCAAAGTGGCGCTGGCCCGCCAGCATTTCGTACAGCATGGCGCCCAGCGCATACACGTCGCCGCGCGTGTCGGGCAGGCGGCCCATCAGGCGCTCGGGTGCCATGTAGGCGATGGTGCCCTGCAAGTCGCACAGGGTGGTCGTTTGCGTGGCTTGCGGATCGATGTGGCGCGCCAGGCCAAAGTCGAGGATGCGCACCTTGCCATCGGCCTCGAGCATCAGGTTCGACGGTTTCAGGTCGCCATGCACGAGATCCATGGCATGCGCCTCGTCCATCGCGTCGGCGATCTGGTAGGCGATGTCGAGCGCCGCTGCCAGGCTGGCTGTGCCGCCATGCATGAACTGGCCCAGGGTCTGGCCTTCGACCAGCTCCATGACGATGGACTGGCCCGTGCCTTGGCCCTCGATGGCGAAGATGCGCACGAAGGCGGCATGCTTGAGCGAGGCGGCCAGGCGCGCTTCATTGATCAGTTTTTGCGGATGCAGCACATCGGCTTGCGGCTTCAGGCGCTTCAGGGCCACGCTGCGGCACAGCTTGCTATCCCAGGCTTCGAATACATGGCCAAAACCACCTTCGCCCAGCAAGCGGCGCACTTCGTAGTGCTCGCTGATATTGTCGTCTTGCAGCAGGGGCTGACGCAGGGAGTCGAGCAGTTCCATATACCTTGGCGTGAGAATGCGGCGTCGCGGCATTCAGCATCGCTGGGGGTGAATGCGCAACTAGATTGATTTTGAGTAACTTCCTGATTTAAAACGATTGTTTCGGATAAGTCAATTCATATTGACAAGGAATGAACAAAAGACGCCGCAGGCGCTGCCTTGACGGCACTGCCTGCGGCGTCTTGCGCCCCTTTCTGGAAATGCCTTGCCGCCGCTATGGCGCCAGGCAGGCATCGATGGCCAGGCCCAGCCTGTCGACGATTTCATCGACATGGCGGGCGTCGATGATGTAGGGCGGCGCCAGCAGGATGTGGTCGCCGTGCAGGCCGTCGATGGTGCCGCCCATCGGGTAGCACATCAGTCCCGCCTGCATGGCTTGCGTCTTGATGCGCGCATGCAGGCGCCGGGCCGGCTCGAACGGCCGCTTGCCGGTCCGTTCCTGCACCAGTTCCAGGCCCAGGAACAGGCCGCGGCCGCGGATGTCGCCCACGTGCGGGTGCTCGCCGAAGCGCTGGCGCAGGCGTTCTTGCAGCAGCTGGCCCATGGCGCGCACATTGTCCAGTAAATCGCGGTCCTCGATCTGTTGCTGCACGGCCAGCGCGGCGGCGCAGGCGGTGGCGTGGCCGATGTAGGTGTGGCCGTGCTGGAAGAAACCCGTGCCGGCGCGCAGGGTGTCGCGGATGGCGTGCGACACCAGCACGGCGCCGATGGGCTGGTAGCCGGCGCCCAGGCCCTTGGCGATGCAGATCAGGTCGGCCGTCACGCCTTCCTGCTCGCAGGCGAACAGGCTGCCCGTGCGGCCCATGCCGCACATGACTTCATCGAGGATCAGGAGGATGCCGTGGCGCTGGCAAATGTCGCGCATGCGCTGGAAGTAGCCGCGTACTGCGGGCAGGGCGCCGGCCGTGGCGCCGACGACGGGTTCGGCGATGAAGGCCATGACGTTCTCCGCGCCCAGCGCGGCGATATTGTCTTCCAGCTCCCGGCCCAGGCGCGCCACGTAGTCGCCATCGGTCTCCTGCGCTTGCTGGTCGCGGTACGCATAGCACGGCGAGACGTGGGTGACGCCGATCAGCAACGGTTCGAATTGCTGGCGGCGCCAGGCGTTGCCGCCCGTGGCCAGCGCGCCCAGCGTGTTGCCGTGATAGCTCTGGCGGCGCGCGATGATGTGGCGCCGTTGCGGCTGCCCCTGTTCGACGAAATACTGGCGCGCCATTTTGAGCGCGCTTTCCACCGCTTCCGAGCCGCCCGAGACAAAGTAGACGCTGTCGATG
Source organism: Janthinobacterium sp. 1_2014MBL_MicDiv (assembly GCF_001865675.1). Lineage (NCBI taxonomy): Bacteria > Pseudomonadati > Pseudomonadota > Betaproteobacteria > Burkholderiales > Oxalobacteraceae > Janthinobacterium > Janthinobacterium sp. 1_2014MBL_MicDiv. The sequence continues at coordinate 1,213,123 of NZ_CP011319.1, forward strand.
CCGGCCGGCGCCCTGGCGACGAGGAAATCGGCCAGCTGTTCCATCGGCTCGGTGGTGAAAAACGCGCTGTGCGCATACGCCATGGTTGCAACCTGGTGTTGCACGGCGGCGATCACGGCCGCATCCGAATGGCCGAGGCAGGAGACGGCCGCGCCGCCGCAGGCGTCGAGATAGCGCTTGCCGCCGGCGTCGATCAGGTAGGGGCCGTCGCCGCCCACGGCGAGGGGATAGCTGGCATTCAGGCTGCGGTGGAAGACATGGCTCATGGCATCGCTTTCTTATCGGAAAGGGGGAGAGGGCGATTATAGGATGTGCCACGCCGCATTGCAACGTTTGATGTTTTTGTTTTTAATTTACATCATCTGGTGTTTTGCGCGCTTGCGCATACGCGCCCAGCGCCCGCAGCTGGGCCTCGGCGGCGCCGATGGCGTGCACGGCGTCGTGACCCGCGCGCGCCACCAGCAGCTCGGCCAGGCTTTCCACGGCGGCGATGCCGGCCACGATGGAGGGGAAGAACGAGGGGCTGTCGACGGCGATGACGATGCTGGTGTCGGCCCGCATGGCCAGCGGCGACATGGCGCTGTCGCTGATGGCGACCACCGTGCAGCCGGCCTGGCGCGCCGCCTGCGCCACCAGCAGCGCTTCGCTCGAATACGGCGCGAAGCTGACGACGACCACCGCTTCGCCGGCCTGCAGGGCGCGCAGGTCCATTTCCAGCGTGCCGCCCTGGCCGCTCAGCAACTGCACGCTGGGGCGCAGCAAACGGTACAGGTAATGCAGGGTATAGGCGATGGGATGGGCGGCGCGGAAGCCGGCCACGTGCACGCGCGACGCCGCCTGCAGCAGGCCGGCGGCCGCATCCAGGGCGGCATGGTTGGCGCTTTCCGTGGCGGCCAGGTTGCGCTGCTGCGCGGCAAATACCTCGGTGACCAGGTCGCCTTCCTTGCCGGCCAGCGCGTTTGCCTTTTCCGCATATCCGCCGGTGCCGGCGCGCAGGCGCTCGACAAAGATGGCTTTCAGTTCTGGCCAGCCGGCAAAGCCCAGCTGCTGCGCCAGGCGCACCAGGGCGGCAGACTGCACCTGGGCGCGCGTGGCGATGCTGCGCATCGACGACACGGCCACCTCGTCGGGGTGGTCGGCCAGGTAGCGCGCGCCCGCCTGGAATTGCGGACTCAGTTCCGCAAAGCGCGCCTTGATCAGGGCCATCAGTGCCGCATAGGGGTCGTGGGGTGTCGCTGCCTGCATCGCCGTGCCTCAAGTCAATAGGGTGCGCCGATGGTACAGGATTCGTCAGCGCGCCGGTAGCGGCAAGCCCTGCGCCCGGGCACCCGTGCGGGGGCGCAGGCGGGCGAACAGGTGCGGCCCGGCCGGACGCCGGCGCGGCCCCGTCGTCAGCACGCGCAGGGCGGTGGACAGGGGCACGTCATGGCAATGCAGGAACAGGGCGGCGGCGCCCGTGCCGGCCATTTCCTGCAGGGCCAGCGCATGCTCGACCAGCGCCGCCGTGCGCATGTCGAGCCGTCCGGGTATGTCGGGCTGAAATAATTGTGCATCGACGTGCCGTACATCGCGCATGTTGTCCCCGCCGGGTTCGATAGTCGAACTGACAGCATAAAAGTCCCCGGCGGCATCATCTTGCGCCAAATCAATTCCTATGGCGAAGAGATTCCACAAGGCAAAAAAACGCCAACCGTTGCCGGCTGGCGCTGAAAACCCTCGCAAGGAAGAAAAATGATGAATTTCAACGACGTTTCGACGCCTGACAAAACCATCGCGAGCGGCAGCGAGGTGAGGCCGGGAAGCGCGGCGGCATTTTAAGGCCGCGAGCATCGCCGGGCGCAAAGCGCGCCGCGCAGCCGGTCAGCTCAGGTGTCCGCTAGTAGCTCCAGCGCAAGGACAGGCCTACGACCTTGTCATAGCGGCGCACATCGCGCACATATTCCGGCGAGTCATGGTAGTCGTGGTAGGTCGAGTCGAGCAGGTTGTTGGCGTCCAGGGTCACCGTGGTGTTCGGGTTGATCTTGTACGAGATCGACGCGTCCAGGGTCTTCGTCGGCGCCACGGTCAGATGGATGCCCTTGCCGCGGTAGTTGTAGTCATCGACATACTTGTCGCGCCAGCTGTAGGCCAGGCGCGCCGACCATGGACCCTGCTCGTACAGGCCGACGATGTTGGCCGACCACTTCGACATGCCCGTGAACGGATGCGCGCTGCCGTCGATCTCTTCCAGTTCGCCCGTCATGTAGGTGGCGTTCGCCTGCAGGCCCAGGCCGCTCATCCAGCCCGGCAGCTTGTCGTAGAACTGCTGGTATGCCATCTCCATGCCCTGCAGATGGCCCTTCGACGTGTTGCGCGGACGCGTGATGTCGTATTCGATGCCGCCATACGTTTCCTTGGCCGAACCGGACAGGATGTAGTTCTTGAAGTTGTGGCGGAACACGGTGGCCGTGACGGAGCCCGTCTGCGCGAAATACCATTCCAGCGCCGCATCGAGGTTCTTGCCTTCCACCGGTTTCAGATCCGGGTTGCCGCCGCCGCCGGTCGGGCGCACCATGTCCAGGCTCTGGCTCAGGGTCACGCCCGGATTGAAGTCGGCGAAGTTGGCGCGCTGGATGGCCTTGCCTGCCGTGATGCGGCCGATCAGGTCCTGGCGCAGCATGGCTTTCAGGGTCATGCTGGGCAGGACATCCGTGTCGGAAGTCTGCACGCGCACGGGCGAGATGACACCGTTTTGCGAGGAATTGCCCTGCAAGTCCTGCTTGGTCTGCACCACGCGCACGCCGAGCGTGCCATCGACGGGTACCTGGCCCAGCTCGAAGCCGATGCGCGCCTTGCCATAGATGGCGCTGGTTTTTTCCACGTCCTGGAAGTGCGTCAGCGGATCGTCCGGGCTGCGTGCGCTGCTGCCCGTGAATAACTGGCGCAGGGCGGCCGTGTTATTGAGCATGAAGTCGCGGCACGGCGTGATCCAGCTTTGCAGGCCGAAATTGCCCGTGTTGTCGTGCGAGGTGCACGCCAGGCCGGGAATGGCGTCGGCAGTCATGGTCGACGTCAGGCCGCCCTGCACGTTCTTTTCGCGGATCGATTCGGCCTTGCGCCTGGCCACGCGCACGCCGGTCGAGAATTCGCGGAAGAAGCCCGCGCTCTCCATGTCGTAGGTGACGTCGCCGCGCCAGTCGGTGGAACTGCCCTCGTCGTGGCTGTGGTTATCGTAGAAGCCGAGCAGGGTGTAGTTCTTCGGATCGGCCATGTTGTAGCCGGGGTAGCTGATCTGCGCACCGCCGTTCACGTTCGTGCTGCCGATGACGCTGGTCGGATGCGCGAGGAAGTCGAGGATGGGGAATTCGCGCTCGAAGTTGCTCACCGTGCGCGCCAGTTCCGTGGTGGCGCGCAGCTGCGGCGTGATGTCCCAGCGCGCGCCGATGGCGCCCTGCGAACCGATCGAACGGTCGCGCCGCGCCTGCGTCGAGCCGAGCGTGAATGGCGACCATGGGCCGTCGATCTTGCCCACCGTGGCTGCCTGGTTGGTGCCGGGGATCAGCGTGATGTCCGGGTCCTGGCCCCAGGGCAGCGAGCCGACGAAGAACTGGCTGTCGAACGCGTGCTTGATCAGGGTCGACATGCCTTCCGCATACACTTCCACCTGCGAGTTCGGGCGCCACTGGAAGGCCGCATTCGCCGCGTAGCGCTTGCGGTCGCCCACGGTGGGGATCATGCCGACGGAATCGGGGCCCGTGATGTTGCCCGCTTCCGGGCGCTTGACCGGTTCGGCGTTCCAGATCGTCTCGTCATAGTATTTGCTGCGCTGGTAGGACAGGCCGAGCAGGGCGCCGAATTCGCCGTACGGGGTTTTCCAGCGGTTCGAGACCATGCCGCTGACGTTGGGGTCCGTCGAGCCGGACTTGTCGCGGTGCTCGGCGCGCACATTGCCCGATGCCGTGAAGCCCTTGAAGTCGAACGGGCGGTTGGTGCGCACGTCGATGACGCCGGCCGTACCGCCTTCGACCATGTCGGCGCCCTGCGACTTGTAGACGTCCACGCGCTGCAGCATGGCCGTCGGAATGTCGGCCAGGTACAGGCTGCGGCCCACCGAGGTAAACATCTCGCGGCCATTCAGCAGGGTCACCACGCCGGGCAGGCCGCGGATGATGACGGAACCGGCTTCGCCGCCTTCGCGGCGGATCTGCACGCCCGTCACGCGGCCGAGGATTTCGGCCACGTTCTTGTCGGGGAACTTGCCGATTTCATCGGCGACGATGGAGTCGACCACCTGGTCGTTGTTCTTCTTGATCGTCTGCGCGCTTTGGGCGGCGCGGCGTACGCCCGTGACGGCGACGACGGCGATGCCGGCATTGTCGGCTGCCGCTTGCGCGGGTGCCGCCGCTGCCGCCTCTGCCGCTTCTGTCGCCGGGGGCGCCACGGCTGGCGCCTGCTGCGCCCAGACGGAAGCACTGCTCAGCAGGCCGGCGCCGGCCAGCGCGGCCACCGTGGCCTTCAGGGTCAAGCGTGTGTTTTGCCGGGGCGTGGGAATGCCCGCTGCTATCAATCTGTCCATCTTGTCTCCACCTGTATTTTAGTTATGTTGAAAACGCTGCGGCAGCCGCCGCCAGAGCTGAAACGTGCTCGAGAATCATGGTAGGGGGAATGACTTTGCCCCACAAATCACTTCTTTTTTGATTCCCATACCAATTCCGGTATCCCTGCCGCATCCGCGCGCCCTGGCGCCAGGTGCCTGGCTTGGTCATGACGGCGCGTGCCTGCCGCTGCGCGTTGCAAAGCCTCCACAGGCGGGATGAATGAGTTGGTGTCGTGCGCGGGATGCCGCGCTGAGGTGGCGCTGCAGCGGCGCTGCAGACTGGTGGCGACGGATGCGCGGGGACGAAAAAAAAGGCGGCCCGCAGGCCGCCCTTGTGCGCAACGAAGTCGCGCTTACGCTTCGGCGACGCGCTTGGCGATGTGCGCCAGCGCTTCTTCCACCTGGTCGATCAGGATCAGGCACAGATCGCCGTCGTTCAGGCGCGCCAGGGCCTTGTCGATGGCGACGAATTCGCCGTTGATTTCATCGATATGGCTGGTGCGCGTGGCGCCGTTCAGGCCCTGGCGCAGCAGCGCCACGACTTCGCCGTCGGCGCGGCCGCGCTGGCACTGGTCCTGGTACAGCAGGACGTCGTCGAACGCGGCGCCGAGGATTTCCGTCTGCTGGCGGATGTCTTCGTCGCGGCGGTCGCCGGCGCCGCTGATGACGACAAGGCGGCGCTTGGCCGGCATGCTTTCGACGGCCTGCACCAGCGCCAGGATGGCGTCCGGATTGTGGCCGTAGTCGGCGATCAGCGTGGCTCCACGATAATCGAAGACGTTGAAGCGGCCCGGCGCGTTGTCGGCTTCATTGGCAAAGGTTTTCAGGCCCAGCGCGATGGTTTTCCAGTCCAGGCCCACGGCCCAGGCGGCGGCCAGCGAGGCCATGACGTTGTCGACCTGGAAGCCGATGGCGCCATTGCGCGTGATCGGCACCTGCGACAGGGCGATCTCGTGGCGTTCCTGGCCCTGTGCCGCGACCAGCTTGCCGTCTTCCACGTACACCACGCGGTTGCCTTGCGCGCGGTGCGTGGCCATCACGGGGTGCGTCTTGTCGGCGGCGAAGAAGGTCACCGTGCCGCTGCAGTTCTTGGCCATGCGCGCGACGGCGGGGTCGGTGGCATTCAGCACGGCGACGCCGCTGTCGGCCACGTTCTGCACGATCACGCGTTTCAATACCGCCAGGTCTTCCACGGTGGTGATGTAGTTCAGGCCCAGGTGGTCGCCGGCGCCGATGTTGGTCACCACGGCGACCTGGCAGCGGTCGAAGGCCAAGCCTTCGCGCAGCATGCCGCCGCGCGCCGTCTCGAACACGGCCGCGTCCACGTCAGGGTGCAGCAGCACGTTGCGCGCGCTGCGCGGGCCGCTGCAGTCGCCGCTGTCGATCTGGCGGCCTTCGATGTACACGCCGTCCGTATTCGTCATGCCGGTGCGCAGGCCGGACGTCGTCAGCAGGTGGGCGATCAGGCGCACGGTGGTGGTCTTGCCGTTCGTGCCCGTGACGGCGACGACGGGGATGCGGCCATCGTCGCCTTCGGCGAACATGGCGGCGATGATGGCTTCGCCCACGGGGCGCGGCTTGCCGAACGACGGCGCCAGGTGCATGCGCAAGCCCGGTGCGGCATTGACTTCCACGATGCCGCCGTTCTGTTCTTCCAGCGGCTTCAAGACGCTGTCGGAAACCACGTCCACGCCGCAGATATCGAGGCCCACCATGTGTGCGGCCGCGACGGCGCGCGCCGCCACTTCCGGGTGCACGTCGACGGTGACGTCGGTGGCCGAGCCGCCCGTCGACAGGTTGGCGTTATTGCGCAGGATCACGCGCTGGCCCACCGGCGGCACCGAGTCGGCCACATAGCCCTGCTTGGCCAGGCTGGCCAGGGCGATATCGTCGAAGCGGATCTTCGTCAGCGAGGTGGCGTGGCCGCTGCCGCGGCGCGGATCGAGGTTGACCTGGTCGACCAGTTCGCGCACCGTGTGCTGGCCGTCGCCCACCACTTGCGGCGGGTCGCGGCGGGCTGCCGCCACCATCTTGTTGCCAATGACGAGCAAACGGAAATCGTGGCCCGGCAGGTAGCGCTCGACGAGGATATCGTCGCGGAATTCCTGTGCCGCGATGAAGCCGGCCGTCAGCTGTTCGCGCGTGGTGATGTTGACGGTGACGCCCTTGCCCTGGTTGCCATCCTTGGGTTTCACGACGACGGGCAGGCCGATGTCGCAGGCGGCCGCCCAGGCGTCGTCCGCGTCGACGACGACGCGGCCTTGCGGCACGGGCACGCCGGCCGAATCGAGCAGTTTTTTCGTCAGTTCCTTGTCTTGCGCGATGGCTTCGGCGATGGCGCTGGTGCCGTCCATTTCGGCGGCCTGGATCTTGCGCTGCTTGCTGCCCCAGCCGAACGTCACCAGGCTGCCTTCTGTCAGGCGGCGGAACGGGATGTTGCGGGCCACGGCGGCGTTGACGATGGCGCCAGTCGATGGACCGAGGCGCACGTCTTCATCGAGTTCCTGCAACTGGTGCAGGGCGCCGGCCAGGTCGAACGGCGCGTCCTCCAGCGCGGCGCGGCACAGCTGCTGCGCCAGCTCCAGGGCCAGACGGCCCACGGCTTCTTCCGAGTATTCGACGACGACCTGGAAGATGCCCGTTTCCAGCGTCGGCGTGGTGCGGCTGAAGGTGACGGGGCAGCCGGCTTGCGCCTGCAGGCCCAGCGCCGCCAGTTCCAGCACCTGCGCCATCGGCGCGGCGTTGTAATTGCCCAGCGGTTGCAGCGGGCTCAGTTGCGGAAAGCGCGCGCGCAGGCGGGCTTCGAAGCCGGGCAGCTGGGCGATGTCGAGTTCCTGCGTGGTGCAGGAAACAATGGCTTCCACGGCGGTGTCGTGGCTCCAGAGGTTAGGGCCCCGCAAGGCCCGTACGCGAGATACTTCCATAATTAAACCGTAATCCTGTTGTGTTCTTGTGGGCCCGGCCGAAGCCGGACTTTTACGTCAAATCAAACCGTAGCGAGCGGATGGGATTTGTGGCCGAGAAGCGGAGCTGTGCGGATGCACAGTGAGCATCGGCGGCCGCAAATCGCGACGCGCAGTAGGTTTGGTTTGACGTCTCTGGTTTTCAGTTCCCGATGCAGCCGGGGGCCGCGTCGAAGGTGCGCAAGCCGGCGCAAATCAGTTCGACCGGCAGGTTCAGGGACCAGGCGGCGGCGGCCACGGCCAGCACGCTGTCGACGTTGCCGGCGGTGGCCGGTTTCAGCAGGTCCAGGCACAGCAGCACGGTTTCGATCGCGCCTTCGGCCAGCACGATGTGGTTGCCGCGCACGAAAGCGGCGCGCTGGCCAGCCGCCAGCTGCGCCGCGATCGCGGGCAGGCTGCCATCCTGCGCGTACAGCGTCACGGTGCCGTCGCACAGCTCGGCCAGTTCCAGCACTTGCGGGTGCGCCGCGTTGAGCACGGCCACGCCGGTCGGCACGACCACGTCGACCTGGCTGCGCACGACCTTGTACAGGCCGGCTTCGTCCAGCACGTCGAAATCCTTCACGCTATCGAGGCTGCCCATGTCCGTGACGATGCCGATCTGGCACTTGTCATAGGCCAGGCCTTCGGCCAGGATCATGCGCGGATTGCTCTCGAACAGGGCGGTCTGCACTGTGCGGTTGAGCAGCAGGCGCTGACCCGCATCCCAGTTCACGCAATCGCTGCTGACGACACGGCGCTGGTCCAGGTACATGCCTTCGCTGCAGACGGCGCCCGTGTGCAGGCCCGACAGGTTGAGCAGCTTGCACAGCATGCGCACGATCAGGCTGGCGCCGCGCGTGCCCGTCACGCCGATCAGCGGAATGCGGCCCGTTTCCTCGGCCGCGAACAGGTGGTCGACGATGGCCGCGCCGACCGGGCGTGGCTGGCCCACGCCCGGCTTGATGTGCGCCAGCAGGCCAGGGCTGGCATTGACTTCGATGATGGCGCCGCGCTGCTCTTCCAGCGGACGCGTGATGTCGGTGGTGACCAGGTCGATGCCGGCGATATCGAGGCCGACGACGCGCGCGGCCAGCAGGGCCGCATGCACGACGGATGGATGCACGTCGTCGGTGACGTCGATGGCCACGTTGCCGTTCGGCTGGATCAGCACTTTCTGGCCGGCCTGCGGCACGGACAGGGCGGTCATGCCCTGGCGCTGCAGTTCCAGCACGATTTCGCCCGATTCATGCGGCTTGACGGTGCCCAGCGGGAAGTCTTCGCCCTCGCCGCGGCGCGGATCGATATTGATCTGCGCGTTCACCAGTTCGAGCACGCTGGAGACGCCATCGCCATCGACCCACAGCGATTCGCCCTTGGCGGCGGCGATCAGCTTGTTGCCGACGACGAGCAAACGGTGTTCGTCGCCCGTGATGAAGCTTTCCACCAGCACGGCCGAGCTGTCGCCCTTGCGCGCGGCCAGTTCGTAGGCCGCCTTCACGTCGGCTTCCGTCATCAGGTTCAGCGAGACGCCGCGGCCATGGTTGCCGTCATACGGTTTCACGACGACGGGCACGCCGATATCCTGCGCTTCTTCCCAGGCCGCCTCGGCGCTGCGCACCAGGCTGCCTTCGGGCACGCGCACGCCGCACGATTTGAGCAGGAATTTGGTCAAGTCCTTGTCGCTGGCGATGCCTTCGGCAATGGCGCTGGTGCGGTCCGTTTCGGCCGTCCAGATGCGGCGCTGCGCGGCGCCGTGGCCCAGTTGCACCAGGTTGCCGTCGTTCAGGCGCAGCGAAGGGATGCGGCGCTCGGTGGCGGCATCGACGATGCTGGCCGTGCTCGGACCGAGGCAGCGCGCGTCGACCATGTCGCGCAGCGGCGCCAGGGCCGCTTCCAGGTCGAACGCTTCATCGTTGATGGCGGCCATCAGCATGGTGCGCGCGGTGGCCAGGGCGGCGCGGCCGACCTGTTCTTCGCGCGTGCGGAAGGCCATCTTGTAGACGCCGCGCTGGCTGGTCGAACGCGTCTGGCCGAAGCCCGTGCGCATGCCGGCCAGGTTTTGCAGCTCCAGCACCACGTGCTCGAGGATGTGGGCCGACCACGTGCCTTCGCGCAGGCGCTCGAAAAAGCCGCCCCGTTCGCCCACGCCGCAGCGGTGCTCGATCATGCCGGGCAGCCATGCCACCAGCCGTTCGTACAGGCCGGGCAGGGTGTTCGATGGGTAGTCTTCCAGTTCGCCGATGTCGACCCAGGCTTCAATCACCGGGCGGTAAGTCCAGATGTTGGGGCCGCGCAAGTGGGTGACGCGGACAAATTCGATGTTCTTCTTCTTGATCATGTAAGTGGTTTCTTGATAACAAGCCAGGCGTCTGGGCGCCAGATACTTTATGTTGGCTCTACAGAGACTTTTCAGGCTCGTGCTTGGTTCTTTATCCCGGGTATGCGCAGTGTGCCACTTTTAGTGGCCTCTTGTCGCGTTTGCTGCTCGTATTCTGCTGGTGTTGTCATTCTAATTGTTACTAATTGTTGCCATACTTGTTATAAAGATACCGACTCTGGTCAAAGCTGGAGCATTTGCGCAACAGCCAGCTGTTGTATACTTGCCCATTACCCGGGCCGCGTTGCAAAAGCGCCGCGCCTGCCCGGCACTTCCTGCGACTGACTAGCGTTTTTTTGATGCGTTTTGCTATCCATTCCTTACCGGCATGCATCCATTCGATACAATACAGGAAATTGCCACTGGTGCATCCACCCCGCCATCGCGCAGTACACAAACATTGATCGGGCGTCTGCCCCATCCCCCAAATCCCGCCCCCGAAGGGCTTGGCCTCGAGCCGGAGTATGCTTTACGATGACAACTGAACTGAGTGTTCCTGCAACAACTATTCCCCTCACAGCGCTGCCGGAACACTGGCTGGCGGAAGTGGAAAGCAACCTTTCTCCAGGGGAGAACGTTTTAAGTAGCGTTGAGGTTGACCTCGATGCGCGATTACGTTTCACAAAAGGCATAATTGTTGTCACCGAGAAGCGTCTGCTGGCCCGTTCCCCCGGGGAAACCGCGTGGAAAAGCTGGTCTTTCCGCCCCGGACTGCGCCTGACGCACCACGACCACGCCGGTGTCGGCCACCTGGAACTGTTCGACGACCATGGCCGCCTGGCCTCCTGGCGCTTCACCCTGGGCCAGAATCTGCATGCGATCCGCGTGCTGGAACAGTTCGTCGAGCGCCTCGACAGCCACCTGACGGGCCAGCCCGTGCTGGAAGCGGAGCAGGAAGTGTGCCCCAGCTGCAAGGCGCCGCTGGAGCCGGAGCAGGAAGAATGCCCGATCTGCGCCAAGGTGCTGCACACGCCGCCGTCGACGTGGACCCTGTTCCGCCTGTGGCGCTTCGCCCATCCCTACCGTGGCCAGCTGGCGCTGGGCTTCCTGTTGATGCTGCTGAGCACCGCCGCGCACATGATTCCGCCCTACCTGACGGCGCCGCTGATGGACAATGTGCTGATTCCATATCAAAACGGCAAGCACATCGATCCGTGGCTGGTGGTGTATTACATGAGCGGCTTGCTCGGTTCGGCCCTGCTGGCCTGGCTGCTGGGCTGGGGCAAGACGTATGTGCTGGCGCTGGTGTCCGAGCGCATGGGCGCCGACCTGCGCTCGGCCACGTATGAACACCTGATGAAGCTGTCGCTGGAATTTTTCGGCGGCAAGCGCACGGGCGACCTGATGGCGCGCATCGGCAGCGGCAGCGACCGCATCTGCGTCTTCCTCTCGCTGCACCTGCTCGATTTCGCTTCCGACGTGCTGATGATCATCATGACGGGCGTGATCCTGTGGTCGATGAACCCCTGGCTGGCCATCATGACCCTGGCGCCGCTGCCCTTCATCGCCTGGATGATCCACCTGGTGCGCGACCGTCTGCGCACGGGCTTTGAAAAGATCGACCGTGTGTGGAGCGAAGTGACCAACGTGCTGGCCGATACGATTCCCGGCATCCGCGTGGTGAAGGCGTTTGCGCAGGAAAAACGCGAAGCGGCCCGCTTCCGCGATGCCAACGCGCACAACCTGGCCGTCAACGACAAATTGAACAAGGTCTGGTCGCTGTTCTCGCCGACCGTCTCGTTCCTGACGGAGATGGGTTTATTGGTCATCTGGTGCTTCGGCATCTGGCAGCTGTCGCGCGGCGAAATCACCGTCGGCGTGCTGACCGCCTTCATCGCCTACAGCACGCGCTTCTATGGCCGCCTTGATTCCATGAGCCGCATCGTCTCCGTGACGCAGAAGTCGGCCTCCGCCGCCAAGCGCATCTTCGACATCCTCGACCACGTGTCGAGCGTGCCGGAGCCGGCGCAACCGGTCAAGCTGGAGAAGATCGAAGGCCGCATCGACTTGCGCGAAGTCGGTTTCCGCTATGGCAACCGCGCCGTCAACCGCGGCATCACGCTGAACATCAAGGCCGGCGAGATGATCGGCCTGGTGGGCCACAGCGGCTCCGGCAAGAGCACCCTGGTCAACCTGATCTGCCGCTTCTACGACGTCTCGGAAGGGGCCATTTTGCTCGACGGCGTCGACATCCGCTCGTTCGCCGTCTCCGACTACCGCCGCAATATCGGCCTGGTGCTGCAGGAGCCATTCCTGTTCTTCGGCACCATCGCGGAAAATATCGCCTACGGCAAGCCGCATGCGACGCGCCAGGACATCATCGCCGCCGCGCGCGCCGCGCATGCCCATGAATTCATCCTGCGCCTGCCGCAGGGTTACGATTCGATGGTGGGCGAGCGTGGCCAGGGCCTGTCCGGCGGCGAACGCCAGCGCATCTCGATCGCCCGTGCGCTCTTGATCGACCCGCGCATCCTGATCATGGATGAGGCGACATCGTCGGTCGACTCGGAAACGGAAAAAGAGATCCAGAAGGCGCTGGACAACCTGGTGCAGGGCCGCACGACGATCGCCATCGCGCACAGGCTGTCGACCCTGCACCGCGCCGACCGCCTGGTGGTGCTGGACCGTGGCCAGGTCGTCGAAGTGGGCAGCCACGACGAGCTGATGGCGAAAGAGGGCGCCTATTTCCGCCTCTACGAAGCACAGGCGCGCAACAACGAACTCGCCCTGGATGACAAGGAATAAGCATGGCCAGTACACACTTTACATTACGCCGCGACAGCTTCGGCAAGCTGGTGATGACGGCCGGGGACGGCCAGGAACACGAGGGCGTGGCGCCCGTGCGCGCCTTCCCCATCCAGTCGCCCGACGAGGGTATTTCGCTGGTGCTGGGCAATGGCAAGGAAGTGGCGTGGATCGACCGCCTCGACGCCTTGCCCGAGCCGACGCGCAGCCTGCTGCAGGAGGAGCTGGAGGGGCGCGAATTCATGCCCGAGATCGCGCGCGTGAAAAGCGTTTCCAGCTTCGCCACGCCGTGCACCTGGTACGTCGACACGGACCGCGGCGAGACGCAGTTCGTGCTGAAGGGGGAGGAAGACATCCGCCGCATCGGCGCCGCGTCGCTGCTGATCGCCGACAACCACGGCATCCACTTTCTGATACGCGACATGTTCAATATCGACAAGACGACGCGCAAGATCCTCGACCGCTTCCTGTAAGCGGCTGCGGATGAAAAACGGCGCCTGCATGGGAATGCAGGCGCCGTTTTTTTATTGGAACGCCACCTCGGCGAAGCTGCGCAGCTTGCGGCTGTGCAGCCGGTCCACGCCCTGGCGGCGCAGCAGTTCCACGGCGCGGATGCCGATGCGCAAATGCTGGTCGACGCGCTCGCGGTAGAAGTGGTTGGCCATGCCGGGCAGCTTGATTTCACCGTGCAGCGGCTTGTCGCTGACGCACAGCAGGGTGCCGTAGGGGACGCGGAAGCGGAAACCGTTGGCGGCAATCGTCGCGCTTTCCATGTCCAGCGCGATGGCGCGGCTCTGGCTGAAGCGGCGCTCGGGCGTGCGCTGCGGCAGCAGTTCCCAGTTGCGGTTGTCGGTGCTGGCCACGGTCCCCGTGCGCATGATGTGCTTCAGGTCATGCCCGGTCAGCTGCGTGATCTCGGCCACCGCCGTTTGCAGCGCCTGCTGGATTTCCGCCAGCGGCGGGATCGGCACCCACAGCGGCAAGTCTTCGTCGAGCACGTGGTCTTCGCGCACATAGGCATGCGCCAGCACGTAGTCGCCCAGGCTTTGCGTGGTGCGCAAGCCCGCGCAGTGGCCGAGCATCAGCCAGGCGTGCGGACGCAGCACGGCGATATGGTCGGTGATGGTCTTGGCGTTGGCCGGTCCCACGCCGATATTGACCATGGTGATGCCGCTGCCGTCGGCGCGCAGCAGGTGGTAGGCGGGCATCTGCGGCAGGCGCGGCGGCGCGGCGCCCAGCAGGTCGTCGCTTTCGATGGCCAGGCCCACGCGGCGCGTGATCACGTTGCCCGGTTCGACGAAGGCGATGTAGCCGTCGTCGTCCGATGGCGCGGCATCGTCGGGTGCGCGCTCCATCATGGCGTGGCCCAGGCGGATGAATTCGTCGATGTAGAACTGGTAATTGGTAAACAGGACGAAGTTCTGGAAGTGCTGCGGCGAGGTGCCGCTGTAGTGGCGCAGGCGCTGCAGCGAATAATCGACGCGCGGACCCGTAAACAGCGACAGCGGCTGCGCTTCGCCGTGCGCCGGCTCGTGCGTGCCGTTGGCGATGCCGTCGTCCATGGCCGACAGGTCGGGCAGGTCGAACAGGTCGCGCATGGCCACGCGGCGGCCCGCATCCATGTTGCCTTCGATATGGTCATGTTCGGCGAACGAGAAATGCACGGGTATCGGCTGCGCGCTGACGCCCACTTCCAGGTGCACTTTCTGGCCGCGGTTATGGTTTTTCAGCAGCAGGGTAAACTGGTCCAGGTAGTAGTCGCCGAACAGGTCGGGGCGCGTCAGGGTGGTTTCAAACACGCCGGGGCCGGCGACGAAACCGTAGGCCAGCGGCGAGTCGGCGCGCGCCACCGTTTCCGTCTGGATGCGCACGAACGGGTAGCAGGCGCGCACGCGCTCGTGCATGTCCTCGCCGGCGACGAAGCGTTGCAGCGCATCGCGCAAGTGTTCGATGCTGCTGCGGTAAATGGCTTGCACCTGCGCCAGCGCCTGGCGTGGATCGTCGAAGCGGGCGGAGGCAATGAAGGGGGGCGTAAGCAAGCGAGTTCTCCTGTGAGGTTCGTGCATACCATTGTAAGGCAGCAAGGCAACTCTTGTTTGCCCCGTTTTTCGCCGGACGGCAGCGCTTGACGAATTCAAATAGAATCTGTATTCTATTTGGTATGGTCAGACTAGCCAAATTCAACGAAAACAATTTCATCGACAGCGCGATCGCCGTCGCCGCCCAGTGCGGCGTGGGCGCCGTGTCGATGGCCGCCATCGCCGTCAAGGCCGGCGCGCCCATCGGTTCCGTGTATCACCGCTTCGATTCGCGCAATGCCATCCTGGCGCGCGCCTGGCTGCGCGTGAAAAGCGACTTCCGCGAGGAGGTGGCCAGCCGCTGGCTCGGCGGCGACACCTGGGCCGGCGTGCACGGCTTGCTCGACTGGTGCCGGCGCAAGCCCGTGTACGCGCGCTTCCTGCTGCAATGCGCGGACAGCCCCGATTTCAACGGCGGCCTCAGCGAGGAGCTTGCCGCCGCGCTGGAAGAGGAACAGGCGGCGCTCGACGCCTGCTTCGCGCGCTGCGCCGAAGCCATGCCCGGCAGCACCGAACTGGATCTCGATCACATGTTGCTCAAATTCGTGCTGATCGACGCTCCCGTGGCCGTCGTCAAGCCCTACCTGACCCAGGAGCGGCCGATACCGGCCAGCGTCGACGCCATGCTGCGCGCCTCGCACGATGCCGTGCGCGGCTGGGCATTACACACCACCACACACTGAAAAAGAAAAATCTCCATGCGCTATTCCACCCAGCTTGAACACGGCAAGAAAATCCCCCTGCACGACGACGAAGGCTTCGCCGGCATGCGCGCGGCCGGCCGCATCGCCGCCGACACGCTCGACTACATCACGCCCTTCGTCAAGCCAGGCATCTCGACGGCCAAGCTCGACGCATTGTGCGAGGAATTCATGCGCGCCGCCGGCGCCATTCCCGCCACCATCGATTACCACGGCTACAAGCACGCCAGCTGCATTTCCGTCAACCACGTCGTCACGCATGGCATCCCGTCCGAGACGAAGATCCTGAAAGTGGGCGACATCCTCAACATCGACGTCACGCCGAAGTTCAACGAGTGGCACGGCGACACCAGCCGCACCTTCAAGGTGGGCGCCGTTTCCATCCTGGCCAACCGCCTCGTCAACACGGCGTATGAATCGATGATGGCCGGCATCAATACCGTGCGCCCTGGCGCCACGCTGGGCGACGTCGGCGCCGCCATCGAGGCGGTGGCCAAGGCGCAGGGTTTTTCCTCGGTGCGCGACTTCTGCGGCCACGGCCTGGGCAAGGTCTTCCACGACGCGCCGCAGGTGCTGCACTACGGCCGCGCCGGCACGGGCATCGTGCTCGAGCCGGGCATGATCTTCACCATCGAGCCGATGCTCAACGTGGGCAGCTACCAGGTCAAGGTCTTGCCCGACAAGTGGACGACGGTGACGAAAGACCGCTCGCTGTCGGCGCAGTTCGAACATTCGCTGGCCGTGACGGAAACGGGTTTTGAAATCTTCACCTTGACCGGGTTGCCGGATCCGCTGGTCTGACATGGATGCGGCGCGCCGGCAGCAGTTGACCGAGATCGTCGCCGCCAGGGCCGGCGTGGATGCGGCCTGCGCGGCACGCCATCTAGAACTGCATGACTACGAGGTGGCGGCCGCCCTGCGCGCCATCGACGCCGAGCGCTACACGCTGACGCAGCGCCTGCTGGGGAAATACCGGCGCGACCCGGAAGACGCGCTGCAGCACGTGGCGCTGGCCGTCCTGCAGCATGCGCAGATCGGCACGGACAGCGTGCTGCGCGCCGCGCGCATCGCGGCCCTGGCGCCGGAAGTCGTTTGCGTGGTGAGCCTGGCCGAGTGGCTGGCCTACGTGGACTGGGAAGGCTTCGACAGCGCCCTGTACGCGAATATCGAGGCTGTGGCGGCGCTGATCGCCGGCGAGCTGCAGCTGCCCGACGTCGCCGCCAACCTGCTGCAGGCGCGCGACGAAAGCGTGTTCGAGGCGCGGCGCCCCGCGCTGGCCGCCACCTTGATCGCGTTCATCGAACGCCACATCGCGCAGTTTCCCTGAGGGCCGGCGCTTTGCCGCCGGCGCGGCAGGTCTTACAATGGCGGCAGCACTGTTGCCCCATTTTGAAGACTTCCCCCATGAGCGATTTTCCCGACGATATTTATACCGAGCCGTCCGCCGACGTGCATACCCTGAACAACCTCGGTCCCCTGACCGGCATGGCCGGCATCTGGACGGGTACGCGCGGCCTGGACGTCAAGCCGAAGGCCGACGGCCCGCGCAAGCAGGCCTTCGTCGAGCGCATCGAGCTGCAGCCGATCGATCCCGTCACCAACGGCCCGCAGCTGTTCTATGGCTTGCGCTACTATATCCACATCACCAAGCCGGACCAGGTCAAAACCTACCATGAGCAGGTGGGCTACTGGCTGTGGGAGCCGGCCACGGGCGCCGTGATCCAGACCCTGGCCATCCCGCGCGGCCAGATCGCCATGGCATCGGGCACGACGACGGCGGACGCCACCAGTTTCGAGCTGGTCGCCAGGCGCGAGTCGACGGCCTACGGCATCTGCTCGAACCCCTTCCTCGAACACGCGTTCACGACCGTCGAATACCGCATCAAGGTCGACATCCACGCCGACGGCAGCTGGGGCTATGACGAAGACACGGTCATGCTGATCCGCGGCAAGGACGAACCGTTCCACCACACGGACCGCAACCTGCTGACGAAAATCGGCGAGCCGACGCCGAATCCGATGGCGCTGCAGGCGCTGGCGGCAGCCGCAGCGTAAGCGTCAGAACGGCGGGTCCTGCCGCCGTTCTGTTCCCAGTGGTAGCGCGCCGCGCGCGCCACTTCCCGGTCGCGGTCATCGCAGCCGCTCAGTTCCTCGAGTATTTCCAGCGGCACGCTCTTGCTATGCGCCACCCAGCATCGGCGGAAGCGACCACTATGGCTGTCCCTGCGCGACGGCCTTGATCGCGCGCTCCTCGCCCATGGCGGCGGCGATCTTCCAGCGCTGCATGGCGCTGGCGCGGTCCGGGCGTTTCAGGCCCGCGCCTTCCCAGTCCATCAATCCCAGGTTGTAGATATCGCCGGCGCTGCCCTTGTCGGCGGCCAGCGTGAACCACTTGCGCGCTTCCTTGTGGTTGACGGGGATGGGCTGGCCGCGCACGTGGTACAGGCCCAGCACATGCATGGCTTGCAGATTGCCCTTGTGCGCCGCCTGTTTCAGCAGGTCGATGCCGCGCTGTACGTTGCGCGGCTCTTGCCAGCCTTCGGCCAGCATCACGCCTTTCGCCGCCAGCGCGTAGCTGTCGCCCTTCACCAGTCCCTTGCCGACCAGGGGCTTGGCGGCCACCTGGCGCGCCTGGCGCTGCTGCGCCGTCGGCGCGGTGGCGGGGCCGGGTTGGCCTTCGCCCATCAGCAGCATCCAGCCGTACAGGCCATACGCATTCGCATCGCCCTTGCCGACGAGGCTATCGAGCATGGCCAGCGCCTGCACCTTGTCGCCATTGTCGTACAGCTTGAGCGCCTTCGGCATGCTGGCTTCCTGCGGCGGGACGGCCGGCGCGTGCGGCGCCACGGGCGCCGAGGCCAGGGCCGCCGACTGCGGCGCGGCAGCGGCGGGCACGCGCACGGGCAAGCCATAGCTGGCGGCCAGCACGGCCAGGCTGGCCGGCGCCAGTATCAGCACCTGGGCCAGCTGGTTGCGGCGGCCCTTGCCGGCGATGCGCATGGCCCGTTCGGCTTGCTGCTCGCCGCCCAGGGCCTCGCTGAGCACGGCCTTGACCTTGCGGTTGAACAGCCAGTAGCCGGCGCCCGCGACGAGCAGCCCCGCCAGTGCCGCCATGCCGCGCCCGGCGAAGAACCAGGTGGCGATGGCGACGGCCAGCGCGGCCAGCGCGCTTTTCCACCAGAATTGCTTGGCCAGCCGCGTGTAGACCTGGCGCAGCGCACCGAGCACGCAGGTGCGCACATTCTGCGCATACTCGCTTGAGACGACGTCGACATGCGCGTGCTCCGTCTCGCCGCCGAGCACCGATTCAATCACGTCCGCATTCAGTTCCGAGGCGGCCACGTCGCGCAGCGGCGTCAATAAACCTTGCACGTGGGCCGAGAACAGGCCGTCGTCCGCGCTGCCGGCCAGCGCATCGCTGAGCGCCTTGAGGTCGCCGCGCAGCAGCTTTTCCACGATGTCGTCGAGGGTCAGCCAGCGCAGGTCCGTGCCATACGCCACCAGGTGGTGTTTTTCCGCGTTGCACGCGGCATCGAGGCGCACGATGCGCAGCTTGCCCGCATACAGGGCGTCGACTTCCTGCGGCTGGTCTTCATTGTAAATGCTCACTTTCGCCAGGGCCACGCTGCTGGCGATCGCCGCCAGCGAGTGCACGCTTTCCTTGTCGCGGATGCGGCGCGCATCGTCGGGCGCCTGCTTGGGCAGGCTGACGCTGTAGCCGGGCGCCACGTGCACGTCGACCCAGGCCGCGTTGCCCACCTTGCCAGAGCCGTCGCACGGATTGCAGCGCAAGTCGCCCACGCCGCTGCAGGTGCGGCAGGTGACGCTGCCGCTGGCGCGGCAAGTGCCGCAATTGACGTTGCCGGCGCCGTGGCAGGTGCTGCAACTGACCTTGCCATAGCTGCAATGGTAGCAGGAGCGGTATTCGGTGCGGTACTGCGGCCGCGTTTCGCTGTGGTAGCTGGTGTGCGAGCTGCCGTTGCTGTAGGTGGTAGTGGGCACTTGCACCGTGATGTAATCGGTGACTTGCTCGGAGACGGTGCCGCTGCCGCTGCAATACGAGCACGACACCTTGCCGCTGCCGTAGCAGCCGTAGGCGTCGCAGCTGACGGTGCGCCCGCCGTGGCAGCTCCAGCACGTTTCCGTGGTCGCGCCGTGGCAGGTGTGGCAGCTGATGCGGCCCTTGCCATGGCAGTTGCTGCACGTGTCCAGGTGCCAGTGCTTGACGGCGTGCGGCAGATACAGTCCCGCCGCCACGCCGTCGTAGGCCTGGCCGGCCTGGCGCAAGGCAGCGTCGAGCTTGCCCGCCGCGCGGCGCAGCCTGTCCTTCTCCTGCGCGTGAGCGAGTGCTCCCACCTCGTGCGGGCCGCAGCGGCAGTCGCTGCCCGACGGCGCGAAATAGCCATTGATGACGCGCTGCTCGAAGCGCGCCTCGAGCGCATAGTTCGCCTGCAGCGAGAATTCCTGCAACGCGTCTTCCTCGCCCAGCGGCGTGATGTCGTGCGGTTCGAAGCGCGTCTTCTCCTGCACCAGGGTGCGCAGCTTGCCCAGTACGGTGGGCGCTTCTTCCTTGTCCAGCTGGATGGGCGCCGCCGCCGTCACGGTCTCTGGCACTGCGGGCACGTCCAGGCTGCCGCCAGTGTCGCTGTCCGTATCGGTGGTTGGATTCATGCACGCATCCTTTTGCTCAGGAGAAAGATGTGGAGATTTTAGCATCCATGGCCTGGAAAGCATGCTGTTTAGTCCACGTTTTTCAGCGCATGCCGCGGCGGAACTGGTCGGGCGTGCCGCCGCTCTGGCGGCGAAACATGGCGATGAAGGCCGAGGCCGTGCTATAGCCGAGTTCCAGCGCGATCGCCTGCACCGTGTCGCCCCGTTCCAGCAGCGGCAGCGCCGCCAGGAAGCGCTGCCGCTGGCGCCATTCGCCGAACGGCATGCCCAGCTCGCGCTGGCAGCGCCGGGCCAGGGTGCGCTCGGTCACGTGCAATTGCGCGGCCCACTCGGCCAGTGAGCGGTTACTGCCGGGGTCCGCCTGCAGGGCGGCCAGCAGCGCAGCGATGACGGGCTCGTCGCTGCTGGGCAGGTAATTGCGGCTGCACGGCGCCAGCCGCAGTTGGTCGACCAGCACCTGCGCCAGGCGCTGGTCGGCGGCGCTGGCGGGCGTGGTGACGCCGCGCTCGGCAAAGTCGCCGAGGATGGCTTTCAGCAAAGGGCTGAGCACCAGCGCGCACGGCCGGGCCGGCAGCTGCGCGCACAGGCTGGCGTCGATGTAGGCGGAGTGAAAGCTCACATCCTGGCGGATATAGCCGTCGTGCAGGGTCTCGGGCGGTATCCATACGGCATATTGGGGCGGCGACAGGTAGCGCTGGCCCGCCACCATCATTTCCATCACGCCCGTGGAGCAATACGTGAGCTGGCCCCACGGATGGGTCTGATAACCGAACTGCTGGTGCGCGTGATAATCGTCGAGGCGAAAGTACACGGGATAGGGCAGGGTGTCGGAAACGGCGGGGAAATGCAGATTGGTGGCCATATTGTCCTGTTCTTCGCATGGATTGTCCGATATTCATTATATCCATGGAATCGGACCATGCGAAAATGGCGCTCATTGAATTCTGGAGTCCGCCGCATGAAAGCCAAGCATTACCTGTTTCCCGTGATCGCCGTGCTGATCTGGGCCATCAATACCATCGTCAGCAAGATGGCCGTCGGCGTGATCGATCCGGCCGCCATCTCCTTCTTCCGCTGGCTGCTGGCCGGCGTGCTGCTGGCGCTCGTGTTCGGCCGCGCCGTGTGGAAGCAGCGGGCCGTGGTGAAACCGTATTTGGGGAAACTGTTTGTGCTGGGTATGCTGGGCATGGTCATGTACCAGTGCCTCGCGTATATCGCGGCGCAGACGACGACGGCCACCAACATGGGCATCCTGGCCTCGCTGATGCCCTTGCTGGCCGTGGGACTGTCGGTGCTGCTGCTGGGCGAGGCAGCCACCGTGGGCGGCGTGTTTGGCGGCCTCGTGTCGCTGCTGGGGCTCGGCTACCTGCTCAGCCATGGCGACCCCGCCGCCCTCATCGCGCATGGCGCGGCCGTCGGCGATGGCCTGATGCTGCTGGCCTGCCTGTCGTATGCCGGCTACGGCGTGCTGCTCAAGCGCTGGAAGATTCCGC
The DNA here is from genome assembly GCF_001865675.1 of Janthinobacterium sp. 1_2014MBL_MicDiv. Classification (NCBI taxonomy): domain Bacteria; kingdom Pseudomonadati; phylum Pseudomonadota; class Betaproteobacteria; order Burkholderiales; family Oxalobacteraceae; genus Janthinobacterium; species Janthinobacterium sp. 1_2014MBL_MicDiv. Next base: position 1,234,709 of record NZ_CP011319.1, read on the forward strand.
TGAATAACTGGCATTCCTTGCTGATACAGGTGTGGTGCGCCGTGCCCGTGCTGTTCGTGTATTACCTGAGCCAGTCGGCGCCGCCCGTCACCGGCGCCGGCTTGCCGCTGGTGCTGTTCGCCGGCATTCCCGCGTCCGTCATCGCGCCGTTCCTGTGGATGCATGGCCTGGCCAAGCTGGGCCCCAGCCGCGCCACGACCCTGATGAACTTGCTGCCCGTGTTTACCGTCATCATTGCCATGCTGTTCCTCGGTGAAACCTTGCACAGCTATGACGTGATCGGCGGTGGCGTGACCCTGCTGGGCGTGGTGATGGTGCAATACCTGAAACGTCCGCTGCGCCGCGCAGCAGCGTGATTTTTTGCTATGCTGGCGTTTTTACCAAGGAGCGACCATGCCGAGCAAAGATGCCATCGATACCCTGCTGAGCGAACTGGAAGCGTTCGGCCATGCGAATGACGCCGCGCACACGGAACGCAGCCGGCGCATGCTCAATATCACGCGCGACACGGGCGAATTGCTGGCCGTGCTGATCCACGCGCGCGCTGCCCGCCGCGTGCTGGAAATCGGCACCTCGAACGGCTATTCCACCCTGTGGCTGGCGCGGGCGGCGCAGGCGCTGGGCGGCAGCGTCGTGACGGTGGAAAGGGCGCAGGACAAGTTCGACATGGCGCGCGCCAACTTCGAGCGCGCGCAATTGCAGGGCGTGATCGGCCAGCTGCTGGCCGATGCGGGCGAGGTGCTGCGCGATGCGGCCGACGGCGCCTACGATCTGATCTTCCTCGATTCCGCCCGCAGCCTGTACCAGCAATGGTGGCCGCAGCTGGACCGGGCCCTGGCCGCCGGCGGCGTGCTGGTGGTCGACAACGCCAGCTCGCATTATGCGGACATGGCGGACTTCCTGGACGGCATCCGCGCCGATACCCGCTACACGAGTTGCCTGGCAAGCGTGGGCAAGGGCGAATTCATCGCCGTCAAGGCCGGCGCGTAGCCGGGTGCCGGTTCAGGCGGCGACGATGGTCGCTTCCAGCACGCGCACCAGCGATTCGACGCCCTGCGCATCGACCTCGTCGAAGCGGCCCGTCAAAGGGCTGTCGAGGTCAAACACGCCGATGATGTGTCCTTGCGCAAACACGGGCACCACCAGTTCCGAGCGCGAATGGACGTCGCAGGCGATATGGCCGGGAAACGCGTGCACATCGTGCACGACGATGGACTTGCCTTCGACCACGGTGGTGCCGCACACGCCGCGCCCCTTCTTGATGCGGATGCAGGCCGGCTTGCCCTGGAACGGCCCCAGCACCAGTTCATCGCCCTTCAGGAAATAGAAGCCGGCCCAGTTCAAGCCCGGCATGGTGTGGAAGACCAGCGCACTGAAGTTGGCCGTATTGGCGATGAAATCGCTCTCGCCCGCCAGCAGGCCTTGCAGCTGCGAGCGCAGGTCCGCATACATGGCTTGCTTGGCTGCGGGGGTATCGGTGGCGTAGGCGGCGTCGCTGATGGTAAACGTCATGATGGTGGCAGTGAAAAATGGGGAAGCCGCCATGGTAGCGCGTCTGGAGCCGCCGCGTGCGGGCCGTCACCTTTTCAGGTGGCTGGCCGCCAGTTGGCGCAGCAGGGGCAGGGCGGCGTGGCCGCCATCGTGGCGCCAGGCCAGCCCGATGCCAGCCGCCAGTTCCTCGCCTTCCGCCAATTGCCGGTAGACCACGCCAGCCAGGCGCAGCGCGCGAAACGAGTCGGCCAGCAGGGCCATGCCCTTGCCGGCGGCCACGTCGCCCAGCAGCACATGGTGGTCGGGCGCCTCGCGCAGGAAGGCGGGCGCGAAGCCGTGGCGGCGGAACACGTGCTGGCAATGGTCGAAGAAGGCGGGCTGGCGCGCCCGTTCGAACCAGTAGACGGAGGCATGGGCAATGTCGGCCAGGCTGATTCTGCGTTTCTTCGCCAGGCGGTGTCCGGCGGGCAGGGCCAGCATCATGGGCTGGCGCGCCAGCGGCTGCACGGCCAGGTCGAACGTGGCGCTCGGCAGGGCGAGCAGCGCGGCGTCGAGCTGGCCCTTGCGCACGGCGGCCACCAGGCGCGGCGACGGCGCCGCCGTCAGTTCCAGGCGGATAGTTCCCAACTGTTGTTCCAGCGCCGCCAGCAGGGGGCGGAACAGGCCCGCTTCCATCGAGCTGGTCAGGCCCAGGCGCAGGCGGGCGGGCGCTGCGTCGCGCTGCAGCGACGCTTGCGCCGCATCCAGCAAATCGAGGATGCGCAGCGCCTGCGGCAGCAGCGTGCGTCCCGCTGCCGTCAGGGCCACGCCCTGCGTGTCGCGCTCGAACAGGCGCGCCCCCAGCCTGTCTTCCAGCGCCTTGATGGCGCGCGACAGGGGCGGCTGGGTCATGTGCAGCTGCTCGGCCGCCTGGCGGAAATTCAGGCAGCGGGCGACGGCGCAAAACAGGTTCAAGGCATGGGTGTCGAGGGCTCTCATACCTTAAAGGTATCACGAAATTGCTCATTCCTTCCTGGCCCGGCACGGCCCAGACTGGCTGCATTGATATGAGGGAGATGATGATGCAACTGCAACAACGACGGATAGGCAATAGCGGTTTGAGCAGCTCGGCACTTGGCCTGGGCTGCATGGGCATGTCGGAATTCTATGGCGCCACGGACGAGGCGCAATCGCTGGCCACGCTGGAAGCGGCGCTGGCGGCGGGCGTGACCCTGTTCGACACGGCCGACGCCTACGGTTTCGGCCACAACGAGCAATTGCTGGGACGCTTATTGCAGGGCCGGCGCGGGCAGGCCCTGGTGGCCACCAAGTGCGGCCTGGTGCGCGAGGCGGGCGGCTACGCGCGCCGCGTCGATAATTCGCCCGCCTACATCCGCCAGGCGTGCGAAGCGTCGCTGGCGCGCCTGGGCGTGGACGCCATCGACCTGTTCTATCTGCACCGGCTGAACCTGGAGACGCCGCTGGAAGCGTCGATGGGCGCGCTGGCGCAATTGCTGCAAGACGGCAAGATCCGCGCCGTGGGCCTGTGCGAAGTGAGCGCCGCCACCCTGCTGCGCGCGGCAGCCATCTGCCCTGTGGCCGCCGTGCAGAGCGAATATTCGCTGTGGACGCGCGAACCGGAGCTGGGCGTGCTGGCCGCCTGCCGCCACGTGGGCGCCAGTTTCTTTGCCTACAGCCCGCTGGGCCGCGGTTTCCTGACAGGCACGATCACGGCGGCGGACAGCCTGGCCGCAGGCGACTTCCGCCAGTTCAATCCCCGCTTCGCCGCCGCCAACCTGGCGCACAACCAGGCCATCGCCGCCCTGGTCCAGGACATGGCGCGCGCCAAAGGCTGCACGCCGGCCCAGCTGGCGCTGGCCTGGCTGCTGGCGCAGGGGGACGACGTCATTCCCATTCCCGGCACCAAGCGTATCGCGTATCTGCAGGACAACCTCGGCGCGCTGGCCGTGCGCCTCGACGGGGCGGAACTGGCGGCCATGCATGCCGCCTTTCCGCAGGGCATGGCGGCGGGCGCGCGCTACACGGACGAAGGCATGAAGGGCGTGGATGCCTGAGAAAAGTGGTCCGAGTGTACGCCAGCGTACTAAACGCCACCTTTTCCTGCGGGATAATTCACGGTGATCTGCTAGCATTCCGGCTGGCCCCATGCGCCCGCGCGGCGATGCAGGGGCCGGGCACGCAGCGTGGATAGAAGGGTGGATGTCAAATTGCTAGATGATGATATTTTCGATATCGAACTGAAGTTGTTGCTGGAAGGAATTTTGCTGAGGTATCAGCATGATTTCCGCGATTATTCCGTGGCCTCGCTGCGCCGGCGCATGCGCCAGGCCATGGAGCGCTTCGGCTGCGCCAGCCTGTCGCAATTGCAGGACCGCATACTGCATGAGCCGACGGTGTTCGCGCAGATGCTGCAGTTTTTCACGGTACAGGTCAGCGAGATGTTCCGCGACCCCGCGTATTTCCGCGCCCTGCGCGAAAAAGTCGTGCCCATCCTGCACACCTATCCCTCGATCAAGATCTGGGTGGCCGGCTGCAGCAGCGGCGAAGAAGTGTGGTCGCTGGCCATCCTGCTGGAAGAGGAAGGCTTGCTGGAGCGCAGCATGATTTATGCGACCGATATCAATGTCGAGGCGCTGGCCGCCGCCGAAGCAGGCATCTATTCGATCGACCGCATCGCCCAGTTCAGCGAAAATTACCAGCTGGCGGGCGGCAAGCGCTCGCTGTCCGACTATTACACGGCGGCCTACAAGGGCGCCATCTTCGACCGGCGCCTGCGCCGCCAGTTCGTCTTCGCCGACCACAGCCTGGCGACGGACAGCGTTTTTTCGGAGGTGCACATGGTGTCCTGCCGTAACGTGATGATTTATTTCAATAAAGACTTGCAGGACCGCGCCCTCGGCCTGTTCCATGAAGCGCTGGTGAACCGGGGCTTCCTGGGACTGGGCATGAAGGAAAGCCTGCATTTCAGCCGCCACGCCGCCAGCTTCCGCGAGCTGTGCCCGGCCGAGAAAATCTTCCAGCGTGCCTGACGCCATGCTGCCGACCTGCGACGTGGCGCCACCGCCGCCCGGCCTGCGCCTGATCGCCATCGGCGCCTCGGCCGGCGGCGTGGAGGCGCTCGGCACCGTGCTGCGCGCCTTGCCCGCCCGCTGCCGCGCCGCCGTGGTGGTGGTGCTGCACCTGGCGCCCGGCCGTTCCAGCCAGCTGCCGCAGCTGTATGCGCAGCGCTGCCAGCTGCCCTTGCGCGAGGCGCAGGACAAGGAGCCGCTGCAAGGGGGCGTCGTGTACTTTGCGCCGCCCGACTATCACCTGCAAGTCGAGCCCGGCGGCAGCTTTTCGCTGTCGCAGGAAGAACCCGTGCATTTTTCGCGCCCGTCCATCGACGTCCTGCTGGAGACGGCCGCCCAGGCGTACCGGCGCGCCATGCTGGCCATCATCCTGACGGGTGCCTCGGCCGATGGCGCGGCCGGCCTGGCGCGCGTGCGGCAGCTGGGCGGCAGCGCCTGGGTGCAGGACCCGGCGCTGGCCAGTTGTGGCATCATGCCGGCCGCGGCGCTCAAGCGGGCCGGCGCCGACCGCGTGCTGGATCTGCCGCAGATGGCGGCCAGCCTGGCGCTGCTCGACGTGGCGACGGACAACTGAATGGGGGCGTGACAGTGCGTGTAATATATGCAAAGACTGAAACAATATTAATTTCTATACAGAAACACGATGGCATTCCGCCGTTGCGATGCCTGAAGACTAATCCGTGACCGCACCTATCCATATCCTCGTCGTTGACGACATCGCGCAAAACCTGGTCGCCGCCGAAGCCGTGCTGGCGCGGCCCGGTATTGTTGTCCTGAAAGCTACGTCGGGCGCGCAAGCGCTGGAGCTGTTGCTGACGCATGAAGTGGCGCTGGCCCTGATCGACGTGCAGATGCCGCAGATGGATGGCTTCGAGCTGGCCGAGCTGATACGCGGCAGTGAGCGCACGCGCAGCATCCCGCTGATTTTCCTGACGGCCGCGTCGCGCGAGCCCAGCTACAGTTTCCGCGGCTACGAAGCGGGCGCCGTCGATTTCCTGTACAAGCCGATCGACGTCAAGGCCTTGCAGAGCAAGGTGGCCGTGCTGGTCCAGCTGTACCAGCAGAAACGCGAACTGTCGGCCCAGCTCGACGAGCTGAAACATGCGCTGCACTTGAATGAACTGTTCACGGCCGTGCTCGGCCACGATTTGCGCACGCCGCTGTCGGTGGTGATGAATGGCGCCATGCTGTTGCCGATGATGAGCGACCACCCGAAAGTGATCGTCACGGCACAGCGCATCGAAAGCAGCGCCAAGCGCATGGCGCGCATGGTCGATCAGTTGCTGGACCTGGCGCGCATCCGTTCGGGCACGATGGAATTGCGCAGCAGCATGCACGATTACCTGGCGCTGGCGCGCGCCATCGTCGACGAATTCGACACGGCCGGCCAGGCTTCGCCCGTCGAGATCAGCAGCGTGGGCGAGCTGCACGGGCAATGCGATGCGGGCCTGCTGTCGCAGGTTATCTCGAATCTGCTCAGCAATGCCATCACGCATGGCGAGGCGGGCACGCCGGTGCAGCTGGCGCTCGATGGCCGGTCCGCCGACAGCATCGAATTGCGCGTGATCAATCGCGGCGTCATCGCCGCCGCCTTGCTGCCGACCCTGTTCGAACCGTTTCAGCAGGCAGGCGAGAAGCGCAAGACGGGTCAGGGCCTGGGGCTGGGCCTGTACACGGTGAATATGTTCGTCAAGGCCCATGGCGGCACGGTCGAGCTGAGCTCGAGCGCCACGCAGGGCACTGTGGCCACCGTGCGCATCCCGCGCCACTGCCACGTCTGCGTGCAGCCTGAAGTGGTTGCCTCATGAATATGCCTGCCTGGCCGCGCGGCGGCGGCATCATGGGCGAGCTGGTGCGCCAGTCCGACTGGTCCGCCAGCGGCCTCGGCGCACTCGACGATTGGCCCGCCAACTTGCGCACCAGCGTGGACATCGTGCTGCATTCGCCGATGGCGATGGTGCTGATGTGGGGCCCGCGGCATGTGATGATTTATAACGACGAATACATCAAGATCGCCGGCGCGCGCCATCCTGCAGCGCTGGGCGGCACGGTGCCGGCCATCTGGCCCGAAATCTGGGACTGGAATGCGCGCATCCTGCAGGCCGGCCTGCGCGGCGAGACGCAGGTGCACCGCGAATGCTGCTTGCCGCTGCTGCGCGATGGCCAGCCCGTGGAAGTTTGTTTCGACCTGTTCTACACGCCCGTGCATGGCGCCGACGGCCAGGTCGACGGCGTGCTGTGCACGGCGCTGGAACTGACGGCGCGCATGGAAGAAGGGCGCCAGCTGAAGCTGGTCACGGCCGAACTTGGCGAACGCAACAGCGCCTTGCAAGCCGAGGGCGAAGCCGTGCGCGCGGCGAACCGCCGCCTCGACGAAGAGCGTGCGCTGCTGCGCGCCCTGTTCCAGCAGGCGCCCAGCTTCATGGCCTTGCTGCGCGGGCCGCAGCATGTGTTTGAATTGGCCAACGAGCATTATCTGCGCCTCGTGGGGCGCGGCGAACTTGAGCTGCTGGGCAATTCCGTCGAGACCGCCCTGCCGGAAGTCAAGGGACAGGGCTTCATCGACTTGCTGGACCAGGTCTACCGCAGCGGCGTCGCCTACGAGGGGCGCCAGGTGCGGGTGGACTTGCTGACGGCCGATGGGCGGACGGGGCAGAGGTATGTCGATTTCGTGTATCAGCCGATCAAGGATGCGGATGGCGTGGTCAGCGGCATCCTCGTCGAGGGCATCGACGTCACCGAGCGCATGGAAGGCGAGGAACGCTTGCGCCTGGCCCAGCAGGCGGGCGGCATCGGCACCTTCGAGTGGTTCCCCGACACGGGCGCGATGGTGGTGTCGCCCACGTTCCGCCGTCAGTGGGGCATACCGGACGAGCAGGAAATCACGCAGCAGCTGCTGGTCAGCCTCGTCGATGCGCGCGACTTGACGAAGGTGGGCCCCAGCAAGCTTGAGCTGGCGCAAAATCCCCTTGAATATGTGGAGTACCGCATCCGCCGTCCGCTCGACGGCGAAGTGCGCTGGATCGCGCGCCAGGGCGAGGTGGTCGACGGCCGCGTGCCGGGCCAGCGCCGCTATGTGGGCGTGTCCTTCGACGTGACGGAACGGCGCCACATCGAGGATGAGCTCACTGCCAGCCAGGAGCGCATGGCGGCCATTTTCGGCCAGGCCTCGGTGGGCTTGTCGGAACTGGGTCTCGATGGCCGCTTCCAGCGCGTCAACGGCGCCCTGTGCCGCATGCTGGGCCGCCCGGCCGAAGAACTGCTGAGCTTGAACATGAACGACATCCTGCATCCCGATGACGTGCCCGGCAACAATGTGCTGTTCCAGCGCCTGGTGGAAACGGGCGAGTCGTTCTCGCTGGAAAAACGCTACCTGAAGCCCGACGGCTCGCAAGTGTGGGTGTCGAGCAATGTCAGCCGCCTGGTCGACGAGCAGGGGCACACGCGTTCCCTGATCGCCGTCAAGACGGACATCACGGACCGGCGCCGCGTGGAAAAAGCGCTGCATGAATTGAACGAAACGCTCGAACACCGGGTCGAACAGGAAGTGAGCGAGCGCACCAAGGCGGAAGACGCCTTGCGCCAGGCGCAAAAGATGGAAGCCGTGGGCCAGCTGACGGGCGGCATCGCGCATGACTTCAATAATGTGCTGCAAATCATTTCCGGGAATTTGCATTTGCTGGCGCACCTGGCCGGTACCGATGGCCTGATGCGCCAGCGGCTCGACACGGCCATTGCCGCCGTCGAACGGGGCGCCAAGCTGTCGTCGCACTTGCTGGCGTTTGCGCGGCGTCAACCGCTGAAGCCCGTGGTGGCGGACCTGGCGCGTGTCGTGCGCAACATGGATGCGCTGCTGCGGCGCGCCTTGGGCGAAGCCATCGACATCGTGCTCGTCGGCGGCGGCGGGCTGTGGAATACCCTGGTCGACCGCAGCCAGATTGAAAACGTCATCCTGAACCTGGCCATCAATGCGCGCGACGCCATGGATGGCGTGGGCAAGCTGACCATCGAGCTCGGTAATGTCGTGCTCGATGAAAACTATGTGCAAAAGCTCGTCGACGTGCCGGCCGGCCAGTATGTGATGCTGTCGGTGACCGATACGGGCCATGGCATGAGCGGTTCCGTGCTGCAGCGCGCGTTCGAACCGTTCTTCACCACCAAGCCGGAAGGGGCGGGCACGGGCCTGGGCCTGTCGATGGCCTATGGTTTCGTCACGCAAAGCCGTGGCCATATCCGCATTTACAGTGAACCTGGCGTGGGCACGGGAGTCAAAATCTATTTGCCCCGCTCCCTGATGGCAGAAGCGGACGAAGAGCTGGAATTGAGCGGCGTCGTCACGGGCGGCACGGAAACCGTGCTGGTAGTGGAAGACGATGTGGGCGTGCGCACGACGGTGGTCGACATGCTGGGCGCGCTTGGCTATACGGTGCTCAAGGCCGAGGATGGCGAAAGCGCGCTGGCCGTGCTGCACAGCGGCGCGCAAATCGATTTGTTGTTTACGGATGTGATCATGCCCGGCCCCGTCAGCAGCACGGAGATGGCGCGCCAGGCGCGCGAGTTGCAGCCCGATATCGCCGTGCTGTTTACGTCCGGCTACGCGCAGGATGTCATCGTACACGAGGGGCGGCTGGACGCGGGCGTGGAATTGCTCAGCAAGCCGTACCGGCGCGAAGAGCTGGCGCGCAAGCTGCGCCACGTGCTGGCCAACCGCCAGCAGCAATTGCGCGCGCGCCAGTTCGAGCTGGCCGGCACCCCGGTGGCCGGCGGTCCGATGGCCAGCGCGCGCCAGGCCGGCACGCCGGGACTGGACTTGACGGGCCACGCATTGGTACCGCAGGGGGACATGCCGACATCGATGAAAATTCTCGTGGTGGAAGATAACCTCGATTCGCAACTGATGGTGTGCGAGCTGGTGGGCATGCTCGGGCATACGGTGAGCGGCGTGTCCGATGGCGAAGCCGCGTGGCAATTGCTAAGTGAGCAAGACTTCGATATCCTGTTTACCGATGTCAGCCTGCCCGGCATGTCGGGCATCGCACTGGCACGCATGGTGCTGCGCGAGAAACCGGACATGCGCATCATCTTTTCCACCGGCTATGGCAAGGAATCGATGGATGAACTGGGCTTTTCCGCCAGCGTCCTGCGCAAACCGTATGACTTGACGGAGTTGCAAGCGGCACTCGACCAATCCTGACGGGCACGCGCCTTCCCGGGCCGCCAGTCTCACCCTGCAGAGGCAAGCATGACCCCTGAACTGACTATGCTCGGCTGTACCCTGGTGCTGGCCCTCGTGCAAATCCTGCTGCCGGCGATGTTCCGCACGCGCGAAACGGGCACGGCCTACAATGTGGGCGCGCGCGACGACGACGGCCCGCCCGTGGGCAAGGTCACGCGCCGCCTGCAGCGGGCCCAGGCCAATCTGTTTGAAACCCTGCCCCTGTTCGCCACCGCCGTGCTGATCGCCCACGTCACGGCGCAGGAAAGCGCACTGACCTTGTACGGCGCCGCCCTGTACCTGGCCGCGCGCGTGCTCTACCTGCCCCTGTACGCGTTCGGCGTGCCCGTTGTGCGCACGCTCGTGTGGTGCGTGTCCATCGCCGGCCTGCTGATGCTGTACTGGGCCATACTGTTCGCTTCGTGAATTCCTACAGCGGCTGTGGCGCCTGTCCTATGGCGGCGCGCCAGGCCCGGCCGTAAAGTGGCGGCAAGCTGGCGACGGGCGCCGGCATTTGACGGACCCCACCACGATGGCCACGACCGCTTCCATAGTGAAAGACAAGGGCAGCGCCAGCCTTGCTCCCCGGCGTGCGCGCCAGATCGCGCGCTTGCTGCGCGCGGTATTTGGCGTGCAACGGCTGCGCGCGGGCCAGCAGGAAGTCATCGACAGCGTGCTGGCCGGGCGCGATACCCTGGCCATCATGCCCACCGGCAGCGGCAAGTCGCTGTGCTACCAGCTGCCCGCCGCGCTGTTGCCGGGCGCAACCCTCGTGGTGTCGCCGCTGATCTCGCTGATGCAGGACCAGTTGGACAAGCTGCAGGCGCTGGGCATCACGGCCGTGCAGCTCAACAGCAGCCTGACGCGCGCCGAGGAAGATGCGGCCACCGCCCGCATAGCCGCAGGCGGCAAGCTCATCATCTTTTGCACGCCGGAACGCCTGGCGACGGCCGACTTCCTGGCCCTGCTGGCCGGCGCGCCGCCGTCCCTGGTGGTGATCGACGAAGCCCACTGCATTTCCCAGTGGGGCCATGATTTCCGTCCCGCCTACCTGGAGATCGCGGCCGCCCTGCGCGCGCTGGGCCGTCCGCCCGTGCTGGCGCTGACGGCCACGGCCACCGATGACGTCGTGGCCGACATCCGCGCGCAGCTGGACGCGCCGAAGCTGCACGTCGTCAGCACGGGCATCTATCGCGCCAATCTGCGCTATGGCGTGATCCAGGTCACCAATGCGGGCGAGCAACAGGATACGGCCTTGCGCCTGCTGCGCGAGACGGCCGGCACGGGCATCGTCTACGCGGCGACCGTCAAGGCCGTTGTCGATCTGGCGGCACGGCTGGAGGGCCTCGGTGAAAGCGTCACCTGCTACCACGGCAAGCTGGCGGCGCGCGAGCGCAAGCAGAACCAGGCGCTGTTCATGGGCGGCGAGCGCCGCATCATGGTGGCCACCAACGCCTTCGGCATGGGCATCGACAAGCCCGACACGCGCTTCGTGATCCACCTGCAAGTGCCGGCCAACCTGGAAGCGTATTACCAGGAATCGGGCCGGGCCGGGCGCGACGGCTTGCCCGCCGACTGCACCTTGCTGTATTTCCAGGAAGACAAGCGGGTGCAGCAATTTTTCCTGGCGAAACACTATCCCACGGCCGACGAACTGGCCGCCATCGTGGCCGTCGCGCGGGAATTGCCGGCCACGTTCGCTTTTGACGCATTGGCATCGGGCTTGCCCGAGTTGTCCGATGGCCACCTGAAGGTGTGCCTGAAGCTGCTCAAGGATGGCAAGCTGCTGCGCCAGGACCGCCGGCTCGGCTACCGCCTGAAAGCGCCATCGGCCGGCTCGCCCACGTACGCGCAACTGGCGCGCATCTATGTCGACAAGCAGGAGCGCGACAGGCAGGCGCTCGAACAGATGGTGGCGTATGCGCAAAGCGGTTTTTGCCGCTGGAAGCTGCTGCTCGATTACTTTGGCGATGCGGGCGACTTCGAGCGCTGCTGCACTTGCGACAATTGCCAGGCGCCGCCCGCGCTGGCCACGCCCATCGACCTGGACGAGGCTGCGGGGCCGTGCATACGGGCGGATGCCGCGCCGTCGCCGCCGCCCGTGCCGCCGATCGCCGTCGGCAGCCGAGTGCGCGTGCCGCGCTTCGATATCGGCACCGTGCTGTCGGTGGCGGGCGACCAGGTCACAATTGCCTTTCCGGAAGAGACGACGCGCACCTTCATGGCGGAATTCGTTGCCCCGGCGTGAGTCCAGTGTGCGCTGCCGGACAGATGACCTGGCGCCAGCGCGCTAGACTCAAGCCATTCCAACGCTGTTCTTGACCGTGGGGAGCGAGGCATGGCAGACATGGTGGTGGTGCGCAAGGAAGGCCTGTATTGCGTGCCGGGGCAGTTCTACATTGATCCGTGGCGACCCGTCGAGCGCGCCATCATCACGCATGCGCATGCCGACCATGCGCGCGTCGGACACCGGCACTACCTGTGCGCGGCCAGTGGCGTGGCGGTGCTGCGCGCGCGCCTGGGGCCGGTATCCATCCAGGGCCTCGCGTATGGCGAGACCGTCGACCATCACGGCGTGACGGTGTCGCTGCATCCGGCCGGCCACGTGCTCGGTTCGGCCCAGGTGCGCATGGAACACGGCGGCCAGGTCTGGGTGGCGTCCGGCGACTACAAGCTGCAGCCCGATCCCACCTGTGCGCCATTCGAGCCCGTGCGCTGCGACACGTTCATCACGGAATCGACATTCGGCCTGCCCATCTACCGCTGGCAGGCACCGCAGGAAATCAACGACGAGATCAATCAGTGGTGGCGCAGGAACGCGGCCGAGGGGCGCACCAGCGTGCTGTTCTGCTATGCCTTCGGCAAGGCGCAACGCATCCTGGCGGGCCTTGACGCCGCCATCGGTCCCATTATCTGCCATGGCGCGGCGCAGGTATTGACGCAGGTCTACCGCGAATCGGGCGTGGCCTTGCCCGCTACCGTCATGGTGGGCGATGTCACGGACAAGGCCGCCTTGAAGACGGCCATGGTGATCGCGCCGCCATCGGCGGCCGGCTCGCCGTGGATGAAGCGCTTCGGCGATTACAGCGATGCGTTCGCCAGCGGCTGGATGCTGCTGCGCGGCGCGCGCCGGCGGCGTGGCGTGGACCGCGGCTTCGTGCTGTCCGACCATGCGGACTGGCCCGGCCTGATGCAAGCCATCACGGCCACGCAGGCCGAACGCATCATCGTCACGCATGGCTCGATTCCCGTGATGGTGCGCTGGCTGCAGCAGAACGGCTGGCAGGCGGGCGGCTTCGACACGGAGTATGGCGACGACGAGGCCGACGATGGCGCCGATGCGGCCTCGGCGACGGCGCAGGAGGGCGCGCCCCATGCGTGAATTTGCCCTGCTGTACGCGGAACTCGACGAAACCACGTCCACCGGCCGCAAGCTGGCCGCGCTGCAAGCCTACTTTCGCCGCGCCATGCCCGAAGATGCGGCCTGGGCCGTGTATTTCCTCGCCGGCGGCAAGCCGCGCCAGGCCGTGCCCACCAAGCTGCTGCGCGACTATGCGACCGAATGCGCGGGCCTCGACGCCTGGCTGTTCGACGAGGCCTATCACGCAGTCGGCGACCTGGCGGAAACCATCGCCCTGATCCTGCCCGCGCCCACGCGCCGCAGCGACATCGGCCTGGCCGAGTGGGTCGAGCGGCGCATCGCGCCGTTGCGCGGCGCGGCGCCGGAAGCCATCCGCGCAGCCTTGCTGGCGTACTGGGACGAGCTGGAAACGCGCGAACGCTTCCTGCTCGTCAAACTGATAGGCGGCGGCTTTCGCGTCGGCGTGTCGAAGCTGCTGGTGACGCGCGCGCTGGCCGGCATCGCCGCCATCGACAGCAAGCTGGTCGCGCAGCGCCTGATGGGCTGGACCGATGGCAAGGTCAGTCCCACGGGCGCGGGTTTTCTCAAACTGATCGGCGCGCAATCGGACGACGAGCATGCGCTGCGCGGCGGCCAGCCATACCCGTTCTTCCTCGCGCACCCGCTGCAAGCCACGCCGGCCAGCCTGGGCGACGTGGCCGACTGGCTGGTCGAGTGGAAATACGACGGCATGCGCGCGCAGCTGCTGCGCCGCGACGGCGCCAGCTGGCTGTGGTCGCGCGGCGAGGAACTGATCACCGAGCGCTTTCCCGAACTGGCGCAGCTGTCCCTGCCGGAGGGCTGCGTGCTCGATGGCGAAATCCTCATCTGGCAACCGGGCGACGTACCGGCGCCATTTGCCGACCTGCAAAAGCGCATGGGCCGCAAGACGGTATCGCCCAAGCTCTTGATGGAATTGCCGGCCGTGCTGGTGGCCTACGACGTGCTGGAACTCGATGGCGTCGATATCCGCCACCTGCCGCAGCGCGAACGCAGGGCGCTGCTGGAAACGCTGGTCGCCGGCGTGGCTTCTCCCGCGCTGCGTTTGTCGCCGCGCATCGCCGCCGACAGCTGGGAGGCGCTGGCCGCCATCCGCGCGGAATCGCGCGCGCGCGGCGTGGAAGGCATGATGCTCAAGGCCATGTCGGCCGCATATGGCGTGGGGCGCACGAAGGACGTGGGCACCTGGTGGAAGTGGAAGATCGATCCCTATGCCGTCGACGCCGTGCTGATCTACGCCCAGGCAGGCCACGGCCGGCGCGCCTCGCTGTACACCGACTATACGTTTGCCGTGTGGGATGCAGCAGGGGAGGGCGAGCGCAAGCTGGTGCCGTTCGCCAAGGCGTATTCGGGCTTGACCGATGCGCAGATCGCGCAAGTCGACGCGGCCATCCGCAAGACGACCATCGAGAAATTCGGCCCCGTGCGCAGCGTCAAGCCGACCATGGTCTTCGAGATCGGCTTCGAGGGCATTGCCGCCTCGAGTCGGCACAAGGCGGGCATCGCCGTGCGCTTCCCGCGCATCCTGCGCCGCCGCGAAGACAAGGCCATCGCCGACGCCGACACGCTGGCCACCCTGCAGGCGCTGCTGGCCAGTGCCGCATGAGAGGCGATACATGAGCAAGAGCGCGCTGGCGCAGCGCATCGACGCGTGGTTTTCCGGACGCGGCTGGACGGTGTTTCCATTCCAGCGCGCCGTCTGGCGCACCGCCGCGCAGGGCAGCTCGGGTTTGCTGCACGCCAGCACGGGCTCCGGCAAGACGTACGCCGTGTGGTTCGGCGCCTTGCTGCGCGCCGAGCGGCTGCAAGGCCGGGGCGGAAAACAGGGCCGCAAGCAGGGCTTGCGCGTGCTGTGGATCACGCCCATGCGTGCGCTGGCGGCCGACACCGTGCGCGCGCTGCAGGCGTCGGGCGCCGATCTTGCTCCCGGCTGGCGCATCGAGGCGCGCACGGGCGATACCAGCGCCGCACAGCGGGCCCGCCAGGCGAAAGCCTGGCCCGAGGTGCTCGTGACGACGCCGGAAAGCCTGTCGTTGATGCTGAGCCAGGCGGATGCCCAGGCACGTTTTGGCTTGCTGGAAACGGTGATCGTCGACGAGTGGCACGAATTGATGGGCAGCAAGCGCGGCGTGCAGGTGCAGCTGGCGCTGGCCCGTCTGCGCCGCTGGAACGCAGCCGTGATGACGTGGGGACTGTCGGCCACCCTGGGCAATTTGCGCCAGGCGCAGGACGTGCTGCTGGGGGAGGAAAACGACGGCGTGCTGGTCGAAGGCAAGGTGCGCAAGCGCATCGTCGTCGACAGCTTGATCCCCGTCCATCCCACGCGCTTTCCCTGGGGCGGCCACCTGGGTATCCAGATGCTGCAGCCCCTGATCGCCGAAATCGAAGGCAGCGCCACCACCCTGGTGTTTACCAACACGCGTTCGCAGGCGGAACTGTGGTACCAGCACCTGCTCGATGCGCGGCCCGACTGGGCGGGCCTGATCGCCCTGCACCACGGCTCGCTGGACCGCGCGGTGCGCGAATGGGTCGAGCAGCACCTGAAGACGGGAGCGCTGAAAGCCGTGGTCTGCACGTCCAGCCTGGACCTGGGCGTGGATTTCCTGCCCGTCGAGCGGGTGCTGCAAGTGGGCAGCGCGAAGGGCATCGCGCGCCTGGTGCAGCGGGCCGGGCGCAGCGGCCATGCGCCGGGGCGCATCTCGCGCGTGACCCTGGTGCCCACCAACAGCCTGGAACTGCTGGAAGCGGCCGGCGCCCGCGCGGCGCTGGCGCAGGGCCAGCTCGAGGCGCGACCCGTGCCGGACAGGCCGCTCGACGTGCTGGTGCAGCACCTGGTGACGGTGGCGCTGGGCGGCGGTTTTCGCGCGCTTGAACTGTATGCGGAAGTGCGCGCGGCCTGGTCGTATCGCCACTTGAGTCCGGACGAGTGGCAATGGGCGCTCGATTTCGTCGCGCGCGGCGGGCAAAGCCTCACCGCGTACCCGGAATACCGGCGCGTGCTGCCCGACGACGACGGCGTGTACCGCGTGCCGGATGCGGCGCTGGCGCGGCGCCACCGCATGGCCATCGGCACCATCGTGTCGGAAGCGGCGATCCAGGTCAAGTTCATGGGCGGCGGGCGGATCGGCAGCATCGAGGAATCGTTCATTGCGCGCCTGAAGCAGGGCGATCATTTTTTGTTTGGCGGGCGCATCCTGGAATTCGTGCGCGTGCACGAGATGACGGCCTATGTGCGGCGCGCCACGGGCAGCCGCGGCGCCGTGCCGCGCTGGCAGGGCGGCAAGATGCCGCTGTCGTCGGAACTGGCGCACGCCGTGCTGGACCAGCTGCAACTGGCGCAGCAGGGCTGCGCCAGCGGGCCGGAAATGCGCGCGCTGGCGCCGCTGCTGGCCATCCAGGCGCGCTGGTCCGCCCTGCCCACGCGCGCCACCCTGCTGGTGGAAACCCTGGCCAGCCGCGAGGGCCGGCATTTGTTCGTGTATCCGTTCGCGGGCCGCTCCGTGCACCTGGGCCTGGCGTCGCTGCTAGCCTACCGCATCGCCCGCGTGCAGTCGGCCACGTTTTCCATCGCCGTCAACGATTACGGCCTGGAGTTGCTGTGCGCCGGCGAGCCCGATTATGCGCCGCTGTTCGACGCGTCCACGGGCGCCGGGCTGGACCTGTTCAGCACCGACCATCTGCTGGAAGACGTGCTGGCCAGCCTGAACGCGACGGAACTGTCGCAGCGGCGCTTCCGTGAAATCGCGCGCATCGCCGGCCTCGTGTTCCAGGGCTATCCGGGCCAGCCGAAAAGCGCGCGCCAGCTGCAGGCGTCGTCGTCGCTGTTCTTTGAAGTGTTCCGCAAGCACGATGCGGCCAATTTGCTGCTGAGCCAGGCGCAGCGCGAAGTGCTGGAGCAGGAGCTGGAACTGACGCGGCTGCGCGCCACCCTGCAGGAGCTGCAGGGCAGGCGGATCAGCCTGCAAGCGCTGGAACGGGCTACGCCGTTTGCCTTCGGCCTGATGGTCGAGCGCTTCCGCGAACAGCTGACGACGGAAAAATTGTCGGACCGCGTGGCACGCCTGGTGAGCGCGCTGGAAAAGGCGGCCGCATGAACGGCCAGCGGCAAGCGCATTGCGCGGTGGAGCTGGCGGGCGAGAGCCTTTGGCTGCTGGCGCACAAGGCCGTGTATTGGCCGGCGCGCAGGATGATGGTCGTGGCCGACATCCATTTCGGCAAGGCGGCCGCCTTCCGCGCGCTGGGCGTGCCGGTGCCGCGTGGCACCACGACGCAAAACCTGCAGGCGCTCGACGCCTTGCTGGCCGCCCATGCCTGCGAGGAAATTGTCTTTCTCGGCGACTTCCTGCATGCGCGCGCCGCCCACGCGGCGGCCACCGTGGCGGCCATGCAGGCATGGCGCGCGCGCCATCCGCGCTTGCGCCTGACCCTGGTGCGCGGCAACCACGATGTGCATGCGGGCGACCCGGCCTCCGCGCTGCGCATCCGCATGGTGGATGAGCCGCATACCGTGGGCGCCTTGTCCTTTTGCCACCATCCGGACACCGTGGCGCCCGGCTATGTGCTGGCCGGCCACGTGCATCCCGTATTTCATCTGCGCGCGGCAGCGGGTGGCCTGCGCCTGCCGTGTTTCCTGCTGGGGCCATCGCGCGCCATCCTGCCGTCGTTTGGCGCGTTTACCGGGGGCCACGCCGTGCGGCCGGGCGCCGGCGAGAGCGTCTACGTGACGGCCGACACGGCGATTTTCCGCATTCCGCCATGACCTGATGCGGCATGGTACTTATGGTATTTATTTTGATGTAACTATGCCACCGGGGGCGGGACTCATCCTACATCAGCGCTTGCCATCCTCCTATTTCTTGCGGCCCATGTGCGCACTAAGATGAGGATTCCCTTGCCATGCGAGGGGACGAATTGCATGGTTTGCACTGTTTTCCGGTTCTATCGATCAAGGAGATCATCATGGCCACATCGAGCGACAATAAACAGCAAGGTAGTAAAAGCGGCAGCGCCAGCAGTGGCGGCAACAAGCAAAGCGATACCAGCAAACGCGGCTTCGCTTCCATGGACCCCGCCCAGCAGCGTGAAATCGCCAGCGAAGGCGGACGGGCCGCGCATGAAAAAGGCACGGCGCATGAATTCACGTCGGAAGAGGCGCGCCGCGCGGGCAGCCAAAGCCATAAAAATGACGCGAACCGGCAAAGCGCCGCCAGTTCGGGAGGCTCGCGCGACAACGCCAGCATGAACCAGGAGGGTAGCCGCGACAACGCCAGCAAGCAAAGTGGCGGTGCCGGCTCAAGTTCCGGTTCCGGCTCGCGCAACAAATAGGCAGGCTAAATAGGCAGGCTTTATGGCGTCGTGAGCATGGCTGGCGGGAAGCAGGCATTTCCGCCGGCCGTTACGCATGCGTCTACATTTTCCTGCATTTTTTCGGCAGCGGAAAAATTTTGATGCAATGCAGCAGGCATGGACTATGATGAAATAGCTGCGCTGGCAAGCAGGTTTATCGCCGGGTCCGCAGCCCACTCGCAGGCAACTCTCAGGGAGAAAATGATGGGCAATTCCAACACGCCGTATCCGGGCAATAGCCAGGGCGGCACGCCGTCCACGGCGGGCAGCAAGCAAAGCACGACGGTCGACGCTGCCGAAAGCTTTGTGCTGGTCGATAGCGAGCAGGGCCTTGATATCGGCGACGATCTGTTTTCCATCGGCGAGGTGCGGCGCGCCGACCGCTTGCCGCATCACCAGTCCGGCGTGGCTGGCCAGAACCGGCAGAGCGCCGATGATGCGCCCGACACGACGGGCAGTACCGGCGTCTGACTTTTCCGCCCATCTTTTAACTGTCGGACCATCCCCGCTGGGCCAGCCGCAAGACGTGTTCGCGCACGTCGGCTGGCCAATCCTGCACGCAGACAAGGAAGGCCGGCTGCCGGCCCGCGAACAGGGCGCGGCTTGCTTCCTCGAATCCTGCCGCGTCGCCGGCCAGCGCGCTCATGAACTTGTAGGCCGCTTCGCGCGCCTGGCGCTGTTCATCGGCCGCCTTGTTGTCGCGCTGCGCGTGCTCCACCAGCTTGCGCAAGGCCACGGAAGCGCCGCCCGGTTGCGTCGCCAGCCATTCCCAGTGGCGCGGCAGCAAGGTGATTTCGCGCGCCACCACGCCCAGCTTCGGCCGGCCCGCCGTGCGCGCAGGAACGGGCGTCTGGTCTTCCTGCGCCGGCGTCTCGACGCGCGGCTGGGGCAAGCGCTGCAATACCTGTTCCAGGCTGCCATGCAGGTTCAAGTCCACCTGGCTGCCCGTGGCGTCGTCGAAAATCAGGATTTGCGCGGCGGGGTCGCGCGTGACCCATTCTTTCAACAGGCGCGCCACCGCATGCAAGGGGCCGGCGGCCACCTTGTGTTTGCCGGCAAAGGCGGTCAGTTGGGCGGGTGCGTGCATGTCTGGTCTCCAGTGGGTGAACATGCAGGTAATTTTACCCGGATTAAATTGAGTTAATAACACCCGGGTAAAATATTTTTACTGCGTTCCGCTACAGGTCGATGCGGCCATGTTCTCCCAAGTCCTTCGGCGTCTCCCCCGTGATGGCAGCCTTGGCCATCTCGAAGAATTGCGTCATCTTGCTGGCGCTGCTATCCCAGTATTCGGCCGACTGTATCGTCACCTTGATCAGCGACAGCTTCGGATCGTCGAGTCCGCCCGGGAACCACGCTTTCATCAGCGGGCTCCACAGCTCTTCCGCCTTGGCGCGGTCCTTCAGCAATTCCGCATGGCCGCAGACGGACACGTACAGGCTGTCGCCCGTATCGACGAAGCTGACATTGACTTGCGGGTTGTTCAGCAAGTCGCGCGTATAAGCGGCCTCGTCTGAAACGAAAAACCAGATCCGGCCCTCGCCGTCGACCTGCTGCTGCGTCAGTGGCCGGCTGGTGAGAGTGCGCGTGTCGTCGCTGGTGGTGAGCATGCCGAACTTGACGCTCTTGATCTTGTCGGCGATGCTGGCCAGTTGTTCGCTGGAATACAGTGGCATGGTGTGCTCCCGTCGTGGTTGTCCTGAACAACAGCATAGGTGGAGCCCGCGAATGGCTCTGTACGGCAGCTTACGTAGTGGGCGCGCTTTGTTTCAAAGCTGTTACAAAACGCCGCCCTTGCGCCGGCTCCCATGTATTGACTTAATAAATGATAATCATTATCATTTGTTGGATACTTTGCGCATGGACTCTGATTGAAGGATGGGAATGAAGCACAATGACTTGTCGCGCCACCTGGCGCGCTCCTTGCCGGGAGCGGACCATGGCTAACGCGGGCGCCGCAGACAAGGCCAGGAACAATGCCAGCCGCGCCGTCTGGCTGAAGAATTTGCACCAATGGCACTGGATCAGCTCGGCGCTGTGCCTGCTGGGCATGTTTCTGTTCGCCATCACCGGCATCACCCTCAATCACGCCGGCCAGATCGAATCCAAGCCGGCGATCACGCGGCAGAAGGCCGCATTGCCGGCGCCGCTGGTCACGGAACTGGCCGCGTATGCCGCCAAGCACGATGGCGCCAACGCCCCGATGCCCGCCGCCGCCGAAACCTGGCTCAAGCAGCAGTGGTCGCTCAACGCGGGCGGCCGTCCCGCCGAATGGAGCATCGACGAAGTGTATCTGCCGCTGCCCAAGGCGGGCGGCGACGCCTGGGTGCGCATCGGCCTGGAAGATGGCGCCGCCGAATATGAATTGACGGACCGGGGCTGGGTGTCCTGGCTCAACGATGTCCACAAGGGCCGCAACACGGGCGTGGCCTGGAGCTGGTTCATCGACATCTTTGCCGCCGCCTGCATCGTGTTCTGCCTGACCGGCTTGCTGATTTTGAAGTTCCATGCGGCCAACCGGCCATTTACCTGGCCGATGGTTGGCCTCGGTATCCTGATACCCTGCGCGATCGCCTTGCTGTTTATCCACTGATCGTTTTTATCCTTACTTTTTACAGGCACACCATGAAATTACGCTACTCCCTGGCGCTTGGCCTTCCCCTGATCGGCACTTCGGCGATGGCGGCCGACCTGGCCCTCAAGATTGAAATCCCACAACTGAACGTGGCCGAGTACCATCGTCCTTACGTGGCGGCCTGGCTGGAAACGGCCGACCAGAAGGTGGTTGGCAACTTGGCCGTGCTGTATGACGTGAAAAAGAAGGACAAGGCCGGTGAAAAGTGGCTGAAGGACATGCGTCAATGGTGGCGCAAGAGCGGCCGCGACTTGGCCATGCCTGTCGACGGCGTCAGCGGCGCCACGCGCGCGCCCGGCGAACATACCCTGACCTTCCCCGGCGCGAAAGCCCTGCTCGACAAGTTGCCGGCCGGTGAGTACCAGCTGGTGGTGGAAGCGGCGCGCGAAGCGGGCGGACGCGAACTGGTGCGCGTGCCGTTCCAGTGGCCCGTGAAGGCAGCCCTGGCCGTGCCTGCCAAGGGCAAGGAAGAACTCGCTAATGTCGTCGTCCAACTCAAACCATAAAGGCGCACCATCATGTTGAAACAACTGAACAAGCCATTGCTCGCGCTGGCCCTGGCCGGCCTGGCCATGAACGCCCACGCCCACCGTGGCTGGATGGTGCCATCGAGCACGATGGTGGAAAGCAAGGACGCCTGGGTGACGGTGGATGCCGCCGTCTCCGACGGCCTGTTCGAGATCGACCACCAGCCGCTGCGCCTGGACGCTCTGCAAGTCATCGGCCCGGACGGCGCGAAAGTGGCGCCGGCGAACACCGTCACGGGCCGTCTGCGCAGCGTCTTCGACGTCAAGATGGAAAAGCCGGGTACCTACAAGGCGGCCATCGTGTCGCAGAACGTGATGGCCAGCTACAAGCAAAATGGCGAACAGAAGCGCTTCCGCGGCAACGAGGAAACCTTCAAGAAAGACTTGCCGGCCGATGCGCAAGACGTGAAAGTCACGCGCACGGCAGCGCGCCTGGAAACCTTCTTCAGCAATGGCGAAACCAGCACGGAAGTATTCAAGCCGACGGGCGTGGGCCTGGAATTCGTGCCGGTCACCCATCCGAACGACTTGCGCGCGGGTGAGAAAGCCACATGGCGTTTCCTGGTCGACGGCAAGCCGGCGGCGAATCAGGCGTTCAGCCTCGTGCCAGGCGGCGTGCGCTATCGCGGCGTGCTCGGCGAAATCCGCCAGAGCACGGATGCCAAGGGCGAAATCACCTTCACCGTGCCGGCCGCCGGCATGTATTACCTGAGCAGCACCTGGCCTGCAGCCGCTCCGGCAGCCGCCGGCCAGGCACCAGCCATGCCCGAGCGCCGCATGACGTACGCGGCCACCGTGGAAGTGCTGCCGCAGTAAGCGGCGGTATCTTCGCGAGCGAGAGCGCCGATGCGCCGGGTCCTGCTACCGCAGCATATTTCCGATCAGCTGGCGCCGCCCGGCGCCGCGATCCGGGATCTGCGCGGCCTGTCGATGGGCACCAGCTGGTCGGTGCGCCTGGTCGATGCCGCCATGCCGGGACGTGCCGGCAGCGCCGACCTGCAGCAGGGCTTGCAGCAGCAGCTGGACCTGGTCGTCGCGCAAATGAGCCACTGGAGCGAAGACTCGGACCTGGGCCGCTTCAACCGGGCCGAGCCGGGCAGCTGGCACAGCTTGCCCGCCGCCTTTTGCGAGGTGCTGGAGTTTGCCATGCAGGTGGCGCAGGCATCCGGCGGCGCCTACGATCCGTGCGCGGGCGCCCTCGTCAACCTGTGGGGCTTCGGCCCCAGCCACCGGTATGACGAGCCCGGTTTTCTTCCCCCCAAGCACGATACCGTCGCCTTGCTGCTGTCGCAGCGCCAGCGGCGCCGCCTGGAGCTGGACTTGCCGGCCCGCCGCGCGCGCCAGCCCGGCGGCTTGCAGCTGGATTTGTCGGCCATCGCCAAGGGCTATGGCGTGGACCGCCTGGCCCGCTACCTCGACAGCCAGGGCATCGGCCATTACCTGGTGGAAGTGGGCGGCGAGCTGCGCGGCGCCGGCAGCAAGCCCGACGGCCAGCCGTGGTGGGTCATGCTGGAACAGGTCGATGGCGCCGAGGCGGGGCAGCAGCCGGCGGAAATGATGCTGGCGCTGCATGGCCTGTCGGTGGCGACCTCGGGCGACTACCGGCGTTTCTTCCAGGACGGTACGGCGCGCTTTTCGCATACGATCGACCCGCGCAGCGGCATGCCGATCGCCAATCAACTCGCTTCCGTCACCGTCGTGCATGCGCAATGCATGGCGGCCGATGCCTGGTCGACGGCCCTGACCGTGCTGGGTGCCGAGGCCGGCATGGCGCTGGCCGAGGAACAGGGCCTGGCCGCGCGCTTCCTGCAGCGCGACGGGCGCGGCTACCGCGAATTTTTGAGCAGCCATATGCGGGCCATGCTCGACGAATGAACAGTTTATTTCCATGATTTTTACGCACGATACGACGCGGCTGGCCTTGCTGGCCGCCCTGTCCCTCAGTTACGCGGGCGTCTGCCTGGCGCCCTGGCTGCGCGCGCGCGCCCGGCGCCGCGCGTCCGATGCCGCCAGGGCCGCGCTGGCCAACAACCGTCCCTGGCTGGTGGCGTATGCGAGCCAGACGGGCAATGCCGAGGAACTGGCCACGCAAACGGCGCACAGCCTGCAACTGGCCGGCATTCCCGTGCGCCTGTGCGCGCTGGCCGAACTGACGGCCATTGATCTGCAACAAGCGGAACGGGCCTTGTTCCTGGTCAGCACCTATGGCGAAGGCGATGCCCCCGACAATGCGGCCGCCTTCATGGGCCGCCTGATGACGGGCGAGCTGGCGCTGCCGCAATTGCATTACGCCGTGCTGGCCCTGGGCGACCGCAGCTATGGCCACTTCTGCGGCTTTGGCCGCGCGCTCGAAGCCTGGCTGGCGGCGCAGGGTGCGGCGCGCCTGTTCGAACGCATCGAGGTCGACCGCAGCGCCAGCGCCGCTATCGAGCAATGGTTCCAGCACCTGAGCCACCTGGCCGGCACCAGCGATGCGCCAGACTGGAGCGCGCCGGCCTTCGGCGACTGGCGCCTGACGCACAGGCGCTTGCTCAACCCGGGCAGCGCCGGCGGCGCCATCTATCACGTGGAGCTGGCGCCGGCCGCAGGCAGCTTGCCGGAGTGGCAGTCGGGCGACCTGGTGCAGGTGGCCGCGCCGCTCGAGCCGTCGCAGCCGCGCGAATATTCGATCGCCTCGGTCCCGCGCGATGGCGGCGTGCACCTGCTGGTGCGCCAGCATGCGCATCCGGACGGCAGCCTGGGCCTGGCGTCGGGCTGGCTGACGGCGCAAGCGGCCATCGGCGACGTGGTGCAGCTGCGCCTGCGCCAGCACCGGCGTTTCCGCCTGGAAGACAATGCCCGGCGCCCCCTGATACTGATCGGCAATGGCAGCGGCATCGCCGGCTTGCGCGGCCACCTGAAAAGCCGCGTGCTGGCGGGCCAGCGGCGCAATTGGCTGATCTTTGGCGAGCGCAACGCGGCCCACGATTTCCATTACCGCGAAGAAATTGAACGCTGGCATGCCAGCGGCGATCTGCCGCGCCTGGACCTGGCGTTTTCGCGCGACCAGGCCGAGCGGACCTACGTGCAGGACCGCCTGCGCGGCAATGCCGACGAAGTCAAGCTCTGGCTGGAGCAGGGCGCCGCCATCTACATTTGCGGCAGCCTGGCCGGCATGGCGGGCGGCGTCGACCAGGCGCTGCAGGAAATGCTGGGCCGGCCCGCGCTCGACGCGCTGGCGGCCGAAGGGCGCTACCGGCGCGACGTCTACTGATTTTTTTCCGGCGCCAGCGCGTTCGCGCGCAGGCGGCTATGATGGCTGTTTCACCCAGGGAGTACCATCATGAGCGAGAGTATCTACGACATTCCCTTGCGCCGCATCAATGGCGAAGCCAGCAGCCTGGACGCGTATCGCGGCAAGGTCGTGCTGGTGGTCAACGTGGCTTCCGCCTGCGGCCTGACGCCGCAGTATGCGGGGCTGGAAAAACTGTATGAAGACAAACAGGCCGACGGCCTCGTGGTGGCCGGTTTTCCCGCCAATGAATTCGGCGCGCAGGAGCCGGGCGGCAACGACGAGATCGCTGACTTTTGCCGTGGCACCTTCGGCGTGCAATTTCCCATGTTTGAAAAGATCGTCGTCAAGGGCCCGGGCCAGCATCCGCTGTACCAGCGCCTGGTGCAGGAGCAGCCGCGCGCGCAGGAAAAGCCGGGCAGCGATTTCCGCGCCAAGCTGGCCGGCTACGGCATCACGCAGGAGCAGCCGGACGACGTGCTGTGGAACTTCGAGAAGTTCTTGATCAGCAAGGAGGGCAAGGTGGTGGGGCGTTTCGCGCCCGACACCACGGTCGACGACGCACTGCTGCGCGACGCCATCGAGCGCGAGCTGCAGGCATAGCGGCGCTGCGGGCGGCATCCGCCGCCCGTGGCTGGTCTTACTCGGCAGCGTCCAGCGCGGCCGGTTCCATCTCGCCGCTCACTTCCTGCAAGCCGCGCGCCAGGCTGGAGATGCTGGGGTTGTCGATGAAGACGCAGCGCTTGCCCGTGCGCTTGCAGTAATCCTTCACGCGCCAGTAGGCGCTGTGGCTGATGCAGCCGGTCTGGCAAATCACCAGGTCGGCCGCCGCCAGGCTCGAATCGAGCAGGTTGGCATTGTCTTCCAGGCCGCCGTCGTGGTGGGCGAACTGCGCGCCGACGCGTTCGATCAGGGCGCGGTAGGTGGCGACATTGCCGCTGCGTCCACCTACGCACAGCACGCTTTGATCGACGAGGCGGATCGGCATCTTCAGCTTGCCGCCCGTGGGCACTTCCAGCTTCGGTGCGGGCGGCGGCGCGGCGGCGCCGGGGCGCGGCTGGGCCTGCTTCAATTCCGTGATTTGCTGGCGCAATTCCTTTTCGCGTTCATCCATCTGCGCCAGGCGCTCGACCAGGCGCGTGCGCGATTCCAGCGCCGGGATGGCCGCCTGCAATTGCGCCAGTTCGGCGCGCAAGCCGTCGATCACGCTATCCTTGCCGATCGATTCGGCCCGCGTGCGCAGCAGCACGGCTTCCTGGCGTTCCAGGTCGCCCGTCTTTTCCAGCAGCATGGCCTGGCTGCGCTGTTGCAGCTTGGCCAGTTCGTGCGTCAGGCGTGTATTTTCTTCCTGCAAGGCCGTAAATTTGCCCATGTCGGCGCGCACGCAGGCGCCGGCCTGGTGCTGGATCATGTGCAGGTCGCGGCACATCTGCTCTTCCAGCTCGGCGTCGCAGCGCGGGTGCGTCAGCCCGGCCCAGAAGGCGCCCGACACGTCGCCATTGGCGACGGCCGTGCGCCACAGCTGGGCCACCTGTTCCGTCGTCTTGGCGCCGCGAAAGC
This sequence comes from Janthinobacterium sp. 1_2014MBL_MicDiv, assembly GCF_001865675.1. Lineage (NCBI taxonomy): Bacteria > Pseudomonadati > Pseudomonadota > Betaproteobacteria > Burkholderiales > Oxalobacteraceae > Janthinobacterium > Janthinobacterium sp. 1_2014MBL_MicDiv. Next base: position 1,261,222 of record NZ_CP011319.1, read on the forward strand.
GCAGGATCACGGGAGCGTAGCGGCGTTCGAGTTCCTTTTGCAGTGCTTCCGACAGGCGGTTGCGCGCGCCGCATTCCGTCACGGCGCCCACGTGCACTTCGTAATCGTCGGCCAGCACGCGCCCGCCCGTCATCTTGCCGACCAGCTTGCGCAAGTAACCGAGCGGCAAGCCGACGCCGACCAGCGGGCAATGGCAGGTATGCGACAGTTCCCACAGCCGCCGGCGGCGTGAGGCAAGCGCGGCCGTATCGGCCTCGCCGCTGGAACAATTGCTGATGACGGGCAGGGACTTGTCTTTGTCACACATGGCGATATCCTGTTGGGCGGTGGAGATGGTGTTTATTGCGGCAGCGGCGAAGCGGGGCGCTTGGCGCTCAGCATGCGTGCCAGTCGTTCGAGGAGCGTGCTTTTCGGTGGCATGGGCCGCTGCAGCGCGACGAGCGCGGCCCATTGTTGCGACAGTTGCTGGCAAGTGGCTTGCAGCACCGGCCCCAGGTCGGGCAGGCCGGACAGCACTTGCAGATGGCGTTCGATCACGGACGCCAGTTGCGGACACGGCGCCTGTTCGGCGCTGCCCGCATGGTAATGCGACATCAGGTGCAGCACGGCCGACAGCATCAACTCAGGCTGTTGCCCATTCACGGCAGAAAACTTCGAAGAAGGTCGGTCGGTCGCCATCAAACGCTCCTGTGCGGTGGTTTGGCTGGCTGGCGCCCACGAAGGGCACGACTGGCTGGCGAGTGTGGTGGCTGGCTGCGTTGCTGGATCAGGCAGTCAGGATCAGCTTGTTCAATTGGGTGACGCGCAGGCGGTAAATCTTGCCGCTGTGTTCAATCTCCACTTCGCGGCCCTGTTGCAGCAGCGCTTCGCTGGTGATGCGGCGCGCCGGCTGCGCCACGCTGACGGGAGGGCGGACGTGGGCGCTGGCGGCATCCTGGATCAAGGCTGGTTTTGAGCTTTGCATGTTGGGCTTTCTTTGTCTCAGTTGAGAATGATTCGTATTTGCATTATTGTTGAATGTGGCCCGAAAAGCAAGGCTTATTTGTGGCGAATCCGCGCTTTTTTAGTGCGGCATGGCACGCAAGTTCATTGCGCAGTAGAAATGCTGGCGCGGCTGCGCTGCAGGGGAGGCGCCCGGAAGGCGCGTGCGGGGAGGGCGGCAAAAAAGACCCGGAACGGCGTTGCGCGCCGCAGCCGGGTCAAGCCTGTGCCAAGCTTGAAGAAAGAGGGATGGTCCTATCTCAAATGGTGGCCAGCAATTGCGCCGAGACGTCGGCCGCGGCGGCCGTGTCGGCCTTGAGCTTGGCGGCGGCCAGCTGCTTGGCGCGCGAGCGCGAGGGCGGCAGGCGGCGCAGGGTTTTCAGCGCTTCCGGGTCCTTGATGCCGATGGTGCGCTGGTCGACGGTGATCAGGCCGATCTCGTTGAAGGCGGACAGGGTGCGGCTGACCGTTTCCAGCGTCAGGCCCAGGTAGCTGCCGATTTCATGGCGCGTCATGCGCAGGTTGAACAGTTTGCTCGAATAACCCATCTGCGCGAAGCGGTCGGCCAGCGAGACGAGGAAGCGGGCCACGCGCGCCTCGGCGCTGAGGGCGCCCAGCATGCCGATCATGGCCTGTTCGCGCACCAGTTCGCGGCTCATCACGCCGTACATGACGTTTTCCAGCTCCATGTGGACACGGCCCAGCGCCGTGAGCTTCTTGAATGGCAGCAGGATCAGGTCGCAGTCGGACAGGGCCACGGCTTCCGAGGAATAGTGGCGCGAGTGGATGCCGTCGACGCCCAGCATGTCGCCTTTCATGGGAAAGCTCAGTACCTGTTCATTGCCGAACTCATCGATGAGGACGGTTTTCAGGAAGCCCGAGTTGACGATGTACAGGGTGTCGAACGGCTGGCCGATCGTGTGCACGCGCTGCCCCGTCTTGAATTGCACGTGCTGGAACAGCAGCTCGTCGGCGGCGATGGTGCAGGCGCTGGAGATATGCAGCAGATCGCATACCTCCTTCAGGTTCGACCACAGCCGCCCCTGGCGCTGGCGTCCCGCTTCCATCGGGGTCGATGGGGCCAGCGGCGACGAGGCAGGGCGGGTTTCAGACGTGTGCGTGGACAGCATGTTCATCTCCTGGTGACAGGTAGTTCAGAGTTGAATGACGGAATGCGCCAGGGCGGCGGGCACGGCGCGAGGGTCTGCGGCGCGCGTCCTGGCAGTTAATGCTCAATTCGCTGAAGACTTGCTGTGTGATGAAATAACTTCCCAGCAACTTGATTACTGGTTTCAGTATGCCAACAAGCGTATGGAATTCATATCAGCAGTGGCTGAATATGGCGGTAGGAGCTGCGGTAGGGGAAGTAGGATTGTTCCTACAGTTGCCGGCGGTCGTGCGCCGCCGGCCGAGACCGGCTGTCAGGTCTTGAAGGGGGACAGCAGCCGGTGGGCTACCGCGTATTGCACCATTTCCGACAAGGAACTCATGCCCATCTTTTGCATGATGCGTGTCTTGTGCGTGCTGACCGTCTTCACGCTCAGGTGCAGGTTGTTGGCGATCTCGGTGATCGACTTGCCTGCCACCAGCAGGGAAAACACTTCGAATTCGCGGTCCGACAGCTGTTTGTGCAACAAGCTTTCATTCGGCATCATGATGTTGAGCACCAGCTGCTCGGCCACCTCGGCGCTGATATAGGGGCGCCCCGATGCCACCTTGTGGATGGCGCCCACCAGCTGCGTGCCCGCGCTTTCCTTCGTCAGGTAGCCTTGCGCGCCGGCGCGGATGGCGCGCACCGCATATTGCTCTTCCTCGTGCATGGTGAGGATGAGGATGGCCAGCTTCGGCGCTTCGCTGCGGATCTGGCGGATCAGGTCGACGCCGCTGCGGCCAGGCATCGACAGGTCGAGCAGCAGCAGGTCGAAGCCGCCCTGGCGCACATGGTTGAGTACTTCAAAGCCATCGATGGCTTCGCCCACGATGTCGATGTCCGGCGCGCCGTCGAGGATGCGCTTCAATCCTTCGCGCATGATGGTGTGGTCGTCGGCAATCACAATGCGTATCATAGGCGGGCAATCTGGAAGCGTGCAATCTGCTGTGTCCGTTACCGGACAGTCAAATGTTAAGAAACGAGAAATATTGTCATATTAACTGAAAATGGCTGCGGGCTTGCCCTTTTCTCAAGCTGCCGGTGCGCAGCCTCTCCCTGTCATGGGACTCCTCATTTGGGCTGCGGTTCCTTGATCAGCCTGTGCACCAGCACGGGCAGCTTCGAATGCGACAGCACCTTGTTGGTCACGCTGCCCAGCAGCAACTGGCCCCAGCCGCTGCGGCCGTGCGAGCCCATGAAGATCAGGTCGCAGTGCTGGAGTTGCGCCACTTCCACGATTTTCAGGGCAGGACTGTCGGAAAAGGCCGTCAGGCCCGTCGCCTCCAGGCCCCGCTTGGCGGCCGCATCGAGGATCGGCTGCCAGTGGTCGCCGCCCGCCTTGCGCATGGCGATGCGGTATTCCTCTTCGCTGGGATAGCTGGGCGGGATGATTTCGATGTACACGGGATACTGGTATTCCGGCGCCACGTACACGGCGAGGATGTCGGCGTGCATCTGTTCGGCAAAGGCGACACCGGCGCAGGCGGTCAGGTTGGAGACGGTGGAACCGTCCGTGGCGATCAGAATTTTCTTATACATGGCAGCTCCTTTGGCGGTGGACCAGCGCGCGCGACGCCTCTTATTGTAGACGCGGCGACAGCATTGTTTTCATGTAAAGACTTGATAATTGTCAATACTCTTGCACCTTCAGTATAGACAACATTGATAGAAAGATCGTGTTTTTGGCTGCGCAGGCTGTGGCGCGCGTGGCGCGCGGGCCAGGATTTCTCGCGCGATGCGTGGTCTTGCCTGCACGCCAATGGTAGTATTTCAAAATACAACAGCAGGAACACTTATTTCCTGGTGGAAAAGCTCTTGCAGGCCCGCTTTGCACCAGGAAGCGCGTTTTGAGATTTACCAACAGGGCGGCGCCCTGCTACACTCGCACCATCGCAGCGGTATTGCCTCAAATCATCTTAATCGAGAAATTGCGGGTATCAGTCTGTAAAACGCACAGTTCAGGCGGAATTTTGACAAATTATGGAGAAGCAGGGATATGACCAACGCCGCTGATGATTTCGATGCATTATTCGATGAAGTATCTGCGCAAAGCGCGGCCGCGGCCCAGCCCGCGCCTGCCGCCGCGCCCGCCCCCGCCGTGATCGCGGATGACGATTTTGACGCGCTGTTCGACGCCGTTTCGGCCAGCGCCGCCGTGCCGGCCCCGGCTGCCGTTGCCGCGCCTGCCGTGGAAGCGGCCGCCGCGCCGGCAGCGCCAGAGGCGCCCGCCGCAGCTGGCGAAGCCGCCGACCCTGTCGACCAGTCCGACAAGCCGATGTTCGAGCGCCTGGGCGGCATCGTGCGCCTGTTGCACGATTCGCTGCGCGAACTGGGCTACGACAAGGCGCTGACGGAAGCGTCGTCGCAGATCGTCGACGCGCAGGACCGCCTGGAATACGTGGCCACGCTCACCGAGCAGGCGGCCAACAAGGTCCTCAACACGCTCGACGAAGGCATGCCGGCGCAGGATGTGCTGTCGAAGAAGGCCAAGGACATGGACAGCCGCTGGACAGCCCTGTTCGACGGCAAGCTGAGCCTGGAAGAATTCAAGGCCCTGGCCGGCGACTCGCGCCAGTTCGCGCAAGCCGTTGCCGAGGCGACGGAAGCGGAAAAAGCGCGCCTGCTGGAAATCATGATGGCCCAGGACTTCCAGGACATCACGGGCCAGCTGATCAAAAAAGTGGTGAACATCACCAAGACGGTGGAGCACGAGCTGGCGCAGTTGCTGCGCGACAACGCGCCGGCCGAAGTGCGCGAGAAACTCGCGCAGAAGCAGGACGCGCCGCTGATGCAGGGCCCTTCCGTGCCGTCGGTGGCGCTGGACCAGGATAATGTAGACGACCTTCTTGCGGATTTGGGATTCTAATGGACGATATGCTCAAGGATTTCGTCGTCGAGGCGATGGATCTTGCGGTTAATGTTGAAGAGCACTTATTGCGTCTCGAGCGCGATCCGGACAACAAGGAAACACTGAATGCCGTGTTTCGTTCTTTCCACACCATCAAGGGCGGCGCCGGTTTCATGGGCTTGCCTGCGCTGGTGGCGGCTTGCCATCTGACGGAAAACCTGTTCGACGCGCTGCGCACGGGCGCCGCGCCGGTGACCCCCATCGCCATCGAGGCGGCGCTGCAGGCATCCGGCTTCGTTGCCGACCAGCTGACGGAACTGGCGAACGGCGCCGCGCCGGAAAGCCTGCCGGCCATGCCGGAAGAGCTTGAACACATCCTCACCAATGCCATCGAAGGCAAGGGCATGGACGCGCCAGCGCCTGCCGCCGCCGTGGTGGTGGAAGCCGTCGTGGCCGAAGTGATCGTGGCCGCGCCTGCCGCTGCTGCCGCCACAGCCAGCGCCGATGGCCTGGACTGGGAAGGCATGTATAACGCCGTCGTGCCGGAAGGCAGCCAGCTGGCCGCCGCGCCGGCCCCCGTCGCCGCTGCCGTTACTGCCGCTGTTGCCGCCGCGCCTGCCGCTGCGGCCGCCGCCAAGCCGGCCGGCAAGAACTGGGATGGCGTGGACCGCCGCGAAGAGCGTCCCGACGTGCGCCACGCCGCGCCCGTCAAGGAAGACAGCATCCGCGTCGACGCCGTCAAGCTCGACGCGCTGCTGGAAGTGGCCGGCGAATCCGTGCAGGCCGCCAACCAGGCTGCCGTGCTGCTCGAGCGCCTGCTGCAATTCAAGTTCGAAGGCCAGGCCGCCACCCTGATGGCGACGCTGGCGGAAACCCTGGAACGCGCGTCGCGCTACTCGACGGAACTGCAGCGCGCCACCCTGGCCACGCGCATGCAGCCCGTGGGCCGGCTGTTCCAGAAATTCCCGCGCCTGGTGCGCGAACTGGCGAAGGACCTGGGCAAGGATGTCGAGCTGACCATCGAGGGCGCGGAGACGGAAGTCGACCGCGTGGTGGTCGACAGCCTGTACGATCCGCTCGTGCACATGCTGCGCAACTCGCTTGACCACGGCGTCGAATCGCCGGAAGCGCGCCTGGCCGCCGGCAAGCCCGCCAAGTCGTATATCTCGCTGAAAGCATGGCAGGAAGCCAACAGCGTGATGATCGTGCTGCAGGATGACGGCAAGGGCATGGACCCGGTCTTCCTGCGCAGCAAGGCCCAGCAAAAGGGCCTGATCAGCGAAAACGCACAATTGAGCAACGATGAATGCTTCCAGCTGGTGTTCCTGCCGGGCTTCTCGACCAAGGAAGTCGCGTCCAGCGTCTCCGGCCGTGGCGTCGGCATGGATGTGGTGAAGACGGCCGTGGAGAAAAACCGCGGCGCCATCCACATCGAGTCGGCGCTGGGCAAGGGCACCAAGTTCGCCATCCGCCTGCCGATCGAGCTGTCGATCGTGCCGACCATGCTCGTCTCCACCTCGGGCGCCGCGCTGGCGCTGCCGATGGCGGTGGTGCAGCGCGTCGTCGAGTTGCCGGAAACCTTCATGGAAGTGGGCGGCGCGCCCGTGCTGAAGGACCAGGGGCGTCCATTGCCCGTGCGTTCGCTGGCCGGTGCCCTGGGCTACGAGTCGTGCAGCGAGCGCGTCGGCATTGTCGTCGCCGCGCCACAGCCGTACATCCTCGCCGTGGAAGCCGTCGATGGCACGGCCGACCTCGTGATCAAGCCGATGACGGCCATCACCGTGGAAGGCATCACGGGCACGGCCCGCTCGGCCGAAGGCGAGCTGGTGCTGGTCGTCGGCCTGTCGTTCCTGATGGATGGTTGCCGGGGCAGTGTCCGCTTGGCGGCCTGAAGACAGCTGACAATATCGTTGTACCCATGAGTAAGCCCGCTACGTGTAGCGGGCTTTTTTCATGGCGCCAGCGGCGTCAGATGTTGTCCGGACGTAATGTTCCGCCTTCCAGCCAGCGCTGCACGCGCACGATTTCCTGGGCGCGCGCAGCCTCGTCCTTTGGCGGCGGCAAATAGATGTCGGGCATGATGCCGCCCAGGTCCACCTGCAGCTGCGGCAAGCGGGCCGAGCGCGAGGTGGCGTATTGCAGCTGGCGCACGCCGGACGGCAGCGCGTGCAGGCGCAGGTTGGAATAGTCGAGTGCGCCATGGCTGTTGCGGCCGATCAATTTCACGTGAAAACTTTGCCGCGCCGCCAGCAGGAATTCCTCGCAGGAACTGGCGCAGTCGCGGTCGATCAGCACGGCTACGCGCACGGGCCGGCGTGGCTCCGGCGTGTCCTGGCGCGCGTAGCTGACGACGTCGCCGCCGTTCTGCGCCACATACTCGCCCGGCTTGACGGAGCGCATCTGTGTCACGGCCTGAGCCGCAAAGTCGGCGCACGCCTTGTCGCCCGGCGCCAGCAAGGCGCAGACGCTCTCTTGCCCCGCGATATTGGCCGGCGTGGACAGCCATTCGGCGCCCAGTCTGACCGTTTCGTCCGAGCTGATCCATTGCAGCAGCGGCGCATACGTGCCGTCGCTGCCGCCGCCGTTGCGGCGCACGTCGAGGATCCAGTTGGGGCGTGACGCCAGTGCCGCGCGGTGGGTGTCGAGCAGGGTGGCCACGGCGGTCCGGTAGCGGCCGTGGAAGCTGGGCAAGTTCAGCAGCACGGTATTGTCGGACAAGACTTGCAGCGACGGTTCCTTCGATGGCGCAGGCTGTCCCGGCGCGGCAGGCTGGGCGGGGGATGGCTTGGCCACGTCCTGCGCGCTGCCGCCTTTCACGTGCAGATGGCCTTTGCGCCACATGCCCACATAATTTTCCAGGATGGCATCGCAGGCCTTGGCGTCGGCGGCAGTGGCCGCCGCCGTGCCTGCCGTGGCCAGCGCCAGGTCGAAATAGGCCTGCCCTTTTTGTGCCAGGTGGGCGCGTGCGCCCGTATCGTTTTCCAGCAGGAAAGGTGGGATGGCGCGCAAGTCCTGCACGCACAGTTCGCCCGGCGTGGCCGCCGCCGCATGCGCGTTGGCCAGGGTGAGGGCGGCCAGCGCCCAGGAATGCAGTTTCATTCAGGTCCCCATCGGTTGTGGGCGCGTGCGGGTGCGCGCGCCGTTCATTATTGTCGAAACACGATACACGAAAGATTGAGGAAAAAATATCATTTTCTGGCGATGCCGTCGGTCGTTCGGCGGCCCGCCCGCGGATGGGTGCGCCATGCCGCCAGCGGGCAGTTATCGGCAATTTTTAGCCCATATCCAACAAATGAGCCGAACTTTGTATCGCCAATCCCACGCTTTTGCCTGTTTCGGTTCTGTATTCCCCGATATATGGCATAATCCTTGTGGATCACCGTATGACTTGGTATCACTTGATCACTTAAACAGGCTGTGGCAACGCTGCATATATCATGATGAAGACGCTTTACGACAAACTTTGGGAATCCCACGTTGTTCGGGCCGAAGATGATGGCACGACAATTCTGTACATCGACCGGCACTTGCTGCACGAAGTCACCAGCCCGCAAGCCTTCGACGGGCTCAGCGTGGCGGGCCGCCAGCCATGGCGCATTTCCGCCAACCTGGCCGTGGCCGACCATAACGTGCCCACCACCAGCCGCGTCGACGGCATCGCCGACCCCGTTTCGCGCCTGCAGGTGGAAACCCTGGACAAGAACGCCCGCAACTTTGGCTTGACGTACTTCAACATGAACGACAAGCGCCAGGGTATCGTGCATGTGATCGGCCCTGAGCAGGGCGCGACCCTGCCCGGCATGACGGTGGTGTGCGGCGATTCGCACACCTCCACGCACGGCGCCTTCGGCGCGCTGGCGCACGGCATCGGCACGTCCGAGGTCGAACACGTGCTGGCCACGCAAACCTTGCTGCAAAAGAAATCCAAGTCCATGCTGGTGCAGGTCGACGGCGCCATGCCGGCCGGCGTGACGGCCAAGGACATCGTGCTGGCCGTCATCGGCAAGATCGGCACGGCCGGCGGCACCGGCTACTGTATCGAGTTCGGCGGTTCGACCATCCGCGCGCTGTCGATGGAAGGCCGCATGACGGTGTGCAACATGGCCATCGAGGCGGGCGCGCGCGCCGGCATCATCGGCGTCGACGACACCACCATCAATTACGTCAAGGGCCGTCCGTTTTCGCCGGCCGGCCCGCACTGGGAACGCGCCGTGAGCTACTGGCGCACCCTGCATTCGGACCCGGGCGCCCGTTTCGACCTCGTCGTCACGCTCAACGCGCAGGACATCGAGCCGCAGGTGACCTGGGGCACCTCGCCCGAGATGGTGGTCGGCATCGATGGCCGCGTACCGGACCCGGACAATGAAAAAGACAGCGTCAAGCGCGACGCCATGGAAAAGGCCCTCGTCTACATGGCCCTGAAGCCGAACACGCCGATTGCCGACATCCGCATCGACAAGGTCTTCATCGGTTCCTGCACCAATTCGCGCATCGAGGACTTGCGTGCGGCGGCCGCCGTGGTGCGCGGCAAGTACCGCGCCTCGAACGTCAGCCTGGCGCTGGTGGTGCCGGGCTCGGGCCTCGTCAAGGACCAGGCCGAACGCGAAGGACTGGACCGCATCTTCAAGGATGCCGGTTTCGAGTGGCGCGAGCCGGGCTGTTCCATGTGCCTGGCCATGAATGCGGACCGCCTGGAGCCGGGCGAACGCTGCGCCTCGACGTCGAACCGCAACTTCGAAGGCCGGCAAGGGCAGGGCGGACGCACCCACCTGGTGTCGCCGGCGATGGCGGCCGCGGCGGGCATCGCCGGCCACTTCGTCGACGTGCGGGGACTGCGATGACGGCAGGGACTGGCGCCGCTGGTTTACACTAGCGCCTTCAGTCCCTTATTGATTATCGAGAAATCATCATGAAAAAACTCTTCGCCCTCCTCATCGCCACCGTCATCCTGTCTGGCTGCAACACCGTCTCCGGCATCGGCCGCGATGTGCAGAAAGTCGGCCAGGTTGTCACTGGCGCCGGCGGAAAATAAACCGCGACGTGCCGGCGCCCTGCGCCGCCCGTCCTACCGAGTAGAAACAGCATGGATAAATTTACGATTTACGAAGGCTTGGTCGCACCGCTGGACCGCGCCAACGTCGACACCGACGCCATTATCCCGAAGCAATTCCTGAAATCGATCCACCGCAGCGGTTTCGGCCCCAACCTGTTCGACGAATGGCGCTACCTCGACCATGGCGAACCGGGCCAGGACAACAGCCGCCGCCCGCTGAACCCCGAGTTCGTGCTCAACGAGCCGCGCTACCAGGGCGCTTCGATCTTGCTGACGCGCAAAAATTTCGGCTGCGGCTCCTCGCGCGAACACGCGCCGTGGGCGCTGGACCAGTATGGCTTCCGCGCCATCATCGCGCCATCGTTTGCCGATATCTTCTTCAACAACTGCTACAAGAACGGCTTGCTGCCCATCGTGCTGTCGGAAAGCCAGGTCGACCATCTGTTCAATGAAGTCAAGGCCTTTCCCGGCTACAAGCTGGTGGTGGACCTGGAGCAGCAGTGCGTGCGCACCAGCAATGGCTCCGTCTCGTACCCATTCGAGATCGACGCCTTCCGCAAATATTGCCTGATGAATGGCCTCGACGATATCGGCCTGACCCTGCGCCATGCGGACGATATCCGCGCCTTCGAAGAGCGCCATCTCGCCAACCAGCCTTGGCTCGCCAACGTCATCTAATTGATAAAAATATGAAAATTGCAATCTTACCCGGCGACGGCATCGGTCCTGAAATCGTCGCGCAAGCCGTCAAGGTCTTGAATGTGCTGGGCGAAGTGTTCGAGCTGGAAACGGCGCCCGTGGGCGGCGCCGGCTATGCGGCCCATGGCCACCCCTTGCCGGAAGGCACCTTGGCCCTGGCGAAGGCGGCCGATGCCGTGCTGTTCGGCGCCGTCGGCGATTACCAATACGATAACCTCGAGCGCCAGTTCCGCCCGGAGCAGGCGATTTTGGGCCTGCGCAAGAACCTGGGCCTGTTCGCCAACCTGCGTCCGGCCATTCTGTATCCGGAACTGGCCGGTGCCTCGACCCTGAAGCCGGAAGTGGTGTCCGGCCTCGATATCCTGATCATCCGCGAATTGACGGGCGACATCTATTTCGGCCAGCCCCGCGGCGTGCGCGAGTGCCCGGACGGTCCGTTCAAGGGCCAGCGCGAAGGCTACGACACCATGCGCTATGCGGAAGGCGAAATCCGCCGCATCGCCCATGTGGCTTTCCAGGCCGCGCAAAAGCGCGACAAGAGGCTCACCAGCGTGGACAAGGCGAACGTGCTGGAAACCTTCCAGTTCTGGAAAGATATCGTCATCGACGTGCACAAGGAATATCCGGACGTTGCGCTCGATCATATGTATGTCGATAACGCGGCCATGCAGCTGGTGCGGGCGCCGAAGAAATTCGACGTCATGGTTACCGGTAACATGTTCGGCGACATCCTGTCGGATGCGGCCGCCATGCTGACGGGCTCGATCGGCATGCTGCCGTCCGCGTCGCTGGACGCCAACAACAAGGGCCTGTACGAGCCATCGCACGGCTCGGCGCCCGATATCGCGGGCAAGGGCATCGCCAATCCGCTGGCGACGATACTGTCGGCGGCCATGATGCTGCGCTATTCGCTGAACCGCGAGGAACAGGCAAATCGCATCGAGGGCGCCGTCAAGCAAGTGCTGGCGCAGGGGCTGCGCACGGCCGACATCCATGAAGCGGGCACGACTTTGGTCGGTACCGAGGCGATGGGTGATGCAGTTGTAAAAGCACTGGGATAAAATAGTCTAATGACGGCAGTCGCCGTCTCATCTTGAGGAATGGTAATGAAATTAGTTGGCTTGGTAGGTTGGCGCGGTATGGTCGGTTCGGTCCTGATGCAGCGCATGCAGGAAGAGGGCGATTTCGCCCACATCGAACCGGTGTTTTTCACCACCTCGAACACGGGTGGCGCGGCGCCAGCCATGGCGAAGAATGAAACCATCCTCAAGGATGCCAACAATATCGCCGAACTGTCCAAGTGCGACATCATCATTTCCTGCCAGGGCGGCGACTACACGAGCGCCGTCTTCCCGCAGCTGCGCGCTGCCGGCTGGAACGGCTACTGGATCGATGCCGCATCGACTCTGCGCATGGAAAAAGACGCCGTCATCGTGCTCGACCCCGTCAACCTGCACGTCATCAAGGATGCGCTGGGCAAGGGCGTCAAGAACTACATCGGCGGCAATTGCACCGTCTCGTGCATGATGATGGGCCTGGGCGGCCTGTTCCAGCACGATTTGATCGACTGGATGACGTCGATGACCTACCAGGCGGCATCGGGCGGCGGCGCGCAGCACATGCGCGAACTGCTGACGCAATTTGGCACCATCAACAGTTCCGTCAAGGCGCTGCTGGAAAACCCGGCCTCGGCCATCCTGGAAATCGACCGCCAGGTGCTGGCCACCCAGCACGGCTATTCCCCGGATGAAATCAAGCAATTCGGCGCGCCGCTGGCCGGCAACCTGATTCCGTGGATCGACAAGGACCTGGGCAATGGCCAGTCGAAGGAAGAGTGGAAGGCCGGCGCGGAAACCAACAAGATCCTCGGCCGCGGCATCGACTTTGGCACCAAGGAAATCCCCGTGGACGGCCTGTGCGTGCGCATCGGTGCCATGCGCTGCCATTCGCAGGCGCTGACCATCAAGCTGAAGAAAGACGTGCCGCTCGATGAAATCAACGACATCATCGCCAGCAATAATCAATGGGTGAAATTCGTGCCGAACACGCGCGAAGCGTCCGTGCGCGACCTGTCGCCGGCCGCCGTCACGGGCAGCCTGACTATTCCCGTCGGCCGCGTGCGCAAGATGAGCATGGGCGGCGAGTACCTGTCCGCGTTCACCGTGGGCGACCAGTTGCTGTGGGGCGCGGCCGAGCCGCTGCGCCGCATGCTGCGTATCCTGCTGGACGCGTAATGGCAATAAATTGCTGATTAGAATCAAGCCGGGGCTGTTTTCCCGGCTTTTTTTTCCTCCTGAGCCCGTCAAGGCTCAACCATGCGGAGCTTGCATAGCTCTGGGCATGATGATATGTTGATACCTCTGGAAAAGTAACAGTTTTCCCATGTCAACTAAGATGCCGCCAATTATGCCTGTACACACTCGTCCCCGGGTCGCCTCCCTTGCCATCAAAACACTCAGCAGCGCTGTCGCATGCGCGGTGTTATTGTCACCGGCGGCATCCGCAGCCGAGCTGGGCAAGATCACGGTGCTGTCCGCCGCCGGCCAGCCGCTGCGCGCCGAGGTCGAATTGTCGGCCGTCAAGCCTGACGAGGCGACAACCCTGCTGGCCAAGCTGGCGCCGCCGGACGCCTACCGCCAGGCCAACGTGGAATTCAACCCCGCGCTGAACGCACTGACGTTTGCCGTGGAAAACCGCAACGGCAAGCCCTTCATCCGCATCAGTTCGGCGCAACCGGTGGCCGAGCCGCTGGTGGACCTGCTGCTGGAGCTGAGCAGCAAGAATGGGCGCCAGGTGCGCGAATATGCGTTCGTGCTCGATACGCCCGAGGCGCGCCAGACGCGCGGCGCGCAGGTCATGGCCCCGGCCGAACCGGGAAAGGGCAAGCCCGCCGCCACCGCTGCCGCCAATACTGCTCCGCCAGCGGCGCCGAAGAAGGCGGCCGGCGAATACAAGGTCAAGGCGGGCGATACCCTGAGCCGCATCGCCAGCGAGCTGAAACCGTCGGGCGTTTCGCTCGACATGATGCTCGTCGCCCTGTACCGCGCCAATCCCGATGCCTTCAAGGGCGAGAACATGAACCGCATGCAGGCCGGGCGCATCCTGGCCGTGCCAGGCGCGGAAGCCATTCGCGCCACCGACGCGGCCGAGGCGAAGGGCGTGGTGACGGCGCACGCCATCGATTTCGAGGCGTACCGCAACAAGCTGGCGGGCCAGGTGGCGCAGAGCAAGCCGGTCAAGGCGGCGCAGGCGACGCAAAGCACGGCCGGCAAGATCGGCGCGACGAAGGTGCAGGAAAAGCCGACGGCCGTGAGCGAAGCGCAAGACAAGCTGAAGCTGTCGAAAGCGGAACCGGCGGCCAAGGCCCCCGGCAAGAGCGCGGTAGCCAGCGAGGAAGACAAGATCGCCAAGGCCAGGCAGGTGGATGAGGCGGCCGCGCGCGTCAAGGAACTGGAAAAGAACGTCAGCGACCTGGAAAAGCTGATGGCGGTGAAGAGCAAGGCCATGGCCGACAAGAGCGCGCCATCGCCGGCCAAGCCAGCCGAGGCCAGTGCCGCGGCCAGCGCCGTCGCCAGTGCCCCGGCCGAAGCGCAGCCGCCGGTGCCGAAGGCCAAGCCGGTGCCGCTGGTCAAGAAAGCCTCGCCGCTGGAACCGACCATTACAGATAAGATCAACGACCACCTGGGCGCCATCGGCATCGGCCTGGCCGCCTTGCTCGCTGCCGTGGCGGCGCTCGTCGTCGCGCGCCGGCGCAAGGACACGCCGCCGGCCGAGGCCGACGTGGCCCCCGTGCTGGAACCTGAACCGCCAGCAGCGCCGCCGGCGGGCGTGGCGCCGGAAGACCAGCAGTCCGAGGCGAGCAATCATTTGTTCGGCGCCGGCGCTGCCGCCGCCGGAGCCGCTGCCGTGGCGGGCGCCAGTGCCCTCGATGTCAATGAGGTGGATCCCGTCGCCGAAGCCGATGTGTATATCGCCTACGGCCGTGATGGCCAGGCGGAAGATATCCTCAAGGAAGCCTTGCGCATCCATCCCGAACGCCATGCGGCGCGCCTGAAACTGCTGGAAATCTATTCGGCGCGCAATGACGTGCGCGCGTTTGAAGACCAGGCCAGCGAGTTGTACAGCCTGACGCGGGGCCAGGGCGAGGAGTGGCCGCAAGCCGCCGCGCTGGGCCTGGCGCTCGATCCATCCAACCCGCTGTATGGCGATACGGATGGCGACGCCGTCGTCAGCCTGAGCAAGGGCGCCTGCGATGATTTGCGCGGCCAGAGCATGGATTTGCCTGACGATACGGCACTGGCCGACCTGGCGCCAGCCGAACCGGCGGCCGTTCCCGCGCGCGATGCCCGCGATCCGCTCGACTTTGACCTCGACAGCCTCGATTTCGAGCCCGTCTCCACCAGCGACCCCATCGTCATGCCCGGGCCTGAAGCCAAGCCGGCAACGGCTGCGCACGATGCGCAGTACGACGCCAGCATGGATTTCGGCCTGGACCTGGAACCGCCAGCCGGCCCCGTGAATGGCGTGGGCGCGGGCCTGACGCCGCTGCCCGATCCATTGAAAGACGTGGACCTGGCCCATTTCGACCTCGATGAACCGGTAGCGCCGGCGGCGGCGCCGGTAGCGGCTGCCGAGCCATCGATCGACAACTTGTTTGACGCAGCGCAAACACCGGCCACACCGCCGGAAACCATCCCGGCCGCGCAGGAGTTCGACCTGTCCGGCATCGACCTGGACCTGAACGACGCCAAGACGGCCAGCGCCGGCGTGGATGACCCGCTGTCGGCCATCCACATGGAAATGGATACCAAGCTGGACCTGGCGATCGCCTACCAGGAAATCGGCGACAAGGAAGGTGCGCGCGAGCTGATCGATGAAGTCATCAAGGGCGGCAGCGAAGAGCAAGTGAAAAAAGCCAATACCATGCGTGCGCTGTTGAGCTAGTGATACCCGCCGGCGCGGCAAGCTGCGGCGCCGGTATAATGCTTCGATGCAAAATATTACGACAGCAACGCCATTGAAGCGCATCGCCCTGGGTCTGCAATACGACGGCATGGCCTGGCATGGGTACCAGAAACAGGAAGATGGGCAAACGGTGCAAGACCAGCTGGAAAATGCGCTGGAGAAGTTTGCCCGCGTGCGCCTGGCCACCACGTGCGCCGGCCGCACGGACACGGGCGTGCATGCGCTCGAGCAAGTCGTGCATTTCGATACCGAGCTCAATCGCGACGTGCACTCCTGGGTGCGCGGCGTCAATGCCTTCCTGCCCAAGTCCATCGCTGTGCGCTGGGCCAAGGAACTCGATGGCGATCCGACGGTCAATGATTTCTTCCATGCTCGTTTCAGCGCGCGCGCCCGCACCTATCATTATGTGTTATACAACAATCCCACGCGTTCGCCGCTGGTGGAAGGGCGCGCCGGCTTCTTTTTCCGGCCGCTGGACGTGGAACTGATGCGCCAGGCCGTGCAGCCCTTGCTGGGCTGGCACGATTTCACGGCGTTTCGCGCCGCGCAATGCCAGGCCAAGTCGCCGGTCAAGCTCATGCATGACATCCAGATCGAACGCCGTGGCGAACTGATCGTCTTTAGCATCACCGCCAACGCCTTTTTGCACCACATGGTGCGCAACCTGGTGGGCTCGCTCGTGTATGTGGGCTCGGGCCGTGAAAAGCCGGAATGGCTGGGGCAGTTGCTGGAACGTAAGGACCGCCATGCGGCGGCGCCCACCTTCATGCCGGACGGCCTGTACCTGGCGAAGATCGATTACGACCCGAAGTGGAACTTGCCGCAAGATGGCAGCAGCGCCTTGCCCTGGTTTTGATTGATATCAAGTCGAATAGAGGAACAACATGCCACGCACACGCATCAAAATCTGCGGGCTGACCCGCGTTGAAGATATCCAGGCCGTTGTGGCGGCGGGCGCCGATGCCATCGGTTTCGTGTTTTATCCGAAAAGCCCGCGCCATGTGACGCCGGAGCAGGCTGCCGCCCTGATCGCCGCCGTGCCGCCGTACGTGACGACGGTGGGGCTGTTCGTCAATGCCAGCGTGGAAGAGGTGCGGGCGACAAAGGCTGTGGCGCCCTTGTCCCTGCTGCAATTTCACGGCGACGAGACGCCCGAGCACAGCGCCGCGCTCGCCAGCGCCGTGAATATGCCATTTACGCAAGTGTTCCGCGTCAAACCCGACACCCGCTTTGAAGATTTGCTAGAATACGAACAGCGCTATCGCGCCGCCAGTCCCTTGTTTGCCAGCCTCTTGCTGGATACCTATGTGGATGCGTATGGCGGTGCAGGAAAGGTATTTGATTGGTCCCTCATTCCAAAAGAACTCGCGCCTCGGGTCGTTTTAAGTGGTGGCTTGAGCGTACAAAACGCGACTGACGCAGTGGTGCGCGTGCGCCCTTACGCCGTCGACATCAGCAGTGGTGTCGAAGCGTCCAAGGGCATCAAGGACGCATCCCGCATCCGCGCGTTCATCGCCGCGGTGCAGGATGCCGATGCCATCATTGCCAGAGGAAACCACCATGAATGACCATACCAACGCGCCCGGCGCCGCCGCCGCACTGTTCCACGCTACCGACTATCCATTTCCTGACCTGCGCGGCCACTTCGGCCCGTACGGCGGCTCGTTTGTCGCCGAAACGCTGACCCACGCGCTGGCCGAGCTGAAGGACGCTTACGCGCGCTACAGTGTCGACCCGGAATTCCTCGAAGAATTCCGCTACGAGCTGAAGCATTTTGTCGGCCGTCCGTCGCCCATCTACCACGCCAAGCGCTGGTCCGGGATGGCGGGTGGCGCGCAAATTTATTTCAAGCGCGAAGACTTGAACCACACGGGCGCGCACAAGATCAATAACGTCATCGGCCAGGCCCTGCTGGCCAAGCGCATGGGCAAGCCGCGCATCATCGCCGAGACGGGCGCCGGCCAGCATGGCGTGGCCACGGCCACCATCTGTGCCCGCTTCGGCCTCGAATGCGTGGTCTACATGGGCAGCGAAGACGTCAAGCGCCAGGCGCAGAACGTGTACCGCATGAAATTGCTGGGCGCCACCGTCGTGCCCGTCGAATCCGGCTCCAAGACCCTTAAGGATGCGCTGAACGAAGCCATGCGCGACTGGGTCACCAATATTGAAAACACCTTCTATATCATCGGCACCGTGGCCGGCCCCCATCCGTATCCGATGATGGTGCGCGACTTCCAGTCCGTGATCGGCGAGGAATGCCTGGTGCAGATGCCGGAAATGACGGGCCGCCAGCCCGATTATGTGCTGGCCTGCATCGGCGGCGGCTCGAACGCCATGGGCATCTTTTATCCGTATATCGACCAGAAGGACGTCAAGCTGATCGGCGTGGAAGCGGCCGGCGAAGGGCTGGACACGGGCAAGCACTCGGCCTCGCTGACGGCCGGCTTCCCGGGCGTGCTGCACGGCAACCGCACCTATCTGTTGCAGGACGAGAATGGCCAGATCATCGAGACGCATTCCGTCTCGGCCGGCCTCGACTACCCGGGCGTGGGCCCGGAACACGCGTGGCTGAAAGATTCGGGCCGCGCGCAATACGTGTCCATCACGGATGACGAGGCGCTGCAGGCTTTCCACGACTGCTGCCATATCGAAGGCATCATCCCGGCCCTGGAATCGTCGCACGCGCTGGCCTACGCGGCCAAGCTGGCGGCCACCTTGCCCAAAGACAAAATTGTACTGGCCAACCTGTCGGGCCGTGGCGACAAGGACATGCATACGGTGGCGGAACGCATGGGTTTGAATTTCAGTTAAGCAGCTGACAAGCCCTGGCAGGTCGGGTCGGCGCGCAGGCGCCTCACCCGACATTTCTCACTGACTACACGAAAGCATCCCATGTCCCGTATCGCCACTACCTTTGCCAACTTAAAATCCCACAACAAGACCGCCCTGGTCACGTTTATTACCGCCGGCGACCCCGGCCCCGACGCCACCGTGCCGCTGATGCACGCCCTCGTCGAGGGCGGCGCCGACGTGCTGGAGCTGGGCGTGCCGTTTTCCGACCCCATGGCCGAAGGCCCCGTCATCCAGCGCGCCTGCGAACGGGCCTTGAAATTCAACGTCGGCATCCACGACGTGTTCGGCTATGTGCGCCAGTTCCGCGAGACCAACCAGACGACCCCGGTGGTGCTGATGGGCTATGCGAACCCCATCGAGCGCATCGGCAGCGCCGCGTTTATTGCAGCGGCGCAAGCGGCCGGCGCCGACGGCGCCATCGTCGTCGACTATCCGCCGGAAGAGTGCGAGGAATTCGCCGCCGCCATGCGCGAGGCGGGCCTCGACCTGATCTTCCTGCTGGCGCCCACCTCGACCGAGGAGCGCATCGCGCAAGTGGCCAAGGTCGGCGGCGGCTTCAGCTATTACGTGTCGCTGAAAGGCGTCACGGGCGCCGGTAACATTGATACGGAACAGGTGGCAGAACGCCTCGCCGCCATCCGCCAGCATGTAAAATTACCCATCGGCGTAGGCTTCGGCATCCGCGATGGCGCCACGGCCCAGGCCGTTGCCAAGGTGGCCGATGCGGTCGTGATCGGCAGCCGCATCATCCAGGAAATTGAAAATGCGCCGGAAGGCGGCGCCGTGGACGCCGTGCGCAGCTTTACGGCCGGTATCCGCGCCGCACTGGATGCCTGAGCAAGCTTGTCGTTTATGCCATCAAGGTGGTGGCAAAGTTCGACAGCCCGGCGATAAACGGCTACACTTCGGCCACTGATTTGCCTGTCATTGTGCAATAGATAAAATTTTTGGCGGCGTCCTGCGGGGCGCTGCCGTTTACCGTCTGCCGGGGGCGTCCACCGACGCCACCCCTACAAGGGCCCAAGGAGAAAATATGAGTTGGTTGGAAAAACTGCTGCCACCGCGCATACAGCGCTCTGATGCTGGCGCACGCAAGACCATGCCGGAAGGCCTGTGGGTCAAGTGCCCGTCCTGCGAAGCCGTGCTATACCGTACGGACCTGGAATCGAATCTGCACGTGTGCCCGAAATGCGACCATCACATGCGCATCCGCGCCCGTGAACGCCTCGACAGCCTGCTCGACGCCGGTGGCCGCTATGAAATCGGCCAGGAAATCCTGCCCGTCGATACGCTGAAGTTCAAGGACAGCAAGAAATACCCGGACCGCCTGAAATCCGCCATGGAAGCGACGGGCGAGACGGATGCGATGGTCGTCATGGGCGGCGCCATCATGAGCCTGCCAGTGGTCGTGGCGTGCTTCGAATTCGAATTCATGGGCGGCTCGATGGGCTCCGTCGTGGGCGAGCGTTTCGTGCGCGGCGCGCAGATCGCGCTGGAACAGAAAGTGCCGTTCATTTGCATCACCGCCACCGGTGGCGCGCGCATGCAGGAAGGCTTGCTGTCCCTGATGCAGATGGCCAAGACCACGGCCATGCTGACCAAGCTGTCGGAAAAGAAATTGCCATTCATCAGCGTGCTGACCGACCCGACCATGGGCGGCGTATCGGCCTCGTTCGCCTTCATGGGCGACGTCGTCATTGCCGAGCCCAAGGCGCTGATCGGCTTTGCCGGCCCGCGCGTGATTGAAAACACCGTGCGCGAAAAATTGCCGGAAGGCTTCCAGCGCGCCGAATTCCTCGTCACCAAGGGCGCCGTCGACATGATCGTCGACCGCCGCAAGATGCGCGAAGAAATCGCCCGCCTGCTGGCCTTGCTGCAAAACCAGGCCGTCGAAGTCCTGGCGTAATTCGCCAAAGTAACAGGCCGGGCGGCGTCCCCTGGACCCGCCCGGTTGCCACGTCCTACCGTCTCCGCGCCCGGCGCATCGCTCCTCATCAAGAAGTCTCCCATGCAAAACCTCCCCATCACCCTGCCAGACTGGCTCGCCATGCTGGAAACCCGGCATTCGGAAACCCAGATCAACATGGGCCTGGACCGCGTGCAAGCCGTCAAGGCGCGCATGCAGCTGGCTTTTACCTGCCCCGTGATCATGGTGGCGGGCACGAATGGCAAGGGTTCCACCTGTGCCATGCTGGAATCCGTGCTGTTGCGTGCCGGCTACAAAGTGGGGCTGTACATCAAGCCGCATTTCCTCGATTTCAACGAGCGCGCGCGCGTGCTGGGCGAGATGGCCAGCGACGAACAGCTCGTCGCCAGCTTCAACTTTGTTGAAGCCGTGCGCGGCGACACGCCACTCACGTATTTTGAATTCACCACCCTGGCCATTTTGCAGCTGCTGTCGCAAGCAAAGCTGGACGTGGCCATCCTGGAGGTGGGCCTGGGCGGGCGCCTGGACGCCGTCAACGTGATCGACGCCGACGTGGCCATCGTCACCAGCGTCGATATCGACCATACGGATTACCTGGGCGACACGCGCGAAGCCATCGGCTTTGAAAAGGCCGGCATCTTCCGCCCGGGCAAGGCGGCCATCTGCAGCGACCCCGTGCCGCCGCAGTCGCTGATCGACCATGCCGAAGCCATCGGCGCCGACCTGTGGCTGATGGGCCGCGATTTCAATTATTCGGGTGACAAGCAGCAGTGGAACTATGGCGGGCGCGAACAGCGCCGCAATTCGCTGGCCTACCCGAGCTTGCGCGGCGCCAACCAGATCCTCAACGCGACGGCCGTGCTGGCGGCGCTGGAAGTGCTGAAGCTGAAACTGCCGGTGGGTGCGCAGGAAGTGCGCACGGGCCTCGTGACGGTGGAATTGCCGGGCCGCTTCCAGGTCTTGCCTGGCCGCCCCAGCGTGATCCTCGACGTGGCGCACAACCCCCACGCGGCCTCGGCGCTGAACCAGAACCTGGGCAATATGGGTTTTCACCCGTACACCTACGCCGTCTTCGGTTCCATGCAGGACAAGGATATCGATGGCGTACTGGCCGCAATGGCCGAACATGTCGACCACTGGTGCCTGACAGGCCTGCCTTCGCCGCGTGCGGCCACGGCATCGGAACTGGCGGCCAAGGTGCAAATCATGCTCGAAGATAAGCCCGACAGCAGCGAGCATACTGTGTCTATTTTCGATGATCCGGCACAAGCTTTTGCAAATGCAATGAGCCGGGCCGGTGAGAATGATAGAATTGTGGTCTTTGGTTCTTTCCTCACCGTTGCCGGCGTGATGAAGGCCCGAAAATCCTCACTTCACTGAAACGCACTCGACTGAAAATCACGCATGGGCTTGTTCTCGAAACTGTTTAAAAACAAGCAAGAATCCTCTGGCGAAGACAGCGGCTTTTATGTCCCTGGCGAAGCACAGTCGCCGACCCGCAAGCGCGCCGCCAACACTGCCGGTGGCGGTGGTTCGCGCCGTGGCGGCAAGGAAGCGCCGGATCCGGTCTTGCCTGAAAAGAAACGCGCGCGCCGCCGCCTGGTCGGGGCCATCGCCCTGGCCCTGGGCGTGGCCGTCGGCTTGCCGATGCTGCTCGACTCCGAGCCGAAGGCGCCCGTCAACGATATCGCCATCGACATTCCGTCGAAAGAGAAGGTCGCCGCCGCGCCCGCGCCCGCCCCCGTGCAGGCCGTACCGGCCCCGGCGTCGGCAGCGAACAATGGCCTCGACCAGTCCGAGGAAATCGTCGATGCGCCGCTGCCTCCGGCAGCCAAACCTGCTCCGGCGCCCGTGCTGGCCGCGGCCCAGCCCGTGCCGGCCAAGCCCGCCTATGTGGAGCCGAAAGCGGAACCGAAACCCGTCAAGCCCGAACCGAAACCCGAGCCGAAGCATGAAGCGAAGCCGGAACCAAAGCACGAACCCAAGCCGGAAACGAAGCCCGAGCCCAAGCATGAAGTGAAGCCGGAAGCCAAGCCCGAAGCGAAACCGGCCAAGCCGGCGCAGTCTGCCGACGATGCGGCGCGCGCCCTGGCGATTCTGGAAGGCAAGCCGCTGGACAAGCCGCAAGAGAAGGCGCACGACGCCGGCAGCGGCAAGTTCGTGGTGCAGGTGGCGGCCCTGGCGACGCAGGACAAGGTGGACGAATTGCAGGAAAAACTGCGCGAAGCGGGCATCAAGTCGTATACGCAGAAAGTCTCCAGCCCTGCAGGCGAGCGCATCCGCGTGCGAGTGGGGCCGTTCGGCAGCCGCGACGATGCGGAAAAGACGCGCGCCAAGCTGCAAAAGCTGGGCCTGGGCGGTAGCCTGGTGCCGGCGTGATGATGCAAGGCTGAACGCGCGTGACGATCTTCGATTACCTGGTGCTGTTCGTGCTGGTGACGTCCGTGCTGATCAGCATGATGCGTGGCCTGGTCAAGGAAATACTGTCGCTGGTCAGCTGGATCGTGGCTTTCGTCATTGCCAATGCGTATGGCGCCACCCTGGCGAAATTCCTGCCGGAAGCCGTGCCGGGCGAAGCCATCCGCCTGTTGCTCGCTTTCGTGGTGCTGTTCATCGGCGTGCGCATTCTGATGGGATTGCTGTCCATGACGGTCGATGCGCTCGTCAAGGTGACGGGACTGAGCCTGGCCGACCGCACCCTGGGCAGCCTGTTTGGCCTGGCGCGGGGCCTTGTGATCGTGCTGACCGCCGTCATCTTGTGTGGCATGACGTCCATCCCGCAGCAGCCATTCTGGAAAAACGCGCTGCTCAGCCCGGTCGCGGAACAGGGCGCGCGCGCCATCAAGCCTTATCTGCCTGCCGCCTATGCGCAGCATGTGAAATTTTGAAATTTTTTTAAAATCAGTAGCACAGTTTAGGAGCACACCATGTGTGGCATCGTCGGCGTCGTTTCCCATCAACCTGTCAATCAATTGCTCTATGACGCATTGTTGCTCTTGCAACATCGCGGCCAGGACGCGGCAGGGATTGCGACCAATCACAGCAGTATGTTTTCCATGCACAAGGCCAATGGCCTCGTACGTGACGTCTTCCGTACGCGCAACATGCGTTCGCTGCAAGGCACAACGGGCATCGGCCACTGTCGCTACCCGACGGCCGGTTCGTCGAGCGAAGAGGAAGCACAGCCGTTTTATGTGAATGCGCCGTTCGGCATCACGCTGGCGCACAATGGCAACCTGACCAACTGGGAACAGTTGAAACAGGAAATGTTCAAGAACGACCGCCGCCACATCAATACCGATTCCGACTCGGAAGTGCTGCTCAACGTGCTCGCGCATGAAATCCAGGAAGCGACGACGGGCCTGAACCTGGACCCGGACGCCATCTTCAAGGCCGTGACCGTGCTGAACCGTCGCGTCAAGGGTGGCTACGCTGCCGTGGCGCAGATCGCCGGCGTGGGCTTGCTGGCCTTCCGCGACCCGCACGGCATCCGTCCGCTGTGCCTGGGCATCAATGAAACGGAGCAGGGCGCCGAATACCTGATCGCGTCCGAATCCGTGGCCCTGGAAGGCATGGGCTTCCGCTTCGTGCGCGACATCGGCCCCGGCGAAGCCGTCTTCATCGACGCCGACAAGCAATTGCACAGCCGCCAGTGCGCCGACAACGCCAGCCTGAACCCGTGCGTGTTCGAGTTCGTCTACCTGGCCCGTCCCGATTCCGTCATCGACGGCGCCTCCGTGTACGCCACGCGCCTGAAAATGGGCGAATACCTGGCCGAAAAGATCCGCACCGAATTACCCGGCGTGCATATCGACGTGGTCATGCCGATCCCCGATTCCTCGCGTCCGGCCGCCATCCAGCTGGCCATGGCGCTGAACATCGAGTACCGCGAAGGCTTCATCAAGAACCGCTATATCGGCCGCACCTTCATCATGCCGGGCCAGGCGGCGCGCAAGAAATCCGTGCGCCAGAAGCTCAACGCGATCCCGTCCGAGTTCAAGGACAAGGTCGTGCTGCTGGTCGACGATTCCATCGTGCGCGGCACCACCAGCCGTGAAATCGTGCAGATGGCGCGCGAAGCGGGCGCGACGAAAGTCATCTTCGCCTCGGCCGCGCCTCCGGTGATTTACCCGAACGTGTACGGCATCGACATGCCGACGCGCGACGAGCTGATCGCCTATGGCCGCACGACGGAAGAAGTGTGCCGCGAAATCACGGCCGATTACCTGGTGTACCAGGATATCGGCGCGCTGAAGCAGGCGATTGCCGACGTCAACCCGGCCCTGACCAGTTTCGAGGCGTCGTGCTTCGATGGCGTGTACGTGACGGGCGACGTGTCGCAGGAATACCTGGACCGCCTGGAGTACGCGCGCCACCATCCGAAGGCGGCAGCGCCCGAGGATACGCCGCGTTCCCAGCTGAACCTGAACCTGGCGACGACGGAAGCATAATCGTCCAGCCCGGCCTGCGCCGGGCTTTTTTTTGTCTGACTTTTTCACTGCCTTGCGCACCACCCGACCATGAGCGACAACAAGACTTACGGCTTTACCACCACCATCCTGCATAACGACCGTCGCAAGGGCATCGAGCACGGTTCGCTGCACAAGCCCGTGCACACGTCCGTCGCGTTCGGCTACGGCGATGCGCGCCAGCTCGCTTCCGTGTTCCAGGGCAAGGAGCCCGGCTTCCGCTACGGCCGCCAGGGCAATCCGACCGTTTCCGCGCTGGAAGACAAGGTCAACAAGATGGAGGACGGCGTGGCCACGCTGTGCTTCGCCACCGGCATGGGCGCCATCGGCGCCGTCGTGCAGGCGCTGCTGCGCGCGGGCGACCACGTCGTGTCGTCGGCCTTTCTATTCGGTAACACCAACAGCCTGTGGCAGACGGTGACGGGGCAGGGCATGGCCGTGTCGTTCGTCGACGCCACCGATGTGGCCAACGTGGCGGCCGCCATCACGCCGGCCACGCGCATCGTGTTTGTCGAAACCATCGCCAATCCGCGCACGCAGATCGCCGACCTGGCGAAGATCGGCGAGTTGTGCCGCGAAAAAGGCATCCTGTATATCGTCGACAACACCATGACGACGCCGTATTTGTTCCGCCCGAAAGCCGTGGGCGCCGGCCTGGCGGTCAATGCGCTGACCAAGTCCATCGGCGGCCACGGCAATGCACTGGGCGGCAGCTTGACGGACACGGGCGTGTTCGACTGGACGCAATATCCGAACATCCTTGACAATTATAAAAAGGCGGCGCCGGCCCAGTGGGGCATCGCGCAAATCCGCGCCAAGGCCTTGCGCGACTTCGGCGCCTCGCTGGGACCGGAAGCGGCGCACCATATCGCCGTCGGCGCGGAAACCATGGCCCTGCGCATGGACCGTACCTGCTCCAACGCCCTGGCGCTGGCGACCATGCTGCAGGCGGATCCACGCGTGGCTGCCGTGCATTATCCGGGCTTGGCCTCGCATCCGCAGCACGCGCTGGCAACGGACTTGTTCCGCAGCTATGGCTCCCTGTTCAGCTTTGAGTTGAAAGACGGCATCGACTGCTTCGATTTCCTCAATCGCCTGAACCTGGCTATCCCGGCCAGCAACCTCGGTGACACGCGCACCCTCGTCATTCCCGTTGCCCACACGATCTTTTACGAGATGGGCGCCGAGCGCCGCGCCAGCATGGGCATCGCCGAATCGCTGATCCGCGTCTCCGTCGGCATCGAGGACGAGGCGGACCTGCTCGAGGATTTCCGTAATGCGCTGGAGGCATAAAACGCCCGGGCGATAAAAAAGGGCCGCAACAGCATGACTGTTGCGGCCCTTTTTGCGTTTTACGTGCGACAGCTGCCAGGAAAAATCAATGCCAGCTGCGCATCAAGCCAACTGCCAGCCCTTCCAGGGCGAATTCGTCTTCCGGCGACACGGTAATGACCTTGAAATCGGGGTTTTCCGGCAGCAGTTCGATGACGGAGCCCGTCTTCTTGTAGCGCTTGACGGTGACTTCGTCGCCGATGCGGGCGACGACGATCTGGCCATTCTTGGCGCTGTCGACCTTCTTGACTGCCAACAAGTCGCCATCCATGATGCCGGCGTCGCGCATGGACCAGCCGCGCACCTTCAGCAGGAAGTCGGGCTTGGCCGAGAACAGGGCCGGGTCGACGTTGTAGCTCGCTTCCAGGTTTTCCTGCGCCAGGATGGGCGAACCGGCCGCCACGCGGCCGATCAGCGGTAGCGACATCAGCAGCGCTGCCGGCACCTTCGATGGCAGCGTTTCGGCCGCCGCGCCGATCAGGCGGATGCCGCGCGACGTGCCTGGCGAAATCTCGATCGCGCCCTTGCGGGCCAGGGCCTGCAAATGCTCTTCGGCCGCATTGGCCGATTTAAAACCCAATTCATTGGCAATCTCGGCGCGGGTGGGAGGAAAGCCCGTATTTTCAATCGCGTCCTTGATCAGGTTCAGGATTTGTTCTTGTCGTGCTGTCAGCTTGATCATGAGCGGTGGGTGCATACTAAAATGCTGTCTATATGAACAGTCTGTATTTTTGTACAGTATCGCCGACTATGCAAGCCCAATTTCACCATTTCGCAAAATAATTCACCGATCGGCTTGTTCCTGGCGCGATCACTTCAATTTATTGCCAATTTGCAATTTTCTCTGCTAGTATGCGCATGATATTTTTTTGGCAATGTGGCATCCGGGCCATGTGTGCCTCTCTTCATCCGTAAAACTATAAAAGGATTCCATGATCGACCGATGTGGTAAGCGTTTCACCTTGCTGGCTGGCTTGCTGGGCATCTTGTTTGCCGGGAATGCGTGCGCCTTTACCCTGGGCACGCATGTCTGGGTGGGGCAGCAGGTCATCAACGATCTGGCGGACGATGGCAAGATCACTATTGTATTGCAGGGAAAGCCCGTCACCCTCGAAGTGCCCGCGCATGTGCGCAGCGCCATCCTGGCGAACCAGACGGAGTTCTTGCTGGGGAATATAGGTCCCGACTCGGCGCCGGATATTCTCGTCGGGCAAACCATCGTCCATCCCGGCATCGAAGACGGCTGGAAGACCAACGACTGGCTGCGTTTCCTGCTCAACAGCGCCAGGGGTAACGCCGCGGGCACGGCATACGCCTATGGCTACCTGGGGCATGCCTCGGCCGACATGTTCGCCCATACGTATGTCAATCAGTATGCGGGAGACATCTTTGACCTGGCCGATGAAACGCTGGTGGAGCAGCGGCATATTGCGCTCGAGGGCTTTATCGGGAGGCTGACGCCGCCGTTGCGCGACCACACGGGCAGGCAGCTTGGCGCCGTGCGCGCCTTGATCAAGCCCAGCGATGCATTCGGCACGTTTGTGCGCGACACGCTGGTGCTCAACGATACGGTGCAGGAGCAATACAGCCGCGGCAAGTATGGACGGCATTTGGCGGCCTACCATGCCTACCGCAAATCCATCGACGCGATGGTGGCCAATCCTGCGTGGAACCAGCTCGACGTCGCGGTCGTGCGGCTGTTTGCGTCGAACTGGGGCGTGGCGCTGTCGTCGAACGACGCGCAAAAGATCATCGACAAGGCCAATGTCATCATCCCCAAGGTGCAGGCGGGCGAGGACCGCATCCAGTCCCTGGCAAACGATCTGGTTAATGCCACGCAGCATCTTGACGATGCCTTGTTCAGCGGCGTGAAGACGGCCACGCAGACGGTATTCAGTGTCGAGCAGGAGATACTCCAGCTGCACCTGCAGATTTCCAGCAAGGAAAGCGAGTTGCGCCGCAAGGCAAGTTGCCCGAAAAAATGGCAGGATCCGTTCGGCTATCATGCATGTCAAAAGGCAAACGATGTAATCGACTCCATCAATGGCTCGGTCAATGCGGCCCTGGGCTCGCTCAATGGCAAGCTGGCGGCCAAGCGGCAGCAGCTGTTGCAGGCCAGCATCGCCGTGCGCGATGCTGCGGTGGCATCGCAAAAGCTGGTGCAGATCGTCAGCAATGCCGCCATTGATTTCAGCCAGCGCATGGGGCAGAACACGTCGCCGATCAAGGGGCCGCTGATGGGCTGGCGCAATGATGTCGATGTTGCCATGCGCGAATATGTGAAGGCGACGAGCCAGTCATTGCTCAATTCCACGGACCGGGCGGCCAGCGCGACCGAGCCGTTGTCGCGCTGGTTCGATTGCTATCACATGAGTATTCTCGGTGTGGCGCAGGAGCTGTCCGGGTGCGAGCTGCGCGACGGCGCCAGGAATGTGGTCTGGGCGGTGGACCGGGCGCTCAAGCTGGCCGAGGACCTGGCGTTTGCCGGGGACCTGCTCGGCTTGCCGACGCCTTCCGAGATCCGCGCCTGGCGCGACGAGCAGATTGCCAGCGCCAAGGACCGCCTG
Organism: Janthinobacterium sp. 1_2014MBL_MicDiv; assembly: GCF_001865675.1. NCBI lineage: Bacteria > Pseudomonadati > Pseudomonadota > Betaproteobacteria > Burkholderiales > Oxalobacteraceae > Janthinobacterium > Janthinobacterium sp. 1_2014MBL_MicDiv. Next base: position 1,290,066 of record NZ_CP011319.1, read on the forward strand.
ATGGCGGAAATCTTCGACCGCCTGCTGCCGCGCGAATTGCAGGATATCCTGGCGCTGTTCAGCAAGGACATGGACGATGCCGCCCTGAACGACTATTTCAGCCGCCCCGAGCGCCATAATGACAAGAATCTGCTGATGATTCCCGACCTTGCCGCGCGCGTGCGCGCCGAGATGCGCGTGACGGATGGCGCCTTCGATCCGCAGCGATATGCGGTGGCCTATAACGCCGTCGTGCTGGCCAAGCTGTCGCTGCTCGATACGGCGGGTTTGGTGGCGTTGGGGCAACTCGCTGGGGCGGCGCCGGAAGCGGGGCGCTCCGTGTTTGCGCAGACCGATAACGTCATCGCCGACGCCATCGCCAGCATCGACGGCAATCACCAGTGGATGGCCGTGCCGCCGCCGCGTCCGAACGCCGTGGGCGCGCCGTATGCGCAGCCGGCGTCCTACGCCGCCCCGGCCGGTTTCGTGCCATGGCGTCCCGCCGTGCGCAGCGCGCTGTTCCGCGGCTTGTTCAAGGGGCCGCTGTCGTCCGGTATCGACGTGGCTGGCGAGCTGGGCTTCCCGACATTGTTGCCGAGTGACTATCCTTACCGCCCTTGCAGCGGATATCCGTTCCCGGACAGCGCTGCGGACCAGGCTTGCCAGGGCATCAAGATCGTGCCCGTGCTGCAGTTGTTGCTGGACTAGCGGCCAGGCCCCCGCGCCAGCATGCGCGGGGGCTTGATCGTTGGCGTAAAACCGGCTATACTCTCCGGCTGACCTTCCCACACCTGTCTTGACGCCGGGGTGGGCGATTATCAATCCGACCTGAAGGAGTTTGCATGCGTCATTATGAAATAGTCTTTATCGTCCATCCGGACCAAAGCGAGCAAGTGCCCGCGATGATCGAACGCTACAAAGCCAGCGTAACCACCCGCGGCGGTTCGGTTCACCGCGTGGAAGATTGGGGCCGCCGTCAAATGGCTTACTCGATCCAAAAGCTGCCTAAAGCACACTACATCTGCCTGAACATCGAATGCGACAACGAGACCCTGGTCGAGTTGGAAACAGCATTCAAATTCAATGATGCCGTGTTGCGTCACCTGACCGTTAAAATGAAGAAAGCTGAAACAGCTCCTTCGCCGATGATGAAATCGGTACAACGCGAAGACGCGGCCAAAAGCCACCGCACCGAAGCACCAGCAGCCGCTCCAGCCGCAGCAGCTTAATTCTTGACCAGGATCGTGCGCTGAACCAGCTACAAGTAACCGCCATCATTGCCGAGCGCGAAATATTGCGCTATACCCCGGCAGGGCTGCCGATTGTGAATGCAGTATTGCAGCACAGTTCGCAGCAGATGGAAGCAGGAATTGCCCGTTTGACCGAGTTTGATGTTGCCGCGCTTGCCGCTGGCGAAATCTCAGGCCGGTTCAGCCAGGCAAGCTTGGGCGGGGTATATCAGTTCACGGGTTTCCTGGCCAGGAAAAGCCGCAACAGCAAGAGTTTGGTGTTTCACATCATTGATTTTAGTGCAGTCACCCCGACTAGCGCATTTTAGATACAGGAGCCTGACATGGCATTCGGTAAAAAGTTCGACAAAAATAAGCTCAAGCTTAAAGAAAAACGCAAACAGCAAAACCCTTTGTTCAAACGCAAGAAGTTCTGCCGCTTCACGGCAGCTCACGTTGAGCAAGTCGACTACAAAGACGTCGACACGCTGAAAGACTTCGTCCAGGAAAACGGCAAGATCATGCCAGCACGCCTGACCGGTACCAAAGCGCACTACCAGCGCCAAGTCGACACCGCAATCAAGCGCGCCCGCTTCCTCGCGCTGCTGCCATACACCGATCTGCACCACGCTTAATCGGTCAGATATTCCTGGAGAAGAACTATGCAAATCATTCTGTTAGAAAAAGTTGTTAACGTCGGTAACCTCGGCGAAGTCGTCAAAGTCAAAGACGGTTACGCACGTAACTTCCTGATCCCGCAACGCCTGGCACGTCGTGCTACGGCAACCGCTGTGGCTGAATTCGAAGTCAAGCGCGCCGAACTGGAAAAAGCTGCTGCCGCCAAACTGGCCGCATCGCAAGCCCAGGGCGAAAAACTGAGCGGCCTGACCGTTCAAGTTGCTCAAAAAGCTGGCGTTGATGGCCGTCTGTTCGGTTCCGTCACCAACTTCGACATCGCTGAAGCGCTGACCAAGCAAGGTTTTGCTGTTGAAAAAGCACAAATCCGCATGCCTACCGGCCCGCTGAAGATCGTTGGCGAGCACAACGTTTCGGTTGCTCTGCACACCGACGTGGTCGTGGAAGTCGTTATCGCTGTCGTACCAGACGCGAACGCGTAATCGTCTGCGGGCCTGGCCCGCAAGCGTTGCCGCACTATGAAAAGCCGGGTTCGCCCGGCTTTTTTGTGGCCTTTTTTTCGCTCAATTTCAGCCCTTTATTTTTGCCGACACGCCGAAGCGGGTATAATTCGCGCCATGAACGCCCCCTCTGATCCGCAACTGGATTCCCTCCGTATTCCGCCGCATTCGATCGAAGCAGAACAATCCGTCATCGGTGGTCTGCTGCGCGACAATGCCGCCTATGACCGCATTGCCGACTTCATGCATGCGGAGGATTTCTATCGCTATGACCATCGCATCATCTTCGAGCAAATCGTCAAGATGGTTAACGCTTCCAAGCCAGCCGATGTCATTACTGTTTTTGAAACCCTGACCCAGCTCGGCAAGGCCGAGGATGTGGGCGGACTCGCTTACCTGAACGCCATGGCGCAAAACACGCCATCGGCCGCGAACATCCGGCGCTACGCCGAGATCGTGCGCGACCGCGGCGTGCTGCGCAAACTCATCACCGTCGCCGACGATATCTCCGGCACGGCCTTCAGCCCGCAGGGCAAGGAAGTCAAGCAGATGCTTGACGAGGCCGAGTCGAAGATCTTCGCCATCGCCGAAGAGGGCGCGCGCGGCGCCCAGGGCTGGACCGCCATCCAGCCGCTGCTGACGCAAGTGGTCGAACGCATCGACGAACTGTACAGCCGCGACAACCAGAGTGAAATCACGGGCGTGCCCACCGGTTTCATCGACCTCGACCGCATGACCTCGGGTCTGCAGCCGGGCGACCTGGTGATCGTGGCGGGACGTCCTTCGATGGGCAAGACGGCGTTTTCCGTCAACATCGGCGAAAACGTGGCCATCGACAGCGGCTTGCCCGTGGCCGTGTTCTCGATGGAGATGGGCGGCGCCCAGCTGGCCATGCGTATGCTGGGCTCGGTTGGTCAGCTGGACCAGCACCGCCTGCGCACGGGCCGCCTGAACGACGAAGACTGGCCGCGCCTGACGAATGCGATTCAAAAGATGAACGACGCCCAGTTGTACATCGATGAAACGCCGGCGCTCAATTCCATCGAATTGCGCGCCCGTTCGCGCCGCCTGTCGCGTCAATGCGGCAAGCTGGGCCTGATCATCGTCGATTACTTGCAGCTGATGTCGGCCAATACTCCCGGCGACAACCGCGCCACGGAGATTTCCGAGATTTCGCGGGGCTTGAAAGGCCTGGCGAAAGAACTCGGCTGTCCCGTGATCGCGCTGTCCCAGCTGAACCGCTCGCTGGAACAACGCCCGAACAAGCGTCCTGTCATGTCCGACTTGCGCGAATCGGGCGCTATTGAGCAGGATGCCGACGTGATCCTGTTCATTTACCGCGACGAGGTGTATAACCCCGACTCGCCGGACAAGGGAACGGCCGAAATCATCATCGGTAAACAACGTAACGGTCCAATCGGCAGCATCCGCCTCACCTTCATGGGGCAGTACACCAAATTTGGCAATTACAGTGGTGGCCTGGCGCTTTACCAAGGCGACTAAGACTCAGCAGCACTGGCAATTCCATCGGCCGCCCCCGACAAGGGGGCGGCTTTCTGTAGTAAATAACACGACTCAATGCTTAACGGAGAATGACATGTTTGGACGCTTGATGCCCACTGAGGGCAAGTTTTTTGAATTGTTTAACCAGCACGCGGAACTGTGCGTCAAGGGCGCGAAAGAGATGCTCGGCCTGATGACCAATTTCGACGACCTGGAAAACCGCGTGCATGCGATTGAAAGCATCGAGAAACAGGCGGACAAAGTCACCTACGCCACCGTGGAAATGCTGCACAAGACCTTCATCACGCCGATCGACCGCGACGACATCCATCAGCTGATCACGCGCCAGGACGACATCCTCGACCTGCTGGAAGACGCGGCGCAGACCGTGTCGCTGTACGACCTGAAAGCCGTCACGCCGGAAGCCAAGCGCCTGGCCGAACTGGTGCTGGCCTGTACCGAAAAAGTGCGCGACGCCGTCGCCATGCTGCACAACATGGATAACTCGCGCAAGATCGTCGCCATCTGCGAGGAAATCGACCGCCTGGAATCGGATGCCGACCACGTGATGCGCGCCGCCATGTCCAAGCTGTTCCGCGACGAGCCGGACGTGCGCAACCTGATCAAGCTCAAAGCGATCTATGAAATTCTGGAAACCGTGACAGACCGTTGCGAAGATGTGTCCAACATTATCGAAGGCATCATCGTCGAAAACGCGTAACAGCGTCTGTCCTGAAACAGAATCAGAAAAGAAAAATCCATGCAAACCATCCAAATGAGCATCTACGTGCTAGGCCTGCTTGTCATCCTGGCGCTGCTATTTGACTTCATGAACGGCTTCCACGATGCCGCCAACGCGATCGCCACGGTGGTCTCGACGGGCGTATTGAAACCGCAGACCGCGGTTGCCATGGCTGCCACCTTCAACTTCGTCGCCATCTTCGTCTTCCACCAGCTGACCGTGGCCGCCACGGTGGGCAAGGGCACGATCGACCCCGCGGTGATCGACCAATATGTGATATTTGGCGCCCTGATGGGCGCCATCGTGTGGAACCTCGTCACCTGGTACTACGGCATTCCATCGTCGTCCTCGCACGCCCTGATCGGCGGCCTGGTGGGCGCCGCTGTCGCCAAGTCGGGCACGGGCGCGCTGATCTCGGCCGGCCTGTGGAAGATCGTGCTGTTCATCGTGCTGTCGCCGGTGCTGGGCTTTTTGTTCGGTTCGCTGATCATGCTGCTGGTGTCGTGGATTTTCGTGCGCTCGACGCCGCGCCGCGTCGACAAATGGTTCCGCCGCCTGCAACTGGTGTCGGCCGCGGCGTACAGCCTGGGCCACGGCGGCAACGATGCGCAAAAGACCATCGGCATCATCTGGATGCTGCTGATCGCCGCCGGCTACTCAAGCACGACGGACGCCATGCCACCGATGTGGGTCATCATCTCGTGCTACACGGCGATCAGCTTCGGCACGCTGTTCGGCGGCTGGCGCATCGTCAAGACCATGGGCCAGAAGATCACCAAGCTCAAACCGGTCGGCGGCTTCTGCGCCGAAACGGGCGGCGCCATCACCCTGTTCGTCTCGACGGCGCTGGGCATCCCCGTGTCGACCACGCACACCATCACGGGCGCCATCGTCGGCGTCGGCTCGGCACAGAAAATGTCGGCCGTGCGCTGGGGCGTGGCGGGCAACATCGTCTGGGCCTGGATCTTCACGATCCCCGCTTCCGCGTTTGTCGCCGCCATCGCATGGTGGATTGGCCGCCATATCATGTAATGGATAGCCAACGCCAGTAAAAAGGGAGCCTTGCGGCTCCCTTTTTTCATGCCCCGGCCAGTTCCACCGTCAGCCCCTCGTAGGCGAGGAACACCTGCAGGCTGCCCAGGCGGCCCGCATGGCGGCCCATCACGTCGGCAAACACGGCTTCCAGTTGCTCGTCGCTGCGGGTCGGCTCGTGGTGGGTGCAGTACAGGCGCCGCGCGCCGCAGCGCAGGGCCAGTTCGAAGGCGGCGTCGAAAGTGCCATGGCCCCAGCCCTGCTTGCCCGGGTATTCCTCGCGCGTGTACGAGCAATCCATGATCAGCGCCTCGACGCCGTCGACCAGCGCGTCGATGCTGGCCTGGCGCTGCGCATTGCGCGCCGCGCAGGCCGCGTGTTCGGCGTGGCCGGGCGGATGCGGGTTGTAGAACGGTTCATGGTCGCCGCTGAAAAACAGCGAGGCGCCAGCGCAGTCGATGCGGTAGCCGAGGTTGACGACCGGGTGGTTCATCTCCGCGCCGCGGACGCGCGCGCCGCCCACGTCGACGGCTTCGCCGGGCGCCAGGGTGCGGTACTCGATGCTGGCCGCCATGGCCGCCTCGCTGACGGGGAAGTAGCTGTCCTGCAGCTGCACCGCCATCACGTGCTCGATGCCGCGCCCGCTGCGCGCGTCGAACGCGCCGTGCAGGCGCATGCGGTTGCCGGCCACGAACAGGGGCGAGAACATGGGCAGGCCGTGGATGTGGTCCCAGTGGCTGTGCGTGATGAAGACATGCGCGTCGACGCGCTGGCCTGCAGGCAGTTGCTGCGCCAGCGAAAAGATGCCGCTGCCCGCATCGAGGATAATCAGGCTGTCGTCGTCGGTGCGCACTTCGATGCACGTGGTGTTGCCGCCATAGCGGGCCGTGCGCGGACCGGGGGAGGGGATGGAGCCGCGCACGCCCCTGAACGTGAATTTCATTCAGTACCTTGTTACTGTGTAATTATTGTTGATTCTATTCTAATTAATGAGATTGGCGGCAACATTTGTGTGTGTTGCAACACGGCAATTTATTTCATTTTGATGTAATTGAGTAATGTACAGTGCGCGGGGTGGCCGTTACACTGGCGCTTGCCGACTTCCCTTTTTCCTTACCTGATCGCGTCCCATATGCCTCAGCTGCACCCTGAGAAAATCGCCCACAGACTGGAGCAATTGACCGAGCTCAGCGTCGCGCTAGGCGATGGCCTGGGCGGTCAGGGGCGCGACATCGGACCGCTGCTGCAGCGCATCGTGCTGCTGGCAAAAAGCATGAGCGGGGCCGATGGCGCCACCCTGTACCGGCCCGCCGCGGACGGACGCCAGCTCGATTTCCACATCAGCGTCAACGACAGCCTGGGCATCGGGCAGGGCAACGACATCGGCTTGCCAGGCGTGCCGCTGTTCGATGGCGCCGGGCAGCCGAATCTGGCCTCGGTGGCCGCGTATGCGGCCAACCAGCGCCGCAGCGTGAATATCGCCGACGTCTACCGCGACGAGGCCTTCAATTTCTCCGGCATGCGCGCCTTCGACCGCCACCACGGCTATCACACGCAGTCGATCCTGACGGTGCCCATGAACGACCATGAGGGCGACCTGATCGGCGTGCTGCAGCTGGTGAACGCCAAGGATGCCGAGACGGGCCAGGTGCGCGCGTTTTCTTCCACCGACCAGCGTTTCATCGAGGCGCTGGCGGCGCAGGCGGGCGTGGCGCTGACGAACCAGCTGCTGATCTCCCAGCTGGAAGAGCTGCTCGAGTCCTTGGTCACCCTGATCAATATCGGCATCGATGAAAAGTCGCCGTACACCGGGCGCCATTGCCAGTTCGTGCCCGAGCTGACCATGCTGCTGGCCGACGCCGCGCATGCGACCGACAGCGGGCCATTGGCCCAGTTTCGTCTCAGCGACAATGAACGCAAGCAGCTGTGGCTGGCCGGCCTGCTGCACGACTGCGGCAAGATCACCACGCCCGTGCACGTGGTCGACAAGGCCACCAAGCTGGAAACCATCTTCGACCGCATCGCCCTGATCGACACGCGCTACGAAGTGCTGCTGCGCGACGCCGAGATCGCGGCCTTGCGCCAGCAGGCGGCGCAGCCGCAGCAGCAGGACGCCATCGCGCAGGCGCTGGAGCAGGAGCAGGCCGCGCTGCGCGAGGAGCGCGACTTCATCCGCCGCGCCAACGTGGGCGGCGAAGGCATGGCGCCGGCCGACCAGGAGCGCGTGCGGCAGATCGCGCGCCGGCGCTGGCGCGCGGCCGACGGCGAGCTGCGCGACTTCCTCGATGCCGACGAGACGGAAAACCTGACCATCCGCTTCGGCACGCTGACGGCGGCCGAGCGGGCCATCGTCAACAACCATATCAGCGTCTCGATCCGCATGCTCGAAGCGCTGCCATGGCCGAAGCACCTGCAAAAGGTGCCGGAATACGCGGGCGGCCACCATGAACGCATGGATGGCAAGGGCTATCCGCGCGGCCTGACCAAGGAGCAGATGTCGGTGCCGGCGCGCCTGATGGCCATCGCCGATATCTTCGAGGCGCTGACGGCGCGCGACCGGCCCTACAAGAAGGGCAAGTCGCTGTCCGAATCCCTGCGCATCCTCGGCAATTTCAGCCTGAACGGGCATATCGACCCGGAACTGTTCGACGTCTTCATCCGCAGCAAGGTCTACCTGACCTTCGCCGAAAAGCACATGCATCCGAGCCAGATCGATGCCGTCGACGAGGCCTCCATTCCGGGCTATACCCCTTGAAGCTGGCGCCGGCCCTGCGCAAGCATGGCGCGCGCTGGCTGCTGGGCGTGGCGCTGACCGTGGCCGCCGCCATCCTGTGCCTGGCCGGCAACGCGAATATCGCGCGGCTCGACGCCATGCTCGGCGACTGGCGCATGCGTGCCGAGGCGCCGCAGCTCGACAGCCGCATCGTCATCGTCGACATCGATGAAAAGAGCCTGGCCCGGGTGGGGCGTTTTCCGTGGAGCCGCGACATCCAGGCAAAGCTGGTGCGCCAGCTCACCGGCCACTACGGCGTGGCGGCGCTGGGTTTCGATATCTCGTTTCCCGAAGCGGACACCAGTTCCGGCTATGCCGTGCTCGAAACGCTGGCGCGCGGCGAACTGGCCGGCGTGGCGGGCTTGCCGGCGCAGCTGGAAAAACTGCGCCCGGCGATGGATTACGACGGCCAGTTCGCCGACGCCATGCGCGGCCAGCCCGTGGTGCTCGGCTACAGCGTCTCGGAGCGGCAAAAAAAGGGCGTGCTGCCGGCCCCCGCATTTACCGTGGCAGACCTGAACGGGCGCACGGTGACGGCCTACACGGCGCCCGGCTACGAAGCCAATATCGCACCGCTGCAGGCGGCCGCGCGCGGCGCCGGCATCTTCACGGCGCTGACGGACGCCGACGGCGTGGTGCGCTCCTCGACGCTGCTGCAGCGCATCGGCGACGGCTACTATCCCTCGCTGTCGCTGGCCACGGCCGCCGTCTACCTGCAGGCGCGCGCCATCGCCCCGCGCTTCACGGCCACGGCCGATACCCTGTCGGCGCGCGAACTGGCCAACGGCGGGCTCGAACACATCGTGCTGTTCGCGCCGCGCGGCGCGACGGCCATTCCCGTGGGCGAGGCGCTGACCACCACGGTGCAGTACCGCGGCACGGGCGGCCCCGCCGGTGGCGCCTTCCGCTATGTCTCGGCGTCCGACGTGCTGGCCGGCAGCGTGCCGCCCGCGCTGCTGCAGGGCGCCATCGTGCTGGTCGGCACCACGGCGCCCGGCCTCAACGATATCCGCGCCACGCCTGTCAACGCCGAATATCCGGGCGTGGAAGTGCACGCCAACCTGATCAAGTCCATCCTCGACGGACGCTTCAAGTCGCGGCCCGATTACGCGCTGGCGCTCGAACTGCTGCAGGTGCTGGCGGTGGGCCTGCTGCTGGCCGGCGCGCTGGCCGTGCTGCCGCCGGCCGGCGTGATGCTGCTGACCCTGGGGGCGATGGCCGCCGCCATCGCCGTCAACCTGCACCTGTATGCGGCGCGCGACCTGGTGCTGGGCGGCGCCGTGGTGCTGCTGCTGATCGTCGCGCTGTTCATCGTCAACCTGGCCTGGGGCTACTTCTTCGAAGTGCGCAAGGGGCGCGCGCTGGTGGCGCGCTTCGGCGAATACGTGGCGCCCGAACTGGTGGCCGAGATGGCGGACAATCCGCAGCGCTACACCATGGATGGCGAGAACCGCGAATTGACGGTGCTGTTTGCCGACGTGCGCGGCTTCACGGCCATTTCCGAGCAGCTGGCGCCGGCCGCGCTGCGCGAATACATCAATACCTACCTGACGGCCATGTCGCAGGATATCCGCGACAGCCATGGCGGCACGCTCGACAAGTACATCGGCGACGCCGTGATGGCCTTCTGGGGCGCGCCGGTGGCCTTTGCCGACCACGCCAGCCGGGCCGTGGCCAGCGCGCTGCTGATGCAGCGCAGCGCGGCGCGACTGAATGCGGACTTCGCCGCGCGCGGCTGGCCGCCGCTGCGCATCGGCATCGGCATCAATACGGGCGCCATGCATGTGGGCGACATGGGCTCGCGCATCCGCCGCGCCTATACCGTCATGGGCGACAGCGTGAACCTGGCCGCGCGCCTGGAAGGCGCCAGCAAGCTGTATGGCGTGGGCATCGTCGCGGGGGCGGCCACGCGCGCGGCGGCGGGCGACTTCCTGTACCGCGAACTGGACCTGGTGCGCGTGCAGGGCAAGCAGCAGGCGGTGGCCATCTTCGAGCCGCGCGGCTTGCTGGCCGACGCCGATGCGCAGGAGCTGGCGCAGCTGGCGCGCTGGCATGCCGCGCTGGCCCTGTTGCGCGCGCGCGACTGGGAAGCGGCGGCGGCCGAGGTCGCCAGCCTGCAGGCGGATTTCCCCGAAGACGGCGTGTACCGGCTGTATGCGGCGCGCCTGGCGCATTACCGCGCCGCGCCGCCGCCGGCCGGCTGGGATGGCGTGACGGTCTTGAATAGCAAGTAACCATCTGATTTGCCTTGCAAACTGCTGTCAATTCCATCATCTTTCCAGTTTGTCTGCATGATGTAGGCAGCAACGCCATGAAATTCGCAAGAAAACGTCAGAAATTTCTGACTGGAAACTAAAAGCCGTCTAAAATTTGTCTTCAATCCATTGCCGGATAGAGTGCCGCTGGCGCCTGCGGGGCCAAGCGCTTGTCCGGTTACACAAGAAATCCTTCACATGACATATCGTTTGGTGCACCTGCTTGCGGGTTCCGCGCTGCTGTTCGCCGTCGGCGCCGCCGGCGCTGCCGTTTCCATGGATGAGGCCACGCCGGCCGCGCAGGACAATGGCGTGTCGCATTTCGACATCAGCCGCTTTGACGTGCAGGGCAATACCCTGCTCGGCGACGCCCAGGTACAGGCGCTGCTGGCCCCGTTTACGGGACCGCAGCGCGATTTTTCCCACCTGGCGCGTGCCGTCGAGGCGCTGGAAGCCGCCTACCGGGCGCGTGGCTACGGCGCCGTGCAGGTGCAGCTGCCGGAACAGGAACTGGAACGCGGCGTGGTGCGCCTGAGCGTGCTGCAAACGCCGCTGGGCAAGGTCGCCATCAGCGGCAACGTGCATGTCGACGAGGCCAACGTGCGGCGCGCGCTGCCGGCCCTGCGCGAAGGCGAGACGCCGAATTTGAACGCCCTGTCGCAAAGCCTGCGGCTGGCCAATGAAAACCCGGCGCGCAAGATCGAAGTACGGCTGCAGGCCGACGAGCAGGCGGGCGCCATCGACGCCATCGTCGCGGTGGCCGATGAAAAGGCCTGGAAGGCCATGCTCAACGTGGATAACACGGGCAACGCGCAGACGGGCAAGACGCACGTGGGCGTGGTGCTGCAGCATGCCAACCTGTGGGGGCGCGACCATGTCGCCAGCCTGCAGTACACGAGCAGCCTGGAAAAGCCGGACAAGGTCGGCGTGTATGGCGCCGGCTACCACTTGCCGCTGTATGCGCTGGGCGACTCGATGGACTTTTTCGCCAGTTATTCGAATGTCGACTCGGGCAGCGTCTCGGCCGGCATTTTCGACCTGGCCGTCAGCGGCCAGGGCAGCATGGCCGGCATCCGCTACAACCAGAACTTTGCCCGCCGCGACGATTTCGAGCCCAAGCTCGTGTACGGCATCGACTACAAGGCCTACCGCAACAGCGTGCAATTGTTCGGCATGGAACTGGGCGCCGACGTCACCGTGCATCCGCTCAGCGTCAGCTACATCGGCAACTGGACCCTGCCAACGGGCGAGACCAGCGTGGCCGTCACGTTCGCGCACAATATTCCCGGCGGGAAGCATGGCGCGCAAGCCGATTTCGACCGCGTGCGCGCGCATGCGAAGGCTGGCTACAACACCTTGCGCCTGAGCGCCAGCACGGCGCGCGTGCTGAGCAACGACTGGCAGTGGCGTGCCCTGTTCAACGCCCAGGTCACGCCGGACGCGCTGGTGCCCGGCGAGCAGTTCGGCGCCGGCGGCGCAGCGTCCGTGCGCGGCTTTGCCGAGCGCGAGGTATCGAATGACTCCGGCGCCAGCCTGAACCTGGAACTGTACACGCCGAACTGGTGCGGCCAGGCCCTCGGCTACCAATGCCGCGCGCTGGCTTTCTACGACACGGCATGGCTGCGCCGCAACCATGCGCTGCCCGGCGAAAGCGCTTCCCAGGGCATAGGCAGCGCGGGACTCGGCCTGCGCCTGATGCTGAACCGCTACGCCAATCTGCAACTCGACTACGCCCATGTCGTCAATGGCGGCGACACGGGACAGCGCGGCGCCAACCGCCTGCATTTCCGACTCGCCTTGGCTTACTAGTATCAGGATGAACACCATGCACAATCACGTCCACCCCGCTTCCGTTTCCGCCCCGCCGCCGTACGGGCCGCCATTGCGCCGCACGGCGCTGGCGCTGCTGCTGGCCGGCTGCTTCGGCGCGGCGCAGGCCAACCCGACCCTGCCGCAAGTGGTCAGCGGACAAGCCACGTTCAACCAGCAGGGCAACGTCTTCTCGATCACGAACACGCCCAATACCATCATCAACTGGCAAAGCTTTTCCATCCATGCGGGCGAGATCACGCGCTTCATCCAGCAAAACGGCAATAGTGCCGTGCTGAACCGCATTACGGGACAAGACCCCAGCAAGATCCTGGGCAGCCTGGAATCGAACGGCAAGGTCTTCCTGATCAATCCGAACGGCATCGTCTTCGGCCAGGGCGCGCGGGTCGACGTGCATGGCCTGGTGGCGTCCAGCCTGGGCATGTCGAACGAGGATTTCCTGGCCGGCAAGCGCCAATTTACGGCCGGCAGCGTGGCCGGCGCCGTCGGCAATGCCGGGGTGATCAATGCAGGCAAGGGCGGGCAAGTGCTGCTGATCGCGCCAAACGTGGAAAACACGGGCCTCATCACGGCGCCGAATGGCGAAGTGATCCTGGCGGCCGGGCGCAGCGTGCAGCTGGCCGACCCGGGCAACCCCGAGTTGCGCGTGCTGGTGTCGGCACCCGACGACCGGGCGCTGAACCTGGGCCAGATCATCGCTCAGGGCGGCGGCATCGGCATGGCCGGCGCCCTGCTCAGCCAGCGCGGCGTGCTCAACGCGAACAGCGCCGTCGTCGGCGAGAACGGCAAGATCGTGCTCAAGGCCAGCGGCAAGGCGCTGCTCGAGGCGGGCAGCGTCACTAGCGCCACGGGCGCGGCCGGCAAGGGCGGCGAGATCCGCGTGCTGGGCGACCAGGTGGGCTTGCTGGGCAACGCGAAAATCGATGCCAGCGGCGCCACGGGCGGCGGCACGGTCTTGCTGGGCGGCGACTACCAGGGCAAGAACGCGGCCGTGCAGAATGCGCGCCAGGTGCTTGTCGGCAAGGACGCCAGCATCGCGGCCGACGCCACCGGCAGCGGCAATGGCGGCCGTGTCATCGCCTGGGGCAATGACACGGCCCAGGTGCACGGCAGCATTTCCGCGCGCGGCGGCGTGCAGGGCGGCGATGGCGGCTTCGTGGAAACGTCGGGCCATGCGCTGGCCGTCGACGGCATCCGCGTCGATACGGGCGCGCGCGGGGGGCGCGGCAAGCGCGGCACCTGGCTGCTCGACCCCTACGATATCGACGTGGTGCAGGGCGGCGGCGGCAACCTCGGCGACGTGGACGAGTTTGCCGAAGGTCCGCCGGCCAGCAGCACCAGCATCGGCGCCGACGTGATCTCGGGCGCCGGCAGCAATGTGATCTTGCAGGCCCAGCACCGCATCAATTTCAGCAGCGCCGTCAACATGGTCAATCCCGGCATCGGCCTGAGCGCCACGGCCGGCGAGACCATCAACGTGTACGCGGCCATCAGCACCAACGGCGGCAGCGTGACCCTGTCGGCGAACGACGCCAGCAGCGGCGGCGCGTACGGCCCCGGCTCGAACGTCCACCTGAATGCGGCGATCACGACGCATGGCGGCAGCGTGTCGCTGTCCGGCGCCAGCGTGGCCGGCACCGGCGTGGTCGATGTCGGCAACGGCAACCTGTCCCTGCGCGCCAACCATGCGGGCGGCGAAATCAACCTGACGGGCGGCGGCGCGCGGCTGGTCGGCAGCGGCGTCGCCGGCCAGAGCGTCACCTTGCAGGCGGACAGCATCACGCTCGGCGGCACCCTGAATTTCGGCGGCAGCGGCGCCGGCGCCAGCGTGACGCTCAAGCCGCTGAGCAGTGCGCGCAGCATCGACCTGGGCACGAAGTCGGGCGGCGCCCTGGGCCTCGACGCGGCGGAGCTGGCCGGCATTGCGGCGGCATCGCTGAGCATCGGCGACGGCAGCAATACGGGCGGCATCCACATCTCGAATGCGCTCGCCGTGGCGGGCGACCTGCACGTCAATTCAGCTTCCGCCATCACGGCCACGGGCGCCGTCACCGTCGGCGGCCGTTTCTTCCTCGACGGCGGGGCCTGGACGCAGAACGGGCCGAACCTGGCCGCGTTCTCCGCCGGCCAGTTCGCCATCGCGCCAGGCGCCAGCTTCCTGCGCGCGACGGGCGGCGATGGCGGTACCGCATCGCCCTACCTGATCGCCGATATCTACGGCTTGCAAGGCATCGGCAGCCTGGGCCTGGGCAACAGCTACCGCCTGGCCGGCAATATCGACGCCAGCGGCACGACCGCCTGGAACCAGGGCGCCGGCTTTGCCGCCATCGCCGGCGGCAACGGCGCCGGCTATGCGGGCACGTTCGACGGCGCCGGTTTCGCCATCCAGGGCTTGTACATCAACACCAGCAATGCGACGACGACGTCCGGCGTGGGCCTGTTCGGCAAGGTGCAGGGCGGAACGGTGCGCAACGTCACGCTGCAAGATGGCAGCGTGACGGGAAGCAACAATGTCGGCGCGCTGGTCGGCATGAACGTGGGCGGCACGCTGGACAATGTGCACAGCGGCGCCACGGTCAACGGCGCCAACGCGGTCGGCGGCCTGGTCGGCAGCAACGGCGGCACGCTGCGCAATGCCAGCGCCAGCGGCAATGTCACGGGCCTCAATGCGGACAACGCGGGCAGCATCGGCGGCCTGGCCGGCGCCAACCTGGCCGGCGCCAGCATCGACGGCGCCTATGCCACGGGCGACGTCACGGGCGCGCGCGACAAGGTCGGCGGCCTGGTGGGCAACAATGACGGCGCGATTTCGCAGGCCTACGCCACGGGCGCCGCCCGCGGCGCGGCGGCTATCGGCGGCCTGGTGGGGCGCAATGGCGGCAGCATCAGCGATGCCTACGCCACGGGTGCCGTCGGTGCATCGGTGAATAGCGATCCCATCGTGACGAAGGAAAACCTGGGCGGGCTGATCGGCTGGAGCGTGGCGGGCAGCAGCGCCAGCCACGTCTACAGCAGCGGCGCGGTGGCCGGCGGCGGCTTTGCCGGCGGCACGGTGGGCGGCCTGGTGGGCCGGGCCGACGCGGGCGCGGGCGTGGCGTATGGCTACTGGAACTATGAAACGGCGGGCACGCAGATGGACCAGGGCGGCGCCACGGGCCGCACGACGGCGCAGATGCAGCAGCAGGGCAGTTTCAACGATTTCAATTTCGGCAGCGTCTGGCGCATCTACGACGGCTACACGACGCCGATGCTGAAAGCCTTCCTGAAACCGCTGCAAGTGAACGTGTCGGGCAATGCTACGAGCAAGGTTTACGATGGCCAGCTGGCCAGCTTCCTCGGCAGCCTGAGCTATGTCGGCTTGCTCGATGGCGATACGGGCGCCAACGGCAGCCTCGGCTACGGCAGCGCGCGCAACGTCGGCACGTATGGCCTGACGGGCTTGTGGTCAACCAAGTACGACATCAGCCTGGGCGGCACGACGACGCTGGCCATCACGCCGCGCATGCTGACGGTGAGCATAGGCGGCGGCAAGGTCTACGATGGACAGCTGGGTTTCGGCGGCGCCACCTTTATCTTGGGTAACGTAGTCAACGGCGACAGCGTCAGCGCCACGGGCACGGCGCTGTTTGCCGACAAGAACGCGGGCAGCGGCAAGCTTGTCAACGCCAGCGGCATCAGCCTGGCCGGCAATGAACTGGGCAATTACAGCGTTGCCGATAGCGCCAGCGGCTTTGCCGACATCGGCCGCGCCATCCTCAACGTGGGCAACGTCAGCGCGGCCGGCAAGGTGTACGACGGCACGACCAGCGCCAGCATCAGCGCCCTGCTGGAAGGCCTGGTTGGCAATGACCAGGTGTCGCTGTCCGGCGCGCTGGCCAGCTTCGGCGACAAGAACGTGGGTGCCGGCAAGAACGTCAGTTACAGCTACGGCAGCGGCAGCCTGCAGGGTGCCGATGCGGGCAATTACGTGCTGGCCAGCGGTAGCGGCAGCACGACGGCCGATATCACGCCGCGCGCGCTGAACGTGCATTTCAACGGCGTCAACAAGACCTACGACGGCACAACGGGCGCCACGCTGAACTTTGGCGATGACCGCATCGCTGGCGACAGCCTGAACGTGTCGGCCCTGGCCCGCTTCGGCGACAAGAATGCGGGCGTGGGCAAGAGTGTGTCCGTGACCAACCTGGGCCTGGACGGCGCCGATGCGGGCAATTACGTGCTGACGTCGGCGGGCGGCACGACGCAGGCGACGATTGCGCAAAAACAATTGTCGACCTGGATAGGCAGCGGCAACGGCTTGTGGAGCGATGCGGCCAACTGGGATGGCGGCGTGGTGCCGGAAGGCGCGAACGTGCTGGCCGTCGACTTTTCGAACAGCAAGGGCATCGTTACCTACAGCGCGGCAGCCGGCAGCACCGTCCTGAAGAGCCTGAACTCGGCGTCGGGCTTGCTGCTGACGGGCGGCAGCCTGACCCTCGGTGAAAGCGTGCTGGACCGCTCCGTGCTGAGCGGCCTGGCCGGCCTGGAAATCAGCGGCGGCAATTTGCTGCTGAACGGTAGCCTGTCGGCCGACCGTTATGCGCAAAGCGGCGGCTTGTTGAGCGGCAACGGCAACCTGGCCATCGCCAACCGCTTCAGCCAGGCGGCCGGCGCCATCAACCTGGCGGGCCAGCTGGCCATCAGCCAGGCCAGCGGCGACCTGCGCTTTGCCAGTGTGACGGCGCGCGATGTGCGCCTGAGCGCCCTGAACGGCGCCATCGGCCAGGACGGCGCCATCGTCGCTGCCACCCTGGACACGCAGGCGCAGAACGGCGTGGTGCTGGACCATGCGGGCAACCGGGTGGGCAGCTTTAGCGCCAGCAATAGCGCGGGTGGCGGCATTACGCTGAAGAATACTTCCGCTCCCGGCAGCCTGGCGCTGGGCACGCTCGTCACGGGCGCGGGCAATATCGCCATCGACAATACCGGTGCCATCTCGGCTGGCAACATCAATGCGCATGGCGGCAACGTGGCGCTGACGGCGCACAGCCCCGTCACCGTCAACGGCAAGATCGAGGGCAATGATATTGCGCTCAATGCCAGCACGGACGTGGTGCTGGGCGATGGCGCGCAGTTGCTGGCGGCGCGCGACATCAGTTTGACGGCAGGGCGCGACATCAATATCGAGGGCAATTCCCGCATCGCCAGCGGCGGCAGTTTTGCCGCCCAAGCCGACGCCAACGTGCGCCTGGGCGGCACGGCCAGCTTCGCCGTGCCGGCGGCGGCCAGCATGAGCTTGCTGGCAAAAACGGGCGGCATCACGGCTGCCTCCGGCGTGCGCATCGCGCGCCAGCGCGC
This sequence comes from Janthinobacterium sp. 1_2014MBL_MicDiv, assembly GCF_001865675.1. Lineage (NCBI taxonomy): Bacteria > Pseudomonadati > Pseudomonadota > Betaproteobacteria > Burkholderiales > Oxalobacteraceae > Janthinobacterium > Janthinobacterium sp. 1_2014MBL_MicDiv. The sequence continues at coordinate 1,307,882 of NZ_CP011319.1, forward strand.
CGACGTGAGCCTGCTGGCACCCGGCGGCACGGTGGACGTGCCCGATGCCATCTTCCTGCCCGCCACCACGGCCGTCATCGACAGCAGCGTGAGTGCCGCCATCGACGAAGCCTTGCGCATCATCAAGCAGGCGGACCGCGCAAATGCACCGCTGGCCTCGGCGTCTCCGGTGCAGAAGACCGATGACAAGAAAGCGGACAGCAAGGATGTTGCCGGCGCCACAGATAAATCTACAGGATACAAATACGATGATGCAGTCAAAAAAACCTATTGCAACTAAATGGCTGAGCCATGCACTGCTGTGGCTGGCGCTGAGCTGCACGGCCGCGCACGCCTGGGCCGGACAGGTGGCGGGCACGGTGCTGCAATTGAGCGGCCCGCTGATGGTCAAGAAGGCCGATGGCAAGGTGAAATTGCTGGCCATCAAGTCCGAAGTCGAGCAGGGCGATACCTTGCTGACGGAAAAGGACACCTATGCCTTGATCAAGCTGATCGACAACAGTGAAATCACGCTGAAGCCGAATACCAGCTTTGTGATCGAGCAATTCACGTACACGGCCGAGCAGCCCGACGGCGACCATGCCGTCTTCAGCCTGCTCAAGGGCGGCTTGCGTTCCGTGACGGGATTGCTCGGCAAGCGCAACAAGGAACGCTTCGAGATGAAGACGCCGGCCGCCACCATCGGCATCCGCGGCACGACGTTTATTGCCAGCTACGTCGCGCCATCGGCAACGCCGCTGCCGCCGTCGCCAGGACAGGGAGTGGCGCCCGGCCTGTATGTGCACGTGCTCGATGGCCTGATTCAGGTCAGCAATCCGTCTGGCGCGCTCAATTTTGCCCCTGGCCAGTTCGGCTTTACCCCCAGCTTCAAGCAGCCGCCCGTGATGCTGCCCGTCAATCCAGGCCTGCCATTCACGCCGCCGCCGGTCTTCTCGGCCTCGCCGCTTTCTTCCGGCGCATCCGCAGGTGGCGCCAGGCCGGCAGCCATCGATTGCGTGGTGCGCTGAGGTGTTGATATGGCAAGCCCCGCACGCGAGAAATAGGGCTTGACCTTCCCATCGTTGGATAGCAGATCCTGACCGCATTAGTTCATTTACCGTACAGGATCTGCCATGCATCAGACCGCACTTGCTCCCGCATCACCGTCACCAATTCCCGCCGCGCATGCGCAGGCGCTGGCCATCGAAGGCATGAGCTGCGCCTCGTGCGTGGGCCGCGTGGAAAAAGCCCTGGCCGCCGTGCCCGGCGTCAGCCAGGCCAGCGTCAACCTCGCCACTGAAATTGCCAAGGTCACGTCCGACTTGCCCATCCCCCTGGAGACCCTGCAGGCCGCCGTGGAAAAGGCCGGCTACAGCGTGGCGCAGCGCGACATCGACCTGGCTATCGCCGGCATGACGTGCGCCTCTTGCGTGGGCAGGGTGGAAAAAGCCTTGCTGAAAGTACCCGGCGTGCTGGCGGCCAGCGTCAACCTGGCAACGGAAAGCGCGCGCGTCAAGGTCACGGGCGGCGTCGATGCGGCCACCCTGGTCGCCGCCATCGACAAGGCCGGCTACGAGGCGAAGGTGCCCGCCGCCAGCAAGGCCGGCGCGCCCGCTGCCGCGCCGAACCGCGATGGCGTGAAAGTGGCGCTGTCCGCCATCCTCGCCTTCCCGCTGATGCTGCCCATGCTGGTCGAGTGGGCCGGCATCCACCTGATGCTGCCCGGCTGGCTGCAATTCGCGCTGGCGACGCCCGTGCAATTCTATTTCGGCGCGCGCTTCTACAAGGCGGGCTGGAAGGCGGCCCGCGCCGGCAGCGGCAATATGGACTTGCTGGTGGCGCTCGGCACCAGCGCCGCCTACGGCCTGTCCGTCTACCAGTGGCTGACGGCGGGCGAGATGCTGCCGCACCTGTATTTCGAGGCGTCGGCCGTCGTCATTACCCTGGTGTTGCTGGGCAAATGGCTGGAAAGCCGCGCCAAGCGCCAGACGGCGTCGGCCATCCGCGCCTTGCAAGTGCTGCGTCCGGATTCGGCCCGCGTGCGCCGCGACGGCGTCGAACTCGATGTCGCCGTGGAACAGGTGAAACTGGGCGACCTGGTGGTGATACGCCCAGGCGAACGGGTGGCCGTCGATGGCGTGGTGGTGGAGGGCGCCAGCCAGGTCAACGAATCGCTGATCACGGGCGAGAGCTTGCCCGTCGACAAGCATGTGGGCGACAAGGTCACGGGCGGTTCCATCAATGCGGACGGCTTGCTGCTGGTGCGCACGCAGGCCGTGGGCAGCGAGACGACGCTGTCGCGCATCATCCGCCTGGTGGAAGATGCGCAGGCGGCCAAGGCGCCCATCCAGCACCTGGTCGACAAGGTCAGCGCGATTTTCGTGCCCGTGGTGCTGGTGCTGGCGCTGCTGACCATGCTGGGCTGGTGGTTCGCTACTGGCGAGCTGGAGAACGCCATCATCAACGCCGTGGCCGTGCTGGTCATCGCCTGCCCGTGCGCGCTGGGCCTGGCCACGCCGACGGCCATCATGGCCGGCACGGGCGTTGCCGCCCGCTACGGCATCCTGATCAAGGACGCGGAAGCGCTGGAAGTGGCGCACGCCGTCACCACCGTCGTGTTCGACAAGACGGGGACCCTGACGGTGGGCAAGCCCGCGCTGGCGGCCCTGCATGCGCACGGCATCGAGGAAACACGGCTGCTGCAGCTGGCGGCCAGCATCCAGCGCGGTAGCGAACACAGTCTTGCTACGGCCGTGCTCGATGCGGCCAGTGCGCGCCACATCGAACCCTTGCCCACGACGGCCCTGTCGGCCTTGCCGGGCCGCGGCCTGGCGGCGCAGGTCGACGGCCTGGACTTGAAACTGGGCAGCACGCGCCTGATGCAGGAATTGCAGGTGGACATGGCGCCGCTGGCGCAGCAGGCCCTGGCGCTGGAAAACACGGGCAACACGATTTCCTGGCTGGCGTCGGGCGACCAGTTGCTGGGACTGTTTGCCTTCAGCGACCAGGTCAAGCCGAATGCGCAGGCGGCCATTGCCCATTTGCATGCACTGGGCATCCAGACGGTGATGTTGACGGGGGACAATCAAGGCAGCGCCGACGCTGTCGGCAAGGCACTGGGCATCGATACGGTGGCGGCGAAAATGCTGCCCGCCGATAAAACCGCTAAAATCGAAGCGCTCAAGCGTGACGGCGCCAAGGTGGCCATGGTGGGCGACGGCATCAACGATGCGCCCGCGCTGGCGGCCGCCGACGTGGGCATCGCCATGTCGACGGGCACCGACGTGGCCATGCACGCGGCCGGCATTACCCTGATGCGCGGCGATCCGGCCCTGGTGGCGGACGCCATCGATATCTCGCGCCGCACCTACAGCAAGATACGGCAGAATCTGTTCTGGGCATTCATTTATAACCTGATCGGCATTCCGCTGGCCGCCTTCGGCCTGCTCAATCCCATGGTGGCGGGCGCGGCGATGGCCTTCAGTTCGGTCAGCGTGATCAGCAATGCCCTGTTGCTGCGCCGCTGGAAAGCGCGCAGCGCGCATACCAAGGAGTCAGTACTATGAATATCGGACAGGCCGCCAGCGAAACGGGCGTATCGGCGAAAATGATACGCTACTACGAAAGCATTGCATTACTGAAACCCAGCGCGCGCAGCGACGCGGGCTACCGCATCTACACGCCGAACGATTTGCACGCCTTGCGTTTCATCAAACGGGGCCGCGTGCTGGGCTTTTCGCTGGAACAGATACGCGAGTTGCTGTCGCTATGGCAGAACGACCAACGCGCCAGCGCCGACGTGAAGGGCATCGCGCTGGCGCACGTGGCGGATTTGAATAAACGCATCGCCGAACTGACGGAGATGCGCGACACCCTGGCGCACCTGGCGCAATCGTGCCACGGCGACGACAAGCCCGATTGCCCGATCCTGCAAAGCCTGGGGCTGGCGGGCGAGGAAGCCGCCGACGCCAAGGCGTGCTGCCATTGAGGTAAAACAACATCAGGAGGATGCATGGCTTACGCACTGTATTACTGGCCCACGATACAGGGGCGCGGCGAATTCATCCGATTGGCCCTGGAAGAGGCGGGCGCCGATTACCGCGATATCGCCCGCCTGCCTGAACGCCAGGGGCAGGGCATGTCCGCCATGCTGGCCTGCCTCGATGGCGACAGCACGCCCCATGCGGCCTACGCGCCGCCCGTGCTGCGCGATGGCGAACGGCTGATCGGCCAGACGCCGAATATCCTGTACTACCTGGGCCGGCGCCTGGGCCTGGCGCCGCGCGCGGAAGAGGGCCGGCTGTGGCTGAACCAGTTGCAGCTGACCATGGCCGACTGGCTGACGGAAGTGCACGACACGCACCACCCGCTGTCGATGAATCAATATTATGCGGAGCAAAAGCAGGCGGCCATGCTGCGCAGCGCGGATTTTCGCGCCACGCGCCTGCCCAAGTTCCTCGGCTACTTTACGCAGGTGCTGGCGAACAATCCGCGCCGGGGCGGCTGGCTGGTGGGGGCGAAACTCACGTATGGCGACCTGTCGCTGTTCCAGATGCTGGCCGGTTTGCGCTATGCGTTTCCGCAAGCCATGGCGCGCCTGGCGCCCGCCTATCCCGCCTTGTCCGACTTGCACGACGCCGTGGCGGCGCGGCCCAACATTGCCCGTTACCTGCGCTCGCAGCGGCGCATTGCTTTCAGCGAGGAAGGCATCTTCCGCCATTATCCGGAACTCGACGGGTAAACGACAACAGCCGGCGCTGGGCCGGCTGTCGCGATGCTGCTGTGGCGATTACTGCGCGCGGGTGACGGGGAAGCCCGCGTCCACGATGGCGGCGCTGATGGCGCCCAGTTCGCTCGACGACTCCACCGTGACGCTCTTGCTGGCCAGGTCGACCTGCACCTGGGCGGCGGGGTCGATGCCTTGCACCGCTTTCGTGACCGAGCCGACGCAATGGCCGCAGCTCATGTTTTCAACTTGTAACTGATACATGACAAGCACTCCTTGAATGATTAAGTGGTCCCACTGTAAGCCTTCCCCCGATGGTAAGGTCAAGGAAAAACTCAGTCGTGCGCATCAGGCCAGCAGGTAGTCGACCGGCTGCATGGGCGGCGGCAACGGCGTGTCGTGCAGCGATTCGCGCAGGCTGATCTCGATGGCGCGGCACATGGCGCTCAGGGGCAGGTCGTTGGCATCCTCGCCGAACGGTTCCTCGATCTCGTCGCCGAGGGCATCGAGGCCAAAGAAGGTGTAGGCGACGATGGCGACGACGAACGGCGTCATGAAGCCGAGCGAATCGACGAGGCCGAACGGCAGCAGGAAGCAGTACAGGTAGGCCGTGCGGTGCAGCAGCAGCGAGTATGAAAACGGAATCGGCGTGCTGCGGATGCGCTCGCACGAGGCGCCGGCGCCCACCATGGCCGACACCGTATTGTCGAGCTGGGCGGCGAGGATGCTGTCGATCCGCCCCTGCTTGACGCAGTCGGCCAGGTCGTGGCCCATCTGCAGCATCAAATAGTCGGACGGATTCGACGACTGGCATGCGGCCGCCCATTCCGCCGGGCGCAACAGCGGTTGCAGGTCGGCCGGGCCGCGCGTGTCGCGCAACTGGTGGCGCAGGGCGTGGCAAAAGGCGATGGTGCGGTAAATCATGCGCACGCGCACGTCATCGAGGCCCAGCCTGGCGTGGGCCACCGTGTCGCTGCGTATCATGCTCTGGCATTGGCGTGAGAAGTTACGGCTGCGCAAGACCAATTCGCCCCACAGCTTGCGCGCTTCCCAATAGCGGTCGTAGGCGGCCGTGTTGCGAAAGCCGAGGAAGATGGCCAGCGGCAAGCCGATCAGGGTAAACGGGATGGTGGTCAGGATGACCTTGTGATCGAACAGCGTGCCATGGCACCAGGTGACCAGGGTGGCGATCAGGGTATTGACGATCAGGGTGGTGCGGATGCGCGGCAGGACGGAGCCGCGCACGACGAGGAACAGCCGCAGCGCCGAAGGACGCTCGCGCACGATCATGATGCGCTCCCCGTTGCGGGCCGGGCCGGCGGTACATGCCGCGCCCTGTTCTTGTTATTGAAAAACCATGGTGTGGAATGGCAGAGAGGCAAGTACCGGGGACAAAAAGCCCGCAGTGTGTGCGGGCTGAGCTGGGTGTGCATGGGAGGCAGTGTAGGGGAGACGGCATGAGTATAGGCCGCCGTTCCGCTGCCGGCCAATTCACAGTGATAATGGGTATTATTCATTTCATGAATGAATATTTCATTTGTAAGTTAGTGTGTGAATTTCAATGGCCTGCATCCCGTCCTTGCCGGAGCCTCTTGCGGTGTTCTTCCTGCTGCCGCTTCAATGCGGCACTGGCGGCATAATCGTTGCGGAACCACTTCGGGGTCTTGCTGCGGCCCGGCCAGTTGCAGTTGAGCACATTTGCTACGTCGGCGCAGTCGCAGGCACAGTCGAGCAAGGGGATGTCGCAGTCGCAATACCCCGCCTGTGCCTGGCGGCGCGCACTGCGCCGTTCCGGTAGCGGCAGCGCCAGGTGCTGGCGGTGCCGTTCTCCGCAGGCGCGCAGGCGCCGTTGCAGCAAGGGCAAGCCTGTGCGCAAGCCATGGCGGGCGATGACCCGGTAGCCGTAGGCGGAACAGCTGTCGCGCCCCGTCAGCACGCGGTAGGCGCAGGAAAACCCTTTCCATGGCGATAAGCGGCGCCGGTAGGTACGGATGGCCCACAGGGCCAGGTGCTTGCCACAGATATCGAGCGTGAGAATGATGCCTCCTTTGCGATGGCCGTCAGACAGTGCTCCGAGCATACGACAGCTATGCCGAAATGCATAGCGCTGGGCCAGCATGAATTATCAATGTGACAAATGGATAGAATTGCCCAGTCTGCGTCTGTTAGGCTGAATGAGCGATTTGGAAATATTTCCTATGGCAAACCCTCCCGCCCGATAGCTGCCGCCAGGGGCCTGGTCCTGCACGTTCATCCTTCTTTGGAAAGCGGTCTACATGTTTAAAGTTTCCAGCATCTGCCTCGCTACCCTGATCCTGTTGCAAGCACCGTCCGCCTGGGCCGACCAGCCCGCTCCACTGAGCCAGCGGCAGCAAGCGCTGGCGGCGCAGATCGACGCCAGCATCGCGCCGTATTACAAGGCCACGGAACCCGGCGCCGTCGTCATCGTCGTCAAGGATGGCCAGCCCCTGTTGCGCAAGGCGTATGGCCTGGCCAGCGTGCAGGATGGCCAGCCGCTGACGCCCGACATGTCGCTGCGCCTGGGGTCGATTTCCAAGCAATTCACGGCCGTCGCCATCCTGTTGCTGGCCGACCAGGGCAAGCTGGCCCTTACCGATGACATCAGCAAATTCCTGCCCGACTATCCGACCCACGGCAAGCAGATCACGATCGCGCAGTTGCTTGCGCACACGTCCGGCATCCACGACTACACACGCAAGCCGGAATTCGTGCCCAACAGCACGAAAGACCTGAGCGTGGCGCAGATGATCGATTTCTTCAAGAACGATCCGCTCGACTTCGAACCGGGCACGCAGTGGCGCTACAGCAGCTCCGGCTATTTTCTGTTGGGCGCCATCATCGAAAAGGCCTCGGGCCAGCCGTACCCCACCTTCATGGAACAGCAGATCTTTGTGCCGCTGGGCATGAACGACACAGCGTATGAAGGCCACGAGCGCCGGCCCGCCAAGCGCGCGGCCGGGCATATCCGCTCGGGCGTAGCCTATGCGCCGAACTTGCCCTTGAGCATGACGCAGCCCTATGCGGCCGGCGCGCTCGTTTCCACCGTGGACGACCTGGCGCGCTGGGATGCGGCCATCTCCGACGGCAAGCTGCTCAAGGCGGCCACCTGGGAGCAGGCGTTCACGCCGGCCAAGCTGAACGACGGCACGGCGACCCGTTCCGGCTACGGCTGGAAGGTGGGCACATGGCAAGGCACGCCTTTCATCTACCATAGCGGCGGCATCAATGGCTTTGCCACGTTCGCCATGCGTTTGCCGAAGGAAAAAGTCTACGTGGCCGTGCTGGAAAACTCGGATACGGGCCTGGTCGACCCTGACGTGGTGGCGCGCAAGGCGGCCGCCGTCGCCGTCGGCCGGCCATATCCCGAGATCAAGGTCATCACGCTCAAGCCCGCCATCCTGGACGCCTATGCGGGCGTGTACGCCATCAACGAGAAGGCCGGCTACACGATCCGCAATTTCGAGGGCCAGCTGCTGTTGCAGCGCACGGGCCGCCCCGCGCAGCGCCTGCTGGCGTACTCGCCGAATGGCTTCCTGATTGAAAATACGCTCACCACAGCCGAATTCGAGCGGGGACCGAAGGGCGAGGCGCAGCTGATCCTCAATGACGGCGGCGAATCGAAGTCGGTGCACGAGCGCGCCAGCGCCGCCAAGCCGGCGCGTGCCGTGGTCGCCATGACGCCTGCCCAGTTCGATGCCTACGTGGGCAAGTACGCGCTGGCGCCCGAGGTTTTCCTGGAAGTGACGCGCGAAGGCGACAAGTTCTTTGCCCAGGTGACGGGTTTCCGCAAGCTGAGCATGTTGCCGATGAGCGATACGGCTTTCTTTTCGAATGAAGTCGATGCGGAAGTGCGTTTCAGCAAGGATGCCAGCGGCAAGGCCGAGCAGCTGGTATTGCGCCAGGAAGGGCAGGACACGCCGGCCAGGCGCGTGAACTGAGCGTCGTTCCCCTGCCTGCCGGCCAGCGCATGCTGTCGGCAGGCATCGTCTTGGCGGTGGGGCTTACGCTCCCGCCGCCCTCCAGCCATACCAGCCGAACGCCGCCAGCCACGCCAGCACGATGGCCAGTCCCGGCAGCAGCAGCCACTTCGTCACGCTCTCTTCCCACGCCGCAGACGGCTTGCCGCCACGCAGCAGGGCCAGCAGCGCCTGGCCGCCGTTCAAGCCGGCAAATGGCAACAGGTTGAATGCGCACAGTTTGACGGCGAACAAGGCGAATACCTCGGCAAAGCTGTGCGTACGCGCAAACGTTTCGCCTTTCCCCAGCAGTTCTTGCGCCGTGCCCATGGGAGCCAGCGCGCCTTCGACGATTTGAGTGAACGCGGTCATGAAGCTGTCCCAGCCCTGCATGCCCAGGATGCCCAGCGCCAGTGCCAGCAGCACGGCCACGCCGCCCAGCGGCAGCAGCCACTGCTTCCACAGGGGCTGGAAGTTATAGGCGTCGAGACAGGGATCGTCGTCATACAACTCTTCTTCGCGCGTATCTTTCAGCACCACGCTGCCGGCCAGGGGCAGCAGCCTGATCTTTACTTGCCCCAACGCCAGCAAGGTTGGCCCCACGCCATAGCTGACGCTGCGCACCGTGATGCCGAACAGCCTGGCGCTGGCCGCCATGACGGAAATGTGGATGAGCATGAAGAGGGCAGCAGCTAGGAAGAATTGAATGGCCGGAGACATTGCTGATATTTTGAAGGAGAGGGAGCGACATTAGAACATGCCCAAAATATTCAACATGTTCGATAGTCCGAAATTTATCCTTTGATGGAGGTTGAAAATAGCTTTGTTCGTATCTTGTTGGCAACTATATTTATTGACTTGACATAAATTCAGTACTATTCCGGCTGCTTTAAGCTCGTTATGACCTTGAGGGAGTAAAGTTGTATGTGAAAATTCAGTAGTTCAAGATTAATGATGAAGTAGCGAGGCAATAATGAATGACTCGGATATAGTATCTCCAGCTTTTGAATCAGATTTTCTGCAAGGTAGTCTGTCTGCAGACGCAAAGCTTGAGCGCGCCCGTACGGAGTTGCTGGACCTGACTGCACGCAACCGATTACTGAATATTCCACGCTCCTCTAACACCGCACGCACCATTGATGTGGTTGATGAGAAATCGAGCGAGATATTTCGGTTGATGGTAACCGAAGGTCGTCCATTTAACTTTTTACCTGGAAGGGCCGCAAGCAAGATTGAACTTGATAATACGGATGCCAACTTTAACGTTGATGAAATCGCGGAATTGGCGCCAGCTCATGATGACAGTGTCGACGCGCGCGGTGTTTTGAACCGACATTCTGATACGCGCCTGCAAACTAGGCTGACCGTCAAGGGATTGCAGAAGCGCCTGCTCGACATGTATCTCGATGCACGTACCTTGGAGGAGGAGCAGGGAGTTAATATCTTGTTCTTGGCGCTAGGCACCTTGAAATGGCTCGATCCATTGAATGCAAAGAATGTGCGATACGCGCCGCTGATCCTGATTCCCGTCAGCTTGGAAAGGGGCAACGCCGCAGAGCAATTCAAATTGAAATGGCGCCAGGAAGAGCATTCATCGAATCTATCGCTGGAAGCCTTTTTGGAACGCGTGCACCATTTAAAGATGCCCGCATATGAAGCTGGCGATGAATTCGATCCCATGGCCTACATTGACGCCGTCAGGGATACTGTGCGGTCGAAAGAAGGCTGGGTGGTCGATGCCGACGATATCGTGCTCGGTTTCTTTTCATTTTCCAAATTCCTGATGTACCGCGACCTCGATCCGGCCATGTGGCCGGAAGGCGAGCTGACGAATCAACCCTTGATGCGCAGTTTGTTATCCGATGGTTTTACAGCTGGTGCATCGAACATTCCCGAAGACGCCAACCTGGACGACTATATCGCACCGGCCGAGTTGCTGCATATCGTCGATTGCGACAGTTCGCAAACGTTGGCCGTGCACGATGTACGCGCTGGCCGTAACTTGGTGATCCAGGGGCCGCCCGGTACTGGTAAATCTCAAACTATTGCTAATGTCATCGCGTCGGCGATTGCTGATGGCAAGACGGTGCTGTTCGTAGCGGAGAAAATGGCCGCCCTCGAGGTGGTCAAGCGGCGATTGGACCAAGCCGGCGTTGGCGATGCCTGTATTGAATTGCATAGTAATAAAGCTAATAAGAAAATGTTTCTCGATGAGCTGCGCCGTACGTCTGAACTAGGCTCCCCCAAGGGGGATGCGGCCACTACCTTGAACAGTCGGTTGCTGGTGGCGCGTGATCAACTCAACGCACACAGTACGCGCTTGCACTTGCGGCACCCTGCTGCCAGACTCACGCCCTATCAAGTGATCGGGGAATTGAGCAAATTGCGTCTGGAGCATGTCAAACCGGTGGATATCCGTTTGCAGCAGCCTGAAAGCTGGTCGCCTGACGAGGTGCAGCAGCGGCTGGCAGTGGTTGAGGAATTGGCACAGCGCATCGTTGACATTGGCGAGCCGGGCGACCATCCATGGCGAGGTGTGGCGCTCAAGATGATACTTCCCAATGACGTGGAGCGCCTAGTGTCGCGCATCACGGCCATGCGGGCGCGCTGCAAGGATCTTGCTGAGCAACAGGCAGAGCTGGCTATGTCGCTCGATACGGTGGCACCGGCGGTGCTACGCGACCTTACCTATCTGGTGGCGCTGGCGCGCGACGTTGCTGCGGCCCCCAAGCTTGCCAACGAAGCCCTGCGGGCGCCAGAGTGGGGAGAGCAGGCGAATGCCCTAATGGCACTGGTCGACGATGGCCTCCAATTGCGGAGTGTGCAGGCCGCTCTGGAGGGAAAAATCCATGCAGACTCGTGGGAGATTGATGTGCTTGACTTGCGCCAGCGACTGGTTGGTTTGCCGCAGTACGCGAACGCACAGGCATTCGAACGGGCGGTAGCGCTGCAAACGTTATTTAGCAAGCTCGACGGCGAGATTACTTTGCTCCGCCGTCTGCTCGGTGTCGATACTGCCAGCAAAATGGCAAGCTACAGCGAGATCAATCGTCTGGTGTTGACGGCGCAGAAAGTGGCGACGGCACCGGATGTCAGTCCCGACGTGTTTGTTTCGACGGTATGGGATCAAGGCGTGGAACAGGCCGCCGACCTGGCGCAATGCGTGGTGGCGCTGGAAGCCTTACAGGCGCGGCTGGAAGGAAAAATCAGCAGCGATGCCTGGCAGCTTGATTTGTCTGGGGCGCGCCAGACTCTGGCCGCCCACGGCGACAGCCTGCTGCGTTTCGTCAGCAGCGAGTGGCGCGCTGCTAGCAAGCAGGTCAGGGGCCTGTTGCGTAACCCGGACACAGCACTGCCCGAACAGCTTGAAATTCTCGACCATCTTGGCGAAGCGAGAAAACTGCTGGAGCGAATTGAGTCAAACAACACATTTGGTAGCGGTGCGTTTGGTGCAGACTGGAAGGGGGGGCAATCGTGCGCAGCACCCTTACTGGCATTGGTGGAATGGATGCGCAGCTTGCGTGGCTTGGGGGCGCAGCCGCGCATTATCGCCAGCAAGCTGCCGGACCGCTCGGAAATCAGCCGTCGGGCTGCACTGCTGGAGAGCCTGTTGCAGGAAATCCGGCCTCTGCTAGACGCGTTGTGGTTCAACGGCTGGAAAGACGAGCCCGCTTTTCGTGAGTGGGCTAGCGTGGAGGCCTCCGCCCTTGAGGTGGTGGCCGGGCAAGTGTCCCGGCTTGCATTTTGCCAGGCCGGCTGCCAAGCTGTGATGCCACATGTACCGCTTGACCTTTCAGGCAAGATCGCGCGCCTCGACTTGTTGATCGAAGTGCAGCAACTGCGCCGGCGCATTGATGCGAATAGCGAATTGGGCCGAGTTGCGTTTGGCACTCATTGGCAGGGGCCATTGTCCGACTGGGAGAATTTGCGCATCAGCACAGTGTGGATGGCATCCAAGTCTAGCCTGCGCCATATGGTCGCGCGTCACGATAATCGTACCGCGCCGCTACATCGCGCACTGGAGCTTGAAGCTGCACAGGACAAGTTCGTGACTGAACTTGAAGAACTCTATAGCGAGTTATGCACCAATAGCGACAAGCTGTTTCAGGTGCCGGCTATTTTGGATTTGCCTGCCTTTGCCTTGCTCGGGCGTATGGCGGTGTGGATTGAATTTTCCGAAGAGTTGTCGAAGTGGGTGATCTACCGCGACCGCTGCTCCAAGGCGCGCCAGTTGGGTATCGGTGAAATTGTCACGCAACTGGAGGCTGGTGCCCTGATCCCAAGGGACGCCATGCGCACGTTCACAATGGCGTATTTCGAAGCGCTTTTTGCTGATCAAGTACGCAGCGACGAGGCGCTGGCCCATTTTGACGGCCACCTCCATGGCCGCCTAGCGGCGGATTTTGCGCAGATGGACCGCCAGCGTATCGCGGCATCCAGTCTGGAAGTGGTGCAAGCACACCATCGCCGTATTCCACAGGGAGGCGGTGCGATCGGTCCCTTGGGTGTGCTGCGCGGTGAAATGGCCAAACGTAAGGGGCATATGCCGATACGACGCTTGATGCTGCGTGCTGCGCCTGCCATCCAGGCGCTCAAGCCGGTATTTATGATGAGTCCACTATCAGTTGCCCAGTTCCTGCCTCCTGGGCAACTCAGTTTTGATTTATTGGTGATGGACGAGGCCAGCCAGATCCAGCCTGTGGATGCGCTGGGGGCTATTGCGCGCTCGCGCCAAGTCGTCGTCGTCGGTGATGAGCGGCAATTACCACCAACCAAGTTTTTTTCCAAGATGACCAGCGCAGAGCCCGATGAAGATGGGGACGATGATGCGCAAGTCTCCGATATTGAGAGCATTCTGGGGTTGTTTACCGCACGTGGATTGCCGCAACGCATGCTGCGTTGGCATTACCGCAGCCGGCATCAGTCCTTGATCGCCGTGTCGAATAGCCAATTCTATGAAAACAAGCTGTTTATCGTACCCAGTCCCTACACCCAAGAGGCGGGCATGGGTTTGCAGTTTCATCATATCGCTAACGGCGTTTTTGATTCCGGCAATACCGGCACCAATGCGGAAGAGGCTAGAGTCATTGCCGTGGCCATTATCGAGCATGCGCGCAACTCACCGGAACACTCCTTGGGCGTGGCGACTTTTTCGGTCAAGCAGCGACGAGCCATCCAGGATGAACTGGAGTTGTTGCGCCGTGAGCATCAGGACGTGGAGCACTTTTTCCAGCAGCATGCCAGCGAGCCGTTTTTCATCAAGAACCTGGAAAACGTGCAGGGTGACGAACGTGATGTGATTTTCATCTCGGTTGGCTACGGGCGCAACAAGCTCGGTTACATGGCCATGCGCTTCGGTCCACTGAGTGCCGAGGGCGGTGAGCGGCGCCTTAATGTATTGATCAGCCGCGCCAAGCGCCGCTGCGAAGTGTTTGCCTCAATTACCGACGAAGATATTGATCTTGAACGTGCCAAGGGCCGGGGTGTGGTGGCCTTCAAGTTGTTTCTCCATTTCGCGCGTACGGGCAGGCTCGGCTTGTCGCGTGTATCTGGGCGCGAATATGACAGTCCGTTTGAGGTACAGGTGGCTGATGCAGTTAAGGCCTGCGGGTACGAAGTCCATCCACAAGTCGGCATCGCCGGGTTTTTCATTGACCTGGGTATTGCCGACGCCCAGCATCCGGGCCGCTATCTGTTGGGTATCGAGTGCGATGGCGAGTCCTATCATGGCTCGCGCTCGGCGCGAGACCGCGATCGTTTGCGTCAGGCCGTGCTGGAAGACCATGGCTGGATCATCCACCGTATTTGGGGGCTCGACTGGTTTCAACGGCCTAATAATGAGTTGCAGCGCTTGCTGAGGGCCATTGACGCCGCCAAGACTGAGCTGGCAGCGCGCGCTGAGCTCCATGGGAGGCAGGAGCGCAAGCCTGGCGTGTCGGTTGTTACCGTGGAGCGAGAAGATCATGCCGAGATTGGCTTGGAAAGGAATGGACCAAACAGGCCGGCGGCCTATGTAGAAGCGATCCCTGCCAAACCTGCCTATGCTGATGAGCTGCATGAGATGTCGGTAGCGGCCTTGAGTGACCTAGTCAAGCAGATCGTCATCCTGGAGGGTCCCGTGCACGTCGATGAAGTCGTAGTGCGTCTGCGCGCTGCGTGGGGCTTGAAACGGACTGGCGCGCGCATCCAGGCAGCGGTGGAACGTGCCATCCAGGCCGCCATACGTTTCGATGGCATAATTATGACAGAGCGTTTTTTGAGCATGGCCGATACCATCGTCAGCATCCGTGACCGCGGTGCCGTGGTTTCCGACACCTTGCGTAAACCCGACATGCTGCCACCGCAGGAAATCGATGTGGCGATCCTTGACACGTTGCAAAAAAATTATGGCGCAGGATTGGTCGAAATTGCCCAGTACGTGGCGCGCCTGTTCGGTTTTAAGGCCACCAGCCCGCAGTTGCGCGATACGATCCGCGTGCGCATCGATGATCTGCTGTTGCGCGGCTTGCTGCAGAAAAATGGTGAGGTGTTCGAAATCAGGCGGCAGGACACCGTATAAGCCTGTCAGCAAGAAAAAAGCCCCGCCTGCATCGCTGCAGGCGGGGCTTTTGAATGACTGGGGCAGCGTGCGCCGCCCGCTGAAACTTACAGCACTTCGCTGGCGTGGTCGGCCAGGCGCGAACGCTCGCCGCGGGCCAGGGTGACGTGGCCGCTGTGCGACCAGCCCTTGAAGCGGTCGACCACGTAGGTCAGGCCGCTCGAGCCTTCCGTCAGGTACGGCGTGTCGATCTGCGCGATGTTGCCCAGACACAGGATCTTCGTGCCGGGACCGGCGCGCGTGACCAGGGTCTTGACTTGCTTCGGCGTCAAGTTTTGTGCTTCGTCAATGATGAGGAACTTGTTGACGAAGGTGCGGCCGCGCATGAAGTTGAGCGACTTGATCTTGATGCGCGAACGGATCAGGTCCTGCGTTGCCGCACGGCCCCATTCGCCGCCATCGGAGTCGGACTTGTTCAGCACTTCCAGGTTGTCGTCGAAGGCGCCCATCCATGGCGACATCTTTTCTTCTTCCGTACCCGGCAGGAAACCGATGTCTTCGCCGACAGGCACCGTCACGCGGGTGACGATGATTTCATTGTAGAGCTTGGTTTCCAGCACTTGCGCCAGGCCGGCGGCCAGGGCCAGCAGGGTCTTGCCGGTGCCGGCCTGGCCCAGCAGGGTGACGAAGTCGCATTCCGGATTCATCAGCAGGTTCAGCGCGAAATTCTGCTCGCGGTTGCGCGCCGTCACGCCCCACACATTGTTCTTCGTGTGGCTGAAGTCGCGCAGGGTCTGCAGCACGGCCGTCTTGCCGTTGATCTGTTTTACCTGGCCGTAGAACGGTGCTTCGCCGTTTTTCGGTTCCAGGTAGATGAACTGGTTCACCAGCATCGACGGCACGAACGGGCCCGTCACGCGGTAGAACGTGGAACTGTAGCCATTCTTGCTTTCCTGCCAGGATTCCATGTCCTTGCCGTGCTTGTTCCAGAAATCGTCCGGCAGCTGCACGATGCCCGAGTACAGCAAGTCCGTGTCTTCCAGCACATGGTCATTGAAGTAGTCTTCGGCCGGCAAGCCCAGGGCGCGCGCCTTGATGCGCATGTTGATGTCTTTCGACACCAGCACCACGGGGCGGCCTTCCTGTTCCGATTCCAGCGAGCGCACGACGGCCAGGATCTGGTTGTCGGCCTTGCCGACTGGCAAGCCTGCCGGCAGGTCGGCGCTTTGCAGGCGCGTCTGGAAGAACAACCGGCCCTTGGCGTCCTTGTTGCCCAGCTTGGACAGCGGGATGCCGTGTTCGATGGCGTCGTCGTCCGTGTTGCTGATCAGAGCGTCCAGGGTGCGCGATACCTGGCGGGCATTGCGCGCCACTTCCGTCATGCCCTTCTTGTGGTTGTCCAACTCTTCCAGGGTCATCATCGGCAGGTACACATCGTGTTCCTCGAAGCGGAACAGCGACGATGGATCGTGCATCAGCACGTTGGTGTCGAGCACGAACAGCTTGGACAGGCCGCGCTGGTCGGCGGCGCGGCTGACGGACGACTTGAGCTGTACTTCGACCGCCTTGTGCTTGGCCGGATGCGGCTGCTCTTGCTTGACGGACTTGATCGGCGTGACCTTGGCGCTCGGCACCTCGGCCTTGGCTTTCGCCGCCGGCTTGGCCTTGGGAGCGGCGGCAGGCGCGGCTGCCACCGGCGCTGGCGCAGGCACGGGCTTGGCGACCATCAGGGCCGCCACTTGCTTGATCTTGGTGGCCGCATTGCGGACCGGCTTGGCTACTTCGGCGATCGCCGCTTCAATAATTGGTGCGGCCACTTTCTTGGCTGCCGGGGTTTTGGTGGCCGGGCGCGCTGCGCCTGCGGTTGGGTAATCTTGGGTGGCCAGGATGGTGGCTGGCTTGCTCGGTAATTTTGGCAGTGGCATCAGGATCTCAATCAAAAAATTTCTGGAATGAATCGCCCATGGGCAGCCAGCTTCTGGCGGCACTTCTCATGGGGTGGATGCGGGGGAAACAACAATGCTACAGGACGAATAACTGCCGGAAGGCCGGCGGCATGGCCGGTCATGGACGCCATCGGCGGGCTACAGGCCCGCCTGGCGGAGTGGGTAGAGGCGCTTCGTTGACTCAAAATGGCGATAGATACCGTGAACTGAACTGCGGTTGAACCAGGCTCGCTGGAAGCCGACAACGCGCATTGGATCAAAACAGACGATCAATTCAGATGCGCTACGAATTCCAGCACTTCTTCCACGTGAGTTGCGACCTTCACGCCTCTCCATTCTTTCACCAATCGGCCCTGGGCGTCAATCACAAACGTGCTGCGTTCGACGCCGCGCACGGTCTTGCCGTACATCTGTTTCATCTTCATGACGTTAAACAGCAGGCAAACGGCCTCGTCGGGGTCGGAAATGAGCTCGAATGGCAGCTCCAGCTTGGCCTTGAAGCTTTCGTGCGAGCGCAGGGAATCGCGGCTGATGCCGTAGATTTCCACGCCGGCGGCGACGAATTGCGGATAGGCGTCGCGAAACGCAATGTTTTCGGTGGTGCAACCCGGGGTATTGTCCTTCGGATAGAAAAACAGGACCGTGGCCTTGGCCGGACGGCCCAGCAACTGAAAGGTTTTGCCGCTGGTCATTGCGGCGCTAAAGTCGGGCATGCTAACGAGGGATTGGCTATCAGCCACAGGTTCTCTCCTGAACGGTGATCATCAGCGCTGTTTTTAAACTGGCAACGCATCCAGGTGCAACAATACAGCATTCAGGCCGCTTTGCCCTGCACAATCAGGCGTCCCGAACGGCCTGGCAGCTCATCCCAGGTGATGGGGCAAACGGGCAGGTCGGTATTTTTTATCTTTTCATAATAATCGCCCATCGATGCGAACTGGTAGCCCTGGGCTTTCCAGCCAGTCAGCAATTGTTCGAAAATGGGGGCGAGTTTCTGTCCTTCAAGTTCCGCATGCAAGGTATACACGTGGTCGCGCGGCATGTCCGCCGTCAGCGACAGGATATGCGCGGCCACATTGCCGGTCGTGATCAGCTTGCCGTCGATTTCGCAGCCCAGCAGCTCGTCCAGGGTGGGCAAGGTGGTTGGCAATTGCACGCACTGGAGTATCGTGTTGCCATTGCGCACGCGATGCGGACCTTGCGACGGCTGCGCCATGGCGCCGCGCGCGTCGAGCATGGCGCGGCCATCGGAAGCGTAGCGGTAGCCGGCCGTGTCGTGCTCGACAAAGGCGCTGACATTCATCTGCCAGCCGGCAGCACCGTGCGTGCGTGCCGGCGTGCCGAACACCTGCGCGTAGCGGTTGGCGGCCTTGCGCATCATGGCGATGGTCCAGGCGGCGTTGCGCTTGGCCACGTTGTCTTGCCACAAGGTGTGGTCCCACGTGTGGATGCCGCACTCGAAACCGGCGTCGCGCACGGCGCGCAGTTGCGCCGCGCATTGCTTGCCGATATCGGGGCCCGGCAGCAAGGTGCCATACATCAATGTTTTCAAGCCATAGTGCTCGACCACGGAAGTCCGCGACACCTTGCTGAAAAAGCCGGGCCGCAAGGCGCGCCGCAAGGCCCAGCCCGTATGGTCGGGGCCCAGCGAGAACAGAAAGGTGGCGTTGGCCTGGTGCGCGCCCAGCATGCGCACCAGGTTGCCCATACCTTCGCGGGTGCCGCGATAGGTATCGACGTCGATTTTCAGGGTCAGGAACGGCTTGCTCAACATTAATCCATCAAGGCTTTGGCTTGGGCTACCTGGCTGCGGTAGGCGTCAAAAATATTGCGCAGGGAATCGGCCATGGTGGTGGTCGGCGCCCAGCCCAGCTCTTCGCAGGTATTCGTGATTTTCGGCACGCGGTTCTGCACGTCCTGGTAGCCGGCGCCATAGTAGGCGCCCGAGGTCGTTTCCACGATTTTCACGTGTTTCGCGCCTTCGGCGTATTCCGGGTATTCGGCAGCCAGGGTCAGCATCATGCCGGCCAGGTCGCGGATCGAGTAATTGTTGACCGGATTGCCAATGTTGTAAATCTTGCCGCTGGCGATGCCGTTCTTGTTGGCGATGATGCGGATCAGCGCATCGATGCCGTCGTCGATGTAGGTGAACGCGCGTTTTTGCGCACCGCCGTCGACCAGCGAGATGTTTTCGCCGCGCACGATATGGCCGAAGAATTGCGTGACCACGCGCGAGGAACCTTCCTTTGGCGTGTGGATCGAGTCCAGGCCGGCGCCGATCCAGTTAAATGGACGGAACAGCGTGAAGTTCAGGCCTTCCATGCCGTAGCCCCAGATTACGCGGTCCATCAGCTGCTTGGCGTTCGAATAGATCCAGCGCGGCTTGTTGATCGGGCCGCAGATCAGTTCCGAGTTTTCCGGATCGAATTCCTCGTCGTGGCACATGCCGTACACTTCCGAAGTCGACGGGAAGACCAGGTGCTTGCCGTACTTGGCGGCCGAGCGCACGATCGGCAGGTTGGCTTCGAAGTCCAGCTCGAACACGCGCAGCGGCTGCTTGACGTAGGTCGACGGCGTGGCGATGGCCACCAGCGGCAGGATCACGTCGCATTTCTTGACGTGGTACTCGACCCATTCCTTGTTGATCGTGATGTCGCCTTCGAAGAAGTGCATGCGCGACTTGTAGTTTTCATTGTCCAGCAATTCCGTGATGCGGTCCGTGTTCATGTCCATGCCGTAGACATGCCAGTCGGTGGTTTCCAGGATGCGCTTGGACAGGTGGTGGCCGATGAAGCCGTTGACGCCTAAGATGAGGACTTTTTTCATGTGAGATTCTCGTATGTGATGTTCAGTGTGTGCTGACGCTGGTGGTCAGTCTTTCTTGCAATTGCTTGGCCGAAATCGTCTCATCACCGGCCTTCAGTGCGGAAATGGCCAGCATGCGGCCGTCACCGCAGACGCCAAAGATGCAATTATCCACCACCGCCAAGCCCGCTGGCAAACTTCCCGCAGTCTGCTTGCTCAAACGGGCTGTGATGATGGTGTAAACGACATGATTGATTTCGGTAAACGCGCCAGGATAAGGGGGCGCGACGGCGCGGTGCAGGTTGTAAACCTGTTGCGCCGGCAAGCCCCAGTCAATGCGGCCATCGTCGGGCTTGCGCCCGCCGAAGTAGCCGCCCTGGCGCAAATCGTTCGGCTGGCGCGGCGCCGTGCCATCAAGCAGGGCAGGCAGCACGCCCCACAGGGTTTGCTCGGCGGCCACGGTGACCTTGCCGAAGACTTCGAAGGCCGTGTCGTCGGGCAGGATGGGCACGGCCGTCTGCGCCACGATGGCGCCGGCGTCCGGCTTGACCGTCATTTCATGCAGGGTGGCGCCCGTTTGCGTGGCGCCATGCAGCACGGCCCAGTTGACGGGCGCGCGGCCGCGGAACTGCGGCAGCAGCGAGCCGTGCATATTGTAGGCGGGAGCGACTTCCAAGATGCTAGCTGGCAACATGTGACGGTAGTAAAAACTGAACAGCATGTCCGGTTTGGCCGCCTGCACCTGCGCCAGCAGTTCCGGTGCGCGGGCGTCGCCCGGCGTGATGTAGGGGATGCCTTCGGCCTGGCACAGGCTGGCGACGGATTCGAACCACAGGTTTTCCGCCGGGTTGTCTTCGTGCGTGACGACCAGGGCGATATCGACGCCGCCCGCCAGCAGCACCTTGATGCAGCGCACGCCGACATTGTGGTAGCCGAAGACGACGGCGCGCGGGGCGGCCATCAACGGCCCACCTGGCGTTTTTCCAGGCGCACATACGATGGCGCCTCGGCTTCCGCCTGGGTCATGCCGTCCTGCAGAATGGTTTGCACCACATAGCGGGGACGGGCGCGCACTTGCTGGAAGATGCGTCCCACGTATTCGCCCACCAGGCCGATGCCGAACAGGATCACGCCCATGAAGAAGAAGGCGATGGCAAACAGGGTAAACACGCCTTCGGCTTCTGCGCCCAGCAGGAAGCGGCGCACGAGCAGGAAGAGCACCAGCAGCGCCGAGCCCAGCGACAAGGCCATGCCCAGCATGGAAAAGATTTGCAGGGGAATCAGCGAAAAGCCCGTGACCAGGTCGAAATTGAGGCGGATCAGGCTGTACAGCGAGTATTTCGACTCGCCGGCGGCCCGTTCCTCGTGTTCGACGATGATCTCCGTGGGTTTGCGGGCAAACGTGTAGGCCAGCGCCGGCACGAAGGTGTTCACTTCGGCGCACTGGTTGACCAGGTCGATCACATTGCGGCCATACGCGCGCAGCATGTTGCCCTGGTCCGTGATCTTGATGTTGGTGATGCGCTCGCGCAGGCGGTTCATCATTTTCGAGGCCAGGGTGCGCCACGCGGAATCTTGCCGCTTGCGCCGGATCGAGCCCACGTAATCGTAGCCTTCGCGCATTTTCGCCACCAGGTTGCCGATTTCCTCGGGCGGATTCTGCAGGTCGGCGTCGAGCGTGATCATGATCTGGCCGCGCGAAGACTCGAAGCCGGCCAGGATGGCCATGTGCTGGCCGTAATTGCCGTTGAACAAGACGACGCGCGTGACGTCGGGCCGCTGGCGAAACTGCTCGGCCAGGATGCTGACCGAGTTGTCGCGGCTGCCGTCGTTGACGAAGATGATTTCGTAGCTCGCCTGCAAGGCGTCGAGCGCCGGATACAGGCGGGCGAACAGGGCGGCCAGGCCATCCTGCTCGTTGTAGATAGGAATGATAATGGACAGTTCAGGTTTCATCGGCGCACTGCTCACTTGATGAGGATGGATTTGACGGTGGCGACGGCGCGTTCCACGTCCTGTGGCGTCATGGCGTAGAACATCGGCAGGGTCACCGTCAGGCGGCCTATTTTTTCCGCGACAGGGAACATGCCTTCGGTAAAGCCGCGTTCGCGGTACATGGTAAACAAGTGGATCGGTGCGTAATGATAGCCCGTTCCCACGTTCTGCTGCGCCATTTGCTGCATGAACGTGGCGCGCGTGCCGGGGCCATTGTCGGGCAAGATGATCTGGAACAAGTGCCAGTTGCTGTTGTCAAAGTCTTGCACGGGCAGCTGGGCGCCGCTGAGCGCTTCGAAGTCGCTGCCGAACTGTTCGAAATAATGGCGTGCCAGCGCGCGGCGGTGGGCCGTGATGGCGTCGATACTGGCGAACTGGCCCAGGCCGATGGCGGCCATGATGTCGCTCATGTTGTATTTGCCGCCCAGCACATCGACGTCGATGCCGTCGACGCCGCTGCGCGTGACGCCCTGCAGCCGGTATTTCTCGGCCAGCCGCGCCTCTTCCAGGTTGTTCAGCACCAGTGCGCCGCCTTCGCCCGTGGTGATGTTCTTGTTGGCCTGGAAGCTGAACGAGACGAAATCGCCGAATGCGCCGATGCGCTTGCCTTTCCACTCGGAGCCGAATGCCTGCGCCGCGTCTTCCACGACGCGCAGCTTGTACTTGTCGGCGATTGCGTACAGGCGGTCCATGTCGACGGGCAGGCCCGACAGGTAGACGGGGATGATGGCTTTCGTGCGGGGCGTGATGGCCGCTTCCAGCTTGTCGAGGTCGATATTCCGGGTGACGGGGTCGATGTCGGCAAAGACGGGCGTGGCGCCCACTTCGATGATGACGTTGGCCGTCGCTACCCACGACACGGGCGTGGTGATGACTTCGTCGCCGGGGCCGATGCCGGCGATGCGCAGCGCGATTTCCATGGTGCAGGTACCCGAATTGAAGGTGCGCACGGGACGCCCGCCGAAATACTCGGACAGCTGGGCTTCGAAGGCCTGGACTTTCGGGCCGCTGGTGATCCAGCCGGAGCGCAGCACCTCGCCGACGGCGGCGATCGTCGCTTCATCGATGGTGGGTTTGGAAAAAGGCAAAAAGGGCAGGGGAGAGGTCATGGGTCGCTCGTCTTGTTCTTGGGTAATAGTGTGTCGGTGTATCGGAGTCGCGGAAGCCGCCGGCGCGATCAACGTGCGCTGGCTGGCATGACTATTCTAAAGCGTTAATCTGGCGGCGCAGCCGGTTCAGCGGGAAAAATCCCGTTGATGCGGGGATGGGGCAAGCTGGCCGGGGGCGCGATCGGCCTTGCCGCGCGCCCCTGTAAAATGTTTATTTGTTCACAATGACCATGCGGCGCGCATCCTCGGCAATGACACGCATGGGGACGCCACGTTGTTGCAATTGTTTGTAACGGTCCAGGCTGATGATGGCCATGTCGTGCACGCCGGCGTCGGCATCGCGCGTCCATTGCGCGATGAAAGGCTCGATGGTCGGCATGGACAGTTCCGGCTGCTGCTTCAGGCCAAACGTGAACTCATCCCAGTAATCGACGAGGATCACGGGGCGCTGCAGGTAATACGTCAGCGACTGTTCATAGATGCCCACCGAATACAGCTTGGTGTCGGCCGTCAGTTCGGCCTGGATCTGCGGCAGCAAATCGGTGCCGGCGCGGTTCTGGCCATACAGCTCGGAGCCGGCCAGGATGCAGTGCGTGGCGAGGAAGCCGGCGCCGGCGATGGTCAGCACGGTCATGTCGCGCCGTAACTGGCGCGCATGCAGCAGGGCCAGTGCGCCGCCGGCGAGGGCAAAGAAGCCGGCCGCCATCAGCCATGGCTGGTAGCCCTTCAAGGCGATCAGGGCGGCGGGATCGCGCGCGCTGGCCTTGCCGAAGGCGATCGGTCCGCCGATCAGGATGGCCGCGCCCAGCACGCACAGCAGGCCGGCGGCCAGCATGCGCTGGCGGCGCGAGGCCGATTCCAGGTACAGCGCCACCAGCAGCGCCAGCGCCGGGAAGATCGGCACGATGTAGCCGGGCAGCTTCGAGGTCGAATAGCTGAAGAAGAAGAAGATGAAGACAGCCCAGATCAGCACCATCAGGCGCGGCTGGAAGGCGCCGTCCTGGCGCTTGAAGGCGGCCGCCAGACTTTGCGGCAGCACGCCTATCCATGGCAGGATGCCGGGAATCAGCAGCAGCAGGAAGTAATACCAGGCGCCTTCGCGCTTGTGGCCCTTCATCAGGAAGCGCTGGAAGTGCTCGTGGATGAAGAAGAAATGCGGCTGCTCCGGATTGCGCAGGGCCACCAGCACGAACCATGGCGTGGCGATGGCGAAGAAGACGAGCAAGCCCTTGACCAGGTGCAAGCGCGTCCAGATGCGCCAGTCGCGCGCGCACAGCGAGTACAGCACCAGCACGGCGCCGGGCAGCACGATGCCGATCAGGCCCTTGGCCAGCACGGCCAGCGCCATGCCGGCCCAGCAGACCAGCATCCAGTTGCGCCGTTCAGCGTGGGTGGCTTCGTCGCGCTGGGCGATCAACAGGCTGGTCAGGGTCAGGGTCATCATGCCCGACAGGCCCATGTCCAGCGAATTGATCTGGCCGGAAGCGAGCCAGAACAGGCTCGATGCCAGCACCAGGCCGGCATACAGCCCCACGCGCGGACCGAAGACCTTCTTGCCCGCATACGCCGTCATGCAGACGCCGAGGATGCCGCACAGGCCCGTCCACAGGCGTGCCTGCCACTCGCCCAGGCCAAAGGCGGCGAAGGTCAGCGCGTTCATCCACGTTTGCAGCGGCGGTTTTTCAAAGTACTTGATGCCGTTCAGGCGCGTGGTGATCCAGTCGCCGCTGACGAACATCTCGCGCGCCATCTCGGCGTAGCGGCCCTCGTCGGGCGGCACCAGCGTGCGAACGCCCAGCGCATACAGGGTCACGACGATGAAAATGCCCAGCAGGGACCACATCAGCACCCGCGAGCTGTGCAGCTCATTGACGTTGATTTTCATGTGGCGCTGCCTGCGCCAGGCGTCAGGATCAGGGCCAGCGTGACTTTGCGGCCTTCGCCCATGAGGATGTTGTAGGTGCGGCAGGCGGCCTGGCTATCCATGCATTCGACGCCGATGCGGCGCATGGTCAGCGCGGCCGTCAGCTTCGGATGCACGAAGCGCTGGCGCTCGCCGGTGCCGAGAATGACCACGTCGGGGGCATCGGCCAGGATCTGGTCAAAATGCGCTTCGCTCAACTGTTCAAAACTGCCCACATCCCAGGCCCGCGGCGGCATTTCCGGCATGACGATCAGGCTATAGTCATAAGGCTGGGCATTGATTTCCACGCCGTTTACATCGTAGCCGGTGACGGTTTGGTATTGTTGGGTGCTGCTGGCATGAAGTTTCATGGCGATGGGGCTGAGGGTGTCGGTTGATCGGTGCGCGCGCCGTGCGGAGGTGCGCTGCGGCCAAGGGCGTTAGCATGCCATAAATGACAGAAAAGAGCGACTGTAAAGCAACATCCTTTCCAATTTGCAATGTTTGGCGTGGCCGCATGCAAGGGCGTTGGCGCCATGGTAATAGGTAAAGATTAAGGGAAGATGAAGGAGGCGGGGCGGGAAATGTCCGCCGGGCGGGCCGGCGTGGCAGAATTGGCTCTAAATGCTGCAGTCCGCCATGTTTAATTTGATAAAATGGCCTGCTTTCGGCGAGAATGGTTGTTTTCGCCTTGCAGTCTCTCGTATTGCAGTCTCATGGGTTCATAGTTCTGGCGCGGGCCATACGCCGCAAGCGTAAGGCCGGCAGCGCCGCATCACGACAGGGATTTATTTTGCGACCGATTCAGAAATCGAATAAATTGGCGGACGTCTGCTACGACATCCGCGGCCCGGTCCTGGAAAAATCCAGGCAAATGGAAGAAGAAGGCCACAAGATCACCAAGCTCAATATCGGCAACCTGGCCGTATTCGGCTTCGATCCGCCCGACGAGATCGTGCGCGACATGATGCTCAACCTGCAGAACGCGGCCGGCTATACGGATTCGAAAGGCATGTTCGCGCCGCGCAAGGCCGTCATGCACTATACGCAAGGCAAGAATATCGCCGGCGTGACCATCGACGACATTTACCTGGGCAATGGCGCTTCCGAACTGATCGTGATGTCGATGAACGCGCTGCTCAACAGCGGCGACGAAGTGCTGGTGCCCGCGCCCGATTACCCGCTGTGGACGGCCGCCGTCAGCCTGTCGGGCGGCAATCCCGTGCATTATGTGTGCGACGAGCAGAACGAATGGTATCCCGACATCGAGGACATGCGCCGCAAGATCACGCCGCAGACCAAGGCCATCGTCGTCATCAACCCGAACAACCCCACGGGCGCGCTGTACCCGGTGGCCGTGCTGCTGCAGATCGTCGAACTGGCGCGCCAGCACCAGCTGATCATTTTCGCTGACGAAATCTACGACAAGGTGCTGTACGACGAAGCCGAGCACGTGTCGATCGCCTCGCTGGCCGACGATGTGCTGTTCATCACCATGAACGGCTTGTCGAAGAATTACCGCTCCTGCGGCTACCGCTCTGGCTGGATGGTGGTCTCGGGCGAAAAGCGGCACGCCAAGGATTACATCGAGGGCCTCAACATGCTGGCCTCGATGCGGCTATGCGCCAACGCGCCGGGGCAGTTTGCCATCCAGACGGCGCTTGGCGGCTACCAGAGCATACAAGACCTGGTGGGGCCTGGCGGGCGCCTGTTGAAACAGCGCGACCTGGCGCACAAGCTGCTGACCGATATTCCGGGCGTCACCTGTGTCAAGCCGAAGGCCGCGCTGTACATGTTCCCGCGTCTGGATCCGGAGATTTACCCGATCGCCGACGACCAGCAGTTTGCCTATGAATTACTGGCCGAAGCCAAGGTCCTGATCGTGCAGGGCACGGGGTTCAACTGGATCGCGCCCGACCATTTTCGCGTCGTCTTCCTGCCTAACTCCGATGACCTGACCGAGGCCATGGGCCGCATCGCGCGCTTCCTCGAAGGTTACCGCAAGCGTCACAGCCGGGGCTGAACCGGCCAGCAGCAATCTCGATCAACCTGGCGCCGCACTCGGCGGCGCCACTTAATGAGCAGTCAAGCATAACTATGAAATCCATCAAGATTGGCCTGCTGGGCCTGGGCAATGTCGGATTCGGCACGTTCAGCGTCCTGCAACGCAACCAGGAAGAAATCAAGCGCCGCGCTGGCCGCGGCATTGAAGTCGTCGCCGTCGCCGTGCGCGACGTGGCGCGCGCCGAGGCGCTGATCGCCGGCGCCTGCAAGGTCGTCAATGACCCGATGCTGATCGTCAACGATCCCGAGATCGACATCGTCGTCGAACTGATCGGCGGCTACGACCTGTCGAAAACCCTGGTGATGCAGGCGATCGCCAACGGCAAGCACGTGGTCACGGCCAACAAGGCCCTGCTGGCCGTGCACGGCAATGAAATCTTCGCCGCCGCCCAGGACAAGGGCGTGATGGTGGCCTTCGAGGCGGCCGTCGCCGGCGGCATCCCCATCATCAAGGCGCTGCGCGAAGGCTTGACGGCCAACCGCATCGAATGGATCGCCGGCATCATCAACGGCACCACCAATTTCATCCTGTCCGAGATGCGCGACAAGGGCCTCGATTTCGCCACCGTGCTGAAACAGGCGCAGGAACTGGGCTACGCGGAAGCCGATCCCACCTTCGACATCGAAGGCGTCGATGCCGCGCACAAGGCCACCATCATGTCGGCCATCGCCTTCGGCATCCCGGTGCAGTTCGACAAGGCCTACGTCGAAGGCATCAGCAACCTCAATGCCGTCGACATCCGCTATGCCGAGCAGCTGGGTTACCGCATCAAGCTGCTGGGCATCACCAAGCGCACCACCGTCAACGGCGTGGAAGGCATCGAGCTGCGCGTGCATCCGACCCTGATCCCGGCCAAGCGCCTGATCGCCAACGTGGAAGGCGCCATGAACGCGGTGCTGGTGCACGGCGACGCCGTCGGCGCCAGCCTGTACTCGGGCCGTGGCGCCGGCGCCGAGCCGACCGCCTCGTCGGTGATCGCCGACCTGGTCGACATCACCCGCCTGGCCACGGCCGATCCGGAACACCGCGTGCCGCACCTGGCGTTCCAGCCGAACGCGATGACCAACATTGAAATTTTGCCGATGTCGGAAATCACCACCAGCTACTACCTGCGCATGCATGTGGCCGACCAGCCTGGCGTGCTGGCCGACCTGACGCGCATCCTGGCCGAGCGCGGCATCTCGATCGACGCCATGCTGCAAAAGGAACCGGCCGAAGGCGAGACGCATACGGACATCATCATGCTGACGCACCAGACGCAGGAAAAGAACGTCACGGCCGCCATCGGCAAGATGGAAGCGCTGAGCAGCGTGGTCGGTACCGTCACGAAGATTCGCCTGGAAAACCTCAGCTAACCAGCTTCAGCGATCCATGCAAAACGGCGCCCGCGGGCGCCGTTTTTTCATTCTGGAACAGCCTTACAGCTGCGCAACATCCGGCGCGCCGACGGGCCCCACGTCCATGCCGTCATAGCTGGCCAGCTGGTTTTCCTGGGCAAACGCCATCAGTTCGCCATTGCGCGCGTGCAGGCTGTCGACGCCGTGCACTTCGGCTTTTTCCACGTGCAGCACCCACACGGGCGGCGCCGCCGGATCGTCGAGTTCCGGCTGGTACAGTTCCACGGGACGATAGCCCTGCAGCGCCAGCAGGGAAGCGGCCTGCTCCAGCGGCTCGGACGTGGGGTTGGTGAAGTAATAGCCCCACAGCAGCGGCTGGGTCAAGTCCCACGGCGCGTTCTCGGCGATATTGGCGAACAGTTCGCTTACGTCTTCTTTGGTCATCATGGCAGTCTGCCTTCATTAAAATCTCAGGGCGCGATCTTAACATCGGTGCCCATGGCGCGCCATGCGCCCATAAAAAAACCGGCTTTGCAGCCGGCTTTTCTTATCCACCCTTGCAACGGCAGGATACTGAGACGCGCAAGCGCGTATCAGAACTTGTAGCGCAGGCCGATCGACAGCAGGTCCGCTTTCAGCGTGGCGCCGTCTTCGCTCGCTACCTTGCCGAAGTTTTCGTATTCCGCAACCAGCGACAGTTTTTTGTCGAAGTGGTAAGCCGCGCCGATACCGAACAGGGCGGAGGTTTTGTTGTGCGATTCACTCTTGCTGAAATTCAATGCGTTGATGGTGAGTTTGGCGCGGTTTTGCGCAACGCCAGCCTTGGCGAACAGCGAGAACTGTTCGTTCAGCGGCAGGGTACCGGTGGCGGCGACGTAGAATGCATGGTTCTTGATTGCCGATTTCATGTCTTCAATGTTTTGCGACAGCTTGCCGAAATCGACGTAGCCGGCTTCCGCGCCGAAGTTCTGCGTGAAGTCGTAGCCAGCGTAGACTTTGTAGCCGGTATCGTTGTCCTTGCGCGAACTTCCTTGATCTGCAGATACTTTCAGTTCCGCGCGGCCGATATTCGCGCCAGCGTAGATGCTCTCGGCTTGGGCGAACAATGGGAATGCCAGGGCGGCGCCAACGACTGCTGCAAACAATTGCTTTTTCATATTAATCCTAGGTAATTAATGCGGAGAGACTGTCTCGCCGCTTAATGGGAGCCGAATTGTATAGGGATGAATATGTTTATGTAAGGCAACTGTTTTAAAAGCATTAAAAATATATCATGTGTTGTTTTTGGGCAACGATTGCTGCCAAAGAGGCATTTGTGCAAGCCGTCATGTTACGCAGCTGAAATGCACGCTGACTTTCAGCCCGTGTCCATTGGCGGCCGTCGCCAGTTCCAGCCGGGCGCCGTGCAGGGCGGCGATGTCGCGCACGATGGCCAGGCCCAGTCCGGCGCCGCCAGGATTGCTCTCGAGTGCCGCACCGACCCGGTAAAACGGCGTAAACACGCGTTCGCGTTCGGCGGGCGGGATGCCGGCGCCGCTGTCTTCCACTTCCAGTACCGTTTCATTGCCATCGCCGTCACGCTCGGGCACGCGCACGCGCACGCGCAGGATCACGCTGCCGTCCTGCGGCGTGTAGCGCAGGGCATTGTCGACCAGGTTGGCCACCAGTTCGTGCAGCAGCAGCGCCTGGCCATGCACGGGCGCTTCGTCGGGCGCTTCCAGCGACAGGTCGATATTCTTGCCGACGGCGGTCATGGCCATTTCCAGGCCCACCTGCTGCGCCACGTCGCGCAGCGGGACGGTGTCCATGGCCAGGGTGTCGCCGCCATGCTCGATGCGCGCCAGGGTCAGCAGCCGGTTCGCCAGCAGCACGGTCGAATCGGTCGTGACGGCAATCGAGCGCACGATGTCGCGCAGGGCCGCCATGTCGGGCGGCCCGACCGCCTGGCGGTCGCACTCGCGCAAGGCCAGTTCGGCCTGTGTTTTCAGCACCGTCAGGGGCGTGCGCAGCTGGTGCGAGGCGTCCGCGATGAAGCGGCGCTGGCTGGCGATCAGCTGCTGCAGGCGCGACATGGAACCGTTCATGGCGCTCACCAGCGGACGCATCTCCTTGTGCACGAGTGCGGGATCGACGTCGGACAGGTCGGACAGGGCGCGCGTCTCGACTTCCGTTTTCAGGCGCATCAGCGGCTGCAGCACCAGGCGCACGGCAAACCACACGAGGGCGCCCATCACCAGTATCATCGCCGCCTGCCAGCTGAGCGTATCGAACAGGATCTGGTTCGACAGGCCGCGCCGCGCATCGAGGGTTTCCGCCACCTGGATCAGGGCGATGCCGCGCATCGAGTCGTCGTACACGGGTTGCAGCAAGGCCGCGATGCGTATCGGCTTGCCGTGGTAGTCGGCATGGTAAAAGCGCACCAGGGCCGGGTAGTTCTGCGAACGGGGCA
This sequence comes from Janthinobacterium sp. 1_2014MBL_MicDiv, assembly GCF_001865675.1. NCBI lineage: Bacteria > Pseudomonadati > Pseudomonadota > Betaproteobacteria > Burkholderiales > Oxalobacteraceae > Janthinobacterium > Janthinobacterium sp. 1_2014MBL_MicDiv. The sequence goes on from NZ_CP011319.1 coordinate 1,338,711, forward strand.
CGTTCTTCGGCACGGGCGGCAAGTCGCCATAGCCGGAGACCAGCTCGCCGTTGATGCCCGTCACCTTGTAGTAGATGCGTCCCAGGGTATCGGTTTCAAAGCTGTCGAGCGCCACGTAGGGCACTTCGGCCACCACCTTGCCGCCGACGATGGAGACGCGCTCGGCCAGCGCGCGCGTCGACGCCAGCAGCGAGCGGTCGTAGGCCATGTCGGCCGCGTCGAGGGCGTTGCGGTAAACAAAAACGGCATCGAGCAGCACCAGCATGACCAGCGGAATGAGCAGCCAGCGCAGCAGCTGGCTGCGCAGGCTGCCCAGCGGCCGGCCTTGCGCCCAGCGCCGGCGCAGGCGCTCGAGCAGGGGCAGACGCCGCATGGTGGCGCTCATTTTGGCGCGGCAGGCGCCATGGCGCTGCGCGGCTGCAGCAGGTAGCCGATGCCGCGCAGCGTGGTGATGACGGCGCCGTCGGGCGAGCCGCTTTCCACGCCGCCTTCCGCATTGCTCTCGAGCTTTTTGCGCACGCGGTGGATGTACAGTTCGATGGCGTCCAGGTTGGCGTCGTCGGCCAGGGCGAAGACTTCGTCGAACAGCTTTTCCTTCGAGACGGCGCGGCCCGAGCGCGTGATCAGCGCCTCGAGCACGGCGTGTTCGCGCGGCGTCAGGGCCAGCGCCGCGCCGCCATAGCTGAACATGCGCGTGACGGTATCGAAACTGAGCGCGCCGCAGCTATGCACGAGCGCCTCGTTGCCCTGGCTGCGGCGCAGCAGGGCCTTCACGCGCGCTTCCAGTTCGGCCAGCTCGAACGGCTTGGCCATGTAGTCGTCGGCGCCCAGGTTCAGTCCCTGCACTTTTTCGTCCAGGCCGCCGCGCGCCGTGAGTATCATGACGGGAGTCTTGCCGCGCGTGCCGCCGCGCGCGCGCAGGCGGCGCAGCACGTCCAGGCCGTCCATCTTGGGCAGGGTCAGGTCGAGCAGCACCAGCGAGTACTCCTGCGTGTGCAGCAGGGCGTCGGCATCGGCGCCGTTGTGGGCGGTCTCCACCGTCAGGTGCGCGTCGCGCAGGGCCTTTGCCAGCCAGTGCGACAGCTCCAGATGGTCTTCCACTAATAATATGCGCATGGTCTCCGCCATTCGTTTGAATGGTTGCAGTGTAAGCCTGTCGGCGCGCCGCCGACAGGGGCGGCGATGAATATGTTTGTGCCCCTTGTGGCTGGCCGGCGACACCTGTCAGTCTGAAAGCGAATTGAAAGGATCGCGCTCATATAGTGTGATCCTGATTCATGAAATTGATCAGGCATATCACTAATAACTATATCTAAGGGAGACACGTTACATGAAGAAATCCGCATTCTCGCTGGCCGCCATGGCAGTCCTGGCCGCCGCCGGCAGCGCCCAGGCCCAGTCGAACGTCACCCTGTACGGCCGCCTCGATGCCGGCATCAGCAACACCAGCAACGCCGGTCCGAACAAAAGCTCGATGACGCAAGTCAGCTCGGGCGGCATGAATACCTCGCGTTGGGGCATCCTGGGCAGCGAAGACCTGGGCGGCGGCCTGAAGGCCGTGTTCAATCTGGAAGGCGGCATCCTCGTCGACACGGGCGCCGCCGACGGCGCGCTGTTCAAGCGCCAGGCGAATGTGGGCCTGGAAGGCGCGTTTGGCCGCGTCGTGCTGGGCCGTTCGTTTACCACCGTGTACGACTTCGTGCTGCCGTTCGATCCGATGGCCTATGCGCCGTTCTATTCGTGGGCCACCTCGGCCCATGCGACGGGCCCGAGCAAGTACGGCATGACCACCGCCTTCGACAACATGGTCAAATATTCGGGCAAGACCGGCGACTTCAGCTACGGCGCGTCGTACGGCTTCGGCGAACAGACGACGGGCAGCTCGGACAGCGCCAAGCTGTCGACGGCGCTCACCTACAAGACGGGTCCCGTCAGCCTGCTGGCCACGTATGAGCAGGTCAACGGCAATGCCATCGCCGGCGGCGCGCGCGACAAGACCACCGTGTACCACCTGGGCGCCATGTATGACGACGGCCCGTGGAAGGTGCAGGCGGCGGCGCGCGACTACAAGCTCGATCCGGCCGCTGCCGGCAAGGCCGACGTGCGCGGCACCCTGTACTGGGGCGGCGTCAGCTACAAGACGACGCCGGTGATCACCCTGACCGGCGTGATCTACTACCAGGACGTGAAGAACGTGGCGGCCAACCTCGATGCGGATCCGATCATGTACGTGGCGCGCGTGCGCTATGCGCTGTCCAAGCGCACGGACCTGTACGTCGCTGGCGCCTATGCCAAGGCCAAGCACAATCAGCTGGTCAGCCTGTCGCGCGACGACGCCGGTTTCGGCGACACGCAGCGCGGCCTGATCGCCGGCATCCAGCACCGCTTCTAAGGCATGACCATGCTGCGCGCCCTGTTCCTGTCGTTGCTGTGCCTGTTGCCCGCCGTCGCGGCGGCGCAGGCGCTCGCCCCGGCCGAATGCGTGGTGCCGTCCAAGCCGGGCGGCGCCATGGATTTGACGTGCAAGCTGGCGAAGAAAGGCCTGGCGCAGGAGGGCGCAGCGGGCGTGGCCGGGGCAGTGGCAAGCCCCATGCGCATCAGCTACCTGCCGGGCGGCATCGGCGCGGTAGCCTGGCACTCGATGGTGTCGCAGCGCCGCCGCGCGGAGCCGAACACGTTGGTGGCGTTTTCGGGCGGCTCGCTGCTCAATCTGGCGCAGGGCAAGTTCGGCAATGCCAAGGCGGGCGACGTGCGCTGGGTCGCGGCGCTGGGCGCCGACTACGGCATGATCGCCGTGCGCAGCGATTCGCCGTACAAGACACTGGGCGACCTGATCGCCGCATTGCGCCAGCATCCGGACACGGTGCTGATCGGCGTCTCCGGCACCATCGGCAGCCAGGACTGGCTGAAGATGGCGCTGGTGGCGCGCCATGCGGGCATCGATCCGAAAGTGCTGCGCTTCGTCGCGCTCGAAGGCGGCGGCGAAGTCTTCACGGCGATGCAGGCCGACTACGTGCAGGTGGTCTCGGGCGACACGTCGGAAGCCACCCTGAACGCCAGCGCCAACCATGCGCGCGTGCTGGCGGTGCTGTCGGAGAAGCGCCTGCCCGGCGTGCTGGCCGGCGTGCCGACGGCGCGCGAGCAGGGCGTCGACGTGGTCTGGCCCATCATCCGCGGCGTGTGGATGGGGCCGCAGGTGCCCGAGGCGGATTACCAGCGCTGGGTGGCCACGTTCGACCGCGCCATGGCCACGCCGCAGTTCGCCGAATGGCGCGCGCAGGCCGGCCTGTATCCATTCGCCCTGACGGGGCCGAAGCTGACGGCGTATGTCAGGAAAGCGGTCGATGAGTATGCCAGGCAAGCCACCGAGCTTGGCCTGATGCGCTGACCGCCATTCCATTTAAAAAAATCTATTTCACAGACGGAGACAACCCCATGCAAACCAAGATCCTGCTTCAAGCCGCCATCGCCACCGCATTTGCCAGCCTGGCCGGCGCCGCGTTCGCGCAAGTGCCGCCCGGCTATCCGGCTGACTACCAGAAAATCATCGACGCGGCCAAGAAGGAAGGCAAGGTGGTGATCTACAGCGCCACCGACAGCAAGGCCGCCGCACCGTTGATCAAGGATTTCAGCGCCCTGTATCCAGGCATTTCGGTCGAATACAACGACATGAATTCCACCGAAGTGTACAACCGCTTCATTTCCGAAGTGGCGGCCGGCGGCAATACGGCCGACGTGATGTGGTCGTCGGCGATGGACTTGCAGATGCGCCTGGCCTCGGACGGCTATGCGCTGAAGTACAAGTCCGTGGAAGCGGCCAAGATTCCCGGCTGGGCGATGTGGGACGACCAGGCTTACGGCACCACGTTCGAGCCGGCCGCCATTGTCTACAACAAGCGACTGCTCGATCCGAAGGAAGTGCCGAAGAACCACGACGACTTCGCCAAGCTGATCGCCACGCCGAAATTCAAGGACAAGGTCACCACCTACGACATTGAAAAATCGGGCGTGGGCTTCATGTTCATGGCGCAGGATGCCAAGGAGTACCCGCAATTTTTGGCGCTGCAAAATGCGTTTGGCACGGCCAAGGTGCGCGTGCAGTCATCGACGGGCACCATGATGGAGCGCATCTCCTCGGGTGAAAACCTGATCGGCTACAACGTGCTGGGCTCCTATGCCCTGGTGCGCGCCAAGACCGACCCGTCAATCGGCGTGGTGCTGCCCAAGGATTACACCCTGATCCTGTCGCGCGTGCAGTTCATCAACAAGAACGCGAAGAACGTCAACGCCAGCAAGCTGTGGCTCGATTACATCCTGTCGCACCGCGGCCAGACCATCATCTCGAACGGCGCCAAGCTGTTTGCCATCCGCGCCGACGTCACGGGCGAGACCACGTCGGCTGACCTGATCAAGGAAATCGGCGCGGCCAACGTCAAGCCGATCCCCGTGCATCCGATCATCCTGCAATTCTTGGGACCTGCCAAGCGCATGGCCTTCCTGAAGCAGTGGAAAGAAACAGCCGGCAAGAAGTAGGAACCTCCGAAAACCCATTGCGCGTCGCGATTTGCGGCCTCCGATGCTCACTGTGCATTCGCACAGCTGCGCTTCTCTGGCCAACAGGGGCGCCGAGCCTCATCGCCGCTCGCCACGGGTTTTCTGGAGTTCCCAGGCCGTCTTAGCCGCCCGCGAGCCTGGCTTGCGGGCGCACGCCGCACCCTTCATTCATTGGATTCATCATGCAAACTGCTATCTTGCCGCTGCCTGCACGGTCGCGTTCTCCCTTGTCGCGCCTGAACTGGCCGCGCGGCGTGGTCGTGGCGATCACCCTGGTCGCCATCTTCCTGCCGCTGTTCCTGATTTTTTACCAAAGCTTTTTGAACGCGCCCTTCTTCATGCCGGTGCGCGAATTCGGCTTTGACTCCTACCGTTTCATCTTCGATGATCCCGATTTTTCGATGGCCTTCAAGAATGGCCTGATGCTCGCCTTCGGCCTGACCGTCATCGCCGTGCCGCTGGGCGGCATGCTGGCCTTCCTGATGGTGCGCACGGACCTGCCCGGCCGCGGCTGGGTAGCGCCCATGCTGCTGGTGCCGATCTTTGTGTCGCCGATGGTGATGGGCTTTGGCTACGTCGTCTCGATGGGCCCCGTGGGCTTTTATTCGACCTGGGCCAAGGAGCTGCTGGGCTTCGTGCCCTGGAATATCTATTCATTCACCAGCATCGTCATCATCGCCGGCCTGACGCACGTGCCGCACGTCTACCTGTACGCCTCGTCGGCCCTGAAAAGCCTCGGCTCGGACGTGGAAGAAGCGGCCCGCGTGGCCGGCGCCTCGCCGGTGCAGGTGATGATGAACGTGTCGCTGCCGATGATCATGCCGGCGCTCGCGTATGCGGGCGTGCTGGTGTTCTTCCTCGGCTTCGAGGTGTTCGGCCTGGTGCTGGTGCTCGGCGACCCGGAAGGCCATCTGGTGCTGCCGACCTATCTGTACAAATTGACGAACAAGCTGGGCACGCCGTCGTACCACCTGATGGCCGCCGTCGCCGTCTGCCTGGTGATGGTGACCATGCCGCTGGTGATGATACAGCGCTGGCTGCTCAAGTCGGCCAACAAGTATGTGTCGATCAAGGGCAAGGGCGCGCGCAGCAAGGCCATGCCGCTGGGCCGCTGGAAGTGGCTGGCGTTCGCGCTGCTGGCCGGCTGGCTGATCTTCACCATCATCCTGCCGCTGACGGGCATCGTGCTGCGCTCGTTCGTGCAGTACTGGGGCGAGGGCGTGCACCTGGCCGACGTGCTGACCCTGCAGCATTTCCGCGATATCTTCGAGCAGCCGTCGCTGGTGCGCGGCATCGTCAACACCATCCTGATCGGCGTCGTCGGCGGCGCCCTGGCCGTGGGCTGCTACAGCTTCATCGCGCTGGCCATGCACCGCAAGCAGGATGGCATCACGCGCCTGCTCGACTACAGCGTGCTGGTGCCGCGCGCCGTGCCGGGCCTGCTGGCCGGCCTGTCCTTCCTGTGGGTGTTCCTGTTCGTGCCGGCCTGGCTCGACGGCATATTGAAAGGCATGGACAACGGCGTCGCCCTGTGGCTCAGCGGTCACGTGATTCCCGTGCTGCGCGAACTGCGTTCGACCATCTTTGCCCTGTGGCTCGCATATTCGGTGGTGTGGATGGCCTATGGCATGCGCCTGATTTCCACCGCGCTGCTGCAGGTGGGGCCGGAACTGGAAGAGGCGGCGCGCGCCGTCGGCGCCAGCCGCGGCCAGGTGACGCGCGACGTCACCCTGCCGCTGATCAAGTACGGTTTGCTGGGCGCCTGGCTGATGGTGTTCCTGATCTTCGAGCGCGAATATTCGACCGGCGTGTACCTGCTGTCGCCGGGCACGGAAGTGATCGGCGCCATGCTGGTATCGCTGTGGGCGGGCGGCTCGACCGACCTGGTGGCGGCGCTGTCCTTCATCAACATCACCCTGGTGGCCATCGGCCTGGGCATCGCGCTGCGCTTTGGCGTGAAGTTACATAACTAATTAAAGACTGAGACAAGATCATGAATGAACTGACCGTCAATGAACTGCACCTGGACTATGGCACCGGCGCCTCCGCCAACCCCATCCTGAAGGGGGTCTCGATGCACCTGAAAAAAGGCGAAGTGGTCGCCTTGCTGGGGCCTTCGGGCAGCGGCAAGACCACCTTGCTGCGCGCCGTGGCCGGACTGGAAAGCCCGAAGGCGGGCACCATCGAGATCGGCGAGCGCAATGTCTACGACGGCGCGAAGCACTTCGAGATGCCGGCCGAGCAGCGCAACCTGGGCCTGGTGTTCCAGTCGTACGCGCTGTGGCCGCACAAGACCGTCTTCGACAACGTCGCCTACGGCCTCAAGCTGCGCAAGATGGGCACGGCCGATATCGCCGGGCGCGTGAAGGAAGTGCTGACGCAGCTGGGCCTGGGACATCTGGGCGAGCGCTATCCGCATCAGCTGTCCGGCGGCCAGCAGCAGCGCGTGGCGATCGCCCGGGCACTGGTGTACAACCCGCCCGTGATCCTGCTCGACGAACCGCTGTCGAACCTCGATGCCAAGCTGCGCGAGGAGGCGCGGGCGTTCCTGCGCGAACTGATCGTGCGCCTGGGCCTGTCCGCGCTGATGGTGACGCATGACCAGGGCGAGGCGATGGCCATTTCCGACCGCATCCTGCTGCTCAATAACGGCAAGATCGAGCAGCAGGGCACGCCGCAAAGCATGTATGAAACGCCCGATACCCTGTTCACGGCGGAATTCATGGGCAGTAACAACCGCCTGCCCGGCAAGGTGGTGCAGCGCGACGGCAACGCCGTGCGCCTGCTGGTCGACGGCGCCGCCATGCAGGGCGTGGCGCGCGGCGCCAACGTCGGTACCGAAGTAACTACCATGATCCGCGTCGAGGAAGTGAAAATCAGCGCCACCCCGGTGGACAACGCCATCGAGTTGCCGCTGCTGACCTGCATGTACCTGGGCGACCGCTGGGAATGCCTGTTCGAGCGCGGCGGCGCCGAGAACATCAGCCTGCGCGCGTATTCGCGCCACAAGCTGGAAGCGGGCAAGTACTGGCTGCATATGCCCGCCGATAAGCTCTGGGTGTTTTAACGGCTGGGCGCCGGCCTGGCCGGCGCCCCCCAAGCACCTGCGCCGCCGCCGTCACGACGGGCGCCCTGCGCGCCATGGCCTTGCCGCGCCTGCCTGCATGGCGCGCGCGGGCCGGTTCTTCACCGGCGTCGCCCCGGGCCGCCGTTCCAGCCCCGATTTCCTGCATGCCGCTCCCCGCCACCTGGCCGGCGCCGACTTCAGCAGCGTATTGATGCTGATGCCGGCCGCCGCCTTTCTGCGCCCGTTGCACAGAGTGGCAAGCCAGCCAGGCACGCTCATCCTGGTCCTCTTCCCCGCTGCTATTGCCGATCGCTCCATTCTTCTCCATGGCGGGAAGGTGGAGCCGTCAAAGTTGAATCTGTTGGCGGCCGTGGGCATAAAGCAAGCGCTCTATATTGTTACTGCAGCGTAGCCGGTTTAATCCTCGCTGACATATGTGGAGGGCATCGTGGCATGCCGGGTGGCGGGAATGGGGGATGCCAGTTTTTTTGGAGTTTGTATAGACGGCGCGCTGGCCGGTGGCGTCCGATGCCTGCGTTTGCCGCGCCACCGCGCCATGCTGTGCGTGTTATCTAAAAACAACGCTCTTGTGGTCGTAAAAGAGAGCTTCTTTTTATTGTTGATAAAAAACCTCTTTTTTGAGAATGCAGCTTGTTTGCTGACGAGCGACGCTTTTTTCCTCGGAAGATAATAGATGGGATGTTACAAATAGTAACTGGGGCGGCGTATTCCGTAAAACAGGGTTTTAGGCTCCCCATTTAAAAAGTTGCCGCAGGGCCATTTATTTTAGTTATTTTGACTTCCTTAGTTTATAATTTGAAAAGAACGCCGGCGGGGCTTTTTGCGCAGTTTTGACGTGAGTTCGCCCTTTTTTTGAACTCAGGAAAATGCATATGCGCACCGATGGTGTCCGTTTTTCAATTGTCAGACATGCCGCCTGGGCGCCAGGCCTGGAAACGCAGCAGCAGTGGCAGGCGTGGGCGCAAAGCACCGTGCCCGTTGCACCGATTGCCGTCGCCGGCGAGCCTGGTGTGCGCGCGATGGCGCCGATGCTGCGCCGCCGCGCAGGCCAGCTGGGCAAGATGGCACTCGAAGTGGCGTACGCCTGCCTGGGCGAACAGCGCGATATTCCGTTGGTCTTTTGCTCGCGCCATGGCGAGGTGGCGCGCGCCGTCGAACTGTTGTCGGCGCTGGCCCAGGGCGAGCCCTTGTCGCCGACCGCGTTCGGCATGGCCGTGCACAATGCCAGCGCCGGCCTGTTTTCCATCGCCCGCGCCGATACGGCGAACCAGCTGGCTGTCGCCGCCGGTGCCGCCAGCCTCGAGGCCGCAGTGATCGAGGCGTGCAGCCTGCTGGCCGATGGCGCGGCGCAGGTATTGCTGGTGCTGGCGGAGTGTCCCTTGCCGTTTCCATTCGAGGCCTTTGAAGATTGCCATGAGCAGCCGCATGCATTTGCCTGGCTGCTGCAGGCCGAGGCTGCCCCGCACACGGGTTTTGGCCTGACGTGGCGCGCCCGCGGCAGCGACGACGCGTTGCCGGTGGCGGCCGATGCCATGCCCGGCAGCCTGGCCGTGCTGCGTTTCATGCTGGGCGAAGCCCGCGCGTTCGAACATGCGGCCAACCGCCAGACCTGGCGCTGGAGCCGCCATGCATAAGCTGGGGGCTGTACGCGCCGGCCTGTCGGTAGCCTGGCGCACCATCGCGACCGCATTCAGTTTTGCCGCTTTTGGCCTGGGCGGCTTGCTGTTGCGCGTGCTGGTGTTCCCCTTGTTGCAGTTGCTGGTATGGCGGCGCGAAACGCGCATTGCCTGCGCGCGCGCCGTCATCCGCTGGAGCTTCCGATTTTATATCGGATTGATGCGTTTTCTCGGCGTGCTGCGCTACGACTTGCGCGGTCTCGACAAGCTGGAGCGGGGCGGCTTGCTGATCCTGGCCAATCATCCGACCCTGATCGACACGATTTTCCTGATGGCGTATGTTAGGCAGGCCGATTGCATCGTCAAGTCCGATTTGTGGAACAACCCGTTTACGGGTGGTCCCGTGCGCGCGGCAGGCTATATCAACAATACGGGCGGCGCCGAACTGGTGGACGCTTGCCTGGCATCGCTGGCACGCGGCAACAACCTGATCATTTTCCCGGAAGGCACGCGCACGCCACGCAGCGGCGAGGTGGTGCTGAAGCGGGGCGCGGCGAATATCGCCGTGCGCGGCCGCCGCGACGTGACGCCCGTGCTGATCCGCTGCCTGCCCAGGACCCTGGGCAAGGGCGAGCCGTGGTGGCGCGTGCCGGCCCGCCGCGCGCATTTCGAGATTGCCGTGCAGGACGACCTGGCGATCGACGAGTTTACCGGCGGTGGCGCCAGCGACGTGATGGCGGCGCGCACCTTGACCACTCATCTGCAACATTACTTTAGCGGGAAACAGGAACAACATGCTTGAACAAGAAGTGAAGGAACTGATCATCGAGGCGCTGCAACTGGAAGACATGAGCGCTGCCGATATCGATACGGATGCGCCCCTGTTTGTCGAGGGCCTGGGACTCGATTCGATCGATGCGCTGGAACTGGGCGTCGCCCTGCAAAAAAAATACGGCATTTCCCTGTCGGCCGATTCGGCCGATACGCGCCGCCACTTTGCCTCGGTACGGGCGCTGGCGGCCATGGTTGACACTCACAGAAAGAAGTAAGGAGCAGCAAAATGGTAGATATGAGCGCAATGAGCCGCGATGAACTGTACGCGTGGGTAGTCCAACTGCTGGCTGAAATGTTCGAGCTGGATCCGGCGGCGCTGACGCCGCAGTCGAATCTGTATGCGGAACTCGATATCGACAGCATCGACGCGGTCGACCTGGCGGTCAAGTTGAAGCAGTTGACGGGCAAGCGCCTGCAGCCGGAAGTGTTCAAGACCATCCGCACGATCGACGACGTGGTCGAGGCGCTGCGCGCGATGTCGGCGACGGAACAGGCGGCATAACGCGTGCTGCTCAATGCCGTCGCGTTGCTGCTGACCGTGCTGTATCCGCTGGCGATCTGGTTCGGTCACGGCCAGGTCGAGCCGCGCTGGCTGGCGCTGCTGCTGTTGCTGGCCGCCGCCTGCCGCCTGCCCGCGCTGAAGCTGCAGCGCGCCGCGCGCTGGTCGGTGGCCGCCGCGCTGCTGCTGGCCGCCATCGCCCTGTGGAGCAACCTGCTGCTGCCGCTGAAACTGTATCCGGTGCTCGTCAACGCCGTCTTGCTGGCCACCTTCGGCTACAGCCTGTGGGCGCCGCCGTCGGTGGTGGAGCGCCTGGCGCGCCTGCGCGAGAAGGATTTTCCACCCGCGGCCGTGCGCTATACGCGCCGCGTGACGCAGGTCTGGTGCGGTTTCTTCATCGTCAATGGCGGCATCGCGCTGGGCACGGCGCTGTGGGCCAGCGAAGCCGTCTGGTCGCTGTGCACGGGCGTCATCGCCTATGTCCTGATGGCCCTGTTATTTGGCGGCGAGTATCTCGTCCGCCTGCGTTTTAAGCGTTTGCACCATGTCTGAATCCTCGTTGCCGGAAGTACCCGTGCCTGAAACACGTTCGCCGATTTCCCCGCTGGCGCGCCTGGCGCTGGCCATGCATGGCCGCCCGCCAGCCATGCCAATCGGCTGGCGCGATGGCGCCATGCTCGATCACGCGCATGTTGCCGCGCGCATGGCGGCGTGGGCCGATCTGCTGGAGCGCCAGGCAGGCCGCCATTTCGCCCTGTACCTGGACGACAGCATCGAGTTTGGCGCCGCCTTGCTGGGCGCCTGGCAGGCGGGCAAGACCATCTGGCTGACGGCCGATACCTTGCCGGCCAGCTGCGCTTCGCTGGCCGCGTCCGTGGATGGCTTTCTGGGGCAGTTCCCGGCCGCGCATGCGCCGTTGCCCCTGCCAGCGGACAGCCTGGCCGAGCGCGCATGGACAGTGCTCGCCGACGATTTTCCGGCGCTGGTGGTGTACACCTCCGGCAGCACGGGCGCGGCGCAGGCCATTCCGAAAAAACTCTCGCAACTGGCCAGCGAAGTGGCCACGCTGGAGCAGCTGTTTGGCGAACACGCCGATGGCGCCGCCGTCGTCGCCACCGTCTCGCACCAGCATATCTACGGCTTGCTGTTCAAGGTGTTGTGGCCGCTGGCCGCCGGGCGCGCCGTGCATGCGCACAGCGTGGATTATCCGGAGCAGCTGGCGGCCTTGCTGGCGCGCGGCCCGTGCGTGCTGGCCGCCAGTCCCGCGCACCTGAAGCGCCTGCCGGAACACCTCGACTGGTCCGGCGCGCGCGCACAGCTGCGCGCCGTGTTTTCGTCGGGCGGTCCGCTGGCCCTGGACAGCGCGCTGGCGGCGGGCAATCTGCTTGGCCGCGTGCCGCGCGAAATCTATGGCAGTTCGGAGACGGGCGGCGTGGCCTGGCGCCAGCGCGCGCCGGAGCGCCCTGACGACGAAAGCTGGCAGGGCTTTCCCGGCGTGGACTGGCGTTTGCTGGACGACGGCGCGCTGGAAGTGCGCTCGGCGCACCTGGCCGATGATGGCTGGCTAGGCCTGGCGGACCGCGCGCGGCAAACGGTGCCAGGGCGCTTCCAGCTGCTGGGGCGCAGCGACCGCATCGTGAAGATCGAGGAAAAACGCATTTCGCTGAGCGCCATCGAGGCGGCCTTGCTGGCCACGCCGCTGGTGACGGATGCGCGCGTGCTGCTGTGCGACGCGCCGGCGGGCGAGCGCCAGAAGGTGGCCGCCTTTATCGTCTGCAGCGCCGCCGGCCGCGCGCTGCTCGATGCCGAAGGCAAGCTGGCCCTGAATCGCCGGCTGCAACTGGCGCTGGGCGGCCAGGTCGACGCCGTCGCCTTGCCGCGCCGCTGGCGCTACCTGGAGCAACTGCCCATCAATACGCAGGGCAAGACGACGCAGGCGCTGCTGCTGGCCCTGCTGGCGCCGGTGGACAAGCCGCCGCGCCTGCCGCATGCGCAGCTGCTCGAGCGCTCGGCCGAGGGCGAGACGCCACGGCTGCTGCTCGAGCTGCGGGTGCCCGCGAACCTGTTTTATTTCGACGGCCATTTCACGGACGCGCCCTTGCTGCCTGGCGTGGTGCAGGTGGAGTGGGCGCTGCACTTTGCGCGCCAGCACCTGGAAATGCCCGCGCATTTCCGCGCCATGCACGCCTTGAAATTCCAGCAGCCGGTGCTGCCGGACCGTCCCGTGCGGCTGGCGCTCGAATATGACGCGCTCAAGGCCAGCCTGCAGTTTCGCTATCTGTCGGACGCTGGCCAGCATGCCAGCGGCCGCATCCTGTTTCACCCGAATGCCGCTGCCGTTCCCGGTGGCGGCGCCGATACACCCACTCCAGCAGCGAGCGCATGTTAGATAAAAAATTCTCACCCGAACGCCAGACCGCCTTTGCCGCCCGTTTCGAGGCGCAAAAAATCGCTTTCGGCCCCGTCGTCTTTCAATGCGTGCGCTATGCGTGGAAACGCGGCATGCTGCAGGCACTGGCCGACACGGGCCACAGCGGCCTGACGATCGCCGACATGGCTGCCAGCGGCCGCTGGACCGAGTATGCGTTGAAAGTGGCGCTGGAGTCGTGCCTGTCGGCCGGCGTCGTATCGCTGCGCGACGGCGCGTATGTGCTCGACAAGGTAGGTTTTTGCATGCTGACGGACAGCATCACCCAGGTCAACCTGGACTTCATGCATGACGTCTGCTACCAGGGATTGTTCGACCTCGACCGCTCGCTTGACGCCGAGCAGCCATTGGGGCTGGCCGCGCTGGGCGACTGGCCAACCTTGTACCAGGGCTTGTCGGCGCTGTCGGAACCGGCCAAGGGCAGCTGGTTCGCCTTCGACCACCATTATTCGGACACCTCGTTCCCCGAGATTTTCCCGGACGTCTTCGCCACGGCGCCGCGCCGCATCATGGATATCGGCGCCAATACGGGCAAGTTCGCCAGCGCGGCGCTGGCCTACCATGCAGGCGTGGAACTGCACCTGGTCGACCTCGAGCGCCAGCTGGCGGTGGCCGAGCGGACACTGAGTGACGCTGGCGTGCGCGAGCGGGCCCATTTGCACGCCTGCGACCTGCTTGACGACGCGGCGCCGCTGCCGCCCGGCATGGACCTGATCTGGATGAGCCAATTCCTCAGCTGCTTTTCCGAGCCGGCCATCGCCAGCATCCTGCGCCGCGTGGCGCAGGCGCTGGGGCCGAACGGCCAGGTGCTGATCATGGACACCTTCTGGGACCGCCAGCAATACGATATCGCCGCCTACTGCCTGATCAACACGTCGCCGTACTTCACGGCCATGGCCAGCGGTAACAGCAAGATTTACCAGAGCGCCGACTATATCCGCCTGGCGCAGGAGGCCGGCCTGGAATTGCTGACCACGCGCGACGGCATCGGCTATTGCCACTCGCTGCTGCGCTTTGGCCGCGCCGGAGCCCGTGGTGACTGAAGTGCGTTTTCATCCCTGCATCGTGATCCCCGTGTTCAACCATGAGCATGCAATCGGCGCCGTGGTGGAGCGCCTGCTGCCGCACGGCGTGCCGCTGATCCTCGTCGACGACGGCAGCCTTGATGCCGGCGCGCGCACCCTGGATGCGCTGGCCGCCGCGCATCCGTCGCGCGTGACCCTGCTGCGCCACGCGCGCAACCAGGGCAAGGGCGGGGCGGTCTTGACGGGCTGCCGCCACGCGCATGCGCAAGGCCACAGCCATGCGCTGCAGATCGACGCGGACGGCCAGCACGAGACGGACGATGTGCCGCGCTTCCTGGCGCAGGCGCAGGCCACGCCGACGGCGGTGGTGGTCGGCTATCCCGTGTACGACGCCTCGGTGCCGAAGGCGCGCTACTACGGCCGCTATGCGACGCATGTCTGGGTGTGGATCAATACCCTCTCGCTGCAGATCCGCGATTCCATGTGCGGCTTCCGCGTCTATCCGCTGGCGCCTTTCATGGTGCTGGCAGAGAGGCGTCAGCTGGGTCAGCGCATGAATTTCGACACCGACGTGCTGGTGCGCCTGTACTGGGATGGACTGGAGATGGCGAACCTGCCCACGAAGGTTGGCTATCCCAGCGACGGCGTCTCGCATTTCGAGCTGTGGCGCGACAACGTGCTGATTTCGTGCATGCATGCGCGCCTGTTCTTCGGCATGCTGTGGCGCGCACCGCGCCTGCTGGCACGCCACTGGCGCGCGCGATGACGATGGCGTCGCACCAGCCGCGCGGACACTGGTCCGGCTTCAACGAAATCAGCTTCGTGGCCGGCATGCGCCTGCTGTTCTGGATCTGCCGCGTCTTCGGCCGCTGGCCATTTCGCATCGTGCTCTACCCGGTGCTGGCCTGGTACGTGCTGACGCATGCCCGCGCGCGCCGCGTCTCGCGTGCGTATCTGCAGCGCGTCGCGGCCTGCGGCGGCCCGGCGAATCTGAGCGTGCTGCGGCATTTTGCCGCGTTTGCGGAAACCATCCTCGACAAGATGCTGCTGTGGGGCGGGCTGTACGACACGCGCAGCGTGAGCCTGCACGGCGTCGATGGCGAAGGCGGCGTGAATCGCTGTCTGGATGAGGGGCGCGGCGCCTTGCTGGTGTGCGCCCACCTGGGCAACCTCGATCTGTGCCGCGTGCTGTCGCAGCGCAATGCGCGCCTGAAGCTGACGGTGCTCGTGCACACGCGCCACGCGCAGGCGTTCAACCGCATGCTGGAGCGCCTGAACCCCGACAGCCAGCTCAATCTGATGCAGGTGACGGAAATCACGCCGGCCACGGCCATGCTGCTGGCCGAGAAAGTGGCGCAGGGCGAGTTCGTGGTGATCGCCGGTGACCGCATTCCCGTCTCGCCCCAGCCGCGCGTGGCCGTGGCGCCGTTCCTGGGGCAGGCGGCCGCATTCCCGGTCGGCCCGTATGTGCTGGCCAGCGTGCTGCAATGCCCCGTGTATTTGCTGTTTTCGATGCGCATCGGCCAGCGCTCGGAAATTCATTTCGAACTGTTCCGCGAGTCCTTGCATTTGCCGCGCAAATCGCGCGAGCCCATGCTGGACGAACTGGCCGCCGCCTACGCGGCGCGGCTGCAGCACCACTGCCTGCGCGCGCCGCTGGAATGGTTCAATTTTTACGATTTTTGGCAACTCCCCGATACTTCAAGACTGGATACTCCCGATGCACCTCGCTGACCTGAAAAACACCCGGCGCGCCGTCCGCTTCGACCGCGAGCGCCTGCGCATCGAAGACATTACCGATATCGCGCATGGCCGGGCCAGCGCCGAACTCTCCAGCGACCCGGTCTTTCGCGCGGCAATCGCGCGCGGCGCCGATTTCCTCGACCGCCTGCTGCGCGAGGATGGCACCATCTATGGCGTGACCACCGGCTACGGCGATTCGTGCACGGTGACCGTGCCGCCGGAACTGGTGGCCGAGCTGCCGCACCACCTGTACACCTATCACGGCTGCGGCCTCGGTGAATTCTTCACGCCGGCGCAGACGCGCGCCATCATGGCTACGCGCCTGGCGTCGCTGAGTAAAGGATTTTCCGGCGTCAGCGTGGAACTGCTGGCGCAGATCGCGCGCCTGCTCGACGCCGGCCTGCTGCCGCTGATTCCATCGGAAGGGTCGGTCGGCGCCAGCGGCGACCTGACGCCCCTGTCCTACCTGGCGGCGGTGCTGTGCGGCGAGCGCGAAGTGTGGCGCGACGGCGTACAGGTGCCGGCGGAGCAGGCGCTGCGCGAAGCGGGCATCACGCCGCTGCGCCTGCGGCCAAAGGAAGGCCTGGCGATCATGAACGGCACGGCCGTCATGACGGCGCTGGCCTGCCTGGCGTATGAGCGTGCCGAATACCTGACGCGCCTGACGACGCGCATCACGGCCATGGCCTCGTTCGCGCTCGACGGCAATGCGCATCACTTCGATGAAACCCTGTTTTCCGTCAAGCCGCATCCGGGCATGCAGCAAGTGGCGGCCTGGCTGCGCGCCGATTTGCCCACCGATTCCTGGGAACGCAACGGCAAGCGCCTGCAGGACCGCTATTCGATCCGCTGCGCGCCGCACGTGATTGGCGTGCTGGCCGACGCCTTGCCGTGGCTGCGCTCGTCCATCGAGAATGAGCTCAACAGCGCCAACGACAATCCCATCATCGACGCCGAAGGCGAGCGCGTGCTGCATGGCGGCCATTTCTACGGCGGCCATATCGCCTTCGCCATGGACAGCATGAAGAACACGGTGGCCAACCTGGCCGACTTGCTGGACCGCCAGATGGCCTTGCTGGTCGACAGCCGCTACAACCAGGGCTTGCCGGCGAACCTGTCCGGCGCCACGGGACCGCGCGCGGCCATCAACCACGGCTTGAAGGCACTGCAGATCAGCGCCTCCGCCTGGACGGCCGAAGCGCTGAAACTGACCATGCCGGCCTCGGTATTTTCGCGCTCGACCGAATGCCACAACCAGGACAAGGTCAGCATGGGCACCATCGCCGCGCGCGACTGCCTGCGCGTGCTGGAACTGTGCGAGCAGGTGGCTGCGGCCCTGCTGATCACGGTGCGCCAGGGCGTCTGGCTGCGCTGCAAGGTCAATCCCGACGTGCCGCCGCAAGCGGCGCTGGCAGCGATGCTGGAGGCGCTGGCCGCCGATATCGCGCCCGTCGAGGAAGACCGTCGTCTCGATCCGGAGCTGCGCGTGCTGCTCGAACGCATGCGCGCCCAGGCCTGGCCGTTGTACGGAGCCGGCAATGACTGAGACGCATAAGGTGCGCGGCAAGAGGGCCACGCCCAGCCGCTGGCATGCCGAAGTGGAGATGCAGGTGCAGTTCTTCGACCTGGACCCGATGGAAATCGTCTGGCATGGCCGCTACGTCAAATACCTCGAAGTGGTGCGCTGCGCGCTGCTTGACAGCATCGGCTACAACTATGTCGACATGAAGGCGTCCGGCTATGCCTGGCCCGTGATCGACATGCATTTGCGCTATGTGGCGCCCGCCACGTTCGGCCAGCGCCTGACCTTGCGCGCCGACCTGGTGGAGTGGGAAGACCGCTTGAAGATCGAGTACCTGGTCAGCGACAGCGCGACGGGCAAGCGCCTGAACCGCGCCAGCACGACGCAGGTGGCCGTCGACATCGCCAGCGGCGAGATGTGCTTTGCCTCGCCGCCGATACTGTTTGAAAAATTGGGATTGAAGGCCGTATGAAAAAACATATCAAAGTCCTGCTGGCGGGTTTGTGCCTGATGGCGATGGCGCCGCTGCATGCGGCCGCGCCCGTGGCGAAGATCGAGGCCATGCTGGCCAAGCCGCAGCAGCTGTGCGGCCGCTTTGACCAGAGCAAGCAGCTGGCGGGCATGAAGAAGGCGCTGGCGTCGAATGGCCGCTTTTGCGTGGTGGCCGGCAAGGGCGTGCTGTGGCGCACCTTGCAGCCGTTTCCGAATACCCTGCGCCTGACGCGCGACGAGATCGTGCATTTCCAGGGCGAGCGCGTGGCCATGCGCCTCGATGCGAAGACGGAGCCGGTGGTCAAGATGATCAACAGCGTGCTGTTTTCGCTGCTGGCCGGCGACCTGGCGCAGCTCGACACCCTGTTTGAAGTGGATGGCAGCATCGATGGCGGCACCTGGCAGGTAGCGCTGAAGGCACGCCAGCCGGCGCTGGCCAAGGCGATCGGCAGCATCCGCCTCGATGGCGGCGCATTCGTGAAAAACATCAGCATCAGCGAGGCGAGCGGCGACCGCACCAGCATCGTGTTCTCGGCGATTGAAACGGGACCGGCCGCCATCACGCCACAAGAGGCGGCCCTGTTTTGACTTCCCTGACGAACCGCGGCCGCAATGCCGGACGCCTGCTCGCCATCGCCTGGGCGCTGGTGGTGGCGCTGCTGCTCGCGCATAACGCCTATCTTTGGCTGGGCAAGCGCATCGTGCCCGATACCGACATTCTCGCCTTGCTGCCGGTGCAGGAGCGCGACCCGGTGCTGCAGGCATCGTTTACGCACATGGTCGACGCGGCGCAGCAGCGCGTGGTGGTGCTGGTCGGCGCCGCCGAGTGGAGCGATGCGAAGCGCGCGGCCGACGCCTACGGCGCCGTGCTGGCACGCCATGCTGGCCTGTTCCAGTCCACGCCGCTCGACGAGCAGACGCAGAACGACTGGCTGGCGCTGTTCCAGCAGCATCGCTTGACCTTGCTGACGGCGCCGCAGGAAACGCAGCTGCGCCAGGAAGCGCCCGCGTTCTGGCGCGACGCCGCGCTGAGCCAGCTCTACAGTCCGTTCGGCGGGCCGAAGCTGGGCGCCTGGCAGGACGATCCGTTTGGCCTGTTCGGCGGCTGGGTGCAGGAGCGTGCGCAGGAAACGCCCGTGCGTCCGCGCGACGGCCACCTGTTCGTTGCCGACGGCGCACGCCAGTATGTGCTGCTGCCGATGACCCTGAGCGTGCCGGCCTTTTCGCTGGGGGCGCAGGAAACCGTGCTGCCGCTGCTGGCGCAGGCCGAAGCGGCGGCGCGGCTGGCCGTGCCCGGCGTGGAAATCATCAGCGCCGGCGTGATCCTGCACGCGGCCGCCGCCAGCAGCCAGGCGGCAGGGGAAATGTCGACCATCGGCCTCGGTTCGCTGGCCGGCATCATCCTGCTGACGTGGCTGACCTTCCGCTCGATCAAGCCGATTTCGCTGATCCTGCTGTCGATCGGCATCGGCTGCCTCGGTTCCCTGTCCGTATGCTGGCTGCTGTTTGGCAAGATACATTTGATGACATTGGTGTTCGGCGCCAGCCTGATCGGCGTGGCGCAGGACTACGGCATTTACTTCCTGTGCAACCGCCTGGGCGCCGACCCCGCCCTCGATTCGCGCACCTTGCTGCGCCGGCTGCTGCCTGGCCTGGGCTTGACCCTGCTGGCGGCCGTCATCGGCTACATGGGGCTGGCCCTGACGCCATTCCCCGGCCTGCGCCACATGGCCGTGTTCTCCGCCCTCGGCCTGGTGTTTGCCTGGCTGACGGTGGTCTTCTGGTTCCCCGCACTGATCAACGGCGGCACCCTGAAGAGCGGCGCCCTGGTCGAACGCTATGGCGCCGCGCGCGCGCGCTGGCCGCTGCTGCGCGCCAACCGCGCCACCCTGATTGGCGGCGTGTTGTTCATCCTGTTCGCGGTCTTTGGCATCAGCCGCCTCGGCGTCAACGACGATATCCGTTTGCTGCAAACGCCGCCCGCGCACCTGATACGCGACCAGATGAAGCTGAGCAAATTGCTCGATGCGCCCACGCCGGTGCAGTTTTACCTGGTGCGCGGCGATAGCGCGGAAGCCGTGCTGCAGCGCGAGGAAGCGCTGAAACAGCGGCTGCTGCCGCTGATCGCGCAAAAGCATATCAGCGGCTACCAGGCCATGTCGAACTGGGTGCCGTCGCTGCAGACGCAGGCGGCGCGCCGCGCGCTGCTCGATGCCGCCATTTTGCAGCCGGGCGCCGCGCTCGACCTGCTGGCGCAATCGGTCGATGAAGGACCAGAATGGGCCGGCAAGGTGCGCGCG
Organism: Janthinobacterium sp. 1_2014MBL_MicDiv; assembly: GCF_001865675.1. Lineage (NCBI taxonomy): Bacteria > Pseudomonadati > Pseudomonadota > Betaproteobacteria > Burkholderiales > Oxalobacteraceae > Janthinobacterium > Janthinobacterium sp. 1_2014MBL_MicDiv. Next base: position 1,358,812 of record NZ_CP011319.1, read on the forward strand.
CAGCTGGCGCAGGCGGGGGCGCCGCTGTCGATAGACGCCTTCCTGGACGTGCCGGCCAGCGAGCCGTGGCGCCACCTGTGGCTGGGCAAGGTGGAAGGCGGCCATGCCTCCATCGTCGCCCTGCGCGGCATGCAGTATGCGGCCATTCCGCTGCTGGCGCGGGCGGCTGACGGCTTGCCCGGCGTGCAGTGGGTCGACAAGGTGGCCGAGATTTCCTCGGTGCTTGGCCGCTACCGCGTCTACATGGGCGCCGTCGTGCTGGGCGCCTATCTGGTGGTCTTCGGCTTGCTGCTGCCGCGTTACCGGCGCCGCACCTGGCGCGTGCTGGCGCCCACGGCCCTGGCCAGCGTGGCGGCCCTGGCCCTGCTGGGCTACCTGGGTCTGCCGCTGCAGCTGTTCCACGTGCTGGCGCTGATGCTGCTGCTCGGCGTCGGCGTCGATTACGGCATCTTCATGCAGGAGCATCCGGACCGCCGCAACAACACGCCGTGGCTGGCCGTGGGCCTGTCGGCGGCCAACACCATTCTGTCTTTCGGCTTGCTGGCCCTGAGCAAGACGGCGGCATTGCAGGCGTTTGGCCTGACCATGCTGATCGGCACGGCGCTCGTGTGGCTGCTGTCGCCATGCTTTGCCGAAGCCGACAACCGTAGCGCGGCCGATGCCGCAGGAGAAATCTGATGTTTTTGCACTGTCAACGATGGGCGCCGGCGCTGCTGCTGGCACTGGCCGGCTGCGCCAGCGCCCCCCCGCCGGCACCGGCGCGCCTGGGGCTGAAGCTGGCGCCGGCGGCGCTGGCCGCCACGGTCAGCGTACAGCAGCACCTGGTCGTCGAACGGGCAGGGCGCATCGACGAACTCGATGCGGCGCTGGAAGTGGAACCGTCGCACCTCGACCTGGTGGGCCTGGCATTCGGCCAGCGCGTGCTGTCGCTGCATTACGACGGCAAGGAGATGACATCGTGGCGCCACCTGATGCTGCCGGCGCAGGTGCGCGCCGAAGACGTGCTGGAAGACATGCAGCTGACCCTGTGGCCGCGCGAAGCGATCGCACAGGCCTTGCCGGCCGGCTGGCGCATCGAGGACAGCGGCTTGCGCCGCACGCTGTTCCTGCATGACGAAGCGGTGACCGTGATCGATTACAGCGGCATGCCGCGCTGGAGCGGCACGGTGGTGCTCGACAACCTGCGCTACCGCTATCGTCTGACGATACAGAACGCCCCGGAAGGAAGCTGAATGCCTGGCTTGACCGTGTATTTGAATGACTGCGGCGTCGTCTGCGCGCTGGGCGCCAGCCGCGCCGAAGTGCGCGCGCGCCTGTTCGCCGCGCACAGCGGCGTGGTGCCCGTCGATACCCATACGCCGGGAAGAGTGCTGCCGCTGGGCGTGGTCGATGCGGCCTTGCCATCGGTGGCGCGGCACGGCATCGCCGCGCGCAGCCGCAACAACCGCATGGCGCTGGCCGCGCTGGCGCAGATCCGCCCGGCCGTGGAGCAGGCCATCGCCCGCTACGGCGCGGACCGGGTGGCCGTGGTGATCGGCACCAGCACCTCGGGCATCGCCGAAACGGAAGGCGCGATCGGCCGGCACGTGGCGGGAGACGGCTTGCCGGATACCTTCCACTACGGGCAGCAGGAGATGGCGTCGCCGGCGCTGATGCTGGCCGATGAACTGGGCATCGACGGCCCGTCGCTCGTGCATTCGAGCGCCTGTTCGTCGGGCGCGAAGGCGATGGCCAGCGCGGCGCGCCTGATCCGCATGGGCCTGTGCGACGCCGTGCTGACGGGCGGCGTCGATACCCTGTGCGGTTTTACCGTGGCCGGATTTTCCGCGCTGGCATCCGTCAGTGAACGGCGCTGCAATCCGCTGGGCGCGAACCGCGACGGCATCAATATCGGCGAGGGGGCGGCCCTGTTCCTGATGACGGCGCAGCCGGCCACCGTGGCCTTGCGCGGCTGGGGCGAATCGTCCGACGGCCATCATATGTCGGCGCCCGATCCCGAAGGCGGCGGCGCGCGGCTGGCCATCGCCCAGGCATTGGCGCGCGCGGGCATCGCGGCGTCGCAAGTCGATTATGTGAACCTGCACGGCACGGCCACGCCGCAGAACGATGCGATGGAAGCGCGCGTGGTGTCCGACCTGTTCGGCGCCACGGCGATGGCCAGTTCCACCAAGCCGCTGACGGGCCACGCGCTGGGCGCGGCGGCGGCCATCGAGGCCGCGCTGTGCTGGCTGGCGATGCAGGACGATAACGCCGAGGGGCTGCTGCCGCCGCACCTGTGGGATGGCGTGCCCGACGAGTCCCTGCCGCCGCTGCGCCTGGCCTTGCCCGGCGCGCGCCTGGGGCGCCCGCTCGACTGGGCGCTGAGCAATTCGTTTGCCTTCGGCGGCTCGAACGCCGCCCTGCTGTTCGGGAGGGGAGCATGAGTTTTCCGGATATCCGCGAGCTGGTGCCCCATTCCGGCGCCATGGTGCTGCTCGACCGGGTGGTGTCGGCCGATGCCGAAAACCTGTGCGCCGAAGTGGCCATCCATGCCGGCAGCGTGTTTTATGACGCGCCGTCGGCCGGCGTGGGCAGCTGGGTCGGCATCGAATACATGGCGCAGGCGATCGCCGCGCATGCGGGCTACCTGGCGCGCCAGGCCGGGGCGCCCGTGAAGATCGGTTTTTTGCTGGGGGCGCGGCGCTACGAGGCGCAGGTGCCCCTGTTTGTGGGCGGCAGCGTGTTGCAGGTGCAGGTACAACAGGCCTTGCAGGGCGAGAATGGACTGGGCGCGTTCGAGTGCCGTATCGAGATGGCGGGCGCCGTGCTGGCGCAAGCGACGATTACGGTATTCCAGCCCGAGGATGCAAAGCAATTTCTGCAGGAGAGTATGAATGGAGCGCAGCATGAGTAAAAGTGTATTGGTGACGGGGTCGTCGCGCGGCATCGGCAAGGCCATCGCCTTGCGGCTGGCGCGCGACGGGTTTGACGTGGTGCTGCATTGCCGCAGCGCGCGCGGCGAGGCCGACGCGGTGGCGCAGCAGGTGCAGGCGCTGGGACGCGCGGCGCGCGTGCTGCAATTCGATATCGGCGACCGTGCCGCGGCAGCCGCCGCGCTGGAAGCGGACATCGCCGAACATGGCTGCTATTACGGCGTCGTCTGCAACGCCGGCGTGGCGCGCGACAATGCGTTTCCCGCCATGTCGGGCGAGGACTGGGACATCGTCCTGCAAACGAACCTCGACGGTTTCTACAATGTGCTCAACCCATTGGTGATGCCGATGGTACAGCGCCGCAAGCCCGGGCGCATCGTCACCATGGCCTCCGTCTCGGGCCTGATCGGCAACCGGGGCCAAGTCAATTACAGCGCGGCCAAGGCCGGCATCATCGGCGCCACCAAGGCGCTGGCGCTGGAGCTGGCCAAGCGCGCCATCACCGTCAACTGCGTGGCGCCGGGCTTGATCGAGACGGACATGATCAGCGACGTGCCGCTCGACGAAGCGCTGAAGATGATCCCCGCGCGCCGCGTCGGCACGCCGGAAGAGGTGGCGGCCGCCGTCAGTTTCCTCGTCGGCGAGGAGGCGGGCTACATCACGCGCCAGGTCATTTCCGTGAACGGAGGCATGGCATGAGCCGGCGGGTAGTCGTGACCGGCATGGCCGGCATCAGCCCGATCGGCAACGACTGGCAGACCATCCGCCAGCGCCTGGGCGAGTACCGCAACGCCGTCGTGCGCATGGGCGAATGGGCCGATTACGAAGGCTTGAACACGCAGCTGGGCGCGCCGGCCGCGCCGTTCGCGCTGACGGACCGCTACAACCGCAAGGCCGTGCGCAGCATGGGACGCATCGCGCTGATGGCCACGCGCGCCAGCGAACTGGCGCTCGAGCATGCTGGCCTGGCCGGGCATCCACTGCTCAAGAGCGGCGACATGGGCATTTCCTTCGGCTCGTCGGCCGGCACGCCCAGCGCCATCGGCGACTTTGGCCGCATGATGGAAGAGCGCACCACCAAGGGCATCAACGCCACCACCTACATCAAGATGATGGCGCACACGGCGCCCGTCAACATAGGCGTGTTCTTTGGCGTCACGGGCCGCGTCATCACCACCTCGAGCGCCTGCACTTCGGGCAGCCAGGGCATCGGCTACGCCTACGAGGCGATCGCCGGCGGCAAGCAGCTGGCGATGATCGCCGGCGGCGCCGAGGAGCTGTGCGCCACCGAGGCGGCGGTCTTCGACACCCTGTTCGCCACCAGCACGCGCAATGACGCAGGCCATACGACGCCGCGCCCGTTCGACGCCAGCCGCGACGGCCTGGTCATCGGCGAGGGCGCCGGTTGCCTGATCCTCGAAGAATTCGAACATGCGCAGGCGCGCGGCGCGGCCATCCACGCGGAACTGGTGGGCTTCGGCACCAACAGCGATGGCTGCCACGTGACCCAGCCGAATTCCGCCACCATGCGCCAGGCGATGCTGCTGGCGCTGGCCGACGCGGGACTGCAGCCGTCCGATATCGGCTACATCAACGCGCACGGCACGGGCACGCAGCAGGGCGATATCGCCGAGTCGCAAGCCACGTTCGAGGTGTTTGGCGACCGCACTCCTATCAGTTCGCTGAAAAGCTACATGGGCCACACCCTGGGCGCCTGCGGCGCGCTGGAAGCGTGGATCAGCATCGAGATGATGCGCGAAGGCTGGTTCGCCCCCACCATCAACCTGCAGCAGGTCGACCCGCAATGCGCGCCGCTCGATTACATCGCCGGCGAAGGCCGGGCGATCGAGTGCGAGTATGTGATGTCGAATAATTTTGCCTTCGGCGGCATCAACACGTCGCTGATTTTCAAGCGTTACCGGCCATGATGCCTGCTTGTGCCGACGCAAGCGGCGCACATGGCTCCTTTTGTACTATGACTTTATCTTTCAAGGAAAACAGCATGAAAACAATGATGATCCTGGCCGCCATGACGGCGGCACTGGCGACCGCCTTGCCTGCGCAAGCGGCGGACAACAAGCACATGATGTCGATCGCCGGTGCGATGGCCGCCAACGACGCGCAAGGCCGCCTTGGCGATGGCGTGCAGTTCTTTTTCGGCGACCAGCCGACGCCGCCGATCGCCACGCGCATCAGCAGCGACAAGACCAGCCAGAAGACCAATGGCGTCGGCAAGTCGGCGGAAACGTCGTGCAACTGGGCTTTCCTGTCGGCCATGCTGGCGCTGCAAAAGCGCGCGCAGTCGGTGGGCGCCGATGCGGTCGTCAATATCGTCAGCAACTACAAGAATGTCGAAAATTCCAGCACCACGGAATTCGAGTGCCATGAAGGCACGATGATGACGGGCGTGGCATTGAAGGGCGAGTTCGTGAAGTTGAAAGACGCTAAGTAAGCAGCAGGGCAGACCGGCGGCGCGCAAGCGCCGGCAAGGCGCTCGACACACTGGCAGCGACGGGCAACCGCGCTGCCATTTTTTTTGCCGGACCGGCGCCGGCGATTTATGGCAGACTGCGCCTTTGCGTATCCACACACGTCCATGACCTCAACCACCTCTGCCACCGGTGCCAGCATCTGGCTGCTCGATTCCCGCGGCATTGACGCCGCGCAGCTTGGCCAGTATGAAGCGTGGCTGGGGGCGGCGGAAACGGCCCGTTACGCGCGCTTTGCGCGGCCGCTGCGCCGGCGCCAGTTCCTGCTGGGGCGCGCCTTGCTGCGCGTGGCGATGGGGACATTGCTGGACTTGCCGCCGCCGGCCATCGTGCTGGAAGAACGGCCGGGCCAGGCGCCGTTGCTGCTGTCGCCCGAGGGGGGCGCGCATTTCAGCATTTCCCACAGTGGACACTGGGTCGCCTGTGCGCTGAGCCGTACTGCGCCGCTGGGGCTCGATATTGAAGTGTGCGACCCACGGCGCGACGTATTGGCGCTGGCGCGGCAGGCGTTTGGCGCGGAGGTGGTCGCCGAGCTGGAAGGCATGGCGCTTGAAGCGCGGCTGGCGGCGTTTTACCGGCGCTGGAGCGAGGCGGAGGCGCGCTACAAGCTGGGCATGGATGCGGCAAGCTGCGTGACCTTGCCCCATGCCGAGCTGTCCATCGTGCTGTGCAGCGCGGCGCCGCTGGCGCACGCGCCGGTCTTGATGGTGCCGGACTAATTGCCCCGCACGACGATTTCCTGTACCTGCGGTTCGCGCTGGCGCATGAAGCGGGTGATGGAGTCGACGGTGACGACGTCGATCTGGCGCGTCATGCGGCGCTCGAACGGGTGATCGTCAAAGGCAATATTGGCGCGGAACATGCGCGCGCCCAGGCGCGTGGCGGCGGGGATGCTGAGCGTTTGCGGCGCGTAGCTGGCGCCGCGCAGCCAGCCTTGCGCTTCGGCGCGCGTCTCGATCTTGCCAGGTTCATTGCTGGCAGCGGCCAGGGTTTCCAGCACCCATTGATTCGAGTTCTGGTACTTGGTGGAAAACGGGTAGGCCAGCATATTGTAGTGCGCCTCATGCAGGCGCTTGGGCGTGTTGCTGGCCAGCAGGCGCGCCAGTTGCTGCTGCGTATCCTGGCCTGGAATCAGGATCAGGGTTTCATACATGAACACGTCATCCATGAAGAAATTGCCCAATCCCTCGTTGTACAGCGACGATTGCGCCGTGCCGCATTCATTGAGCTCATGCACCACCAGCCAGCGGCCCTTCGGATGGTCGCGCCAGGCCAGCGCCATGTGCGAATAGCGCACATTGTATTTCGACAGATCCTGGCCGGCGCGCGCCACCAGCGCCACTTGCGCGCCCGAGGCGTCGAGCGCCTGCAGGGTCTTCTGCGCCAGGTCCATCGACTTGACGAGGGTGGTCGCGTCGGTCGGCTTTTCCTCGCACGAGCGCCCCGCGTGGGCGGCGCCGGCCAGGGCCAGGCTGAGGACGATGACAGTCAGGCGTTTCATGGTTTACGCTTTCGAATGGTGGAGGATGGCTTTGCCGGCCGCATTCGGCAGGTAGGCGATGGCCTTGCCCGACAGCATCAGCATATGGCCCGTCGAGACGGCCACGACGTCGACTACCGTGCCGGCCGCCAGCGACAGGCCTTGCGTGGCTTGCTGGCTCAGCTTGACGGAGGCCGTGGCCGCTTGCGCGCTGCCTCTGGCCGTGCTTTTCAGCACGAGGACGCTGCCGTCGGCCACGTCTTCCACCTTGTCGATGACGATTTCACCGGCGGCGGCCAGCACCGACATGGAGCCGACCAGCACGATGGCCGACGCCATGCTGGCATTGTCGGAGGCGTTGGTGGTATCGGAATTGGCGGCCTGGGCCAGCGGCGCCACGGTGGCGGCGCACAGCAGGGCTGTGGCGAGCAGATGTTTCATGGAAGTCAGGTTTTTCATGGTGATTTACACTTTGGAATGGTGCAGCAGTGCCTTGCCCAGTTCGTTCGGGATGAAGGCGATGGCCTTGCCGGACATGACCAGCATGTGGCCGGTGGACAGCGCCGCCACACTGACCACGGTGCCGGCGGCCAGCGACAGGCCCTTGGCTGCCTGCGTGCTCATCTGGATGGAGGCGCCACCCGCTTCGGACGCGCCCTTCAGCACGATGACGATGCCTTCGCCCACGGTTTCCACGCTGGCGATGACCACCTGGCCGGACGCGACGAGCATCGACAGCGAGCCGGCGACGACGACGGCCGAACCCTGACTGAGGTTTTGCGAGCCTTTCGACAGATTCTCGGAAGCGGCGGCGTGCGCCAGGCCGGGAGCGGCCACGGAAAGCGTCAACAGCGACAGGGACAGGCAGAGGGGCAGCAGGCGTTTCATGTGTTTCTCCTTCAAGTGTGCCAAGTGGCAACGCCATCATTGTAGACTGTGGGCAATTGGTCAATGAAAACGCTACTCGTAGCGGGCAGGCATACTGCGGGTAGCGTTTTCCGCTACTTTTTTGCTTGCCGAAGCAATGCCATTTTTATAAAGGAAGTGCATGCCGCAAACCCACGCCCTGATCGAGGCCTTGAAACGCCTGTTGAAAGCGCGTTCCGTCACGTACGCCGAACTGGCCCAGCGCATCGGCGTGTCCGAAGCCAGCGTCAAGCGGATGTTTTCGCAGAAGCAATTCACCCTGCAGCGGCTGGACCAGATCCTGGTGGCCGTCGGCAGCGATTTCCAGCAGCTGGCGCTGGCCGTGCAGGCGGCGCATGCGGCACCCACGCTGATCACGGGGCTGACATATGCGCAGGAAAAGGAAATCATCGACGACACCAGGCTGTTCGTGGTGGCCGTGTCCGCCCTGAACCTGCTGCCGCTGGAGCAGATCGTCGCCATCTACGACATCAGCGAGGCGCAAGCCGTGAAATACCTGCTGCGCCTCGACAAGATCGGTTTTCTGGAACTGCTGCCGAATAACCGGGTCAAACTGCTGGTGGCGCGCACGTTTGCCTGGATACCGAACGGTCCCATCCACACGTATTTCAAGAAGGAAGCGTATGGCGATTATTTGAATTCGCAATTCGATGGCGAAACGGAACTGCTGCGCCTGGTGAATGTGATGCTGTCGAAGAAATCCACGGCGGCCTTGCTCGAGCGATTGAAGCAGGTGGCGGTGGAGTTTTCGCAGCAGCACCAGGAAGACGCGCGCCTGCCTGGCGATGAGCGTCTGGCCATCAGTTTCATGCTGGCAGCACGACCGTGGATGCCGCAGACGTTCAAGGCGTTGCTGCGGCAGTGAGGCAGCGATATTGCGGCCAAGCCGTTAATGTTCCTGCTTGTCGCTACTGCCTTGTTCCTCTTTCATCTGCGTCAGCAAACGCCAGGCGAAAAAGCCCAGCACGGCCACGCCCAGCAAGAGCGCGGCCCACAGCGCGGCCAGGCGCCATGGCGCACCGGTGTGAGCCGATGCTGGCGCGGCGTCGCTTGCGCCAGCGCGCGCCGTCAACGCGCCCACTGTGGCAATCGGCAGCGCCTGCAATTCGCCGTCGCGATAGCCGGGCGCCACCTGTGACAGCGGCTGCGCCACCGGTTGCGCGTCGACTTTTCCGAACACCAGGTGATATGGCCCCTTGCCGCCGGCCAGGAACACCAGCGTATCCGGCGTCCAGCCCAGGCGCAACAGCGGCACGCTGGCCGGCATCGCCGTACTTTGCGACTCGGGCCGTAGCACCCATTGCGTGGTCTGCACCACCGGCATGGTCAGGTCGCCGGAGACGCGTTCCTTGCCAGCCTCGCTGATGCGGTAAAAGCTGGTGCTCAGCAGCGGCTCAAAATATTCGCCATTTGCCGGCCGCGTTTGCCGGTGCAGGGACAGCCGGCGCTGCGGCACATGAGTACTCTGGCGATACACGCCCAGTGTGACGGGCAGCACCACGTTGCTCTCCATGAATTGCAGCGCAATGCTGTCGGCGGGAATGGCGATCGGCGTGGCATACGCCCACTCGCCGGCAAGTTTGCCTGGAACACCTCGCAGCACGATGCTCGCGCGTGGCGGCGCCGCCTCGGTTTCGCTGACGGCTTGCGCGGCAATCGCTGCAAACACCAGCGGCTGGCCTTCCTGCCAGCTCAGGCGCGCGTAGCGGAAAGCGCGCGGCGCAAAGGCAATGCTGTCGTTGGCCAGGGTTTGCGTGTCGCTGTTGCTGAGCCAATTCAAGGTGGTGGTGCCGATCGCATCCCATTGCTTCAGGTCGTCGCTCACTTCCAGCAGCACTTGTGCACTGTAATTATCCGTGCGCTCTGGTGGCGTGAAGCGCAAGGCGGCGATGCGCTTGTCTGGCGCTTGCTTGCCCAGGTCCAGGATCAGCGCTTGCAGCGCCGTCGTCCGGGTTGCCGCGCCGGCGCGGGTGCTGACCGATAGCAAGCGGCCATCTTCCGCCATACGGATGTCGATGCCTTGCAAGCCGTCGCCAGTTGCCGGTGCGCCCGTCACGGGGAAAATGCGGGCTGGAATGGCTGTCCGCTGCGTCGCCGATTGCGCAGGCGGCGCACCGATGGCATAGGCCAGGCGCTTGCCGTCGCCATCGAACAGCCGCACGTCGGCCAGGCTGGGCGAGCTGGCATGCAGGTAGACTTCTCTGGGCAATGTGAGCTTGACGATGCCCGCGCCGGCCGCCACGGTCACCGGCATGCTCCAGCCGTAGTCCTGCGGCCTGTCCTGGGACGGCGCGGCCAGCGCGGCGCCTGCCATTAACGCGATGCCGACCATGAGTGTGGTTTTCATGCGGTTCCTTGTTGCGGTTCGGCTGGCACCGGCGCGGCAGCCTTGGGGAAGGGCGCCAGGTAGCCGATCAGGACCATCAGCAAACCGACGCCCACGAAGGACACGATGCGCTCGATGCCGCCCACGTTCGACAGGTCGATCAGGAACAGTTTCAAGACGACCAGCCCCAGCAGCACGGCGCCAAGGCTCCACTGCTGGCGCCGCTGGTGGCGGGCCGCATGGCGCATCAGCAGCAGCGCCGTGATGCTCCACACCAGCGACAGCATCGCCTGCACGAACTGCGAAGCCAGCATGGCGTCGAAGGTGTATGGCACGCCCAGGTAGTGCGAGACCGTGCGCAGCAGCATCAGGTTGAACCAGGCATACACGCTGCAGGCGGCGACGACGGGCAAGCGCGCCTGCCACAGTGCGGGCAGCGGCAACTGGCCCGCCGGCAGCAGGCGGTAGCTGGCGATGGCCAGCAGGATGGCGAAGCCCGTGCTCAGGTCCAGCGGATTGAGCAGCGGCAGATAGGGCAGGGGCGCCATGGCGCCATCGTCGAAGACGTTCCACGCGGCGATCAGCAGCAGCGACCAGGCCGCCCCCAGCGGTATCAGATAGCGCTGGTACCACGCGGCAAGCGGCGCCACGGGCCAGGCTGTCGCGCGGCAGCGGCGGATCAGCCAGGCCAGCGCCAGCATCATGGCCCAGGCCGGCAAATAACGGGCCCAGGCGGGGCTGACGCCGTCTTCATGGCGCGCCAGCCAGGCGTTGACGTGCATGGCGCCGACCGGCCACAGCATCAGCCACGGCGCCGCCGTGCGGACGGTATGCAACAGGCGCAGCGCGCGCACGTCGAGTTGCCAGCCGGCCTTGGGCCAGGCCAGCAGCAGATATTCGCCGGCAGCCAGGGCGGCCGCCAGGGCCAGCCAGGACAGGCCCGTGGGCAGGTAGTCGCGCAAGTACAGCGCCAGCAGCAGGTTGGCGCTCCACAGGCCCAGGCCGATCCACGCTGCCACGCTGAACCAGCGCAGCTGCGGCCACGCCAGGCGCCGCGCCAGCAGCGCCAACACGGGCGTCGTCACGCTGACGGCAATCAGGTACAGCGCCAGCCAGTGTTCGCCCGCGTGCGGCTGCATGCGCAAGTCGCCATCGATCAGGCGCAGCAGCCAGCTGGTGCATGGCACGAGGATGGCGGCAAACCACAGCAAGCCGCTCCAGACCAGCAGAGGGCGCGCTGCCAGGGCCGGCAGCGCGTCGCCGCCGCGCGCGCGCCGCTCGGTGAACCAGGCGCTGGCAAAGGCGGCGGCGCCCAGCAGCAGGGCGCTGAGGAAGGAGCCGTCAAACAGATTGGCCGGGTGCTGGTCCCAGGCCCAGCTGGCGCGGCTGAGCAGCACCAGGCCCGCCAGCACCTGCACGGCCAGCAGCAGGGCGCGCGGCGCATGCCATTGTTCGCGCCGCGCCAGCCAGGCCAACAGGGCCGCCACGCCCAGGGCGCTGACGGTCAGCAGATTCAATTGGGTGGCCGCCTCCGTGCGCAGCAGGATTTCGCTCCAGATGCCGCCCAGCAGCCAGGCCGTGGCGGCGGCCAGGAACAGCACGGACAGGCTGCTCATGAATTCCGGGTACAGGGGGCTGCCGTGGCGGCGGAAGCTGTAGGCCATCACCAGCGCGGCGGCGGCCAGCAGCGCGCAGCCGAGCCAGATGTTGGCGTGCAGGGCCGATGCCGCATCGAGTTCCTGCATGGCGATGAGGAAGGAAGCCCAGGCGGCCGCCTGCACCAGCAAGCCGAAGGCCCAGGCCAGGGTCTGGCGCTGGCGCAAGCCGACCCAGACGATGCCGGCGCCTTCCAGCGCCCAGGCGGCCGATGTCCAGCGGCCGTCGAGGGCGAACGGGATGGCCAGGGTGCCGAAGACGATGCCCAGCGCGAGAAAGGCTTCGGCCAGCAGGCGGAAGCCGTCGCGGCGCCACAGCGCCACGGCCAGGCCCATGTAGCACAGGCCGGCGACCAGCGCGGAAAAGGCCAGGCCGAACGGGAAATGCTGGACCAGGCCATATTGCAGGCCCATGGCCGCCAGCGGCGTGCCGAAGACCAGCGTGCCATCGACGTAGTGCCTGAGGCGCGGCGCCTGGCGCGCGCAGTAGGCGATCGCGATGCCGACATAGAACAGCACGAACAGGATGAGGAACAGCTGCGTCGACAGGTAGTGCTCGGGCGTGTAGCGCAGCAAGCCCCAGGTGGTGGCGACGACGAAGGTGAAGCCAAAGCTCAGTACGTTCAAGACGCGCCAGGCGCGTTTCAGGGCGATGGCGAAGACGCCCGCGTTGAGCAGCGCGTAATAGCTGAACAGGCCGATATGGTTGCCGCTGCCCGTCGACACCAGCAGCGGCACGGCAAAGCCGCCGACGATGCCGAAGACGGCCAGCCAGACGGCGTTTTGCAGCACGGCCAGCAGGCACGTAAACGCCGTCAGCACGAACAGCACGGCAAAGGCCAGGCCGGCCGGTATCAGTTCATACAGGCGGAAGGCGCCAAACGTCACCAGCATCAGGATCGCCAGCGCCGTGCCCTGCAGCGGCAGGCTGATGCCGGGGCGGCTGAGGCGGATGCGCCAGGCCCAGGCCAGCAGGGCGATGTCGGCCAGCACGATGGCCGCCAGGCGCAGCTCGATGGGCACGGTGACCTGGGCCGACACGTACTTGAGCAGGAAGCTGACGCCGAGGAAGAGGATCAGCAAGCCCAGCTTGGCCACCAGGTTGCCCGTGAACAGCCAGTTCTTCGCCTTGGCAACAAGGCCGTCCGGGCGCGCGATCCACGATGGCGTGTTGACTACGGCAGGGGCCGCAACGGACTTGGGCGCAGGGGCGCTGGCTGCGGGCGTCGCGGCTGCCGCGCTTGCCGCGTTTGCTGGCGCTGGCTTGTCGAGCGGGACGGGGCTGGCGGGGGCGGGCGGCCCCGTCCTGGCCAGCGCGTCCGGGCGGGCCGTGGCGGCCACCGGCGCCGGCGGCGGCGTGGGGACCGGCACCGGCATGGCAGCGGCGGGCACCGCCACCGATGCGATGTCAGCCGTGGACGCGGCGGCAGGCATGGCGGGCCGGCCTTCCAGCGCCTGCAGGCGCGCCTGCACGCTGTCGACGTCCTTGCGCAGGCGGGCCGTCAGCAACTCCAGATCGGCCACTTTCCGGCGGTACTGCAGCACCTGCACGAAGGCGGCGATCAGCAAGCCAAATATGATCAGCGTTATCAATCCAAACATGGGGCAGCTTTCCTGGATGGCAGGGCGAAGGCGCCCCTTGTATGCGCACATTACCTTATTATCAAGAAACAGGCGATTTTTGTGGCACCAGGGAAAGTATCAAGGCAGAGGCCAGCATGGCGCGGCACGGTGCTTTCCGTATTGATGCTAAGCAAGATGGCGACATTCAGATTGTCGTGCGCAAGATAGTGCTGTATTTTAGCAATTCCTTAATGTCCGGTTCTCCATGCCATGAGTCAAAGCAGCCAGTTTTCCTTATTGTCGCAGCGCCGTTTCGGGCCCTTCTTCTGGACCCAGTTCTTTGGCGCCTTCAACGACAATCTGTTCAAGACGGCGCTGATGGTGATCCTCGCCTATGATGCGCTGAGCTGGACCACGCTCGACCCGTCCACCATCACCAACCTGATACCCGGCCTGTTCATCCTGCCCTATGTCGTGTTTTCGGCGACGGCCGGCCAGCTGGCCGACAAGTTCGAAAAGGCGGGCCTGGCCCGTTTCGTGAAATGGATGGAGCTGGCCATCATGGCCGTGGCCGCCGCTGGGTGGATGACGCATACCCTGTGGCTGCTGGTGGCGGCCGTGGTCGGCATGGGCGTGCATTCGACCCTGTTCGGCCCCGTCAAGTATGCGTATCTGCCGCAGCAGCTGAAGCCCGAGGAATTGGTGGGCGGCAATGGCCTGATCGAGATGGGCACCTTTGTCGGCATCCTGTTGGGCGAGATCCTCGGCGCCGTGTTGATCGTGCACAAGCCGCTGGGCGTGGAACTGGTGGCCGGCGCCACCATCGCCGTGGCCCTGTTCGGCCTCATCGCCAGCTACCGCGTGCCGCGCACGCCGGCGCCCGAGCCGGAACTGAAGGTGAGCCTGAACTTCGTCGCCGAATCGTTCCGCAACCTGAATTTCTCGCGCAAGAACCGTCCCGTCTTCCTGGCCATGCTGGGCAATTCCTGGTTCTGGTTCTACGGCGCCCTGATCCTGGCGCAGTTCCCCGTCTATTCGAAGGATTTCCTGCATGGCGACCACAGCGTGTTCGTGCTGCTGCTGACGGTGTTTTCGGTCGGCATCGGCACCGGTTCGCTGCTGTGCGAGCGGCTGTCCGGCCACAAGATCGAGATCGGTCTGGTGCCGTTCGGCTCCATCGGCCTGTCGCTGTTCGGCATCGACCTGTATTTCGCCAGCAATGCGTATGCGAATACGCAAGTGGTCGACGCGCTGGCGTTCGTCAGCCAGGCCGGCGTGCCGCGCATCCTGCTCGACATCGTCATGATCGGCGTCTTCGGCGGCTTCTTCATCGTGCCCCTGTTTGCCCTGATCCAGACGCGCTGCGACCCGAAACACATCTCGCGCACGATCGCCGGCATGAATATCCTCAACGCCTTGTTCATGGTGGCGGCCGCCGGCGTGGCCATCGTGCTGCTGGGACAGGGCTTCACCATACCCCAGCTGTTCCTCGTCACGGCCATCCTGAACGCGCTGGTGGCTGCGTATATCTTCTCGCTGGTGCCGGAATTCCTCATGCGCTTCCTGGCGTGGATTCTGATACAGACCGTGCACCGCGTGAAAGTGGTCGATGGCGAGCGCATCCCCGCGGAAGGCGCGGCGGTGCTGGTATGCAACCATGTGAGCTATGTGGACGCCATCGTCATCATGGCGGCCAGCCCCCGTCCCATCCGTTTCGTCATGGACCACCGCATCTTCAAGATGCCGCTGATGGGCTGGATTTTCCGTACGGCCAAGGCCATCCCCATCGCGCCGGCCAAGGAAGATCCGTTTCTGATGGAAAAAGCCTTCATCGATATCGCGCAAGCGCTGCATGAAGGCGAGCTGGTGTGCATCTTCCCCGAAGGCAAACTGACGCGCACGGGCCAGATCAGCGAGTTCAAGGGCGGCATCGCCAAAATCGTCGAGCGCAGCAAGGTGCCCGTGATCCCGCTGGCGCTGCGCGGCTTGTGGGGGCATCTGTTGAGCCATCGCAATGGCCACCTGTTCGAGCGCGCCTTCAAGGCGGGCTTGCGCTCGCGCCTGTCGCTGGCCGTGGGCATGCCCGTGGCGCCCGAGGCCGCCACGCCGGAATTGCTGCAGCAACGGGTGCAGGAGTTGCGCGGCAAGTGGAAATAGGCCTCATTCTGTCCGCGTAGCCCCGCTGGCGGCCCCGCGCGCCAGGTGCTGGCCCAGCAGGGCGGTGATGGCGGTGAAATCGACCGGTTTCGTCAGGTGATGGTCATACCCGGCCTGCGCCGTGCGCTGGCGCGCATCGCACTGGCCCCAGCCGGTCAGCGCGATCATCAGCACGTCGCGCCCCTGCGCCCGCTGGCGCACCTGGCGCGCCGTCTCGTAGCCGTCGATGCCCGGCATGCCCAGGTCCATCACGATCAATTGCGGCCATGCGGCGTCGACGGCCGCCAGCGCCTGTTCGCCGCCATACGCGACACTGGCGGCATAGCCTTCCAGCTGGAACAGCGCCTGCAGCGAATCGGCCGCGTCGCGGTTGTCGTCCACCACCAGCACCTGCACGGCATGGCCGTGGCCGGCCGGCGTGGCGTCTGCCGCCTGCGGCGTGCCTGTGACGGCTTCGGCCACGCTGGCGGGCAGGGTGACGACGAAGCGGCTGCCGCGCCCGGGGCCATCGCTATGCGCTTCGATGCTGCCGCCATGCATTTCAGCAAACTGGCGCGCCAGGCTCAGTCCGATGCCCAGGCCGCTGGCCATCTGGCCCGCCACCGTGCGGCCCTGTTCGAACATGGAAAAGATGCGCGGGATGGCGTCCTGGTCGATGCCGATGCCATCGTCTTCCACGGCCACCCGCAGCTGGCCAGCGGCCACGTGCGCCGTAATGTGGATGTGGCCGCCATTTGGCGTGAACTTCACGGCGTTCGATACGATATTGGCAAAGATCTGCACCACGCGCGCATAGTCGGCGTACAAGGTCACGGTCGCTGGCGGCAAGTCGAGCGCGATGCCGATGTGGCGGCTGGCGGCGGCCGGCTGGCACAGCTCGATCACATGGCCGATCACCTGTTGCAAGCTAATGTTCTTGCGCTGCAGCACCACCTTGCCGCTGGTGATGCGCGCCACGTCGAGCAAGTCATCGACGAGCCGCGTCAGGTGCGTGACCTGGCGCTCGATCACGCCTTTCACCGTGGCCACTTGCGCCGATTCCGGATACAGGTGGCTGAGCAGGGCCACCGACGTCCTGATGGGCGCCAACGGATTGCGCAGTTCATGGCCCAGGCTGGCAAGGAATTCATCCTTGCGCTGTTGCGACTCGCGCACCTGGTACTGGCGCTGGCGCGCGCGCAGCATGGCATGGACCGAGGTGATCAGGGTCAGCACGTGCACGGGGCGTTCCAGCAGGGTCAGGTTGCCCAGGGTGGCGATGGCTTGCCGCAGGGGCAGGGAATCGAGCCGCGCATGCGTGAGCAGGAGGATGGGCAGGTCGGACCACTGCGGCTGGTGCCGGGCGTAGTCGTCGAGCACCTGGCAGGCGCCCGCATGCAGCGCCTCGTCGACGGTCAGCACGCCGCCCGCGCCCAGCGCCAGTTGCCCGGCCAGCTCGGCGACCGAACGGCAGGCCTGGCTGGCGATGGCGGCGCTGGCCAGTACCTGACCGGCCAGCGCCGCATCCTGGCCGGCCGGCGCGTAGATCAGGATGCGCTGTTCCATGGCGAGCCCTAGGGAAATGGCGTGCCGCCGATGGTGGGCATGCCCGTCAGGATGCCGTGGAAACCGGCCAGGGCCGGGCCGATGCGGATGCCCTGCGCGGCGATTTCAAAGCGGCGGATGCTGCGCTCGTGCGCGCTGCCGCGTTTCTTGAAGACGGAAATGGCTTGCCGCACCTCGCCCTCCGTTTCGTAATAGCGCAGCATGATGACGCTGTCGGCCAGGTAGCTGGCGTCGGCCGAGGTGGTCATGGACGTGCCCAGCATGTTTTGCTGCACGCCGACGAGCAGGGTGGCCACGCCGCGCTGGCTCAGGTAATTGAGCAGTTCATGCAGGTAGGTGCTCTGGAAGCGCTCATCGGGCACCGCGTGCATGTAGCCGTTCAGGCTATCGATGACGATGACCCGGGCGCCCCGCTCCGCCGCGTCGACCACGGCCTGGGCGAATTCGCCCGGTGTCAGCTCGGCCGGATCGATCTGCTGTGCGCTCAGCAGGCCGATGTCGAGCGCCGCCTGCAGGTGCATGCCCACGTTGTCGGCCCGGCTCAGCAGCTTGCTGCGCGCTTCCTCGAACAGGAACATGGCGCACGGCTCGCCGCGCGACGTGGCCGCATGCACGAATTGCGCCGCCAGCGTGGACTTGCCGCTGCCGGCCGGGCCGGAAATAAGCGTGCTCATGCCTTCCTCCAGGCCGCCGCCTGTCATGGCGTCGAGAGCGGGCACGCCGCTCGACAGCCGGCGGTGGTCGCCGTCGCGGCGCGTGTCGGCCGCCACCAGGCGCGGGTAGACGATGAGGCCGCCATGGGCGATGCGGTAGTCGTGCGTGCCGCCGCGAAACGCCACGCCGCGGTATTTCACCACGCGCACACGGCGCCGGTCGTTGCCATAGGCCTGGTTTTGCAGCTCCAGCGAGATCACGCAATGGGCCACGCTACGCACTTGCAAGCCGTCGTCGAGGGCGGAACGGTCATCGATCAGCAGGGTGGTGCAGTGCCGGCTGGCCAGATATTGCTTGAGCGCAACGACCTGGCGCCGGTAGCGCAGCGGGTTCTCGGCCAGCAGCTGCAGTTCGGACAGCGAGTCGAGCACCAGGCGGGCGGGGCGGTGCTTTTCGATGGCGGCCAGGATGCGCTGGTTGGTTGAGGCCAGCTCGATTTCGGATGGGTGGAAGATGGTGTACTGGCGCTCCGGGTCGAGCATGTCGTCGCTGGGCGCCACTTCTTCGATGGCAATGCCGGCCAGGTCCCAGCCGTGCGACAGGGCGGCGGCGCGCAATTCGGCTTCCGATTCGGCCAGCGCCAGGTACAGCACCGGTGCGCCGGCGCGCGCGCCCTCGACCAGGAATTGCAGCGCCAGCGTCGTCTTGCCCGTGCCCGGTTCGCCTTCGACCAGGTACAGGCGTTCGGCAAGCAGGCCGCCGGCCAGCACGGTATCGAGACCCGGCACGCCCGTCGACAGCAGTGGCGGCGCAAGCTGGCCGGCCGCGTCCTGCGGTGGCATTGCCGCCTGCGCCTGTGCTGTCATCGCCGCGCTCCCTGTCATGGCCAGCTGTGGGCAGCCATCTTAGCGCACCTGCACCGGTCATGCCTTTTCGATACCATTGGTAAATATTTATCGCGGTGCGGAAGGCTGGCGTAGCGGGTGTTGCGCACATGTCGCTTGCTTCAGCAAAGATCGCCTTACCCTGCTACAGTATTCACTCAATCCAACTTTCCCGCATTGCCGTTTTGCCGCAGCCAGCCTGATTTCCGACTGACCCTGCCAGCGCGCCACCCCTGTTGTTGCCGTCATTTTATTGCATCATTGATAATAAAATTCGCTTGATAGTTACTATGTTTCAATTGTAACGATGCTTGACGATTTTAGAATGATCGTTCATTCTTTGATCTGCGTTAATAAATTTAGTCATTTCTAACGACACTAGCCAGCTTCTTTTTCAGAAAGTCCAAGATGCAACCAACCTTTTCCTTGACGTCGCCGCGTACGAGCGGCGCTATTGCCGTTCTGTGCGCCACTGTAATCATGGCCGGCTGCAGTAAAAAACAGGAAGCACCTCATGCGCAGCAAGCGCCACAGGTGGTCGTGTTTACTGTTAATCCGGCCGCGTTGCCGATGAGTGCCGAATTGCCCGGCCGTACGAATGCCTACCAGGTCGCCGATGTGCGTCCGCAAGTTGGCGGCTTGATCCAGAAGCGCCTGTTCGTCGAGGGTAGCGATGTGAAAGCGGGCACGGCCCTGTATCAGATCGACCCGGCCACCTACCAGGCTGCCACCAATTCGGCCAAGGCCGCCCTGTCGAAAGCCAAGGCCAACCTGCTGACGGCCGGCCCGAAAGCGGCCCGCTACAAGGAGCTGGTGGCCATCGAAGGCGTGAGCCGCCAGGAATACGATGATGCCGTGGCCGCCTTCGAGCAAGCCAAGGCAGACGTCGAGTCCGCCACAGCGGCGCTGGAATCGGCGAATATCAACCTGAAATACAGCACCGTGACGGCGCCGATCAGCGGCCGCACCAGCCGCTCGACCGTGACGGCCGGCGCGCTGGTCACGGCGGGCCAGGCGGAAGCCCTGACGACCGTGCAGCAACTGGACCCGATCTATGTCGACGTGACGCAGTCGAGCACGGACCTGCTGCGCCTGAAGCGCCAGATGGCCGATGGTTCGCTGAAAAAAGTCGGCGAAGGCCAGGCCAAGGTCGACCTGATCCTGCCGGACGGCAGCAAGTACAGCGAACCGGGCAAGCTGCAGTTCGCCGGCGTGACGGTCGATCCGACCACCGGCAACGTGGTCTTGCGCGCGCTGTTCCCGAACCCGAAAGGCGAATTGTTGCCAGGCATGTACGTGCGTGCACAGCTGGAAACGGGCGTCGACGAGAAAGCCATCACCGTGCCGCAAGTGGGCGTGACGCGCAACCAGAAAGGCCAGGCCACGGCCTTGATCCTGAACAAGGAAAACAAGGTTGAACAACGCATCCTGACCACCAGCGGCACCATCGGCACCGACTGGCTGGTGACGTCCGGCCTGGCCGCAGGCGACCGCGTGATCGTGGAAGGCTTGCAAAAAGTCAAGCCAGGCGCCCCTGCCGTTGCCGTGCCGGCCAAGGCCGCTGACGCGCCTGCCGCTGCAGCCTCTGCCGCAGCATCGGCTGCCAGCGCCCACTAATTCAGGAGAATATTAATGGCCCGTTTTTTCATTGACCGCCCGATTTTTGCCTGGGTGGTCGCGATCGTCATCATGCTTGCCGGCGTGATTTCGATCCTCAGCCTGCCGATCGCGCAGTACCCGAGCATCGCCCCGCCGTCGATTTCGATCAGCGGCTCCTACCCTGGCGCCTCGGCCAAGACCGTGGAAGATGCGGTCACCCAGGTCATCGAACAAAAGATGAAGGGCATCGACGGCTTGCGCTACATGGCCTCGTCGAGCGATGCGACTGGCGGCATCAGCATCACGCTGACGTTTACCAGCGGCACCAATCCTGACATCGCCCAGGTGCAGGTACAGAACAAGCTGCAGCTGGCCACGCCGCTGCTGCCGACGGCTGTCACGCAACAGGGTCTCGTCGTGTCGAAAGCCACGAAGAACTTCCTGATGGTGTTCGGCTTCATTTCCGAAAACGGCAAGATGGACCAGACCGACTTGAGCGACTATGTGGCCGCCAACGTCGTCGATCCGCTGAGCCGCGTGGCGGGCGTGGGCGATGTGACGCTGTTCGGTTCGCAGTACGCCATGCGCATCTGGCTCGACCCGGCCAAGCTGCAAAGCTTCAACCTGACGCCGGCGGACGTGATCACGGCCGTGCAGGCGCAGAATGCGGAAGTGTCGGCCGGTGAACTGGGCGGCACGCCGTCCGTCAAGGGCCAGCAGCTGAACGCCACCGTGTCGGCGCAGAGCCGTCTGCAGACGGTGGAACAGTTCGGCGCCATCCTGCTGAAAACCACCACCGACGGCGCCATGGTGCACCTGAAGGACGTGGCGAGCATGGAACTGGGCCGCGAGAACTACAACACCGTGGCCCGCTACAACGGCCATGCGGCCACCGGTGTGGCGATTAAGCTGGCGACGGGCGCGAATGCGCTCGACACGGCCAACGCGGCGAAAGCCATGCTGGGCAACCTGAGCAAGCAATTCCCTGAAGGCATGAGCTACCAGGTGGCGTTCGACACGACCCCGTTCGTGAAACTGTCCATCGAAGAAGTGGTCAAAACCCTGGTCGAAGCGGTCATCCTGGTATTCCTCGTGATGTACCTGTTCCTGCAGAACTTCCGCGCCACCCTGATCCCGACCATGGCCGTGCCGGTCGTGCTGCTCGGTACCTTCGGCATCCTGAATGCGTTCGGTTATTCGATCAACACCTTGACCATGTTCGCCATGGTGCTGGCCATCGGTCTGCTGGTCGATGATGCGATCGTGGTGGTGGAAAACGTCGAGCGCGTGATGAGCGAAGAGGGCCTGTCGCCGCTGGAAGCGACGCGCAAGTCCATGACGCAGATCACGGGTGCGCTGGTCGGTATCGCCATGGTGCTGTCGGCCGTGTTCGTGCCGATGGCCTTCTTCGGCGGCTCGACGGGCGTGATTTACCGCCAGTTCTCGATCACGATCGTCTCGTCGATGGTGCTGTCCGTCGTCGTCGCGCTGGTGTTTACGCCGGCGCTGTGCGCCACCCTGCTGAAACCGGTCGAAAAAGGCCATCACGCGACGAACAAGGGCTTCTTCGGCTGGTTCAACCGCAGCTTCGACAGCAGCAGCAACAAATACCAGGGCATGGTTGGCGCCATGATCACCCACCGCGCCCGCTCGATGCTGCTGTATGTGCTGTTGCTGGCCGGCCTCGTGTTCATCTTTATGCGTCTGCCTACGTCGTTCCTGCCGGAAGAAGACCAGGGCATCCTGTTTACGCAGATTCAATTGCCGACGGGCGCCACGCAAGAGCGCACCCTGAAAGTGATCGAACAGGTCGAAGACCACTTCATGAACAGCGAGAAAGACAACGTCGCTTCCGTGTTTGCCGTCGCCGGTTTCAGCTTCGGCGGTAACGGCCAGAACACGGGTATCGCCTTCGTGCGCCTGAAAGACTGGGCTGAACGCAAGGCCGTGGAGCAAAAGGCGCCTGCCGTGGCCGGTCGCGCCATGGGCAAGTTGTTGCAGATCAAGGACGCGATGGTATTTACCTTCGCCCCGCCTGCCGTGCTGGAACTGGGTAACGCCACCGGTTTCGACATGCAGCTGCAGGATATCGGCGGTGTCGGCCATGACGCCCTGATGGCGGCGCGTAACCAGCTGCTGGGCATGGCTTCGCAAAACCCGGCCATGGTGGGCGTGCGCCCGAACGGCCAGGAAGATACGCCGCAGTACAAGATCGAGATCGACCAGCAGAAAGCCACCGCGCTGGGCCTGCAGATCGCCGAGATCAACCGCGTGCTGAGCGTCGGCTGGGGTAGTTCGTATGTCAACGACTTCCTCGACCGTGGTCGCGTGAAGAAAGTGTTCATCCAGGGCGATGCCAGCTCGCGCATGCAGCCGGAAGACTTGAACAAGTGGTTCGTGCGCAATACCGCTGGCCAGATGGTGCCGTTCTCCGCCTTTGCCACCGGCAAGTGGATTTACGCGTCGCCACGCCTGGAACGCTACAACGGCTTGCCGTCGGTAGAGATCCTCGGTACGCCGGCGCCGGGCCAAAGCACGGGCGCCGCCATGAACGCGATGGAAGAGATGGTGGCCAAGCTGCCGCCTGGCATCGGCTTCAGCTGGACCGGCGTTTCGCTGGAAGAGCGCGAATCCGGTTCGCAGACGCCGCAGCTGTACGCGCTGTCGCTGCTGATCGTCTTCCTGTGCCTGGCCGCGCTGTATGAAAGCTGGTCGATTCCGTTCTCGGTGCTGCTGGTCGTGCCGCTGGGCGTGATCGGTGCCGTGCTCGGCACGTGGATGTTCGGCCTGTCGAACGACGTGTACTTCCAGGTGGGCTTGCTCACGGTGGTGGGCCTGTCGGCGAAGAACGCGATTCTGATTGTCGAGTTCGCCAAGGAAATGCAGGAATCGGGCATGTCGCTGATCGACGCGACCTTGCATGCGGTGCGTCTGCGCCTGCGCCCAATTCTGATGACCTCGATTGCCTTCGGTCTCGGCGTGTTGCCACTGGCTATTTCCAGCGGCGCCGGTTCCGGCAGCCAGAACGCCATCGGTATCGGCGTGCTGGGCGGCATGTTGACGGCCACGTTCCTCGGTATCTTCTTCGTGCCGGTGTTCTTCGTGCTGGTGCGCGGCTTCTTCTCGAAGTCGGACGCGCCCGCCACGCCGGCGACGCCTGGTGCGCCAGCCGTCACGCTTTCTAAGGATGCGCATTAATATGAAAAAAACGCTACTCTCCATGGCGGCAATGGCCTTGCTGGCCGGTTGCAGCCTGGCTCCCACGTACGAGCGTCCGGCCGCGCCGGCGCCGACGGCGTGGCCGACCGGTCCTTCCTACAAGGCCGACACGGCCGCCGCCGACGCCAAGCCGGTGGCGGACGTCGCCTGGCGCGAGTTCTTTGCCGATGCGCGCCTGCGCCAGGTACTGGAACTGGCGCTGGCCAACAACCGCGACCTGCGCGTCTCGATCCTGAACATCGAGAAGGCGCGCGCCACCTACGGCATCGAACGCGCCGCGCTGATCCCGACCCTGTCGGCGTCCGGCGGCCAGTCGGCCACGCGCATCTCGAAAAACGCCAGCCCGACGGGCGAAGCGTCCATCAACCGCCAGTACACGGCGAACCTGGGCGTGTCGGCGTACGAGCTGGACTTCTTCGGCCGCGTGCGCAGCCTGTCCGACAGCGCGCTGGAGCAATACCTGGGCACGGAAGAAGCACGCCGTGCACAGCAGATCAGCCTGGTGGCCGAAGTGGCCAGCACCTATCTGAACCTGGTGGCCGACCAGCAGCGCCTGCGCGTGGCGCAGGACACGCTGAAGAGCCAGCAGTCGTCGTATGACCTGGCCGTGCGCCGCTTCAGTGCCGGCGCCACCTCGGGCCTGGACAAGTACGATGCCCAGACCAGTGTCGAATCGGCCCGTTCCGACGTGGCCGTCTACACGAGCCAGGTTGCGCTGGATCAAAACGCGCTGGTCCTGCTGGTGGGCGGCCCCGTGCCGGCCGACTTGCTGCCGCAAGCCGAGTTTGGCGCTGTGACGGCGCTGACGGACATTCCGGCCGGCGTGCCGTCGGACGTGCTGCAACGCCGTCCCGACGTGCTGGCGGCGGAGCGCACCCTGCGCGCCGCGAATGCCAACATCGGCGCGGCGCGCGCGGCTTTCTTCCCGCGCATTTCGCTGACGGCGACGGCGGGTTCGGTCAGCGACAACCTGTCCGGCCTGTTCAAGGGCGGCAGCGGCACCTGGAGCTTTTTGCCGCAGATCAGCTTGCCGATCTTCGATGGCGGCGTGAACCGCGCCAATCTCGATATCGCCAAGGTGCAGCGTGAAATCTCCGTGGCGCAATACGAAAAGGCGATCCAGGTCGCCTTCCGTGAAGTGTCCGATGCGCTGGCCCAGCGCGGCACGATCGACGAGCGCCTGCAGTCGCAGGAGTCGCTGGTCGAAGCGTCGACGAAGAGCTACACCATCCACGATGCGCGCTACAAGCAGGGCGCCGAGTCCTACCTGAACGCCCTGGTGGCCCAGCGCGCGCTGTACACGGCGCAGCAAAGCCTGATCACGGCGCGCCTGGCCAAGTCGACCAACCTGGTGACCCTGTACAAGGTGCTGGGCGGCGGATGGCAACCTGAGCAGACAGCCGTCGCGGCGGCTGGCGGCGTCCAATAATCACGGGGACGCCGACGCCGGCCTTACCCGCAAGGGCAGGGCCGGCGCGCTACTGGAAAATCATGAACCAAGTTGAAAAGAAGCATCCGGATCCCGAGCGCGCCAACACGCGGCGCAAGCAGGTGCTCGATGCGGCGGAGAGTTGCTTCAGCCGCCGCGGCTTCCACGGCGCCAGCATGGCCGAGATCTCGAAAGCGGCCGGCATGAGCGCGGGCCACATCTATAATTACTTCGACAGCAAGGATGCGATCATCGCCGCCTTCGTCATGCAGAATACGGAACGGGTGTCGAACCTGATGCAGGACCTGGCGCAGCGCGAAGACCCGCTGCAGGCCGTGATCGACAATGCGGGCGAGCATGTGCTCGAAGCGCTGGACCCGAAAACGTGGATGATGCCGCTGGAAATTTTTGCCGAGGCGTCGCGCAATCCGGCGATCGCCGAGATGCTGCAATGCTCGGACCAGCGTTCGCGCCAGCTGTTTCTCTCCATCATCCGCGATGCGCGCATCAAGCGCGGCTTGCCGGCCGACGAGGAAATGCTGGAAGGCCGGCTGAATGCCCTGGTCGCCATTTACCAGGGCTTGCCCGTGCGCTTCATTCATAATCCGACGGTGAAGGTCGAGCCGCTGATCGCGGGCTTTCGCATCGTCCTGACGGCGCTGCTGCTGAACGAATAGGGCGCTTGCCGGGGCCATGCAAAAAAGTTTGCGCAGTTCGATATGAATCATGCGGAAAGCATGGCAAAAACCTAAAAGCCTCTGCTATAATTCCCACCTCGTCGGGGCGTAGCGCAGCCTGGTAGCGTACATGCATGGGGTGCATGGGGTCGGAAGTTCGAATCTTCTCGCCCCGACCATTAGATTCAAGGAGTTACGGCGCAAGCTGTATAGAAACCCAGTACTGTATATTATACGTTTGTATAATATCGGTGCTGGGTTTTTCCGTTTACGTGACATCAGATTTTCTCACTACTTCATGCCAATGACTTTATCGGCATGGAGCGGGAAGTTAAAATTGCATGCTTTGTGCTGTGAATCAACTAACAGCCTTCAATTGTTCTCGCGATGACAAGGTTACAATGCGCGCATTTTCTAATGACAGCGAATGATATGCTTTTCAGCAGCCCGGCATAAGAAATGGGCTCAT
The DNA here is from genome assembly GCF_001865675.1 of Janthinobacterium sp. 1_2014MBL_MicDiv. Lineage (NCBI taxonomy): Bacteria > Pseudomonadati > Pseudomonadota > Betaproteobacteria > Burkholderiales > Oxalobacteraceae > Janthinobacterium > Janthinobacterium sp. 1_2014MBL_MicDiv. The sequence goes on from NZ_CP011319.1 coordinate 1,384,797, forward strand.
AGCTATATCACTTCCAATCTAGGAGAATCGAATGTCAGGTCATTACATTATCAAGAAGTCAAGCGCCGCCCAGCCATATCATTTCGTGCTGCGTGCTGGCAATAACGAGGTAATTCTGACGAGTGAGAACTACGCCTCTAAACAGGGCGCCCAGACTGGAATCGCTTCATGCCAGGTTAACAGTCAGATTGACGACCGGTATGCGCGTAAGGAGTCAGCTGCAAATCAGCCTTACTCCTTCGTACTAAAAGCTGCAAATGGCGAAATAATTGGCCGAAGCGAAAACTACGCGACTTCAGCCGGCCGAGATAGCGGTATCGCCTCGGTAAAAGCAAATGGTCCAAGCAAAGATATCCGTGACGACACCTAAAGCCTAGCGTTTGGAGCGAAGCTCTCTCTACCTGCACCGTAGGACTTTACGTTCTACGGTTTTAGATTCTCCCTTAATCTGCTTCGCCCCGTGACATTCGAAGCCAGGGCAACGCCATAGGAATCTCGGAAACATCCGCAATCACTTCCTTGATGTAGATATCCGTGGTCTTGCCTGAAGTGTGCACCAGGCGCTTTTGAATGTCGCTGCGGTTTTCCCCGCGCCGTGCCGCATCCGTGGCCGCCAAGGCCCGGATATCGCGGAATACCACGTCATCCTTCATTCCTATGCGTTCCTTTGCGCGGTCCCACATCGAGCTGAGGCCGGAGCGGGTGTAGGCGCCGCCTTTTTGTGTCGGGAACACGAACTGGCTGATCAGGCCATACTTGATTTTCAGTCCACGGGCGCGGGCGATCACTTCGGCAATCTCATGCGTGACGACGATATCGACCGCCTTGCCGCTGGTTTTTTGTGTCTTGCTTGGCTTGATCCTGATCCGTCCATCCTCGATCTGTGATTCTTTGAGCATGCGGATATCGATACCGCGTGCCCACAGCAGGTAGGACATATCGATGATGCAGGCGAACATAGGGCCGCTGGCCGTCGGGATGCTCAAGCCCGTGCCTTTGCGCTCTTTGCTCATCATGCCGGCTTCGCGTATCGCTTGCACTTGCGCATGCGTGGCCAGCACCTCGCGCCGTCCGGTCTTGTAGCTGGCCATGTCGAGTTGATCGATTGGGTTGTCCTGGCGCAGACCCAGTTCTCCGATGATAAACTTGAACAGCCTGCTCATCAGCGCCGCGTACTTCTTTGCTGTGTTCGGCGTGCTTTTGAAGTTGTCGCGCAAGAACCCGGCGCAGTCCTTGGTTGTTACCTGGGATGCGTGGAATTCTTCGAATTCGTAGGCGATCACGTCCAGGTAACGCCGGTAGGCATCTTGCGTATCCTTGCCGTAGTTGCCCAGCTTATTTTCCTTGAATTCCACGCAGGCATGGGGCATCGAGCCTTCGACAAGTTGCGGACTGCCCAGCAGCGCGGCCAGGGCGGCCAGCATCTTGCTTTCCCCCTCGGCCTCATAGGCAAGGTGAATCCAGTTTTGCATTTTGCCATTGGCCGGGTTGCGCATGGGCGCGGCCGCCAGATAGCGATATGCGCCGTTTTTTAGATAGACCCGGCGCGGTAGGCCGCGATTGGTTTTGCGGTGACGATTCATTTTCTGGCAGACTTCCTTACAGGGGCGGGAGCCGCCGGCATGGTGGCGGGATGGATAAGATGCATGCGAAGCACGCGCACTGTGTTGTCGTGCAATCTGGTGGCGGGTACGCCCATTTCCTTCAATACGCGCAGTTGCTCTGCCGCGCGCCGGTAGTGAGTCAGGTCGATAACCTCTTGATCGCTCAATGCCAAGTCGCTCATGTCGGTATTTCTCCTTATTGGTCTATGAAATAGTTTTTATCAGGTTAAGCTGGCGCGGGTCGCTATGGTCCAGCACGTAGATATAGGTCATGCCATCCGGCGCACGCTCTTCGCAGTCAGGTTGGCCGTTGGCCTTGGCAAGTGCTGCGGCAGTGGAGCACACACCGAACGATCGCTCAAACAGACAACCATCGCAGCCCACCGCCTCTGCCCTGTACGCCTTGAAGCGCACCGTCGTTGGATCGACAGGCTCGGCGCGCTCACCGCGCCATTTATTGCTTGTGATGCACTTCGTCATGCTGCTGTCGCTGCGAGTAGCTGAACAGCGCCCAGCGGCACCGCGCGGAACATGCCGGGCCACTGGTGGTCCAGCTCCACCCACGCATGCAGCTCGCCATTGCCCACGTCGCGGCGCAGGTCGTTGACGGTGCCGACCTGGTAGCCTTCGTCGGTATCGAATGTCACGCGGTCGCCCAGGGCGACTTGCCGCGGCAAATTGGTCGAGGTGTTCAGCATTGCGGTGCTCCTTTCAGTTTGGCGGTAACGCCGCACACGCCGAAGTGGTCGATGGCGGCCTGGATCGCGTCGCCGCTGGAAGCGGCAATCGCGGCGTATTCAAAGCGTTCGGTTTGCGTGCGAACGATCACGGCATAGGTGCTCATGTGCCATTTCCTTCATGGAGTGGGGTGTCGGGGAGGATCAGCCGGGGCCACGGGCAGGCGTTGACGGCCGCCCAGGCTGCAAGAAGTGCTGTTTTGGCCTCGTCTGGCAGGTCAGGCGCGGGCGCCGCTGGCGGCGTAGCCGGGGCAGGGCGGTCGGGGTGCGTACAGTTATTTACACGAGTCCGAGGAACGGCAACCCCAACGGCCACCCCGCGCCCGCCTGTGGCCTGTACCGGCGTCCACGTATGACGCACGGACTTGAAGACCACGCCTATCAGGTCGCTGCAGCGCACGCCGTAGGGCGTGGTGCGCAGCGTTTCGCCGTAGCGGCCGATGACGGTTTTTTCGTCCTTGGCCAGGGTGACGACCAGTTCCTTGCGCGGCACCAGGGCGCCGCCCTGGGCGCGCAGGTATTCGGCCCAGCAGGCGCGCTTTTCGCCCTCGATCTTTTGCACGGCGTCCCAAGCGCGGCGCATGGCGGCCGGGGCTTCGTTGAGCATGCTTTCCTCGATGCGGCGCAGTTCACGCCACACGGTGACGGGGGCGCCGCCCCATTGCTGGAATTGGCGGATGCCCCAGCACGCGGCCCAGGACTCGACGCGCGCCGATGGCGTCAACTCGACATCGCCTTCGGTGTCGGCCGTGACGACATAGCCTTCTTTCGTCTTGTGCTCGGCCACGCCGTCGATGTTCTTGGCCACATACTTGGCGATGTAGCCGGCGGCGCTGCCCTTGGCCCAGTCGATGCGTTTCACGTCCAGGCGGCGCGCGAAGGCGCCCGGTTCGCCACGGTCCACGCGCCAGGCGTAGCGCTTCATGATGCGGATGGCACGACCGGCCACGTCCTGCAGGTGGGGCGTCTTGTAGCTCGCGGTAGGACGCACGAACAGCAGCAGATGCCAATGCGGACAGCCATCGTGATGCGGCTCGGCGATGCGAAAGCCATACAGGCCGATGCCACGGCGCGCCAGCGCGGAGCGGCACAGTGATGTCATCTTGCCCAGGTAGGCATTCGCCTCGCGCGGCGTGGAGCCATCAAACTTGTCGTTGGGCTTGCCGCTGTGCTGCATGGCGTGAAAGCGCGATGGACACGTCCAGGTGATGAAAATGCCCTGGTCGCCGCATTCGCGGGCTATCTGCTCAAAGCCGTTGATGCGCAACATCAGCTCGCCGCGCCGGATGGCCTTGTTCGCGGTCGTTTTCTCGGCCAGCTCGGCGATGCTGAATTGCTGGCCATTCTCGTTCTGCACCAGGGTGGCGGCCAGCGCTGCCGCGTTGCGCCGGTTTTGCGCCAGACGCGACAGCACGGCATCGTTGCTGGCGTAGGGTTCGGCGCGATAGTTCACGTAGCCCAGGCGGATATTGCCGGCTTCAAAGGCGCGCTTGACGCGCTTGCGCAGCTGGCGGCGCCACCAGCGCGCATCCACCAGGCGGGCGATGGTGTCGGTCATCGTGTCGAACTCGGGCAGCTCGATGCCATACGAGGCGCATTCGTCTTCCATGATCTGAAGGGCGTGCGTGTCGGACACGGCCATCCACAGCATTTTGGTGACGCCAGCCGCCGCGCGTTCGGCGGTGGCCACAATGTCGGCGTCGCTTTGCGACAGATCGACGCCGGCTGGCACGTACTGTTCGGCGAACTCGCGCACAAAGCTCGTGGCGACGGACTCATAGACTTTGTACCAGGACGACCAGGCCATTTTTGCCATGGCGGCCGTGATGACGCGGTTGCGCCACTTGAACGGGATACGGGCCAGCTCGGGCGCGAACTGGGCGGAGCGCAAGAAGGCTTCGTGGCGTTGCGGGGCAGGCAGCAGGATTTGTTTAGATTGCATTCAACAGTCTTTCGTACACACGGATAGCGGCAGAGGTAGCGGCGCGCAGCTCGATGCGCTCTTCCTCGGTAAATGAATGGATGGGCGATTCCCAGCGGTCGGCGTCCAGGCCGGCGGCGATCAGCACGGAACGGCGCGCGCCGCGCGGCGACAATCCCCATGCCTGGGCGATGAAGGGCGCCAAATTGCGCGGCTTGATGCTGCGTAGCTGGGCCTTGGCTTCGGCGATGGCGGCCAGCGCATGCCCGGCGCCTGGTGGCGTCGGCATGTCCTTGTCGCGCGCGGCCAAAATCTCGGCGGCAGGCTGGAAGGACAGGTGATTGTCGATAAGGGACGCCGGCATGGTTCAGCCCTTGATGGCGCCGATGGCCCGCAGCACGCCGGGGGCAATGATGATCAGGAGCGACAGCAGCCAGACGCCGCAGGTTTTGAGCAAGCGCAGCATTACCACTCTCCCGCCATATCGCCGCTGCATGGGATTTTTCCGTCCGCATGTGATAACAAGACAGTCAGGCCGATTCGCGCCTGGCGCGCGATCTCTGGATGGACCATGGCCGCATACTTGCCACCTGGGCAGCAGTCGACCGCTGGGGGGATTACATCGCCCACATGGCCGCATGCTTGGCAATAGCGAACAGCGTTGATTGCGCCTCTCAGACTGATGATGGCGAAATCTGCCATGGAGATTTCACGCTGGACCCAAGTGCGATGCGATGACTTAACACATTGCTGTAAAAGCTCTTTGTCCTGCAAGCGCTGACGCCCGAGGGCGCACAATGCGGTCAGCACAGACTCATGCGATAAGGTGACGGTTTTGAGCATTTGAAGACCGTTTAACATCGAATTTCCTTATTTCAGGTTGAACGAATCCCGCACGCTCAAAAGAGAGCGCAGCAGGGCACAGCAAAAGAGGGGAGTTACAGCGGCCGGGCTACGGCGGCGCGAGGATCGAAATAGTCATCAGCAGCCTGCAGTCAGGTCAAAGGCCAGCTGATTGGTGGCCGCCGCGCGCGCATGCTGTGACATCGGGATGCGGATATCGGCCTTGGGCATGGCGGACAGCGAGAGGGTGCGCAGCACTTCCAGGCCCGCCACGAAGACGTGCCCGCAGTCGGGGTTCTGGCACATGTAGGTGATTTCCTTGAACATCGCGGACATCATGCGGCTTTTGACAGCGCGGACGGTGTAGGCGCAATGCGGGCATGGCAGGCCGATGACTCTCATTTCAGCTTTCTTTCCACTTGGTACAGGGCGCGACCGCGACCTGTCATGTTTTTTGATTGCTTGCGTAAGCGCGACTTGACGAGCCACTCAGCTGCCTGCTCGACACTTGCCAGCCCTTGCCGTTGACGAACGACTTCCAGCGCTGCGAGTTCTTCGTCATTGATATGAATTTCGTGATCGGGCATGTTCGGCAGCTTTTCAGTTACTCAAAAGTTACTATTCAGGGACTCGGTTTAAGCGCTGCGACGCTGTACGCTGTCGATGTCGTCTGCAGCAATAGCGGCAAGGGCTTCACGCATGACGATCTGGCGCACTAGCACCGCTATTTCTTCGCCTTGGTAGTTGGCGATAGAGGAAACGAGCTGGTGCTCATAATCGTCCAGGCGCAGCATGACTTTATGGCTGCGGATACGTTTTGCATCGGGATACATGACGTTGTCCTTAGTGGGTGGTTTGGGTAGCGAGTTCGCGCTTATAGTCGGCGAGGCCGCGCAAGATCAGGAAGCGTAAGAACCAGGCACGGGACCGTTGTTGCGCGGCGGCAAAGGTTTCGACTTCTAGCACCTCATCAGGCGCTAGGCGGACGCCTAAAGGCTGCGACGTGGCGCCCTTGGGGGTGCGCCCGATTTTGGATACGTTTTTCATAATGTTATGATGTGTAATCGCTACAGGATGGCGTAACTATAGTGGACGAACGTCCACATGTCAAATAAAAAAGTGGTCATATGTCTGATTTTAAGGATCGTCTTCGTGCCGAGAGAAAGCGCTTGGGTTTGAGCCAAGAGAAGTTTGCCGCCTTGGCTGGTGTAACCAAAGACACGCAATTAAATTACGAGAGTGGTGCCAGAAAGCCCGACTCCGACTACCTTATGGCGATTTGTGATGCCGGCGTAGACTCCCACTTCCTATTGCATGGCACACCATCGTCGGACGAGTTACTGGCTGAGGAAAGTGAATTGCTGCTTGGTTTTCGAAAACTGGATTTGAGAGGGAAGTTGCGTTTACTCGGGCTGGTTGAGGGAATGTCGGAAGGAGCCGCTCCAGCTCCAGCTGCAACCCCACAAGTTCAGCGTAAGCAAAAAATTACCATTAAAGGTGCGGTCGGTCATCAAGTTAATGGCGATGTTACAGCGCCCATGACAGTGAACGTCGCCAATAAGAAGAGCGTTAAATGATGAATAAAGTATGGTTGACACTTGTTCTGAGTTTTGGCATGTCAAGCGTATATGCCGGACCGTCAAAGTTTAAGGCTGAGGATATTGTGGAGCCAATTTCACCGACGATTGCTTGCATATCTGCTGAAGATTTGTTTACAGGGTTCAAATACGCTAGCGCAGGTGAGGAAACACGACTGCAAGCACTGTTCGATTCCAAGAGGTGTCTACTAACTGGACCAGGCGATAAGTTAAAGGTGATAACCGTTGAAAACTCGCCCCTTCTCGAAGCCGTCCCGGTTTCAGTAAAAGGGGCAGTCAATGGTATTTTTATTGCCGAGCCTAACTACAAAAAGGTAAAAAAGTAGGGCTGTAACATCGCAAGTAGCCGCATGAAGCAAAGATTGATCGGGTAAAAATGGTAGACAAAGTAGAGTTTAAACGAAACATTAATAGTGCAGTGATGGGAGATTTAAACGAGGCGCCACGACTCAGCAATGTCGTAACGCTTCACGTAGGCGATAAAGAAAAAGATGTTGAGCTGATTACTTCGTATCAGCGCACCAACATAAAATTACTTGTGGACAGGCTCGCTGCTCTAATTGGCGTCGAAGAGATTAAGATTTACAGAGGACTCATCACTGACTATGGTTTGCAAAAATTTAAAGAGTTGCCGCGAAGTAAATACCAAGAAGTTAAAGCGATTTTAGAGGCACGTATCGAAGATGCGAGCACCCCTGCAGCCCTACCGGCAACCCCTTTCATAGGTGCCAAATCTAACCCAGCGGTGCCCCATCCTGTCCACACCGTTTTACCATGCATAGCATGCGTGGAAAAGTCGTTGAGTTTTTCGCGCTTACAACGCACTTCACGTTTTCAACTTGCCGCATTGATCGCCTGCTTGAGCGCTTGTGCCTGGTTACTCTACAAGGTACAGGCTGATGTCAGCCCGGCAAAGGATGGAAAATGCTACATCGCCGGAAAGGCTTATTCAGTCGGGCACGTTGAACGCACTCGCGGCAAAGCTATGGAATGTGTCGCACCGCTAGGGAATACGCCTGCAATGTGGCTGGAAGCAATTTGACGGCAGTAGTGCAGAACGGTGCCAGCGGCGTCTAATCAGTGCCAACCACTTCCTCGCTGTTCTCGCGGATGATGTCCCGCACTTCTTCAATATGCTTCCACGCATGCAGGGCCGCCCGTTTGGCAGCCTGCTTGCTCTTGTAAAGATGCTCCAGCGTCTTGAGCATGCCCTTGGCGCCTGCCTGTTCCTGCCCCGCCTTTTTCTTCTTCGCCGCCACGTCCTTCCACCTGGCCACCACGCCCGTGACGCCCTCGTCCGGGTCTTTCTCTTCCTCGCGTTCGGCCTCGACCGTTTCCGTTTTGGTTTCAAATTCCACGCGCGTGGTAAAGCCGTTGCCGCCCAGGCTGTGCGTGACCTTGACCGATAGCCAGTCGGTGGCGTCGATCTCGGGCTTGAACCCTCGCACGGTGACGGGTGATTGCGGGAACACGGCCGGGTTGCCCAGGGCCAGGCTCATTTCAAAGGTGGCCAGGCCGCGCAGGATGCGCTGCCATTCGGCCACGGCCGCCGCGCGCGCGTCCGTTTCGGTGGCGAAGGTGGTGCGCAGGCGCTTGCTGTTGCCGGGCACGCCGGCCACGACGCTACGGCGGCGCGCGAAGCGCTCGTCGTGCCAGAAGGCGCGCACGCCCGTGTAGGCGTCGCTTTCGGCGCTGTGGTAGCGGTGGCCATCGCCCAGGGCGCGCGTGATGGGGATGACGGGCAGCGCCTTGCCGCTGGCTGTGCGGCTCTGGTTGATGGGGATGAAGAGCAAGGTGTCGTTCTTGACGGTGGCCACCGCGTCGTATTTCCTGCCCAGCCGGCGCAGGAAGGCCGCATCGCTTTCGTGGGTCTGGTCGATGTGCTCGATGGCGGTATCGCGCAGGCGCGCCGACACGCCCGACGCCAGTTCGTTGCGAAAGGCGATTGCCTCGATGATGGCGCCCAGGGTGGTCTTGTGAAAACTGTGCTCCTGCTGCTGTTTGAATGTGTCGATCAGGTTGGCCGACCTGGCGCGCAGGGTGATGGTGTCGGGCGCGCCGCTGTGTTCCACCTCGTCGACGGTGAACTTGCCCATGTCCACCAGGCCTGTGGCTTGCCAGCCCAGCGCCAGGGCGATCTGCGCGCCGCGCGGCGGCAGGGCCAGCTTGCCGTCGCTGTCGTCTAGGGAGATATCGAGCTGGTCGCTCTCATCGCCACGGCACAGGGTCAAGGTCAGATTAATCAGCCGCGGCGAGACGATGGCCGTCAAATCCTTGTCCTCGATGCTGACCTTGAAGGCGGGGATATGCTCGCTCATTTGAACTTGTCCGCCGCGCTGCCGATGGCGTCGCTGATGCTGCCGCCGATCTTGTCTTTCATCTCGCTGACCACGCCGCCGTATTTCGACGTGATGCCGCCGACCACATTGCCCACCACGCTGCCCACGGCATTCTTGGCCGCGCCGGCGATACTGCTGGTCATGCCGTCGATGCTGAGCATGTTTTTCAGGTCGCCGATATCGCCCAGGCCGACCATGGCCAGCACGCCGTCGTCGTCGCGCTTGAGCGCAATCGAGAACTCGACGCGGCGCGCGCCGCCGCTACCGTCGAGGATGGTGCGCCCCTCCGTCATGCTGGTGATGCGGTACGAGCCGAGAATGCGGCCCGTGCCCTGGATCAAAATCCACGACTTGCCCGTGTCGGCCATCATGCGCAGCGCATCGAGCGAGTACAGGGAGCCGGTCAGTTCCGGCGCCACCCAGCCCGACAGGGTAATGGTGTCGTCGCCTGGCCCCACGTACTGGTGCGCGTCGCGCAGGCCCACGCGGGCCGTGCTGGCGTGCTTCCATTCCGTTTGCCGCTGCAGCTCGTGATAGGCCAGGGTCGGCAGGCTGAAGACGAACATTCCTAAAATCATCATCATGGTGGTTATTCCTTCTTAATCGTGGTCGCGCAGGGACGAGCGGATGCGTGCCGCCTTTTCACGGTCGCGTTGATCGAGCGCCGCGCTTACCGCGCGTGCGATGGCCTGGGGATCGGTGCCGGCCTGCACGTTAAAGGTGATTTCGATCTTATCGCCCTGAATCGTCATGCCGGCACCGAATCCGCCTTGTGACAGCGGCGCGCGCGTGTCAAAGGCGCTGGCCGGCAGGGCCGTGGCCGTGCCGATGGCGATGCCGGCGCCCAATTGCGTCAGGCGCTGCGCCAGGCCGGAAACCTTGGCAGTCGGCGCGCCCTCGCTGCGGTCCAGACCCACGGCCAGGCCTTGCATGGTGTAGTCGCCGAGCTGGGCAAACACGCGGCTCGGGCTGTGAATACCCAGCTTTTCCTTGAACCAGGCAATGGTGCTGGAACCGGCATTGCTGATGGCATCCTTGACGGCGCCCATGGAACCGGTGATGCCGTTGACCAGGCCGCGCAGGATGTTGGCGCCGAACTCGGTGAACTGGGCCGGCAGCTTGATGCCGAACCAGCTCATGACGCCAGCGAATGCCTGATAGAACACGCCGACGGGTGACCAGTTGATGATCAGGGCCGTGATGTTGCCCATGCCGCCGGCGCAGACGGTGCGCAGGCGCGACCAGATATCAGCGAAGAAGGCGGCGATAGGCGCCCAGGACGCGGTGATGCGCTGCAGGATGCTGGCACCGAAGTCGGTGAACTTGGCCGGCAGCGCAATGCCGAACCAGCCCAGCACGCCCGCGAAGGCGCGATAGAACAGGCCCAGCGGCGACCAGTTGGCAATCAGGCTGCTGACGCCGCCTATACCGCCGGCAAACGCCGTTTTGACGTGCGACCAGATGCCGGCAAAGAAGGCCTTGATCGGCTCCCAGTATTTATAGATCAGGTAGGCGGCGCCGGCGATGACCGTGATGGCCAGGCCAATCGGATTGAGCATGAAGGCACGGCCCAGCCACAGAACGGCGCGGCCTGCCCACATGAAGGCGCCACCCAGGCCGCGCAGGATGGGCGTGAGCACGCCGCCCGTCACGCCCATCTTGGCGAACATGACGTGCAGCATGGCATACGGGCCGATCATGGCGGCGATACCCAGCATCAGCGGACCGAGCACCAGCAGCAGGCCGGCCAGCACGGCAAAAGCGGTAATCATGATCTTGGCCACTGCCGGGTTGCGCTCCATGAAGCCATTCAGGCGCTGCACGGCGGCAATCGCCATTTCCAGCCCCTGCGCGTACAGCGGCAGGATTTTCTCGCCCATGGTGAGCTTGAGGTTGGCCAGCTTCGATTGCGCTTCCAGTTCCTTGCCGGCGGCCGTGTCGCGGCCCAGCTTGTCCAGCTGGCCGATATTGGCGGCGCCACGGTTGAGCTTTTCGTTCTTGTGGATTTGCACGCGCTGCAAGTACATCTGCGAATACAGGTTCGACGCCGTGCGGTTGGAAAAGATGCTGCCGATGGCATCGAGCACCTGTTTCTTTTCCGTGATGCCCTTCTTGGCCAGTTGCGGCAACAGCACCTTTTCCATCCATTCGAACTGATTTTCGCGGAACAGCTCGGAACCCAGCAGCGCACCGGGATCGAGGAATGCAATTTGCCCGGCTTTATCTGGCGTGACCTTGCTTTTGTCGCCGATCAGGCCAAACTCGTCCAGCTTCCTGGCCGAGCGCTTCGTCGTGCGGCCCTGGTACAAGTTCTGGTACGCACTCATCAGGGACGTGCCGACGCGGTTGCCGCTCATTTCCTGCACCAGCGGTTCCATCTGGTAGTAAAAGGCGTCATCCTTCAAGCCCTTGGCGGCGATGCCGCCCGTCTTGATCATGTTCAGCCATTCATTCGGGCCGACGCGCCCGCCCGTGGCGGTGATGACCTGCTGCACGATATTGGCCTGGGCTTCAAACTTTTCCTTGCTCTCCAGGCCGCCGCGCAGCTCGATCACCTTGAGCATGTCCATGAACTTGCGTTCGTTGTCGGCGCCCTCGGCCTCGCCAAAGAAGGCGTGATTGGCAAACTTCATCTTGGCCAGGGTAGGGGCGACCATTTCCGCGTGGTGCACGTCGGCAAAGGCGCTCATGCCGTCGCGCATGAGTTGCAGGTTGTCGAGCTGGCTGGTGCCATAGGTCTTCATGTTGCGCGCGAAGGCGACGGCCTCGGCTGATACCTTGTCGCCCAGGCCCAGCGCGTTGACCCTGCCCACTTCCGTTTGATAGTGCTTGGCCTCGTTCAGCCCCTTGACGACAGGCGCGCCCAGCACGGCGCCCGTGGCGGTCGCGCCGGCGCCGGCCATGGCCAGGTTGCCCGCCTTGTTGCGCAGCTTGTCTGCGTGCTGGGTGGCGTTGGTGACGCGCTGCTGTTTGGCGGCCGCGTTGGCCAACTTCTGCTGCTGCAGCGTCATGGTTTTGTTGGTGGCCTCAATCTCACGGCGCAAGGTGCGTTCGTGGGTGGCCAGGTCTTTGGTGCTGATGCCGGCGGCACCCAGGCGCTCGCGCATGACCTGCAGTTGCTGGGCCTGCTGCTGGCCCGCCGTCTTCAAGGCGCCGGCCGCTTTGACGGCGGCGTTAAACTCGCGCGTCATGGCGCGCGTCGGCGCTTCCGTCTGTTTCATCTTGGTGGCCAGGCTGGCCACCTTCTGCTGGGCCGCTTCCAGCTTACTGCGGGTGGCGTCCAGGCCACCGTGCAGCTCGCGGAATTTGCTGATGTTTTTCTGCTGGGCGTTCAGGTCGCGCAAGCGGTCGCTGGTCGCTTTCAAGGCCTTGGCCGTATCGCCGGAACCGCTCATGATTTTTTTCAGCGGGCCGGTGATCTTGTCCAGCGCTGCAAACACTACCTGTAACCTCACATCCCGACCAGCCATTTATTCCGCTCCGCTTCGCTGCCGGGCGCGTTCGCGCCAGGCCATCAGTTCATCAATCGTAAAGCCGTCCATCGCTGCCGGCGTCCAGTGGAAGACGCCGGCAATGTCGGCCATGGCGTCTTCTACTTCGCCGGGGATACCGAAAGACGATCGGCTTTGCTCGCCAAAAAACCGGCAACCTCGGCGCCTACGGCCAGCAGGTCGGCCGGGTCCATGTTGGCGATGTCGTGCGCGGTCAATGTCGGCTCGGTGATGCGCGGCAGCACGATCTGCAGGGCCGATACGTTCAGGTTGGCCAGCTCGATCAGGGAAATGCCGCGCAGGGCGCCGGCCTTGGGCTTGCGCACGGTCAGCGAGGTGATGAAGTTGTCTCCGCGCTTGATTGGCTCGTCCAGCTCGATGATGGCGCTGTTTTGGGTATCGTTGTTCATGGTGTTGTCCTGGTAGGGTGGTGGTGAATAAAAAGGGTTACAGGCCGATGGCCTTGCGGATGGCGGCATTCGTGTCGCCGCCGCCGAAGTTCTCGATGCCGCTCATGAAGTCCAGTTCGATGATGGTGGCGCCGTCGATCATCAGCTTGTAATAGCTGCAGGCCATGGTGTATTTGTGGGTGGTGTCATCGCCCATCTTGGCCGCGCCCATGTCGATTTCCTTGTAACGGCCGCGCACGACGACCTCGACGGCGGCGACGGTGCCTTCGTCGTCTTCCTGGTAGGCGCCGGCAAAGCGCAGTTGCACGGCGCCGTGCGTGTGCGCGCCGTACTGTTTCAGGGCTTCGGCGATCAGGCCACCAGCACTCCATTCCAGCGATAGCGCCTCGTTGCCGAAGTCCACGGACACGGGGCCGCTCATGGCGCCGGCGCGGTACTCTTCCATCTTGCGGCTGAGTTTCGGCAAGGTGACCTCGGGCACCATGCCCATGAAGGACACGCCGTTCTGGAACAGGTTGAAATTTTTCAGTTTGCGGGGCAAGCCCATAAAGTTCTCCGTTGTTCAGTTGCGCCCGCGCGGGCGCGGGCAGGGTGGTGATGGTGATTACGCCGCGATGCGCGAGGCGAAGTCGGCTAGGTAGCGGTCGGTGATGCGTTGCTGGAAACGCAGGTTTTCCAGCGGCGGCACGGGCGTGTAGTCGTAGTCGATGGCCAGCTTGCCCGCTTTGAGCGTGTCCTTGTCGTTGAACTGCTCGTCGTACCAGGCGTGGCCGTCGATGATGTAGCCCTGCAATTTCAGGTCGCGGAACTTGGCGTTGATGCTTTCCAGCAGATCGCGCACCAGGGACGGATGCAAGGGCAGGTCGACAAAGGTGAAATGCGCCTCGGCGATGGTGTCAGCCAGCACCTGGGCCGTGCGCGTGTAGCTCTCGAAATAGAAGAAGCCGCCCGGCGCCTCGCAGGTGCGCGAACCCCAAAAGCGATAGCCACCCATGTTAATCAGGGTGGTGACTTCCTTGGCGTTGAGCACGCCGGCATCGGTGGCCGGGTCTTGCAGGTCGAAAAACACATCCTTGCTGATGCCGGTCGGACCGTTAACTACCACGTTGGACAGCGTCTTGTGCCAGCCCGTTTCCTCGTCGATCTTGGCGCGCAGGCCCATGGCGTAGGCCACGGCGGAAATGCTCGCCTCCTCGTCGATGGCGGTATCCCAATTGACAAAATCGGGCCAGATGATCATGACCTCGCGCTGGCCGAACTGGCCGCGATAGGTGGTGGCGGCCACCACGTTGCTGCAGCCATATGCGGAGGCGTACACGAAGCTGCGCAGTTGCTGCGCCACGCTGGCCAGGGCGTTGGTGACGGCCTTGGTATCCAGACCCGGCGCGCCCAGGATGCGCGGTTTCACGCCGAGTTTGCTTTGCGCGGCCAGCAATGCTTTCACGCCCAGGTACTTGCCGTCCAGCGAGACGCCGCCCACCACGTTGGTGGTGGTTTCCGCTTCTGTCTCGCCTTCTTCCACGCGCACGACGACGCACAAGGGCTTGGTCTGCGCGGCAATCGCCTCCAGCGCGCGGTACAAGGTGCCGGTCTTGCCGGCCTTGCCCATGGCGGCCAGCACGTTGGTAACGAGCACGGGCGTGTCGAGCGGGAAGGCGGCTGGGTCGGCGTCGTCGGCCGTGGCGATCAGGCCCAGCACGGCGGTGGAAACGGTGCGGATGGGGCGCGAACCCTCGTTGATTTCAATGACGCGCACGCCATGGTGGTAGTCGGTGGCCATGTTTGCTACTCCTGTTCAATTGGGTGATCGGTGGATGGGGTGCGCGGGTCAGGCGCGGTAAGTGCCGGGGGCAAAGCTGCAGGAACGGCGATCCATGCGTCATCGACCAGGCGCCAGTCGCCGGGCACCAGGTTGAAGCTCAGGGGTTCGGGCCGCGACAGGTCGCCCATTTCGTTGGCATCGACAAAGCCCCAGGCCTTGAGGACGTGCGTGAAGGGGTCACGAAAAGAGTTTTTCACTTAGCAATCTCCATTGGGAACGATATAGCCCATGACGGCGATATAGGCGCCCCCCTTAGCTCCGGCCGTGATGGCGTAGTTGAAGCGCCTGTCGCTGTCGAGGGGAATCTCGACAGTCCCTGCGCCTTGCATGTAGGTGTCGGGAGTGGCGATGGAAAATTTCACCGGCGCGAACTGCATACCCAAGACGACGATGGATAGCAAAAACATCGCTGTTGATGAGCTAGATAGCTGTAGCTCGCAGTGCAGGATGGCCCGTGCCGCGTTCGCCGGCACATACTGGGAGCAGTCAACAGGCGAGGTCGGCGAGGTCACGGCGCCGCCGCTCAGCACGCGGGTGGCGCTGGAGTCGTTGGCATAGAACACTTTGGCGCCACGGACGAGCATGGGCGTGATGACGTTGGCCCCCTCGTAGCGGATGGTGGTGGCATAGGCGAAGAAGGAGAAACCGGCCGGCAGCGTGGGTGCGTCCGCCGACACGCTCCACAGCAGCGCGGTGATGCCCGTCGCGGGGTTGAAGATGAAGTACAGATGCACCGACGCGGTGCCGGCAATGACGGCCACTTGATCGCGGCCATTCGCTCCCACTACCGACACGTCCGCCGTCAAGGCACCGGTGGCATATTTCGTGATGGTCTGGCCGGTGGTCGGGTTGCGCATCGTGACGGCGAGCGCGGACACGGTGAATTTGTTTGCAGGCGAAGCGATGGTGTTCGCGCCGGCCAGTCCCTGCACGCCGGCGCGCCCCTGCGTCGCCTCGACCAGAGCGCGGGCGTTCACCACGCGTACGGAACTATCGCCGTGGGGGATCGTCGGCGCGCGTGGAGCGCCGGTGAAGTCCGGTGAGTCGAGCGGGGCTTTCAAAGCCAGCGCTTTGGTGATCGTGGTAGCGAACTGGGGATCGCGCCCCAGCGCATCGGCCAGTTCGGCCAGGGTATTCAAGGTTTCGGGCGAGCTATCGACCAGGGCGGCAATCGCTGCGGCGATCTTGGCGTCGCCGTCGATCTTGCTCAGGTACTGCGGGTGTGGGTTGGCCTTGGCCTCATGCGCCATGACAGCCTCGGCGGCTTTGTCGTCGGCATACTTGCGCGTGGCCAGCACCACGGACGGATCAATTTTCAGCTCGATAGCGGCCGTGCTGGCGACGATCAGCACCACGCGCACCACCTGCGTGCGCCCGCTGCCCTCGACCATCAGGGGTTTGTAGCTGGGCGGGCAGTTGGCCACGGCGCACAGGTCGCCCGCCTCGTCGTAAATGCCGATTTCGCGCAGCCACCAGCCGCCCACGTCCTCGGGCAAGACTTGCTCGACGATGATCTGGCTGGCGTTGGCCGGGTCGATGGCCAACTGGTTCAGGTCGGCGCGGCGCACTTCATGCACGAGCGCCTTTTGTGCGCGGTCGGGGATCGGCAGGACGCCGTTACCGTCGCCCACGCCCATTTTTTTCAGTTTCAGGGTTTGGCCCAGGGCGATGGCATTGGCCAGTTTGGCCTCGCCCACCTGCGTCAGAATGGCAAAGTATGTGCTCATGGATAGATGGTCATGGTGTCAATGGTATGGGGTGCGCCGCCTTGTACCAGCTTGCCGCGCACTTCGATTTGTTCGGCGATCCACGGATAAACCGTCATCGCATCGCCGTGATAGGCGCTCAAGCCGATCCGCACCTGGCCACGGGTTTCCAGATACAGCGCCAGGCCCGTCAAATGCCGGCTGACGGGCTTGGCGTCGGCGATCAGGCGTTCCATTTCCTGAAACATGGCGTCCGTGATGCCCGAGTCCAGCACCCCCACGTCGAGGCGGAAAGTTCCGGGCACGCCGGGTGGCGCGGTCTGCCACCATTCGGTGATGCGGATCAAATAGCCCAGGGACTCCACCACGCGGCGCACCGCGGCAATCGTGCCCTTGTGCTTGTGGATGAAGTAGGACGCCTTGATCGTGCCGCGCTTGATGGACTCGGGCCAGGCGTCATCCCAGCGGTCGACGGAACAGGCCCAGGCCAGAAACGGCAGCAGGGCGACGGGGCAACGGTCGGCGTTCCACAGGTCGCGCAGCGGCACGGGCACGTTGACCAGCTCGGCGCAGGCCACGGCAATGGCGCGCTCGAGCGCCGTGGTGTTGGGCGGCAGGGTCGGCACGATCTTATTCATCGAGCACGACCACGTTTAAATGGATGCCGGTGCAGCGCGCGGCCTGGGTGGCGTTCAATTCGATGTCCACCGCCGGGCCGGTGAGCACGACCTTGCGCACGCCTTCGACATGCACGGCGGCGCTGCAGGCGGATCGGTAGATGCTGTGCCCCAGCGGGCGGCGCGGCTGCGACACGCGCACGGCGTTGGCGCGCGCGGCGTCCAGCAGGATCGGCACTTCCGGGCCGACGCCGATAAACAAGGTGGCTTCGATCTGGTAGTCGATGACCTGGGCGGCTTGCACCGTCACGCGGTCGCCCAGGGGGCGCACGTCCTCGGCGTTGAGCGCGCGCGCCACGGTGGCCAGCAGCGCGGCGTCGGCGATGCCTGTGTCATTGTTGGCCAGCACCGTGACGATGACGTGCGCCGGCGCGGGGCTGGTGGCGCTTGCGTCCTTGACCTGGCCGTCCGCACTGCGGGCGTGGAATTCATACGACGCTTTCGGGCCGGCCACGGACAGGCCGTCCGGTGCTTCCTGGATGCGCAGGCGGTAGGCGTCGTTATCTTCCATGACAGCGGCCACGGGCGGCAGGGCGTTTGGATTGGCCGGCGTGATGACCAGGCGCGCCACGTTGACGTTGGCGCCTAGCTGGTCCAGGTCGCCGTCGAGGGCAAACGCCAGCATGACGGCCTTGCCGGCCTCGTTGACGCGGTTGCGCAGGATGGTTTCCTGATACGCGTTTTCTTCCAGTAGCTTGGTGGCCGGCTCCGATTCCAGCTCAAGCAGGGCCGTGACGGCTGCGCGCTCAGCTTCCGGCAGCAGGCTGACCAGGTGCGCCTTGCGCTTGGCCAGAATGGCTTCGAAGTCGAGCGCTTCGACCACGCTGGGCGCGGGCAACTGGGTCAGGTCGATAGGCGTGCTCATACGGCGCCCCCTTGCTTGACGGGCACGGCCACCGTGATGCCCTGACCATTCGCCGTGCCTTCCAGCAGCAGCGCGATGGCACCGTCCGTGTCGCGCGTGAGCTGCACGCTGGACAGTTGCAAACGCGGCTCCCAGCGGCGCAGGGCAAAGGCGGTGGCCGCATAGATGCGCAACTGCGTGGCGCTGTTCAGGGGCTGGTCGATCAGCTCGGGCACTTCGGAACCATAGCGGCGGCGCCGGATGCGCGAACCCATCGGCGTGGTCAAAATGTCGGTCACGGATTGGCGCAGGTGGCCCATGCCCGTCAGGCTGCGCCCGGTGGCGGCGTGCATGCCCATCATGGCTGCGGCCCGCCCGACTGGTCGCCGCCGGCTTTGACGCCGCTGTGCGGATGCTTGGCCAGGCTGATGGCGCCGGCCAGCACGTCCTCGCTGGCCTTGATTGTCCCTTGCACGGCCATGGCCACGCCGCCAGCGGCGCCGGCCTTGGCGTTCACGCCGCCGTTCAGGGTGGTGGCGCCGTTGACAGTGGCCGCTTGCATGACGATCAGGTTTTTCATGACGGTCAGGTCGCCCGTGCAGATGGTGCTGGGCGCGTTCGACGTCACCTTGTCGGCCGTGATGGTGGCCGTGCCGCCGGGTAAATTGGCCGTCAGGGCGTGGGCCGCGTGGTCGTACTGCACCACGGCGCCGTCTGGGTAGTGCGTGGTGTGGATGCTGTCGCTGGTTTCGGGCGCGTCAAACTCCTGCGAGTACAGCGCCGGCAGGATGATGCCGCGCGTCAGGTCGCCGCCGGGTGAAAAGACGATGACCTGTTCGCCCACGGTGGGCGTTGACCAGGTGCGCGTGCTGCCGGCGCGTCGAGTGGCCCATTTCAGCCATTCGGTGGTGAGGGTTGGCCCGAGCCGCACGCGCGCCTTGGCCCCTTTGACCTCGGCGATGGTGCCCAGGCGGATCAGGTTTTGCAGCAAGCGGAGGAGGTCGGACAGGTCGGCGTTCATGCAATGCATGTTGCCGAAGTCCGCGTGCGGATGCACGCGGGGGCGGGTTGATATGCGGGTTAGCGCCTTCGATAGACTTTGTTGTTAAATATTACTTATGGTGAAAAAGCTAAGATTGCAGCGGTTCCGTAAGCAATAATTTGATCAAAAGTCTTTCCCGCTACCACATCGACAGCAACTTCTTTGCCCTTTTCAAACCATGCTTTCACCCTCGGGCCTATCCCTTTTTCGCCAGCTTTTCTGTCGGCATCCGCGTTGTTTGCTAAGTCTGCCGCAGAATCTTTCGACAGCCCTAATTTCTCAAGCGCTGATATGAGTGACGGTAAATCACCTGGCGTAATGCCATTGACTATATTTTGTTCCACGGAATGATTCCCGAATGCAATGCCTTGGACACTTCCGCCGTTTATAGTGGTGTTAAATATTTGGCTCACTAATTTCTCCTTTTCTTTTAAATTTTCGTCATGTGCCGGAAGCAAGCCGGCATCAGGATATGTCGATTTTATTTCCAGCGAGAATGCAAGTATCTTCGTCTTTATTTGATCCACCAATGACGTAAGATTCGCTACACTGAATTCTATCCAAGCTCCTGTGCAATGCGATCCTGGCGTCATAGTTGAGCCATATTTAACAGCTAAAACGATAGGCCAATCTCTCCTGAGGATACCCTTGCCGCCACTCTCGTCTATCATCTGCGCACATTCTGCGATTGGCTGCCGATATTGGATGTCTTTAAACTTCTTTCGCATCTCTTCGGGCAAAACAGTAACCGGTATCTGTATTATTCCCTCATATCTTCCAACTATATGACCTCTGGTTATTCCAGGGAAAATTCGGTAAGGTGGTACCTCAACCTCGTCAGGATAGCCCTCAAGCTCATGTTTAATCCATGTCGAAAGCGGTTCATGTCCTAGGTCATAAGCCAGTACCATGCAAAGGCGAAGCAGTCGCGTAACACTCGAGTCCTTAGAGATTGCTTCTTCAATTATTTGTTGCAACAGGGACATATAAAATATTCCGATTATTTTCGCTGGCAAGCCAGTTGAAAGTGTAGAGAGCGGCTCGGTTTTTTCGTAGCAGTCAGTAGCATAGGACTCTATCCTATTTGATAAGTGATGTCAGTTGAAACCTTGCATTGTTCGTTTTCAGTGTTTTTGTATGTGTTGTAGTAAGGATTCTCGTATTACCGTTCGATCCAGCTTACTCAAGCCCAGCAGCGACCGCTCCGGGTACTTGTACAGTGGCCCTTTCTTCGACAAGCGGTCTTGCCGGCCAAACTGATGCACACGCGCCACGCGCGCCACCCAGCCAAAGAACCCGACTTCGATCTGGTCGCCGGTCGCCTTTACTTTCAGGTGTTTGACGGTGCGTATCTTGGCGAACATGGCCGCCTTCTGCCGCTTGATGCGCCCATTCTTCCCCTTGAATTCCTTGCGCCGCTTGCGCGCCGGATAGGCCGTGCCATCCGGCCCCTGCTGCGCCTTGATGCGTTGCGCCTGGCTGCGGCGCAGGTCGATGGCCACCTTGTGATTGACGGCGCGGCGCTGGGCCGGCTGCAGCTTGGCTAGCAGGCCGCCGACCCAGGCTTCCAACGCGTGCAGGTTGTCGCTCATGGCGTCGCCTCGGGCGTGCGCCATTCGGCCAGCAGGGTGTCGCCGTTATATAGCCTCCAGAACTCGTCTGTATAGGCCGGCATGTGCTGTATCTCGGCCAGGTGCTTAATGTCCAGGCGGCCTGCCTCGCCGGTCTTGACGGCCACGCGCTCGGTCAGGTCCAGTTTGATCGAGATATCCACCGTTTCATGGTTATTAAAATCCACCTCGAAGGCGATGCCGTGCTTGCGCGTTTCCTCGTTGGCCATCAGATCGAGCTGGTGGACTTTCAGCCAGGCAATCAGGGCCACCATGATGGCGTCAGCGTCGCCCGCGTAGTCGGTCACGATCAGGTTGAGTTTGAAGCGGTATTCGAAGGAGAGGGAGGCGGTGGCCGACGCCACCACGTTGCCTTCGTCGGCGAAGACCAGCAGGCGGTCGGGGTCGCGCTGCAGTTGGGGGATGGCGGCGGACAGGTGCTGGCGCAGGCTATTCGGTTTGTACATGGTAGGTGTCTCGTACTAGGTTGTAGGCGTCGATGCAGGCGTTCAGTTGCCGGGTGGCGTCGTCGCCGTCGCCGGCAATGGCGTCAAGAGCTGCCGCAGTCGCTGGGTCAAGTTCGGCGCGCGCTTGCTGCCGATGGCCTGCGGCAGTTGCGGTATCTGCAGTGGCGGCGCACTGGCCGCCGGCGACGGGGATTGACAGGCGCACAGCGCCGTTGCGCACGTCATCGTTAAAACGGTCGCGTTCAGTTTTCGCATGGGTTTGCTCCTGGGTGAGGTGGTCGGCGCGCTGCACCAAGGCGGCGCTGGCCGTGCGCTCCAGCGTGAGCACGCGGGCGGTGGCCTGCGCCAGTGCGGTGGCCGCGTTTGTTTTGTCGGTGGCCGCCGCCCTTTGCAGTTCGGCGATGCTTGCATCCTTTCGCCAGCCCTGCGCCGTCCAACCGACCAGGGCGCCGCACAGCAGGCAGGCGGCCAGCGGGCGCCAGGTGGTCGTAGTCACATGGCCACTCGTTCCTTGAGCCAGCCGAACAGAAAACGGCGCTGGCTCTTGTTGGCTTCGGTGATTTCCAGGTAGCGCGCGGCCTGCAGGCCGTTCAGGGCGCGCAGCAGCACGGTGGCGCCATCCTGGCCGCGCCATTTCAGGAAGGATGCAAGAGCGCCCAGCGATTGCGCGCCCAGGCGGCCGTCGACGAATAGCGCAGGATATCGCGCGCCCGTGTCATTGAAACCGTTCAGCCAGCGCTGCAGGAACTCGGCCGCGCGGTGCGGCCCCATGTTCACGCCCGTGTCGATCACTTCGGCGCCGATGCCGGCATGCAGGGCCAGCACCTGGTCGAACTTCGGCTCCGTGATGTAGCGCGCCGTGTAGATGGCGCGCGCCACCGCCACGGGTAGGTCTCGAATCGGCCCCGTGTAGCCGTTGGCGCGCGCCACGGCCACGGTGATGCCGAAGTTGGTTTCGCCGCCCATGTCTTGCGGGTCGTTCACATAGCCGCCCTCGGCGCGCAGGATGGCGTCGATGGTGCGCGCGATCAATGGATTATCTGTGGTGGCCATCAGTGTTCCTTCGCGTCTTTGACCAGTTCGGCGATGTCCTTGTCGCTACGGCGCTGGAACCACAGGGCGACGGCGCGCGATACCCACCAGCCGGGGGCGCCCACGATCAAGTCGATGGCGGAAGCGTTGACCATGGCGCCGATGGCCGGGAGCTGGGCGCACAGCAGCTGATACACGGTGCCGCCCAGCAGGCACGAGAACACGCCCGCGCAGGCCAGGCGGGCGACGAATTCGCCCTTGTTGAAGGTGCCGTCGCTGTTCAGCGGTGGCAGCACGATGTACAGCATGGCCGCGCCGACCATGCCCAGCGCCGCCTTGAAGCCGTACAGTTTGACCAGGGTGGCGAAACCACCAAACGATTCTGCGGACATTGCTTGATTCTCCGGTGAGAGGGTAGATAGATTTTTCATGATGGATAAAGGGTAAATGCCAGGATCAGTCCCATAGCTGCACAAGATCGGCTGCGGCCACCTGGCCCGTGCTGGGCGCCGGCTCGGGCAGGGTGACGACCAGGCCGGCGGGCAGCACGGCGCCGTGGCGCGCCAGCGCGGGATTCATTTCCAGGGTGTGCTCGACGTATCCCGCGCCGTCGCCCAGGTAGCGCCACACCAGGGCGTCTACCGTGTCGTGCTGCTGCGTGCGCACCTGCATCAGATCAGTTCCACGGTCAGGTGCGTGCGCCCGACCATATCGGCGATGGCCCATTGCGCGTTGCGCCGCTGCGCGCCGGGCGCCTCGTCCAGCCATTCCATGCTTTTCTTGTCGCTGACGGACGTGGCCGTGCTGTCGTAGTCGCGGTAACGCTCGATTAGATCCGCTTTCGCCGTGCTGTAGACGGCGCGCCGGTATTGCGCCAGCAGGCGGGACTCGCGGTTGATGCGCGTGGCCGGCACGTCCACCAGGGCGGTGATGCCGGTAGCAACCTGCTTGCCCTGCCAGTCGGCCAGCTCGCGGTTGACCTGCAGGATGGCATCGACCACGGCTTGCACCAGGCGCGCGTCGGTGACGGTGCCATCCAGGCGCATGGCGTCGCGCATATCGGTCAGCGCGACATCGGGAAACCAGCCGTCGTTCTCGATGACGCCAGCGGCCGGCGCTGATGGCGCCGGGGCGGTGCCGGGCGGGATGGACGGGGGCAGGGCCATGAAGGACATACGGGACGCTTTCAAAAAGTGGGCGGTGGACGGGGTTCATCAGGCCGAGATTGTTGCCAATGCGTTAGCCAGAATCCCCCCGTGCCGCCGTGCTGCGGGGGATGCTCTTACGTGGAACCTGCCGCGCGCTTGAGGCGCCGCTCCAGCCGTTCCATATCTTTCTTGACGCCGCACGATTCGGACAGGGCGCGGGCGCGTTTCAGCTGGGCCATGGCCGTTTCCGCTTCTGCCACCAGCGCCGGCGTGATGTCCGTGTCGTCGGCCTGATCGAGCACGGCGATCATGGCCAAGCCAATCGCCTTGTGCAGCTTGGCGCGCGCCTGGTCGGGCGCGTCGCTGGCGGCCGTCAGCTGTTCCACCTGACCCAGCACCTGGGCGGCATGCTGCGGATCGGCGGCCAGCTTGCCGTGCAGGTAGCCTTCGGCGAATTCGTCCAGCATCAGGGTGGCGATGTCGCGGCTGTAGGTGTCGGGCAGGGTGAACTTGTGTTCCAAGGCGTAGGCGGCCATGACCAGGGCGCGGTCGTATTCGCCCGTGTCGATGTGCCACACCAGCAAGGTGGCAAATACGTCATCCTGAGCGCCCTTGCCGCCGGCCAGCACGCCGTCGATCCATTGCGCGTAGTCGGACAGTATGGTGGCCTTGACCTCGATCTTGCGTTCAACAGACTGAATGGATTTCAGACGGCGGCGGTCGTCGGCCAGCTTGTAGAGCATCATTTCGTAGGCCGTGCCGGTGGTGACGCCTTGCGGCGCGGCGGCGCCGGCCGTGCGCTCGGCCAGCATGCGCGCGCGGTGGCGCAGGGCGGGGGATTGGTTCGCCATTACTTGTCTTTCAGCTCGATGTTTTCCACCAGCGCGGCCAGGCCCAGGTCTTCGATCACGTAGGCGTCGTTGGACGACTCGTAGTTCTCGATGCGATCGCGTTTCGGCTCGTCCTCGACGCGGCGGCGGCGCGCGCCGTCCTGGAAGTACACCGACAGATTGTCGAAGCGCGTGATGAGGATGGCGTTATCGGGGAAGAAAGGCACGCGCGCGGCCGGCACGCCGCCGATGCGTTTCTGGCTGATGATGATGTCCGCCGCCAGGGTTTCCGTGGGCGCCTGCTTGGTGTTCACCAGCGGGAAGTATTTATCGTTCAGCAGCTTGCGCCCGACGATGGCCACCAGGCCCGTGTCTTCCTGATACCAGGGATCGAGCAGGTTGATGGCGTCCGCCACGGCCGCGTCCAGGTTGGCATAGTCGGCGCCGTCCACGTCGCCGATGATGACCTTGCCCGGCATGCCGTTGGCGATCAGGCCCAGCACGCGCTCGGGTGCCAACTCGCGCAGGTGCTGCAGCCACCCCTTGTTCACGTCCTGCAACAGTGGGTTGGCGTCCAGATCGGTATCAGCCATGGCTTTCACGCCGTTAAAACCGATGACGATGCGGTCGAGCGCCTGGCGCGTGAGGATGGCGTTGGCCACGCGGGATTGAAAATCGGGGAACTTGGCCCAGGCGTCCAACTTGGCATAGCTCAAATGCGTGTCGAAGTTGGTTTGTTCGCAGCGGTATTTGGTGCCGTCCATGGTGGACAGGTCGCGCGTCTTGCGTTCCTTGTCCTTGGTGTTGGTGCGGCCGGCAATCGGGCCGGAGACGCCCAGGCCCAGCTTTTCGCCTTCCTGGTCGGTCACGCCGATGATGTTGATTTTCGACAGGAACTCGCTCGATTCCTGCATTTTCGTTTCCAGCTTCTGCTGCACGCTGGGCGTGACGCTGAAGGTCTTGGCCACGTTGTTCGTGTCGTTCAGTTGGCCCAGGCGGGTTTCATACTGGCCAAAGACCTGGCGCGTTTGCTTTTTCATAAATCGTTGCTCCGTTGTTGAATGGGGTGTTGGTGGATGGCGGGCGCGCTTAAAACTCGGTCTGCACGGCACCGTCGTTGCCGGTGGCGGCCGGGCGGCGCGGGCCGTTGCCGGGCGCCTCGTCCATCTGCGCCTTGAAGGCGGCCAGCTCGTCCTGCGTGGCCTTCAAGGCCGTTTCGGTTTTCTCCAGGCGGGCCAGGGCGCCCGTGTAGTTGTCGTTGGCGGTGACGACGTGGCCGGCCAGCGCCTGCACGGCTTCGCTGATGTCGGCGAACTGCGCGGCGTCGGCGCCGGATTTATGGGAGAAGCGCGACAGCAGGTTTTTCATGGCGTCGGCCAGCTTGATGCCCTGCGGTTCGTCAAATTCCAGCGTCACCTCGACGGCCGAAGTAAACAGGTTGGCGGCTTGCTGCTTGCGGCCGGCGGAGAACTTGAGCGCCTCGGTGCCCAGGCTGGCCGGGCTGTCGGTGACGCCCAGGCCGACCAGGTAGGGTTGCGACGAGTCGGCAAAGTTGGGCTGGATTTCCAGGCTGGTGTACAGCTTCTGTTTGGCCTTGTTGATGGCCACCAGTTCCGGCGTGGGTTCGATCTGCGCGAACAGGGCCAGTTTCTTGCCGCTGTCGGTGTCCACTTCCTCGGCCTTGACGGCGATCACGTCGCCGTAGGCCTTGAACTGGCTGTCGGGCAGGATGCCGCGAATGTGCTCCAGCCAGATGCGCGCGCCGTAGGTTTTCGGGTTGTAGGTGGCGGCGATCTGCTCGATGGTGGCGCGGTCGATGTTGCGGCCGTCCGTGGTGGCGCCTTCGGTGGCGACGCGGAAGAATTTCGATTTGGACATGATGGGCGTTCTCGGTTGATCGGATAACGCCATGGTCAACGTCTTGGCGCCGCGATTCAATGCGGTGCGGGTTGCTATGGGCCATAGCGACTTCTGCCTTCCCCCGCTCCGCGCGCGCGCGGCCTACGCTGGCGGCATGCTGACAATCGAGAAAACAAGCGAACAAACCGTCGATGGAATCATCGGCGAACTGGCCGTGCCCGAATCCGAGCCGCGCCGAGCCGCGCGCGCCCTGTACTGGAAGGGCTGGCGCATTTCGTCCATCGCCCGCCACCTGGGGATCAAGCGCAGCACCATCAATAGCTGGAAAGAGCGCGACGAATGGGACAAGGCGCAGGCCATCGAGCACGTCGAGGCGTCGGCCGAGCTGCGCCTGGTGAAACTGATCGAAAAAGAGGTCAAGAGCGGCAGCGACTACAAGGAAATTGATCTGCTGGCGCGCACCATCGTGCAGATGGCGCGCGTGCGCCGCTACGAGCAGCCGGGCGGTAACGAGGTCGATCTCAACCCCAAGCTGGCCAATCGCAATGCTGGGCCGAAGAAGAAGCCGACGCGCAACGACTTCAGCGACGAGCAGCGCATTCAGCTGCTCGACGCCTTTCAGGATTCGCTCTTCGACTATCAAAAGGTGTGGTTCCGCAACGGCGACCAGCGCACGCGTGCCATCCTCAAGTCCCGCCAGATCGGCGCCACCTGGTACTTCGCCCGCGAGGCGCTGGTCGACGCCATGGCAACGGGCCGCAATCAGATCTTCCTGTCCGCCTCAAAAAGCCAGGCGCACGTCTTCAAGCAATACATCGTGCAATTCGCGCGCGAGGCGGCCGGTATCGAGCTGACGGGCGACCCCATCGTGTTGCCGAACGGCGCGCATCTGTACTTCCTGGGCACCAACGCGCGCACGGCGCAGGGCTACCACGGCAATTTCTATTTCGATGAATTCTTCTGGACGCAGAATTTCCAGGAGTTGAACAAGGTGGCCTCGGGCATGGCCATCCACAAGAAGTGGCGCAAGACCTATTTTTCCACGCCATCCTCGACCACGCACCAGGCTTACCCGTTCTGGACGGGCGAGCTGTTCAACAAGCGCCGCGCCAAGGCGGACCAGGTGAACATCGACGTGAGCCACGGCCGCCTGTCGTCGGGCTTTACGGGCGAGGACAAGATATGGCGCCAGATCGTCACCATCCTCGATGCCGAGCGCGGCGGCTGCAACCTGTTCGACATCGACGAGCTGCGCAACTTCGAATACAGCCCGGACCAGTTCGACAACCTGCTGATGTGCAATTTTATTGACGACTCGGCCTCGGTCTTCCCGCTGGCCGAGCTGCAGCGCTGCATGGTCGATTCCTGGGTGGAATGGGACGACTACAAGCCGTTGCTTGGCCTGCGCCCGTTCGGCAACCGGCCCGTATGGATCGGCTACGACCCGGCCTTGAACGGCGACAGCGCCGGCTGCGTCGTGCTGGCGCCGCCCATGACGGCCGGTGGCAAGTTCCGCATCCTGGAGCGCCACCAGTGGCGCGGGCAGAGCTTCGAAGACCACGCCGACGCCATCCGCCAGATGACCCAGCGCTACAACGTCGAATACATCGGCATCGATACCACGGGCATGGGCATCGGCGTGCTGCCCATCGTGCGCGGCTTCTTCCCGGCCGTCACGGCGCTGAATTACTCGCCCGAAGTCAAAACCCGCATGGTGCTAAAAGCCAAAAACATCATCAGCAAGGGCCGGCTGGAATTTGACGCCGGCTGGACGGACATCGCGCAGTCCTTCATGGCCATCCACAAGACCCTGACCCCCAGCGGGCGGCACGTGACCTATGTCGCCGGCCGCAGCGACGAAACCGGCCACGCCGATCTGGCGTGGGCCTGCATGCACGCCCTCGATCACGAGCCGTTCGAAGGCACCACCGACAACCATCAATCTTTCATGGAGATTTATTCTTGAGAAAAGCACCACACTTGCGCGCGCGCGGCCAGCAGGCCCAGGGCGCCCCATCAACAGCGGCCACGGCGCCGGCCGCCGCCGGCATCGAGGCGTTTTCCTTCGGCGACCCGACGCCCGTGCTCGAACACGCCGATATCCTCGATTGCTTCGAATGCTGGAAGAACGGCCACTGGTATGAGCCGCCCGTCAACCTGGCGGGCCTGGCCAAGTCCTTCAATGCCGGCGTGCACCACAGCAGCGCCATCCACTTCAAGGCCAACGTGCTGACGTCCACCCTGATGCCGACGAAATACCTGTCGCGCGATGGCTTCAAGCGCATGGCCCTGGACTATCTGACCTTTGGCAATGCCTACCTGGAAGACCGGCCTAGCCGCAGCGGCAAGGCGCTGGCATACCAGCATGCGCTGGCCAAGTACATGCGGCGCGGCGTCGATCTGGACACGTATTTTTTCGTGAACGGCTACCAGGCCGTGCACCAGTTCGACAAGGGCCGCGTATTCCACCTGATGGAACCGGACGTGAACCAGGAGCTGTACGGCGTGCCGCAGTACCTGAGCGCGTTGCAGTCGGCCTGGCTCAACGAGGCGGCCACCCTGTTCCGCCGCAAGTATTACAAGAATGGCTCGCACGCCGGTTTCGTGTTCTACATGACGGACGCCGCGGCGAACACGCAGGACGTGGACAACCTGCGCCAGGCCATGCGCGACAGCAAGGGGCCGGGCAACTTCCGCAACCTGTTCATGTACGCGCCCAACGGCAAGAAGGACGGCATCCAGATTCTGCCGGTGTCGGACGTGGCCGCCAAGGACGAGTTTTTCAACATCAAGAGCGTGACGCGTGACGACCAGCTGGCCGCGCACCGCGTGCCGCCGCAGCTCATGGGCATCCTGCCGAACAATGCCGGCGGCTTCGGCGCCGTCGAACCGGCCGCGCGCGTCTTCGCGCGCAATGAGCTGGTGCCGCTGCAGGCACAGTTCATGGCGATCAACGAGTGGGCGGGCGTGGAAGTGGTGCGCTTCGCGCCGTATGACCTGGCCACGGGCGGGGAGGGCGCGCAATGAGCGACCATATCGACAACACGGACAAGATCATCTTCGCCGAGGTGGCGCGCGGCCTGGCCGCCGTGCGCAGCCGGCCCGCCCTGGTGGCGCATGGCTGCTGCCACTACTGCGACGAGGCGCTGGCGCCCGCGCTGCTGTTCTGCAATGCGGACTGCCGCGACGACTACGACAAGGAGCAGGCGGCGAAGGCCCGCGCCGGCCGCCCAGGATGACCAGCACGCCGCGATAGCCGGTAGGGCAGGGGCGCGATAGCCCAGCCGCACCGAAGCGCCCCAGCCACCGCACAAGCCGCCCACGAGGCGGCTTTTTCACGTCCCGCCGAATGACGTTGCGATGAAAGCAAGGAAAAAGCCCCGTTTCGGCCCGGCGCGCGCAGTTGTCCCCCCTCCACACCTGCCCGCTATATAGGGGGCTTTTGACTCAAATTTGCAACATGGCCGAAGGCGCATGAGGACTGGCGCGGAGGGGCGAAGTGGCGGCATGCGATTTGACGCATTTTGACGCACTTTGAGCGGTTTTTCGTGCGGGTAGTGTTGCGACGTGGGAACGACGTTGTTTTCGCGCTGTTCCGCGTCCTGGCGCGGCTCTGTGCTATGTATGGCGCCTCTATGCTGACGATCATTCATCTTCACGCCGACGCATCATCGCCGCGTATTGCGGCCTCAAGAACTCTTGATATACTGTATGTATGTACAGTATTTTATTTGGGTGTCATGATGATTGTTAAAATGTTAAAGATGCGCCTTGCTGGGGTGGAGGTGCCCAAGCGACGGCTGCATGATCGCTACAACTCGGCACGGCCCGGCACGTTGGAAGTCGTTGAAACGACAGACCAGGGCTTGCACCGTTTGGTGAAGCTGGCCCGATTCACTTACGGCGAGAGCGGCAAATACGTTGACACACTGTTCGATGTGAATTTGCTCTGGTATCGGGACGGGCGCATGGTGTTGTCAGGGTTTGAGCGCAGTAAAGTGGATATGCAATTTTGCGACTATGCGCAGTCCTGGCTGTGTTTTGTCGGGACGGAGCCGCCGCCAATGCCAGAAGGCAGGTAGAATAAATTGCATGTGCGCCGACTATACCCCCAGCCGTAGCGATCAAATCGAACAGCATTTCGCTGTCCGCTCCCCCCAGTTTGACCTGCCGCCGGAAGCCTGGCCGGGCTACATGGCGCCGATCATTCGCGCCTCGCACGAGGTGCCCGGCGAGCTGGAAGTCGCGCCGGCATGTTTCGGGATGGTGCCACATTGGGCCGATATGAAGCTGGCGCGCCAGACCTATAACGCCCGCACCGAAACGGTGGCGCAGAAGCCATCCTTCCGCAATGCCTGGAAGCGCAAACAGTTCTGCATTATTCCGGCGGATAATTTCTTTGAACCTTGCTATGAGACTGGAAAACCGGTTCGCTGGCGCATCGAGCGCGCCGATGGCATGCTGGCCGCCATCGCTGGGATATGGGAATTCCGGCCGCAAGATTTGTTGCTGTCGTTCTCGATGCTGACGATAAACGCCGATGGCCACCCGCTCATGCAGCGCTTCCACAAGCCGGATGATGAAAAGCGGATGGTGATGATCCTCGACCCCTACCAGTATCACGGCTGGCTCGATGGTTCTCTTGTGACAGAAGAGGATTTGTTCCAGCAGTATCCAGCGGAACGCCTCATAGCTGTAGCTGATCCACTTCCGCCGCGTGTGAAAAAATGAACACGGGCTGGATGTTTGCAAGCGAGGGGCAGGTCTGACGATTGGCCAAAAGCTCAACGGAGGGCGAATTTCACGGCGCAGTTCTATTAAAGCAGAAGCCGTGTCCAAATGTCAGACCTGACCCCGGCCCGCGTCGCTTGGCGTTCGCGATCATCCCTAGTCTACTTGCTCGGTGGGCAGGTTGTTTAATATTGCTTGTACAGTCTCAAGGGGGCGCTGCCCATGGAATAGGATTCTTATAAACAGGCCGTCCGAGAGGCACACTTCATTTTTACCGTTTCCTACAAATATTGCTTTACCTTTCCACTTGTAGGGGGTTGCTCCTTTCTGTTCTAAATGACTGGTCTCTTTGTTAGTTCCCTCTCTGACGTTCACTCCCACTTTTTTTAAACTATCAAGAAAGTTAGTGATGTTTAGTCCAAGACATACATTCTTTCGCCCGAAGAGGAGATCAAATTTATGTTCGTCAGGTATGTTGAGATTGAACACAGGTAACGCGAGTGGGATAGTCATGCAATCGTTAAGTCTGCATCTTGGCGACTCCAAACTACCTTCAACTTCATCGAACAACATGTTAAATATTGCGTGTCCACCCCCTTTAAATGCATCCTTGGAATAAGCTCCCATGAAGAGACAATTATCAATGACGTGATAGCCCCAGCCTTGAGAGTCGCTACTTGCAAGGATTTTGTTTAGCTCTTCGTCCCACTTGGGAACATAGACGAACTCTTCAGGAATAGTGACAATGTGTTCTGTATCTGGATCAACGGATTTCCCTTTTGACATCACCTCAGTAACGTGGTTCATCCGGCCCGTTTGTCGGAGCATGCGTTGTAACTGCTTCATGCCTGACTTGCCTTGTTCTTGTGCGAAGTGGTTAAAGGCATGATCACACTGCGTTTCAATGAAGAACTTCATGAAATCCATGATTTCGTGATTTTTCTTACCTTCCTTTACCTCAGCGATGCTGAACTGACCTCGCGAATCTAGGCAGAGTAAATCTCCAACTTGTACAAAAGAGGTTAGATCTGAAATGATGGAAATACTTCCTGGGTCTTCTTTTGCTCGCTCGTTTGCACAGAAAACGACTGATTCGAAATTTGATTCCTTTAAGTTTACCGGGGGGTGTTCTTTGTAAAATCGGCGCGCGTGGCAAAGTTGATGTCCAATTAATTGCCATACCATCGCATCAGTTATGCCTTTGATAAGCACATCGTGAGAGTCAGTGAGAGGTTCGTGTGACTGAACGAGTTCAATGATTTTTTTTTGTGCTGCATTCATGCCCGCATGCGATGCAAAGAGAAATTTCGACTGTATCTCCGGATTACCTTGGAAGCTGTCTAGCCCCTTCATTTCTTTCCACAATGGCTCAGAGCCTTTGCATGCAAGTCGATACAGTTCGCGCGCCATATCTTCTAATTCTGGGCGAAGTGAGACGGGGTGCAAAGCTGTTAAGGGGTTATAAGTGTTTCTGGCTTCCTTCTTGATGTTCATGCGAGAAATGCCCTTTGCGTGAGGTCGTAGTGGTCTCCAGATGTATCCACCAAGAGACCACTTCCAGTTTCATGGAGCGGATGGTATGCACTAACGCTTGCTTACTGCACTAAAGGCTTCCCGGCAGAAGCAAGCTTCTTGTTTAATTCATTGATCTTGGCTTTTTCTTTCGCTGGCAGCACATAGAAATAGTCAAATAGCCCATCAAGGACGTCCAAATTCCACTCAGCCTCATGAGCTTCCACTGGCAACACCATCCCGGTGTTGGTGTCTTTTGTAGGATGTGCCGCGAAATTGCCAATGTTTCGCACCGCATCTAAGCTAGCTGCCAGTGTCACAGGTAGCTTGCCGGAGGTCACAACGGCTTTGATTGCCGGAGCAAGGTCCTTCTCGGTGAATCCGTTATCCCGAAGAATGCCTTGCAGGCAACGACGACTCAGTGCGGCGGAGGCCTTGGGGCTAAATACAAGGACTTGAGCGGCTTCGATATAGTCTTCAGCTAAGTTGGGAGGCACTTCGGCAGGGACTGGATTTCGAGATGTCCCAAATGGCAAGACTTGCAATTCTGATAGCTCTGCGCCTTGAATATTTTGCTCGATTAATCGAATAATTCCCTTTTTGCACGCTGGGCAGACCATTGAACTGGTCTGCCATTGACATAACGTACCTTGTGCATTTTTTGCTTGGAAGCGTTCCTGGAACGCGTAGACGTTATAAGAGGAGAACGATTCATGAACTTCTACTAAGCAGTGAGGGCATTTCATAGGTGACCTTAATTTTATTGAGGAATACTATATCTCCATCGACGAAATATGGAAATACCGAGCACGAGTTAATTCAAAGATAACTGCAAATTATATAACTAATCATCGTTTTATGCATCTTTGGAGGCCCCTTCCGGCGGCTGCCCGATCATAGCCATGACTATGAGTTCGTACAGCAGTCGCAAAAGAAAAGGACATCTTGTAGGTATAGCTGTAGGTACAAACTGAGGTGGTGACTCCGTGGGGTTCACGAATAAAAGAGTTTGAATTACACCGCTTCAGCGAATTTTTTCCAGAAGTGGGCGTGGGATGCGTGGAGGACGGTGGGCTGCGAGAAAACCGGTGTGAAAATGTATAATTTTCGAAGAAAAAACGCCGGAACATGCGGGCTCGAGTACTTATCGAAAAGCACTGTATATTATACGATTCACTCCCTATATGTAGCATCCATGCGTGTTCTGGCTTGGTCTCATCGCGCATGGGGTGCATGGGGTCGGAAGTTCGAATCTTCTCGCCCCGACCATTAGATTCAAGGAGTTACGGCGCAAGCTGTATAGAAACCCAGCACTGTATATTAGATAATTGTCTAATATCGGTGCTGGGTTTTTCCGTTTACGCGTGACAGATGGGCAGCCTACATCCAATGCCGCCGGGTGGGCCCGCTGCGCAGAGATGACATCAAATCAAATTCAGGGGCAATGTGCCAATGCCCACGGCCGCATCGGCAGGCGGGGCAGGGCCCGCGCTGGTAATGGCATCGGCATCGCCGCGCGACGATTAATCGGCAAGCCATCAGGGGCTAACAGCGATGTGCCCCATCGCCGCTGCACGATCGCCGCCGCATCACTGGATTTCGGCCGGCCATTCCTTGCCATCAGGGGAAGGTCATCTCCAAACCGACCATCCTGACGACGACGAAGGTGACGATCCCCAAGGCCAGCAGCGATAGCATGAAGATGGCGACCACCTTGCCGCTCGCGCGCAGCACCGCGCGATTCTGCTTCGCCTTGTCCTTGTCCTTCTTCCCTTGATCGTAATGCCACTTGATGGCGAAGAACATGCCCGTGCAGAGCACGAGAGCCTTGAACGTCACGAAGACTATAGGGGTCCAATCCATCATTTTGAGTATTTCCAGTCTATTACTTGACACTATCTACCATGAGGAGCGCTACCTCAAAACGCTGCGTCAGCAGCTTCTGTTCCAGCCATCCCCCCAGGCATCCTGTTTGAATCTTTCATTATAGCTAGCCATGAAATAACAATGGCATCCGGCGCAGTGGCTTGCCAATGCAGATGAGAGAGGAGAAAACGTCGGCAACGGCCATGCAAGAATGGTATTGCTCCACGTTCTGAAGCATACTACTTGAAAACAATTTCCATACATTGAGACAAAATGTCCCAGTTGAAAACCATGCAAGATGACGATTTGACTATCTGGTTGCCGCGATTGGCCGGGAACAGGGGGCCACGTTTCTTGCAGATTGCGGATGCCTTGCAGGCGGCGGTGGCAGACGGATCGTTGGCCCCGGGGGACCGCCTGCCTCCGCAGCGCCAGTTGGCGGCACGGCTGGATGTCGACCTGACGACGATCACGCGCGCCTACGACGAAGCCAGGCGCCGCAACTTGCTGGAGGGCCGCGGCGCCCGGGGCACTTATGTCGCGGCGCCAAAAGTCGAATTGACCGCGATCCTCGACCTGAGCATGAATACCCCGCCACCGCCGGATGGCGTGGACTTCGACGATATGCTGAAACAAGGTCTGTCTCAAGTATTGATGAGGGCAGACAATGAATTACTGATGACTTACCACTTGGGCGGGGGAAGCGAGTCCGACCGCAAGGCTGGAGCCACATGGCTGGCGCCGATGTTTGGACATGTGGATGCAGGGCAGCTGCTTGTCTGTCCGGGTGCGCAAGCGGCGATCGCCGCATTGATCCTTGCGCTGACGGCGCCTGGCGACGTCATCCTGGCGGAGCCCGTGGCTTATCCCGGCTTGCGTGCCGCAGCGACCCAGTTCGGCCGGCACGTCATTGCGGTGGCAGCGGACAGGCACGGGATGGTGCCTGAGATGCTAGAGGAAGCGTGCCGCCAGCACAAGCCCGGGCTGGTCTACCTCAATCCGACACTGCAGAACCCGACCGCCATCACCATGCCGGAGCGCCGGCGCAAGGAGCTCGCCGGCATCGCGAAGCGCCGCAATGTACGCATCGTCGAGGACGATCCCTACTGGCTCCTTGCCGATGCCCCGCCGCCGCCGATTGCCACGTTTGCCCCGCAACAGGTGTACTACATCGCAACCTTGTCGAAATGCCTGACGCCCGGCTTGCGGGTCGCCTTCGTGCTGATACGCGACCCGGTCGAGCGCGAACGTTTCCTGGTCGCGCTAAGGTCATTTGCGCTGATGGCCGCCCCTCTGACGGCCGCCCTCGCCACTCAGTGGATACTCGACGGTTCGGCTGACGGATTGATGGAAGGCGTGCGCAGGGAGGCGCGCCTGCGCCACCGGATGGCTCGCGATATTCTGGCGGGACGCTACAGCGGCCTTGGCGACGGCCTGCATGTATGGCTCGAGTTGCCGGCGTACTGGAACTCTACGCAGCTTGCGCGGGCCGCCGCCAGCTCCGGCATCGCGGTCACGCCGGCGGAGGCATTCGCAACGGGCAGCGCATACGTGAATGCAATTCGCATCTCCTTGGGCAGCATCAAGGACCGTGGGCGCTTGCAGGCGGGTCTTCAACGGCTGTCTCATCTGCTTGCGCGGCAGCCCGAATCGTTCAGCGCTGCTGTGGTTTAACTGTCCAGGAAACACTGTCAGCGGCCGCCATCAGGTGTACGGCGGCAGCTTGGCCGGGATGCCGCCGGCGGCACCGAGCGACCGCCATGTCGCATTCCGCTGCAAAGGGCGGACTGCCCGGGCCCGACCGGCGCACAGGCAGCAGCGAGACTGGCGCAGTTTGCTGGCGCGGCCCGCAAGCGGGTGGCCAGGTCGAGCTGTTGGGGAGGGCTCCGCCACTTGAGTGCGACCGCGGCTGACCGCAGCATGCGCGAACGGTGGCCGGTCTGGATGTCGTCGCAATCGCTTGCACATCGGCTGTCAGGCTCAGCATTTTTACTCCGCCATTGCCGTCATTGCCGCAAGTGCCAGGAAGCCCGAGCGCATGCGGCGGCGCGATTTGGCGCATCTGTCGCTATCGGGCAGCAGGCTGGCCGACAACGCGATATGCAGGCGCATCGGCTTGCCGTGCAGGCTCGACAGATCGCTTCATCCCCCGTTTTCTCCATCCTGTCCCCCGATTTCCGTCTCCGGTCGCCGTAGTCAAGCTGGCAACACGGCTTTCGCCTATGATTTGCTGGCACATGCACGTGTGCTGTTTCCCTTCATTTATCCACCATGAGGTGTCCATGATTCGCTATGTCCTGCCTGTTCTGTTGTTCGCCAGCGTGTTGCCGGCGCACGCCCAAGCCCCTGCCGGGGAGGTGCCGCTGATCGAGCGGGCGAAGATTTTTGGCAATCCCAGCAAGTCCGGCGGCAAGATCAGCCCGGATGGCCGGTGGCTGTCCTGGATCGCGCCGCGCGACGGCGTGCTCAACGTGTGGGTGGCGCCGGCCAGCGATCCGTCCCAGGCGCGCCCGCTGACGCAGGAAAAGCTGCGGCCCATCCGCAGCAGCTTCTGGTCGCCCGATTCGACGACCCTGCTGTTCATCCAGGACAAGGGCGGCGACGAGAACTTCCTGCTGTATGGCGTGAACGTGGCCAGCGGCAAGCAGATCGATTACACGCCGTTCGAGAAAACCCGCGTGCGCGTGATCCAGATCAGCAGCAAGGTGAAGGACCGCATCTTGATCGGCATCAATAACCGCGATGCGCGCTGGCACGACGTGTACAGCCTGGAGCTGGCCAGCGGCAAGCTGACCCTGGTGCAGCGGAACGACGGCTATGGCGGCTACGTGGCCGACGAGCTGCTCAATCTGCGCATCGCCAGCAAGGCGCGCGGCGATGGCGGCACGGCGTATTACCGCGTCACGGACGGCAAGGTCGAGGTCACGCCGCTGGCCGATGTGGGCCTGGAAGACGCGCAGACGACGGCGCCGCTGGCGTTTACGGCCGACGGCAAGACCCTGTACTGGACCGATTCGCGCGGCCGCAACACGTCGGCGCTGCTGGCGCAGGACGTTGCCAGCGGCAAGAGCACGCTGGTGGCCCAGGATGCGCGCGCCGACATTTCCGACGCGCTGTACGACACGCGCACGGGCCGCGTGCAAGCCTATGCGGTCGAGTACCTGCAGCAGGACTATTTGCCGCTGGGTGAGGACTTGAAGGACGACCTGGCGTTCCTGAAGAAACATACGCCAGGCCAGTTCACGGTGACGTCGCGCACCGATGCGGACGATAAATGGCTGGTCGCCGTCGACGCCGTCACGGCGCCGGTGTCGAGCTGGCTTTACGAGCGCAAGGGCAGGAAGCTCACGCGCCTGTACGTCACGCGTCCCGAGCTGGAAGGCGCGCCGCTGATGCCCATGCATGCGCAGGAAATCAAGGCGCGCGACGGACTGACCCTGGTGTCTTACCTGACCTTGCCGAAAGCGTCCGCTGCGGGACCCGGTGGCGTGCCGGCCCGTCCGGTGCCGATGGTGCTGCTGGTGCACGGCGGGCCGTGGGCGCGCGACACGTACGGCTACAATGGCTATCACCAGTGGCTGGCCAACCGCGGCTATGCCGTGCTGTCGGTGAATTTCCGCGGCTCGACGGGTTTCGGCAAGCAGTTCATCTCGGCCGGCGACCTGCAATGGGGCCGCAAGATGCATGACGACTTGCTCGACGCCGTGCAATGGGCGGTGCAGAGCGGCGTCACCACCGCCGACAAGGTGGCCATCATGGGCGGCTCGTATGGCGGCTACGCCACGCTGGCCGGCATGGCGTTCACGCCGACGACGTTTGCCTGCGGCGTCGACATCGTCGGCCCGTCCAACCTGTTTACCCTGCTGCAAACCATCCCGCCGTACTGGGAAGCGGGCAAGCAGCGCTTCTACAAGCGCATGGGCGATCCGAACACGGAAGAGGGCAAGGCGCTGCTGAAGGAACGCTCGCCGCTGAACTTTGCGCAGAACATCCAGCGCCCGCTGCTCATCGGCCAGGGCGCGAACGACCCGCGCGTGAACGTGGCCGAGTCGGACCAGATCGTGGCGGCCATGGCGGCCAAGAACATTCCCGTCACCTACGTGCTGTTCCCCGATGAAGGCCATGGCTTCGCGCGGCCCGTGAACAACATCGCCTTCAACGCCGTGACGGAAAATTTCCTGGGGAAATGCCTCGATGGGCGCGCCGAGCCCATCGGCGCCACCCTCAAGGCCTCCACGGCGCAGGTCAAGCACGGCGCCGGGTATGCGCCAGGGCTGCAGGAGGCGATGCGGTAAACGCATGCGGCTGGCGGGAGCCGCACGTGCGCGGCTCCCGCATTAAAAGAGTTTCAATGGGACAATGATTCATTTAGAATAAGTCACTGTCCTGCCAATACAGAAACGGAAACGCACCATGGATATCCTGACCCTCGAGCATTTTGCCCCACGCCTGAATGAAACGTTTGTCTCGGTCAGCGACGGCAACGCGCCGTTCATCCTGGTGGAGGCGCGTCCGTTGCCGGCGTCGACCTTGCAGGGAATGTTGCGCCCGCCGTTCAGCCTGCTTTTCCGCAACTCTTCCGCCATCGTCTTCAACCAGAAAATTTTCCAGCTGCAGCATGACGCTTTCGGCGAAGTGGGGATTTTCCTGGTGCCGGTGGCACGCGACAATCACGGCTTCCTGTACCAGGCCGTGTTCAACTAGGTTCTTGCCCCGCGTGTCCTGACGCGGCTGGAAACAAGGCAGGCTGCGCGCCTGCCTTGTTTCCCTTGCCGCCTGCTTCAGTCGAACCTGGGGAACTCTCCCTGCAACGCAATGCAGTAGTTCAGCGCCAGCAAGGGCTGGCGGTTCTCGTGCGCCTGGTTGCCACCGGTCATGCCGACGACGTTGGGTGCCAGCCTGGTGTCGGGAGTGATGCTGAGCGTCATCGCCGTCGTCTTGCCCGGTGCCAGCAGCAGTGCGTCTGTGACGGGGATATTGCTTTGCAGGCTAGCCGTCGGCTGGCGGTTGACCGTCATGACATGCCGGTGCGCCGGCATTTCCTGCGCCGTCAGCGTCACGCTTGCGGCGCCAACGGATTCGCCGATGTCATATTGCGACAGGCCGGGTCCCGTGCCCTGGCTGAACGCGGAGCGGCCGACCAGGTTGGGGAGCTGGAAGGTGGTGCTGCCATTGCCGCCATAGGTGGTGCCGATCAGCGCATACAGGGCGCTGTTCTGGTTCACTGACAGGGTGGCGCCGTTGCACAGCGCCCAGCCTGCTGGTGGATAGTTGAAACCGAAGATCTGAATCTCGCCAAGAAATGGTGATGCCACGATTTTTCTCCTGTGAAGTCGGGTGGACTGTCGTCGTTACTGCTGCGAAGGGAAGACGCCCTGCCATGCAATGCAAAATGACACGGCCAGCGTCGGCATGCGGTTTTCATGGGGGAGGTTGGCGCCGGTGAGGCCGCAGGCGACGTTCGACAGCACCGTCGGCGTGGACCCAGTGGCACTGGTCGCGTACATATTGTCGCCGTTGGTGGCGGCGCCCAGCGCCACGGTCGGCCCCGGCGTTGCGGCGTTGGCGGTGGTGTTGGTGGCAAAAAAGGTGTGCGTGTGCTGGGGAATCTGATCTATTGTCAAGGAGACCTGCTCGCTGCCACCGGTTGCGCCTATGGTGCGCGGCGTCAAGCCTGGCCCCTGTCCCTGGTGCAAGGGCAGCTGGCCGCGCAAGTCCGGCACGGCAAAGGTGTTGACGCCGTCGCCACCATAGGTGGTGCCGAGCAACATGAACAACACTTGATATTCAGAAATAGGTTTCAGGCTGCCGTCACAGGCAAACCACCCGGTGGGTATGCGTGGAAAGGCAAACTGGCGAATTTCACCTACGTAACAATCAGACATGGCTTACTCCGTAAAAAGGCGGGACACGGTTTGTAGCACCTGGGAAAACCGGCTGCGCTTCGCGGCCACAAGGCACTGCCGCGCGCGACGGTGTTGTCAGGCGAGGTCAGTTGCGCGAGGGGTAGACACCGCTCAAGGCAATGTTGAAGTTGATGACGCGGAAGGGTTGCATATTAATATGCGGGCCGTTACCGCCTGCCGTAGCCAGCGTCTGTTGCGCCAGCGCAACCTGCGGTCCCGTCGCGGCGACGTAAATCGATTCCGTTCCGCTGCCGGCATACAGTGCGCCAGCGGGATTCTTGAGCGTTCCCGCGGTCGTCAGCGCACTGGCCGCATGGTTGTGCGCAGGCATCTGGCTCGCTAGCAAGGTGACAGCTTCTGAACCGCCCGGCGTGCCCTGGGTGAGCGGAGTGGGTTGCCAGCTGCCGTCGACAGAGGCTCCTGAACCGAAAGGCGTGCGGCCGCGCAAATCGGGCAAGCCGAAGGTCGATTGTCCATTGCCGCCGAACTGGGTGCCCAGCAGGGCAAACAGGGCCGCATTCTGTTGAACGGGCAGGAGTTGCCCGTTACAGGCGGCAAATCCTCTGGGTGCGAAAGCAAAACCGGCCATCATGATTTGGCCTACAAAGACGTCAGACATGGTATTTCTCTCCCCATAACTGTTGTGAAATGGAATACAAGGCTAATACATTTAGCAATAGCAATTGATTTACATTAAAATATCTTTTTTGGGCAACATTTTTTAGTTGCTTTATTTGCTACTCGTAGTAGCATACGTTGATGTAAAGCAAGCGTCAATAGCGTGAGGAATCCTTTTTCGGGGCCGTTGACAGTAGCTGAAATCGACATGAATGGTGGCATATTGCCTTGTGCCAGAGCCGTACCTTCCTCACCCAAGAAATGTATCGAAGGAAAATAATGTTTCTAAATCTTAGCGAATCTGGTTGCCAGTCGGCCACCGTCAGTGGCATGGAAGTCTTGGCTGCCGGGAAGCGCGGCGCCGTGCGTGCCGCGCTCTTGCCGCCCTGGCTGATGCGCATGGCGGTGGCCATGCTGTTCATCCTGATGGCCTTGTATTCGCAGCATGCGCGTGCGGCCACTACATGCACGAATCCGGTCAACGTCACCATTTCAGCAGGGGGCACCGTTCTGGATGACTATAATCCCAATGGTTGCACGTTTGGTCTGACGGCGATACAAGTTCCGCCGATACATGGCAACATCGTACAAGATCCGGTCAGTACGAATATCGTGCACTATGTTAATAGAGCGAGCGACAACGCCACCTTTGATACCTTTACTGTCGGTGACGATAGTCTGAACCCCATCGTTTATAACGTCACGATACTGTCCAGTACGCCAATTGCCGGCGCCGCCAGCGCTACAGTGGCTTACGGCAGCAGCGCCACATCGATCCCCCTGAACCTGAGCGGCGCGGCAGCGACATCGGTGGCGGTGGCCTCCGCCGCCGCGCATGGCACGGCGACGGCCAGCGGCACCAGCATCACCTACACGCCGACGGCAGGCTATGGCGGACCGGACAGCTTCACTTATACGGCCACCAACGGCAGCGGCACCTCGGCGCCGGCCACCGTGACGATCACGGTGGCCGGCCCCACCATCACGATTGCGCCAAGCACCCTGCCGGCAGCCACCGTGGGCGCGGCCTACAGCCAGAGCGTGACCGCCTCGAACGGCTTCGCGCCTTACGGGTACGCGATCAGCGCCGGCACCTTGCCGGCCGGCTTGACCTTGAATGCCGCCACCGGCGTGCTGTCGGGCACGCCGACGGCCGGCGGCAGCTTCAACTTCACCGTGCGCGCCACCGACAGTTCGACGGGCAACGGCCCGTATTCGGGCGCGCGCGCCTACTCGCTGACGGTGTCTGCGCCGACGATCAGCGTCACGCCGACGGTCATGCCGGCCATGACGGCCGGCGTCGCCTACAGCCAGTCCATCAGCGCCGCCGGCGGCACGGCCCCGTATACCTATGCCATCACGGGCGGCAGCGTGCCGACGGGCCTGAGCCTGGCGGCGGACGGCACCCTGTCGGGCACGCCGACGGCAGCGGGGCCATTCAACTTTACCGTCACGGCCACCGACAGCAGCACGGGCACGGGTGCTCCTTACACGGGTTCGCGCGCCTATTCCGTCACGGTGGCGGCGGGTGCGCCCGTTGCCGGCGCCGCCAGCGCCACGGTGGCCTTCGGCAGCGGCCCGACTGCGATCCCCCTGAACCTGAGTGGCGGCGCGGCGACGTCGGTGGCCGTGGCGTCCGCCGCCTTGCATGGCACGGCGACGGCCATCGGCACCAGCATCACCTACACGCCGACGGCCGGCTACGGCGGGCCGGACACCTTTACCTATACCGCGAGCAATGGCGTCGGCACCTCGGCGCCCGCCACCGTGACGATCACGGTTGCCGGCCCCACCATCACGATTTTGCCAAGCACCGTGCCGGCAGCCACCGTGGGCGCGGCCTACAGCCAGAGCGTGACCGCCTCGAACGGCTTCGCGCCATACGGGTACGCGATCAGCTCCGGCACCTTGCCGGCCGGCCTGACCTTGAATGCTGCCACCGGCGTGCTGTCGGGTACGCCGACGGCCGGCGGCAGCTTCAACTTCACCGTGCGCGCCACCGACAGTGCGACGGGCAGTGGCCCGTATTCCGGTGCGCGCGCCTACGCGATGACGGTGTCGGCGCCGACGGTCGCGGTGGCGCCAACGACCTTGCCGGCGATGACGGCCGGTGTTGCCTACAGCCAAAGCATCACGGCCACCGGCGGCACGGCACCACATAGCTATGCTATCGCCGCTGGCAGCGTGCCGACGGGCCTGAGCCTGGCACCGGATGGCACCCTGTCCGGCACGCCCACGACGGCAGGCCCGTACAACTTTACC
Organism: Janthinobacterium sp. 1_2014MBL_MicDiv; assembly: GCF_001865675.1. Taxonomy (NCBI): domain Bacteria; kingdom Pseudomonadati; phylum Pseudomonadota; class Betaproteobacteria; order Burkholderiales; family Oxalobacteraceae; genus Janthinobacterium; species Janthinobacterium sp. 1_2014MBL_MicDiv. The sequence continues at coordinate 1,427,673 of NZ_CP011319.1, forward strand.
GTCACGGCCACCGACAGCAGCACCGGCGCCGGACCATACACGGGTTCGCGCGCCTATTCCGGCACGGTGGCGGCCGGCGCGCCCCTTGCCGGCAATGTCAGCACCGCCGTGGCCTATGGCAGCAGTGCCAACCCGATCACGCTGAACCTGAGCGGCGGCGTGGCGACGTCGGTAGCGGTGGCGTCCGCCGCCTTGCACGGCACGGCGACGGCCAGCGGCACCAGCATCAGCTACACGCCGGCGGCAGGCTATGCCGGGTCGGACAGCTTCACCTATACGGCGACCAATGGCGTCGGCACTTCGGCGCCGGCCACCGTGACGATCACCGTGGGCGTACCGAGCGTCAGCCTGACCCCGGCCACCTTGCCGAATCCGGCGGTGGCCGTACCGTACAGCGCGACTTTGACGGCGGCGGGCGGCACGGCGCCGTACGCCTACAGCGTGAGCAGCGGCAGCCTGCCGGCTGGCCTGAGCCTGAACGTCGCCACTGGCGTGCTGTCCGGCACGGTGAACGTGGCCGGCAGTTTCACGTTCAGCCTGCGCGCCAGCGATAGCAGCACGGGCGTGGGCGCGCCGTTCAGCGCGACCAATAGCTACACCGTCACCATTGCCGCGCCGACGATCACGCTCACGCCAGGCACGCTGCCGGCAGCGGCAGCGGCCACGGCGTACAGCCAGCAGCTGACGGCCAGCGGCGGCGTGGGACCGTATGCTTATACGGTAACAAGCGGCAGCCTGCCGGCCGGACTCACGCTGAACAGCAGCGGTTTGTTGAGCGGCACACCGACGGCGGCGGGCAGCTTCACGCTGACCGTGCAAGCGGAAGACACGCACCAGTTCACCGGCACGCAAAGCTATACCGTGGCTGTCTCGTCGGCTACCGTCAACATTCCGCAGGCCAGCCTGGCCAATCCGACGGCGGCAACGCCATATAGCGCGACCCTGACGGCGGCGGGCGGCACGGCGCCGTACACCTATAGCGTCAGCAGCGGCAGCCTGCCGGCTGGCCTGAGCCTGAATGCGGCCACTGGCGTACTGTCCGGCACCACCAATGTCGCTGGCAGCTACACTTTCGCCATCAAGGTCACCGACAGCAGCACGGGCGTGGGAGCGCCATTCAGCGCCACCAACAACTATACGCTCGTCGTCGCCGCGCCGACCCTGACCCTGACGCCAGCGAGCCTGGCCGGTATCCGCGTGGGCGATGCCTACAGCCAGGCATTCACGGCGGCCGGCGGCGTCGCGCCGTATGCGTTTGCGCTCACCGGCGGCGCCCTGCCGGCCGGCCTGGCGCTCGATGTGGCCACGGGCGTCATCAGCGGCACGCCGACGACGGCCGGCAGCTTTGCCTTCACCTTGCAGGCGAAGGATGCCAACCAGTTCACGGTGCAACAGGCATTGACCCTGCAGGTGAACCAGGCGCCGCCACCGGTGAAAAATGAAACGGCGACCACCGCGGCCAACGAGGAAGTGAGCCTCAGCATCGCTTCCAGCGACGGCAGCCCGATCACCGACGTCACCATCGTCACGCCGCCGCAGCATGGCCGTGTCACGATCGTCGCGACCGGTGCAGCGGGAGGCGGCAGCGGCCGCGCTTTCAAAGTGACATATGTGCCGAATGCCGACTACTTCGGTCCCGACAGCTTCAGCTACACCGTGACGGGGACGGGCGGCATCTCGGCACCGGCCACGGTCAGCCTGACGGTGGCGCCGCAGCCAGTACCGGTGCCGGTGCCGAAGACGGTCAAGCTCGAACCCGGCGCATCACTGACCCTGCACGTGACGGAAGGCGCCACGGGCGGCCCGTTCACGGCGGTGACCATCACGACGGCGCCGACGAGCGGCACGGCGGTGGTCAGCGGCATGGATATCATCTACACGCCTGCCGCCAGTACCAGCGGCGACATCAGCTTCAGCTACACCCTGTCGAACGCTTTCGGCACTTCGGCGCCGGTGAAAGCCAGCGTCGCCGTCAATCCGATGCCGCAGGTGGTGAGCCAGAGCGCCACGGTGGTGGCCGGCCTGACGGTCAATGTCGACTTGACGGCGGGCGCCACGGGCGGCCCGTTCACGGCAGCCAGCGTGCTGAGCATCGCGCCGGAAAACGCCGGCAAGGCGGTGGTGCGCGACGTCGGCACGGCTGGCAAGCCTGTCTATCAGCTGAGCTTTACGGCCTCGGGCAAGTTTGCCGGCGCGGCCGTCGTCAGCTACACCCTGAGCAATGCCTTTGCCACCTCGAAGCCGGGCGTGGTCAACGTGACCGTGACGGCGCGGCGCGACCCGTCGACGGATCCGGAAGTGATCGGCCTGCAGGCGGCGCAAGCCGATGCGGCGCGGCGTTTCGCCAGCGCGCAGCTGTCGAACTTCACGCAGCGCCTGGAAAGCCTGCATGGCGACGGCTGGGGACGTTCCAGCTTTGGCTTGAACCTGACGCCGCCTAGCGACAGCGGCAATCCGACCGCCACGCTGGCGCGCTGGCAGGAGCAGGAGGCGGACCGCGTGTTCGGCACGACGACGGTCAAACCGTACATGCGCAAGGCAGCACTGCGCCAGACGGACGCCGCTTATGGTGGTGAGCGCCAGTCGGCCGGTGCGGATGCCGGCCAGGCCGCGAATGGCTTGCCGGACATGCCGCAGCGTCCTGACACGCAGAAACAGGCCTTGTCGTTGTGGCTCGGCGGCGCGGTCGACTTCGGCCAGCAGTACGTGAATGGCCGCCAGACGGGCTTCCATTTCCGCACCAATGGCATCAGCGTGGGCGGCGATTACCGTTTGAGCGACCTGGCCACCGTCGGCGCTGGCGCCGGCTTCAGCCATGACCGCAGCGACGTGGGGCAGAACGGCAGCAAGAGCAGCGCCGACAGTGCCGTGGCGGCCGTGTATGGCAGCCTGCGTCCAAGCAAGGGCGTCTTCCTTGACGGCGTGCTTGGCTACGGTACCCTGCAGTACGACGCCTCGCGCTACCTGACGGACGGCAGCGGTTACGCCACTGGCGAGCGCGACGGCAAGCAAGTGTTTGGTGCGCTTGTCGGCGGTATCGAGGTGCGCAATGAAACGTGGATGTGGTCGCCATACGGCCGCGTGGAACTGATGTCGGCCAAGCTCGATCCGTACACGGAGAAGGCGCCCGGCATCAACGCGCTGAGCTACTTCAAGCAGACGGTGCGCTCGCGCATCGGCGCGCTGGGCGTGCGCGCCGAGGGCCTGTATGTGGGTGGCCTGGGGACGTGGTACCCGCGTGCGCGTCTCGAGTACCGTCACCAGTTCCAGGGCGCCGACGATGCGCGCCTGGCGTATGCCGACCTGGCGGCGGACGGTCCCGTGTACGTGATCCGCACCTTGCCGCAGCAGACGGGCAACTGGACGGCGGGCCTGGGCGTGAAGCTGTTGCTGTCGAACGGCATGACCCTGACCCTGGACTACAACAGCAATCTGAACATGGATAGCGGGCGCAGCCAGTCGGTGATGTTCGGCATCGCCATGCCGCTCAAGTAATCAGGCCGCGCGGGCAACCGCGCAGGCCAGTCCTCATCGCCGGACCGGGAAACACTCCCGCTCCGGCGATTTTTTTGGGCTATGTCACTGTCAAGTGTGGGAATGCACCCAACGTTGCTTTCAATAATGTTTCGGGTGAACGGATGCGCCTGGCGTCGAGTATCCAGCGCCATCCCAGATAATTCGGCAGGTAGCGCGTCGCCACGCCGTGAAATGGCCGTAGCCATTGCCGCAAGCGGCTGTGATAGGCGTTGACGTTCTGCACGTGGGCGGCGCCTTGCACGCGGATGCCGGCGCGCAAGTTGACAGTCTGGTGGCTGATGCCCGCTTCGCTGGCAAAAGCCCGGTAGGCCGCATGCTCATCGGTGACCAGCAGGATATCCTTGTCGATCACGGGCGATAGGCAGCGGTGCAGCTGTGCCTTCGTCAACGCCCCTTTGCCCGTGACGAAATCCAGGGTTTGCCCGGTGCGGTCGCGCGCCACCAGGATGCAGACTTGTTCATTGGATATGCAGCGTTTGTGCGCACGGCCACCTCGGCGGCGGGCCGGACGCGTCATCTGTCGCGCCCCTTTTTCCGACTCCAGCAGGTAGAGCTCGTCAGCTTCGGCGATGCCATGCAAGCCATGCGGCCGGTCCGTCTTCGCTATGCTGAGAAAGCGGTGGCGCCAGCGAAACGTCGTGTTGCGGTGCAATCCCAGCTGCAGAGCGGCCTGGCGCACCGAGGCGGAGTCGAGCAGGCAATCGGCATACTCGAGCCATAGCGCCTTGTGGCGCAAGCGGGCAAGCGGCGTGCTCGTCAAGGCATTGAAGGTGCGGCCGCAGGGCACGCAGCGGTAGCGCTGCAGGCCGTGCGCATGGCCATGTCGGTGCAGGTGAGCCGAGTGGCAGGCGGGACAGGCCAAGCGCGCCTGCGCGACCTTTTCAAGCAGCGCCACGGTCGCGTCGTGGGATGTATTGCCCTGCAACAAGGCGATTCCAGCCTGCCGCTGGCGTCTGCTCAGATGAGCAAACTGCGCGATAAAGCTGATCCATTCGGCTGGCTGCATGATCTGCTCCCTGCATGGTGAGTCTGCAGAGTCAGACAGCGCAGCCGGGGAATGATTCCATCATTTCCCCTATTTACCGAGGACAGAGCCATTTTTTGGCTTCGCTTAGGTGGCTTGCACCGCCGCCACGCCCAGCGCCGCCACCACCTGCAGCAAGGTGTCGCCGAAGCCGCCCCTGGCCCTGGCATTGCGGCGGGCGCTGGTCGTCACGCGCGGCGCGGCGCTCCAGGCGATGTGCGCGCCGCATGCCTGCAGGGCCGCCACCAGCGCCACGTCCTCGCTGCAGGCCAGGGGCGCGAAACCGCCGGCGCGCAGATACACGCTGGCGCGCACGCCGAGATTGGCGCCGTGGATATGGCGATGGCCGTCGGCGTCCGTATAGGTGTGCCTGAAATGCTCGCGCAGGGCGTCCGCATGGCCGGCATGCGGCGACCAGTCGTCGACGGCGACCGTGCCGCAGACGGCATCGGCGTTCAGTGCCAGCTGGGCGCTGAGCCAGGCCGGCGAGACGCGCGTGTCGGCGTCCGTAAACGCCAGCCAGCGCGCGCCGCGCTGCAGCAGCACCCTGGCGCCGGCGGCGCGCGCGGCGCCCACGTTGCGCGCATTGACGGCGATGCAGTCGAGGCGCCAGCGCCAGTCCGTCTGCATGGCGTGCGCCAGCACGATGCGCTGCGACTTGTCGCTGCAGGCATCGAGCACGATGAGGATGCTGACGGCTTCACCGAGCAGCAGTGGCCAGGTGGCGGCGGTGCGCAGCGCATCCAGGCAGGCGTCCAGACATCCTTCTTCGTCGTGCACGGGGACCACGACGCCGATCATGCGAAGCCCTCGCGCTGCGCCACCGAGCGCGCATCGTTCGACCAGACGCCGAGCAGGAAGTCGGTTTCCTCGTGGCGCAGCAGGCGGTGTAGGCCGGGCGCATCCTGGAAGGCCGCATGCACGCGCACGGTGGACTGGATGCGCTGGGCAAACGGCGCGCGCCAGTGGCATGCGACGATGCTGCCGCCCGGCGCCAGGCCGGCGACGCTGTGCTCGACCACGCGCGCCAGTTCCTCGGGCGACAGATAATAGGCGATCTCGCTGATGACGATGAGGTCGAACTTGTCGCCGCCCGGCAGGATGCGCGGCCAGTCCTGCGGCAAGCGGTGGCGGGCGAAGCTGACGTTGCCAGCGTGGCCTGCCTGCTCCAGCCTGCGCTGCGCCAGCTGCAGCGCTTCTGCGGACAGATCGGCGGCCAGCACGCGCTCGCAGCGCCGCGCCAGGTCCACGGTCAGTTCGCCGTTGCCGCAGCCGGGCTCATAGGCGTGGCGGTAGCGCTGCTGCGGCAGGCTGGCCAGCAGCAGGGCGCGCTTGCGTTCCTCGTACCAGCGCTGGCGTACCAGCCACGGGTCGGCGTCGTGCCGGTACAGCTGGTCGAAATAGGCGCCGCGCGGGTCGTCCGGCGTGGTGGAAGCGTTCATAGAAAATACACCTCGCGCGCATGCAGCAAGCGTTGCAGGGCGTCGTCGCCGACGATGGCGGGACGGCCTGTCGAGGGATCGGCCTGCATCTGGCTGGCGAAGCAGCGCAGGGCGGCGCGCTTGCGCTGCAGCATGGCGTCCGGCAGCGGCAGGCTGCGCGCACGGTGCCACGGCACGCGCGCATCGCCCGGCGCGGCCCAGTGCCAGCCCCAGACGGGCATTTCCACCAGGGTGGCGCCGCTGGCCGAGCACGCCGCAGCACAGGCCCAGCCGCATGCCTCATGATCGGGGTGGCCGTCCAGGCGCCAGGTCGTGAAGACGACGTCGCCCGGGCGCAGATGCGCTGCCAGCATGGTGCTCAGCTGCGGCGTCATGCCCGTCACGCCGCCGTCCGGCAAGCGCAGGCGCAGCCAGGGGGGAGCGGCCAGTCCGAGCGCCTGCAACGCCAGCGCCGACTCCCGCGGACGCACCTGGCGCAATCGTTCCTGCGGCCACAGCGGGGAGTCCGGGTGGCTGGCGTCGCCGTCCGTGACGGCCACCAGCAGCAGCGCGCGGCCTTGCGCCGCCAGCAGTTGCAGCAGGCCGCCGCAGGCGAGGATTTCATCGTCGGGGTGGGGCGCGACGATGACGGCGCGGGCGCCTGGCGGCACCAGTTCGCCCGCGCCGATGGCCGGCAGCGTGGACCATCCCGGCCAGGCCTGCCAGGACTGGTCCGGCGTGCCGCGGCCTTCGATGCGGCGTTCCTGCGGGGCGGTGCTGGCGCGCATGTTAGAGCGTCCAGGGATGCTCTTCGGCGCCGGCGACGATGCCGCCCAGCACGGCTTGGTCGCGTTCCGCGTGGCTCTGGCGCAGGAAGACGGGCAGGTCGGCCGCCAGGCGCGCGAACTGCGCATCGCGGCACAGGGGGCCGGCGCCCAGCGCGCGCGTGGCCAGGTGCATGACGAGGGTCGCGGCGTCTTCCACTGCCAGGCGCAGGCGCAGGGCCAGGCCCATCGCGTCGCGCTGCGGATGGCGGTCGATGTCGGCGGCGCCTTCGCGCAACAGGGCCGCGGCGGCATGCAGCGCGCAGTCGATCCGGCCCAGCTGCGCCAGGCGGATCGGGTCGGGCGCGGCATGCTGCGCGCGCGCATGCAGGTGGCTGGCGATGGCGCAGGCCGCGCCATACCAGGCGGCCGCGATGCCGGCGCCGCCATGCCAGAAACCGGGGCGCTCCAGATACGCGCCGGGCGCCCCCACGGGAAAGGCGCGCGCGGCGGAAAAGGTCACGTCGACGCTGTTGCAGGCGGCCATGCCGACCGCTTGCCAGCCCTCGTCCGTGACGTGCACGCCCGCTTGCGCCAGGGCGACGGAGGCGAGGCAAGCCTGGCCTTCGTCGTTCCAGCAACTGACCAGGGCATGGCTGAGTCCACTGGCCCCGGAACACCAGGCCTTGCGCCCATCGAGCACATAGCGGCCGTCGGCCGTTTGCTGCAGCTTGACGCGCGCGCCCGGCATTTCCGCGCACCAGACGCCCCAGCTGCTGCCGGCCGGCGCGCCGGGACCGTCGATTTCGGCCAGGATGGCCAGCGCATCCGTATGGCCCTCGTACAGTTTCAGCAGGGAGAGGTCGATGGCGGCGACGGCGGCCAGCGCCTGCCAGCGCTGCAAGGTGGCGCCGTGGCCGGGCAGCGGCAGTCGGTCGAGGCCCGCGTCGAGCAGGCGCCGCAGGTTGTCGATGGGAGGTGAACCGGTGGCTGGCACAGGCAGCGCGGCGGCAAGGGCGGCGTGGCTGAAACCTTGGCTGGACGGCGGGGTAAGGGTGATGGACGACATGGCAAGCTCCTGTTTTTTCAACAGGATAGCCTTGTATTTTTGCAATGTATGTTCGATTCTGCACATAGGCGATCGAAGCGGTGCACGTGCAGGGCCGGGCGGCCCTGCGATACCTTCAGCGTCGCCTATTTTTTCACATAGTGCATGTCGAGCACATACGCGCCATTTTTCTGCATCACCGTGAACAATTCGTTGCCGCGCAAGGACAAGCCGCCCGGGACGCTTTGCGCCGCCTGTGTGCCCTGGTCCCAAATGCAGGACTCGCCATTTTCCACGTCCACACACCATTGTTGCTGGCCAAGCCGCAGGACATATTTCACGTTGGCACCTGTCACCTGGAAGGTGTAAGCGGGAACCGAGGACGTGATCTTGTCGATGCGCAAAGTCGATGCCGGGGCATTTTGCGACAGCTGGACCTGGATGTCGGCCGCGCCGTCCGGCTTGCCGCTGATCTTGGCGCTCATGTTCTCTGTCGCCACCACGGCTCCGGAACAATCGGCCTTGAAGTAAGTTTCGCCGTAGGGCGTCAGTTCCAGTGCGCCGCTGCCATCGCCCTTGAACGCGATGACGAGGGACTGGCGGTCGTGATCGTCGCAGGCCGATTGCCAGGTGCCCACGTAGGCGGCCAGTGGCGACGTGGCGGGAACGCCCGCATCGCCGCTACCGCCGCCGCCGCAGCCCGCCAATAGTGTGGTGCTCGATGTCAACAAAATTGCCCATATTTTTTTCATGCGTAATCCTTTTAGTCCGGCAAGCCTGCGTGCCGAGAGCGCGGCAATATTATAGGCAAGCGGGCGCCCGCCAATTCTCACCGAATGTAGTAGAAGGTTGATTTAAATCAATATTTATTTCATATCGGCATGCCGCCGCACACACTGTGTGTCGCGGCAGGCGCGTCCGGCCGGCTGCGGCTGCCGGCGTCCGCTTGTTTGCGGGGCGCTACGGCGCCCGCTGCGTCGTCCGCCGCATCCGGCGAGAGCAGGTGCCGCTTGTCGCCTTCAGGTGCCGGAACGCTGCTTGCGTCATGGCGGGGAGCGCTGCCGCATCGACGAGGCACGGGCGCGACTGGCCGGCATGTATGCGGCACCAGGCAGGCTGGCCCAGGTCCAGCATGTATGGCAGGCCATTGCCGGTGACGGGCGTCGTATGCGCGAGGGGGAGGGACGGGGCTTGTCGCTACGCATGGTGTTCACGGCGGCAGTGGAGCCGGGTTTGAGCTGCTTCTGCCGTGCCGGGCATAGGCGGCAGCGATTGGCGGACATGTCTTGCGTGGCGTGCGGGCTATCCGCGCCATCATATGAAGTATTGATGGCGGTAGTTCTTGCAGTGTTTCGATTGGAAACGCACGCAAAACCGCCTGCGCGCCGCGCCGTCCCGCAAATGCCACATTGTTGCGGGATGGCGCGGCGCCGTCAGCTTAAAACTCTTCCCAGTCGTCGCCGGCCGGCGCCTTGGCTGGCGCGCGTTCCGCCGCTGGCGGCTTGGCGGTGGCCAGGCGTTTGGCCGGCGCGGGCGCCTTCGCGGCCGCAGTGGCGCGCGGCGTGCTGGCCGCCGTCGTTGCCGCCGGCGCGGCCTGGTGCAGCTGTTCGCCCAGCTTGAAGACGCTGACCACGTCGGCCAGGTGGCTGGCCTGGTCTTGCAGGCTTTCGGCGGCCGCTGCCGCTTCCTCGACGAGGGCCGCGTTCTGCTGCGTCACGCCATCCATTTGCGCCAGCGCCTGGTTGACCTGGGCGATGCCGTCGCTTTGCTCGGTGGTGGCGACGCTGATGTCGGCCATGATGGCGGTGACCTTGCGCACGCTGTCGACCACTTGCTCCATGGTCGCGCCCGCTTCGTCGACGAGCTTGCTGCCGGCTGCCACCTTGCCGACGGAATCGTCGATCAGCAGCTTGATTTCCTTGGCTGCGGCCGCGGAGCGCTGCGCCAGGTTGCGCACTTCCGTGGCGACGACGGCGAAGCCGCGTCCCTGTTCGCCCGCGCGCGCCGCTTCCACGGCCGCGTTCAGGGCGAGGATGTTGGTCTGGAAGGCGATGCCGTCGATCACGCTGATGATGTCGACGATCTTGTTCGACGAGTCATTGATCGACGTCATGGTCGCGATGACCTTGCCGACCACTTCGCCGCTCTTTTGCGCCACGCTGGAGGCGGACGCTGCCAATTGGTTGGCCTGGCGCGCATGGTCGGCGTTTTCCTTCACGGTCCCCGTCAGTTCTTCCACCGAGGCCGCCGTTTCTTCCAGCGAGCTGGCCTGCTGTTCCGTGCGGGCCGACAGGTCGTTATTGCCTTGCGCAATTTCCGCGCTGGCGCGCGCCACATTGTCGGCGCTGGCCTGCACCTGCAGCAGCACGGCGTGGATTTTTTCCACGAACTGGTTGAAGCCCTTGCCGATGACGGCCAGCTCGTCGGTGCCCTTGACTTCCAGCTTGACGCGCAGGTCGGCGTCGCCGCTGGACAGATCCGTCATGGTGCGGCCCAGGGTGCGCAGCGGGCGCGTCAGCTGGTTGACGACGAGGATCAGGATGCCGGCCGTGGCCGCCGCGCACAGCAGGGCGACGATCAGGGTGTAGGTCATCAGTTCGCGCGCCGAGGCGGTGGCCACGCTTTTCGGGAAGCTCAGCTGCACGCTCCACGGCGCGATATCGGGGTGGATCTGCAGCGGCTGCAGCAGGTGGATGTAGCCGTTCGCATCCTCGTATTCGTAGGACTGGCCCTGGCGCACTTTGTCCAGGCCGGCGGCCGGCACGTCGTCGGCCTTCTTGCCCAGGCGTTCAGGCACGGGGTGGCTCGCGTACAGGCCGCCGTTCGAGATCAGGGCCAGCTTGCCGCCCTCGATGACCTTCAGGTCGGCGAGGATCTTCGCCAGGCGCGTCAGCATGAAGTCGGCGCTGGCAGTGCCCTTGAAGCTGCCATCGATCATGATCGGCGCCACCAGCGAAGCCATCAGCACATTCTTGCCGTCGACGGGGTAGATGTACGGTTCCGTGAAAAACGTCTTGCCGGTGCGCTTGGGCACGTCATACCAGTCGTTGGCGCCCGGTTTCGGGTCGAAGACGATGGGTTCGACTTGCAGCTTGCCGCCGGCGCCACGCGTCCAGTAGGGCATGAAGCGGCCGCTGGCGTCATAGTTCGGCTTCTGGTTGGCGAATTCCGCATCCTTGCCGTCGAGCGCGTTCGGCTCCCACGTCACGGCCGAACCGAGCAAGTCTTCCGAACTCGACAGCGTGGCCTTGGTCAGTTCATTGATCTGCTCGCGCTGCATGGGCAGGTTGGCGCTTTTCGTGCCGCGCATGGCGCCGGCCAGGCTGGAGACGCTGGACAGGTTGCTGGCGATGCGCGCCTGCAGCGCGCCCGACACTTCGCGCGCCGACGTGCGGGCCAGCTCCAGGGCGGCCGCCTCGGCGCTGGCGCTGCTCTTGTAGCCGATCACGGCTGCCGTGACGCCCAGGCTGAGGATGGCCAGCGCGGTGGCCGCGACGCAGATTTTGCTGTTCAGAGATAGTTGCATGATGGCTATTCCTTGGTGAGGAGGGAAATCGGTGTCATGGGCAACGCGGGTGGCGCGCCTAGAAAGTCTTGCTGACGGCCACCACGAAGGTGGACGCCGCGGGGTTCGAGGTGTCGAACCGGCCCGCCGCATTCGGCACGCCCAGCGTGTAATGGTCGTAGGCATCGGTGGCGCCCCAGGCGCGCGTCCAGGCGCCGCTCACGCTCCAGCCGCCGTCGAAGGCGCGCGTGATGCCCACCTTGGCGTCGCGCCAGTTCCAGATGGCGTTGCCCGTGCCGGCCACCCGGCCATTGCCGGCGTGCAGGTTCAGGGTGAGGCTGTGGCCCAGGTCGACATTCGCGCCGACGTCCAGGTAGCCCGTGCCGCGCGCATTGCTGATGCCGAAAAAATCCGGCGTGACCGTGCGGTTGTACTTGGCATACAGCATCTGGTAGCTGAGGCCCAGCGACAGTTCGCCATAGTCGTACTTGACGCCCGTGGCGCGATACACGGCGCCCGGATACTTGTAGTAATACGCGAGCACGCTGTAGCCCAGCTCGCCCACGGTGCCGCTGTAGCCGCCGTACAGGTCCCATTCGACGCGGGCATCCTGGATATAGCGGTCGCTGACGGTGGACGCCCAGGTGCCCAGCGACCAGCCGCTGGGGTGGACATAGTCGGCGCCCGCCTGCAGGGCCGGCTTGCCCCAGGTCTGGCGAAAGCCGCGCGAAATGTATTGCGAGGCGAGGCTGGCGTTGGCGCTGAAGCTGGCGGCCGTGGTGACGGCCTCGCCGGCTGGCGCCGTTTGCGCCTGTGCAGGCAGGGCCTGGGCCGCTAGCACGAATGCGGCGCAGCCCAGCAGGGATGTGGTCAGGGATGGCATGGTCGATTGCATGTCAGTCGGCTCCGTATTTGCTGGCAGCGGCCGTTGTGGCGCGCCACCTTGGTGGTTGCAGCAACAATGCAGCAAAGATGCGGAATGGACTTGGTTGTGGCAGGACGGTGTTGCAGTGGTGCATATCGGCAGGCCGGCAGGGGGCCGCGCCAACATGCACACATTCTCACCAAACGTAACTGAAAGGATAGGGGGTATGACTAGTGCAAGTCAATAATGTTGCGCTGCGGAAATCGTAAGTTGTTGTTTAGTGGCACTTTTTCATGCGCTTGTCACAATTCGGGCCGGCCCCGCTGCGCCGCCGCTTGCAGGGCGGCCAGCAACGCGGGCAGGGCGCCAAGCAAGCCATTGATGTCCGCCGCCGGCAGCGTCGCCTGCGCCTCGACCTTGCCCGAGGGCTGGCCCCACAGCACTTGCGCGCTCAGCTGCGCGCCGCTGTCCAGCCCGGAGACACTGACCAGCAGCGCCACTTCTTCCGGCTGGTCGTCTGGCACGCCGTCGCGCAGGCAGGAAATGCCGAAGTGATACTCCTCGAAGGTGCTGGCCGTGCCGCTGGAAAAGGCGAAGACGGAGGCGAGCACCTGCGGCGCGCCGGCCGTGACCTGCGGCAGCGCTGCGCGGAAGCGGGGCAGCAAGTCGTTTTCCAGCTGGACGACCAGCGGGTGGGTGTGGCTGAGGACTGTCATGGCGGAGATCTGTATGGCGCTGGGGCGCGGGCCGCCATTATAGGATTGAAGCGGCGATGCTGCGCGTGGTAAAAATCACTCGGTAGCATTGCGTAGTAAAACTAGATGTATTGACAGAAAAACGTGCAAAAGCTCAGGAAAATGACCTGACGCACTGCAGCATGGCTAGCTGGGGGCGGCGATGCCATCCGCCTCGGGCCCCGCTGTCGGCAGGGGCGCGTTGATGCCGGTGTCGTCGATCAGGCGCCGGCCTGGTGCGCGCCGTGTCGCGCAGGCTGCCGCGCTGGCGAGGATGGCGATGGGTGCTGGCAGGCCGTGGCCCATCCCGTGCTCAAGCGCAAGGCGAGCAGGATGGCGCTATCGGTGGCATTGCGGTCGTGCTGTAGTAGCGGACTGCAAAGGGATGACGGGAGCGGGAACTGCGGCAGCTATTAACGGCTCAGGCCACTCATCCAGCTTGGCTGCGGGTTGGCGCGCGCCAGTTCGCGCATGCGGTATTCCAGGTCGTAGCGGTCGGTCGATTCGGCCAGATAGGCTTCCTCATAGGCGCGTTCGCGGCGGTCGCTGCCTTGCGTCAGCCAGGCGCCGAGGCGTTTGGCGGCGTGCGTCAGGGTGGCGATGATATTGTTGTTTTGCGTCGTGTGATAGGTAAATGCGGTAGACATGGCAGACTCCTTGTGTGGCGTGCCGCGTTGTGCTGCACTGCAACATAAGTATACCAATTCCAAGATATAAGGCTACTTTTGATTTCAAATAACGGCTATTCATTTTTAGAATAACAGCGGGGAAAGCTGCGCTTTATGGGGCTTTCGGGCATAATGCGGGCGCTGTATCGTAGTTTTACTACAAGACTGTTATTGCCCGAATGTTGTTTTTATACGCGCTCCGCAAGCACGCTGCCTCCCTAAAACAATGTTCCGACGAGAAACGGTCGGCCGTGCGCCTGCCGCGCGCGAGTTGCGCCATGCCTGCCTTGTATTGCTGATGGCAGTCATAGCCTGCGCTGATGTCTGGCGCGTGCTCTGGCGTGACTCTTGTGCGTCCCGGTGTTGCCCGGATGGAACCGCTTCCATGCCTGGCAAGACAAAACTTGGATTTGAAAATGGAGAAGGTATGGAATACGTAAAGCAAGGCCAGGGCGTCCAGTCCGCACAGGCCGGCACGCAAAACAATACAGGCGCCCTGATCATTGTCACGGTGCTGTTTTTCATGTGGGGGTTGCTGACATCGCTCAATGATGTGCTGATTCCCCATTTGCGCTCGATCTACACTCTGACCTATGTGCAGGCGATGCTGGTGCAATTCTGCTTCTTTGGCGCTTACGCCATCGTTTCCTTGCCGGCAGGCATGCTGATCAAGCGCATCGGCTACCAGAACGGCGTCGTCACGGGCCTGCTGATCGCCGCCGCCGGCTGCGCCATGTTTTACCCGGCCTCGACAGGCAGCTATGCGCTGTTCCTGCTGGCCTTCTTCATCCTGGCGGCCGGCATCACCGTGTTGCAGGTGGCCGCCAATCCGTATGTGACGGAACTGGGCGACCCGCAGACGGCGTCGAGCCGGCTGACGCTGACGCAGGCGTTCAACGCGCTGGGCACCACGGTGGCGCCGGCCCTGGGCGGCATGCTGATCCTGTCGGGCACGGTCCTCACGGTGCAGCAGTTCGACCTGCTGCCGGCCGTCGAGCAACTGGCCTACCGCGCCAAGGAAGCGGCCGCCGTGCAGGGGCCGTACCTGGTGCTGGCCGCCACGCTGGTGATCCTGGCCGTGCTGTTCGCGCTGGCAAAATTGCCGAAGATTTCGCATGCGGACGATGCCGCCAGCCTGGCGCAGGACGGCCAGAAGGTGTCGATCTGGTCGCACCGCCGCCTGGTGCTGGGCGCGCTGGCCATCTTCCTGTACGTGGGCGGCGAAGTGAGCATCGGCAGTTTCCTCATCAACTTCCTGGGCGAGAGCCATATCGCTGGCCTCAGCCATGCCGACGCCGCGTATTTCGTCAGCTATTACTGGGGCGGCGCCATGCTGGGCCGTTTCGTCGGTTTCGCCGTGATGCGCTATGTCAGCCCGGGCAAGACCCTGGCCTTCAATGCCGCCATCGTCATCGCGCTGATCCTCGTCGCCGTCTTCTCCAGTGGTCACACGGCCATGTGGTCGCTGATCGCCGTCGGCCTGTTCAACTCCATCATGTTCCCCACCATCTTCAGCATGGCGCTGAACAAGCTGGGCGCCCAGACGGGCCAGGGTTCGGGCATCCTGTGCATGGCCATCGTCGGCGGCGCCATCGTGCCGTTCATCCAGGGTTTCCTGGCCGATTCGATCAGCCTGCAGCTGTCCTTCATCGTGCCGGCCCTGTGCTACACGTTCATTTTGTACTTCGGCTGGAAATATGCCGGCATGTACAACGAGGACGCGGCCGGCAAATAAGCGCCGCGCAGCAGTAATAGAAAGGGTGGCCTCGGCCACCCTTTTTTGCGTCAATGTGCGAACTTCGTGCCCAGCACGTCCTGGCACACTGCGAGCCAGGCGCGCGCCGCGTGCGACAGATAGCGCCCGCTCCAGATGTGCGCCACCTGCCAGGCCAGGTCCGGCTCGACGATGCGCACGGCTTCCAGCGGTTCGCCGGCCAGGCGGTGGATGAACGGTTCCGGCAGCAGCGCCACGCCCAGGCCGGCCGAGGCCATCGCCACCAGCCAGTCCCACTGGCCGCTCTGGGCGGCAATGCGCGGTTCGAAGCCCGCCTGCGCGAAATGCTGGCGCAGGCTGCGCGTGAGGGCGAACTCATCTTTCAAGAGTACCAGCGGCAGCTCGGCCAGCGCCTTGAACGGCAGTGTCGTGCGCTGTTTCTGGAAGGTGCCCGGCTCGGCCAGGGCCCAGATCGGGTAGCTGGCGATGGCCACCGCCACGAGGTCGAGTTCCGGGTCGGCCGGCAGCACCGTCATGCCGATTTCCAGCTCGCCGGCCGCCACCTTGCGTTCGATCTGCTGGCCCGTGTCTTCCTGCAGGGTCAGGCTGATATGCGGATGGCGCGCGCGGAAAGCCTTTAAAACAGGCGTGAACAGGACATTGATCATGGGCGGGATGCCGACCGTCAGGCTGCCGCGCTGCAAGGCCTGCGTGTCGCGCACTTCCAGCGTCAGCTGGCGCATATTGGCCAGCATTTCCTGGCCATGCTGGTAGACGATGCGGCCCGTGTCCGTCAGGGTCAGCTTGCGCCCGTCGCGCACCAGCAGCTGGGCGCCGACTTCATCTTCGAGCTGGCGCACCATCTTGCTGATGGTGGACTGGGTCAGGTGCAGCGATTCGGCCGCCTGCGTAAAGCTCGACAGGCGCACGGTTTCCACGAAATAGCGCAGGGAACGGATATCCAAGATGGGGCTCGCCTCGGCGCGGCATGAAAATATCGACTGGATGTGACGAAATTAATTCATGCCATGCATGTGGCCGGGATTTTATACTGAATCCCACTTATGGGGTTGGTGTATGACAGCCATCCAGTTTGAGAATATTAAGAATATCAGGAGCATCACGATGTACGAGGACCGTATCCGCCACCCAGGCTTGCTCGGTAAAATCATGAGCGCCGATGAGGCAGCCAAGTTGTTCCATAACGGCATGCGTGTCGGCATGAGCGGTTTTACCCGTGCCGGCGACGCCAAGGCCATGCCGCGCGCACTGGCCGAGCGTGCCCTGCAAGACCCGCTGTCCTTGACCCTGATCACGGGCGCCTCGCTGGGCAACGGCAGCGACGGCCTGATGGTGACAGCGGGCGTGCTGGCGCGCCGCATGCCGTTCCAGGTCGATCCTGTGCTGCGCGGCAAGATCAACCAGGGCGAAGTCATGTTCATCGACCAGCACCTGTCGGAAACGGCCGAGCAGCTGCGTTCGGGCAACCTGGCCGCCGTCGACATCGCCGTCATCGAGGCGACGGCCATCACGGCCGCCGGCGCCATCATCCCGACCATGTCGGTGGGCAACTCCGCCGCCTTTGCCCAGCAGGCCACGCAAGTCATCATCGAAATCAACCTGTCCACGCCGCTGGCGCTGGAAGGCTTGCACGACATTTACATTCCGCAAACCTTGCCTGGCCGTGAGCCGATACCGCTCACGCGCGTCGACCAGCGCCTGGGCAGCACGGCCATCGCCATCGACCCGGCCCGCATCGCCGCCATCGTCATCACGGACAGCCCCGACAGCCCGTCGAACGCCTTGCCGCCCGATGCGGAAACGCAGGCGATCGCCGGCCACGTGATCGCCTTCCTGCAAGGCGAAGTGGCGGCTGGCCGCATGGGGCCGGAATTGCTGCCCTTGCAGGCAGGCATCGGCACCATCGCCAACGCCGTGCTGCACGGCCTGATCGGCTCGCCCTTCCGCGACATGACCATGTATTCGGAAGTGCTGCAGGACAGCGCCATCGAGCTGCTCGATTCGGGCCAGCTGGCGTTCGCTTCGGCTTCGTCGATCACCCTGTCGGCCCCCGTGCACCAGAAGCTGATGGAGAATATCGACCACTACCGCTCGAAGATCGTGCTGCGCCCGCAAGAGATCAGCAACCACCCGGAAATCGTGCGCCGCCTGGGCATCATCGCGCTGAATACGGCGCTCGAGTTCGATATCTACGGCAACGTCAATTCCACGCACGTGTGCGGCACGCACATGATGAACGGCATCGGCGGCTCGGGTGACTTCGCGCGCAATGGGCAAGTGTCGATGTTCGTGTCGAAATCGGCGGCGAAGGGCGGACGCATTTCCAGCGTCGTGCCGATGGTGTCGCATGTGGACCATACGGAACACGACGTCGATGTGCTGGTGACGGAATGGGGTTATGCGGACTTGCG
This sequence comes from Janthinobacterium sp. 1_2014MBL_MicDiv, assembly GCF_001865675.1. Lineage (NCBI taxonomy): Bacteria > Pseudomonadati > Pseudomonadota > Betaproteobacteria > Burkholderiales > Oxalobacteraceae > Janthinobacterium > Janthinobacterium sp. 1_2014MBL_MicDiv. The sequence goes on from NZ_CP011319.1 coordinate 1,445,385, forward strand.
CGGACTGGCGCCGCGCGAACGGGCGCCGCTGATCATCGATCGCTGCACGCACCCCGATTACCGCGCGCAGCTGCGCGCCTACTACGATGCGGCGTGCCAGCGCGGCGGCCACACGCCGCACCTGCTGGAACAGGCGCTGTCCTGGCATGCGCGCTACCAGGAAACGCAGAGCATGCTGGAAGCACCATAAAGTCAGTGCCGCGCGGAGAAAGGCAGGGCAGGGCGGTTCATCACCGCGCCTGCCTTTTTTTCACGTCGGTTTCGATTGTTGCCTTTTCCGGCGCAGCGGTTTGCGCCGGATCAAACGTCAAGGCGCAAAGCGCAGGCCGATGCCTGTCGTGACGACGGCCAGCAAGTCGTCGATATGCGCGTTCATTTCCGGGTGCGGCGTCCACGGGTCGCCCGCATCCATGACGATGCGCAGCGAGACAAGGCCGTGCAGCGCCTGCCAAAAGATCTGCGTCATCGCGTGCAGGGCGCTCTCGTCATTGCGCACCTTGCCCGCTTGCGCCAGTGCGGTGAACAGGTGCAGCGCGTAGGCATACGGGTCCTGTTCGATATTGCCATGCTCCACGAGGGCGGCGTCGACTTCCGCATGCGGGCGCAGTTCCATGAAGATCAGCGAGTATTCGTCCGGATGCTGGAAGCCATACTCGACGTAGGCGCGGCCGACGAGGGCGATGCGCTGCCACGGGTCGTCGCTGCCGGCGCAGGCCGTGCGCATGGCGCGCACCAGTTCCAGCAAGTCCTTGTCCATGGCCTGGGCGATCAGGGTGGCCTTGTCGCGGAACAGCGCATACACGACCGTGGTGGAAAATCCGGCCGCTTCGGCCACCTTGCGGATGGAGACGGCGCGCGCGCCGCCCTTCTTGATGAGATCCTTGACGACGTCGATGATGTGCTCGCGCCGCGCCTGAGCTTCGCGTAACTTTCTTTCCTGAATATTAGTTAACTTCTTGTCCACGACTCTTTCCTGGCGACTCTATGAAAGAAAGAATTATAGGGGGGCGGCCTGGTGCCAATGTGTCAGCCGCTGTTACAAATCAGTTTTTTGTCCGGTAGATGCAACAGCCGGCCGATTTTTCGCGCTTTTGCCCGGCACTTTTCCATCGATGCCCCGGATTGGTGCATGAATCGTCCGGTCAGGCTTTGCGAACGGGGCCAAAGGGCGGAAAATAGCGGGATAGCTTACACTGCGTTTTGCGCAACGGCGTGGCCCACGAGGCAACGCCGGAACACTTACATTTGGACGGGATCTTTACATGACCATTAAAATCAGCCAGAACTTCGACTCGGGCGCCATCGACGTGGTGAGCGCCACCAGTGCCGGCGCCATCGACCTGAACTTGCGCAAGGACAGCCACGCCGACATCCACCAGTGGTTCCATTTCCGCCTGCAGGGCGCGCGTGGCCAGGCATGCACGATGCGCTTCCTGAACGCGGGCCAGGCCACCTATCCGGCCGGCTATGAAGGCTACCAGGCCGTGGCCAGCTACGACAGCGAAAACTGGTTCCGCGTGCCGACGGCGTTCGACGGCCAGGTGATGACGATCACGCACACGCCGGAACTCGACAGCGTGTACTACGCCTACTTCGAGCCGTATTCGTGGGAGCGCCACCTGCGCCTGCTGGGCGAAGTGGCCGAGCATCCGCTGGCGCGCGTATCCGACCTGGGCAGCACGGTCGACGGCCGCGACATGAACATGGTCACCATCGGCAATCCGCAGGCGGAAAAGAAAATCTGGGTCATCGCGCGCCAGCATCCGGGCGAATCGATGGCCGAATGGTTCGTCGAAGGCCTCATCGACTCGCTGCTGGACGACGCCAACCCGATCGCGCGCAAGCTCTTGCAGCGCGCCGTATTCCACATCGTGCCGAACATGAACCCGGACGGCTCCATCCGCGGCAACCTGCGCACGAATGCGGCCGGCGCCAACCTGAACCGCGAATGGATGACGCCTACGCTGGAAAACAGCCCGGAAGTGCTGTGTGTGAAAAACAAGATCCACGAAACGGGCGTCGACATGTTCTTCGACATCCATGGCGATGAAGCGCTGCCGTACAACTTCGTGGCCGGCAATGAAATGCTGGAAAACTTCACGCCGGCGCAGGCCGCGCACCAGAAGGCCTTCATCGAGCGCTACAAGCAGGCCAGCCCCGATTTCCAGGACAAGTTCGGCTATGCGGCCAGCAAGTACAAGTCGGACATGCTGACGCTGGCGTCGAAATACATTGGCCACCACTTCCAGTGCCTGGCGCTGACGCTGGAAATGCCGTTCAAGGAAAACGCCGACCTGCCCGATCCGGCCGTCGGCTGGAACGGCGCGCGCAGCGCGGCCCTGGGCGCAGCCATGCTGCAGCCTATCCTGCTGTCGCTGGATTGAACGGCGTTGTTCATGGGTATCGAGATCGAGCGTAAATTCCTGCTTGCCGGCGACGCCTGGCGCGGCCTGGGCCAGCCGGTCCTGCTGCGCCAGGGTTACCTGTCGTCGGCGCGCGAGCGCGTCGTGCGCGTGCGCATCGAAGGCGAACAGGCGATGCTGACCATCAAGGGTGCCAACGTGGGCGCGTCGCGCGGCGAGTGGGAGTATCCGATTCCGCTGGCCGACGCGATCGAGCTGCTCGACGGCCTGTGCGAGCAGCCGCTGATCGAAAAGTACCGCCACCGCATCGAACACGCGGGCATGGTGTGGGAAGTCGACGAGTTCCTCGGCGCCAATGCCGGCCTGGTGGTGGCCGAGATCGAACTGGCATCGGAAGACCAGCCGTTCGAGAAGCCCGACTGGATCGGCGCGGAAGTGTCGGGCGACGCGCGTTACTACAACGCAAACCTGATCCGCCACCCGTTTTCACAGTGGTGATGGTGGATTGCTGGACGTGGTAATGAAAAAGGCGAAACCTCGGTTTCGCCTTTTTTTGCATCAGGGGTGTTGTCGGATTACGCCGTACCGGCTAATCCGACCTACGGCCCTTGCCGGTTCCGTAGCAGCGCAGGTCGGATTGGCGTCGCAGGTCGGATTAGCGCGCAGCGCGTAATCCGACAACAGCATTACAGCATCAATGGAAATGCTCGGTGCCCTGCGGCGTATCCTCGGGCATTTCCGCATGCGCCAGCTCGCCCACGGGGTCGGCAAACAGGGGCGCGCCGCAATCGTCGCAATATTCGCCGACGAAACGCTCCGCATGGCGCTTGATCTGCGTCACGCCGGCCGCGTTGAGATGCTCGATAATTTCATCGACGGGCGTCTTTTGCTTGTCCAGCGCGGCGATTCCGACCTGGATCAGGCCTTCGATCGGCGTGCCATCCTCGTCTTCCTGGCCGTACAGGGGCCAGACGATGCCGTAGATGACGTCCGGCGCCTGGCGCAGGGTGAAGGCGATGCGGTACTCGTCCACCTGGCCGTCGGCCGCTTCCTCGCCGAAGCCGGCGATGACGGCGCGCAGTTCCGACGGCTCGATGGCCAGGGTGTGTGTCAGGTAATGCACGGCGGCGCGCACGGACACGGGGCGTATCAGCTTGTCCGCTTCGCGACAGGCCACGTAGTACGCTTCCGGCAGCAGCAGTTCCAGACCGCAGCCAGGCAGCAGGCGGGCGATCGTCGGCGTCGCCTGCGTGCGCCATTGTTCCAGGGCGGCGCTGCGCTCGGCGATGAAGTCAAGCTGGCTGGCCGGCGTTTGCCAGCGGAACAGCGGTGCGCCAGCAGGGGCCACCACGGCCACCAGCAGGTAGCGCGTGTCGGCCAGGAAGGGCGCCGTTTCCGCCTCCTTGCTTGACGGCTTGACGGCCGTGCCTTTCAGCGCGGCCTGCGCCAGCTTCTGCGTCTTGGCATAGGTCTCGACGTGGCTGCGCGGCAGCTGGTCGATCGAGTACAGGGTGGGCGCCATCGCCATCTTCGTGCCGTCGGCCAGCAGGTGGGCGGCAAAGTGCGCGGACAGCACGCCGTGCGCATCGCCGGCCATGGGGCCGGAGGCGATGGAAAAGCGCGTCCACGCGAGGATGGGCACGGCCACCAGCAGGGCGTCGTAGCGCACGTCCTCATGCACGATGACGGTCGATTCGCTGACGGCTTCAACGCAGTCCATCAGCACGTCGTAGGCGTTCAAGTCTTCCTTGAACAGGCTGCCCAGGGTGTTGTCAATGGTGTCCTGGTGGCCGGTCTTGAGTAATTTCTGGAGCTGCGTATCCAGGCTGTGTTCCCAGGACCGCTCTTCGAGACGGCTGGCTGCCTGTACGATCGCCTGGGCAAAGGTGACCAGGCGCTGGCTGTCGGCAGTCAGTTTATGGGATGAATCTTTGGAAGGACGACGCATAGCGGGATAAGAGTCTCGGAAAGTGAAAAAAATGGATCAGTCAAACAATGATAAACCCTTATAACCGTATTGTAGAGGATTCGGCCGCACGCAATACGTAAGCTGTCTGTAGATCATGCCAATCGTCGCAATTTCAAGCCGTCACGGGCCTGCCGGCGAAAAAAAAGCGCCGGTCGGAACCGGCGCTTTCATCTTACATCACAGCTGGAGCGATTACTCGGCCAGCAGTTGACGCAGCACGAATGGCAGGATACCGCCGTGCTTGTAGTAATCGACTTCGATCGGCGTATCGATGCGCAGCAGCACTTTCACGTCGACGCTGGTGCCGTCGGCGCGGTGGATCACCAGGGTGGCCAGTTGCTGTGGCTTGATTTCGCCTTCGAGGCCTTTCAGGTCGAAGGTTTCATTGCCGGTGATGCCCAGCGTCTGCACGCTGTCGTCACCGATGAATTGCAGTGGCAACACGCCCATGCCCACCAGGTTCGAACGGTGGATGCGTTCGAACGAACGGGTGATCACGGCTTTCACGCCCAGCAGCTGGGTGCCCTTGGCTGCCCAGTCGCGCGACGAGCCCGTGCCGTACTCTTCGCCGCCGAAGACCATGGTTGGCGTGCCTTCAGCAACATATTTCATCGCTGCGTCGTAGATCGACATTTCTTCGCCGGAAGGCTGGTGGATCGTGATGCCGCCTTCGACCGCCGAACCGTCTGCCTTGGCAGGGATCATGCGGTTCTTGATGCGCACGTTGGCGAACGTGCCGCGCATCATGATTTCATGGTTGCCGCGACGCGAGCCGTAGGAGTTGAAGTCCGCTTTCAGGACGCCGTTTTCCTTCAGCCACTTGCCTGCAGGACCGTTTTCCTGGATCGAGCCGGCTGGCGAGATGTGGTCGGTGGTGATCGAGTCGCCGAACACGCCCAGTGCGCGCGCGCCTTCGATGCCGGTGGCCACTGCCGCTGGCGTCATCGAGAAGTTGTCGAAGAACGGTGGTTCCGCGATGTAGGTCGATTTCGGCCAGTTGTAGACTTGACCTGACACGGTGGTGACTTTTTCCCACAGCTTGCCTGGCGCGCCCTTGACGTCGGCGTAGTTATCCTTGAACACCTTGGCGTTCATGGCGAACTTCATCATGGCCGACACTTCAGCCGAGCTTGGCCAGATGTCGCCCAGGTAGATGTCCTTGCCGCCCTTGCCCTTGCCGACTGGCTCGGTCATCAGGTCGCGCGTCATGTTGCCGGCGATGGCGTAGGCGACGACCAGCGGTGGCGAGGCCAGGAAGTTCGAGCGGATGTTCGGGTGAATGCGCGCTTCGAAGTTGCGGTTGCCCGACAGCACGGCCGAAGCGACGATGTCGTGGGTGGCGATGGCGGCGTTCAGTTCAGGCGTCAGGTCGCCGGCGTTGCCGATGCAGGTGGTGCAGCCGTAGGCGGTGACACCAAAGCCCAGTTTTTCCAGGTAGGGCAGCAGGCCGGCGGCCGTCAGGTACTCGGTGACGACGCGCGAGCCGGGAGCCAGCGAGGTCTTGATGTGCGGAGCGACTTTCAGGCCCGCTTCCACGGCTTTCTTGGCCAGCAGGCCGGCAGCCAGCATCACGCTCGGGTTCGAGGTGTTGGTGCACGAGGTGATCGCGGCGATCAGCACGTCGCCGTTCGATACTTTCACGCCATTCGTCGTTTCGTACACGGCGGCCAGGTCGGCCGGATTCTTGTTGAAGCCGTTTTCGGTCGTCGGCTTGGCGAACAGTTCCGCGAAGTTGGCCTTGACGTTGCCGATTTCGATACGGTCTTGCGGGCGTTTCGGGCCGGCCAGCGACGGAGCGACCGACGCCAGGTTCAGTTCCACCACGCGGGTGTAGTCGATGTCGCCCGCTTTCGGCACGCCGAACAGGTTTTGTGCCTTGAAGTAGCCTTCGAACGCGGCGATTTCAGCCTTGCTGCGGCCGGTGCCCTTGAAGTAATCGATGGTTGCTTCGTCGACTGGGAAGAAGCCCATGGTCGCGCCGTATTCCGGTGCCATGTTGGCGATCGTCGCGCGGTCGGTCAGGGTCAGCGATTCGGTGCCTTCGCCGAAGAATTCGACGAACTTGCCGACGACTTTCTCTTTGCGCAGCAATTCGGTGATGGTCAGTACCAGGTCGGTGGCGGTGCAGCCTTCGCGCAGCGCGCCCGACAGGTTGACGCCGATGACGTCAGGCGTCAGGAAGTAGACCGGTTGGCCCAGCATGCCGGCTTCCGCCTCGATGCCGCCCACGCCCCAGCCGACCACGCCGATGCCGTTGATCATGGTGGTGTGCGAGTCGGTGCCGACCAGGGTGTCGGGGTAGTACACATCGCCGGCTTTCTTGCCTGCGTGGTGCACGCCGCGCGCCAGGTATTCCAGGTTGACCTGGTGGACGATGCCGAAGCCTGGTGGCACGACGCCGAAGGTGTCGAACGCTTGCATGCCCCATTTCATGAACTGGTAACGCTCGTTGTTACGCGAGAATTCCAGTTTCATGTTCAGGTCCAGCGCTTTCTTTTCGCGGTAGTGATCGATGGTCACCGAGTGGTCGACCACCAGGTCGACCGGTACCAGCGGTTCGATCTTCTTGGCGTTGATGCCCATCTTGGCGGCCACGTTGCGCATGGCGGCCAGGTCGGCCAGCAGCGGTACGCCGGTGAAGTCTTGCAGCACGACGCGCGCCACTACGAACGGGATCTCGTCGGTGCGCTCGGCGGTCGGGCCCCAGTTCGCCAATTGCTTGACGTGTTCTTCGGTGACTTTCTTGCCGTCGCAGTTGCGCAGCACCGATTCGAGCACGATGCGAATCGACACCGGCAGGCGGGAGACATTGATGCCCAGGCTTTTTTCCAGCGCAGGCAGGGAATACAGCTTGCCCTTCTTGCTGTCCGAAATATTAAAGTCCTTGAGCGTGTTCAGAGTGTTGCGGGACATGACCTCTCCTTGTTGGGTATCGTCTATTTATTGATTATTCAGGGTACAAAACATGACTGAGCCCCCGAAGAGGCCCTTGCTACGCACATCAGCCGCCGGTTGCCGGCAGCACGCCCAGCGAGGCCGGGGCTTCCACCAATGCCGCCGGCTTGGCTTGCTCCGCATCCTTGCATTCGTTGGCCAGCTGGCGTCCCTGCTTGGAATCGAGCAGCATGCCCTTGGCCGGAATGCCGATCCAGACCAGGCCATACAGGCGGTTTTCGAAGCGGTTGGCGCCGGTGGTGGTGCCGACACGGCTCAGGCGGTGCAGGCGCTTCTTCCAGCGCAGGGCGATGTGTTTGTCATCCGTGGCATTGGTGTAGATGGTAATTTTATTACCAAGTTCACAATTGAAATCCGTGGAGGCGGAGCCTGCGGTGTCCGGCTCGTCGGACTCTTCCTTGTCGATGACCGACATGGCCAGTGGATGCGCTTCCTTGGCGGCAGCTTTTGCCTTGGTGGTCTTGGCCTTGGCCTTGACCACCTTGGCTTTTGCCGGCGCCTTGGCGGTGTCCGTGGCGGCGAAACTGGCTGGCGTCAGCGTGAGGGTCATCGCGCCCAGCGCGACGCTGCAGGCAATTGCTAATTTGGAGATGGACATCGTGTAATTCCTGTCAGTTTTCAGTGGTGCTGGAAGAGGGGGTATTGAGTAATGCCGCGGCCGCCTCGGGCAGGCCCAGGCCCGCCAGTTTGGCGCGTTGCAAAACGGTCCAATAATATCGGTAGCTGGCGCGGTCGTGCAAGCGGCCATTTTGCGCGATCGGGCCCCAGTTGGCGCGCAGCGCCTCATTCAGGATATTGCTCGCCTCGTTGACTTCGGACAGGCGCGGCGTGAAAGCCTTGATGATGGGCTTGATCTGGTCCGGATGGATGCTCCACATGCGCGTATAGCCGAACTCGGCCGTCGCGCGCTGGGCATCGTTGGCCACCACGGCCGAATCGCGCACATCGGTCGTCACGTTATGCGACGGCACCTTGCCATGCGCGTGGCAGGCGGCGGCCACTTCGAGCTTGGCGCGCACCACCAGCGGATGGGTGAACTGGCCCGGCGTGCGCATGGCGGCGGCCGGGATGGCGCCGTAATGGGCGGAGACGAAATCCATGATGCCGAAGGACAGGCATTCGACCTGGGGCAGGGCGGCGATGGCGTAGGCGTCGCGCAGCGCGCCGTGCGTCTCGATCAGTATATGCACGGGCAAGTCGTCGCGGCCGGCGCGGCGCGCGTGCAGGTTGATCAGGTCGATGGCCAGCATGGCGTCCTGCACGCCGCCCACCTTGGGCACGGCGATGTAGGCCAGGCGGGATGCGGCGGCACAGATGAGTTCCACGTCGCGCGCAAAGAACGGGCTGTCGACGTCGTGCACGCGCACGCCGATGCGGTTGAACTGGTTGTCGTCGCTGGCCAGCAGGCCGGCGATCATCTGCGCGTGCGCTTCTTCATTGCCGGCGCTGGCGCCGTCTTCGCAGTCGAAAGTGATGTCGAACAGGGGCCCAAGCTCTTGTTGCAAAGCAATCGATTTACGCATCAGCTTTTCAGAGCCGGCGTAGTGGTCGCAAGCGGCGAGCAACAGCGGCTGGCGTTTGCCTTGGAATAAAACCTCGGAAGGGTGCATGCTTAAGGCATTTCTGCAGGTAAAGACTACTTGATAAAACAGCCGCGCCGCGACGTGCGCGGAGCGGCCTGCTTGGCGGGCGGCGCAACATACGCCGCGCCGCCAGGACTGGATTTATGCCAGCAGGTGTTTCACGCCTTCGCGCTCTTCGGTCAGCTCTTTCAGGGTCAGGTTGATGCGCTCTTGCGAGAATGCATCGATTTCCAGACCTTGAACGATGGTGTACTCGCCGTTGTCGGTGGTGACAGGGAAGCCGAACACGGTGCCTTCAGGAATGCCATACGAGCCATCCGAAGGAACGCCCATGGTGGTCCACTTGCCGGCGGTGCCCAGCATCCAGTCATGGATGTGGTCGATGGCGGCGTTCGCTGCCGACGCTGCCGACGACAGGCCGCGCGCTTCGATGATGGCCGCGCCGCGCTTGCCGACGGTAGGCAGGAAGGTGTTGGCGTTCCATTCCTGGTCGTTGATCAGGTCTTTCACAGCCTTGCCGTTCACGGTGGCGAAGCGGTAGTCGGCGTACATCGTTGGCGAGTGGTTGCCCCAGACGGTCAGCTTCTCGATATCTTTCACGGCGGTGCCGGTCTTGGCAGCCACTTGCGACAGGGCGCGGTTGTGGTCCAGGCGCAGCATGGCGGTGAAGTTTTTCGCTGGCAGCGATGGCGCCGATTTCATGGCGATATAGGCGTTGGTGTTGGCAGGGTTGCCGACCACCAGGACTTTCACGTTGCGCGAAGCGACGGCGTCGAGCGCCTTGCCTTGCACCGTGAAGATCTGTGCGTTCGCTTCCAGCAGGTCCTTGCGTTCCATGCCTGGGCCGCGTGGGCGCGCGCCGACCAGTACGGCCACGTCGACGTCCTTGAATGCGGTCAGCGGATCGGAATGGGCGGTCATTTCCGTCAGCAGCGGGAAGGCGCAGTCGTCGATTTCCATCATCACGCCCTTGAGCGCCTTCTGGGCTTTTTCGTCCGGGATTTCAAGCAGTTGCAAGATGACAGGCTGGTCTTTGCCGAGCATGTCGCCATTGGCGATGCGGAACAACAGGGCGTAGCCGATCTGGCCGGCGGCGCCGGTCACTGCAACACGCATTGGGGTTTTAGCCATGATGAATCTCCAAAAATGGGAAAGAAAACGGGCTTGAAGCTGGGCTTACGCTTATCCGGAAAAACTATAATGATACCAAAACCGGCCGGCGCCACCGAATTGCTGGTGTACGCTGCCGTCACGCCTGTGCTGCTCGAGACCAGAGTGGCTGGCCGACAACATAAAACGCTGGCTCACAAGTTTTATCGAGGGCAGTTTAGGCCTCCGATCTCTATCTGTCAATCATATCTTATGTCTTATATAAGACAGATAACTGCGAGTGTTTTACTGGACGCGGGCAGTGATTTGTGTTGAAATGTCGGACTATGAATTCCGCCTCGTCCAATCTGACCAACAATGCCACTGCTGCAAGCGGGGCGGTCAGTCCGACCGCGGGCACCCCGGCCGCGCCTGCTGCGGCACCGGCCGCCAGCGTTTCCCCCCCTGTCGCCAGCGTCAATACCACTGCCGTGGTCATGCCTGTGGCGAACGCCTCGCCCACCTTCAGTCCCTTATATCAGCAGATCAAGGCGCTCATCACGCAGAGCCTGCAATCGGGCGAATGGAAGCCGGGCGAGCTGATCCCCAGTGAAGTCGAGCTGGCCGGCCGTTTCAAGGTCAGCCAGGGCACGGTGCGCAAGGCCATCGATGAGCTGGCCGCCGAGAACCTTGTCATGCGCCGCCAGGGCAAGGGCACCTTCGTTTCCACCCACCATGAGGCGCGCGCGCATTTCCGCTTCCTGCGCCTGGTGCCGGACGAAGGCGTGCCGCATTATCCAGAAAGCAAGTTTATCGAGGTCAAGCGCGTGCGCGCGCCGGCCGACGTGGCGCGCCTGATGGACCTGAAGTCCGGCGACGCCGTCATCTTCATCAAGCGCGTCCAGTATTTCGACGGCGTGCCGACGATCGTCGAGGAACTGTGGCTGCCGGGCCTGATCTTCAAGGGCCTGACTGCCGAGCGCCTGGTGGAATACAAGGGCCCCATGTATGGCCTGTTTGAAACGGAATTTGGCACGCGCATGATACGTGCGTCCGAGCAGATCCGCGCCGTGTGCGCCGACGCGGGCGCGGCGCAACTGTTGAATATCGACCTCGGCACGCCCTTGCTCAGTTCCGAGCGCGTGTCGTTTACCTACGGCGACAAGCCGGTCGAACTGCGCCGGGGCTTGTACCTGACCAGTCGTCATCATTATCAGAATGAACTCAGCTGAAGCAGCGGGGCGCCCGCGGGCGCCCGCACAAGCGGCAAGGCTGAAGTACATCGCTTGTAAAGTGCGCGCCGCAAGGCGGGCGCTGGAGACAACAGAGTGCGCAGGCAAAGCGTGGCCAGCCCCGGCGGGCTGTGCTTTGCCTGCGATTCTGTAACTAAATTACGTGAACTACGGAAAGTAGCGCGGTATTTTGTAGTAAAAAACCATTTTGGTTATATGTAACAATAGATATTGGTATGGGTTGCGAAAATCGGCGAAAATCGCGGCTTCAATATTTAGTTGAAATTCAAAGGGGAGGTTTTTGTTATGTCTGAAGCCGTAAGAGAAGTACCAAAAAAAGAACGGCCGCAATTCCGTAACATCCATGTTACCGAATTGTCGAATTACCGCATGGCTATCGGCGCCATCGTCTCGATCCTGCATCGTATCAGCGGCATCATCATTTTCGCCCTGCTGCCGTGCATCCTGTACATGCTGGAACTGAGCCTGCGTTCCGAAATGTCCTACGCCTACTTCCAGGGCATCGCCTCGCACTGGTTCGTCAAGCTGATCACCCTCGCTCTGGTCTGGGCCTTCCTGCACCACTTCTGTGCCGGTATCCGCCACCTGCTCATGGACGTGCACGTCGCCGCCGAGAAAGAACCCGCGCGCAACACGGCCAAGTTCGTGCTGGTGATCAGTCTGGTACTGACCGCCCTGGTCGCATTGAAACTGTTTGGAGTATTTTAATGGCAAACAATAACATCGGACCGAAACGCCTCGTCGTCGGCGCCCACTACGGCTTGCGCGACTGGCTGGCGCAACGCGTCACCGCCCTCGTCATGGTGGCCTATGTCGCCATCCTGCTGATCGCCTTCCTTACCGGCAGCAACTTCAGCTATGAAGGCTGGGCAGGATTGTTTGCGCAGCAATGGTTCAAATTATTCAGCCTGGTGACGTTCGTCGCCCTGTTCTACCACGCATGGGTCGGCGTACGCAATATCTGGATGGACTACGTGAAAAGCGTTGGCCTCCGCATGACCCTGCAAATTGCCACCATGCTGTGGTTGATCGCTTGTGCCGCCTGGACGGTACAGATACTCTGGAGTGTGTAATCGTGGCAGCATATAAATCTGCAATCCCTACCCGCCGCTTTGATGCGGTAATCGTTGGCGCCGGCGGCTCCGGCATGCGCGCGTCGCTGCAACTGGCTGAAGCCGGCCTGAACGTCGCAGTGTTGTCCAAAGTCTTCCCGACCCGTTCGCACACTGTCGCGGCACAGGGCGGTATCGGCGCGTCGCTCGGCAACATGGCCGAAGACAACTGGTTCTGGCACATGTTCGACACCGTCAAGGGCGGCGACTATCTGGGCGACCAGGATGCCATCGAATTCATGTGCCGCGAAGCACCGAAGGTCGTGTACGAACTGGAACACTTCGGCATGCCGTTCGACCGCAACCCTGACGGCACCATCTACCAGCGTCCATTCGGCGGCCACACGGCCCACTTCGGCGAAAAGCCGGTGCAGCGCGCTTGCGCGGCAGCCGACCGTACCGGTCACGCCCTGTTGCACACGCTGTACCAGCGCAATGTGCGCGCCCGCACGCACTTCTTCGTCGAATGGATGGCACTCGACCTGATCCGTGACGCCGAAGGCGACGTGATCGGCGTGGTCGCGCTGGAAATGGAAACCGGCGAATGCATGATCCTGGAAGCAAAGACGACGGTCATGGCAACGGGCGGCGCAGGCCGCATCTTCGCCGCCTCGACGAATGCCTTCATCAACACCGGCGACGGCATGGGCATGGCGGCACGCGCCGGCCTGCCGCTGCAGGACATGGAATTCTGGCAGTTCCACCCGACCGGCGTGGCCGGCGCGGGCGTGTTGATCACCGAAGGCGTGCGCGGCGAAGGCGGCATCCTGATCAATAGCGAAGGCGAACGCTTCATGGAGCGCTATGCGCCGACCCTGAAGGATCTGGCGCCGCGCGACTTCGTGTCGCGTTCGATGGACCAGGAAATCAAGGAAGGCCGCGGCTGCGGTCCGAACAAGGACCACGTGATGCTGGATCTGCGCCATATCGGCGCCGATACCATCGCCAAGCGCCTGCCGTCGATTCTGGAAATCGGCCACAAGTTCGCCAACGTCGACGCCACCAAGGAACCGATTCCTGTCGTGCCGACGATTCACTACCAGATGGGCGGCATCCCGACCAACATCCACGGCCAGGTCGTCACCCCGACCGGTCCGGATAATTCGGCCAAGGTCGTCAACGGCCTGTACGCGATCGGCGAATGCGCCTGCGTCTCGGTGCACGGCGCCAACCGCCTCGGCACGAACTCGCTGCTGGACCTGGTGGTCTTCGGCCGCGCGGCCGGCAACCACATCGTCAACAGCGGCCTGAAAGCCAAGGAAAACAAGCCTTTGCCAGCCGACGCTGCCGATTTCGCCATGGGCCGCCTGGCGCGCCTGGAAAACTCGACCGGCACGGAAACCGTGCAGGGCGTGGCGAATGAAATCCGCGCCACGATGCAGAAATACTGCGGCGTGTTCCGTACCGACGCGATGCTGGCGCAGGGCGTGGTTGAAATCATGAAGCTCGACGAGCGCCGCAAGCACGTGTCGTTCAAGGACAAGTCGATGGTCTTCAACACGGCCCGTGTGGAAGCGCTGGAACTGGACAACCTGATCGAAACGGCGAAAGCGACCATCGTCTCGGCAGCCGCCCGCAAGGAATCGCGCGGCGCCCATGCCCAGGACGACCACCCGACCCGCGACGACGACAACTGGATGAAGCATACGCTGTGGTATTCGGAAGGCAACCGACTGGAATACAAGCCAGTCGTGACCAAGCCGCTGACGGTAGATACCTTCAAACCGAAACCACGTACTTTCTAAGGCTATACCATGGCACGCACTCTCAAATTTAAAATCTACCGCTACGATCCTGACCAGGATGCCAAGCCGTACATGCAAGACCTGACGGTCGAACTGAAAGACACCGACAAGATGCTGCTCGACGCACTGCAGCGCATCAAGTCGGACGTCGATGACTCGCTGGCCCTGCGCCGCTCGTGCCGCGAAGGCGTGTGCGGTTCGGACGCGATGAACATCAACGGCAAGAACGGTCTGGCCTGCACCACCAACCTGAACGAACTGACCGAGCCTATCGTGCTGCGTCCGTTGCCAGGTCTGCCAGTCATCCGCGACCTGATCGTCGACATGACGCAATTCTTCAAGCAGTACGATTCGATCAAGCCGTTCCTGATCAACGATTCGATCCCGCCTGAAAAAGAACGCCTGCAAACGCCGGAACAGCGCGAAGAACTCGATGGCCTGTACGAGTGCATCCTGTGCGCCTGCTGCTCCACGTCGTGCCCGTCGTTCTGGTGGAATCCGGACAAATTCGTCGGTCCTGCCGGCCTGCTGCAAGCCTACCGCTTCATCGCCGATTCGCGCGACGAAGCCACCGGTGCGCGTCTGGACAACCTGGAAGATCCGTACCGTCTGTTCCGCTGCCACTCGATCATGAACTGTGTCGACGTTTGCCCGAAAGGGTTGAACCCGAACAAGGCGATCGGCAAGATCAAGGAATTGATGGTCCGCCGCGCGATCTGATTCGTCTGATCGCGTCCGCCGGGCGCCGTTTGCCGGAAGAGGGTATCCTCGCTTCCTGGCAGGCGGCGCCTGCAAAGCAGCACCGTGCCGCAAGGCACATGTAAAGTGGTAAACCAAATGACAGAATCAATTTTGTCCTCGCATCAGGCCGACCCGGCCAACCGCGCCCGCCTGCGCTGGCGTTCACGCCGTGGCCTGCTGGAAAACGACATCATCCTGACCCGTTTTCTCGATGCGTATGAAACCGAATTGACCGATGAAGAAGTTGACGCGCTGACGCGTTTGCTGGATTTATCGGACAATGCGTTAATGGATCTGGTACTGGCCCGTAAAGAGCCGGAAGGCGAAGTCGATCTGCCGCATGTGCATGCACTGCTGCAACGACTGCGCATTGCCTAGACGCCTGGGCGATATATTGCAAACGGTGCGAGTGGCGCGCTGTAGCAACGCCGAATTGCGTTGCGAATTGCAGCCAGAATTTTTGATTTTAATTTCGACTCACTCCCGAGAAGGAAGAGCCCATGAATACCTCTGACACAAAAGCTACCCTGTCGTTCTCCGATGGCAGCCCATCGCTTGAATTTCCCATCTACAAAGGCACCGTAGGCCCGGACGTCATCGACATCCGCAAGCTGTACGCCGGTAGCGGCAAGTTCACCTACGACCCAGGCTTTATGTCGACCGCCTCGTGCAATTCGTCGATCACCTACATCGACGGCGACAAGGGCGAACTGCTGTACCGCGGTTACCCGATCGAACAGTTGGCCGTCAACGCCGACTTCATGGAATCGTGCTACTTGCTGCTGAACGGCGAATTGCCGAACGCGGCGCAAAAAGCCAAGTTCGTCGACACCGTGACCAAGCACACGATGGTGCACGAGCAGATGCAATTCTTCTTCCGTGGCTTCCGCCGCGATGCGCATCCGATGTCGATCCTGGTCGGCACCGTCGGCGCGCTGGCGTCGTTCTACCATGATTCGCTGGACATCAACGACCCGCGTCACCGCGAAGTGTCGGCCATCCGCCTGATCGCCAAGATGCCGACCCTGGTCGCCATGACCTACAAGTACTCGATCGGCCAGCCGTTCACGTACCCGCGCAACGACCTGTCGTACAGCGCCAACTTCATGCACATGATGTTCGCCAACCCGTGCGAAGACTACAAGGTCAACGACGTGCTGGTGCGCGCCCTGGACCGCATCCTGATCCTGCACGCGGACCACGAGCAAAACGCCTCGACGTCGACCGTCCGCCTGGCCGGTTCGTCGGGCGCCAACCCGTTCGCCTGTATCGCTGCCGGCATCGCCTGCCTGTGGGGCCCTGCCCATGGCGGCGCCAACGAAGCGGCACTGAACATGCTGAAGGAAATCGGCACCGTCGAGAACATCCCTGCCTTCATCGAGCAAGTCAAGGACAAGAACTCCGGCGTCAAGCTGATGGGCTTTGGCCACCGCGTGTACAAGAACTTCGACCCGCGCGCCAAGCTGATGCGTGAAACCTGCTACGAAGTGTTGAACGAACTGGGCCTGCAAGACGACCCGCTGTTCAAGCTGGCGATGGAACTGGAAAAGATTGCACTGAACGACGAATACTTCGTTTCGCGCAAGCTGTACCCGAACGTCGACTTCTACTCGGGCATCGTGCAATCGGCGCTGGGCATCCCTGTGTCGCTGTTCACCGGTATCTTCGCCATGGCCCGCACCATCGGCTGGATCGCCCAGTGGAACGAGATGATCGCCGATCCGGAACAAAAAATCGGCCGTCCGCGTCAGCTGTTCGTCGGCTCGACCACGCGCGAAGTACTGCCACTGGCCAAGCGCGCCTAAGTTTCGCCGCATAGCCGTTCCTGCCGGGCCTTGCGGCCCGGCGCGCAAAAGCGAGCCCGAGGGCTCGCTTTTTTCATGCGCGCGTTAAAAATAGCCGATCAATAGCCGCTGGCAGGCAATGCTGCTACGCTCCACCCAGGCAAACCGGAAACAGAACGTGATGAATGAAGACATATGCGCGCCCAGCGGCGTGACCCTGGGCGAGACGGGATTCGGCTACACCCTGTCGCTGATCGGCGGCAAATACAAGATGCTGATCCTGTACGCGCTCGCTGAAAACAAGGTCCTGCGCCACAATGAACTCAAGCGGCATCTCGGCGGCATTGCCTTCAAGACCCTCAGCGTCGTGCTGAAGGAGCTCGAAGCCGATGCGCTGATCATCCGCAAGGAATACCCGCAAGTGCCACCCAAGGTTGAGTATTTCCTCTCCAGCAAGGGGGCATCGCTGATCCCCGTGCTCCATACCTTGTGCGAGTGGGGCGAACAGCACCAGCCGGCCTGACGCGCAGGTCGAATTGCGCCTTGCCGGGGCTTTCTCGCGTGCTGGTCACTTACTTTTCCTATTGTATGCGTAGTGGCTGTGCGTACTTGTGAAATATACCTGCCATGGGTATGCTGCATACGCCTCTGGAGGCGCGATGGCGCGCTTCGGGGCAGGGTGGCGGCTTGCCTGCTTTCCGGTGCATGCGGTGCGGCGGCGCCACCGACCCCACACCCGTGAAAGAAGCACTATGAAAACGCTGGTTATCGTCTTCCATCCCGCGATCGACAAGTCCGTGGCCAACAAGCGCTGGCTGCAGGAATTGGCGCGCCATCCGCAGCGCTACACAATCCACCATGTGCATCAGGCTTATCCTGACGGCAACATCGATGTGGCGCAGGAGCAGGCGCTGGTGGAGGCGCACGGCAACGTGGTCTTGCAGTTCCCGCTGTACTGGTTCAACTGTCCGCCATTGCTGAAGAAGTGGCTCGACGACGTATTGGCGTATGGCTGGGCGTATGGCACGGGCGGCGTAGCCTTCAAGGGCCGCAAGGTGGCCCTGGCCGTCACTGCGGGTATTCGCCAGGAAGACTTCACGCCGGAGGGCAAGTGGAGAGTCACGCTGGCGCAGTTGCTGGCGCCTTTTGACGTGACGCTGGACTATGTGGGCGCCGAGAAGCGCCCGTTCTTTGCTTTCTATGGCGCGGAAGACGGGCCAAAGGAGGCTGGCTATGCGGAGCGGCTGGAGAGCAGCGCGCACGACTATGTGCGCTTCCTGGCGGCGCTGTAAGTCTGGCGTGCTGGCTCAGTCGAATTCCGCCAGCAGCGTTTGCAGGCACACGCTGACGCCTTCCAGCGGCAGGCTGGCGCCATCGTGGATGTGCGGCACGACGATGCGGCGCGGCGCGTTGTGCTTGAGAATGCCGCCCCAGTGGGCGACGCGGGCGCCGGCCTGGCGGCGGATCGCGGCGACCGTGTCGCCGCTGGCGAGGATGCGCGCCAGCGGAAAGGCCGCTTGCAGCACGCCCAGGCCGAAATACGCCTGCGGTTCGGCGTTGCTGATATAGATGGCGCTCAGGCGCCTGCCGGCCGCCTGTATCGTTTGCGCCACGTGCACGGCATCGCTGTGCAGGAATTGCGCGTTGACGAGGATGGCTTCCTGCGAACCGCTCAACAGGATGGAGGGTGAGCGCGTACTACCCAGGCGCTCGATGGCAAAGCCACCGTCGGCGCGGCGCGGGGCACGGCGGTCGCCGAAGGGCCTGCCGGCGCCCTGGCGGTCATGCAGGGTGGAGTTCGACAACATGTGTTTTTCTCGTTATTTGTTATCACCAGCACATATTATCCTTTCGACTATGTGCGACAAATAGGGTAGATTGCAATACTTAGTTGCATGAATCGAGCGAATCAAGGGAGTGCCCGCATGGACCGTATCACCGCCGCACAAGTGTTTGTCGCCATCGCCGAGCGCGGCAGCATGGTCGCCGCCAGCGATGCGCTCGACATGTCGCGCGCCATGGTGACGCGCTACCTGGCCGAGATGGAGCAGTGGGCGGGGGCGCGCCTGCTGCATCGCACCACGCGGCGGCTGAGCCTGACGGATGCGGGCGACGCCACGCTTGCGCGCTGCCGGCAGATGCTGGAACTGGCCGGCGCCATGGCCGTCACCGCGCCCGGGGGCGCCGACACGCCGCACGGCTTGCTGCGCATCACCTGCTCGCAATCGCTGGCGCAGACGGCGCTGGCTGGCGCAGTGACCGCTTACCTGCGGCGCTACCCGCGCGCCGCTGTCGACCTGCAGATGGAGAACCGCGCCGTCAACCTGGTCGAGCAGCGCATCGACCTGGCGATCCGCATCACGAATGCGCTCGAACCGAACCTGATCGCGCGCCAGCTGGCCAGCTGCGCTTCCGTGGTGTGCGCCGCACCATCGTACCTGGCGGCGCACGGCACGCCACGGCGGGCGGAAGACCTGGCCCTGCACAACTGTCTGACGTATACCTATTTTGGCAAGAGCCTGTGGCAGTTCACGCACAACGGGGAAGCGCTCACTGTCCCCGTCAGCGGCCGCCTGTCGGCGAATGAGTCGCTGGTCCTGCTGGTGGCGACGGTGGCGGGGGCGGGCATCGCCATGCAGCCGCGCTTTTCGGCCACGCCGCTGATCGCCAGCGGGCAGCTGGTGGAGCTGCTGCCCGCATACCAGCCGCAGGACATGGGCATCTATGGCGTCTATACGTCGCGCCAGCACATGTCGCCGCTGCTGCGCACCATGCTGGACTTCCTGGTGGAGTGGTTTGCCGGCGATCCCGATTGGCTGGCAGCCATCGCGGCGGGGCCGTTGCCGGGCAGACCAGTTGGGCGCAAGCGGCATGCCGGCAGGGCCGCCGATGTGTTGTAAGCATAACAGTGACAGGCTTGCAAGCCCGGGAAAATCAACAACAGAGCTTACATTTGCTTGCCAAATAAAATTCAACGAGCGGTTGTTGCGTTACAATACCGCGTGCTATTCTAAATGACGGTATGCAGAATGCTGGTGCAATAAAAAAGCCCTTCCCCACAACTTGATGTGCAATCCGCTAACCGGTCAGGCCGTGTCGCGGAAGGTTAGATTAACCCGCTAATCTCGCGAAGCGCGAAGAAAGGTGAGCAATATATGCAGCAATTAACGACCAACTCCTACCTGTTTGGTGGGAATGCTCCGTACGTGGAAGACCTGTACGAGGCGTATCTGAACAATCCAGGCTCGGTGCCCGATAACTGGCGTTCTTACTTCGATGCCATGCAGCACGTGCCTGCCGTCGACGGTACCAACAAGCCTGACGTGGCGCATGCCTCCGTCGTCGCCTCGTTCGCCGAGCGCGCCAAGGCGGGTCCGATCCGGACAGTGACCGCTTCCTTCGATGCTGAAATGGGCCGCAAGCGCGTCGCCGCCACGCAGCTGATCGCCGCTTACCGCTACCTCGGCACGCACTGGGCCAACCTGGATCCGCTGCAACGCCAGGAACGTCCGATGATCCCGGAACTGGACCCGAGCTTCTACGGTTTCACCGATGCGGACATGGACACCGTGTTCAATATCAGCAATACCTATTTTGGCCCCGAGACCGCCACCCTGCGCGATCTGCTCAACTATCTGCGCGACACCTACACGCGTTCGATCGGCGCCGAATTCATGTACATCTCCGATCCGGCCGAGAAGCGCTGGCTGCAAGAGAAGCTGGAATCGATCCGCTCCACCCCGAATTTCACCCCAGAGAAAAAAATCCACATCCTCGACCGCCTGACCGCGGCTGAAGGCCTGGAACGCTATCTGCACACCCGCTACGTGGGCCAGAAGCGCTTCTCCCTGGAAGGTGGCGAAACCTTCATCGCCTCGATGGATGAAACCATCCAGCGCGCCGGCGAAAAAGGCGTGCAGGAAATCGTGATCGGCATGGCCCACCGCGGCCGCCTGAACGTGCTGGTGAACACCCTGGGCAAGGCGCCGCAGGAACTGTTCGAAGAATTCGAAGGCAAGCATGGCGACGACCTGCCTGCCGGCGACGTGAAGTACCATCAAGGCTTCTCGTCGGACATCTCCACCGCGGGCGGCCCGGTCCACCTGTCGCTGGCGTTCAACCCGTCGCACCTGGAAATCGTCAACCCGGTGGTCGAAGGTTCCGTCAAGGCCCGCATGGACCGCCGCGGCGACGTGCACGGCGCGCAAGTGCTGCCTATCCTGGTGCACGGCGATGCCGCTTTCGCCGGCCAGGGCGTGGTCATGGAAACGCTGAATCTGGCGCAAACCCGCGGCTACGGCACGGGCGGCACGGTGCATATCGTGATCAACAACCAGATCGGTTTCACCACCTCGGATCCGCGCGACTCGCGCTCGACCCTGTACTGCTCGGACGTCGTCAAGATGATCGAAGCACCAGTCCTGCACATCAACGCCGATGATCCGGAAGCCGTGGTCCTGGCGACGCAGATCGCGCTCGACTACCGCATGGAATTCAAGAAGGACATCGTCCTCGACATCATCTGCTACCGCAAGCTTGGCCACAACGAGCAGGATACGCCGGCACTGACGCAGCCGCTGATGTACAAGCGCATCGGCCAGCACCCGGGCACCCGCAAGCTGTACGCGGACAAGCTGGTAGCGCAAGGCGTGATTCCTGCCGACGGCGGCGACAAGATGGTTGCCGCCTTCCGCGACGCCATGGACGCCGGCAAGCACACGGTCGATCCAGTCATCTCGAACTTCAAGAACAAGTACGCCGTCGACTGGCTGCCGTTCCTGAACAAGAAATGGACGGACTCGGCCGATACGGCCGTGCCGATGACGGAACTGAAACGCCTGGCCACGCGCATCACCACCGTGCCGGAAGAGTTCAAGGTCCACTCGCTGGTCGAGAAGGTCCTGGGCGACCGCGCCACCATGGGCCGCGGCGAAATGAACCTGGACTGGGGCATGGGCGAACACCTGGCCTACGCTTCGCTGGTATCGTCCGGCTACGCCATCCGCCTGACGGGCCAGGATGCGGGCCGCGGCACCTTCGTGCACCGCCACGCCGTGCTGCATGACCAGAACCGCGAGCGCTGGGATGCGGGTACCTACATTCCGCTGCAAAACGTGTCGGACAACCAGGCACCGTTCACCGTCATCGACTCGGTGCTGTCCGAAGAAGCCGTACTGGCCTTCGAATACGGCTACTCGACCGCTGAACCGAACACGCTGACGATCTGGGAAGCCCAGTTCGGCGACTTCGCCAACGGCGCGCAAGTGGTGATCGACCAATTCATCAGCTCCGGCGAAGTGAAATGGGGCCGCGCTTCGGGCCTGGTCATGATGCTGCCGCACGGTTACGAAGGCCAGGGTCCTGAGCACTCGTCCGCGCGTCCTGAGCGTTTCCTGCAGCTGTGCGCCGACAACAACATGCAAGTGGTGCAGCCGACGACGGCGTCGCAGATCTTCCATTTGCTGCGTCGCCAGATGGTGCGCCAGTTCCGCAAGCCGCTGGTCATCCTGACGCCGAAGTCGCTGTTGCGCAACAAGGATGCCGGTTCGCCGCTGACCGACCTGGCCAAGGGCGGTTTCCAGACCGTCATCGGCGAAGTCGACGAGAAAATCGACGCCAAGAAAGTCAAACGCGTCATCGCCTGCTCGGGCAAGGTCTATTACGACCTGGTCAACGCACGCAAGACACGCGGCCAGACCGACACGGCGATCGTGCGCCTGGAACAGCTGTATCCGTTCCCGCACAAGTCGTTTGCTGCTGAACTGAAGAAGTTCCCGAACCTGGTCGAAGTCGTATGGGCCCAGGACGAGCCGCAAAACCAGGGCGCCTGGTTCCAGATCCAGCACAACATCTTCGAAGGCCTGGAGTCGGGTCAGCGTCTGGCGTATGCCGGCCGTCCTGCTTCGGCGTCGCCTGCCGTCGGTTACTATGACAAGCACTACGCCCAGCAAAAAGACCTGCTGGAAACGGCATTCTCGAAGCTGAAGGGCTTTATCCTGACCAAGTAAGTGGCGGGACAACGGGCGCTGCGCGGTTTGCGCGGCGCCTGACCAGTATATGATGACGGAGCGCCGCCCTTGCTACGCAGGGGCGGCGCCGCAATAACAAAATAAACGGAGTTTTACATGGCACAAATCGAAGTCAAAGTTCCCCAGTTGTCGGAATCGGTTGCGGAAGCGACCCTGCTGGCATGGCACAAGAAAGTCGGCGAACCAGTCGCGCGCGACGAAAACATGATCGATATCGAAACCGACAAAGTTGTGCTGGAACTGCCTGCGCCAGCCGCTGGCGTGATCATCCAGATCATCAAGGATAACGGCGCCACCGTCGTTGCCGGCGAAGTCATCGCCATCATCGATACCGACGGCTCGGCCAAGGTCAGCCCGATGGAAGTGTCGGCCGTTGCCGCGCCAGCCCTGGCTGCCGCCGCACAAGACGCTTCGACCGCTTCGGCGCCTGCCGCCGCCACCAAAGGCGACGTGGCCATGCCTGCCGCCGCCAAGATCCTGTCCGAAAAAGGCCTGTCCGCTGGCGACGTCGCCGGTTCGGGCAAAGATGGCCGCGTGACCAAGGGCGACGCCCTGGCCGCTTCCGCCAAGCCTGCCGTTGCGCCGCTGGCGCCAGCCGCCGCCAAGCCGGCCCTGCAGCAAGTTGCCACGCCGTCGGCCGCCAGCCTGGGCGACCGTCCGGAAGAGCGCGTGCCGATGAGCCGCCTGCGCGCGCGTATCGCCGAGCGCCTGCTGCAATCGCAATCGACGAACGCCATCCTGACCACGTTCAATGAAGTGAACATGCAGCCGGTCATCGACCTGCGCAACAAGTACAAGGACAAGTTCGAGAAAGAGCACGGCGTCAAGCTGGGCTTCATGTCCTTCTTCGTCAAGGCTGCCGTCGCCGCCCTGAAAAAGTACCCGATCATCAACGCCTCCGTTGACGGCAACGACATCGTTTACCACGGCTACTTCGACATCGGCATCGCTGTCGGTTCGCCGCGCGGCCTGGTCGTGCCTATCATCCGCAACGCGGACCAGCTGTCGATCGCCGACATCGAGAAAAAAATCGGTGAATTCGGCGCGAAAGCCAAGGAAGGCAAGCTGACCCTGGACGACCTGACGGGCGGCACGTTCTCGATCTCGAACGGCGGCACCTTCGGCTCCATGCTGTCGACCCCGATCATCAACCCGCCACAATCGGCGATCCTGGGCGTGCATGCGACCAAGGACCGCGCCGTCGTGGAAAACGGCCAGATCGTGGTGCGTCCGATGAACTACCTGGCGATGTCCTACGACCACCGCATCATCGACGGCCGCGAAGCCGTCCTGGGCCTGGTGGCGATGAAAGAAGCGCTGGAAGATCCTGCACGCCTGTTGCTGGACCTGTAAGCACCGTAGCACCCCGGCGTAGCCGCCGGGGCAATGTAGTTGGTACCCCTTGCCAGAAGACGCAGCTGGCTGATCTCAATGAAAGAGGATTCCTATGAACGTCTCTGAAGAAATCAAGCGTCTGCACGAGTTGCACCTGGCGGGCGCCCTGAGCGACGCGGAATTCGCGCAAGCGAAAGCCAAGCTCCTGAGCAATATCAACCTGGACAAGCCGGACAGCACGTCCGGCGCCGGCGCCGGTCCGGCTGCCGGCCCGGCGAACGACCTGGTGCAGGAATTCAACCGCCTGCGCCGTTCGCGCAACGACCGCTGGCTCGGCGGCGTGTGCGGTGGCCTGGGACGCGCTTCCGGCATGGAAGCGTGGATCTGGCGCCTCGTCTTCGTCCTGTTTACATTGACCTTCGGCTTCGGCGTGGTGATTTACCTTCTATTGTGGATTTTCGTACCAGACGAAGAGATTGGAATAACAAAACATGAGTACTAAACAATTTGACGTAGTTGTCATCGGTGCGGGCCCTGGCGGCTACATCGCCGCCATCCGCGCAGCGCAGCTGGGCTTTTCCGTCGCTTGCGTCGACGAGTGGTCGAACGCCAAGGGCGGCGCCGCTCCTGGCGGCACCTGCACCAACGTCGGCTGCATCCCGTCGAAAGCGCTGCTGCAATCGTCCGAGCATTTCGAACACGCGGGCCACAGCTTCGCAGAGCACGGCATCGACGTCGCCGGCCTGAAGCTGAACCTGGGCCAGATGCTCAAGCGTAAAGATACCGTCGTCAAGCAAAACAACGACGGCATCCTGTACCTGTTCAAGAAGAACAAGATCGCCTTCTTCCACGGCCGCGCCGCTTTCGCCGCTGCCGCCGCTGGCACGTATGACATCAGCGTCACCGGTGAAGCCAACGAAACCCTGAACGCCAAGCACGTGGTCATCGCCACGGGTTCGAACGCGCGCGAACTGCCGGGTGCACCATTCGACGAGAAACTGATCCTGTCGAACACGGGCGCACTGGCCATCGACGCCGTTCCAGCCAAGCTGGGCGTCATCGGCGCCGGCGTGATCGGCCTGGAAATGGGCAGCGTCTGGCGCCGCCTGGGTTCCGACGTCACCGTGCTGGAAGGCCTGCCGGTCTTCCTCGGCGCCGTCGACGAGCAGATCGCCAAGGAAGCGTCGAAGCTGTTCACCAAGCAAGGCTTGAAGATCAACCTCGGTTGCAAGATCGGTGCGATCACGCCAGGCAAGAAAGACGTCACCGTGGAATTCGTGGACGCCAAGGGCGAAGCGCAAAAAGCCGTGTTCGACAAACTGATCATCTCGATCGGCCGTACGCCGAACACGAATGGCCTGGGTGCCGACAAGGTCGGCCTGCAGCTGGACGAGCGCGGCTTCATCGCCGTCGACGGCGACTGCAAGACCAACCTGCCGAACGTATGGGCAGTGGGCGACGTCGTGCGCGGCCCGATGCTGGCGCACAAGGCGGAAGAAGAAGGCGTTGCCGTGGCCGAGCGTATCGCCGGCCAGCATGGCCACACCAACTTCAACACGATTCCGTGGGTGATCTACACCTCGCCGGAAATCGCGTGGGTCGGCAAGACCGAGCAAACCCTGAAGGCCGAAGGTATCGCCTACAAGGCGGGCACCTTCCCGTTCATGGCCAATGGCCGTGCGCGCGCACTGGGCGACACTTCGGGCATGGTGAAATTCCTGGCCGATGCGACCACCGATGAAATCCTCGGTGTGCACATCGTCGGCCCGATGGCCTCCGAACTGATTTCCGAAGCCGTCGTGGCGATGGAATTCAAGGCCTCGGCCGAAGACATCGCACGCATCTGCCACGCCCACCCATCCCTGTCGGAAGCGACCAAGGAAGCGGCATTGGCAGTAGACAAGCGTACGCTGAATTTCTAAACGCTAGAGTACCTCGCAGCGGGCCGGCAAAGCAGTTTCTGCCTTGCCGGCCCGTTTGCGCTATGTCCAGAATCCCAGTTGAATCGAATCCCATGAACGTTGAAGAGTTTTACCAGCACGCGTTGCAGAAGCGCGATTTCAAGGCCGATGCCGCCCAGCGGCGCGCGGTCGACCGCCTGCAACTGTGCTACGACGAGTGGGTGGCCTACAAGGGCCAGCGCTCGAGCACCTTCAAGCGCCTGATCAACCGTCCCGCCGTGCCGAAAGGCGTGTACATGTGGGGCGGGGTAGGGCGCGGCAAGTCGTTCCTGATGGACAGTTTTTATTCCGTCGTACCCCTGGTGCGCAAGACGCGCTTGCACTTCCACGAATTCATGCGCGGCGTGCACCAGCAGCTCGATGAATTGAAGGGCGTGGCCGATCCGCTCGACGAGGTCGCCAAGCGCATCGCCAAGAAATACCGTTTGATCTGCTTCGATGAATTCCACGTCTCGGACATCGCCGATGCGATGATCCTGTACAACCTGCTGTCGGCCCTGTTCGACAATGGCGTGTCCTTCATCATGACGTCGAACTACGATCCGGACCTGCTGTACCCGGACGGCCTGCACCGCGACCGCATGCTGCCGACCATCGCGCTGCTGAAGGAAAAACTCGACGTCATGAACGTCGACGCCGGCGTCGATTACCGCGGCCGCGCGCTGGAACAGGTGGAAAGCTACTACACGCCCCTCGGCGCGGCCACCGACAAGGCCCTGCGCGACGCCTACACGCGCATCGCCGAGACGGCCGACGAAGATGCGCGCATCCGCATCGAAAGCCGCGAAATCCACTGCCTGCGCCGCGCCGGCGGCATCATCTGGTTCGATTTCGCCACCCTGTGCGGCGGCCCCCGTTCGCAAAATGATTACCTGGAAATCGCCAGCCGCTTCCATACAGTGATATTGTCCGGGATACCGGCCATGTCGGCGGCGCAGTCGTCCGAGGCGCGCCGCTTCACGTGGCTGATCGACGTGTTCTATGACCAGAAGGTCAAGCTGATCATGTCGGCCGAAGTGGCGCCCGACCAGCTGTACACGAATGGCATGCTGGCCAACGAGTTTCACCGTACCGTATCGCGCATCGTCGAGATGCAATCGCGCGAATACATGGAAAAAGAACAGCGCGGCGCGGCCGACGCGATCGTTTGAGGCAGGAAAAATGAACATGATGGCAAATACACTCTACAAGCTGGCAACGGGCATGGGCCTGGCCCTGGTCTTGTCCGCCTGCGCGCACCAGGGCGGCACCGCATTGGATGAAGTCGGTGCGCCGCAAGTGCCGGCCACCTTGTCCGTCGACGAAGCCGATGCCAAGCTGAAGCTGGCGGCCAGCGAACGCGAGGCGGCTGAAAATGAATTCGCCGCGCGCGAGCAGGAATGCTACAACAAGTTCTTCGTGAACAGCTGCCTCGACAAGGCGAAGGAAAAGCGCCGCCTGATCCTCGTGCGCCTGCGCGCCGTCGAGGCCGAAGCGAATCACTTCAAGCGCGCCGAGTCCGTGCGCCTGCGCGATATCGACCTGGCCAAGACCCAGGAAGATGCGCGCCTCGATGCCGAGCAGCGCGCCGCCGCCGTGCCCAAGCCCGTGAAAGTGGTCGCGCCCGAGCCGGCGCCGCCCAAGCCGCAAGGCAAGAGCGTGGCCGAGCGCGAAGCCGAACATGCGGCCAAGCTGCAGAAACTGGCCGCCGAGGAAGCCGCCGAGGCGCCGCGCCGTGCCGCCCGCGAAGCGCAATTTGCGAAAAAACAGGCGGAAGCCGTGGCGCGCCAGAAGAGAGTGGCGCAGCGCCTGGCCGAGCGCCAGGCCGAGGCGGACGCCAAGGCGGCCAAGGCGGCCGCTGCCAGCACGCCGGCCACCGCCGTTCCGCCCGCCAAGTAAGTCCGCCTGGCAGGGGCATGCCGGAAATGGCGTGCCCTAAGCCGCGCGGCAGGTTAAACTACGCACTTGCCGGCGATCCCGGCACGGATGGCTGTCTGCGCATGCTGCGCGCGCCTGTTGAACAACACTGCCTGGAACGCAACACATGAGCGATGCACAGCATATAGAGCGGCGCCTGATTGAACTCGACGTGGAACACCGTGACCTCGATACCGTCATCGAGTTGCTGATACTCGATGGCCATCATGACGAACTGCAATTGCGCCGCTTGAAAAAGCGCAAGTTGCAGTTGAAAGATCACATCACCTTGCTGAAAATGCAATTGGTGCCCGACGTTCCGGCCTGACCGGCGCCAGTAGCGTCCAGCCTTCATTAAGTATATTTTGACCGATCACAATTTATTGCCTGCAAGCCAAGACGGCCAGCCCGCTGATCTGCCAGCAAATCTGCCAGCCGAATCCCAGGCAGCGCCTGGCAAGCACGATGCCGACATCGAGCGCCTGTTCGGCGCCGGCGGCCCGCTGGGTCCGGCCGTGGGCAGCTACAAGCCGCGTCGTTCGCAAACGGAGATGGCCAAGGCCATCGCCCACGCCATCGACAGCCAGACCACGCTGATCGCCGAGGCGGGCACGGGCACGGGCAAGACCTTTGCTTACCTGGTGCCGGCCCTGATGTGGGGCGGCAAGACCATCGTTTCCACGGGCACCAAGAACTTGCAGGATCAATTGTTCCTGCGCGATATCCCGACCGTGCGCGCCGCGCTGCAGGCACCCGTCTCCGTGGCCCTGCTGAAGGGCCGCTCGAACTACGTCTGCCATTACCATCTGGAACGCACCTTGCAAAATGGCCGCATGACGTCGCGCGACGACGTGGGGCATTTGCGCGAAATCTCGCGTTTCATCAAGATGACGAGCTCCGGCGACAAGGCGGAACTGGCCAAGGTGCCGGAAAACGCCATGATCTGGAACCTGGTGACGTCCACGCGCGACACCTGCATGGGCGCCGAGTGCCAGTATTACCAGGATTGCTTCGTCATGAAGGCCCGCAAGGAAGCCCAGCAGGCCGACGTGGTGGTGGTCAACCACCACCTGTTCTTTGCCGACGTGGCCCTGAAGGACACGGGCGTGGCGGAATTGCTGCCCTCGGCCAATACCATCATCTTCGATGAGGCGCACCAGTTGCCCGACACGGCAACCCTGTTCTTTGGCAATACGGTGTCGACTTCGCAAATCCTGGAACTGTGCCGCGACGTGCTGGCCGAAGGCCTCGCCCATGCGCGCGGCATCGACTGGGCCAAGACGGTCACGGTGGTGGAAAAGGCTGCGCGCGACCTGCGCCTGACCTTCCCGCAGGATATCGTGCGCCTGTCCCTGCCGCAGATCGCCCCGTCGAGCGATTTCTTCCCCGCGCTCGACACCCTCAAGGATGAACTGGACGGCATGGTAGCCGTGCTGGAAACCCAGGCGGAACGGGCGGAAACGCTGGAGCAATGCCGCGTGCGCGGCGTGGAACTGGCGCAGCAGCTGAGCGGCTGGAAGTTCGACCCGAAGGCCAAGGTCGCGGCCGGCGAAGAAGCCGTGTTCTGGGTGGAAGCGTTTTCCAGCTCCCTGCAATTGCACAAGACGCCGCTGTCGATCGCGCCGATCTTCAACAACCAGCGCGAAGGCACGCCGCGCAGCTGGATCTTCACGTCGGCCACCCTGGCCGTGAAAAACGATTTCAAGCATTTCTCGGAACAGATGGGCTTGACGGGCGAACCGTCGCATACCTGGCCGAGTCCCTTCGACTATGGCCAGCAGGGCTTGCTGTTCGTGCCGCAAAACCTGCCGCAGCCGAACTCGCTGGGCTACACGGACGCCGTCATCGACTGCGCCTTGCCCATCATCGAGGCGGCGGGCGGGCGCACTTTCTTCCTGTGCACCACCTTGCGCGCCGTGAAGCGGGCGGCCGAGCGCCTGGCCGACGAGTTCAAGCAGCGCGGCTTGAACTTCCCTCT
Organism: Janthinobacterium sp. 1_2014MBL_MicDiv; assembly: GCF_001865675.1. Lineage (NCBI taxonomy): Bacteria > Pseudomonadati > Pseudomonadota > Betaproteobacteria > Burkholderiales > Oxalobacteraceae > Janthinobacterium > Janthinobacterium sp. 1_2014MBL_MicDiv. The sequence goes on from NZ_CP011319.1 coordinate 1,475,178, forward strand.
GTTCGTGCAGGGCGACCGGGGCCGCACGGAATTGCTGGACCAGTTCCGCGCCGCCGGCAATGGCGTGCTGATCGGCAGCCAGAGCTTCTGGGAAGGCGTCGACGTGCGCGGCGACGCGCTGTCGCTGGTGATCATCGACAAGCTGCCATTCGCGCCGCCCGACGATCCCGTGCTGGCCGCGCGCATCGAAGTGATGGAAAAGCAGGGCAAGAACGGTTTCATGCACCACTCGCTGCCGGAAGCCATCATCAACCTGAAGCAGGGCGCGGGCCGCTTGATCCGCGACGAGGGCGACCGTGGCGTGCTGATGATCTGCGATCCGCGCCTCATTTCCAAGCCGTATGGCAAGCGCATCTGGCAAAGCCTGCCGCCGTTCAAGCGCACGCGCGACACGGCCGAAGTGGTCGAGTTCTTCCGCAACCTGCCGGCCCGGGCCGGGTAGCGTTTTCCGCCGGCGCCCGCGCGCCGGCACGGTTGCTTTTCTAATTTCTCCTTTGCAATCAAATGCCTGGCGTATTACACGCGGCGCCGGCCTGCGCGCCGGCCATGCCAGAAAACGGCGTGATCGTGCCATGTTCTGGCATTGTGTCGAATGTCCAGGACGCCAGACACATCTTTGCGCCAGCGCAAACAGGCCGTTACCCAGCGGATTAGAGTGAGCTCATGCCTTGCAGGATCAAGGCGCGGCGACGGCATCGCCGCACGGGGAACAGGGGGGATGCCATGGATATCCGCTACGGCTGTTTCTTGAGTTATGCGCACGGCCAATATGCGTTCATGAACAAGTTCAAGAATGACCTCATCGAGGCACTGGCCTGCTACCTGGAGCCGCACCTCGATCGCGAGGAAGTCCTGTTCATCGACAGCGAACAACTGGGCGGCGGCGACGATATCGACCTGCGCGTGGCGCGCGCCATGTGCCAGAGCGTGTGCATGATCGTGCTGTACACGCCGAAATACGAGGCGCATGGCTATACGCGGCGCGAGTTTGCCGCCATGCAACTGATCGAACAGGAGCGCCGCGCCTGGTACGAGCTGCCCAGCCATTTGATCATTCCCATCATCATGACGCGCCATCCGGACGGCCTGCCGCCGCAGATCACGGAGTCGGGCCTGTACGTCGATTTTTCCGGCTATACCCTGGCCAGCGGCGACCTGAAGTCGAATCCGCAATACCTGCCCGACATCGAACGCATCGTGCAGCGCATTGCCACGCACTACCACTTGCTCAAGCGTTCGACGCCGCCGGGCCACGATTGCAGCCGCTTCGTGTTGCCCGCCATCCCGCCGGAATGGCGTGCCGTTCCGCCTCCGCACTTTCCACGTTAATCCACGTCAAAAGGTCCTGTCATGGAATGCCAACGCCTGTCCCTACCGCCTTTGAACGCCCCTGGCGAAGTCGTCACCTTCTATTCCTACAAGGGCGGTACCGGCCGCACCATGGCGCTGTCGAATATCGCCGTGCTGCTGGCGCGGCGCGAAAACGCCAGCGTGCCGGTGCTGATGCTGGACTGGGACATGGAGGCGCCGGGACTGCACCATTACTTCGAGCAGCACGAGGAGCGCCCCGGCGTGCTCGAATTTTTCGAGGCTTGCCGCCAGCAGCTTGAACGCTATAGCCTGGAAGGCGCGGGCGGGCAGGGCGCGGGGCGCGAGGATGCGGCGCTGGCGCAGCGCGTGCTCGACGCCATCGACTGGCAGCAGTACGTGGTGCGCGTCGACCAGGGCAGTCCGCTGTACCTGATGCGCGCGGGCCGCTTCGACGCCAGCTATGGCGAGCGCCTGGCGCAGATGCGCTGGGACCAGCTGTTCGACAGCTGCCCGGCGCTGTTCCGCTGCTTCGCCGACACGCTGGCGCGGCATTTCCGCTATGTGCTGGTCGACTCGCGCACGGGGCGCACGGACAGCGCCGGCATCTGCACCACCTTGCTGCCGAAAAAGCTGGTGGTGGTCTTCACGCCGAACCGGCAAAGCCTGGAAGGCGTCGATGCGCTCGTCACGCGCGCCATCGAGTACCGCCGCAGTCATGAAGACGAACAGCGGCCGCTGCTCGTGTATCCCTTGCCGTCGCGCATAGAAATGGGCGATGGCGCCCAGCGCGCCGAGTGGCGCCGCGGCGATGCGCACAAGGGCATCGCCGGTTTCCAGCCCATGTTCGAGCGCCTGCTGCGCGCCTCGTACGGCTTGCCGCACATCGCCCTCGACAGTTATTTCGACGAAGTCCAGCTGCAGCAGACGAAAACCTTCGCGTATGGCGAGCAGCTGGCCGTGCGCATCGATCAGGGCGGCGACCGCTTTTCGCTGACGCGCACCTTCGAGGCTTTCCTGCACTGGCTGACGGGCGGCTACTTTCCCTGGCAATCGAGCCGCGAAATCGCCTTGCTGGCGGCCATCGGCGAAGCGCGCCAGGCCCTGCAGCTGGAACCGGGGCGCGCCGTGGCCCTGCCGCTGGCGCGCGACCTGGCCCGTTTGGGCGAGCTGTACCGCAAGGACGGGCGCAGCACGCAGGCGCTCGACGCCTTCCGGCAAAGCGTCGAGATCCGCGTGCGCCTGCTGGGCGAGGAGCATCCGGACAGCCTTGCCGGCAAGAGCGGCATGGCGCGCCTGCTGCGCCAGCTGGGCAAGCTCGACGAGGCGCGCTTCCTCGAGGAGGACGTGGCCGACGTGCGCGAGCGGCTGCTGGGCGCCGAACATCCCGATACCCTGGCCGCCAGGGCATGCCTGGCGCAAACCCTGGTGCAGCAGGGCGAGCTGGCGGCGGGCCTGCGGCTGCAGGATGCGGTGCTGGCCACGTATGCGCGCATGCTGGGCGGCGAGCATCCGATGACCCTGGGGGCGATGGACAACCGCGCCGCCACCTTGCTGCACATGGGGCGGCTGGCGCAGGCGCAGCAAGTGCTGGCCAAGGTGGTGGCGGCGCGCGAGCGCCTGTTCGGCGCCGAGCATGGCGACACCTTGCGCAGCAAGCTGGCCCTGGCGCAGGCGCTGGGGCGCGACGGCGACCTGGAAGGCGCGCGGCGCCTGCTCGATGTCGTCCTGCAAGCCCAGGAGCGGCGCCTCGGCGGCGACCATGCGGCGACCCTGGTCACGCGCGATTTGCTGGCCGATATCGTGGCGAGGCAGGGTGACTGGGCCGGCGCGCGCCAGCTGCATGAAGACCAGGTGGCGGCGCGCGAGCGCACGCGCGGCCTCGACCATCCGGAAACCCTGATGAGTCAGCGCAAGCTGGCCGAGGCGCTGTTGCGGCGTGGCGAGCTCGATGCGGCGCGCAGCGTGCAGGAGCAGGTGCTGGAAGTGCATGCGCGCCTGTTGGGCGAAGACCACCTCGATACCTTGCACAGCAAGAAGCAGCTGGCCGGCACCCTGCAGCAGCAGGGCGAAAGCGAGGCGGCGCGCCTGCTGGAGGATGCCGTGCTCAGCGGTAGCGATCGCCTGCTGAACGCGCCCGCCAGCGGCGGCAAGGCGCAGCCGCACGCGGAGAGCGTGCTGGACGGCGCGCGCCATCTGCAGGAAACCATCCTGGCGGGCCGCGCCGGCGGGCACGAGGCAGCGGAGCCGGAAACCCTGGCCAGCATGATCGGCATGCTGCAAGGCATGATCGAGCGCGAACAGTATCTGCAGGCGGGCGAACTGGCCGAGCACCTGAAGGCGTGCCTGCTGCGTCCCGGCGTGCCAGGCAAGCTGCGCAAGCGCGGCATGGCGCAGCTGAAACGCATGTACAAATTGCAAGGCGATCTCGATGGCTTGCTGGCCTTGCAGGAAGACGAAGTGCAGGCGCTGGAAGGAGCGTTGTCGGAAGCGCGCATCGAGCCGCGCTGAGCATGTGCCCCGCAGCGGTGCGGCGGCATAAAAAATGCGGCCGATCGTCGTGCGGTACGCGCAGTGTTGGCATTGCTTCAGGTAAAATCTCGTTATGAGAATTCTTATCAGTAACGACGACGGCTACCTGGCGCCGGGCCTGGCGGCACTGGCCGATGCTCTGGCGCCCATCGCCGAGATCGTGGTGGTGGCGCCGGACAGCAACCGTTCGGGCGCCTCCAATTCGCTGTCGCTGGACCGGCCGCTGTCCGTGCACAAGGCCGCCAACGGCTTTTACTTTGTCAACGGCACGCCGACCGACTGCGTGCACGTGGCGCTGACGGGCATGCTGATCGAGCGTCCCGACCTGGTGGTGTCCGGTATCAACAATGGCCCCAATATGGGCGACGACACCCTGTATTCGGGCACCGTGGCGGCCGCCACGGAAGGCTATCTGTTCGGCATCCCGGCCATCGCCTTTTCGCAGTCCGAGTTTGGCTGGGCCAACCTGGACGCGGCCGCGCGCGTGGCGCGGGAAATCGTCGAGCGCCGTTTTGACGCCTTGCAGAAACCGTACCTGTTGAACGTGAATATCCCGGCCATTCCGTACGAGCAATTGCAAGGCGTGGTGGCCACGCGCCTGGGCAAGCGCCATTCGGCCGAGCCGGTCATCCGCGCGCTGGACCCGCGCGGCCGTGAAATTTTCTGGATCGGTCCGGCCGGCGCCACCAAGGAAGGCGGTCCCGGCACGGATTTTTACGCGATTCAGCAAGGACAAGTCTCGATCACGCCGCTGCAGATCGACCTCACGCATACCACCCAACTCGATGCACTGGCCCAAGGCCTGGCATGACCGCTGACTATGACCGATAAGCCGCGCACCTTCCCCCTTTCCCTCGATTCGCTGGCCGGCAAGCCCGCCAGGCAGGGCGGGGGACAGTCGCTGGCGCAGTCGAGGATCGCCACGCCGCAGACGGCCACGCAGAATGCGGCGCAAAGCGCGGCCAGGGGCGGCGCGCCGCACCACGGTGCCATGGCGCCCATCGCGCCGTCGCGCGCCCAGGCCATCGCCAATGAGCGGGCGCAGCCGGCGGTGGTGGCGCCGCCGCGGCAAAACCCGCTGGTGTCCGACGCCGTGCGGCGCGCCATGGTGGCCCGCGTGGCGAAGCAGGGCGTCAAGGACCAGGTGGTGCTCGACGCCATGCAGGCCGTGCCGCGCCATATGTTCATGGACGAGGCGCTGGCGTCGCAGGCGTATATCGACGCCTCGCTGCCGATCGGTCATCACCAGACCATTTCGCAGCCGTACATCGTCGCGCGCATGATCGAAGTGCTGCGCAATGGCGGCAGCCTGCAGCGCGTGCTGGAAATCGGCACCGGCTGCGGCTACCAGGCGACGGTGCTGTCGCTGGTGGCAAAAGAGGTGTATTCGATCGAGCGCATCCGGCCCCTGCACGAGCTGGCGAAGGCCAATTTGCGCCCGCTGCGCGTGTCGAATCTGCGCTTGCAGTACGGAGATGGTATGCTTGGCCTGCCGCAGGCGGCTCCCTTTGACGGGATCATCCTTGCCGCAGCCGGCCTGGAAGTCCCGCAAGCCCTGTTGGAACAGCTAACGCTCGGTGGGCGTCTGGTTGCGCCAGTCGGTGCTAAATTGCAACATTTACAACTCATTACCCGGGTGGGGAAAATGGAATGGACCAGCCAAACCCTGGAAGATTGCCATTTCGTGCCTTTGCGCCCGGGCACCATATGATCCCCGGATCAGCTAGCAAGCAGGACATACACATACATGCGAATGATTAAGAAAAGTAAGATACTTCTATGCAGCATCACCCTGGCCGCCCTGTTGAGCGGTTGCGGCACGACGGGCGTCCAGGCGCCGGTGGTGGAGCGCCAACCCTCGTCCACCAGTGCGGCGGCAAACGATGCCCGCGATCGCGATCCTGCGTTTTACACGGTCAAGCGCGGCGACACGCTGTTGCGCATCGCCCTTGAGCATGGACAGAATTACCGCGACCTGGTGGTGTGGAATGACTTGAGCAATCCGAACGACATCAAGGTCGATCAGGTGCTGCGCGTGCTGCCGCCAAATGGCGACACGGGCGGCGCGCAAACGTCGGCCATCATCATGCCGCCGGTGACGGAAGTCAAACCGGCCGCGCCCGTGGTGCCGAAGAAAACGGGACCGCGCGGCGAGAAGCGCGCGTATTCCGACGCCACCCTGGCCGAGTTGCGCGCCGATGGCGGCGCCACCGATGCCAAGCCGGCAGCGGCGCCTGCGCCCGTCGCGGCCGCCGCCGCACCGGCCGCCGCGGCTGCCGCTCCTGCGGCATCGGCGCCTGGCGACGACAAGATCAGCTGGATGTGGCCATCCGAAGGCAAGGTCATCGGCACTTTTGACGAAGGCAAGAACAAGGGCGTCGATATCGCCGGCAAGGCGGGCCAGCAGGTAGTGGCCGCCGGCTCCGGAAAAGTCATGTATGCCGGGAGCGGAATCCGTGGTTATGGTAATCTTGTCATCGTGAAGCACAGTAATAGCCTGTTGTCGGCTTATGCGCATAACCGCAGCATCCTGGTGAAGGAAGGGCAGAGCGTCAACAAAGGCCAGGCCATCGCTGAAATGGGCGATTCCGACGCCGACCGCGTGAAGCTGCACTTTGAGATCCGCCAGCAAGGCAAGCCTGTCGATCCTTCGAAATTCCTGCCTAACCGTTAGGTAAAGCAATGACACACGCGCCGCACGACCAGCTGGACGATGACCCGGAACCGCCGGAAGACGCGGCGGACGAAGTCGTGACGGACGATGCCGGCGATCTCGACGACGGCATCGACGCCGTCGAGGCGGGCGAGGGGGCAGAGGCGGCCAGCGTCAGTGTGCTGGTGGAAAGTGTCGATGAATTGAAGAAAGTGCTGGCGGCAGAACTGTCGACCGATACCACGCAACACTATCTGAACCAGATCGGCACGCGGCCCCTGCTGACGGCGGTACAGGAAGTGCATTACGCCACCCTTGCCAAGCAGGGCAATTTCGAAGCCCGGCAAACCATGATCGAGCACAACCTGCGCCTGGTCGTGTCGATCGCCAAGCATTACATCAACCGCGGCGTGGTCTTGCTCGACATGATCGAGGAGGGCAACATCGGCCTGATGCGGGCCATCGACAAGTTCGAGCCCGAGCGCGGTTTCCGCTTTTCCACCTACGCCACCTGGTGGATACGCCAGAGCATCGAGCGCGCCATCATGAACCAGGCGCGCACGGTGCGCCTGCCCGTGCACATGGTGCGCGAACTGAACCAGATCCTGCGCGGCAAATACCACCTGGAAGCCCAGCACCACGACGGCAAGGATGCCACCGCGGAAGACATCGCCCACCTGGTGGGGCGTCCCGTGGAAGAGGTGCAGGATATCCTGGCCCTGTCCGAGCACGCCACCTCGCTCGACGCGCCGCTCGACAACGACCCGCAATCGTCGCTGATGGACATGCTGCCCGGCGCCAGCGAAGACAGCCCCGACGCGCGCGCCGAACACCATGAAATGACGGTGCTGGTGCGCGACTGGCTGACCAAGCTGCCGGACAAGCAGCGCGTGGTGATCATGCGCCGTTTCGGCCTCGACAACGACGATCCCGCCACCCTGGAAACCCTGGCCGAGGAAATGGGTGTGACGCGCGAACGGGTGCGGCAAATCCAGCAGGAAGCCTTGATCAAGCTCAAGCGGGCGATGGCGGCACGCGGCGTCGTGCGTGACTCCCTGCTGTAGCAAGTCTGATAAAACGCGCATGGCGGCGTTGCATGGCCTCGCCGTGCTGGCCTGCTGTCTTCGGCCACGCGCCTTGCCCTGCGCATTTTCTCGGGCTTGCTACCCGGTGCGGGCTTGAGCGGCTTTTGCTGGTCGCGATCTGCTATCATACGCCCCGCTCGCGGCGCCTGACCTTTCCCCCATTGTTTGCAAGTTCCAGCGCGGCCCTGCGTCCTGGCCCACTCTTACCTATTGATCGCTATGCAAGAAAATATCATCGAAATCAAATCGCTCGACATGGACGCCCGCGGCGTCGGCCATATTGAGAACGAAGACGGCTCGCCGGGCAAGGTCGTGTTTGTCGAGGGCGCGCTGCCGGGCGAGCGCGTCAGCTTTGTGACGTTCAAGAAAAAGAAGAACTGGGAAATGGCCCGCATGACGGCGCTGCACCGCGAATCGTCGATGCGCGTGACGCCCAAGTGCAAGCATTTCGACAACTGCGGCGGCTGCTCGATGCAGCACCTGGAACCGTCGGCGCAAGTGGCGATCAAACAGCGTGTGCTGGAAGATAATCTGTGGCATATCGGCAAGGTGCGTCCGCAAAGCGTGATGCGCCCCATGTATGGCCCGACGTGGGGCTACCGCTACCGCGCACGCCTGTCGGTGCGCCACGTCAAGAAGAAAGACGCCGTGCTGGTGGGCTTCCATGAAAAGAAATCGGCTTTCGTGGCCGACATGGATAGCTGTGAAATCTTGCCGCCGCACATCTCGGCCATGCTGCTGCCGCTGCGCGGGCTGATCGCTTCGCTGTCGATCTTCGACCAGATGCCGCAGATCGAGCTGGCCGTCGGCGAAGACGTGACGGCCATGGTGCTGCGCATCATGGCGCCGCTCACGGCGGACGACGAGACGAAATTGAAAGCGTTTGCCGACGAGTACGGCGTGCAATGGTGGTTGCAGGTGAAAGGTCCGGAAACGGCCGTGCCGTTCTATCCGCTGGACAAGCAACTGCATTACTTGCTGCCGGAATTCGGCGTCAAGATGCCGTTCAAGCCCGTCGACTTCACCCAGGTGAACCACCACATCAACCGCGTGCTGGTATCGAAAGCCCTGCGCCTGCTGGAAGTACAGCCGCAAGATCGCGTGGCCGACCTGTTCTGCGGCCTGGGCAATTTTACCTTGCCGCTGGCCACGCAGGGCAGCGCAGTGGTGGGCATCGAAGGCAGCACCACCTTGACGGAGCGGGCGCTGGAAAACGCCCTGGCCAACGGCCTGGCGGAGAAGACCTCGTTCTCGACGCGCAACCTGTTTGAAGTGACGACGGATGACCTGATCGCCTTGGGCAAGTTCGACCGCATGCTGATCGACCCGCCGCGCGATGGCGCCATGGCCCTGTGCCAGGCACTGGTCGGCCTGGCACAAGCGCGTCCCGACATGCTGCCGAAACGCATCGTCTATGTCTCGTGCAGCCCTTCGACCCTGGCGCGCGATGCCGGCATCCTGGCGCTGGAAGCCGGTTATGTGCTGAGCAAGGCGGGCGTTGTGAACATGTTCCCGCATACCTCGCATGTCGAGTCGATGGCCGTGTTTGATCTGGCTCAATAAATAACTAAAATGCGGCGGGTGGCCAGGCAGGCACCCGCCGTCGTGGTTTCCGGCGGCACCATCAATGGCGCAGCAAGCCACCGTAATACCACTTACACCGTGTTATAAAATTGGTCTGTTTTTTGCCAATCAAGCCTTTCCGTTCATCTTCCTTCTGTCATTTTTTCGTCCTCCAGTAGGACAACACGCCATCGGCATATGCTTTTGCCGTTTCTGGCCGAACTGGTATTGCACGGTTTGATGCCACTTCAAAACCACTTGACCGCCTATTTTTTCAGCAGCATGCTGTTCTTGCAACTGCAAAAAAACTAGAACACAGGGTAGCTCTTTATCGAAGCAGAGTGGTATTTCCGCAAACCTGAACAGGAGACAGCGTGGAAAATTTAATACTCAGAAAGACGATCAGAAACATGATGGTATGCCTGGCCAGCGGTGGTGTGCTGGCGGCATGCGGTGGCGGCGGCAGCGACGCCAGCGCGCCGGGCGGCTCGCAATTGCTGGCCGTCAGCACGGTTGCCTGCGTGCCGTGGCAAGAGGGCGGCACGTACAACGCCGGCACGGTGGTCACTTACCTGGGCGCCAACTATACGGCCCTGGTGACGCAGACCGACCACGTGGGCTCGGGTTGGAATCCCGTCTCCACGCCTAGCCTGTGGAGCGCGGGCGGCACTTGCGACGGCGGCACCACGCCGACCCCGACCCCGACCCCGACCCCGACGCCAACGCCGACACCCACCCCGACGCCAACACCGCCGCCTACCCCGACACCAACGCCGACGCCCACACCGACACCGACCGGTGGCACGTGCGCATTGGCCTGGGCCGCCGGCACGGCATACAGCGCGGGCGCCACCGTCAGCTACGCCGGCACCAATTACCGCGCCAACTACTGGACGCAGGGCGACAACCCGTCGACCAGCAGCGGCGCCGCCGGCACGGGCAAGCCATGGACCAGCCAGGAGATCTGCAGCACCACGCCGACTCCTACCCCGACGCCGACACCGACACCGACACCGACACCGACGCCGACGCCGACACCGACGCCGACGCCGACGCCGACGCCGACACCGACGCCAACGCCAACGCCAACGCCAACCGGCCGCGAAGTGGGTTCGTATTTCGCGCAATGGGGCGTGTATGGCCGCGACTATGAGGTGGCGAACGTGCATACGAGCGGCGTGGCCGATAAGTTGACCTTCATCAACTACGCCTTCGGCAATATCTATCCGAAAAATGGCGGCTACGAGTGCGCCATGATCACCAAGACGGAGCCGGGCGCGACGAATCCGAATTCGCCGGACGCGGGCACGGGCGGCGATGCCGAGGCCGACTACATCCGCACGCCGAAGCGCACCGTCGATGGCCAGGCCATTCCCTGGGACGCTCCCCTGTCGGGCAACTTCCTGCAGCTGAAAAAGCTGAAGGCGGCGCACCCGAACCTGAAGCTGTTCATCTCGCTGGGCGGCTGGAGCTGGTCGAAGAACTTCTCCGTCGGTTCGGCCACCGATGCGCTGCGCAAGCAGATGGTGCGTTCCTGCATCGACATCTACATCAAGGGCAACCTGCCGGTGCAGGGTGGACGCGGCGGCGTGGCGGCGGCGGCCAACATCTTTGACGGCATCGACATCGATTGGGAATACCCGGTCGGCGGCGGCCAGCCGTACAACACGGTCAGCCCCAACGACAAGCGCAACTTCACCTTGCTGATGGCGGAATTCCGCAGCCAGCTCGATGCGCTCGGCGCAGCCAACGGCAAGCGTTACCTGCTGACGGCGGCCGTCGGTGCCGGCAAGGACAAGATCGATAACACGGAACCGGCCCTGTACTCGCAGTACATGGATTGGATCAACCTGATGACCTACGACTTCCACGGCGGCTGGGAAAACAGCACCAACTTCAACGCCCAGCTGTTTGCCGACCCTGCCGATCCGTCGACGGGCATGGCGCGCGAATACGTGGGCGACAAGGCGGTGCAGTACATGATTGCCGCCGGCGTGCCGCGCGACAAGCTGCTGCTCGGTATTCCGTTCTATGGCCGTGGCTGGACGGGCGTGGCGCCGGGACCGAATGGCGATGGCCTGTACCAGGCGGCCACGGGCATGGCGCCGGGCACGTACGAGTCGGGCATCGAAGACTATAAAGTCCTCGTCGCCAAGGCCGGTACGCGCTACTACCATCCCGTGACCAAGCAGCTGTACCTGTACACGGGTGCGGGCGGCCAGTGGTGGAGCTATGACGATCCGACCGTTATCGGCACCAAGGTCAAGTACGTCAAGGACCAGGGCTTGCGCGGCGCGTTCTCGTGGGAGCTCGATGGCGATGCGAATGGCGTGCTGGCGACGGAGGTGTGGAAGGTGCGTTAATGTTGAAATTGCTCTAGAGTAGGACGCGGCCGGGCGGCATTGCTGCCCGGCCGCTTATTCACATAAAAAACAGGAGACGGCGATGGCGGCGGTATCGACCTTGGGAGTAAAGCAGCTGGAGCAAAAGCAGGACCCGGAGCTGAGCCGCGAATGGCGCAGCTGGATCGCGGAAAACCTCATGCTGGGCAGCCATCCGTCGGCGCTGATGCCGGTGCTGCAGCAGGCCGGCATCGCCGAAGCGCTGGCGCGCCGCGAAGTGGAGCTGGCGCTGCAAAGCCCCTACCTGGCCGGCGCCGTGCGCCTGTCGAACCGGCTGGCCAAGCGCGACTGGGTGATCGACATCCAGCGCAAGCTGAACCACCTGCGTTCGCCCGAGATCCCGCGCCGCGACAAGCTGTCCGCGCAGCAATTTCTGGACGAGTACTATTCGATCAACCAGCCCGTGATCATCACCGGCATGATGGACGACTGGCCGGCCATGCGCAAATGGAGTCCGGCCTACTTCCGCGAGCATTTCGCACAGCGCGAGGTGGAGGTGCAGTTCGGTCGCGAAGCGGACGCGCAATATGAAATGAACAGCGTGGCGCACAAGCGCAAGATGGCCTTTGGCGAGTACGCCAGCCTGGTCGAGGGCAGCGGCGCGACCAACGATTTCTATATGACGGCGAACAACAATTCGCAAAACCGCCAGGCCCTGCGCGAGCTGTGGGACGATATCGGCCAGCTGCCGGAATACCTGCGCCAGGACGGCGGTCCCACGGGCTTCCTGTGGTTTGGCCCGGCCGGCACGGTGACGCCGTTCCACCACGACCTGACGAATAACTTCATGGCGCAGGTGGCGGGGCGCAAGCGGCTGCGCATCATGGCCGCCTGCGAGGTGGCGCGCGTGTACAACCAGCGCCACTGCTTCACGCCCGTGGACGGACGCGACATCGACGTGCGGCGCTATCCGCTGATGGCCGACGTGCAGGTGCGCGAATGCGTGCTGGCGCCGGGCGAAATCCTGTTCCTGCCCGTCGGCTGCTGGCATTTCGTCGAGGCGCTCGACGTCTCGATGACGGTGGCGTTTACCAATTTCAAGTGGGATAACGATTTCTATACGAAGTATCCGCCGAATCACGACTTTTGATCGCGGCGCCGCAGGGCGCGAACCTGCCGTGAACAGCCGCCGAACAGGCGGCTTTTTTCATGCTACAGAGCGCTTCGTACGCAGGATGTTTCCATGAAATAATTGATTCAAATCATTTTAAAGCAAATATTTTGATATGAATGGCCATGATGTTTCATTATCCAGATGGCCATGGCGGGCGGATAATTTTATGGCTGGTACGCCGCCGGGTAGTCGATGACATGCCGGCGCGCCGGCACCCGACAACCATCTGGAGGCGGCAGGGCATGAACACGCAGCACACGACACAAGCACGAATGCAGTTGCAACACACACCGGCAAGTGGCGCCGGACTCCAGCCCGACACGCGGCTGACCCGCGAGGCGGCCGACCTGCTGGCCCGCGCCGACATCCATCTGAATGGCCGCGCCGCCTGGGACATGCAGCTGCGCAAGCCTGGCGTGCCCGAACGGGCCTTTGCCAGCGGTAACCTGGGCCTGGGCGAAGCGTATATGGATGGCGACTGGGATGCGCAGCAGCTCGACGAATTCTTTTGCCACCTGCTGCGCGCCCGGGTGACCGACGACGTGCGCCCCATGCGCCTGGCCTTCCATGCCCTGTATGCGCGCCTGTTCAACCTGCAGACGGAACGGCGCGCGTGGATGGTGGGCAAGGAGCACTACGACCTGGGCAACGCCTTCTATGCGGCCATGCTCGATCCGCGCATGACCTATACGTGCGGCTACTGGAAGGATGCGGCCAACCTGGCTGAGGCGCAGGAGGCCAAGCTCGATCTGATCTGCCGCAAGCTGCGCCTTGAGCCGGGCATGCGCGTGCTCGATATCGGCTGCGGCTGGGGCAGTTTCATGCGCTATGCGGCGGAAAAATACCAGGTGCAGTGCGTGGGCGTGACGATTTCGCAGGAGCAGGCCGCGTATGCGCGCGCCATGCCCGGCGGCGACCGGCTGGACTTCCGCCTGCAGGATTACCGCGACACCAATGAAAAGTTCGACCGCATCGTCAGCATCGGCATGTTCGAGCACGTGGGGCATAAAAACCACCGCGTCTTCATGGAGGTGGCGCACCGCTGCCTGGAGGACGATGGCCTGTTCCTGCTGCACACGATTGGCAAGAACAAGCGCCATTCCACGTGCGATCCGTGGATCGACAAATACATCTTCCCGAATGGCGACCTGCCGTCGATCGGCCAGATCGGCGACGCCATGGATGACCTGTTCGTGGCCGAGGACTTGCACAACTTCGGTGCCGACTACGACAAGACCCTGATGGCCTGGCATGCGAATTTCGAGCAGGCGTGGCCGCAGTTTTCCGCCCAGCTGGGCGAGCGCTTCCATCGCATGTGGTCGTATTACCTGCTGTCCTGCGCCGGTGCCTTCCGCGCGCGCGACCTGCAGCTGTGGCAATGGGTGCTGGCTAAGCAGGGCGTGCTGGGTGGCTACGAGCGGGTCAGTTGATGCGGGCGTCTGCTGCTATCATGGCTTGATGGATATCAATCAAGCACGCACCTTCCTGGAAGTGGCGTCCAGCGGCAGTTTCATCATGGCCGCCGAGCGCATGCACGTGACGCAGACGGCCGTCAGCGCCCGCATCCGCACGCTGGAGCAGCAGCTGGGGCGCCAGCTCTTCGTGCGCAACAAGGCCGGCGCCCGCCTGACGCCGGCCGGCGAACGCTTCATGCGCCACGCGGCCACCATGGTGCAGGTGTGGGAGCGGGCGCGCCACCAGGTGGCCTTGCCGCCGGGGCGCGAAGACGCCGTCAGCATCGGCTGCGAGCTGAGCCTGTGGCAGCCGCTGCTGGGTGACTGGCTGATACGCATGAGCCGCGATTGTCCCGAGATCGCCCTGCGCGCGGAAGTCGACAGTCCCGCGCGCCTGCTCGACGCCGTGCACGACGGCTCGCTGGACCTGGCCGTGCTGTACAACCCGCCGCAGCGTCCGGGCCTCGTCAGCGAACTGCTGGCCGAGGAAAAGCTGGTGATGGTCACCACGCGCGCCGACGGGCAGATGCATGCCGATGCCTATGTGTATGTCGACTGGGGCCCGGCTTTTGCGGCGAACCACCAGGCGGCCTATCCGGAGCTGAGCAGCCCGCCCGTTTCCATTTCGCTGGGGCCGCTGGCGCTGGTCTACCTGCTGGACGTGGGCGGCGCCAGCTATTTCCGCATCGGCTCGGCCCAGCCTTACCTGGAAGCGGGCCTCTTGCACCGCGTGCGCGACGCGCCCGAATTCTCGCATTCGGCCTACGCCGTCTACGCGGCCCAGCGCGACAACCCGACCCTGGACCGCGCCCGCGCCTGCCTGCTCGATGTGGCCGAAAAGGCCAGATAGAGCCGGCAGACGTAAAAAAGCCGACCCGCGGGTCGGCTTTTTGTTCAAGCGCAAGGCCTGGTCTTAGTCGCGGCTGCCGCCAGCGAAACCCAGAAGGGAGAGCAGGCTGGTGAAGATGTTGTACACGTCCAGGTAGATGCGCAGGGTGGCCG
Source organism: Janthinobacterium sp. 1_2014MBL_MicDiv (assembly GCF_001865675.1). Classification (NCBI taxonomy): domain Bacteria; kingdom Pseudomonadati; phylum Pseudomonadota; class Betaproteobacteria; order Burkholderiales; family Oxalobacteraceae; genus Janthinobacterium; species Janthinobacterium sp. 1_2014MBL_MicDiv. Next base: position 1,490,291 of record NZ_CP011319.1, read on the forward strand.
AGATGTAGTTGGTCTCGCCGCCGTTGATGATTTGCTGCACGTCATACAGGATGTAGGCCGAGAAGATGGCGATGGCGACCATGGAGATCACGATCGACAGTGCCGACAGGCCCAGGAAAATGTTCGCCACCGATGCCAGGATCAGCACGATCACGCCGGCGAACAGCCATTTGCCCATGGCCGAGAAGTCGCGCTTCGAGACCGTGGCGATGGTGGCCATCACGGCCAGGATGGTGGCCGTGCCGCCGAACGCCGTCATGATCAGCATGCCGCCGTTCGAGTAGCCGAGCGTACGCGTCAGGATGGGCGTGAGCATCAGGCCCATGAAGAAGGTAAAGCCCAGCAGGACGGCGACGCCGAGGCCCGAGTTCTTGGTTTTTTCAATCGCGTACATGAAGCCGAATGCGACGAGCATGAAGATGATGAAGCCCATGCCGCCGGTCAGCATCGGCAAATGCATTTGCACGCCGATGAAGGCGCCCAGCACGGTCGGGATCATGGACAGTGCCAGCAGCCAGTAAGTGTTGCGCAAGACCTGATGGCGGACTTGCTGCATGCCCCCCGACAGGTCAAAGGTGCGTTGCATGTTCTGATTCATAGTGCCTCCGTGTTGTCAATTCAAATTACTGCTTTGCCCAAGGATAGCATGGACCCCGGTTTTTACAAAAAAACCAGCTTAAGATTTAATTAAACACAGGCAGGGCAGGAAGATGCCCCCTGCCTGTCTGGGTGATATGGGGTGGAGTATGGTAAAATCAAAGGTTGATTGAGTTATCAATTTATCGTTTTAAACCTTTCTTTTTATTGGAGTTTTCACACATGGCAATCGAACGCACCCTGTCGATCATCAAACCAGACGCAGTTGCAAAAAACGTAATCGGTCAAATCTACACCCGTTTTGAAAACGCTGGCTTGAAAATCGTTGCTGCGCGCATGACCCAACTGTCGCGCGAACAAGCTGAAGGCTTCTACGCAGCGCACAAAGAGCGCGGCTTCTTCAAAGACCTGGTGGACTTCATGGTTTCCGGTCCAGTCATGATCCAGGCTCTGGAAGGCGAAAACGCCGTTCTGGCCCACCGTGACCTGATGGGCGCGACCGATCCGAAGAAAGCAGAAAAAGGCACGATCCGCGCCGATTTCGCCGATTCGATCGACGCCAACGCCGTACACGGCTCCGACGCTGTCGAAGCTGCCAAAGTGGAAATCGCTTACTTCTTCCCAGAACTGAAGGCTTAATTGCCTTAGATAACGTTATTTCCTGGCGTTATCTGTGAAATAACTTATCACCCCCTGTTCCCGCTGCGCTGTGGTGCTTTTGGCTCCTGATGCGCGCGGGGACGGATTTTTAGAATAGACATGATCATGAATACGACGACCCTCACCAACTTGCTGGACCTCGATCCCGCGCAACTCATCGCCTACTGCGCCGAGTTGGGAGAGAAACCGTTTCGTGCGAAACAGTTGCAACGCTGGATACACCAGTTCGGCGCCTCCGACTTCGACGCCATGACGGACCTGGCCAAGTCGCTGCGCGACAAGCTGGCCACGCGCGCCGAAGTGCGCGCCCCGGCCATCATCAGCGATCACACGTCGACCGATGGCACGCGCAAGTGGCTGGTCGACGTGGGCAATGGCAATGCCGTGGAAACCGTGTTCATTCCGGAAGATAACCGCGGCACGCTGTGCATCTCGACCCAGGCCGGCTGCGCCGTCAACTGCCGCTTCTGCTCGACGGGCAAGCAAGGCTTCAACCGCAACCTGTCCGTGGGCGAAATCATCGGCCAGCTGTGGATGGCGGAATTCGAATTGCGCCGCACCAAGGGCATCGAACCCGGCCCGAAAGGCGAGCGCCAGATCACCAACGTGGTGATGATGGGCATGGGCGAGCCTCTGCTGAACTTTGAACCGACCGTCACGGCCCTGAAATTGATGCTCGACGACAACGCCTACGGCCTGTCGCGCCGCCGCGTGACCTTGTCGACCTCGGGCGTCGTGCCGATGATGGACAAGCTGTCGCAGGAAGTGCCGGTGGCCCTGGCCGTCTCGCTGCACGCCTCGAACGACACCTTGCGCGATGGTTTGATTCCACTGAACAAGAAATATCCGCTGAAGGAATTGATGGCGGCCTGCAAGCGCTACCTGGAATTTGCCCCACGCGATTTCATTACCTTCGAATACTGCATGCTGGACGGCGTCAATGACAGCGACGAGCACGCGCGCGAGCTGCTGGCGCTGGTGCAAGACCGCGAGTTCGGCGTGAACTGCAAGTTCAACCTGATTCCATTCAACCCGTTCCCCGAGTCGGGCCTGTTCCGCTCGAAAAACCCGCGCATCAAGGCGTTTGCCCAGGTGCTCATGGATGGCGGCATCATCACCACCGTGCGCAAGACGCGCGGCGACGACATCGATGCGGCCTGCGGCCAGCTGGCCGGCGAAGTCAAGGACCGCACGCGGGTGCAGGAACGCATGGAAAAAATGACTGAATATCAACAGAAGTTTGGCGCCAATTTCGGCAAGATCGTGGAAATCCGCTCCTGATGAGGGAAGGCATGGCTTACCAACGCTCGCTCGCTGTGGCCGCTGTCAGCCTGGCCGTGCTGCTGGTCGGCTGTGCTTCCACGACGTCCGGCGACGGTGGCCAGGATAAGCAGGCGAGTCTGCAGGAACGCGCCGCGCTGCGCCTGCAGCTGGCCAGCGCCTATTATGGCCGTGGCCAGCTCGACGTGGCCCTGGCGGAAGCGGCGCAAGCCGTGCAGCTGGCGCCCAGCGATGCGCAGGCGCATGGCATGCGCGCCCTGATCCTGGCGGCCAAGGGGCAGACTGCGCCTGCCGAGAAAGATTTCCTTTACGCTTTGCGCCTTGCGCCCCACAATCCTGAGTTGAGCAATAATTACGGTCTGTTCTTGTGCCAGACGGGACGCGCCGCGCAATCGCTGGCGTATTTCGACGCGGCATTGCAGGATGCGGCGTATGTGTCGCCGGAAAACGCGCTCAACAATGGGGGCGCCTGCAGCCTGGCCCTGCATGATTACCGGCGTGCCGGCGCGTACTTGTTGCGCGCGGTACGCATCGCACCGGACGTGGCAGTGACGAATGCCGGCCTGGTGCGCGTGTATTACCAACAGCAAGACTACCGGCAAGCGGCTCATTATCTTGAGCGGCTCGGTAAAATAGCGACAATGGAGAGCCAGACGGCCGATGTGCTGTGGCTCGGGATCAAGGTGCAGCATAAGCTCGGGGATGCGGGTGCGGAAGCTGGCCTGGGGGCGCATTTGCGCAACCACCATTCCGGCTCGTCCGAATATGCTGCTTATCAAAGTGGGGCGTTTGATGAGTGAGACAGGGATACCAATGAATTCAGAGTGGGCAGAAACGCCTCAGCAGCAGCCCCAGGGCAATCTGGCGTCGGCAGGCGCACAGTTGAAGGCACAGCGCGAAGCGCTGGGCTGGCCGGTGGAACAGGTGGCGGACCAGCTCAAGCTGGCGCCGCGCCAGGTGATCGCGCTGGAAGAGGGCGACATGGCGGCGTTGCCGAACCTGGCCGTGGTGCGCGGTTTCGTGCGCGCCTATGCCAAGGTGGTGCGCCTCGACGCGGCGCCGCTGGTGGCCATGATCGAAGTCCATCCGGCCCCCGCGCAAGACCCGGCGGCCCCCGTGCGGCGTGAAATTTCCGCCACGTTTTCGGAATCGCGCTTCCCGTCGATGACGCAGCGCTCGTCGAACCAGGGCACCCTTTGGATCGCCGGCGCCGTGGCTGTCGTCGTGGCCGCCGCCTTTGGCGCCTACAAGCTCGGCTATGTGCCGGCCAGCCTGCTGTCCTCGCACACGGAAAAAGAAGTCGTGCATGCGGAAGTGGGCCCCGTGGAAACCACCCTGATCAAGCCGGGCCAGGATTTGACACCCGTGCAGACGCCGTCCGTGCCGCTGATTTCCGTGCCGCCGCCGGCCGGCAACGATACGCAGACGGGCGCGCCCGCCGCGTCGGCCGCCGCATCGGCGCCAGCCGCGGCCGTGGTGCCGCCAGTTGCCGCGCCAGCCCCTGCGCCGGCGACGACGGCCGCCGTCGCGCCGCCAGTGGCGGCCGCCGCCGTGGGCGCGAATGCGCTGGTCTTAAAGGTGGAGCAAGATTCTTGGGTGGAAATTCGCCGTCCGGGCACTTCGCCGCTGATTTCGCGCATGGTCAAGGCGGGCAGCACGGAAACATTCGATATCACGGGTCCGGCCACCCTCGTGGTGGGCAAGCCAGGTGTCGTGCAGGCAACTTTGCGCGGCGCCAAGCTGGATTTGCCGACCGTGCCAGGTGGCACGATCTCGCGCGTAAGCATCAAGTAACGTTGAAACAGGCAGTTTAAGCAAGCAAACTCACAAGATAATATTATGGCGACCTCGAAAACAGCGATCGGCTCCGGCCCTTCCGACCGGCGCGACAGCCGCAAGGTATTGATCGCCCATGGCCAGCGCCAGATCTGGGTGGGCGGCGACGCCCCCGTGGTGGTGCAGTCGATGACGAATACGGACACGGCCGATGCCATCGGCACGGCGATCCAGATCAAGGAACTGGCGCGTGCCGGGTCGGAACTGGTGCGCCTGACGGTGGACCGGCCGGAAGCGGCCGCGGCCGTACCTTACATCCGCGAGCAGCTCGACAAGATGGAGATCGACGTGCCGCTGGTGGGCGATTTCCATTACAACGGCCATACCTTGCTCAACGACTACCCCGATTGCGCGCGCGCGCTGTCGAAGTACCGCATCAATCCGGGCAACGTGGGCAAGGGCGCCAAGCGCGATACGCAATTCGCGCAAATGATCGAAGCGGCCTGCAAGTATGACAAGCCGGTGCGCATCGGCGTGAACTGGGGCAGCCTGGACCAGGCCTTGCTGGCGCGCATCATGGATGAAAACGCGGGTCGCGCCGAACCGTGGCCGGCGCAAGCCGTCATGTACGAGGCGCTGGTGACGTCGGCGATTGAAAACGCCGTGCGCGCCGAAGAACTGGGGCTGGGACGCGACAAGATCATCCTGTCGTGCAAGGTCTCCGGCGTGCAGGACCTGATCGCCGTGTACCGCGAACTGGCCCGGCGCTGCGACTATCCGCTGCACCTGGGCTTGACGGAAGCGGGCATGGGCAGCAAGGGCATCGTCGCCTCGACGGCGGCGCTGTCCGTGCTGCTGCAGGAAGGCATCGGCGACACCATCCGCATTTCGCTCACGCCCGAGCCGGGCGGCGACCGCACGCGCGAAGTCATCGTCGGCCAGGAAATCCTGCAAACCATGGGCTTGCGCAAGTTCGCGCCGATGGTGATCGCCTGCCCGGGCTGCGGCCGCACGACGTCGACCACCTTCCAGGAACTGGCCGACAATATCCAGACGTATCTGCGCGAGCAGATGCCGGAGTGGAAAAAGTCGTATCCGGGCGTGGAAGCGATGAACGTGGCCGTCATGGGCTGCATCGTCAACGGTCCCGGCGAATCGAAGCATGCGAATATCGGCATCAGCCTGCCCGGTACGGGCGAGTCGCCGGCCGCGCCCGTGTTTGTCGACGGCGAAAAAGTCGTCACCCTGCGCGGCGAACGCATCGTCGAGGAATTCCAGGACATCGTCTTGAATTATGTAAAGAGTCACTACGGAAAAACGGTTGCCGTCTGAACCTGATCCGATAAAAAGCAAAGAAGAACACTATGTCCGAAAATAAAAAAGCAGATAAGATCACCGGCGTGAAGGGCATGAACGATGTCTTGCCGGCCGACGCCCCGCTGTGGGAATTGTTTGAAAACACGGCGCAATCCGTGCTGCAAAGCTACGGCTTCCAGCAGATCCGCACGCCGATCGTGGAAGAAACGAAGCTGTTCGCGCGCGCCATCGGCGCCGTCACCGATATCGTGGAAAAGGAAATGTATTCGTTCACCGATTCGATGAACGGCGACAACCTGACCCTGCGTCCGGAAGGCACGGCCGGCGTCGTGCGCGCCGTGGTCGAGCACAACCTCGTCTACGAAGGCCCGAAACGCCTGTGGTACAAGGGCCAGATGTTCCGCCACGAGCGCCCGCAGAAGGGCCGCTACCGCCAGTTCTACCAGTTCGGCGCGGAAGCCATCGGCTTCACGGGTCCCGATATCGACGCCGAAATGATCATGCTGTCGCGCCGCCTGTGGGATGACCTGGGCCTGGAAGGCATCCGCCTGGAATTGAACTCGATCGGCGACGCGGCCGAGCGCCTGCGCCACCGCGCCGACCTGATCGCCTACCTGGAAAGCCACAGCGAGCTGCTCGACGAAGAAGCCAAGCGCCGCCTGCACAGCAATCCGCTGCGCATTCTGGATACCAAGAACCCTGCCATGCAGGACCTGGTCAACGGCGCGCCGAAGCTGCTCGACTACCTGGGCGAAGAATCGCTGGCGCACTTCCATGGCGTGCAGAAGATCTTGAATCACAACAATATTCCATTCACCATCAATCCACGTCTGGTGCGCGGCCTCGACTACTACAACCGCACCGTGTTCGAGTGGGTGACGGACAAGCTGGGCGCGCAAGGCACGGTCTGCGCCGGCGGCCGCTATGACGGCATGGTGGAAATGTTCGGCGGCAAACCGACGCCGGCCGTCGGTTTCGCCATGGGCATCGAGCGCCTGGTCTTGCTGATGAAAGACGCGGCCGAGCCGGAGCAGCCAGCCCAGTGCGACGTCTACCTGGTGCATCAGGGCGAGCAGGCGGGCCTGCAAGCCTTTGTGCTGGCCGAACGGATTCGCGATGCGGGCCTGGACGTTGTGCTACATTGCGCTGCGAGCAATGGTGGCGGCAGCTTCAAGACGCAAATGAAGAAGGCCGATGGCAGCGGCGCGGCATTTGCCGTGATCCTCGGCGACGATGAAATCGCGAATAATGTTGCCACAGTGAAAGCCATGCGCGAAGCGGAACCTGGCCAGCAGCAAAACACGGTGCCGTTCGACGATGTCGTCGACTACCTGGTCGACCAGATCATCGGCAGTCACGATTGCGGCCACGACCATGGCGCCGACGGCCACGTGCACCACCACCATTGATTTGAAGCAAGACCGTTCCACCCTCGATCAACTACTCATTGAAACTGACGACCCATGGCATACGATCACGAAGAACAAGAACAACTGGCAACCCTCAAGGCCTGGTGGCAGCGCAATGGCAATCTGACCTCCTGGGTCCTGATTGTTGCGCTGGCGGGTTATAGCGGCTGGGCTGGCTGGCAGTACTACCAGCGCACCCAGGCCGCGCAAGCGGGCCAGTTGTACGACGAACTGCAAAACGCCATCGCCGCCAAGGACACCGCCAAGGTGCTGCGCGCGGCCGGCGACATGCAGTCGCGCTTCGGCGGCACGGCGTATGCGCAGATGAGCGCCCTGGCCGCGGCCAAGGTGGCGTTCGACGCGAACGACCTGAAAATGGCGAAGACCCAGCTGCAATGGGCCGCCGAGCACGGCACGGAAGAGTACAAGGCCATCGCCAAGCTGCGCCTGGCCGGTGTCTTGCTGGACGAAAAAGCCTACGATGAAGCGCTGAAGGTATTGGCGGGCGCGACCGTGCCGCAATTTGCCGGCGCCGTGGCCGATCGCAAGGGCGATATCCTGGTGGCACAGAACAAGCTGGCCGATGCCCGCACCGCCTACCTGGCGGCACTGGCGGCGACGGACAAGAACAATCCAGGCCGTCAATTGATCCAGGTCAAACTGGAAGCGATAGGCGGTACGGTACCGGAAGACAAGGCCAAGGCTGAGCAAGCTGCCGCCTGATAGGAATCGGTTCTGTTGCGCGGCCCGTGTGCCGCCTGCCTTACCCTTACAAGTACAAGAAAAAGGTTGGATAACACTTATGCGTGTCACTGAAAAGCTGGTAGCTGCAAGCCTGTTGGCCCTGATGGCCGGTTGCTCGTCCTGGAACCCGTTTGCGTCGAAAGATCCGAAAAGCGAGCCAGCCAAGCTGGTCGAGTTAAAATCGAGCATCGCCGTGCGCGATGCGTGGAAGTATTCGATCGGCAAGGCCGGCGTGTATGCCTTCACGCCCGCGCTCGCCGGCAGCAGCCTGTACGTGGTCAATGCCGACGGCGCGCTGGCGCGCCTGGATGCGGCCACGGGCCGTGAAACGTGGCGCATCAAGGCGGGCAGCGACATCACTTCCGGCGCCGGCAGCGATGGCACGGTCGTGGCCGTGGGCGCCGCCAAGGGCGTGGTGCTGGCCTTCGACGCCGAGGGCAAACAGCTGTGGAAGGCGCAGGCGTCCAGCGAAGTGCTGACGCCGCCAGTGGTAGGCCAGGGCGTGGTGGTGGTGCGCAGCGTGGACAACCGCATTGTCGGCTTCGACGCCAAGACGGGCGAACGCAAGTGGACGGTGCAGCGCGCCACGCCGGCATTGACCTTGCGCAATGCGCCTGGCATGGCGCTGGGCGGCGCGAATATCTATGTGGCCCAGCCTGGCGGCAAGTTGCTGGCACTGACGGCGGCCACCGGTGTGGTACGCTGGGAGATAGTCGTCAGCGAACCGCGCGGCGCCACGGAACTGGAACGCGTTTCCGATATCGCCGGCACGCCGGTGGTGTTCGAGGGCGAAGTGTGCGCCGTCACCTACCAGGGCAAGGTTGGCTGCTTCGATGCGGCCACCGGCGTGCCGCGCTGGACCAAGCCGATTTCGTCCGATGTGGGCGTGGCGGTCGACCAGCGTTTCGTGTTTACCGCCGATGCCCAGGGCGCTGTCGTGGCGTTCAGCCGCGAAGGCGGGCAGAGCGCGTGGAAGAATGACGCGCTGGCGCGCCGCCGCCTGTCGACGCCGGTCTCCTTCGGCCGCAGCGTTGCCGTCGGTGACTATCAAGGTTATATCCACTTCCTGTCACGGGAAGATGGCGCATTAATAGGTCGGATCAGTACCGACGGCAGCCCGATTGTTTCGGCTCCCGTCGTCGCCGGTTCGAATTTGATTTTTCAAACCCAATCAGGGACAGTGACCGCTCTCGCGGTCGAGTAATGTAATGAAGCCGGTAATTGCACTTGTAGGTCGACCCAATGTTGGGAAATCGACTTTATTTAATCGTCTGACCCGCTCGCGCGATGCGCTGGTGGCGGATTTGCCTGGGTTGACGCGCGATCGTCACTATGGCGAAGGCCGTGTCGGCGAACGTCCCTTCCTGGTCATCGATACGGGTGGTTTCGAACCCGTCGCCAAGGAAGGCATCATGCACCAGATGGCACTGCAGACCAAGCAGGCCGTGGCCGAGGCCGACGTGGTGGTGTTCATCGTGGACGGCCGCCAAGGCCTGACCCCGCATGACAAGACCATCGTTGACTTCCTGCGCAAGAGCGGTCGCCCGGTCTTGTTGGTGGTCAACAAAAGCGAAGGCATGCGCTATACGGCTGTCGTGTCCGAATTCTATGAATTGGGCATGGGCGATCCGTATGCGATCTCGTCGGCGCACGGCGACGGCGTCAACGACCTTGTCGAAGTGATGCTGGACCTGGCGTTCGCGCAGCGTCCGGATGAGCCTGAAGAGCTGGAAAAGACCGACCGCGGCATCAAGATCGCCCTCGTCGGCCGTCCGAACGTGGGCAAGTCGACGCTGATCAACACCCTGCTGGGCGAAGAGCGCGTGATCGCCTTCGACATGCCGGGCACGACGCGCGACTCGATCGAGATTCCGTTCGAACGCGATGGCCAGCAATACACCCTGATCGACACGGCCGGTATCCGCCGCCGCGGCAAGGTGTTCGAAGCGATCGAGAAATTCTCGGTGGTGAAAACCCTGCAGTCGATTTCCGAAGCCAACGTGGTGGTGCTGATGCTCGACGCGCAGCAGGATATTTCCGAACAGGACGCGCATATCGCCGGCTTCATTCTGGAATCGGGCCGCGCGCTGGTGGTGGCCGTGAATAAATGGGATGGCTTGCAATCGCACCAGCGCGATGAAATCAAGATCGATATCGACCGCAAGCTCGATTTCCTGTCGTTCGCGCAGATGCATTTCATTTCGGCCTTGAAGGGCACCAACATCGGTCCATTGATGAAGTCGCTCAACGCCGCGTATGCGGCCGCCATGTGCGACCTGTCGACGCCGAAGCTGACGCGCGCCCTGATCGAGGCCGTGGAGAAGCAGGAACCGCGCCGCAAGGGCTCGATTCGTCCGAAGCTGCGCTATGCCCACCAGGGCGGCATGAACCCGCCTGTGATCGTTATTCACGGCAATGCGCTCGACGCCGTCGGCGATCCATACAAGCGTTATCTGGAAAAACATTTCCGCGATACGTTTGCCTTGGTCGGTACGCCATTGCGCATCGAACTGCGCACGGGTAAAAATCCATTTGCACGCACGCCAAGCAAGTGAAAATGCACTGAGTTAAGCGTCAATTAAGGCGCCGCGGTAATAATGCGGCGCCGACAGCAAATAAAGATGGCCATTTGCACGGAAATAATAAAGTGTTAATGCGCCATGCGCGACAGCGATCGCGAAAACAGGTTACAGTAGCTGTGACGCATCTTTCTCTCTTTGAAAGGTGTGAGAGCACTTGAAATCAAGCGAGTCGCCTCCAATTCTTACACAACAACATAAACAACGGAGCTGTTATGAGCAACAAAGGGCAACTGTTACAAGACCCATTCCTCAATGCATTACGCAAAGAGCATGTTCCTGTCTCGATTTACCTGGTCAATGGCATTAAATTGCAGGGCCATATCGAATCGTTCGATCAATACGTCGTATTGCTGCGCAATACGGTCACGCAGATGGTGTACAAGCATGCCATCTCGACAGTGGTGCCGGCCCGTGCCGTCAATCTCAATATTGAATCTGAAGCGGAGTAAAGCGTTGAGCTTGACGGCCCAGCGCCTTTCACCCCTCATCGCCCCCGTCCGCGCCAGCGGCGCTGATGCGTTTGCATCGGCGTCCGCGTTCGCCTCAACCTGTCTGATCTCATCATGCGCGCGGCACTAGTCGGGGTTGACTTCGGTCACAGCGACTTCGCCGCCAGCATGGAGGAACTCATGCTGTTGTCGCGTTCGGCTGGCGCGGATCCGATTTCCACCATCACGGCCAAGCGTTCCAGTCCGGACTCCGCGTATTTCGTCGGCAGCGGCAAGGCCGATGAAATTGGCGACGTCGTCGTCAACGATGGCCTGGAAATCGTCATTTTCAATCACGCCCTTTCACCTGCACAGCAGCGCAATCTGGAAAAGCGCCTGAATGTGCGGGTGCTCGACCGTACCAGCCTGATCCTCGATATCTTCGCGCAGCGCGCCAAGAGCCACGAGGGCAAGCTGCAAGTCGAGCTGGCCCAGCTGCAGCATCTGGCCACGCGCCTGATCCGCGGCTGGACCCATCTTGAACGGCAAAAGGGCGGTATCGGCTTGCGCGGTCCCGGCGAGACGCAGCTCGAGACCGACCGCCGGCTGATCGGCGACCGCGTCAAGGCCCTGCGCGCGCGCCTGGAAAAGCTGCACAAGCAGCGCGAAACGCAGCGCCGCGCGCGCGGCCGCAATCACACATTCTCGGTGTCCCTGGTCGGCTATACCAATGCCGGCAAGTCGACCCTGTTCAATGCCGTGACCAAGGCCGGCGTATATGTCGCCGACCAGTTGTTCGCCACGCTGGACACCACCTCGCGCCGGGTTTACCTGGGCCAGGAAGTGGGCAACGTGGTGATCTCCGACACGGTCGGCTTCGTGCGCGAATTGCCGCACCAGCTGGTGGCGGCTTTCCGCGCCACGCTCGAAGAAACCATCCATGCCGATTTGCTGCTGCACGTCGTCGACGCCGCGTCGCCGGTGCGCATGGAACAGATCGAGCAGGTCAACCTGGTCTTGAAAGAGATCGGCGCCGATCATATTCCGCAGATACTCGTGTGGAACAAGATCGATGCGGCCGGGCTGGAGCCTTCGGTGGAACGCGATGAATATGCTACGATCAGTCGCGTGTTCGTCAGTGCGCAGAAGGGCAGCGGTCTCGACCTGCTGCGCGATGCGATTGTCGAGATGGCCAGGAAGGCGCCGGGTTCGGCCCACCTCTATCAGAACGACGAAGCGCAGCTGCAGGAAGATCAGTTTGACGGTCAGTACGACCAGCACGATGGCGCCGCCCCGGACCAGGACGAAGAACCTGGCGAGGACGATAGGATTTCCACCCACTCCCAAGTCGGAACACGATAGTTATGCTTGTCTCCCTACTCAAAAAAACAGGCTTGAAGTTGTCCCTGAACGATCCCCGCTGGGGCAATCGCAAGGACGACGGCAAGAAAGCCCAAGAAGGCAAAAAGCCCGGCGAAGGTCCGCCGGACCTCGACCAGTTGTGGCGCGATTTCAATCAGCGCCTGAACGCCTTTTTCGGACAGAAGAACCGTCCCGATAACGGCGGCAACGGCGGCAACAACAACGGTGGCGGCCCGCGTCCCGACATGAAGGGCGCCGGCATCACCGCCGGCGTCGTCGGCGTGATCGCGGTGCTGATCTGGCTTGCCAGCGGTGCCTTCATCGTGCAAGAGGGCCAGAGCGGCGTCGTGCTGACGTTCGGTAAATACACGCGCACCACGCCGGCCGGCTTCAACTGGCGCTGGCCGTACCCGTTCCAGACGGATGAAACCGTCAACGTGTCGCAGGTGCGCACGGTGGAAGTGGGCTATCGCCAGTCGCTGCGCAACAAGCAGGCCAGCGAGTCGCTGATGCTGACGGACGATGAAAACATCATCGACATCCAGTTCGCGGTGCAATACACCCTGAAGGACCCCGTGGAGTGGCTGTTCAGCGTGCGCGACCAGGAAGACACCTTGCGCCAGGTCGCCGAAACGGCGATCCGCGAAGTGGTCGGCCGCAGCAAGATGGACTTCGTGCTGTATGAAGGGCGCGAAAAAGTCGCTTATGAAACGCAGCAGCTGATGCAGCAGATTCTCGACCGCTACAAGGTCGGCGTCTTCATCAATAACGTGACGATGCAGGCCGTGCAGCCGCCGGAGCAGGTGCAAGCCGCCTTCGACGATGCCGTCAAGGCAGGCCAGGACCGTGAACGCCAGAAGAATGAAGGCCAGGCTTACGCCAACGACGTCATTCCAAAAGCGCGCGGCGCCGCATTCCGCCTGATGCAGGAAGCCGAAGCGTACCGCTCCATGGTGACCGAGAACGCCGAGGGTAACGCGTCGCGCTTCAAGCAGGTGCTGGTCGAGTACCAGAAGGCGCCGGCCGTCACGCGCGACCGCATGTACCTGGAAACCATGCAGCAGGTGTTCAGCAGTGCCAGCAAGGTCATGGTCGACGCCAAGACCGGCAGCAACCTGCTGTACCTGCCGCTCGACAAGTTGATCGCCCAGACGGCGGCGACGGACGCAGCGGCCGCGGCAGCGCGCGCAGCAGCGGCCGCACCCGCAGCCAATACCGTAATGCCACAGGAAGCCATGCAGACAGTAGAAGTCAATTCGCGTCGCGATAGCCGCTCTTCGCGTGAACGGGAGAGCCGCTAATGAACCGTATCGTCGCCGCCCTGATCGCGGGCTTTATCGCGATCATGCTCTTGTCCTCGACCGTGTTCGTCGTCGATCAGCGTAAGTACGCGATCGTCTTCGCCCTCGGCGAGGTCAAGGAAGTGATCAGTACGCCAGGCTTGTATTTCAAGCTGCCGCCACCGTTCCAGAACGTCATGTACCTGGACAAGCGCGTACTGACCATCGACACGCCGGAACCCGAGCGTTTCATCACGGCCGAGAAGAAAAACATCCTCGTCGACGCCTTCGTCAAATGGCGCATCGCCGATCCTAAGCTGTATTTCCGCAGCTTCGGCGGCGATGAAAGCCGCGCCCGCAACCGCATGTCGCAGATCGTCAAGGCTGCCCTGAACGATGAAATCACCAAGCGCACCGTGCGCGAAGTGATCTCGGGCCAGCGCGGCAAGGTGATGGAAGCGATCCTTGCCAAGGTCGCGGCCGAAGCCAAGTCGATCGGCGTGGGCATCGTCGACGTGCGCCTGAAACGCGTCGATTACGTCGAGCAGATCAACAACTCGGTGTACGACCGCATGAAGTCCGAGCGCGTGCGCGTTGCCAATGAGCTGCGTTCGACCGGTTCGGCCGATTCCGAAAAGATCCGCGCCGACGCCGACAAGCAGCGCACGGTGATCCTGGCCGAGGCGTACCGCGAAGCCGAGAAGATCCGTGGCGAAGGCGATGCCAAGGCGTCGCAGGTCTATGCGGAAGCGTTTGGCAAGAATCCGGAGTTCTACAAGTTCTACCGTAGCCTGGAAGCTTACCGCGCCACCTTCAAGGACAAGGGCGACGTGATGGTGGTCGATCCGAGTTCGGAGTTCTTCAAGTACTTCAAGGGCAACGGCACGGCCGCTCCAGCCAAGAAGTAAGGCAGCATCGAGACTGCGCCTGTCCGCAAGGACGGGTGGCGGTAGCAGCGGGGCCGGCATCGATGCCGGCCCCGTTTTTTTGTGCCCGCCCCGCTGTTGCGGGAAGGCGTAAAATCGGGTGTTTTTAAGCCGCTGCGGCACTGTTTCGGAGAACTTATCCCTAAAGGCCCGTGTTTTCGCGTAAAATATCAGGTTCGGCCTCTTGCCTGGCGCGCCCGCCGCTGCCTCGCATGATGCATTTTTCAACTTTCTTCCGTATCTCGCTCCCTCATGCCGAATTGGCTTTTGCCCGAAAATATTGCCGATGTTCTGCCGTCGGAAGCGCGCAAGATCGAAGAGCTGCGCCGCCTCATGCTGGACAATTTCCGTCTGTACGGATATGAACTGGTGATGCCGCCGCTGCTCGAGTATCTGGAATCGCTGATGACCGGCGCCGGCAAGGATACCGACCTGCGCACGTTCAAACTGGTCGACCAGCTGTCGGGCCGCATGCTCGGCCTGCGCGCCGACATGACGACGCAGGTGGCGCGCATCGACGCGCACCTGCTGAACCGTGCCACCGTGACGCGCCTGTGCTATGCCGGCAGCGTGCTGCATACCCGTCCGTCGGGCCTGCACGCCACCCGCGAACCGCTGCAGATCGGCGCCGAGATCTATGGCCACGCCGGCCTGGAAGCCGATGCCGAAATCCAGGAACTGGCGCTCGCCTCGCTGGCACTGGCCGGTTTCGACAGCGTGCGCCTGGATTTGTCGCACGTTGGCCTGTTGCGCGCTATCATTGCGCAAGACGCCAATGCCGTGCGCGACGAGGCAGCACTGTACAGCCTGCTGCGCGCCAAGGATGCGCCGGGCCTGCGCGAGCTGACGGCCGGTTATGACGCCGTCACGCGCGATGCGCTGCTGGCCTTGCCTGGCCTGTATGGCGATATCGATGTGCTGGCGCGCGCGCGCGAAGTGCTGCCGCCGCTGCCGGGCGTACTCAAGGCGCTGGCCGAACTGGCCGCGCTGGCGGGATCCGCGCTGGGCCGCGCCGAAGTGGCGATCGACCTGGCCGACCTGCGCGGCTACCAATATGAAAGTGGCGCGATGTTTGCGCTGTATGTACCTGGCTTGCCGAACGCGGTTGCGCGCGGCGGCCGTTATGACCACGTCGGCGAAGCGTTCGGCCGGGCACGTCCCGCGACCGGCTTCTCGCTCGATTTGCGCGAACTGGCGCGCCTGTTGCCGACCGCGGAACGGAAGCATTCGATCCGCGCGCCGTGGGGCAGCGCGCCAGAATTGAAGGAAAAGATCGCCGAGTTGCGCAAGGCGGGCGAGGTCGTGATCCAGAGTTTGCCGGGTCACAGTAATGAACAAGACGAGTTCGAGTGCGATCGCGTGCTGGTACTTGCCGATAATGGTAGTAGCTGGATTCTTAAAAACTTAGGTTGAGTGATGTCAAAGAAAATTATGGCAAAGAACGTTGTTGTCATCGGCACCCAATGGGGCGATGAAGGTAAAGGCAAGATCGTCGATTGGTTGACCGATCACGCCCAGGGTGTGGTGCGCTTCCAGGGCGGCCACAATGCAGGCCACACGCTGGTCATCGGCGGCGTAAAAACCGCGCTGCAGCTGATTCCGTCGGGCATCATGCGTCCAGGCGTCGCCTGCTACATCGGTAACGGCGTCGTCGTTTCCGTGCCGGACGTACTGCGCGAAATCGACAAGCTCGAAGCGGTCGGCGTTGAAGTTGCCTCGCGCCTGAAAGTGTCGGATGCCGCACCGGTCATCCTGCCTTACCACTCGGCACTCGACCTGGCCCGTGAAGCTGCGCGCGGCGCGGCCAAGATCGGCACCACCGGCAAGGGCATCGGCCCGGCCTACGAAGACAAGGTGGCGCGCCGCGCCATCCGCGTCGCCGATCTGCTCAACGAAACCCGTTTTGCTGAAAAACTGGCGGAAAACCTCGATTACCACAACTTCGTGCTGGAGCACTACCTGAAGGCTCCGCGCATCGATTACCAGAAGACCCTCGACGACGCGCTGGCTTACGTGCCGCGTCTGCGTCCGATGGTCACCGACGTCTCGAGCGCGCTGTACAAGGCGCACAAGGCCGGCGCCAACCTGCTGTTCGAAGGCGCGCAAGGTTCGCTGCTCGACGTCGACCACGGCACCTATCCATTCGTCACCTCGTCGAACTGCGTGGCTGGCAATGCCGCCGCCGGTTCGGGCGTCGGCCCTGGCATGCTGCATTACATCCTGGGCATCACCAAGGCATACACGACGCGCGTCGGCTCCGGCCCATTCCCGTCGGAACTGCCAACGGATGCAGGCGTCGGTCATCACCTGGCCCAAGTCGGCCATGAATTCGGCACCGTGACGGGCCGTGCCCGCCGCTGCGGCTGGTTCGACGCCGCCCTGCTGCGCCGCTCGGTACAGATCAACGGCGTGACAGGCATGTGCCTGACCAAGCTGGACGTGCTGGACGGTATCGAAACGCTGAAACTGTGCACCGGCTACACCATCGACGGCGTGGCCACGGACATCTTCCCATCGGGCGCGGAAGAAGCCGCCCGTTGCGTGCCGGTATACGAAGAGATGCCGGGCTGGACGGAAAGCACCGTCGGCGCGAAATCGCTGGCGGCCTTGCCGGCCACGGCGCGTGCCTACATCAAGCGCATCGAAGAACTGGTCGGCGTGCCGGTGGACATGGTTTCGACCGGTCCGGATCGTGAAGAAACGATCGTGCTGCGCCATCCATTCGAATAAGCTGCTGGACACAATCCGCCGCAAGGCGGATTTTTTTAATCACGCTAATAATAAGATTTCACTATCATGACTACCCCACAATCGAACGATCAACATCTCTGGGTCAACTGGGAAGAGTACCACCGCCTGATCGAGCGCCTGGCGCTCAAGGTCTACGAATCGGGCTGGAAATTCGACCAGGTATTGTGCCTGGCGCGCGGCGGCGTGCGTCCCGGCGACGTGTTCTCGCGCATTTTCGATTTGCCGCTGGCCATCCTGTCGACCAGCTCCTACCGCGAAGACGCGGGCACGGTGCGCGGCGACCTCGATATCGCCAAGTACATGACCATGACCAAGGGCCCACTGGCCGGCCGCATCCTGCTGGTCGACGACCTGGCCGATTCCGGCGTCACGCTGGACAAGGTCACGCGTCACCTGAAGGAAAACTTCCCTGACGTGACCGAAGTCAAATCGGCCGTGATCTGGCTGAAGGGCTGCTCCGTCGTGCGTCCCGACTACTTCCTCGACGAACTGCCGCACAATCCATGGATCCACCAGCCGTTCGAAGACTACGACGGCCTGCGCCCGCACCAGCTGGCGGCGTGGATCAA
This sequence comes from Janthinobacterium sp. 1_2014MBL_MicDiv, assembly GCF_001865675.1. Lineage (NCBI taxonomy): Bacteria > Pseudomonadati > Pseudomonadota > Betaproteobacteria > Burkholderiales > Oxalobacteraceae > Janthinobacterium > Janthinobacterium sp. 1_2014MBL_MicDiv. Next base: position 1,507,973 of record NZ_CP011319.1, read on the forward strand.
GAAGGGCGAAGCAGGCAAGTAATCGCGTGCGCTCTTGCAAAAAAAAGACGATCGTGTATCGTCTTTTTTTTCGTCCAAGGAAATGCGATGACCATACTGACGACGGCGCGCCTGCGCCTGGAACCGATCACGGCGGATCACTACGAGCGCATGCGCACGCTCAACACGGATCCCGAGGTGATGACCTACCTGAACGCGGGCCAGCCCGAAGCGGAAGCGGACACGCGCGCGGCCGTCACCCGCATCACGGGCCGCTGGGCCGAGTGGGGCTATTCGTGGTGGGCGTTGATCCGCCTCGACGATGGCGAGATGGTGGGCATGGCCTGCCTGCAGCACCTCGACGGCGACAAGGACAAACCGCATGAAATCGGCTGGCGCCTGGCCCGCACCGGTTGGGGCCAGGGCTACGCCAGCGAGGCGGCCACCGCCATCGTCGCGCATGCGTTCGAGGTCGTCGGCGCGCCCGCAGTGGTGGCCGTGGCCCATCCGGACAATGCCGCCTCGATCAAGGTCATGACGCGCCTGGGCATGCACTACACCGGCATGGCGCGCCACTACGACCTCGATTGTGTCGTCTATCGGCTGGCGCGCGCATGACGGCAAGCGCGAAGGCCTTGAAACTGGGCTGCAGCTACAGTGTGCGGTTTTCACCGGACGGCACGCGCCTGGCCGTACTGGGGCGTGATGTGATCCTGTGGGACGTGGCGGCGCGGAGCAAGCTGTGGCGCGGCAAATTCATCGCGCATATGTCGGACATGGCGTTTTCGCCCGACGGCAGCCAGCTGGCCATCAAGAGCACGACGGGCCAGATGGTCGTGGTGGAGGCGCAGTCGGGCCAGCTGACCTTCAACTTCCAGAATAAAAAGGATGGCGAGGGTTGCGCTCCCGCGTGGTCGCCGTGTGGCCGCTATCTGGTCGACGGCGGCTGGGATGGCCGCCTGCGGGTGCGCGACGCGCAAACGGGCCTGGCCATGTTCACGCAGGAGCACCCGGGCGAAATGCTGCGCGGCGTGTGCTTCATCGATGGCGGGCGGCGCCTGCTGGTGCTGCATGGCGTCAAGTCGGTGGCAGAGGGGCAAACGCAGCCGCCCGACTACTGCAGCGCATGGGATTGGCCCTTGCAAGAAGGCGGCGGGCGCGTGGTGCTGTCGCTGCCGAAGCTGGCATCGTGCGCGCCGTCGTCCGATGGCGAACGCCTGGCCGTGCTGCATTACGCTGACGGCGAAGAATATCTGTCCGTGCATGCGCTGGCCGATGGCCGTCCGCTGGCCAGCATGGCCGTGGAGGCGGGCGGCGGCACGGGCGACGCCTTGCGCTGGCTGCCCGACGGCGGCGCGGTGGGAAGGATCGGCAAGGGCAAGCTGCTGTTTTACGGCTGGCCGGGACTCGCCGTATGCCACGAGCTGGCTGTTACGTATCCATGCGCGCTGGCTTTTTTACCCGGCACGCCGTTGGCTGCCATCGGTTCCTGGGAAACGGGCATGCTGAAGGAACTGAACTTTTACAAGGAGACCCCATGATCACCTGCTACCTGCGCTACATCATCGACCCGTACAAACTGCAGGAATTCGAAGCTTACGGCAAGCTGTGGATACCGCTGGTCGAGCGTTTCGGCGGCCGTCACCATGGCTATTTCCTGCCGTCCGAAGGCGCCAGCAACGTGGCGCTGGCCATGTTTTCCTTCCCCAGCCTGGCCCTGTACGAGCAGTACCGCATCGATTCGATGCAGGATGCCGACTGCCAGGCGGCGTTCCGCTACGCCGAAGAGACGCGCTGCATCGTCAGCTACGAGCGCAGCTTCTTGCGCCCCGTGTTTTCCTGATTTGCCTCAATCGCGCTGCGGCGCACCCAGGGGGAAGAGGTGGCGGTACGGGCGCGCCTCTTCCACCGCGCGGGAGAACGATGGACGGGCCAGCAGGCGCGCGCGGTAGGCGCGCAGCAGGGGCAGCGTTGCGGGAATCGGCTGCGTCCAATCCGCATAGAACAGGGACGGAGCGGCGGCGCAGTCGGCCAGGCTGAAGTGTTCGCCGGCCGCCCACGTCTTGCCGGCCAGGTGGGATTCCAGCCAGGCATAGGCGAGGTCCAGTTTTTCTGCCGCATGCGCGCGGCCTTCGCTGGTCTTCACCGGGTCGCCAGTCAGGGCGGCGCCGACGGCATGCTGCACTTGTGTCATGACGTGCAGGTCGAAATAGCGGTCGAGAAAACGCGCGTCCAGCGCCTGCATCGGGTCGTCCGGCAGCAGGCGTTGCGGGCCGGGATGGGCCAGTTGCAGGTATTCGATGATGATGCTGGTCTCGGCGACGTTGCGCTCGCCGTCCACCAGCAGCGGAAACTTGCGCAGCGGCCAGCGCTCCAGCCATTGCTGCAGGTGCTGCGGCATGTCCGGCGCCAGGCAGCGGAAAGCAAACGGTGTGGCGTTCTCGTACAGGGCGATGAGCACCTTTTGCGTGTACGAGGAAAAAGGATGGCCGTAGAGGATGAGCGACACGGTGGAATCTCCTGTCATTTTGCTAGGTTGGCAACACGCGCGTGCTGCAACGATAGTGCAATGACAGGATCAATGCAAGCGATACGCTCCGTTCGCGCGCCCGCCGTTTCGCTCGCCTCCGTGGTTCGCCCGCCGCCTAGCCCAGGTTCGCCAGGTAACGCAGTCCCGTGATGCTGGGGAAGAAGCAATACACGCCGCCGCGCGTGATGACGCTGCGCGAGAAATGCCGCAGTTGCGTATTGCCGCGGCCCTTGGCGCCGATGCCGGGCAAGGTGAAGGAGCTGACGAGCGGGTCATTGATCCCCAAAAACACGTCCTGGCCGCTGATGTTGAACGTGGCATCGCCCGCCTCGGGGCCGGCCGGTCCGACGGCCGATTTGACGAAGGCATCGTCATCGTTCCATTGCTCCATCAGGAATTCGAACTGGTTGCGCAGGTTGGCATTGATGAAATAGCCGACCAGGCCCCGTTGTTCCGCGACGGGCGCGGCCGGGTCATACTCGCTGCCGTAGGGCATGGCGCGCCGCACGATGCGGTGGTGGCGGGCGGAGGTGCCCACGACGCCTTCGTCGCGCGGATTGTTGCGCCGGATATGCGCGCCGATCGGGCATTTCAGGCCCAGCGTGTCGTCCAGCTCCGGCTGTGCGGCGTCGACATAGTGAAAATGGTTCAGGCTGGCGTCCGGCAGCGCGGGACCGGCCTCGTCCGGCCTGAGCACGAGCGGGTTGCCGTTGCGCCAGCGCCCGCACATCTTGGCCGCCACCATCTCGGTGCTGAGCCCTGAGCTGGCCGCGGCCTGGCTCAGGATGCTGTCGAACAGGGGCACGTCCTGCTCCAGGATGCGGAAGGCGGCATAGCTGCCATTGGTGGACAGCTGCGGCGGCTGAACCTGGTAGGTGCCGCCGTTTTCATTCGGATAGCCGAGCAGGAATTCCCCCGTCTTGACGCTGTTGAGCGGGTCGGGCGCATATTCCAGCTCGTGCTTGCGCGGGGGCGCGCCATCGACGTCCGGCTGGGCGATGTTGTCGCGGTAGCCGAAATGCACGCGGTTGCCTGGCAGGGCGACGCCGTCGTGCGCATACAGTTCATGCCAGCCATCGGCAAAGGCGCGGCGTAGTGTGGCCGAGGTCTGCTGCAGCACTTCCGTCGATTCGCTGACCCATAGGCTCAGCAGCGCATGCACCTGGCCGGCCTTGGTGGCCGGCCCCAGGTTGCCGAGCCAGTGTTCGGGGGCGCTGTCGCCCACGTCGCCCACGGCGGCGACGCTGGCCGGGTCGGCCGCACCGCGTTGAAATGCCTGGTCAAAGGTAGCCAGGTCGGCCGCGGCGACTCCCAGCGCCGCCAGGCCTGGCGCCGTAAAGCTGAGGTTCAGGAAGCACGGCGGCTTTGGATGGATATGGCGCGCGGTGGTAATGGATGGCAGTCCGTCGCTGCCGTCGAGCAGGGCCGCGATGGTGCGCCGTGCCTGCGCCGCATCCGCGATGCTGAAGATGAAATGGCGCGCCAGGTTGACGCGGTAGCCGCGCAGGATCGTGCCTTGCACGTCGTCGTAATCGATGGTGGGATCGGCCATGCTGTCTCTCCGGGGGGGCTGGGGCTGGCAAGGTGGCGGGGCGCGCCTGCGCGGCCCCGGCGTGGCGTGCGGCTCAGGTTCGGACCGAGGCTAGGATTTTCTGGACTGTTTGCGGATAGGCGCTATACAGGCCGATATTGGGCGCGTGCTGCGCGGCGTCGTTGGCGGTGATGAAGGCTTCAAATGCGCTCACATGGTTGGCAACGGGAATCAGTGGCTTGCCGCCCTCGACAAACTGCAGCAGCGCGTCGAATACCTGCCCCAGCTGGGCCACAAAATCCTCGATGTAGCTGTTGAAGTTGCCGTCATACTCGGTGATCACGCCGATGACGAGGGTATCCGAAGGGCCTGCCGATTTCGCGTTGGGCAGCAGATTGGCCTGGGAGCGGTCAAGCAGGGTGAAGCGGGCAAAGTGCACGGTACCGATCTTGGTGAGGGCGGCATTGATCTGCTGTTGGTATTCCTGCAACGCGGCGGCGATGTGGATCGGATTGGTGCCGGGTAGTACCGGCATCATTAAGCACAGTGGATTTGCCATGGCAGGCTCCTCATTACGTGGTTGTCGGGAGGACTGACACTACGCCGCAGTGCCCACTGCGTCAAAAACTATATTTCCGCTTGTGTTGCTAAAAGCACACCATTGCAACATGATAGTTGCCGCGAAATGCGGTCTCATGTGGATAGTTGCCGAGGTCGGCTGGCGCCCGTAGACGCTCTGTTGTCAGGCTGCCCCGGCCTGTTTTGGACGGCGCAAGTAACACTGCCGGCGGCGCCAGATTCCGGAGCGATTATTTTCGCCGGACGGCCGCCCCCGCATGCCAGAGCGCGCTCTTCGACGCCGGGGAAACGCGCCGCACGCTCGGCGACGGGCGCGGTCTTTCAGGCCCGTGTTCGGGTAAATGGCCGCGGCCTCAATCCGCATGAAATTCGCTGGCCGAGACGAACAGGTCCCACGAAGCGATGAACAGGGCGGCCACCACGGGGCCGATGACGAAACCGTTCAGGCCGAACAAGGCCATGCCGCCCACGGTCGACAGCAGCACCACGTAGTCGGGCATCTTGGTGTCCTTGCCCACCAACACGGGCCGCAGCACGTTGTCGACCAGGCCGATGACGAAGACGCCGAAGGCGGCCAGGCCCGCGCCTTGCCAGATGGCGCCCGTGGCCAGGAAGTAGACCGCCACCGGGGCCCAGACGAGGGCGGCGCCGACGGCGGGCAGCAGCGACAGGAACGCCATCAGCACGGCCCACAGCAGCGGCGCCGGCACGTCCAGGAACCAGAACGCCAGGCCGCCGAGGGCGCCCTGCGCAATCGCCACGAGGATGTTGCCTTTCACGGTGGCGCGGATCACGGTGGTGAAATTGGTGAACAGGCGCTGCTTGTACTTGCGGCTCAGCGGCACGGCGTCCTTGATGCGGGCCGACAGGGAAGAGCCGTCGCGCATGAGGAAAAACAGCAGGTACAGCATGATGCACAGGCTGGTGAGAAATTCGAAGGTGTACAGGCCGACGTTGATGGCTTTCACGGCGACCACCTGGCTGACCTGTTTGGCGCCGTCAGCCAGCTTGTCTTGCAGGCTCGCCAGGCTGGACAGGTCGAAGCGATCGAGCAGATTGATCAGCCATTGCGGCAGCACGGCCATCATCTTGTTGAAGAACATGCCAACCGTGATTTCTCCCGAGCGTACCATCTCCACCACGCCTGCCGCCTGGTTCACCAGCGATACGGAAATGAGCGACAGCGGCAGGATGACGATGACGATGATCAGCAGCAGGGTCAGCACCGATGCCAGGCCGGCGCGGCCCCTGGTCTTTTTCAGCAGCCAGCGGTAGATGGGCGCGAACAGGATCGCCAGCACCACGCCCCAGAAGATGGCGCCCGCATACGGCGCCAGTATCCAGCCGAAGCCGATGGTGACGATGCTCAGCAGGAGCAGGAACACTTTCTGGTGCAGCGTGAGGGTAGGCATGGGCGGTAGCGGCATGGTAATGGTTAAGTTGCCTCATCATAAGCGAGGCCAGGGGACGGGGGCTAGACAATTGTGGCGCTGCGTGCGCCATGTAACATGGGCGCGGCAATTCCAGTAAGCTGTCATTCCAGGCGTCCGAACCCCGGTGCCTTCACTTCAGGAATCCGCGTGGTCGATCACATGCACTTTTATGAACCGGCACAGGGCCATGGCTTGCCGCACGATCCCTTCAACGCCATCGTGGGGCCGCGGCCCATCGGCTGGATCGCCTCGCGCAGCGGCGACGGCGTGCTCAATCTGGCGCCGTACAGTTTTTTCAACGCCTTCAATTACCACCCGCCGCTGATCGGCTTTTCCAGCATCGGCCGCAAGGATAGCCTGCGCAATATCGAACAAACGGGCGAATTCGTGTGGAACCTGGCGACGCGTCCGCTGGCCGGGGCCATGAATGCCAGCTGCGCGCCGGCGCCGCCCGAGGTGGATGAATTCGCGCTGGCCGGCCTGACGCCCGTCGCCTCGCGCATCGTCAAGGTGCCGCGCGTGGGCGAAAGCCCCGTGTCGTTCGAATGCCGGCGCACGCAGATCATCGAACTGCAAGGCGTGAATGGCGAGGGCGTGGGCAGCTGGCTGGTGCTGGGCGAAGTGGTGGGCGTGCATATCGCGCGCCACCTGCTGGTCGACGGCGTGTACGACACGGCCGCCGCGCAGACCATCCTGCGTGGCGGCGGGCCGGCCGACTATTTCGAGGTTGGCCCGGACAGCCTGTTCCGGATGCGCCGGCCGGCTTATCCCTGAGGCAGAGCGCTATTTCTGCATGATGGGATCGCGTCCCAGGGTGCGCGCCAGCGCGCCGCCGTCGCCGCGCCAGAATTCGCGGTCGGCCAGGCGTACCCGTTCTGCCGCATGCTGCATGTGTTCCATGGCGGCCTGGCGCGCCAGCTGCGGGTCGCCGGCGGCGATGGCTTGCACGATCTTTTCATGTTCGCGGCGCACTTCGATGGAAAAGTCCGTGCGCCGCGCCTCGTTCGCGCGCGTCACCTTGACGGCCGAGCGGATCGGGTCGGCGAACATGGCGACGAACTTCGGCCAGTAGGGGTTGCCCGTCGCCTCGGCGATGCTCAGGTGCAGGCGCACGTCCTCTTCCACGCCATCGACGCCGGCCGCCACCGCTTCCTCGATGCGCCGCAGCGCATGTTCGATGTCGGCCAGCTGGCCCGGCGTGCGCCGCACGGCCGCCAGCGCGGCGATTTCCGCTTCCAGGCCCTGGCGCACCTCGATCAGGTTCAGCAGCGATTGCACCGACTGCTCCGTCAGCGCATCGCCGCGTTCCCCGCTCCTGGCGCCATCCTGCGCGCAAATGAAGGTGCCGCTGCCCTTGCGCGTGACGAGGATGCCGTCGGCCTGCAGCAGGGCGATGGCTTCGCGCAGCACCGTGCGGCTGACGCCGAAATGCTCGGCCATGGCTTGCTCCGACGGCAGGCGCGTGCCGCTGGCCAGGCCGTCGTGGTGGATTTGCTGGCGCAGCCGTGCCGCCACCCGCGCACCCAGGGTGCCGGTGGTGAAACTGCCCGCGGCGGGCTCCGGCGCGGGGAGGGTAAAGCGGAACGTGCGGTCCATCGGTGCATCCTCGTCTGGTGGGGTAGGGTGGGAATCTGGCTTGCCTGCTTGGCATTATATGGAATATACAGCTTGACACACATAAAACACACACATAATATACATCCATACAAATTTTAGACAAGTTGCCAGCCACCTCCGGTGGACCATAAAAACCCGGCACGGTCGATCCCTTCGTGATCAGGAGACAAGCATGGAAGTGTCACAAGCAATGCCGGGGCAGCCGGCTGGCGCCGCCGCAAGCCAGAAACTCATCGACGACGCCGTTTACCGCAAGGTAACCTGGCGCATCATCCCCTTCCTCATGCTGTGCTACATCGTCGCTTATCTCGACCGCGTGAACGTGGGCTTCGCCAAGCTGCAGATGCTGGCCGACCTGCAGTTTTCCGAAACCGTGTACGGCCTGGGCGCCGGCGTCTTCTTCCTCGGCTACTTCCTGTTCGAAGTGCCCAGCAACGTGATGCTGCACAAGATAGGCGCGCGCGTGTGGATCGCCCGCATCATGATCACGTGGGCCATCATCTCGGGTGCCTTCATGTTCGTCACCACGCCGACCATGTTCTACATCATGCGCTTCCTGCTCGGCATCGCCGAAGCGGGCTTCTTCCCCGGCATCATCCTGTACCTGACCTACTGGTATCCATCCGAGCGCCGCGCGCGCATGGTGTGCACCTTCATGGCCGCCATTCCCGTGGCAGGCCTGATCGGCGGCCCCCTGTCGGGCTGGATCATGGAAACCTTCGCCGGCTGGCACGGTTACGCGGGCTGGCAGTGGATGTTCGTGCTCGAAGCGATTCCCGCCGCGCTGATGGGCGTGGCCGTGCTGCTGTACCTCGATAACAGCATCCGCGCCGCGAAGTGGCTGACGGAAGAGGAAAAAGTCATCCTTGAACAGCGCATCGCCACGGAAGCGAAGGGCAAGGTCTCGCATCCGTCGATCCGCGCCATGTTTGCCGATCCGCGCATCTGGGTCATGGCCCTGATTTATTTCTGCTGCGTGATGGGCCAGTATTCGCTGACCTTCTGGCTGCCCAGCCTGATCAAGGCGGCAGGCGTGACGGGCGTGCTCAATATCGGCCTGTTCACGGCGATTCCGTACTCGTTCGCCGTGGCCGCGATGATACTGCTGGGACGCAGCTCGGACAAATACCGCGAACGGCGCTGGCACATGGCGATCCCGCTGGTGATCGGCGCCGGCGCCATCGTCTGCAGCGCGCTGGCCGGCACCCACAACACGGGCTGGGCCATCTTCTTCCTGACCATCGCCGCCGGCGGCATCCTGGCCGCCTCGCCCATGTTCTGGAGTCTGCCGACGGCCTTCCTCGGCGGCGTCTCGGCCGCCGCTGGCATCGCCGCCATCAATTCGGTGGGCAACCTGGCCGGTTTCGCGGCGCCGTACATGATCGGTTCCATCAAGGACCTGACGCAATCGACCGACATTGCCATCTACCTGCTGGCGGGCATCCTGGTGATCGGCGCGGCCATCATCATGCGGGTGCCGGCCAAACTGGTGAACAAATAAGACTGGAGCAGCAGATGAACGTAGCAATCGAAAAAGTGGGCGTGATCGGCCTGGGCGCCATGGGCATGGGCATCGCGCAATCCTTGCTGCGCGCCGGCTTTGAAGTGCATGCCTGCGACGTGCGTCCTGAGACCGTGCAAAAGCTGGTTGACGGCGGCGCCCATGCGGCGCCATCTCCGGCCGCGCTGGCGGCGCAGGTGCAGGCCCTGCTGATCGTCGTCGTCAATGCGCAGCAGACGGAGTCCGTGCTGTTTGGCGAACGCGGCGCGGCGGCCCGCCTGGCGCCGGGCAGCGTGGTGATCGCCTGCGCCACCGTGGCGCCCGAATTTGCCGAAGCGCTCGGCGCGCGCCTGGCGGCCATGGGACTGCGCTTCATCGATGCGCCCATTTCCGGCGGCGCGGCCAAGGCGGCTGCCGGCGAGATGTCGGTGATGGCGGCCGGCGCGCCCGATGCCTTTGACGCCTGCACGGGAATCTTCGACGCCATCAGCGGCAAGCTGTACCGCCTGGGCGAACAGCCGGGACAAGGGTCGAAAGTCAAGATGATCAACCAGCTGCTGGCCGGCGTGCATATCGCCGCCGCTGCCGAGGCGATGGCGCTGGGCTTGCGCGCCGGCTGCGACCCCGATGCCCTGTACGAAGTCATTTCGAACAGCGCCGGCAGTTCCTGGATGTTCCAGAACCGCGTGCCGCATATCTTGAAGGGCGACTACACGCCGCTGTCGGCCGTGAATATTTTTGTGAAGGATCTGGGCATCGTGCTCGACTACGCGAAAAAGAGCGTGTTTCCGCTGCCGCTGTCCGCCACGGCGCACCAGATGTTCATGCAGGCGTCGGCGGCGGGTTTTGGCGGCGAGGACGATGCGGCCGTCATCAAGACTTTCCCGGGTATCGATTTGCCGGCGAAAGCGTAACTGAATCAGGAAGGAACTATCATGACCGTATTACTGGGATGTATCGCCGACGATTTCACGGGGGGCACCGACCTGGCCGGCATGCTGGTCAAGGCCGGCATGCGCACGGTGCAGCTGATCGGCGTGCCGCAAGGCCCGCCGCCGTCCGACGTCGATGCCGTCGTCATCGCGCTCAAGTCGCGCACGAATGCGCCCGCGGAGGCGGTGGCCGAATCGCTGGCCGCGCTGGCCTGGCTGCAGCAGGCCGGATGCCGTCAGTTCTACTTCAAGTACTGCTCCACGTTCGACTCCACGCCGCGCGGCAATATCGGCCCCGTGGCCGAGGCGCTGATGCAGGCGCTCGATACCGACTTCACGATCGCCTGCCCGGCGTTCCCGGCCAACGGGCGCACCATCTACAAGGGCAATCTGTTCGTCGGCGACGTGCCGCTGGCCGAGTCGGGCATGCGCGACCATCCGCTGACGCCGATGACGGATTCGAACCTGGTGCGCGTGCTGCAGCAGCAGGTGCAATCGAAAGTCGGCCTGGCGGATTTTTCAGTGGTGGAGAAGGGCGCCGCCGCCATCGCCCAGCGTTTCACGGAACTGCGCGGGCAGGGCTGCCATTTTGCCGTCGTCGATGCCGTGTCGAACCGCGACCTCGAAGCCATCGGCGCCGCCTGCGCGGACTTGAAACTGATCACGGGCGGTTCCGGCATCGCGCTGGGATTGCCGCAGAATTTCCGCCAGCGGGGACAGCTGGCCCCATCGCCTGCGGGCCAGGCGGGGCGCTTGCCGCCGCCCTCGGGTTTCCGCGCCGTGATCTCGGGCAGCTGCTCGGTGGCCACGCAGCAGCAGGTGGCGCACCTGCGCGAGCGCGCGCCCGCGTTCCACGTCGACCCGCTGCAACTGGCGGCCGGCGGCGAGGTGGTCGACGCCGTGGTGGAGCAGGCCCTGGAATGGGCCGGCGCGCACCTGGCGCAAGGCCCCGTCCTCGTGTATGCCACGGCCACGCCGGACGCCGTGCGCGCCGTGCAGGCGCAGCTGGGCGTGGAGCGGGCCGGCGCCCTCGTCGAGGAAGCCCTGGCCGCCATCGCGCAAGGCCTCGTGCGCCTGGGCGTGGGGCAGCTGATCGTCGCCGGCGGCGAAACCTCGGGCGCGGTGGTGAAAGCCCTGGGCGTGGCGGGCCTGCGCATCGGACCCGAAATCGACCCCGGCGTGCCCTGGACGCAAGCCTTGCCTGCGCTGGGCGAGGATGGCGCGGCGCCATTGGCGCTGGCGCTGAAGTCCGGCAATTTCGGCAGCGTGGATTTCTTCGGCAAGGCCTGGCAGGTGCTGGCATGAGTACCGCCACCCCCGCCATCCACACGACGCCCGAAGAGATGCGCCAGCGCGAGCAGATCGTCGACTTCGGCAAGTCGCTGTTCGAGCGGGGCCTGACGGCGGGCAGCAGCGGCAACCTCAGCGTGCGTCTGTCCGACGGCTGGCTGCTGACGCCGACGAATGCCAGCCTGGGCCGGCTCGATCCCGCGCAATTGTCCAAGCTCGATTGGGATGGCAAGCTGCTCAGCGGCGCGCCGCCTTCCAAGGAAGCATTCCTGCACCGCGCCATGTACGAGGAGCGCGGCAGCGCCGGCGCCATCGTGCATTTGCACTCGACGCATTCGGCGGCCGTGTCCTGCATGTGCGGCTTGAACCATGACGACTGCATCCCGCCGTTGACGCCGTATTTCGTCATGAAGGTGGGGCGCTTGCCGCTCGTGCCTTATCACCGTCCGGGCGACCCGGCGCTGGCGGGCGCCATCGGCGCCATGGCGCGCAAGCATTCGGCCGTGCTGCTGGCCAACCACGGCCCCGTCGTCTCGGGCACGAACCTGGAAGCGGCCGTGTATGCGGCCGAGGAGCTGGAAGAGACGGCCAAGCTGTTCCTGCTGCTGCGCGACGTGCCCACGCGGCCGCTCGACGCGGCGCAGATCGCCGACCTGAAGCACACATTCAAACTCGACATATAAGAAATCCAGGAGATACGCATGCCCCGCTTTGCCGCCAATCTGACCATGATGTTCAACGAAGTGCCTTTCCCGCAGCGCTTTGCCGCCGCCGCACAAGCCGGTTTCCAGGGCGTCGAATTTCTGTTTCCCTACGATTACGCGCCGCAGGAAGTGGCCGGCTGGCTGCGCGCGCACGGCTTGCAGAATGTGCTGTTCAACCTTCCGCCGGGCGACTGGGCTGCCGGCGAGCGGGGCATCGCCTCGCTGCCGGGCCGCGAAGCAGAATTCCGCGCCGGCGTGGCGCGCGCCATCGACTATGCGCTGGCGCTGGGCACGCCGCGCGTGCACATGATGGCGGGCCTGCTGCCGGTCGGCGCCGACGTCGCGCTGCACCGCGCCACCTACCTGGCGAACCTCGCGTATGCGGCCAAGGCCGTGGGCGAGCATGGCATCGAACTGTTGATCGAGCCGATCAACGGGCGCGACATGCCCGGCTATTTCCTCGTCACGCAGGCGCAGGGCCACGCGCTGCGCCTGGAGTCGGGCCAGTCCAACGTCAAGGTGCAGATGGACTTTTACCATACGCAGATCGTCGAGGGCGATATCGCCATGACATTCAAGAACAATGCCGGCGGCATCGGCCACGTGCAGATCGCCAGCGTCCCGGCGCGCAACGAACCGGACGATGGCGAAGTCAATTACCCGTATTTATTCAGGCTGCTGGATGACCTCGGCTATGAGGGCTGGATCGGCTGCGAATACCGTCCGCGCGGGCGCACCGAGGATGGCCTGGGCTGGCTCGCGCCCTACTTGAATCATTCGAACAAATAAGGAGATATCACATGAAAGTACTGATCACCGGCGGCGCCGGTTTCCTCGGCCAGCGCCTGGCGCGCCAGTTGCTGGCGCAGGGCCAGCTGACGGACAGCCAGGGGCGGTTGCAAACGATCCGCGAACTGGTGCTGGTCGACGTGGTGGCCGCGCATGACTTCAACGATGCGCGCGTGAGCGTCGTCACGGGCGATATCGCCGACGGCGCCCTGATGCGCGCCACCGTCGATGCGCAGACGGCGTCCATCTTCCACCTGGCCGCCATCGTCAGCGGCCAGGCGGAAGCCGATTTCGAGCTGGGCATGCGCATCAACCTCGATGCCTCGCGCCTGCTGCTCGATATCTGCCGCGAACTGGGACACAAGCCGAAAGTCGTGTTTACCAGCTCCGTCGCCGTGTATGGCGGCCAGCTGCCGGACGTGGTGCAGGATACGACGGCCTTGAATCCCCAGTCGTCGTATGGCGCGCAAAAGGCCATCGGCGAATTGCTGCTCAACGATTACAGCCGCCGCGGCTTTGTCGACGGCCGCGTGCTGCGCCTGCCCACCATCAGCGTGCGTCCCGGCAAACCGAACAAGGCGGCGTCCTCGTTCGCCAGCGGCATCATCCGCGAACCGTTGAATGGCGAAGCGGCCGTCTGCCCGGTGGCCACCGACTTGCGCCTGTGGCTGTTGTCGCCGCGCGGCGCCATCGCCTCCTTGATCGCCGGCCACGAACTGGCAGGCGAGGCGTTCGGCGCCAGCCGCACGGTGAACCTGCCTGGCCTGTCCGTGAGCGTGGGCGAGATGATCGCCGCACTCGAGGACGTGGCCGGCAGCGAAGTGACGGCCCGCATCAGCTACGCGCCCGACCCTGCCGTCGAGCGCATCGTCAAGAGCTGGCCCGGCGCCTGGGATACCCGCCGCGCCGAAGCGCTGGGCCTGACGGCCGATGCGGATTTCGCGGCCATCATCCGCGCGTATATCGACGACGTCAAGGCGGCGGGCTAGGACTCCTTGCCGATGGCGTCCAGGCGCTCCTTCAGGCGCTGCGTCTGCTGCTCGCTGTTTGCCGTCTTGAGCAATTCGTTCAGCAGCGCCGTTTGCGCCACGCGCAAGGCATCCTTGGCCGCCGCCGTCACATCGGGCGCCACGCCCACGCCTTCCCAGTTGGTGTTGGTGATGGAGCTGATGGAGCGGCCGGTCGGTATGAAGGCGCCGAAATGGGCGTCCAGCCGCACGACGCGGCCCGGATGGGCGCCGCCGCCCGTGGTCTCGCCGACGATGGTGGCGCGCTTCAGGTTTTTCATCGCGTAGCTGAAGTCTTCCGCCGCCGAAAACGTCCGCTTGCTGGTCAGGATGTACAGCGGTTTTTGCTGTCCAAACTGCTTGCCGGCGACGAAGGTGGTGCTCCAGTTTTGCTGGGTGAGGTCGCCGATGCGGTAGTAATTGTCGTTCAGGCGGGTGCGCTCGTCGAGCACATAGCTGGCCAGCAGCGCCACCGTTTCCGGCGAGCCGCCGCCGTTGTCGCGCAGGTCGATGATCAGGCCATCCAGGTTGGACATCATCGTCATCGCCGCCGCCAGCGTCTCGCCAGCGTATTGGGGCGGCGCGAACTCATTGAGTTTCAGGTAACCGACATTGCAGGGCAGGCGTTCGACGCGCTCGACGCCGTAATTGCGTCCGCGCATGGCGGCCGTTTGTTCCGCCATCACTTGCGGCGACGGCGTGCCGCCGGCGGGCAGCACGGGGATGTCCTTTTCGCTGTAGCGGACACGCAGATGCAGGTCGCCCGTCTGCTGCCGTATCTGCGTGGTCAATGCCTCCGCCAATTGGCTTGCGCTGGCGATGGCGGCATAGCCGGCGCTGCGCTGGTAGTGGCGCAAGGCTTGCTCGACCTGCTTTGCCTTTTCCGGGAATACATAGCCGAGGTTCAGTTCCGCAATCAGCCGGTCGACGACTTGCTGACGCTGCTCCTTGCCGATCCGGATGTCGGCTTGCGGGGGCTGTCCCTGGCCAAGGGCCGGCATCGCCTGCAGCATGGCTGCCGCCAAGGGGATTGCCAGGATGGCGCCGCGCAGACTGCGGATGATCGTTGTACCGTGCATGGTGACTCCTGTGAAGGTGAGTGCAGCAAAGTGGGGCGCGACTATCTGGTCTCGCGGCTTTCGACGCCGTCCTCGGCGCGCACGGCAGCATCGCGGATGCGCGCGCCGAACGGTTTGCTTTCCAGCGCCGCGACCGCCTGTTGCAGCACCTGCGACAAGGGATACGGCAAGTCGGCGTCGAGGCTGGCGGCGGCGCCTGCCGTGGCTTGCCAGCAGCGCTGGATCGCCGGCAGCATGGCGCGCCCCTGTTCCGTCAGCTGTATCAGTTTCTGTCGCCCATCCTGATCGCTGGCCGTCGCTGAAACGAGGCCCTCCTTGATCATCAGCGCCACCGTTTGCGTGGCGGCCGGCTGCGTGATGCCGGCAGCGGCGGCGATGGCGCCGATGCTGGCCGCGTCCTGCGCCATCAGCACGCGCATCACGGGCGTGTAGCGGGGACGGTAGCGCAGGCCCGCCTCGTCATAGGCGGCGCCGACGGCGCCGTCCAGCAATTCGATCAGGTGGCGTAATTGGGTGCCGAGAGAGGATTTCATGTGGTAACAATATCAGCGCTTATATAAGTAGTAAAGTAATTTTTCAAGGTGCGTCCCGGCTGTTTTTGGGACATGGCTTGCGCCCGATGGGCCGCTAGGCGGACTGGGGCTGCTGCGAGCGGCGATAGTCGAGCGGCGTGCTGCCCACCAGCTGTGCAAATTTGCGGCTGAAATGGGCCTGGTCGAAGAAGCCCAGTGCCTGGGCCACGCTGGCCAGGTCGGGCGCGTCGGGCTGCGCCAGGCGCCAGATTGCCTCCTGCAGGCGATAGCGCTGGATCACCCATTTCGGCGGCACGCCCACGTAGTTGGCAAACAGGCGCTGCAGCTGCCGTTCGCCGATGGCCATGTTCGCGCAGAGCTGTGCGACGCTGGCCGGGCCATGGCGGGCTGCCGCTGCGGCGCTCAGGCGGCCGGCCAGCAGGGCGGCGTCATCGACCGGCGGCAGCCTTGCCAGCAGCAGCGCCTGTGCCTGCGCCACCATGGCCGTATCGTCGGCCTGCCGCAGCACCTGCGCTTCGGCTTCTTCCGCCGCCATGCCCAGCAGCGCATCGGCGGCGATGGTCGTGTCGGTGAACGACGACAAAGGCCGGGCGATGAAGGGGCGCAGGCCGCCCGGCGTGAAGCGCACGCCCAATACCTTGCCCGCACCGCTCAACGGCCGCTCGAAGGCGCCGCGCACCACGCCATGGATGGCCGTACGGCCCGCCTCGAACACCAGGTGGGCATTCGGGTAGGGCAGCACGCGCTGCGTTTCCGGCGCGCGGTCCCGCATGTCCCATTCCACGAGCCAGAAATAATCGACGAAGGGCGCCAGCGCGGCGGCCGGCGGATAGGTCGCCAGGCGTATGCGGCGCGCCGCCGCCTGCGGGTCGACGATGCCTTTCGGCGCCAGCCCCTGTCCTGCGAGCAGATTGCGCATGCTGTCGGCTTTATCCAATATTTGTCTCCTGCGCGGCGCTAAGCTGGTCTTCTCGCAATCATCGAAAGAGGATCATGAAATCGTACAGCTGGTCGGGCCTGATGCTGGCCGCATGTTGTCTATCGGTGGCGCCAGCCGGCGCCGCCTCGTCTACAGGGGGAGATCATCGCATGCACGCGCACGCAACGGGAAGTTTCAGCATCACCATGGCGCCCGCCGTGGCGCCGCAGCGCTCTGGGCGCACGACGCTGGGAAGGGTATTGCTCGACAAAGTGTATGCGGGCGACCTGGTCGCCACGGCCACGGGCGAGATGCTCAGCGCCGTGACCGACACCAAAGGCGCGGCCGGCTATGTCGCGATGGAAGCCATCGCGGGCGTGCTGCAGGGCAGGGAGGGCAGCTTCGTGGCGCAGCATGCGGGCACCATGGCCGACGGCAAGCAGCAGCTGGCCATCGTGATCGTGCCGCATTCCGGCACGGGCCAATTGACAGGCATCAGCGGCACGCTGGCCATCCGTATCGAGAACGGCCAGCATTTCTACGACATCGACTATACGCTGCCGGAGTAGGCGCCAGGCAGGGTGCCGGACGGCGCCCTGCCCGCAATGGCGTGGGCGCGCTTATTTGCCCAGGATCGACGCCACGTTGTCGGTGCCGGGGGCGCCGAACAGCTGCTGCTTGAGGACGTGCAGCTGGTCGCGCACCTGCGCCGCCTTTTCGAACTCGAGGTTCTTGGCGTGGTCGACCATCAGTTTTTCCAGGCGCTTGATTTCCTTGCTGACCTGCTTCTCGCTCATGGCTTCGAACTTCGCCGCTTCCTGCGCCACCTGCAGGGTTTCGCGCGCTTCCTGCGGGCTGTAGACGCCGTCGATCATTTCGCGGATCGATTTCTTCACGCCGATCGGCACGATGTTGTTGGCCGTATTGAAGGCGATCTGCTTGGCGCGGCGGCGCTCCGTCTCGTCGATGGCGCGGCGCATGGAGTCCGTGATGCGGTCGCCGTACAGGATCGCCGTGCCGTTCAGGTTGCGCGCGGCGCGGCCGATGGTCTGGATCAGGCTGCGTTCGGAACGCAAGAAGCCTTCCTTGTCCGCGTCGAGGATGGCCACCAGCGACACTTCCGGCAAGTCCAGGCCCTCGCGCAGCAGGTTGATCCCCACCAGCACGTCGAACGTGCCCAGGCGCAGGTCGCGCAGGATTTCCACGCGCTCCACCGTCTCGATATCGCTGTGCAGATAGCGCACCTTGATGCCGTGGTCGCCCAGGTATTCCGTCAATTGCTCCGACATGCGCTTGGTGAGCGTGGTCACCAGCACGCGCTCGTCCTTCTTGATGCGCTCGACGATTTCCGACATCAGGTCGTCCACCTGCGTGCTGGCGGGGCGCACGATGATTTGCGGGTCGACCAGGCCGGTGGGGCGCACCACCTGCTCGACCACCTGGTCGGAATGGTTCTTTTCGTATTCGGCTGGCGTGGCCGAGACGAATACCGTCTGGCGCATCTTCTGTTCGAATTCCTCGAATTTCAAGGGCCGGTTGTCGAGCGCCGACGGCAGGCGGAAGCCGTAGTCGACCAGGTTGGTCTTGCGCGAGCGGTCGCCGTTGTACATGGCGCTCAGCTGGCCCGTCAGCACGTGCGATTCGTCGAGGAACATCAGGGCGTCGGGCGGCAGGTAGTCGACCAGGGTGGGCGGCGGTTCGCCCGGCAGCGCGCCGGACAGGTGGCGCGAGTAGTTCTCGATGCCCTTGGTGAAACCGATTTCCGCCATCATTTCCAGGTCGAAGCGCGTGCGCTGTTCCAGCCGCTGCTCCTCGATCAGTTTGTTCTCCTTGCGGAAGAATTCCAGGCGTTCGCGCAGCTCGTCCTTGATGGTCTCGACGGCGCGCAGCACGGTGGAGCGGGGCGTCACATAGTGCGAGCCCGGGTACACGGTGAAGCGCGGGATTTTCTGCCGCACGCGGCCCGTCAGCGGGTCGAACAGCTGGATCGATTCGATCTCGTCGTCGAACATTTCCAGGCGCACGGCCAGCTCCGCATGCTCGGCGGGGAAGATGTCGATGGTGTCGCCGCGCACGCGGAAGGTGCCGCGGCCGAAATCGACCTCGTTGCGCGTGTACTGCATCTGGATCAGGCGCGCGATGACGTCGCGCTGGGCGACCTTGTCCTTCACGCGCAGGGTCAGGATCATCTGGTGGTATTCGTTCGGGTTACCGATACCGTAGATGGCCGAGACGGTGGCGACGATGATGACGTCGCGCCGTTCCATCAGCGACTTCGTGCACGACAGACGCATCTGCTCGATATGCTCGTTGATCGACGAGTCCTTCTCGATGAACAGGTCGCGCTGCGGCACGTAGGCTTCCGGCTGGTAGTAATCGTAGTAGCTGACGAAGTATTCGACGGCGTTCTGCGGGAAAAAGTCGCGGAACTCGCTGTACAGCTGCGCCGCCAGGGTCTTGTTCGGCGCGAAGACGATGGCCGGCCGGCCCATGCGCGCGATGACGTTGGCCATGGTGTAGGTCTTGCCCGAACCGGTCACGCCCAGCAGGGTCTGGAAGGCCAGGCCATCGGCGATGCCCTCGGAAAGCTGGGCGATCGCCGCCGGCTGGTCACCGGCCGGAGGGAAGGGCTGGTGCAGCTTGAAGGGGGAGTCCGGGAAAGAGATAATTGCGCTTTCCGCCTCGCTGGCGGTAGATAATTCGGGCATGTGAATCAGACCTTTGTTAGAATAGTGCTCTGCTGGCGGCCCTGGCGTTGTATTCGGGGCGCTGTCTACAACTCCGCTGTGAACCTGCTTCCAATCGAATCCAATCTTATCATGACGAACCCAACTGTTTCTGCCAGTCTGTTTAGCGCCATCGAGATGGCCCCACGCGACCCGATCCTGGGCATCACCGAAGCATTTAACGCGGACCAGAATCCCGCCAAAATCAATCTGGGCGTTGGCGTCTATTATGACGACAACGGCAAGGTGCCTCTGTTAGCTTGCGTACGCAAGGCGGAAGCCATCCTGATCGAACAGGCAGCGCCACGCACCTATTTGCCGATCGAAGGCCTGGCCGCCTACGACAAGGCCGTGCAAGAGCTGGTATTTGGTGCCGACAGCGCCGTAATTCAAGAGCGCCGCGCCGTCACCGTGCAAGCCATCGGCGGCACGGGCGCACTGAAGATCGGTGCCGACTTCCTGCAGCGCTTCGCGCCGGGTGCCCAGGTCTACATCAGCGACCCGAGCTGGGAAAACCACCGCGCGCTGTTCGAGAACGCCGGTTTCGTCGTGAATAACTACGCGTACTACGATGCCGTCACGCACGGCGTGAACTTCGACGGCATGCTGGCCAGCCTGAACGCCATGCCAGCCGGCTCGATCGTCGTGCTGCACGCCTGCTGCCACAACCCGACCGGCGCCGACCTTAGCGTTGCCCAGTGGGACCAGATCATCGCCATCGTGACGTCGCGCGGCCTGGTGCCGTTCCTCGACATGGCCTATCAAGGCTTCGCCAACGGCATCGCCGAAGACGGCGCCGTGGTGCGCCGCTTTGCCGATGCCGGCGGCCCGCTGCTGGTGTCGAACTCGTTCTCGAAGTCGTTCTCGCTGTACGGCGAGCGCGTGGGCGCCCTCAGCGTCGTCGCCTCGAGCGCCGACGAAGCGGCACGCCTGCTGTCGCAACTGAAGCGCGTCGTGCGCACCAACTACTCGAACCCGCCTACGCACGGCGGCAAGGTGGTCGCCACCGTGCTGGCCACGCCGGAACTGCGCCAGCTGTGGGAAGAGGAACTGGCCGGCATGCGCGTGCGCATCCGCGAAATGCGCAATGCCTTCGTGGAAAAGCTGAAGGCCAAGGCGCCAGGCCACGATTTCGAATTCGTGCGCCAGCAAATCGGCATGTTCTCGTACTCGGGCCTGAGCAAGGAACAAGTGGCGTCGCTGCGCGAGCAATCGATCTACGCCGTCGACACGGGCCGTATCTGCGTGGCAGCATTGAATTCGCGCAATATCGACATCGTCATTGACGCGATCGCCAAAGTGCTTTAAGATCTTGCTTCTTCGGCGCTGCATGCAAGTGCGGCGCTGATGGCGGTAGAAAGTCGGCAGTAATCGTATTCAGCAAGGTGCAGTCTCGGTCTTGCAAATATGGAACAGGCGACATATAATATTGCCTCTTTTCCCTGATAGCTCAGTTGGTAGAGCGACGGACTGTTAATCCGCAGGTCCCTGGTTCGAGTCCAGGTCGGGGAGCCAGAATTCGGAAGGCCACGTTGAAAAACGTGGCCTTTTTTGTTTTCCGCTACAGGAGCGGGCATGACGGCAAGATAAGAATTTCCCTATGGGAATCTAGACAGCTGCATGGTTGCCCTATATAATACGGCCTCTTTTCCCTGATAGCTCAGTTGGTAGAGCGACGGACTGTTAATCCGCAGGTCCCTGGTTCGAGTCCAGGTCGGGGAGCCAGAATTCGGAAGGCCATGTTGAAAAACATGGCCTTTTTTGTTTTGCGCCCCGGCGGCAGGGCCTTCCGGTGCGTTTGCGCGTTTTGCGCTATCCTGAGTGCATCACTTCAGGAGCGCCATCCCATGACTTGTACCTCTGCCTTGCGCCATATCGTCCTGTGCGACTTCCTCGATGCCATCACGCCTGCCAAGCATGCTGAGCTCATCTATGAGTTTTCGCAGCTGAAACACCGCATACCTGGCGTGCGGCAATTCGAATGGGGGGCGAATGTCAGCCCGGAAGGCCTCGACGATGGCTATACCGATTGTTTCACGCTGACTTTTGAAGGGCCGGCCGCGCGCGACGCCTACCTGACGCATCCCGCGCACCTGGCCTTCGTCGAGCTGCTCAAGCCATGGCTGGGGCGGGTGCTGGTGGTTGACTATATCGCGCAGGAAAATCCCGGCTGAACGGCGTCCATGGCCCTGGGCGAGAAAAAATGGACATTTTCGCAGGGGAAATCTAGACATGCGGGAGTTTGCCCTATAGAATGCGGCCTCTTTTCCCTGATAGCTCAGTTGGTAGAGCGACGGACTGTTAATCCGCAGGTCCCTGGTTCGAGTCCAGGTCGGGGAGCCAGAACATGCAGCAGCAGAAAGCCCAGCCTTGAACGGTTGGGCTTTTTGCATTTCAGGGCCCGTTTGCGGGCGCATGGCGGGCCTTGCGCGCCGACTCTTGATCCATCGCACAGTGCGCCAGGCATCCGCTACTAAGCTTGAGGAATCGGGGCGCCGGCACGTCTGTCATCGCCTGCATTGCAACTTCCTGGGGAGGCTGACATGGATGACATGGCAAGTGCCGGATCGGCAACGATCGTGCTCGTGCATGGTGGCTTTGTCGATGGATCGGGCTGGGAAGGCGTCTACGGGGCACTGCGTGCAGCGGGTTGTCGCGTGTCCATCGTGCAGAATCCAACGATCTCGCTGGCAGACGATGTTGCCGCCACCAGGCGGGTCATTGCCGCGGCGCCCGGCGCCGTGATCCTCGTTGGCCATTCCTATGGCGGCGCCGTCGTCACGGAAGCGGGCAACGATGCCAAGGTCAAGGCATTGGTCTACATCGCGGCGTTCGTGCCGGATCAGGGCGAGTCCGTCGACGCGCTGCTTCAACATGCCCCGCCCGGCGCGCCGCTGCCGCCCATCCTGCCGCCACGCGACGGTTTCCTCTTGCTCGACCAGAAAAAGTTTGCGGCAGCGTTCGCGGCCGATGTGCCCAGGGACAAGGCCAGCTTCATGGCGGCATCACAAGTGCCCTGGGGGATGGCCGCATTGACCGGGGTGGTGGCGGTACCGGCGTGGAGGAGCAAACCGAGCTGGTACCTGGTCGCCACCGAGGACAGGATGATTGCACCGGCGATGCAGCGCGATATGGCCCGACGCGCGGGTTCAGCCGTGGTCGACGTCCCAGCCAGCCACGCCGTCTACATTTCCCAAGCGGATGCGGTGGCGTCACTGATCAGGAAGGCCGTTGCGGGCATTGCCGAGGAGTAAGTCGGAAGTGCCAGCGCCAGGCACCGGCTCCGGAAAATGGCCTCAGGGCCAGCACCGGGGCCGGTTGCTGACCCGGGTGCTTATCCGGAATTGGCCGCCGTATCCAAGGTCTTGATGATGGCTTCCTGAAACTTTACAGGCTCATCCTGGTGAATTTGATGGCCGGAATGGTCAAAGAAAAATAGCCCCTTCTTGGGCGCCTTCAAGGTCTCGAAATAAGCTTGCGTGATCCTGGTCGAGGTCTGGATATCGTTTTTGCCGACGAAGAAATACACGGGGCAGTCAACGCTCTTCAAGGTCTTGGGCAGGTCAATGTTCATGACCTCGTTCCACACGGGGGACCAGGTTTTCGACCATTGCAGAAAGCCCGTCTTGAAACCCGCGCTGGTCGCGAATGCCTTGCCATCCTTGTAAAAAAGCCATTTCCTTAAATAAAACATGCCTTCGTCATTTTCAAAGGGAATGTTGACGCTGTTCAATTCCTGGCTGGCGAGGGCATTGTCCTTGAAATGCTCTTTCAAGGCTTTCAGCAATTCTTTCTCGCTTTCCAGCTGGCTGACGACAGGATTCGAGGCGAAATAGGCATGCAGTAGTTCCGGGTGATGCTTGACGATATAAAAGCCCAGGACGTTGCCCCAGGAGCTGCCCAGCAAGTATATTTTTTCCTGCTTTAATTGCTTCCTCAGGAACTGTATGACTTGATACGTATCCTGTTCCATCTGCCCGACGGACGGTTGTGTTGGCGAGGGATTCAGTTGCAATGTTTTGCCGGCGTCGCGCTGGTCCCATTGGACGATGGTAAATCTGCTTTTCAGGAGCTTGCTAAAGGTATCCGCGCCCTTGATCATGGAGCTTCCC
The DNA here is from genome assembly GCF_001865675.1 of Janthinobacterium sp. 1_2014MBL_MicDiv. Classification (NCBI taxonomy): domain Bacteria; kingdom Pseudomonadati; phylum Pseudomonadota; class Betaproteobacteria; order Burkholderiales; family Oxalobacteraceae; genus Janthinobacterium; species Janthinobacterium sp. 1_2014MBL_MicDiv. The sequence continues at coordinate 1,531,234 of NZ_CP011319.1, forward strand.
GGGCCGCCCGATAAAAACAGGAGTACGGGTTTGCTGGCGTCATCCGTCTTGATTTCCACAAGCTGTTTTATTCCGCCAATGTCGGGTGTCAGGGTGGTGGTGACTTCAGCGGAGGCGGGTTTCGCGTCTGCTGTCGTTTGCGCCTTGCATCCATAAAATGGGATGAGGGCTGCAAGGAAAACTACCAATGTCATTTTTTTTATCATGGTTGAAAGATCAGTTTCAGGTTGGTCACGTCGGCGCATTCCACGCCGCATTTGAGTAATTGCCTATCGCACGCCAGACCCATCAGCCTGGCATGGTCTCCATCGGGTGCTTCGAAAAATCTCCTTCTCAGAAAATGACATGCATAAAAATCAGGGGCTTGCGTCGTGACGTTGCGCAAGTCGGAGGCGCAGCGCTTCCAGTGCCCGATAGCCGGGCTGCAGCCGGGCCGCGATGTCCGCCAGGCTGTCGTCGGCCGGCGCGTGCGGATCGCCATGGTAGGCCGTGCCATATTTGGCATGCACGCCGCCGCGCTCGCGCATCGCCTGCAGCTGCGCCGCCGTGGGGGCGATGCCGAAACGCGACAGCAAGTCGCTGAACACGATGCCAGGCAATTGACTGTAGTTAATTAAATGCAGCTGGCCGGCGGCCGCGTGCGGCTGGGCGGCGGTAAACAGGCCGGACAGCACCAGGCCCGCATAGCCATCGAGGTCGCCCGGTGCCAGCTGGTGGGCGGGCAGCGGCAGCTGTGCCGGATGCAGCATGCCAGGCACCATCTGCGGTCCCCGCTGGCGCTGGTGCGAGGCCAGCACCGCTTGCGGCTCGCGGTACAGGAACAGGCAGGGCGTGGCGGGAAACGCTTGCCGCAACAGGGCCAGGCTGTGGATATGCCAGCAATCGAACTTGATGAAACAGTGCGTTTCGTCGCCATTGCGGCGCTGGCCCAGCGCCAGCATGGCCTGGCGCAGCAGGGTGATGGTGTCCGTGGCGTCCGCGCCATCGTGATGCCGGCGCAGCAGCGAGTCGACGATGGGCGGCTCCGACATCACTATGCACTGTGGCAACGCTGCCAGCAGCTGGGTCAGCAGGGTCGAGCCGCAGCGCGAGACGTGGAAGATGAAGGCGTCGGGCGCCAGGCAATCGTCGAGGCTGGCCAGCGCCGCCAGGGGCGTGCGGCACACGCGGCGCTCTGCGGTCGGCTGGCGCGCCAGGGTGTTGACAAAGAAAGCATCGCTGAAGCGCTGCCGGCCCAGGTCGCGCCAGCAGACGGATGCGTCGCCGCTCTGCGCGTCGCGCTCCACGGACAGGGGATACCAGCCACGCAAGTCCATGCCTGCATGCCATGCCACCGCCGCACCCCTGGCCAGCAGGCGCTCCTGGCCGGCTAGGCCGTACTGGACGCTCATGCCGCCATGCCGGCCAGTGCCGCCAGTTCGCCGGCCAGCGCCAGGGTGACGGGCGTAGCGGCCTCGCGCAGGCGGGCGATGACATCGCGCACATTGCCATCGTTGATGTTGGGATCGCCATATTTGGCGGCCGCCTTCGGCACGAAGCCCGCTTCGGCGAACAGGGCCGTCAGCCAGGCGTTGGTGATGCAGTCGATGACCAGATGGATGCGCGGCGTCGCACTGCCGTTGTGTACGGCGTGCAGGCAGCTGGCATCCATGTACCAGGCGTGGCCTGCCGTGAAGTGCACGCTCTCGCCATCAATGCTGAACAGCACTTGCGGCGAGGTGTGGATGGGGATGTGGATGCGCGTGAGGCCGTCCTGCAGCGCCGTTTTGGTGTCGCGGTGGGCGTGGATGGCGGCGCCAGGCGCCAGCGCCATCAAGCGCGCGGCGCTGATGTCGCAGGCAAAGCTGCCCAGCACGTCCTGCAGATAGGGGCAGCGCGCCAGCTGCGGCGTGGCGGCGTACGCGACGCCATCGATGGGCATGATGTGGTGCGCCTCGCCGCCTGCCGAGTGCAGCGGCACGCAGCTCCAGCCCTTGTCGTAGGCGTCCGTATTGAAATGGCTGATCCATTCAGCCGCGGCGAACTGGTCGCTGTCGCCTTGCAGGCGCGCCACGTCGAAGGACAGGGGCAGGCGCAGCCAGGTGCTGGGCGCGCCCGGTGTGTTCGCGGCCGCCATTATTGCGCGCTCCATGCCAGCTGTTCCTGTACCTCGTTTTCGCCGCGCAGGTGAAATCCCAGCTGCTGGTACAGCTTGCGCGCGGCGCCGTTGCTTTTGTTGACGGCAAGGTGGATGTGCAGCCGGTGCTGCGCGGCTTGCGCCTGCAGGCCGCGCAGCACGGCGCTGCCGGCACCGTGGCCGCGCGCCGCGGGCACGATGGCGATATCGATCAGGTGCAGCACGTCGCCCTGTTGCTCGATGATCAGGCGGCCGATGGGCGTGTCGCCATGTTCCAGCACCAGGTAGACGGCTTGCGGATACGTCTGGCGATAACCGTGGCTTTGCATGGTGCGTTGCATGGCGATCAGTTGCTCGATCAGGGCGGGGGCGGCCGGCATCTGGCGCAGGTCGTCGCGCGTGGAACCGTATAGCGCGGCGGCAAAGTCATCGTCATCGTCGCGCTGGGCGCGCAATCGATACGGGGCGGGCAAGCTGGCGAGGGCGGAAAACGGCAGGGTGTGCATCGATGCTCCGGTATGTTCTTGCAAGTGCTACACATTAACAGGCGTATATCTTTGCTATGCTGCCAAGTTTTAAGCGGACTTGCAATCATTTCAAGGACGCAGCCTGCATTCCGTCCGTATCCCTGCCATGCTGCGGCGCCGTGCATGAGGTCGATGCGGCGTCTGCGCCAAGCGCCGTGATTGTTGCGCGAAGCATCGAGGCTAGCTCCCGGTAGTAATACTACATTGGCAAACAATTTACTTATGTAGGATAATGACGAAACGAATTGCATTTGCTCAAATGTGATTTAACGCAACCATCCAAGTCAACAAAACAACAAGTCTTGCGGGAGTCTCGTCTCATGAACCATCCAGGCAGCGAACCATCTGCAGCATCCCCCTCCATTTCCAGAATCAGCCGTCGCCACGCCCTGATCGGCCTGGCCGCCTTATTGGCGCAGGCCGGTTTCTGGAGCAATCCATTGTTCGCCGCCATGCCGGCGCCGGCCAGCGCGCCTGCCGCCGGCCTGGCGCCGGGCAGCATGCTGTTCTACACGCTGTCGCAGACGATCACCGGGCACCGCGATTTGTCCGTCGGCACGGCGGCGCGCATCGAGCAAGCCATGCGCACGAATGTGCCCGGCTTTGCCGACCACTTGCCGCGCCTGGGCGCGCTGCTCGTCACGGGCCAGGAAGCGAAAACCCTGCTGGCCGCCGCCACCGCCACCGCCGCCGACGAGCGCTTGCGCGAGCTGGCACTGGCCATCGTCGCCGCCTGGTACACGGGCACCGTGGCCGGCAACGCGGCGCAGGGCACGCAGTCCATCGTCGTCGCGTATGCGGAAGCACTGATGTACCGCACGGTGGCCGATGGGCAAGTGGTGCCCACGTATTGCAATTACGGCCCCCTGTGGTGGCTGAAGGCGCCGCCGGCCGTGCGCGTTGCCGCCCCCGTGGCGCCGAAACCCGTGCCCGCCCCGGCCACCACCGGCACTCCCGAACCGAAAGGCAAGCAAGCAAAATGAAATCTCCCCAATTCAAGAGTAATGGCGACGTCGTCGCCGATGTCGTCATCGTCGGTAGCGGCGTGGTCGGCGCCATGATGGCCGACCAGCTGGCCGCGCAAGGCCATTCCGTGATCATGCTGGAAGCAGGCCTGCGCATCGAGCGGGGGCAAGCCGTGGAAAACTGGCGCAACATGCCGTTCGAGAACCGCGTCGGTTCCGACTTCCAGGGCCTGTATCCGCAGGCGGACAACGCGCCCGCGCCCCTGTATTTTCCGAAGAATAACTACGTGGAATTGTCCGGCCCCAGCGGCAGCAGTTTCCAGCAGGGCTATCTGCGCACGGTGGGCGGCACCACCTGGCACTGGGCCGCGTCGTGCTGGCGCCACCTGCCGTCGGACATGCGCATGAAAAGCGATTACGGGGTAGGGCGCGACTGGGCCATTTCCTATGACGAGCTGGAACCGTACTATTGCCGCGCCGAGCAGGAAATGGGCGTGGCCGGTCCCAACGATCCTGCCCTGCAGTCGCCCAGCGAACGCAGCGCGCCGTACCCGATGGACATGGTGCCCTGGGGCTATGGCGACAAGCGCTTCGCCGAAGTGGTCAACCCGCACGGCTACCGTTCCGTGCCGATTCCGCAAGGGCGCTCGACGCGTCCGTGGCAGGGCCGTCCCACTTGCTGCGGCAATAATAATTGCCAGCCGATCTGCCCCATCGGCGCCATGTACAACGGCATCCACCACGTGGAACGGGCCGAGCTGAAAGGCGCGGGCGTGCTGGCCGAGGCCGTCGTCTACCGCATCGACACGGACCAGAACAACCGCGTGACGGCCGTGCACTGGTATGACGCCAAGAAACAGTCGCACATGGCGACGGGCAAGGCCTTCGTCATCGCCTGCAACGGCATCGAGACGCCGCGTTTGCTGCTGCTGGCGGCCAACCAGAATAATCCGAACGGCATCGCCAACAGTTCCGACCAGGTGGGCCGCAACATGATGGACCATTCCGGTTTCCACTGTACCTTCCTCGCCAATGAGCCGATCTGGACGGGCCGCGGTCCGGCGCAGAGCAGCTGCCTGGTGGGGCCGCGCGACGGCGCCTTCCGCGCGCAGTATTCGGCCAACAAGATGATCCTGAACAATATCACCAGGGTCGGGCCTGCTACCCAGCAGTCGCTGAAACTGGGCCTGGTGGGCAAGGACCTCGATGACGAGATCCGCCGCCGCGCCGCGTTCGGCGTGGACTTGTCGATCAGCCTGGAACCCTTGCCCGAAGCGCATAATCGCTTGACCTTGAGCAAGACGCGCAAGGACCCGCTGGGCCTGGCCTGTCCCGACATTTATTACGACGTGGGCGACTATGTGCGCAATGGCGCCAAGGCCGCGCACGCGCAGCTCGAGCACATCGGCAAGCTGTTCGGTGCCGTCGAGTTCAACATCACCAGCAGCCTGAACGCGAATAACCACATCATGGGTGGCGTGATCATGGGTTCGAACCGCGCCGATTCCGTCGTCGACGGCAATTGCCGCGCGCACGACCACGCCAACCTGTGGCTGCCCGGCGGCGGCGCCATGCCGTCGGCCAGCGTTGTCAACACGACCCTCAGCATGGCCGCGCTCGGCTTGCGCGCGGCCGACGACATCGCCCGTACGCTGGCAAGGGAGGCCGCATGATGCGCCGCCTGCCTCTGCACCTCTCCTTTGTCCTCGGCCTGGCGTTGCTGGCCGGCGGCGCCATCGCTGCCGTGCCCGCATCCGTGCCGGCCTCGGCGCCGCCCGTCACCCTGACGCCGGACCGTCCGGCCGCGCCTGCTGCAGTCGCTGCCGCCGGCCCCGATGCGCGCCTGGAGCGCGGGCGCTACCTGGCCATCGCCGCCGACTGCATGGCGTGCCATACGGCCGCCGGCGGCAAGCCGTATGCAGGCGGCTACGCCATCGACTCGCCGCTGGGCACGATTTACGCGACGAATATCACGCCGTCGAAAAAAGGCGGCATCGGCCACTACAGCGAGGCCGAGTTTGCGCGCGCGCTGCGCGAAGGCGTGCGGGCCGACGGCAGCCACCTGTATCCGGCCATGCCCTACACCAGCTACGCGCAGCTGACGGATGCGGACGTGGGCGACCTGTATTACTACTTCATGCAGGCCGTCCAGCCGGTCGACGAGCCGGCGCGCCAGACGGCCCTGCCATTCCCGTTCAATGTGCGCCTGTCCATGCTGGGCTGGAATACCTTGTTCCTCGACAATAAGCGCTTCGTGCCCGATCCGGGCAAGAGCGCGCAGATCAACCGCGGCGCCTACCTGGCCGAAGGGCTGGCGCACTGCAGCGCCTGCCACACGCCGCGCAATATGCTGATGGCCGAAGTGGGCAGCCAGAGCCTGGCCGGCGCTGCGCTCGGTTCCTGGCATGCGCCCAACATCACGTCGGACAAGGTCAGCGGCATCGGCGCCTGGACGGATGCGGAACTCACGGCTTACCTGAAGACGGGTCACGTGGAAGGCAAGGGCCAGGCGGCGGGCGGCATGGCCGAAGCCATCCAGAACAGCCTGCAATTCCTGCGCGACGACGACGTGGCCGCCATCGTCGCGTGGCTGCGCACGGTGCCGCCCGTGCGCGCGCCGGGGCAGGCCAGGGCCGCCTTCAGCTACGGCAGCGCGGCCAGCGAGGAAGCCGTGCTGCGCGGCACGGCCAGTTCCACCGAGCACCATTCGCTGAACAGCGGCGCCGTGCTGTTTTCCGGCTATTGCGCCAGCTGCCATTCGGCCAGCGGCGCCGGCAGCACGGGCCAGGCCTATCCGGCCCTGTTCCACAATACGGCCACGGGCGGCGCCACGCCGGCGAATCTGGTGTCGGCCATCCTGTTCGGCGTCGAGCGCAAGATCGAGGGTGAAGAGCACGAAGCGTTCATGCCCCGTTTCGACCGGCGTTCGTACGTGCAGCCGTTGACGGACGAGCAGATCGCGTCGATCGCCAACTACGTGCTGAAGCAGTACGGCAACCCGGACGTGACGGTGACGCCCGCCTACGTGGCGCAGGCGCGCAGCGGCGGCGACAAGCCCGTGCTGGCGCGCATGCAGCCGTTCATGCTGCCGGGCGGCGTGGTGGGCATCTTGCTGCTGATCGCGCTGTTCGTGTGGCTGCGCCGGCGCCGCCAGCGCAATGCTTGAGCGCCGGAGCGGGGGAGAAACGGCGCGGAATATGAGCGTTGGGCGCAACTTGCAGTAAAATGCAGGCTGAAAAATGGTTACGAGCAATCGTAGCCATTTTTTATTCTGGCCCGATCCTGGCGATTGTTTTCGCCTCATTTTAAAATTGACAATGTCCCATTCCCTGCATCACCAATTTTTACGTTTCGCCGCCGTCGGCGCTTCCGGCACGGCCGTGCAATACAGCGTGCTGTGGGGCGGCGTGGAATGGGCTGGCATCAGCGCCGCCGCCGCTTCCGGCATCGGCTACATCCTCGGTTCCGTCGTCAACTACATCCTCAATTACTTTTTTACTTTTAAAAGTGACAAGGGGCACGGCGAAGCGGCCAGCAAGTATTTCACCTTGCTGGGCATCGGCTGGTGCATCAATACGGGGCTGATGTGGCTGCTGGTGCACCAGCTGGGCTGGTATTACTGGCTGGCGCAGGTGCTGGCGACGGGCATCGGACTGGTCTGGAATTTTGCGGGCAGCCGCTGGTGGGCGTTCAAGCCGGCCGGCGCGGCGGGAAAGTAGGCGTACATTCAGCAAGAGTGGCAATAAAAAGAGGCGCACCGGCCACCAGCCGGCGCCCGGTTTTACCAAAACAAGGGGTTAATCATGCAGTTCCTGGAACGCTATTTCAAATTGAAGGACAACGGGACCAATGTGCGCACGGAGCTGCTGGCCGGCCTGACCACATTCCTGACGATGGCCTACATCATCTTCGTCAACCCGTCCATCCTCGGCGACGCCGGCATGCCGAAAGACTCCGTCTTCGTCGCCACCTGCCTGGCGGCCGCCATCGGCACCCTGATCATGGGCCTGTACGCGAATTACCCGATCGCGCTGGCGCCGGGCATGGGCTTGAACGCGTATTTTTCGTACACCGTGGTCAAGGGCATGGGCATGAGCTGGGAAGTGGCGCTGGGCGCCGTCTTCATTTCCGGTTGCCTGTTCATCCTGGTCAGCCTGTTCAAGGTGCGCGAGATGATCATCAACAGCATCCCGCCCGCGCTGCGCACGGCGATTACCGTCGGTATCGGCCTGTTCCTGGCGATCATTTCGCTGAAAAGCGCCGGCGTGGTGGTGTCGAATCCGGCCACCATCATCGCCCTGGGCGACTTGCACCAGGCGGCGCCCATCCTGGCCATCCTCGGTTTCTTCATCATCGTCGCGCTGGACCGCCTGAAAGTGCCGGGCGCCATCCTGATCGGCATTCTTGCCATCACCGTCGCCAGCTTCTTCTTCGGCGGCAACCAGTTCAACGGCATCGTCTCGACGCCGCCCGCCATCGAGCCGACCCTGTTCAAGCTCGACATCATGGGCGCGCTGTCGATCGGCATCGTCAACGTGGTGCTGGTGTTTTTCCTGGTAGAACTGTTTGACGCGACAGGCACCCTGATGGGCGTAGCCAACCGTGCCGGCTTGTTGAAAGACGGCAAGATGGAGCGCATGAACAAGGCCTTGCTGGCCGACAGCACGGCGATCGCTGCCGGCGCCTGCCTGGGCACGTCGAGCACCACGGCCTTCGTGGAAAGCGCGGCCGGTGTGCAGGCGGGCGGCCGCACGGGCTTGACGGCCGTGGCCGTTGCGCTGCTGTTCCTGGGCAGCCTGTTCTTCGCCCCGCTGGCGCACACGGTGCCGCCGTACGCGACGGCGCCCGCGCTGCTGTACGTGGCTTGTTTGATGCTGCGCGAACTGACCTTCATCGACTGGGATGACAGCACGGAAAGCATTCCGGCCGCCATCACGGCGCTGATGATGCCATTTACCTATTCCGTGGCCAGCGGCGTGGCCTTTGGCTTCATCACCTACGCCGTATTGAAACTGTTGACGGGCAAGGGCAAACAAGTGTCGGTGGTGGCTTACATCATCGCGGCCATCTTCCTGTTCAAGTTCATTTATCTGGGCGAATAGCCGGTTCGCCGGCGCGTGCATGGCCCCGGCATAAAAAAGGCCGCCAGTGCAGCAGCACCGGCGGCCTTTGCCGTTGGCGCGGGCATTCACATCAGCAGGGCCGCCACCAGGTCTTTCCTGTCACCGCCGGCGCTGCCGTCGAAGCGCAATGCCGCCTCCACATGCGTCAGGTGCTCCAGCATCAGGCGCGTCGCCAGGTCCGCGTCGCCGCTGCGCGCCGCCTCGAGAAAGCGGCCATGTTCGTCGCACGAGCAGGCCGCGTCGTGGCTGGACTGGTACAGCATGGTGATGAGGGAGCTGCGCCCCACCAGTTCGCGCACGATATCGCGCAGGACGGCATTGCCGGCGATGTCGGCCAGCAGCACGTGGAAGTCGCCCAGCAGTTGCGAACGCAGCGGCGTGGCCTGGGCCAGCGCCAGGCGCTCCGCCTTCAGGTGCCGCTCCAGCATCCTGTAGTCGGCAGGCTTGGCCCGCGCGACGAAGGCGCGCGCCACGCCCGCCTCGACGATGCGCCGCGCGGCGAAAATGTCGCGCGCCTCCGCCTCGCTGGGCTGGCTGACGAAGGCGCCCTTGTCGGGCACCATGCGTATCAGTTTGTCTTTCGACAGGATCAGCAGGGCGGCGCGGATCTTCGTGCGGCTGACGCCATACAGCCGGCACAGCGCCTCTTCGCGCAGCCGGGTGCCGGGCGGCAGCTGGCGCGCCACGATGGCCGCCGCGATATGCCCGGCGATCTCGGGCGAGCTGTCGCCGCTGCCGGGCTTGTCCATTGCGGGTGCGCTTGATTCGTCGGTCATGTCAGGTGAGAACAGTCGGCCAGGGACAAGGATGAACCTTGCAAGCGCATGCCAGCGCGGCAGCGTGGATCAGGCCCCAGCCGCCGGCATGCCGTTCAGCGCCTTCCGTGCTGCGAAGGCCAGGCTATTCTACTATCTTGCGTCGCGGTGCGCAGACGACCCCGGCAGTGGCCCGGCCGTGTTGCGCACGCTTGCTCCGATGCTTGCTCCGTATGGCGTAAGCGTGCCGCGCCAGCACACCGTGCAGGCGCAGCTTGAGGGCGGGTGCGGATATGCCGGCCACCGTTTTTCCGCCGTTTTTCAACTCCTTTTCGGCTGCTTTTCAGCTGTTTTCCCGCAGCTGCCTCGCCGCCGTCACTTTTCCGCAGCCCTTATCCAGCCGTTGATCCTGGCGCCCCTGACGCTTTACCTCACCGTCATTTTGCCGATCCGCCGCCTTCCAGCCGCATTCTGGCCTTTGCCCGCTGCGGGGGTATTTGCTTGCCTGGGGCTGGGTCTTCGCCGCCAGAGTCCGATGGCTGCTCGCTGCCGGACGCGCTGCCGCCATGCCCGGCGTGCGGCGGGCGTGGCGGAACCTGCCGTGCTCTGGGCGCCGCTGGCGCCATGTTTTTTGCCAGCATGCCGATTGCAACTAGACATGGGAAATTTTGACGTATATAATTCGGCCTCCTTTCCCTGATAGCTCAGTTGGTAGAGCGACGGACTGTTAATCCGCAGGTCCCTGGTTCGAGTCCAGGTCGGGGAGCCAGAACAAGCAGTAGCAAAGGGCCACGTGGCAACACGTGGCCCTTTTGTCATGTGCGCACGGTTTCCCGTTCACGCAGTCCATCCCTTCAATGCATGACGACTACGCGATGCCTGTCTGCCTGCCGGCGGCCGGGACTCGCTGCATGCTTCCCGGATCAGGGATCGACAAACACGTCGAAACGGATCTTGAGCGGGCTGCCCCACGAGATATCCACCCAGGCACGGAAGCCGCCGTTATACGGGGCGATGTTGTACACGGCCATGCGGGCTGCACCGATAAAACGGTCTTGCGCATTCGCTGCATACTCGCTGATATTGAGGAAGACGCGCGAATTGGCCTTCACGTTGGCATTGGCGAAGTTGACCGAAGGATGCACGCCATTGGCGGTCCACGTGTAGTAGGTGGTGAAGGCGGCGGGGCTCAGGTTGAGATCCTGTGCTGCCGCGCCTTTTGCACTCTTGCCTTCCTGCTCCGTCGGCGCATCGGTTTCTTCCAGTGCCAGGTTGCTGCCGGTGCGGTGTTCTACTTTCATTTCCATGATGTACTCCTGATCGATAGTTTGGACGCCGCGCCTGTCGTTGCGCGGCCGGACGCCGTATCTGCTGCCGTGACGGCCAGTGTCACGTCCTGGCTGATAAGGTAGCCGCCTGCTCCATGCTGTTGGAGTTATCCATTTTAGGCGTGCGCACAGAGACTAAGGGCTGCTGGCGACGAGAAAAACAGCGTGAACTTGTGCTGGCGCAAAGACCTTGCAGGCAGTTCCCGATGTCTTTTCTTGCAGGCTATTTTTATGCGGGCCGCAGGCGTGCCGGACAGGACGATGGCACAATAGTCCAGCTTGTCCTGTCATGCGTAAACCGTTGCGAGCCTAGCCTATGCCGATACTGAACCTGAACACCGAAGACGATGTCTACTATGAGCTGATCGATGGCGACCCTGCCAAGCCCTGCCTGGTCTTCCTGCACGAGGGACTCGGTTGCTGCGCGATGTGGAAGGATTTTCCGGCGCAGCTGTGCCAGGCCACGGGCTGCCGCGGCTTGCTGTATGACCGCCTCGGCTACGGACAGTCGTCGCCGCTGACCTTGCGCCGCCAGATCCATTATTTGCACGACTATGCGCTGCGCGAGTTGCCGCAGGTGCTGGCCGCCCTGATTCCGGGACAGGATCATTTCCTCATCGGCCACTCCGATGGCGGCAGCATCGCCCTGATCTATGCGGCGCAGCAGCCGCCACGCTTGCGCGGCATCATCACCGAGGCGGCGCACGTGTTCGTCGAAGGCATGACGCTCGACGGTATCCGCACGGCCGACGCGGCGTTCGGCGCCGGCAAGCTGCGCGCGCTGGCGAAATACCACGGGGACAAGACGGAGACCATCTTCAAGGCCTGGTCCGAGACTTGGCTCAGCTATGGTTTCCAGTTCTGGAACATCGAATACCTGCTGCCGTCCGTCGAGTGCCCGGCGCTGGTGGTACAGGGCAGTGAAGACCAGTATGGCAGCGCGGCCCAGGTCGACGCCATCGTGGCGCAGGCGCTGAACGCCATGCCGGCCATGGTCGAGCAGTGCGGCCACACGCCGCACCAGGAGCAGCCGCAAGCGCTGCTGGCGCTGATGGAAGGCTTTTTGCGTGGCCGCCTGGAGGCGTCCCATCACCCGAGGACATGATGATTTCCCACCTGGACCACCTGGTACTGACGACCCGCGACAAGGCGGCGTGCATCGATTTCTATACGCGCGTGCTGGGCATGCGGCTGGAAACCTTTGGCGCCGGGCGCCACGCGTTCAAGTTCGGCGCGCAGAAAATCAACCTGCACGAAGCGGGCAGGGAATTCCTGCCCAAGGCGGAACTGCCGACGCCCGGCGCGCTGGACCTGTGCTTCATCGCCGCCGTGCCGCTCGATGCCTTCATCGCCCACCTGGCCAGCCTGGGCGTGGCCATCGAGGAGGGCCCGGTGGCCCGCACGGGCGCCAACTGGCCCATCCGTTCCGTCTACCTGCGCGACCCCGACGGCAACCTGATCGAAGTGTCCGAACGCGCCTGAGAGCGCCTGTGCGACGGCTGGCGCGGCGACAGCGCCATCGCCGTCAATGGCAGGCGGGATCGCTGTCCCAGCGCCCCGAGCAGATGCGCGAGCGGCACAGCATGCCCTCGATCATGCCCAGCTGCTTGCAGCGCTGCAGCAAGCCTGCCGTTCCCCCGTCCTCGCCACGCAGCACCACGTCGCGCGCCGCCGTTGGCGTGCCTGCCTGCCGGTGCGCATGGGCCACCATGGCCGTCAGCAAGGCGACATCGCTGTCGCCCGGTGCGGTTGCCGCAGGCCGGGACGCTGGCTGGCGCGTGGCGGCCGGCGCCTTGCGCGGCGCGCTCGCGGCAGGGGACGCCGCCACGGCCAGCGGCGGTATCGTCGGCAGCGTCAGCATCGCTTCATTGACGATGGTGGCGGCCTGCGGCGCGGCCGCTTGCTGCACCGCAGGCGGGGGCAGGGAAGGCGCGCCGGCGACCGCCGTCGCCACGGCCGGCGCGGACACCGGGCGTACGGGCGGACTGACGGGCTCATGCGCGAGCGCGGCCAGGAGGAGGAGCGTCGCGCCGGCGCCGGCACCGGCCCAGTAGCGCCAGCCGGGATGCCAGCGCGCAGCGGGCACGGTCGTGGCGGCACCCCCATGTTCGAGCCGGGACAGGATGCGGTTGTCTCCGGCTTGCGTGGCGGGCGTACCGCCCTCGGCCAGCAGCCTGGGTCCGCGCGCCGTGCCGTCCCCGGTTTTCAGTAAAGACAAAATATCACCTCCGAATTGGATCGAACTTGATGTAAACCGCGCTCATGCGGGCCGCGGGCGCATACGATCTAGCGATACCGCCGGGCAATGCTGTCCGGTCCCTCGCCGATGCCTGTCACGGAGCGCCCCATGTTCGTCGCCCTGGTCCTGATGTATTTCCTGCTGGCTTGCTTCGCCTGCTGGCTGCTGCTGTTTCCCGGCGGCCGCGCTATCGTGCTGCACGCCGTGGTCAACCTGGGCTGGCGCGTGCAGCGACGCGCGCAACGCCTGAACCGTGGTGGCGGGGCGCAATGGCAGCGCCTGCAGCGGCACACGGGGTCCGGGCTGGCCGGTGGCTGGCAGCTGCTGTCGCGCCACCGCTGGCTGTCGCTGGCGGGCGGCCTGCTGATCGTCGCGCCGCCGCTGCTGGCCTGGCTGTCCAGCGAGCGCATCGTCCTGCGCGGCTATGCGGACAGGCAACACGCCATCAACGACCAGGTCAGCGACTTGCTCAGGGGCGAGCAGCTGGTGCCGCCGCCCACCTTGCCGCCGCTGCTGTTTTCCACGGCGGAGGTGACGCAGCTGCGTCCGCTGCTCGGCGGCGCCAGCCGCAACTGGCAGCTGCTCGACCACGACTATGCGCAGCGCCTGCTGCTGGTCTTCAAGATCATGAAGGACGTGCATGGCTACGATATGGTCTTGCTGGAAGGCTACCGCAGCCCGGCGCGCCAGGACCAGCTGGCGGCGGCCGGCCCGCACGTGACGAATGCCCGTGCGTTTCAAAGCTATCACCAGTACGGCCTGGCTGCCGATTGCGCGTTCATGCATGAAGGAAAGCTCATCATTTCTGAAAAAAATGCCTGGGCCATGCGCGGCTATCGCCTGTATGGCGTGACGGCCGAATCGGTGGGCCTGCGCTGGGGCGGGCGCTGGACCATGATGGATTTCGGTCATACGGAATTACCGCAGCCCCGCGTGCTGGGCAAGTAGGCGGCGCAGCCATTCTAGCGCCGCGCGCAGGCCGAGATTTCACAGGCGTAAGCATGCTTGCGCAGCATCAAGGGCGCCGCGCCATGCACCGCTGGCGGCCTGCCGATACTTGTCCTTTATCAACAAAGTCCGGCACCATTGCTGTCAGCATGGTTCGGGTCCGCCTGGTTTCGCGGCGGCGCCATTTCCGCTGTGCGACCTCACCCTGGGCTCACCATGCCGCGACGCATCTGGTATTTCCTCACCGACAGCCGCAATCTGACCATCCTCGGTTTCGTGGCGCTGGCCGCCTTCCTGTACCTGGGCGCCGAGGTACTGGAAGTGGCGCTGGTCTGGGCCCTGGCCTTGCTGTTGCTGACGGCGCTGGCCTGGCTGGGCGCCTGGCTGTGGCGCCGCCGGCGCGCGCGGCGCGATGCGCAGGCGCTGGGCCAGGCCATCCTCAACCAGGCCGAGATCGCCGCCGCCGAGGCTGCTACGGCGACCAGTCCGCAAAATGGCGAACTCGACGCCGTGCGCACGGGCATGCTGGCCGCCATCGACACCATCAAGAGTTCCAGGCTGGGGCTCAAGTCGGGCGCCGCCGCCCTGTATGAATTGCCGTGGTACATGATCATCGGCAATCCGGCCGCCGGCAAGAGCAGCGCCATCCTGCATTCGGGCCTGCAATTTCCTTTCGCCGACGGCAAGATCGTGCAAGGCGTGGGCGGCACCCGCAACTGCGACTGGTTTTTCACCACCGATGGCATCGTGCTCGACACGGCCGGCCGCTACTCTGTCGTCGACGAGCACCGCGGCGAGTGGTTCGGCTTTCTCGACCTGCTGAAAAAATACCGGCGCAAGGCGCCCGTCAACGGCATCCTCATCGCCGTCAGCATCGCCGAGCTGGGCGGCGATCCCGATGTCGGCATGCAGCTGGCGCGCAGCCTGCGCAAGCGCGTGCAGGACGTCATCGAGCGCCTGGAAGTATTCGCGCCCCTGTACATCGTGTTTACCAAGGCGGACCTGATCGCCGGCTTCGGCGAATTTTTCGCCGAAGCCGAACGCAGCGAGCGCGAGCGCGTCTGGGGCGCCACCATGCCCTACCGGCGCAAGTTGCCGACCTCGGAATTGCTGAGCTTTTTCGACCAGAGTTTCGATGAATTGCACGATGGCTTGACGGAACTGAGCCTGGCCAACATGGCGCACCGGCAGCGCAAGGCGATGGCGCCCGGGGTGTTTACTTTTCCGCTCGAGTTCGCCGCCATCAAGCCGGCCTTGCGCGCCTTCATCGCCACCCTGTTCGAGGAAAATCCCTTCCAGTTCCAGCCCGTGTTCCGCGGCTTTTATTTGACCAGCGCGCTGCAGGAGGGCGAACCCGTCAGCGCCTCGCGGCAGCGGGTGGCGCGCCGCTTCGACCTGGCCTTCACGCCGGCCCCGGCCGCGGCGCCATCGGGCGCGCGCCAGCATGGCTATTTCCTGCTCGACCTGTTCCGCAAGGTGATCTTTGCCGACAAGCACCTGGTGGCCAACTATGCGAGCCGCGCCAGGCTGCGTTTCAAGTATGCCGTGTTCTTCACGGCCACCGTCACCCTGGGTGCCTGCCTGGGGGGCTGGAGCTGGTCTTACCTGGGCAACCGGCAACTGGTGGTCAATGTCGAGGCCGATTTAAACAAAGTGCTGAAGCTGCAGGAGCAGCGGCTGGACCTGCAATCGCGCCTCGAGGCGCTCGACATCTTGCAGGACCGCATCGAGCAGCTGGAAGCATACCGCACGCAGCGGCCGTGGTCCCTGCGCATGGGCCTGTACCAGGGCGAGCTGCTCGAGCGCAAGCTGCGCGAAGAGTATTTCGCCGGCGCGCGCCACGTCATGCTGGCGCCGGTGACGGCCGGCCTGGAAGCCTTGCTGGCGGAGATGAACGCCAGCGCCGACCAGCTGCAGCCGGCCGCGCGCACGCCGCAAACGCCGGCCGCCATGCCGCCGGCCGCAACGGCTGCCGCGCCGCGCGGCGTCCAGTACCAGGCGGCCAGCGCGACGAACGTGGAAGACGCCTATAACGCGCTGAAAACCTATCTGATGCTGGCCGATAAGACGCATGCGGAAAGCAGTCACCTGAACGACCAGATGACGCGCTTCTGGCGCGGCTGGCTGGAAGGCAACCGGGGCGCCATGCCGCGCGAGCAGATGATACGCAGCGCCGAGCGGCTGCTGACGTTTTACCTGGCGCAGATCGGCGACCCGTCGTGGCCGCGCATCGAGCAAAAGCTGGCGCTGGTTGACCAGGCGCGCGAGAACCTGCGCCGCGTCGTGCGCGGCATGCCGGCGCGCGAGCGCGTGTATGCCGACATTCGCGCACGCGCCGCGACGCGCTTTCCCGGCATGACGGTGGCGCGCATCGTCGGCGAGCAGGACCAGGCGCTGCTGGCTGGCAGCCATGCGGTGTCGGGCGCCTACACGCGCCAGGCGTGGGAAAAGTTCGTCGAGGGCGCGTTCCGCGACGCCGCCAACCGTGAGCTGCAAAGCGCGGACTGGGTGCTGAAGAGCGCCTCCACCGACGACCTGACGCTGGAAGGCAGTCCGGAACAGATCGAGAAAAACCTCGTGGCGCTGTACAAGGCCGACTACGCGCGCGAGTGGCAAAAGTTCGTGCAGGGCGTGGCCGTCGCCGACCTGAAAGGCTTCGATGGCGCCGTGCAGGCCATGAACCGCCTGGGCGACCCGCAGGCGTCGCCGATCGCCAGGCTGCTGACGACCATTTACGATGAAACCTCGTGGGACAATCCGACCCTGCAGAATGCGCAGCTGCGCACGGCCGAGCGGGGCATCATCGCCTGGTTCAAGGAGACCGTGCTGCGCCGCGCGCCATCGCAGCTGACGTCGAACCCTGGCCTGAACGCGCAGGCTGACCCGGCCCGCCTGGACAAGCCGATGGGGCCCGTGGGGCGCGAATTTGCCGGCGTCGCCAAGCTTGTGGCGGCCAGGGACAGCAATGCCTCGCTGATGCGCGCCTACCTGGAGGCGCTGTCGAAACTGCGCAGCCGCTTGAACCTGCTGAAGAACCAGGGCGACGCCGGGCCGGGCGCGCGCCAGTTCATGCAGCAGACGCTCGAGGGCGGCGGCTCCGAGCTGGCCGACGCGCTGAAACTGGTCGACGAGCAGATGCTCACGGGGATGAGCGATGCGCAAAAGCAGGCCATCCGCCCCATCCTCGTGCACCCGCTGATGCAGACCTTCGCCGTCATCGTGGCGCCGGCCGAACTGGACCTCAACAAGACCTGGGTGGCGCAGGTGTATGAACCGTTCCAGAAGTCGCTGGCCCACAAGTATCCATTCGCGCCCGCCGCGCGCATCGAGGCGAGCAGCCTGGAGATCGGCCAGTTCTTCGGCCCGGAAGGGCTGGTGGCGAAATTCGTCACGACTTCCATGGGGCCGCTGGTGGTGCGGCGCGGCGACGTGCTGGCGCCGCGCACCTGGGCCGACATGGGCATCAGCCTGTCGCCGCAGGTGGTGGCGCGCTTCCCCGGCTGGATCGCGCCGCTGGGCGCGGGCGGCGTGGCGGCCACGTCGACGGCGGCGCAGACCGTGTTCCAGATCCAGCCGTCGCCGGCGCCGGGCACGCTGGAATACACGCTGGAGATCGACGGCCAGCAGCTGCGCTACCGCAATACGCCGGCGCAGTGGACCAACATGGTGCATCCCGGCCCGCAGGGCGCGGCGGGCACGCAGGGAGCGCGCATCACGGCCGTCACCTTCGACGGGCGCACGGTGGAACTGTTCAACGAGCCGGGCCAGTTCGGCCTGAAGCGCATGATCGACGCGGCAGCCAAGAAGCGCAAGGACGGCGGCGTGTTCGAGCTGCGCTGGACGCGCGGCGACGTCGCCGTGGCGCTCGACCTGAAAATCACCAGCAGCGCCGAGACGACAGGGGCGGGCGCGAACAGCGGGCCGCAGGAGCAGGGCTTTCGCGGCATGCAGCTGCCCGAGACCATCGTCGGGGCTGCGGCCCCTCCGGTAGTCCTTCCTGTGGCCCCGCCTGTGGCGGCGCAGGCCATCGCCGCGGCCGACGTGCCCGCGGTGGCAAGCGGGGTGGCGCCATGAGGCGCGGGCCGCAGCAGGTGCGCCTCGGCTACTTTGGCAAGATCCCCGCGCGCGGCGACTTTATCAAGGCCTGCGACAACCACGCGCTGGTGCAGCTGCTCGACGACTGGCTGGCGCAGGTGATGAACGCGCTGACGGCCGCGCCGCGCTGGAAGCTCAATTACGACGCCTTGCCGCCGCTGCGCTTTGCCTTTGTCGGCACGCGCAGCCGGCGCGCCATCGCCGGGCGCCTGGAAGCGAGCAGCGACCAGTCGCAGCGGCGCTTTCCCTTCATGGCCATGGGCGCGCTGGAGGTCGACGACGCCGACGCCTTCGTCGCCTGCAGTCCGCTGGTGCTGGCGCCGTTGTGGCAGCGCGTCGAGCAGCTGTCGCAGGGCATCGTGGCCAGCGCCGAACCGGCATCGGCGCTGCTGGCGCTGGCCGGCGATGTGGTGGATGTCGAGACGGCCGCCGCCGGTCATGCGGCGCAATTGTCGGCCTTCCTGCAGGCGCAGACCCTGCACGGGCTGCAAGCCATGCTGGCCTCGCCCGCGTTTCCCGTGACGGTGCGCGAACTGCTGCTGGGCCTGGGCCTGCTGCTGCAGCCGGTACGACACAGCAGCGGGCCGCGCCTGGAAAAAAGCCTGGTGCTGCCGCTGCCGCAGGCGGTGCGTGAGCGCGAACTGGTGGCCAGCTTCTGGCTGCACCTGGTCGCCCCCTTCCTGCGCCACGGCGACTTCGAACTGGCGCTGTTCTTCGCCCATCTCGACGAGGTGCCCGTGCTGGTGATCGGTTTTGGCGGCGCCGACCCGCATGGCTTGCATGCACTGATCGACCCGCAGGCGGCCAGCGAGCGGCTGGTGGTGTTCGACCAGCTGGACTGGGTCGAGGAGCAGCTGGAGCAGGACCCGGCGCTGCGCCAGCTATCCGCCTGCCTGCAGCAGGAGCAGCTGTCGCTGCGCTCGGCCTGCGCCCTGTTTGCCGGCACCTTTGCCTGAAGGATTGCGATGAAACCAACGCTGCTCTTCCTCGTGCTGCTGGCCGCCGCCGCTCCCTGCCGCGCCCAGGTACAGGCGCAGGCTCCTGTCACGCCCATGCCGGGGCAGGTCCTGGTGACGGGCACCCTCGCCGACGAAGCGGCCAAGGCGGCCGTGCTGGGCCGTTTGCGCGAGCTGTATGGCGCCGGGCGGGTGGTTGACCAGATCGCCGTCGGCAACGTGGCCGTGCCGGCCAACTGGAACGCCCATGTGCACAAGCTGATCGCGCCGCATCTGAAGCTGATTTCGCGCGGGCAGATCAGCATCGACGGCAACAACGTCAGCGTGCGCGGCGAAGTGGCGAACGAGGCGCAGCGCCAGCAGATCGCCAGCGACATCGCCACCAGCCTCAATCCCACGTATGTCGTCAACAATGGCTTGCGCGTCAGCGCGGCCGAGCAGGGCATGCTCGACGCCACGCTCGACAAGCGCATCGTCGAATTCGACAGCGGCCAGGCCTCCATCACGCCGGCGGGCCTGGCCATCCTCGACGAAATGGCGGCCGTCATGCGCAAGCTCAGGGAGCGCAAGGTGGAAGTGATCGGGCACACGGACAACACGGGCCTGCGCGCCAGCAACGTGGCCCTGAGCCAGGCGCGCGCCGACGCCGTGCGCAGCTACCTGGCGACCAAGGGCATCGCGCCGGATGCGGTGCTGGCCTCGGGCCAGGGACCGGACCGTCCCGTGGCTGCCAACACGACGGCCGACGGCCGCGCGCGCAACCGGCGTATCGAATTCAGGATTGCGCAATAGCTTGGGTTGACACCTCGCAAAACCGTCGCGAGCGGATGAGAGGCCAGGCGTCCCCGTTTGCCCGAGAAGCGCAGATGTGCGAATGCACGGGGACGCCCAGTCATTGAGCATCGCAGGCCGCACATCGCGACGCGCAGCAGGTTTTGTGACGTCTTCAGGGCAGGGTGATGGTCAGGTGTGCAGGCCGTGGCGCCAGTTTCACCAGGTCCGCATACGCGGCCAGCGTCGCTTGCGTGCCATGCGTCAGATGCGTCTTCAGGCCCAGGTAGGCGCAGATGGCCAGCAGGGCGAAAACGCTCGTCAAGGCCCACAGCGGCACGTCGCTGCGGTGCTTGTGGACCACCTGGTCGGGACGCTCGGCGCGCGGCGCGAAGCCGCGGCTCTTGCCCTTGATGTGGGCGATCTCGTCGCCCAGGCGCCCCGTCAGGTAGCTGAGTTTTTCGCCGCCGTCGAGCGCGTACTTGCCCTGGAAGCCCAGCAACAGGCACATGTGGAACACCTGCAGCGCCTGCACGCGCATGGCGCCCTTGCCGCGCAGCGCGTCGAGGCGGTCGAAGAAGTGCTCGCCGGCCAGCTGGTCGCCAAAGATCAGCAGCTGCAGCGGGCGCCGCTCCCACTGCTTGCGCAGGACGAATGGCGAAGCGAGGATGATTTCATCGACAGCCGCGCAGAACGCATACTTGGCCGCCTCGATGTCGTCGCCATCGGCGCGCAGCCTTTTCGCTTCGCGTTCGAAGTCGTCGAGGAAGGCCGTGATGCGGTCCATGAAGCTTTGCTCGTCGCCGGGCAGCGAGCCATGCTTGAGCAGGAACAGCATGTAGAAACCTTCGTGCATCAGGTCCAGCAGGGCGCTGCCCGCATGGCGGCCGGCACCGGCAGGGGCGGGGCCGCGTGCTCCCAGCAACGATGGTGCCGCGCGTCGTTCGATGAGCTGGCTCATGCCGTCACCGCGATCAGCTCGAGCTGCAGCTCGCGCATGCCGGCCGGCACAGACACGGAAATCGACTGCGCCTTGAACATCTGTTCATGCAGCACGCCGCGGCTGCCCAGCGCACAATAACAGGTGTCGGGCCGCACGGGGATGCCCGACAGCGCCTGCAGGCGCAGGGTGCCCGTCTTCAGCGCCGCCAGATCCCATTCCATCTGCGCCACGCCCCACAAGACTTTCGCTGTCATGCCCATGTCGTCCTCCTTCTCGGTATGCCCTAGTGGTGGAATGCCTTACTGGCAGCGCAGCGCGGACAGCGACGCCATGGCGCCGTCCGCGCCGCCGTCCACGCTCAGGGCGCAGGCATGCAGGCCGACGGTGATGCCGCCGCGCTCCGCATCGGCGGCGGCAAAGGTGGCGCGCCAGCGCTGCGCGGCCGGCGCGCGGAACAGCGCCACGATGCCGATGAAATACGCTTCCTTGCTGACTTTTTCCTGTACTTCGTAGCGCTGGCCGGGCACCAGCAGCACTTCCTTCACGTCCATCAGGTCGGCGCCCAGCGCGGCCTTTTCACGCTGGGCGTCGAGGAAGCTGTCATACGGCGCCTGCTCGAACGTGGCGTTCTGGCGCAGCTTGTAGATGCGCGCCACCAGCGCCAGCGGCCGGCCTTGCGCATCCGTGTTCAGGCGCTGCGCCGCGTGCAGGCGGATGCTGACATTGCGCGGCGGCTTTTGCGCGTCGGGCAGTTCCGGTGCCGGCCTGGCCATGCCCGTCATCTGCAGCGCCGCGTTGGCCAGCGTGCCGATGGCGCCGCCCGCGCAGCCGGCCAGCGGCAGCAGAACAATGACTGGCCACAGTGCCAGGCGCCACGATGGCAGGCGTAATGGATGAGGAGATCGCATGGGCCGGCCTTCGCAGAATATGACGTGTGGAAAGAAGGTGTTGCCGCCATTTAATCGCATGCGCCAGCGACCCGCTTGCGTTGGCGCAAAGTCCGTCCGCGATCGACGCAGATGCTGCGTCAGATCAGCATAGATGCAGCTGCCGGCAAGCGCTGCGCGGAACTTCTTCTTTGCTGATTAATCTCAATTTGGCAAAAATTCTGGCGATCAATAATGGCCTCCACCAAGGCGCCGCCCATCGTTCCCAGCGGTAGCGTCCTCCACGTGAAGGAGTGCCCAGATGAAGCCAGCCACCACGATGTGCCGAATTGCCTGCCTCGCCAGCGCCCTGCTGCTGGCCGCCTGCGCCACGCCGGAGCAGCCGGCGCCCAAACAGACCGTGGCGCCGACCCTGGCGCAAGTCATGGGCGACGCCGATGCGGCCGCGCGTGCGGGCCAGTATGAGCGGGCCATGACCTTGCTCAGAAAAGGCGGCGTCAGCTTCCCGGCCGACAAGGCGCCGTGGCTGCAAATGGCGCAGATGACATTCGACCGCGGCCAGTACGGCAACGCCATCGGCCATGCGCTCGAGGCGCTCGAGCGCGACCCGGAGGACAAGGTCGCCAACAGCATCGTTGCCGTCAGCGGCTTGCGCCTGTCGGGCAAGGCCCTGGCCGACCTGTCGCGGCAAAACAACCTGAATGGCTCGCTGCGTTCGGAAGCGCAGGACCTGGCCAAGCTGCTGCGCGTGAGCATCGGCGAGGAAGTGCTGGTGCCGCCGGCCAGGCGTCCCGCGGCGGGCAAGCGCGGCGCGGGCGGCTCCGGCGCGCCGGCAGCGGCGAAAAACACGGCGCCGCAGGGCGGCAGCACGGCCGACCCGTTCAGCGGCCTGAAATAAGCGCTTCCCGCACTTCCCGCCTGCCCGGCGCGCATCCGGCGCCGTCCCTACACTTTGCAAAGGAAATGACATGGCCAAGTCCGACAGTGTGCAGAAGCGCCTGCAGGAAGTGCGCGCGCCGCGCGTGCAGATGACCTATGACGTCGAGATCGGCGACGCGATCGAGAACAAGGAACTGCCTTTCGTGGTGGGCGTGCTGGGCGACTTCGGCGGCAATGCCGAGAGTGAAAAGAAGCGCCTGAAGGACCGCAAGTTCGTCGCCATCGACATGGATAACTTCGACGAGGTGCTGGGCAGCGTGGCGCCGGCGGCGCGCTTCGACGTGGAAAACCGCCTCAGCGAGGAAAGCGGCACCTTCCCCGTCGAATTGCACTTCCGCTCGATGGCCGACTTTCGCCCGGAATCGGTGGTGCGCCAGGTCGAACCCTTGCGCAAGCTGCTCGAGGCGCGCACCAAGCTGGCCGACCTGCGCAACAAGCTGGCCGGCAACGACAAGCTGGAAGACTTGCTGACGGAGGTGTTGAACAATACCGACAGCCTGGCGGCCCTGGCGCCGCAACGCCGCGGCCAGGAGGATTGAGATGAGCGCACAGGCAGAAATGCAGGCGGGCGCCCCGGCGGCGTGCGCGGAAGCGGACTTGCTGGACCAGATCGTCGAGCAGAGCCGGGTCGCCAAGTCCGGCGCCGAGCATGCGCGCGCGCGCGACCTGATCTCGGAACTGGTGGCGCAGGTGCTCGATGGCACGGTGCTGGTGTCGCACAGTTTGTCGGCCACGCTGGACGCGCGCGTGGCCGAGATCGACCGCCTGGTTTCCGCGCAGCTCAGCGAAATCATGCACACGGCGCCGTTCCAGCAGCTCGAGCAAAGCTGGACCGGCCTGCACTACCTGGTCGGCAATTCCGACACGGGCGCGCGCCTGCAGATCCGCATGTTCAACGCCACCCGGCGCGAGCTGGTGAAGGATTTCCAGTCGGCGCTGGAATTCGACCAGAGCAGCATGTTCAAGAAGATCTACGAGGAGGAATTCGGCACCTTCGGCGGCGCGCCGTTTGCGGCGCTGCTGGGCGACTACGCCATTTCGCGCCAGCCGGAAGACATGTATTTCATCGAGCAGATGTCGCACATCGCGGCGGCCGCGCATGCGCCATTCATCGCTTCGGCCGCGCCGGAACTGTTTGGCCTGGAAACCTACGGCGACCTGGGCAAGCCGCGCGACCTGGCGAAAGTGTTCGACACCATCGAATACGCGAAATGGAAAGCCTTCCGTGCATCCGAGGATGCGCGCTATGTCGGCCTGACCTT
This sequence comes from Janthinobacterium sp. 1_2014MBL_MicDiv, assembly GCF_001865675.1. Taxonomy (NCBI): domain Bacteria; kingdom Pseudomonadati; phylum Pseudomonadota; class Betaproteobacteria; order Burkholderiales; family Oxalobacteraceae; genus Janthinobacterium; species Janthinobacterium sp. 1_2014MBL_MicDiv. Next base: position 1,555,088 of record NZ_CP011319.1, read on the forward strand.
GCCCCGGTTCCTCGGACGCCTGCCGTTCAACCCCGTCGACGGCACCACCGTCGAAGGCTTCAACTATATCGAGGAAGTCGACGGCAGCGACCACCAGAAATACCTGTGGTGTAACGCGGCGTATGCGTTCGGCAGCAAGCTGACGCGCGCCTTCGCCGACTTCGGCTGGTGCGCCGCCATCCGCGGCGTCGAGGGCGGCGGCCTGGTGGACGACCTGCCGACGCACACCTTCAGGACGGACGAAGGCGACGTCGCCCTGAAGTGCCCGGCCGAAGTGGCGATTACCGACCGCCGCGAAAAGGAATTGAGCGACCTCGGTTTCATCTCGCTCGTGCACTGCAAGAACACAGCGTACGCCGCCTTCTTCGGCGCGCAGTCGGCGCAGAAAAGCCGCAAGTACGGCAGCGACGCGGCCAATGCGAACGCCGTGCTGTCCTCGCAGCTGCAGTACATCTTCGCCGTCTCGCGCATCGCCCACTACATGAAGGCCATGATGCGTGACAAGATCGGCAGCTTCACGGCCGCGGCCAATGTGGAAGACTTTTTGAACCGCTGGCTGATGACGTATGTGCTGCTCGACGATAACGCCAGCCAGGAGCAGAAGGCCCAGTTCCCGCTGCGCGAGGCGTCCGTGAAGGTGCACGAAGTGCCGGGCCGCCCGGGCGTGTACCGCGCCGTGTCCTTTTTGCGGCCGCACTTCCAGCTCGATGAATTATCCGTTTCGCTCCGACTGGTCGCGGAGTTGCCGAAGTCGACCAATTCCTGATTCCAGGATCACCTTTCAACCAGAGGAGCACACCATGGCAATCGATGTATATCTGCAGATAGACGGCATCAAGGGCGAGTCCACCGACGACAAGCACAAGGAATGGATCGAGTGCAAATCGGTCAGCTGGAGCGTGGAGCAGCCGAAATCGGCCACCGCCTCGACAGGCGGCGGGCATACGGCCGAACGCTGCGAGCACAAGGACATCGTCATCTCGAAGCTGGCCGACCTGTCCTCGCCGGTGCTGCTGCAGACCTGCTCGGCCGGCAAGACCATCCCCAAGGCGCGCTTCGAATTCATGCGCGCCGACGGCCAGGGCGAGCGCGTCAAGTACTTCGAGATCGAGATCGAGAATGTGCTGATCGGCGCCGTCACGCCCAACGTGGAAGAGGGCGATATCCTGGGCGAGCACGTGGGCTTCAAGTTCTCGAAAGTGAAGTGGAAATACACGCAGCAAAAAGTGACGGGCGGCGCCGGCGGCAATACCTCGGGCGGCTGGGACCTGGCCGCGAACCGCGTGGCCTGATCCATCCGGCGCGGCGCGCGGCGGACGTGTGTCGCCGCGCGCCGCGCCGACTTTTCGGGAGCATGCATGGACAGTTATGCAGCGGGCCTGTTCGACCGCCTGATGGGCGATGGCGCGGCGGGGCGCCTGTCGCTCGAGCAGATCAAGGACGCGGTGGCGCGCGACCTGGAAGACTTGCTCAACACGCGCGTGGCCCTGCCGCCCGGCGCGCTCGACGCGTATCCGGAATGCGCGGCCTCCATCGTCAGTTATGGCCTGATCGACTTTGCCGGCATGTGCCTGTCGAGCAGCGAAGACCGCGCGCGCATCTGCGCCGCCCTGAAGGCGGCCATCGAGCGCCATGAGCCGCGCCTGCGCAACGTGCGCGCGCGCCTGGAACGCGAGGCGGGCGCCATCAATCGCGTCGGCTTCGTCATCAGCGCCACCCTGGCCGTGGCGTCCGGCGGCGAGATGGTCAATTTCGACGCCGTGCTGCAGCCGTCGTCGCTGCGCTATTCGATCCACCGCAAGGGAGCCGCCGCATGAGCAATCACCTGAAAACCCTGATCGCCAAGCTGAATGCCACGGCGCGCACGGCCGCCACGCGCGCCGCAAGTATCTGCGTGGATCTGGGCCAGTACGAGGTCGATATCGAGCACCTGTTCCTGGCCCTGCTGGAGCAGGAACGCAGCGATTTCGTCACCATCGCACGGCGCAGCGAGATCAGCCTGTCCGCGCTGGAGGCGGACCTGCGGCGCGAGATCGGCGGCTTCCGCACGGGCAGCGCGCGCACGCCCGTGTTCTCGCCCCATCTTCCGCTGCTGTTCGAACACGCCTGGCTGATCGCTTCGCTGGACACGGCGCAGCCGGGCCCCATCCGCAGCCGCCACCTGCTGCTGGCGCTGCTGACGGAACCGGAACTGGCGCAGCTTGCGTACCGCGGTTCGAAACTGTTCGCCCGCTTCAGCGTGGAACAGCTGAAGCACCATGCGGACAGACTCACGGCCGGCTCCGGCGAGGAGGAAGGCCCGGCGGCACATCCGCTGTCCGTGGCGCCCGCCGACCCCGTCGCCGTCCTGGCGGCGAAAACCCCGGCACTGGACCAGTACACCACCGACCTGACGCAGCTGGCGCGCGACGGCAAGCTCGATCCCGTGGTCGGCCGCGAAGCGGAGATACGCCAGGCGGTCGATATCCTGCTGCGCCGCCGGCAGAACAATCCCATCCTCACCGGCGAGGCGGGCGTGGGCAAGACGGCCGTGGTGGAAGGCCTGGCCCTGCGCATCGCCACGGGCGACGTGCCAGCTGTGCTGCAGGGGGCGCATATCCACGCGCTCGACATGGGGCTGCTGCAGGCCGGCGCCAGCGTGAAAGGCGAATTCGAGAGCCGTTTAAAAAATGTCATCGACGAGGTGGCGCAAAGCCCGCACCCGGTCATCCTTTTCATCGACGAAGCGCATACCATGATCGGCGCCGGCGGCCAGGCGGGGCAGAACGATGCAGCCAACTTGCTGAAGCCGGCGCTGGCGCGGGGCGCCCTGCGCACCATCGCCGCCACCACCTGGAGCGAGTACAAGAAATACTTCGAGAAGGATGCGGCCCTGGCGCGGCGCTTCCAGGTGGTGAAGGTGGAGGAGCCGGGCGAGGAGATCGCCTGCGCCATGCTGCGCGCCATGGCGCCGCTGATGGAGCGCCATTTCGGCATCCGCGTGCGCGATGCGGCCATCGTCGACGCCGTGCGCCTGTCGCACCGCTACATCAGCGGGCGCCAGCTGCCCGACAAGGCCATCAGCGTGCTCGATACGGCGTGCGCCAAGGTGGCGCTGGGCCAGAGCGCCACGCCGGCGCAGCTGGAAAACGCCGGCCGGCGGCAGGAGCGCATCGGCGTCGAGATCGCCGCGCTGGAGCGCGAGGCCGGTGATGGCGAAGTCGCCGGCAAGGCGGGTACCGCGCGGCTGGCGCAGCTGCGCCGCGAGCACGAGGATGGGCAGGCGGCGGTCAAGGCGCTGGCGCAGCGCTGGGAGCGCGAAAAGGCGCTGGTGGCGCAGATCGGCGACTTGCGCCTGCAACTGCGCGGCGAACGTCCGGGCGAGGACGGCGCCGCCACCCTGCTGGCATTGAAGGAGGAGCTGGCGGCGCTGCAGGGCGAAGCGCCGCTGGCGCCGCTGGAAGTCGACGCGCAGGTGGTGGCGGGCATCGTCGCCGGCTGGACCGGCATCCCGCTGGGCAAGATGGTCAAGGACGACATCCGCAGCGTGCTGGCGCTGGATGCGGCGCTGCGCGAACGGGTGCTGGGGCAGGAGCACGTCATCGACGCGGTGGCGCAGCGCGTGCGCACGGCGCGCGCCAACCTAGACGACCCGCACAAGCCGCAAGCCGTGTTTTTGTTCACCGGGCCGTCCGGCACGGGCAAGACGGAAACGGCGCTGGCGCTGGCCGACTTGCTGTACGGCGGCGAGCGCAAGCTCATTACCCTGAACATGAGCGAGTACCAGGAGGCGCACAGCGTGGCCGGCCTGAAAGGCTCGCCGCCCGGCTATGTCGGCTATGGCGAAGGCGGCGTGCTGACGGAAGCCGTGCGGCGCCAGCCCTACAGCGTGGTGCTGCTCGATGAGGCGGAAAAGGCCCACCCGGACGTGCTGGAACTGTTCTTCCAGGTGTTCGACAAGGGCGTGCTCGATGACGCGGAAGGGCGCGAAGTCGATTTCAGGAACACCATCATCATCGCCACCTCGAACCTGGGCTCGGGCGCCATGATGGCCGCTTGCCTGAACCGCGCGGACGACGCCTTGCCCACGCCGGCCGCGCTGGAAGCACTGGTGCGCCCGCAGCTGGTGGCGCATTTCAAGCCGGCGTTCCTGGGCCGGCTGAAGGTGCTGCCGTTCTATCCCTTGAGCGATGCCGTGCTGGCCGAGATCATCCACCTGAAGCTGGCGAGGATAGGCGCGCGCATCGCGCGCAACCACCAGGCGCAGTTCAGCCACGACGCGGCGCTGGTCGAAGCCGTGCTGGCGCGCTGCACCGAGGTCGATTCGGGCGCGCGCAATGTCGACCATATCCTCAACGGCAGCGTGCTGCCGGCGATTGCCGACGCGGTGCTGGCGCGCATGGCGGAAGGCGAACCGCTGGCCAGCATCCGCGTCAGCGCCAGCAAGCAGGGGCAGTTCAAATACACGATCAAGTAGTCCAGGCCTAGCTGACGGAGCGTGCCATGTTCAATCTCGACCAGTTGCTGCAACCCGTGAATGCCGTGCAGCCGTGCGGCGACGACCTCACGTTCAGCCAGGAGCTCGACGCCATCGCGCGGGCGCGCCAGCACGACGACCCGAGCCTGGACCAGGGCGAGTGGGTGGTGGCCCTGAAGGAGGCGGACTGGCCGTTCGTGGCGACGCGCTGCGAGCAGCTGATCGCCTCGCACAGCAAGGACTTGCGCGTGGCCGTGTGGCTGGCAGAGGCGCACGCCAAGACGCGCCATTTCCGCGGCCTGGGCGATGGCTATGCGCTGCTGGCCGGGCTGTGCGAACGCTATTGGGACGGCCTGTACCCGCTGGCAGAAGAAGGCGAGCATGAACAGCGCATCGGCAACCTGTTCTGGCTGTTGTCGCGCACGCCGCAGCTGGTGCGCGAAATGCCCCTCACTACCGGCGCCGACGGCCTGTTTTCCCTGCAGGATTTCGACGCGGCGCGCCAGCGCGCAGCCGCTGCGGCCGTGCCCGAGCAGGGCTGGGGCGACCTGCGCCAAGACGAGGGGCCGACCTTGGCACAGATGGAGGCGGCGCGGCAGAAAAACACGCGCGCCTTTGCTGATGCCTTGCTGGCCGATGCACAGTACTGCATGCAGTCGCTGCTGGCGCTCGAGCGCAGCGTCGATGCGCGCTTCGGCACGGACGGCCCGAGCTTTCGCGCCGCCCGCGAAGCGCTGGAAAACGCCATCCACTTCATCGCGCCGCTGGCGCCCGAGGCACACTTCTCCGGCGCGCCGTCGGCTACTGCGCCAGGCGCCGTCGCCGCCAGCGGCACCGGCGGCGACGTCATCGCGCAGCGCCAGCAGGCGCTGGCCCAGCTGCGCCAGGTGGCCGAGTTCTTTCGCCGTACGGAGCCGCACAGCCCCGTCGCCTACCTGGCCGACAAGGCGGCCAGCTGGGGCGAGCTGCCCCTGCACCTGTGGCTGCGCGCGGTCGTCAAGGACCAGGGCACGCTGGCGCAGCTCGACGACATGCTGGGCACGGGCAGCGCAAACGGATGATGGTCCCGGCGCCTTCCATGCTACCCTGCCGGCATGCCCAGACTGCCCTTCCGACGATACTTTTTAGCTGCCGCGTGCTGCCTGTGCGCCGCTGCCGGCCCCGTGGCGTGGGCCGCCGCGCCGCAGCCCGTGGTGCTGTATGGCGACGACGACTATCCGCCGTATTCGTATGTCGAAAACGGCCAGCTGAAAGGCATTTATACGGACATCGTGCGCGAAGCCGTGCAAGCCATGCCGCAGTACCGCGTGCAGCTGCGCCCCGTGCCCTGGAAGCGCGGCGTGCTGATGCTGCAGACGGGCGACGCGTTTGGCCTGTATCCGCCGTATTCGTGGCGCAGCGAGCGGCCGTATGTGCGCTATTCCGTACCCCTGCTGATGGAGCAGCTGGTGGTGTTCTGCAATCAGGACGTGGTGGCGAAACGTGCGCTGCGCCAGTGGCCCGCCGATTACGCCGGCCTGCACATCGGCGTCAACGCCGGTTTTCTGCTGGGCGACGCGGGGCTGACGGCGGCCTTGCGCTCGGGGCAAATCGTGCTCGACGCGGCCAAGGGCACGCGCACGAATTTGCTCAAGCTGATGCGCGGACGCATCGATTGCTATGTCAGCGACCGCCTCTCGGCGCAGTGGGAGTTGCAGCGCATCCGGCGCGCTGGCCAGGCCGGCACGCCGATGCAGGCGATCCATGAAACGGCGCAGCTGGCCGGCCAGCAAGGCCACCTGGGTTTTACGCAGCGCCAGCCGGGCGCCTATCCCTATCGCGATGACTTTATCGACCAGTTCAATGCCGCCATCGCGCGCATGCAGGACAGTGGGGCGATCCGCCGCATCGTCGAGCGCGCGCTGCAACCCTGATGCACCATGACGGAGAAAACCATGAAAAAATTGCTGTTCCTGAGCGTGCTCGTGCTGGCCGGCTGCGTGGGCCGGCCCGAGAATGTTGTGCCGGTTAGCCACTTCGACACGAGCAAGTATCTGGGGAAATGGTATGAGATCGCACGCCTCGACCACTCGTTCGAGCGCGGACTCAGCCACGTGACGGCCGATTACAGCCTGCGCCAGGATGGCGGCCTGAAAGTGGTCAACCGTGGCTACAAGGATACGGACGCGGCGTGGAAGGAAGCGGAAGGCAAGGCCTATTTCGTCGACAGGAAGGACGTGGGCTACCTGAAAGTGTCGTTTTTTGGCCCCTTCTACGGTGCTTACGTGGTGTTCGACCTGGACCAGGACGGCTACACCTATTCCATGATCAGCGGTCCCGATAAATCGTACTTGTGGTTGCTCTCGCGCACGCCCACCATGGACCCCGCCTTGCAACGGCGCCTGATCGAGAAGGCTAGGGGCCTGGGTTTCGACACGCCAAAATTGATTTATGTAAAGCAAAACTGAGTATTCTTGCCTGCCGCTCATACGCGGCGGCATCCCGCCTTCTGGTTGTTGCTTTTCTGCATGTTATTTCTTGCAATGCCACCCTGATTCACTCACAATCAGCACCAAAGTAGTGCGTGTGCGGCGCCATGGCGCCGGGCAGAACTGCGTCCCCCAGTCCCATTCGCGATTGTCTGGCGGCAAATGCTTGCTATAGTGAGTTGTAGCGGTATCTGACCGGCGGCATCCGTGCATTGTTCTTTCAGATAGGAATCTCGTAATGAAAAACCTCAAGATTGGCGTGCGTCTCGGTGGTGGCTTTGCCGCCGTATTGCTGCTGCTGACTTCCTTGACCGTGGTGGGCATCGTGCAGATGCAAAGCGCCAGCAAGGAAACCGATCAGCTGGTCAACGTGAAGGTGCGCAACGAGCGCCTGATCGGTGAGTGGACCAAGGTCATCGAGGTCAATGCGGCGCGCACGGCCGCCGCCTGGAAGGTCAGCGACCCCGAGCACCAGAAACAGTTCGAGAAGGAAATGGCAGCTTCGTCCGCGCGCGCCACGGAAATTCAGAACGATATCGGCAAGAGCCAGCTGAGCGCCGAAGAGCAGGCGCTGTACCAGGAAGTGTTGAGTACGCGCAAGGCATACACGGAAGTGCGCAAGGACGTGTTCAAGGCCAAGAACGCAGGCGACCTGGAACTGGGCAAGCGCCTGTACGAAGGCGACATGGCCGTCAAGCGCGACATTTACCTGGCGTCGCTGAAGAAACTGGAAGTGCTGGAAGCCAAATTGCTCGACGAAACGGCCGCGCAGATCCGCTCGCGCTATGAAAACGGCCGCATGCTGCTGATCTCGCTTGGCGTGGCCGCCATCCTGCTGGGCATCGCCTGCGCCTACTGGATTACGCGTTCGATCACGCGTCCCATCACGCGCGCCGTGGAAGTGGCTGAAGCCGTCTCGGCCGGCGACCTGACCAGCCATATCGTGGTGGAAAGCCGCGATGAGACAGGGCAATTGATGCATGCGCTGAAGAACATGAATGACAAGCTGGTCGGCATCGTCGGCCAGGTGCGCGCCGGCACGGATTCCATCAGCACGGCGTCGAGCGAAATCGCCGCCGGCAACCTCGACCTGTCCTCGCGCACGGAAGAGCAGGCCAGCTCGCTGGAAGAGACGGCCTCATCCATGGAAGAGCTGACCTCGACCGTGAAACTCAATGCCGACAATGCGCGCAGCGCCAACCAGCTGGCCATCGACGCCTCGCAAATCGCCAGCAAGGGCGGCGTGGTGGTGTCGGAAGTGGTCAGCACCATGGGCTCGATCAATGATTCCTCGCGCAAGATCGTCGACATCATCAGCGTCATCGACGCCATCGCCTTCCAGACGAATATCCTGGCCCTGAACGCGGCCGTCGAAGCTGCCAGGGCCGGCGAGCAGGGCCGGGGCTTTGCCGTGGTGGCCAGCGAAGTGCGCAACCTGGCGCAGCGCTCGGCGGCGGCGGCCAAGGAAATCAAGGGCTTGATCGACGATTCCGTGCAAAAGGTCGAGGCTGGTTCGCAACTGGTGGACAAGGCGGGCCGCACGATGGATGAAATCGTGCAAAGCATCAGCCATGTGACGCAAATCATGAACCAGATCACGGACGCCAGCGACGAGCAGCGCGCCGGCATCGAGCAAGTCAACCAGGCTATCGGCCAGATGGACCAGGTGACGCAGCAGAACGCGGCGCTGGTGGAGCAGGCGGCCGCGGCGGCCGAATCCATGCAGGAGCAGGCCGCCAAGCTGGCCGACGTGGTGGGCCTGTTCAAGCTCGATGCTACGCAGCAATATGTGTCGGCGAGCGTGTCCCCGAACGTGTCCGCCCGTCCTGCCGCCAAGCCTGTTGCCCGTCCTGCCGTCAAGCCCGCCGCGCGACGGGCCGTGACCGGTGGCGCCGCGGGTTCCGCCGCCACTTTCGTCGCCCACTCCGCTGGCGGCCCGGCAAAGGTAGCAAGGCCGGACGCGGCGCGCACCAGCACCCCGCGCGCGCCGGTCGCTTCGGGCGCCGATGAGTGGGAAGAGTTTTAAGCGGTTTTAAGTGTTTAAGTGTTGTTTTAAGTGTTTAAGTGTTTTAACCGGTGCTAAGCCGTTGACTTGAATCGAGTTGGCGCGCGTCGCCTGCTGGTAGTTTCCAGCGGTTGCTAGCAGTTACTGGCAGTGCTTGTTGCCAGTGCTTGTTAGCAGTTGTTTGGTTAGCAGTTGTTTTAAGCTGTACCTCGCGCCAACATTTCCGCCGGCATGGCGTGGGCGCTACAATCGCGGCTTGAAGAACCCCGCGAACGCGCTCCGCCATGACCACCAGCAGCAACCATCCATCCTCCCAGACGCCGGCCGCCACGCAAGTGGGCGCCGCCAAACCAGCGGACGTCAGCAAACTGGCGTCTCCCCTGGCGCAAGCCGTGGCGCCATCCCCGACGCAAGCTGCCAGACCAGCTGACGTCACCAGACCAGTTGACGCCACCAGGCAAACCGACCCCGCCAAACGCGCACGCTGTCCGGTCTGCCTGCGCGCCGCAGCCAGCTGTATCTGCCGCTGGACTTCCCCCGTTGCCCACGTGGTGGAAGTGCTGATTCTCCAGCACCCGCTGGAGGTACACAATGCCAAGGGCAGCGCCCGCCTGCTGCACCTGAGCCTGCCCAACAGCCGCCTGCTGACCGGAGAGCAGTTCGCCCCCGGCACCCTCGCCACATTGCTCGCTGGCAAACAAAACGTATTACTGTATCCAGACACGCCCGGCGACCGTTCGCTGGGCATCGCACCGCCGCCCGCACTGGATCCGGCTACCTTGCTGGACCCGTTACAGCTGCGGCTGGTGGTACTCGATGGCACATGGCGCAAGAGCCGCAAGATGCTGTACCTGAATCCCCTGTTGCAACAAATGTCGCGCCTACCGTTGCGCGATACGCCAGCCTCCCACTACCTGATCCGCAAGGCGCACGCACCAGACCAGTTGTCGACCCTGGAAGCGACTTGCTATGCCCTGATGCAGTTGGAGCAGGACGCGCCGCGTTTTGTTCCTTTGATCACGGCATTTGACGGTTTTGTCGCGCAGCAGTTGAGTTATGTCATACCGCACGGTGAAAAAGCTTGAAAGAGCATCACGGCAGCCCTTGATCTTGCCCCGCGAGCGGCATAGTATACTGTACGTATATACAGTTGATGGGGCCGTTCATGAAAGCAATCATTCCACAGCATGATGACAGTTTCGCCGGGCAAGCCATGTTGCCGCCCCAGTCGCTGAAAGCCCTGAAGGGGCGTGGCGCCGTATCAAATTTGCAAGGACGCTACGAAGTGCATGCGCGCGACGGCTTCGATGACGGCTGGGGCGTGGCTGGCGCGGACGCGGACGCTGAAGGGGAGGGTGTCGCGCCATGGAAGACGCAGGTCAGCGACGAGCAGGCGCGCACCATCCTCACGCGCAACGCTTCGCCAGATTTGCCGTTCAATGTGTCCCTGAACCCGTACCGGGGCTGTGAACATGGCTGCATCTATTGCTTTGCCCGTCCCACGCACAGCTACCTGGGCCTGTCGCCGGGTCTCGACTTCGAAAGCCGCATCTATGCCAAGGTGAATGCGCCGGAATTGCTGCGGCGCGAACTGGCCAGGCCGTCCTATGTGCCGGAGCCGATCGCGCTGGGTGTGAACACGGATGCCTATCAGCCGTGCGAGCGCGAGCGGCAACTGACGCGGCGCGTGCTGGAAGTGCTGCACGAATGCGGGCATCCGGTGGCGCTGATCACCAAATCCTCGCTGATCGAGCGCGACATCGACTTGCTGGCGCCGATGGCGGCCAAGCGCCTGGCTGCCGTGGCCGTCACCGTCACCACGCTCGACCCGGCCATCGCGCGCACGCTGGAACCGCGCGCTGCCGCTCCCGCGCGGCGCTTGCGCACGATCCGCACCTTGACGGACGCGGGCATTCCCGTGGGCGTCAGCATCGCCCCCATCATTCCTTTCGTGACGGAACCGGAAATCGAGCAATTGCTCGAAGCCGTGCGCGACGCGGGCGCCATCCACGCCCATTACGTCGTGCTGCGCCTGCCGTGGGAAGTGAGTCCCCTGTTTCAGCAATGGCTGGAAGCGCACTTCCCGGAACGGGCCCAGCGCGTGATGAATAGGGTGCGCGAAATGCGTGGTGGCAAGGATTACGACAGCGCCTTCGGCACGCGCATGCAAGGCGAAGGCGTATGGGCCGACCTCATCCGCCAGCGCTTCGAGAAGGCCGTGCACCGCCTGGGTCTGCATGGCAGGGGAGGCCGCTTCAAGCAGCTTGACTGCACCCAGTTCCGCCGTCCGCTGGTGGTGCCGCCGCTGGGCGCCAAGGCGAAAGGGAGCAATGCGGGGCAGCTGGATTTGTTTTAGATCAGGCTTGAGGTCGGGCAGTCATGGCGGCCTATGCCGGCCGGGCGCGGCTCCGCTGACAGCGCATGAGACGCGGCGAGGATGCGAGGAGGTGGCGTGGCGGCCACGCGCGAAGGCCGATGCCCGACGACATAGTCCGTGGCCCATAGTCGGGCATAGTCTCCATCGTCGCGCATAGTCCGCGCTGCGGCGGCGGGGGGAACGGGCAATCGCTGGCCGGAGCGCGGAGCGTGCCGGACGTGGACAGGGGCTGCGTGCCGGGATGGGCGGTGGCGCCGGGCTGCATGGGGAGTACTTGCTGGCATTCACCGATGCCGCCGCCGGGCCGGGCTTGCGGATGCCTGGCGGCCGGCCGTGCGAGCGCGGGCGCGAGCGGAAAGAGGGGCGACGCGCGTCGGAGGTGCTGTTGGGAGTACTGTACGCGGGCGGGCATCTGGTGGTGCTGATTGCCACCGCCTTGGCGATCGCCTGGCCGCCGGGGTTGGTGCTGCCGCTGGCGCTGGCATCGCAGTTCTTGCCGGCCCACTGCCCGCCCGAAGCGGTCAGCTCGCCGTGCCGTCCTTGATCTGCGCCAAATGCTGCTCGATGGCGAAGACGTGCGGGTCGCTCTTGCCCAGTTCGCGCAGGGCGCTGGCCAGGTGCAGCAGGTAGTCGCTGTTCGGGCCGCTGGGGCCGGCCGAACGGGCGATCTGGCGCGCGATGTCGAGTTCGGGCGCGGCGCCCAGGAAGGCGGCGTTTTCTTCATTGGCGATGTAGACGAGGCCGTCGACCTTGCTGCCATCGTCGAAGGTGATCTCGGTGGCCAGGCGCAAATAGCCGTTCTTTTCGCGGTGGTCGAGGTGGGCGAAGACTTCGGGCGTGATCAGGTAAGCCATGCCGTCGCACACGGCGCCCGCCTGCGGCACGATGGTGGCGACCCGGCCCGGCGCCATCGGCGTGCCGCGGTGGTCGTGCGAACCTTGCCAGAAGCGCCGCGTCCAGCCCTTGATGCTGGCGGGACGCCGCTCGAGGTAGGGAAAATCGGCCTTGTAGATCAGCGAGCCATAGCCGAACAGCCAGACTTGTGCATGGCCGTCGAAGGTGTTCATGCGCTGGTTGATGGCGATGGTGGCGGCGTCGATGGGCGACAGGTCGTTGTGCGCAGGCTGGGTCATGGCGTAAGCGGTGAAAGGGCGATGGTGGATTATAAAGGTGCGCCGGCCGCGCCGCCCGCAGGCAGGGCGTCGCGTGTGCCGCCGTTCGCTCCCACATTCCACTCGTGCGTCTCGACGAACTGGAACAGGAAGGCCATGAAGCTTTCGGCCGCCGGCGACAGCGAACGTGCCGTCTTCGTGTACACGAAAAAGCGCCGCGTCAGTTCCGGCTCGTGCAGCGCGCGCATGTGCAGTTGATACAGCTTGACCATCGGTTCCGCGTACGGCAGGCAGACCGTGATACCCAGGTTGGCGCTGACCATGGCCAGCGCCGTCGTCATGAAGGTCACTTCGTTGTAGGGATTGAGCGACAGGTCGCGGAAGCTGCCGTGCATGTCGCGCAGCAGGCGCTCCGTGAACTGGCCCTGCAGCGAGATGAACGGGTAGTCGCCCACATCGGCCCAGGTGACCCGCTCTTTCTGCCGCAGCGGATGCTGCTCGGGGAAAACCAGCACGAAGGGCATCTCGAACAGCACTTGGGCGCCGATTTCCGCCGTCGGGTCGCGTTCGGGGCCGATGCCGAAATCGACTTCGCCGCTGAAGACGCGCGCCGACACATTCTCCACCGGACAGTCGACCAGGCGCAGCTGCACGTCAGGGTGCGCCTCGCGGTAGGCGGCGATTACTTCCGGCAGCAGGGTGCACGCCATCATCTGCGGCGCGGCGATGCGCACCAGGCCCGTCTTCAGGGCCTTGCGCTGGGCGATGCCGGCCATGGCGCCGTCGAGGTCCTCGATCATCTTTTCAAACAGCGGATACAGCTCGCGGCCGATTTCCGACAGCTGCGTCCTGCGCGTGCTGCGCTCGACGACGCGCACGCCCAGCACGCTTTCGAGTTCCTTGATCAAGCCGCTCAGGGCGGACTGCGTCACGTGCAGGTATTCGGCGGCCAGGGTAAAGCTGCCGGTCTTGGCGAGCGCGACGAAAGCGCGCATCTGTCGCAGGCTGGGACTCATAAGATAATCCGATAAATCAATGGTTAAATATTGTTTGTATGATAGCTGGAACTCGATTCTAATGGTGAAAACTGAAAAAACCGCCAGCCATCGCGCCGCGCGCGCATCCATTGGAGACAGACAGCATGAAGATCAAGCAAATCCACCACGTCGCCTACCGCTGCATCGACGCGAAGAAAACCGTCGAGTGGTACGTCAAGCATTTGAACATGAATTTCGTCCTCGCCATCGCCGAAGACCTGGTGCCGTCGACCAAGGCGCCGGACCCGTACATGCACGTCTTCCTCGACGCCGGCCAGGGCAATGTGCTGGCCTTCTTTGAATTGCCGACGCAGCCGCCGATGGACCGCGACCGCAATACGCCGGCCTGGGTGCAGCACCTGGCGCTGGAAGTGGCCAGCATGGACGAACTGCTGGCCGCCAAGGCGCGCCTGGTGGCCGGCGGCGTGGAAGTGCTGGGTCCCGTCAACCACGCCATCTTCCAGTCGATCTACTTCTTCGACCCGAACGGCCACCGCCTGGAGCTGGCGGCCAATGTGGGCACGCCCGAGATGATGGCCAAACTGGACGCCGTCAAATGGGAAATGCTGGAAGAATGGTCGCAGACGCGCCGCGCGCCCAAGCACGCCGCCTGGATGCACGCGCCGGCCGACGCCTGAGCGCCGCCTGCCTGCTCCATCCGACACCTGAACACTACGCCACACAAGGAAAACCATGAAACTCGCAACCCTGAAAAACGGCAGCCGCGACGGCGCCCTGATCCTCGTCAGCCGCGACCTGCGCCAGTACCAGCGCGTGGCCGCCATCGCGCCGACCCTGCAGGCGGCGCTCGACAACTGGGACGCCGTCGCGCCCCGGCTGGAACAGGCTTACGCCGCCCTGAACGCGGGCCAGGCGCCGGACGCCCAGCCGTTTGACGCAACGCTATGCCACTCGCCGCTGCCGCGCGCCTACCAGTGGGCCGACGGTTCGGCCTACATCAACCATGTGGAACTGGTGCGCAAGGCGCGCAACGCAGAAGTACCGGCCTCGTTCTACACGGATCCGCTGATGTACCAGGGCGGCTCGGACAGTTTCATCGGTCCGCGCGACCCGATCTTCGCCCTGTCGGAAGAGTGGGGCATCGACCTGGAGGCGGAAGTGGCGGTTGTCACGGGCGACGTCGCCATGGGCGCCGGCGTGGCGCAGGCGGCGAAAGCTATCCGCCTGGTGATGCTGGTCAACGACGTCTCGCTGCGCAACCTGATTCCGGGCGAACTGGCGAAAGGTTTCGGCTTCTTCCAGTCGAAGGCGGCCAGCGCGTTTTCGCCGGTCGCCGTCACGCCGGACGAACTGGGCGCCGACTGGGCTGACAGCAAGCTGCACCTGCCGCTGCTGGTGGACCTCAACGACAAGCCCTTCGGCAAGCCGAATGCGGGCGAAGACATGACGTTCAACTTTGCGCAGCTGGTGGCGCATGCGGCCAAAACGCGCGAACTGGGCGCCGGCAGCATCGTTGGCTCGGGCACCGTGTCGAACAAGCAGGGCAGCCTGTTCGGTTCCAGCATCGACAACGGCGGCGTGGGCTACTGCTGCCTGGCCGAGGTGCGCATGTATGAAACCATCGAACATGGCGCGCCGAAGACGGCCTACCTGCAATTCGGCGACACGGTGCGCATCGAGATGCGCGACGCGGCCGGCGCCAGCATTTTCGGCAGCATCGAGCAGACCGTGGCCCTGTACGCCGGTGCCGCGCGCGCCTGAGGGGAGGGTCTGCCATGAAGCTGTACACCTATTTCCGCAGTTCGGCCGCCTACCGCGTGCGCATCGCCCTGAACCTGAAGGGCGTGGCCTATGACAGCATCCCCGTGCACTTGCTGCGCGACGGCGGCCAGCAGCTGCTGCCGGCCTACCGCGCCGTCAATCCGTCGGCGCTGGTGCCGGCGCTCGACGACGATGGCGCCATCCTGACGCAGTCGCTGGCGATCCTCGAATACCTCGATGAAACGCGCCCTGGCGTGCCGCTGCTGCCGGCGGATGCGCCTGGGCGGGCCCGCGTGCGCGCGCTGGCGCTGGCGATCGCCTGCGACGCGCATCCGCTGACGAATCTGCGGGTCCTGAAATACCTGAAAAATACGCTGGGCCTGTCCGAGGAAGCCAAGCAGGAATGGTACCGCCACTGGATGGCCGAGGGACTGGCGGCCGTGGAAGCGCTGCTGGTCCAGGGCGATGCGGCCGGAACGAAGCTGTTCTGCCATGGCGACGCCGCCAGCATCGCCGACTGCTGCCTGGTGCCGCAAGTGTTCAATGCGCAGCGCTTCGGCATCGACCTGGCGCCATACCCGCGCGTGGCGCGCATCCACGCGCACTGCAGCGGCTTGCCCGCGTTTGCCGCCGCCCATCCGTCGCAGCAGCCGGACGCCGAATAGCGCCGAACAGGCGGGGTGCCGCCCTTTGAACCATGGGCTTGATTCAAAGCAAGCGCAAGCGAAAGCAAGTCCCGGCCCGGCAACAGGCCGGGACTTTTTTATTCTGCGAGTGACATGCTTCATGGGCGTAACTTTGTGTTTTCGTTAAGGTTGGCCTGGCGGTGCGCTACAATTTGCGTTTGCGCAATCGACTACGAGTTCCATGACCGTTCCCACACTCCCCGCCAGCATCGCCGACGCCCTGTCCCTGGCGCATGCTTCCTGGCGCCCCATCCTGCTGCGCGGCCTGCACGCCGTGATGGCGGCCGATCCCGCCTACCTGCCGGCGCTGGCCGTCGACGATTACCTGCCCACGCAGGGCCGGCTGTTCGCCGCCTTTGCCCTGCCGCTGGCGCAGGTGCGCCATGTGCTGGTGGGCGAGGGGCCGTATCCGCGCGCCGAGAGCGCCACGGGCGTGTGTTTCATGGATGGCGCCGTCGGCAGCCTGTGGTCGGCCACGGGCCTGTCGAAGCCCGTCAACCGCGCCACCTCGCTGCGCAACTTCATGAAGATGCTGCTGGTGGCCGATGGCCAGCTGCAGGGCGGCGACACGTCCGGCGTCGCCATGGCGCCCGTGGCCGCCGCCGCGCTGCTGCCCGGCAGCGGCGTGATCCAGACCTTGCCCGACCTGCAGCGCAAGATGACGGAGCAGGGCTTTTTGCTGCTCAACGCGGCCCTCGTGTTCCGCGCCCATGTGCCGCCCGTGCAGGATGCGCGCGGCTGGCTGCCCTTCCTGCAGGTGGTGCTCGAGGCGCTGGCGCGGCAGGGTGGCGCGGATCTGCCGCAGCTGGTGCTGTGGGGCAAGATTGCCGAACTCGTCAAGCGCCTGCCGGTGGCCGCATCCTTGCCGCAGGTGACGGCCGAACATCCGTATAATCTGTCCTTTATCGGCAATGGCGAAATGCAGGCCCTGTTTGGCCCGATGCAGCTATTGCGTGCTTGAGCTTGAATTAGCGCCTGTCTGGCGGAAGTCCGGGGAATATGCAAATTAGTAACGTTGAAGAATTGAAGGCATGGATAGGCGCCGGCGGCGTGCCCGACTATCTGTATTTCTGGGGCCACACGCCGGCGCAGCCGCAGGTGGCCGATAAAAGCTGTTTCAGCCAGTGGTTTCCCTCGCCGTTCAGTCTGGCGGGCGTGACGTATGCGACGGCCGAGCATTACATGATGGCGCAAAAGGCGGCCCTGTTCGGCGATACGGCCGTGCAGGCGCGCATCGTGGCGGCCGGGCGGCCGTCGGAAGTGAAAAAGCTGGGGCGCGAGGTGGCCAATTTCGACGCCAAGGTGTGGGAGGCGGCGCGCGCCGGCATCGTCTTCGATGGCAATTTTGCCAAATTCTCGCAAAAGCCCGCCTTGCGCAAGTTTTTGCTGGGCACGGGCGAGCGCATCATCGTCGAAGCGAGCCCCGTCGACCGCATCTGGGGCGTGGGCCTGGCGGCGGACAATCCGCGCATCGCTGATCCGTCCCGCTGGGACGGCTTGAATCTGCTGGGTTTCGAACTGATGAAAGTGCGCGCCGCCCTGCGCGGCTGATGACGCCTGGCCAAACCTGCTGCGCGTCGGCATGGGTGGCCGGCGATGCCCGCCACGTCGGCGCCCGTGCCGGCCTGCGCTTCTTGGTCGCCGTTCCCTTCCGCCCGCGACGGTTTTGCCCGGTGCCGTGACGCCGGCGATTTTCCGATTGTTGTTTTCCTGATGCCGCCGCGCCTGGCGCGGCCTGCCATGCCCCTGCCAGCCCTGTGGTCATCGAGGGGCGCTCTGACAAACCCCGCCGAATTTGTTATACTTGACTAAATCATTCAACTACTCGGGGTTAGGGAAGTTGAAAAACCGCAATATTTTAAACTAGTTGAACCGAGGATGTATGCGTCTGACTACAAAAGGCCGTTTTGCCGTGACAGCGATGATCGATCTTGCCCTGCGCCAGGGCAAGGGTCCGGTCACCTTGTCCGGCATCAGCCAGCGCCAGTCGATTTCCCTGTCCTACCTGGAACAGCTGTTCGGCAAGCTGCGCCGGCATGAGATCGTCGAATCGATCCGTGGTCCCGGCGGCGGCTACAGCCTGGCGCGCCGCGCCGACAAGGTGACGGTGGCCGACATCATCATCGCCGTCGACGAACCGCTGGATGCGACGCAGTGCGGCGGCAAGGAACATTGCCATGGCGCCGACGCGGCCACGGGCGCGCGCTGCATGACGCATGAATTGTGGTCCACACTCAACGAAAAAATGGTCGATTATCTGGATTCTGTGTCGCTGCAGGACCTGGTCGACCAGCAGAGACAAAAGAATGCCGAGCAAAGCGTGATGGTGATGCACCGTAACCACGCCGCCCTCGGTTGATAAATACAAAATACTAAGTTGCTGATTGCATTGGAGTTATTGATGAACGCCCCTGAAAAAAACGTAGGCCAAGTGCACTTTGAAACCGCACCGCATTTCCCGATCTACATGGATTACTCGGCCACCACGCCGATCGATCCACGCGTCGCCGACAAGATGATTCCTTACCTGCGCGAGCAGTTCGGCAATCCGGCATCGCGCAGCCACATGTATGGCTGGACGGCGGAAAAAGCCGTGGAAGAGGCACGCGGCCACGTGGCGGCACTGGTAAACGCCGATCCGCGCGAAATCATCTGGACTTCCGGCGCAACGGAAAGCAACAACCTGGCCATCAAGGGCGCGGCACAGTTCTACAAGACCAAGGGCAAGCACATCATCACCGTCAAGACCGAGCACAAATCGGTGCTGGATACGGTGCGCGAACTGGAACGCATCGGCTTTGAAGCCACCTACCTGGAACCGCAGGACAATGGCCTGATCACCGTCGAGCAACTGGCTGCGGCCGTGCGCCCGGACACCATCCTCGTGTCGGTCATGCTGGTGAACAATGAAATCGGCGTGATCCAGCCTATCGACGAGATCGGCGTATTCTGCCGCTCGAAAGGCATCATCTTCCATTGCGACGCCGCGCAGGCGACGGGCAAGGTCGTCATCGACCTGCAAAAAACCAAGGTCGACCTGATGACCTTCACGGCGCACAAGACCTACGGCCCGAAAGGCGTGGGCGCGCTGTACGTCTGCCGCAAGCCGCGCGTGCGCCTGGAAGCGCAGATGCACGGCGGCGGCCACGAGCGCGGCCTGCGTTCGGGCACCCTGCCGACGCACCAGATCGTCGGCATGGGCGAAGCGTTCCGCATCGCCAAGGAAGAAATGGACAGCGAAATCGGCCGCATCCAGGCCCTGCGCGACCGCCTGGCGAAAGGCTTGCAGGAGATCGAAGAAGTCTACATCAACGGCGACATGGAACACCGCGTGCCGCATAACCTGAACGTCAGCTTCAACTACGTCGAAGGTGAGTCGCTGATCATGGCGATCAAGGATATCGCCGTGTCGTCCGGTTCGGCCTGCACCTCGGCCAGCCTGGAGCCATCGTACGTGCTGCGCGCCCTGGGCCGCAGCGACGAACTGGCGCACAGCTCGATCCGCTTCACCATCGGCCGTTTCTCGACCGAGGAAGACATCGACTTCGCCGTCAACCTGCTGAAATCGAAAGTGCACAAGCTGCGCGACCTGTCGCCGCTGTGGGACATGTTCAAGGAAGGTATCGATATCAACTCGATCCAATGGGCTGCCCACTAACCAACACCCTGGCCTCAATCGGGGCCGGCAAGAATATTTAAGGAGCATCAAAATGGCTTACTCGGACAAAGTACTCGATCACTACGAAAACCCGCGCAACGTGGGCGCTTTCGACAAGGGTGATGAAACCATCGGCACCGGCATGGTGGGCGCGCCCGCTTGCGGCGACGTCATGAAACTGCAGATCAAGGTCGGCGCCGACGGCCTGATCGAAGATGCGAAATTCAAGACCTACGGCTGCGGTTCGGCCATCGCCTCGAGCTCGCTGGTGACCGAATGGGTCAAGGGCAAGACGCTGGATCAAGCCTTGTCGATCAAGAATACGCAGATCGCGGAAGAGCTGGCCCTGCCGCCAGTGAAAATCCACTGCTCGATTCTGGCGGAAGATGCCATCAAGGCGGCAGTGCTTGACTACAAGACCCGTCACCCGGCAGCAGCTTAAACGTTGGCAGCCCGCCCCAGCCGCAAGGCCGGGGCAGTTGCGGAGAAATACATGATCACACTGACCGAAAAAGCGGCGAAGCACATCAACCGTTATATCGAACGGCGCGGCAAGGGCGTGGGCCTGCGCTTTGGCGTGCGTACCACGGGCTGCTCGGGCCTGGCCTACAAGCTGGAATACGTCGATGAAGCGGCTGCCGAAGACAGCGTCTTCGAATCGCACGGCGTGAAAGTCTTCGTCGACCCGAAAAGCCTGCCGTACATCGACGGCACGGAACTCGATTTCGCGCGCGAAGGCTTGAACGAAGGCTTCAAGTTCCACAATCCGAACGAAAAAGACGCCTGCGGCTGCGGCGAAAGTTTCCGCATCTAAGACGCAAGTATCACCCCGGTCGGTGCGCTGTACCCATCGATTGAGGTACAGCGACCACCGACAGACTATGCAAAACCACTTCGAATTATTCCAGTTGCCGGCCCAGTTCGCGCTCGACATGCCCGCGCTCGACGCGGCCTACCGCGACGTGCAGGGCAAGGTCCATCCCGACCGTTTCATCAATGCCAGCAGCGCCGAAAAGCGCGTCGCCATGCAGTGGGCGACACGCGCCAATGAAGCCTACCAGACCCTGAAAAGCCCGCAAAAGCGCGCGCAGTACCTGTGCGAACTCAATGGCGTCGATTTGCAGACGGAGTCGAACACGGCCATGCCGGTCAGCTTCCTGATGCAGCAGATGGAATGGCGCGAGGAACTGGGCGACGCGCGCGCCGGCAAGGATGCCGACGCGCTCGACGCGCTGGACCGCCAGCTGCGCGGTGAACGCAAGGCCCTGCTGGCCCAGGTGGCGGCCCAGCTCGACGGTGGCGATTATGTGAACGCGGCGCAAAGCGTGCGCGCCCTGATGTTCCTCGACAAATTCGGCGAGGAAGTCCGTTTTGCCTATGAGGCCATCGAGGCCTGACCGGCCGATAGCTTGACCTGCGTGCCAAGCGCCAGTCTGGCGCGCGTCTTATAATGCACGCCATGCATCAGCTGCACTACGCACAAAATTAATCGAGGCACGAATACAATGGCACTTCTGCAAATTTCCGAACCAGGCATGTCGACCGCGCCGCACCAGCACCGCCTGGCCGTCGGCATCGATCTTGGCACCACCAATTCCCTGGTCGCGACGGTCCGCAACAGCATTCCCGAGGTGCTCAACGATGAAGAAGGGCACTCGCTGCTGCCATCCGTCGTGCGCTACCTGCCGAACGGCCATGCGAACATCGGCTACAAGGCCCTGGCCGCGCAAACCACCGACCCGAAAAACACCATCGTCTCCGTGAAGCGCTTCATGGGCCGCGGCCTGGCCGATATCGCCTACGCGGAAAACCTGCCCTACGACTTCCAGGACACGCCTGGCATGGTGCAGCTGAAAACCGTGGCCGGCGTGAAAAGCCCGGTCGAGGTGTCGGCGCAAATCCTCGCCACCCTGCGCCAGCGCGCCGAGGATTCGCTGGGCGATGACCTGGTGGGCGCCGTCATTACCGTACCGGCGTATTTCGACGATGCCCAGCGCCAGGCCACGAAAGATGCCGCCCAATTGGCCGGCATCAATGTGCTGCGCCTCTTGAGCGAGCCGACGGCCGCCGCCATCGCGTATGGCCTCGATAACGCCTCCGAAGGCGTGTACGCCGTGTACGACCTCGGTGGCGGCACTTTCGACATCTCGATCCTGAAACTGAGCAAGGGCGTCTTCGAAGTGCTGTCCACGGGCGGCGACTCGGCCCTGGGCGGCGACGATTTCGACCGCCGCCTGTTCTGCTGGATCAGCGAGCAGGCCAAGCTGGCGCCGCTGTCGGACGAAGACACGGCCATCCTGATGGTCAAGGCGCGCGAAATCAAGGAATTGCTGTCGAGCAAGCCGGAAACGCTGATCGACGCGGCCCTGAACTCGGGCGAGGAAATCCACCTGCGCATCACGGCGGCCGATTTTGCCGCCATGACGCAGCACCTGGTGGGCAAGACCATGAACGCCATCAAGAAGGCCTTGCGCGACGCGAACGTGGATGCGGACGACGTCGACGGCGTGGTGATGGTGGGCGGCGCCACGCGCATGCCGCACGTGCAGCGCGCCGTCAGCGAATTCTTCCACACGACGCCGCACGCGAACATCGACCCGGACAAAGTGGTGGCGCTGGGCGCCGCCATCCAGGCCAACTTGCTGGCGGGCAACCGCGCCGCCGGCGACGACTGGCTGCTGCTGGACGTGATCCCGCTGTCGCTGGGCATCGAAACCATGGGCGGCCTGGTGGAAAAGATCATCCCGCGCAATTCGACGATCCCATGCGCGCGTGCGCAGGAATTCACGACCTTCAAGGATGGCCAGACGGCGCTGGCCGTGCACGTGCTGCAGGGCGAGCGCGAACTGGTCAGCGACTGCCGTTCGCTGGCGCGCTTTGAACTGCGCGGCATTCCGCCGATGGTGGCGGGCGCCGCGCGCATCCGCATCACGTATCAAGTCGATGCGGACGGCTTGCTGTCCGTCTCGGCGCGCGAACTGCGCTCGGGCGTGGAAGCGTCGATCAGCGTCAAGCCGGCCTACGGCCTGGGCGACGACGACATCGCGCGCATGCTGCAGGATTCCTACACCTCGGCCGACGTCGACATGGTGGCGCGCGCCCTGCGCGAAGAGCAGGTGGAAGCGGAACGCATCGTGCTGGCCACGCAGTCGGCGCTGGACGAGGACGGCGGCTTGCTGGACGCCGCCGAACGGTCCGCCGTCGACGGCCTGATGCAGCAGGTGCGCGACGCCATTGCCCAGTCGCAAAGCGGCGCCATCGACCACCAGGCCTTGAAGCTGGCGATCGAGGCGCTGGCCGACGGCACCGAGGATTTCGCCTCGCGCCGCATGGACCGCAGCGTGCGCACGGCCCTGACCGGTAAATCGCTCGACCAGGTCGTGTGAGGACACTTGGCCAAACCTGCTGCGCGTCGCGCTTTGCGGCCGGCGATGCCCACCGTACTGGAGTACGGTTGCGCTTCTCGGCCACAAATCACTGCCGCTCGCTACGGTTTTGTCAGGTGTTGTAATAGTGTTGACATGCGCGCCGTGTGCCATTGCTGCGGCAGCGCCCCAAATCATTGAAATTGTAGAGGTAATATGCCCCAAATCGTCATTCTGCCGCACGCCAAGCTTTGCCCGGACGGCGCCGTCATCGAAGCCCCTGCCGGCAAGTCCATCTGCGACATCCTGCTGGAAAACGACATCGACATCGAGCACGCCTGCGAAAAATCGTGCGCCTGCACCACTTGCCACGTGCTGGTGCGCGAGGGCATCGAATCGCTGAACGAGGCGACGGAACTGGAAGAAGACATGCTGGACAAGGCCTGGGGCCTGGAAGCCGTGTCGCGCCTGTCGTGCCAGTCCATCGTGGCCGAGGCCGACCTCGTCGTCGAAATCCCGAAATACACGATCAACCAGGTCAGCGAAGGCAGCCACTAACATGAAATGGTCCGACATTCACGTGATCGCCGAGGCGCTGTACGACGCGCATCCGGACATCGATCCCCTGACCGTGCGTTTCACCGACCTGCATAACTGGGTGGTGGAGCTGGACGGCTTCGACGATGACCACACGCGCGGCGGCGAAAAGGTGCTCGAGGCGATACAGATGGCGTGGATCGATGAAGCGCGCTAAGGACGCGGTGCCCGCCGCCGCGGCTCCTGCGCCGAAAGACATCATCACGGCCGCCAGCAACATGCCCGAGATCAAGGATGGCCAGTCGGTCGCCTTGCTGCAGGAATTGCACATCCTGACGCGCGACGGCAAGATGAACCAGGACAGCCGCCGCAAGCTCAAGCAGGTGTACCACCTGACGCAGTTCATCGAGCCGCTGCTGCGCGAAGTGCAGCTCGACCATCCCGGCGTGTCGCTGGTCGACCATGGCGCCGGCAAGTCCTACCTGGGCTTCATCCTGTACGACCTGTTCTTCAAGAATGGCAACGACGGTTCGCACATCTACGGCATCGAGACGCGCGAAGAGCTGGTGCAGCGCTCGCAGGAATTGGCGAAGAAATTCAAGTTCCCCGGCATGTCCTTCCTGCCCCTTTCCGTGGCCGAATCGACGGAATCGAAGCTGCTGCCCAGGCAGATCGACATCGTCACGGCCCTGCATGCGTGCAACACGGCCACCGATGACGCGATTCACTTTGCCCTGAAGAAAAAGGCGAAATTCATGGTGCTGGTGCCATGTTGCCAGGCCGAAGTGGCTTCCGTCTTGAAGAAGAACAAGGGTAAGAGCCTGGGCAAGAATGTCTTGACGGAACTGTGGCGCCATCCGCTGCATACGCGCGAGTTCGGCAGCCAGATCACCAACGTGCTGCGCTGCCTGCAGCTGGAAGCCCATGGCTACCAGGTCAGCGTGACGGAGCTGGTGGGCTGGGAGCATTCGATGAAGAATGAACTGATCATCGCCAGCTACAAGAACCTGCCGCGCCAGCGTCCGACCGAGCGCCTGCAGGAAGTGCTGCAGACCCTGGGCCTGGAAGAGATGGGCCACCGTTTCTTTGCCGAGGAACTGGCGAAGGCGCAAGCCTGATTGTTGGCTTACGCGGCAAGCCGCTAAGCCAACCTACAGCGCCGCACATGGTCGGGTAGATCGGATTAGCGCAGCGTAATCCGACAATCAGCAGCGTAAGCCGACAGTCATCAGCGCAAGTCGTAAAAGGGGAGGAGCGAGTCGGTTACAATACCGGCTTTCTCCTCCTCTTGCTTTTTGCGCATCCCCCCATGACCACACCAATTGCAATGCCCACCGTCCGCCTGGCCAAGCGCCTGTCTGAAGACGTGCCCTGTTCGCGCCGCGAGGCCGAGCTGTATATCGAGGGCGGCTGGGTGACGGTCGACGGCGTGCTGGTGGAAGAGGCGGGCGCGCGCGTGGCCGACAACCAGACCGTGGTGCTGCTGCCGAACGCCACCCTGGAAGAAATGCCGCCCGTGACGATCTTGCTGCACAAGCCGGCCGGCATCAATGGCGGCGTGGGCGCGGAAGGCAAGCCGGCCCTGAGCTGCCTGCGTCCCGAAGAGATTTTCACGCCCGAGAACGTTGCGCCCAGCTCCGTCACGCGCTTCCTGAAACGCCACCTGATCGGCCTGACCATCACCAATCCGCTGGAAACCATGGCTTCCGGCCTGCTGGTGTTCACGCAGGATTTCCGCGTCGCCCGCAAGCTGGTCGACGAAGCGAAAACGGTGGAGCAGGAATTCATCGTGGAAGTGACCGGCGACATCATGGAAAACGGCCTGGCGCTGCTGAACCATGGCTTGCCCTTCAATGGCAAGCCTTTGCCGCCGATCAAGGTCAGCTGGCAGAACGAGACGCGCTTGCGTTTCGCCCTGAAAAACGTGCAGCCAGGCCAGATCGCCCACATGTGCAAGATGGTGGGCCTGGACGTGGTGGCCATGAAGCGCTTGCGCATCGGCCGCATTTCGATGGGCGCCATGCCTGTCGGGCAATGGCGCTATCTGCAGGGCTACGAGAGATTCTAAAGCTGCGGCGCCACGATGGAATGGCTTTCTGCAAAGCTTTTCCATAGCCGTTCGGCAATATTCAAGGCGATGGTGTCGGCCTTCTCTTGCAGGGCCGGGTTGCCCATGGCTTCCGTGGTGGCAAAGAACAGGGTCAGCCAGCGGCGGAACATGCATGGCGTCAGGTGTTCCATCTGCGCGTGCTGGGCCAGCGGCTTGCCGTGGTAGCGCATGGTGCCGCGCAGCAATCCGGACCAGAAATCAACGAGGGTGGCCAGGTGGGCGTCCCAATCCTTGACCTCGGCGGCAAAGATGGGGCCGAGCATGGCGTCATCGCGCGCGGCTGCATAAAAGGTATGCACGAGCTGCTTGACTTCGTCTTCGCTGCAGACTTCCGCGCGGTATTTGGCAAAACGGGTGTGGGGGAGGGGGGCTGTATTATTCATGGCATGCCATGATCGCAGAGCCCCTGTGGCGCTTCAATGACCCAGGTCAAGCCGCCTGAAAACTCAGGCGGCGACTTTCTTCGACTTCTTCGCGGGCGCCGGCAATTGCACGATCTGCGTGCCGAGCAGCTTGTCGTGCAGGAACTGGCCATTGCCCGTGAACAGGGCCGTGGCCGACCAGGCCAGCATGCCGATGCCGATGGCGCCCAGGGCCGCCCAGTGCTGCAAGTCCAGCGCATACGACAGCACGAGCGCCGGCAGCAGCCACATCCAGGCCAGCAGGTAGCGGCAGGCGGCCACGCGCAGCGGCACATGGGCGTGGCCCGGCAGCACCACTTTCAGGCGCCACGTCTTCATGGCCAGCGTCTGCCCTTCGCGGCTCCACTGGTGGATGAAATACGCGCCCATGACGAGGAAGGCCAGGCATTGGCGCATGTGTTCCGTCAACGGCGTGTGCGCGCCCTGCACGGCCAGCTCGAACACGAGGAATGGCAGAAACAGCACGGCCAGGGCCAGCAGCGACTCATACACCATGGAAATCAGGCGGCGCTTGATACTCGGGAGGGAAGTGTTGCTGGCAGCAGGCGTGCTATTTGGCATTGGTTGGCAGTGGGGCAGGCGTGGTGGGTGGCGTGACGGGCACGGCGTTCGGTAGCGGGCTGGCGGCAGGCGGCAGCGCGGCTGGCGCAGTGGCGGGCAAGGCCGCCGCCGGCAATGCGGGCGCCACGCTTGCCGGCGCTGCGGGTGCCGCCGGTGCGACGGTCACGGGCGTGGCGGGCGCCATGATCACGGCCGGCTTGGTGGTAGTCGAATTGAGCGCGGGGACTTTGCCCAGCGGCTTTTTCGGCACGGGTTCGGCCGCCAGTTTTTTCTTTTGATCTTCCGGCAACTGCTGGTATTGCTCCCACTGTGCGGACTTTTGACCTGGATCAATCTTCTTGGTGCGCGTGTAATTTTCACGCACGAGTCGGCGCTGCTCGGGCGTCAGCTTGATCCACTCGCGCATGCGCTCGTGCACGCGCGCCTGTTCGTCCGGCTTCATCGAGGCGTAGCGGTTGGCGATGTCCAGCCATTTCTGGCGGCGCAAGGCGTCGAGCTTGTTCCATTCGCCGGCCAGCGGCTGCAAGGCTTCCTGCTGCGCGCGCGACAGCCTGTTCCACTGCAGTTTGTCGGTGCTCTGCGGTGCGCCAGCCTTGCTGCCGGCGCGTGGCGCGGCCGGCTTGGCGGCAGGGTCGCCCGCCTTGGCTGCCGGTGCGGCGACGACGGCGGCTGCGGGCGGCGCCGCATGTTGCTGCGCGCCAACCCAGGAAGCGCCGGCCAGGGCGCAGGCGCCCAGGCCGATGCCTGCGGCGATCCAGCCGTTGCGTACGCTGATGCGTGCCATGCTTATTGCTCGCGTTTCGTCAGGTAGGCATTGAAGCCATGGTCCATATACGCCGACAGCGGCAATTCGTCCGACAGCACGGCCGCATCGATTTCTGCCAATTCGGCAACATGTTGTTCTTGCTCAAACTGGTAAATGCCGGCCAGGCCGCCGACAAGCAGCAGCAGGGGGATGATGACGCTCATGCGGCCCAGCCAGGACAGCGGCTCGACGAACAGGCTGCTGGCGATGCCGGCGAACACGTTCTGGCGCGCGGTGACGGCGGCGGGCGCGTCCGCCTTCTTGCGCGACAGGGCCAGCTTGCGTGCCGCTGCCAGGCGATCGGTGGCCGATGCGGGCAGGTCGTCGAGTTTTTCGTTCAGTGCATGGCGCACTTTGTAAGCGAAATTGAGATCGTCGGTGTTCATAATTTTATTCCCTTGGCTTTCAGCGATTCGGCGAGCGTGTGGGTAGCTCTAGAGCAATGTGTTTTCACGCTACCTTCGGAGCAACCCATCGCTTCCGCTGTTTCAGCCACATCCATGTCCTGCCAATAACGCATGAGGAAGGCTTCGCGTTGACGTGCGGGCAGTTTTTGTACCTCTGCATCAATCAAATCAAGGATTTGCGCGCGTTCGACCTGGTCGGCCGAGGATTCGGCGGCGCTGGAACCCTGTTCCGATTCATAAGTATCAAGTATATCAAAATCATCATGCTCGTCGCCCGAAGACTTCATGCCGGAAAACAGGCTGACCCAGGTGTTGCGCACCTTTTCGCGGCGGAAATAATCGAGGATGGTGTTTTGCAAGATGCGCTGGAACAGCATCGGCAATTCGGCGGCCGGCTTGTCGCCGTATTTCTCGGCCAGCTTGATCATCGCATCCTGCACGATGTCGAGGGCTGATTCTTCCTTGCGGACCGCGTAGGCGGCCTGCTTGAAAGCGCGCCGCTCGACATTTTCTAGAAAGTCGGATAATTCTTTGTCTGTTGCCATGCGGTATGGGGCGAGCTAGCGGCTACGTGGGCTGTGGGCTGAAGGGAGGCTGGTATGCTTTTTGCAAACTGAGCGCATGCTAGCAAAAAATGTGCGTTTCCGCAGGGTTTTTGCACGTCGTGTGAGCAAAAAGGCAGCGAGGCCGACATTTTCCTTGACCATAATGGTGCAACGCGATAACGTATGGGACGCTTTGAACACCCCAAAGCTCTATGGTCAGGTCGCGACCGGCACACAACGCCATCCGCGGCACGACGCGCTTTCATTTGTAGGCAGTTTGTTCTAACCCGCGCCACAAGCGCGAGCGGTTCGTACAGGCGCCACAGAAACTCCGGCCAAACGAGTTGCGTTAAGCGTTGTTTTGTAAGGTATCTATGGGTGCCCAAAGAAATGTCGTGACCGCATGAAAAGGGAAGCAGGAGCACTGTTGCGTTAGGCGTACCTCGTCAGGAAAGAACATCCGATCAATCTCCAATGGACCTTGAAAGGAATGTTTCATGAATACCGAAGCAACAGGACCTGCAACAGGTTCCGCAACAGGACCGATCACCGGCGCAGAAATTGTCGTGCGCTGTCTGGCTGAAGAGGGCGTCGAGCACGTCTTTGGATATCCGGGCGGAGCCGTACTCTACATCTACGACGCCATCTTCCAGCAAAACAAATTCCAGCATATCCTGGTACGCCACGAGCAGGCCGCGATCCACGCCGCCGATGCCTATTCGCGCAGCTCGAACAAAGTCGGTGTCGCCATCGTCACGTCCGGTCCGGGCGTCACGAATGCCGTCACGGGCCTGTCGACCGCGTACATGGACTCGATTCCGATGGTGGTCATCTCCGGCCAGGTGCCGAGCCACGCCATCGGCCAGGATGCGTTCCAGGAATGCGACACCGTGGGCATCACGCGCCCCGTCGTCAAGCATAACTTCCTCGTCAAGGACGTCAAGGACCTGGCGGCGACGATCAAGAAAGCCTTCTTTATCGCCCGCACCGGCCGTCCCGGCCCCGTGCTGGTCGATATCCCGAAGGATATCAGCATGCACAAATGCCATTTCGACTATCCGAAGGAAGTCGAGATGCGTTCCTACCGTCCCGTCGACAAGGGCCACTCGGGCCAGATCCGCAAGGCCGTGCAACTGCTGCTGCAGGCGGAGCGTCCGATGATCTACACGGGCGGCGGCGTGA
This sequence comes from Janthinobacterium sp. 1_2014MBL_MicDiv, assembly GCF_001865675.1. NCBI lineage: Bacteria > Pseudomonadati > Pseudomonadota > Betaproteobacteria > Burkholderiales > Oxalobacteraceae > Janthinobacterium > Janthinobacterium sp. 1_2014MBL_MicDiv. The sequence goes on from NZ_CP011319.1 coordinate 1,584,543, forward strand.
TCCTGGCGCATGCGGCCCCCGAGCTGAACAAGCTGGTCGACCGCCTGGGTTTCCCTTGCACCAACACCTTGATGGGCCTGGGCGGCTACCGCGCCTCGAGCGAGCAGTATGTCGGCATGCCCGGCATGCACGGCACCTATGAAGCGAACATGGCGATGCAGAACTGCGACGTGCTGATCGCCATCGGCGCCCGTTTCGATGACCGCGTGATCGGCAACCCGAAACACTTCGCCTCGCATCCGCGCAAGATCATCCACGTGGACATCGATCCATCGTCGATTTCCAAGCGCGTGAAGGTCGATATTCCCATCGTCGGCAACGTCAAGGATGTGCTGATCGAATTCCTCGCGCAACTGGACGCGGCCGAAGCCAAGCCGAACGTCAACGCGCTCTCGAACTGGTGGAAGCAGATTGCCGAATGGCGTGGCCGCGAATGCCTGAAATACCCGACGTCCGACCTGGTCATCAAGCCGCAATCGGTGGTCGAGAAAGTCTTCCAGATCACCAAGGGCGATGCCTTCATCACGTCCGACGTGGGCCAGCACCAGATGTGGGCGGCGCAATACTATGGCTTCGACAAGCCGCGTCGCTGGATCAATTCCGGCGGCCTGGGCACCATGGGTGTCGGCTTGCCGTACGCCATGGGCGTGCAGATGGCCAATCCGGACGCCACCGTTGCCTGCATTACCGGCGAGGGGTCGATCCAGATGTGCATCCAGGAACTTGCCACGTGCAAGCAGTATCACCTGACGCCGAAGATCATCATGCTCAACAACCGTTTCCTCGGCATGGTGCGCCAGTGGCAGGAGATCGACTACGGTTCGCGCTATTCCGAGTCGTACATGGATTCGCTGCCCGACTTCGAGAAGCTGGCCGAGGCATATGGCCACGTGGGCATGAAAATTGAAAAACCGGGCGACGTCGACGGCGCCCTGAAAGAGGCGTTTGGCATGAAAGACAGGCTGGTGTTCATGAACTTCATTACCGACCAGTCCGAAAACGTGTGGCCAATGGTGAAAGCCGGCAAGGGCCTGTCCGAAATGATGCTCGGCTCGGAGGATCTCTAATCATGCGCCATATTATTTCTGTCTTGCTGGAAAACGAAGCGGGCGCCCTGTCGCGCGTGGTGGGCCTGTTCTCGGCACGCGGCTACAACATTGAAACGCTGACCGTGGCACCGACCGAAGACTCGACCCTGTCGCGCATGACCATCGTCACCAGCGGCTCGGACGACATCATCGAGCAGATCACCAAGCATTTGAACCGCCTGATCGAGGTGGTGAAGGTGGTCGATCTGACCGAGGGCCAGCATATCGAACGCGAGTTGATGCTGATCAAGGTTCGTGCCGTGGGCAAGGAACGCGAGGAAATGAAGCGCACCGCCGACATCTTCCGCGGCCGCATCATCGACGTCACGGAAAAGACGTACACGATCGAGCTCACCGGCAACAAGGTCAAGCTCGACGCGTTCATCGATTCGATCGACCGCGCCTCGATCCTGGAAACCGTCCGCACGGGCGGCTCCGGCATCGGCCGCGGCGAACGCATCCTCAAAGTATAAAAAATATCAGTTGCAGCAGGCGGCCACGGCCGCACCCCCATACAACGCATCATCAAATTATAGGAAATACCATGAAAGTTTTTTACGACAAAGACGCTGACCTCTCCTTGATCAAAGGCAAAAACGTTGCCATCATCGGCTACGGTTCGCAAGGCCATGCACACGCACAAAACCTGAACGATTCGGGCGTCAACGTCACCGTCGGCCTGCGCAAGGGCGGCGCTTCGTGGACCAAGGTCGAGCAGGCCGGTCTGAAAGTGGCCGAAGTGAACGACGCCGTGAAAGCGGCCGACGTCATCATGATCTTGCTGCCGGATGAAAACATCGCCCAGGTCTACAACGAAAACATCGCGCCGTTCGCCAAGCAGGGCGCCGTGCTGGCCTTCGCCCACGGCTTCAACGTGCATTACGGCCAAGTCGTGCCGCGCGCCGACCTGGACGTCATCATGGTCGCACCGAAAGCGCCAGGCCACACCGTGCGCGCCACCTACACCCAGGGTGGCGGCGTGCCGCACCTGATCGCCGTGTACCAGGACAAATCGGGCATCGCCCGTGATATCGCCCTGTCGTACGCTTCGGCCAACGGCGGCGGCCGTGCCGGCATCATCGAAACGAATTTCCGTGAAGAAACCGAAACCGACTTGTTCGGCGAACAGGCCGTGCTGTGCGGCGGCGCCGTCGAGCTGATCAAGGCCGGCTTCGAAACCCTGACGGAAGCTGGTTATGCGCCGGAAATGGCTTACTTCGAGTGCTTGCACGAGCTGAAGCTGATCGTCGACCTGATCTATGAAGGCGGCATCGCCAACATGAACTACTCGATCTCGAACAATGCCGAATACGGCGAATACGTGACCGGTCCGAAAGTCGTGACGTCGGCCACCAAGGATGCGATGCGTCAATGCCTGAAAGACATTCAAACGGGCGAATACGCGAAGAGCTTCATCCTGGAAAACAAGGCGGGCGCACCGACCCTGATTTCGCGCCGTCGTTTGACGTCCGAGCACCAGATCGAAGAAGTGGGCGCGAAACTGCGCGCCATGATGCCTTGGATCGCGAAGAACAAGATGGTCGACCAGTCGAAAAACTAAGCAAATTTCCTGATTCACCATGAAAAGCCGGCGCAAGCCGGCTTTTTTTTCGTCAGCAATGGCGGATGCTTCCGGCCTGCCGCGCATTGATGCATATTGGATTGTTATAAATACTGCGCGGTAGCGCCGCCTGCCGGTGTTACCCTGATTGCTGCCGGTTTCGGCATCATCTTGATCAGGAGGCGCACGTGTACACGATAGCCCTGGCTTCGCTCCCAACCCGTCTGTTGGGCCTGTTTCTGAGCACCGTTCTGACAGTATTTTCCAGCGCCGGCGTCCAGGCGGCCGTGCCCGCCTATCCGGGCAGCTTCAAGACCATGGACATCGCCACCGCCGACGGCACGATCCACGTGCGCGTGGGCGGCACCGGCCCGGCCGTGCTGTTGCTGCACGGCTTTGGCGACACGGGCGACATGTGGGCGCCGCTGGCGGCGGCCCTAGCCCGCACGCACACGGTGGTGGCCCCCGATCTGCGCGGCATGGGCCTGTCCTCGCGTCCGGCCGGCGGCTACGACAAGCGCACGCAGGCGGCCGACATGCGCGCCGTGCTCGACAAGCTGGGCATCGACCGCGCCGACGTGGTCGGCCACGATATCGGCACGATGGTGGCCTACGCGTATGCGGCCCGCTATCCGGACAAGACGCGCCGGCTGGTGGTGATGGATGCGCCCGTGCCCGGCATTCCGCCATGGGAACAGATCGTGCGCAGCCCGCAGCTGTGGCACTTCTCGTTTGGCGGTCCTGACGCCGAGCGCCTGGTGGCGGGGCGCGAGCGCATCTACCTGGACCGCTTCTGGAATGAGTTCGCCGGCACGCCTTCCCGGATCGACGAAGAAACGCGGCGCCATTACGCCAAGCTGTACGCGCGCAAGGGCGCCATGCATGCGGCCTTCGCGCAATTTCTGGCGATACCGCAAGATGCCGAAGACAATCTGCGCTCGATGGCGACCAAGCTGACCATGCCCGTGCTGGCGATCGGCGGCGCCAAGTCCTTCGGCGCCAACGAGGCCGTCGTCATGCGCAATGCCGCCACCAACGTCACGGAGCTGGTGGTACCCGATGCGGGACACTGGCTGATGGAAGAGCAGCCCGCCGCGACGGTGGACGCCATCCAGGCTTTCCTGCGCCGAGAGCAATAAGACCGGACTTGCGGCAGCGGATGGCATGGAGGAAAACAGGTTTTCTTGCGGGAACCTGTTTTTTTTCTTGCGCGCACGCAATGTGACGCTCTCCTATACAATACCGCCCTTCCTTTGCAGCGGCATTCGCCGCCGCATCTGTTTCGGTTTCTGCCGACCGCAACGCGCATCACGCTTTTCGTACCACGCCGGGCGCCCATCGCCTGCGCAACCAGAAGGACCCATATGACTGACCGTTTTACCGCGACAGTGCCGCCATCCGGTGCCGTTGAATCTGCCATTCCCAATCGCCTTCCCGTGGCCGCCTTGCTGGCCCTGGCCATGACAAGCTTTATCGCCATCCTGACGGAAACCTTGCCGGCCGGCCTGCTGCCGCAGATCGCCGAGGGCCTCGGCATTTCCGAAGTCATGACGGGCCAGCTGGTCACCGTCTACGCCATCGGCTCCATCCTCACGGCCATCCCGCTGACGGCGCTGACCAGCGGCTGGCGCCGGCGCAATGTGCTGTTGCTGGCCATCGTCGGCTTTTTGATCTTTAACACGGTGACGGCCCTGTCGCCGCATTACATTCTGACCCTGGTGTCGCGTTTCCTGGCCGGCATGGCCGCCGGGCTGGCCTGGGGTCTGATGGCCGGCTATGCGCGGCGCATGGTGAGCGTCGAGCAGCAGGGCAGAGCGATGGCGATCGCCATGATCGGCACGCCGCTGGCCCTGTCGCTGGGCGTGCCGCTGGGCACCCTGATGGGTGGCGTGCTGGGCTGGCGCAGCATCTTCGGCATCATGTCGGGCCTGGCCGTGGTGCTGATCGCCTGGGTGTTCGTGGCCGTGCCCGATTATCCGGGGCAAAAGAATGGCGAGCGCCTGTCGATCCGCCAGGTGTTCATGACGCCCGGCGTGCGGCCCATCCTGGCCGTCATCGTCGTGTGGATGCTCGCGCACAATATTTTGTATACGTATATCGCGCCTTTCCTGGCGCCGTCGGGCTTGCGCCCGCGCGTCGACCTGGTGCTGCTCGTGTATGGCGTGGGATCCCTGGCCGGCATCTGGCTGATCAGCCAGTTGATCGACCGCTGGTTGCGCAAGCTCGTGCTGGGCAGCATCGCCGCCTTTGCCCTGGTGGTGATCGCGCTGGGACTGGCGATGGATTCGCCGGCCGTCATCTATCTCAGCATGGCCATCTGGGGCATCACCTTCGGCGGCGCCGGCACCCTGCTGCAGACGGCGTCGGCGGACGCGGCCGGCGACGGCATGGACGTGGCGCAGGCGATGGTGGCGACCATCTGGAACGTGGCCATCGCGGGCGGCGGCCTGGCGGGCGGCATGTTGCTGGACGGCTATGGCGCGGCCTCGTTCCCATGGGCCATGCTGGCCTTGCTGTTGGCGGCGCTGGCCATCGCCTGGCGCGCCCGCCGCTACAGTTTCAAGCCGGGCCGGCGCAGCGGCGGCGTTGTGGCGGGACATTGATATCAATGTTATATAAAATAACGTTGTTATTAAAATGTGAGCAGATGTGACTGCCCGGCACATTTTGTGACGATTTGTTAATTTGCGCCACAGGAATGGTTGGGGCGTTAGAATGTACTGAGTTTGACAAGTTTCTCAAGGGGAATGCAGCCGATCACAGTGCCGCATCCCTTTTTGTCAGCCACTGTAACCAACTAGGAGTCCCCCATGACCGTGATGAAATCCGTACTTGTTGCCGCCGCAGCCACCGTTGCCCTGAGCGCGCAAGCCCAATCCCTGCCAACTTCCGGCACCCTGGTGGTCGTACCCGCGTTTGGCGAAGTCAAACATGTCAATGACCAGGTGGTCGCTACCCTGGCCGTCGAAGAGCAGGACAAGGACAAGGCTGCCGCCGCCTCGCGCGTCAACCAGAAGATGAACAAGGGTATCGCCATCGTCAAGCAGGCCGACCCATCGGCGGCACTGAAATCGTATGGCTACTATACGTATCCCGTGTATCCGGAAGAGCGTCCGCTGCCGGCCGGCGCCGTGGCCAAGCCACGTTTGCCTACGGCCTGGCGCGTGGGCCAGTACCTGGAAGTGACGACGGCCAATCTGGCTGGCCTGCCAAAGACCGTGTCGGCGGCGCAAGGCGTGCTGACCCTGAACGGCTTGAATTTCGGCCTGAAGCCGGAAACCATCCGCCTGCTGGATGACCAGCGCATCGCCGCCACGTACAAGAACCTGAACGAGCGCGTGGCCGCCATCGCGAAAGCCATGGGCCGCAACGTGTCCGACGCCGTGCTCGATACGGTGGACTTCGAAGGTTCGGGCAATTACGCTGGCGAAAGCCGTCCTGCCGCCGCGCCGATGATGATGCGCAGCGCCAAGATGGCCGACGACAGCGCCGTCGCCGAACCGAGCTTCGAGCCGGGCGAAACCACGCTCGACATGCGTGTCGTCGGCAAGGTGAAATTCAAGTAAGCGATGCGATCCCTCCCGCGCGCCGCACCCTGCGGCCGCGGCAGTGCGGAAGAGCTTGTGGTCCTTGCGACAGAGCAATCTTTTCCGCGCTAGAATATCTTGGTAAAAAGCCATGGGCTTGCCGGTTCAAGCGAACCGACCCATGCGTCTCGTAAAAATTCCCTAGGAGAAATAAATGACCGTCATGAAATCGATGCTGGCTGCGGCCGTCGCTACCGTTGCCCTGTCCGCCCAGGCGCAAAGCCTGCCTACCTCCGGCACGCTGGTGGTGGTGCCCGCGAATGGCGAAGTGGTGCATGCGAACGACCAGGTGACCGTCACCCTGGCCATCGAAGAGCAGGACAAGGACAAGGCCGCCGCCGCCTCGCGCGTGAACCAGAAGATGAACCAGGGCGTGGCCATCGTCAAGAAAGCCGATCCGCAAGCCGTGCTGAAGACCCAGGGCTATTACACGTATGCCGTGTACCCGGAAACGGCGCCATTGCCGCCAGGCAGCGTTGCCAAGCCCAAGGTGCCGACGGGCTGGAGAGTGGGGCAATACCTGCAGGTAACGACGACGAACCTGGCCGCCCTGCCGAAAACCGTGTCCGCGGCGCAAGGCGTGCTGACCCTGAATCGCCTGAACTTCGGCCTGGCGCCCGCCACCGTGCGCAAGCTCGATGACCAGCGCATCGCCGCCGCCTATGCCAACCTGCAGCAGCGCGTGGCGGGCATCGCCGGCGCCATGGGCCGCAACGTCAATGACGCCGTGATCGATACCATCGATTTCGAAGGTTCGGGCAATTACACGCAACGCGTCAACGTGGCCGGTGCGCGCAACATGAGCGCCGATGCCATGCATTACAGCGAGCAAGTGGCCGAACCGAGCTTCGAACCGGGCGAAACGACCCTGAACATGGGGCTGGTGGCCAAGGTCAAGTTCAAATAAGGCTTGATTCGGGATCAATATTGCCAGCTTGACGCCGCCGCGCTTTTCTTTGGCGGCGGCTCCTCTATAATGGCAAGATCGGCGCGCGCATGGTGTAATGGCCGTGCGCCCGTCATTCTGGCACCGAATCCCCGGCAGTACACAAGATATGGAACAACATGGCAAACTTCCCCCGTCGTAGAGGCAAGAACGGCACACCCGCAGTCTCCAAAGCGTCCCGCTTCAGCAAATTCGCGCGCCAGCCGGCCGCCGATGGCACAGGCAAGAAAACCTTGCGCCGCCGCGGCATCTACCTGTTGCCGAACGCCTTCACGACGGCAGCCCTGTTCTGCGGCTTCTACGCCATCGTCATGGCCATGAACCAGAAATTCGAACACGCGGCCTGGGCCATCTTCATCGCCATGATCCTCGACGGCCTCGATGGCCGCATCGCGCGCCTGACGAATACGCAGAGCGAATTTGGCGCCCAGTACGACAGCCTGTCCGACATGGTCTCGTTCGGCGCCGCGCCGGCGCTGGTGATCTACGAATGGTCGCTGCGCGGCATGGGCAAACTGGGCTGGCTGGCCGCCTTCGTGTATTGCGCCGGCGCCGCCTTGCGCCTGGCCCGCTTCAACACGAATATCCAGGTGGTCGACAAGCGCTTCTTCCAGGGCTTGCCCAGCCCGGCGGCGGCGGCCATGGTGGCCGGTTTCATCCTGCTCATGAACGACCTCGAATTCGCCGGCAACCAGCTGGCCTGGGTATCGTGGACCATCGCCCTGTTCGCGGGCCTGACCATGGTCACCAACGTGCCGTTCTACAGCTTCAAGGATGTCAATTTCCGCAAGTCCGTGCCCTTCATCGTGGTGTTCTTGCTGGCATTGTTCTTTGCGCTCATTTCCATCGATCCGCCGAAAGTGCTGTTCCCGATTTTCGTTGCCTATGGCTTGTCCGGCTACGCCGTATTCTTCTGGCGCATGGCGAAGGGCAAGCCCGTCAGCATCATCCAGACCGACCCGGAGCACTGATACGGCCGTGGGTCGGTAGCCACTTCTTTCCCTCAGCGAGGAGCAGCCATGAGCACCAGCAACCGACTCATCATCTTTGACACCACCTTGCGCGACGGCGAACAATCGCCGGGCGCCTCCATGACGCGCGAGGAAAAGCTGCGCATCGCCAAGCAGCTCGAACGCATGAAGGTCGACGTGATCGAAGCAGGCTTCGCCGCTGCCTCGCAGGGCGATTTCGAGTCGATACGGGCGATTGCCGGCGCCGTGCGCGAGTCCACCATCTGCTCGTTGTCGCGCGCGAACGACCGCGACATCGCCCGCGCCGCCGAAGCGCTGGCCCCCGCCGAGCGCAAGCGCATCCACACCTTCATCGCCACCTCGCCGCTGCACATGCAGATGAAGCTGCGCATGACGCCCGAGCAAGTGCTGCTGCAGGCGCAAAATGCCGTGCGCTACGCGCGCCAGTTCACGGACGATATCGAATTCAGTCCCGAAGACGGCAGCCGCTCGGACGAGGATTTCCTCTGCAAGGTGCTCGAAGCCGTGATCGCCGAGGGCGCCACCACCATCAACTTCCCCGATACGGTGGGCTACGCCGTGCCGGAAATCTTCGGCAATACCATCAAGCGCTTGCGCGAACGCATCCCGAATTCCGATAAGGCCGTCTGGTCTGTCCATTGTCATAACGACCTCGGCCTGGCCGTGGCCAATTCGCTGGCCGGCGCCATGATAGGCGGCGCGCGCCAGATCGAATGCACGATCAATGGCCTGGGCGAGCGGGCCGGCAATACGGCGCTGGAAGAGGTGGTGATGGCGCTGCGCACGCGCGCCGCCTATTACAACTTGACGGTGGGCATCGACACGACGCAGATCGTCGCCGCGTCAAAAATGGTGTCGCAGATCACGGGCTTTGCCGTGCAGCCGAACAAGGCCGTCGTCGGCGCGAATGCCTTCGCCCACGCATCCGGCATCCACCAGGATGGCATCCTGAAGGCGCGCGAAACGTATGAAATCATGCGCGCCGAAGACGTGGGCTGGACGGCCAACAAGATCGTCCTCGGTAAATTATCGGGCCGCAATGCCTTCAAGCAGCGCCTGCACGAGCTGGGCATCGCCCTGGAATCGGAAGCGGAAGTCAATGCGGCCTTCCTTCGCTTCAAGGAGCTGGCCGACCGCAAATCCGAGATTTTCGACGAAGACATCATGGCCCTCGTCAGCGAGGAGCAGCAGGCGCAGGAGAGTGAGCACTACCGTTTTATTTCCTTGACGCAGCAATCGACGACGGGCGCCGTGCCGCAGGCGCGCGTGGAATTCCTCGTCGGCGGCGAACAGCGCTGCTGCGAGGGCAGGGGCGACGGGCCTGTCGACGCCACCGTCAACGCCATCGAAAGCGCGGCCGCCAGCGGCGCCGAGCTGGTCTTGTTCTCCGTCAATGCCATCAGCACGGGCACGCAGTCGCAGGGCGAAGTGACGATGCGATTGTCCCGCGACGGGCGCATCGTCAATGGCGTGGGCGCCGACCCCGACATCATCGTCGCCTCGGCCAAGGCGTATTTGTCGGCCTTGAACAAGCTGCATGCGAAGGATGAGCGCATCGATCCCCAGCCGTAAGAGGGGCGCTGGCAAGCGTCACCAGAAGAAGCGCCGCTCTTCCTTGGCCGGATCCGGGCCGTTCATCATCATGCGCACGATGCCGTCGTGGTCGAAATGCACGTGCATCATGGAATCCCACACGCCCGATTCCTTGTAGCGGTAAGACCAGACGTGCAGTTTCGGCAGCGACAGATACGATGTTTCCGTCGGGCGGCCGAGGATGTGCAGCACGTCTTGCTGCGTCGACACGCCCACCTTGATGCGGACGAAGCCCGGCGTGTCGAGAACTTGCTCGTAAGAAATGAGCTTGTCGTCGGGGCCGAAGCGGGCCATATACGTGTATTGGCCGTACGGACCCGTGGCGTATTCGAGTTCCGCGCCCGTGGGCAGCTGGTAGATGGCTGTCGGCCGGCCCAGGCGGGCCTCGACGGCGGCGCGCGGCTCGCCCGGCTGCGGCGGCGGGACGTTCCAGCTGGCGCAGCCGGCCAGCGCGGCAAACAGTAGCGGTGTTGCTAATTTGAGCAGTTTTTTCATGGTCGCGCTCCTGAAATGCAGGAAAACCCTATGATGCACCGAGAAAAGCGCGCACGGCAGGATACAGGCGGGCATTTTTCCGATATACTTGCGCGTCTGGTTGGCAGCATAGGCCAGTATTTTAATAATCGTAGTTCACGGTGGATAGGGTTCAGACTCTGTGCACCGCATGTGAAAGGTTTATCATGACAGTAGAAAACATCAACAAAGCCGCTATCATCGCGGACAACGCACGTGGTCAAAACGACACCGGCTCCCCTGAAGTGCAAGTTGCACTGCTGACGGCTCGCATCAACGAACTGAACGGCCACTTCAAAGCCCACTCGAAAGATCACCACTCCCGCCGCGGCCTGATCATGATGGTCAACCGTCGTAAGAGCCTGTTGTCCTACCTGAAGGCTAAAGACGCTACCCGTTATCGCGACCTGATCGCTAAACTTGGTCTGCGCAAGTAATTTTTGCCGTACAAGGTTTATACAGAAATGCCTGCGCCAGTTCGCTGACGCGGGCATTTTGTCATTTGAATTCCGGATTTATGTCCGTAAGTGAAGTATTCTCTTACCGATATCATGTTTTAGCAGCAATGTAGCAAAGGTGGTAACAAGTAAAGGCAGCATTTTTACGCCGCCTGTGGTGAGGTGAACGACAGCCCCTGAAAATCTGTCGGCAATTAGAAAAGGGATACCCCATGTTTAACAAAGTTACGAAAACCTTCCAGTACGGTCAACATCAAGTGACCCTGGAAACCGGCGAAATCGCACGTCAGGCATCCGGCGCAGTGCTGGTGTCGATCGAAGATACCGTCGTTCTGGCAACGGTGGTGGCACGCAAAGATGCCAAGCCAGGCCAGGATTTCTTCCCTTTGACGGTTGATTATGTTGAAAAAACCTATGCTGCCGGTAAAATCCCGGGCGGTTTTTTCAAGCGCGAAGGCCGTCCTTCCGAAAAAGAAACACTGACATCCCGTCTGATCGACCGTCCTATCCGTCCGCTGTTCCCGGAAGGCTACCTGAATGAAGTGCAAGTCATCATTCACGTGCTGTCGGTCAACCCGGAAATCGATCCGGACATCGCCGCCATGATCGGCGCTTCGGCTGCCCTGTGCGTATCGGGCGTGCCTTTCAACGGTCCTATCGGCGCCGCGCGCGTCGGTTACGCCAACGGCCAGTACATCCTGAACCCAACCGTTCAGCAATTGAAAACGTCGGAAATGGACCTGGTTGTCGCCGGTACCGAAACGGCCGTGCTGATGGTCGAATCGGAAGCGAAACAGTTGTCCGAAGAAATCATGCTGGGCGCCGTGGTCTTCGGCCACGACCAGATGAAAGTCGTCATCGACGCGATTCACGACCTCGTGCGTGACGGCGGCAAGCCGGAAGTGGAATGGGCGCCTGCGCCGAAAAACGAAGCACTGATCGCCCGCGTCGCGCATTTCGCCAACGCCAAGATCAACGATGCATATCAAACCAAGGACAAGCAGGAGCGCACGGCCAAGCTGAAAGCGGCGACGTCGGAAGTGATCGCCGACCTGAGCGCTGAAGCGGCTGCCGCCGGCGGCGCGTCCATCGACAGCGCCGAAGTGAACAACATCCTGTTCGACATCGAAGCGAAAATCGTGCGTACGCAGATCCTGGACGGCGAGCCACGCATCGACGGCCGCGACACGCGCACCGTGCGTCCGATCTCGATCCGCACCAGCGTGCTGCCACGCACCCACGGTTCGGCCCTGTTCACGCGCGGCGAAACGCAGGCGCTGGTCGTGGCGACGTTGGGCACCGCCCGCGACAGCCAGAAGATCGATGCGCTGATGGGCGAGTTCACCGATTCGTTCATGCTGCATTACAACATGCCTCCGTTCGCCACCGGCGAAACGGGCCGTGTCGGTACGCCCAAGCGCCGCGAAATCGGCCACGGCCGCCTGGCCAAGCGCGCGCTGATCGCCGCCCTGCCAGCAGCTGAAGAGTTCAGCTACTCGGTGCGCCTGGTATCGGAAATCACGGAATCGAACGGTTCCTCGTCGATGGCTTCCGTCTGCGGCGGCTGCCTGGCACTGATGGACGCCGGCGTGCCGATGAAAGAACACGTGGCCGGTATCGCCATGGGCCTGATCAAGGAAGGCGGCAAGTTTGCCGTGCTGTCCGACATCCTGGGCGACGAAGATCACCTGGGCGACATGGACTTCAAGGTAGCCGGTACCCGCAACGGTATCACGGCGCTGCAGATGGACATCAAGATCATGGGCATCACCAAGGAAATCATGCAAGTGGCACTGGCGCAAGCCAAGGAAGGCCGCGAGCACATCCTGGGCGAAATGCAAAAAGCCATGCCGCACGTCAAAACCGAACTGTCCGATTTCGCACCGCGTCTGATCACCATCAAGATCAACCCGGAAAAAATCCGTGACGTGATCGGCAAGGGCGGCGCCGTGATCCGCGCGCTGACCGAAGAGACGGGCACCCAGATCGACATCAGCGACGAAGGCGTGGTCACCATCGCTTCCGTTGACGCGCAAGCCGGCCAGGAAGCCAAGCGCCGCATCGAGGAGCTGACCGCTTCCGTCGAAGTGGGCAAGACCTACGAAGGCACCGTGCTGAAACTGCTGGACTTCGGCGCCATCGTGCAAGTCATGCCAGGCAAGGATGGCTTGCTGCACATCAGCCAGATCGCCAACGAGCGCGTCAACGCCGTGGCCGACTACCTGAAAGAAGGCCAGCTGGTCCGCGTCAAGGTTCTGGAAACGGACGACCGCGGCCGCCTGAAGCTGTCGATGAAAGCTGCTGAAGGCAACGAAGCGCCAGCCGCCTAATGTCGTTCAGCTGTGCCTGAAGGCGGCTCCGGCCGCCTGATCAAAAACCGCCAGTGCGCAAGCCTGGCGGTTTTTTTGCATCTTGTTTGCGCTGCATCGAAGGCGCGCACTGGCCGGCGCGGCTATCCGCGCCGGCCTTGATGCAGCTCGCATTGGCCTGTCTTGCTCCTTGTAGATTCGGTACGGTTCTTTCCCCGTTCGCTACTATCAAGGAGATGCAGCATGCTGAAACCTTACTGGCTGGCCGCCGCGGTCCTGATCGCGCTTGCCCCCGGCGCCTGGGCGCAGGCCGACGACAACCCGACGCCGGTGCCGCTGCCGATCCCGCTGGCGGCCGCCACCCCGGCCATGCCGGCGCAGGACATCGACGCCTTGCGCGCCGTGCATGCGCGCGAAATCAATGACCTCAGCACTTTCAAGACGATGGGCTTGCAGCGCCAGGCCATCGATCCCTACCTGGACAGCGCGGAAGGGCGGCAGTTCCTGCGCGAACTGAGCGCGGCCGACCCGGCGGCGCCGGCGGAAACCATCTATGCGCGGGCGCTCGAGCAGCTCGCTTCCGGCGCCACCGTGCCGACCTTGCAGCCGATGGCGGCCGCCCTCGTGAAAATCGTGCCGCAGGGCCAGAACGTATCGCCGTATTCGCCGTATTTCACCACCAGCGCGCAATTGCAGCTCGCTTCGGGCCGCTGCGCCAGCCTGGCGGACTGCTTCGGCTTGCCCTTGAAGAGCGAAGCACCGCTGTATGATGTGTATCAAATCATGCCCAAGGGCACCGTCAACGTGTTCATCAGCGAAGTGGCGCCGACGCAGGAGCTGGGCGGCCTGGTGCGGCGCAAGGGCGGGGCGCAGCAGTACTTGTTGCCCAACCGAAGCCTGTGGTCGGCGCCCGTGCTGATCGGCACCATCAAGAACTGAGGAGGGAATATGGACCAGTCGCGCTTGCAGGTGCTTGCCGCCGAACTCGATCAATTGCTGGCGCGCCTGGCGCCTGCCGATGCGGAGGTGGAGGCGCTGCGCGCTGCGCTGGCCCCGCTGCTGGCGCAGGCGCTGGCTGGCAGCCTGGCCACGCCGCTCGAGTGGGGAGAGATCCCCGGCGGGCGCTGGTTCAGCGAAGGCGGCTTGCGCCGGTATGCCGACCTCGAACAGGCCTTCGCGCGCTTTCGCATCGCGGCGACGGGCGGCGAGTCGCCGGCCCTGCGCAAGCTTCGCGGCGACATTTGATTGATATATGGTATCAATTGTTGTTTATGGGTAATTGAGAGTCGGTATTGCTTGACGACAAAATCTTATTCCCCGACCATGGCGCATCCTTCCCCTTTCCTCTTTCTTATCGGGTGCACCATGTTGTCCTCTCTTAAGGCGCGGCTGATCGCCATCGCCGTTTCCATCGTCGTGCTGGCCATGCTGGCCGTCGCCATCGCCAATTTCTTTACCACGCGTAGCAGTACGCTGGCCGCGCTCGACACGCAGATGCTGCAGCTGTCGCACAGCCATGCGCAGGCGATCGCCGAATGGCTGCGTTCCAAGCAGGCCGTGGTGGCTTCGCTCAAGCAGGGCGCCACCGCCGCCGATCCGCTGCCGGCCCTGAAGGCGGCCGAGCAGGCCGGCACCTTCGACATGGCGTATATCGGCTTTGCCGACAAGCACGCCGTGTTTTCGCAGGAGCGCCAGCGCGCGGCCGACTACGATCCCACGGCGCGTCCGTGGTACAAGCAGGCGGCCGAGGCCGGCAAGCCCGTCATCACGCCGCCGTATATCGGCGCCAGCACGGGCAAGCTGGTGGTGACATTCGCCGAACCGCTGGGCGGCAAGGGCAGCATGACGGGCGTGCTGGCGGCCGATGTGATGATGGATGCGGTGGTGCAAAACGTCGCCTCGATCAAGCCGACGCCGGCCAGCTACGCCTTCCTCGTCGATGGCGGCGGCAAGATCATCGCCCATCCGGACGGCAAGCTGACCTTGAAGCCGCTGGCCGAACTCGATGCCGGCCTCAGCCCGCAGGCGCTGGGCAGTATTGAGCAGAGCGGCGTGGGCGCCGCCATCCGCCTGGGCGAGCGTGACGGTATCTTGCACGTAAGTAAAGTGCCAGGCAGCGACTGGCTGCTGGCCACCGTGCTGGACCGCGCGGAAGCGACGCAGGCACTGAGCTCCATGCTGCGCGCCTCGGCCATGACGGCCTTGCTGGTGCTGGCCCTGGCCGCCACGGTGCTGAGCGCGCTGGTGGCGCGCGCCTTGCGCCGCCTGGGCCTGGTGCGCGACGCGATGGAAGCGATTGCCACGGGCGACGGCGACTTGACGAGCCGCCTCGATGCGCAAGGCACGGATGAGCTGGCGCAGATCGCCAAGGCGTTCAATCTGTTCGTGGAAAAGATCGCCAGCGTGCTGGTGCAGATCCGCAGCATCAGCACCCTGGTGCGCAGCGAGTCGGCCGATATTGCCGCCGGCAACGCCGACCTGTCGTCGCGCACGGAGGCGCAGGCGGGCGCGCTGGAAGAGACGGCCAGTTCGATGGATGAGCTGACCTCGACCGTGAAGCAAAATGCGGAAAACGCGCATGCGGCCAATGAGCTGGCCGTGTCCGCCTCCGAAGTGGCGGCCAAGGGCGGCCGCGTGGTGCAGCAGGTGGTGGGCACCATGGCCGGCATCCAGGAAAGCTCGCGCAAGATCGTCGACATCATCGGCGTGATCGACGGCATCGCCTTCCAGACGAATATCCTGGCCCTGAACGCGGCCGTCGAGGCGGCGCGCGCGGGCGAGCAGGGCCGGGGCTTTGCCGTGGTGGCGTCCGAGGTGCGCAACCTGGCGCAGCGTTCGGCTGGTGCTGCCAAGGAAATCAAGGAGCTGATCGGCGACTCGGTGGAGAAAGTGGGCGCCGGCGGCAGGCTCGTCGATGAGGCGGGCCAGACCATGGACCAGGTGGTGGCCTCGGTGCAGCAATTGACTGCCATCATGAGCGAGATCACGGTGGCCAGCCGCGAACAGAGCGCCGGCATCGGCGAGATCAACACGGCCGTCACGCACATGGATACCATGACGCAGCAAAACGCGGCCCTCGTCGAGCAGGCGGCGGCCGCCGCGGAAAGCTTGCAGGAGCAGGCCGTGGACCTGGCGCAGGCCGTCGGCATGTTCCGTCTCGGCGATGCCGGTGCCGGCGCGGCGCCAGCCCCCGTGGCGCGCCTGAAGGCGAAGCCGGCCGCGCCGGCGCCGCGCGCGCCGGCCCGCGCGCTGCCGCCGGCCAGGGCGGCCAAGGCCGCCAAGTCCGGCGCCGACGAGTGGGAAGAATTTTAAGCGCTCGGCTGGAAACAGACGTTTATCCGCGTTTTTGTCAGGCCAGCCTGCCAAAAGCGCAGTTCGTCGCAATCGGCGTGCCGGCCGGGGGCGGTATGGCTATAGTCACACCATACCGCAAGCCCACTGCCAGACACCCGAGGAGAACAACATGAACATCGCTAACAACATGGAAGTCATCGCCGTTGCCGCCGCCATCCTGCTCGGCGCCAGCTGCTACGCCGTCGCCCCTGCCGCGCCGGCCCTGCAAGTGGCCAGCTCCAGCCACGTCAGCGCCGCCCCGGCCGGCCAGGTCGCCATGCACGTGGTGCAGGTGAAAGCCAAGCGCCTGAGCGCCGCGGAAAAAGCCCGTTTTGCATAAGAGCACCTGTTAAAGTCATTGTCAGCCATTTTTCACGCTGCTACAGTGGCACGGCATGAGGCCATGCAGGCGCCCCCGGCGGGCGCCATGACAGATAAAAACAAGATACCGAGGATGCATTACATGAAAAAGACACTGCAACTGGCGCTGCTGTTCCTGGCAACACTGGGTCTGGTGCGCGGCGTGGCCGCCGAGACCCGCTTGCTGGAAATGCGCACCGTCGATGCCCGCGTGGTACGCGTGAAACTCGATGGCGTGATGGAAGTGCGCATTCGCCAGGGCAATGTGCCCTCGCTGAGCATCACGGCCGACAAGCGCTATATCGCCGACATCAGCACGGCGCAAAGCGGCGACACCCTGCATATCGAAACGGAAGTGCGCGGCTTCAAGATCAATCCCGCCTCGATACGTGCCGACCTGGTCTTGCCGAACTTGCGCGAACTGAGCTCGGAAGGCTTTGGCAGCACCGACATCACGGGTTTCACGGGCGAGGAACTGACCCTGTCGCTGGAGGGGGCGGGCAGCATCAAGCTGGTGGGCGACTACCGCAAGCTCAATGCCAGCCTCGGCGGCGTGGGCAGCATGCAGCTCTGGATCGGCAACAATGAGCGGGCGGAGCTGGACTTGCAGGGCGCCGGTTCCGTCGTGCTGGGCGGGCGCGGACGCGTGCTGAAGGCCACCCTGGGCGGCCTGGGCAGCCTGAACGCGCAGCAGTTCGAGGCGGATGCCGTCAACCTCGAATTGAGCGGACTGGGCAACGCGACAGTCAATGCGCATACGAATGCCAAGCTGAACCTGAGCGGACTCGGTTCGGTGGTGGTGTACGGCAAGCCGGCCAACCGCGATGTCAGCGTCGAGGGCCTGGGCAAAGTTAGCTGGAAGTGAAAGCATCCTGCCGCAAGTGTTCTTGGCAGGACAAGAGAAAACAGTCAGACCACATCCCATTCCGATGAAAAAACTGATCATTACACTACTCATACTGTGCGCCATACAGCTGCCCGCGCGGGCCGGCTTCAGCGAGGGCGCCAGCGCTTACAACAACAAGAATTACGCGCTGGCCTACAAGGAAATCCTGCCGCTGGCCAGGACCGGCAATGCCGATGCCCAGCATTTGCTGGGCCTGATGTATTACATGGGACGGGGCTTGCCGCAGGATTACAAGCAAGCCATGTTCTGGCACCGCAAGGCGGCCGAGCAGGGCAAGGCCGACGCCCAGTACGTGGTGGGCGCCATGTATTACACGGGCAATGCCGTGCTGCAGGACCACAAGCAGGCCGTGGGCTGGTTCCGCAAGGCGGCCGAGCAAAACCACGCCGAGGCGCAGCAGGTGCTGGGCCTGATGTACCGCTACCACATGGGGGGCGTGCAGCAGGATAACGTCATCGCCTACATGCTGTGGAACCTGGCGGCCGCCAACGGCAATGCCAACGCGGCCGACCAGCGCGCCGCTGTCGTGCGCAAGATGACGCATGAGCAAGTCGAGGAAGGCCAGGCCCTGTCGGCGAAATGGAAGCCGGGCACGCCGCTGCCGCGGCAATCGAAGACGGGCGGCGCGTAAGGGGCGGGGCACATCGAGGGGGCCTCTGCAAGGGCTGGCGGCTTGGCGTACAATCGCCGTTTCCCCTTTCAGAGAGTCCCGCCATGCGTGCAGTTGCCATCAGCCAGCCCGGTCCCGCCGACGTTTTGCAAGTTGCCGAGCGTCCCATGCCCGTGTTCAAGACGGGCGAGCTGCTGATCAAGGTGCACGCGGCCGGCATCAACCGTCCCGACGTGCTGCAGCGCCTGGGAAAATACGCGCCGCCTGCCGGCGCGTCGGACTTGCCGGGCCTGGAAGTGGCGGGTGAAGTCGTCGATGGCGATTTCAGCAGCACCGCATTCAAGAAGGGTGACCTGGTCTGCGCGCTGGTGCAGGGCGGCGGCTATGCCGAATACTGTGCCGCGCCCGCCGGCCAGTGCCTGCCCTTGCCGCAAGGCTTGACGGCGCTGGAAGGCGCGTCCCTGCCGGAAAACTTCTTTACCGTCTGGAGCAATGTCTTCGACCGCTGCGCGCTGGCCGATGGCGAAACGCTGTTGGTGCAGGGCGGCACGTCGGGCATCGGCGTGACGGCCATCCAGCTGGCGGCCGCGCTCGGCCACCGCGTCTTCGCCACGGCGGGCAGCGACGACAAGGCGCGCGCCTGCGAAGCGCTGGGCGCCGAACGTGGCATCAATTACCGCACGGAAGATTTCGTTGCCGTCGTCAAGGAGTTGACCGGTGGCAAGGGCGTCGACGTCATCCTCGACATGGTGGGCGGTGACTACCTGCCGCGCGAAATCGATTGCCTGGCCGACGATGGCCGCATCGGCCTGATTGCCGTGCAGGGCGGCACCAAGGCGGAACTGGACCTGGGTAGCTTGCTGCGCCGCCGCCTGACGGTGACGGGTTCCACCCTGCGTCCCCGTTCGGTCGCCTTCAAGGCGGCCATCGCAAACCACCTGCGCACGACCGTCTGGCCGCTGATCGAGGCGGGCAAGATCAAGCCCGTGATCTATCAAACGTTCCCACTGGAAAAAGCCAACGAGGCGCATGCGCTGATGGAAGCGAGCACGCACGTGGGCAAGATCATGTTGCAAGTTGCCTGAAACGGGCCACTGCCTGTTTGACCGGCATCGGTGCTGGAGTTAGAATGACGGGTTATTAGAATTTAGGCTACTATGCGTCGCAAACTCGTCGTCGGAAATTGGAAAATGAACGGCAGTCGCACCTCGAACGCGGTGTTATTGTCTGAAATAGTCGCTGGCCTGGCTGCCTCTGGCGCCGCCAGCGCCGTCTGCGTGCCTGCACCGTACCTGGCGCAGTGCCAGGCGCAATTGGCAGGCTCGGCTCTTGCATGGGGTGGGCAGGATGTTTCCGCCCACGCCGGCGGCGCCTACACGGGCGAAATCTCGACCGCCATGCTGCAGGATTTTGGCTGCAGCTATGTGGTGATCGGGCATTCCGAGCGCCGCGCCTACCATGGCGAGAGCGATGCGCAGGTCGCGGCCAAGACGGTCGCCGCGCTGGCGGCAGGCATCACGCCTATCGTCTGCATCGGCGAAACGCTGGCGCAGCGTGAAGCGGGCCAGACCGACGCGGTCGTGGCGCAGCAGCTGGGCGCCGTGCTGGCGGCGATTGGCGCCGACGACGTGGCCAGGCTGGTGCTGGCGTATGAACCAGTCTGGGCCATCGGCACGGGCAAGACGGCCACGCCGCAGATGGCGCAGGACGTGCATCTGGTGCTGCGCGGCCAGCTGGCAGAAAAGAATGCGGTAGCGGCCGCCGGCGTGCAGATCTTGTACGGCGGCAGCATGAAGCCAGAGAACGCAAAAGAATTGATGGCGATGCCGGATATCGATGGCGGTCTGATCGGTGGAGCAGCATTGAAGGCGGCGGATTTCCTGGCAATTATTCACGCCGCCGATTGAATTAATTTAAACTAAGAATGGAATTGCAATGAACATGATGTTCAATCTGGTAGTGGTGGTACAGGTTATTTCGGCATTGTCGATTATCGCGCTGGTGTTGCTGCAGCACGGCAAGGGCGCCGATATGGGCGCCGCCTTCGGTTCGGGCGCCTCGGGCAGCCTGTTTGGCGCGACCGGTTCGTCGAACTTCATGTCGAAGTCGACGGGCGTTGCCGCCGCGATCTTCTTCGGCGCCACCCTGGCCCTGTCGCTGATGGCCAACCAGCGCGCCACCACGGTGGGCGGCGGCGTGATGGATAAAGTCGTCAAGCCAGTGCCGGTCACCGGCGCGGGCGCGATCCCGACCACGGTGCCTGCGGCGCCAGCGGCCAGCGCTCCGGCAGCGGCGGCTCCGGTTGCCAGCACCCCGGCCGGTGCCATTCCGAAGTAATTCTGCAGTTGCTCGATACCTCATCGAGAGTAATTCTCATTACGGGCAGATTGTTGCTCAATGTTTTAGCAGTGCGGCAGGAAAAATCCCTGGCGCGCTGGAAGATGTAAAAATTTATCGTTTTTATCTGTGTTTTGATGCATTTGTGCATTAACTTTAGCGGCAAAGCAGAGTAGAATACGGGCCTTACCGCCGACGTGGTGAAATTGGTAGACACGCTATCTTGAGGGGGTAGTGGCGCAAGCTGTACGAGTTCGAGTCTCGTCGTCGGCACCAGAAATCAGAAGCCAGCAACGGCGCACGAGCCATGGCTCGTACAAAGTTGCTGGCTTTTTTTACGAGGATGTGTCGTTCGATCCTGGTCTTAGCTTTGATTGGGGTCGTGCGTTAGATACGCTGCAAATGATCGCAGCGTCCTCATTTAACCGATCGTTCAATATAAGCTCATCAATCGTGAACCTCGAAAATTACTTCCCCGTCCTGCTGTTTATTCTTGTCGGCCTCGGTGTCGGCATCGCTCCCCAGCTCTTGGGGCGCCTGTTAGGTCCTAACAAGCCTGACGCAGCAAAACTCTCCCCGTACGAATGTGGCTTTGAAGCATTCGAAGACGCGCGCATGAAATTTGATGTGCGCTACTATCTGGTCGCAATCCTGTTTATTTTGTTCGATCTGGAAACGGCATTCTTTTTCCCATGGGGCGTTGCAATGCGCGACCTGGGCTGGGCCGGTTTCGTCACGATGATGGTGTTCATCGCTGAATTCGTGGTCGGATTTTGGTACATTTGGAAGAAAGGTGCCCTTGACTGGGAATAAGCCATGGCTATTGAAGGCGTATTAAGCGAAGGTTTCATCACCACCTCGGCCGACAAGCTGATCAACTGGGCGCGCACCGGGTCTATGTTCCCGATGACGTTCGGTCTGGCCTGCTGTGCGGTCGAAATGATGCATGTGGGCGCAGCCCGCTACGATATGGACCGTTTCGGCGTCGTGTTCCGTCCGTCGCCGCGTCAGTCCGACGTCATGATCGTTGCCGGTACCCTGTGCAACAAGATGGCGCCGGCACTGCGCAAGGTCTACGACCAGATGGCCGAGCCGCGCTGGGTCATCTCGATGGGTTCCTGCGCCAATGGCGGCGGGTACTACCATTACTCCTACTCCGTGGTGCGCGGTTGCGACCGCATCGTGCCCGTCGACGTGTATGTGCCTGGCTGTCCTCCGACCGCTGAAGCCTTGCTGTACGGCATCATGCAGTTGCAGAACAAGATCAAGCGTACCAGCACGATCGCACGCTAACCGGGCCGCTTCAGATTATGACAACACATTTAGAAGTTTTGCAAAACGCCCTCGGCACTGCCCTGGGCGAACGCGTTAGCACGACCGTCACGCTGGGCGAGGTCACTCTGGTCGTCAAGGCCGAGGACTACCTGGCCGTGATGCAGACCTTGCGCGACGATCCGACCCTGCATTTCGAACAATTGATCGATCTGTGCGGCGTCGACTACTCGACCTACGGCGATGGTAGCTGGGATGGCTTGCGTTACGCGGCCGTTTCGCACTTGCTGTCGGTCAAGCACAACTGGCGCGTGCGCGTGCGCGTGTTCGCGCCGGACGACGACATGCCGCTGCTGCCCTCCGTGGTCGGCATCTGGCGCGCGGTCAACTGGTACGAGCGCGAAGCGTTCGACCTGCTGGGCATCCTCTTCGAAGGCCACAACGACTTGCGCCGCCTGCTGACCGACTACGGTTTCATCGGCCATCCGTTCCGCAAGGACTTCCCCGTCTCCGGCTATGTCGAGATGCGTTACGACCCGGAACAGAGGCGCGTGATTTACCAGCCCGTGACGATCGAGCCGCGGGAAAACGTGCCGCGCGTGATCCGCGAAGAACATTACGGGATGAAATAATGGCTGAGATTAAGAACTACACCCTGAACTTTGGGCCGCAGCATCCGGCCGCGCACGGTGTGCTGCGCCTGGTGCTGGAGATGGATGGCGAAGTCATCCAGCGTGCCGACCCGCATATCGGCCTGCTGCACCGCGCCACCGAAAAGCTGGCCGAACAGAAGACCTACCTGCAATCCGTGCCGTACATGGACCGTCTCGACTATGTGTCGATGATGTGCAATGAACATGCGTACGTGATGGCCATCGAAAAGATGCTGGGCCTGGAAGTGCCGCTGCGCGCGCAATACATCCGCGTCATGTTCGACGAGATGACGCGCATCCTGAACCACCTGATGTGGCTCGGCACCCATGCGCTCGACGTCGGCGCCATGGGCCCGTTCCTGTATTGCTTCCGCGACCGCGAAGACTTGTTCGACGCCTACGAGGCCGTATCGGGCGCACGCATGCACGCGGCCTACTACCGTCCGGGCGGCGTCTACCGCGACCTGCCGGACGCGATGCCGCAGCACAAGGCCTCGATCATCCGCAACGCAAAAGCGATTTCCAAGCTGAATGAAAACCGCCAGGGTTCCCTGCTGGACTTCATCGAAGACTTCGCGCGCCGTTTCCCGAACTCGGTGGACGAGTACGAAACCTTGTTGACCGACAACCGTATCTGGAAACAGCGTACCGTCGGCATCGGCGTGGTCTCGCCCGAAGATGCGCTGGCCATGGGCTTTACGGGCGCCATGCTGCGCGGCTCCGGCGTGCAGTGGGACTTGCGCAAGAAACAGCCGTACGAAGTGTACGA
Source organism: Janthinobacterium sp. 1_2014MBL_MicDiv (assembly GCF_001865675.1). Taxonomy (NCBI): domain Bacteria; kingdom Pseudomonadati; phylum Pseudomonadota; class Betaproteobacteria; order Burkholderiales; family Oxalobacteraceae; genus Janthinobacterium; species Janthinobacterium sp. 1_2014MBL_MicDiv. The sequence continues at coordinate 1,607,831 of NZ_CP011319.1, forward strand.
CTTGATGGATTTCGACATTCCTATCGGCACCAACGGCGATTGCTACGACCGCTACCTGGTCCGCGTGGAAGAGCTGCGCCAGTCGAACCGCATCATCAAGCAATGCGTGGAGTGGCTGCGCAACAATGAAGGTCCTGTCATGACCAGCAACCGCAAGGTGGCGCCTCCGGGCCGCGTCGACATGAAGACCAACATGGAATCGCTGATTCACCACTTCAAGCTGTTTACGGAAGGTTTCCACGTGCCGCCAGGCGAGGCCTACAGCGCCGTGGAACATCCGAAGGGCGAGTTCGGCGTGTACCTGGTGTCCGATGGCGCCAACAAGCCGTACCGCATGAAACTGCGCGCGCCAGACTACGCCCACTTGCAGTCGCTCGATGAGATGGCGCGTGGGCACATGCTTGCCGACGCCGTGACCATCATCGGTACGCAAGATATCGTGTTCGGCAGTATTGACCGCTAAGAGGCAAAAAGTATGTTGTTATCAGAGCAATGCTATAAGAAAATTGACCGCGAGCTGGCCAAGTACCCGGCCGACCAGCGTCAATCCGCCGTCATGGCCGCGCTGGCCCATGCCCAGGATGAACTGGGCTGGCTGGCGCCGGAAACCATGAAGGAACTGGCCGATTACATCGGCATGCCGGCCATTGCCGTGCAGGAAGTGGCCACGTTCTACAATATGTACAACGTCAAGCCTGTGGGCAAGCACAAGATCACCGTGTGCACCAACCTGCCATGCGCCCTGTCGGGCGGCGTGCGCGCAGCAGACTACCTGAAGCAGAAGCTGGGCATCGATTTCCGCGAAACCACCCCTGACGGCCAGTTCACCCTGGTTGAAGGCGAGTGCATGGGTGCGTGCGGCGATGCGCCTGTCTTGCTGGTCAGCAATAAAACCATGTGCAGCTGGATGTCGAACGAGAAAATCGACGCCATGCTGGAGGAACTCAAGAAATGACGTCACTCCACAACCGCCATATCGATCCATTGATCCTGAAGGATCTGGATGGCAAGAACTGGCATTTGCAAGATTATGTGAACCGCGGCGGCTATAGCGCCCTGCGGCGTATCCTGGAAGAGAAGATCACGCCGGAACAGATCATCGCCGACCTCAAGGCTTCGTCCTTGCGCGGCCGTGGCGGCGCGGGTTTCCCTACCGGCCTGAAGTGGAGCTTCATGCCGCGCCAGTTCCCGGGTCAAAAATACCTCGTCTGCAATACAGATGAAGGCGAACCGGGTACTTTCAAGGACCGCGACATCATTCGTTACAATCCCCATGCGCTGATCGAAGGCATGGCCATTGGCGCTTATGCGATGGGCATCACCGTCGGCTACAACTATATCCACGGTGAAATCTTCCAGGAATACCTGCGTTTCGAAGAAGCGCTGGAAGAGGCGCGCGCCGCCGGCTTCCTGGGTGACAAGATCATGGGCAGCGAGTTCTCGTTCCAGTTGCACGCGCACCATGGTTATGGCGCCTACATCTGCGGCGAAGAAACGGCCCTGCTGGAGTCGCTGGAAGGCAAGAAAGGCCAGCCGCGCTTCAAGCCGCCTTTCCCTGCCTCGTTTGGCCTGTACGGCAAGCCGACGACGATCAACAACACGGAAACCTTCGCGGCCGTGCCATTCGTGCTGAACATCGGTCCAGAGAAATACCTGGCCATGGGCAAGCCGAACAACGGCGGTTCGAAGATCTTCTCGATCTCGGGCGACGTGGAAAAACCGGGCAACTATGAAGTGCCGCTCGGCACCCCGTTTGCGACCCTGCTGGAACTGGCGGGCGGCATGCGCGGTGGCAAAAAGATCAAGGCCGTGATCCCTGGCGGTTCGTCCGCTCCGGTGATCCGCGGCGACATCATGATGCAGACCGACCTGGACTACGACTCGATCGCGAAAGCCGGTTCGATGCTCGGTTCGGGCGCCGTCATCGTGATGGACGAAACACGCTGCATGGTAAAGGCGCTGGAACGCCTGTCCTACTTCTACTTTGAAGAATCGTGCGGCCAGTGTACGCCTTGCCGTGAAGGCACAGGCTGGATGTACCGCATGGTGCATCGCATCGAGCAGGGGCAGGGTCGTCCAGACGACCTGGACATGCTCAACTCGATCGCCGACAACATCCAGGGCCGCACCATTTGCGCGCTGGGCGATGCGGCTGCCATGCCGGTACGGGCCTTCATTAAGAATTTCCGTGAAGAATTTGAATATCATATCGAGCACAAGCATTGCCTAGTGCCCGCATATATCTAAGCTGCGTCAGGTAACGATCACCATGGTTGAAATCGAAATAGACGGCAAAAAAGTCGAAGTCCCTGCTGGTAGCATGGTGATGGACGCCGCCAACAAATTGGGAACCTACATTCCGCACTTCTGCTATCACAAGAAATTGTCGATCGCAGCGAACTGCCGCATGTGCCTGGTCGAAGTGGAAAAGGCGCCCAAGCCTTTGCCCGCTTGTGCGACCCCGGTCAGTGCCGGCATGATCGTGCGCTCCGCCAGCGACAAAGCTGTGCAGGCGCAAAAGTCGGTCATGGAATTCTTGCTGATTAACCACCCGCTCGATTGCCCTATCTGCGATCAGGGCGGCGAATGCCAGTTGCAAGACTTGGCAGTGGGCTACGGCAAGGGCGAATCGCGCTACAAGGAAGACAAGCGCGTGGTACAGCCGAAGGAAGCCGGTCCGCTGGTTTCCATGCAAGAAATGTCGCGCTGCATCCAGTGCACCCGCTGCGTGCGTTTTGGCCAGGAAGTGGCCGGCGTGATGGAGCTGGGCATGATCGGCCGCGGCGAACACTCGGAAATCGTGTCGTTTGTCGGCCAGTCGGTCGATTCCGAACTGTCGGGCAACATGATCGACCTGTGCCCGGTTGGCGCACTGACGTCGAAGCCGTTCCGCTACAGCGCCCGTACGTGGGAACTGTCGCGCCGCAAATCGGTCAGCCCGCATGACGGCCTGGGCGCGAACCTGATCGTGCAAGTGAAAGCTGGCAAGGTCAAGCGCGTATTGCCGCTGGAAAACGAAGCCGTCAACGAGTGCTGGATCTCGGACAAGGACCGTTTCTCGTACGAAGCGCTGGACAGCGCCGAACGCCTGACCACCCCGATGCTGAAGCAGGGCAACGAGTGGAAGGAAGTCGATTGGCAGACGGCGCTGGAATACGTGGCGCACGGTTTGAAAAATATCAAGCACGAGCATGGCGCCGACGCCATTGCCGCGCTGGCAACGCCGCATTCGACCGTCGAAGAGCTGGTTTTGCTGCAAAAAGTGGTTCACGGTCTCGGCAGCGAGAACGTCGACTTCCGCCTGCGCCAGACCGACTTCGCGCTGGACGCCGGCGTGAAGCCATGGCTGGGCATGCCGATCAACGAATTTGGCCAGATCAAGCGCGCCTTCGTCATCGGCTCGTTCCTGCGCAAGGACCACCCATTGCTGGCAACGCGTTTGCGCGCATCCGTCAAGGGCGGCGCCAAGCTGTCGATCCTGCACGCGTCCGACGATGATCAGCTGATCACCATCGCCAACAAGATGATCGTCGCGCCGAGCGACTGGCTGGCAGCCTTGTCGGAAGTGGTCGTCGCTGTTGCCAAAGCGAAAGAAATCGCCGCGCCAGCCGGTTTCGAAGCGATTGCCGCTTCGGACGTGGCCGTTGCGATTGCCGCCAGCCTGATGGCCGGCGACAACGGCGCCGTGCTGCTGGGTAACGCCGCAACGCAACACCCGCAAGCGTCGCAACTGCATGCTGCCGCGCAATGGATCGCCGAACAGACGGGCGCCAAGCTGGGCTACCTGACGGAAGCGGCCAACACGGTAGGCGCGCACCTGGTCGCCAAGCCGCGCGCCAACGTGCAAGCCGCGTTCGCCGCGCCGAAGAAAGCCTACGTGCTGCTGCACGCCGAGCCGGAACTCGACGCCGCCAATCCGCAAGCGGCCCGCGCCGCGCTGGACAAGGCCGAGATGGTCGTGGCGATGTCGGCCTTCAAGCACGGCATGGATTACGCCGATGTCTTGCTGCCGATCGCGCCGTTCGCCGAAACCTCGGGCACCTTCGTCAACTGCGAAGGCCGCGCGCAAAGCTTCAACGGCACCGTGAAACCGCTGGCGGAAACCCGTCCAGCCTGGAAAGTGCTGCGCGTTCTGGGCAACATCCTGGGCCTGGCCGGTTTCGACTACGACACTTCCGAAGCGATCCGCGACGAAGCGTTTGGCGCCGGCGTGACCGACTTGTCGGCACAGCTGAACAACATCGCCAAGAACGCGCCGGAAGCGGCCGTCTACGCACCGGCATCGCCGGCGCTGCAACGCATCGCCGACGTGCCGATCTACTTCGCCGACGCGCTGGTACGCCGCTCCGAACCGCTGCTGCGCACGGTCGACGGCGCCGCGCCGCAAGCGCACCTGTCCCTGGCACTGGCTGAGAAGCTGGGCGTCAAGGCGGGCGACAAGGTCAAGGTAGCGCAAGGCTCCGGCAGCGCCATCCTGGTGGCGGCAATTCATGCCGGCCTGCCAGCCAATGTGGTCAAGGTGTCGGCGGCGCATGCCTCGACGGCTGGCCTGGGCGGCATGTTCGGTGACATCACAGTTGAAACAGCAGAGGGGAAAATCTGATGGCTCTGCCTGAATTTGTAAACGTCATCAACACTACCGGCCAGGATTTGCTGGGCGGCAGCTGGCCTTTCTTCTGGACCTTGATCAAGATCCTGTGCGTGCTGTTGCCGCTGATGGGCCTGGTTGCTTACGCCACCCTGTGGGAGCGCAAGCTGATCGGCTGGATCCAGATCCGCGTGGGCCCGAACCGCGTGGGCCCGCTGGGCTTGCTGCAACCGATCGCCGATGCGCTGAAACTGCTGTTCAAAGAGATCATCATCCCGTCCAAGGCCGCCAAAGGCCTGTTCGTGATCGGCCCGATCATGACCATCATGCCGGCCCTGGCCGCCTGGTCGGTCGTGCCGTTCGGTCCGGAAGCCGTGCTGGCCAACGTCAACGCGGGCTTGCTGCTGCTGCTGGCGATTACCTCGATGGAAGTCTACGGCATCATCATCGCCGGCTGGGCTTCGAACTCGAAGTACTCGTTCATGGGCGCCATGCGCGCTTCGGCACAGATGATTTCGTATGAAATCCCGATGGGCTTCGTGATGGTCATCGTGCTGATGGTCTCGGGCAGCCTGAACTTCATCGACATCGTCGGCGGCCAGCAAATCGGCTACTTCGCCGACAAGGGCGTGAACTTCATGTCGTGGAACTGGCTGCCGCTGCTGCCGATGTTCGTCATCTACCTGGTGTCGGGCCTGGCTGAAGCCAACCGTCACCCGTTCGACGTCGTCGAAGGCGAGTCGGAAATCGTGGCCGGCCACATGGTCGAATACTCGGGCATGGCCTACGCCATGTTCATGCTGGCCGAATACGCCAACATGATCCTGATCGGCGCCCTGGCTTCGATCATGTTCCTCGGCGGCTGGTCCGCACCGTTTGCCTTCCTCGAATTCTGGGGCGGTTTCGGCGGCTTCTTCTGGCTGTTTGCAAAAACCTTCTTCATCGTGTCGGTGTTCATCTGGGTGCGCGGTACTTTCCCTCGCTATCGTTATGACCAGATCATGCGCCTCGGTTGGAAAGTGTTTATCCCGTTGACGCTGGTCTACCTGGTCTTCGTCGCTGCCTGGATGCAGACATCCTGGAATATTTGGAAGTAAGAGAGTGCATACGAATGGATAAGGTAAAAGATTTCTTCAGCAGCCTGTTGTTAGGTGAGCTGATCAAGGGCATGGCGCTGACAGGCAAGTACATGTTTTCGCGCAAGATCACGGTGCAATTCCCGGAAGAGAAGACACCGATCTCGCCGCGTTTCCGTGGCTTGCACGCGCTGCGCCGCTACCCGAACGGCGAGGAACGTTGCATCGCCTGCAAACTGTGCGAAGCGGTTTGCCCGGCGATGGCCATCACGATCGAATCGGAGCAGCGTGACGACGGTTCGCGCCGCACCACGCGCTACGATATCGACTTGACCAAGTGCATCTTCTGCGGTTTCTGCGAAGAGTCCTGCCCGGTCGATTCGATCGTCGAGACGCAAATCCTGGAATACCACGGCGAGAAACGCGGGGATTTGTATTACACGAAAGAGATGTTGCTGGCCGTAGGCGATCGTTATGAAAATGACATCGCCGCTGCGCGCGCCGCCGACGCACCTTATCGCTGATGGATGCGCCGCAGCTGACAAGCTGCGGCGCGCCCCTCGTTCATCTGTACGTCTATTGGGTTTTTTATGGACTTTAAAACAATTTTGTTTTACGCCTTCTCGCTGATTCTGATCATAGCGGCGACGCGCGTCATCACGGCCCGTAATCCGGTCCACGCGGTACTGTTCCTGGTACTGTCCTTCTTTTCCGCAGCGGGCATCTGGATGCTGCTGCAAGCTGAATTCCTGGCCATCGTGCTGGTATTGGTGTATGTCGGCGCCGTGATGGTGCTGTTCCTCTTCGTCGTCATGATGCTCGATATCAATATCGACCGCATGCGCGAAGGCTTCTGGGGCTATCTGCCATTGGCCGCCACGGTCGGCGTGATCATCGTGCTGGAAATGGCTGCCGTGCTGTGGCGTGGTTTCCTCGAGTTCGAGCCGCGCGTGGCACTGGCTGGCGCCAACCTGGGCGGCACCAAGGAACTGGGCATGCTGATCTACACGAAATATGTGTTTGCCTTTGAAATCGCCGCCGTCGTGCTGCTGGTGGCCATCGTTGCCGCCGTCGCATTGACCCTGCGCAAACGCAAGGACACCAAGCATTTTGCTCCGGGCGATGCCGTGCGCGTCAAGCGCAACGACCGTCTGAAGATCATCAAGATGGACGCGGTCGTCGAGCGTCCTGCGGCTGAGCCGGAAGTTAAGGAGGCACCATGACATTATCGCTCACACATTTTTTGGTCCTGGGCGCGATCCTGTTCGCAATCTCGATCGTCGGGATTTTCCTGAACCGCAAGAACATCATCGTATTGCTGATGGCAATCGAATTGATGCTGCTGGCGGTGAATATGAATTTCATCGCGTTTTCCCATTACCTGGGCGACGCGGCCGGTCAGATCTTCGTTTTCTTCATCCTGACGGTTGCCGCCGCTGAGTCGGCTATCGGTCTGGCTATTCTGGTGGTGATGTTCCGTAATCTGGATACCATCAACGTCGAAGACCTGGACAGCCTCAAAGGCTGATGTTTTTCAGACTCGATCTCTCGAATAATAACGATTAAGGTTCATCATGGCGGGGCAACTCCTCAACCCTAACCTCCTTCTTGCCGTACCGCTGGCGCCGCTGGCCGGTGCCGCGATTGCAGGCTTGCTTGGCACCCAGTTCCTGGGTAATTTGGTCGGACGCAAGACGTCGCATACCGCGACGATCCTGGGCGTACTGATCGCGTTCATCCTGTCCTTGCAGACGCTGCTGGCAGTGATGGATGGCGCGACATTCAATGGCACGATCTATAACTGGATGACGATCGGCACCCTGAAGATGGAAGTGGGCTTCCAGATCGATTCGCTGTCGGCGATGATGATGTGCGTGGTCACCTTCGTGTCGCTGATGGTGCATATCTACACGATCGGCTACATGAAGGACGACGAAGGCTACAACCGCTTCTTCGCCTACATCTCGCTGTTCACGTTCTCGATGCTGATGCTGGTCATGGCCAACAACTTCCTGCAACTGTTCTTCGGTTGGGAAGCCGTGGGTCTGGTCTCCTACCTCTTGATCGGTTTCTGGTACCAGCGTCCGACGGCCATCGTGGCCAACATGAAGGCTTTCCTCGTCAACCGCGTGGGCGACTTCGGCTTCATCCTGGGCATCGGCCTGCTGCTGGCGTTTGCCGGCACCATGAACTACCAGGAAGTATTCGCCAAGAAAGACGAACTGGCGCTGCTGACGATGCCGGGCACCGACTGGGCCCTGCTGACCGTGGCCTGCATCTGCCTGTTCATCGGCGCGATGGGCAAGTCGGCCCAGTTCCCGCTGCACGTGTGGCTGCCTGACTCGATGGAAGGTCCTACCCCGATCTCGGCACTGATTCACGCCGCGACGATGGTGACGGCCGGTATCTTCATGGTCTCGCGCATGTCGCCGCTGTTCGAACTGTCCGATACGGCACTGTCCTTCATCCTGGTGATCGGCTCCATCACGGCGCTGTTCATGGGCTTCCTGGGCATCATCCAGAACGACATCAAGCGCGTCGTCGCTTACTCGACCCTGTCGCAGCTGGGCTACATGACGGTGGCGCTGGGTTCGTCCGCGTACTCCGTGGCCGTATTCCACCTGATGACGCACGCATTCTTCAAGGCACTGCTGTTCCTGGGCGCCGGTTCCGTCATCATCGGCATGCACCACGACCAGGATATCCGCAACATGGGCGGCCTGCGCAAGTACATGCCGATCACGTGGATCACTTCCCTGATCGGTTCGCTGGCCCTGATCGGCACGCCGCTGTTCTCCGGCTTCTACTCGAAAGACAGCATCATCGAAGCCGTCGAAGCGACGCACATCTGGGGTGCTGGCTTTGCCCAGTTCGCCGTGCTGGCTGGCGTGTTCGTCACCGCGTTCTACTCGTTCCGCATGTATTTCCTCGTCTTCCACGGCAAGGAACGTTTCGGCCAGGCGCATGCCCACGGTCACGACGACCATCACGCACCGAAAGCGGCCCATGGCGCGCACGGCGATGCGCATGACGACCATCACGAAGAGGAAGAGGACGACCACGGCCACCATGGCCTGGAACCTGGCCAGAAGCCGCATGAATCCCCATTCGTCGTGTGGTTCCCGCTGGTGATGCTGGCGATTCCTTCGTTGATCATCGGCTACCTGACGATCGGCCCGATGCTGCATGGCGATTTCTTCAAGGGCGTGATCTTCGTCGGCGAAAACCATCCAGCAATGGAAGAGTTGTCGCATGAATTCCACGGCGCGATGGCGATGGCGATCCACGGCCTGTCGACCGCACCGTTCTGGCTGGCATTGTCCGGCGTGGTGGCAGCCTACTACTGCTACATGGTCAACCCGCGTGTACCGGCCTGGTTCTTTGCCAAGTTCCACGCGATCCACACCCTGCTGGACAACAAGTACTACATGGACAAGTTCAATGAAGTCGTGTTCGCCGGCGGTGCCCGCTTGCTGGGTAATGGCCTGTGGAACTTCGGTGACAAGAAGCTGATCGATGGCCTGCTGGTCAACGGTAGCGCCAAGGTCGTCGCTTGGCTGTCCTCGCTGTCGCGAGTGCTGCAGACCGGCTACATCTATCACTATGCATTCGTGATGATCCTGGGCGTGCTGGGCTTCCTGATCTATTTCCTGCCATTCTGGCCCGCTAAGTAAGCTGACCTGATAAAAGAATACTGAGAACCATGATGCAGTCTACGATTTCTACACTACCTCCTTACCTGAGTCTGTCGATCTGGGTGCCGATCATTTGCGGCGTCCTGGTCCTGGCTCTCGGCCGTGACAGCAAAGCGGGCTTTACCCGCTGGCTGTCGCTGGCCGGCGCGGTGCTCAGCATGCTGTGCACCTGGCCGCTGATCCAGCATTTCGACAACGCCGCGCACGGCATGCAATTCGTCGAAAAAGCGCCGTGGATCGAAACCTTCAATATCTGGTACTCGCTGGGTATCGATGGCCTGTCGCTGTGGTTCATCCCGCTGACGGCCTTCATCACGGTCATCGTCGTCATTTCGGCCTGGCAAGTGATCGAGAAGCGCATCGCCCAGTACATGGGCTCCTTCCTGATCCTGTCTGGCCTGATGATCGGCGTGTTCTGCGCGCTCGACGGCTTGCTGTTCTACTTCTTCTTTGAAGCAACCCTGATCCCGATGTTCATCATCATCGGTATCTGGGGCGGCTCGAACCGCGTGTACGCGTCGTTCAAGTTCTTCCTGTACACCTTCTTCGGTTCGCTGCTGACCCTGGTTGCGATCATTTACCTGCGCAATGTGTCGGGTACCTTCGACATCCTGGCCTGGCATGCATTCAAGCTGACGATGAACGAGCAGATCTTCATTTTCCTGGCCTTCCTGATGGCGTTTGCCGTCAAGGTGCCGATGTTCCCGGTCCATACGTGGTTGCCGGACGTCCACGTGGAAGCGCCAACGGGCGGTTCCGCCGTGCTGGCCGCCATCATGCTGAAACTGGGCGCCTACGGCTTCCTGCGTTTCTCGCTGCCGATCACGCCGGACGCCAGCCACTACCTGTCGGGTTTCATGATCGCGCTGTCGCTGATCGCCGTGATCTACATCGGTCTGGTTGCCCTGGTGCAAACCGACATGAAAAAACTGGTCGCCTATTCGTCGATCGCGCACATGGGCTTCGTGACCCTGGGCTTCTTCATGTTCAACGACATCTCGGTGCAGGGCGGTATCGTGCAGATGATCTCGCACGGCTTCATCTCCGGCGCGATGTTCCTGTGCATCGGCGTGCTGTATGACCGCATGCATACCCGTAACATCGCCGACTACGGCGGCGTCGTGAACCGCATGCCGAAATTTGCCGCCTTCTTCGTGCTGTTCTCGATGGCCAACTGCGGCTTGCCAGCCACTTCCGGCTTCGTCGGCGAGTTCATGGTGATCCTGGGCGCGGTGAAATACAACTTCTGGATCGGCTTGCTGGCTGCAACGGCACTGATCTGGGGCGCAGCGTACTCGCTGTGGATGGCCAAGCGCGTGGTGTTCGGCAAGATCAAGAACAAGCATGTGGCCGAACTGACCGATATCAACAAACGTGAATTCTTCATGCTTGCTGTACTGGCCATCGCCGTGCTCGTAATGGGTCTGTACCCAGCCCCGTTCACCGACACGATGCAAACTTCGGTTGCCGACCTGCTGCAGCATGTCGCCATCAGCAAGTTGCCTTAAATAGAAGACCGATAACATGACTAATGCACCTAATCTGGTACCGCTGTACGCGGAAATCTTTCTGCTGATCGCCACGTCGGCGCTCTTGCTGATCGATATGTTCTTGCCTGCGGCGAAGCGTTCCATCACCTACGTGCTGGCCCTGCTGACCCTGGCCGGCTGCGCCTTGCTGACCGTGGGCGACTTCAACGCGGGCACCACCGTCTACACGTTCCACAATATGTTCGTGTCGGACCCGATGTCGCAGTTGCTGAAACTGTTCTCGTACGGCGCCGTGGCGCTGACCCTGATCTATTCGCGTGCCTATGCCACCGACCGCAACATGCTGTCGGGTAACCTGGGCGGCGAGTTCTACGTGCTGGCCCTGTTTGCACTGCTGGGCCAGATGATCATGATCTCGGCCAACAACTTCCTGATCATCTACCTGGGTCTGGAACTGATGTCGCTGTCGCTGTACGCGCTGATCGCTCTGCGCCGTGACAATGCCAAGGCCACGGAAGCGGCCATGAAGTACTTCATCCTGGGCGCGCTGGCTTCCGGTTTCATGTTGTACGGTATCTCGATGCTGTACGGCGCCTCCGGCACGCTGGACCTGGGCGAACTGCGCGTGGCGCTGGAAAGCGGCAAGACCAACGGCACCATCATGGTCTTCGGCCTGGTATTCCTCGTTGCCGGCCTGGCCTTCAAACTGGGCGTCGTGCCATTCCACATGTGGGTGCCTGACGTGTATCAAGGTTCGCCGACGGCCGTGACCCTGCTGCTGGGCGGCGCGCCGAAACTGGCCGCGTTCGCCATCACCCTGCGCCTGCTGGCCGAGGGCTTGCTGCCGATGGCGCATGACTGGCAGCAAATGCTGCTGGTGCTGGCCGTGATGTCGCTGGCCATCGGTAACTTCACCGCGATCGCGCAAACCAACCTGAAGCGCATGCTGGCGTACTCGACCATCGCGCAAATGGGCTTCGTGCTGCTGGGCCTGCTGTCGGGCACCGTCGATGCACCGAACAACACCCTGAACGCGGCTGGCGCAGCCACGGCCTACGGCGCTTCGATGTACTACGTCATCACCTATGTGTTCACCACCCTGGGTACCTTCGGCGTGATCATGTTGTTGGCACGTAATGGTTTCGAAGCGGAAGAACTGGCCGACTTCAAGGGCCTGGGCAAACGCAGCCCGATCTTCGCCCTGGTGATGACCCTGTTCATGTTCTCGCTGGCCGGCGTGCCGCCGCTGATGGGCTTCATGGCCAAGTACTCGGTGCTCGCTTCCGTGCTGGCCACGGGCCAGCTGTGGCTGACCATCGCCGCCGTGCTGTTCTCGCTGATCGGCGCCTTCTACTACCTGCGCGTCGTGAAGATGATGTGGTTCGACGAGCCGACGGATTCGAATGCGCTGGTCGTGCATGGCGACATGCGCGTCGTGCTGGCACTGAACGGCGTGTTCGTCCTGGCACTGGGCGTGATGCCGAACAGCATCCTGGCGGCCTGCGCTTCGGCCATCACCAAGACCCTGGCGTCCTGACCGATGGATGTCACCGTCTCGAGCTGGCTGGTGATCGCCCTGGGCATCCTGGGCGCCAACCTGCCATTCTTTAACGAGAAACTGTTTGCCGCCGTGCCCCTGAAGCGCAGCGCGCAGGCGGAAGGCGGCAAAGGCTGGCGCAAGCCGCTGGCGCTGCGCCTGCTGGAGATGGTGATCCTGTATTTCATCGTCGGCGCCGTGGCGTTTGCGCTCGAAGCGCGTATCGGCAACGGTTTCCCGCAGACGTGGGAGTTCTACGCCATCACCGGATGCCTGTTCCTGGTGCTGGCCTTCCCCGGCTTCGTCACCCGCTACCTGCGCAAACGCCGTTAGCAGCAACGACCGAAAGCGGCGCCTCTGGCGCCGTTTTTTTTATTGAGCATAATCAATGTATGGATACTCAACGCATGGATACGAATTTGACTGAAACCAAGGTGGACGGCGAGGTCGTCTACCAGGGCGGCTTCCTGCGCGTGCAGCGCGACCGCGTGACGCTGCCCGATGGCAAGATCACGGCGCGCGAATTCATCCTGCACCCGGGCGCCGTCGTCATCCTGCCGCTGCTCGATGATGGCACGGTGCTGATGGAGCGCCAGTACCGCTACCCGCTGGAACGCGTCTTCATCGAATTCCCGGCTGGCAAGATCGACGCGGGCGAAAGCCACCTGGCCTGCGCCCGGCGCGAGTTGCTGGAAGAGACGGGCTACACGGCGACAAGCTGGCAATTCGTCTCGACCATCCACAACGCCATCGCCTACTCGGACGAGCACCTGGAACTGTTCCTGGCGCGCGGCCTCGTGGCGGGCGAACGCCGGCTCGACGACGGCGAATTCCTGGAAACCTTCACGGCGACGGTTCCCCAGTTGCTGGACTGGGTGAAGGATGGCACGATCACCGACGTGAAGACCGTCATCGGCATCTTCTGGCTCGACAAGATTACCAGTGGCGCCTGGCAAGCGGCTTGATCTTGCGCATGCGCCGGCCCGCTCTCCTGCTGCTTGCCTGTGCCAGTCTGGGTGCGCAGGCCGCGCCGCGCACGCCGTTCCAGGTGCGCTGCGAAGACACGATCAGCAAGACGGTGTCGGTGCTGACGGCGCAGCAGCATGGCTATAGCGTCGACACGCACCTGCCCTACAAGGCCTTGACGGCGATGAAGGGCGTGGCGCGCGGCAATACCTGGGTGCTGGGCCTGACGAAGACGGATTCGCAGGTGCGCATCGCGCTGGCCGGTCCCATGCTGCAGGACCCCGCCAGCGGCTACGAATGCGTGGCGCCGCAGATTACCGTGAGCCTGACGTATGCGCCCGTGGTGATCTACATCGGACGCGAGTTCCCCCCCGGCACCTGCGCGTATGATGAGATACTCGCGCACGAGCTGCGGCACATGAAAACGTATATGGAACATTTGCCGCGCGTGGAAAAGACCGTGCGCGCGGCGCTCGACAAACGCTTCGAGGCGCGTCCCCTGTACGCGCCCAGCGGCACGGCGAAGGCCGCGCTGGCGCGCGAGATCGATACGGGCTGGTTGCCGTATATCAAGGCGGAGATGCGCAAGGTGGAAATCTTGCAGGCTGCCATCGATTCGCCGCAGGAATATGCGCGCCTGGGCAAGGCGTGCAAGGGCGAGATCCAGGCTATCCTGGCAGGCAAGGCGGCGCCGGCGCAACAGAGCAAGTAGTACAGCAAGCCCAAATAAGGAGTGGCATGACAGTAACAACGAATTCCCCGCGTAATTTTGCGCTGATCCCCGCCGCGGGCGTGGGCGCGCGCATGGAGGCGGGCAGTCCCAAGCAATACCTGCCCATCGCGGGCAAGCCCATGCTGCGCCACGCGCTCGACGCCTTTCTCGCCAGCCCCCTGATCGCGCACACCTATGTGGTGGTCAGCGCGGACGATGGCGTGATCGATGCGGTGGTGCCGCAGCAGGGCGTGGACCATGGCGTGACCGTGCTGCGCTGCGGCGGCGCCACGCGCATGGAGACCATCCTGAACGCCTTGCGGGCGTTGCACGCCAGCATAGGCGCGGCCGACCAGGTGCTCGTGCACGATGCGGCGCGTCCCGGCCTGACGCCGGCGCTGATCGAAAAACTCATCCGCGAAGTGGGCGACCATGCGGCCGGCGGCTTGCTGGCCTTGCCCGTGGTCGACACGGTCAAGCGGGCCGGGCCGGCCAACGCATCGGCGCAGACCGTGCCGCGCGACGGCCTGTGGCTGGCGCAGACGCCGCAGATGTTCCGCTATGCCTTGCTGCACCGGGCCTTGTCCGAAGCCCCCGACCCGCTGGCCATCACGGACGACGCCAGCGCCGTCGAAGCGCTGGGCCTGGCGCCCAAACTGATCGAAGGCCACCCGCGCAACCTGAAGGTGACCCTGCCGCGCGACATTCACACGGCCGAGCTGTACCTGGCTAACCCTGGCATTTGAAAGAAATTCACATGAACACAAGCACTCCCGTACTCCCTTTCCGCATCGGCCAGGGCTATGACTGCCACGCGCTGGTGGAAAACCGCGACCTGATCATCGGCGGCGTGAAGATTCCCCATCATCTGGGGCTGCTCGGCCACTCCGACGCCGACGTGCTGCTGCACGCCATCACGGACGCGCTGTTCGGCGCGGCCGCGCTGGGCGATATCGGCCGTCATTTCCCCGACACGGATGCGCAATTCAAGGGCGCCGATTCGCGCACGCTGCTGCGCGAAGCCGTGCGCCGCGTGCAGGCCACCGGCTACAGCATCGGCAATGTCGACGCCACCATCATCGCCCAGCGTCCGAAGATGGCGCCGCATATCGCCGCCATGTGCGCGAACGTGGCCGAAGACCTGGGCGTGAGCGTGAGCCAGGTCAACATCAAGGCCAAGACGAATGAAAAACTGGGCTACCTGGGCCGTGAAGAAGGCATCGCGGCCGAAGCCGTGGCCTTGCTGCTGCGCGCCTGAGCGTACCCGGCAGCCTCTTGTAATGATTTCTGAGGATTAATGTTACCTGCTGTATCACCGATCGTATGAGAACGGCGGCGCGCCCGCCGTGTAATCCATGTTATTTTTAGAGGGCGGCGCGATGGCAGAAACCATCCCGGCCGCCTTTTTTCATTCAGACAGGAGAATACCGGATGCCAACGATCAAGCGCACACACCTTGCCACCGCACTGCTGCTGGGAGTCTTCGCGGCCGGCGCCATGCCCGCCCATGCCGAACTGCAAGCGACGGGCGAACCACCGGCGGCGAAACAGCAATGGAAGGCCGTCACCGTGGCCGAAGGCGTGCGCCAGCCATGGGGCATCGCCTGGCTGGGCGAGGGGCGCGCGCTGGTCACCAGCAAGCAGGGCACCTTGCATCTGCTCAATGGCAAGAGCTTCGCCGACGTGGCGCTGCAAGGCATGCCCAAAGTGTTTACGGGCGGGCAGGGCGGCCTGCTCGATATCGTCATTCATCCGCAGGATGCGGGCAAGCCGAATCCGCGCGTGTACATGACGGTGTCGACGGGCACGAATGACGCGAACCGCACGACCCTCGTGCGCGGCGTGTTCGACGGCAAGAAGGTGACGGGCATCCAGACCCTGTTCCAGGTAGCCACCGACAAGAGCGGCGGCCAGCATTTCGGTTCGCGCCTGCTGTGGCTGCCGGATGGCACTTTGCTGATGAGCGTGGCCGATGGCGGCAATCCGCCGCTGCGCATCGGCGACCGGCTGGCGCGCGAGCAGGCGCAAAACCTGGCCACGCACCAGGGTTCCATCCTGCGCCTGACGGACGAGGGCAAGCCGGCGCCCGGCAATCCCCTGGCCGCCAAGGGCGCGCTGCCGGAAATCTGGTCGTATGGCCACCGCAACGTGCAGGGACTGGCGCTCGATCCCGTTTCGGGCCGCGTGTGGGCCACCGAGCACGGTCCGTATGGCGGTGACGAGCTGAACCTGGTGGTAGCGGGCGGCAACTACGGCTGGCCGCTGCAAAGCTATGGCGCCGACTACCAAACGCATGAGCCGGTCGGCAAGCACGAGGTGGCCGGCATGCTCAATCCGAGCGTGGCCTGGGTGCCGTCGCCGGCGCCGTCGGGGCTGGCCGTCTACACGGGCGACAAGATTCCCGCCTGGCGCGGCAGCATCTTCAGCGGCGGCCTGGCGGCCAAGGATATCCGCCGCATCGCCGTCGATGCCAGCGGCAAGGTGACGGGGCAGGACCGCCTCGCCATCGGCGCGCGCGTGCGCGACGTGCGCCAGGGGCCGGACGGCTATCTGTATGCGCTGACGGATGAAGACAACGGCAAGTTGCTGCGCATCGTGGCGCAGTAACACGGCAGGCGCCGTCTTCGCTTAAGATGGCGCCTTTATTCAAGACAAGGTGGCGGCATGGCCCGTGATACTTATGCATACCGGCACGTTGCCGTCGAATCGCGCGATATCCGCGGCAAGGTGGAAATGCGTCCCGTGCCGGGCCAGGCCTTTTCGCCGGAGCTGGCCGTGCAATGCTCGCGCCGCCTGGCGGACTTGCAGCGCTATCCGCTGGGCAGTCGCTTTTTGTTGTTCGCCAAGCTGACGGACCGCCTGGGCGGCACGCCCTTCCTGTATGCGTATCACGGCGATGCGGATGTCTTGATGACGCCGGCCGAGGTGGCGAAATTCCTCGGCGAATTTCGCCGCGGCCGCATCTGACGCAGTTTGCCGCCTAGGCTTTGCAGGCTGCGGAGCCGGCTGGCGCCTGGGCGCTCGCTGCGGCCTTGCCGAAGATGGCGATCGTCAAGGCGCAGCCGAGCGCGAACAGGCCACCCACCACCATGGCGCTCGTTACGCCCAGCTGATCGACGGCCATGCCGCCGAGCAGGGCGCCGGAGGCCAGCGATACCTGCACGATGGCCACGAAGAGCGCGCTGCTGCCTTCCATCAGGTGCGGCGCCGCCTTGAACATCCACGTCTGCACGGCAATCGGCATGGCGCCGAAACCGAAGCCCCACACGGCCACCAGCAGCATGGCGGTAATGGAGTGGCTGCCGAACGCGGCCAGCGCCAGGGTGGACAGGCCCAGCACGGCGCCCGTCACCACCAGGGTCGGGCGTTCGTGGCGGCCGGCGGCCCAGCCGCCCGCAAGGTTGCCGATGAAGCCAGAGGCGCCATACACGAGCAGCATGGCGCTGACGGTGCCGGCGGCCAGGTGCGACACTTGCGTGAGGAAGGGCGCGATATACGTGTAGGCGGCGAACTGGCCCGTAAAGAGCATGGCCGTGGCGATCAGGCCCAGCCTGGCCTTGCGGATGCCGAAGATCATCGGCAGCTGGCGCAAGCGGATGGCTTGCGTGGGCGGCAGCTTGGGCAGCAACCACAGCTGGCCGATGAAGACGAGCACGGCAATGGCGCTGGCCGCGCCGAAGGCCACCCGCCAGCCCACCAACTCGCCGACCAGCGCGCCGGCCGGCACGCCCGCCACCGTGCCCAGCGAGACGCCGGCAAAGATGATGGACATGGCGCGCGACGCATGCTGCGGCGCCACCAGGCGCGGGCCGATGGCGCTGCCGATGGCCCAGAATCCGCCCACGCCCACGCCCAGCATGGCGCGTCCCAGCAGGATCGCGCCATACGACGGCGCCAGCGCCACCAGCAGGTTCGAAGCGACCAGCAGCGCCGTCAGGGCCAGCAGCACGATGCGGCGGTCAAGGCGGCCCGAGCCGATGGTGACGAAGATGGCGGCAAACGCGGCAACGATGCCGGGCGTGGTGATCATCAGGCCCGCCTGGCCCTTGCTGATGGCCAGTTCGGCCGCCATGGCCGGCAGCAGGCCGACGGGCAGGAATTCGGACGTGACGAGGGCGAAGGCGCCTATGCCGACGGATAATACGGCCAGCCACGGCGCCACGGTGGTATCGTCGCCGGCGGTGGACGTGCTTGCCTGGGCGGAGGAGTTGGGGGATGCTTGCATGATGGGTTCCTGAAAAGCCGAAAGGTTTTTAACCGGTCGGTATATAATAGCGGGAAATGGACATCGTTGTCATAATTTTTTACCGGTCGGTATGAAACTAGAAAAAACAGCTGAGGCAGGCAAGGCAAAAACGGGCCGGCCGCGTACGTTCGACGCGGACGAGGCGCTCGATTGCGCCATGAAAGTGTTCTGGGAAAAAGGCTATGAAGGCAGCTCGCTGCCCGAATTGACGAAAGCCATGGGCATGAACCGGCCCAGCCTGTATGCCGTCTTCGGCAACAAGGAGCAGCTGTTCCACAAGGCGCTCGAGCGCTACAGCGACACGCGCATGCAGTTTTTCGATGCGGCGCTGGAACAGCCGACGGCGCGCCAGGTGGTGGAAGCGTTGCTGACGCAATATGTCGATGCGCAAACCATGCCGGACGGCCCGCACGGCTGCATGGGCGTGAATGCGGCGCTCGCCTGCAGCGACGACGCCTTGCCGATCCGCGATGAATTGTTTGCGCGCCGCCTGCGCGGCGAAATCAAGCTGCGCGACCGCTTGCGGCGCGCCAGGGAAGAGGGAGATTTGCCTGCCGATTCCTGCCCGGAGCAGCAGGCGCGCTTTGTCGTGACCCTGTCGCAGGGCATGGCCATCCAGGCTGCCGCCGGGGTCTCGCGCGAGCAACTGCAGCAGATGGTCGGCTTGTTGTTGCGCAACTGGCCGCTGTAGCCGGCATTCTTACCCGGCCTGGTCGATGGTCTTGGCCAGGTCGCCGGGCGCCTTGCGCCGCCAGGCGGCCGTCAGGGCGGCGGCCAGCATGTCCAGTTCCGCATCCGCCAGGCGTACCGTGATGCCTGCCAGGCGCTCGCCCCACCACAGCTTTTCGCAGCCGGACGGCGTGATGACGGTGGCGATGTGCGCTGCTTCCGCATCGAGCAGTACGTTGATGTGCTCGTCGTCGGGCAGGGTCGCGAAGATCTTCCCGCCCACGCGGAAGGCCGGACGGTCGTGGTGTTCTTCCTCGCTCGTGTCGGGAAACGACAGTGCCAGATAGCGTAGTTCTTCCAGGTCGACCATTTCCTCTTTCCCCCTCATCGGACAGATAGCAGTGTGTATGCATTTTGCCATGCTGTTTCGCCGCGTGGTGCGGCATCATGCGAAAAGAAATGCGCGCGATGCGACAGTATCGGGCTGGTCTGTGGTGTCGCCGCGACACGCCACGCGCCGCCGCCATGGGGGCCTGGCCCTTGCGCCAGAGTGGCGGGCGGCACTTTTTCCATGCCGGGAAGGGGATTGTCAGAAAAATATCTTTCATGGTTAAAAGAAAAATACTTTTCTTCTAGGGAATTTAAGATAGAATACATTCATCGACTTACCTGACCCGTCAACTGTCTGGCCTTGTCCCGGGAACCCGAACCCTTTCCAGGACGCTTGCAGTGCCGCCATGGCACGCTGCAAGTCCGCATGATCACGCGGAAGTTCACGCCCCCGACCGCTCATCCTTGCAATTTAGCGCGCTACGCCGACACGCCTCAATGCAGCGTGTATTCAGCTCCAGCGCTCCCTGCTGCGCCCACTGAATACTTACTTACTGGATACCATCATGAAAAACTTGCCTAAACTCGCCCTGTCCCTGATCGCTGTCGGTGTGTTTGCCCACGCAAACGCCAGCACCATCACCCTGTCCACCGGCTACTCGGGCGCCGGCGCGCAAAGCTCCGCCGCCGACTACCAGTCCGTGGTGAATGCCGCCGTGGCCACGCCAGGCGCCGGCTATGGCTCGACGACGATCGCCAGCTACAATAACGTCAATAACAGCAGCCTGTTCGGCAGCGGCTCGAACATCGCCTTCAAGTCGGTGATCAACTTTGGCGTCAGCGCGGCCGATGCGGGCGCCTGGAGCTTCCGCAGCGGCGTCGACTTCGGCAAGGGCGGCGCCCTGTTCCTCGACGGCGTGGCGCTGGACTTCAAGAACAACGACATGTGGTGGGCCGGTAACTACAATAATGGCAGCCAGTTCCTCAGCGGTTCGGGCACCCTGGCGGCCGGCAACCATACCCTGAGCATTTACGGCCTGGAAGGCTGCTGCGATGGCGGCCAGCAAGTGCAGTTCAAGGCGGGCAACAACAATTTCGCCAGCTTCGGCGCCAATGACGGTTTGATCTCGGCTGTTCCTGAACCAACCACCTACGCCATGCTGCTGATCGGCCTGGGCTTGCTGGGCTTTACGGCGCGCCGCAAGCAGGAAGCCAAGTTCTAAGCTGGTATCGTCGATCTCGCCGCGCCTGACGGCGCGCGATAAAAAAAGCCCGCCGGTCTGCAAGGACACGGCGGGCTTTTTGCATGCTGGCACACCGATGCGCTTACTCGTCGCTGTCGTCCTCGTCGTCGCCCTTGGCGGATTTGCCGCGCTCGGCATCGACGGCGCGCTGCAGGCTGGCCGCATCGCGGAAGAAAGCATCCATCGTGTGATTCGGGCTCAGGCGCAAGGCGGGCGGGTAGATCGCGGACATATAGGGCTCGTCGGCCAGGCGGCCGCTGATCTGCAGGTTGCTCAGCAAAATCAGGGTCGAGCCGATGATGGCCAGCACCACGGCCACGAGGGCGAAGCGGCGCGGGTGCTGCGGCTTGATCGTGCACAAATGGTAGTAGATCATCGCGCAGACAATGACGATGAACATATGCCGTCCGTAGCGCGTCAGCGCTTCGAGCGAGAACGCGTACGCCGCCATGTTGCTGGCCAGTTCCCACACTTCCATGGCCAGCAAGCCGCAGCCGATGATGAACAGGTGGCGGCCGAAGCGCGCCACATGGCCGAACAGGCGGTTCGCCACGGCCCAGACGGATGCCCACACGAGGCCGCCGGCCAGCGCGTAGGCGATGATCATCAGGTAGGTGATCGGGTCGAAGGCTTCCGCGTCGCCGAGCCAGTTGCTGAAGGCGGCCGAGGCGCCGATCATGGCCAGGCCGGCCATGGCGGGGCGCAAGCCTTCCCAGTTGTGCATGGTGGTGTCGCCCAGTTCGGGCGCCACCGGATGGTCGCTGGCGCGCACGCGCAGCCGCGTGTGGCCCAGGCGCACGATGCTGTCGCCCGTCATGGCCACTTGCACTTGCCGCTGGCCGCGGTGGATCACGCCATTCTGGCTGCCCAGGTCGCGCAGCAGCAGGCCGCCCGCGCCGTCGTCCTCGATGACGGCGTGGCGGGCGGCCGTGTGCGCGTCGTCGAGGATGAAGTCATTGTCGTAGCCGCGGCCGATGCGGATCGGCAGGGCGGCCATGCGCTGGCGCTGCTGCACTTCGCCGTTCTCGGCGAGGATTTCGAGGTAATAGGGAGGCATCATGGCTTGCGACCGCCGGTGGTGGAGGGCGCGCGCGACAGCGCCTCGAGGAAGGTGCGCGTGACGCGCATGCCGTTGGCGTAGGACACGCCGCGCGCGTCGATGCGGCTTTGCAGGCTCATCAGTGGTGCATCGGCGCTGGCGGCCAGCAGGGCAAAGTCGTACAGGCCCGTAAACTTGCGATAGGCGCGCACGCACAGGACGGCGCGCAGGGGCAGGGTGGTGTTCTTGACGAATTGTTCGGTGCAATGGGGACCCGTCAGGTGCACGCTCTTGTAGCTGCCGAAACTTTCATTCTTGAACGAGGCGCTGGCCAGCTCGGAAAAACGCAGTGCGCCCAGTTCGTTGCTGCGCAGGAATTCGTGGCGCATCGACACTTGCCCCGTCTGCAGGGCGCCGGAGATGAAGATGGCCGATTCCATGGCGCAGCTGGTGTTGTCGAGCATATACGGCTTGTCGGACTTCACGTTGGAGCGGCCCCAGCAGCGCATCTGGTCGGATTCGCGCACGGGCACGCGGTACGGGCCCATGGCTTTCAGGCTCAAGGGCGTGTCCAGCAGGCGCGCCAGCATGACTTCCTGGTGCGCCAGCAGCTGCGCCGTCACCAGCGGCTTGAAGTCTTTCGGCGGCTTGCCCTGTTTCGCCACCTTGTCCAGCAATTGCTGGGCGTAGCGGGCGGGCACGAGGAAGCTGACCAGTTCGCCATCGAGGCGTTTCGACACGTTTACGCCGGCCACGTCGCCATTCGCGGTGACGCTGGGGCCGCCGCTCATGCCGGAATTGATCGGTCCCGTAAACATCAGCTGGTCATAGAAGCTGCGCGTGACGACGCCGTTGTACGAGCCTTCCGAAATGGCGAAGCCCAGGTCCAGCGGATTGCCCATCGAATACAGGTACTGGCCCTGCGTCAGCGGTGCCAGCTGCTCCGGCATCTTGAAGAAACCCGTGCCGTGGCGGTTTACGCGCAGCACGGCCAGGTCGTGCAGCACGTCGACGGCCAGCAATTCCACGTTGCCGCGCTGGCCGCCGGTATCCACCCATTCGCCCACATAGGTATCGGGGTCGAGCGCGAATTGCGACACGACGTGATAGTTGCTCACCACCAGGTCGCCCGTGCCGATCAAGAAGCCCGAGCCGACGGACGACTGCGTGCGGCCGTTCTTCAGCAGCACGCGCACTTGCAGGATGTCGGCGCGCGCCGCCGTGTACAGCTTTTGCGCGGCCGACGAGGGCGGCGGCAGGGCCGCATGTTCGGTGGCGGCGGGCGCGGCGGTGGCCGGCGGCGGCTTGACGGGGGGCGTGGCGGGAGCTGGGGCGGCGGGAGCCGGGGATGCCGGGGCCGCCTGTGCGCCTGCGGCGGCGCACAGGCCGGCCAGCAAGAAGGCGAAGTTAGATAATTTCATGCATCCTTTGTGCGTGAGCAGGAGCGAAGCTGGCGCGGGCCGGCGCGGCACACACGCTGCGCCGGCCCGGGCGATTACAGGGCGCCGTCTTCCAGCGCCGGCGCCGTTTCCGGCGTCATCATGTGACCGAGCTTGCTTTGCTTGGTATTCAGGTAGTGCTGGTTGAACGCATTGCGGTTGACCAGCAGCGGTACCCGTTCGGCCACCGTGATGCCCAGCGCTTCCATGGCCGCGATCTTGCGCGGGTTGTTGGTCATCAGGCGCAGGCTGTGGATGCCGAATTGCGCAAACATGGGCTTGCACAGGGTGTAGTTGCGCGCATCGGCCTTGAAGCCTAGCTGTTCATTCGCCTGCACCGTGTCGGCGCCCGCTTCCTGCAGGCGGTAGGCGCGGATCTTGTTGATCAGGCCGATGCCACGTCCTTCCTGGCGCAGGTACAGCAGGATGCCGCGGCCTTCCTCGGCGATGCGTTTCAGCGCGCCTTCGAGCTGGGCGCCGCAGTCGCAGCGCTGCGAAAACAGCACGTCGCCCGTCAGGCACTCGGAATGCACGCGCGCCAGCACGGGGTCGCCATTGCCGATATCGCCCAGCACCATGGCCAGGTGTTCCTTGCCCGTGGCGTGCTCGACAAAGGCGTGCAGGGTGAACTGGGCCCACGGCGTCGGCAGTGCGCAGGAAGTCGTGTAATCCAATTCGCCTGTCGCCAGGATGTCTGCGCCGCTTTGCATGGTTGTGCTCATATAAGTAATTGTCAAAAATAAAAGGCGCGCGACACCACTCCGGTGCCGGCGCGCCTTGCCATCATACCAAAAAGCAGGGAAACGTTTTCCCTGGCTGCCATTCGGTGCTTGCAATGTCTGGTGATGGGCCTTACTTAGGGGCACTTCATTGTTTTACAAGGTGGATGGCGGGCCTCGTCCGTCGCCTGCCGCCGCCAGTGCGCGCAAGCGGCAATGGCGGCACAGGCACACGCAAGGCATGGACCATCAGCTGCCGATGCGTCCGCCGTCGTTCTTGGTGATCACGATGGTGGCCGAGCGCGGCCGCTTGCCGGCGCCATAGCCCGCGTTGGCCGGCCACTGGCTCGTGTACTTCGACGGGTCGCCGATATTCGCCAGCGACGTGGTTTCGCCCGGATGCTGGATGTTGATGAACATGGTCTTGCCATCGGGCGTTTCGCTGATGCCCGTGATTTCCGAGCCGACCGGCCCCACCAGGAAGCGCTTGAGCGTGTCGGCCGTGGGTTTCTTGCCGATGAAGGTGTCGACCGCCAGGTTGCCGCCGGCCGCCGTGGCGTAGTTCAGCGTGGACTTGGCGCCATCGCCGACCTTGCCCGGGATGGCCGCCAGCATCATGCAGTTGGTGACGTCCGTGTACGCGCCATCGTCGGTCTGGATCCAGCAGATGCCGGTGTAGGGGCTGAATGCCAGGCCGTCCGGGCTCGAGAAATCCTGGTCGGCCGTCAGGTTCGACAGGTTGATCTTGCTGGCGTCGGCGCCGCTCTCGGCGCCAAACAGGTAGACATCCCAGGTAAAGCTGGTGGCCGCGGCCGCACCCGTGCCTTCCTTGAAGCGGATGATATGGCCGTTCGGATTGCCGTTCTGCGCGCTGCTGCCCTTCATGTCCGTGTAGGCGCGCGGGTTGGCGCTGTCCGGCGCCAGCTGCGACGAGCCGCTCGGATTGACGGTGCGGTTCGAATTGTTGGTCAGCGTGTAGTAGATCTCGCCATTGGCCGGGTTGACCGAGCACCATTCCGGGCGGTCCATCTTCGTCGCGCCCACGGCGTCGGCCGCCAGGCGGGCGTTGACCAGCACGTCGGCCAGGTCGGCGAACTTGTAGGCGCCGTAAGCCTGGATCAGCGCGTTCGACATGGCCAGCTCGATCCACTGGCCCGTGCCGTCGGCGGCCAGCTTGGCCACGTACAGCTTGCCCGAGTCGAGGTATTTGTCGCCGGTGGCGATGCGGTCGGCCGGGTTGGCATCGGCGGCGGCCCAGACGGCCGCCGAGACGAACTTGTAGATGTATTCGTTGCGCGAATCGTCGCCCATGTAGACGGCCAGCTGCTGGCCCACGGCCGGCACGCTGAAGGCGGCGCTTTCGTGCGCGTAGCGGCCCAGCGCCGTGCGCTTGCGGATGGGGCGGGTCTTGTCGTACGGGTCCATCTCGACGATGTAGCCCATGCCGTTCAATTCATTGCGGTAGTCGTCGCTGCCGTTGGCCGAGGCGCCAATCTTGCTCAGGTTCCAGCGCGCGTACTTGTCGTCGCTGCCGCCCGTTTCCCAGCCGTGGCGCGAGGCGCCGCCCTGGCTGCGGCCATAGCGGTTCAGCGAAGCGACGGACTTGTCGCCGCGCGCGGCGTTGTCGCTGGCCGAGCGCGTGAAGTAGCCGGCCCAGTTTTCTTCGCCGGAGAGGTAGCTGCCCCATGGCGATTTGCCCGTGCCGCAGTTGTTGATGGTGCCGCGCGTCTTGGTGCCGGTCGGCGAATACTTGGTCACCATCAGGGCGTTGCCGCGTGCCGGGCCGGAGATCTCGATGTCCGTCAGCGGCGTGACGCGGCGGTTGAACGCGGAATCGTTGACGGTGGCCCAGGTGCTGCCCGTCTTCTTCACTTCGACCACGCTCAGGCCGTGGACGGCCACTTCCTTGTCGACTTCGGCGGCGGGGCGCGGCAGCGAGGTGGTGCCGCCGTTCACGTGCAGGAAGTGCGAGGACAGTTTTTCGTCCGTGGTCGCTTCGTGGTTCATCGCCAGCAAGCCCCGTTCGGCGCCGGACGCCAGCGGCGCGCCGGCGGCGGAGAGGCCGTAGTATTCCATGCCGTCGTGGTGGTCGCCGGCGCGGTTGTCGAAATCGGTGTCGGTGCCGTCGTTCTTGTAGGCCGGGGTGGCCGCGCGCAGCGAGTCGCCCAGCGCATACAGGGCCGTGGCCGTGTAGCCGGCCGGCACCGACACGACGTCGGCCAGGCTTTTCGGCACGGCGGTAAACGCCAGCAGTTTTTCGGGCGTCGGCGTCGGCGTGACGGCGACCGCATCGCTGCCGCCGCCGCAAGCGGACAGGCCCATCGAACCCATGACGGCGGTAGCGGCCGTGACGGCGCTGCCGCGCAGCCAGTTGCGGCGGCTCAGGCGGGCGTTCAGGATGCTGTTGAAGTGGTTGTCGTGGGACGCGTTGCTGTCAATGTCGTTCAGATCGGTGGCGCGGATGGCCAGATCGTTGGGCTTGTTCATGGGCTGCGATGTCCTGTGGTTGCGTGATTAAATGGCAACCGCATGATAGTCAGTGTATGTGACAGCGCCGTGTCAGTTTGATGACGGTAAGGTGACAGGCTGCCGGCCGGGCGGGCCGCGTCCGTGACGGCCCCGTTCGATCCGGCAGCCCGGCGCTTACCTGGCCTGGCGAAAACCGCGTTCCACCAGCAAGAGCATGCCGCCGAAGATGGACAGATTCTTCAGGAAGTTCGTCAGCTGGTCCTGGAAGTGGGCCGCATCGGCGCTCCAGAAGGCGTGGAAGATCACGGTGGTCGGGATCAGGAACAGCGCCAGGGCCAGCGCCGCCCAGCGCGCCTGCCAGCCTGTGATCAGCAGCAAGCCGCCACCCACTTCCAGCGCGATCACGGCGACCAGCAGGATATTTGCCAGCGGCAAGCCCTGGCTGGCCATGTAGCCGGCCACGCCCGCAAAGCCGCCGATTTTCAGCAAGCCCGAGACAAAGAACAGCACGCCAAGGGCGGCGCGGCCGACGGGGTACAGCAGATCGGTGTTATTTTTCATGGTAGTCCAGTTGTTTTTATCACGATGTGAGGTCGATGTGCGGCGCCTGGCCCAACCGTAGCGGGCATCGCAGGGTGCGATGCGCAGCAGGTTTGGCCTGGTACCATCATTTAGGCAAGTCGAACAGCAGGAATTCCGCGTCTTCCGCCTGGGTCACTGTCACGGCCGCTTCCTGCGTCAGCTTCAGCGCATCGCCCGCCTTCAAGGCCACGCCATTGACCGCCAGGCTGCCGCGGATCAGGTGCACATAGGCGCAGCGGCCGTCTTCCAGCGCGTGTTCCAGCTGCTCGCCTTCCTGCAGGATGCTGGCGTAGATGGCCGCGTCCTGGTGGATCAGCACGGAACCCTGGCGGCCGTCGCCCGAGGCGATCAGGCGCAGCTTGCCCCGTTTGCTGTCTGGCGAAAAATGCTTCTCTTCATAGCTGGGGGCAATGCCCGTCATGTTCGGCTGTATCCAGATCTGCAGGAAGTGCAGGCCGTCCGTGTTGGAATGGTTGAACTCGCTGTGACGCACGCCGCTGCCGGCGCTCATGCGCTGCACGTCGCCGTAGTGCAGGACGGAACCGGTGCCCATGCTGTCCTTGTGTTCGAGCGCGCCGTCGAGCACGTACGAAATGATTTCCATGTCGCGGTGGCCGTGCGTGCCGAAACCCTGGCCTGGCGTGACCCGGTCTTCATTGATCACCAGCAGCGGGCCAAATCCCATGTGTTTCGGATCGTGATAGCTGCCGAAGGAAAAGCTGTGGTGGGAATTGAGCCAGCCGTGGTTGGCGGCGCCGCGTTCTTCGCTATGACGAATCTGTAACATGGTGGACTCCGTTTCTATAAGTTAATGTGCGATAATTTCGAAGGTTGCTTGTGCGGTGACTGCCGTGGCACCTTTGCTGCCCTTCGCTGTACGATGGAGAAAGTATAGGCCCGTCAGCCGAGAAAGAAAAACGGAAAATCTACCACCTTATGATCGAAAAAATCGAATGTTAAGACTGAGCCTGGAAGCCCTGCAAATCGTCGACGCCATCGACCGCCGCGGATCGTTCTCGTCGGCCGGCAAGGAGTTGCATAAAGTCCCGTCCACCATTTCCTACACGGTGGCCAAGCTGGAGGATGACCTGGGCGTGCAGGTATTCCAGCGCAATGGCCCGAAAGTCGTGCTGACGGCGGCCGGCCAGGAATTGCTGAAGGAAGGGCGCTACCTGCTGAAGGCGGCGCAGGACCTCGAGCACCGCGTGCGCCGCGTGGCCTCGGGCTGGGAGACGGAACTGGCCATCGGCATCGATTCCATGTTTTCCACCGTGGCCCTGGCCGAGGACGTGCGCGCCTTTTACGGCGTGGCGCAGCAGACGCGCTTGCGCCTGGCGCAAGATACGCTGTCGGGCACGTGGGAAGCGCTGCTGGACCGCCGCGTCGACTTGCTGGTGGGCGCGCCCGGCGACGGGCCGGCCGGTGGCGGCTATATCGCGCAGCCGATCGGCATGCTCGATTTCGTCTTTGCCGTGGCGCCCACGCACCCGCTGGCGCTGCTGCCCGGACCGCTGTCGCGCGGCGACCTGCAGCATCACCGCGCCGTCGTGGTGGCCGATTCGGCGCGCCAGATGGCGCCGCGCACGGTGGGCCTGCTGCTGGGACAAGATGCCTTGAGCGTGCCGAACATGCAGGTCAAGTTCGACTACCAGGTACTGGGGCTGGGCTTCGGCTTCCTGCCGGGACCATGCGCGCGGGCCGCCATCGCGCGCGGCCTGCTGGTGGAAAAAGCCGTGGAAGAGCCGAAACCGTCGGAAACGTTTTACCTGGCCTGGCGCGTCGGCGAGGATGGTGCCGCGCTGCGCTGGTGGATGGCGCGCATGCGCGAACCGGACGTGTTCGCCCGCCTGGCGCAGCATTTGCCGGGGCGTGCCTGAACGGCACGCTGGCGGGCTTGTGTCATTCTGTCATGCTTGCAAAATGTTGACATAAGCCAACATTTTCAGGTTACCATATTCATAGTATAAAGATAGTATTCCTGCCCGACCTCCATGCCCCATAGTGGGATTTTGATGATTACACAGACCGCAGCGCCCCTGATATGTTCCCCCGACCTGGTTCACGCGCGGGGTTGCCGTGCTTGAGGCGAAAGTCGCGCTGTGCCTGCGCCTGGCCCAGGATGCCCGCGAGCAGGCCGGCCCGCAGCAGGCCGCCACCCTGGCGCGCCTGCAGGATGAACTGGAGCGCTTGCGCGGCGCCAGCCGCCCCGTGGTGCGCGTGGCGCCGGCCGATGCCTTGCTGGAAATCGACCCCGACGGTTTCCTGATCGGCTGGAACCATGGCGCCGAACAGATGTTCGGCTATTCCGAGCTGGAGGCGCTGGGCCAGCACATCCTGTTCCTGTACCCGGAAGACGATGCGGAAGCGAGCGTGCTGGAGCTGCATTTCACGCAGGGCGACGTGGCCACCGATGTGCGGCGGCGCAAGAAGTCGGGCATGGTGACGTGGCTGCGCATGCACCGCCACGTGATCCACGACCAGGTGGGCAAGGCCTGCGGCATGGCCGTGCGCCTGTCGGCCATGAGCGAGCCGCTGTCCGACGTCGACAAGGTGAAGCTGCACGCGCGCATCATCGAAGACAGCGAGCAGGGCGTCCTGATCACGGATGCGGAAGAGCGCATCGTCTCGATCAACAGCTCATTTTCCCGCATCACCGGCTATTCGCCGGCCGAAGCCATCGGCCGCACGCCGGACTTGCTGCGCTCGGGCGTGCACGACCCCGATTTCCGCGCCAAGGTGCGCGCCGCCATGCGCGGCCACGGCTCGTGGCGCGGCGAGATCATCGGCAAGCGCAAGAATGGCGAGCTGTTTCCGCAAGACGTCACCATCAGCGTCGTGCGCGACGAGTTCGGCGAAATCAGCCACGTGTTCTCCCTGTTTTCCGATATCTCCGTGCACAAGGATGCCGAGGCGCGCATGCAGCGCATGGCCAACTACGACAGCCTGACGGGCTTGCCCAACCGCTGCCTGCTGAACCAGCTGGTCGACCAGGGCCTGGCCGAAGCGAAGCGCCAGGGCACGCATGGCGCGCTGATGGTCATCGACATCAGCCGCCTCGGCTCCATCAGCGATACCCTCGGCCATGAAGTGGGCGACCAGCTGGTGATCGCCATCGGCCAGCTGTTCCGTGGCGCCCTGCGCGACGCGGACATCCTGGCGCGCGTCGACAACAACAAGTTCGTCGTGGCCCTGCTGCATATCGAAAAGCGCGAGCATGCGGCAAATGTCGCGCAAAAACTGCTGAACCTGCTCGAAGCGCCCATCACCATCGAAACGCACGCCTTGCACGTGGGCGCCAGCATCGGCATCACCGTGTATCCGGAAGACGGCCTGGAAGCGCCGGCCCTGTTCCGCTTTGCCGACGTGGCCGTGGCCAAGGCGGGGCAGACGATCGAATCGACCTTCCTGTTTTACCGCGAAGACATGAACCGGCGCGCCAAGGAACATCTGCGCCTGGAAAGCGAAATGCGGCTGGCGCTGGGCGACAAGGAGCTGGAACTGCATTACCAGCCGAAGGTGAGCCTGGCCAGCGGGCGCATCGTGGGCGCGGAAGCCTTGCTGCGCTGGAAGCATCCGATGCGCGGCATGGTCTCGCCCGGCCTCTTCATTCCCGTCGCCGAGGAAACCAGCTTGATCCTGGAACTGGGCACCTGGGTGCTGGACGAGGCTTGCCGCCAGATCCGCAGCTGGGAAGACCGTGGCCTGCACATGCCGGCCATCGCCGTCAACCTGTCGGCGCGCCAGTTCGACGAGCAGTTGCCGGCGCGCATAGCGGCCGTGCTCGAGCGCTACCAGGTGCGGCCCGACCAGATCATGCTGGAAATCACGGAAAGCCTGCTGATGCGCGGCGCCGACAAGGTCATCGACATCATGAACCAGCTGGTGGCCATGGGCCTGGCGCTGGCGCTCGACGACTTCGGCACCGGCTATTCCAGCCTCGCGTATCTGAAAAAATTCCCGATCAGCACCCTGAAAATCGACCGCTCGTTCGTCATCGGCTTGCCGTTCGAGGAAAACGACTGCGCCATCGCGCGCGCCATCGTCACCATGGCGCAGCAGCTGCGCCAGGAAATCGTCGCGGAAGGCGTGGAAACGGCCGAACAGATGCGCTTCTTGCGCGAACTCGGCTGCGACCAGCTGCAAGGCTATCTGTTCAGCCCGGCGGTGCCGGCGGCCGAATTCGAGCTGATGCTGGGCGAGGGCAGGCAGCTGCGGCTGGAAGCGGTGGCCTAGCGGCGCTCCCTGCCGCCGCCAGGATTTCCGCGGCTAGACGCGCAGCAGGCCGCGAAACCCGCGGGCCGCGTAATACGATTCGGCGCCATTGTGATAGACGAAGACCTGTCCGTAGCGGCGGTCGCAGAACAGGGCGCCGCCCAGCTTCCTGACGCTGGCCGGCGTGGCGATCCAGCTCGACGTTTTCTGGTCGAATGCGCCGAGTTCTTGCAGTTGCCGGTAATGGGCTTCCGTCAGCAGTGCGATGCCCATCGCGTCGGCCATGGCGGCCGCGCTGCCGGCCGGCTTGTTGGCCTTGCGCGCGGCCAATGCCGCTTCGTCGAAGCACAGGCTGCGGCGCCCGGCGGGACTTTCTGCTGAACAATCGCAAAACGTGACGGCGCCCGTCTCGCCGGCATGCCCGATGACGTCGGGTTCGCCGCCCGTGTCTTCCATGTGTTGTAGCGCCGTGAGGCTGGCGGGAGCGGCGTTCAGGCGGGCCAGCACGGCATCCCATGCGAGGCCGGCATGGCGTTCCATGTGCTGGCTGAAGCGGGTTTGCAAGGTGCGGATCAAGTCATCATGCATAAGACGGCTCCCGGGAGGATTCACGATACGGGCGATTATACGGCGCGATGCCGGCAGGCGGCGCTCAGCCCAGCTTGACCTTTTCCAGCAGGTAATCGAGCATCACGCGCACGCGGGCCGGCACTTGCAGGCCCGGCCCCACGAAGACGGCGTGCACCAGTTCCCTGTCGCCCGGATTGTAGTCTTCCAGCACTTCCACTAATTGACCTTGCGCAATGTCGCGCTGCACGTGCTGGCGCGAAAAGCGTCCCAGTCCCATGCCCGCCAACACCAGCTGGCGCATGCTTTCGCCATCGCTGACGCAGGCATTGCCTTGCGGCGCCACGTGCACCGTTCCGCCAGCGCCATCGAGGAAGGGCCAGGTTTCGTTCTGGCAGCGGAAGTTGAACGCCAGCAGATTATGCGATGGCAGGTCCTGCGGCGTGCGCGGCAGGCCGTGGCGCGCCACGTAGGCCGGCGACGCCACCACGACCATCGCATCCTCGCCGAGTTTGCGCGCCACCAGGTTCGATTCCTTCAGCTTGCCCGTGCGGATGGCGATGTCGGTGCGGTCTTCCAGCAAGTCGACGACGGCATCGCTGACGACGACGTCGAGTGTGATATCGGGATAGCGTTGCGCGAACTCGGGCAGGATGGGCAGCAAATGACGCACGCCAAACGGCACGAAGCAGTTGACGCGCAGGCGCCCGCGCGGCGCCGCGCCCTGCGCCGCCTCGCGCTCGGCGCCATCGATATCGTCGAGGATGCGCTTGCACTGCACGAAGAAGGCGTCGCCCTCGGGCGTCGTGTGCAGCTGGCGCGTGCTGCGCTGGAGCAATCGCGCGCCGAGCCGCGCTTCCAGGCGGTTGACGAGCTTGCTGACGGCCGATGGCGTCAGGGCCAGGCGGCGCGCGGCGGCGGAAAAGGCGCCCGTTTCCACCACGGCAACAAACACGGCCATTTCGAATGCGCGGTTGATGTCTTGCCTGGCCATTATTGAATCCATTTCACAGGTGTTTCCATTATGGGAGTCTATATCAAAAGCTGGAAGCCCGATACACTGGCCGGCTTGAACCATATGCCGGAGAATTCCATGCACACCGCAAGCCCTGTTTCCCCTCCCGCCAGCAAGATGCCGCCCGGCGTGCTGGCGCTGGCCGTCGGCGCCTTTGCCATCGGCGTCACCGAATTCATCGTCGTCGGCATCCTGCCCGCCATCGCCAAGGATTTGCGTATCTCCATCGAATCGGCCGGCTCGCTGGTCAGCCTGTATGCGCTGGCGCTGGCCATCGGCACGCCGCTGCTGGTGCTGCTGATGTCGCGCCTGCCGCGCAAGGCAGCCCTGCTGGGGCTGATGAGCGTTTTCCTTGCCGGTAACTTGCTGGCCGCCTTTTCGCACACGTTTGAACTGTTATTGTTCGGCCGGGTCATCACGGCCGTGGCGCACGGCACCTTCTTTGCCATCGGCGCCACTGTGGCGGCCAGCCTGGTCAGCAAGGCGCAGGCGGGCAGGGCGATTTCCGTGATGTTCGCCGGCTTGACGCTGGCCATGGTGATCGGCGTGCCCTTCGGCAGCTTCCTCGGCAACCTGATGGGCTGGCGCCTGCCGTTCTTCGCCGTCGTCGTCCTGGCCGCCTTGGGCTTGGCGGCCATGGCGCGCTGGCTGCCGGCCGGCTTGCAACAGGGCAAGGGCGGCAAGGCCATGACGCAGCTGGCGGCATTGGGCAGCGGCCCGATCCTGACCATGATGGCCGTCACCACGTTCGGCTTCGGCAGCAGCTTTGCCGCGTTTACCTTCATCACGCCCATCCTGACGGATGTGACGGGCTTTTCCGCCACCATGGCCAGCGCCTTGCTGATCGTGTTCGGCGCCGCCACCTTTGCCGGCAACCTGGCGGGCGGCTACCTGACCAGCCACCTGGGCTGGCAAAAAGCGCTGCGATGGATGCTGCTGGTGCTGGCCGCCACGCAAGTGGGCGTGGCCCTGAGCATCAGCTCGCCATGGATGATGACGGTCATGCTGTTTGTCTGGGGCATTTTCTCGTTTGGCCTGTCGCCCGCCTTGCAGGCCGGCATGCTGGCCACGGCCGAGCGCTACACGCCGAAAGCCGTCGATTTCGCTTCGGGCCTGAACATTTCGGCGTTCAACCTCGGCATTTCATTCGGCTCGATGCTCGGCGCGCTGATGGTCTCGCGCCAGCTGATGGCGTCGTCGCCATGGGCCGGCGTGGCCGCCGCGCTGCTGGCCCTGCTGCCGCTGGCCTGGCTGGCGCGCAAAAACCTGGCATCCCACGTGGCGGGCGCGGCGGTGCATTGAGCGTCAGGTATGCACGGCGGCGGCCGGCGCCCGTTTCAGGCGCTGCGCCATATAGGAACTGCCCATCGACGCGGCCATGATCATGGCGATGGCCAGCCATTGCCCGGCGCCGAGGCGCTCGTCGAGCAGGATGAACGCGAGCATGGCGGCCACGGCCGGTTCCATGCTGCTCATGATGCCGAAGGCCTGCGGCGTCAGGCGCTTCAGGGCCACCATTTCCAGCGAGATGGGAACGGCGCTGGAAATGAGGGCCACGCCCAGGCCCACGGCCAGCACGGCCGGCGACAGCAGGGCGGCGCCGCTGTGCGCCACGCCCACGGGCACCACCACCAGCGCGGCCATGGCCAGGCCCAGCGAGACGGAATGTCCCGCATGCAAATGGCTGGCGCGCTTGCCGAAGACGATATACGTGGCCCAGCAGACGGCGGCAGCCAGCGCGAACAGCACGCCGGTCGGGTCGAGGTTGCTGACGTCGTGTCCCAGCGGCAGCAGCAGCGCCAGTCCGGCCACGGCCAGCGCCACCCAGACGAAATCGAGCGGCCGGCGCGAGGCCAGCAGCGCGACGGCCAGCGGGCCGGAAAACTCGATGGCCACGGCGATGCCGAACGGGATCGTGCGCAGCGCCATATAGAAGCACAGGTTGGTCAAGCCCAGCGCCGCGCCGTACAGGGCCACCGTGCGCAGGTCGGCGCGGCTCAGCTGCCAGCGCCACGGGCGCCAGAACAGCAGCAGCAACAGCGCGGAAAAGCCCACGCGCACGGCCGTCGTGCCTTGCGCGCCGACGAGCGGGAACAGGCTGTGCTTGGCCCACGAAGTGCCCAGGCCCAGGCAGGTGACGGAGCCGAGGATGGCCAGCAGGGGAATAAACGAGGAATAGCGGTGTGATGGCATGGTGGGGGCTTGATATCGGAATGATGAAAGTTTATTGTGTCTGTTCTGATATTTGCACTCCATTTTGACCATCATGACGCAACTTTCGCTCGCCAACACTGCCGCAGCCCCCGCCCTCGACAGCTTCGACCTGGCCATCCTCGAGATATTGCAACGTGACAACACGACGTCGCAGCGCGAGATCGCCCAGGCCGTGCACCTGTCGGCGCCGGCCGTGCAGCGGCGCATCCGGCGCCTGCGCGAGAGCGGCGTGATCCGTGCGGAAGTGGCCGTGCTCGACGCCAGCCGGCTGGGCCGCCCCCTGACCCTGACGGTGGAGGTGCACTTGCACGACGAGCATCCGCTGCGCACGGCCGGCATGCGCGCGCGCATCATGGCCGAGCCGGCCATCCAGCAGTGCTACGGCATCACGGGCGAGGCCGACTATCTGCTGGTGATCACGGCTGCCAGCATGGCCGAATACGAAGCGCTGACGGAGCGCCTGTTCGGCGGCGACGACAATATCCGCCGCTATCGCACGTCGGTGGCCTTGACTTGCCTGAAGGTGGGCCTGCACGTGCCGCTGGGCGGCTGATGGCCCGGCACTCGCCTTACAGTGCGAGCAGGCTCATGACGCCAGCCGCCGCCAGCGCCGTGGCGGCCGCGACGAGGGAGAGGGAAAAGCTGTGGCTATGGCGGTACAAGGCGCCGGCGACGAGCGGGCCCGCAATCTGCCCTGCGCCATAGGCCAGCGTCATCCTGGCCGCCAGGTTGGCGTTCGTCAGGCGCGCGATGCGCTGCGCGGCCGGCATGGCGATCGTCACCGTGCCCGTGAACGTGGCGCCCACGAGCGCGGCGCTGAGCAGGTAGCCGGCCGCATTGGCAAGGAATACGGGAACGATGACGCCGATGGCCTGCAGCAGCAAATTCCAGAACAGCGCCCGGCGCGTGCCGATGCGGTGATGCAGGCGATACCACAGGAAGCAGGACGGCGCCGCCCCCGCGCCGAACACGGCCCAGACATGGGCCGGATCCAGGTCCGGCAAGGCGCCCTTGACGAGGGTCGGCAGATACGTGGCCGTGATGATGTAGCCGAAGCCGGCCAGGCCGTACAGCATGACCAGCGGCGCCGGCCTGACAGCCGCCAGCGGCGCGGTATCGACAGGCTGGCTGTCCGATACGGTTTCCGGGCCGCTCGCCGCCAGGCCGCGCGCGGCCAGCAGACCCGCCAGCAGGCTGACGCCGCCGAGCAGCAGCCACAGTCCGCCGCTGCGCAAGCCCGCCCACGCGCCCAGCGCCAGCAGTTCGGCCGAGACGGCGATGCCGACGCCGACGCCCGCATACAGCAGCGGCGCGCTGCGCGCCTGGCGCCGCTGTTCCAGCAGCCACAGCGACGCCGCGATCATGGCCAGCGCGCTGAAGACGCCGGCGACGCCGCGCACCAGTATCAGCACGGGCGCCGATTGCAGGACGCCGAGGATGGCCAGGCAGAACGCCGTGCCCAGCATGGCCCACAGGCACAGGCGGTGCGCGCTGGCCGCCCGGGCGCGCATGCCGAGCAGGGCGCCCAGCAGATAGCCGGCGTAGTTGACGGATGCCGCCCAGCTCCCTTCGGCCAGGCTGATCAGGCCTTCATCGACCATCTGCGGATAGAGGGCCGTGAAGGCGAAGCGGCCGAAGCCCATGCCGATCAGCATGACCAGCGCCGCATCGACGGCCGAGCGCAGCGGCGACGCGGCGTTCATGCGGCCATGTCCCACAGCTGGGCCGTGAAGTGCTGGAACGCGGGCACGTCGAAGCCGTCGCGCCACACCAGGCAGGTGTCCGCCTGCCCCAGCGCGATGGTGCGCAGCGCCCCGGCCGCTGGACTCAGCTGCAGTACGCTGGCCGGCAGCACCGTGACGCAGGCGCCGGCAGCCACGCAGGCGATCATCGCGTGATACGAGCTCATCTCCTGAATCCGCCAGCCGCCGCTGCCGGCCATGCCCAGCCAGTGCTCGGCCAGCTGGCGATAGGCGCAGCCTTGCGGGAAGGCGGCCAGCGAACGCGGCTGGACGTCGCGGGCCGCGTGCACGGCAGGCTGGCCGGCAGGCAATAGCAGCAACAGCTCTTCGGTCCAGACGGGCCTGGCTTGCAAGCCCAGTTCCGCCATGGTGTCGAACTCATCATTGTTGGGCGGCAGCGCGGCGAAGGCGCAGTCGAGCTTGCCCATGCGCACTTGCTCGATCAACTGGCGCGACGGCCCCGTCTGCAATTCGAGGCGGGTGGCCGGATGCTGCCGATGGTAGGCGGCCAGCACGGCCGGCAGGCGGCTGGCGGCCGTGCTCTCCATGCTGCCTATGCGCAACGCGCCGCCGTCGCGCCCGCCCGTCACGACGTGGCGCGCTTCCTCTTCCAGCGCCAGCATGCGCCTGGCATAGTCGAGAAAGCGCTCGCCGGCGGCGGACAGGGCGATGCGCTTGCCCGCGCGCACGAACAGTTCGGCGCCCATCTCCGCTTCCAGCTGCTGGATGCGCGTGGTGACATTCGACGGCACCCGGCCCAGCCGCGTGGCGGCGTTGGTGATGCTCAGTTCAGCGGCGACGGCGCAGAAGATCTTCAGCGATTCGGAATCCATATCATTTCTCCATTGGGAATGATATTATATATTGATTCTTAATTTAAGAATAAATTTCACTGAGAATAACGCTGATCGTCATTGGAAGGAAACGGCCATGTCTTCATCCCTGAATTTCTTTGAACAGTTGTCCGTGCAGCATCCCATCGTGCAGGCGCCGATGGCTGGCGTGTCCACCCCGCAGCTGGCCGCCGCCGTCTCGGACG
The DNA here is from genome assembly GCF_001865675.1 of Janthinobacterium sp. 1_2014MBL_MicDiv. Lineage (NCBI taxonomy): Bacteria > Pseudomonadati > Pseudomonadota > Betaproteobacteria > Burkholderiales > Oxalobacteraceae > Janthinobacterium > Janthinobacterium sp. 1_2014MBL_MicDiv. Next base: position 1,645,421 of record NZ_CP011319.1, read on the forward strand.
CCGGTGCGCTCGGTTCGCTGGGCATCGGCGCCAGCACGCCGGCGCAGGCGCGCCAGATGATCGCCGAGACGCAGGCCCTGACCGGCAAGCCCTTCAATGTGAACGTGTTCTGCCATGCGCCGGCGCGCCGCGATGCCGCCCGCGAAGCGGCTTGGCTGGCGCATCTGGCGCCCCTGTTTGCGCAGGCGGGCATCGCCGTGCCGGCGGTCCTCGATGAAGTCTACCCATCCTTCAATGGCGACGACGAGGCGTTCCGGCTGCTGCTGGAACTGCGTCCCGCCGTCGTCAGTTTTCATTTTGGCTTGCCGCCGGCAGGGCAGCTGGCCGCGCTGCGCCAGGCCGGCATACGCACGATGGCGACGGCGACCAATGTGCAGGAAGCCGTGCTGATCGAACAGGCGGGCATCGACGCCATCGTCGCCCAGGGCGTGGAGGCGGGCGGGCACCGCGGCATGTTCGATCCCGAGGCGAGCGACGAGCGCCTCAGCATGGCGGTGCTCGTGCGCCTGCTCGTCAAGCGCTGCACGCTGCCCGTGATTGCCGCCGGCGGCATCATGGACGGGGCCGGCATCCGCGCCGCCCTCGACCTGGGGGCAGCCGGCGCGCAGTTGGGCACGGCCTTTATCCTGTGCCCGGAAACGGCCGCGAATGCCGCCTACCGCGCCAATCTGCAAAGCGAACGGGCAACGCACACGCGCCTGACGGCAGCCCTGTCCGGCCGCCCCGCGCGCGGCATCGTGAACGACCTGATGGCGCACGGCGACGCCGCAGGCGCACCGCTTCCCGCCGCCTATCCGGTGGCCTACGATGCGGCCAAGCAACTGCATGCGGCCGCTGCCCAGGCCGGCAACCATGGTTATGCGGCCCATTGGGCGGGGCAGGGCGCGCCACTGGTCCGCGCCATGCCGGCGGCCGAACTGGTGCGCACCCTGCTCGAGGAAATGCGTATCCCCGGTCGCGCCAGCTGATACGCCCAGACCATGGCTTCCTGCGGAAATGGAGCGGCCAGGAGCGACCGTGAGGCGCGGCCACGGCCGGCGGCGCTGGCCGAGCAGTTGATGACAGAACTGCAGCGCTATCGCGCGCACGGCGGTACGCTGGCGCCGACTATGCGGCGCTTCCTGCGGGCCATCGAGGACAGCGCGGACGCGCCTGACGGCGCACGCCGGCGCGCCGCCGCCATCGCCTACCGCCTCGACCCGGCCATGCTCGATGCGCTGCACGGTGCGGGCACGGCGGACATGCCTCCCGCTGAGTTGTCGCGCATCAAGGCCGCGTTGCCGGACATCGTGCGGCAGGTCGCCAGGATCGCGGCGGGGCTGCCGGTGGCGACGCTGGGCCTGGACGCGCAGGGATAGGCAAGCACATGCGGGGTGCTGGTTGCCGCCGTCATTCCGGCGTAACATGACGCCCGATGCGTTGCAGGCCCGAGCGGCCGGGGCAGCGTCGGCTTTCCGCAAGCAGCCCGGAGCGGACATATCGGGAGACCCATGAAGAGTGCCTTGAATTTACTATTGCCACGCGACAAACACGATACGGATGCGGCCGAAGCCCTGGTGGCGCTGGGCTGGGAAAAGCTGGAGCGTGTCATGCCGCAGATCCTGGAATGGATGCAGGACATCAACTGGCCGGTTGCCGCCATTTTCCGCCCGTTCTTGGTGGCCCAGGGCGCACGCCTCGCGCCCTGCCTCAAGCCGATTTTCGCCGGCGATGACGATATCTGGAAATACAATATCCTGGCGGGGATTGTCCTCCAGTCGCCGGAACTCGCGTCTGCAATCAGTGCGGAACTGGAGCGCCTGGTCCGCAGCCCGACAAGTGGCGAACGGCAGGAATGCGTGACGGAACAAGCCGAGGAAATCTTGGCGAGCTGGACGGGTAGACCTGTCGCGGCCGGTAGCGGCCAGTCGGTTGACCCACGATAAGCTAGGGAATTCCTGGTGAATGTTGCAGATAAAGCAGCCATCGCTCCGGCAGATACGCCAGGCGCCGGGCCCATGCACGCCATTGGTGTCATCGCGGGCATAGACAGCGCGCTCATGTGCGCCTCGATGAGCGCAAACATCATTGCCTTGAATTCTTAGGTGGCCAGTTGAAACAGGCGATTGGCGATATTCTTGACGGCGTCTCTACTTTCCGCCGAGGTGCTCGTGTTGGTGAATACCGCCACGCCGCTGCGCGTGAGCGGATTCAGATACACGGCGGTAAAGACGCCCGGATCGCCGCCCCAATGATTGGGCATCGCCTGTCCTCCCAGCGGGGATGCCATCCAGCCCAGCCCCTGGCCGCTCAGCCAGGCCGGTAGTCCGACCGGCGTCTGCATATCCAGCATCTGCGCCATGGCGGACGCTCCCAGCACGTTAACGCCTGCCGAATGACCGGCGTTTGCCGCCGCGGCGACGAACTTCATGAAATCGCTGATCGATGATCGCAACATGCCAACCGGCCAGTCTGGAAAACCGACAGGTTTCACGGCGACCAGCGCCCCATCCACCAGGTCATATGGCTCGGCGCTGCGCAAGGGCGGGGTGCCTTTGATCGTCCAGCTCGTATCATTCATGGCGAGCGGCGCAAAAATATCCCTGCGGGTCTGTTCGCGCATGTCCACCCCTCCGATGCGGCCAGCAAGATGCCCCAGCAAGGCGAAGCCCACATTGCTGTAGTCCCATGTGGATGCAGGGGGCATGGCTGAGAAGCATTGCGCTGCCGAATAATTGACACCCTCGGGCGTGAGATACTGCTTGAGGAAGTCGGACAAGACTTGCTCGGCATCGCGGCCCTGCTGCCGGAAGTCGATTTCGTAATACCGGGCGTCGGAAATGCTCGATGTGTGCGTCAGCAGCTGTCGGAAGGTGATTGCCGTGTCGCGGAATCGCGGGTTGATAACGGGGAAATCCAGATAGCCCGCGATCGATTCATCGAGGGCGAACTTGCCCCGCTCGGCCAGACGCATGACCATGGTCGCGGTCACCACTTTGGTAACGGACGCAAGATGAAACATCGTGTCGGCGGTCACGACCCTGCGCTGGGCGATGTTGGCCATGCCGTAACCTTGAGCAAATTGCACCACGCCATCGCGGGCAAAACCGGCGGCCAGGCCTGGGATGTTGGCCGTGCGCATTTCGTTCCGGATAAAGGACTCCAGGTCGGCGGCCGGAGGCGCGAGACGCTCTCCCGTCGCGACGGCCGGCAACAACAGCGCTGACAGTCCCGCTCCGAGAAACGCGCGCCGGGAAATCGGGGACACAGGCTTGGGGGTATGGACTGGCATGTTTTGCTCTCTCTACATGGAAGTGGTGCAAACGGGAGGCTGCATGCTATTATGTGTAGGCACCTACATAAATGTCAACTTAAAAACAGAGAGCATGATCATGCACGATTATTCGCGGCTTGCCGGCGGAGCAGCGATCGGCGCCAGGCTGAGGCGCCTGTCGGAAAGCCTCGACGGTGACTCGACGCGGGTGTACGCCGCCTTGGGAATTTCATTCGAGCAGCGCTGGTTTGGCGTGCTGAACCAATTAGCCTTGAGGGAATCCGCTACCGTGGGGGAACTGGCGGCGACGCTGAAAATCACGCATGTTTCCGTGAGTCAGACACGGCAGTCACTTGAAAAAGCGGGCATCGTGACGTCGGAGTCGGACCCCGAGGATGCGCGCAAGAAGAAAATAACGCTCACTGCGGAAGGCAAGCGACTGGTCGCACAGTTGCGGCCAATCTGGCTTGCATGTGACGAAGCGGCCCGTGAGCTGAACGCGGAGGCGGGTGACGTCGTGGCGTCGCTAAACAGGCTCGATGATGCTCTGGAGCGGCAATCCATCTTTGATCGCATCATGGTCCGCATTGCCAGGCGATAAGGTGCATTTTCCGCTGACACTCACGGCGTTCAAGCGGTATGGCAGTGCCTGCTTCGGGGCGCAAGCTGTCCGACAGCCATTGCGACGGCAGGGCAATGAATGCCAGCCGGGGCCTGCGGCATGGCACAATGCGTGACTCGCACCCCGTGTGCCTAGCTGCTTTTCTCTACAGGACTTTCATGACCCGCGCCATTCTCGACGAAACCCAGATCCATCCCGCCGCCCGCCCCCTGATCGGCAGCAGGCACACGGCGATCGTGCGCGAGGTGCAGGCTGCCATTGCCGCGCATCAGGTGGTGGTGGTCGGCATGGCGCTCAATCCGTTTCCGCGCAAGGCGCGCAAGATCCTCGACGTGCTGGGCACGCCGTATCAGTATTTGCAATACGGCAGCTACCTGAACCAGTGGCACCGCCGCAATGCGCTGAAGATGTGGACGGGCTGGCCCACGTTTCCCATGATCTTCGTCAATGGCGTGCTGATCGGTGGCGCCAGCGAGCTGCAACAGCTCGTGGAAAATGGCGAGTTCAGCGCCATGCTGGCAAAGAAAGTGCGCCAGTTCTGACGCATTTCTTGCGCTACCTTATTCCCCCGGCCGCCATGGCGACTTGTGCGTGCGCAAGGGGTCGAGCAGGCTGCGCAAATCATTGTGGTCGAGTTCATACATGAGCGCGATCAGGCTGCCCAGTTCGCCCGAAGGAAAGCCTTCGCGCGCGAACCAGCCCAGGTAGTGGCCGGGCAGGTCGGCCAGCAAGCGCCCCTGATATTTCCCATACGGCATTTCGCGCGTGACCAGCAGCGCCAGTTTTTCTGAATTCATGATGGTGCTCCCCATTTCCTGAGCGGCAGTGTAGCAGATGCATGGCAGCGTTATGGCGGCAGATGGGCGAGAGAGTTCCCTGTCATTTGCCATCATTATGGCTGGATCAAACCAGCGCCACATGAGCGCTGCGCCCGCCCCGATTCAGCGCATACTGCGGCGATGGTTACTGAGGAGTGCGACGATGCGAGCAGCCATCGCCCCGCGCCGCCCGAGGTGGTGGACATCGATCGTGGCGGCATTGTTTGCCCTGCTGGCGGCATGCGACCAGCCGGCGGCCATGAACCGCGAGGATCCCGGCTGGGTAGACCGTGCCGATCCGCAGCACAGGATCGCGCTCGTGTTTGTACATGGCATCTTCGGCAGCACGCGCGGCACGTGGACAGGCGAAAATGGCGAAAGTTTTTTCCGCCTGCTGAAAAAGGATGCGCGGCTGGGGCCGCAAGTCGATACGTATGCCTTCGGTTTCAGCTCCAACATCATGTCCGGCGGTTCGCTCGATATCCGCGAAGCGGCCAACAAACTGCAAAGCTATCTGACCCCGGCTGGCGTGCTCGACTACCAAGCCATCGTGTTTGTCGGGCACAGCATGGGCGGGCTCGTCATCATGCGCTACCTGGCCAACAATCTGGACAAGCATCCGGAGCTGGCGGAAAAAGTACCGCTGATTGTCCTGTTCAGTGCGCCGATGGAGGGGGCCCAGGTGGCGCAGCTGGCAACCCTGGTCTTAAAAAATCCCGCGCTGTCCAACATGCGGCCCGTGGACAGCAACGACATGCTCAAGCAGCTCAGCGACGACTGGGCCAGCCTCGCCGTCAAGCCGCGCGTCAGCTGCGCCTATGAGACGGCGAATGTGAGCGGCATGCGCATCGTGCCCTGGGGCAGCGCCACCCGGGTGTGCATCGGGCGCCCGCTGGCGATCGACAATGCCGACCACATCACGCTCGTCAAGCCGGACCGGCCCACGCATCCCGCGTACATGTTCCTGTCCGGCGAGCTGATCGAACATGTGTTGCCGCTGCAATTGGGGGCGCGCCTGGAATTGCCCGATTTCCAGCGCGACAAGAACGTCTACACGTTTACCCTCGCCTCGCCCGAGGAAAATGCCCGGCTGATGAACACGGGACGGGGCAGGATGAAGTACTGGATCGCGGAGAAATCCAGCAAGGCACTGCTGGTGTCGCCGGGCGCCACGCCACAGCAGATCAATGGGCAATCCACCGAGCTGCTGACGGTGGCGCTGCGCGTGGATGCCGATCAAACTGCCTATGCCTTCACGCTGAAGAGCGACCTGCCTTCCGAGCAAAGGGTGCGCGTGCTCGTGCCCGACCTGCGCCAGCTGCGCGAAGGCCATCGGCGCAATGCCGTCAAGGTCGCGTCGGAACTGGCCGACTACCTGCGCGATGCAGCCAGGGCGGGCGAGCTTGCCGCCTTGCAGAACGATCCCGACCGTCTCAATGCGCAACTGGCGATGGTGGCGCGCAAGGCGCTCGGCGAACAGATCAAGCGCCTGCCCAGCGCCGAGCAATGGCTGCTGACGGCGGACTTGCTGGCCGCCGCCAACCTGACCAGGGTCGCCTCCGCGGCCCTGGCGCAGAGCGCCGGCATCGATGCGTTTTACCAGCCGGCGGCGCAGGAGCTGCACGACAAGCTGCTGGCGCAGGGCCGCGCGGACGCGCTGCTGCGCGAGCGGGCGGAGGCATGGATTGAGCATGGCGGCGCCGGACCACCGCAAGACTTGGCGGGCGACCCCGCGCAGCCGGTACAGGCCAGGCCGGCCATTCCGGCGTGGCTGGATACGGAAGATTACCAGCGGGCTACGCGCCAGCTGGTGCAGGAAATGTCGGCCGTGGCCTCGCTGCGGCGCGACGCGGCCAGCCTTCAGGTGGCCACCATGAAAATGCCGCCCGATCTGGCGACGATGGTGCACAAACGGGCCGTGCTGGAGCAGTCTGTGCTGCCGGGTGACGCCTTGACGCCGAAGCTGTTTACGCCGTCGGCCACGACCGGGCAGGCGCATCCGGTCAAGCCCGGTCTGCAAGGGTTGGACAGCACTTCGCGCGGCGTGGAGGTGAAAGCACGCGAGAAGCTGCAAAAGCCGGAGAAATTCGAGCAGTGGGAAAAGGCGAAGAGGCTGGAAAACAGGGATAGCAGGGAGCAATAGCGAAAGCCAGGCAATAATTCATGGAGGCATGGAAGGAGAAAATGCTGCGGAAATAGCCGAAATAGCCGAAATAGCCGAAATAGAGGAAATAGCGGAAATAGCCGAAATAGCAGAAATAGAGGAAACATCCGCAGAAACATCCGCAGAAACAACTGTAAAAACAACTGCCAAAACAGCTGCCAAAACAGCTGCCTGGCGACCGCATGATGGCGCCAGGCAGCGCGACCATGCCGCTGGCGCTGCTGGGCGGCGCTATGGATCGTGCCGGAGGCGCGATGGTTGATGTTCATATTGTTGATTTATGGGCAAATATCTTCTGTCCGGAGACGTATTTTTCGAAACAAAGAAAGCCCCGATACTGCAAGCCTTGCATTTGCATACCCTTTGCATGCACTTATATCGGAGTCTTTCATGCCCATTGCCTTGCTCGCGCTGACCCTCAGCGCATTTGCCATCGGAACCACCGAGTTTGTCATCGTCGGGCTCTTGCCCACCATCGCCGCGGACCTGGGCGTCAACTTGCCATCGGCCGGCTTGCTGGTCAGCCTGTACGCGCTGGGCGTCGCCGTGGGCGCGCCCGTCCTGACTGCCCTGACGGGCAAGATCCCCCGCAAGACCCTGCTGCTGTCGCTGATGGTCTTGTTTGCCCTGGGAAATTTGCTGGCCTGGAAGTCGCCCGGCTATGAAACCCTGGTGGTGGCCCGCATCCTGACGGGGCTGGCGCACGGCGTGTTCTTCTCGATCGGCTCGACCATCGCCACTTCGCTGGTGCCGAAAGACAAGGCGGCCAGCGCCATCGCCATCATGTTTACGGGCTTGACCGTGGCCCTGGTGACGGGCGTGCCGCTCGGTACCTTCATCGGCCAGCATTTCGGCTGGCGCGAAACTTTCCTGGCCGTCTCGGCCCTGGGCCTGGTCGCCTTCGTCGGCAGCCTGCTGTATGTGCCATCCAATATCGCGCATAGCAAACCGGCGTCCTTGCTGCAGCAAGTGCAGGTGCTGGGCCAGCCCCGTCTGTTGCTGGTGTATGCGATGACGGCCGTTGGCTATGGAGGCTCCTTCATCGCCTTTACCTACCTGGCCCCCATCCTGCAGCAAGTGTCGGGCTTTGGCGCCGGCGCCGTGGGCGTGGTGATGCTCGTGTATGGCGTGTCCGTCGCCTTCGGCAATATCTGGGGTGGCAAGCTGGCCGACAAGCGGGGACCCGTCAGCGCTCTGAAACTGATCTTCCTGTTGCTGGCCGCCGTCTTGCTGCTGCTGACCTTCACGGCGCCGCACCCGGTTCTCGTGGTCATGACCGTGCTGTTGTGGGGCGCCGTGGCCTTCGGTAACGTGGCCGGCTTGCAAGTGTATGTCGTGCAGCAGGCCGAACACTTCACGCCGCGCGCCGTCGACGTGGCTTCCGGCTTGAACATCGCTGCCTTCAACCTGGGCATCGCCGGCGGCGCCTGGGGCGGCGGCCTGATCGTCGAACACCTGGGCCTCGTGCATACGGGCTGGATAGGCGCACTGGTCGTGCTCGGCGCATTTGGCTTGACGGCCCTCAGTGGCCGCCTGGACCGTATCAATCCCATTCCCGTGCGCACCGGCGGCGAGAAATCGATCCATGCGGTAGGGCATTAACGATACGCGGGCCGGCCAGCGGACTGGCCCGCCGCGGCTGTTTCAGCAGCCGGTCGGCTTCACTCTTTCCACCTCCAGGCCGAACCATGGACGCAGGCGCGTGCCGACGACGTTGCCCAGGAAGGCGCAAACCAGCCACAGCCAGCCGTGCAGGCTGCCCGAGACGATGCCGCTGAAATATGCGCCGATATTGCAGCCATACGCGAGGCGCGCGCCATAGCCGAGCAACAGGCCGCCGACCACGGCCGCGATAATCGAGCGCAGCGGGATGCGCCACACGGGCGCATAGCGGCCCGCCAGCGCCGCCGCCAGCATGGCGCCAAGCACGATGCCGATGTCCATCACCGAAGTCTTGTCTTGCGTCAGCGGCGCAGCCAGCGCGGCGGCGTTGGCCTTGGTGGACCAGTAGGCCCAGCTGGCCGTATCGATGCCGACCAGCGAAGCGGCCTTGGCGCCCCACAGCGCGAAGGCGGACGTCACGCCCCACGGCTTGCCCGACAGCGCCAGGGTGGCGAAGTTCAGCACGACGAGCGCGACGGCCCCCGCCACCAGCGGCCACGGGCCGTGCAGCCACGGCGAGGCATGGGCCGGGCGCAGGGGCGTGGCGATCAGGCGGCCGTGGCGGCGTTTTTCAACGAACACCGTGATGGCGGCGATCAGCGCAAAGACTATCCAGTTCAGCGCCAGCGCGGGCGCCAGGCCCAGGGTCGTGACGACGGAGATGGGCTTGAGCTGCGGCAACGATGTCCAGAACGGCATGTGGGCGGTGCCGATCACCGAGCCGATGATGAAGGCGACCAGGGTGATGAGCATGCGCGTGCTGCCGCCGCCGACCGTGTACAGGGTACCGGACGCGCAGCCGCCGCCCAGTTGCATGCCGATGCCGAAGATAAAGGCGCCCACGATGACGGACGTGCCGGCCGGCGAGACGAGGCCCGCGACGGGCGTGCCGAACAAGGTGCCGGCCGACAGCGCGGGAAAGAACAGCGCCACGCCGACGGCCAGCATCAGCATTTGCGCCCGCAGGCCGTCGCCGCGGCCATCGGCAATGAAGACGCGCCAGGCAGACGTGAAGCCGAACGCCGCGTGGTACAAGGTGACGCCGAGCAAGGCTCCCACCACGTACAGCGCGGACTGCGTGACGCCCACCGTCTGCGCCAGATACCACGCGCCGAGCAGGATGAGCAACAGCGCAATGCCCAGCGGTTTCGGATTGATATCGGCGCGCAGGCGCAGGGTGGACGTGGCTGTATCGGACATGGGAGTGGGCGCACAGGGCGCAAGAGGGAGGGAAGCGCTATTCTCGCCCGTTTTATTGTTTTCTGCCAGCAAGTTACCTGCCGCCAGACGTTGCCATCCCTATTCTTTCTACTGGGAAAGATGCTAAAATTATAATTTAAGTGGAGCCGTCATGAAAAAGATGCATTTGCAGTTGCTGGGATTGATATTCGGTGTATCACTGAGCGGCGCGGCCTGCGCCGGTTATGCCATTGCCAAAATCAGTTCCATTCTGGTGTTCGAGGACGCGGACCTGGTATATGTGTATCCCGTGGGCGGCGTGGTGGACGCACCCGCCTGCCATGGTTCGAACGGTAACTATTTTTCCTTCTCCTTCAAGCGGCCGCGTGCCAAGGAATACTATGCAGGCTTGCTCATGGCATTTGCCTCGGGTAAGCCGGTGATGTTGCGCGGCAGCGGCACATGCAAGGATCAGCCGGTCGCGGAAACACTGCAGTTCTTCGAGATCCGCGACAACTAGGCGGCACGCGGGGGAGCGGCGGCAACCGGATCAGGACGCTGCCTGCGGCATGGCGGCGCGCCTTGCTGTATATTCTTGCCCCTGTCCAACCTTGCCGCCAGCGCGTCGCCCATGTCTCCCGCCATCCTGTTCTCCGTCGTCCTCGCGTATTTCCTGATCCTGCTGGGCGTGGCGTGGCGCACTTCGCGCCATGCGACCAACGACAGTTTTTTTATCGGCAACAAGGACAGCAACTGGATGCTGGTGGCCTTCGGCATGGTGGGCACCACGCTGACCGGCGTCACCTTCATCAGCGTGCCCGGCGCCGTGGGGCGCGACGGCTTCGGCTATATCCAGCTGATGATCGGCTATGTGCTGGGCTACCTGGCCATCACGTTTATTTTGCTGCCGCTGTACTACCGGCTGCAGCTGACGTCGATCTACCGCTACCTGGAACTGCGCCTGGGGCGGCGCTCCTACCAGAGCGGCGCGGCGTTTTTCATCCTCTCGCGCCTGCTGGGCGCCACGGCGCGGCTGTATTTGGTGGTCAACATCCTGCAGGCGACCATCCTCGACAGCTTCGGCGTGCCGTTCTGGCTGACGGCGTGCGTCGTGCTGCTGCTGATCCTGCTGTACACGTATGAAGGCGGCGTGAAAACCATCGTCTGGACCGATACCCTGCAAACGGCGTGCATGCTGGCCGGCCTCGTCATCTGCAGCGTGTTCCTGCTGCGCGAGATGGACTTGTCCCTCATCGACAGCCTCGAGCGCATGCGTGCGCAGGGACTCACGCGCATCTTCACCGTCGACCCGGACAGTCCCGCCTATGTGTGGAAGCACATTCTCGCCGGCATGTTCATCACGGTTGCCATGACGGGCATGGACCAGGAAATGATGCAAAAGAACATTTCCGTGCGGACCTTGCGCGATTCGCAAAAGAACATGCTCAGCCTGACCGTCGTGCTGACCGGCGTGCTGCTGCTGTTCCTCTTCCTCGGCGGCTTGCTGCACCTGTATGCGCCGCTGGCGGGCGTGACGGCCACGGGCGACAAGCTGTTCCCTGCCGTGGTGCTTGGACACTTTCCTGCCGTGGTGCAGCTGATCTTCTTCATTGCCCTCATTTCCGCGCTGTTTCCCAGCGTCGATGGGGCGCTGACGGCCCTCACGTCGACCTTCTGCATCGATATCCTCGGCGTGCAGCGGCGTGCCGAGCTGAGCCCGGCGGCGCAGATGCGCTGGCGCCGCCGCGTGCACTTGGGTTTTTCCGCGCTGTTTCTGATCCTGATCATGGCCTTCAAGTGGATGGACAGTCCCAGCATGATAGGCGTGATCCTCAAGCTGGCCAGCTACACCTATGGCCCTCTGCTGGGCCTGTTTGCCTTCGGCTTGCTGAGCCGGCGCGGCGTGCGCGACCGCTGGGTGCCGCTGGTGGCCGTGGCCGGTCCGCTGCTGTGTGCGCTGATCGAGCAAGAGCAGGCGCTGCTGTTTGCGCACTACCGTATCGGCCTGGAATTGCTGATCCTGAATGGCGCCCTCGTGCTGGGCGGCCTGTTCCTCATTTCCACGCCGGCGGGGCAGGGCGCCGAGGGCGCCGCACCCTTGTCAAAATAAGACGATTCCGGGCATTTTCAGTTATATTGGTTTCCTTTAGGTAAATAACCTCACGGAGCATCAATGTCACTCAACCCGTTCCCGCCGCTGCGCCGCGGTTTTGGCGCATTCTGGCGCGCGCTGGACGCCACGCGCCGCGCGGTCTTCAATCTGATTTTCCTGCTGATCGTCATCGCCATCCTGATCGCCATCTTCGGCGGCGGCGTCAAGCCCCTGCCCGAGAAAACCACGCTGGTGCTCGACCTGCAAGGCCCGCTGGTGGAAGAGACGCCGGGCGGCGTGCGCGAAGCGGTGCTGGCCAATGTCAGCGGCGAAGTCAAGAAAAGCGTGCAGCTGCGCGACGTGCTGGCCGTGCTCGACACGGCGGCCAAGGATGGCAATATCGGCTCCATGGTCATCCTGCTCGATGAATTGCAGGGCGGCGGCCTGGCTTCGCTGCGCGAAGTGGCGGCCGGCGTCGAGCGTTTCCGCGCCAGCGGCAAGAAAGTGACGGCCTGGGGTTCCAGCTATAACCAGCGCCAGTACCTGGTGGCGGCCAAGGCCGATGAAGTGTTCGTGCACCCGATGGGCGGCGTCATGCTCGAAGGCTTCGGCCGCTACCGCAATTACTACCGCGATGCGCTCGACAAGGTGGGCGTGACGGTCAACCTGCTGAAAGTGGGCACGTATAAAAGCGCGGCCGAACCCTTCATCGCCAACGGCCCGTCCGAAGCGGCGGCCGAAGCGGATCGCTACCTGAACAATGGCTTGTGGACCACCTACACGACGGACGTGGAAAAGGCGCGCAAGCTGCCGGCCGGCGCCATCATGCAGGCGATCGACGGGCTGCCTGCCTTGCTGACGGCCGCCGACGGCGACCTGGCCAAGGTCTCGCTGAACGCCAGGCTGGTCGACGGCCTGAAAACGCGCGATGAGCTGCGCCAGTTCATGATGGCGCGCGGCGCGAAAAACACGGAAGGCACGAACTTCCGCCAGATCGCCTACACCGACTACCTGGCGCGCCTGCGCCCCGTGCATATCGGCGATGCCGTCGGCGTCGTCATCGCTTCCGGCGAAATCGGCGACGGCATCGCGCCGCCGGGCTCCATCGGCGGCCTGTCCACCTCGCGCTTGATCCGCCAGGCGCGCGAAGACAAGTCTATCAAGGCCGTCGTGCTGCGCGTCGATTCGCCGGGCGGCAGCGCCTTCGGCTCGGAACTGATACGCCGCGAACTGGAACTGACGCGCGCCGCCGGCAAGCCGGTGGTCGTCTCGATGGGCAACGTGGCCGCTTCGGGCGGCTACTGGATCAGCACCTCGTCCGATGAAGTGATCGCCGACGCGGCCACCATCACCGGTTCCATCGGCGTGTTCGCGATCTTGCCGACGGCTGACAAGGTGGTGGAAAAGCTGGGCATCCATACGGCCGGCTCGCCCACCACGTGGCTGGCCGACGCCGGCAACCCGTTGCGTCCGCTCGATCCGCGCTTTGCGCAAGTGATACAGGGCTCGATCAACCACGTGTATGGCGACTTCCTGAACCTGGCCGCCAAGGCGCGCAAGACGACGCCGGAAAAGATCAATGAAGTGGCGCAGGGCCGCGTCTGGACGGGCTTGCAGGCGAAAGAGCGCAACCTGGTCGACCGCATCGGCAGCTATGGCGATGCGCTGGCATCGGCCGCCAAGCGCGCCAATCTGGGCGCCGACTACCGCGTGACTTACCTGGAGCAGGAAACGTCGAACGTGGATCGCCTGATCGGCATGTTCGGCTCCAAGGCCATGGCGTCGCTGGGACTGGGCGAGCACGTGAAACTGGGCCTGGCCACGAGCGGCTTGCCGGCCGACGCGGCGCTGGGCATGGCGCAGGACCTGAGCTGGCTGTCGGGCATCACGCGCGAGCGCAAGCCGTTCATGGCCCTGACGCACTGCCTGTGCGAAGTGCCACTCGGCAGTAAATAACACCTGACCAAATCGACTGCGCTCGATGATTTGCGGCCTGCGATGCTCACTGTGCTCAAGCACAGCTCCGCTTCTCGGTCACAACTCATCTTCGCTCGCTACGATTTTGTCAGGCGTTACACGGCAATATAGATGACATACCCAAGCCGGCTTCGCCCGGCTTGTTTCATATCAGGAGCAAAGCATGGCAAGCGAGATGAGTGGACAAATTGAGCCGGCAATTACCATCCGGCCCTGCGCGAAGGGCGATGAGCAGGCGCTGGCGCTGGTCGGGCAATCGACCTTCCTCGAGGCCTTCGCCGGCATTCTCGATGGCGCCGACGTCATCGCCCACTGCGCGCGCCAGCACGACGCGCAGCTGTACCGCGACTGGCTGGCGCTGCCGGCCATGCGGCTGTGGCTGGCCGAAGCCATGCCGGGCGGCGCGCCCGTCGGCTACCTGGTCCTCAGTCCGGCCAGCCTGCCGGTGGCCGATCCGCATCCGCGCGACCTGGAAATCAAGCGCATCTACCTGCTGCACCGTTTCCAGGGCCAGCGCGTGGGCCAGCGCCTGATGCAGGCGGCACTGGAACAGGCGCGCGCCGGCGGGGCGGGGCGGGTGCTGCTGGGGGTGTACGCGGAAAACCACGATGCGCTGGCATTCTATGTGCGCTGCGGCTTTGCGCAGGTGGGACGGCGCACCTTCCGCGTGGGCCGCACCGACTATCAGGACGTCATCCTCGGCATGACGCTGTAGGGCGCCGCTGTCAATCCAGGTACAGCGGTGCGGGCGCCCGCGGCCGCTTGAAGCGCCGCCTGGCCCCCGGTCAAGCGGATCGGCGGGAGATTTGTAGCGAGTTTGTATCTGCATGCCAGTCGCGCGCGGCGCGCCGGCACCGTGGCGCCCACCCCCGCAAGCCTGATTTTTCCATCGTTCCCCATAGAGGGCAGGCAGGCCGCCGGCACGCGTGGCCTGGCCGCGTGCGTGCCGTCGTGTGGAATTGTTTCAAGTGGAAATGAAACAGATACATGACTATGCTAGAGTCGTTTCACGATGGGGAGCGATGTTTTTTCAGCTGATTTTCAGCTCTTGACTCCCTGTGGCTTTGTAACGATACCAACCCCGAAAAACGGTCGTCCGGCCTGAGTGTGTCCCACCTCGGCCGGCGCCACAGACTCGCCGTGCCAGCGGCCTATACAAGGATAAGCGATGGATTCGCAGACAGCACCCAATACCCCGCGGCGCAGCCGCCGTTCGAAAATCGTCGGCAGCGTCATCGCGCTGGCAGTGATGGCCGCGCTGGGCGGCGGTGCCTGGTATCTGACCCATACGGGCGTCAGCGCGCAGCCAGGCGCCGGCGGCCCTGGCGGGCCAGGCGGACCCGGTGGGCGCCGCGGCGCGCCATCGACCACGGTCGGCGTGGCCACGGCCGTGAAGTCGGACCTGCCCGTGGTGCTCGATGCGCTGGGCACGGTGACGGCGGCATCGACCGTGACGGTGCGCCCGCAGGTGTCGGGCATCCTGAAGGAGCTGAAATTCAAGGAAGGCGGCATGGTCAAGGCGGGCCAGGTGGTGGCGCAGATCGACCCGGCGCAGTTCGAAATGGCGCTGATGCAGGCCACGGGCCAGCGCCAGCGCGACGAGGCGCAGCTGGAAAACGCGCGCCTGACCCTGAAGCGCTATCAAACCCTGCTGGGCCAGGATTCCATCGCGCGCCAGGACGTCGATACGCAGGCGGCCCTGGTCAAGCAGCTGGAAGGCACCGTCATGACGGACCGCGCGGCCGAAGGCACGGCCCGGCTGAACCTCGGCTACACCAAGGTGGTGTCGCCGATCAGCGGCCGCGCCGGCCTGAAAGTGGTCGATATCGGCAACCTGGTGAGCACCAGCGACACGGGCGGCGTGGTGGTGGTGACGCAGCTCTCGCCCATCGACGTGGAATTCTCCGTGCCGCAGGATAAGGTGCAGACCATCCAGGAACGCCTGAATGGCGGCTCCGCCCTGGCCGCGCTGGCGCTGGACCGCACGCGCACGCATACGCTGGACCAGGGCAGCCTGACGGCGCTCGACAACCAGGTCGACGTGCAGACGGGCACCGTGCGCGCCAAGGCCCGCTACACCAACGAGAAGATGGCGCTGTTCCCCAGCCAGTTCGTCAACGTGCGCCTGGAGCTGGGCAATATCACGGGCGCCGTGCTGGTGCCCGTCACGGCTCTGCGCCACAGCAACAACGGCGACTTCGTGTATGTGCTGAAAGCCGACAAGACGGTCACCGTGCGCATGGTCACGCGCGGCCAGGCCACCACCGACATGGTGGAAATCCGCGCCGGCCTGGAGGCGGGCGAACAGGTCATCACGGAAGGCGCCGACCGCCTGAAGGAAGGCGCGAAAGTCATGCTGGCCGGCGACAAGCCAGCCGCCGGCGGCGCGGGCGCCGGCGGTGCAAACGGCGAACGCCGCCACCGCCGCCAGCACGCTGACGGCGCGGCCAGCGCACAGGCTGCCGTGCCAGCCACGGCGCCAGCGAAGGGCGCCGCGCAATGAGTCCATCGACGCCCTTCATCCAGCGCCCCGTCGCCACGGCGCTGCTGATGCTGGCCATCGTGCTGGCGGGGCTGGTCGGCTTCAAGTTCCTGCCGCTGGCCGCCTTGCCGCAGGTGGACTTCCCCACCATCCAGGTGCAGACCCTGTATCCGGGCGCCAGCCCGGAAGTCATGGGGCAGACCGTGACGGCGCCGCTGGAGCGCCAGTTCGGCCAGATGTCGGGCTTGCAGCGCATGAGTTCCACCAGCGCGGCCGGCGTTTCCATCATCACCCTGCAATTCACGCTGGGCCAGACCCTGGACGTCGCCGAGCAGGAAGTGCAGGCCGCCATCAACGCGGGCGGTTCCTTGCTGCCCACCGACTTGCCGGCGCCGCCCGTGTACGCGAAGATCAATCCGGCCGACGCGCCCGTGCTGACCTTGGCCATCACGTCGGACACGATGCCGCTGACGCAGGTGCAGAACATCGTCAACACGCGCCTGGCGCTGAAGATCAGCCAGGTCAACGGCGTGGGCCTGGTGTCGCTGTCCGGCGGCCAGCGTCCCGCCGTGCGCATCCAGGGCGACACCAAATTGCTGGCCTCGTATGGCCTCGGTCTCGACAGCCTGCGCACGGCCATCGCGGCGGCCAACGTCAACAGCGCGAAGGGCAGTTTCGACGGCCCCACGCGCTCGTTCACCATCAACGCCAACGACCAGCTGGTGACGGCGGAAGACTACAAGCGCCTGATCATCACCTATAAAAACGGCGCGCCGGTGCGCCTGTCCGACGTCGCCAACGTCGTCGACAGCGCGGAAAACACGCGCCTGGGCGCCTGGTCGGGCAAGCAGCCGGCCATCATCCTGAACGTGCAGCGCCAGCCCGGCGCCAACGTCATCAAGACGGTCGACGCCATCAAGGCCCTGCTGCCGGACCTGCAGGCCAGCCTGCCGGCGGCCATGAAGCTCGACGTGCTGAGCGACCGCACGACGGGTATCCGCGCCTCGGTCGAACACGTGGAAATGGAGCTGCTGCTGTCCGTGCTGCTGGTGGTGCTGGTGATCTTCGCCTTCCTGCACAGCCTGCGCGCCACGGTGATCGCCAGCCTGTCCGTGCCGATTTCGCTGATCGGCGCCTGCGGCGTCATGTATCTGCTCGGCTACAGCCTGAACAACCTGTCGCTGATGGCGCTGACGATCGCCACCGGCTTCGTCGTCGACGACGCCATCGTCATGATCGAAAACATCGCCCGCTACATCGAGGAGGGCGAAACGCCGATGGCTGCCGCCCTGAAGGGCGCCTCGCAGATCGGCTTTACCATCATCTCGCTGACGGTGTCGCTGATCGCCGTGCTCATTCCGCTGCTGTTCATGGGCGATGTCGTGGGCCGGCTGTTCCGCGAATTTGCCATGACCCTGGCCATCACCATCCTCATTTCCGCCGTGGTGTCCCTGACCCTGGTGCCGATGATGTCGGCGCGCTGGCTGAAAAGCCACGCCGATGAAAAGGTCAGCGCCACGGGGCAGCGCATCCAGGCTTTCCTCGACCGTGTCATCCATCAGTATGACCATGCGCTGGTGTGGGTGCTGAAGCGCCAGGGCCTGACCCTGCTCGTGGCCCTGGCCACCTTGCTGCTGACGGTGATCCTGTACGTCACGATTCCGAAAGGCCTGTTTCCCACGCAGGACACGGGGCAGTTGCAGGCGCGCCTGGAAACCTCGCAAGCCGTCTCGTACGAGCGCATGGCCGTGCTGCAGCAGGCGGCCGCCAGCGCGCTGCTGGAAGACCCCGATGTCGACACCCTGAGCTCCCTCGTCGGCGTCGATGCGGCCAACAATACCATGCTGCACACGGGTAGCATGCTGATCAATCTCAAGCGCTCGCGCAGCGACAGCCAGGAAGACATCATGGAACGCCTGCGCGGCCGCGTGGCCAGGGTGGCCGGCGTGACCCTGTACCTGCAGCCGACGCAGGACCTGACCATCGATGCGGAATCGGGTCCGACGCAGTACCGCGTCTCGCTCGAAGGCGCCGACACGGCCACCGTCACCGAGTGGGCCGGCAAGCTGGCGGCCCGCATGCGCGAAAAATCGCAGCTGCGCAACGTCGTCACGGACGCGGGCGCCACGGGCGCCGCCGTCAGCGTGGCCATCGACCGCGACAGCGCCGCGCGCATGTCGATCACCACGGCCACCGTCGACGACGCGCTGTACAACGCCTTCGGCCAGCGCATCATTTCGACGATTTTCACGGAAACCAACCAGTACCGCGTCATCCTCGAAGCGCAGCCCGGCATCGTCACCACGCCGTCCGACCTGTCGGACCTGCAGGTGCGCACGGGCTCCGGCAAGTCGACGCCGCTGTCCGCCTTTGCCAGCGTCAGCGAAAAACAGGCGCCGCTGCAGATCACGCACGTGGCGCAATACCCGGCCACCACGCTGGGCTTCGACACCACGCACGGCGTGGCGCTGGGCAGCGCCGTCGACGCCATCCGCCAGGCGGCGAAGGATATCGCCTTGCCGCCGTCGGTGACGCTGACCTTCCTCGGCGCGGCCGGCGCGTATGAAAATTCGCTGTCGAACCAGCTGTGGCTCATTCTGGCCGCCGTCGTCTGCGTCTACATCGTGCTCGGCGTGCTGTATGAAAGCTACATCCACCCGCTGACGATCCTGTCGACCCTGCCGTCGGCCGGCGTGGGCGCCTTGCTGGCGCTGATGCTGTCGGGGCAGGACCTGGGCGTGATCGGCATCATCGGCATCATCCTCCTGATCGGCATCGTCAAGAAGAACGCGATCATGATGATCGACTTCGCCATCGAGGCCGAACGCGACGAGGGCAAGAGCCCGCAGGAAGCCATCCACCAGGCGGCCCTGCTGCGCTTCCGTCCGATTCTGATGACGACGCTGGCGGCGCTGTTCGCGGCCGTGCCGCTGATGCTGGGCTGGGGCGAGGGCGCCGAGTTGCGCCGTCCGCTGGGCCTGGCCATCTTCGGCGGGCTGATCGTCAGCCAGGTGCTGACCCTGTTTACCACGCCCGTCATCTACCTGGCCTTTGACCGCCTGGGCCAGCGCTTCGCGCCGAAGACGCGCGGCGTGAACCTGGACAAGCCGGGTGCGGGGAGCGCCGCGTGAACCTGTCCGAACCGTTCGTCAAGCGCCCCATCGCCACCGTGCTGCTGACCATCGGCATCGCGCTGGCGGGCGTCGGCGCCTTCTTCGTGCTGCCCGTCTCGCCGCTGCCGCAAGTCGATTATCCGACCATCTCCGTCAGCGCCAGCCTGCCCGGCGCCAGTCCGGCCACCATGGCCACCTCGGTGGCCACGCCGCTGGAGCGGCGCCTGGGCGTCATCTCCGGCGTGAACGAGATGACGTCGTCCTCGGGCACGGGTTCGACGCGCATCAATTTGCAGTTTGACCTGAACCGCAAGATCGATTCGGCCGCGCGCGAAGTGCAGGCGGCCATTTCCGCCTCGCGCGTGGACTTGCCGGCCACCCTGCGCAGCAACCCCACCTACCGCAAGGCCAATCCGTCCGACGCGCCCGTGATCATCCTGGCGCTGACGTCGAAGACGCGCACGCCGGGCCAGATCTACGACGCCGTCTCGAACCTGGTGCAGCAGAAAGTGGCGCAAGTGAAGGGCGTGGGCGACGTGGAACTGGGCGGCGGCTCGCTGCCGGCCGTGCGCGTGGAACTGCTGCCTTACCAGCTCAATCACTATGCCGTGTCGATGGAAGACGTGCGCGCGGCCATCCAGGCCAGCAACGCCAACCGGCCGAAGGGGGCGATCTCCGGCGATGAGCGCAGCCTGCAGATTTACTCGGGCGCCAACACGGCTTCGGGCGGGCGCAGCGCGGCCGACTACCGCAGCCTGGTGGTGGCCTGGCGCGACGGCGCCGCCATCCGCCTCGACGACGTGGCCGAAGTGGTCGACGGCGTGGAAAACACGAATACCCTGGGCCTGTTCAACGGCGACCCCGCTGTCATCGTGCTGATCACGCGCCAGCCCGGCGCGAACGTCATCGCCACCGTCGACGGCGTGCGCGCGCTGCTGCCGCAACTGCAGGCGCAGCTGCCCGGCGACATCAAGCTGCAGGTGGCGTCCGACAGCACCAATTCCATCCGCTCCTCGCTGCACGAGATCGAATTCACGCTGATCCTGTCCATCGTGCTGGTCGTGCTGGTGGTCAGCGCCTTCCTGCGCAGCGTGCGCGCCACCATCATCCCCGCCGTCGCCACCATCGTCTCGCTGCTGGGCACCTTCGGCGTGATGTACATGCTGGGCTTCAGCCTGAATAACCTTTCCCTGATGGCGCTCACGGTGGCCACCGGCTTTGTCGTCGATGATGCCATCGTGGTGCTGGAAAACACGCAGCGCCACATCGAGGCCGGCATGGACCGCTTCAAGGCGGCCCTGCTGGGCGCGCGCGAGGTGGGCTTCACGGTGCTGTCGATCAGCCTGTCGCTGGTGGCCGTCTTCATCCCGCTGCTGTTCATGGGCGGGCAGGTGGGACGGCTGTTCCGCGAATTTGCCGTGACCCTGTCGGCCGCCGTCATGATTTCGCTGGTGATCTCGCTCACCACGACGCCGATGATGTGCGCCTGGCTGCTGAAAAGCGGCCAGCAGCACAAGCCGCCCGGCGCCGTGGCGCGCTGGTTCGAGCGCGGCTTCGAGCGCATGCTGAACGTCTATGAGCACTGCCTGGACTGGGCCCTGTCCAGCGCCGCGCTGGTGATGACCATCCTCGTGTTCGTCGTCGGCCTGAACGTGTACCTGTTCGCGGCCGCGCCGAAAGGCTTCTTCCCGCAGCAGGACACGGGCCAGATCAATGGCGGCATGCGCGCCGACCAGAGCATCTCGTTCCAGGCCATGCAGGGCAAGCTGCGCCAGCTGGTCAACATCATCAAGGACGATCCCGCCGTCGCCACCGTCGTGGGCTTCACGGGCGGCGGACGGGCGGGCGGCGGCTTCATGTTCATCGATTTGAAACCGGCGTCGCAGCGCACGGACAAGGGCCAGGCCGTGATCGCCCGTCTGCGCCCGCAGCTGGCCAAGGTGACGGGCATTTCGCTGTTCCTCAACCCCGTGCAGGATCTGCGCATGGGCGGGCGCTCGAGCAATTCCACCTACCAGTACACCCTGATCAGCGACAACCAGGCGGACCTGAAGAAGTGGGCGGCGAAGCTGGCCGACCAGATGAAGCTGCAGCCGGCCCTGATCGACGTCGACACGGACCAGGCGGAAAACGGCGTGGAAACCTTCGTCACCATCGACAAGGACCGCGCCACGCAGCTGGGCGTGCAGGTCAGGGATATCGACAATGCGCTGTACAACAGCTTCGGCCAGCGCCAGGTGGCGACCATCTACGATGAGCTGAACCAGTACCATGTGATCATGGAAGTGGCGCCGCGCTATGCGCAAAGCCCGGAAGCGCTGCGTTCCGTCTACGTGCCGGCCTCGAATGCGGCCGCCGCTGCCGCCAGTACTACCGCTACGGCCACGGCCACCGCCACCGCCACCGCGACGGCAAGCGCGGCGACGTCCAACACGACGGCGGCGCGCGACCCGTCCAGCGGCTCGGCCCTGTCCACCACGCTGGCGCACATGGTGCCGCTGTCGTCGTTCAGCAGCTTCGCGGAAAGCTCGACGGCGACGTCGATCAACCACCAGGGCGGCGAACTGGCGACCACCGTGTCGTTCAACCTGGCCGACGGCTATCCGCTCAGCGACGGCCAGGCGGCCGTGGCCCAGGCGGAGTCGGAAATCGGCATGCCGGTCAACGTGCGCGGCAGCTTCCAGGGTTCGGCGAAGAGCGCGCAGGACAGCAACAAGGAGCAGCCGCTCTTGATCCTGGCGGCCATCGTGGTGATCTACATCGTGCTGGGCATCCTGTACGAAAGCCTGATCCACCCCGTCACCGTGTTGTCGACCCTGCCCTCGGCGGGCGTGGGCGCCGTGCTGGCGCTGCTGCTGTTCCGCATGGAGTTTTCCATCATAGCCCTGATCGGCGTGTTCCTATTGATCGGTATCGTGAAGAAAAATGCTATATTGATCATCGACTTCGCGCTGGAGGCCGAGCGTTCGCGCGGCCTGACAGCGGTGGAAGCGGTGCGCGAGGCATGTTTGCTGCGTTTCCGCCCCATCCTGATGACCACCCTGGCGGCGGCGCTTGGCGCCTTGCCGCTGGCGATCGGTTTCGGCGAGGGGTCAGAGCTACGCCAGCCCTTGGGGGTCGCCATCATCGGCGGCCTGATTGCCAGCCAGTTACTCACATTGCTGACCACCCCGGTGGTCTACATCCTGCTCGACAAGCTGCGCACGCGCAGCGCCGACGAGCAGCAATTGAGCCGCATTCCTGGGCCAGATAACCCGAGCACACAATCATGAAGCAAGTAAAACCTATCCAGTCCGCCGTTCCCGCACGCCTGCGCCGGCATGTCCTGTCGCTGGCCACCGCGGCCGCCTTCGTCCTGCTGGCCGGCTGCGCCGTCAGCCCCGCGTATGACGTGCCGACGGCCGCCGCGCCGCAGGCGTTCAAGGAGGCGGCCGGCTGGCAACCCGCCGTGCCGGCCGATACCCTCGAGCGCGGTCCATGGTGGACCCTGTTCGGCGACGCGCAACTGAACCGGCTGGCCGACAGCATCGAAGTGTCGAACCAGAACGTGGCGGAAGCCATCGCCGCGTACGAGCAGGCGCGCGCGCTGGTGCGCGAACAGCGCGCGTCGCTCTTCCCGACCGTGAATCTGACGGGCAGCGGCGCCCGCTCGGGCGGCGGCGGCGAGCAGCAGACGAACAACAACTTCAAGGCCGCCATCGGCGCGTCGTGGGAACCGGACGTGTGGGGCAAGCTGCGCGCCGGCGTGACGGGGGCGGACGCCAGCGCCGCCGCCAGCGCGGCGGACCTGGCCGCGGCGCGCCTGTCGGCGCAGGGCGAGCTGGCCACCAATTATTTTTCGCTGCGCCAGAGCGATGCGCAGATCGCGCTGCTCAATGCCACCATCGACGGCTACAAGCGCGTGCTCGACATCACCAGCAACCGCTTCAATTCCGGCATCGCCGCCAAGTCCGACCTGCTGCAGGCGCAGACGCAGCTGGCCAATGCGCAGATCGACCTGTCGAGCCAGACGCGTCAGCGCGCCCAGCTCGAACACGCGATCGCCATCCTCTTGGGCCGTGCCCCATCGGACTTCAGCCTGGCCGTGGCGCCGTGGACCCTGACCGTGCCCGACGTGCCGCTGGGCGTGCCGTCGACCCTGCTGCAGCGCCGTCCCGACATCGCCGCCGCCGAGCGCCGCGTGGCCGTGGCCAATGAGCAGATCGGCATCGCCCGTTCCGCCTACTATCCGAGCCTGAACCTGACGGGTTCCTACGGCTCGGGCGCCAGCAAGGTGGGCGACCTGTTCAATGCATCGAGCAGCCTGTGGTCGCTGGGCGTGTCGGCCGCGCAGACGCTGTTCAACGCGGGCGCCACGACGGCCAGCGTGGACGCGGCCAGGGCCGGCCACGAGGCGGCCGTGGCGCGCTACCGCCAGACGGTGCTGGCCGCCTTTGGCGCCGTGGAAGACCAGTTGTCGGCCACGCGCGCGCTGGCCGAGCAGCTGGCCTTGCGCCAGCAGGCGTCGGCGGCCGCCGACCAGGTGGAACAGCAGATGCTGAACCGCTACAACGCGGGCCAGGTCGGCTATACGGACGTGGTGACGGCGCAGGTGACGGCCCTGTCGGCGCGCCGTTCCCTGGTGCAGGCACAGGCGGATCGCCAGACGACGGCCGTGGCCCTGATCCAGTCGCTCGGCGGCGGCTGGCATACGCCGCAGGCGCAGTAAACGGCGAGGGCGCGCAGGGTGCAAGCCCAGCGCCAATTTCGGGGATTTCGGCGCGGCTTGAGTGCTAGAATGCAAGATTATCAATTGCCAGCCCCGCAGTCTTGCCGTGGCTGTTTTCTTGCAGACGATGACACGCAGCAAACACAGCACATTGTCCGTCCCCGAGGTGGCCGCCATCGTCTTTCCCGTGGTGGCCATCGGCGCTTCCGCCGGCGGACTCGACCCGATAGTCGCTTTCCTGGCCAATGTGCCGCAGGAAAGCGGCATCGCCTATGTGGTGGTCCAGCACCTCGATCCCACGCAGAAGGCCATGCTGCCGGAACTGCTGCAGCGCGCCACCAGCATACCCGTCGCGGAAATCACGCACCAGGCGGAATTGCGCCCCAACCATATCTATGTGATTCCCTCGAATGCCGACCTGAGCCTGTCCAGGGGGCGTTTCGTGCTCAGCGAGCCGGTGCAGCTGCGCGGGCACCGCTTGCCGATCAACACTTTTTTCGAAAGCCTGGCAAGCGAACTGGGGGAATTGGCCGTGGGCGTGATTTTTTCCGGCATGGGCAGCGACGGCACGCGGGGCCTGCAAGCCATCAAGCACGCGGGCGGCCTGACCCTGGCGCAGTACCCGGACACGGCCAAGTTCGACATGATGCCGCAAAGCGCGATTGCCGCCGAAGTGGTGGACTTGATCGATCTGCCCGAGAAGATGCCGGAAAAGATCATCAACTACCTGTTCCGCAGCAGTTTCCTCAGTTCGCCCGGCCACGAACCGAGCGGGCGCAATTCGCTGCAGGACATCGTCGGCTTGCTGACCGAACATACGGGTAACAGTTTCACGGATTACAAGATCAATACGGTGCTGCGCCGCATCGAGCGCCGCATGAGCTTGTATCAGATGACGTCGATGGACGAATATGCGCCGTACTTGCGCGCCAACCCTACGGAAATCGATTTGCTGTTCAAGGAATTGCTGATCGGCGTGACGAGCTTTTTCCGCGACCAGAAAGTGTGGGAATACCTGAAGATGGTGGCCTTGCCGCAGATGCTGGCAGCCCACCCGGACGGACGCGCCTTCAAGGCCTGGATACCGGCCTGTTCCACGGGAGAGGAAGCGTATTCGCTGGCGATGGTGTTCCACGAAGTGGTGGCCGACATCAATCCGCCGTCGAAGTACAGCCTGCAGATCTTTGCCACCGACCTGTCGGCCGACGCCATCGACCGCGCGCGCCAGGGACGTTTTCCGCAAACCATCCGCAGCGACGTGTCCGCCGAGCGCATCGAGCGTTTCTTTGTGCTGGAGAAGAACGATTACTTTGTGAAGAAAGAGATCCGCAACATGATCATCTTTGCCCAGCAAAACATCATTTCGGACCCGCCGTTTACCAAGCTCGACATCCTGTGCTGCCGCAATCTGTTGATTTATCTCAATGCCAAGCTGCAGCAACGCTTGATTCCGCTGTTTCACTACGCCTTGAACCGCGATGGTATCTTGTTGCTGGGTAGCGCCGATACGCCCGGTCATTTTTCCGACCTGTTTTCGCCGCTGACCACGTCGACCCGGCTGTACCGCCGCCTCGACAATCTGGCGCGCCAGCGCCTGCCCACCTATTTCCCCACCAAGGTTTCGGCGGCCTCGCCGCCGGCACCGAGCGACACGAGAGAAGTCAGCATGACTGGAAAGATCCAAGCCCATGTCGAGCAATTATTGCTCCAGAAATATTCACCGGCCGCCGCGCTGCTGAACCAGGAGGGGGACATCCTGTATATCAATGGCCGCACGGGCGCCTTCCTCGAGCCGGCGGCCGGCAAGGCCAACTGGAATATCCATGCGATGGCGCGCGAAGGCTTGCGCTACGAACTGGCCGACCTCATCAAGCAAGCCCTGCAAAGCGAAAGCATGGTGCGCCTGAAGGGCCTGGTGGTGAAGGACCATCTGGGGCAGTCGCTGGGCGTGGACCTGAGCGCCGAGGCGCTGAGCCAGCCCGAGTCGCTGCGCGGCATGGTCTTCGTCACGTTTTCCAGCGTGCCGCTGGTGGCCGAGGCGCGCCGCGGCCGCTCGCCCAATCCCAAGGTGCTGGAGCTGGAACAGCAGCTGGTGCAGGCGCGCAATGAAATCCAGGCCGTGCGCGACGAGATGCAGACCTCGCGCGAGGAGCTGAAGTCGGCCAACGAGGAATTGCAGTCGACCAACGAGGAATTGCAATCGACGAACGAGGAACTGACCACCTCGAAGGAAGAGATGCAGTCGCTCAACGAAGAGCTGTACACGGTCAATGCGGAACTGCAATCGAAGGTCGATGATTTGTCGCTGGTCAATAGCGACATGAAGAATCTGCTCAATAGTACCGATATCGCCACCATTTTCCTCGACAGCGCCTTGCGCATCCGCCGCTTTACGGCGCCGGCCACGCAAATCTATAAGCTGATCCAGACGGACTTGCGCCGGCCGCTCAGCGACATCGTCAACGACCTCGACTACCCTGGCCTGGAAGCGGATGCGCTGGAAGTCATCCGCAGCCTCGTGTTTTGCGAGCGCCAGGTGCAGACCAAGACGGGGCGCTGGTATAACGTGCGCATCATGCCGTACCGCACGATAGAAAATGTGATCGACGGCGTGGTGGTGACTTTCATCAACATCACGGAATCGAAACTGCTGGAAGCCCAGCTGCGCCAGATCCAGTCCGGCGGCGCGGCTGCAGGCAATGGCGGCGCGAGCGTGCCATGAGCGAGCCATTCGACGGCGGACTCACGCCGGCCAGGCTGAGGGAGCAGGCCGAACAACTGGCGGCGGAGTTGCGCCGGCAGGTGCCGCCGGTGCTGTCGAATGAAGAGGTGATGCGTCAGCTGCATGAGCTGCAGGTGAGCCAGATCGAGCTGGAGATGCAGAGCGCGGCGCTGGCCGAGCTGGAACAGCTGAAGAATGAATTTGAAAGCAGCCGCGACCGTTATGCGCAGCTGTATGAACAGGCGCCCGTCAGTTATTTTTCGCTGGCGCGCGAGGGCGTCATCACGCGCGCCAACGTGGCGGCCTGCGGCTTGTTGCAACGCGACAAGAACCAATTGCTGGGGCGGCGCTTCGAGCAGTTCGTCGCGCCGCATGCGCAGGGCGGCTTCCGGCGCTTCCTCGACACCGTCTTCACCAGCGGCGCGCGGCAAGTGCTCGAAGCGCAGCTGTTCGAAGGCGAAGCGGGCGGCACGGGCGGCATGGTGCGCATCGAAGCCAATTTCGACACCGCCAGCGCCACGGCGCGCATGCTGGTGACGGACCTGGGCGACGAGCATGCGCGCGAGTCGGCGCTGCGGCGCGCCTTCGTCATCCTCGACACCATCCGCGAAGGCGTGCTGGTGACGGACAGCGGCAACCGCATCATTTCCGTCAATCCCGCCTTCACGGCCATCACCGGCTACCAGGCGGAAGAGGCGATCGGGCGCGACCCATCCTTCCTCGGCGGCGGCACGCACCTGCCGCAGTTTTATGAAGCCATGTGGCGCAGCCTGCAGCAGGATGGCAGCTGGTATGGCGAACTGGTCAACCGGCGCAAGAACGGCGAGCGTTTCGTCGAGTCGCTGTCGATCACGCCGATGCGCACGCCGGACGGCGCCATCAGCCACTTTGTCGGCGTGTTTTCCGATATCACGGAACGCAAGCTGGCCGAGGCCGCCTTGCGCGAGCTGCACCGCGAACTGGACCAGCGCGTCATCGACCGCACGGCCGAGCTGCTGCGGGCCAACCAGCACCTGCAGCTGGAAGTGCAGCAGCGCGAGCGGGCGCAGGAAGCCTTGCGCGATGCGGAGCGTTTCTTCCACGCCACCATCGATTCGCTGACGGACCGCGTGCTGGTGCTGGACCAGGCGGGCAGCGTCGTGCATGCGAATCAGGCTTGCCTGGCCTTTGTCGGGCAGATGGAAAGGCCGCTGCATTACCTGGAATTTTGCGAGACGGATGCGCGCTGGCAGCGCAGCGCCGGACGCGAACTGGCTGCCGGCATCCGCTCCGTCATCACGGGCGGCACCGACGCGTATGCGCTGGAATACGAATTCGCCGCGCGCAGCGGGCCGCGCTGGTCGCAGGCCAGGGTCAGCCGTTTCCTCGGCGAAGGCCCGCTGCGCGTGGTGGTGGCGCACACGGATATCACCGAACGCAAGCTGATGGATGGCGCGCTGCGCCAGTCGCACGCCCAGCTGCGCCAGCTGGCGCTGCACCTGGAGACGGCCAAGGAAGACGAGCGCAAGCGCATCTCGCGCGATATCCACGATGAACTGGGACAAAACCTGCTGGCGCTGCGCATCGACATCTCCATGCTCAGCGCGCGCACGGAAGGCTCGCATCCGCGCCTGCACGGCCGCGTCGGCGCCGTACTCAGCAATGTCGACACGACCATCAAGAGCGTGCGCGGCATCATGAACGAATTGCGCCCGATGGCGCTGGACCTGGGCTTGCAGGCCGCCATCGAATGGCAGGTGGGCGACTTCCGCAAGCGCAGCGGCGTCGCTTGCCGCCTGCTGATCCGCGACGAAGCCCTGTTCGCCGCCATCGGCAGCCAGGTCGAGATCGTGCTGTTCCGCATCGTGCAGGAAGCGCTCAGCAATGTCATGCGCCATGCCCAGGCCAGCCAGGTCGAGATCGAGCTCAGTTCGGATGCCTGCGCCGTGTACGTGGCCATCAGCGACAACGGCATCGGCATCACGCCGCAGCAGCAGCGCAAGAAACAGTGCTTTGGCCTGATCGGCATTGCCGAGCGGGTGACGGCGCTGGGCGGGCACTTCGAGGTGGGCACGCCGGCCTCGGGCGACGGTTGCCGGCTGGCCCTGCAGATTCCCTTGCAAGGCGCGGGGCGGCCGGCCGTTTGATGCGGCAATCGATACAGTAATTGCAGCAGGATAATTTTTGCCGACTCATGCAGGCTGGACAGGCTATACTTTCGCCTGCTTTTTATGGAGGGGCATATCTTGTTCAAAACAATCGTTTTACCAGTCGCCTTGCTGGGCGCGTTCGCCGGCGCACACGCCGACGAAGGGCAGTGGCAACCACACCAACTGCCGCAGCTGAAATCCGAATTGAAAAGAGTGGGCATCGAGATTCCTGCCGAGAAACTGGCAGACTTGAGCAAGCACCCGATGAGCGCCATCGTTTCGCTCGGCGGCTGCTCGGCCGCGTTCGTCTCCGACGCGGGCCTGGTGGTGACGAACCACCATTGCGCCTACGGCGCCATCCAGCGCAATTCGACGCCCGAACACAACTACATCACCAACGGCTTCCTGGCCAAGACGCGCGCCGCAGAGCTGCCGGGCGGTCCGAACAGCCTCGTGTATGTGACGGACAAGGTGGAAAACGTCAGCGAGCGCGTCCTGAAAGGCTTGACGGCCGACATGACGGGCCGCGCGCGCCATGAAGCCGTGGAAAAGCGCATCAAGGACCTGATCGCCGAATGCGAGACGGACAAGATGTACCGTTGCTCCGTGCCCGCCTTCCACCGCGGCCTCGAGTACTACCGCATCCGCCAGATGATGATACGCGACGTGCGCCTCGTGTACGCGCCATCGGACAAGATCGGCAACTTCGGCGGCGACATCGACAACTACGAATGGCCGCGCCACACGGGCGACTACTCGTTCCTGCGCGCCTACGTGGGCAAGGATGGCCGTCCGGCCGACCCGTCGCCGGACAACGTGCCCTACAAATCGAAGGATTTCCTGGTGGTCTCGGCCGAAGGCTTGAAGGCCGGCGACGGCATCTTGCTGGCGGGCTACCCCGGCCGCACGAGCCGCTACAAGCTGCCGTCGGAAATCCGCTTCGCGCGCGATACCGCCTTCCCGCTGAAAGTGTCGGAACTGCAAGCCGACCTGGCCGTGATGGCCGACGCCACGAATGGCGACGCGGCGGCCGCCGTGCGCTACGCCAGCGTGGTGAAAAGCATCAACAACGTGCTGAAGAAAACCCAGGGCTTGCTCGACGGCTTCGCGCGCAAGGATATCGCCGCCATCAAGGATGGCCAGGATGCCGAGTTCCGCGCCTGGTACGCCAAGCAGCCGAATGTCTCGTCGACCCTGCTGGCCGAACTGGACGCGGCGATCGCCAGCGACATGGCCCTCAGCGAAGAAGAGTTCGCCTGGTCCGTGGCCACCAACAGCGACCTGCTGAAGAGCGCGCGCTCGCTGTACCGCTTGTCGCAGGAGCGCCAGAAGCCGGACGCCGAGCGCGAATCGGGCTTCCAGCAGCGCGACCTGGCGTTCATCAAGGCCCGCCTGGCGCGCCTGGAGCAGTCGTACGTCAACAAGGTCGACCAGGCGCGTTTTGAGGCGGGCCTGAAGCGCTACGCCCAGCTGGCGGCGAAGAGCCATCCGCAAGGCCTGGACGCGCTGCTGCCGGCGCCGGCGGCCGTGGCGGCCCTGTACCAGCAGACGCAACTGGCCGACACGGCCAAGCGCCTGGCCTGGCTGGACAAGGACCAGGCTGCGATTGCCCAGTCCGACGACGCCTTCATGCAACTGGCCATCAAGCTGCAGCCGGTGGAAATGGCGCTGGAAGAGCGCCGCAAGGAAATCGACGGCAACCTGGAGCGCGTGATTCCGCAATACATGCAAGCTGTGATTGCCTGGAAGAAATCGCAAGGCAAGCCGGTGTATCCTGACGCCAACTCGACCCTGCGCGTGACGTACGGCACCGTTTCGGCCTTCTCGCCGCGCGACGGCATCACCAAGGGGCCGTTCACGACCGTGGAAGGCATCGTCGAGAAAGTCACGGGCAAGGCCCCGTTCGAAGCGCCGCAAGCGCTGCTCGACGCCGTCAAGGCAAAACGCTATGGCCAGTTCCGCGACCCGGTGCTGGGCACCGTGCCCGTCAACTTCTTGACCAGCGCCGACACCACGGGCGGCAATTCCGGCTCGGCCGTGATGAACAAGCGTGGCGAACTGATCGGCCTGAACTTCGATTCGACGTATGAATCGATCACCAAGGACTGGTACTTCGACACGGCCATCACGCGCGCCATCCACCTCGACATCCGCTATCTGCTGTGGGTGATGAAGGAAGTGGACCACGCGGATAATCTGCTGCAGGAAATGACGGTCAAGTATCCGCAGGCGGCCAAGGCTGCGAAGAAGTAAGCTGTCACTTGCGCTAGCGCAAAGCCGCATCCGCCTGATCGGGGGATGCGGCTTTTTTTATGCGGGGCGCAGGGCGCGCAGGCGCCTTTATTTGCCGGGTGGCGGTCGCTGCACCGCACACCGCAGAGCCGCCTGTCGCCTTGAAGGGGCATCGTATAATTGCCCTCACTTTCCACCACCATTTTTCCGACAGGCCCCGCCATGCCCATGACTCCCGATTCGCCGCTTGACTGGCACACGTTTGAAACGGCATACGACGTTGAAGAGACGTGGTTCCAATTGGCCCGCGCGTCGCTGGCGGCGCTTGGCGCGTCCGCTTTCAAGGATCAGACATTTTCAGCATTTGCCTTCAACGCCGTATCGTTCCCATCCATTTCGCTGAGCCTGGATACCGATCCCGATAGCCGGAAGCGCGACTATTACCCTCCCGACTGGTCGAACGAATGCATGGAGGTCGATGTGCCGGAAATGGGACAACTCTGGACGGATGGCTGCGCAAGGATCGACGGCGCGCTGATCGAGCTGATCGACGCCGCCGATGACGAGCAGCTGGGCGCCATCGAGGAAGGCTATCTGCACAGCCTCAGGAAAACCATGGTGCGGCTGGAAACGAGCCAGGCCTTCGACCAGATCAAGACATGCGCGGGTTTCTGGACCGTGGTCACGCAAGTCGATGCCGATACCGATGCAGAGGAGCGGCTGCTCGAGCAGGTGCGGCTGGCGGCAGCGAACAGCGACGCATGACGGGGCGGTGCGGGCAGGGACACCTGCAAGGCGGCGCCGCCGGCAGCCCCTGAAAATGGCCTCCGCTGCAACGGCGGCTTGCATGCCATATCAGGACTCGCCATAGCCTGATTCCTCCATCCCCGAGCGCAGGATCCCGGCCGCCACGCAGGGCGGCATCCTGCCGCACATACGCTGCTTCTCCGGCGCAGCGGCATCATGCCTGCCGCAGAGGTGCTGGCGCGACAGCCGCCACGCAGGGCGGCACATGACAGCAGGTGCGGCCGGCAACGCGATTGCCTGTCATCATTGCTATTGTTGTTCTCCCGCTTGCGGCTGCGCGGGCCGCAACGCTTCCACCGGCAACTGAAAGAAGCGCGGCACCATGGCCGGCGACAGATCGTCGCCGCCGTCCGTCATGGCCAGGCGGCCGCTCAGGAGCAGCATCACGTAGCCGTGGCCCAGCGACCAGCCGGCGCTGGCGGCGGCCTTGTCCCAGCGCGCATCGAGGCCCGCCTCGCGCACGGCCGCGCCCGCCGTCTGCAGCACGTACTGGAAACACGCCTGCGCCGCCTCCTGCAGGGCGGGGAACTGGCGCACGTCCTGGTGTTCGAACATCAGCCGGTAGTGGGCGGGCGCGGCCAGGGCGAATTCGATGTATTGCTGGCCCAGCAGCTGAAAGCGCTGTTCGGCGGGCAGGCTGCCCGGCGGCGGCAATTCGGCCTCCCATGTGGCGATCAGGCTGGCGAAGCCGGCCGCCGCCACCTCGGCCAGCAGGGCTTCCTTGCTGGGGAAGTGGCGGTACACGGCGGCGATCGACACGCCTACCGTGCGCGCCAGTTCGCGCAGCGACAGGGCGGCGTCGCTCTGCTGCGCCAGCTGGGCGATGGTGGCGGCGACCAGGGTGTCGCGCAGGTTGCCGTGATGGTAAGTACTGGTGTTGCTCATCGCTGTTTCCATTGCATGTTATCGCTGTTCACATTGTCGTGTATGATGTTCATGTTATCACTGAAAACATGGAGATCGCATGCAAGAGATGCACATCGCCGTCCGCACCGTGGCCCTGCCGACCGGCGCCGGCATCGCCCCCCTGTACCCGGGCAGCCACCTGGCCGACGCGTATGCCGTCGATTTGCCGAACGCGCGCGCGCGGGAGCTGGACATGGAAAGCCTGGCGCGCATGCTGCTGGGCAGCCAGCCGGGCTGGGCGCAAAAGCTGATGGTGCTGCGCGACGCCATCGTGGCGCTGTTCGGCATCAAGACGGCGAAGCAGATGGAAGCGAAGCCAGGCAAACGCATCGGCATCTTCCGCATCTTTGCCGTCAGCGACGACGAGATCATCGTGGGCGAGGATGACAGCCACCTCGATTTCCGTTTGTCGGTGCTGCGCAACAGGGAGGCGGGGCGGCATGGCAGCGTGACCCTGGCCAGCGTCGTGCACTGCCATAACCGGGTGGGGCGCGCGTACATCCTGCTGATCCGCCCGTTTCACAAGCTGATCGTGCGGCGTTCGCTGGCGCGCACGGCCAGGATGGGCTTCGTCTGAGCGGGGACTGGCGGCGGACGGCAGGGGCAATCTTGCTTATTCATGCCCGGTATTGCATACTGCGCCACCAGCCTCATCACGATTCCCATGAACGATACGCTTCTCCTGCTGGGTTTTGCCACCACGCCGCTTGAACTGATTTCCTTTGTCCTGGCATTGACAACCGTTGCGCTGAACATCCGCCAGAACCACTGGGCGTGGCTGTTCGCCATCATTTCCTCGGCCGCCTACGGTTTCGTGTTTTTCGAGTCGCGCCTGTATGGCGACATGGCCTTGCAGCTGCTGTTCATCACCGTCTCGTTCTGGGGCTGGTACCAGTGGCTGCACCCGGCCAGCGGCGGCAAGACCCTGCCCGTGACGCGCCTGAATGGCCGTGGCTGGCTAGCCTGCGCCGTCGGCTGGCTGGTCGGCTTCCTGCTCATTTCCTGGCTGCTGACGACGACGGACACGGACGTGCCCCACGCGGACGGCTTTCTGACGGCGGGCAGCCTGGTCGGTCAATTCCTGCTGTCGCGCAAGAAACTGGAAAACTGGGTCGCCTGGATCATCGTCGACGTGCTGTATGTGTGGCTGTACCTGCACAAGGGCCTGACCCTGACGGCCGTGCTGTATGCGTTCTTTGTCGTGATGGCCATCATCGGCCTGCTGGCGTGGCGCAAGGCGGCGCCGGCCGCGCCAGACGCCATGGTCCTCAAGTGACCGGGCGTTGCGTGCGCGTGGCCATCCTGGGCGCGGAATCGTCGGGCAAGTCGACCCTGGCGGCCGCCCTGGCCGAGCGTTATGGCAGCGTGTGGGTGCCGGAATACCTGCGTGAGTTTGTGGAAACGCAAGGCAGGGTGCCCGTGGCATCCGACCAGTATGGCATCGCCCGCATGCAGCTGGAGCGGGAAAACGCGGCCGCCGCGCAGGCGCGGCAATTTTTATTTTGCGACACGACGCCGCTGATGACGGCCGTCTACAGCCGCCATTACTTCCATGGCATCGATGCGCCGCTGGCCGCCCTGGCCGACGACTACCACTATGGCCTGACCCTGGTCACGGCGCCCGACAGCCCGTGGGTGGCCGACGGCTTGCAGCGCGAGTCGGAAGCCGTGCGCCAGCTGATCTACCGCTTGCTGCTCGAGGAACTCGACGCACGCGGCATCGCCTACCATGTGCTGCATGACAGCCTGGATGCGCGCCTGGCACAGGCGGCACCCTTGCTGCAGCAGGCGCTCGTTGCAGCGCCTGCCATTCCCCTCAATTAAAAGTCGAACTGCGCCGACACCTTCAATGTCCGGCTGGCGCCCGGGAACAGGTAGCCGCCCGCTTCCGGCGTCACGTCGCGCCAGTAGAACTTGTCCGTCAGGTTGTTGACGCTGGCGCGCAGCACGGCGGGCGTGCCGGCCAGGCGCGTGGCGTAGGCGGCGCCCACGTTGAACACGCTGTACGACGGCACGAAGGTGGTGTTGCTGTACTCAAAGGCTTTCCTGCCCGCATATTCCCAGCTGCCATTGACGTTCAGGCCCGCCACTTGCGGCACGGCGTAGTCGGCGCGCACGGCCGCCTTCAGGGCCGGCACGTTGGGCACGCGCTTGCCGTCCAGGTCCGCATTGCCCGTGTCCGACTGCTGGCTGTTCAGGGCCGTCAGGGACGCGCCCAGCTGCAGGTTGGCGGATGCCTTGCCCTGGGCCGACAGTTCCAGGCCACGGTGCTGGGCCTGGCCGGCACGCACGAAGTTGTACGCGGTTTTGCTGCTGTCGAGGTATTGGTTGAATTCCAGGCCCTTGCGGATCTGGAACAGGCTGGCGGCCACCATGAAGTCCGGCGTCACGTCCATCTTCACGCCGAACTCGATCTGCTTCGAGCGGCTCGGCGTCAGTTCCACGTTGGCGTTTTCCGCATAGCGGTCGGCCGTGCCGCCGTGTTCCATGCCCTGAGAGTAGGACGCATACACGGCGATATTGTCTTGCGGGTTGTACACCAGCGCCACGTTCGGCAGCAGGAAGTCGTGCTTGGCGCGGATTTCCTTGTCGGCCTTCAATACATACTGGTAGCCATCGACATCGATGTGGCGCAAGCCGCCATGCAGTTTCCAGTTCGGCGCCAGGCTGACGATGTCCTGCACGAAGACGGATTTTTCCTTGTCGTTGCGCACCAGGCGCACGGGGCCCGTGACGCCGTCGGACGGGGCGACGATGACGGGACGGTAGATATTGCTGATGCCCACTTCGTCGTACACGTATTTGCCGGCACGGTCCTTGCGGTTGAAATACGACACGCCGGCCGTGAATTCATGGCGCAGGCTGCCCGTGGCGAACTTGCCCTGGATCATGGCTTGCGCGCTCAGCGGCTTTTTCGTCTCGCCCAGGCTGCGGAAATCCCAGACGGAGAAGTCGCCGTTGCTGCAGAACACGGGGTCCCAGCCTTCCGGGCTGCAGCCGTACGGGTAGGCCGTATAGTCGTCGCGCTTGAACGAGTGCTGGTTGGCGGAGACGGTGGCATGCCAGTCGTCGTTGAACGCGTACTGGAAGCGCAGGCCGACGTTGCTGGTGACGGTTTCCACCGGGTGCGTCCACGGCTGCTTGTTGAGCATGGTGTCGGCGCTGACGTTCGACGGCAGGCGGCCGTTGCTCAGCAGCTGGAAGCCGGGCGCCGTCACTTGCGCCTTGTCCTGGTAGTCGGCGTCCAGTTGCAGCAGCGCC
This sequence comes from Janthinobacterium sp. 1_2014MBL_MicDiv, assembly GCF_001865675.1. NCBI lineage: Bacteria > Pseudomonadati > Pseudomonadota > Betaproteobacteria > Burkholderiales > Oxalobacteraceae > Janthinobacterium > Janthinobacterium sp. 1_2014MBL_MicDiv. The sequence continues at coordinate 1,681,548 of NZ_CP011319.1, forward strand.
TGCGGCGAGATTTGCCAGTCGAAGGCGCCGGAAATGAATTTGCGGTTGCCGTCGGCGCCCTTGATGTAGGAGCGCAGGCGCTCGGCCGCCACGTTGACGCGGTAGCCGAAGCGCGTGTCTTCCAGGCGTCCGCCCACGTCGACGGCGCCGTACAGCGTGCCCCGTTCGCGCGCTTCCAGCGTGACCGTGCGCAGCGGCGCATTCGTCGGGCGCTTGACGATGAAGTCGATCACGCCGCCCGGCGCGGCCATGCCTGCCTGCAAGCCTGCCAGGCCCTTCAGCACTTCGATGCGTTCCTTGTTTTCCAGCGGAATTTGCGTGTCGCCGGGAATGGCGACGCCATCCTTGCGGTAGCTGGAATTGGTGTCGAGCTTGAAGCCGCGTATCGTAAACTGTTCCGCATAGCCGACGGCGTTGTAGGAATCGTTGATGCTGGCGTCGAGCTTGACGGCATCGCTGAGATTGCGGATCTGCAGGTCCTGCAATTCTTTTTGCCCGATGACGGTGACGCTGGCCGGCGTCTGCAGCAGCGGCGCGTCGGAAAAGCCGCCCACGGAGGCGCGCTTGGCGGCCGGCGCCTTGCTGGCCGTGACGATGACTTCGGTCATGCTTTGCGCATCGGCTTCGGCGGTGTCATTGACGGCCAGGGCGGGCGCGGCAAACGCGTGCAGGATGGCCAGGGTCAGTACAGGACGTGAAAAATGCGCAGATAAATTCGGTGTGGACATAGATTGCTCGTGGTTCAAGCCGTCTCTGGGAAAGAGCACGGCAGGCTGCTTGTTCGGCTGGCGCCAACGCAGGAGCTATCAAAGGAGGGAGGTACTTTGCGCTTTCCTTCGCTGGCATTATCCAGATCAGGTACGAAGGGTATCTCTCACCCGGATAACGACTCCAGGACCCCTAGCGAAACGACAGCTTAGCATGAACCACGGCCCGCTGTCCCGCTGGCTGACCGTTTTACAACAGTGTGGGCAGATTCTAAAACCAGGCTACAGGCTCAGCTCCAGCACCTTGCGGCTGACGGCGGGCGTCACTTCGCGCTGCTCGCCCAGCGCCGTCATGCCGTGCGCTTCCAGTGCCGCCACGACGGCGTCCACGCTGGCATGGTTCAGGCCATAGTCGGCCAGGCGCGTCTTGACGCCCATGTGGCGGAAGAAGAATTCCGTGCGCGCGATGGCCGCCTCGATGCGGCCATCCTCGTCGCCGCCGTCGAGGCCCCACACGCGGGCCGCGTACTGCAGCAGCTTGGCGCGCTTGGCCTGCTTGCGCACGCGCAACATGCTGGGCAGGATGATGGCCAGCGTCTGCGCGTGATCGAGCTCGTACAGGGCCGTCAATTCATGGCCGATGGCGTGCGTGGACCAGTCCTGCGGCACGCCCACGCCGATCAGGCCATTCAAGGCCAGGGTGGCGCTCCACATCACGTTGGCGCGCACGTCGTAGTCGTCCGGGTGGGACAGGGCCTTCGGGCCTTCCTCGATCAGGGTCAGCAGGATGCCTTCGGCGAAGCGGTCTTGCACGGACGCGTTGACGGGGTAGGTCAGGTATTGCTCCATCACATGCGCGAAGGCATCGACGACGCCATTGCCCACCTGGCGCAGCGGCAGGGTGAACGTCTTCGTGGGATCCAGCACCGAGAATTTAGGATAGACCTTGCGGCTCATGAACGAGCGCTTTTCCTGCGTGGCCTTGCGCGTGATCACGGCCGAGCCATTCATTTCGGAACCCGTGGCCGGCAGGGTCAGCACGGTGCCGAAGGGCAGGGCGGCGTCGACGATCTTGCCGCCTTTCGCCAGGATGTCCCAGGCCTCGCCTTCATGCAGCGCGGCCGCGGCGATGAACTTGGTGCCGTCGACCACGGAACCGCCGCCGACGGCCAGCAGGAAATCGATGCGCTCGCTTTTCACGAGGGCCACGGCCTGCATCAGGGTTTCATAGCTGGGATTCGGTTCGATGCCGGCAAATTCCAGCACCGTGTGGCCGGCCAGCGCCGCGCGCACCTCATCGTAGACGCCGTTCTGCTTGATGCTGCCGCCGCCATACGTCATCAGCACCCTCGCCTGCGGCGGGATCAGCGCCGTGATGGCGGCGATCTGGCCCTGGCCGAAGAGGATTTGCGTCGGATTGTAGAAATCGAAATTGAACATGGGGCTCCCGCTGCGATGTGTAGGCTAATGCCGAGCCATGATTATGGCCGAACGGGGCGAAACGTGTCGTGGGCGCTTGAGCTTTTCGCCCGCGCGGCGGAGAATGCAGCGCAGGCCATATCACCCACTACGCGAAAAGGAAGCCGCATGACCACCGTCCCACTGGAAGAATCCGATTTGCCCGCCACCGCGCTCGACATGCACCGCGCCATCGGCGCCGCCATCGCCGCGCTGCAAGCGCTGGACCTGAACAGCCAGCGCTTCGAGGCGTGCACCGACCCGGAACTGCGCCGCGTGCTCGCGCATGCGGGCGATACCAGCCGCAAGGAAGTCGCCATGCTGCTCGAATGGATGCGCCGCCGCGACGCGCGCCTGGACAAGGAAATGAAGGAAGCGCTGTTCAAGGCGGGCCCCATCGTGGCCCAGTATCATTATGATGAAAAAGTATCGTAACTATTGGTTTGTTGCCGTGGCGTACCATGCGCCACACCGGCCTTGCTTCGCGTAGACTGTGGCCCTAATTGAATTTAACGTCGGCGAGCGGCGTTGCGAGCGGATGCGCGTTGTGGCCGAGGAGCGGAACTGTACTGAGGTACAGCGAGCACCGGAGGCCGCAAATCGCGCCGCGCAGTCGCCGTTGCCCGGCGTCTTCCTGAGGGTTTTATATGAAGTCATTACCATACCGAGAAGGCAGCTGGTTTGCCGTGCCCTTGCCGGGCGGCGGCTATGCCGTCGGCGTGGTGGCGCGCACGGCGCCTGCCGGACGCATCATGCTGGCGTATATGTTCGGGCCGAAGCGCGACAGCCTGCCCGCGCTGGATGAACTGGAAGCCTTGCAGCCGGAGCAGGCCGTGCGCCGCCTGCGCACGGGCGACATGGCCCTGCTCAACGAACGCTGGCCCCTGCTGGGCGACAGCCGCCATTGGAACCGCGCCGCCTGGCCCATGCCGGCGTTTATCCGCCGTAACGAATCGCTGCAGCGCGCGTGGCGCGCCAGCTATGCGGACGCCGATCCGGCCAAGCTGGACCGCGAGGAATCGATACCCTTCGATACGCCGGGCATGGAAAGCGATTCCCTGTACGGTTACGGGGCCACGGAATTGTTGATGAATAAATTGCTGGCGCAGGAGCAGGCGTCCGCTTGACCGTTGTCGGGCGGCGGAGACGCCGGAGCCGGCAGCGTAGGCGGATTGGCGCCTGGCGCGCAATCCGACAGGAATAGCCAACAATGTTGTCGGATTACGCGAGGCAAGACCTCGCCGATCCGACCTACGCCGCTTATACCGCCGGCAAGCTGATCTGAAACGCCAGGCCGCCGCCTTCGCGGTTGCGCACCTGCAGTTCGGCGCCGTGGCGCAGCAGCACGCGGTCGACGATGGCCAGGCCCAGCCCGGCACCGTTTGCCTGGCCGCGCGCCGTGTCGAGGCGGGTGAAGGGTTTCAGCAGCTGCTCGATCTTTTCCGCCGGCACGCCGGTGCCATGGTCCTGCACTTCGATGATGACTTTTTTCGCGCCATGGCTGGTGCGCACCTGGCAGGCGATGTCGATTTCCGTCACGTCGCTGCCCGGCGTCTTGCCATAGCGGCGCGCATTCTCGATCAGGTTGTTCAGCACGCGGCGCAGGTCCGTGGCATTGCCCATCGCCTGCGCGCCATCGGCGATCGTCGCATTGATCTTCACGTCGGGCAGGCGCATCGCTTCGCGCGCCATGTCGCTGAGCAAGCCGCTCAAGTCCACATTCGTAAAACTCGACGCTTCCGTCGGCCTGGCGTAGTCGAGGAACTGGCCGATGATGGCGTCCATCTGCCCGATATCGGACTGGATGCCTTCGCGCGCCTCGTCCGACAGGTTCGCCATTTCCACTTCCAGCTGCATGCGCGCCAGCGGCGTGCGCAAATCGTGCGAGATGCCGGCCAGGATCACGGCGCGGTCCGATTCCACCTGCTGCAGGTCGTCGACCATCTGGTTGAAGCTGCGGTTCGCCTCGATGATCTCGATCGGGCCTTTTTCCGGCAGCGGCGCCGGCTGCTTGCCCTTGGCGATATCGCGCGCGGCCGCCGTCAAACGCGACAGCGGCAGATTGATCAGGCTGGAAATGATGGCCGCGCCCAGCACGGACAGCAAGGATACGAGACTGGCCCAGCCCAGCCACTGGAAGCCCGTCAGGCCGCGCAGGCGCTCGCGCTCGAGCATCAGCCAGTATTCGTCGTCGTCGATCTTGAAGCTGACCCAGAAGCCGGCCACGCCGTTGACGCGCGCGGAAAAGCGCGTGTCCTCGCCCAGCTTGGCCTTCACCAGCGCCTCGATGTCGGGCATCAGGTAATTGTCGGGCGGCGGCTCGATGCGGTCATCCTCTTCCAGCGGGAAGATGCGGATGCCTTCGTTGCTGACGAGGTCGAACAGCAGTTCGCGCCGCAGCTCGGGCGCCGAGTGCGTCAGGGCCGCATGCGTGATGGTGACGACGGAAATGACCTGGGCGGAAATCTGCTGCGCCTGCGGCTCGCGCTGGATGACGGAAATCATGCCGATCCAGGCGATCATGCTGACGGTGGTCAACGTACCCAGCAGCAAAAAGGTGCGCCAGAACAGGCCGCTTTTCAGCCGTGCCAGGCTGATATCGGGAACAAGCTTCATCATGCCTCGCCAGCGATCAGCGCGGCTGTCCGTCCGGGATGAAGACGTAGCCGAGGCCCCACACGGTCTGGATGAACAGCGGGCTCGACGGATCAGGCTCGATCAGCTTGCGCAGGCGCGAGATTTGCACGTCCAGGCTGCGGTCGAAGACTTCGTATTCGCGTCCGCGCGCCAGTTCCATCAGCTTTTCGCGCGACAGCGGCTGGCGCGCATGGCGGGCAAATACTTTCAACACGGAAAACTCACCGGTTGTCAGCGGCACCGTTTCGCCATTCTTTTTCAAGGTGCGCGTGCCCAGGTCCAGCACGAAATCGCCGAATTCGAAGGTTTGCGGCGTTTCCGACGGCGCGCCCGGGATTTCATCGGGACCCTTGCGGCGCAGCACGGCGCCGATGCGGGCCACCAGTTCGCGCGGATTGAACGGTTTCGGCAGGTAGTCGTCGGCACCCATTTCCAGGCCGACGATGCGGTCCACGTCTTCGCCCTTGGCCGTCAGCATGATGATCGGCGTCTGGTCGCCCGCGCCGCGCAGGCGGCGGCAGATCGACAGGCCGTCTTCGCCGGGCAGCATCAGGTCGAGCACGAGCAGGTCGTAGCGCTCGCGCAGCCACAGCTTGTTCATCGCAGTGGCGCTCTCGGCCGTGAAGACATTGAAACCTTGCTCGGTCAGGTAGCGGCGCAGCAGGTCGCGCAGGCGCACATCGTCGTCCACCACCATGATTTTCGCCTGGTGGCCATGGATCGATTGCGTATTTGCATTGCTGCCGGTTGTGGAGGTTGTGGTCATTTAGGGTGTCGTGTTATCTTATATTAGTTGCTATAGTAACGCCTCGCGCGGCGTCGGCAAGGGGCTGTGGCGACCCATTACAAACTGTTACAAACTTTACCCAATTACTCTTACTGCACCGTGTAAAGCATCATACACTGGGGCCACAGTGGAAATCAGCTTTAAGTTTATACGGCATCGCGGAAGAGGAACTCAATGAATATCGTTACCCCAAAAATTCACGCCGCTCCCAGCGCATCAGCCTTCGCACGTGCCGTGCTGTCCACGTTCGCCGTTTGTTCCGTGTTGGCGGCCAGCCTGGCGCACGCGCAAAACCAACCGCCACGCCGCGACGACCAGCAGCAGCAACAGCAGCAAATGCAGGCCCAGCGTTACGAACAGGTGCAACGCAGTAATGATACGCGACTGCGCGAACAACGTGACGCACGCAGCTTCGACACGCGTGCCGAAGAGCAGCGCCGCGCCAACGACGGCGCCGAGGCATCGCGCCGCACGGGCCGCATGACGCCCGACGAGCGCCGCGACCTGCGCCGCCAGATCAATGAAGTGGGCCAGGACATCTATTCCAACCCGCCACGCCGATAACTATTTTCGGCAATCCATCCGACAGGGCCATCTCGAAAGACTTGGCCCTGTTTGCATTTGGTGGCCCGATTTTTTGCTGAGTCAGGCACGCCGCCACGCCCCGTGATATTGTTCAAGTGTACTGAGTAAGTGCAATTTGGCAAGTTTTCTGTTTTGGGGGAGGCAAGTGGTGAGCGACGACGACACGCCCGTTCCAGATGCGGCCCACGCGGCCAGCTTGCCGCATGGCCTCGTCCAGCGCCACGACGGCGCGTTCTTTGACCTTTCCCTGGCGCCCGCCCAGTTGCGCGCCGCCGTTGGCCAGCTGTTCCTGTCCGGCCAGCTGCTGGCCGGCCTCGACTACCCCTTGTTCCTGCTGACACTATTCCATGCGCCGGTGCCGCGCGCCGCGCCCAAGGGAGACGCCTTGCTGCGCGTCGCCGCCCGCGTGGCGCCATTCCCGGCCGCGCGGCGGGCCCTGTATAAACAGGTCAAGATCCGCGGCGACGTGGCCGAGTTTTACTTTGAGGCGCTGGCGGCCGATGCGGATGGCCAGGTGCCGGCGCGCCGCGAATTTGACGAGCTGGTGGCCGACCTGTGGGGCAAGGGCGTGCTCTACGGCCTCGACAGCGTTGCCGTGCGCGCCATCCTCGATACTGGCAAGGCCGAGCGCATCACGGTGGCGCGCGCGCTGCCGCCGCAGCCGGGGCGCGACGCCCAGTTGGTCGAGGTGTCGCAGGGCATCCACCGCGACGATGCGCCGCGCGAGCGTCCCGACGGCCGGCTCGATTTGCTCAGCTTCAAGAACCGCTTCCCGCAAGTGAAAAAACATGCACGCCTGCTGCGCCTGCTGCCGGGGGCGCCCGGCCAGCCCGGCTACGACCTGGCCGGCAACGTGCTGCCGCCGCCCGCGCCGCTGGAGCTGGACCTGGCGGCGGCAGCGGGCGTGGGCACGGTGGCCGAGCATTTCAGCGATGGCGACTTCATCGTGGCCACGCTAGATGGCTACGTGAATGTCGATGAGCAGGGCAAGATTTCCGTCGAGAACAAGATCGTCAGCCGCGAAGGCGTCAGCAGCCGCACCACGGGCAACCTGAAGCTGCGCGCCGCGTACGAGGAATATGGCGAGGTGCAGGAGCAGCGCCAGCTCGACGGCAGCGACATCACCATCCACGGCGACGTGTATGGCCATCTGCACTCGCATGGCGGCTTGATCTTGCTCCATCGCAACTTGGTGGGCGGCACGGCCTTCAACGAGCACGGCGACGTGCGCATCGAGGGCGTGGCGTCCGGCTCCGTGGTGCAGTCGCTGAGCGGCGAGGTGCACTTGCGGCGCGCGGAAAGCTGCGTCATCGCCGGCACGCGCGTGGTGATCGACCACGCCAGCAATTGCGAGATCATCGCCGACGACGTCGTCATCGAGCTGGCCGAAGGCTGCGCCGTGGCGGCCCGCACCATCAAGGTCGGCAGCGCCGGGCCGCGCAAGCAGGTGGAAATGCTGCTGTTTCCGCTGGTGCCCGATTTGAGCAGCCTGGAGCAGAAGATCGCCGACAGCCTGGCCAGGGGCGCGCAATACCTGCAGATGCGCGACAAGCGCCAGCAGGAAATCGATGCCATCGCGCAGCTGCCCGAGGTGCGCAACTACCTGACCCTGGCGGGCCAGCTGCGGCGCGGCGAACTGCAGCTGCAGCCGGCACAGCAGTTACAGTACGACAAGCTGGCCGCGCGCATCGCGCCCGTGCTGAAGGAAGTGGCGCGCCTGCGCGTGGAAGTGAAACAGTCTGAAATCCTGCAGGCGCAGATGCTGGCGCTGGTGGCGCAATTGCGCCAGGAGCGCCAGGCCATGGCCGGCCAGTCGCGCTGCACGCTGGGTCTGGTCGATGGCGAGACGACGGTGCGCGCCATGGTCGTGCCGCGCGGGCCGGCCAAGGTCTACGACCGGCCGCCGAAGGAAATCAAGGCCTTGCTGCGCAGCGCCACGCCGGCCACCCAGCTGGTGTTTGCCGACAGCACGGGAACCCTGGACTGGACGTATGCGCCGCCGCCGGGCGGCTAGTCGGTGACCTTGCCACGCGACTGTTTCAAGATGCTGTGCGTGCTCTTGCTGTCGAGGCGGCGCCGCTGCGAGCTGCGCGTGGGCTTGGTGGCGCGCCGCACGGCGGGCAGGAAAGTCACGCTGTCGATGATTTCCTGCAAGCGGCGCAGGGCTTCTTCCTTGTTCTGTTCCTGGCTGCGCGACTGCTGCGCCTTGAGCACCAGCACGCCATCCTTGCTGATGCGGCTGTCGCGCAGGGCCAGCAGGCGTTCCTTGTACGCGTCCGGCAGCGACGAGGCGGCGATGGGGAAGCGCAGGTGGATGGCGCTGGAGACCTTGTTGACATTCTGCCCGCCCGGGCCCTGGGCGCGGATGGCGGAAAATTCGACTTCAGCGGGATTGACGAGGTGTTGCATGGCCTGCCTGTGGGGAAACGGTGCGGCTATTGTAAGGGAAGATGGCTGCGCCGGCGCAAGGGCGGGCTTGCCGGCCGATGATGTCTTCCGGGAAAGTTGATGTTTCTCAACGCCGGCTGCGGCGATGCTGGTTAGCATGGGCCAACGTTGCGCCACTGCGCATCCTGGCAGCGCTTACCGGATGAAAGGATCATCATGCAGCCCACGACGACCGCTGGCGCCGCAGGAGCGGCGGAACGTAGCACCGTGCAATACCTGAGTTTCCGGCTGGGCGGCCTCGAATATGGCCTCGATTACCGCTGCGTGCGGGAATTGCGTCCGCTCAAGGAGCTCGACCGTTTTTCCTCGGAAGGGGAAGTCTTGCAAAGCGTGGCCGTGTCGCGCGGCGTGATCATTCCCATCGTCGACATGCGCGCCGCGTTCGGCAGCATGCAGGGCACGCCCGACCCCGCCACCGACGTGATCATCCTGCAGCTGAGCAATGGCGTGATGGGCATGGTGGTCGATGGCGTCACCGATATCGTCAGCCTGGCGCCCGGCGACATTGCTCCCGTGCCCGGCCTGGGCGACACCGAGGCCGATTATCTGCTGGGCGTGGGCAAGGTGGCGGGGCGCCGCCTGATCCTCGTCGACATCGACCGCCTGATGGCCATCCGCAGCGCCAGCCCCATGCAGGTGGCATAAAAAAAGACGACCCGTCGAGTCGTCTTTTGTCGTCGCTTGATCAGCCGAGCTTTTCGAGTTCATCCTGCAAGTCCAGCCATTCCGCTTCCAGCTGCGCCAGGTCCTTGGTGAAGAAGGTCTGATCCGCCAGCAGCTGTTTCAGCTTGGCCTTGTTGGCCGCGTCATAGATGGTCGGCTCGCCCAGCTTGGCTTCCGTTTCCGCCTTTTGCGCATTGCGCTTGGCGATCTGCTCTTCCTGGCGCTTGATCTTGTTTTCGATCGGCTTGCGCAGGGCGGCCGCCTTCTGGCGGTCTTCCGCTTCCTGGCGCTTGTCGCGCACGGGGGCGGCAGGGGCGGCGGCCGGCGCAGGGACGGACGAGGTTACCGGAAAGTCGGTCTTGTTGGCCTTGCCGGCGGCCGGCAGCACGTCCGTGCCCTTGCCCAGCTTGGTCTTGAACAGCCAGTCCTTGTAGTCGTCCAGGTCGCCGTCGAACGGCTGCAGCTTGCCGTCGGCAACGATGATGAATTCGTCCGTGGTGGCGCGCAGCAAATGGCGATCATGGGAGACGACGACGAGCGTGCCTTCGAACTGCGCCAGCGCTTCCGTCAGCGCTTCGCGCGTTTCCAGATCCAGATGGTTGGTCGGTTCATCGAGCAACAGCAAGTTCGGACGCTGCCAGACGATCAGGGCCAGCGCCAGGCGGGCTTTTTCGCCGCCCGAGAACGGCGCGATCGAGGCCGTGACCATGTTGCCGGGGAAGTTGAAGCCGCCGAGGAAGTTGCGCAGCTCCTGTTCGCGCACGGTCGGCGCGATCTTGGCCAGATGCCACAGCGGCGATTCGTCATGGCGCAGCATTTCCACCTGGTGCTGGGCGAAGTAGCCGATGTTGAGGCCCTTGCCCATGGTGGCGTCGCCGTTCAAAGGCATCAGCTCGCCGGCGATGGTCTTGATCAGGGTCGACTTGCCGGCGCCGTTCTGGCCCAAGAGGCCGATGCGCTGGCCGATCTGCAGCGAAAACTTGATGCCGTTGACGATGGTCTTGTGCGTGATTTCGCCCGTCGCTTCGTTTTCGATCTTGTAGCCCGCATCGACGTCTTCCATCACCAGCAGCGGGTTCGGCGCGCTCAGCGGCTCGCGGAATTCGAACGAGAATTCGGCGGCGGCGCGCAATGGCGCCAGCTCTTCCATCTTCGCCAGCGCCTTCATGCGGCTTTGCGCCTGGCGCGCCTTCGAGGCTTGCGCCTTGAAGCGGTTGACGAACGATTCCAGGTGGGCGCGCTTGCGCTGCTGCTTTTCCAGCGCGCCGGCGGCCAGGATCATCTGCGCCGCGCGCTGGCGCTCGAAGCTCGAGTAGTTGCCCGAGTAGCGTTTCAGCTTGCGCTCGTCGATATGCACGACCACGTTGACCACTTCGTCGAGGAAGTCGCGGTCATGGGAAATGATCAGCAGGGTGCCGGCGTAGCGTTTCAGCCAGTCTTCCAGCCAGATGATGGCGTCCAGGTCCAGATGGTTGGTCGGTTCATCGAGCAGCAGCAGGTCGGACGGGCACATCAGCGCCTGCGCCAGGTTCAAGCGCATGCGCCAGCCGCCGGAGAAGCTGGCCACCGGTTGCTGCATCTGGTCCAGGGTAAAGCCCAGGCCCAGCAGCAACTGCTCGCCGCGCGACTGCACCGTGTAGGCGTCGGCATCGGCCATCGCGCTGTAGATTTCGCCGATGGCGATGCCGTTTTCCGACGTTGCCGGTTCCGATTCCAGGCGCGCCAGCTCCGCTTCCAGCTTGCGCAGGGTGACGTCGCCGTCGATCGCGTAGTCGAGCGCGGCGCGGTCCAGCGGCGGCGTTTCCTGCGCCACGTAAGCCACGCGCCACTTGGCCGGGAAATCGATCTCGCCCTGGTCAGGGTGCAGCTCGCCGCGCATCATCGCGAACAGGCTCGATTTGCCCGCGCCATTGGCGCCGATCAGGCCGATCTTGTCGCCCGGGTTGAGGGTGACGTCGACTTGTTCGAGCAACGGTTTGATGCCGCGCATCAGGCTTACTTGTAGGAAACGTATCATTTTTTTCTTTGTAAAGGCTGGGCTTTGACCCCCGCCGTAAAAACATCGTGTAGGTCGGATTAGTCCGCAGGGCGTAATCCGACGGGTGCCGCACAGGCATGTCGGATTACGCTACGCTAATCCGACCTACCAATTCCATTAAACCAGCTTCAACTGCTCGGCCGTCAGCAGGAAGACCATGTCGTCGCCGGCGCTCGTCGTCAGCCAGGTCAGGCCCAGCTCGCCGAAGGCCGCTTCCGCGTATGCGCGTTCGTTGCCGATTTCAATCATCAGGATGCCGTCGTCCGTCAGGCGCTCGGCCGCGCCGGCGATGATCTTGCGCACCAGGTCCATGCCGTCGCTGCCGCCGTCGAGGGCGATCTGCGGTTCGGCCAGGTATTCCTGCGGCAGGGCGCCCATCGAGGCGGAATTCACGTACGGCGGGTTGCTGATGATCAAGTCGTATTTCTTGGCCGGCACGTTCGCGTACAGGTCCGATTCGATCAAGGTGACGCGGTCCTGCAGCTTGTAGGTGTCGACGTTGCGCTTGGCCACGGCCAGCGCGTCGGCGGAAATGTCCACGGCGTCGACCTGGGCGTTCGGGAAGGCGTCGGCCATCATGATCGACAGGCAGCCCGAGCCGGTGCACAGTTCCAGGATGTTTTCCACGGCTTCCGGTTCCGCCACCCACGGTGAGAAGTATTCAGGGATCAGTTCGGCGATGAAGGAGCGGGGCACGATCACGCGCTCGTCGACGTAGAAGTTGTAGGTGCCCAGCCAGCCTTCCTTGGTGATGTAGGCGGCCGGCACGCGGTCAATGCTGCGGCGGTCGATGACGCTCATCACGCTGGCCACTTCCGACGGCAGCAGTTTGGCGTCGAGGAAGGGTTCGAGTTTGTCGAGCGGCAACTTCAAGGTGTGCAGGATCAGATAGGCCGCTTCGTCGAACGCTTCGGCGCTGCCGTGGCCGAAAAACAGCTTGGCGGTGTTGAAACGGGTGACGGCGTAGCGCAGCAGGTCGCGTGGCGTGGAAAACGGGTTCGGGGTCATGGCATTCTCGAAAAGACGGTGTTCTGGCCCGCCGTGACGGGCCTCGGTATTCATTCAGACGGGCAGCAAATGCTCCAGCGTACGCCGGTAAATATTTTTCAGGGGATCGATGTGGCGCAGTTCGATGTGCTCGTCGATCTTGTGAATACTGGCATTGGGCGGCCCGAATTCTATCACTTGGGGGCAGATCTGCGCGATAAACCGGCCATCCGAGGTGCCGCCCGTGGTCGACAGCTCCGTCGTGATGCCCGTTTCCGCGTGGATCGCGGACGACAGCGCGTCGGAGAGGGTGCCGCGCGGCGTGAGGAAGGGCTGGCCGCTCAGGGTCCATTGCAAATCGTATTGCAAGTCATGCTTGTCGAGGATGGCGTGGACGCGCTCCTGCAGGCTTTCCGCCGTGCTGGCCGTGGAAAAGCGGAAGTTGAAATCGATCACCATGTCGCCCGGAATCACGTTGTTGGCGCCCGTGCCCGCGTTGATGTTGGACATTTGCCATGACGTCGGCAGGTAATATTCGTTGCCTGCGTCCCATTTTTCCTCGACCAGGTCGGCCAGCGCCTGCGCCGCTTCGTGGATGGGGTTCTGCGCCAGGTGCGGGTAGGCGATATGGCCTTGCACGCCCTTGATCGTCAGCCGGCCCGACAGCGAACCGCGGCGGCCATTCTTGATCATGTCGCCCAGCTGCGCGCTCGACGTCGGTTCGCCCACCAGGCAATAGTCGATCCGTTCGCCACGTTCCTTGAGCTTGTCGCAGACGATGACGGTGCCGTCCGTGGCCGGGCCTTCCTCGTCGCTCGTGATCAGAAAGGCGATCGAGCCCGTGTGCTCGGGCGTGGCGGCGATGAATTCCTCGCAGGCAACTACCATCGCGGCGATCGAAGTCTTCATGTCGGCCGCGCCACGGCCGTACAGCTTGCCGTCGCGGTGGGTGGGAATGAATGGCAGCGAGCGCCATTGCTCGACGGGGCCGGTCGGCACCACGTCCGTATGGCCGGCAAAGACGAACACGGGCGACGTCGTGCCGCGGCGCGCCCACAGGTTGGTGACGTCGTTCGACTGTATCGTCTCGCAGGCAAAGCCCAGCGGCGTGAGGATATCGATCAGGTGCTGCTGGCAGCCCTTGTCATCGGGCGTGACCGAGGACAGGGCGATCAGTTTTTCGGTCAGGGCGAGGGTTTTGGAGGTGGTCATGGTGTAGAGCGGGGTCGTACCCTTGGGGGCGCCCCAGCCTTGCAGGTGGCGGGTTTAAACTGAAAAAATGGTCTTGTACTGCGTATCGGAAAACGCCACGCTGAACTGGCCATCCTTGTCCAGCACGGGGCGCTTGATGATGGACGGGTTTTCCAGCATCAGCTCGAGGGCGCTGGCCGCGTCGGTGATCGATGCCTTGCGCTCGTCGGACAGGGCGCGCCAGGTCGTGCCTTTCCTGTTGACCAGCACATCCCACGGCAGCTGCTGCAGCCACGCTTCCACGGTGGCCCGTTCCAGGCCCTGTTTCTTGAAGTCGTGGAAGGCGAAGTCGAGTTGCTGCGCGGCCAGCCAGGTGCGGGCCTTTTTGACGGTATCGCAGTTGGGGATACCGTAGAGTGTAATGGTCATAGTGATAGTGCTAACGGGGAATGAATGCGGTTCGCTTGATCGCGGCGCTTGCGCCAGCACGATATGCGATGTTAGCCGTCATTATACAGTCGATGTGCAGCCGATGCGGCGCTGCAACATGTTCCGGGGATTCCCCTACACGGGCCGCGGCGCCGCCTTGCCCATCTCTGGCGCACCGAAATGCAGGCCCAGGCGCAAGGCCAGGGCGCGCAGGGCGCCGCTTTCCTGCAGGTGCAGGGCCAGCGCGATATGGCCGTCGGGGCGCACCAGGTAGGCGGCGTCGCGGCCCAGTCCGGCCAGCTTGGCGGCCACGTTGAAGGTATAGCAATGCACGGGCAGTTTGAGCACACGCGCCTCGTCCAGCAGTTCGGGCGCCGGCTCGCCATAGATATGCAATTGCCAATCCATGCTGCGCAGGGCCGTGAAATTGTCTTGCGTGCCATCGGAGAACCACGGCAGGCGGTCGCCGCCGCGCAAGTGTTCCGCGTAGCCGGCGGACAGGGCGCTGTCTTCATAGCTGATCTGGATTTGCGATACCGTCTTGAACAGCAAACGGCGCGCGCGCTCGAAGCCGGACAGGAAGGGCAGCGCGTGCGGCACCAGCCAGCGCCGCAGGAATTGCCCGGCCATGCCTTGCGCGACGATGGCCTGGAAGGCGCGGTCGGTGGTGGCGACGAGGCGGCGCGCGAAGACGATGCGCTCGCTTTCATAGGTGTCGAGCAGGGCGTCGTTGCTCTGGCCGTGCAGCTTTTGCGCCAGTTTCCACGCCAGGTTGACGGCGTCGCCCAGGCCCGTGTTCATGCCCTGGCCGCCGACGGGGCTGTGCAAGTGCGCCGCGTCGCCGAGGAGGAAGCAGCGCCGCTGGCGAAATTGCCCGGCCACCCGGTGATGCACTTTATACGTGGAAAACCAGTTGACGTGCTCGACCTGGGCTCCCAGCAGGGTTTCCACGTCGGCGCGCACGTCGTCGAAGACGGGCGCGGGCGCGCCTTCCGGGCGGTCGGGCAGGATGCCGATCAGGCGTTGCATGCCGCTGGTGCGCACGGGCAGCATCAGGGCGAAGGAATTCGCGCCCAGGTGGGCGTGCAAATCCGTGTTGCCGCCGGCCACCTGCGCATCGGCCACGTAATACAGGTGGTCATAGGTGCCGCCGGAAAAGTCCACGCCGGCGATCGTGCGCACGGCGCTGCGGGCGCCGTCGCAGCCGCAGATATAGTCAAACGTGCAATATTGGCGTTCGCCATCTTTCAATAGAATGGCTTGCACTTCGCTATCGTCCTGCGTCCACAGGTCCAGCGTGAGGTTCCATTCCACGTGCACGCCGGCCGCCGCCAGCTTGCTGATAAGAAAACGTTCATGTTCGTCCTGGGGCAGGCTCAGCACGAAGGGATAGGGGCTCAGGCCTTCGCCGATCTCGCCCAGCGTCAGTTTCACCAGTTCCTCGCCGCCTTCGTGGATGTGCGCCGCATTGATCTTGATGCCGAGGCTGACCAGCTCGTCGGCAAAGCCCAGCTGCTGGTAAAACTCCAGGGTGCGCGCATGCACGGCCATGGCCCGCGACGCCTGGCCCGGTCCGCTATTTTTGTCGATGATGCGGCAATCGACGCCATGGCGCGCCAGGCGCAAGGCAAGCATGAGGCCGGTAGGGCCGGCGCCGACGATCAATACGGGAGGTGTATTCATGCCATCCAGTATAGGACAGGATGGAAGGCGGGGGCGGGACGATTGAAGTTGCGTACCGGAAATGAAAATGTCCCGCCAGAGCGGGACATCCGGGGTATGGCGTGCGCCTTGCGGCGCAGTGATTAAATTCCGCGCAGCAACTCGTTGATGCCGGTCTTGGCGCGGGTCTTCGCATCCACGCGCTTGACGATCACAGCGCAGTACAGCGAGTACTTGCCGTCTTCCGATGGCAGGTTGCCCGACACCACGACGGAGCCGGCTGGCACGCGGCCGTAGGTGACTTCGCCCGTGGCGCGGTCGTAGATCTTGGTCGACTGGCCGATGTAGACGCCCATCGAGATGACCGAGTTTTCCTCGACGATCACGCCTTCGACGATTTCCGAGCGGGCGCCGATGAAGCAATTGTCTTCGATGATGGTCGGGTTCGCTTGCATGGGCTCGAGCACGCCGCCGATGCCGACGCCGCCGGACAGGTGGACATTCTTGCCGATCTGCGCGCAGGAACCGACGGTGGCCCAGGTGTCGACCATGGCGCCTTCATCGACGTAGGCGCCGATGTTGACGTAGGACGGCATCAGCACGACGTTCTTGGCGATGAAGCTGCCGCGGCGGGCGACGGCTGGCGGCACCACGCGGAAACCGCCCTTGGCGAAGTCTTCCTTCGTGTAGTTGGCGAACTTGGTCGGCACCTTGTCGTAGAACTGCATCGTGCCATCCGATGGCAGGACGACGTTGTCTTCCAGGCGGAACGACAGCAGCACGGCTTTCTTGACCCACTGGTTGACGACCCAGTCGCCCGTGGTTTTTTCCGCTACGCGGATGCTGCCGTTGTCCAGGCCATTGATGACGTGGGCGACGGCGTCGCGCAGTTCGGCAGTGCCGTTGCCCGGATTGATCTCGGCGCGGTTTTCCCAGGCCTGGTCGATGATGTTTTGCAGTTGTTGGCTCATGATGATGTCTTGTTTAGTTGATTGATGCGGATGCGGAAAGCTGCTGGCAGAATTTTACTATGCGCAGCGCCGCTTCCAGCCCTTCGGCCGTTTCGGCCACGAGGGCCATGCGGATGCGGTTGCGGCCCGGATTGATGCCGTGCGCGTCGCGCGCCAGGTAACTGCCAGGCAATACCGTGACATTATATTCGGCGTACAGGCGTTGCGCGAATTGCGTGTCGGACAGTCCCGTGCGGCTGACGTCGGCCCACAGGTAGAAGCCGGCGTCCGGCAGTTGCACGTCCATCACCGTTTGCAGCAGCGGCGTGATGGCGTCGAACTTGGCGCGGTACTTGGCGCGATTTTCCTCGACATGGGTTTCGTCGTTCCAGGCCGCGACGGAGGCCGCCTGCACGGCGGGGCTCATGGCGCCGCCGTGGTAGGTTCGGTACAGCAGGAATTTTTTCAGCACTTCCGCGTCGCCGGCGACAAAGCCCGAGCGCATGCCCGGCACGTTCGAGCGCTTCGACAGGCTGGAAAACACCACCAGGCGCGCATATGGACGCTCGATGGTGGACAGGCCCAGCATGTGCGCCGCCTGCAGCGCGCCCAGCGGGGGCGTGTCGCCGTGGTAAATCTCGGAATAGCACTCGTCGGCGGCGATGACGAAGTCGTGGCGCTCGGACAGGGCGAACAGGTGTTCCCAGTCCGTCAGGCTCAGGACGGCGCCCGTCGGGTTGCCCGGCGAACACAGGAACAGCAGCTTGACCTTTTCCCACACGGACGCGGGCACGCTGTCGTAATCGCAGCCGAAATTGCGCGCCGGGTCGGAATTGACGAAATACGGTTCGGCGCCGGCCAGGTAGGCCGCGCCTTCATAGATCTGGTAAAACGGATTCGGGCTGATCACGAGCGAGCCGGCCGACGGATCGATCACCGTTTGCGCCAGCGCAAACAGCGCTTCGCGCGAACCGTTCACGGGCAGGATTTGCGTGGCAGGATTGAGCTTGGGGATGCCATAGCGGCGCTCGAGCCAGCCGGCAATGGCGGTACGCAAGGCTTCCGAACCGATGGTGGTCGGATAGCTGGCCAGGCCATGGATATTGTCCGTCAATGCCTGCTCGATGAAGGCTGGCGTCGGATGCTTGGGCTCGCCCATGCCCAGGCTGATGGGCGCGTAGTCGGGATTGACCGTCACGCCGGCAAACAGCTGGCGCAGCTTTTCAAACGGATATGGTTGCAGTTTAGCAAGAAGTGGATTCACGGAGCGGACCAGGGCAAGAGTGGAATGATGGTGTCGCCGATCATGGCCGGCACGGCGCAATGACGCAGGTCAAATAAATCGGCTCAGCCTTTTATTATAGCCGTCCTCGCGCATGGGCTGTGCAAGCGGGGCCTGGCAGGGCGATGCCTTGGCCTTGGCTGCGGCTGGTGCCGGCCTCGTGGCCATGGCTGGCGCCGGGCCCGGTTCATGCCAGGTCCTGCCAGCCCCGGCGCGCCGCCTGCCCATCACGGCCTTGCCGCGCCGGGGAGTGCCGCGCCATGGCGCGGCAGGGTAAAATACGCTATGTCTACCTTACTTCCCACCCTGCTTGCTATTGAAACTTCGTCGGAACTCGCGTCTTGCGCCCTGCTGCGCGGCGATGCCGTCCTGTCCCGCTCTTCCTCGGGCGTGCGCACCCATTCCCAGTCCATCTTGCCGATGGTGCAAGAACTGCTGGCCGAAGCGGGCGTGACCCTGGCCGAGGTCGATGCCATCGCCTATGGCTCCGGCCCCGGCTCGTTTACGGGCGTGCGCACGGCATGCGGCATCGCGCAAGGCCTGGCCTATGGCGCCAGCCTGCCCGTCGTGCCCGTCGTCACCCTTGATGCGATGGCGCTCGCGTGCCATCAGCAGCATGGCGCGCAACGCATCGTAACCGTGCTCGACGCCCGCATGGGTGAAGTGTACTGGGCGCAATACGATTGCCAGGATGGCTTGCAAGCCATCTTGCCGCCGGCCCTGAGCGCGCCGGCCGGCGTGGCGCCGCAGGGCGACGTCGCCGGCTGCGGCAATGGCTTCACGGCGTATGCCGAGGCATTGGCCGCGCTGCCCTGCGCCGCCACTGCCGATGCCGCCATCATGCCGCACGCCGTGCAGGTGGCGCAGCTGGCGCGCATTGCTTTTGCCGCCGGCCACGTCGTGAAGGCGGCCGATGCCCAGCCTTTGTACTTGCGCAACAAGATCGCCTACACGAGCGCCGAACGCCTGGACATGCAGGCCGCCAAGGCGGCCGCGGAGTCCGTGCAATGAGGGAGGCGGGCAAGGACGCGGTAACGCAGGCCGACAGCGCAGCCGGCTGGGACTTGCTGCGCCTCGACTATCAGCCGATGGGCGAAGCGGACCTGGCCGAAGTGCTGGCGCTGGAGCAGCGCGTATATCCGCATCCCTGGACGCATGGCAACTTTGTCGATTCGCTGCAGAGCGGTTACCCGGCCTGGGTCTTGCGCGACGTGGATGGCACCTTGCTCGGCTACTTCCTGCTGATGCTGGTCGTCGACGAGGCGCATTTGCTCAACGTGGCCGTCGACGGCGCCATTCAGGGCCAGGGGCTGGGCCGTTTCCTGCTGAACCAGGCCTGCGCCTGCGCGCGCCAGCTGGGCATGGAATCGATGCTGCTGGAAGTGCGCCCGTCGAATGTGCGCGCGCTCGATATTTACCAGCGCTATGGATTTGCACAGATAGGCCGGCGCAAGGGATACTATCCGGCCAGTAACTCGCAACGTGAGGACGCCATCGTGATGCGTTATACCTTATGAGCCGCAGCGCCGTTTTCCTCGATGAAATGGGCGTCGGCCCCCTGTGGCGCCTGCGCCAGGGCGCCGCGCCCGAGGCCGCCGAAGCAGCGCTGGCGGACATCGTTGCCACAGTGGAGGTTGCCGCGCCCGTGACGGTGCCGGCACCCGTCCCCGTCCCCGTGCCGGTGGCCGCAACGCCGCCAGCCGAAGCGCCTGCGCCCGTGGCTGCGGTGCCTGCCGAGGTGGCCGTCGTGGCGGATGTGGCAGAGATGGCACCGGTCGCCGTTGCCGTCGTGCCCGTTCCAGCCGCCGCGCCGGACGACACGGCCTGGTTCGACGACGCGCCCGCGCCGCCGCCCGCCAGGCAGCTGAGCGACGCCGACATCGCCGCCCTCGACTGGGAAGGCTTGACGGCGGCCGTGGCCAAATGCGCGCGCTGCGACCTGTGCAAGACGCGCAAGGGCGTCGTCATGGGCCGTGGCGACCGCCAGGGCGATTGGCTGATGCTGGCCAGCAGCCCCTCGCGTGCGGAAGAGCGGGAAGGGCGCGCCTTGCCGGGCGAACAAGGCCAGTTGCTCGACAATATGCTGAAAGCCATCGCCGTCGATGCGGGGCGCGATGTGTATATTACCCACTTGCTGAAATGCCGTCCGCTCGATGATGCGGGACAGGAACGCTTGCCGACAGAGGCCGAGTCTGCCGCTTGCCGGCCGTATTTCGAGCGCGAACTGGCCCTGCTGCAACCGCGCACCATCGTCACGCTCGGTTCGATGGCTGCCGCCGGCATCACGCCGGGCGAAAAACCCGTGCGCGGCAAGGTGCGCCAGCTGGGCAATGCTGCCGTCGTGGCGACCTTCCATCCGGAAATGCTGTTGCAGGACGAGACGGGCAAGGCCAAGGCGCGCGCCTGGGCCGACCTGTGCCTGGCGAAAAGCACGCATGCCCGCGGCTGACACGGCCAGCGACAGCTTCCAGGCCCGTTTCGAGCAGCGCTGGGGGCACCTGACCCGCCCCCACGTGCGGGCGCTGGCCTGGCTGCTCGACTCGCCCGACTTGCTGGCCCCGGCCAGCGCCCACTGGGGCGGGCGCATCGCCAGCCTGGGGCCGCTCACGCCCGCCGTGGCCGCATGGCTGGACGCACTGCAGGTGGAGCCGGCGCCGCTCGAAGCGGCGCTGGGGCCGCGATTCTATTCCCGCCTGGGCCTGTATGCTGAAAAGCTGCTGGCCTTTTATTTTGAGCAACATGGCGTATTGCAAGCCCACGGCTTGCAAGTGCAGGTCAACCGCAACGACACCGTGGGCGAGTTCGACTTCCTGCTGAAAAACATGGATGGCGACGGCAATTCCTTGCTGCACTGGGAATTTGCCACCAAGTTCTACCTGCTCGAAGGCGCGCCCGATCCCGGTATTTTCAACCACTTGATCGGCCCCAACCTGGCCGATACCTTGGGCTTGAAGATGCGCAAGATACTCGACAAGCAGCTGGCCCTGTCCCGCCATCCGGCCGCGCAAAGCTTGCTGGCGCAACCGGTGCGCGCGGCGCAGGCGCTCGTCAAGGGCTGGCTGTTCTACGCTCCCGGCACGGCGCCCCGCATCGACGGCATTTCCCTGGAGCATGGTCATGGCTTCTGGTGCACGCCGGCACAGCTGGCGGGACAGCGCTATGTCGTCCTGCCGCGCCTGCAGTGGCTGGCACCGTTCAAGGGCCGCGACGTGGCGGTGCTCGATGCGGCCGCCTTGCAAGCGCAGTTGTTTGATCTGGCGCAACCGGTGATGGTGGCGCAGGTGGATAATATCGAAGGTTGGGAAGTGGAGCGCGCGAGGGGCTTTGTCGTGCCCGAGGATTGGACGGCGCAGGCTGCCGCGCGACGGCTGGCAGGTGGCTTACCGATTTAAAACTCTGAATCCAATACGAAATCCGGGGTTCGACCCTGATGGTCTGACCCCATCCTTGGCTTGGGTTGAGTGTTTCAGTGTTTCTGCTTGCCAATCAACGACAGATTATGGTGCTCAGTTACGTAGGTCGGATTAGCGCGGTAGGTCGGATTAGCGCGTAGCGCGTAATCCGACGCCACATTGCTTAATGTTTTTGCTCGCCAATCAGCGACAGATTGTCGTGTTCGGCCTGGTTCAGCTTGTGCTTGCGCATGATCATGTACATGGTGCCGGCGACGAACAGGCCGAACAGGGTGATGATGATGTTCAGCGGCAGGTGCAGGCGGATCATGATGGAATACACGGCCAGCATGGTCAAAATGGACAGGTTTTCATTGAAGTTCTGCACGGCGATCGAATGGCCTGCGCTCATCAGCACGTGGCCGCGGTGTTGCAGCAGGGCGTTCATCGGCACGACGAAGAAGCCGGACAGGGCGCCGATCAGTATCAGCAGCGGGTAGGCGATCCACACGGAATGCACTTGCGTCATCATCATGACGATCACGCCCATGGCGATGCCGAGCGGAATGACGGTCAGCGATTTGCGCAGCGGAATGAAGCGGGCCGACAGCACGGCGCCGGCCGCCACGCCGATGGCGACCACGCCCACCAGGCTGGTCGCCTTGTCGAACGGCATATTCAAGGATTGCTTGGCCCATTCCAGCACGATCAGCTGCAAGGTGGCGCCGGCGCCCCAGAACAGGGTCGTCACGGCCAGGGTGATCTGGCCCAGCTTGTCTTTCCACAGGATGGAATAGCAATTGGCAAAATCGGTAATCAGTTTGATAGGATTGCGTTCCTGGTGCGGATACACGCAGCCCGTGTCGGGAATCTTCAGGTTGGCCAGCGTGGCGAGGATGTAGATGCCAACCACCACGCACAGGGCCGCTTCCGTCTTGTTGGTGATGCCCGTGTCGATCAGCGGGAAGTCGAAGGACAGCAGCATGTCGGACACGTGGCCGCTGACGAGCGCGCCGCCCATGACGGTGCCGAGGATGATGGAGGTGACGGTCAAGCCTTCGATCCAGCCATTCGCCGCCACCAGCTTTTCCGGCGGCAGCAATTCCGTCAGGATGCCGTACTTGGCGGGCGAGTACACGGCCGCGCCAAAGCCGACGACGGCGTAGGCCAGCAGCGGGTGCACGTGGAAAAAGACGAGGGCGCAGCCAAAGATCTTGACCATGTTGGCGATGAACATGACCTTGCCTTTAGGCAGGGCGTCGGCGAAGGCGCCGACGAAGGCGGCCAGCAGCACGTAGAACAGCACGAACGACAGTTTGAGCAGCGGCGTGATCCACGCCGGGGATTTCATGGACACCAATAAATCGACGGCGACAAAAAAGAGGGCGTTATCTGCCAGCGAGGAAAAGAACTGCGCCGCCATGATGGTATAAAAACCACGATTCATTCTGGAATGCCTGAAATCATATCTGGCTTGCTTTATACCACGAAAAAACGGCAAACCCCAAGTTTGGACGGGCCCGCTTTGCATCGTCTTGCCTAAGCGAAGCTTAATTTTTCTGCCGTAGAAAAATACACATACATATGAGCATTTTATAAATACTGTCGTGTGCGACCATCGTGCACGCCTGCCGACCCGCGTCCGGCCCATCCGGTAAAATACGGCTTTCCCACCTGCCGTGAACGACGCATATGCCCAGGCCCCTGATCGCCACCATCCATCTCGATGCCATGCAACATAATCTGGCGCGTGCCCGCGCCTGCGCGCAAGGCGCGAAGGTCTGGGCCGTGGTGAAGGCGAATGCCTATGGCCATGGCCTGGAGCGGGCGATGCGGGGCTTTGCGCACGCCGATGGCCTGGCGCTGGTCGAGGTCGATTACGCCGTGCGCTTGCGCGAACTGGGCTGGACCAAGCCCATCTTGCTGCTGGAAGGATTTTTCGACGCCAGCGACTTGCCTGTCATGGCGCAGTACGGCTTGAGCGGCAGCGTGCACTGTGTTGAACAGATCGCCATGCTGGAAGCGGCGCGCCTGCCGCGGCCCATCGACGTGCAGCTGAAAATGAATACGGGCATGAACCGCCTGGGTTTCACCCCGCAGGCCGTGGCCGCCGCGTATGCGCGCCTGCGCGCCATGCCGCATGTCGGCACGATCACCCTGATGACGCATTTCGCCAATGCGGACGAAGCGGCGCCCACGCGCATGCCGCTGGCGCAGCAGATGCTGCGCTTCGAGGCGGGCGCGGCCAGCATAGGCACGCCCTTGCCGCGCAGCCTGTGCAATTCGGCCGGCTTGCTGCTGCACCGGCTCGACAGCGACTGGGTGCGCCCCGGCATCATGCTGTACGGCGGCACGCCCAGCGGCGCCCCCGGCGGCACGTCGGCGCAGGCATTCGGCTTGCTGCCCACCATGACCTTGCGCAGTAGCATCATCGGCATCCAGGATATCGCCGCGGGCGAGGTGGTCGGCTATGGCAGCCGCTACGAGGCGGCCGGCAACGTCAAGGTGGGCGTGGTGGCCTGCGGCTACGCGGACGGCTATCCGCGCCACGCGCCCGAGGGCACGCCCGTGCTGGTCGACGGCGTGCGCACCGTGCTCATCGGCAGGGTGTCGATGGACATGCTGATGGTCGACCTCACGCCCGTGCCCGGCGCACGGGTGGGCAGCAGCGTGACCTTATGGGGGCAGGGCATGCCGATCGACGAGGTGGCGCTGGCCGCCGGCACCATCGGCTACGAGCTGATGTGCGCACTGGCGCCGCGCGTGCCCGTGACCGAAGGGTGAGGCAACAGTGACGCGAAGGCGCTGTTTGTATATACTGTATATATAGACAGCAGTTTCACCTTACCGGGCAAAGTACACCATGGCAAAAGTCAAGACCATCTACACCTGCAGCGATTGCGGCGCCATCAGCAATAAATGGATGGGGCAATGCACCTCGTGCAACCAGTGGAATACCATGGTGGAAACCGTGCCCGAGACGGGCGGCAACAACCGCTATTCGAATCCGCAGCACATGTCGCTGGCGCAGACGGCGCCCGTGCTGTCGCTCGACGATATCGACGCCATCGACGTACCCCGTTTCGGCACGGGCATCGAGGAATTCGACCGCGTGCTGGGGGGCGGCATGGTGGCGGGCGGCGTCGTGCTGATCGGCGGCGATCCCGGCATCGGCAAGTCGACCCTGCTGCTGCAGGCGCTGGCGAACATGTCGCACCACAAGCGCGTGCTGTATGTGAGCGGCGAGGAATCGGGCGCGCAGATCGCCCTGCGCGCCAAGCGCCTCGTCATCGACGCCAAGGAACTCAAGCTGCAGGCCGAGATCCAACTCGAGAAGATCCTCGCCACGCTGGCCGACCTGAAGCCGGAAGTGGTGGTCATCGACTCGATCCAGACCGTGTATTCGGACGCCCTCAGCTCGGCGCCCGGTTCCGTGGCGCAGGTGCGCGAGTGTGCCGCGCAGCTCACGCGCGCGGCCAAGCAGACGGGCGTGACCATCATTCTGGTGGGCCACGTGACGAAGGAGGGCGCGCTGGCCGGCCCGCGCGTGCTCGAGCACATCGTCGACACGGTGCTGTATTTCGAGGGCGACGCCCATTCCAGCTTCCGCCTCGTGCGCGCCATCAAGAACCGTTTCGGCGCCGTCAATGAGCTGGGCGTGTTCGCCATGACGGAAAAGGGCTTGAAGGGCGTGTCGAACCCGTCCGCCCTGTTCCTGTCGCAGCACGACAACCAGGTGCCGGGTTCGTGCGTGATGGTGACGCAGGAAGGCACGCGTCCACTGCTGGTGGAAATCCAGGCCCTCGTCGACACCAGCCACTTGCCGAATGCGCGCCGCCTGTCCGTCGGCCTCGAACAAAACCGCCTGGCCATGTTGCTGGCCGTGGCGCACCGCCATGCGGGCATCGCCGCCTTCGACCAGGATGTCTTCATCAACGCAGTCGGTGGCGTCAAGATCACGGAACCGGCGGCCGACCTGGCGGTGTTGCTGGCGATTAACTCGTCGATGCGCAACAAGCCGCTGCCGCGCGGGCTCGTCGTGTTTGGCGAAGTGGGCCTGGCCGGCGAAATCCGTCCCGCGCCGCGGGGCCAGGAGCGCTTGCGCGAAGCGGCCAAGCTGGGCTTTACCCTGGCCGTGGTGCCCAAGTCGAACTTGCCGAAGCAAGCCATCGACGGCATCAAGGTCATCGGCGTGGAGCGCATCGACGAAGCGTTCAACAAGCTGCGCGACCACGAGTAAAAGTTGGTATGGTTTAAATGCCAAGCTTGAGACAAGTCAAACTAAATTTCCGTTTAGAACTATAATATTTGTCCGATGGATTCACCTCGTGAATCCGCGTCGACCATGAATTGATAGAGAAGCGGAATACAGTGTCAGTTGAGCAAAGGCAGGGCGCACGCAAGATATTGCGTGCCAAGGCAATGTTGGTGATGGATGGCGCGGGCCCCGTGGCGGCGCGCACGCTCGACGTGGGGCCGGGCGGCATGTCGGCCGTCGTGGCCGACCCGGTGCCGACAGGCAAGCAGGGCAAGGTGCTGTTCGAGCTGTTTTACGATGGCAAGGCGCATATCATCGAGGCGCGCACGTCCGTGTCGCATTGCATTTTCAGCAGTGCCGGTTTCAAGGTGGGACTCACTTTCCAGCACCTGGACATGGCCGTCAGCAGCGCCATTTCCAAGTTCATGCGCTAGCCGCGCCATCGGCCTGCGCACAAGCGGCGGCGCTGTAGAAATGCGCTAAAATGGTGCAAAGGCAATGCACTGCGGTAAACATGGCTCTGCTCGCTGTTTTGATCTTTTGGCCATGCTGCATAATTATCAATCAGTAGAGACGACGCTGCCGCGCATGAGCGTTTGCCGCCTCATCTCTTGTCGACGCCGCGCACGGTCATGCCGATCCGTGGGCGCACCCCCTCACCGGATGAAAAGCCACCATGTTTAATTCGACTATCAACAGCAGGGCCTACACCAACAATACGCAGCAGACCACGCAGGGCAATATTTCGGCCGACGTGTATGCCAAGGTCGAGCGCCAGATGCAGTCGCAGAACACGGGCGTGGTCAAGCTCAACGCCTCGCTGGCGCGCGACCAGGCCAAGTTCTCGGGCCTGGGCCAGCTGCAGTCGGCGCTGGCGAAATTCCAGACCGTGGCCAAGAACATGTCCGGCAGCGGCTTGGCCACCTCGGCCACGCCGAGCGCCAAGGATGTGCTCAGCGCCACCACCACCGACAAGGCCGCCAGCGGCAGCCACGAGCTGAACGTCAAGCAGCTGGCGCAGGGCCAGACCCTGCTCAGCGGGGCGCAGAAGTCGTCGACGACGCCGATCGGCACGGGCGCGCCGGCATTGGTCAAGATCGAACTGGGCACGGTCGACGGCAAGCAATTCACGCCCGGCGGCGGCAAGATCATTTCGCTCACCATCGACAGCAGCAACAATAGCCTGGACGGCATCGCCGCCGCGCTCAAGCAGCAGGGCATCGACGCCAGCGTCGTCAAGGGACCGGATGGCTATTCGCTGGCGCTGAACGGCAAGAGCGGCGCCGACAGCAGCATGCGCATCAGCGTGGCCGGCGACGCGGCCGTCAGCAACCTGCTCGCGTATGCGCCGGGCTCGGCCAAGGGCATGCAGCAGACGGTGGCCGCGCAAGACGCGCTGCTGACCGTCGATGGCAAGGAAGTCAAGAGCGCCACGAACACCCTGACGACGGCCATCGAAGGCGCCACCATCGAACTGAAGAAGAAGGGCACGACGGACCTTGTCATTGCCAAGGACAGCAGCCAGATCGCCAGCAACGTGGCCAGTTTCGTCACCGCCTACAATGAACTCAACAGCAAGCTGCAGAGCCTGCAGCAGGGCGACTTGAAATCCGATACGGCGCTGGGCCAGGTGCGTTCGCAGATGGAACAGGTGCTGCGCACGGCCAGCACGGGCGTGCCCGCCTCCGTTCTCGGCAGCGCTGGCGTGACCCTGGGCAAGAGCGGCGAGCTGGTGCTCGACGAGAAAAAGCTGAAGGCGGCCATCGCGGCCGATCCCGATGCCGTCAGCAAGCTGTTTACGAATAACGGCAAGGGCGTGGCCGACCAGTTCGCGAGCAAGATCGGCGAGCTGACGGGCGAAACGAGCATCATCCGCAAGGAAGTGCAAACGGTGGGCAAGGAAATCACCACCCTCACCAACAAGAAAGCCGTGCTGGCGAAGGCGTTGACGGCGCAGGCGCAGGCACTGGTGAAAGCGTATTCGGCGCAGGAACAGATGGGCTTGAATTCGGCCTTGCCCGGTTATACCGGCAAGAATTCGCTCTTCGACTTCATGGCCTGAGCGCGCGCTGGCCGGCCTGGGGTGCGGCTAAAATCACCATGGCCGCGCACGCCGCCTTGCGTGCCAGGCTAAGGACTGCGGCGACGCGCCTTGCCCTGAGCGCCGTATCGGCGCGCTGCTGCGCTACTCATATCCTGTCGCCCTGGGCAAAGAAGGCCGACGGCGAACTGCCGAAAGTCTTCTTGAACATGGCGGAAAAGGCCGACTGGCTGGCGTAGCCCAGCTCTTCGGCCACCTGCGACAGCGGCACGCCGCGCGCGATCAGCGGCGCCGCGTGCGCCAGGCGCACCTGCTGGCGCCACTGGCCGAAACTCATGCCCAATTCCCGTTCGAACAGCCGCGCCAGGGTGCGCTCCGAGGCGCCCACCAGCTGCGCCCAGTGTTCCAGCGTCTGGTTCAGGCCAGGCTTGTCGATCAGGCTGTCGCACAGGGTCTTCAGGCGCTTGTCGCTGGGCAAGGGAACGCGGATGGGACGCGTGCCCGAGCGCTTCAATTCATCGAGTATCAGTTCGGCCAGCAGCGCTTCGCGCGCCGGTTCCTGGCCCGGATCCAGTTGTTCCAGCGCCATGATCAGCTGGCGCAGCAGGCTCGACACTTCCAGTACCTTGCAGTCGCTGCCCGTGAACGGGGCGCGCGCGGCATGGATGCACAGCGGGCGCAAGCGGGTTTTTTCCAGTATCGTGACGGCATGTTCCACATTCGGCGCGATCCAGATGGCGCGCATGGGCGGCAGCACCCAGCTGCTGTTGTTGGCCGTGATGCGCAGCACGCCTTCCAGCGCCATGGTGACCTGGCCCCAGGGGTGGGTGTGCGGCAAGAGAAATTCATCGGGCTGCAGGTCGCGCGCGATCATGGTCACGGGGATGGTCGCGCTGGGCGCCTCCCGTGGCGGACACATGCGAGTATGGTGGAGGATAGGTATACCCATCAGCTTGGCCTTAATTCGATAAATTATGTCGTTCTGTCGGAAAACAGACGATGGTATTTTGCATACACTTGAGCTTCACCAGTATAAGACAGGGTATGACATGATAACAACAAACTCGGCAACGCACCTGCCGCCGCATGTGCCACCATCGTTGCGCAGCGACGCGCGCGTCATCGCCCTGGTGGGCCTGGCGCATGGCGTGTCGCACTTCTACCATTTGATCCTTGCGGCCCTGTTCGTCTGGCTGAAACCCGCATTCGGCCTGTCGTATGCGGAGCTGGGCTTGCTGATGACGGTGTTTTTCATCATCTCGGGCGTGGGGCAGGCGCTGGCCGGCTTCGTCGTCGACCGTTTCGGCGCGCGCGCCGTGTTGTTTTCCGGCGTCTTCCTGCTGGGCGTGTCGGCGCTGGCCCTGTCCACGGCCCACAGCTATGCGGCCCTGATGCTGGGCGCCATGCTGGCCGGCATGGGCAACAGCGTGTTCCACCCGGCCGACTACACGATCCTCAACCAGCGCGTCTCGGCGGCCCGCGTGGCTTACGGCTTTTCCGTGCATGGCATCAGCGGCAACATCGGCTGGGCCCTGGCGCCCCTGTTCATGACGTATGTCGCTACAAATTATGACTGGCGGGTGGCGCTGCAATGCGCGGCCGTGCTGCCGTTCGCCGTGCTGCTGGTCCTGTTCCTGAACCGCCACGCCATCCGCCCCGAGCCGCTGAAGAAGGCCGCGCCGGGCCAGCCGGCCGGTGGCGAAGGCACGCTGGACTTCTTACGCCTGCCCGCCGTGTGGATGTGCTTTGCCTTCTTCTTCATTACCGCCATCGCCCTGGGCGGCATCCAGAGCTTTGCCAGCGTGGCCCTCGTCAAGCTGTATGGCATGAGCCTGGCGCTGGCCACCAGCGCCTATACGGCCTACATGTTGGCTTCGGCCGTGGGCATGCTGGCCGGCGGCATCGTCGGCGCGCGCAGCAAGCAGCCGGACCGCAACGTGGCGATCGCCTTTTCCGCCGCCGCGCTGCTGGCCGTGCTGCTGGCCATGGCCGTCGTGCCGGCCTGGGGCGCCGTCGTGCTGATGGGCGCCATCGGCTTGACCTCGGGCGTGGCGGGGCCGTCGCGCGACCTGATGATACGCGCGGCGGCGCCGAAGAATGCCACGGGGCGCGTGTATGGCGTCGTGTATTCGGGTCTCGACAGCGGCCTGGCCGTCGGCCCCCTGTTCTTTGGCGCGCTGATGGATGGCAACCATCCGGCCCTGCTGTTCGTCTTCATCGGCGTGTTCCAGGCGCTGGCCATTGCCACGGCCGTCGGCGTGGGCGGTAAAACGCGTGCCGCGGCGCTGCAAAAGGCATAGAATCGTTGTCATCTGTCACTGAGGGAGTAAGCATGACTTTTGCCACCACCGACCTGTGCGACGACCATGCTGCCATGCTGGACGACGGCACCCTGGCCGTGTTGCCGCCCGTCTACCGCGCCTTCGGCCAGCGCGTGCGTTTCAGCGGCCCCGCCACCACCTTGCAAGTGTTCGAGGACAACGCCCTCGTGCGCAGCACCCTGGAAACGCCGGGCCAGGGCCACGTGCTGGTGATCGACGGCGGCGGCAGCCTGCGCCGAGCGCTGGTGGGCGGCCAGCTGGCCGTGCTGGCCGACAGCAATGGCTGGGCCGGCATCGTCGTCGACGGCTGCATCCGCGACAGCGAGGAAATCCAGGTCTGCCAGATCGGCGTGCGGGCCCTGGCCACGCATCCGCGCAAGAGCAACAAGACGGGCGCCGGCCAGCGCGACGTGCGCGTGCAAGTCAGCGGCGTGACCGTGCAACCGGGCGACTGGATCTATGCCGATGCGGACGGCATCCTCGTGGCGCGCCAGCAACTCGATTAAGCGGGACACATCTTGTCATCCGCCATGCGCGCCTTCGGGCGCGTTTTTTTTGCGCCGCTTGTCGCCGCACAAATCCACTGGCGAGCTGGACGCTATGCTGGTGGCAGGCGCCGCTTTTCATCACCGTGGATGGCATTCCACATGGCGCAATGGCGTGACTGGCGGGACGCCCGTGGCTGTCCCATGCAGAGAAATACTCTTCCGCATCCTGAAAAATCATCATTAAGCAATTGATTTCATATGTAAAATTTTAAGTTATATGTCTTATATAAGACTGTTGCTGCGGCGCGCAAAGCAGCCTATGATTTACTCAACGGACGTCCTTCCAACCTGGCATGTCGATAGGAGAAACACCATGGCAACGCGTGAAGAGCAGGCAGCAGCCTTGCAGGCAGACTGGGACGGCAATCCGCGCTGGCAAGGCGTGGTACGCAATTACACGGCCGGGGACGTGGTGCGCCTGCGCGGCTCCGTGCAGGTCGAGCACACGCTGGCGCGGCGCGGCGCGGACAAGCTGTGGCAGCTGCTGCAGCATGAACCGTTCGTCAATGCGCTGGGCGCGCTGACGGGCAACCAGGCCATGCAGCAGGTCAAGGCGGGCTTGAAAGCCGTGTATCTGTCCGGCTGGCAAGTGGCGGGCGACGCCAACAATGCCGGTGAAATGTATCCGGACCAGTCGCTGTACCCGGCCAATTCCGTGCCCACTGTCGTCAAGCGCATCAACAACACTTTCCTGCGCGCCGACCAGATTCAATGGTCGGAAGGCAAGGACGACGTCGACTTCTTCGCGCCCATCGTGGCCGATGCGGAAGCGGGCTTTGGCGGCGTGCTGAACGCCTATGAATTGATGAAGGCCATGATAGACGCGGGTGCGGCTGGCGTGCACTTTGAAGACCAGCTCGCTTCCGTGAAGAAATGCGGCCACATGGGTGGCAAGGTGCTGGTGCCGACGCGCGAAGCGGTGGAAAAACTCACGGCGGCGCGCCTGGCGGCCGACGTGATGGGCACCTCGACCCTCGTCATCGCCCGCACGGATGCGGAGGCGGCCGATTTGCTGACATCCGACGTGGACGACAACGACAGCCCCTTCTGCACGGGCGAGCGCACGGTGGAAGGCTTTTACAAGACCCGCGCGGGCCTCGACCAGGCCGTCGCGCGCGCGCTCGCGTATGCGCCGTACGCCGACCTCGTCTGGTGCGAAACGGGCAAGCCCGACCTGGCGTTTGCGAAGAAGTTCGCCGACGCCGTGCATGCTAAGTTCCCCGGCAAGATGCTGGCCTACAACTGTTCGCCTTCGTTCAACTGGAAGAAAAACCTTGACGACGCCACCATCGCCAAATTCCAGAAGGAACTGGGCGCCATGGGCTACAAGTTCCAGTTCATC
This sequence comes from Janthinobacterium sp. 1_2014MBL_MicDiv, assembly GCF_001865675.1. Classification (NCBI taxonomy): domain Bacteria; kingdom Pseudomonadati; phylum Pseudomonadota; class Betaproteobacteria; order Burkholderiales; family Oxalobacteraceae; genus Janthinobacterium; species Janthinobacterium sp. 1_2014MBL_MicDiv. The sequence continues at coordinate 1,713,274 of NZ_CP011319.1, forward strand.
ACGCTGGCCGGCTTCCACGCCTTGAATTACGGCATGTTCAACCTGGCCCACGGCTATGCGCGCCGGCAGATGTCGGCCTTCGTGGAATTGCAGGAAGCGGAATTCGCGGCGGCCGACAAGGGTTTTACGGCCGTCAAGCACCAGCGCGAAGTGGGCACCGGCTACTTCGACGCCGTGACGCAGGCCATCCAGCAGGGGCAAAGTTCGACGACGGCCCTGCACGGCTCGACGGAAGACGAGCAGTTTTTCGAGGCCAAGCAGGTGGCCTGACCGTTATCGCAGGCAGGAGGAGACGGGCAGGGGAGGCACATCTCCGCCCACGGGAAAGCCACGGCGGACGATGGACGCCGTGGCTTTTTTTCGTCCGCGGCTTGAAACGAGTGTTGCAATTTGGATAAATTCAATATTCTTTTGCAAAGTTCTTTGATTTTCATCAAAGCTGAGATATGATTTCACTTAAGGTAACTTAATTATCAAAAAGGCAAGGAAATCACACCATGAAAATCACCGCCATCGCCGCCGTCCTTGCCCTGTTTGCAGCCGGCACCGCCAGCGCCAGCCCCATCAACCTGATCACGAATGGCGACTTCGAAACCGTCGCGCCCGGCTACACGTTTGCCAGCGGCTTCCAGGTCGTCAACAGCGGCTCGTCCGCGATTACGGGCTGGAACGTGGGCGCTTCCTCGGTCGACCTGATCCGCAATGCCTACAACGCCATCGACGGCTACAGCATCGACTTGCTGGGCACGCCAGGCCCCGGTTTTCTGTCGCAAAGCTTCAGCGTCGTGGCCGGCCAGACATATAACCTGAGCTTTGACATGGCGCGCAATCCGAACGGTCCGGCAGGCCAGGGCGTGGCCGTCAGCTTTGGCGGCGTGGCGCAGGATTTCTACTCGACGGCAGGCGCCTCGAATACCTTGTACAGCAACAGCCTGAGCTTCACTGCCGCCTCCACGGGCCTGGCGACGCTGTCGTTTGCCAGCGCGGCCAAGGCCGGCACGCCGTTCGACAATTACTCGGGCGCCGTGATCGACAATGTGGCCGTGATGGCCGCCGTGCCGGAACCGGAAACCTACGCCATGCTGCTGGCTGGCCTGGGCCTGATGGGCTTCCTGCGCCGCCGCAAGGCCGCCAACTAATCCCGGCTTTGCCCCACGTCAACACCGCCTGTCGCATCGCGCAGGCGGTTTTTGTCTTTCAGGGGCCTTGCGCGTAGCCGTCGGCCCGCACGACAACGTTCCCGATCCGCGGCCAGGCGGCGCGCGTCCTGACCGGCGTTTCGCCCGTAGCCATGAGCAGCACGTAGCCGTAGCCCGTGCGGCGGTCGCGCCAGGAATGGGGCGTGCTGTCCCACATGCAGCAATAGCGCTGGAGCTTGGGCAAGCCATGGGCGCGCCGCAGATACGCTTCCGCCTGCAGCGCATGCTGGTCCTCCACCTGGCAGCGCACCTCGAACGGCTGGTCCTGGCGTTGCCTATTCTGCTGGCAACCCTGGCAGACGAGATGCGCGGGCTTCCGGCCCGGCCAGGCCAGCACGTCGCCGCAGGCCGGTTCGGCGTCCTGCGCACCGCCCGCGCCCGATAGCAACAGCGAGGGCGGCAGCCCGGCAGCCTATTTAATTCCCGCCAAGATCGCCTCCCCGCAATGGACATGCGGCCGCCTGCGGCTCCAGGCGCCGCGCCAGTTCGCCGCGCAACTGCGTCAATCCCGCGATGCGCGCGTCGATATCGTCCAGCTTGCGCGCCAGCGCCGCGCGCAGCAGCTTGGCCGTGGCGGGGTCGCCGCTGGCCGCCAGCAGCGGCATGTCGGCCTCGATTTCCGCCAGGGTAAAGCCCAGTTGCTGCGCCGTGCGCAGGTAGCGCAGCCAGTCGGCCGCCTCGGGCGGATAGTCGCGGTAGCCATTCGCGCCGCGCCGCGCGCGCAGCAGGCCGCGCTTCTCATAGAAGCGCAGGGTGTCGCGGCTCAAGCCCGTCGCCTGCGCCATCTCGCCGATCTGCATGGGATGTTCTTTCATAAAATGCTTGACCATGGAGTGTACTCCAGCCCTGATCATGGGCGCTTTACACTGACAGGAGTGCCCCATGTTGTCCCTTTCCGCCTTCCGCCGCCTGGTGCGCGCCAGCGCCATCTACGACGTATTCATGACGGCCGCGTTTGCCACACCGTGGACGTTCCTGCTCTTGCACGAGCACCTGAGCACCGTCAATGTGCGCCTGGGCGGCGTGCCCTTGCCTGTCTTCGAGCCGTTCCATTTGCTCATCAGCAGCTTGCTGAGCAGCGTCGTGATGGTCTGGTCCATGCTGCGCATCGTCGATCCGCAGCCGCGCCTGGGCCGCTATGACGCGGCGGCGCGCTACCTGTTTTCCCTGTGGATGGCGTGGGCGCTGCTGGTGACGGGACAGCCCGTGCTGTGGCTGTTCATCGTGCCGGAACTGGCCTGGGGCCTCGCGCAGAGCCTGCCGCTGCACCGTCGCGGGGCCACGCGGGGAGGGGCGGCGCACGAATCGTTGTTGAGATGACGATAACGAAATGCAATAATGCGTCGTGAAATATGGCAATGAACGACTGATAAAGGATGCACTATGCAGCAGGACGCCGCTGGAAAAAACATGGCTTTGCTCGATCCGGTGGTGGCGCCGCGCATCGCGGTGACGCGCCTGGTGACGGGCCTGCTGCAAGGCTTGCTGCTGTACTGGCTGTACAGCACGGCGCAGGACAAGGTGTGGCCCGCCACGGAAGCCTACCTGCTGGGGCCGCTGATGCTGATCAGCTTGCTATTGCCCGTGCTGCTGGTGTCCAGCCTGGGCCACATGTCGCTCAAGCGCATCGTGCTGTGGATGGTGGGCGCGGCCGCCGTGCTGGCCGTGCTGGCCTGGCACGACGTGGCGCGCGGCGCCGAACACGTGATCTGGGGCAATTACAAGCCCGGTGCGCCGCTGCGCGTGATTTCCGCCCAGCTGTTCGGCTTTTGCGTGGTGGGCTTTTATATCGCCCATGCGCTGGTGCTGGCCAGCGCCCAGGATGGCCAGCGCATCGCCCGCTATCCCACGTATTTCGAGATCGCCTGGAAGCTGGGCATCCAGCTGCTGTTTTCCCTGCTGTTCGTGCTGGGTCTGTGGCTGGTGCTGTGGCTGGGCGGGCAGTTGTTCCTGTTGATCAAGCTGAGCTTCCTGAAAAAGTTGCTGGGCCAGGCGTGGTTCGTGATTCCCGTCATCTGTTTCGCCTTTTCCTTCGCCATCCACATCACCGACGTGCGCCCGTCCATCGTGCGCGGCATCCGCACCCTGCTGCTGGTGCTGCTGTCGTGGCTGGTGCCAATCGCCGCCGTGCTCGTCTCCGGCTTCCTCCTGACCTTGCCCTTCATCGGCTTCGAACGGCTGTGGGCCACGCGCCATGCGGCGTCCGTGCTGCTGGGCATGGCCGGCGTGCTGGTGGTGCTGATCAATGCCGCTTTCCAGAATGGCGAAGTGGGCCATGGCGTGGCGCGCGGCATCCGCCTCGGCACGCGCCTGGCCTGTTTGCTGCTGCCGTGGGTGGTGGGCATCGCCATCTATGCGCTGACCCTGCGCGTGATGTCGCATGGCTGGACGGCCGACCGCCTGATCGCCGCCGCCTGCCTCTTGATCGCCAGCTGCTATGCCGTCGGCTACGCCTGGGCCGCCAGCAAGTATGGCGACTGGCTGCACCTGATCGCCAACGTCAACGTCGCCACCGCCTGCGTCACCCTGCTGGTGCTGTTCGCGCTGTTCTCGCCGCTGGCCGACCCGGCCCGCATTTCCGTGGCCAGCCAGATGGCGCGGCTGGACAGCGGCAAGGTGAGCGTGGACAAGTTCGACTTCGAATACCTGCGCTTCCAGGGCGCCCGCTATGGCCAGGCGGCCTTGCAGGAACTCAAGACGCGCACGACGGGCGCCGATGCTGCCGTCGTGCGGGCCCGCGCCGACGCCATGCTCAAACGCCAGAACCGGCTCGACGAGACGGGCGCCCTGAGCGACGTGTCGATCAACCTGACGCTGCGCCCGGCGACGGCGAAATTGCCGGAGAGTTTCCTGCGCCAGGACTGGACGCAAGTGGGCCCGGCCTGGCGCCTGCCCGCCTGCTTGAAGCGGGCAGGGCCGCAGTGCGACGCCTACCTGCTCGATTTCGACGGCGATGGCAAGCAGGATGTGCTGCTGATCAGCAATGACCCGCGCGCCTCGTCGGTCTTGCTGGCGGAGAAGGACGACGGCAGCTGGCATGCGCGCGGGCAAATCCCCACGGACGCCCTGCGCTGCAAGCCCCTGCGCGAGAAGCTGCAGGCCGGCCAATTCCAGCTGGTGCCGCCGAAGGTGCGCGAGCTGGAAGTCGACGGCCAGCGCGTGCCGATGACCTTATATACGCAGGAAGACGAGGTCAGCTGCCCGGATGAGACGGCGCCGGGCCTGTAAATGGCAGCGAGGGGAGGTGGCGCGACTGGCAGAACTGCTTGCTTGTCATGAAGGAAATAACTTCGTGCATCGGGCCGTTCCGGCCGTCCGTTATCGGCCAGGAGCGGACGATCACGGCAAGCGCATTGGAAACACGATGACTCAAACAGAGCAGTTCGAATTGACAATTAATGGAAGCGTGCCAGATTGGACGGAATCGATATGTGAGGGCTTCGTCTGTGAGTCTTTGCATATCAAAGGTGAACCGCCTGTGCCCGCGAATGTAAGTTACTTAAAATTCAACGGAGCTTGGTTTCGTCTTTATTTTGAATTTCGATGCGTATTCTGGCGCAGCTTTGAAGGGCAATTTCTTCCGTGGAATGCAGAGGCGCCGTGGACTGAGTACGTGGATCTGGCTGATGAACTCAAGATTGTTGGGCAACGTCTTGTGTCATGCGTAGCTAGCGCGACCGCCAAAGGTAGTGTGGTAGCGTTTGTCTTCGAAAGCGGATTGACAGTACTCATCCAGGATAGAGATGATCGGACTTCCTTTGAAATCACTGACCCTCTGCAGGCAGGATCGTTCGACTAGAGAGGCTGCCGCCGGCCAGAAGCGGACGGACGAAAGATAATGAAACCGCGTCGAGTAGCGATAGGCATGGTAAAAATAGACACAACAGGAACAATCATAAATTCTGAGCATCCAGTTCTGAATCGCCACGAGTTCACTAGACGCTTTCACCGTCGCTTTTTACACTGTCATTATTTATTGATATTCTAGAGGAGCTATTTTTTCGTCAGCGTGTCGATTTTGTGTGCCGTCACCCGTCGCAGCGATGACGCGCCGATTGCCCATTCCACCTTGATCAGGGAAGCGCCATGAACAAACAGATCATCCTCAACCTGCCCGTGAAGGACCTGGACAAATCCAGGGCCTTTTTTTCCGCTCTCGGCTTTGCCTTCGATCCCCGCTTCAGCGGCGAGAATGCGGCGTTCATGAACATCGTCGACGGCGCCATCCAGGCCATGCTGACGACCGAACCCTTCTTCCAGTCCCTGATCGACAAGCCGGTCGCGAACGCCAAGGAAGCCAATGAAGTCGTCATATGTCTCAGTTGCGAAAGCCGGGAAGAGGTGGACAGCCTGATCGCCAAGGCCGCGGCCGCCGGTGGCCGCATACCGCATCCGCCCGAAGACCATGGCTTCATGTATGACCAGGGCTTCGAGGATATCGATGGCCACCTGTGGAACCTGGTCTGGACGGCGCCGGAAGCCTGAGGCGAACCGGCCGGGTCAGTTCTTCGTGCGCACCTGGCGCACGTGGTTTTCCAGTTCGCTGAACGAGGGACGTTCCGTGGCGGAAATGACCTTGCGGCCGAATTCCACGGCCAGCGCCGGCGCGTAGCCGTTCAGGCTGGCCAGCAGGGTCACTTTCACGCACTGGTACATCTTGGCCGTTTCATGGTGTTTGCGGCGCAGCAGGCTGGCCAGCGGCGCGATGAAGCCGTAAGCCAGCAGGATGCCGATGAAGGTGCCCACCAGCGCCTGCGCGATCAGCACGCCCAGCTCGGCCGGCGGCAAGCCGACGGACGCCATCGTGTGCACCACGCCCATCACGGCGGCGACGATGCCGAAGGCGGGCATGGCGTCGGCCAGCTGCGAAATCGTCTGGATCGGCATTTCCGCATCTTCATGGTGCGTCTCGATCTCGTTATCCATCAGGTTTTCGATCTGGTAGGCGTCCATGTTGCCCGACACCATCAGGCGCAGGTAATCGGTGATGAATTCCAGGATGTGCTCGTCACCGAGCGTGTACGGATATTTCACGAAGATGGGACTGCGGTAGGGGTCGTCGATATCGTCCTCGACCGACATCAAGCCTTCCTTGCGGATCTTGCTGAGGATTTCGTACATCAGGCCCATCAGCTCCATATAGCGCGCTTTCGTGTATTGCGCACCATGGAACAGGGTGGGCAGGGCGGCGAACGTGGCGCGGATGGCCTTGGCGTCGTTGCCGACAAAGAAAGTGCCGAGTGCGGCGCCGCCGATCATCAGCAGCTCCAGCGGCTGGAACAGGGCCGCCAGATGGCCGCCCTGCATGGCAAAGCCGCCGAAGACGGAAAACAGCACGACGAGAAATCCGAGTATGACTAGCAAAACCTACTCCTTCATAATATTGCCATATCGCAATATTGTAGTTTAACCCGATTTGCCTGCATTGGCCGAGTCCGGCTGCAACTGCTGGCTGAGAAAATTGATAAAAGCGCGCACTTTGGCGGGCCGGTGCCGGCCTCGGTGCCGGGCCGGCGCGGGCGGCAAGCTTAAGCCGTCCTTTGCCAGAAGCGCAGCCTGTTGCCGAACGGGTCGGCCACTTCCAGGATGCGGCCCCAGTCCTCGTCGCGGATGCCGGGCCGCGCATACGGATAATCGTTCGCCTGCAGCTCCGCGTGCAGGGCGGCGATGTCGTCGACGGGAATCAGGAGCGCCGACCCTGGCGTGGCGTCGCCGTAATGCTCGCTGAGGTGCAGCACGAGGTCGCCGCGCGTCACCTGCAGGTACAGCGGCGCCGTGGGGTCGAAGCGGTGCTGCCAGTCCTGCGTGAAACCGAGGAAATCGAGGTAGAACTCGCGCGCTTTTTCTTCGGAAAAGATGCGCAGGATGGGAATGGCAGCTTGCATGGCGGGGCTTTCAACAAGGGGGTGATGCCGCCATTCTAAGTAATCCCCAGGAAATGATTGTGAATTCATGAAGAGCAGAAGCGGATGGCGCAGCAGGGATTGCGCGGCACAAGTCCCGCGCCTGCGTAACGGTACTGCCCCGGTATGAACAGTACTCCCGCCAAGGCGCCCGCTGCCAGCAGCAGGCAAGCCTGGTCGGCCACCTTGCACAGCGCCGCTGATGCAAGTCAGCAATCGCCATAATGTATTGGGCGTTACCTGGCGTCAGGCCGGCGCCTGGCGTTTCAGCTGCGCGGCGGCGCTGGTCTTCTCCCAGCGGAACAGCCACATGATAATGAGCTTGGTCGCGGCGCTGACGCAGGCCAGCAGCAGCAAGGGCCAGCCCGTCGACAGTCCCATGACGCAGGCGAAGAAGATGGTGCTGACATCCATCGCCAGGATGAACTGGCTCATTTTGAGCGATACGGCGCCCGTCTTGCCCGAGCGCCAGATCAGGCCGATCTGGTGCGCGTAGCCCTGCGCCAGCAGCACGGTGACGGCGACGATCAGGCTTTGCGACATCACGCGTTTTTCATCGGTGAAGGTGGGACCGAACAGCAGGCCCGCCACGCCGGCGCACAGCAGCAGGGCGCAGGCCAGCAGCGCACGGCGCGACGCCGCGCTGCGCCGGTCGCGCTCGATTTCATACAGGATGCCCAGCGCGATCAGCGAGGCGATCAGGCGCGGCCAGACGATGTAGTGGTTGAAGGGCGTAATCGAATAGCCGTACACGAAGAAGGCGCAGTAGGCGAGGAAGCTGACGGTGAACTGGTTGAGCGACAGGATGTCCGTCGTCTTGCCGGCGCCGATGCTGGCGTCGTGCTTGCGCCGCCAGATTTTTTGCAGCTGCGACCACAGCCCATACAGGCTGACGACGATGAAGAGGGAGTTGAGGCTGCCGGCAAGGGCGTAGAGCGCTGGATGCTGCAAGGTGTCACCTGAATGTTGTCGCGGTTATTGTGTTGGTAGCTGCCTGATGCCCTGCTCGGCGATGCGACAGTCGATATGCGTGCAGCCGTAGTCGTTGTGCAGCTCGAGTTCCGGCCCTTCGCGGAGGGGACGGCTCCGACCCTCGACGATGGAAAGGCCATGGAGTTGCATGCGCAGGTGCAATTGATTGTAAAAGAAATCATTATGCCATCGAAATAATATGGCATGGCTGTCCCAAGGCAGGCCGGGCACGCCCGAAATCATGCATGGCTTCACTTGCCCCTATAATGAGAGCATGACTTTCTTATCACAAGGTGCCAGCTCCGTGCTGGGCACCGTCGGCAAAATGGCCGTTACCCTGATTCTCCTGTTGACCGCACTGTGGGGCGCGCTGGCGCTGTGGTATCAGCTGTCCGGCGGCGTGGCCGCGCAAGGCATCGGTGCGCTGCTGTGGGGCGCGCTGGGCGTGGCCAGCGTGGCCCTGTGGTGGTTGCGCGGCGACGCGCGCGTGCTGCTGCCGTATGCGGCCGGCTTCGTGCTGCTGCTCGTCTGGTGGAGCCTGATCGCGCCGAAGCAGGAGCGGGTCTGGGCCGACGACGTGGCGCGCAACGTGACGGGCACGCTGAAGGGCAATATGGTCACGCTGGAAAACGTGCGCAACTTCGACTGGCGCAGCGACGACGACTACACGGTCAAGTGGGAGCAGCGCAGCTATGACCTCGACCAGCTGCGCACGGTCGACGCGGCGCTGTCGTACTGGACCGGGCCCTATATCGCGCATACGCTGATCTCGTTCGGCTTTGCCGATGGACGCTTCCTGACGTTTTCCATCGAAATCCGCAAGGAAAAGGGCGAGAGCTTTTCCGCCATCGGCGGCTTCTTCAAGCATTTCGAGATGAGCCTGGTGGCGGCCGACGAGCGCGACATCCTGCGCGTGCGCACGAATGCACGGGGCGAGGACATGCAGTTGTACCGCGTGATGATGCCGAAGGCGGCCATGCGCTCGCTGTTTCTCGCCTACCTGGCCGAGGCGGAGTCGCTCAAGCGCCAGCCGCAGTTCTACAACACCCTGACGGCCAACTGCACCACCATCGTCTTCGAGATGGTGCGCCGCATCGTGCCTGGCCTGCCGCTCGACTACCGCCTGCTGGCTTCCGGCTACCTGGACCGCTACCTGTTCGACGTGAAGGGCCTGGTGCCGGGCCTGAGCTTCCAGCAGCTGCGCATAGGGGGCCACGTCACGGCGCGCGCGCGGGCGGCGAATGACGATCCCGACTTTTCGCACTCGATCCGGCGCGGCATGCCGGGCTACGATGACGCTGGTTATCCGAAGCTGCAAATGCCCAGGCAGTAGGCGACAAAATGCCCAGGGCGTCGTTGCCCATGCCTTGCCGTCCTAGCGTACTGTCTGCGGCATGGCGCCTGGCCCCGAGCATTTTGTCAGCTTAGGCCTACCCTTGCTTTATACTGTCGCCATATCCCGACCGGCCGCCTTTCGCGGCCGGTCTCACTTTACGAATAGACAAGAAGGCCCGCTATGCCATTTTCCTCACTGGGTCTGATTCCCGCCCTGGTCCGTGCCGTCGACAAGGCCGGCTATGCCGCGCCGACGGCCATCCAGGCGGCCGCCATTCCCGCCATCCTGCGCGGCAGCGACGTGCTGGGCGCGGCCCAGACGGGTTCCGGCAAGACGGCCGCCTACGCGCTGCCGCTGCTGCAGGCGCTGATGGCGCCCGTTTCCGGCCCGCGCCAGGTGCGCGCGCTGATCCTCGTGCCGACGCGCGAGCTGGCGGCGCAGGTGGGGCAGACCGTGCATGCGCTGGCCAAGCCGCTGCCCGTCAAGCTGAAGATTTCCGTGCTGTTCGGCGGCGTCTCGATCAACCCGCAGATGATGGACCTGCGCGGCGGTGCCGATATCGTCGTCGCCACGCCGGGCCGTTTGCTGGACCTGGTGCGGCAAAATGCCGTGAAACTGGGCGGCGTGTCGCTGTTCGTGCTCGACGAGGCCGACCGCCTGCTCGACATGGGTTTTGCCGAGGAAATCAACGCGATTCTGGCGCTGCTGCCCCTGCAGCGGCAAAACCTGTTCTTCTCGGCCACCTTCCCCGACAGCGTGCAGGCGCTGGCCGACAGCCTGCTGACGGCGCCCGTGCGCATCGAAGTGGCGTCCGAACCGCAGGACAAGCCCGACATCGTGCAGCGCGCCATCACGGTCGACGTGCCGCGCCGCACGCAGCTGCTGCGCTACCTGATCCTGCAGCAGCAGTGGGAGCGCGTGCTGGTATTCGTCGCCACCAAGTATGCGGCCGAACACGTGGCCGACAAGCTGCAGCGCGCGGGCCTGCACGTGGGCGCCTTCCACGGCGAATTCAGCCAGGGCACGCGCAGCCAGCTGCTGGCCGACTTCAAGGCGGGCCGCCTGCAGGTGCTGGTGGCCACCGACGTGGCCGCGCGTGGCATCGACATCGCCGGGCTGCCGGCCGTCGTCAACTACGACTTGCCCCGTTCCGCCGTCGACTACACGCACCGCATCGGCCGCACGGGCCGCGCCGGCGAGAGCGGCACGGCCGTCAGTTTCATCACGGCCGATACGGAAGCGCATTTCCGCCTGATCGAAAACCGCAACGACTTGCGCATCGTGCGCGAAGTGGTGGCCGGCTTCGAGCCGACGGAGCTGCCCACGCCCGTCAGCGCCGTGACGGACACGGTCAACGGCGGCGTGAAGGGCGCGCGCAAAAGCAAGAAGGATAAATTGCGCGAAGCGGCGGCCAAGGCAGCGGCAGGCGACAACTAAATCATCGTTATGTGCGCTAGCCGCTTGAACGGCTGGCCATCCCGGACTAAGATGGTCGTTCCATACGGCAATGAAACGGGATGAACATGCAACGCAAGACTATCACCATGGCGGGACCGCTGGCGGCGCTGGCGCTGTTGGCAGGCTGTGCCGGCATGTCCGGCAAGGACGGGGCCGCTTCCGGGCCAGCCATGCCGGGCGTCGTGGGCAAGGGCGAGGTGGTCGCCACCTGGTACAACCCGCCCAGCGAATTTCCCGGCATATGCATGACCCAGCTCAAGGATGGCCGCCTGCGCTTCGATGGCGGCTTCGCCTTCTACAATCCGGGCCGCTGGTCGTATGATGCCGCCACGGCCGAGCTCAGCCTGCAACTGGCGCCCACGCCCTCGCTGGAGCTGTCCCACTCGCAAATCGTCTTGCACAAGAATCTGCTGCGCATCGACGGGCCGAAAAACACGCTCGTCTACGGCGTCAAGGCCGACACGCAGGCCATCGGCCTGGGCGGCTTCGTGTTTTACCGCAATATGCCGTGTCCGGCCCGCGCATGAGGGCTGGCACCGCTGCCAAGGAAGGTGCCGTAAGGGAATATTTAGTCGTATAATTTCAGGCAAGTAAGCTTGCCACGCAAGGCTGCGCCGCGTGGCGTTTTTCCTCCAGGCATGCTCCGATGTCGCCACGGCGACGACAGGATGGTCCGATGGATTTGCACGACGAGCACGCGCTGCCAGCCAGCGACCCCGCGCGGCCTGTGGCGCCGCCGCGCACCCTGCTGTTGGTCGACGACGAACAGAATATCCTCGCGTCGCTCAAGCGCCTGCTGCGGCGCGACCAATACCATATCTTGACTGCCGGCAGCGGCCAGGAAGGGCTGGCGGTGCTGGCCAGCCATGCCGTCGACGTGATCGTCTCGGACCAGCGCATGCCGGGCATGCTGGGCGCCGATTTCCTGCGCAAGGCCAAGCTGCTGTATCCGCAGACCATACGCATCATGCTGTCGGGCTATACGGAGCTGCAAGCCGTCACGGACGCCGTCAACGAGGGCGCCATCTTCAAGTTCCTCACCAAACCGTGGGAAGACCACCAGTTGCGCGAGCATATTGCCGAAGCGTTCCGCCTGAAGGGCATCGACGACGACAATGTGCGCCTCAATGCCCAGCTGCGCGAGGCCAACCTGGCCCTGGCGGCGGCGAATGCATCGATGCAGGCGCTGGTGCGCCAGCAGCGGCACCAGATCAGCCGCGACGAGGTCAGCCTGGGCATCGCGCGCGAACTGCTGCAATTCCTGCCGCTACCCGTGATCGGGCTCGACGAGGATGGCATGATCGCCTTCATCAACGCGGCGGCGGCCAGCCTGTTCGAGCGTGGCGCTGCGCTGCTGGGCAACGAGGCGGCGCTGGTCCTGCCGCAGCTGTTCGACGACATGGCGGGGACGAGGGACGCCGGCGGCCAGCATCTGGCCCCCATCAACGGCCAGCCGTATGCGGTGGCGATTCATTCGATGGGCGTGCATTCGCAGTCGCGCGGCAGCCTGGTCACGCTGACGCGCCAAGGAGCGCCGGCATGAGCGCCGTCAGCCACGCCGGCAGCCGCGACATCGCGCTCGAGCAGGCGCAGGAAGGAATGGTGCTGGCGCTGGCGCTCAGCGACGCCAGCGGCGCCGTGCTGCTGGCGCAGGGCGCCGCCCTGACGGCGGCCAACCTGGCGGCCCTGCGCCGGCGCGGCGTGGAGCGCTGTGTTATCGTCGCCGAGGATGAGGCAGAGCCGGACCCGGCCGCGCAGGAGAATGCCGAGCGCGAGCGCGAACGCCAGCTGGCGCGCCTGCAGCGCCTGTTCCGCGCCACGCCGCCAGAAAGCCCCGGCGCGCAGCTGCTGGCCTTGCTGCAGCGCTACCGGCAAGGGGGCAGCGCATGAGCCAGCCCACCTTTGACCAGCTGCTGCGGCAGATACAGGAGCTGCCGGCGCTGCCGGCCGTCGTGCTGGAATTGCTGTCGAGCATAGACCAGGAAGACACGGACGTGCATGTGCTGGCGCAAAAGATCGAGCTGGACCAGGCGCTGGCGGCGAAGACCTTGCGCATCGCCAATTCCTCGTTTTACGGCATGCAGTCGAAGGTCACCAGCATCCCGCAAGCCGTTTCCGTGCTGGGCTTTCACAGCATCCGCACCCTGGTCACGGCGTGCGCGTTGACGGGCAGCTTCGCGCCGGCCGGCGGCGGCTTCGATTTTGCGGCCTTCTGGCGCCATTCGCTGGCCACGGCCGTGGCGGCGCGCATGCTGGCGCCGCACCTGCAAGTCAATCCGGAGACGGCGTTTACGGCCGGCCTGCTGCACGACCTGGGCACGCTGGTGCTGGCGACGCGCTTTACCGCCGAACACGCGCTGATCCGCAGCTACCGCCAGACGCACGATTGCCAGATGGCCGAGGCCGAGCTGGCTGTCATGGGTATCGACCATGCGCAGGTGGGCAGCGCCCTGGCCGCGTACTGGAAATTTCCCGCCGCCATACAGCAAGCCGTGGCCGACCACCACGCCATCGAACGCCTCGACGGCGGCGGCTTGCCGCTGGTGGTGCACGTGGCCAATGCCGTCGCCCATGCGCTGGACTTGTCCGGCCAGGACGACGCCCTCGTGCCGCCGCTGTCGGCCTCCGGCTGGGCGCGTTTCGCGCTCGCCGATGCGGCCTGGTTCGCCCTGTTCCGGCAGACCGAGCGCACCTTCGATGAAATGTCGCGGATCATGCTGGCATGAGCAAGCACACGGAGAGCGCCTTGCCGCCCGACGCGGTCGCGCTGTCGGCATTCTTCGATGGCCACCCCGTGGCCACCTTCGCCATCGATACGCAGCACGTGGTGACGCACTGGAACAGCGCCTGCGAGCAGCTGCTCGGCTATTCGGCCGCCGACATGGTGGGCACGCGCAACCACTGGAAGGCGTTTTACCGCCAGCCGCGCGCCTGCCTGGCCGACTTGCTGGTGGCCGACGATATCGCGCTGGGCGAAAACGAGTTGTACCAGGGAAAGCTGAAGCGCTCGCCCGTGATCCCGGGCGCCTACGAGGCCGAGGACTTCTTCGCGAATATCGGCCTCGACGGGCACTGGCTGCACTTCACGGCCGCGCCGCTGCGCGACCGCCACGGCCGCCTCGTGGGCGCCATCGAAACCTTGCGCGACGTGACGGAACGCCATCACGCGGAAAGCGCGCTGCGCAAGGCCCACGCCAACCTCGAGCACCTGGTGGCCAGGCGCACGGCGCAGCTGGCCGAAATGAATGAACGCCTGGCCGACGATATCCGCCAGCGCGAGCGCGCCGACACGGAATTGCGCGAGCGCAACCTGGCGCTGACGGAACTGAACAACAAGCTGTCGCTGGCCCAGCAAAAGCTGCTGCAGTCGGAAAAGCTCGCCTCGATCGGCCAGCTGGCCGCCGGCGTGGCGCACGAGATCAACAATCCCATCGGCTACGTCTTTTCCAATGTCGGCACCCTGGAAGGCTACCTGGACGACCTGTTCACCATGCTCGACGCCTATGAAGAAGCCGAGCCGGCCGTCGCCGACGCGGTGGTCGCCGCGCGCCTGCGCGCCTTGCGCGAGCAGATCGACCTGGACTTCCTGCGCACCGACATTCCCCAGCTGATGGGCGAGTCGAAGGAAGGCATCGTGCGCGTGCGCCGCATCGTGCAGGACCTGAAGGATTTCTCGCGCACGGACGCGCACCAGGAATGGGTGTGGGCCGACTTGCGCCAGGGCATAGACACGACGCTCAATATCGTGAACAACGAGGTCAAGTACAAGGCCGACGTCATCCGGCAGTATGGCGACATTCCCGACATCGAGTGCCAGCCCTCCGAACTGAACCAGGTGATCATGAACCTCGTCGTCAACGCGGCCCACGCCATGGGCGAGGGGCGGGGGCGCATCACCTTGCGCACGGGCAGCGACAGCGCGGAGGAGGTGTGGATCGAGGTCGAGGATACGGGCGCCGGCATCGCGCCCGAGCACCTGTCGCGCATCTTCGACCCCTTCTTCACCACCAAGGCCGTCGGCAAGGGCACGGGGCTGGGGCTGTCGCTGGCCTACAGCACGGTGCAGAAGCACCACGGCCGCATCGACGTGCGCAGCGCGCCCGGCAGCGGCACCACTTTCCGCATCACCTTGCCCGTGCGCCAGGCGCAGGCCGCCGCACCATGACTGAACAGGACAACATGAGCACCAGCACCGCGCCAGCGCCGCCCACCATCCTCTGCGTCGACGACGAGCCGAATATCCTGTCCGCGCTGCGGCGCCTGTTCCGCCCGCACGGCTACCGCGTGCTGACGGCCGACGGCGGCGCGGCCGGCCTGGCGCTGCTGGAAAGCGAGGCGGTGGACCTGGTCATTTCCGACATGCGCATGCCGCACATGGACGGCGCGCAGTTCCTGGCCCAGGTGCGCCGGCGCTGGCCCGCCACCATGCGCTTGCTGCTGACGGGCTACGCGGATATCCAGTCCATCCTCGACGCCATCAACGAGGGCGAAATCTATCGCTACGTGACCAAGCCGTGGGACGAGAACGACATCGTGCTGGTGGTGCGCCACGCGCTGGAACGGCGCGCGCTGGAACAGGAAAAACTGCGCCTGGAGGCGCTCACGGCCAGCCAGAACGGGCAGCTGAAGGCGCTCAACGCCAGCCTGGAAGAGAAGGTGGCGCAGCGCACGCAGCAGCTGAAGCTGTCGCACGACGACTTGCAGGCGGCGAACGACAAGCTGAAGGCCACGTTCGTGACGACGATCAAGGTGTTTTCCAATCTGATCGAAATGCGCGGCGGCAAGCTGGCTGGCCACGCGCGCCGGGTGGCGGAACTGGCGCGCAAGCTGGCGCAGGCGCTGGGCCTGGAAGCGCAGGAGGCGCGCGACGTCTTCATCGCGGCCCTGCTCAAGGATATCGGCAAGCTCAGTCTGAGCGATGCGCTGCTGGAATTGCCGGCCAGCGCCTGGACGGGCGAGCAGCTGGCCGCCTTCCGCAAGCATCCGCTGCGCGCCGAGCAGCTGCTGATGGCGCTCGAGGAATTGCGCGGCGTGGCCGTGATCCTGCGCTCGCAGCTCGAGCGCTTCGACGGCGCCGGCTTCCCCGATGGCATGACGGGCCTGGCCATCCCGCAGGGCGCGCGCATCCTGGCGCTGGCGTCCGACTATGACGGCTTGCAGATCGGCGCCATGGTGCAGCGCAGCCTGCGCGCGGACGAGGCGCGCACCCTGATCTACGACAGCAGCGGCAAGCGCTACGATCCCGCCGTGGTGGCCGCCTTCCGCGCCATCATGGACGAGACGGAAGCGCCGCCGCGCGACCTGGCCGTGCTGTCGGGCCAGCTGGAGCCGGGCATGGTGCTGTCGCGCGACCTGATCAGCCGCGACGGCCTGATGCTGCTGGCGGCCGAGCATGTGCTGACGGCGCGCGTGATTGCCCAGCTGCTCGATTTCGAGGGCAAGAATGGCGGCAGGCTCAACATTCGCGTGTATCCGCCGGCCAGGGACGGCTAGTTCCGTCAGGCCTTGGGCCGTGCCGCCGGCGGCGCCACGGGCAGGTGGATGGTGAAGCGCGTGCCCCGGCCCGGCTCGGACGCCACCTCGATGCGCCCCCCATGCTTCATGACGATGCCGTACGAGAGCGACAGGCCCAGGCCCGTGCCGCTGCCCACGGCCTTGGTGGTGAAGAACGGTTCGAAGATGCGGTGCAGGTGTTCGGGCGCGATGCCGGCGCCCGTGTCGCCGATCTCCACCCACACCCAGCCATCGGCATGGCCCGTGCGGATGCTGATCACGCCTTCGCCGCTGATGGCCTGGCCCGCGTTGACCAGCAGGTTCATGAATACCTGGTTCAGCTGCGAAGCGAGGCAGGTAATCGACGGCAACTCGCCATATTGCTTGTCGATGCGCGCCTTGTACTTGAGTTCGTTACTGACGATGTTCAGAGTACTGTCCAGGCCGGCATGCAGGCTGGCTACCTGCCAGTCCGTCTCGCCGACATGGGAAAAATCCTTCAGCGCCTGCACGATGTCGCGCACGCGCTTCAAGCCATCCATCGATTCGCCGATTAGCTCGACCACGTCCGTCTGCAGGTACGCCAGGTCGGCCTGTTCGCGCACCTGGGCCACGCGCGCGGCCAGCGCGGCGGGCATGGCCGCCTCATATTGCCCGATCACGTCGAACAGGGTGCCGACATAGGCTTGAAGCGAGCTCATGTTGGAATTGACGAAGCCGATCGGATTGTTGATCTCGTGCGCGATACCGGCCGCCAGCTGGCCGATGGACGCCATTTTTTCCGCCTGCAGCAGCTGGTCGTGCGCTTCCTGCAACTTGCTGATCAATAGTTGCTGCTCTTCGCCGCGCGCCTGCAGCATCGCTTCCATGCGCTTGCGCTCGGTGATATCCGTCAGCGAGCCGATCACCTCGAACGGCACGCCGTGCTCGTCGCGCACGAGGCGCAGGCTGTCGTGCATCCACAGATAACTGCCGTCGCGCACGCGAAAGCGGTATTCATAGGCGCGCGCACCCTCGACGAAGATTTGCGCCAGGCTGGAAAAAATGCCGGGCGCATCATCGGGGTGGATATGGTCGAACCAGAAATTCGGGTCGGCCACCATCTCGTCCGGATGGTAGCCCAGCACGTTCAAGGCGTTATTGCTGACAAAGGTCATCTTGAAGTCGCCGCTGGGCACGGTGCAATAGATGATGGAGGGGGTATTGTCGAGCAGGTATTGCAGGCGGTCGGCCGTGGCGGCCGGCGCCGCGTCGCCCGCCGGCCTGGCGTCGGAAGAAAAGAATTCGAAGTCCTCGAACTGCATCGTCACACCTCGCTGCCTGGCTGTCGGCCTGCTGCGATTATGCCTGAAGCCGGCGCGGCCGGCACGCCGCGCGCGTTCAGGGGGCGGGCGGCTGGCCGACGATGGCCATGCGGCGGGCGATGCGCCCGGCTTCCTGCGCATCGCCCGCCTGTTCGGCGCGCAGGCGCTGCACGCCCAGCCACGCCAGCAGCGGACGGCGCCAGCCCTGGTCCGAGGCCGTGGCGACGGCCGTGTCCAGCAGGGCGGGGGTGGCGCGGCTGGCGCGCAGCAGCACGCCGGCCGCCACCAGCTGCGACAGCGGGTCCTTGATGGCGGCCACGGCGTCGGCCGCCGCCGTGTCCGAGCCGGCGCCCGCCACGCCGCGCTGCGCCTCGGGCAGCAGGGCGATGTCGGCCGCCTGCGGCGTGCCGGCCAGGTAGGCCGCATACGCGCGGTCGGCGGCGCTGGCGTCGGCGCGCAGCGCG
The DNA here is from genome assembly GCF_001865675.1 of Janthinobacterium sp. 1_2014MBL_MicDiv. Lineage (NCBI taxonomy): Bacteria > Pseudomonadati > Pseudomonadota > Betaproteobacteria > Burkholderiales > Oxalobacteraceae > Janthinobacterium > Janthinobacterium sp. 1_2014MBL_MicDiv. Next base: position 1,731,403 of record NZ_CP011319.1, read on the forward strand.
TCGAAGCCCGTGCAGTCTTCGAAGACGAGGCTGGCGACGCGCGTGGCACAGCGCAGCAGTTCGACCCTGGCCACCAGGTCGATCTTGCCCGTGCCGCCCACCTGGCTGCGGGCGCGCTGGAATTCCGTCTGTTCGACCAGGGTCTGGCCATTCAGGTAGGCCGCCTCGTAACGCTCGATCGAGCTTTGCGCGTTCATCTTCCAGTCCGGCACGGGCGGGCCGCTGGAACAGGCGGCGAGTGCCGCCATGGCCAGCGCGGACAACGCTACATTGATATTTCTCATGGCAGTTTGATCTCCGGATTGCGCTTGAACGGCCATTTGCGGTTGATTTCATTGACCAGCTGCTCGACCTTGCGCAGATTGCTTTCCACGTCGGCGCGCAGCGGACCCAGGTCGGCCGTGGCCGCCCTGGCGTTGGCGCCCACGGCTTGCGCCTCGACCAGCACGGCGTCGACCTTTTTCAGGCTGGCGCGCGTGTCGGCCAGCAGCGCGTTCAGCTGCACGATGGTTGCCTGCGCATCCGTCATCACGCCCTTGTCGCCAAACACGCGCGTGTCGGCATTGGCCACCAGGCCGTCCGTGCGGCGCGCCAGCTGGTCCGCCGTGACGAGCAGGGCGTTGGCGCGCTCGACCAGCAGGCGCGACTGCTTATCGTCGCCCGTCAGCAAGCCCATGGCGCCGCCCGGACCGCTGAGCTTGCCCGTGACGGCCTGCACATTGCGCAGGGTGCCGTCGAGCGCGGAATCGGTGCCCGTCAGGCTGGCCACGTTGTTCAGCAAGTCCTTCGCGGCCGACAGCAGGCGCGGGATTTCCGCCGCCATGTCGCCCACCAGCAAGTCGCGCGTGGCATCGTCCGGCAGCGGCGGATCCGTCAGGATGCCGCTGTAGGCGCGCAGCTTGGCGCCGCCGACGATGCCCCGTTCCAGCGTGAAGATGGAGCTGGTGCGCAGCCAGTGCGCGTCTTTGCGCGGCACGTCGATGATGACGCGGGCCTTGCCGTCCGGCGCCAGCTCGATGCGCTGCACGCGGCCGATGGGGAAGCCGGAAAAGGTCAGGTCGGCGCCCACGCCCACGCCGTCGGAATCGTCGGTCGTCAGCACCAGCGTCTGCGTGGCTTCGAAGGCGCCGCGCGCATACATCAGGTAGACGACGGAGCCGACCACCAGCACGAACATGAAGACGAGCAGGATGGCCGCCTTCAGTTCGGCGTGGCGCACGGGCGGCGGCGCGGGCAGCACGGCGTCTGGCGCCGTGACGTCGGTCTGGTCGGGAGTGGGTGTCTGGCTCATGGCGTCGGGCTCTCGTATGGATGGTGTGGGGATCGCTGGCGGCTGGCGGGCATCAATAGTAATTGCCCATCAGCGAGGCCACTTCGATCAGCAGGATGACGGAAAACAGGCGCAGCATTTCGGACAGGCCGTGCGCGGCCCACATGCGCCCGCGCCGGCTGCGCGGGTCTTCCGGGTAGTACGAGGAGGCAAGCGGAATCAGCGCCACGGCAAAGCTGAAGAAGACCACCTTCAGCATGAGGATCAGGGCCACGGCCGGATTGAAGATCTGTCCCACGACGCGCGTGTAGCCCTGCAGCGCCCACGGCGTGAAGCCATAGATGGTGAGGTAGGCGAGCACCAGCGAGGTGACGCAGCTGACGATGGCCAGCATCCACACGGCGAAGATGCCGGACATGACGCGCGGAAAGTATTCGCGGCGCAGCAGGTCGACGCCCTGGCGCTGCATGGTGTCGAGCACGCCGGTCGAGCGCATTTGCGCAAACGCAATACCATCGGGCAAGGTCAGGCGCAGCGCGACGAACAGGGCGGCCGTCAGCGGTATCAGTTCCAGCACCAGCACGCGCACCACCATTTCCAGCGCATAGCGCGACAGGCCGTAGCTTTGCGCGCTGACGACGACGATGCGGATCAGTACCAGGCTGACCAGCGCGCAGGCGACGCTGAACCACACCAGGTTGGGCGCCGTGTTCGTCACCAGGCGGTGCGCGAGGATGGGGCGGTTGGCGCGGTTGTAGCTCGACGGCGACAGGGCCAGCGAAAACACGAGGATGGCGAAATGCACGAGGCGCCACCAGCTGCCCAGCCAGGCAATGGTGGCCCGGTGCAGGCGGCGCAGGCCGATGATGAGGGAGACGGAAACGGTCATCATGGCATCTTAACATCAGCCCGGCCCGGCAGGTACGGCTGGCGTGCGCGCGGCGTCTATTTGTCGGCCACGCTGGCGATGATGGCGTCGGCCGCCGCCCGCACCCTGGCAGAGCGGTTCAGGTCTGCATGCATGACGAGCCACACGTCATACGGCTCGGCCCGCTCTGGCCAGATGCGCACGAGCAATGGATCGATATCGCCCAGGTGGGTGGCCAGCTCGGCCACGCCCAGGCCCGCGCGCGCCGCTTGCTGCAGCATCATGGCCGAATTCACTTCCATGGCCACCCTGGCGTTGGCGACAGGCTCGCCGGCGATCTTCTCCGCGTGGCGCGGCGTCACGGTATGGTGGTAGATGACGATGTCGTGGCCGGCCAGCGCCGTACCGCGCACGGGTTCGCCCCGTTCGGCCAGGTAGGCGGGCGACGCGTACAGGCCCAGGCTGCGCTTGACGAGGTGGCGCGAGATCAGGTCCGGATCGGTGGGGCGCACGCCGCGCACGGCCAGGTCCGCCTCGCGCCGCGTCAGGCTGGCCAGCGCCGGCGCCACGTTGAGCACGATGCGGATGTCCGGGTGGGCCGCATGCAGCCGCTGCATGGCACGGATGACGAAATGGCTGGCCATGGTGTCCGTGGTGGCCACGCGCACGAGGCCGGACAGGCGGTTGTCGACGCCCAGCATTTCCCTCTGCAATTTGTCGGCCGCCCGCTCCATCGCCTCGGCGGCCGAAAGCGCCAATTCGCCGGCCGGCGTGGGCACGTAGCCGGACGGCGTGCGCAGGAACAGGGTGGCGCCCAGCGATGCCTCCAGCGCGGCCAGGCGGCGCCCGCACGTGGCCTGGTCGATGCACAGCAGGGCGGCCGCGCCGCGCAGGGTGCCGGCCCGGCCGATGGCCAGAAAAATGCGCGCGTTATCCCAGTCCATGCGTTTCCTCTATGCTGACGTCTTTTTTTTGATGCATTTTTGCATCATAGCGCCGATTTTATGCCTGTTTACTGCATTGTGCAACGCTCCTACAATGGCTGCCCCGCCGTCCCTGCAAGGAAAAACCATGTCTGCCATTCCACCGCGCCGTGCCAACGGCTTGATCCTGCTGACCCTGGCGTTCGGCTTCGTCATGGCCATGATCGACGTCACGGCCGTCAACGTGGCGCTGTCCGATATCGCGCGCGACCTGGCCATTCCGCTGACGGGCCTGGTCTGGGTGGTCGACGGCTACACCCTGACGTTTGCCGCGCTGCTGCTGGCCGGCGGCGCGCTGGCCGACTGCTATGGCCCCAAAGCCGTGTACCAGGGCGGACTCGGCGTCTTCATCCTCGGCTCGATCCTGTGCGGCGCTGCGCCCGACGGCCATTTCCTCACGGCGGCGCGCCTGCTGCAAGGGGCGGGCGCGGCCCTGTTCATGCCCAGCTCGCTCAGCCTGCTGACGCACAGCTTCGACGACGAGCGCGAACGCACGCGCATGCTCGGTGCCTGGTCGGCGCTGGTGGGCGTGGCGGGCGCGTCCGGTCCCCTGATCGGCGGCATCCTCGTGCACCAGTTCGGCTGGCGCAGCGTCTTCTGGGTGAACGTGCCGCTGGGCGTGCTGGCCATCGTCATGGCGCAGGTGCTGCTGGCCGCGCCGGCCCGCCAGCCGCGCGACCTGTCGCTGTTCAGCCATGCGCTGGGCGTGGCGGCGCTGGCGGGCCTGAGTTTCGTGCTGATCGAAGGTCCCGTGCTGGGCTGGCTGTCGCTGGGCGTGCTGGCGGCAGGGGCATGGACGGTATTGGCCGCCTGGCAATTGCTGCGGCGCGAGCGCAGCGGCAGCCATCCGCTGTTGCCGCGCGCACTGTTTCACAGCAGCAGTTTTGGCGCGGCCAATGGCGTGGGATTTTTGATTAACTTTTGCGTCTTCGGCCAGCTGTTTTTATTGAGCCTGTTCCTGCAGCAAGCGGGCGGCGCCGACGCCTTGCAGTCGGGCCTGCGCCTGCTGCCCATGATGGCGGCCTACACGGTGGGCAATTTCATGGCTGGGAGTATTGCGGCGCGGCATGGCACGCGCCTGCCGATGCTGTTCGGTTTGCTGGTGGGCGCCGTCATGGCGCTGCTGTTGATGGCCTTGCGCCCCGGCACGCCGTTTGCGCTGCTGGCGCTGGGCACGGCCGTCATGAACGTGGCCATCGGCATCGCCATTCCCGCCATGACGGCCACCGTGATGCGGGTGGCCGGCAAGCAGCATGCGAACAGCGCGGCGGCGGCCCTGAATGCGAACCGGCAGATCGGCGCCCTGGTGGGCGTGGCCCTGATCGGCAGCATCCTGCACATGGTGCCCGACTGGTCGCTGCGCCTGCCGCTGGCCTACGCGACGATTGCCGCCGCGTATGGCCTGGCGGCGGCACTCGTCCACCGCCACGTGCACATGCCGCAGGCCGTGGCGGCCTGAAGGTTTATTGCTCGCGCGTGCTGCGCCACTCGACCAGTTCCTCGATGGTGAGGATGGGCATGCCATGCAGTTCCGCGAAGCGTTCGATATCGTCGCCGCGCATCATGGTGCCGTCCGGATTCATCAGCTCGCACAGCACGGCGGCCGGGTTCAGGCCCGCCATGCGCGACAGGTCGACGGAACCCTCCGTGTGGCCACGACGCTCGAGCACGCCACCGGGCGCGGCGCGCAGGGGGAAGACGTGGCCCGGACGCACCAGGTCGGCCGGCTTGGCGTCCTTGGCGATGGCGGCGCGGATGGTGGTGACCCTGTCGGCGGCCGACACGCCCGTCGTGACGCCATCGCGCGCCTCGATGGAGACGGTAAACGGCGTGCCGTAGCGGCTGCCGTTGTCGGACGACATGGGCGGCAATTCCAGCGCGCTGACGACGTCCGTCGGCAGGCACAGGCAGACGATGCCGCTGCATTCGCGGATCAGCAGGGCCATGGTTTCATTCGTCAGTTTTTCCGCCGACAGGATCAGGTCGGCTTCGTTTTCACGGTCGAAATCGTCGAGCAGGATGACGGGGATGCCGGCGCGCATGGCGGCCAGGGCGGACTGGATGCGACCTTCGAGGTCGTTGGAAAGCAGGGTATAGCTGTTGACTAACATGGTGAAACGCTCCTCGCATAGGCGAAAAACGCTGCAGGGCAAGCGAATAGACGCAACTGGCCGCATCGCCGTGGCGATGGGACATCACACTACTGCACATCTTCTTTCATCCGGACTATACCGTCGGCTCTAGGTTTGCACTAGATCTGCTGACCCTGCCAAAAGGAATTTGACAGGCGCTCGCGGGCTTGACCGTTGCCGGTCTTACCGCCGGTGGGGAATCGCACCCCGCCCCGAAGACGTATTGTTGTGCCGGTCCACATGACCGGCGGCAATACTGTAGCACAATTGAAAAAACCTGGCAGGGCACGGTCGAGTTTGTTATTCGACAAAGTTCCCTTGGGAAAGTCGTTTCCCCTAAGCTGTTTTTAATCGCGGAAAGTCGATTTCGGTGTAAGGTATGCTTACTGAATCTTACGCAAGGCACTACATGAAGCTGAGTAAATTACGCCTGATTTCGGGCGCCGTCCTGCTGGCATGCGCCTGCATGGCCCAGGCTGAAATCCGTTTGAGCGACCCCTTGCCGCTGGCACCAGAAGTTACCGTAGGTACATTGCCGAATGGCTTGACCTACTACATCAAGAAAAATGCCCGTCCGGCACAGAAAGTCGAGCTGCGCCTCGTGGTGAAGGCCGGCTCCATCCTGGAAGACGACGACCAGCAAGGGCTGGCGCATTTCACGGAACACATGGCTTTCAACGGTTCCACGCATTTCAAGCGCAATGAACTGATTTCTTACCTGCAATCGATCGGCGTGAAATTCGGCGCCGACCTGAATGCCTACACGAGCTTTGATGAAACGGTGTACGTGTTGCCGATCCCGACGAACAGGAAAGGCAACCTGGAAAAGGGTTTCCTCGTGCTGGAAGACTGGGCGCATGGCTTGAAGTTCAATCCGGCCGACATCAACAGCGAGCGCGGCATCGTGCTGGAAGAGGCGCGCCTGGGCAAGGGCGCCAGCGACCGCATGAACAAGGTGCTGTATCCGAAATTGCTGAACGGTTCGCGCTATGCGGAACGCATGCCGATCGGCAAGGAATCCGTGCTGAAGACCTTCAAGCCGGAAGCCATCAAGCGTTTCTACCAGGACTGGTACCGTCCCGACCTGATGGCCGTGATGGTGGTGGGCGACGTCGAGCCGAAGCAGGCCGAAGCGATGATACGCGCGCATTTCGGCAAGCTGAAAAATCCCGCGAAACCGCGTCCGCGCGTGTATGCGGAAGTGCCGCAGCGCTCGCAGACGGAAGCGCTGGTGATCACGGACAAGGAGGCGGCCGACAATTCCGTCTTCATCCGCTACCCGATCCGCGCCGCGCAGGAACCCGTCACCATTGCCGACTACCGGCGCCAGATGATCGAAAACCTGTACGGCCAGATGCTCAGTGCTCGCATGCAGGAATTGTCGCAGCAGGCCAATCCGCCTTTCATCCAGGGCGGCAGCAGCATGGGCAAGCTGGTGCGCGGCTATGAATCGTTCAGCGCGTATGCCTTGCTGGGCAAGGGCGGCGTGCAGCCCGCCATCGATGCGCTGGTGCAAGAAGATGAACGGGCGCGCCGTTTCGGTTTCAGCCAGGATGAGCTGGACCGCGCGCGCAAGGACATGTTGCGCAACTACGAACGGGCCTACAACGAGCGCGACAAGTCCGATTCGGCCGGTTTCGTGGCCGAGTATTCGCGCAACTTCCTCGAACAGGAAGCCATCCCCGGCATCGCCAACGAGCTGCTGTATGCACGGGAACTCTTGCCGCAAGTGACCTTGCAGGAAATCAACGAGACGGTGGCCAAGGTAATCCCCGACCAGCAAAAGAAACTGGTGGTCTACATGGGCGCCGAGCCGAAGGCGGGCGATACGGCGTCCGCCGTGCCGACGCAGCAGCAATTGCTCGATGCGGTCGCCAGTGCCGAGCAGCAAAAGGTTGAGCCGCGCACGGAAAAAGTCCTCGCCAGCGAACTGATGGCAGGTCCGCCGGCCGGCGGCAGCATCGTCAGCGAAACCCTCAACCGCGCCATCGGCGTGACGGAACTCAAACTGGGCAACGGCGTGCGCGTGCTGCTGAAACCGACGGACTTCAAGAATGACCAGGTGCTGATGGGGTCGACGCGTTTCGGCGGCCAGTCGCTGTTCGGCGACGCCGATATCTACAACGCCCGTTACGCCAGCGCCGTCGTCGGCAGCATGGGCTTGAAGGACCTGGCGCCGCTGGACCTGCAAAAAGTGCTGGCCGGCAAAACGGTCAACGTGGGCGCCTCGCTGGGCGAGCTGAGCGAAGGCTTTGGCGGCTCGTCCAGCAGCGCCGACGTGGAAGCCATGCTGCAGCTGGTGTACCTGTATTTCCACGACGTCCGCAAGGATGACGGCCTGTACCAGTCCTTCATCGGCAAGCAGCAGGACCTGGCGAAGAACAGCATGGCGCAGCCGGAAGCCGTGTTCTACGACGCCATCCAGCATGCCATGTTTGGCGACGGCCCCCGCGTGGAAGGCGTGCCGCGCGCCGAGGATTTCGATCGTGTGGGCCTGGAGCGGTCGCTGGAGATTTTCCGCCAGCGTTTTTCCAGCGCGCGCGACATGACCTTCATCTTCACCGGCAGCTTCGAGGTCGACAAGATCAAGCCGCTGATCGCCAGCTACCTGGGCACCTTGCCCGTGGCCGAGCTGCCGCATGCCTACCGCGACGTCGGCTTGCGCCCCGTGGCCGGGGTGGTCAAGAAGGATGTCTATATGGGGAGCGAGCCGAAAAGCAATATCTCGATCACCTTCAATGGCGACGTGGCGTATTCGGATGAGCAAAAGCTGACCTTGCAGGCGCTGGGCGAGGTGCTGAACCTGAAAGTCATCGAAGTGCTGCGCGAAAAGATGGGCATGATCTATGGCGGCGGCTTTGAAACGACGATGGGCCAGCATCCGTACGGCCACTATTCGGTGGCGCTGAGCTTGCCGACGGGGCCGGAAAACGTCGACAAGGTGATCGCCGCCGCGTTTGCCGAGATCAGCAAGATGAAGACGGACGGGCCATCCGCGTCCGACCTGGAAAAGGTCAAGCTGAACTGGATCACGCGCCAGCAGAAATCGCTGCGCGAAAACCGCTACTGGATGAACCAGTTGATGGGCTCGGTGACGCAGGGACGCGACCCCGCGCAAATCCTGCGCTTCGAGCAGCGCGTGCGCGCCATCACGCCGCAAGCCGTGAAGCAGGCGGCGCAGCGTTACCTGGACATGCGCAATTATGTGCAGGTGGTGCTGTATCCGGAACGTAAAAATATTGCATCAAAGTAATCTTCATTGTTGACGTGCAGGGGCGGCAGGGCGACGAAGCTGTTAAACTGCTGCTTATTGATGTGATATTGCAATTTAACAAGTAAGGAATGCACGATGGCGAAGAAAGAAGAACTCGATCCGGAAACCCTGGAACTGATCAACTGGTGCATCGAGGTCGAAGGCTTCCTCGTCGCCGGTGGCGCCACCGTGGCACAGGCGCAAGATCATATCGAAGAGCAGGTCGAGTGGTTTACCGACCAGTTCTATGACGGCTTGACGCCGGAAGAGGCAGCCAAGGAAGCCTTGGCCTGACCTTCAGCTTCACACTCACAGCGGGCGGTGCCTGCCGGGCACAGCCCGGTAGCGCCGCCCGTTTTGCTTTTCTGAAAAGATTTCCATAGGGCAACTTCAAGGCGTTTTCACGCATAGCGCATTTTTTGTATATTATTTTTCCAGGCTCCCATGACTCTCCGTTCGCGCATTCTCCTGTTGTGCTTTAGTACCTTGCTGGGCATCGTCCTCATCGCCTCCTTTTCCCTGTATTCGCTGCGCCAGACCATGATGGCCGAGCGCGTCGAGCAATTGACGGTGCTGGTCGAACTGGCCAATGCTTCGGTGGAAAAGGCGTATGCGCTGGAACAGTCGGGCAAGCTCACGCGTGAGCAGGCGCAGCAGCAGGCCAAGCTGGCCATCGGCAGCTTCGTCAAGGACGAGATGTATTATTTCGTGCGCGATTTCAGCACGGACTTGCTGTACGTGCATCCGAATGCGTCGCGCATCGGCACGCCGCAAAAGAATATGAAGCAGTCGGGCGACCGTTACCGCGCGGCGCTGGCAAACAGCCGCATCGGCTTCGTGCAGGCCGACGGCACGCGCCCCGGCGTCAAGGATCCGGTGGCGAAGATGTATGCGGTGATGAAATTTGCGCCGTGGGACTGGCTGGTCGGCACGGGCACGTATATCGATGACATCAACCACAAGTTCTGGGCCCAGGCGGGCGTGCTGCTGGCCATCGGCGGCGCGCTGATGCTGGTGGTGGGCGGTTTGGCGGCGCTGATGCTGCGCCGCATCCTCGGCCAGCTCGGTGGCGAACCCGACTACGCAGCGGCCATCGTCGCGCAAATCGCCAAGGGCGACCTGACCACGCATATCGAGACGCGCCCTGGCGATACGTCCAGCCTGTTGATGGCGATCAAGGCCATGCGCGATAACCTGGCGCACCTGGTGAGCCAGGTGCGCAACGATGCGGACGCCATTTCCACGGCGTCCGGCGAGATCGCTTCGGGCAACCACGACTTGTCGGCGCGCACGGAGCAGCAGGCGGGATCGCTGGAAGAAACGGCGTCGACGATGGAAGAGATGACGTCGACCGTGCGCCAGAATGCGGACAACGCGCGCCAGGCCAACCAGCTGGCCATTTCTGCCTCGCAAGTGGCGACGCAGGCCGGCGGCGTGGTGGGCCAGGTGGTCGATACCATGGGCGCCATCAATGCCTCGTCGAAGAAGATCGGCGACATCATCGCCGTCATCGACGGCATCGCCTTCCAGACGAATATCCTGGCCTTGAACGCGGCCGTGGAAGCGGCCCGCGCGGGCGAGCAGGGCCGTGGTTTCGCCGTCGTGGCGACAGAGGTGCGCAACCTGGCGCAACGCTCGGCCGCCGCTGCCAAGGAGATCAAGCAATTGATCGACAGTTCCGCCGAGCAAGTAGGCGCCGGCGAAAAACTGGTGGCGCTGGCCGGCGAGACGATGGAAAAAGTCGTTTCCAGCGTGCAGCATGTGACCGATATCGTGGCCGAGATTTCCTCGGCCAGCGCCGAACAGAGCGCCGGCATCGAACAGATCAACCAGGCCATCGTCGAGATGGATAACATGACGCAGCAAAACTCGGCGCTGGTGGAACAGGCGTCGGCGGCGGCGCAGGCGATGAACGAGCAGGCGGCCGGGCTGGCGCAGATCGTCAGCGTATTCAAGGTGGGAACGGCGACAGCGGCGCCGCGCCGGATCCGGTAAGGGCGGCAGCTTTCCCCTCAGTCAAGGGAACTTTCTGATTGCTCGCCTGTCCAAAATTCTTGGTCCGCAATGGACGTAGAGCAGAGGTGAGCATGACAGACGGTTTTTCCTATCACGCGGCGTTCGCCCGCAACCTGGGCTGGGTCACGCAGGCGGAGCAGGACAGCCTGCGCGGCAAGCGCGTGGCCATCGCCGGCATGGGGGGCGTGGGCGGCGTGCATTTGCTGACCCTGGCGCGGCTGGGCATCGGCGCCTTCCACATCGCCGATTTCGACACTTTCGACATCGCCAATTTCAACCGCCAGGCCGGCGCCATGGTGTCCACCCTGGGCCAGCCCAAGGTGGCCGTGCTGGCGCAGATGGCGCGTGATATCAACCCCGAACTGGACATCAAGTCATTTCCTGATGGCGTGCATGAGAGCAACCTGGCGGAGTTCTTCGCCGGCGTCGACCTGTACGTGGATGGCCTGGATTTCTTCGCCTTCCCCGCGCGGCAAGCCACCTTCGCCATGTGCGCGCGCCTGGGCATCCCCGCCATCACGGCCGCGCCGCTGGGCATGGGCACGGCCGTGCTCAGCTTCATGCCGGGCAAGATGACGTTCGAGCAGTATTTTGGCTGGGGCGACTTGCCCGAGGAAGAAAAAGCCCTGCGTTTCCTCGTCGGCCTGGCGCCGGCCGGCCTGCATGCTCCCTATCTGGTCGACCCGTCCGCCATCAACCTGAAGGAGCGGCGCGGGCCATCGACCATCATGGGTTGCCAGCTGTGCGCGGGCGCCGCCGCCACCGAGGCGCTGAAGATCTTGTTGAAGCGCGGCAAGGTGGTGGCGGCGCCGCACGGCATGCATTTCGATGCCTACCGCAACAAGCTCGTGCATACCTGGCGTCCGGGCGGCAACCGCCATCCCTTGCAACGGCTGACGATGGCCATCATCAAGCGGCGCCGCGCGGCGCGGGGAGGCTAGATGGCGCCGGCATCGCAGCTCGATACCATCCTGGAAAACATCCTCGACCAGGCCCGCTGGGCGCCCAGCGGCGACAATACGCAGCCATGGCGCTTCGAGATCGTCGAGGCCCGGCACGTCGTCGTGCATGGCTTCGATACGCGCAGCCATTGCGTGTATGACCTCGACGGCCATCCCAGCCAGCTGTCGCTGGGCGCCTTGCTGGAAAGCCTGGCGCTGGCGGCCAGCAGCCACGGCTTGCGCATGGAGGCGCGCCGGCGCCTGTCCATGCCCGATACCCTGCCCACGTTTGACGTGCACCTGCTCGACAGTCCCGGCATGCTGCCCGATCCGCTGGCGGCCTTCTTGCCACGCCGCAGCGTGCAGCGGCGCCGGCTCGGCACGCGCCGCCTGCGCGCCAGCGAAAAGGCCGCGCTGGCGGCCAGCCTGCCGCCCGGCTATGGCGTACAGTGGCATGAAGGCTGGCGCGCGCGCCTGGCCTGCGCGCGCCTGATGTTCGACAATGCGAAGCTGCGCCTGACCATGCCCGAGGCGCACAGGGTGCACCGCGACGTGATCGAGTGGGGCGCGCGCTTCAGCAACGACCGCATCCCGGACCAGGCGCTCGGCGTCGACCCGGTGACGGCGCGGCTGATGCGCTGGATCATGCAAAGCTGGCGCCGCGTGGATTTCTTCAATACCTGGCTGGCGGGCACGCTGGCGCCCCGGCTGCAGATGGACTTGCTGCCCGGCCTGTATTGCGCCGCGCATGGCGTGCTGCTGGCCGATGCGCCGCCGCGCCATATCGATGACTACGTGGCGGCCGGCCGCGCCATGCAGCGCTTCTGGCTGACGGCCACGCAGCTGGGCCTGCAATTGCAGCCGGAACTGACGCCGCTGATTTTTTCCCGCTATGTGCGGGAACGGCGGGCTTTTTCGCGCACCGAGGGCATGCAGGAGCTGGCGCAGGAACTGGCGGGACAATGCCAGTCCGTGCTGGGCGCGGCGGCGTTCGATCGGGCCGTCTTCCTGTGCCGCATCGGCGCCGGGCCGGCTGCCCGCGCGCGCTCCCTGCGCCGTCCGCTGTCCGAGCTGCTCGTGACACCGGCCACGGCGCCATGAGGCGGCGCCGTCCATGCCGGCGGCGCCCGTCAGCGCCGGCGCCTGCCCAAGCCGGTTGCGCCAGTCGCGCCGGCGACGGCGGCCAGCGCGGCCAGGCCTGCAGCCAGCAAGGGCAGGGTGCCCGGTAGCGGCATCGGCGTGGCGTGGCGCACATACGCCAGTTCGGAACTGTTGAGCATGTTCAATACCAGCGTGTAGCTGCCTGCCGCCAGCAGATTCGTGACGGCGCCAAACTGGCCGCCGCAGCTGGTGCCGATGCCCGTGCCGGTGGGCGTGCCGCAGCCGGTCGGATCGTAGGTGAACACGTTGCCGCTGGTCAGCGGCGCCTGGGCGTAGCCCGTATTCAGGCTGGCATCGTCGGCCAGTTCGGTGCCGCCGAGGATGCCCGAGCCGAGGCTGCCGTCGGGCGCCCAGTTGAAGACGATCTGGCCATTGCCGTCGATGATGCTGAAGGTGAGCGCCATATTCGTGCTGGCGGCCGATCCCGTGCCGGCCAGGGCATCCAGGTACAGCTGCATGAAGGGCAGGGCCTGGAAGTTGAAGGCCAAGGTCGCGCCCGGTTCGCCGACGACGAAGTTGACGGCCATGGCCGTGGTGGAGCCATTGCGCCCCGACGCGTCGGCGTTGCCGCTGCCCGTCAGGAAGGTTTCCGCCGCATTGACCGTATGCGTGCTTGTCGACCCCGGTGGAAAGGGTGGGATCTGCGACGTGACGATCTGCGCATCGCCGCGCGCATACGAGGCGTTGCCCATGCCTTGCTGCGTGAAATCGTTTTGCCCTTTGCTGACGGCGCCGCGCGCCGCTTGCGGTGCGTCAATCTCGTTGCTGCCGCCGTGGATGACGCTGCTGCCATTCAGGGTGGCCGTGGTGCGCGACAGGTCGATGTTGCTCAGCAAGGTGGTGGAACCCGTGGGATTGCTGATCACCAGGCCAAAGACGCTCGTGTACGCATAGCCATATGCCGCGGCGTGGGCTGCGTCGCTAGCCGCCAGCAACAGCATGGCCAGCAGCGCCGCGGGAAGGCGGTTACAAGAAAAAATGCTCATGAAAAATCCTCATCTCCTGCTCGGACGGCGGCATGGCGGCGGCTGTGCAGGCGGCGCCAGGCTGTAAGGAAAACCGACAGGCTTGCCGCATAAAAAAGGCGAGGAGACTACCCTCGCCTGTGAGTCCCCCTGTTAGCTGCTTCAGGCGCTGACCTTGCGGCGGCTGGCATAGCCCAATCCAGCCAGGCCCAGGCCCAGCAGGGCCAAGGTGCCCGGTTCCGGTGCCGCTTGCTGTTTCACGAGGTCCACGCTTTCCACCGCGTTCAGGGTCAGCGTGTAGTTGCCGGCGCTTAAGGCATTGCTGACGGCGCTGAAGTTGCCGCCGCAGCCCGTGCCTACGCCCGTGCCCGTGGGTGTGCCGCAGCCGGTGGGGTCATAGGTGAACAGATTGCCGCGCGTCAGGAAGTTGGTCGCCAGGCTGGTGTTCAGGTTGGCATCGTCGGCCGATTCCGTGCCGCCCGAGATGCCCGAGCCGACCACGCCGTCGGGTGTCCAGTTGAAGACCGTCGCGCCAGTCGAGTCGGTGATGGTGAAGGTGACCACCAGGTTGGCCGTCGCCGTGGACAGGGGGCCGACATTGTTTTGCAAGAAGACCTGCATGAAGGGCGAGGACAGGAAGTCAAAGCTCAGGGTTGCCGTTGGCGAGCCGACGACGAAGTTGACCGAGAAACCTGTGGTCGAGCCGTTGCGCCCGGAAGCGTCGGCCGTTCCGGAGGGGTCGTCCAGGTGGACTTCGGCCACGTTGACGGCTTGCGTGGAAGTGGAGCCGGGCGGGAACGAGGGGAATTGCGTGCTGACGATTTGCGCATCGCCGCGCGAATAGTTGCCCGACGGGCCTTGCTGCGTGAAGTCGTTCTCGCCCTTGGTGACGGCGCCGACCGTGGCGCGCGGCGAATCGAGTGTGCCGGGACCGCCCTGGATGACGCTCACGCCATTCAGGGTGGCCGTGCTGCGCGAGATGGTGGTGCTGTTCAGGGCCGTGATCGAGCCCGTGGCGGCGGCGATCTGCAGGCCGAAGATGTTGTTGTAGGAGTAGCCGTAGCCGCCCGCCTGGGCGCTACCGGCGGCGCACAGCATGGCCAGTGCCGCCGCGGCCGGGAGCAGTTTCAGTTGGGATAATTTCATTTGGATCACCTCACATCATGTGGTTGGGGAAGTCTTGCCTGAGCCCTGTCGGCAGGTGCTCATGGCCAGTACCAAGCGACTTCCATGCCAATGCATGAGATTCTTTTAAAATCAATGACTTGGCCGGCTTTTGTTGACGTGGTGCAGGTGTTGGCGCAGGCGCTGTAAGAAAAGCCGACGGCGGCCGTCAGGGCTGGCCGCCGTGGGGAGCCGGGGCCAGCAGGGCCCGGATGTTGGCCAGCAGGCGCGGCGCCGGCGGGCAAGCCTGGAAGGCGGCCGCCAGTTGCCGCGCCGCCAGCCTGGCCTGGGCATCGTCCAGCATCCGCGTGGCCGCATGGCGCAAGGCCGTTTCCTGGAAGCGGTCGGCGCGCAGCAGCAGGCCGGCGCCGGCGCCGACGATGCCATGCATGTTCAGGAACTGGTCGAGATTGCCGGCGATGCCGATCACGGGCACGCCCGCCGTCAGCGCCTGCTGGCTGGTGGGGCTGCCGCCGTTGCAAATGACCAGGCTGGCGCGGCGGGCGGCCGCATCGCCGGGCAGGAAGGGGGCGACAAAGGCGTTGGGCGGCACGGCATCGACGCGGATGGTGCCGGCCGTGGCCGCCAGCACGGTGACGGGCAGGGGGGCCAGCGCGCGCAGCACGCGCGGCAGCAGCTGGCCCTGGCCGGAACTGCCCAGGGTGACGTAGATGATGGGGCGTCCACTGCTCAGCTCCGCGCGCTGCCACCAGTCCGGCAGCTCGAGCGGCGGGGCCCAGATGACGGCGCCCAGGTAGTCGTGCGTGGGCGGCATGGCCTGCGGCGCAAACAGTTGCGGGATGTCCGCGTACAAGGTGCGGTCGGCATCCGTATAGGTGCGGCGCAGGTCGCTGCCCAGCGATGGCAGGCCGTGGTGGCGGCGCACGCGGTTCAGGGGCACGGCGTGCGAGGCGAAGGCCAGCGGGCGGATCAGGCGGAACAGGGGGTTGGCCAGCCAGATGGGCAGCACGCTGGTGAGGGGCAGGCTGGGCACCGTGTAATGCTGGCGCACGTGGGGACTCCAGTAGGCATTGCTGACGGTCATGTAGGGAATGCGCTGCAGGCGCGCACTGACGGACAGCGACAGGCGAAAGTCGCCGATGACGAGGTCGGGCTGCACGGTGTCGAGCAGGCGCAGATCGTCTGCCACGTATTGCAGCAGCGTGCTTTCTGTATAGACGGGCTTGCCTTTGGCCAGCGCCTGCAGAAATTGCTGTGAAGGTATGCTGTCGATGCGCCAGCGTCGCAACGCGGCTTGCCTGAAGCAGAAGTCATATCCGTCCGCGCAGGCAAAGTGCACGTCGTACGCATCCTCGTCCAAGCCTTGCGCCAGGCTCAGTGGGCGGCCGATATGGGCCAGGGTCACTGCCTCGGCCATGAAAAGAATTTTTGTGCGCGTCATTGGATGGGCTCTTGCGTCGTCTCCCGTGATGCAGTTTTGCCTGCCGGATGCCTGCAAGGTTGGAGTGGCGAACCGGCGTTTGGTTCCCGCCGCGCGTGGCCAGGCGTGGCTGCTGGGCGCCAGGCTTTCCCGTCATCGGCTAGAGTGAGCGTAAAGGAGGTCCGCCATGCACCCACTATCCCGCGATATTCCGCGGCGCGCGCACAGCACGCCAGAACCCGATATGCCGCCGCCGCCCGAAGGCGATCCGCTTACGCCGCCGCTGGAGCCGCCGCCGCACATCGATCCCGTGCCGGTCGAGGAGCCGACGCCGCCAGCGCCACCCGTCAAGATGGGGTGAGCGACAGGCGGCGTGCCGGCGCACCTGCCGCCACGCCCTTTATTTCCAGTCGGAAATGGAATGCGCGCGCGGCGGTATCGCCACGCCATTTAAACAACAAAAAAGCCAATAAATGTTGCCGAGTGGATACAAAATGCGTGCTAACTGCTGTGTGTCATGCGGCCGTCACGATTCTGTTCTTATAATGAGACATCATAAAAATTCTTGTACAGGAGACCATCATGGGCAATTCCTTGCATAACAAAATTTACCTGGGCAGGCGGCCCGCGATTACCGGCAAGAACCTGATGGCGCTCGCGGTGGCAGGCGCCGTGGCCGGTTGCGGCCTGGCGTGGTTGCTGCTGCGCACCTACAAATAAGCGTCAGCCAGCCCGTGTTTCAGCCATCCGTTCGCTGCGCGGGCGGTGGCAGATTCACGTTGCCTGTTGCCGATGCGCAGCGGGGCGCGTACCATGGGGGCCGAACACCTGGCCTTTTATGGAAAAGTAATGAAGAACGAGAAATTAACGACCGATGAATATGACGCGCTGGAGCAAGTTGCACGCGGCATCAAGACCGAGCGCCCGAGCGCTTGCGTTGCCCGCAATGCCAAGCGCCTGTCCGGCCTGAAGCTGCTCAGCTATGCGCGCGATGGCCGCCTGTCCATCACCGAGAAGGCGCAACAACTGCTGTTCCTGCGTCGCTGCATCATGGGCTTGCGCGCCGTGGCCGTCGACCCGTTGACCAAGCTGGACACGGACGTGGCCTATTTCCTGGGCAAGAAAGCCCACATCGTGGCGCGCGCCGAGGGCGAGGGCCACGACATTTCCGACAAGGGCCGCGACTCGCTGGCCGACATCGACACCCTGGGCCTGTAAGGCTCACCAACCGGCCCCTGCGGCCGGTTTTCGCATCCCCCCACCTATTGACAACCATCCCCTTTGGAGAACACTTTGGACAGCGCGATGAACTGGTCGGCCCACGAATTGACGATGACGGTCCTGATGACGCCCGATATGGCCAACTTTTCCGGCAACGTGCACGGCGGCACCATCCTGAAATACCTCGACAGCGTCGCCTACGCCTGCGCCAGCCGCTATTCGGGCAGCTACGTGGTGACCCTGTCGGTGGACCAGGTGATGTTCTTGCAACCGATCCACGTGGGCGAGCTGGTGACCTTCCTCGCCTCGATCAATTACACGGGCACGACTTCGATGGAAGTGGGTATCCGCGTGGTGACGGAAAATATCCAGCAGCGCCTGGTGCGCCATGCCAACAGCTGCTATTTCACCATGGTGGCCGTGGACGCCAACCGCAAGCCCGTGGCCGTGCCGCCGCTGGCGCTGGAGACGCCGGAGCAGCAGGTGCGCTTCGAGCAGGCCAAGCTGCGCAAGCTGTCGCGCCAGAAGGTGTCGAAGAAATAGGCATCGAGCATAAGCTGTTGCAGATGCAAAAACGGCCACCAGAGCGATCTGGTGGCCGTTTTTTATTGCCTGCCGCCGGGTGGCGGCATGGCGCCGTGATTAACGGTCGCCGTAGCTGCGGCGTGCGCCGTCGGTGCTGCGCGGGTTGGAACCCTTGTAGCCGCCGCCGGTGCTTGGTGCGCCGTCTTTACGTGGTGCGCCCGGCTTGCTGAACGTGCGTTGGCCTGGTTTTGCGCCGCCGCGGTTGTCGCCTGGTTTCCAGCCGCCTGGACGGGCGCTCGAACGTGGTGCCGACGCCGTTTTCTTTGGCTCGAAACCTTCGATGACATTGACCGGGATCAATTGCTTGGTGAAGCGTTCGATGCGCTTGACGTTCATGCCTTCAGCGTGGTTCACCAGCGAGATGGCCAGGCCATTGCGGCCAGCGCGGCCGGTACGGCCGATGCGGTGGACGTAGTCTTCCGGGAACTTCGGCAGGTCGTAGTTGAACACGTGGGTGATCGTTGGCACGTCGATACCGCGGGCGGCAACGTCGGTGGCAACCAGCACCTTGACCTGGCCGCGGCGCATGCCGTCCAGGGTGCGGTTGCGCGCGCCCTGATGCATGTCGCCGTGCAAGGCGGCAGCCGAGAAACCGGCGATGTTCAGACGGTCGGCGATGGTGTCGGCGTCACGCTTGGTGGCGGTAAACACAACAGCCTGGTCCAGCGTTTCGTCGCGCAGCAGGTGGTCCAGCAGGCGATTCTTGTGCGACAGGTCGTCGACGAAGTGGACGCGCTGGGTGATGTTTTCATGCTTGTTGCTCGAGCTTGCCACCTGGATGACCAGCGGGTTTTTCGTGATGCGGCGCGCCATGTTGCCGACGACGCCATCGAGCGTGGCCGAGAACAGCATGGTTTGACGGCCTTCCGGCGTCGCTTCGACGATCTTTTCGATGTCGTCGATGAAACCCATGTCCAGCATGCGGTCGGCTTCGTCCAGCACCAGGATTTCCAGTTGCGAGAAGTCGATCTTGCCCGAATCCATGTGGTCGATCAAACGGCCAGGAGTGGCGACCAGAATCTCGGGATTCTTGGCCAGCAACTGCATCTGTTTAGGATAAGGCATGCCGCCCAGGATCGACACAGCCTTGATGCGGCGGATGCCGGTGCTGTACTTGTCGGTATTGGTCGTCACTTGCAGGGCCAGTTCGCGGGTCGGGGTCAGCACCAGCATTTTTGGCTGGGCAGCCTTGAAGCGTGGACGCTCGCCGCGGGCGCGCGATGCTTGCATTTCCTGGTTTGGCGTCTTGCCGGCGGCGCTTTGTTCGGCGCTGGCCAGTTTGTGCAGCGACGGCAGCATAAATGCCGCGGTCTTGCCCGAACCGGTCTGCGACGAGACCAGCAGGTCACGGCCTTCGATCGCGGCTGGAATCGCTTGCGACTGTACCGCGGTTGGCGCGGTGTAGCCCGATTCGGTCAGAGCGGCGAGGATGGACGGATGCAGGCCTAAGGATTCAAATGTCATTCTTTTTCTTTCGTGAAAATCAGCGTTCTTGCAAAAAGCAGAACGCAAAATAGCAACGCCAACCAAAACGAAATGACTCAACTAGAAAGAAATTTCGGCACAAAAGCTTTGCGCCGGGACGGTGTCAGGTGCGACACACAAGGCGGGAGGGCTTTATAAGCGGCATCCTGTGGATGCGCTAAGGCTTGCGAAGCTGCTAAGTTTGTAGTGCATATAACTGCGGTGTTGCCATCGCTTCAAGGGAACATATTGCAGCGCACAACGACACTATACCGTATTTGCCGCCGTTTTGCACTGCCTAAATGGGAAGAAGCGCGAGTCCTACCACGTTTTTCGCATGTTTCCTATGTGAAATCAGTAGAAATACGTAGTTTTTGGCGGATGGGCGGCGCAGGGCCGCGATGCTGGCGGGACCGACCTCGCCATGCCCCTTCCGGTCCGGCCTGATGGGGCGCGCGGCTGGCGCCGGGCCGGCCAGGCACGAGCGGCAGGCCAGGCCTGTCCGCCCCTGCCGCATCACTCCACTTCCGGATTGACCGCCATCACTTGCGAAAAGCCGCCATCGACGTAGGTAATCTCGCCCGTAATGCCCGAGGCCAGGTCGGACAGCAGGAAAGCGGCCGTATTGCCGACTTCCTCGATGGTGACGTTGCGGCGCAGCGGGGCGTGCTCGGCGACAAAGCCCAGCAGCTTGCTGAAGTCCTTGATGCCGGTCGCGGCCAGGGTCTTGATGGGGCCGGCCGAGATGCCGTTGGCGCGGATGCCGCGCGGACCCAGCGATTCGGCCAGGTAGCGCACGGACGCTTCCAGCGACGCCTTGGCCAGGCCCATGGTGTTGTAGTAGGGCACGGCGCGCACGGCGCCCAGGTATGTCAGCGTCAATACCGAGGCGCCCGGATGCAGCAGCGGCAGGGCGGCCTTGGCCATGGCGGGGAAGCTGTAGGCGGAAATGTCGTGCGCGATGCGGAAACTGTCGCGCGACAGGCCGTCGAGGAAGTCGCCGGCGATCGCTTCGCGCGGGGCGAAGCCGATGGCGTGCACCAGACCGTCCAATTGTTCCCAGTGCTGCGCCAGGTCGCCGAAGACGGCGCTGATCTGCTCGTCGCTGGACACGTCGCAGTCGAACACCAGTTCGCTGCCGAATTCGGCCGCAAATTCCGTGATGCGCTCCTTGAAGCGTTCGCCCACATAGGTGAAGGCCAGGGTGGCGCCTTCGCGGTGGCAAGCCTTGGCGATGCCATAGGCAATCGAGCGATTCGACAGCAGGCCCGTGATAAGAATTTTTTTGCCTTGCAAGAAAGCCATGACGACTCCTGTCTCGGTGGGTGGGCGGGTAGGGCGGATGTACAACCGGCCGCGACAGCTAAGCTGTGGCGGCCGGTGGCGTGTTTCCAGTACGAATCAGGCGTAGCGCAGCTTAGTGGCGCGCTTTTGCTCGGCTATTGCCGCCACCGCGCTGGATGCGCGGTTTCACCAGTGAAATTGGCGCTGCCTGCACCTTGCCGCCCTTGGCGACGCGGCGCACGGCCTTGGCGGCGCGTTCCGGACGGTCCGCTTCCAGCAGCATGGTGGCGCTGTCGGCGATTTCCTGCGTGATGTCCTTGTTCATCGTGGCCGAGGTTTTCGGCACGAGGATGGTGGAGCCGGCGCGCAGGCGGGTGCGCTGGGGAATGTTGTTGGCCTGGCGCAGGACGTCGGCCGTGGTGCCGAATTTCGATGCCAGCGTTTCGATGCGTTCGCGCGCATTGGTGATCTTGTGCGTGGTCCAGCTCGACAAGGCGTGGCCCCATTGCGCCAGGTTGGTGGTGAACTTGGCGGCGTTTTCCTGCGGCAACAGAATCTTGGTCTTTTCGCCGCCGATGATGACGGGGCGGTTAAATTGCGGATTCAAGGCCTTGAATTCATCCATCGACAGCTCGGCCAGCTGGGCGGCCACGGTGATGTCGATGTCGCTGGTCTTGTCGATGGCCGTGAAGTACGGCTGGTTGTCGACGACGGGCAGGGTCAGGCCGAACTGGGCCGGATTGGCGATGATGTTTTTCACCGCCTGCAGCTTGGGCACGTAGTTGCGCGTTTCGGCCGGCATCAGGTCGGCCAGGCTTTCGAAGTCGGTGGGCTTGCCCAGCGCCTGGTTTTTCTTGATGGCGCGCTGCACCGAGCCTTCGCCCCAGTTATAGGCGGCCAGGGCCAGCTGCCAGTCGCCAAACATGTCATACAGGCGCTGCAGGTAGGTCAGGGCCGCATCGGTCGAGGCCAGCACGCCGCGGCGCTCGTCCTTGAACATGTTTTGCTTGAGGTTGAAGTCGCGTCCGGTGGCGGGCACGAATTGCCACATGCCGGCCGCATTGGCGCTCGAGAACGCCTGCGGGTTGAAGGCGGATTCGATAAACGGCAGCAAGGCCAGTTCCGTCGGCATGCCGCGCTTTTCCAGTTCCTGCACCACGTGGAAGATGTAGCGCGAGGCGCGCGCCGTCGTGCGGGCGATGTAGTCGGGGCGCGTGGCATACCAGTTGACGTGGTTGGCCACCAGCTGGTTGTTAATGTCGGGAATCGCATAGCCGCTGCGGATGCGGCCCCAGACGTCGGCTTCGCGCAGCGGATCGGAACTGTCGCTGAGGTTTTTCAGCAGGCGGTCGGTCTTTTGCAGGCGGTTGTCGAGGGTGGGGAGTTTCGCCGTGACCTGGGCGGTCATCGGGATCAGGGCGGGTGTGGTGGCGGCGACTGGCGCGTTATCGCTCTCAACACCGGCTTCGTACGCCTGGCTGAGGGCGGGCGCAAGCGCCAGGGCCAACGCCGCCAGGACGGTAGATTTAAAGGAGTTTTCGTGCATAGTGTTCCATTGTTGTCGTCGGAGAAACATCGGACAGACCCATGATTAAGCAGCGAGTGTACGTATATCCCCATGCCGGAGTCAAGAATTATGTCAGCATGATGACAGCACATACGGGGAAATAGCTAAGTTTCCATTCGCTAATAATGCAATTATTGCAAATTTAATTTGCCATTTGCGTGATTCGGCCGCTGTTATAGCATACATGGGCAGGGGCACGGCGCAAGCCTGGACGGCGCCGGGTATGAGGCTGCGCAAAAGTGCGTACAATTTGGCTTTGGCCGGCCATTCAGCCGCCGGCCGCCTTATTGATAGAGAGTCATGCATATGAACACCCCGCCGCGCCACGACGACGACAACGCCGTCATCATCGCCAATACCGTCGCCTGGCTGGAAAAGGCCGTGATCGGCCTGAACCTGTGCCCGTTCGCCAAGGCCGTGCACGTCAAGAAACAGATCCGCTACGTGGTGTGCGAGTCGGAAAATCCGGAAGATTTGCTGGCGCTGCTGATGGACGAGCTGCAAATCCTGGCCGACACGGACCCCGAGCAGATCGACACGACCCTGCTGATCCACCCGTACACGCTCAACGATTTCCTCGACTACAACGAATTCCTCGACGTGGCCGATGCGGCCGTGGAAGACATGCACCTGGCTGGCGAGCTGCAGGTGGCCAGTTTCCACCCGCACTACCAGTTCGCGGAAACGTTCGAGGACGATATCAGCAACTACACCAACCGCTCGCCGTATCCGACCCTGCACCTGCTGCGCGAAGACAGCATCGAGCGGGCCGTCGAGGCCTTCCCGGAAGCGTCCGAGATTTTCGACAAGAATATCGCCACCCTGGAAAAGCTGGGCATCGAAGGCTGGGAGCAACTCGGCTTGCCGAAGGTGTCCTGATGGCCGACAAGGACTTGCCGCTCCGCCCCGACACGCCGTGCGTGGCCGTGTGCTCGACGACGTTCGATGAAATCTGCCGCGGCTGCGGCCGCAGCGTGGTGGAAGTGGCCCACTGGGTGTCGATGACGGATGAAGAGAAGGAAGTGGTGTGGGTGCGCATCCTGGCGCAAGGCTATCCGCGCCGGAATACTTGAACAGCGACGCAACAGGGAAGTATCCCTATTGCGTCGGCGCTTGAGCAAATCGTCGCCGCTCGCGACGATTTGCTTGGGCGTCTCAGAAACTGCCGATGAAGTCTTTCTTGCCGACTTCGATGCCATTGTGGCGCAGGATGTCGTACGCCGTCGTCGCGTGGAAGAAGAAGTGCGGCAGCGCGTAGTGGAACAGATATGTCTGGCCCGTGAAATGCTTGGTCTTTTCGCCGCTGCCGGTGGTGATGGCACGCGTTTCGCTGCCGTCGATGTCCGCTTGCGGCAGGCTTTCCAGGAAGGCGATGGTTTTCACGATGCGCGCCTTCAGTTCCGCAAAACTCTGTTCGCTGTCTTCATACGGCGGCACGGCCACGCCGGCCAGGCGCGCGCCGCAGCCCTTGGCGAAGTCGGTGGCGATCTGGATCTGGCGCACGAACGGCAGCATGTCCGGGAACAAACGGAATTGCAGCAGGGCGTTCGGGTCGATTTTCTTGTCTTGCGCGTGCGTTTCCGCCTTGTCGAGGATGGCGGCCAGGCTGCCCAGGATCTGTTTGAAGACGGGAATCGATGCGGAATAGATGGAGAAGGTCATGGTGGTTCCTCTAGGTGAAGTGGCGCGATGATAGCAAGCCGCGCGCTTTTCTGCTGGCGCCCGCTCTGCGCGCTGGCCGGCGTGTGGTTTTTCAGTCCTGTCTATATGGCATGACGTCACTGCCTGCGCGTGTTTATTGGTGACTTTTCCCGCTTTTTCCATGCATAATTGCTTCTGAAAAAGTTTCTTCCCGCCCTATCACCCACGCTCCCCTGTAAAGTTCGATGATCGCTCGCCTGATCCCTGTTGCCCTGTTCCTGCATGTCTAATTCTCCCTATCAACGCCTGCGTTCCAGCCTGAGCGCCCTGTACGGCTCGTCGATCTATGGCGCCCTGCTGCTGGTGGTGTTTGGCGGCCTCGTGCTTCCCGCCATCATCGGCAGCTACCTGCTGGTGGGCGTGCACGAGCGCCAGTCGGCGCGCACCAGCCTGAACGAGGCGCTGCAGCGCAATGCCGACATCCTCGCGCTGGGCATGCAGGAGTCCCTGTGGAACATGAACGCGGAATCGGCCCACTCGCTGGTCGAGTCGGTGATGCGCGACCGCGCCGTGCTGCTGGTGAAGGTGGTGGGGCAGGGCGATACGGAATTCATCCGCCTGCAGGCGCCGCAGCGCCCCGTCGGCAATCTGTACCGGGCCGAGCGCGATATCCTCGTGCGCGGCGAGCGCATCGGACACGTGGTGGTCGAGATGGACGATGCGCGCAGCCAGCAGGAACTGCGCGAAAAGCAGATGTCGTATATTTTCGTGCTCGGCGCGCAGCTGGCCATCTCGATGGCGCTGATCGTGCTGTTCCTGAACCGCCGGCTGCTGAAGCCGCTGCGCCGCCTGATGCGTTTTTCCGACCGCCTGTCGCATGGCGATTTCGACACGCGCCTGGCGTCGGGCAGCAATGACGAGCTGGGACGCCTGATGGCCCAGCTCGAGCAGATGCGCGCGGCCATCCGCCAGCTGTTCGAGGACGTGGGCCAGCGGGAGGAGCGTTTCCGCACCATCGTCACGCAGGTGCCGGGCGCCGTCTTCCGCTACCGTCCCGACGGCCCCATCGACTTCGTCAGCGACGCCATCGAGGAAATCGCCGGCTATTCGGCGCGCCAGTTCATGCGCGGCAGCACGCATGCCTGGGCCGACCTGATCTGTCCGGAAGACCGCCGCGAACACCGCCGCGCCGTCAGGCAGGCCATCGCCGAAGGCCAGCCGTATGCGCTCGAATACCGCATCGTCGACGCCTACGGCACCGAGCGCTGGGTGGCCGAGAATGGCCAGCCGCAGGCGGGCGAGCCGGGCGTGACCTGGGTTGACGGCATCATCGCCGACATCAGCCAGCGCAAGCACCACGAGATGCGCATCGAGGCCCTGCTGACGGAGCAGAGCGCCATTCTCGATAACGTGATGTTCGGCGTGATGTTCGTGCGCCACCGCCGCATCATCTCCGTCAACCGCCGCTGCGAGGAGCTGTTTGGCTATGATGCCGGTCAAATGACGGGCAATTCGACGGCCATCGTGTTCGCCACCACCTACGACTTCGAGGAGGCGGGCGAGCGCCAGTACCCGGCGCTGGCGGCCGGCGGCGACTTCAGCGAGGAGCGCCAGTACCAGCGCCGCGACGGCAGCCTGTTCTGGGCGCTGGTGAGCGGCTGCGCGCTCGACCCGCTGCGCCCGACGGAAGGCAGCATCTGGGTGTATGCCGACATCACGGCGCGCAAGGAGGCGGAGGAAAAGCTGCGCCTGTCGGCCACCGTGCTCGAGCACATCGCCGACGGCGTGATGGTGGTCGATGCCAGCGGCATCATCGTCACCGTCAATCCCGCCTTCACGCAGATCACCGGTTACAGCGAAGCCGAGGCGCTGGGCCGGCACTCGTCGCTGAACCGCTCGGCGCGCCACGACGCGGGCTTTTACGAAGCCATGTGGAGCGAGCTGAAGGCCAGCGGTTTCTGGCGCGGCGAAATCTGGCACCAGCGCAAGAACGGCGAGGTGTACCTGGAATGGCTGACCATCAGCGCCGTGCGCGACACGCGCGCGGCCACCACCCATTACGTGGGCGTGTTCAGCGACATCACCCTGATCAAGGAGTCGCAGGAAAAGCTCGACCACATGGCGCACCACGACCCGCTGACGGCGCTGCCGAACCGCCTGCTGTTCCACGACCGCCTGCAGCACGCGCTGCTGCGCGCCGCGCGCGACCAGGAGCAGCTGGCCATCCTGTTCATCGACCTGGACCGCTTCAAGAATGTCAATGACACCCTGGGCCACCATGTGGGCGACGAATTGCTGCAAAAGGTGGCCGGCCAGCTGTCGAAACGCCTGCGCGAAGGCGATACGCTGGCGCGCCTGGGCGGCGACGAATTCATCGTGTTGCTCGAACGCATAGATGGCGAATATGGCGCCACGCAGGTGGCGGAAAAGCTGATGACCATGTTCGAGCAGCCGTTCACGGTGGCCGGCCACGAATTGTTCGTCACCTGCAGCGTGGGCATCAGCCTGTATCCGGACGATGCGCTGGACTTGAACATGCTGATCCGTAACGCCGACGTGGCCATGTACCAGGCCAAGGCGCGCGGGCGCAACGGCTACCGCTTCTATGCGCCGTCGATGACGGGCGAGGGCGTCGAGCGCCTGCGCCTGGAAACCTTCTTGCGCCGCTCGCTCGACAAGAACGAGATGTTCCTCAATTACCAGCCGCAGGTGGAAATCGACACGGGCCGCCTGGTCGGCGTCGAAGCGCTGGTGCGCTGGAACCATCCGGAGCTGGGCCTGGTGCCGCCGGCCCGCTTCATTCCGCTGGCCGAGGACAGCGGCTTCATCAACCAGTTGGGCAAATGGGTGCTCGACGAGGCGTGCCGCCAGATGATGCGCTGGCAGGCGCAGGGCTTGCGCGTGCCGAAGATGGCCGTGAACCTGTCGGTAAAACAGTTCGAGCGGGGCAGCATCGCCGGCATGGTGGCCGATATCCTCAAGGAAACGGGCCTCGAGCCGCAGCGGCTGCAGCTGGAAGTGACGGAGTCCGTGATCATGAACACGGGCGACGCGCTGGGCTTCATCAACGACTTGCACGCCATCGGCGTGGGCCTGGCCATCGACGATTTCGGCACCGGCTATTCCTCGCTGGCGTACTTGAAACAGCTGCCCGTGCAAACCCTGAAGATCGACCGCTCCTTCATCAAGGATATCTCGACGGACGTGAACGACGAAGCCATCGCCATCGCCATCATCCAGCTGGGCAAGAGCATGCAGTTGTCCGTGATCGCCGAAGGCGTGGAGACGGAAGAGCAGGCGGCGTTCCTGCTGCGCCACGGCTGCAAGCTGGCGCAAGGTTATTTTTATAGCCGCCCGGTGCTGGCACAGGATATGCTGGAGCGCTGGCGTGATGATTAACTAATTCGATAGAGAGAGATCCCATGAGCAGAGAAAAAGCCACGTCGCGCCGCCGTTTCCTGCTTGGCGGCCTGGGATTGGGCGTGGCCGGCGTCGGCGCCCTGGTGCTGGGCTGGGGCGTGCTGCCGCCGCGCCAGCGCCTGAACGGCAGCGCGCCGCTGCCGGTGCAGGATGGCGCCGTTGCCCTGAACGGCTGGCTGGCCATCCAGACGGATGGCACGGTGATCCTGGCCATGCCGCGCAGCGAAATGGGGCAGGGCGTGCACACGGCCCTGCCCATGCTGGTGGCCGAGGAACTCGACGTGCCCTTGTCCAGCGTCAGGCTGATCCAGGCGCCTATGGATAAAATCTTCGGCAATGTCGCCATGCTCACGGATGGCTTGCCGTTTCACCCGGACGACCGGGGGCGCCTGAAGGCGCTGGCGCAGTGGACGGTGGCCAAGGCCGCGCGCGAACTGGGCGTGATCGTCACGGGCGGCTCGTCGAGCGTGAAGGATGGCTGGGGCCCCATGCGCGAGGCGGGCGCGGCGGCGCGCGCCATGCTAGTTGGCGCTGCCGCCGCGCTATGGCAGGTGCCGGCCGCGCAATGCCGCACGCAGAACGGCGAAGTGCTGCACCCGGATGGCCGGCGCGCCAGCTACGCCAGCCTGGCGCGGCATGCCGCCAGCATCGATCCGGGCACGCCCGCCTTGAAGCTGCCCGCGGATTTCAAGCTGATCGGCCAGCCCGCGCCGCGCCGCGACACGCCGTCGAAAGTCAATGGCAGCGCGCGTTTCGGCATCGATGCGCGCCCGCCCGGCATGCTGTATGCGGCCCTGCAGCTGCCGCCGCGCCTCGGCGATACGCTCGCATCGTTCGACGCGGCGCCCGTGCTGGCGCTGCCCGGCGTCAGGAAGGTGGCGGACTTGACGGCGGCGCTGGGCCGGCGTGGCGTGTCCTGCGTGGCCGTCGTGGCCGACACCTACTGGCGCGCGAAGACGGCCGCCGCCGCCTTGCCCGTGCGCTGGGAGGCCGGGCCGCAGGCGGGCTTGTCCAGCGAAAGCGTGTTGGCCGACTTTGGCCGCCTGCTCGATAGTGAAGCGGGCTTTGCGTATTACAGCAGCGGCGAGGTCGAGGGCAAGGCCGTGCAGGCCATGCGCCAGGTCAGCGCCGAGTACCGCGCGCCGTTCCTCGCTCACGCCGCGATGGAGCCCGTCAACTGCACCGCCCAGGTGAAAAATGGCAAGGTGACCTTGTGGGTCTCGACGCAGGCGCCCGGCATCGCCGTCGACGTGGCGGCGAAAGTTGCCGGCGTCGACGCAAAAGACGTGGCGATCGAGGTGCTGCTGCTCGGCGGCGGTTTCGGCCGCCGGCTGGAAGTGGACATGGTGGCGCAAGCCGTGGCCATCGCGCTGCAGTGCGATGGCGCGCCCGTGCAGCTGGTGTGGACGCGCGAGCAGGATACGCAGCACGATATGTACCGTCCCGCCGCGCTGGCGCGCTTTACGGCCCGCCTCGACGAGCACGGCCGCATCGCGTCCTGGGACAACAAATCCGTCAGCGGCTCCATCACGCACCAGTTTTTGCAGCGCAATTTTGGCTTGCCGGGCGCGGGGCCGGACAAGACCACGGCCGAAGGCGAATTCGACATGCCGTATGAAATCGCCAACCAGCGCATCGCCCACGTGATTGCCGACAGTCCCGTGCCGATCGGCTACTGGCGCTCGGTCGGGCACTCGCACAACGCCTTCTTCAAGGAAAGTTTTATCGACGAACTGGCCCATGCGGCGGGGCAGGATGGCATCGCCTTCCGCCGCGCCATGCTGGTCCGGCATCCGCGCCACCTGGCCGTGCTCGATGCTGCCGTGGCGAAGGCGGGCAGTCCGCCACCGGGCCATGCGCATGGCGTGGCCCTGCACCAGTCGTTCGGCAGCATCGTCGCGCAAGTGGCGCAGGTGTCCGTGGAAAATGGCGACATCCGCGTGCAGCGCGTCGTCTGCGCCATCGATTGCGGCATCGCCGTCAATCCGAACATCATCGCCCAGCAGATGGAATCGGCCGTGCTGTTCGGCCTGTCGGCGGCCTTGGGCGGCGAGATCACGTTCAAGGCGGGGACCGTGCAGCAAAGCAATTTCCACGACTATCCCGTGCTGCGCATGGGCCAGACCCCGGAAGTGGAAACCATCATCATCGCCAGCGCCGAGCCGCCCGAAGGCGTGGGCGAGCCGGGCACGCCGCCGATCGCGCCGGCCGTGGCCAACGCCGTGTTCAGCCTGACGGGGAAACGGCTGCGCAGCCTGCCGCTGCGCCTCGCTTGATGGCTGTCAGGCCAGGGTGGCGGCCAGCAGCGTGCGCAGATTGCAGTCGCGCTGCCAGTCGCGCCGCTCCTGCGTGCTGGCCGCCAGCGCCGCCAGCTCGGTAGCGCTGAGCGCCTGCTGCGCCTGCACCATGCGGTGCGCCAGGCCGCCATCGGGCAGCACGGTGCCGAAGAAGGCCACGTTGTCCTCGTGCTGGATCAGCAGGGTGGGGAAGTTTTCGATGTCGAGGTCGCCTACGACGTCGGCCTGGTCTTCGATGTCGATCCAGACGAAGACCTTGTCCGGGTGGCGCGCGGCCAGTTCCTCGAACGTGGCGCGGTAGGTGCCGCACGTCCCGCACCATAGCGCGCACAGGCAGGCCACGGTCCAGCGCGGGCCGGCCAGGGCTGCCGCGACGTCGCCGCGGTTATCGGTAGTGAGGGTCAGGCTGTGCATGGCTTGTCTGATTAATTAGTGGGGCGGGAGCGAATCCGCGTATTCTACCGCGCCCGGCCACGCCAGTCCCGGGAATGCATGAGCTTGTTTATCGGCGTTTTTTGATGCAAGACACCTTTCTAGTGGATAATGCTGGTAATTGCGCGCTGATTACGCTGGTCCATGCTGTTCCTGGCCCCGCAGCCTGACTCCTCCAGTCTGTTCTCAATGCCCTGCCCGGTGTCAGCGCAGCCCCGCCTTTGTTTATATTTTATTATGGAATTAGCCAGCTTATGTTGAGTTACCGCCACGCCTTTCACGCGGGTAATCACGCCGATGTGTTGAAGCATTATGTGCAGATTCAGTTGTTGCAATACCTGAATCAAAAAGATACCGCCTATAGTTATATCGATACCCACTCCGGCGCGGGCGTGTATGCGCTCGACGGCGGCTATGCCTCGAAAAATGCCGAGTACGAAACGGGCATCGCCCCGCTGTGGGACCGCACGGACTTGCCGGCCTCGCTGGCCGAGTACATGAAGCTGATCAAGGAAATGAATCCGAGCGGCAAGATGCGCTACTACCCGGGTTCGCCGTACTGCGCCGACAAGGTCGGCCGTGAGCAAGACCGTCTGCGCCTGTTCGAACTGCATCCTGCCGATGCGAAAATTCTGGCCGACAACTTCCGCAAGGTCGAGGCGCATGCGCTGGCCCAGGGCGAGCGTCCTACCGTGCGCGGCAAGCGCGTCATCATCACCAAGGCCGACGGTTTCCAGAGCCTGAAGGCGCTGCTGCCGCCGCCATCGCGCCGCGCGCTGGTACTGATCGACCCGCCGTATGAAGACAAGATGGATTACCGCAAGGTCAAGGACACCCTGGCCGACGCCCTCGTGCGCTTCCCGTCGGGCATCTACGCCGTCTGGTATCCGGTGCTGCAGCGCATGGAATCACGCCAGTTCGCCGACAAGCTCAAGCAATTGCCATGCTCGGACTGGCTGCATGTGACCCTGACGGTGAACACGCCGTCACCCGATGGCTTTGGCCTGCACAGCAGCGGCATGTTCATTTTGAACCCGCCGTACACGCTCGAACCGATGTTGCGCGAAGTCATGCCTTACCTGGTCAAGGTGCTGGGCCGCGACGATGGCGCCAAGTTTGTCCTGGAAACGGGCAAGGGCGGCATGAAAAACACGGGCACCCGCCGCGTGTAAACGCGCGTCCTGCCTGTCCATCGGCGCGGCGCCCTGCCGCGCGGTGGTCGTGCCGCCTTTCCTGCGGCACAGCCGGCACCCCGCTTATGGGGGCGCTGGCGCTGGCGCCAGCGGCGCACGCTGTAAAACACGGCCCCAAAAGAGATGGCGTTATACTGCTTGCCAGGTGCCGGATTTACCCGGCGCCAGGCCCGCCGCGGCCCCAGTGCGGCACCGCTGTCTCCTTGAATGTGCTTATTCGTATGAATATGTCGCCGCTATCCCCTGTTTCTCCGCAGCACGATTTTTTCCTGGTCCGCCAGCCCATCCTGAACCGCGAGCAGCGCCTGGTCGCCTATGAGCTATTGCTGCGTGGTACGGCGCAGCAGCAGGCCGCAGCCGACGGCGACGCCGTGGCCGCCACGGCCAGCGTGATCGCCCACGCATCCGATGTGGGCATGGAGCAGGTGGTGGGCTTGCAGCTGGCCTTCATCGGCGTCGATGCGGTGGCGTTGATGAGCGACTTCATCCGTTTCCTGCCGCACCACCGCGTGGTGCTGGAAATCCTCAGCACGGTGCGCGCCACGCCGGCCTTGCTGGCGCGCATCAGCGCGCTGCGCCAGGAAGGTTTTCGTTTTGCCCTCGACAATGCGGCTTGCGACACGCCGGAAGTGCAGCCCTTGCTGCCCTTGATCGACGTCATCAAGGTCGATATTTCCCTGCTGGCCGCGGAAGCGTTGCCGGGCCTGGCGCAGACGCTGGCCGTCTCGCGCAAGAAGTTGCTTGCGGGAAAGGTGGAGACGCCGGCCCAGTTCGAGCAATGCCTGGCGCTGGGCTTTGATTTTTTCCAGGGCTATTACTTTGCGCGGCCGATCATCCTCAGTGGCAAGAAAATGTCGGTCTCCGAGCTGGCCATCCTGCATTTGCTCGAGTTGATCCAGGGCGAGGCCGACAACCGCGAGATCGAGCGCCGGATCAAGCATGACGCGATGCTGGGCCTGAACCTCTTGCGCTTGGTCAATACACCCGCCATCGGTGCCGGCGCGCGCGTGGAAACGCTGGGGCAGGCCCTGCTGGTGCTGGGGCGACGCCAGCTGCGGCGCTGGCTGCAGATCTTGTTGTATGTCAAGCCGGGTGCGGGCGCGCAAGGCACGTCGCCGCTGTTGCAGCTGGCCACCACGCGCGGCAAGCTGCTCGAGCTGATGGTGGAAAGGCTGCGCCCGGGCCAGCAGCACGAGGCCGATATCGGCTTTACGGTCGGCATCATGTCGCTGATGGACGCGCTGTTTTCCATGCGGATGAGCGAAGTCGTCAGCAGCGTGCGCGTCAGTAGCAAGGTCGGTGACGCGCTGCTGCTGCGCCATGGCGAACTGGGCCAGATGCTGGCGCTTGTGGAGCGGCTCGAGCAGGCGGACGACGGTCCCGCCACGCATGCCATGCTGGCGCAGCTGCGGCTATCCGATGCCGAGCTGCGCGCGATCCAGCTCGAGGCCTACGAATGGGTCAACGGCTATGTGCAGGGGCTGTCGCACGCCACCCATTGACGCGCGCGCTTACTGGCCCAGCAGCAGGAAAACGGTCGGCTTCTTGTGGAAGTCCGGTGCTTTGCCTGCCGCCAATTGTTTCTTCCACTGCCCGCCGTTCCACGTTTGCACGCTTTCCGTGTCCAGGCTCAGGTCGGTGGCGACGCAGATCAGCGTCGAGGGCGCGCATTGGGCCACCAGCGCCTCGAGCATGGCGGCGTTGCGGTACGGCGTCTCGATAAACAGCTGGGTTTGCTTTTCATGGCGCGAACGGCTTTCCAGCTCCTTGATGCGCTTGGCGCGCAGGGTGGCGTCGGTGGGCAGGTAGCCATTGAAGGCAAAGCTCTGGCCATTCAGGCCGCTGGCCATCACGGCCAGCAGGATCGACGACGGCCCCACCAGCGGGCGCACCTTGATGCCGTGCTGGTGCGCCAGGCGCACCAGGTCGGCGCCGGGATCGGCCACGGCCGGCACGCCCGCTTCCGACACGAGGCCCGCGTCGCGCCCCGCCAGCAGCGGCGCCAGCAAGCCGGCCAGCGCCTGCGCCGGGGTATTCACGTTGAGCTCGGAAATGGTGATTTCCTGCAGCGGCCTGGCCAGCGGATGCTCGATGCCGATCAGTTTCAGGAAGGCGCGCGCCGTCTTGGCGTTTTCCGCGACGAAATAATCAAGCTGCGAGGTGATCTGGCGCACCTGGCTTGGAATGATGTGGGCCAGCGCATCGGCCGGACTGTTGTCGGACAGGCCGAGGTGGTTGGGGATCAGGTACAGGGTGCCGGTCATATTCTTGTTGTCGATGTATTAAAGGGTGAAGAACGCCACGCCGGCGCGGCGCAGCATGCCCGTCAGGGCGATCAGCGGCAAGCCGGTGAGGGCGGTGGGGTCGGTGCTGTCGATGCGCTCGAGGATGGCGATGCCCAGCCCCTCGTTCTTGGCGCTGCCGGCGCAGTCGTACGGTTGCTCGAGGCGCAGGTAGGCGTCCAGTTCGGCATCGGGCAGGTCGCGCACGGTGACGCGGGTCTGGATGTCTTCCACCTGCGCCACGGCGGGCATGTGGCGGCCGTCGAGCAGGCACAGGGCCGTGTGGAACACGGTCTGGCGCCCGCGCATGGCTTGCAGCTGCAGCAGGGCGTGGTCATGGTTGCCCGGCTTGCCGATTTGCGCGCCGTCCAGCGTGGCGACCTGGTCGGAGCCGATGACGAGGCTGCCGGGGAAGCGGTCGAGGACGGCTTGCGCCTTGGCCTGTGCCAGGCGCAGGGCCGTGGCGCTGGGGCTTTCGCCGGGCAGGGGGCTTTCATCGAGATCGGGCACGGCCACCTCGAAAGGCAGGCGCAGGCGGCTCAGCAATTCCTTGCGGTAGGTGGAACTCGATGCAAGAATCAAGCGCGATGGGGCGGAAGTTGGTATCATTCGGTAGCGGATGGCGGCCGGCATGGCCGCGATAGTAGGTGTCGTGATATGGGCCATGGCGATTCCAGCGGAATCCCGGGCACGGAGCTCGTCAATGAGGCTCCAGGCGGCATGGCGGTGTTGATAAATGCATCAAAAAAGATGCTTAGCCTTTGACTCGGCGCTCAAAACCCTGTTATTATCGCAGGTTTTCCGGGGAAATTTTCTACCAATGAATGCTTTTGTGATCGACGCCTTTGATTTTTGTCGTATCAGCGGGAGCCGCGAGGGTGTAACTCCTGTCGCTGAAATGACCCGGTTGACCAAGGATTGTGCAGATGCTTCCGGCGAGATCGCCTGGAAGGTCGTCGGCGGCACCAGCAAGCTGGGCTACCCACAACTGACCTTGTCGGTCAACGGCACCGTTCAGCTGGTTTGCCAGCGCTGCCTGACCCCGTATGCATATACGATAGATTCTTCGACTGTTCTGATGCTGGGCAAGGATGACGAGCACGCGGACGAGATCGAAGAAATCATCAACGATGAAACGATCGACGTGATTGTTGGCAGCCGCACCATGGATGCCACGGCCCTGATCGAAGATGAAGCCTTGCTGGCCCTGCCGCAGGTACCCAAACATGACGTCTGCCCCGATACGGCGCAGCTCGATGCTCTCAAGACTGAAAAGAAGTCGCCGTTCGCGGCACTGAAAGACTTGAAGCCAGAATAAGTAGTGCAAGAAAGGAAGCCTTAAAAACCGTAGCGAGCGGCCCGATATCGTCTTGAGTGGCGCAGGCGTACGAAGGTATGCTGAGCAACGCCGAGGCGAGAGCGGGAAGCGCAGTAGGTTTTTTATGCTTCCAGTAAAGAACGTGTCAAACGCGTGTAGTAATCGAGTATGGCAAGTGTAGTGAAATGTAATTGTAATAAACGATGTCGGTACGGACTGTTTTCGGGTAGTCTTTGCCGCTGGGATACTCGATTCGCATGTATTTGCTAATCGATTGTGCTAAAATTTTAGAACTTATGTATTAGGAGTCATCATGGCAGTTCAACAGAACAAGAAAACCCCTTCCAAGCGCGGCATGCACCGTTCGCACGACTTCCTGGTCGCGCCGCAATTGAGCGTCGAGCCAGTTACCGGCGAAACCCACATGCGTCACCATATCAGCCCTAACGGCTTCTATCGTGGCCGTAAAGTGCTGAAGACCAAAAACGACGAGTAATCGACGTTTTTGTTGGGTAAGATGAAAGCGGTGTTGCGTGGTTATTCGGCGTGGCGCCGCTTCTTCTTTTTTATCGGCTGCAATTCATCTTGCACACCGTCATTTTGAATCAAGCTGCCCAGGTCTATGCATGATATGCTGCGCCCTGCATATGCTCCAGTCCGATTCACATCTTGCCGCACGCCCGCAGCGGTACTGAATCAACACAAATGACAATCAAAATTTCTATCGACTGCATGGGCGGAGATCACGGTCCCTCAGTCACTATCCCCGCAGCAATTTCCTTCGTAAAACATGAGCCTGAAGCCGAACTGATCCTTGTTGGATTGGAAGACGTGATCCGTGCCGAACTGAAAAAACATAAAGCCGACACGCATCCGCGCCTGTCGGTACTGCATGCCTCCGAACAAGTTACCATGGATGATCCGCTCGAAGTGGCCCTGCGCCGCAAGAAGGATTCCTCCATGCGCGTGGCCATCGAACAGGTCAAGAGCGGCGTGGCGCAAGCCTCCGTCTCCGCCGGTAATACGGCAGCCCTGATGGCCGTGTCGCGCTATGTATTGAAAACCATGTCGGGCGTCGACCGCCCGGCCATCTGCAGCATCTTGCCGAATCAAAAGAATGGTCCCACCTACATGCTGGACCTGGGCGCCAACGTCGATTGCGAGCCGCATCACTTGCACCAGTTCGCCATCATGGGTTCCGTGCTCGTGTCCGCCATGGAAGGCATCGCCCGTCCCACGATCGGCTTGCTGAACGTGGGCACGGAAGATATCAAGGGCAATGAAGTGGTGAAACTCACTTCCAAGCTGCTGCAGGCTGACCACGAGCGTGGCGCGCTGAACTTCTACGGCAACGTGGAAGGCAACGATATCTTCAAGGGCACCACCGACATCGTCGTCTGCGATGGCTTCGTCGGCAATGTCACCTTGAAAGCCATCGAAGGCCTGGCGCGCTTCATGAAAGACGTGCTGACGTCCGAATTCAAGCGCAATCCGATTACCATGCTGGGCGCGCTGATCGCCCGCGGCGCCCTGAAAGCCATCGGTAACCGCCTGAATCCTTCGCGTTACAACGGCGCCAGCCTGCTGGGCTTGCGTGGCCTCGTCTTCAAGAGCCACGGCAGCGCCGATGCCTATTCGTTCGAATGGGCCTTGCGCCGCGCCTTTGATGCGGCAAAAAATGACGTGCAAGCGCACCTGGCCAGCATGATTGCCGAGCTGATGCCGCGCACGCCAGTACCGGACGAACCTACATCAACAAGCTCTACCATTTAGTGGACGGGTACTTGCATGACTGTTTTTAGCAAAATCTACAGCAAAATTATCGGTACCGGCAGCTACCTGCCGGAGAAGCGCGTCACCAACCAGGATTTGACCGAACAGCTCGCCGCCAAGGGCATCGAGACATCGGATGAGTGGATCGTGTCGCGCAGCGGCATCTCGGCGCGCCATTACGCGGCGCCGTCGCAAAATTCCTCGGACCTGGGCGTGGAAGCGGCCAAAAAGGCCCTGGAAATGGCTGGCCTGAACGGCAACGACCTGGACCTGATCATCGTCGCCAGCTCGACTCCCGATTTCTTCGGCAGCTTCCCCAGCACCGCCTGCATCGTGCAAAACAAGCTGGGCATCACCAACAACTGCGCCGCCGTCGACGTGCAAGCCGTCTGCAGCGGCTTCGTGTATGCGGTCGCCACGGCTGACAGCTTCATCCAGTCAGGCATGCACAAGAATGTGCTGGTGATCGGCGCCGAGGTGTTTTCGCGCATCCTCAATTTCGACGACCGCGGCACCTGCGTGCTGTTCGGCGACGGCGCCGGCGCCATCGTCATGACGGCCTCGACCGAGCCGGGCATCCTCGCCACCAAGCTGCACGCGGACGGCCGCCACTCGGACATCCTCAGCGTGCCGGGCAGCCTGGCCGGCGGCGCGCTGGCCGGCAGCGCCTTCCTGTACATGGATGGCCCGGCCGTGTTCAAGCTGGCCGTCTCCGTGCTGGAAAAAGTCGCGCACGAAGCGCTGGCGCACGCCAACATGACTTCGGACCAGATCGACTGGCTGATCCCGCACCAGGCGAACATCCGCATCATGAACAGCACGGCCAAGAAGCTCGGCTTGCCGCTGGAAAAGATGGTCGTCACGGTCGACCAGCATGGCAATACCTCGGCCGCCTCGATCCCGCTGGCGCTCGACATCGCCGTGCGCGATGGCCGCGTGAAGAAGGGCGACAACGTCATGATGGAAGGCGTGGGCGGCGGCTTTACCTGGGGCGCCGTGCTGGCGCGCATGTAATACCGCAACACTATTAAAAAAACGGAGTCGACATGACACAATTTGCATTTGTTTTCCCAGGCCAAGGCTCGCAAGCGATCGCGATGCTCGACGGTTTCGCCGGCAATCCGGTCGTGGCCCAGACCGTGGCCGAAGCGTCGGACGCGCTGCAATTCGACCTGGGCAAGCTGATTGCCGAAGGTCCGAAGGAAGAGCTGGACCTGACGACGAATACCCAGCCCGTGATGCTGACGGCCGCCGTGGCCGTCTACCGCGCCTGGCTGGCGGCGGGCGGCGCCGTGCCGACCGTCGTTGCCGGCCATAGCCTGGGTGAATACTCGGCGCTGGTCGCCGCCGGCGTCATCGCGTTCAAGGATGCCGTGCCGCTGGTGCGCTTCCGCGCGCAGGCCATGCAGGAAGCCGTGCCGGTCGGCCAGGGCACGATGGCTGTCGTGCTGGGCCTGTCGGACGACGACGTGCGCGCCGCCTGCGCGGAAGCGGCGGCGGAAAACCCGGCCCTGGTGGTCGAGCCTGTCAATTTCAATGCGCCAGCGCAAGTCGTCATCGCCGGCCATACGGCCGCTGTCGAGCGCGCCTGCGAACTGGCCAAGGCCAAGGGCGCCAAGCGCGCCATGAAGCTGCCCGTTTCGGCGCCGTTCCACTCGTCGCTGCTGAAGCCGGCGTCGGACCGTTTGCGCGAATACATGGCCGGCCTGACGTTCTCGGCGCCGCAAATCGCCCTGATCAACAACGTCGACGTGGCCATCGTCAATGACCCGGCCGGCATCAAGGAGGCGCTCGTGCGCCAGGCCGCCAGCCCCGTGCGCTGGGTAGAAACCATGCAAAAAGTCGCGCTTGACGGCATCACGCAAGTGATCGAGTGCGGTCCGGGCAAGGTCCTGATGGGCCTGGCCAAGCGCATCGATCCGGTGCTGGTGGGCGATGCGATCGTCGACCAGGCGTCGCTGGAACGCATTTTGACGCAGCTCAAGTAAACAATAGATCGCGGCAGCCTGCCTGCCGCGCTTGCTTTTAAGGATACTCATGAATTTAGCAAATCAAGTCGTGCTGGTCACGGGCGCCTCGCGCGGCATCGGCCGCGCCATCGCCACCGAACTGGGCAAGCAGGGCGCCACCGTCGTCGGCACCGCCACCTCGGAAAGCGGCGCACAGGCCATCACCGATTACCTGGCCGCCGAAGGCGTGACGGGCAAGGGCCTGGTCCTGAACGTGACGGATGCGGCGCGCTGTGCCGCCGTCGTCGACGAAGTGCAGAAAACCTATGGCAGCCTGTCGATCCTCGTCAACAATGCGGGCATCACGCAAGACCAGCTGGCCATGCGCATGAAGGATGAGGAGTGGGACAGCGTCATTTCCACCAACCTGTCGGCCGTTGGCCGCCTGTCGCGCGCGGTTCTGCGCGGCATGATGAAAGCCAAAACTGGGCGTATCATTAACATCACGTCGGTGGTGGCCTCGTCGGGCAATCCGGGACAGATGAATTACGCGGCGGCCAAGGCTGGCGTGGAAGGCATGAGCCGCGCGCTGGCGCGCGAAATCGGCAGCCGCAACATTACCGTGAATTGCATCGCCCCGGGCTTCATCGATACCGACATGACCAAGGCGCTGAGCGAAGAGCAGCACGCGGCGCTGCTGACGCAAATTCCGCTGTCACGCCTGGGCAAGCCGGAAGATGTGGCGGCCGCCGTGGCCTTCCTGGCCTCGCCGCAAGCGGCCTATATCACGGGCACGACCCTGCACGTGAATGGCGGAATGTACATGAATTGATGCGAAAGCAAGGCGGGGCGGCTGTTTGTGGCATGATTCAACGGTCGTTTTTGTCTATAATCGCATCTTTTAGCAGCAGCTTCGGTCGAATTAGCAGCAGACACCGAAATTAGTATTCGGACGCGCAAACCTGATAAAATGCGCGCACTTTCCGTAACACACACTTTGGAGCCATAACATGTCGGATATCGAACAACGCGTTAAGAAAATCGTCGCTGAGCAACTGGGCGTTGCAGAAGCAGACATCAAAATCGAATCCTCCTTCGTCGACGATCTCGGCGCCGATTCCCTGGACACCGTGGAACTGGTCATGGCCCTGGAAGACGAATTCGAAATGGAAATCCCTGACGAACAAGCTGAAAAAATCACCACCGTGCAACAGGCGATCGACTACGCCACCGCACACGTCAAGGCCTAAGCCTGTCTGACCGACTTCAGGAGAATCGCTTGAGCCGTTCTAAAAACCGTCGTGTTGTTGTCACCGGCCTGGGCTGCGTTTCACCTGTCGGCAATACTATTGCCGAGGCGTGGGGCGCAATCATTGAAGGTAAATCCGGCATTGCCACGATTACCAAGTTTGATGCACAGCCATTCACCACGCATTTTGCCGGTGAAGTCAAAGGCTTCAATATCGAAGATTACATCTCCGGTAAGGAAGCCCGCCACATGGATACCTTTATCCATTACGGCATGGCTGCGGGCATCCAGGCGATCCAGGACTCCGGTCTGGAAGTGACCGAGGAAAACGCCGAGCGTATCGGCGTCATCATCGGTTCCGGTATCGGTGGCTTGCCGCTGATCGAGGAAACCAAATCCGAGTACGAAAAGCGCGGTCCGCGCCGTATCTCGCCATTTTTCGTGCC
Organism: Janthinobacterium sp. 1_2014MBL_MicDiv; assembly: GCF_001865675.1. Lineage (NCBI taxonomy): Bacteria > Pseudomonadati > Pseudomonadota > Betaproteobacteria > Burkholderiales > Oxalobacteraceae > Janthinobacterium > Janthinobacterium sp. 1_2014MBL_MicDiv. The sequence continues at coordinate 1,771,658 of NZ_CP011319.1, forward strand.
TGCCTCGATCATTAACATGATCTCTGGCAACCTTTCGATCAAATATGGTCTGAAGGGCCCGAACCTGGCGATCGTTACGGCGTGTACCACCGGTTTGCACAGCATCGGCGCGGCAGCGCGCATGATCGAGTACGGCGATGCCGACGTCATGATCGCCGGCGGTGCCGAGTCGACCGTGTCGCCGCTGGGCCTGGGCGGTTTCGCCTCGGCGCGTGCCTTGTCGACCCGCAACGACGATCCGGCAACGGCATCGCGTCCGTGGGATACCGACCGCGACGGCTTCGTGCTGGGCGAGGGCGCTGGCGTCATGGTGCTGGAAGAGTACGAGCACGCGGTGGCCCGTGGTGCCAAGATCTATGCCGAAGTGCATGGTTTCGGGATGAGCGCAGATGCTTATCACATGACCTCGCCGCTGGAAGATGGCAGCGGCGGCAGCAAATCGGTGATCGCGGCCCTCAACAACGCAGGCTTGAACCCGGATCAGATTCAGTACCTGAACGCGCACGGCACGTCGACCCCGCAAGGCGACGTGGCGGAAGTGATGGGCATCAAACGCACCTTCGGCGAGCATGCCAAGAATCTGGTCGTCAACTCGACAAAGTCGATGACGGGCCATTTGCTGGGCGGCGCGGGCGGTCTGGAAGCGGTGTTTACGGTCCTGGCAGTACACCATCAGGTGTCGCCACCGACCATCAACATCTTCAACCAGGATCCGGCTTGCGATCTCGATTTCTGTGCCAACACGGCGCGTGAAATGAAGATCGATTATGCAGTGAAAAATTCGTTCGGCTTCGGCGGTACGAATGGCACGCTGATTTTCGGTAAAGCGAAATAAGCAGGAACTTTCAAGCGCTCACTGCGGTCAAACCGTAGTGAGCGCTGATTCGGCGCCAACGTTCGTTGGTGCCTGAATTTGCCCGACATGGTGTCGGCGCGCCTGATGTTTTTCCCACGTATATGTCGATCGCGGTAGCGGCTGTCATTCGCACGCCTGTCTGTTTGCGCTGGCTGCAAGCCATGCTTGCCTGCTGCGCGCTATTGGCTGCCTGGCCGCTTTCGGGCGCCTGGCGGGCCGCGGCCGTGCCCGGCGTGACAGTCGGCGGCCATGCCCTGGGCTGGCCTATGGCAATGCTGAGTGCGCTTGGCGGGGTGGTATTGCTGCTTTTGCTGCGCAGGCGCAGAAAGCCGCAGGCGCTTGATATTTCGCCGGTCGGCCAGTTGCGCCTGGCGGTATATCTGGAGCATGGCGCGGCGCCAGGCGCCTGGGGCGGCGAGACGCAGGCGGGGCAGGGTGCGGAGGCGGCGTCAACGCTGCTGCGCCTGCTGCCCGGCTCCACCCTGTGGCCGGCGCTGCTGGTGCTCTGCCTGGCGGACGGGCAGGGGCGCGGCGTGACCGTGCTGGCGCAGCGCGGACGCGGTTGCCCGGCATTTCGCCAGCTGGCCGTGGCTTGCCGGGCCATCGCGGTGCGGGGAAAGGAAGAATAAAAGTGGGGCGAACACTGAACTTCTTGCAGCGGGCCAACTCTATATCCATACAGGCGCCCACGCTGCATGCCAACGGGGACATTGGGCGTGAGGACAGAGCGCGAGTATGATCAGTTGCTGGTCGAGCGGGTACAGGCCGGCGACAAACGGGCATTTGACGTCCTGGTATCGAAATATCAGCGTCGCCTGATGCGTCTGGTGTCGCGCCTCGTGCATGACCCGGCGGAGGCTGAAGATGTGGTGCAGGAAACCTTTATCAAGGCATACCGGGCGCTGCGCCATTTTCGCGGCGACGCCGCCTTCTACACCTGGTTGTACCGCATCGGCATCAATACGGCCAAGAATTATCTCGTCACCCAGGGGCGCCGCGCCGCCACGTCCAGCGACGCCGATGCCGAGCAGGCGGAGTCCTTCGATGACGGCAATAAATTGCGTGACAACAATACGCCAGAATCTGTGCTGGCCAGCAAGCAGATCGCCGCGACCGTCAATGCCGCCATGGATGTGCTGCCCATCGAGTTGCGCACGGCCATCGTGCTGCGCGAGATCGAGGGGCTGAGCTATGAAGAAATATCGGAGATCATGGCCTGTCCCATCGGCACCGTGCGCAGCCGGATTTTCCGCGCGCGCGAAGTGATCGCGGAGAAATTGAAGCCATTGTTGGACATGCCGATTGACAAGCGCTGGTAATGTGACGAGGATGGCATGGCTGCGCCCGGTTTTCGCACCGATACTCTTGAAATGGCAGGGCCTATCATGGACACGCACGCACGATTGCACGAGACTATTTCCGCCCTCGCCGATGGCGAACTGGCGGCCAGCGAACTCGAACTGGCCTTTGCCGCCCTCGATACGGAAGAGGGTCGCCTGGCCTGGGAGGCGTATCGCCGCATCGGCGATGTCTTGCGCTCGGACCGGCGCGGCCACGAACTGAGCGCCGATTTCGACGCGCGGCTGGCGGCGTGCCTGGCCGGCGAAGCGGCGTCCGTCCCTGCGCCGCTATCGTCCGTCTCCGCGCCAGGCGTGCCGCCGGGCCTGGCCGAGCCGCTGGAAGCGGGGCCGCTGGTGCAGCGATAGCGTTCGCCGCGCGTCTTACGCGAGGCTTAATGCCGGCCTCTCCCTCTTGACATTGCCCTTCTGCACGATTGACACTATGAGCAGGCAATATCTTGCTTTTGCGATATATTGTTGCATGGTTTGCCATGCGTGCTGTCAGGTGTGTTTATCCCTGGGATGGCGTCATGACGGCCTATCCCGCACGCAGGCAATCGCCTGATCCGTTTTAATATTCGAAAAGATCCATTCCATGAAAAAAAACATGTGTGCCGCCAGCAAGTCGTTTTCAGTGAAGACGCTTTCCGCCTTATTGTTCGGTACGGCTGGCGTCTTTTTTGCCCCGGCCATGCTGGGCCTGGCGCCGCAAGCGCATGCGGCCGTGTCGGCCGTCAAGCTGCCTGATTTCTCGGACCTGGTCGACGCCGTCGGTCCCGCCGTGGTGAATATCCGCACCACCGAGCGGCTGAAAATGGGCGGCCCGGGCGCGGGTGGCCAGGATGAGCAGGAAATGCAGGAATTCCTGCGCCGCTTCTTTGGCGGCGCCATGCCGACGCCGCGCCAGCAGGCACCGCGCGGCGGCCGCCGTGCCGTGCCGCAGGAGCAGGAAGTGCAGCGCGGCGTCGGTTCCGGTTTCATCATCTCGGCCGATGGCTACGTGCTGAGCAACGCGCACGTGGTCGATGGCGCTGACGAGGTGTACGTGACCCTGACGGACAAGCGCGAATTCAAGGCCAAGGTGATCGGCGCCGATGCGCGCACCGACGTGGCCCTGCTGAAAATCGAGGGCGGCAACCTGCCGCGCCTGACCATCGGCGATTCGAACAAGATCCGCGTGGGCGAATGGGTGATCGCCATCGGTTCGCCGTTCAACCTGGAAAACACCGTGACGGCCGGCATCATTTCCGCGAAGTCGCGCGATACGGGCGACTACTTGCCGCTGATCCAGAGCGACGTGGCCGTCAATCCCGGCAACTCCGGCGGCCCGCTGATCAATATGCGCGGCGAGGTGATCGGTATCAATTCGCAGATCGCCACCCTGTCCGGCGCCTACAACGGCATTTCGTTTGCCGTGCCCATCGATGAAGCCATGCGCGTCGGCGAGCAACTGAAAAAGACGGGCAAGGTCGTGCGCGGCCGCATCGGCGTGCAGATCGGCGAAGTGAGCAAGGAAGTGGCCGAATCGCTGGGCTTGCCGAACGCCAAGGGGGCGCAAGTGTCGATGGTGGAGCCGGGCGGTCCGGCCGACAAGGCGGGCATCAAGCCGGGCGACATCATCCTGAAATTCAATGGCACGCCGATCGAGCGTTCGTCCGACCTGCCGCGCCTGGTAGGCGGCGCCGCCGTCAATGGCAAGTCCAGCATCACCGTCTGGCGCAAGGGCGCGCAGCAGGAGATTCCGGTCACCGTCGTCGAACTCGAAAGCGAGAAGACGGCCAAGAAGGGCGCCAAGGAGCCGGAAGCGCAAGCCGTCAATGCGCTGGGCCTGAAGGTCAGCGACGTGCCGGCCGCCAAGAAACAGGAGCTGAAGATCGATGCCGGCGTGCAGGTTGACGATGCCGATGGCGTGGCGGCCCTGGCCGGCTTGCAGCCTGGCGACGTGATCTTGCAATTGAACAACGTTGCCGTGAAAGACGCCAAGCAATTCAACGCGCTGGTGGCCAAGCTCGATCCGAAGAAGCCCTCGGCCGTGCTGGTGCGCCGTGGCGACGTGGCGCAGTTCGTTTCGTTGCGCCCGTCGGCCAAGTAAGCCTCTGATTCACCGTGCATCCCGGCCGCGGCCGGGATGCCTTCTTTCCTTTTTCATGCACTTCACCCTCTATTCCCGCAGTTATTGCCACCTTTGCCAGGATATGCTGGACGCCTTGCAGCGGTTGCAGACGCCAGAAAGGCCGTTTACCGTCGAGGTGATCGACATCGACGCGTCGCCCGATGCCACCTTGCTGGCGCGTTTCGACGAGCTGGTGCCGGTGTTGTTTGCCGACCTGGCGCAGCCGGAACTGTGCCACTATTTCCTCGACGAAGCTGCCGTGCGTCGCAGGCTCGCATGGTACAAATAACAATATTGACATCGCATTGCACCATTCTGGTGCCAAAAAGCGGCGAAATTGCAGCGTTGCCCTTGCGCCGGCCTCATAAGACGGGCTTTCTACTCTGAAATCCGGTAAAATGGGGAGGTCGAAAAAGCTACTGTCCGAGGCAGCAGCTTCTGTCGCTTCAAAAGCGCTCGCCTGGGCATGCAGATGTCCTGCTCGGAGCGCTTTTTTCATCATGAGTGGGGCGCCCGTCTGGCCCTGTTTGGCCCGGACATGATCCCCTTGATTCCTGTTAAAGCAGTGTTGTCACTCGCACATATATTAGTTAATGAATAACATACGCAACTTCTCCATCATCGCCCATATTGACCACGGTAAATCGACCCTGGCTGACCGCATCATTCAATTGTGCGGCGGCTTGTCCGACCGCGAGATGGAGGCGCAGGTGCTCGATTCGATGGATCTGGAGCGCGAGCGCGGCATTACCATCAAGGCGCAAACGGCGGCCCTGCACTACAAGGCGCGCGATGGCCAGATCTACAACCTGAACCTGATCGACACGCCGGGCCACGTCGACTTCAGCTATGAAGTGTCGCGCTCGCTGTCGGCGTGCGAAGGCGCATTGCTGGTGGTTGACGCGTCGCAAGGCGTGGAAGCGCAAACCGTGGCCAACTGCTATACGGCGCTGGACCTGGGCGTGGAAGTGGTGCCCGTCCTGAACAAGATCGACTTGCCGAACGCGGACCCGCCGAACGCCATTGCCGAGATCGAGGACGTGATCGGCATTGACGCGGCCGACGCCGTGCACTGTTCGGCCAAGACGGGCCTGGGCGTGCAGGACGTGCTCGAATCCCTGATCGCCAAGGTGCCGCCGCCGAAGGGCGACCCGGATGCGCCGCTGCAGGCCCTGATCGTCGACTCGTGGTACGACTCGTACGTGGGCGTGGTGATGCTCGTGCGTGTCGTCAACGGCACCTTGAAGCCGAAGGACAAGATCCGCCTGATGGCCACCGATTCGGTGCAGCTGGTGGAAGATATCGGCGTGTTTTCGCCCCGTTCGCAATCGTTGCCGCAGTTGTCGGCAGGCCAGGTGGGTTTCATCATCGCCGGCATCAAGGAATTGAAGGCGGCGAAAGTGGGCGACACCGTCACCCTGGCCAATCGTCCTGCCGCCGAACCATTGCCCGGTTTCAAGGAAGTGCAGCCGCAAGTGTTTGCCGGCCTGTTCCCCGTCGAGGCGAACCAGTACGATGCGCTGCGCGACTCGCTGGAAAAACTGAAACTGAACGACGCGGCCCTGATGTACGAGCCGGAAGTGTCGCAGGCGCTGGGCTTCGGCTTCCGCTGCGGCTTCCTGGGCTTGCTGCACATGGAAATCGTGCAGGAGCGCCTCGAGCGCGAATTCGACATGGACCTGATCACGACGGCGCCGACCGTCGTGTATGAAGTGATCCAGCGCGATGGCAGCCTGATCAACGTCGACAATCCGTCGAAAATGCCCGATCCGTCGCGCATCGAGGAAGTGCGCGAGCCTATCGTCACGGTCAACCTGTACATGCCGCAGGAATACGTGGGCTCCGTGATCACCCTGTGTATCGCCAAGCGCGGCATCCAGCTGGACATGAGCTACCACGGCCGCCAGGTCAAGCTCGTGTATGAAATGCCGATGGCCGAGATCGTGCTGGACTTCTTCGACCGCCTGAAATCGACGTCGCGCGGCTATGCCTCGATGGACTACGAGTTCAAGGAATACCGTGCGGCCGACGTGGTCAAGGTCGATATGCTGATCAACAGCGAAAAAGTCGATGCGCTGGCCATCATCGTCCACCGCTCGAACAGCCAGTACCGTGGCCGCCAGGTGGCTGCCAAGATGCGCGAACTGATCCCGCGCCAGATGTTCGACGTGGCCATCCAGGCCACCATCGGCGCCAACATCATATCGCGCGAGAACGTGAAAGCCCTGCGCAAGAACGTGCTGGCGAAGTGCTATGGCGGCGATATCAGCCGCAAGAAAAAATTGCTGGAAAAACAAAAAGCGGGTAAGAAGCGCATGAAGCAAGTGGGTTCCGTGGAGATCCCGCAAGAGGCATTCCTGGCAATTTTACAAGTGGACGATAAATGAACCTGCAAGTGATCTTAGGAAATTTCGCTTTAATCCTGTTCGTGCTGATGGTGTTGACGGGCTTTGTCTGGTGCCTGGATGTGTTTTACCTGTCCAAGCAGCGGCGCAAGGCGGCCGACCGCGCCCTGGCCGAGTTCGATGCACGCCAGTCCAAGCTGGCCGCCGAAGGCATCAAGTCCGATGCGGGCGGCAGCCGCGCCGCCATCGAGGCGGCCCTGTTGCGCCAGCCGACCTGGGTCGAGTATTCGGGCAGCTTCTTCCCCGTCATCGCCCTCGTGTTCTGCCTGCGTTCCTTCCTGTACGAGCCATTCAAGATCCCGTCGAGCTCGATGGTGCCGACCTTGCTGGTGGGCGACCTGATCCTCGTGAACAAGTTCACCTACGGTATCCGTTTGCCTATCGTCAACAAGCGCATCATCGAAGTGAACGACCCGCAGCGCGGCGACGTGATGGTGTTCAAGTACCCGAAAGACATGTCGCAAGACTACATCAAGCGCGTGATCGGTGTGCCCGGTGATAAAATCACCTATGAAAACAAGCGCTTGACGGTCAACGGCAAGGAAGTGCAGTACACGCCGCTCGATGACTATCTGGACGACGAAAGCACGGTTTACCACAAGCAGCTGGAAGAAAACCTGACGGGCGTCAGCCACCGCATCCTCAATGACGAGCCGGCGCCGACGTTGAACTTGCGCGAAGTCAAGGATTTCCCGCACAAGGAAGCATGCGAGTACAACGACGACGGTTTCACGTGTGTGGTACCGGCGGGCAACTACTTCATGATGGGCGATAACCGCGACAATAGTGCGGACAGCCGCTACTGGGGCTTCGTGCCTAACGAGAACATCGTCGGCAAGGCTTTCCTGGTGTGGATGAACTTCAGCAATCCGAAACGCGTGGGCGGCATACACTAAGCAACAAGCCGGCCTGGCCCTTACAAGGCCAGTCCATGGCTGCCGCGCCGATTCCCCGCGCGGCGGCCAGCCGAATTACTCAGATGACACAGAAACAACAATGAATCTTCAGCTATTGCAAACCCGTTTAGGCTATACGTTCCAGGATGCTGGCCTGTTGCAGCAAGCCTTGACGCATCGTAGCCACAGCAGTTTGCATAATGAGCGGCTGGAATTCCTCGGCGACTCCATCCTCAACTGCGTGGTCGCTTCCATCCTGTACGAACGCTTCAAGGCCATCGACGAGGGCGACCTGTCGCGCCTGCGCGCCAACCTGGTGAAGCAGCAGTCGTTGTATGAAATCGCGCAAAAGCTGGAATTGTCGCAATTCCTGCGCCTGGGCGAAGGCGAGCTGAAGTCGGGCGGTTTCCGCCGTCCGTCCATCCTCGCCGACACCCTGGAAGCCTTGCTGGGCGCCATCTTCCTCGATACGGGCTTCGATGCGGCCAGCACGGTGATACGCGCCTTCTACATTCCCATCCTCGACTCGGTCGATCCGCAAACGCTGGGCAAGGATGCCAAGACCTTGCTGCAGGAGTTTTTGCAAAGCAAGAAAATTTCGCTGCCACAATATAATGTGGTGGCGACCCACGGCGCCGCCCACAGCCAGGAATTCGAGATCGAATGCCTGGTGCCGAAATTGAATATCCAGGTCTACGGCCGTGGCGGAAGCCGCCGCGCCGGTGAGCAAGCCGCCGCCAAACTGGCGCTGGACGTGGCCGAGCAGGCGCTCGTGAAGTCGCCAGCCGCCAGCCGCAAGCCCAAACCGCGCGCCGCCCAGCTCAAGCTGGCTGGTATTGCCACCATCCAGAGCGACGACGCGGGCGCCCCGGCGGCCCCGGCCATCGCCGCTCACACTAAACAGAATCGACACTAGCATGACAGCCACCAAAATGCCCGACAACTTCCGCTGTGGCTATATCGCCATCGTGGGCCGCCCCAACGTGGGCAAATCGACCCTGATGAACGTGCTGATCGGCGCGAAGGTCAGCATCACTTCGCGCAAGGCGCAAACGACGCGCCACCGCATCACGGGCATCCAGACGGTGCCTGACGCGCAATTCATCTACGTCGACACGCCCGGTTTCCAGACGCGCCATTCGAATGCGCTGAACAAGACGCTGAACAAGACCGTCACCAACACGCTGATTTCCTCGGACGTCATCCTGTACGTGATCGAGGCGGGCACGTTCGGCCCGGCCGACCAGCAAGTGATGGACTTGCTGCCGAAGGAAGTGCCATGCATCCTCGTCATCAATAAATCGGACCGCGTGAAGGACAAGGCCGTCCTGCTGCCATTCGCGCAAAAGATCGCCGCCATGCGCGACTTCGCCGCCATCGTGCCCGTGTCCGCCAAGCTGCATTTCCAGCTGGAAGGCTTGCAGAACGAGATCAAGCGTTTCTTGCCGGAAAACCAGCCGATCTTTGGCCCGGACGACATCACGGACCGCAGCGAGAAATTCCTCGCCTCGGAAATCGTGCGCGAAAAGCTGTTCCGCTTTGTCGGCGACGAACTGCCGTACACGAGCACCGTGCTGATCGAGAAATTCGAGCAGGAAGGCGATCTGCGCCGCGTGTTCGCCGCCATCCTGGTCGAGCGCGATACGCACAAGTCCATGATTATCGGCAACAAGGGCGCGCGCCTGAAGGAAGTCTCCACCCAGGCCCGCCTGGACATGGAAAAACTGTTCGGCGGTCCCGTGTACCTGGAAATCTGGGTCAAGGTTAAATCGGGCTGGGCCGATAACGAGGCGGGCTTGCGCGCCTACGGCTACGAGTAATCCGCAACCCGGGGGCGACGCCACACGCATGAGCACCACCACGCCAGCGCAGCCTGACATCGCGCCAGCTTCACTCGCCGTCCCTGCGCCGGCGGCCATTGCGCCGCCGGCCGCACCTTCCGCACCGCCACCAAGGCGCAGCCGTCCGCCCGCGCGCGACGGCCGCATCACGGGCCAGCCAGCCTTCGTGCTGCACAGCTACCCGCATAAGGAAACCAGCCTCATCGTCGACGTGTTTACGCGCGAATACGGCCGCATCGCGCTCGTCGCCAAGGGCGCCAAGCGGCCCCATTCGCAGTTGCGCGGCGTGCTGCAGACTTTCCAGCCGCTGCAAGCGGGTTGGACCGGTAAATCCGAGCTGCGCATCCTCACGGGCGCCGAGTGGGTGGGCGGCATGTTGCCACTGGAAAAGACAGCGCTGCTGTGCGGTTTTTACCTGAACGAATTGCTGGTGAAACTGCTGGCGCGCGACGACCCGCACCCCGTCCTGTTCGACCACTACGTTGCCACCTTGAATCAACTGGCGCACAATGAGCCGGCGCCCATCGTGCTGCGCAAGTTCGAGCGCGCCTTGCTCAAGGAAACGGGCGTGGCGGCCGACCTCACGCGCTGCACGGGCACGCGCCAGGCCGTGCAGGCGGGACAGGTGTACGTGGTGGACCCGGAGCGGGGGCCGCGTCCGGCGCGCGCCGCCGACGCCTGGCCTAAGATCACGGGCAAGACCCTGCTCGACATGGAGCGCGAAGATTATGGCGATGTGGCCACGCAGGCGCAAAGCAAGCTGCTGATGCGCTTCCTGCTGGCCCATCAACTGGGTGGCGCCACCTTGAATACGCGCCAGATACTGATCGATTTAATGCAACTGTAGTGGCTTTGCGGCACGACAGCACTTTACGGATACCATCTTATGAGCTTTTTGCAGCCTTCCGGCCCCGTCATCGACCTGGGCGTCAACATCGACCACGTGGCCACCCTGCGCAATGCGCGCGGCACCGCCTATCCTGACCCGATCCGCGCGGCCCTGCTGGCCGAGCAGGCCGGCGCCGACGCCATCACCCTGCACCTGCGCGAAGACCGCCGTCACATCAAGGATGCGGACGTGATCGCCATCGCGCCGCAATTGCTCACACGCATGAACCTGGAAGCGGCCGTGACCCAGGAAATGCTCGATTTCGCCTGCCGCATCCAGCCGGCGGACGTCTGCCTGGTGCCGGAAAAACGCACGGAAGTGACCACCGAAGGGGGCCTCGACGTGGTGCGCTATTTCAAGGAAGTGCAGGCGGCCGTCAAGCAGCTGCAAGGCGAGGGCATCCGCGTGAGCCTGTTCATCGACGCCGACGAGCAGCAGATCGCCGCTGCCGCCGAGCTCGGTGCGCCCGTGATCGAGCTGCACACGGGCCGCTATGCGGATACGGACGGCGCCGAGCAGCTGGCCGAGCTCGAACGCATCAAGGCGGGCGTGCTGTTCGGCGTGGGCCGCGGCTTGAAGGTCAACGCGGGCCACGGCTTGCATTACACCAACGTGCAAGCGATCGCCGCCATTCCCGAGATTGCCGAGCTGAACATTGGCCACGCCATCGTCGCGCACGCCGTGTTTGTCGGCTGGGAAAATGCCGTGCGCGAAATGAAGGCCATCATGGTGGCCACCCGCCTCGGCAGCAAGGCATAAGCGCGCACACAAAGGACGCAGCATGATCTACGGCATCGGCACCGACATCTGCAAGATTCCCCGCATCGAGGCGGCGCTGGCGCGCCATGGCGAGCGTTTCGCGAAAAAGATACTGGGGCCGCAGGAGCTGGAAAAGTTCCGCGCCCGCAGCGCGAAGAACGCCGTGCGCGGTGTGCGTTTCCTGGCCACCCGCTTTGCCGCCAAGGAAGCGTTTTCCAAGGCCATCGGCCTGGGCTTGCGCATGCCGATGACGTGGCCCGCCGCGCAGATGCTGAACCATCCGAGCGGCAAGCCGATGATCGTCTGCAGCGGCGTGCTGGCCGAGTTCATGGAGCAACACCGCCTGAGCGCGCAAGTGACCATCAGCGATGAAGAAGAGTATGCCGTGGCGTTCGTGATTGTCGAGCAAGCCGCGTAACAATGAGCCAGAAATGACCGAAGCAAGCCCCGAACCGATCCCTGGATCGATCCCAGCATCGACCTTGGCGGAAACGCCGCCCGACCCGCGCGCGCACGTGCTGGCGACCGTCGCCAAGCTGCCGAACCTGCCCGGCGTGTACCGTTATTTCGACGCCGCCGACAAGGTGCTGTACGTCGGCAAGGCGCGTGACCTGAAAAAGCGCGTCTCCAGCTATTTCCAGAAGAACCTGGCCAGTCCCCGCATCGCCATGATGGTCGAGCGCATCGCGCGCCTGGAAACCACCGTCACGCACAGCGAGGCCGAAGCGCTGATCCTGGAAAACAACCTGATCAAGGCGCTGCAGCCGCGCTACAACATCCTGTTCCGCGACGACAAGTCGTATCCGTATTTGAAGATCACGGGTGGCGAGGCGCCGCGCATGGTGTATTACCGGGGCGCGGTAGACAAGAAAAACCAGTATTTCGGGCCGTTTCCCAGTTCCTGGGCCGTCAAGGAATCGATGCAGATCCTGCAAAAGGTGTTTCTGATCCGCACCTGCGAAGATAGCGTGTATGCGAACCGCACGCGGCCGTGCCTGCTGCACCAGATCGGGCGCTGCAGCGCGCCCTGCGTGGACCTGATCAGCAAGGAAGACTATAGGCACGACGTGGAAAACGCGGCGCGCTTCCTGCGCGGGCGCCAGAGCGAAGTGATGGCCGACCTGGAAAAGAAGATGCACGCCTTTGCGGCCGAGCTGAAATTCGAGCAGGCCGTGGTGGTGCGCAACCAGATCGCCTCGCTGTCGCGCGTGCTGCACCAGCAGAGCATGGAAACGACGGGCGACGCCGATGTCGACATCATCGCCGTGCTGGTGCAGGGCGGGCGCGCCTGCGTCAACCTGGCCATGGTGCGCGGCGGGCGCCACCTGGGCGACCGCGCCTATTTTCCCAGCCAGCTCAGCGACGCGGCGGCCATCGCCGAGGAAGCCATCGAGGTGGAAGTGCTCGCCGCTTTCCTGGCCCAGCATTACACGGAGAAATTCATCCCCGGCACCCTGATCCTGAATATCGAATTCGACCAGCCGGCCCTGATGGTGGCGCTGATGGAGCAGTGCGGCCACCGCATCAACCTGATCTTCCAGCCGCAGGGGCAGCGCCGCCAGTGGCTGGAGATGGCGCAGAAGGGCGCCGAGATTTCGCTGGCGCGCCTGCTGTCCGAGCAGGGCTCGCAGCAGTCGCGCACGCGCGCGCTGGCCGAGGCGCTGCGCCTGGAAACGGAAGACCTCGACAGCTTGCGCGTCGAGTGTTTCGACATCAGCCACACGCAGGGCGAGGCGACGCAGGCGTCGTGCGTGGTATTCCACCATCACGCCATGCAGAATGGCGAATACCGGCGCTACAACATCAACGACATCACGCCCGGCGACGATTACGCGGCCATGCGCCAGGTCTTGATGCGCCGCTATGAAAAAGTGGCCAATGGCGATGGCGTGATGCCCGACGTGGTGCTGATCGACGGCGGCAAGGGCCAGATCGAAATGGCGCGCCAGGTGTTCGCCGAGCTGGGACTCGATATCAGCTTGATTGTCGGCGTTGCCAAGGGGGAGGGGCGCAAGGTGGGCCTGGAAACCCTGCTGTTCGTCGATGGCCGCCCGGCGCAGGAACTGGGCAAGGAGTCGGCCGCGCTGATGCTGATCGCGCAGATCCGCGACGAGGCGCACCGCTTCGCCATTACCGGCATGCGCGCCAAGCGCGCCAAGACGCGCCAGACGTCGCGCCTGGAGGAAATCGAAGGCATCGGCGCCAAGCGCCGGCAGAAACTGCTGTCGCGCTTTGGCGGCTTGCGCGGCGTGGTCGACGCCAGCGTCGAGGATCTGATGTCGGTGGAGGGGATTTCGACCCAGCTGGCGGAAGAGATTTACAAGCAGTTGCACTGATGAATCGATGGCCTGGTCCGGCGCTGCCGCAACCGGACTAGGCTAATGTTGCCGGGCCATGTAGACTAGTGGCGCTTTCTTCACGCTTTCTTCATGTTCAATTTACCCGTCGGCCAATTGCTTCCTTATGCCTTTTAATATTCCCATCCTCCTGACCTGGCTGCGCGTGGCCCTGATTCCGCTCGTCGTCGGCGTGTTTTACCTGCCGCCGTCGATGCTGCTGCATGGCGACCAGAACCTGGTTGCCACCCTGGTCTTCATCGTTGCCGCCGTCACCGACTGGTTCGATGGCTTCCTCGCGCGGCGCTGGAACCAGACGTCGGCCTTCGGCGCCTTTCTCGACCCTGTGGCCGACAAGCTGATGGTGGCGGGCGCCTTGCTGGTGCTGGTGCAACTGGACCGCGTCAATGCCGTGCTGGCCTTCATCATCATCGGCCGCGAAATCACGATTTCCGCGCTGCGCGAATGGATGGCGCAGATCGGCGCGTCGAAATCGGTGGCCGTCAGCTCGATCGGCAAGATCAAGACGGCCGCGCAAATGACGGCCATTCCCTTGCTGCTGTACCACGAAGTGATCTTCGGCGCGATCGACACCCATGTGTGGGGCGAACGCCTGCTGTGGATCGCCTGCGTGCTGACGGTGTGGTCGATGTTCTATTATTTGCGCCTGGCATGGCCCCTCATCAAGGAAAAAGCGGGAAATCTGCACTGAGGCCACTCCGCCTAGCTACTGCGCAGCTCACTCTCGCGTCTCCGTTGCTCGCTGTACCTTCGTACAGCTGCGCTACTCAACACGATATTGAGCTTGCTCGCTACGCTATTCGGAGGACCTCAAGCCGGTATCGACGGCTTTCTTCGGAATATTTTGCAAAAGACCAGATATTGCCCGTTGACAGCCCCTGTAATCCCTCTATAATGCTGGCCTGTTGTTGATGACGCGGGAGTAGCTCAGTTGGTAGAGCGCAACCTTGCCAAGGTTGAGGTCGAGAGTTCGAGACTCTTCTCCCGCTCCAGTTTTCTGGATCGTGTCATAGGTAAAAACAGCGAATGCAGTAAAAAGTAGTACTGGCGATGTAGTAGAGCTTCTGATACAATGTTGTCCACTGCGGGAGTAGCTCAGTTGGTAGAGCGCAACCTTGCCAAGGTTGAGGTCGAGAGTTCGAGACTCTTCTCCCGCTCCAGTGAAAACTGGATCAGCAGTCAAGCAGCACTAGTAAACAGTAACAAAAGGCAGTAAAATAGCGGTTCGTATGCGGGAGTAGCTCAGTTGGTAGAGCGCAACCTTGCCAAGGTTGAGGTCGAGAGTTCGAGACTCTTCTCCCGCTCCAGCGATAGCTGTAGCAGTAAAGTAAGAATAGTAGTGTAGTGGCAGAAAATAGAAGCTCCAATGCGGGAGTAGCTCAGTTGGTAGAGCGCAACCTTGCCAAGGTTGAGGTCGAGAGTTCGAGACTCTTCTCCCGCTCCAGAATTCTAAGGGGAAGCTAAGCTGGCTTCCTTTTTTTATCCGCCGCCATGCGCGGCGCGATTAGGCGGTAACCAAGCTCCAATGCGGGAGTAGCTCAGTTGGTAGAGCGCAACCTTGCCAAGGTTGAGGTCGAGAGTTCGAGACTCTTCTCCCGCTCCAGAATTCTAAGGGGAAGCTAAGCTGGCTTCCTTTTTTTATCCGCCGCCATGCGCGGCGCGATTAGGCGGTAACCAAGCTCCAATGCGGGAGTAGCTCAGTTGGTAGAGCGCAACCTTGCCAAGGTTGAGGTCGAGAGTTCGAGACTCTTCTCCCGCTCCAGTTTTCAAGGTGTGCCGGAAGGCGCATCCAAGCAGTTCCTCTGGCGAGGTAGCAAAGAGGTTATGCAGCGGCCTGCAAAGCCGTTTAGACGGGTTCGATTCCCGTCCTCGCCTCCAGATGCAGCGCATAAAAACCATGCGCAGGTAAAAAAAGCCCACTTCGGTGGGCTTTTTTTTTGCCTGTAGCACAGGGCGGTTATCGGCGTCTGTTTCCCGCCTGGCCGCTTTTCGCGGCCAGGTCCATGCAATGCAGGGAATTTCATGTCCCGATTAATTGCAAGGGCAGCCTTAATTAAATAAATGGTTTATGTTTATTTAATTTGCGGGAAATGACTAGCTGACAGTAATCTGTGGATCCCAATAAAAATAACCGTACAGGCTTTGCGTCTGGCCATCGTCATTCAGGCTATATAAGGCAATATAAACGTAGAAATTTTCCGTGCCGGATCTGGATACCTGGGCCGTGAAATTGGAAAAATTGCGCGATTGCTGAATGGCCGGCAAACCATTCGACGAATCCGTATTCGGCACGGCCGCATTTCTCCGGGTGATGGTGTTGGAGACAAAGTTATTGAAGACCTTGTCGCCATTCCAGTAATTGATGCCATAGACAATGACGGCCGAATCGGCGTTGTCATAGATGGAGGCGCCGGTGAACGAGACGAAGTCGCCCACATTGGCCCTGAAACTCAGGTCGGCGGTGCCTTGCCCTTTATTGATGCCGCGCGGATCGGTGGCAATCATGTACTGGCTGGTATGCACCAGGCCCACAGGCTTGGTCTGGTCGGGACTCGTCTGACGCGGATGCTGGGCCATGATCAGATCGGTGTCTATTACAACGAGAATGTTGATTGTAATATTACTGGCATTCAATTGCACGTCGGACATAAATCCTCCTGAGTTTTCCTACTCGTCTGGCTTTTCGGATGCGCCCCGTTTTTTAATGTGGTAAGCAGTCTCCACCACTGCTGTGTAGAGTAGTGGGAAAAAATGCATAAAAACTCTCCAATTGAAACGGCGGGATAATATTTAAAATATTCCATTTATAATATTTTCATTTTGAAAATGCGGTGGCTGGAAACATCATCTGTTACCGCTTCCCGTCCGGCGCCTCCCGATCTGGCGGCGCGCGGGCGCCGGGACGGCGATACGCGTATTTGTCCAGGGCGACGAGATTGCTCCTCGAGCTGTCGCGGGCAGGGCAGGAGATGGCGCCACGATCCGCCCTGCCGCATCTTGTATAATGCCCGCAGGCTCAGCCGCGTCGCCAGGCGCGCTGATGGATTTTCCCCTTTCCCCCATACCCATGTAGTCACTGACGATTTCCCTTTTCGTTGGACCCCGGCGCGGCTTCCTTGCGCAGTCCGCCAGCATGGCTGCGCCTGCTGACTCCCCTTCAGCAGCGTATTTCTCTGTTCCGACCCTGGATTTGAATCAATGATCAACGCAACTTTTCGGGATGAGTGGTTCTCGAACATACAAAAAAATATGCTGGCGGGTCTGACCACCTCGTTTGCCCTGGTGCCCGAATGCATCGCCTTTGCCCTGGTGGCGCAGCTCAATCCCTTGATGGGCCTGTACGGCGCCTTCATCATCTGCGCGCTGACGGCCATCTTTGGCGGACGCCCTGGCATGATTTCGGGCGCCGCCGGTTCCATGGCCGTCGTCATCGTGGCGCTGGTGGCGCAGCACGGCGTGCAATATTTGCTGGCGACGGTGGTGCTCGGCGGCATCCTGATGGCGCTGTTCGGTATCTTGCGCCTGGGTAAACTGATCCGCATGGTGCCGCACCCGGTGATGCTGGGCTTTGTGAACGGCCTGGCCATCATCATCGCCATGGCCCAGCTGGAACACTTTCGCCAGGCCACGCCGCAAGGCGAGCAATGGCTGCACGGCGCGTCCTTGTTCGTGATGGGCGCGCTGGTGGCGCTGACCATGGCCATCGTGTACGTGCTGCCGCGCCTGACAAAAGCCGTGCCGCCGGCGCTGGTGGCCATCCTCGGCGTTGGCGTGCTCAGCTATAGTTTGCATCTGCCGACGCGCACCCTGGGCGACCTCGCGCATATCGCCGGCGGCTTGCCGGCCCTGCATTTCCCCACCGTGCCGCTGGACATGGCTACCTTGCACGTGATCTTCCCGTACGCGGCCCTGATGGCCCTGGTGGGCTTGCTGGAAACCTTGCTCACCTTTAACCTGACCGACGACATCACGCAAACGAAGGGCCAGCCGAACCGCGAATGCATCGCGCTGGGCGCGTCGAACGTCGTCTCGGGCCTGTTTGGCGGCATGGGCGGCTGCGCCATGATCGGGCAGACGATGATCAACCTGAGTTCCGGCGGCCGTTCGCGCCTGTCGGGCGTCACGGCCGGCGTGATGATTTTATTGTTCATCCTGTTCCTGTCGCCGCTGATCGAACGCATTCCGCTGGCCGCCCTAGTGGGCGTGATGTTCGTCGTGGCGCAGCAGACGTTTGCCTGGGGTTCGCTGCGCGTGCTGGGCAAGGTGCCGCGGCACGATGCGCTGGTGATCGTCGCCGTCACCATCATCACGGTGTTGACGGACCTGGCGACGGCCGTGCTGTGCGGCATCGTCATTGCCGCCTTGAGTTTTGCCTGGCAACATGCACGCGAGATGCGCGCCGACATCGATGACAGCACGCCGGGTGTGCGCGTGTACGCACCGCATGGCACCCTGTTTTTCGCTTCGACGACGCATTTCCAGGAGCTGTTCCAGAGTGCGACGGACCCGCTGCGCATCATCCTCGACTGCCGCCACCTGCACATGGCCGATCATTCGGCCATCGCCGCCATCGAGGCCCTGTACGAGCGCTACGGGAAGGCGGGCAAGCATGTGCAGGTCACGCACTTGTCCGGACGCAACCAGGCCTTGCTGCAGCGCGCGGGCGTCGACGTGAGCGTGGCGTAAAATAGTGGATCGCCGTTTCGCGCCATGTCGCGGAAGGCGGGGATTTTTGAATGGATGGAGTATTGATGCTGTCGTACGAACAAGAACAACAGTTGCAACAAAGCCAGGCGGGTTTCGACGCCTATTATGACGCGCTGGGCGCGTCGCTGGTCAATTTCGTCGAGCGCCTGGGCATCCAGCCGGCGCACGAAGTGTTGACGAACGCGGCCGAATACCTGCCGTATATCGATGCGGCCATGCGCAGCATCGTCATCCGCGACGAAAGCTGGCAATGGGTGAAAACCATGCTCGGCTATTTTATCGGCGAATACTTCGTGCAAGGCCATGCCGGCTGCTGGTATGTGGAAACGCGGGCCGAATCGCCGCATTTCTGCCGCTACATGGTGGGCGGCTTCGAGCATGGCTTGCCGCTGGACGCCGCCATTGATCCGGATGCGCTGGCGCTGGCGTTTCTCGAGCAATCCGTGCCGCGTGAGCTGGCCACGCTGATGACGGATGCCCAGGCCCGGTTGAGCTGAGCTGAGCTGAGCTGGGTCAGGCTGGTATCCGGCGTGGCAGCGGCTGCCACGCCTATTCCATCTGATACTTACTGCTTAGAACTCTTCCCACTCGCCTTCGGCAGGCGCCGTTGCCTTGGCGCTCTTGCGCAGCACCGGCAGGCGCAGGGCAGGGGCGCTGGCCTTGCGGGCGGGCGCCGCCGGCGCCGGGACGCTGCGCTGCGCCGGTTTCGCGCCGAAACGCTCGCTCGTCGCCGCGTTCGCATCGAGGCGGAACACGCTGACCACTTGCGCCAGTTCGCTCGCCTGCTCCTGCATCGCCTCGGCCGCTGCCGACGCTTCTTCCACGAGGGCCGCATTTTGCTGGGTCACCTGGTCCATTTCGGAAATGGCCTGGTTGACTTGCTCGATGCCCGCGCTTTGTTCTTCGCTGGCATTGCTGATCTCGCTCATGATGGAGGTGACGAAGCCGATGCTTTGCACGATCTCTTCCATCGTCTTGCCCGCCTTGTCGACCAGGTCCGTGCCCACGTCGACCTTTTGCACGGAATCGTCGATCAAGCCCTTGATCTCTTTCGCCGCTGCCGCCGAGCGCTGTGCCAGGTTGCGCACCTCGGTGGCGACGACGGCAAAGCCACGGCCCTGCTCGCCGGCGCGCGCCGCTTCCACGGCCGCGTTCAAGGCCAGGATGTTGGTCTGGAAGGCGATGCCGTCAATCACCGAGATAATGTCGACGATTTTCTTCGACGACGTATTGATCTCGCTCATGGTGGCCACCACTTCAGCCACGACGGCGCCGCCACGGCTGGCGATGCCGGCCGCGTCGCCAGCCAGTTTATTTGCCTGGCGCGCATTGTCGGCGTTCTGCTTCACGGTACTGGTCAGCTCTTCCATCGACGACGCCGTCTCTTCCAGCGAGCTGGCTTGCTGCTCCGTGCGCGACGACAAGTCCTGGTTGCCGGCCGCGATTTCGCTGGATGCCGTGGCGATGGTGTCGGTGCCGCTGCGCACCTGGCCGACGATGCCCACGAGGCTGTCGTTCATGGTTTTCAGGGCGTGCATCAGCTGGCCTGTTTCATCGCGGCCCTGTGCCGTGATGACGCTGCTGAGGTCGCCTGCTGCCACGGTTTCCGCCACTTTCACGGCGGCGCGGATGGGGCCGGTGATCGAACGCGTGATCCACCAGGCGAAGCCGATGCCCATCAGCACGGCCAGCACGCCCATGGTGATCAGGAAGATGCGGGTGCCGCTGTAGGCATCGATGATGCTGGCGCCGACGCCGTCGGCGGCCTTGATCTGCATGTT
The DNA here is from genome assembly GCF_001865675.1 of Janthinobacterium sp. 1_2014MBL_MicDiv. Taxonomy (NCBI): domain Bacteria; kingdom Pseudomonadati; phylum Pseudomonadota; class Betaproteobacteria; order Burkholderiales; family Oxalobacteraceae; genus Janthinobacterium; species Janthinobacterium sp. 1_2014MBL_MicDiv. The sequence continues at coordinate 1,791,602 of NZ_CP011319.1, forward strand.
GGCAAAGCGCTTCACTTCGGCCAGGTAGGCCACGGTGATCGGCGCGACTTCCTTGTCGAACACTTGCTTGGCGCCTGCCACATCGCCGTCGGCCTTCATCTTGAAGGCGCGTGCGCGCGTCGTCACGTAGTCGGTGCGCACCTTGCGCACGACCTTGAACTGTTCGATCACGCCAGGGTTGAGCAGCGAAGCGACGATGTCGTCCTGCAGCTTGCTGGAACGCTCGGCATCGACCTTCAGGTCTTCCTCGATTTTGGCGCGCACGACGGGATCGGTGATCTCGAACGAGGCCACGCCGCGTACGCTGTTGAGTTCGATGATTTTCGACCATTCGGCCACCATGCGCTGGTTCTTGATGCTGGTATTGATGAGACGGTAGGTCAGGTCGCTGGCCGTTTGCATGCGCACGAGGGCGGTGACGGTCAAGGCGGCCAGCAACAGCAATACGACAGCAAAGCCGACGCCAAGGCGGCTGCCGATGTTCAGGTTTTTCATGTAATTCCTAACAGTTTAATAGTCATGATCGCCGCCGCCAGCAGGGGCGGACAGGCGCCGCAAGGCGCAGGGGATCGGGGTCTTCGGGTGCCGCAGATTGCATCGCGGCGCGCCGCGCTGGGCGCGGCGATGGAGGTAAAGCAAGGGGTGTGGCGGCTTGGGATGCCGCTAACCAGCAAGGCGCAAGTATAGCATTGACGCACGGAAATAGTTTTTCAAAGCAATTTTAATTGTTTTTTGCTATTGATTTCCTGTTGCATTTTTACATCAAGTCGCCTGACTATAAGTACTATCACTTACAGTAAGCCTTACTTTTCACCGGGCGCACTGATAAAATACTAATGATAATCATTCGTATTAAAACATCGACCAGGGAATTGTATGCAGCAACAGCGCAAGCCAGGATTCAAACCGATCACCATCGCCGTACTGGGCGCCCTGACCTTGGGCGCCAGCCCACTGGCCAGCTGGGCGCAGGAAAGCTTGCCCGCCGTGACCGTCACGGCATCGAAGGACAAGGATGGCTATGTCGCCGCCAGCTCCGCCAGCGGCACCAAGACGGAAATGGCCCTGCGCGACGTGCCGCAGACGATCAACGTGGTGCCTGCCGCCGTCATCAAGGACCAGCACGCGATGTCGATCCAGGACATCATGAAAAACATCCCCGGCGTGGGCCTGTCCACGGGCGACGGCCAGCGCGACCAGGTATTCATCCGCGGCTTCACGGCCATCGGCGACCAGTTCGTCGACGGCTTCCGCGACGATGCGCTGTATTTCCGCGACCTGTCGAACGTGGAACGGCTGGAAGTGATCAAGGGACCGGCCGCCGTGCTGTACGGCCGTGGCTCCTCGGGTGGCCTGGTGAACCGCATCACCAAGAAGCCGGGCGTGGATATCACGGACGTGGCGCTGAGCCTGACCAACACGGCGGGCCGTCGCGGCGAAGTCGACGTCGGCCGGGTGGGCGAGACGGTGGACTGGCGTTTCACGGGCGCGCGCGAATTGTCCGACAGTTATCGCGACCAGCAATTCATCAACCGCACGGCGCTGGCGCCATCGGTGGCGATCCGCCTGTCGGGCGCCACCAAATTGCTGCTGCAGGGCGAATACCTGGAAGACCGCCGCCTGACGGACTTCGGCATCCCGTCTTACCAGGGTCGCCCCGTGGCCGTCGATGCGCGCACTTACTACGGCGCCGCCAATGCCCGCGATGCCGACTTCAGCCAGTCGCGCGTGGTATCCACGGCCGCCACCCTGACGCACAAGTTCAGCGACACCTTGTCGCTGCGCAATGCCTTCCGTTACTACGATTACCACCTGGACCGCAACAACACGAATATTTCCGGCAACGTCAATGAAGTCAAGGGCACGATGAGCCTCGGCCATGCCAAGCTGAACCGCGACGAGAGCGGCTGGTTCAACCAGACGGAACTGACGCAAAAGCTGGTCACGGGCACCTTGCGCCATGAAGTGCTGTACGGCGCCGAGTTCGGCAAGCAAAACAAGGATGCGTCGAGCTGGGCCTCGACCGTGGTGGCGACGAATGTGTCGATCTTCCATCCCGTCCTGCCCGTCGTCGACCGCAGCAAGCTGGGCGTGCGCGGCGATACTTTCGGCACCTATGACACGGCCGCCGCCTACGTGCAGGACGCCATCAGCTTCAGCGACGAATGGAAGGCGCTGGCCGGCCTGCGCTACGACAGCTACAAGCAGCAGTCGCGCCTGGCCAATGCGGCCGGCGTGACGACGGCGAACCTGTCGCGCACGGATTCGGCCTACAGCCCCCGCGCCGGCCTCGTCTGGCAACCGAGCGCCGCACAATCGTATTACGCGTCGTGGAGCCGCTCGTTCCAGCCGAGCGGCGAGAACTTCGCCCTGGCCGCCAACAATGCCGACCTGGCGCCGGAAACGACGCGCAATACGGAAGTGGGCGCCAAGTACGACCTGTGGGGCGGCCGCGCCAACGCCACCGTGTCGCTGTTCCGCCTGGAGCGCGACAACATCAAGACCAGCGACCCGATCACGAACCGCATCGTGCCTGTCGGTACGCAGCGCACGGACGGCCTGGAGCTGACCTTCAACGCGGATCTGCACGATGGCTGGAAAATGATGGCCGGCTACGCCTATCTTGACGCCACCATCACCGATTCCATCGCCGTCGACCGCAGCGTGAATGCGCCGGGCACGACGACGGCCAGTTCCGTTGCCATCAAGGGCAAGCGCGCCACCTTGACGGCACGCAATACTGCCAACCTGTGGCTGACGAAAGACCTGGGCCACGGCTTTACGGTGGGCGGCGGCGCGAATGCCGTCGGCAGCCGTTTCGCCAATCCGGGCAACACGGTGGTCTTGCCCGGCTACGTGACGGCCGACGCCATGGCCGCGTACCGCACGGGCCGCTATGAAGTACAGCTGAACGTCAACAATATCGGCGACACGCGCTACATCGTTTCCGGCCACGGTTCCAGCCCGAACCTGAGCCTGCCGGGCGCGCCGCGCAACGTGGCGCTGACCTTGCGCTACAGCCTGTAATTCACGCCGCACTTGCCGCTGCACCAAAAACCCGCTCGCGAGCGGGTTTTTTTATGGCTGCCGTCGCTGGAGAGGATTTCCTGGCCCAGGCTAGCGAGATGCAAGTGGGGGCCATGCTCGCCATGGCCGACGGCGCTGTTGCCTGCCGGCCAATTAGCGCGCACACTGGCCCTGCGGGCTGGCGATGCCATTTAGAAGTACTGTTCGGTACTGATAAATTAATGTTGACTATATGAAACTTTTTCCGGCGAACTCTTCCTTGTCCGTGTTTGAGGGGTAAAATACGCCTCATATGGCACAGGCATGGTGCTTATAGCTTATCGATATGACACCGCCATGACGTTGTATGACTTTTTATTTACTCACATCATAGAGGTCTGATATGGTTCAGATATCCAGGCGCCAGTTCCTTCGGGTGACAGGCGCCACGATTGCTGGCTCCAGCCTCGCCTTGCTCGGTTTCGCACCGGGACAGGCGTTGGCCGAGGTAAGGCAATACAAGCTGGCTCGCACGACCGAGACCCGCAATACCTGTCCTTACTGCTCCGTAGGCTGCGGCGTGCTGCTGTATGGCCTGGGCGATGGCGCGAAAAACGCCGTTTCCAGCATCATCCACGTGGAAGGCGATGCCGATCACCCGGTGAACCGCGGCACCCTGTGCCCGAAAGGCGCCAGCCTGGTCGACTTCATCCACAGTCCGAACCGCCTGAAAGTGCCGGAATACCGCGCACCCGGTGGCACGGAATGGCAACCGATTTCCTGGGATGTGGCGCTCGACAAGATCGCGCGCCTGATGAAGGACGATCGCGACGCCAACCTGATCGAAAAGAATGCCGACGGCAAGACCGTCAACCGCTGGCTCTCCACCGGCATGCTGGCCGCGTCCGCCGGCAGCAACGAGGTGGGGTATCTGACCCACAAGACAGTGCGCAGCATGGGGATGCTGACCTTCGATAATCAGGCGCGTGTATGACACGGACCGACGGTGGCAGGTCTTGCCCCGACGTTTGGCCGTGGCGCGATGACGAATCATTGGGTCGATATCAAGAATGCCGATGTGATTTTGGTCATGGGCGGCAATGCAGCAGAAGCACATCCTTGCGGATTCAAATGGGTAACGGAAGCGAAGGCGCATAACAAGGCCAAGCTGATCGTTGTCGATCCGCGTTTTACCCGCACCGCATCCGTGGCAGATTACTACTGCGCCACGCGGACCGGCACGGACATCGTCTTCCTCGGCGCGATCATCAATTATCTGCTGACGAACGACAAGATCCAGCATGAGTACGTGCGCAACTACACGGACATGCCCTTCATCGTGCGCGAAGACTATGCGTTCGAGGACGGCCTGTTCTCGGGTTTCGACAAGGAAAAAGGCAAGTACACCAACAAGAGCACCTGGGATTACGAGATCGGCGACGATGGCTATGCCAAGGTCGACCCGACCATGGAGCACCCGCGCTGCGTCTACCAGATGATGAAGAAGCACTACGCGCGCTACACGACCGAGATGGTCGAGCGTACGTGCGGCGTGTCGCCCGACAAGTTCCACAAGGTGGCCGAGGCGCTGGCCTCGACGGCCGTGCCGGGACGCGCCGGTACCATCCTGTACGCACTGGGCTGGACGCACCACTCGACGGGCGCGCAAACCATCCGCACGGGCGCCATGGTGCAGCTGTTGCTGGGCAATATGGGCATCGCCGGCGGCGGCATGAACGCCTTGCGCGGCCACTCGAACATCCAGGGTCTGACCGACCTGGGCCTGATGTCGAACCTGTTGCCGGGCTACATGACCCTGCCGAACGAGGGCGAGCAGGACTTCGACGCCTACATCGCCGCGCGCGCCACCAAGCCGCTGCGGCCGAACCAGCTCAGCTACTGGAGCAACTACCGCAAGTTCCACGTCAGCTTCATGAAGACGTGGTGGGGCGATTTCGCCACGGCCGAAAACAATTATGCGTTCGACTACCTGCCCAAGCTGGACAAGCCGTATGACTTGATGCAAGCGATCGAGAACATGCACCAAGGCAAGATGACGGGCTATATCTGCCAGGGCTTCAACGTCATCGCGTCCGCGCCGAACAAGCAAAAGGTCACGGAAGCGTTGTCGAAGCTGAAGTTCCTCGTCGTGATGGACCCGCTGGCCGTGGAAACGGGCGAATTCTGGCGTCCGCATGGCGAGTTCCACGAAGTCGATCCGACCAAGATCATGACGGAAGTGTTCCGCCTGCCGACCAGCTGCTTCGCCGAAGAGCGCGGTTCACTGGTCAGTTCCTCGCGCGTGCTGCAGTGGCACTGGCAAGCGGCCGAACCGCCGGGCCAGGCGCGCAGCGACCTCGAGATCATGTCGTGCCTGTTCCTGCGCATGCGTACCATGTACCAGAAAGAGGGCGGCAAGTTCCCCGATCCGATTCTCAACCTGACGTGGAACTATGCGCAGCCGCATAATCCGCAGCCGGAAGAGATCGCCCGTGAATTCAACGGCAAGGCGCTGGCCGACCTGTACGATCCCAAGGATCCGACCAAGCTGCTGGTGAAAAAGGGTGAACAGCTGGCCTCGTTCGCGCAATTGCGCGATGATGGCACGACCACCAGCGGTTGCTGGATCTTCGCCGGCAGCTGGACGCAGGCGGGCAACCAGATGGGCCGCCGCGACAACAGCGACCCGACCGGCATCGGCCAGACCCTGGGCTGGGCCTGGGCATGGCCGGCCAACCGCCGCGTGCTGTACAACCGCGCCTCGTGCGACTTGAAGGGCAAGCCTTTCGATCCGACCCGCAAGCTCATCGAATGGAACGGCACGAACTGGACGGGCGCCGATATTCCCGACTTCAAGGTCGACGAACCGCCGGAAAACGGCATGGGGCCGTTCATCATGCTGGGCGAGGGGGTGGCGCGCTTCTTTGCGCGCGGCGCCATGGCCGAAGGGCCGTTCCCCGAGCATTACGAGCCGTTTGAAAATCCGCTCGGCTACAACCCCATGCATCCGAAAAACCCGCAGGCGACCAGCAATCCGGGTGCGCGCGTGTTTGCCGATGACCGCAAGCTGTTCGGCACGCATGAGGAATACCCGCATGTGGCCACCAGCTACCGCCTGACCGAGCATTTCCATTACTGGACCAAGCATGCACGGTTGAACGCCATCATCCAGCCGGAGCAATTCGTTGAAATCGGCGAAGAGCTGGCGGCCAGCATCGGCGTGGTGGCCGGCGGCAAGGTCAGGGTCAGTTCCAAACGGGGCCACATCATCGCCAAGGCCGTCGTCACCAAGCGCATCAAGGCCTTGAAGATCGAAGGCAAGCAGGTGCATACCGTGGGCCTGCCGCTGCACTGGGGCTTCACCGGGGTGGCCAAGCCGGGGTATCTGATCAACTCCCTGACACCGGGCGTGGGGGATGCGAATTCGCAGACACCGGAATTCAAGTCCTTCCTCGTGAAGGTGGAAAAAGCATGATGGGAGATCGATAATGGCACTGCAATCCTTAGATATCCGGCGCCTGTCCGCCACCACGGTGACGCCGCCGCAAGCGCGCAGCCCGGTGACGGGCACCGTGGCCAAGCTGATCGATGTATCGAAATGCATCGGCTGCAAGGCTTGCCAGACGGCGTGCATGGAATGGAACGACCTGCGTGACGAGGTCGGCGAAAACCATGGCACCTACGACAACCCGACGGACCTGACGCCGCAATCGTGGACGGTGATGCGTTTTGCCGAACACGAAAGCAATGACGGCAACCTCGAGTGGCTGATCCGCAAGGATGGCTGCATGCACTGCGAGGACCCGGGCTGCCTGAAGGCCTGCCCGGCGCCGGGCGCCATCGTGCAATACACGAACGGCATCGTCGATTTCCACCAGGAAAACTGCATCGGCTGCGGCTACTGCGTGGCCGGCTGTCCCTTCGACGTGCCGCGCATTTCGAAGAAGGACGACCGCGCCTACAAGTGCACGCTCTGTTCGGACCGCGTCGCCGTGGGCCAGGAACCGGCCTGCGTGAAGACCTGTCCGACGGGCGCCATCGTCTTCGGTACCAAGGAAGACATGAAGGTGCATGCGGAAGAGCGCATCGTCGACCTGAAATCGCGCGGTTTCGAGAACGCGGGCCTGTACGATCCGCTGGGCGTGGGCGGCACGCACGTGATGTACGTGCTGCACCATGCCGACAAGCCGCGCCTGTACTCGAACCTGCCCGACAAGCCGAGCATCAGCCTGATGGTGGGCTTCTGGAAGGGCTGGGCCAAGCCATTGGCCGTGGCCGGTATGGCGGCCACGGCGCTGGCCGGCCTGTTCCACTACACGCGTGTCGGTCCGAACGAAGTGAGCAAGGATGAAGAGCGCGAAGCCCTGGACGAGGCCAAGCGCATCAAGGAGGGGCAGCATGAATCATCATGAACAGCACAGTGAACTGCACAATGGCAAGCTGTACGACAAGGATGGCAATCCGCTGATCCAGCGCTACAACCCCAACGAGCGCACGAATCACTGGGTGACCGCCATTACCTTCGTCATGCTGGCCCTGTCCGGCCTGGCCATGTTCCATCCGTCGATGGCGTGGCTGGCCAACCTGTTCGGCGGCGGCCAATGGACGCGCATTTTGCATCCGTTTGCCGGCCTCGTGATGTTTGTCTCGTTCGCGATCCTCGTGGTGCGCTTCTGGCACCACAACAAGTTCGAGGACGGCGACAAACAGTGGCTGAAACAGATGGACGATGTGCTCAACAACCGCGAGGAAAAGCTCCCGAAGATCGGCAAATACAATGCCGGCCAGAAGATGCTGTTCTTCGCGCTGCTGGCATGCATGCTGGGCCTGCTGTTGTCGGGCATCGTGATCTGGCGCGCGTATTTCGCGTTCTATTTCCCGATTCCCGTCATCCGCGCGGCCGCCTTGCTGCATGCCGTGTGCGCGTTCGGCATCATCTGCGCCATCATCGTGCACATTTACGCGGCCCTGTGGGTCAAGGGCTCGATCGGCGCCATGGTGCGCGGCACCGTCACCTACGGCTGGGCGCGCAAGCACCATCCGAAGTGGTTTGAAGCGGTGATCCGCGACAGCAAGGATTAAGCTGTCGTAAGTGCCGCCCAGCTGCAAGAGCCGGGGCCGGTCCCACAGGATCGGCCCCTTTCTCTTTCTGGTTTAAAATACTTTTACAGCATGGCCAACTCCGCTGGCTGTGCTTTGCTTTTTTTGATGGGGAAACTCCATTGGTACAACGCATACTCCAGCCAGGCGAAATCGAAGGCCTGGACCATAACGCGATTCCGCGCCTGCTGCTGCCGCAGCCGGACAGCCTGTTTACGGCGCGCGCCTTGCGCTTGCGCGAACTGGCGCAGGGCAAGATCAAGGGCATCCCCGTCGACGCGGGCATGCAGGGCTACCTGGTGCTGATGGCCGCGCTGGCCGATGCGCAGGCCGCCGTGGTCGCCAAACTGGCGCCCGGCGCCGTGCCCGTGGCCGACGCCGAGGTGCTGCGCCGCGCCATCGCCCACCGCATGCCGGTACTGCCTGTCAACGGCGCCCGCCCACCGGTCTGGCGCGACATCTTTGCCAGCCTGCTCGACGAGCTGGCCGTCACGGCAGCTAGCCAGCCGGCCCTGTCCGGTGGCCTGACCCAGGTGCTGGCGCAGCTGCGCGCGCTCGATGAAGCGGCGCTCGATGCCTGCGCCGACGCCGTGCTCGACGAGAACGGCGATCATCTGAACCCCATGCACGCGCCGTTTGTCGCCGCCGCCCTGCAGGTGCTGTGGTCGACGTCGGCCAGCCAGCTGCGCGCCACGCGCGTGCCGGATCTGGAAACGGGCACCCTGTGCCCCGTCTGCGGTTCGCACCCTGTCGCCAGCGTGATCCGCATCGGCGGCCAGTCGCAAGGCTACCGCTACCTGCACTGCGGCATCTGCGAAAGCGAATGGCATATGGTGCGCGTGAAGTGCTCGACGTGCGAACAGAATGGCAAGATCGCCTACCAGGGCCTGGACGCGGCCGACGCGGCGCCGTTCGACCCGGTGACGGCGAAGGACGACAAATTGCCCAACAAGGCCAACGATCCGAAAAAAGTGGCGCGCGCGGAAACCTGCGAGGATTGCCATACCTACCGCAAGGTCTTCAACCAGGAACACGATTACAACGTCGAGCCCCTGGCCGACGACCTGGCCAGCCTGATGCTCGACCTGCTGGTGGGCGAAGCCGGCTACCAGCGCGCCAGCGGCAATCCGCTGCTGTGGCTTGGCAAAGGCGAAGCTTGATGAAGACGGAGCAGACCGTGCGCCTGCCGTCGGTGGACCGCATCCTCGGCGATGCGGCTTGCCAGGTCCTGATCGCCGAATACGGCCGCGTGCAAACCGTGGCGTGCGCCCGCGGCGTGCTGGCCGAGCTGCGCGCGGCCATGCTGGCTGGCGCAGGTGGCGACGAGGATACCTCGCTGGACGCCATCGTCGCCCTGCTCGGACAGCGCCTGCAGGCGCAATCGCGCCCGCAGCTGCGCGCCGTCTTCAACCTGACAGGCACGGTGCTGCATACCAACCTGGGGCGGGCGCTGTTGCCCGACGCGGCCGTGCAAGCCGTGGTGGAAGCGCTGCAATGGCCGATGAACCTGGAATTCGACCTGGAGACGGGCAAGCGGGGCGACCGCGACGACCTGGTCGAGGAATTGCTGCGCGAACTGACGGGTGCCGAAGCGGCCACCATCGTCAACAACAACGCGGCCGCCGTGCTGTTGATGCTGAATACCTTGGCGCAGGGCAAGGAAGTGGTGGTGTCGCGCGGCGAGCTGGTGGAAATCGGCGGCGCCTTCCGCATTCCCGACGTGATGACGCGCGCCGGCGCCGTGCTGCGCGAAGTGGGCAGCACCAACCGCACCCACCTGGCCGATTACGCGCATGGCGTGAACGAACAGACGGCGCTGCTGATGAAGGTCCATTGCAGCAATTACGCGATCACGGGCTTCACGAAAAGCGTGGAACTCGATGCGCTGGTGCCGCTGGCGGCGCAGCACGCCATTCCCACGGCCGTGGACCTGGGCAGCGGCACGCTGGTCGACCTGGCGCAATACGGCTTGCCGCATGAAACGACGGTGCGCGAAACGATAGAGGCGGGCGCCGACCTGGTGACCTTCAGCGGCGATAAATTGCTGGGTGGCCCGCAGTGCGGCGTGATCGTCGGCCGCGCCGACCTGATCGCGAAAATCAAGCGCAACCCGCTGAAGCGCGCGCTGCGCGTGGGCAAACTGACCCTGGCCGCGCTGGCGCCCGTGCTGCAGCTGTACCGCGCGCCGGACTTGCTGGCCGAACGCCTGACCACCTTGCGCCTGCTGACGCGACCGGCCGCCGCCATGCGCGAGCAGGCCGAGGAAGTGCTGCCGCTGCTGCAGCGCGCCTTAGGCACTTCCTACGCCGTCACGGCCGAAGCGATGAGCAGCCAGATCGGCAGCGGCGCCTTGCCCGTCGACCAGCTGCCCAGTTTTGGCCTGGCCATCCGCAGCGCGCCCGGCTCGCGCCTGAGCAACCCGCTGGGCGTGCTGGAGCAGCGCTTGCGCGCCTTGCCGCGGCCCGTGATCGGCCGCATCGGCCAGGATACCCTGTGGCTCGATTTGCGTTGCCTGGAAGCGGCGCACGAGACGGCATTCATCGCGCAGCTCGACGCGCTGGCCACATGATCGTCGGCACGGCAGGCCATATCGACCATGGCAAGACGACCCTCACGCGCGCGCTCACGGGCGTGCACACGGACCGCCTGAAGGAAGAGCAGGCGCGCGGCATCTCGATAGAACTCGGTTACGCCTACCTGCCGCTGGCCGATGGCACGGTGCTGGGCGTGATCGACGTGCCGGGCCACGAAAAATTCATCCGCACCATGGCCTCCGGCGTGACGGGCATCGACTTCGCCCTGCTGGTGGTGGCGGCCGACGATGGCGTCATGCCGCAGACGCACGAGCACCTGGCGATTTTGCGGCTGCTGGGCGTGACGCGCGGCGCCGTGGCGCTGACCAAGATCGACCGCGCCGACGCGGCCCGCGTGGCGCAGGTGGAGGCGGACATCGAGGCGCTGCTGCAAGGCACGCCGCTGGCCGGCAGCCCCATCTTCCCCACCGCCGCCAGCGTGGACAACGATCCCGGCGTGGCCGCCCTGCTGGCGCACCTGGCGCAGGTGGCGCGCAGCCTGCCGCGGCGCGACGAGCGGCGCCTGTTCCGCCTCGGCGTGGACCGCGTGTTTACCCTGTCGGGGCAGGGCACCGTCGTCACAGGCACGGCGCTGGCGGGCATGGCCAGCGTGGGCGACACCTTGCAACTGGCGCCGGGCGGCGTCGAGGCGCGCGTGCGCAGCATCCATGCGCAAAACCGCGCCGCTGAGACGGGCATGGCGGGCCAGCGCCTGGCGCTGAACCTGGCCGGCATCGCCCGCGAACGCATCGAACGCGGCAACTGGATCGTCGCGCCCGAGCTGGCGCAGTGCTCCGAACGCCTCGACGTGGAATTGACCCTGCTGCCCGACGCCGGCGTGCACTTGAAAGCCTGGTCGCCGCTGCACGTGCACCTGGGCGCGGCGCACCAGCTGGCGCGCGCCGTCATGCTCGATGGCGAGACCCTGTCGCCAGGGCAGACGGGCAGGGTACAACTGGTGTTCGACGCGCCGATGCACGGCGTGCCGGGCGACCGTTTCGTCGTGCGCAATGCGCAAGCCACGCAGACGGTGGGCGGCGGCATGGTGCTCGACCCGTTCGGCCCCGCGCGCAAGCGGCGTAGCCCGGCGCGACTGGCCTGGCTCGATGCGCTGGCCGCCTTTGTCGCGCACGGCGATTACGCGGCCTTGCTGGCGCAAAGCCCTGTGGGCTTGCGCGAGTCGCTGCTGGTGCGCCTGTCCTTGCTGCCGGCGGCGGCCATCGCTCTGCCGTCCGACACGCGGCGCATCGCCTTGCGCGCCGGCGACGCCTTGCTGCTGGCGCCGGCGGCCTTGGCGGCGCTGGAGCAGCGCGTGCTGGCCGCGCTGGCCGCGTTCCATGCGCGCGCCCCCGACGAGGCGGGGCCGGAACTGTGGCGCCTGAAGCGCATCGTCGACGCCGAGATGGAAGATGCGCTGTGGAGCCACCTGGTCGAGGGCTTGCTGGCGCGTGGCGAGGTGCAGGCGCGCGGCGCCAGCCTGCATCTGCCGACGCACAGCGTGGAACTGACACCGCAGGAGCAGGCGGTGGCCGAGCCGATGCTGGCGGCCCTGCTGCAGGGCCGCTTCGAGCCGCCGTGGACGCGCGACCTGGCGCGCGACTTCAGCCTGGCCGAGGATGAGGCGCGCCGGCTGTTGCGCAAACTGGCCAAGGCAGGGCAAATCAGCCAGGTGGTGCACGACCTGTTCTACCACCCGGCCGCGCTGGCCGAACTGGCGCAGCTGGTGGGGGAACTGGCGCGCAAGGCGGAAGAGGAAGCGGGCTTGCCGCCCGGTTCCGGCGCGGTAGGCGCTGCCGCCTTCCGCGACGCCAGCGGCCTGGGCCGCAAGCGGGCGATCCAGGTCTTGGAATTTTTTGACCGCGTCGGTTATACTCGGCGTGTTGGCAATGGGCATCTATTGCGCCCGCAAGCGCTGTGGTCCTACACCTTGCCCAACGGCTAGCTCAGGCACCGCGGAAAGCACACTCATCCGGTGATGTGGCCGGGCTTCAAACCCGGTGGAGGGCGTCAGACGTTCTCCCGTAGGTTCGACTCCTACTGTTTTCCGCCAGTTATCCCCCCATCTATCTCTCCCGCGTTGGCCGCTTGCCACGTTGCGTAAAAATTATGGCGTAAAAGGCAACATTCATCGATGGCTGACGGGGCCGATGGTAACATCGTGCCGAAGGCAGGGATGCGGATACCCTGTGGCAGATGAAGGCAAGCATGAAACAACGAGGGATGGCATGGCTGCTGGCCGCGCTGCTGCTGGCGCCGGCCGCAGCCGGGGCAGCGGATGTGCGCGGCGTGCGCATCGTCGGTGAGCATTTGCCGCCGTCGAGCATGATGGAAGGCAATACCGTGGTGGGACGCGAAACGGTCAAGGTGCGCGAGATCATGGCGCGCGCCGGCATCGCCTACAGCATCGAATTGCTGCCGTGGAAACGCGCGTATGCGCAGGCGCTGCGCGAAACCGATACCTGCATATTTTCCACCACGCGCACGCAGGAGCGCGAAGCGCGGTTTCGCTGGATCGGGCCGCTCAACGAAGCGGAGTGGGTGCTGTATGGCCTGGCCGAGCGGCATTTGACGCTGCGCACGCTCGATGACGCGCGCGGCCTGGTCATCGGCACGGTGCTGGGCGACGCGCGCGACGATTATCTGCGCCAGCGCGGCCTGAGCGTGGCGCCCGTGACGCAGGAGTGGCTCAATCCGCAAAAGCTGCTGCTGGGGCGTATCGACCTGTGGGCAGTCGGCATGGCGGTGGGCAGCAAGCCCTTTCTCGGCAAGGAATGGGAAGGCAAGGTGGTGCCGCTGCTGACGTTCAACCGCGTGCAGACTTACCTGGCCTGCAACAAGCTGCTGCCCGAGGCGCAGGCGGCCGCCATGCAGCGGGCCGCCGCCGCCATGCGCCGCGACGGCAGCATGGCGCGCGAACAAGTCCGTTAAGGTCCCGGCCTCAGCTTTCCAGCCACTGGCGCACGCAGTTGCGCCCTTCGCGCTTGGCCTGGTACAGGGCCTGGTCGGCATGGCTGTAGGCCGTCTCGAAGGCCGTGCCGGCGCGGTTCCAGCTCAGGCCCACGCTGACGGTGATGGCGCGCGTGATGGGTGCCGCGTGGCGCTGGCGGCCGACCGTGTCGCAGATGCGCTGGGCCACCTTTGCCGCTTCGTCGCGCGAGGTGGTGGGCCAGACGACGGAAAACTCTTCGCCGCCGACGCGGCCGATGGCCGTTTCCTCTCCCAATAGTCCCTTCAGGCAGTCGACCACGGCCTGGATCACGCCATCGCCGGCCGGGTGGCCGAAATCGTCGTTGACCTGCTTGAACAGGTCGATATCGAGCACGATCAGGGCCATGTCGCCCTGCGCCAGGCAGCGCGAAGCGTGATCGATCACGGCGCCGCGGTTCAGGGCGCCCGTTAGCGGGTCGTGCGTGGCGCGGTATTCGAGCTGGCCGGCCAGGGTTTGCAGCTGGCGGTTCAGCAGGTGCATGTCGCGTTCGGCGCGGTCGCTGCGGCCGATCAGGCGCCGCGTCTCGCGCATCAGCCGTTCGTAGTGGACAATCAGTTCGCCGAGCACGCGCCGCTGTTCCGCGCCCGAGGCGCCGGCATCGGCGTGCATGCGGCGCGCGGCGGCCAGCGCTGCCGCCTCCACCGTGAACAGGTCGGGCTCCAGTTCGGCCTCGGACATGGTCGCGCGCATGCCCTAGCTGCCCTGCACGGGATGGTCGCGGAAGTCCAGCGCCGTGAAATCCTGCTGCAGCTCCTGGCCGAATTCCAGGATGGTGTCGTCGTCCTCGTCGTGGTACCAGTTCAGGCGTACCTGGTTGCCGTCCACGGCCGCCTGGTTCAGGGTGTCGAACAGGGTAAACAGCATCTTCGTGCTGGAGCTGTTGAAGTAGGCCAGCGAGACATTCACGGTAATGCTGGCGTCGCGGCAGCCTTCCAGGTAGGCGCGCACGGCGGCGATCAGCGGGCCATAGAAGGCGGCCGCATTTTCCGGATACGACTCGCCCTTGATCGACAGGCTGTGCTGCTCGAAACGGAAGTCGATTTCGGGCGAACTCGGGGTCGCGGCGATGAACAGTGGTGACGGTAATTGCATATGCTTTCCTGAGTCGGCTCTTTCAAATGATGGCTTTGATGCAGAAGATGGTGTGGCCCGGTTCCTGCGGGTCCTGGACGAATTCGAATTCCAGCGGCTCGCTGGCGTCGCGCGCCATGGTGAGGAAGCCCAGGCCCGCGCCCTTGCTGTCGGCGGGCGTCTCCTCGCGCAGCGCCTTCTTGTAGGCCAGGCGGATTTCTTCCATCGTCATCGTGTGCAGTGGCTCCAGGCGGGCGCGGATCTGCGCCACGTTGTCCGTCGAGACGGGATTGGCGCACAGGAGGAAGAAGCTGTCGCCGCGCGTGCCGATGCAGAACGAGCCGCGCCGCATCTGCTGGTCCAGCTGCGCATCGGGCGTCAGGCTGTCGGCCGAATAGTGCATGATGTTTTGCGACATCTCGATGAACGAGGAAAAGATGCGCCGCCGCGTGGGACCGGCCGCGCCGGCCGTATCGAGGCGCGCCTTGATGGTCTCGGAAATGGCGCTGACCACGTGCTGCGAGAAATAGCCCACGTAAAAAAAGATGATGTTGCGCTTGCGCGCCACATCCCAAAACTCGTTGAATTCTTCGTACAGCACGTCAGTGCTCCTGGCTAGCCGGTGACCCGGTTTCTTGTGGATGGGCGGTGGGGGACATCGATGGATAGGTCAAGCTACAGGCGGAAACAGAAAAAGGTCAGGTCGTCGCGGCGCGGCTGCTCTCCCTGCCACGCGGCGCTGTCCTGCAGCAGGGCCGCGGCCACGTCGCCGGCCGGCGCGGTGCCTTGCGCCAGCAGCAGCTCGCGCATGCGCCGCTTGCCGTAGGCGATGTCGCGCGCGCCGCCGATCTGGTCGAGCAGGCCGTCGGTGGTGATGAACAGCAGGCTGCCCGCCGGCGCGTCCAGCGTCTCGTTGTGCCAGCAGTAGCCGGCCGGCGTGTCGACATAGCCGACGCCCATGCGCGCGCCGTCGATGGCGCGCACGCTGTCCTCGCCGGGCGCGACCACGTGCAGCGCCAGTTTCGCGCCCGCGAACCGCAGGCTGGCGCTGGCGTCGTCGTAGCAGAGGAAGGCGCAATCCATGCCGTCGTTCGAGCCGGCGTGATGGCTGGTGCTGGCGCCATCCTGGCCCAGCAGGGTCTTGATGGCGCGGCTGACGGCGCCGATCAGGGCGGCCGGATCGTGCGGCCCCAGCTCGCGCAGGGCCTGGCTCAGGGCAGACGAGGCGATCAGGGTCATGAAGGCGCCGGGCACGCCGTGGCCCGTGCAGTCGGCGATGGCGGCGAACCAGCCGCCCGCATGGCGCTCGAAAAAGTAGAAGTCGCCGCCGACCACATCGCGCGGCTGCCATTCCAGGTGCGCGTCGGGCAGGGTGGCGCGCAATTCCGCATCGGAGGTGCGCAGCAGCGCGCGCTGGATCACGCTGGCGTAGTCGATGCTGTGCATGATCTGGCGGTTTTTTTCCGCCTGCATGGTGGCCACCACGTTCATCAGCTGCAAGCCGAAGCCCACGCCGGCCAGCGCGCCGTCCGCGGTGATGATGAAACCGTCGGCCAGCGCCTTTTCGCCCGCTTCCACGGCGCGGAAGGTGAGGTCCTCGATGCTCATGGCGCCGTCGACGATCAGCGGCTCCTTGTCCATGAAGGCGATGCAGCTCTTCTTGCCGTACACCTCGTGGTAAAAAGGCTTGGACATCTGCGACATGAAGATATTGCGGCTGATCAAGCCGATGGGGCGCTGCTGTTCCGTGACGGGCAGGCTCATCATGTCGCGCCGCTCCGTGAACAGCTCGAGCACGGCGAAATTGCTGGCGTCGGCCTGCACGGATTCCGTGGGAATGCACAGATCAAACGCCACGGACGTCCGATAACGGGGAAGATGCAATCGAGAAGCGTTGAACTCCACAGGCGGCTACCTTTAGATGACGATCGGACCTGGCTTGTCGCAACGGCAAGGCGACTGACAAACAGGCAATATCATCATGGTAGCCTTCGATTGTGACGGCTTGATTACTCGGCTTGTCAAAACCGTATCTAAGATGGCTGCATGGCAAGCGCCGCCCACGGATTCAGGCGCGCCGGGCGAGGCTGCGGGCCTGTTCCAGCCAGCGTGCGCGCTGCGCATCGGTGGAATTGAGGATGGGGCCGAAGCTGGCCACGCTGACGGGCTTGATGCCGCAAAACTCCAGCGTCGTCTTGCGCAGCTGGTGGATGCCGGGCATGCGGTAGACCCAGCGGAAATACCAGGGCGGCGTGTCCATCGTCACCAGCAGCTGCGCCGTGCGACCCAGCAGCAGCTGCGCCGGAAAGGCCTTGCCGGGGCGGTACTTGAAGGCGTAGCCGGGCAGGAAGACGCGGTCGATGAAGCCCTTCAGCAGGGCCGGCGCGCCGCCCCACCAGATCGGGTAGGCAAACACCAGGTGTCCGGCCCAGGTGATGGCTTCCTGCGCGGCCAGCAAGTCCGCTTCCAGCGGCTGCACCTGGCGATAGCCTTCATGCAGGACGGGATCGAAGTCCAGCTGGCCCAGGCGCAGTTCGCGCACGGTATGGCCGGCGTCGCGCGCCGTGGCGGCGTAGGCGTCGGCCAGGGCGGCGCAGAAACTGTCGCTGGACGGGTGGCCGAGGATGATTAATATGCGCTTGGGTGCAATCGTGCTCATGCTGCGGGCTTTCTAAACGAGAGGAGCCTGCATGCTAAAGCCTGCCCCTAGTGGCAGAGTCAAGCGGCAGTCATGCTTGAGCGTTCAGGCAGCCTGCTGGCGCTGGCGCGCCAGGCAATCGTGGATTTCCGCGTCGATGTCGCCCAGTTGCGCGTCGAGCTGGCGCAGGCGGGCGATATCCTGCCGCACTTGCGCGCGCTTGGCGGCGATGTGCTGCGACAGGGCGGCCCAGTCGGTGTCGTCGCCGGCCAGGATGGGCAGCAGTTCGGCCAGGCGGAAGCCCAGCGCCTGCGCCTGGCGTATCAGCCTGACTTGCGCCAGGTCCTGCTGCGTGTAGACGCGGTAGGCGCCCGAGCGGCGCACGTCGCCCAGCAAGCCCAGCGCTTCATAGTGGCGCAAGGCCTTGGGCGAGGTGCCCGCCAGGCGGGCGATTTCTCCGATGTACATGTTTGTCCTTTGTCGAGCTGCGGCGCACGCAGTGTAGCGCAGGCGGTGCGCCAGGCGCTACGCTGCGCGTTGCCTCAGGATGGCTTGCGCGGCGGGACTTTCTTCGCCGTGCACTCGGCGCAGGTGCCGTACAGCGACAGCGCGTGTTCATGCAGCACGAAGCCGCGCTCGGCGGCGATCTCGTTCTGGCGCAGTTCGATGCCTTCGTCGACGAATTCATCGACCTTGCCGCAACCGGTGCAGACCAGGTGGTCGTGGTGCTGGCCTTCGTTCAATTCGAAGACGGCGTGACCCGATTCGAAGTGGCGGCGGAACAAAATGCCCGCTTCGGCAAACTGCATCAGCACGCGGTAGATGGTGGCCAGGCCCACGTCGATTTTTTCCGCCAGCAAGAGTTTGTAGACATCGTCCGCACTCAGGTGCTTGATCGTGCCTTCTTGAAACAGCTGCAGAATCCGCAAGCGGGGGATGGTTACTTTCAAGCCCGATTCACGCAGTTCCCTCAATATATCCATGTCTCCCATTCCTTTTTGTGATCGCCTTGGCGTGCGCCTATGTATGATTTTGCATTATATCGCAAATGATAATCATTACTATTCTCATTTGTATTGTGCGAGGTAGAAATATTATGCTGTCTGGCCCGGCGGCAGACCAGTGACATCGGCGCAAGGCTGGCTTGCGTTCCACGCACCGTGCCGCTCCGCGTCATGGCTTGCGATGGAAAAATGACGCCGATATCGCTACACTGTGCAGCACGAAATAACAATGGAGTAGGCATGGACCGATTTGATGCGATGCGCATTTTCACGCGTATCGTCGAACTGCGCAGTTTTACGCAGGCGGCGCATGACCTCGGCTATCCGAAAGCCACCGTCACGCATGCGATCAAGCAGCTCGAAGCGCGGCTGCGCGTGCGCCTGCTGCAGCGTACCACGCGGCAGGTAACGCCCACGCCCGACGGCGACGCGTATTACCAGCGCTGCGTGCGCCTGCTGGCCGACCTCGAGGAAACGGAAGCCGTCTTTTCCTCGGCGGCGCAGCAGCCGGCCGGCAAGCTGCGCATCGACCTGCACGCGACCCTGGCCCTGCATTTCGTCATGCCCGTGCTCGACCAGTTCTGCGCCCGCTATCCGCTGATCGAAATGGAAATCGGCATGGGCGACCGCCTCGTCGACCTCGTGCGCGAAGGCGTCGATTGCGTGCTGCGCGTGGGCGAACTGAGCGATTCGTCGATGGTGGCGCGTCGCGTGGCGCTGCTCGAGCAAGTGACGTGCGCCAGCCCTGCCTACCTGGCCGCGCACGGCACGCCGCACACCCTGGCGGACCTGGCGCACCATCGCGCAGTGAATTTCTTTTCCGCCCAGACGGGCAAGACCTGGCCCTTCGATTTCCGGGCGGGCGGCCAGCTGCACAGCGTGAGCCTGCCGGGCACGGTGTCCGTCAACAATGCCGACGCCTACCACGCCTGCTGCCGCGCCGGCATGGGCCTGATCCAGGCGCCCCGGTACCACCTGGCGCAGGCGCTGGCGGCGGGAGCGCTGGTGGAAGTGCTGGCGTCCATGCGGCCCGACCCGCTGCCCGTGTCCGTGATGTATCCGCACCACCGCCAGCTGTCGCCGCGCGTGCGCGTGTTCGCCGACTGGGTGGCCGGCCTGTTTGACGGCGTGCGCTAAGGAGCGGTAGCGCGCTGCAATGCCGCAATTTTTGACCTGGGAAAAGGAAAAATTCCGTCTGTTGATGCCATCCAGCACTATTTGATGTGGATCAAAGTTTTTGTTGCACTGCACTCTTAGACTTCACAGCGTTACTTAACGACAGAGGGAACTATAATGAAAAAGTCCGCAACCGCAGCAGCAATCGTTTTGGCCGCCATCGGCGCAGTCGCCGGCAACGCCATGGCACAGGAAGGCCCTTGGCTGGTCCGTGCGCGCGCCGTGCATATCGACCCGGCCGACAAATCTGCTCCTATCGGCGGCGTCGGCGCATCCGACCGTTTGCATGTCAGCAGCAAGACGATTCCGGAAATCGATATTTCGTATTTCTTCACCCCCAACATCGCTGCCGAGCTGATCCTGACTTACCCGCAAAAGCATGACGTCAAGCTCGACGGCAACAAGATCGGCACCTTCAAGCACCTGCCGCCGACGCTGTCGCTGCAATACCACTTCATGCCGGAAAAACAGTTCAGCCCTTATGTGGGGGCGGGCGTGAACTACACGAATATTTCCGACGTGAAATTGCTGAACGGCGCCGGCCGCCTCGAGCACGACAGCTGGGGTTTCTCGCTGCAAGCGGGCGTCGACTACAAGCTCGATAAAAACTGGTCGCTGAACTTCGACATCAAGAAAGTGCAGATCCGCAGCGACGTCTTCATCGGCGGCGCCAAGGCCAGCGAAGTCAAGGTCGATCCGCTGCTGATCGGCGTCGGCGTCGGCTACCGCTTCTAGGAACACCGAGCAAAACCTGCTGCGCGTCGTCATCTGCGGTCTGCGATGCTCGCTGTGCCTTCGTACAGTTGCGCTTCTCAAGCACAGTGACTGCCGCTCGCGTCGGTTTTGTCAGGCGTGGCAAGTATTGAAGATGCCCGTGCAGCGCGGGCAAAAAAAGACGGCCAGGTGTGAACCTGGCCGTCTTTTTGCGTGCAGCGCCTTGCTTGCGCTTTATTTTTTCAGTGTCTTTTCCAGCGCCAGCTGGTAATCCGTCTTTTCGTAGCCGGCCAGGTATTTATTCGTCGCGTCGAGGAAGGCGCGCGAGCGGTAGGCCGCTTCCAGGTCCTTCACCCACGGCTTGCCCTTGTCGGCCGTGCGGATCGCCACCAGGTTGATGTAGCTGTCCGAGATCTTTTCCACGGCCAGGGCGGTGGTCAGCTTCATGCCGGCGGCCAGGGCAAAGTTGCCGTTGACGAAGGCGAAATCGGCGTCCGCCAGCGAACGCGGCAGCTGCGCCGCTTCCAGCGGCACCAGTTTCAGCTTCTTCGGGTTTTCCAGCACGTCGCGCTCGGAAGCGCGCAGCGGGTCGACGTTCGGTTTCAGCTTAATCCAGCCCATCTTGGCCAGCACCACCAGCGCGCGCGCCTGGTTGGTCGGGTCGTTCGGCATGGTGATGGTGGCGCCGTTCTTGACTTCCGCCAGCGACTTGTGCTTGCTGCTGTACAGCGCGATCGGCGTCGTCGGCACGGTGATCAATGGGCTCAGCGGCAGCTTGTTATCGGTGGCGAACTTGGTCAGGTAGACGATGTGCTGGAACACGTTGGCGTCCAGCGAGCCTTCGGCCAGCGCGTAGTTCGGCTGCACGTAGTCGTTGAATTCCACGATCTTGACCTTGTAGCCCTGTTTTTCCAGGATCGGCTTGATGCCCAGCTTCAGCTGGTCCGAGTACGGGCCGGAGCTGGTGCCGATGACGAGTT
Organism: Janthinobacterium sp. 1_2014MBL_MicDiv; assembly: GCF_001865675.1. Classification (NCBI taxonomy): domain Bacteria; kingdom Pseudomonadati; phylum Pseudomonadota; class Betaproteobacteria; order Burkholderiales; family Oxalobacteraceae; genus Janthinobacterium; species Janthinobacterium sp. 1_2014MBL_MicDiv. The sequence goes on from NZ_CP011319.1 coordinate 1,812,853, forward strand.
CCTTCGGGTCCTTGGCGTGGGCGGCGGTGGCGAAGGCCAGGCTGGCGGCGGCCAGCAGCAGGTTGCGGCGAAGATGGTTCATGTATGTCCTTGTTCTGAATATGAATTAACGTTTGTCGAGGCGCTTGGCGATGCGCGTGCCGGCCAGCTGGATGATCTGCACCAGCACGATCAGGATGGCCACGGTGACGACCATGATGTCCGTCTCGAAGCGGTAGTAGCCGTAGCGGATGGCCAGGTCGCCGATGCCGCCGCCGCCTACCACGCCGGCCACGGCCGAATAGGACAGGAAGCTGATCGACAGCACGGTCAGGGCCAGCACCAGGCCGGAGCGCGCTTCCACCAGCAGCACGCGGAAGATGATCTGCATTTCCGAGGCGCCCATGGCGTGCGCCGCCTCGATCACGCCGCGCGGCACTTCGCGCAGGTTCTGTTCCACCAGGCGCGCCAGGTAGGGTATGGCGGCGAACGACAGCGGCACGGCGGCGGCCAGCGGGCCGATCGAGGTGCCGGCGATGATGCGCGTAAACGGCGTCAGGGCCACCAGCAAAATGATGAACGGGAAGCTGCGCACGGTATTCACCAGCCAGCCGAGGATCATCGACAGCGGGCGGTTTTCCAGCGACTGGCCTTCCGAGACGAGGAACAGCAAAATGCCCAGCGGGCCGCCGATCAGGATGGCGGCGGTAAGACCGATGCCCAGCATGGTCATGGTCTGGCCCAGCGCCACCCAGATTTCCGGCAGCAGGTTGATGACGTTATTGATCGATTCTTCAAACATGTGTTGCATCCTTCCATGCGGTGGCTTCAAAGGCCTCGGTGCCGTAGTAAGCCAGCTCGCGTCCCAGCGCCGTCTTGCGCGGCGTGGCCGTGTCGCTCAGGTCGAACTGTTCCGCGATGGCGCCGTTTTCCACGACGGCGACGCGGTTGCAGATGGCGCCCAGCACCGACAGCTCATGGCTGACGATGACGATGGTCACTTTCAAGCGCGCATTGATGTCGCGCAGGGTGTCGAGCAGGGCGCGCGTGGTTTCCGCGTCGAGCGCGGACGTCGGCTCGTCGCACAGCAGCACGTCCGGGTGGCTGGCCAGCGCGCGGGCAATCGCCACGCGCTGTTTCTGCCCGCCCGACAGTTGCGCCGGATAGCTGTGCAGCTTGTCGGACAGGCCCACCAGCGCCAGGCATTCCTCGACCCTGGCGGCGATCTGCTCGCCCTTGGCCGTGCCATGGATTTTCAGGGGGAAGGCGACGTTGTCGAAGACGCTGGCGTTTTGCAGCAGGTTGAACTGCTGGAAAATCATGCCGATGTTCTGGCGCGCGTCGCGCAAGTCGCTCTTGCTCAGGCTCGTCAATTCGCGGCCGGCCACGGTGATGGTGCCGCTGTCGGGACGCTCGAGCAGGTTAATCAGGCGCAGCAAGGTCGATTTGCCGGCGCCGCTCTTGCCGATCAGGCCGAAAATATCACCGGGATAGACTTCCAGCGTGACCGATTTGACCGCGTGGAATTGTTCGCCCTTGGGCAGCGCGAAGGTCTTGTTCGCGCCATCGATGCGAATCACCGGCGTACGGTGTGGTGTGGTCATGCAGTGTTTCCTTTTTTATTGGACCGTGACAGGCGGGTAACGGGGCCGGATCGGGAGTGGATCGGGCCGGCCTGAAACGTCGGTTGCGTAGTATACCTCCGATCGTGTTATTACTCCTACGACAGAATCTTGCTTTGAATATGCAAATAATGTCTATATGAAGGTTTTGCAAGAGCAAAACCGGATTTTTGCCGCTCAGCCGATAGAAAATTCGACGGGAATCGATAATTCGAGCGGATCGGGCCGTTCCTGGGGGATGCGCGGCAGCGGCGCGGCCCGTTGCAAAGTGTCGAGCGCGGCCTGGTCCAGCGCCGCGGAACCGGAACTGCGCTCGATGGCGGCGGCCAGCACCTGGCCCTCGCGGTCGATGCGGCAGCGCAGGTACACCACGCCCTGTTCCTGCTTCGCCCGCGACGCCGTCGGGTAGCGGCGGAAGCGCTCCATGCGCGCCAGCACCTTGCCTTCCCAGCTAGATACGCCGCTGCGCTGCTCCTGCGGGGCGGGTAGCAGGGCGGGCGAGGGCGGCGCCGCCGCGATGGACGCCGTGGCCGCCGGCGCCGGCGAAACGGGCGCGTGGCGCACCTCGGCGACGGCGTCCATGGCCTGCGCCTGCAGCGGCAGGGGCGCCGAGTCGGGCTGCGGCAGCACGAACTGGCGGATGGCTGGCGCTGCTTTTTTCGCAACGCTGCGCGACGGCGCGGCGGCCGCGCTGACCTGTTCAGCAAGATTCTGCTCCAACGGCCGCGGCGGGGCCGCCGCCGGCAGATACAGCAGCATGGCCGGCTGCGCCGCGTCAGGCACGATGGCCAGCACGGGCGCCGCCGGCGCGCGGTGGTACAGCGCCCAGCCGAGCAGGGCGCCATGCATGGCGAAGACGGTGGCGATCGTCAGCGGACGGCGCCAGTCCGTGGAAGGCGCGGCGTTTTGTGCGGCATCCTGCGTGGTTACTTCCCCGGACACGGGCAGCGGGGACGCCGGCGTTTGCACCGGCGCCGGCCCTTCCGGGCGGCGCAGCAGGTAGATGATGACGGCGATTTCCAGTGTGCCCACCAGGGCGATGACCCACCACGGCGGATGGCCAAGGCACATGGCGACAAAGCCGATGGCCATGCCGAGGCAGGCGAGGGCCTTGCCGCGCCGCGATACGGCGCGGTGCTCGCGCCACTGGCGCAGCGGCGCGCCGAAGCGCGGATGGTGCAGCAGCCAGTGCTCGAGGCGCGGCGAGGCGCGGCTGAAGCAGGCCAGCGCCAGGATCAGGAAGATCGTCGTCGGCATGACGGGCAGCAGGGCGCCGATCACGCCCAGCGCCACCATCAGCATGCCGGCCGCCGTCCACGCCCAGCGGCGCAGCCGCGCCGTGTGTGCTTCCGCGCCGGCCCGGGTCACTGGCTCCTCCATCAGGCGCAGGCCTCCACGTGGCCGTGCATGCGCAGGAAGGCGGCACGCGCGCCGTCGATGACGCGCGCTTCGCCTGCCTCATCGAGGACGGCCGTATCGAGCACGGAGGTAAATTCGCGCCAGTGGCGCGCGCGCCCGTCAGGATGGCCGGCCAGGTGGCGCGCGCCGTGGTGTTCATCGAGGCCGATCTTGCCGGCCAGCTTGTACAGGATGGCCGCGCCCAGCTTCGAGCCTTCGCTCACATACAGCCAGCCCAGCGCCGTGGCCAGGTCCAGCTGCGCGTCGAATGGCGCGCTGGCCGCGTCGGCCGGCAGGGCGGTCTCGAGGTCATCGAGGTCGGCGGCGATGCTGGCATAGCGGCGGCGCTGTTCCAGGTCGGGCAGCAGGGCGGCCAGCTGGGCGTTGTCGTACAGGGCGTCGACGTCGCGCAGGAACGCATATTGCGCCTGCAGGAAGCGCGCGTAGTTCTCGCGGCTGGAGAAGGGCGCGCTGGCCATGATGCGCTGGTCCAGCAAGTCGTGGGTGGCCATGGTATCGGCTTTCAGGCGCTGGCTGCGGCTAGGCGCCGCGTTAATCGGAACGGCGGTGGCGGTATTCGTGTTGCTCGTGGTGTTGCTTGCTGTCTGCATGGTCTTGCTGCTCTCTATTATAAGGATGAATCGAATCAGAAACGTACGCCGAGGGTGACGCGCGCCGTGCGGCCCGGTCCCGGCATCAGGCTCAGGGTCAGCGGATCGAGGTAGTAACGATCCGTCAGGTTGTCCACCGCCACGTCGACGGTGGCGTTGGGCGTGATCTTGTAGCTGGCAAACAGGTCGGCCAGGGTATAGGCCTGCGTCAGCACCTGCGGCGAGGTGCCCGTCCATGACTGCCACACGGCCTTGTCGTCCTGGCGCGCCAGCGGATGGCCGACGTGCGTCAGGCGCGTGCCCAGCGTGAGCTTTTCCTGCAGCCAGCGCGTGCCCAGGGTCAGGTTGGCGCTCAGCTTGGGCTGGATGTGGTTGCTTACGTAGGAACTGCTAAAGCCGATGGGTGAGCAGTCGGGCGTGTTCCAGATATCGGATTTCCAGCTGCTGGCCTTGCGTAAATAGGCCGCCGTGGCGGCGTCGCAGATCAGCGTCTTGCGGTTCCAGGTGCCGGAAAAATCGGCGAACACGGCGCCGCGGTCGTACGACGACTGCAGTTCGACGCCCGAGACGCTGTACTTGTCCGTGTTCGCCATCGAGAAGTTCTGCGCATAGGCCGGCAGGTCGGGTATCGGGCGGCGCGTGATGTAGCCATGCGTGACGTTGTCGAAGTAGGACAGGCGCAGGCGCAGCTTGTCGGCGGCGCTCCACACGCCATCCTTGACCAGGCTCACGCCGATTTCACGGTTGTGGCTGCGTTCGGCCCGCAGCGGCGACGAATACGTGGCCGAAAAGCCCATCGTCGATTCGTACAGGCTGGGCATGCGCAAGCCGCGCGCGTCGCGCAGGAACAGGCTGACGCTGTCGGACAGGCGCGCCGTCAGGGCGACAGTGGGCGAAAAGCCGTGATCCTGGCGGCGGATCGGCTTGCTGTACTTGAACAGGCCGGGAATCGCGTCGCGGTAGACATAGCCGTTGCCGCTCCATTGATCCACCTGCGAGATGTCCAGAGGGGCCGGCTCGACGCCATAGTTTTCCACCATGCCGCCCACCAGCGCGGGATTGGTGGCGGGCGTGAACTGGCCCTGCGCATCCTGGTACCATTTCGCGGCGCCAATCTGATCGCCTTGCTTGTCCCACATGGTGACCCATTGCCAGCCCTGCGGCTGGTATTGCTGTTCGGCGCGGCGGTTGCGGTCGCGCGTATCGAAGCGCTGGAAGCGTCCGCCCGCGTCGATGGTCAGCCAGTCGCGCGCCTGCCACTGCAGCGAGGCGAACGCGCTTTGCTCGTGGCGCTTGCCGTTGCGCAGCGTGTGATTGGCGTTCAGGTCGTCATCGAGGATGCGCACGCTGTCGGCCGGACCGATATCCTCGTTCTGCAGCGACAGGCCGTAGTCCAGCTTGAGCGCGCCCATGGCGGTGGCGAAGCGCGAGGTATTCGTCAGGTCCGCGCCGACGCGGCGCGCCTGGTTCTTCGCCAGGTACAGCACTTCCACGCATTCCTTGCATTCGTGGTCGCCCGGATTGGGCTTGCCTTCGAGCGGATTGCTGAAGATGTCGCCGTTGCGCGACTTGCTCTGCATGTCCGTCAGCCACAGGTTGGCCTTCAGGTCGAGCCACTGCTGGCCCTCGGGTTTCCACTCGTAGCGCGCCGTCAGCGCGTTGGTGCGCACCTGGCTCGGGTCCCACTGCGGGATGCTGCCGGTGCTGTTGCGGTAGATTTGCGACGGCATGATCTCGCCATAGCTGCTGTCGAAATAGCGGTAGCCCAGCTCCAGTTTCTGTTCATGCGGCAGGCGCAGATTGGCCTTCAGCAGGGCTGAAGTGGTGCGATTGGCCGTATTGAGCACTTCGTCGCCCTTCTTGAAGAACTGCGTCACGCCATCGTCGCCACCCCATGCATTGGGCAGCTGGTAGCGCTTGAAACCGCGCGTGCCGGAAAAATAATTGCCGATGCTGCGGTGGCTGATGGCCGCCACCAGGTCGTAATCGTCCTGGCGCGTGGCCACGGCGATGCTGCCAAAGCCACTGCGCGGGTCGCCCAGCTTGTTGCGGTGCGTGCGCGGCGCGCTGCCGAAATCCGTGGGCGCCGTGACGCTGTTGTCCTGGATGCCGCCGCGCAGGCGCACGCCCGTGCGCTGGCCCGCCAGCAAGATGTCTTCCGGACGCAGGGTCTGCATGCTGACCATGCCGCCGATGGCGCCCGCGCCCTGCGCCGACAGGTTCGGACCCTTGTCGATGCGGATGGCGCTGATCAGGTCAGGGTCGATGTAGCTGCGGTCGGCGATGCCCGCGTAGCCGCGGTAAACGGTCGACGATTGCAGGCTGCCGTCGATCAGCACGGGCACGCGGCCCTGGCCCTGCATGCCGCGCACGTTGACGTCGACGGCGCCGCTGTTGCGGCTGTCGCCCACCTGCACGCCGGCCACGCCCTTGAAGATGTCGGCCGGCGAAGTGCCGCGGAAGCGCTCGATCTGCTCGCGCCCGATGTACACGGAGGCGGCCGGCGTGGTGTAGGGCAGGTCGGCCGGATCCGTATCGTCCGCCTCGAACATGCTGCTGCCGCCCTGGCCATTCACGCGCAGGGTGCCGATCTGCACTGCGCCGGCGGCGATGGGCGCGGGTGCGCTGATGATGATGGTGGTGCCGCCTTGCAGCTGCGCCTGCAGGCCGCTGCCGGCCAGCAGCTGGCGCAGCGCATCGGGCAGCGAATGGCGGCCCTGCAGCGGCGCGCTTTGCCGGCCCTGCGTGAGGCGGGCGTCGGCCAGCAGCACCATGCCGGCCTGGCGCGCCAGTTCATTCAGCGCGCGGTTCAACGGTTGCGCGGGAATCTGCCACTCCACGGCCGCGGCGGGAGCCGCCGTGGCGGCGTGGCTGGCGGGCATGGCGAAGGCCAGGCCGATGGCCAGGAACAGGGGAGACAGGCGGGCGTGCAAGGGAGGGCGTGGCATAGTCGTGTGCATGTTTTTCCTATGGTGACGTGGTGAATCATTCATAGTTAAAACGAATGAGTATCATTTACCCTGACGTGCGCCATGCTTTTATTTCGCGGCATATGGAAAATCAGCGGGCGACGATATGCAGCTTGCCGCCATCACGCCGCAGGCGCACGGGCAGGGCCAGCGGCAGGGCGGCGGCAAATTGCGCCGGCTGCAGCGCGTCGAAGCTGCCATTCAGGCGCAGGTCCGCCAGCGCCGGGTCGTCGAGCACGAGGCCCGAATCGCCATAGCGCTCGAATTCGGCCAGTGCCTCGGCCAGGGTGGCGTCCTCGAAATCGAGGCGCCCTGTACGCCAGTTGCCCACGGCTTGCGCGCTGACCCTGGCCAGCGCTTTCATGCCCTGCGGCGTGACGGTGACCGTGTCGCCCGCCTGCAGCACGGCGGCTGGCGCGCCGCTGTCACCTTCCACGCGCACGCTGCCCTGCGCCACGCTGACCTGCGTGTCGGCACCCACGTGGCGCACGGAAAAATGCGTGCCCAGTACGGTCGCCGTGGCGGTGCCGGCCAGCACCTGGAACGGGCGCGCCGCATCGGCGTGCACATGGAACATGGCCTGGCCGCGCAGCAGGCGCACGCTGCGCCGGTCGCGGTACAGGGCCACGTCGACGGCGCTGCCGCTATCGAGTTCGATGCGGCTGCCGTCGGGCAGGATTTGCGTGGCGAACTGGCCGCGCGCCGTGCTGTAGTCATGCTGGAAACCGGGCCGCTGCAAATGGCCGGCCAGCGGCCACGCCAGCAAGCCGCACAGCAGCAGGCAGCCGCCGGCCAGCGCGCCGCGCGGCAGGCTGCTGGCGGCCAGGCGCAAGCCGGTGAGGCGCCGCAGCAGAGATGCCGGCGCCGGCGCGGGCCGGGCGGGCTGGCTGAAGGCGGCCACGCGCTGTGCGGGCAGGCCGGCCAGCAGGGCATCGGTGCGGACCAGGGCGTCCCAGGCCTGCTGGTGGCGCGCGTCGGCCTGCAGCCATTGCCGCAGCGCCGCCAGTTCGTGCGCGGCCAGGCCGTCATCGTGGCGCAGCAGCCATTGGGCGGCCTGGAAGTCGATTTCGTCTGCCGTGGGAGTGGTCTGTGTCATGCGCTGTCTTTTCCAGTCACGCGGTCGGGCAAGCCTTTTTTACAGGCGAGCATGCCGTTGATAATATGTTTTTCCACCATGTTGACGGAGATGCCCATCTGGGCGGCGATCTCGATCTGGCTCAGGCCATCGAATTTGTACAGCGCGAAGGCCTGGCGGCAGCGCGGCGGCAAGGCATCGATGATGGCCAGCAGACGCTCCATGGTTTGCCGGTCGTGCAGCCGTTGCTCGGGCTCGTCGGCGCGCGGCGCGCGCAGCTGCAAGTGGTCTGCGTCGATATCGTCATGCGGCCGGCGCTGGTGCAGGCGCTGCTCGTCGATGGCGATGTTTTTTGCCGTCACGTAGAGCAGGGCGCGCTGGCCGCTGTCGGGCGCCATGCCGGCGCGCAGCGCCGGTGCGCCCGGGGCCGTCTTGCGCGCCAGGATGCGGGCATAGGCTTCCTGCACCACGTCCTGCGCCTTGTCGCGGCAGCCCGTGGAGCGCGAAATCAGGCGCAGCAATTCCTGGTAATAGCGTTCAAGCACCGCGCGTTTCCCCGTGATCAAAGCGCGCCATGATAGCAAGCCCATCAAATAATAACAAGAATCATTCTCATCTGATGATTTGGATAACGCTGGATATTTTTGCCAATGCGGACAATAATCGGCAGCAGAAGGCGCTGTCGCGGACACAATGGCCGTTATTATCGATTTTTTCGATACTAACTAGGCAAATTTTCCGTTTTACATCGATCTTCATGCCATGCATAATCTGTTGCAACTGAAGCCAGACAACTCGCCGCATGCATCGCTTGCCTGCAGCCGGTTGCGGTTTTGACATCCACCACTCCCTATCAGGAATTCACAATGAAAAAACTGCTCGCTTTTATCGCCGCCGCCGGCTTCTCGCTGTCCGCCTTTGCCGCTCCGGAAGTCTATGTCATCGATGGCAGCCACACCTTCCCCCGTTTCGAGTACACCCACATGGGCTTCTCGACGCAGCAAAGCCGCTTCAACAACACCACCGGCAAGGTCACGCTGGACCGTGACGCCAAGACGGGCGCCGTCGAAGTGCTGATCGACACCAAGTCCGTGGACACGGGTTCGACCTTGTTCAACTCGCACATCCAGGGCGAGGACTTCCTCGATACGGCCAAATACCCCGTCGCCACCTACAAGTCGACCAAGTTCAATTTCGACGGCGACAAACTGGCTTCCGTCGAAGGCAACCTGACCCTGAAAGGCGTGACCAAGCCAGTGACCCTGACCGTCACCTCGTTTACCTGCGCACCGCACCCGATGCTGAAAAAAGACGCCTGCGGCGCCAACGCCACGGCCAAGATCAAGCGCTCGGAATTCAATGCCGGCAAATATGCGCCAGCCGTCAGCGATGACGTGACCCTGACGTTTGCCATCGAAGCGATCAAACAGTAAGACGTGTGACAAAATCTGCCGGGCGTCGCGCTTTGCGGCCTGCGATGCTCACCGTGCTTAAGCACGGTTGCGCTTCTCGGCCACAAATCATCGCCGCTCGCTACGATTTTGTCAGACGTTACTCTGGTGGTGATTGATCGCCACTACCGATCAGTAATGGTAAAAGGCGGCGGACTTCGGTCCGCCGCCTTTTTTTTCGATAGCAGGTCAAATCAGCGCGGCAAAGCCACGCGTACTCCGACATGCGCCGCCAACAATGTGTCGGATTACGCGCGTCCCGCGCTAATCCGACCTACGCGGTTTGGCGGGTATCACAAGTGGCGGCGGTCCAGGGCCCGCCGCTTTTTTTGTCCGGGTAGGTCGGATCAGCGCGGCAAGGCCACGCGTGATCCGACATGCGCTGCCAACAATGTGTCGGATTACGCGCGTCCCGCGCTAATCCGACCTACGCGGTTGGGCAGGTATCACAAGTGGCGGCGGTCCAGGGCCCGCCGCTTTTTTTGTCCGGGTAGGTCGGATTAGCGCGGCAAAGCCACGCGTGATCCGACATGCGCCGCCAACAATGTGTCGGATTACGCGCGTCCCGCGCTAATCCGACCTACGCGGTTGGGCAGGTATCACAAGTGGCGGCGGTCCAGGGCCCGCCGCTTTTTTTGTCCGGGTAGGTCGGATTAGCGCGGCAAGGCCACGCGTGATCCGACATGCGCCGACATGCGCCAGGCATGCAAGATGATCACGCCAGGTGATGCACCTCCTGCTGCCCGTACACGGGCGTATCCAGACCTTCCATGCGCGCCTTCAGCTGCAGCGACAGGTATTGCGAATAGTGGCGCGACTGATGCAGGTTGCCACCGTGGAACCACAGCGCCTGCTGCTGCGTGGGTTTCCACATATTGCGCTGCTCGCCCTCCCACGGGCCCGGGTCCTTCGTCGTGGCCGAGCCGAGGCCCCACACCTTGCCCACCTTGTTCGCCACTGCGGGCGAGATCAGGTCGGCCGCCCAGCCATTCATGGAGCCGTAGCCGGTGGCGTACACCACCAGGTCGGCGGGCAGCTCCGTGCCGTCGGACAGCACGATGGAGTGCGCTTTCAGTTCCTGCACGCCGACGCCGCTTTTCAGCTTGATCTTGCCCTCGGCGACCAGTTCCGAGGCGCCCACGTCGATGTAGTAGCCGGAGCCGCGCCGCAGGTATTTCATGAACAGGCCCGAATCGTCGTCGCCGAAATCGAGCATGAATCCCCGTTCCGCCAGGCGCGCATAGAAGTCCGCATCGCGCTCGCGGATGGCCTGGAAGACGGGCTTCTGGAAGTCGGCCAGCAGCTTGTACGGGATCGAGGCAAACGTCAGGTCGGCCTTGGCCGTCGTCATGCCGGCCGCCAGCGCGCGTTCCGAATACAGCTCGCCCAGGGCCAGCTCCATCAGCGAGTCGGACTTGACGATGTGCGTCGACGAGCGCTGCACCATGGTCACGTCCACGCCCGCTTCCCACAGGGCGGCGCAGATGTCGTGCGCGGAATTGTTCGCGCCGACCACCACCACCCTCTTGCCCACGTACGCGTCCGGCCCCGGATGCTGCGACGAATGCTGCTGCTCGCCCTGGAACACGTCCATGCCCTTGAATGTCGGCATATTCGCCTTGCCCGACATGCCCGTGGCCAGCACCAGCTGCTTCGGCTTCAGGGTGACGGGCTGGCCGTCGCGCAGCACCTGCACCGTCCACTCGCCGGCAGCTTCGTCGAAGCTGGCCGATTCGCATGAAGTCGAGCCCCAGTAATTGAGCTCCATCACCTTGGTGTACATTTCCAGCCAGTCGCCGACCTTGTCCTTCGGCGTGAAGACGGGCCAGTTGTCGGGGAAGGGGATGTAGGGCATGTGGTCGTACCAAACGGGGTCGTGCAGGCACAGCGACTTGTAGCGCTTGCGCCAGCTGTCGCCGGGACGGGCGTTTTTCTCGATGATGATGGTGGGGACATTGAGCTGGCGCAGGCGCGCGCCGAGCGCGATGCCGCCCTGGCCGCCGCCGATGATGACGCAGTAGGGCTGGCGTGCGTAACCGAGTTCCTTCGCCTCCTGCTCGCGGTGCTCCAGCCAGCTGCTGCGGTTCGTGCGCGCGCCATGTTCGGCGCCCATGGGGCGGCGGCCGCCCCTGGCTTCCTCAAAGCCCTTCAATTCGCTCATGGTGGTGAGCAGGGTCCAGACCTTGCCGTCGCGGATGCGGATGAAGCCCGTGCCGCGTCCCACGCCCGTTTCCACCGTGATCCAGCATTGCAGCACGCCGCCGGCCTCCACCGCATGTTCGCCGTCGGCGATGCGGATGTTCACGGGCTGTACGGCGCCCAGCTGCGCGGCCAGCATGGCGGCGATCTGCTCGCGGCCTTCCAGGGTCTTCAGGTTCCAGGTAAATAGCACCAGGTCGCGCCAGTAGCCGTCTTCCTCGAACAGCCGGGCGGCACCCGTGCTGTCGCTGGCGCGCAGCGCGCCTTCGAATTGCTCCAGGATGCCGGCCACGGCCAGGTCGTGCGGGGTGTTATTGGTATGCATCGTGTCTCCTCCAAGTCTGCTGACTTTATGATGGGATGCGGCTGTGCTGCCGCTGACGATGTTGTAACACTGGCGTTTTGGCGCCGCATCCTGCAGCGCAGCATGGCGGCGCCTGAGACGGAAATCTCAGCTGTTATTGAGCTGCTATTGCCGGTGCGGCGGCACGATTTTCAGCTGCTTGATGCGCCGGTACAGGGTGGCGCGCGAGACGCCCAGCATGGCCGCCGCCTGCAGCGGGCGCCATTTGGCGGCGCTCATGGCGTTGACGATGCGCGTGCGCTCGGCCAGTTCCAGCGCCGTGTGCGCCACCACGTCTTGCGTTGCCGGCGCCTCGCGTCTGGCGCGCGTGCGCAGGCTGCCCTGGCGCAGCGGCGCGCGCACGCGCGCATGCAGCCATGCACTGCCGCCAGCCAGGCGCAGCGACAGCAGGTTGTGTCCCGCGCGTGCGTCGAACAGGCGCTCGGCGCGCACTTCGAGCACCTCGCCGACGGGACGGGGCAGGGTGTCCAGGCCGGCGATGAGGTCGCGCGCGCAGCGGTTGGCGGCAACGATGTCGCCATGCTCATCGACGGCGATCAGCATCTCGGGCTGCACTTCCACGAAGTGGCGGTTGCGGTGCGCCAGCAGGATGCAGCAATGGGCGTAGGACTTGATGAAAAAACCGTCCTCGATCAGGGTGGCGCTCTGGCGCACCAGCTGCTTGACCAGGCGCTGGCTGTCGCGCGCGTCGGGGGAAGTCAGCGCCGAGGCATCGAGCACGCCGATCAATTCCCCGTGCGGCGAAAAGATCGGTGCGGCGCTGCAGGTCAGTCCCGTGAACGCGGCGCGGAAATGGTCGGTCTTGTGCACGGTGATGGCTTCGCGGTCGAGCAGCACGGACGCGATGCCGCACGTGCCTTCCTCGTCTTCCGACCAGCATGAGCCGGGATACAGGCCCGCCTTCTTGAAATCCTTGCGCTGGTGCGTGTCGACCACGTAATCGATCGTCACGCCGCGCGCATTGGCCAGGATGACGCAGTAGCCGGCTTCGCGCACCATGGCGTGCAGGCGCGGCAGGCAGTGGCCCGTGGAGCGCAGGAAGCCTTCCTCGGATTGCTGGATGGCGCGCAGTTCGGCGGCCGTCAGGATGCGCGGCCCCGTCGTCGAGGCGGGATCGAGCCGGTACTCGTCGAGCGAACGGCGGTACGAGGAGGCCAGCCTGGCCGTGTCAGCGCCAGGATTGACGATCCGGCCGGCGATCAGGTCGCGCACCCGCTCGATATGACTGGTCTGGCGGACGTAAGGCATGGCGTTCTCCCGTGTCTCTGCTGCTGTTTTGATGGCGATGGGAGTTTGTAGCACGAAGCGCAGGCGCATGCATGCCGCATTGCAGCATGGGAGCGCCGCGAGACGTTCGTCTCAGCGGCGCCGCGCCGCACGATAGGATGCTTTACAACAATAAAAAAGAGCATCTCTGATAACATCCGCAGCAATAGACAGTCAGCTATCGCAAGGGATCTTTATGGCAACGCAAGCGATGTGCGGGAGGCGGCGTGCTGTCGCCGTGGCCCTGCTGGGATGGAGCGCTGCCTGCGGCGCCGCCGGCCAGCTCGATCCCGATGGCCTGAGCAGCATGGAAAAGGAAGTGGCCCGGCGCGCCGCCGTCGAACCGGCCATCGGCGCCGACTGGCAAGTGACGCGTTCCGTGGAAGCGGGCGTGCAGATCGCTGGCGAAAGCAATTTGTTCTGGAAGCTGTCGAACACGCCGGCGCGCAATCCGGACTTCGATTTCCATCCCTACTGGTACGAGTTCTATGCCAAGCCGGCGCTCGGCTTCAAGCGCAACCTTGGCGACGGCAAGCAGCTGTATGCGCGCGTCTCGGCCGTCGGCTCAGGCACTCTGCGCCACGATCCTTTCGGCGCCGGCGATACGGGCCGCATCTCGATCGAGGAATTCGTCGCCGGCATCCGGATGCCGCTCGGCGGCGCCGGCGCGCTCATCGACCTGTCGGCCGGCGCGCAGAATTTCACGCTCGGCACCGGCATGCTGATCGCCAATGGCGGCTCGAACGGCTTTGACCGCGGGGCGCTGAAACTGGGGCCGCGCAAGGCCTTCCAGAATTCCGTGGTGGCCAAGGTGAGCCAGGATGCCTACAGCGCCCAGGCGTTTTATCTCGACCCGAATGAAAACCCCGACAACGATTCGGGCACGCGCGTGGTGGGCGTCGACCTCAGTTACGCCCCCGCGAACGACCGCAAGGCCGGCATCGCGTATGGCAAGGTGCCGCATTCGCGCGCCGCGTATCCGCAGGCGGCGCCGGGCGGCATCGGCGCGCCGCTGGCGGTGCCTGACGGCCGCAAGGACCTGCAATTCGTGTATGGCTACGCGCGCGTTCCCGTGCTGCCCGCCGTGCTGTCGAAAGGCTGGTTCGGCATCGACGCCGCGCGCGAATGGAATACGCGCGAACCGCTGCGGGCCTGGGGCTGGCGCACGGAAGGGGGCTTTTCGCTGCCCGACGTGGCATGGACACCGAAGTTCACCCTGGGCTACCAGAGCTTTTCCGGCGACGATCCGCACACGGCGCGCAACGAGCGCTTCGATCCGCTGTTCTTCGAAGGCACGCCTGGCGCCTGGGCCTCGGGCAGCAAGGCCACCTGGGTCTTCGTCAACTCCAACGTGAATGCCTTGCAGGCGACGATCGAGTTGCACCCGACACCGAAGGACACCGTGACCGCTTACCTGGCCCAGGTGCGCGCCAACCGGATGGGCAGTCCGCTGCAGTTCGGCCAGGCCACGCGCCTCGACGTGCCGGGTGATGCGCCGGTGGTGATAGCGGGCGTGCTGCGTCCCATGCTGGCCAACGATGTCTTCGTCAAGTACGTGCGCGTCGTCAATCCGAATACCTACCTGACCCTGGGTTTCAGCGCCTCGTTCGCGCAGTCCGGCGTCAAGCAGCTGGTGAACGGCCAGGCCAGGACCTGGACGGGCTGGCTGGCGAATGTCGTATGGGTGTATTAAGTATTGTCTATCAAGGAGAGCATCACATGAACGATTTTCCCAGCATGAAACGCCTGGCCCTGGCCGCAGCCTGCCTGGCGCTGGCAGCCGGCGTCCAGGCGGCCGAGACGGCGGGAGCGCCGCTGTCGGCCGCCGCCAGCGATCCGGCAGCGTTGAAATGGATGGTGGGTTCGCCGCCGCCGGCCGACAAGATCATCCGCTTCGACGACGGCAGCTATTTCACTTTCCCGCAGCTGCGCTGGAGCGTCTCGCACTTCCGCCAGCTGATGCCGACGGTGGAGGTGTCGCGCGGCCTGGGCGCGCCGCAGCCCCTGCAGCGCGCGTTGCGCAGCGATATCGACAGCCTGCGCTTCACGCCCCTGGGGGCGAAGGACACGATGACGTGGGAGCAGTCGCTGGGCGCCAATTACACGGATGGCATCGTGGTGCTGCACCGCGGCCGCATCGTGTATGAACGCTACCTGGGCGTGTTGAAGGACAGCGGCCAGCATGGCGCCATGTCGGTGACGAAATCCGTGATGGGCACCATGGGCGCCGCGCTGGTGGCCGAAGGCAAGCTCGATCCCGGCAAGAAAGTGGCCGACTACATACCGGAATTGGGCAAGTCGGCGTTTGGCGACGCCACCGTGCGCCAGGTGCTGGACATGACCACGGGCCTGAAATTCAGCGAAGACTATGCCGATCCGAACGCCGAGGTATGGAAGCATGCGGCGGCCGGCAACCCGCTGCCCAAGCCGAAGGACTACACGGGGCCGCGCAGCTATTTCGAGTACCTGCAAACCGTGCAGCACGAGGGCAGGCATGGCGAGGGCTTCGGCTACCGCACCGTCAATTCCGACGTGCTGGGCTGGATCATCGCGCGCGTCACGGGACAGAACGTCAACGACTACCTGTCCGAACATATCTGGAAGAAGCTGGGTGCCGAGCAGGATGCCTACATGTCTGTCGATTCGACCGGTACGCCGTTCGCCGGTGGCGGCTTGAGCGCGGGCTTGCGCGACCTGGCGCGCTTTGGCGAAATGCTGCGCAACGATGGCCGCTACAACGGCCAGCAAATCATCCCGAAGGCGGCGGTTGCCGACATCCGCCGTGGCGGCGACAAGCGGCTGTTCGCCAAGGGCGGCTACGACTTGCTGAAAGGCTGGAGCTACCGCGACATGTGGTGGGTCACGCATAATGACCACGGCGCCTACATGGCGCGCGGCGTGTATGGACAGCGCATCTACATCGACCCGAAAGCGGAAATGGTGATCGTGCGTTTCGCCTCCACGCCGACGGCGGCCAACGCGGCCAACGACCCGACCACCACGCCGGCCTTCGAAGCGCTGGGCAGGCTGCTGCTGGCCAAGCCGAAATAAGGTTGGCCGCCATGCCGGGTGGCCCGCGCGCGCGGGCCGCTGCACCGGCAGCGCGCCAGCCGTGCGGCAGCCTGGACATAATTGCCATACTATATTCCTTTTGTTATCAATTGTTGCCTGAAATATATGCTGGCGGCGATAGACGGGGGAGCGCATCGTGGAAACCAGCCAGCCAGACCACCCGCGCCCGCCGCTCCGGCGGCGCCTGCTGTGGCCATTTTCCCAGCTCGGTTCGGCGTTCAAGCTGACGGGCACGCACTTGCTGCACCACGTGATCGGCGCCAGCCTGATCGCCTCGCTGATGCTGGCGCTGGAAGGCTTCCACGTGCTCGAATGGCTCGATGCGGCCATGCTGCGCGCCAGCGCGGAACAGGCGCCGCTGCTGCACAAGGGCCGCGATCCCGGCGCCGCCTACCGGCCCGGCATCATCGAAATCGACCAGCCCGCGTTTGAACAGGTATTCGACGAGCGCGAACCGCTGGAGCGGGCGCGCCTGGAGCAGTTGCTGGCCAGCGTGGCGCAGCGCGGCGCGCGCGTGCTGGCCATCGACCTGGACCTGGCGCCGGCCGTCTACGAGCAGCACAAGGCAGGCGAGCGGCCGCTGGACCGCCTGCTCGACCGGCTGGCCGCCGATGGCCGGCAGCTGGTGCTGATCCTGCCCGAGCAATCGGACCAGAATGCGAACCTGCCGTGGATACGCGCGCGCTGCGCGGCCGGCGTGCATTTCGCCAGTCCGCGTATCCGCGAACGCATGGGCGCCGTCACGCGCATCGAACTGAAAAGTCCCGTGCTGGCGGCTGTGGCCTTCGAACTGGCGCACGGCATGCGCCAGCAGGAGCAGAACCAGCCCATGCCGGCCGCGCTGTCCGAGCAAAAGGAAGGCTACCGCCTGGCCGGCCGCGTGTGCCAGCTGGCGCGGCGCACGGGCAGCGAAAAGGAGTTGGCGCGCTGGGCCTTCGAACCGGTCATCCACGGCGACGCCAAGGATGCGGCCGAACAGAATGCCGTCACCGCGCCATTCCATCCGACCGCCATGGCGCCCGCGTTCCTCGACCCCACGCGCGCCGGCGTGCGGCTCGTCGACGGCAAGGCCGGCGTGGCGCGGGACGCGCCGCGCAAGCAGGTGCTGTTCATCGGCGCCAGCTACGACGTGCGCGACCGCTATACGACTGCGGAAGGCGAGCAGGCCGGCCTGCACCTGCACGCGGCCGCCTACACCTCGCTGGGCATCGGCACGGCCGACGTGAACAAATACGTGGTGTTCGCGGCCGACATCGTGATCGGCGTGCTGCTGGGCTGCCTGTTCGGCGGCTTGTGGACCCTGTATGGCCGGGCCGAACTGGCCATCGACGAGCGCATGGCCGACCACGACTTCAGCCGCCTGCACCGCATGGGCACCTTGCTGGAATTTTATGGCATCCGCCTGATACTGGTGCTGGTGTGGGCTTCGCCGTTTGCCATCGGCGCGCTGGCAATCTATCTGTCGCGCGGCTTGCTCGAGCAGGGCTGGTGGGTCAACCCCGGGCCGCTCATCGCCGGCATGTTCCTGCACGCGATGTCGCTGCGCGACGAAGCGCACCACCCGCACGAGGAAGTGCCGGGCCTGTCCGTCTGGGCCCAGCTGCGCCGCACGCACCCCGGCATCGTGCTGGTGCAGGCGCCGCTGGCGGTGCTGCTGTTGGTGGTGGCCGTGATCTAGCGCAAACCGTATGGCGTCGCAGCGACGCTAAACTGGATGCTTTTCCAGCTTGCCGGAGGATGCCATGCTGAGCGGAGGATGTTTATGCGGCGACGTGCGCTACGAAGCGGGCACGGGCGCCTTCCATGAAAGTGCCTGCCATTGCTCGATGTGCCGCCGCGCCTCGGGCGCGCCGTTTGTCGCCTGGTTCAGCGTGCCGCGCGCGAACTTGCGCTGGCTGCAGGGGCAGGCCCAGTCGTATGCTTCCAGCGTGCATGGCAAGCGCAGCTTCTGTCCGCGCTGCGGCACGCAGCTGACGTTCGAAGATAAGCGCTACCCGGACGAGGTCGACCTGACCACTTGCAGCCTCGACGAACCGGAGCGGCTGCCGCCGCAAAGCCATATCCATACCGCCTCGCAAGTGGCGTGGGTCAGGCTGGCCGATGGATTGCCGCGCTATCAGGCGTCGCGCGACGCCGGCTAAGCCGCTTTGATCCCGGCACGGTGCATGAAGCGTGTTCAGGCGATCAGCTTCAAGCCCGGCGGCAGCGCCTCGCCCAGCATGCGTTTGGTATTCGCTTCATCGAGCTGCGTGACTTCGCTGACCATCGCCTGCCACAGGGGCGGGGCGCCGACGGCTTTCAGACGGGCGAGGATGGTGGCGCGCAGCCCGTCGGCGATGTCGCGCGAGCGGTCGCCCGTCATGCGCGCCAGGTGGGTGGCGGCAAAGGCAGCCGGCTCGGTCTTTTTCCAGTCCAGTGCCAGCAGCGCGGCCAGCCAGTCGGCCACGGTGGCGCTGTCGACCACTTCGTGCGCGCTGCCATGGAAGGGCTGGCGCGCGCCGACCCTGGCCAGCGCCCACAGGGTGTTCGTGTCGGCTGTGCCGGCCTTGTCCAGGCGTTTCAGCAGCCAGGCGCCCACTTCCGCCTTGTAGGCGCCGGGGATGCGCTCGAGCGACGCGCCCAGGCGCAGCATATCGTCGTCGCTGCCGTTCACCAGGGTGACGGGGCGGCTGCCGCGCTGGGCCGCATCGGCTTGCAGGTTGAAGGCGAAATCGTCGAGCAGGCGCAGTTGCTGCTCCGTGCTCAAGCCGCCGGCCACGCGGCGCCACAGTGTCCACCATTCGGCGCACACCTGGTTATCCTTGTGGTGCTGCACGCCCGTGTCGAACATGGCCCACAGCTGCTCGATGCGCCATGGGTCGAGCGCATCGCCATAGCCGGGACGCAGGCAGTAGCCGGCCAGGTTCAGCCAGACCCGCTCATGTTCGGCGGAGCGCCGCCGGCCACGCGCGCGTTGCAGCATGGCGTCGAACAGCTGGCGCAGCAGCGGCGTGTCCCAGCTTTCGCGTCCGCCGAGTCCCTGTTCCAGGTGCTGGCGCAGCTGGCGCACTTCCTTGCTCTCGACCTTTTGCGCCTTGCCGCCAAAGATGCGCTCGATCTTTTCGATGGCTTCCTTGATGCGCGGCGAAACCGTGGATGCTTCCGTTTCCGGACCATCGCCGCCGCGCAACTGGAATTCCAGCAGCCAGCGGTCGCTGGCATCGGCTGCGGCCACGCAATGGACTTCCAGCGTGCCCACCTCCGTCATGACGGTGGCCAGTTGCACGGTGATTTCGCGCTTGTCATTGCTGCCGTCTTTGGCATGCAGCACGCTGGCCAGCGGCGGCAGGCGCAGGTAGTCGCCTTCGCCCAGGTCGACGATGTCGCCCAGCCTGGGCGGCGTACCCGCTTCGGCGATCGAGGACGCCAGGTGGAAGCGCACGGGGCGGCCCAGGCGCAGCGCGAACAGGCGCTGCGTCAGGCGGATTTCCTCGCCGCTGGCGCTGCCGCGCGGCAGGATGCAGACGGCGCGGTGGTCCTTGTCCGCCTCGCCCAGCACAAGGAAGTAGCTGCGCGGCGAACCGCCGCCGATGCGCGGCGCCTGGCCGCGGCGGGCCAGCGCGTAGGCGACGGCGCCGCGCGCCACGGCCACGTCGGGGTTGTCGTTGTGCAGCAGGGTGAGGGGCGCGCCGCGCCAGTGCGCCAGCGTCTCGGCCAGGCGGCGCGCCAGCGCATCGGCGCGGAACACGCCGCCGTTCAGCAGCAGGGTATCGGGCAGTGCGCCCGCATGCTGCTGTAAAAAGCTGGCCAGGTGGCGCGTGATGGCCGCATCCTGCGCGTAGGGCAGGCCGAATTCGACGATGCCGGCGCGGCCCTTTTTCGCGACGTCGCCCGCATCGACGAGCGGGAAGAAGCCGTCGACCACCATGGCCGCCACTTCTTCGCGCGTGACGTCGGCGGAGCGGCTGCCGCCGATCAGGCGCGAGCCGGCGCCCAGCAGGGTGACGGTGGCGCTGCCGGGCGCATCGTTCGAGAGCAGCAGCTCCTTGGCGGCGCGGCAGCGCTCCATCAGCTGCGACAGGCGCGCGGCGGACAGCTTCATGCCGCCTTCCATGCCGGCCGCCATGCGCGTTTCCACCAGGTGGGCCAGCGCCAGGTCCATATTGTCGCCGCCGAGGATCAGATGGTTGCCCACGCTGCTGCGCGTGAGCTGCGGCGCGCCATCGTCGCCGAAGGCCACGTCGATCAGGCTGAAATCCGTGGTGCCGCCGCCCACGTCGCAGACTAAAATGCGGCGCGTATCGGCCAGGTCCTCGCGCAGGGTGGCGCGCCGGCGCTGCAGGAAATCATAGAAGGCCGCCTGCGGTTCTTCCACCAGGCGCAGGGTCGGCAGCCCCGCCATGCGCGCAGCTTCCAGGGTGAGTGCGCGCGCACCCTCGTCGAACGAGGCGGGGATGGTCAGCACCAGTTCCTGCCCTTCCAGCGGAGCGTGCGGGAAGCGGTGATTCCACGCGGCGCGCACGTAGGCCAGGTAGCTGGCGCTGGCGGCCACGGGTGAGATTTTCGGCACATCGGCTTGCGCGCCCCACGGCAGGATGGGCGCCTGGCGGTCGACATTCGCATGCGACAGCCAGCTCTTGGCGCTGGTGACCAGCCGGCCCGGTACCTGCGCGCCGAGCTGGCGCGCCAGGGCGCCCAGCACGGGCTGCACAGCGTCGGCGACATCGTCCTGCGGCCACGGCAGCGGCAAGTCGCCCGCCGCCAGTTCGCCGGCGGCAGGGTGGTAGCGCACGGAGGGCAGCAGGGGGCGTGCGCCCACTTCGCCGGGGGCCAGCAGCTGTTCGATGGCGAACAGGTGGATGCCTGCCTGCGCATCGCCGGCTTCGGCCGCAGCGGCATAGGCGACCACCGTATTGGTGGTGCCCAGGTCGATGCCGACCAGGAAGGCCGGCTTGCCCGCAGCGCTGCCCATGGCGCTTATTGCGGCGTGCCGCGCACGTCGAATTCCACCTTCCAGCGCTCGGCGCCGTCAAGGGAGACGGCCAGCAGTTCCAGGGTGCCCGCTTCCGTCACGCGTGCGTGCAGCCTGACCTGCACCACGTCGCCGGCCGACCGGCCTTCGGCGGACAGGGTGGCCTGGATTTCGCTCAGCTCCTGCAATTCATCGGGACCCCAGAAGTCCAGCAAGTCGCCGATCTGGTCGTTGCGCCGCGTGGAGGAGGCGAAGAAGCGGAAGTGCACGGGCTCGCCCACCACCAGGCCGAATTGCTGGCCCGGCAGTTCCAGCTCGCTGCCTTCTTCCATGCCGAACGGCGCCACGCACAGGGCCTGGATCGGCGGTTCCATGCCGGGGATGGCCGGCATGGCCGATTCGATGGCCACGTAGAACGCGCTGGCCGTGCCGCCGCGGATGCGCACGCCATGGCCGCGCCGCACGTAGCTGTAATACGCGGCGCCGCGCGCCACGGCCAGGTCCAGGTCGGCGCCGGCCAGCATGCGTGCCGGTTCCGCGCCCTCCATGTACAGCCAGTCGTTGACGGTGGCCATGATGCGCTGCGCCAGCAGGTCGGACTTGAAGACGCCGCCGTTGAACAGCACGGCCGTCGGGTGCAGGAAGCTGGCGTCCTGCGTCTGGCGGCCGGCGAAGCCTTCCAGCTCGCTGGTGGCCGCCACTTGCCGGCCCAGGAAGGCGGCCAGGTGGCGCGTGATGGCCGCGTCCTGGGCATACGGCAGACCCAGTTGCGTCAGGCCGGCGCGCGTGCGCACGGCAGGGCGGCTCGACGCCTCCACCTGCGGGAAGAAGCCGTCGAGGATGAAGGTGGACACTTCGGCGCGCGTCAGCTCCGTGCGGATGGAGCCGCCGATCAGTTTCGAGCCGCGGCTCGGCACGACGATGGGCGCCGTTTCCATGCCGCTGTCGGCCAGCAGGCTTTCCTTGGCGCTGCGGCAGCCATAGGTCAGCGCGCGCATTTGCCAGGCGTCGAGCTGGGTGCCGTTGGCGGCGAGCTTGCGCGCCACCAGGTGGGCCAGGGCCAGGTCCATATTGTCGCCGCCGAGCAGGATATGCTCGCCGACGGCGACGCGGTGCGGTTCCAGCACGCCGTCGCGCTCCAGTACGGCGATCAGCGAAAAGTCGCTGGTGCCGCCTCCCACGTCGACGACCAGAATGATGTCGCCCGGCTTGACTTCCTTGCGCCAGCGGCCTTCGCTGGTCTGGATCCAGCTGTACAGGGCCGCCTGCGGCTCTTCCAGCAGGGTCAATGCCGTGTAGCCGGCCGCCTGCGCCGCTTCCATCGTCAGCTCGCGCGCGGCCGGATCGAACGATGCCGGAATCGTCACGGTGATTTCCTGCTCGGCGAACGGCGCTTGCGGGTGGGCCGTGTCCCAGGCCTGGCGCAAGTGCGCCAGGTAGCGCGTGGCGGCCGTGATCGGCGAGATGCGCGCCACTTCGGCCGGCGCGTCGTTCGGCAAAATCGCCGCGCGGCGGTCTACGCCCGGGTGGCACAGCCAGCTCTTCGCGCTCGAGACCAGACGGATCGGCGTGGTGGCGCCGCGGCTGCGGGCCATTTCACCGACGACGAACGGCGCTTCCGCTGCCTCGGTGACCCAGGGCAGTGCCAGGTCGCCGGCCGCCACTTCCTCGGCGTGCGGCAGGTAGACGAACGACGGCAGCAGCGACAGCTCTTCGACGGTGCCCGGCGCCGACAATTGCGGCACTTTCAGCACGCCGTGGCTGGACTGCTCGCCGTCGCTCTCATCCAGGTTCACGTACGACAGGGCGCTGTGGGTGGTGCCCAGGTCGATGCCGATGGCGTAGCGCGGGGTGTTGTTGGCTTGATCGCTCACAGTTCCACCTCGGCCGGGGCCAGGATGGCGGCGTCGTGCTGCTCGCTCAGTTTCGGCAGGCGCACGCTGGACGCGCGCCAGCCGCGATGGCTGAGGGTGCCCGTAAACGGCGCCGAACCGACGACATTGCCCGTCAGGCGCACGCTGGCCGAGTCAAAGCCTTCCTGCAGCACGATGCGGCTGCCTTCGGCTTCCTGGCGCACGGCGTCGATGGTGAAATATTCGCGCATGACCTTGGCGCAGCCTTCGTGCACCACGCGCGCGGCCGCGCCGATGTCGGCGTCGGCATGGCTGCCCAGGTTTTCCTGGGTGAAGTCGATCAGGCGCGCTTCGCGTTGCAGCAGGGCCAGCAGCTGCAGGGCGGCGTCCGGCGTCGCTTCTTTTAATATGACGGGGGCGGCCGCTGGCGTCGGCACGGGAGCCGGGGCGGGCGCAGGGGGCACCGGCGCGACAGGCGCAGCCTCGGGCAAGGACAGCTTTTCCACGCGGGCCGCATAGGCGGCGTCCGACAGGGTGCTGAAGAAGGCGCCGAAAGCCAGCGGGACTCTGCGCCAGAACGATGGGTGGGACGATGATGCGCTCATAGGAACTCGTTTCTCTGATCTGTAGGGGAGGCGTCGGCGGCGCGGGGCCGCTTCGCAAGGTGTTGCATGCGCCGGCCCATCTTGCGTGTCGGACCGGCTGGCGTTTGCCCGCATGATACCAGCTACGGCGCCGGCGCCAAAGTCGCCGGCCCCCGCAAAGCCGGCCGATGGCGTGCCTTTCCTTTGTTTTTGCGCAAGGAAACGGCAGATTCGGCACGGCTTCGACTAAAATCGCGCATTCTCTCGGCTTACCTTGTATATACGATGGCCATGCATTCCGACTTTTCCCTGTATCTGGCGAGCAGCACGCAGATCGACAGCGACCACCCCGCCGTGCGCGCCAGGGCGGCCGCGCTGGCCGCCGGCGCGACAGGCGACGCCGCCATCGCGCGCCGCTGCTTTGAATTCGTGCGCGACGAGATAGCCCACAGCTGGGATTACCAGCGCAATCCCGTCACCTGCCGCGCTTCCGACGTCTTGCAGCATGGCACCGGCTATTGTTATGCGAAGAGCCACCTGCTGGCCGCGCTGCTGCGCGCCAATGGCATTCCTGCCGGCCTGTGCTACCAGCGCCTGGCCGTCGGCGAGGTGGGGCCGCCGTTTTGCCTGCATGGCTTGAACGCCGTGTATCTGCAGGATTTCGGCTGGTACCGCATCGATGCGCGCGGCAACAAGCCGGGCGTCGACGCCGCCTTCGTGCCGCCGCGCGAGCAGCTGGCTTTTCCCGTGCTGGCGGCCGAGGAGCGCGACTTGCCCGAAATCTGGCCGGAACCGTTGCCGCAAGTGGTGGCCGCGCTGACACGGCACGCCACCGTGCACGACGTGGCCGCGCACTTGCCCGATCTGCAGATGCTGCCCAAATAATGCAAAAGTAAAAATAATCTAAAGAAAGCAATAATGAAAATAGTCTATATGAGTCTGATGGGCGTCCTGCTGCTGGCCGGTTGCGGCAGCAAGGGCGAGAGCGGCGGGCAATCGAGCGCCGCGCGCCTCGATGGCAAGGAAAAGGGCAGCGAGTTTCTTGCCTATGAGCACAACGTCAGCGTCGATACGCATGAGGCCCAGGTGCGGCCCCTGTATGAAAAAGTGGTCGCCGCCTGCAAGGCCGATACGGACAATGGCTGCCTGCTGCTCGATTCAGGCATCGACAGCGGCCGTTACGTGCACGCGCGCATCAGCATGCGGGCCAAGCCGGCCGGTATCAGGAAGCTCGTCGCGCTCGTTGCCGCCGAAGGCGACGTCATCAGCCAGGGCACCAAGGTGGAAGACCTGGGCCGCCCCGTGCTCGACAGCAAGAAGCGCCTGGACATGCTCAAGCAATACCAGGCGCAGCTGCAAGACCTGGAAAAGCGTTCGGGCGCGAATGTCGACGCCCTGATCAAGGTGACCAAGGAACTGGCCACCGTGCAGGTGGAGCTGGAGCAGGCGACGGCGGCCAACGCGCTGTTGATGCAGCGCATCGACACTGACTTGCTGAACGTGGCCATCAGCGCCGAAGGCCGCCAGTCGTTCTGGACGCCCGTCAAGCGCGCGCTGGGCAATTTCACGGAGAACCTGTCGGAAGGCGTGGCCAACGCCATCACGGCCATGGCCTACATCCTGCCATGGCTGCTCGCCTTCGTGCTGCTGTTCCCGCTGGGGCGCAAGGGCTGGCGCCGCCTGCGCGGCGCGCCGCGCAAGGCTTGACGCGCCCGGCGCACCGTTTTACGGCAAGTTGAAACCTGGCTGCACAGTCCTTGTGCAGCCAGGTTTTTTTTCGTGCGGGATTGTCTCGGGTGCACCATGGCGTGGCGCGCGCCCCGTGCCGCACGCCTGCCGGCGCTGGCATGCATTCTGCTTTAACAACAGCGTATGCCCCAGTCCGACAACCACGCACCCACCACAGGAGTCTTCATGTCACGACGCATCATCTTGAAAGCGGCAGCAGCAGGCGCACTGGCCCTGGCCGCCTCGGCATTCACGCAGGCGGCGCTGGCCGCCGACACGATCAAGGTGGGCATCTTGCACTCCTTGTCGGGCACCATGGCCATTTCCGAAACGTCGCTGAAAGACGTGGCCTTGATGACGATTGCGGAAATCAATGCCAAGGGCGGCGTGCTGGGCAGGAAGCTGGAAGCCGTCGTCGTCGACCCGGCATCGAACTGGCCGCTGTTCGCGGAAAAGGCGCGCCAGCTGGTGGCGCAGGACAAGGTGGCTGTCGTGTTCGGCTGCTGGACGTCCGTGTCGCGCAAGTCGGTCTTGCCGGTGTTCAAGGAACTCAACAGCCTGCTGTTCTATCCCGTGCAATACGAGGGCGAGGAACTGGAAAAGAATGTGTTTTATACGGGCGCCGCACCGAACCAGCAGGCGATCCCGGCCGTGGAATACCTGATGAGCAAGGATGGCGGCGGCGCCAGGCGCTTCGTGCTGCTGGGCACGGATTATGTGTATCCGCGCACCACCAACAAGATCCTGCGCGCCTTCCTGAAAAGCAAAGGCGTCAAGGACAGCGATATCAGCGAGGTCTACACGCCATTCGGCCACGCCGACTATCAAACGATCGTCGCCAACATCAAGAAGTTTTCCGCGGGCGGCAAGACGGCCGTCATTTCCACCATCAATGGCGATTCCAACGTGCCGTTCTACAAGGAGCTGGGCAATGCGGGCTTGAAAGCCACCGACGTGCCCGTCGTCGCGTTTTCCGTGGGCGAGGAAGAGCTGCGCGGCATCGATGCCAGGCCGCTGCTGGGGCATCTGGCGGCGTGGAATTATTTCGAATCCGTCAAGAATCCCGTCAACACGGCCTTCATCAAGCAGTGGAAGGCGTACGCCGTGGCACAAAAGTTGCCGAACGCGGCTTCGGTCGTGACGAACGACCCGATGGAAGCGACCTATGTCGGCATCCACATGTGGGCACAAGCCGTGGAAAAGGCGAAATCGACGGACACGGACAAGGTGATCGCCGCCATGGCGGGCCAGAGCGTGAAAGCGCCATCGGGCTTTACCCTGACCATGGATGCGACGAATCACCACTTGCACAAGCCCGCGATGATAGGCGAGATCAAGGCCGATGGGCAATTCAATGTCGTGTGGAAAACCAGGGAGCCGATACGCGCCCAGCCGTGGAGTCCATTTATCAAGGGCAATGAGGGCAAGCAGAAGCTGTAGGCGCTATTTACCCACCAGCAAATGCCGGGGTCGGATCCTGAGGGGCCAACCCCAGTCCTCGCCTTTGGGGTAAGCGCTCGCCCCGTGCAGTTTTTCCATGGAACTTACAATGAGGTTCATCCCCAAACTGCTGCTCCTTGCCTGTCTATTGATATCCCCGCTCGCGCAGGCCGCCATCCCTCCCGACCTGCTCAAGCCGCTGGCCGGCGACGATGCCGACACGAGGGTCGCCGCCGTCGCGCAGATCGCCGCCCTCGCCACGCCCGAGGCCATCCGCGTCCTGCAAGCCTTGCAGGACGACGCCTTGCATGCGGCGCCCGACGGCCAGGTGTATATCGTCGATGGCGAGCAAGCGTATGACCCGGCAAGCGGCAAGAGCGTGCCGCTGCCCGATGGCATCGATGGCGTGATGGTCAACAACCGCTTGCGCGCGGCCGTGGCGGGCGCCCTGTCGGGGCTGAAGCTGCTGGCGCCGGAACGGGCCACGCGCCTGGCTGCCGCGCAGGCGCTGCAACAGGCCGTCGACCCCGCGCAGCTCCCCCTGATCCGCACGGCGCTGGCGCAGGAAAACGATGCTGACATCAAACAGGTATTGCAGGTGCTGATCGCCAGCGCCAACCTGCAGGCGCCGGACGCGGCCACGCGCAGGCAAGCCGTGCAGGCGCTGGCGGGCAGCAGCGATGCGCGCCTGCTGCCCGTGCTGCACGCCATGCTGGAGCGCGGTGCCGATGGCAAGGCCAGCGAGCCCGATGAAGCCGTGCAGCTGGCGGCCATCGACACCATGCGCCAGATCAAGGGACGAGTGTCGCGCATGGAGATCGCCGGCAATGTGTTTTACGGCATCTCGCTGGGCAGCGTGCTGCTGCTGGCGGCGCTGGGCCTGGCCATCACATTCGGCTTGATGGGCATCATCAACATGGCGCATGGCGAACTGCTGATGATAGGCGCTTACACGACGTATCTGTGCCAGCTGTTTTTCCGCACCTACTTGCCCGCCATGCAGGATGCGTATTTGCTGGCCGCCTTGCCGGCCGCCTTTCTCGTGGCCGGCCTGGTCGGCGTGGCGCTCGAGCGCACGGTGATCCGCTGGCTGTACGGGCGGCCGCTGGAAACCCTGCTGGCCACCTCGGGCATCAGCCTGATCCTCATGCAGCTGGTGCGCACGATCTTTGGCGCGCAGAACGTGGAAGTGGCCAACCCGGCCTGGATGTCGGGCGGCGTCACCGTGCTGGGCGGCCTCGTGCTGCCGTACAACCGCCTGGCCATCATCGGCTTTGCCATCGTCGTCGTGGCGGCCGTGTGGCTGATCCTGAACAGGACGCGGCTGGGCCTGTTCGTGCGCGCCGTCACGCAAAACCGCCGCATGGCCGACTGCGTGGGCGTGGCCACGGGCAAGGTCGACATGCTGACCTTTGGCCTCGGTTCCGGCATCGCCGGGCTGGGCGGCGTGGCGCTGTCGCAGCTGGGCAATGTGGGGCCGGACCTTGGGCAAAGCTATATCGTCGATTCCTTCATGGTGGTGGTGCTGGGCGGCGTGGGCCAGCTGGCCGGCACGGTCATCGCCGCGCTGGGCCTGGGCGAAGTGAATAAATTCCTCGAGCCGGTGGCGGGCGCCGTGCTGGCGAAGATCGCCATTTTGATATTCATCATCATTTTTATCCAGCGCCGGCCGCAGGGCCTGTTTGCCATGAAGGGACGCAGCGTCGAATGATTACCTCCTATCGAGTCCAGGCTGGCCTGTTCACGCTGCCGATGTGGATGGCGATTGCCGCCTGCACGGTGCTGGCGGCCATGCTGCCAGTTTTCAATCTGCTCTTTCCTGACGGGCATGCGCTGCATGTGTCCGCCTACACGGTGGCGCTGGTGGGCAAGTTCCTGTGCTACGCGCTGGCCGCGCTGGCGCTGGACCTCGTGTGGGGCTACACGGGCATCCTGTCGCTGGGGCACGGCGTGTTCTTTGCGCTGGGCGCGTATGCGCACGGCATGTATCTGATGCGCGCCATCGGCGCGCAGGGCCAGTACCGCAGCAGCTTGCCCGACTTCATGGTCTTTCTCGACTGGAAAACCTACCCGTGGTACTGGGCGTTTACCGACCATTTCTGGTACTGCATGGCGCTGGTCGTGCTGGTGCCGGGCGTGCTGGCCTTTGTGTTTGGCTACTTTGCCTTCCGTTCGCGCATCAAGGGCGTGTATTTTTCCATCATCACGCAGGCCATGACGTATGCCTTCATGCTCCTGTTCTTCCGCAATGACACCGGCTTTGGCGGCAACAACGGTTTCACGGACTTCAAGACGATATTGGGCCACAGCGTCACGGCGCCCGCCACCCGCGCCGTGCTGTTCCTGCTGACCCTGGCCATCCTGCTGGCCGCGCTGGTGGGCGCGCGCGCCATCGTGACATCCAAGCTGGGCAGGGTCTTGCAGGGCGTGCGCGACAGCGAGGCGCGGCTGATGTTCCTCGGCTACAACCCGCTTTGGTTCAAGCTATTTGTCTGGACCCTGTCCGCCATGCTGTGCGGCATCGCCGGCGCCCTGTACGTGCCGCAGGTGGGCATCATCAACCCGTCCGAAATGTCGCCGGCCAATTCCATCGAAATGGTGGTGTGGGTGGCCGTGGGCGGGCGCGGCACCCTGATCGGCCCCATCCTGGGCGCCTTTACCGTGAACGGCTTGAAGAGCTGGTTCACGGCGGCCATGCCGGAACTGTGGCTGTTCGCGCTGGGCTTGCTGTTCATCGTCGTCACCCTGTTCATGCAGCAGGGCATGCTCGGTGTATTGCGCAAGCTCAAGCGCAACAAGACTGCCGTCGTGGCGGAGGAGGCCGCATGAGCATCCGCATGTTGCCCGGCATGGCCAGCGCTGAAGCTGGCCCGACCTACTCGCGCGTGAAAGGCGAGGGCGTCGACACGACGCATGGCGCCATTCTTTACCTGGAAGACATCACCGTTTCATTCGACGGCTTCAAGGCCATCAACAAGCTCAGTCTCGATATTTCCGTGGGCGAGTTGCGCTGCATTATCGGCCCGAACGGGGCGGGCAAGACGACGATGATGGATGTGATCACCGGCAAGACGCGGCCCACGTCCGGCACGGCCTGGTTCGGCCAGACCATGAACCTGGCCGCCATGACGGAGGTGGAGATCGCCCACGCGGGCATCGGCCGCAAGTTCCAGCGTCCCACCGTGTTCGAGCAGCACACGGTGTTCGACAACCTGGAGCTGGCCATGAAGATGGACAAGCGCGTGGCACCCACCTTGTTTGCCCGGATCACGTCCGAGCAGGAAGGCAAGATCGCATCCATATTGCGCTTGATCCGCCTCAATGGCCACGAGGCGCGGCTGGCCGGCTTGCTGTCGCATGGGCAAAAGCAGTGGCTGGAAATCGGCATGCTGCTGATGCAGGAGCCGCAGCTGATCCTGCTGGACGAGCCCGTGGCCGGCATGTCGGATGCGGAAACGGCGCGCACGGCCGAGCTGCTCAATGAATTGCGCGGCAAACATTCCATCATGGTGGTCGAGCATGACATGGGTTTCGTCACGGACATCGCGCAGCAGGGCATCGTCACCGTGCTGCACGAAGGGTCCGTGCTGGCGCAGGGCCGCATGGAGCAGGTGCAAGCCGACGAGCGCGTCATCGAAGTCTACTTGGGAAGGTAAGCCATGCTGGAAGTCGAACAACTGAACCAATATTATGGCTCCTCGCACACTTTGCGCGGTGTCAATCTCACGGCGCGCCAGGGCCAATGCCTGGCCTTGCTGGGCAGGAATGGCGTGGGCAAGACGACGCTCCTGAAATGCCTGATGGGCGTGTTGCCCGTGGCGCAGGGCAAGGTGATATTCAATGGCCGCGACATCACGCGGCTGGCGCCGCATGCGCGCGCCAGGCTGGGCATCGCCTACGTGCCGCAGGGGCGCGACATCTTTGCGCGACTGACGGTCGAGGAAAACCTGCTGATGGGCATGGCGGCCAGGAAGGGCAGGCAGGCTTCGCGCATCGATCCGCACGTGTATGAACTGTTTCCGGTATTAAAAGAGATGCTGCAGCGGCGCGGCGGCGACCTGTCCGGCGGGCAACAGCAGCAACTGGCCATCGCGCGCGCCTTGCTGGCCGAGCCGCAATTGATCATCTTCGACGAGCCGACGGAAGGCATTCAGCCCTCCGTCATCAAGGATATCGGCCGCGTGATCGCGCTGCTGAAACAGCGTGGCGACATGGCCATCGTGCTGTGCGAACAGTATTTCGATTTCGCCCGTGAACTGGCTGACGAGTTTATCGTACTCTCGCGCGGCAGTGTCGTCGCCAGCGGCACGGCGGCGCAGATGGCGGGCGACGAGGTGAAGCGGCACCTGGCCGTGTGAGGTCAGACGAGCTGGAACCAGCCCAGCACGGCGCCGGCCGCCAGCAGCCACAGCAAATGCATCTTCGTGCGCCAGATGAGGATGCCCGCGACGATGGACAGGCTCCACAGGGGCCAGTCGGTGGCCAGGGTATGGTTGGCGCCGCCCAGTATCATGCCGGTGGAAATGAGCAGGGCGACGACGATGGGCGCCATGCCTTGCTTGAAGGCGCGCACGGGGCGCAGGTCGCGGTTGCGGTAGGCCCAGCGGGCCGCCACGTAGGTGAGGGTGGTGCTGGGCAACATGATGCCGACCATGGTCACGAATACGCCGAAATAGGCGGCCGCGTAGCTGCCCGCGTTCATGCCCACGTTCCAGCCCATCAGGGCGACGAACAGTACGTTGGGGCCCGGTGCGGCCTGGGCGATGGCGATCGACTCATTGAACTGGACCTGCGTCAGCCAGCCGTGCTGTTCGACGAGGAAGCGGTGCATTTCCGCCGTGGTGGAAATGGCGCCGCCGATCGACATCATGGACAGCATCAGATAGTGGCCGAACAGGTTCAGCCAGTCCGCCGTGCTCAACACCAGTTGCACGGGCGGGTTCATGGCGACAGCTTGCGGTAGGTCAAACAGCAGCCGATGCCACCGAGCCCCAGCAGGATGTACAGCAGGGGCCAGCGCAGCACGGCCACCATCAGCACGCCCAGCCCGGCGAGGGGCAAGGTCAGCCACAGGGGCAGCGGGTGCTTGCCCAGCGCGGCAGCCAGTTTCACGCCCGTGGCGGCGATCATGCCGGCCGAGACGGCGGCCATGCCGCGCAAGGCGCCCGCCACCTGCGGGTTGGCGCCGAGGCGCGTGTACAGCACGCCGAGCACGAGCACGATGACGAGCGGCACGGCCAGCATGCCGGCCATGGCCGTGAGCGCGCCTTTCAAGCCGAAATAGCGCCCACCCACCATCAATGACAGGTTGATCACGTTCGGGCCGGGCATGATTTGCGCCACGGCCCAGTCCTCGAGGAATTCCTCCTGCGTCAGCCAGCGCTTGCGTTCCACCATCTCGCGCTGGATCACGGCCAGC
The DNA here is from genome assembly GCF_001865675.1 of Janthinobacterium sp. 1_2014MBL_MicDiv. NCBI lineage: Bacteria > Pseudomonadati > Pseudomonadota > Betaproteobacteria > Burkholderiales > Oxalobacteraceae > Janthinobacterium > Janthinobacterium sp. 1_2014MBL_MicDiv. The sequence goes on from NZ_CP011319.1 coordinate 1,844,834, forward strand.
ACGCCGCCGAAACCCTGCAGGGCCAGCCAGGTGAACGAGAAAAACAGGTCGGCAAGCGAGGCGGGCTGCGGGCGGGGGAGGTCGGACGGGGCGGGGGAGGGCGAGGACATGGCTGATTATCACCGTGGCCGAGCGCGCTTGTCCATCGCTTTCAGGAAGGACTGTGGCGGCAGGAAAAAAACCGTGGCTCATGTTCGCCTGCCATTGACATCGAGAATTTATCGGCAATACTTTATCGGCAATACTGCCGCTGTCCATGTCCGTACGGGCGCCGGGCTTCCACCCGCTGCGCCTTTCCCGCCCCCATGTCCCCCTTCGCAGGAGTTGTCTACCATGCTTAATTCCCAAGAAACGCTGCATATGCCCGACAAGACAGTGGCGCGCCATGCCAGGGTCGACCAGAAGATGTGCGATATCGTCAACCTGGGTATCGCCGTGCAGGCTGCCTTCAGCACCTTGTGCGCTCTGGAATACCTGAAGTCATACAATATCGACCCTGTACTGATCGAGCGCGTGCTGCTGCATCCGGAGCAGCGGCGCCAGACCGTGCATTGAGTATCTGTGCAGCAACTGTGTTGCCGGTAGCGCCGACCCCGGCGTTATCGAATTGATCATTACGGCTCAGTTATGCACAAATGATGGGTTGGCGAAATTGCCGAAATAATTTTCATGTGATTATGTGTGAGTTTCTAAGTGTTTGATTTTATTCTGTTTTATTTTTGCTGTTTGATTGAGCAGTTTATTGAAAGCCGCACTGGCTGCGGCTTTGAGGGCTGTCAATAGGCGCTTATCCACAAAGATATCCACAGTCCGTGTGGATATCTGAAAAAGCGCTTAACAATCCGCCACTTAGGATATTGAGGCAAATCAGCGTGCGCGATTTGCCGCCGCGAGCGGGGAAAAGCGGCCGTGGACAAGGGCTGTATGCCTATCCAGTGCTCTTGTTTTTTGACTAAAAGTAGCGCGCGCCGCCTACGGCTTGCCGCCGGATGGCAAGGCGGCCTGGTCGCCGCGCCGGGCCAGGGCCGCGGCCAGGTCGCTCACCTGCTGCTGCGCTTCGCGCAGCGTGGCGTAGGTGCGCAGCGAAGCGATCACGGTGGTAAACAGCTTGCGCGTCGTTAAGTCGGTCTTGCACCAGAAATCGTTGATGTCGTAGTCGATGATGATGCGGTGTTCGAGTGCCTGGCCGGGCTGGCCCGTGCGCAGGATGATGCGCACGGCGCTGTTGTGCAACTCCTCGCGGATCTGGCGCGCCACTTGCAGGCCGGCATCCTGGGTTTCCATGATGACGTCGAGCAGCACGACGGCGATGTCGGGCGTGCCGCGCAGCACGGTGAGCGCCTCGGCGCCCGAATACGCGTGCAGAAAACTCAGCCTGCGCCCCTGGAAGCTGGCCTGGCTCAGGGCGAACTTGGTCACCACGTGCACGTCGACATCGTCGTCGACGATCAGCACGCGCCAGGGCGGGGCGCTGGCCGCTTCGGGCGCGGTGTCGCTGTGCAGCGGCTCGTCCACCAACCAGTCCGGTTCGCCTGCCGTCTTGCTGTCGCTATCCATATCCATGCATTTATCCAACGTTGATCGTGCCCGCCTACTCCACACTATGCCAGTCCGCGGGGTTTGTCAAAACAATGCTGTTCAGGCAAGCTCGTGCCAGCCGCTGCCCGCCTTCGCGGCAAAAATATATTTTCATGGTGGCAAAGAAACTTTGATCAAGCGCAAAAACCTGACTGCAAGTCATTGATTTCATTGGGGTAAAAAAATGCCTGTGAAATCAGCAAATTGTTGAAACCCGCATCAATACTGGCGTTGCGGCTTGTCAAGAGGGGCTTATCAACAACTTTATCCACAGTTGCTGTGGATATCTAAAAAAGCCGTGCAAAAACCGGGGCTTAGGGGCCGATGGCGAGCCTGCTTCACGCGGCCTGGCCAGACGCTGTCAGCGCGGCAAACGCATGCAGGAAGCGTTGCTTGGCTTCGGCCGGTCCCATGGCTTCGATTATACCGGGCAAGGGGGCGATGCCGTCAAGGTAGGCCCAGCGTTCGGCCGAGTGGGGCATCAGGTCGCGCTTTTCCGTGGCCAGCGCGATCAGGTCGGCCCGCTTGATGGGCGCGTAATCGGAGAAATCCAGGCCGTAGGTGGCGGCGATGATGGCGCTGACCTTGTCTTCCAGCGCGGCAAATTCCGGCAGCAGCACCTTCAGCGGCTTGACCATGTCGCCCAGGTAGGCTTCGGCCGCGTCGTGCAGCAGGGCGGCCAGGCGCAGCGGTGGCGGCACGAGGCTGGCAACGATCAGGCTGTGCTGGGCCACGGAATAAAACACTTGCGTCTGGCCATTGAAGCGGCACTGGTAGGCGAGGCCGTGGGCGATATCCTCGATGGCAACCTTGTCGATATGCGGGCGCAAGGGATAAAAACGGTTGCCGGAAAAGGTGGAAACGTAGTCGGTGGTAATCATTGCTGGATCGCTTAGCCTGCTGTGCATGGATGATCCATCGTACACCGGATGACGGCGATCCGCCTTCCCGCAGGGCGCCGCCAGCCGCTTCTGCGAAGCCTATGCATGTTGGCATTTCCTTTAATTAATTTCATATCATTCATTGATATTTCTCAAATACACTATGAGAATCTTGTTTGTCTGAAACTTACATTAGGGGCAGAGCAATGGCGGCGATACCTTCGGCAAGACCTTCGTACATCTATCAGGGCGGCTCGGTGATGATGCATTCGCCGCTGCAGTTGAAGCAGTCGGAAATGTTCGGTTATTTCGTCAAGGGCGAGCTGGCGAAGCTGCAGGCCACCGTCAATACCACCTTGAACCAGGTGGCGGGCCAGCGCATGACCCTGAAAGCCCTGTCGCCGTATGTGATGCTGACCTTTACGCGCGTCAACCATGCGGACTCGGCCAATCCCGTCGACCAGGCCAAGGGCTGGATCACGGAAGTCGACATCGTCACCTGGATCATGGTGGGACAGATGGATGCGGCGGGTAAGCTGGCGCACATCTACTGGTACCCGTGCCATATTTTCGTGGATGACGCCATGGCCCTGATCAACGGGCGCGAACTGTTCGGCTATCCGAAATACCTGTGCGACTACGAGATTCCCGCGGCCGGCAGCGAGCCGCTGCGCTGTTCCGTGGCCGCCAAGGGTTTCCAGCATTTTTCGCCGGAAACGAAGCTGGCCCTGCACCCGCTGCTGGAAGTCAACGCCACCGTGCAGACGGGGCCGCACAAGAGCGTCAACAGTTTCCTCGAGCTCATCGAGCAGGCTTTCCAGCTCTTCCTGTCCATTCCCGACTTCTTTGACATGGATCAAGCCGGCTGGGCCGATATTCTGTCGCTGTTGCGCAACCCCCGCATCGACCAGATCTTCCTCAAGCAGTTTCCCGACAGCGCGGGCGTGAAGGCCGTGTACCAGGCCCTGGTGGCCGCGCCGGCCGAGGTCAACCGTCTGCACAGTGCGCGCCTGCTCGGCTATGAATACGAATGCACGGTGCACGCGTTCGACAGCTTCCCGCTGGACCAGACCCTGGGCCTGAAGCTGGGGCCGCAGGCGGCGATCCTGCCGTTCAACGTGAACTTCGACTTCACGGCCATGCCGGGCGAGGAGCTGGTCGACAATTCGAGCATCGCGCCGGAAAAGATCGCCATCCTCGGCGGCGGCGTGGCGGCCATGACCACCGCGTATTATCTGACGAACCAGCCGGGCTGGCAAAACCAGCACGACATCACCGTCTACCAGCTGGGCTGGCGCCTGGGCGGCAAGGGCGCCAGCGGGCGCAATGCGCAAGTGGGCCAGCGCATCGAGGAGCATGGCCTGCACATCTGGTTCGGCTTTTATGCGAACGCCTTCAAGATGATCAAGGAAGCGTATGCCAGCCTGGAGCGCCCGCCCGGCGCGCCGCTGGCCACCTGGCGCGACGCCTTCAAGCAGCACGATTACGTGGCCCTGTCGGAAGACGTCAAGGGGCAGTGGCGCAACTGGTCCATCGTCTTTCCCACCCTGCCGGGCGAGCCGGGCGAGGGCGGCGAGGACATCACCCTGTGGCAGATGGCCATCGCCATGGTGGGCTGGATCGAGCAGTGGATACGCCAGATCCGGCAGGTGGCGGACGCGGACGCGCGCATCGTCCGTGCCAGCGCCTCGCAGGGCGAGGGCGTGTGGCCGGGCTGGCTGCGCCGCCTGGCCGACGAAGTGGTGGGGCAGGCCGACGAGCTGGGGCTGGACGTGGGCCTGTCCGTGGGCGCCCTGGCGGCGCTGGTGGCCGACCTGGCGCCCGATTCCGCGCGCCACGACCAGGCCCGCCACCAGCTGCTGGCCAGCACCCTGAACGGCATCCGCGCCTGGCTGCGCCTGCGCTACCGCGCGCTGATCGACGGCGACGACGAATTGCGCCGCCTGTTCATTTGCCTGGACCTGGGCATCACGGTGATGAAGGGCATGTTCGAGGATGGCGTGTTCAAGAACGGCTTCGACGTCATCAACGACATCGATTTCCGCGACTGGCTGCGCAAGCATGGCGGCGACGAGCAGTTCAGCGTCAATTCGGCGCCCGTGCGCGGCTTCTACGACCTGGTCTTCGCCTACGAGGGCGGCGACTTTGCAAAGCCGAACATCGAGGCGGGTACCTTGCTGCGGGCGATGGCGCGCATCGGCCTGGCCTACAAGGGCGGCATCATGTTCAAGATGCAGGCCGGCATGGGCGACACGATCTTCACGCCGCTGTACGAGGTGCTGGAAAAGCGCGGCGTGAAATTCAAGTTCTTCCAGCGCGTCGAGGAACTGGTGCCGGGCGCGGGCGACATCGACAGCATCCGCATCACCGAGCAGGCGCAGTTGCGCGACCCGGCCGCCGGCTATGCGCCGCTGGTCGACGTGAAAGGCCTGGCTTGCTGGCCCAGCGCACCCGATTACGCCCAGCTCGACCCGGCGCAGGCGGCCCTGCTGCAGGAGCAGGAGGTCAACCTGGAGTCGTACTGGAGCGACTGGCCGCAGAAGTACCAGCAGGCGTTCGGCCGCGCGCTGCCCGCCACGGTATTGAAGAAGGGCGTCGATTTCGACAAGGTGGTGTTCGGCATCTCGATCGGTTCGCTGCCGGCCCTGTGCCCGCAGCTGCTGGCGCAAAGCCCGGCCTTGAAGCTGAGCGTCGAGAAGGTGAAGACGGTGGCCACGCAGGCGTACCAGGTATGGCTGAACAAGAACCTGGCGCAGATGGGCTGGACCACGCAGCCGAAGGGCCAGCAGCCGGTGCTGTCGGCCTTTACGGAACCCTACGACACGTGGGCCCCGATGGACCAGTTGCTGGCGCATGAAGACTGGCCGGCGGGGCTGGCGCCGAAGAATGTGTCCTACTTTTGCAGCGCCTTCCCCGTCGACAGCTATCCGCCCGTGACGGATACGGGTTTCCCGGCGCGCTGCGCCGAGCGGGCGAAACAGGGCGCGCTGCACCAGCTGGAGCGCGACATCGGCGCGCTGTGGCCCGAGGCGGGCGGACCCGGCGGCTTTCCCTGGCAGTGGCTGGTCGATGCGAAGGCGGGCACGGGACCGGCCCGCTTCGACAGCCAGTACTGGCGCGCGAACGTCGATCCGTCCGAGCGCTACGTGATGTCGGTGGTGAACAGCACGCAGTACCGGCTGGCCACCGACCAGTCGGGCTTCAGCAACCTGTTCCTGACGGGCGACTGGATCAGGACCGGCATCAACGCGGGCTGCGTGGAGGCGGCCGTGATGGCGGGCATGCAGACGTCGCGCGCCATGAGCGGGTATCCGGCCGTGATCCAGGGCGAGACGGATTTCTAGGCTTGCTATGATGGCGTTTCATTGTCCCCTGCGCGAGGATGTCCATGCGACGCCTGCTATTGCTGTGCCTGATCTGTATCAACCTGCATGCCGGCGCCGCGCCGCCCGGCGCGATCGTGCTGTGGCCGGGCGCGCCGCCTGGCGGCGCGGCGGCGGGCCCGCAGCGCGACAGCGCCAGGGGTTCCATCACGCAGGTGAGCCAGCCCTATCTGATCGCGCACCGCCCGGCGCGGCCGAATGGCCTGGCCATCCTGCTGGTCAGCGGCGGCGGCTATGCGCATATCGAGGCGGGCAAGGAAAGCGGCCCGGCCGCCGCCTGGCTGCAGGCGCAGGGTGTCACGGCGTTTGAACTCGTGTACCGGCTGCCGCAGGAGGGCGGCGGGACGGCCGCGCCATTCCAGGATGCGCAGCGCGCCATGCGTTTGATACGCTCGCGCGCCGCCGAGTGGAGCCTCGACCCGGCGCGCATCGGCATCCTCGGCTTTTCCGCCGGCGCGCACCTGGCCGGCATGACGGCGGCCACGCCGGACGCCAGCCTGTATGCGCCCGTCGATGCGCAAGATGCGGCGTCGGCGCGGCCCGTCTTTGCCGTATTGCTGTATCCGGTGCTGACCATGCAGCCGCCGTTCGACACGACGCACGCGAAGAAGCAGTTGCTGGGCGCCCATCCCGCGCAGGGCGCGCGCGACGCGCTGTCGGTGGAGCGGCAGGTCGATGCGCGCACGCCGCCCGTGTTCCTGGCGCAGGCGCTGGACGACCCCATCGCCGCACCCGACAACAGCCTGCTGATGGCCGCCGCCCTGCGCCGCGCCGGCGTGCCCGTCGAGCTGCACCTGTTCCAGCACGGCGGCCATGGCTGGGGACTGGGCAAGCCGGGCAGCGAGCCGGCCGCCTGGCCGCCCTTGCTGCTGGCGTGGCTGCGGGCGAACGGCTGGCTCGATTAGCCGGCGGCGACCCTGCCTGGCTGGTCGCCCAGGTCGCGCCGCGCCTCGGCCAGCGCCGCTTCGATATGCGGCAGGAATTGCTCCACGTTGTCGAGCTGGCCGTTCGATGCCAGCGTTTCCATCTGGTGGCACAGGCCGTGCAGGGTGGGGCGGCTCAGGTAGCCGGCGCTGCCCTTCAAGGCGTGGAAGGCGGCCGCCGCCGCGCTGGCGTTGCCGTTGCGCACGGCGTGGCAGGCCAGGTCCAGGCGCCGCGGCGCCTCCACCAGGAAGGCTTGCGCGATGCGCTGCAAGTGCTGCGGCGACAGGCCTGCCAGCGGCAGGATATGCACGGGCGCCGTCATGGGATCGGCGGGCGCCGGCGCGTCTGCCTTGGCGCCGGCGTCGGCGCCGTCCAGGCCGAACTGGCGCGCCAGCATGTCGTCGTCGACGGGCAGGGCGGGCGGCAGCGCCTGGCCGCGCGCCAGCAGCAGGTCGATGACGGTGTCGATTTTTTCAAACAGCAGCGCTTCGTCGACCGGCTTGCTGAGGAAGTCGTCCATGCCGGCCTCCAGGTAGCGTTGCCGGTCATGTTCGCTGGCGTTGGCCGTCAGCGCGATGATGGGGATGTGCGCGTCGGGAATCGGGAAACTGGCATTGCCGCCGTCGCGGATCAGGCGCGCGGCCTGCTCGCCATCCATCAGCGGCATGCGGCCATCCATCAGCACGCAATCGTAGGTGCCCGTGCCCAGCGCCTGCAGCGCCTGCTCGCCGTTTTCCACGATGGTCACGGCATGTCCCATGGCCTCGAGCAAGGTACCGATGATGATCTGGTTGGTGCGCACATCCTCGGCGCACAGGATGCGCAGGCGGCAGGCGTGGTGCGCATGGCGCGGCGCCAGGCGGGCGTCGGCCGCCGGCGCGCTGCCCTCCTGCAGCGGCAGCGTGAAATGGAAGCGCGAGCCGATGCCGACGCGGCTTTCCACGCCGATGCTGCCCTGCATCAGTTCGACCAGCTCCTTGCAGATGGCCAGGCCGAGGCCCGTGCCGCCGTAGCGGCGCGTGGTGGAGTGGTCGGCTTGCTCGAATTTCTGAAACAGGCGCGGCAAGGTGTCGGCGTCGATGCCGGGGCCCGTGTCGCTGATGATGAATTCGATCTCGCTGCGGCCATCGCGGCGCGGCGGCGTGCGGGCGCGCCGCACTTCCAGCAGCACCTCGCCATTCGCCGTGAACTTCAGCGCATTGCCCAGCAGGTTGATGAGGATCTGGCGCAAACGGGTGGGGTCGGCGCGCACATAGCGGGGCAGGTCCAGCGCCAGTTCGCGGCGCAGCAGCAGGCTCTTGGCGTCGGCCTGGCCCTGCACGATGCCGGCCGCGTCGCCGATCAGGGCCAGCAAGTCGAAGTCCAGCGTTTCCAGGGTCAGCTTGCCGGCGTCGATCTTCGAGAAATCGAGGATGTCATTGAGGATGGTCAGCAGCGACTCGCCATTGTGCAGGCCGATGCGCAGGTATTCCTGTGTGCGCCCGCGGATGGACTGGTCGCGCAGGGCGAATTTCAGCATGCCGATGACGCCGGCCAGCGGCGTGCGGATGTCGTGGCTCATGGCCGACAGGAAATCGATGCGGTGACGGCTGACCACTTCCGCATGTTCCTTGGCCGTCAGCAGGGCGTCGTTGCTGAGGGTGAGCGCCAGCGTGCGTTCGCGCACGCGCTGCTCGAGGTTGTTGCGCAGCAGGCGGATCTGGTCGGCCAGGGCAAAGGCCAGCAGCAGGCCGTCGAGGGTGCCGCCGAGCAGGGTCACCAGCTGGGCGTTGGCCACCATGGCCGGCATCAGGCCCAGGTTGGCCGGCAGGATCAGAAAGCCGGGCAGCATCAGGGCGACGAAGGCGAGCACGAAGAAGCGCGCCGGCTGGTAGCCGCGGCACCAGACGACGATGCCGCAGGTGAGCGCCAGCAGCATCCAGATGGTGATGACGATGGTGGCCAGCGTGTGCGCATATTGCAGGGCGAAGAAACAGCTGGGCAGCAGCAGCAGGGGCAGCACCAGGTTGACCTTGCTGATGCGGTCGAGCAGCGGCGAGTATTCGCGCAGGCGCAGGAAATGTGTGTAGAACAGGGTGCTGAAGACGGGCAGCAGGAAGAAGGGCACGTAATGCAGCTGCAGCATGTGCCAGTCGAACAGGTCGGCGAAGACGTGGAAGGTCATGGCCCAGGCCAGGCCATACGTGAGCACGTACAGCGCGTAGTATGCCGAGGCCTTTTCCAGCGTGATGGAAAAGATGAAGAAATTGAACAGGCCCAGCGCCAGCAGGGCGCCGATCGAGGCCACCATCAGGAAGTTTTCCTTGCCCACCAGCTTGCGGTAATCCGCTTGCGTCCGCACGCCGAACATGGGCGCGCGCGCATAGTAGGGACTGGAAAAATGGATCAGGACGGCGTAGGTGGCGCCCGGATCCAGCTGCACGTTCTTGCCGTAATGCAGCAAATATTCGTGCGGGCGCTGGTAGCCCGTCAGCAGGGTCTGCGGCGGGCTGTGCGGACCGGGGCCATACACATGGATGTCGACCAGGTCGATCAGGGTGTCGTTCGGGTCGATGACCCAGGCGCTCTGGGCGCTGTCGTTGTGCACCTGCGCGACCAGCCAGTAGGCGCCGCCGAACAGGTCGACGCCGGTGGCCGGACGCTGGCGCGCCAGCCAGGCGGGCAGGGCGGCCGCATCGGCGGGCGCCACATCGTCGCTGGCGAGAAACAGCTGGCCGCCGCTGCCCAGGTGATGGATGCCTTGCGGCGTCAGGGCCAGCGGCGCGGCCTGGCCGGCGCCGCCCAGGATCAGCAGGCCCAACATGAGCAGCCAGCGCCATAGCCAGGCGCTGATGCGGGAATGGGAAGCGCTGTGGCTGGATGGTGGCGGGTGGGCTGGCATCGGTCGGTGTGGTGATGGTCGCGCGGGATAGGCGGCAAAGCCCTGTGCTCATGGAGTGCCCATTTTAATCGACTCTCGGTGATGCACGCGCAATTTCATGTCGTGCAAGCATCTTTCCGATGGCTGCGGCGGCGGGCTCCGGTATCATGTCGCCTTTTGCCTGCGAGTCATTATGCTCAGTCCCGACCAGTTCCTGGCCTTCCTGGCCGCCGCCGTCCTCATCACCGCCAGTCCAGGCCCCGACAACCTGATGGTGCTGGGCGTGGGCATGTCGCGCGGGCGGCGCCAGGGCATGGCGTTCGGCCTCGGCTGCGCCCTCGGTTGCCTTACGCATACCGTGCTGGCGACCATCGGCGTGTCGGCCCTGCTGGCCGCTTCGCCCACGGCGTTTACGGCGCTGAAAGTGGCTGGCGGCCTGTACCTGGTGTGGCTCGGTATCGGCGCCCTGCGCAGCCGTGGCGGCGCGCACGTCGATGGCGCGGCCGCGCTGCCGGACGAGTCGCTGCTGCGCCTGTTCGGCAAGGGCCTGTTCGCCAACAGTATCAATCCGAAAGTCGTGCTGTTCTTCCTGTCGTTCCTGCCGCAATTCATCGTCACGGGGCAGGGCAGCGCCAGCTGGCAGACGGCGCAGCTGGGCCTCGTGTTTACGGCCCAGGCTTGCGTGCTGTTCGGTTTGCTCGGCTATTTCTCCGGCGCCGTCGGCACGTGGCTGAACCGCCGCCCGCGCGCCGGCCTGTGGCTCGACCGCGTGGCCGGCACCATCTTCATCGCCCTGGGACTGCGCCTGATCCTGGCCCGCTAGGGCCGGCGGCGGCCGCATCGTCCGTGGCGGTGATGCGGAACGCCAGTTCCATCTGGTCCTGCACGGCCATGGCGCCGCCCAGGATGGCGAACGGCACGATGCCGAAATCGCTCTGTTTCAACAGCAGGCTGCCGCTGGCCTGCAGCCGGCGTCCGTCGGCCGCCTCCGTGATTTGCACCGGCACCCGCACGCTGCGCGTCACGCCATGCAGGGTGATGTCGGCGTCGAGCACCTCGCTGCCGCTCTCGCGCCGCGCCTCGACACGCACCCATGGATAGCGCTCGGCGTCGAGCACGCGCGCCAGCATGTTGTGCCGCGTGCCGGCGATGGCGTCGGCCGACGGCATCGTCGTCAAGCCTGCCGCCTGGCGCAATTCCTCTTCATCCACGCTCATCTCGTCCAGCCTGAACTGGAATTGCGCGCGTCCCAGCGCGGGCGCCACCGTGCCCTGCAAGGTGCGGCTGGCCACCACGTGGTCGTGCCCGAGCCGCGCCAGCGCGCCGCCACGCCGCACGGTGATGGTCAGCAGCGATTCTTGCGGCGCGAGGTACAGCATGCGTACGCCCGATTGCTGCCAGGAAGGGAGGGGCGCGGCCGGCGCGGGCGGGCCGGGGAGCTGGGCGGCGGGCGGCGGCGCAAATGGCGAACAGGCTGCCAGCAGCAAGGCGCAGGCGCCGGCCAGCAGCGCGCGGCGACGAATCGGGGGCAGTAACGGAAATTCCTGGCAAGGCATGGGCAGAGACCGGTATTGGCGCTAGGTTGGCGCAAGGCGCGATGAGGCGATAGTAAGCGATCCGGCCTGCCACGGGAAAGTCCTGCGTGCATGCGCGCACTGCCGCGTGGCGCTGCGGCAAGCGCAATGCGCCGCGCGGCATGGGCAGTACATGCGGCGTTGGCATGGCCGCCATGGCGAAAATGAAACGGCATGACGGATTAACTGCCGGCCATGCCTGAATTGAAATGGAGATTATTGAAAATAATTATTATTAATTAACAATAATAATTTCTTTGAAAAAACAAGCTATGTATTTGATAGTTTCTCATCATTAGGTAAATGATAAGTTAAATATTATGTCGAGCTGGCCAGTATGAAGTAGAAAAAGAATGGCGTCAGCACTACACGGTTAATTCGATCAATGTGTTGTGAAATATCAACGAAATAATTTAATTTCCTTATTGAAAACAAAAAAATCACTGTTGACGTACGCTTGAACTGTTACTTGGTCATATGATCATGACAATTAAATGTCATTTTTATATGCATCTTTGTCTTGCAGAGATAGATTTTTTAGCGAACAACATGATAAAAACACCACAGGAAACGGCAGGCCATTCCGGCCGCCATACAGTCTCTTCATCGGCCGCGCGCATCGCCCGGGCGTTCGCCGCGATTGGGCGCCGCGTCCGCCGTTCGCCGTCTCCTGCGTCTCCTGTTGCGCCGCTGCTGGCGCTGGCCGCCGCGCTGCTGGGCGCCGCCGCGCCCGCCACTGCGCAGGTGTTGTGGGAGGACTACCGCGGCATCGAGCGGGTGCCGGCCAATCCGGCCACGCCCAATTACAACAACGGTTTCAACGCGGGCAGCACGGGCCGCCTGGCCAGCCTGATGGCGCTGGCCGCCAATCCTGGCGTCAACGCGGCCCGCACGGGGTCTTCGCCGCAGCTGGACTGGGCCAACGGCACGGCCGCCAATCCAGCGCAGTTGTGCAACCTCGATACGCAGCAGACGTCGGCGTCCTGCCGGGCCTGGATCATGGGCCGTGCCATGTACACCCTGGTGGTGTTTCCGCAGGCGGGCAATTACAAATTCAGCGTCGCGCACGACGATGACGTGAAAGTCGATTTTTCGACCCAGTATTCGACCAATTACCGCAATACCGTGTACAACGTGGCCGTGGGCAGCGTGGCCGAATATTCGAATAATGAAACGGATTTCCAGAATCTGGCCGGTAATTTCAATAGCGCCACGCCGGGCGGCTGTTATCTGGCCCGCGTGCTGTGGAATAACGTGGGCGGCATCAATTACCTGCACATGCGCTGGACGCGTCCCGACAATGTGACGGAAATTATCCCCGCGGCGCAATTGCGCGATCCCAGCCTGGCCAGTTCGTATGCCAGCTGCACCAACAGCAAGACCGACCTGGCCGTCGGCAAGGTGGGCCCGGCGCAGTTCTCCGTCGGCAAGCCATTGAGCTATACCATGAAGGTGTGGAACCGCGGCCCGGCCCTCAGCACGGGCGCCACTTTCAGCGACGTGCTGCCCGCCAGCTTGAGCAACGTCAGCTGGACGTGCGCCGCCAGCGGCAGCGCTTCCTGCGGCACGAAAACGTCGGGCTCGGGCAGCAACAACGTCAGCATCACCATGGGCAACCTGCCCCTGAATGCGGCCGTCAGCGATCCCACCACGGGTTCCTACCTTACGGTGACGATCACGGCCACGCCGGGCGACGCCGCCAGCATCGTGAATACGGCCAATGTGACCGTCTCGCCCAACGAAACGGACACGGACCTGAGCAACAACAGCAGCAGCACCACGGCCACGGTCAAAACGAATACCTTGACGGTGGTCAAGGCGCTGGCGCCCACCGGCGACAGCGGCCTGTTCATCATGAATGCCAACGGCACGGCTGGCGTGCAGGGTGGCAATGGCGCCACGGCCAGCGCCGTCGTGCGCGTGGGCAATCTCGTGACGTTCGCGGAAAGCGCGGGCACGGCCACCATCCTGGCGCAGTACCAGAGCAGCTACAGCTGCGTGCGCACGGATACGGCCGCCGTCATCGGCGCCGGCGCGGCCACCACGGGCAACTTCACCATGCCCGAAGCGCCCGTCACCTGCACCATCAGCAACCGGCGCCTGCAGGCGGACATGCAAGCCGTCACCACGGTGCCCGCCGGCCCCTACAATGCCGGGTCCCCCGTGACGGTCACGGGCGTGTGCACGAATAACGGTCCCGACAACCCGGCCGCGCCCACCTGCGTGATGAGCGGCTTGCCGGCCGGCGCCACCGCCACCTGCAGCGCGCCCGTGTCGCCGTTCATTCCCGGTTCGCGCATCAATTGCAGCGCGACCTTCAATCTGCCCGCCAGCGGCAGCCTGACGATCACGACGACGGCCGGTTCGACGACGCTCGATCCGATTCCCGCAAATAACGTCGACAGCGACACGCTGGGCATCGTCAGCCCGCTCGTGCGCGTGCAAAAGAGCGTCGACAGGACCAGCGCCTACGTGGGCGAGACCGTGCAGTGGACTGTGACGGCCAGCAATACCGGCACGGGCGCCACGACGGCCGCGCTGACCCTGACCGACACCCTGCCGGCCAACCTGGCCAGCATCGTCGTCACGCCCACGGCGCCCGTCACCTGCGCGCCGCTGGCCGGCAACACCCTCGTTTGCAGCGTGCCGGCCGGCCTGGCGCCTGGCGCCAGCGCCCAGGTCGGCATCAGCGCCGCGCCGACGGTCGCCGGCAGTTTCGTCAACAGCGTGACGCCGTCGGGCGGCAATGGCGCCAGCTGCGTCACGCCCGGCGCCTGCCAGACCACCACCACCGTGCAAAAGCCGCTGGTCGACGTGACCACCACCTTGAACGGCTTTCCCGGTTCGACGAATGCCGGCGACGCCATCAACGGCAGCGTCACCTACCGCAACGTGGGGCCAGGCACGGCCGAGAACCTGACGTACACGCTGCAATTGCCGCCAGGGTTGACGGGCGTCTCCGTCGGCGGCGTGACGGGCGTGTACAACGCGGGCACGGGCTTCATCGTCCTCTCGGGCCTGCCCCCGAACCTGGCGGCAGGGCAGGGCGTGACCTTTAGCCTCAGCTACACGCAACCGGCCTCGAACAGCTCCTTCGTCACCAGCGTGATCGCCACCACTTCGGTCGAGGTGGCCAACGACTTGCCGAATATGGCCACCGTCATGGTACCGGGGCCGAACGTGCGCGTCACCAAGGTGGCCGACAAGCTGACGGCCAACGTGGGCGAGAACATCACGTGGACGATCACGGCCAGCAATACGGGCAATATCGCCAACCAGGGCGTGGTTGCCCTGGCCGATCTGTTGCCGCCCAACCTGGTGGTGACGAACGTGGTGGCCGCGCCGGGCGTGACGTGCCCGCCGCTGGCCAGCTGGGTGGCGTCGAGCACCCAGACCTGCACCGTGGCCGCCGGCCAGCTGGCGGCCATCAACGGCAGCCGCAGCGTCACCATCACGGCGCATGCGACGGCGGGCGGCAGCCTGGCCAACCGCATCATGCCGAGCGGGACAGACAATCCGGCCTGCGCCACGGCCGAAAATTGCAGCACGGTGACCAGCATCACCAGCCCGAAAGTGGCCGTGCAGAAGAGCGTCGACCATGCCACGATCAATATCGGCGCCACCCTGACCTGGAGCGTCACGGCGACCAATAGCGGCGACGGCGTCAGCACGGCGCCCATCACCCTGACCGATACGCTGCCGGCCAACCTGACGGGCATAAACGTGGCGCTGGTCGGCAGCGCCACCTGCGCCGCACCGGTGGGCAATATCCTCACGTGCACGGTGCCGGCCGGCCTGGCCGCGAACGGCGGCGTCGCCGGTTTCACCGTCACGGGCCAGCCTGCCGTGGCGGGTACCTACGCCAACAGCGTCGTGCCTTCGGGCGCCGACAACCCTGCCTGCGCCACGCCAGCCGCCTGCGCCACCACCAGCACGGTGACCAGTCCCAGCGTGGCCGTGACGAAAGGCGTCGACAGGACCACCGTCAATCTGGGCGATACCATCACCTGGACCCTGAAAGCCATCAACAGCGGCAGCGGCCCGACGAATGGTCCGATCACGCTGACCGATACCTTGCCGGCAAACGTGGGCGCGCTGCAGATCCTGCCCGTGGCGCCCGCCAGTTGCGGCGTGCCCGCCGGCACCACGCTGACCTGCACCGTGCCCCCTGGCCTGGCCAGCGGCATGCAGGCGACGGTGATCATCAAGGCTGTGGCGAATGCGTCCGGCACGGTGGCCAACAGCCTCGTGCCGGGCGGCGTCGACAATCCTGCCTGCGCCACGCCGGGCGATTGCCAGACGACGACCACCGTCACCAGCCCGAACGTGACGGTGAAGAAGACCGTCGACAAGGCCAGCGTCAACGTGGGCGACACGATCACGTGGACCTTGACGGTGAGTAATAGCGGCACGGGCGCCAGCACGGGCCTCGTCACGCTGGCCGACACCTTGCCGGCCGGCCTGGCGAATGTCGTCGTCAGCCCGCAGGCACCCGCCAGCTGCGCGCCAGTGGCGGGCCAGAACCTGACCTGCAGCGTGCCGGCCGGCCTGGCTCCCGGCGCCTCGGCGAAGGTCATCGTCAGCGCCACGGCCACGCTGGCCGGCTCCGCCGTCAACAGCGTGCTGCCGTCCGGTCCCGACAATCCAGCCTGCGTGCTGCCCGGCGATTGCGGCACCACCACGACGGTGGTCAAGCTGCTCGTCGACGTCACCACCACCCTGAACAATTTCCCGCCGAATACCCTGGCGGGCGACACGATCTCCGGCACCGTCACCTACGCCAACGTGGGACCGGGCCCGGCCGAAGGCGTGAGCTACACCCTGCAGCTGACGCCGGGCCTGAGCAACGTCACCCTGACGGGCGCCGTCGGCAGCTACAATCCCGCCACGGGCGTCGTCACCCTCAGCGGCTTGCCCGTGACCCTGGCGAATGGCCAGAGCACCAGCTTTAACGTCAGCTACACGCAGCCGGCCGACAACCTGTCGATGGTGACGTCGACCATCGCCACCACGTCCGTGGAAGTGGCGAACCACTTGCCGAACACGGCCACGGCAACCGTGCCCGGCCCCATCATCCGCGTGACCAAACTGGCCGACAAGTCCACGGCCAACGTGGGCGAGACGATCACGTGGACCATCACGGCGACGAATACGGGCAGCCTGGCCAACCTGGGCGTGGTGACCCTGACCGACATCCTGCCCGCCAACGTGGCCGTGCTGTCCGTCGCGCCGGGCGCGGGCGTCAGCTGTCCGCCGCTGGCCAGCTGGCTGGCCAACAGCGCCCAGGCATGTACCGTCGCGGCAGGCCAGCTGGCTGCCGTGAATGGCAGCCGCAGCATCGTCATCACGGCCAGGGGCACGGCCGGTGGCAGCCTGGGCAACAAGGTCTTGCCGAGCGGGCCAGACAATCCCGCCTGCGCCCAGGCCGCTTCCTGCCAGACCACCACCACCATCCTCAGCCCGCAAGTGGCCGTGCATAAGACTGTCGACAAGAGCAATATCAACGTGGGCGACGCGCTGACGTGGACGCTCGCCGTGGCCAATACGGGCACGGGTGCGACCATGGGCGTGCTCACCCTGACCGATACCTTGCCGGCCAACCTGACCCTGTGGCAAGTGCTGCCCGCGTCGCCCGCCACGTGCGCGGTGCCCAGCGGCAATCAGCTTGTCTGTTCCATTCCTGCCGGCATGGCGGCGGGTGCCACGCTGAATATCGTCGTCAAGGGCGTGGCCAATGCGGCCGGCGCCTACGTCAATACCGTCGTGCCGAGCGGCCCCGACAATCCCGTCTGCCCGCAACCCGGCGATTGCAGCACGACCAGCACGGCCGTGAAGCTGCTGGTCGACGTTACCACCACCCTGAACGGCTTCCCCGGCAGCACGCATGCGGGCGACACGATTACCGGCACGGTCAATTTCAGCAATATCGGCCCCGGTCCCGCCGAAGGCGTGACGTACAGCCTGCAGCTGGCGCCCGGCCTGACCGGCGTCAACATCAGCGGCGTGGCGGGCAGCTACAACGCGGGTTCCGGCCTGGTGACCTTCAGCGGCGTGCCGGCCACCCTGGCGCTGGGGCAGGGCTTCAGCTTCCAGCTCAGCTATATCCAGCCGGCCAGCAACCTGTCGACCGTGGTCAGCCGCATCGCCACGACATCGACGGAAGTGCCGAACGACCAGCCGAACGTGGCCACCGTCACCATGCCGGGCTCCATCATCCGCGTCAGCAAGACGGCCAACAAGGCCGTGGCAAATGTCGGCGAGGAAATTATCTGGACGATTACGGCCAGCAACACGGGCAGCCTGGCCAACCAGGGCGCCGTCATCTTGACGGACTTGCTGCCAGCCAATATCGTCGTGACGAATGTGGCGCCCGACAGCGGCGTCACGTGTCCGCCGCTGGCCAGCTGGGTGGCCAACAGCAGCCAGAGCTGCAGCGTGGCCATCGGCCAGCTGGCGGCAGGCAATGGCCAGCGCCAGATCGTGCTGACCGGCAAGGCCAGTGCGGGCGGCACCCTGGCCAACCAGGTCATGCCGAGCGGCCCGGACAATCCAGCCTGCTTCCAGGCCAACAGCTGCCAGACGCAGACCACCATCACCAGCCCCAGCCTGGCGCTGAGCAAGAGCGTCGACAAGCTGGCCTTGAACATCGGCGACAGCCTGACGTGGACGGTCACCCTGGCCAACAGCGGCACGGGCGCCAGCACGGCCGTCGCCACCATCACCGACACCTTGCCGGCCGGCCTGGCGAATATCGTCGTCACGCCCGCCGCGCCCGTCACCTGCGCGCCGCTGGCTGGCAATGTGCTCACGTGCAGCGTGCCGGCCGGCCTGGCCGGCGGCGCCAATGCCACGCTGCAAGTGACGGCGCGCGCCGTCGTCGCAGGCAGCCTCGTCAATGGCGTCAGCGCCAGCGGCACGGATAACCCGGCCTGCCTGCAGGCGGGCGACTGCAGCACCACCAGCACCGTCAGTTCGCCCTTGCTGAACGCCAGCAAGAGCGTCGACAAGACGGCGGCCAATGTGGGCGATACCCTGACGTGGACCTTGACCTTGCGCAATACCGGCACGGGACCGAGCACGGCCATCGCCACCCTGAGCGATACCCTGCCTGCGGGCCTGGCGAATGTGCTGGTCACGCCGACGGCGCCCGTCACCTGCGCCGCGCCGGCGGGCAGTGTCGTCAGCTGCAGCGTGCCGGCCGGCCTGGCCGCCGGCGCCAGCGCCACCGTCAAGCTGAGCGCCACGGCCACCGTGTCGGGCAGCCTCGTCAATGCGCTCGTGCCGGGCGGAGCGGACAACCCCGTCTGCGCCGTCCCCGGCGATTGCCAGACCACCACGGTGGTGTCGAAACTGCTGGTCGATGTGACCACCACCCTCAACGGGTTCCCTGCCAGCAGCAATGCGGGCGACGCCATCCGTGGCGTGGTGACGTTTGCCAACGTGGGGCCGGGCGTGGCGGAAACGGTGACCTACAGCCTGCAACTGGAAGCGGGCTTGAGCGGCGTCTCCGTCAGCCCCGTCAGCGGCGCGCCCGGCATCAGCGGCGTCTACAACAGCGGCACGGGCCTGTATGTGCTGAGCGGCTTGCCGGCCACCCTGATCAGCGGGCAAAGCGCCAGCTTCAACCTGTTCTACACCCAGCCGGCCAGCAACAGTTCGCGCATCACCAGCGTGGTGGGCACCAGTTCCACGGAAATCGCCAACGACTTGCCGAACACGGCGACGACGAACTTGCCTGGCCCCGTGATCCGCGCCAGCAAGACGGTCGACAAGGTGAACGCGGCCGTGGGCGATATCCTGACCTGGACCATAACGGCGACGAATACGGGCAACTTGCCGAATCAAAACCCGGTCGTCGTCAGCGATGTGCTGCCGGCCAATATCGTCGTGCTCAGCGTGACGCCCGATGCGGGCGTGAGCTGCCCGCCGGCCGCCAACTGGACGGCGGGCAGCGTGCAGGCCTGCACGATTGCGGTAGGTCAATTAGCGGCCACGAATGGCAGCCGCAAGGTCGTCATCACGGGCCGGGGTTCATTGGGCGGCAACCTGTCGAACCGTGTCGTGCCCAGCGGTGGCGACAATCCCGCCTGCGATACGGCCAGCGCCTGCCAGGCCACGACGACGCTGGTTGCGCCGCAGGTGACGGTGCGCAAGAGCGTCGACAAGAGCAATGTCAGCGTGGGCGACTTGCTGACCTGGACCATTACCGCCAGCAATGGCGGCACGGGCGCGACCAAGTCCGCCATCGTGCTGACCGATAACCTGCCAGCCGGGGTCAGCGGCGTGCAAGTGCTGTCGACGCAACTGGCCACTTGCGCGCCCGTGGCCGGCAATATCGTCACGTGCAGCGTGACGGCCGGCCTGGCGCCGGGCGGACAGGCGCAAGTGGTGCTGCGCGCCACGGCCAGCGTGGCCGGCGTGCTGCAGAACACGGTGTTGCCAAGCGGCCCGGACAATCCTGTCTGCGTGCAGCCGGCGGACTGCACCACCAGCACCACGGCCATCAAGCTGCTGGTCGACGTGACGACCACCCTGAACGGTTTTCCCGGCATCACCAGCGCCGGCGACCAGATCAACGGCATCGTCAGCTACAGCAATGTGGGTCCAGGCACGGCCGAGAACGTGACATACAGCCTGAAACTGGCGCAGGGCCTGATGGGCGTGACCCTGAGCGGCGCGGCCGGCAGCTATGACGCCGTCAGCGGCATGCTGACGGTGACGGGCTTGCCAACGACGCTGGCGCCCGGCGAGCTGCACAGCTTTGGCCTGTCGTATATCCAGCCGGCCAGCAATGTCTCGACCATCGTCAGCATCATCGCCACCAGCTCGACGGAAGTGCAGTACGACTTGCCGAACACGGCCACGGTGACCATGCCTGGCCCCGTGATTCGCGTCAGCAAGACGGCCAATCTCGGCAGCGCCAACGTGGGCGACAGCATCATCTGGACGATTACCGCCGTCAACAGCGGCGGCGTGGCCAACCAGGGCGTGGTGACCCTGGCGGATATCCTGCCGCCGAACCTGACGGTGCTGGCGGTCAGTGCCGATGCCGGCGTGACGTGCCCGCCGCTGGCGAGCTGGGTGGCGAACAGCGTGCAAAGCTGCAGCATTGCCGCAGGTCAATTGGCTATCGGCAATGGCACGCGCAGCGTGCGCGTGACGGCCACGGGCTTGCTGGAAGGAACGCTGTCGAACCGCGTCATGCCTAGCGGATCCGATAATCCAGCCTGCGCGCAGGCGAGCAATTGCGAGTCCAGCATCGTGCTGACGGGACCCAAGGTGGCGGTGCGCAAAAGCGTCAACCGCGCGGCGGCGAACGTGGGCGACACCGTCGTGTGGACCATCACGGCCAGCAACACGGGCAGCGGTCCCACGCGTGCGGCGATGACCCTGGTCGACACCTTGCCGCCCGGTTTGACGAATGTGCAAGTGACGCCGCTGCGCGCCACCTGCGCACCAGTGGCCGGTAATGTGCTCAATTGCAGCGTGCAGGCCGGCCTGATCGGCAATGGCGGCGAGGCCAGCGTGGAAGTGTCGGCCACCGTCACCCAGGCCGGCACGGCGCTCAACCGCGTCGTGCCGTCGGGTCCCGATGCGCCGCTGTGCCTGGCGCCGGCCGATTGCCAGACCAGCACCAATGTCACCAGTCCCAGCGTGATGGTGAAGAAAGTGGCGGACAAGGCCAATGCCAGCATCGGCGATACCGTCAGCTGGACGATTACCGCCACCAACGGCGGCAGCGGTGCCACCACGGCGGCCATCACCCTGACGGACGACCTGGCCGCCAGTCTGGCCGAGATCGTCGTCACGCCCGCCGCGCCCACCACTTGCGCGCCGCTGGCGGCGAACAAGCTGGTGTGCACGGTGCCGGCCGGCCTGGCGCCCAATGCCGTGGCCGCCGTCACGGTGAGCGCGAAAGTGGCCGCCAGCGGCACACTGAGCAATACCATCGTGCCGACCGGCACGGATCTGCCGCGTTGCGCGCAAGCAGCCGACTGCACGGCCGTCACGGAAGTGGCCAATCCCGCCGTCGGCGCGGCGCTGGGCGTGGGCAAGGTGACCCAGCTGTCGGCCAAGGTCTTCAGCGTGCCGTACACGGTGGTGCTCAGGAACGTGGGCAAGGGCGCGGCGCAGAATGTGCAGGCGCTCGACAGCCTGCGCGCCGCCTTCCCCGAACCGGTGACGTGCCGCATCGCCACGCCACCTGCTGCGCCCGCCATTGGCGGCAGCAGGCAGCTGGCCGTCAACCCCGGCTTCGGCGGCGGTTGCGGCGGCAGCGACCTGCGTCTGCTCAGCGGCGACGCGGCCCTGGGCGAGGGCGAGTTCAGCGTCATCACCTTCACCGTGGAAATCACGGTGCAGGATGTGACCTTGCCGCAGTACAACAACAGCGTGTTTGCCAGCGCACTGGCTGGCAATGTCGCCAATGCGGGCGGCAGCATCAGCGTGCCGCCGGCTCCGGCCGCCGGCGTCATCGCCGCCAATCCCGTCTATACTCCGCCCGTGGGCAGCCTCGTGTTTGACGCCTCCAACAATGGCGGCAGCCATGCGGGCGTGGTGGCGACGGCGGCCGAAGTGGCCGCGCTGGTGGAAAAAGTCGACCCCAACCGCAACGGCAACGCTTCGGACACCGTCGGCGGCGTCGCTTTCACGGGCGAAGACACGCCCACGCCCGTGGTCTTGCTGCGGCAGGTGGTGGACGTCATCAAGGCGGTGTCGGCGCAACAGCAGGTCGACGCCAGCAAGTTCGAGATCAGCTACACCGTGCAGGCGGCCAACCGCTATCCTGCCGGTTACCCGACCTCGACCATGGTGCAGGTGGCGGAAAACCTGAAGGCGGTCTTCCCCACGGCCACCAGCGTCACCTTCAAGCCGGGCAGCCTGGCTGTCACGGCCCGGCCCGCCAGTGCCACGGCCTGCGTCGCGAATGCCGACTTCAACGGCGCCACCGTCTATGGCTTGTTGAACGGCAAGGGTGACTTGCAGCCGCAGGAAAGCTGCAACATCGTCTTCACGGTGCTGGTCGACTTTGGCAGCGTGGCGGCGATTCCCACCGTGCCGCAGCTGAACCAGGTATATGCGAGCACCATGCTGGGCACGGAAACGGGTGGCCGCAATATCGGCCACAGCTATAGCGGCACGGACGGCGGCAACACGCCGGTGGCGCCTGTCAGCGTGCTGGCCCTGGCCAGCTCGGCCGACACCTTGCTGCTGCCGGCCACGCCAGGCGCCACGCCGCCGAGCTTTACGCCCGTGGTGTTCAATACGACGGACAAGCCGATGTTGTTGATCAGCAAGAGCGTCAACAAGACCCAGGCCGAGATCGGCGACAGCCTGCAATACACGATCGAGGTGAAGAACACGGGCGTGGCGACGGCGTTCGGCGTCAGCGTGCTCGATAAGCTGCCGGCTGGCTTCCGCTACATCGACGGCACCACCACGCGCAACAATGTGGTGCAGCCCGACCCGGGCGGCAAGCCGGGTCCGCACCTGAGCTTCAAGCTCGAGTCGCTGGCGCCGAACGCCAGCGCCAGCTTCCGCTACCGCCTGCGCGTGGGCGTCGGCTCGCTGCAGGGCGACGGCATCAACCGCGCCCAGGCATCGACCACCAACGGCCCGCCCTCGAACGAGGCGCGCGCGAAAGTCAAGGTGACGGGCGGCGTGTTCACGACGGATGCATGCATCGCCGGCAAGGTGTTTGTCGATTGCAACAACAATCACGTGCAGGACGCCGAGGAGCTGGGCATTCCGGGCGTGCGCCTGTACATGGAAGATGGCACGAACTTCACCACGGATGTGGAAGGCAAGTACAGCTATTGCGGCATCACGCCGAACAGCCATGTCATCAAGGTCGATGGCGCAACGCTGCCGCGCGCCAGCCGCATGATGGAAGCGTCGAACCGCAACCTGGGCGACCCGCACAGCCTGTTCCTCGATACCAAGAATGGCGAGCTGCTGCGCGCCGACTTCATCGAGGGCTCGTGCTCGAATCCCGTGCTCGAGCAAGTCAAGGCGCGCCGCGCGCAGGGCGAGGTGCGCAGCGTGGAAAGGGAGGGCGGCAAGGGAGGAGGGGGTCTGAGTTTCAGCAGCCAGCCCGCCGCCGCCCCGGCGCAGGCGACGGACAGCGCGAACCAGCCCGTCGTCGCGCCGCGCGCCCCCGCCGCCACGCCAGCCACGGGAGGCAGCCATGCGCCATAAGCATCTTTCCCATCACTTGCCGCTTGCCAATGCTGCTAAAGAGAAACAGGCCATGAAGAGAACCCTCCCCGCGCCCCGGCGCATGGCCGCCGCGCTGGCCCTGCTGGCCTTCCCGGCGTTCGGCCACGCGCAGCTGCCCTTGCCGGACAATGCGGCAGGCTCCGCCGTGGCGGCGCCATCCTTCCTTGCCGGCAAGGTGGGTGGCACCGACTATGCGCTCAACCGCGGCGTGGCGCGCATCGCCGTCGAGACGGACCGCAACGACGTGCCGGCCGATGGCCAGAGTCCCGTCACGGTGACGGTCAGGCTGTACGACGAGCACGGCAAGCCCCTGGCGGGCACGGCCTTGCTCACCATCGAGGCCAGCGGCGGGCGCATCCTGCTGCCCGGCGCGCGTACGGACGAGCTGGGCCCCGAGCGGCGCGATGTCGACAGGGTCACGCCCGGCACCCAGCTGACGGTGGAGAACGGCGAAGCGAGCTTCAGCCTGCTGGCCCCTGCCACGCCGCAGGACGTGCTGCTGCGCGTGTCGGCCGGCAGCGTGGCGGCGCAGGGCACCATCAGTTTCCTGCCGGAACTGCGCGACATGCTGGCCGTGGGTTTGATCGACGGCATCATCAGCAAGCGCAGCCTGTCGAGCAGCGACATTGCGCCGTCGCGCTTCAATGACGGTTTCGAACGCGACATCGTGCGCTGGAGCCGCGCCTTCAACAATGGCAAGGCCAACGTCGCGGGCCGCGCGGCCATGTTCCTGAAAGGCACGATACGTGGCGACGCCTTGCTGACGGCCGCCTACGATTCGGACAAGGATACGCGCGCGCGGCTCTTGCGCGATGTCAATCCGGAAGAGTTTTATCCCGTGTACGGGGACAGTTCCGTGCGCAACTTCGACGCCCGCTCCAGCGACCGCCTGTACGTGCGCATCGACAAGCAGAAAAGCTATGTGCTGTACGGCGACTTTGCCACCGGCGACGGCTTCAGCCAGATGACGGGCGGCGGCGCCGTGGCCAACTTGCAGCAGAGAAAATTGGGCCAGTACAACCGCACGGCCACGGGCGGGCGCGGCCATTACGAACACGATGGCATCGTCGCCAATGCCTTCGCCATCAACGATAGCCTGAAGCAGGTGGTCGAGGAATACCGCGCGAACGGCACCTCGGGACCGTTTGCCGTGCGCAACAACAACGCCATCGAAAACTCGGAAAAGATCGAGATCGTCGTGCGCGACAAGAACCAGAACGGCAATATCGTGCAGGTGACGCAGCTGCGCCGTTTCGAGGATTACAGTTTCGAACCGTTCAGCGGGCGCATCCTGTTCAAGCAGGCGATCCCCGCACTGACGCCGAATGGCGATCCGCAATCGATACGCGTCAGCTATGAGGTGGACCAGGGCGGCGAGAAATTCTGGACCCTGGGCGTCGATGGGCAGGTGCAGTTGGGCAAGATGGTCTCGCTTGGCGGCTCGGCCGTGGAAGACAGGAACCCCTTGTCGCCGTACAAATTGCACAGCGTCAACGCGGGCCTGCGCTTCGGTGAGCACAGCCTGCTGGTAATCGAGGTGGCGCGCACCACGTCCACCAGCTACAGTGCGGGCGGCAATATCTACACGACGCCGTCGGGCCAGGCGGGCGAGCTGCGCGATGAAGTGAGCGGCAATGCGGCGCGGGTCGAGCTGCAGCACAAGGATGAGAAGCTGGAAGCGAAAGCGTACTGGAGCCGCTCGGACCGGGACTTCAACAATACGGCGGCCGGCATCACGGGCGGGCGGGGCGAGGCGGGCGTGAAGGCTGGCTACAAGCTCAGTCCCGCCGTCACCGTGTATGGCGAGGCCATCCGCAGCGACGAGCGCAGCACGGACGCGCGCCGCGATGCGCAACGCCTGGGCGTGGCGTGGAACGCCAGCGAACGCTGGCTGCTCGACGTGTCCGTCCAGCACATGAAGGAGAGCGGCGGCATGCCGTCGACGGCCGGCATCGCGCCGAATACGTCGCCGCTGGGCACGGGCCTCAATCCCACGGGCGGCTTCTTCGGCAACGGTACGGCGAACACGGCCATCGACCCCGTGACGGGCGGCAGCATCACCACGTTTGCGCCGATCAATCCCGGCGCGGGCACGGGCACGACGGTGCCGCTGGACGCCACCACCGTGCGCCTGGGCGTGCAATACAAGGCCACCGAGCGCTGGACCCTGAATGGCGACGTGGAAAAAAGCGTCTCCGACACGGACCAGCACCGCTATGGCCTGGGCGCGCAATACCAGCTGGCCGAACGCAGCCGCCTGTACGCGCGCTATGAAAACCAGACGGGACTGGCGTCCGCCTACTCGCTCAATCCGGCCGACCGCAGCACCAGCTTCGTCGCCGGCGCGGACACCGGTTACATGCCAGGCGGCACCGTGTTTGGCGAGTACCGCATGCGCGACGCCATGGATTACAGCCTCAGCAATCAGCGCGACCTGCAGCTGGCGTCCGGCTTGCGCAACACGTGGAACCTGGGCGAAGGGCTGGCGGCAAACACGAATATCGAATACCTGAAAGTCATGAACGGCCAGCAACAGCAAGCCGTGGCCGTGGCGGCGGGCTTCGACTACTCGGCCAATCCGCTGTGGCGCGCCTCCGTCAAGCTCGAATACCGGCGCCTGTTCGACAGCGAGATCGCGCCGGGCGACCAGCGCCAGGATCAATGGCTCAACACCATTGCCTGGGCGCGCAAGCTGAGCCGCGACTGGACTTTCCTCGCCCGCAACTACCTGCTGTACACGCGCAACAACGACGACGCCAGCGGCGCGCCCGTCGGCAACGTGCTGCAGGACCGGGCACAGCTGGGCTTTGCCTGGCGCCCCGTGGACGACAACCGTTTCAACGGCCTGGCCCGCTACGAGTACAAGACGGTGCGCGACCAGTCGCAGATCGATGGCGACAATTACCGCGCGCATATCGTTTCCACCCACTTCGACTACCACCCCAGCCGGCCATGGTGGTTCACGGGCAGGGTCGCCGCCAAGCACAACAACGACAAGAACTTGCCTGTCGGGCAGGAAAAGTACACGGCGTGGCTGTTTTCCGGGCGCACCGTGTATGACATCAGCAAGAACTGGGACATCGGCGTGCTGGCGGCCGTGATGGGCAGTCCGCAGGGCGGCAGCCGCCAGTGGGCCAACGGCGTCGAAGTCGGTTATCTGCTGGCGCAAAACCTGTGGCTGTCGGCCGGCCACAACTGGTCGGGCTTTTCCGACCGCGACCTGACGGGCGCCGACTACACGGCGCGCGGCCCCTACCTGCGCCTGCGCTTCAAGTTCGATGAAAACCTGTTCAAAGGCAAAGACGCCACCATCAACCGTACCCTGGCCCGGCCATGACCTATACCATGCGAAAACTCTCCAATATGAAACTGACCCCGATACCGACGATGCTGCTGCCGCTCGCCAGCCTGCTGGCCATGGGCCTGGCCCAGGCGGCCACGCCCACCTTGCCGGCGGCGCCGCTGGCCATGCCCGAGCTGCGCATCAGCGACCGGGCCGTCTCGGCCGACCAGCAGGCGTACCGCGTGCTGCAGGAACGCATCAAAAAGCTCAACGACGGCGGCGTGCGCGTGGGCGATTATTACCTGTCCAAGGCGCAATGCTGGCTCGACGTGTCGTTCCACGAATACACGCGTAACGACCGCTCGGCCTTCCCCCTGCAGGCGCTGCAGGAATCGGCAAAGATCGTTGCCGCGCTGGAAGACGGCAGCACGCCCAATCCCGGCGACGCCACGCCGCTGGTGAACGAGGCCACGCGCTTGCGCGACGATTTGTGGCACAGCTTTACGCAGCTGCGCCAGTCGCCCGGTTTCGCCTGTGCGGCGCAGAAGGTGGCGTGCGGCGAAGTGGAGCTGGTGCATGCGGGCAATGAGTACAAGCAGCAGGGCTGGCGCCACGCGAACCCGTACGTGCAGCTGGCCGAGGATGCGCAGGCCGCCGCCCAGTCCGCTGCAGCCGCGTGCCCGGCCGACAAGCCGAAGCCGGAACCGCAGCCGGACATTTTGCCGCCGCGCATCGAGCATGAGCGCATCACGCTGGACATGGATGCCCTGTTCCGTTTCGACAAGGCGGGTGCGGCCGACATGCTGCCGCAGGGCATTGATAAAATCCGCGAACTGGCGGCGCGCCTGAAGCAGGGCTATGTGCAGATCGATACCCTGAGCGTGACGGGCCACACGGACCGCCTGGGTACGGACAGCTACAACCAGGCCCTGTCGGAGCGGCGCGCGCTGACGGTGAAGCAATTGCTGCGCGAGCAAGGTATCGCCAATGTCATCAGCGCATATGGCAAGGGCAAGGCGGAACCGCTCGTATCCTGCGAGAAGGTGGCGCCGCGCGCGGCCCTGATCGCCTGCCTGCAGCCGAACCGCAGGGTGGAGATCGAGTTGACGGGTATCAAGAGCGCGCGCAAGGACTGAACTTAACGCGTTTGCCCGTCGACAAACATCAGGATGGCGCCCGCCACGGCCTGCGGCGCTTCGCGCTGCGGGAAGTGGCCTATGCCTTCGAGCAACACGCGCTGGTAGGGGCCGCTGAAATGGCGTTCGCGTCCAGCCGAACTGTCCGGCTGGTTGCAGGCGTCGGCCGCGCCGTGCAGCACCAGGGTGGGCAGGCTGAGCACGGGCGCCGGCTGCAGCAGCGCTTCGTCGGCCGCATACGCGGGGTCGCCTTCGGCAAAGGCCCAGCGGTGGCGGTAGGAATGCAGCACCACCTCGGCCCAGTCGGGGCCGTCGAAGGCCTGGCTGGCCCGGGCGAAAGCGGCTTCGCTATACCAGCCGGCGGGCGACCAGCTATCCCACATCATGCGGGCAAAGGCGTGGCGGTCATGCTCGACCGCATGCCGGCCCCGGGGCGTGGCCATGAACCAGTGGTACCAGTAATTGCGCGCCTGCTGGTAGGACAGCGCTTGCCGCGGATCGTTCGTGCCATAGCCGACGGACAGCATGACCAGGCCGCAGGCCGCATCGTGGCGCAAGCCGCAGGCGTTGGCCACGGCGCGCGCGCCCCAGTCGTGTCCCACCAGCAAGGGCTGCTCCAGTCGCATGGCGTCGATAAAATCGAGCAAGTCGCGTCCCAGCGCGGCCAGCTGGCCGCTGCGCGGCGTGTCCGCATGGCGGAAGCGCGTGGGCGCGAAGCCGCGCAGGGCGGGCGCCAGCACGCGGTAGCCGGCGGCCGCCAGTACCGTGGCCGTGCCGGCCCAGCTTTCCGGACTGTCGGGCCAGCCGTGCACGAGCACGGCGCAGCGCTGCCCGGCCGGGTTCCATTCCAGGTAAGCCACGTCCAGCAGCGGCGTGGCGATGTGTTGATAGTCTTGCATGGCATTTACTGATGAAGGGTGAGCAGGTCTTCATCGTAGCGCCAGCAAACAATTTGATTCGTGATGAATTCGTCGATATTATGTTCATATCTTGATGAATTGGAGCAGCCATGCCTGGCTCGGAATCACTGACACTCGATATCGTTCTGCTGCGCAGCCTGCTTGAAGTGGTGGACGCCGGCGGTTTCGCGCTGGCCGCGCAAAACCTGGCACTGACGCCGTCGGCCGTCAGCGGCCATATCAAGCGCCTGGAACGTAGCGCCGGTAAACAATTGCTGGTACGCACGACGCGCAGCCTGGAACTGACGGCCGCCGGCGAACTGCTGTATATGTACGCGCGCAATATCGTCGACCTGGAACGCGAGGCCCGTGCCAGGCTTGGCGGTGCATCGCTGCAGGGCCGGCTGGTCCTGGGGGCGTCGGAGGATTTCGCTGGCGCCTGGCTGCCGCAGGTGCTGCACACCTTCCAGCGCTGGCATCCGCAAGCGTCGATCGAATTGAAGGTGGGCATCACGGCCGACCTGCTGCGGCGCCAGGCGCACGAGCAGATCGATGTCATCTTCGGCAAGCAATGCAGCCGCACGGAAGGAGAAGGCGAGCTGTTGTGGTCTGAACCGCTGGTGTGGGCGTATGCGGCCGGCCGCCTGCCCGATGCCGCGCAGGCCTTGCCATTGGCATTGTTTCCCGCACCGTGCGTCTACCGCGAGGCGGCCCTTGCCGCGCTGGCCCAGGCGGAGCATCGCTGGCGGCTGGCGTTTGACAGCGCCAGCATGGCCGGTTGCCTGGCGGCGGCGCAGTCCGGCTTTGCCGTGACGCCGGTGGCCCGTAGCCAGATGCGCGACGGCTTGCGCATCCTGGGTGCGGCGGAAGGCTTGCCGGCGCTGCCGGACGCCCGCTTTTATGCGTTTCCTCGGAATAAGACGCCCGCCGTGCTGGCGCTGGTCGAGGCCGTGCGCGGCGCCGGGCAGCGGCACCAGTTTCATGCCGCGTGAACACACCATTGTTTAGCCTGCGTCATGGGGCGGTCATATGCCGCTGTTATGATGTTCTTGTTGGCACACAGCATGCGTTGCGCAGATCACTACGCTCCGGGAGCGATAGGATGCAGGCATGACTCAACAGCTTAGCCGGTGAGCTCAACCATCGGCACCAGACAGGTCGGCGCGGCAAGAAATATTGCCGCGCCGACAAGCAAAGCAGGGCAGGGCGGGGAAAAGACAGGAAACGGCCGGGGATTTAATGAAGTCCTAAGCCTGCTGCAGGGAAGGACTGGCATAGTGGATACATGGCGCACGGAAACCCCGGGCCCAAGGTTGCCGGACACCTCAATGACCGGCACGATTTCCACTTTTCAAGTGTTTTCCGTTTTATCCCTGCGCTCTGAAACAGCGTTTCAACCGGCTGCCGCGACTTGCGAAGCCGGTTTTTTTTTGCCTGGATTTTCGTATGGGGAGGGAAAACGCCCGGCGTCGCTGGAGTGCGGTGCCGGGCATGGGGCCTTAGCCCGCCTGTTGCGCCAGCCACGCATCGACGGCCGGCAGGCGCTCGGCGCGCACCTTGATGCGGTACTTGATGCCGGCCACGGAGCTGTCGGCGTCGCCGCGCGCGCCTTCCGGCAGGTTCGCCTGCGCATACGCTTCCAGCTTGGCGATCATCTGCGGTTGCGCCGAGCCGGCGGCCAGGCGCGGGAAGTAGCGGCTGCGCGAGCTGGCGTCGACGCGCGCATTGACTTGCTCCAGGTGCGCCAGCGCAAAGTCGAAGGCCAGTTCCGGATGCGTGCGCGAGACGCGCGAGATCATGGCCGGGCTGTTGGTCACGCCCGGTTCATCCGTCAGCGCCAGCGCCAGCGCGCGCTGCGCCAGGGCCGTGTCGTCGCTGGAAGCGAGCAGGTCGTACAGCTGGTTCTTGATCAGCGGCGTCTTTTCCTGCTGCGCCTTGGCGCGCAGCTGCTCCCAGGTGGCGCTGTCGGCATGCTGCGCCACCACGCCCAGGATGGTGCGGCGCAACGGCGCGGGCATGGCGGCCGGATCCTGTTCGCTGGCCGCATAGCGGCGGCGCGCTTCGGCGATCACGCCCGGCTCGCCCATGTCGCCGAGGATGGCGATCAGGCGCCCGCGCAGGGTCGCCACGCTCGATGCTTCGCCGGCACGCGCTTCCCAGCCCGTCTGCGCCATCATCGGCGCCAGGCGCGCCATGGCGAAGCGGCCGAAAGCCTGCTGGCGCGCGGGGTCGCCCGCATACTGCTCATACAGGCCGTTCAGCGATCCGGCCACGCGGCCCAGCACCTGCGGGTCGGCCGACAGCGGCGTGGCTTTCACCAGTTCCAGGAAATCGGCCGGGTTTTGCACGCCCGCCATGCCCAGCGACTGGCTGTCGGCCAGCAGGCCCAGCTGGTCGATGGGCGCCAGGCGCGCGAAGCTGCCGGCCAGCGCGCGCGTGTTGGCCGGGGCGTACACGGTGCGGTAGTAGCCGCTCTGGCCAGCATTGACCAGCAGCGCGCCGCAGCCGGGCACGTTCAGGGTCGCCTTGCCATCCTTGAGCACCACCTTGGCCAGCTTGCCGTTGCCGACCGTCGAGGCGATGACGGGCACGCGCCACGACAGCGGCTTCTTGTCCGGCTGGTCCTTGGAAAATTCCGTCTGCGTCAGGCTCACGCGCGTGCTGCCCTTCCTGCAGACGGCTTCGCCCACGGTGATCATCGGCACGCCCGGCTGCAGGGTGAAGTCGTGGGCGATGGCGCTGACCGGCTTGCCGGCGGCCGCGTCGACTTCGCGCCACAGGTCGTCGGACACCGTATTGCCGTAGGCATGCTTGCGCATGTAGCTGCGCACGGCCGTGCGCCACGTGTCGGCGCCCACATAGGCTTCGAGCATGCGGATCACCGCTTCGCCCTTCTGGTAGGTGATGCCGTCGAAGGCCTGGCTGGCCTGTTCCACGGTGGCGATGCGCTGCACCACCGGGTGCGTGGTGCGCAGCGCGTCCTGGCTCATGGCCGATTCGCGGCCGGCCACGTTGGACAGGGCCGTGTTCCACTCCGGATGCAAACGCTCCGTGGTGCGGCTCTCCATCCACGAGGCGAAGCCTTCGTTGAGCCACAGGTCGTCCCACCAGCGCATGGTGACCAGGTCGCCGAACCACTGGTGCGCCATTTCATGCGACAGCGTGGTGTAGATGTTTTCCTTGTCGGCCTGGGTCGAGATGGCCGGGTCGAGCAGCAGCCCGTATTCGAAGGTGAACACGGCGCCCCAGTTTTCCATGGCGCCGAAGAACTGGCTGCGCCCCGGCGCGGCGATGTTGTCGAGCTTGGGCAGCGGGTAGCGCACGCCGAAATAATCGTTGTATTCGCGCAGCAGGGCGGCCGATTCGTCGAGCGCGAAGCGGCTTTGCGCCAGCGCGCCTTTCTTCGTGATGACGCCCACTTCCGTGCCGTCGGAGATCGCCGTGGCGCGCTCGAAGTCGCCCAGGCCGAAGAACAGCAGGTACGTCGACATGCGCGGCGTGGTGGCGAAGCGCACGTGCTTGGTGCCATTGCCCAGCTCTTCGCTGCTGGCGATCGGCATGTTGCCGACGGCCATCTGATTGCTCGGCACGATCACGTCCAGCGCGAAGGTGGCCTTGTAGTCCGGCTCATCCCACGACGGCAGCATGCTGCGCGCGTCCGAATTCTCGAACTGCGTGTACAGCGCGCGCCGGCGGCCTTCGGGGGTGTCGTAGTCGAGCGAGAACAGGCCCGTGGCCTGCGTGCCGATCTTGCCGCTGTAGTCGATGCGCAGCAGGTACTCGCCCTTGGCCAGCGGCTCGGCGAAATGCACGGTGGCCGTCTGCTTGTCCGCATCGATATCGATCTTGCGCGTCACCTGCTTGCTGCCGCCCGCGCCTTCGATGGCGGCGGCGGTAAACGCCAGGTTCAAGGCATTGAAGGTGATGCTGCTCGTCGGCGCCTCGACGGCCACCTTGATGGCGGCTGCGCCCTTGAAGGTGGAGGCGGCGGCGTCCGGCGTGATCGACAGGATATAGTGCAAGGGCGTGACGCCGCGCGGCAGCTGCGTGGTGGTCGTGCTGGCGTGGCTGGCCGAGGCGTACCTGGCGGCGGGAGCGGCGTGGCCCGAGTTGAAGGCGGTGACGGCGGTCAGTGCGAGGACGGCGGCGGCCAGTTGGCTGCGGCGGAAGCGCGGAGTCGTTGTGCGATGCATGGTATGCCCTAGGTTCATGAGTAAAACGCCCGCCAGCCGGGTAGGCTGCGAGCGTCATGGCGGTTGGGGGACATCGCTGGAACTGAAAGCCAGCGTTCCCGTACAGCAATCTAAGACGAAATCCGGGCAAAGTCAACGCACTGTGGCCGGCGCGCCGCATCCTGGCGCTGGTATGATGGGCGCCTGACTTCATTCATGGGGGACGCATGACCGAACCGATGATCGACCTGTACACGGCCGCCACGCCGAACGGCCACAAGGTTTCCGTGGCGCTGGAAGAACTGGCGCTGCCCTATGCGCTGCACGTGCTGGAGCTGTCGCAGCACCAGCAAAAGGCGCCGTGGTTCCTGGCCATCAATCCGAACGGCCGCATCCCGGCCATCGTCGACCGCGCGAACGACGATTTTGCCGTCTTCGAGTCGGGCGCCATCCTCGTTTACCTGGCGGAAAAGACGGGCCGGCTGATGCCGCAGGACGCCAAGGGGCGTTCGCGCGTGATGCAGTGGCTGATGTTCCAGATGGGCGGCGTCGGTCCCATGATGGGCCAGGCGAACGTGTTTTACCGCTATTTCCCCGAGAAGATCCAGCCGGCCATCGACCGCTACCAGGGCGAGAGCCGGCGCTTGCTGCGCGTGCTCGACACGCACCTGGCAAGCCACGAATACCTGGCGGGCGACTATTCGATCGCCGATATCGCCAACTGGGCCTGGGCGCGCACCTATAAATGGTCGGGCCTGGCCATCGACGACATGCCGCACCTGCGGCGCTGGATGGCCGCCATCTACGCGCGCCCGGCGGCGCAGCGCGGCATCCTGCTGCCACCGTCGCCCATCGACAGCGACGCCGATGCGCAAGCCACGGCCGCTTTTTCCGCGCGCGCCCGCGGCATGGTCGAAATGGGCAAGCCGCACTCCTGATTTTTCAACCACCATAACGATACCGAGACCAGCACATGAAACTGTATATCAGCCCCCGCACGCCGAATCCACGCCGCGTCACCATGTTCATCGCCGAAAAAGGCATCGCCGGCATCGAGGAAGTGGCGCTCGACCTGATGGCGGGCCAGCACCGCGATCCCGCCTTCCTGGAAAAGAACCCGATGGGCCGCGTGCCGGCGCTGGAATTGCCGGACGGACGCGTGCTGGCCGAGACGCGCGCCATCTGCACCTACCTGGAAGGCCTGCAGCCGCAGCCCAACCTGATGGGAGAAGGTTTTGAAGAACGCGCCTTCATCGAAATGGCCGACCGCAGGGTGGAACTGCACCTGTTCATGGGCATCGCCAACTGCATCCGCCACAGCCATCCGGCCCTGGTGGCGCTGGAAAACCCGCAGTTCCCCGACTTCGGCGCGGCGCAGGGCGCGAAAATGCGCGAGACGGCGCAGTGGCTCGACCAGCTGCTGGCCAGCCAGCCATATATCGCCGGCGACCGCTTCACCATCGCCGATATCACGGCCTTCTGCGCGCTGGAGTTTGCGCGCGGCCTGATGAAATACAAGCCGGGTGCGGAAGGCTTGCAGCATCTGCAGGCTTACCGCGACCGCATCGCCGAGCGTCCCAGCGCGCAGGCCAAATAAACGATTCCAGCAGAAAAAAACGCCTGCGCCGGAGGCTCCGGCGCAGGCGTTTGCGCGTACGGGCGGCGCGTCAGGCCGCGCGCGCCGGGCTTACTTCAGCTGCTTGAGCAGGAAGGTGTAGGTCAGCGCCCACATCTGCGCCTGCTGGTCGTTGTTGGCGGCGCCCGCATGGCCGCCTTCCGTGTTTTCCCAGTACAGCACGTCGTGACCCTGCTCTTCCATCTTCGCCACCATCTTGCGCGCATGGCCGGGGTGGACGCGGTCGTCGCGCGTCGAGGTGGTCAACAGCACGCGTGGATATTTCTTGTCCTTGAAGACGTTCTGGTAGGGCGAGTACTTGCTGATGTAAGCCCATTGTTCGGCCACATCCGGGTCGCCGTATTCTCCCATCCACGAGGCGCCCGCCAGCATCTTGTGGTAGCGACGCATGTCGAGCAAGGGCACCTGGCTGACGACGGCGTTGAACAGGTCAGGCCGCTGCACCAGGACGGCGCCCGTCAGCAGGCCGCCATTGCTGCCGCCCATGATGCCCAGGTGGCGCGGGCTGCTGACTTTGCGCTTGATCAAGTCCTGCGCCACCGAGATGAAATCGTCGTAGGCGCGCTGGCGGTTTTCCTTCAGCGCCGCCTGGTGCCAGCGCGGGCCGAATTCGCCGCCGCCGCGGATATTCGCCAGCACGTACACGCCGCCCTTGTTCAGCCATGCTTCGCCGATGATGCCGCTGTAACTCGGTTTCAGCGACACTTCGAAGCCGCCATAGCCATACAGCACGGTGGGGTTGCTGCCGTTGAATTTCGTCGCCTTGTTCATGATGACGAAGTAGGGCACTTTCGTGCCATCCTTCGACGTCGATTCGAACTGCTCGACTTTGTACGGCGCGGCGTCGAAGAAGGCGGGCAGCGACTTGATTTTCGTGCGCTGGTCGCTTTGCGCGGTGCCCAGGTACAGCGTGGTCGGATTGAGGAAGTCAGTCACCGTCAGGAAGTACTGGTCGGAGTCGACCGGGTCGAGCGCGCTGACGGCCAGGGTGCCCAGCGCGGGCGCGTCGACGGCGCGGCGCAGCCACTTGCCATCCACATGGCGCAATTCCGTCAGGCGGTTCTTGACCTTGTCCAGGGTCGTCACGAGGATGGCCGATTTGGTCGCCGTGACATTGTCCAGCGAGGACGTGGCGCTCGGCGCATACAGCACTTCCAGGTCCTGCTTGCCCTGCATGAAGGCATGGAAATCCGTGGCCAGCAGCGCGCCCTGCGGATAGGTCTTGCCGTTGACCTTCCAGTCCGAGCGCAGGGTGATGACCAGCTGGTCGCGCACGGTGAAGGCCGTGGCGTCGTCCGGCTTCGGCACTTTCTTCAGGTTCGCGCCCTCGCGCAGGAACATTTCGCCGCTATAGAAATCGATCTGGCGCTCGACGAACTGGTGTTCGTAGCCGGGCGTGAAATCCTTGTAGGCGCCGGCGCTCAGGTCATCGGGTTTGGCTTCATACACCATCTGCGCCTGCGCCAGCGGCGTGCCGCGCCGCCACTGCTTGATGATGCGCGGGTAGCCGGAACTGGTCATCGAGCCGGGGCCGAAGTCGGTGGAGACGAACAGCGTGTTCTCGTCGATCCAGCTGGCGCTGCCCTTCGCTTCCGGCAGGTTGAAGCCGCCGTCGACAAACGCGCGCTTGGCCACATCGTATTCGCGGATGACCTTGGCGTCGCCGCCGCCGCGCGACAGGGAAATGAGGCAGCGCTCGCCCTTCGGATACAGGCAGGAGGCGCCGCCCCACACCCAGTTTTCCTGCTCGCCGGCAGCCAGCTGGTCGAGGTCGATCACGGTTTCCCACACGGGTTCCGCCTGCTGGTACTGCGCCAGCGTGGTGCGGCGCCAGATGCCGCGCACGTGCTGGGCGTCGCGCCAGAAATTATAGTAATACGCGCCTTCCTTGCTGACGTAGGGGATGCGCTCCTTGGAATTGAGGATGGTTTTCAGGCGCGCCTGCAGGGCAGGGAAGCCGGGCTGGCTTTCCAGTTCCTTGACGCTGACGGCATTGTGCTGCTTGACCCAGGCCAGCGGCTTGTCGCCGAGGACTTCTTCCAGCCACAGGTAGGGATCGGCGGGGGCGGCAGCAGGGGCGGGCGCCTGTGCATGGGCGATGCCCGCTGCGGCCAGGCCGAACAGCATGCTGCCGGCGAAGGTGCGATATGACGACATATGGGGGTTCCTTGTTGGTCCGATGGAGGCCGCGTTGCAGGCAAAACGGCGCACCCATGGTGCCACGGATTGCTGCGGGGAACCAGTATGTCGAGGATATTAGTAAAGAGACGGCATGTTTTTCCTATAATATTTTCCGCTCGCCCGCCCAGCCGTATATTCTGCGGCTATTCTGCGGCGCGTATTTCCCGGCCTGCCGCGCTAGCTGGGCAACTTCGCCACCACCTTGATCTCGAACTGGAAACCGTACAGCCACGTGACGCCCACGGCCGTGACGGTGGGATGGGGGGCGTCACCCCAGTACTCGGCCTGTACGATGTCCCAGATGCGCTGGAACGTCGCTTGCGGATCGACGATGAAGACGGTCACGTCGACCACGTCGTCGAAGGTGCAGCGGGCGGCGTGCAGGATGGCGTTCAGGTTGTCGAACGCCAGCCTGACCTGGGCTTCCAGTCCGGGTTCCGGCGTGCCGTCCGCGCGGCTGCCCACCTGGCCGGAGACGAACAACAAGCCATTGGCCCGCACGGCGGGTGAATAGCGGTTTTTGTCGTACAGCGCCTGGCGTCCGGGCGGAAAGACGACGTCGCGTGTGGTCATTGCATTACTCATGGCATGGCTCCCTGAAGGTTGCCGCCCGACGGCGGCCTGGATAGAACTTTAGCGGCGGCAGCCGTACAGATAAAGGGGGAAACTCCCTCATGACTGTTTGTATAATCCAAACAATCGGGATGCGGAGGTGATGATGGACAAGTTGGATACGATGCGGGCCTTCGTGCGGGTGGTCGAGACGGGCAGTTTTACCCGTGCGGCCCATACCTTGCACATGAGCCGCACGAGCGTGACGCAGCTGGTGCAGCAGCTCGAGGCGCGGCTGCGCTTGAAGTTGCTGAACCGCACGACGCGCAAGGTCAATGTCACGGCCGATGGCGCCGCTTATTACGAGCGCATCGTGCAGGTGCTGGCCACCCTGGACGAACTTGAAGCCAGCTTGCCCGGCGCCGCCGCGCTGCCCCGCGGCCAGCTGCGGGTGGACGTGCCCAGTCCGCTTGCCAGCCTGCTGCTGGTGCCGGCGCTGCCGCAGTTTCACGCCCGCTACCCGGACATCCAGCTGGACATGGGCGCCAGCGACCGCATGGTCGACGTGATAGGCGATAACGTCGATTGCGTCATCCGCGGTGGCGAGCTGCGCGACCAGTCCCTGATGGCGCGCAAGATCGGCGACTTGCAGCTGGCCGTGTACGCCGCGCCCGCGTATCTGCGGCGCGCCGGCACGCCCAGCCATCCGCAGGAACTGGACGGCGCGCAGCACCGTATCGTGCGCTTTCGCTGGGGGCATGGCGGCAATGCTTACTGCGCCGTGATGCGGCAGGGTGGCAAGAGCGTGACGATCCGGGGCCAGTACGTGCTGTCGATAGACGATGGCAACGCTTACCTGGCGGCAGGGCTGGCGGGGCTGGGCGCCTTGTGGCTGCCGGACTACATGGCCAGGGCGCATGTGGCGACCGGGGCCCTGATTCCCCTGTTTGCCGGCTGGCAGATCGCTCCCATGCCACTGTACCTCGCCTATCCGCCGAATCGCCATGTCAGCATGAAGCTGCGCGTCTTCATCGACTGGGTGGTCGGGTTGATGGCGCGGCATGCGCCGCCGCAGTTCCATGAAACGGTGTCGGTGACGACATCAGGTACTCATTCGGGCAGTTGATTGACCCACACGGGCGCCGACCAGACGATATTGCCATCGTCCTGCGTCAGCCGCGCGTAATAGAAGTGGGGGCCGGACGCGGGCGTGACGGTGAGCTCGGCCTGCTCCGATATTTGTGTGACGGAGCCATTGCTGCCTGGCACGCCGTGGAAAATGGCAACGACAGCCGCTTGCCGCCCGGCGCTGTTGCTGAAACTGGTGGCCAGGTGCAGCGGCCCGCGATTGTCGAAGCGCTCTCCCATCAGCTTGCCATTGGCCGTAAACAGCAGTTGCGCGTGCTTGTCCATGGTGGCAAACACGCGGCGCGCGCGCAGCGCCTCGAGGAAACTGTCGCGTGACAGGGGCGTGCCGGCAGCCGGGCTGGCCACCAGCACGGCCGTGCGGTTGCCATATGCCGCGCCCCAGTTGGCGCAGTGGTTATCCTGGTTGCTGCTGAAGGCCACGTGGTAGCCGGCCGCCAGGGCCCGGTTGCAGGCCGCCTCGTAATTGCTGCGCCGGTTTTCCGTTTCCTGCTCATTCGTGGAAAACGCGGACGTGTTCATCACCTCGCACAACACCATGGCGGCATCGCCATCGGGCGTATAGCCGAGCGGCTGGCCGTTGACGAGAAACTGGCCAGCGTAGGCAGGGTGGTTGAACTGGCCCAGCCAGCCGCGCTCGCGCATCAGCGCGTACAGGGCCGCGTAGTCGCCCTTGGGCGTCTCCACGTCGGCCAGCAGTTCGCCGCGGGCATTTTTTTCCCAGCCCAGCAGCTGGTCGCTGTTGAAGAGATTCAGGTGGCCGCCCTTGTTGATGACGCCCCATTCCATGCCGTACAGGGCCAGGAAGCCGGGGTGGGCGGCCGTATAGGCCGCCGCTTCGGCCAGGCCCGTCTGGTACAGGGCTTTCGCTTCGGCAGGATTGGCGAGTGGATTCGTGCCGTCCGAACCGTCATACATATGATTGTGCTCGGACGCCAGCAGCACGTCCAGCCCATGGTGTTGCGCATACAGATAGGCATCGATGGGGCCGAAGGGCGCCGTCTGCGGCTCCTGCGCGCCGCGGCAGGCGTCGAGTGCCGCGCCGCCATCGCTGTGGCGCGTCTGGCTGTGCAGGTTGGCGTAGGCGATGCGGTAGTCCGCCTGGCCATCGAGGCTGGGCAACTGTTGCAGTCCGGTATGGAAGGCGGGCACGCGCGGTGCCGCGCTGCGTCCCCGCTGCACCAGGATTTGCCATTGCTGCTCCACCTGCGCTTCCTGCGGCGTGCCGGGGTCCGCCACGGCCAGCAGGCGCAGCTGGTACAAGCCGTCGGCGACCTGCGCGCGCCGCCCGCGCGCATCGGCGTCGGCGCGGCCATCCCAGGGCAGCGCCAGGCTCACGGTGCGGGCGCCGACGCTTGCGCGTCCCGACCACTGGCGCCGCACCGCCCCCTGCGGGCCGGGTCCCGACAGGGTCAGGCGCCAGGCGACCGGGTGTGCCATGTGTGCCGGAAGGGCGCCCGCGCTGCCCACGCTGCCGGCAGCGCCGGCGCTGCCGACGGCGCCCACGCCCGCCGCGCCCGCCGTGTCGCCAGAACCGGCAGCGCGGCCAGTGCCCCCTGTGTCGCCACTTTCAGCAGTGCGGCCTATGCCGCCAGGATAGGCGAGGCGCACGATGAAGGTGCGCGCCTGCGTGGCGCGGGCGCCGGGCGCGGCGTGGAAGGGCGCTTGCACCGTCGCATCGAGCTCGCTATGCTCGCCGGGCTCGACGCTGCCAGCAAGCGGTACCGGCGCCAGCGCCGCTTGCGCTGCGGCGCTATTGCTCCAGACAAGCATGAAGACGCCGATGCACGCGCACGCCACCCATTTGGCTTGCCGCCAGAGTTGCCCGCAGAGTTGGCCACGCATTTGGCCCTCCCGCTTCTTGCTGTTGATAATATTTAGACAAGCGTGATCCCTGGCGGTTCCCCGCATGCACCAACAAGTGGCGTGTTTGCACCGCCATCGGCCATGATCTGGCGCAAAGCCCGTGCAGTTTGGGGCCAGAGCGCCTGGTTGCCCCGGAACCGGTCTGGCACGGCGCTTGCTAAACAGGAGATACGGATCAACGGCGATCCCCTGAACACAACGGTCCAACGACGGACCACATGGACAACGGCGTCCGCCCAGGCTGATTCTCATCGGCAGGGGCGGGCGCCGTTTTGTATTTTTGTGATTAACGGGATACTTCGGGAACCATCATGGCCAGCCAAAAAGCAACGCGCATCGCGCTCTTCTCCCTCGCCACGCCGCCCATGCGCGCATTCCACCTGACGTGGATGGCATTTTTCGTGTGTTTCTTCGCCTGGTTCGCCTGCGCGCCCCTGATGCCCGTCATCAAGGGCGAATTTGGCCTGTCCCTGGCGCAAGTGGCGAATATCAATATCGCGGCCGTCGCCATCACCATCCTCGTGCGCCTGATCGTCGGGCCATTGTGCGACCGCTACGGCCCGCGCAAGACGTATACGGGCTTGCTGCTGCTGGGCGCCATTCCCGTGCTGGGCGTGGCCGCTTCGCAAAGCTATGAAAGCTTTCTGTTCTTCCGCCTGGGCATCGGCGCCGTGGGCGCCAGTTTTGTCATCACGCAATATCACACCTCCGTGATGTTCGCGCCCAGGGTCGTCGGCACGGCGAATGCGGCCGCCGCCGGCTGGGGCAATGCGGGCGGGGGCGCGGCGCAGGCGCTGATGCCGCTGCTGCTCGGTGCCGTGCTGATGCTGGGCGTGTCCGAATCGCTGGGCTGGCGCGTGGCCTTGCTGGTGCCGGGCGTCTTGATGCTGGTCATGGCCGCGCTGTACTGGCGCTATACACAGGATTGCCCGGAAGGAAATTATTCGGATTTGCGCGCGGCCGGCGCGGCCATCGAGGGTGGAAAAAAGGGCGGCTGGGACAGCTTCAAGGCGGCCAGCAGCAACTATCGCGTGTGGCTGCTGTTCGTCACCTACGGCGCCTGCTTCGGCATCGAGATCTTCATCCACAACATCGCCGCCGTCTATTACGTCGACCATTTCGGCCTGTCGCTCAAGTCCGCCGGCCTGGCCGCCGG
The DNA here is from genome assembly GCF_001865675.1 of Janthinobacterium sp. 1_2014MBL_MicDiv. Taxonomy (NCBI): domain Bacteria; kingdom Pseudomonadati; phylum Pseudomonadota; class Betaproteobacteria; order Burkholderiales; family Oxalobacteraceae; genus Janthinobacterium; species Janthinobacterium sp. 1_2014MBL_MicDiv. The sequence continues at coordinate 1,886,280 of NZ_CP011319.1, forward strand.
CAGCTTCGGCCTGCTGGCCCTGTTTGCCCGCGCCCTGGGCGGCTGGCTGTCGGATAAATTGGCCCTGCGCGGCAACCTGAACAGCCGCGTGACCCTGCTGTTCATGCTGATGATAGGCGAAGGCGTGGGCTTGCTGTGGTTTGCCAAGGTCGACAGCGTCACCTGGGCCGTCATCGCCATGCTGGTCTTCGGCCTGTTCACCCACATGGCGTGCGGCGCCACCTACGCGCTGGTGCCCTTCATCGACAGCCGCGCCCTGGGCGGCGTGGCCGGCATCATCGGCGCGGGCGGCAATGTGGGCGCCGTGGCGGCCGGCTTCCTGATGAAGGGCACGGGCGACATCCGCCAGACCCTGATCATCCTCAGCGTGCTGGTGGTGCTCTCTGCCCTGTGCGCCATCGCCGTGCGCTTTACCCGCGAGGCGGCCGAACCAAACATGGCCGCGGCCTGAGGAGACAGCGATGAACCACCCCCTGAAGATCGTCGTCCTCGGCCATGGCATGGTCGGACACAAATTCCTCGAGCGCCTGGCGCTGGAGCATGCGCCGCAGCTGCAAGTCACCGTGCTGTGCGAAGAGCCGCGCCCCGCCTACGACAGGGTGCACCTGTCCGAATTTTTCAGCGGCAAATCGGCCGACGAGCTGTCGCTGGTGGCGCCCGGCTTCTTCGACAAGGCTAACCTGGTGCTGAAACTCAATGCGCGCGCCATCGGCATCGACCGCGCGGCAAAGACCGTCACCGCCAGCACGGGCGAGGTGCTCCCCTACGACAAGCTGGTATTTGCCACCGGCTCGACGCCGTTCGTGCCGCCGCTGCCGGGCAAGGATCGCGACGGCTGCTTCGTCTACCGCACCATCGAAGACCTGCAAGCCATGCTGGCCTGGGGCGCCAAGTCCGCCACGGGCGTGGTGATCGGCGGCGGGCTGCTGGGCCTCGAATGCGCGAAGGCGCTGCGCGATTTGAAACTCGACACCCACGTGGTGGAATTCGCGCCGCGCCTGATGGCCGTGCAGGTCGACGAGGGCGGCGCGCGCGTCCTGCGCCGCAAGATCGAGGAACTGGGCGTGACCGTGCACACGCAAAAGAACACGCTGGCCATCGTCGACGGCGAATCCGCCACGCACCGCATGCAGTTTGCCGACGGCAGCCACCTGGAAGCGGACATGATCGTCTTTTCGGCCGGCATCCGCCCGCGCGACGAACTGGCGCGCGCCTGCGGCCTGGAAGTGGGGCCGCGCGGCGGCATCGCCATCGACGACAGCTGCGTCACCTCCGATCCCGACATTTACGCCATCGGCGAATGCGCGCTGTGGGGCGGCCTGGTCTTCGGCCTGGTGGCGCCCGGCTATGAAATGGCGCGCATTTGCGCGCGCCACGTGCTGCAGGAGGAGGGCGAGGCATCGTTCAAGGGCGCCGACATGAGCACCAAGCTCAAACTGATGGGCGTGGACGTGGCCAGCCTGGGCGACCCGCACGGCAATGCGCCGGGCAGCCGCTCCTACCAGTTCATGGACGAGCGCAAGCAGATCTACAAGAAGATCGTCGTCTCCGATTGCGGCAAATACCTGCTGGGCGGCGTGATGGTGGGTGACGCCAGCGAATACGGCACCTTGCTGCAGATGATGCTGAACAAGATCGAGCTGCCGGCGTCGCCGGAATTCCTCATCCTGCCGCAAGCCGATGGACAGCAAAAAGTCGGCCTAGGCGTGGACGCCTTGCCCGAGTCGGCGCAAATCTGCTCCTGCAACGACGTGTCGAAAGGCGCGCTGTGCGCGGCCGTCGCCGGCGGCGCCACTACGATCGGCGCCCTGAAAAGCTGCACCAAGGCGGGCACGGCCTGCGGCGGCTGCGTGCCCCTGGTGACGCAGATCATGAAGGCGGAAATGCAGAAGCAGGGCCTGGCCGTCAATAACCATGTGTGCGAGCACTTTGCGTATTCGCGCCAGGAGCTGCACCACCTGGTGCGCGTCGGCAAGCTCCGCAGCTTCGGTGCACTGCTGGCCGCACATGGCCAGGGACTCGGTTGCGACGTGTGCAAGCCCGTGGCGGCGAATATCCTCGCCTCTTGCTGGAACGATTTCGTGCTGTCTCCCGTGCACGCCAGCCTGCAGGACAGCAACGATTACTTCCTCGGCAATATCCAGAAGGATGGCACGTATTCCGTCGTGCCGCGCATGCCCGGCGGCGAGGTGACGGCCGACGGCTTGATCGCCGTGGGCACGGTGGCGAAAAAATACGGCCTGTACACCAAGATCACGGGCGGCCAGCGCGTCGACCTGTTCGGCGCGCGCGTCGACCAGCTGCCGGCCATCTGGGAAGAGCTGATCGCGGCCGGCTTCGAATCGGGCCACGCCTACGGCAAGTCGCTGCGTACGGTGAAATCGTGCGTCGGCTCCACCTGGTGCCGTTACGGCGTGGCCGACAGCGTGGGTTTTGCGATTCAACTGGAAAACCGCTACAAGGGCTTGCGCACGCCGCACAAGATCAAATTCGGCGTCTCCGGCTGCACGCGCGAATGCGCCGAGGCGCAGGGCAAGGACATCGGCCTGATCGCCACGGAAAAGGGCTGGAATCTGTACGTGTGCGGCAATGGCGGCATGAAGCCGCGCCACGCGGAACTGCTGGCGTCCGACCTCGATGAGGCGACCCTGGTGCGCTATGTCGACCGCTTCCTGATGTTCTACGTGCGCACGGCCGACCGCCTGCAGCGCACCAGCGTGTGGCGCGACAACCTCGAAGGGGGGCTCGATTACCTGAAGCGTGTCGTCATCGACGACAGCCTGGGCGTGGCCCACGAACTGGAGGCGGACATGCAGCACGTGGTCGACACCTATGCCTGCGAGTGGCAAGCGGCCGTCACGGACCCCGCCGTGCGCCAGCGCTTCCGCCATTTCGTCAACAGCGACAAGAACGACGAGAACGTGGTGTTTGTCGAGGAGCGGGGCCAGATCCGTCCCGCCACGCCGGGCGAGCGCCGCAACGGCGTGATCCCCATCCTTGCCGTGGAGGCTTGAGCCATGAACGCGATTAACGAACTTTCCGGCGTCACCGCCGACAACTGGATGGCGATCTGCCCGCTGGCCGACATCGTGCCCGATACGGGCGTGTGCGCCTTGCTGAACGGGCGCCATGTGGCCGTGTTCCGCGTCGGCGATGCCGCGCCGCGCGTGTACGCCATCGACAATGTGGACCCGAACGCGGGCGCCTCGGTGCTGTCGCGGGGGCTGGTGGGCAGCATCGGCGAACGCATCGTCGTCGCCTCGCCCATCTACAAGCAGCATTTCGACCTGGCCAGCGGCGAGTGCCTGGAAGCGCCCGAGCATTCCGTCGCCACCTGGCCCGCGCGCGTGTTTGCCGACATGGTGTGGGTGGCGCTGTGAACGCGCCCGCGCGGCCGTCCCTGGTCGTCGTCGGCAACGGCATGGCCGGCATGCGCACGGTCGAGGAATTGCTGAAACTCGCGCCCGAGCTGTACGACATCACCGTGTTCGGCGCCGAACCGCACGGCAATTACAACCGCATCTTGCTGTCCCCGGTGCTGGCCGGCGAAAAGACGGTGGACGACATCATGCTGCACACGCGCGACTGGTATGCGCAGCACGGCATCACCCTGCACGCGGGCGACCCGGTGGTGCGCATCGACCGCCAGGCGCGCACGGTACAGGCCCTGTCCGGCATCGAGGTGCGCTACGACCGCCTGCTGCTGGCCACGGGATCGACGCCGTTCATCGTGCCCGTGCCGGGCCACCAGCTGCCGGGCGTGATCGGCTTTCGCGATATCGACGATGTCGACACCATGCTGCGCGCGGCGCGCCAGCACCGGCATGCGGTGGTGATCGGCGGCGGCTTGCTGGGGCTGGAGGCGGCCAACGGCTTGCAGCGCCAGGGGATGGACGTCACGGTGGTGCACATGAGCGGCAGCCTGATGAACCAGCAGTTGGATGCGCCCGCATCGATGCTGCTGAAAACGGCGCTGGAAGCGCGCGGCCTACGTTTCCTGATGCACGCGAGCACCAGCGCGATCACGGGCACGCGGCGCGTCGAGGGCGTGCAGTTCGCGGACGGCAGCAGCATTCCCGCCGACCTGGTGGTGATGACGGCCGGCGTGCGGCCGAACATCGCGCTGGCGCAGGCGGCAGGCCTGCACTGCGAACGCGCCATCGTCGTCGACGACTGCCTGCAAAGCTACGATCCGCGCGTCTACGCCGTTGGCGAATGCGTGCAGCACCGGCGCGCCACCTTCGGCCTGGTGGCGCCCATCTGGGAGCAGGCGCGCGTCTGCGGCGCGCACCTGGCCGGCGCGGGCCACCGGCGCTATGTGCAGCAGGCCAGCGCCACCAAATTGAAAGTGACGGGCATCGACCTGTATTCGGCGGGCGACATCATCGGCGGCGAGGGCAGCGAAGACCTGGTGCTGCGCGATCCGCACCGCGGCGTCTACAAGCGCCTGGTGGTGCAGGGCAGCCGCCTGGCCGGCGCCGTGCTGTATGGCGACGTGCAGGACGGCCCCTGGTATTTCGACCTGATCCAGCAGCGCCGCGACATCAGCAAGCTGCGCGCCCATTTATTGTTTGGCCAGGCCTTGTGCGCCCAGGCCGCATGACAGGAAACCCCATGACCAGCTGCATGCCCGTGAAAACCACCTGCCCGTATTGCGGCGTCGGCTGCGGCGTGGAAGCGACACGCCTGCCCGACGGCGCCATCCGCATCGCCGGCGACGGCAGCCACCCGGCCAACCAGGGTCGCCTGTGCGTGAAAGGCTCGGCGCTGGGCGATACCCTGGGGCTGGAGAACCGTTTGCTGCAGCCGCAGGTGCGCGTCGATGGCGAGTTGCGGCGCGTGTCCTGGGATGCCGCGCTCGACAAGGTGGCCGGCGGCCTGCGCGCCATCATCGACGCCCACGGGCCCGATGCGGTGGCCCTGTATGTCTCGGGTCAGCTGCTGACGGAAGATTATTACGTGGCCAATAAATTCATGAAAGGCTACGTGGGCAGCGCGAATATCGACACCAATTCGCGCCTGTGCATGTCGTCGGCCGTGGCCGGCCACAAGCGCGCATTCGGCGAAGACATCGTGCCAGGCTGCTACGACGACCTGGAGCTGGCCGACATGATCGTGCTGGTGGGGTCGAACACGGCCTGGTGCCACCCGATCCTGTTCCAGCGTATCGCGCGCCTGAAGGAACGCCGGCCCGAAGTCAAACTGGTGGTGATCGACCCGCGCCGCACGGCCACCTGCGAGCTGGCCGATGTGCACCTGCCGGTGAAGCCCGGCACGGACGTGTGGCTGTTCAACGGCTTGCTGTGCCATCTGGCGCGCGAAGGCATGGTCGACGATGCTTTCGTCACCCAGCACAGCCGCGGCCTGGACGAGGCGCTGGCGGCCGCGCACGTGGACTGCGGCGATCCGCTGCAGGTGGCGAAGATATGCAAGGTCGATCCGCACGCCTTGCTGGCGTTCTACCGCGACTTCGCCGCCACGCGCAAGGTCGTCACCGCCTTTTCGCAGGGCGTGAACCAGTCTTCCAGCGGCACGGACAAGGTCAACAGCATCATCAACTGCCACCTGGCCACGGGCCGTATCGGCCAGCCCGGCATGGGGCCATTCTCGCTGACGGGCCAGCCGAACGCCATGGGCGGGCGCGAAGCGGGCGGTCTGGCCAACATGCTGGCGGCGCACCTGGAGCTGGACAACCCGCTGCACCGCGACACCGTGCAAACGTTCTGGGATGCGCCGCGCATCGCCAGCAAGCCAGGCCTGAAGGCGGTGGACCTGTTCCACGCCATCGAGGCGGGCACGGTGAAGGCCGTGTGGATCATCGCCACCAATCCGCTGGTGAGCATGCCGGACGCCGACCAGGTGCGCCGCGCGCTGGCCCAATGCGAGCTGGTGGTGGTGTCCGACATCAGCGCGCAGGCGGACACGAATGCCCACGCCGACGTGCTGCTGCCCGCCCTGGGCTGGGGCGAGAAGGATGGCACGGTGACCAATTCCGAGCGGCGCATCTCGCGCCAGCGGGCCTTCTTGCCGGCGCCGGGCGAGGCGCGCGCCGACTGGCAGGTGCTGTGCGCCGTGGCCACGCGCATGGGCTATGTCGGTTTCGATTTCGCGGCGCCGCAGGCCATTTTCGACGAGCATGCGCGCCTGTCCGCCTTCCGCAACGAGGCGGAAACGGCGCGCCTGTTCAACTTGTCGCATCTGGTGGGGCTGAGTGACGCGCAGTACGATGGCTTGTTGCCGCAGCAGTGGCCGCAGGGCCGGGCGCGCCTGTTCGGCGATGGCCGCTTCGCGCATGCGGACGGCCGTGCGCGTTTCGTGCCGACGGCGCCGCGCGCGCCGCGCCATGCGCCGGACGAAGACTATCCGCTGATCCTGAACACGGGCAGGGTGCGCGACCAGTGGCATACCATGACGCGCACGGGCAAGGCGGCCAGGCTGTCGGACCATGTGGCCGAGGCGTTCATCGACATCCACCCGCAGGATGCGCTGCTGTACAGCGTGCGCGAAGGCGAGCTGGCGCGCGTTTCCAGTGCCTGGGGCGCGATGGTGGCCAGGGTCGTGCATGGCGGCGGCATCGCGCGCGGGCAGGTCTTCGTGCCGATCCACTGGAGCGATGCGAATGCCTCCGACGCGCGCGTGGGCGCCGTCGTCAACCCGGTGGTCGATCCGGTATCGGGCGAGCCGGAATTCAAGCATACGCCCGTGCGCATCGAGCAGTTCCGCGTGCACTGGCATGCGTTTGTCCTGAGCCGCACGCCGCTGAACCTCGACGGCGTGGCGCACTGGACGCGCATCCAGGGCGAGCAGTTCCTGCGCTACGAGCTGGCCGGGCGCCAGCGCGTCGATGACCTGGGCGCCTGGGCGCGTTCCCTGCTCGGCGTGGCGGACCCCGACGCCGACTGGCTCGATTATGCCGACGCCAGCGCCGGCGTGTATCGCGCCGTGCACCTGGAGGCGGGGCGCATCGAACAGTGCGTGTTCATTTCGCCGCGGCCCGACCTGCCGTCGCGCGCCTGGCTGGCGGGCCTGTTTGCGCATCCGCTCATGGATGCGGCCGACCGCGCCGGCGTGCTGCTGGGCCAGCCGATCGGCAAGGGAGTGGACGCCGGTCCCACCGTCTGCTCGTGCTTTGGCGTGGGGCGCAACACCATCTGCGCCGCCATCCGCGAAAAAGGACTGACGACCGCGGCGCAGGTGACGGCTTGCGTAAAGGCGGGCGGCAACTGCGGTTCCTGCGTGCCGGAGATACGCCAGCTGCTGGCCGTCACCCTGGCCGAAACGCTGGCGCAGAGCGCGCCGTAGCCTTGCCGTAGGCTGCATGCGTCGCGCTGCTCCCCGCGACTGTCTTTTTCCGGCTGCCTTTGTTATATTCGCCCTCACAGAGTCGGGGAGACAAGATGAGGGATTACACAGGGATGGCGCCGGCCACTGTCTGGCTGACGGGCCTGAGCGGCGCCGGCAAGACCAGTATCGCCCATGCGCTGGCACACCGCTTGCAAGCCGAGGGGCGCGCCGTCGCCGTGCTCGATGGCGACCAGCTGCGCCATGGCCTGAACCGCGACCTGGGTTTCACGCCGGCCGACCGGCATGAAAATATCCGCCGCACGGCCGAAGTGGCCCGCCTGATGAACATGGCGGGCGTGCATGTCATCGCGGCCTTCATTTCGCCGTACCGCGCCGACCGTGCCATGGCCGCGAGCATCATCGGCGCAGGCAATTTCATCGAAGTGCATGTCAGCACGCCACTCGACGTGTGCGAGGCGCGCGATGCCAAGGGCCTGTATGCGAAGGCGCGCGCGGGGCAGATTGCGCAATTTACGGGCATATCCGCGCCCTATGAAGCGCCGTTGTCGGCCGCGCTGACGCTCGATACGCAGGCGCTGGCGCTGGACGAATCGGTCGAGCGGATTTGCCGGCACCTGCAGCGGCAATCGTGACGACCTGGCGAAAATGGCTGCGCCGGCGCCTGCCCGCCAGCCTGAAGGCGCGCATGAGCGTGGTCGTCTTCCTGCTGGTGCTGGGCGCCGTGGCGCTGCTGGCGCTGGCCACGCTGGCCGTGGCCGAACGCGGCATGCGCGACGTGACGGGACGGCAGCAGTACGTGTCGCTGGCCAGCGCCGCCGTTTTCATCGACGAGGAACTCAATGCCAAGCGCAACGTGCTGCGCGTGATCGCCGACAGCCTGGCGGCCAGCGGCGTGCATGACGGCGCCGGCCTGCAGCGCTTCCTGGCCGCGCAAACGGTGCTGGGGACGGAGTTTTTCACGGCCGGCGTGGTCGCCGCCGATGGTTCCCTGCTGGCCAGCCTGAGCCCCTTCAAGCCGCAGGCGGGGCTGAACCTGAAAGGCCGTTCTTATTTCGAGCAGACGCTGGCGACCAGGCGTTCCGTCATTTCCGCGCCGCTCAATGGCAGCATTTCCGGCATGCCCATCGTGGTCGTGACGCAGCCCGTGTTCGATGCGCAGGGCGCCGTGCGCTACGTGCTGGCGGCCAGCGTCAACCTGCGCCAGCCCGATTTCCTGGGCCGCCTCGAAGCACTCAAGCCGGGCACGGGCGGCTACCTGTACATCATGACGGATGCCGGCATCATCGTCGAGCATCCCGACAAGTCGCGCATCATGCAGCATATCGAGGCGCATGGCCCGATCAGCATACCCACGCGGCGCGCCATGCAGGGCTACGAGGGCTGGCTGACCGGCACCACGACGAGCGGCGTCGACGCCCTGTTTGCCTACCAGCGCATCGCCTCGACGGGCTGGATACTGGCTTCCGTCTACCCCATGCGCGACGCCTTCGCGCCGCTGCATGCGATCCGCAGCAAGATCCTGCTGGCCGCCGTGCTGCTGGCGGCGCTGGCGGGGCTGGCCGGCTGGCGCGTGGTGCTGCGCCTGTTGCAGCCGCTGGAGCGCTTGCGCCGCCAGGTGCACCAGATCCGCCGCCAGCGCCTCGGCATCGAGGTGCTGCAAATCGAGCGGCGCGACGAAATCGGCGACTTGAGCCGCGATTTTTACTCGCTGGTGGCCGAGCGCGAAATCGCCGAGGCGCAGACGCGCGACAGCGAACGGCGATTGAAGCTGCTGACGGACCACGTGCCCGTGGTGATCGTGTACATCGACCGCGAGCACCGCTACCAGTTCATCAATGCGACGTTTGAAAAATGGTTCGGCCGCTCGCAGCAGGAAAGCCTGATGCAGTCGATCCGCGAGGTGCTGGGCGAAGAAGCCTACCAGCTGCGCGAGCAGTACCTGCAGCGCGCCTTTGCGGGCGAAGAGGTCGAATATGAATTCACCATCGATGGCGAGGGGGACGGGGGGCGGCGCGCCTTCCAGACCAGCTATGTACCCGATGTGGGCGAGAGCGGCGCGGTGGAGGGCGTGTATGGGCTGATCCACGAGATCACCAAGGTCAAGGCGGCGCACACGGCGCTGCAGTTTGCCGCCGCCACCGATACCCTGACGGGCATCGCCAACCGGCGCCGCTTCGATGAACAGCTTGCGCAAAGCATGCAGCGCACGCGCGCCACGCGCGCGCCGATGGCGCTGGCCTACCTGGACATCGACCGTTTCAAGGCCATCAATGACAGCCTCGGACACCATGCGGGCGACGAGGTGCTGAAGGAATTCGCGGCCCGCCTGGCGCGCAGCGTGCGCGCCAGCGACCTGGTGGCGCGCCTGGCCGGCGATGAATTCGTGATCGTCCTGGAAGGCGTGAAAAGCGCGGCCGAAGTGCGCCAGATCGGCGCCAAGATCATCGACGCCATCCGCCTGCCGTTCGCGCTGGGCAGCGGCGGGCTGCCGGTGACGACCAGCATCGGCATCGCCATCTTCCGCGACGGCGCGCTGACGCCGGCGCAGCTGCTGGACCTGGCCGACCAGGCCCTGTACGAGGCCAAGGGGCAGGGCCGCGACAGCGTGGCGCTGATCGAGGCGGCCGCGCCGCCGTGATTGCCTACAGGCTGGCAGCCCAGTGGTCGAGCTGCTGCGCGGTGGCCGTCACGCCGCCGCAGACGATGACGAGCACATTGCGGTAGGGCGCCAGCTGCGGCGCCTTGCCGTAGACGGCCGCCAGGGCCGCGCCGCAGGCCGGCTCCACCACCAGGCGCTGGTCGCCGATGAAGCGCTGGCAGGCGTCGACGGCTGCCTTGTCCGACACCACCACGCTGTGCAGCGGGCGCGTCTGGCTGATGGCGAACGCCTGGGCGCACACCTGGCGCGCGCCCAGCGAGGTGGCGATGCTGGTCACGGCCGGCAAGGCCACGTGTTCGCGCGCGGCCACGGCCGCGGCCAGCGAGGCCGCGCCTGCGGTTTCCACGGCCACCAGCGCCACGTCGTCCCAGCCATTGCGCCGCAAGCCCTCGGCCACGCCGGCCAGCAGGCCGCCGCCGCCCACCGACAGCACGACGGCGTCCGGCTTCAGGCCCGTGCGGGCCACTTCGTCGATCATGCCGGCATGGCCTTGCCACAGCAGCGGGTCGTCGAACGGGTGCAAAAAGGCGTCCTGCGGCGTGAGCATTGATTGCGCCAGCGCGTTCGCTTCCTGCCAGGCAGCGCCATGCACGATCACTTGCGCGCCTTCCTGCACGATCAGCGCCTTCGCCCGCTCGCTGGTCGTTTCCGGCACCACCACGATGACGGGGATGCCCAGCTGGCGTCCCGCGTAGGCGACGGCGATGCCGGCATTGCCGCCCGACGAGGAAATGAAGCGGCTGGCGCCGCGCCGCGCGTATTCTTCGCAGGCCAGGCCGATGCCGCGGATCTTGAACGAGCCAGGCGGCTGCAGCGCTTCGAGCTTGAGCCAGATGGCGCGTTCGCTGAGCAGGCTCAGCGCGCGGGAGTTGAGCAAAGGGGTTTCGATGTGCAGGGCCATGCTTTTTCCGGAAAAAGAGTCAGGCCGGCATCTTAGCGCAGATGGAGCGGCAGGCGGATTCGGCTGCCAGCCGGAAAAACCGTGTCGCCCAGAAAAATTTCCACACGGAAATATGTGAAAGTTGATAAAATAGAATTGGAATTTTTTCTACTTCAAAAAACAAAGGAACAGTAATGGCAACTCGTATTGCAATGAAGCACAAGGACACGGGCTTGATGAAAGACGGCTTTTACGGCTTTTCGTGGACCACGTTCTTCTTCGGCTTTTTCCCGGCCCTGTTTCGCGGCGACTTCATTACTTTTATCGGCGCCTTCGTCGTGACGGTGATCATCGGCCTGTTCACGGCCGGCTTCGGCATGTTCATCGTCGGCGTCGTGTGGGCCTTCCTGTACAATAAATACTACACGGGCAAACTGCTCGAGCGCGGCTATGTGCTGGCCGGCTCGCCCAGCGAGAACGCGGAAGCGGCGGCCGCCATCGGCATCGCCCTGCCGTCGCCCGCCGCCTGAGGCGCAGGTCCGGACAGTCCAAAGGACGCTGCGGCGTCCTTTTTTATTACTGTTCTCTTGCCGGCGATCAGTTCAGCGGGGCGCTTTTCAGCTGGTGCGTGCGCGCCACTTCCTTCATCGCTTCGAGCAGGTCGTCGCGCAGCTGGCGCGGCAGCTTGCCGAAGAATTCCTCGTCGTTCTGGTCGGCCATGTCGGCCAGCACGGGCACCAGGGCCTCGCCTTCCGTGGTCAGCTCGATCGAATGCTGGCGGCGGTCGGCCAGCAGGATCGATTTGCTGACCATGCCCTTGCTTTCCAGGCGGTCGATCAGTTTCGATACGGCGCCCTTGCTCATGCCGGCCACTTGCGCCAGCACCGTGGGCGAGGTGCAGCCGAGGCGGAACATTTCGCGCAGCACCACCCACTCGGACACCGTCACGCCATTGGCTTCGGCTTTCTTCTGGAAGCTGTGGGAGACGTGGTTGGAGACGAAGCGCAGCCAGTAACCCAGGTGTGCTTCCAGTTCGCTGACGGCGACGCTGTTGGGATGGGAGATTTGCGGCGTAGCGGCCGCTTCAAAATTATGGCTCATTTCTTTTCCTTCACTGGGCGGCGCATCCGGCATGGTTAAGGCCTTCGCACTTGCTGTCGAGTGGTTTGTTTAGGGACGCAGCTTGCTTTGAGGTAGTTCTAACACTGATTTCACAGGAAATCATTTACGCTCAATGCGTGTTTCTTCATTTCCTTGCTCTGGATATATAAAAAGCAATATCAAGCAAATAATCGTATTACCAGAGAGGAAGATTAAAAAAATAACGCATGTTGCCTCAATGGTAACAGCATTTTTGCCGAATTGATAAATATTTCATATCATTCAGTGAAGTCGCCCACATATGGCGTATTGCCTGCGCGACAGGGCGTCTCCCATGCCGTCAGGCTACCACCACCTTCACGCCCGCGTCGCGCAAGACCTGGGCAAAGCGGGGCGGCGGCGGCGCATCCGTAAACAGCATGTCGACCTGGGCCAGGTCGGCCAGGCGCACGAGGGCCTTGCGGCCGAACTTGTGCTGGTCGGCCACCAGCCACACTTCGCGCGACTGTTCGATGATGGCTTGCGCCACCTTCACTTCGCGCGCGTCGAAGTCGCGCAGGCTGCCATCCTCGTCGATGCTGGAAATGCCGATGATGCCGATGTCGACCTTGAACTGGCGGATGAAGTCGATGGTGGCTTCGCCGACGATGCCGCGGTCGCGCCCGCGCACCACGCCGCCGGCCACGATCACTTCGCAGGCGGCATTGTCGGCCAGGATGGCGGCCACGTTCAGGTTGTTCGTCACCACGTGCAAGCCCGTGTGCTGGCCCAGCGCGCGCGCCACTTCCTCGGTGGTGGTGCCGATATTGATCAACAGCGAACAGCCATGCGGCACCTGCGCGGCGACGGCGGCCGCGATGCGCCGCTTGGCCCCGCTGTTGAACACCTGCCGCTGGCTGTAATCGATGTTTTCCACGGACGAGGGCAAGCCGACGCCGCCGTGATAGCGGGCCAGCAGGCGCGCCTCTTCCATCTGCTTGACGTCGCGGCGCACGGTCTGCGGCGTCACGTCCAGCTGCTGGGCCAGTTCTTCGACCGACATGGTGACTTTCTGGCGCACCACTTCGAGCAGGCGGCGCTGGCGGGGATTCAAGATCATGGTTGTCTCTTTAAAAGTCAAAAACGAACAGAAACGAACAAATAGTATTAAAAATATGTTGCTATGAGTTCGAATTATGGCGTATCTTATTCATATTGCATTCGTATTAGCTATATATCGATCTTAACGACAGTCGCCGGCGATGCCTAGTCTTTCCTCGCCAGCGCGTCCCCGACAAGCACGGAGTTCCGATGGCGGCAGCACAGCAGGACGTGGAAGCGGCAACAGGCACGATCGCATGCGACGTGCTGGTGGTGGGCGGCGGCATCAACGGCGCCGGCATCGCGCGCGACGCGGCCGGACGGGGCCTGTCTGTGCTGCTGTGCGAAAAAGACGACCTCGCTTCCCACACCTCGTCGGCCTCCACCAAGCTGATACACGGCGGCTTGCGCTACCTCGAATACTATGAATTCGGCCTCGTGCGCAAGGCGCTGATCGAGCGCGAAGTGCTGCTGCGCTCGGCGCCGCACATCATGCGGCCCTTGCGCTTCGTCATGCCGCACGCCCAGGGTCAGCGTCCCGCGTGGCTGATACGCGCCGGCCTGTTTCTCTACGATATGCTGGCGCGCCGCGAAATCCTGCCCGCCTCGAGCGGCATCGACTTGCGCCGCCACGTGGCGGGCCAGCCCTTGAAGCCCGAGTTCAAGCGCGGCTTCGTGTATTCCGATGGCTGGGTCGACGATGCGCGCCTGGTGGTCCTGAACGCCGTCGATGCGGCGCAGAAGGGCGCGCGCATCCTCACGCGCACGCGCTGCACGGCCCTGCGGCGCGATGGCGACGGCTGGCTGGCTACCTTGCTGCAAGGCGACGGACATGCGCTGTCCGTGCGCGCGCGCAGCGTCGTCAATGCGGCCGGGCCGTGGACGGCCGAGTTCCTGCAGCAGGCGGCACCCGGCGGACAGGGCCGGCATTTGCGATTGATCAAGGGCAGCCATATCGTCGTCAAGCGCCTGTTCGCGCATGATCATGCCTACATCTTCCAGCATCCGGACGGCCGCATCGTGTTTGCCATTCCGTACGAGCACGATTTCACCCTGATCGGCACCACCGATCTCGACTATCACGGCGACAGCGGCAAGGTGGAAATCGACGACGAGGAAATTCGTTACTTGTGCGAGCTTTCCAGTTACTATTTCAGCAAGCCCGTCAAGCCTGCCGACGTGGTGTGGACGTATGCGGGCGTGCGCCCGCTGGTGGAGGACGCGGCGGCCGACGCCAAGGCCGTCACGCGCGATTACCGCTTCGAGCTGGACCAGGATGGTGCGCCGCTGCTGAGCATTTTCGGCGGCAAGATCACGACGTTTCGCAAGCTGGCCGAGGAGGCGCTCGATTTGCTGGCGCCGGTGCTTGGCAATGTGCGGCCGGCGTGGACGGAACAGGCCTGCCTGCCCGGCGGCGACGTGTTCGGCAGCATGCCGCAGAACCGCGCGGTGCGCGAGTTTGGCCAGTTCGTGCAAGGCTTGCAGCGCGACTATGCGTGGCTGCCGGCGGCGCTCGTGGCCCGCTATGCGCGCGCTTACGGCACCCGCATCCACCTGCTGCTCGAGGGGCGGCGCGAGATGGCGGCCATGGGCGAGGAGCTCGCCGCCGGCCTGTACGCGGCGGAGGTCGATTACCTGCGGCGCCATGAATGGGCCGTGAGCGCCGCCGATATCCTGTGGCGGCGCTCCAAGCTGGGCTTGCACCTGCCGCGAGAGACGGCGGGCAGGCTCGACGCCTGGCTGTTGCAGCATCCGTTGTAACCTGGAACAAGATGACGCTGGCGACCGTGCTCCGCAGAGGGCGCGGCGAAGAATAAGAACACATCACTGGAGGAGAAGCGCGTGCAACTGGTACTGGACAAGATCAGCAGGAAGCAGGGGGCTGACGACTATTTATATCCGATGTCGCTGGCGCTGGTGCCGGGCGCCATCAATGTCTTGCTGGGCACGACGCGTGCCGGCAAGACGACCCTGATGCGCGTCATGGCGGGCCTGGACAAGCCCAGCGGCGGCAGCGTCACGGCCGATGGCGTCGATGTGACGGGCGTGCCCGTCAGCCGCCGCAACCTGGCCATGGTGTACCAGCAATTCATCAACTATCCGGCCTTCACCGTCTACGACAATATCGCTTCGCCCCTGCGCTTGCGCAAGGTGCCGGAAGAGCGCATACGCGAGAAAGTGCTGGCGCTGGCCGAGCGCCTGCACATCACGCCCTACCTGCAGCGCACGCCGGGCGAACTGTCGGGCGGCCAGCAGCAGCGCACGGCGCTGGGACGCGCGCTGATCAAGGATGCGTCCTTGCTGCTGCTCGACGAGCCGCTCGTCAACCTCGACTATAAATTGCGCGAGGAATTGCGCCGCGAATTGACGGAATTGTTTTCCAGCGGCAGCACGACCGTCGTGTACGCCACCACGGAACCACTGGAAGCGCTGCAGCTGGGCGGTCACGTGGCCGTCCTGCACGAAGGCCGCCTGCTGCAGCAGGGACCGACGCTCGACGTCTTCAACGCCCCCAATTCCATCGATGTGGCGCGCACCTTCAGCGACCCGCCCATCAACCTGATCCCCGCCCGCATCGATGCGCACGGCGTGGCGCAGGCGGGCGATGGCCTGGCCATCCACCTGAGCGGCGAACAGCGCGCGCGCCTCGGCGCGCAGAGCAGCGTGATCCTCGGCGTGCGCGCCCACAGCCTGCACCTGGCGCCGCAATCCGATGGCGACGTGCCCATCGCCGCGCAGGTGGACCTGGCGGAAATCAGCGGCTCGGAAACCTATGTGCATGCGCGCCGCGGCGAACTGGCCCTGGTGGCGCAGCTCGGCGGCGTGCACAACCTGGAAATCGGCAGCGCCTGCACCGTGTATTGCCAGCCGCATGCCTTGCTGATCTTCGCGGAAGACGGCGGCCTGCTGTTCGCTCCGGGACAAGCCACGGCAGGGGGAGCCTGACATGGCGCGCATCGAACTGGTCGACCTGGCCCACGCCTATAAACCGAACCCGGCGGCTGCCGCCGACTACGCGCTGCGGCCCATGAGCATGGCGTGGCATGACGGCGGCGCGTATGCCTTGCTGGGACCGTCCGGCTGCGGCAAGACGACCTTGCTCAATATCATCTCCGGCCTCGTGAAACCGTCGCATGGCAAGGTGCTGTTCGACGGCAAGGATGTCACGCAGTTGCCGACGGAAGCCCGCAATATCGCGCAAGTGTTCCAGTTTCCCGTCATCTACGACACCATGACCGTGCACGACAACCTGGCGTTCCCGTTGCGTAATCGCGGCTGGAAAGAGATCGAGGTGAAAAAGCGCGTGCAGCAGGTGGCGCAGATGCTGGAATTGACGGGCGACCTGAAGTTGCGCGCCAGCGGCCTGTCCGTGGACGCCAAGCAAAAGATTTCGCTGGGACGGGGGCTCGTGCGCCCCGACGTGGCCGCCGTGCTGTTCGACGAACCGCTGACGGTGATCGACCCGCATTTGAAATGGCTGCTGCGCAGAAAATTGAAGGAAATCCACCACGAACTGAAATTGTCCTTGATCTACGTCACGCACGACCAGGTGGAAGCGCTGACCTTTGCCGACCAGGTGGTCGTCATGACGCAGGGCGAAGTGGTGCAGACGGGCAGCGCGCAAGCGCTGTTCGAGGAACCCGAGCACACGTTCGTCGGCTATTTCATCGGCAACCCGGGCATGAACTTGCTCGATTGCACGGTCGAGGATGGCGTGGCGCGGGTGGCGGGCCAGCCTTTGGCGCTCGCTGACGCGGCGCGCGCGGCCCTGCTGGGCGCGCAGGGAAAGATCACGGTGGGCGTGCGGCCCGAATTCGTCGAGTGTCTGACGGAAAGCGATAGCGGCGAAGCGGGCGGCGGCGATACCGTGGCCGCCACGGTCACGGCCGTGCGCAACATGGGCACGCACTACCTGGCCGAATTTCGCCTCGGCAGCGCCACGGTGGCGGCCAAGCTGCGCGTCATCGACGCCGTCGCCGGCGACGCTGTACGGCTGCGCTTTCCCCAGCAACGCACTTTGTTCTACGTCAACGACAAGCGGGTGGCCTGATGATCAATACTGGTAAAACCGATAATAACCGCCGCGCTTGGCTGCTGATCCTGCCCGTGCTGCTGTGCGTGGCCTTTTCCGCCATCCTGCCCCTCATGACGGTGGTTAATTATTCCGTGCAAGATATCTTGAGCCCCACGCAAAAGGTGTTCGTCGGCACCGAGTGGTTCCGCATGGTCATGCTCGACGGCGACCTGCACAGCGCGCTGTTGCGCCAGCTGCTGTTTTCCGGCTCCGTGCTGGCCATCCAGATTCCGCTGGGCATCCTGATCGCCCTGTGCATGCCGGCCGACGGCTGGAAGGCGTCGCTGGCGCTGGTGCTCATCGCGCTGCCCCTGCTGATTCCCTGGAACGTGGTCGGCACCATCTGGCAAATCTTTGGCCGCGGCGACATCGGCCTGATGGGCTATACCTTGAACCAGCTGGGCTTTGACTACAATTACAACGGCAATTCGCTCGATGCGTGGCTGACCGTGATGGTGATGGATATCTGGCACTGGACGCCCCTGGTCGTGCTGCTGTGCTATGCGGGCTTGCGCGCCATTCCCGACGCCTATTACCAGGCGGCGCGCATCGACGGCGCCTCGCGCCTGGCCGTGTTCCGCTACATCCAGCTGCCGAAGCTGCGCAATGTGCTGATGATCGCCGTCCTGCTGCGCTTCATGGACAGTTTCATGATCTACACGGAACCGTTCGTGCTGACCGGTGGCGGGCCGGGCAATGCCACCACCTTTTTGTCGCAATACCTGACGCAAAAGGCCGTGGGCCAGTTCGACCTGGGGCCGGCCTCGGCCTTCTCACTGATCTATTTCCTCATCATCCTGCTGTTCTGCTTTGTACTGTACACGTGGATGCAGCGCGTCGGCACGGGAGACCAGAAATGATGAACCGTAAAATCAGCGGCGCCATCCTCGCCGTCTTCCTGCTGGGCTCGCTGTTGCCCATCTACTGGATGCTCAACATGTCGCTCAAGACGAACGAGGAAATCGTCGGCGTGCTGAGCCTGTGGCCCGAGCAGCTGACGTTCGCCAACTACCAGACCATCTTCACGGACCCGTCGTGGTACAGCGGCTACATCAATTCCATGATCTACGTGGCGCTGAACATGGTGATGTCGGTGACGGTGGCCTTGCCGGCCGCGTATGCGTTTTCGCGTTACAACTTTGTCGGCGACAAGCATTTGTTCTTCTGGCTGCTGACCAACCGCATGACGCCGCCCGCCGTCTTCCTCGTGCCCTTCTTCCAGCTGTATTCGACGGTGGGACTGATGGATACGCACCTGGCCGTGGCGCTGGCGCACATGGTCTTCAACGTGCCGCTGGCCGTGTGGATACTCGAAGGCTTCATGTCCGGCGTGCCCAAGGAAATCGACGAGACGGCGTATATCGATGGCTACAGCTTCCCCCGCTTCTTCATCCGCATCTTCTTGCCGATGATCAAGTCGGGCGTGGGCGTGACGGCGTTCTTCTGCTTCATGTTCAGCTGGGTGGAACTGTTATTGGCGCGTACCTTGACCTCGGTCAATGCCAAGCCCATCGCCGCCACCATGACGCGCACGGTGTCGGCGGCCGGCATGGACTGGGGCGTGCTGGCGGCGGCCGGCGTGCTGACCATCGTGCCCGGCGCGCTGGTGATCTGGTTCGTCCGCCATTACATTGCCAAGGGCTTCGCCATGGGGAGGGTGTGAGATGGAAAACAATATCGACAGCACCGCCAGCCTGTTCGGCTGGATGGCGTGGACGCCGGAAGTGGCCGTCTTTTTCATCGGCATCGGCCTGATGCTGGCCGGCATGACGATCTGGCAAATCCGTTCGCCCAGCATCGAGCGCAAGGGCTTTTTGCCCATGCCCACCACGCGCGGCGACCGGCTGTTCATCGGCCTCCTGCTGGCCGCGTATGTCAACCTGGCCTGGGCGGGATTCACGGAAATGCAGCAGGCGATCGGGGCTGCCATCAGTTTTGTGTTGTTGTTAATTGTAATGCGTTGGGGGTGAGGGCACCTGGCACAAGCTGCGCTTGCGTCAGGTGCTACAAGTTAGGTGTATGACGTCGTAGATGAAAAACCGGCCCGCCCATGGCAGGCCGGATGACAACTAAAAAGGAGATTCACGATGAAATTGAAGTTCACGGTCTTCGCGGCCGCGGCCATGCTCGTGTCGAATGCGGCCCTGGCCGACGCCAAGCAGGCGCAAACCTGGATCGACAAGGAGTTCCAGCCCTCCAGCCTGAGCAAGCAGCAGCAGCTTGCTGAAATGAAATGGTTCATCGATGCGGCCGCCAAGCTGAAAGCCAAAGGCATCAAGGAAATTTCCGTGGTCTCGGAAACCATCGACACCCACGTCTACGAATCGAAGACCCTGGCCAAGGCCTTCGAGGACATCACGGGCATCAAGGTGCGCCACGACATCATCCAGGAAGGCGACGTGGTGGAAAAGCTGCAGACGTCCATGCAGTCGGGCAAGAGCATCTATGACGGCTGGATTTCCGATTCCGACCTGATCGGCACTCACTACCGCTATGGCGCCGTGGAGCCGCTGTCCGACTACATGGCCGGCAAGGGCAAGGATTACACGAATCCTGGCCTCGACTTGAAGGATTTCATCGGCATCAGCTTCACCACGGCGCCCGATGGCAAGGTGTACCAGCTGCCCGACCAGCAATTTGCCAACCTGTACTGGTTCCGCGCCGACTGGTTCGCGCGCAAGGATTTGCAGGCCAAGTTCAAGGCCAAGTATGGCTACGAACTGGGCGTGCCGCAGAACTGGTCCGCGTATGAAGACATTGCCGACTTCTTCACGAATGACGTGAAGGAACTGGACGGCAAGAAAGTCTATGGCCACATGGATTACGGCAAGAAGGATCCCTCGCTGGGCTGGCGCTTCACCGATGCGTGGCTGTCGATGGCTGGCGCGGCCGACAAGGGCATTCCAAACGGCATGCCCGTCGACGAGTGGGGCATCAAGGTGGCGGCCGACAAGTGCACGCCCGTGGGCGCGTCGATGTCGCGCGGCGGCGCCACCAATTCGCCGGCCGCCGTATTTGCGCTGACGAAATATATCGACTGGATGAAGAAATACGCGCCGCCGCAGGCGAACGGCATGAATTTCTCGGAATCGGGCCCCGTGCCGGCGCAGGGCGAAATCGCCCAGCAAATCTTCTGGTACACGGCGTTTACGGCCGGCATGACGAAACCGGGCTTGCCAGTGGTCAACAAGGACGGCACGCCGAAATGGCGCATGGCGCCGTCGCCGCACGGCCCGTACTGGAAGGAGGGCATGCAGAACGGCTACCAGGACGTCGGTTCCTGGTTCCTGTTCAAGTCCACGCCGGACGACCGCAAGGCCGCCGCCTGGCTGTACGCGCAATTCGTCACGTCGAAAACCGTGTCGCTGAAGAAATCGATCGTCGGCCTGACCTTCATCCGCGATTCGGACATCCGCCACGATTACTTCACGAAACATGCGAACGAATACGGCGGCTTGATCGAGTTCTACCGCAGCCCGGCCCGCGTGGCGTGGACGCCGACGGGCAACAACGTGCCCGACTATCCGAAACTGGCGCAGCTGTGGTGGAAGAACGTGGCCACGGCCATCACGGCGGAAAAAACGCCGCAGGCCGCCATGGATAACCTGGCCGAGGAAATGGACCAGGTCATGGCGCGCCTGCAGCGGGCCGGCATGAAGGCGTGCGCGCCCAAGCTCAATCCGAAAGGCGACCCGAACCAGTACCTGTCGGACCAGCACGCCCCATGGAAAAAGCTGGCGAATGAAAAGCCGAAGGGTGAAACGATTGCCTACGACAAGCTGCTGCAAGCCTGGAAAGAAGGCAAGGTAAGGTAGTCGTGTAAACTCCTGCCGCCGTTGTTCCGGGGCACGGGCGTTTGCCCGTGCCTTTTTTACTGTATAGCCGTAGTAGCGACCATGACCAAATACATACTTGCTTTAGACCAGGGCACCACCAGTTCGCGCGCCATCCTGTTCGACCACGCTGGCCGGCCGCACGCCAGCGCGCAGCGCGAGTTCCGCCAGATTTTCCCCCAGCCGGGCTGGGTCGAGCATGACGCCGGTGAAATCTGGGCCTCGCAGGAAGGCGTGCTGCAGCAGGTGCTGCGCGACAGCGGCGTGGCGGCGTCCGACGTGGCCGCCATCGGCGTGACCAACCAGCGCGAAACGACGGTGCTGTGGGACCGCGCCACGGGCGAGCCTGTCGCCAACGCCATCGTCTGGCAAGACCGGCGCAATGCGGCCTTTTGCGAGCAGCTGGTCGAACAGGGCAAGGCGGACATGATCCAGCGCAAGACGGGTCTCGTGCTGGACGCGTATTTTTCCGCCACCAAACTGAAATGGCTGCTCGACAATGTGCCGGGCGCCCGCGCGCGCGCCGAGCGGGGCGAGCTGGCCTTCGGCACGGTCGACAGCTGGCTGATCTACAAGATGAGCGGCGCCCACATCACGGACACGAGCAACGCTTCGCGCACCATGCTGTTCAACATCCACACCTTGCAGTGGGACACGGACTTGCTGGCGCTGCTCGATATTCCCGCTTCCTTGCTGCCCGACGTCGCGCCATCGAGCGGCGTGGCCGCGCACACGCATGCGGCCTTGCTGGGCGTGCCCGTGCCCATCGCCGGCATCGCGGGCGACCAGCAGGCGGCCACGTTTGGCCAGGCCTGCCTGAAGCCGGGCATGGCGAAGAATACCTACGGCACGGGCTGCTTCATGCTGATGAACGTGGGGAAACGGCCGCTGCAATCGAAAAACCGGCTGTTGATGACGGTGGGCTGGAGCCTGGGAGCGGGCCCTGACAACACGGATTACCTGTTGGAAGGCAGCGCCTTCATCGCGGGCGCGGCCGTGCAGTGGATGCGCGACGGCATCGGCATCATCCGCGACTCGTCCGAAGTGGAAGCGCTGGCCACCAGCGTGCCCGATTCGGGCGGCCTGGTCTTCGTGCCCGCGTTCGCCGGCCTCGGCGCGCCGTACTGGGACCCGTATGCGCGCGGCACCCTGATCGGCATCACGCGCGGCACGGGCAAGGCGCACATCGCGCGCGCGGCGCTCGAAGGCGTGGCGTACCAGAACGTCGACGTCTTGTCCGCCATGCAGGATGATGCCGGCATTGCGCTGTCCGAGTTGCGCGTCGACGGCGGCGCGGCCCGCAACGACATGCTGATGCAGTTCCAGGCCGATATCTTGAATGTGCCCGTGGTGCGTCCCGTGGTGACGGAAACGACGGCCCTGGGCGCCGCCTACCTGGCGGGCCTGGCCGTGGGCTTCTGGACTTCCGAGGAAGAAATCGCCGCCCAGTGGCAGGTGGGACGCCGTTTCGAACCGGCCATGGCGGCCGACGAGCGCCTGACGCGGCTGCACAAATGGCAGCGGGCCGTGGAGCGTTCGCGCGACTGGAGCGAGTGACGGCTTACTGGCCTGGCCTTGCCACGCGTTTTAGCAGGCCCGGCGTTGCGCCAGCGCGCCAACGGCGGCGATGCAGACGCCCAGCATCAGGGCGCCAGACAGGGCCAGGCAGGCAGCGGCGCCCAGCGGCTCCGCATCGGCGGCACGGCACAGGCGGCCACCAGGATAAAACTGGCCGTAAAGGCGAGTATTGTCGTGCTCAGGATTTCACGTAATACACAAGGTAGCCCACCGTTTCACGGGGGATGGAATACAGGTCGCGCAGCTCGAAGTAGGGCGCGTGCACGTTGCCGCTGACATCGATGCCGCTGCGCTCCAGCGCCAGCCGGAAGCGGGGCACGTGAAAATATTGCGTGGCGACCATGGCCGTGCGCCAGCCATGCGCGCGCATGAGCAGCGCCGCGTTGCGGGCCGTGGCGTCCGTGGTCCAGCCTTGATTATCCTCAAGAATGGCGCCGGCCGGCATGCCGCGCGCTTGCAGGTAGCGCGCCATGGAAGCGGCCTCGTCGAAGCCTTCCTTGCCCGTGGCGCCGCTGACGAGGATGCGCGGCGCCCGGCCCGCCTGGAATTGCGCCAGGGCCGCATCGAGGCGCGCCCGCAGGCGGGGGCTGGGCGTGCCGTCCGGGGCGATGGTATTGCCCGGCACTACGATCACGTCGGCGGGCGCCAGCTTGTCGTCGAGTCCCGTCAATACCAGTGCTGTCGTGGCCAGCAGGAAAGTGATCAGCGCCAGCAGGGCGGTCCATCGTATTGTTCGCATCGCTATACATCCAGCAGGTTTTTCGTGAGCGCGACTGTAGCAGATGGCGGATGACTTGCGCGTTCTCAAGCCAGCGCAAAGGGATGTTCGTCTATGCTAAGCTTGGTGATCTGGCAACTCTGGACCACCTACCCTGTATTGGAGAAGCAGCATGACAGCCGTATCCAGCATCCTGATCGCCATGGCCTTCGCCGCACAAACGGGCCAGTCCGACCCTTCGAACCAGTATGACCGCGCCGGATCCGCCGGGCGCGGCGACGATATCCAGCTCGTGTGTTATGGCGAAGCGGAAAAAATTGTCATGGAAAACCGTTCCGGCATGGAATGGGACAACGACAGGCACAAGTATGTGCAGAAATCCACCCTGGAGACGGGCAAGAGCAATTTCGATACGGCCGTCAATGTGTCCATCCACGGCGGCGCGGCGCAAATCCGCTTGCCGAAGCAGCTGATTCCACCGATCCATGCCGACAGCAGCGATGGCTGGTGGGACGTGATGGACCTGGTCGTCGGCCACGATGAAATCCGCGGCCGTTTCCAGCTGAACGCCTTGAACCGTCCCACCGTCGTCATCAACCGCCGCAGCGGCGTCATCACGGTCGATGGCATGATCAAGTTCAGCGGCCGCTGCGACGCCGATGACGGGCACCGGCGCTTTTAACATCTACGCTCAGACGATGCCGCCCACGCCCCGCGCGCGCTGGTTCGACAGATAAATATTATCCTTGTCCAGCGGCTTGCCTGCGCGCACGGCATCGAGCCAGTCGCGCGTGCTGACGACGGCGGCGAAATTCGAATGGAATACGGCGCTGAACACGCGGTGGATTTCCTCGGCGCTGGCCGCGCCGCCCGCATTGGCGTAGGGCAGGGTGCCGGTGGCGTCCTGCAGGAACTCGACCTGCAAGCCGTCGTGCGCGGCCTGGTAGATGGTGGCGGCGTCGCAGTTGTGCGTCATGTAGCCGATCACGCTCAGGGTATCGATGCCGTGGCTGCTTAGCCAGGCGCTTAAGTCCGTGCCCGCAAATGCGCTGCCCATGTTCTTGTTGATGCGGTGGTCGGCGGCAAAGGCGGCCACCTGCGGGTGCAGCTGCCAGCCGTCGCTGCCTGTGGCGAAGATGGGCGAGGCTTCCGGCGCATCGTGCTGGACGACGATGACGGGCACGCCGGCGGCGCGGGCGGCATCCATGGCCTGGACGATGTTCGGCAGGGAAATGTCGACGGATGGGTATTCGATGGGCATCTGGCCCGTGAAGTATTCATTCTGTACATCAATGACGAGCAGGGCACGGCGTGGTGCGGTGGCGGCTTGGGTGGACATGGGTTCTCCTGGAAGGGGTGACAGAGGAAATGGCTCCTCGATAAGGCCATTGTCAGGCCGCGCACTGCAAACAAAAAGTGGCCCGAAGGCCTATCTGCGATAAAATCGGGCCATGTCTATTTCCATCTCCCATTGCGCCCCCTTGACGGTGGCCGTGATTGCCTTCGACGGCATGACGCCTTTCCACCTGTCCGTGCCTTGCCTCGTGTTTGGCGCCCAGACGGACGAGATCGACCTGCCGCGCTTCCACGTGCGCGTCTGCGCCGCCGACCCCGCGCCCCTGCGCACGGCGGCTGGCTTTGCCATCACGCCCGAGTTCGGCCTGGAAGGCCTGGACGGCGCCGATATCGTCATCATGCCGGCCTGGCACGACGATTGCCGCGAGGCGCCGGCGCCATTGATCAACGCGCTGCAAACGGCCCATCGGCGCGGCGCACGCATGGTGGGCCTGTGCCTGGGCGCGTTTCCCCTGGCGCAGGCCGGCTTGTTGGATGGCAAGAGCGCCGCCACGCACTGGGGCATGGCCGATCAACTGGCGGCGCGCTACCCGGCGGTGCGGGTCGCGCGCGACATGCTGTACGTGGACGATGGCGGCATGCTGACGTCGGCCGGCGTGGCGGCCGGCCTCGATTGCTGTCTGCACCTGCTGCGCCAGCTGGCGGGCGCCGAGGTGGCCAACCGGGTGGCGCGCCGGCTGCTGGTGGCGCCGCACCGCCAGGGCGGCCAGGCCCAGTTCATCGAGCGCCCGCTGCCCGTGTCCGGCAGCGAGGGGCGCTTTGCCGACGTGCTTGCCTGCGTGACGGCCAATCTGTCCATGGTCCACAGCATCGATGCGCTGGCCGAGCGGGCCGCCATGAGCCGGCGCAACTTCACGCGCCACTTCCGCCAGGCGACGGGCACGTCTTTTAAACAATGGCTGCTGAACCAGCGCCTTGCGCATGCGCAAGGCATGCTCGAGAAAAGCGCGGCGTCGATCGACGTGGTGGCGCAGCAAGCGGGCTTCGGCACGGCCCTGTCGCTGCGCCAGCATTTCCGCGCGCACTTGCAGACGTCGCCGTCGGCCTATCGCAAGCTGTTCCGCGAGAAACTGGCGCTACAGGCTTAAGTGTCGCGGGTGGCCGATAGCCTTGCCGTGTCGCGGCTGCCGTCGGGCAGCTTCGCGCTGACGACGATCTGCCGCGCGATGAAGGCGGCCGTGTCGAAACCGTGACGCTCCCGGAACGACACGGTTTCGGCGCTCATGAGTTCCGCATACGTCTGCATCAGGGTCGAGGCGGCAATCACCTTGCCTTGGGCCAGGTAGTCGTCGATGGCCCCCAGCAGCACGGGGTAATCCGCATTGTCCTTGCTGCCGCCGAACTGCAGCGACAGCTGCCCGCATGCGCGCCAGATGGGGTCGGCCGCGCCGGAGGCGGGAGCGGGCTGCGCGCGCAGCCACTGCAAGGCTTTCAGCGGCCTGGCGCCGAAGCAGGGCGGCGAGATGATGGCCTGGATGGCCACCTTGCGCGCCTCCTCGCTTCTGCCTGCGCGCACGTATAGTCCATGCAGCAGCGCCAGCGCGTCCGTGTATTCGGGCAAGATGGCCAGCGCCGCTTCCAGCAGGTCGATGGCGGCGGCCGGCTCGCGCTGCGCGACGTGCTGCTTTGCCGCCAGGAAAGCGGCGCGCGGCGAGGCGGGGTCGTCGGCTAGCGCAGGCATTTCCACGATGCCGTCCTCTTCCGACGCGGCGTAGGCGCGCAGGAAAGCGGCAAGGCTGGAAAAGTTCGGCTGCAGGCGCCATTCGTCGTGCCACGTATCAACCACGATGGGTTCGCTCGCTTCGCGTCCGATGGGCCAGTACAGGCCGAAAGTGTCGCCGTTGCCGAGCGCGCCTTCGAAGAAAGGGCTGAAGCCGAGCGGCGGGTAGGGCGTGGCGTGCCGCCAGTCGTGGTCAGTGGAAATGTGCGCGAGGTGTGCGGGTAATTGCATGGAGGTAGCGGAGGATAAAACGCCAGTGTAGAGCAAGAGCGTGCCGTGGGGCGCCCTGCATCGGCGCCTGCCGCTGCAGGCGGGCCTGGCGCGCCTTGCTCAGCGCCCGCTCGATGGGCTGGTCAGCGAGCGCAGGGTATTGATGGTGGTCACCAGATCGGAGAAGGAATCGGCGTGCATCTTGCGCATGACGCTGGCGCGGTGCAATTTGATCGTGTGTTCCACCGTGCCCAGTTCGGCCGCGATCTGTTTGTTCAGCCGGCCTGAGACGACGAGATCCATGACTTGATGTTCGCGTTTCGTCAGGCTGCCCAGGCGCAGTTCTATCGAGTGCAGCAGGGCCCGGTCCGCGATCAGCCTGCGGTTCAGCGCCAGCGCCAGTTGCACGGCCTCGAGCAGGCAGTGGGCATCGACGGGCTTGGTCAGGAAATCAAACGCGCCCAGCTTCATGGCCTTGACGCTGCTGGCCACGTCGCCATTGCCCGTCAAAAATATGACCGGCAGCAACGACTTGTTGCGCAGCAGGTGCTCCTGCAGCAGGGAACCGGACATGGCGGGCATGGACAGGTCGAGCACGAGGCAACCCGCTTGCTGCAGGTCGGCCGTGGCCAGGAAATCCTCGGCGGAAGAAAATGTCTGGACAGAATAACTACTGCTGGAAAAGATTCTTTCCAGCGCACGCAGGATGGACAGGTCGTCATCGACGAGGAAAACGCGGGGTGCGGCGGCGCTGGATTTACTCATCGGTGGGCAGGGTAAATTCGATGATGGAGCCGAAGGGGTAGGAGGAGCGGGCCCAGATTTCACCATAGTGGGCCACGATGATTTTCTTGCAAATATTCAGGCCCAGTCCCATGCCGCCTTCCTTGGTGGTAAAGAACGCGTCGAATATCCTGTCGTGTTGATCGGGAGGCAAGCCCACGCCCGTATCGCTGATGGTAAATAGCGCGTATTTCCCCAGATAGGCGCGTACCGACAGGTACACGCATTTGCGCTCGTCGGGCAAGTCCTTGACCGCTTCGATCGCATTGGCCAGCAGATTGATCATCACTTGCTGGATCTGTACCAGGTCGCCGCTCACATGCAGCGCATGGTCGCCATATTCCGTCAGGCGGATATTCTTGAGCGTCAAGTCGTGCTGGAGAAATAACCGGGCGCTGGCCAGTACGTCATTGACGCGGATGCGGTCGGTACTTCGTTTGCCGGGATAAAGCAGCTTCCTGATTTTCGCGATGACCGTGGCGGCCAGCTTGGCCTGGTCGATGATGTCGCGCGTGATGGCCAGTTGTGCCGATTCATTGAAATGCCGGTTGCGTATCATGAATTCGGCAGCCTGGGCATTGCTGAGGATGGAGGTGAGCGGCTGGCTTAATTCGTGGGCGATCGCCCCGCTTAACTCGCCTGCCAGGGTGACGCGCGACAGATGCAGCAGCTTGAGTTCATTGTCTTGCAGCGCGATTGTCGATTCCAGTTCGCGCGACCTGGCTTTTTCCATCGCCAGCCGCATGATTTTCATGGAATGGGCAATGGAGAAACTCAGGGCCACCACGGAAAAAATCGTGCTTTCCGCCAGGTAGAAATTATTTTCAATCAGATGCTGAACGGTGATGAAATTGTCCAGGCTAAGCAGTTTCAAGGAAAGGGATGTTCCAAGTGGAAAGAACGCGATAAATAAAAAAATGGCATTCATATTTTTTTTCCAGCATAGGCGAATGGTCAATAGCAGAAGAATCAATATGTTGCATAGCACGAGAGTGGCATTGGCGGCATAGGCGATGGCATAGCCAAGAAGAAATGCCAGGGGCGATATCAGTAACAGCAGCGTGATGATGACATTGTAGGTTTCGATGAGAATATTGGGCGGCAGGTCCGGTATTTTCAGATAGGTTCTGGCGAAAATGAAAAAGAAGAACATGCACAGAGAAAAAAAGAAGGGCAGCAGTGCATTGTTGAAATCGGCATTGATGGAATGAAGGAGTCCGGTGCTGGCGCCATAATAGATGAAAGTGGTAAGGCTCAGCAGGAGAAGAAATGCCGCATAGGTGATATGAATATTTTCTTTGGTTGAAATAAAAAGAAAGATACTGTAAATGCAGAATGCCAGCAGGCAGCCAAAATACATGCCTGTTAATAACAGCTCCCTGGATTTTGCGAGGGAAAAGGCATCGCTGCTGCGCACGGCAAGGGCCAGCGGTTCCTGAAAGCCGTCAAAGGTGGCCAGCCTGGCGTACACGGCCAGTTGTTGTCCGGCAGCCATGGCCAGCGGCAATGCCAAGGTCAGCGATTGTTGATAGCGGAAATTGAAGTCGCGCCGGTCGCCGCTGCGGACGCTCGTCAGGAGGCGGCCATCGCTCCTGTCAAGCACATGCCAGTCAACAAAATCCTGCAAGGGCGTGCCCAGGTCGACCGTCACTTGCGCCGGTTGCCGGCCGGAATTGTCGAGATTGAACCTGATCCACCAGCAGGCGCTGGTGAAGCCGAAATTGGGTGACCGATCCGCCACGGCGATCCAGTGCTGGCTAGACCTTGCCGCCTCGAGGTGCAGTGCACAGCCGCTGTCTTCCAGCGCCTGATAGCGCTGGACCACGCCCAGGCCCGCCGCTTGCCCGGCATCCATCGCAGCCCCTTCCTGCGGCCCGGCATGCGCCGCAAACCCAACGATACCGATAAGTGTTGAAAAGATGATGTAGGTAATGAAGAGGCAGTAATTTCGCTTGAAAATAATTTTCTCATATTCCCCAAAAAGCAACATTGTAATTATTCCCATGAATGAAGCGATTGAGTTGAAATTGCCGAGCGCGATGCTACGGGTTTCGGGTGCCACTATCAATAGAACCAAAGTGTAGTACCGCTTGTTTAAGGATAAATGTACCGTGTCCAGGTTGGCTTTCCAAGAAGAAATATTTTAAATATGTGGCAAATAAGAAAATATTAATGAATTTTAATTTATCAAAAACACACTCTTGCTTGAATGGGAAGTGGATTTTTGCCGATAGCGGCCAGGTGGGGGGGCAGCGATGCATGCATTACACAGGAAAATGGCGGAGATATGCAGGGTGGTGGTCCATGCCGGGGTACATGAGATCTCGCAGCAGCGATATTTTCATCGGGAATTAAAGGCGCCGAGCCTGGCGTTGCAGGGCATGGCCTTTGTGGGCGTGCTGGCGTCATATTTTCTGGCAAGGAAATTGTTTTATGTGGTGGGGCGCGAGTATTTAATCTGTATTGCCGGTGTCTTTCTTGGAATTGTCATCAGCTACAAGGCATGCAATTTACGCTATTTGAATATTGGCGGCCTGGTGACCACGATTTTTTCATGTGTCGGCTTTCGCCTGCTGCTGTCGGCGAGCGGCATAGGCGAATACTGGCTGTTTCCGCTGGGCGTCCTGATGACGGTTTCCATTTCGGCCATCGCCAGCGATCCGTTGACCTACCTGGTCCTGATACTGGTGGTGTGGCTGTTATTGGGGCTGGGCGGTTTCGAGCAGGCGCTGCTGGCCAGTGGTGACTGGTCGGCGATGTATGTGGTGGCGGCCGTGCTGATCGGCCTGCTCTTCAGCGGTTATTTTTTCCGCCTGCGCTATTCGAATCATGTCGCCACGGCGCGCCTGGAAGACATGGCTTACCGCGATTATCTGACCGGCATACCCAACCGCCGCTGTTTTCTCGACGCGCTGCATGCGGCGGCCAACGATGGCAAGCCATCGCCTGGTTATCTGCTGATGGCCGATGTCGATGATTTTAAAAAAATCAATGATGAATTGGGACACGATGCCGGCGATATGGTCCTGCGCGAACTGGGGCGGATTATTGCCGCGTCGGCGGCCGGCTGTCCGCACGGGCGCATCGGTGGCGAGGAATTTGCCATGCTGATCGATGCCGACCTGGCCTGCGTGGCGTTCATGGCGGATCAGTTACTGGACGCGGTACGGTGTTCAACGGTGGTCAGGCGGGGCGTGACGATCAGCGTCGGCATTGCGCGCGTGCAGGGAAAGGCAGTGGCGGAGAGCTTGCGCCAGGCCGATGAGGCGCTCTATGGCGCGAAACTGTCCGGCAAGGATTGCGTGGTCTTTTTTTCCAATGCGCCTGGCAGGATGGACGCCAGCCTGGATACATGAACGCAAAAGAATGTGCAGGCAGGTGCGCGGGTCGCCGCAGCCAGCTTGCTTAGCTTCATTACGGGGAGAATGAGATGAATATCAAGACGATCAAGGGTAAATTGGCCATGGCGTTCGCCGCACTGGCGCTGATGGTATTAGTCGTTTCCGGCATTTCCATCAAATCGCTGCACGATGCGAATGCGCGTTTCGATACCTATCTGTCCGAAACGAATACCCGCCTGGTACTGGTGAATAAATTCATCGACGCCGTGAATAACCGGGCCATTGCAGCGCGCAATTTGCTGTTGTTTACAAAGGCGGAGGCGCTTGCATTGGAAGCCGAACGGGCAAAGCAGGCACATGCTGACGTAGGCTCGTATCTGCGCCAGTTACAGCGCAGCTTTGCACAGTCGGGTGGCCGCGGCGATGCCGGCCTGGCGCTGTTCAAGGAAATGGAGCGCATCGAGGCCATTTACGGCCCTGTTGCGCTCGATATCGTTGCCATGGCGTCCGCCGGCCAGAATGCGGCCGCCATTCAAAAGCTCAATGATGAATGCCAGCCTTTGCTGCTGGGGCTGGGCAAGGCGACAAATGCCTATTCTCAATATGCCCAGGCGCGGGCCGGCGAGCAGGTGGCGGCCGGCACGGCCGCCTTTCTCGCGCAGCGCGCGCTGCTCGTGGGCGTTTGCATGGCCGCCTTTTGCGCCGCCGCCGCCGCCGGGATCTGGATTGCGCGTACGCTGTTTCGTGCGCTGGGCAGTGAGCCTGCGTTGCTCGGTGCAGCCGCGACAAAAGTCGCCAGCGGCGACTTGAGCCGGGTGCGCGGCCTGGCATCGCCGCCGCCGGACAGTGTCATGGATTCCTTGCTGGCAATGCAGGGGGCACTGGCGCAGATGGTGGGACAGGTGCGCGAGGCGTCGCAGGCGATTTCCACGGGATCGGCGGAAATCGCCACGGCAAATACCAGCCTGAGCCTGCGTACCGAAGAGCAGGCATCCAGCCTGGAGCAGACGGCGGCCTCGATGGAGGAATTGACTGGCGCGGTCAGCAATACAGCCAGCGTGGCCAGGAAGGCCAGCGAGCTGGCCACGTCCGCCTCGCAGGTCGCCTGCCGGGGCGCCGACGTCGTCTCCCGCGTCGTCGAGACCATGACGGCAATTAATGCCGGCTCTCAACGAATTGCCGATATTCTCGGCACCATCGACGGCATTGCCTTCCAGACCAATATCCTGGCCTTGAATGCGGCGGTCGAGGCGGCGCGCGCGGGGGAAGAAGGACGGGGCTTTGCCGTGGTGGCCAGTGAAGTGCGCAACCTGGCGCAGCGCAGCGCGGTGGCCGCCAAGGAAATCAAGGTGCTGATCGACGCCTCCGTGGCCAGCGTGGCCTCGGGCAGCCGCCTGGTGCAGGATGCGGGCGTGACCATGGGGGAAATCGTCGACAGCGTCGGCCATGTGGTGGCCATGATAGGCGAAATCAGTACTGCGGCCCGGGAGCAGAGTGAAGGGATCGGGCAGGTCAACGTGGTGGTGAGCCAGCTCGACCGCATGACGCAGGAAAACGCGGCGATGGTGGAGCAAACGGCGGCCGCGGCCGAGCAGCTGAAGGAGCAGGCCACCCAGATGGCGGCGCTGGTCGGCACGTTCAGGCTCGGGGACGAGCGCGATGGGGCGGGCAGTGCGGGCCCGGCGCTGGCCAGGAATCCTGGCGCGCGCAGGGTTGCCCTGGGCGCAGTGGGCGCGTCATAGGCGGGCTGAGCCGCTCGCCGAACCGCTTACTTGCGCGGCTCGTGGATGCGGTACTTGCTGACCACGCCCGCCTGGTCGAACACGACGGCTACTTCGCGCGTGCCTTTCTGGCCCAGCAGGGGCAGCAGGCGCGCCACGCTCGGTGTCTGCAGCTGGTTCTTGTAGACCCACACTTCATAGCCGGGATCGAAGCTGACGACGGTGGCGTTGCCCAGGGCCGCGTCGAGGTCGAGGCGGGTGGTCTTGCCGACGGTAATGCTTTGATAGATGGCGCCGTTGGCTGGCGCGCGGTTGACTTTGTATTCACTGGCGGTGCACATGGCCACGGCCAGGCCCGCGAGGCAGGAAAATGCCAGTTTCATCAATGTGTTCATAAGGACTCCCGGTGTGCATCACTGCTTCCAATCTCAGAGGGGACGGGCGTGATGTCATGACAGGAGTGTGCTTGCGAAGCGGCTAATGTGCTACCAGATTATACAAAGTCGCAAAATTCGATGCTGTCGGTACCGGTAGCCGGTACCTTTACCGGTTCTGCAGCACCTCGGTCGAGAGGGCCAGGGTTTCCTTGATTTCTTCCATCACCACGTAGCTTTTCGACTGGGCGGCGCCGGGCAGCTGCAGCAGCATGTCGCCGAGCAATTTGCGGTACTCGGCCATTTCATGGATGCGCGCCTTGATCAGGTAATCGAAGTCGCCCGACACCAGGTGGCATTCCTGCACTTCGGGAATTTGCAACACTTCGCGGCGAAATTGCTCGAAGGCGGACGCCGATTTCTGATTCAGCGTAATCTCCACAAAGACGAGCAGCTTGGCGCCCAGCGCGGCCGGGTTCACCTTGGCGTGATAGCCGGTGATGACGCCGTCGCGCTCCATGCGCTTGACCCGCTCGATGCAGGGCGTGATGGACAGGCCCACCTGTTCGCCGAGGTCCTTCATCGAGATACGGCCATCCTGCTGCAGGATGCGCAGGATGTGGCGGTCCAGCTTATCCAGTCCGCGTGCCGATTCTTTAAGTATTCTCATGATTTATTGCTGAAATTCTCGATTTATACGTGAACAAATACTGGGTCATTCCCAATATGATAGCGGTAAATCTGGCACTAGCCTAAAAAATATAATGAGGAAACTATGCGTATCGTGATTCTGGGTAGCGGCGTCATCGGCGTCACCAGTGCTTACTATCTGGCCAAGGCAGGACATGAGGTCACCGTCATCGACCGCCAGCCGGGCCCGGCACTGGAAACCAGCTTCGCCAACGCGGGGCAAATCTCGCCCGGCTACGCGTCGCCCTGGGCCGCGCCCGGCATTCCGCTGAAGGCCGTGAAGTGGATGATGCAGCGCCACGCGCCGCTGGCCATCTCGCTCGACGGCAGCGCCGCCCAGCTGAAATGGATGTGGCAGATGTTGCGTAATTGCACACCGGAAGCGTATGCCGTCAACAAGGAACGCATGGTGCGCCTGGCCGAGTACAGCCGCGATTGCTTCAAGGTGCTGCGCGCCGAAGCCGGCATCACGTATGAAGGCCGTCAGCAAGGCACGATGCAATTGTTCCGTACTGAAAAGCAATACAACGACGCGGCCAAGGATATCGAAGTGCTCAAGGATGCGGGCGTGCCGTATGAAGTGCTGCAGCGCGATGAACTGTCGCGCGCCGAGCCGGCCCTGGAAGCCGTGAAAGGCAAGCTGTTCGGCGGCCTGCGCCTGCCCAACGATGAAACGGGCGATTGCCAGCTGTTTACCACGCGCCTGTCCGAGATGGCCGTGGCGCTGGGCGTGAAGTTCCGCTATGGCGTGGCGATCGACGCGCTGCTGACGCAGGGCGATGAAATTGTCGGCGTGCAATGTGGCGCGGAAATCGTCAAGGCCGATTCCTACGTGGTGGCGCTCGGTTCCTACTCGACGGGCTTCATGAAGCCGCTGCTGGACATCCCCGTGTATCCGCTGAAGGGCTATTCGATCACCGTGCCTATCGTCAACGCGGCCAAGGCGCCCGTGTCGACCATCCTCGATGAAACCTACAAGATCGCCGTGACCCGTTTCGACGACCGCATCCGCGTCGGCGGCATGGCAGAAATCGCCGGCTACAACCTGGGCTTGAACCCGCGCCGCCGCGAAACGCTGGAAATGGTCGTCAACGACCTGTTCCCCGGCGGCGGCAACACGGCCGAGGCCACGTTCTGGACGGGCTTGCGCCCGATGACGCCGGACGGCACGCCCATCGTCGGCCGCACGCCGCTGCGCAACCTGTTCCTGAACACGGGCCACGGCACCCTGGGCTGGACCATGTCCTGCGGTTCGGCACAATTGCTGGCCGACCTGATGTCGTCGAAAAAGCCGGCCATTCTGGCCGACGACCTGTCCGTCAGCCGCTACAGCGGCGCGCAGGGCAATGGCAAACTGCAACACGCGGTGGCCTGAGATGGCGGCCAGCATGCCCCCTAAGGAGCGTAGCGGCGCTATTTTGACGGTGGACCTCGACGCCGTGCGCGCCAACTACCGCTTGCTGCGCGACAAGGCCCATCCGGCAGCCTGCTCGGCCGTCGTGAAGTCCGACGCGTACGGCCTGGGTGCCGCGCAAGTGGGCGCGGCCCTGTATGAAGAGGGTTGCCGCCACTTTTTCGTGGCCCACCTGGAAGAGGGCATCAGCCTGCGTCCGCACGTGGCGCCGGACGCCGACATCTTCGTGCTGCACGGCCCGCCCGTCGGCACGGAAGGCGAGTTCACGGCCCATGGCTTGACGCCCGTCCTCAAC
Source organism: Janthinobacterium sp. 1_2014MBL_MicDiv (assembly GCF_001865675.1). Classification (NCBI taxonomy): domain Bacteria; kingdom Pseudomonadati; phylum Pseudomonadota; class Betaproteobacteria; order Burkholderiales; family Oxalobacteraceae; genus Janthinobacterium; species Janthinobacterium sp. 1_2014MBL_MicDiv. Next base: position 1,921,413 of record NZ_CP011319.1, read on the forward strand.
AGCGAACCGCAGGTGGCCGGCTGGCGTGCCCACGCAAAAGCGCTGGGCACCACCCTGAACGCCATCGTGCAGGTCGACAGCGGCATGTCGCGCATGGGCCTGTCCCCGCAGGAAATCGACGGCTGGCTGGCCGATGAACACTTTCTTGACGGCATCAAGGTGCGCTACATCATGAGCCACCTCGCTTGCGCCGACGAGCGCAGTAACCCGATGAATGGCGAGCAGCTGGCGCGCTTCATCGCCATCCGCGCCCGTTTGCCGCAGTACCGCGCCAGCCTGGCCAATTCCTCGGGCATCTTTTTGTCGCCCGATTTTCATTTTGACCTCGTGCGGCCCGGTGCCGCCCTGTACGGCATCGCCCCGCACCCGGACGCGCCGAACCCGCTGCGGCCCGTGGTGCGCCTGCAAGGCAAGGTCATGCAGACGCGCACGATCGCCGCCGGCGACCACGTGGGCTACAGCCGCCGCTACACGGCCAGCGAGCCGCGCCAGGTGGCCACCGTGTCCGTCGGCTACGCCGATGGCTGGCTGCGCAGCATGAGCAACCAGGGCCTGGCCATCGTCGACGGCGTGAAAGTGCCGCAGATCGGCGCTATCTCGATGGATTCCATCACCCTGGACGTCAGCGCCATCGCCCGGGAGCGCGTCGCGCCGGGCAGCCTGGTCGACCTGATCTGCGCCGAACACCCGGTCGACGCCGTGGCAGCCATGGCCAATACCATCGGCTATGAAGTGCTGACCAACCTGGGCGGGCGTTATTACCGCGAATACAGGGGCCTGGCCCAGAGCGCACGCTAGGCAGCGCGAAACCGATGATTGTGTGGCAAGATAGCCCCGGTGTGAGCTTCACTCCGGGGCTTTTCTTTAACCATCAGCGGGGATTTCTATGAGTCAATATAACGTTGCGATCATCGTCGGCAGCCTGCGCAAGGATTCCTTCAACCGCAAGCTGGCCGACGCCATCATCAAGCTGGCGCCGCCCGAGTTTTCTTTCAAGCATATCGAGATTGGCGACTTGCCGCTGTATGACCAGGACGACGACGGCGCGCAGGCCGAGCAGGTGCTGCGCCTGAAAACGGAAATTTCCGACGCGCAAGCCTTGCTCTTCCTTACTCCCGAATACAACCGTTCGATTCCCGGCGTGCTGAAAAACGCCCTCGACCATGGCTCGCGGCCGTATGGCCAGAGCGTGTGGGGCGGCAAGCCGGGCGCCGTGCTCGGCGTCTCCGTGGGCGCCACGGGCACGGCGCTGGCGCAGCAGCATTTGCGCAATGTGCTGGCCTACCTCGACGTGCCGCTGCTGGGCCAGCCCGAGATGTTTATCCAGGCCAAGGACGGCCTGTTCGACGAGCATGGCGGCATCGGCCCCGCCAGCCTGGGCTTCTTCCAGGGCTGGATGCAGCGCTATGTGGACTGGGTCCGCAAGCACGCGATCCACGCCTGAGGCGGCGTGCTGGAAGGTGCGGGCTCGATGCCTGGCCTTTGACGCAGATCAAGGCGGCAGCGCATGTCGTTGCCGCCTGTACACATTCCCCGCTGATTGATGCCAAGATTTCAATGTTGGCACGGCTGTCTCGGTATAATGCGCCCTTTCTTTAGCGCAACACCACCCGTACACTACCTACTTCCCGCTGACGCCATGTGGACTAAACCTGTTCTGCGCATGAACTTGCGCCGCCTGATCGTGCTCGTGGCCTTTGCCAGCGCCCTGGTTGCGCTGGCCAATACGTTTTACGCCAGCTACCGCGTGCAGCGCCAGTTGCTGATCGACACCACGCTGGAAGCGAACCATGCGTATGCGAGCAAGCTGGCCAGCACGGCCGAGGATTTCCTGCAGTCGGCGCGCCAGCAGCTGGCCTACAGCGCCGGCGGCCTGCCGTCGCGCATGGCCGACGACGCCTGGCTGACGGCCGAGGCGCAGCGGCTGCGCCTGCAAACGAACAGCTTCAATTCCGTGCTCATCGTCGACGCCCATGGCAAGGTGCTGGGCGTGTCGCCGGAAACGCTGGCCCTCAAGCACCGCCAGCTCGATTCGGCGGGCGCCGTGCAGGCGCTGCGCGAACGCCGGCCCCTCGTCACGCAGCCGTACGTGTCCTCGGCAGGCAACCTGGTCGTGTTCGTCTCGCATCCCATCGTCGGCAAGGACGGGCGCTACCTCGGCTATGTGGGCGGCAGCATCTACCTGAAACAGAAAAACATCCTGTACACCATGCTGGGCCAGCACTACTACCGCGACGGCTCCTACCTGTACGTGGTGGACCAGAAGCGGCGCCTGCTGTACCACCCGGATCCCGAACGCCTGGGCGACCTGGCGGGCCGCAATGAGGTGATCGACGCCATCATCGCGCAGCAGGGCGGCGGCAACCGGCGCATGGACAACAGCCTGGGCGTGGACATGCTGGCCGGCTACGCCGTCATGCCGTCGACGGGCTGGGGCATCGTCGCGCAGCGCCCGACGGCCATGACCCTGGCGCCGCTGAACCAGCTGATGCTCAACACGCTGTGGCATTCGCTGCCGATCGCCTTGCTGAGCCTGCCATTCATCTGGTGGCTGGCCAGCCTGATTTCGCGGCCGCTGGTGCAGCTGGCCGACGGCGCGCGGCGCATGGATGCAGCGGGTACGGCCGAGCACATCGCGGCCATCCGCTCCTGGTATGTGGAGGCGGCGCAGATCAAGAAAGCCTTGCTGAAGGGCTTGGCCTTGTTGCAGAACAAGATCGGCAAGCTGAAGTCCGACGTGCAGACGGACCCGCTGACGGGCTTGTCCAACCGGCGCGGCATGGCGGCGGCGCTGGACGTCTGGCAGACGCAGGCGCGGCCGTTTTCCGTGATCGCCATCGATATCGACCATTTCAAGCAAGTCAACGACCGCTGGGGCCATGGCGTGGGCGACGACGTCATCCTGCGCCTGGCGCAGCTGATGCGCGCCTGTTCGCGCGATGCCGACGTGCTGTGCCGCAACGGCGGCGACGAATTCATCATGCTCTTGCCCGACGCCGACCTCGACGTGGCCATGCAGGTGGCCGAGCGCCTGCGCGCCAGGGTGGCCGACGCCGTCATTCCCGGCGCGGGAGCCGTGACGGTATCGCTGGGCGTCGTCTCGTCCGAGCAGGCGGCCGGCGATGCGGATGCCGTGCTGCGCGCCGCCGATGCGGCCCTGTATGTCGCCAAGGAAAACGGGCGCAATTGCGTGGGCATCACGGAGCCAGCCTGACAGGCGTGCCGTGCGGCATAAACTGATCCGCTGTTTTTCGCTGCATCTGAGCCTGTCCGGTTTGTCCGCCAGCACTTACCATGTGGCCCTGAGACGCACAATGAGGATGACGGGCATGGCAGGGTTGGATATCGATGACGTTTAAGCAAAAATTTGGCATCCGCTGCGATGTCAATGGGCGGCCACATCCGCTGGCCTTCCTCGACTGCCGCGAACTCAACTATGGCCAGCACAGCGTGCTGCCGCTGCACCCGTTTCGCCTGAGCGTGCCGGAAACGGCGCTGGCGGGCCTGCTCGACGGGCCGTTCAACAGCTTCATCCAGACTTGCCGCGAAGATGACCTGCGGTACGAGGAAAGCGACTTGCCCCAGCTGATGCAGGCCGGCTATCCCGACATCACGGCCATGCTGGCGGGCCACCGGCCACTGCTGGCCGAGATGCTGGACGACTTCATGATCGGCGACCTGATGGGGGCCATCGGGCGCGCCAGCGGCTACTGCCGGCCCCGCGCCCGCTACTGGGGCGACGTCGAGGCGGCCGATGGCCGCGCGTATTTCACCGTCAATCAAGTGGAGAAAATCCATTTTGCCGATGGCCAGGTTCTATTCGAAGGGCAGGGCTACTACGGCGTGTACCTGATCTGGCTGACGCATGGCAAACGAACTGAAATTGGGGCTTGACCTTCCTCGTGTGGGAAGGTTTATAGTCATGCCATGAACCGTGCCTTTTTCCGCTTTCTCGCCCGCTCGCTGCTCTGGCTGCTGGCCGTCACGCTGCCCCTGCAGGGCTTTGCGTCGGCCATGCGCAGCTGCTGCGTGGACGAGCTTGCGGTGGCCGTCAGCGTCGCCGCCATGCAGGCGCCGGCGCAGGCGCAGGCCCCCGAGTGCCACGACATGGGCGATATGGCCGGCATGCACATGCAGGACCAGCCGATGAAAATGGCCATGGACGATGGCGGCGCCACGCACCATGGCCACGATTGCAGCAACCATGGCGCCTGCACGGCGGGTGCCACGGCCCCGCCCGGCATGCCGCCGCTGCAAGCCTTGACCCTGCGCGCGCCGCCTCCGGCGCTGGCGCCCGATTCCCTGTTCGCCGGGCACATACCGTCCGGTCCCGAACGTCCCCCGAGAAGCACGCACTCCGCCTGACCGCCCGTTGAACCTGGCGGCGCCGCCGTCGCACGTCCCTGCACGTCGCGGCGGCCGCCCCGGCGTTCCTCCGGCGCGCTTGCCGCGCCATACCCTGTCATTCTAGGAATATCATGAAACACCTGTTCAGCCTTGCGCTGGCCACCGGCGTTGCGCTTGCGGCGCTACCGCTGGCCGCCAGTGCCGCCAGCCCTGCCGCCGCAACGCCCGGCCCCGCCGCCCCGCAAGCGGCGCAAGCAGCCGTGCCGGCCACCACTTATCGCTCCGCCTTCGCCGGCTACCGTCCCGCCGTCGAAGACGAGGCCACGCCGGACCAGTCCTGGCGCGCCCTGAACCGGAAGGTTGGCGACGCCGGCGGCCACATGGGCATGATGAAGATGGACGGCCACAAGATGGACGGCCATGCCATGCCGGGTCACAAGATACCGATGGGGCACGCCATGCCCAAGCCCGATGCCAAGCCGGCCGACCAGCCGGCCCCGCAACACCACCATGAGGGGCATTGAGATGAGCCGTTTCAAGACATCGTATTGCCTGACGCCGCTGGCCCTGGCCGCCGCCCTGCTGCTCGGCGGCTGCGCCAGTTTCAGCCAGGATGGCGGCATGCAGGCCGTCGCCGCGCTGGCCGATGCCCGCACGGGCGCTCCCGCCGCGCTGGCGGACAAGGGTGGCGAGGACAAGCTGGCGCAGCTGCTGGCCCAGCCGCTGGATGCCGACAGCGCCGTGCGCATCGCCCTGATGAACAACCATGGCATGAAAGCGGCACTGGCCCAGCTGGGCGCGTCCGAGGCCGACCTCGTGCAGGCGGGGCGCTTGCGCAACCCGGGCCTGTCGTTCGGCCGCTCGCACGGCAGCCACGGCAATGAAATCGACCGCGGCGTCAGTTTCGACCTGGCCGGCTTGCTGACCATGCCCCTGCGCGTGAACATCGAGCGGGGCCGCTTCGAGCAAGCCAAGCTGCAGGCGGCATCGTCTGCCGTGCAACTGGCGGCGGACACGCGCCGCGCCTACTTCACCGCCGTCGCGGCCGTGCAGACGGAAGCGTTCATGCAGCGGGCGCTGGTGTCGGCCGAGGCGGGCGCGCAGCTGGCCACGCGCCTGCAGCAGGCGGGCAACTGGAGCCGCCTCGACCAGGCGCGCCAGCAAGTGTTTTACGCGGACGCCGTCGGCGACCTGGCGCGCGCGCGCCACCAGGCGACGGCGACGCGCGAGCACCTGACGCGTTTGCTGGGCCTGTGGGGCAAGCAGACCAGCTTCACCTTGCCGTCGCGCCTGCCCGACTTGCCGGCCACCCCGGCCGACGCCGGCAATATCGAGGCGCAGGCCATGGAGCAGCGCCTCGACGTGCAGATGAGCAAACTCGACGCGCACGCGACGGCCGACGCGCTGGGCCTGTCGAAGGTGACGGGCTTCATCAACGTGCTCGACGTGGGTTATACCAACAAGAGCAGCAGCGAAGCGCCGCGCGAGAATGGCTACGAGGTCTCGCTGGAACTGCCCCTGTTCGACTGGGGCACGGCGCGCAACGCCAGGGCGCAAGCCTTGTACGAGCAGTCGCTGCAGCGCACGGCGGGCACGGCCGTGCGGGCCCGCTCGGAAGTGCGTGAGGCCTACTCCAGTTACCGCACGGCTTACGACCTGGCGCGCCACTACCGCGATGAAGTCGTGCCGCTGCGCAAGACGATCTCGCACGAAGTATTGCTGCGCTACAACGGCATGCTGGCCAGCGTGTTCGAGCTGCTGGCGGACGCCCGCGAGCAGGTGAGCAGCGTGAATGGCGCCATCGAGACCCAGCGCGATTTCTGGATCGCCCAAACGGCATTGCAATCGGCCATCAATGGCAGCGGCCCTGCCGACAAGGAATAATGATGATTACACGTAGAAACTTTTTCATGAATGCGGGCGCCGTCGCCCTGAGTGCGGCTGCCGTCAGCCGCGTCGGCGCGGCGTCGCTGCCGGAAGCCGTCAGCATGGCCGGTGCGGCAACGACAGCGCCGCCACCGCCGCCGAACGGCCGCCCCTTCCATCCCGTCGTCACCCTGAATGGCTGGTCCTTGCCCTGGCGCATGAACAACAACGTCAAGGAATTCCACCTCGTGGCCGAGCCCGTCGTGCGCGAACTGGCGCCCGGCATGCAGGCCAACCTGTGGGGCTACAACGGCCAGTCGCCGGGGCCCACCATCGAAGTGGTGGAGGGCGACCGGGTGCGCATTTTCGTCACCAACAAATTGCCGGAGCACACGAGCGTGCACTGGCATGGACAGCGCTTGCCGAACGGCATGGATGGCGTCACGGGGCTGACGCAGCCAGGCATTCCGCCTGGCAAGACCTTCGTCTATGAATTCGTTGCCAAGCGGCCCGGCACCTTCATGTACCACCCGCATGCCGATGAAATGACGCAGATGGCGATGGGCATGATGGGCTTCTGGGTGACGCACCCGAAAGACCCGAATTTCATGAAGGTGGACCGCGATTTCGTCTTCTTGCTCAGCAACTACGACATCGACCCCGGCAGCTACACGCCGAAGATCATGACCATGACGGATTTCAACCTGTTCACCTTCAACAGCCGCGTTTTCCCCGGCATCGACCCGATGGTGGTGCGCCAGGGCGACAAGGTGCGCGTGCGCGTGGGCAACCTCACCATGACGAACCACCCGATCCACATGCATGGCCATGAATTCGAGGTGACGGGCACGGATGGGGGCTGGACGCGCCCCGAATCGCGCTGGCCCGAAGTGACGACGGATATTGCCGTGGGCCAGATGCGCGCCGTGGAATTCACGGCCACGGACCTGGGCGACTGGGCTTTCCACTGCCACAAGTCGCACCACACGATGAATGCCATGGGGCATGACGTGCCGACCATGATCGGCGTCGACCACCAGGGCGTGGCGGCAAAGATCAACCAGCTGGTGCCCGGTTACATGGTGATGGGCGAGCGCGGCATGGCCGACATGGGCGAGATGCAGATGCCGATTCCCGACAACACCTTGCCGATGATGGCCGGCGACGGCCCGTTCGGCGCCATCGGCATGGGCGGCATGTTTACCACGGTAAAGGTGCGCAAGGACCAGAAGCCCGGCGATTACCGCGACCCTGGCTGGTACAAGCATCCGGCCGGCAGCGTGGCCCATGAATGGACGGGCGCCTTGCCGGAACCGGTGCGCGCCCAGGGGACGGGCAAGCCGGCGGCCAGGCGTGGCGTCGAGATGACGGTACGCAAGCCGGGCGGGCACGCGGGACATTAATCCGCAGGAACGGCTTGCCTAGCATGGCAAGCCGTTTTGCATGTTGCCCTAAATCAAGGAATTGTCGTTTGGTGACAATCCGAGCATTTTTTCTGCCCTTTTTTCTTTATATTCAAGCTATTACGTTTCTTGTAAACGCTGATCGTCCCCGTTGTGCCGCCGTATCAGGCGGTGGCGCCGGGCAAGGTGAAAAGGGGAAATCATGCTGAATCAGATGAAGGTGGGAACGCGCTTGCTGGCGGCATTTTTCTGTGTCGCCCTGATGGGGGCCATCGTGGCCGGCATCGGTATCTTCAACATGGGCAAGATCGACACCATGGCTGGCCAGATGTACAACAATGAATTGCTGGGTTTGTCGTATATCAAGGAAGCCAATATCGCCTTGATCAAGGTGGGCCGGGCGCGCAGCAATTTCCTGCTGGCTACCACGGCCGAAGAGCGCAGCCGGCGCCAGGCCGATATCGCCAAATTTCTCGAAACCAATAAAAGCAACCTGGCCAAGGCCCAGCCCCTGTTCGTCACGGCGGCCGCCAAGGAGCTGTTTGCCCGCTTTGCCACCGTCGAAGCCGAGTACACGGCGACCATGCAGCAGGCGCTGACCCTGGCGGCAGCCGAGCCGCTGGCCCAGCGCAGCACCGCATTGACGGAGCTGCTGAACAAGACGCGCCAGCATGCCGACGAACTCGATGGCGTGCTGGAAAAACTGTCCTTGCAGAAAGAGGAGCGGGCCAAGGCGGCGGCCGACCAGGCGTCCAGCGTGTACCAGGCCAGCCGTACTTTCATGATCGCGCTGGTGCTGGGCAGCATGGCCGCCGGGCTGGCCCTGGGCGCGCTGATCACGCGCGCCCTGACGCGCCAGCTGGGCGGCGAACCCGCGTATGCCGTCCGGATCGCGGGCGCCATCGCCGAGGGCGACCTCACCGTGGATATCCGCACGGCAAGCCACGACAGCGCCAGCCTGCTGTACGCCATGAAAACCATGCGCGACAAGCTGGTGGGCATCGTCAGCCAGGTGCGCTCGGGCACGGATACCATCAATACGGCGTCCGGCGAAATCGCCCAGGGCAACCTCGACCTGTCGTCGCGCACGGAAGAGCAGGCCAGCTCGCTGGAAGAAACGGCTTCGTCGATGGAGGAACTGACGTCGGCCGTGCGCCAGAACGCGGACAATGCGCGCCAGGCCAATGTGCTGGCCGGCGCCGCCTCGGACGTGGCCGGCAAGGGTGGCGCCGTGGTGGGGCAGGTGGTGCAGACGATGGAATCGATCAACGCCTCCTCGCGCAAGATCGTCGACATCATCAGCGTCATCGACGGCATCGCCTTCCAGACGAATATCCTCGCCTTGAACGCAGCGGTGGAAGCGGCCAGGGCGGGCGAGGAAGGGCGCGGCTTCGCCGTCGTGGCGGCCGAAGTGCGCAACCTGGCGCAGCGCTCGGCCAGTGCCGCCAAGGAAATCAAGATCCTGATCGGCGACTCCGTCGAACAGGTGGAAATCGGCTCCAGGCTCGTGCATGACGCGGGCAAGACGATGGATGAGGTCGTCACCAGCGTGCGCCAGGTGGCCGACATCATGCAGGAAATCACGGCCGCCAGCGCCGAGCAGAGCGCCGGCATCGAGCAAGTCAACCAGGCCGTGCTGCAAATGGACCAGGTGACGCAGCAAAACGCGGCCCTCGTGGAAGAGGCGGCGGCCGCCGCCGAATCGCTGCAGGATCAGGCGCAAACCTTGACGGAGCTGGTGGGCGTGTTCCGCCTGCATGCCCAGGCCGAACGCATCGCCGTGCCGCCGGCCAGCAATGTGACGCCGCTGCGCCGGCCGGCGCCAGCGTTCAGGCACGGCGAGCGCCGGCTGGCCTGACGGCCGTTGGCCAGGCATAAGTGGCGCAGCGGTGGTAGGCTGTCGCCATCGCCTACTCTTGCCGGGACTCGTATGCCGCCGCTGTCACGCCTCTTGCCGCTGTTGAGCCCGCTATTCATGCTTTCCCTGCTGCTGGCGCCGCCGGCGCAGGCGCAGGACGGCGATCCCATCCTGCCTTACCGTCCTTCCGTCGCCAGTCCCGCCCAGCTGCCCGTGCCGGGCCAGCTGGAATTCGAGGCCGGCGGCCTGCTGTCGAAAACGGACGGCGCGCGCCGCGCCAGCCTGCCATACACCTTCAAACTGGCGTTCAGCCCCGAGTGGGGCATCTTGCTCGAAGGCGAGGCTTTCGTCCGCGCGCGCGATGAAACGGGGCGGCGCGAAACGGGCGTGGGCGACACGACCGTCGTGCTCAAGCGGGCATTCGTGCTCGACAGCGCCACGGCGCTGGGCCTGGAACTGGGCTGGAAGGCGCCGACGGCCAAGGACGCCATCGGCAGCGGCAAGAGCGACGTGTCGCTCAATGGCATTTTCAGCCGCGACCTGGGCGCCGTGCACATGGATATGAACCTGAACGCCACGCGCCTGGGCGCATCGGAGCCCGGCACGGGCACCGTGCAAACGGGCTGGGCGGCGTCGTTTTCCACGCCCGTCAGTGCGCGCTGGGGCGCCACGGCGGAAGTGTCGGGCACGCGCTTGCGCGGCGCGCCAGCCACGGCACAGCTCTTGCTGGCCGCCACCTACAGTCCCACGCCGCGGCTGGCCATCGATCTCGGCGTGGCGCGCGGCCTGACGGGGGCGTCGCCGGACTGGTCGCTGTTCAGTGGCTTGGTCGTACCCCTGGGCAAGTTGTGGTGAAATGGACACGGCTATCCCTATGTGTCCTTGCGAACAAACGGCATGCTGCACAAGGTCTACAATTGAGACATAACTGATAAAAGGAGTGTCTCCATGAAAACCCTCATTCTCGCCGCCGTCCTGCTGTCGGCAGCCACCGCAGCCGTTGCCCAGGTCGGCGTCTCCGTCACCGTGGGCCAGCCCGGCTTTTACGGACGCCTCGACATAGGCGACTATCCCGCGCCGCAATTGATCTATGCCCAGCCTGTCATCGTGCAGCGCCCGCAATACTATTCGGCCCGCCCCATCTATTTGCGCGTGCCGCCCGGCCATGCGAAAAACTGGTCCAAGCACTGCCGCAAGTATAATGCCTGTAACCAAGAAGTATATTTCGTCCAGGATAGTTGGTATAACAACCAGTATGTGCCCCGTTACCGCCAGCAGCATGGTGACCATGGCCGTCCCGACTACGGCGACCGCGGCCGTCATGACGACAGGCACGACAAGCATGACAAGCACTTTGACAAGCATGATGACAAGCGCGATAAACATGAAGGCAAGCGCGACAAGCATGATGACAATCCGGGCAGAGGCCATGGCAACGGTAACGGGCGCAGGGACTAAACAAGCAAGCAGGAGGATCTTTGCATAGTAAAATCGTAATCGTAGGTGGCGGAGCAGGCGGCCTGGAGCTGGCCTGCAAACTCAGCCGCAAGCTCGGCGCCGGTCAGGTAACCCTGGTCGACAGCCGCCTGTACCATATCTGGAAACCGTCGCTGCATGAAGTGGCGGCGGGTACGCTGGACATCCACCAGGAAGGCCTGTCGTACCAGATGCTGGCGCACGACAATGGCTTTACCTATGTGTATGGTCCCCTGATCGCGCTCGACGCGGCATCGAACAGCCTCACCGTGGGCGCCATCGCCACCGACAAGGATGAACAATTGTTGCCGCAGCGCCAGGTCAGCTACGACCAGCTGGTGCTGGCCGTGGGCAGCACGTCGAATTATTTTGGCGTTCCCGGCGCCCAGGAAAACACGATTTCCCTGAATGCGACGGAAGACGCCGAGCGTTTCCGTCTGACCCTGCTCAAGCTGCTGGCCATGGCCGAGCAGCGCCAGGGCGACGCCGGCCATCCCGGTGTCGACATCGTCATCATCGGCGGCGGCGCCACGGGCGTGGAGCTGGCCGCCGAGCTGCGCGAAGCGAGCGGCGTGTACGCGGCCTACGGTTTCCAGAATCTGAACGCCATCAAGGATGTGCGCATCACCCTGCTCGAAGGGGCGCCGCGCATCCTGGCGCCGCTGCCCGAGCGCGTCTCCATCGCCGCCTCGAAGCTGCTGCACAAGCATGGCATCACGGTGGTGACGGACACGCGCGTGACGGCGATCGAAGCCGACCAGGTGACGGTGGCCAGCGGCACCAGCTATGCGGCCGATATCTGCGTGTGGGCCGCCGGCATCCGCGCGCCCGAATTTCTCTCGACCCTGGGCTTGCCGACGAACCGCGCCGGCCAGCTGGAAGTGACGGGCATGCTCAATGTGCAGGGCCATGCGAATATCTACGCGCTCGGCGATTGCGCCGCCTGTGCCGGCGCCGATGGCAAGCTGGTGCCGCCGCGCGCCCAGGCCGCCCACCAGCAGGCCGATTACCTGCTGAAGACTTTCGTGTTGCAGGCGAAGGGCAAGCCGCCGCAAACCAAGCCATATGAATACCTGGACTACGGTTCGCTCGTGTCGTTCGGCCGCACCACCTCGGTCGGCACCCTGATGGGGTCGCTCAAGGGCTTGAGCTGGTTCGTCGAAGGCTTTGTCGCGCGCATGATGTATGTCAGCCTGCACCTGATGCACCACAATGCCGTGCTGGGCAGCGTGCGCACGGCCGTCATGGCCATGGGACGCTTCCTGATCAAGCGCAGCACGCCGCAGGTCAAGCTGCATTAAACCGTTTATGTCAGATCAAAAAAAGGGCCGCAAGGCCCTTTTTTATTGGTTATGTCACCGTCAAATATTTCCCCTATTTACCGATGACAGAACCTTTTTATTTGCCGCGCGCGACTGGCGCCGCCTCGCAGCGGCCCCGCGTCATGGGGAAGTCGATGGTGGCGGGCTTGCCCTTCAAGCTGCCGGTGATGCTGGCGTGCAAGATGCGCTCGCTGTCGCGGCGGTAGATGATGCGGCTGGGGAAGTCGTTGTCCAGGTTGGCGAAGATGAATTCATTCGGTTTGTCCTGGCGCAACAGATTGAAGACGACGGGCGGCTGGCCCGACGGTTGCACGATGTAGGCCAGCTGGCCCGGCTCGGTGAGGCGGATCTGCACGAATTCAAAGGCCGTCGTCTTGCCGCCCTTGACGGTGCGGCTGGTGCCGAGGATGGTGCCGCCGGCGGCCGTACTCCATTGTTCGCCGGAACCGGGTTCGGCGCCGTCGACCAGCCAGCAGCCGGCCAGCCACGCCAGCTTGTCGACCGTGTCCGGCGGCGGTGCGGCTTTTTCGGCGGCCTGGGCGGCGCCCATGCCCATCAGGGCTGCCAGCAAGGTTGTGATGAGTCGTTGCATGTCATCTCCTGTCGTTGATTGCTTGATGTCCCAAGGGCGCGCCGGCGGCGCACCTGCCCAGTGTAGCCGATGCTGGGTTGCACACTGCAAACACTTTATACTCAGGCAAGATGCCAGCCTTCCCCACCACCATGCAGAGGACAACCATGCAAGACACTTCCACGCAGCCGTCCGGCGCCGCCATGCCGGCCCCGTTCGATTACCGCTTCATCAGCCTGGCCAGCCTGGGCCTGGAGCCGGCGCAGCTCGACTTTTACCAGTTGCTGCTGTCCTGCGCGGGCGAGGATCATGCGGAAGAGAAAATGCGGCAGGTATTGCGTTTCCGCATGGATGGCTATGGCAGGGCCAGCTTCATCGGGCGCCTGGATGCGCTGCCGGCGCCGCTGGCGAGCTTCCCCCAGTGGCGCGCCGAGCTCGAAGGCTGGCTTGGCGAACTGGCGCGCGAAGACTTGCTGGCACGCGCGGGTGTGCTGCTGGGTCAGCCTGCCGGCGCCTTCCTCGCCTCGGCCGGCTGGCGGCAGGCGCTGCCTGATGTCTGGCAAAGCTTGCTGGCGCTGGCCTGGACGCAGGCGGGCAATCCTGCCGATGCCGCCCTGGCGGCGCCATTGACGGAGGTGCTACGTGTTGGACATTTTTTGCACGTGCTGGCGGGCGACCGGGCCAGCCTGGCAAGTCAGGGCCAACGCCGCGCCGCGCTCGCCGCGCAGCTGGTGCTGCCGGACATGGTGACGCCGCCGCGCTGAGGCGGCGGGGGATTATGCTTTTGGCGTGATGCGCGGCAAGACCACGGTCAGGGCCGTGCCGCCTTGCGGGTTGGCCGCCAGGCTGAGGCTGCCGCCCAGGTAATGCACGCGCTCGCGCACGGAACGCAGGCCGTGCTTGCTCATTTCGACCGCTTCGCTGGCCGGCAAGCCCACGCCGTTATCCTTGATGGTCATCATCAGCGCTTCCTCGTTGTCGTCAATGATGATGTCCACTTCCGTTGCCTGGGAATGGGTGGCGATGTTGCTGAGTGCCTCTTCCAGGGTGCGCAGCAGGGCCACGCCCACGTTGCGCGGACAAATCAGTTCATCTTCGGGCAAGCTGCAGCGCACGGTGATCTTGTGCTGTTCGGCAAATTGCGCGGCCAGTTCGCCCAGCGCCACATTCACGCCCAGAAACTCCAGCTTGTCGTTCCACAGCTTCATCTGCATCTGGCGGTTGGTCTCGATCACATTCAGCAGCAATTGCTTCATGGTCGCCGCGCGGTCGAGCAGGGCCGCTTCCTGCGGCATCTTTTGCGTCAGCAGCGACAGGTGCATGGTCAGCGCCGTCAGTGAGGAGCCGAGGCTGTCGTGCAGCTGGCGCGACAGGGCGCGCCGCTCATTGTCCCAGCTGGTGTTGACATGTCCCAGCAACTCGCTGAGATCGGCGGCGCGTTCCGCATCGGCCTGGGCCGCTTCCTTGTTCGGATCTGTGTGTGCGGACATAGCGCCCCGTGAATGGTGAGAGGAGAGGACCAAATTCAAGTTGTGGATCATACATGAGGATTTCATCGCAGGGCGCATGGATGGAAAATTTCTGTCTTTTCGGCAATTTTAATCTCTTTCCATCATTTTTATGCTAAGCACAACATTATGTTACATGCACGGCGGCAAATTTTCATCGGCTCCTTGCGTACGGCTCCGCACATACCGGCCCGCACGCTGCTGCCATAGTGTGGCTGTGCGTCATCTCAGTGCAGCATCGCCGCCATCGTGGCGCAGGGCGCGGTACCGGCCCTTTTACCGTAATGAAAGGATATGCCATGAATATCGATACCATCGTAGACCAGGACTATGCCGGCAAAAGCTTCCGCGACATCGTCAATGCCCCCATCAGCGCCTTGCGCGGCGTCAGCGCGAAGGACGCCAAGGCCTTGCAGCAGGCGTTCGGCGTGACCACCGTGCGCGAATTGTCCAACCTCAATTTCGTCAAGTGGGCCAGCGCGCTGGCCATCCTGGCCGATGAGGAAGGCATGAGCGGCGAGGAGCGGGCCAAGGAGGCATTGCTCGACGATGCCGTGGAAATGACGTTTCCCGCCAGCGACCCGATCTCCGTCGATGCCGGCATCACGCGCATCGAAGTGTCGCCGGACACCGTGAACGCGCAGACGGACCACCAGCATGCGGGCAAGCATGAAGTGACGGCTGGCAAAAAGTAAGGCGCTGCGGCGTGAAAAAAACCGGGTCGCCGCAGGGCTGCCCGGTTTTTTGACGTGCGCCATGGCAACGTGGCTCAGGCGATCGAGGGAATGCTGCTTTTTTGCATGTTGACTTGCGGCACAATCACCTCGTGCGGCGAGCAGCAAAAGCGGTTCTTGCCGGCGCGCTTGGCTTCATACAGGGCCGTGTCGGCCGCGCCCAGCAGCGATTCGACGGAGCTGGCGTCGTCCGGATAGATGGCGATGCCGATGCTGGTCGACAGGCGCAAGGTCAGGTCGTTGATGAAATACGGCTCGGAAATGACTTCGATCAGCTTGGCGGCCGGTTCGCGCGCGTCGCCCTTGCCGGCCAGGTTGCCCAGCACGATGACGAATTCGTCGCCGCCGATGCGCGCCACCGTGTCTTCCTTGCGCGAGGCGCCGACCAGGCGCGTTGCCACCATTTTCAGGATTTCATCGCCATAGCCGTGGCCGTAGCTGTCGTTGATGGCCTTGAAGCCGTCCAGGTCCAGGTACAGGATGGCCGACTTGCCGCGGTTGCGGGCCGAATGCTGCAAGGTATGCTCGATGCGGTCTTCCAGCAGGCGCCGGTTGGGCAGGCCCGTCAGCGGGTCATGCAGGGCCAGTTCCTGCTGCTGCTTGCTGTATTGCGCCAGTTCCTTGTACAGCAGGCGCACTTCCAGCATGTTGTGGATGCGCTTGTGCACTTCCATCAGGTCGAAGGGCTTGCTGATGAAGTCGCGCGCGCCCGCTTCCAGGGCGGCGATCTTGAAGCTTGGCTGTGCCGTCAGCGCCAGCACGGGCAGGTAGCCGCCATGCTCGATTTCTTTCAAGCCTTTCATGACCTGGAAACCGTTCAGTTCAGGCATTTGCAAGTCCAGCAGGATCAGGTCGTAGCAATGCTCCAGGTGCAGCGGGCAGACCTGGGCTGGCCGCATGGTGGCCGTGACGTTGGTATAACCGGCATCGCGCAGGATTTCCAGCATCAGGTCGACATTGTCGGGTGAATCGTCGACGACCAAAATTTTGGCTTTCAAAATCTCATCTTGGCTGGGCATGTGTGGTCTCGGTTAATACGGTCAATGCAACGCTGGCTTTCACCGCAGCGTATGGGCTGGCGGCGCGGCTGACGGCGGGTCGGAAAGATAGTAGCGCCTTGCAACAAGATAGGGCGCACAACAGCGCATGAACTCGCCGTCGCCGCTCTTGGCAGCCAAGGTCGCCTGTCTCCAGCCTGCCGTACAGGTGTACTTCTACGTTTCAGTGTAGCAAAGTTGACGTAAGTTGCTTGTAGGACAGTGCCGCGTGTGCAAGTAGGAAGGCTAACCCATAGCAATGATCATTTTGTTCTGGGTAATTTATTTCTTTGCATCATCTTTGTGGGCGGTTTCAGGACTGGGCGTCGGCCAGGCGGGATGCCGCCAGCTGCGCCACGGCCGCCAGCAGCTCGAGCGGGTCCAGCGGTTTGGAAATGTAGGCCTGGAAGCCGCTGTCGTGCGCCTGCTGGCGGTCTTGCGGCCGCGCAAATGCCGTCAGCGCCAGCGCGGGCAGGGCGTCCGCGGGCACGCAGGCGCGTAGCTGCGCCAGCAAGTCGAAGCCGTCGACGCCTGGCATGCCGATGTCGCTGACCAGCACATGCGGCTGCACGCTGGCCAGCAGTTGCAGCGCTTGTGCGGCGCTGTCGGCGCTGTGTACGTCAGCATGGCTGTCGCGCAAGATGCGCTCCGTCAGCTCGCGCGCATCGTCCTCGTCATCGACCAGCAGCACCGTGACGCCGCGCAAGTCGCGCAAGGCGGGCGCGCCGCCGTCGGGCCTGCGTACCGCCGCGGCTGGCGGATTCACGGGCAGGCGCACGGTGAAGCTGGCGCCCTGCATGTCGCCGGCGCTGCTGGCCGTGGCCGTGCCGCCGTGCAGCTCCACCAGATGCTTGACGATGGCCAGTCCCAGCCCCAGCCCGCCATGCTTGCGCGTGGTCGAGGCGTCGGCCTGGCGGAAGCGGTCGAACACATGGGGCAGGAACTCTTTCTTGATGCCGATGCCGTTGTCGGCCACCGTGATGGCCAGGCGCGCGCCATCGCGGCGCACGCCGATGTCGACCTGACCCCCTTGCGGCGTGAATTTCAGGGCATTCGACAGCAGGTTCCAGATCACCTGCTGCATGCGGCTGGGGTCGGCCGTGATGGTGCCGGCATCGCTGGCGATGTCGCTGTGGATGGCGATGTGCTTGGCGTCCGCTGCCGGGCGCAGGGTTTCGACGGCCGAGGCGATGATGTTGGCGGGCACGAGGGTTTGCAGGTCGAGCAATACCTTGTCGGAAGTGATGCGGCTCATGTCGAGCAAGTCTTCGATCAGTTGCGCCTGCGCGCGCGCATTGCGTTCGATGCTTTGCAAGCCGCGGTGCAGGTCGGCCTGGTCGCGCGTGCCGCGCCGCAGCACCTGGGCCCAGCCGAGGATGGCCGACAGGGGCGTGCGCAGTTCGTGCGACAGGGTGGCCAGGAAATCGTCTTTCAGCTGATTCGTGCGCTCGGCCTCGGCGCGCGCCTCGCGTTCGCTGTCGAGCAGTGCCTTGCGTTCCTCGGCGGCGCGCGTGGCGGCCGCATACAGGCGCGTGTTGTCGAGCGCGACGGCGGCCTGGGCCGCGATGGCCGAGACGATGCGTTCGCTGCGGGCGCTGAACATGCCTGGCTGCGGGTGGCCCAGCAGCAAGCGCCCCAGCAGCTGGCCCGAGCGCGAGCTGACGGGCAGGCTCAGGCAGCTGCGCAGCGGTGGCGCGCCGTCACCGTTGCCGTCCGGCGCCGTCTGCAAGTCATTCTGGCGCGTTGCCGGCCCCAGGCGCAGTTCGGCGGCGATGGCGTCGGCCTGGGCCAGGCTGATGCCGCTCACGGCGCGCGCCGCCGGCAAGGCTGGCGTCTGGGCGCCGCGCGCCGCGTGGTGGCGGTGTATGGCGTGCTCGTCGCCATGGTAATAAAAGGCGCCGAAGCGCGCGCCGCTGATGTGCGTGGCCGCATCGACGGTTTCCTGCAGCAGGGCGGGCAGGTCGAGCGTGCCGGCCAGCGCTGCGCCCGTGTTATTGAGCAATTCCAGCACGCGCGTCTCGTCGCGCAACGCTTCCTGCGCCCGCTTGACCTGGTCGACGTCGGTACTCGTGCCAAACCAGCGCAGCAGCTGGCCGCCGCGGTCGTGCACGGGATTGGCGCGCGTCAGGAACCAGCGGTACTGGCCGTCGCGGCCGCGGATGGGGAATTCCATCTCGAACGGCGTGCCGTCGCGCAGGGCGGCCTTCCAGCCCAGCAGCATTTGCGGCAGGTACTGCGCGTCATAGGCGATGCTCCAGCCGTCGCCCGCCATCTGTTCGGCGCTGGTGCCCGTATAGTCGTGCCAGCGCTGGTTGTACCAGGAAAGCGTGCCATCGAAGCTGGCGATCCATGCCAGCTGCGGTATGGAGTTGGCCAGCACGCGCAAGTTTTCCTCGCTCTGGCGCAGGCTTTCCTCGGCCGCCTTGCGCTGGCTGATATCCTGGATATACGCGGTCAGTCCTTCACTGGAGGGGAAGATGCGCATTTCCAGCCAGCGCCCCAGCGGCGGGTAAAACAGTTCGAAGCTGCCGCCGTGCTGCTGCGCCATGGCGTGCCGGTACTGCGTTTCCACTTCCGTGCCCGGCAGCCCGGGACAGGCATGCCACAGGCTGCTGCCGGCCAGGCTGGCGCCCAGCGGCCGCTGTGGCGCCAGCATGTCGGCGCCGCGCGTGTTGATGTAGCGGATGGTCCAGTCGCGGTCGAGCAGGCAAAAACCGTCGGTGATGCCTTCAAGCAAGTTGCTCAGGTGCTCGTCCGATAGGCTCGGCAGCGCCGATGGCGGTAGCAGATCTTGCTTGCGTTCATGCTTGGCCATCGGAAATCCTGCAACAGTTAGTCTGCCGCACAAGCTGCCTTGCCCTGCCGGGCCGCCGTTTCCCGGCGGGCCGGCACGCCGCGCTGCCGTCGCTGAGCTCAGTTAAATGGGTCATGATGGGAAGTGCCCGCCGTCATGTCAGTGTGTAAGTGCAAGCGCCCTTATCTGGCTGGTATTGTAGCCCCAAGCGGCGCGCCGCCACCACACGCTTGCGCGCCCGGGGCCCGGCCCGTGGCGACCGATGCTGGGCCCACATCGCGGCGGCGTGCAGATAGCACTGGACAGGCTGGAAAGCAGTCCCTATAATCCCGCTTCTTTCGAGACAGCAACTTCTCGATTCGCTGGATGCCCCTGTGAAAGCAGAAGTGTCCAGCGATAAAAAGGCGCAAGCTTTTTGGCGGTGAAAAGGTAGTCGATCGTGCGGGGCGGTATTCTGCAAAATCAGCTAAGCGATTGAAAAATCGAACTTTTCAAAGCGAAATGAATACGCTATAATGTTTGCCTGCGCGGCTGTAGCTCAGCTGGATAGAGTACTTGGCTACGAACCAAGGGGTCGTGGGTTCAATTCCTGCCAGCCGCACCAGAATACTGAAAATCAGACTTAGCCTGGTTTTGTTGTAACAAGTTTGACCTCCATGTTGTTATATGGAATGTTGTAGAAGTTTTGCGGCTGTAGCTCAGCTGGATAGAGTACTTGGCTACGAACCAAGGGGTCGTGGGTTCAATTCCTGCCAGCCGCACCAGTATTGCCAGAGCCGGATTTCCCCGGTTGTGATGAAAGTTTCAAGCTTCGCGCCGTCCGGCGAAGTGTGTCAGAGTTTGCGGCTGTAGCTCAGCTGGATAGAGTACTTGGCTACGAACCAAGGGGTCGTGGGTTCAATTCCTGCCAGCCGCACCAGTATCAGTAGTAAAGAAAAGCCCGGAGAGTCCGCTCTCCGGGCTTTTTGCATTGCCGCCCGCGTGCCGTCGTTACGGCACGACATTGACCAGGTTGGACAGGCTCAGGATTTTGCCCAGCGTTTCGCCATTGGCGCTGTGGCTGGGGTCTCTGTTGACGGAAAGAAATTTCCCTTCCTGATTCGAGATGCTGAGCGCCCCCGACATCATGCCGCCGGCCGTCAGCAAGGTGCCCAAGACCGTCGTGTACTTTCCTGCATTGCCCGCCACGCCGCCGCCCACGAAGCTGCCTTCGTAAATGCTGCTGCTGATGAAGGTATTGCTGTAGGTATTCGATTTCATATTGATGCCATGCTGCACCTGCTCGAAGCGGGGCGCAATGATCGTGTTGTGGCTGAAATGGTCGACGTCGATGCCGTTGACGAGGCTTTCGAAGCCGATGTTATAGAACTTGTTGCCGTTGAAGTAGTCCGTCTGGTTCGGTCCTTTCTCCGCCCGCAAGCCGGTTTCGCCCGCGATGCGGCCACCCGTGAAGGTATTTTCATTCACCCAGTTCAGGCTGCCCGTGCTTTCCGTCGTCAGGTAGATGCCCACCGCATTCTGGTACAGGAAATTGAACTGCACCTTGTTGTACTGCGAACCCTTGGCCGTGCCGTCGCCCGTGACCTTGATGCCATTCCTGAAGCCCTCGACCCAGCGCGCGTTGAGATTGGTATTGCTGGCATTGAGCAGGGTGACGCCCGATCCGCTGTAGCTGCTGTAATCGGGCGTGGCGCTGGTCCAGCTCAGGCCCACGACTTTTTCCAGGTACACATCGTGTGTATTTTCAATGATGATGCCGTCGCCCGGTCCGAAAAACAGGGTGCCCAGCGCAGTCAGGCGGATGCGTTTGTTCGCGGGCAGGTGCAGTGCGCCCTGGAATCGGTACTGGCCCGTGTCGATCACCAGTTCCTGGCCCGCTTTCAGCCTGCCGATGGCGGCGGTGACGGCAGGCGTATTGTTGTTCGACGCTTCCGACAGGCCGAACCACTTGGCATGCAGGGCGCCGCTGTACGAACGCCGGTACAGTTTGTTGCCGCTGAGGATGGCCGTGGCGCCGTCCGCATCGGCGGCGGAGCCCGTGCCGGACAGGTAAAACAGGCCTTCGCGGCCCGGATCGGAAATGAATACCACGGGCGGCGGCGCCGCATCGCCTTGCAGGGCGCTGATGCTCATCATGGTCTGCGCGTGCAGGGCCGGTGTCAGGGTGATCGCGGCGAAGGCGAATGTCGATAGGGTCAGGCGCATTGTTTCCTCTGGTGCTAGGGTGGATGGTGGTACGGGCGTTTAATCATTGCAAATATAACATTTTAAAATAACAATGTTATATTTTAATGTCAAAAAAGAACATTTCAATTGTGCCGGCCAGGCTGCGTGTCCATGCGATGCGGGCACGCTGGCCCAATTGTGAAATTCTCGCGCCACGCCCTTTGCCATTCTGCAAAGCCCTGCTATAATCTTGTCTTAGGCGGCTGTAGCTCAGCTGGATAGAGTACTTGGCTACGAACCAAGGGGTCGTGGGTTCAATTCCTGCCAGCCGCACCAGAATATTGGGGATCAGATTGTAAAATCTGATCCCCTTTTTCGTTTCTGCTCCCTTTATGCCGTGGTTTTGCCCGCGCGCCGGTATTGACGGCGAAACGCGCGCGGCGTGGCCTGTTTGGCGGCGCGGAACTGGCGGTTGAAATGCGCGAGGTTGCGGTAACCGGCCTCCTGCGCGATGACGGCGATGGCCAGATCGCTTTCGATCAGCTGTTGGCAGGCGCGGCCGATACGCAGCCGCGCCAGGTAGTCGCCCGGCGTGCAATGCGCGTGGCGCTTGAAAAAGCGGTGAAACGCGCCCAGCGACAAGGCTGCCTTGCGCGCCAGCGTGTCCAGCGCAATGTCTTCCCTGAAATGCGCATGCATGAAATCGAGCACGCTTTCCATGCGCTTTTGCGGCCCGTCGGCATGCCTCGGCGCCTGTGCCATCGACGCCAGCGGCCGTGCCTCCCCATCCGCCGCCAGTTCCAGCAGCACGTCGAGCAGCAGCGGCAGCCGTTGCGGCACGGGCAGCCCGTTCAATTGCAGCAGCCTGGCCGCGCTGCGCGCGCTCGTTGCCGGTGAAAAATGCAGGGCAGGGCCGGCGCGGGCCGCCAGGTGCCGCAGGCTGTGCAGCTCGGGAAAGCTGGCCGCCAGCCGCTCCACCCACTCGAGCGAAAACCACACGACGACGGCCAGCATGGGCCGGCTGCTATCGATGCGTTCGCTGGCCGACCAGGTGTGCGGCAGGTTCGGCCCCAGCAGCACCAGGTCGCCCGGCTCGAAATCGCCCAGGTGGTCGCCGATGTAGCGTTGTCCCCGGGCATTGACGGTGAGGGTCAGCTCGAACTGCGGGTGGTAATGCCAGATGAAGGGAATGGTGTCGAGTTCGCGCCACAGCAAGCCCCAGGAGTGGCCGGCCGGTAGGGTGACTTGTTCGAATAAAGGCGTCATTGTGACGTTTTGAGCGTATGGATAGTCATGATAGTATCAGTATTGGTCGCTCCGCACGTATTTCCCCGCAATCTTCCATCGCACAATCTGTCCATACCAACACAGGAGACAGCGATGCAAGACCAGGTTCAGTATGTCAACCCGCAGTACGGCGAAGACCGTCCCGGCAATCCGTCCGTGGCCTACACGGCACAGACCCAATTGCGCGATATCAAGAAACAGCTGCCGCTGCGCGTGCTGTCCGACAGCGATTTCTTGCACTGGCAAACCTGCGGCTACGTCATCGTCAAGGATGCGGTTACTCCCGAACAGGTGCGCCGCACAACCGATTTCCTGTGGGAATTTCAGGGGCTGGACCAGCACGACCCTGCCACCTGGAACCAGGACCAGTTGCGCGACCACGCGATGAAGGAGCTCAACGGTTCCGGCATGGTCGAGGCTTATCACAACCAGACCCTGTGGGATAACCGCCAGACGCCGCGCGTCTACGACGCCTTTGTCGACATCTGGGACCGCGAAGACCTGTGGGTGACCATCGACCGCGCCAACCTGAACACGCCGAACAATGGCAAGCGCAAGTTTGGCGGCTTCATCCACTGGGATGCCGACACCTCGCTCGATCCGCTGCCCGTCAACGTGCAGGGCGTGCTGGCCCTGTCCGATACCTCGCCCGCGAGCGGCGGCTTTCAATGCTATCCGCAACTGTTCAATCATTTGCTGGCATGGCGCAAGACGGCGCCGCAAGACCGCAATCCGTGGCAGCCGGATCTGGCGACGGTGCCGTACCCGATGGAATTCATCGCCATGAAGAAAGGGGAGTTGTTGATCTTTAACAGCCTGCTGGCGCACGGCATCCGCCCGAACACGTCGACGGACCAGGTGCGCCTGGCGCAATACATTTCCTTCACGCCGGCGCAGCAAGATAATCACGCCCTGCGCGACTGGCGCGTGCAAAGCTGGCGCGAACGCAGCGCGCCGCAGGGCTATGCGTTTCCCGGCGACCCCGAGGAAAAGGAAAGCCGGCGCTATCCGCAGGCGCAGTTGAGCGAACTGGGCGAGAAAATCCTCGGCGCGCGCGACTGGCAAGCCACGTTCCCGGCGGCGGACTTGCCTGTCGGATAGACAATTGCGGGCAAATGCACGATCATGGTTCGACTTGCCATCGACCGAGGAAACGCATGAGTATCATCACCTGCATCGAAGACTTGCGCGTGCTGGCCCAGAAACGGGTGCCGCGCATGTTTTACGACTATGCCGATTCCGGCTCCTGGACGGAATCGACATATCGCGCCAACAACAGCGATTTCGCCAAGATCAAATTCCGCCAGCGCGTCGCCGTCAACCTGGAAAACCGCAGCCTGGCCTCGACCATGGTGGGCCAGTACGTGTCGATGCCGGTGGCCCTGTCGCCGACGGGCTTGACGGGCATGCAGCATGCGGATGGCGAAATCCTCGCGGCCCAGGCCGCTGAAAAATTCGGCGTGCCGTTCACTTTGTCGACCATGAGCATCTGCTCGATCGAGGACGTGGCGGCGAACACGACAAAACCGTTCTGGTTCCAGCTGTACGTGATGAAGGACCGCGAATTCATCAACCGCCTGATCGACCGCGCCAAGGCGGCGAAATGCGGCGCGCTGGTGCTGACCCTGGACTTGCAGGTGCTGGGCCAGCGCCACAAGGACTTGCGCAACGGCCTGTCGGCGCCGCCCAAGCTGACCATTCCCAACATCATCAACATGGCCACCAAGCCGCGCTGGGTGGCGGGCATGCTGGGCACGCAGCGGCGCGGCTTCGGCAACATCGTCGGCCACGCCACGTCCGTGTCCGACATGTCGTCGCTGTCGGCCTGGACGCAGCAGCAATTCGACCTGAGCCTGTCGTGGGCCGACGTGGAATGGATCAAGCAGCGCTGGGGCGGCAAGCTCATCATCAAGGGCATCATGGACCCCGAAGACGCGCGCCTGGCCGTGGAAAGCGGCGCCGACGCGCTGATCGTCTCCAACCACGGCGGGCGCCAGCTCGATGGCGCGCAATCGTCGATCGAAGCCTTGCCGGCCATCGTCGACGCCGTCGGCAGCCAGATCGAGGTGCACATGGATGGCGGCATCCGCTCGGGCCAGGACGTGATCAAGGCCGTGGCCCTGGGCGCGAAGGGCGTGTACATCGGCCGCCCCTTCCTGTACGGCCTGGGTGCCATGGGCGGGCCGGGCGTCACCAAGTGCCTGGACATCATCCGCAACGAGCTGGACCTGACGATGGCGTTTTGCGGCTTGCGCGACTTGCAGCAGGTGGACAAGAAGATCTTGCTGCCGGGGACGTTTTAAGCTGCTATCCGCACGACGTGAAAGCCTTCTGAAGCCTCGGGCGGCACGAAGTGGCGCGTGATGTCGTCAAATTGCGCATCGCTGGTGGAGAACGGGTGCAGTCCGCTTGCATTGCGCTGGCGCAAGCGCGCCTTGCATTGTTCGTCCGGCACGTCGAGGTAATGCAGCACGTGCGGCGTGCCCGCCTGCTGGAACAGTTCGCGCATCCAGGCGCGGCTGGCCGGCGTGTTCGCGGGAAAATCGAGGACAACGGACACGCCCGCCTGCAGCATCTGCAGGGCCAGAGGCGCGATGGCCGCGCGCAGCCGCGCCGCGCACGCCACATAGTCGGCCAGGCTGGCGATCTGGCCCGGATACAGCTGCGCCAGCAAGCTGTCTTCGCTGATGCGCACCGTGTGCGGCGCGCTGGCCAGCCGGGCGCTCAGGGTGGATTTGCCCGAGGCGATCTTGCCGCACACGAGGTGCAGGGTAGGGGCGGGGGAAACGGCAGTACTGGACGTGGCATGCATGGGCGCTCGCTAGAAAGGGAAATCAAGCCTGCGAGACGTTTTGACCAGTGACTGCAAATCAAAGCCGCCTCTCAGGCGGCTTTGGCAATGACTATCCTGCTAAGCCACCATGGTTCGAATGGCGGCAATAATGGAGGGCAGGGGGCTGTAGGTCGATTGCATGGCACAACGATGCCATGTGATGCATCGTGCTGTCAAGCTTGCCCGATGCGCGTCCATGGCTCGCGGAACGCCTGCGCATCGAGCGGATGCGCGTGCGGGTCGTCTTGCCGGAACAGGCCGCCGATCAGCATATCCTGGACGGCATCCGTGAAGCCGCCGTGAGCGGCGCGGCCCCACTGGCGCCGCGTGCGGGCGAAGACGACGGCCTCTTGCCGCGCGGCCAGCTGCGCCAGCGATGTTTGCAGGGCGGCGGCCGCATCGGATCCCATGTCCGCGGCGATGGCGCAGACCAGGCGCTGGCCGAATTGCAGGGTCTTGCCTGCGCGGCCCAGCAGCGATTCGTTGGCCAGGGCGAGGAAGAGGTCGGGCGCCTGGTCGTCTTTCTCGCACGTCGTCCAGGCGGGCGCCCACGCTTCCAGGCTCATGAAGCGGGCTTCGGTGGTCACCGGCGTGTGCATCCACTTCGCGTGCGACTTGTCGTCCCAGCCCAGGCGGCCAAAGGCAAGCGGCTTGCCCTTGGGATTGTATTGCAGGCTGCGCATGCCGGCCTTGCCCCGCGTTCCCGCCTGCGCCACGAGGCCATCGAGGCTGGCGGCAAACGGCGTCCATTGCGCCGCCTCCCATAGCGGCGCAGCGCCGGGCGCGGCCAGCAGCAGGAACACTTCATAATCACGTGAAAAAAACGCCATGCACACCTCTTAACAGGTCGACTGGAAAATTTGCCACAGGATTATAGTTGCATGAAAGCATAATCCCTGTTCCTGCTGCTCTACGCGGCGGCATCGGCAGGCGCCAGGGCCGCGCGCTGGCTGGGGCGCAGCAGGTAGACGCCGTACAGGCACAGGGGCAGCACCGCCAGCAGGGCGATATAGGGCAGGATCGATACGCCGTCTTCGGCCGGGTGCGGCAAGGTCGCCGTCACCAGCGCGTAGTCCCACAGCCCATGCACGAGGACCATGGGCCATATCGAGCGCGTGCGCAGGCGGATGGCCGCATACGCGATTCCCTGCAGGAAGGCGGCCACGGCTTGCCAGAGGGCGCCGCTGACGTCGCCCGTGGCCGGGCCGTTGGCGGTGTGGGACAGGCCGAACAGCGCCGACGACATCAGGACGGCCGGCCAGACGGCGTAGCGATCCAGCATGCCCTGCAGTAAGATGGCGCGGAACATCAGCTCTTCCGAGATGGCCACCAGCGCCGTATTGCAGGCCACGATCAGCAGCACGCGCGGCTGCGGCCAGCCGCCGGCCCAGGCCAGCAACAGCATCAGCAGCGCATACAGCAGGGGCGGCCAGACCAGCCACAGCGTTTTCCACGGCTGCGGCGCGCACAGGCCCGCCGCGCGCCGCCGGTCCGATGCCCGCAGCAGCGCCAGCGCGAACACGGCGGCCAGCGCCCACGACAGGCCGATGCCGCCGGTGACCGTGGCGGCCACGGGCGCGCGGATGGCGGACTCGAGCCAGCGGCCGCCCACGGTCAAGCCCAGCCAGACGGCCAGTGCGATGATGGCCAGCGGCATGCCGAGATGGAGGCCCTGCCTGGATGCGGTCGGCATCATGCTGCTGGCGCCTCCGTGCTGACGCGGTTGCGGCCGCTGTTTTTCGACTGGTACAGCAATGCATCGGCTTCGCGTATCAATTCACTGCTGTCGGTACGCCGCTCCTGCCCGGGCCGCAGCGTGGCCGCGCCCAGGCTGACGGTGACGACGCCGTTGGCGCTGGCCGCGTGGGGGAGTTGCAGCGCTTCCACGGCCGCGCGGATGGCTTCGGCAACGTCCCGCGCGCCCGCGGCGCCGGTGCCGGGCATGATCACGGCGAACTCTTCGCCGCCGTAGCGCGCCGCCAGGTCTTCGGCCCGGCCGACGCTGCGGGCCACGGCGCCCGCAACGGCTTGCAGGCAAGCGTCGCCGGCCACGTGGCCATACTGGTCGTTAAATTTCTTGAAGAAATCCACGTCGAGCATGATCAGCGACACCGCGTGCCCGCTGCGCTGGGCGCGGTTCAGTTCATGCGCCAGCGTTTCATCGAAACAGCGGCGGTTGGCCAGCCCCGTCAAGCCATCCTGCGAAGCGCGCGCCGCCAGGTCCGCATTGGCGCGCTGCAACTGCGTGCTGGCCTGGCGCAGGCTGGCCTCGATGCGGTCGCGTACCGCAATCTGCCGCATCACCTTGCGGAACAGATAAATCAGCGCCGCCCCAGCCGCCAGCGACGCCAGCACGATTTGCGTGCTCAGCCATCGCCACTCGGCAAAGATGTCTTCCTTCGATAGCCCCGCTGCAACGATGACGGGAAAGCGCTGCAGATGGCGATAGCTGTACAGCCGTTCGGTCTCGTCCACTTTCGCCGTCATCATGGCCGTGCCGACCGGGCCTGTTTCGCGGTAGGCGCGCAAGATGGCGCCCGACGAAATATCCATGCCGATGAGCTCGGCCTGGAACGGCCGCCGGTAGATCAAGGTGCCGTCATCGAGGGCAAAGAATGCCGTGCCCAATTTGCCAAGATTGAGGCTGTCGTAGATGCGTTCGAAGGAAGCGAGCCCCAGGGTGACGAGCACCACGCCGGCAAACGAGCCGTCCGCCGATGCCACCCGGCGCGACACGGGCAAGACCCATTGCCCGCTCGATTTGCTGAGCACCGGCGCGCCGATATGGCTGCCCGGCTGCGCATGTGTCTTGTGATAGGTAAAGTAATCGCGGTCGGAGTTGTTGCCGTCCCGCCCCGCGCCGGACGAGCTGGCAAGCCACTCTCCCTGCCTGTCAAAGATGAAGACGCCCGTGATTTCCGCTATATTCCTGGGCAACTGTTCCAGCCGGGATTGCAGCCGCTCGCCGCTAGCGTCCATATTGCCGTCGTGGCGTATTTGTTCGACAATATCGTCCAGCATCACATCGGCGATTTCCAGCTCCATGTACGCTTGTGCGGCCAGGGTGCGCGCCATGTTTTCCGTCGTCGCCTTCGCTTCGCGCAAGCGCACCTCGCGCGAAGACCAGACGATCCAGACGGTCATGCTCAGCAGCATGGCGCACATGACGAAAAAGGCGATGCTGGCCAAGGCGGTCACCGGCCGCTTATGTTGGCGCAAGACCTCGGGCTGCGCCGGGACGGCGTCGGTATTGGCTGCTTCCTTGTCTGCTGCGTCCTTTACTGCGTGCATAAGCGAAGTTGCATCAATGATATGGTGGAAAATGTTGCCATACTACATTAAACCGCGCTGCTTCATGCGCCATGTACCCGCGAAAGGTCGACTGGCAAAGTCGATTCGCCTGGCGGCATTGCCCCCGCAACATGGCAACATGCGCTGATCCGCCTGCAAACCGGCGTCATCGGCAAATGGCAGCGGCGTCTTGCCCGCAACGGCGGCGCTCCTGGCGCCGTCCTTGCGGCCGATGTGCCGGCGAATGTAATGGCAGGCAATCCTGCAATGGTACTCAGGTTTCCGTGCCCGCCCCTGATGCCAATATCATCGACTTTTTGCAATCACGCCACTCATGTACTGGTTCAAATCGCGGAAATCCTGCACCCTCCAGGCATACGGCGCTACTTTTACGCCGTTCTCTTTCAGCGTTTTTGGAATCAAGTCGCCATTGGGACGCAGTATTACCGATGACACGATAACGCCCGGATAATCCTTCAGGCGTTTTCTGAAAGCCGATGTTGTCAGATCAGGTGTCGGAGGATTGCTTTTATTCGCCAATGGCCCGGTTCCCTTGATATCTGCGCCGTGGCACATGGAACAGCGCTGTATGAAGAGATTTTTCCCGTTGATATTTTCCGCGAAGGCGGGCGACGTTTGAACCAGCGATAACATTCCCAGTGCGGCGATGAATACTATTTTCATTTTCATTTGTTATATGGACTTGTTGTATAAATCAGATCTGAAACGAGAGAAAACCCCGCAGGCGCCGCTGCAATACTGAATTGTCTCGAAACATGTGCGCCGAGATGCGCCATGTATCCGCGTCACGCGAGAGGTAGACTTGCTCGCCGGCATTGTCCCACAAGCCCCCATATCATGGCCTTCGTTTTCGTGCGATGCCCAGGCGCAAGCTGAAAGCACGCTTACAAAGTTGCCACATCATTACAGTTGCATGGAATAATAAGAGTCGTTTTTTGAACCATCGATTGGAGTTGCATGGCCTACACGAAAACCATCACCACCGAGCGCCTGATCCTGCGCAAACCGCAACCATCGGATGAGGCGGACCTGTTCGCCATGCATTCCGACCCTGAAGTGATGCGCTATTTCAGCGAACCGCCCTGGCAAGATGCCAGCATCGCCGCCAGCAAGCTGGCCGAGGATATCGCCGCCTTCGAGAGGGAAGACTACTTCCGCTTCGCCGTCACGCTGAAGGCGACGGGCGAATACATCGGCAGCTGCAGCCTGTTCTCCGAGCACCGCCAGAACCGCCGCGCTGAAATCGGCTACGCGCTGGCCCGTCCGCACTGGGGCAAGGGCTATATGCAGGAAGCGCTGACGGGGCTGCTGGAATACGCGTTCGTCGAGCGCGACCTGAACCGCCTGGAAGCCGATATCGACCCGCTCAATACGGGGTCGGCCAGCGCCCTGGAGCGCCAGGGTTTTAACCAGGAAGGCTTCTTGCCCGAGCGGTGGATCGTCGCCGGCCAGGTCAGCGATACGGCCCTGTACGGCTTGCTGCGGCGCACATGGGAAGCGCGCCGCAAGGGCGCCGCGTGAGCGTGCAAGACATCGACGCGGTTCAGCGGGCGCTGGGCTGCGCCTTGCCGGCGCACTATCTGCACTTTCTCCAGGGCTGGCAAGAGCGCCTGCTCGGCGCACAAGTGCTGCTGTATGGCGCGGACAGTTTGATGGAGCGCAATGCCACCTACGAGACGCCACTGTCATGCCCCGGCTACATCGCCATCGGCGACGACAGCGGCGGGCGCGCCGTCATGCTGGCGCTCGATGGCGAGGATCGCGCCGTCTACCTGGTGGGGCATGGCTCCATGCAGCGCGACGATTTCGAGCTGGCCGCCGCCGATTTCGCCGCCTGGCTGGCGGCCGATTGTCCCGTCGACTGAGGAGGCAAGGCGATGCAAGCTGCCGATCTGCCCATGTCCGAGCATCCGCTGGTGACCTTCCGCCACCTGGTGCGCGACGATGCGCGCGCCTGGCATGCATACCTGGACGATCCCGCCGTCATCGAGCACACGAGCTGGGACTTGCGTTCCATCGATGACCTGCTGCCCAATTTCGACGGCTACGAATCGGCCGACCCGTGCTCGCCGGTGCGGCTGGCCGTGGTGCTGCGCGAGGGGGGCCAGCTGGTCGGTACCATCGGCTTCAATGCCGTTTCCCCGCAGCACCGCACGGCGGAAATCGCCTACGACCTGGCGCCCGCGATATGGGGGCAGGGCGTGGCCACGGCCATCGTCGCCTCGCTCGTGGACTGGGGTTTCCGGCGTCTCGGCTTCCTGCGCATCCAGGCGACCGTGCTGGAGAGCAATAGCCGCTCGCTGCGCGTGCTGGAACGCTGCGATTTTGCCCGCGAAGGCTATCTGCGCAGCTACCGGCAGATTCGTGGAAGATCCGGCAATTTCTGGCTGTACGCGCGCATCGCCGAAGCTCGATGAACAAGCCAGCCCTGAGCATCCTGCTGGTGGAAGACCACCTGGCCATCGCGCGCCAGGTGCTCGACTTCCTCGAAGGCTTGCGCTGGCAGACCGACCACGCGGGCACGGGTGCGCTGGCCGCGCAGCTGGCGACGCGCAACCGCTATGACGTGGTGCTGCTGGACCTGAACCTGCCCGATATGGATGGCTTGCAAGTGTGCCGCGCCATCAAGGCTGCCGCGCCCAGCAATGTGCCCATCCTGATGCTGACGGCGCGCGATGCCTACGAAGACAAGGCGCGCGGCTTTCGCGACGGCGCCGACGATTACCTGACCAAGCCCTTCGACTTGCGCGAACTGGCCTTGCGCTGCGAGGCGCTGGCGCGCCGGCAGCAGCTGCATGTGCAGCAGGAAATGCGCGTCGGTCCCTTCACCTTGCTGACGCGCGAAGGCCGCGCCCTGTACCGCGACGCCCCGCTGCCGCTGACGCAGACGGGCTTCAGGATATTGCTGCTGCTGTGCCGCGAACATCCGCATGCCGTATCGCGCTCGGCCTTGCTGCAGCACTTGTGGGGCAGCCAGCCGCCCGACAGCGACGCGCTGAAGTCGCACGTATACGCGCTGCGCAAGCAGCTGGAACAGGCCGGCGACGCGCACCTGCTCGTCACGATCCCGCAACTGGGTTACCGCCTCGCGTTCGATACCCGAGCAGAGCATGGCTAAGTCGATACGGCGCCGCCTGTTCGCCGCGCTGGCCGGCTTCGCCGTGCTGCTGTGCGTCTGCTACACGGGGCTGGCGCTGGTGATCGCGTATGTGACGGAAGACATGCTCGTGCAGCGCCTGCTCGAGCGCGAAGCGGCGGCCATCATCCAGCGCTTGCAGCAACAAGGTGATCTGTCGCCAAGCGGTAGCGACCTCATCACGGTTTATGGCCGCTATCTTGATCTGCCGCAAGTGGTGCGCGAGCAGGTGCCGCCGACCGCCCCGCGCGCGGAAGTGTTTACGACGACGGGCCAGCATTATCATGTGCTGGCGCTCGATATCGTTGCCGATGGCCAGCGGCAGCGCTGCTATCTGCTGGCCGACGTGGCGCCCGTGCTCGTCGTCTCGCGCCTGGCGCAGGAAGTGGGCGGCGTCGTGCTGGGCGTGGCGCTGGCGCTGATCGGCCTGGCGCTGCTGCTGGCCTATTGGCTGGCGCGCCGCCTCGTGCTGCCCTTGCAGCGGCTGGCGCGCGAGGCACGGGCGCTCACGGCCGGCAGCGCCGTGCATTTCAGCGAACGCGACCGGCCTGACGAGATCGGTTTCCTGGCGCGCCGCCTGGAAACCACGTTCGCCGAACTGCAGGCGGTCTTGCGGCGCGAGCACGCGTTTGCGCGCGACGTCAGCCACGAGCTGCGCACGCCGCTGACCTTGATGCACAACACGCTGGCGCTGGCCGAGGCGCAACCCCTGACGGCGCAAGGGCAGGCGCAGTTGCGGCACGGCGTCGACGACATGCGCGCCACCATCGAATTGCTGTTCGCGCTGGCGCAGGCCGAGCAGCTGCCCGGTGACCTGGTGGAGTTGCGCGGCTGCATGGAACAATGCCTGCTGCGCCTGCTCGAGGAATGGGCATGGGATGCCAGCCTGCTGGCGCTGGACTTGCCCGAGCGGCTGGAGGTGGCCGGCAACCCGCAGCTGGTGATGTTGCTCATCAATAATTGCCTGGCGAATGCGCTGTTCCACGGCGGCCCCGTTTGCCGCATCAGCATTGCGTTTGCGCAAGGCAGTCTGCACATCGTCAACACCGTGCCGGCGGGACAGCCGAGACGCGTGCAGGGCTTCGCCCATGGGCAGAACCTGCTGCTGCGCCTGGCCCAGGCCATGGCCTGGGAGATCGCCTTCCATCCGGGCGAAAGCGCATATCGCGTGGTCATCGTGCCCGTCCCGGCGCAATAAAGAGGCCGGATTTCACCGCGATTTCACCTGTCCCTGCTTATGCTGGCGGCTCTTTTACTTGAAGGGAAGCCCATGAAAATCGCCATCAGCCTGCTGATCCTGTCCTGCCTGTGCACGTCCGCGCTGGCCCAGGTGCAATCGTTGCAGCACAAGGACGACAAGCGCCGCTACATCGTCTACACGCCCGCCGCCTACCACAGCCAGCCGCAGCAGGCGTTTCCCGTCGTCTTCAATTTCCATGGCGGCGGCATGAGCATGGCCGAGCAGATGCTGTACACGCAGATGAACAAGACGGCCGAGCAGCAGCAGTTCATCGTCGTCTATCCGCAAGGCATCAAGCAGGACTGGAACGTGGGCTTCGGCATGGATTACCTGGCAGGCACGGACGACATCGGCTTCACGCAGGCGATGTTGAGCAAGCTCAAGCAGGACTACCGCATCGACGACAAGCGCATCTATGCCACGGGCCTGTCGCGCGGCGGTTTCTTTGCCCTGCGCCTGGCGGCCGAGCTGCCCCAGCATTTCGCGGCCGTCGCCTCGGTGGGCGCGCCGATGCCGGAGCCCGTGGTGCAGCACCACCGGAAGGCGGACAAGGTCGGCATGCTGCTGATACAGGGCACGGCCGACAAGGTGGTGCTGTACGAGGGCAAGGCGGCCAGTTATCTGTCGGCCGAGGACACGTTTCGCTACTGGCGCAAGCACAACGGCATCGACGGCGCCACGCCGCAGCCGCGCCTGATCGCTGGCGCGGCCGGCGATGCCACGCAGGTGAGCTGGCTGGAGCAGGGCGCGGGCGCCGCGGGCGCCAGCGTGGCATTGGTCACGGTCAAGGATGGCGGCCATACGTGGGCCGGCGCCGATGCCTTCAATATCGGCCTGCCCATCGGCAAGACGACGCGCGCCATCGATGCGAACGAGGTCATCTGGGAGTTTTTCAGGCGCCATCGCCGCTGAGGCGCATGCCCGCGCGCGCGGGCGAGCCGCCATGCTAGGATGGCGGCCATCGCCGCAGGCGGCAAATCAAGGGAAGGGGGCACGGTGGGAATGTCAGAAGCAGGTATCGCGGCCATGGCCGAGGCGATCTTTGCCAAGCCCGGCGCGGCCGTGGCGCAGGCGTATTCGGCGCCGGAACGGGAAACGCTGCATTTCCACACGCCCGCCGAGCTGTGCGCGCATGCGGCCAGGCTGGAGGCCGAAGGGGCAAGCGAGGTTTTCCTGGCCGTCCATTACCCCGACATGGCCGGGCAGTTCGCGCCGCGCCGCATCGCGCTCGACCCGGCCAAGTGCGGCGGCCTCACCTACCGTCATGTTTGCGAAGGCTGGGGCGT
Organism: Janthinobacterium sp. 1_2014MBL_MicDiv; assembly: GCF_001865675.1. Lineage (NCBI taxonomy): Bacteria > Pseudomonadati > Pseudomonadota > Betaproteobacteria > Burkholderiales > Oxalobacteraceae > Janthinobacterium > Janthinobacterium sp. 1_2014MBL_MicDiv. Next base: position 1,955,589 of record NZ_CP011319.1, read on the forward strand.
CATCCGCGTGTATCTGCGCTTGTCCGGCGGCAAGGGGCTGGACTCGAACGTGGGCGCCAATTCGCAGAAGCGCGCGGAAAAATGGCAACCCCATTACCCGGAATTCGGCCCCACCGATGCCTGGGACTGGGCTGCCGTGGGCCGCCATGAACGCCGGCTGATCCGCGTGCTGAAGAAGGTCGCCGCGCAGGATGCGGCGGCGCAGGGGAGCCTGGCATGACGGAGGTGATGCAGATCAATCCGGCCACCGTGTTTTGCCGCGCCCTGCGCCAGTTGTCGGCCATGCTCGACAAGCTGGACGGATGCGGCAGCGAGCCGCCGATCCTGGCGGCGCGCTTGCACCCGGAGATGCTGCCGTTCGCCCAGCAGGTGCGCGCGGCCGTGAGCTTTTCGCTGCGCGGCTGCTGTCCGCTGGCGGATCTGGCCGTGGCCGATTTCAGCGCCGCCGCCAGCCTGCAGGAACAGATCGCGCAGACCGTATGCTATCTTGAAGCCATCGCGCCTGAGCGCTTCGCGGGCGCGCCCGAACGGATCTGCCGCGACCGCGCCGGCTTTGCCGACCTCGCGCTGCCGGCCGATGAATTCCTGCACCTGTATATCCTGCCGAATTTCTACTTTCATTTCGGCATGGCGTATGCGATCGCGCGCAGCCGTGGCGCGGCCATCGGCAAGGGCGATTTCGATGGCTATCACGCGTATGCGCCGGGTTTTTCCTTCGAACGGCCGGCCGCGGCCTAAGACGCTACAGTCCCGCTTCCTTCCACGACGCCAGGCCCAGCCGCTTCAGCAGCCGGCCCGACAGGCCGCAGCTCCAGCAGCTCATCTGGATTTGCCGGTGCTGCGCCGGTGTCGCCGCCTGCCAGGCTTGCTCGGCAAAGTCCAGCAGGGCGTCGCTGAGCGGGGAAGCATCGGCCACGGGCGGCAACCGGCCCATCAGCGTCAACACGCCATGTCCCGCGTGCGGGATCTGCAGCAAGCCGGCCAGCAGGGCGCGCAGGACGGCGCCGTCGATGGAGCCGCTGGCCTGCGCAAGCCGCTGCTGCCAGGATGGCCCGCGTGCCTGCCACAGGGCCAGCAGCGCCGGCACGTCGGCGGGCTGGAGTTGCCCGATCAGCTCGTCCGCCTCGAGGAACAGGTCGAGACGGTCATACTCGCCGTCGTCCAGGCCCAGCAGTTCGTCCAGCTCGTCCAATATGGCCACGCTCATGCCACCACGTTGGTCGGCGCCCCGCGCTCGAACGCTTCGATGTTGTCGATCAGCATGTCGGCCAGTGTCTGCATGGCTTCGCCGCTGGCCCAGGCCGTGTGCGGCGTGAGGATGAAGTTGGGCAGGCGCAAATTGAGCAGCGGATTGTCGGGCAGCGGCGGCTCCTTGCTCAACACGTCGAAGCCGGCGCCGGCGATCACGCCCTTGCGCAATGCCTCGGCCAGCGCCGCTTCATCGACGAGGCCGCCCCGCGCTGTGTTGATCAGCAGCGACGTCTGCTGCATGCGCGCCAGTTCCTGCGCGCCGATGATGTTGCGCGTGGCCTCCGTCAAGGGCAGGTGCAGGCTCAGCACGTCGGAAGTGGCCAGCAGCGCGTCGAACGTCACTTCCGTCACGCCGTCTTCGTCGATGGGCGAACGGTTGTGCACCTGCACCTGCATGCCGAAGGCGCGCCCCAGCTGCGCCACGGACTTGCCCAGCTTGCCGTAGCCGAGCAAGCCCAGACGGCTGCCGGCCAGGTCGCGGACCGGATGGCCGAACAGGCAGAAACGCTCCGAGGCCTGCCACAGGCCCGCTTCCACGTCGGCGCGGTAGGCGATCAATTGCCGGCGCAGGGCCAGCATCAGCGCCAGCGTATGTTCGGGCACGGTGGCGCGCGCATAGTCGCGGATGTTGGCGACGACGATGCCCCGTTCGCGGCAGGCAGCCAGGTCGAGGATGTCCGTGCCGGTGGCGGCCACGGCGATCATCTTCAGGTCCGGCAGCTGCGCCAGTTCGGCCGCGCGCAGCGGCACCTTGTTCGTGATGGCGATGGTGGCGCCTTGCAGGCGGGCCACCGTCTGTTCGCTGCCCTTGGTATGCGCATGTTCCTGCCAGCTGTGCGCGAAGGCGGGCGGGCGCACGCTGGCGATCAGGCTGTCGCGGTCGAGAAAGACGATGCGGTGCGGGTGCGGCGATGTGCTTGCTGCTGTCATGGCTGGGCCTCGGTCAGGTTGGCGCGCGCGCTGGCGGGACTGCTCTTGCCCTTGAGCTGCGTGGCCGGGTGATTGGTAAACATGTCGGCGACCCATTCGACAAACACGCGCACCTTGGCGGACAAATGGCGGTTGGGCGGATAGATCACGTGGATGGGCAGCGGGTCGGATTCCCATTCGTCGAGCAATTCCACCATTTTGCCCTGTTCTATCAGCGGCGCAAGCATGAAATGCGTCATTTGCACGATGCCCAGGCCCGCCAGGCCGGCGGCCGTGTAGGCGTTCGAATCGTTCAGGGCGATATGGCTGGGCATGACGATCTGGATGCGTTCGCCGTCGCGCGTGAAATCCCAGTCGAAGGTCTTGCCCGTCTTGGCGGAGAAAAAATTCACGCCACGGTGCTGCGCCAGGTCGCTCGGGTGCAGCGGCGTGCCGTGGCGCGCCAGGTAGGCGGGCGAGGCGCACGTCATGAAGTGCAGTACGCCGACGCGGCGCGCGATCAGGTTCAGGTCGCCCAATTCGCCGCCGCGCACGGCGCAGTCGACGCCTTCCTCGATCAGGTCGACGGGGCGGTCGCTGCAGCCGAGTTCGAGCACGATGTCGGGGTAGCGGGCGAAGAAGTCGGGCAGGGCGGGGATGATCAGTTCGCTGGCCAGGGCCGTGGGGGCGTCCACGCGCAGCCGTCCGCTGGGGCTCAGTCGCGTGCGCGACAGCGATTCCTCGGCTTCGCGCACGTCCGACAGGATGCGCACGCAGCGCTCGTAGTAGGCGGCGCCGTCGGACGTGATGCTGACGTGGCGCGTGGTGCGGTTCAGCAACTTAACCGACAGGCTCGCTTCCAGCGACTGGATCAGGGTCGACACGGTCGCTTTCGGCAGCTGCATGTTTTCCGCCGCGCGCGTAAAGCCGCCCGCATCGACGACCTGGATGAAAACTTCCATTGCTTGCAGCTTGTTCACTTGATTCCTTATCATGTTGCGCCAGATTGTTCGTAATTCTGAACAATCAATTCGTCATTGCACTCTTTATCAGATTGTAGATCAAGTCTATAGTTGTTGTACTGCAGCATAAATGTGAATGCCGCAGGAAGTTCACAGGAGAAAAATCATGGGTCATCGGAATGGAATCTTTGCAGTGCTCGCTCTCGCTATGAGCTCGCTCGCTCTGGCCGCGATGGTATCGACGGATGCATACTCGATGGCGGCGCAAAGCGAAGCCAGCGGTTATAGCGCCCTGACCCATGAAGTGGGCGGCGTCGCCCTGTTGTGCCTGAACGACACGGTGCTCGATGCTGCGGTGCAGCCGGTGGTGGCGCAATGAGCGTTGCCGACACGGCGGTCGAACTGGCGCCTGAACAGTCGCTGAAGATACGCGACATCCAGGTGCAGGGCGCGCAGGATGCGCTTGCCGCGCGGGTCTACACGGCCGGCGTGCCGGGCGCCAGGCAGCCGAACCTGATGGTCTTCTTCCACGGCGGCGGTTTCGTCGATGGCGACCTGGACGACGCGGACGATTTCCTGCGCTGCCTCGTGCTGAGCAATCCCGACCACGTGGTGCTGGCCTCGAACTACACGCTGGCCAAGGTGCGGCCTTTCCCCGCCGCCGTGGAAGACGCGCACGCCGTGCTGCTGTGGGCAAAAAAGAACAAGTCCAAGCTGGGCTGGACGGGCAAGCAGATGGTGGTGTCCGGCATCGAAGCGGGCGCCAACCTGGCTGCCGTGTGCGCCATGATGTCGCGCGACCGCGGCGGGCCGCCGCTCGCGGGCCAGGTGCTGATCATGCCCATGCTCGACCCGGGCCTGTCGACCTGTTCGATGCGCACCCTGCCGACCTGCCCGGACCTGGCGGAAGTGGCCGACCAATGCGCCGCCGCCTACCGTGGCTACCTGCCGAATGCCGCCGACCGCAGCCATCCTTACGCGTCGCCATTGCAGTCGAGCCGCCTGAAGAACCTGCCGCCGGCGCTGATACTGTCCAGCGAAGATGACCCATTGCGCGATGAGGCTGAACAATACGGTAGCAAGCTGATCGCCTGCGGCATCAAGACCACCGTGCGGCGCATGGCCGCCGCGCCGCTGCAGGATGCGGGCGCCCGCAATGAATGTGCCTGCAAAGTCCAGGTATTGGGCGAGATCGCCAGCTTTGTCGCCGGATTGGGGCAAGAGCCCGAATCGTGACGCCGCCATGTGCGGCACCAAAAAAAACTTACACTAATCAGTTTACTTTTTAAGTTTTGGTTGTTACACTGCCGAGTGTAGATTCTCATTGTAACGCCATTCCTGTCTGCGCTGTGCACTCGCACAGCCGGTTTCGTCGTCCCCGTCTGCTTTTAACCAGCTGGCGGCCTGTTTACCTTTGATCGAGCGCCGTCGGGCGCCATGGCAACACCGTTCACTGCAGTTTCCACCTTTTAGCTGGGTTGCTTCCTGCCGCCCATACCATTAGAAATTTTCATAAAACAGGGAAATAAAATGAAAAACGCTCAACAATTTTCCACTTTGGGAACTTTACTCAAGCCCCTGGCCGCCTCGCTCGCGCTGGCCGGACTGGTGGCCGTGAGCCTGGCCGGATGCGATTCCGCCAACAGCAAGGTGCCCGACGCGCCAGCGGCCGGTGGCCCGCCCATCTCGGCTGCCGCCGTGGTGGAAAAACAGATCACGGAAACGCAGGAATTCTCGGGCCGCCTGGAAGCGATCGAGCGCGTGGAAATCCGTTCGCGCGTCGGCGGCTTCATCACGGCCGTCAATTTCAAGCCGGGCAGCGAAGTGAAGAAGGGCGATGTGCTGTTCGTCATCGACCCGCGTCCCTTCCAGGCGGAAGTGTCGCGCGCCGAAGGCACGGCGGCCTCGGCCCGCGCCAAGGCGGAACTGGCCAAGCTGGAACTGTCGCGCGCTGAAAAGCTGCTGGCTGAAAAAGCCATCGCCCAGCGCGAATTCGATGAAAAAGCCTCGGGCCTGAAAGAGCTGGACGCCAATGCCCGCTCGGCGCAAGCCGCGTATGAAGCGGCCAAGCTGAACCTGTCGTACACGCAGGTGCAGGCGCCGATCAGCGGCCGCGTCAGCAAGGCGGAAATCACCGTCGGCAACCTGATCGACGCGTCCGCCATCCTCACCTCGGTGGTGTCGACGGACCGCATCTACGCCAGCTTCGACGGCGATGAAGATACCTATCTGCGCGTGGCCGGCACGGCGCAAAAGGGCACGCCCGTCACCGTCAAGGTGGGCCTGGCCAACGAAACGGGCTTCCCGCATGAAGGCAAGCTGGAATTCGTCGACAACCAGCTCGACCCTGCGACGGGCAGCGTGCGCATGCGCGCCACCTTCGCCAATGCCGAGCGCCAGCTGGTGCCGGGCCTGTTCGCGCGCATCCAGCTCGACGGCGGCAACGGCCCGCAGGCGCAAAGCACGGCGCTGTTGATCTCCGACCGCGCCGTCGGTACGGACCAGAGCCGCAAATACGTCTACGTGGTGGGCGCCGACAACAAGGCCGAGTACCGCGCCGTCAAGCTGGGCCCGAATTCGGACGGCTTGCGCGTGGTGCGCGAGGGCTTGAAGGTGGGCGAAAAAATCGTCGTCAACGGCTTGCAGCGCGTGCGCCCCGGCGCACCGGTGACGCCGCAGATGGTGGCCATGGATTTCGACCCGACCGCGCCTGTCGCCCCCGCAAAACCTGAAGCAAAAGACGCCAAGATCGCCGCGAAAGCAGCATCGACTTCCAAGGAATAAACATGAACTTTTCCCGCTTTTTCATCGACAAGCCGATTTTCGCGGCGGTGCTGTCGATAGTCATATTCGTGGCCGGGCTGCTGTCGATTTTCGGCCTGCCCATCTCCGAGTATCCCGACGTCGTGCCGCCGTCCGTGGTGGTGCGCGCGCAGTACCCGGGCGCCAACCCGAAAGTGATCGCCGAAACCGTCGCCGCGCCGCTCGAGGAGCAGATCAACGGCGTCGAGAACATGCTCTACATGTCCTCGCAAAACACGTCCGACGGCGCCATGATGCTGACCGTGACCTTCAAGATCGGCACCAACGTCGAGCAGGCCGAGACGCAGGTGCAGAACCGCGTGCAGCGCGCCTTGCCGCGCCTGCCCGAGGAAGTGCGCCAGATCGGCGTGACGACCGTCAAGTCGTCGCCCAACCTGACCATGGTGGTGCATCTGGTCTCGCCGAACAAGCGCTATGACGACATGTATCTGCGTAACTACGCCGTGCTGAACGTCAAGGACCAGCTGGCCCGCCTGCCCGGCATGGGCGACATCCAGATCTTCGGCGCCGGCGACTACGCCATGCGCATCTGGCTCGACCCGCAAAAAGTGGCGGCGCGCGGCATGACGGCCAATGACGTCGTCGACGCCATCCGCGAGCAGAACGTGCAGGTGGCTGCAGGTGTCATCGGCGCTTCGCCGGCGAAGAACTCGGACTTCCAGCTGACCGTCAATACCCAGGGCCGGCTGCAGACGCCCGAGGAATTTGGCGCCATCATCGTGCGCACCAATGCCGACGGCGCCGTGACGCACCTGAAGGACGTGGCGCGCGTGGAAATGGGCGCCAACAGCTACTCGCTGCGTTCGCTGCTGAACAATAATCCGGCCGTCGGCATGGGTATTTTCGAAGCGCCGAACGCCAACGCGCTGCAACTGTCTTCCGACGTGCGCGCCAAGATGGACGAACTGAAAAAAGACTTCCCGCAAGGCGTGGAATACCGCATCGAGTACGACCCGACGCAGTTCGTGCGCTCGTCCATCGAAGCCGTGATCCATACCCTGCTGGAGGCCATCGCCCTGGTGGTGCTGGTGGTGATCATCTTCCTGCAAACCTGGCGCGCATCGATCATCCCGCTGCTGGCCGTGCCCGTCTCCATCGTCGGCACCTTTGCCGTGATGCTGGGCTTTGGCTTCTCGATCAACACCCTGTCGCTGTTCGGCCTCGTGCTGGCCATCGGTATCGTCGTCGATGACGCCATCGTCGTGGTGGAAAACGTCGAGCGCAACATCGAGGAAGGCTTGTCGCCGCGCGACGCCACCATCCAGGCCATGAAAGAGGTCAGCGGTCCTATCGTCGCCATCGCCCTGGTGCTGTGCGCCGTGTTCGTGCCGATCGCCTTCGTGCCCGGCCTGTCGGGCGAGTTCTATCGCCAGTTCGCGCTGACCATCGCCATTTCGACCGTGATCTCCGCTTTCAGCTCGCTGACCCTGGCACCGGCCCTGTCGGCAGCGCTGCTGCGTCCGCACGATGCACCGAAAGACGCGCTGACGCGCGGCATGGACAAGGTCTTCGGCCGCTTCTTCGCCTGGTTCAACCGCTTCTTCGGCCGCGCTTCGCACCGCTATGAAGCGGGCGTGAAGGGCGTATTGGGCCGCAAGAGCGCCTCGCTGGGCGTGTACGCGCTGCTGGTGGTGGCCGCCATCTTCACCTTCAAGGCCGTGCCGGCCGGCTTCGTGCCGGCGCAGGACAAGCAATACCTGGTGGGCTTTGCGCAATTGCCTGATGCCGCCTCGCTGGACCGCACGGAAGATGTCGTGCGCCGCATGTCCGACGTCATCAAGTCGGTGCCTGGCGTCGAGTCGACCATCGCCTTCCCGGGCCTGTCGATCAACGATTTCACCAATGCGCCGAACGCCGGTATCGTCTTCGCCACCCTGAAACCGTTCGACGAACGCACCAGCAAGGAATTGTCGGGCGGCGCCATCGCGGCCGAGATCAACAAGCGCCTGGGCGGCATCCAGGATGCCTTCATCATGGTCTTCCCGCCGCCGCCCGTCAACGGCCTCGGTACCATCGGCGGCTTCAAGATGATGATCGAAGACCGCGGCAACCTCGGTTACGACGCGCTGTACAACGCCACCCAGGCGCTGGCCGCGAAAGCGTACCAGACGCCGGAACTGGCGGGCGTGTTCTCGGGTTACCAGATCAACGTGCCGCAGCTGTTTGCCGACGTCGATCGCGTGAAAGCCAAGCAGATGGGCGTGCAGCTGCAAACGATTTACCAGACCTTGCAGATCAATCTCGGCTCGCTGTACGTGAACGACTTCAACCAGTTTGGCCGCACCTACCAGGTGCGCGTGCAGGCCGACGCCGCGTTCCGTTCGCATGCCCAGGATATCGCGCAGCTGAAGGTACGCAATGACAAGGGCGAAATGATCCCGCTGTCGTCGCTGATGCGTGTCAAGGATAGCTATGGTCCTGACCGCGTGCAGCGCTACAACGCCTATGCCGCAGCCGACTTCAACGGCGGCGCCGCGCCTGGCGTGTCGAGCGGCCAGGCGCAAGCCGCGCTGGAACGCATCGCCAAGGAGGTGCTGCCGCAGGGGATTTCGTACGAGTGGACGGAACTGACCTACCAGGACATCTTGTCCGGCAATACGATGATCTATGTGTTCCCGCTGTGCGTGCTGCTGGTGTTCCTCGTGCTCGCCGCCCAGTACGAAAGCTGGACCCTGCCGCTGGCCGTGATCCTGATCGTGCCGATGTCCATCCTGTGCGCCTTGCTGGGCGTCAAACTGACCGGTGGCGACAACAATGTGTTCACCCAGATCGCGCTGTTCGTGCTGGTGGGGCTGGCATCGAAGAATGCGATCCTGATCGTGGAATTTGCGCGCGAACTGGAAGACCATGGCCGCAGCGTCGTGCAGGCGGCGCTGGAAGCGTGCCGTCTGCGCCTGCGTCCGATCCTGATGACGTCGATCGCCTTCATCATGGGCGTGGTGCCACTCGTGTTCTCGCACGGTGCCGGTTCGGAAATGCGCCATGCCATGGGCGTGGCGGTGTTCGCCGGCATGCTGGGCGTGACCTTCTTCGGCCTGTTCCTGACGCCCGTGTTCTATGTATTGCTGCGCACCCTGGCGCAGCGTTTTGAGAAAAAACCAGCCGCCGCTGCCGCCAAGCCTTCCGCCGCGCCAGTGCTGGACCTGGAAGGAGATATATATTGAAAACCAACGCAACTACACGGGTAACCGTCCTGCGCACGGCCTTGACGGCCATGGCCGCCGCCGTGCTGCTGGCCGCCTGCGCGGCGCCCGAGTTCAAGCAGCCGCAGATCGAGACGCCGGCCGCGTTCAAGGAAGCGCAAAGCCTGCCCGCCGTGCAGACGGCGGCCGACGGCACGCGCTGGAAGCAAGGCGTGCCGGCCGAACGCCAGGCGCGCGGCGAGTGGTGGCTGGCCTTCAATGATCCGGCCCTGACCAGCCTGATCAATGAGGCCACGCAGGCGAACGCCAACCTGGCCGTGGCCGCCGCCCGCGTCAAGCAGGCGAGGGCCATTGCCGGCATCGCCGAAGCGGACCGCATCCCGCAAGTGGGCGTCAACGTGGGCGGCCAGCGCAACCGCGCCTCCGCCGTGTCGCTGGGCTTGCCGAACGGCGCGCCCGTCGCCGCCGGCAACGTCTACCAGGCCAACCTGACGGCCAGCTACGAAGTCGACCTGTTCGGCCGCGTGGCATCGAATGTCAGCGCCTCGCGCAGCGATGCGCTGGCCGTGGAAGCGACTTACCGCTCCGTGCTGCTGTCCCTGCAGGCCGACGTGGCGCAAACCTACTTCCAGCTGCGCGCCACGGACGCGGAACTGGCGACCCTGGAGCAGACGGTGCGCCTGCGCGAGGAAAGCGTGCATGTGAACCAGCGCCGCTATGACCTGGGCGACATCGGCGAATTCGATTTGTCGCGTGCCCGCACGGAGCTGTCGACGACGCGCGCCGAGGCCATCGGCCTGCAGCGCCAGCGCGCCACCAGCGAGCATGCGCTGGCCGTCCTGCTGGGCAAACCGGCCGCCAGCTTCACGGCGACCGTCAACCCGCTGCAGGATAGCGGCTTCCTGCCCGTGATCCCGGCCGGCATGCCGTCCTCGCTGCTGGAGCGCCGCCCCGACATCGCGTCGGCGCAGCGCACCATGGAAGCGTCGAATGCGCGCATCGGCGTGGCGAAATCGGCGATGTTCCCCGCGCTGACCCTGAACGCGTCCGGCGGCGGCGCGTCCGACACGTTCTCGGACATCTTCAAGTGGAGCAGCCGCTCCTGGCTGCTGGGCGCCCTGATGTCGATGCCGATCATCGACGGCGGTCGCAACAAGGCTGCCGTGACGCGCAGCGAGGCGCAGCTGGAAGAGTCGGTGGCGACGTATCGCCAGAGCGTGCTGGTGGCGTTCGCCGAGGTGGAAGACAACCTGGCCGGCCTGCGCATCCTGTCTGGCCAGACGCAGCAGATCGACGAAGCCGTCGTCTCGGCGCGCCGCTCGGCCGACCTGGCGCAAAAGCTGTACGACGCGGGCCGTTCCAGCTACCTGGACCTGCTCGACGCGCAGCGCAACCTGGCCTCCATCGAGCGCAATGCCGTGCAGCTGCGCGGCAACCGCGCCGTTACCACGGTGGCGCTGATCCGCGCCCTCGGCGGCGGCTGGGGCGAGACGGAGCCGCAAGTGGCGGCCAACTAGATTCCCGGCACCGCGGGCTGGGGAATCCGGCCCGCGGCAAGGGAGGCAGATCGGGAACGGCGTCGTGCGCTTGCACGGCGCCGTTTTTTTGTGCTCCGCAAGTTGAATCCGTTTGCGGCAAGGCCGCGTAAGTAGTCCTGCAATCATGCAAACGCAGTCATCCAGGAGATATCATCATGCGCACCTTCGTTCCCGCAGCACTGTTTGTCGCTTCCATGCTGGCCGCCAGCGCCCCTTTTGCCGCCGACATGACGACCATGGTGGGCGGCCAGAGCATGTATCCGAGCAAGGATATCGTCGACAACGCCGTCAATTCGGCCGACCACACGACCCTGGTGGCCGCCGTCAAGGCCGCCGGCCTGGTCGATACCCTGAAAGGCAAGGGACCGTTTACCGTGTTCGCGCCGACGAATGCGGCGTTCGGCAAGCTGCCGGCAGGCACGGTCGACACCCTGGTCAAGCCCGAGAACAAGGCGACCCTGACGAAAATCCTCACCTATCACGTGGTACCTGGCAAATACGACTTCAAGGCGCTGGCCAGGGAAATCAAGATGCATGACGGCAAGGCGACCCTGCCCACGGCCAGCGGCGGCAAGCTGATGTTCGCCATGAACGGCATGCACAATATCGTCGTGATGGATGAAGGCGGCAACAGCGCCAACATCAGCACCTATGACGTGTATCAATCGAATGGCGTGATCAATGTCATCGACACGGTGCTGATGCCGAAATAAGTGGACGAAGAAGTGGACGAAGAAGCGGACGAAAAAAAAGACAGGGAAAACCCTGTCTTTTTTGCCTGCATGCTGCCGATTACTTGGCTGGCGCTGGAGCCGCCGCAGCTTCCGCAGGGGCTGCCGGCGCGGCCTTGTCTGCAGGCGCCGCTTTCTTTGCCTTGTGGTGCTTGGCTTTCTTGTGCGCGGCCGGCTTGACGGCGGCTGGCGCTTCGGCCTTGGCTGCCGGCGCTGCGGCGGCTGCGGGAGCGGCCGGTGCAACTGGTGCTGGCTGGGCGGCTGGCGTCTGGGCGAAAGCGGCGGTGGCGAACAGGCTGGCGATCAGGGTGGCGATAACTTTTTTCATGGCGAGATCCTTGGTTGTTTGTCGGGGTGATGCAGTGATAGGGAATTACTTCGCTGGCGCGGCTTCGGCGGTGGCCGATGCCAGTTTTTCGTCAGCCTTGGCCTTGGTTTTCTTGGCCTTGTGGTGCGCCTTGGCCTTGGCGGCGGTCGCTTCCGTTTTCGCGCTGGCTACTTCCGTTTTTGCGGCGACGACAGCCTTGGCTTCTTTCGCATCGGCTTTGACGACGGCTTGCGCTTCCTTGGCATCGGCCTTCACGACGGCCTTGGTGTGGGCCGCTTCCACTTTGGCGGGTACCGAGGCTGCCGCAGCGGCAGGCGCTGCTGGCGTCTGGGCAAAGGCAGCGGTTGCGAACAGGCCGGCGATCAGGGTAGCGATTACGTTTTTCATGGTGCAGTCCTCAGTGGTGGTTTGTCTGGTATGTCTGTTGGTGCCGGGATGATTCCCGTGTCACTGAGCATAAAACGCGTGCCCGAATGCTTGCGTTGACGACCATTACAAACGCTTACATCTGCTTGCCATCGGCCGTCAGGATGGCTTTCAGGATGTCTTCCGAACGGCGCTGTCCATAGCCCTTGCCGTACGCGCTGGAAGCCACGCTCACCACCATGCGGCGCGTGGGGATCACATAGATCTTGTTGCCGCCATTGCCGGAGGCGAAGAACACGGGAATCTTCTGGCCGGCGATGTCCTGCGTCTTCGCATACCAGAAATAGCCGTAGCTGTCGGCGTAGCGGTCCACCGCGCCGATGGCCACGCGCGGCGCCAGCGCGGCCTTGAGCCAGCTGACGTCGATCACGCGCCGGCCGTCGAACATGCCGTCGTCCAGCACCATCTGTCCGATTCGTGCCGTGTCGCGCGCGCGCAGCGACAAATTGCCCTGGCCTTTAGGATGGTTTGCCACGTCGCGGCCCCAGCTCCAGCGCGTGATGCCCAGCGGCGCGAACAAGGCCTTGGCGGCATAGTCTTCCAGGTCGGCGCCGCCGGCGTTTTCCACCACGCGCCCGGCGATATACGAGCCCAGCGAGTTGTAGCGGTATATGCCGCCCGGTGCGGCGGCTGCGGGCACGCCGCGCACGAAGGCGGCGGGATCCGGCGCTTCATCGAGCTTGTCTTCATTGCCTGGCGAGGCTGCGTCTTCGTCGAAGGCGGCCAGGCCGGAACGCATGGTCAGCAAATCGTCGAGGACGACCTTGCCCGCGGGGCTGTCGGCCACCTCGGGCCAGTAGTGGCCCACTGTTTTGCTTGTTGTCAGCTGGCCGCGCGCCACGGCCGCACCCACCAGCAAGGCGGTGATGCTCTTGCCGGCCGAACGGATGTCGTGCAGGGTGTCGGCCGTTTCGCCGTTGTAATAGCGCTCGGCCACGATGGCGCCGTCGCGCAGCACCACCACGGCGCGCAGGTCGCCATGGCTGTCGCGGTCCTGGGCTTGCAGTACCTGGTTCAGGGTGGGCTGGGGCGCGTCTTGCGCCACAGCGGCGCAGGACAGGAGTAGGGTGCTCAGAAGTGACAGGGACAGGCGGCGCATGCGAGGAACTCCGTATGATAGCGGGAGTGTCAGTGTCTCGCATGCGCGCCGCTTTGTCGCGCGCTATCTGGCCTGCTCGATGAAGTTCGCATGAAGGCCATGCGGAAAAGGCGGCACATGGCCGTCGCGCCATGCAAAAGGACAGCCGAGGCTGTCCTTGTTATTACCGCGGTCGAAGTCACGCAAGCACCGACCCGGCGGAGGCGCTCCCGTGACAACTGCCTCGATTACTTCGCTGGTGCCGCAGGAGCAATCGCTTCCGCCGCTTTCGCTTCGCCTGCCGCCAGCTTGGCTTTATTGGCCTTGTGGTGGGCCTTGGCCTTGCTGACCTTGGCGTCGGCCTTGGCGCTGGCGACATCGGCTTTCGCATCGGCGACGACGGCCGCTTCTTTCGCTTCGGCTTTCACGACGGCCTTGGTTTCCTTGGCATCGGCCTTGGCGACGGCTTTCGTGTGGGCCGCTTCCACTTTCGCTGGAACCGGGGCTGCCGGAGCAGCAGGGGTTTGGGCGAAGGCGGCGGTGGCGAACAGGCTGGCGATCAGGGTGGCGATAATTTTTTGCATGATGAGGTCCTTGGTGTTTTGTCTAGGTAATAAAGTGAAAGGGGATTACTTCGCTGGAACGGCTTCGGCGGTGGCCGATGCCAGTTTTTCGTCAGCCTTGGCCTTGGTTTTCTTGGCCTTATGGTGCGCCTTGGCCTTGGTGGCGGTCGCTTCCGTTTTCGCGCTGGCGACTTCCGTCTTTGCGGCGACGACAGCCTTGGCTTCTTTCGCATCGGCTTTGACGACGGCTTGCGCTTCCTTGGCGTCGGCTTTCACGACGGCCTTGGTGTGGGCCGCTTCCACTTTCGCGGGAACCGAGGCTGCTGGAGCGGCAGGCGTTTGGGCGAAGGCTGCGGTAGCGAACAGGCCGGCGATCAGGGTAGCAATTACTTTTTTCATGGTGCAGTCCTCGGTGGTGGTTTGTCTGGTGTGCCGGGATGATTCCCGTGTCACTGAGCATAAAACGCGGCCAGGAAGCATACAGTTGACCTCGTTTACACTTTCTTACAATCGCGTGAATTAAGCACCGTTGATGCAAAATATGGGCATGAAAATGCAAAAAGACAGCCGAAGCTGTCTTTTTGCGTGGCGCGGAACGTGCGCGGATTACTTGGCTGCTGCGGTCGCTTCAGCTTTTTCTTCGGCGGCTTTCGCTTTCGCTTTTTTGGCTTTGTGATGGGCCTTGGCCTTGGCGGCGCCGGCGTCAGCCTTGGCGCTGGCTACATCGGCCTTGGCGTCGGCGGCAACAGCGGCTTCCTTGGCGTCGGCCTTGACGACGGCTTTGGTTTCCTTGGCTTCTGCTTTAGCCACTTCCTTGGTGTGCTTGGCTTCGGCCTTGGCAGGCACGGCTGGCGTTTGAGCAAAGGCTGCGGTAGCGAACAAGCCGGCGATCAGAGTAGCGATTACTTTTTTCATGGTGCAGTTCCTCGAGAAGTGGGGTTGTAGTTCAGGAGATCAATCCCCTGTCACTGAGGCAAAAACGCGCCGCAGGGCAATAGCGTTGACAGCTATTTCAGGTAATTACAAACACTTACATTTGCCGCCCCGGGCACTCTGTTAGCTGGCGCACCGCGCCGCCGCCCTCTGCGGCCTAGACTCGGGACCATCATCATTGCATGGGTTCGCCATGAAAGCCGCCTTGAAGACCTACCGCTCCAAGCGCAACTTCGCCGTCACGCCGGAACCGGCCGGCGGCGATGAGGAAGCGGGCGCGGCGCTCGCTTTCGTGATCCAGAAGCACTGGGCCAGCCGCTTGCATTACGATTTCCGGCTGGAACTGGACGGCACCATGAAAAGCTGGGCCGTGCCGAAAGGCCCCAGCTACGACACGCACGACAAGCGCATGGCGGTGCAGGTGGAAGACCATCCCGTTTCGTACGCGCGCTTTGAAGGCACGATTCCCGCAAAACAGTATGGCGCTGGCAAGGTCATCATATGGGACAAGGGCACGTGGCAGCCGCAAGCGGCCACGCCGGACGCGCGCAAGGCGCTGGCGGCCGGCGAGCTGAAATTCACCCTGCACGGCCACAAGATGCATGGTAACTGGGTGCTCGTGCGCATGAAGGGCAAGGGCGACCAGCGCAGCGAAAAGCAGCCGGCCTGGCTGCTGATCAAGGAAAGAGATGCATACGCGCGGCCGGCTGTCGAATTTTCCGTCGTCGACGAGTTCCCCGACAGCGTCAGGAACAAGGCCATGCCCAGGCCACGGAAGGCCGCCGCTCCGCCTGCGGCGCCGCTGCCCGCCACCTTGGCGCCGCAGCTCGCCACCCTGGCCGATGCGCCGCCGCCCGATGCGCAGGACTGGATCTTCGAGCTGAAATTCGACGGCTACCGCATGCTGGCCCGCTGCGATGGAAAGCATGTTGATTTGATCACGCGCAACGGCAATGACTGGACGGCCAAATTGCCGGCATTGCGGCAGGCGCTGGAAAAGCTGGGCTTGCCGCCGGGCTGGTATGACGGCGAAATCGTCGTCAACGGGGTGGATGGCCAATCCGATTTCGGTGCCCTGCAGCGCGCTTTCGACGCGGCAGCCACCAGCGCTATCGTGTATTACCTGTTCGACGTGCCGTACTTCGACGGCCACGACTTGCGCGGCCAGCCCGTCGAGGCGCGTCGCGCGCTGCTGGAGCAGTTGCTCGGGCAATTGCCGGCCTCGCCCCTGGTGCGCTTCAGCGCGGCGCTCGACGCCGGGCCGCGGGAGTTGCTGGCCCATGCCTGCAAGCTGGGGCTCGAGGGCGTGATCGGCAAGCGGCGCGGCTCGCCGTACGCGGCGCGCCGTTCCGGCGACTGGATCAAGCTCAAGTGCGGACTGCGCCAGGAATTCGTCATCGGCGGCTATACGGCGCCGCAGGGTGCGCGCGAAGGCATCGGCTCGCTGTTGCTGGGCGTGTACGACGCCCACGGCCAGTTGCGCTACGCGGGCAATGTGGGCAGCGGCTTTGACGATGCCACTTTGCGAGAGGTGCGGCGCCGGCTCGACGCGCTGGCCGTCGATGCCAGCCCGTTCGCGGGCAGGGCGGGCGGCGTGCGCCAGCCGCTGTGGGTACGGCCGCAACTGGTGGCCGAGGTCGGTTTTGCGCAATGGACCAGCGCTGGCGCCGTTCGCCATGCCGTGTTTCACGGTTTGCGCCTGGACAAGAAGCCGGCCGACATCGTGCGCGAGCGGGCGCAGCGGATCAAAAAGGAGGCGGCGATGCAGGAGAAACAGGAGAAACAGGAGAAACAGGATATCGAACCGGACGGCATGCTGCCGGCCAGCTTCAAGGTCAGCCATGCCGGGCGCGTGATCGACAGGGACAGCGGCGCCACCAAGATCGACCTGGTGCGCTATTACGCGCTGGTCAGCAAGCTGATGCTCGTGCATTTGCGCGGGCGGCCCGTGTCGCTGGTGCGCGCGCCGGCCGGCGTCGGCGGCGAGCTGTTTTTCCAGAAGCATGCGGATGCGTCCAGCATGCCCGGCGTCAAACAGCTCGATGCGCGGCTGGACCCGGCACATGCGCCCATGCTGGAAGTGGCGACCATGCAAGGCCTATTGTCGGCGGCGCAATGGAATGTGGTGGAATTCCACACGCAAAACGCGCTGGCCAGCGCCTACGACACGCCGAACCGCCTGGTGTTCGACCTCGACCCGGGCAAGGGCGTGGCCTGGCCCGCCATCCGGGAAGCGGCCGTGCTGCTGCACGCCTTCCTGACGGAGCTGGGCTTGCCCGCGTTCCTGAAGACCAGCGGCGGCAAGGGCTTGCACGTGGTCGTGCCGATCCGGCCGAAACACGATTGGGACACGGTGAAACGGTTTTCACAAGCGATCGTCGAACACATGGCGCAGCTGATACCGCAGCGCTTCGTCGTGAAAAGCGGTCCGGCTAACCGCGTCGGCAAGATTTTCATCGATTACCTGCGCAATGGGCGCGGCGCCACCACCGTGTGCGCGTGGTCGGCCCGCACGCGCTCGGGCCTGGGCATTTCCGTGCCGCTGGCCTGGGAGGAACTCGATGCATTAACAGCGGGCGACGCGTGGAATGTCGGTAACGTGCACGGCCGTCTGGACGTCGGCAATGCGCCGTGGGCCGGCTATGCGCGCAGCGCGAAAGGCCTCGACGCGGCCATGAAAAAACTCGGCGTCGACGCTTGACCCGGCGCGGATGGCAATAAATGCAGTTTACTTGCGTTTAATTTTATTCGTAACTATACTTGTTACATGAAGACACCGAGCCGCCTCTCCACCGTCCTGCATGGCCTGCTGCACATGGCCGGGCAGGTGGAACCCATGACGTCCGAAACCCTGGCGCAATGCCTGCACACGCATCCCGTGGTGGTGCGGCGCAGCATGGCCAGCCTGCGCCAGGCCGGCCTCGTGCACTCGCTGCGCGGCCATGGCGGTGGCTGGTCGCTGGCGCGGCCCCTGTCGGCCATCAGCCTGCGCGACGTGTACGCGGCCCTGCAGGAAACGCTCAGCGTGAAGGTCGACATCGGCGCACCCCATGCGCAATGCCTGGTCGAGCAAGCCGTCACGCGCGTGCTGGCCGACGCCTACCTCGAAGCGGAAGCCCTGCTGGTGGCGCGCCTGGGCGAGATCAGCCTGCAAGCTCTGCTGCTCGACATAGGCAATGGCGCGCCGTTCACCGCCGGCGGGCCGCCGCCGGCAGGCTTGCTGGCCCATCCCCCCACCCCATCCTGAGGAATCGACCATGTTTGACGTCATCATCATCGGCGGCAGCTTTGCCGGCCTGTCGGCCGCGCTGCAACTGGCGCGCACGCGCCGTCCCATCCTTGTCATCGACGCGGACGCGCCGCGCAACCGTTTTGCCGCCCACGCGCACGGCGTGCTGGCGCAGGACGGCAAGCCCGGCGGCGTCATCCTGGCCGAAGCGCGCGTGCAGCTGGCCGCCTACCCGAACGTGACGCAGTTATCGGGCACGGTGCGGCAGGCAGAAGCTCTTGCTTCCGGCAAGATCGCCTTCGCCGTCACGCTGGACGATGGCAAGCGCGTCGAAGGCCGGCGCCTGATCCTGGCCACGGGCATGCGCGACGTGCTACCCGAACTGCCGGGCGTGGCCGAACGCTGGGGCCGGACGGTCTTGCATTGCCCGTATTGCCATGGCTATGAAATCGGCGGCGGCCCCATCGGCGTGCTGGGCCGGCTGCCCGCGTCCGTGCACCAGGCCAGCCTGATCGCGGACTGGGGCGACGTGACCTTGTTTACGGCCGGCATGCCGCCGCTCGACGGGGAAGCGCTGCAATTGCTGGCGCGGCGCAAGGTGGCGATAGAGAGCGTGGCCGTCACGGCCATCGAGGGGGCGGCGCCGGCCATCGACGGCCTGCGCCTGGCCGACGGCCGGCTGGTGCCCTTGCGCGCGCTGTTCCTCGCCGCACCCGTGCAGCAAGCCAGTCCCCTGGCGCAGCAGCTGGGTTGCGTGCTGGAAGAGGGCATGATGGGGCCCCTCGTGCAAGTGGACGCCATGAAGATGACGTCCGTGCCGGGCGTGCATGCGGCCGGCGACGCGGCGCGCGCCATGGCCAATATCACGTTTGCCATGGCCGATGGCGTGATGGCGGCCGTGGGCGCCCACCATGCGCTGATCACGGAGGAGGGGCAGGCTTGATGCCGGTCAGGCGGCCTTGCGGCGGGACGCGGCCGGCTTGCGCGCGGCGGGCTTGGCCACGGTGTGCGCCGCCCGTTTCCCGCTAATGCCGGCAGCGCTTTTGCGCGCAGCGGCGGGGGCTTTCCTGCCCAGGCTTTGCTGCAGCAGGGCCACCAGGTCGATCACATTGCTGCCGCGGTCTTCCTCCGGATCGGGTGCGGGCGGCGTGATGGTCTTGGTCTGCTTCGCCTTGATTTTCTTTTTGACCAGCGCCAGCACGTCTTCGCGGTAGCTGTCGTGGTATTGCTCCGGGTCCCAGGCTTCGCTCATGCCATCGACGAGGGATAGCGCCATCTTGAGTTCCTTGTCGCTGATGCCGGCCGCTTTCAGGGTGCTGCCGGGCAAGTCCAGGTCGTCCGTGGGACGCAGCTCGTCGGCATAGCGCAGGGTGTTGAGCACGATGGCGTCCTTGACGCACACGAGCGCGCACAGGTGCTGCTTGGTGCGCATGACCACGCTGGCGATGCCCACTTTGTTGGCTTTGCGCAAGGTTTCGCGCAGCAGCGCGTAGACTTTCTCGCCCCCTTTCGCGGGCAGCAGATAGTACGGGTGTTCATAAAACGTCAGCGGCACTTCGGCCGCATCGACAAAGGTGAGGATGTCGATGGTTTGCGTGGCTTTCACGTTGGCCTGCTTCAAGTCTTCCTCGGACAGCACCACGTATTCATCCGTCTTGTATTCATAACCCTTGATGATGTCGTCCCATTCGACTTCCTTGCCCGTCTGCTTGTTGTAGCGCTTGTAGCCGATGGGCGCGAAGTCGCGCCGGTCCAGCATGGACAGATCCAGTTCATGGTCGAGACTGGCTGAAATCAGCTCGACGGGGATATGCACGAGGCCAAAGCTGATGGCGCCTTTCCACAGTGCGCGCGCCATCGCCTATTCCCCCACGCTGCCGGTGACGGGCAGGACGATGCCCGTGATGTAGCTGGAACAGGCGGGCGAGGCCAGGAAGACGTAGGCGGGCGACAGTTCCTCGGGCTGGGCCGGGCGGCGCATGTCCGTGTCCGCGCCGAATGTCTGGATCTCTTCCGGCGATTTGTCGGCCGGATTGAGCGGCGTCCACACGGGGCCGGGCGCGATGGCGTTGACGCGGATGCCTTTTTCCAGCAGGTTGCCGGCCAGCGCCATGGTAAACGCATGGATGGCGCCCTTGGTGGTGGAATAGTCGAGCAAGTGTTTCGAGCCTTGCAAGCCCGTCACGGAACCCGTGTTGATGATGGCCGCGCCCCGCTGCAAGTGGGGCAGCACGGCCTTGGCCATGTGGAAGTAGCCGTAGACATTGGTCTTCATGGTCAGGTCGAAGCGCTCCTCGCTCAGGTCGAGCAGGGATTCCGCGTGTTCCTGGAAGGCGGCGTTGTTCACCAGCACGTCGATATGGTTGAACTTTTCCATCACCTGACTGACGGCTTGCTGGCAAAAACCGTGGTCGCGCACGTCGCCGGGGAGCAGCAGGCAGCTCTGGCCTTCCGCTTCCACATAGCGCTTCGTTTCGTTGGCGTCTGCGTGCTCGTTCAGGTAGATGATGGCCACGTCGGCCCCTTCGCGCGCGTACAGCACGGCCACGGCGCGGCCGATGCCCGAGTCGCCGCCCGTGATGATGGCCACCATGCCGGCCAGCTTGCCGCTGCCGCAATAATCGGGCGCCAGGAAACGGGGCTTGAGCTGCATGGCCGCTTCGGTGCCGGGCTTGGCCAGGTGCTGGGCGGGCAGGGGCGCGCCGGGCTGGCTGCGGCTGCTCGTCTGCACGGGCTGCTTATTGTCCACGTTGGCCGCCCTGGGTGGCCTGGCGGCGTCGCGCTGGTCCTGCTCGTGCTGTATCGTGCGCTGCAAGTTGCCCGCGGACTGGTCCTTGTTCTCGTTCATGCTGGCCTCCCTCAAAACGAAGGTCCAGTATCGGCGCGGCAGGGGCGCCATACGGTGCGCTTGTTAACAGAGTGGCGCAAACAGGCGTAAAATTATATGATGATTGACCTTATTGTGGGAGGCAGCATGAAAGTGAGCAGGGAACAGGCGGCGCTGAACCGCGAGCGCATCGTTGAAACGGCGGCCAGGTTGTTTCGCGAAAAGGGCTACGATGGCATCGGCGTGGCCGACCTGATGAAGAATGCGGGCCTCACGCATGGCGGCTTCTATGGCCATTTTGCCTCCAAGGAAGATCTGATGGTCGAGGCATGCCAGCATGCGCTGGATAAATCCTTGCAAGGGTGGCAAGCCAAGGTCGAGCATGACCCCAAACAGGCGCTGCCGGCCATCATCGACAACTATTTGACGACGAAGCACCGCGACCAGCCCGGCACGGGCTGCCCGGCGGCGGCCATGGGCGTGGACGTGGCGCGCATGTCGCCCGGCGCGCGTCCCGCGTTTACCAGGGCGACGCAGCGGCAGTTCGCGCTGCTGGAAGGATTGTTGCCGGAAGGCGATCCCACGCAGCGGCGCCAGCAGGCGATCGCCACGTTTGCCGCCATGGTGGGTGCCATGGTGCTGGCCCGTTCCGTCGATGACGACGGCCTGTCGGCGGAAATCCTCGCGGCCGTGAAGGCGCAATTGCTGCCGGACTGATCACGCGCCCCTGTCAGCCGGCCGCGCCGCATGATAGGCTTCGGTTTTCAGATTTCGGGATCATTCATGCTGCTCTGGCTCAGGCAATACCGGCGTCCTCTGTTGGCCGGAGACATCACCGCTGGTATCGTGGTGGCCATGATGATGGTGCCGCAAGGCATGGCTTACGCGCTGGTGGCCGGCTTGCCGCCCGTGGTGGGCATCTATGCCAGCATCTTGCCGCCCGTGCTGTACGCGTTTTTCGGCAGCAGCATGACGCAATCGGTCGGCCCCATGGCCATCGTCTCGCTGATGACGGCCGCCGCCCTGGCGCCTTTGGCCGATCCCGGTTCCTCCCTGTACATCGTGCTGGCCGCCCAGCTGGCCTTCATCAGCGGCCTCGTCCTGCTGCTGTGCGGCGTGCTGCGCCTGGGCTTCATGGCCAGCTTCTTATCGCGTCCCGTGATCAGCGGTTTCAGCAATGGCGCCGCCATCCTGATCATCTGGGGCCAGATCACGCCCTTGCTCGGCGCGAGCCTGCCGCACTGGCATGCGCCCAGCCTCGTGCTGGGGCTGGCCAGCCTGGTGTTCCTGTGGCTGGCCAAACGTTATCTGTCGCGCCTGCTGCAACGCTGCGGCCTGAATAGAGTCGCCGCCGACGTGGGCGCGCGCCTGGCGCCGATGCTGCTGGTCATCAGCGGCATCGTGCTGGTCACGTATTGCGGCCTGGACCGCATGGGCGTGCAGACGACGGGCCACGTACCGAGCGGCTTGCCGGGCCTGAACTTGGCCACCTCGGGCGCCCATTGGCGCACCTTGCTGTCGCCGGCGCTCTTGATCGCCTTCATCGTCTTTTTGATGAGCATGTCCGCCGCGCAGACGCTGGCGCAAAAGCGCGGCGAAAAGCTGCACACGAACCGGGAACT
Organism: Janthinobacterium sp. 1_2014MBL_MicDiv; assembly: GCF_001865675.1. Taxonomy (NCBI): domain Bacteria; kingdom Pseudomonadati; phylum Pseudomonadota; class Betaproteobacteria; order Burkholderiales; family Oxalobacteraceae; genus Janthinobacterium; species Janthinobacterium sp. 1_2014MBL_MicDiv. The sequence goes on from NZ_CP011319.1 coordinate 1,977,952, forward strand.
GCTGGGCCTGGGCGCGGCCAACGTGGCCAGCGCACTGTCGGGTGGCTTTCCCGTTACGGGGTCCATTTCGCGCTCGGCCGTCAATTTCCAGGCGGGCGCCAACACGCCGCTGGCCAGCATCATCACGGCCGGCCTGCTGGCGCTGGCGCTGGTGGCGCCCACAGGCTGGCTGGCCCTGCTGCCGTTGCCCGTGCTGGCGGCCACCATCATCTTTGCCGTGTCCAGCCTGCTGGACTGGGATACCTTGAAGTTGTCGTGGCGCTATGACCGCAGCGATGCGCTGGCCCTGCTGGCGACGACGGCCGGGGTGCTGGTGCTGGGCGTGGAAGCGGGCGTCGTGATCGGCGTGCTGCTGTCGATGGGCACCCTGATCTGGCGTGCCAGCCGCCCCCATATCGCCGTGCTGGGCCGCATTCCTAATAGCGAGCATTTCCGTAACGTCGAGCGCTACGAGGCGCAAACCCTGCCCGACGTCTTGCTGCTGCGCATAGACGCGGGCTTGTTCTTCGGCAATGTCGAAGCCGTCACGGAGCGCGTGGAGGACGAGTTGCGCGGCCATCCGACGGCACGCCACCTGGTGCTGGTCTTGTCAGCCGTCAACCAGATCGACAGCACGGCCTTGCTGGGCTTGATCGAGCTCAACAGCGCGCTGAGCAAGCGTGGCATCAGCCTGAACCTGGCCGAAGTGAAAGGCCCCGTGATGGACCGCCTGCGCCAGAGCAGTCTGCTGCAAGACCTGAGCGGAAAACTGTATCTGAGCACGGCGCTGGCGACGGCCGACCTGAGTGGAGGAAACGCATGACGATGGAACTGAATCTGCACGGCGATGCGCGCGCCGTCGACACCGTCCTGGCGCTGGAACAGGCGCTGACGGAAGCGCGCGCCCTGGCCCAGTGCGAACTGTGGCTGACCCAGGCGGCGGACGCGGAGCAGGGCCCGGCCCTGTGCATGCTGCGCAATGGCGGCAACGCCTGGCTGATGTACCTGTCGGGCCAGGACGACCTGAGCTTTCATTCGCTGGGCGACGAAGAGGCCGACGGCGCGTGCAGCTATCTGCTGGCGAATGGCCAGGTGGACGAGTATCCGGAAGCCTGGTGCGTGGACGTGGCGCTATGCCATCGGGCGCTGGCCGAGTTTGTCGCGACGGGCGGTGCGCGTCCCGCCAGCATCGCGTGGCAGGCGGATTGACATGCCGCAAACCATCATCGCCGACATCGACAGGGACTTGTACGCCGCGCTGGACGCCAGGGCAGGCTTGCTCACGCTGCGCGCCATCCTGCTGCGCTACAAGGCCAGTGGCGTGACGGCCGCGCCAGTGGCCGGCCTGCTGCAGGAACTGCGCCCCGCCACGCAGGAGGGGCCGCTGGAAGACGCGATACTGGACGCCCTCGACATGGTGACGGGCTGGTGCGGGCCGGCGTTAAGGGTCTGGGACGACCATGCATCCTGAAAAAGTCAAACAGGTGGCACGGTTGCCGGCGCAGCAGCGCTACGGTTATTTCGTGCGCAAGGCGGCCGATACGCAAGAAGTCTGGGGTTTGTATCACGATGGCTGGGCCACGGCGCACGCACACGGCAAGGTGGCGATACCGTTCTGGCCCGAAGCCGCGTTTGCGCAGGCGTGCGCCAGCGGCGACTGGGCCGCTTACCAGCCGCGCGCCATCGCGTTCGCTGATTTTCTGAACAAATGGTTGCCCGGCATGCAGGAAAATGAGCAGCTGGCTTTCCTCTTTCCCGTGCCGCAAGGCAGCGCCAGCGTCGCGGCGCCTTGCGATTTGCTGGCGGACTTGCAGCAGGAGGCAGAACAATATGAGTGAGCGCAATGAACGCCTGGATGCCTGGTATGACGGCTCGGCCGTCTGCCTGATCGCCGTCGGCGCGCACGGCGCCCCGCTGGACCTGGGCGACGATGAAGTGCGCGCCCTGATCGCGAAGCTGCAGCGCTGTCTGGCCGAGTCCGAAGCAGCTTCGGCGGCGAGCGAAGACTGACGGCTCAGGCCGCCGCCAGCGCCTTTTCCATCGCCATGCTGGCCAGGCTGATGCCGCTCGGGTGCGCATACGCTTCTTCGCGCAAGGCGATAAAACCGGCAGCAGCGTAAAACGGCACGGCGTTCAGCGAGGCGGACAGGTGCAGGCGGCCGATGCCGCGCTGGCGCGCCAGCTGCTCCAGCGCCGCCAGCAGCCGCTTGCCGATACCCAGCCCCGCGCGGGCGGGATCGACGAAGACGGCATCGACTTCATGTTTATTGATGTCCAGCATGGCATAGCCGGCGATGACCTCGTCCTGCATCGCGACGATGCCGCCGCCCTCGGCCAGCATGGCTGCATACGCGTCCGGCACGGGCGAAGCCGTCCACACGGCAATTTTCCCGGGCGCATAGTGCGCGGCGCAACCGACGCGCACTGCCACGGTGCGCAGGGCCCACAGGGCGGCCATGTCGGCGGGCAGGGCGGGACGCAGGGCGATGGTCATGGACGCTTTCCAGGCAAAGGCCCATGCTAGCGCAATCGGATGCAGGTGGCCAGCACTGCCGCCCCGCAAGAAAAGATTGCCCGAAGGAATAGACTTGCCCATCCAGTTGACGTTATCATGTTTTTGTAAGTGTCGGTGGCTGGCAAGCCGGCGCATTGGTGAAACATGGTGACAGGCGAAAGCGGGCGTGGGCATGGCGAATGATGCGTGATGTGCCGGGCGGCGTGAGGTCTGGTGGTGGAATGGGCAGGGCAGCGGCGCGCCGCTGCTGCCGCGCATTGCTGCTGGCGCTGTGCCTTGCCACCGGCGTCGCCGCGGCCGCTGCGCCCCTTCCCGCTCCCGCTCCCGCCCATGGCCAGCGCATCCTCTTCCTCAATGCTTACGATTACGGCCGCGCCGGCGTGGAATCGTACACGCGCACCTATGTGGCCGCCATGACGGCGGCCGGCCTGGCCAGCGAAGATATCATGGTCGAGCACCTGAACCTGAATACCCAGGGCGACCCCGCATTGCGCAATGAGATGCGCGATTTGTTGCTTTTAAGATACACCCAGATGATGGGACGCAAGGTCGACCTGATCGTCGCCATGCAGCAGCCGGCGCTCGATTATCTGGTGTCGGACCTGGCGCCGCTGGCGCGCGGCGTGCCCGTGCTGGCGATCAATACCTCGGGCAAGGCCTTGCCTGCGGGCAGTCCTGCCGTCATCTGGCAGCAAAAGGCGAATGTCGATTTCCCCGGCACCCTGGCGCAGGCGATGGCGCTGTTTCCTGATACCCGGACCATCGTCATGGCCGTCGGCGCCAGCGAGGCCGACCAGGTCCTGAAGCGCAGCATGCAGCAGGCGGCGCAGGCGTGGCGGGGCAAGGTGGCCATGCAGTATCTGGACGGCCTGACCCTGGCGCAGATGCGCGCGGCCGTCGCGCAGCTGCCCGCCGATACCGTATTGGTGGTGAGCAACGTCAACCGCGACGCGGCCGGCGCGATCGCCACGCCCGTGCAGTTTGCCGGGGAACTGGCGCGGCTGGCGAACGTGCCGGCCTTCGGCATGTACAACGCGAATGTGGGCAAGGGCATCCTCGGCGGCTCCATCCTGCATATCGAACGGGCCGCGCAGCAGGTGGCGCAGATGTCGCTGGCGCTGCTGGCGGGCAAGGCGCCTGCCGCGCCGGGCGCCTTGCTGCCGCCCGCGCATCCCGTGCCCATGTATGACTGGGAGCAGCTGCAGCGCTGGGATGCCGACATCAGCCGCCTGCCGCCGCACGCGCTGTTCGTCAACCGTCCGCCCGAACTGTGGCATGAGCACCGCGCCGCCGTGCTGGCCGTGGGCGCCGTGTTCATCGTGATGGCGGGCCTGCTGAGCGCCTTGCTGCTGCAGCGCCGGCGCTTGCGCCGCGCCGAGAGCGAGGCGCGCGAAAGCGAGCAGCGCTTCCGCATCCTGGTGGAGCACGCGCCCGAAGCCATCGTCGTGTATGACCTGGACCTGGACCGTTTCATCGACGCCAACAGCAGCGCGCAGCGCATGCTGGGCATGTCTCGCGCAGAGCTGCTGGCGAAGGGGCCGTTCGACCTGTACAGCGCGGAGCAGCCCGATGGCCTGCCTTTGGGCCTGATGGTGGAAGAGCATTTGCGGCGCGCCATGCTGGGCGAACCCATCCACGTGGAGCGCCATGTACGGCGCGCCGACGGTTCCGTCTTTCCCTGCGAAGTGCGGCTGGTGAAATTGCCGATGGAAGGGCGGCGCCTGGTGCGCAGCGGCATCGTCGACATTTCCGAGCGCAAGCACAGCGAACAGGAGCTGCTCGGCTACCGCGACCACCTGGAAGAACTGGTGCAGCAGCGCACGGCGGCGCTGTCCGTCGCCGTCACCGAGGCCGAATCGGCCAACCGCGCGAAGAGCGTGTTCCTGGCCAACATGAGCCATGAGCTGCGCACGCCCCTGAATTCCGTGATCGGCTTTTCGCAGATGATGGCCGATTCAAGCAGCATGTTCGAGGAAGAAAAGCACAACCTGGCCATCATCAACCGCGCCGGCCACCATTTGCTGACCTTGATCAATGACATCCTCGAACTGTCGAAGATCGAGGCGGGCCGCATGCAGCTGCAGGCGGGGCCCGTGGACTTGAACGGCTTGCTCGACGAGGTGCTCGAGATGGTGCGCATGCGTTCGGGCAGCCAGGGCATCGCGCTGCGGCTCGAGCGTTCCAACGTGCCGCCGCTGGTGCATCTCGATGGCGCCAAGCTGCGCCAGGTGCTCCTCAATTTGCTGTCGAACGCGCTCAAGTTCATCGAGCAGGGCAGCGTGACCCTGTCGCTCGCGTGCCAGCCGGCCGGCGACGATGGGCAGGTGGCGCTGGCGTTCGCCGTGCGCGATACGGGCAGCGGCATCGCCGAGCAAGACCTCGAGCGCATCTTCGAGCCGTTCGTGCAGGCCGACAGCGCCGTGGCGCAGGCCGGCACGGGGCTGGGCCTGACCATTTCGCGCGAATTCGCGCGCCTGATGGGCGGCGACCTGCGCGTCGAATCGACGCTGGGCGAAGGCTCCATCTTCCATTTCGACCTGCGCGCGCCGCTCGTGCTGCGTCCCGCCGCCGCGCCGCTGGCGCCGGGACGGGTGGCGCGCCTGCCGCCGGCCCAGCGCGGGCGCACGGTGCTGCTGGTCGACGATGACGAGAATTGCCGCAAGCTGCTGGCCGGGCTGATGGCGCCGCTGGGCTTCCTGCTGCAGGAGGCGGCGGGCGGCACGCAGGCGCAGGCGCTGCTGGCCATGCAGCGCTACGACCTGGTGCTCAGCGACTGGCGCATGCCGGACATGGATGGCCTGGCCCTGACGCGCTGGCTGCGCGGGCAGGCGGGACTGGCGCAGCCGCGCCTGGTGATCATGACGGCTTCCGCTTTCGAGGAAGAAAAGCAGGAGGCGCTGGCGGCCGGCGCCGACGGTTTCCTGCGCAAGCCGATCGAGCAGGAGCACCTGTTTGCCATGCTGGAGCAGCAGCTGGGCCTGCGCTTCCAGCGTGCCGCCGCCCAGGTGCCGGGCATGCAGGGAGCGCCGGCGGCGGCCTTTGATTTTCAGCAGGCGCTGGATCAGCTGGGCGCGGCCGAACGGCAGGCATTGCTCGAATCGGTGCAGGCGCTCGACTTGCGCCGCAGCGCCATCGTGCTGGCCGGCGTGGCCACGCGCTGGCCGCAGCTGGCCGCGCATGTCGCCGTCATGCTGGAGCAGCACGAGTATCAGCAGCTGTGCGCGGCGCTGGCGCCGTGCGCCGACCTGCCGGCCATGGACGCCACCCTGCGCCAGGGGGCCGACGCATGACGCGGTCCCCTCCCGAGAATACGCGCCTGGGCGGCGTCTCCATCGTGCTGGCCGTGAGCGTGGCGCTGACCTTTGTCGTCACCGCGCTGCTGCTGGTGTTTGCCGTGCTGTTTTACCAGTCCGAACGCGAGGAGCGCTGGCAGCAGCTGTACCGCAGCCTCTCCGTCAGCGCCGACCAGCTGGCCGTGGCCATCGAACTGCCGCTGTGGAACCTCGATGAAAAGCAGATGCTGGCCATCATGCGCAGCACGCTGGGCAAGCGCGACCTGGTGGCCAGCGCGCTCACGCCCGGCATCGGCAGGGAGGCGCTGGCCCTGCGCCGCAATGCGCACGGCGGCTTCGACAGCCTGTCCGTGCTGCCCGACGATGCCGGCCTGCTGGTGGCGAGGCGTCCGGTGACGATGGCCGGACAGGTCATCGGCGGCGTCGCCGTGTATGCCACGCCGGCCCTGCTGCACGCGCAGCTGCGCCAGCGCGCGCTGGCCATCGGCGCCATGATCGTGGCGCTCGACGTGATCCTCGTGGCCAGCATCTGGCTCGTGCTGTGGTGCCTGATGCTCAAGCCCCTGCGCGCCATCGGCCAGTACGCGGCCGGCGTCAGCGCGGGGCAGAGCGAGGCCTTCGGCACGCCGCCGCAAGCGTGGTTCGCGGGCGAGCTGCGCACCCTGTACCGCTCGATCCGCGACATGGTGGCGCTGCTCGACAGCCGCTACCGCGCCTTGCAGCGCAGCGAGGAGCGCGTGCAGATGGCCACGGGCGCGGCCAGCATCGGCATCTGGGACTGGAACGTGATCGGCGATGAACTGCAGTGGGACGAGCAGATGTACGCGCAGTTCAAGGCCGATGCGGGCAGCGGCACGCCGCCGGCGGCCATCTGGCGCGCGGCGCTGGTGCCGCAGGATGTGGCGGCGACCAAGGCGGCCCTGCGCGCCGCGCTGGCGTCCGGTCACGCGTTTTCGCACGAGTACCGCATCCTGTGGCCCGATGGCGGCATCCGCTACATCAAGGCCGACGCCGTGATCTTCCGCGACGGCGCGGGCCAGCCCATGCGCCTGGTCGGCTCGAACTACGACATCACGGCGCACCGCGAGGCGGAGCTGGAACTGCTGCGCCACCGCCACCACCTGGAGGAGCTGGTGGACGAGCGCACGGGTGCGCTGTCGGTGGCGGTCAGCCAGGCGCAGGCGGCCAACCGTGCGAAGAGTACCTTCCTCGCCAACATGAGCCACGAGCTGCGCACGCCCCTGAATTCCGTGATCGGTTTTTCACGCCTGATGGCCGCCTCGCCCAACATGCAGCCCGATGAAAAGCGCAACCTGGCCATCATCCACCGCTCGGGCAATCACTTATTGACCTTGATTAATGAAATCCTCGAGCTGTCGAAGGGCGAGGCGGGACGGCTGCAGCCGCAGGCGGAAGTGGTGGCGCTGGCGCCGCTGCTGCAGGAAGTGATGGACATGCTGGGCATGCGCGCCGAGCAGCAGGGCCTGGCGCTGCGCCTCGATTGCGTGGCCGTGCCGCAGGCGGCCGTGCTCGATGCGACGCGCCTGCGCCAGGTCTTGCTGAACCTGATGTCGAACGCCGTCAAGTTCGCGGGCGGCGGCAGCGTGACCTTGCGCGTGCGCGGCGAGCGGCTCGACGGCGATGCATGGCGGCTGTCGTTCGCCGTCAGCGACACGGGCGTCGGCATCGCCCTCGACGACCAGCAGCGCATCTTCGAGCCCTTCGTGCAGGCCGACAGCGCGGGCGCCAAGGATGGCACGGGCCTGGGGCTGGCCATCTCGCGCGAATTCGTGCAGCTGATGCAGGGCGAGCTGACGGTGGAGTCGGTGCCGGGGCAGGGCGCCACTTTCCGTTTCAGCATACCCGTGCAGGCGGCTCCGGCGCCATCGGTCGCGCTGGCCCCAGCGCCGGCGCCATTGCCGCAGCCGCCAGCGCCCGACATGCGGCCGGCGCTGCGGGCGCAGGACCTGGCGCCGCTGGCGCAGGACGAGCGCGCCGCCTTGCTGGCGGCGCTGCGTGCATTGAACCTGGCCCGCGTGGCGCAGCTGCTGGCCGCCTTGCCGGCGGCGGCGGGGCCGTTGCTGGCGCCATTGCAGGCGATGCTGGAGCGGCACGAGTATCGCCAGCTGTGCGCGCTGCTCGAGGCGGAGGACGCGCCGGCGCAGCCGTGAAAGTGTGGACTGACAACATCGAATTGTTTGAAAAGACGGCCAAAGTGCCGCTGGTGGATGGTGCTAAATTGCAATAAAGATTATGATGATGGTATGTAGTTCACCGCAAAGAAATGTCTTGTCCAGTGTGGCGCCAGTGCGCCGCGCCTCATCCAAAGCTGAGAGAACTGCTACATGCACCGCGATTTTTCGGAAGTGAACGCCAAGGGCGAAGTACTGATCGTTGAAGACACGCCGGCTTCGCTGAAACTGTTGAGCGACTTGCTGGGCGGCGCCGGGTATGCGGTGCGCCAGGCGCCGAATGGCGAACTGGCCCTGTGGACGGCGCAGGCGCGCCCGCCGGAGCTGATCCTGCTCGACGTGCGCATGCCCGGCCTCGACGGCTTTGAAGTGTGCCGCCGCCTGAAGGAGATTCCCTCGCTGCGCCAGGTGCCCGTGATCTTCCTGTCGGCGCAGTACGATACGGATGACAAGGTGCGCGGCTTCGCGCTGGGCGCCGTCGACTTCATCGCCAAGCCGTTCCAGGCCGAGGAAATCCTCGCCCGCACCGACGCCCACGTGCGCCTGGGACGGGCGCAGCTGCAGCTGGCGCAGGAGCGCGCCAACCTGGAACGCCGCGTGGCCGAACGCACGGCGGAGCTGGAACAGGTGGCCAGCACGCTGGCGCGCGAAGTGCAGATCCGCCGCGCCAACGAGGAATTGCTGCGCCTGTCCGGCCAGGTCTTCGAAGCCACCCAGGACGCCATCCTGATCACCGATCCGGCCGGCGTCATCGTCACCTCGAATCCCGCGTTTACGCGCATCACCGGCTATACGGCGCAGGAAGTGCTGGGCACCGACATCATGCGCCTGCACGCGCAGTACACGGGCGAAGCCGTGCTGCTGGCCATGCGCCAGGGACTGCGCAGCAGCGGCTGCTGGTCGGGCGAGGTGCAGACGCGGCGCAAGAGCGGCGACACCTATCCCTGCCTGCTCAGCGTCTCCACCGTGCATGGCCCGGACGGCGCCGTCGTCAATTACGTGGGCGTCTTCCTCGACATCAGCGAGCGCAAGGCCGAGCAGCACCTGATCGATTTCCTGTCCTACCACGACGCGCTGACGGGCTTGCCGAACCGCGTGCTGATGCGCGAGCGCTTCGAACAGGCGCGCGTGAACGCCGTGCGCGACGGCCAGCAGGTGGTGCTGATGTGCCTGGACCTGGACCGCTTCAAGAACATCAACGACTCGCACGGCCAGGCCGTGGGCGACAAGGCGCTGCAGGTGGTGGCGCGCTTCCTGACGGGCTGCGTGCGCGAAGGCGACACGGTGGCGCGCCAGGGCGGCGACGAATTCCAGATCCTGCTGCAGGACGACGCCCTGCTGGGGCGTACGCTTGCGCTGGCGCAAACCATCCTGGCCGGCCTGCGCGGGGAGCTCAGCGTCGACGGCGAGCGCCTGGCCCTGACCACCAGCATCGGCATCGCCCTGTGTCCGGCCGACGGCGACAGCCTCGACGACCTGCTGCGCCACGCCGACACGGCGCTGGTGCGCGCCAAGGAAATGGGGCGCGACCACTACGCCTTCTTCACGGAGCGCATGGGCAGCGATATCCGCGCCCGCCTGGCCATGCAGCAGCAGCTGCGCGGCGCCATCGGCCGCGATGAATTCGAGGTGCACTACCAGCCGCAGATGTGTCTGCGCACGGGCGCCATGCTGGGCGCGGAAGCGCTGCTGCGCTGGGACAATCCGGTATTGGGCAAGGTGCCGCCCGGCCTGTTCATCGCGCTGGCCGAGGAATACGGCTCGATCACGGCCATCGGCGAATGGGTGCTGGAAAGCGTCTGCGCGCAGATCCGCAGCTGGCACGACGCGGGCCTGGGCAGCATCAAGGTGGCCGTCAACCTGTCCGGCAAGCAGTTTGCGCAGGACCGCACGGTGCCGTTCGTCGAGGCGACCCTGCGCAAGTACGGCATCGCGCCGGCCTGCCTGGGCATCGAAATCACGGAAAGCACGGTGATGGGCGATCCGGACAAGGCCGTGGCGGCCCTCACGCGCCTGAAGGATATCGGCGTCGGCATTTCGCTCGACGATTTCGGCACCGGCTATTCCAGCCTGGGCTACCTGAAGCGCTTTCCCATTGACGTGCTGAAAATCGACAAATCCTTCGTCGACGACGTCACCACCAGCAGCAGCGACGCGGCCATCGCCCGCTCCGTCATCTCGCTGGCGCACAACCTCGACATGCGCGTCATCGCCGAAGGCGTGGAAACGCGCGCGCAGGTCGATTTCCTGACGGAGCACGGCTGCGACGAAATGCAGGGCTATTATTTCAGCCGCCCGCTGGCCGCCGCGCCCTTCACGGCGCTGCTGCGCGAACGGCGCGTGCTCGACGTGGCGTAAGCACGCCGCCGCGCCCTGCATGCGCCGCGGTGCGCCGGCCGCACCATTGCGGTGCGGCTGCCGCAGGACGGTGCAGCATTCTCACCATTCCTTCTCTTGAAGCTGGCACATATCCTGCTTAGGTCATTGCTTATTTACGCGATCGCCCCGCATGCCAGACAGCACCTCTCCAGCCACGCCCCATGAGGCCAGCGCGCACAGCGCCTGGCAGGCACGTTTGCGCCTGGGCTTTGCGCTGGACGCCGGCGTCAGCCGCCTCGTCGAGCGCACCCACAGCGGCCCCCTACGCGTGCAAAAGCCGCTGTATCCGGAAGGCGAAGGCGTCTGCCACGCCATCATCATCCATCCGCCCGGCGGCGTCGTGGGCGGCGACCAGCTGGCCGTGAACGCCACGGTGGGCGACGGCGCGCATGCCTTCCTGACGTCGCCGGGCGCCGCCAAATGGTACCGCGCCAACGGCCACGTCTCGGGCCAGCACGTCGCGCTGCGCGTCGGCGCCGGCGCGGCCATCGAGTGGCTGCCGCAGGAAAGCATCTTCTTCGACCAGGCTTGCGTGCGCCTGCGCCATGAAGTGGAGCTGGCGACGGACGCCAGCTACATCGGCTGCGACATCGTCTGCCTGGGCCGCAGCGCCTCGGGCGAAACGTTCAACACCGGCAGCATCGCCCAGCACGTGCAGATACGCCGCGGCGGCAAGCTGCTGTGGTGGGAGCAGGGCGTGCTGGCCGCCGGCGGCGCGCTGATGGCCAGCCCGCTGGGCCTGGCCGGCCACAGCGTGTGCGCCACCCTGATCGGCGTCGGCCCGCCGCTTGTCCCCGCTGTGCTGGCCGCCTTGCGCGAGATCAAGGTGCCGGCCGGCGCCGCGTTTGGCGCCACGCAGATGAAATCGCTGGTGGTGGTGCGCCTGCTGTGCGACGACAGCGAGGCGGCGCGCCACATCATGCTGGCCGCCTGGCAGCTGCTGCGGCCCGCCTTGCTGGGGCGCGACGCTGTTGTTCCGCGCAGCTGGAATACCTGACGATGAAAGGAAAGACATGGACCTGACTCCCCGCGAAAAGGACAAGCTGCTGATCTTCACGGCCGCATTGCTGGCCGAGCGGCGCCTGGCGCGCGGCCTGAAGCTCAATTACCCGGAAGCGGTGGCGCTGATCAGCGCCGCCATCATGGAGGGCGCGCGCGATGGCAAGTCGGTGGCGCAGCTGATGTCGGACGGCACAAGGATACTCGCGCGCGCCGACGTCATGGACGGCATCGCCGAGATGATCCCCGACATCCAGGTGGAAGCGACTTTCCCCGACGGCAGCAAGCTGGTGACCGTGCATCACCCGATACCGTAGTTTTCTGACCGGCCAGGGCGCCATCCGCGCCATGGCTGTTTTGCGCCGGCGACCGGCCGGCAAGCGTTGCGATCTTTGAAGGAGTCCCACATGACCCCAGGCGAGTACAGATTGGAAGAGGGCGAAATCAGCCTGAATGCGGGCCGCGCCACGGCCACCGTGGTGGTGGCCAACCGGGGCGACCGGCCGATCCAGGTCGGCTCGCATTTTCACTTTTTCGAAGTCAACCCGGCGCTGTCGTTCGAGCGCTGGCGCGCGTATGGCATGCGCCTCAATATCACGGCCGGTACCGCCGTGCGCTTCGAGCCGGGCCAGCAGCGCACGGTGGAGCTGGTGGCGCTGGCGGGCGAGCGCAAGGTCTTCGGCTTCAATGGCGAAGTGATGGGCGAACTGCAGGACACCCCACCGGGAAAGGATTGAGATGGCCAGCATTCCCCGCAGCGCGTATGCCGAGATGTTCGGCCCCACCACAGGCGACCGCATCCGCCTGGCCGATACGGAGCTGTTCATCGAGATCGAGCATGACTACGCCATCTACGGCGAAGAAGTGAAGTTCGGTGGCGGCAAGGTGATCCGCGACGGCATGGGCCAGTCGCAGCGCTGCGCGGCCGAGGTGATGGACACCGTCATCACGAATGCCGTCATCCTCGACCACTGGGGCATCGTGAAAGCCGACATCGGCCTGAAAAATGGCCTGATCTTCGGCATCGGCAAGGCGGGCAATCCGGACATCCAGCCCGGCGTCACCCTGGCCATCGGCGGCGCCACGGAGATCATCGCCGGCGAAGGCATGATCGTCACGGCCGGCGGCGTCGACACGCACATCCACTTCATCTGCCCGCAGCAGATCGAGGAGGCGCTGATGAGCGGCGTCACCACCATGCTCGGTGGCGGCACGGGACCGGCCGTCGGCACGGCCGCCACCACCTGCACGCCGGGGCCATGGCATCTGCACGCCATGCTGGCGGCCGCCGACGCCTTTCCGATGAACCTGGGCTTCATGGGCAAGGGCAATGTCAGCCTGCCGCTGCCCCTGGAAGAGCAGGTGCGCGCGGGCGCCATCGGCCTCAAACTGCACGAGGACTGGGGCAGCACGCCGGCCGCCATCGACAACTGCCTGTCGGTGGCCGAGCGCATGGATATCCAGGTGGCGCTGCACAGCGACACGTTGAACGAAGGCGGCTTCCTCGAGCACACGCTGGCCGCCTTCAAGGACCGCACCATCCACACCTTCCACACGGAAGGGGCGGGCGGCGGCCATGCGCCCGACATCATCGCCGCCGTCGGCCAGGCCAACGTGCTGCCTTCGTCGACCAATCCCACGCGCCCGTTCACCGTCAACACGCTCGACGAGCACCTGGACATGCTGATGGTGTGCCACCACCTGGATCCGGCCATTGCGGAAGACGTGGCGTTTGCCGAGTCGCGCATCCGCCGCGAAACCATCGCCGCCGAAGACATCCTGCACGATATCGGCGCCATTTCGATGATGTCGTCCGATTCGCAAGCCATGGGCAGGGTGGGCGAAGTGATCCTGCGTACCTGGCAGACGGCGCACAAGATGAAGGTGCAGCGTGGCGCCCTGGCGCCCGACACGGCGCGCAGCGACAACTTCCGCGCCAAGCGCTACATCGCCAAGTACACGATCAACCCGGCCATCACGCATGGGATTTCGCACGTGGTGGGCTCGATCGAGGCGGGCAAGATCGCCGACATCGTGCTGTGGAAGCCGGCCTTCTTCGGCGTCAAGCCGTCGATGATACTCAAGGGCGGCATGATCGCCGCCGCGCAGATGGGCGACCCGAACGCCTCGATTCCCACGCCGCAGCCCGTGCACTACCGGATGATGTTCGGCGCCTTCGGCGGCGGCCTGAAAAAGTCGTTTACCTTTGTCTCGCAGGCGGCCTACGAGCTCGATATCGGCCACCAGCTCAAACTCAATAAATCCGTCATCGCCGTGAAAAACATGCGCGGCTTGCGCAAGCACGACATGGTCCACAACAGCGCCACGCCGCACATGGAAGTGGACCCGGAAACCTATGCCGTGCGCGCCGACGGCCAGCTGCTGGTGTGCGAAGCGGCCGCCGTGCTGCCCATGGCGCAGCGCTATTTTCTATTTTAAGGGGGAGACATCATGCTGACTTTGCATACCAAACTGGGGCCGGATGATACGCGCGAACCCGGCGCGCAACTGGTGCTGCCCTACGACCAGCGCGAAAAATGCCGGCTGCGCGCCGTGCTGTCGAACGGCGACGACGTGGCCGTGTTCACCGTGCGCGGCACGGTGCTGCGCGACGGCGAGCGCATGACGGGACCCGGCGGGCAGGTGGTGCGCATCGTCGCCGCGCGCGAACCGACCTACCTGGTGCGGTGCGCCGACGCGCACACCTTGCTGCGCTGCGCCTTTCACCTGGGGAACCGCCACACGCAGGCGCAGGTGGGCGACGGTTTCTTGCGCATCCGCAAGGACGTGGTGCTGAAGGAGATGCTGGAAGGCTTGCAGGCGACCGTCACGGAAGAAAGCGCGCCATTCGAGCCGGAGGCGGGCGCGTATGGCGGCGGCCATGGCCACCACGATGGCCATGGCCAGCACTTGCTGGCGCCCGTGCCGCTGCGGCAGAAAATCCACCGTCCCGGCGATGCGCCTGGCGCCGCCTGATGCAGGCCTCGGCCCTGCTGCATCTGCTGCAATTTGCCAGCCCGGCCCTGCCGATCGGCGCCTACAGCTATTCGCAGGGGCTGGAAGCGGCGCTGGAATCGGGCCTGGTGCATGACGCGGCCTCGGCGCGCGGCTGGATCGCCCGGCATCTGGCGCAGGTGGTGGCGCGCTGGGAGGCGCCATTGTGCTGGCGGCTGATGCAGGCGTTCGAGCAGCAGGATCTGTGCGCCGTGCAGCGCTGGAGCGAGCGTTTCATCGCTTCGCGCGACACGGCGGAGTTTCGCGCCGAAACCATCCAGATGGGCTATTCGCTGACCAAGCTCCTGGCCGAACTGGGCGTGGCCGACGGCGTGCTGATCGACATGCTGCAGGGCCAGCCGGAAGTGGCGCTGCCGACCGCATATGCGTGCGCCGTGGCGGCGCTGGCCATTCCGCGCGAGGAGGCGCTGCTGGCCATGCTGTTCGCCTGGGCGGAAAACCAGGTGCTCGTCTGCGTGAAATCCGTGCCGCTAGGGCAGGTGGCGGGCCAGCGCCTGCTGCTGTCGCTACGGCCGGAGCTGGAAGCGGCGGCCCTGACGGCGCAAACCTTGCAGGACGACGAGATGGGCAACTGGGCGCCCGGCCTGTCGCTGCTGTCGATGCGGCACGAAGTGCAATACAGCCGGCTGTACCGTTCCTGAACCATTAATGAGAGAGCAAAAATGACATCGATTACCTCGAATCCGCTGCGCGTGGGCATAGGCGGCCCCGTCGGCTCGGGCAAGACGGCGCTGTGCGAAATGCTGTGCAAGGGCATGCGCGCGCGCTATGACATGGCCGTCATCACGAACGACATCTACACCAAGGAAGACATGGAAATCCTGCTGCGCGCCGATGCCTTGCCGGCCGAGCGCCTGATGGGCGTGGAGACGGGCGGCTGCCCGCACACGGCCATCCGCGAAGATGCGTCGATCAACCTGGAGGCGATCGCGCGCATGCAGGCAGATTTTCCCGACCTCGACTTGATCCTGGTCGAATCGGGCGGCGATAACCTGGCCGCCACCTTCAGTCCGGAATTGTCGGACCTGACCATTTACGTGATCGACGTGGCCGGCGGCGAAAAAATCCCGCGCAAGGGCGGGCCCGGCATCACGCGTTCCGATTTGCTCATTATCAACAAGACGGACCTGGCGCCATATGTGGGCGCCAACCTGGACGTGATGGCGCAGGACGCCAGGCGCATGCGCGGCGAGCGCCCGTTCGTCTTCACCAACCTGCGCAGCGGCGACGGCGTGCAGGTCGTGATCGATTTTATCCGCGAGCAAGGTTTGCTCGACCAACCAGGCAAGGAGCTGCAATGAGCGCAAGACTGATGACGAAAACGGCCGCCGTGGCCGCCCTGTGCCTGCTGGCGCTGCCCGCCGTGGCGCATCCCGGCCATGGCGAGAGCGCCGGCTTCCTGGCTGGCCTGGCCCATCCGTTCACGGGCATCGACCATTTGCTGGCCATGCTGGGCGTGGGTCTCTGGGGCGGCCAGCAGCGGCGCGGCCTGGCGCAACCGGGCACCTTTCTCGGCATGATGTTGCTGGGCGCGCTGGCCGGCATGGTCGGCTTGACCGTGCCCGGGCTGGAAACGGGCATTGCCGCCACGGTGGCGCTGGTGGGGCTGGCCATCGCACTGGCGCTGGCCATGCCGAACTGGCTCGGCATGGGGCTCGTGGGCCTGTTTGCGCTGGCGCATGGCAATGCGCATGGGCAGGAATTGCCGGCCGCGTCGGCCGCCTGCGGCTTCATGCTGGCCTCGGCCACCTTGCTGTTTGCCGGGCGCTTCATGGGCCAGGTGATGGCCGAGCGCATGCTGCGCGTGGCCGGCGTGGCGCTGACGGCCGCCGGTGTGGTACTGATGGGAATGAATTAGGCGTCGGGGCGGCGTTCCGACAGCACGATGGGCGCCGCGTTTTCAGGGTGCAAGCCCTGGTGCCCTGCATACACGGCGGCGATGGCCGCCATGTCGGCATCCTTGTCGCCCGTCAAGTCGATGTGGTCGACGACGCCCAGCACCTTGTTCGGATAGTCGATGTAGACCAGCAGCAGCGGCACCTTGGCGGCCAGCGCCAAGTGATAAAAGCCGCTCTTCCAGTTCGGGCGGTAGCTGCGCGTCGCTTCCGGCGTGATGGCCAGCCAGTACCAGTCGGCGGCCAGCATGCGCTCGGCCTGGCGGCCGATGGTGCCGCTGGTGGTGCTACGGTCGACGGGCTCGCCGCCGAGGTAGCGCAGCACCTTGCCCAGCGGGCCGCGGAACAGCGAATCCTTCGCCAGCCAGCGGAATGGCAGGGCCAGCGCCCATTTGCCGAACAGGCCCACCATGAAATCCCAGTTCGACGTGTGCGGGTAGACGACGGCGATGCCGCGCGGACCCGGCAGGGGGCGAAAGCGCATGCGCCAGCCGAACAGGTGCAGCACGCGCAGCGCGCAGCGCTGGTGCCAGGTCGGCAAGTCGCCCGCTTGTACAAATAAGTCGTTCATGGATACCCTCTACTATGTGCGTGTCTCTGTTCTTATAAGATGGCGCTGATGGTGATGTTGCTTGAAGCAAAAAATCTGCGCAGGCATTCTATACGGGGCTGGCGGTGGCGACAAGCAGCGAAGGCCGCTATCCATGCGGTGCCGGGGCTGTTGGTGCTGCCATTTTAGCCATGTTTGTGGCGAATGCCGGGCACTAACCGCGGGGGATGTGGTCAAAATGTGATGCAGTGTTGATCCACCCGACATGGAGCCGTGGCATGAAAAACAACATCGATATGGTAAATGGGGACAATGTCAGATCGGACAAGGCGATGGCCGAACTGGTCGAGCGCGGCGTTGCCTTTCATCACACCTTGGGCAGGACGGTGGCGACGGCCTATTTGCGTGAACACGCGGTGCCGGTCGACGTGATACACCGCGTCTTCAGCAGCGTGCAGGCGCGCCGCCCGGCAAGGCCGGCGCGGCGCCGATGGCGTTGAGCGGCTAGCCGCATGCCATGCAAGAAATGTTGAAATAACGACAGACAGCGGAATTGACGCTGGCGTACGGCGGCGGGCGCTACGATAGTGACGCATGATTGCGTGGGTATCGTTGTGCCCGCCATCAGGGGAGCGCAGGCACCGCCGTCAGGAGGCGCCTGCGCTGCCGCGAGTGGTGACGGGCCGCCCGGCCAGGTGCTCAGGCCATCCAGGCCAGTCACTCGGGCCAGTCGCTCAGGCCATTCAGGCCACGCACTCAGGCCAGTGCGGGATAATCCGTGTAGCCGGCAGCATCGGGGGCGTACAGGGTTTCCGCGTTCAGCGGATTGAGCGGCGCGTCGCTGTGCAAGCGGATCGGCAAGTCCGGGTTGGCGATGAACCACAGGCCAAAGGCGACGGCATCGGCTTCGCCGGCCGCCAGCAGGGCTTCGGCGGCGGCCTTGTCCATTTTCTCATTGGCAATGTAGACGCCGCCGAATTGCTGTTTCAGGTAAGGGCCCAGGCGGTCTTCGCCGAGCGCTTCGCGCGCGCAGATGAAGGCGATGCCGCGCTTGCCCAGCTCGCGCGCCACATAGCCGAAGGTGGCGCGCGGGTCGGAGTCGCCCATGTCGTGCGCATCGCGGCGCGGCGCCAGATGCATGCCGACCCTGTCGGCGCCCCATACCTCGATGCAGGCGTCCGTCACTTCCAGCATCAGGCGGGCGCGGTTTTCAATCGAGCCGCCATAGTTGTCGGTGCGCAAGTTGGTGCTGTCTTGCAGGAACTGGTCGAGCAGGTAACCGTTGGCGCCATGGATTTCCACGCCGTCGAAGCCCGCTTTTTTCGCGTTGACGGCGCCCTGGCGGTAGGCGGCCACGATGCCGGGAATCTCGTCCGTTTCGAGCGCGCGCGGCGTGACGAATTCCTGTTTCGGCCGCACCAGGCTCACGTGGCCGGCCGGCTTGACGGCGCTGGGCGCCACGGGCAGGTCGCCGTCCAGGAAGATCGGGGCGGAAATGCGGCCCACATGCCACAGCTGCAGCACGATCAGGCCGCCGGCGTCATGCACCGCTTTGGTGATATGTTTCCAGCCTTCCACCTGTTCATCGGACCAGATGCCGGGCGTATCCGCATAGCCGACGCCCTGCGGCGTGACGGCCGTCGCTTCCGAGATGATCATGCCGGCCGTGGCGCGCTGCGTGTAGTACTCGGCCATGAGGGCGTTGGGCACGCGGCCCGGGTTGCCGGCGCGCGAACGCGTGAGCGGCGCCATGATGATGCGGTTTTTCAGTTGCAGGCTGCCAATGGTGATGGGGTCGAATAAAGTTGCCATGATTGTTATTTCCTTGAGGTTGCCGGTCAGGCGTCAGAGTGGATGTGGCGTAGGGTATTGCTTGCTTATAAACCTTGATGCATATGGTCGAGAAAGGCCTGGATGGTTGCTTCATTGCGGCTGAAAAAACTCCATTGGCCGACTTTCCTGACTGAAATCAGGTCAGCCTTTTGCAAGGTGGCCAGGTGTGCCGAGACCGTCGATTGCGACAGGCCCACGCGGCGGTCGATCAGTCCGGCACAGATGCCGAAGTCGAGCGGATGCTCCTGCTCGCCGAAATACTGCTCGGGCTCCTTCAGCCATTGCAGGATCTGCCGCCGCACGGGATTGGCCAGCGCCTTGTGGATGGCGTCGATGTCCATGCTGATACTCCTGGTGGTTTAATTCGCCTTTCAGCGATGTATATATCGTATTTTTCAAATTCCAATATCGTAATATTACGATATAAATGGACAGCGTGCTGGCGGTGCGCGTTTTTGCCGCTTCAGGCGGGCTGGGAAGTGCGCTGCAGCACGGCGGGTCCGGTGAGCACGATGCGCACCAGATCCACCTGGCGCTGGGCGCCGGCCTTGGCGGTGGCGCTCTTGATCTGCGTGCGCGCCGTGTGGATGGAAATTTGCTGGCGTTCGGCATATTCCTGCAAGGAATAGCCGTTGACCAGCGCTTCCGTCAGGCGTGCCTCGGCCATGGTCATGCCATAGAAATTGCGCAGGGTGGCCGCGAGGGACGTGATCAAGTCATTGGTATCGCTGAGGAAGACGGCAATCGCGCTGGCCGAGCCAAACGGGCTGTGCCAGGAGGGCAGGGGCGTGATGCGCAGGCGCAGCCGCTCGCCGGCCAGGCCGCTCAGGTTCAGCACGCCACCGGGGCCACCGGCGGCGGCGCTGCCCGTTTGCGCGGCGTCGTGCAGCAGGCGCCGCAGCGAACCGTTATCCGCTTCGCGCGGGCAATACAGGGGGGCGCCTTCGCGCAATTGCAGCAAACGCGTCGCGGCCGTCATGGCCAGTGCCCGTTCGTTGGCGTACAGCAGCAGCGACGAGGCATCGAGCAGCAGCACGCCGAACGGCAGCAGTTCCAGCACCTGCGTGGAACTCTGGGACAGCATTTCCAGGCGGCGCAGCTTGCGCTGCAGGGCGAAGGCCGTTTGCAGGTGCGGCATCAGGCTGGCGATCAGCGCCAGCTCGTCGGCGTCATACGCGCCCGCCCTTTCGGCGCGCACGACGGTGACATTCGTCGAGCGCTCGGCGCGCAGCTCGACGACGGCCGCCGCCGTGTAGAAAATGTCTTGCGGGCGCAGCCAGTCCGTCCAGTATTCCGTCTTTTTCAGGCAGTGATCGGGAAACAGCATGGAGCCGGTGACGACGGCCCCTTCCCGGTGCAGGCTGGCGTCTTCCAGCCAGACATTGCGCGCGCCGTAATAGCTGGCAAAGCTGGCCATGGCTTGCGACTCGAAGCCGTAGGTGGCGGACAGGCCGCTGCCCGGCAACTGCACGTCGACCGAGCGGTTGCTGAAATCATTGGCCCAGATCAAGCCCGCATGCGATTGCAGTTGCTGCGCAAAGGCGGCGAGGAATGCCGGCCAGGCGCCATGCCGCATGGCCGCCTCGTAAATCAGGGTGATCAGCGCCTGGCTGGCGGCGGGGAGCGATGGCGTCATTGACGATCCTCATGGCGGCAAGCGATGGGTAATGCACGGGAAACGGGGGCTGCGCGGAGGCGGCCGCAATGGCCATCCCCGTCCTGCCATCGTGTTCAGCGCGCTTCCAGCCAGCTTTTGCCGCCGGAGGTGCAGCTGCTGAGACTAGCGTACTGGCTGACATAGCTGTAACCGCTGCCGCAGCCCCCTTCGCCGGATTTGACGGGGCCGTAGCAAGCGCCTTCATAGCTGAGCTTACCATTGACCGACGTGCTTTTGACACAGAAATTGTAGTTGCTTGCCGTGCTGTTGTTGGGCAAGGTCGGGCCATTGTTTTGTCCGCAACCGAGTTCCTTGCTCACGGAGCGCGCGTAGTCGACCATCTTCTTGTAGGTGCTGTTGTAGTAATTGTCGGCCGTGGTTTTTTGTCCCTGTTTGCAGGCGGCAATCACGCTATCGTAGCCGGAGTCGGCCTGGGCATAGTTGCCCGACACTTGAATGCCGCAGGCGCTGGCCTGGCTGCGTTCCGAGTCGCTGATCAGGTTGCTGTACTGGCAGCTTGCCGACGTGCCGCCACTGCTGCCGGCGTTGCTGGAACCGCTGCCCGAGCCGCTGTCTGCGCTGCCGCCGCCACCGCAGGCGGACAGCAGTGTGCAGCTTGCCAAGGCGACGGCAAGCATGGATGGATGTGTTTTCATGATTTCCCCTGTGGACTGTGACTTGCCACCATCGTGTCTGGTGGTATCTTTTTTATTGCTACAAGGAATTGTATCGAGCATGTTTTCAGGAAACATCACCCATTTGGGGTATGCCCGTGGCGGGCGGGGGACGGCGCGGATGGCCGTCCCGGCAGGAATCAGGCGAAGTGGAACAGCAGCAGGGCGATGACGGCAGGCACCGTCTGCAGGTAGAGGATGCGCGTCATGACGGTGGCCGCGCCCCATAGTCCCGCCACGGCGATGCAGGCGAGGCCGAAGACGGTGAAGGCATGGGCGATGGCGTCATCCGGGTAAAAGAAGCCCAGCGCCAGGGCGGCCACGAGGAAGCCGTTGTAGCAGCCCTGGTTGGACATGGCGGGGCGCACGATCTCCGCTTTTTCCTTGCTGAGACCAAATACCTTGCGCCCGCGTGTATCGAACAGCACGGTTTCGAGCAGCACGATATACACGTGCAGCAGCAGAATGATGGCGGTGAGGGCCTGGGCCAGTAGTAGCATCGTTGCTCCTGATAGTGGGTGGGTGCTGCCATTATCCTGCCGATGCCATGGTTTTTCGCTATTTTCGATTAGAGCGCAGGCACTAGCGATAGTGTGCTTCCGGCAAGAGTTTCCGCCCGATGGTATACTTTTCCTTTTGCTCCTGTGGGGACGACCCCGCTCGATGACGGGGCTCATGGCGGGGACGACCCTGCCGCCTCAGGAGGGTAGTATGGCGTGGATAATCTTGGTCCTGGCGGGCTTGCTGGAAATCGGCTGGGCCATCGGCCTCAAATACAGCGCCGGCTTTACCCGCCTCGTGCCATCCGTGCTGACGGCCATCTCCATGGTGGGCAGCGTGGTGATGCTGGGCCTGGCGCTACGCACCTTGCCGCTGGGTACGGCGTATGCGATCTGGACGGGCATCGGCACCGTCGGCACGGCCATTTTCGGCATCATGGTGCTGGGCGAGCCGGCCAGCGCCGCGCGCATCGCCTGTATCGCGCTGATCGTCTCGGGCATCCTCGGCTTGAAGCTGCTGAGCCCGCAGTAAGTTTTTTGACGCGCCCTGCGCCGTTGCGCCGCCCTGAACGAACAGGCGGCGAGCGGGCAGGGCGTTGTTGTATCTGCCATCTTTGAAAGGACTATCGCATGAGCCTAGCCATGACCTATTTCTACCTGGCCATCGCCATCATCGCCGAAGTCATCGCCACCAGCGCGTTGAAGGCATCCGAGGGTTTCAGCCGACTCGTGCCCAGCATCATCACCGTGGTCGGCTATGCCATCGCCTTCTGGTGCCTGTCGCTGACCTTGAAGGTCATTCCTACCGGCATCGTGTACGCGATTTGGTCGGGCGTGGGCATCGTGCTCATTTCCGCCGTCGGCTGGTTCTGGTTCAAGCAAAGCCTGGACACGCCGGCGTTGATCGGCCTGGGGCTGATCATTGCCGGCGTGCTGGTGATTAATCTGTTTTCCAAGTCGGTCGGGCATTAGCGCGCCAGGCATCGGCTGCTGCGCGTCGCGATTTGCGGCCTCCGATGCTCACTGACTCGGCGTCCCCGTGCATGCGCACAGTTCCGCTTCTCGGGCCAGCGGGCGCGCCGAGCCTCACTGCCGCTCGCTACGGCTTTGTCGGGTGCCGTACAGCATTCAAAAACTGCTGGCCACGCGCGCCAGGTAATACCACTCGGCATTCGCTGCCGCATTGACGTCGGGGAACAGGATGTAGGCGTCGAATTCGGCCGTCACCGGCGTGCCGTCGGCGCGCACGCCGATCTGGTCGCCCTGTTTCACCTTGTCAAAGCTGGACCAGATCTTGATGAAGCGGTCGTCCGCGTGCAGCTTGTCGTGCACGACGACCATGTTCAGCGCTTCCATGTCGGCGTCGGCGATGGCTTCCGGTTGTGGTGCATCAATGAAGCCGAGGAAGGCCAGCGTATTCTTGATGGCGCGGTAAGCGACGTCCGGCGCGGCCGGGTCCGCGTGCTGGCCGCATTCCAGGGTCAAGGCGTAGCCGCCCGTCGAGCGCATGTATTCGGTGGTGCCCACGCCATAGCGCAAGACCATGCCCACCTGGTCGCTGCTGCCCATGCGGCGTTGCACGCCCGAGCCATAGGTTTGCAGCCAGCCATCGACGAAGCGGCGCACGCCCAGGCGACGCGCCAGCGCGCGTTCTTTTTCCTCGTGCTGGAACGGTTGCAGCGGGCCATCGTTGTTGCGCGGACCCACCATCACGAAAGGCTGGCTGTCGGCATTGAACGAGTGCAAGTCCAGCAGCACGTCGTGCTGGCCCAGCAAGGGGCACAGCCAATTGGCGATGCGGTCTTCGAAATCCTGTGGATTGTCGTTCGGGAACAGATTGCGGTTCAGGTTGCGGTCGCCGCTGCGCACGCCCTTGGCGTAGGCGAGCGGGTTGGTGATGGGCACGAAGGTGACGCTGCCGGCCACGATGGAGAGGGCGCCGCTGTCGAGTTCAGCCATCACGCGTTCGATGCCTTTGGTGCCGCAGGTTTCATTGCCGTGCACGGCGCCCGTGACGATCAGGCGCGGGCCGCTGCCCTGGCCCGTGTAGTTGATGGACTTGAAGTGGAGTGCGCTGCTCATGCTGGACATATCCTATGCTGTTGCGGGAAGGGGAAGCGGGGTCGGCATATTTTAGCGGGATTCGCCGTGGCCGCCTGTAAAAAGTTGGCCATGGCAGCGTGCGGCGTGGCATGATCGGCGCCACCGTTGTTTTCCCTTGCTGATATTCATGTCGACTTCCCTGCATTCCTCCCGCCTGGCCGGCCTCGACACCTTGCGCGCGCTGGCCATCGTGCTGGTCTTCATGAACCATTATTTGCTGTTCGTCAGCGATGGCGGCGCGTTTGGTTTCTGGGGAGAAATCGGCTGGACGGGCGTGGACCTGTTCTTTGCCCTCAGCGGCTTTCTGATCGGTAACCAGATCTTTGCCGCCCTGCGCAGCGCGCATGGTTTTTCCTTGCCGCACTTTTATGCGCGGCGCTTCCTGCGCACCTTGCCCAGCTTCTATGCCGTGCTGGCGCTGTATTATTTGTGGCCCGCGTTCCGCGGCGACAGCGCGCTGCTGCCGCTGTGGAAATTCCTCACCTTTACGCAAAACATCAACCTGACGCCGGGCACGGCGTTTTCGCATGCGTGGTCCTTGTGCGTGGAAGAGCAGTTCTATGTCTTGCTGCCGGCCGTGGCCCTGGCTGTCGCCGCCTGCCGCCGGTCCTTGCTGTGGGC
The DNA here is from genome assembly GCF_001865675.1 of Janthinobacterium sp. 1_2014MBL_MicDiv. NCBI lineage: Bacteria > Pseudomonadati > Pseudomonadota > Betaproteobacteria > Burkholderiales > Oxalobacteraceae > Janthinobacterium > Janthinobacterium sp. 1_2014MBL_MicDiv. The sequence continues at coordinate 2,002,157 of NZ_CP011319.1, forward strand.
GTGGCTGGCCGTGGCCGCCAGTTTGATTGCCGGCATGCTGGTGCGCGCGTATTTATGGGATGAGTATGTGCAAGTGCCGCGCGGCGGCCTCGGTTATTACAAGTATATCTACTATGCCTCGTGGTGCCGTTTCGACGAGCTGGTGGCGGGCGTGGCGCTGGCGCTGCTGAAGAACCACCATCCTGCCGCCTGGTCGCGCCTCATTTCCTATGGCAACCGCACTCTGCTGGCAGGGATGGCCGCTACGGCGCTGATGTTTTATGTGTTTCTCACCGATCACTATGGCTATTGGGTGACGGTGTTCGGCTATCCGGCCCTGGCGGCCAGTTTCACCTTGCTGCTGATCGCCGCCTTGAGCCCGGGCAGCGTGCTGTACAAAGTGCGCGTGCCGGGCGCGGCCAGCCTGGCCTTGTGGTCGTATGCGATTTATTTGCTGCACAAGCAGCTGTGCATCCTGCTGCGGCCCCTGTTGCAGGATATGGGCTACGGGCCGGACAGCGTGCCGGCCATGCTGGCGATGATTGCTTTCAGCATCGCCTCGGGCTGGCTCCTGTATCTATTGGTGGAAACGCCGTTCATGCGCTTGCGGGCGCGCTATGTTCCCGCCAATCACGCCTGACTGCAAATCGCTCGCTACATGTCGATCACGTCGAGTCCCCGTGGCGTGCCGACCAGCAATTCCAGGATGGCGTGCACGCGCAGATTCGTTTCCTCGTGCTGCGTGTCCTGGATCAGCTTGCGCAAGCCGGGCACGGCTTCCGTGATGTGCGCGCTGGCGTAGGCCTGGATCAACAGCAGGACCAGGTCCGTGGCGCCCGCGCCGGGCTGGCGCCGCAGCCGCTCGTGGATCACGCCCAGCAGCGCGCGCTGCATGCGCGGCGTGGGATTCGTGATGTAGGCGAACACGCTCGGCGTGTTGGCGATGGCCGCGCACAGGCGCCGTTCCATGTCGTCGGGCTTCACGTCGGAAGCGATATCGAAGTACGCGGCATTCCAGCGCGTGCGCGCATACGGGTGGCCGGGCGGGAAGGAGTCGGCCGTTTCGAAACCGCAGATGCGGCTCAGGGTTTTCAGCCAGGCTAATAGGGTGGAGTTCATGCCGCGATTTTAGCGGCATTCCATGCGCGCCGGGCCGTATGCTTTTGCTTGCCTATATAAAGGGGGCTGACGCCCGGGAGGCGAATGAAAAACAGATTAAAGTTTCCTGTAAAACAGCCCTTGTCATTCTGGGAAAGCCTCTCTATAATGCTGGTCTTCGGGGCGGTTAGTTCAGCTGGTTAGAATACTTGGTCGACATCCAAGGGGTCGGGGATTCGAATTCCTCACCGCCCACCAGAATTTGGCAGTAGATGGTTTTTTAAGCTGGCGCAAGCCGCAAGCGGTCATTTGAAATAAAATGATCAACAAAAGTTTTACGGGCGGTTAGTTCAGCTGGTTAGAATACTTGGTCGACATCCAAGGGGTCGGGGATTCGAATTCCTCACCGCCCACCAGAATGCAGTTAGAGAGAAAGGTAAAACCGGTTATGACACCGCGAACTACTACCAAGCTTTGGGAGTGACGCTAGTCGAACGGGTTTCCTTTGTCTCAAGAAAGTGAAAAACGCGGCTAGTCCGCGTTTTTTTGCGTCTGCGTTTTCCTTTCAGTTTTTCAGTCCACACCATTCATTGCAGTTTTACCTGGCGCCAGCGCCGATATGGAGATCAATATGCTTACAATCCGACTTCCCGATGGTTCCGCCCGTCAATTCGACGGTCCGGTCACCGTGGCCCAGGTTGCGGCCAATATTGGTACCGGCCTGGCCAAGGCTGCCCTGGCCGGCAAGGTCGACGGCAAGCTGGTCGACACTTCCTATCTGATCGAGCAGGACGCGGAGCTGGCGATCGTCACGGACAAGGATGCCGATGGCCTGGAAGTGATCCGCCACTCGACGGCCCATTTGCTGGCATATGCCGTCAAGGAATTGTTCCCGGACGCGCAAGTGACCATCGGTCCCGTGATCGACAACGGTTTCTATTACGATTTCGCCTACAAGCGCCCGTTTACGCCGGAAGATCTGGTGGCGATCGAAAAGAAAATGGCCGAACTGGCCAAGAAGGACGAGCAGGTCACGCGCAAGGTCGTGGCGCGTGACGAAGCCATCGACTACTTCAAGGGCATCGGCGAAGCGTACAAGGCTGAACTGATCGGCTCGATTCCGGCCGACCAGGAAGTGTCGCTGTATTCCGAAGGCAAGTTCACGGACTTGTGCCGCGGCCCCCACGTGCCATCGACGGGCAAGCTGAAAGTGTTCAAGCTGATGAAGCTGGCCGGCGCCTACTGGCGCGGCGACTCGAAAAACGAGATGCTGCAGCGTATCTATGGCACGGCCTGGGCCAAGAAGGAAGACCAGGAACTGTATTTGCACAACCTGGAAGAGGCGGAAAAGCGCGACCACCGCAAGCTGGGCAAGCAGCTCGATTTCTTCCATTTCCAGGAGGAAGCGCCGGGCCTGATCTTCTGGCACCCGAAAGGCTGGTCGATCTGGCAACAGGTTGAGCAATACATGCGCAATGTCTACCAGGTTAACGGCTATCAGGAAGTCAAGGCGCCGCAAATCCTCGACCGCGGCCTGTGGGAAAAGACCGGCCACTGGGATAACTACCGTGAAAACATGTTTATCACGGAATCGGAAAACCGCGCCTACGCGCTGAAGCCGATGAATTGCCCTGGCCATATCCAGATTTTCAACAACGGCATGCGCAGCTACCGCGACCTGCCTTTGCGCTACGGCGAATTCGGCCAATGCCACCGCAATGAGCCGTCGGGTGCCTTGCACGGCATGATGCGCGTGCGCGGCTTTACGCAGGATGATGGCCACATCTTCTGCCTGGAAGAGCAGATTGCCGGCGAAGTGACGGCTTTCCACCAGCAGGCGATGGATGTGTACACGGCGTTCGGCTTCACGAATATCGACGTGAAACTGGCCTTGCGTCCCGATAACCGCATCGGCACGGAAGAGTCGTGGGATTTCGCCGAGGAATCCTTGCGTTCGGCCCTGCGCGCCTGCGGCGTGGAATGGACGGAGTTGCCAGGCGAGGGCGCGTTCTACGGTCCGAAGATCGAATACCATCTGAAGGATAGCCTGGGCCGCGCATGGCAGGTGGGTACCGTGCAGATCGACCCGTCGATGCCGGGCCGCCTCGGTGCCGAATACGTGGCCGTGGACAACACGCGCCAGGTGCCGATCATGCTGCACCGCGCGATCGTCGGTTCGCTGGAACGTTTCATCGGCATCCTGATCGAACACTATGCGGGCGCGATGCCGTTGTGGTTGTCGCCGGTACAAGTGTCGGTGTTGAATATTTCCGACGCTCAAGCTGATTATGTACAAGAAGTAACAACAAAACTGCGCAAAGCGGGGCTGCGCGTACAGGCTGATTTGCGTAACGAGAAGATTACCTATAAAATACGTGAACATTCCGTACAAAAATTGCCTTACATCTTAGTAATTGGCGACAAAGAGCGGGATGCCAATACAGTGGCCGTGCGGGCGCGGGGCAATGTCGATCTGGGCGTCATGTCCGTCGATGCCCTGATAGAGCGACTCAAACATGAAGTCGACACCAAGGCCTGACGAGGAAACTCGCTGCACGACCGTCTTACAAGATTTTTAAAGGAAATTACAATAGCTACTGACAAGTCACATCGCATCAATGGCGAAATCACTGCCCCTGAAATGCGTTTAAGCGGGGTCGATAACGAGCCACTCGGTATCGTAAGTTTGGCTGAAGCCTTCCGCCTGGCGGAAGAGGCAAACGTCGACCTGGTGGAAATTGCGCCTACCGCGCAGCCACCGGTCTGCCGTTTGATGGACTACGGCAAATTTAAGTATTCGGAGCAAAAGAAAGCTCACGAAGCCAAATTGAAGCAAAAGATCATCCTCGTGAAGGAAGTCAAATTCCGTCCGGGGACTGATGATGGTGACTACAATATCAAGTTGCGTAATCTCATCAAGTTCCTCGAGGATGGCGATAAAACCAAAATCACGCTGCGTTTCCGCGGCCGTGAGATGGCGCATCAGGATATTGGCTTCCGCATGCTGGAACGTCTGAAAGCGGATCTGGAGCCGTACGGCCAGGTCGAGCAGTTCCCGAAGATGGAAGGCCGCCAAATGATCATGGTTCTTTCGCCTAAGAAGAAGAAGTAAGCTACAATAGCGTTTTACTGTGGATCGACGTGGTTTGTGCCAGCATAGGCGCGACACCAGATTCCAGGCAGAATTTGCGCGGCCCGGCCAGTCATGTCCGGGCCGCGTGAACTGTAGCGGACTCGCATCCGCTGCACAACATGTGAAAGCAGGCATCTAAGCGCAGCGTCGTGCTGCCACCTGCAATCCTGTTATAAATGGAGCTGTCCGTAAGAGGACAGATTGCTATGCCTAAAATGAAGACCAAAAGCTCCGCGAAAAAACGTTTTCGCGTGCGTCCAGGTGGAACAGTCAAGTCGGGTCACGCGTTCAAACGCCACATCCTGACCAAGAAAACCACCAAAAACAAACGTCAGTTGCGCGGTACCCGTAACATCAACGCATCGGATGTCACATCCGTCATGCGCATGATGCCGACTGCTTAATCTCACACTCAATTTAAGGAGTTACTATGCCTAGAGTAAAACGTGGGGTTACAGCTCGTGCCCGTCATAAGAAGATTCTTGTTCAAGCTAAAGGCTACCGTGGTCGCCGCAGCCGTGTATACCGTGTTGCCAAGCAAGCAGTTATGCGCGCTGGCCAATACGCTTACCGCGATCGCCGCAACAAGAAACGCGTTTTCCGCCGCCTGTGGATCGCCCGTATCAACGCCGCTTCCCGTGAGCATGGCGTAACGTACAGCGTATTCATGAACGGCTTGAAAAAAGCAAATATCGAACTGGACCGTAAAGTCCTGGCCGATATGGCTGTGATGGACAAGCCAGCATTCGCTGCGATTGTCAACGCAGTTAAAGCAAAAATCGCTGCGTAAGCATCGGTCATTGCACAACGTCATCCGTAGGGTGACGTAATAAAGAGCGGGGCAGGGGTTTTAACACCTTATGCCCCGTTTCCGTTTTTGATTGTTGGGCTTTAGATCGCTGAGTCCAGAATTGATGTCCAAAACAGGAAATGCCGCATGAACTCCCTAGAAGAACTCGTCGTCTCGGCCCAGGCTGACTTTATCGCCGCCGCAGACGCTGCCGCACTTGAAAACGCCAAAGCCCGCTACCTGGGCAAGACTGGCCAGATTACTGAAATGATGAAGGGCCTGGGCAAGCTGGACCCGGACGCGCGCAAGGCGCAAGGCGCCCTGATCAATGCCGTCAAAGTGCAGATCGAAGACGCGCTGACGGCGCGCCGTGACGCGCTGGCCGATGCCCAGATGCAAGGCCGTCTGAACGCCGAAGCGATCGACGTGACCCTGCCAGGCCGTGGTCGCATGCCCGGCGGCATCCATCCCGTGATGCGCACGTGGGAGCGCGTCGAGGAAATCTTCCGCTCGATCGGTTTCGACGTGGCCGACGGCCCCGAAATCGAGAACGACTGGACCAACTTCACGGCGCTGAACAGCCCGGAAAATCATCCAGCCCGTTCCATGCAAGACACGTTCTACATCGACGGCAACGACACTGACGGCAAGCCGCTGCTGCTGCGCACGCACACGAGCCCGATGCAGGTGCGCTATGCGCGCACGCATACGCCGCCGATCAAGGTCATCGCGCCGGGCCGCACCTACCGCGTCGACAGCGACGCCACCCATTCGCCGATGTTCCACCAGGTCGAAGGCCTGTGGATCGCCGAAGACATCAGCTTTGCCGACCTGAAGGGTGTGTACCTGAACTTCGTCAAGGCCTTTTTCGAGACGGACGACCTGCAGGTGCGCTTCCGTCCGTCGTACTTCCCGTTTACGGAACCGTCGGCCGAGATCGATATCGCCTTTGGCTCGGGCCCGCTGAAAGGCCGCTGGCTGGAAGTGTCGGGCGCCGGCCAGGTGCACCCGACCGTGGTGAGGAACTTCGGCCTCGATCCCGAGAAATTCATCGGTTTTGCTTTCGGCTCCGGTCTGGAACGCTTGACGATGCTGCGCTACGGCATCAACGACCTGCGTCTGTTTTACGAGGGCGATTTGCGCTTCCTCAAGCAGTTTAACTAAGGCGTTTCATTATTCCATGTCACTCGATGCGCTGGAGCGTGCCCTTGCATGCTCGCGTATTGAACATTTGAAAGCTTGATTATGCAATTTTCCGAAAACTGGCTCCGTACCATGGTCGATCCGAAGATGACTTCGGACGAACTGGCCCATCTGCTGACCATGTCCGGTCTCGAAGTCGAGGACGTCGATCCGGTCGCGCCCCCGTTCTCGAACGTGGTGGTGGGCCTGGTCCTGGAGATGGAGAAACATCCGAACGCGGACCGCCTGAATGTGTGCCAGGTCGATGTCGGCACCGGCACCATGCTCAACATCGTTTGCGGCGCGCCGAACGTGCGTCCTGGCTTGAAAGTCGTGTGCGCGATGGCTGGCGCCGTGCTGCCGCCTGGCGCCGATGGCAAGCCGTTTGAAATCAAGGTGGGCCAGCTGCGCGGCGTCGAGTCGCAAGGCATGCTGTGCTCCGCGCGCGAATTGAAATTGTCGGAAGAAAACGCCGGCCTGATGGAATTGCCGGATGACGCGCCGATCGGCCAGAACTTCCGCGATTACTTTGCGCTCAATGACTTGAAATTCACCATCAAGTTGACGCCGAACAAGGCGGACTGCCTGTCCGTGCTGGGCGTGGCGCGCGAAGTGTCGGCCCTCACGGGCGTGGTCCTGAACGCGCCGCAATTCCGCACCGTACCCGTCAGCAGCGATGAAATCCTGCCGGTGAAAGTCAGCGCGCCGGACCTGTGCGGCCGTTTCACGGGCCGCGTCATCCGCGGCCTGAATGCCAAGGCGGCCACGCCGGACTGGATGAAGCAGCGCCTCGAGCGCAGCGGACAGCGTCCGCTGTCGGCCCTGGTCGACATTTCCAACTATGTCATGCTGGAACTGGGTCGTCCCAGCCACGTGTTTGACCTGGCGAAGATCCACGGCAGCCTCGACGTACGTTGGGGCAAGGCTGGCGAATCCGTCAAGCTGCTGAACGGCAATACGGTCGCCGTCGACGAGTGGATCGGCGTCATTGCGGATGACCAGGAAATAGAATCGCTGGCCGGCATCATGGGCGGCGACGCCAGCTCCGTGTCGGACGAGACGGACAGCATCTACCTGGAAGCGGCATTCTGGTGGCCGAACGCGATTCAAGGCCGCACACGCCGTTTGAATTTCTCGACCGATGCGGCGCACCGCTTCGAGCGCGGCGTCGATTTCGCCACCACCGTCGAGCACATCGAACGCATCACGGCGCTGATCGTGGAAATCTGCGGCACGCCGGCCACCACCGTCGGCCCCGTCGACGACCACGTGGTGAACCTGCCGCAGCGCCAACCCGTGTCGATGCGTACGGCGCGCGCGCAAAAAGTCATCGGCGTGCCGCTCAACGATGAGCTGATCGCCGATATCTTCACGCGCCTGGCCCTGCCATTCACCCTGGCCGACGGCGTGTTTTCCGTGACCTCGCCCAGCTACCGTTTCGACATCGAGATCGAGGAAGACCTGATCGAGGAAGTGGCGCGCGTGTACGGTTTCGAAAACATCCCGACCCTGCCGCCCGTGGCCGCGAACGTGATGCAGATTGCACCAGAAAATACCCGCTCCCTGTTTGCGGTGCGTCATGAGCTGGCCGACCTGGGCTTCCAGGAAGTGGTTAATATGAGCTTTGTCGATACGGCATGGGAGCGCGATTTCTCGGGCAACACGAACCCGATCAAATTGCAGAACCCGATCGCCAGCCAGATGAGCGTGATGCGCTCCTCGCTGATCGGCAGCCTGATCGCCAATGTGCGCTATAACCTGAACCGCAAGACGAACCGCGTGCGCATCTTCGAAGTGGGCGCCATCTACCAGCGCGACGACAGCGTGGAAAACGGTCCCCTGTCGGTGGCCGGCTATGCGCAGCCGAAGCGCGTGGCCGCCATGGCGTATGGCGCCGTGGCCGACGAGCAGTGGGGCCAGCCATCGCGCACCGTCGACTTCTTCGACGTGAAGGCGGACCTGGAAGCGCTGTTCGCGCCGCTGGTCTTGCGTTTCACCAAGGCCGAGCATCCAGCCCTGCATCCGGGCCGTTCGGCCAATGTGGAACTCGATGGCAAGGTCATCGGTTTCATCGGCGAATTGCACCCGCGCTGGATGCAAAAGTACGACTTGCCGCTGGCGCCCGTGCTGTTCGAAGTCGATGCGGATGCGCTGACGCAGCGCGTCGTGCCCGTGTACCAGGAAATCTCGAAATTCCCTGGCGCCAGCCGCGATCTGGCCGTGGTCGTCAAGCAATCGGTGGGCGCGCAGGATCTGCTCGACAGCTTCCAGGCCGCCGCCAAGGCAAGCCCGGCAGCACGTATCGTGCAAGCCATTGTTTTATTTGATGAATATCGTGGAAAAGGTCTGGAAGCGGATGAAAAAAGCCTTGCTTTCCGGATTAGCTTGCAAGATACTCAAAACACCCTGCAAGACGATGTCGTCGATGGCCTGATGGCTGTCCTGATCGAGGCCGCCAAGCAGGGCCACGACGCGAAACTGCGTTCGTAATTGCCGGGCCGGCCGTCGCTTTTGCGTGACGGCCGGCCCGCCGTCAACCGTTAACGCGTCCGCCATGTGGCGGGCTCGGGCGCACAGAAAAGGCAGGGCAGGAAAATTAATAATAGCGACGTTGATTCCGCCGTACTGCAGTCCGCACTGGCCGCCGATCTGCATCGGGCCATGCTGGTTGCCAAAGTGCGCCAGGAAGCGGAAAAAGATTTACCCACCTTGACCAAGGCGGAACTGGCCGAACTGTTGTTCGAACAGGTGGGCCTGAACAAGCGCGAAGCGAAGGACATGGTCGAGACCTTCTTCGACGAGATCCGCAATGCGCTCGAGCGCGGTGAAGCCGTCAAGCTGTCCGGTTTCGGCAATTTCCAGTTGCGCGACAAGCCGCAACGGCCGGGCCGCAACCCGAAGACGGGCGAAGAGATTCCCATCACGGCACGCCGTGTCGTGACCTTTCATGCGAGCCAGAAGCTGAAGAGCATGGTCGAAGAGACCAGTCCGCTGGCCCGTGCTGCCTGAGTGAGTGGCGATGAACGAGCGCATCAGTAAAACCGAGTTGATCGCCTTGCCGCCCATCCCGGCCAAGCGCTACTTCACGATCGGCGAGGTGAGCGAGCTGTGCGGCGTCAAGCCCCATGTGCTGCGTTACTGGGAGCAAGAGTTTTCCCAGCTCAAGCCCGTGAAGCGGCGCGGCAACCGCCGCTATTACCAGCACCATGAAGTGCTGTTGATACGGCGCATCCGCGAACTGCTGTACGAGCAGGGCTTTACCATCAGCGGTGCGCGTAACAAGCTCGACAGCCGTGGCGCGGCGCATGCCGTTATCGACGATCTGCCGCTGCTGCCGGACGGCCCCTTGCTGCCGCAGGAAGCGCCGCTCGATCGCGTATGGATACGCAATGAATTAATTGCGATTTTAAACTTGCTAAAATAAGATTTGTACCAATATAGGTCGGGTTGTCCGATACCGACTGACTATACTGAATTGGCGCCACGCCTCGGCGCATTGTTTTCGCGCACGGCCGGTATCGTACGGTGCGCCGCATTTTGAATATAATGTTAATGTTGCGTTTTTGTTAGTAACGCTGAACCGGAGCAGCGTTCAGGTTCCGGTAGTCTTTCCCAGACCAGGAAAATTTAAGGGGAAACAATGATACGCGTTGCCATTTGTGATGATCACCAAATAGTACGAGCTGGATTCAAACAGATTTTTTCGTCGTCGAGCGATTTCAGTGTGGTGGCGGAAGCCGGTACGGGGCGCGAAGCGCTCGATATCGCCCGCCGCGAAATTTGCGATGTGTTGCTGCTCGACATAGCCATGCCAGATCAGAGCGGCATCGATACCTTGCGCACGATCCGCCAGGGCCAGCCGGAATTGCCCGTACTGATCCTCAGCGGCTATCCTGCGCAGCAGTACGCGCTGAACCTGTTCAAGATGGGGGCGAACGGCTATCTGAACAAGGAATGCGAAGCCGACGAGCTGATGACGGCCGTGCGCACCGTGTTCCAGGGCCGCCGCTACGTCAGTTCCACCGTGGGCGAACTGCTGGCGCAGTCCTTCGACCGCGACACGAATGCCGCCCTGCATACGGAATTGTCGGACCGCGAGTTCCAGGTCTTCCTGCGCCTGGCGCGCGGCGCCACCGTGTCCGACATCGGCGTGGCCTTGTCGCTGAGCATCAAGACCGTGAGTACTTACCGTACGCGCATCATGGAAAAAATGGGCTTGCAATCCAACAGCGACTTGACCTATTACGCAATGAAAAACAATTTGCTTGACTAGCGCTGCGGTGCGATCATGGAAATATGATCGCTCAGCCAGCTAGCCAGGCACGACTTGATGTTGTGCAGTGCAGCAGTTTGTGGCGAGGACTATAATTGGCCGGCGCCGGCGCTCTCTCCCGCGCCGAACCTTGCTAAGGATGCACACCAGGATGTATTTCACCGCTGAACCGGCCCCGAATCACCGCCTGCCCCTGTACAAGACGATCCTGTGCGTGACTTGCGCCTTGCTGCTTGTACTCAATGGTTTCAGTCTCTTTCATAACCTGCAGTCGCTGAAGGGCACGAATGCCTTGCTCAGCCAGAGCGCCCGCGTGGCCGACCGCCTGCAGTATCTGAACGTGCTCGTGCTCGATGCGGAAAGCAGCTTGCGCGGCTATTTCATTTCCGGCTCGGAAACCTACCTGGGTCCGTCGAAGACGGCGTCCACGGAAATCGAAAACGAATTCAACGAGCTGCAGACCTTGCTGGCCGGCAGTCCCACGCAGCTGAAGAACCTGGCCCAGCTGAAAAGCTTGATCCGGCGCAAAATGTCGATGTTGCAACAGTCGATCGACGTCTACAAGCAGGGCGGGCTGGCCGAGATCGTCAATATTTCGCGCGTAACCGATGACCGCGCCACCATGGACGAGATCCGCCTGCAGGTGGTGATCATGACGCGCGAACAGAATGAAGCGCTGTCGTCCGGCAGCGCCGCCTTTTACCACGAGTACCAGAAAGCCGTCCTGCTGGGCATCGGCATCAATGCGCTGGCCATCCTCGTGCTGATCATGTTTTACCAGCTGGTGCGGCGCAGCTTCCAGAACCGCGCCGCCGTCGAGTATGCGCTGCAAAACGCCAACGACACCTTGGAATCGACGGTCAGCAAGCGTACCGAACAGTTATCCGTGCTGTCGCGTCATTTGATCAGCGTCAATGAAGTGGAAAAGGCGCGCCTGGCGCGCGAGTTGCACGATGAGCTGGGCGCCAACCTGACGTCGATCAGCATGGACCTGGGCGCCGTCACGCAGCAGCTGGCGCACGCGCAGCCGGAACTGGCCGCCCAATTGCGCCGCGCCAAGGCGACCCTGCTGGAAACGGTGGAGCTCAAGCGCCGCATCGTCGAAGACTTGCGTCCCAGCCTGCTCGACAACCTGGGCCTGTGCGCCGCCATCGAAAGCTATTGCGAGGATTTTGCGCGCATGAGCTCGGTGCGCTGCGACACGGACGTGGCCATCAATATCGATAACCGCGAAGCGACGCTGACCATCGCGCTGTTCCGCATCGTGCAGGAATCGCTGACGAATATCCTGAAGTACGCGCGCGCCGGCATGGTCAGCGTGACCCTGAAGCGCAATGAGCACGGCCTGGTGCTGCGCGTCATCGACGACGGCATCGGCATCACGGAAGATGCGCTGCAAAAACCCATGTCGCACGGCTTGCTGGGCATGCGCGAACGGGCCTTGCTGCTGGGCGGCACCCTGACCGTGCGCCAGGGCCCGGAAGGCAAGGGCACATGCGTGGAAGCCGTGATCCCGCTGCCGCTGACGCCGGAGCCGGAAGACATCGACGCGGATGCCGAGGCCTGAAGTTTCTTGGTGCAAAAAAAATGGCCGGGCAATTTGCCCGGCCATTTTTTTGCCTGTCTTGTTGATTCAGATCAGCAGCGCGACACGTCGCGCAGCAGGCGGTCGTATTCCGTCTTGGCCACCTTGTAGCATTCGCCCGCATAGCATTCGAGGCCGGCACGGTCCAGCACCGTGATATTGCCACGGCGATAGTGGATCAAGCCTTCTTCCTGCAGCTTGCCGGCGGCGGCCGTGATGCTTTCGCGGCGCACGCCGAGCATGATGGAAATGAGTTCCTGCGTCACTTTCAATTCGTTCGATGGCGAACGGTCCAGGCGGTCCAGCAGCCAGCGGCAGAGTTTTTGCTCGATCGAGCTGTGGCGGCCACCGACGGCGTTTTGCGCCATCTGCGCAAACAGGGCATTCGTATAGCGCATCAGCAACTGGGGCAGGGCGCCGCCCTGGTTGAAGGCATCGCGCAAGCTTTGCGTTTTCAGGCGGTAGCCGTAGCCGGCGCTCTGCACGACAGCCGTGCACATGGCGCGTTCGCCTGCCAGCAGCGAGGCACCGGCCACGCCTTCATGGCCGACGACGGCGATTTCCGTGGTGGCGCCGTCTTCCATCACATACAGCAGCGAAATGATGGCCGTGGTGGGGAAGTAGCTGTACTCGAGGTTGTTGCCGTAGGCATACAGTTCCTTGCCGAATGGCAGTTCCACCAGTTCCAGGTCTTCGAACAGCGATTCGAGCGCCGCGCGCGGCAAGGCGCCCAGCAATTCATTTTGTTGAGCACTACTGAGGCTAACCCGCGACGCAAGCTTGATTTCCCGGCCGGCCGCCGGCATGGCGCGCGGCAGCAACTGGTTCTTCTGGACCGGGGTGCTAAGTTGAGTATGGTTCATAGTATTCCTCACAGGCTTTTTACATCGGAGTGCGACTGCCGCGTTGCTGGCTGAAACAAGCCGCCGTTCCATTCGGTAACAGCGTTTTTTTTCAGCCGCGCGGTGCAGATCGCGATGTAGCTACTTTAAAAGCTTATGTAAGTGGCGAACATAAGATTAGCAGTCGCCACTTTGTAGTCTCTTTTGAGGCGAAATTGTAGTCCTAGTCCTACATGCACACTTTTGACTGTCAAGCCTTGCGCCGTTGTGTGCGATTTTGTGATATTACGCGCGGTTTATTCGCGCTCCACAGGCCGGCCGGACGCACGCTGGGCAAGCCTTCGCGGCTGGCCGGCGCCGCTGCCGGGCGCGCGCTGGCGGCGTCGCTTTCATGCAGGCGGAAGCGGCTGACGGCCTGCGTCAGCGCCTCGCCCTCCTGGTGCAGGCGCTGCGAGCCGGCGCGCGCCTCGTCGACCAGGCCCGCGTTCTGGCGCGTCATGTCGTCGATCTGCGCCAGGGCGCCATTGATCTGCGTGATCTCGGCATTCTGCTCGGCGCCGGCGCTGCTGATGCGCCCGATCACCACGGCCACCTGCTGCACGGCGTCCACCACCTGGCGCATGGTGCTGCCGGCCGTGTTGACCAGTTCGCCGCCGGCGTCCACGGTGGCGACGGAATCGCCGATCAGGCGCTTGATTTCCAGCGCCGCCGCCGCCGAGCGCTGCGCCAGGCTGCGCACTTCGGATGCCACCACGGCGAAGCCGCGTCCCTGTTCGCCGGCGCGCGCCGCTTCCACGGCCGCGTTCAGGGCCAGGATGTTGGTCTGGAAGGCGATGCCATTGATGACGCCGATGATGTCGACGATCTTGTGCGAGCTGGCCTTGATCGAGGCCATGGTCTCGACGACGGCGCTGACGGTCTCGCCGCCGCGCAGGGCCACCTCGGCCGCGGACGCCACCAGCGTGCGTCCCTGTCCTACGTGGGCTTCGTTGCGGCCCACGGTGGCCGTCAGCTCGCGCATCGAGCCCACGGTGGCCCCCAGCGCTTCCGATTGCGTGGCCGTGTGGCCGGACAGGGCGGCGTTGCCCTGCGCGATGTCGGCGCCGGCCGCCGCGATGACGGCCGCGCCGCCGCGGATTTCCTGCACCAGGGTGGCCAGGCCATGCGTCATGGCGCCGAAGTCGCGCACCAGGTCGCCGATCTCGTCGTGCGCCTGCGAGGTGATGCGCTGCGACAGGTCGCCCGCCGCCGCCGCTTTCACGGCCACGCGCAGTTGCGTGACGTCGCGCGCGAAGGCGGCGTAGAAGCCGGCGCACAGGTAGGCGGCGGCCAGCAGCACCAGCAGCATGGCGGCCAGGATCAGCGCGCGGCGCGCCTGGTCGCGCGCGATGCGCTCGGCCAGCAGATGGTCGAGCGCGCCGGCGGAGGCGCCAGAGAGCGCGTGCAGGGCGTCGATGGCCTGCATGCCGGCCGCGTGGAATTGCGCGCCCGAGGTCTGGTCGTAGGAATTCGTCACTTCATTCTTCGTGCGCTCGAGGAAGGCCAGTGCGGCCGGCAGCGCCTTCAGCGCCGGCTGCAGGCTGGCGTCCAGTGCCGGCTTGGCGGCGATGATTTCCGCGTAGCGGGCAGGCAGTCGTTCCAGTTCGTGGCGCGCGATCAGGGCGTTGGCGTTGACGAACTGGTCTTCATTCGCTTCGAACAGGCCCGTGTCGATGTAGGCGGCGCCGCGCCCGGCGATGTCGGCCAGGCCCTCGGCCAGGTCGGGCAGCGTGGCCGTAAACACGGCGCTCAGATGATTGGCGCCCGCGTCCGGGTCCAGGCTCAGGTGCGAACGGTCGGCCACCAGCTGGCTCAATTTGCCCGCCTGGCGCAGCAGCGCCGTGTGCGCCGCGTAGCTGTCGCGCGCCGTGATGGCGGCCTGGCGGCCCAGCAGGGCTTGCCATTGTTTGACCAGCTCGGCCGCCTGCGGCAGGCCGGCGCCGGCCTGCATGCGGCCCAGGCCTGCCAGCGCTGCCGTGATGCGCGGGTTCAGGGCCGTATTGTCCATGCCCGCCTTGCCGCTCAGGCGCAGGTGCTCGAGGCCGCGCCGCTGCTGCAGCAGGCGCGTGCCTTCGTGCAGCTGGCGCACATATGTCACGCCCCGCTGCGCATCCTGCGCCTGCGCCAGCGACTTGCCCAGTTCCGAGATCAGCAGGGTGGTCGCCAGCGCCAGCGGCAGCAGGAAAACGAGGCAGACGAGCATGAATTTGGGCAGCAGGCGCAAGCGCTGCATGAGACGGATGGCGGGGGTGAGGAGCATTTTCATCGGGTTTCCAGGGTAGGGTGACAACATTTCTGCAGTGCAATGTTGCCTGCCAATTGTGACCCCTTGATGAAGCGGGCCCCGGCATGTCCATTTTTGCCGCGCCCGGGAGTGGAACAGTTCACACGGAGTGCCCAACCTTCTGTAAAATCGAGGGTTTTTTGCGAGGGCCATATTATGGTCACCAATATGGCCAACGAGAACGACATCACTACCCCCGATTCCACCGACAGCGCGGACAGCGCGACCGATTCCGCCAGCAGCGCCGTCAGCAGCAAGGCGCCGGCCGTGATCGCGCGCGAAGTCAAGCGCCGCCGCACCTTCGGCATCATTTCCCACCCGGATGCGGGTAAGACCACCTTGACGGAAAAACTGCTGCTGTTCTCGGGCGCGATCCAGATGGCCGGTACCGTCAAGGCGCGCAAATCGGGCCGCCACGCGACGTCGGACTGGATGGAGATCGAGAAGCAGCGCGGCATTTCCGTCGCTTCCTCGGTGATGCAGTTCGAATTCCGCGACCACGTCGTCAACCTGCTCGACACCCCGGGTCACCAGGACTTCTCGGAAGATACCTACCGCGTGCTGACGGCCGTCGATTCGGCGCTGATGGTGATCGATGCGGCCAAGGGCGTGGAAGCGCAGACGATCAAGCTGCTGGCCGTCTGCCGCATGCGCAATACGCCTATCGTCACGTTCATGAACAAGATGGACCGCGAGACGCGCGACCCGCTGGAACTGCTCGACGAGCTCGAATCGGTGCTGAAGATCCAGTGCGCGCCCGTCACCTGGCCTATCGGCATGGGCAAGAACTTCCGCGGCGTGTACCACCTGCTGAACGACGAAATCATGCTGTTCAAGGCCGGCGAGGAAAAAGCCGACGGCGCCTTCGAAATCATCAAGGGCATCGACAACCCGCGCCTGCAGGAGATGTTCCCGCTCGAGATGGACCAGCTGCGCATGGAAGTGGAGCTGGTGCACGGCGCCTCGCATCCGTTCAACCTGGACGAATTCCTCTCCGGCGTGCAGACGCCGGTGTTCTTCGGCTCGGCCATCAACAACTTCGGCGTGCGCGAGATCCTCTCCGCGCTGGTCGACTGGGCGCCGGCGCCGCGCGAGCGCGACGCCACCGTGCGTTCCGTCGATCCGACCGAACAGCCATTCACCGGCTTCGTCTTCAAGATCCAGGCGAATATGGACCCGGCCCACCGCGACCGCATCGCCTTTTTGCGCGTTTGCTCGGGACGTTTCGAGCGCGGCATGAAGGTCAAGCATTTGCGCCTGGGGCGCGAAATCAAGGTGTCGAACGTGGTGACGTTCATGGCATCGTCGCGCGAACAGGTGGAAGAGGCGTACGCGGGCGACATCATCGGCTTGCCGAACCATGGCAACATGCAGATCGGCGACAGTTTTTCCGAAGGCGAGATGCTGACGTTTACGGGCATTCCGTACTTCGCGCCGGACTTCTTCCGCTCCGTGCGCATCCGTAATCCCCTGAAAATCAAGCAGTTGCACAAGGGCTTGCAGCAGCTGGGCGAAGAGGGCGCGGTGCAGGTCTTCAAGCCGGTGCTGGGCGGCGAACTGGTGCTGGGCGCCGTCGGCGTGCTGCAGTTCGAGGTGGTGGCCAGCCGCCTGCTCAACGAATATGGCGTCGACGCCGTCTTCGAAGGCACCAGCATCAGCAGTGCCCGCTGGGTCAGCTGCGACGACAAGCGCGTGCTGCAGGACTTCGAGAACGCGCTGGGCCACAACGTGGCCTACGATGCGGCCGGCAACATGGCCTACCTGGCCACGTCGGGCGTGAACCTGCGCCTGACGGAAGAGCGCTGGCCGAAGCTGACCTTCCACGCCACGCGCGAACATTCGGCCAAGCTGGCTTGATGTAGCGGTGGTGGTGTCGGATTGCGCGCTTTGCGCCAATCCGACCTACGCGCACCCTTGTTCAGACCGGCAGGCGTCGGCTCACGCGCCTTGCGCTAAGCCGGCCTGCCCGTTGATGGCGTAGGTCGGATTAGGCCAACGGCCGTAATCCGACAAGTGGCAGCTCGGATTAGCGCGGCAACGCCGCGCGTCATCCGGCGCCATCGTTGGCGCAATTCAAGCCGGCAGGATCGTCCGCGTGCTCCAGTCGCGCCGCTCCAGCAGCAGGGCCGTCAGCTGCGCCGCCGTCATGGGACGCGCGAAGAAGAAGCCCTGCACATTGTCGCAGCCGGCTTTTCTCAGGAATTCCACCTGCTGCAGGGTTTCCACGCCTTCGGCCACCACTTTCAAATGCAGGCTGTGCGCCATGGCGATGATGGCCGTGACGATGGCTTCGCCTTCGCCGGGCAAATCGTGCACGAAGCTGCGGTCGATCTTCAACTGGTCGATCGGCAGGCGCTTCAGGTAGGACATCGAGGAATAGCCGGTGCCGAAGTCGTCGACGGACAGGTGGATGCCCGTTTCCTGCAGGCGCCGCATCAGTTCCACGTTGGCGTGGATATTGTCCATCAACACGCCTTCCGTGATTTCCAGCTCCAGCAAGCCGTGCGGCAGCTGCGTTTCATGCAGGATGGCGCGGATATCGTCCATCAGCCCCGGATCGCGCGCCTGGCAGGCCGACAGGTTGACGGCCACGTGTTCCAGCGAGTCGAGCAAGCCCGCCTTGCACCAGGCGGCCGCCTGGCGGCAGGCGCTTTGCAGCACCCAGCGTCCCAGTTCGACGATGATGCCGCTTTCCTCGGCCACGGGAATGAATTCGGCGGGGCTCAGCTGCCCCATCTCGCGGCAGTTCCAGCGTATCAGCGCCTCGACGCCGACGATGCGGCCGCTGCGCAAGTCGATCTGCGGCTGGTAGTGCACATACAGTTCCTCGTTTTGCAGCGCCTTGCGCAGGTTGGCCTCCATGCGCAGGCGGCGCTGGGCGCGCAACTCCATTTCCGACTGGAAGACGGCATAGCGGTTCTTGCCCTGGTGCTTGGCGTGGTACATGGCCGTATCGGCATTGCGCGTCAGGGTCGCCACGTCCTGCGCGTCGAATGGGTATAGGCTCACGCCGATGCTGGCGCTGACGTACAGCTGGTGGCCTTCGAGGGCGAACGGCTCGGCCAGCACGGCGAGGATCTTGCGCGCCACGCTGGCCATTTCCGAGGCGTCGTCGGCCGGTTCGACGATGACGACGAATTCATCGCCGCCGATGCGGCAGATGATGTCGGTGGTGCGCAGGATGGCCACCAGGCGCTCGGACACCAGCTTGAGCAGCTGGTCGCCGCAATGGTGGCCCAGGGTGTCGTTGACGACCTTGAAGTTGTCCAGGTCCAGCAGCAGCAAGCCCACGCTGCTGTCCTGGCGGTCGGCGCGCGCCAGCGCGTAGGCCAGCGCATCGTTGAACTCATGCCGGTTCGGCAGCTGCGTGACGGGATCGACGTGGGCCAGGTAGTGCAGATGGTTTTCCGCATGCTGGGCGGCGATGCGCGTGCGCCGCACCATCAGCACCGTCAGGCCGAACGCGCACAGGCTCACCAGCAGGGTGAAGGCAGCAAAGTGCGCCAGGCTGCGGTATTGCTGTGCCAGGCTGGCGCGCAGGAACAGGGCGCCGCCGCCAGGCAGCGGCTTGAGCAGGCTGGCGTTGCCGGCCAGCAGGTCGACGTGTAGACCGGCAACGGGGGCGGCTGGCGCGGCATCGGCGCTGCTGCGCGCATAGCGGGCAAACGACGCGCCGTAGGGCGTATAGAGCAGGGCTTGCTGGATATGGGGGGCGGCCGCGAGGGGGGCGAGAACTTGTTCTGCGGCAAGACGATTGTCCTGGCGCAAGGCCATGGTGGCGGCGGGCGCCAGCATGTCGGCCTGGATGTGCAGGCCGCGCTGCAATGCCGCCTGCAGGGAAAACCATTGGAACAAAATCAGCAGCAGGCTGGCGCCGGCCAGCATGGCCGCCGCGGCCAGCAGGTTCAGCCTGGCTATCCGGTCGCCGCGCAACTGCGCCGACGGCAGCATCAATGGCGCCATCATGACGCCGTTTCCTGCCGGCCCCGCCTGCCGCCGCCCCGTGTGAACCTGCCTCGCCCTGCCATACTTTACGTTCCAGTCTGATGAAAACCGAAGTGAGCCGGAACTCTCAACGTGTTGTTAAGGCCGACATATTGTCATTTTGTAGCGTGAAAGTACAGGGTATGCGGCAATTTTGTGCGCCTGCCGCAGATGGGCGGCGGCAGGCAATGCGATAGCGAAGCGGTAAGGGCAGGCAGGCGCAAGACAAAAATCGGAGCATGTCTTTCTAATAATAATCGAATCTGAATTTTAATCCTTTTTTTGCGCGCCGGGTTTTTCCTCGCAAAGACATGCCAAGCGTAAACAAAATGCCATCAGGAATAACTTCTCGGCACCCGGGAAAATCGGGCAGTCCGCGCGGCGGTTTACTTTCGGTATAAATATTACCTTGCAAGTCATTGATTCTAATAAATTTTAATGGGGAATGCGCGAACGCTATGGCCTTGCTCGGCGAGTTCGTCCATAATCCGCTGATGATGGACGTTCTGATGCTGTTTGTTTTGTCTCGCGCGGCCAAGTACGGCGCCGCCAGCAAAACCGGACGTCGCCCTAATGATAATCAGTGAGGATATCTTGGAAAAAAAACCAAAAATTATTTTGTCGTCACAAGACCTGGAACGACTGGAAGCGTTGTTGTATGCCTTGGGAAATAACCTGTCGCCGGACAAGGCCGCCTTGCTGGAAGAGCTGGGCCGCGCCGAGGTGCTCGAGCCGCAGGAAATTCCACCCACCGTCGTGACGATGAACTCCACCGTGCGTTTCACGGTGGAGAACAAGGATGAGTTCTGCCTGACGCTCGTGTATCCGAAGGATGTGGAAGGCCAGGCCGACCGCATTTCCGTGCTGGCGCCCGTCGGCAGCGCGCTGCTGGGCCTGTCCGTCGGCGACAGCATCGCCTGGCCCATGCCCGGTGGCGTGGTGAAGGTGAAGATCGAAGAAATCGTTTATCAGCCTGAACGGGCCGGCGAATACCACCGCTAAGTACCGCAAGCTCCATGGCGGACGGCGCCTGCCGTTCGCCCGCCTGGCCGTGTATCCGATACCGTATTCCCGATAATTAGGTATTGCGTTGCACGCGCACCACCACCCATCCGGCCACGACCGTAAATGTGACGATGATGGCGACGATGATCCAGAAGCCCTGCGGATGCTGGGCCAGCGGAATTCCCCCCACATTCATGCCCAGCATGCCGGCAATGATGTTGATCGGCAACGCCAGCACGGTGACGATGGTCAGCACGAACAGGCTGCGGCCGTTTTCCTCGTTGACCCGGGCGGCAATCTCTTCCTGCAACAGCTTGATGCGTTCCTGCAGCGAGGACATATCGCTGAGCACGACGGAAAATTCCTCCGTCGACTGGCGCAATTCCAGGCTGTCCAGTTCCGACACCCATGCGGGCGGGCGTTGCAGCAGGCGGAACAGGGCCGCCGGCTCCGGCGCCAGCAGGCGCTGCAGCCGCACCAGCACGCGGCGCATGGAACCGAGGTCTTCGCGTTTGGGCACCAGGCGCCCGGCCAGCAGATGGTCCTCGATATCGTCGACCCGCGCCACGGCGTCGCGCACGATGTTGACCAGCACGTCGGCCTGGTCGCGCAGCAAATGGATCAGCAGTTCGACCGACGAGCGGATCGGCTCGCGGTTCTTGAGGACGGCCTGGCGCAGGCGCTCGATCGACTGCAGCGGCGCGCGGCGCGCCGTGATGACGAGGTCCTGCGCCACGCTGGCCCACATGGTGGCGATGTCGGACGCCTCGAACGAGAAATTGTGCACCACATCGTTGACGACGGCGATCAGGGTGTTTTCCGCCTGCTCGATGCGCGTCGAACGGGAACCCTGATGCAGGGTTTCATAGAATTCGTCGGCCAGCCGGGTGTGCGTCAGCAGCCATTTTTCGCTGGCCGCATGCGACAGATTGAAGTGCAGCCAGACGAATTCCTGCGCCGGGCGCGCCGCGCCATCGGCCAGCCAGGCCAGCGCGGCCCTTGAGTCGAGCGCCAGCGGCTGCGTTTCGCGACCAAACAGGAAGCCCCAGACCAGGCCCGAGGTGTCCGAACCATATGTAAAGCCGGCAGTTTCCATCGCCATCGTGAATCTTTCTCGCGCAGTGTGATTGATCGTCGCGCGATTCTAATACACGGATATGTCTGGGGCATGACAAGGCCACCGCGATGGGTGGCCTTGTGGGGGACTACGGCCGCGTGTTAACTGCGGCGCGGGTTGTCGGGCCGGTGATCGTCGCGGTTCGGCACGCCGTCACCGTCGCGGTCATGGCGGTTGCCATTGTCGCGGTCATAGCGGTTGGGGATGCCGTCGCGGTCGCGGTCGCCGTTCGGGCCGCGTGGCGACCAGCGGCCTTGCTCCATCTGCCAGCGGCCGTCGCGCTGGTTCCAGGCGGGCGGCGCATATACATAGCCGGGACGTTCGGCGATCCACACGCCCGGCGTCCAGGCGTAGCGCTGGGCGCGCCATTCCCAGTGGCCGGGCGCCCAGACGTAGCCGCGGCGCGCGCGGGGGATGGCTTCGCGGCGCGGTGGCGGCGGGGCGTTGCGGATCTCGTCATAGCGCACGGGCTGCACCTGCGCCGCGACCCAGCCGCCGCGGTCCAGGCGCCAGCGGTTGTTTTCCTGTATCCAGGCGGCGCGGCGGTACTGATTGCCGCCCCGTTCGCGCAGCCATTCGCCATTCGTCCAGACGTGGCGCTGGCCGTCCCAGTTCCAGTAGCCCGGCGCCCAGACATAGCCGCTGCGCGCGGGCGGCACGCTTTCGAACCGTGGCGGGGGCGGGGCGTTGCCGATGACAATGCTGACGCCGACCTGGCTTTGCGCCATGGCTTGCGCAGGCAGGAAAGCCGCGGTGCTGATGGCGAGCATGGCTGCTGCGTAGAGTGTGATGGGTTTCATTTCCGTCTCCATTTCGGTAATTGCGTGAAATGGACTATAGCGACTTGCTGGCGGCGGATACGCCTTTGATTCAACTTATTACAATTGACACAATGCTGTGTGTCCGTGTATCCGTGGCGGATACAAATGGCGGCCTGGCGCGGGTGGGAAAAGGGGCGCCAGGCGGCGTGGGGTCGGCATGCGGCGCTCAGATGGTGCTGGCGCTGGCGTTGGCCAGCATGGCCTGGCGCTCTTCGATCAGCGAGATCTTTTTCTCGTGTTCCGTCATGCGCTTGGCGCTGACCACCACCACGGGGATGGCGCCCGCTTGGGCCACGTCGGCCATGTTGGCGGCCGATGGCTGCATGAAGCTGACATAGCTGGCGCCGCAAGCGATCGCGACGGCGACGGTGAAGATGGCTTCCATGTTTTTCAGGGTTTTCATGATATGTCCTTTCGGGTGGCGGGTGGGTATGCATGCACTGTAGCCAGGCGCGCGCCCGGCCGCCATGCGCATGCGACCGGCCGCGTTTTTGGCGGGATGGCCTGCAAAAAAACGGCGCTGAAACGCCTGCGCATGGGGCCGGCAGCGGCACCGCTTGAATTGAGGGCTAAATAGCCCTGTATCCGGGCATATGAATGCAATTGCCGCATGGCATTATTTAAGACTGGACGGTGTTACGCACATGCCGCGCGCGGCGCGTGCCTGGCATGCCGTCCTGCTAGAATCGGCACAGCAGCCCGGTTGCGCACACGATCATTTTCATCAGGAGTCACACATGTTCCAATTGTTTGGTTTTGGCGGCGCCCGCTGTCCCCGTTGCGAGCACCGGAACGGTGCCGCCGCAGGCTACTGCGCGCAATGCGGCCTGTCGCTGGGCGCGCCCGACAGTGACGCGGTGCTGCACGCCAACCAATGGCGCCTGGCCGACGAGCAGCTGGCCCTGTTTTTCGGCGTGCGCGAACTGTCCTCGCTGTTCGGCGGCGCGGCGCGCCGCCTGCAGGTGCCGGCCGGGACGCGCGCCTGGATCGTGCAAACGGACGCTTTCACCTTGATACCCGCCGGCGACTACGACAGCGCCGCCTTTTTTGCGCGCCTGCCCGCGCTGCTGCCGGCGCGCCCGGCCGAAGTGCTGATCGCGCGCGCCGACGCGCTGGCGCTGGCATTCGACCTGCCCGACCTGGCCAGCACGGAAATGCTGTCCATCGCCGCCAGCCTGCGCATCGACATCGCGCTGGGCCAGCCCGATGCGTTCGCGCGCCAGTTCATGCGCGCGCCGGGCGCCGTTACGCGCGCCCACCTGCACGCCTTGCTGCTGCCCTCCGTGCGCCAGATCGCGCTGGAATTCATCGGCAGCCGCGCCTTGCGCGAGATGGACGCCAACGCCGACTTGCGCCCGGAACTGAACGAATGCCTGCAATCGGCCCTGACGCAGCGCCTGGCGCCGAGCGGCCTGGCCGTGGCGCGCGTGGAAACGCTGGCGCTGCGCCATGACAAGCGCGAGGGCGAGGGGGCTGCCTGCATCGGCACCCTGTGGCTGGGCGGCTTGCCGGCGCAGGAGCTGGAGCAGCACAGCATGGAGCGCATGAAACAGCTCGACCAGCTGTATGACGAGGAAGAGTGGCAGCGCATCCGCCGCGAAGAGATGGCGGCGCGCCATGCGCAGCGCCGCGCCGAGCTGCAGCAGGATGCGACGGTGGGGAAGGCCGAGCTGGGCCACCAGGAAGCGGAACGCCTGCAGGCGCTGCGCGGGCGCCAGATAGACCTGTATGGCCGCATCCTGGAAGCGAAATCGCGGCGCCAGGCGCTCGACCATGGCGCCGCGCTGGCGCTGGGCGAGCTGGAACAGGAACTGGCGCAGAAGGGTGCGCAGCGGGCCGACGAAGCGGCCAACTGGGAGCACGTGCGCGCGCTGGCGGCCATCAGGATGCGCGGCGAGCTGGAATTGTCGCAGTTGAACGGGCGCGAGCAGATCCAGCTGGCGCAGCAGCGTTTCACGCACCAGGTGCACCTGCAGGCGATCGCGCAGCAGATCGAAAGCGCGCTGCTGATCGACGACGAGGCGGGCCGCCGCACGCAGCTGGCGCGCCTGCGCCAGGCCGAGATGGAGGCGGCGCAGCGCGAGGCGCAGCTGGAGGCGGAGCAGCACAAGGCCGCCTGGCAGGGCCTGATGCTGGCCAATGCGGCGCGCAAGCGCGAGGCGGAGCGGGTACAGGAATGGGAAGAGCAGATGCAGCTGGCGCGCCAGCGCGAATTGCTGCGCGCCGAGGCGCACAAGGATGAAGCGGCGCAGGTGCAGGCGGCGGAGATCGCGGAAAAGGTCGCCGCCCTGCGCCGTGGCGGCGCGCGCGAGGACGCCATCGCGCAGCAGGAAAAGCTGCTGCGCACGATCGAGGCCGATGGCGTGCACGCGCGCCAGCTGCAGCAGCAGGCGCACCTGGCGCAGCTCGACGCGCTGGCCATCGAGGAACAGCGCCAGCAACTGCGCCAGCTGGAGCAGGAAGCGCAATGGCAGCGCGACTTGCTGGCCATGGCGCAGCAGCGCGACAGCGATTACGCGCGCTGGAAGGGCGAGTACGAATCCCTGCTGGCGCAGCAGGCGCATGCGGCCGAACTGGCGCGCATCGACATCGACCGCATCGAAAAGATCGGCAGCCTGAGCGACACGGGCAAGGTGGCCATGGCGGACGGCCCGAATGCGGCCGCGCTGGCGCAAGTGCTGCGGGTGCAGCTGCAGGCGGGCATGAGCGCCGAGCAGATCCACGCGCTGGCGGCGCTGGCCGCCGCCGAGAACAGCATTTCCCCCGCCGATGCGCTGCGCATGGCGCAGGACAGCGCGGCGCAGGAGCGCAGCTACCTGGAAGGCCAGGCCGAGCGCGAACGGCGCCAGCAGCTCGACCTGATCAACCTGCAGAATGCGGCGCACGCGCATGGCTTGACGGCGCAGGCGCAGCTGGGCGTGGCCGTGGCGCAGGCCCTGCAGCCCGGTGTCGGGCCGGGCGCCGCTGCGCCGTTGCGCTGCAAGAACGGCCATGCGCAGCGCGCCGGCCACCCGGAAGACAAATTCTGCGCCGCCTGCGGCGTCGCCCTGCAGCCTTGATGGAAGCGTTTCACCCCAGATGATGCAAAAAGCACGAGACAAACTGCGGGAACTGCGCGCCCTCCACGACGACGGGCTGCTCAGCGAGCAGGAATTTGAACGCCGCAAGAACGCCATCCTCGACGCCGAATACGCGCCGCCCGGTGCCGCGCCGGTGTCCGCTCCGCTGCCGGTGCGCCAGGGCACGGAACTGGGCTTCATGGCGGGCCAGGAAATCGGCCCGCAAAACCGCCGCTACCGGCTCGAACGGCTGATCGGCACGGGCGGCATGGGGCAGGTGTGGCAAGCCACCGACCTGGCCACGCACGCGGAGCTGGGCAGCAGCGAAATGGTGGCGCTGAAGATATTGCCGCCGCAGCTGACGCAGAGCGCCACGCATGCCAAGCTGCTGATCGAGGAAGCCACCCAGGCGAGAAAACTGGCGCATGAAAACATCGTGCGCGTCTACGAATGGGCGCAGGATCCGGCCACGGCCAGCTATTTCATCATCATGGAATGCCTGGACGGCGAAGACCTCGAACACTACCTGGGGCGCGAGGGCGCGCTGTCGCTGCCGGCCGTGCAGGAATTGCTGCAACCGGTGGCGGACGCCCTGTCGTATGCGTGGGAAAAGCACAAGCTCGTGCACCGCGACCTGAAACCCGGCAATGTCTTCCTGACGGCGAAGGGCGATATCAAGCTGCTCGACTACGGCATCGCCTCGCGCGTGCGCAATGCCGACAGCAGCCTGGCGCTGGACATGCCGAATGCGGGCACGCAGGGCTACCGGGCGCCGGAAGCGGGCGCGCACCAGCGCCAGCCCAGCCCGCGCCTGGACGTGTATGCGGTGGCGGTGATGATTTACCAGATGCTGGAAGGGCGCATGCCGTTTGACGGCTTGCGCAGCGCCAGCCATTTGCCGTCGGCGCCGCAGGCGCTCAACGCGGCCCAGTGGCAAGTGCTGCAGAACGGCTTTTCCCTGACGGCGGAATTGCGCCCGCAATCGGTGCAAGCCTTGCTGGAAGGGCTGGAGCGGGCCGCCGGGCCTTCGCCGGAGGAACTGGCGGAACTGGCGCGCCAGGAGCAGGCGCGCCTGGCGCAACAGCAAAAACAGGCGGCGCTGGCGGCGGAGCAGGCGCGCGAGGAAGAACTCAAACAGGCACGCGCGCGCCAGGAAGAACTGGACCAGCGCCGCAAGGCCGAGATCCAGGCGGCCGCGCTGGAAAAGCAGCGCCAGGACAAGGTGCGCCGCGAGCAGGAAGCGCAGCGCCACTTCGAGGCGGAAGAGGCGCGCAAGCTGCGCAAGGAAGCGTTGCGCGGCCAGTTGCGGGCGCGCCGCGAAGCCGATGCGGCGACGGCCTTGCAGGAACACCAGGAATTGCAGCGCAAGGCCATCGTCGCGAAAGCGGAAGCGGCCTATCGCGCCGAGCAGGAACGGGCGCGCCGCGAAGAGGCCAGCCGCGCCGCGGCGCAGCAGCTGCAGCCGCCAGCACGGGCGCCGGCGCCGGCGGCTGCCGAAGCGGAACATGCGGAGCCGGTGGCGAATGCGGAAGGCGTGCTGCGCGACGATTTTCTCGATGGCTCGGGGCAGGGCCCGGAACTGGTGCTCATTCCCAGCGGCCGCTTCCAGATGGGGGCGCACGAGACGGAGCACAAGGCGGCCCTGCAGGCAGGTTCGCAGCAGAGCTGGCTGGAGCGCGAGACGCCGCAGCACTGGGTCGGCATCGAGCGCCCGTTCGCGCTGGCGCGCCACCCTGTCAGCGTGGGCGAATGGCGCGCCTTCGTGAAAGCGACGGGGTGGGAGGCGGGCGGCGCGGAAACGGATTGGGATAATCCCGGTTTCGTGCAAACCGAGCTGCACCCGGTGGTGGGCGTGAGCTGGAATGACGCGCAGCTGTACCTGGCGTGGCTGAGCGAGCGCACGGGCCGGCAGTACCGGTTGCCCAGCGAAGCGGAATGGGAGTACGCGTGCCGGGCCGGCACGCGCACGGCCTTCAACGTGGGCAACACCATCAGCACCGAGCAAGCCAACTACGACGGCCTGTATGTGTATAACGGCGGCCCGCGCGGCGTGTACCGGGGCGGCACCAGCCCGCTGGGCACTTTCGCGCCGAATCCCTGGGGCCTGTTCGACATGCACGGCAATGTGTGGGAGTGGGTGCAGGACGTCGTGCACGATAATTACCAGGGCGCGCCCGTCGACGGCAGCGCGTGGGAAGAGGGCAGCGACAGCAGCCGGCGCATCCTGCGCGGCGGCTCGTGGCTGTACCACCCGCGCTACCTGCGCTCGGCCCTGCGCAACGGCTTTTCCACCGTGCTGTCGAACGATATCGTCGGTTTCAGGGTGGCGCGCACGCTCGATTAGGGTGGGCATGCCGCGGTTGCAAATCAACCGCCCTGGCGCACACGCGCCGGAGTGTCCGTGAGCCGCCAGCTGCTCATCCTGCGCGCCTGCCTGCCCCTTGCTCCATGCGACGGGCGCGGCATTCAGCCGGGTCGCGCCGGACCTGGGCTTGCGATGGCGCCGACGCCCGACGCCCTGTGCCGCATCAAACGGAGGCAGGCCGCCCGGGGGCGGGCTGCGCAAAGCGGGCAAACGGTGTAAATTGTGGCTTTCCAAACGCACCAAGGAACGCCATGACCATCAAAGCCATCCGCGACCAGTCGCAACCCATGCGCCACATCGTGCACGTGCGCGACCACATCATTTCCGCCGACGCCTCCGTGGCCGAGGGCGGCGGCGATGCCGGCCCTTCGCCGCACGACCTGTATGACGCCGCCCTGTCGGCCTGCAAGGCGCTCACTGTCGTCTGGTACGCCAAACACAAGGGCATCCCCCTGGAACACGTGGAAGTGTCGACCGAGCGCGATGCCAGCGAGGAGCGCAAGGGCGTGTACCGCCTGGCCGCCACCTTGCACCTGACGGGCGACTTGAGCGCGGCGCAGCGCGAGGAATTGCTGGCCGCGGCCGGCAAATGCCCGCTGCACAAATTGATGACGGCCGTGACGACCGAAGTGACGACGGTGCTGGCATGAGCGCGGCCATCCTGAAAAGCCACGAAAAGGACCTGGGCGGCGGCTTCGTCGTGCGGCGCCTGCTGCCGTCCGCCGTGAAGCAGGCCGTCGGCCCCTTCATCTTTTTCGACCATTTCGGCCCCATCGACGTGGCGCCCGACGCCAACCACGACGTGCGTCCGCATCCGCATATCGGCCTGGCCACCGTCACCTACCTGTTCGAAGGGGCGATCGACCACCGCGACAGCATCGGCTCCTGCCAACGCATCGAGCCGGGCGCGATCAACTGGATGACGGCCGGGCGCGGCATCGTGCATTCGGAGCGCACGCCGCCCGACCTGGTGGGCCAGCCGCACCGCACGCACGGCTTGCAGCTGTGGGCCGCGCTGCCGAAGGCGCACGAAGAGGACGAGCCGAGTTTCACGCACACGCCGCAAGCCGACATTCCCGTCGTGGCGCTCGATGGCGCCGTGGTAAAGGTATTGATCGGCACGGCGTTTGGCCAGACCTCGCCCGTGCGCACCTACATGCAGACGGTGTACCTGGACGTGGCGCTGGAGGTAGGCAAGGAACTGCGGCTGGACGGCTTGCCGGCGGAAGCGGCGCTCTACCCGATCAGCGGCGAAGTGCTGCTCGACGGCGTGGCGCTGCTGCCGCACACCATGGCCCTGCTGGAGGCGGGCGCCGTGCAAACGGGCGCCGTGCAAGCGGGCGCCGCGCCTGTCGTGACGGCAGGCAGCGGTCCGGTGCAGTTCGTCGTCATCGGCGGCGAGCCGCTGGATGGCCACCGCTTCCTGTTCTGGAATTTCGTTTCGTCCAGCAAGGAGCGTTTGTCGCAGGCGGCCGACGACTGGAGCGCCCAGCGCATGGGGCAGGTGCCGGGCGAGACGGAATTCATCCCGCTGCCGAAGGCACCCCTGCGCCCGGCGACCTGACAGCGCCTAGAAACGCGCGCGCAAGGTCAGTTGCGCCTTGCGCGGTTCGCCGTAGAAATTGCCCCAGGCCGGCGCGCCCACCGTCTGGTAGTAGCGCTTGTCGAGCAGGTTCGTGACGGACAGCGACGCCGTCCAGTTGCGGTCGATTTGGTAGGCGGCGCGCGCACTCCACAGCGCATAGGCGCCCTGCGCCACCGTGATGCCCTGCGTCACGCGCGAACTCTCCGTCTGGAAGTTGACGCCGCCGCCTACGCTCCAAGCCTGCAGGGCGCCGGGCAGGCGGTAGTCGCTCCACGCGCGCAGCATGTGGCGCGGCGAGTAGGTGCTGGCGAACATCACGCCCGCGCTCGACGTCTGTTCCAGGTACTTGAAGTTGTTCAGGGTGTAGCCGGCGAACAGCTGCCAGCCGCGCGCCACTTCGCCGCTGATTTCCGCATCGAGTCCTTCGCTGCGCACCTTGCCCATCGAGAAATAGCATTCCGTGCCGCTCGAGCAGGTATTGACCAGGTCAAGCTCCGCGCGGTTGCGCTGTTCGATGCGGAACAGGGCCAGCGAGGCATTCACCTTGCCGTCGAACAGTTCGCCCTTCACGCCCACTTCCAGGTTGCGTCCCTTCAGCGGGTCGAGCAGGGCGCCGTCCGCCGTGCGCTGGTTTTGCGGCTGGAAGATGTCGGAAATGCTGGCGTAGCCGGACCAGCGCGGATCGAAGGCGTAGATCACGCCGCCATACGGCGTGACGACGCCGTTTTCGCGGTACGGGTCGATGTACACCTCGCCCGTGTCGCGGTACACGCTGCTCGACTTGTAGTTCGACACGCGCGCGCCGGCCACCACGGTGAGCGGGTCGTTGACGCTGAAGCGGGCCACGCCATAGGCGCCCGTCTGCGTCATGCGGGTGACGCTGGGGTCGCCGCGGTAGCTGTTCTCGCGGAACCAGGCATCGCTCGGCTCGGCCACGCCGTGGTTCGGCTGCAGCGGGTTGTTCGGCTTTTGCAGCAGGGCCAGGCTGTAGTCGCTGTCGCTTTCCAGGCGGTTGGTGCTGATGCCGGCGCTGAAGCCGTGGCGGCGGCCGAAAGCGTTGAATTTGCCATCGAGCGACAGGTCGACGCCCTTGTTGGTGGTGCCGTAGTCGAATACGCCGCCGTACATCATCATGCCGGCCAGCGTGGCGGGGTCAATCGCGCCCTGGCTGAACATGTATTTCACGTCATGCCGTTCGCGCGTGTAGTTGGCGCTGGCTTTCAGCGACCAGTCGGCGTCGATGCGGTGTTCGAATTCGGCAAAGACGGCCGTCTGGCTGCTGTCCCAGCGGTTCCAGTCGGCGCCGAGGAAGGTCGAGCGGGGCAGTTGCGGGTCGCTGCCATCGCGGTAGCGCGGCATGCCGGAGAAGAACGGCGTCGACTTCAGCCTTTCATGGCTGGCGCCCGTCGTCAGCTTGCTGCCCGGCGCCAGGTCGAATTCCAGCACGCCATACAGTACGTCGGTGCGGCTGTCGGCCACGTCGTAAAAATAATCGCGCTGGTCGTGCGCGGCCACGGCGCGGCCGCGGATGCTGCCCGACTCGTTGAGCGGGCCGCTAACGTCCACTTCACCGCGCACATCGTTCCAGCGGCCGGCGCCCAGCGCCAGCTGCACCTGTTTTTCCGCCAGCGGGCGCTTGCGCACCATGTTGATGGCGGCGCCGGGCGAGCCCGTACCCTGCAGCAGTCCGGTGGCGCCGCGCACGATTTCCACGCGGTCCAGCATGGCCGTGTTGCTGGTA
Source organism: Janthinobacterium sp. 1_2014MBL_MicDiv (assembly GCF_001865675.1). Classification (NCBI taxonomy): domain Bacteria; kingdom Pseudomonadati; phylum Pseudomonadota; class Betaproteobacteria; order Burkholderiales; family Oxalobacteraceae; genus Janthinobacterium; species Janthinobacterium sp. 1_2014MBL_MicDiv. The sequence goes on from NZ_CP011319.1 coordinate 2,033,039, forward strand.
AAACTGTTCGCCTGCGGGTAGTACATGGCGCGGTTGACGCCGTCGAACTGGTAAGTCTCGACCATGAAGCCGCGCGAATACACGTAGCGCCCGCCCATCGGGCTGTCGTACATGGTGATGCCGGTGGTGTTGGCCAGCACGGCGTCGATGGTGTTGAGGTTCTGGTCGTCCATCTTCTGGCGCGTGACGACGCTGACCGATTGCGGGATTTCGCGCAGGGTCTGCACGCCCTTGCCGACGGTGACGGCGCGCGCCGCGTAGGAGTTGCTGTGTTCACTGACCGGGTCGCGCTCCATGCTGGCGTTCACGACCACGGGGGCCATGACCTTGTCGCCCGTCGCTGGCGATGCGGCAGGCGCCGCCTGGCGCAGCACATACGCGCCGTTCGGCAGCTGCACGGCTTCCAGGCCGCTGCCGGCCAGCACCTGGGCAAAGCCCTGCGCCACGCCATGGCTGCCGCGCACGCCGGGCGAGCGCAAGCCCCGCGTCTGCGCCGGGTCGGTCGACAGGCTGACGCCGGCGGCCACGGCGAAATCGTTCAGGGCCGTGGCCAGCGGGCCGGCCGGCACGGCGTAGGCTTGCGCGGCAGTGGCGGCCTGGCCTTGCGCCAGCGCGGGCGCGGCGACAAAGGCGGCGCAAGCCATGGCGATGACGGCCAGGCGGATGGCGCGGGCGGCGGGAAGGAGGACGGGGGTGTTCGGCTGCATGCTCGGTCTTTCTGCTCAGAGGGATAGGAAAATGGCGAATGAATCGGCTACTTACCTGTGAAGCCGAAGCAGCACGCCGAAACACCAACCCCTGGCGCAAAAAAAACGAAAAATATTATGCCGTCCTGGCCGAGACGGTGGCCCAGTAGCGCGTGAAGTACGTCACTTGCAGGCCGTGCGAGGCGCACAGGCCTTCCAGCACGGCGTCGATATCGTCGAGCCGGTAGGTGCCCGTCACGGGCCGCCGCGCCACGGCGGCGTCGCACGCGAGGCGCCCGCGCCGGTAGCGCGCCAGTTCCGACACCAGCTGCCGCAGCGGCCAGTCGGCGGCCACCAGCATGCCGCGCAGCCAGCTGTCCTGGTGCGCGGGCATGGCTTGCACGCCGTCCGCGCCCGCCGCCGTGAAGCGCAGCTGCTGGCCCGCGTCCAGGCGCTGCACGGCGTCGGGCCGCGCCGCGCAGCGCACCTCGACGGCGTGCTCGAAGACGCTGACGGTGCTGGCGCCATCGGGACCTTCGTCGCAGCGCACGCCGAAGCGCGTGCCCAGCGCGCGGATCACGCCATGCGGCGTGTCGACCAGGAAGGGGCGCGGGTCGGGCGCCGTCGTGATCATGATCTCGCCATGGTGCAGGCGGATGCGGCGCTGCGTGGCGCTGTAATCGACGCCCAGCGCGCTATCCGTGTTTATCTCCATCCGGCCGCCGTCGGCCAAGGTCACCTGGCGGCGCTGGCCCGGCGCCGTGCGCAGGGACGCCGTCCACGCTTGCCAGGGTGCCGACTGCAGGCTCGCCTGGCCCAGCGCGATGCCGCCGCCGGCCGCCACCAGCATGGCCAGCACCTTGGTCGCCGCGCGCCGGCGCTGCTGCGCCGCCTGCAGCGCGGGAATCGCCAGCGCTGGCGGTATCGTGCCCAGCTGGCCGCGCATGCGCTGCAGCAGGGTCCAGGCCCGTTCATGCTCGGCGCTGGCATCGCGCCATGCCTGCAGGGCGGCCGGGTCGGCGCTGCCGCATTGCTGTTCCACGTGCCAGTGGGCGGCGGCGGCCAGCACCTTGCGGGCAAGGGGCGCGGAAGGCGAGGTCGCGGGGCCGAACATCAGCAGGCCGCCAGCAGCAGGCATTCGGTGTAGGCGCGCACCAGGTGTTTCTTGACGGTCGGCAGGGACACGCCGAGGCGCTGGCTGATGTCCACGTAGCTCAATTCCTCGATTTGCGCCAGCAGGAAGATGGCGCGCGTGCGCGCACCGAGGCTGTCGAGCAGGCGGTCGATGGCCAGCAGGGTTTCGATGATGATGGCGTGCGTCTCGGCGCAAATCGTTGTCGGCTCGGCCTGCTGCGCCAGCGCTTCCAGGTAGGCTTGCTCCAGCGCGTGGCGCCGGTAGCGATCGATCAGCAGGCCGCGCGCGATGGTGGCCAGGTAGCCGCGCGGTTCGCGCAGCGGTGCGGCGTCGCGCTTGCCCAGCAGACGCAAAAACGTGTCCTGCGCCAGGTCGGCCGCCTCGGCCCGGTTGCCCAGCTTGCCGCGCAGCCAGCCATACAGCCAGCCGTGGTGTTCGCTGTACAGGGTGCTCAGGTGGGCGGCATGGATGGGACTGACGGTGCTCACTGCGTTCTCCAGGCAATGGATGAGCTGGGCTGACGGAACGCGATGTACCGGCTGGCTGGGCTATTTGAGAATGATACTCATTATCACATTGCCATGCGGGCGGCGTCAATTACTGTGCGCCGCCCAGGCGCCAGCGCTCCTGCCACTGTTGCAGATCCGCCCAGGCTTGCTGCAGGGCCGTGGCGGACCAGTGCAGCAGGCTGTCCAGCGCCAGCAGGGTGCGCCGCAGGTGGATGCCGTCGAAAAACACGTGGTCGGCCACCACGGTGGCGGCCAGCCAGGCGGCGATGATGACGATGATGTCGTGGCGGCCGCTTTTCCACCAGCGCAGCGAGTGACGGCGGAAGATCCACGGCACGCCCAGCGGATTGGGCCAGTCGGCCAGCAGGTGCATGATGCCGCCGGCGGCAAAGCCGAACAGGGGCGGCGCCCACACATGGTGCGGCAGTTGCAGATATGTGTAGACGAGCAGGGCGATCCAGGCCAGGCCCCAGTGCGTCCACGTGCGGTGGGTGATCCATAGCCGGTGCGTGCGTGCCCACCAGGCCACTTCCAGCCAGTCCGGCGCCGTGCCGCCCAGCGCGCCCATGACAAAGGCGAGCATGCTCAGCACTTGATAGGGGCCGCCGGCGCCAGCGTGCGCGACCAGGGCCGCGGCGATCACGCCGGCGGCCCAACCGGTCGCATGATGCGCTTTGTTGGAAGCCATAGGAAAGGTAAAACGCCATGCTGGCGCTTTGTGAAATATAGGGGGTGTTAACTGGATGAATATACAGTATGAAAAGGCGTGCTAGGGGCTATTTGCGGAAAAATCGTCAATAATTTGTTAAATTATGTGTCGCGATGGCGCCCAAGGCGAGCCTGGCAAGTCATGCCGGCCCATCAAGTGTATTGTGTGGCTGATAATGTATTTGGCGCGCGGCGCGCTATGCTGAAAGCAGCCGTCTGATTTGAGGAGGTGTCGCCATGAAAATCCCGCGCGAATTGCAGATTCCCGCCATCGTGTTTACGCTGGAAGCGGTGTTCATTCTGGGGCTGTCGATGATTTTTCTCGTGCTGGTGCCGCGCTAGCGCTTGAAGCAAGGCCATAACGGTGTGGCGCTGCCTTGCCGTACGGTTCGTACTGCCTGCGCTGGCGCGCCTTGCGCTGACCATTGTTCAGGCGCCAGCGATCAGGCGGGTGCGGGTAATCGTTGTGTCAGGTGGTTTGCATGGTGCTGCCGCCATGCCGCGTGGCGAGCGTCGCAGGCCGGCCATGCCCGCGCGCAGCAGGTTTGGTTCGGTGTTTCTACACGGTCAGCATGCCGCTATCGCACAGGGCGGCACCCTCGGTGCGGATGATCCAGCATTCCGGATACGGTTCGCTGGCAAAGCGGTTATGCCGGGCAAAACCGCTGAGCTTGTCGAGCGCCGTGGCGGGCGCCAGGGCGGTTTCCTTGCCGGTGGCGACGTCCAAGTGCCAGAAACCGCCGTTGCGGTGAAACAGCATGGGCAAGGCGGCCGCATTGGGTGCGGCGGCGTGGGCGGCCAGGCTGGGTTGGGCTTCCGGCAGCAGCAGGTAAAAACACTCTGCCCGCGCACCCTGGTCGATGCGGTGCAAAATGACGCCATGGCCGAAGATGGCCGTGACGCTGAGCACGACGATACCCTTGATGCTGGCGGTCAATTCGATGCGCATGCCCAGGCGCAGGGCGACGGGCTTGTGCTTGCCGGGCCAGACGCCATCGAGCAGCAGGCCGTAGCGCGACACGTCTTCGATTTCAAAGCCTTGCGGACCGCGCCGGATGACGGCGTGGCGGCCCGACAGGCGGCGCGTCAAGCCGTTGTTGTCCTGGCCGTCCGGGCTGAAGTGGCTGAGCAGCACGTCCGCTTCCGGGTCCACCAGTTCGAAGCGGCCCAGCATGCATTCCTCGAGCGCGAACAGGCGGATCTGGCGCTGCGCGCCCGCTTCCGGCGCCGCATTGACGAGGCAGGCGGCCTGGCTCGGATGCGGATGGCAATGGCTGGCGGCGGGCAGGTCGACCTCGATCAATTCCTCGTCCCAGGCGATGGTGGTAAAACCCATGTCGATCTTGCCCTGCGGCGCAGACAGGTCCACGTGGGCGATGCCGGCATTGCGCGCCGTGACATCGAGGTTGCAGCCATCGCCGCCCGTGACGCGGGCGATCGACGCGTCGTCGGCCATCACGCGCACGTTCTTGTGCGTGCTGAGGAAGATCTGGTGGATTTCCGTCAGGGTGGCATCGCGGCGCGGCACGAGGATGACGAACGTGCACACCCATTTCTGCGCCACGGCCCCGTCGACGTGGCTGTGCACTTCCACCTCGATCTGGTACTGGCCATGTTCCTTGTTGCGCGAGGAGAATTCGACAAACACGGGCCGCCAGTCGCCGCGCGTCGTGCGCACGAAATCATGCTGGACGGCGCCGCGCGGTATCAGGTCCGAGCGCAGGCGCAAGGTCAGCTGCGGCGCGCAGGCGGCCGCCATGCCGCGCAATTCCATTTTTAACGTTTGCCGTCCGCCTGCCGCGCGCGGATCGAAGCCGCTGATGTGCAGGTGGGCATGGACGGGCTGGTAGGCGGGGCGGGCCGCGGTGCCCGGGGCGGCAGGCGAGGCCGCCGGCATGGCAGCGGACACCGCCAGGGGCGCGTGGGCGGGCAGTGCCGGCGCGCTGGCTGCCGGCGCATTGCCAGTAGCCGGGGCAGGCGGGGCGTCATGGGGGCGGGCAGCGGTAGCGGCCGGGACGTCATGCGGCGCAACATGCGCGCCAACGCCAACGCCAGTAAGCGGTCCGATATGCTGTGCAGTAACAGCGTCAGCAGCAGGGGCGTGCGGAAGCTCCGTTGCCGATGGCTCGGAACGGGCGCTGCGCAGTGCGGTCAACAGGTCGTAGCTGCTGGGAGCAATCGTCGCTTGCCGGTGGTTGGCGGCGCAGACGTCTTCCCCAGGCAAGACCCAGAACGTACAGTGCGGGTGCTCCGGGTTGCTGCATTTTTTCATGACATTCTGACTCGAATCGAGCGGGGGCATTCTGCCCTCTGTTATACATGAGAGCTTACGCGCTTTTGCGCCCGCTTGGCAACCTTCGCGGCGAGCCGATGCACTCTTTTTGCAGGTTTTCATGTCGCTGGTCACATCTTGCCATGAATGCCATGGAAACTATTGCCTAAAAGAATATTTTATAATCTTTTGAATATGTCATTTTGATATGTTCATTCGAGCGCGGCGTTTGCTGGCGCCGATTGTCCGCATCCAGTGATGTCGTCGCTTGCGTCGCTGCTTCTCTCCGGCGCGCTGTGTGCTGCAAGGCACGCAGGACCTGCGGCATTTGCTATATGCTCGATTCTGCCCATCCACTTTATCCCGGAGAAACCCCATGTCTGCCTTGCGCCCGCTCCAGCTTGCCACCGCCTATGGCGCCGCCCTGGCGGTCTTTCTCGCCATCGATGCCCTGTGGCTGACCGTGCTGATGGGGCAGGTGTATGCGCAGGCGCTGGGGCCCTTGCTGGCCGGGCGGCCCAGGCTGGGGCCGGCGGCCCTGTTTTACCTCTTGTATATGGTGGGCCTGCTGGTATTCGCCATCGTGCCAGGATTACGCAAGGGCAACTGGCGCGCGGCGGCGGCCCTGGGCGCCTTGCTGGGACTGGTTGCCTATGGCACGTATGACTTGAGCAATTATTCCACCTTGCAAGACTGGCCGCTGGCCCTCACGGTGATCGACATGGCCTGGGGCGCCGTGCTATCGGGCCTGGCCGCCGTGGCTGGCTATCTGGCGGCGCGCAAGGCGCCCGCCAAAAGCTAGCTATGGAAGCGCAGCACCAGCATGGTGATATTGTCGCTGTGCAAGCCCTGCGGCGGGTGGGCGAGGAAGTCGTCGAATACGGCCGTGACGGCTTGTGCCGCTGTCTTGCCTGCGCACAGGTCCGGCCAGCGGGCCGTGGCCGCGAGTGGATGGTCGCAGGCCCAGAAGCCGTCGCTGGCCAGCACATAGTAGGCGCCGGCTTGCACTTCCAGTACGCGGCGGTCGCCCAGGTGGGCCAGGAAGGACGGCAAATTACCGTTGTCGAGCGCCAGCAGCGGTTTGTCGAGCTGGAGGGTATCGCCCAAGGCGTTGCCGAGAATAAACGCCTGCGAGATTTGCGGATGATGCTCGCCATGCACGCTGGCGCGCCAGCGCGCCTCGTCCAGCCCGCCGCGCATGGCATAGGCGGTAGCCGGCACATGGTCGACGGTAAGGATGGCGGCCATGCCGTCGCGCAATTCATACAGGCGCGTATCGCCCACGTGGTACAGCAGCGGCGCCTGGCCAGGCGGTATTTCCAGCAGGGTCAAGGTGGTGCCGGGCGCGCGCGCCTGTGTCGGTGCGGCGTCGGCGAAGCCCGCTTGCAGGCGCGCATGCAAATGATCGAGGTGACACGCCAGGCTGGCCGTATCGTGGCAGGCGGGTATGGATAGCAAGCCCTGCACGGCTGCCTCGGCCGCTTCGCGTCCATGGCCGTGGCCGCCCATGCCGTCGAGCACGGCGGCGCGCACGTGGCCGGCGGGCCAGCCAGGCACCTGGCAGTGCACAGGCGCTTGCTGCGACAGGCACACGGCATGGCCGCTGGCGTCGATCAGCAGGAAATTGTCCTGGTTTTCGTGCCGTGGCAGGGTGCCGGCGCCCACGCTGCTGCCAGCGGCGGCGTCCAGCCAGGGGCCGAAATCGAGCGCGTCTTTGATTAAATGCATCGTTTGCTGCGGTCCGGGCGGCCATCAATGTTGATCATGGGATAGAGCTTAGCCGATATTGCTTGCAGACGATACCTTGCTTATCCATCAAAAAAACCTGCGGCAGCAGGCTGGCGCAGGTTTCTTGATGGCACGGGGAGGTGCTTAACGGCGATGGCCCCAGCCGTGACCGTGGCCGTGGCCCCGGTCATAGTAGTCGCGGCGGCCATGGTCGCGGTAGTAGCCGCGGCCCGGTTGCACGTAGACGACGGCTGGCGGGCCGTAGTAGCGCGGAGGCGGCGCGTAATACACGGGCTGCGGCGCAGGCTGGTAGTAGACGGGCTGCGGCGCCGGCTGGTAATACGTTTCACGGTAGCCGCCGCGATAGCCGCCACGGTCGTAATAGCGGTCATTCGTGCTGATGCTGTTGCCGACGGCCGCGCCCAGCACGCCACCGACGATCGCGCCGTTCCGGCCGCCAGTGCTGTTGCCAATGGCCGCTCCGACGACGGCGCCTGCAACGGTATTGAAGTCGCGGTCGCCGGCGACTGCGGCCGAAGACACAGCCACTGCCGCTACCATTACCGCACCCAGGAGTTTCTTGTTCAACATGGCATTTCCTTCCATTCCGGCGAGATCACAATGATCTGCATGAACTGGACTATATCCGCTGCCTCCCGCTTGTTCCACGTCTAATACAACTTATTACAATCAGGGCGCGGCGGTAACAGTTTTAGCCGAACACGACAGGCGCATGCGCTTGCCATTCCGGGCGCAGCAGGCTATACATTTTCACGTCGCGCATGACGCCATTGATGAAAAAGGCCTGGCGCTTCACGCCTTCCTCGGTAAAGCCGCACCTTTGCGCGATGCGCTCGGACGCCGTGTTCTGCGGGTCCATCAGCAATTCCAGGCGGTGGTAGGGATAGGCATTGAACAGGTAGTCGACCATCAGGCGCGTCGCCTCGCCGCCGTAGCCGCGCCCGCCCCACTTGGGATCGAACAGGCGGTAGCCGATTTCGCGGCAGGCCGGCGTGCGGCTCTTGAAGTGCGTGATCGAACCGATGATGTGCTGGTGATGGTCTTCAATCAGGAACAGTTCGCTATCCTCCGTGACCAGGCCCGTCAGCATGAACTCGCGGCGGATCGCTTCGGGCGACTTGAATTGCATGGAAAAGAACTCGCTGCGCGCGGGCAGGTCGTTGATCAGTGCGATATAGGCGTTGAGGTCGGCGGCGGTCAAGTGCCGTACGGTACAAAGGGTTCCCTTGAGCATGGCGGTATCCGGTGGCGATCACGATCTGCATGGTAATCCAGTCTGGCGGCCACAGGCAATCGCTCGCGGCAAAAGTTGCTGCATTGACAGAAAAAATACGCTATCGTGCACAACTTCGCCATGCCCGATGCCGCTGCTGATGGCCATGGCGGGACCGCTCTTTCTTCATCGACTGGAACAGGAATCCTATGACTACCGTATCGCCCCGCGCGCCATTGCGCCGCTCCGCCTTGTTCATCGCCTTCGGCTGCGCCGTCAGCGCTGGCGCCCTTGCCGCCGCGCCGGGCAATGCGCCGCAGGCGCTGGCGCAGGTGCGCGACACGGCCCTGCACAGCGACTGGGCCTATGCGCGCCTGGCCGACATGACGGACTTGATCGGCCCGCGCCTGTCCGGCTCGGCCGGCGCCGCCGCCGCCGTGCAGCAGGTGGCCGAGGCCATGCGCCAGCTGGGCGCCAAGGTCACCCTGCAGCCGGTGAAGGTGCCGCACTGGGTGCGCGGCGTGGAAACGGCGGAAATCGTCGACTATGCGGGCCGTCCGCAGGGCGTCAGCCAGCGCGTCGTGCTGACGGCGCTGGGCGGTTCGGGCGCCACCCCGGCCGCCGGCCTGACGGCGCCCGTGGTCATCGTCAAGAGCCTCGAGGAACTCAAGGCGCGCGCGGCGGAAGTGAAGGGCGCCATCGTGCTGATCGACACGCCATTCGACCAGGAGATGGCCGAGCGCGGCCTGGCCGGCGTCACCTATGGCCAGGGTTCGCGCGCGCGCTTCCTCGGCCCGAAGGCGGCGGCCGACCTGGGCGCGGCGGCCGCGCTGGTGCGCTCGGTCGGCGGCGCCGATTTCCGCATCCCGCACGCGGGCGCCACGGGCCTGGATGACAACAAGCGCATTCCCGCCGCCGCCGTCACGGTGGAAGATGCCTTGCTGATGGGCCGTCTGGCCGCGCGCGGCCCCCTGAAAATGCGCCTGACCCTGACGCCGCAAAACCTGCCGGAAGCCGACAGCTACAACGTGATCGCCGACTGGCCGGGCACGGACAAGGCCGACGAAGTGGTGGTGGTCTCGGGCCACCTCGATTCCTGGGATCTGGCGACGGGCGCGCATGACGACGGCGCCGGCGTCGTGGCGGCCATGGGCGTGGTGGAAACGCTGAAAAAACTCGACTACCGTCCGCGCCGCACGATCCGCGTGATCGCCTGGATGAACGAGGAAAATGGCGGCCGTGGCGGCCAGGCCTATTTCGAGGCCAACAAGCAGGCGCTGGGCAAGCAATATGCGGCCATCGAGATGGACAGCGGCGCCGGGCGTCCGTTCGGCATCCTGGCCAGCGTGGGGCCGAAGGCGGAAAAACTGTTCGCGCCCCTGCGCGCGGCCCTGCAGCCGATCGGCGCGCACGCGTTCACGCGCCGCGACGCGCTGGGCACGGGCGACTTGCACCGGCTGGAAACGGGCGGTGTGCCCAGCTTCGAGCCGCTGGTCGACAGCCACAGTTACTTCCATTATCACCATACGCCGGCCGACACCCTGGATAAGGTCGACCCGGAGAACCTGAAGCGCAACGTGGCGCTGATGTCGTCGCTGGCCTGGTTCCTGGCGAATATCGACGGCGAGATCGGCCGCGCGCCCGAGCAGGGCGAATAAGGTCTGTCGCGTCGTTCCCGCGCGCGCCGCGCCGCCTTGCCAGCGCGGCCCCTTGCCGGCATGCGCCCATGCCGGCGCCGTCAACGCATGGAGAGTTCATGATGCAGCCATCTTCCGCCATCGAGCAGGCGCGCGACGCCATCCGCAGCTATCTGCAACGGTATCCGCACGGCGCCGACACGCTGGAAGGCGTGGCGCAGTGGTGGCTGGGCGGGGCTGTCGCGCCGGAAACCGTCGCGGCCGCGCTGGAGCAGCTGCGCGCCGCGGGCGAGCTGGAAGAGATCAGGGCTGGCCAGCGCCAGGTGTGGCGCCGCCGTCGTCCGGCGGCATAGCGGCCGTCAGATCGCGTTCAGCGGTATCTTCAGGTAGCGCACGCCGTTTTCTTCCGGTTCGGGCAGCTTGCCCGCATTGATGTTGACCTGGATCGCGGGCAGGATCAGGGTCGGCATGTCGAGGGTGGCGTCGCGGCCCGTGCGCATGGCCACGAACTGCTCTTCCGTGATGCCGTCGCGCAAATGGATGTTGCCGGCGCGCTGTTCGGCCACCGTCACTTCCCAGCGCGGCCCGCGGCCGCTGGGTGGGTAATCGTGGCACATGAACAGCCGCGTTTGCGGCGGCAGCGACAGCAGGCGCTGCGCCGAGCGGTACAGCAGCGCGGCCGAGCCGCCGGGAAAATCGCAGCGGGCCGAACCGACGTCCGGCATGAACAGGGTGTCGCCGACGAAGACGGCGTCGCCGATCTGGTAAGCGAGGTCGGCCGGCGTGTGGCCGGGCACGTGCAGCGCGCGCACTTCCAGCTTGCCGATATAAAACACCTGGTCGGGCGCGAACAGCTGGTCGAACTGCGAGCCGTCGGCCCTGGCCGCATGCTGGTGGTAGACCTCGGCAAACGCCTGCTGCACCGTCCGGATGGCGGCGCCGATGGCCACTTCGCCGCCCAGTTGCTGCTGCAGGTAGGGCGCGGCCGACAGGTGGTCGGCATGCGCATGGGTTTCCAGCAGCCAGCGGCACCGCAAGCCGTGCTCGCGCACGAAGGCGATCACCTTGTCGGCCGAAGTGGTGGCCGTGCGGCCCGCCTTGGGGTCGTAGTCGAGCACGGAATCGATGATGGCGCATTCCTCGCCGTCTCCCTCGTAGACGACATAGGTGACGGTGGCGGTGGCGGGGTCGAAGAAGGCTTGGATTTGTGGAGTCATCACGGCGGCTAGGTCGGGCAGGGAATGGCATTATATCGCCAGAGTTCGCTAAAAAAATGCTGCAAATTCACATTTAACATGCGAAAAACAGATAAGCGGCAGGGCTTGCGCGCCACACAGCCGTGCGCACCCTGCGCCTTGCTGCGTGGTAACCTCATTCTTACAAGGAGGAATTCATGAACGATACCACTGCACGCAGCGAACAGTACCGCGGTTTTACGATTTCGGTGACCCCGCAAAAGGACAATGACGATTTATGGGATTTTACCTACCGCCTGCAGCGCGACGGCGAGCCTGAAGCGCAAGGCATCACGCGCAGCCGCACCCTGGGCGGCTACCTGGCGCCCGAAACGGCGTGCACGGCCGGCCTGGAAGTGGCCAAGACGGAAGTGGATAATCTGCTGCGTCCTTGAGCCAGCGTAAATCGTTTAGCCTGATTGCCTGCGGGCGCATGAAACACGTCGCCTGCGGCCGCGCTTCATGCTACGATTTCCCGTATTCAGTCAGTTCATATGGAGGCACCCATGAATAGCAGTTCTAAAATTCACTATAAAGGCTGGGAAATCGTTCCCTTGGCCGTGCCTACCACCGACGGCAAATGGTCGGCCAGCTGCGACATCGAACGCGCCACCGCGGAAGGTCTGGAAGTGTTCGAAGGCTCGACCATGCAATTCGTGCGCGACGACGAGGAGGGCGCCATCGCCGCCGCCTGCGAAGAAGCCGTGCGCCAGATCGACAACATCATCGCCAATCCGCTGGTGCGGCTGGCCTAGTTTGCCGTTTCATCCGTAGTCTCAGCAGTAATTCTCAGCCGGCGTCCGCCGGCTGTTTTTCTTCCATGCCATTCCCGTTTCCCATCCTGTTCCGCAGCGCCTGCAGCGTCGCCCTGTTGCGCATTGCTGTTGCGTGTTTCAACCGGGTGTTTCAAAATGCAATGAATGAAACATAGTGAAACGCCAGGCACACGAAACGTGACATCGCCGTTTCCCTGCGTGACGGCCGGAGCGCGCTGGAAAGCGGCCGCCTTGCCCGTGTTGTCACTCTGGCGCGTGGCATAGTCATCGTGCCGCATGGTGCTGGCACGGCATTTGCAATACTGATGCGCATAGCAAGTCCATGAAACATTCGGGCTGACCCGAACTCCCCATAAGGTGCATACATGACTCAATACTCCGCAGGTGCCGCATTCCGCAAGGCCGTCCAGGAAGAATCCCCATTGCAAGTGGTCGGCGCCATCAACGCCAACCACGCGCTGCTGGCCAAGCGCGCCGGCTACAAGGCCATCTACCTGTCCGGCGGCGGCGTCGCGGCCGGCTCGCTGGGCTTGCCCGACCTGGGCATCTCCAGCCTGGACGACGTGCTGACCGACATCCGCCGCATCACCGACGTGTGCGACCTGCCGCTGCTGGTCGATGCCGACACGGGCTTCGGCGCATCCGCCTTCAACGTGGCGCGCACGGTGAAATCGATGATCAAGTTCGGCGCGGCCGGCCTGCATATCGAAGACCAGGTGGGCGCCAAGCGCTGCGGCCACCGCCCTGGCAAGGAAATCGTCAGCAAGGAAGAGATGGTCGACCGCATCAAGGCGGCCGTCGATGCGCGCACGGACCCGAACTTCGTCATCATGGCGCGCACCGATGCGCTGGCCGTCGATGGCCTGGAAGCGGCGCTCGAGCGCGCCGTCGCCTGCGTCGAGGCGGGCGCCGACATGATTTTCCCGGAAGCGATCACGGACCTGGACATGTACGCCACGTTCGCCAAGGCCGTCAACGTGCCTATCCTCGCCAACATCACGGAATTCGGTTCCACGCCGCTGTTCACGCTGGACGAACTGCGCAGCGCCCACGTGGGCCTGGCGCTGTACCCGCTGTCGGCGTTCCGCGCCATGAACAAGGCGGCGGAAAACGTCTACCAGGCGCTGCGCCGCGACGGCACGCAAAAGAATGTCGTCGACACCATGCAGACGCGCATGGAGCTGTATGAATCGATCAATTACCACGATTTCGAGCAAAAGCTCGATGCGCTGTTCGCCGCGCAAAAGAAATAAACAGAGAAGCAGGGGCCGCATGCCGGTCCCGCAGTGACGCACCCGAGACTATTCAATCTGGAGAACACAATGACCGCACCGCAAGCCGCCACTTTCAAGCCTAAAAAATCCGTCGCCCTGTCCGGCGTCACCGCCGGCAACACGGCGCTGTGCTCGGTCGGCAAGACCGGCAACGATTTGCACTATCGCGGCTATGACATCCTGGACGTGGCCGACAGCTGCGAGTTCGAGGAAATCGCCTACCTGCTGGTGCATGGCAAGCTGCCGACCAGCGCGGAACTGAAAGGCTACAAGGCCAAGCTGAAATCCCTGCGCGGCCTGCCGTCGGCAGTCAAGCTGGCGCTGGAAGCGCTGCCGGCCGCCGCCCATCCGATGGACGTGATGCGCACGGGCGTGTCCGTGCTCGGTTGCACCTTGCCGGAAAAAGACGACCATAACGCGCCGGGCGCGCGCGACATCGCCGACCGCCTGATGGCGTCGTTCGGCTCCATGCTGCTGTACTGGTACCACTACAGCCATAACGGCAAGCGCATCGAAGTGGAAACGGACGACGACTCGATCGGCGGCCACTTCCTGCACCTGCTGCACGGCGAAAAACCGTCGGCGTCGTGGGAAAAAGCCATGCACACCTCGCTGATCCTGTACGCGGAACACGAATTCAACGCCTCGACCTTCACCAGCCGCGTCATCGCCGGCACGGGTTCGGACATCCACTCGGCCATCACGGGCGCCATCGGCGCGCTGCGCGGCCCGAAACACGGCGGCGCCAACGAAGTGGCGCTGGAGATCCAGAAACGCTACGACAACCCCGATGAAGCGGAAGCGGACATCCGCGAGCGCGTCGCCAACAAGGAAGTGGTGATCGGCTTCGGCCACCCCGTCTACACGATTTCGGACCCGCGCAACGTGGTCATCAAGGAAGTGGCGCGCAATCTGTCCCTGGAAGCCGGTTCCACGAAAATGTTCGACATCGCCGAGCGCCTGGAGTCGGTCATGTGGGAAATCAAGAACATGTTCCCGAACCTGGACTGGTTCTCGGCCGTGTCCTACCACATGATGGGCGTGCCGACGGCGATGTTCACGCCGCTGTTCGTGATCTCGCGCACCTCGGGCTGGGCCGCGCACATCATCGAGCAGCGCATCGACAACAAGATCATCCGCCCGAGCGCCAACTATGTGGGCCCGGAAGACCTGGAATTCGTCCCGATCAAGGACCGCAAATAATGAGCACCGCAATGAGTACCCCCATGAATACCCTGTACCGCAAATCCTTGCCGGGCACCCAGCTAGACTACTTCGACACGCGCGCCGCCGTCGATGCGATCCAGCCAGGCGCCTACGCCACCTTGCCCTACACCTCGCGCGTGCTGGCCGAAAACCTCGTGCGCCGCTGCGATCCGGCTACCCTGGACGCGTCGCTGAGCCAGTTCATCGAACGCCGCCGCGACCTCGATTTCCCGTGGTTCCCCGCCCGCGTCGTCTGCCATGACATCCTGGGCCAGACGGCCCTGGTCGACCTGGCCGGCCTGCGCGACGCCATCGCGGCCCAGGGCGGCGATCCGGCCCTGGTCAACCCCGTGGTCCCCACGCAGCTGGTGGTCGACCATTCGCTGGCCGTGGAATGCGGCGGTTTCGACCCCGACGCCTTCGCCAAGAACCGCGCCATCGAAGACCGCCGCAATGAAGACCGTTTCGACTTCATCGACTGGACCAAGAAGGCGTTCAAGAACGTCGACGTGATTCCGCCAGGTAACGGCATCTTGCACCAGATCAATCTTGAGCGCATGTCGCCCGTGATCCAGGTACAGGATGGCGTCGCCTATCCCGATACCCTGGTGGGCACGGATTCGCACACGCCGATGGTCGACGCGCTGGGCGTGATCGCCATCGGCGTGGGCGGCCTGGAAGCGGAAAGCGTGATGCTGGGCCGCGCTTCGTGGATGCGCCTGCCCGACATCATCGGCGTCAAGCTGACGGGCAAGCCGCAGCCGGGCATCACGGCCACCGACACGGTGCTGGCGCTGACGGAATTCCTGCGCAAGCAGAAGGTGGTTTCGTCCTACCTGGAATTCTTCGGCGAAGGCGCTTCGCACCTGACCCTGGGCGACCGCGCCACGATTTCCAATATGGCGCCGGAATTTGGCGCCACGGCCGCCATGTTCTACATCGACGCGCAAACCATCAAGTACCTGAAACTGACGGGCCGCGACGACGAACTGGTGAAACTGGTGGAGTTGTACGCGAAAGAGACGGGCCTGTGGGCCGACAGCCTGGCCGACGCCCAGTACGAGCGCGTCCTGAGCTTCGACCTGTCGTCCGTCGTGCGCAATATCGCCGGTCCGTCGAACCCGCACAACCGCGTGCCGACGTCGGAACTGGCCGCGCGCGGGATTTCCGGCGTGGTGGAAAACGAGCCGGGCAAGATGCCGGACGGCGCCGTCATCATCGCGGCCATCACCAGCTGCACGAATACGAACAACCCGCGCAACATGATCGCCGCGGGCCTGATTGCGCGCAATGCGAACCGCCTGGGCCTCACGCGCAAGCCATGGGTGAAATCGTCGCTGGCGCCCGGCTCGAAAACCGTGGAACTGTATCTGCAGGAAGCGGGCCTGATGCCGGAGCTGGAACAACTGGGCTTTGGCGTCGTGGCGTTTGCCTGCACCTCGTGCAACGGCATGTCGGGCGCGCTCGACCCCGTCATCCAGGACGAGGTGGTGTCGCGCGACCTGTACGCCACGGCCGTCCTGTCGGGCAACCGCAACTTCGACGGCCGCATCCACCCGTACGCGAAACAGGCTTTCCTCGCCTCGCCGCCGCTGGTGGTGGCCTACGCGATCGCCGGCACCATCCGCTTCGATATCGAGAAGGACGTGCTGGGCATCGCCCCGGACGGCAAGCCTGTCCTGCTCAAGGATATCTGGCCGTCGGACGAGGAAATCGACGCCATCGTCGCTTCCAGCGTCAAGCCCGAGCAGTTCCGCAAGGTGTACATCCCGATGTTCGCCGCGCAGGTCGACGATGGACAGAAGGTCAGCCCCCTGTACGACTGGCGTCCGCAGACGACGTACATCCGCCGCCCGCCGTACTGGGAAGGCGCGCTGGCCGGCGCCCGCCCCTTGAAAGGCATGCGTCCGCTGGCCGTCCTGGGCGACAACATCACCACCGACCACCTGTCGCCATCGAACGCCATCATGCTCGATAGCGCGGCCGGAGAATACCTGGCGAAAATGGGCTTGCCCGAGGAAGACTTCAACTCCTACGCCACGCACCGGGGCGACCATTTGACGGCGCAGCGCGCCACGTTCGCCAACCCGACCCTGAAGAACGAGATGGTCATCGAGGATGGCAAGGTGAAAGCCGGTTCGCTCACACGCATCGAGCCGGAAGGCACGATTTCGCGCATGTGGGAAGCCATCGAGGTGTACATGGAACGCAAGCAGCCATTGATCATCATCGCCGGCGCCGACTATGGCCAGGGGTCCTCGCGCGACTGGGCCGCCAAGGGCGTGCGCCTGGCCGGCGTGGAAGCCATCGTGGCCGAAGGCTTCGAGCGCATCCACCGCACCAACCTGGTGGGCATGGGCGTCCTGCCGCTGGAGTTCCTGCCTGGCGTGAATCGCAAGACCCTGGGCCTGGACGGCAGCGAAACCTATGACGTCGTGGGCGAGCGCACGCCGCGTTCCACCCTGACCCTGCTGATCCACCGCAAGAACGGCGACACGGTCGAAGTGCCCGTAACCTGCCGCCTCGATACGGCGGAAGAGGTGTCGATCTACGAGGCCGGTGGCGTGCTGCAGCGCTTCGCGCAGGATTTCCTGGAGTCGTCGAAAGCCGCATAAATCGGGTAGGTCGGATTAGCGTGGCGTAATCCGACAATATTTGTGAAAAACCCGCCAGCAATGTGTCGGATTACGCGTGGCGATGCCCCGCTAATCCGACCTACCTCTTTCCAGAAAATGACATGAGCCATACTCCCCAAATCAAAATTCCCGCCACCTATATGCGTGGCGGCACCAGCAAGGGCGTGTTTTTCCGCCTGCAGGACTTGCCGGCCAGCGCCCAAGTGCCGGGCGCGGCGCGCGATGCGCTGCTGCTGCGCGTGATCGGCAGCCCTGACCCGTACGGCAAGCAGATCGACGGCATGGGCGGCGCCACCTCGAGCACCAGCAAGACCGTGATCCTGGCGACAAGCACGAAACCGGAGCATGACGTCGATTACCTGTTCGGCCAGGTCTCCATCGACAAGCCGTTCGTCGACTGGAGCGGCAACTGCGGCAACCTGTCGGCCGCCGTCGGTTCGTTCGCCATCGCCAGCGGCCTGGTGGACGCCGCGCGTGTGCCGCAAGACGGCATCGCCACGGTACGCATCTGGCAAGCCAATATCGGCAAGACCATCATCGCCCACGTGCCCATGACCAATGGCGAAGTACAGGAAACGGGCGACTTCGAACTCGATGGCGTGACCTTCCCGGCCGCCGAAGTGAAACTGGAATTCCTCGATCCGGCGGCGGAAGAGGAGGGTGGCGGTGGTGCGATGTTCCCCACTGGCAAGCTGGTCGACGACCTCGAGGTGCCCGGCATCGGGACCCTGAAAGTCACGATGATCAACGCCGGCATCCCGACCATCTTTGTCGATGCGGACGCCATCGGCTACACGGGCACGGAACTGCAGGACGCCATCAATGGCGATGCGGCCGCGCTGGCCCGCTTCGAGACCATCCGCGCGCATGGCGCGCTGCGTATGGGTTTGATTTCCCACCTGGATGAAGCGGCCAAGCGCCAGCACACGCCGAAGGTGGCGTTTGTCGCCAGGCCGGCCGGCTATGTGTCGTCCAGCGGCAAGCGGGTGGAGGCGGGCGAAATCGACCTGCTGGTGCGCGCCATGTCCATGGGCAAGCTGCACCACGCCATGATGGGCACGGCGGCTGTCGCCATCGGCACGGCCGCGGCCATCCCCGGCACCCTGGTGAACCTGGCGGCGGGCGGCGGCGAAAAAAGCAGCGTGCGCTTCGGCCACCCGTCCGGCACCCTGATGGTGGGCGCGGAAGCGGCGCTGGTCGATGGCGCATGGAGCGTCACCAAGGCCATCATGAGCCGCAGCGCGCGCGTGCTGATGGAAGGCAGCGTGCGCATTCCCGGCGACGCCTTCGGCGCATAAGCACCCTGGCCGGGCCGCGTTGGCCCGGCTGGCCATTTATCTCGAGAATAATTGATTTTTTCGCTATTCAAAACCTGAACGGCAAGGAAAATGGAAGGGCGCGCAAGGGGTGCGGTTTTGCCGCGTGAGGCCGCGCTGCGCGCACGTCCATCCTGACTGGTGAAATCCATGCTATTCAATTCCTGGGTCTTCCTGCTTGCCTATCTGCCCGTCACGGTGGCCGGATTCTTCATCCTGGGACGGCGCAGCGAATCATGGGGCGCCGCCTGGCTCGCATGCGCCTCGCTGTTTTTCTATGGCTGGTGGGACTACCGCTACCTGCCGCTGCTGACTGGATCCGTCGTCTTCAATTATGGCTGCGCCGCGCTGCTCGGGCCAGGGCGCGCAAGCCACCGCAAAGCCTTGCTGGCGGCGGCCATCGCCGCCAATCTGGGCCTGCTCGCCTACTATAAATACGCGGGTTTTTTTGTCGCCGGCGTGGCGGAACTGCTGGCGCAGCCGATGCCCGTCCTGCATGTGGTGCTGCCGGTCGGGATCTCGTTTTTCACCTTCACGCAGATCGCCTTCCTCGTCGATACCTACAAGGGCAAGGCGCAGGAAAGCCGCTTCGTCCACTACCTGCTGTTCGTCACGTACTTTCCCCATCTGATCGCAGGCCCCGTGTTGCACCACAAGGAAATGATGCCGCAGTTCGCCGCGCGGCGCACGTTCCGCCTCTCCGAACGCAATATCGCCATCGGCAGCACGATCTTTTTCATCGGCCTGGCGAAGAAGGTGCTGGTCGCCGACAATATCGGCGCTTATGCGGCGCCCCTGTTCAACGATCCCGTCGCGCCATCGCTGCTGATCGCCTGGAGCGGTGTGCTGGCTTATGCCTTCCAGCTGTATTTCGATTTTTCCGGCTACTCCGACATGGCCATCGGCCTGTCGCGCCTGTTCGGCGTGCGCCTGCCGCTGAACTTCGATTCGCCATACAAATCGCGCAATATCGCGCAATTCTGGCGCCGCTGGCACATGACCCTGTCGCGCTTCCTGCGCGATTACCTGTACATCCCGCTGGGCGGCAAGCGCTGCGGCCCCGTGCGGCGCTACCTGAACCTTATGGTGACCATGGTGCTGGGCGGCCTGTGGCATGGCGCCGGCTGGAATTTCATCGTCTGGGGTTTCCTGCACGGCGCGTACCTGGCCATCCACAAGGGCTGGAGCGCGCTGGCGCGCACACTGCGCCTGCCGGTCGGCACGCGCGCCGGCAACGTGGCGGCCACCATCCTCACCTTCATCGCCGTCTGCGTTGCCTGGGTCTTTTTCCGCGCGCCCGACATGGCCAGCGCCCTAACCATCGTGCAGGGCATGGCGGGCGGCTTCGGCCTGGCCTTGCCCGATGCGCTGGCGCGCCAGCTGCAACCGCTGCAGCCCTTGCTGGCGTCGCTGGGCGTGTCGTTCTACCTGGGCGGCGGCACGGCCTTCATCGAAAGCTGGACGTGGATCGCCATCGCCGCGCTGCTCGTCTTTGCCATGCCGAATACGCAGCAGATCATGCGCCGCTTCGAGCCGGCCCTCGATTTTCAGCATGCTGCCGCGGCGCGCGGGCATGGCGTGGCGCGGCTGCTCACCTGGCGCGCCTCGCCCGCATGGGCCGCCGCCATCGCCTTGCTGGCGCTGGCCAGCATGCTGGCCTTGAGCCGTCCCGCCGAATTCCTGTATTTCCAATTCTAGGGCGGATATATGACGAGATCCCCCTTCAAGTCTTATCTGGTCGCGCTGGCGCTGCTGCTGTGGACGGGCGCCGTTGCCGTCTGCGCCTTCGTGGTCATCGTCGACCCGTACGGGCTGTACGGCGTGGTCCGGCGCGACAATTTCAATGCCGTCAAGCCGGGCCTGACCCGCTACCAGAGCCAGATCAAGCACGAGCATGCGCTGCGCCTGCGGCCGCAATTCATCATCCTCGGCAACTCCCGCGCCGAGATCGGTTTCGACCCGCGCGCCGGCGCCTTTTCAGGGCATGGCGGCGCCGGCTACAACCTGGCCATTCCCGGCACCGGGCTGGCCACGTCCGCCCGCCAGTTCGCGCAACTGGTGCAGGCGGGCGTCAAGCCGCGCACGGTCATCGTCGGCATGGAATTCATCGATTTTCTCAATCCGGCGGCCGCGCAGCCTGCGCGCCCCGTGACGGCGGCCGCGCCGCCCGCGCATGGCGGCGCATACTGGCGCTTCGATGCGCTGTTCTCGCTGGCGACCCTGCGCGATGCCGCGCATACCTTGCGCATCCAGCATGACGGGGAAGCGGCCACCATCTCGGCCGATGGCTACAATCCCTTGCTGGAATATGGCGCGCATGTGCGCCAGGATGGCTACCACAAGCTGTTTACCCAGCGGGCGCAGGAAAACGCGGCCAGTTTCCGGAAGAAATCCACGCGCGGCCTTGCCAACGAAGACTTCCAGGCGCTGCGCGCCTTCCTGCTGGCGATGGCGGCCACGCAGGCCGATATCCGGCTGGTGATTTATCCGTATCACGCGCAATTGCTTGCCATGGTCGAGGCGGCGGGCCTGTGGCCCCTGTTCGAGCAGTGGAAGACCCGGCTGGTGCGCGAAGTCGGCATGGTAAAGGAGCAGTACCCGGCCGCGCGGCTCACGCTGGCCGATTTCAGCGGCTTTGGCGTTTACAACTGCGAGCGCATACCGGCGGCCGCTGAGCGCGGCGCGGCCACGCGCTGGTACTGGGAAGCCGGGCATTTCAAGAAGGCGCTGGGCGATATCGTGCTGCAGCGCGTGATGCGGCAAAACACGCTGGCAGATGGCCGGTTCGGCATGGCGCTCGATGGCGCCACCCTGGCCGCCAACCGCGACAGGATCGCGGCCGAGCGCGTCGCCTGCGCGGCGGCGCAGCCGGGGCTGTTCCTGTCGTCAAGGCAGCTGTTTGCCGCGCGGCGCAGCCGCTTTAAGGAATCAGGAGTACAAGGGGAGTGATGGTGGAGGAGGCACTGGGTCGCAGATAGCAGAAATACGCATACGCAGGAAAATAGACCAAATCAATTATATGCATACCGGAGGAGACATGGATTTCGCGGCATTTTATCAACGCTCGATCGACACGCCTGACGCTTTCTGGCGCGAGGAAGCGGACAGGATCGACTGGCATACCCCGTTTTCGCAAGTACTCGATTACTCGCGTCCGCCATTTGCCAGATGGTTCGTGGACGGCACCACCAATTTGTGCCACAACGCCGTTGACCGCTGGGTCGATAGCCAGGGCGACGCGGCGGCGCTGATCGCCATTTCCACCGAGACCAATACCGAGCGCACCTACAGCTACCGCGAGCTGCAGCGCGAAGTGGAGCGCTGCGCCGCCATCCTGCAATCGCTGGGTGTCGCCAGGGGCGACCGGGTGCTGATCTACATGCCGATGATCGCCGAGGCGGCGTTCGCCATGCTGGCCTGCGCCCGCATCGGCGCCGTCCATTCCGTCGTCTTCGGCGGCTTTGCCGCCAACAGCCTGGCCAGCCGCATCGACGACGCGCAGCCCAAGCTGGTGTTTTCCGCCGATGCCGGCTCGCGCAATGGCAAGGCGATCGCCTACAAGCCGCTGCTCGACGAAGCGATCCGCCTGGCCGCGCACCAGCCGCGGCACGTGCTGCTGGTCGACCGCCATCTCGTGCCGATGGAACTGGTGCCGGGCCGCGACGCCGATTACGCCGCGCTGCGCCAGCAGCACCTCGATGCGCGCGTGCCCGTCACCTGGCTCGAATCGAACGAACCCTCGTACGTGCTGTACACCTCGGGCACGACGGGCAAGCCGAAGGGCGTGCAGCGCGACGTGGGCGGCTATGCGGTGGCGCTGGCGTCGTCGATGCAGTACACGTTTTGCGGCAAGCCGGGCGAAACCTTCTTCGCCACCTCGGATATCGGCTGGGTGGTGGGCCACTCCTACATCGTGTACGGGCCGCTGATCGCCGGCATGGCCACCATCCTGTACGAAGGCTTGCCGATTTGCCCCGATGCGGGCATCTGGTGGAGCATCGTTGAAAAATACAGGGTCACGCGCATGTTTTCGGCGCCGACGGCCATCCGCGTATTGCGCAAGCATCCGGTGGAACTGATGCGCAAGCACGACCTGTCGTCGCTGAAGGCGCTGTACCTGGCGGGCGAGCCGCTGGACGAAACCACCTCGCAATGGATCGCCGACGAGCTGAAAGTGGACATCATCGACAACTACTGGCAGACGGAGACGGGCTGGCCCATCCTGTCGGTGGCGAAAGGCGTGGCGGACACGCCGACGCGCCTGGGCAGCCCCGGCCTGGCCATGTACGGCTACCGGGTCAAGCTGCTCAACGAGGCGACGGGCGGGGAGTGCGGCGCCAACGAGAAGGGCGTGCTGGTGCTGGAAGGCCCGCTGCCGCCCGGCTGCATGCAGACCGTGTACGGCGACGACGAGCGCTTCGTCGACACCTACTGGTCCACCTTCAGCGAGCGGCAAGTGTATTCCACGTTCGACTGGGGCCTGCGCGACGCGGACGGCTACTACTTCATCCTGGGGCGCACGGACGACGTGATCAACGTGGCCGGCCACCGCCTGGGCACGCGCGAAATCGAGGAAAGCATCTCCAGCCATCCGAACGTGTCGGAAGTGGCCGTGGTGGGCATGGAGGACAAGCTCAAGGGCCAGGTGGCGATGGCTTTCGTCATCCTGAAAAACCCGCAGGGCGTCGACAGCATCGAAGCGAAGGCGCTGCTGGAACGCGAAGTGATGGCCGTCGTCGACCGCCAGCTGGGCGCCGTGGCGCGGCCCGCGCGCGTGCTGTTCGTGTCACAGCTGCCGAAGACGCGTTCGGGCAAGCTGCTGCGCCGCTCGATCCAGGCCATCTGCGAAGGGCGCAGCCCGGGCGACCTGACGTCGATCGAAGACCCGTCCTCGCTGCAGCAGATCGCCGCCGCACTCGCTTGACGGCGCACGACGATACCGGAATTTATCAATCGGTAAATTTCGGTATCAAATCCGGTCGCTTTCCTTGCGCACGACGCGCCCGACGATCAGGCATTCGTTGCCGCGGCACAGCTTGCGGTGGTATTTGCGCTGGTCCGGGTTGTCCGACGTCAGCCACCATTCGCCGATATCGCGCGCCATGCGCTTGACCACCGGCTCGCCTTCGTAGTTGATGGCAAACACCACGCCGTCGGCTGGCCGGCTGTCGGCCGTGTTGATGATCACCACGTCGTCCTCGTACAGGGCCGGCTCCATGCTCTCGCCCTTGACCTTGATGGCCACCAGTTTTTCAGGGTGGTAGCCGTTGCGCTCGACCCAGCTGCGCGGCACGCTGATGGTGCTGCCGTCGTGCGTTTCCGGCTCGATGGCAAAGCCCGTGATGCCGGCCGACAGGCGCAGCTTGACCTTGCGGATCGGGTAGAAGCGTTCATCTTCGCCATCTTCCACCACCACGGGCTGTGCGCCGGCCAGCGCGCGCGCCGCCATGGCCGCCTGGTCGGGCGCCGCGCCCTGGTCGAAGTACATGGCTTCCAGTTGCAGGTCGGCTTCCAGCTTGCGCGCGATCTTTTCGCTGAAGGCGCGGCCTTCGCGGTAGGTGGGCGAAAGGATTTGCGAGATGCGCGCCTCGCTCCAGCCGCTGGCATCGGAAATTTTCTTGCGCGTATTGTCGTAGCGCTCGCGTATCAGGGCCAGCAGGCGATCGCGTCTGTATTGATACATATTCATCTCCACATTAAACCTGAAATTTACCGTTTGATAAATTACCAAATGCTTGACTTTAACATTAGCGATTGATAAAGTCTACCTGTTGCCTGTCGCAAATTCGCACAAGAGCGTCTGCCGGCTGGCGACACCACGGGAGGTCAGGCAGATGTTGAACAGCAGTCAGATAGTTGAAAGCAGGGCGGCGCCGCGGCAGGGGCGCCAGTTACAGGGACGCAGCAAGAAGTCGCAGCTGCATATCGCCCGCATCGCACAGTACATCCGCGAGCAGGGCCAGGCCAGCGCGGCGCAATTGTCCGCCTTGCTGGGACTCGATGCGGGCACCATGAGCCGCTATTTGCGCCACATGTGCGGCATGGGGCAGATCCACCTGGCGCAGCGCCACTGCACGGAACCGGGGCGCCAGCGGCCCGCCCTGTATGCGCCGGGCGAGCAGGACGACGAAGTCGACGGCTGGGCCGAATTGCCGCCGCAGGTGCGCCGCACGGCCAGCTGGCCACGCGGCACGGCCAGCCGTGATCCGCTGGTGGCGGCGCTGTTCGGCCCGGCGAGTAACTAATACAAGCATCAACGAGGAGAAATCATGGGGTTTGCAGAAAAATTCATCGCATCGCTGTCATCGCAGAATTTGCGCGACGATGCCGTCCACCACGACCTGGATGTCATCGCGGCGGCGGCGCTGGCCGGCGACATGGGCGCCTTGCTGTGCCGCGTCAAGTATGCGGATGGCACCGTCAGCCGCCTGTTCGAGGGCAATGCCGGCAACCTGGCGCAGCTGCTGCGCGCATGGACGGCGGCCGTCACGGCAAAAGGCCGCGCGCGGCGCTGGGTCAAGGCGCATACGGCCTGGGATGCGCAGGCGGCCAATACGTTGTACCGCCGCGTGGCCGAGGCCTCGCTCGCGCACTGGCTCGACAGCAAATGCAAGGTATGCCATGGCACGGGAATCGTCGCCGCCGTGCCGGTGGGCATGCCTGTCGTCTGCAAGGCCTGCCATGGCGGCGGCGAGGCGGCCATCAGCTGCTCCGGCGGCTTCGAGCTGGAACGCATCAAGGACATGGTCAGCGAACTGGAAGGTATCTTCCAGTCGCACGGCGCACGTGCCATGCGCCGGCTGGGACACTGAAAAAAATTCTGCAATATGCCTGGCGATGAAAAAAACACCCCTACAATAGAGTCTCGTTCAGGCAGTAACAGCAGCAACACATGTCGTACCGCAGCACCGCAAGACCACATGCTTCTCCACTCGTAATAGACGCACCTCTGGTGCGACACCGATAGGGGAAATCAGCGCAGCGAACCGCCTTCATGGCCCACTTCGCCCATCTTTCGTCCGGCACGGCCCCGTGCCGTCCGGACGCCAGCCCGCCGCCTCACCGCGAGCGGGCTTTTCATTTGTCTTCCTGATTATTGGCAGTTCCCTCCCAAGACCGCATCTGCGGTCTTTTTTTTCATCCCACGAAAGGTATTACTTATGGCATCGACAGCAAACGGCATCGACAGCTTGATCGTTATCAGCAAACAAACCGCGGAAGGCAGCAAGGCCGCAGCCGGCGGCGGCCAGATCTATCCCCGCGTCACGGCCACCTTCGACACGGAAGCGGACAAGTACGCGAGCGCCGAAATCGACGCCAGCCAGCAGCAGGGCGATACCCGCCTGGGTAACTTCCGCACCTCGGGCGCCATCAAGGCGGAAGCGGCGTGCGGTACGTATGCGCCGCTGATGGCCGCGCTGCTGCGCCGCGACTTCACGGCCGGCGGCGTCGCTGCCGCGCAGACCACCATCGCCGCCGTCGCCACGGGCCTGATCCGCAGCGCCGGCTCCTGGCTGGCCGACGGTTTCCGCGCCGGCAGCGTGGTGCGCATCACCGGCATGACGGCGCCAGCGGCCGCCAACAACGCGAAGAACTTCTTCGTGACCTCCGTCACGGCCACCAACCTGAATGGCCAGTTCATGGATGGTTCGGCGATGATCGTCAAGGCGGCCGGCGACTCGGTCGGCGTGGCGGCAGCGGGCAAGCGCAGCTTCACTCCACTGAGCGGCCACACCACCGACTGGTTCACGGCCGAAGTGCAGGACCCGAACATCGGCGTGCACCGCAGCTTCGTCGATCAACTGGTCAGCAAGATGGATATCGCCGTGCAGCCGAACGGCATCACCAGCCTGGACTTCACCCTGATGGGCAAGGCGGAAGGCCCGACCACGGCCGTGCCGCATTTTGCCGCGCCCCTGGCCGCGCCGGGCACCGGCAAATTCTCGGGCGCCACGGCGATGCTGTCGGTGAACGGCATTCCGTCGCAGATCTGCACCGGCATGTCGGTCTCGCTCGATGGCCAGGTCAAGGTCGATCCCGTGATCGGCTCCAAGTACGCCACGGCAGCCTCGCGCGGCAAGGTGATGGGCTCGGGCCAGTTCACGGTGCTGCTGCAGGACGCCACCTACCTCGACTACTTCAAGGCCGAGACGGAAATTCCGCTGGCCTACGCCATGGCGTCGGGCACGGCGCCGACCGCCGACGTGCTGGCGCTGGCCATGGGCCGCATCAAGATCACTTCGGCCAAGATCGACGATGGCGAGAAAAACAAGATCGTCACCTGCGCCTTCGACGTCCTGCGCTACAAGGGCGCCGATGCGCAGCATGAAGCGACCACGCTGACCATCCAGGACAGCGCGCTGTAAGCGGCCAACGCCTGCTTTGGGGCCGCCATCAGGCGGCCCTTTTACCTTTTATCCCATTGAATTCATTCAGAAAGCGGCACACATGAACAACGCACAAAAAATCCAGGCAGGTTTCGACATTGGCAACATCAACGCGGTGGCCGCTCCCGTCACGTTCGACGTGCCCGTCATCTTCGACGCGGACGGCGAAGCGGTGGCCGGCCTGACCATCGTCGGCAAGAACAGCGAGCAATACCGCGTGGCCAACAATGCCGTGCGCGCCGAAGGCTACAAGAAATCGGCGCGCCGCAAGACGGCCATCGACGCTTCCACCGACGAAGGCGCCGAACTGCTGGTGCAAGCCATCGACGGCAACCAGAAGCGCCTGGCGCTGGCCGTGGTCACGGGCTGGTACGGCTTCACCAGCAATGGAGCGCCCGTGCCGCTCGACGCCGCGCTGCTGGAAGCGGCCTTCGAGAAGTACCCGACCTGGCAGGAAAAAGTCACGACGGCGCTGGAAAACGAGTCGAATTTTTTGAAACTCTGACGGCCAGCCTGCTGCGCTACGCCGGCCACCAGTTCGAGCGCGGCGCGCGCGCGGCCGATGGCCACGCCAAGGGCGAGCATATCGACGCCGCCCGGCGCCATCCGCTGTACCGCGCGCCACCGGAACCGGAGGCGCCGAGCATGCCGTTCGAGCTGGCCCACGTGTGGGAGTGGTTTGCGCAATTGAACCGCAAGCGGCAGAACGGCATGGCCGTCAATCCCATCGCCAGCACGGAAATCCTCGCCTGGCAGGCGCGGCACGCCATCGCCATCGAGCCGTTCGAGCACCAGTTGCTGGACCAGCTCGACGCGCTGTTTTTGTCGCACCAGCATGAGAAGGCGTAGCAGTGCGCCACCGCGCACCACGCCGCCGGCAAGCCTGCTGGCATTTTCCAACCAGGCCGCCATGCGCGGCCTTTTTTATGGGCCAACCATGCCAGAGATAACTGAGTTAAAGATTGCCGTGAACACGGCGGAAGTAAAGGCGGGGACGCAGGCGGTGAGCGACCTGGCCGCCGCCAATTTGAGCCTGGAGGAGCGTACCCGCTCGGTCAATAGCGAAATCAGCCTGAGTACCTTGGCGCTGCGCGCGCAGTTGGCAATGACGCGCGAGCAGGCGCTTGCGGCCAAAGCGCTCGGCACATGGTATGAGAATCAGCGCGATGCAGCGACAGCGGCTCAAAAGCGTGTCGATAGTCTGGGGAGTGGGTATCTGCCCGCGGCTGCGGCCGCAACGGGTGCGAAAAAAACGGGAGCGGCACAGCAAGCAGTCAGCTACCAGACCTATATCGATGATGTCGCACGTCCATTGCGATTGCAGTCCGATGCCGCGCCGGATGTCAAAAAGGATGTGCCCAAAGCCAAGGCCGATCCGGCGCGCCGGTTCAGCGATGCTGAATGGAAGGAAGCCGCTGCGACAGCGACTTTATTTGGCAGCAAGCTGGAAAAAGCGTTTGGTAATGTGGGCAAGGCGATAGGCGGCATGACGTCTGCGCTGGTGACTTATCGAAAGGCCCAGGATGAAATCCAGTTCGAGCTGGCCGCGTCGGTAAAGACAGCCAATGCTTCTACTGGTACCGATAGCGAGAAAGCGGCAAAGATTGCCACTGCTACCGAAAAGGCGGAAACCGCCCAGGCCCGGGCGAAAGTTACTGGTCTGAAGGAGATGAGTTCCGCCGCCAAGGGGTATTTCAAAGAAAATTCTACAGGTTACAAGGTTATGGAAATGGCCGAAAAGACCTTCCGCGCGGTCGAACTGGCGATGGCAGTCGAAGCCATGGCCAAAAAGATCTTTTTCAAGGAAGGTGAAGTCGCGGCCAACCTGTCGTTGAATACGGCAAAGGCCGCTGGCGAGGCGGGAGCATCCACGCTGTCGGTGGGGTTGGCCGCGGAAGAGGCGAGTGCGTGGGGCGTTACCGCCGTCGTCAAGGCGATCGCCTCCTTGCCTTTTCCCTTGAATATCGCTGCTGGAGCGGCGACGCTCGCAGCCGTGCTGGCGATTGGCGCCAAGGTCATGGGTGGTATCGGAGGTGGTGGAGGGGTGGATACGACGGCCAAAGACCGCCAGGCAGCTGCGGGAACTGGCACCGTGCTGGGTGACAGCAGCGCCAAATCCAACTCCATTGCCAAGTCGATCGAACTGGCGAATCAAAATTCGGCAATCGAATTGTCGCATACGGCGGGCATGTTGCGTGCGCTGCTGTCGATCCGCGACAATATCGGCGGCATGGCGGACATGGTAGCGCGGACCAGTGGCTTGCGTGCCACTGCCATTGACGAGAAGGCGTACGGCGTTGGCTCGTCCTCCGGCGTGCTAGGCATCGGCGCTAAAAGTACGACGATCAAGGATAGCGGGATCAATGTCATTGCTGGCCAGACTGTCGGTTCTGCATCGGATGGCCAGTTCCAGGCGAAAGGGTATGCCGATGTCGAGAAGAAGAGTAGTGGTTTCTTTGGTATTGGCAGCAGTTCGCGTACCAAGCGCAATGATGTTGTTCTCGAAGGCACGTTGCTCAAGCAATTCAGCCTGACGATAGGTTCCTTGCGAGCCGGCGCCATGGAAGCCATCGATTTACTGGGCTTGAGTGGCAGCGGCGCGGTGGCGAAATTGAATGCGATGGCGCTCGATATCGGCCTGATCAGCTTCAAGGGGTTGAGCAGCAGCGAAATCAAAGATGAACTTGAGGCGGTTTTCAGCAAGCTAGGTGATCAGATGGCTACCGTGGTAGCACCTGAAATCAGCAGTTTTCAGAAAGCGGGCGAAGGCTATCTTCAGACGCTGACCCGCATCGCCACCAACTACGCCAATCTCGATTCCATCCTCGCCTCCATCGGCGCGACGTTTGGCGCCACCGGTATGTCGAGTATCAAGGCGCGCGAACGCCTGCTCGAACTGACGGGCGGCATTGATGGTCTGGCCGACAAGACCAATGCCTTTGCCGAGAATTATCTGACCGAAGCCGAGCGCCTGGCGCCGGTGCAAAAGCATGTGACGGAGCAAATGGCCGCCCTGGGTTATGCCAGCGTGACCACGCGTGCGCAGTTCAAGGACACGGTGCTGCAGCTGGCCAGTTCCGGCGCATTGGCCACCAAGACGGGCGCCGAGCAGTATGCGGGCCTGATGGCGTTGGCCGATGCGTTTGCGAAGACGCATGCGGCGACGGAAGACCTGAGCAAATCGGAGCAGGGCATTGCCGACGAACGCAAG
The DNA here is from genome assembly GCF_001865675.1 of Janthinobacterium sp. 1_2014MBL_MicDiv. NCBI lineage: Bacteria > Pseudomonadati > Pseudomonadota > Betaproteobacteria > Burkholderiales > Oxalobacteraceae > Janthinobacterium > Janthinobacterium sp. 1_2014MBL_MicDiv. Next base: position 2,062,989 of record NZ_CP011319.1, read on the forward strand.
GGAATTCAGGCGAAGCTCGACGAAATGACGATGACCTCGGCGCAATTGCGTGCCAGGGAGCGTACAGCGGTCGATGCGACGAATCTGGCCTTGTATGACCAGCTCCAGGCGCGACAGGACATCGCCAGCGCCTATGAAACGGAGTCGTCGGCCCTCAAATCCACCATCGACCGCCTGAAGACGTTCTCCGACAGCATACGCTCCTTCAAGGATTCGCTGCTGCTGGGCAGCCTGTCGACCCTGACGCCGATGCAGAAAATGGCCGAGGCGCAGCGCCAGTATGAGGAAACGCTGGCCAAGGCGAAGACGGGCGACGCGGCGGCGCAGTCGGCGCTCACGGCGGCGGCCACCGCCTACCTGACGGCGAACCAGGTGGTGAAATCGTCGAGCGATTCCTATGCCGCCGATGCGGCGCGGGTGCAGGCCGACCTGGCGGCGCTGGCGGCGATTGCCGGCACGCAGATGAGCGATGCGCAGAAGCAGTTGACGGCGCTCGACACGCAGGTGGGCCAGTTGATCAATCTCAACAAGACGGCGGTGGGCATCCAGGAAGCGGTCGATGCGCTGGGCGCCGCATTGCGGGCCGGCGGCAAGGCCGACATCACGCAGGGCATGCAGTTTGGTGCCGGCTTCGGCATGCCGCTCGCCGCCGCTTTTGACGAAGTGGTGGTCGATGCGCCGGCGGCGCAAGCCATGCAGCGCTACTTCAGTGCCGGCGACGGCGCCAACGAAGCGCTGGTGGCCGAGATCAAGGGCTTGCGCGAGGAAGTGCGCCAGCTGCGCGCCGACCAGGACCAGCAGACGGGCGCCATCATCAGCAGCAATTACGACGCCAATGAACGCGCCGCCGACAAGGTGTCGGCCGGCGCCTCGGAAGCGGCCCGGGCCTCGGTCTGGGCCAGTCAATCGAAAGCGAGCATAGTATGAGCGAAACCTTGAATGAGGCCATGAGCGACGCGCAGTTCACCGCGTGGCTGCGCAGCACCTCGGCGCGCCGCCTGGTGCTGATCGAGGTGGCCGTGCGCAGCGGCGCCACGGAAGTGACGCGCTTTCTGAGCACGGGCGCGTATGTCACGGCGCCCGACGATACGCCGCCCAACCTGGCGTACCAATCCATCGTCTCGACGGGCATGCAGTTCACCGAGCAGCTGTCGCTGGGCGGTGAGGCCAGCCTGTCGGCGGGCGATATCGAGATCCACAACCCGTCCGGCATCCGCGACGGCTGGCTCGATGACGTGTGGATGAACCGGCCGATCCGCGCCTGGATCGGCGACCCGCGCTGGCGCCGCGGCGACTTCCGCATGATCTTCAATGGCGTGGTGGCCGACATCGCGCCAAAAGGGCGCGACAAGCTGGCCCTGAAGCTGCGCGACAAGCTGCAGCGCCTGAACACGCCCGTCAGCGAGGCCAAGCTGGGTGGCGCGACGCCGAACAAGGACGCCGTGCTGCCGCTGACTTTTGGCGAGGTGCACAACATCACGCCGCTGCTGGCCGATCCGGCCCTGCTGCAGTACCAGGTGCACGGCGGCGCCATCGACGCCGTCATCGAGGTGCGCGACAACGGCCTGCCGGTGCGCATCACGGCGGACAACGCCAGCGGCAAGTTCACGCTGGCGGCGGCGCCCGCCGGGACGGTCACTGTTTCAGTGCAGGGCGACCGTCCGGCCGCCTACGCCAATACGGTGGCCGCGCTGGTGCGGCGCCTGGCGACTGCCTACGGCAAGGCGGGCGACCGCTTTGCCGACAGTGACCTCGACGTGGGCAATCTCGCGGCTTTCGATGCCGCGCATCCGCAAGCCGTCGGCCTGTTCCTGGCCGGTCGCACGAATGTGCTCAACGCTTGCCAGATGCTCGCGTCTAGCCTGGGCGCACAGCTGGTGATGTCGCGCCTGGGGCAGCTGCGGCTGCTGCAAATCAGCCTGCCGCCCGTCGGCTCGCCAGCGCAGGTGGGGCCGCAGCACATGGTGGCGGGCACCCTGACGCCTGTCAGCCGCAGCGCGCCGACGGCATCCGTCAAGCTGGGTTTCTGCAAGAACTGGACGCTGCAAACGGGTCTGCTGACGGGTATTCCGGTCCAGCACAAGGATCTGTTTGAAACGGAATGGCTGACGGCCACCCGCTCGGACGCCGGCGTGCAGGCCGATTACCGGCTCGACGCGGAACCGGTACAGCAGGACACCATGCTGCTGCGCCGCGTCGATGCCGAGGCCGAGGCGCAGCGCCGCCTGGCGATTGGCCGGGTGCCGCGCACGGTCTATGAATTCGACGGCACGGCGGAAATGCTGGCGCTGGAACTGGGGCAGGCCGTGACGGTGACGCATCCGCGCTTCGGCATGGACAAGGGTATGCCGGCCCAGGTCGTCTCGCTGGCGCCTGACTGGCTGACGGGACACGTGAAAGTGGGGTTTATCGTATGAGCACCATCCTCAATGACCGCGACGCGCTGCTGCAGGTGGCGTCGCCACGCCTGACGGCGCCGGAAGCGGGCGCCTTGCTGGTGTTGTCCGCGGACAGTCTGGTGTTTCACGTCGATACGGAAGGAGCCGGGGGCGCCGGGCGTGATCACCCTGACTGATAGGAAACGCTGTTTTTACCGGCAAACGCCAGCCCTTCGGTTATGTTTCAGACGCCTTTGCGCCTATTTCTGGTTCCGCCGACCCGTACTACATCTACCACATTAACCCGCTACATCCGCCGATGGCGTTTATCCAGCTTCTTTCGCCACAACGGTTTGCCATCTGCTCCATTTTGAATGTCGGAGCGAATACCTGGGAAATCGTTGTCAGTGGTGCCGTGTGGACTGTCATACCGACAGTCCAGTGTTTCTTGCGGCTGGTCGGGCAGGGAGCCTCGGGGCTCGTGGGTGTGCGCATCCGGGACAGCGCGGCAAGCCGGACCTGGGACAGTACGGAAAAAATGCTCGTCATCCGGCGCAAGCTCGACTGGCCTCGTTTCGCGACACCTCCAAAGGCGGCGCGGTGCAAAGCCAGGCACTGACGGGCATCGGCTCTCCGTATCTGATGTCCTCTGCCGCGCCCTGCCGCTCCGGGGGAAATGGCGCCAGGCTGAGCAGCGATGCGCGGTTTCGTATTACCGCCTACAGCCCAGGCTGGACTTTGTCCAACGGTGAGATTTCCAGGCTTTCCAGGGGACCACATCGTTCGTGTATCGGGATGACAATAATTCCGGCTGGAATGCCTTGCCCCAGAGGAGCGGTGCTACATCATTAACGGTGACGACTACTGAATGACTTCCATGAAAAATCTTCGCATTATTTACGACAACGCGGCAGACCGGGCAACGCTTGCCACCTCGACGGCGGCCGGCGACCTGGCGGCCGGCAATCTGCAAAGCGATATCAAGACCGACATCTATCGCTCGACGGGGACGCGGGCGACTTTTGTCCTGTCCTGGCCCGTGGCCGAACGCATCGGCTGCGTCGCCTTTCCATTTACCAATCTGACTTCAGGCGGTGCCATGCGCGTGCGCCTGTATGCCATGCCGGGCGATGGCGCGCCCGTGCTGGACACCGGCTGGGTGCGCGCGTGTGCACCGGCGCCGTTCGCGCCGCGCGACTTCGGCATTCTGCCGCTTGCCTTCAATGCCTATCGCTGGGGGGGCGTGGGCACCTGGGGCGGTGGCGGCGGCGCCGCGGCAGTGGCGTGGTTCGACCCGGCGCGGGGCCGGCACATGGTCATCGACCTGGACGATGGGCAGAACCCGCAAGGCTACCTCGAGGCTGGCCGCCTGGTGGCGGGCGACTATTGGTCGCCGCAATGCAATGCCGATTATGGCGCCGGCCTGCAGAACCAGGATAGCAGCGCGCATTTTCGTAACGAGGCGGGCGACTTGCTGACGCAAAAGGGAAACACGAGCAACAAGCTGACCCTGCAGCTCAGCCACCTGCAGGCAGATGACCGCATGCGCCTGGCGCGCATCCTGCGCGACAACGCCAAGCATACGCCCATGCTGGTCAGCCTGTTTCCAGAAAACCCCGATCCCGTGCTGGAGCAGGAATACACCGTGTACGGCAAGGCCAGCAATCTGGGCGCCGTGACGACACCGTATTTCGGCACTTATGCCTTTCCACTTGAAATCGAAGGAATTTGAATGTCCAAGAAATTTTATCCAGGCCAGCTCGATGTCGTCGAGAAACTCAACCAGATGGATGACGCGTTTGCGGCGGGGCCGTACAACGCCTTGCCCTTGACTGGTGGCACGATGACTGGCCCTATCACGACGCCCAGCTTTATCACCATGGCGGTACGGGGCCCGGGCCAGCAGCAAAATGTTGGTCTGAGCAATGGCTGGTGGCGTGTTGCCAAGTTCAATGTGGCCGCCTTGGGTGGCGAAGCCACTATCCGGATTTCCGGCGCGACTTCTTATTCCTCATATGAAACTAGCTCCAATGGCATCGAAACGGTGATCTTGCTGCGCTGCGATAACGACGGCAAGATTCGTGGCTCCTGGTACAGCACCGGCGATGGCAAGCATGCCGATATCCAGGGGGTCAGGATAGGCAGCGATGGCGTCATCTATGTGGGCGCGGTGCAGTTTTCCACGCTGTCCTGCTATATCGACTCAAATATGTGGTTTCAGCAAAAGCTGGAATTCCTGGGCACCGAGCCGCCCAAGGATTCGTGGGATGCCATCGCGGTGTATGCACTGAGCGTTGCTGGTGCACCAGCCATGACAGTGCGGCCGGGAGCCGTCGAGTTGCAGACTAATTCGACGTTGAATGGTCCTAAAACCATCCATGCAGGCTTACGCGGCGGACAGCAAAGCAGCCTGTCGGTGCCGAACGGCGGCAATCCATTGTTGGCAAACACATATTACGAAGTGGGCGCGCTGGGTGTCGGCGGCATAGCCGGCGCTGCGTTTCCCGGCCGCTTCCTCTGGTCCACCTCCGCAGGCACCGGCAGCCTTTATTCTCAAGGCTACAAGATGAATCTGCGGGCCTGGGACGAAAGCAGCGCTAATTTTTCCGCACCGTTGCTGGGTATCACCGGCACAGGCCAGGTGGCGTGGCCGGGCAATATGCGCTGCGGTCCCGCCTCCACGAGCGCGGCGGCGCGCGACCTCCATACGATTTACAAGGATACGACACCGGCGGGAGAGATACTGTACGTGGGCCGCACCGGCGAACCGGCGACGGCCACCCTGGCGGTGCTGGCTGGTGCCGGCACGGCATCATGGGCGGGGAGCACCGCCGTGCTGTATGTGGGCATCCAGACTACCGGCCGCAGCATCAATGCCGCCGGCACGATCAATGCCAGTGGCGCCGATTATGCCGAATACATGTTCAAGGCCCCTGCATGCGGCAGCGTCGCGGCAGGACAGGTGATCGGCGTCGGCGCGGATGGCAAGCTTACCGATCGCTGGGCTGACGCCATTTCGTTTGCCGTGAAATCCACCGATCCCTGCATGGTGGGCGGCGACAAATGGTCGCAACAGCTTGGCCAGCGTCCTGCCTCCGTGACGCGTGTCCTCGATGGCGTCGAATCGCAGCTGGTCAGCGAGGCGCAAGCTGCCGTTGATGCCATCTATGACGGTCTGACGCTGGTCTCGCCGGCTATTCCGGCCAGGCCCGCTGCGTACCGCGAAGTCGCCTTGCCTGGCGAAACGGACGAAGAGTGGGCGGCGCGTCAGGCACCGGGCCTGGCCTTTGACCAGGCACTCGAAGCGTTGCGCCAGACGGTCGACCGTATCGCATTTGCCGGCCAGGTGCCCTGCAATGTCCAGGGTGCCGTTCCCGGCCAGTTCATCGTGCCGGTACAGGATGGCGAAGGCATTGCCGGCATCGCCGTCAGCGAGGAGGATATGTCGCTCCAGCAATATATGCGCGCCATCGGCAAGGTCATCGCCATCGAAGACGACGGCCGTGCGCGCATCGTCGTCAAGGTCGCCTGAGTACGGCAATCCAATGTGGCCCGCTTCGGCGGGTTTTTTTTCGCCTGTGGCGTCCGGTTTTCCAGGCGACCTCCAACCCAGGTGCCAGCCAATAACAATGAAGTCGAGGAATTGAAATGGGTGATTTTTTTTACTATGGACAGAAGGATACGATCCAGCGCCTGAACGAGCTGGCCGGGCGCGGCGCCGTGGTGGCGTCGTATGCGCCGAAGGCAGGGATGTCGCCGCTGGGAGGACCGAACGGGTTTATGGATCCGGGCTGGATTGATCCCAATACTTCGATTGTGACCGCAAGCCCTATCAGTGTGGGCGTAACAAATAAATCGGGTTACTCCTACATCGGGCAGAACTTCCCAACTGGACTTTGGTATCGTATTGCCACATTTTCTGCTGATACAGATAGCAATGCACAACACCTGCGAATCGACGGCGTCTTGAACGACAACTGGGCAGCCGCTTTGAGCACTCCTTTTGTGATCTTGCTGGGCGTCAGGGGAGGATTTTATTACGACGCCACGTTTAACGGCATTGTCCCGACTAATATGAGGATACAAGTTTATCTTCAGGCGAACGGCACATATGAGGTATACCTGAACGCGAGAGCGTCAACGTATGGCACCGCCTCCTTCAATATGTTGGGTTTTACGACAACAACATACGCGAATCCTGCCTCTGTAGCAGCAACGCCAGCCGGAACGCTTGTCTATGATTCCGGCAATTCAGCAGCCTATCCGCCGCGCCAGCGAGGTATATCAAAAAACGGAACCAACGCGGCTCCGGCAATCGCGACACAGCTTAATGCAGGACTGTTTATTGGCGACTGGACGGCCGGCGGAGCCTACCTTCTTCCATGCCCTGCGGGTACGCCTGCTGGGCAAGTCAATAGTATCGCTGCCCTTGGCATCGGGGGACTGGCCAACTCTTATTCTGCGGGAAATTTTGGCTGGTTTGTTTCCGGACGGCATGGTGTTGAATCGTCTGACAAAGACGGATTTCGCCTGACATTGAGGGCCTACGCCAAAGATTCCAACACGACTTCCGCGGACATTGCGCGATTTCAGGGCAATGGCCAGGTGTATGTGCCCTTGTTAAAAGCGGGCAGCTCCAACATTGGGCCGCAACACAATATCAGCCGCAACGTTGCCGAGGGAGATCCGGTTTTGTACGTTGGCACCGATGCCGGCGCCTATCCATCCGTATGGATCGTTGCGTCAAATGGCCAGGCCGGATGGTCGTTTTCACCCGCAGTATTGTCTGTTGGTAAAAATAGTACAACAAACCGCAGTATTAATGTCCCCGGCACGGTGAATACTAATGGCAACGATTATGCCGAGTATATTTTCAAAAGCCACACCTGCGGAATCGTCGCTCCTGGCCAGATTGTCGGCATCACCGCTGACAATGAAGTCACTGACAGGTGGAACGGTGCAGTGATGTTTTCGATCAAGTCTACGGCCCCCTCGTTCGTCGGTGGCGATTCGTGGGGCACCGACATCGGGTCGCGCCCGTTGGCACAGGCTGGAGCCGAGCCGACCCAGCCTGTGCGTCGTGAGGACGTGCGCATGCAGCAGCCAGTTCCCGATTCCAATCCACCGGCATATGAAGATGTGCTCACCGAGCCCGGCGACACCGAAGACGAGTGGATCGAAAAGCAGGCTGTCTTCGCAGCTGCGCTGCTTGCCCACCATGCCGCTGTAAAGCAGGACGCCGAAGCCATGGCCGCCTTTGACGCAGCCCTGGAAGCCCGGCGTCAAAAGGTCGACCGCATCGCCATCGCCGGTCGCGTGCCGGTGAACGTGCTGGGCGCGCAGCCTGGCGACTACATCGTTGCGGTGCAGGATGGTGTCGGCATCAAGGGCCTCGCCGTGCACGAGGACGACCTGAGCGACAGGCAGTACCGCATGGCGGTCGGGCGCGTGATCTCGATCGAGCCCGATGGCAGGGCCTACGTGATGGTCAAGGTCGTGTGACATCGTGGCCATCTCTCCCCAACCCGCTCCGGCGGGTTTTTTCATTTCCACCACCTGAAAGGCAACCATGGCCATCGAAACCACCGCCGCCGGCGGCGCACTGATCAAACTGTTTGGCGTGCCCGTGCTGGCCGGCGCCGCCGCCACCTCGCTGGGCTTCATGTTCATGTGGCCCCAGTCGACGAAGGAGGCGTTCATCCGCTTTTGCTCCAGCATCATCATTTCCACCTTTCTCGGTCCGTTGCTCGTGGCGGCCGTGCTGTCCTGGTGGCCCAGCCTGTTCGATAGCGCGAAGACCGTGGCAGGCCTGTATGGCGGCGATCCTGCCACGGGCTTTCTCTTCATCGCCGCACCGCTGATGGTGGCGGCCGGCTTGCCCGCCTGGTGGGTGCTGGGCGCCTGCGTGCGCTGGTTCGACAAGCGCCGCGGCAAGGATATCGGCGAACTGGCGGCCGATGCGGCCGCTGTCGTCAAGGATGTGCGAGGCGTGCTGTGACAGGCGCCCAATTGATACAGATCATGCCGCTGGCCGGCCATCGCGCTAACCTGTTCCTGGCGTACTTGAATGCGGCGATGGCGGAATTCGGCATTAATACGCCGCTGCGCCAGGCGGCGTTCCTGGCGCAGGTGGGCCACGAGTCTGGCCAGTTGCGCTATGTGCGCGAACTGGCCAGCGGAGCGGCGTACGAGGGACGTGCCAATCTCGGTAATGTCGTCGCCGGCGACGGTGTGCGTTTCAAGGGCCGCGGCTTGCTGCAGGTGACGGGACGCGCCAATTATGCGGCGTGCGGCGTGGCGCTGGGGCTCGACTTGCTGGCCAGGCCGGATTTGCTCGAGCAGACGGCCTATGCCTGCCGCTCGGCGGGCTGGTTCTGGCAATCGCGTGGCTTGAACGGACTGGCCGATGCGGGCGACCAGGAAAAGGTGACGCGCCGCATCAATGGCGGCGTCAATGGCCTGGCCGAGCGCCTGGCCCTGTACCAGGCGGCGCGCAAGGTGCTCGCATGAAGCCGCCATTGGTCGTGCTGGCCATGCTGCTGTTGCTTGGGGCGGCCGTGTTTTCCGCCCAGCGCTGGGGCCGCGAGGCGGGCCGTGCCGCCTGCACCGTGCAAGTAGAGGCGATGCAAGCGGCGTCGCGGCGCCAGAATGATGCCTTGAAGGTGATGCGCGAGGAGGGCGCGCGCCGCTCTGCGCGGGTCCAGCAGGCGCTGGCCGGTGCGCAGGCCGGGCAGGCGGACGCGCAGGCGGCTGCGGCCCGCATCCTCGCGCTGCAGCCCGATGGCGACGCCTGCCGCGCGGCCGAGGCATTGATCGCCAGCGAGTTGCCATGAAGCCGTCGATGAGGCCATCGTCCAGGAGGGCACCAGACGTATCCGGCGTATCAGGCTCGCCGCGCGATGGCCTTCTGTTTGCCTGCCTGTTGTTTGTTGTCTTGCTCAGCGGCTGCGCGGCAGGGCCAGCGGCGCCGGAAATGTGGCCGGTAGCTCAGCCGTGCATCACGTCGCGCCCAGTGGCGCCGGCCTTGCCGCCGGTGCCGGCCCGCGGCATCTTTGTGCAAGTGCAAGCGCTGCTGGCGCGTGAACACTTGCATGCCGCCTATGCACGGCAACTGGAGGCGCTGCTGGATGCTTGCGCCAGCAACTGAGCAACTGAGCCGCTGGACTTCCATTTTCTGGATTTTTGCTTTCAGTTGTCTTCTGGCGCATGACGCCTGACAAAATCGTAGCGAGCAGAAGCAAGGCTTGGCCCCTCCGCTGGATCAAGAAGCACGACTGTACGAAGGTCGGGGGACGCCGCGTCAGTGAGCATCGCAGATCGTCAATTCCACATGCGGCAGGTTTTCATAGCGCATAGCGGTTCTTGGCCCACCTCCTGCCACCGGCTGGTGCGAAGGGCGCGCTGGCATGCCAGAAAACAGTGCGTCCGGTGCCTGACGTTGCGATGGTGACGGGTTTTCGCACAATGGCTGTATACAATTGGCCTGGCACGAAGCGTGCATGGCTTTCCTTGCCTGTCCCATCTCAAGGAGCTTCGCATGTCTCATCCGCCGCTGTCGTATTCCTGTCGTCCAGCATTCCTTTCCGCATCTATCCCCGACCATCGCGGTTGTTGCATGACAGGAATGGGAGCGTAAATGGCCTCGCCCCGCTTGAAGTCCATCCACCGCCGCAGTGCCGGCGCCACCGTGCCAGCCATATCGCCTGTCGATGAAATACTGCCTGCCGGCAAGCTATTTACCCTGGGGCTGCAGCATGTGCTGGTCATGTATGCGGGCGCCATTGCCGTGCCCTTGATCGTGGGACGTGCTCTTAAACTGTCGCCGGAGCAGGTGGCGGCGCTGATCAGCGCCGATCTGTTCTGTTGCGGCCTGGTGACCCTGATCCAGTCGCTGGGACTCGGCAAATACTTCGGTATCCGCCTGCCCGTGATGATGGGCGTGACCTTTGCCGCCGTCAGCCCCATGCTGGTCATGGCCGGCGATCCCGCCCTGGGCATCACCGGCATCTTTGGCGCCGTGATCGGCGCCGGCGTCGTCTCCATGCTGATCGCCCCCTTCATCAGCCGATTGCTGGCGTTGTTTCCGCCCGTCGTGACGGGCAGCATCATCGCCGTGATCGGCGTGTCGCTGATGCGCGTGGGCGTCAACTGGGCCATGGGCGGCCCGCCGACCATGGCGCAAATTGCCGACCCCGCTTTCGTCAAGATGGCCGCTGCTGCCACGGCGGCCGGCTTGCCTGCGCCAGCCGGGCCCGCGCCCATGATCGCCAATCCCGGCTATGGCGCGCTGGACAACATGGGTATCGCCTTCTTTGTGCTGGCCGTCATCTTGTTGGTGGCCAAGTATGGACGCGGTTTCCTGTCGAATATCGCCGTATTGATCGGCATCATCGCGGGCATGGCCCTGTCATTCGCGCTGGGCAAGGCCGATTTCGCCAAGGTAGCCAGCGCCCAGCTGTTTGCCATTGTCACGCCGTTCCAGTTCGGCATGCCCACGTTTGACCTGGTCGCCATCGTCACCATGAGCCTGGTGATGATCGTCGTCATGATCGAATCGCTGGGCATGTTTCTGGCGCTGGGCGACATGACGGACAGGCGCATCACGCAAGCCGACATCAGCCGCGGTCTGCGGGTCGATGGCCTGGGCACGTTGATCGGCGGCATCTTCAACACCTTCCCTTACACCTCGTTTTCGCAAAACGTGGGCCTGGTGGGCGTGACGGGCGTGCGCAGCCGCTGGGTCTGCGTCGCGGCCGGCATCATTTTGCTGGTGATGGGCGTGATCCCGAAGATCGCGCAGGCGGCCGAAGCCGTGCCCGCGTTCGTGCTGGGCGGGGCAGGGCTGGTCATGTTCGGCATGGTTGCCGCCACAGGCATCCGTATCCTGGCCGGCGTCGATTACAAGAGCAATCGCAACAACCTGCTCATCGTGGCCCTGTCGATCGGCTTCGGCATGCTGCCCCTGGTGGCCGAGCAATACGCGCAGCACATGCCGAAAGCCCTGTCGCCGCTGTTGCATAGCGGCATCTTGCTGTCGGCCATCGTTGCCGTGCTGCTGAACCTGTTCTTCAACGGGTTGGTGTCAAAGGAGGAAGCGCAGGACAAGGCCAGGTAGAGCAGCCACGGCAGCGAGTGACGACGATATGCCAATTGCCGGGCAAGATGGTGTAATCGGTATCACTTGTGCTAGAATCTTGCCGCGCTGCCCGGATGGTGAAACTGGTAGACACTGGAGACTTAAAATCTCCCGCCTGTAAGGGCGTGCCGGTTCGATTCCGGCTCCGGGCACCACGAACAAAAAACGCATAACGTCAAAAAATCTGCTTTCCTCTCTTTTCATCGGGGAAAGCAGGTTTTTTTTCGTCTGTCAGAAATGCAAAATGGCACGTAATACCGCCAAATGCTGCTACCATTTGCCCAAATTTACCAATGAATTTACCAAAATGGCAGCTCCAGTCAATATCCTGGAACAGGACCTCCGCGCCATCAAGCGAGTGACCAGGCCGATGTTCACCTTTACGTCGCCCCGTTGCACTGGCAATGTGCTCGCAGGCCTTGAACTCATGCACATGATCCACAAGAAGCCGTTTGCAATCGATAGCGCCGATGATATCTTGGTCGCCAACCAATTTTATGCACTCGCTGCGCAGGATCGGCTGATTTGAGGCATGGCAATATCTGCTTAAAAAATCTCCCTCAGATCAGCGACGGGATAAAACTGTTTACTTCGATCCACCAGATAAATCGAAATTGACTTGCGGCCCGCAGCAGCAACGAAGAAATCAGTCGAAGGAATGAATGCAGTCAATAGAAATATTTATGCAACATTTGCCTTGACATGTGTGGTGTGGTCGGAAATATAATGCCACATTAAGATATTTTCACTCTTTTATGGCGCCACTTCGAGAACTCATATTGAACATTGAACATTGAACATTGAACATTGAAGATTGATTCGATCAATAAACATGATGCCGTGCTGCTCTAGTTCTGCATGTTTTATCTCCTAATTATTTCAGGAAATTAAAAATAATTAAATGCACATCAAAATTTGTTGATTGTTGATTGTTGATTGTTGATTGTTGATTGTTGATTGTTGATTGTTGATTGGTAAAACTATGGAAGGCGCATTTTAAAATCTTGGAAATGTTTTATTCTGAAGAGAAAATGCGGATTCCACACTGGGAAATGTTGTGTAACGATAAAGGTGATCGATATAAGAGATGTTTTCGGTCATGGCGCGATGCCATCTGATTCGCCACGAAATTTGATAAATTAAAAATAGGATTAATAATGAAGCGTCTTTTTGTTTTTTTACTTGCTGCAATGTTGCCCATTTCTTCCTTTGCAGCCTACCAGTGTGACGTTAAAGTAATCAAGGTGCTAATTTATTCTAATGGAAATGTAAATGTTCTGCATTCAGGCCGCAATGACTATACCGTAGTTTGCAACTTAAATTCGACTTTCGGCGAAGTCTCCCCAACTACTTGTGCGATGTGGGCTGCAATGCTGCAGTCCATAAAGAAAAAGGATGGAAATGCAAATTTCTATTTTAACGGCGATGGTACATGCGCTACGATGAATACCTACGACAGCGCTCCAGTTCCAGCGTATATCGGGGATATCTGAACGTATTTTCCTGTTTGACGATCACCAAAATTGCCCGTCCCGCAGCATGACCGGCATATTTAGTAAGTGAAATGTCACCATAGAAGGCGTGATATGGTAATACGCGAAGGCGACGCTAATTTCGAAGGTGCTGTCGCGTTGTAGATCCGGGAACGAAATTTCCCCGGAATGGCGCTGCCGCCTTCAAACTGGACGGATCTGTCCTGCCAGCGAATAGAATTGGTCGGCGAATGGCATCACAACTGTGCGACCCATTGCGAACTGGCCCTGGCGGATCATGTGCATGAGCTCGATGCCTGCAATCACGGAGCCGGCGCAGTGGAATGATTTGAAGTTGAACATCGGTTTGGTGGCTCGCTTGATAGCACGGTGGTCCTGTTCCACGATGTCGTTGGGAGATTTGACCAGGCGCACGAGAATCGGCACGCTCCGGCTGGCATTGACCGCGTTGATGGCTTACTTGTTGGTTCCGCTCTTGTCTGTTAGTGGGATTAAATGGCATTAAATTGCCAATCGACGTTGCAAGTTGTTGATATGTCGTGATATTTGATTCCGGCTCCGGGCGCCACGGTTTGCAGACATGGCAAGATACGCATAAACCCGCACTTCTCCCACGAGAGTGCGGGTTTTTTGTTGCATTTGAGCTTGCGTGCGACGCCCGAATGGCCGAATAGCCGAATGCCGTCCGGCTCGCACCGAACGGCATTCTGTCTGCCTAATTTCTCTTGACGCGAGTCAAGTCAACCCAACCCTCAAAACGACGCCTTGAACTGCACCCCATATGTGCGCGGCTCGTTGACGATGCCGGTCAGGTTGTCGAAATCGATCGCGCCCAGCGACTGGATCTGGTTGGTGATGTTGCGGCCGTAGGCAGCGATTTCGTATTTGTCCCATTTGTAGCCGACCCGCAAGCCGCCTTCCAGCAATTCCTTGGCCTTGTATTCCTTCGCTTCATACAGGAAGAAGTTGTAGCTGGTGCGGTAGGACCAGTCCGTGTAGGCGAAGAATTCGCCGTTGGCGACGGGGATGCTGTATTTCAGGGTGAAGTTGGCTTGCCACTCCGGCGCGCGCGGCAGCGGATTGCCGTCGATGTAGGCCGTGCCTTTGAACGGACCCAGCGGGTCGGTGACGGTACAGCCGCTGGCCGGGTTGTTTTGCGCATTGCCGCAGCTTTGCACGAACAGCTTCTTGTCCTGGATTTCCGTGTGGTTGTAGCTGCCGCCCAGGGTCATGCTGAGCGAGTCGCTGAGGTTGGCCTGGAAGTCCAGTTCCACGCCCTGGCCCGTGGCCTTGTCCGCGTTGATCAGCTGGTTCATGTTGACGGCGCCGCTGCCGGCCGTCAATTGCTTGTCCTTCACGCGGTACTGGAACACGGCCAGGCTGAGGCGGGCGCGCTTGTCGAACAGGTCTTGCTTGATGCCGGCCTCGACGGACAGCGCTTTTTCGGCGCCGGCAAACGAAGGGCGGTCGGCCAGGCCGTTCAGCCGGCCCTGCATCGACGGCGCGCGGTAGCCGGTGGCGATGCGCGCGTAGGCGTTCGTTTCCGGCGTCAGCACATAAGTGCCGCTCAAGTCCCAGCTGACGTTGTGCGAGGTGTCGTTCAGGTTGAACGGACCGGCCGTGGTCGCTTCCACTCGCTTGGCCGAGAAATCCTTCTTGTCCGTCGTGTAGCGCAGGCCGGCGCGCAGTTTCAGCGCGTCGGACACCGTATAGTTGAGCGAGCCGAAGGCCGCGTAAGACTTCGAGCTCTGGTTTTGCGTGGCGTAGGCGCTGTTTTGCGGATTGCCCGGTGCCAGGCTGTTGAAGCTGATGCTGTCGATCTGGATGTCTTCCTTGAAATAGAACAGGCCGGCGATCCATTGCAGCGGTCCCTTGGCGCTGGACTCGGCGCGGAATTCCTGCGAAATCTGCTTGTGGTCCGGAATCACGTCGGCCGTTTCCACGACGAAGGGGATGAAACCCGGGCCCATCGGGGGCGCGTACACGGCGCCGTAGCCGCCGTCGACGTCGGCGCGGCTGTAGAAATCGAGTTTTTCATAACCGGTGATCGAGTGCAGGGTCACGCCGTCGAGGTCCCATTTCAGGCGCATGCTGCCGCCCTTGGTTTTCAGGTGCTGGCGGTTAATGCCGTCCGTGGGATAGGAGCCGTAGTCGAAATTGTCGACCAGGTCGTTGGTACCCTGTTTCAGGATGTTGGCGCGGAACAGCGTCGCCGTGCCATCGAGGTTGCGCGCGTGCACGTTGAACAGGGCGCTGAAGTCGCGCGTGGGCTTGACCAGCACCTGCAGGCGGGCGGCGCTGTCTTCATAGCCTTCGAAGTCGCGCGTGCCGGTGGGGCGCGGGTTGTGCACGCGGTCGTCGCGGCGCTGTGTCTGGCCGGAAAAGCGCAAGGCCACGGTGTCGCTGACGGGCACGTTGAACGCGCCTTCCAGGTTTTTCATGCCATCCTTGCCGAAGCCGCCGCTCAGGTAGCCTTCCGTCTTGAAGACGGGCTTGGCGGAATCGAACTTGATCACGCCGGCCGGCGAGTTGCGGCCGAACAAGGTGCCTTGCGGGCCGCGCAGCACTTCGACCTGGTCCACGTCAAACACGGGGAAACCCTTCAGCATGGCGTTTTCCTGCACCACGTCGTCCATCACCAGGCCCACCGGCTGCGAGGCGTTCAAGTCGAAGTCGGTATTGCCCAGGCCGCGGATGTAGAAGCGGGGGAAGGTGCGGCCGTAGTCGGACTCGACGGAAACGCTGGGCGAGCGGCTGTTGAGGAAGCGGATGTCGGCGCCGCCGGCCGTCAGCGTGTCGAGCTTGTCGCCCTTCAGGGTGGCGATCGACATGGGCACGTCCTTGATGTTTTCCGCGCGCCGCTGCGCCGTGACGATCACCGTTTCCAGCTGCCCCGGTCCCGCCTGCGCGACGGCAGCGGCGGGCGTGCCGGCGGTCGCCGCCGGAATGCTGTCCTGCGTCTGTCCCTGCGCCATCGTCTGCAAGGGGAAGGCGGCAGTGATGGCCAGGGCGATCAGGGTGTGGCGGACTGTGCTGGCATGCGGTGTCATCATGAAACGGCTCCTATCGGTCGAGGTTGTTCGAAAGGTCCAGGCAGGCGTTGCTTGGCTGGACGAAAAGTCATGCTAGCACGGAAAGTTTTGGTATTCATGCCATTTTCCAGGCGCAACAATTCATATGAAATTCGACTGAATAGGCGAATAAAATCGTATTTGTCGTCAATATCAGGCGGGTGCATAGTGGAGAGCCGGCAGGCGTGTCCGGCCCTGCATTGTGCTGTGCCTGGCGCCACTGTTCCCTGTGGCGGCGCAAGACCAGGGCGATCTGGCCGTGCCGATCACGTCGTCACGCTGGCAATACAACACGGATGCGGCGATTTTTTTTCGCTACGGGCTTGTTGTTGCCGTGCGACAGGCCAGACTCCCGATTGCGCTGCCAGTGCGCGCTGGCATGCCGGCAGCGCGTACTCATGGAGAGGGATGGGGCGCTCAGCCGGGAATCGGCGTGCCCTGATGAAAAGCCATTTGCCAGCGGCCATCGCGCCACTTCCAGAGCGAACTGCGCCAGCTGGCGCCGGCCGGCAGGGCGGCGCTGGCGTGCCGCAGGCAATGGTAGGTGACGAAGGCCGCGTCATCGGCCAGCCAGCGGACCTGGAACTGGCTGATGCTGCGCTGGCAGAATTGCTCCTCGGGCAGGTCGGCGAGGGTCGCCGCGCGCGTCCAGCGATTGCCCGAACTGCCGAACTCGACGAACTCGTCGGCCAGCAGCGCGGCCAGCCTGGCGCTATCGGCGCGCACGGCCTGGCTTTGCAGTGCCGTCTCCAGTGCCAGCAACTGCGCGGCCAGGTCCGCGCCGCCACGTCCTGCCGGTGGCGTCATCAGATGGGGAAGGCGCCCGCGCCCGAGACATTCAGGCAGGCAACCTTGTCGCTGGAAAAGTATTTGATCTGCCCCAGGCCGATCGCGTAGCAGCCATCGCTCAGCGGCGAGATGGGGCCCGTGAGTTTTTCGCCGTTGACGAGGGTGACCACCCACGGCGTGGTGGCCGGTTTGCCCGCGTGGGCCAGTGCGTGTTGTACGACATCGTTCATGGTGTCTCCCTTTTTTGTTGATCTACATGGCGGCCTGCTGGCCGTGCCGGATTTTCCCGCAATTCTACCGTTTCCTGGCGCCGTCCCGCATGTGCGCGCGGACGGCCGCCGCTTGATGCCGACGTTCCCGCTTTCCCGCTTGCCGGTCAGGGTTACCTGCGCCCGCTTTTTTTACACATTGACACTACAAAGGAAAACTATCGTGCCTACGCCTGATATCCGTCCAACTACGCGCATGGAGGCTGCATGAGCCATCTGCGCATCATCCACGACAATGCCGCCGACCGGGCCACGCTGGCGGCATCCAGCCAGAGCGGCGCGCTGGGCCCGGCAAACCTGCTGACGGAAGACCGCGCCCAGGTGCTGCGCTCGCTCGGCACCGCGCTGAGCATCAGGGCCATCTGGCCGACGCCGGAACTCGGCGGCTGTGTTGCGTTGCCGTTTTGCAACTTGACGCCCCTGGCCAGGATACGGGTGCGCGGCTATGCGCAGCCCGGCGACAGCGTCCCGCTGTTCGATACGGGCGCGGTGGCGGCGTGCGACTACGCACCGCTGGGCTTGTGGGACTGGGGCGCCTTGCCGCTGGGCGTGAATGCCTTCTCATATGGCGGCGGCACCTATGCGCGCGTCTGGTTTCCCATCACCAGTTTCCGGGTCCTGCTGATCGACTTGAGCGACCCGGAGAATCCGGCCGGCTTCCTGGAGGCGGCGCGCCTGGTGGTCGGCAGCTATTGGAGCCCGCAGAACAACGCCGCGTACGGCGCCGGATTGGCCCTTGTCGACACCAGCACGCAGTACCGCACGGCCGCCGGCCAGCAAAACGTGGAACTGGGCGCGCAGTACCGCAAGCTGACCCTGCCGCTGTCGAACATGACGGCGATGGATCGCGCCGGTCTGTGGCGCATCGTGCGCGGCAGCGGCCTGTCGCGGCCTCTTTTTGCCAGCCTGTTTCCCGACGACGAGGACCCTGAACTGGAACAGGCGCACCAGGTCTACGGGCGGCTGGCCAACCTGGCCGCCATCGCCACGCCGTCCTTTCAAACCTATGCCACCACCATCGACATCGAGGAAATCTGATGACTGATTTTTTACCAAGGAGAGACGGCCCTGAGCTGGCAGCTGACCCGCCTGGCTGGCCGCGCTGCCGTCGCCGGACCGCATGCGCCGGCAGCGTGCCGGTCAATGTGGCAGGAGTCCGGCCGGGCGACTACATCGTGCCGCTGCAGGACGGCACGGGCATGGGCGGCACCGCGGCGGATGCTGCCGGTATGTCGCTGGCGCAGCACCAGGCCGCCGTAGGCCGCGCGATCGCCATCGAAGCTGACGGTCACGCCTGCATTGTGGTCCAGGCCGTTTAACTGCCATGGAGGCCGGCCGCGCTTCGTGCATGTGGCGTGGCAGGCACCGATTATGAATACATTGAAAGAAAATATGATTACGACGCAAATGCAGTTTTCACTGGCGGGAGAGCAATAATGGCCGCACCGATCAATGACCGCGACCTCTTGTTGCAAGCCACGTCGCCCCGCTATGCACCCTCGCACGATGCGGGCGTGCTGCTGTCGGCCAGTTCCAGCCTGTTTGAGGTGACGCAAGGCGGCAGCGCCGCACCGGCCGAAATCGTGTTGACAGCGACCATCCTGGGCGCTTCGGGAAGCGTGCTTTTTTCTACCGCACCGGAAACGCCGCTGCGCGTGAGCGGCAATTCGGCCACCCTGCGCTATGCCGACATGGTGGCCAGCACGGTGACGGTCAGTGCCACGGCCGTGATTGACGGCCGCAGCCATGTTGGACGGCAAACCATTGCCATGTCGCGTCCTCTGGACCTGACACCGCCGCCGGCGCCATCCGGTTTGTTTACCACGGGTAAGGCTGCCACCATCGAATTGGGCTGGGCGCCGCCGCCCGCAAATTATCATCAGCTTGCCTATACCGAGGTGTGGCGTGCACCCGTGAATAATTTTGCCCAGGCGACGCTGCTGGCCCGTGCCGACGGCCGCAGCCATGTCGATCCGGTGGGCCCCGGCGCCACGCGCTACTACTGGATACGCTATGTCTCGTGGGCGAACGTGCCCGGTCCCTACAATGCCTCCTCCGGTACTGTCGGCGCCTCCGACATCGAGGTCGAGCATCTGCTGGGCGTACTGACCGCGCAATTGACGGAAAGCCAGCTGAGCAATCATCTGGGCGACCGCATTGCGCTGGTCGACGGACCGGCCACGCTGGCCGGCAGCGTGACCCAGCGCCTTGCTGCCGAGTCCCAGGCGCGTACAGCCGCCATCCAGATCGAGGCGACGACGCGCGCCACGCAGACGGGCCAGCTGTCGGCGCAGTACACGATCAAGCAGGATGTCAACGGCTATATCAGCGGCTACGGCCTGGCGACGACGGCCAATAACGCCACGCCGACCAGCCTTTTTGCCGTGCGCGCCGATACCTTCATGATCGCCAATCCCAGCGGCCCCGGCATCCCCGCCAGCATGCCCTTCATCGTGCGCGCGACGGAAACCGTCGTCAATGGCGTGACCGTCCCGATCGGGGTCTATATTGCGGACGCCTATATTCAGAATGCTTCGGTCACGAATGCCAAGATCGGCGGCGATATCTGGAGCAGCAATTACGTGGCCGGGCAGGCGGGCTGGTATTTGCAGCGGGGCGGCGACCTGTATGCGAACAATGTGCGTTTGCGCGGCAGCATCGCTGGCGGCACCTTTACTTCCTCTGCCTGGCCTGCTGCGGGAAGCGGCTTCTATCTGGGGCCGGAAGGCCTACGCCTGGGGAATAAAAATACGGGCGGTTATTTCCGCCTGGATAGCGATGGCGATATTTCCTCGCCACAGTTCCAGGTCGCTGCCGGCAATGCCACGTTTTCCGGTGCGCTGAAGGCCGCCTCGGGCAGCCTGGGCACGATCACTTCCGGCCGCCTGCAGAATGCGACGAATACGGCCTATGTGAACCTGGATGCCAGCGGCGACCAGATGTTCATCTCCATCGGCGACCAGATCGGCTTGCGGGCCAACGGTTCGGGCTACTTCTCGCGCGACATCGTGTCCGCGCCCAAGGTCGTCAAAAATGGCACGCTGGCGATCGATGTCGGCTGGGTCGGAAATATATCGGGCAATCTTGTGCCATTTACCGTGTATATCGATACAGGTCACGATTTTGCCGTCGGGTGGCATACCACCGCTGGTGATACCTTTCTGGCCAATGCCACCATTTCCTTCGGCGGCAGCAGTTCGGGGGGCGGCTGCAACGGGTTTGGCGAGTCGACGGTGGTCGTGGGCGATGGCCTGGCAACTGCCACAGGCTTGTATCCGATCGATAACCGTATTTATATACGATATACCTGGACGCCAGTCCAGGGCAGCGGCAGGATATACCCCGCAACTCTGGATTGGAAGCTGGTTAAAGTATGAGGGAAAGCGGCGGCTGGCAGGCTTGGCATGCCGCCGCATGCCTCACGCGTCGGCCAGCAGATTCTTCGGCAGGGCGACCGACACCAGCTTCCAGCGCCACAGGCCGTCGCGCGCCAGGGTCAGTTCGCCGATGTGGCTCTTGCTGTGGGAGCGCTGCACGACGACGCTGTCCCAGGACGTGTAGTGCAGCTTGTATTCGGGCTTGTTCTTGCGCTTGCGGCCGCTGATGTCGCTGACCTTGGCGATGGGATGTTCGTAGCGGTCGTTAAGCTTCATCAAGGCGACTATGCCTTCGGGCATCAGCATGGTGTCGAGCAGCGGGTCGATGACGTCCGGGTCGATGTCGTCGGCCACTTCCGGCGCGGAAAACAGGGTGTGCAGTTGGCTGCCCAGGCTGCCGCGCAACTGGTCCAGGTCGATATGCGCGGCCAGCGCCTGCGTATCCTCGTCCATGGTGGCTTCACGGATCTGGTTCATGGTGAAGTACGGGCTGCCATAGAAGACGCCGGCCAGCGCGACCAGTGCCACTAGGGCGAGAAGCAACATTCTTTTCATCGTGCAATCTCTCGGATGCCTGGCGACCCGGTGCGCCTGAAGTGTTGGCATTCTACATAATATTTCTCAAAATCAATATAGCGGTTTAGGTAATTGTTGTTCTAGATCAATATTTCTTTACATGAGCTCTGGCGGCAGGGTGATATCCGCCAGCCGCCAGTCCCAGATGCCATGGCGCCGCAGCAGGAACTGGCTGGCGGCGGGGCCGGCGCCGGAGCGCCGCAGCACCACTTCGTTCCACGAGCGGTAAGCCATGCCGAAGTCGTGGCGCTTGCCATCGGCGCCGTGCTTGCCGTGCAGGATCAGGACCGTGATGCCGGGCGGCGAGACGATGGTGTCGAGCATCTCTTTCAAGTCTTCCTCGCTGGCCGTTTCGCCGGCCGCACGCAGCTGGCGTGCCACGCTGGCGCGCACGGCGGGCAGGTCGGCGTGCTGCGCCAGGGTGTCCAGGCGCACGGATTTGGCGGCGATGCTGATGCGGTACATGGCGATGTAGGGGCTGACCCAGGTGAAGCCGATGGCGGCAACGGCAAAAATGATCGCGGTGGCGTACTTTCTTTTCATGGTCTGTGTCTTCGGATGAGCTGTGCCGCCGTGATTTTACCCGGCCAGGGCCGGCGGATGGTGTAGCATTCGTGCCGGCGCGGACCATCGCGCCGCCAGCTGTATTATTGAGGACAACCATGAATATCACTATCAATCAGGTGCTGCAGTCGTATATCGACCCGCTCACCGCCAGCGAATACGCGGCGCTCGAGCGCAGCCTGCTGGCAGAAGGCTGCCGCGACGCGCTGGTGCTGTGGAACGACGTGCTGATCGACGGGCATAACCGCTACGCCATCTGCCGCCAGCACGGCATCGAATTCAAGACCATCCAGAACACCAGTTTTACCTCGCTCGACGACGTCATGCTGTGGATGATCGACAATCACCTGGCGCGCCGCAGCGTGTCGGACTTCCAGCGCGGCGTGCTGGCCTTGCGCAAGAAGGAGATCGTCGCCGCGCGCAGCCCGGCGCCCGTCAGCGCGGCCGACGCGCCCGATGGCGAAAACGCGCCCAAGCCGGCCATGAGCACGCGCGAAGAGGTGGCCAAGGCGGCGCGCCTGAGCAGCAACCAGATCAGCCAGATCGAGAAGATCCAGAAGGCGGCCTCGCCGGAGCTGGTGGAAGCTGTCCGTTCGGGCACGATTTCCATCAATGCGGCGGCCACCGTGGCGTCCTTGCCGCCGGAAGAGCAGGTGGCGGCCGTCGCCGGCGGCAAGAAGCTGTTGCGCCAGGCGGCCAAGGAAATCCGCGAACAGCGCGCCGCCACGCGCACGCCGCGCGAACCGAAAGTCCACGTGCCGCAGGACACGCCGGAAACGGGCAACGAACCGTGGGCCGAGAACGCGGCGCAGGCGCCGTCCGAAACGGAGCGCCTGCGCGCCGAGATCGCCAGCCTGAAACAGCGGGTGGCGCAACTGCAGGCGGACAACGTGGAGCTGAACCAGCGCATAGCCGCCCTGATCGACGCATCGTAGGGCACCCGCTCACACCGCGCGCGTCGCGCCGTGCGGCGTGCCATGCTCACCGGCCCGGCGCCGCCGTATCCAGTACGGTGGCGCTTCCTGGCCACAAGGGGGCATCGGGCCGCACTGCGGCCCGCGACGGTTTTGTCAGGTGCCGTGACTGTATTTCTGGAGCCGTACATGCTACATCGCAGTGATTTTTTCGCCGCCATCGCCTGCGGCATCGTCGCCAGCGCCCCCGCGCTGGCCGCACCCGCTGCCTCCGCTGCCGTTCCTGCCGCCGAGATGGTCCGCTGGCAGGCGCAGGCTGCCAACGTCAGCATCGCGCGCGACACGTGGGGCATTCCCCATGTGACGGGCAAGAGCGATGCGGACGCCGTCTTCGGCCTGATGTATGCGCAGGCCGAGGACGATTTCCCGCGCGTGGAACTCAATTACATCAACGCCATGGGACGCCTGGCGGAAGTCGAGGGCGAGCAGGAACTGTACCGCGACCTGCGCATGAAGCTTTTCATCGATCCGCAGGAGCTGCAGGCGCAGTACCGCGCCAGCCCGCCGTGGCTGCAAAAGCTGATGCAGGCGTTCGCCGATGGCCTGAATTTTTACCTGGCCACGCATCCGCACGTGAAACCAAAGTTGATCACGCATTTCGAGCCGTGGATGGCCTTGAGTTTTAGCGAAGGCAGCATCGGCGGCGATATCGAATCCGTCAGCCTGGCGCAGCTCGAAGCATTCTATGGCCAGCAGGCCAGGCCCGCCGCCCTGGCGCTGGCCAGCCTGGAAACCGGGGCGGAATCCGGCATGGACCCCGAGCCGAGCGGCTCGAACGGCTTTGCCATCGCGCCCGCCATCACGCGCAATGGCCATGCGCTCCTGATGATCAACCCGCACACCTCGTTCTACTTCCGCCCCGAAGTGCAAATGACCAGCGGCGAAGGCTTGAACGCGTATGGCGCCGTCACCTGGGGCCAGTTCTTCGTCTACCAGGGCTTCAATGAACGCGTGGGCTGGATGCACACGTCCGGCGGCGGCGACGTCATCGACGAATACCTGGAAAGCATCGTCGACAAGGATGGCGCGTGGCACTACCGCTACGACGGCGCGCTGCGTCCCTTGAAGGCCGTGCCCATCACCTTGCCCTATAAACTGGCCGGCGGCGGCATGGGCAGCAAGACCATGACGGTCTACTACAGCCACCACGGCCCCATCGTGCGCGCGCAGGACGGTAAATGGGTGGCCGTGCGCCTGATGAACGAACCGTTGAAGGCGCTCACGCAGTCGTACACGCGCACCAAGGCGCGCGACTACGCGGCGTTCTACAAGACGATGGAATTGCGCACGAATTCGTCGAACAACACCGTGTATGCGGATGCGGACGGCAATATCGCTTATTTCCACGGCAATTTCATTCCCGTGCGCGACCCGCGCTTCAACTGGAAGCAGCCCGTCGACGGCAGCGACCCGGCCACCGAGTGGCAGGGCTTGCACACGGTGGCGCAAACCATCACCCTGTTCAACCCGAAGAATGGCTGGATACAGAACACGAATAACTGGCCGTATTCGGCGGCCGGGGCCAGCAGCCCGCGCCAGCAGGACTACCCCGCCTACATGTCCGTGTACGGCGAAAATGCGCGCGGCCTGCATGCGGTGAAGGTCTTCCGGAACCGCACGGGATTCACGCTCGACAGCCTGATCGCCGCTTCCTACGACAGCGAGCTGACGGCGTTCGAAGCGCTGCTGCCGCCGCTGTTCGCCGCCTGGGATGCGCTGCCGGAGCATGCCCCGCAAAAGCTGGCGCTGGCGCCAAAGATCGCGCTGCTGCGGGCCTGGGACTGGCGCTATGCGCTGGACTCCACGCCCACCTCATTGGCCGTGTTCTGGGGCCAGGAACTGGCGGAGCTGACGGGGAAACAGGCGAGGGAGCAGGGCGTGCCCGTGGTCGACTTCATGGCGACGGACAAGGTCACGGCGGCGCAGCGCCTGGCCGCGCTGGCGACGGCGGCCGACAAACTGCAGCGCGAGTTCGGCAATTGGCAAGCGCCGTGGGGCGAGATCAACCGCTTCCAGCGCCTGACGGGCGACGTGGTGCAGCCGTTCGACGATGCGAAGCCCAGCTTGCCCGTGCCCTACGCCTCGGGCAACTGGGGCGCGCTGGCCGCGTATGGCCAGAGCAGCAAGAGCACGACGCGCAGGATTTACGGCGAACGCGGCAACAGCTTCGTGGCGGCCGTGGAATTCGGTCCGCGCATCAGGGCGAAAAGCATACTCGCCGGCGGCCAGAGCGGCGACCCGGCATCGTCGCACTTCAGCGACCAGGCGGCCATGTACGCGCGCGGCGAATTCAAGGACGTGCTGTTTTATCCCGAGGACGTGGCCCGGCACCTGGAGCGCAGGTACCGGCCGGGGGAGTGAACGGTGCTGTTCATGGCAACAATGTGTCGGATTACGCTTCGCTAATCCGACCTACGGTATCGCCTGGCATGTAGGTCGGATTAGCGGCGGCACGCCGCGTAATCCGACACTGCTCACTTAAATCGCGTCGAGCGCCGTGCGCAGGTCGTGGCGCAGGTCCTCGATGTCCTCGATGCCCACCGAGAGGCGGATCAAGCCGTCGCCGATGCCCAGCCGGGCCCGCTGCTCGGGCGGAATGCTGGCATGCGTCATCAGGGCGGGGTGCTCGATCAGGCTTTCCACGCCGCCCAGGCTTTCGGCCAGGGCAAACACTTCGCAGCGCTCGAGGAAGCGGCGCGCGCCCGCCAGGTCCGTATCGAGGTCGATCGAGATGATGCCGCCGAAACCATCCATCTGGCGCCGCGCCAGCGCGTGCTGCGGGTGCGACTCCAGCCCCGGATAAAACACGGTGCGCACTTCCTTCTGCTGTTCCAGCCACTGCGCCAGCGCCAGGGCGCTCTGGCAATGGCGCTGCATGCGGATGGCCAGGGTTTTCACGCCGCGCAGGGCGAGGAAGCTGTCGAACGGCCCCGCGATCGCGCCCACGGAATTTTGCAAGAAGCCCAGCTGCTCGCGCCATTCCGCCTGGCGTTCTTCCCCGCCGACGATGGCGATGCCGCCGATGATGTCCGAGTGGCCGTTCAAATACTTGGTAGTCGAGTGCACGACGATGTCGAAGCCGTGTTCCAGCGGGCGCTGCACGAGCGGGCTGGCAAACGTATTGTCGGCCACGGCGATGATGCCCCGTTCGCGGCAGATGTCGGCGATCGCGCGCAGGTCGGCCAGTTTCAGCATCGGGTTGGTCGGCGTTTCGACCCACACCATCTTCGTTTCGGGACGCAGCGCGGCCAGCAGGTTTTCCGGCTTCGTCAAGTCCACGTAGCTAAAGTCATGGCCGGCCGAGCGGCGGCGCACGCGCTCGAACAATCGATAGGTGCCGCCGTACATGTCGTCGCCGGCGACGATATGGCTGCCCGCGTCCAGCAATTCCAGCACGGACGAGATGGCGGCCAGGCCCGAGGCGAATGCGAAGGCGGCGCTGCCGCCTTCGAGGTCGGCGACGCAGCGCTCGAGCGCCCAGCGCGTGGGATTGTGCGAGCGGCCGTAATCGAGGCCCTTGTGCACGCCGGGGCTGTCCTGCACGAAGGTGGAGGTGGCGTAAATGGGCGGCATGATGGCGCCCGTCGACGGGTCGGGCGACTGGCCTGCGTGGATGACGCGCGTGGCGAGATGGCTCTTGCGGGGTGTTTGCTGGCTCAAGATAGTGTCCTGCGTAAGTGGTTGAGAAGGTCGAAGCGGGTGATCAGGCCATAGAACGCGGCATCGTCGGCGACGACGGCCGTCAGGCCCCGGTCCAGGGTGGCGCGCAGGGCGGGCAGACCGCTAGACGGCGCCAGGGTTTCGATCTGCGTCGTCATGGTGGCGCCCACGAGGCCCGCGAAATGCGCGGCGTCGCCGGAGACGTGCAGCAGCAGGTCCGATTCGTCGATGATGCCCACCAGCTGGCCTGCCTCGATGACGGGGAGCTGCGCCAGGTCGCTCGAGCGCATGCGGTTGAAAGCCGTCAGCAGGGTGTCGCCTGGCGCCACGCTGACGACGTCGCCTTCGTCGTAGCGGCGTCCGATCAGGTCGCGCAAGTCGCCCGAGCGCGCCCGCTGCAGCAGGCCCTGGTCGCGCATCCAGCCGTCGTTGTAGACTTTCGACAGGTAGCGCGTGCCCGTGTCGCAGACAAAGGTGACGACGCGCTTCGGGCTCGTCTGTTCGCGGCAGTACTTGAGGGCAGCGGCCAGCAGGGTGCCGGTGGACGAGCCGCCTAAAATGCCTTCGGCGCGCAGGAGGGCGCGCGCGCTGTCGAAGCTTTCCTGGTCCGTGATCGTATAGGCCTTCGTCACGCTGCCCATGTCGGCGATCGACGGAATGAAGTCTTCGCCGATGCCTTCCACGGCCCACGAGCCGCTCGTGTCGCTGACCTTGCCCGTGTCGATGTATTCGGTGAGGATGGAGCCTTGCGGGTCGGCCAGCACGAATTCCAGCTTCGGCTGCGCCTTGCGGAAGTAGCGCGTCAGGCCCGTCAGGGTGCCGGACGAGCCGACGCCGACGACGATGGCGTCCACGTCATGCCCGCTCTGTTCCCAGATTTCCGGGCCCGTCGTCGTTTCGTGCGCCAGCGGATTGGCCGGATTGTTGAACTGGTCGGCGAAGAAGGCGCCCGGCAGTTCGCGCGCCAGGCGCGCCGCGTAATCCTGGTAGTACTCGGGATGGCCCTTGCCCACGTCCGAGCGCGTGGTATGCACTTCGGCGCCCAGCGCCTTCAGATGCAGCACTTTTTCCGTCGACATCTTGTCGGGCACGACTAAAATCACGCGGTAGCCCTTGATGCGTCCCACGAGGGCCAGGCCGATGCCCGTATTGCCGGCCGTCGCTTCGACGATGATGCCGCCCGGCTGCAGGCGGCCGTCGGCTTCGGCCGCCTCGATGATGGACAGGCCGATGCGGTCCTTGATGGAACCGCCGGGATTTTGCGATTCCAGTTTCAGGAACAGCTGGCACAGGCCCGTGTCGAGCCTGGTCACTTCGACCAGCGGGGTATTGCCGATCAGCTTGTATAACGCTGGCGGCTGGGGTGGGGATGGCATTCGATCATTCATGGTGGCTCCTGTCAGCGAAACAGCCGCTCCGGATTGTGTCCCGAGCCGCCTTCCGTGCAAAAGGGCGGAGTGTAGGCGCGGGACGGGGTGCTGCGAACGAATGTTTATCTGCTTGCATATGCGGCTTTCGCATATGGGCAGCGGCTTTCACCATGCGAGTATGCGCCGTTTTTTTGTGCCATGCAGCGCTGACGGCGCATGTATTAAGCTGCCGCAAGCTTGCCATTGCGATTTATAATCACGCCTCGAAAAGATACTAAATAGTATTGAAATTACTCAGACAGGGCAGGCGGCAGTGGCAAAACTTTATTTCCGGTATTCCGCGATGAACGCGGGCAAGTCGACGGCCTTGTTGCAAGTCGCACACAACTATGAAGAGCAGGGCCAGCAGGTGCGCCTGTACACGGCCGCCATCGACAGCCGCTACGGCGTGGGCCGCGTCACGTCGCGCCTGGGACCGCAGCGCCAGGTCGATATCTTCCATGCCGACACGAATTTCCTCGACGATATCCCGCAAGTGGCTTGCCTGCTGGTTGACGAAGCGCAATTCCTCAGCACGGCGCAAGTGCAACAACTGCACCAGCTGGCGCAAGTGAAGGGCGTGCCCGTCATCTGCTATGGCTTGCGCACGGATTTCAAGGGCGCACCGTTCCCCGGCTCGGCCTATCTGCTGGCGCTGGCGGACGATATCGAGGAGCTCAAGAATATTTGTACCTGCGGCAAGAAAGCCACGATGAATATCCGCGTGGACGAGCAGGGCCGCCGCATCAAGGAAGGCGAGCAGATCAGTATTGGCGGCAACGAAGCGTACCGCCAGGCGTGCGGGCGCTGTTTCTACGCGTAAGTTTCTACTCGCACACTTACTCGGCCACGGGCAGTCCCACGTCGGCGTCGTCCGACAGGGCCAGGTCGCCGCGCTCGAAGGCGGCCAGGATGTCGTTGGCGCGCGCCAGGTCTTTTTCGCGCACCAGCACGCGCGCGCCGCCGATGGCGGGCGCCAGCAGCAGGTTGGCCTGCATGTGCTGGTCGTCGGTGAGGATGACGTCGATGCCGGCCGCTTCCAGGCAGCCGCGGATGACGTGCGCATCCGTGGGGATCATCAGCCGGGCAATCAAAACATAGTCGTTGTGCATCGCGTCTCCTGGTGCATGGATAACTGCATCTTAGCACCAGGCGGCTGCGGGCCGTCGCTTACAGCTTGAACACGCCCACCACCTGCGTCAGGTCCTGCGCCTGTTCCTGCAGCGCTTCGGCGGCCGCGGCCGCTTCTTCCACGAGGGCCGCGTTCTGCTGGGTCACCTGGTCCATCTGGGCGATGGCCTGGTTGACCTGTTCGATGCCGCTGCGCTGCTCTTCGCTCGCCTGCGCGATGTCGGCCATGATGGCGCTGACCTTGCGCACACTGGCCACCACGGTATCCATGGTGGCGCTGGCCTGATTTACTTGCGTGTGGCCCAGGTCCACCGTGCTGGCGGAGGCCTGGATCAGGTCCTTGATGTCCTTCGCCGCCGCCGCCGAGCGCTGCGCGAGCGTGCGCACTTCCGTGGCCACGACGGCAAAGCCGCGTCCCTGTTCGCCGGCCCTGGCCGCTTCCACGGCCGCGTTCAGGGCGAGGATATTCGTCTGGAAGGCGATGCCGTCGATGACGCCGATGATGTCGGCGATCTTGCCCGATGAACTGCGGATCGCTTGCATGGTGCTGCTCACCTGCGCCACGGCCGCGCCGCCTTCGGCAGCCAGGGTCGACGATTCGCGCGCCAGGCTGCTCGCCTGTTGCGCGTGCTCCACGTTCTGCTTGACGGTCGAGCTCAGCTCTTCCATCGAGGCGGCCGTTTCTTCCAGCGAACTGGCTTGCTGTTCCGTGCGGCTCGACAGGTCAAGGTTGCCGCTGGCAATCTCGCCCGAGGCCGTGGCGATCTGCCCGGCGCTGCCGCGCACCTTGCCCACCACTTGCGACAGCTTGTCGCTGATACGGTTCATGGCGCGCAGCAGGCGGCCGATCTCGTCTTCGCTGCGCGTGTGCAGCTGGACCGTCAGGTCGCCGTCGGCGATCTGCGCGGCGGCCGCTTCGGCCTGCGCCAGCGGACGCGAGACGAGCACGCGCACCAGCCAGTACAGCAGCAGGGCGAAGACGAGCAGGGCGATGAAGCCGGAAATGGCCAGCTGGTTGCGCAACTGGCGCGCCTCGAGCGTGATTTCGTCCGTGAAGGTGCCGCCGGCGATGATCCACTGCCAATCCTTGAACTGGCGGTAATACAGCTGCTTTTCGCGCGCGCTGGCGCCCGTTTCGCCCGGCGCCGTCCACGTGTAGCGCATGGCGCCATTCTTTTGCGCCAGCATGTCCTGGATGAACAGGCGGCCGTCGCTGGCCTTGAAGTCGAGCGCGCTCTTGCCCTCGCTGTTCGGGTGCAGCACCATGTGGCCGTAATTGGCGCCCGGCGCCGTGTCGACGATATAGATGTAGCCGGTCTGGCCGATCTTGACCTGGCGAATCTTGTCTTTCAGCATGGCTAAGTTCTTGCTGATGTCGAGGCCGATGAACAGCACGCCCACCACCTTGCCGCCCGCATCGCGCACGGGATCGTACTGGGTGATGTATTGCTTGCCAAACAGGGTAGCCATGCCGATGAAGCGCTGGCCCGCGCGCAGCGGCGCATAGCTGGGGTGGTTATGGTCGAGCTGGGTGCCGATGGCGCGCGTGCCATCCTGTTTCTTCAGCGATGTGCTGATGCGCACGAACTCGTCGCCGTCGGCGGCGAAGATGGTGGCGATGGCGCCGGTCTGCGCCGTATAGCGGTCGACCAGGGCCGTGTCGAGGTTCAGGACCTTGGCGCCATTGCTGAGCGCGGGCGTGGCCTTGCCGGCCACGGCCACCAGGGCGCCCGTGTCGACGGCAAACGGGCCGGGAAACTCGGCCGCGAACAGGCGCGCGAAGCTGGCCGCTTCGTTGACCATGGCTGTATGGAACACTTCGGTGGTGGTCATCACGCTATCGAGTTCGCTGGTGACGGCCGCTTCGGCCCGCTGTTCCAGCACCGTGGACGTGCTGATGCTGATCAATGCCGTCAGGCTGGCCAGGATCAGGCTGACGAGGCAGAACGTGAAGACGGTGATCTTGCCGCCGACGCTCCAATGGCGCGGATGAAGGGAAAATGTTTGCATAAGGATGGTCGTATCAAGTCTTGGGTGGGCTAAGCAGCGCGCACACGCCATGCGCATCGCCGCGGGCAAGCAGGCAATGGGGGAAGGGCAATCTGCGGAAGCTGGTACGGCTGGAAAGGGGCAAGGCTGGGCTGTGGCGATGTCAACAGCCGGTCAAGCAGGGGGCGATGATAGCATGGCGCTTGCGTTTTGTTACTAAGTGTTTCCCGTAAGAATGATTAAATGCGCAAAAAACGTCACCTGGATCAAGAAAGGCAAAGATGGTGTATTGACTTTTTTGGCGATCTGCGGGGTATTTTCCGGTGGCGGCTTGCGCGCCGCTTGCAGGCGGCGGCCTCATCACGGATGTTTCACTTTGTAATTAATGGAACGGGGCCTTTAATCCGCGCTTAAGCTTCCGGGAAGAAACTGATATTCCATGGGAGACTGGTTGTTGGTATCCTGTAGAATAACTCCAGACCAGTCGTGTATTCCCCTTACTGTCTTGCTGGCTGGCGCATGCATATCAGCGCCGCCTGGAATTGATTTAAACTAATTTTCGGAGAAGCCGATGAAGAAGCAAATGATGCTGGTCACCCTGGCGCTTGCCCTGTCAGCCCACGCTGGCGCAGCCCAGACGGACAAGAGCGCCGCTCCTCCGCCCCCCTTGAAGCCGCTGGCACAGCAAACCCAGGCCGCCCTGTGGGCATCGCGCGTCTTGACGCGCGTCCACTACAAGGCCATGCCGCTCGACGACGCCATGTCGGAAAAGATCTTCGACCGCTACTTCAAGTCGCTCGACGCGGAAAAGCTGTTCTTCGTGCAGGCCGACATCGACCGTTTCGCGCCGCTGCGCACCAAGCTCGACGACGCCATCATCAACGAGGACTTGACGGCGCCGTTCGCCATCTACAATCTGTACCAGCAGCGTTTCGATGAGCGCATGGCGTATGCGCGTGAACTGCTGAAAACTAAATTCGACTTCACGGCCGATGAAAGCTACCAGTACGACCGTGAAAAAGCGGCCTGGCCGAAGAACGACGAGGAAGTGCGCGACCTGTGGCGCAAGCGCGTCAAGAACGACTGGCTGCGCCTGAAGCTGGCGGGCAAGGAAGACAAGGCCATCCGCGACACGCTGGACAAGCGCTACGAGAGCTACACCAGCCGCTCGCGCAAGCTCAATAGTGAAGACGTGTTCCAGATCTTCATGAACGCGTATGCGATGTCGATCGAGCCGCATACCAATTACCTGGGCCCGCGCGCCTCGGAAAACTTCGACATCGCCATGCGCTTGTCGCTGGAAGGCATCGGCGCCGTGCTGCAGACGCGCGACGAATACACGGTGGTGCGCGAAGTCGTGCCGGGCAGCCCGGCCGGCCTGTCGGGCAAGCTGAAAGTGGGCGACCGCATCGTCGGCGTAGGGCAGGGCGAAAGCGGCCCCATCACCGAAGTGCTGGGCATGCGCATCGACGACGTCGTGCAGCTGATCCGTGGCGCCAAGGATTCCGTCGTGCGCCTCGACATCCTGCCGGCCGATGCCGGCCCCGATGCCAAGCACGTGGTCTTGCCGCTGGTGCGCAAGAAAATCAGCATGGAAGAGCAGGCGGCGAAGAAATCGATCATCGAAGTGCGCGACAACGGCGTCAAGCGCCGCATCGGCGTCATTGCCCTGCCGACCTTCTACCAGGACTTCGAGGCGCGCCGCCGTGGCGACAAGGACTTCAAGAGCGCCACGCGCGACGTCAACCGCCTGCTGGGCGAGTTGAAAAAGGATAAGGTCGACAACGTCCTGATCGACTTGCGCAACAACGGCGGCGGTTCGCTGAACGAGGCCGTAGAACTGACGGGCCTGTTCATCGACAAGGGCCCCGTCGTGATGCAGCGCAATACCGAAGGCAAGGTCGACGTGGAAAGCGACACCAACGCCGGCCTGGCATGGGATGGCCCGATGGGCGTGCTGATCAACCGTGGTTCCGCCTCCGCTTCCGAGATTTTCGCCGCCGCCATCCAGGACTACGGCCGTGGTCTCGTCATCGGCGAAGGCAGCTTCGGCAAGGGCACCGTGCAGACCCTGTTCAACCTCGACCGTTTCGGCGGCAGCGAGAAGGCCCGTTTCGGCGAGCTGAAAATGACCATCGCGCAATTTTTCCGCATCAATGGCGGCACCACGCAGTTGCGCGGCGTCACGCCGGACATCAAGCTGCCCGCCATGTCGGACACGGAAAACTTCGGCGAATCGAGCTACGACAATGCCTTGCCGTGGGTGGCCATCAAGCCGGCGCAATACATGCCGACGGGCGACCTGAAGGATATCGTGCCGCTGCTGGACAAGAAGCATGAAGCGCGCGTGGCCAAGGACAAGGATTTCCAGTACTTGCAGGATGACATCGCCCTGGTCCTCAAGCAGCGCAAGGAAAACCAGATCTCGCTGAACGAAGCCGTGCGCCGCAAGGAGCGCGATACCCAGGAAGCGCGCGCCAAGGCCCGCGAAAAACGCCTGATCGCGCAGATTTCGAATCCTGCCGACGACCTGGTGGTGATTCCCGATCCGAAGGACGTGCTGAAGGGCGCGAAAGCGGCCAGCAAGACGGCCAAGCAGATCGCCGCCGTGAAGGGCGCCTTGCGCACGGACGATGGCTTGCAGGGCGACGAGCGCGCCCTCAGCGCCGAACTCGACGCCGAGACGGCCGCGAAGAGCGCCAAGGACGTGCTGCTGAACGAGTCGGCGCGCATCCTGGCCGATGAAGTGGCGCTGATCAAGGCCGATACGCGCCTGGCTGCGAAAGTCTTGCCATACGGCGCAGGAGCCGATGCCAAGTCGGCGCCGGTGGCGGCCGCCAACGCCAAGTAAGACGGCGCACGCCGCGAAAAGCCGGTTCCTTGCGGAGCCGGCTTTTTTTTCGTCGAAAATGAGCAGTTATATTCCTGGCGTATTTCTATTATTCCAACAATCAATTGGCATGATATGCCGCGATGCAGCATAATTCACTCGTCTCCTCTATTCTCCTCCAAGAAAATAGATTCAGCCCGCTCCCGTAGCGGGCTTTTTTTTTGTTCTTTTCGTTGCGACCTGTGCTTTGTTGATGAACCGGTTAATTTCCGCCGTGTGGCGGCCGATCAATGGCCGGCAGGGGGGGCATCCCGGTACACGAATACATCGGCTGCCAGCGGGCAGAAACGCGTCCCTAGATTCATATCAAAACAGCCTGCATTTCAGCCTTCAAGATTGCAGGGATTGGACTACAGTCAAGCGACAAGGTGACGGCGCCTATCCATTGAGTGAGTACAAGGTTGCCCAAGAAGCAGCACACATGCGACCGACGGTAGTCGCTCGGTAGGGAGGCGCAATGGCCGAAGAGAGCGCGGAAAGTAAGCAAGGCGCTGCGGTGCGCGATTGGCTGTCGCTGTGGACTGAGCGCGCTGGTTTTTTGCTTCCCATGCTGACGGCCTTGTCCGGCGTCTTCCTTTCCGAGCGCCAGGCCAAGGTTTTCGCCTATTGCGCTGCGGCTGTTCTGGCTGTTGCCTATGCTCTTTTTCTTTACTGGCGAAGCCGCCGTCGGCCGCCACCACTCCCGCCAACGCCTCCGGAAGCGCTGGATACCTCCATCTTGCGCTCCTTTCTGCCGTTCGAACAAGGCGACACGCTGATCGGCCGTCGTACTGATTGCATGGATGCAATGGTGATTTTGCAAGGCGCGGAATTTCGCTTTGGCGTGATCTGGGGCGAATCGGGTTGTGGCAAGACATCATTCTTGCGTGCTGGCCTGGTCGCGGAGTTGCGCCGGCGTGGTCATGCTTGCATCTACCTGGGACGGCCGTCCGACGATCCCGGCATGGCGATCGAACTCGCGTTCAGCCATCACGGCGGTACCGGGCGCCTGTTCGTCATCATAGACCAATTTGAGGAATACTTTCTCACGCACCCCAGCCATCATGCGTGTAGCGCGCTGGGAAACCGCATGCGAAAACTACTGGATGATCACCAGCACTGTTCGCTCGTGATCGCCATACGGCGTGACTTTTTTGCGCGATTGCAAAACTTCGCTCCCGATATTCCGGATCCAACGTCACCGCGGACGACGTTCGAGTTAATTAATTTGAGAACACATTCCGCGCGTCAAGTTCTTGCGCACGCGGCTGCCGACGAGGCTGTCCAGTTCGAAGCCGCGCTTGTGGACGCCATCATCGAAGACTTGGAGAGCAACGGCGAGGTATGGCCCGTCGAGCTCCAGTTGATCGGCACTCGTCTCAAGCGCGCGCATGTCCGGGAGAAGGCGGTGTATGTCGCACTGGGCCGCAAGGCTGGCGTGATTGGCACCTTTATTCGTGATGAGATTACGCGCCTTCCCAAGCCTGTCTTGGGTGAAATCGTTTTGCGCAAACTTTGTGCTCCTGGAGGCATCGCAAAATCACCTGTCGATATTACTTTTGACGCCATCGTCGAGGATGTCCGCGCGCGCGATGCGACCCTGTTGGCCGGCGGCGAGCTTGCAACGTGCTTGATAAAGTTGCAGGAAGCGCGCGTCGTTATCCGAACCGGGCCCGATACATATAATTTGACCCATGATGCGCTGGCGCCCCTGATTCAGCGAGGAACCACCGGCCTGCAAGGAGCGGCCGAGGCTGCAGACCGTTCCATTTCATTCTACCTTGGCGCATTTCGCAACGATAGCATGGTGCGCATTCCTATCCGGACTCTTCTACAAATCCGCCGCCATGCGACACCCCAAATCCTCGCCGATCGCCTTGTAAGGGAACTGATGGCGAAAAGTTGGCTCAGCGCTGCTTTCGCACTGAGCTGGCCAGCCGCCATGGCAGTCCTGGTACTGGTGGTGGGCGGCTATGTTTTCGCTTTCCGTAGCTGGTCGATAGGTACGGGGTCCGTGGCATTTGCTTCGGTTCCGCCGTCAGTGGTAATACGCTTCAGCACTCCTTTCACGCGTATCCTTCCTGGTACGGACAAGGTTGCTGTGGAAACATCGTTTGATATTGATCAGCTCGATCCAACGAATATAACGGCGATTACTCAGGTGCCGCGCGGGGATATCTGGGGTATTGGCGGCACGCAGGACGCCGTGGCGCATATCGCCGACGTCCTGGATCCACTCGAGAAAATTCGTTTCCTGCGCATTGCTGGAAAACCGAAAGAGGCAGCGGCCGCGTTCGCCGCCTTCAGTCGCGGAAAACAAGGTGCTTTTCGCTTGAGGGAAGCTTCCGATGCGATCGGACTAGCCGGCAGGGCGAATGACGAAAAGGACACGGACGAGGTTGCGGAAGTGCTTATCCGAATCCTGGGCGTCACGCCATCGCCACCTGACCTGCAAAGCCAGCTGGCTGCAGCTGCCGGCTTGTTGCGCATAGCGGAGACCCGGGCTGGCGTTGCTGACCGGATGACGCTGAATTTGCAGCAATCTTTGGCGATTTTCAGGCAGCAAAGCATCTACAAGAAGTCCACTAGGCTGGGGCCCCTTTTTGATGCGGAGACTTATCTGATCGAAGCGGCGATTGAGCAACTGCTGCTGAACGGCATCTCGCAACCGACGGAAGGCGATCTCAAAACACTTGAAATGATCATCGATGACTCAGAAAGCGCCCCGTTAGCGCGGGTCGGAGCATTCGGCCTACTGGAAAGTTATGCCGCTCGCAATGAAAGTCTTGCCTTGCCAGTATTAAGGTACTTGTTAAAGATCACGATACGGCAAACCGTT
Source organism: Janthinobacterium sp. 1_2014MBL_MicDiv (assembly GCF_001865675.1). Taxonomy (NCBI): domain Bacteria; kingdom Pseudomonadati; phylum Pseudomonadota; class Betaproteobacteria; order Burkholderiales; family Oxalobacteraceae; genus Janthinobacterium; species Janthinobacterium sp. 1_2014MBL_MicDiv. The sequence goes on from NZ_CP011319.1 coordinate 2,099,513, forward strand.
GAATTCGAGTGGTGGACGTATAGAGTCGTGGACATCCTCCAGATAATTCTTCGTAGCCACCCTCACGCGGCGGAGCACGCGTCAATAACGGAACTGCTGACGTCTGCGCAGGCCGCCTCTGCAAAAAACAATAACCTTGAGTCATCCTTGATTGCGCTCAGCTTGTTCGGGAGCGAAAACAGGCCTGCCTTCTCTGCAAGATTGATGGAAACGCTGAGGGAGCGACTTGGTAATCCAGAAACACGTATTCCCAATCGTGAAGTCGCGTTGATCGCATTGTCTCACTTGGTGGCGGCTAACCCTGGTCTTCAAAATTCGCAAACGACACGTCTGGTGGCCGATCTGCTGCATGAGGCCGATGTAACCGGAAGTCATCAGAATCAAGTTGGACGGCAGCCTCTCATATATGCTGCTGCAAAGCTCGCGGCGTCGGGGCAACTTGATACGGAATGTGCGCAGCTTGCATTGAACTTATTGGCGCACGTCCTCAATGATAACGATGCTAAGTTTCAAGACACTCCTGTGTATCCTCTCGACGTGGAGCTGAAGCATCTGTTAAGCGCCGGCGCTCGGTTGACCCCGCAGATGATGGACGCCGTCGTTAGAGTAATCGGATCCTCGTCCTTGCGAAGAAAGCAATTTGTAGCGGCGGAGATATTGATCGCTGTTGCCAGAACGCATCCTCAGGAAGTGCTGAGGCGCCAATCCACAGTTGACAAGGCGGTACTTGACCGGGAGTTTGATCGCACGAGTCGTCTGCTGGTTCTCGCTGCCTTCGGCCAGGCAGATGCCGTCACCGGTAGCGATGCAGAGCGGTTGGCGCGATGCAAGAACCTGCTCGCAGCGAGAGACAGGGTGGATGGCTGGCGAAGAGGCGCCTTTTGCGCGTTCTTTTTTGCGCTCGATCACCCCACGGCGCAAACGCCATTGCAGATTTATCTCAAGGACATGTCCGAAGGGGGTACCGGTGAACGCATGGCGGCGCGGATGACGCTGGAGATGCTGGTTACTGCGCAGCGCGTCGTAGAGGCAAGGAATAATTCCTCCCTGTTGCCGATGACGAGGGCAAGACTGCGGTATGACCTGGGCGATCAGGAGCGGCATGTGGCAATCGCGGCGCGGGCAGGCTTGATTGCGCTGGATAACGGTTTCTAGGCATCCCTCTATCATTTGTGATGTGCAAGATCAGTGCATAGGGGCGATGCCATCGATTCTCATGGTAGATATCAAGCTGTTCTTTTATGGCCGGCTTGCCGGCCGCACATCCGCGTTTTGTGCCAGCAAATCAGTGAGCCAGCCGGCAAACGCCTGCAGCTTGGGCGTGGCCAGGCGGCCTTGCGGCGTCAGCAGCGACATCGGCATCGGCGTTGGCGGACAATCGGGCAGCACGGCCACCAGCGCGCCGCTGTCGAGGTGCGGGCGCACCTGGTACAGGGCCGCCTGCGCCAGTCCCAGCCCCTGCAAGGCGCAATCGACGCTGGCGTCGGCATCGTTGACGGCGATGGGGCCGGCCATCTGCACGCGCACCTCTTCGCCGCCCTGCAGGAAATCCCAGTCGAAGGCGCGCCCCGTGCGGCCCGAGTAATGCATGATGCCCTGGTGCACGGCCAGGTCGGCCAGGGTCTGCGGCGTGCCGTGCTGCGCCAGGTAGGCGGGCGAGGCGCACGTGATGAAGCGCATCAGGCCGACCTGCCTGCCGATGAAGGCGGAATCCTGCAAGGTGCCCACGCGCAAGGCGCAATCGATGCCTTCCTGGGTCAGGTCGACCAGGCGGTCCGTCAGGCTCAGCTGCAATTGCACGTCCGGCCAGGCGGCGTGGAAGTGCGCGAGATGCGGCACGACCAGCCTGCGGCCCACCGTATTGGGCAGGTTGATGCGCAGCAAGCCGCGCGGCTTTTTCGCGTCGGGACCGCGAAACGCCAGTTCCGCCGTGTCGACGGCCTTCAGGATGTCGATGCAGTGGCGAAAGTACTCGGCGCCTTCCGGCGTCAGGGACAAACGGCGTGTGCTTCGCTGCAGCAATTGCGTGCCCAGGTAGGCTTCCAGCTTTTGCAGGGTGGCCGTCAGCGCGGCGCGTGGCAAATTTAATGTTTCGGCCGCCTTGGAAAAGCTGTTGGCCTCGACGATGCGCACAAACGTTTGCATGGCCTTGATCTTGTCCATCGTGATTGTTCATTTAATGTGAAAAGTGTAGGGCGATTATGCCCTAATTATCTTTGCCCCGGCTTTGCCTAGAATAGCGACATCCCTAACGAACCGAGGAAATAATATGCACAAGGCCTCTTCCCACGCTGGCGCAGCCGATATTTCACCAGGCATGGTGCTGCTGCTGGCCATCGCTTCCGGCCTCATCGTCGCCAACCTGTATTACGCGCAAACCCTCGTCGGGCCCATCAGCGCATCGACGGGCCTGTCGGCCAAGGCGGCGGGGCTGATCGTTACCCTGACGCAAGTGGGTTACACGCTGGGCCTGCTGTTTGTCGTGCCGCTGGGCGACTTGCTGGAAAACCGCCGCCTGATCGTCACGGCCTTGCTGGTGACGGCCGTGGCGCTGGTCGTGGCGGCCCTCTCCACGGGCGCCGTCGTGTTCCTGGCCGCCGCGCTGGCCATCGGCCTCGGTTCCGTGGCGGCGCAGGTGATCGTGCCGTTTGCCGCCCACTTGTCGCAGGAAGCGACGCGGGGGCAAACCGTGGGCAAGGTGGTCAGCGGCTTGTTGCTGGGCATCATGCTGGCCCGCCCCGTGGCGTCGCTGGTGGCGGCCCATGCCAGCTGGCACGTGGTGTTTGGCGGCGCCGCCGTGCTCATGCTGGTGCTGGCTGCCGTGCTGCGCCGCGCCTTGCCCGTGCGCCAGCCCGTGTCCAGCATGCGCTATCCGGCCCTCATGGCCTCGCTGTGGCATTTGCTGCTGGGCACGCCCGTGCTGCGCCGCCGCGCCGCCTACCATGCGGGCCTGTTTGGCGCCTTCAGCCTGTTCTGGACCGTCACGCCGCTGGTGCTGGCTAGCCCCGCGTTCGGCCTGTCGCAAACGGGCATCGCCATCTTCGCCCTGGTCGGCATGGCGGGCGCCATCGCCTCTCCGATCGCAGGCCGTCTGGCCGATGCCGGCCATACCTTGCCGGCCACGGCCGCCGCGTTGGCGCTGGGCATCGTCGCGTTTGCCTTGCCGATGTTCGCGCCAGAGTCGAAGCACGTGGCGCTGGGCTTGCTGGTCGTCGCTTCCATCGTGCTCGACATGGGCGTGGCGGCGAATCTCGTGCTGGGCCAGCGCGCCATCTTCAGCCTGGGCGCGGAAGTGCGGGGCCGCCTGAACGGCCTGTATTTCGCGCTGTTCTTCGCCGGCGGCGCGGCAGGCTCGGCCATCGGTGCCTGGGTATATGCCAGCTATGGCTGGCCGGCGACCTTGCTGGCTGGCATGGCGTTTCCGGGACTGGCCCTGCTGGTGTGGCTGGGTGAATTTCTGGTGCCGGCCGCACGCCGCACGGCCTGAAGAGCCTGATGGCGCCTCATTATCACTGGGGCGAATTTCCATCATCATGAATATAAAGTGGCGTGATATGCCGCGATGCCGCATCATGCACCTGTCTCCTCTATCTCCTCCAAGGAAATAGATTCAGCCCGCTTCCGTAGCGGGCTTTTTTTTTGCTTGCCTGAATCAGATCACCACCAGGTCGAGCGCGCGCATGAAATTGGCCGCCTGCGCATGCGTGATGACGGCGCCTTTCAGCAGGGACGCTTCGCTCAATTTGAAGCCATCGATATCGGCGCCGCGCAAGTCGGCGCCCTGGAACTTGGCCAGCTTGATCGTGGCGTTGCGCAGGCTGCCGCCTTCGAAGACGGCGTCGCGGAAATCGCAGCCGGCCAGGTAGGCATCGGAAAAATCGAGCTGTTTCAATATCGCCTTGCGGAATGAGAAGCCGCGCAAGTCGGCGCCCACCAGCAGGCTGTCCTCGAACGTCAGGCCCAGGTGGGCCACTTCCTCGAACGAGGCGCCCGTCAGCTTGCAGCCGCGGTAGGTGGCCGAGGCCAGCTTGGCGCGCCGCCATTTGCTGTTGTTCAAGTCGCAGCCTTCGAAGCCGGCGTCGACGGCGTCGACGGATTCGAAATCGGCGCTGCCGGCGCGGCAGCGGCGCCACGTGCTGCGCGCCAGCTTGCTGGCGAACAAGGTTGTCTCTGCAAACGTGCAGCGTTCGAAGGTGCAGCCCTGCAGATCGAGGCGCGACAGGTCTTCGCCATCGAACGCGCAATCGATGAAATGACGCACTGATTGGGCCAGTTGCTGTTCCATGCCGGCGCGGTCCAGGGTCATGCCAGTTGCTGCCGTGTCGTGTGTTGCCATCCGTTTTTATTCCTAATCAAAGCAGGGGAGGGATGGCGCGGCGGGAAAGATGCACGAACCAGACCATCTCCCCGGCTGGTGTAACAGCCAAGGGTCAGCGCCGTGGGTCCGCGTGGGCGGGAGCATGCCGGACGGTGCCGGGCACTTACCGGGTTACCAACCGGTGCGCTCATTTTCGATCAGCGCGTATTGTAGCGCGTCCGAATCGCGCTTGCCAGTGTGCGCAAGCCCGGGTTAGTATCGTTGCAGGCGCAGCCACTGCGCCAACGTCGCTCGGACGGATCCGGGCGCTTACGTACAGAGATAACCATGACCGACAGCCAAGCTCCGCGCAGCTTTTCGCGCATCAACCGCCTTCCCCCCTACGTTTTCAACATCACCGCCGAACTCAAGATGGCCGCGCGCCGCCGTGGCGAGGACATCATCGATATGTCGATGGGCAATCCCGATGGCGCCACCCCGGCCCACATCGTGGATAAGCTGATCGACACGGTGAAACGCCCCGACACGCACGGCTATTCCGCCTCGAAAGGCATCCCCCGTTTGCGCCGCGCCATTGCGCACTGGTACAAGAAGCGCTACGACGTCGAGATCGACCCGGACAGTGAAGCCATCGTCACCATCGGCTCGAAAGAGGGGCTGGCCCATTTGATGCTGGCAACACTCGACCGTGGCGACACGGTGCTGGTGCCCAACCCCAGCTACCCGATCCATATCTGGGGCGCCGTCATCGCGGGCGCCGATATCCGCTCCGTGCGCATGGGGCCGGGCGTGGATTTCTTTGCCGAACTGGAACGGGCGATACGCGAAAGCTACCCGAAGCCGAAGATGATGGTGCTGGGCTTCCCGTCGAACCCGACGGCGCAATGCGTGGAGCTGGAATTCTTTGAACGTGTCGTGGCGCTGGCGAAACAGCACGATATCCTGGTGGTGCATGACCTCGCGTATGCCGACATCACCTTCGATGGCTGGAAGGCGCCGTCCATCATGCAGGTGCCGGGCGCGCGCGACGTGGCCGTGGAATTTTTCACCATGTCGAAAAGCTACAACATGGCGGGCTGGCGCATCGGCTTCATGGTCGGCAACGCGGAGCTGGTGGCGGCGCTGGCGCGCATCAAGAGTTACCACGATTACGGCAGTTTTACCCCGGTGCAAGTGGCGGCGATTGCCGCGCTGGAAGGCGACCAAAGCTGCGTGACGGAGATCTGCGCCCAGTACCAGCGTCGCCGCGACGTGCTGGTGAAAGGCTTGCATGAAGCGGGCTGGATGGTGGAAAAGCCGAAGGCGTCGATGTATATCTGGGCGCATATCCCCGAGGCTTACCGCCACCTGGGTTCGCTGGAGTTTGCCAAGCTGTTGTTGCAAAAAGCCAGGGTGAGCGTGTCGCCCGGCATCGGCTTCGGCGAATATGGCGATGAATACGTGCGCTTCGCCCTGATCGAAAACGAGGCCCGCGTGCGGCAAGCGCTGCGCGGCATCAAGAATATGTTGCGTTCTGGCGACGAAAAAACCGGGGCGGCAGCATAAAAGTTTCCGCGTGGAATGATCTGTTGCCCCTAATATCACTGCTGCGTATTTCTGACATCACGAATATAAAGTGGTTTTATATGCTGCAACGCGGCATCATTCAACTGTCTCCTCTATCTCCTCCAAGGAAATAGATTCAGCCCGCTCCCGCAGCGGGCTTTTTTTTGCCTATTTTTCCGTGCCGTCCTGGTCCTCTTTGTCTTCCGTGCCGTCGTTGAGACCGTAGAACTTGACGCCCAGGTGGATGCGCTCGCGGCCCATGGCGACGCGGTGCTCGTTGCTGTCGCGCAGGGAATAGATGCAGCCGCAATACTCTTGCTGGTAGAAGTTCTCGCGCTTGCTGATCTCGATCATGCGGGCCGAGCCGCCACCCTTGCGCCAGTTGTATTCCCAGTACAGCAGATCCGGATAATGGGCGGCCGCGCGCACGCCGCTGCCGTTGATCTGTTTCATGTCTTTCCAGCGAGAAATGCCCAGTGAGCTGGTGATGACGGGGAAGCCGTGTTCGTGCGCATACAGGGCCGTGCGCTCGAAGCGCATGTCGAAGCACATGGTGCAGCGGATGCCCCGCTCCGGCTCGTTTTCCATGCCCTTGGCGCGCGCGAACCAGTTGTCGCGGTCGTAATCGGCATCGATGAAGGGGATGCCGAATTTTTCCGCGAAACGGATGTTCTCGTCCTTGCGCAGCTCGTATTCCTTCAGCGGATGGATGTTCGGGTTGTAAAAGAAGATCGTGAAGTCGATGCCGGACGCCAGCATCGCTTCCATCACCTCGCCCGAGCAGGGCGCGCAGCACGAGTGCAGCAGTACCTTGTTCTTGCCTTCCGGCCAGGCCAGCCTGGCGCGTTTGAAATCATCGTGCAAGGTGGCCAGGTCGGCCGGTGCCAAGGTGGTGTCGCTCAGGTCAGTCATGTCGGGTGTGCCCATGGATGCGTTCACATGAGTATTAATAATGGATGGATGAAATTTTACCATTATTTTTCATGGATGGAAGCTTCTATGATGTCTCCATACTTCACCAGGAGGAACTGCCACCATGACCGTCACGACACACAATCTGGGCTACCCGCGCATCGGCGCCAAACGCGAACTGAAATTCGCCCTGGAAGATTGCTGGAAGGGCAACAGCACGCTGGATGCGCTGGAAGGCCATGGCGCAGAGTTGCGCCAGCGCCACTGGCAAGACCAGAACGCGCTGGACCTGGCGCCCGTCGGCGATTTTTCCTTCTATGACCAGGTGCTGGACCTGAGTTTTACCCTGGGCAACCTGCCGCAGCGCGTGCGCGGTCTTGGCGGCGCAGCCCTCGATAACTATTTCCGCGTGGCCCGTGGCCGCTCGGCCAGCGACAGCGATTGCAGCTGCGTGCACGCCGGCGAAATGACGAAATGGTTCGACACCAATTATCACTACATCGTGCCGGAATTCGCGGCCGACACGCAGTTCAAGCTCGACAGCAGTCGCCTGTTGCAGCAACTGGCGCAAGCGCGCCAGCTGGGCGTGAAAGCCAAGCCCGTGCTGATCGGCCCCGTCACCTACTTGTGGCTGGGCAAGGCGAAGGATGATTCCGACAAGCTGGCGCTGCTGCAAGGCTTGCTGCCCGTCTACGTGCAACTGTTGCAGGAACTGGCGGCCCAGGGCGTCGAGTGGGTGCAGATCGACGAGCCCATCCTCGTCACGGAGCTCGACACTGCCTGGCAGCAGGCGCTCGTCACGGCCTACGGTGCCTTGAGCAAGGTCAACAATGTCAAATTGCTGCTGGCCACGTATTTCGGCAAGCTGCAAGACAACCTGGCGCTGGCGTGCGCGCTGCCCGTGCAAGGCCTGCACCTGGATGCCATCAACGCCCGTGATGAAGTGGGGCAGCTCATCGCGCAATTGCCTAGCACCAGCGTCTTGTCGCTGGGCGTGGTGAATGGCCGCAATATCTGGAAGACGGACTTGACGGCCGTGCTGGACTGGCTGGAACCCGTGCACGGCAGCCTGCAGTCGCGCCTGTGGATCGCGCCGTCGTGCTCCTTGCTGCATGTGCCGGTTGACCTGGACAGTGAGCAAACGCTCGACGCCGATATCCGCTCCTGGCTGGCTTTTGCCCGCCAAAAACTGGACGAAGTGCACACCATCGCTGGCGCCCTGAATCACGGCCGCGCTTCCGTGCAAGCGGCGCTCGACGCCAACCAGGCGGCAGTGCAGGCGCGCCGCCAGTCGCCGCGCGTGCACAATCCGGACGTGAAAACGGCCGTGGCCCGCATCGACGCCAGCCTGGGCCAGCGCGCCAGCGGCTATGCGGAACGGGCCGCCAAGCAGGCTGCGCTGCTGAAGCTGCCGCTGTATCCGACGACGACCATCGGCTCTTTCCCGCAAACGGCGGAAATCCGCCAGGCGCGCAGCCAGTTCCGCAGCGGCCAGCTGGACGAGGCCAGCTATAAAAAGCTGATGCGGGCGGAAATCGCCCATTGCGTGCAGGAACAGGAAACCCTGGGCCTGGACGTCTTCGTGCACGGCGAAGCAGAACGCAACGACATGGTCGAATATTTCGGCGAACAGCTCGATGGCTACACCTTCAGCCAGTTCGGCTGGGTGCAATCGTACGGCTCGCGCTGCGTGAAGCCGCCCATCCTGTTCGGCGACATCAGCCGCCCGCGCGCCATGACGGTCGAGTGGAGCACCTATGCCCAGTCGCTGACGGACAGGCCGATGAAAGGCATGCTGACGGGCCCCGTCACCATCCTGAACTGGTCCTTCGTGCGCGACGACCAGCCCCGCTCCGTGTCGTGCCACCAGCTGGCGCTGGCCATGCGCGCCGAAGTGCAGGACCTGGAGCAGGCCGGCATCCGCGTGATCCAGATCGACGAGGCGGCGCTGCGCGAAGGCTTGCCATTGCGCAAGTCGCAATGGGCCGAGTACCTGCGCTGGGCCGTGGAATCGTTCCGCATCACGGCCAATGGCGTGGCTGACGAGACGCAGATCCACACGCATATGTGTTATTCGGAATTCAACGACATCATCGCGCAGATCGCCGACATGGATGCCGACGTGATCACGATCGAAACCTCGCGTTCCGACATGGAATTGCTGGACGCCTTCGATGACTTCAAGTATCCGAATGAGATCGGCCCTGGCGTCTACGACATCCATTCGCCCAACATCCCGAGCCAGGAACAGATGGTCAAGCTGATGCGCAAGGCGGCCGAGCGCATTCCCGCGCAGCGCCTGTGGGTCAACCCCGATTGCGGGCTGAAGACGCGGGGATGGAAAGAGGTCATCCCTGCGTTGGCGAATATGGTGGCGGCAGCGAAAACCCTGCGCGGCGACAGCGTCGCATAGGCTTGTCAAGGGGCAGGGGAGGTCGGCATGGCTGAGATATAGAACAGGCGTATTTCTGTCATCACAACATACCATTGGATAATGATGCTGCGATGCGGCATCATTCTCTTGTCTCCTCTATCTCCTCCAAGGATGTAGATTCAGCCCGCTCCCGTAGCGGGCTTTTTTTTGCCTGTCTGCATAGACTACAGCACATTCGCCGCCACGGCCGAGCTGTAATTGCGCGCTAGCGCCGTGATGATGGCCGCGATCGCCTGCGGGTTGTCGGCGCCGCCGAAGTGTGCGGCATACAGCTTCTTTGCCGCCTCGATCTGCGCATTCGTCAGTTTCACGGCGTAAGCCATGCGCACGGTTTCAGGATTGTTCAGCGTCATTTTTTTACCTTGAGGACAGGGGTTTCGTTGGTGTCGTATGCCTTGCTCGCGCAAATAATTGCAATTACAATCATTGCATTTGCAATCGTATAGGCAATGTCTGCCATGCGCAAGCGATACCGACACAGGAGCCGCCATGCATATGCCCTCTTCATTTCCCCTTCCGCCACTGCCAGGCGGCGAGACGCGCCACGCCGCCCAAGCCTGCCTGGCCGCGCTCGCGCCGGCGCCAGGCTTGCCGCCAGCACACGCTTCGCCACGCCGCGCGCTGGGCGCCATGGCGGGCCGCCTGAAGCAGGGCGGCGCCATGGTCGCGCGCATGTGCCTGGGAGAGTCGCCATCAGCGGACGGCGACGCCTGGGCACTGGGCGCGTCCGCAGGCGCATGGTCCTTGCGCTACCGCCATGGAGCGATGCAGGGGGAAAAGCCGTTGCTGTACCTGTGCAGTCCCGCCTCGCTCCCGGCATTGCGCGGCGTGCTGGCCGAGTCGGGTGAGCGTGGCATCGTCTGCAACGATGCGGAAACGCAAGCCTCGCGCTGGCACAAGGGCGTGCAGCCTGCGCTGCCCGCCTGGCTGGTTGCGCAGCATAATTGCACGCCGTTCGACCCGGCTAACGGCGAGGAAGTGCGCGCGATCCTGCGCGCGGCCCTGGAAACCCTGTATGTGGCACGGCAGCCCGGCTATTTCTACCTGGCCACGCATGATGAGGATGCGGGCGATTCGACGGTGGCGGCGCCCTTGTCGGCCGCCGATGCGGCAGCGGCCGGCCTGGGCATGTACCGCGTGTCGCCGCCGGGGGCGGCGCCATGCCGGGTGCGCCTGTGCGGGGCGGGACGGATGCTGGCCGTCGTTGCCGATGCCGCCCGCCTGCTGGAGGAAGACTGGGGCATTGTCGCGCAAGTGTGGAGTTGCCCCAGCTATACGCGCCTGGCGCGCGATGCGCAGGCGGCGGAGCAATGGAACTGCCGCCATCCGCGCGCCGTCCCCAGGCTGGCCCATGTGCAGCGCTGCCTCGACGGCAGCGCCGCGCCCGTCATCGCCGTCACCGCTTATGGGCAGCATATCGCGGGCCAGATCGGCGCTTACGTGCGCGGGCGTTTCCTCGCCATCGGCGCCGACACCCGGATGGAAACGAGCGCGCCCTGGCTGGCCGTCACGGCGCTCAAGGCCCTGGCCGACGACGGCGCGTTGCCCGTGCAGCTCGTCGACGACGCGCTGCGGCGTTACGCCTTGCTCTGAGCGGCGCTGCGGGCCGCCTCGGCGGCGCGGGCCAGGGCGGCGCTGAAATCCTGCTGCTCGCCGCTGTCAAATTGCGCCAGGAACAGGTCCGCCACCGTGGCCTGGTAGACGGCCCACATCTTCTTGCGCAAGACCTTGCCATCTTCCGTGATGGAGACGAAGGCGGCGCGCCCGTCGTCCATCGAGCGCGTACGCGTCACCAGCCGGTCCGTTTCCAGCTTGTCCACCAGGCGCGTCAGGTTATAGCGCTCGATGGCCAGCGCATCGGCCAGCTCATGCATGCGGCGCGAGCCGTCCTGGCCGCTTTCCAGGCCCCACAGCACGTCATACCACGCATACACGGGCAAGTCGGCCGCGGCGAGGCGGCGCTCGATTTCGCGGATCATCAATCGGTGCGTGCGCACGAACGAGAACCACAGGTCGGGCGCCTGCGCCGATGTAGTGGCAGGCGCGGTTGCGGACTCAGTTGCAGACATAAATATTCCTCTCATTCGATCACAGTTGCAAATGCAATTATAGCGCTATACAATGGCCGGCATAACGATTGCAAATGCAATGATTGCATCGGCAATTATTCGTGTAGCTGAAATGCCCTTACCCAGGAGACCGCCATGCCCACATCCCTTGCTGTGCCCGATATCGATCCGCAGGAAACCCAAGAATGGCTGGAGGCGATGCAGGCCGTCGTCGCCGTGGAAGGGCGCCTGCGCGCCCATTATTTGCTCGACCAGCTCGTCGATTCCGATGCCGCGCAGCACGGCGGCCTGCATGGCCGCGTCACCACGGCCTATACCAACAGCATCGCCGCCGAACGCCAGGCCGCCTATCCGGGCGACCTGGCCATCGAGCGCCGCCTGAATGCCTACATCCGCTGGAACGCCATGGTGATGGTCTTGCGCGCGGCGAAACACTCGAACGTGGGCGGCCACATCGCCACCTACCAGTCGGCGGCCGTGCTGTACGACGTGGGCTTCGACCACTTCTTCCGTGGCCGCACGGACCAGTTCGCCGGCGACCTGGTCTACATCCAGGGCCATTCCGCGCCCGGCATCTATGGCCGCGCCTACCTGGAAGGGCGCATCACGGAAGCGCAACTGGACAATTACCGCCGCGAAGCGGGCCGCGAGGGCCTGTCCTCGTACCCGCATCCGCGCCTGATGCCCGACTTCTGGCAATTTCCCACCGTCTCCATGGGCCTGGGCCCGCTGACGGCCGCCTACCAGGCCCGCTTCATGCGCTACCTCGAGTACCGTGGCTTGAAGCAGCACCAGGGCCGCAAGGTGTGGGCCTTTCTCGGCGATGGCGAGATGGACCAGCCCGAATCCCTGGCCGCCATTTCGCTGGGCGGACGCGAGCGCCTGGATAACCTGATCTTCGTGGTGAACTGCAACCTGCAGCGCCTCGACGGTCCCGTGCGCGGCAACAGCAAGGTCATCCAGGAGCTGGAAGGCACGTTCCGCGCGGCCGGCTGGCATGTCATCAAGGTCATCTGGGGCAGCGGCTGGGATGCCTTGCTGGCGCGTGATACGAGCGGCTTGTTGCGCCAGCGCATGATGGAATGCGTGGATGGCGATTACCAGACCTTCAAGTCGCAGAATGGCGCGTATGTGCGCGAACATTTCTTCGGCAAGTATCCGGCACTGCTGGCGCTGGTGGCGCACCTGTCGGACGATGATATCTGGCAGCTGACGCGGGGCGGACACGATCCCGAGAAAGTCCACGCCGCATATGCCGAGGCCATGCGCACGCCTGGCCGTCCCACCGTGATCCTGGCGAAGACCGTCAAGGGTTTCGGCATGGGCGAGGCGGGCGAGGGGCAGAATATCAACCACCAGCTGAAAAAGATGAGCGCCGACGCCGTGCGCGCGTTTCGCGACCGCTTCGCGCTGCCCGTCAGCGATGCCCAGCTGGAAGAAATGCCGTATCTGAAACCGGCGCCGGACAGCGCGGAAGCGCGCTACTTTGCCGCCCGCCGGGCGCAGTTGGGCGGCTATATCCCGGCCCGCATCGGCAAGGCTGAGCCCTTGGCCGTGCCGCCGCTGTCCACGTTCGCCACCCAGCTCAAGGATAGTGGCGAGCGGGGTGCGTCGACCACCATGGCCTTCGTGCGCATCCTCGGCACCCTGCTGAAAGACCCCGCCTTGAGCAAGATCATCGTGCCCATCGTGCCCGACGAATCGCGCACGTTCGGCATGGAAGGCCTGTTCCGCCAGATCGGCATCCATTCCTACCTGGGCCAGCTGTACACGCCGCAGGACGCCGGGCAGCTCAGCTATTACAAGGAAGCCAAGGATGGGCAGATCTTGCAGGAGGGGATCAACGAATCGGGGGCCATTTCCTCCTGGATCGCCGCCGGCACCTCGTACAGCAACCATGGCCTGGCCACCATTCCGTTCTACATTTTTTATTCGATGTTCGGCTTGCAGCGCGTGGGCGACCTGGCGTGGGCGGCGGCCGATGCCCGCACGCGTGGCTTCCTGCTGGGCGCCACGTCGGGACGCACGACGTTGATGGGCGAAGGCCTCCAGCATGACGATGGCCACAGCCATGTGCTGTCGTCCGTCATTCCCAACTGCATCTCCTACGATCCCACCTATGCCTACGAGCTGGCCGTGATCATCCACGATGGCATGCGCCGCATGTTTGCCGAGCAGGAAGACATTTTTTACTACATCACCTTGCTCAACGAAAACTATCCGCATCCGGCCATGCCGGCCGGGGCCGAGGCGGGCATCCTGCGGGGCCTGTACCTGCTGGAGGAAAGCCAGGACGCGGCGGCGGCGCGCGTGCAGCTGATGGGCAGCGGCTCCATCCTGCGCGAAGTGCTGGCCGCCGCCGCGCTGCTGCAGCAGGATTTCGGCGTGGCGGCCGATGTGTGGAGCGCCACCAGCCTGACGCAAGTGCGGCGCGACGGCCTGGCCGTGCAGCGCTGGAACATGCTGCACCCGGACAGTGCGCCGCGCGTGCCGTATGTCGCGCAATGCCTGGCCGGCCGGCAAGGCCCCGTCGTGGTGGCCACCGACTACATGAAGATCGTCGGCGACCAGGTGCGCCCGTTTGTCACCGACCGGCATTTCGTCACGCTGGGCACGGACGGCTTCGGCCGCTCCGATACGCGCGAATCGCTGCGCACCTTCTTTGAAGTGGACCGCCATTTCATCGTGCTGGCCGCGCTGACGGCGCTGGCCGATGAGGGGAGGGTGGCGCGCAGCCTGGTGGGCGACGCCATCCGCAAGTACGGCATCGACGTGGAAAAGCTCGATCCCGCATCCGTGTAACCTTTTCAGGAGACTGATCATGAAGCTGTATTACGCAACGGGCACGTGCTCGCTGTCGCCGCACATCGTCGCCATCGAGGCGGGCATCGCGCTGGAACTGGCGCGCGTCGACATCAAGGCCATTCCCCGCATCACGGAAACGGGCGCCGATTATGCGCGCACCAACCCGAACCTGTACGTGCCGGCGCTGGCGCTTGACGATGGCACTATCTTGCTGGAGGGAACGGCCATCGTGCAATACCTGGCCGACCTGGCGCCGGCCAGCGGCCTGGCGCCGCCGCCGGGCACGCTGGCGCGCGTGCAGCTGCAGTCGTGGCTGGGCTTTATCGCCACCGAGCTGCACAAGGCCTACAGCCCCTGGCTGTTTCACCCGGAATACGGCACGCAGGCGCAGGACGTGGCCCGCTCGCGCATCGCCGCGCGGCTAGACTACGTGGAGCGCCAACTGGCGGCCGGCGGGCCGTATCTGCTGGGCGAGCGCTATTCGATCGCGGATGCCTATCTGTACACCATCCTCGGCTGGTCGGCATATGCCAGGGTGGATCTGTCGGCCTTTCCGCGGGTCAAACACCTGATCGCGCGCGTGGGCGAGCGTCCCGCCGTACGGGAAGCGCAGCGCGTGGAGGCCGGACGGCAAGCGGCGTGAGCCGGGGAGCCGCGAGGGCAGGGGCGCAGATATTGATAAATCATATTTCTATCATCACAACATACAATTGGATCAATATGCTGCAATGCGGCATCATGCTCCTGTCTCCTCTACTTCCTCACAGGAATTAGATTCAGCCCGCTCCCGCAGCGGGCTTTTTTTTGCCCGTTTTTTGCCACCCCATGCGGCGCACGCTTGCTTGTCATACGGGCATCGTATTGCTTTTGTGCATGCTAAACTGGGCATTCCCCAGAATAAGGCTGCCCCATGCTCGAACTCTTCCGCCATACCCTGGAATCGTCGCCGATCCTGGCCCTGTTTCTCGTCATCGGCGCCGGTTATGCGCTGGGGCGCGTCAGCGTGTTCGGCTTTTCGCTGGGCGTGGGCGGCGTGCTGTTTGCCGGCCTGGCGCTGGGCGCCTTCGCTCCCGGCTCCGTGCCGCCGCCGCTGGTCGGTTCCATCGGCTTGCTGCTCTTCCTGTATGGCATCGGCGTGCAGTACGGCACGCAGTTCTTCGCCGGCTTGCGCGGCGCGGGCCAGAAACATAACCTGATCGCTTTCGTTGCCGTCATGGGCGGCCTGGCCGTGTCCGTCTGGGGCGGGCAGTGGATCGACATTTCGCTGCGCATGGCCAGCGGCGTGTTTGCCGGCGCCATGACCAGCACGGCGGCCCTGCAGGCGGCGCTGGAAGCATCGCATGGCAATGGCGACGCGGCCGTCGGTTATGCCGTCGCCTATCCGTTCGGCGTCGTCGGTCCCATGCTGGGCCTGTACCTGGCCGGGCGCATATTAAAACCCGTGTTGACGCCGCCGCCCGCGCCCATCATCGTGTCGGAAATCACCATCGACGAAGCGCGCTTGGCGGGCGCCGCCCTGTCCGAACTGGCCGATGGCCCGCTGGCGGGCGTGCAGGTGATCGGCGTGCGCCAGGGGCACCAGAACCGCTTGCCCGATCCGTCCATGGTGATCGGCGTGGGCGATGCGCTGATGGTGTCGGGCACGGTCGAGGGCGTGGAAGCGGCGCGCACGGCGCTGGGCCACCTGGACCCGGGCCGTTTGATGAAGGACCGCAGCGATTTCGATGGCAATGAAGTGTTCGTCTCGGACGCGGAAATCGTCGGCGTGCCGCTGGGGGAATTGAACCTGGGCAAGGATTTCCCGTTGCAGATCGCCTTCATACGCCGTGGCGACGCCATGATACTGCCCCATCCCTTCCTGACCTTGGAATTCGGCGACAGGGTGATGGCCATTGCACCGGCGAAACATGCGGCCGACGTGCGCAAGCTGTTCGGCAATTCCATCACGGCCACGGCCGAGTTCAGCTATGTCTCGCTGGGCATGGGCATGGTGCTGGGCGTGCTGCTGGGGCTGGTACCGATACCGTTGCCGTGGATAGGCTCGTTCAGCCTGGGGCTGGCCGGCGGACCGCTGGTGATGGCGCTCATCCTGGGCCGCCTGGGGCGCGTCGGCAAGGTCAGCTGGCGCTTGCCGCTGTCGGCCAACCTGGTCATGCGCAACTATGGCTTGACGATTTTCCTCGCTTCCGTCGGCATGGCCTCCGGCTTGCCGTTCGTGCAGCAGGTGGGCGCCGATGGCTTGCCCATGCTGGCGCTGGGAGCCGTGACGGTGCTGGTGGTGGTGGCCCTCGTCGTGATTTTGGGCAAGGTCTTCCTGCGCCTGCCCTTTCCCGAGTTGCTGGGCATCGCGGCCGGCGCCACGGGCAACCCGGCCGTGCTGGTGTTCGCCAACCGCCTGGCCCGGTCGGACCGCCCGAACCTCGGCTACGCCATGATTTTCCCCAGCATGACCATCGTCAAGATCGTCGCCGTACAAGTGCTGCTGCATTTGTATGGCTGATGGCGGCCAGGAGCGGATATTTGAATAGCAATCTGGAGTATTGCATGAGTAAAATGGGGATTGGCCGCGTCGCTGCCTTTCATCCCCGGATGTGGAACGATGCAGTGAAAATGCAGGCCGCTGAATTCGAGTGGCTGCCTGCCGCGCTGGAAAACTGTAGCGATGGAGAATGGGAAAGTAAGGCTTACGTGAGCTATGCCTCTCGCACGCGACTGAACGAGCAAGGCTCCTTGTGCCAGTACAGGAAAGAGAAGGTCGCCTTGCCAAGCTGGCTTCGGATGAAGTTGAGGGCATCTATTGTCTCAACAATTAGTCACGAACATGATTCGTATGGGCCAAGAGCCGACGGTAGCTGGTACGGCGCAAATTTCTATGGATGGAAAAAGAGTGTTGATACTTCAAGAAGGCCAAGAAGTCGTTAAGACTGGCACATTTCTATATGACGGCCAAATCACGTGTGACGTCGTGATTGTGCGAGGGCCTATTTGCTATGGTTCCGGCGATTATGAAGATCTTCCAGAATTCGTGGATGACCATGAGCGGGAAACGTTCTACATTCATTACGGCAGTACAACTGAGCGCGACCGCTACACTGCTGGTGGGGGCGCTCATCCAACACTGTTGGCGGCGACGGCCATGGTAGAAGCGGCACCAGGATTTGGCCCCACCGTAAAATGGATGGACTGAATCCATGGTCTGGATACGGCGGCGGAAGCAGCCAGGGACTGTAACCGGCCAGAAGAGGACGCTGCATGATGGACGGAATTCCAAGCTAAACCGGATGCATGATATGAATCGCGAGAAAGCGTGCGCAGCCGTGCAGATGCCGGCCAGCCTGTCGGCCGAGCTGGCCGGATACGAGTGGGGGCGTGACACGGTAGGCGCATCGGGCGGAGCCGTGTACCGGCTCCACGGCAAGGCGCATCGTCCCGAACTGTTTTTGAAACACGGCAAAGATGCCATTGCCGATGACATCGCCGATGAAATGGTCAGGCTGCGCTGGCTGGGGGGATATGTCCCCGTGCCCGCCGTCGTGCATTTCACCCGCGCGGATGACGAGGCATGGTTGCTCATGACGCCGGTACCCGGGAAAACTGCTTACCAGATACTGGAAGCCTATCCCGAACGCAGAACCGCTGTCGTGGACGCTATCGCGGCTTTCCTGCGACAGATACATGCAATCCCCATTAGCGACTGCCCTTTTACGAGCGAGCATGGCTACCGCCTGGTTCGTGCGCGTACGCGCATCGATGCGGGTCTGGTGGACGAAGACGACTTCGACGACGAGCGTGAAGGCTGGACGGCGGAGCAGGTATGGGACGCCATGCAAGCCCTGTTGCCACTCGCGCCCGATCCGGTGGTCACCCACGGCGACTTTTCGCTCGATAATATGCTCATCGACGGGGAGGCGTTTGCCTGCATCGATGTGGGTCGAGCTGGCATTGCCGATCGCTACCAGGACCTCGCCATCGCCTGGAATTGCCTTGCAGAGTTCGGTGCACCGCTTCAGCAGAGATTCCTGGAGCAATATGGCGTCCCCAAGCCTGATCGGGACAAGCTGCACTTCCACTTGATGCTCGACGAGTTATTTTAAGGTCGCCCCATTGGTATCCGCTTTGGGGCGAAAGCCGCCAATGACGGCAGCCGGCCACTGCCGGCCACTTCCAGATGATTTCAGCCGATTCCCCTTGCCGCGCCCCGTGTAAAAGCACTGGCGCTGCGCCGATTCTGTTGTACAATCCTTGAGAACGGTCGTGCTTTTTTGTGCGCTGAGCTTCCTTGCGTGCAGTCATCACGGCATATCATAAGAACAAGGAGACAGACATGGACTTGCATTACACGGCCGGGGAGACGGCGTTCCGCGACACGGTGCGCGCCTTCCTCGACAGCCATCTGCCGGCGGACTTGCAGCGCAAGGTGCGCCAGCACCTGCGCCTGACCAAGGACGATTATGTGCGCTGGCACAAGATTGTTGCGCAGCAAGGCTGGGCCGCGCCGGCCTGGCCCGTCGAATACGGCGGCACGGGTTGGACCGCCGTGCAGCGCCATATCTGGGAAGACGAGTGCGCGCGCGCCGCCACGCCGCCCATTCTGCCGTTCGGCGTCAACATGGTGGCGCCCGTCATCATGGCCTTCGCCAACGCCGAGCAAAAAGCCTATTACCTGCCGCGCATCCTCAACTGCGACGACTGGTGGTGCCAGGGGTATTCGGAACCGGGCGCCGGCTCCGACCTGGCCTCGCTGAAAACCACGGCCGAGCGCGATGGCGACCACTACATCGTCAATGGCCAGAAAACCTGGACCACCTTGGGCCAGCATGCGGACATGATCTTTTGCCTGGTGCGCACGGACAGCACGGTGCGCAAGCAGGAAGGCATCAGTTTCTTGCTGATCGACATGAAAACGCCGGGCATCACCGTGCGCCCCATCATCATGCTCGATGAAGAGCATGAAGTGAACGAAGTCTTCTTCGACAATGTGCGCGTGCCCGTCAGCAACCTGGTGGGCCAGGAAAACAAGGGCTGGACCTACGCCAAGTACCTGCTGGGCCACGAGCGCACGGGCATCGCCGCCGTCGGACGTTCGCAGCGCGAATTGACCTTCCTCAAGCAGCTGGCCATGCGGCAGAACAAGCGCGGCGCGCCCTTGCTGCACGACCCCGCGTTCGCCGCCAAGGTGGCCCACCTGGAAATCGAATTGATGGCGCTGGAAATGACGGTCTTGCGCGTCATCAGCGAAGAGGGCAAGGGGCCGGGACCGCAGGCGTCGATGCTGAAGGTGCGCGGCTCGGAATTGCAGCAGCAGCTGACGGAACTGATGGTCGAAGCCATCGGCCCGCAAGCCTTGCCCTTCGACCCCGATTTTCTTGACGGCAGCGCGCCGCACAGCAGCGCAGGCGACGACCTGGCTGCGCCGCTGGCCGCGTATTACTTTAATTACCGCAAGACATCGATCTATGGCGGCTCGAATGAAATCCAGAAAAACATCATCACGCAGATGATCCTGGGCCTGTGAGGCGAGAGGGAGACGACATGGACTTCAATTTTAATCAGGAACAGCAGCAATTCGCCGATGCGCTCAGGCGCTGGGTCGACAAGGATTACCGCTTCGAGACGCGCCAGGCGATCATCCATTCGGCAACGGGCACGTCGGATGCGGCCTGGGCCACCCTGGCCGAGCTGGGCATGACGGCCTTGCCGCTGCCGGCCGGCGCGGGCGGTTTCGACGGCACGGCCGTCGACATGCTGCTGGTGATGCAGGAACTGGGACGCGGCCTCGTGGTCGAGCCCTACCTGGCTACCGTGCTGGGGGCGCGTTTCCTCACGTTGGCCGGCGGCCACGATGGCGTGCTCGAGCAGGTTGCCGGCGGCAGCCTGAAACTGGCGTGCGCGCTCGGAGAACAGCAATCGCGCCACGACTTGCACGATATCGCCACCACGGCCACGGCCAGCGGCGACGGCTTCGTGCTGGACGGCGTGAAAACCGTCGTCCTCCACGGTGCGCAGGCGGGCGCCTTGATCGTCTCGGCGCGCAGCGGCGGCCGCCAGGACGGCACGGACGGCATTTCCTTATTCCTCGTGCCGGCCGACGCGCCCGGCGTGACCGTGCGCGACTACCGCACCATCGACGGCCAGCGGGCCGCCACCGTGACCCTCGTGCAAGTGGTGCTCGGGCATGAGGCGCTGATCGGCCAGGCGGGGCAGGGCTGGCCCGTGCTGGACGCGGCGCTCGACTATGGCGCCACCCTGCTGTGCGCGGAAGCCGTGGGCGCCATGGACGCCATCTTTGCCGCCACCCTGGAATACCTGAAGACGCGCCAGCAGTTCGGCGCGCCCATCGGCAAGTTCCAGGCCTTGCAGCACCGCATGGCCGACATGTTCATCCACCTGGAGCAAGCGCGCTCGATGGCCATGCTGGCCGCCGCCAAGGCCGACAGCAACGATGTGGCGGAGCGGCGCCGTACCGTGTCCGCCGCCAAGGCGCGGGTGGGGCTGGCCGCCACCTTTGTCGGCCAGCAAGCCGTGCAATTGCATGGCGGCATGGGCGTCACCGATGAATTGCCCGCCGCCCACCATTTCAAGCGTTTGAGCATGATCGCCCTGACCCTGGGCGACGTGGAGCACCATATCGAGCGCTTTATCGCCCAACCGGGCTTTTTGCCGACGGAGACCGCATGACCGTATTGACCGAGATCCAACCCAAACATTGGTATTTTGAAGACTTTACGCAGGGCATGGAAATCGACCTGGGCCAGCGCCATGTGACGGAGAAGGAAATCATCGCCTTCGCCACGGATTTCGACCCGCAACCATTCCACGTCGACCATGCAGCCGCGGAAAAGACGATATTCAAGGGCGTCATCGCCAGCGGCTGGCACACCTGCGGCATGATGATGCGCCTGGTGGTGGACAACCTGCTCAAGCACTCGTCCAGCATGGGCTCGCCCGGCCTGGACAGCATCCGCTGGCTCAAACCCGTGCGCGCCGGCGATACCCTGCAGCTGACCTATCAGGTCAAGGAAGTGCGTCCGTCAAGCAGCAAGCCGGACCGCGGCATCGTCGTTTCCGTGTGGAGCGTGCGCAACCAGCATGGCGACGTCGTCACCACCGTCGAGGGCATGGGCATGTTCGGCCGCCGCCCGGCAGGAGTGGAGCATGCGTGATATCGCCGGCATCGCCGGCTTCCAGGCCTTGTCGGGACAGCACGTGGCCGTTTCCGACTGGCTCACCATCACCCAGCAGCGCATCGACACCTTTGCCGACGCCACCGACGACCATCAGTGGATCCACGTCGATGCGGAACGCTGCGCGCGCGAGTCGCCATATGGCGGCACGGTGGCGCACGGTTTCCTGACCCTGTCGCTGCTGCCGGCCATGCTGGCGGGGGCCATGCGCATGGCGGGCATCCGCATGGCCATCAACTATGGCCTCAATAAAGTGCGTTTTCCCGCCCCCGTGCCGGTCGGCAGCCGGCTGCGCGCGCGGCTCGACATTCTTTCCGTCGATGACTTGCCGGAAGGAGCGCAGGTGAACTGGGCCGTCACGATGGAGCGCGAGGGCGACAGCAAGCCCGTGTGCGTGGCGGAGTTCCTGATGCGCTGCTATCCGTAGCCGAGGCGGCTGGCCGGCAGCGTCGAACACGGGGCATGGCGCAGCGCTTGCCCGCAGGGGCTGCCGGCAGCCAGCAGGCAGCGGGGACTGAGCGGCGCCTGCGGCTGCTGCGAACAGACGGCGGCGCAAAACGCGGCATCGCCGCGCGGCAAGTCGCGGCAGTAATAGGGCGCGGAGGAGGGCATGCCTTCATGCCGCACCTGCCACAGCCCGGTATCCACGGGCGCAAAACTGACGAGGCGGAAATCCACGCTCAGTCCCGTGCCGAGCGCCTTCAGATACGCTTCCTTGCGCGTCCACAAGGGATAAAACAGTTGCCTGCGCTGGTCCGGCGCCAGGGCCGCCATGGCCGCGCGTTCGTCCGCGTGGCACAGCAGTTCGAGCAGGGGTTCGATATCGAACGGTGCCCCCGCGCACTGTTCCAGGTCGACGCCGACGGCATGGCGGGCAATGGCGAGCAGCATCGTGTTGCCGCTATGCGACAAGTTGAACTGCAGCGCTTGCCCGGCCAGTGCCGGTTTGCCGAAAGCGCCATGCCGGAAGGCGACGGCGGCGGGCGGCACGTCCAGGTAGTCAGACAGTATCTGGCGCAAGGCGCCCTGCGAGCGGCGGTAGCGCGTTTGCAGCGCAAGGCTGCGGAAACGCTGCGCCTTGTCGTTCTCCAGCGGATTCAGGCTGGCGGCAAAGGCATCGAGGTGGCTGTCATCGAGGTCGACTTGCCATAGCGCGATGTCCTGCCCTTCGAGCATCTGCATCGCTTATGCCGGCACCAGGCTGGCGCGGATGGTCGCCAGCACGGCCTCGGCATGCGTGTCGATGAAAAAGTGTCCGCCGTCATGCCAGGCGCTGTGGCTCATGCCAGCGGTTTCCAGCGCCCACGCCGCCACGCCGTCGGCGCTGACGCGCGCATCGGCGTGCCCCGCCAGTACCGTCAGCGGCATCGTCAGGCGCGGACCCGGGTGATAGTGGTAGGTTTCCACCATGCAGAAATCGGCGCGCAGGGTCGGTAGCAGCAACGCCATCAATTCGTGCTCGTCCAGCAGTGCCCGCGGCGTGCCATCGTAGCTGCGCAGTTCTTCCAGCAGGGCCTCGTCCGGCAAGCGGTGCAGCATGCGCGGGGGCGGGCGGCGCTGCGGTGCATTCGCGCCCGACACCAGCAGCCGCAGCGGCGGCGGCATCTCCAGGCGCGCCAGGCCGCGCGCCACTTCAAATGCCAGCAGGGCGCCCATGCTGTGGCCGAACAGGGCGTAGGGCTGGGGCATGGCGCGCAGTTCGCGGGCCAGCGCCCGCGTCAGTTCGGCTGCCAGCGGCAGCAGCTGGTCCGGCGGCGCTTCCCCCATGCGCCGGCCATGGCCGGGCAGCTCGATGGCGCACACTTCGATGGACGGCTCCAGCTTCGCTTGCCAAGTGCGGAAGGCGGCGGCGCTGGCACCCGCATGGGCGAAGCAATACAGGCGCAGTGCGCGGGCGGCATGCGGCCTGCCGCGCACCAGCCAGTTGCCATCCAGGCCAGCGCTCACTGCGCCCCGGCTTCCCGCGCGCCGCCATCCATGGCCTGGCGCAGGCTGAGCGGACGCATGTCGGTCCAGACCTGTTCGATATGCGCCAGGCATTCTTCCTTGCTGCCGCGCTTGCCGGCTTCGCGCCAGCCGGCCGGGATGGCCTTGTAATCGGGCCAGATCGAGTACTGCTCTTCCTCGTTGACGACAACGTAAAAACGGGTATCAGGTTGATCCCAACTCATGCTGACTCCTTTGAAAGGTAGGGGCGCCCGTGCGCGGTGAAATCATTCTAAATCTAAATGATTATGATTCCTATTTATATTTTATTGTTTTACTGATAAACTTTGAAAAAATCAGTTCAGCTTGAGTTAGTTCGAACATTGTTGGAAAGAATACGCAATATCGGTTTCTTACAGACACTCACAATCCCCGATCGCGACGATTGCAGGCGGATTCCAGGCGCACTCTACAAGAGACATCTCACCAAGGCCTTGCGGACTTGACCGCTCGCCAGGACGTTACGCAATCTCAGACGAAGGAGTTGGCATGCACTCGGCAACAAGCACTGTATTCGATGGTCAGCTGGAGGTGTCTCCGTTATTACCGGGAAGCAGTCTTCCCATGCTCGTCACGCCCGGACAGGGCGCGCGGTGGCCAGCAGCCATGCCGGCCATGCTGGCCGCCGCGCAAGCGCACCTCGACGTGGCGGGCGGCCTGCTGTTCCGCGGTTTCGGGCTGCATGGCGAGCAGCCTTTCCAGCAATTTGTGCGCGCGTTCGGGCATGAGCTGCTGACCTATGAATTCGGCTCCACGCCCCGCTCCGCGCTGGGCAAGGGCGTATATACGTCGACCGAATACCCGGCGCACCAGGTGATTCCCCTGCACTGCGAACAGTCCTACACGCGCCAGTGGCCGATGAAGATCTGGTTCCACTGCATCGTGGCCAGCGCGCAGGATGGCGAGACGCCGATCGCCGACAGCCGGCAGATCTTTGCGCGCCTCGACCCGGCCCTGCGCCGGCGCTTCGAGCAGAAACGCCTGATGTATGTGCGCAATTATGGCAATGGCCTGGATTTGCCATGGCAGGATGCATTCAACACGGATGACAGGGCCGAGGCGGAGCGCTATTGCCGCTCGCAGGACATCGCCTTCGAGTGGAAGGACGATGGCGAACTGCGCACGCGGCAAGTGTGCCAGGCGGTGGCGCGGCATCCGCGCACGGGACAGGACGTGTGGTTCAACCAGGCGCATTTGTTCCATGTGTCGAACCTGGCGCCGCCCGTGCGCGAATCGCTGCTGATGCTGGTCGACAGCGACCTCGATTTGCCGCGCAATGTGTATTACGGCGACGGCTCGCCGATCGAGGAATCGGCGCTGCAGGAAATTCGCGGCGTCCTCGATGCCTGCACGGTGATGTTTCCGTGGGTCGAGGGCGATGTGCTGATGCTCGACAATATGCTGGCCGCGCATGGCCGTTCCACCTTCAAGGGCGCCCGCAAGATCGTCGTGGCGATGGCGGAGGCCGCGCATGAATGATCTCGCCGCCGGCTGGCCCGCCGGATTCCCCGCTGCCGGACAGGCGCTGAGCCACGGCCAGCGCGCCCTCTGGACGTTCTACAAGATGGCGCCCGACAGCCCTGCCTACAACATGGCGTTTGCCGCCGAACTGGCCGGCCCCGTCGATGCAGCCCTGCTGCGCCAGGCCTTCCTGCATGCGCAGCAAAGCTATGAGGTGCTCGGCTGCGTGTATGCGGAAGGCGAGGATGGGCCGCGCATGCTGCGGCGCGCTGTGCCGGGCGAGGACTTTGCCGTCGAAACCACGCATGGCCTGGGCGAGGCGGGCGCGCGGGCATTCCTGGCCCGCCAGGCCGACCTGCCATTCGTGCTAGAGCACGATGCGCCCGTGCGCGCGCGGCTGCTGGTCGACCACGATGGCGGCCAGCAGACGTTTTACCTGATGGCGTCCATGCACCATATCGCGGCCGATTTCTCGAGCAGCTTCGTGTTCCTGGAAACGCTGTTCGAGGCCTATGAAACCCTGCGCGCGGGCCAGGCGCCGGTGCTGCGCCCCGATGCGCTGTACCGTGCATGGCTCGATGAACACAGCGCCATGCTGGCGGGGCCGCGCGGCCAGCGGCTGGAACAGTTCTGGCGCGAGCGCCTGACGGGGGAGCCGGGGCCGCTGCAGCTGGCCACGGATTTCCCCCGTGCCGCATCGCCCGCCTTCGACGGCGCCGAAGTCGAATTCGCGATTGGCGCGGAAGAAGCGCAGCAGCTGCGCCAGCTGGCCGCGGACCGGGGCGTGTCGCTGTATGGCTTGCTGATGGCGGCTTTCCTGGCCTTCATGCACCGCTACACGGGGCAGCCCGAATTCCTCATCGGCACGCCGGTGGCGGGCCACAGCGGGGCGCGTTACCGGAATTTGCTGGGCTTTACGCTCAATGCGATACCGCTGCGCGCCGATTGCCGCGCCGATCCGGCCTTCCCCGATTTCCTCGCCGCCTGCTGGCTGCAATTGCGCGGTTCCCTGAAACACCAGCAATATCCGCTGGCGCTGATGACCGAGCATTGCGCGCCGCTGCAGGACGGCGCGCGCACGCCGCTGTTCCGCCACATGATGACCCTGGTGCCGCTGGGCGAGCGGCCTGCGCTGGGGCGTCACGTGGCGCGCGAACTGTTCGCCACCCAGCGCGGCGCGGCCAACGACATGAACTTGCGCTGGCAGGATTCCGGCGCCGGCCTGCTGGGGCAGTGGCGCTATGATACGGGCCTGTTCCGCGCCGCCAGCATCGAGCGCATGGTGATGCATTTCCGCGCGCTGCTGCGCGATATCGTGGCGCATCCGCAGGCGCGCCTGAGCCAGTTGCGGCTCGATCCGCGCCACTTGTCGCAGGCGCAGGGGCAGCCCCTGCCTGCCGGCGCCGCGCCCACCGCGCTGCAGATGTTCCTGCAGCAGGTGCGGGAGCATCCGCAGCACACGGCGCTCGATGCGCCTGGCGGGCGCCTGAGCTATGCGCAGCTGGACCAGGCTGCGCTGCGCCTGGCCATGCGCCTGCAGGCCGCCGGCGTTGGCGCCGGCGACAGGGTAGCCCTGCTGCTGGCGCGCGATACGCCGCTGATCGTCGCCATGCTGGCCGTCTGGCGCGCGGGCGCCGCCTACCTGTGCCTCGATAGCGGCTTGCCGGCGCTGCGCCTGCGCCAGATGCTCGATGACGCCGGCATCGTGCTGACCGTCGGCAGCGGCGCGGCGCCCACGCTGCTCGAAGGGCGGCGCTGGCTCGACGCCGGTGCAGCCGATGCCGAAGCGGGTGCCGGCGCGGCGTGGCGCGCGCCGCCGTGCCACGCCGAACTGCCGGCCTACATCATCTACACTTCCGGTTCGACGGGCGCGCCCAAGGGCGTGTTGCTCAGCCAGGGCAACCTGGCCGCCTACGTGGCAGGAGTGATGCCGCGCCTGGCATTGCCGCCGCAGGCCAGCATGAGCGCCCTGTCGTCGCTGACGGCCGACCTGGGCTATACGGCGTGGTTCGGCGCGCTGCTCAGCGGGCGCACCCTGCGCCTGATCGATGACGCGCACAGCGCCGATCCGGAAGTGCTGGCCGCACTGCTGGAAGCGCAGCCGCTCGATTGCCTGAAGATCGTGCCTTCGCACCTGAAGGCGCTGCTGTCGGCCAGCCGCCCGCAGCGGCTGCTGCCGCTGCATTGCCTGGCGCTGGGCGGCGAGGGGCTGGACCCGGCGCTGGTGCGGCGCGTGGGCGAGCTGCGTCCCGGCTGCCGCGTGGTCAACCACTACGGGCCCACCGAAACGACGGTCGGTTGCCTGGCGCAGGATGCGGCCACGGCGCCAACGGGCCTGTCCGCCTACGTGCCGGTCGGCGCGCCGCTGGCCGGGCGCGCCGCCTATGTGCTCGACGCGCGCGGCGAGCTGCTGCCGCTGGGCGCCATCGGCGAACTGTATCTGGGCGGCGCCGGCGTGGCGCATGGCTACCTGCGGCGCGCCGGCCTGAGCGCCGAACGCTTCATTCCCGACCCGTTCGGCCCGGCGTCCGGCGCGCGCCTGTACCGCAGCGGCGACCGCGTGCGCATGCTCGACGGGGGCGTGCTGGAGTTCTTCGGCCGCGGCGACGACCAGGTCAAGATCCGCGGCTTCCGCGTCGAACTCGGTGAAGTCGAGGCGTGGCTAAAGGCCCGCGCGGAACTGGCCGATGCGGCGGTGGTGGCGCGGTCGCTGCCGGGCGGCGACGGCTTGCGCCTGCTGGCCAGCGTGGTGGCGCGCGATGGTACCGCCGCGCAGGCGGGCCTCATCGACACGCTGCGCACGGCGATGGCGCAAGCCTTGCCGGAAGCGATGGTGCCGGCCCTGTGGCAGGTGCTGGCGCGCCTGCCGCTGCTGGCGAACGGCAAGGTCGACCGCAAAGGCTTGCCGGAACCTGCCCTGGCCGCACTGGCGCCGGCAAGCGCGCCTGCTGCGCCGCGCAGCGCCCACGAGAACGTGCTGGCCGAAGTGTGGGCCGAAGTCCTCGGCGGCACGGCCGACGGTGTGTCGCTGCACGATAATTTCTTCGCCTGCGGCGGCGATTCCATCCTCGGCCTGCAAATGATCGCCAGGGCGCGCAAGCGGGGCCTGAAGCTGACGCCGAAGAACCTGTTCGACCATCCCAGCATCGCGCAGCTGGTCACCTGCATCGCCGCGCCGGCGCCTGCGCCGTCCGCAACGGTTGCCGTGCAGGCGGTGCAGGCCGCGCCGTTTGCGCTGGCGGGCCTCGATGGGGCGCAGCTGGCGGCCCTGCAGGCGGCGCGTCCGGGCTTGCAGGATGCCTATCCGCTGTCGCTGCTGCAAACGGGCCTGCTGTTCCACAGCCGCCTCGATGCGGAGGAGGGTGGCAGCGGCGTGTATTGCAACCAGCTGGTGCTGGAAGTGAACGGCCCGTTCGCGCCGGACGCCATGCGCGCGGCATGGCAGCAGGCGATCGACGCGCATGCCATCCTGCGCACGGGTTTTGCGTGGCAGGGGCTGGAGCAGCCGCTGCAGTGCGTACAGGCTGGCGCCGCGCTCGACCTGCTGCAGCTGGACTGGCAGGCGCTCGACGCCGAGGGGCAGGAGCAGGCGTTGCAGGCATTCTGCAGCGCCGACCGCAAGCGCGGCCACGTGCTGGAGCAGGCGCCACTGATGCGCGTGGCGCTGGTCCGCCTGGCCGCGCAGCGCTGGCTGCTGGTCTGGAGCCGCCATCATCTGATCGTCGATGGCTGGTGCTCGGTGATGCTGCTCGAGGAAGTGCTGGAACGCTACCGCGCCAGCCAGGCTGGCGCCATCCCCGTGCTGCCGCAACGGCCGGCCTACCGCGACTATATCGAATGGCTGGGACGGCGCGGCGGCGAGGCGGCGGGCAGCGCTTTCTGGCGCGCCCGCATGGCCGGCGTGGAGGGCGCCACGCCCTTGCCGGTGCTGCTGCCGGCGTCCAGGGCCAATGGCGTGCACCAGACCCTCGCGCTGCGCTTCGACGCCGCGCAGGCGGAACAGCTGCGGCAGCTGGCGCGCAGCTGCCAGGTGACCCTGAACACCGTGATGCAGGCCGCGTGGGCCATGCTGCTGGCGCGCTACAGCGGACAGCAGGACGTGATTTTCGGCGTCACCTCGGCCGGCCGCCCGGCGGACCTGCCGGGTGCGCAGGACATGCTCGGCGTCTTCATCAACACCTTGCCGCTGCGCCTGCATCCGCGCGGCGCGCTGGGGCTCGGCGAATTCCTGCGCGCCGTGCAGCAGGAGAACGTCGAGATCCGCGAATACGAACAAAGCCCGCTGGTCGAGATCCAGAAGCAGGCGGGCCATGGCGGCGCGCTGTTCGATACCCTGATGGTCTTCCAGAACCTGCCGATGGCGCAGGGGCGGCGCTGGAGCTGCGCCACGCCGCAAGGCCCGCTGCAGCTGCACCAGCGCGACAACCATGAGCAAAGCAGCTATGGCCTGACCATCGAGGTGATGCCGGACCAGCATATCGACGTGCTGTTCAGCGCCGATGCGGGGCGCCTGCCCGAAGCGCGGCTCAAGGCGCTGATGCAGCACTACCGGCAGCTGGTGGCCGCGCTGGCGCAGGCGGCGGGCAACGAGGTGCTGGCCGCGCTGCCCATGCTGTCCGCCGCGCAGGCGCACGACGTGCTGCGCCAGGGCCGCAACGAGGGCGGGCCGTGGCGCGACGAAGCCGTGCACGCGCAGTTCGAGCTGCAGGCCGTGCTGCATCCGGATGCGCTGGCGCTGCTGCACGAGGACGAGGCGCTCAGCTACCGCGCCCTGAATCTGCGCGCCAACCGCCTCGCGCATGCGCTGCTGGCGCAGGGCGCGGGGCCGGAAGTACGCGTCGGCATCGCCGTCGAACGCTCGGTCGACATGCTGGCCGGCCTGCTGGCCATCCTCAAGACGGGCGCCGCCTACGTGCCGCTCGACCCCGGCTATCCGGCCGAACGCCTGGCCTACATGATCGCCGACAGCGGCATGGCGCTGCTGCTGACGCAGGCGTCGGTGCTGCCGCGCCTGACCTTGCCGGCGAACCTGCCGGTGCAGCTGGTGGAGCGGCCGTCCGCGCTGGAGCACGACCCCGGCCAGGCGCCGCTGCCGCAGCAGCTGGCCTACGTGATCTACACCTCCGGCTCGACGGGCAAGCCGAAGGGCGTGGGCATCGCGCACCAGGCCCTGAGCCGGCATGCGCAGGTGTCCGTCGGCTTCTTCGGCCTGACGGCGCGGGACCGCGTGCTGCAATTCTCGACCCTGAACTTCGACGGCTTCGTCGAACAGGCCTGGCCGACCCTGTGCATCGGTGCGGCGCTGGTCTTGCGCGGCCCGGAATTATGGGACAGCGAGACGTTTTACCAGGCGCTGCATCGCTACCGCATCAGCGTGGCCGACCTGACGACGGCGTACTGGTCGCTGCTGGCGCAGGATTTTGCGCTGCAAGGCCCGCGGGACTACGGCGCGCTGCGCCAGGTGCACGCGGGCGGCGAGGCGATGCCGCCGGAAGCGCTGCAGGCGTGGCGCCAGGCGGGCATGCGGCATATCCGCCTGCTCAATACCTATGGGCCGACGGAAGCGGCGGTGACGGCGGCCACGCTCGATTGCGCGCCCTACCTCGATGGCGCGGCGCCGGCGCAGATGCCGATCGGCCTGCCGCTGGCGGGACGCGCGCTGCAGGTGCTCGACGCGGATATGTCTCTGGTGCCGCCGGGTGCTGCCGGTGAGCTGTGCATCGGCGGCGCCCTGCTGGCGCGCGGCTACCTGGGCCGCGCGGCGCTGACGGCCGAACGCTTCGTGCCGGACCCGCATGGCGCGCCCGGCGCGCGCCTGTACCGCACGGGCGACCTGGTGCGCTGGCGTGGCGGACAGCTCGATTACCTGGGACGCATCGACCACCAGATCAAGATCAGGGGCTTTCGCGTGGAGCTGGGCGAGATCGAGGCGCAGCTGCTGGCGCAGCCGGGCGTGCGTGAAGCGGTGGTGGTGGCGCAGGATGGTCCCGCTGGCGCGCGCCTGGTGGCGTATGTGAGTCCGCAACAGATATCGGTGGAAGCCTTGCGCGCGGCCCTGGCGGCGGCGCTGCCCGACTACATGCTGCCGGCGGCCATTGTGGCGCTGGCGCGCCTGCCATTGAGCCCGGCGGGCAAGGTGGAGCGCAGTGCGCTGCCGGCGCCGCAGCTGGAAAGCGAAGCGTACGCGGCGCCGCAGGGCGAGCTGGAACAGGCGCTGGCGGCCATCTGGAGCGCCTTGCTGGGCGTGCCGCGCGTGGGGCGCGACGACAACTTCTTTGCGCTGGGCGGGCATTCACTGCTGGCCACGCGGCTCGTGTCGCGCCTGCGCGGCGCGCTGCAATGCGAGCTGCCGCTGCGCGCCGTGTTTGCCGCGCCCACGCTGGCGGCGCTGGCGGCGGCCATCGCCAGCCACCGCGGGGAGGCGCGGCAGGCGGAGGCCCTGCCTGCGCTGCTGCCTGTGCCGCGCAGCGGCGCGCCGATGGCGCTGTCGCTGGCGCAGCAGCGTTTGTGGCTGGTCGAGCGCCTGGCCGCGACGGTGTCGGCCACCTACAACATGGGCGCCACGGTGCGCCTGGCCGGGCCGCTGCAGGTGCCGGCCTTGCAGGCGGCGCTGAACTGGCTGGTGGCGCGCCATGAAAACCTGCGCAGCCGCTACCCGGAGCAGGACGGCGATCCGTATGTGGAGATTGCCGCGCAGCTTACGCTGGACTTGCCCGTCACCGATCTGCGCCACTTGCCGCCGACGGAGCGCGAGCAGGCGGCCGCCGAAGCGATCCGCGCCGACAGGCGCCAGCCTTTCGACCTGGTGCACGGACCCGTGCTGCGCGCCAGCCTGCTGCGCATGGACGACGAGCTGTCCCTGCTGCTGTTCGCCATGCATCACATGGTGGCCGATGGCTGGTCGGTCGGTATCCTGGCCGACGAACTGGCACGCGGCTATGCCGCGCATTGCCTGGGCGAGGCGGTACGGCTGCCCGCGCTGCCGCTGCAGTACGCCGATTACGCGGCCTGGCAGCGCGCCGTGCTCGCTGGCCCGGCGGGCCGCAGGCAGGCGGCGTTCTGGCGCGATGCGCTGGCCGGCGCGCCGGTGCTGCTGCCCTTGCCGCTGGACTTCCCGCGCGCGCCGGTGGCCACGCACGCGGGCGCCGAGCTGCGCTTCGTCCTGCCCGCCGCGCTGGTGGCCAGGGTCGAGGCGCTGGCCCGGCAGCGGCAAGCCACCTCCTTCATGGTCTTGCTGGCCAGCTTCCAGTGGCTGCTGCACCGCCTGACCCTGGCCGACGACATCGTCATCGGCACGGACGTGGCGGGACGGCGCCACAGCGACCTGGAAGGCTTGATCGGCTTCTTCGTCAACGTGCTGCCGCTGCGCTCGCGCATCGCGGCCGGCGACGATTTCAATGCGCTGCTGGCGCAAGCCCGGCGCACCACGCTCGATGCCTTCGAACACCAGGATCTGCCATTCGACCGCATCGTCGAGGCGGCAGGCACGCCGCGCGACCGGCGCTGGAATCCGCTGGTGCAGCTGCTGTTCGTGCTGCAGAACACGCCGGCGGGGCAGCTGGCCATGCCCGGCATCGAGGCGACCATCCTGCCCCCGCTTGAGCGCGCGTCGAAGTTCGACATGGCGCTGTTCCTGGAGCCGCGCGCCGACGGCGCGCTGGCCGCGGAATGGGTGTATGCCAGCGCGCTGTTCCGGCCGGACAGCGTGGCGCGCCTGGCCGACGCCTGGCTGGACCTGCTCGACCGGGCGCTCGCCGCGCCCGCCACCCCTTTGATCCACTTCAGCGTACCCGTACACAAGGACATCATGGATAGCACACCCGTAACGCCATTCGCGGCCGGCAAGCTCGACGGCCTGAAAAAGAAGCTGCCGCTGGCCGGCGCCAGGCCGGCGCCGCGCGCCGCCATCCGCCAGGGGCCGCTGCAGGCCGGCCGCGATTTTCCGCAGCTGATCGAACCGGCCAGCGACGACCTCGACCCCGTCGCCTGGGCGCGCGGCCAGCGCGATTTCATCGACGCCACCTTGCGCCAGCACGGCGGCATCGTCTTCCGTGGCTTCGGCTTGCGCACTGCGCAGGAATTCGAGTCGTTCGCCGAAGCCATCGACGCCCAGCTGTACGGCGAATATGCGGACTTGCCGAAAAAGGAGGGCGGCAAGAAGACCTACCGCTCGACGCCGTATCCGGAACAGCAGATGATCCTGTTCCACAACGAGAGCGCCCACCTCGACCGCTGGCCGCGCAAGCAGTGGTTCTTCTGCGAGCTGCCGTCGCCCGTGGGCGGCGCCACGCCCATCGTCGATTGCCGCGAAATGCTGCGCCGCCTGCCGGCCGAGGTGGCCGAGACGTTCGAGCGCAAGCAGCTGATGTACGTGCGCACGTTTACCGACAAGTTCGACGTGTCGTGGCGCGATTTCTACCGCACCGACGACCGCGCCGAAGTCGAGGCGCGCTGCGCCGCCGCCGGCATCGAATGCCGCTGGCTGGAAAACGACACGCTGCAGACGCGTACCATCTGCCCGGCCGTGATCAGCCACCCGATGACGGGCGAACGCAGTTTCTTCAACCAGGTGCAGCTGCACCATATCTATTTCCTCGAACCCGAAGTGCGCGAGGACTTGCTGGCGATGGTCGGCATCGAGCGCATGCCGCGGCACGTGTATTACGGCGATGGCACGCCGATCGAGGACGACGTGATGCGCCTGGTCGGCGAATTGTACGAGGCGTGCGCCGTGCGCTTCGCGTGGCAGCAGGGCGACGTCGTCATGCTCGACAATATGCTGGCGGCGCACGCGCGCGATCCGTTCCAGGGCCCGCGCAAGATCGTCGTGGCGATGAGCGAACTGCTGGGCCGCGCGCAGTTGGCGCAAGGCGGTGCGGCATGAGCGCGCCGGACGCCTTCGCGCTGAGCGCCGAGCAGCGCGCCGTGCCGCCCGATGCGGGCATGCTGCAGCTGACGGTGAATATCGCAGGCCAGCCCGACATGGCGCGCCTGCGCGTGGCGGTGGACATGCTGGCGGCGCGCCACACGCAGCTGCGCGCCCGCTTTGGCGCCGTCGACGGCTACCGCGGCCTGCGTCAGTGGATCGCGCCGCCGGCGGAGGCTGGCGAGACGCTGTCGATCCACGAGGCGCCGCAAGGCTGCCAGCTGGTGCTGCGCCTGCCGGCCCTGGTGGCGGACCGGCGCAGCATGGAAATCCTGTACCGCGACCTGGTGCGCCTGTATGACGGCGCGGCGCTGGACGAGCCGTTGCAGTACGCCGAATTCGTGGAATGGCGGCGCGACATCGAGCAAAATGAGGAGGCCCAGGCCGGGCGCGCCTACTGGGCCGGTGCGGGCCGGCAGCCGGCGCTGCGGCTCGCCTACCGCGACGGCGCGGCGGCGGGAGCGGGGCGCGCCGCGCAATCGCGCGAGCTGTCCGCGCCGGTGGCGGCCAGCCTGGGCCGGCTGGCCGAAGCCTTCGGCGTGCCGCTGGTGGCGCTGCTGCAGGCGGCGTGGTGGGCGCTGCTGGCGCGCATCCAGGGACACGGGACGTTCAGCGCCGGCTGGCAGCATGACTGCCGCCGCGACTATGCGGTGATGGACGACGCCGTCGGCGTCTTTGAAAAGATCCTGCCGCTCGATATCGGCCTGTCGCTCGACGAGCCGTTCGGCGACTGGCTGTCGCGCTGCGCCGCCATGCTGGAGCAGCACGTGGAGGCGCAGGAATTCGCGCCCGTGGCGGCACCGCATGGCGATGCGCATTTCAGCGCGGGCTTCGCCTTGGGCGAACTGCCGGCCGGCGCGCAGGCCGGCGGCGCCTCATTTGCCTGCGGCCCGCTGCCGGCCAGCGCGGACATCTTCGAACTGGCGCTGATGGTCGAGCTGGACCAGGCCGGGGCGGCGCGGCGCCTGAGCGTGCGCCACGCACCGTGCTACGGCGCGGCGGCGGCCAGCCGGCTGCTGGAACAGCTGGCCACCTTGCTGGCGGGACTGGAGGTATGCGCCGCGCAAGCCATTTCCGCCTTGCCGCTGGTGGGCGTTGACGAACGGGAAGCGCTGCTGGCCCTGAACGGCCCGGCTGTGCGCTATGGCGCGCGCACCTTGCCCGAACGGATCGGCGATTGGGCGCGCCTGACGCCCGGCGCGCCGGCGCTGCAGGCGCGCGACATGCAGCTCGACTATGCGCAGCTGGACGAACGCGTCAACCGCCTGGCGCACTGGCTGCGCGCGCAGGGCGTGGGCAGCGAAAGCATCGTGGCGCTGGCCCTGCCGCGCAGCGGCGAACTGGTCGTGGCGCTGCTGGCCGTGATGCGCGCCGGCGGCGCCTACCTGCCGCTGGAGCCGGAGTGGCCTGCCGCGCGCACGGAGGCGATCCTCGGCGACGCCAGGCCGGTGCTGCTGCTGACGCCGGGGGAGGAGGGCCGGCGCGGCGGCGTGCGCTGCGTGTCCCTGGCCGCCATCGCGCCGCAGCTGCAAGCCTGGCCGGCGACGGCGCCGGAGCAGCAGCCCGACGCGACGCAGGCGGCGTACGTGCTGTACACCTCCGGCTCGACCGGTGCGCCGAAGGGGGTGGTGGTGGAGCACCGGCACCTGCTCAATTACGCGCTGGCGGCCAGCGAGCAGCTGGGCCTGGACGGCGCGCGGCGCTTTGCCCTCAGTTCCGCGCTGGCGGCGGACCTGGGCAACACGGCGCTGTTCGGCGCGCTGCTGCATGGCGCTTGCCTGGTGGTGGCCGATGCGCAGGACATGCAGGCGCCGGCCGCGTTTGCGCGCTTCATCCGCGACGGCCGCATCGATTGCCTGAAGATCGTGCCATCGCACCTGGACGCGCTGCTCGACGAACACGATGCGGCGCTGCCGGCCACCATCGTGCTGGGCGGCGAGGCCGCGCCGCGCCGCCTGCTGCAGCGCATCCATGCACTGGCGCCGGCCAGCCGCGTCTTCAACCACTACGGCCCCACCGAGACCACCGTCGGCGTCATGACGCACGCGCCGGACCTCGCCGCGCCGTTGCCGGCCGTGCTGCCGCTGACGCGGGTGCTGGCCAATTGCCGCGTGCTGGTGCTCGACAGCCATGGCGCGCTGGCCGCCACCGGCTCGCTGGGGGAGCTGCATGTGGGTGGCGCGCAGCTGTGCCGCAGCTACCTGAACCGGCCCGGCGCGCTGTTCGTGGCCGATCCCCTGCTGGCGGGCGAAAAACTCTACCGTACCGGCGACCTGGCGCGCTACCTGCCCGATGGCGGCCTGGAACTGGCGGGGCGCGCCGACCATCAGGTCAAGCTGCGCGGCTTTCGCGTCGAGCCGGGCGAAGTCGAGGCGGCGCTGCTGGCCCTGCCCGGCGTGCGCCAGGCCGTGGTCGCCCCGCGTGGCGAGGACGGCGGGCGCCATCTGGTGGCATGGGTGGTGGCGCACGAGGGACAGCAGGGGCAGGAAGAGGCCTGGCATGCGGCCCTGCGCGCCTGCCTGCCCGAGGTGATGCTGCCGGCGGCCATCGTGGTGCTGCCGCAGTTGCCGCGCCTGGGCAATGGCAAGGTCGACCTGCGCGCGCTGCCCGCGCCGCGCCCGCGGCAGGCGCCGCAGTTGCCGCGCACCGGGCCCGTTTCCGCCCTCGAGTGGCTGCTGGCGTACCTGATGGGCGAGGTGCTGGAGCAGGATGCGCCGGGCGCGGATGAGGATTTCTTTGCGCTGGGCGGACATTCGCTGCTGGTGATCAAGCTGGTGGGCCGCATCCGCAAGGCGCTGCAGCTGGAGTTCGCCCCTGGCCTGGTGTTCGACCACGCCACGCCGGCGGCGCTGGCGCGCGCCTTGTCGGCGCTCGAGGGCGAGGCGGGCCGCCTGGAGCAGGTGGCGGGGCTGCGGCGCCAGCTGGCCGGCATGACGCCGGAGGCGCGCGCGGCGCTGCGCCAGGGCGCGCCGGCCTAGCGGAGATTGCGCTGCGCCGCCTGGCGCTGCCTGCAGTCGAGCGGACAGTCGGCGCAGAAATCGAGCCGCAGCCGGTAGCGCAGGCAGCACAGCTGGCGCTGGCGCACGTTGGCCACCAGGCGCGTGGGCTGGTGCATGGGGTTGGCAAGCCGGTCCGGCCACTGCGCGCTGGCGCACAGGAAGGCCAGGTCGGCGGCGATGCGCGGCTGCGATCCCATCA
This sequence comes from Janthinobacterium sp. 1_2014MBL_MicDiv, assembly GCF_001865675.1. Lineage (NCBI taxonomy): Bacteria > Pseudomonadati > Pseudomonadota > Betaproteobacteria > Burkholderiales > Oxalobacteraceae > Janthinobacterium > Janthinobacterium sp. 1_2014MBL_MicDiv. Next base: position 2,136,351 of record NZ_CP011319.1, read on the forward strand.
GCATCTGGCATTGCAGCAGCGTTTCCTCGGCGATCACGGCGGCATTGTTCCACAGCAGGCGCGGCGCCAAACGGCATTGCCTGGCCAGCGCGTCCACCACCGGCGCCAAGTGACCGCGCACCAGCGGCTGCAGGCGCGCGGCGCTGTCCAGATCGGGCGATGCCGCGCCGGCGTCTTCCAGCAGGAAACGCAGCGGCGCGCCATCGGCAGCGGCCAGGAAACGCACGCGCCCGGGGGCGAGTGGGAAGCGCCAGCCGCAGGCGGCCGATGCCGCCAGCACGGGCACGAGCAGGGCGTTGAAATACAGCTTGGACCAGGTCGACGCCAGCGCCTTCGGATGGGCGCCGGGAAAGCGCAGGGCAAACCGGGCCAGCGCCGCCGGCAGCTGCGGGCCGTCGAGGAAGGCCGCGAGCACGGTGCCAGCGGGAGCGGTGGAGTCGGCCACGGCCAGCGCCGCCCCATACGCGGCCAGCTCGCCGTGGAACAGCTGGGGCAGGGGGCCGATCAGGCAATGGTGCGGGTTCGGGGCGTGCAGGGGCAGGGACATGGTCATCGATTCTTCGTGGCTCGACACGTATAAATAAATACATGCTTTGGTTGCGGTAATAACAATTCTCATCTATTATCATTCAAATGTAAATGTGAAGCATTCTCATTTGCATTCTTATTCTCATTAACATCAAATGTAACTGATTCGGCACTACTTCTCTCACCGATGTCCTTCTGATTTGAGGCTGTTTGCATGAACGTTTTCCTGTCCCTGATCCGGCGCTTCCGCGTCTTGCTGCTGCTTACTTCCGTGGCCAGCGTGTGCAGCGCGCTGGCTGGCATCGGCCTGATCAGTGCGATCAACCAGCGCATCGCCGCACCGGCAACGCCGGGTGCGCACTGGGCCCTCGTCTTTGGCGCCTTGCTGCTGGTGCTGTTCGTCTGCGGTTTCGCCTCCCAGGCCCTGCTGACGGCGCTCGGCCACCGGGTGGTGTACGAAATGCGCCTGGTCATGCTCAAGCGCGTGCTCGATACGGGCATCGAGCGCCTCGAGCAGATAGGCGCGGCGGCCCTGTATGCGGCGCTGACCAAGGACGTGGCGGCCATCGGCATGGCCTTCAACCGCCTGCCCTTCGTGCTGTACAACGGTGTGCTGGTGCTGGGCGGCTTTGTTTATCTGGCCTGGCTGTCGTGGCAGCTATTCCTGTTGACCATTGTCGCCGTGGGCGGCGGCGCCCTGTTTGCGCAAGTCATGATGCTGCGCATGCGCGCATTGATGAAGCAGGTGCGCGAAACGGATGACGCGATCTTTGCCGGCTACGAGGGCGCCATCGAAGGGCGCTGCGAGCTGGCCTTGAACGCCACGCGCAAGCAGCTGTTCTTCGAGCAGGACTTCACGCCGGCCGCCGAACGGGCGCGCCGGCTGGAAGTGCGCGCCGACCGTTACTGGATCTTCAGCCTGAACTGGGGCGCCGTACTGATCCTCGGCCTGGCCGGCTTGATGTTCGTCGCCGGCGATTATTTCGCCGTGCCGGCGCAGGCCGTGGTGGCCTTCGTGCTGGTGCTGATGTTCCTGCGCATGCCATTGAACGACCTGGTCGAAGGCTTGCCGATGCTGTTGTCGGGCAGCGTGGCGCTGGAAAAGATCGACAGCCTGGCGCTCGAGGCGCATCGCGCCGGCTTCGACGTGCAGCCTGCCGCCGCGCCGGTGGCGCCGGGCCTGCCGCTGCTGCTGCTGCAGGACGTGCAGTACCAGTATCCGCATGCCAGCGATGAATACGGCTTCCGTTTGGGACCGGTCAACCTGCAGCTGACGTCAGGCGAAATCCTCTTCATCGTCGGCGGCAATGGCAGCGGCAAATCGACGCTGGCGCGCATCCTGACGGGGCTGTACCAGCCGTCGGCAGGGCGCATCGAGCTGCTGGGCAAGGAGGCCGGCGCCGGCAACAGCGCCTGGTACCGCAGCCATTTTTCCACCGTGTTCTCGAATTTCCACCTGTTCCAGGGACTGGTCGGGCCGCTCGGCACGTTCGACCCGGCGCTGGCGCAGGCCTTTTTGCAGCGCCTGCGCCTGGAGCGCAAGGTCGCGCTGCACGACGGCCGCCTGTCCACCGTGCGCCTGTCGCAGGGACAGCGCAAGCGCCTGGCGCTGCTGATGGCGCATGTGGAACAGCGCCCCATCCTGCTGCTCGACGAGTGGGCGGCCGACCAGGACCCGCCATTCCGCGACTTCTTTTACCGCGAGCTGCTGCCGGAACTGCGCCGCGGCGGCAAGACCGTGATCGCCATCAGTCATGACGACCGCTATTTTGGCGTGGCCGACCGCGTGCTGCGCTGCGACGGTGGCGTGCTGCAGCCGCTGGCCGTGGCGCGCGGCGTGCGCGACAGCGCGGCGGACCTGAGCGCGGCCTGACGCGGCCCTGCCGCTTGCCTGTCACCTGTTACCTGCAACCCATCAGTGATTCAGAACGAGGATATCAACATGGCCGAGAACGTACAGCATCACCCGAGGGAATTTGTCACGCAGCGCGCCGGGGCGGCGGCCCTGTACACCGCCGTCGATGGCGCGCAATTGATCGTCACGCTGGACGGCGCGGCCGTGCAGCGCTGGCAGATGGCCGGCGCCGCGTCCGGACTGCAGCTCACCTTGCAGTCCGGCGGCGAGGGCGCGCTGGCGCGCGACGCGGCATTGGCCGCCTGTGAAACGGCGTTCGCGCTGTATCCGGGCGAAGCCGGCGTGCAGCTGGCGGGCGCGCCGGCGGCGCTGGCCGCGCCATTGCTGCAGGGCGCGGCGCTGGACGCGGGCGCCGGCATGCTGCAGCTGCCGGCCCAGCGCTTCTGGCAAGAGTCCGGCCTCTGGCTGACGCGGCCAGGCAGCGGCGCCTATCCCTTGCAATATGTCATGAGCAATGGCCAGCGCCACCCGCTGCGCGCGCCCAAGCCGTCCGGCCAGGTGTATGCGCGCCACATACCCTGGCTGAACCAGGTGCTGTCGCTGCGCACTGTCGACATCGACGGCGACCTGGCCACCTTCCACCGCTGGATGAACGACCCGCGCGTGGCGCATTTCTGGCAGGAGGAAGGCGACCTGGCCAAGCACCGCGCCTACCTCGAGCAATTGCAGGCGGACCCGCACATGCTGCCGCTGATCGGCTGCGCCGACGGCAGGCCGTTCGGCTATTTCGAAGTCTACTGGGCCAGGGAAAACCGCATCGGCCCGTATTGCGAGGCGGCGGACTTCGACCGTGGCTGGCATGTGCTGATCGGCGAGGAAGACGTGCGCGGCCGCCCCTGGGTGACGGCCTGGCTGCCGTCGCTGATGCACTACATCTTCCTCGACGACGTGCGCACCCAGCGCATCGTCGGCGAACCGCGCGCCGACCACCACCAGCAGATCAATAACCTGGACCGCAACGGCTTTGCCAAGATCAAGGAATTCGATTTCCCGCACAAGCGCGCCATGCTGGTGACCCTGCTGCGCGAGCGCTTCTTCGGCGAACGGCGCCTGGTGCCGCCCGGCGTGGCGGAACACGAGCTGTCCTATTTCAACCACCTTGCCACGCGAAGCGAGTGACCATGCAAGCCAATTACCTCGTGCATGACCTGATCGGCATCGGCTTCGGCCCGTCCAACCTGGCATTGGCCATCGCCTTGCGCGAGGCGGCCCCCGCCGACGGCGCGCTCGACGCCTGTTTCATCGAGCAGAAGCCCGACTTCGTCTGGCATGGCGACATGCTGCTCGACGACAGCCGCATGCAGATCTCGTTCCTGAAGGACCTGGTCACCCTGCGCAATCCGGCCAGCCCCTACACCTTCATCAATTACCTGCAGCAGCACGGGCGCCTGCAGGACTTCATCAACCTGAAGACGTTTTATCCGAGTCGCCACGAATTCAACGACTACCTGCGCTGGGCGGCGGGGCGTTTCGCGGCCGATTGCCATTATGGCGAAGAAGTGGTGGCGGTCGAACCGGTGCTGCGCGATGGCGTGCTCGATCATCTGTGCGTGCGCTCGCGCCAGCATGGCGGCGCCGAGCGCCTGCGCTATGCGCGCAACGTGGTGCTCAGCGTGGGCGGCGCGCCGCACATCCCGCCGGTGTTCGCCGCCTGGCGCGACGACGCGCGCGTGTTTCATTCCTCGCGCTACCTGGCGGGGCTGGCCGCCTTGCCCGCGCCGCGCCGCGTGGCCGTGGTCGGCGCGGGACAGAGCGCGGCCGAGATCTTTCTCGACCTGATCGCGCGCGGCCCCGGCATGCAGGTCGACCTGATCGCGCGCAACGCCGTGCTGCGCCCGGCCGACGACAGCGCCTTCGTCAACCAGATCTTCAATCCCGAATATACGGACTATGTGTACCAGCGCAGTTCCGACGCGCGGCGCAGCCTGATCGATGACCTCAGCAACACCAATTACGCGGTGGTCGACACGGGCCTCATCGAGCGCATCTACGACTTGCTGTACCAGCAGAAGGTGCGCGGCAGCGAACGCCACCGCGTGCTGTTCGAGCATGAAGTGGCCAACCTGCGCGGCGGCGACGACGGCGCCCTGCTGGCGGAGCTGCGCCATGGCGATGGCGGCCCGTCCGGTACCTGCCGCTACGACGCCGTGGTGCTGGCCACCGGCTATCAGCGCCAGACGCACCGGCGTTTGCTGGCGCCGCTGGCCCAGTGGTTCGACGCCGGCGACGTGGCGCGCGACTACCGGCTGCGCGGACCGCAGGACTGCGCGGCGGGCATCTTCCTGCAAGGCTGCTGCGAAGACACGCACGGCCTGAGCGACACCCTGCTGTCGGTGCTGGCGATCCGCTCGCAGGAGATCGCCGACGCCATGCTGGAGCAGCGCCGCCAGTGGGGCCATCCCGGCGCCGGCTCCCGCTCCCGCAGGGAAAGCGCGCACGCCTGTTGAAATCCGATTTTTCCATGCACGATTCGAGGAGATGTTGATGTCCGCAGTACAGAAAAGAGGCGCCCGGCGCATGGCGCTGTTGTCCGCATTCTCGGCCTTCTCGGCCGCTGGCGCCGCCTGGGCGCAGCAGGACGAGGTGACCCTGAAGGAGGTGGTGGTCAGCGGCAGCGCGGACGAATCAAGCGGCAATCCGCGCGTGCGCGTCGGCTCCAAGCTGCCGCTGGCGATGCGCGAAATTGCGCAATCGGTCAGCGTGGTCACGCGCGACCAGATCGAGCAGCAGAACCTGCTCACCCTGTCCGACGCGCTGCGCCATGCGCCAGGCGTGACGGTGGAAAACAAGGACGCCAACCGCGCCATCTTTTATGCGCGCGGCTATGAAATCAATTCGGTGCAGCTCGACGGCGTGCCCACCACCTACGATTTCCGCGTCAGCGCCTCATCCGACCTGGCCCTGTTCGAGCGCGTCGAAGTGCTCAAGGGGCCGGCCGCGCTGTATGCGGGCACCAGCGGCACCGGCGGCAGCATCAACCTGGTGCGCAAGCGCCCGACCAGCGAACTGCGCGCCACGGCCGAACTGAGCCTCGGTTCGTGGAACAAGCGCCGCGCCGAATTCGACGTGGGTGCGGCGCTGAACGCCGAGGGCACCTTGCGCGGCCGCGTGGTCGGCGTACTGCAGGACAAGGACTTTTTCTATGACTATGCGCATGAGCGCAGCCACACGCTGTATGGCGTGGCCGACTATGCGTTCAGCCCGGCCACGCGCCTGACCGTGGGCGCCAGCACGCAATACGTGCGCGCCGCCGAACAGCCGTGGAATTATCCCGCCATGCTCGACCTGTCGAGCGGCAAGCCGGTGCTGTCGCTGCCCGATATACCGCGCAAGACGAATATCGGCGCCAATTTCAACCTGGACCAGTACCGCACCACCAACGCCTTCGCTGAACTCGAGCACAAAATGGCCAATGACTGGAGCGGGCGCCTGTCCGCCAACTGGCAGGAAAGCGGCCTCGATCGCATCCAGGCCTATCCGTGGAACCCGGTCGACCCGGCGGATAAGCTGGTGCAGCTGTATGTGGGCGGCGGCAAGGACCGCCAGCGCCAGTACGGCGTCGACCTGAACGCCGGCGGACCGTTCGCGCTGTTCGGCCGCCGTCACCAGCTGCTGGTGGGCGCCAACTACAACAGCATGCGTTTCGCCTCGCCGTACTACCGTGGCGAATTCGACGAGAAGGTCGATATCTTCCAGCCGCGCCATGACTTTCCCCGTCCGGATTTCCTGCCGCTGGGGGAAGGGCAGAACCTGCGCTCGGAGCAGTACGGCGTCTACACGAATGCGCGTTTCAGTCTCACCGATCCGCTGACCCTGGTGCTGGGCGCGCGCGCGTCGTGGTGGAAGGGCCGCACGCAGGACTACACGCCGGACAGTTCGGTGGAAAGCCGCAACGAGGCGACAGGCAAGATCTCGCCGCAGCTGGGCCTGATCTATGACCTGAGCCGCGACTACTCGCTGTATGCCAGCTATGTCGACGTGTTCCAGCCGCAGGCCTTCGCCGGGCGCGATGGCAGGCCGCTCAATCCCCTGAAGGGCAAGCAGTACGAGCTGGGCGTCAAGGGCGAGAGCGCCGACCGCGCGCTGAGCGGCTCGCTGGCGCTGTTCCGCGTCAGCGAAAGCGGCCGCGCCCAGTCCGTGCTGGTGCCCGGCGGCGTCGATTACTACATCGCCCGCGGCAAGACGCGCAACCAGGGGTTGGAAGCCCAGGTCAACGGACGCCTGCAGCCGGGATGGGATGTGTATGGCGGCTATACCTATATCAATTCGCATGAGCTGGAAAGCCTGGACGGCCTCGATTCCAGCGCCTTTTCAGCCATCGCGCCGCGCCACATGCTGCGCTTTGGCAGCAATTACGCGTTTGCCGGCGACTGGCGCCGCTTCAGCGTCGGCGGCGGCGTGACGGCCGTCAGCCGCTTCTACAACAGCTTCGCGGTGCTGGGCGGCGCCCAGCTGGCGCAGGGCGGCTATGCCACCGTCGACGCGCATGCCGCCTGGGCCATCAACGCGCGCGCCACCCTGGCGCTCAATGTCAGCAACCTGTTCGACCGCCATTACTACCAGCGCATCAATACGCCGCAAAACGGCAACGTGATCGGCGAGCCGCGCGCCCTGGCGGTGACCTTGCGCCTGAAGCTGTAAGCCCAGACGGCCGCCGCCCGGTCCAGGCCGGGCGGCTTATCCCCTCGTACACCGACGCCTCCATGACCACCAACCAAGACCAATTGCTTGCCCTGCTGCTCGACGATGAAACCGATGGCGTCGATGCGATCCTGCCGCGCGCCGTCGACGGCGATGGCGCCGCACCGCTGTCGTTCCAGCAACAGCGCCTGTGGTTTTTGCAGCGCTACGAATCGCGCTCGACCGCATACAACCTGTGCCGCGCGTTTCGCCTGGAAGGCCCGTGCGACGGCGCGGCCCTGCAGGCGGCGCTGCGCGCGCTGGTGCAGCGCCATGCCGTGCTGCGCACGCGTTTCGAGGAGCGCGACGGCTTGCCGCTGCAGATCGTCGAGGAGCATGTCAGCCTGGCGCTGGTGCGCGAGACGGCGCCCGCGACGGATGCCGCTGCCGTCGAATGGCTTGCGGCGCGCCTGCGGCGCGAAGCCGATACGCCGTTCGACCTGGGCGCCGCGCCGCTGCTGCGCGCGACCCTGATCGATTGCGGCCGCGAACACGCCGTACTGATGCTGAGCATGCACCACATCGTCTCGGACGCCTGGTCCAACCCGGTGCTGATCCGCGACCTGGCGCAGGCCTACCGCGCCGCGCAGGCGGGCATGCCGGGTCTGCCGGCGCTGCCGCTGCAGTATGCCGACTATGCGGCCTGGCAGCGCGCCATGCTGCAGGGTGCGCACCTGGATGAGGAGCTGGCCTACTGGACGGCCTACCTGGGGCAGGACGTGCCTGCGCTGAATTTGCCGGTGCTGGCCGACGGCCCCGCGCCCGTGCAGGCGTCCGGCAGCCACGCGTTTGCGCTGCCGCCGGCGCTGGCCGGCGCGGCGTTGGCGTTTTGCCGCGCCGAACAGTGCACGCCGTTCGTGATCCTGATGGCGGCCTGGCAGCTCGTGCTGGCAGGCCTGAGCGGCCAGCGCGACTTCGCCGTCGGCGTGCCGAACGCGGGCCGCAATCGCCACGAAGTGCATGAGCTGATCGGCTTTTTCGTCAACACCCAGGTCTACCGCGCGCGCCTGGCGCCCGGCCTGACGCCGCGCACCCTGTGCCGCCGCGTGCGCGGCGAGGCGCTGGCCGCGCTGAACCACGCCGAGCTGCCATTCGAGCTGCTGCTCGATGCGATGCGCATCGAACGCGACCTGTCGCGCAATCCGCTGTTCCAGGTCCTGTTCAACCTGCGCCACGAAGGTGCAGCCGCTTCCGCCGTGCCCGTGCTCGACGGCTTGTGCGTCAGCCTGCTGTCGGAAGCGCAGGTCGAGGCCAAGTTCGACCTGTCGCTCGATGTCGCCATCGGCGCCGATGGCGTGACGGCCAGCCTGGAGTACCGCACAGCCCTGTTTGACGGCGCCGGCATCGCGGCGCTGGCCAGCTATTTCGTCAACGTGCTGGCCGCGATGCTGGAGCGGCCGGACGCCGTACTCGATGGCAGGGGCCTGCTGTCCGCCGCGCAGGGCACGGCCCTGCTGCGCCAGGGCCGCAACGAAGGCGGGCCGTGGAACGACCTGCCCGTGCACGCGCAGTTCGAGCTGCAGGCCGTGCTGCATCCGGATGCGCTGGCGCTGCTGCACGAGGACGAGGCGCTCAGCTACCGCGCCCTGAATCTGCGCGCCAACCGCCTCGCGCATGCGCTGCTGGCGCAGGGCGCGGGGCCGGAAGTACGCATCGGCATCGCCGTCGAGCGCTCGGTCGACATGCTGGCCGGCCTGCTGGCCATCCTCAAGACGGGCGCCGCCTACGTGCCGCTCGATCCCGGCTATCCGGCCGAACGCCTGGCCTACATGATCGCCGACAGCGGCATGGCGCTGCTGCTGACGCAGGCGTCGGTGCTGCCGCGCCTGATACTGCCGGCGAACCTGCCGGTGCAGCTGGTGGAGCGGCCGTCGGCGCTGGAGCACGACCCCGGCCATGCGCCGCTGCCGCAGCAGCTGGCCTACGTGATTTATACCTCCGGCTCGACGGGCAAGCCGAAGGGCGTGGGCATCGCGCACCAGGCCCTGAGCCGGCATGCGCAGGTGTCCGTCGGCTTCTTCGGCCTGACGGCGCAGGACCGCGTGCTGCAATTCTCGACCCTGAACTTCGACGGCTTCGTCGAACAGGCCTGGCCCACCCTGTGCATCGGCGCGGCGCTGGTGCTGCGCGGCCCGGAATTATGGGACAGCGAGACGTTTTACCAGGCGCTGCACCGCTACCGCATCAGCGTGGCCGACCTGACGACGGCGTACTGGTCGCTGCTGGCGCAGGATTTTGCGCTGCAGGGCCCGCGCGACTACGGCGCGCTGCGCCAGGTGCACGCGGGCGGCGAGGCGATGCCGCCGGAAGCGCTGCAGGCGTGGCGCCAGGCGGGCATGCGGCATATCCGCCTGCTCAACACCTACGGTCCGACGGAGGCGACGGTGACGGCGGCCACGCTCGATTGCGCGCCCTACCTCGATGGCGCGGCGCCGGCGCAGATGCCGATCGGCCTGCCGCTGGCGGGACGCGCGCTGCAGGTGCTCGACGCGGATATGTCTCTGGTGCCGCCGGGTGCTGCCGGTGAGCTGTGCATCGGCGGCGCCCTGCTGGCGCGCGGCTACCTGGGCCGCGCGGCGCTGACGGCCGAGCGTTTCGTGCCGGACCCGCATGGCGCGCCCGGCGCGCGCCTGTACCGCACGGGCGACCTGGTGCGCTGGCGTGGCGGACAGCTCGATTACCTGGGACGCATCGACCACCAGATCAAGATCCGCGGCTTCCGCGTGGAGCTGGGCGAGATCGAGGCGCAGCTGCTGGCGCAGCCGGGCGTGCGCGAAGCGGTGGTGGTGGCGCAGGAGGGCGCGGCTGGCGCGCGCCTGGTGGCGTATGTGAGTCCGCAACAGATATCGGTGGAAGCCTTGCGCGCGGCCTTGGCGGCGGCGCTGCCCGACTACATGCTGCCGGCGGCCATCGTGGCGCTGGCGCGCCTGCCATTGAGCCCGGCGGGCAAGGTGGAGCGCAGCGCGCTGCCGGCGCCGCAGCTGGAAAGCGAAGCGTACGCGGCGCCGCAGGGCGAGCTGGAACAGGCGCTGGCGGCCATCTGGAGCGCGCTGCTGGGCGTGCCGCGCGTGGGGCGTGACGACAACTTTTTTGCGCTGGGCGGGCATTCGCTGCTGGCCGTGCAGCTGGTGTCGCGCCTGAACCTGGCGCTGGCCGTGTCGCTGCCGCTGCGCGCCGTGTTTGAAACCAAATCCTTGTCCCTGTTGGCCGCCGAAGTCGCCACCTTGCAGCAACAAGCTTCACAACAATCGAAGATGGATGATCTCGCGTCATTCCTCGATATCTTGGAGTCGACCTGATCATGCAAACCGATATCGCACTGCAGTTGGCCGAACGTTTCAGCGCCCTGACGCCGGAACAGCGGCGCGCCTTCCACAAGAAAATGAGCGAGCAGGGCATCACGCAGGCGCAGCTGCCCATCCCGCCGCGCCGCCAGGCGCTCACGCGCGCGCCCCTGTCTTTCGCCCAGCAGCGCCAGTGGTTCCTGTGGCAGCTCGATCCGGCCAGCAGCGCCTACCATATCGCGGGCGGCCTGCGCCTGCGCGGGCGCCTGCAGGCAGCCGCCGTGCAGAGCGCTTTCGACGCGCTGATCGCGCGCCATGAATCGCTGCGCACGTATTTCGTGGCCGACGCGGATGGCCTGGCCGAGCAGTGCATCGCGCCGCCGATGGCGCTGCGGCTGGCGCACGCGGACTTGCGCGGCGTCGACGATGGCGAGGCGCGGCTGGCGCGCATCGCCGACGATTTCAACCAGGCCCCATTCGATCTGGCCAGCGCGCCACTGCTGCGCGCGATGCTGGTGCGGCTGGCCGACGAGGAGCACGTGCTGCTGGTGGTCATGCACCACATCGTCTCGGATGGCTGGTCGATCCAGCTGGTGATCGAGGAATTCGGCGCGCTGTACCAGGCGGCGCAGGATGGCGGCGCCGCGGCGCTGGCGCCGTTGCCGATCCAGTATGCCGACCATGCCGCGTGGCAGCGCCACTGGCTCGATGCGGGCGAGCGCGATGTGCAGCTGGCCTACTGGACGGCGCGCCTGGGCGACGAGCACCCGGTGCTGCAGCCGCCGGCCGACCATCCCCGCCAGGCGCAGCCCGACTACCATGCCGCGCGCTTCGATTTCGCGCTGCCGCCCGAGCTGGGCGCGCAGCTGCATCGCAGTGCGCAGCGCCACGGCGCCACCGTGTTCATGCTGCTGCTGGCTGCCTTCAAGGCGCTGCTGTACCGGCACACGGGCCAGCAGGCGCTGCGCATCGGCGTGCCGATGGCCAACCGCAACCGGGTCGAGACCGAGGGCGTGATCGGCTTTTTCGTCAATACCCTGATCATCGATACGCGTCTCGATGGACGCACGACCCTGGAGCAATTGCTGCTGCAGGTGCGCGACGCCGCGCTGGGCGCGCAGGCGCACCAGGACTTGCCGTTCGACGTGCTGGTCGATGCCTTGCAGCCGGAACGCAGCCTGAGCCACCCGCCCTTGTTCCAGTTGCTGTTCAATCACCAGCACCTGCAGCCGCGCGGCGAGGTCCGGCTGGCGGGGCTGTCGGCGGTGCCGTACGAATTGGGACGCCAGGCGGCCAAGTTCGAGCTCACGCTCGACACCCAGGAACGGGCCGATGGTAACTTGTCGGCCAGTTTTGCCTACGCCGTGGAACTGTTCGAGCAGGCCAGCATCGCGCGCCTGTCGCGCCACTACCTGGCGCTGCTGCGGGCGCTGGTCGACACGCCGCAGTGCGCGCTCGGCGATGTGCCGCTGCAGGAGACGGCCGAACGGGCGGCGCTGCTGGCCTGGAGCCGCTGCGACCAGCCGTACGCGCCGCCCGAGGCGGTGCACCTGCTGATCGAGCGCCAGGCGGCGGCCACGCCGCAGGCGGACGCGCTGCTGTTTGGCGACGAGGTACTCAGCTATGCAGCCTTGAACGGGCGCGCCAACGCCCTCGCGCATCGTCTGATCGCCCTCGGCGTGGGGCCGGAAGTGCGCGTCGGCCTGGCGCTGCTGCGCTCCGTCGAGATGGTGGTGGGCTTGCTGGCCGTGATGAAGGCGGGCGGCGCCTATGTGCCGATCGACCCGGAGTACCCGGCCGAACGCATTGCCTACATGCTCGACGATAGCGCGGTCAGCCTGCTGCTGACGCATGCGCCGGTGCTGGACGCCTTGCCGGTGCACCTGCCGCCCTTGCTGATGCTGGACCAGCAGGCGGCGTACGCGGACGGCGGGCAGGGTAATCCGCGCGTGGCGCTGCATGGGGAAAACCTCGCCTATGTGATCTACACGTCGGGCTCCACCGGCCGCCCGAAGGGTGCGGCCAACCGCCATGACGCGCTGTACAACCGCCTGGTCTGGATGCAGCAGGCGTATGCGCTGGGCGCGGGCGACACGGTGCTGCAGAAAACGCCGTTCAGCTTTGACGTCTCGGTATGGGAATTTTTCTGGCCGCTGATGTACGGCGCGCGGCTGGCCGTGGCCGGGCCGGGCGAGCACCGCGACCCCGCGCTGCTGGCGGCGCAGATCGAACGGCATGGCGTCACCACCATGCATTTCGTGCCGTCGATGCTGCAGGCGTTTGTCGCCGACCTGGCGCCGGGCGCCTGCGCCAGCCTGCGCACGGTCATCTGCAGCGGCGAGGCGCTGCCGGCCGATTTGCAGGACCGCACCCTGGCCGTCTTGCCGCAGGCGCAGCTGCATAACCTGTACGGTCCCACCGAGGCAGCCATCGACGTCACGTGGTGGCATTGCCGCGCGGGCGACGCCGTGGTGCCCATCGGGCGTCCGATCGCCAACCTGCGCAGCTATGTGCTGGACGACAGCCTGAACCTGGCGCCGGCCGGCGTGGCGGGCGAATTGTACCTGGGCGGCGTGGGCCTGGCGCGCGGCTACCTGCACCGTCCGGGCCTGAGCGCCGAGCGTTTCGTGCCCGACCCGTTCGACGGGGGCGGCGCGCGCCTGTACCGGACCGGCGACCTGGTGCGCTGGCGCGCCGACGGCGCGCTGGAATACCTGGGCCGCATCGATCACCAGATCAAGATACGCGGCTTGCGCGTGGAGCTGGGCGAGATCGAGGCGCAATTGCTGCAGCAGCCCGGCGTGGCCGAGGCGGTGGTGGTGGCGCAGGCGTCCGGCCAGGGCCTGCGCCTGGTGGCCTATGTCACGCCCGCAACACTGGACACGGCGGCGCTGCGCGCGGCGCTGGCCGTGCGCGTGCCCGACTACATGGTACCGTCGGCGCTCGTCGCGCTGCCGCGCCTGCCCCTGAATGGCAACGGCAAGCTCGATCGGAAGGCGCTGCCGGCCGCGCAGTTTGGCGCCGACGCGGAGCATGCGCCGGCCGAGGGCGAGGTGGAAAACATGCTGGCCCGCCTGTGGTGCGAAGTGCTGGGCCTGGAACGGGTGGGGCGCGAGGATAACTTCTTTGAACTGGGCGGCGACTCCATCCTCAGCCTGCAGATCGTCGCGCGCGCGCGTCAGGCGGGCTGGAAGCTGACGCCGAAGCAGCTGTTCGAACGCCAGAGCATCGCGGCCCTGGCGCTGGTGGCGCAGCCGCTGCAGGCCGCGCCGGCGGCGCCTGAAGACGCACAGGGCGAAGTGCCGCTGCTGCCGATCCAGCTCGATTTCTTTGCCGCCGCCATCCCGCAGCGCCACCATTGGAACCAGTCGCTGCTCATGCGGGCGAATGGCGCGCTCGATGCGGGCGCGCTGGAACGGGCGCTGCAGGCGCTCGTCGCGCATCACCAGTCGCTGAGCCTGCGCTTCCGGCAGGCGGAAGCGGGCGCCTGGCGCCAGAGCTACGGCCCCGTGCCGGCACAGCTGCTGTGGCAATGCGCAGCGCAGGATGGCGCCGCCATCGAGGCGGCCTGCCGCGAGGCGCAGCGCAGCCTGGACCTGGAGCAGGGCCGGCTGCTGCGCGCGCAGCTGATCGCGGTGGCCGATGGCAGCACGCGGCTGTTCCTCGCCGTGCACCATCTGGCGGTCGACGGCGTCTCGTGGCGCGTGCTGCTGGAAGACCTGGAAACGGCGTACCGCGCCGCGCTGGCCGGCACCACCGCGACGCTGCCGCCGCGCGGCAGCAGCCTGCAGGCGTGGTCGCTGCGCCTGCGCCAGCATGCGCACACGCCGGCCGTGCGCGCCGAACTGCCCTACTGGCTGTCTCTGGGGGATACGCCGGTGGCCTTGCCCTGCGCCCGTCCGGACGGCGCCAACACCACGCGCCATGCGCGCGACCTGGGCCTGGCGCTGGACCGCGAAACCACGCGCCGTTTGCTGAAAGAGGCGCCGGCCGCCTACCGCACCCAGGTCAACGACCTGCTGCTGACGGCGCTGGGCCGCGCCCTGTGCCGCTACACGGGACAGGCGCAGGTAGTGATCGAGCTGGAAGGCCATGGCCGCGAAGACCTGTTCGATGACCTCGACGCCAGCCGCACGGTGGGCTGGTACACCAGCGTGTATCCGGTGCGCCTGGCGCCGCTGGGCGAGGCGGGAGCCGCCATCCGGCGCGTCAAGCAGGACTTGCGCGACGTGCCGGCCCGCGGCATCGGCTATGGCCTGCTGCGCCACCTGGGCGACGATGCGGCGCGCGCCGCGCTGGCCGCCTTGCCGCGGCCGCAGCTGATTTTCAATTACCTGGGGCAGTTCGACGGCAGTTTCGAGCCGCAGGGACTGTGGGCGCCGGCCGCCGAATCGGGCGGCGAGACGCAGGATAGCGATGCGCCGCTGGGACATGAACTGGCGCTCAACGGGCAAGTGCTGGACGGCGTGCTGAAACTGACGCTCAGCTTCAGCGCGGCGCGCCATGACGCCGATGCGCTGGCGGCGCTGATGGACGATTATCGCCAGGAACTGGTGGCGCTGGTCGCGCATTGCTGCTCCGGCGCGCACGGCGTGACGCCGTCCGATTTCCCCCTGGCCCGGCTGGACCAGGCCGGCCTCGACGCGCTGGCCTTGCCCGTGGCGCGCCTGGCCGACCTGTATCCGCTGTCGCCGATGCAGGCCGGCATGCTGTTCCACAGCGTGTATGCGCCGCAGGACGGCGCCTACCTGAACCAGCTGCGCGTCGATATCGATGGCCTGGATGCGGCGCGTTTCGCGGCCGCATGGCAGGCCGTCATCGCGCGCCACGACATCCTGCGCACGGCTTTCCTGCCGCAGGCCGCGCCGCCGCTGCAATGGGTCAGCCGCGACGCCGGTCCCGCGCTGCAGGAACTGGACTGGCGCGGCCACGACGACATCCAGGCCGACCTCGATGCGCTGGCGCAGCGCGACCTGGCGCAAGGCTTCGTGCTGGAGCAGGCGCCGCTGCAGCGCCTGCACTTGGTGCGCACCTCGGCCTCGCGCCACCACTTCATCTGGACCAACCACCATCTGCTGCTCGATGGCTGGAGCAGTTCGCGCCTGATGGGCGAGCTGCTGCGCCATTACGCGGGCCAGCCGCTGGCCACGCACGGCGGACGCTATCGCGACTACATCGCCTGGCTGCAGCGGCAGGACGCGGCCGGCAGCGAAAGCTACTGGCGCGCGCTGGCCGCGCCGCTGGCTGCACCCACGCGTCTGGCCGGGCTGCTGCCTTGCGAGGCGGCGCAGGACGGGCATGCGGAAATCGGCACGGCACTGGAGCGCCAGGAAAGCGTGCAGCTGGCCGCCTTCGCGCGGCGCCACCATGTGACGGTCAACACCGTCGTGCAGGCGGCGTGGGCGATCCTGCTGCAGCGCCATACGGGCCAGCGCACGGTGGCCTTTGGCGCCACGGTGGCCGGGCGGCCCGGCGACCTGGCCGGCGCGCAGCAGTTGCTGGGACTCTTTATCAATACGCTGCCGGTGATCGCCACGCCGCGCCATGCGCAGACGGTGGCCGGCTGGCTGGCCGAGGTGCAGGCGCAAAGCCTGGCGTCGCGCGAACATGAGCACACGCCGCTGGTCGACATCCAGCGCTGGGCCGGGCAGGGCGCGGGCGGCCTGTTCGACACCCTGGTGGTGTTTGAAAACTATCCGGTCGACGAAGCCCTGACCGGGGCGGCCCCCGATGGCCTCGTGTTCAGCGCCATCGAGCGGCGCGAGCAGACCAGTTATCCGCTGACCCTGGCCGTCATGCAGAACGAGACGCTGGCCCTGCATTACGGTTACGACCAGGCGCATTTCGATGCGGCCGGCGTGGCCGCGATCGGCGCCAGCCTGTTGTCGCTGCTGCGCGCGATGATGCTCGGCGCGCAGCAAACGCTGGGCAGCCTGGCCTTGACCGATGCGCGCGGGCAGCAGCAGCTGCGCGTGCTGGCGCACAGCGACGCGCCGGCCGTGTCCTTTGTGCCGGTGCACCAGCGCATTGCGCGGCATGCGGCGCTGCGCCCCGATGCGCCGGCCGTCGTGATGGGCGGCCAGCAGATCAGCCATGCGCAGCTCGAGCGGCGCGCCCATGCACTGGCAAGGCGCTTGCGCGCACACGGCGTCGGCGCCGAAATGCGCGTCGGTGTGGCGCTGGAGCGTTCGATCGACATGATCGTTGCGCTGCTGGCCGTGCTGAAGGCCGGCGCCGCCTATGTGCCGCTGGACCCCGACTATCCGGCCGGCCGGCTGGCCTACATGATGGACGACAGCGGCATCTGCCTGCTGATCGCGCAGCAGCAGGTGCTGGACCGCGTGGCGGCGCCCGCGGGCGTGCCGCTGCTGCTGATGCCGACGGCCGATGCGCAGGACGCTGACGCCGCCGGTGCCGCATCCTGGCCGGCGCCGCACCGGCACAACCTGGCTTACCTGATTTATACCTCCGGCTCGACCGGCAAGCCGAAAGGCGTGGCGGTGACGCACGGCCCGCTCGACATGCATTGCGCCGTCACGGCCGACCTGTATGAAATGGGGCCGCACTCGCGGGAGCTGCATTTCCTGTCGTTCGCCTTCGATGGCGCGCACGAGCGCTGGCTGACCACCCTGTGCGCCGGCGGCGCGCTGGTGCTGCGCGACGCCAGCCTGTGGACGCCCGAGCAAACCTATGCGGCCCTGCGCGCCGAACGCATCACGAATGCGGGGTTTCCGCCGGCCTACCTAAAGCAGCTGGCCGAATGGGCTGAACACAGCGGCAATCCGCCGCCCGTGGAACTGTATTCGTTTGGCGGCGAGGCGATGCCGCAGGCGGCCTTCGAGCAGGTCTGCCGCGCCCTGAAACCGCGCTTCCTGATCAACGGCTATGGCCCCACCGAGGCGGTGGTCACGCCGATGGTGTGGAAGGTTGGCGTCGACGCGGGCTGCCGCAGCGCCTATGCGCCCATCGGCCGTCCGGTGGGCGCGCGCAGCGCGTGGGTGCTCGATGACGCCTTGAGCCTGGCGCCGCCGGGCGTACCCGGGGAGCTGTACCTGGGCGGCGAAGGCCTGGCGCGCGGCTACCTGGGGCGTCCGGGCATGACGGCCGACCGCTTCATTCCCGACCCCTTCGATGGCGCCGGCGGGCGTTTGTACCGCACCGGCGACCTGGTGCGCTGGCAGGCCGACGGCCAGCTGGAATACCTGGGGCGCATCGACCACCAGGTCAAGATCCGCGGCTTCCGCATCGAACTTGGCGAAGTCGAGGCGCAATTGCTGGCGCAGCCAGGCGTGCTGGCGGCGGTCGCCGTGGCCCAGCCTGGCGTCAACGGCAACCTGCGCCTGGTGGCCTACGTGGCGCCCGCCGGCCTGCAGCCGGCCGGGCTGAAACTGGCGCTGGCGCGCCAGCTGCCCGACTACATGGTGCCGTCCGTGATCGTGGCGCTCGACAGCCTGCCGTTGAATGCGAACGGCAAGGTCGACCGCAATGCGCTGCCGGCGCCGCAGGCGCTCCAGCAGGGCGGCAGCGCGGCGCCGCAGGGCCCCGCCGAGCAATTGCTGGCCCAGGTGTGGCGTGACGTGCTGGGCCTGGAGCAGCTGGGACGCGACGACAATTTCTTTGAAGTGGGCGGCGATTCGATCATGAGCCTGCAGATCGTGGCGCGCCTGCGCCAGGCCGGCTGGATCGTCACGCCGAAACAGCTGTTCGAGCGCCAGAGCGTCGCCGCGCTGGCGCCCCTGATGCAGGCCGTGGCGGTCCATGCCGGCGCCAGCGCCGAAGTGCCGGGGGATGACGTGCCGCTGTTGCCGATCCAGTCCGCCTTCTTTGCCGCGCGACTGGCGCGGCCCGCCCACTTCAACCAGTCGGTGCTGCTGCACGCGTCGGCGGCCGGCGCCGGCGACGTCGTCGCGGCGGCGCTGGACGTGCTGCTGCGGACGCATGCGGCGCTGCGCCTGCGCTTTGGCGACGGTCCGCAGGGCTGGTCGCAACAGTATGGCGAGGCGCCGGACGCGCCGCTGCTGTGGCGCCGCGAGGCGCGCGACGCGGCCGACGTGGAGCGCCATTGCCAGCTGGCCCAGCGCAGCCTGGACATACGCCAGGGGCAGCTGCTGCGCGCCGTGCTCATGTCCATGGCGGATGGCAGCGTGCGCCTGCTGCTGGTCGTGCATCACCTGGTGGTCGATGGCGTGTCGTGGCGCATCCTGCTGCAGGATCTCGATACCTTGTGCCGCCAGGGCGCCGCCGGCCAGCCGCTGCGCCTGGCGGCGGCCAGCGCGCCGCTGCAAGCGTGGTCGCGGCGCCTGCGGGCGCATGCGGCCAGCGACGCCGTGCGCGCGCAATTGCCTTACTGGCAGGCGCTGGCGGCCACCCCGGCATGCCTGCCGCTGGCGGACAGCCGCGGCGCCAGCAGCGGCCGCGAAGTCGCCGGCGCGGTGCTGCAACTGGACCGCGATACCACGCGGCGCCTGCTGAAAGAGGCGCCGGCCGCCTACCGCACCCAGGTCAACGACTTGCTGCTGACGGCGCTGGGACGCGCGCTGTGCCGCCATGCGGGCGAGGAAAGCTTCCTCGTCGAACTGGAAGGCCATGGCCGCGAAGACCTGTTCGAGGAGCTCGATATCAGCCGCACGGTGGGCTGGTTCACCAGCGCCTATCCCGTGCGCCTGGCGCCGCTGGGCGCGCTCGATGCGGCGTTAAAGCGGGTCAAGCAGGACTTGCGGGCGATTCCCGACAAGGGCATCGGCTACGGGCTGCTGAAATACATGGGTTGCGACGCGGACCGGCAGGCGCTGGCCGCGCTGGCGCCGGCGCAGGTGCTGTTCAATTACCTGGGCCAGTTCGACGGCAGTTTCGAGGCCGATGCGGCCTGGCGCCCGGCGGACGAACCGAGCGGCGACGCGCAGGACCCGGACGCTCCGCTCGGGCATGAACTGGTGATCAATGGCCAGGTCTTCGACGGCATGCTGAAAATGACGTTCAGCTACAGCTCGGCGCGCCATGACGGCGCGGCCATCAGGGCGCTGGTGGACGATTTCGGGCGCGAATTGCAGGCGCTGGTCGCGCATTGCTGCTCCGGCGCGCTGGGCGTGACGCCGTCGGATTTTCCGCTCGCGCGGCTGGACCAGGCCCGGCTCGATGCGCTGGACTTGCCCCTGCACGAGCTGGCCGACCTGTATCCGCTCTCGCCGATGCAGGCGGGCATGCTGTTCCACAGCCTGCAGGAGCCGCAGGGCAGCGCCTATGTCAACCAGCTGTGCGTGGACGTGGAGGGGCTCGACGCGCAACGCTTCGCGGATGCCTGGCGCGCGGTGGCGGCGCGCCACGACATCCTGCGCAGCCGTTTCGTGCACGACGGCGGCGAGCCGCTGCAATGGGTCAGCCGCGCCGGCGCGGGCGAAGTGGCTGTACTCGACTGGCGCGGCCAGGACGACAGCGCCGCCGCGCTCGACGCCTACGCCCTGGCGGACCTGGCGCGCGGCTTCGACCTGGCGCGCGAACCGCTGCAGCGGCTGTCGCTGATCCGCCGCGGTGGTACGCAACAGCGCCTGGTCTGGACCAGCCACCATCTGCTGCTCGACGGCTGGAGCACGTCGCAGCTGATGGGCGAAATCCTGCGCCATTACCACGGCGAGCCGCATGTGCCGGCGCCGGGCCGCTACCGCGACTACATCGCCTGGCTGCAGCGGCAGGATGGCGCCGCCGGGGAAGCGTTCTGGCGTGCGCAGCTGGCGCCGCTGGCAACGCCCACGCGTTTGTCGCTGGCGCTGCCGGCGGCAGCGGGCGGTACGGGCCAGGACAGCGTCAGCCTGCGCCTGGAGCCGGCGGCGATGGCCAGCCTGGCCGCCTTTGCGCGGCATGCGCGCATCACCGTCAACACCGTGGTGCAGGGCGCCTGGCTGCTGCTGTTGCAGCGCTATACGGGGCAGGCTTGCGTGGCCTTTGGCGCCACCGTGGCCGGCCGTCCGGCGAACCTGCCGGGCGCCGACCGCCTGCTCGGCATGTTCATCAATACCTTGCCGGTGATCGCCGCCCCGCACGCGGGCGCACCGGTGGGCGAGTGGCTGCGCCAGCTGCAGGCGCAAAACCTGGCGGGGCGCGAATTCGAGCATACGCCGCTGTACGAAGTGCAGCGCTTGGCGGGGCAGGGCGGCGTCGCCCTGTTCGACAGCATCATCGTGTTCGAGAATTATCCCGTCGATGCCGCCCTGCGCGCCGCCGAAGGGGGAGAACTGCGCTTCAGCATGGCCGGCAAGCGCGAAGAGACCAATTACCCGTGGACCCTGGCCGTGATGCAGGATGGCGGGTTGACCCTGCATGCCGATTATGCGCGCGCCAGCTTCGACGCGGCCAGCGCGCGCCTGATACTCGAGCAGCTGGGGGGGCTGATGCAGGCGATGGCGCGCGATGCCGATGCGCCGCTCGGCGCCTTGCCCCTGCTGTCGGCGCCGCACGGCACGGCCCTGCTGCGCCAGGGCCGCAACGAAGGCGGGCCGTGGAACGACCTGCCCGTGCACGCGCAGTTCGAGCTGCAGGCCGTGCTGCATCCGGATGCGCTGGCGCTGCTGCACGAGGACGAGGCGCTCAGCTACCGCGCCCTGAATCTGCGCGCCAACCGCCTCGCGCATGCGCTGCTGGCGCAGGGCGCGGGGCCGGAAGTGCGCGTCGGCATCGCCGTCGAACGCTCGGTCGACATGCTGGCCGGCCTGCTGGCCATCCTCAAGACGGGCGCCGCCTACGTGCCGCTCGACCCCGGCTATCCGGCCGAACGCCTGGCCTATATGATCGCCGACAGCGGCATGGCGCTGCTGCTGACGCAGGCGTCGGTGCTGCCGCGCCTGATACTGCCGGCGAACCTGCCGGTGCAGCTGGTGGAGCGGCCGTCCGCGCTGGAGCACGACCCCGGCCAGGCGCCGCTGCCGCAGCAGCTGGCCTACGTGATTTACACCTCCGGCTCGACGGGCAAGCCGAAGGGCGTGGGCATCGCGCACCAGGCCCTGAGCCGGCATGCGCAGGTGTCCGTCGGCTTCTTCGGCCTGACGGCGCAGGACCGCGTGCTGCAGTTTTCGACCCTGAACTTCGACGGCTTCGTCGAGCAGGCCTGGCCGACCCTGTGCATCGGTGCGGCGCTGGTGCTGCGCGGCCCGGAATTATGGGACAGCGAGACGTTTTACCAGGCGCTGCACCGCTACCGCATCAGCGTGGCGGACCTGACGACGGCCTATTGGTCGCTGCTGGCGCAGGATTTCGCGCTGCAAGGGCCACGCGACTACGGCGCGCTGCGCCAGGTGCACGCGGGCGGCGAGGCGATGCCGCCGGAAGCGCTGCAGGCGTGGCGCCAGGCGGGCATGCGGCACATCCGCCTGCTCAATACCTATGGGCCGACGGAGGCGGCGGTGACGGCGGCCACGCTCGATTGCGCGCCCTACCTCGATGGCGCGGCGCCGGCGCAGATGCCGATTGGCCTGCCGCTGGCGGGACGCGCGCTGCAGGTGCTCGACGCGGATATGGCGCTGGTGCCGCCGGGTGCTGCGGGCGAATTGTGCATCGGCGGCGCCCTGCTGGCGCGCGGCTACCTGGGCCGCGCGGCGCTGACGGCCGAGCGTTTCGTGCCGGACCCGCATGGCGCGCCCGGCGCGCGCCTGTACCGCACGGGCGACCTGGTGCGCTGGCGCGCAGGGCAGCTCGATTACCTGGGACGCATCGACCACCAGATCAAGATCAGGGGCTTCCGCGTGGAGCTGGGCGAGATCGAGGCGCAGCTGCTGGCGCAGCCGGGCGTGCGCGAAGCGGTGGTGGTGGCGCAGGAGGGCGCGGCTGGCGCGCGCCTGGTGGCGTATGTGAGTCCGGCCCAGGTGGACGTGGGCGTTTTGCGCGTGGCGCTGGCGGCGGCGCTGCCCGACTACATGCTGCCGGCGGCCATCGTGGCGCTGGCGCGCCTGCCATTGAGCCCGGCGGGCAAGGTGGAGCGCAGCGCGCTGCCGGCGCCGCAGCTGGAAAGCGAAGCGTACGCGGCGCCGCAGGGCGAGCTGGAACAGGCGCTGGCGGCCATCTGGAGCGCGCTGCTGGGCGTGCCGCGCGTGGGGCGCGACGACAACTTCTTTGCGCTGGGCGGGCATTCGCTGCTGGCCGTGCGCTGCGTAACGCAGGTCAACCAGATGCTGCGCAGCCTGTACACGCAGGACGCCCATGCGCTGTCGCTGGCCGACCTGTTCGGCAGCCCGACCCTGGCCGCCTTGGCCGCCCGCTTCGGCGCCAGCGCGGCCGGTGCGAAGGTGGGCGAGACCTGGCACAGCCTGCGCGCGGCGGGCGACTTCCCCCCGTTGTTCTGCTGTCCCGGCCTGCTGGTGAACGCCTTCGAATTCCAGGGACTGGCGCAGGCGCTGGGGCCGCGCCAGCCCGTGCACGGCTTCGTCAGCCATGCGCTGGGGCGCGAGCGCTGGGCCGACATCAGCGTGACGGAACTGGCTTGCCGCTATGCGGACATCATCGTGGCCAACAGTCCGGGCGGCGAGTGCTCGCTGGCCGGCTGGTCGCTGGGCGCGGTGCTGGCGCAGGAGACGGCGCGCCAGTTGCAGGGCCGCGTCGCCGTGCGCCTCGTTGGCATGATCGATCCCGTGCTGGGCCAGTTCGATGATGCCGGCGCCGTGGCGCCGGCGCTGGATCCGCTGCGGGAGCGGGCGCTGCGCGAGCAGTGGCTGTCCCGTTCCGGCATGCGCGAGCGCTGGGAGCAGCTGTTCGAGCGCATGAGCGCAGACGAGTGGGCGTGGTTCGTGCACCTGCAGGGGCGCGACATCGGGGCGCTGCCGCTCGATGGCGACGCCGTGCATTGCAAGGAGTACCTGGCCTGGAGCATCGCCAGCCATGCGCTGATGCTGCGCCGCCACCGGCCGCTGCCCACCGCAGCCAGCGCCCGCGTCTGGGTCGCGGAACAGACGCGCGCCGCCGGCGTGGCGCTGTTCGACAGCCGGGCGCACTTCGCGCAGGTGCTGGGCGAGGAAGACGTGGCGGGCGCGGGCCACCTCGACATCATCCACGCGCCGGCGCTGTGGCAGGGCTTGCGCGCCAGCTTGCCGAAAGGCCCGGCATGAGCCGGCATGCGGCGGCGCGCGTCGCGCTGGGCGTGGCGGGCGCGTATCTGTTCGCCTGGAGCGTTGCCGGCGCCGGCGCGGTGCTGTTGTTCAAGCTGGGCGTGGTGCGCAGCGAGGCCGTGCTGATCGCCTCGATGGCGGCCTTCCTCGTCTATCTGGGCGCCGCCCTGTGGGCGTTCGTGGCGCGCCGCCTGTGGCCGGTGGCGCTGTTGCTGATCGGTGCCTGGCTGCTGTACTGCGGCGCCGGCTATTTTTTCGAGTGGAGTTGAGCCGCATGGCCTTACGTGAATTGCGGCAGTCGATGCTGCTCGTGCATACCTGGACCGGGGTGGTGACGGCCAGCGTACTGATCGTCGTATTCTGGATGGGCAGCCTGTCCGTGTTCGACCGCGAAATCGACCGCTGGATGATGCCGGACACGCGCATCGCCGCCGCACCCGGTCCCGTCTCGGTGGAGCGGCAAATCTTGCCGGCCGTGGCGGCGCTGGCGCACGGCAAGGCGCTGGCCGAATGGTCGGTCTTCCTGCAGGGGCCGCGCAGCCCGGTGGCGCGGCTGCAGGTCGAGGCGCTCGATGGCGAGGAACTGTCGCGCCATGTCGATCCGCGCAGCGCCACCTTGCTGCCCGTGGCCGGCTCCTATGGCGCCACGTCCTTCTTCTTTCCCATGCATTACCGCCTGCACCTGTCGTTTGCCGGCATCGGCTACTGGGTCGTGGGCCTGGCCAGCATGGCGATGCTGGCGGCGCTGGTGTCGGGCGTGATCATCCACGCGCGCATTTTCAAGGATTTTTTCGTCTTTCGCCCGCGCAAGGCCTTGCAGCGCAGCGCGCTCGACCTGCATAACGTCAGCGGCGTGCTGGCCTTGCCCTTTCATTTCATGATCGTGCTGTCGGGCCTGGTGATCCTGTTTTCGATTTACTTTCCGGCGGGCATGCACGCGCTGTATCCGGGCGACCGGCAGGGTTTCCTCAACGAAGCCTTGTCGCTATACGAACGCGAGCGCTCGCCCGAGCCCGGCGCCGTGGCGATGGCGCCCATCGACGCCATGCTCGACACGGCGCGCCGGGCCTGGGGCGAGGGCGAGCCCAGCTATGTGCGCGTGCGCCATCCGGGCAACCGCAACAGCTATGTGGAAGTGAGCCGGGCCACCGCCGACCGGGTCAGCCTGGACGAACAAACCATGTATTTCGACGGCGCCAGCGGGCGAGTGCTGAAATACGTGCCGCTCAAGCCGGCCGCGGCGCTGCAGCGCTACCTGTCGGGCATGCACTTCGCCCTGTTCGAGCACTGGCCCCTGCGCTGGCTGTATTGCGCGGCCGGACTGGCCGGCTGCGTCATGCTGGCCTCCGGATTGATACTCTGGAGCGGCAAGCGCGCGGCCCGCCATGCCAAGGCGGGCCAGCGCGGCGCGCGGCTGGTGCTGGCCGTGGCCTGCTTCAGCACGACGGGACTGCTGGCCGCGACCCTGGTCATGCTGGTGGCCAACCGCCTGCTGCCGGCCGCCATGCCGGACAAGGCGCTGTGCGAGGTGCTGCTGTTCCTGCTGGCGTGGCTCGCCAGCGGCATCTGGGCCGGCATCGCCCTGTTCCGGCGCCGGCGGCCCGATGCGCCGTGGCTGCCGCAAGCGTGCTGCATCGCCGTGCTGGCCTTTGCCGCGCCGCCGCTCAACTGGCTGGGCACGGGCGACTTCCCCTGGCACGCCGTGTCGCGCGGCCAGCCTGCGGTGGCCGTGTTCGACCTGGCCCTGTGGCTGACGGCGGCGCTGGCGGCATGGGCGGCGCTGCGCTTGCGCCAGCATCAGCGGCATGCGCGCCGACGCGAGGTGTCGCATGCCTGAGTTGCTCGCCTGGATACTGTTGTTTGCCGGCAGCCATGCCTGTTTCGTCCTGCTGGCGCTGTCGCAGGAGCGGCATTGGCAGGCCGTCGGTGCGGCCGCCATGCCGGTCCATGCCGCCAGCCGTGGCCGCCTGTGCGGCTATGCGGGCCTGGCCCTGCTGTATGGCGTGGCCGTGGCGCGCGAGGGCGCCGGTTTCGGCAGCATCAGCTGGTGCATGCTGCTGTTTTTCGGCGCCATGACGGTGGCGCTGACCCTGAGCTGGGCGCCGCGGCGCCTGCGCTGGGCCGCGTGGCTGCTGCGCTAGCCACGCGCTGCCCGCTTACTCCGCGTCGGAGGCGCAGTAGCGGTCGCGACCCGTGTGCTTGGCGCGGTACAGCAGGGCGTCGGCGGCGCGGATCAGGGCGCTGGCGTCCATGCCATCCGTGGGCATGACGCTGGCCATGCCCAGGCTGACGGTGACGTGCGGGCCGACGCTGGACCTGGCGTGCGGGATTTGCAGCGCGCGCACTTCGTCGAGGATGCGCTGGGCCACCACTTCGGCGCCGCCGCGCGTTTCCTGCGGCAGCAGCACGATGAATTCCTCGCCGCCGTAGCGGGCCAGCAGGTCGGGCGGGCGCACGGCGCAGCGGCGCATGGCGGCGCTCACCTGCTGCAGGCACAGGTCGCCGGCCTGGTGGCCATAGGTATCGTTGTAATCCTTGAAGTGGTCGATGTCGGCCATGATCAGGGCCATGGCCATGCCGTCGCGGGCGCAGCGCCGCCATTCGCTTTCCATGGTGTCGTTGAAGCTGCGCCGGTTGGCCACGCCCGTCAGCGAATCCGTCAGCGACAGCTCGCGCATGGCGTCGGCCTGGCGCTTGATGGTCAGCTGGGTGCGCACGCGGGCGCGCACGACGGCCGCGTTGAACGGTTTCGTGATGAAATCGACGGCGCCCGCTTCCAGCGCCCGCGTCTCGTCCTCGGGCTGGTTCAGGGCGGTGACGAAGATGACGGGAATGGCGCTGAGGATGGCCGATTCGCGCAGCGCGTTGCACACAGCATAGCCATCCATGCCGGGCATGACGGCGTCGAGCAGGATCAGGTCGGGTAGTTGTTTATGCGCAATCTCCAGCGCTTTTTCGCCGCTCAGGGCGAACAGCACGTCGTGCTCCTCGCGCAGCAACTGGTGCAGGATTTGGATATTTTCCATGGCGTCATCGACGATGAGGATGCGCCCATTCATGGCAAGGTTGGTCCAGCTCACTTGTTTTCCTCTCGTTTCAGCTGATCGAGCACGAGCTTTTCCGCATCGGAAAAATTCAGCGTCTCGATCGCATTTGCCATCGCCAGAGCGGCTTCTCGGTCTGACTGTTGTATGGCGGGGTGCAGGGCGTGGAAGCGGGCCAGCGCCTTCAGGTTGTTGTTGCGGATCAATACGAGCAGTTCGGCCAGGCCGGCGCGCAGGTCGACCTGCGCCGCGCCGGCCAGGTCAGCCGCCGGCTGGCTGCGCGGCAGGGGCAGGGTGCGCGCCGCTTCGATGACTTCGGCCATCGCCTGTTCCAGCCGGGCCAGCGCAGTGGCCGTGGCGTGCGCATTGCCCGTCTTCAGCGCCTGTTCCGCTTCGGCGGCGAGGCGCGCGATGTCCGCCGCGCCCAGGTTGGCCGCCACGCCGCACACGCGGTGCAGCAGCTGCGCCGCCTGCCGGCTCTGGCCATCGGCCAGCAGGCGCCGCGTTTCCTCGACGGCGTCGCCTTGCGAATTTTCGAAGCGCTTGAGCAAGGCCAGGAAGGCGCCATAGTCGCCGCCGAAGCGGTGCAGCGCCGCTTCGAGGTCGATGCCGGGCACCGTGGCCGGCACTTCCAGCGCACCCGTGGCCGCGTCGTCCAGGGCAGCGCCAGCGCCGCCGGCGCTGCCCTGGCGGGCCGGCACGAGGCGCGTCAGGGTCTGGATCATCTCGTCGACATCGATGGGCTTGGCCACGTGCGCATTCATGCCGCTGGCGATGGCGCGCAAACGGTCCTCGTCCATGGCGTTGGCCGTCATGGCGACGATGGGCAGGTCCGGCAAACCGAGCGCGCGGATGGCCAGCGTCGCTTCATAGCCGTTCATGACGGGCATCTGCAAATCCATCAGCACCACGTCGAAGGCGTGCGGCGTGCGCGCGAGCACGTCGACGGCCAGCTGGCCGTTGGCGGCCACGGCCACGCGCGCGCCCGAGTGCAGCAGGATGTATTGCGCCACTTCCTGGTTGATTTCATTGTCTTCCACCAGCAGCACGCGCATGCCCGCCAGCAAGCCCGACAGGGGAGTGGAAACGGGCAGCACGGCCGGCGCGTTGCGGCCATTGCGCCCCTCGCGCACGGCCGCCACGGCCGCCAGCAGGCGCGCCGGCGTGGCCGGCTTGGCGACGATGCCGGCGAGCATCAGGCTGTCGGCCAGGCGTTCGAGGTTTTCGCTATCCTGGTCGGCCACCAGCATGATCACGGGCGGCAGCGCCAGCGCGCCGTCGCCGCGCGCCTCGGTCAGCATGGAAATGCCATCCATGCCGGGCATGGCCGCGTCGAGCAGCACGATGTCCGCCGCCGGCAGGCCGCCCGTGCCGCTGGCGTGGGCGCGCAGCAGGGCCAGGCCGGCGGCACCGCCATCGGCGCTGCGGCTGTGCCAGCCCTGCGCCGCGCACCACGCTTCCAGCATGGCGCGCACGCTGGCATTGTCGTCGATGATCAGCAGCGACAGCGGCCTGGCGGCAGCCTTGCCCGGCGCCTCGGCCACGGCGGCCATGGCGGCGACGCGCTCGAAGCGGCAGCTGAAGCGGAAGTCCGAACCTTCGCCCAGCGTGCTCCTGACGCTGATCTGGCCGCCCATCAAGTCCACCATGCGCCGGCAGATGGCCAGTCCCAGCCCCGTGCCGCCATATTTGCGGCTGGTGCTGGTGTCGCCCTGCGAAAAGGCGTCGAAGATATGCTCCTGCTCGGCCGCGCCGATGCCGATGCCCGTGTCGCGCACGGAAAACTCGAGCGTGACGCTGGCCGCATCCTCGGCCACGGCGCGGATGGAGAGCACCACTTCGCCCTGCTTGGTGAACTTGACGGCGTTGCCGACGAGGTTGATGAGGATCTGTTCCACGCGCAAGGCGTCGCCGACCAGCTCGGCCGGCACGCCCGGGTCGAGCACGAACACGGGTTCCACGCCGCGCGCCCAGGCGCTGCTGGCCAGCAGCACGCCGACGCTGCCCAGCATGCGCTCGAGCTGGAAGCGGCGCTGCTCGAGCACCATCTGGCCTGCCTCGATCTTGGAAAAATCGAGCACGTCGTTGACGATATTGAGCAGCGACTGCGTGGCCATCTGGATCTTGCTGACGTAGCTGCGCTCGCGCCGTTCCAGCGGCGACTCTTCCAGCAGGCGCGCCAGGCCGATGATGGCGTTCATCGGCGTGCGGATTTCATGGCTCATGTTGGCGACGAACTCGCTCTTCGCGATGCTGGCCGCCTCGGCCTTGTCGCGCGCGCGCACCATCTGTTCGTTCAATTCGTGCAGGCGCAGTTCCGTGCGCTTGAGCTCGGACACGTCCGAAGCCAGCACGAAGAAGCCCCGCACGCCGCCGCTGTCGTCGAAATCGGGAATGTAATTGGTCCAGGTATGGCGCACCTGGCCCGTGGGGTCGAGCAGGTCGCGCTCGAAGCTTTGCGGCCGGCCCGCCAGCACGCCTTCCACGTGGGGCGCATACACGTCGAACAGCTCCTGTCCCAGCAGCTCGCTCATGTGGATGCCGGCCAGCTCGGCGCTGCTGCGGCCAAACCACTCGTTGTAGAACTTGTTGGCAAAGCGGCAGCGCAAGTCGTGGCCCCAGTACGACACCATGCCGGGCAGGTTGTCGGTGACGGTGCGGATGAAGCGCTCGCTCTGTTCCAGGCGCCAGGTGGTGGCGTGCAGCACTTCGCTGGCGCGCTTGCGCTCCGTGACATCGATGGACACGCCCAGCACGTGGCTGGCGCGCCCCGCGTCGTCGCGCAGCACCACCTTGCGAGTGGTGAAATGGCGCGTCGTGCCGTCGGCCGTGTTGATCGCTTCCTGCTCGATTTCCACCATCTGCCCCGTCGCCAGCAGCTTGCGGTCGGCGCTGATGAACGCGGCCGCCTGCTGCGGCGGGAAGAAATCGTGGTCGGACTTGCCCAGCAATTGCTCGCGCGAGCGGCCCAGGGTCAGTTCCGTATGGCGGTTTACCATTTCAAAGCTCAGCTTGTCGGCGCGCTTGACGAAGACCATGGCCGGGATGTTTTCGATGATGGTACCGAACAGGTGCTTGGAACGGCGGAATTCCGCTTCGCTGCGCTTGCGTTCGGTAATGTCGAGCCACAGGCCGGACACGCCCAGCAATTGCTGTTCCTGGCCGAAGATCGGATGGTAGGAAACGATCCAGTGGCTGGCCTGCTCGCGTTGCTGTCCGCTATGGCCTTTCAGTTCGACATCGACGATGGCTTGCCCCGTTTCCAGCACCTGGCGCAGGCAGCGCTCGACTTCGACGCGCACGACGGGGTCGAACAGCATGGCGCCCACGGGACGGCCGATGTGCTGCGCCACGCTGGCCGCGTTGATGGCGGCCAGGTACTGGTTGATCATGACGATGTGCAGTTCGCGGTCGACAAACAGCATGCCGATGGGCGCCGTCGCATACACGGTTTCGAGCAGGCGCGTGGATTTCTCGAGCGCCAGCGTGCGTTCGGCCACCAGGCTTTCCAGTTGCGTGCGGTGGCGCCGCAAGTCGCGTTCGAGCGCGCCCAGGGCGCTCGCCATGTCGACTGATTCGCGGTCCGTATGTTTGCCCAGTAGCAAAGGTTTGCCTTGCGCCAGCGTCTGTATCTGCTGCGTCAGTTCCTGCAAGGTGCGCGCCAGGCGTCCGCCCATGCGCCACGCCAGGGCGAAGGCGGCGCCCAGCAGCAAGGCCAGGATCGCCGAACCCGTGACCACCGAGCGCAGCAGGGCTTCGGCCACCGTGCTGGTGCGCATGGTGACGGCCACCGTCCAGGCGTCGTCGCGCGCGCGGCGGAAGCCGGAATAGACATCGATGCCATCGAGCGTGACATGGCGCAGCACGCCTTCGCGCGCCTGGCGTATCTGCTCGAGCAACGGTGCCGCGCTGCGCTGGCCCACATAGCGTTGCGGCGCCAGCGTGCGGGCCACGTTGATGCCGTCGGCGTTGATGATGGCCGCGCCCAGGTAGGCCGGCAAGTTCAGTTCGCGCAGCAGCATGGGCAGGTAGTCGGCCGGGTACAGCGCCGTGAGCACGTAGGCGCCGCCGCGCGCGCGCGGCAGCGGCAGGTTCAGGGCCAGTTGTGGCACGGCGCCGGGAGCGTCGAGCAAGCTGGTCAGGCGTGGCTTGCCGTAATCGCGCGCGCGCTGCATGCTGGCGGTCCATTTTGGCGGCAAGGGCGGCGGCGTTTGCGCGGCCGGCAGCGCGGTATTGACCAGCGGGCGTCCCGCCGCGTCGGAAATGATGAAGGTACTGACGGCCACGCCCGGCTGCAGCAGGCTGGCCGCCAGCGCGCGCAGGGCGCCGGTGTCACCGTCCTGCAGGGCGGACGAGCTGGCCAGGATGCGCGCGGCCATCTGCGCGCCGCCCAGGTCGCGTTCGACGGCGGCGGCCACGGCGCGCGCCGCCTGCGCCGTCTCGCTGACCACATGGTCGCGTTCGCGCGTATAGCTTTGCGCCACAAGCAGGATAAATACCAGGGCCGTCGGCATGCCCCAGGCGAGCACCAGCCATGAAATTCTTGAGCGTATCGAAGGCAAATCTTGCACCCGGAAGGCTCCCAGAATGGATGAGTCGACAGGCCGGCTCACGCTGGCGCTGGCTGACGTAGAATGAAAAGATGCTAGACGAAATTGATTGTTCTGACAAGCCTAGTTTCTGGCAGTAAAAAAAGGTTGCGCGGGGCACACAGAAGCGGGGGCGGGCGGAGGAGGCGATGGCGGGGAAAGCGTCCCGCCGCAGGAGCGGCGGGAGGATAAACTGGCTTATTGCACGACGGTCAGCACGTCGACGTCGATTTCCGGGCTTTCCAGGAAGTCCTTTTCCACTTCGCCGCGGATTTCCACCTGGGTCTTGGCGTCGATCTTGCGGTTCATGAAGACCTTGTCATCGATTTCCACGCGGATTTCCGCCGTGCCGTCGGAGAAGCTGTATTTTTCATTGCCGACCTTGCGCAGCAGGTAGCCGCGCAGTACGACGGCCTGGTCGTCGACGGGATTTTTCAGGATGGCGGCCACGTTCTTCGGCGCTTCGGGACCGCTCGACGGACCCACGTATTGCGCTTGCGCGCCGCCGGCCAGCAAGGCAGCGGCGGCGGCCAGGGAAATGATCAAGGTGCGGTGCAGTGGCATGGTGTTCCTTTCAGTGATGCGCGACGGGCGCGGAGCATGCGGCGGGATGGCGCTGCGCTTGCGCAGGCTCCCGGCATGATAGTGACTGCCTGCTCAGAAAAACACGGCGGTGCGGGGAATGATAGCACCGGTATTGCCATATGGCATGTTCGCCCGGACGGAACCCGTGCTGGCCATGCCATCGTCGAGTTTGCTGTCGATCTGCTCCGCGTAGCCTTCGGGCAGGTTGTCGAAACGGATGCCGTTGCCCGCCCGTCCGCCCACTTCGTCGTTGTACAGGTAGACGGCGCCGCCCTGGGCGCTGGTCATGAATTGCGAGGTGCCGTTGTAGGAACCCGTGATGAAGCCGCCCAGCGCCAGGTGCTGCGGCGCCAGGGTGAATTCGCGCGGCTGGCCGTCGCCGATCTGGCCGTCGCCATTGCCGTTGCCGGCCGAATTGGGCACGTGCACGGTGCCCTGGATATCGTCGCCGGGCAGGGCGCGGAACTTGTCCTGGTAGGCGTTGACGGCGGCCGTCAGCGAATTCGACTGCTGGATGATGTTCTTCACCTTGGCGCTGTCGATCAAGCCTTGTCCCTTCAGCACGCCGCCGAGCAGCAGCCCGATGATGACCAGGACGATGGCGATTTCGACGAGGGTAAAGCCTTGCTGGCGGCGTGGAGTCATGGGATTTCCTTATCAAGAGCATGGACCTGCGGGGCAGGTCATCGGCAGTTTACTGCAAATGGCCACGCGCGGGGGGCGCTCCCGTCGCGTTGCCGGTGGCTGTATCAGTGCGTCGAGTGTGCTTTCTTTGCGCTAATTTGGACGGCAAGTTCGTCGAGGCGGCGCGCGAGGAAGGCCAGCTCGTGCGGGTCGGTGATCTGGCCGCTCTGGATCAGGCCGCCGATCACGAGGCGCGCGCTGTCGAGCTGGTCCATGTCTTCCAGGATGAACGCTTCCATCTCGCGCACCCACGGCGGCACGCGCGGCCCCGTCGCCAGCAGGCGCAGCTGGCGCGCATAGGTCAGGGCCAGCGGCAAGTCGCGCAGCTGGTGCTTCGCCGCCAGCACGGCTTGCGCCATGGCGGGCCAGCGGCGCGCCGGATCGGCCGCGAAACTGGCGGCGACAAACGCCAGCATGATGCGCGCGCGCCGCGGGTCGGCCACGCCCGCATACACGGCGCTGGCGGCCACCAGCGCGTACTGGCTGCGCGGGTCGAGCGCCTGCGCCGTCTCCAGCCAGGCCGCCAGGCGGTCGTAGTCGAGTTCGCGCCACGCCAGGCTGACGCCGGGCTGGTCCTCGAACGCCTGCAGGTACAGCAGCATCGCTTTCGACATGGCCAGCGGTTCGCCCAGGCTGGCCAGGCGCGCCACGGCCGCCGGCGGCGGCGCGGGCAAGGGACGCGCCTGTGGCGGCTCCGCCTGCCGCGCCAGCTGCCAGCCCAGCTGCAGCAGCAGGCTGGCCGCCAGCAGCCAGCGCAGGGCGCGCGGCACGCCGGACCAGGGGCGCAGGGCGATTCTCATCAGATATTCCGGCGGTAAAAGTCGCACAGGGCGCAGCTGGCCAGCAGGGTGACATAGATGGCCGTCTGCGCCGCGATGTGCGCCGCCGCGTGCCAGCTTCCCGTGGCGTACAGCAGCCATTCCGTGCGCGTGAAATCGTCGAGGCGCGGCAGCAGCAGGGCCAGCACGTCGACGGCGCCCGCCATCGTTTGCCGCGGCCAGGACGGACCCGCTTGCGGGCCGTGCGCCAGCAATTGCAGGCTGCCCACCGTGCGCGCCAGGACATAAAAGCCGCCCGTCGCGGCCAGCGCCGGCAGCGCCTGCTGCAGGCTGGCCGCGCACAGCAGGCTGAAGGCGGCCATGATCCACAATTCTCCCAGCAGGGAGGCGGCCCACAGGGCGCTGGCGGCGGGCGCGGCGAACGCGCTCATCAGCGCGCCGAACAGCACGGCCGGCACGGCCGCCAGCGCCGCGTAGCCCAGCAGCTTGCCCAGCAGGTAGGCCCAGCGCGGCATGGGCAGGGCCAGCAGCAGTTCCAGGCCCTTGTCGGCCGCTTCGCGCGCCATGCTGGTGACGATGAAGGCGGCCAGCAGGAAGACGCTGGCCAGGCGCAGCACGGCCGCCAGCAGGGCCGCCTGCACGGCGCCGCTTTCCGTCAGCGCCAGTTGCTGCAAAAAGCCGGCCAGGCCGGCGCCGGCGCAGGCGGCCAGCACGAATAGCCACAGCAGGCGGCTGCGCAGCGCTTCGAGCACGGTGTAGCGGGCGATGGTGAGGGCGGGGGCGAGCATGGCCATCAGCGGGGCAGCCTTTGCGCCGCCACCATGCGGTTGAACAGGATGTTCGGCGACAGCCAGACGACGAGGTCGTCGAACTCGCCGCCGGCCTGCGCTTCGCCGCTGGCGGCGCGGCTGATGAAGATGTTGGCGCTGGCGGCGTTGCTGCGCTCGTCGATGTGCCGGCCTGCGGGCTGCGCCTGGCGCTGGCCCTGCTCGCTGGTGGCGCCCAGGCCGTTCTTGCCGTGGGACATGATCATGGCGGGAATGTCGTTCAGCGCCGTCGCCTGCACCAGCGCGCCGCCGTTGCGCGTGACGATGCTGATGTCGCGCGGCGTGCCCAGGCTGAACTGCTGCTCGCTGTCGCTGAAGGCCGGCGTCACGCTGTAGCGGAACAGGTGGTTCCAGCTGTCGCTCTGGCGCAGTCCCAGGGTGGCCCAGGGCAGGAAGCCGACGCGCTTTTCGCCCGTGCAGCGGGTGCCGCGCCGGTCTTCCAGGCCATTCATGGCGGAAATGGCGGGGCAGGGCAGGTAGCCGTAGCGCAGCGCATGGCCCATCAGCGCTTCCTTCGCCTCGTCCAGCGCTTTTTGCGTCTCGGCCACCTTGCGCTGTTCCAGCTGCACCGTCAGCGGCGTGACGAGGCCGCCTATCATCAGGCCGACGATGACCAGCACGATGGCGATCTCGATCAGGGAAAAGCCCCGCTGGCGGGCGTGTTTGGCGGGGCCGTTCATGGCAGGTTGCGCGCGGCGCGCATGCGTTGGTAGAGGGCGGGCACGGTAATCCAGGTCAATTGGTCGTCGAAGGCGCCGCCTGGCATGGCGTCATTGCCGCTGGCGGGGCGCGAGATGAAGCTGCGGCTGGCGCCGTCATTGGCGGCCGCGTCGATGGCGCCGCGTGCCGCAGGGCGTTGCGCGACGCCGGCGCCGGACGTGCCATGGCCGTCCTTGCCTTGCGAGAACAGCACGGCGGGCAGGCACTGGGCGCTGACATCGCACTGCTCCTGTCCCGCCACGTAAATGAATTGGCCGCCGCCATCGCGCCCCAGCACGACGCGGTTGGCGACGGCGGAAAACGAGACGATGGGCGCGCGCGCCATTTCCGGCGTGACGCTGTAGCGCAGCAGCTTGCCCCAGGCGTCGACACCGGCCACGCCCAGCGCCACCCACGGCAGGAAACCGCTGCAATCGGCGTCGCCGGCGCAGTCGGCCGGGCGTTCGCGGCCATCGAGGGCGGAGGCGGCCGGACGCGGCAGGCGGCCATGCGTGGCGGCAAAGCCCAGCAGGGCCTCGCGCGCCTGCGCCAGGGTGGACAGGGTGCGCAGCTGGCGCTCCGCTTCGGCCGTGTTGCGGCCGAAGGCGCCGATCAGCAGGCTGGCGGCGCCCAGGCCCAGCACGGCCACCAGCAGCAGCAATGCGGTGCCGCGCTGGCGGCCGTATGGCGGCAGGGGTTTCATGGCTGTGCCTCGGGTGCTTCCGTGACGCTGCCGCTGGCCGGATCGTAGCGCTGGCCCGGTTTCAGCACCACCAGCTGGCCATTCGACAGGCGCAGGGTCAGGCTGCCCGGCGCTCCCGCCTTGCCGGGCGTCAGCTGGTTATGCGGCTCCTGCTGCGGCGTCTGGTTCAGCCAGATGGTGGAGCGCCCGCTGCTGCGCTGCACCACCCCGTTCAGTTCCACGGGCGGGGCGGGCGGCGGCGGTGGCGGAGGTGGCGGCGGGGCCAGGACGGGCGCGCCGGGCGGCGGCCCGTAGCGCTGGGCATCGAGCTGCGCCCGCTGTTCGGGCGAGGAAAACAACCGTCCCAGCGGCTGTCCCTGGGCGTGGACGGCGCTTGCCGCGCCGAGCAGCAGCGTCCACAGCATGGCGCGGCCCTTCATGGCCGCCCCTGCGCGGGCACGGGGGCGCTGCCCAGGGTCAGCCACAGCAGGCTGCAATCGGCGCTCAGCGTGGGCGCCATGGCTGCCGCGCCGCCGCCCGCGCCATGGCGCTTGAGCATGCAGTCGTGCACGGCAAAATAGCCGGCCTGGCGCAAGTCGCCCAGGAAATTCAGCAGATCGAGCTCATGCAATAAATCCATATGCAGCTGCATCTTGCTGGCGCGCAATTGATACTGGCCCGTGGCCACGGACGACGGCAATTGCAGCAGCTGCTGCGCGCCGATGTCGTAGCTGATCGGCAGCAGCTTGCGCTGTTCCTGGCTCAGGCGGATGGCGTCGATCCAGGCCAGGCGGTTTTCCTCGCCGATCAGGCCGCGCAGGCGCAGGGCGAGGAATTGCGGTTCATAGGCGCGGATTTCCTGCTTTTCCGCTTCCACGTGATTGAACAGGCTGGCGGCCGCCGAGCGCGCGTGGCGCGCCGTTTCCAATTCGTCGGCCTGGCGTTCGCGGTAGCCGATGCTCAGGCTGAGCAGCGCCAGGCTGGCCAGCATGGTCGCGGTAAAGCACAGCAGGGCGCGGCGTATCAGCGCCAGTTCGCCCAGCCACAGGGGCAGGGTGCGCGCGGGTGCGGCGGCTTTTTTCATGCCGGGCAGCGGCGGCTGCTTGAGGGGGCCGCTCATGGCTGCCACACGAGCAAGAGGGTGAAACGGGCCTGGCTGTCGGGCGCCGGCGTGGCGCTCCTGCCCGACAGGGCCACGCTGGAGCGCAGGTCCAGCGGCGCTTCCTCGATCGCCACCTGCAGGCCCGGCTGGCGCGCCAGCGTCTGCGCGAAGGCCGTGATGGCGGCCAGCGCGGCGCGGTAGTCGTTGTTCGGCATGTCGACATCCGCTTCCAGGCGCAGGGCCTGCGGCGGCGCGACGGGAATACCGGCCAGTATGCCGCCCAGCGGCGCGGCGCCGGCGCCATGCTGGGGCGGTGGCGGCTGCTGGCTGGCGGCCGTGCGCAGCGGCGCCGCGCCCGCATTCCATTGCAGCTGGCCCAGCTTGACCTGCGGCGCCTGGTCCAGCGCCGCGCTCAGCATGCCCAGCAGCCTGCCCGGCTCGGGCGCCTGGCTGGCGATCATGCGGCCCAGGGTCACGGCCACCTTCATGTTCTGCGTCTGCGCCGGCGCCGGCGGCAGGTTGGCCATGGTGCTGCGGTAGCGTTCCTGGTAGGACGCCGTTTCCTGCCGCAGCCGCTGCGTGCCGGCCGCATCGTTGATGCCGCCGAGCAGATTGATCACGCACCACAGGGCCGCCGACGTGCCGATCAGGGCGCTGGCGCCATACAGCGTCTTGCGCGCGCGCTGGAAGTGGTAGTAGCGGGCCAGCGGACCCGGCGGATAATGGCTGGGCGGCGGGTGCTTGCCCAGCAAAGTCAGCATTAACTGGTCGGCCAGGGCCGGCGTTTGCCGCAGGCCCACGCGCTCGCTGGCCAGCTGCAGGTCGATGAAGTGGTAGGCCACTTCGACGCCGTTGTCGCACAGCAATTCGAGCTTGGCGATCTGCGCGGCCGGCGCCAGGATGACGGTATTGAGCACGTCGCCGCGCGCCAGCATGCGCGTGCTGGTGAGAAATTGCCGCGTTTTTTCCGTTTCCAGCACGATGTTCACGGCCACGCCGTCGAGTGCGATGGTCGCCGTCTGGCGCGAAAAGCGCAACTGGCCCTTTTCGTAATAGCTTTGCCGCAAGCCGCCCGATTGCTGCGTCACGAGCAGCAGGTGTTCGTGCGTGAGCGCCAGTTTTTTTACCAGGGCAATACTCAGCAGGCTGGTCGAATACAGGCCGGCCACGGGGATGCGCAAGTGTTCGAGCGCTTCCGTCCACGGCTGCAGCAGCGAGGGATTGGTCAGCGCAAAGAACAGCACCTGGTCGTCGTGGCGGCCCGTGCTTTCGCGGCCCAGCAGGGCGCTGCCCCGGTAGGGCGTGTCGCGGTGCAGCTGTTGCTTGCGCCGTTCGAGCAGGGCGCGCCCCGCCTTGCCGCGCACGTGGGGCAGCAGCTGGCGCTGGAAGTCTTCCTCGATCAGGTCCGTCAGCAGGTAGGCGGGCACGTCCAGCCGTTGCTCGCGCGGGTCTTCCAGCCAGGCGGCAAAGCCGTCCAGCCCGGCCGCGCTGGCGGGAAAGCACTGGCCCGTGCCCAGCGCGCCGTTGCGCCAGTCGTAGGCGCACAGGGCTTCGCTGGTCAGGTAGAGCAATTGTTTGCGGAACACGGCGGCCTCAGGTTTTGATAGTGCTGATGGTGTCGTAGATGGGACCGAGCACCGAGAGCATGATCCAGCCCAGCAGCAGTCCCAGGATCACCGTCATCGTCGGCTCGATCATGGCTTGCACTTTTTCTATCAATTCCTTCACTTCGCGGTTGTAGAAATAACTGACATTGCGCAAGGCCGTGTCGAGCGAACCCGTCGCTTCACCCACCTTCAGCATGCGGATCACCAGCGGCGGGAAGATGCCCGTGTGCTGGAAGGCGGCCGTCACGCCATGGCCTTCGCTGATCAGCCGGGCGGCGCGGCGCAGGCCGGCGGCCACCACCTGGTTGCCGGCGATGCCTTCGGACAAACGGATGCATTCGAGGATGGTGATGCCGGACGCATACATCAGCGCGAAAAACGTGGCGAAACGGGCCAGGATGATCTTGTGCAGCACGGGGCCGACCAGCCACAGCCGCAGTTTCAAGCCGTCCCACGCATAGCGGGCCGCCTCGCTGCGGCGGATCGCCGCGCGCAGGCCGAAGAACAGCAGCAGGGGCAAGGCCAGCAGCACATACCAGTAATCGATGAACACATTCGACACGGCAATGAGCACGCGCGTGTGCAGCGGCAGTTCGCCGCCCATGTTGCGGATGAAGGCCGTCAGCTGGGGCACCAGGTAAATCATCAGGAAAAACGTCACGGCGCACACGACCACGGCGACGACGACCGGATACATGACGATCTTGCGCGTCTGCGAAGCCAGCTCATCCTGCCACTTCAGGCTTTCCGACAGGTTCTTGAAGACGTCGGCGATCTTGCCGCTTTGCTCTCCCGCAAGGATCAGGCTGGTAAACGTGGCGTCGAAGATGTCGCCATGCTGGGCCAGCGCCCCCGACAGGGGCAGGCCGCCTTCGATGCTCTCGATCAGGTCCGTGACGACTTCGCGCAGGCGCGGGTGATCCGTGCTTTCGCGCAAGTCGTTCAAGCCCTCGAGGATGGGCACGCCCGCGCCCGTCAACTGTTCCATGTGGAAACAGAAATTGATCAGGTCGCGGCGGTGGATGACCCGCTTGCCCAGCAACACCAGATACTGGCCCGTGATCTTGCAGTCGATCAAGTCGAGCTGCATGCGGTGCAGGCGCGCCTCCAGGTCCGGCACATTGGCCGCCTCCATGCTGCCGGGAATCATCTCGCCGGCGGCATCCATGGCGCGGTAGACATATTGCGCCATCAGCTGAGCCTATCCGTCAGGTCGACGACGCGGGCGACTTCCTCGAGCGTCGTCACGCCTTCGCGCACGCGGCGCATACCGTCGTCGACGAGGGCCTTGAAGCCTGCCGCGCGCGCGGCGGCCTTGAGTTCGCGCAAGCTGGCGCGGCGCGCCGTCAATTCATCGAGTTCGGCCGTCATCTTGAGGATTTCCATGATGGCCAGCCGTCCCTTGTAGCCCTGGTGCGCGCAGCGCTCGCAGCCGGCGGCGCGGCAGATGTTCACCGGCGGCGCTTCGGACGCCAGGCCCAGCAGGCGGCGCTCGACGTCGTCGGCGATCGCCGTTTCCTTGCAATGCGGACACAAGCGGCGCACCAGGCGCTGCGCCACGATGCCGATGATGTTGCCGGCCATGATGTCGGGCAGGATGCCGATGTCGAGCAGGCGCGAGACGGAGCCGATGGCCGAGCTTGTATGCAGGGTGGAATACACCTGGTGCCCCGTCATGGCGGCGGCAAAGGCCATTTCCGCCGTTTCGCGGTCGCGGATCTCGCCGACCAGGATGATGTCCGGGTCTTGCCGCATCATCGAGCGGATGCCGTCGGCAAAGCCCAGCTTGACGGAATCGTTGACCGAGGTCTGGCGTATCATGTTCATCGGATACTCGACCGGGTCTTCCAGGGTCATGATGTTGACGCTTTCCGTATTGATATGGTTGAGTATCGAATACAGGGTGGTGGTCTTGCCGCTGCCCGTCGGCCCCGTCACGAGGATGACGCCGTCGGGGCGGGCGATCATCAGTTTGAGCAGGTTCAGTTCCGTTTCGGCCAGGCCCAGCGCGTCGAGCGGGACGATGCCTTTTTGCCGGTCCAGCACGCGCAGCACGAAGTTTTCGCCATGCGTGGTCGGTTGCGCCGAGGCACGAAAGTCGATTTGCCGGCCGGAAAACTTGATGCTGATGCGCCCGTCCTGCGGCGCGCGCGCCTCGGCGATATTCATGTTCGACATCACCTTCAGGCGCACGGCCATGGCCGGCCAGTACGATTTGTGCAGGCTGCGGATTTGCCGCAGGATGCCGTCGATGCGGTAGCGGATGCGCAGGAACGACTGTTCCGGTTCGAAATGGATGTCGGACGCGCTGTTTTGCACGGCATCGGCCAGCAGCGCGTCGATCAGGCGCACCATGGGCTGGCTGTACTCGTCCGAAGGCGAGGCCATGCTCTGGTAATTGACTTCGCCCGTCTCGATCTCGTGCAGGATGCCGTCGATCGACAGCTCGAAACCGTAATACTGGTCGATGGCGCGCGAAATGTCCGATTCGTTGACCAGCACCGTGGAAATCGTGATGCCCTTGACCAGCATGGCGCTGATCTGGTCCAGCGCAACGATGTTGCTGGTGTCGGCCATGGCCAGTATCAGATTGTCGGCTTGCCGCTCGTAGACGATGGGAAAGACGCGGTAGCGTTTGGCCACGTCCTTCGGGATCAGTTTCAGGGCGATGGCGTCGACCACCAGGCTGGACAGGTCGGCGCTGACTTGCTTGAGGTTTTCGCTGAGTGCTTCGCGCACCGTGGCTTCCGTGACGAAGCCCAGCATGATGAGCAGCTTGCCCAGCGGTTCGCTGCTGCGTTTCTGCTCGATCAGGGCGATGCGCAGCTGGTCTTCGCTGATCACGCCTTTCTGGATCAGCAGCTTGCCAAGTGGAAGTTTTGCTTGTTCTGCCATGTAATGCTTATTCCTGACGGATGATGACGATGGCCGGGTCGGCGGGCGCGGCGGAGGAGGCCGCCGTAGGTGCGCCGCCCAGTTCGCGCAAGCGCGTCTGCACGACGGCGCGGTCGAAGGCGGCCGGCGCCGTTTGCGCCAGGACCAGCGCGCGCTGGTAATAGGTGGCGGCCAGCTTCGGCTGGTTCAGCCGGTCCAGGCCGACGGCCAGGTTGAAGGCATAATCGGGATTGCCGGGCACGGCGCTGTAGGCGCGGAAGAATTGCTGCTGCGCCTCGGACCAGCGGCGCTGCTTGGCGTACACATTGCCCAGTGCAAACAAGACGGGGCCGCTGTCGGGCGAACGGGCCAGGATGGCTTTCAATTTCGCTTCGCTCTGCACGACGTCGCCCTGGCGCAAGCCGATCAGTCCCGCCAGCGCCACGCCATCGTCGGGATTGATCTCGAGCAAACGCACATACAGGGCCGCCGCCTGCGCGCCCTGGTTTTCGCGCTGGGCCACGGCCGCCAGGCCCAGCAGCGCGTCGCGGTTGCTGTCGTCCTGCTGCAGCACGGCTTCATACTGCTGGCGGGCCGTGCCCAGCTGGCCGCCGTTCAGCGCCTGATACGCCTGCTGCACGCCGGGATGGACCTGCGGCGCGGGCGCGTTGCGCAGCACCTGGATCTGGCTGTTGTCCGGCGCCATCACGGGCGGCAGGCTGGGCGGTGCGGGCGGAGGCTGCTGCGCCAGCTGCGCGGCCACGGCCGCCTGGGCCGCCGCCTGTATCATCGCCTGCTGTTCCGCCGCGGCCGACGGGCTGCGCGCCTCGTGGCGCGGCTCTGGCGGCGCATATTCCGGCGCGGTGGCCGCTGCGGTGGCTGGCGCTGCCGCACCTGGACCGGGCAAGACGAGGATGGGACCGGCGGCGCCGGCCGTGCCCGGAGCGTCCGTCAGCGGCATGGGCACGCCGGGCAGGTTGGCGCCCGCGCCAGGACTGTTGCTGGCGCGCCAGTACCAGTAAGCCATGGAACCGGCCACCAGCAGCAGGATGGCCAGCAGCACGGCCAGGCGCACGGTGGCCGGATCGACGCTGATGGGTCCGCGCGGCGGCGTCTTGCTGCGGCTGGCGCCGGCCGCGGGGCGTGGCCGGGCCGGCGGCGCTTCGCTGCGCGCGCGCTGTGCCTCGGGACGCGGTCCCGCGCCCGGCTGGGCCGCGCTGGGGTCAGGTTGGGGCCTGGCCGGCGGCGCGGGCGTCGGTGTCGGTGTCGGTCCCGGTCCCGGCGCCGGTCCCGCTGAAGGCGCCGGCGCCTCGGCCAGCGGTTCCAGGCTCAGGGTGCCTGACGAGGGCGCCGGCGGCGCGGCGGCTGGTGCCGGCCGCAATGGCGCGGCATCGGCTGGCGCCAGTGCCAGCACCTGGTCGTACGCTTCGGACGGCTTTTCCAGTTCGTCCTCGTGCAGGCTGTTCTGCTTGGCGCGTTCGGCTTTCTTCAGCGCCTGCATGAGCAAGCTCATGGGACATCTCCCTGCAGGCGGGCCTGCGGCTGGACGGCCGCAGCGGGCTGCCCATCCGAGTACGGCTGGGTGTTCAGCGGCGCCTGGCCCGGCAGCAGGTAGCGGTAGTCGCGGTAATCGCCGTCGATGCTGGCATCCTTGACGACCACGGGGCGCATGAAGATCACCAGCTCCGTCTTGCTGCTTGCTTCGTTACGATAGGTAAACAAGTTGCCCACCACGGGCAGGCTGGACAGGCCAGGTACGCCATCCTTGGCATTGTCGATGGAATCCTGCATGAGGCCGCCCATCACGGCGATCTGCCCATTGCCCACCTTCATGATCGATTCCAGCTCGCGCGCCTGGATCACGGGCACGCGGCTGACCACGCTGGCCGTGGCCAGGGCCGGATTCGGATCCTGCACATAGCCGACGATGCGCGTGATGGTGGGGCGCACGTTCAAGGTCACTTCATCGCTGTCGGAAATCTGCGGCGTGACGCTCATGACGAAGCCCACGGGCACGGTTTCCAGCTTCGATTCATAGGTGGCCGGCGTGGTGATGGTGCCGGTCGAGCTGATCACGGCCGGCGTCACCTTGATGGTGAAAAAGACATTGTTGTCGACCACCTTCAGCATCGCCGTCTGGTTGTTCAGCACGCTGATCTTCGGGCTGGACAGCACTTTCACCTTGCCGAACGATTCCAGCAGCTGGATGGTGGTGGTAAAACTGTCTTTCAGATAATTGAGCACGAAGAGGCCGGGCGTGGTGCCGGGCACTACGCCGCTACTGAGCGGGGTAGTGCCCACTTGCTTCTGGGTCAGGCTCAGGCTGCCCGTCAGGCGCGACCAGTTGATGCCCTGCTGGTATTCGTTGCTCAGGCGTACCTCGATGATGGTCGCCTCGATCAGTACTTGCCGCTTGGCGCTGTGCAGCACGACGTCGAGGAATTCGGCGATTTTCTCATGCTGGCGGCCCGTGGCCCGCACGGCGATCAAGCCGCCCTCGACATTGACCACCA
The DNA here is from genome assembly GCF_001865675.1 of Janthinobacterium sp. 1_2014MBL_MicDiv. Classification (NCBI taxonomy): domain Bacteria; kingdom Pseudomonadati; phylum Pseudomonadota; class Betaproteobacteria; order Burkholderiales; family Oxalobacteraceae; genus Janthinobacterium; species Janthinobacterium sp. 1_2014MBL_MicDiv. Next base: position 2,179,831 of record NZ_CP011319.1, read on the forward strand.
CCGACGACGGGCTGCCCTTGTTGGCCAGTTTTAACAGGGGCATGCCGTTCGCATCCGTGGGCTGGGCCTGGTTCGCGCCGGGGTTGGCCTGCTGCTGGCCCGGCGCTGCCTGGCCTTGCACATACTGGCCGCCATTCTGCTGCGGGAGCTGGTTGCCGTACTGGCCGCCATATTGCCCGCCATACTGGCCCGGCACAGGCTGGTTGCCGCCCTGGTTCTGGCCCTGTTGGCCCTGCTGGCCTTGCATCGTCGTCAGTTGCTGGTTCAGCTGCGCCAGCGGATCGACTTGCACATCGTTAAGCGTGGTTTCGCGCAGCAAGTCGCGGATATTCCTTTCCAGGCTGTACCAGAAATTATTCTCTGAACGATTCACCACCAGGGTAGTCGAATTGTTATTGCCGTTGCTGCCGCCCTGGTTGCCGCCATTCGGATTGTTTCCGCTATTCGTGCCGCCGCCGGCCGTGGAAATCTGCGTGGCGATATTGACGCTGCTGTTGGTGCTGCGCGCCATGTTGACGTAATCGATCTTGTAGTTGCGCCAGACGGGCGCGTCGGGCAGCACCAGCAGGTTCTTGCCATCGATTTCGTAGCGCATATCGACTTGCTTGCTGATACGCGCGAGCAATTGCGGCAGGGTCTGGTTCAGCGCGTTGAGCGTTACGCTGCCGTCGATCTGCGGGTGGATGTCGATATTCATGCCGGCATCGCGCGCCAGCGCGAACAGCAGCGACTGCACGGGCACCTTGTGCACGGTGACGCTGTAGGTTTCGGCCTTGGCGGCCGGCAGTGGCGCGGCCAGCACGCTGCTCTGCTGTACGGGTTCGGGAATGGCGCCAGCGGGGCGCGGTGCTTCATTGATATGTCCGGGCGATACGGGCATTTGATGCGAAGCACAGCCGGCCAGCATGGCGCAGCAGGCAACGGTGACGCAAGAGGCCAGCACAGGAATAGGGTGTTGAGTCATGAAAAGTTCGCCCTTGGAGTCGTGTTGTGCTTTTGCAATTTTAACCACCATGATCCTCTAAAAGCAATCGTGTGTGCAGGCCCGGGAGGGAATATGAACAAATAAAGTTGGTAACCACCACGTCAGGGTTTTTCCTGGGAAATGGATATCATTTCCTTGCGGATACTGTCGATGTTGCTGAGTAATGGTTTCTGTGGTGAGGTAGTCGTCAATCTCGCCCACACGGCCTGTGCGCTGGCGCGGTCGGCGAAGCTGCCATAGACGATGGCCAATCGCCAAGCGGCGCTTGCCGGCGTGTCCTTGGCCGCGTTGGCGCGCGTATGGGCGCTGGTTTTGGCAGTGGCACGCGCACCGGCATGCAGATCTGCCTGTGCCGCGGCAAGCGTGGCGTCGGGCGCGTCGGGCGCGTTGGCGCGCAGGCGAAAGACGTGGATGTCGCGCAAGCCGATGGCTTGTTGCGCTTGTTGCAGGAATGCTTCCGCCGTCGCCGCGTCGCTGGCGGGCATGCTGGCGACATGCAGCACCAGCTGCTGCGGCTCTTGCCGCGCCAGCCATGCGCGCGATGCGGCCAGGCTGCTGTCGAGCAGCGGCGTGGGTGCCGGCCGCTGTGCGGGCGCCGTTGGCCCGGGGCTGGCCTGGGCGCGTGCTTCGCTGCGTGACGGCCTGCTGCTGGCTGCTCCGGCCGGCGTACTGGCTGTTGCCAGCAGTGGCGCCGCCGATGCCGATGCCGATGCCGATATCGATGCTGGCGCGCTGGCCGGCCTGACGGGCGGCGCCGATGACGGCATTGACGCCGGTGCTGGTGCCGGTGCCGGTGCCGATGCTGCGGCGGTGGCCGGCGCCGATACGAATGCGAATGCGGCGCTTGGTGTCTGTGCTGTATCCGATGTGCCTGGCGCCTTGCCCGCCCGTGTGCCTGGCATGCTGCCAGCCGGCACGTTTGCCGGCGCACCTGCCGGCGCCGGTGTTGCCAGCGGTGCGGGCGTCGGTGCGGGCGCTTGTCCATCCGTGCGCACTGCCGCCGTCGCAGGCGCGCCTGTGCCTGTAGCGCCTGTGCCTGTATCCGCTGCCGGCCGTGCCATCGACACAGGGGCAGGGGGGCTTGCCGCCAACGGCGCCAGCCATTGCCACAGCAACGCTCCGGCCAGCAGCAGCATGACGGCGATCAAGGCGCGCGCCAGCAGCGTGCCGGCATGCCATGGCGCGGGGCCGAGCGTGCCGAACGGGCTGTCGGCGATCGCCAGGCGCAGGTGGCGCGCCGCCACTTGCTGCGCATCGTCGGCGTACGCGGCCAGCAAGGCCTTGTCGGCGAGGATGTTGATCCTGCGCACGATTCCCTGCGACGCGCGGGCCAGTCGCCGCAGCGCCTGCGGCGTGAAGACGAGCGGCGTGGCGCGGCCGGCGGCCGCCAGCCGGCATGCCAGGTAGTCGCCCAACAGGGAGGGCGGCAGGCGCGGCACGGTAAAGCTGTGCGTGATGCGTTCCTTCAATTGCCGCAGCTGCGGCAGGGCCAGCGTGTGCTCCAGTTCCGGCTGGCCAAACAGCACGATTTGCAGCAGCTTGTGACTGGCCGTTTCCAGGTTCGTCAGCAGGCGCAGAGCTTCCAGGGTGGCCACCGGCATCGCTTGCGCCTCTTCGGCCAGCAGCACCACCTGGCGGCCCGCCGCATGCCTGGCGATCAGTTCGCCGTGCAGGGCGCGCAGCACGGCATCGGCGCCATGGCCGGTCGTGTCGAGCCCCAGCTCGGCGGCGATGGCGTGCATGACCTCGTCCGCTTCCAGGCTGGGGTTGAGCAGGTACAGCACATCGACCGGCGCCGGCAGCCGTTCGGCCAGCATGCGGCACAGCATGGTCTTGCCGCTGCCCACTTCGCCCGTCAGCTTGATGATGCCTTCGCCTTGCGTGACGGCGTACAGCAGCGCGGCCAGCAGCTCGCCCCGCGTATTGCCCGGATAAAAGAAGGCGGGATCGGGCGTGATGCCGAACGGGGCCGTGCGCAAGCCGAAATGGGCCAGGTACATGCCGTGCGGCGACCTTGCGGGCTTCATGCCGCGATGCAGTTCAGGAACGCCTGCTCGAGGCTGGCATCGGCCGCGCCGCCGTGGCGCGCGCGGCATTCGGCCGGCGTACCCGTAAACAACATGCGGCCTTCATGCAGGATGGCCATGCGGTCGCACAGTTCGTCGATATCGGCCAGCGCATGCGAGGTGAGCAGGGCGCCGCGGCCCTGTGCCCGCAGTTGCCGCAGCGCCTGCTTGAACAGGGCGCGCGCCTTCGGGTCGAGTCCGCTCATCGGTTCATCGAGCACCAGCTGCGGCTTGCCTGACAATAAACAGGCAGCCAGTCCCAGTTTCTGCATCATGCCTTTCGAATAGTCGCGCGCGGGCCGGCTCAGGGCGGACGGCGCCAGGTCGAGCGCGGCGATGGCCGCTTGCACGGCTCCCTCGTCGTAGCGCACTTTGTGCAAACGCAACAGATAGCGCAGGAAATCGCCGCCCGTCAGGTAATGCGGCGCCTGGAAGCGTTCCGGCAGGAAGGAGATGGGCTGGCGCGCCGCGCTGTGCCGGTGCGGCTGGCCAAAGATGGCGATGCTGCCCAGGTCGGGCGTGCAGAAATCGAGCAGGCATTTGAGCAGGGTGGTCTTGCCCGCGCCATTCACGCCCACCAGGCCGAACAGCTCGCCGGCGCGTATGTCGAGGTCGACGCCGCGCAGGACGGCATTGCCGGCCAGCTGCTTGTGCACGTTGTGGTACTCGATGGCGCAGGCGTTCATAGGGGCAATGGTGGATGGGGACGGTGAACGACCGCCATTATTGCCATGCGTTCCGGCGCCCGGCAAGTGTTTCCTTGTCGTCTGCGGAAATGCGCAAATATCAAACGATGGAATGTATTTTCTTTAAGAAACAACAGGTTCTGGAATAAAATACCAGCGCACGCCGTTGGCGTGCATCGTCTGTCGAATCTGTCGAGGAGCAAGCATGGCAAGGCCAGAGAAAGTCCGGCTCGGTGAAATTTTGGTGCAGCAGAAATTGCTGACGGAACAACAGTTGGGCCAGGCCTTGACGGAACAGAAGCGCTCGGGGCGCAAGCTGGGGCGCGTCTTCGTCGAGCACGGCTTTGTCACGGAAGAGCAGATTTCGGGTGCGCTGGCGCGCCAGCTCGACATTCCCTACATCAATCTGAAGTTTTTCAACATCAATCCCGAACTGGTGCGGCTGTTGCCGGAAACCCAGGCGCGGCGCTTCCGCGCGCTGGTGCTGGAAGACCGCCGCGAGGGCTTGCTGGTCGGTATGTCCGATCCGACCGACCTGTTCGCGTACGACGAGATCGCGCGCCTGGTCAAGCGCCATATCGAACTGGCTGTGGTCAACGAGACGGAAGTGCTGGCCGCCATCGACCGCATTTACCGCCGCACCGAGGATATTTCCACCCTGACGCGCGAGCTGGAGCAGGACCTGGGCGACGTCTCCGTCGACTTTGGCGCGCTGGCCGTCAATCCGGGCCTGGAAGAGGCGCCCATCGTCAAGCTGCTGCAATCCGTGTTCGAGGATGCCACGCAGGTGCGCGCCTCGGACATCCATATCGAGCCGCAGGAGGGCCGGCTGCAGATCCGCTTCCGCATCGACGGCGTGCTGCATCTGCAGACGGAGGCCGACAGCAAGATCGCCAGTTCGCTGGCGCTGCGCCTGAAACTGATGTCGGACCTCGATATTTCCGAGAAACGCCTGCCGCAGGATGGCCGCTTCGCCATCCGCGTGAAGAATCAGCGCATCGACGTGCGTATCTCGACCATGCCGACCCAGTACGGCGAGTCGGTGGTGATGCGGCTGCTGAACCAGGGCGGCACGACCCTGCGCCTGGACGCCATCGGCATGCCGCCCGCATTGGTGGACCGGTTCCGCGCCATCGTGCACCGGCCGAACGGCCTCGTGCTGGTGACGGGACCCACCGGCAGCGGCAAGACGACGACCCTGTACTGCGCGCTGGCCGAACTCAATTCGGTGGAAAAAAAGCTGATCACGGTGGAAGACCCCGTCGAATACCGCTTGCCTGGCATTAACCAGGTGCAAGTGAACGACAAGATCGAGCTGAACTTCGCCCGCGTGCTGCGCTCGGCCCTGCGGCAGGATCCCGACATCGTGCTCGTCGGCGAGATGCGCGACCAGGAAACGGCGCAAATCGGCTTGCGCGCCGCCATGACGGGCCACTTGGTGCTGTCGACCCTGCATACGAACGACGCCATCAGCACGCCGCTGCGCCTGATGGACATGGGCGTGCCCCGCTACATGGTGGGCAGTTCGCTGCAAGCCGTGCTGGCGCAGCGCCTGGTGCGCGTGATCTGCGAAAGCTGCAGCACGCCGTACGCGCCCACGCCCAACGAATACGAATGGCTGCGCCTGGAACTGGGCGAGCTGGTCGAGCGCAACCAGTATTTCCACGGCAAGGGCTGCTCGCATTGCAATGGCATGGGTTACCGGGGCCGCACGGGCGTCTACGAATTGCTGGAAATCACGCGCGCCGTGGCCGACGCGGCCAACCATGCCGATCCGTCGCATTTCATGAAGGTGGCATCGGCGCAGATGGCGGGCGAGACCCTGCGCCGCCACGCCGTGCAGCTGGTGGTGCAGGGCCGCACGACGGTGCTTGAAGCGATGCGCATCAGCAACCAGAGCGAGGATTGACGTGCCGTTCTTTGCCTACAAGGCGCGCAATGCCAGCGGCGAGCTGCTGACCGGCGTGATGGAAGGCGCCGACAGCGGCGCCGTGGCCGACCAGCTGATGGCGGGCGGCATCACGCCCGTCGACATCAGCGCCACCAAACAGACGGTGACGGGCGCCGGCGCCAACCAGCTGGGCTGGTGGGCCAGGCTGACCGAGAAAAAAGTCACGCCCATGGACGTGCAGCTGTTCAGCCGCCAGCTGTACACTCTGCTCAAGGCGGGCGTGCCCATCATGCGCGGCCTGGCCGGCTTGCAGGAATCGGCCATCAGTCCCGCGTTCGGCCGCATCATCAAGGATGTGCGCGAATCGCTGGATGCGGGGCGCGAGCTGTCGGCCGCCATGGCGCGCCACCCGGCGGTCTTCACGCCGTTCTACCTGTCGATGGTGCGCGTGGGCGAAATGACGGGGCGCCTGGACGAAGTCTTCCTGCGCCTGTTCGACCACCTGGAATTCGACCGCGACATGCGCGCGCGCGTGAAGACGGCGACGCGCTACCCGACCTTCGTCGTGTTTGCCATGATCGCGGCCATGGTGGTGGTGAATATCTTCGTCATACCCCAGTTCGAGAAGGTGTTCGCCAGCTTCCACGCCGAGCTACCGCTGATGACGCGCATCCTGATCGGCGCCTCGCGCTTTACCGTCACCTACTGGCCCCTGCTGCTGATGGCGGCGCTGGGCGGCTTCTTCGGCTGGCGCGCCTGGCTGCGCACGAAGGATGGCCTGTACAAATGGGACCGCGCCAAGCTGCGCCTGCCGATCGCCGGCAAGATCATCCTGAAGGGCACCATGGCCCGCTTCGCGCGCAGCTTCGCCCTGTCGAGCACGAGCGGCGTGCCCATCGTGCAGGCGCTGACGGTGGTGTCGCAAACCGTCGACAACACCTACCTGAGCGCGCGCGTGGAACAGATGCGCGACGGCGTCGAGCGGGGCGAAAGCATCTTGCGCACCTCGGTGGCGGCCGGTGTCTTCACGCCGGTGGTGCTGCAGATGATCGCCGTGGGCGAGGAGTCCGGTTCGCTGGACGACCTGATGGACGAGATCGCGGACATGTACGAGCGCGAAGTCGATTACGAGCTGAAGACCCTGTCGGCGCAGATCGAGCCCATCCTGATCGTCTTCCTCGGCGCCATGGTGCTGGTGCTGGCGCTGGGCATCTTCCTGCCGATCTGGGACCTGGGCAGGGCGGCCCTGCACTGATGGCCGCGCCCGCCCGCCAGCGCGGTTTTACCCTGTTCGAACTGGCCGTCGTGGCGGCCGTGTTCGCCCTGCTGGTGACGGTCTTCCTCAGCCGCGTGGCCTACTACCAGCAGCAGGCGCAGCAGACGTCCGTGGCGCAGATGCTGGGCGTCTTGCGCACCAGTCTGCGGGTGCAGGTGCTGCAGCTGTACCTGGCGGACCGGCGCGACCAGCTGCCGGCGCTGGCGCGGCAAAACCCGTTCGACTGGCTGGCCGACAAGCCTGCCAATTACCTGGGTGAGTTTGAGCAGCCGGCGCTCGATAAATTGCCAGGAGGGAATTGGCTGTTCGATAAAAAAGAACAAAAAATCATCTATTTGTTAAGTAATGGCAATATTTTTTCCCCCACAAGTGTTGATCCAGTGAAATTTAAGGTAACCTTGCCGGGTGCAGACGCCGATATTGAAAAGCTCGCCCAGGAACCCGATATTGTGGTGTGGAAATTGCCGGACCCGGTGGCACACTGAGTCCCGTGCAGCGACAGTTTCATGTTTAGTTTGATGTTTTTAAATTGATTTTGGAGAGCAGGTATGAATAAATCCTTACGTAGTTTCAAAAGCGGCGCCCAGGCAGGTTTCACCCTGATCGAACTGGTGGTCGTCATCGTCATCCTGGGCATCCTGGCGGCGACGGCGATTCCTAAATTCGTCGACATGTCGACCGATGCGCGCGTGGCCAAGATGCAGGCGGCCGCCGGCGCCATCAAGGCCGGTTCCGCGCTGTACCACGCGCAATGGCTGGTCAAGGGCGGCGTCGATACGCCGAAAGTGCAGATGGAAGGCAAGGACATCGACGGTGCGTTTGGCTACCCTGCGGCAACCGCGGCAGGCATCGGCGAGGCTGCGGGCATCAGCAATAAAGACTACGTGATCGCCACCACGGCAGGCTTCGTCGTGACCCCGGATGCCACGCGTAGCACCTGCACGGTGACCTACACGGCGCCAACCGCTGCAGGCGGCGCACCGGTCATTGATATCGCGGCAGACAAAACCACCTGCAAGTAATATTTGAGCAATCTGCAAGGAAGGCCAGGCCCCGCGCCGGCCTTCCTTGCGCACCACCAGCCCAACCCCAGGCTTGGCCAGTTGGGCTTTTTTACGGGCCATCCCTTGCGACCAGCACCACAGTTCACGGCATTTCCTGAAGCACGGCGGCAACTGTTGCCGCGGCAGGCGCGCGCGCGCGGCTTCACGCTGATCGAACTGGTGGCCGTGCTGGTGATGGTGGGCCTGATCACCACCTTTGCCGCTTCCCGCTTCTTCCAGCGCGACACCTTCGATGCGCGCGGCTTTGCCGACCAGGCGACGAATATCGTGCGCTATGGACAAAAGCTGGCGGTGGCGCAAAACCGCGCCGTCTTCGTGCGCATCGACGCCAACAGCGTGGCCCTGTGCTTCGACGCGGCCTGCAGCGCCGCCAACCGGGTGCTGCCGCCCACGGGCAGCAACAGCGGCAGCAATGAAACCCTGCAATATTGCAACGGGCAGCGCAACTGGCTGTGCGAAGGCCGTCCGGCCAGCGTGGCCCTGTCCACCGTGCCCGCCAATACGCCCGGCTTCTATTTCGATGCGCTGGGCCGGCCCTACGCGCTGGCGAACGTCTTCCCCGCGCCATCGACTTTCCCCGCCCGGCTGGCCCTGCGCATCGCGGGCGATGGCGCGGCGCGCAACATCATGGTGGAAGGGGAGACCGGCTATGTGTATTGACATGCCGCGCCCCGGCCGGCGCCAGCGCGGCTTCACCCTGATCGAGCTGGCGCTGTTCATCGTCATCGTCGGCGTGGCCGCGGCCGCCATCCTGGGCGTGATGACCGTGACGACACGGCACAGCGCCGATCCGCAGCTGCGCAAGCAGGCGCTGGCCATTGCCGAAGGCATGCTGGAAGAGATCCAGCTGGCGCGCTTCACGTACTGCGATCCGCAGGACTCCAATGCGGAAACGGCCACCGGCCCGGCCGGCTGCACCATCCCGGAAGCGGTCGGACAGGAGGCGGGCGGCGTGCCGCGGCCGTTCGACAATGTCAACGATTACGTGGCCGCGTACGGCACGGCCACGGCTTACACGACGGATGCGCAGGGCACTGCCTGGGTGCCCGGCGCCGGCCAGCCGTATACGGCCTGGGTGACGATCACGCCGGCGGCCCTGAACGGCATCGCCGCCACCGAGAGCCTGCGCATCGAGGTCAGGGTGCCGTATGCCGACCAGCAGATCGTGCTCGACGGCTATCGCGTGCGCTATGCGCCGAACAGCATCCCATGAGACATTTTCCGCTTCCCTTCCGCCGCGCGCGCGGCTTTACCCTGGTGGAGATGGTCATCGTGATCGTCATCATGGGCATCATCGGCGCCATGGTGGCCGTCTTCATCCGCGTGCCCGTGCAAGGCTATGTGGATGCCACGGCCCGCGCGGCCCTGGCCGATACGGCCGATACGGCGGCGCGCCGCCTCACGCGCGACGTGCGCCTGGCGCTGCCCAACAGCGTGCGCGTGTCGGCCGATGGCCAGTTCCTGGAATTGCTGCTGACCAAGACGGGCGGGCGCTACCTGAGCGACGGCGATCCGCCGGGCCTGGGCGACGTGCTGGGCTTCGACCCGGACAGGACGTATACGGGCAGCTTCACCATCATCGGCGCCGCGCCGGCCGATGCGCTGGGCACGCGCCAGGCCATCGCCGTGGGCGACCATATCGTCGTGTATAACCTGGGCCAGCTGTACGGGCCGAACAATGCCTATGCGTGCAGCGCCGCGAATGGCTGCAACCGGGCGCAGGTCACGGCCGTGGCGGGCAGCCTCGTCACGCTCGGCAGCTATCCGTTCGCCACCAGCCCGGCGCCGCAGCCCTCGCCATCGAACCGCTTCCAGGTGGTGACGACGCCCGTCACCTACGCCTGCGACACGCAGCGGGGCACGCTGACGCGCTACGCCGGCTACGCCATCGCGGCGACCCAGCCGCTCAGCGAGACGGCCGCGCCATTGGCGGGCGCGCAGGCGGCCCTGCTGGCGCGCCAGGTGGCCGCTTGCAGTTTCAACTACACCGTGCTGGCGAATGTGCAGCGGGGCCTGGTGAATGTCAGCCTGAGCCTGGGCGCGGCGAACAGCAACACGGGCGTCGTGCGCCTGGTGCAGCAGGTACAAGCGAGGAATACGCCATGAAGCACGTGTCCGTTCCGGGCTTGCGCGCGCGCCGCATGCGCGGCTTCAGCCTCGTCACGGCCATTTTCCTGCTGGTCGTGCTGGCCGGGCTGGCGGCCGTGATGGTGAATGTCTCGACCTTCCAGCAGACGGAGTCGGCCATGGACGTGCAGGGCGTGCGCGCCGAGCAGGCTGCGCGCGCGGGCCTCGAGTGGGGCTTGCAGCGGCAGCTGGCCGCCGGCCTGGCGCCCGGTGCGGCCTGCATCGCGCCCGCCGCGTTTACCTTGCCGACGGGCACGACACTGTCCGCGTTTACCGTCAGCGTGCAATGCACCACGGCCACGGGACCCGGCACGCTGGCCAACTGGACCATCACGGCCACGGCGTGCAACCAGCCGGCCGCGGCCGCGCCGCGCTGCCCGAACCCGGGCAACAACGCCGATTACGTGCAACGCCGCCTGCAAGCCGTGCTGTCGCTGTGAGGGTTTGCTGACAAAAAAAGATCGCTAATTTGTTGTTTTTACACAATAAAGTTGGTTTCATGAATTAAAATTGGTTTGCTGCATTATCTGCGCGACAAGATCGGGCAGGCACTTACACTGGATAGTACGCATGGGTTTATTCGCTAGAGCAAAAAAACACGATGGATGGCTGGCGACGGCGTTTGGCCGTGAAGGCGTCAGCGCCGTCGTCGTCGAGCGTCCCGCCGGCGCCATGCCGCGCGTGCTGGGCGCCAGCTACCAGGCGGCCGAGCGTCCCGCCCCTGCCGAGGCGCTGGAAAAACTGGGCAAGGACTTGCAGGCGGCCACGCGCCACTGCACCACCGTGCTGGCCGGCGGCGAATACCAGTTGCTGTCGCTGGAAGCGCCAGCCGTGCCGCGCGAGGAATTGAAGACGGCCGTGGGCTGGCGCCTGAAGGACATGCTGGACTTTCCCCTGGCCGAGGCCACCATCGACGTGTTCGATATCCCCGGCGACCCGAACGGCGTGCAGCGCGGCAGCAGCGTGTTTGCCGTCGCCGCGCGCAACGCTGCCGTGTCGCGGCGCCAGGCGTTGTATGCGCAATGCAAGCTCGGCCTGTCCGTGATCGATATCCCGGAAATGGCCCAGCGCAATATCGCCACCTTGCTGGAAACGCCGGGCCGCGGCATCGCCGTGCTGTCCTTCGACGGCGATGGCGGCTTGCTGACGATGAGCTTCAATGGCGAGCTGTACCAGGCGCGCCGCATCGACGTGAACCTGGCGCAATTGCAGGCGCCCGAGGCCAGCCAGTACTACGACCGCGTCACCCTGGAACTGCAGCGCTCGTTCGACCATTTCGACCGCCAGTTCCACTTCATTTCCCTCTCGCGCCTGATGCTGATGACGGGCGCCAGCGAGGGCTTGCACGGCTACCTGGCCGACAATCTCTACATGCCGGTCGAACGGCTGGACCTGGCCAGCGTGCTGGACCTGAGCCAGGTTGCCGAACTGCGCGACCCGGCCATGCAGGCGCGCTACTTCCTGGCGCTGGGCGCCGCCTTGCGCGAGCAGGGCAAGAGCGAAGGGAAGGGCGCATGAGCCAGCAGATCAATCTGTTCAACCCCCAGTTCGAACAGAAAAAACACCAGATGTCGGCGCGCGCGGCGGGCCAGATCCTCGGCGTCATGACGCTGGGTTTGCTGGGCTTGAGCGTGCTGGGCCAGCGTTCGCTGGCGGACCTGGAACAGCGCGAAGCGGGCGTCAAGACTGCGCTGGCGCAAGCGGAGGCAAAGCGCGACCAGGCCTTGCGTGATTTTCCTCCGCGCAAGAAAGACCCGGCGCTGGCGCAGCAGGTGGAAGCGGCCGAGGCGCAGCGCCAGTTGCTGCAGGATGCCTCCGCCTTGCTGGCCAGCGGCGAACTGGGTAATACCCTGGGCTATGCCGGCTATTTCCGCGCGCTGGCACAAGCGAGGGTGGAAGGCGTGTGGCTGACGGGCATCGACATCGCCGGCGCCGGCAATGCCATCGGCTTGCAGGGCCGCGCCTTGCACGCGGCGCTGTTGCCCGCGTACATCACGCGCCTGGGCCAGCAGGAAATGCTGAAGGGCAAGACCTTTGCCAGCCTCGATATCGGCCCGCCGGACGAGCCGGCGCCCACGCAGGGCAAGGCGCCGGCACAGCCGTATGTGGCGTTCAGCCTGCAATCGGCGGCCAGCGCTCCAGGTCCGGCTCCGGCCGTGGCCGCCCCGCCAGCGGGAGGGATGCGCTGATGCTGCCGCTGCTGAAGAAATGGGCTGCGGCCTTCGATGCGCTGAGCCTGCGCGAGCGGGTGATGGTCTTTGGCGCGGGCGCCGCCGCCGTGCTGTTCGTGTTTTATTTCATGTCCTTCAGTCCCTTGCTCGCCCAGCGGGCGGCGCTCGACGCGAGCATGGCGCAAAAGCAAAGTCTGCTGACCGCCGTGGACAAGGAAATCGAACTCACCATGCTGGCCCACGCCACCGATCCCGACCGGGATGCGCGCGCCCGCCTGACGGCCGTGCTGGCGGAAACGGACACCTTGAAGGATGGTCTGCGCCAGAAACAGCATGGCCTGGTGGCGCCCGAACGCATGGTCACCTTGCTCGAGCATTTGTTGCGCCAGCATGCGCGGCTGCGCGTCGTGTCGCTGAAAACCTTGCCTGGCGACAGCGTGGGCACGCCTGCGGCAGCGGCGCAGCCGGCCGATGCGGCCGCCAAGGCGGACGCGGCCAAGGCGCCAGCCGCCTTGCTGCACCGGCATGGCGTGGAAGTGGTGTTGCAAGGCAGCTATGCGGACATGCTGCAATACATGCAGGCGCTGCAAGCGATGCCGACCCGCGTGTTCTGGGGCAAGGCCCACCTGGCGGCGGAAAGCTATCCCGACGCCACCCTGACCCTGACTTTATATACCCTCAGCATGGATGACACATGGATCGCACTCTGACGACAGCGACCACTGGCCGCGCGCTGCTGGCGTCGCTATTGGTGCTGAGCCTGGCCTGGGGCGGCGCGCAGGCGCAGGCTCTGGACGACCCCACGCGTCCGCCCGCGGCCCTGTGGGCGCCCGCGGGCGCCGCAGCCGTGGCTCCGGCGCGGCCGCAGCTGCAGTCGGTGCTCATTTCCAGCAAGCCGGGCGGGCGCCGCGTGGCCGTCATCGATGGCCAGGTGGTGCGCGTCGGCAGCAAGGTGGGCGACGCCGTGGTGACGGATATCCGCGACACGGCCGTGCTGCTGCGGCGCGGCAAATCGCTGGAAACCTTCAAGCTGTATCCGGACAGCAAGACCGACAAGATGACCGACCGCAAGACCGACCGCAAGCAGGAGTAGACGAAGTGGCCAAGCAATTCAATCAACACAAGGCGAGCATGTTCAAGATCAGCACGATGGCGGCAGTAATCAGTGTCAGCCTGGGCCTGGGCGGCTGCAATGTCGCACCCGTCAAACGCGATACCTACAACGCGATTAACGATGCTGTGAAAGGCGCGGCGGCCACCACCACGCCGGCGGCCCAGCCGGACGCCGTGGAAGCGGCGCTGCTGCCGCCCGTCGCGGCCCTGGCCCAGCAATTGCCGAAGGCCCGCGCGGCGCTCGACGAGCGCTTCAACGTGGCCTTCAACAATGTGCCGGCGCGCCAGTTCTTCACCTCCATCGTGGCCGGCACGCGCTACAACATGCTGGTCCATCCCGAGATCGGCGGCACGATTTCCGCCAACCTGAAGGACGTGACCCTGTTCCAGGCGCTCGACGCCGTGCGCGAACTGTATGGCTACGACTACAAGGTCGAGGGCACGCAGATCTACATCAAGCCGCTGACCATGCAGACGCGTTTGTTCCACGTGAATTACCTGACGGGCGCGCGCAAGGGCAGCTCCAACCTGCGCGTCTCGTCGACGTCGGTCTCGTCCGTGGGCGCGACGACGTCGGGCGGTTCTGGCAGCACGGGTAATAACGGCAACAACAACACCGTGCAAAATCCGGGCGGCCTCGTGCCAGGCGAGGACAGCAGCAACCTGACCACCACTTCGAACGCGGATTTCTGGCGCGAGCTGAAGATGTCGCTGGAAGCCATCGTCGGCAGCGCCGATGGCGGCCGGCAAGTGGTGCTCAGCCCGCAGTCGGGCGTGATCGTCATCCGCGCCATGCCGGAAGAGCTGCGCAATGTCGACATGTACCTGAAGGCCACGCAGCTGTCCGTCGACCGTCAGGTGATCCTGGAAGCGAAAATCCTCGAAGTGCAGCTCAATAGCGACTTCCAGACGGGCATCAACTGGGCCTCGTTCGCCTCGATCAAGAGCGGCCACACGAACCGCATCTCGACCGGATTCATCCAGCCGGGCGGCACCCTGGCGCCGCTGCCGTTCAATGGCGGCAAGCCGCCCAACATGACCACCGGCAACGGCTTGACGGCCAGCAGCGGCTTTGGCCTCAGCTCGGCGGCGACGGCGGCCGGCTCCATGTTCGGCCTGGCGTTCCAGACGGCCAACTTTGCCGCCATGATTTCCTTCCTGGAGTCGCAAGGCACGGTGCACGTGCTGTCGAGCCCCCGCATCGCCACCATGAACAACCAGAAGGCCGTGCTGAAGATAGGCACGGACGAGTTCTACGTGACGGGCGTGTCGACCACCACGAATACGACGGCCAGCGGCGCCACCACCAGCCCCAACGTGACCCTGCAGCCGTTCTTTTCCGGCGTCGTGCTCGACGTGACGCCGCAGATCGATGCGGATGGCAACATCATCCTGCACGTGCACCCGTCCGTCAGCCAGGTGACGACCATCAACAAGGAAATCGACCTGGGCAGCGCCGGTTCGCTGAAGCTGCCGCTGGCCGCGTCCAGCACCTCCGAGATGGACAGCATGGTGCGCAGCCAGGACGGGCGCATCGTCGCCATCGGCGGCCTGATGCGCCAGGCGACGACGGCGGACCGCTCGCAAGTGCCGGGCGCGGGCGACATTCCCGTGCTCGGCGCGCTGTTCCGCAACACGGGGCAGGTGATCCAGAAGCGCGAACTGGTGGTGCTGATCAAGCCGACCATCGTCGATGGCGCCAACAGCTGGAACGAGGACTTGCTCGAATCGGGCAAGCGCATCGAGGCGCTCGATCCGCGCAGCCTCGGGGAGCGGCGCTAAATGTACGAGGCCCATTTCGGCTTGCGCGAGGCGCCGTTCGGCCTCACGCCCGATACCAGTTTCTTTTTCAATGGCCCGCAGTCGCAAAAGGCGCTCAACACCCTGCTGGTGGCGGCGCGCAATGGCGAGGGTTTCATCAAGATCACTGGCGAAGTGGGCACCGGCAAGACTTTCCTGTGCCGCAAGTTCATGCAGTCGCTGGGAGCGGATTTCGTCACGGCCTACATCCCGAATCCGAATTTGCCGCCCCGTTCGCTGATCCTGGCCCTGGCCGACGACCTCGACGTGTTGCTGGAGAAAGATGCTGATCAGCATCAACTGCTCAAATCCATTAACTTGCGCCTGCTCAACCTGGCGGCGCAAGGCAAGCGCGTGCTGCTGTGCCTGGACGAGGCGCAGGCGATTCCCGTCGACAGCCTGGAAGCGCTGCGCCTGCTGACGAACCTGGAAACGGAAAAGCGCAAGCTGCTGCAAATCGTGCTGTTCGGCCAGCCGGAGCTCGACGTCAAGCTGGCCCTGCCGGAAATCCGTCAGCTGGCGCAGCGCATCACCTTCCACTACCACCTGGGGCCGCTCTCGCGCGACGACGTGGATTTCTATGTGGCGCACCGCCTGCGCGTGGCCGGATTCGACGGCGCGCGCCTGTTCAGCCGCGGCGGCGTGGCCCGGCTTTACAAGGCTTCCGGCGGCATCCCCCGCCTGATCAACATCATGGCGCACAAGGCGCTGATGGTGGCGTATGGCGAAGGCCGGCAGCAGGTCAGCGGCCGCCACGTGGCACTGGCGGCCAGCGACACGCTGTCCAGCAAGCCCCGCTACTGGCAGCGGCCCTGGCCGTGGCTGGCCGGCGCCGGCGTGCTGGCCGCCGCCTGCGGCGTGAGCTGGACTTTATTGAACCGATGATGGAAATGAGCCTGTAGATGAGTCTGATTAACAAGATGTTGCAAGACCTCGATGCGCGCGGCACGCCGGATGGACGCGCTGACGCGGGCGGCATCCGCCCCGTGCCGGAACGCGAGCGCGGCGTGTCGCGCGCGCTGGTCTTCGGCGGCGCGGCCGGCTTGACGGCCGCTGCCATCGCCCTGGGCTGGGTCTACCTGAAACGCCCGGCCGTGCCGCCCATGCTGGTCAATGTGGCCAGCACGCCGGTGCCCGCAGCTGTGCCTGCTTCTGTGCCTGTTGCGCCTGCGCCTGTTGCGCCTGCGCCTGTTGCGGCCGTTGTGGCGGAACCTGTTGTACTGGCCGAACCGGAACCCGTGATGGAAGTGGCGGTGCCGGCGCCCGCCAAGGCGCGTCGCGTGATGGAAACCGTCGCCAAACCTGCCGCCGTGCTGCCTGCCAGGACGCTAGCGCCCGCCGCCAGCGAACGCATCATCGACGGCAAACAGGTCACTGCGCAGCAGCGCGTGGAAAACGAATACCGGCGCGCCCTGGGGCAGTTGCAGGATGGCCGCGTTTCCGAGGCGCTGGCCGGCTTGCAGCAGACCCTGCAGCTCGACCCGCGCCACCAGGGCGCGCGCGAAACGCTGGTGCGCCTGCTGCTCGAAGCGCAGCGCCCCGACGAGGCGGCGCGCCAGTTGCAGCTGAGCCTGACGCTGGACCCGAAACAGCCGGCGCAGGCGATGATGCTGGCCCGTTTGCAGCTGGATAAGCCCAACGGCGGCGCGGCCGCCCTCGACACCCTGACGCGCAGCTTGCCGCACGCCAGCGACAACGGCGATTACCGCGCCTTCCTGGCCGGCGTGCTGCAGCGCGAACAGCGCTACCGCGACGCGGCGGAGCAATACCAGCTGGCCTTGCAGACGGCGCCCGACAACAGCGTCTGGTGGATGGGCCTGGGCATCGCCTTGCAAGCCGACAACCATCCCACGCAGGCGCGCCAGGCGTTTGAGCGCGCCAGGGGCTTGCAAACCCTGACGCCGCAGCTGCAGGCGTTTGTCGAGCGCAAGCTGGTGCAGTTGACGGCGGCGACGGCGACGAAGTAGTCGGACACCGAACCAGCCATAAGCAATACGTTCATGAAGGAAACCCACTTGAAACTTCCCAGCCTGCTGATTGCGTGCTGCTGCCTGCTCAACAGCGCCCTTGCCGCCCCCGCCAGCGCGCCTGCCGGCTACGTTCTTGAGAATACGGAAGTGCGCGACATCCGCGCCCAGGCCTTGAAGCGCGACTACCAGCTGTACGTGGCCTTGCCCGATTCCTATCGGCAAGGGAGCAAGCGCTATCCGGTGCTGTTCGTCGTCGACGCCAATTATGCATTTCCCGTCGTGCGCAATATCGCGCAGCGCCTGAGCAAGCATGCGGGGATGGAAGAAGTGGTGGTGGTCGGCCTGTCGTACGCCAACGGTGATGGCGGCGTGTACAGCCGCCGCCGCGATTACACGCCGACCACGCCGCGCAAGCACGACTACCGTTCGGACATGCCGGGACGGCAACCGGCGTTCGGCGAAGCGAAGGCGTATGGCCAGTTCGTCTCGGGCGAGGTGTTTCCCTTCATCGCACAGCATTATCGCGTGAACATGCAGCGCAAGGTCTTCATCGGCCACTCGTATGGCAGCCTGCTGGGCCTGCAATTCCTGCTGACGGAACCGCGCACCTTCGAGCATTACATCCTCGGCAGTCCGTCGCTGTGGTACGACGCCGGCGTGATGTTCGACCGCGAACAGGCGTATGCGGCCAGCCACAAGGACTTGCCCGCCTCCGTATTCTTCGGCATCGGCGGCCTGGAAAAGCTGGCGGCAGGCAAGAAGCGTTCGCGTTCGGAGGAAGATGCCGACATGGTGGCGGACTTGCGCGAATTCGATGGAAAGTTAACATCGCGCAAGTTCCCCGGCCTGAAGACGCGCGTGCGCGTCTTTGCGGATGAAGACCATGCGAGCGTGTTTCCATTCGTGCTCACGCATGGGCTGCGGGCGTATTTGACGTCCGCAAAATGAAGGGCGCTTACGGGCGCATCAATGCCGGCAGGATCAGCTTGGTCAGCAGTTTTTCGCTGAGGCCATGGGCGTCGCGCACCTGGAAATTGGTCGTGGTGATGACGACCACTGCATCGAGTTCCGGCAGGACGAGCACTTTATTGCCGCCAGAACCCGCCATCCCGTAGCTCTGCACCGTGCGGCCATTGGCCGTGAACGGTTGCAGCCACCACAGGTAACCGTAGTCCATGCCTTCGCGCGCGTTGGCGTGGGGCGCGATCGAGCGCTTGACCCATTCGGCCGGCATCACCTGCTTGCCATGCCAGCGCCCGCCGTCGAGGTAGAGCTGGCCAAGCTTCATCAGATCCACGCTGCGCAGCTGCAAGCCGCCGCCCGTCATGGCGCTGCCCTTGGGCTGGAATTGCCATTTCACCTTGTCGATGCCCAGCGGCTTGAACAGGTTGGCGGCGGCGAAGTCCGGCACGCCCTGGCCGCTCGCCTTTTCAAGCAGCGGTCCCAGCAGGGTTACGCCGGCCGTGCAATAGCTCCAGGCGCGGCCATACGGCGATTGCTCGGGGCGGGGCTGCCATTCGGGAAAGCCGCGGATCGGCAGGTCCGCCACGAAGCGGCTCCAGTCTTCCACCAGATACATGCGCTCTTCGTTGCCGCGCGAATGCTGGTTGTCGTCGTCGCATTCAAGCAGCGAGCTCATGGTCAGGAAATCCTCGACCGTGATCTTGTCCTTGCGCGGGTCCGCATGGGCCAGCGGGCGCAGTTCCGGAAAGTAGGGCAGGACGGGGGTGTCGGCACGCAAGAGCTTGCGCTCGATGGCCAGGCCGACCAGCATGCCGGCCACCGTCTTGCCGACCGAGCGCGTGTTGCGCAGGCTTTCGGCGCCTTCCTTGTCGAAGTAATGTTCGTAGAGCAGCTTGCCATGCTGCGCCACCACGACGCTGGTGACCTGCTTGAAGTCGCCCGCTTCGATGGCGGTGGTGACGTCGTCCAGTTCGCCCGCGTGGACGCTGCTGCCGAAGGCCAGAAGAAGGGGGAGGTATCGTAACATGGGGGTACTCCGGGGTTGGAAAAGTTCAGTCTAGTCTTGCAATCTGGGCATTGTCTTGGACGTTTGAAACATTTGGCGGCGATAGTTGCTGGGCGTCATGCCGTAGCGGGCCTGGAAGGCGCGGCTCATGTGACTCTGGTCGGCAAAGCCCACGCTGAGCGCCACGTCGGCCATGCTCAGTTCCGGGCGGCGTAGCAGGCCGCAGGCCTGGTCGACGCGGCGCCAGCGCAGCAGGTCGCCCGGCGAGCAGCCCCAGGCCTGGCGGAACACGCGGGCCAGGTGCACGGGATGCACGTCCAGGGCGGCGGCCACGTCGGCGATGCGCAGATGCGTGTCATTGGCCAGGTCCATCACGGCTTCATAGGCCTGGTGGGCCCAGCCGGGCAGGGCGGGGCGCGCCTGCCGGGGCGCCTTGTGCAGGCTGGCCAGCATCTCCCACGCGCCCGCTTCGAGCAAGGCGCCATCGCCGCCGCGGCCGACTTCGCGCGCGAGCCGGAAGGCGGCGGCCGCGCTGGCCGTATCGCGCAATATGGTGGCGCACTCCTGGGCCGCATGCAATTCCTCGGCGCCCGACAGCAGGGCGGGGTCGAGCGATACCGTCATGAAACTGCCCTTGCCATCGACGAAGCGGTCGCGGTGCGTCGTGCCGGCAGGATTGAAGACGAGGGTGGGCGAAGGCGCGCGCGGCGGGGCGTGCAGGGCGCTGGAAATATACGTGCCGGACAGGACGAGGACGAAATGGGCATCGTCATGCCGGTGCGTTTCGACTTCATCCTCGCTACGCGTGGCCTTCAGGCGGCGGATATCGAACATGCTGCCGCGCGCGCCGTGATGCACGTCGCCATAGAATTGGCCGGACTTGAACTGGATTGGAATGGTCATAGCGGCATGGTAGGTGCGGCCGCCCCGCCGGGCGAGCGCGGGACGACGAATGGCGCCAGGCGCAGGATGAACGGTCGATACGGGGGAATGCACGGCATGCCGGATGGCGGCATCCGGCCGGCTTTGCGTGGCCGTTGGCAGGCGTGCAAGGGTGCCGGGGGGGGTATGTGTAAAATTTGCGCAGCGTTCCGGCGTCGTCATCGATACCGGCTCGCGCCAGGGGCGAGCCGCTGGAATGCCGGGCGCTGCCCGCCAGACCGTGCCAGCTTCGCCATGGACTCTCCGACCGCCGGAAGCGGTCATCGACAAGGTCAGGTGCAATGCGTACATTGAATGAATTATTGAATAGTGACGACCCGGCGTTTCCGCTGATACGGCAATGGGCCAGCGAGGCCGACATCCCGGTGGAATTGCTGCCGCCCTCGGCCGGCAGGGAGGATGTGCTGCTGAGACTGCAGGTCACCACGCGCTCCCCCCTTGGCGCGATCGCCTATGAAACCGGAGGCATCCTGGTGGATGATGGCTGGCTCCGCATATTGGGTTCGGGACATGGCAAGCTCGGCCGTAACATTGCCACGTGGAACGAAGGAAAGGCCGAAGGTTTTCTGCTGGTGGCCGACGACGTGCTCGGCGGCTTCTTTGCCATCAACGGCGGCGTACTCGGGGCCGACCAGGGCAATATGTATTACCTCGCGCCCGAGACACTGGCGTGGGAAGCGCTGGAGATCGGTTTCACGGCGTTTGTCGAATGGGCTTTTACCAGCCGGTTGCGGCAGTTCTACGGCCGGCAGCCCGGCGCTGTGGCGGAATTTGACGAATTGCCCTTGTCCGGCGACCTGTGCCTGAATTTTTATCCATTTCTGTGGACGCAAGAAGGTTCCCTCAAGACCAGTTCGCGGCGCGCCATTCCGGTGGAAGAGCAGTGGGCGCTCAACCTTGATCTGCAACAGACGTTGCTGGAGGGTCCTGTGGGCGCGGGCTGAGGCATGGCTTGCCGGCGTATCTGAAGGCATTGCAATGCGCATCCCGATGCGGCCATGGCGGGCGTGCAATCGAGCCGGCGAAATGGCGTTTCAATCCCCGATTCAAGCGGTTTGTCGCAATGGCATGCGCGAGAACAGG
Organism: Janthinobacterium sp. 1_2014MBL_MicDiv; assembly: GCF_001865675.1. Taxonomy (NCBI): domain Bacteria; kingdom Pseudomonadati; phylum Pseudomonadota; class Betaproteobacteria; order Burkholderiales; family Oxalobacteraceae; genus Janthinobacterium; species Janthinobacterium sp. 1_2014MBL_MicDiv. The sequence goes on from NZ_CP011319.1 coordinate 2,200,974, forward strand.
GCAAGGGGATAGCATGCAGTGGGCTTTCTCGCCATGCACGGCCCGCAAGCGAGTGTCCGATCCTGCCGCAGCAGGCAACGGACGCTTTTCAATGACCTCGACCAGGATGAATACGCATGAAATTGACCCTTCCACATGTCCTCACCACCGGCCTGCTGGGCGCCTTGGGCGCGATCGGCAGCGCGCACGCGGCTCCCGCCGATGCCGAACTGCTCGCCTTGGTGCAGCGCCATGCGCAAGCCCAGAACAGCTTCGATCTAGCGGCCTTGAAAGCCACCACGGCCGAGAATTATGTGGAAATATCGCCAGTCGGCGCGGTGGACGAACGTGAAAAAATGCTCTCCTTCTATGCGCCAGAGCAGAAGTGGCCGAGTCCTCAGCTCCAGGTCGATGAGCCGGCGGTTCGCGTCTTTGGCGAGACGGCGCTCATCTCGGCACGACTGTCTTACCGTCTCGATCAGGAGGGCGCTGCTCGCACCTTCGCCATGCGCGCAGGATATGTCGCCCGGCTTGTCGATAATCAATGGCTGCTGGTCAGCGCACAATATACCGGCATCCGTCCGCCGAAGCAGTAATCCGGCATTCCTCAGGGGGCGGGTCTGGCGCGTGCGCCGCGGAGCAAGCTTGCCGGCCGGTCTACAAGCGCGCCTCATCGCCCCACACATGCCGCATGCTGAAGTGCAGGCCCGCATCGTCTTCATGCAGTGAGGAAACGATGGCAAAGCGGCTGTCGGCCGTGTCGCGCGGGGGCAGTTGCGCCAGCTCGGCGGCGGCCAGCGGCGCGCCCAGCGGGTCGCTGAGCGGGTGCACGTGGCTGGCGCCCCGTTGCGTGACGACGCCCAGTTCGCCGCTGCGCAGGCGCACCAGGGTGCCCGGTGGATATTTTCCCAGCAGCTGGACGAATTGTTCGCCCAGCAGCGGGTCGACGGGTACATCCTGGTCGAGGAAGATGTGCTGCAGCGCCTGGTCGGGGACGATGGAGCGCCGGTAGTTGCGTGCCGAGACGCGGGCGCAATAGCGGTCGGCCAGGCCGATCAGCTTGGCGTTTTGCAGGATTTCATCGGCCGTGCGGCCCTGCGGATAGCCGCTGCCGTCGTCGTTTTCATGGTGCAGCAGCACGCAACTGAGCCATTCTTCATCGTCGATGCCGGCGCAGCGCAACAGTTCCGTGCTTTCCTGCGGATGCTGGCGCACGATGCGCATTTCCTCGTCGTTCAGGGGGCCGCGGCGGTCCTGGAAGCTGTCGTGGTGGCGCAGCATGCCCACGTTCATGGTCAGCGCGGCGGCGCCGACCAGCAACAGCTCATCGTGGGATTTATGCATGCCGCGCCCCACCAGCATGGCCAGCAGCGCCGTTTCTATGCAGTGGCGCACGGCGTAGCTGCCGGCGATCTGGTTGAGCAGGATGCTGGCCAGGGCGATGTCGGCGTCGTGTTCGAGCGCGCGCAGCAGTTCGCGGGCGATGTCGCGCACGTCGCGCTCGGCATTGTTTTCGCTGCGCAAGTCCAGCAGCAGCCGTTCCAGGCGCTGCGCCGCCTCGTTCAACAGGCGCAGCACGGACGGCTGGTCCGGCGCGCCTACGTATAAGCCCAGCTGCAGCAAGCGGCCCAGCTGCGTGCCGTCCGTGATGATCTGCCCCTTGCGCAGTTGCGGGCCGGCACTATGATCAGCCAGAAACAAATCCCAGGGCAGGGGTTCGCCGGGAACCAGGTCGGCCGGGCCGATGCGACGCTGTACCATGCTGTTGTTCCTCACTCATTGCCCTGCGTCGGCAGGGCGCTGCATCAAATCGTGCGCAGGCGCTCCAGCGCCAGGCGCAAGGTGTCGTCCTTCTTGGCAAAGCAGAAACGCACGATGCCCGATTCCTTGCCCTGCGCGTAAAACGCGGACACGGGTATGGCCGCCACCTTGATTTCCGCCGTCAGCCATTCGGCGAACTGCGCTTCGCTGTCTTGCGAAATGGCATCGTAGCGCACGCACTGGAAATACGTGCCGTCGGCCGGCAGCAGGGTAAAGCGGCTGCCCGCCAGGCCGTCGCGGAACAGGTCGCGCTTGCGCTGGTAGAAGGCGGGCAAGTCCAGATAAGGCTGCGGATTCGCCATGTAGCCGGCGATGCCGTGTTGCATCGGCGTATTGACGGTAAACACGTTGTACTGGTGCACCTTGCGGAACTCCGCCGTCAGGGCTGCCGGGGCCGCCACATAGCCGACCTTCCAGCCCGTCACGTGATAGGTCTTGCCGAAGCTCGAGACGATGAAGCTGCGCGCGGCCAGTTCCGTATTGCGGCTCAATGAAGCGTGCGGCACGCCGTCGTACACCATGTGCTCGTAGACTTCGTCGGACAGGATCAAAATTTGCGTGCCGCGCACGATGTCGGCCAGGGCCGCCACGTCGGCCGGGCGCAAGATCGTGCCGGTCGGATTGTGCGGCGTATTGATGATGATCAAGCGTGTCTTGCTGCTGACGGCGGCGGCCAGCTTGTCCCACGGCACGCTGTAGCCCTGTTCGCCCACTTCCATGGACACCAGCACGGGCACGCCGCCGGCCAGCGCGATGGCCGGCAAATAGCTGTCGTAGGCCGGTTCGATGACGATGACCTCGTCGCCCGGGTGCACGCAGCACAAGATCGCCGTCGTCAGTGCCTGCGTGGCGCCGGCCGTGACGGTGATCTCCGTGGCCGCATCATAGGCGTGGCCGTACAGGCTGGCGACCTTCGCGGCGATGGCCTCGCGCAGGGGCGCGGCGCCCGTCATCATCGGATACTGGTTGTGGCCGGCGCGCATGGCGTCGCCGACCAGCTCGACCAGGGCCGGGTCGCAGTCGAAATCGGGAAAGCCCTGGCCCAGGTTGACGGCGCCGTGCTGGGCCGCCAGGCTGGACATGCGTGTAAACACGGTGGTGCCGACGGCAGGCAAACGGGTGGTCAGGATGGGCGTGGCGTGGGGCAGGGACGGGCTGTTCATGAACGGTAGGGTCGCAGTGCGGAAAATAGGATCGTTGCCTATTCTAGCGCAGCGCGCCCCGTTGCGGGGGCGTCCGATCCGGCTCAGCTCGCTGGCGCCCAGCCTTCCGGCACCATGATCTTGAACATGCCGGCCTTGGCCGTCTTGCGGGCCAGTTTCAGCAGGGCCTTGTCCTTGGTGATGAGGATGTCGGCGTTGGCGTCGCGCGCCAGTTCGAGGAATTTCTGGTCATCCCTGTCCGTGCAGACGGGCAGGCGCACGCCGGAGACGGGCGGCGCCACCACGGTGATCAGCGCATCGAAGCGGGCGGCGGCGACGGGGCGGCTCGCTTCATCGAGCGGCAGATGCTTGTAGTGCAATACGACAAGATATTCTGCGCGGCAATCCTCACGCGTGATGGCTTGCACGGCGCCGCTTTCCATGGCGGCCAGCAGGGGCGCCCAGCGCGGGTCGTTGAAGACGAACAGGTCGAGGCAAACGTTGGTGTCGAGGACGAGTTTTTGTGGAGCAGGTATCATGTCGGCAATTCTATTCTGTAGTGATAATTTATGTTGATCGTGCTTTCGCCCGCCAAGAGTCTCGACCTGGAGACGCCGCCAACAACCTCGTTGCACAGCACCCCCGATTTCCTTGACCATTCCGCCCAGCTGATAGACCGCATGCGCCAGTTTTCGCCGGCCGAAGTGGGCAGCCTGATGGGCATTTCCGACGCCCTGTCCGCCCTCAACGTGGCCCGCTACGCGTCCTGGACGCCCAAGCTGGCCGAGGCGCGCCAGGCCATCATGGCTTTCAATGGCGACGTGTATGCCGGTTTCGAGGCGCGCAGCCTGCAGCCGGCCCAGCTCGACTACGCCCAGTCGCGCGTGCGCATCCTGTCGGGCCTGTACGGCTTGCTGCGCCCGCTGGACCTGATCCACCCGCACCGCCTGGAAATGGGCACGCGGCTGTCGACGGCGCGCGGCAAGGACCTGTATGCGTTCTGGGGCGATACCATCACCAACGGCCTGAACCGCACGGCCAAGGAGCAGGGCGCGAAAGTGCTGGTCAATCTTGCTTCCGAGGAATATTTCAAATCCGTCAAGCCGCGCCAGCTGGACGTGCCCGTCATCGCGCCCGTGTTCGAGGACTGGAAGAACGGCAAGTATAAGATCATTTCGTTCTACGCCAAGCGCGCGCGCGGCATGCTGGCCCGCTATGCGGCCGTGAACGCCATCCGCGACCCGGAACAGCTGAAGCGGTTCGACGTGGACGGCTATGCTTTCGTGCCGGAAGCGTCGAATGACAAGAACTGGGTATTCCGCCGCCGCGTGGGGGACTAGTTGGCAAGAAAAAAACCGGGCAAGCCCGGTTTTTTCTTATCTTACTGCCAGAACTTCCACCACTTGCGTTCCTTGTTCACCCCTTCCGGGCTGAGGAATGCCGTGTTCGGGTAGTTCCTGGTCAGCACGCGCAAGGCGTCGTCGCGCAAGTCGGTCAAGCCCAGCTTGTCGTACGAGCGGTACATGATGAACAGCGCTTCCTCGATCGCCGGCGAGGCGGCGAAGTCGCTGATCGTCGTTTGCGCGCGGTTGGCGGCGGCCAGGTAGGCGCCGCGGCGGTAGTAATAGCGCGCCACGTGCACTTCGTATTTCGCCATCGCATCGATCAGATAATTCATGCGGGCCAGCGAATCGGGTGCGTACTTGCTGTTCGGGAACTTATCGACCAGTTGCTTGAAGGCCGCAAACGCTTCGCGCGTGGCCTTCGGGTCGCGCTCGGTCGGATCTTGCTCGTACAGGAAGTTCAGGAAGCTGATCTGGTCGTTAAAGCTGATCAGGCCCCGCAAGTAGTACATATAGTCCACATTGGCGTGGTTCGGATGCAACTTGATGAAGCGTTCGACGGCAGCCAACGCCTGAGCCTGGTCTCCCGACTTATAATACGCGTAAGCGATCTCCATCTGCGCTTGCAGAGCATAGTTGCCGAAAGGATAGTTAGCCTCCAGCTTCTGAAACAGACCGATTGCAGCTTCATAGTGCTGCCCGGACATTTCTTCACGCGCCTCCGAGTATAATTTCGTAACGGACCAGTTTTTGGTCTCATCCACTTTTTCAGGCAACAAGCTGCAAGCGGACATGCCGAGCAGAACGACTGAAGCGACTACCAACGATAATTTTTTTTGCATGACGTTTTGCAAGAAGGTTTTAACCAAGATTTTACAATAGGCTGATTATAGCCGATGGGAATGCTGTGATATTAACTCCGAAGCCTAATTTGGCTGACCCCGCGTTTGACTCCCTTTCTGACCATGGTAGCGAAGAGGCGTTTGACGGCGATTTTGCCGCCGACGACGTCTTCGAGGAAATGGCCCCGATTACACTGGAACTGACGCCGGACGCCTGCGGCCACCGCCTCGATAAAGTCATTTCCAAGCTGGTGCCGCAATATTCGCGCAGCCGCTTGCAATTGTGGCTGGAAGCCGGTTTCGTGACCGTGGACGGAAAAGTTGCCAAACGCAACATGACCGCCTATGGCGATGAAAAGATCGTCATTCTGCCGCAAAGCGCGCCGGAAGACGAGGCTTTTAAGCCGGAAGCGATGGAATTGAACATCGTGCACGAGGATGAGCATATCATCGTGATCAACAAACCGGCCGGACTGGTCGTGCATCCGGGCCCCGGCAACTGGTCGGGCACCCTGCTCAACGGCCTGCTGCACCACTGCCCGCAACTGGCGGGCGTGCCGCGCGCCGGCATCGTGCACCGCCTGGACAAGGATACGAGCGGCCTGATGGTGGTCGGCAAGACGCTTGCCTCGCAGACGGACCTCGTGCGCCAGTTGCAGGCGCGCACCGTCAAGCGCGAGTATTTCGCGCTGGTGTGGGGCACGCCGAAGGCGGCGGGCACCATCGACGCCTCCATCGCGCGCCACCCGCGCGACCGCGTCAAGATGGCCGTGTCGGAAAATTTCACGGCCAAGCCCGCCATCACGCACTATGAATTGATCGGCAGCGGCGAACTCGACCGCCGTCCCGTGAGCCTGATGCAGTGCCGCCTGGAAACAGGCCGCACCCACCAGATCCGCGTGCACATGCAGCACCTGGGCTTTGCGCTGGTCGGTGATTATGTGTACGGCAAGCAGCACCTGGTGTCCGTGTTCTCGCGCCAGGCGCTGCAGGCGCGCCGCCTGGGCCTCGTGCATCCGGGCACGCTGGAAGCGTGCGAGTGGATCGTACCGCTGGCCGATGACTTCGCGGAACTGATCGCCACCGCCGGCATTCCCGAGCCGGAACAGGTCTGATGACGGCACCGTTGTCTTGCCTGATTCCCCATTGGCCCGGCTTGCCCGCGAACGTGGGCGCGCTGGCGACCGTGCGCGCGGGCGGCGTCAGCCTGGGGCCATACGGTGACGGGCAGGGCGGCGGTGGCTTGAACCTGGGCACGCACGTGGGCGATGAGCCCGCGCACGTGGCGGCCAACCGCGCGCGGCTGGCCGCCATGCTGCCGTCACAACCGGCCTGGCTGTCGCAGGTGCATGGCGTGGCCGTGGCCGATGCTGGCAAGCTCGACGGTTGCGTGCCCGATGCCGATGCCAGCATCGCCACGCAGGCGGGTGCCGTATGCGTGGTGATGACGGCCGATTGCCTGCCGGTGCTGTTCAGCTCAAGCGATGGCCTCGTCGTCGGCGCGGCCCATGCGGGCTGGCGCGGCCTGGCCAACGGCGTCTTGCAGCGCACGGTGGAGCGCATGCGCGCGCAGGGCGCGACGGACATCCTCGCCTGGCTGGGGCCGGCCATTGGCCCCCAGCAATTCGAGGTGGGGCACGACGTGCTGCAGGCGTTTCGCGACGGCGCGCGCGACGCTGCCGAGCGACAAGTGCTGTCCGATGCGTTCAGCGCCATCGCTGGCAAGTCGGGCAAGTACCTGGCCGATATCTATGGCCTGGCGCGCACCATGCTGCTGCGCGATGGCGTGGCGCAGGTGGCGGGAGGGGAATACTGCACCGTCAGCGATGCGGCGCAGTTTTATTCGTACCGGCGCGATGGCGTCACGGGAAGACAGGCCAGCTTGATCTGGCGCAAATAATCTGCACGGCAGACACTTATGTGTCTGCCGTTTTTGTTTTATCGTCTGCTGAGGCAAGGGCGCGCGCGTGCTGTTCGGCGATGCGCGCCGCCTTGCGTTTGCGTCGCCGCGAGCCCGTCAGATAGAATAGGATGGACAGGGGGATGGCACAGTACAGCACGAAGGTCATCACCCCGGCGACGATGGACGGTTCCGTCAGCGCCATGAGGCCGACGACGTAGATCCAGGCAACAGCGGTCATGAGCATCATGAGTATTGACAGTCGGTAAGAGTTTGCATGCAGTTGATCCAAAAAGTATTTATTCTTCGACGACGTTTTCACGCCTGATAAAACCGTAGCGAGCGGAAGGGAGAGGTTGCCAAGACGCGCAACCGTACGACTGTACGGTGAGCATCGCAGGCCGCCCATGCCGACGCACAGTCGGTTTTGTTCGGCGTTCTCAATTCTTGAATGGACTTATATAGCTATGAATATGCCCGATCCTCAAATGATGACCAAAGAATGGATGGCGCAGATCAGCAATCCTGAGCAGTGGAAGACATGGTTCAACATGGTACCGCAGCCTTCCAGCAATCCGATTGCCGGCATTTTGCAGGATGCGGGCGCCAGCATCAAGCCGGAAGCGATCGAGCAACTGAAAAACGCCTACGTGGCCAAGCTGACGGGCTTGTGGGCTGACTTTATGGCCGGCAAGACGCCGGAACTGAAAGACCGCCGCTTTGCCGCGCCCGCCTGGCATGCGAGCCCCTTGTCGGCCTTCAATGCGGCCGCGTATTTGCTGAACGCCGAATTCCTCACCGCCATGGCCGAGGCCGTGGAAGCGACGCCGCATCAGAAGCAAAAGATTGCATTCGCCGTGCAGCAAATCGTCGACGCCATGTCGCCCGCCAATTTCCTCGCCACCAATCCCGACGCCCAGCAAACCCTGATCGAGACCAAGGGCGAGAGCCTGGCCAAGGGCTTGAGCAACATGCTGGCCGACATGCAGAAGGGCCGCATCTCGCAATCCGACGAATCGGCGTTCGAGGTGGGCCGCAACGTGGCGACCACGCCGGGCACGGTGGTGTTTGAAAATGCGCTGTTCCAGCTGATCCAGTACACGCCGACGACCGCCACGGTACACCAGCGGCCCCTGTTGATGGTGCCGCCGTGCATCAATAAATTCTATATCCTTGACTTGCAGCCGGAAAACTCGCTCGTGCGCTACGCGGTGGAGCAGGGCAACACCGTGTTCCTCATGTCGTGGCGCAATCCGGACCTGAGCATGCAGCACCTGACGTGGGACGATTACGTGGAGCAGGGCGTGATCGCCGCCATACGGGTGGCGCAGGAGGTGTCGGGCCAGGACAAGCTGAATATGTTCGGCTTTTGCGTGGGCGGCACCATCGTCTCGACGGCGCTGGCCGTGCTCAAGGCGCGCGGCGAGAATCCGGCCGCCAGCCTGACGCTGCTGACGACCTTCCTCGACTTCTGCGACACGGGCGCGCTCGATGTCTTTATCGACGAGCCGCAAGTGGCGTTGCGCGAGCAGACGCTGGCCAAGGGCGGCCTGATGTCGGGCCGCGACCTGGGCAGCACGTTCTCCAGCCTGCGGCCGAACGACCTCGTGTGGAATTACGTGCAGTCGAATTACCTGAAGGGCAAGGAACCGCCCGCGTTTGATTTGCTGTACTGGAATGGCGACGGCACGGGCTTGCCGGGCCCCATGTTCTGCTGGTATTTGCGCAATACTTACCTGGAAAACAGCTTGAAAGTGCCGGGCAAGCTGACCGTGGCCGGCGAGAAAATCGACCTCAGCAGCATCGACGCGCCCGCCTTCATCTATGGCTCGCGCGAAGACCATATCGTGCCCTGGGGCGCGGCCTATGCCAGCACGGCCTTGCTGAACCCGAAGAAGCCGAAGGCCAACCGTTTTATTCTGGGCGCTTCGGGCCATATCGCCGGCGTGATCAATCCCGCCTCGAAGAAAAAGCGCAGTTACTGGAGCAATGACGCAGGCAAAGGCGCCCGCACGGCGAAGGCCAAGCCCCTGAGTGCCGAGCAATGGCTGCAAGGCGCCACCGAGCACGTGGGCAGCTGGTGGCCGGAATGGGCGGCTTTCCTGGCGGAACACGGCGGCGCCCAGGTGAAGGCGCCAGGCAAGCCCGGCAATAAACGCCACGCGGCAATCGAGCCGGCGCCGGGGCGGTATGTTAAAGTCAGGGCGGACTAGGATTGCAAGTCCTGCCGGCAGGCAAGGCCGCAGTGAACTGTGGTCTTGTCAAGAACCTACTTTTAGTTGCGTTGCAATAAATGTGGGAATCTTCGCTCCGAATGTGCAATGTAGCCATTTTCCACTCTATAATGGAAAACGTAGGCAGGTGCGAAAGCGGACCCACGTTCGCTTTTTTTTCGGATTAACTCAGTATGCGCTGCGGCGCAATAAGTGGAACTTGTGATGAGTAGTGCAAAAAAAAGTATAGACCGCCTGATTAAAAAATACCCCAACCGCCGTCTGTACGACACGCAAACCAGTTCCTACATCACCTTGACGGACGTCAAGCAGCTGGTGTTGGACAATGAGGAATTCACGGTGGTCGATGCCAAGTCCAGTGAAGACTTGACGCGTAGCATCTTGCTGCAGATCATTTTGGAAGAAGAGGCCAGCGGCGTGCCGATGTTCTCCAGCGGCGTGTTGTCGCAGATCATCCGCTACTATGGCCACGCCATGCAGGGCATGATGGGGTCCTACCTGGAAAAGAACGTGCAAGCGTTCACCGATATCCAGCACAAGTTCACGGGCACCTCGGCCGGCAGCTTCGAAGGCAAGCCATTCAGCCCGGAAATGTGGACCCAGTTCATGAATGTCCAGGGTCCAATGATGCAAGGCATGATGAACAACTATATCGACCAGAGCAAGAGCCTGTTCGTGCAGATGCAGGAGCAGATGCAGAGCCAGAGCAAGAACCTGTTCGGTACCTTCCCGTTCGTGCCGCCAGTCCCGCCAACAGACAAGAAATAATCATCAGATGCTGGCGTATGGGGGGTGTTGCTGCCCATACGCCTCATTTGCGTGTGTTTTTGATATCAAATCAGCGTCATTCACAGCATAGTTCTGCCAGCAAGGGGCGGCTCGGGGTACAATAGCCGATTCGCCTCACCATTTTACTAGCTGCCAACTATGTCTGAAATTCACCGTATTCCCGTTCCTTCCGCCCAGCCCGAGGCCATGCTGGCCATGCCAGGTGCGGCACCGAAAGTGGGCTTTGTCTCGCTCGGCTGCCCGAAAGCGCTGGTCGATTCCGAACAAATCCTGACCCAACTGCGCGCCGAAGGTTACGAAACGGCGAAATCCTACGCTGGCGCCGATCTGGTGATCGTCAATACCTGCGGTTTCATCGATGCTGCCGTGCAAGAGTCGCTCGACGCCATCGGCGAAGCGCTGGCCGAAAACGGCAAGGTCATCGTGACCGGCTGCCTGGGCGCCAAGAAAGATGCTGCCGGCGACGACATCATCATGAAGGTGCACCCGAAAGTGCTGTCCGTCACGGGCCCGCACGCGCTGGCGGAAGTGATGGATTCCGTGCATTTTCACTTGCCGAAACCGCATGCGCCATTCCTCGACCTGGTGCCGCCGCAAGGCGTCAAGCTGACGCCGAAGCACTATGCCTACCTGAAAATTTCCGAGGGCTGCAACCACCGCTGCAGCTTCTGCATCATCCCATCGATGCGCGGCGACCTGGTCTCGCGCCCGATCGGCGAATTGATGATCGAAGCGGAAAACCTGTTCAAGGCCGGCGTCAAGGAATTGCTGGTCATTTCGCAAGACACCTCGGCGTATGGCGTGGATGTGAAATTCCGCTCCGGCTTCTGGAATGGCCGTCCCATCAAGACCCACATGACGCAGCTGACGGAAGCGCTGGGCGAGCTGGCCAAGTCCTACGGCGCCTGGGTGCGCTTGCACTATGTGTATCCGTACCCGCACGTGGACCAGATCATCCCGATGATGAGCGGCGGCCACATCCTGCCATACCTCGACATCCCGATGCAGCATGCGCATCCTGACGTGCTGAAACGCATGAAGCGCCCGGCCAGCGGCGAGAAAAACCTGGACCGCATCCAGGCCTGGCGCGCCATCAACCCGGATCTCACCATCCGCTCGACCTTCATCGCTGGTTTCCCAGGCGAAACGGAAGCGGAATTCGAGTACTTGCTCGACTTCCTCAAGGAAGCGCAGATCGACCGCCTGGGCTGCTTCGCGTATTCGCCCGTCGAAGGCGCGACGGCCAACGCCATCGCCAACCCCGTGCCGGAAGAATTGCGCGAAGAGCGCCGCGGCCGCGTCATGTTGCTGCAGGAAGAAATCTCGAAAAAACGCCTGCAAGCCAAGGTCGGCAAGACCGTGCGCGTGCTCATCGATGAAGTCACCCGTTCGGGCGGCGTGGGCCGTTCGTCCGCCGACGCGCCGGAAATCGATGGCGTCGTCTACGTCAAGCCGCCGTTCGAGCCGCACCGCAAGCTGGCGGTGGGCCAGTTCGTCGACGTGACCATCACCTCGGCCGACGCGCACGACCTGTGGGGCGCCGCCGAGTAAGCAGGTGTAACAGTCGTACGGCGTACAGGGCGCAAAGCCCTTACAATCAAGGCGGACCAGCAATTGCTGGCCCGCCTTTTTATTTGCCCACGCACGTAGCCGACGCCATGACCACACCAAAATCCCCGCAGACCGCGCTGATCCACAGCGATTACCAGGCGCCGCAAGGCTTTGCCGCGTTTCCGAATGCCATCCATCACGCGTCGACCGTGCTGTTCAAGGACGTGGCGGCCATGCGCTCGGGCGACTGGAAAGAGAAGAACGCCTACACCTACGGCCTGCACGGCACGCCCACCACGTTCACCCTGGAAGCGCGGCTGGCCGAGATCGAAGGCGGCACGCACTGCCTGCTGGCGCCGTCGGGCCTGGCGGCCATCGCCATGGCGGACTTTGCCTTGTTGAAGACGGGCGATGATGTATTGCTGCCGGAAAACATCTACAACCCGAACCGCGAGCTGGGGCGCTGGCTGGCGCACGATTTCGGCATCACGGCCCGCTATTACGATCCGCTCATCGGCGCCGGCATCGCGGCCCTGATCCAGGACAATACCAAGCTCATCTGGACGGAAGCGCCGGGTTCCGTGACCATGGAAGTGCCGGATCTGCCCGCCATCTGCGCGGCCGCCCATGCGCGCAGCGTGCTGGTCGCCCTCGACAACACCTGGTCGGCCGGCCTGGCCCTGCGCGGTTTCGACCTGGGCGTGGACATCATCATGCAGGCGCTGACGAAATACCAGTCGGGCGGCTCGGATGTGCTGATGGGGGCCCTGATCACGCGCGAGCGCGCGCTGCACGAGCGCCTGGCGCAGGCGCACATGCGTCTGGGCATGGGCGTGGGCGCGGACGACGCCTACCTGGTGCTGCGCGGCTTGCCCACCATGAAGCTGCGCTTCGACGCCCACGACGCGGGCGCGCGCACGGTGGCCGCCTGGCTCAAGGGCAGGGGCGAGATCGCCACGGTGCTGCATCCGGCGTTCGCCGATTGTCCGGGCCACGCCATCTGGCAGCGCGACTTCACGGGCGCGGGCGGCCTGTTTTCCGTGCTGTTCGATCCCCGCTACACGGAGGCGCAGACGGACCGCTTCGTCGATGCCTTGCAGTTGTTCAAGATCGGCTACAGCTGGGGCGGCGCCAACAGCCTGGTGATGCCCTACCGTATCGCCGCCATGCGCAAGGGCTGGCAGCTGCCGGGCCAGCTGGTGCGGCTGAACGTGGGACTGGAAGATCCGCAGGACTTGATCGCCGATATCGAACGGGCGTTCGCGGCGATGTAATGGAAGGGCGGCAGGCGGGGGCGCCTGCCGCGAACGCGCCCTACATGGGCACGGGGGTATTGTTGTTCAGATCGAGGAAGCCGCGCAGCAGGCGGTAGGCTTTCCACAGCCATGCCACGCCCCAGACGACGAAGGCCAGCGGAATGCCGATGATGGTGATCCACAGCACGGCGCCGACGACGATCCAGGCCACATACCACCAGAAGGAACGGATCATCCAGCTGTGATGGCTGTATACAAAGGTCCCGGCCGCTTCATCGCGCTTCACGTAATTGATGATGAGCGGAATGAAGGAAAAGGCGCCCAGCGAAAACACGAAGCTGGCGCCATGTATCAGGTACAACCACCAGGCCAAATTCTTGGTCTGCTGGAGTTTGCTATCGAGAATAATCTCTTGTGACATGGAGTCTCCCTTGCTTGGTCAGGTTTTTATTGTAGCAAGCAATGTTGGCACGGGGGGCGATCCATGCATGGAAAAGGCGGAATGAATTGGTGAAATCAGATACGACGACGATGGCCGCGCGCGCGCGCCGGTGGCTGCGGCGCGCCTTGCCGGCGCTGCTGCTGTGCGGCGCCGCGCAGGCGGGCATGCTTTCCGCTGCCCATGCCGCCGGCGGCACGCTGCAGGCCGATATGGCGGCCGGCTTGCAGGACGAGGCGCTGGCAGGCGCCGTGTGGAGTGAAATCCTGCCCGACGGGAGCATGCGCATGGGCGCGGCCGGCTTGCGCGATGCGGCCAGCAAGGCGCCCATGCAGGCGGACACGCGCGTGCAGGTGGGCTCCGTGGCCAAGGTGGCGCTGGCGCTCGGCGTGTTGCGCCTGATCAGCGAAGACAAACTCACGCTCGACACGCCCGTGCAGCAGGTGCTGCCCGAGCTGGCCCTGAAAAACCCGTGGCAGGCCAGCGACCCCGTGCGCATCCGCCACTTGCTGGCGCATACGTCCGGTCTGGACAATGTGCGCTTCTGGCAGGCGTTCAGCCTGAAACCGGCGCCGGATACGCCGCTGGCGGCCGCGTTTGACGGCGGTGGCGGCCTGCTGCGCGTGCGCGCCCGTCCCGGCAGCCGCTATGCGTATTCGAACATGGGCTATGGCTTGCTGGGCATGGTGATCGAGAAAATCACGGGCCAGCCATACGAGCGCTATCTCGATGCGCAGCTGCTGCAGCCGCTGGGCATGACGGACAGCACGTTTACCTTTGTCACGCAAATGAGCACGCAGGCGGGAACGCAGGCCGACCCGCGCCTGGCCATGGGCCACTTCGAACGCGGCGTGGCGCAGGCGGTCGTGCCCCAGTACCTGCGCCCGGCCACGCAGTTCACCACGACGGCGGCCGACATGGGCAAGCTGGCGCAATTCCTGATGGGCGACGGCCAGCTGCAGGGCAGGCAGTTCATCGACCTGGCCCTGTTGGGCGCCTTGTCGGAGCCGGCCGGCACGGACGCGGCGCAGGCGGCCCTGGAAACGGGGCATGGCCTGGCGCTGGCCGTGCGCGACCGCCACAATGTGGTGGGCGCCTGCCATCCGGGGACGGGCGTGGGTTTCCGCGCCATGCTGTGCATCTACCCGGAACAGAAAAGCGCGTTTTTCGTGGCCTTCAACACGGATGCGGAGCAAGCCGATTACGAACGCTTCAACCGCCTGCTGCTGCGCGACCTGGGCTTGCCGCTGCGGGCGCCGGCCGCGCGCGTCATCCCCGCGCCCACGGTGGAAAATTGGCAAGGCGTGTATGTGCCGTCGCCCAGCCCCATGGCCAGCATGGCCTGGGTCGACGCCGTCTTCGGCTTCACGCGCCTGAAATGGGATGGCGAATCGCTGTTCCTGATTCCATTCCAGGGCGAGCCGAAGGAGCTGGAACCGGTGGGCGGCTTCCTGTTCCGCGCCAGCGACCGCAGCGCGCCGTCGCACGTGCTGCTGCAGGAAGAGGGCCGGCATGTGCTCAGCGACGGCTTGCGCAGCTATGAGCGGGCGTCGATGCTGCGCATGCTGGTGTTGTGGGGCAGCCTGGCGCTGGGCGCGGCGGGCTTGCTGTACGTGCTGCTGGCGGGCCTGTATCGCGCCGCGCGCCGCACCCTGGGACGTGGCGATCACCTGTTTGCGCCGCTGCTGTCGTTGCTGTCGCTGGCCTTGCCGCTGCCATTTTATTTCTTCCAGTCCTGGCTGCGCCTGGGCGACGTGACGGTGGCCAGTGTGCTGCTGGCGCTGGCCACGGGCGCGCTGCCGCTGGCGATGGCCTTTGGCCTGGCGCGCTGCTGGCGCAGCCGTGGCACGGCGGCGGAGGCGGGCACCCTGGAAAAATGGGACTGGGTCGCCTTGCTGGCGGCCCTGCAACTGCTGCTGGTGCTGGCCTGGTGGGGCTTGCTGCCGCTGCGCATGTGGCAGCTGTAGGGGGACAGACGGCAAGTCTGTCCGACTGCAAGCCTGTCCGACTGCAAGTCTGTCCGACGGCAAGTCTGCCCGATTGTAGGCCTGTCCTGCGGTCAGTCTGTCGGTCTGCCAGCTTGTCCGTCTGTCCGCCGGTCAGATCCAGCCTGCCAGCAGGCGGCGCCACCAGCGTTGCGCCGGCCTGGCCTGGGTCCCATGTCCGGCGCGCTTGGCGCGATAGCTGGCCGCCGCCATCTGCAGGCCGATGCGGTCCATCGCCGCCATCGCGTCCGCTTCCTGCGCCGACAAGCCATGCAGCAGCGCTTGCGCATGCGGTGCCAGCAGAAAGGCGCGGCGCAAGGCGTCGTCCGTGTACAGCTGCGCCAGGTAGGTTTCCAGCGCGGGGGAGCTCATGCGTTTCGCCCCGCGCGCAAGGCTGCGCGCGCCAGTGCCAGCTGGTCCAGCACATGCGCGAACGACGGGTAATTGCCGTCGCGTTCGACGATCACCGTCAGCGGCTGTGGCGCATGGCGCGCCAGCAGGGTCAGTAAATCGAAGACGGCGGGCGGCACGTCGTGCAGATGGTCGTCCAGCAAGCGCCTGCCCGCGCCGTCCGGCTGCGCCACCCAGTGGCCGCCGCTCAGGTGCACGGCGCCGACCCTGGCCAGGGGCAGGCGCAGCAACAGCTCTTCCGGCGCCTCGCCAAAATTGACGGCGTTCGCATACAGGTTGTGCAGGTCGAGCAGCAGCGGCACTTGCGCGCCGTCGACGATCTGCGCCAGCCATGCCGCTTCGTCCATCGTGCTGGCCGGCGGCTGGACCAGGGTGGCGATGTTTTCCATCAGCGGCGCGCTGCCGACGATGCGCGTGGCCAGCGCGATATTGGCGATTGCGCCGGCGGCGCTGTGCGGCGTGCGCGGCGGCGCCGCCAGGTGGCCGATTTCGACGCCGCCGGCGCGCACAAAACTCAGATGCTCGGACCACGATTCGGCTTGCACCTGCCGCATCAGGCGCGCCATCGCGTGCAGGCGGCGCGGATCGGCGGGTATCGTCGACGCCAGTCCCATGC
Organism: Janthinobacterium sp. 1_2014MBL_MicDiv; assembly: GCF_001865675.1. Lineage (NCBI taxonomy): Bacteria > Pseudomonadati > Pseudomonadota > Betaproteobacteria > Burkholderiales > Oxalobacteraceae > Janthinobacterium > Janthinobacterium sp. 1_2014MBL_MicDiv. Next base: position 2,217,282 of record NZ_CP011319.1, read on the forward strand.
CGACGCCGTGCAGGCTCAGCGGGACCTGGCGCGCCAGGCTGCACAGCGCGGCGATGCCGGCGCGCGAGGCGCGGTAATAGTCGTCGGCGATCACTTCCAGCACGTCGATGTGCGCCAGACTCGACAGGATGCCGGCAGCCAGTTCGCCGCGCCAGCCCAGACCGACGCGGTCCGGTGCTACCGCCATGCTAGCTGCCACAGCCGCCGCCACCGCCGCACCCGCCACAGCCGCTGCCGCACGACGAACCGCCGCCATCGCCGCCCGATGAAGAGTCGCCGGAACTCGAACTGCCCGATGCACTGTCGCTGCCGCCGTTGCCGGACCGTGGCGCCGGATACAGTTCGGCGATATACGTGTACACGGACAGCGGCAAGGCGCCGATGCCGAAGATGGCGGCCAGCAGCGCCATGTCGGCGCTGCCGTCGCCCGCCTTCAGGCGCGACGAACGCATGTTCAGCCGACCAAACAGCATGCGCAGGTCTGCCAGCAGCCGCTGCGCGCTCCAGCTGGACCGCCGGTTGCGCAGGCCGCGCAAGATCAGCAGGAAGAGCGCCAGCAGCAACGCCAGGAACAGCAGGTTGTAATGCCCGTTGGCGATGGCGACGATGGCCTTGATGGCGGCCACCGCCAGCAGCAGGTAGTGCGCGATCCCGGTGATGCGCGCGCGCCGGCGCAGCAGCGGCGGCCCGACCAGCAATTCCTGCTGCGTCAAGCTATCCAGGTAGGCGCGGCACGCTGGCAGCGTCGCGGCCTGCACGGCCAGTTCCCTGCTGTGGCCCTGGCGGCCCAGGAAGAGCCGCAGCACGTCGCGCTCGATGTCATGGCTGGCGAATCGCAGGCTGTCGGCGCTGGCCGTGGCCAGCAGCGGCCCTTCGGCGCGCAGCAAGCCGCGGTCGACCAGCACGATGGCGGCGATCTTCACGGCTTCGAGCGCGCCGCCGCGCAGGAAGGCGATACGGTAGGGATCCTCGGCGAGCGTCAGCTGGGCATGCGGATTGCGCAGTTCCTGGCGCATCAGCAGCTCGCGCACGAGGTACAGCACGAGCACGCCGAAGAGCAGGTAGGCGAGCAGGAACCACGGCCCGCTCCAGTAAAACGGATTGAGGCCGTTCACCGCATCTGCTCCGCGTGCTCGCGCAGGCGTTCGGTAATGGCCATCAGGCCGGTAAAGGCGGGCAGGGCCTGCCCCGGCGCCAGGCGCGCCGTTTCGCGCGCCGTCGACATGGCTTGCAAGGCCGCGTGCAAGGCCGGGTCGCCCAGCCCGTCGACAAACGCTTCGAGCGCCTGCTTGCCGGACAACGGCGCCAGGCCGTCCAGCTGCGCCAGCGATGCGGCGGCCGAGCGCAGGGGGCCGGCGGCGTCGGCGATGGCGCCGGCCAGCTGTTCCTCGTTCAGGCTGAGGAGCAGGTAGCGTTCGCGCATGCGCAGCTGCTGGTTCAGCAGCACCTGCCGCAGGCGGCGCAGCACGGCGTCGCGGCTGGTGTGCAGGCTGGCGAAAGGATCGGCGCCATGCAGCACCTGGTGGCGCGCGATGATGTCGGCGAACTTGACGGCGAAGGCGTCGGCCGCCTCCGCCAATTCGCTCTCGAGCAGGAACATCACCTGCAGATCGATGGCGGCGTGCGCCATGCGCAAGGGCCCGCGCAGCGCATCGGCCGCTGGCGGCGCAAAGCGCTTGAGCAGCAACAGCAGGTTGACGTCGGACGTGGCGCGCAACTGGCCGTCCGCGGCCGAGCCAAACAGCACGGCGGCGGCGAGGTCCGCGCCGAAGGCGTGGTGCGCGGCGGCGACAAACAACGCCAGGTGGCGTTCTATCTCTTCTGGCAACGATGGCGGCATGCGGTGTTCTTTCACGGTGGACAAGCTCGGTATGCACAAGTTTGCAATATAGCAAAAATATGCAGCCGCCCGCTGCCTTGCCATCTGCCGCCAGCCCAGGCCAACTCAGGCCGGCACCAGCTCAGCTCAATACATTGAGCAAGCCATCGAGGCCGACAAAGTTCAGCGCCACGTCGGCCTGCGAGCGCACGACGGGCTTGGCGCGGAAGGCCACGGACAGGCCGGCGATGCCCATCATCTTCAAATCGTTGGCGCCGTCGCCCATGACGATGGCCTCGGACGGGGAAATGCCCATCTCCTTGCACACGCGTTCCACCGTGCGCTGTTTTTCCCCGGCGTCGACGATGCCGCCCAATACCTTGCCCGTCAGCTTGCCGTCGACGATTTCCAGTTCGTTCGCGTGCGTGTAGTCGAGGCCCAGGCGTTCCTTCAGGCGTTCCGTGAAGAAGGTGAAGCCGCCCGACACCAGCAGGGTTTTCAGGCCCGCCTTCTGCACGGCCGCCAGCATGGTTTCCGCGCCGGGCGACAGTTTCAGGCGCTCGTCGTAGACGCGCTGCAGGGCGGACGCATCGAGGCCTTCGAGCAGGGCCACGCGCTGCGTCAGGCTGGCGGCAAAATCGAGCTCGCCGCGCATGGCCGCTTCCGTGATGGCCGCCACTTGCGGCTTCAAGCCTTGCATGTCGGCGATTTCATCGATGCATTCGATGGTGATCAGGGTCGAATCCATGTCCATCGCCACCAGCTTGAACTCGGCGAGTTCACGCTGACCCATCATGTAGGTGGCGTCCAGCTGCGCCGCCTGCGCCGCCACTTCGATGGTGGGGCGCAGCGCGGGCGAATAGGCGATCTTTTCGCAGCGCACGGCGTTCGGCCCCAGGCGCGTGATGGACGTCGGCGCGGCCAGCGCGGCGATGCGCTCGAGGCGGGCGCTGTCGCCGTCCAGGCCCTGCAGGATCAGATTCATGGTGATGGTCTTGGTATTGGTCATGGGTCAGCCCTGCATAAATGGTATGAATAGTCTAAACCGTCAATTGCTTGATGGTGGTCTTGATCTGCGTCACGCGCGCGGCCAGGTCCGGCATGGCGGCCGTGATTTTCAGCTTGTCCTGGCCATGCAGCTTGATGTGGCGGTTTTTCTGGATCAACTCGATGATGCGCATCGGGTCGATGGGCGGCTTGGCCATGAATTGCAGGGTGGCCGCCTCGCCATGCACGTCGATCTTGACGATGCCCACGGTCTTGGCCGCGATGCGCAGGCGGTGCGTCTCGATCAGCGCCTTCACCGGGTCGGGCAGCTTGCCGAAGCGGTCGATCAGCTCTTCCTGGATATCGTCGATCTTGTCCTGCGTGGCGCAGTTGGCCAGCCGCTTGTAGATCGACAGGCGTTCGTGCACGTCGCCGCAGAAATCGGCCGGCAGCAGGGCCGGCACGTGCAGGTTGATTTCCGTCGTCGACGCCAGCGGCGCCGCCAGGTCCGGCTCCTTGCCGGCCTTCAGCGAACGCACGGCTTCGTTGAGCATGTCCGAATACAGCTGGAAGCCGATCTCCGTCATCTCGCCCGACTGGCTCTCGCCCAGCACCTCGCCGGCGCCGCGGATTTCCAGGTCGTGCATGGCCAGGTAAAAGCCGCTGCCCAGCTCTTCCATCTGCTGGATGGCGTCCAGGCGGCGCTGCGCCAGTTTTGTCAGGCCCTGCACATCGTGCACGAGCAGGTAGGCGTAGGCCTGGTGATGCGAGCGGCCCACGCGGCCGCGCAGCTGGTGCAGCTGCGCCAGGCCGAACTTGTCGGCGCGGTGCATGATGATGGTGTTCGCCGTCGGCACGTCGATGCCCGTCTCGATGATGGTCGTGCACAGCAAAATGTTGAAACGCTGGGCGACGAAGTCGCGCATGACCTTTTCCAGGTCGCGCTCGTGCATCTGGCCGTGCGCCACGGCGATGCGCGCCTCGGGCAGCAGTTCCGTCAGCATGGCCAGGCGGTTCTGGATGGTTTCCACCTCGTTGTGCAGGAAGTAGATCTGGCCGCCCCGTTTCAGTTCGCGCAAGCATGCTTCGCGGATGATGGCTTCGCCTTCGCTGCGCACAAAGGTCTTGATGGCCAGGCGCTTTTGCGGCGCCGTGGCGATGATGGAAAAGTCGCGCAAGCCTTCCAGCGCCATGCCCAGCGTGCGCGGGATCGGCGTGGCCGTCAGCGTCAGCACGTCCACTTCCGCGCGCAGCGCTTTCAGCGCTTCCTTCTGGCGCACGCCAAACCTGTGTTCCTCGTCGATGATGACCAGGCCCAGTCGGGTAAACTTCACATCGTCCGACAGCAGTTTGTGCGTGCCGATGACGATGTCGATGGTGCCGTCGGCCATGCCCTTGAACGCCTGCGTGATCTCCTTGCCGGTGCGGAAGCGCGACAGCTCGGCGATGCGCACGGGCCAGTCGGCGAAGCGGTCGGCGAAGGTTTGCGCATGCTGTTCGGCCAGCAGGGTGGTGGGCGCCAGGATGGCCACCTGCTTGCCGCCCATGACGGCGATGAAGGCGGCGCGCAGCGCCACTTCCGTCTTGCCGAAGCCGACGTCGCCGCACACGAGGCGGTCCATCGGCTTGCCCGAGGTCATGTCCTTGATGACGTTATTGATGGCCTCGGCCTGGTCCGGCGTCTCGTCGAAGCCGAAGCTGTCGGCGAAGCGCTGGTAGTCGTGCGCCGAGAATTCGAACGAGTGGCCCTGGCGCAGCGCGCGGCGCGCATACAGGTTGAGCAGCTCGGCGGCCGTGTCGCGCACCTGTTCGGCCGCGCGTTTTTTCGCCTTTTCCCACTGGCCCGAACCGAGCGAGTGCAGCGGCGCGTCTTCCGGCGAGGCGCCCGAATAGCGCGAGATCACATGCAGCTGCGACACGGGCACGTACAGCTTGGTGTCCTTGGCGTATTCCAGGTGCAAAAATTCCGTTTCGCCTTCGCCCAGATCCATGCTGGTCAGGCCCATGTAGCGCCCGATGCCGTGGTTGATGTGCACCACCGGGTCGCCGATCTTCAGCTCCGACAGGTCGCGCACCATCGACTCGACCTGCGTCACGCCTTCCTGTTTCTTCGTGCCGACGCGGCGGCCGGAACCGGCATACAGTTCCGTCTCCGTGATGAAGGATAAATTACCTTCCGGCGTGAACAGTTCGAAGCCCGCGTGCAGCGGCGCCACGCCCAGCATCAGCTTGGCGTCGGATTGCAAAAAGCCGTCGCAGCCTTCCACCGGCGTCAGGTGCAAATCGTATTCGGTGAAGTACTGCTGCAGGGTTTCGCGGCGGCCATTCGATTCGGCGCAGATCATCACGCGGCGGCCCGATTGCAGCAGGTAGCTGCGCAGGTTGGCCAGCGGATCGTCGGCGCGGCGGTTGACGGCGATGTTCGGTACGGGCGCCGACAGTTCGGACGCCAGCGCATCGTTGGACTTCGTGATGGCCAGGCGCGGATACGGCTTGGCCAGGCCGAAGAACTGTTCATCCGAGAGGAACAGCGCTTCGGGCGCCAGGATGGGCCGCTCGCGGTCCGCCTTTAAAAAGCGGTAGCGCGACTGCGTATCGGTCCAGAAGCGCCCGATGGCGGCGTCGATGTCGCCCACCAGGGCCAGCGAGGCGTCGGGCGGCAGGTAATCGAAGAGGGTGGCCGTCTGCTCGAAGAACAGGGGCAGGTAGTATTCGATGCCGGCCGAGGCGATGCCGCTGCTGATGTCCTTGTAGACGACCGAGCGCGAAGGGTCGCCTTCGAACTGCTCGCGCCAGCGGTTGCGGAAGGTGGTGCGCGCCGCCTCGTCCATGGGGAATTCGCGCCCCGGCAGCAGCCGCACTTCGTGCACGGGATACAGCGAACGCTGGGTGTCGGCGTCGAAGGTGCGGATGGTCTCGATGGTGTCGCCGAACAGGTCGAGCCGGTAGGGCAGGGCCGAGCCCATGGGGAACAGGTCGAGCAGGCCGCCGCGCACCGAGTATTCGCCGGGCGACATCACTTGCGAGACGTGGCTGTAGCCGGCCAGGGTCAGCTGCGACTTCAACCGCGCCTCGTCGAGCTTTTCGCCCTTCTTGAAGAAGAAGGTGTAGGCGGCCAGGAAGGATGGCGGCGCCAGGCGCACCAGCGCCGTGGTGGCCGGCACGATCAGCACGTCGCACTGGCGGTTGCCGATTTCGTGCAGGGTGGCCAGGCGTTCGGACACTAGGTCCTGGTGCGGCGAAAAGGCGTCGTAGGGCAGGGTTTCCCAGTCCGGCAGCAGGTGGCAGCGCAGTTCCTTGCCGCCAAACCAAGGGATTTCATCGAGCAGGCGCTGGCCGTCGCTGGCCTGCGCCACCACCACGGCCAGCATCTGGCCGCGCGCCTTCAATGCCAGCGCGGCCAATGCCAGCGCATAGGCGTCGGATGAACCATACAGGGCGGGCAGCGCAAAGCGGCTGCCGGGCTTGGGGAGGGATTTTGTTAAGTCTAAGGACATGCAGGCGACGACGCTAGTGGCAGAGGCAGTTGAGTGGGACGGCTGTGGTGCGCGCAGCGCCGCCAGTGACGGCGCCGACAGGCAAGATTATAGACCATCGCCTCTATCCCCGCGCTTGAGAAAACCGTCGCGAGCGGCAGTGATTCGTGGCCAGGAAGCGCAAGCGTACTTTCGTGCGGTGAACATCGCAGGCCGCATAGCGCGACGCGCAGCAGGTTTGATCAGGCGCGGGCATTGGCGATGCCGAACGGGACATGCACCATCGGTATCGTGCCGCCCGCCGATTTCAGATGGCTCATCTGGTCATCGAAGAAGATATGCGGCTTGAACACGGCCAGCACGCGCGACTTGTCCATGCCGCCGAGGAAAAACGTCTCGTCGGCCGCCACGCCCCAGCTTTTCAGCGTCGTCACGACGCGCTCGTGCGACGGGGCGTTGCGCGCCGTGATGATGGCGATGCGCAGCAGCTTCTTGTAGCCGGGGTCGCGCCGCTGCGCCTTTTCCTCCAGGCGCTGCATGGTGGCCAGCTTCTGGAACAGGTCGGCCAGCGGACCGGGGCGGTGCGGCGTGCCCACGTTCAGGGTTTCGTGGGCGTGGAATTCATCGACGTCGTTGTTGCGCTTGAACACGGTTTCCGCTTCGTCGTCGGCGATCACGCCGTCGAAATCGAAGGCCACGCGCAGCTCTTCGTCGCTGACATCGTCTTCCGTGCGCGACGGCAGCACCAGGCCGGCAGGGTAGCCGCAGTCCAGCGCGCTGCGCACGTCGTCTTCATTGGCGCTGAGGAACAGCGACGCGTTGAAGGCGGGCAGGTAGGGATACGGCGACTGGCCCGTCATGAAGGCGGCGCGCGAGATGTCGAGGCCGTAATGGGCGATCGAGTGCATGACGCGCAAGCCCGTTTCCGGCGAATTGCGCGAAAACAGCACCACTTCCACGGGCGACTGGCGCGGATAGTGCTTGTTGATGTTCAGGAAGCGGCGGATGAAGGGGAAGGCCACGCCCCGCGGCAGCACCTCGGTTATATGCGCTTCCTGGTACTTGCGGTATTCCTCGGGGCCGCTGTCGAGGTAGACCTGGTGCGACTCGGACAGGTCGAACAGCGCGCTCGAGGCGACGCCGATGACCAGCTTGTGTTCGATAGGATAAGCCATGGTGTGCCTGTTGTTTGCTTGTTGACCATCTTATACGACTATTAACTGCGTAGCCAATAGCGGCACGCCGCGATTTTTTGCACCAAAGCGGGGCGTCGGATGAATTTTTGATGCCACTGTGCAAGGTGCGCCACAGTCAGGAAATAAATATTGTCTTGTATCAAGTATGTAACAGTCAGCGCCCGCATTTTCCACTATGCTTCCTCTTATGAAATCTCGCCAATTGTAACGAAGCGTACGCCCCATCCCCGCCACCTTTATACAAGTGTCAGCTGTTTTACTCGAACATGCCAGCCCCAACCTCGCCAGCAGTTATCGTGACTTTATAAAGGACCTAGCCATGTTTAAGAATTTACTGATCAAATGGAAGTTGGCGACGCTCGTCGCCGTGATGATGGCGGCGCTGCTGGTGGTGGGCATCTGCGGCTATACGGGCATCGCCACCGTGGGCGATGCCGTCAATGAAATCGGCGTGGTGCGCCTGCCGTCGATCCAGGGCTTGCTGATGATTAACGAAGGCCAGACGGCCGTCGCCGCCGCCACCCTGACGGCGGCCATCTATGAAAACAATTACCAGGCACAGGACAAGTTCGCGGAAGCGCTGCAGCTGCGCACCAAGGCCTGGACGAATATCGAGGCGGGACGCAAGCTGTACGAGCCGCTGCCGCAGACGCCCGAGGAAGCCGTGCTGTGGAAGCGCTTCCTGGACGAGTGGACGGCCTGGAAGGCGGACGACGACAAGGTGCGCGCCATCCTGCGCCAGCTGGCCGACAACCGCGACGAACAGCAGCAAAAGACCCTGTTCGTGGCGTTCTACAAGCAATACCAGGATTCGCGCAGCCTGTTCAGCAAGGCCGAGGGCAGCCTGAACGAAATCATCAAGCTCAATAACGGCGTGGCCGAGGCCAGCGTGACGGCGGGCGGCGCGGCCGTGGTCCGCTCGGAAAGCCTGATGCTGATCCTGGCGCTGCTGGCGTCGGCCGTGGGCATCGCCTGCGCCGCCTACATCACGCGCGCCATCACGCAACCGATCAACTCGGCCGTGAAAGTGGCGCAGACGGTGGCCTCGGGCGACCTGACCAGCCATATCGACGTGCAGACGACGGAAGAAACGGGCCAGCTGCTGCAGGCCCTCAAAGACATGAACACGAGCCTGGTGAGCATCGTCGGCCAGGTGCGCAGCGGGACGGACACCATCGCCACGGCCTCGTCGCAGATCGCCAGCGGCAACCTGGACCTGTCTTCGCGCACGGAAGAGCAGGCCAGCTCGCTGGAAGAGACGGCGTCGTCGATGGAAGAACTGACCTCCACCGTGCGCCAGAACGCCGACAACGCCCAGCAAGCGAACCAGCTGGCGCGCAGCGCCTCGGGCGTGGCCGTCAAGGGCGGCGAGGTGGTGGGCAAGGTGGTCGAGACCATGGATGCTATCAACGAATCGTCGCGCAAGATCGTCGACATCATTTCCGTCATCGACGGCATCGCCTTCCAGACGAATATCCTGGCCTTGAACGCGGCCGTGGAAGCGGCGCGCGCGGGCGAGCAGGGGCGCGGCTTTGCCGTCGTGGCGACGGAAGTGCGTAATCTGGCCCAAAGATCGGCTGGCGCAGCGAAAGAAATCAAGACCCTGATCGGCGACTCCGTCGTGGCGGTGGACGCGGGCAGCAAGCTGGTGGCCGAGGCGGGCAGCACGATGGCGGAAATCGTTTCCAGTGTGCAGCGCGTGACGGACATCATGGCGGAAATCAGCCTGGCCACGCAGGAGCAAAGCTCGGGCATCGACCAGATCAACCAGGCCATCGGCCAGATGGACCAGGTGACGCAGCAGAATGCGGCCCTGGTGGAAGAGGCGGCCGCCGCGGCCGAATCGTTGCAGGAACAGTCGGGCCAGCTGGCCGGCGTGGTCAGCGTCTTCAAGCTTGACGGCATGCAGGCAGCGCCGGCGCGCGTGGCGGCGACGGCGAGCAAGCCGCGCGTCGTGGCGGCGCCCGTGCGCGCGGCCGCGAAACCGCGTCCCGTGCTGCGCGCCGTGCCGTCCGGGCACAAGAACGCATCGCGCGATGACGAGTGGGAAGTATTCTGATCGTGGGATAGGGTGACGGCGGCCTTGCCGCCTGCCCGATACCGGACGGCCGCCTTGCGCGGCCGTTTTTTGTGGCCGCGCCACATGCCGGCATGGCGCCGGCGCTGTTTTCTTTGCGCGCGCTCAAAGCCGTGGCGCAGGAAGGGGATTGAATAGGCAGTTCAGGCCAACCATCCCGGGTATTCCGGTCGTTGCTGTCTTGCGCCGGCGTCTGCACAGACGCCATGCCCCCATGGTTGTCGCCGACAGGTCCGGCTGATCAGGCACAGCTGCAACGATTCCCATCTCCCTGCTCCAGCACAAGCGGTCGCGGTCGCGTCTGGGCATGCCTATGGGGCGTTATTTGGCCGGCAAGCCACCGATCACGGCGGCCCGGCATTCATCGATCGCATGCAAACCAACGAGAGGAGGGCGCGCCATGAGCCTAGCCATGATAGATTTCAGTACCCGAAACTGGGTCGATATTCCAGCCGACACGCGTCGCATCCAGGTGCAGTTGCTCGCCAAGCCCCCGGTGGGCGCCAATCTCAAGATCGTCATTTTCAGCAGGGAAATTTCCGAGTCCTCCGAATGGGAGAAGATCGGCGCCTCGTTCCTGGACAACCTGGCCCATACGCCCGACGTGCAATCGACCTCGTTTCCCGTCAAGCCAAGGCGCTACTATTCGTTCAAGGTACAGGGCGAGGCGCACCTGCTGATGCCGCAGGTGGACAAGCTGCGCGTGGGGTTGTCGGTCCTGGCCGATGATGACGAGCTGTTCGACTACGGCTCTCCTCAGGCGATCGACGGCAATGCGGCGGGATTGATCGGCGTCACCTATCTGCAACTGGTGAACTAGCCATGCGGCCCTTTCTGGCGTATGGCATGCCGCTGTGCCTGTGCCTGTGCTGTGCCAGCGCGGCCGCGGAAAAAATGTCGCTCGGCAGCCTGCTGCAGAAAGCCGTGGTCGACATGCCGGCGACGACGGCGCCCGCCGCCTTCCTGTTGGGCGCTTCGGGGCAGCAGGTGCCGCGCCTGTCGACTTTCCGCGAATTCGGCACGCAGATTGCGCGGGCTTACGATGAAAACGGGGAACTGGCCAATGCGGTGGCGGCTGAAATCGCGCCCAGCCTGGTGCTGGGGCATACCAGCTGGGATGGCATCGTGCACAGCTGGCCTACCCGCGTACTGTCGCGCACCACGGTATCGTTTGCCACCAAGGTGGGGGAAAACAATGGCGCCAAGCAAACGGCGCTGGGCCTGCAGTCCGTCCTGTATTCGCGCGAAATGGATGGCGTGTTGCTGGTGGCGGCCGACGACCGGTGTCGGGGCGCCGCCCGTTCCTTCGACGACAGCGCGCCGCCCCTGGCGCCGCCGGGTAATGCGCCGGGGGCGCCGTCGGCCGCCGTGTCGATGTCCGCAGAAGTCCAGGCGGGCATTGAAAAGTGCCAGGAAGAAATTACAGGCATCCTGAGCAAATGGAACCAGACCATGCTGGCTTTCGGCGCGGGCCGGGTCTTTTCCTCCGGCGATGCGCCCGACGCCAGTGCCGCGGATGCCTCGGCCTATTGGCTGACGGGAAGCTATGGAGGCGATCTTGGCAAAGAAAGGCTCGATACCGGCAAGCGGCTCGGTTACCTGCTGACGGCGCACGTCCGGCACACGCGCAATGCGGCCATGAAAGACATCGCGGGCAATGACATTCTGGCCCGCCAGCGCGTCGCCGGGCTCAATTTACGCTATGGCAATCCACGTCTGGCGGGCATTGCCGAGTATTCCATTCTCAGGAGCAGTGCGCCCGGCTTGATTCTCGATGATCGCAAGCGCGCATTGCTTGGCCTGGAATACAAGGTGGCTGACGGCATGTATCTGACCCTGGGCGTGTCCAGTGACAGGCAAGCAGGGCAAAGCAAGCGTTCGATGCTGGCCAATGTTAACTGGGGGATCGCCAAGTCATCCGTCATCTTTCCCTAACGGGCGTGGCCACCTTCATTCGTAGGCGCCCAGCCTGCGCTGTTCGTCCGGCGTGAAACTGGCGTCGCGCAGCTGCTGTACGGCCGTCGCGTCCTGCGCGCCGCCGGGCAGGCTGGCCTTTTGCGCCTGATAGGCGATGATGCGCTGCTGCCATTGCGATTCTTCGCGGTCCAGCTCGGCCAGGCGCGCCGCCGCCGCCGGCGTGAACGTGCTGGCGCGCAGGCGGTAGACTTCATTCTCGCCGCCGCCCTGGGCCCGCAGCGCCTGCACCGAGGCGTCCAGCTTGGTCACCTGCAGCGGCGCGTCGCGCGCGGCGCGCTGGGCCGGCGACAGGTGCTGGTCCAGCGCCGCCAGTTTCGCCTGGCGCTGCGCCTCGTCCAGCGTGGCGTCGCCGAGTATCGTCATGCGCGCCACGGCATCGTCGTCATACGCGTCGCTGGCGCCGAACAGGCCCGCGCTTTCCTGCGCCGTAAAATAATTGCCGCGCAAGGCACGCATGGCTTGCAGCCGCGCGCGGGCCGCCATGGCGGGGTCGGCTTGCGCGGGCAGGGCCTGTTCCGCGCCGGCCAGCGCCTGCCTGTAGTCGAGGTAAGCGCCCAGCAGGCGCTTCGCTTCGCGCGCGGGGACGGGCGCCAGGCGCTGGTCCAGCTCCGCCTCGATCTGGTTGCGGATGGCGGCCAGCGGCTTTTCGCCGAGGCCCGCCAGGTAATAGTCGAACAGGTGGCCCAGTTCCGCGTCGACCACCAGCTTGTCGCCGGCGGCCACCGTCACGTTGCCGTCGGGCCGCGTGCCTTCCATCGAGCGCACGAACGCAAACAGGTCCGGCTCGGCCTTTTCCGGCGGCGGGGCCGGCGGCTCGCCCGGCCGCAGCGCCAGATACAGGGCCAGGGCCGCCACGCCGCCCGTCATCATCCATTTCGCGTTCGTGCGCATCGCCGTCTCCTTACAGTCCCAGGCCTTGCAGGCGGTTGGCCTGCTGGCGGAAGACGGTGACGGGGCTGGTCTCGAACAGGTTGACGATGCCGACGAACTGGTTGACTTCATCGAGATGGTTCATCGCGTAATCGTCGCGGATCACCTTGCCCAGGTGGCTCGAGCAGCTGCTGACGAGGCCATCGTTCTTGGCGCCGCCAAAGGCCAGGCTGATGGCGGCCAGCAGCGGGTCGCCCACGTCGAGCACGTTCGTGTACGGCTGCGCGCCGCTCCACGAAAAGTAGTGCACGCCCTGCACCTGGTAGGCGCCTTCGCCGCAGGCCGTGGCCGGGATGCCTTGCGGATGGCGGCTGTTGAAGGCCAGCGAACCGGCCGTGGACAGCGAGGCCAGCGAGGCGCCCGCGTTTTGCGGCAGCCCCTTGTTGCCCGACAAAATGCCGATCAGACTGGCGAGCGCATTGCCCAGCGCACCACTCGTGTTGGGGGCCGCGCCGATGAGGATGTCGGCCACCTTCGAACCCTTGTTGACGCCGGCCACGCTGGTGACGGACGCCACCAGGTCGGGCCGCACGGAGGCCACGTAGCGGGCCGTGGGGCCGCCGTGGCTATGGCCGATCAGGTTGACCTTGGCCGCGCCCGTGGCGGCGAGGATTTGCCGCACCTGCGACAGCAGCTGCTCGCCGCGCACTTCCGTGCTGTTGGCGGCCGACACGGTGGTTACATAGACTTGCGCGCCGCCGCTGCGCAGGGCAGCGGGGACGCCATAGAAATATTCGACGGGACCCAGCTTGTCGAAGCCGAACAGGCCGTGCACGAGCACGATCGGGTATTTCGTTTGCGTGTAGCCGGCCGCGCTGGCGCTGCCGGGCAGGATGGCGATGGCGAGGAGCAGCGTGGATAGCAGTTGCCAAAAGCGAGTCTTCATTTTGTCTCCGTTCTTATTAATAGTCGATTGAATTAATAGTGGAAATGTCGATGCTGTAGCGATTACCCGTGTGCCCACTGCACATTCTATCGATGCATGAAATATAGCGAGCGCTCGGTTTTTTGAATGTAGCACCGCTGGATTTAAATTGCATTTAAATTGCATGATGCAGCGCAATATCTGTGCGCATTCATCGTTGCTTATGCACTCATTGCATAGTTGAAAAGTAAAATAGTTGTTTTCCTGAGCTATAATCGGCCCCGCATCAGCCGTCCCGCCGTCTTGCAGCGCCGCCCAGGCACTGTATTTACACCGCTCATAACCGTTACTTGGGAATGCACTTGTCGACCCATTTTAATTTCGAACAGTTTCAGCAGATGACGCCCTTGAATGGCGAAAACATCTGGGAATATATTCTTGACCGCCACGCGGGCCGTATCGGCGTCAAGCGCCGCAAGCCGGCGCTGGAAAATCTCGAACGCATCTTCGGCGCCACGTTCCGCCTGGCCAATGACGTCGGTTTCCGCGCCATGAGCTTGCGCGACCTGTGCCGCGAGACGGGGCTGTCGATGGGCGGCCTGTATGGCTACATCACCAGCAAGGACCAATTGGCCGAAATGATCGAGGACGTGGTGCGCCACGCCACGCAGGCGTTGCCGCTGCTGTTCGCCGACGTGAAGTCGCCGCTGGACCGCCTGGAAGCGATGATACGCTCGTCGATCTACCTGTCAGAAGTGCTGCAGCCGTGGTTTTACTTCGTCTTCATGGATTCGCGCGTGCTGCAGGTGGAGCAGCGCAGCATGGCGAAGAACTCCGAACTGTTCGTCCAGACCCTGATCGCCGCCACCATCGCGGAAATCGAGCCGAAGCCGCATGGCGATCCCACCTTGCTCTCCGCGCACTGCCTGGCCCTGTTCCAGGACTGGTACGTGAAACGCTGGAAGTACCGCGCCGCGAAAGTCAATGTCGACGATTTTGCCGATAGCGTGGTCAGTACGGTGCGCAGGTATTTGAGCATGAGCGGCGAGGTAGGTCGGACTAGCGCAGCGTAATCCGACACGCACGGACGGCGGCTCATGCCGGGTTACGCCGTTCCGGCTAACCCGACCTACGCGAACTGCCCTTTATCCATCAGTTCGTGGTTTCCGGCGGCAGCGTCTCCGGCACGGCCGCCGGATCCGTCGGCGTCTCGGCCTCCATATCCAGCGTTTTCACGCCGTTCATGTCGATGAATTCATCGTACATCCATTCGCCATCGACCTGGCTCAGGCCCGCCGGCACGGCGCGCGCGACTTGCGGGCGCGTCGACAGGGCCGTGCGCATGTAGTCGATCCAGATCGGCATGGCCAGGGTGGCGCCGAATTCGCGCCCGCCCAGCGATTTCGGCTCGTCATAGCCCATCCACGCCACCGCCACGATGCCGCCGCCGTAGCCGGCGAACCAGCCGTCGACGGCGTCGCTGGTGGTGCCCGTCTTGCCGGCAAGGTCGCTGCGTCCGAGTTTCTTCGTCGCCGCCGCGCCCGTGCCCGAGCGCGTCACTTCGCGCAGCATGCTGTCCATGACGAAGGCGTTGCGCGGGTCCAGCGCCAGGGTCTTGTCGTCGTTCGGTGCCGGCGGCTTGGTCTGCATCAGGATGGCGCCCTTGGCGTCGACGATGCGGTCGATCAAATACGGTTCCACCTGGTGGCCGCCGTTGGCGAACAGGGCGTAGGCGCCCGCCATCTGCACGGGCGTGACGGAACCCGTGCCCAGCGCCATGGTCAGGTTGTTCGGCTGGCGCGCCGGGTCGAAACCGAATTTCTCGAGGAAGTCGTGCGTGTACGACACGCCCAGCGCGCGCAGGATGCGCACCGAGGCCACGTTCTTCGATTGCGCCAGCGCATAGCGCATGGTGATGGGGCCGTCGAACTTGAAATCGTCATTCTGCGGCGCCCACACCTTGCCGCCCGCCTGCAGTGCCAAAGGCACGTCGTTGATCAGGGTGGCCGGCGAAAAGCCTTTTTCCAGCGCCGCCGAATACACGAAGGGTTTCATGGCCGAACCGGGCTGGCGCCACGCCTGCGTGACGTGGTTGAACTTTTGCAGGTTGTAGTCGAAGCCGCCCACCATGGCGTGGTAGGCGCCCGTGTCGGCGTCCAGCGAGACGAAGGCGGCGGCCACCAGCGGCACTTGCGTGATGGTCCAGTTGCCCTTGGCGTCCTGGCTGATGCGGATCACGGCGCCCGGGCGCAGCTTGATGCCGGCGCCGGCCTTGGCGGACAGGGCCGGGGCGGCGAAGCGCAGGCCGTCGCCCGTGATGGTCTTGGCGTCGCCGTCGCCGGTGTCGGCCACCACCTTGCCGCTGGCGACGTCGGTGACGACGGCGGCGATCAGGCCGTCGCTGTCCGGGCGTTTTTGCAGCGCAGCATCGATGGCGTCGTCGCGTTGTTCCGCATCAGGCGGCAAGTCGATGAAGGTTTCCGGGCCGCGGTAGCCGTGGCGCTGGTCGTAGGCGATGACGTTGCGGCGCGTCGAGGCGTAGGCCGCATCCTGGTCCGCCTTCAAGATCGTCGTGTAGACGCTGATGCCCCTGGTGTAGCTGTCTTCCTTGTATTGCGCAAACACGGCCTGGCGCGCCAGTTCGGCCACGTATTCGGCGTGCGTGTCGAAACCCTGCTTGCCGCGGCTGTTGACATGCAGCGGCTGCGCCAGCGCCTGCCGGTACTGGCCTTCGCTGATGTAATCGAGTTCGCGCATGCGTTTCAAGACCAGCTGCTGGCGCGCGTGCGCCTTTTTCGGATTGCTGATCGGGTTGTGGCGCGAGGGGTTTTGCGGCAGGCCGGCCAGCATGGCCATTTCCGCGATTGACAGCTCGGACAGCGGCTTGCCGAAGTAGGTCTGCGCCGCGCTGCCGAAGCCGAACGAGCGCTGGCCCAGGTACATCTGGTTCATGTACAGCTCGAGAATCTGCTCCTTCGACAGGGCCGATTCGATCTTCAGGGCCAGCATGATCTCGTTCAGCTTGCGCGAGGCGACTTTTTCGCGCGTCAGGAAGAAATTGCGCGCCACCTGCATGGTGATGGTCGAGCCGCCGCCGTGGCCGAAGCCGTGGCGCAAATTCGACAGCACGGCGCCGCCGGCGCGCACGAAGTCGATGCCGTGGTGTTCGTAGAAGCGGCTGTCCTCGATGGCCAGCAGGGCCTTTTTCATCATTTCCGGCACTTGCGCGATGGGCACGAAGTCGCGGTGCTCCTCGCCGAATTCGCCGATCAGCACATTGTCGGCCGTGTACACGCGCAGCGGGATCTTCGGCTGGTAGTCGGTGATGACGTCGAGCGCGGGCAGGCGCGGTTTGACATACAGGAACAGGTAGGCGGCCAGCAGCAGGGCGCCAGCCAGCGCGGCGCAGCCGGCGAGGATGACGCCGCGCATGGCGGCGCGGCGCGAAGGCCAGGGAAATCCGGTTCGTTTGGCAGTCAAGGCAGTCTCACGTGAGCGTGCAAGGCACGGTGGCAGCGATTATAGACCAATGCGCCAGCGGCTCCGGCGCGGGCGGGGCGCCGGGGCCGCCCGCCGGGAGCGGGAGCAAAAAACCTTTTCATCGAAACGCGGCTGTGCGATAGTCTCGGCTTCAAGAAAATAGCCCGGGCGTCAATCCGGGCTGTTTATTTTATAAAATTAAGGATTTATTTATGGCAAAAGATGCAATGCCGAGCGCCGTGAAGCCGTACATCCCGGCCGATGCGAAGCTGCCCGAGATGACCTTCCGCGCGCTGTTCATGGGCGTCATCCTGGGGATGGTCTTTGGCGCCTCCTCGCTCTACCTGGTGCTGAAAGTGGGCCTGACCGTCAGCGCCTCGATTCCCGTCGCCGTGATCGCCATCACCCTGTTCGGCCTGGCCAAGAAGGTGGGCGGCAAGGATTCCTCGATCCTGGAAAACAGCATCACGCAGACGGCCGGTTCGGCCGGCGAGTCGCTGGCCTTCGGCCTGGGCGTGACCATGCCCGCCATCCTGATCCTCGGCTTCGACCTGGAAATCTCGCGCGTCATGCTGGTCGGCGTCCTCGGCGGCCTGCTGGGCATCCTGATGATGATCCCGATGCGCCGCACCATGATCGTCGACCAGCACAAGGAACTCAAGTTCCCCGAAGGGACGGCCTGCGCCGAAGTGCTGAAGGCGGCCGCCACGGAAGAATCGCGCATCGCCGCCGGCGAAAGCATCGAAAAGGACTCGGCCGCCGCGAAGGACGCCAAGCGCCGCGCCAAGATCATCTTCGGCGGCTTCGCCGTCGGCTTGCTGTACAAGGTATTCAATATCTCGTTCAAGGGCTGGAAGGACACGCCGGGCGTGGAATTCGGCGCCCCGCTGAAGGCCGGCTCCATCGGCGCCGAGATTTCGCCCGAGCTGCTGGGCGTGGGCTACATCATCGGCCCGCGCATCGCCGCCACCATGGCGGCCGGCGGCGTGCTGTCGTACCTGGTGCTGATCCCGATGATCAAATTCTTCGGCGACAGCCTGACCACGGTGCTCTCGCCGGGTACCAAATTGATCAGCGAAATGGGCGCGGACGATATCCGTAGCGCCTATGTGCTGTACATCGGCGCCGGCGCCGTGGCGGCCGGCGGCCTGATTTCGCTGGTGCGCGCCATGCCCATGATCTGGCGCAGCCTGTCGGCCGGCCTGAAGGGCCTGGGCAAGGGCGTCAAGGTCACGTCGACCCTGCGCACGGAGCAGGATATCCCGCTGAAGTGGGTCATCATCGGCTGCCTGTCCATCATCGCCGTGATCACCTTCGCCACGCCGCTGCACATGAATTTCCTCGGCGCGCTGCTGATCCTCGTCTTCGGCTTCCTGTTTGCCACCGTCTCGTCGCGCCTGACCGGTGAAATCGGCTCGTCGTCGAATCCGATCTCGGGCATGGCCGTGGCCACCCTGCTGTTTACCTGTTTGATCTTCCTGATCATGGGCTGGACGGGCGGGCGTTACTATGTGACCGCCTTGTCGGTGGGCGCCATCGTGTGCATCGCCGCCAGCAATGCCGGCACCACCTCGCAAGACTTGAAAACCGGCTATCTGGTGGGCGCCACGCCGCGCCTGCAGCAGTACGCGATCCTGGCCGGTGCGCTGTCGTCGGCCCTGATCCTCGGCCCGATCCTGCTGAAGCTGAACGAGGCGAGCACCGTCTACGTGCCGGCCGCGCAAGTGGCGCCAGGCCTGACGGTCGATGCGTCGAAGCTGACGGTGACGGGCGAGCTGCATGGCCCGCAAGCCGAGACCGACCACAATACGTATAAAGTCTGGCAAAAGACCGATACCGTGGGCGGCCCGGCCGGCAAGTACTTCGTCAAGGACGATGGCCAGCTGGCCTACCTGGTCGATCCGGGCATCAATGGCCATTACAGCAAGCGTCCGGACGGCTCGGAAGTGAAGAAATACGATGCGCCGAAGGCCGTGCTGATGTCCTACATCATCAAGGGCATCCTCGACCAGCAGCTGCCGTGGACCCTGGTGCTGTTCGGCGTGATGATCGCCGTGGTGCTGGAAATGGCCGGCATCCCGTCGCTGGCGTTCTCGGTGGGCGTCTACCTGCCGCTGTCGTCGACCCTGCCGATCTTCGTCGGCGGCCTGGTGCGCTGGCTGGCGGACCGCCGCAACAACAAGCTGGAACACAACGCCAGGCTCAATGACGAAGAGCGCCAGCTGGCGGGCGACCGCAGCTCGGGCGTGCTGCTGGCGTCGGGCTACATCGCCGGCGGCGCGCTGGCCGGCATCATCATCGCCATTACGGCCGGCGTGCTGACGCACTTCGACCAGATGATGGCCGACTGGGCCGAGCATGGCAACCCGTTCTACGCGGGCATGAACTCGGACGTGCTGTCGCTGCTGCCGTACGCTGCCATCATCGTGCTGCTGTATATCGTGGCGCGCGAGAAGAAAGCCGACAAGCCGCAGGCTTGATGTCTGGCTAAGCCCCATGAAAACCGCCCGGCTCGCACCGGGCGGTTTTTTTATGCGCGGCGCCGGCTGCTCCGGGTATTTTGTTGTAAAAATGGAATCAAATTACTTCAAGTAGTGTATTGTTCTTGCTATTTAAAATACAACACACTGGAGTTCTCCTCATGTCCAAGCTGCGATACCGTAACAAGTTACAAGGTTTTATCTCTGCTGCCTTGCTGGCCGCCAGTCCGGTCCTGCATGCCACGCCTTTCCCCGTCGAAGCCATGTTTGAAGCGGAGGGCACGGCGCCCGGCGCGCCGTGGGTGCTGGAAAACGAGGGCGGCAACGTGGTGTCCGGCGGCGCCTACCTGAGCACGCCCGCTGACCTCGTGCGCGCGGACACGCCAGGCGCGGCAGCGCAATTGTCGTATCCCGTGGCCGTGCCCCGCGACGGCACGTACACGATCTGGCTGCGCGTGCTGGCGCCGGCGGCCAGCGCCGCGTCCCTGTACCTGGCGGTCGACAGTGCCGCCTACGCCAGCGTCGCCGTGCCGGTGCCCGTTGGCCAGCCAGCGCGGTGGACCTGGGTGCCCGTCACCCGCTGGCTCGCTGCCGGCGCGCGCGAATTGAAGATCAAGTACCGCGAGGCCGGCCTGGGGATCGACTGCCTGCTGGTGACGGCGCTCGCCGATTTTGTCCCGCAAGGCTATGGCGTGTACCCGCTGCCCACCGTGCTGCCGCCCGCCGGCGAACATCCGCGCCTGTTTGCCAGGGGAGGCGACCTGGCCGCGATACGCGGCCGTTTCGAGTCGGACGCGCAGGAGATGGCGACGCACCGCGCCGCCCTGACGACGTTCATCGAGGCGCCGGCCGTCGTGGCGCTGCCCCTGTTCGTGCCCGGCGGTCCGGCCAGGAGCAACCACCAGACCGAGCTGGTGAGCCGGATCAAGGCGAAAGCGCTGCACTCGCTGCTGTACGAACACGGCTTCCCTGCCGCGCAGGCGCCGCGCGGCAGGGAAGCCGTGCAAATGCTGCTCGACTACCTGGCGGCCGTGCAGTTCGCGCCCGGTTACAATCACCCGAACGAAAAGGGCGAGGTCATCCTGGCCAGCGCCATGGTGTATGACTGGTGCTTCAATCTGATGAGCGCGCAGCAGCGCGCGTATGTCGTCACGCGCTTCACGCAGCTTGCGGCCACGATGGAAATCGGCTTTCCGCCATCGCGGCAGGGCGCCGTCGTGGGCCATGGCAGCGACAACCAGCTGTTGCGCGACCAGCTGTCCGCCGCCATCGCCTTTTATGACGAGGCGCCGCTGGTCTACAACATCGTTGCCGGGCGTTTTTTTGCCGACTATATCGCGCCGCGCAACTACGCCTACGCTGCGCAAGCCTATCACCAGGGCGCGTCCTACGGTACGGTGCGCTTCCTGGCGGACATGTACGCCGCATGGCTGTTCCGGCGCATGGGGGCTGCCCCCGTGTTCGATCCCGTCCAGCAGATGATGCCCTACCATTGGCTGTATGCGCGCCGCCCCGACGGGCAATGGATGCGTGATGGCGACGTCTACCATTCCTCCTACACCAACAGCACGCAGTACTGGAGCGAGCCGCTGGCCTTCCTGCTGCCGGCGACCTATTACAATAACTCCACGTTAAAGCATGAGTACCTGAAACAGTCGCTGCAGCAGTCGACGAACTTTATCCACACCAAGGACAGCATCTGGCCCGTGTTGCTTGGCAATACGACCATGGGCAGCACGCCCAGCCCCGCTGTGTTGCCCTTGACCAAGTATTTCCCTGATCCGGCAGGCTTGATGATCGCCCGCACGGGCTGGACCGATGGCGAGCGCATTCAGGTGCAGTCGGGTAACGTGATCGCGACGATGAAGCTCGGTGGCGACTGGTTCGGCAATCACGAGCATTATGACGCCGGGCATTTCCAGATTTACTACAAGGGCGGGCTGGCCATCGATTCGGGCATCTATAGCGGCAAGGATGTTGCCGACCCTTCCATCCCCCTGGAATACGGCAGCGCGCACGACATGAACTATCACAAGCGCACCATCGCGCATAATTCGATGCTGGTGTACGATCCCGGCGAGCATTTTGACGGCTATGCGAATGACGGCGGCCAGCGCTTTCCGGGCGAAGAGCCGCAAACCCTGGCGGAACTGGCCAACGGCTACAAGGTGGCCTCTGTCCTGCGCCAGCAGCAGGTCGGCACCGAGGCGGGGGCGCCGGACTTCAGCTACATCAAGGGTGACCTGACGGCCGCGTACAGCAGCAAGGTGCGCCAGTTCCAGCGTTCATTCGTGTTCCTGAACCTGAAGAACGCGGACCACCCGGCGGCCCTGATCGTGTTTGACAAGGTCAGTGCCAGCGATGCGGGGTTCAAGAAGACCTGGCTGCTGCACAGCCAGGGCGAACCCGAGATCAGCGGCGACACCGTGGTGATCCGGCGCACGGAATGGGACTACAACCACACCTTGCAGTACAACGGCAAGCTGATCAACCGCACCTTGCTGCCGGCGAATGCCGTGCTGGCCAAGGTGGGCGGCAGCGGCAATGAATTCAGCGTCGGCGGGACCAATTATGCGATCCAGCCGGAAGCCGAGTATTCGACCGAGGAGGCGGGCGCGTGGCGGCTGGAAGTCTCGCCGCCGGGGCCCAGCGAAACGGATCTGTTCCTGAACGTGATGCAGGTGATGGACGCCAGCAGCGCGCTGCCCGCATTGCCCACGACGGCCATCGATTCGCCCTTGCTGGCCGGCGTGAAAATCAAGGACCGCGTGGTGCTGTTTTCCAAGAGCGGCTTGCCGCTCGACGGGACGGTCGCCGTCGAGCTGCCGGCACAAAGCGCATCCATGCAGGTGCTGGTGACGGATTTGCAGGCGGGAAGCTGGACGGTGAGCAAGCGCGGCACGGGCGGTCCCATCGAGGATGAGGTGAATGCCGATGGCGGCACCTTGTACTTTATCGCCAATGGAGGCGGCTGGTACGACCTGCGGCGCGGCGCAGGCAGCACATCGAGGGCGGCCGCCGCATTGCCCGCATCACCGGCCGTGCCGTGACGGGCCGGCAGCAATAGGCCGCGCCGCCAGCTGCGCCGCCGTAGCGTAGATCGTCACGTGGTCCGACGCCAGCTGGCGCAGGTGGTCGAAAAACCCCTGCGCCGGTATCAGCCACGACGCCGCATCGCCCACCTGGCCGTTGCTGCGCAAGCCGGCGGCGTCGAACTCGCGCTGGAAATACGCGCGCAAGTCGGCCCGGCCGGGATGGTCGATGCGGCGCTGCGCGACGACGGGGTCGAAAGGGCGCACGGGCACTTCCCAGCGCTGGCCGCCGTGGTCCAGGCAGGCCAGCAGCGCCGTGTTCTTTTCCCAGACTGGGACGGGAAAGGCGTCGCCCATGGCGTCTTCCAGCGCATGATAGAACGTCACCGGGCCCATGGAAATGCCCAGGCCCAGCACTTTCGCATGCTCGCAGCCGATGAAGCGCTGCCACGGCGAACCGGCGCCGAAGATCGAGGGCGCGCGGTGATGTGCTTCGGTCAGGTCGCCCGCATGGCGGCCCCACGCGGAGACGGAATGGGTGGGGTGGATGCTGCGGCAGATGCCGGCGCTGGCCAGGAACGCCTCGGGCAGGCGCCCCATGTGCGTGCCATGGCGGCGCGGGTCGAATACATAGTCCTGCATCTCGCAGGTGGCGCGCACCGTGCCGCCGGGCAGGTAATAGGTGGGCAGCAGCAAGCTGCCTTGCGGGCCGACGGCGTCCTGCAGGGCATGGACCACGGCCGCCGCGCCGCCTGCCACGTAGCCGAGGCTTTTCAGCGAGGAGTGCACGAACAGCGTGTCGCCTGGCGCCACCCCGAGCCGCAGCAGGTCGGCCGCCAGTCCGGCGCGCGTCACATGGCGCCCGCTCTGGCGGACGCGATGGGCGCTGGCGGCGCGCCGCCAGGCTTCCAGCACGGCCCTGGCGGCGCGCTGTGCCTGTTCATGCATCGCTGACTTCCCGCTTCAGTTCCAGTTCCAGTTCCAGCAGATTCGCGTCGATGCAGAACTTGGCCGCCCAGTTCAGGTAAGCCCAGGTGCCATAGTCGCCATCGACGGGAAACGAACCCTTGACGCCACCACGCGCATGCGGCGGACCGTCGACGCTGATCGAGCGCCGCACGAAGCCATTCAGCCGGCGTGCCGCGTCGAGAAAGCGCCGCTCGCCCGTGAGCTGGTACAGCAGGAACAGGCAGTGCGCGTTTTGCGCGGAACCGGTCAGGCAAACGTAGTCGGCCCCGGGCTGGAAGTCCGGACCCAGGCGGCCGGCCAGGTAGCCATCGGCCGCCACGGCCCTGGCGATGCCGGCACCGGTGCGCACGGCGGCGTCCAGCAGGTCCGCGCGCGCAGAGAACCGGTGCGCTTCGAGCAGGCCGCGCAAGGCGTAGCCGATGGTATGCGTCAGGGGCAGGAGCGGGTTGTCCAGGCAGTTCGAGGCGAACCAGCCGTTTGGCCGCTGTTTGCTCAGCGCCCAGTCGACCTGGCGCAAGCCCGCCGCGCCGTAGCCGTGGCCAGGCGCCGCGCGATCCGCCTCGAACAGTCCCCATGCCACATGCGTTTCGTAGGCCTTCTCGCCGGCGCTGGCAAATGGCGTCGGATGTTTGCGCCAGCAGCCGTCCGCGTCCTGGCTGTCGCGCAGCCAGCGTGCCGCCCGATGCATGGCATCCTGGTAGACGACGCCATATGCCACGACGCCGGCCGCCAGGCCCAGCAGGATCTGGCCCGTGTTGAAGGTGACGGGCACGCGCGGCGTGGAATCGACCTTGCCGCCCTGGAAGCCGCCTTCCGCGAACTGGATCGCCACGCACCAGTCGAGCATGTGGCGCGCGCGCTGGTGCAGCGCCTCGTCGCCCGCGCGCTGCGCCAGGGCGATCATGGTGGGGATGATGTAGCCGGTGGTCTCCGGATAAGAGCTCGACCATCCCGTTAGCAGGCTGTAATCGCGGGCGACGCCGCCGTCGGCCGAGGTGGAATGGTCTTGCGCCGCACCCAGCCAGGCCGTGCAGGCCTGCACGACGGCTGCCGGGCCGGGATCGAAGGCGGGCAGGCCACGCGCATCCGACAGGCGCGCCATGCGTGCCGCCACCGGCAGGCTCGTCGGCGGCGCCAGTGTGTTCCTGATCTTCGCGAGCAAGGTGCGCATGGCGGCGATGACGTGGTGGTTGGTTCAGGCTACTGTAGCCCTGGTGGGCAGCACGGTTATTGACTTGCCGCAAGCGCAGCGTGTCCGTGTAGCGCAAGGGGCGGCAAAGCGTGTCGTCGCATTGCCGCCCCCAGAATTGACGCATAATGGAGGCCTCACCACCGTTGACGAGGCCCGCCATGAACAAGGTCACGCTTGAGTACTCGGTCGTTACCAATCCCGACACATTTGTCGGCTTCAAGTATTACGTCAAGGCGGGACAGGCATTCGACGCCGACGATTTCGCCTATTCCTACAAGTTGAACCGCTCCGACCTCGATCCGGACAGCGTGCTGGCGACCCGCGAAGCGGCGGCGAACCTGTTGCCTGGCGAGTGGCTGACGGTGTCGCATTCGATTGCTGCGTAGCCTGTCTTCCTGTTTTACGCTTGTGCCACTTTGACGGGCCCGCCAAGGACCGATGCACCTGACTCTTACAGTATTTCCTGAGATGTCCATTGTTCCAACGCTGGCAGAACATGCCGAAGCGCTCGCCACGCTGGTGAGCGAAAACCGTGGACACCGGCACTTGCCTGTCCGCCGTGGCGCAGCCGGACTCGTTCGGCGAGACGCCAGCCTATCCGCTGGCCGCTGCCGCGCGCGCCGCAGCGGCGCAGTACTGGAATGGCAGAGTTTCCCGGCACGGTCTTGTGCGCAGCATCCGCCTGAAAGAAATCGACGACGCCGACCGCAAGGCAAAATAGGCTGTTGCCTGGTCCGCCAATTCCAGGGGGCGGGGCAGCGCCAACGCGTCGCTGCGCGCCATCCTGGTGCTGTCCGGTGGCCGGGATTTACGCACGAAGGCGTGTTGCGGCAATGAAGTTGTTAAATGGGGCTGATGGTTTGCCGTGGACGGATTTTGCGCCGGCTGGTGCGGCATTCCATTATGACGGTGTTTCCGAATTGTTGAAATTGCGCGGCCGTTGGTCATTGTTCACGCAGAATGGAGTGGATATAATGACGGCGGCGTGTAATCCGATGATCGATAAGGATGGCGCGTGAAAAAATTATTCCATGTAATTGTCCTATATTTTAAGGAATCAATGAAACGTATCCTTTCTGTTTGTATGTTAATGTCGGTAATGTCGGTAATGGCTGGATGCGCAACCTCCAGTACCGGACCAGTTGCGGCTGGACCTGATACCTTTGTTGTGTCTCGTCAAGCTGGTGCATTTCCGAGCGGAAGGGAGCCACTCCTGGCAGAAGCCCTTGTTGAGGCGAATGCCAAGTGTGCGACTGTCGGTAAAACAATGAAGTTGTTATCGACCGTTGAAAATCCGGGCCCTTATGTCTTCGGAAACTATCCGAAGGCTACTGTTGTATTCTCGTGTGCCTAATTAAAAATAAAATTCAATTGGATATGGATTAGCATGAAGAAATCTGTTTTTGCCTCATTTGTCTTGGTGACAGTTTTATCCGGCTGCGCGACGCAGCTCGATGCTGGTGCGGAAAAAGTACGCATAGTAACGGCTACGCAAAAAGACGATTGTGAATCGTTGGGCGTCGTTAGCACAGATCAGCAACTGGGACTCAATAAAGCCTCCAATTCAATGAATAAGGCGATTAATGAAGTTGCGCGACGGGGCGGTAATGCGATATTTTTGGTGTCGACGGGAACGAGCGGTCTGGATGGTGTCGCAGTCACTGCCGAAGCTTTGCGCTGCAAAAGCCGCTAATTGTTTCTATTTGAAGTCTGAAGGCCCCGCCGATACCGCCGAGGCCTGATTTTTCCGCTACTGCCCGAGTCGGGCAGTAGCGATAGCAGCGACGCCAGCGATTATTTGGCATATGCTGGTCGCGCAACCGTGTGCGGCCACACGAACCGCTGACTTTCACATCGATGCTTTCTTCGCCTGGTGCACTGCCCAGTCATTTCCCTACTATTTCCCCGGCGGGCACACTGGCGCAAACCAGGCCCGCAGCTCCGCCTCGGCCTGCTGCGCAGTTGCCTGCGTCAAGGTCAGCACGATGATCTTTTCCTGCGCCGGCCGGCTCCCGTCGCCATCGGCCAGCTCGATGGCCTGCTCGAAGCTCGTGTAGCCGTGGCCGCATTCGCGCGGGCATTGCTGCACGATGCGCGCCGCCTTGCCGGCGATCCTGTCAGCCAGATTGACGATGGGATTGCCGTCATAAAATGGCTGGCCGTTGGCAAAGGCGGTGCGCAGATAGGGCGCGCACTGGCCGTCGAGGAAGGCCAGGCGCGCCTGCCAGTACGCTTGCACGGCCGCATATACGGCGTGGTCGTCGAGAAAATCGGCAAACAGGAAGTCGTTCATCATGGTTTCTGCGGCTAGATGCCGAACACTTTCAATAGGGCGTCCGTCAAACCCTCGAACCAGCTGCCCACCTTGCCCGGCTGCTTGCCGTGGCGCGGGGTTTCTTCGTACAGGTAGACGCCGTTGTCGCCGTCGAAGCGGTCGTTGAGCAGCGCCTGCTGGCCGCGCAAATACGGGATGAAGGTTTCGCTGCGCAGGGTCGAGTACAGCACGTCGGTGCTAAATCCCAGGGTGGCGGACTGGCTGATGGAGCGGCCCTGGCCCGCGCGTTCCAGGCGCACGCCGCGGCAGCCACGCACGACCAGGGTGACGGGGCCGCGAAAGACGATGAAGCGCAGCTGCAGGGTAAGCCAGGCGTGCAGGCTGCCCAGGCGCCAGTGGCTGGACATTGCCAGCGGCTGGCCGGCGTCGCAGAGCAATCCCACGAGGCCCCGAGGCTGGAACACCAGCGCGCTGCCGGCCGGCAGGTGGACGATGGCCACTTCCAGCAGCGGATCGTCGCTGGCGGAAATCGTCACGGACGCCGGCTCGTCACTGTGCAAACGCGTCAGCGCCACCATGCCGGCCGCCAGGCTGGTCAACGGAAAGCGCCAGTCCAGCAACCACTGCGTGCGCTTGCGCGTGCTGACGGGCGACGATTGCAGGTATTCGGGGTGGATCAGCATGACCTGGCCCGGCGCCAGCCGCAGCGCCTGCGACACGGCGGAGATGCGCGACTCGCCAGGCAGCGATGGCGACAGCGGCAGGGCGCCGCCCGCCAGTTGCAGCTCGCGCGCGATCGACAGCGGCTGCAAACGCGAGGCGAGGGGCGCCAGCACGAAGTAAAAGAAGGCCTTGATCGCCAGCGGCAGCAGGATGGCCGACAGCACCAGCAGGGCGGCCGTGGGTGCCACGTCGAGCACGGGAGCGCGCCAGCGGCCGATCCAGTTGCGCGCCAGCTGCGTCTCGGTGGCCGCCATCGCCGCATGCATGGGCGCCAGCGCCCCTGTCAGCGCCGCATGATCGATGGCAAATGGCGCGGGCCGGGCGGCGTTGGTGGCGTCGCTGGTGCGCGCGCGCTGCGCCAGCCAGGCCCGGTACGCTTGCAGGTTGATTTCGCGCAAGCGCTGGCCTTGCGCTTCGAGCCGCGACAGCTGCGCGTAAGCGTCGCTGCCGGGCAGGCGCGCCGCCAGCGGATGCTGCGCTTCAAGCTGCTGGCGCTGGCGTATGTTTTGCTGCAATGCGGCATAGGCGCTGACGTGCGCCGCGTGCAGGCGCGCCAGCGTGTGCCGCGCATCCTCGCCGCTGATGGCGGCCTGCAGGGCAAGCAGGTAGCGCGCTTCCTGCGCCAGCACTTCGATCTCCACGCGGCGCCTGGCCTCTTCCTGCGCATGGGCGGCCAGGACGCCGGCGTCGGGCAGGGGAATGGTAAACAGCGACGGTTGCTGCTGCGCGCGCAAGGCGGCCAATTGCGTTTGCACTTCGCTCAGGCGGGCCGCGATGGCCGCTTGCGAGGCGTGTGTCAGGGCGTGCATGCGGGCCGTGGCGGCACCGGCCAGGCTGGCGCCATGGCCGTCGGCCGTGACGGACGCCAGCCTCAGCGCGGCGATGGCATCGCTGCTGGCGCTGTAGGCGCGCCATTCGGCCAGCAACAGGCGTCCGGCCAGCAGGATGACGATGAACAGCGCGAACTGCAGCGCATGGCGCAGCAGGAAGCGCAGGATGGCCGTCAGCAGCTGGCGCAAGGAGAGCGCGCCTCAGCTTGCCGCGCTATCGGCGTCGGCGCAGCATTTCTTGTACTTCTTGCCGCTGCCGCAGTGGCAAGGGTCGTTGCGGCCCGTCTTCGGCACTTCGCGCAGCACAGTGGCGCCGGGCTGGTGCTGTACCTGGCTTTTCAGGTGGCGCTGGCGGGCCCAGGCCGCGTTGATGGCGATGACGGCGGGAATCACGCCATCCATGGCCGTTTCGGCCGCATCGTCGTCGAGTTCGCTGGCCGTGGCCAGGTGCTGGAACGGCGCCAGGTATTGCGGATGGCTGACGGCGAGGGCCGCCCACTGGGGCTTGTCCAGGGTCGTGCCCAGGATAAAACCGGCGCACCAGGCGGGCACGCTCCATTCGGGGCCGCAGACGTAGATCGGTTCGAAGCTGTCCGGGTCCTTCGCCAGCCATTCGACCATGTAGCCATGGTGGCGCTGCGCCAGGGCGGCGGCCCGTTCGCTGTCCGCGTCCTGTGCCGGCGCGGCGCTGCCGGCCGCCTTGTCCCATACCCAGGGCAACCATTGTTCAGGCGCGATTTGCTTCGGGCTCAGGGCCACGGCCGTGAGGAAACCTTCCAGCATCGACACGTCCATGGCGGCACCGGCCAGGGCTGGCGCCGCCAGCAGGGTGTCGAGTTCGGCGTATTCGTCGTCGGAGAGGGGCGTGGTGGTGGACATGCTGGACATGGGATTCTTCTGTAATGTGGGTGGAGTGGCCATCGGCCCTGGCGGTATTGTACCGCCCGGCCAGGGGGAAACGGTGGCCGGAATGAAAAACGGCGGCCCGCAGGCCGCCGTTTTGATCTAAAACAAGACGCTTATTTCACGCCGTGCATCAGTTTGTTGATCAACGGTGCGATCAGGAACAGCACGACGCCGGCGCCCAGCAGGGACCAGAAGCCGAAGGTGTAGCCGGACAGGGCCGACTGCACCGACATGCCGCTTTCGCCGCTGACGTGGCTGGCGAAGATGCCCGACAGGTTGTTGCCGATACCGGTCGACAGGAACCAGCCGCCCATGCCCAGGCCCACCAGGCGCACTGGCGCCAGCTTGGTGACCATCGACAGGCCGATAGGCGACAGGCACAGCTCACCGATCGATTGCAGCACATAGACGGTGGTCAGGGTCCAGAACGGGATCTTGTTGTCGGCGCCAACCAGGCTCGACAGAGCGAAGATCAGCAGGCCGAAGGCCAGCGCATTGCCCAGCAAGCCCAGGCCGAACTTGCGCGGGATCGATGGATTGACGTTGTGGCGCGCCAGGAAGACCCAGACGGCGGCGATGATCGGGGCGAAGACGATGATGGCCACCGAGTTGACGGTCTGGAAGTAGGCGGTCGGGAAGATCCAGAAGCCCAGGTCGCGGTTGACGATCTTGTCAGCCAGGAAGGTGAACGAGCTGCCTGCCTGTTCGAAGAACATCCAGAACAGGATGTTGAAGACAAAGATCAGCAGCATGGCGATGACGCGGTCGCGCGCCACCTTGCCGTTGCGGATGCCTTCGATCATTAGCATCACGGCCAGGCCGATGAACAGCACGGTCAGGACGATTTGCAGTTTTTGCGCGCCCACGGTCAGCAGGAAGTACACGAGCGGGATCACGCACAGCGAGCCGAGGGCTACCCAGATGACGCGCATCGGGTTGCCGGCACCGGTTTCCGGTGCGCCGATGCCCTTCAGGGCGCGGCGGCCGATGGCGAACCATACCAGGCTGATGATCATGCCGAAGCCGGAAGCCATGAAGACCATCTTGTACGAAGGCATGGCGCTGGTGCCGAAGATCGATTCGGCCAGCCACTGGGTGAAGACAGGGGCGACCATGGCGCCCATGTTGATGCCCATGTAGAAGATCGTGAAGCCACTGTCGCGGCGCGGATCGGCTGTCGTGTACAGCTTGCCGACCATGGTCGAGATGTTCGGCTTGAACATGCCGTTACCGACGATCACGGTGGCCAGGCCCAGGTTGAAGATGTCCTGGTTCGGTACCGAGATGCAGAACAGGCCGGCAGCCATGAAGACGGCGCCCAGCAGGATCGAGCGCTGGTAACCGATGACCCGGTCGGCGATGTAGCCGCCGAACAGGGCGCCGGCGTACACCAGCGCGAGGAAGGAACCGTAGGTAAGGTTGGCCGCTGCCTGTCCCGAACCGTCGCCACCGTGGAACTGGGCCACGATGTACAGTACCAGCGCCCAGCGAACTCCGTAGAACGCGAAGCGCTCCCAGAATTCAGTCATGAACAACATCCACAATGGGCTTGGATGGCCCATAATCTGCTTGAACTCGGGAATAACGGCTTCCTTGTTGGGCGTAGTCGCACCGCTCATGCGGTTCCTCCTGAAAAATTATTATAGTCAATCGATAAAACAAACTTATGGAAGCCTGCCGGGCTGCGGGCACTCTCATGAAGAACCGACCACACGGGAATTCCAATAGGCTGGCATTCTAATCTACAAATTGCGCTGAGCGAAGGTTTCCATTCGCATTAGCAAGAATGACTGTTTCATATTAGTCAAACCGGTTTGCATGCAAGGGGCGATCGCGGCGATTTTGCGGCACCACAGCACAACTTGCCTGACTTGTCGTATATTGCTAGTGCAATACCTTCGAGCATCGATTTTTAAAGGGATTTTTCGCATTATGGAACACGACGTTATCGATACTCTGGTTTCACCGGAAGGCCGCCTGGACGTGCTCTCCAAGACTGAAGTCAACAAACTGCTCGACACCAGCCAGGGCGGCCTGTACAACACGTTCCGCCGCTGCGCGCTGGCGGTGCTCAATTGCGGCAGCACCATCGACGATGGCCGCGCCTTGCTTGAGCGATATCAATCGTTTGAAATTTCCATCATCCAGCGCGAGCGCGGCATCAAGCTCGACATCAAGGGCGCGCCGGCCATCGCCTTTGTCGACGGCAAGATGATCAAGGGTATACACGAACATCTGTTTGCCGTCTTGCGCGATATCATCTTCGTCAGCGATGAAGTCACGGGCAATCCGAAATTCGACTTGCAGAGCACGGAAGGCGTGACGGACGCCGTCTTCCACATCCTGCGCAATGCCAACGTGCTGCAAACCCAGCTCAACCCGAACCTGGTCGTGTGCTGGGGCGGCCACTCGATCAACCGCGCCGAATACAATTATTCGAAGGAAGTGGGCTACCAGCTGGGCTTGCGCGGCCTCGACATCTGCACCGGCTGCGGCCCGGGCGCCATGAAGGGCCCGATGAAGGGCGCCACCATCGGCCACGCCAAGCAGCGCCTGCACAATGGCCGCTACCTGGGCATCACGGAGCCGGGCATCATCGCGGCCGAATCGCCGAACCCCATCGTCAACGATCTGGTCATCATGCCGGACATCGAAAAACGCCTGGAAGCGTTCGTGCGCGCGGGCCACGGCATCGTGGTCTTCCCCGGCGGCGCCGGCACGGCCGAAGAGATCCTGTATATCCTCGGTATCTTGCTGCACCCGGACAACGCCGACATTCCGTTCCCATTGATTTTCACGGGGCCGGAAACGTCGCGCGAATATTTCGTGCAGATCAACCAGTTCATCAGCGACACCCTGGGCCCGGAAGCGCAGCAGCGCTACAAGATCATCATCGACGACCCGGAGCTGGTGGCGCGCGAGATGCTCGAAGGCATACGCCAGGTGCGCGAATTCCGCAAGGCGCACAGCGACGCCTATTACTTCAATTGGCTGCTGAAGATCGACCATGAATTCCAGAAGCCGTTCCACCCCACGCATGAAAACATGCGCAACCTGAGCCTGCACAAGAACCAGCCCACGCACTTGCTGGCGGCCCAGCTGCGCCGCGCGTTTTCCGGCGTGGTGGCGGGCAACGTCAAGGACGACGGCATCCGCTCGATCGAAGAGCACGGCAACTTCGAAATCCACGGCGACAAATCCATCGCCGGCCCGATGGACGCGCTGCTGGCCTCGTTCGTGGCGCAGCACCGCATGAAGCTGGCGGGCACGGCGTATGTGCCGTGCTATACCGTGATTCAGTAGTGCGGGATGCGTAGGTCGGATTGGCGTGCGAGCGCGTCATCCGACATGAATGGCCAACAATGTGTCGGATGACGCGTAGCGCCAATCCGACCTACGTGGCGACAGAAGTGAAAAAGCCGCCTGATCGTGCGATCAGGCGGCTTTTTATTGGCCAGCGTCCGTGCTTATTCTTCGCGGCGCAGGTGCGGGAACAGGAGGACGTCGCGGATGTTCGGCGAATCCGTGATGATCATCATCAGGCGGTCGATGCCGATGCCGCAGCCGCCGGCTGGCGGCATGCCGTATTCCAGCGCGCGGATGTAGTCGGCGTCGTAGAACATCGCCTCTTCATCGCCGGCGTCCTTGGCCGCTACCTGCGCCAGGAAGCGGGCCGACTGGTCTTCCGCGTCGTTCAACTCGGAGAAGCCGTTGGCGATCTCGCGGCCCACCATGAACAGCTCGAAGCGTTCGGTGATGCCGGCCACCGTGTCGGAAGCGCGCGCCAGTGGCGACACTTCGACCGGGTAGTCGATGATGTAGGTCGGTTCCCACAGCTGCGCTTCGGCCGTTTCCTCGAACAGCGCCAGTTGCAGCGCGCCCAGGCCGGCCGTGGCGAACGGCTTGACGCCGAATTTTTTCAGCTCTTCCTTGATGAATTCGGCATCGTTCAACTGTTCCGGCGTGTAGCCTGGAGCATATTTGTTGATCGCTTCGACGATGGTCAGGCGATGGAACGGTTTTGCCAGGTCCAGTTCGCGGCCGCCATAGGTCAGCGTGGCGGTGCCGTGCGCGTCGATGGCGGCCTGGCGGATGACGGCTTCCGTGAAGTCCATCAGCCATTTGTAGTCGGTGTAGGCCGCGTAGAATTCCATCATCGTGAATTCAGGGTTGTGACGGATCGACACGCCTTCGTTGCGGAAGTTGCGGTTGATCTCGAACACGCGGTCGAAGCCGCCGACGACCAGGCGCTTCAGGTACAGTTCGGGCGCGATGCGCAGGAACATCTGCATGTCGAGCGCATTGTGGTGCGTGATGAACGGCTTTGCCGCGGCGCCGCCCGGGATCGTGTGCAGCATCGGCGTTTCCACTTCCATGAACTCGTTCTTTTCCATGAAGCGGCGGATCGACGAGATGGCGGCGGTACGCGCCTTGAAGGTGCGGCGCGTCTCTTCGTTCATGATCAGGTCGACGTAGCGCTGGCGGTACTTCGTTTCCTGGTCGGCCAGGCCGTGGAATTTGTCCGGCAGCGGGCGCAGCGACTTGGTGATCAGGCGCAGTTGCGTGACCTTGATGGTCAGTTCGTCCGTCTTGGTCTTGAACAAGGTGCCTTGCACGCCCAGGATATCGCCCAGGTCATAGTGGTGCAGGGCGGCCATGGCCGCTTCGCCGGTGAGATCCAGCGTGGCGTAGATCTGGATGCGGCCGTCGGCCTTCGGGCCGGAAGCGTCCTGCAGGGTGGCGAAGGCGGCTTTCTTGCCCGCTTCGCGCTTGAGCATCATGCGGCCGGCCAGCACCACGTGTACGGGGTTCTCTTCCAGCTCTTCACGCGACTTGCCGTCGTATTGCGCGTGCAGATCGGCCGCCTTGTGCTCAGGGCGGAAATCGTTCGGGAAGGCGACGCCTTGTTCGCGCAGTGCGGCCAGCTTGGCGCGGCGCTCGGCGATGATCTTGTTTTCATCGGGGGCGGCGGCTTGTTCTTGGATATCCGTAGTCATGGTGTTCTTCGTGATTGATGATTGATGGTTATGTCGTTGGCGTGCCGGCGGCAAACGCTGCCGGCTGGCTGGCGAACAGCGCCTCGACATCGAGTTGGCTGAAGTCCTGCGCGATGCAGATGATGTTGTCGAATGCGGCAAACGCGTCGGCCGGCAGGGTGGTGGTCAGGACCACGACCCGCATGCCGGCGCGGCGCGCCGCTTCCACGCCCAGGGGCGCGTCTTCGAAGACGATGCAGTGCTGCGGCAGTGCGCCGGCCAGCTGCGCGCCTTTCAGGAAAACGTCCGGATGCGGCTTGCCCCGTTCCACGTCGGCGGCGCCGACGATGGCGTCGAAGCGGTGGCGCAGGTCCAGGCCGTCGAGCGTGAACGCGATATTCTCGTTCGGCGCCGCCGTGCCCACCACCAGCCCGACGCCGGCCTGGCGTGCGCTGGCGATCAGCTGGTCGAAACCGGCCACCGTGGCCAGGTGCGGGCCATACAGCTCGCGGTAGACGACTTCCTTTTCGGCCAGCAGGGTGACATGGTCGGCATCCTCGCCCAGGTATTTGGCGATGATTTCGTGTCCCTGCCGTCCTGCCGTGTCGCGGAAGAAGGCGTCCGCGTCCAGCGCATGGCCCTGGCGTTCGAAGAACGCCAGCCACGATTGCGTGTGGAAGGCCATGTTGTCGACGATCGTGCCATCCATGTCGAACAGGAAGGCACGCTGCGCCACTGCCGGAGCGGAGGCGTTCATCCTTACACGCCCTGTTTCAGCGAGGCGGAGATGAAGTCGTCGATGTCGCCATCGAGCACGCCCTTGGTATTGCCCGTCTCGAAACCGGTGCGCAAATCCTTGATGCGCGACTGGTCCAGCACGTAGGAGCGGATCTGGTGACCCCAGCCCACGTCCGTCTTCGAGTCTTCCAGCTTTTGCTGCTCGCTCATGCGCTTGCGCAGTTCGTGCTCGTACAGCTTGGCTTTCAGCATTTCCATCGCTTCGGCGCGGTTGCGGTGCTGCGAACGGTCGTTCTGGCACTGCACCACGATGCCGGTCGGCGCGTGGGTCATGCGGACGGCGGAGTCGGTTTTATTGATGTGCTGACCACCGGCGCCCGACGCGCGGTAGGTGTCGACGCGGATATCGGCCGGGTTGACGTCGATCTCGATCGAATCGTCGACCTCCGGATACACGAACAGCGACGTAAACGAGGTATGGCGGCCGTTGGCCGAGTCGAATGGCGACTTGCGCACCAGGCGGTGCACGCCCGTTTCCGTGCGCAGGAAGCCGTAGGCGTGGTCGCCCTCGACCTTCAGCGTGGCCGTCTTGATGCCGGCCACCTCGCCGTCGGACTGCTCGAGGATCTCGACCTTGAAGCCCTTGCGTTCGCAATAGCGCAGGTACTGGCGCAGCAGCATCGAGGCCCAGTCCTGGGCTTCCGTACCGCCGGCGCCGGCCTGGATGTCGATGAAGCAGTTGTTCGGATCCATCGGATTGTTGAACATCCGGCGGAACTCCATGCTTTCGATGACCTTGCGGATTTCCTGCACGTCTTGCTCGATCGCTTCCAGCGTCTCTTCGTCGCCCTCTTCACGGGCCATGTCGAACAGGTCCTTCGTGTCGCGCAGGTCGGCGTCGGCCTTGGTCAGCGTGAAGACGATGGCTTCCAGCGCCTTCTTCTCCTTGCCGAGGTCCTGGGCGCGCTTGGGATCGTTCCAGACGGTAGGATCTTCCAGTTCTTCGTTGACTTGCTCTAGTTTCTCCGACTTGACAGTGAAGTCAAAGATACCTCCGAAGTTCGGCTTCGCGGACCGTGAGGTCGGAGAGCAGGGCGGAGATGAGATTGATGCGTTCGGCTTCCATAATGTTCTGGTCTTCTATGGTGAAATCAAACCCTGAATTATACGCGAGCGCGGGCCGTTTCCGATGCCGGTGGCGCCGAATCGGTGGCGCGCGCAGCAATAAAAGCACTAATTTGCTGCATTTACGACAATGTTCTACCCAGCGTCACGGCTGTTTTATGCCTTGATGGCCGCTGCCGTGCTGCGTATGATGCTGGCGATATTGTCTTTCCACAGGAATCCTCATGTGCCACCCCCTGCGCCAGCTCCCCCGTCTCGCCCTGTTACCGCTGCTGCTGGCCGGCTGCGGCGCCTTGCCGCCCGCCGCCAACAGCCCTATCCACGCGCCATCGGCCGCGCCGGCCGGCAGCAGCGCCACCCTGGCCCTGCTGGAGACGACGGATTTGCACGCGAACGTGCTCAGTTATGACTATTACAAGCTGCAGGCGGAGCCGTCGATCGGCCTGGAACGCACGGCGGCCCTGATCGCGCAGGCGCGCGCCGAATTCCCGAACACGCTGTTGCTCGACAACGGCGACACCATCCAGGGCACGGCGCTGGCCGACTACCAGGCGCTGGTAAAACCGCTGGCCTGCGACCAGACGCTGGCCATCTACAAGGCCATGAATTTGCTGAAAGTGGACGGCGGCGGCATCGGCAACCATGAATTCAACTACGGCCTGGCGTTCCTGAGCCAGGTGACGGGCAACCAGTTCGACGTCGACAGCGTCGATGCGGCCAAGCCGCGCTGCGCCGGCCCGCAATTCCCGCAAGTGCTGGCCAACGTCTACAGCGTCAAGAGCGGCAAGCCGCTGTTCGCGCCGTATCACATCATCGCCAAGCAGATCACGGCCACCGGCCCCGATGGCCAGCCCGTCACGAGCACGGTCAAGGTGGGCATCATCAGCTTTGCGCCGCCGACCATCATGGCGTGGGACAAGCGCTGGCTGGAAGGGCGCGTCTACACGCAGGGCGTGCGCGAGACGGCGGAAAAATTCATCCCCGAGATGCGCGCCAGGGGCGCCGAGCTGGTGGTGGCCATCTCGCACGGCGGCCTCGATGACAGCCCGTATTCGCCGACCATGGAAAACGGCAATTACTACCTGTCGCAAGTGCCGGGCGTGGACGCCATGCTGATCGGCCATTCGCACCAGCTGTTCCCGAACGCCACGAGCACCGTGCCGCAGTTCAATTTGCCCGGCGTCGACAAGGTCAAAGGCACGGTCAACGGCGTGCCCACCGTGATGGCCAATCTGTGGGGCAAGCACCTGGGCGTGATCGGCTTGCGCCTGCGCCACGACGGCCGGCAGTGGGTCGTCGACAAGGCGCAGACCACGGTGGAAGCACGCGGCATCCAGAACGCGGACAAGAGCTATGTGGCGCCCGATGCGGCCATCGCCAGGCTGGTGGCGGAAGAGCACGCGGCGACCATCGCCTACGTGCAGACGCCCGTGGGCGCCACCGACTTCCGCATGTCGACGTATTTCGCCGACGTGGGCGACGTCAGCGCCATCGAAGTGGTGAACCAGGCGCAATCGGGCTACCTGGCCGCCTACGTGAAGGCCAACCTGCCGCAGTATGCGCACTTGCCCGTGCTGTCGATGTCGTCGCCGTTCAAGAGCGGCTCGGCCGGCGTATCTGATTACACGGACGTCAAGGCGGGCAACGTGGCGCTGAATAACGCGGCCGACCTGTACCTGTACCCGAACGCGCTGTACGGCGTGAAGATGAATGGCGCGGAACTGAAGGCCTGGCTGGAACAGTCGGCGCGGCGCTTCAATACCATCGATGTCAACAAGACCGAGCCGCAGGAACTGGTCAACACGGCCCACCCGAGCTACAACTTCGACGCCATCACCAGCGCCGACGTGCGCTACCAGATCGACATCACGCAGCCGCCAGGGCATCGCATCCAGGGGCTGACGTACCAGGGCAAGCCGGTGGACTCCAGCCAGGAATTCCTCATCGCGACGAATAATTACCGCGCCAGCGGCGGCGGCAATTTCCCCGGCCTCGATGGCAGCAAGACGGTGGTGGCCTCGCCCGACAACAACCGCGAACTGCTGATCGCCTACGTCACGCAGGAAAAACACCTGACGCGCGCGAAAAACGGCTCGGCGCGCAGCTGGCGCTTCGCCAGGGCCGCCACGAAAGGCCCCGTGGTCTTCCATTCGGCGCCGAACGTCATCGAACTGGCCAAGGCGGCCGGCATCGCCAACGTCACGCAGCTGAAGGCCGACGATGGTGCTGGCAAGGGCTTTGCGCTGTACCAGCTCGACCTGTCGAAATGAAGCTGACGGCTTGGCTGCTGGCGGCCGCCCTGGCTTCCCCCCTGGCGTCGCCGCTGGCGCAGGCCGGCGCCGATCCCGCCGCGCAAGTGGTGCAGGCGAAGGCGCTGATGCGCGCCGGCGCAGCATCGCAGCCGGCCGCGCGTGCGCTGTTCCGGCAGGCGGCGGGGCAGGGCAGCGGCGCGGCCGCATATTATCTGGGCCTGATGCTGAAGAACGGCATGGGCGGCGCGCAGGACAGCGGCGCCGCCTTGCACTGGCTGCAACTGGCCGCGCAGCGTCAGGTGGCGCCGGCCATGTTCATCGTGGCGAACATGCTGCTGGACAGCGACGAGGACAAGGCGCGCTTTTGGCTCGATGCCGCCTGCGAGCTCGAATACCCGGAAGCGTTGCAGCAAAAATCCGTCGCCGTGGGCGAAGGCAGGATGGGCTATGCGCACAGCGAAGAGCTGGCGAACCTGTACCTGAAAATGGCGACGCATGCGATGGGGCACCGGGCCGCCGAACCTTGATGATGTGAGCCGAGCATTGCTTATTTTTCTCAAGATATATTTATTCCATTAAATAAGGCCATTGCTTATATTTTCTTCTCTATTTTTCACTGTTGGCGCTCAGTTATTGTTGTTTTCAAAAGATTCGTGGCAGTATGCGGGAAGTATTTTTTTGA
This sequence comes from Janthinobacterium sp. 1_2014MBL_MicDiv, assembly GCF_001865675.1. Taxonomy (NCBI): domain Bacteria; kingdom Pseudomonadati; phylum Pseudomonadota; class Betaproteobacteria; order Burkholderiales; family Oxalobacteraceae; genus Janthinobacterium; species Janthinobacterium sp. 1_2014MBL_MicDiv. Next base: position 2,256,269 of record NZ_CP011319.1, read on the forward strand.
TAACTTCATGATGAAAATAGAGGAAACGCATGGCAATGCAAGCAATGGCAAGGCAATCCGGTTGTCAGGTTCCCGCGCGTCGGCCAGGCAAACGATGGCTGCATGCGGGCCTGGGCGTGCTGGCGATGGCGGCGTCTGCCGCGATGGCGCAACTGCCCGCGCCCGTCAAGACGGGCCATCCGAAGCTGTTTGTCAGCCAGGCCGGCTTTGATCTTCTCAAGGCACAACTGCCTTATTACCCCGCCGCGCGTTTCCCCGCCACCAGGGGCAGCATCAGTTTTCAGTTGCTGGCACAGCACAAGGATAGCCGCGACGGGGTGAATCAAAACATTTTCGGCCAGCACGTCAGTGTTGGCAATACGATTCTGATACGCCATGTGGATGGATGGGATGTGCCGGCCGTGGCGGGAAGCAAGGGGACGGTGGGTGTCCAGTTCGCATTGCTGAAGAATGGCGTGTATGCCTCGAGCACGCAGGTCAACTTGACGCCAGGCGTGCTGTCCAGGATGAAATTTTCATGGGATAGCCAGGCGCACCGGGTCGGGCTGACGGTGAACGATGTCGCCATTCCCACCATCTGGAATACGGCCCTGGGCGTGCCCGTCGAGTGGCAGGCGGATGCGCAGATATTCAGCCTCGGCGGCCGGTACAAGGAAGACATGCAGGATTTCGTCCTGCGCGACGGGCAGGGCACGGCATTGATCGGCTATCCCACCCGGGATACGGGTCTCAATACCGCCTGGAATGCATTTATCTATGCGGCAGACAGGCGCCTGGCGGAAATCCATAGCTGCGCCACGATCGCGCCCACGTCGGCCGCTTTTCCGAAATCGTGCAAGGTGGCCACCGGGCATCGCGGGACGATCTATGAAAGCGCGCAATTGCTGTCCATGGCATGGTTGCTGACGGAAAAGGACAAGTACAGGCAGGGCCTGCTGACGTACGCGGACATGCTGCTGGCGAGCCCACTTCCCGCCGGCAATGAATGGTCGATGGGGGGCAGGGTGGCCGCCATGGGGCTGATGTATGACTGGCTATATGACTTGATGGGCAGCGTGAATGTGCCCGCCGCGCTCGGCACGGGGCCGTACCGGAACATGCTGGCGCAGAGAATCAAGGAGACGATAGCGGCGGAAAATACGCTGCCGGCACATGATCACCTGGTGGCGTCCATGTGCGGCAGCGGGCAGCATTTGCGCGACACGAGCACGGTCTTCGATTGCGAGCAGAAACCCGTGTACGAACACTGGAACCGCGGCGCGACGCCCTCGATTGCCAATTACTATGTCAGCGGCCACGCCTTCAGTGCCGTGACGAACATGGCGCTGGGCTTGCTGGCCATCGCCGAGGAGCACCCCGAAGTCGTGCCGATGATCGACACGGCGTATGCGCATTTCGACAAGGGTTTCATGGCCGCGCGCGCCGCCATTTCCGCCGATGGCGGCCACCAGATGGGCTTTGCGTATGGCGTGTCGAGCATCCCTGAGCGCTTGCTGTTGTGGCGCACGGCGCTCGACAATGGCGACGGCACGCCGCTGTTGCAGGCGGACTGGCAGGATCAGTTGCTGTATCCCTATATCTACGGCTTGCGCAGCGACGGCCTGTTCCCTTCCAGCGGCGACAACTATGATTTCCCCGTAGGCAATCCACTGCTCGGGCAATTGGCGCGTGGCGTGGCCAGCGTTGGCGGCGATGGCGTCGCCTGGTCCTTCTATCGCGAGCAGGTCGCGACGCGTCGCGGCGGTGGCGACGAGATCCTGGAGCGCCTGTTCTGGCCAACCCCGGTGGCGCCCGCGCCGATACCAGGCCTGCCGCTGGCGCGCCATTTCAGGGTCTCGGGCCAGGTGCTGATGCGCGACAGCTGGGATTATGCGCAGGCCACCGTGCTGGACTTCAAATCATCGTCGTTCGCGGCGCAGAATCACCAGCACGCGGACCAGAACAGCTTTTCGCTGTATTACAAGGCGCCCTTGCTGCTCGATACGGGCTTGTATGACAGCTATGAAAGCGTGCACTGGTGGAATTACTACACGCGCAGCGTGGCGCATAACACGATCACGGTCTACGATACGGTGGACGATGCGACGGAGCTGCTCATGAACGGCGTGAGCGGCCTGAGCCGCGATGGCGGGCAGTGGCTGCAGGCGCGGCAACAGAGCTATCCGACAATCGACGAGATCCAGCCTGGCGGCGTGAATGCGCTCGATGGCATCGTGCGCTATGAAAATACGCCGGAATATACCTATACCAGCGGCAATGCCAGCAAGGCTTATTCGGCGACCAGGCTGGACCGGAATAACGGTTTCGTGCGCCAAGTCCTGTTTCTGCGCCAGCCGGCGTTCTGGCCCAAGCCCGTGACGCTGGTCTTCGACAGCGTGCGCAGCAAGCGTGGCTTGCCAGCCACCTTTTTGCTGCATACGGCGCATGACCCGGTGGCCAATACGGCCAATACGAGCAATCTCGGCGATGGGCACTACAAGCTCGGCTACAGTGAGGGACAGCGGCGCATCGCCACCGTGCGCAACGGCGAGGGCATGCTGATCGTGCAAACCGTGCTGCCGGAAAATGCCGTCGTGCACAAGGTCGGCGGCCTCGATCATGACGGCACCGTGTGTCGGCAGATGAGCCCGGTCAAGGCGAACGAACAATGGGCCAGCAGCGGCGATTGCCGCTTCATGGTGCGCCGCCGCCAGGCCGATGGCAGCGATCTGTGGTTCAACCATGCGCCGCAGACGAGCGAGCAAAAAACCACGAATGAGGATGTGGGTGTTTGGCGCCTGGAAGTCACCTCGGCAACGGCACCGGCGGCCAATGCGCCCGAGTATTTCCTGCACACGCTGTTTGTTGCCGACAACGATGGCGCCAGCGGCACGGCCCAGCCGCCCGATACGCGGCGCCTGGCGGCCGCGGCCAACACCGAGGCGCTGTTGCTGGGCAGTCAGCTGCACGTGCTGTTCAACCGCGACGTGACGCCCGCCGCCCGCATGGACTGGACTTCGCCGCTGGCGGCCGGCGCCATCCTGGCCACGGGCTTGAAGCCTGGCGTCCATTATGCGCTGACGTCGGCGCCCGCGGCCGGCGCGTTCGCCCGCAGCCTGGTCGAGGTGGTGCCAGGGCCGGGCACGCACCTGAGTTCGGATCAGGGCGTGCTCAGCATCGAGTAAGCCGCTTGCCTGCTGGCCGGGTCAGGCCGCCTCGTCCTTCTTCGGCTTGGCGCGCAAGGCCGCCGCCGCCTCGCCGATGGCGAACGGGTCGCGCGACAGGATGGCCGCGCCCAGGTCGACCAGCCTGGCCGCGGCGTGGATGGCGGCCTTGACGTCGGCGATGCGCTTGAGCTGCGCCTTGCCTTTGGCGATGGCGGCGTCGATGTCGCCGCGCGCCTGCTCGGCACCCTCGGCGATCAGCACGATGCCGAAGGCGCGGAACAGCGACACCATCTGGTCCAGGTGGTGCTCGTATTGTTCCAGCAGCGCGCGTTCCTCCGCCGACAGCGCGGGGCGGGCGCGGATGCGCAATTCCAGCACCAGGCTCGATGCCTGCGCCAGGCTGTCGGCGATGGCGAACGATTCGTCCTTCGTCAGTTCGGTCAGTTGGGCCATGGGATTCTCCAGTGGACGCGCCGCTTACCAGCGGACGGGGGCGTAGAAAACGGCTTGCCGCTGCAGGGCGTCGACGTGGCGCGCAAACTGCGCCAGCTGCGTTTCCAGCTCCGGTTCCTGCAGGCGGCCGATATGCGCGCGCAGCGCGGCCACGCTCGCTTGCAGCGACTCGACGGCGCGCACATAGGCGACGACGATCTTTTCCCTTTCCTGCAGCTGCTTGCCTTCCTGGTGCAGGCGGGTGCGGATGTAGTTGGCGGCCAGCGGTTCGCGCGCGGCGGCGCCATCGACGGCGCCGCGCAGCAGGGCCAGGTCGCGCAATTCATCCTGCAGCCCGGCGCGGTAGCTGCGCTGCGCATAGTCCTTCAGCGCATCGCTGACGATATTCACGGCGTCCTGCTGCTCGAGCAGTTCGCGCAAGGCCGACTTTTGCAGGCGCTGCGTGGCCAGGCGGCTCAGCAGTTCGCTCAGCTTCACGACTTTTTCCAGCTTGTCCGCGTCCAGCAGGGGAGCGCCGGCACCGGGCTGGGCGAGGCCGCCCAGCGCGTCGCCCAGCCCCGCAAATTCCTCCTGGTAGACGGGCAGCTTCTCGTCGGCCAGCGCCGCCAGCGTGTGCGCGTAGCGCAGCAGCACGTCATTGAGGCCGGCGATCGACAGGCTGGCCTGCGCGATGGCCGCGCAATCGGCGCGCGCGGCCTGTTCGCTCGCCTGCGCATCGAAGCGCTCGGCCATGATCAGGCGCTTGCGCATGGCCTTGTCCGTGCAGCTGTTGACGCTGCCAGCGAGCATCGGTTCGAAGTGCACCGACAGCTTTTGCGTCTGTTCGGCGAACGTGCGCACGGGCGCCAGCTTGCTCGCGCAGCCGCCCAGCAGCAGGCTGGCCAGCAGACTCGCCAGCAAGGCCGCGGCAGGCGGGCGCAGCGCGGTGGAAAGGGATGGTTTCGACGGGCGCTGCATATTGCCTCCATGCGGTAGGAGTGGCTGGACGGGGCCGCGCTTGAGCGCTGGCATGGCCGACCTTAGCATGCTGGACAGTGGCAGCATTGCGCCAGATCAGTGCACGGAAGAATCGCTGCCAGCACCCGTCCCGGCTGTCGCGTTTTGCCACAAACGTGTTGCCCGATGGCGCAGAGTGCGCCAATTTGCGTCATATTTTCCTTACAGAAGTCTGACAGCAGACAAGCAATTGGCTGTTTTACACATGCTGCGACGCGTCATATGTAGTTGTTGCTGGAGCATGTTTACTAACCTACAATGATTTATCGATGGGGCGGTTATCCAGCGTACGACTATAAAAATAAGTGGCATTAAAAACGTTGTATCACAGGAGATGACAAATGAATTTCAAACAGAAGTTGCTCGTGGCAAGTTTGGTTTTGGGTTTCTCGCAAATGGCTGTCGCAGCCGACCCCATCAAGATTGGCGTGTCCGGTCCGTTCACGGGCGGTTCCGCGCCGATGGGCGTGTCGATGCGCGACGGCGTGAAGCTGGCGGTCGCCGAAATCAATGCCAAGGGCGGCGTACTGGGCCGTTCGCTGCTGCTGATCGAGCGCGACGATGAAGCGAAGAACGAGCGCGGCGTGCAGATTGCCCAGGAACTGATCAACAAGGAAAAGGTCGCCGCCACTGTCGGCTACATCAATACGGGCGTGGCCCTCGCTTCCCAGCGTTTCTACCAGGAAGCCAAGATTCCCGTGATTAACAACGTGGCAACGGGTTCCATCGTTACCAAGCAGTTTGCCGACCAGCCTGAAAACTACATCTTCCGCAATGCCGCCAACGACCAGATCCAGTCGCACATGATCGTCGAGGAAGCCGTCGACCGCCGCAAGTTCAAGAAAGTGGCGATCCTGGCCGATTCCACCAACTATGGCCAGCTGGGCCGTGCTGACCTGGAAAAAGCGCTCGACGCGAAAGGCATCAAGCCTGTCGCCATTGAAAAATACAATATCAAGGACGTCGACATGACGGCCCAGTTGCTGAAAGCGAAGCAGGCGGGCGCGGAAGTGGTGCTGACCTATGGCATCGGCCCGGAACTGGCGCAGATCGCCAACGGCATGGAAAAACTGGGCTGGAAAGTGCCGCTGATCGGCAGCTGGACCCTGGCCATGGGCAACTTCATCGATAACGCGGGCAAGAACGGCAATGGCACGCGCATGCCGCAAACCTTCATCCAGGACCCTACCACGCCGAAGCGCAAGGCCTTCATCGACGGCTATGTCGCCGCCTACAAGCCATCGGGCGGCCGCATGCCGTCGGCCGTGTCCGCCGCGCAAGGCTATGACTCGATTTACCTGCTGGCCGCGGCCATCACGCAAGCCGGCGGCACGGACGGCCCGAAAGTGCGCGCGGCGCTGGAAAACCTGAACGAAAAAGTGGAAGGCGCCGTCACCACCTACAGCAAGCCGTTCAGCAAGACCAACCACGAAGCGATCACGGCGGAGCTGACGGTGTTTGGCGAAGTCAAGGATGGCAAAGTGGTCCTCGCCAAGTAACGGGCGGATAGTCCATCCATCGCCGTGGAATGGCCAGCTTGAGGATTCAAGGCTGGCCATTTTTGTATCGTTCGTCTTTCGGGGAATACCATGGAAATCTTCCTGCAGCTTGTCTTCAGCGGCGTCGCGCTGGGCATGATCTATGCCGTCATCGCCTTCGGCTACCAGCTGACCTTTGCCACCTCTGGCACGCTCAATTTCGGCCAGGGCGAATCGCTGATGCTGGGCGCGCTGGTGGGCCTGTCGCTGGTGGGCAGCATCCACGGCGGCCCCTACATGAGCTACCTGCTGATGATTCCCATCGTCATCGCCTTCGGCGCTCTGCAGGGCGTGTTCGTCGAGTGGATCGGCGTGCGGCCCGCCATCAAGATCAAGTCCGAATTCGGCTGGATCATGTCGACCATCGCGCTGGCCATCATCTTCAAGAACGTGGCGGAAAACATCTGGGGCAAGGATGACCTGATGTTCCCCTCGCCGCTGTCGGCCGCGCCGTTCCAGGTCTTCGGCGCCAACGTGCAGCAGATGCAGGTGGCCGTCATCATCGGCGCGCTGGCCATCATGCTGGCCGTCGAGGTGTTCAACCGCAAGTCGATCTATGGCAAGGCCGTGGTGGCCACGGCGAACGACCGCGACGCGGCCGGGCTGATGGGCATCAATACGGGCATGGTCATCACGTTTTCGTATGCGCTGTCCTCTGCCACGGCCGCGTTTGCGGGCGTGCTGGTGGCGCCGCTGACACTGACGGGCGCCACCATGGGCGCATCGCTGGGCCTGAAGGCATTCGCCGTGGCCATCATCGGCGGCCTGACGTCGGGCGTGGGCGCCATCGTGGGCGGCCTGATCCTGGGTATCGCGGAAACCACCACCGGCTATTACATTTCCACCGGCTACAAGGAAGTGCCTGGCCTGCTGCTGTTGCTGCTGGTGCTGGCCATCAAGCCGTCCGGCCTGTTCGGCAAAGCCGCGATCAAGAAAGTCTGAGGACGCCATGAACAAGAAAATCACCATGCTGGCGTTGAGCGCGGCAGGACTGGCCGTGCTGGCGCTGTTTCCCATCGTCATTCCGAATCCCTATTACATCCACCTGGCCGAGACCATTTTGATCTACGCCATCCTGCTGTTCGGCCTCGATATCGTCGTCGGCTACACGGGGCAGGTGTCGCTGGGCCATGCGGGCCTGTTCGGCATCGGCTCGTATGCCACGGGCGTGCTGGTGTTCAAGCTGGGCCTGCCGTTCTGGCTGGCCATTCCCGCCAGCATCGTCGGTGCGGCCGCGTTCGGCGCCATCCTGGCCTTGCCGGCCCTGCGCGTGACGGGCCCCTACCTGGCCATGGTGACCCTGGCGTTCGGCACCATCGTGCAAATCCTGATCAATGAAATGAGCTTCCTGACGGAAGGCCCGATGGGCATCAAGATCCACAAGCCCGTCATGTTCGGCCATAAATTGACGGAAGTGGAGTACTACTACATGGTGGCCGCGCTGATGGTCATTTCGCTGGTCGTCGTGCACCGCATCCTGAAGTCGAACCTGGGGCGGGCCTTCGAGGCGCTGCGCGACAGCCCCATCGCCTCCGACTGCATGGGCGTGTCCGTCTACCGCTACAAGGTGTACGCCTTCGTCATCAGCGCCGGTTTCGCGGGCCTGGCCGGCAGCCTGTATGCGTATTCGGAAGAGTATATCTCGCCGAATACCTACAACTTCGAGCTGACGATCCTGTTCTTGCTGGCCGTCATCATGGGCGGGCGCAAGACGCGCTCGGGCGCCCTGATTGGCGCCCTGATCGTCGTCATGCTGCCGAGCTTGCTGTCGGACATCGAACTGTTCCGCAAGATCGCCGTGGCCGCCGCCGTGCTGGGCGTGATCGGCTCGGCGTTCATGGTGGCGAAAAAGCGTTCGACCGTGCGCGGCGTGATCGTGCCGCTGGTCGCCACCATCGGCCTGGCCGCGTTTTCCTACAAGCTCGACAACATGGTCGACTGGCGCCTGACCATCTTCGGCCTGATGACCCTGTTTGTCGTGTACTACCTGCAGGACGGCATCGTGGGCTTCCTGATGAGCTTTGTCGGCAATGGGCGGCGCCATGTGGAAGCCGTCGCTTCGCACGGCGTGGCCCCGTTCCACCATGCCGAAGGCGGCGCCCAAGGCGCCACCCTGCTGCGCGTGGAGCAGGCGCTGATGCAGTTTGGCGGCCTGAAAGCGCTGAACCAGGTGGACCTGAGCGTGACGCAAGGTTCCGTGCATGGCTTGATCGGGCCCAACGGCTCGGGCAAGAGCACGATGATGAACGTGCTGACGGGCATCTACAAGCCGACGGCGGGCAAGGTGGAATTTGCCGGCGTGGTGATCTCGGGCCGCACGCCATCGGAAATCGCGCTCGGCGGCGTGGCGCGCACCTTCCAGAACGTGCAGCTGTTCGGCGAGATGACGGCGACGGAAAACGTGCTGGTGGGCTTGCACAACACCTTCCAGTCGAACGTGCTGGACGTGATGCTGCACACGCCGCGTTACCGGCGCGAAGAGAAGGCCGCGCGCGAGCGGGCCGCCAGCATCCTCGAATTCGTCGGCCTGGCCGACCTGGCCAATGAAGAGGCGCGTAACTTGCCGTATGGCAAGCAGCGGCTGCTGGAAATCGGCCGCGCGCTGGGCCTGAACCCGCGCCTGCTGCTACTGGACGAGCCGGCGGCGGGCCTGACGGCGCCCGACATCAAGGAGTTGATGGCCATCATCCGCAAGATCCGCGAACATGGCATCACCATCATCCTGATCGAGCATCACATGGACGTGGTGATGGCGCTGTCGGACGTGGTGACGGTGCTCGACTTCGGCCAGAAGATCGCGGAAGGCGTGCCGAGTGCCGTGCAGAGCGATCCGAAAGTGATCGAAGCCTACCTGGGCGGCAGCGCTGAAACCCTGGCCCCTGTGGCGCACTGAGAGGAAGACCATGCTGACCATTCATAATCTGCACGCCGCCTACGGCAAAGTCGAAGTCTTGCACGGCATTTCGCTCGACGTGCCGAAAGGCAAGCTGGTGACCCTGATCGGGTCGAACGGGGCCGGCAAGACCACCACCATGCGCGCCATTTCCGGCATGCTCAAACCGAGGTCGGGCAGCGTGACCCTGGGCGGCAAGGACGTCACGGGCCTCGATTCGCACCGCATCGCCCGCGCCGGGCTGGCCCATTCGCCGGAAGGGCGCAGGGTCTTCGCCTCGATGTCGGTGACGGACAACCTGCTGCTGGGGGCGTTTCCCCGTTTCACGCGGGCGCGCCCGAAAGGCGACATCAAGGGCGACCTGGACAAGGCCATGGAATTGTTTCCGCGCCTGAAGGAGCGGCGCGACCAGCTGGCCGGCACGCTGTCGGGCGGCGAGCAGCAGATGCTGGCCATGGCCCGCGCCGTGATGCTGAATCCGGAAGTGATCCTGCTCGACGAACCGTCGATGGGCCTGGCGCCCATCCTGGTGGAGGAAGTCTTCCGCATCATCACGCGCCTGAAAGCGGAAGGAGTGACCATGTTGCTGGTCGAGCAATTCGCCGCCGCCGCCCTGAACGTGGCCGATTACGGTTATGTGCTGGAAAACGGCAGCATCTCCGTGCATGGCCCGGCCGAGAGTTTAAAGACGGATCCGAAGGTGATCGCGGCCTACCTGGGAGGGCAGGGTCACGCCTGAGTGCCGGAGCAACATGCATGCAGGCACGGTGGGGGAGAGTGCTTTCCAGGCCGGCCTGCTGCGGTCAAGCCCGCTTTAATTGATGGGGTCAACCTGGGTGACCGTGCAAAATCCCGACACATTGCCGCTGGTATACACCATCACGCGGCGATTGCCGCTTGCAATGGACATCAGGGTGACGGCGATGATAGTCTTGCTCGCTTCGGGAATGAACATCCAGGTGGCGCCCGCACAATTGTCGGGCGATGCCGTGGTAGAGGGATTGAAGCGTATCAGCAAGCCGCCGGCGACCGCCGAGTGGTCCCATATCTCGCCCTCTTGCCACGTTGGCCCGGCATGCGCCGGCGCCAGCGACAGGGAACCGCAGAAGAAAACGGCGGAAAGCAGGAATTTGCGCAGCATAGTGTCCTTTAAGTCAGTATTTTTCTGAAATGATCATTCATGCATCGCCGCGCGACCAGGCGGCTACGGCACGGCCGATGCCAGCCTCGCGGCTGGCGTGGCGCTGTTATTGCATGATGTAGAGCGAGCGTAGCGTCGTGCCCCAACCCGCGCAGGCATCGACTTCCAGCTGGATTTTTTTGCCGGCCACCAAGGCTGACAGGGCAGCGGCGTACGCTTGCTTGGAGCCAGGGCGCGTATTGTCGATCGAAAAAACGTTGGTCCCGCAAAAGACGTCACTATCGAGCGAGATATAAATCCTTGCTTCGCCGTTGGCGGGCTCACTCATGTACGGCCGCAGTGACGTAATACCGACCGGTCCGCTTTCAGGGCCGGCGATGGCCAACGGTGCCGCCGCGCACAGTGCCCCGAGGAGGATTGCGTGTTTGATATTCATTTTAAGAAATATTGTTTTTCGGAAATGTGTGATTTTATAGCGATTTGTAAAAAATGCAATAGCCATGTCGCGTCTGGCGGGGCGGCAGGGAGGCGTGCGGGAGGGAGGGCCAGCGGCGTGCCGAATGTGGCGCGGCGGCGCGGCCGCTATCGGCCGGTCGTGCGGCGATGGAGCCGGCAGGCGGCTGTCTTTCCAGTATCGAATGCAGTGGCTAGGCCGGGATGACTAGTCATCCATGCGAAGAAGATTGAAGCCGCTGACATAGCTTCAGCGCGCGGGCAAGTCTGGACACACCGTGGCGGAATCGGTGACCCACAAGGTGACGCTGCGGCCACTGGCTTGTGCCGCCAACAAGGTGGCGTACATCACTTTGCAGGTGGCGGGATTGATGCCGTTGGTGGCCGTTTCCACATTGCACAGAAACCCCCATTGCACTTTCCCGATGCTCTCCGCGACCACGGCGCCTAGGCCGTTAATCGACACGCCTTCACCGGTCCGCTACACGTATGGTTTGCCGATGCGGGCATGGAAGTGATGGCCAGCATGGCGGCGAGATATTGTTCATTGAGCGCCAAGTTGGTGAAGCGATGCCGTCGCTGGCGGTACGCTGATCTTGCCCGGCAGCGCCCCGGCATGCTTGCCGCCCGGCGCTGCGCTTGTCCCGCGGTGCCTAGTGTTTGGTGGGTTTTTCCTGCTGCACCAGGATAAACGGGCTGACGACGACGGCCCACAGGGCCGCGTCGGCCGCCTGCCAGTCCAGCGCCTGCTGGTCCGATACCTTGGCGACCTTGCCGTCGGCCATCCATTGCGTGATGGTGGCCTTGTCGTCGTGCGAGATGCGCACGGCGACTTCCACCAGGTCCAGCTCGTTGGCGACCCAGACGACGTTGCCCTGGGCGAAGTGCTTTTCCAGTTCGCTCCAGGCCAGGCGGGCCGTTTCGCTGTTGACTTTAAGGCGCAGTTCGGTGTCTTTTTCAGGATTGGTTTGCATGCGAAATATCAATGTTCTGTGAGTCGGATGCCGCGCCGCACAGGGTTCTTTACAGGATTTCCACGTGCGGCGTTGGCGTACCCCGCCATGTTAACCGATAGGCGGCGCCTTTGCGAACATTGCCCACGAGGGCGGGGCGGAAGCAGGCCAGGTTGGTGCCGCCCGCCAGCCTCGTGCTGGGGAAGATGATGCCCATGGAGCCGGCCTCGAGCAGGATGGCGGCCAGGTCTTGCGAGGCGATATAGCTGGCCGGGTCGAGGCAGGCGCGGTAGCGCTCCTGGCCGCGCAAGTCGTGGAAGCTGGCGGAAAAATCGGCCAGCAGCGACTGGTAATTGACGCTGTCGTCGAAATAATCGATTTCCTGGTATTCCACGGTCTTGTGGAAAATGATCTCGGCCAGCGCCGTTTTCATGTCGAAGGCGCAATACCAGGCGCCCCGCTCGCCATCGTTGAAACGCGCGCCTTCCGGGCGGGCATAGGTGTAGGCGGCGTTGATGATGCGAAAGTGCGGCACGCCAAAAACCAGCTCGTCCACGCCAATTCCTGGCGCGCCGCCGTACTCGGCCACCAGGCGCGCATTCGTCGCGTTATCGAGTTCAAACAGCTCGCGCAAGTGATCGTCGTCTTCCGCCAGCGGCGCCAGCACGGAGTCTTCCATGTCGGCAAAGCGCGACGGGATCAAGCGGCAGGTATCGATCTGGCGCAACGCGGCCAGTGGCGGCAGGTTTTCAAGGGATGAGGGCGGCAAGATCACAACCCTCCACGCCGCGCATCGAGCAGCTTGCGCACCGTCTGCATGGCCAGCAAGCCGCCGGCCAGCATCTGCGACAGCGGCGTGCGGCCGCCAAACACGGGATTTTTGTTGGGCAGGCTCACCCATTCATCGGCCAGCTTGTCGCCGTACAGGATGTGCAGTGCCTTGTAAATGCCCAGCAGATACGAGATGCGCGTGATGCGGTCCACCTCCAGCACGCGGTCCGGATGCTTCTTCCATTCGTAATAGGCGCTGCTGGACAGGCCGCCCAGCAATTCGCGCGCATCGTCGTCGCGCAGCTTCCAGGCGGCGGCCAGCTTGAAAAACCCTTTCAAGGCCGCTTGCGACAGGCGTTCGCGTTCGGCTTTCGCATTCAGGTCGACGAGCACGGCCGGTTCGAAGCGGCTCTTGGGGTAGGCGTAGGCAAGATTCATGATGAACTCCTTTTATGGATTAATATTACTCCTTTTTTGGAATTATTGCTGTCCTGCTCCAATTGTGTGCGATAACACCCCTCATGCGTCAAAGAAGACCATGCCGGTGTAGGGCGCGGCACGGCAGGCGGCCAGGCGCTGCGCCAGGCTGCCTGCATGCGCTTCCAGCCGGTGGCCGTCCGGGTCGAGAAAATACAGCGAGTCGCCCTCGCTGCTGTTGCGCTGCCATTGCGGCACGTTTGCCGCGCGCAGGCGGGCGGCGAGCGGGCCAAAGTCGGCGGCAGCGATCGACAACGCGTAGTGCGTGTAGCCGGGGCTGGCGAGGGGCGCGTCCGCCGCCTGGGTGTCCAGCGACAGGCATAGCCACAAATCGCCAGCCGACAGGTAGGCGCCCCGGTCCCAGCGCGCATGCAGGCGCAGGGACAGGGCATCGCGGTAAAACGCGATGCTGCGCTCGAGTTCGCGCACGGACAGGGTGAGGTGGTTCAGGCCGCTCAGCATGGAAGTGGGAGCTGCTTTCAGGTGGGTGTGGAGGCCAGCGGTGGCGCTTGCGTTGCGCGGGCGGGGAGTTTGACGACGACCGTGCCGGCCATGAAGTCTTGCAGGGCCCGGCGCTGTTTATTCAGCATCAGTACGATAAATTCGCTGAGCATCCAGAGAAATGCAAGAAATATAGCCGACAGCTCCCAGGCGTACGCGTTCTCGAAGGACAGGGCTGTCTGCCCCGCCAGGCCAGGAAACGAGAGCCCCAGGAAGTGCCAGAGTTTCGGCAGGCTTGCCAGCAGATAGAGCGTGGCGACAACGCCGTAGCGCAGCCAGGCGGCGCGGCTGGTCACGGCCGATCCGTCCTGCAACTGCAGTTTTAATTTGCATAGCCACATGCCCGGCGCCACACCGTAGCGGGCGACAAGAAAGACGTTGTACGCCAGCATGACAGGTAACATACAAAGCGGCATGAATTCCTGGTAAATCAGTGTCGGCCCCGGAGTGTCGAGCGCCCAGGAGGCCGTTAGCACAATCGACACTGGAATAATCATGCTCAAGGATACGATTATTTGATCAATACAAAACGCGCCCAGCCGGCGCCAACATCCCCCGTATTCCATGCGATGTCTCCCATTCATGGCAACCGGCGGCTGCCTGTATGACTGGATACGCCATTACTTAGGGGAAATGTTAGCTATTCGCCGCAGCATTGAGGTGGAGCAATAAGACTAGCAAGGTCATCAGGCAGGCTCCGCATGCTCCACCATCAGTTGCACCTTGGTCGTGCCATTGTATTCATTCGCATCGAGGCGGAAGGCGACGCGCGTGCGTTCGCCGAGGGCGTCCGTGTGGCCGAACCAGATGGCGTCGAAGCGCACGCCGTTCTTTTCCAGCAGCAACTTCAAATGGCGCTCCTTCAGGATGCGCTGGCTGACGACGCGGAATTCGTCGCAGAAGACGGGCGGGGCGAAGCCCTGGCCCCACACTTGCCCATCCATCAGCTCGATGAAGGCCGTCGTGTAGTAGGCGTCTTCCAGCGGGCCGTCCGTTTCCACCACGCGCTCGAGCTGCTGCTGGCTGAGCCAGGCCTGGCCCACGGCTTCGAAGGCCTTGGAAAATGCGTCGAAGGCGTCGGCGCGGATGGTCAGGCCCGCCGCCATGGCGTGGCCGCCGAACTTGTCGATCAGGCTCGGCGCCCGTTTCGACACGAGGTCGAGCGCGTCGCGCAGGTGAAAGCCGGGGATCGAGCGGCCCGAGCCCTTGATCCAGCCGTCGGCACCCGGCGCGAACGTGATGGTCGGGCGGTAGAATTTTTCCTTCAGGCGCGATGCGACGATACCGATCACGCCCTGGTGCCACGACTCGTCGAACACGCTGATGGTGCTGCTGGCGGCCGGCTCGAAGTCATCGAGGTGGAGCAGGGCCGTATCCTGCATTTCCGCCTCGATTTCACGGCGTTTCAGGTTGATGTCGTTCAATTGCTGCGCCAGCGCCCAGGCGCGGCCTTCGTCGTCCGTGATCAGGCATTCGATGCCCAGCGACATGTCCTGCAGGCGCCCGGCCGCGTTCAGGCGCGGTCCCAGCGCAAAGCCCAGGTCGAACGGCGTGGCGCTGCGCGCTTCGCGGCCCGCCACGCGGAACAGGGCGGCCACGCCCGCGTGCATATTGCCCTTGCGCATGCGCTTGAGGCCTTGCGCGACGAGGATGCGGTTGTTCGTATCGAGGCGCACGACGTCGGCTACCGTGCCCAGCGCCACGAGGTCGAGCAGGTTATCGAGCTTGGGTTGCGTTTGCGCATCGAAAATGCCGCGCCGGCGCATTTCCGCGCGCAGGGCCAGCAAGACGTAGAACACGACGCCCACGCCGGCCAGGTGCTTCGATGGAAAACCGCAGGCCGGCTGGTTCGGGTTGACGATGACGGCCGCGTCGGGCAGGGTGTCGGCCGGCAAATGGTGGTCGGTGACGACGACCTGGATGCCGCGCCGGTTTGCCTCGGCCACGCCGTCGATGCTGGCGATGCCGTTGTCGACGGTGATGATGATGTCGGGCGACTTTTCGCGCGCCGTCAGCTCGACGATTTCCGGCGTCAGGCCATAGCCGTACTCAAAACGGTTGGGCACGATGAAATCGACATCGGCGCCCATGGCGCGCAAGCCGCGCAAGGCGACGGCGCAGGCGGTGGCGCCGTCGCAATCATAGTCGGCGACGATGACCATGCGTTTCTTGGCGGCAATGGCATCGGCCAGGAAGACGCCGGCAGCGCCGATGTGCAGCAAGCCGGACGGCGGCATCAGGGCCGCCAGTTCGCTCGACAGTTCTGCCGCGTCGGACAGGCCGCGCGAAGCATACAGCCGGGCCAGCACGGGATGGATGCCACCCTGGCGCAGCAGTTCGGATTCGCGGTAAGGGCAGGGACGGGTGGCGATGCGGGTACGGGTCATGATGCTTTCAACTTGTTCAGGGTGGGCGCGCGCCAGAATTTGCGCTGCGCATGCTTGCCGGTGGTGACGTCCAGCCAGGCGTCGCGGTGGCTCAGCACCAGGCGCAGGCGCCCCAGGCGGCCATCTTTGAGGGCCGCCAGCAGCGGCGCGAACCAGTGTGCTTCGAGCGCCTGCAATTGCTGCAGCCACAGGCCCCATTCCTGTGCCTGGGCCGGTTCGATCAGCCCGCCCAGCACGACGAGCGCGTCCTGCTTGCCCGCCAGTACACTGTTTGGACTGGCATGGCGCTGCGCCGGTTCCGCCAGCGCCGCCAGCCAGCCTGGCGCGTCCGCCGTATGCAGGCTGGCCGCGCACGGCGGACGCTGCGCCGTCGCCAGGCCGGCGCCCCAGACCCAGAAGGAATTGATGGCTTTCAAGCCGCGCTCTTCGCGCGCCGCATTGACCGGGTGTTCATGCCACAGCATCTGCACTTCGTTTTGCAGGCGGCGCGCGGCGCGTGCGTGCTCGCCTTCCGGCATCCAGACGGACAGGTCTTGCGTGGAGGCGCCGTCCGGCGACGCACATTGCAGGTCGGACCAGCCATCGGCGCGCATGAACCAGGTGCCGGCGTCGCCATACGCCAGCGGCTGGCCGATCTCGTCGAAATACGGGCGCGCCGTATCGAACAGGGCGCGGCCGTCCTCTTCGCTCAACTTGAGCTGGCGCAGGTCTTCCAGGCTGATATGGCTGCGGGCGATGGCCAGGTGGGCCGGGTGCAGCAGGAAATAGCGCGCGCCGGGCGCTGGCGCCAGGCCGTAGCCGCGCATCGCCTCCACGGCAAAGGCTGCCTGCGCCGCCGCGCCATTCGGCGCTGGCGCCAGGCCCAGCGCATGCGCCAGCCACGCTTCGTGCGGCAGCAGGCGCTGGGCGGTGTCAAATGTTTCTAAATTGGAACTGGAAGTGCGCGACAGGAGCGCCGCCAGCGCGGGCGCCTGCAAGACCTTGAGCAGGTCGGCAGCCAGTTCGGCATTGGGCAGGGCGCAAGGCAAGACGAGGGTAAGTTGATTCATCCCGAGATTGTAGGCGATTGGGCAGTGCCGGAGTAGGGGCATGTCATTTTCATCGGCGGCGGCAGCCATATCAAAAGTATCAAAAATACATCAAAATTATAATAATTTAATCATTATTGGTGGAAATCAATTTGCTTTTACAAATATCGACGATATAATTGCGCTAACTTAAATATCAGAAAGACAATCACCCCCTGCTGTGTGGTTGCGTCGTTTGGCTCCTGTGTCCCTCGAAACTGTATACAAGACGCTGCCGGCTTCATTTTTTAAACAAGTCTTTTTCTTGGAAGCCCACCCATGTATACATTCGCCGCTTTGCACGGCCAGGCTGATCGCGCCCTGGCCTCCCACGTTGCCACTCCTGCCGCCACCGTTGCGCACCGCCAGGAGGCCGCATGACTACCTACAATCTGTCGACCACGGTCCACGTGTGCGAAGACATCAACAAGAATTTCGACATCCGCGACTTGCTGGTGCAAGCCGGCTATTCGGTGCAAGGTGAACTGAACATCAAGAATTTCACCGTGCTGTTGCCCGACGATACGGAGTCGACCGTCAATACGCCGCTGTTCGGCATGCTCGACGCGGACACCGTGTACGTGCGTCCCGGCGACTGGGCCGCCAACTACAACGGCAGCTTCTCGACCATCCAGGTGACGATCGACAAGGGCAATGGCGATATCGTCCAGCTGAGCCTGCAAGTCATCATCGACCCCGTCAATGACGCCCCCGACGCGGCCGACAAGACCTTCACCCTGGTCGATGGCAGCAGCGTGGTACTGAGCGAAAGCGATTTCGGCTTCCACGACGACGTCGAGCATAACGGCTTCAAATCCATCGTCATCACGAACACCACCACGGCCGGGCAAGTCTTGCTCAACGGCGTGGCCGTCGCCGTGGGCACGGAAGTCTCCATCGACGCCATCCGCGCGGGTCAGCTGGTCTTCGTGCCGAGCCAGACCGTGGCCGGCGACTTCGACCTGGGCTTCAAGGTGCGCGACGATGGCGGCACGGAAGGCTGCAACGCGCAAGACCTGAGCCTGGCGCCCCATTATCTGACCTTCAAGGTGCCGATGGCCCACCTGGGCGACTTCGTGTGGGAAGACAAGAACGCCAATGGCGTGCAGGATGCGGGCGAGGCGGGCATCGCCAATGTCGTGGTGCAACTGAAGGATGCGGCCGGCAATGTTGTCGCCAGCACCACCACGGACGCCAGCGGCGGCTACCACTTCGACGTCAATCCGGGCACCTATTCGGTGACGGTGGTGGCGCCGGCCGGCTATGTGCCGACGGCGGCCAACCAGGGTGGCGACACGGGCAAGGACAGCAATATCGATGCGGCCGGCAAGATGGCGCCCGTCACCCTGGCGCCAGGCGAAACCAATCTGAGCCTCGATGCGGGCCTGTACCGCACGGCCGAACTGGGCGACCGCGTCTGGCTCGATACCAACAAGAATGGCGTGCAAGACGCCGGTGAAGCGGGCGTGGCCGGCGTGAAAGTGACCTTGCTGGACGCCGCGGGCAACGCCGTCGGCAGCCCGCTCGTCACGGATGCGAACGGCAACTATCTGTTTACGAATTTGAAGCCGGGCGCCTACAGCGTGCAGTTCGACAAGACCAGCCTGCCTGCCGGCTACGCCTTCACGGGCCAGGACCTGGGCGGCGACGATCAGCGCGACTCCGACGCCAATGCGCTGACGGGCAAGACGGCGCAAGTGCTGCTGGCCTCGGGCGACAGCAACCACACGCTGGATGCGGGCATCGTGGCCCTGCCAGCCACCCTGGGCGACCGGGTATGGCATGACAGCAACGCCAATGGCGTGCAGGATGCGGGCGAAGCGGGCATCGCCGGCGTCACCGTGCAGCTGAAAAACGCGACGGGCAGCGTGATCGGCTCGACCGTCACCGACGCCACCGGCTACTACAACTTCAATGTCGATCCGGGCACGTATTCGATCGCCGTCGTCGCGCCACCCGGCTATCTGACCACGGTCAAGGATGCGGGCGGCAACGATGCGCTCGACAGCGACATCAACGCGGCCGGCAACAGCTCGCTGGTGACGGTGGCCGCCGGCCAGAACTACAAGGACCTCGATGCCGGCCTGTACAAGACGGCCGCCATCGGCGACCGCGTCTGGTGCGACACGAACGGCAACGGCACGCAGGATGCGGGCGAGGCGGGCGTGGGCGGAGTGAAAGTCAACCTGTACAACGCGCAAGGCGCCGTCGTGGCCAGCGCCACCACGGATGCCAACGGTAACTATCTGTTCAGCAACCTGGTGCCAGGCAACTATTACCTGGGCTTCGTGCCGCCGGCCGGCTATGGCTTCACCAAGGCGGACATCGGCGGCTATGCCACCGATTCCGACGTCAATCCTGCCACCGGCCTGACCACCACCTGGGCCACCTTGAAGTCGGGCGAGACCCAGCTGGACTGGGATGCGGGCCTCGTCAAGCTGAACACGGCGTCCATCGGCGACCGCGTGTGGGAAGACAATAACTACAACGGCGTGCAGGATGCGGGCGAACTGGGCGTGGCGGGCGTGAAAGTCAACCTGCTCAATGCCAGCAACCAGGTCATCGCCACGACGACGACGAATGCCAGCGGTAACTATCTGTTCGACAAGCTGGCCGCCGGCAGCTACAAGGTGGAAGTCATCCGTCCATCGGGCTTTTATTACACCAAGGCCAATGTGGGCAGCGACGCGGCCGATTCCGACGTCGATACGAGCACGGGCCGTTCCGGCCTGATCAACCTGGCCGCCGGCCAGAACGACATGAGCTGGGATGCGGGCATCTACCGCAAGGCCAGCCTGGGCGACAAGGTGTGGCGCGACGCCGACCATGATGGCGTGCAGGACGCCAACGAGGCGGGCATCGCCAACATCAAGGTGCAGCTGTACTCGGGCAGCGGCGCCTTGCTGGCCACCACGTACACGAATGCCAGCGGCAACTATCTGTTCAGCAACCTCGATCCGGGCAGCTATTCGCTCAAGTTCGACAAGTCGGGCGTGTACCACGCCGGCTACGCCATGGACAGCTGGCGCTGGGGCGTGAAGAACGTGGGCAGCAATGACAACATCGATTCCGACGTCAACAGCAATGGCACCCTGGCCAACGTGGTGTACACGGACATCCTGAAACTGGCATCGGGCCAGAACGACATGAGCTGGGATGCCGCCATCACGCCTATCGTGATCGACCTGAACGGCGATGGCGTGCACACGATCGCCCGCGCCGATTTCCACGGCAGTTTCGACTTGCTGGGCACGGGCAGCGCCATCCAGTCGGGCTGGGTTTCGGCCCACGATGGCTTGCTGGCCATCGACAGCAATGGCAATGGCAAGATCGACAATATCTCCGAGTTGTTCGGCGGCAACGAGAAGGGCACGGGCTTTGCCAAGCTGTCCAGCTATGACTCGAACCACGACGGCGTGGTCGATGCCAAGGATGACAAGTTTGCCGAATTGCGCATCTGGCGCGACGCCAACAGCAATGGCGTGACGGACGATGGCGAGCTGATGTCGCTGCACGACGCCGGCGTGGCCAGCCTGACGGTGGCTTACACGGAACTGCCTTTCCTCGACGCCAACGACAACCTGCACCTGGAGCGCAGCAGCGCCACCCTGGTCGACGGCAAGACGGTGGACATGACGGACGTGTATTTCAACGTCGACGCCAAGGATGCAGCCAAGGCTGGCATCACCTTGCCGAGCATGGCCGACCTGCTGCGCGACGACCATGCGCTCGACACGGCGCTGGGCCAGGACGCGACCGTCGCCACGGTGGCCGCCGCGCCAGCCGCGCCGGCCGCGGAAGCCCAGGCCCAGTGCGAAATGGCCGACCTGTTGCGCCGCGCCATGGCGCACACCACCGCACAGCCCCAGGAAATGGCTGCCTGATGTTCCTTGCCGGGCCGTAATCCTGCCCGGCAATGCCGCACCGGCGCACCCGTCAAGGGGCGCCGGCGCTTTCCACACGTACTTTCTACACTTACATAATAGAAATAGGGAAACCACCATGAAACAATCCATGCACCTGCTCGTTCGCGGCGCCATCGCCGCAGCCGCCTTCGCCCTCGCCAGCGGCAGCGCCCTGGCGGCCTCCAACCTGCAAGTCGTCGATTCGCACAGCGTCAGCCTGTTTACGGCTGCCGGCGGCGCCTTCGGTTCGGGCAACGCCATCTCGCCGACCTTGTGGGAAGTCAAGTACGACAGCAATACCTTCCTGGCCTTTTGCCTCGATCCCCATGTGGCCGTGAGCAACAGCGCGAACAGCTACAGCAGCGGCGCCTTTGCCGCCAGCGATGCCGTCAAGCGCCTGTACGAGGGCTATTACGCGTCTTCGATCGCCAATGTGTCGACCAGCGCCAACAGCGCCGCCGCCTTCCAGCTGGCCCTGTGGGAACTGAATAACGACAACACGAACCTGTTGACGGGCGACTTGCGCTTCAAGAACCTGAGCAACGCCGTCGTCAGCCAGGCCAACAGCATGCTGGGCGTGGCGACGGGCAATGGCGCCATCCAGAATCTGTACAACTACACCAGCTTGACGAGCGTCAACCCGGCCTCGCAAACGCTGCTGGCCGTGTCGCCGGTGCCGGAAGCGCAGACCTGGGCCATGCTGGTCGCCGGCCTGGGCTTGCTGGGCTTCATGGCGCGCCGCCGCAAGTCCGGCGCCGCGTAAACCGGCAATAGCGGTATTGAGTTAGTAGTTTCTGCTGCGGCGCGTCCATCACGACGCGCCGCAGTTTTTCATTTTTACAACATCATTCTGAATAGCTGTTATTACTATGGCACAATGTTTCTGCAGGTTATCGCAGCGCGACCGTGACCATAGTCTCTTACTGTTTATTGCAACTGCCTGAGATAGGACTTGAGTTCCTCATGACGCCACCTTCTGACGCGCACGCCGCCGTCGATGCCTCCCCCTCCACGGCCCGTGCCGACACGCTTGCCGACGCCATCGTCTTCCTGGCCCGCTTTCTTGGCACCGGCGTGCAAGCCGAGCGCCTGCGCGCCAGCGTGACCGCGCATGGCGATCCGGCCGCCGCCGATTTTCTCGAGCAGGCGCTCAGCCATGCCAGCCTGGCCGGCACGCCGCTGCCGATGGACAAGCCGCGCCGCGCCACGGAAATGCCGGCCTTGCTGGTGAATGGCGCCGGCCAGGCGCTGGTGGTGCTGGGCATCGCCAATGAAAAATATGAATGCCATGTGCCGGGCATCGCCGGCACTTCCTGGCTCGATGCGGCGACGCTGGCGCAGGAAGTGCCGGACGGGCGCTGGGTGGCCGTGCGCCCGGTGATGTTTTTCGACCAGCGCAGCCTGCTCTACAACATGCCGGCGGCGGGGCGCTGGTTCTGGGACGTCTTCAACCGCAACCGCTGGGTCTTCCGCTGGGCCTTGCTGGGCACGCTGGTTTTGAATGTCATCAGCGCGCTGGTGCCGTTCTACGCGATGGCCGTCTACGACCGCGTGATCCCCAACA
Source organism: Janthinobacterium sp. 1_2014MBL_MicDiv (assembly GCF_001865675.1). Classification (NCBI taxonomy): domain Bacteria; kingdom Pseudomonadati; phylum Pseudomonadota; class Betaproteobacteria; order Burkholderiales; family Oxalobacteraceae; genus Janthinobacterium; species Janthinobacterium sp. 1_2014MBL_MicDiv. Next base: position 2,278,514 of record NZ_CP011319.1, read on the forward strand.
ACGCCACGTCCAGCCTGTGGGTGCTGACCGTTGCCGTGGTGGCGCTGACGGGCTTCGAGCTGGCCATGCGATTGCTGCGCGGCGAGCTGGTGGAAACGGCGTCGCGGCGCATGGACGTGGCCCTGTCGTCGAATATCTTCGCCCAGTGCCTGCGCCTGCGCGCGGCCAGCCGGCCCGCCTCGGGCGGCGCCCTGGCCAATACCGTGCGCGATTTCGAATCGGTGCGCGAATTCTTCGCCTCGACCACCCTGACCACCCTGGGCGACTTGCCATTTTTGCTGCTGTTCCTGCTGGTCATCGCCCTGGTCGGCGGCTGGCTGGTGCTGGTGCCCCTGGCCGCCATCCCGATTCTGCTGCTGGTGGCCTTCGCCTCGCGCGCGGCGCTGGCGCGCCACGTGGCCGCCTCGATGCAGGAGAGCGGCCAGCGCACGGCGCACCTGTTTGAAACCATGAATGGCCTCGACACCATCAAGGCGCTGGGCGCCGAGGCGTGGAGCCGCCGCAAATGGGAAAGCCTGACGGTGGCCATCGCCGCCAACAGCGTCGAGACGCGCGAAATCGTCAGCCGGGTCAACTACATCAACACGGCCGTGCTGGCCCTGTCCGGCGTGGCCGTGGTGGCCGTCGGCGCGCTGCTGATGGGCGAACACCTGCTGACCCTGGGCCAGATCATCGCCGTCAGCATGCTGACGGGGCGCGCGCTGGCGCCCGTGAGCCAGATCGCCGGCCTGATCATGCGCTGGGAGCAGACCAAGCTGTCGTACGAGGCGCTCAACAAGATCATGGAAGCGCCCACCGACGACGATGCGGCCAGCCTGCAGGCGCCGCCGCTGTCCGGGCGCATCGAGTTCCGCGAGGTGGGCTTCGCCTACCCGAACTCGCCGCCGCTGCTCGATAAACTGAATCTGCAAATCCGTCCCGGCGAACGGGTGGGCGTGATCGGCAAGCTCGGTTCCGGCAAGAGCACCTTGCTGCGACTGCTGCTGAACCAGTATGGCCCGCAAAGCGGCAGCGTGCTGTTCGACGACCTCGCCAGCACCCAGCTGGAACCCCTGAGTCTGCGCCGCCAGATCGGCTACGTGCCGCAGGACGTGACCCTGTTCCATGGCACCCTGCGCGAAAACATCGAACTGGGCCGCAGCCAGGCGGACGACGCCGGCCTGCTCGACGCCATCCGCCTCGCCTGCCTGGACGACATCATCACCCAGCTGCCCAATGGCGTGGCGACGGAAGTGGGCGAGCGGGGCGAGCGCCTGTCCGGCGGCCAGCGCCAGGCCGTGGCCATGGCCCGCGCCCTGCTGGCGAAACCGCCGATGCTGCTGCTCGATGAGCCGAGCAGCATGTTCGATCCTGCCACCGAGCAGCGTCTGATCGCCCGCCTGCGCACCTTGCAGGACACCACCATCGTGCTCGTCACGCACCGCATGGCGATGCTGGCGCTGGTGGACCGGCTGATCGTCTTCGACAAGGGGCGCATCGTGGCCGATGGCCCGCGCGATGAAGTCCTGCGCGTGATCAATGGGCAAAGCAATGGACAAAGTAGTGGACAAAGCCCGGCTCAGAACCAGGCCGCCAGGCCTGCCGCCGTTGCCACCACGACGGGAGCACCGGTATGAGCGCCCTGAATGCCCGTCCGCTGCCGCAGGCGCACCCGGACCCGGAACGCGAGCCGCGCCGCATCATCATCCGCATGCTGGCCCTGACGGCCGTGCTGCTCGTGCTGACCCTGGCATGGGCCACGTTCGCCCAGCTTGACGTCTCCGTGAATGGCCGCGGCGCCATCACGCCGCCGTCGCATCTGCAGGAAGTGCAAAGCCTGGAAGGCGGCATCGTGCGCGAAATGCTGGTGAAACCGGGCCAGCAGGTGCGCCGCGGCGACTTGCTGCTGCGCCTCGATACGGCGCAGTACGACGCCAACCTGGGCGCCAGCCTGCAGAACCGCCTGGCCGCGCTGGCCGGCAGGGCGCGCCTGGACGCGCTGCTGACGGGCGGCACGCCCCGGTTCGCGCCGGAATGGCAGCGCGAGGCGCCCGAGCTGATCGCCAAGGAAACCCAGTTGTGGCGCGACGGCCAGCGCGAATTCGCGTCGGCCACGGCGGCCGCGCGCGAAGGCGTGACGCGCCGGCGCGGCGAACTGGCCGAGGCGCACAGCCGCATCGCCCAGCTGGACGCGGGCATGAAGCTGGCGCTGGAAAGCCTGTCCATCGAGGAGCGCTTGTTCAAGGAGGGGGCCGGTTCGCGCGGCGATTACCTGAACGCGCAGCAGCGCGTGCAGCAGCAGCGCACGGAACTCGACAGCCTGCGCAGCTCCGTGCCGCGCCTGGTGGCCACCCTGGCCGAGGCGCAGGCGCAGGCCGGCGAAGTGGAAGCGCGCATGCGCGGCCAGTGGGGCGCGCAGCGCAGCGAATACGAGACCAAGGCCGGTGCCCTGGCCAGCACCGTCAAGGGCCAGCAGGACCAGGTCAGCCGGCGCGACGTGACGGCGCCCGTCGACGGCGTCGTCAACCGCGTGCTGGTGGCCACCGTGGGCGGCGTGGCGCAGCCGGGCAAGCCGATCCTGGAAATCGTGCCGGCCGATTCCGAGGTGCTGATTTCCGTGCGGGTGAAGCCGTCCGACATCGGCTTCATCCACGTGGGGCAGGGCGCGTCGGCGAATGTGCTCGCGTATGACGCCACCACGTACGGCCGCATGAAGGCGCAGGTGGTGCGAGTGGGCGCCGACGCCATCCCCGACGAGCGCAACGAGCCGTATTTCGAGGTGCAGCTGAGTACCGACCGCAGCCAGCTGACGGCGCACGGCAAGGTGCTGCCGATTACGCCCGGCATGCCGGTCGACGTCGGCATCCTGACGGGACGCCGCTCGGTGCTGCAATATGTGTTCAAGCCTGTGCTGCGCGGCTTGCAGTCTTCCCTGCAGGAGCGTTGATGCGTGCCTTGCTGATATTTGTCATGCTGGCGTGCGCCGGCATCGTGGTGGAAGCGCAGGCCCAGCTGCCCGGCACCTTGTCCGTCCAGCCGGCGCCCATGCGTGGCTTGCCGGCCCTGCTGGCGCGCGCCGTGCCGCGCGACCCGCAGGTCATCGCGGCGCAGGCGGCGCTGGCCACCACTGAGGCGCGCTACAAGCAGGCCCGTTCGCGCCTGTTCCCGAATGCGGCGCTGCAGGCCAGGCGCGGGCGCAGCAACGACCTCGATGGCACGCTGGACGTGCAACGGCGCACCCACGAAGTGGAGGCGAGCCTGCGCTGGAATGTGTACAACGGCGGCGCCGACCGCGCCGAACTCGATGCGGCCGACCGCGAGATGGCGGGCGCCGCCTTCGACGTGGAGCGGGCGCGCGCGGAAAGCGCGGAAAAGCTGGCCGAAGCGTATTTCGACATGCAGCGCCTGGAACGCAGCCTGCTGCAGTCGCAGGAACGCCTGCGCGACGTGACGCAGCTGGTGAAGCAGGTGGCGCGCCAGGCGGAGCTGGGCAAATCGTCGGAAGTGGACCGCGAGCTGGCGCAAAGCTCGCAGCTGGACGCGGAACTGGTGCACGACGGCTTGCTGACGGACCGCCTGGCCGCGCAGATCAAGCTCGAGGCGCTGGCCTTCGAGCCGGTGGCGCAGTTTGCCGATTTTGTCTTTGCGCCGCTGCCGGCGCGGGCGCTGGAGGACGCCGACGCGCAGCAGGCGCAATTGCGCGCCGCGCGCGAGCGGGCGGCGGCGGCCCAGCTGCGCGTGCGCAGCGTGGCGGCCACCCTGGCGCCGAAAATCGACCTCGATGTCAGCCATCTGCTGAATAACAAGACGACGCCGCCGCCGTCGACGATCCAGCAGCGCGGCTGGTCGGTGGGCGTCAGCTGGGAATTCCCGCTCGGCGGCGGCAACCTGGCGCAGCGCGACGAGAGCATCAGCCGCGCCCAGGCGGCCGAGGCGGACGTGGCGCGCGCCGAGCAGGGCACGCGCGCCGACCTGGCCAGCATGCTGCCGCGTATCGCCAATGCGCAGCGCACCCTGGCCCTGCTCGACGAGCAGGAACGCAAAATGGCGTTTGTCGTGCGCGGCGGCACCATCCAGTACGAGGCGGGCCGGCGCAACCTGCAGCAGGTCATCCAGACGCGCGACAGCTACTTCACGATACAGCAGCGCCGGATCGACCAGCAGCACCGCCTGACCCTGGCGCAGATGCGCCAGTACGCGCTGGCGGGACAGTTGCTGCAGGTGTTCGGACTGGCGCAATAGGGCGCTGGCGCCGGATTTGGCGCCAGCGTGCGCTGTTTCACGCACAGTTTCATGCATGAAATGGCCATTGTGTGGCACACTGCGCGCTCGCATATCATCGTTGTCGCGGGAGCGCATGAGCATCATCAAACAATTTCCTTTTGAGTGGCAGGTCGGCGTGCGCTATACGCGCGCCGGGAAACGCAGCGGCCGCAACAGCTTCATTTCCTTCATCTCCCTCATTTCCGTGGCCGGCATCGGCCTGGGCGTGGCCGCCCTGATCGTCGTCCTTTCCGTCATGAACGGCTTCCAGAAGGAAGTCACCGACCGCCTGATGTCGGTGCTGGCGCACGTGGAGGTGTTCGACACGAGCGGCTCCATGCCGAACTGGCAGGCGCAGGAGCGCGCCGCCTACGCCAACCCGCAAGTCAAGGCCGTGGCGCCCTTCGTGGAAACCCAGGGCATGCTGCTCAATGACGAAACCATGCGCCCGTCCGTCGTGCGCGGCGTGCTGCCGCAGCAGGAAGCCACCGTTTCCAGCGTGGCCGCGCAGATGAAGCAGGGCAGTTTCCAGGAGCTGACCCCCGGTTCCTACCATATCGTGCTGGGCATCGACCTGGCCAAGGCGCTGGGCGTGCAGGTGGGCCAGAACGTCACCCTGATGCTGGAACGCGAGCCGAGGGCGGGCGATCCGGCCAATGGCCTGGTCATGCCGCGCATGCGCGCGCTGAAGGTGTCTGGCATCTTCGAAGCGGGCCATAACGAACTCGATGGCAGCCTGGCGTTCGTCAACATGCAGGACGCCGAGCAGCTGCTGCAGCTCGATGGCCCGTCCGGCCTGCGCCTGCGCCTGCACGACATGAACCAGGCGCCCCAGGTGGCGCGCGAACTGAAGGCCTCGATGCCGGGCCAGCTGTGGATGCGCGACTGGTCGCGCGCCAGTGCCAGCTGGTATGCGCTGGTGCAAAGCCAGAAGAACATGATGTTCATCATCCTCAGCATGATCATCGCCGTGGCCGCGTTCAACCTCGTCTCGACCCTGGTCATGTCGGTCACCGACAAGCAGGCCGATATCGCCATTCTGCGCACCCTGGGCGCTTCGCCGTTCTCCATCATGAAGATCTTCATGATCCAGGGCGCGCTGGTGGGCTTGCTGGGCAGCGCCCTGGGCGTGATCGGCGGCGTCGTGCTGGCGCTGAACGTGGGCGTGATCGTGCCTTTCATCGAAGGCATCTTCGGCCTGCATTTCATCTCGAAAGAGGTGTACCAGATCAGCGCCGTGCCGTCCGATGTGCACTGGTTTGACGTGGCGCAGATCGGCCTGATCGCCTTTGGCCTGGCGCTGGTCGCCACCATCTACCCGAGCTGGCGCGCCGCCCGCGTGAAACCCGCCGAGGCGCTGCGCTACGAATGATCGCCGCCGTTTGCAAGCTGAAACGAAACCTGAAACGATAAAGACCGCCGGAACAATGAGTATTTTCAAGAATTTGCCTTTCGAATGGCTGGTCGGCCTGCGCTACACGCGGGCCGGCAAGCGCAGTGGCCGCAACAGCTTCATCTCCTTCATCTCGCTCATTTCCATGGCCGGCATCGGCCTGGGCGTGGCCGCGCTGATCGTCGTGCTGTCCGTCATGAATGGCTTCCAGAAGGAAGTGACGGACCGCATGCTGTCCGTGCTGGCCCACGTGGAAGTGTTCGACAACAGCGGCAGCATGCCGGACTGGCGCGCCGAGAAGGCGCAGGCCTTCAAGAATCCGGCCGTCAGGGGCGCCGCGCCGTTCGTCGAAACGCAGGGCATGCTGCTGCGCGACGACGCGCTGCGCCCCGCCATCGTGCGCGGCGTGCTGCCCGAGGAAGAGCCGAACGTCTCCGACATCGCCGGCCAGACGCGCATGGGCAGCTTCAAGGCCCTGCAGCCGGGCACCTTCAATATCGTGCTGGGCATCGAGCTGGCGCGCGCACTGCGCGTCAACCTGGGCGACAAGGTCACCCTGATGCTGGCCCAGGGCCAGGTCACGCCGGCCGGCGTGCTGCCGCGCATGCGCAGCTTCACCGTCAGCGGCATCTTCCAGGCCGGCCACAATGAATTCGACGCCGGCCTGGCCTTCATCAATATCGAAGACGGCCAGCGCCTGTTGCGCCTCGACGGCCCGTCCGGCCTGCGCCTGCGCCTGGCCGACATGAACCAGGCGCCGCAAGTGGCGCAAGAGCTGAAGAAAACCATGCCGGGCGACCTGTGGCTGCGCGACTGGTCGAAGCTGAACGCCAACTGGTTCGCCGCCGTGCAGACGGAAAAGCGCATGATGTTCATCATCCTGACCCTGATCATCGCGGTGGCCGCCTTCAACCTGGTCTCGACGCTGGTGATGACGGTGACGGACAAGCAGGCCGATATCGCCATCCTGCGCACCCTGGGCGCTTCGCCGGCGTCCATCATGAAGATCTTCATGATCCAGGGCGCGCTGGTGGGCATCCTGGGCACGCTGCTGGGCGTGGGCGGCGGCGTGCTGGTGGCGCTGAACATCGACGTCATCGTGCCCTTCATCGAACACCTGCTGGGCGTGCAGTTCCTGTCGAAAGATATCTATTTCATCAGCACCGTGCCGTCCGACCTGCGCTGGCCCGACGTCAGCAAGATTGGCGTGCTGGCCGTGATCCTGGCCTTTTTGGCGACCCTGTACCCAAGCTGGTGGGCCGCGCGCGTGAAACCTGCGGAAGCCCTGCGCTATGAATAACCCACTGACTACGACCATGACCGATCTGAATAAACCTGCCTCCAACGGCGCTTCCGCTGATACTGCCGTCCTTTCCTGCCGTGGCCTCGGCAAGACGTTCACGCAGGGCAGCTACAAGGTACAGGTGCTGGCCGGCATCGACATCGACATCCATCGCGGCGAAAGAGTGGCCATCGTCGGCGCCTCGGGCTCGGGCAAATCGACCCTGCTGCACCTGCTGGGCGGCCTCGATACGCCGACCAGCGGCAAGGTGAGCCTGCTGGGCAGGGATTTCGCCACCCTCAGCGAAAAGGCGCGCGGCGACCTGCGCAACGCCTCGCTGGGCTTCGTCTACCAGTTCCACCACTTGCTGCCCGAGTTTTCCGCGCTGGACAACGTCGCCATGCCGCTGATGATACGGCGCATGCAGCGCGCGCCCGCCACCGACCTGGCGCAGCAGATCCTCGCGCGCGTCAACCTGGCCAAGCGCGTGACGCACACGCCGGGCGAGCTGTCCGGCGGCGAACGCCAGCGCGTGGCACTGGCGCGCGCGCTCGTCACGCAGCCGGCCTGCGTGCTGGCCGATGAGCCGACGGGCAACCTCGATCACGCCACGGCCGAACAGATTTTCGACCTGATGCTGGAACTGTCGCGCACCCTGGGCACGGCCTTCGTCATCGTCACGCACGATATCGAACTGGCCAAGCGCTGCGACCGCGTGCTGCGCCTGACGGACGAAGGGCTGCAGCCGTACCAATACTAAGGAGCCGCCATGCTGTGGATCGACACGCACTGCCACCTCGACGCGCATGAATTCGGCGATGAATCGCTGCAGGTGGCGGCGCGCGCGGGCGCTCAAGGCGTGGCGATGATCGTCCTGCCGGCCGTCGAACGGGCCAATTTCGCCATCGTGCGTGGCCTGGCCCATGCGGCGCCCAACGCCTGCTATGCGCTCGGCATCCACCCGATCTACGTGCCGCATGCCACGGAAGACGATTTGTCGGCCCTGCGCGCCGTCGTGGAGCTGGCCATGGCCGATCCGCGCTTTGTCGCCATCGGCGAGATCGGCCTCGATTTCTTCCTGCCCATGCTGTGCGAGCCGGCCATGCGCCTCAAGCAGGAGCACTTCCTGCGCGAACAGCTGAAAATCGCCCGCGATTTCGACTTGCCCGTGCTGACCCACGTGCGGCGCTCGCAGGACATCGTCCTCAAGCACGCGCGCCAGATCCGCCCGAACGGCGGCATCGCGCATGCGTTCAACGGCAGCTTCCAGCAGGCGCAGGGCTATATCGATCTGGGTTTCAAGCTCGGTTTCGGCGGCGCCATGACGTTTACGCGCGCGCTGCAGATACGCCGCCTGGCCGCCGACTTGCCGCTCGACGCCATCGTGCTGGAGACGGATGCGCCCGACATTTCCCCCAGCTGGCTGCATCCGGGCCGCAACAGCCCCGAAGAATTGCCGCGCATCGGCGCCGTGCTGGCCGAACTGCGCGGCCTGGATATTGCGCAAGTGGCGGCCGAGACCAGCGCCAACGCGCGCGCCGCGATGCCCCGATTACCCCTGATGGAATGAGACCATGAACAAGAAAATGCGCGCGGGCGCCCTGGCAGCCTGCCTTTCCGGCGCGTTGGCGCCCGCCATGGCGGCGGCCGGCGCCCAGTGCGACGGCTTGCCGCGCCTCGACGTCGCCACGCCGCCCGGCTTTTGCGTGGCCGTGCTGGCAGACGGCCTGAAATTTCCCCGTGGCGTGCTGCCGCTGACGAATGGCGACATCCTCGTCACGGACATGGCGGGCTGGACACCCAAGCAGGGCAAATTATGGCTGTTGCAGCGCAAGGCGGCTGGCCCCGGCTATGAACGCAAGTTGCTGCTTGACAAGCTGGACCGCCCGAACGGCATCGTGCAGGGACCGGATGGCATGGTGTACGTGGGCGTGGTGGGCCGCATCTTCCGTTTCGACTTGCGCGACCCGACCCGCGCCATCACCGACGTCATCGGCGGCACGGCCAGGACGCCGGGCTTGCCGGGCCTGGGCCTGCATTTGCTGACGAACATGCGCTTCAGCGCGCAGGGCGACCTGTACGTGAACGTGGGTTCCAGCACCGACCATTGCGAAGGCGCGGATGGCAAGGCGCCCGATCCGGCAAAGGCCTGTCCCTCGGCCGAAGGCGAGCAGGCGCTGGGCGCCATCCGCGAATACAAGATGGCCTGGCCGGCCGGCAGCGTGACGAGCTGGCGCACGCATGCGCGCGGCTTGCGCAATTCGATGGCGCTGGCCTTCCACCCGGCCACGGGCGAACTGTGGCAGGCGGAAAACGCGCGCGACGCCATCCAGGCCGCCATGCCGCAGCTGAAAAGCGATGAAAACCTGCCGCACGAGGAATTGAACCTGATCAAGGCCGACCGGCATTATGGCTGGCCCTATTGCTACGACGATAATGTGGCCAGCCCGGAATACCCGAAGACGGCCTGCGCCGCCCAGTATGCGGCGCCGCAGCGCTTGCTGCCGGGCCACGCGGCACCGCTGGGCATGACGTTCTATACGGCCAGCCGCTTCCCCGAGCTGTATAAAAACAGCCTGATCATCGGCTACCACGGCTACCGCAGCAACGGCCACCGCCTGGTGGCCTTGCTGCCGGATAAGGCCGGCGCGCCGCTGGGCAAGTCCGTCGAGTTGATCGGCAACTGGGAGCGCAAGGGCAAGCAGGGCCGCGGCGCCCCCGTGGACGTGAAGCAGGGCCAGGATGGCGACATCTACCTGGCCGACGACCACAACGGCCTGGTGCTCAAGCTGCACTACGAGGCGCCGGCCAAGCCCTAGCCAGCGCGCGCTACAGCGTGCGGAACGACACCGTCGGGCCAGGCGCGCCGATCTGCACCAGGTGCAGCCCCGACTGCGCGCCGCTCCACCACTGGCTGTCCGGCAAGGTGTCCGGCCCGAACTGGTTGTTGCCCGCAGCGGCAAACAGGTCGCCGGCGTCGCCGCGGTTCGATGAGTCGCGCTCCAGGTCGCACAAGCCGTCGGCCTGCACCAGCGAACATTCATAGTGGCGTTCGGCCGTCATCTGTTCATTCTGGTTGTCGCCCAGTTCATCGATGTGCCATATGGCCAGCCCTTGCGCGGGCAGGGCCAGGTCGCGTCCGCTCGCCTGGCGGTTTTCGATGATGAAGTACTCGGTGGCGCTCTTGCGGTGGATGTAGAACTGGTTTTTCTCGGCCGCCGCCGCCGCGCTCATGCCGGGATCGAGACGCACGGTGGAGGTGGCCCAGCCGGCGCGGTATTTCAGGTAGGCATTGACCTGGGTGGGATTCTTCTTGTCGACGTTGGCGCCCGTGCACATCAGGCAAAAGCTGCCCACGCCCGACGATTCGGCGCCGTAATCGTACAGGTCGGGGAAATCGCAGATCAGGTGGCCGTTTTCATGGCAAAACGTGCCCAACGACAATTCCTTGTCCATGTCCGTGATCTGGTAGTCGAAACTGCAGGTTTCCGGCCCCAGCTTGTATGGCGTGAGCAGGTGGAACGAGTGCGGCCACAAGCCCTTGGCCCAGTTGTTGACCCGCTTGCCCGCGTAGAAGACATTCGTCGCATACACATATTCCTGCTCATCCGTCGACAGGGTTGAGAAGTCGAAGCCCTGGGCCTTGAAATGGTCGAGCGCTTCCTTGATCAGTTCGCGCGCCCGTTGCGGCTGGCGTATTTTTTCATTCGTGTAGTAGTCGCGTGGCTGGCGCGCCGTGTAGTACGGCGTGACGAGGTTGGTGTAGCGCATGCGCCCGGCTGAATTATCGAAGAAGTAGTCGTAGACGGAGCCATGGTTGCCGAAACCGCTGTAGCCGGGCTGGTTGCAAAAGTCGCTGACCTGCTGCTGCGTGATGGTGCCGGGCACGTCGGGGAAATCGATCAGCAGGCACAGGCCGACAAAGTCGCCCACCGTTTCGCGCTTCGGCGGCGCCGGCATCATGGCGGGCGCCAGGCTGTGCGCGCGCAAGTCCGCCTTGTATTGCTTGCGCCGCTGTTCCCAGCGCGACGTGCCCGGCTTCAGGATGGCGTTGTCGCGCACGCTGGCCCTGGCCGCCTCGGGCTTGACGCGCAGGCCCGGATCCAGCCCCAGCGCCTGCACGGCCACCTGCCGTGGCCGCGCGCCCGCCGATTCCAGCTGCTCGGCATCCGCGCTCAGCTTGGCATACATATAGTAGTTGGTGGCCGGATTTTCCACCACCGTATAGCCATTCTGGGCTTCGAATACGGCGTGGTACTGGTTGCCCCAGCCGCGTACCGTCAGCGCGCTGCCGTCGGGCTGTCTGAAGGTGAACTCTTCCCCGTGAAATGGTGTAGACATGGCATGTTCCTGTTCTCTTTATCGTTTCGACACGGCCAGTCCGCTCCAAGCGGCGGACCAGCCTGACCTTGCCCGGCCAGCGGCTCGCAAATCGCTGGCGGGTCTTGATGGACAGGTGGTGGAGGGGAAGGTTCATTGATGGGTTGGCAAGACGGTCCAATCCGCAGTGCGCACGCGGACTTTCATCCAGCCCTGCGCTTGCGCCCGCTCATGGTCCGCCCATGGCGGCGTCCTACAATGGAGCATGCTCGTGTCCATCCCGGCACGGCGTTGCTTCGTTGCTACTCGAGCGGGAGGTTGACGTGAAACCTGCATTCATCACGCTGCGTGAGAATTACTCGAGCGTGGACGCCGTCGGCCAGGTGGCCCTGTTTGGCGAGATCGGCTGGGAAGACCTGATCGACCAGGAAAACTTCAGGAATACCTGCGCCATCCGCGTCAGCCTGGCCCTGATCAAGTCCGGCGTCCGGCTGAAGGGGCGCATGGCCATCCGCAAGGGGCCGTTCAAGGGCGCGCTGATCGAACCGGGGCAGGCCAGGCTGTCGCACATGCTGGCCAGTCCCGCGCTGTGTGGCGCGCCCGAAAAATTCTGCAGGGCGACGGCGCTTGCCGGCGTCGGCCAGCGCCAGGGCCTCGTCGCGTTCTTCCGCATCCCCGGCTACCTGGACGGTGCGGGAGGACATATCGACATCCTGCTGCCGTCGGCAGGCAGCAAGGAATGCGGTAGCGCATGCTACTGGGATTGCGGCGAGGTGTGGTTCTGGGAGCTGCGGTAGATTATTTGAACTTCTTGCCCGAACGTCCGCGCGAGGCCGCGTTGTGCGCGCGCAGGATGGAATCGACGCGCTCGGAGGCGTCGCGCGACAGGTTTTGCGCCACCGCGATATCGGGGAAGAATTCGGGCAGGCGGTAGCTGAGCCACGCATACGCCGAGTAATAGCGGCACGTGTCTTCCACCTGCTGCAGGTTTTGCGTGCCGCCGCCATACGCGTGCTGGCGCAAGGTGGAGGTCTTGCCCTGCGACAGATTCCTGGCCCAGTGTTCCCACGCCGTTTGCAGCGACGGCACCTTGCTGGAGATCGGCACCAGCGACAAGGTGAATTTGTCGGCCACGGACAGGGGCAGGGTATCGAGCCACAGCGCGCGCTCTTTCTGGTCTTCCGTGATGCGCGGGAAGAAGAAGCCGTCCGGCACGTCGATATTGTGGATGAAGCGGCGCAGCAGCTTTGACAGCGACAGCTCGCCCGTCACGGAGGAAATGCGGTGCAGATGCTCGAGCGATGGCGCCACGGCAAAGCCGCTGGTGTTCAGCGGATGCAGCTTCTCCTTGAGCAGGGCGCGCATCACTTCATGCGTCTCGTTGTCGTAGCCGGCCACGAGTCCCTCTTCGTGCACGCCGTAGCGGCCCGCGCGTCCGGCGATCTGGCGCGCCAGCGCGGCGGAAATCTCTTCCTCTTCGCGGCCGTTGTACTTGACGCAGGTGGTCATGACGATGCGTGCGATCGGCATGTTCAGGCCCATCGCCAGCGCATCGGTGCCGACGACGATATCGGCCGTGCCGTCGCGGAAGCGCTGCGCCTGCGCGCGCCGCACTTCGGGCGACAGGTTGCCGTAGACGGTGGCCACCGACAGCCCCGTTTCCGTGATCATGTCGCGCCACATCAGCACTTCGCGGCGCGAGAAAGCGATGACGGCGTCGCCGCGGCGCAGGTTGCGCACCTTGCGCACGGCGTTCGCCTCCATCGACAGGGGGGCCATGCGTTTCAATACATGCACTTCCAGCGGGCAGTCCAGGCGTTCGGCCAGCGCCTCGATGGCGCGCCGCGCTTCCGGCGCTCCCACCAGGTACACGGTGTGGGCCGGCGCGCCGCAGACGGCGGCCGTCCAGGCGGCGCCCCGGTCCGGGTCGGCCAGCATCTGGATTTCATCAATGACGGCCACCTCGACGACGGTTTTCGTGTCCAGCATTTCCACCGTGCTGGCCACGTGCGTGGCGCCGTCGACGACGCGCCGTTCCTCGCCCGTGATCAGGCTCACGGCCAGCGGCTTGCCATGCGGCGCGGCTTCCTGCAGGCGCTCGTAGTTTTCCAGGGCCAGCAGGCGCAGGGGGGCCAGGTAGATGCCGCTTTTCGCCTTCACCAGCGCTTCCATGGCGCGGTGCGTCTTGCCGGAATTCGTTGGTCCCAGCAGGGCGATGAAGCGGCGCGGCAAACGGCGCGCCATCTCGAACGAGGCCGGATATTCGGCCAGGTTGATGCTCTGGCGCGTGCGCGCCGCATGCTGTTCTTCCTGCTGGCGCTCGATGGCGTGGTTGAAGCGCTGGCGGATGCGGTCGAAGACCATGCCGGCCGGCTCCGACGTCTGCATGTCGCCCAGCGTATGCAGGAAGAGCATCGGGTCCGTGTCCACGTCCTCGCACTGGCCCGCGATATCGGCGACGAAATCCATCACGTGCTGGCGCAGTTCCTCGAAGATGGCGGCGCTGGCTCGTTCGCGTATCAGGGCCAGCTTGGCCTCGCGGTCCATCTTGCGCCACTTGGCCGGCCGCGCCAGTACGCCCTGCGCCGGCACCAGCGCATACGGCACGCGCAGGCCGCCCGCCTTGACCATGCCGGAAAAGCGCACGAAGACGCGGCCTTCCATCTTGACCAGGCGGATATGCTCGGCCAGTTCCCCCAGTTCCGCGACCAGGGTGGCGTCGTTATTGTCTTCGGTGCTGTCGGCGAGGTCGGTGGAAGTGTCGGGAGGAAGTGCGGAGGAAGTCATGTCGTGCCTGGGTGTTGAAGTAAGCGAGGCCGATTATACCGTCGATGGCGGACAGCTTGCTTCCAGGCATCCATTTTCAGGCAGCCTGCGCGCGCACCAGGCGCAAGCCCCAGCCCGTGGCGATGGTGCCGTCCGCGCGCTGCAGGCAGCGGACGGCGTCAAGAAAGGCTTGCCGCAGGCGCTGCCTGGCCACGTCGTCGAGCCGGTCGATGTCATAGGTGTCGAGCAGCGCGGCCCACAGTGCGTGCGGCGTCGGCGACCAGGGCACGTCGATGTCGTCGAACGCGACGTGCGCGAAACCGCCATCGAGCAGCTCGCGCCAGCCGGCTTCCGAGCCCGCGCGCCTGTCGCCAAAGCGCAGCGGCGGCAGCGCGTCGTTGGCGATCGGCTTGAAGACGTCCATGAAAGCGTCGTTCACTTCGCCCAGCAAAAAGGTCCTGCCGACGATGGCCGCAAACTGGCCGCCGGGGCGCAGCACGCGGCGTATTTCGCGCATCACCTGTTCCATGTCGTCCATCAGCATCAGCGCCATGTGCGACACGAGGCAATCGACGGAGGCGGGCGCCAGGTCCAGCGCCTGCGCGCGTCCCTGCTGCAGGCGCACGGATGGGGGCAGGGTGGCGCGCGCCGCGGCCAATTCGGCGGCGCTCATGTCGATGCCGATCAGCTGCAGCTGCGGCCTGGCAGCCAGCAAGCCCAGCAGGTGGCCGTCGCCGCAGCCGAGATCGAGCACTGTCAGTGGTGTATCCGTATCCGCTATGAGGCTGCTCAGCACGGCATAGGACGACGCATGGTGCGCGCTGGCCGAGCGGGCCGGCAAGTGGCCGAATGCGGCGCTGGTGACGCCTGGCTGGCGTTGATGGAAGTCCTGAAGATACTGCTCAGCAGTGGAAAGCTCGTTCATGCGCGATTCGATCAAGGGCACCCCGGGGCACTGACGGGCATCCTAGCATGAGGGCCAGAAAATGGACGAACGCTGTCGTAATTGCGATGGCGTCGCTATATCTTTTTAGTGGATATTTAGCGTAGAAGAAATATTTTTATTTTATCAATTTCCATATTGCATTATTTTTTATTCAATTGTAAACTTGTTGCAAATTTACAATTCGCCATCAGTACGTTCCCCTCACTTTCTTTCCCTAGAAATGCTAAAAATTTCCGCGGTTTCAAACCCTATGCGACAGCAAAAACAAGAATTCCTTGCCAAGTTGTGTTTCGTTTCCATTTATTCCCTCATTGCCTTTGCATTGCCGCATGCAGCCCATGCGACCGTGCATACGCCAGGGAAACTGAGTGTCAGTGATTTAGGGGCGGCAACCTATACTGTGCCAATTGCCGTGCCTCCCGGCACCGCCGGCATGGCGCCGGCACTGGCGCTGTCGTTTAATAGCCAGTCGAGTGGCGGCATCATGGGGAAGGGATGGTCGCTGAGTGGGTTGTCGAGCATAGCGCGCTGCGCGCAAACCCCGAACCAGGATGGTGGCGTCTTAGGCGCCGTGCAACTCGATGCGAATGACCGTTTTTGCCTTGACGGCCAACGCCTGATGGTGAGCAATGCCGGTGCATACGGTGGTGACGGCACGGAGTACCGCACGGAAAATGATGGATTCTCCAAAATCGTCTCGTATGGCGGCGCAGGTAACGGTCCGGCCTGGTTCAAGGTCTGGACCAAGGCCGGCAGGGTACTGGAATATGGCAACACGGCCGATTCCCGTATCGAAGCGCAGGGAACGGACACGGTACGCACCTGGGCCATCAACCGGGAGCAGGATGTCAAGAGCAATTATTTGACAGTGGCGTACACGGAAGACAATGCGAATGGTGATTTCTACCCGGTGCGTATCGACTATACGGGGAATGCGAATGTCGGCATGGCGCCCAATAATGTGGTGCGTTTTACCTATGAGGCCTTGCCGCGGGTAATTCCAGCCTATCAGGCCGGCAGGCTGGTGCAGTCCACGGTGCGCTTGAAACAGATTGCCCTCGACGGCGCCGGCGTGAACACGGCCAATTATCGGCTCAATTATCTGGAAGACGCATTGACGCAGCGCTCGCGTCTTAATGGAATCACGCAATGTGACGGTGGCCAGGCGAACTGCCTTCCACCTATCAATTTCGACTGGCAGGATCCTGGCACATTTGCGCAAAAGTACGGCACCTGGATGAATACGGGAGCGCCGATACATACCATGGCCGACATAAACAACTATGGTTTTCTTACGCTGGACTTGAATGGTGATGGTAAGACCGATCTGGTGCAGACGGTGGAAAGGGATGGCAGAACATGGTTGTTGCCCATGTATTCCAATGGTACGGGATTTACATTGGGTGCATGGTTTGATACGGGAATGGGCTCTCCCACCAGCCTGCTGGTTGCCGACGTGGATGGCGATGGCGTATCTGAACTGGTGCATATTAAATCGTATTACACCACGCCTGGAAACCAGCAGGACGTAACGCGCAAGATGATGATATTTTATCCGACCGCTTCCGGGTTTCGTATTGCCGACGCTGGAACTTATCGTACGGAACGAATCGGGAATGCCATTGCCATGGATGTTGATGGGGATGGGAAATCTGAAATAGTGGAGTATAAATACGATCAATATGACAATTTCAATCTCAGAATATCCATTTCTAAATTTGATGGCAATGCTTTTTCTCCGCCGGCATGGAAGATAAATAACTCGCGCCCTAGTCAGATCAGTATGCCGCCGAGCCGCTATCCAACGATGGTAAATGTGATACCGATGGATATCAATGGCGATGGCAAGATGGACCTGGTGCAGACGTGGACGGAAATATCGTCGCCAGACAATGTATGGCTGTTATCGATTATTTCCAATGGAACCGATCTTGTGCCTGGCGTATGGCTGAACACGGGACTGCAATGGCGCTTCCCCGATAGGGACGCTATGCCAGATGGCTTGGAAAGTATCATTCCCCTGGATATGAATGGCGATGGCATGACGGATTTGATGCTGTCGGGACATGCGCATGTTAGCGATCCCATCCCCGGTAAGCTGGTGAATCTGCATCCCTTCTATTCGAACGGCATCAGCTTTGTGGCTGGGAAGAAGGAAGTCTTGCGTGGGGTGACGAGTAATACGCCCTATGGAAAAGCAGGCCCTTCGCCAGGCAACATTATTTCAATCGATATCAACGGCGATGGGAAATCAGATTTGCTGCAAATATGGCAAGGCGATGGATCTGGATTCGAAGATCTGGAGCTTCTTTTGGAACCGGTGATTTCTCTTGGTAATGGTTTTTTGCTGAACCAACCTATTTACCATACAGGGCAAAAGTGGGGCACGGTGGATAAGTTAACGCCGGATGTGGATGAGGGATATGTGTCATACCCGGACGGTCCTGGACTCATTGTTCTCGATATCAATGGCGATGGAAAAATGGATTTGGTGCAACAAAAATACAAATTGAAGCCATTTAGCGCGCCTACTGATAATGTTTCCCTGCTGCCTTATCTCGCCGACAGCGGCATCGGCGACCTGCTGACGGGCGTGACGAATGGCCTCGGTGCGAAGACTAGCATCCGCTACGCACCGCTGACCGATCCCGCTACCTATGTGCGCGATACGACTACCAGCTATCCGTATATGAATATGCTGATGCCCCTGTATGTGGTGGCATCGGTCGACCATCCGAACGGCATCGGCAGCAGCGAAACGGTCAAGTACCGCTATGGCGGCTTGAAAAAAGACCTGAGTCGCGGCGAACTGGTCGGTTTCCGCTGGAAGGAAGAGCAGCAGGTCTCGACCGGCTTGACGAGCACGGTCGAGTACCGCCTGGACTGGCCCTACACGGGCATGGCCACGAAAACCAGCACGAGTCTGGCGGGCGCGGGTAGCGGTAATCTGTTGAGTCAGACGACCGCCACGTTTGGCTGCATGGATACGCTCGCGGCGGTGCCGTGCGCCGTGCGTCCTGGCCGCAGTTACTTTCCCTATGTCAGCGAAAGCGTTGTTCAGCAGTGGGATTTGAACGGCGCGGCTTTGCCGGTGAAGAAAACCACGGCGCAATATGACAGCTGGGGCAACCTGATCCGCAGCACCACCACGGCCAGCGATGGCGCCAAGACGTTTACCACGTATACGGAAAACGCGTTTTATCCGGTCGACCGCAGCCGCTGGCTGACGGGACAGCTGGCGCGCACCATGGTGAGCAATACAATCCCGGCGTATACAGGACCGGCCCTGCCGACGGGCGATGGCAGCACGCCGGGCAGCGGCAATGGCGGCACCGGCGGTACGCCGCCCGGCACCGGCACGCATATCAGTACGGTGGGCTGGGTGGCCGGTTATCCGCAACCGGCCCGGGTCAACGTGGGCCAGTCGACCACGCTGCAAGTGCAGGTGAACGGTACGGCGCCGCTGCGCGGTACGGTGACTTTTTTTAACGGCGACACGGCGCTGGCCGTCATTGCGCTGGACGGCGCTGGCAGGGCCGGGTTCAGCACGGTGCTGAGCGGTTTTGGCGGCCGCGCCATCCGGGCGGTCTATTCGGGCGACGCAAACAACGCACCCAGCGCCGCCAACGCGACGGTGGTGGTCGGTATGGATATGACGCCCATCTTCATGCTGATGATGGATGAGTAAGCCGAATGAATAGCACCATTGCCCCATCCACCACCATGACCCACACCTTGCAGAGAACTGGTATGCGCCACCGTATCCAACAGCTGATTTTTACGCTATTCCTTCCCATCGGGGCGATTGCCCAGGCGGCCACGCCGACGGCCGTCATCATCAATCCACCCACCACGACGGTCACGCGGACCGTGAGCTTTACTTACGATGCTGATGGCTTGCTGAATGGTGAAATTCGCGAGCCGAACGATGCCCAGCTCCGCCTGGAGACGGCCTATTCCTACGACGCCTGGGGTAACCGCAGCGAAACCAGGGTAGTGTCGCCGGCCAGCGGTACGGCAGCTATCGTCGCCACGCGCAACAGCGCTGCCTACGACGGTCGGGGCCAGTTCCCGGTAACGCAGAAAAATGCGCTCGGCCATACGGGCACGAGCACTTACCATCCCCAATACGGCACGCCGACGAGCGTGACCGACGCCAACCAGCTGTCCGTGCAATTTCAATATGACAGTTTTGGCCGCAAGATCCTGGAAATCAATCCAGATGGTACGCGTAAAAAATGGACCTATGCCTTGTGCGGGCCGTATACCTGCAGTGGCCGCGCCAAATATTTCATCAAAATGCAGCCGTATGCGAGCGATGGCGTCACGGTGATCGGGCCGTGGCAAACAAGCTATTTCGATGAATTAGACCGCGATATCTTGAGCGAAACGCAGGGGCTCGACAGTACTGTCATGATTTATACGGCAAGGGAGTATGACAGCCGCGGCAACCTCGCGCGCAGCAGTCGGCCGTATTCCGTCTATCAACCCAATGAGCAGTGGACCAGCAATCAATATGATGCCCTGAACCGCATTGCCTCGACCACAACAGCCGATGGGGCGGTGACGCGCTATGCCTACAATGGCTTGCGTACCAGTGTCAGCAATGCGCTGAACCAGACGACGAGCCGGGTGCTTGATGCCAATGGGAAGGTGGTGCAAGTGGTCGACAACCTGGGGCAGGCGATTAGCTATCAGTATGATGCGTTTGGTAATTTGTGGCTGACCACGGATCCCAAAGGTAACATGAACGTGATGGCGTACGACAGCCTGGGCCGCAAGACGAAGATGTACGAAGCCGATACGGGCGGCTCGCTGTATGCGTACGATGCCTTGGGCAGGATGGTGCGGCAAACGGACGCCAAGGGGCAGGTCACGACACTCGGCTACGATGTGCTGAACCGGATGACATCGCGCGGCGAGACCGACTTGATTTCCAGCTGGGTTTTCGACAGCTGCGTCAAGGGTATCGGCAAGCTGTGCCAGGTTTCGGCCGACAATGGCTACCGCGAAGTGGTGGCGTACGACGGCTATGGCCGGGTCGGCAGCAGCAGCACGACAATCGATGCCATTTATACGGCAAGCTCGGAATTCGACCAGCACGGACGGCTCGTCAGGCACACATATCCTACCGGGCTGGCGCTCAAATATGTCTATTCGAGTTTCGGTTTTCTGACGGAGGTGCGCAACCAGGCCAGCGATGCCCTGTACTGGCGCGTGAACCAGATGGATGCCGAAGGCCATGTGCTGGCGCAAACCTATGGCAACCAGATCGTCACGAATGCTGTTTACGACAATGCCACGGGCCAGGTCAAGGAGCAGTACGCGGGCGCCGGCAAGGGTGTGCAGAACCTGGCCTACCGTTTCGACCAGATCGGCAACCTGCAGTCGCGTAGCGACAGCAACCAGAACTTGTCTGAAACGTTCTTGTATGACGGCCTGAACCGGCTGAGCAGCGCTACCGTGAACTCCGGCAGCGCCGGCCTGGCGACACAGACCTATGGCTACGATGGCATCGGCAATGTCACGCAGCGTTCCGGCGTCGGTACCTATGCTTATCTGGAAACAAGTAACAAACCGCATGCCGTGTCGTCCATCGCATTGACGGGCGGCGGCAAACGGCATTACACATACGACCTGAACGGTAATCTGACCGATGAGCTGCAAACCACAGCGACAGGTGCCACCGTCGCGGCAATGGGGCGCAAGATCAGCTATACCAGCTTCAATATGCCGCTGATGATCGCCACGCCGTCGAGCAGCATGAACTATGTGTATGGACCCAGCCACCAGCGCACCAAGGCAATCGCCCCGGGACTGGCCACGGTATATCTGAACGGTACGCATAGCGGTAATCTACAGTACGAGAAAGATATCAAGGCCAATGGCGAGATCGAGCACCGCCAGTTCATCACTGCCAACGGCGTGGTGATCGCGGTCGTCAAGACCGTCGGCGGCAAGAATACGACACAATATTTCCACCGAGATTTCCTCGGCTCGCTGGTGGCCGTAAGCGACGAGACGGGCACGGTAATCGAGCGCTTTGCCTACGATGCGTCTGGCAAGCGCCGCTTCCCTGCTGGCGGACAGGATGCGCAGGGCACGCTGGTGGGCGACACAAGCAAGCGCGGCTTCACGAATCACGAGCACCTCGACACGCTGGGGCTGATCCACATGAACGGCCGCGTCTACGACCCGCTGGTGGCGCGCTTCATGAGCGCCGATCCGGGCGTGCCGCACCCCGATGATTTACAATCGTACAACCGCTATGCATATGCGCGCAACAATCCGCTGGCCTATGTCGACCTGAATGGTTTCGAGGATGACCGCTGGATGAATCTCGGCGAAGGGACGGGCGCGAGAAATAGAATTGCCAAGTTCGAGGCCGAGATGTTTGGTATGAACGCACATCTGTTTACTCCCTTGTTTGCTGCAGATAATTCATCGTCGTTAGTTAGCGTTGTCAGCAAGCCTTCCGCTAAAGTTACTGCAAGAAGTGTGTCGCAAGACAGTAACGAAGAAGAGAGTGGAATATGGAAGACAATTAAGGCTGGTGTGGCTGATATCTATAACACTCTTGGTTATATTTCGATTGAGAAAAATAATTTAAAATTATGTTCGGTGAACGGAGGCGGTTGTTTCGAGTCGTCTAATCCAAAGATGAACCAAGAGGCTGCCAATGGTATTTTTTCAGTAATGCAGACTGTTTTGATTGTGGCTCCTGCTGGAGCTCAACGGAAGGTGGTTACTATTGGTCAGAAATTTGAAAATGATCTTCTTTTTACCTTCGGAAGTAGACCAGTGGCACAGACTATAAATAGGCGGTTTGGGCCTTATCATAGAATAGGTGATTCACCGGCTTCAATTGAAAGTATCAAAAATTCTGGGCAACTTGTGGGGAATCCGGCAAGAAATTACATGCCGTCGCCTTGGGCAAAAGTAAAGGCATATGAAGGGCCGCTTCCGCAAGGGCGACAAGGCTTTGAGTTCTATACTAATGTAAAGCCAGATGCAGGACATGTACCAGGACAACCAGTTTGGATGGGGCCCCGGGAAGGTGTCTCGGAGGTTAATGGGCAAGCTGTAATTCAATGTTCCGTTGTTAGGATTGGATGTTAAATGAATACTGAGGTATCGTTAGTCTGGCCGAGTGGGGATTGTAAGCCTGTTTTGGCTACAAAAAAAACGCCCATGGATCTTGCTAGAGTTGTTGAGATTATACGATTCAGAGATAAAGATGATTTGGATTGGTTTGATGGTGCAAAATTAAAAATCGATGAGGTGGGTGATGTATTGATAATGAGACATGATAATAATCCTTTGGGAATTACCGTTTTTTATGTTGATGCTGGATGTGATTCATCGAGTGTAGAAGAGAAGATTGTTCAATATTTTAATTTTATAAATGACGATGTGGTATGGTGGTCGAGCAGGGGAATATAAATTATGAAGCCAGTTATAAAAAATTATTGGGAAAATTCCTAGATTGTCAAGCCATCCAAGGTTTTTATTCTTTTTCGAATTTTTATAGTTGTCACTAGTAATTTTTTTAACGACCAGATTGCACTGGAATGATAGTGGGAGCCTGGTTTAGGCTTGTTTATTTGGTGCTACTTTGCACCAAATCAAACTTGCAGCCCGCATTGCTATGCGCGCCGGCGTCGCGCCGTTGATAGTGGTGAACCTGAGTCAGCGCCGCTTCGGCCTGCCATGCGCTCCTTCATACTCGGCTTTTTCGCTGGCGCTTTCTGGCTGCAGACGCAGGCGGAACTGCCAGCGCATGCGGGCGCGGCGCTGCTGCTGGCCTGCTTACTATTTCTGGGGCTAGGCTACGCCGCACGTGGCCGGCATGCGGTCTTGCGTCTGTCTCTGGGATGTCTCTTCGGCGTCATCTTCGGTTATTTCTGGGCCGCCTTCCTGGCGCACGCGGCGTTCTCATTCCAACTGACATTGCAAGACGAGGGCGAGGACATGACCGTCGTCGGCTCCATCGCCAGTCTGCCATACCATTTCGAGCAGGGATTAGGTGAACAATTATGTTGAATAACATAGGTTTTTTTGCTGTTGACGAAGCCGCTGCCGACAAGATCATTCTCGATTCGCAGCGGGAAGGCATGCGAGTTTTTTGTCTTCCTGAGAAAATTTCGTCCAAGGACGAATTCTTTGATGGAGTACGTAATACATTGCCGTTGGACCCGCCATTACATAGCAATAGAAGTTGGGAGGCGCTCGCCGATTCATTATGGTCCGGACTGGATGGGCTGGAAGATGAAAACATTGTGATTGTGTGGCGAGATACTAAGTGCATGGAGACGCATGCCTCTGAGGATTTCTCCATCGCCATTGATATTTTGAATGATTTACCTGGCACACTTGCTGACCCGAAATTGACAGTGGGTATGCCAAAGAAATTGCTGGTACTTCATGTGGTGTAGTTGAACCATGGCGCAGTACCTGCTGTGAGTGAGCTATTCCGCTCTGTCCTGCGCCATATCAAACCTGCAGTCCGCATTGCCATGCGCGCCGGCGCAGCGCCGTTTATAGTGGTGAATCTGAGTCAGCGCCGCTTCGGCCTGCCATGCGCACCTTCATACTCGGCTTTTCCGCTGGCGCTTTCTGGCTGCAGACGCAGGCCGAACTGCCTGCGCATGCGGGTGCGGCGCTGCTGCTGGCCTGCTTGCTGTTCCTGGGGCTAGGCTACACCGCGCGTGGCGGGCATGTGGTCTTGCGCCTGTCCCTGGGATGCCTGTTCGGCGTCATCTTCGGTTATTTCTGGGCCGCGTTCCTGGCGCACGCGGCGCTCTCATCCCAGCTGGCATTGCAAGACGAGGGCGAGGACATCACCGTCGTCGGCACCATCGCCAGCCTGCCCTACCATTTCGAGCAGGGCGTGCGCTTCAACTTTGCCGTCGAAAAGGCGGTCAGTGCCAAGGTGCCGCCCCTGATCGCCCTGTCCTGGTATGCGGGCTTTCGCAATGCCGCGACGAATGAAGTGGGCAATGTGCAGCCGGGCGAACGCTGGCGGCTGACGGTGCGCCTGCAGCGCCCGCATGGCAATGCCAATCCCATGGGTTTTGACTACGAAGTGTGGCTGCTGGAGCAGGGCGTGCGCGCCACCGGCTACGTGCGGCCGCAGCCGCGCGCGGACATGCCGAACCGGCGCCTGGCTGCCTTCGTGCCCGGCTTCGGCAATGTGGTGGAAGCGAGCCGTGCGGCCCTGCGCGCACGCATCGTGCGCAGCCTGGAAGGCAAGCAGTACGCGGGCGTGATCGTGGCGCTGGTGGTGGGCGACCAGCGCGCCATCCCCCAGTCGGACTGGCAAGTGTTCAACCGCACGGGCGTCAGCCATCTGATTTCCATTTCGGGCTTGCACATCACCATGATCGCGGGATTGTTCGCCTTGGGTGCGGGCGCATTGTGGCGGCGCTCGTTTTTTATTGGCTGGCAACTGCCGTTGCGGCTGCCGGCGCAAAAGGTGGCGGCGCTGGCCGGCGCGCTGGCCGCGTTTTTATATGTGCTGCTGGCCGGCTTCGGCGTCCCGGCGCAGCGTACCTTATATATGTTGATGGTGGTGGCGCTGGCCTTGTGGCTGGGGCGCATCACCAGCATAGGCCACGTGCTGTGCCTGGCGCTGGGTGCGGTCGTGCTGCTCGACCCCTGGGCCGTGCTGTGGCCTGGTTTCTGGCTGTCGTTCGGTGCCGTCGCCACCATGCTGTACGCTGGCGTGGGACGCACCGCGGCGCCGATGTCGGCGCAGGCGAGCCGCTGGCGCCGCCTGCGCGCGGCCGTGGCGCTCGGTGCGCAGACGCAATATGTGGTGACGGTGGGACTGGTGCCGCTGACGATGCTGCTGTTCTCGCAAGTGTCGCTGGTGTCTCCTGTCGCCAATGCGCTGGCCATCCCCGTCATCAGCCTGATCGTGACGCCCTTGTCGTTGGCGGGCAGCCTGCTGCCGGCGCCGCTGTCCGATGGTTTGCTGTTGCTGGCGCATGCCATCGTGCAGATGCTGGCGCAGGTGCTCGATTGGCTGGGGGCGCGCCGCTTTGCCGTGTGGACGGCACCCGCGCCGCCGATGTGGAGCTTTTGCTGGGCGCTGTTCGGCACCCTGTGGCTGCTGGCGCCGCGCGGATGGCCGCACCGCTGGGCGGGCATGCTGGGCTGGCTGCCGCTGCTGACGGCCTTGCCGTCGAGCCCGCCGCCGGGTCGCTTGTGGGTGACGGCGTTTGACGTGGGACAAGGCATGGCCCTGCTGGTGGAAACGCACGGGCACCGCCTGCTGTACGACACGGGGCCAGCCTACGGCCCGGAATCGGACGGTGCCAGCCGCGTCATCGTGCCGTATCTGCGCGCGCGCGGTATTGCCAGTCTCGATGGCGCGATCATTTCGCACAGCGATCTTGACCATGCGGGCGGCGCCATGTCGCTGCTGGAAAATATCCACGTGGGCTGGCTCGCTTCGTCGCTGTCCGGCGGCCACCCGGCCATCGAGGCGCGGCGGCAGTCTGGCCGTCCCTACCTGCGCTGCGTCGCGGGCCAGAGCTGGACGTGGGAAGGCGTGCACTTCGCCATGCTGCATCCATTGCCCGCCAGCCACGACGACATCGCCTTGAAGCCGAACGCCCGCAGCTGCAGCGTGAAAATCACGGCCGGCCAGCACGCTATCCTGCTGGCCGGCGACATCGAGGCGGCGCAGGAGGCGCAGCTGGTGGCGCGCTCTGCAGAAGGTGAACTGGCGGCCGACGTGCTGCTGGCGCCGCATCACGGCAGCGGCACGTCTTCCACGCAGGCATTCCTGGACGCCGTGCATCCGACCCTGGCGATCTTTCAGGTGGGACACCGCAACCGCTATAAACATCCGAAGGCGCAGGTGTATGCCCGCTATGGCGCGATGGGGATCACGCGGCTGCGCACGGATGTGGAAGGGGCGCTGGTGCTGGAGTTTGGCGAAGGTATCGCCGTGACGCAGTACCGGGCCAGCCGGCCGCGGTATTGGCAGGGGCGGTAGGGCCAGGCGCGCATTGCCCAGCTTATTGAGTTAAATGCAATATCTCTCTATGATGGCGAGCGTAGCGGCGCGCGGCGCTGCCTGACGATGCTGAAAGGATAAGGATGGCGCTGTTTAACTGGTGGAAGAAGGAAGCGGCTATGCCGCAGCTCGGCTTCGAGGAGCGGATTCGTTCGCAGAGTACGCAGGCGACGTCCCGGCAGTTTGACTTGCGGGGGCGGCAGACTGACGCCGTTCGCCAGCAACATCCATATCTATTTCATGTGACCGACGTGGCAACGGCCGAGGCCATCGTGAACTCGCAGCAACTGCAGGGCATTTTTACCTACGTTACGCTTTCCCAAGAATTGCAAGGCGCGGCACAACAGGCCGAAAGAAAAGGTTGTGCGCTGATTTTTCAATTCCAGGGGCTGCCGATTGTCGGGGAAGCTCCGTCAACGAAAGCGAAGGAGGTGGCTTACCACCATGTCGGTTCCGACGGCTATGTGGAGACGTTTATTGCTCACGGCACATTGGCACAGCTTACCCTGGTTGCGATTTCATTTCGCGGCGAGGCGCCGCTCTACGATGTCGCCTGGGTGCTGCATGCGCCGCTGGCCGTTTACGTGAAAAAATAGCCGCCATGATTGGACGCGCCGGGCCAGCCGCCGCGATGAGCAAGGAGCATGAATGACTGACCCCGGCACAACTTACCTTGTCGGCCCGGCGCAGGCCGCCGACATCGACGCCATCACGGCCTTGCTGCAAGCCAACTCTCCCTCGCACGGCGGCAGCCTGACGGGCGAGTTTTCGCGCGACAAGGTGGCCGCCATGGCCGATGGCACGTCGCCCGTCATCGTGGCGCGGCGCGTGGCCGATGGGCCGGTCGTTGGCGTGCTGTTCAGTGCGGCGACAGCCACCGCGCAGGCGCCCGTAGTGCTGGCCATGCTGGCCGCGTATGCGGGAGGAAAGGGCGCCTATGTGTACGGCCCCGTCTGCATTGCGGAATCGGAACGGGGGCAGGGCTTGCTGGCGCTGCTGTATGCGGCCCTGCGCGAGCAGCAACAGGGTGCGGAGGCCGTGCTGTTCATCCGGCGCGACAATCTGGCGTCGCTGCGCGCGCATGCACGGCTGGGCATGCGCGAGGTGGCCGGGTTTGTCTGCGATGGCGCCGAGTTTGCCGTGTATAGCGATGCGATCGTCGCGGAATAGTCGCTAACTTATGCGTTCATCGGGTATGTCCAGTCCCCGCTGCCGCACGTATTCGAGGAACAGCCGCGCCCCCTTGGCCATGCGCGAGGTGCCGTAGACGGCGTGGATGCTGGGGTCCAGCTCCTTCGACGAGGTCAGCCGGTACGCCGTGCAGACGCGCTGCAGGGTGCCGGCGGCCACGGCGGGTTCGGCCAGCCAGCTGGCCAGGCGCACGATGCCGGCGCCTTCCAGGGCCGCCTGGAAAGTGGCGATGCCGGAGGTGAAGCGGAAGCGCGGCTGCACCTGGTAGCGCACGTTGCGTTCGCCGGAGACGAAGTGCCAGTCGCGCAGGATGCGCGGCGCCGAATGCATGATGACGTCATGGCCGGCCAGCTCTTCGGGCTCTTCGGGCGCGCCCATGCGGGCTATATAGTCGGGTGAGGCGTACATGTAGCGGCGGTAATTCCACAGGGGATAGCCGATCAGTTCGCTGGACTGGGGAAAGGCGCCGCGGATGGCGAAATCGAGCTTTTCCTGGATGGGGTCGATCGACTTGTCCGAAAAATGGATGTCCACCGACACGTTCGGGTAATCGCGCGAAAACTGCGCCACCACTTTCGGCAAAAAGCCCAGCGACAGAATTTCCGGCGCCGAGAGGCGCACCCAGCCCTGCGGCGAGTTGCTCAGCTCGGCCAGCTGATCTTCCGCCTCGGCCTGCGTTTCCAGCAAGTGCTTGGCCGATGCGTAATAGGTTTCGCCGGCCGTCGTCAGGGTGAACTGTTTTTGCGTGCGCAGGATCAGCTCGGCGCCGATGGCGTCCTCGAGAAACTGGATGGCGCGCGTGACGGCCGACGGCGAGCGTCCCAGCATGCGCGCCGCGTGGATGAAGCTGCGCTTCTCGACGACGGTGCAGAAGGCGCGGATTTCCCACATCAGTTTCATCGACATCGTACGGCCCCGGCAGCAAAAGAGGCCAGTAGACCGCACGGGGCGCATTCCGTCAAGCGTTACGCCTGATTGCGTTTTCCGCAATATGAAGTTGCATCCAGAAAAATGCCCTGCGCCTATACTGCCCCTGTTGCCCATTTCCTGCTGCCTATCATGCTGACCATTTCGCTGCTGTGTTTATTTGCCTTCTTTGCCGGCCTGATCGATGCCGCCGTGGGTGGGGGCGGACTGATCCAGCTGCCGGCCCTGTTCAACCTGATGCCGAACATGGCGTCCACCTCCTTGCTGGGCACCAATAAGCTGGCGTCGGCCTGCGGCACCACGTTCGCGGCCCGCTCCTTTGTCGGCAAGGTGCATATCCCGTGGCTGCTGGTGCTGCCGGCCGTGGCCAGCGCCTTCATCATGTCCTTCATCGGCGCGGCCGCCGTATCCTATGTGCCGCAGCAGGTGGTGCGTCCGATGGTGCTCGTATTGATCATCATCATGGCCATCTACACCTTCATCAAGAAGGATTTCGGCACCACGCGCGAGGCGCGTCCCATCGGCGGGCGCGAACGCATCCTGGCCATCGTCATCGGCGGCGCCATCGGCTTTTATGACGGCCTGTTCGGGCCGGGCACGGGCAGTTTCCTGATCTTCCTCTTCATCCGCGTCTTCGGCTTCGATTTCATCCTCGCTTCGGCCTGCTCGAAACTGGTGAATATCGCCACCAACGTGGCGGCGCTGGCCTTCTTCATTCCCGCCGGCCACGTGGTCTACGCCGTGGCCGCACCCATGGCCGTGTGCAATATCCTGGGCGCCCTGACGGGCACGTGGATCGCCGTGCGCCGTGGCGCCGCCTTCGTGCGCATCCTCTTCCTCGTGCTGCTGGTGTTGCTGATCGTGAAGCTGTCCTACGACATTTTCTTCAAGTAATCAGTTCAAGTAAGCATTTAAGCCGAACCTCGCCATGAAAACCATCCAGGGTGTGCTGTGGGACAACGATGGCGTGCTGGTCGATACTGAACAGCTGTTTTATGAAAGCAACCGCGACTTGCTGTTGCCCTACGGCATAGACCTGACGCCGAAGCAGTTCTTCGACTGGTTCCTGGACAATAACTATGGCGCCTGGCATGTACTGCTGGGGCAGGGCCACGATATCGCACTGGTCGACCGCCTGCGCCTGGAACGCAAGCGGCTGTTTGCCGACCGTTTGCGCCAGGCGCGCCGCTTGGCCCTGCCGGGCGTGCAACAGGTGCTGGCAGCCTTGCGTCCGCATGTCGCGATGGGCGTCGTCACGAGTGCATATGAACAACATTTCGAGATCAGCCATGCCGCCACGGGCTTGCGCGGGCATTTCGACTTCGTGCTGACGCGTGAAATGTACCTGGAAAGCAAGCCGGCGCCCGATGGCTATCTGCTGGGCTTGCAGCGCCTGGGCCTGGATGCCGCCCACTGCGTGGCCGTGGAAGACTCGCCGCGCGGTTTGCGCGCCGCCAACGCTGCCGGCCTGGAGTGCATCGTCCTGCGCAACCAGATGAACCGTCACCACGCTTTTGACGGCGCGTTTTGCGTGGTCGAGTCGATGGCCGAGCTGGGCGAAGTGCTGGCTTCGTTCGTGCCCGGCATGGCCGTGGCGCAGCGGCAATTAGAGGCCTTCCTCTGATACGTCTTGCCGGGCTGCCATTACAATTGCCTATCGCATTTACCGGCCCAGCCCCACGATGACACTCCCGCAGCTGCACTTTGCCCACGCCAACAGTTATCCCGCCGGCACTTACCGCAAGCTGTTCGGCTTGCTGGGCCAGTATTTCCAGGTACAGGCCCTCGACATGCACGCGCACGACCCCGCGTATCCCGTCAGCACGGGATGGCCCGAGCTGGTGCGCGAGTATATCGACGACCTCGAGCGCCGCTACACGGCCCCCGTGATCCTCGTCGGCCACTCGCTCGGCGGCATGCTCAGCGTGATGGTGGCCAAGCGGCGGCCCGATCTCGTGCGCTGCGTGGTCTTGCTCGATTCGCCCGTGGTGGCGGGCTGGCGCGCCTTGCTGGTGCGCCTGGCGCGCAACACGGCGCTCGGTGAACGCTTCTCGCCGGCACGCTTTTCCGCCAAGCGGCGCAAGCTGTGGCCCGATGCGCAGGCCGCGTATGAGCACTTTGCAGCCAAGGACATGTTCGCCATCTGGGCGCCGCAAGTCTTGCGCGACTACATCGCCAGCGGCCTGGCGCCGCATCCGGACGGGGTGCAGCTGCGCTTCACGCGCGAAGTGGAAACGGATGTATACCGCAGCTTGCCGCACCATATCGGCAGCCTCGTGCGCGATGGCTTGTCCGTACCGATCGGCTTTATCGGCGGCACGGCATCGGTGGAATGCCGCCAGGCGGGCTTGACGGCCACGCGCAAGCTGGTCGGTCCGTTTTTCCGCCAGGTGCCTGGCGGCCATTTGTTCCCGATGGAAAACCCCGAGTTGACGGCGCAGGTGGTGCGCGAGATGATCGCTGCGTTGCTGGCGAAACACTAGACTATTGGCAATGATTTTCAGGGGGCAATGGCCAACGGCGGTGGATTTTCGCGTAAAATCCTGCCATCCGGGCCGCGCCTGCTCAAGGCGTGCCGCCCCAGCCATTCCGATATTCTAGAAAGATGCCCCTGCGATGACGATTAAAAGCGATAAATGGATACGCCGCATGGCGGAAACAACCGGCATGATCGAGCCGTTCGAGCCGGGCCAGGTCAAGGAACGCGACGGCAACCGCATCGTGTCCTACGGCACGTCCAGCTATGGCTATGACATCCGCTGCGCCGACGAGTTCAAGCTGTTTACCAACATCAATACCACCATCGTCGATCCCAAGGATTTTGACGCGAACAACTTCGTCGACGTGTCGGGCAAGGGTTATTGCATCATCCCGCCGAACTCGTTCGCGCTGGCCCGTACGGTCGAGTATTTCCGCATTCCCCGTAATGTGCTGACGATTTGCCTGGGCAAGAGCACCTATGCGCGCTGCGGCATCATCGTCAACGTCACGCCGTTCGAACCGGAATGGGAAGGTTATGTGACCTTGGAGTTTTCCAACACGACACCGTTGCCGGCGAAGATCTACGCCAACGAAGGCGTGGCGCAAGTGCTGTTCTTTGAATCCGATGAAGTGTGCGAAACGTCGTACAAGGACCGTGGCGGCAAGTACCAGGGCCAGGTCGGCGTCACCTTGCCAAAAACCTGAGCGACGGCGGGCAGGCGCCAGTCCTGCCTTGTGTCTGCTTAAAGCTGTTTCAGCAGCCAGGCTTTCAGCGGCGGCGATGCCTGGTACAGCGGAACATGGCCGCGTAGCAAGATTTGCGTGCTGCGCCGGTAAGCCGCGCTGCGGATGGCCAGTGTATCGCCATCCTGGCGCGCCACGATGCCGGTGCCCAGGATGCCGGCCGGATTTTCTATGCCCACCGCGATTTCCGCCTCGTTCGCTCCCACGGCCGGCAAGCCGCGCGCCATGGCGTGCGCCACCGTGCCTGGTATCAGGCAGGCGGCCGCCAGGCAGCAGCCGCCCGAGACGGCCAGCGAAGCGTGGCCCGCCTGCGGCGTAAAGTAACGTACAGCAATATTTCCCTCTCCCGACGCCGGCCCCACGATGCAGAACTTGGGGATGGTTTCGCTGCGCCCGAGCTCATCCAGGCTCATCGGCTGGCCATCGCCCCGCCGCAAGCCCATCAGTTGCCCCGCCGCGCTCCACACCTGGCGGATGGCGTGCATGAAAGCCGCGTCCGCTTCCAGTTCCGCGATGGCCTCGCGCGCCGTCTTGCCGAACTGGCTGGCCAGCGCGATGACCATGGGCACGGCCACATCCACGCACGAGACGTCGTAGCCGAGCACCTTATCCTGCGCCTTGCCCGTCGGTAAGAGCTTGCCCGTCTTGGCGCCCACGGGTTGCTGCAGGAATAGATCGACGCGGGGAAAGCTGCCGGGCACGCCGGGTATGCCGGTCGCCGCAAAGCTGCCGTCCGGTTCGCGCGCCATGCGCGAGGTGGTGATGACGCCCGTGTTGGTGTTGCGGATGTCGATGGCGTGCGGGCCGATGGCCAGTGCCTCGATGACGCCGCTATCGAGGCCCCACAGTTGCAGGGCGGATGACATATTGCCGCAGTTCACGCTCCAGTCGATCCCGGCATGGCCGCCGGCCAGTTGCGCCAGGGTGCTGACGAGGCGCGCCTGGCCCGCATGCTGTTCCACTTCGACAAGAAAGACTTTATTGCTGGTCGGTGCGCCGCGCCCCAGCCCCGTGATTTGCCGGTTGCCCGGCAACTGGCCGGACATGGGCGCGCCCATCAGGTGGCGCAGCAATTCCTCGCGCAAGGCCAGGTCGGTCGGCACGGACGCCGCGTGCAAGACCAGGCCCGTCGAGGTACCGCCGCGCATGTGATGGACGGAAAACTCGATGACGCCGCAGCGCAGGCGGGGCAGGAAGTCGGGCAGGGCGGGCAGCAAGGATGTCGTCATCATTGATCAAGGCCAAGGAAGGGAAGTCCCAGTGTGCCAGCTTTGCATGCCGGGAGGCAAGCGTGCGTCGGAGCGGCGTCTTTACCTGGCTTTACACGCGCGCCACTACATGCGCACCTGCCCGTGCCGTTAACATTGGTATCGACACACACAGGAGGCATCATGGTAGCGGCAATCGGTACAGGCGGCGCGGTCAGCGCGGCCAGTGGCGGCAGTTCGGGCGGCAGCTCGCAAATCGCGGCGCTGCAAAAGCAGATCACGGCGGCGCAAAAGGAATTGACGGAGTCGCAGAAGGGTGAGCAGACGGAAACGTCGCAAAAGCTGCAGCAGCAGCTGGCGCAGCAGATCCAGGCCTTGCAGGCGCAAATTGCCCAGTTGCAGGCAGCCGCCGCGCAAAAGGCGGCCCAGCAAAGCACGCAGGCGGCCGGCAGCGCCGATACGGCCACCAGCCCGGCCGCATCGGCCTCGTCCACCCTGGGCAGCATCATCGATACGCAGGCGTAACAGGGCGGCTGGCCATCCCCTGCGCCAGGCTGGCCGTGATGGCTCAGCCTGGCGTTTTCACGGGCAGCAGCATTTCCACGCACAGCCCGCCGCCGTCGCGCAGGCTGGCCCCGATGCGGCCGCCATGGGCGCCGATCACGTGCCGGGCGATGGCCAGGCCCAGACCATGGCCATCCGTGCTGTGCCGGGTAGGGCTGGCGCGGAAGAACGGTTCGAAAATGCTGGCGAGGTCGGCCGTGGCCACGCCCGGCCCCCGGTCCAGCACGGCGATGCGCAGCATTGCCTGCCTGCCATCGTCTTGGCGCGACATCGCCACGTCCACCGTGCCGCCGTCCGGGCTGTGCTTGACGGCATTGCGCACGACATTTTCCACGGCGCGCGCCAGCAATTCCGGCTGGCCCGTGACCATGGCATCGGCGCTGGCCGCGTCGCCCGCCACGGCGATGGCCACCTGGCGCGCCCCGGCCTCGTAGCGGGCGTCTGCCACGATATCGTGCACGAGGTCGGCGATGGCGACGTCTTCGCTGTGCGGTTGCGCCGCGCCCCCCTGCGCGGCGCCCGCTTCCAGCCGGGACAGGGTCAGCAGTTCGCCGATCAGCTTGTCCATGCGCTCGCTTTCGCGTTCGATGCGCTGCATCGAGGCGGCCATCTTTTCCGGCTGCTGGTGGGCCAGGCCGATGGCCGCCTGCAGGCGCGCCAGCGGCGAGCGCAGCTCGTGCGAGACATCATGCAGCAAGCGCGTCTGGCTATCCATGAGGTGGCGCAAGCGTCCCGTCATGCGGTCGAAATCACGGCCCAGGTCCGTCAATTCGTCGCCGCGCTTGCCGCTGGCGTGGAAGCGCGGCGCCAGGTCGCCATGCGATGCGGCCTCGAACGCCTGCCGCAGGTCGCGGATGGGACGGGCAAAGTACCAGGCCAGCAGGAAGGCGAACAGCAGGCTGGCGGCGATGGCGGCGGCGAGGGGAATGAAGGTGCGGTAGGGACTGTCCAGGCGCGGGCCGGGCGGCGGGCCCCGTTCGAACTGCGGGCGGGGCGGCGCGGCGCCTGCTGCGCCTGACCGTGGCCCTGGCGGCATGCCGCGCGGACCGCTCATGGTGACGGCATTGAGGGTATCGCGCGCGGCGCCTGCCTCGGCATTGCGGAAGCGTTCGGAGGAGGGCAGGAACAGCAGGTAGCGCTTGCCGTCGCTACCGCCCGCCTCGCGCACCACGGGGTGCGACTGCGGCTGCGCCAGCAAGGTGCGCGCCTTGAGCAGCATGGCGGGGTGGACATTGCGTCCCATCAATTCGTGCCCTTGCGCATCGACGGCAAACACGCGCAGCCGCTCCATCTTGCCGAGAAACTGGCGCAGGGCCCCGCTGCCGCCCGCTTCCAGCGTGGCGCTGGCCGCTTCGATGGCCATTTGCGCGGGCGGGCTGGTGTCGATGTCGAGCGCCCGTTCCTGCAGGGCGGCGCGGTTTTTCAGCCAGAAGGTGCCGCCGATGCCGATGGTGGCCGTCACCTGGGCCAGCATGATGCACAGGAAAAACTTCCAGAACAATCGGCCCACGGCTTACTCCTTGATCAGCTGGTAGCCGAGCCGGTACACGGTTTGCAGGCAGGAACGGCCGTCGGCCAGGCTGCCCAGCTTGCGGCGCAGGCTGCTCAAATGCACGTCGATATTGCGGTCGAAGCGGGCCATGGGCCGCCCCAGGCCCAGTTCCGACAATTGATTCTTGCTCACGGGCTTGCCCGCGTGGCGCACCAGCACTTCCAGCAGGTTGAATTCCGTGCTCGTCAGTTCCAGGTGCGTGCCGGCCCAGGCGGCGCGGCGCTGCTCCGGCCACATCGTCAGCTGGCCCACGGTCAGCGGCGCCGTGCCCCCGTTGTCGTGCGGCGCCGCCTGCGCACGGCGCAGGATGGCGCGGATGCGCGCCGTCAGTTCGCGCGGCGTGCATGGTTTCGTCACGTAATCGTCGGCGCCCAGTTCCAGGCCCACGATGCGGTCCGTGTCGTCGCCGCGCGCCGTCAGCATCAGGATGGGCAGGGTGCTGCCGGCGCGGATGCGGCGCAGCGTTTCCAGGCCATTCATGCGCGGCATCATGACGTCGAGGATGGCGATCGCATATTTGCCCGACAGGGCTTCGGCCGCGCCGCTTTCGCCGTCGTGCACGGCCTTGGCGTCGAACCCTTCCTGCGTCAGGTACTCCTGGAACATGCCGACCAGCTCGACGTCGTCGTCGATTAACAAAACCTTGCTCATGCCTGTACTTTTTCGGTGGATATCGCCCGATGATAGCAGCCAAACGCGGGTGTTCACGGCCGTTTTACCCACTTTTACATGCCGGCGCGCCCGTTCCTGCGACCATTGCCGCCCACATGCCTGCTTACATTCCTTTACACGCTTTTACGCCGCCCTAACGCTGCTTTACATGGCGGACGCCGACAATCAAGGCTGATCGCCACGAAAGGAATGTCCCATGAAATACCTGAGCATAGTCGTCTCCCTGTTGCTGCTGTCGGCCTGCAGCATGCCGCTCGTCGCCCTGGCCCAGCAGGCGACGGCTTCCGACGGCCCGCCGCCGCATCCGATGGAGGGCGCGCCGCCGGGAGCCGGACGCGGTCCCGGTTCCGGCCCCGGTCCCGGTCCCGGTCCCGGCTTCGGCCACGGTCCCGGGGCGGGCTTGCCGCCATTCCTGCGCGGCGTCGAGCTGAGCGAAGCGCAGCAGGACAAGGTCTTCGCCGCCACTTATGCCCAGGCGCCGCTGCTGCGCGAACAGCACAAGATCGCCTTCAAGGCGCATGAGCAGCTGCGCGAACTGGCCGCCTCATCCGCCTATGACGATGCCAGGGCCGCCACGCTGGCGAACACGGCGGCCCAGGCGATGGCGCAGATCAGCTTGCAACAGGCGCGGCTGGACCAGCAATTGCTGGCCGTGCTGACGCCGGAACAGCGCCAGCAGCTGGCCCGGCAGCGCGAAGACGGCCCCGGACCACGCGGCCAGGCCGTTGAACGCGTCCAGCTGGCTGCGCGCCAGCGCTAAGCTGCCCGATACAGTGGCCTGAACCATGGAACGCCAGTTCGCCCTTGCTGTCAGGAAAGCGCTCGCGGAACGGGCCGTGCAAGCCCTGTTCCTGTGCGCCAGCCTGAACCCGGCATTGGCGGGCTTGCCCCACTTGATGGAGTATTTATGGACTTACATGACCACGGCCTGGCATCCGACCTCGAAATGATGGCTGCGCTGGCGGCCGAGCGGCGCCAGGTCTTGCGCTGGCTGCTGGCGGGCGCGGCCGGTTTGCCCCTGATCAGCTGCGGCGGCGGTTCCGACGCCGGCACGACGGCCGTGGCCGGCAGCGGCGCAGGCACGGTCGCGACGCCCACCGTCCCCGCCACGGGCGCCTGCGCGGTGATCCCCGAGGAAACGGGCGGGCCGTATCCGGCCGACGGCACGAACACGCATGGCGGCAGCATCGTCAACGTGCTGAACCTGTCGGGCGTCGTGCGCAGCGACATCCGTGCCAGCTTCAACGGCGCCACGGGCGTGGCGGCCGGCGTGCCTTTGACCATCAACTTGCAATTGCTCAACGCCAGCGGCGGCTGCGCCAGCCTGGCCGGCTACGCCATTTACCTGTGGCATTGCGACCGCGACGGCCTGTATTCGCTGTACTCGAGCGGCGTGACGGCGCAGAATTACTTGCGCGGCGTGCAGGAAACGGACAGCGCCGGCGCGCTGAGCTTTACAACCATCTTTCCCGGCTGCTACGCAGGACGCATGCCGCACGTGCATGTCGAGGTCTATCCCAGCCTGGCGAAGGCGGCCGGCGCCGCGAGCCGCATCAAGACGTCGCAGTTCACGTTCCCGATGGCAACATTGAACGAGGCCTATACGGCCAGCGGCTACACGGCCAGCGTGCGCAACCTGGCGCAGATCAGCTATGCCACCGACAACGTCTTCAGCGACGGTACCAGCCTGCAGATGGCCACGGTGACGGGCAGCGCCACGGATGGCTATGTCGTTACCCTGAGCATCGCCGTCAACGGCTAGGCGCCGAGTGCTCAGGTGGCCATGAAACCCAGGTCGCGCCGGCTGAAGTTGCCGATGTTGGGGAACACGCTGGCCAGCTGGCTGTCGGCCACGCCGAACCACCTGGCCAGGGTGGCGCCGTACTGGTCCACCGACGTGGTGGGCAGCAGGGCGCCGGAGCCGACGTCGAGTTCATGGCCCACGCCCGTGGCGGGGAAGGCACCGTAGATGTCGCGGCCCTTCACGGCGCCGCCTACGACGAAGTGGTGCGCGCCCCAGCCGTGGTCCGTGCCGTCGCCATTGCTGCTGAAGGTGCGGCCGAAGTCCGACGCCGTGAACGTCGTCACCTGGCGCCGCATGTCGGCGCCCTGCAGCGCGGCCAGGGCCGTGTCGAAATACGCGAGCGCATGCGCAACGCGCGCCATCAGGTCGGCATGCAGCGCCTTTTGCCGGTCATGCGTGTCGAAACTGCCCAAGGTCACGTAAAACACCTGGCGTTTCGCGCCCAGCGGGCCGCGCCCGCCGATGATGCGCGCCACCGTCTGCAATTGCACGGCCAGCGGATTGGCGCCGGACGCGCCCGTGTTCGGATTGACATAGGGCGGGGGATTGGGCACGCCGCCCGGGCCGGCCGGCAGCATGGCGCCGCTGAGGATGCTTTGACTGGAGATGGCGCGCTCGATCATGGCCACATGTTCCTGTTCCATCATGTCGCTGCCGGCCGTCGTGATGATTTCGCGCAAGGCGGCCGGTCCCTGCGCCGTGCCGAACAGGCTGCCGCCAAGGTTGATATTGCGAATCGGCACCGCACCGGACTGACCCACCTGGAACTGGCGCACCTGGCGCCCGCTCAGGAACAGCGCGTTCGATGCCGCGGACACGGCCGTGAACATGGCGTTGCTGTTGCCGGTGCCCACCAGGTCGCCCAGGCGACCGCCCCAGCCCACGCTGGCGCCTTCCGGCAAGCCCGACTGCCAGGTCGATTGCTGGTCGTTGTGCGAAAACAGCTTGGGCGGCAAGGCCACGCTTCCCGCCTTGTATTGCGCCAGGGTGACGGGCTGGATCAAGGTGCCCACATTGGCGACGACGGCGGCGCGGCCGTCATCGAACAGGCTTTTCAGCGGGCCGAGCGCAGGATGCAGGGCAAAGCTGCGCCCCGCTTGCGCGGTGGCCGGCACGATGGGCAGCACGCCACCGGCTGCGCCGACGGCGGGCAGGTGGATCGAATCATTGCTGCCCGTGTTGCGCAGGCGCAGGTATTCATTCCAGGAAGGCGTATCGGTCGCCAGCACCGTGTTGAAGGCATCGTTGCCGCCAGCCATGAACAGGCACACGAGCGCCTTGTAGTCATCGGCCGACTGGGCGGCGGCCTGGCCCATGGCGGCCAGGTTGAGGGCGAATGGCGCGGCCGTGCTGCCGGCCAGGCCCAGCATGGAACCGAGGAAGCGGCGGCGGGAAAAAGCGGGGAGTTGGGACATGCGGCTTCCTTATTTCTGGACCAGGTATTCAGGCGAGGCCATCGACAGGAAGATGGCCAGGCGTACGCGGTAGGTTCGTGCGAGATTGACTTGTGCGGCATTGCTGCCGTTGGCGGCCGGAATCGGCACGCTATTCACGGCGGACAGGATGGTGCCGCGCAGCTTGGCCGACATGTTGCCGGCCAACAGCAGCAGGTCAACGCGGTCGAGCAAGGCTGCCGGCTGGTCGGCCAGGGCCAGTTCGGCCGCATAGTCCGCCTTCACTTCGGCGCTTTCTCCCACGCCGCCGCTGATGGCATCCTGGATGAAGTTCAGATAGCCGGTGACGGACGGCTCCGCCGTGATCTGCATTTCCGGCGCCACCAGGCCCGCAGTGGCCAGCGGCGAATTGGGCGGCACATAGCTGGGACGGAAATAATTGAAGACGGATGGCGCATTCATGGGATTCTGGCCCAGGCCCGTGAGCGGATCGCTCAGATAATAGATGCGGTATTGCGAGGCGGCATCCTTGGCGTTAAAGGCGCGCATCCAGTTGCCCAGGCGTACCAGCGGTTCACGCAGCTTCCCCGTGCGCAAGGTCGTGCCGGCCGGGGCCAGCGCTTCCGGATCGAGCAGCACGGCGCGCAGCACGGCCTGCATGTCGCCGCGCACGCCCGCGCCATTGTTGGCAAATGCGGCGGCGACCCTGCCTACATAGGCGGGGCTGGGATTGCTGGTGACGAGGCGCTGGATCAGCTGGCGGCCGAAGAAGGGCCCCGTGTTCGGATGGTTGAACAGGGTGTCGAGGGCTTGCGCCAGGTCGGCTTCGCCGCTGGTGGCGCCCGAAATGCTGACTCCCAAGAAACGTTTTTCACCGGTGGAATGGAAGGCTGCGTAATTCTGCATCGGTTTCCAGTCGCGGTCCGGGTCGGCAACGCTGCCGTTGAAACGGGTGGCGCCCTGGTCCGGCCCGGCCCAGCTCCAACCCGTAAACACTTTCGCCAGGCCGCTCACGTCGTCGCGCGAGTAGGTGTCGATGGGCTTGCCTCCGGACAATTTCAAGCTGCCGTCCGCGTTCAGCTGGTACAGGCCGATGGTGAAGAGCTGCATGACTTCGCGGGCGAAATTTTCATCCGGCGTACGCGTCGCCGACTCCTTCTGATTGCGCAGGTGCGACAGGTACAGCCCCATCATCGGGTGCGTGGCGACGCCTTGCAGCAGCGCGCGGAAGTTGCCGAACGCATGTTGCCCCAGCATGTCGTAATAGCTGGCAACACCCCGCGTGTGCGGCCACACGGCTTCGTTTTGCGTGGAAATGACAAAAATTTCCGACAAGGCGAATGCCGTGCGTTGCCGCAGCTGGTCGTCGCCGCGCACGGCCTGCTGCCAGAACGTTTCATAGAAATCCGGCGGCAGGGCCTTGCCGGCCGTCGCGCCCGCCGGTGGAAACTTCGCATCGATATATTTGCGATGCAAGGTTTGTGGCCTGGAAAACTGGTATTTGAACCAGGCGTCGCTGTCGCTGGCGGCCAGCGCATCGATGGCCGCCATATTCGGGCCGAACGTGGCCCGGCCCAGGAAACGCGACGCCTGCTGGCGCGTGAAGGTCGTCGCCTGCCCGGCGGGCGGGATCGTCAACGGTGGTGGCGGGACGGTTTCCCCGGGGACTGCCGGCTCGCCCGGCGTCACATCCGGGGGCGCCACCGTGGCGGGCGGTTCCACCGTTGCCGGTGGCACCACCGAGACATCGGGTTTCTGTACCGGGGTGGCCGGACTGTCGCCACCACCGCCGCAGGCGGCAAGCAAACTCAGGAGTGTTACGGCTGCGAATAAGCGGCGCAAAGTAGGGAAGGTCATTTAGTTTCTTTATGGCAATCAAATTCTGACCTCGTAATTGTAGAGCTTACTTACTGGAAGTGCGTTCTCAAAAGAATATTTATGTCTTGTCCATCTTTTAAATTGATAAGTTTTTTGACGAAGTTGCCGGATGATAGCTTCAATTTGAAGGAACTTTATTTTTTGCAAATGGAAAAATATTTTTGCGTGCACGCCTACTTGTGGTCGATGCATGACGTAAAAATTCCCTCGCATTAAGCTTGTTTAAAAATTCATGGACACAGCGAAAATAGCTTCGCCGGAAACCATGGTTTTTACGCCATCGGCGAAATGCCGTTCGCCGCCGCGCCCTCCATTCCCCCGACTCCCTGCTGGCACGGCCCTTGCAATAACAGGGCATGGGCCGCGTGCCTTCCTTGTGTTTTGCCGGAGCCTGCCATGACCAGCCGCCTGCTTGCCTACCGTCCCGAAATGGAATTGCCCGAATCGCCGGACACGCTGCCCTTGCAGCACGAGGATGAACTGGCGCTGGCCGCGCAGCTGCTGGAAGTGCAGGCACCGGGGCGCTTCGACGCTTTCCTCGCGCGCCAGCTGGCGGGCACGGTGGCGGGGCGGCAGGTGCGCGGCACGCCGCTGGAAAGACCGCTGCGCCAGCTGCTGGGCAGGGTGGTGGCGCCCATGCTGCCCCTGCATGGCGGTTCCGCGCAGGCGCTCAAGCAGCGTGCCGCGCACATCTTCGGCATGGAACTGGAAGGACTGAGTCCGGAAGACAAGGAATTCGAACTGGCGCGCCATGTCGTGCATCTGATCGACGCCGTCAATACGGAGCTGGCGCAGCAAGGG
Organism: Janthinobacterium sp. 1_2014MBL_MicDiv; assembly: GCF_001865675.1. Classification (NCBI taxonomy): domain Bacteria; kingdom Pseudomonadati; phylum Pseudomonadota; class Betaproteobacteria; order Burkholderiales; family Oxalobacteraceae; genus Janthinobacterium; species Janthinobacterium sp. 1_2014MBL_MicDiv. The sequence continues at coordinate 2,319,705 of NZ_CP011319.1, forward strand.
CGCGCCGCCGCCGCGCGCACGCCGGCGGCGCGGGTGGAAGCGGCAGTGCTGCAAGCGGCGCGCACCCTGGCGCCAGGCTTGCTCAAGCATGCGGCGCAAACGCCAGGGCCGGGACGGGACGGTGGCTACTGGCGCCGCGAAGGCGGGCACATCGTCGTGCTCGATGGTTAGCCGGGTGGTCATGCCATCCGGCACGGTAGGGTCAACTGAGGTTTCAACTTTTAGGAGTTCATCATGCATGACATAGATCGTACGACCCTGGAATATGGGCAGGAGATGTCGGGCTTTGAGGCGGAACAGTTCGAATTTGGCCAGGGCGAGTGGAGCGGCGAGGGCGGCTCGAACGCCATGTTTTCCGAGGCGGAAGAAATGGAGCTGGCCAATGAATTGTTGTCGGTCAGTAATGAGGCCGAACTCGAGCAGTTTCTCGGCAATTTCCTGCGCAAGGCCGCCTCCGTGGCGGGCGGCATCATCAAGTCGCCCGTGGGCCAGGCCATCGGCGGCGTGCTCAAGGGTGTGGCGAAGAAAGCCATTCCGCTGGCTGGCGGCGCCATCGGCGGTTATTTCGGCGGCCCGCTGGGCGCCAAGATCGGCAGCGGCCTGGCTTCGGCCGCCGGCAGCGCGCTGGGCCTGGAGGCGGAAGCGTCATCGAACGAGGACCGCGAATTCGAGGGCGCCAAGCAATTCGTGCGCCTGGCCGCCGATACCGTCAACCGCGCGGCCCAGGCACGCGGTTCGGGCGATCCGCGCGCCATCGCCCAGGCGGCGGCCAGCGCCGCGGCGCGCCAGTTCGCGCCCGGACTGCTGGCGCGTCCGGGCAGCCAGGTCGCCACGCAGAACGGCGCCGGCAGCCAGGCGCCGGGCGCCGCGCGCAGCCAGGCCGGCATGCGTCCGGCCAGCGGCCGCTGGGCGCGGCAGGGCCACAAGATCGTCCTCTACGGCGTCTGAGATCATGGCCATCGGCGCTTACGCTGCCTGGATGCTGGCGCAGGAGGCGCGCTCGCTGCTGACGCGGCTGGCGCGGCTGGAGCCGTTCGCGCTGATCGAGCCGACGGTGCTGGCGGCCGCCCTGATGCCCAGCGCCCAGTCGGCCATCGAAAGCCAGCTGGTGCAGGGCCGGCGCGAATTGCGGCGCATGGTGGCCCAGTTCCAGTGGTGGCTGCGGCGCGAGCAGGCCGACGGCGCCAGCATGGCCACGGCCGCCGAGGCGCAGCGCCGGTTTATCTTCCTGCGCCTGAAATTCAATGCCGCGCTGACCCAGTTCGACCTGTTCAATGAGGTCATCACGCAGCGCAGCGAACACAAGACGGGCGTGTGGCTGGCCGGCCTCGACATCGTCGCCGCCGACGCGCTGGCGCTGCCTGGCGACGTGTATCAGGCGCCGCCCGTGATCTGCTACCTGGACCGGGGGCCGGGGGCGGCCATCCGCCGCGCGCGCACGCGCCTGCCAGGTGGCGGCGACAATCCCGTCGCCATCATCCGCCTGCCGCGCGAACGCATGATCGGCAGCAGCATCGCTTCGTCGCTGGTGCACGAGGTAGGGCACCAGGGCGCGGCGCTGCTGGACCTGGTGGCTTCGCTGCGGCCCGTGCTGCAAGCGATGCAGCATGGCGGCAGCGGCGCCGTGCACGTGTGGCAGCTGTGGGAACGGTGGATATCCGAGATCGTGGCCGATTTCTGGTCGCTGGCGCGCGTCGGCGTGGCCGCCACCCTGGGCCTGATCGGCGTCGTCAGCCTGCCGCGCGTGTTTGTCTTCCGCCTCAACGTGGACGATCCCCACCCGGTGCCGTGGCTGCGGGTCAGGCTCAGCTGCGCCATGGGCCGGGCCCTGTATCCGCACCCGCAATGGAGCCGCCTGGAGCAGCTGTGGCTGTCGTACTACCCGCTGGCGGGCCTGCCCTTGTTCCAGCAGCGGCTGCTGGAACAGCTGCAAGCGAGCATGGCGGCCCTGGTCGGCCTGCTGGTGCAGCACCGGCCACCGGCCCTGCGCGGCGCCTCGCTGGCCGAAAGCATGGCCGTGCAGGCACGCCAGCCGGCCAGGCTGGGCCATTTGTTTCGCAGCTGGAACCTGGCGCCCGGGCAGATGTACGAGGCCGCCCCCACCCTGGTGTTTGCCGTGCTGGGCCAGGCGCGCGCCAGCGGCAGCCTGAGTCCCGAAGACGAAAGCGAGCTGCTGGGACGCCTGCTGACGCACTGGGCCTTGCGCAGCACCCTGGACACGTCGGAACTGTGCGCCGATGTCGTGCGGCATGGCCGCCAGGCTGGCGGGACGGTGCCGCCCCCGGCATCCCGTTTGATTATCCATTGAGGAGAATGACATGAGCAGCAAGATGAGCAGCAAAATGAGCGGCAAGGGCGGGGGGGCGGGCCAGGCGGGCCCGAAAAACCGGGGCGGCAGCATCGCCGTCACCGTGCACGAGCACGATAGCGGGGGGCGGGTCGTCAACGCGGCCGTCAGCCTGTACCGGGGGCTGGATGCCGATTGCCATAATTTCAATGCCGCCACGTGGGTGGCCGATCCGGCCATGCTGGTCGGCGTGCGCTGGACCGATGGCAATGGCTGCACCGTGTTTTCCGACCTGGCGACGGGCAGTTACGTGGGGCGGTACGGCAATTTTCCGGCCACGGCGCCCCAGTGCGTGACGGTGCAGTCCGGCTGCAGCGCCGTGCTGTGCTTCAAGCCCCAGCTCAACCCGCAGGTGGGGCTGACGTTTGAAACGGCCGACTGCCATCCCAGCGACTGCAATTTCGGCCGCGTGGGCGACCGCGCCATCGCCAGCGTGTCGTTTGACGGCGATCAAAGCGCCGATGGGCGCGACCTGGTGCAGGTGCTGGCCGCCTCGCCGTGGGTGCCCATGCGCGGCACGCCAAATGCGTTTTCCACGCCCGTGCGGCGCGCCGGCATGCACCGCTTCGGCGCGCAGATGATGCTGTCGCAGCGGCCGGAGCTGCTTGGTGCGCTGCCCGTGCCGGAGGGCCTCAGCCCGAATGCCATGCTGGCCGTGGATGCCGATTACGAGACGGAAGAGCGCCAGCCATCGCCGATCACGGGCAATGTGGGGGTGTCGCTGACGCGCACGGAAACGGAGCCGACCGAGGATTTGCCGCTGTGGACCCTGATACGCAACAGTACCGAGGCCATGTCGTTTACGAACTACCTGCATTTCATGGACAGCCTGTTCTGCGGCGACCTGGCGAGCGTGCGCGGCTTCGAGCAGGAACGCTTCGTCAAGAAGGCCGACATGTTCCAGCAGCTCAAGCAGCGCCGCGCGCTGCCGTTTTCCGATTCCGATTCCTACCGCGTGCTGAAAGTGGCGACGGAAGCGTTCGTAATGGTCAATTGCGGCGTGCTGAACCAGCCGCTGGCCTTCAATCCGGCCGAGGACAACGCCTACCTGGACCGGCGCGACATTCCTCAGGGACGCGACCTGGAAACCGTGCTGCGCAACGACTACCTGGAAAACATCGACGGCTTCCAGACCTTGCCGTATCTGGCCGTGATCCGCCGCAAGCTGCCCGACATCCCGATCAGCATCCCGCGCGGCCAGGAAGGCGAAGTGGACCTGTGCTTTGGCATCATCCAGGAAAAGCTGGCCAATCCCTGCCTGCTGGAACTGATCTGGTCGTACTGGCATGAAGAGGGCATGCTGGTGCAGACCATGAATGCCATCACGCAGCGCTTCCAGAACCTGCGCGCGCCCGGCGGCGGCCTCGACCCGCTGTCGAATACGGAAATCGACATGTTGCGGCCCCTGAATAACTTGCTGTGGGGATACACGCAAGATGAGCAGCACCGGCTGACCGTGGTGCGCCGCAATTACGAGTACGACCACCATTACGGCGTGCGTCTCGACGGCAAGGCGGTCCAGCACTTCCGGCCAGCCGACAGCCGCTCGAAGTTCCTGGAAGCGTTCCACCACCTGCTGCGCCTGCTCACCTCGTTCTACAAGCAGGACGACGACACCACCGTCAAGGCGGACGCCTTCCCCGTGCTGAATGCGCTCAAGGAAATCCATTTGATCCTGTCGCAGGGCGCGCACAACCAGTTCGGCGACTTGCCGTCGACGGCGCGCATCGAGATGCTGATGCAGCAATGGATGCTGGCGCGGCCCGAATTCCGCGAATTCCTGCCCACGCGCGTGATGGTGGCGTATCCGGAACCGTGGATGGACCGCGTCGACGCCATGAAGAAACTGCAAGGCTGGACCGATACGAGCGTGATGCACTTCCGCAACCTGGCCATCTTCGGCGAACAGTTGCTGCTGTCTGTGCGCTATGGCAACTGGAGCGACATCTATGAACCGACGCAGGCGTTCAACTGGGCACGCTTCTGGCGTCCGCAAGTGCAGGGCTACATCCACGGCTACCGTGCCGCCACCGGGGTCGACCTGTCCGTCGACAGCAGCGACCCGGTGGTCGAAGCGACCATGCCCTCGGTGCTGCTGCGCCAGCGTTTGAGCCAGCAGCTGCGCAGCGTCTAGGGTGGGAGCGGGGCGGGTGCATGCTCGACTTTACCAGCGCCCTCTACCTGGGCATGCGCCACCCCTCGGCCCAGCTGGCGCCGTGGAGTTGCCTGACCCTGGGCCAGCCGGCGGCCCTGCGGGAGCCGCCGGGCGCGCAGGCGGTGGCGGCCGACCTAGCGGCGCTGCAGGGGTGCGAGGCGGCTTGCGTGCTGCCGTCGACGCTGCACCTGTTCTGGGACCTGTTCGGCATGCTGGCGGCCGAACGGCTGGTGATCCTCGTCGACGGCGGCAGTTATGCCATCGCGCGCTGGGGCGCCGAGCGGGCGCAGGCGCTGGGCTTGCCGCTGCAGGTGTTTCCGGCCGGCGACGTGGTGGCGCTGCGCCGGCTGGCGGCGGCCTGGGGCAATGGCGGGCCGGTCGCCAGGCGCGGCGGCCGGCGGCCCCTGATCCTGGCCGATGGCTATGTGCCCGGCAGCGACGCGGCGCCGCCGCTGGCCAGCTACGCGGCCATCGCGCGGCACGGTGGCGGCTACCTGCTGCTGGACGATACGCAGGTGCTGGGCGTCTCGGGGCCGCACGGCGGCGGGTCGGCACGGCAACATGGTTTGCGGGACGGACACGACGGCAATGGCGGTCACCTGCTCGTCGGCGCTTCGCTGGCCAAGGGCTTCGGCGTGCCGCTGGCCGTGCTGGCGGGCAGCGCCAGCCTGCTGCGGCGCTTTGCGGCGCAGAGCCAGACGCGCGTGCATGCCAGTCCGCCATCGGCGGCCGTGCTGGCGGCGGCGCGGCGGGCGCTGGCGCTCAATGCGCGGCATGGCGATGCCCTGCGCGCCAGGCTGGCGGCCAATGTGGCGCAATGGCGGGCCGCGATGGCGGCGGCCGGTATCGCTTGCCGTGGCGGCAGCTTTCCCGTGCAGCGCCTGCCAGGCCGCGCCAGCCTGCAGGACGCCTTGCGCGAGGCCGGCGTGCTGGCGCTGGCGCAAGCGGGGGGCGGCAGCGGAGCACTGACTTTTTTGTTGCGGGCGGACCATGCACCGGCGCAGTTGGTGCAGGCCATGGCGCTACTTGAACATCACACGAGGAGGCGATATGAACGAGGCATTTGAAATGCTGTCCTTTATGGGGCAGCCTCAGGCAGCTGGCGGGCAGGAGCAGGAGTGGGCCGGCGAATGGGCGACAGAGTGGGAAGGGGAGTGGACCGGGGAGGACGAAGGCGAGTGGGAAGGCGAGCGCCCGCGCCCTGGTGGCGGGCGCGGCGGCATGCGTGGCGGCGGCCTGCGCGCGCGCCCGCCGCTGCGCGGACAGCGCCGTCCCGTGCCGCCGCGCTACCAGGGGCGCCGTCCGCCGCGCCCGCCGCCGCCCTTGCCCTACCTGCCGCCGCGCTTCCGGGGCTGGGGCGGTTACGCGCCGATCTACCCGGCCATCTATCCGGCGGCCTATCCCGTGCCGGAGCCTGCATTTGGCGACCGGCAGGGGCCGGATCAGGCGCTCGACCCGGACCAGGGACAGGACCAGGGCGGCGCGGACGATGACCAGCAACAGGGCGAAATCCCGCCCACCCTGGCCGGCACCCTGGGCCGGGTACCGGAAGCGGCTGCCTTGCGCTACCAGGCGCTGGGACCGCTCGCCGATGCCTTGCGCGATCCGAATGGCCGCGGCCCCGGGCTGTATGTGATCGAATTCGATGCGGGCGGGCGCCGCCGCGCCTACAGCGGGCAGACGGATGACCTGCACCGGCGCCTGCTGCAGCACCGCCTGTGCGGCCAGATGATGGGCGTCGACCTGAGCACGCATCAGGTGTACGTGGCGGCCCTGTCCTCGGCAGCGCAGCGGCGCCGCATCGAGCAGCGCATCCACGACGACATGTTTGCCAACCGGCGCGGCGTGCTGACCAACCAGCGGCGCGAGCTGGAACTGGCCGTGCTCGGTGAATTGTGGACTTGAAGCGCCCTAACTCAGCGAAGGAGAGCATCATGCACCGACTCGAATGTGAATGCGCGCAATGCCGGCAACGTGCCGGCGCCGCGTTTGAAGTGCTGGAATTCGGCCAGGACTGGCCCGGCAAGGGCAGCGCTGCGGCCATCATGAGCGAAGAGGAAGAGCTGCAACTGGCCATGGAGTTGCTGGAAGTGTCCAGCGAGGATGAACTCGACCAGTTCCTCGGCAAGGTCTTCAAGAGCGTGTGGAAAGGCGTCAAGAAGGTGGGCTCGACCATCGCCAAGGTGGCCAAGCCCCTGGGCGGCGCCTTGAAAGCCGTGGCCAAGACGGCCTTGCCCTTTGTCGGCGGCGCGCTCGGCTCGATGATCCCCATACCGGGCGTGGGCACGGCGCTGGGCTCGGCCCTGGGGCGGGCCGCCAGCAATGCGCTGGAGCTGGAAATGGCGGCCGGGGCGCCAGCCGACCGCGAACTGGAGATGGCGCGCCGCTTCGTGCGCATCGCGGGGCAGGCGGCGCGCCTGGCCACCGAAGGCGATGGCAGTCCGCGCGCCGTGGAAAGCGCGCTGACGCGGGCCCTGCACCAGCAATTGCCGCATTTCCGTTCGGCCGCGCCAGACAGCGAGGACGAGAGCGGGCGCTGGCGCCGGCGCGGCAACCGCATCGTCGTGATGGGCGACTGGAATTGAGCGGCCAGCGGCCGGGGAGGGCGGCGTGGTTCCCGTCATCGACTGCCATTGCCATGCCGGTCCCGGCGACGGCTTGAGCGGACCGTGGGACAGCGATGCGCCGCTGCAAGCGTACCTGCGCCGCGCGCGGGCGGCCGGCATCGCCCGCAGCGTGCTGTTTGCCACCTTCCATTCCGATTACGCCATCGCCAACCACGGCGTGGCGCGCATCGTGGCCAGCGCTCCGCAGCGCTACTACGGTTTTGCCTTCGTGCATGCGCGGCGCGACCGGGGGCGCATCCTGGACCTGGTGCGCACGGCCGTCGAGCGCTACGGCTTTGTCGGCATCAAGGCGCACCGCCTGGACGCGCGCATCAGCGGCGAGCTCTGCGATGCGGCGCGCGCCTTCGGCTTGCCCGTGCTGTACGACCCGGCCGGCGAGGTGGCCGTGGCCGAATTGCTGGCGCAACAGTATCCCGACGTCAATTTCATCCTGCCCCACCTGGGCAGCTTCGGCGACGACTGGGCGGCGCAGCTGGCCTTGATCGATCACCTGGCGCGGCACGCGAACATCTACACGGACAGCTCGGGCGTGCGCCGCTTCGACTTGCTGGAGCAGGCCGTGCGGCGCGCCGGGGCGCACAAGGTCCTGTTCGGCTCGGACGGCCCCTGGCTGCATCCGGGCCTGGAGCTGCACAAGATCCACTTGCTGAACCTGCCGCCGCTGGACGCGGCTCTGATCACGGGCGGCAATTTCTTGCGCCTGGCAGGGCTGGCTTGAGGTGGATCAAGGGAGCATCAAGGGGCGGCCGGCGTGGCCGATGTCGCAGCCGCCTGCGCCGCGCAGGCGGCTGCCTTGCGGCGTATCTGCAGGGCGCGGTCGGTCACGCCCAGGCGGGCGGCGGCGCGCTGGTTGTTGCCGTGCTCTTCCGCCAGCACGAGGCGGATGGCCATGTCGGTGGCGCAGCGCGTGATGCACGACAGGTTCAGGCCCAGGCTCAGGGCGCGCCGGATGGCCGCTTCGAAATGCGGGTCGGGCCAGGGCGGCGCCAGCAGCCGCTCTTCGGGCGGCAGGGCACCGATGGTGATGGGGCCGGGACCGCAATGGCGGTGCCAGATGCGCGTGACCGTCTGGCGCAGTTCGCGCACATTGCCCGGGTAGTCGCGCAGCAGCAGGTATTCGCGCACGGCGGCGTCGAGCGGGGGCGGCGACTGTTGCGCCAGTTCCGCCAGGAAATGCCGGGCCAGCGGCAGGATGTCGTCCTGGCGCTCGCGCAGCGGCGGTGTCTGGCAATGCCAGCCCGCGATGCGGTAATACAGGTCGGCGCGAAAGGCGCCGCGCGCCACTTCGCCTTCCAGCTCGCGGTTGGTGGCGCAGACGAGGCGAAACTGCGTCGGCTGCCAGCTGCTGCCGCCCACGCGCTTGTATTTGCGTTCCTGGATGGCGCGCAGCAGCTGTGCCTGCAGGGGTAGGGGCAGTTCGCCCACTTCGTCGAGGAACAGCACGCCGCCGTCGGCCAGGGCGAAGGCGCCGTCGCGCGCGCCGGCCGCGCCCGTGAAGGCGCCCCGTTCATGCCCGAACAGCTCGCTGCCGGCCAGTTCCGGCGACAGCGTGGTGCAGTCGAGGATGGTCAGCTCGCCCCTGCAGTTGCTGAGGCGATGGATCAGTTGCGCCAGTAGATCCTTGCCCGTGCCCGTCTCGCCCGTGATCAGCATCGACGCCTGGCTGAACGCGGCCATTTCCACCACATGGTGCAGCAAGGCATTCCAGGCGGCGCTGTCGCCCACCAGGTGCCGGCGCACGGCGCTCGATGCCAGCAACTGCGTCACCGCCTGCCAGCGCTGCAGCCGCGCCAGCACCTGGCCCGCATCGACGCTGCCGGGCGGCCACAGCAGCACGTCGAGCGCGCCGGCCGCCATCACGGCCCGCTGTTGCGCGCAGCTCAGGGACTGGCCGCAGGCGGCAATCGCCAGCACGCGCGCCCGTTGGCACAAGGCGGGCAGCGTTTGCAGCAAGGTCGCATCGGCGTGCGAAAACAGGACGATGCCATGGCCGTCGCGCTCGCTGTCGCGGTGCTGCACGATAGTTACCTGAGCCTGCTTCAAGGCTGCAGCCAGCAAGGCGCCACTGCCAGCCGCCGCCTGCTGCACGATTTCCAGCCACACCTTGAGCGCCATAGCCATCCCTCCACGAGGGCAGGAGTCGCCCATCTTAGGAGCACGTCACCCCAGCCGTTTGATCTGGCGCAAGCGTGCGCGGTAGCCGGAAATGAAAAACGCCACCTGAAAGGTGGCGCTGATGCGTGCAGTTCAATGAACGTCACAACGGGTCATCCGATCGTAGCGGGCGGCAGCGAGGCCCGGCGCCCCCTCGTGGCCAGGAAGCGCAGCCGTACTTTCGTACGGTGAGCATCGCCGGCCGCAAAGCGCGGCAGGCTAGACTGGATGAGCCGTCACTAGTCGTCCATCTTGACGCAGTCGACGAAGTAACCGCGCTTGCCGTCGACTTCGCGTTTCACGAGGCCATGCACGTCCGTCTCGAAGCCAGGGAAGCGCTCGTTGAAGTCGCGCGCGAAGCGCAGGTAGTCGACGATGGTCTTGTTGAAGCGTTCGCCCGGGATCAAGAGCGGGATGCCCGGTGGATACGGCGTCAGCAGGATGGACGTGATGCGGCCTTCCAGGTCGTCGATGGCGACGCGCTCGATTTCACGGTGCGCCATCTTGGCGAAGGCGTCCGACGGCTTCATGGCCGGGATCATGTCCGACAGATACATTTCCGTCGTCAGGCGCGCCACGTCGTAGGCCTTGTAGAAGTCGTGGATCTGCTGGCACAGGTCGCGCAAGCCCATCTTCTCGTAGCGCGGGTTGGCCGCCGCGAATTCCGGCAGGATGCGCCACATCGGCTGGTTCTTGTCGTAATCGTCCTTGAACTGCTGCAGCGCCGTCAGCAGGGTATTCCAGCGGCCCTTGGTGATGCCGATGGTAAACATGATGAAGAACGAATACAGGCCGCATTTTTCAATGATGACGCCATGCTCGGCCAGGTACTTGGTGACGATGGACGCGGGAATGCCCGTGTCGCCGAACTGGCCGTCCAGCGACAGGCCCGGGTTGACGATGGTCGCCTTGATCGGGTCGAGCATGTTGAAGCCGGGAGCCAGGTCGCCGAAACCGTGCCAGTCGTCCTCGGCGCGTATCATCCAGTCGGCCTGTTCGCCCATGCCTTCGTCGTTGAAGTTGTCCGGTCCCCACACCTGGAACCACCAGTCCTGGCCCCATTCCTGGTCGATCTTCTTCATGGCGCGACGGAAATCGAGCGCTTCCATGATCGATTCTTCCACCAGGGCCGTGCCGCCCGGCGCTTCCATCATGGCCGCGGCCACGTCGAGCGACGCGATGATGGAATACTGCGGCGAGGTCGAGGTGTGCATCAGGTAAGCCTCGTTGAAGGCATCCTGGTCCAGCTTGACCGTATCCGATTCGCGCACGAGGATCTGCGAGGCCTGCGACAGGCCGGCCAGCAATTTGTGCGTGGACTGGGTCGAGAAGATCATCGATTCCTTGGCGCGCGGACGGTCCTTGCCGATGGCGTGCATGTTCTTGTAGAAATCGTGGAAGGTGGCGTGCGGCAGCCATGCTTCGTCGAAGTGCAGGGTGTCGATCTTGCCGTCCAGCATCTCGCGCAGGGTTTCCACGTTGTAGATCACGCCGTCGTAGGTCGATTGCGTGATGGTCAGGATGCGCGGCTTCTTGTTTTTCGCTTCGCGCGCGAACGGATTCGCCTCGATCTTGCGGGCAATGCTTTCCGGCGTGAATTCGTGCAGCGGGATGGGGCCGATGATGCCCAGGTGATTGCGCGTCGGCATCAGGAACACGGGAATCGCGCCGCACATGATGATCGAATGCAAGATCGACTTGTGGCAGTTGCGGTCGACGACGACGATGTCGCCCGGCGCCACGGTCGAGTGCCACACCATCTTGTTCGAGGTGGACGTGCCGTTCGTGACGAAATAGCAATGGTCGGCATTGAAGATGCGCGCCGCATTGCGCTCGGAGGCGGCGACCGGGCCGGTATGGTCGAGCAGCTGGCCCAGTTCCTCGACGGCGTTGCAGACGTCGGCGCGCAGCATGTTTTCACCGAAGAACTGGTGGAACATCTGGCCGATCGGCGACTTCAGGAAGGCCACGCCGCCCGAGTGGCCGGGGCAGTGCCACGAGTAGGAGCCGTCGTTGGCGTAATGTACGAGCGCGCGGAAGAACGGCGGCGACAGGCCGTCCAGGTAGGATTTCGCTTCGCGGATGATGTGGCGCGCGACGAATTCCGGCGTATCTTCGAACATGTGGATGAAACCATGCAGTTCGCGCAGGATGTCGTTGGGAATATGGCGCGAGGTGCGCGTTTCGCCATACATATAAATAGGGATGTCGGCGTTCTTGTAGCGGATTTCCTCGACGAAGGCGCGCAGCGACTTCAGGGCGATATCGGTGTCTTCGACGGAACCGGAACCGAATTCCTCATCGTCGATCGACAGCACGAAGGCCGACGCGCGCGATTGCTGCTGGGCAAATTGCGACAAATCGCCGTAGCTGGTCACGCCCAGCACTTCCATGCCTTCTTTTTCCATTGCGGCGGCAAGGGCGCGAATACCCAGGCCGGACGTATTTTCAGAACGGAAATCCTCGTCAATGATGACGATAGGGAAACGAAATTTCATGCATGTCTCCAAAAAAGCAAGCCGCCCCTGACGTAATGGAGGGGCGGACTAGGGCGCGTCAGCCTGGCGGTATGGGGCCGGCAGTCGCAGAAAAAAAATAAGAACGGGATTCTCGCAGAAATGCGGCGTCTGCGGGAAAAAAATATCATACAAAAAACACTTCAAGCGTGCGCTAGCGTGACGCAACGGTGTGACAGGGGTATTACAGCCATACCTTGCCGCTGGATATATGGCCCTCCAGCACGTTCAGCACCTTATCAGGCTTTGCGTTCCAGCGTGACAAAGGCATACGGCAAGCCGGATGTCTCCGACACATGCGCTTCGCGCGCGGTTTCTTGCCACACAGCATGGTCAATCGCGGGGAAAAAGGCGTCGCAGGCAAACGTCTGGCCGATTTCCGTGACGACCAGGCGCTGGGCCAGGGCCAGCGACTGCCTGTAGATCTCGGCGCCGCCGATGACATAGCCTTGCGCGCCGTCCAGCAGGGCGATGGCTTCCTCCAGCGAGCCGACGGCTTCCACGCCGTCATGGCGCCATGCGGCGTTGCGCGTGATGACGATGTTGCGGCGGTTCGGCAGCGGGCGGCCGATCGAATCGAAGGTCTTGCGCCCCATGAGGATGGGGTGGCCCGTGGTCAGGCGCTTGAAGTGCGCCAGGTCTTCCGGCAGCTTCCACGGCAAGGTGTTGTCGATGCCGATGCCGCCTTGCTGGTCCGTGGCGACGACGATGGTGAGTATGCTCATTGGTTCTGTGAAATAGGTGGGGGCAGGGCCCGATGCCCGTTATTATCGTTGAAATTGCGTTCGGGCTCCACCGGCGTCCGCAAATGCGGACGCGGCCAGGAAGGCGCGCATGGCGTCGGCCAGCGCGTCCGGCGCTTCCAGCGGGAGCATGTGGCCGCAATGGTCTGCGATCATGTGCAAGGTTGCGTCAGGGAAATGCTCCGCCATTTCCCGCAGATCGGCCGGCTTGACCAGCTTGTCGTTCTGCGCGCCCACGATCAGCACGGGAAACGGCAGTTCCGCCAGGCGCCCCATCAAGTCCGGGCGGTGGATGGTGGTGATGAACTGCGCCAGCAGCACTTCCTTGCCCAGGTCCAGTCCCATCTGCTGGATCAGGCCCGTGATGGCCGCATCGTCCAGGTGCGATGGGTGCAGCAGTTCGCGCAGGCGCTGGCGCGTGATGCCCGTATACGCATGGTGTTCGAGGATGGCGACGATGCGCTGGCGCGCCGCGATTTCCGTCGGCAGCAAACCTTTCGCGGAATTGGCGATCAAAGTCAGCGACTGGACGCGTTCGGGGTGGGCCAGCGCGTGTTCGATGGCCAGGTAGGCGCCCAGCGAAAAGCCCACCAGATGCGAGCGCGGCGCGCTGTGGCTGGCGATCAGCGCCTGCATGTCCGCGCGCGTGCGGCCCTGGTGCAAGGGGACGGCGTGCAGCTGGAAGCGCTCGCCCAGGGCGGCAGCCAGGCGCGACCACATGCGTTCATCGCACAAGGTACCGGGGATGCAATCGAGGCGCGTGATGGTTTGCTGTAAATCGGTATGGCTGTTGAAATCGGTCATGATGATGGATGCGTGCACTTGTCGAGCGGCATTATCGGTCATTTTGCCGTGCTGCTGTCCATTGCTGCGGTCCCGTGCCCGGGTGTCGGGCGGCAGATGCGATGGCATTATTTTCAATAGTGCGGCTATGGCATGCATTTACTTTATGGTAGGCTCATGGCTCGTCCGGCCATTGCGCCGGCGTCGTGTTCCGTAGCACCGAATGCAACCTACTAATTAAAAAGGAAATACCATGGCGATCAGTCTGCAAAAAGGCGGCAATGTCAACCTGAGCAAGGAAGCTCCTGGCTTGAAGAAAATCGTGATTGGCCTGGGTTGGGACCCGCGCGCCACCGATGGCGCCGCATTCGACCTGGACGGCAGCGCCTTCCTGTTGAAAACGGACGGCAAGGTCCGCTCCGATGCTGATTTCATTTTCTATAACAACCTGAAGTCGGCCGATGGCTCCATCGTCCACGCGGGCGACAACACGACCGGCGGCGGCGATGGCGACGACGAGAAAGTGGCCGTCGACCTGGCCAACGTGCCGGCCGATATCGACAAGATCGCCGTGGCCGTCACCATCCACGACGCGGAAGCCCGCAAGCAGAACTTCGGCATGGTCGGCAAGGCCTACATCCGTTGCCTGAATGGCGACAATGGCGCGGAAATCGCCCGCTACGACCTGTCGGAAGACGGTTCGACGGAAGCGGCCATGATCTTCGGCGAAATCTACCGCGCCGGCAGCGAATGGAAATTCAAGGCCATCGGCCAGGGCTTCAAGGGTGGTCTGGGGCCTCTCGCACGCTCGTTCGGCATCAACGCTTAAGAGCTACGGAAAACGGTCCATGGCGGCGTTGCGCCGCCTCGCCGTACTATGCGTACTGTCTTCGGCGACGCGCCTTGCCCTGAACCGTTGTCCGCAGCTCTTTTGGCCTTGTATCCGTACATGGAACAGCGGTCCATGGCGGCGTTGCGCAGCCATGGACTTACTGTACTCGTACTGCCTTCGACAACCCGCCTTGCCCTGGGCTGCTGTTCGAAGCTTTCACACCTGAATAAACAATCCCATGGAAAATCTGATCAAGGGGCAGCGTCTGGCGCTGTCAGGCCTCGTCACGGGCAACGCTTTGCAGCTGGGCATCAGCAGCGCCGGCCTGGCGCTGGACTTTGCCTGTTTCGGCCTCGACGCCAATGGCAAGCTGTCCGACGACCGCTACATGACCTTCTTCAACCAGCCGCGCACGCCATGCGGCGGCGTGGAGGCGGCCGCGCCGTCCGGTGACGCGGCCGGTTTCAGTTACCAGCTCGATCGCTTGCCGGCGTCCATCGAGCGCCTCGTCGTGACGGCTGCCATCGATGGTGCGGCCACCATGGCCCAGCTGGGCAGCGGCTGCCTGCGCCTGCTCGACGGCGCGCGCGAGCTGGCCCGTTTCGCGTATGCGGGCACGGATTTTGCGCAGGAAAAAGCCGTCATGCTGGGCGAGTTTTACCGCAAGGATGGCGCCTGGCGCTTCATGGCCGTGGGACAGGGTTTCAATGGCGGCCTCGACGCGCTGGTCGCGCATTTCGGCGGCGAAGTGGCGCAGGCCGCTCCCGCTCCCGTGGCGCCGAAGATTTCCTTGTCGAAAATCTCGCTGACCAAGGCGGGCCAGACGCACAGGGTGTCGCTGGAGAAGGGCGCGGGCGCGCCGAAAAAGCTCACCGTCAAGGCCACATGGACGGACAACGGCGATGGCGACGACGATAACGACGACCTCGACCTGCGTGTGGGCGTGCTCTTGCCGAACGGCCAGATGCGCTTCATCCAGGCGCCCGATACGGCGGGCAGCTTCGACAGCATGCCCTACGTGCGCCACCTGGGCGACGTGGCGGGCGCGTCGGGCAAGGAGCCGGCCACGGAAACGGTGGAAGTCAACCCGGCGCTGGCGCAGCATTATGGCGGCACCGTCGGCCTCGTCTTCAGCGTGTATTCGGCGCTGGCCAACGGCGCCGTGTCGGTGGCGTCCATGCGGCCGAAGATGGTCATGCAGTATGGCGAACAGATCGTCGAGTGCGCGTTCGACTTCCGCCTGTCCAAGGCGGCCGAGGACGATTCCGTCTACACCTATGTGATCGGCCTGGCGCGCATCACGCCCGACAGCATCATCCTCGAGCCGTCCGGCAGGACGTCGCCGCCGGACAGCGAAGCGACGCCGTGGCTGAGCTGGCAGGGCGAAGGCTTGCAGCTGGCCTTCAACGGTCCCGTCGTCTTCAAGGGCGAGGACAAGGATGATGAAGACGATTTCAACGCCGACAATCCACGCCGCTACATCGCCTGAGGCCGTGCAACTTCACATAACGCAGTATCGATACCGGAGAAACTGATGGAAACCTTGTCCAAGGGCCAGCGCTTGCCGCTGGCCAATCTTGTCCCCGATGGCGTGCTGGACGTTGGCGTCGCCGCGCAGGGGCTGGCGCTCGATTTTGCCTGCTTCGGCCTCGACGCCAACGGCAAGCTGTCCGACGAGCGCTACATGACCTTTTTCAACCAGCCGCGCACGCCGTGCGGCGGCGTGGAAGCGCGCGCGGCCAGCCATGGCGACAATGCCGCGTTCGCCTTCCAGCTGGCGCGCCTGCCGGCCGGCGTGGAGCGCCTGGTGCTGACGGCCTCGATCGATGGCGGCGGCGTCATGTCGCAGCTGCAGGCGGGCCATGTGCGCCTGCAGGCGGGCGGACGCGAGCTGGCCCGCTTCGCCTTTGCCGGCGCTGATTTTGCGCAAGAGAAGGCCGTCATGCTGGCCGAGCTGTACCGCAAGGACGGCGCCTGGCGCTGCATGGCCGTGGGCCAGGGCTTCAATGGGGGCCTCGATGCGCTGGTGCGCCATTTTGGCGGCGAAGTCGCTCAATCGGCCCCGGCCGCCCCGGCTGCGGCGTCGGCCGTCATGCAGGCCAAGATCGACCTGGAAAAGCGGGTCGAACGCGAAGCGCCGCAACTGGTGAGCCTGGTCAAGCAGGCGGGCGTGTCGCTGCAAAAGGTGGGCCTGTCGGCGCACCGCGCCAAGGTCTGTCTGTGCCTCGATATTTCCGGCTCCATGGGCCGGCTGTACAAGGAAGGCCTGGTGCAGCGCTTTGCCGAGCGCATCCTGGCGCTCGGCTGCAAGTTCGATGACGATGGCGAGATCGACGTTTTTCTTTTTGGCAAGAACGTCCACCACCCGGCGCCGATGGCCTTGAGCAACTGCAATACCTACGTGGGCCAGGCCATCACCCGCCACCCGCTGGAAGGCGACACGCGCTATGGCGCCGCCATGCAGGCGATCCGCGCGTTTTACTTCCCTGATGCGCGTGGCGGCGAGCGCACGCGGCCCATCGCGGCCGAGCTGCCCGTGTACGTGATGTTCGTCACCGATGGCGGCACCAGCGACCAGGCGACGACGGAGAAACAGTTGCGCTGGGCCAGCAACGAACCGATTTTCTGGCAATTCATGGGCATCGGCAAGGGACGCAAGTCGAAGAGCAAGTTCCTCGCCGCCTTTGCCGATTCGGATTTCCCCTTCCTGGAAAAGCTCGACGAGTTGCAGGGCCGCCTGGTCGACAACGCCAATTACTTTTCCGTCAGCTCGCCCGACGAGCACAGCGATGCGGAACTGTATGACTTGCTGATGACGGAATATCCAGGCTGGCTGAAGCTGGCGCGGGGGCAGGGCTTGCTGCGTTAGCATCAGGCGCATCGGGTGAGGCTGGAATGCCACAAGGGCAAGAGATTTGTAAATTGAAGTAAATTGCCATGCTGCGCATTTGCCTTGGCCTGGCGACTCGTGGCATGCTTTCAATGTGCCCTCACGCTGCGGCGTAGCGCCTCATCCGTAGCGTTTCCATTATTCATTACCTCATGCATAAAATCCTCTTTCACTGTCTGGCGGGCGGCAGCCTGCTGGTCGCCGGCGCCGCCCAGGCGCAAACCGCTGCCACCGCTGCCACTGGCGACGCCGTCGTCAAGCCGGCGCCGCCGGCCAAGGTCCCGGCCGTCGATGCGCCCGCTACCGTCAGCGTCACGGCCGAGCGCCCCACGGGCCGCATCGACCGGCAAGTCTACGACGTCAAGTCCGACGTGGGCAGCACCAACGGCACGGCGGCCGACGCACTGAATAACGTGCCGTCGGTGGCCGTCGATCCCGATGGTTCCGTGTCCCTGCGCGGCAGCAGCAACGTGCAGATCCTGATCGACGGCAAGCCGTCGGCCATGCTGCAGGGCGACTCGCGCGGCGCCACCCTGAACGCCATGGCGGCCGACGATATCGAGTCGGTGGAAGTGATCAACAATCCCGGCGCCCAGTTCGGTAACGAGGCCGGCGGCGGCCCGATCCTGAATCTGGTGATGCGCCGCAACCGCAAGCCGGGCGGCTTTGCCACCGTCAACGCGAATACGGGCATCGGCGGGCGCTACAACACGGCTGTTTCGGGCAGCTACAACGAGGGGCCATGGGGTTACCAGGGCGGCATCAACTTCCGTCACGATGGCCGCAATTCCGTGGGCGAGGTCAGCCGCGAGCGCCTGGACCGCGATACGGGCGCGTTTGCCCCCAGCAGCCAGCGCTCCACCAGCAATGGCTTGAATGATTCGCTGGGCTTGAACGGCACCGTCAATTACAACCTGAACGCCAATGACACGCTGGCCGCCAGCGTTTCCTACAACGGCCGCAGCAACGACCAGCGTTCGCTCGATCGCTACATCAATGGCGACAGCGCGGGCAACACCATCGGCGACTATGTGCGCAGCACCGTGCGCAATGGCGACAGCCGCAACTACAGCTGGGGCGCGCGCTACGACCACAAGGGCGAACTGCCGGGCGAGACATTGAAGATCGACCTGCGCGTGTCGTCGTCGAACAACGAGAGCGACAGCGATTACGCCAACGCCTACACGGTGGCGCCCCCGAATGCCTTCGACACGCGCGCGCGCCAGCACAGCGAGACGGGCAACCGCATCGTCGACTTCAGCGGCGACTACGAGCGTCCGCTGGCGGGCGGCACGGCCAAGCTCGGCTACAAGGTGGCCGACAACAAGAGCAGCTTCGATACCCTGTACACGGACATCAACCCCGGCAGCCTGGCGGAAACTGTCAATCCCATGCGCAGCAACCGTTTCGAGCTCGACGAGCGCACCATCGCGCTGTACGGCTCCTACCAGATGCGCATCAACGAGCGCTGGGGCGCGCTGGCCGGTTTGCGCGCCGAATACACGGACTTGAATGTGCGCCAGATCACGGGCGGCATCGAGGCCAGCAACAATTACGTCAACTACATACCGAGCCTGTTTGCCACGTATAAAGTCAGCGACGAGAGCAATCTGCGCTTCAGCTATGCGCACCGCATCCGCCGCCCGAACGCCGGCGACCTGAACCCGTACGTGGTGTACCGCGACGAGTTCAATGTGTCGTCCGGCAATCCCAAGCTGAAGCCCACGCAGACGGATTCGTTCGAAATCGGCTATGAAACCAAGCTGTTCGGCCTGGAAAGCAGCTTGCGCGCCTATCATCGCCGCGACACGGATGCCATCGTCGATTACCGTTATTTCATCAGCGATAACGTCTTGCTGACCACGCGCGAAAATGGCGAGGGCAGCCATTCCAGCGGCATGGAGTTCAGCGTCAGCGGCAAGCTGACGCCATCCCTGACCCTGAACACGAGCGGCAACCTGGCGCGCAGCCAGCAGACCAGCTCCGACGACCTGGGCAACCGCAGCACGCGCACGGCCAACTCGCTCAGCGGCAGGGCGCGCCTGAATTACCAGATCAATGCGGACAATCAGCTGCAACTGGCCCTGCAAATGCAGGGCAAGACCCTGTCCGGCCAAGGCTACCGCTCGCCGAACAACACGCTGAACCTCAGTTTGCGCCATACGGTGACGCCGCAATTGAGCCTGGTCATGAATGTGACCGATGTTTTCAGCAGCAACAAGATGGAAACCGTCATCAACAGCGCCTCGCTGCGCGAGACGAGCACGCGCCGCTTCGATGGCCGGATGATTTATGTGGGATTGTCGTACCGCCTCGGCGGCGCCGGCACGGCGGCGAAGGATGGCGAGCGCGAGCCGCGCTTCGGTCCACCGGGCGGACGGGGCCCCGGTGGTCCGGGCGGTCCGGGCGGTCCCGGCCCCGGCTGATGCCGGAGCTCAGGCGGCGGCGATTTCCAGCAGGAAGTCGATAAAGCTGTCAGCGTGGCGCTCGAAACGCCAGGCGCCGGCGCCATGCCGGGCCGTGTACACGGGCGCGTCGCCGTTGGCGATGGCGCCCAGGTCCAGGCAATACGGATCGCCGCCCGCATCGGCGATCACCAGATAGTGTTCGGGCCAGCCGGCAATGGCTGCATCGCTGGCGGGATTCCAGGCGTAACCGTGCTGGGCCTTGACCAGTTCCACCGCGCCGTACAGGTTCAAGCCCTGGAAATACTGCTCGCTGTCAATCAACACCCGCAGCGGCGAATGGCAGGCCAGGAAGCGCCGGTAATGCTCCGGCAAGGCCCAGCGCTGCGCGATGGCGGCCATGTCGGCGGCGCTGGCGATCGTCAGCCAGTTCGATGGCTGCGCCAGGTCCTGTTCCTGTTTGCGCCTGGCCGCCAGTTTTTTCTCCAGCCTGGCCGCGGCTTTTTCCAGCGCCGTGCGCGGCTCGTCCAGCGATGCATGGGTGGCCGGCGCCGCATGGCCGGCGCCATCCGGGCAGCCATCGCGCTGCCAGGCCAGCACGGCATCGAGCTTCAAACTGTCTTGCCGCCAATGGCCGGGGTCTGTCGGCAAGCCCGCATCGAAGGGCTGGCGGCTGAAGACGGCCAGGCTTTTCACGGCCTTGGCCCGCACTTCCAGGCTGGCAGTGCCGGACGCGGCCAGCGCCACCAGCGGCACATAGGCATCCTTGCCTGCGCTTTTCAGCAAGCCATCGACACTCCAGTACGCCAGCGTGGGTTGCGCCAGGGCCCAGGCGAAAAATGCCGCATGCTCATCTGCTTCCACCAGGCGCGCGATATCGCTCATGAGGAAGTTGCGCCAGTGTAGCAACTGCCCCTCCTTGGCGTAGCCGATGAGGATATCGAGCACGGCCAGCCGGTCGCTGGCGCCGTGCTTTGCCAGCAGCCGGTCTTTTAGTTTGGAAAACTTGACGCCATCGGTCTCGTCAAACAGCTTGCGGTGCAGGGCGGCCAGCGCAGTCACCGCCATCAGACGGCCATCGCCGCCTTGATGGGCGCATGGTGTTCATAGCCTTCCAGCGAGAAGTCGGACGGTTCGATCTTTTCCAGCCACTCGGGTTCGTACTTGCCCGTCTTGGCGTAAGCGGGCACGCGGTCGGCAATGACGAATCTCGGGGCCGGGAACGGCGTGCGCTTCAATTGCTCTTCCACCATGTCGAGGTGGTTTTCATAGATGTGCGCGTCGCCGATGAAATAGGTGAACCAGCGTGGCGTGTAGCCCGTCAGGCGCGCCACCAGGTGCAGCAGGGCCGCGCCTTCGGCGATATTGAACGGCGTGCCCAGTCCGATGTCGTTGCTGCGCACATACAGACACAGCGACAGCTCGCGTGTGCCGGCGTTCGGGATGAACTGGTACAGCAAGTGGCAGGCGGGCAGGGCGACGGCGTCCAGCACGGCCGGGTTCCAGCCGTGGAACAGGATGCGGCGGCTGCCGGGGTTGTGCATGATGGTGTCCAGGCATTCGCGCAGCTGGTCGACGGCCTTGTACAGCAAGACTTTCTGTACGCCCGCTTCGACGATGGGGGCGATCAGCGTAAACCCGTTGGCCTGCGCATCGGCGATCTGCGCCGGCTGGTCGGCGTCGAGCAGTTTATACGCGGGCCATTGGCGCCATTGCACGCCGTACACGGGGCCGAGGTCATCCTCGCCTTCGCGGTAGGGGTTGGCCAGCCACTGCGCATTCTCATTGGCGTTCTGGTCCCACACTTTACAGCCGAGCGCGCGGAATTCGGCCGCGTTGCGCGAGGCGCGCAGGAAGGCGCACAATTCGCCGATCACGGATTTGAAAGCCAGTTTCTTGGTCGTCACGGCAGGGAAGTTGCCGTTGGCCAAGTCGAAACGCATCATGGCGCCCGGCACGCTCAGGGTGCGGATGCCCGTGCGGTTGTCTTGCCAGCTGCCCGTTTCGAGGACGGTCTTGATCAAATCTTGATATTGCTGCATGTATTTCTCCAACGGTAAGGATGGTGATTGTAACGCAGGCGCGACAGGCGGGCCGCCGCCCGCACAGATAATTACACTACCTTATCACCTGCAAACATGACTCTGTGGTAATTTGTGTGTCCCTAAGGAAATATAGAAACGGCAGATGCTGGCACCATGTTTTTGCGACAATTTGTAAATAATAATAACGCCGCCGTGGTGGAAATGAGCAGGGCCGATTTTCTCAAGGCCAACCTGCGCCTGATCCTGGCCTGGCCCCTGCTGGGCGTGGCCCTGTGCGCCGTGCTGTGGACGGCCACCATGCTGCAGCTGGAAGCGGAAAAGAAGGTGGCGCAGCAGCAGGCGCTCGACAGCGTCTCCTCGCAGTCGAAGGCGTATGGCCAGTATCTGCTGCGCACGCTCGAGCAGATGGACCAGCTGACCCTGCAGCTCAAGTATGAATGGGAAAACTCGCGCGGCCACTTGCGCCTCGACCAGTTGAAGACGCAGGGCATGTATGCCTTGCCGCAATTTGCCATCGTCGCCATCCTCGACCGCAAGGGCCAGGCCGTGACGGCCACGGCGCCCTTGACGCGCCTGCGCACGAACGAGCGCAGCGATTTCCTGCTGCGTCACTGGCGCAGCAATTCCAGCGCCCTGCGCATCGCGCTGGGACGCGCCAACGAGGCGGCCCCGGCAGCCACGGCCACGGGCATCGACGAGACGCTCGTGCATTTCACGCGGCGGCTGGAAGACGAGGACGGCAATTTCGACGGCGTGCTGCTGATCTCCATCCATTCCAGCTATTTTTCCGAATTCTACGACAGCGTCAATTTCGGCAAGCTGGGCATGTCCGCCATGGTCGGCGAGGAGGGCGAGCTGTTCAGCACGCGCCTCGGCGCGCGCGTCCTGCCTGTCCATGCGGGCCAGGGCACGGCGTTCCTCGACACGAGTTTCCTGGAAACGGACAGCGGCGCCATGGAGTCGGGCAGCCGCGTGGCGTTTTCCGACAAGCAAAACCGCTATGTGGGCTGGCAGGCGCTGAAGGCGTATCCGTTTACGGCCGTGGTGGGTTTTGCCGACAGCGAAATGCTGCATCCCTACCAGGAAACGCGCACCATCTACATGGGGATCGCCTTTGCCGTGACCTTGCTGCTGCTGGCGTTTACCGTCATCGCCACCGTGCTGTCGTTGCGCCTGGCCTGGCGCCACCACCAGTCCGAGGGCGTGCGCAACGCCTACCGCATGGCCACGGAAGGCACGAGCGACGGCTTTTTCATCATCTCCGCCCTGCGTGGCGACGATGGCGGCATCGTCGACTTCGAGATCGTCGATTGCAACGAGCCGGGCGCCGGCTACTTCGGCGTGCGCCGCGAGCAGTTGCTGGGCATGCGGCTGCAGTCGCGCGCCCACGAGCCGTATTTCCGCGACCTGATCCATAATTACCGGGCCGCCATGGTTTCCGGTTTTTCCGAGGAAGAGATCGAATTGCCGGATGGCAATCCATTCAAGCTGCGCTGGATACGCCGGCGCCTGGTGCGCAGCGGCGACCGCCTGGCCGTCACCCTGCAGGACATCAGCACGGCGAAGGAGCACGAGCGCGACCTGCGCCGCCTGGCCAACGAGGATGGCTTGACGGGTTTGCCCAACCGCTACTGGCTGCAGCAATTCCTGCCCGGGGCGCTGGCGCGCGCGGCGATCACGCGCCACATGCTGGCGCTGCTGTTCATCGACCTCGACGGTTTCAAGGATATCAACGATACGCAGGGCCACGCGGAAGGCGACAAGGTGCTGCGCGCCGCCTCGCTGCGCCTGAAGGCCGTGCTGCGCCCGGGCGACCATGTGGTGCGCCTGGGCGGCGACGAATTCGTCGTCGTGCTCGACCCGGTGGAGGACGACAGCCGCGCCGAGCAGGTGGCGCAGCGCATCGCCATCGCCTTCGACGAACCGTTCTACCTGGGCAGCGAACGCCACAAGATGGGCGCCTCGATCGGCATCAGCCTGTATCCGCGCGATGGCGCCGAGACGGAAGTGCTGCTGAAGAACGCCGATATCGCCATGTATGCCGTGAAGGTGGCGGGGAAGGGCCATCACCGCTTCTTCCAGCCCGAATTGTTCGAAACCATCCGCAGCCGCCGCGAACTCGAGCAAAGCCTGGTGGCGGCGCTGGAACAGGACCAGTTCCTCGTCGTCTACCAGCCGCGCGTCGACGCCATGAGCGGGCAGCTGTGCAGCATGGAGGCGCTGGTGCGCTGGCGCCATCCGCAGCACGGCATGGTGCCGCCGCTGGAATTCATCCCCGTGGCCGAAAGCAGCGGCCTGATTTCGCAGCTGGGCGAAGTCGTCATCGAAAAGGTGTGCCAGCAGATGGCGCACTGGCAGGCCAGCGGCCTGGAGCTGGTGCCCGTCTCGATCAACGTCTCGGCGCGCCAGTTCGGCCGCGGCGACGTGCACCAGGTGCTGGCGTCGGCGCTGGCGCGCCATCGCATCGATGCGCGCCTGATCGAGGTGGAAATCACGGAATCGGCCATGATGGATGAACAGAACCGCGCCGTCGAGCAGCTGTCGGCCATCCGCGCGCTGGGCGTGCGCCTGCTGGTCGACGATTTCGGCACCGGCTATTCCTCGCTGTCGCAGCTGCAGAAGTTCGCCATGGACGGCTTGAAGATCGACCGCGCCTTCACCATGGAGCTGGGGCGCTCGGAGCAGGGCGAGGTTTTCGTGCGGGCCATCCTGTCGATGGCCCATGCGCTGGGCATGAGCGTGGTGGCCGAAGGGGTGGAAACGCGCGAGCAGCTCGACATCCTGCGCGCGTTGCAGTGCAACGAGGTGCAGGGCTATTTCATCTCGCGGCCCGTGCCGGCCGAACAGATGCAGGTGCTGATGCGCAAGCGCTTCCTGATACCGCTTCCCGTTCCCGTATCGCCACCGTACAGTCCTGTGCAAGGAGAGGAAAACAACACCGTTTCATAAAAAGAGCGAACGTTCGCTTTTTATTTCAAAATATTATATGCTTCGCTCATGCCGTCAGTGAATTGGAGTTCACGGCGGCAAGAAAAGTGCAAGACGGGCCAGGTTGAGACGCCCGAGACAGTGCGCCGAAGAAACTAAACACGGCAGACAAAACGCGACGCACAGCAGGTTTTGTCCAGTGTTTTTATTCATATAATAAAGAGAGACCAACTTGAAACATAAATATCTGCCCCTCCTGATCGTCGCCGCATTCGCCGGCATTTCCTCCACCGCACAAGCATCGGGTTACCGTTTCGGTTCGCAAAGCGTGTCCGGCCAGGGTTCGGCCGATGCGAACGGCGCCGAAGCGGCCGACGCCTCGACCATTTTCTACAATCCGGCCGGCCTGTCGCGCCTGGAAGGCACGCAGTTCGTCGGCGGCGGTACCCTGGTGGTGCCGCATTCGACGTATGAAGACACGGGTTCGAAGACCTTCACCGGCCGCACCCCGGGCGGCACGACCAAGGATTACGCGCCGGACGCGGTCTTTGCACCAGCCCTGTACGCGAGCAAGAAGGTCAATGAGCAATGGACCGTCGGCATGGGCCTGTTCGTGCCGTACGGCGCCAAGCTCGATTACGGCAATGACTGGAGCGGCCGCTATGCGATCACCAACATCAAGCTCGAAGCCATCGCCCTGAATCCTTCCGTTTCCTTCAAGGTCAATGAGCACCATTCCTTCGGTTTCGGCGTCACCGCCGAACACATGAAGGCGGAACTGGGCCAGGCGGTCGACGTGCCGGGTTCCGTGGCCTTCCTGGCCCAGCACGCGCCAGCCGCGTCGCAAGCCTTCCTGGCGAATATCGCCAAGACGCAGGGCCTGGCCGCCGCACAGGCAGCCGGCGCCGCCCTGAAGGGCGCGAAGGATGGCCATGCCTCGATGGATGGCGACGACTGGGGCTTCGGCTTCAACCTGGGCTACCTGTACCAGATGAATGAAGGCACGCGTTTCGGCATCTCCTACCGTTCGTCGATTTCGCACAAGCTGAAAGGCGACACGATCTGGGACTTCTCGCAAGTGTCGAACAACGCGGATGTGAATGGCTTCATCGCCAAGGCATCGAACAAGGTCAATTCCAAGGCGCTGGTGGAAGTGCGCACGCCGGAAACCCTGTCGGTCAACGCCTTCCATCAAATGGATGATCGTTGGGCCCTGATGGGCGACGTCACCTGGACCCGCACCTCGCGCCTGCAGAACCTGGACATCCAGTTCCCGCCGACGGCCGAAGGCCCGGAACGCATCCGCCAGCAGTGGAAGAACACCTACCGCGTCTCGCTGGGCACCAACTACAAGTACAGCGAAAACCTGCTGCTGCGCGCCGGTATCGCGCATGACCAGGCGCCAGTGCGCAGCGCCGAGCTGCGTCACCCGGCGCTGCCGGACAGCGACCGCATGCAGTACTCGATCGGCGCGAACTGGAAGCTGAACGCCAATTCCTCGCTCGACCTGGCTTACAGCTACATCGACTTCAAGGATGCCACGGTCAACTACAAGAATGACTGCTCGCCGGTGACCCCTGGCTGCACCGGCAACGGTGAAACCACCAAGGGCCTGTTCAAGACCCGCATGCAGTTGATTGGTCTCGCTTACAACTACAAGTTCTAAGCAAGCGATGGCGGCCGATCCGGCCGCCGGAATGTGAAAAAGGCGCCTTCGGGCGCCTTTTTTGTGCCATGCACAACTAAACTTGCTTTTCGAAAATGTTGTTTCATTATTATAATGAAGCTTGATGGACCTCTTTCATGCAGCGAAAACCGGCGAGGACGAGACATGCGTATGGATACAGATCAGCGCGAAAGTAGCGCGGAAAACACCGGGGCGATTACAGCAGGTGCAGGCGCCAGGCGGCTGGCCCAACCTGGCGTCTTCCACGGCGGCGGGCGGGCATCATGAGCGCCGCCTCACCTGTCCCGTCGCCGTTCTACACGCCGCCCGGCTTTGGCGACACGCCCGTCGGCGCGGTGATCGCCTTTGCGGGGACCATCGCCGATACCGGCATCGAAGCCTGGGGCTGGATGGTGTGCGACGGCCGCCTGCTGGGCGTCAGCCAGTATCCGGAATTGTTCGCCACGCTCGGCTATCTGTATGGGGGCGCGAACGATACCTTTCGATTGCCCGACTATCGGGGCTGCTTCCTGCGCGGCCGCGCTGCCGGCACGGATACTGATGCCGGCCAGGGCGCCGGCCCGGTACGGCAGGAGGCGGGGCCGAACAGCGCCGATGTCAGCTATCTGATCAAATTCACCTCTGGCATGCGCATGCGGATGCCGCCGCCACTGTCGGCATAGTTACGACAGGGGCGCCGCGCGCCTGCCGCGCGGCGTCATTCATTCCCCTTACCAGGAGCGCAGCATGGCAGATTTTTTGCAAGGCATGGACGTATCGGAACACAACGGATACATCGACTGGGCCAGTGTCGCCAGCCGCATGGGCGCGCCGCGGTTCGTCTATCTGAAAGCCACCGAAGGCGGCAACCGGATTGACCGCCAGTACGCCAGCAACCGTGCGGGCGCCACGGCGCAGGAGCTGTTGTGCGGCGCCTGCCATTTCTTCCTGCCCTCCACGCCGGTGGCGCAGCAGGTCGCCAACTTCTGCAATGTGGTGGGCAGCGTCCAGGGCGAATTGCCGCCCATGCTCGATGTCGAACAGGCCGGGCTGGAGCAGCCTGCCTATGCGGCCGCTGTCGCACAGTGGCTGCAGCAGGTGGGCGAGAGGCTCGGCTGCGTGCCCGGCATCTACACCCAGACCAGTTTCTGGGACGGCAGCGTGGGCTCGTTTGCGCCTTTCCTCGCCCATCCGCTGTGGATCGCCCAGTACGGCTCCAGGCCCGGTCCCGCATTGCCGTCCGGCGCCAGCGGCTACACGTTCTGGCAGTATACGAATACGGGCGTCGTCAACGGCATTGCCGGACCGGTCGACATGAGCCGCTTTGCCGGCTCGCCGGAGCAGCTGCAGGCGCTGCGCTGCGGCTAGCGCCCGCTCAGCGGGCAGCCAGCGTCTTGCCGCGCATCGCCTGGTCGAGCAGCGTCAGGGCCAGCCGCACGGTATCGTCGGGCATTTCCAGCAGCTGATCGCCCACATACCACTCCACCACGCTGTGCCCGGGCAGGGCGGCGTGGCTGGCGCGGCCGAACAGCCAGATGCCGTGGTCTTCGGCCACCTGGTTGCGGATGGCGATGGCCCGCTCGCGCGAGACGGGCAGGTGCAGGTGCAGCATGTTGGCCTGCGGGCTGGCCGGGTTGACGGCGATGGCCGGGAAGTCGCGCAGCAGCGCATACAGCCATTGCGTGCGTTCAAAGTAGCGCGGCATGGCGGCGATGCGTGCATCGAACTGCATGGCGGCGGCCACCACGTACGGCGTGCGGTGCACGATATTGCCGCCCTGGCGGCGGAACCATTCGCGCGCGCGTTCGACGAACGGCCGGCTGCCGGCCAGCATGGCGCCACCGAGGCCGCCGATACCCTTGTACAGCGAAACATATACGGAATCGAAACCGGCGCAGATGGCGGGCAGGGGCTGCTTGAAACCCGCTTGCGCTTCCCACAGGCGCGCGCCATCCATGTGCAGGTGGATGTTGCGGTCGCGGCAGTGCCGCTTGATGTCGCTCAACTCATCCCATGACGGACACTGGCCGCCGATTTCGCGCATCGGCAGTTCGACTTGCACGGCGCCCAGCGCATCGGGCACGGCGCGCAAGTCATCCACCGTCCACGGGCGGTGCGGGTCGCCGATCGTCAGGCCCTTGAAGTGCTCGAGCAATTCATGGTTGCCCCGTTCGTGGCGCAGGATGTGCGACGTCGGGTGCAGCGCCACGAGCGGGGAGCCGCGGTCCTGGCAGGCCAGGCGCAGGGCGGTCACTTGCGTCATGGTGCCCGTGATGCAGAACACGGCCGCCTCGAAACCGAGCAGGCTGCCGACCTTGTTCTCGAACTGTTCGATCAGCGCGCCTTCGCCGTAGGTATCGTGCGCGATGTCGTTGGCATCGCACCAGGCGGCCATGGCGGCGAAGGTGGCGGCCGGGGTGGGCTGGCGGTGGCCCGGCACGATGGTGTGGCAGCGCTGGCGCAGTTCGGCGTCGGTCAAGGGGCGTCTCCGTTACGGTTACAGGGTGGCCGTGGCCAGTTTTGCGCCAAAGCCGATGAACATGGCGCCCACGCCGCCGCCCATGCCGGCCGACAGGCGCCGGCGGCGGCGGAAGGTCTCGGCCAGGCGCGCGCCGACGAAAATGATGGCCGTCAAATAGGTAAAGCTGATCACCTGGCAGATCAGGCCCAGGCCGATGAACGACAGCACGGGATTCGGGAAGGCCGGATCGACGAACTGGATGAAAAACGAGATGAAGAACAAAATGGCTTTCGGATTCATCAGGCTGATGATCAGCGCCTTGCGGAAGGGATCGCTTTCCTTGACGGCGACGGGCGTCGCGGGCGTTTCGCCGTCGGCCGGCGCGGGCGCGCGCAGCTTGCGCCAGCAGCCTATCAGCATCTGCAGGCCGATCCAGCCCAGGTAGGCCGCGCCGATGTATTTCACCACGTAGAACAGGGCCGGGCTGGCCTTCAGCAGCGAAGCGACGCCGCAGGCCGACAGCACCATCAGTATCAGGTCGCCGGCGAAAATGCCGAAGGCGCCCTGGTAGGCGGGCCGCACGCCGCGCTGCGCGGCCACCGACAGCACGTACATGGAATTGGGGCCGGGCAGGATGACGATGAAGATGGTCCCCAGCAAGAAGGTCCAGAAATCGGTGATGCCCAGGTTGGCGTGGAAGATGGCGTTCATGGCGGGTCGTGTCTAGTTGATTTGTACGTGATGGAATTGCAGGGCCGCCAGGTTGGCGTAAATGCCGCCTAACGCGACCAGCGATGCGTGCGTGCCCGTTTCGACGATCTTGCCGTCTTCCATGACGACGATGCGGTCGGCGCGCTGCACGGTGGCCAGGCGGTGCGCGATGATGACGGTGGTGCGGCCCACCATGGCCGCTTCCAGCGCCTTTTGCACCAGGCGTTCCGATTCCGCGTCGAGCGCGCTGGTCGCTTCGTCGAGCAGCAGCAGCGGCGGGTTTTTCAGCAGGGCGCGGGCGATGGCGATGCGCTGGCGCTGGCCGCCGGACAGGCGCACGCCCCGTTCGCCGAGGAAGGATTTGTAGCCGTTCGGCAGGCGCTCGATGAATTCGTGGGCCGCCGCCATCTTCGCCGCGGCAATGACTTCCTCGTCGCTGGCGCCGGCGCGGCCGTAGCGGATGTTTTCCATGGCGTCGGCCGAGAAGATCACGGTATCCTGCGGCACGATGCCGATGGCGTCGCGCAGGGTGTGCAGGTCGAGCTGCTTGATGTCGACGCCGTCGAGGCGGATGCTGCCGCCCTGCGGGTCGTAGAAGCGCAGGAACAGCTGGAACAGGGTGGTCTTGCCGGCGCCGGACGGGCCCACCACGGCCACCGTTTCGCCGGCGCGGATATCGAGGCTGACATGGTCGAGCGCATGCGTGTCGGGACGCGACGGGTACGAGAACATGACATTGTCCAATGTCAGCGCGGCGCCGCTCGCGGCGCGCGCGGGCAGCGGCAATGGCGCGGCCGGCGATGTGATTTCCGATTTGACGGCCATCAGTTCCAGCAGGCGCTCGGTGGCGCCGGCGGCGCGCTGCGCTTCGCCCATCACTTCGGACAGGGCGCCGATGGCGCCGGCGACGATGGAGGCGTACAGGATGAACTGCCCCAGGTCGCCGCCCGTCATCGAGCCCTCCAGCACGGCGCGCGCGCCCAGCCACAGCACGAAGACGATGGTGCCGAACACCAGCAGGATGGCGATCACGGTCAGCAGCGCGCGCGCGCGGATGCGGCGCATGGCCGTCATGAAGGCACCTTCGACGGAGTCGCCGAAGCGTTTCGATTCGATTTTTTCGTGCGTGAACGCCTGCACGGTGGGCATGGCGTTGAGGATTTCGCCGGCCATGGCCGAGGCGTCGGCGATGCGGTCCTGCGAATCGCGCGACAGCTTGCGCACCTTGCGGCCAAACACGACGATGGGCACGACGACGAGGATCAGCAGGCCGATGATGATGCCCGACAGCTTGGGGCTGGTGACGAACAGCATCACCAGGCCGCCGAGGAACAGCAGCACATTGCGCAGGGCCATGGAGATGCTGGTGCCGACCACGGCCTGGATCAGGGTGGTGTCGGTGGTGATGCGCGACAGGACTTCGCCCGTCTGCGTGGTCTCAAAGAATTCGGGGCTTTGCGTGACGACGTGGCGGTACACGGCGCTGCGGATATCGGCCGTGACGCGCTCGCCCAGCCACGACACCGTGTAAAAGCGCGCCGCCGTCGCCAGCGCCAGGATCGAGGCGACGCCGAACAGGGCGAGGAACACCAGGTCCACATGCTGGATGCTTTTCGAGCCGGCCGCGCCGCCGAAACCGAGGTCGATCATCTGCTTGAAGGCGGCGGGAATGGCCAGCGTCGAGGCGGCGGCCACCACCAGCGCGATACCGGCCAGGAAAAACTGCTTGCGGTAGGGCGTCAGGAAGGGCATCAAACCCTTGAAGGCGGCCAGGCTGCCTTTTTTCAGTTCGCGGCTGCTGCCGCTATCGGGAGACGGTGTTGCGCTTGCGGCGGTTGCTGTACTCGTGCTGCTTGTTTCTGTGCTGGTTGTCATTGTTTTTCGCTTTGATTTACATATTCGGTACTGTTTACAACTTCATCGGCTGCACGTAGCCCGTCATTTCCAGGTAGGCGCGGCCCGCCGGCTGGCCATCGCGCTCCACCGTGACGGCGCCTTCCCAGTATACGGCGCCGGTGGACCTGCTCGAATCGAGTTCCTGGTCCGGCTGCAATGGCTTGATCTGCCAGCGCGTGGCGCCCGTGCGGATCTCCGTGGCGACCGGGTACTCGGCCTGCGTGCGGGGCGAGCGCCACAGCTGCGTGGGGGTGAAATCGACGTCGCCGGGCGCAAACTGCGTCACCTTGCCGGCGGCGTCGCGCCATGCCGCGTGCGCCCATAGTTTAGCACCTGTCTTGCTGCGGATCTGGAAGGCCATCAGGGCGCCGCCGTCATCGAGGTTGGCGCCGACCCAGTTCCAGCCGCTGGCGTCCGCGTCGAGCACCTGGCTCGACCACTCGTGATCGAGCCAGGTGGCGCCCGTCACGGCTTCCGGCTTGCCGCCCGCGCGGGCGATCGTGCCCGTGGTGCGCAATTGCGGCACGCTGTAGTAATAGCTGGCCTGCGCCGGCCGCGCGCCCTTGCGCGAGTAGCCGCCGTCGCCCTGCAGCAGCACCGGCTGCGAGGGGGCCAGGGTCAGCTGCAGGTTGAAGTCGCGGGCGGCCAGGCTGACCTGGTAGCTGCCGTCGGCTTGCCGCCGCATGCGCCAGTCGTCGAGCTTTACGTCCGTGTCGCCGACCTTGGCGTAGGCCAGGCCGAAGCCCTCGCGCGCGCTTCTTTCATCGTGCAGCAGCTTGCCCAGCTTCGGATCGGACAGGGCCGCATGGCCGATGATCAGCTGTTTCGGCGCAAACGCGCTGGGGTTGTCGGCATCGGCGGCCGTGGCGCTGCGGAAGAAGGTCACCTGGTAGCCCAGCTGTTCCCCGGCGCCGGTCTTGACCCACCCGGTGGCGTACCACCATTCCGTCTTGTAGGCCGGATGGGCGCCGAAATCGTGCGGCAGGCGCAGGGTCTGGCCCGGCGCCAGCGGCGTGACGGGGGCGAAGGCGGGTGGCGCGGCCAGCGCGGTGGCGCTGCAGAACATGAGCAAAACAGTCAAACGGCGCATTACCAGTCCTCCCTGACGGCGCGGATGGGGTCAGCGGACAGCGCCTGGCGCCCCGCGATGAGGGCCGTGGCGGCGGCTGCCGTCAGCAGGGCGCCGGCCACGGTGGCGATCAATGGCCAGGGCAGGTGCAGCTGCATGGTCCAGTGGAACGATTGCGGATTGACGATGAAGACCAGTACAAAGCTGATCAACAGGCCGAGGACAAAACCGGTGGCGATGCCCAGCGCCGTCAGCGCGCCGCCCTCGAACGCCAGGATGGCGAGGATCTGTCCGCGCGTCACGCCCACATGGCGCAGCATGCCGAATTCGCGCGCGCGGGCCAGGGTCTGGGCCGAGAACGTGGCGGCCACGCCAAACAGGCCGATGACGATGGCGATGGCTTCCAGCAGATACGTGACGGCGAAGCTGCGGTCGAAGATCTGCAGGCTCAGGGCGCGGATGGCCGACGGATTCGATACTTCCAGGCTGGCGCCGAACGGCAGGGCCTTCAGGCGCTGCTGCAGCTGTTCGCCCGTGGCGTTCTTGTCCAGCCACAGGGCCGCATCGCTGACATCCATGTCGGCGCTCAGGGCGCGGTAGTCGGCCAGCGGCATCTGGATCGCCCCGGACGAGCGCGCATAGTCGCGCCAGATGCCGGCGACAAAAAAGCCGTGCAGGCCGCCGGCCAGCGGCAGCGCGATCGGCTGTCCCGGCTTGACGCTGTACAGGTCGGCCGCCGCCTCGGACAGCCAGACGGGCCGGCTGCCAGCCGGCACGGGCAGGGAGTCGCCCACCAGTACCATGCTCTTGCCCGGGTCCTGCAAGTTGATGGGGCGCGCCAGCAGCGCCACGTTGGGCCGGTCCGGTGCCAGCGACAGCGAGCGCACGCGCTGGAAGTCGGCCCTCGCCACGCCGGGCAGGGCGGCGATGGCGGCCTGTTCGCGCGGATTCAGGCCACCGGTGCCGCCGCTGGCGGCCGTGCGCGCATACACGTCGGCCGGCAGCACTTGCAGCAGCCAGTCGTCGACGGAAACGCGGAAGCTCGACACCATGATGGCCATGGCCACCATCAGGCTAAAGCTCGACAGCACGCCGCCGAGGGCGATGCCGGCTTGGCCCGAGGCATTCGCCAGGCGCGCCAGGGTCAGGCTGCGCACGGGCGCATGCTGGCTCGTTTCCGTGCGCAGCCATGCCGCCTGCGCGGCGCGGAAGACGACGGCGGCCAGCTGCGGCATCAGGGCGATGGCGCCGATCAGCAGCAGGGCGATGGACAGGTAGCCGAACAGCGGCAGCTCGAACACGGGCGGCAGCAACGTCAGGGCGCCGGCCAGCAGCAAACAGGCCAGCGCGGGCCAGGTTTTCGCCAGGCGCGTCGTGACGACTTCCTCGCTGCCCGATTTCAGGGCGATGGCGGGGGCGGCGCGCGCCGCTTCCAGCGCGGGCGCGGCGCAGCCCAGCAAGGCCACGCCGAGACCCAGCGCGAAATACACGAAGGCGGCAACGGGCGTGAACTGGACCTGCGGCTGCACGCCGGCGAAATAGCCGGCGCCCAGGTCGCCGCCAAAGAAGCGCAGGGCCACGGCCGCCATCGCGTAGCCGCCGGCGATGCCCAGCGCGGCGCCCACGATGCCGAGGCTGGCGCCTTCCAGCAGCACCTGGCGCAGCAGCTGGCCCCGTTCCATGCCCAGCACGCGCAGCAGCGCGAACTGGCTGCGGCGGCGGATGACGGACAGCGCCTGCGTGGAAAAGACGAGGAAGGCGCCCGTAAACAGGGCGACGAGCGCCAGCACGGTCAGGTTGACGCGGTAGGCGCGGCTCAGGTTATTGTTGCGGCTATTTTCGTTCTCGTCGTTGGGCTGGCCCACGTGGAAGCGCCCCGGATACTGCGTTTCCAGCGCGCGCGTCAGGTCCGCCAGGAAGGCGTCGCGGTTGACACCCTGGCGCAGTTTCAAGTCGATGCGCGACAGCTTGCCCAGCCTGTCGAAGCGCCACTGCGCCGCGCCGATATCCATCACGGCGATGCGCTGGCCGGCGCGTGCGCGCTGCAGCGAGCCGGCCACGCGCAGCGGCACCTTGCCCGTGCCCGATTGCAGCGCGAGCGTGTCGCCCTGCGCCAGACCGAGCCAGCGCAAGGCGGCGGGGGACAGGAAGATGGCGTCGTCGGCCAGGGTGTCGAAAGGCTGGCCTTCGGCGGGCGCGCCGATCAGGTCGGGAGAGATATGGCCGGCGCGGAAGACGTCGAGCGCGAGGATATGCAGCGGACCGCCATCCTTGCCGGCTTTTCCTGCCACGCCAGCCTGCAATTCCAGCACGGGCGAAGCGACGGCCACGCCGTCGCGCTGCGCCAGCCATGGATAGATGCTTTCGTCGAACAGCGCTTCGCGCCCGGCCACCTGCACGTCGGCCTGGCCGGACAGGCTTTTCACGGCCGTGGAGAATTCATTGAAGGCGGCCGCGTTAATCAGGTGGATGGCAAAGCCCAGCGACACGCCGATGGCGATGGCCAGGATGGCGACGAGGGCGCGCACGGGATGGGCGCGCCATTCGCCCAGCAGCAGCCAGCGCGACAGCAGGCGCGGGGACGCGGGCGGGCCCGGCTGCCGGGTCAATTCAGGCACTCGATGGCCAGGCGCTCGCCGGCGCGCCGCGCCTTGAGCTGCGCCGCATCGCGGGTTTTGTCGCCGGCGCCGACGGCGTCCTGCGCCGCCCATTTCTGGTCGAGGCGCAGCTGGGCGCAGTGCTTGTCGCGCGCCTCGAGCTGCCTGGCGGCCCGTTCGCGGGCCTGGTCTTCGACCTTCTCGCGCTGCTTGCGCGCCGCTTCCATCTGGCTGGCCACCCGTTCCTGGCGCGTGGCCGCGCCCTTGTCGACGGCAGGCGGCGGCGCGGGTACCTCGAGGATTTGCAGCTGGCCCCCCGTGCACGGTGTTTCGCCATAGCTGGTCTGGCCATCCTTCACGCATTTGTACACGCCCTGCGCGCCAGCCTGGCCGGCCACGCTGGCCAGACAGGCGAACAGCATCGGCACGATAGACGACGACTTCACAATATCTTCCCAGGATTCATGATGTTTTGCGGGTCCAGCGCCTGCTTGACGGCGCGCATCAGCTGCAGTTCCAGCGGCGACTTGTAGTGCGCCAGGTCCGCCTTTTTCAGGGCACCGATGCCGTGTTCGGCCGAGATGGAACCGCCAAAGCCGTCCACCCGGTCGTGCACGATGCGGTTGATGGCATCCTGGTTGGCAAGGAAGTCGCCATCGGTCATGCCGGCTGGCGGCGCCACGTTGTAATGCAGGTTGCCGTCGCCCAGGTGGCCGAAGCATACGAGCTGGCAGCCGGGGAAGGCCGCTGCCAGGGCCGCATCCGTGACGGTGATGAAATCGGCGATGCGCGAAATCGGCAGCGAGATGTCGTGCTTGATGTTCTTGCCGGCTTGCGCCTGCGCCAGCGGAATGTGCTCGCGCAGCTGCCACAGGCCTTCGGATTGCGCCACGGAGCTGGCGACGACGGCGTCGTCGATCAAGCCGTCTTCGAGGGCCGCG
Source organism: Janthinobacterium sp. 1_2014MBL_MicDiv (assembly GCF_001865675.1). Taxonomy (NCBI): domain Bacteria; kingdom Pseudomonadati; phylum Pseudomonadota; class Betaproteobacteria; order Burkholderiales; family Oxalobacteraceae; genus Janthinobacterium; species Janthinobacterium sp. 1_2014MBL_MicDiv. The sequence goes on from NZ_CP011319.1 coordinate 2,355,471, forward strand.
CCGATGCTCGCTTCCAGCAATTCCACGGCGTGCGCCTCGGACTGGCTGCTGGACAGTTCGAGCAGCACGTACTGGCCGTGCGCTTCGGCAAAGGGGCGCGGCAGCTGCGGGAACTGCTCGGCCACCAGCTGCAGGCAGTACTGCGACATCAGTTCAAAACCCGTCAGGCTGGCGCCGCAATGGTCCTGCATCAGGCTTAACAGACGCAGGGCGTGGGCGGGCGAGGGCATGGCGGCCAGCGCCGTGATGCAGGCTTTCGGTTGCGGGTAGAGCTTCATCACCGCGCCCGTGATCACGCCCAAGGTCCCCTCGGCGCCGATGTACAGGTCGCGCAAATCGTAGCCGGTATTGTCCTTGCGCAAACCGCGCAAGCCGCTCCAGATCTCGCCTTGCGGCGTGACCACTTCCAGGCCCAGGCACAGCTCGCGCGTGTTGCCGTAGCGCAGCACGGCCGTGCCGCCCGCGTTGGTGGCCAGATTGCCGCCGATGGTGCAGCTGCCCTCGGCCGCCAGCGACAGGGGAAACAGGCAGCCGGCGGCGGTGGCCGCTTCCTGGATGGTTTGCAGGATGCAGCCTGCGTCAACCGTGATGGTGCGGTTGACGGGATCGAGCGCGCGGATGCCGTTCAGGCGCGCCAGCGACAGCACGATGGCCGTGCCGGCCGCGTCGGGGATGCTGCCCAGGACCAGGCCCGTGTTGCCGCCTTGCGGCACGACGGGAATCCGCCATTGCGCGCAGGCGCGCAGCACGCCGGCCACCTGTTCCACCGTGGCGGGACGCAGCACGGCCAGGGCCTTGCCGGTGAACCTGTCGCGCCAGTCGGTGAGGAAGGGCGCCGTGTCGGCGTCGCCGGTCAGTACGTAGGCGTCGCCCAGCAGGTCGCGGCAGGCGGCGAGGAAGTCGGTCTGGTCTGTCATTTTTTGATGCTCACTTTATTCACTTTTTCCAGCAGTTCCCTGGCCATGCGCTTGGCGGCCTTTTTATACGGGCGCAGATACAGTATGGCGCAGAAGAAGTAGATGCAGACGATGGCCGCCTCGCTCCAGGCCATCAGGGCCGACATGCGGTTCGTGTCGCTGTAGCCGCGCACCACGCCCTCGGTAAAGTACAGCAGGATCACCATCGACGACCATTGCAGGGTGTAGACGTCGCGCTTGATGACGCCATACAGGGGAATGAGCAGCGGGACGGCTTTCAGCACGACCCAGGAGCCGCCCGGCTGCAGCGGGGCGACGACGGTTTCCCACAGCACGCACCAGACGATCAGGGTGACGAGGCTGGCGATGGCGCCCCAGTGAAAATACTTGTGCAGCGCGCCGTGCATCAGGCGCCCGCCAGTTTCGCGGCGTTTTCCGCCAGGCGCCGGCCCAGGGCGATGGCCAGGCGCTTTTCATCGTCGCTGAGCGCCTTGTCGCCGTCTATGCCCGACCAGTGCGTGGCGCCGTAGGGCGAGCCGCCCGTGGCCGTCGTCATCAGTTCAGGGTGGGTGTAGGGCAGGCCCATGACCAGCATGCCGTGGTGGAAGAGGGGGATCATCATCGACAGCAGCGTCGATTCCTGGCCGCCATGCAGGCTGCCCGTGGACGTGAACACGCAAGCGGGCTTGCCGGCCAGGCTGCCGGCCAGCCAGTCGCTGGCCGTGCCATCCCAGAAGTACTTCATGGCGGCGGCCATGTTGCCGAAGCGCGTGGGCGAACCGAGGGCCAGGCCCGCGCACTCCTGCAAGTCTTCCAGCTCCACGTAGGGCGCGCCATCGGGCGGCACCTCGGGCGCCGTCGCCTCGGCCACCGTCGAGACGGCGGGCACGGTACGCAGGCGCGCATCGCAGCCAGGCACGCTTTCCACCCCCTGGGCAATCAATTCGGCCAATTGGCGCGTGGCGCCATGGCGTGAATAAAACAATACAAGAATAATCAGATTGGTTGGCTTCATCATTGGTATTATAGGGCGCTTTACAGCCTGATACGACTGCTGTCATGGCGCCGTTCTGATTTCGAACATGTTTTTAAAATATATACTTCCATTCTTTCAATACCTGTGGCGTACCCTGGGCATCGGGCTTGACGTCGTGCGCGGCCTGACCTGGTCCGAAACGCGCGACCTGCTGCAGTTCGCGCGCCGCCGCGTGCGCGAGGAAAGCCTGCCGCAAGTGGCGGGCAGCCTGACGTTTGCCACCGTGTTCGCGCTGGTGCCGCTGCTGACCCTGGCCCTGGCGATCTTCACCACCTTTCCGCTGTTTAATACCTTCCGCCACGCGCTGGAAGATTATTTCGTGCAAAGCGTGATGCCCAAGGGTATTTCGAACACCATTCTCGACTACCTGACGACGTTTGCCTCGAAGGCCACGCGATTGTCGGCCATCGGCGCGGGTGCCCTGATCGTCACCTCGGTGGGCATGATGAGCTTGATCGAGCGCGTCTTCAACCGCATCTGGCGCGTGCGCCAGGAACGCCGCTGGACCAAGCGTCTGCTCGTGTACTGGGCCATCGTCACCCTGGGGCCGCTGCTGGTGGGCGTGTCGCTGACGGTGACGTCGCGCGTCTTCATCGCCACCAGCGGCGTGGTGGGCGCCGTGCCTTTCCTCGGCACCGTGTTCTACACGCTGGTGTCGATCGGCCTGACCATGCTGGCGTTCACGCTGTTGTACATCACGGTGCCGAACCGCGACGTGGACTGGCGCGACGCGGCGTGGGGCGGCTTGCTGGCGGCGCTGGCGTTCGAGGCGGCCAAGCGCGGTTTCGGCGAATTCATCCAGGAATTTCCCACGTATTCGCGCATCTATGGCGCGCTGGCCGCCTTGCCGCTGTTCCTCGTGTGGATCTACCTGAGCTGGATGATCACCCTGGTGGGCGCCTTGCTGGTGGCCGCCTTGCCCGTGGTGAAATACGAGCGCTGGTGGTACGAGGCGGCGCCCGGCAGCGAATTCGTCGACGCCGTCGCCATCCTGAAGGTGCTGCACCAGGCTTGCCATTGCGCCGATTCGGCCCTGGTGGGCGCGGCCGAGATCCGCCGCAGCACGCGCCTGGGTTTCGAGGAAATGGAAACCCTGCTCGACAAGATGGTGCTGCAGGGCTGGGTGGGCCGGGTCAACGTGGACGGCGCCGTGCGCGTGCAGTGGGGCAAGCGCGTGGCCGACAGTTCCGACCACTGGGTCTTGCTGGGCAACGTCAACCGCATCACCCTGGCCGACGTCTACCGTCTATTCGTCTTCGGCGGCATGCGCGTCAATTCCGGCTACCCGGCCGGCTCCACCAACGAGCGCGACATCAAGGCGGCCGAAGAGGCAGCCGCGCTGGCCGCGCAGGTGGAAAATGCCGTGGAGGAGGGCCTTGGCATGAGCTTGGCCCAGCATTTCGGCGAAGTGCGCTGCGCCTGAGGGGCAGTCAGGTATTGAGCCTGTCGTACAGCAGGCTGTCGAGCGCGCCCGTCAGCGTATTGCCCTCTTCATCGAGCAGCGTGTAATCCTGCTGGCTGTCGCCGAGCGATGCGCTGCCCTCGATGCCGCACACGAGCTGGTAGGTGGTGTCGTCGATCGCCAGCTTGATCATCGCCAGGACTTGCTGGCGCTGGCCGTCGGCCAGTGCCAGCGCGTCGAGCATGGCGCCCAGCCGGGTTTGTCCCTGCCGTCCCTGCGCATACAGGGCCAGCAGCGAGGCATTGGATGCGCTGACATCATCGATGAACTTTTTCGCCTGCATGGGAACCTGGTCTTGAAGTGGCGCGGCCTGGCCGCCGCCGGGGCGAAAACTCACAGCAGCACTGGCCGCAGGGCCGCCTGCAGCGCCACCTTGCCGAATGCCGCCGTATCGCACGCGCGCACCACGCCCAGATAATACGTGTCCTCGCCGCCGTGCATGTTGACCAGGCGCAGCTGATGCGGCGCCAGGTGGGCGGCGATGGCGGCCAGGCCGTCGGCCATGGCGTCGCCATCGTGCTGGTCGGCCCAGGTGAAATCGCGCAGCGCGGGCAGGTCGATATGCCGGGCGATGCGCGGCACTTCATCGACCGCTTTCCAGTCCAGCGTGGTGCCGTGGCCCAGCACGTGGGCGGCCGTCGACCAGAGCAGGAAGAAACAGGCGGCTGCCGGCGTGTCGCCTTCGTATTCCTCCTCCGGGTCGTCTTCCGCCAGTTCTTCCAGCGTCACCTCCACGCAGCGCTGTGCCAGCGCCGCATCGCCCAGCAAGAGCAGCGCGGCCATGGCGCGCAGCTGTTCGCGGTCGGCTTGCGCGAGGATCTGCGCCGGCGTAAAGCTGTTGCGCGGCGGCGCTTTCTTCTTGCCCAGTCCCATGGCCTCGCTCAGCTGGGCCGTGATGGCCGCCTTGAAGTTGTCCACGGTGTCGAGCTGCTCCAGCAACTGGCCCGTGAAATCCATGGTCCACGCCATGCCATCCTTGACCACATATAGAAAATCGCTTTGCACGGCCACGCCGCGCAAATGGTGGGCGGGCGGGTACAGGGGCGTGAATGCCTGTTTTCCATCGGGCGTCAGCATGCACGCCAGCCCTTGCGCGTCGATGGCGAAGATCAGGTTCTTGCGCAGCCTGGGCGGCGACGAGGTGGTGGCGCAATCGATGGCTTCATACCGGCACGGTGCCAGCAGCTCGCCCTTGGCGTTGGCCAGGCCGAACAGGTAGCGCCCGGCTATGCGCTGGCTGACGATGGCGATCTTCTTTTTCGTGCCGAAGTCCTGCACGGAGCTGTAGGCGGTCGGCAGCAGCACCTTGCCCGTGGCGTCGATCACGCCGCAGACATTGCGCTCGTCGTCATCCTTCGTCTGGCGTTCGATGTCGATATGGCCATCGTCGCGCTGGCCGATATTGTCCACGCCGTCGATCAGCAGCGCGCCATCGGGCAGGCGCAGCAGACGGCTGGCGCCGTCCGGCGCGATCTGCTGCAGCAGGTGGGGGGAGATCACGTACAGGGCGCCGGGGGCGGGCGGCAGCACCACCGTGCCGTTCAGGTCCAGCACGCCGTGCGCATCGGGCTGGGCGGCCGTGGCGTAGGTGATCCAGCCATCGTCCGCGTCGTGGCTGTCCAGCGCAACCGCGTTCAGCGACAGCGGCACGATCCAGCGGCCGTACGGCGTGACCATGCCCAGCAGTTCGGGCTGTCCGGCCCTGGCCACTTCGTAGCACAGCGCGTCCTCAATCCACTTGCGCACTTCCAGGCCCTGCAGGAAGGGTAGTTCGTCCGTGTCGAGTTCCTCGACATCGGCCAGCTGCGCGCTGGTCGTGGCCGACCAGTAGCCGGTCGCGGGCGATGCGGCGCCGGCGGCCAGCAGCGGCGCCAGCGCTTCCCGGTCGCCGCGCAGCAGGGCCGAGTGCAACGCTTGCGCTTCGGCGCGCAGGGCCTCGAGCGCGGCCGCGTATGCCGGCGTGTCGATATCGTGCGGGATCAGCTGCACGCAATCGAGCACCAGCCACGGCTGGCCGCCGGCCAGCAGGGCGCCGATGGCGCTGCGCGCGACGATGGCGGCCGCGTCGCGCGGCTTGTCCATCAGTGCGGACAAGGCTTGCCAGCTGGCCTGCGCCTGCGCCATCGGCGCGGCCAGCACGCAGGCGCAGTCCTCGCCATCGCCGTAGACGGGCCAGGCGACGGCTTGTGCACCGTCGCCGATGAGCAGCTTGAACAGCATGGGCGTGTCCAGCCGCCATTCGGCCAGGCCGGTAATCGTGTCGGTGTCGAAATCGGCTTGGCCGGGCAGGACGGCGGTGCCGAACAGGGCTGCGGTATTGATCATGGATCTGTCTGAAAATGAAGGGTAGGGACGGTTCAGGGGGCGGGCGGCATGAGCCAGTGCGCGAGCGCGCCGCGATCGAGTCCCAGGCGTTGCGCCACGGCGGCCGCCTCGAAGGCCCACAGGCCGTAATAGCCGCCCAGGCCCTGCGCGCGCAGATGGCCGTTGAACCAGTCTTCCTGCACCAGCGCGCCGTGCCAGCTGGCCAGGTAGTCTTGCAGGTATTCCAGCTGCAGCGTTGCATCGTCCGCGTGCAGGCAGTCGTACAGGGCCGAGTAGGGTTCGGCGAAATACCACTCCTCGACGGCGGGACGCCGCGGATCGATGGCAGACAGCAGCGCCTCATACACGCCATCCTCGCCATCGAAGGCCGTTTGCAGCGCGGCCAGGCGCGCGGCCAGGTCGTGGCGGCCGAACAGCAGGCTGGCCCCCAGCAGTTGCAGGGTGCGCGCATAGTCGGTCAGCTGTTCGAAATCAAAGGCGGGCAAGGCGTCGTCATCGTAGGCTGCGGCCAGGGCCGCGCGCGCCGATTCGCAGGCGGCGATGGCCGCTTCCAGCGCCGTTTCCACCTCGGGCAAGGGCAAGCCTGCCGTGTAGCGCAGCGAAAACGCCTGGTAAGCGGCGCTGGCGGCCGCACAGGCCCAGTAGCCGTCATCGCCGCCATCGTCCAGCGCCTGCGCCCGTGCATACGCTGCCAGCAGGGCGTCGAGGTAGGCCAGGTTGCGCGCGAAATCAAACGGAGTGCCGAACGGCGCGGGCGGCGCCTGGCGCGGCGTACAGTGCCACGGCGCGGAGGACGGCGCGCAGGCGTTGGCGCAGTCGCGCTGGATGGCCCAGTCGGCAAAGATTTGCCGCATATACTGCGCCGTCTCGTCGTCGTGGGCGATGGCCCCGGCGCCCACCATGGTCGTGCCCAGCAGGGTATAGCCGGGAAAGCGGCTGCTCTCGTAGGCGATGGTGGTGACGCTCTGGATGGCCTTGCCGTCGCTCAGGTCGCGCACGCGGAAGTACACGTCGTCCCAGCCCGCCAGCGGCATGCCCTGCCGGGCGGCGGGCACAGTGGTCCAGCCGCCATCGGCCTGTTCCGCATAGGCGTCGAGCAGTTCGTCGAGGCCGCCGGGCCGGTCGATGCGGTTATTGGCGTCGTATTGCAGGCCCAGTGCGGCCGCGAACGCGGGCGCATGGCGGCCTTCGAAGACCAGGTATTGGGCGTTCAGGGTGCCGACCAGCAGGTCGCTGCGGCAGCCCGCCACGGTGACGGCTTGCGGCAGGCGGTACCAGTGGTAGCCCGGTATGCCGGCCATGGGGCCGCCTTCGGCCGCTTGCGGGTTATCGCAGCGCAGCTGTTCCAGCCAGGTGTAGCGTTCGTGCCGCGCCGCTTCCGTGCCGCTGCCGCGGCCAGTCAGTTCGTCCAGCAGGGTGTCCAACAACATCATGCATCTATCCTAAAAATGGGCGTGGCAAGCTGCCGCCGCCACGCGGGTACCAGTGTCCAGCGCCTCACGCGGGCGCTGTTTGCGCAAACGCAAACAGCGCGTCGAGCACGGCGTCCGGCTGCTCGGCCATCAACTCATGCCCGCTGTCGACCTGCACCGCCTGGCCATGCGCGATGCCTGAGGTCAGCAGCCGGGTCGATTTGGGCGGCGTCATCATGTCGCGCGCGCCGAAAATGAATAAAGTCGGGCAGTGTACCGAAGCGGCGGCGATTTCGCCGTTCGCGTACGCATTGCAGGCATAAAAGTCCGTATGGAACACGTGCTGCGGGTTGATGGCGGCGATGCGCTGCTTCAGGCGCCGCGCGCCGCCCATGGCATAGAAGCCCGGGCCGGGGAACGACGGCTTTTGCGCGATCGACGAATGCGACCAGATATTGACCATGTCGATGGCCGCCTGTTCATCGTGCAGCGAGGTTTCCAGCAGCGCCGGCGACACCTTCATCGGGTAGGTCGAGCCGAGCATGGCGAGCCGGCTGACCCGCTGCGGCGCCTGGAAGGCCGCTTCCAGCGCGATCAATGAGCCCATGCTGTGGCCGGCCAGCATGGCCTTGTCTGCGCCGGCCGCGTCCAGCACGGCCAGTATCCAGCGCGCCAGTTCCTCGACGCTGGCTTTCGCCGCGCCCAGGCTGCGGCCATGGCCGGGCAGGTCGACGGCCAGCACGTTCCAGCCATGGTGGGCGAAATAGCGCGTCTGCAGGGCCCACACGGAATGGTCGTTCTGCGCGCCGTGGATGAAGACGGCCGTCGGCTGATTTGGGTCAAAAGCCTTGCCGCCCGTGTAGCAGTAGGCGACGGTATGGTCGATGGTGAACAGCATTTCAGGCGCCTTTCTGCGACAGTTTCAGGCCACGGGCCAGGTCTTCGATCAAATCGTCCGCGTCTTCCAGTCCCACGGACAAGCGCATGGTGCCCTGCGTGATGCCGGCCTGCGCCAGCTGTTCGTTGGGCACGCGGAAGTGCGTGGTGGAGGCGGGATGGATGACGAGCGACTTGGCGTCGCCCACGTTGGCCAGGTGCGAGAAGATTTTCAGGCTGTCGACGAAGCGCTGGCCGGCCGCGCGGTCGCCGCGCAGGCTGAAGGTGAAGACGGCGCCGGCGCCTTTCGGCAGCAGGGTCTTGGCCAGTGCGTAATCGGGATGCGAGGGCAGTTCGGGGTAGGACACGGACTCCACGGCGGGATTGGCCAGCAGGAAGTCGATCACCTTGCGCGTGTTGGCCACGTGGCGGTCCATGCGCAAGCCCAGGGTTTCCACGCCTTGCAGCACGGCGAAGGCGTTGTGCGGGCTCATGACGGCGCCGAAGTCGCGCAAGCCCTCGCGCCGCGCGCGCAGGGCGAACGGCGCCACCGTCGATTCCTCGGCGAAGACCATGCCGTGGAAGCCGTCATACGGTTCGCACAGTTCGGCAAAGCGGCCCATCCTGTCGTAGGCCGCCTGCCAGTCGAAGGTGCCGCCGTCGACGAGCAAGCCGCCGATGGCCGTGCCATGGCCGCATAAAAACTTGGTGGCAGAATGGAACACCAGGTCGGCGCCATGCTCGAAGGGACGCAGCAGATACGGCGTGGTGAAGGTGGAGTCGAGCATCAGCGGCAGATGATGCTCGTGCGCGAGCGCGGCGACCGTCGGGATGTCCAGCACGTCGAGGCCGGGATTGCCCAGGGTTTCCGCGAACAGCACCTTGGTGTTCGGACGGATCGCGGCGCGCCAGGCATCCGGATCGCGCGGATCGACGAACGTCGTCTCGATGCCGAAGCGTTTTAATGTATAGGACAGCAGGTTGTGCGAGCCGCCGTACAGGGCGCGCGAGGCGACGATGTGCGAGCCGGCGCCGGCGATGGTGGACAGGCCCAGGTGCATGGCGGCCTGGCCGCTGGCCGTGGCGATGCCGGCCACGCCGCCTTCGAGGGCGGCGATGCGCTCTTCCAGCACGGCATTGGTGGGATTCGAGATGCGCGAGTACACATGGCCGGCGCGCTCCATGTTGAACAGCGAAGCCGCGTGATCCGAACTCTTGAAGGCAAACGAGGACGTGAAGTGGATCGGCGTGGCGCGCGCGCCCGTGGCCGGGTCGGGCGCGGCGCCCGCGTGCAGGGATAGGGTATCGAAACCGGGGTATTTCGGGCCGCTCATGGTGGTGTCTCCGCCAAATATTAGTGTGGCCAGATCGTACCCGGATTTGCCGCCGAGCAAAAGGGCATGCGTGCAGGGCGCATGGCGCCGTGCTGGCGGCTAAGTGGTGTAACTTGAAGTCGAAAAAAAGTGACCGGCGCGGGGCGGCGGTGGTAGCATATCGGGTCAGCGATATTCGGGTTGTTTCACCCTCGCGCGTGCGCCGCGCCGTGGGGAAGGCGGCTGCATGCAAGCGAAATCCTGGGCTTCAGGCGCACTCTCATTGCATGTTCACCAGGAAAGATTTTATGCCCGCACCATCGTTCGACGGCGCCCTCGCCGTACCCGGACCATCTGTCGCCGACGGCCTGTGCCACGCAGGCTGGGTCATGCAAGAGCATTTCATTCCTCCTGAACTCAGTCGCCAGCTGGCCGCCGAGTGCGTGCAATCCATGCTCAACGGCAACATGAAGGGCGCCGGCGTGGGCAGCGGCCACGCGCCCTTGCTGCAGCCGGATATCCGCGGCGACCATATCGAATGGCTGGAAGCGGGGCGTTCCGCCGCCTGCGACCGTTACCTCGAGCATATGGAAGCGCTGCGCCTGACCCTGAACCGCGAGCTGTTCCTGGGACTGGACGAGTATGAAAGCCATTTCGCCCTGTATGCGCCGGGCGCCTTTTACCGCGCCCATCTGGACCGCTTCCGCGACGACGACAAGCGCACCGTTTCCGTCGTGCTGTACCTCAACGATGACTGGCTGCCCGCGCACGGCGGCGCGCTGCGCCTGCACCCGCAGGGCGCGCCCGTGGTGGACGTGGCGCCGGTAGCGGGGCGCATGGCCATGTTCCTGTCGGGCGAGATGCTGCACGAGGTACTGCCGACGGCGCGGGAGCGCCTGTCGATAGCCGGCTGGTTCCGCCGCCGCGCGTGACGCAATGTTGCGCGCAATCCCCCTCGATTTGATTGTGCGCAAGGCTGGATTTTTCCGCAGGCATAGGCTACAGTCGCAGTAAGGGCTTAGAATAACTAAAATACCAATCACGCGGACAGGACGGCCAATATGAAAGTATCTGAAATTCTCCAAGTCAAGGGCAATATTCTCTACACGGTCACGCCTGACCAGCCCTTGCTTGACGCGGCCAATACCATGGCTGAAAAAGACATCGGTTCGCTGGTGGTCATGGAATTTGGCGACCTGGTCGGCATGCTGACCTTCCGCGAAGTGTTGAACGCGCTGCACGAAAACGCGGGCCAGATCGGCGGCGGCACCGTGCGCAAGCACATGGATGACCACCCGATCACCGTCACTCCCGATACGGAAGTGAACGAAGTGCGCCGCATCATGCTGGAAAAGCACGCGCGCTACCTGCCCGTGATGAACGCCAAGACCTTGCTGGGCGTCATCTCCTTCTACGACGTGGCGCGCGCCGTGCTGGAAGCGCAAAGCTTTGAAAACCAGATGCTCAAGGCGTATATCCGCGACTGGCCGGCCGAAACTACCGACTGAATTCATTCCTTGCAGTTAAAGCAACGCCGGCATCGCCGGCGTTTTGCATTCCAGGGGCAAGATGCGGCGTTTACGCCGCGCCCTGCAGCGCCTCATTGTTCAGCCAGCTGCCCAGCGCCGCAGCCGTCATGGGACGGGCAAACAGGAAGCCTTGCGCCATCGGGCAGCCCAGCGCCTGCAAGATCTGCGCCTGGCGCTCGTCTTCCACGCCTTCCGCGATGACGGCCAGGCCCAGGTTGCGGCCCAGCTGTATCACCATCTCGGCGATGCTGCTGCCGCGCGCGGAGCCCGTGATTTCCGTGACGAAGGCGCGGTCGATCTTCAGACGGTCGACCTGCAGGCGCTGCAGGTAGGACAGCGACGAGAAGCCCGTGCCGAAGTCGTCGATGGCGATGCTCACGCCCGTCTGCTTGATCTGCCACAACATCTTGATCAATAAATCCGGCTCTTCCATGGCCATCGATTCCGTGATTTCCAGCTCGATGAATTCGGGCGGCGCCTGCGTCTCTTCCAGCGCCGCGCGCAGCATTTCCAGGAACAGCGGATGGCGGAATTGCACCTGCGACACGTTGACGGACATGACGAAGTTGCGGTGGCCCTGTTCGCGCAGCAGCACCAGTTCGCGGCAGGCCGTGCGCAACACCCATTCGCCGAGGTCGATGATGATGCCCGAATACTCGGCGATGGGGATGAAGCGGTCGGGCGAGATGAACTTGCCGTCCGGCGTCTGCCAGCGCAGCAGCGCTTCCGCGCCGACGGGGCGGCGCGTGGTCAGGTCGATCTGCGGCTGGTACACGACAAACAGCTGGCCCTGGCTGAAGGCCGTGCGCAGCGCGTGCATCATGCGCACGCGTTCGCGGATTTCGATGCCCATGCTGCGCGAGAAATAGAAGTGCCCGGCCCGCTGCTGGCTTTTCGCCCGCTTCAGCGCGATGTCGGCATCCTTCAGCGCGTCCGCGCCCGTGCCCGCATGTTCGCCCAGGCGCACCAGGCCCAGGGTGGCGGACAGTTGCACGTCCTGGCCGTCGATGCAGAACGGCGCCTGGAACAGGGCCAGGATGTTGGCGGGATTGACTTGCGACGAGTCGCCGAGCACGCAGAAGATGTCGCCGCCCAGGCGCGCCACGGTCAGCTGCGACCCCAGTTCCGTTTGCAGGCGGCCCGCCACGGCGACGAGCAGCAGGTCGCCGAACTGGTGGCCCAGCGCATCGTTGGTTTCGGCAAAGTGGTCGAGGTCGACCAGCGACAGGGTGGCGTCGTCGCGCGCGGGGCCGGCCAGGGTGGCGTCGAGGATTTCCACCAGGCGCGTGCGGTTGGGCAGCTTCGACAGGTTGTCGTAGAAGGCCGCGTTATGCAGGTGCGACACGAGCTCGACATTGTCCAGGCCGACGGCGACATTGCTGCAGAATACTTCCAGCAGACTTTCATCGATGGCCGAGAGGGGGCGCGGCAGCAGCAGGTAGGCGGCCGCGTCGCGGCTCGACTTGCCGGCGAAGTACAGGGTGGCGTAATCGTGCGCGTACACATTGCGCCGCTGTGCCAGCGTGTGTTCGATGGCGGCCATCACGCGCGGGTTTTGCAGGCCGCACAGGGCGCTGTGCGGCAGGCCGGAAAAGCTGCCCGTGCAGGCCGAGACGAGCAATTCCTTGGCGCCGCTGTCGAGCAGTTCCTGCACGCACAGCACGCCGTCGGCGCGGATGCCCAGCAGGTCGGCGATCTGCGCCAGCACGCCGGCCGAGAAATTCTGCACACCATGCAGGGCCATCAGCTGCGTGCTGGCGTGCACGATCTGGTCCAGGCCGCGCCGGCTGCTGCTGATCGAGCGGATCTGTTCGTACGAGCGGATGGCGGCCGTCACCGTGGTAAACAGTTTGATGCGCGTCAATTCCGACTTGGTCTTGTAGTCGTTGATGTCGAAATCGCGGATGGCGTCGATTTCCGGCGCATAACCGGGCTGGCCCGTGCGCAGGATGATGCGCACGTCCGTCATCTTCAGGGTTTCGCGGATGTAGCGCACCAGGTGCAGGCCGGCGTCGTCCTGTTCCATCACCACGTCGAGCAGGATGACGGCGATGTCGTTCTCGTGCTTGAGCAGTTCGCGCGCCTGGCCGGCCGAGTAGGCATGCACGAATTCCAGCGGACGGTGCTGCATTTCCAGGTTGCCCAGCGCGAAAGTGGTGGTGGAGTGGACGTCTTCATCGTCGTCGATGATCATCACCCGCCAGACGCTGCGCGGCGCGGCGGCCAGCGGCAGCGCTGGTTGCTCATCGAGAAATACCAGGTCGTCGTGATCGTCCTTGTTGGCGTCAAGGGGGATGATCGGTGCGGGCATGTATAGCTTCTCCTGGATGACTCAGTACGGAATGTGAGCACATCAGAAATGTCCATGGCGTTGTTGCGCTGCCTCGCCGTACTCGCGTACTGACTTCGGCAGCGCGCCTAGCCCTGGGCATTTCTGATGCACTCAGGGGCAGCCAAAACAGCACTCAATTGCCGTGGCGCTTTGCCTCGCCGTACTCGCGTACTCTCTTTGGCAACGACGCCTGGCCCTGGGCATTTTGTGACGCGCTCTCGGCGCTGCACAAATCTGGTTTGGCAACCAGTATTGTGTAGCGCGCTTTGATCCAAGTATATAGCTATTTAATAAGCAAAATGTTTTTTTAAGCCTATTCTGTGGGGCAATATTTATTGTTTTGCATGATTGCAACTCATATCTGGCATTTTTCATACGAAAAAAAACGCGGGATTTAAAAATGGCGATTCCTGCGCGGCAAATGGCGGCAGCGAGGGCGGACACGCGCGCGAATATCGGGCGCTGGCGTGGCATTAGCGGCATGGCATGCCCCGCGGCTGGTAGAATTGAGTTTTCCAGTCCTCACATCTCCCTACTATGTCCGGCAACTCTTTTGGCAAGCTGTTTACTGTTACCACTTTCGGCGAATCGCATGGCCCGGCCATCGGTTGCGTGATCGACGGCTGTCCGCCGGGCCTGGTCCTGTCGGAAGCCGATATCCAGCCCGAGCTGGACCGCCGCAAACCGGGCACTTCGCGCCACGTGACGCAGCGCCAGGAATCGGATACGGTGGAAATCCTCTCCGGCGTGTACCAGGGCGTGACGACGGGCACGCCCATCGCGCTGCTGATCCGCAATGAAGACCAGCGCAGCAAGGATTACGGCAATATCGCGGAAAGCTTCCGTCCCGGCCACGCCGATTACACCTACTGGCATAAATACGGCGTGCGCGACCCGCGCGGCGGCGGACGCTCGTCGGCGCGCCTGACGGCGCCCGTCGTGGGCGCGGCGGCGATCGCCAAGAAATGGCTGCTGCAGCAGTACGGCACCACGTTCAAGGGCTGCATGAGCCAGCTGGGCGACATTGCCGTGCCGTTCCAGTCGTGGGAACACGTGCATGCGAACCCCTTCTTTGCCGCCAGCGCCGACGCGGACCTGATCGCGCGCATGGAAGACGCCATGGACCAGCTGCGCCGCGACGGCGATTCGATCGGCGCGCGCATCGACGTGATCGCGCAAAACGTGCCCGTCGGCCTGGGCCAGCCCATCTACGACAAGCTCGACGCCGACATCGCCTACGCCATGATGGGCATCAATGCCGTCAAGGGCGTGGAAATCGGCGCCGGCTTCGATTCGGTGGCGCAAAAGGGCTCGGAACACGGCGATGAACTGACGCCCGAAGGTTTCATCGGCAATAACGCCGGCGGCGTGCTCGGCGGTATCTCGACGGGGCAGGATATCAGCGTGTCGATCGCCATCAAGCCGACGTCGTCGATCCGCACGCCGCGCCGCTCGATCGATAAAGAGGGCAATCCCGTGATGGTGGAAACGTTCGGCCGCCACGACCCCTGCGTGGGCATCCGCGCCACGCCGATCGCCGAAGCCATGCTGGCGCTGGTGCTGATCGACCACGCCCTGATGCACCGCGCGCAATGCGGCGATGTGTCTGTTTCTACGCCGAAGTTGAAGTAAGTGAGGGTTGTCGGATTACGGGCCTGCGGCCCTAATCCGACCTACGACCAGATCCGACCTACGACCTTGATGGTTGCTTTCTCGTTTAAGAACGACGCTTGCGACACCTGACAAAACCGTAACGAGCGGAAGGGAGAGGTGGCTGAGAAGGGCAACCGTATTTGAGTACGGTGAGCATCGCAGCCATGCAGGTCGGCTTAGCGTGTAGGTCGGATTAGCGCCTGCGCGTAATCCGACACCATTGCCGGCGTTTCCTGTCACGCCACCTTGTTTGCCACCAACTCCAATTGGTGGCGCATTTCCACCGACTGCACCAGCAACGCCCGGATATCGTTGATCAGGTTGAATTCCGTCTGGTTCAGCTGGATCGGCGGGAAGCTGTCGTCCCAGTCGCCGTACAGGAATCCCGTCGGGTGGCCGTTGGCCGACAGCGGCAGCACGACGAAGCTGCGCGCTTCCGACAGCGTGGCCTTCCACCATTGCGGCAGCTTGGCGGCGAATTTCGGGTCGCGCGCATTGTCGATGAAGATCACGCGGTCGCTATTGAGGGCCGCGTGGAAGACGTTCGGTTCATACGTGTCGCCAAACACCATCAAATCCTGCAGGTCGGCCATGCCTTCGCCCATGCTGATGCGCGCCGAATACAAGTGGTCCTTGTGGTTGCGCACGAACGCCACCGAGCGCGAAAAATCAAAGCCCTGGTGCAGCGTTTCCAGCGCCATCGAGACCATTTGCCCGGGACTGGCGCTGCCGATGGCGCCGCGCAGGTCGGCCAGGCCGCTGATCAGCACGCGGTTGCCCTCGGCGCGCATGCGCGTGGACGCCAGCTGGCGCGCGCGCCGTTCGGCCGGCTTCGACAGCGGCGCGATCGACAGGTCGGCCGCCGCCATCATCTTGGCCTTGTCCACCGCCACGCCCAGGTCGTTGGCGGCGATGCCCAGCGTGCCCGCATAATTGTCGATCAGCGCGTGCACCTGGGCCGCGCCGGCCGCATCGTCATGCCACAGCGAGTCGGCGCAGCGCGCCGCCATCGTCGACAGGCCCGCCATCCAGTCGGCGCCGCTGACGGGGGAATTGTCGGGCGACGGATCCATCGGGCGCATGCCGTTGATCAGGTGCTGCGGCAAGCCCCAGTGGGCGGCCGTGGCATAGCCCACTTCCGGCAGCGACAGGCCGAGGATCTCGCGCGCGGCGGCCGCCTCGTTGCCGGGCCCGGCGTGCGCCTGCATGCGGGCCCAGAAGTCCGTCATGTAGAACGTCACCATCATGCGGCCCAGGGTGTGCAGCATCGAGCAGACGACGGCCTGTTCGGCCTGCAGGCTGCCGGCGCTGGTGGCCACCTGCTGCGCCACCATGCCGGCCAGCACGGCCTTTTCCATTTCCACGTGGGCGCTGACGGAGTCCGGCGAGGCCTGCGACAGTTCCTCGATCAGTTTCAGGCCCAGCGCCAGGTGGCCGATGGCGTCGATGCCGAGCACCAGCACGGCTTTCGACACCGTGTTGACCCGCTGGCCGAAGGCCGAATACATGCCGCTGTTGGCCAGGCGCAGCACCTTGTGCGTGAGGACAGGGTCCGACAGCACCGTTTGCGTGATGTCGAATTCGTGGTCATCCTCGCCGCGCATGGCGCCGAGGATGGCGCTGATGGCCTTGGCGAAGCCGGGCATGTCGCCCTGCTGGCGCGTGCGCGCCCACAGCAGTTCCAGGGTGTTTTTGCCGAGCTGGGTCGGCGCCGTGAAATGGCCAGGGTTCATTGCACACCTCCGCGCAGCTCATTGGCAGGCGGCGTGGGCACCAGCGCCGCATAGGTTTTGTCGCTCAAGGCCGATAGCGCCGCGTGGGCCGGCATCGGTTTGCCCGTCAGGTAGCCTTGCACATAGTGGCAGCCGCGCGATTCCATGAAGTGCATCTGCTCCTCCGTTTCCACGCCCTCGGCCACCACGGACAAATTCAAATGCTTGGCCAGGTCGAGAATCGTGTTGCAGATGGCCGCATCCTTGCTCGATTCCGGCAAGTCCTTGATGAAGGTGCGGTCGATCTTCAGCACGGAAATGGGAAAGCGCTTCAGGTAGGCCAGCGAGGAATAGCCGGTGCCGAAATCGTCGATGGCGATGCGCGCGCGGCGCTCCGTCATCTTGCCGAGGATGGTTTCCGCGTGCACGGGGTCGATCATCAGCGTGCCTTCCGTGATTTCCAGCACCAGGTGTTCGCCGGAGAGGCCCGAAAAGGCGATGGCGTCGTCCAGCACGTCGAGGAATTTGTCGTTGCGGAACTGGCGCGGACTGATATTGACGGAGATGTACAGCGCCCGCCTGGCCACTTCCTGGAACTGCTTGAGCTGCACGCAGGCCGCCTTCAGGGCCCAGGCGCCCAGCAGGTTGATCAGGCCATTCGCCTCGGCGATGGGGATGAAGCGCACGGGCGGCACCAGGCCCAGGGTGGGGTGCTTCCAGCGCATCAGGGTTTCAAAGCCCTGGATCTGGCGCGTGTGGGCGTCGACGATGGGCTGGTAGAAGAGCAGGAATTCGCCTTCGCGCACGGCGTGGAACATGGCCGCTTCCAGCGAGATATCGTGTTCCGACGGGCCGTTCAGGCGCGGGCTGTAGACCAGGCAGCGGGCCTTGCCCGTTTCCTTGGCGCGCGACATGGCCGCATCGGCCAGCGCCACCAGCCGCACTTCGTCTTCCGCGTGCAGCGGATAGATCGCCACGCCGACGGATGCGCCAATGTAAATCGTGTGGCCATCGACCTCGAACGGCGCCTGCAGGGTGGCCAGCAGGCGGCCCGTCACCAGCTTGATCTGCGCGTCGGTGGCGCTGCCGGGCAGCACGGCGACGAATTCATCGCCGCCCACGCGCGCCAGGGTGTCGCTGTCGCGCAGGGTCTTGCGCAGGCGCGCGGCGGCCAGGCGCAGCACGGCGTCGCCGACCGGATGGCCGAGGCCATCGTTGACCTTCTTGAAGCCATCGAGGCCGATGGTGGCGACGGAAAAGCCCTGGCCCGAGCGCGCGGCCTGGGCGATCACCATGCGGATGCGGTCCGACAGCAGCAGGCGGTTCGGCAAGCCGGTCAGGGCATCGTGCGTGGCCATGTGGCGCAGCCGTTCTTCCGTGCTGTGCTGGGCCGAGGTGTCGCGCCCGACCACCAGCAATTCGGCGACGCCGGCCGCGTTCATATAGGAAGACAGGCGCAGTTCGAACCAGATTTCCTGGTCCGGCGTTTGCAGCCGCACTTCCAGGCGTCCCGGTTCGGCCAGGGCGTCTTCCAGTGCCGCTTGCAGCGCGGCGCGCGACGCTTCGGCCGCCAGCGGCAGCAGCAAATGGCCGCCCAGGCCATTGGCCGCGCCGAACAGGGTGGCCGCGCGTTTGCTGGCGAACAGGATCAGGCCGTCCGCATCGAGCCGGAACACGACGTCGCCTGCCTCTTCCATGAGGTTGTCCAACTCGTGGCGAGCCTCGCGGTGGGCGGCGGATGGGGTACTGGAAAACATCGTGCTGGCTTTTACCTTCTTTATCAGTGCCGGCTTCCGGCGCATTGCCGGGAGCCAACGGGAGTAGTGCGTAGGGCAGCTTGCCGCAATAGCAGGCTAGAGTGACTATGGGAACGCGATCCACACGAAATGTATCATTGAAAAGCACCCGAATACATGAAATAGAGCAACATTGCTTCAGGTTTTATAAATAATCCTGTCTTCCCTGAAAAAAATCAGGAAGCTTTTTGCGTGGCCCCGTTTCACCCCTCATCGCACCGCTGCGGCGCGCTTGCCCCGCCCGCGCGTTTGCGCTAGTCTGGCTGGCAGACGGGATGCACGGTGCGCCAGCGGCGGCGAGGGCGCCATGATAACAAATCGCGGGAGACAGCCATGAATGCCTTTGACACGCATGAAGTTTTCAACCAGGCGACGCCGTTCGAGAACGTCAACCTGTTCGCCTGCGATCCGGCGCTGATCGAGGCGCTGCTGCGCGAGGGCGGCGGCGCCGCGCTGCAGGAACTCGATGCGCTGGGCGAAAGGCTGGGCCGCGCCGAGACGATCGCGCTGGCGCGCCTGGCGAATATCCATACGCCGGAGCTGCAGCAGTTCGACCGCGCCGGGCGCCGCATCGACGAAGTGCTGTTCCACCCGGCCTGGCATGAGCTGATGGCCATCCTCGTCGGCGCCGGCGCGCATGCCTCGCCATGGGCCGCGCCCGGTCCGGGCGCCCAGGTGGCGCGCGCGGCCGCCTATCTATTAGTGGGGCAGCTGGAAAACGGCACGCAATGTCCGGTGACGATGACGTATGCCTCGGTGCCGGCCCTGCGCCAGGCCCTTGATCTGCCGCAAATTGCCGAGCGCTGGCTGCCGAAGATATTGTCGCGCCACTACGACCCCCGCTCGCTGCCCGTGGAGCAGAAGCGCGGCGCCCTGGTCGGCATGGGCATGACGGAAAAGCAGGGCGGCTCCGACGTGCGCAGCAACACGACGCGGGCCACGCGCGTGCCGCCGGCCGAGGCGCGCACCCTGTTTGGCGGGCAGGCGGACGGCGCCTGGCGCATCGTCGGCCATAAGTGGTTTTTTTCGGCGCCGCAAAGCGATGCCCATCTGATCCTGGCGCAGGCGGACGAGGAGGGGCTGTCGTGCTTTTTCCTGCCCCGCTTCCTGCCCGACGGCAGCCGCAACGCCATCCGCGTGCAGCGCCTGAAGGACAAGCTGGGCAACCGCTCGAATGCGTCGTCGGAAGTGGAGTTCGCCAACGCCTACGGCTGGCTGGTGGGCCAGCCGGGGCGGGGGATCCCCACGATACTGGAAATGGCCAGCCACACGCGCCTCGATTGCGTGCTGGGCAGCACCGGCATCATGCGCGCCGCCTTGAGCCAGGCGCTGCACCATGCGCGCCAGCGGGCCGCGTTCGGCAAGCCGCTCGTCGAGCAGCCGCTGATGCAGAACGTGCTGGCCGACCTGGCGCTGGAATCGGAAGCGGCCACCGCGCTCGCGCTGCGCCTGGCGCGTTGCTTCGATGAAAAGGACGATCCGCAGCAAGCCATGCTGGCGCGCGTGCTGACGCCGGCCGGCAAGTACTGGATCTGCAAGCGCGGCCCCGGCTTCGGCGCGGAAGCCATGGAAGTGCTGGGCGGCACCGGCTACGTGGAAGACGCGCCGCTGGCGCGCCTGTACCGCGAGCTGCCCGTCAACTCGATCTGGGAAGGCTCGGGCAACGTCATGTGTCTCGATGTCTTGCGCGCGTTCGGCAAGTCGCCGGCCGCGCGCGATGCCCTGGCGGCCGAGCTGGCGCTGGCCGGCGATGACGATGCCACGTTCGCCGGCTACCGCGCGCGCCTGCTGGCCGACCTGGACGGGGCGCAAACGGATGAATTTGGCGCCAGGCGGCTGGCCGAACGCATCGTGCTGGCCGTGCAGGGCGGCTTGCTGCTGCGCCACGCGCCGCCATGCGTCGCGCAAGCTTTCCTGGACTCGCGTCTGGCGCAGGCGCCGGGCGGCGCGTATGGCCGCTTGCCGGCCGGCACCGATTGCGCGGCCATCCTGGCGCGCGCGCTGCGCGAGTATTGAGGAGGGCGGGGCAGGACGCCGCGCTGGCCCCGCGCGGCGCGGAAAGCGGATTTTTGTATGCAATGTCGAAAATTCCGGCCACAGGCGGGCTGTGGGCTGGGATAATGCTGGAATCCATCATTTTATCGACGCACAGCGCGTTTGCGGCCATGCATGCCGCCGCGCCAGAGAGTAGAGAAAGAAAAATAACATGAAACAAGATCCACGCTTCCCCAATCTGTTCATTACCGACCATCCCTTGATCCAGCACAAACTGAGCCACATGCGCGAGCACGACACGTCGACGCGCACCTTCCGCGAATTGCTCAAGGAAATCACCTTGCTGATGGGTTATGAAATCACGCGCGACTTGCCGCTGACGACGCGCGAAATCAAGACGCCGCTGGTGACCATCGACGCGCCCGTCATTGCGGGCAAGAAACTGGCCATCGTGCCCATCCTGCGCGCCGGCATCGGCATGAGCGATGGCCTGCTGAACCTGGTGCCGTCGGCGCGCGTGGGCCACATCGGCGTGTACCGCGACCCGGCCACCCACATGCCCGTGGAATACCTGGTGCGCCTGCCGGACTTGAACGAGCGCACCTTCATCCTGTGCGATCCGATGGTGGCGACCGGCAATTCGGCCGTGTACGCCGTCGACGTGCTGAAGAAACGCGGCGTGACCGACGAGCAGATCATCTTCCTGGCGCTGGTGGCCGCACCGGAAGGCGTCACCGTGTTCCAGAACGCGCACCCGAACGTCAAGATGTTCTGCGCCGCGCTCGATTCGCACCTCGACGACCACGCCTACATCGTGCCGGGCCTGGGCGACGCCGGCGACCGTATCTTCGGTACCAAGTAAGCGTTTTCAGGCGAGTATCGCGATGGCAACCTTGATCGACCCGGATTTTCGCGCTCGTTTGCGCGCCTTGAACGACAAATATGCGGCTGGCGTGCCAGCCCTGATGCAAACGATTGCCCAAGCGCAAGCACGTTGCGATGGCGAGGGGCCGCGCCTGGAGCCGCTGACGGAGCTGCACCGTGCGCTGCACGCGGTGGCCGGCTCGGCCGCCACCTTTGGTTTCGCCGCGCTGGGCCAGGAATGCAGGCGCATCGAGCAGCTGGTGCGCGTGCTGCTCAACGAGCCGGGGCCGGTGCTGACCGAGTGGCCGGTGCTGAGCGCGCAGGTGGGGGCGCTATTGCGCTGGGCGGAGCGCGATGCGGCCGCCACCCACTTCACTGCCTGAACGACCGCGTCATAGTGGGTGTGGTTGCAATGATTCATTTGATACAACGCAAAGCCCCCGCGTCGTAGATTAGGATATAGTGTGTCCATGCCGCTGGTACAGGGCGCCGCAAGACGGGGATTTGGCTATCAAAGTAGTGTTCGCAAGTTTATTTTGCGAAAGAATGGTTTTTCTCAGTTTTGTTGGTATAATTGGGCATCGTTGGATTCGAGGTAGTAGTGCAGTTTGTCTGTCATTTCTTTCTTGCTTCAAACGATATAACGGGCGCAAGCCCAACTTAACTGAAATAGGAAATTGTAATGGCAACTGGCATCGTAAAATGGTTCAATGATTCGAAGGGTTTCGGCTTTATTACCCCTGACGAAGGCGGCGAAGATCTGTTCGCTCACTTCTCGGCTATCCAGTCGAACGGCTTCAAGTCCCTGCAAGAGAACCAACGCGTTTCTTTTGAAGTGACCGCTGGCCCTAAAGGCAAGCAAGCTTCGAACATTCAGCCAATCTAATACGCTGGATCAAACGAAATAAAGAAATCCTCGGTCTCCGAGGATTTTTTTTCGCCTGAATTTCCGTAAGGCATGGGTTTTATGTGTTTTACGCGGACATTTTGCCCGTGCGCAGTCATTTGTCGGGCGGCTGCGCTGCAGCGTCGGGCGGGCAGGTCGGCCTGGCGCTTATGCGTATGCCTGCCTGCCCGCATTTCCCTGTCGTCACTGGGCTGGGAGGCGTCGGCTTAGGCTGCGCCATGCCGACCTGCGCCGCTGCTTGTCGCCGCTTTGTCTCATTGCTGACGGGCAAGCCTGCCTGGTCAGCGCAACTCTCCAAGCCGAGCTCTACGGCTTCTCCCGCTGACGTCTCGGCGCCGGACAAAGCCGTCGCGAGCGGAAGACAGGGGGGGCGAGAAGCGCAACGTAGTAAAGACCGGTGAGCATCGCCGGCCGCCTATGCCGATGCGCAGCAGGTTTGGTCTCGCATCCTCAGAAAGCCGGTTCGCGCCAGTAATCGGCTTGCGAGTACGCATGCCGCAAAAAATCCACGAATGCCCGTATGCGCAGCGGCAAATGGCGGCGCTGGGCAAACACGGCGTAAATGTCGTTGCCCGGCGCGGCGAACTGGTCCAGTACCGTCACCAGCTGGCCAGAAGCGATCTCGGCACCCACTTCCCACATCGAGCGCCACGCCAGTCCCTTGCCCGCCAGCGCCCAGTCGTGCAGCACTTCGCCATCGTTGCACACCATGTTGCCCGCCACCTTTAAAATCACATTCTTGCCGTTTTCGCGGAAGGTCCAGCCGCGCTGGCTGCCTTCGCTGCTGATTGCCAGGCAATTGTGTTTCGCCAGGTCGGCCGGGATGCGCGGCGTGCCCGCCCGTTTCAGGTAGGCGGGCGAGCCGACCAGCACGCGCTGGTTGTCGGCCAGCTTGGTGCTCACGAGCGAGGAATCGGACAGGCTGGCGATGCGGATGGCCACGTCGATGCCTTCGCCGATCAGGTCGACGAGGCGGTCGTTCAGGTTCAGCGATACCGTCACGTCGCGGTGCTCGGCCACGAATGAGGGGATCAGCGGCGCCACGTGCTGGCGGCCGAAGCCGGCCGGCGCGGAAATGAGCAGATGGCCGCTGGCTTTCACGCTGCGCTCGGCCACGGCCGCTTCCGCCTCTTGCAGCTCGCCGAGGATGCGCTGGCAATCCTCGAGGAAGGCGGCACCTTCATTCGTCAGCGCCAGCTTGCGCGTCGTGCGCTGCAGCAATTTGACGCCCAGACGCTGTTCCAGGGCATCGAGGCGGCGGCCTATCATGGCCGGGGCGATGCCTTCCGCGCGCGCGGCGGCCGACAGGCTGCCCTTGGCGACGACTTCCACGAACGTCGATATTTGTCTGAACTGGCCCATGCTTGTTCTCGTTATGTCGTCACTTGTGATAAAAACGCATAGATGAAGTGATTTTTAGTCTCGTTTCCATGCCTTATAGTGCAATACTATAGAACAAAAGCGCCGCCCGGCAGAGTGTTTTCGCGTCTCTGTCCAGCTTGCCCGCACAGTCGTTCGGCTTATACTTGGATCACCAGATTACCTTTGCTTATATTTACTAAAAACCGGAGAACTTCATGACGCAGAGCACAATCCCCCTTCCCGAAGGCATGCAAATCACGGGCGCCATCGCCCCCGGCTACGAACAGATCCTGACGCCCGATGCGCTGGCGCTGGTGGCCAAGCTGACGCGCGCGTTCGAGCCGCGCCGCCAGGAATTGCTGGCCGTGCGCGTGGAGCGCGCCAAGCGTCTCGATGCGGGCGAGCGTCCCGATTTCCTGCCAGAAACCGCACACATCCGCGACGGCGACTGGAAGATTGCGCCGATCCCGAAGGCGCTGGAATGCCGCCGTGTGGAAATTACCGGTCCCGTCGAGCGCAAGATGGTCATCAACGCGTTCAATTCCGGCGCCGACAGCTACATGACGGACTTCGAGGATTCGAACACGCCGAACTGGGACAACCAGCTGACGGGCCAGATCAATATGTTTGACGCCGTGCGCAAGACGATTTCGCTCGAGCAAAATGGCAAGTCGTACAAGCTGAACGACAAGATCGCCACCCTGGTCGTGCGTCCGCGCGGCTGGCACCTCGATGAAAAACACGTGCTGGTCGATGGCAAGCGCATTTCGGGCGGCATCTTCGATTTCGCCCTGTTCATGTTCCATAACGCCAAGGAGCAACTGGCGCGCGGTGCCGGCCCGTATTTCTACCTGCCGAAGATGGAATCGCACCTGGAAGCGCGCCTGTGGAACGACATCTTCGTCATGACGCAAAATGAGCTGGGCTTGCCACAGGGCACGATCAAGGCCACCGTGCTGATCGAAACCATCCTCGCCGCCTTCGAAATGGATGAAATCCTGTACGAACTGAAGGAGCACAGCTCGGGCCTGAACGCGGGCCGCTGGGATTACATCTTCTCGTGCATCAAGAAATTCAAGCTGGACAAGGATTTCTGCCTGGCCGACCGCGCCAAGGTCACCATGACGGCGCCATTCATGCGCGCCTACGCCTTGCTGCTGCTGAAAACCTGCCACAAGCGCGGCGCACCGGCCATCGGCGGCATGGCGGCCTTGATCCCGATCAAGAATGATCCGGAAAAGAACGACATCGCCATGGGCGGCGTGCGCAACGACAAGGCACGCGATGCCACCGACGGCTACGACGGCGGCTGGGTCGCCCATCCTGGCCTGGTAGAACTGGCCATGGGCGAGTTCACGAAAGTGCTGGGCGACAAGCCGAACCAGATCGAAAAGCAGCGTCCCGACATCGACGTCAAGGCGTCGGACTTGCTGAATTTCCAGCCGGAAGCGCCGATCACGGAAGCGGGCTTGCGCTACAACATCAACGTGGGCATCCACTACCTGGGCAGCTGGCTGGCCGGCAATGGTTGCGTGCCTATCCACAATCTGATGGAAGACGCGGCCACGGCCGAGATCAGCCGCTCGCAAGTGTGGCAGTGGATCCGTTCGAGCAAGGGCGTGCTGGAAGATGGCCGCAAGGTGACGGCCGAGATGGTGCGCGCCATGATTCCGGAAGAGCTGGCGAAGGTGCAGCGCGATGCGCCAGGCGGCGACGGCCCGACTTACGTGCGCGCCGGCCAGATTTTCGAGGAAATGTCGACGTCGGAGTCGTTTGCTGAATTCCTGACCTTGCCGCTGTACGAAGAAATCTGATCCTGATCAAGAGCTATGTAAAAAAATCCCGGCAGATGCTTTTGGCGCTGTCGGGATTTTTGTATTGATGTCTGCGCGCCTGACAACACCGTCGCGACGTGCGGCAGGTTTGCTCAGGTGTCCTCAGAAATTATTCTTCCACATGCGCAGTGCGGCAAACGCTTCCACCGGCGAGGCGTCGGCGGCCAGCTTGCCTTCCACCTTCAGGCTGGTCAGGATGGCCGGTTCGCGGTAGCGCAGGAAGGGGTTCGTCGCTTTCTCCAGTGCAATGGTCGACGGCACGGTGGCCAGGCCTTGCTGGCGCTTTTCCGTGTCGATGGCGACGCGCTCCTGCAGGGCCAGGTTGCCCGGCTCGACGGCGCTGGCGAAGCGCAGATTGGACAAGGTGTACTCATGCGCGCAAAATACCTCGGTATCGTCGGGCAGGGCGGCCAGCTTGCCCAGCGAATCGGCCATCTGACCCGGCGTGCCTTCGAACAGGCGGCCGCAGCCGCCGGCAAACAGCGTGTCGCCGGAAAACAGCCATGGGGCGCTACCGCGCTCGTCGCGCTGGCGCACATAGGCGATATGGCCCTTGGTGTGGCCGGGCACGTCGATGACCGTCAGCTGCAAGCCCAGCTCGGGCACATAGGCGACATCGCCTTCGGCAAGCGGTTCCGTGATGGCTGTGATAGCCTCATTGCGTGGGCCGAAGACGGGCACGGCGAAATGCTGCAACAATTCAGGTACGCCGCCCGTGTGGTCGGCATGGTGGTGCGTGAGTAAAATGGCGGACAGGGTCAACTGATGGGTTTTAAGCGCATCGAGGATGGCCATCGCATCGCCGGGGTCGACGACGGCGGCATGGCGGCCATCATGGATCAGCCACAGGTAGTTGTCGGCAAAGGCGGGCACGGCAAGTACCGATAAAGCGTGTTCAGGGGAATGGGTCATGAGTCAAAGAGAAAACTGAATGGACAGTGTGGCATCCGAAAAATCCATTATAGCGCTTGACGGCTGGCTGCAGACGCCGGCCGGTCTGTACGTGCGTGCCTGGGAGCAGCAATGCCTCGACAGCCTGACGGTCGACATCTTCGGTTTTAACGCGGTGCAGATCGGCTTGCCCCAGCTCGACGCGCTGGCCGCCAGCCGCATGCCGAACAAATGGCTGCTCGATTCGCGGCTGCCGTCGCGCCCGCCGCAAGAGAGCCGTTTGACCCTGGTGGCCGCTTTCGACGAGCTGCCGTTCGACTCGCAAAGCCTGGACCTGGTGGTGCTGCCGCACGTGCTCGAGTTTGCCGCCGAGCCGCACCAGGTTCTGCGCGAAGTCGAGCGCGTGCTGATACCGGAAGGGCGCGTGATCGTCTGCGGCTTCAATCCGGCCAGCCTGTGGGGCGCGCGCCAGGGCTTGAGCCGCGTGACGGGCCGCCATTACCTGCCGCAGGCGGGCGAGCTGATCTCTATGCCGCGCATGAAAGACTGGTTAAAATTGCTGAACATGGGCGTCAGCCAAAGCCATTTCGGCTGCTACGCGCCCGCCTGCAAGACGGAAAAATGGCTGCGCCGCAACGCCTTCATGGACAAGGCCGGTGCGCGCTGGTGGCCATATCTGGGCGCAGTGTATATAGTGCAGGCGATCAAGCGCGTCAAAGGGATGCGTTTGATCGGTCCGGCGTGGACCAAGAAACCGGCGACGGCGCCCGCAGGCGCACCGGTCACGAATAAAAGGCGGGAACAGCAAGATGGATAAGGTAGAAATTTACGCCGATGGCGCATGCAAGGGCAATCCCGGCACGGGCGGCTGGGGCGCGCTGATGGTCGCCGATGGCGCCAAGAAAGAAATTTACGGCGGGGAACTGAATACGACGAATAACCGCATGGAATTGAAGGCCGTGATCGAAGCCTTGACGGCGCTCAAACGCCCCTGCCAGGTCGTGATGTATACCGATAGCCAGTATGTCCAGAAGGGCATCAGCGAATGGATCCACGGCTGGAAGGCGCGCGGTTGGAAAACCGCGGCCAAGGCGCCCGTGAAAAACGTCGACCTGTGGCAGGCGCTGGACACGGCCCAGGCCGTCCATGAGGTCGAATGGCGCTGGGTGCGCGGCCACAATGGCCATCCGGGCAATGAGCGGGCCGATGCGCTGGCCAACCTGGGCGTGGAAACCGTACGCGCCTGAGAACGTCCTGCCAAACCTGCTGCGCGTCGCGCCTTGCGGCCTGTGATGCTGACCGTAGCTGCGTACGGTTGCGCTTCTCGACCACAAATCACTGCCGCTTGCTACGGTTTGTAGGACGTTCAAGCACACTGTGATTCGATTACGATACGCAGGTTTGTTATACTGTGCGCTTCGCTTTTTGCTTTTAAGACTGAATCCCCCATGCGTCAAATTGTTCTCGATACTGAAACCACCGGCCTGAACCCACGTACGGGCGACCGCATCCTGGAGATCGGGGGGGTCGAGATGAACAACCGTATGTTGACGGGGAATAATTTCCACCATTACATCAATCCCGAGCGCGATTCGGAAGAGGGTGCGCTGGCCGTCCACGGCTTGACGACCGAATTTTTGAGCGACAAACCGAAATTCGCGGAAATCGCCGAGGAATTCCGTGCCTATATTGCCGGCGCCGAACTGATCATCCATAACGCGCCGTTCGATATCGGCTTCCTCAACGCCGAATTCAAGCGCCTGAACCTGCCGCCCGTCCACGAGCAAGTGCATGGCGTGATCGATACCCTGGTGCAGGCGAAGGAAATGCATCCGGGCAAGCGCAATTCGCTCGACGCCCTGTGCGACCGCTACGGCGTCTCGAACGCCCACCGCAAGCTGCACGGCGCGCTGCTCGACTCGGAATTGCTGGCCGACGTCTACCTGGCCATGACGCGCGGGCAAAACAGCCTCAGCATGGAAGAGGAAGTGGAAGTGGCGGCCGACGGCGCCGCCCTGGAAATCGTGCCTCTGGCCGAAGTCATCTTCCAGAGCGCCAGCGCCGACGAACTGGCCGCCCACGAAGCCACCATCGCCGGCCTGGACAAGGCCGCGAAAGGCCAGTGCATCTGGACCGCCGTCACGGCGCCGCCAGCAGCCGCCTGAGAAAAATGTGGGCCGCGACAAATTTCCTGCCGCCAGCCCTTGCAGATGCCGCAACACCTATGCGATAATTCGCCTCGCTTCGGGAGGTTAGCTCAGGGGTAGAGCACTGCATTCACACTGCAGGGGTCGCAAGTTCGAAACTTGCACTTCCCACCAGATTTTTCGTTTGTATTCAATGGCTTAGGATTTTACATCCTATCGAAATGCGAACTTGGGGCAAACTTGGGGCATGGGATTTTTCTTCCACCGCCTAGCCTCAACGATACGGCCGCTTCCTGCGGCCGTTTTCACATCAAGCTGGCGTAGACCGCCTGACATTCTTCGCATTTTCTTTCTCAGCAACGTCTCGTACACTGCGCTATTCTGATTGTCCTCTATCGGCCTATTGTGTTGAAAAACTCTTGGTCAAGACTTGTCACAATGCAATAAATGTACAGGAAAATTGTACGCAGTGAAGGATGCGTTTGAGGTGGGCAAATAGTATCTCGACCTTTTTCCGATCTTTAGAAGATGAAATCGGTACGGCTGAACGTGCCGTCGCGATGCTCGGAGTTATCCCATGCAAGGACTTGCAGGGCGATCTTCTTTTCATCGACCAGCCATCCCAGCATTGCAGCCACGCCGTAATTCGTATCGCCCACCAATCGCTGCGGCTTGATAGCGAATTTTTCCTCAACCCGGTTGATCATCGTTTTGGTCGCTTCGACCTCTGCGAGCTTGTTCATGGCTGGTGCCTCGACATCGACAATCATTCCCGCTTTCAAATCGATCAGGTAATTTGTTGAGTAAGCAAAAATAGCCGGCCCTGCAGCGGCAGTCCAGGTTGCAGACGGATCCGTCAGCGAGATTCTTTTGGGCAGCACTGGATTAGCTTGCTCCAGAGCTCCAGATATTCTCGCACCGGTCGACTTGCCTGCTCAGGGTCATCCCAATCGATAGCGGAATCGCCTGAACAGGAACGTTGCCGCTGGGCGTCAGCCTTGATCATGCTGGCGTCGCTTGCAAACCCTTCGCCCTGTACCAGGCCTGCTGCCATGCAACGTCGAAGAACCGCATCGAATAGCTGGCGAAATGCATCGTGATCGCGAAAGCGGCCGTGTCTATTTTGGGAAAAACTTGAGTCATCCGGCACCTTATCCTGCAGACCCAACCGCCGGAACCAGCGGTAAGCCAGATTCATGCCGACTTCTTCGCACAGCCTCCGCTCAGAACGTATGCCATCGAGCGCGGAATCGTTTTGTATTGTCGCGCTTGCGGTAGCCTTGCTTATGCAACCGATGGAACGATCATCGCTGACGACTCATCTTCTAGCAAAGGTGTGCGGCCTGCTCCGTCTTCGCGGTGTCAAATGCGCTAACCCCTAGCTATACAACGTCCGCTTCGAGTGTGGCGCGGACACTACTATAGTTCCGCAATCGACCAGAAGCAGTCGTTGTTGTGTATCGCTGTCAGTCCTATTTATCGTGCATTAAGCAGTATCCATCACTCTTAAGTGTGCAGCGGACTCCTGGGTTAGATTGCAACAGCTCATATTCAGCGTAGGAACGTTGAAGCTGTCGCAAAACAGCAATCACCTGGGGATCAGTGCTTTTGGACAGGTCATCCAATTTTCCCCAAGCTACTAACTTAGGGGAAATACCAACAAAGACCATGGAAAATGGCGCCAATTTGTACTCAGGGAAATAACTGGTCACGCAACCAGTGCCGTTTTTCTCGCATTTGTAACTTGATGCCACCCGACCGGTTGGCTCGCTAATTTCGTAATGCCGCAACGTATAAGTCGCTCCCTCTACTTCAAATATTCTTGACGCAAGAACACTTGACCGACCCAACACCTTATCGACCTCAGAAATTGTGAGTCCTTTCCCTTTCTTGTCGAGCGTCGCAACGTCGCTCTCCCATACGGGAACAGAGACACATCCTGTAAGCATAACCAAAAGAGTGACAATAGTGAGTTTGGAAACAAGAGGCATAGATTTTAGGGGGAATATTTTTAATGTAACCACTTTCCGAGACGATCATGGTTTTTTATCACGTTGGATATAAACAATGATAGCATTTCCCCTTCGCAAGTTTTCGATATCTGATGACTATAATGCGTTGCACCGATGACCTGGCACGCGAGCCATGCGCCGCAGACGGTACTCGCCTAATGGCCGTGGCGATATATTCTTCTGCTTTGGGGTGGAAGCTGTCGCACATGAACACCGGCAACCGGCCAGAAGCAGTCATTGGAGAGATAATGGATTGGGAACCGATTTCAGAGACAGAATGATGGGATAAGATCATCAGTGCGGAAGGCCGAATGGGTCCTCAGGTACTCCGCCTGTGGGAATCCATCAAAATTCCTCCTGAGAAGTGGGCCGAGCAAACCTATGGCACAGTTGGCGGCGGCTTTTGGGTTGTGGCGGTCATCGGCAGCAGGGTAATCTGGTTCCACGATATCGAAGATGGTTTTAACTGTTCTTCATATGTAGTCGCCGGTAAGCTTTCCGAGTATTTTTGCAACCAAGATGAACTTGAGATAGCCGTTCAAAATATGCTAGCGATCATCGAGACCGGCAGAGATTCAATCGCGCGACGCTCCGTCCCGATCCCAAGGGAATGGAAGTCTAGATAAGTCTAGTATCAAAGGTCCGGTCTGGAGCGGAACCTACCAACAGCGGCAATCGGCCAAGAGGAGCCACTACAATATACTCGGGTCCAACCCTCCGGCGTACGTCGCTCATCATCGAGATAAACCGTCATTCCATCGTGCCCTTAGATAATTTGATGAATATTTCTTCCCTTCCAATAATACCCTGATACCCTGCGCGAATGCTCCGAAGCTAGGACAACCTTTGGCTTGAGCGCGACAGGAGCCTCTGCAGGGCAGGGGGCTAGGCAGGTCATACCCGATTCGTCGTTGCATCAGCTGACGCCGAGAAGGCACACCAGGTGCCAGGCAGGATACCCAGGCCCCTAACACGATCCATCGGTTTTTCATCTTTCAAAAACTATGGATCGGGCGAGTTTAAGCGACTGGTGGTGATTCAATGGAACGGTCCGCTTCCACTCCCTTGCGGACGCTCGGAAGTAGCGGCCTTAGGCAAAAAGATAGCTGGCTATCGCAGACCGCAACGGTCCGCTTTGATTTCCTGATCAAGCGCTTGCAGATCCCGGTCAAGCGGATCACATTGATCTCCTTCACCCAAGGCAACCAGCTTAATTTTGATGACACGGTTCCAGCCCTTGCAACGGATGCAGCCAATATCTTGAACTTCAAATGCTCGAATCATTTGATAAATTTCCTTTCCGTCAGATGGCTGCTTACTTACATAACAATGACCAGCATTGGAGTACGAGAAAAGGCCAGGTGCCACGGTAGACGGCATCCCACAGGAAGTGCAGCATCCATCTTCGACGTAGAAGGGGCCTGGCGAATTTTCAGGAAAAGGAATTTTTTTCTCATCATTTATGATGACCGCATAAAAGCGCCGATGTCGACCGGCAGCTTCTGGCCGGTTGTCGTAGTAGATAGAATGAGAAATATTTAATTCATATTTTTATGAAATATATTCATATGATGCTTGATATAAAACAGAAATTCACAAAAAACATGGAGTAATTGCATGGCAATATATATTGCTTTGGTGCCCAGATACCTATAATTGGCCGCTATGAACTACGACGACTTCCAACGACACATCGGCAAGGCGGGGCCGAAGCTCCACGAGTTTGCCATGCTCATGGACATGAGCCACTTATTCCCCTCAGTTTCAGCGGATGCACTTGCCGCTACCCTTGAGTGTGCAGCGATATCGCTGGGTGAGAAGTATTCCCTTTCCCCATCGGGTCAGAAGTTTTCACCCGCAGAGCTCAGCTCCGGACAATGGCAATTGCTCTTTTCCTTGCTGTTCGTTTCGCTGGCAGTCGAGGACGATACGTTGATGCGCTTCCCTGTAAAAAATCGCCCAATTCGATAAGGAGTAAAAATGGCGAAGATACTCGATACACGCGGCCTCAAATGGCAATTCCAGAAAACGAACGGTATCGATACCATCGTTCTCGTCAATGACTCGCCGCAAGACGTGGCCATCTCGGCGCTCTGGTTCGAGGCGAATATTTCCATCGGCGTCGGGCTCGGCCAGCAGCGCAATCTGACGGACGACGCGACTGCCGAAGTCAGGAAAGGGCAAACGCGCCAGGAAGACAGGGACAAGCCGATAGAGGAAAAGCGCCTCAGCGACATGAAGGTCCATCTTTTCCGGGAAAGGATGTGGGACCTTACCTACAAGAAAAAAATGGACGCTGGCATGGCCTTTTGGACAGTCGCCGATGTGTATCTGAATCCCTGGGGGACGCTGTGTGTGACGAGCCAGGACGATGGGGTGTTCAGCCGAACCTCCTTCTCCGCAAGTCCGGTCTACCTTTACCAGTTTGAGTACAAGAAACCAAGATCGATTGCCGCCAATCTGCAGAAGTCGCTCTCGTATGTCAGCAGTTTCGCGTGCCTGGAATATGGTTCCTACATCAAGAACCTGAGCACGCTACCCAAGGTCTGGGTCCGCTTCCCAGATCAGAGTGATCCTGTGCAAGTTCCCCTGGACCTGATCGACCTTCAGATGAGCGGCAAGCGGCGTCGCACGATAGACAGCTCCAGCCGGAACATCATCAAGTCCGCGGCTTTTTCGCGGCGGGCTCTGGGGTACTACGCAAATTACTTCGGCTACGGCCGCGATGTTTTCATCCGCGATCTGCCGTTCGAGCATATCAACGAAATTTCCTACGGCATGTTCAGCATGGACCTGAACGGGAACCCCGTCAGTTCCGATCCCTGGGGCGACGACTGGCAGCTCAGTTCCCTGCAATTCATGAAGCAGTTGAATCCCGAGCTGAAAGTCCATCTGATCGTCGGCGGGTGGCCGAAGGAATTGCCGTTCGAAGTCCTCACAGTGAACGACAGGGAAGAGGCGAAGCGTATCGGACGGCACAATCCGGCGGCGCAATTCACGATCTATCTGCCTCCCGCCGCCGCCACTGGCGCGCTGACTCAGAATGAATTTTATGTGCGGCGTTGGGTTGACGCGCCGGATGGAAATGGCGGCATCATGCCGCCGGATAGCGAGCCGCAAGGCCATCCCGCAGGTGTCTACCCGGAACTTTATCAGCAACTGCTGCCGGGCTGGTACAAGGACATGGATCAGCACAGGCAGTTGTTCATACAGGACTGGTTGTCCACGCAGTTCAATATCAAGATCCTGCCTGCGGCCGATCTGTTTTCCTACATCGGCAAGACCCCGAAGGCGGTGCAGAATTTTGCCCGTTCCCTGGTGCGCGCCGTCATGGTGCTCGGCTTCGACGGCATCGAGCTGGACTGGGAATACCCGTCCGAAGCGGATGGTCCCGGCTTTGTCGCCATCCTGGAGGCATTGCGTCAGGCGGAAAAGGACCTGCAAGACCCGAGCCAGAAACAGTTTCTGCGTGATGCGTGGATCGAGGTTCCGGACGACAAAAAACTCCTGCTCTCCATTGCGGCCCCGGCCGACCCGAAAAAGATCAAGAGGCTGGACAAGTATTGGCTCAAGATCGGCAGCCTGGTCGATACCATCAATGTCATGACCTACGACTATGGCGGTACGTGGCTCCAGAATTCAGATTTCAACGCGCCCATGCGTCCGGTTTCCACGGCAACGCCGGCAAGCGGGTATGAAGCGCCGAGCGGCGTGCGAGAGACGATGACGGCAATGCTGGGGTACGCGGACAAGCTCTGCTTCACGCGGCGGCAGTTGTCGCTGGGGCTCGCCATCTATGGCCGGGGGCTGGAAGTCGACGGTGTCACGCGCCCGGCGACGGTTTCCGAGGCCGACTGGAACAGCGGCATCAACCGGCCGGTCCGGAAGGCTGCGGACGGGCAGTTCAACGACGGCACCGGCACTTATCTTTACAATTACATCGCGACCGAAGTCCGCAAGGGCAGCGCCTCCGACAAGCTCCCCGGCCTGGTCGCCTCGTCCTACCTGCACCCGGTGGCGCGCGCGCCTTACCTGTTCGTGAAGGGCGAAGGCGGGCGTCAAGATACCCTGATCACCTACGACAACCCCAATTCCGTCCGTGAAAAAATCCGCTACGCCAAGCAGGAATGCCTGGGCGGCGTCATGGCCTGGGACCTGTCGGGCGATCTGCCGCCAGACGATCCGCAATCGATCCTGCGCGCCATCGGCGATGAAATGCGGCAGGAGCGCCCGGCCTCGCGCGCCGAGGTGCGGAAGCAGAAGGAAGCAACCCTGATGGCTGCGACAGCGCGCGACGGCGGTTCCTTGCCGAACCAGCGGCTGTGGGGTGTCGCGCGCGACTATGCGGGCACTTCCGTATTGCGCGAAATGCCGCAGGGCGACCGGCTGTGCGCCGTCGCCGCCTTGCCCGGCGGACGCATGGTCGTGGGCCGCGCCAGTGGCGTGATGCAGTTGCTGACGCCCGATTACAGCCAGACGCCGTGGCAGTGGCAAGTGACGGCTGCCTGGAAACATGCGAACAGGGCGATTTCCCTGCTCGACCTGCCGTCGGGACGCATTCTTGCTCTGCTTGCGGACGGTACGCTGCTCTGCCTGAGCGCCGATGTGGATGGGCAGGCGCGAGAGCATCTGGTCAAGAAACTCCCCGAGGCGCAGGATGCCCGGCTGATCCCGGCCAAGGGCGAACAGGCCTTCCTGGTGCAGAACAATTCTCTGCTGGTCGTCAACATGGGCGCAGACGACAATGCGCAGGATCGCGTGGGCGGTTACGGATTGACCGGACCGGATGGCGCGCGGGCAAATATAGCGTGCGCGCTTGCGCTGCCGGGCGGAATGATCCTCACGGGCGGCGCGCGGACCGATGGTATTCCGACCGTCGGCGTCTGGGCAATCGAGACGGGCACGCCGGTCTTCAAGGGCTCGCCGCCGCGCAGCCAGAACGAGGATTGGGGCGACATCGTTTTTCTGGCCAATCTGTCGGACGGCTCCGTCGCCGCCCTTACAGCCAATGGCAATTATCAGGTCTATGGACCGTCGGCCTTCACGCCCGGCCATCTGCAACCGGCGCAGTGGAGCGTCTTCGCGCCAGATCCGCTGGCCGGGCGTGCGCTGACGGCGCTGCCGCAAGGCGGCTTCCTCAGCATCACCGACGGCGTCTACATGTTGTGGAACAGCCTGCCGAGCGGCGGCTATATGCTGGCCCAGCGCTTGCCTGCCGAGGGCGTATTCCAGGGCGTGGCCGTGCTGGACGACGGTACGGTGATCATCGCGCGCGACGCGGAAAGCTTCCTGCATATCGAGGCGCGCGGCTGGCCGCGTCCGGAAGCCCTGCTGCGTTCAAGCTGGGACTGGCGCGAGCAGGAAAGCGGCTATTCGTGGCTCCACCATCTCGCCGCCAACGGCAACGCCGGCGCGCTGGCACAGGCCCTGGCGGCTGGCGCGCCGCCGGAACTGGCTGACGATACCGGCGCTCAGGCGATCAGCCTGATCCGCACGGCGCTGGAGAAAGACCAGTTGAAGAGCCTGCCGCCGCTGCTGGCAGCCGGCGCGCCGCTCTGGTCCGTGCCGGACATCGCCGACGGCAACTTCTTCAATGATGACACCCTGGCCGGCTTGCTGCCGGCCTCGCTGCTCGCGGCCTATCCGCATTTCGTGCCCGAACTGCCGCCGGAAACGCCGGCAGTCATTCCGGCCGAGACAGCCAGCTTTCTTTCCGATAATCCACGGCTAGCCGCTACCATCGTCAGCACGCTCGTGCCTATCCTGCCGGCGATGGCGAAGGCGGTCCAGCGTGTGATCCAGGACTTCGCCGTCGATGACGAACTGCTCAAGACAGCGGCGGGCGGCGGCTCCGACCAATTGATGCATCTGATTGTGGACGAGTTGAAGAAATCCACCGAAGCGCAGGAAGCCGAGGGCGTCGGCGAGGATTTACGCCGCGTGCTGGACACACTCAAAGGCAAGCGTTTCGAGGACGGCGACGCGTTGCGCAAAGCCATCGACGACAATTGGAGTGCCGCCGACAAGACCCGGCCGTGGCGCGTGTCCGAGTGCGATCAGGTCATCAATGCCGCCGCGCGCCCCAAGCGTCCGGACCGTTACAAGATCGATGGCGATATCGCCCTGAACGAACAGGCCCTGGCGCATTTCGCCAAACTGGTGGAGGCCGGATGGCCGATCCAGCAGGATGGCAAGCCGGTTTCCCTGATGGCGCACGCGCCGGCGCATTACCGCATCGTGATGGAAGCGGGGCGCAGCGCGCTGACGCCGGATGGCTATGACGCTCCGCTCCTGCGCGCCGACAAGGAGACGTTCACGATGCCGCCGACCGCGGCCAGCCTGCTGCAAATGGCCCCCTTCATGGCCTACTCGCTCGCTGCTGTCGCCAATAGCCTGGTATCCGGCCTCGGTGCGCTGGTGCATGCCTATGTCGGGAACGAGCGAAGGGAAGGGCGTCTCGCCGTTGCCGATGTCGCCGCCGTTCAGGACCCCTATGCGGCCCTGGCCGACTTCGACGGCGGCTCCGCGCTGGCTGGAACGGCGATGCAGGAATTGATCATCGAGGGCACGGTGTCGCCGCGCGGCGGACGGCTGTCGGCAAAAGCGGCTGTGGCCTTCCTCGCCCGGCATGCGGCCGATCCCTGGATTCCCCAGGGCAGCTGCAACGCCTTCAGCCAGGCCTGGACTGCATGGTCGGCAGACTCGCTCTGGCTGCCGCTCGACCCCAGGGGCTTGCCGGAACAGACCGGCAACGGCGTCCTGCCCCCCGAGCGTGGTATCGCGCAGGCGAAGTCGGGCCGGAGCTTCGACGGCCCGCCTGATGCGCCCGATCTCGACGACAGCCGCAACCGCCAAAGCATGGCGCTGCTGCGTGCGACCCAGATGAAGCTGAAGTTCCAGGCGTGGCAGAACGGCATCCGCTTCGACAGTACGGTCGAGGATAGGGAAATCCAGCGCCGGAAAGACAGTCCTTTTGTGCAGAGGATGGACAATCTGGCCGAGGACATCGCCATGAAGGATATGGTCCTCAACCGGTCGCGTTCGCTGCGCAGCATCCTGGACGATCTGGGCCAGAAACCTCAGGACAACATGTCGATCAACGACCTGAAAAAGCTGGGCTTCTTCGGATTGAAGCCGCCGGAAGGTTTCGGCGAAACGGATGTGTTGCCGGCGGGTACATTCAAGGACGTGATCGAGAGAGAGAACAAGCGGCTGCTCAAGCAGGAAGATGACACGGCAACCCAGCGGGCGGACTCCGCGAAGCAATTGCGCTCCCTCTACCGCAAGCAGGCCAGCGATCCCCTGCGCCAGAAGGCGCTGGTCGAAGCGCGTGCGCAAAAGGCCCAGATGAAGTCGGCCCAGCGCATGATGACCAAGATGCAGGACTATGCGATGGTGTCCGAGCAGATCCTGGTGTACGGCACCCAGGCCATCAACTTCCTGGAGGACAAGGGACTCAACAAGGCCGTCGCGTCGCTGCTGCGCAATGTACTCCATTACGCCAACATGGCCGTGCAGATCGGCACGGCGCTGGCCACTGTTGGCTATGCCTTCCAGCAGATGCGCGCCATGCAGGCCATCGGCTCGATAGGCAAGGGTGGCGGTGCGATGATGATGCTGTCCATCGGCTTCACCGCTTTTTCCCTGATCAAGACCGCCATTTTCGGGGCGGACCCCGATCCGCTGGAAGAAGTCTACAAGGCACTTTCCAAGCAGATCGAAGAGATGGCGAACACCATCCTGAAGAGCCTGGAAGCCATGTCCGAGCAGATGGACAGCATGGGCGCGGGCATCAACAAGCGCATCGACGGCCTGGAAGAAAAGATCGACGGGCTGGCGCGCGAACTGGGACAGCAGGTTGCCGACATGTCGAAGCTGATGGACGAAAACTTCGCCCTCGACCGCGCGGAAATTCGGCAATCGACCGCGCAGGTGCTGCTGGCCATGCAACGCGGCTTCGATACGATGAACCGCCGCTTCGACATGCTCGAAGACCGTCTGGAAAACGACATCCGCCACCTGGAAGAAGTGATGACGGTCAGCCTCATGAACGAGTACGAGGAAATCGACATCGCCATCGACAAGTCGGAACGCGACCAGGTCTGGGCTCCGGAGCCGGTCGCTGTTCTGGCCGATGATCCGAAGCGCCTGGTCGATTATCGCAATGCCCTGGTCAGCGGCGTGCGCAACAAGCTGCTGGGGCTGGCCCCGCAGCAACTGGAAAATGTGTTGGATTCCCGCTGGCTGCAGGACTGGCCGCTGGAGGTGGGGACGGCCTCGGCCTGGGCCGGCGCCGTCGCGATCAACCGTATCGGCGACTGCTACGATTTCTATGTCCGGCGCGGCACTGGCGCGGACGCCTCTCGCGGCCGCATCTACTTTTCTTCCGTCTATGGACACAAGCTGGCGGACCGGCTGCTTTGGGTGTTGCAAAAGATGTTGCGCTTCTCCGGTAACGTGGGGTCGATGATCGAAGACCTCGACGAACTGATCATTGCGCCGGCGGAACGCACGAAGGCTTTCCTGACCGGGCTGAAGACGGACAATGCTTTCTTCGGCGCGCTGTTCGACGACTACCGCGATACGCTCGATGACGTTGCCGGCCGTTGCGCCGACATCCTGCCTGGCGACCTGGTGCAAAACTGGCGTCTGCCGGCGCAACGCCTGGGCGATCACGCCTTCCTGCAAGGGCTGATGTTCGACCGCCTGCCGCTGCTGTCGCTGGCCGATCTGGCGGCAGAAACCGTATCGGCGACGACGCCGCTCAGGCGCGACCGGTACCTGTCGTCGTTCGAGCTGTTCCTGAATGGCCCCGCCCTGGGGTGGCGCGCGCGGCGGGTGCTGCGGGTGCTGGCACTAGCCCATGTCTTCAAGGTGGCCGATCTGGAAATCACCGACGACAAGGAAACGATCACGCTGTGGGTCGGCTTCCGGGGCGTGCGCCAGCCGGTGGCGCAACTGTCGCTGGTGGCGGACCAGATCGTGGACAGCCGCTTCACGATGACGGGCAATAGCCTCGCGATACGCATCGCCCGGGCCTGCCGTCCGGAGCAGCAGCGGGCCGTAACCGCGTACAACGCACGCATCCGTGCCGAGGCGAAAGGGGAACTGGCGGCGCTGGACGACAGCGTGGCGCGGTTGATCCAGTTCATGACGCTGGCCGGCCTGTCGGAAGCCGGAATGGCCGAGGCGCTGAGCATGCTGTGGAGTTCCGGACGAATCGACTCCTACTTGTCGGAGCAGATTGCGACGCCTGACGGCGGAGCGGCGGCAATCAGTCCGCCGGTTGCCGTCGTCCTGCGCAGCGGGCGCACGACTTCAGCCCGCTCCGAAACCGTGCTGCGCGCGGCGTTGGCAGCGCTGCCGTCCTGGCCGGCAGACGATGCCCGTCGCGATCCTCTGCCCGCTCACCTGATCGAGGAAACGGAAGATTTCCTCACGCGGGCAAAGGCGTACAAGGACAGGTTGAACGACGCTTTCGTGCCGCTCCTGCCGTCGTTCGATACGCTTGCGCCGGTCGAGATTGTGAGGCTCGGCGCCGCTGAACGGACGGCCGCATGAGGGGAGGGCTTGCGGACAGCCTGGTTTTATAGGACCTTCGGCGTTTTTCTTATTCCGGACTTTTTCCGGAATGGCGGCAACGGGTGGGAACAGATGGGGAGCGAGGCGCTGACGGCGCAGCGCTCCCTGTATGCCATTGCCCTCGATACTTGCCGATTGGAAAATTCAGAATACTCATCCTGAACGATGACCCTCCGGTCATTTTCTAAAATGTAGCGTCGGGGGCATTTCTGGGACCTGATAATTCCTGAATTTTGCCAAATTTGTCAATGCCTTGAAAGTCGTGGAGCAAGCAATGCCCTATCTCGCCAGGAATGTGCACATCCTGGTTTTCCATTCCTTCAGACTGTTTATCGTCGCGATAGGTATCGTCGGCATCAAAAGCAGGACGGAAAGCTGCATCGCTTTCGCCGATTACGCATCCGCTACCAACTGCGGATTCACTCAAATGCATCGTTGCAGAAAAGAAATGATGCGAAAGAGAACTCGAATCGATTGCTCCGCGCCCCGCGAAACCCGGGATTTACGTTGCAAGAGGCTTAGCCACGGAAGCGTGCATGGAGAAATTCACTGAAGGCCAAGCAGTTTTTGCTAGCGCGCGGTATCCGCACGGTGCAAGTGGTGGCCCGTTCTGCCGGAGACAACCGTTTTGATCCAGCCAAACTCATGGACTTTAC
Organism: Janthinobacterium sp. 1_2014MBL_MicDiv; assembly: GCF_001865675.1. Lineage (NCBI taxonomy): Bacteria > Pseudomonadati > Pseudomonadota > Betaproteobacteria > Burkholderiales > Oxalobacteraceae > Janthinobacterium > Janthinobacterium sp. 1_2014MBL_MicDiv. The sequence goes on from NZ_CP011319.1 coordinate 2,396,085, forward strand.
GTTGACAGGGGCAAGCGGGCAACGCATCCCGCTGTCGCAGGTAGGCAAGGTCGACGTGCGCGCTGAAGAAGCGATCATCCGGCGACGCGACCGGACGCCGACCATCACCGTGCGCGGCGACATCGCCGATGGCTTGCAGCCCCCGGACGTGTCCAGTGCTATTACAAAGCAGCTTCAGCCTGTCATCGACAAGCTGCCGGCTGGCTACAGGATCGAGCAGGCTGGCTCCATCGAGGAATCGGGCAAGGCAACGACCGCCATGCTGCCGTTGTTCCCTATCATGCTGGCGGTCACGCTGCTGATCATCATTTTTCAGGTGCGCTCGATTTCGGCTGTGGTCATGGTATTTCTGACCAGCCCGCTGGGGCTGATCGGAGTGGTACCGACACTCATCGTGTTCCAGCAGCCATTCGGTATCAATGCACTGGTCGGACTCATTGCCCTATCAGGCATCCTGATGCGCAACACGCTGATCCTGATCGGCCAGATCCAGCATAACAAGCAGGCTGGCTTGGATCCCTTCCTTGCGGTCGTCGAGGCAACCGTGCAGCGTTCCCGTCCCGTGATCCTGACTGCGCTGGCAGCCATCCTGGCCTTTATTCCGCTGACCCATTCCGTTTTCTGGGGGACGCTCGCTTACACGCTCATCGGCGGCACATTTGCGGGCACGGTACTCACACTGGTATTCCTGCCAGCCATGTATGCCATTTGGTTCAAGATTACGCCGACAAGCAATGTTGAATCGAACTGATCTGTCGTTTTGCACCATTGTATTGGAAGGATGTGCGATGTCGCAGTCTGCTGTCGTCGTTGCCACCGGGGTGTCGTCTGGAATCGGCGTGCCGGTGCGGAACATTTCGCCAGGCGCGGCCGCACGGTGTCTGGCACCGTGCGCAGCCTCATCGACGCAGCGCCCCTGACCTTGCAACGTTTCACGATGATCTCTTAAGCAACAGCCCGCGTAGTAGTAATTCCAAGGCCGCAACTCCCTCGATCAATCGCACCCTGCCTTCGTCACCGTCTGCGATCCAGAACGCTGCTTCTGCCAGACTGCCGTAAATCAGCGAAGCCAGTGCCCGTGGGCAAGCTTCGGCCACGATGCCTTGATGAATCAGTTCGTGGATAATCCCTTGCATCGACTCGACGCAATGGCGCTGCGAGTCCGGTGACGCACCACCCAGTACCGCCCTGGCATCGCGTAAAACGATGCGCTGAATTTCCGGCTCCAGGGCCATCTCCAGATAGGCACGACAGCGACTACGAAAACCTTCCCACGGATCGTCGGCCCGTTCGGAGATGGTTTGCAGGCGGTCATCCATTTCCGCGTCGATCTGTTCTACCACCGCGAGCAGCAAGCCTTTCTTGTCGCCAAAGTGGTGATACAGCGCACCACGCGTTAGCCCTGCCTGCGCAGTGAGGTCGTCCATTGACGTGTCGGCATAACCGCGCTCGCCGAACACTTTGCGGGCAGTGGCTAGCAACGATGCACGGGTTTCTTCCATTTCTGCACGGGTGCGGCGAACCATTCCTTCCTCCTTACATACGCTACGTATGATTGTTTACATTCAAGGCGTATGAATGTATGATTTATTCATACGCCATGTATGTATTATCACTGTAGCGTGTCTTCATTGCAAGTGCAGCATGAAGGGGATCGAGATCGATACGCCATGGCAGAAGATGCCTGCTGTGTCCGCACCACGGATTTTTCCTTCCATTTCATGGCAATTGCACAACACCTACCCGATACCGTCTTTACCGGCAAAAGCCGTCTATCTGATTCTCTAACGAAGGATATGAACCATGAGTACGTCTCCCTGCGCTGCAACAGAAACCTCTGTCCGTCACCCGTGGCTGGCGATCACCGCCATAGGTATGGCCACCTTCTCGGTAGTGACAACGGAAATGCTCCCGGTCGGCCTGTTGACGCCGATTGGTGACGCCCTGGACACCTCCACCGGAACCGCTGGCCTGATGATCTCGCTGCCAGCATTACTGGCGGCCTTGTTCGCTCCATTGCTGGTGATCGCATCGGGAAGCCTGGACAGGCGCAAAATTCTATGTGGTTTGCTCAGTCTATTAGTGATCGCGAACATTGCCTCGGCATTGGCGCAAAACCTGGCGTGGATGCTGGCTGCGCGTGTTCTCGTCGGTTTTTGCATGGGCGGAATCTGGGCCATTGCCGGTGGCCTGGCTTCCCGTCTTGTTCCTGCTCCCTCAATCGGCCTGGCAACGTCGATTATCTTCGGCGGAGTAGCGATCGCTTCTGTGCTGGGCGTGCCGCTTGGCGCCCAAATCGGTGACTTTGCCGGATGGCGCTGGGCCTTTGGCGTCATGGCGCTGTTTAGCGGCCTGGTACTGGCGTTCCATCTGGCCGTCATTCCTGCGCTGCCTGCTGCCAGTTCGGCAACCTTGCGTCAATTCGGCAAACAGTTGTGCAACCGGAAAGTGCAAGCAGGGCTGCTTCTGACCCTGTTGCTGGTGACGAGCCATTTCGTGGTCTTCACCTTTGTGCGTCCGTTGTTGCTGTCAGTGTCAGGGTTTGATGCGCAATGGCTAGGAGCACTGCTGTTTTTCTATGGCTGCGCGGGCATCATTGGAAACTTCCTGGCTGGTGTCGTTGCGGTGCGGCGCACGGCGCCAACCATCATCGCTATCGCGAGTGGCTTGCTGCTCACGCCGCTACTATTCTTGGCAGTCGGCGACTCCAGGATCGGCGCCGGCTTGGTGTTGCTAGCTTGGGGACTAGCCTACGGCGGTGTATCGGTCGGCCTGATGACATTGATGATGAAGGCGGCACCCCAGGCAGTGGAGATAGGCGCTGCGCTGTACGTGAGTGTATTTAATGTTGCCATTGCGCTCGGGGCATGGGCCGGTGGACAGGCAGTCGACAGGCTAGGCCTTTCCACCAACCTCTGGACCGCAGCAGGATTCTCCGCTGCTGCCTTGCTGCTGTCGTTTGGTATCAGCTTTGTTGAGCATCGAATGAAGACTGACGACAGGCAGCTTGGCTCTGCAATGCACTGACAATGCCAGTCTCGCCCAGTAGTGAGGCGTCTCGCAGTCGGAGACGCCATGCGGTATCTATATTGGCACAGTCTTTCAGAGGCGGTACAGACTGCCGGAGCCAACGCTGCCCACCGGCGTGCCGTCCGTGCAGCCAGTCATCGGCAAACCCTGCGCCCATCCGGCTGCCAAGGCATGCACGTCACGCAAGGGATCGGACGCCTTGGCGCGCTCATTGCGAATGCGGCAGGTTTCAGGATCAGTGGCAAACAGGCCGCGCGCGAAAACGCGACCCTGCTCGGCCAGCTTCGCGGTCTTCGGCCCGCGGATCTCCGCGAAGCGCAGCAAGGCTGCATCGAGGCGGCCGTCCGTCCCAGCCAGACACCGCGCCAGATGCCAGGCGTCTTCCAGCGCCTGACAGGCGCCCTGGCCAGATGTCGGCAACGGCGCGTGCGCCGCATCCCCCACGAGCAGCACATTGGCCCGGCTCCACGTGTGCAGTGGCTCCAAGTCGTGCACGGCAATCAGTCGGATGGCATGCACCGGTGTCGCCTGGATGATGCGGGTGACAGGTTCCGGCCATCCCGCGAACAGATCCTCAATTTCCTTACGCATATCCGCTGCGGGCGCTGCCCCCGGCAATGGCCGTGCCTGCGCCGCCGCCCAGTAGACCAAATCCGGCCGGACCGCCACGCAACCGAAGCGATCACCCGACCCCCAATAATCCTGAATCGCGATATCGTCCACCAGTGCACTCTCCGCCTGCGCCACACCCACCCAGTTCACGAAGCCCTGATAAACTGGCGTGTTGTCCCCCGCGACGAACCCCCGTGCCACCGAGTCCATGCGGCCATCGGCGCCGATCAGCAGATCCGGACGAATGCTTACCCCGTTTTCGAACCGCGCTACGGCTTTGCCGCTAGCATCGAGGTCGATCGCCACCGCCCGATGCCCGAATTCTACCGGGATCCCGGCCTGTGCCGCATGATCCAGCAGTACCGCCTGCAAGTCCCGGCGCAAAATCGTATGGGTCGGATGTCCCATAATCTGGTCTAGCAGCGCAATATCGATGCCCCCCAAAGAATTGCCTGCGGCATCCTGGCGGTGCATGGCCACTGGCCGGCCTCCCACTGCAGCGATGTCTTGCAGCAGCCCTAGTTCCTCTAGCACAAAGCCAGCGTTGGGCCATAGCGTAACGCCAGCCCCCATCGTCGATGGCCCCGCCCGGCGCTCATATACCCGGGGACTGTACCCCCGCTTGCTCAAGGCAAGCGCCACGCTCAACCCTGCAATGCCGCCGCCAAGTATTCCGATTTCCATGCTGAAGCTCTCCTATTCAATCCATCCCGACGTGCCGCCGGCGGCGACCCATCGGACGAGACGGCATCTTAGATTCCGCCACTGTGGAGTACTAGTATGTGAAAATGGGTAGCTTTCATACCTTAATCGGGATAATAATGCGCAATGCCCTCGACCTGAATACCGTCCGTGTCTACGTGGCAGTCGTCGATGAACAAAGCTTTGCCGGTGCGGCACGCCTGCTGACCCTGCCATCTTCCAACGTCAGCCGCCACGTCGCCACGCTGGAACGCATGCTGGGCGTCCGCCTGCTGGAACGCAGCACCCGCCACCTGCGCATGACGGAAGCTGGCAGGTTACTCTACGAACGCGCCAAACCCTTGCTCGACGCCTTACTCTCCACCGAGGAAGAGCTTGGCGCAGTGCAGGGCGAACTGCGTGGTCCCCTAAGGATGTGCATGCCAGGCGAAGCGCCAAGGCTGCTAGCGCCTATCCTGGCCGAATTCTGTAGCCTCCATCCCGGCGTCGAACTGGAATGCGATACGCGCCTGACCGGTCTGGAAGCTCTCCGGGAAGACATGGACCTGTCCATCGTCTTCCATCGTGGGCGCCAGGACGACAGTACCTTCATCACCCGCGAGCTCGCTACGCTGCCCAGCATCGTGGTCGCGGCGCCCGCCCTGCTAGCCAAAACTGGAATACCGCGCCAAGTGCGCGAACTTAGGTCATTGCCTTGCATTACCACCTTGAGCGCGTTAAAGGGCCAGCCCTGGCAGTTTCTCGACGCCACAGGCGAAATCGTGAAGGTAGCTGTGCGTAGCCGCTATCGTGTTAACAGCGGAGAACTGGCATTGGCGGGCGCACGGCAAGGCATCGGCTTTGCGATAGTGGCGGCCTATCCATGCCAGGAAGACCTTGCCGCGGGCCGATTGCAGGAAGTGCCGCTGGACCTGTGCCCTGCGCCGCTGCAATTGCTTGGCGCATACAGCCATCGGCATTCCGTGACTGCGCGGGTTCGGGCTTTACTGGAATTGATACAGGTGCGGTTGGAAGGAGTGGGGAGCGACTCAAGATGAAAAGCGCATCGAGGAACGCGCCCGAATAGCCGAATGCCTGCTCGGCAACTGCGGATTCAATCTATCAACGCAGCACTTTAACTTAGACACATCGTTGCAGACTGGGAATGATGCGAAAAAGAACTGGAATGGATTGCTCCACTCCCCGCAAAGCCCGGGATTAACGTTGCAAGGGGTTTAGCCAAGGAAAGTTCATGGTGGCTTCCACCGAAGCTCAATCAACTATGGCTTCAGCGCGGCACGAGTCTCGGCAGGGCAGGGGAGATAGACAGGCCAGACCCGATCTGGCCGTTGGATCAGGCAGCCACGAGATCGCACACCTGGTACCTGCCAGGACATCCAGGCAAAACACGATCCATCGATTTTTCATCTTTCAAGAACCATGGATCAGGGGAGTCTAAGCTACTGACAGCAACTCATGGCGATTTAGTATTGATGTAACAACACCGTCACATTTGAATGCCACTATGCACCATTTCAGAATGGTGCAGCTACCTTGCCGACTCGATCCGTCATCCTGCCATGGCCCATGCAGCACCGCTGCTGGCTTGACGACGCTCGCGGCAATGCACGGTGGCGGAATCGACAGGGGTGCGTATGTACGTCGGCGGCTTGAGCTGCAACGGGCTGGCGCTCTTCTGGGTACTGAGTGGGCTTATCGGATTAACAGGGGACGCCCATGGCGCTCCTCCCGATTTTCCGCCTACCGGTGCTGCACGTGTCGATCCCGTTTCTGATGCGGCTATTTCTCTCCTTGCTTTCAGTATCCCGGCGCAGCCGCTCAATGCGGCGCTGAACCAATATGCGGACATCACCGGACAGCCTGCATTGTTTTCTAGTGATATCGCGCATGCCCGTACCTCCACGGCAGTATACGGCCATCATTCGGCCGAAGCGGCATTGCGCATCCTGCTCGAAGGTACCGGACTGGTTGCTGACAGGCGCAGTTCTGGCCTGGGCCAGACCTTCATTCTGAAAGAGGCTGCCGTGGCATCCGCAGCACCGGCATCTACCTTGCCGCGCAATGGCATGGCCGAGCTGTTCAGCGAGAATGGCTATGCCGGACTGGTTCAGATGCGTATCTGGCAGGCGCTGTGCTCGGATGCGCTTACCCGTCCGGGAAACTACACGTCCTTGCTGCGGTTTTACCTGGAAACGGATGGCCGCATCGGCGGCGCCCGCCTGCTCGGCAGCAGTGGCGATCCCCGCCGCGATGCCGCGTTGCTGCATACACTGCGCCGTGTGCACATCGGCAGCGTCCCGCCAACGGCGATCGCGCGCCAGCCTTTGACCATGTTGGTTGCACCTAATGCCCCGGATGCCGGGCCGCAGTGCGAGCGGCAGGGAGCGGGCTAGCCATGGCCGAAGGCACGCAGCTCGTTCTGCTGAACTACCTGGGCAAGCATTACGCTTCCATCAAGCAACGCCTGACGCGCAAGCTGGGCAATGCGGAAGATGCCGGCGATGCACTGCACGATACCTGGCTGCGCCTCAAGGGCGGCGAGGACCTTGGGCCCGTCCAGAATCCCGGTGCCTACCTGTCCCGGATGGCGGTCAACATTGCGGTGGACGTGCGGCGCCGGCACAGCCGCCTGCTGTCCGGCGATAATGTCGATGCATTGCTGGAGGAGCTGGTGGATCCGGCCCCCGGTCCGGCGCGGACGGCCGAGATACGCTCGGACCTGGATGCCCTGTTCCAGCTGCTCGACCGCATGCCCGAGCGCCGCCGTGCCGTCGCGCTGCTCGTGCATGCGGAAGGCGTGACGCAAAAAGAGGCGGCCCAGCGGCTGGGCGTGTCGTTGCGGACGGTCGAATACGAATTGAAGCGCGTCCATGAGCGCCTGGACGCTTATCTGGCGGCGGAGCATGAATAATGCGGGTTTTCCGGGGCGCCATTCGTCATCAAGTATGAGAGAGCAAAAAACATATGCATGCAGCACGCAGCAGCCCGCAGGTTTCCTGCCTCGCGGCCCGGCCTGGCCGCTGGACCTGACACGATGAAGACGCCGCCGCCCAAGGACAGCCGCGCCGCTTCGTCCGCCGATCTGGACGCCCAGGCGTGGAACTGGTTGCGCCTGCTCACCTCGGGAGACGCGCGCGAAGTGGATGCGCAACGGTTCCGGCGCTGGGTCAAGTCCAGTCCCTTGCATCAGGCCGCGTACAACGACGTGAAGCGGCGCTGGGATGTGCTTGAGGCCCCGGCCCGCGAGTTGCTGCGCGCCAGACCGCAGGCCGTGCCGGCGCGCGCGCGACGTCCCCTGCTTGCGCCCGGTGGACGGCGGGCTTTTCTCGGCGCTGCCATCGGCGCGGCGGCCGTCGCCGGCGTGGCCGTGATCCATCCGCCCCTGGGCTTGTGGCCGGGGCCGGACGAGTGGGCGGCAGACGAGCGCACCGCCCCTGGCGAACAGCGCACGCTGGCCCTGTCCCAGGGTGTCGACGTCATCCTCAATACGCGCACCAGCGTACGCCGCCAGACCGATGGCGGCAGGCTGGTCGGCCTGGATCTGCTCACGGGCGAGGCGTCCATCGACCTGAGGGAGGCGGGGCCGGCCTTTGCCGTCGTGGCCGGCGTTGGCCGCAGCCTGCTCGAATCCGGACGGGCCGAAGTGCGCCACCTCGATGGCAAGGTCTGCGTCACCTGTATCGATGGCGCCGTCCGCGTGGAGCATCCGGCCGGCGCGCGTCAGCTGCATGCGCGCCAGCAAATGGTTTATGGCGCCAGTTCGCTGGGCGACATCACCGGCATCGATCCGAAAACGGTGTCGGCCTGGCGCCAGGGGATGCTGGTGTTTAACCAGGCCCCCCTGGCCGACGTGCTCGACGAAATCAATCGTTACCGCGCCGGCCGCGTGGTGCTGATGAACGATGCCGTGCGCAACAAGCCCGTCAGCGGGCGTTTCTTCACGGCCTCGCTGGACCTGGCGCTGTGGCAGTTGCAGGAGTCGTTTCAGCTGCAGGCACGGTCGCTGCCGGCGGGATTGCTGCTCTTGAGCTGAACGGCTCGCTCCATCGGGTTGCACCACAGGTCCCGGGGCATTGGCGCGCGTGTCGCCCGGCGTTGTGCGCCGTATTTCGCGCTGTGCGCAGAGGTTACAAAAAAAAGTTTCAAAAAAGTTTGCGGTATTTGCGCGGTGCGGTTCGTCACCCTTGCATAGGGGCCCTTCCTGTCGCCGGCGCTACTCGGCTGCGATGGAGAAAGCCTTCATGAATGTGGCTGGCCGGTGCGAGACGGGCAGCCGGACGGCATCGACTCAATGACCAGGCGGAAACTTACATGGACACACGCGGGCGCAGTGGCAGGGAAAATCAAACGATACGCAAGCAGGATCGGGTATTCAGGCTGGCACCGCTGGCGCGGGCCATCGCGCTGGCGCTGGCCGCCGGCGCGGTGACGGTGCCGGCCCATGCGCAGCGCGCGTTCAGTCCGGCATGGTTTGCCGACAAGGGCGCGGTCCGGGACACGGCGTCGCAAACGGGCCGGCTGCCCAACGGCTTGCCTGCATCCAACCTGACGAGCCCGCTTGGACAGCAGCAGAAGGCCAACGAGCAACTGCAGCGCTCCATCAGCAACCTGAACCTGGCCGCGCGCGGCATCGCGGCGCAGCAGTCGGCCCAGGCTGCCGCCCGCCTGGCGGCAGCGAACGGAGCATCCGTTCCCGACGGCATGACCGTGGGTGGCTTGAAAATCGATACCGATTCGCTGAGCGCAGGCTGGCACAACGCCAATGCCCCGACGCTTTCCCAGGTCGACGGCCGCAGCAACGTCGCCATCGAACAGACGGCCGACAAGGCTATCCTGAACTGGGAAACGTTCAATGTCGGTCGCAATACGACGGTCGAATTCAGGCAGCAGAAGGAGTGGGCCGTTCTCAACCGCGTCAACGATCCGAATGCGCGCCCCTCGCAGATCCAGGGCCAGATCAAGGCCGATGGCACGGTGCTCATTGTCAACCGCAACGGCATCGTCTTCCATGGCAGCAGCCAGGTCAATACGCGCAACCTCGTCGCCGCCGCCGCCCAGATCGATGACGGCCAGTTCAAGACCAGCGGCATCTACACGGCCAATGCCAGCCAGCCCAGCTTTACCAATGCCCAGGGCAAGGTAGAGATCCAGTCCGGCGCCCGGATCGCCACCCAGGCCCCGAAGACTTCCACCGAAGGGGGCGGCTACGTCCTGCTGCTCGGCAAGGAGGTGCACAATGGGGGGGACATCGCCACGCAGAAAGGCCAGACCACGCTTGCGGCCGGCAACAGTTTCGTCATCAAGAGGGGCGTGGGCACGGATGGCAACCAGGCGTCGACCACGCGCGGCAACGAAGTCACGCCGCAGTTCAGCGGCGACAAGCTTGCCGGCAAGGTCAGCAATACCGGTCTGATCCAGGCCTATGAGGGCGACGTGACCCTGGTGGGGCGTGACGTCCAGCAAAACGGCATCGTCCTTGCCACCACCAGCGTCACCGCGCGCGGCACCGTGCACCTGAACGCCATCGGCGCGGACGGCAAGGTGGTTTTCGGACAGGGCGCCGCCACCGCCGTGCTGATCGAGGGCGACGGCAAGACGGCCCTGGACAGCCAGCGCGCGGGCCTGCGCAGCCCCGTGCTGGCCAGCGCCGACAACATTGTGGCCCTGGCCGATCGCCGCGACCAGTCCCGCATCGAGATCGCCAGCGGCGGCACGGTCGACTTCCAGAGCGACTCGCTCACGCTCGCCACGGGCGGCCAGATCGTGGTCAACGCAGCGGGCCGCAGCCTGGTGCGCGAGCGTGCCATGCTCGATGTGTCCGGTGCCGTGGGCGTGAATGTGGCGATGGCGTCCAACAATGTCGAAGTCAACATCCAGGGCAACGAACAGCGCGATGCCCCGCTCAACCGGGACGGCAAAAGCCTCAGCAGCAACGACGCGTGGATCGACCGCCGCCGCCTCGTCTTCGTTCCCAAGGGCACGAACGGCTACGACAGCGACCGCTGGTACACGGCCGGCGGCCTGCTGGAGGTGGGCGGCTATCTTGGCACCGCGGGCCACACCGTGGGCGAATGGATGGCGCAGGGCGGCACGGTGAACTTCGGCGGCAACGAGGTGGTCACGCAGGCCGGATCGCACATCAACCTGTCCGGCGGCACGATCGATGTGCAGAACGGCTTCATCCGCCAGACCTGGCTGAAGGGGGCCGATGGGCGCTTGTACGAAGTCAGCCAGGCCCCGGGCGACCAGCGCTACACGGGCGTCTACAAGGGCTTCGAGGACAAGCACGAACGCTGGGGCGAGAAGGCGACCGGCTATTACTACAACCCGCTGATCGGCATGCAGAGCCGGCTGGAAAGCGGCTACACGGTGGGCCGCGATGCGGGCGTGCTGGTGGTCGGGACGAAGAACGCGGTGCTCGAGGGCGACATCGCGGGCAATACCTTCCAGGGAAGCCGCCAGACGCAGGCGGCGCAGGCCGGGCTCGACGGATACGACCAGTCGCAGCTGGCCGTGGCGCGCGGCGGGCAGCTGGCAGTCGGCAAATATCTGCCGTACTTCGTCAAGGACAGCGCCACCTTGCAGTACCAGCTGACGGCAGATGCGGGCACGCTGCGGGACGTCATCCTGCGCAAGGACGTCCGCAAAGTCGCCGCCGGCCTGGACATGGACACCGTGCTGCCGCAGGAGCGGCAAGGCACGCTGTTCCTCGACACCGAGCGCTTGAACGGCTTCGGACTGGGCGGGATCAAGATCGCGGCGCGCAACAGCATCACGGTCCAGGACGACCTGGCCGTGGGCCATGCGGGCGAAATCACGCTGTATGGGCCGAAGGTGGAGGTCAACGCCGACCTGACGAGCCGTGGCGGCACGATCCGGCTGGGCAATGTACTGAACCAGATCGGCAACAATCTGCAGGTCCAGGATACGCTGCTTGCCGCGCCGGCGGGAACGGCGGCGGGCGTGACGGTGGCGCAAGGGGTGACGCTCGATGCCAGCGGGCTGTGGAGCAACCAGTTGCCCGATGCCGGTGATGGCAGCCGTTTGCCTTACCTCAACGGCGGTAGCGTGGCCTTGCGCAGCAGCGGCAACGTGATCCTGGCGGCCGGCAGCCGGGTGGATGTGTCCTCCGGTGCGGCACTCGATGCTGCAGGCCGGGCTTCCGCAGGCAAGGGCGGCAACCTGACGCTGGCCGCCAACGCCGGCACCGCCAGCAGCCTGGGCAATCTGGTATTGAACGGCGAGCTGCTCGGCTACGGCGTCAGTGGCGGCGGGCGCCTGAGCGTGCAGGCCGGCAAGGTGCTGATCAGCGATCAGGCCGTCGCGCCGCAGGCGGGGACCTTGCTGCTTGGCGGCGACTTCTTCAACAAGGGTTTTGGCGCGTATGACATCACCGGCAATACCGGCTTGCTGGTGGCCGATGGCACGCAGGTCGACGTGACAGCACCCGTGTACCGTCTCAATGCAAGCGCGCAGGAGGTGCCGGGCGGCGCCGGTCCGCGCAGTGCGCTGGACATCTGGATGCCGCCCCAGTACCAGGAAAACCCCGCCAAGGGCCAGTTGACCTCGCGCAAGGGGGCGAGCCTGAATCTGCAAGCGGGCACCTCGCTGTGGTCGACGGCCGCGCAGATGGCGACGGCGCAGGCGCGCATCGGCCAGGGTGCCCGGATCAGCGTCGACCCGGGCCAGTCCATCAGCGTGCGCAGCATAGGTCAGTTGAGCGTGGACGGCACCCTGAACGCCTGGGGCGGCAGCATCGCCCTGGGCGGCGTCAGCGTGCAACCCACCGTGTCTGACAGCGTGGAAGCCCAGGGCCATGGCCGTTCGATCTGGGTCGGTGAGCAGGCGGTGCTCGATGTGGCTGCGCGCGCCGTCACCGCGGTGGACAGCCTGGGCCGGCACTACGGCACGGTGGGGCCGGGCGGCAATATAGCGATCGGCGGCGCGGTCGATGCCGCCACCGGGATCGCCGATGCGGCCAACCTGTTCGTGGTGGTGCGCGAAGGCGCGCGCCTTGACGCCTCGGGCAGTCATGCGGTGCTGGACCTGCCCGGCGCCGGCGGCCCGAGCGTGGTCGCCAGTCGTGGCGGCAGCATTTCCCTCGCGTCCAATAATGGCGTGTACCTGGACGGCACGCTCGTGGCCAACAGCGGCGGTGCGGGGGCGGCCGGCGGCAGCCTGAGCCTGGCCCTGGAAGCGCCGCTCTACATCGATGCGGCCACGGCCCGCGTGCGGCAAGCCCGTGAATGGATCGTCAGCGCAGCCGACCCCGCTTCGTCGTTGCCGAACGGTAGTACCCCCGAATCCGCCGCCGGCAGCCTGGCCTACGGCCATGGCCGGCTGGCGGCCAGCCAGGTCAAGGCGGGCGGCTTCGATAACCTTTCGCTGCTGAGCAATGGCCTGATCAGCTTTGACGGCGACGTGTCGCTGCGCCTGGGGCAGAGCCTGAGCCTGTACGCGGGAGCCATGGCCCTGGCCGATGGCGCGGCCCGGCAGTCCCAGGTGCGGCTGGCGGCGCCGCATGTGCGGCTGGCCGGCGTTGGCAACAATAGCCAGAACAGCGTCGACAGCGCCGTGCGCCCGACGGTCCAGGGCGGCGTTTCCACGCAGGACGCGGCCGGCGTATTGCGGGTGGAGGCGGCCAACGTGCTGGAGCTGCGTGACGGCGTCAGCGTCGGCGCCCATGCCGCGCGTTCCAAAGCCTTGGCCGATGGCATCGACCGCCGCGCCTTCGACCAGACTGAGCTGATCAGCCAGGGCGACATGCGCTTCCTGGCGCGCAGCTCCAGCAAGACCCAGACCAGCCTGACCACCCAGGCCGACCTGAACCTGACGGCGGCGCAAATCTACCCCGCGACGGGGGCCATTGCCGAGGTCACGGCTGGCAACGTGGGCGCCAACAGCGACTTTGACCCGGCGCGTACCTTGCGCATCGGCAGGGTCGGCAGTACGGCCCCGGCGCAACCGTATTCCGTGTTCGGCAGCTTATTGCTGAGTGCCTCGACGATTGAACAAGGTGGGGTGCTGCGGGCCCCCATGGGCAAGCTCAGCCTGGGCGTCGGTGCGGACATTCGTCACGCCACCAAGGTGATCAGCCTGTTGCCGGGCAGCCTGACCTCCGTCGGCGCCGGCGGGCTGGTGCTGCCATATGGCGGCACGGTCGACGGCGTGACCTGGCGCTATGACGGCAAGCAGGTGGAGTTGCTGGGCGTCGGCGGCACTTACGGCACGGGCAGCCTGGCCGTGGGCGTGCAACTGACGGGACGCTCGCTCAATGTGCTGCCAGACGCGGTGCTGGACCTGTCCGGTGGCGGCGAATTGCTCGGCGCGGCGTTTGTTTCCGGACGGGGCGGTTCCACCGATGCGCGCTACCACCCGCTGGTACAAGTGGGCAAGGATGGGCGCCTGGTCTTGCCGGCGCTGGCCACCAACCCCGTCTACGCCATTGTCCCCGGCGCCCAGGCAGGCGTAGCGCCCAGCGGCGGCGAAGCGGGGGCGAGCCAGCCGTTGGCGGGGCAGCAGATCAGCATCGGCGCCGGGGTTCCCGGCCTGGCGGCAGGCACCTACACCTTGCTGCCGTCCACCTACGCCTTGCTGCCGGGTGCCTTCCGTGTCGAGATCAACGGCCTGGCGCCTGCCTTCGCCCCTGGCACCACGCCGCATGCGTCGGCCATGAACAACGGCTCCTGGTCAAGCGAAGGCGTGCTGTCCATTGCGGGTACGGGCATACGCGACAGCCTGGCCAGCCAGGTGATCATCACCCCCGCACAGGTATTGCGCAGCTATTCCCAGTACAACGAAACCCGCTATGCGGAGTTCGTGCGCGCCGATGCGCTTCGGCTGGGCGTGCCGCGGGCCGCACTCGAGGCAGACGCCAAAACGCTGAAGTTGCAGCTGCTTGACGGTCAAGAGGGTCTGGGGCTTGCCTTTGGCGGGGAAGGGCGTTTCAAACCCACCGAAAATGGGTTTGGCGCCACAGTGTCGCTGTTGTCCAGCGGCGATCTGGAAGTGATTGCCGACGGCGCCCGGGCCAGTACGGCGCCGTCGATGGTGTCCGTGCGCGCCAGCGACCTCAATGCCCTGGGTGCTGCCCGTCTGGTGGTGGGCGGCGAAATGACGGTGATGTATGGCCAGGGCGGCAATTTCGCGGAATTCGACAAGGGAGGCACGATCGCCAATTCCGTGTCCGTGCGCGAGGGCGCAACCCTGGCGGCGCCGGAAGTGTTCCTGGTGACGGGCAGGTCCGCGGGGACCATAACAGTCGAGCAAGGCGCCTCGATCAATACTGTGGGCCGCGGCAAGGCCGCCTATGATACGGATGATGGTTTTATCTATCGGCCAGGCATCAGGAGTGTGCTGGCCGTCTCCAACGGGCGCTTGCAAATGCTGGCCCCCGTCAATGGCAATGGTTTTATCGGACCGGGCAGCATCCTGGTCGGCCAGTGCAATGCAGCTGCCTGCAGCGGCGAAACGTCGCTGTATTCGGACGGCTCGATTGCCTTTGCCACCAGCAACCGGTTTGCCTTGAACGACGGCGTGCGCTTCGGCACCCGCCACCTGGCGCTGGCGGTGGGCGGTATCAACGTCGGCGGCGCCGAGGCGCTGGCCGACGCTGCCGCGCGGGGCGTGCTGCCGTCGGGCCTGACCCTGAACCAGCAAGTGATGGACCGGCTGCTGCGCGGCGACACTTCCCGCGGCGCGCCGGCCCTGCAAAGCCTGGCGCTGACCGCCGGACAGTCCTTGAACTTTTATGGCAGCACGACCCTCAGCACGCTGGACGGTTCGGGCAAGTCGCTGCTCGACCAGCTGCTGTTGACCACCCCGGCGATCTACGGTGACGGCAACGCGGGCGATGTGGCGCTGATCCAGACCGGCACCCTCGTGTGGGGTGGCGACACCGGCGCGCCGCCGTCCGTGATCGGCAATGGCGCGGGCACGGGAAGCGGCACCCTGGAGCTGCAGGCCCGGCGCATCGAATTCGGCTATGGCCGCAACGCCCAGCCCGACAGTGTTGCCAGCAATGGCCGCATGACCCTGGGCTTTGCCAACGTCAGGCTCAACGCCAGCGAACGCATCACGGCCAACCATAAAGGCAGCCTGGCCGTGCATCAGTCCCAGGGCGCCTATGCCGTGGGCAAGGGCTTTGCGTACAGCGGCGGCAACCTGGCCATCAGCACGCCTTTGCTCACGGGCGAAGCCGGTTCCGTCAACCGCATCACCGCCGGTGGCGCGGTGACCGTCGCGACCCCGGCCGGCGGCACTGCGCCGGTCGATGCGGCGGCCATCGACGCGCTGGGCGCCGAGCTGCTGCTGTCCGGACGCAGCCTGGCCCTCGACACGGCGGTGGTGCTGCCGAGTGGAAAATTGACCCTGGGCGCCGATGAAGAACTGACCCTGGGCGCCGCTTCGCGCCTGGACCTCAGCGGCCGCAAGGTGCAGATCAACGACGTCAGCAAATACAGCTGGGGCGGCGACGTGACCCTGGAGAGCCGGCACGGCAACGTCCGCCAGGCGGCCGGCGCGCTGATCGACCTGTCGACCCAGTCCAACCAGGGCGGCTTGCTCAAGGCCGTGGCCGAGGACGCCAACGCGGGGCAGATCGACCTGCAAGGGCAAATCCGCGCCGCCGGCAGCGGTTATTCCGATGCGGGCGGCACCCTGGTGCCGTACAAGGCGGGCGGGGTGGACATCCGCGCGCAGCGGGTGGGGGATTTCGCCGCGCTGAACCAGCGCCTGAACCAGGGGCAGGTGTTTGGCGCGCGCAGCTTCCAGCTCAAGCAGGGCGACCTGCAGATCGGCAATGAACTCAAGGCCAGCCAGGTCAATGTGTCGCTGGATAACGGCAGCCTGACGGTGACGGGCACCATCGACGCCAGTGGCGAACGGGTCGGCAGCATACGCCTGGCCGGCAAGCAGGGCCTGACCCTCGCCGGCAGCGCCGTGCTCGATGCCCACGGCACGCTATTGCGCGTCGACAGCTACGGCAAGATCATCGACGCACCCAACCGTGCGGTGGTCGAACTCAACAGTGGCGACGGCCAGCTGACCCTGGCCGACGGCGTGCGCATCGACTTGCGTCACGGCACGGCAGCTGCCCCGGGCAACCGGCCGGGGCAATACGACGGCCTGGCCCGCGGCACCCTGGAGCTGAACGCGCCACGGCTGCATGCCGATGACGTGGCCATCGATGCGGCCGGGCGTGTCGCTATCCTGGGCGCCCGCTCCGTCGCGCTCAATGCCCTGGCCCGTTACACCGACGCGCCCGCCGGCACCGCGCCGTCGGCCAGCGGCCGCCCGTATCAGCTCATCGACCAGCATTACCTCGATGAAAAACACGCGCTCGGCACTACCTTCATCAACAAGGCCCTGGGCAACGACGGGCTGATGAAAGGCAAGCTGGCTGGCTTGAACAACGGCAGTTACCGCGATGCCTTCCGCCTGCGCCCCGGCATTGAAATCGTCACGGAAGGCGATCTGGTTGTCAGTGGCGACCTGGACCTGTCGGGCATGCGCTATGCCAGCGTCAATCCCAACACGCCGAAGACCTCGGTTTACGGCTCGGGCGAGGTGGGCAGCCTGGTGGTGCGCGCCGGTGGCAACCTGGACATCTACGGCAGCATCAACGACGGTTTTGCCCCGCCGCCGGCCACTCCGGACGATAAGGGCTGGGTGCTGACGCCCGGCCTGCAAGGGTTCGGCAGCGATGTGGTCGTGCCCGGGCCTGGCGTCGTGCTGGCTAATGGCAGTGCATTCCCCACTGGCAAGATCCTTAACTATCCGCTGCCTATCCAGGCCACCATGCTGGCCCAGGGCACGGTGCTGCCCGCCGCAGGCATCCTCGATGCCCCATGGAGCGTACCGGCCAACACCGTGTTGAGCGCGGCCGTGCACGACAGCACCGGCAAGCTGCTGTATGCCGCCGGCACCCTGTTGCAGCAAGCCGTCGTGCTGGCCGCCGGCACGCGGCTGGACGCGGGCACCTTGCTGGCGGGCGCGGCCTCGCTGCGCGCCATGACCTGGCCGGCGGGCGTGCCATTGCCCAGCCGTGGGTCCGTGACGGGCAGCGCGGCCGACGGCGTGCTGCTGGCCGGCAACCTTGCACTCCACGTGGGTGCGCTGATTCCTTTCGGCACGGACGTCAAGTTGCCCGATGGCGCGCTGTCCGTGCCCTTGCGCACCGCGACGGGCGCCGTGGCGCGGCAGAACTGGGCCGTGGCGCCGATGCTGGCCGAAGGTTCGCAGTCGTGGTCGTTGCGCCTGGTGTCGGGCGCCGATACCCAGGCGGCCGACACCCGCTCGATCAAGCCGTCCTTTGCCGGCGACCTGACCCTGGCCGACACGCACTATGGCATCTACGAAACCCATGACAAGAAAATCATCCCGGGAAGACCCGCCCAGCCGGGCGGCGCCTGGTACTGGGACCAGCTTGGCGAAGAACTGTTCGGCGTCAAGCCGGGTACGCCGGTGGCGGACATCGACGCGGGTTCCTGCGAGGAGCCGGGCGTGTGCGTGCGCATCAAGTACGTGTGGGACGAGCTCGGTGAACTTTTCGACAAGGTGCCCGGCCAGCCGGTATTTCCCGACGATGAATCTTCATGCAGCGAGCCAGGTTTCTGCATTGCCCTGGGCGAACCTACGCCGGCTATACCGGAGCAGGTGATCGTCGGCGAGGTCAAACTGGTTTCGCCGGTGAGCCAGCATTTCAGCGTGCTGCGCACGGGCACCGGTGACCTGGACCTGATCGCCGCGGGCAAGGTGTCGATGCAATCGCCCTACGGCGTCTATACCGCAGGCGCCTCCAGCGCTGCGCGCGCCGGTACTGCCGCTGCCGACTTCAACCGGCCCCGCGCCACGGCGGCCGATGGCACGGTGCTGGGCAGCGCCGCCAAGGCGCATGAAGCCCTGGCCAATGAAGACGCCGCCAGCCCATATGCCGCCTGGTATCCCGACGGGGGCGGCAACCTGCTGTTGCGCACGGGCGCCAGCCTGACGGGCAACGTCTGGGCGCCACGCACAGGCCAGGCCATGGCCAATGACGGTCGCGCGCAGCTCGCCAGTGACAGGCTGGGGAACTGGCTGTGGCGTCAAGGCACGGGCAACACCGCCGGTGTCGCGCCCATACCCACCAGTTGGTGGATCAACTTTGGCACGTATGTGAAGGGAAGCGCCGGCGCCAACCTTCTGTTCGAGGACCGGGCACAGATAGAACTGCTGCCACGCCTGGTGGGTTTCACCGGTATCGGCACCCTGGGCGGCGGCAACCTCACCCTGGACCTGGGCAGCGATGGCGGCATGCTGGCGCGCCGCGGCACCCTGGCGAGAGCGCCGCGCAGCGAAGGCCTGGTGCTGGCGGTGGGCAGCACCGGGCGGGTAGTCGACGGCCAATTGCTGCTGACGGGAGGCGGCGACCTGGATGTGCGCATCGGCGGCGATTTGAATCCCGGACTGGACGCTCGCGCGAGTCGCGTCAGCAACACCAGCAGCATGCTGTCCGCCGACTACAAGGACCAGGAACTCAGCCTCAACGGCGTGCTGACCAACCTGCGCGGCGCCTTGAACCTGCAGGCAGGCAGCCTAGGCGGTATCGCCCTGAACTATGGCAGTTTGCGTGGAGAGCAGGATGCCAAGGAAAGCCGGGCTTACTCGCCCTATGCCGCAAGCGTGGGCACGGCCACCGGCGGGATCACCCTGATGCTGGGCGATGCCACGGCCAGCCTGTCGACGCGGGGCGACCTGGTGCTGGCGGGAGCGGGCGACCCGGGACGTATTTCTACCGAGAACACCCAGGCGTTCAATTACAACGGCAAGAACGACGGGACCGATGGGGTCACCTGGTTCTCGTTGTGGACGGGGCGCACCGCCATCGACCTGTTCTCCGCAGGCGGCAGCCTGACGCCCAGCGTGCAGACCGTGTCGCTAGGCGCGAGTGCCGGCAGCACTCCCACAGCAGGGTTGAACTACTCCCCGTCGGACGGGCGCTTCATTTTCCCGTCCAAGCTGGGCGCGGTGGCCGCCAACGGCAGTATCTATCTGGGCCCGTCCGCATTGGGCAGTGCCCCGCCACCGAACGCTCCGGCGTATTCGCTGCTGCTGGCGCCGTCGAGCCAGGGACGGCTGGCAATGCTGGCCGGGGACTCGATCTACGCCAGTGGCTATGCGCTCAACCAGTCGGGTGAAAGCCCGGGCTCCATGCCGACACCATTCGCGCCGGCCTTTATTGGCAAGACCGGTGCTTCGGATGCCGATGTCAACAACCTCGGCAGCGACGCCACATCGTCTTCCATTGGTGCCGGATTCTCACTGTTTGCCTTCCGTACGCCGGCCGATCCGGCACGTCCCGATGCCCAGGCAACGCCGGCCAGGTTTTACGCCTTGCATGGTGACATCGTTGGTTTGCGCAGCGGTGAAATCCTGACGCTCGGCGGTTCGCGGCTGGGGCAAGTCCGCCATGAGTCCGCAGGTCCCGTGTGGATGCGGGCGGGGCGGGACATCGTCAGTTCAGGCACCGCCCTGGGCTTGCCTACCATCTATCCGAGCGTCATCAGCTCCACCACGGAGGACAGCGTGGGTTCCATTGGGGAAAGCCGTGGCAATCTGTTCGTCCACAACGCCCCCAACGACGTGTCTGTCGTTTCCGCCGGACGCGACATTCTCTACAGCTCCTTCAACGTCGCCGGTCCCGGCACGCTGGAAATCTCTGCGGGGCGCAACCTCCTGATGGAAGACAAGGCCTCGGTCGTGAGCCTCGGTCCCGTCGCTGCAGGAGACCTGCGTCCGGGTGCCAGCATCGTCATGCAGGCGGGCGTGGGCCCCGCAGGACCGGACTACGCAGGCTTTGGCCGGCGCTACCTGAGCCCGGGCAATCTGGCGGACAGCGGCGCCGCGCTGGCCAGCCAGCCCGGCAAGGTGCCTTACCTCTACAACCGGGAACTGACCATGGCCGGATGGCTGCGCGAACAGCATGACTACACGGGCGACGAGGCCGGCGCGGACGCCTTCCTGGCCGCGTTGCAGGCCAGGCGCGATGCCGCCGCCGACCAGCCCCGGCGCGACCTGCGCCAGGACTATGTCCAGACCGGCCAGCTGCACCTGGTGAACTGGCTGCGCGACCGCCACGCCTATGCGGGCGCGGCGGGCGACGCGCAGGCCTTCTATGACGCGCTGGCCCCCGAGCAGCAGCGCGTGTATGCGCGCAATGTGTACTTTGCCGAACTGAAGGCCGGCGGCCGCGAGTACAACGATGCCGGCAGTCCCCGCGCCGGCAGCTATCTGCGGGGCCGCAATGCCATCGCGGCGCTGTTCCCGGCGCAGGATGCGCAGGGCCGCAAGACCGTCTACCAGGGCGACATCACGATGTACGGCGCCGCTGGCGTCAACACCCTGTTCGGCGGCGACATCACCATGCTCACCCCGGGCGGCAAGCAGGTTTACGGAATCGAGGGGACGGCGCCCGTGGCCGTGGCGGGCGTCATTCCCGGCGTCATCACCCAGGGCCAGGGCGACATCGCGCTGTATGCGCTGGGCAGCATCCTGCTGGGCCAGAGCCGCATCATGACCACCTTCGGCGGCCAGGTCATGGGCTGGTCGGCCGAAGGCGACATCAACGCGGGACGCGGTTCCAAGACCACCATCGTGTACACGCCGCCCAAGCGCGTGTATGACCAGTGGGGCAACGTCAGGCTGTCGTCGTCGGTGCCCAGCACGGGCGCGGGGATTGCGACGCTGGCGCCGATTCCGGAAGTGCCGGCCGGCGATATCGACCTGATCGCGCCCCTGGGCACCATCGACGCGGGCGAAGCGGGAATCCGGGTGTCGGGCAATGTGAACCTGGCGGCCCTGCAAGTGCTCAATGCGGCCAACATCGCCGTCAAGGGCGAGTCGACGGGCATGCCGGCCATTGCGGCGGTGAACGTCGGCGCATTGAGCAATGCAAGTGCGGCAGCGTCGCAAGCGACGGCCGCCGCGCAGGACGTACTGCAGCGCGAACGCGCGACGACGCGCCAAAACCTGCCGTCGATCTTCACGGTACGCCTGCTCGGCTTTGGCAACGAGCCCATGGAGGGAGAGGCGGAAGCACCGCCGCCACCGCGGGCCGGCTTGCAGTCCGCCCGTGGCGTTCCCTACGATCCTGCCAATCCGGTGCAGTTCCTTGGCGTGGGGCGGGATTTTGACGCCAAGCAGCTTGCGCGGCTGAGCCCGGAGCAACTGCGCCAGTTGCAGCAGGAGCGCCAGTCCAGCGGCATGTAGCGCATGCCCGCCTGTTTCCTGCCCCGTGCAGGGGACAGGCCGGGGCGCTCCCCCCATTCTTGCAGCCGAACACCGAGGTAGACGTCATGAACCCGAGTACCCTGGATGGCCTGGAGGCCTCCAATACTGCCGATGCGCTCGCAGCAGCGTCGTTTGGCGAAAATGGCCCAGGCATTGTGCTGCGCGATTTCCTGGCGGCGAACTACGCCCGCCTGCACCGCCGATTGCTGCGCAATCTCGGTTGCGCGGACCTGGCCAGCGATTGCCTGCACGACGCCTGGCTGCGGCTGGCGGACACCAGCACCCCGGTATACGTGCAAAACCCGAACGCCTATGTCTACCGGGTGGCGTGCAACGTGGCGATGGACCAGCTGCGCGGCAAGCGGTCGTCGCAGTACGACGACGAGGCGGCGGTCGAACACTTGACGGATCCGGCCCCCGGTCCGGACCTGATTGCGCTGGCCCGCTCGGACCTGGCCGCGGTCGAGCGCGCGATGCAGCGCATGCCGTACCGACACCGTTCTGTGCTGCTCGCCCTGAGAATAGAAGAAAAAACGCGCCAGGAGGTGGCAGACGAGTATCAGGTTTCCCTGACCAATGTCGATACGATGCTGCGCCAGGCCCTGGATCATTGCGCCCGTGAAACCGGACAGCCCGTGCTCGGGGGCATCAGCCAGCCCCGGCGGGGTTTCTCGCGCCACTGGCAGACCAAGGTGCTCGCCGCCGAGTCCACTGCGCTGGCGTGGCAACTCCCAGCTACCGACCTGTTCCGTTTTGTTCAACAAATCAAGCCCGTTGGCGAAATCCCTCGCATGACGCGGCTTGATCACCGCCAGAGGAGCAGCGGCAATAGCCAGTAACGCAGCGGCTTCAAAGGTGTTATCACAATGGTTCTGTCGCCTTGTTGATCGGTGGGTGAAATTTTCCCGGCATGGCACTTGAGCTCTCACACTGGACGGACCTGGCCTGCCAGCGCACAAAGTGGTCGGCGAACGACGTCATCACTGTGCGAACCATTGCGAACCGACCTTCGCCGATCATGTGCATGAGTTTCACGCAAGCAACTATGCGCTTCCAGCGTTAACAAGCAGGCGCTCTGCTGCTGCTTCGGTCAGCTATGCCATCCTTCGCCGGCAGCGATAGCCAGGGAAAGCCTGCTTTTGCTAGGTCGCGGCAGGAGTCTCTGCAGGGCAGGGGAGATAGACAGGCCAGGCCAGATCTCGTTGGTGGATCAGGCAGTTACGAGATCGCACGCCAAGCGCCTGGCAGCATACCCAGGCCGCAACACGATCCATCGGTTTTTCATCGTCCGAGAACCATGGATCAGAAGAGTCTAAGCTACGGGTGGCGATTCAACTGGGCGAATCTCAAACTGGCCCGCCAGACCTACAACGCGCGCCCGGGACGGTATACAGCAAACCACCTCTGCGTGCAGGTGTCGATGGCTGGTACCGGTGGCGCCGAAGCAGGCGCTGCAGCCGATCCCGTCGGCGGCTTACTTCCTGGCGCGGTGGCGCGAGATATTCAAGACTTGATCCTGCCGAGGGGCACGCTTGCTGCGACAGGGCGCGCATGCCAAGCGTTTGTGCGGCGTGAGCCGGTCTCAGGCTGTGTATGGGAGGGAGGCAAGAATGGCTGCCGAACGATTGAACGATTGAACGGATAGAACGCAAAACGGCGGTACGCCATTGCAGGCATACCGCCGGCCTCATGCCAAACTGCCGCGATGGCGGTCAGGCATTGCGGCGCACAGCTAGTTTAAGGGATGATGGGCGCATTTTTCGGGTCCACGGCCAGCACGGTGGTGCCTGCCACGACGCCCTTGCTGTCCAGCCATTGCACCGCGCCCAGATAGCGTTTGCCGGCGTCGAGACCGGACCAGCTCAGGCCCACGGTCGCTTTGCCTGCGGCATAGACCTGGCCCGGAGCGCCCGCTTTCAGGTTGCCGCCGACGTCGCCGCGCTTGACGATGGCCTGGGACAGGGAAAGGTTCGTGGAGACGCCATTGGCAATTTTGTAGCCAACCAGGCAAACGTTGTAGCTGCCCGGCGCTGGATTGCTGATCGTCAGGCTTTCATTGCTGCTCGATCTACCGCTGTAACCTTGGCGTACGCCATTGCTGTCCAGAATGAGCATGTCGATGTCATCGCCTTTGCCGGTGCCAGTATCGCGGTCAAACGTTTCAAAGCGTACCGCGGCCGTACCGGTGCTGACGACAAACGGCACCAGCAAGGTACCTGCGCTTTTGGCGACGCATGCCTCTACATTGCTGACTACGGTCGCCAAGTCGGCCTGAATTCCCTGGGTGAGCGTCAGCGGAATGCGTTTGACTTCGCTGAACCCGGCAATGGCTGCCGTCATGGGGCCGCTGATGGCGCTGGTCACGCCCAGCAGGCGCGTAGCCGCGGGTTTGTCCGAGCTGATCAAGGGCGGCACTTCCAGCAACTGTGAGCGTGCCACCAAGGGGCTGCGTACCTTGTGTTGGCCATCGCTCCATTCCAGTGCGCCGAATTGCCAGGTATTGGTTGGCGTGCTGGTACGCGTCAGGGTCACGTCGAAGGACTTGCTTTCGCCAGGCTGAAGGCTCAGGCTGGCCGGTACTATGAGCACATCGTAGCCGTTCAGCGACGCGCTGGCGACATACGTTGCCGCAGCGGTAGCCACATTGGTTACCGTGCGCTTGACAGTTTGCCGAATGTACACATTGCTCACGGAAATCGACGGCAGGTTCAGGTTCAGGCCTGCCTTGTCGACTGCTGTGCAACCCTTGCCGATACCCATTTCACAGACATATTTCTGGTAGTCGGCTGGCGTTATGTCGTATACCAGACCAGGATCGGACGCCAGGTTTGGAACGACGTGACCTGCGCCTTGGCCGAAAGGCAGGATGCCGCGCGCATCGCGCTCCTGGATATCGGCATGCGTGGCGCTGGCCGTGGTTATCAGCGCCGATTTGATGGCGGCAGGGGACCAGCTAGGGTATTGCTGGCGCAGCAGGGCGGCCAGACCGGCCACATGGGGACTGGACATGGAGGTGCCTTGCAAGAATTGCCAGCTGGCTGGCGGTACGATGGTGCCGGCAACGATGGACGCATGCTCGGCTTTCGTCATGCCTGGCGTGTAGCCCGCCAGTACATTGACGCCCGGAGCGGTGAGATCGGGCTTGAGCACATTACCGTCGTACCTGTTGGGTCCGCGCGAGGAAAAATCGGCGACGACGGGGGAGGCCGACGGGTTTTTGCCGAAGCTGGCCGCCGAGAGGGCGGCAGCCGCGTTGGCGGTGCCGGCATAAGTACGGATCAGTGCGCCGTCCGCAGCAGTCACGTGCACCGTAGGGACGGCGTGTATTTCCGCGACCAAGCCGGCACCATTGTCAACCATCACCATGCCCACGCCGCCGGCTTCCCGAACGGCATAACTCTTGTCCACGCGGGCATTCGCCCCGCGTGCGCATACGACAACCTTGCCTGCCGCCTTGGCCGGATCGAGCAGGGCTACCCCGGCATTTTCCGTGCTGCTGTAGCAACGCGCCAGCTTGACGGCGTCGGCACCGGCCAGGCCTGCATCTTCCGCGCGGATCAGCGTTTTCTGGGGCAGTGCGGCGACATTGCCTGAGGCACCCTGATATTGTTTGCCATCGGCCAATAGCACACTGGCCGTGCCCGGACCCCGATCATGCGTCGATGCCGCCACCGTGATCAACCATGGGCTGACATGCGCGACTTCGTTGGACGGCCCACTGTTGCCGCCCGAAGCGGCAACAAACACGCCTGCGCTGACCGCACGCAAGAAGGCCAGCTCCACAACGTCATCGATTTTTTCGCCACCGCTGATCGAGAAGTTAAGTACATTCACGCCGTCGATGATGGCTTGCTCGACTGCAGCCACAGAGTCGGCTCCATAGCATGTATTTTTGCCTGCAACAGCTGCCGTTGGATACGTCCAGCATACCTTGTAGGTGGATATCCGCGCGCGCGGCGCCATGCCCGAGATATTGATAAGGCCGCTGCCCGCCAGGCTATTGCCAGCCGCAGTAGTGGCGGTATGAGTGCCGTGGCCCCCTTTGCCAACGGGGTCACCCAGCGAATCCCGGGGTGAGCGGAAGTCACTCCAGTGCATGACAGGGTAGTTCGCCCTGAAGGTACTGTCGAAATAG
This sequence comes from Janthinobacterium sp. 1_2014MBL_MicDiv, assembly GCF_001865675.1. NCBI lineage: Bacteria > Pseudomonadati > Pseudomonadota > Betaproteobacteria > Burkholderiales > Oxalobacteraceae > Janthinobacterium > Janthinobacterium sp. 1_2014MBL_MicDiv. The sequence continues at coordinate 2,421,832 of NZ_CP011319.1, forward strand.
CGTGCACCTATCAGTTTATTATTGCAGTGGTCGGCTGTAAATCCGTCTCCCGTCTGGCATATGCCTTTCCAGCTGGCTGGCGGCGCGCCGTAGGCGAGCGTAGCGCCTGGGTCAAAGGTCGGTGCGCCACTGGCGTCGATGCGGTCGGCAAAGGCAGGATTTTCCGGCCAGACGCCGCTATCGATAATGCCAACCACGATGTCCTCGCCCGCGTGCGCGCGCCCGCCCAGCTTGCTCCATAAACCATCGGGTTGGTCCAGCCCCAGGAAGGTGGGTGTGCTAACCGTTTGCGCCGCTTGTGCCACATCGGCCTTGATGCTGGCGACATCGTCGCTGGCTTTCAATTGCAGCACTTCGCTATCCGTCAGCATGGCGGCAAAGCCGTTCAGCACGGCCACGTATTGATGTTGGACAGGCGCGTCGGCCACGATGGCTAGAACGGCCTGGAGTTTTCCTTCCAAGTAACTGGCATATTGCTGGGCATTGCTGCTGTTGATATCCAGGCGCTCGCCGGGAGCGGGCTTGGTGGCGGCTAAGCCATCGATGCCACCGGTATAGGTGGCCAGTGGTTCCGCTTTCAATTGCACGATGTATGAGCGACGTACGTCATCTCCGTCAGAAGGGGCGGCGTTGACGCTGGATATGCTGCAAAGCAGCACGGCGATGGCAAGGCAGATAGGGCGTAATTGCATGGTTTATCCTCGGTGTATGGATTGAATCAGGCGCGGCGACGTGCGACGGCAGCGATGCCTGCCAGGCCCAGCAAGAGCATCGTGTAGGTCGATGCTTCCGGTACGGCGCTGATGCTGAAGTTAAGATTGTCGAGGGCAAACTGTCCCTGATTGTTGCCAAGGCCGTTGCACGCGCCGCTTGAATCGCAACTGAGGGTAAACATTTGCATGCCACTGAAGCTGAGTGCGCTCATGGCGCTATTGAAACTGTATTGCTTAAAAGATAGCCCATTCTTGCCGGGGCCGGCCAGGTCGAACGTTTGCGACAGAGACAGGCCATTGCCATAGAAACCCTGCACGACCAGGCGCCCGGCCAGCACAGGAAGACTGCCGCCGCTGCCAATAAAGCTGGCGTCGAAGTTCTGTACCTTGAATGTACTGCCGCCTTGTAAGCCATGAATGCCGAGTATGCCGTCGTTCAAACTGCCATAGTAATTACCGGCGTTGCCCGCAGGGCAGCTGAGAGCGCTGCAAAACCCGCTGTCGCTGCCGTCGATGACGGCGCCTACCAGCGCTCCACTGGCGCCATTGAAGTCAGAACCGCTGAGCCGCAAGCCACGCTGTTCGATGCTGCTGCCGCTGAAAATCAGGTCATTGCCGAGTCCTTCGAAATCAATTACATCGGCGTGTACGACGGGGGCCAGGGTAGTAAGCGAGCAAAACACGGCGACGGCCAGACTTTTGTAAAGTGGGGAGCCGGCATCGATGTCAGGCAAAGTAAATCGGTAGGCAGAGTGATTCATGTTCATCCCTATGGTGATAGTTTTTGATGGTTAGCGCGCGCCGGATGGGTGCGAATAACATGTCGTCCAGCAAATGTTGGACTTGGTAAACTATATCCATAATGATATTTAAGTGTGTTTTTTTTAATGGTTGGTGCGAAAAAGAAAACACGTCATTACTTTCATGTTAGCAATTATCATTCTTGCAGTAACTAATAGTAGATAAAAAATAAATGTAAGTTGTAGAAAAAAAACGACATTTTTTTTGCGTTCGGGTATTTCGTACAAGATGTGTGCGACAAGGCACGATAGATGGCGCGGGAGTCGTGGCGAAAACCAGGTATTTCGAGGAGTGGCGGGATTTTTTTTGCATTCTAAGGCTATTTAATTACTAAAAAGTCAAATTTATTTTTGAATAATTTTTCAACACTAATTTGAAAATCATGGCAAATGGGGAAATAAAATTTCAAATTCATCATCATATTTTGACTAATAGTTGTATTCTCATGTTTGAAAGAGTCCGCCGTGATATCCCCCGGCAGGTTGTGGTCAAGCCCACCTGTTTGCGCTGGCAAAGGCCTGTGATCTGGTTTGATGTGTGCGGGGGAGGGGACGCATCCCTGTCAGTGGGGGCCATGGCTGCGTTGGGCACGCTGAATGGGCGCTTCGGACGCCGTGCCCCCGCGATATGCAGGCCAGGTCTGGTGTCGGGTAAGGTTGTCCGCGAACGCAGGCCACGGTATGGAGCGCAGCTTGGAGTCGCGCGTCGGTCTGCATGGATTGATCAGTGCCTGGCGAAGGGGGCAACTGGAGGGGCAGCCTTGCATGGTTGTAATGCCAGCAGCCAGGCAGGCAGAAGCTGCTCAGCGGACCGTACACGATTTCCCCGTCGATGCCCAGCTTGCCACGCGCTGCGACTCATCGATCCGCACGATGAGCGGCAGCCGGAGGCTGCGCTGCCATAGTTGAACTGTAGCGGGCCGCCGCGGTGCTGGCAATTGGCGGGCGTGCCGTAGCGGGCGGGGGGCGAAACTGGCGATGCCGGTCATATCGGCATGCTCGCGCGAGCGCGGCCCACTGCATGAGCACAAGGTCAAAAGTGCAAGAATTCTCTACGAAATCAAATGCTTAGATTAAAGCCGACACGTGAGGTGATCGGCTTTTTTGTGCCTGTGTAATTAGCCTGTGTAGTTTATTTTGGGCCTTGCACCAGCGCCGAGAGTTTACTCGAGCGCATGGAAAACATTCGGCAAGCTTAGCCGACGTCAAATCAGGTCGGCATACGCCCATTTCCTTCAAACGCTTGTGCCTTGACGCTTAGGGATCGCAAGGTCGGCGACGATCTGCCCAAAAGTCATGCCAATCCCTGTAGTCTTTTCCATGGGCGCAAGTTGCCTGGATCGCCTTTGGTGAAATCATCTTGGTTCAGATCGAACGACCATGAGGCAGGATCGGCAGCGGTTGGCCGATGGCGATATTGTCACAGGTCCGACGTTGCGTTCCCATCGGGAATGACTAATACAAAATCGTAGCCCTGAATCATGCCTTGGACACTGCTGTTTCCATTCGCCAGGGTGTTAGCCGAGCCTAACAAGGGGCGCACGTCGAACAATGACCATTCCTTATGCCCATTCGCCGCGGCAAAGAAGGGCAATACGCCAGCCATGGAGGACTTGGTATCGATTTTTTCGATTTCTGTTATGGCCGACGCGCGCCCAATGCCAGCAAATTGCGCCTGCTGGCCTTTGGATGCCAGCACCAACACATGCAGCGATTTTTGTCCGCGGCCTTCCGCATATTCAGCCAAATAATTGCCGATCTCCCGGCTGCCCGCAGCAAGCGAGTTATAACCCCGGAATACATGAACTGCGCCGGCTTTCAGCAACATTCGCTGCGCAGGCGCAAGCGTCAAATGGCTGGCTACAAGCTGCTTCATTAGCCTGGCACGCTGTATATTGGACGAATACCCTTGTCCCGGAGTCATGTTTTTGAGATAAATGCTGCGGCTTTCAAGCAACGAATTTAACATCGTCAAGGCGGGCATTTCCGCAGGTGTCGTGAGCAGCTTCTGTAGCGCGACCAATTCTTCTTCCTTGATTTTCATCATGAAAAGCTCACGCGGGTCGCCGTTCTGCAACGCTCGGCTATAGTAGTCGCTTTCAAGCTTGCGGAAGGCCTCGATTTTTGATTTCGCCAAGGGACTGAGCGGTTGCCCAGCCATTTGGTCGAGCAAATATTTCGAAGCGCCCATGAGTTCCTGATCCATTCCTACTAATTGGAACGATGGCCCAGCAGCTTTAGCGATACGGGCCAAGAATTGCGCCTCAGCTTGCCATTTGTAAAAAGCAGTAGCGACCGGATATGCCGTATTAAATGCTGCTATGCCAGCAACGCCAGTATCGGACTTCAATGTCTTTGCCAAAGCATCAGCAACGGCCGGCCCATTTTCGATAATCAGCGTCGTAAATCCCCGACTGGCCAATGCATCAAAATACGCCGCCGAAAAATGCGCAATTTCTGCGACGCCATGGTCCTCACCGATGAGTACGAATTGGCTGTCCAGACCGGCGTCCATCAATGTTGCCGCGCCAGAACCCACCATCTTTCCATGATCGATTGCGATCGTCGTGCGAACGGCAGCCAAGCGCTCTGGCAAAGATAGTGGCTTATCCGCCGACAATACAGGCATGGCCAAGCTGGCCAACATGATAAACATAATCATGGAATGAGGTTTTCGCATTATTTTTCGCATAAATTGTGTTCTGGTCGGCGATTTCAGTCGCGGTGTATTTGGAAGCACGATGTAAAGCCGCCAGCGCAGGAAGTCCTGTTTGTCTGGTAAGCAATCGCGATCGGGCTCAATCAGTATGCCATGTGAAATGAGGGTAGGCTGGCCTTGAAGGATGCTTCCTTTTATAAATTTTATGTATTGGCGGGAAGGAGAAATGCGGCAATCCTACGATAAATCAGGTGACGCCACAACTATCCTGACACAGGAGGGTATTAATAATTTTATGTAAATGGTCATGCGCGGGACACGGCCGCGATCAAGGAGACATAATGGCCGTAGCAAAGCGCAACAAGCGGGCCCGGCCCGGCCTTGAACTGCTCGAACTGGATGACAGCCTGCTGGCCAGCCAGCAGAAAGCCGAGGACCTGATCGGTGAAAACGGCCTGCTCAGGCCGCTTGTCAAAGATGCTGGTGGAGCGTGTCCTGGAGGTCGAAATGACTGGCCACCTGGGCCTCGACACGAGCGGCGAGCTGAGCAACGGCATCGCCATCCCATGGCCGAGCCGAGCGCGCCGGTACGCGCCTGCTGGCCGGAACGGCGCTGCATGGCCTGTCCATCATTTTTCGCGCTGGGTTCAAGTACAGGAAGGCCGGAATCATGCTGATGGACCTGCAGCCGGAGACGCGGCGCCAAAGCGTCCTGTTTGATGCGGGCCGATGGTGCACGGTCGGTACGCGCCATGGCCGCGAACGGTAGCAGTGTATCCATCCTGCCGTTGGGGCAAGTCGGGCGCTGCGCGACGGTGTCAGACAGCCAGCGTGCTGGATCGAGTCCGTTGAGCTTGGCAATGGCAAACAGGCTCTGGATCGTGGCGCACGGCGGCCCGACCGCTCGGCGTCCACCACCAAGCAGTTTCTCTTGCCGATGGCGATGGGGCGTATTGCGCTCTCGACCGGGTTGTTGTCGATGGGCAGGCTGTCCGAACTGGCGTAGTGCTGCAGCGCCGGCCGGTGCTCGAGGACATGCTCGATGGCCTGGCCGTGCGGCTGCCGGCGGCGCCAGCCGTGGCGGTACCGTTCGCCAGCGTGCCGATTGCCGTTTTAGCCAGTATTTACTTGAACATACAGGCGCCTTGTTGCACAATCAGCCATTTTCCTGGTGAGAGATGCACGATGAGTGACTTGAAAGCGGCCGGCGCCCTGACGATGGCAGGTGTGACGGCCAGCGAGATCGAGGGCGATAAAACGCCGCAGCGGGCCAGTGCCGCGCCCCTTGCGAACTGCGCCAACTGCCAGGCGCCGCTGGGCGGCGCGTTTTGCCAGGCCTGCGGCCAGTCGGCCCACATCCACCATTCGCTGCTGCACCTGGCCGAAGAAGTCGTGCACGGCATCCTGCACTTCGACGCCAAGGCCTGGAAGACGCTCCCGCTGCTGGTGGCCTTTCCGGGCCGCCTGACGCGCCGCTACATCGACGGCCAGCGCAAGAACTATGTGTCGCCGCTAGCGCTGTTCCTGTTCATGGTCTTCCTGACCTTCTTCGTCACCTCGTTCGGCAACGGCCAGCTTCTCGGCCGCGATGCCAATATCGCCTCGCTGACCAACCACGCCGCGTCTGCCAAGCTCCGGGTCGAGCGCAATGAGCGGGCGCTGGATGAGGCCCGCAAGGCCAATACCGGGGTCGCTGGTGTCGAAAAAGCGTTGGCCGTTTCGCGCAAGCTGCAACACGAAGCCGAGCAACGCCTGCTGTACGTCGTATCGCCAGAAAAGGCGAACGGCGAGGAGGCGATTGCACTGAGAGAACCCGGCTGGTTCGACAAGACTGTCTCCAAGATCGCGTCCAGCCCGCCCAATCCCAACGCCAATTTTCCGGAGTTGGAAAAAACCTTTCGTCATGCCGCCGAAAATCCCGAGTTGGCGTTTTACAAGCTCAAAAACACGATCTACAAGTTCTCGTTCCTGCTGATCCCGATCTCGCTGCCCTTCATGTGGCTGATGTTTTTCTGGAAACGCGACGTGACCATGTACGAGCATGCGGTGTTCGTGCTGTACTCGCTGTGCTTCATGTCCCTGCTGTTTACCGTGTTGATACCGCTATCGATACTCAACCAGGGCTGGCTGATCGGATTGCTCGTGTGCCTGGCGCCGCCCCTGCACATGTTTCTGCAGCTACGCGGCACCTATAACCTGGGCAAATGGGGCGCGCTGTGGCGCACTTGCATGCTGCTGCTGGTAGCCAACATCGTGTTTTGCGTGTTCATCGTGCTGGTGTTGATGAAGAGCCTGCACTAGAGTCGCAAAGTGGGGCCATGAAGTGGTCGGGACCCATCTGTTTGGGTATCTGCCACTCAGCCGTGGCGTACGGGCACTCTAGAATTGATGAAGTTCTACATTTTGGCCACCGTCCAATATTACGAAGCAGCTTGCGGGCCGTCGGAAGCATCGATTTTCTGGCGTGATGCGGACCTGCCTGCGCCGTGCAGGAAGGCGCGGTCTGCGAAGTCTGAAATAAGGGGGCGGCGCGGTTGGCAATGCCAACCGCGCCGCCAGCTATTAATGCGACAACACCGAATCGCGCGATCTGTGTCCGAGGTAAGGCAGCAAGCTGATGAGGCCAAGCACGGCCAGTGCGACACCGACCCACAGTGGGGAGCGCAAGCCGTAGCCGGCGGCGATGCCGAGGCCGCCGAGCCACGAGCCGGCGCCCAGGCCGATGTTGATGACGGAGGTATGCACGGTGTTGACCAGCGGGCCTGGATGGACGGTTTTCATCACGCGGGCGATGATGGCGGGATTCATCGACATCCCGACCAGGCCTGTGACGACCAGCAAGGCGACGCTGATGGTCTTGTCGTGCGCAAAGACCGCGAATAGCGCCAGGCTGATGCTCAGGATGACCATGCCCCAGACCATGATGATGGTGGTATAGCGGTCCGCATAACGGCCGACTACGGCATTGCCCACCACGTTGGCGACGCCGTAGATGCCCAGCAGCCAGGGGATGGCGGACGCGGGAAAGCCGGTAATTTCCGTCAGGATGGTGGCGAAGTAGCTGAAGGCCGCGAAGATCGCGCCAATGATGAGGCCGCTGCTGGCATATGCTGCCCACAGGTGGCGGTTCCTGAATTCCCCCAGTTCATTGCCGAGGCTCACGACTTCAGATGGCTTGGTGCGCGGTACCAGCACGGCGATGAGCACCAGGCACAATACCGCCAGCAGTACCACCAGCCAGAAGCTGGCGCGCCATCCCAGGTGCTGGTCGATGAGCGTGGCGACTGGCACCCCCAGCACGGACGCCAGCATGAGGCCGCCGATCACGACGGCGGCGGCGCGCCCGCGCGCGTTGGCGCTGACGATGTCGGCGCAGATCGCCAGCGACAGGCCAAAGCAGGTCGAGGCGGCCACGCCCGTGACCACCCGTGCGATGGCCAGGATGTCGTAGCTGGTGGCCGATGCGGCGACGGATTGGGCAAGGGCATAAAAGCCCAGCAGCCATAGCAGCCCCTTTTTATTCGGCACGCGCAGCTTGAGCAGGGCAATGGTGCTCAGCGGCCCGCCGATGACCATGCCCATGGCGTAGAGCGAAATCAGATAGCCGATCCGTGTCACCGGTTCGTCCATGGCCAGGGCCAGCGAGGGCATCATGCCAGCTACCATGAATTCGGATGTCGTCAACGAGAAGATCGTCAACCCCAGAATGTATACAACCAACGGCATAGCAATATCCTTCGAGAGTAAAGACTAAAACACTTGCCAGGCGTGGCGCGCGCCCTGGCCGCATGCGACCGGGGCGAGCGCCACGTGCTGGTCAGGTGTCGCAAGACGTAAAAACGCTGTCCGGAATGTCGCCGACAAACAGGTTGGGAAAGTCGCGTACCGACAGGTGCTGCGGGTCGTTGCCGGTGACCATGCGCAGCAGGCGGTTGCCTCCGGCCTCCAGGTAGAAGACCGATGAGGCCTTGCCCGCCCGCTCGACTACCCAGGCGTCCGCCTCCTGGCCCAGCACGGTGTGGCGGCCATCGTGACGCGCCGCGCCGTCAAGCAGGATCGCTTGCGGCAGGAACAGGCCATGGAACGGCGTCACCTCATCGGCCAGCGCCGTGCCGTGCAGCTGTTCGCCAGCGGCTTCGGCTTGCCTTGTGTATGCCACTTTCTGCTTGCGGCTTTTTTCACGCCTGGCGTCGCCGATTTCCGACATCCACAGCAGGTGTCCATGTTCCTTTTCCGACCAGGGGTTGAACAGGCCATCGATGCGGCAGATGTTGCGCGCATAGTCGAACCAGCAATAGCCGGACGTGACCTGGTCGTCTTCCTGCATCGGCGTCCAGTAGGATATATAAGCGCTACTCCATTGCATCGGCAGCAGCGGCGGGGCGAGGTGGGTTGGCATGGCGACTCCCTAGCGGCCCAGCGCGTAGCCGAGGCTGGCCATCAGCGCTTCTTGTAGCGACGGCAAGTCCTTGCGGCGGGCGTCGAAGCTGGCGGTCAGCTCTGCATTGCTCAGTCCGATACGCTGGCCCACGCTTTCAAACCACAGGCGGCTGCTGTTGGCGTGCTCCTTGAACAGTTGCACCAAGGGCACTGCACGGGCGTTGAAGCTGTCCAGGGCAGCCGCCGCGTCGGCTTCGGTATCGAGGGTTTTGACCAGCAGCAGTGCCGCCACCACCGCCATGGTGGTGCCATGGCCGATGGAAAAATGCCCCGATTGCAGCGCATCGCCGAGCAGGACGAACTTGCCGTCGCGGGCCCGGTCGTGGCTGAGGGTCATGAAGTTGCGCCAGCCCTGGCTCGGTTGGCTGAGCAGCCCGTGCTCACCCAGTTCGGCCTCGAAGGTTTTGGCGATATACGCGGCGGCGTCGCGCTCGGAAAGCGCCTCCAGCTGCGCCCTGGCGTACGTTTCTTCACTGCATTCGACGATAAAGGTGCTCATCGTGTCCGAGTATTTATAGGCATGGCCGATGAAAATGCCTTGGTCATTGCTGCGGAACACCAGGTTCATCTGGTCGAACAGCTGGGTGGTGCCGTACCAGATGTATTTGTTGCGGCCGAAATCGATGTGCGGCGCCAGCGCTGGCGGCAAATCCAGCGATTTGTAATTGACGCCATTCGAGACCACCACCAGGTCGTATTCGGCTTCCAGCTGCGCCTTGGCCGCCGGCGGTGTTTCATAGCGGATCGTGATGCCGGCTGCCACGCACTTGGCGCGCAGCGCCTGCACCAGGGCCTGCCGTCCGACGCCGCACAGGGTGACGCCGGTGCTCATCAGGTTGGGCTGGTCGTGATGCACGAGCTTGAATTCTTCGAGGAACTGCGGATTGAGCCGTTCCGGTTGCTCCAGGTAAGAGAGCGGATTGGCGGGATGGCGCGGCGGCCGTCCCGGCAGCACCACACCCCAGCCCAGCACTTCTTCCTGGGTGTTTTTTTCCGTAATGCGGATATTCCAGCCGGGCTGGGCCTGTTTCATCTGGCTGGCGAAGAGCAGTCCTGCGGGGCCGGCGCCGATAACGAGAATGTTCATTAGTTTACCCTCCCAAGTTTGTACCAAACGTTTTGCTTTTTCTGGATTTGCTGCAATTCATCGTAAGGTATCGATGTAAAGAACAATTTATCCGCCATGTCGGGTGGATAAATACGGGGGAATTTCTGGTGCATGTAGCGGTTGTAGCGCGTCTGCAGGAAGAAAATCAGGTTGGGGTTGCTCAGCGCCTCGTAGTTGGCGATCGCCATATCCTGCATGGCGTCCGCCTGTACCTTGCGCAGGTGCGTGAACTCGGACAGGGTGGGGGCCAGGGCATTGCCGTGCTTTTCCAGCAAGGTGGCGAAGATATGCGTGTCCTCCAGCGCCATGTTCATGCCCTGTCCGAGGAAGGGAGCGGTGGCGTGCGCCGCATCGCCGATCAGCAAGACATTGCCCTTGTAATGGAAGGTGCTCGAGCGGACATTGATGAGGTCGTTGCTGGGCAGGGCGATAAACTGGTCCACCATCTCTTGCCGGCTGGCCGCCGGCAGCTTGTCGTAATAGCGGTCGAAGAAGGCCGCCATGGTTTCCCGGTTCAGCGTGTTCAGGCTGGGCGTGCCGGAGTAGGGCAGGCAAATGACGAAGCTGACGCTGCCATCCGGGATGGTGGCGGCGCGGCCGGCAAACTGGCCCTTGGACGCCATGCCGAAGAAATACAGCAAATCTTTCCTGAAACCCAGGCCCTCCGCATTCGGCAACACGAGGGTCTTGTAGCCATGGCGGAAGAAGCTTTGCTTGAATTCAAAGCGCCGCATGCCGCTTTGCATGGCGCGACGCACGGCGGAATGGGCGCCGTCGGCACCGATGATCAGGTCGCCATGCAGGTGCTGCAGGGCGCCGTCCGGGCCCTGGACCAGCACGACTTTTCTTTCCAGGTCGACATCCAGGCATTTATGCTCGAAGTAGTATTTCACTTCGTGCCTGGCGGCGTAGGTGTTCAACAGGCGCTGGAATGCGGACCTGTCCAGCGACAGCGGAAACAAGCCTTCGCGCTGGGGCAGTTCGCGCACCTTGAATGTGCGGCCGACGGAAAACGCCATGCCCAGGATGCGTTCGCCGCACAGCTCGAGCTCCTGCCGGCTGATGCCGGCCGCCAGCACCGCCTTGACGCCGCGCACGGTCATGGTGACGCCGATGGCGCGCGAGTTGACCGGATCGGCGTTGGCGGACGCTTTCTGCAGCGGATCGCCGCGTTTTTCGACGACGTGGACATCGTGTCCCCGTTGCGCCAGATAAATGGCGCTGAGGCTACCTGCCAGGCCTCCGCCGACGATAATGATTTTATGCATTTCAGGCCTCTCTTGACATCTTTCCCCGAGATAAATCGGTAAGTTGCTGATTAAAAAACTCCAACATTTCTATCGGCGCCATGCCGATGACATCGCTTTCCAGGCTGCGGGCGTACTGCGCCAGCGCCAGGCACTTTTGCGCCAGCATGTCGCAGCCCAGGCTGTAGTCGCTGCTGACCCGGCTGCTGACGGCCTCGGGTACGGGCGGTCCTGCTTGGCGGCCGGGCAGGCCGGACGGCATGTTCATCAGTGCCGCCGACAGCGGACGCAACAGGCCGGTCATGATGTCGATGGACGCATTCATCAGGCGCGAGCGGCGCAGGCTGCCCAGCGGCTGCTGCGCAAAATGGTGCGCCATCATCAGGAAGGTCAGTTCGTAGCAGCCTTGGTACAGCTGCATCAGCGCGCGCGCCTTTTGATCGGTCACCACGGTGCAGTCCGCGCGCGCTTCCAGCACGGGATTCTTCAGCGCCGGCAGCGCCGGTTCGAACGGCTTGTCGCGGGACGAAAACTTGCCGGCGATGGCGCGCAGCCGCTGGAAGTGCGAAGAGGCGAAATGCGGCGAATCGACGGCCACGCCTTCCCCCTGTTCGGTGACGAAGTCGATGGCGAACAGCGCGCTGTCGCGGTCCGATACTTCCAGCTGGTAGCCGGGATAGGCGCGGTTGGTCAGTTCTTTCAGGAACAGGTGGTGTTCGCCGCCGCGCTTGCCGCCGCCGCTCTCGAACAGTCCGGGCAGCTCGGCCACGGCCTGGCGGATCGCGATATAGAAGGTGGCAATCGATTTGCCCGGCGTGGGAATGTAGTCGGGCCATTCGAACCGCACGAAGCGGGCCAGCACGTGCTCGGAAAATGGCTCGAACGCAAATTCCGTGTCCAGGCCGAAACGCCGGCGCGCCTGCTGGCCTAGCACCGGGGTGCCGCTGTAGAACGGTTCGCCAAGCGCCATCAGCACATTGTTCACCAATAAGTAGTGAATCATTTCTTCATGGGCGATTTCCAGCAGCGCGCCGCGCGTACCGCTGTTGCGGCGCCGGTCTTCGGCACCGCAAGCCAGCTCCAGCTCGGCCGGTTGCCAGCGACCGGACTGCACCAGCGCTTCCCCCTGCGCATAGTTGGGAATGGAATAGGCGGCATACAGATACTGCAGCATGAGCGACAGCTCCAGGTCGATGGCTTTTTTCAGCTCTTCGATCAACTCGGCCTTGCAGCCGATGACGTGCGGCACCGCTGGCGCCGGCACCGCCGCCTCGGCCGCCGCCTCGACCTGCGTCAGGTATTTCAGGAACAGGCGCGACTTTGGCAGCGACAGTTCGCGGGTGCTGGGCATGTAATAGCTCTTGTCGCGGTTCTGCGGATCGCACATCTGCCACATCAGGCGCGAATACGTTTCGCACTTGCACTGGTCTGCCAGGCTGAAGACCTTGTCCGACATGAAGGGATACACGAGCTCGTAGTAGCTCATCACATGCCGGTAGAGGAAGGCATAGTCGACCTGTTCCGCCGGTACCTCATCGAGGTGCCAGTCGTCGGGCAGCACGCGCACGCCGAGGTACTGCGTGCCCTTGCCGGTCCCCAGCACGACGCGGGTCGCGCCAGGCCGGCGGCCCGTCAGGGTCAGCGTCGTGTAGCCAAGCCCGAGCGGCGACGGCTGCTGGCGCACGGCCAGCAGCGCGCCATCCTCGGGTTCCGCCGCCAGGGCCGCAGGCGCCGCCAGCTCGCCGCGGAAGCGGCTTTGCAGCATGATCGTCTGCGGAAATTCCTCGTGCTTTTTTCCGTTGGGCGCTTCCAGATACAGCTGGTTGCTGTCCGATTGCAGCACCCAGTCGGCCTCGTCCCACTGTGCCTGCGCGCTGCCCAGGCTGAGCGAACCCGGGGCGGCGCCAGCGTGCTGCAGCGGCACATCGAAGACGCCGTGATGGCGCCAGTGGTCGCGGTACAGCGGCTCGGGAATGCGGGCCAGCAAGGTGCCGGCGTCGTCATGCAGCAGCAGATCGCCGAGCCTCTGCTTGCCGCCCAGCGCATGCGTGGGATGCTGTTCCGAGACGGCGCCCGTGTCGCGCGTGGTGAAGGGAATGGCGGTCGGCATGTTGAACGAGACGCGGTCCGCATGCACCTTCACCAGCACCGGCCCCAGGCTGCCCTGGCGCGGCTGCAGCAGCCGGCCGGCCGGGTAGGTGGCCAGCTCGCCGCGCCGCCACAGGCCGATGCTGCCGGCCAGGTCGTAGAACACGGGCGAATCGGGTTTTTGCGGCGTCGACATATTGAAGAGGGCATACTGCACGGTCAGGCCCAGCACCTCGTCGTCGTCCAGGGCTTGCCGCAAGGCGAGCATGCTGGCCGGCAGCGGCAGATCCGCATTGAACAGAAAATGCGGATCCTGCTTGGCCACGGAAAACTGGAACAGCCTGGAGCGGCCGATTTCCTCGTCGAGGAAATGCCCGCTGCGTTCCGTGATATGCCCGCTGCCGAGCCAGCGCACCGAGTGCGCCTGCGCGATGTCGGCGGTAAACAGCGTGGGCGTGTTGGGCGTGGCCAGCCTGTCGCTCAAGGTGAACTGGCCCGCGTAGATCAGCGTCGTGTCCGGCTGGGCGGGATTGTTGTCGATCCACCTGGCGCGGTTGAACGTCGTGCGCAGGTACTCATTGTAGTGTCCCCACAGGCCCAGCTTGGCGCCCACCAGTGCATCCTGCGTATCGACCTCGCCATCGCGCAACTGGACGCCCGTGATCCGCGCGTTTTCCCACGAGAAATGATTGTTGCCGCAGAAATTGTAGCCCGCCGCCAGGCTGAAGATGCCCTCCGGATCGGGCTTGCCCGCCGCATTGAAGCGGGGGGCAAGCTGTTTCAGGTGCGCATGGAATTCGGCTGGCGGCCGGCTCAGGTCGACCGCTTCGCCCGCCATCGATACCGCATTCGTGGCGATATCGATGTTGCCGTGCGTATTGCGATTCCCGGTCGGCACATTGGCGCGGGCAAAACCCCGAAAATGCAGGCGGGGGAAGTCAAGTAGGCTCATGCGCGCTCGGTCGAGGAAGTGATGAACGTATCGTTGGCGGCTTCTTCTGCCGTCCGCTGATCTAGCCGTTGCAGCAACAGGCCGCTCGCGTGCCGGGCGCTGATCAGGCTGCCTTCCATCCAGCCGCAATGCGCGGTGTAGGCATCCGAGCAGGAGATGATGCCGTCCTGGTGCAGCAGGATGGCCGGGTGCTCGGCCTCCGGCTCCACGCAAAACTCGACGCCATGCGGCCAGAACTTGTGGAAGTGCGCCTTGATCTGCGGCAACGGCTGGCCATCGAGCGGCAGGACTTCCTCCAGGTGGCTGCGGACACGCTCCAGGTACACGTCCTCGCCCAGTTCCAGGCTGTCGCGCCAGTAGGTGGCGCTTTTGCTGTCGGTGTAGAACAGCACATATTTGTTGCTCTTGAAGTAGATCTTGCGCAAGGGATTTGCCGCCATCAGCACCTTGTCCGTCAGCCCCAGCGCGTCCCACCAGGCCGTGTCGAACGTGAGGAAGCCCTTGAACAGGGGCAGCGAGTCGTACTGGAACGGACTCCATGCGGTCGGGAAATCCAGGTTCAGGCGCGGCATGGCGGATGGCGGGATGGCCATCACCAGATGGCGTGTCCGGTGCATCTGCGTGTCGCCATTGTGGCTGAAGGCGAGCACATGGTCGGCGCCGGATTTTTCAACGGACAGCAAGCGATGTTCGAGCTGGAATTCCACCCCGGCGGCCTGGGCCTGGTGCTGCAACTGGCACAGCAATTCGTGGTAGCCGTCGGTGGCATAGTGCCACTGGTTGGCGGCGTTCTCCGTAAAGTGCTGCGTTTCCGGGTGTTTCTTGATGATGTCGTAGGCCATGGCCGCCGACACCATCGGCAGCAGCAGGGCGTCATAGCCGGTCGCCTTGATGATGTGGTTGGCCTTGGCGGCGCCCAGATAATGGCTGACGAAATCAAGGAAGGAGTCGTTCGGATGGTCTTTCAGCATCGGGCTCAGCTCATCCAGCGTTGCCTTCAGTTCTTCCAGCACGCTATCGTGGGAGATGACCTCGGTGAACGGGTAGACCGCATGCGGCAAGCCGCTGCCCTGCATGAGCTGCTGGAAGTGCGGATGCAGCTGTGGCGAGTAGCGGGCGGCGCCGAGTTCGGCGATTTCCTTGCCATCGATCTTACGCGACTGGATGCGGCCGCCGACCGTGGCATTCAGGTCGAATACCCGGATGCGCAGGTTCCTGCTGGCGGCGGCGTCGATCAGGTGGTTGGCGCAAGTCAAGCCTCCGATACCGGCGCCAACGATGCAAATGTCAGAATAAGTGCTCATAAGAAATTCCTTTCTACGTTCATTAATCAAAAGCCGCAAAATTGCTGGCAAAAGTTTTCCCAGCGCGTGTAGGCAAGGAAGGGGGAACGCTGCGTGTCACCGCACTGGGCGGGTGTTATCGGCTGGGGAATGAAGCGCCTGGCGAGAACTGGCGTTGTTTCTGAAATGGTCGATTCTTGGCAGCAGAGTTTCTGTTTCAAATCAAAGATGGCACCGACAGTAGCCCAGGCATCGGGCAGTCAATTTGATAAATATCAATGTAGTTGTCGTTTGGCCTGCGCCGCTTCCTGGCGCGTCGATGCATGCGGGCCGGCGGCGGCGCCCATGTACAGAATCGATACGGCTGCCGGTGGCGCCAGCGTCACGGCGCGCCGGGCGAGGAGGGGAAGCGGATTTGCAGCGGCAGTGCGCCGGGCAGTGCAGGAGTGCTGGGAAGGGGGAATGGGTGCGGGATCTCCAGCCGCTGCCATGCCGTGAGTTCCGCCGTGTGCCGATGGCGACAGGGCCGGCAGCGGGGCGTGTCGCCATCGGCGGTGGCTTGATCTACATCTTGCTTTTTACATTGCTGCTGGCGCGCGGTGCATGCCGGCAGTCGACGGCGCTCGCTTCTTCAGCCATCTTCCGGCCGGGCGATGCCGGTGCCCGTCAAAAAAACCGATGCATGAGAGTCGCACGGTGCGGTGCGCCGATTGCAGGAGCGTTCCATGCGCCGCCGCGCCCGCCCGGCAATGGCGGTCAAGTGCGTTGATCGGCCCGTCGCGCGAGATGCCTGCCTTGCTGAAGGAGGGCGACAAATTGCCAGCTTTTTGTCATGCCGTCGAAAAGCGCTCGTGCCCGCCCTGAAATCGGCAGGCCGGCACGGTAGTCGCCCTGGGTGTCCTGTTTTTAGCGTGCGATCCAGACTCCGCGGATTTCTTGCAGGGCGTTGCAATCGGCATTGTCCGGCGTATAGCGAACCACCACATCCTTTTGTGTGCTGATAGCCGTCAAAAAGAGAGCGTAAATGGGTTTGAAGTCCGGGCTTGTTTGCGCAATTTTTCCCTGGCCACCTCCTTGAAATACCACCCATAACAGGCCGTCGCCCACATACATGTTTCTCGGTGATAGATTGCACTCGGTCACGGCAGCTGCCGGCAAGGGGGCGAGGGTCAATGCCATGCCGGCGGCAAGGACATAAGCCAGCTTGGCGAGAATGTTCTTTGTGTTTTTTTTGTTTGTTGTGAGCTTTTGAATGTTCATCAATGATTTTTGATTGTGTATTGGAGTGGAGCGATTATCGTCGCCAGCTGTGAACTGATTTATTTCCTTTGTGATTTTATCATGCTTATGATGCAAGTATTTCTGGCATGTCTGAACCGGTATTCCTTGTCGTTGCTGTATGAACGGTGCGACATGGCGAGCATGTCTGCATGGTATGACGGTGCAAACAGACTGCTTTGGGCGGGCGTGCAGGAATCTTATCGGCTTGCATGGTGGTCGGGAAATGGCAATCGTGTCTCTGCCCGTGTATTTCAGAAGGCCGTCGCGTCGGCGCGGCGGTTACCGCAAGCCCGGCATGCGGGGGACCTGAAATTTGCGTGCCCGTTTCCCTCCTTTTGACAATTCGCCTGGAATTGTCGCAAGCACTTAATATCAGCAAATATCGAATCAATAATTTTATTTTTTTGAAAAAGTCAATTACAAAAATCAGAAAATATCGGCAGGCGATAGTTTTTTATGCTGCAATGACTGACGCTGCCAGATGCCATGCCGGCTGTCGTTATTTGGGTTGTGAAATGTTAATTTTTCCTGCATACTTTCAATGTGGTGGGAAAAAGACATCACTCTCTTTGCTGGGGCACCTGTCGATATCGTTATGCGATTCTTTGCACATATCTGATGCGGTAGTGCGCCATATTTTCTCAAGATTGTCTGATTTGCGGGCTTGCATGTGGCTGCTGTTTCTGTTTGCCTGATTTGGCAGGCTATTGATATGCGCTGTCATGTAGGGGGTGGAAACCGGATTCTAAATATAATTAATGCAGTTCGAACTCAAAACTTTCCGCCAGGGCCAAGGTGTCTCTTCTTTAGTCTTGCGTGCGAGTAGTTTTTCGGACGCACGTCAGCAGGCTGAGGTTCTTGGCCATCAGGTCATTTCCGTGCGCCGGCAGATACGCTGGAATTTTTCGCGCCGGACGGCCCAATCCTTTTCAGTGCCATTATTTAGTCAGGAGCTGCTTTCCTTGCTGGAGGCAGGCCTTAGTTTGATCGAGATTATCGATCTTCTCGAACGCAAGTCTCGCCACGAAGCATCCAAAAAAGTTCTTCGCACGCTATTCTCCGCACTGCATCAGGGCTATTCTTTTTCACGCGCCCTGGAAGAGTTGCCTGAAGTTTTTTCTCCCCTTTACATCGCGACGATTCGCACTTCGGAACAGACGGGTGATTTGATTGAGTCCCTGCGCCGATACCTGACCTACAACCAACAGCTTAATATTGTGCGCGATAAGATCGTCGCCGCCTCTGTATACCCCGCATTGCTGATTAGCGTAGGCGCCTTGGTCGTCTTGTTTTTGCTCGGCTATGTCGTTCCGCGGTTTAGCCGTGTGTATGAAGACCTGGGACGCGACTTGCCATGGATGTCCCAGTTGCTAATGCATTGGGGGAAATTTGTTGGCGACTATGGTTGGTGGCTGGCCGCCGGAGTATTGGCGACATTTGTAGCTCTCGTGGCGGCTTTCATGCGGCCTGGCACGCGTGCGGGCATTGAGCGTCGCTTGTGGAACATTCCGGCCGTCGGTGAAAAGATGCGTTTATATCAGCTGGCGCGGTTTACCCGTACCTTGGCGATGCTGGTGAATGGCGGGATTCCCTTCGTCACGGCCCTGGAAATGGTCAGCGGCCTACTGCACCAGCCTGGCCTTCGGCATGGCTTGGTGCAGGCGGCTCAGTTGATACGCGAGGGACGTTCGGTTTCCGATGCATTCTCCGTGCATGGCCTGGCCAGTGAGGTTGGCGTCCGCCTGCTGGCGGTCGGCGAGCGATCGGGCAACCTGGGACGCGCGATGGAGCGCGTGTCAGGCCTGTATGAAGATGAATTGGCACGCTGGATAGATTGGTTTGGCCGTTTATTTGAACCCTTATTGATGATAGGTATCGGCCTGATTATTGGCCTGATTGTGATTTTGATGTATATGCCAATTTTTGAACTTGCGAGCAGTATTCAATGACGTCTTCCGCCCATGCTGCTTCACCGCCCGTGATTCCAACTGCCATGCTTGCCGAGTGCCGCGATATTTCGGCCAATGGCGGCGGCACGCTGCTCGATTTGCTGGAGGAACGGTTGCAATTGCCGTCAGAGCAATTCATGCAGTATTTGCAGAATACATTGCATTATCCCGTCCTGGTGTCGGAGGACTTCCATCGCCTTAGCCCCGAGTTTGATGTGCTGCCGTTTACGGAGGCACTGCAGCAAGCCTGTTTTTTAGCCCGCGATGGGGCTGTACTGGTTTGCGTGCTTGCCGATCCATTCAATTTGTCGCTACAGACATCGATCGAAGCCCGCTGCAGGGAACCGATTTCGTGGTATCTCGCGCACCGGGCCGATCTCAAGGCATTCTTTGCCTTTCATGAAAATACGCTGCGGGCCATAGACGATACCCTGCATACGGCTTCCGATGAAACCTCTGTACCGATGATGCTGGAGGATCTGTCGCTGAGTTCTATTGCCGGCGATACCAATCCTGTCATTAAATTGGTTAATTCGACCATTTATGACGCGCTGAAAACGGGAGCCAGCGACATCCATCTCGAAATTACCCGCGCAGGTCTGCATGTCAAGTATCGCATCGATGGCGTGCTAGCCAGCATCGCCAATTTCCAGGGACTGGAAATGGCCGAACAGGTGGTGTCGAGAATCAAGGTGATGGCGGAGCTGGATATCGCCGAACGGCGCATTCCGCAAGATGGCCGATTCAAGCTGTCTGTGCGAGGGCACGAAATTGATTATCGTGTTTCCATCATGCCCAGTCTGATCAGCGAAGATGTGGTCATCCGTATCCTGGACAAGCGCAATCTGACGGATCAGATCCAGGGGCTGCGTCTGGATTTGCTGGGTTTTAATCCGGCCACGCTTTTGCAAATACGCCGTCTTGCGCGCGAACCGTACGGCATGCTGCTGGTGACGGGCCCCACCGGCAGTGGCAAGACCACCACCATGTATGCGGCCTTGTCTGAAATTAATAATGGCCAGGACAAGATCATCACCATCGAGGATCCTGTCGAATATCAGTTGCCCGGCGTCTTGCAGATTCCCGTAAATGAAAAAAAGGGCTTGGGATTCGCCCGCGGCCTGCGTTCCATTTTGCGCCATGACCCCGACAAGATATTGGTCGGCGAGATACGCGACCCCGAAACCGCACAGATCGCCATTCAATCGGCCCTCACCGGGCATTTGGTTTTTACCAGCGTCCACGCGAATAACGTGTTCGATGTATTGGGCCGTTTCCTCCACATGGGGGTCGATACCTACAGTTTTGTTTCTGCTTTGAATGGCATCCTGGCGCAGCGCCTGGTGCGTTTGATATGCCCCAAATGTACCGTGCCCTATCAGCCCTCCCTGGAAGAACTGGAACTGTCGGGCATTGATGGCGCTGACGCCTCTGCCATGCATTTCTGCAAAGGGCAGGGTTGCGGTCACTGCCGCGGCACCGGTTATCAGGGGCGGCACGCCATAGGCGAGGTATTGATGCTGAATGACGAATTACGCGAATTGATCATATCCCGCGCTCCTATCCGCACGATCAAGGAAGTCGCGCGCGCAAAAGGCACGCGTTTCCTGCGCGATTCGGCGATCGAGTTATTGGCACAAGGCAGGACTACGCTGGAGGAGATCAACCGTGTCACTTTTGTTGCGTAATAAATTGCGCGTTGTCCTCTGTCGCGATCAATTATCGTTGACCGTCACGGCCCGCGGCTGGCGCCAGCCAGCGGCCGACCCCATCGTCTTAAGCTGCAAGGCGGCCGATGGTGCTGCGGAATGGGCGCCGGCGCTGGCGGCGCTGGACGGCTGGCTGGCTGGGAACAAGATGGCTGCGACAGTGGAGTTTATCTTGTCGGACAGGCTGGTGCGCTACGCCATGATGCCATGGTCCGCAGAGATAACGAGTGAGGCGGAGCGTCGTGCCATGACCCAGATTCATTTTCAATCGCTGTATGGCGCAACAGCGGGAGCATGGGAAATTCAGATGTCACAGGCTGGCTATGAGCAGGCACGCCTTGCGTGTGCCATCGACCCGCAGTTATTGCATGCACTGCGCGCCCTTGTTTCCACGCACAAGTTGCGCCTGGCGTCGTTGCGCCCCTATTTGATGAATGTTGTTAAGCAATGGCGCAAGCAAATGACAGGCGATGTCTTGCTCGCTGTGATGGAATCGGATCAATGCACGATGGCAGGTTTTAAAAATGGGGGCTGGTGCAGCGTCCGTGGTGTCCGCCTGCAAACGCACGCCGCTACAGATATGGGCTTGCTCATCGAGCGTGAGCTCGTGTTGCAGGGCCTCGAGGGCGCAACAGTCTATTTGCATGCGCCAGGTCTCGCGCCAGCCGTTCAATTGCGCGGCGGCGGCGCCGTCGTGGTGCTGGCGAATGTGGCCGGCGGCGTAGCGCAGGCTCCTTCCATGGTGATGTCGACATGCGCAATGTGATGATGCGGAAGCTGGACCTGGATTTTGTACGCCAGACGCGTCCATTGAAAACACTGGGCGTGGTGCTGTTCTTGTTTGCCGTGTCAGGCATGGCGCTGGTGACGCACGCATATCTCCAGCGTAAAGGCGAGTTGGATACCTTGCAGCTGCAAATGCAAAAGCTGACCCAGTTGACGCGGAAAGTGAGGGAAACAGGCCTGACTGAAAAAAAAGCGACAAAGCAGGTTCAGCTTGAACTGACGCTTGCCCAGCGCGTCATAGGCCATCTGGCAATGCCATGGGAGCCATTGTTCCAAACATTGGAATCGACCTTGGGCGAGGACGTGAGTTTGCTGAGCGTGATTCCAGATACGGAAAAAATGACCTTGAGCGTAACGGCGGAAGCCAAGAACCTGGCCGCCATGATCAGTTATCAGCAGCGCTTGGCTGGTGATCCGCTATTCCAGGATGTTTATATCGCCAGCCATCAAACACAGCAGCAGGACTTGCAGAAGCCCGTGCGCTTCATGGTCAATGCCCGCTGGGTCGATCCCGCTCTGCATGACGCGGCACAGGCCGAGCAGGTGGTCCCATGACGGCAAAGACCCATTTCCAGCGCTATGTCTGGTGCATCAAGGAATATGCGGCGGCCCTGGCCTGGCCGGGCATGTTGGCCATCGCGATTGCTTTGACAGCGGTGCTTGTGGCAGGCGTGTTATTGCGGCCCCTATCCGGGCAGATGAGTGGCTTGCAGCAGCGCGTTGCGCAGGCCAAGGCCGCCCATGGCGGAAGATTGATGCAATTGCCTGCTGCCGACGGGGCAATTGAGCAGTTGCGACAGTATTACCAGTTCTTTCCTGCCAAGGAGACCTTGGGCGTCTGGATGGGACGCTTATATGAAACTGCCGCCGAGAATGGTATTGCCCTGGATCAAGGGCAATACCAGTTGTCTCACGATGGCAAGGGCAAACTTTGGCGTTACGAAATTGTGTTGCCTGTGCACGGCAGTTATCCGCAGGTACGGGCCTTCCTCGCGCAGGTGCTCGCCAAAATCCCTCACCTTGCGCTGCAGAGTGTTTCCTTCGAGCGCCAGAAGGTTGGCGATGCCATGGTCGAGGCGAACATCAGATTGACGCTATATCTCAGTGAAAATAATGCTTAAGAGAAAGCCTATTTTATACGCGCTGCTGGCGGCGACCATTGTTGCCGCTGTCTGGCCGGGCGCGGACGATGCTTCGGCAGTGGTGGAGCCCAGTGTGGCAGTGCGGCCCGTGAAGGTCGCCGTGGCAGCCCCGGGGGCCAGCGAGCCCAAGCCTGCGGATTTGGCTTTGTATAAGCTCGAGCGCGCATCGATGGTGGTGACCACGCAGAATCCGTTTGCGACGACTTCCTGGTTCGTGGCGCCACCGCCACCGCCGCCACCAGCGGCCGCCGCGCCGCCACCGCCACCAACGGCTCCCGCGATGCCGTTTGTGTATGCCGGCAGATTGCAAGGGACGGGCGGACGCTGGACATACTATCTGACGCGCGGAGACCAATCGTTCGCCGTCAGCCGCGGCGAAACATTCGATACCTCGTATCGCCTGGACAGTGTCGATGACAGCAAGATGGTCATCGAATACCTGCCCTTATCCGTCAAGCAGACGCTTTCCCTGATGGGGGAGTCGTGAGGCAGGTGCAGCGCGGATTCACCATCGTGGAAATGCTGGTCACGGTGGTACTGGTATCCATTTTGGCCAGCGCGGCATTTCCCATGGCTGAACTGGCTTTCCAGCGTGACAAGGAGCAGCAGTTGCGGCGCAATCTGAGGGAGATACGCGAAGCCCTGGATGCATATAAGCAGGCAAGCGATGACGGGCGGGTGATGCGAAAGGCTGACCAGTCAGGATATCCGCCGAATTTGCAGGTCTTGCAGGATGGCGTGCCGAATGCGAAGGATCCGGATGGCGCGCCGATCTATTTCTTGCGGCGTATTCCACGCGATCCATTCTTTGAGAAAGAGGATATGCGACCGGCTGCGGCAACCTGGGGAACGCGCAGTTATGCCTCCAGCGCGGCCGAGCCGAAAGAGGGGGCGGATGTGTTTGACGTTTATTCGACGATGGAGGGCGCTGGCATCAACGGCATCGCTTATCGGGAATGGTAGGGATAATGAGAAAAGATCAGCGCCGCCATGGCGGCTTCACCTTGATCGAATTGCTGGTCGTAATGACGATAATCGCCACCTTATTAACGCTGGCTGCGCCGCGTTATATGGGGAATGTAGACAAGGCAAAGGAGTCCGTATTATCGGAAAACCTGGCGACATTACGGGATGTGATTGACAAGCACTATGCGGACACGGGATCTTACCCGATGGTGCTGCAGGACCTGGTGACGCTCAGGTATATGCGCAAAATACCGCTTGATCCGATGACCGATAGTAACCTGACCTGGGTGATCGTGGCGCCGCCGGATACCCAAAAAGGCGCGGTATTTGATGTGCATAGCGGCGCCAAGACCCGGGCGCGTAACGGCAGTTATTACCGTGACTGGTAATACGTTACGGCAGCCGCCTTTGCCAAATTGCGCGGGATTTACTTATCTGGCGCTGCTGTTTGCCGTCAGTATTGCCGGTTTGGTGCTTGCTGGCGGCGGCGTCCTGTGGTCGCATGCGCAGCAGCGCGAAAAAGAAGGCGAGCTACTTTTTGTAGGCAATGAATTTCGCCGGGCAATTGGCGCCTATTACGAAAAAACGCCAGGCACGCTAAAACGCTACCCAGCCACTTTTGACGATCTCATGGAAGATCGCCGCTTTGCCGCGACCACCCGCCATTTGCGCCGGATATATGCGGACCCGATGACTTCACGTTCCGAATGGGGCATCGTTACTGGTCCGGATGGCGGAATTATGGGCGTCTACAGCATGAGCGCGGGCACGACCATCAAGCGCTCCGGTTTTCGCCAGCGCGACGCCGGGTTTGAGATGGCCGAGCACTATGGCGAATGGCGGTTTGTTTATGAGTCACCCGCAGTAATCGTGGATAAAACGGATGTGATGAAAAAATGAAAATATTTTTAATTGTTAAAAAAATAGTTTCCCTGTAGAGTCACGGTCTTATTTTATTTTGGCTTTTCTTGGTTGAGAAAAATCGCCGGGCGGTGGTCTGGCATGTACTTCGTATAAGAATGAAAGAAAAATACATGATATTTAAATGGCGGACAACGCTTGGGGCAATTTTTGCCTCTCTTTCCCTGGCAGGTTTTGCGCATGCAGCCATGCACACGCCTGGGAAATTTGCTGTTAGCGCACTTGGAACGGCAACCTATTCCATACCGATACCCGTACCTCCGGCGACGGCAGGTATGGGGCCCAAGCTGGCCCTGGATTTTAATAGTCACTCCGAAGCAGGGCTCATGGGAAAAGGATGGGGAATAGTCGGCCTGTCGGCTATTCTCCGCTGCGGCCAGACCATTGCGCAGGATGGCGGTGTGCCGGGAGCAATTAACTTTGACGGCAATGATCGTTTTTGCCTCGACGGTGAACGGCTGGTCGTCAGCAATGGTGGCGTTTACGGTGCCAATGGCACGGAATATCGTACTGAACGCGATAGCTTTTCCAGAATCATCTCTTATAGCAACGCTGGTGGCGGACCTGCATGGTTCAAGGTATGGAATAAAAGTGGTGAAGTCATGGAATATGGTGGAACCGCGGATGCCCGTATTGAGGCACAAGGTAAAGCTACTATCAAAACCTGGGCAATAAATAGAGTCCAAGACGCAGCAAGTAATTTTATGACAGTCAGTTACATCAAAGAAGCTGGCACCGGTGATTATTACCCGAATAATATTGAATATACGGGTAATGTCAATGTAGGGATGGTGCCTAATAATTCTGTCCGATTCAAGTATGAGCAGAGGCCTGACCCTGCCACGATGTATCAGGCTGGCACCACATTAAAAACCACGGTGCGCTTGAGTAATATTGAAACGTATTCTGGTTCATCGCGAGTAATGGATTTTCGCCTTAAGTATGGAAATTACTTTTCCATGTCCCGTCTGGAAAGCATCACGCAGTGTAATGGCGCTGGAGTGGAGTGTCTTCCAGCGACCACATTTGGATGGATAACTAATCGCGCCCTTACTCCATTGAGCGAAGAGTGGTTAAAAGAGGGGACAGCTTTAAATACAGGCGAACCTGCTATGTGGGAAGAGATTCCGCAAAATGGTGCCGGCCAACCGAATGCGCCTATATTTGAGGGAGGACGTTCATTTTTAATTGGAGATATTAATGGGGATGGTAAGATAGATTTAATTCAGTTATCCCAAAGAAATAACACTCAATGGATATTGCCGTTAATATCCAATGGTGCTGGCTTTGTTGCGGGTACTTGGCACGATACTGGTGTGGCCGGTTATGCAAAGGTGGCTGGTGATATTAATGGCGATGGTAAAGTTGATGTTGCTATTGTCGGGGCTGGCTATATTCTTCCGGTATTTTCAACAGGATCGGGTTTTTCTAATGGAGTGTTGGCGAATTATCCAGGTTCCTTGGTCAGTGACGCGAACACTTGGCATGCAGTCGATGTTAATGGCGATGGTAGGATAGATCTTGTACAGCAAAAAATGAATAATGACGAACTTAGTTTGTCGACATTTATATCGAACGGGAGTGGGTTTAATTCTGGTAGTTGGGAGAAGGTAAGTACGCGCCAGACTAATGGGCCTATATATGGTGTTACTGTTGAGCTTTTGCCAGCTGAGCTGAATAATGATGGGAAAAAGGATTTTATTCAGGTATGGCGCCAAGCAGGAATAGGGAATATATGGGTACTTCCTTTGTTGTCAAATGGATCTGGCTATAGCGCTGGGGTTTGGTTTGATACTGGAATAAAGACATATAATTCGGGTGGTAATGCGCAACCATTGAGTGATCAGCATCTGGTAATTGATTTAAATGGCGATGGACTGGATGACTTTGTTGTTGTTAGAAAGTATTCATCTTGGTCTGGACAAAAAGAAGGAATTGATTATTTTCCATATTATTTCAATGGGATGGCATTTATTTCCAATCCATCAATATGGCATGATGGGCCGTATCTTTATCCTGCAGAATTGGCTGCGGATAAGACAATAGTAATGGATTTGAATGGTGATGGTCGTATGGACCTGGTGCAAACTTGGCTGATGAAGAATACTGCGAGCATGCCTGGTGAAATGTGGCTGCAGCCATTAGTGTCAGCAGGGCCGAACGGGCGCTTGTATATGCCGCCTCATAATACAAAAAGAAAAGGGACGACGACAAAGATACGCTATCGTTATGGAAAAAATGGAAGCCGCGCATACAGAGACGATGGTCCAGGCCTAATAGTGCTCGATATTAACGGAGATGGGAAGTCTGACCTTGTCCAACAGAGCTATGCTGATGGCGTGACACCTGTTTCAATACAACCGTATTTTGTTCCGGAGATAGGCCCCGATGTAATGAATTCTATCACGGTGGGAACTGGGGCGCGGATTGACATTCAATACAAGCCATTGACGGACCGTGATGTTTATACTCCGGATACACAGTCAGCATATCCTTTGATAGATATGGCGCCGCCTTTGTATGTAGTATCAAGTGTAAGTAGTTCGAATGGAAAAGGTGGAAAAAGTTCCATAACCTATACCTACGGTGGGTTGAAGCTGGATGCACTCCGTGGCGGATTGGCTGGATTTCGTTGGATGCAGCAAAAGAATAATGAATCGGGAATCGTCAGTTTTCAGGAATATCGTCAGGATTGGCCATATACAGGTTTGCCGGCAAATGCTAAAACAATGCTGGCCGGTCGCGGTAACGGAGATCGTCTGAAAGATACGGCTAGCAGCTACGCATGTATCGATCCAATTTATATGACATTATGCACCGTTGCACCCGGGCGTATTTACTTCCCCTATGCCAGCCAATCCGTTGATTTCTCCTGGGATTTAAATGGTACAGCATTGCCTGTAAATACAGTGACTACTAGCTACGATACTTGGGGTAATGTGAAGCAGATGGTGAGTACTCGTGTTGACGGCGCCGCCGCACACAGTACGATCATGAATAACATTTATAACGCGCCAGATGTGGGCAATTGGCGTGTAGGACAAGTACAGCGGTCGGTAACGACCAATACCGAGCATTCCCCTTACGTGCCGCCATTCCCCTCAGGGCCGATCGGTGTTTCGCCTGGAAGCGAGGGATCGGCCGGGTCAGGTATCAGCAATCCAGGCGGCAATGGCATTGCAACGAGTAGCACATTTTGGGCTGCTGGTTCTCCGTCGCCACTGAAAGCGGCCCCAGGACAAACCGTGGATTTCAAGGTCTATGTCAGGGGAGCTGTCGTGCGGACTGGCTATGTCACTTTCAGGGAAGGAAATGACGTTCTTGCCATCGTGGCGCTGGACGCAAGTGCCTCGGCAGCATTTTCCGGTTCTCTGAACAGCATCGGCCAGCATACGATTACCGCATCGTATTCTGGCGATGCGCGAAACTCGCCTAGCTCCACAGCAACTACTATCGAAGTCAGAAGAGTGGATTTGACGCCGATTCTCATGCTGCTAATGGATGACTAATCTGTATTGCCAATGTGAGCGTCAAGTCATCAGGACGACGGGATAATTAGAATTGTTCAAAGCGAAAAAATAACGAAAGAGATTTTTCATGGGTTATGACTGCAACTGGCTATCTGCACATGCTGTAATTTATGGCAATGCAGAGATGTTGATAAATGTGAATAAAAAAATAAAGCTGGCAAAGATGTATGCGCGCCTTCTTTTGATCTTGTTGGGAGGGGGGGCGCTAATGCAGGCGGTAGCTGCGCCAGTGATGCCGCCCGCCGCCAGCATAAGTCGAACCGTGGCATATGCATATGATCCGGTTACTGGATTTTTGAGTACTGCCACGATGGAGCCGGATAATGCGCAGTTGCGACTGGAGGCAGGCATTAAATATGATGCCTGGGGTAATAGGAATGTGACATCCATTTCATCGACTGCAACGGGTGATAGAGCAATTGCAATGCGGGAAAATCGAATTTCATTCGATGGGCGTGGCCAGTTTGTGTCCGTGGCTACTAACGCCTTGTCGCAAGCCAGCAGTTTTACGTTTGATCCACTATTCGGATCGCAACGAACGATTTCCGATGTGAACGGACTTGCGACAGAAATCAAGTATGACAGTTTTGGCCGGAAAATTCTGGCGATCGGAGCGGATGGTAATCGTATTAAATGGGATTACCAATTCTGTAGCGGCATAAACGGCGGGAATGGTACTTGTCCAACGGATGCTAAATATATTGTTCAGGCAACGCCGCTAGCCACCGATGGGGTAACTGTGGTTGGTGCCTGGAGTAAAACTTACTTTGATGAGTTGGATCGTGCAATTGGGGAAGAGTCGCCGGGATTTGATGGTTCGATAATCACTGTCAGTAGAGAGTATGACGAGCACGGACGCATATCAAGAGTAAGTCATCCTTATTATAAGGGTAAACAGATTCGCTGGAATATCATTGCCTACGATGCTATCGGGCGTGTCAGCACGGTTGTTGGTGCAGATGGTGCGGAAACTACTTATGCATACAATGGGACGAGTAGAACAATTAAGAATGCATTGGGCCAGGTTAAGACGAGCATAACTAATGTTCAAGGGAAAATTTCCAAGTCTATTGATAATGAAGGAAATGTATTAAGTTATTATTACAATGCGTCAGGTGACTTGTGGAAAACAGTCGATGCTAAAGGCAATGTAATTGCAACTGCTTATGATGCCCTTGGCAGAAAAATGCAGATGGATGACCCTGATTTGGGGACTGTAACTTATATTAATGATGTATTGGGACAGGTAGTTTCGCAAACCGATGCTAAAGGGCAAGTCTCAAAATTTTCATATGATAAGCTGGGAAGATTGACGGCGCGCAATCAGTTTGATTTGATTTCTTCGTGGGTCTATGATAGTTGTGAGAAGGGCATCGGGAAGTTGTGCAAGGTTTCGGCAGATAATGGATATGCTGAAACTTTTTCTTATGACAGATTCGGCCGAGATAGTAGTAATGTCGTCAATGTTGATGCAGCATATACAACGTCGGCGACGTATGATGCCAACGGTAGGTTGTCTAAAAAAACATTTCCTGCCGGACTAGGCTTGAATTATGTATATACTCAAACAGGATACCTGAAGGAAGTGCGCGATTCTGATAGTCAAGCCTTGTATTGGGCGGCACAGGAAATGGATGCTGATGAAAGTATGCTTAAGCAGGTATATGGGAATGGCATTGTTACGACAAGGGAATACTATGATGGCAATAGACTTATTAAAAAGATCTATGCTGGCACTGGGAATGGTGTGCAAAATATCGCTTACGATTTTGACCCCATTGGGAATTTGCGCTCTCGGATAGATTATGTACAAGGTCTGACGGAATCTTTCTTGTATGATAATCTCAATCGTGTACAGACCTCCACTGTGAATTCTGGTGCAGCTGGTTTGGTAACGCAGACCTATAAGTACGATCAAATAGGGAATATTGATTCGCGCTCTGGTATCGGGATATATAAATACGATACTTCTCCCAAGGTGCTGCCGCATGCCGTGGGAACTATTCAGCTTGGCAATGGAGGGAGTCGTCGATTTGAATATGATGCTAACGGCAATCTATCGAAAGATTTTACAAGAAATGCAGCTGGAATCAATATCTCTGGTGCGGAGCGCATAATTTCTTATACCAGTTTTGATATGCCATCACGAATTTCAATGGCAGGTAAAAACTTGGATTTTTTATATGATGCGAGTCATGCAAGGATTAAGGAAGTCGGTCCGGATTCTACTACTTTCTATGTGCATCCAAATAATATCGGTGACCTGAATTATGAAAAGGAAATTAGGCGCGACGGAAGTGTGGAACATCGTCAATTTGTGTCAATAGGTGGCGAGATAATTGCTGTTGTTAAACAAAAATCAGGTGTCAAGTCTATTCAATACTTTCACCGAGACCATCTTGGATCTACCGTTGCAATCAGTAATGAGGCGGGGGCGGTGGTTGAAAGGCTTGCTTATGAGCCATTTGGAAAGCGTCAGTATGCTAACGGGGTTCAGGATGCTACTGATTCAATCAAAGGCGTTAACTCCGACAGAGGATTTACCAATCATCAGCATTTGGAGGAGGTTGGCTTAATCCACATGAACGGCCGGGTATATGATCCCGTGATTGCACGCTTCTTGTCCGCAGATCCAACGGTTTCTGATCCGGGAGATCTGCAGTCATTTAACCGCTACGCTTATGCTTATGGAAATCCATTGGCATTTGTTGATCCAAGTGGTTATGCAAATGAGCCGACAATGCCTAACGTAACAGTAACTGAAAGTCAGTGGCGTTATGATCCCATGACCTATGATTATTTCAATGGGCGGTATTGGTCCTATCAAGGCGGGGCTGCTATGACGCCCAATGGCCAAATAGTCAGTATGCGTGGTAGAAAAATAGAATCGGCAGTCAATGGCAGTTATGTCAACGCTAAGTCTGCTGCTCCACGTGCACCTCTTGCTATGACACAGGCGACACAGGCTAAAGAGGAAGGTTTTGTTGAGAAGCATGTCAATAATAGCCTCTGCGCTTTCCGCCAGTGCAACATTTGGGAACAGGCGCAATCTGCTTTCCTGGGAATGTTTGGGATGGTTGGAGATGCTGGTGCAAAGGTTACTATCACCGTTGCAACGGTGCTTCCAGTCGGGCAGGTAGGTTTGGAGGTTGGAACTGCACGACAATTGGCAAAGAATAAAGTTTTTGCGACAAAGAATGCCGGTGAGCTGAAGAATATTTATAATTGGGGAAATGGTCCGGAAGGGGTCGCAGCTGCGAGACAGTCCCTAGATGCAGCGGCGATGGCTAGGATTCAGGCGTCTGTCAGTCGAGCTGAAGTGGAGGCTACACACAAAATGTACATTAAGGTTGCTGAAGAGGGTAGGGGCGGTGTCGTTGCCCCTGAACGCGCAGCTTACATGGAAGATATTCTCAATCTTTGGAAATAGGTGATATATGTCGAATGCGCACTTGATGCTGCCACTACAAAACGAATGTTCTAGTGCTATGAAGATTCTCTTGGAGCCACTTTCGGAGTACTTTATTTTGAAACCTGGCGAAAAAGTTGAGATTCATGCAACATTTGATGAGCGTACAATCCATAATTCTTTTACTGTTGCGCCAAATGATTCATTTTTGACAGTGTATGCGCCTGGTGATATTGCGGGGTTTATTGACTGCTATATGATGCGTGATGGAATTCGGTTAACTCCGGATGGGAATTAAATTTTTCATTGGAAATTTTTAGAAAACTGCGGCTCGGCTATTTAGGGAAAGATTTCGAATTTCTTTGAATAGGCGAGCCGATATAGTAGATGGCATTGCTGATGTCGCGTTTATGTCGAATTATTTCTTGCGGGCAATATTTAAATTGTCTGACCACCCCGTTGTATTTTCTGAAGTATCAAATTGTCAGTCTCTAATATGAAATTCCGTAAAGTTGTATCTGCCACTGTTACTTTGCTCCTGCTGTCAGCCTGCGCCGGCGAACGCGAACATCGTTCGGGCCTGAATTTGCTTGCCGAGGGCAAGACGGAGGATGGGCTGAGCAATCTGGAAAGCGCCGTGGCGCAGGCGCCTGATAATTCGCAGTATCGGCTGGACCTGCTGAGTCGCAGGGCGGAGCAGGTTGGGCGCTTGCTGGCCTCTGCCGAGGTCGAGCGCGGTGCCGGGCGCTTCGATGAGGCGCAGTCGCTGTATGAACGCGTGCTGAAGATCGAAAAGGCCAACAGTCGGGCGTCGCATGGCATCGAGCTGCTGGCGCGCGAGCGTTTGCATGGACCGCTGATCGTGGAGGCGCGCGAGTCGTTCAAGCGGGGCGACCTGGATCGCGCGTTGGGGCTGTTGCGTCCAGTCTTGTCCGAGAGTCCTTCGGATGTCGAGGCGCAGGCGCTGAAACGCCAGATCGAGAGCAAGCAGACGCAGGACAGGACGGTCGAGCCGCTCTTGCAGATGGGGCAGCGCAAGCCGATCAACCTGGAGTTCCGCGATGCCAGCGTGCGCATGGTGTTTGAAGCGCTGGCGCGTACCAGCGGCGTCAATTTTATTCTGGACAAGGATGTCCGTCCCGATTTGCGCACCACCGTATTCTTGCGGCAGGCAACATTGGAAGACGCGATCGAGTTCATTCTGCAGACGAGCCGCCTGGAAAAGAAGGTCTTGAACAGCAGCACGATTTTGATTTATCCGAATACCACGGAGAAATTGAAGGATTACCAGGAATTGGTGGTCAAAGGCTTTTACTTGGCCAATGCCGATGCCAAGCAGACCCAGGCGATGCTGAAGGCTTTGCTGAAATCGAAGGATACGTTTATCGATGAAAAGCTCAACCTGCTGGTCATGCGCGATACCCCGGATGCGGTGCGCCTGGCGGAAAAGCTGATCGCCATGCATGACCTGTACGAGCCGGAAGTGATGCTGGAAGTCGAAGTGCTGGAAATCAAGCGTTCGCGCTTGCTGGAAATGGGGATCCAATGGCCGAGCCAGCTGGTGCTGGCGCCGATCGGCAGCATCGGCGGCACCACGCTGAGCGACTTGAAGGGGCTGAACGCTGACCGCATCACGGCCAGCATCGGTCCCACCACGGTGAATCTGCGCCGCGCCGTCGGCGACGCGAATATCCTCGCCAATCCCCGCATCCGCGCGCGCAACCGGGAAAAAGCCAAGATCATGATCGGCGACAAGGTCCCTGTGTCGACCTCGACGACGACGGCGACGGGCGTCATTTCCGAGAGCGTGCAGTATCTCGACGTCGGTATCAAGCTCGATGTGGAACCGACGATTTACCTGGGCGATGAAGTCGCCATCAAGATCGGCCTGGAAGTGAGCTCCATCAGCAACGAGGTGCGCACGCCCGGCGGTTCGCTGGCTTACCAGATCGGTTCGCGTTCGGCGTCGACCGTCCTGCGCCTGAAGGATGGCGAGACGCAGGTGCTTGCCGGCCTGATCAATGACGAAGACCGCATGGCCGCCAACCGCGTACCGGGCGTCGGCGATATTCCTGTGCTGGGCCGCTTGTTTTCCAGCCAGAAGGATGACCGCAACAAGACGGAAATCGTGCTGTCCATCACGCCACGCCTGGTGCGCAACATCAACCGTCCTGACGCCGCCGCCAGCGAATTCTGGTCCGGCACCGAGTCGGCCTTGCGCACGCGTCCATTGACGATGCAGGTCGCCAATGAAAAGCAGGGCCTGGACCCCGCTGCGCCTGGTGCGGGACAAGGCGTCATGGCGCGCGGCGCGTCTCCGATGGCTGGCCAGGAAGAGGGGCCAGGAGCGCCACGCAAGGATATCGAGCCGGTGGCGGTCAGTTTGCAGTTGCAGGCGCCCGAGCAGGTGAAGGCGGGGCAGCAATTCAAGCTTGCCGTGCGCATCAAAAGCGATGGCGACTTGCGCAACCTGCCGCTGCAGATCGCCTATGACACGACGGCCTTCCAGGTAATGGGCGTGGAAGAGGGCGGCTTCTTCAAGCAAAATGGCGGACAAAGCACGCTGTCGAGCAATGTGGATGCGACGACGGGCCGCATCTTCGCCAGTGTGCTGCGTTCAGGTACGGCGGGCGCGCGCGGCGAGGATGTGGCGGCCGTCATTACCTTGAAGGCCTTGAAGGCCAATCCGAAGGCGGAAGTCAGAATCCTGTCGTCGACACCGATTACCGTCAATAACAGGACGATTGAGCCCGTGATGCCGGCGCCGCTGGCGATCAAAGTTGTCGACGGCAAGTAGTTCGACTGCGGGGCTGTGGGTAGCCGATGGTGCTTGAACGGGACCTGCGCGGGAAGAGGCATGCTGCGCAGGGGCCGCGTATCGCCGGGTAATCACGGCGATTTGCGGCAGGTTCTTCCCGCGTTCTTTTGATGCGATGAGTGTAAATCATTGCTGAGGGATGTGATACGGCGTTGTATATGATGAATGACTTACCAGGAATTGGATGCTGATGAAATATCGTTCGAAAATAGCCAAATTGGCCGTGTGTCTTTTTTTATCGGCATTGAGCGGCAGTGCTGCAGCCGGCTGGACGGTTGCCAAGATATCCTCGATTGTCGTCTATGAGGATGGCGATGTCGTCTATGTGTTTCCAGAGGGTGGAGTCAAGGACGCACCTGCGTGTCATGGTAGCAATGGCGATTATTTATCGTTTTCCTTGAAGCGTCGGTATGCCAGGGAATATTATGCTGGCATGCTTGCCGCATATACCGCTGGGAAAACTGTCAGGTTTCGCGGGCTTGACGCGTGCAAGGATCAATCGATGTCAGAGACACTGATGTACTTCGAGCTGATGTAAGTTTTGATGGGCATGCCTATGTAGATGCCATCATTGATATGCGAGGGTGACCAGTATCTCATCAAATGCCTACTCCGAGGAGTAGGCATTTTTCATTAGAGGTGGCCGGTATCACAGCGCCTGGCCCTGCGTCGGGGCGTCAAGGCATGCCCGTGGCCCCACCGCAATCGCTTGCCGCCGACGCACACACTTCCCAGCCGCCGCCCAGTGCCTTGTAGATGCCGACGATGGCCAGCCGCTGCCCGGTGCGGGCGGCGGCCAGTGCGCGCCGGCTAGCGAAGTCGGCGCGCTCGGCGTCGAGCACATCCAGGTAAACGCCTGCGCCTTGCGCGAAGCGCAAGCGGGCAAGGCGGGCCGCTTCGCGCTGTGCCGCCGACTCTTGCAGGCGCAAGCCCAGCGTGTCGCCTGCGGCGGCATAGGCCAGGAAGGCGTCGTCCGTTTCCTGCAGCGCGCGCAGGATGGTCTGGTCGTAGACGAGCAGGGCTTCCCTGGCGCGGGCCTCGCTGGCGGCGATGCGGGCGCGCACGCGGCCCGTATCGAGAAAGGACCAGCGCAGCACGGGGCCGAGGAAGCCGGACAGGGCGCCCGCGTCGCCCATCGCGTCGAGACTGCCCGCCACGAAGCCGATCGAGCCTTGCACCTGCATTTCCGGGTAGAGTCCGGCCGTTTCCACGCCGATGCGCGCCGTCGCCGCGGCGAGACCGCGTTCGGCCGCCGCGATGTCGCTGCGCCGCGCCAGCAGGGCGGCGGGATCGCCCACGGCGAGCGGGCGCACCGCCAGCGTCGCAGCGGCGGGCGCGGCGGCCGGCAAGCTGAACAGTTGTGGTGTTTCGCCCACGAGGATGGCCAGCGCGTTGATGGCGGCCGCGCGGCGCCGCTCCAGTGCCGGCGCTTCCACCTCGACCTGGCGCAGCAGGGCGACGGCGCGCAGCCGGTCGACTTCGCTGGCGGAACCGGCGCCGACCTGCCGTTCGACCAGCGCCAGGCTGTCGCGCTGGCTGAGTCGCAGGTCGGCGACGACAGCCAGTTCGGCCTCGATGCCGCCCAGCTCGAACCAGGTGGCGGCCACCGCGGCGGCCACGCTGGCCTGCACGCCGCGCAGCAGCGCCTGGCGCGAACCGGCTTGTGCCTCGGCCGCTTCCACGGAGCGCCGCACGCGGCCAAACAGGTCGATTTCCCAGCTCGCATCGATGGCGCCGCGATAGCTGTCCGTGCGGCGCGGCTGGCCGGACGGCATTTCGGCGTCGCTGCGCCGGCGCTGCTCGACGCCGAGCGCGGCACCGCCGCGCGGCAGGAAGCCCTGGCCGCTTTCGCGCAGCATGGCTCGGGATTCGTCGAGCCGCGCGGCGGCGATGCCGATGTCGTGGTTGGCCGTCAGCGCGCGCCCGACCAGCGTGCTCAGCGCCGCATCGTCGAAGGCGCGCCACCACTCGGCCTCGACGGTTCCGACGCCGAGGCCGGCAACCGGCTGGCCGAAGCTGGCGGGCAGCCGCGACGCGGGCAGGGTTGGCGCGGCATAGTCGGGCCCGGCCGCGCATCCGGCCAGCAGGGCGAGGGCGCCCAGTGGCAATACAACTGTTTGATATAGATTTCTCATGACGTGCTTTCCTCCAGGTGCGGTTGGGGGGCGGGCTGGCGCCGCTCGAAACGGGCCGCCAGGCCGCGCATCGCCACATAAAACACCGGCGTCAGGAACAAGCCGAACAGGGTCACGCCGAGCATGCCCGCGAA
The DNA here is from genome assembly GCF_001865675.1 of Janthinobacterium sp. 1_2014MBL_MicDiv. Classification (NCBI taxonomy): domain Bacteria; kingdom Pseudomonadati; phylum Pseudomonadota; class Betaproteobacteria; order Burkholderiales; family Oxalobacteraceae; genus Janthinobacterium; species Janthinobacterium sp. 1_2014MBL_MicDiv. The sequence goes on from NZ_CP011319.1 coordinate 2,457,902, forward strand.
GACCGCGATGCCCATGGCCTGGCGCATCTCGGCGCCGGCGCCGCTGGCCAGCACCAGCGGTACGACGCCGGCGATGAAGGCGAGCGAAGTCATGACGATGGGCCGCAGCCGCAGCCGGCACGCCTCGATGACGGCTTCCAGCGCGCTGGCGCCCTGCATTTCCAGGCTGCGCGCGAATTCGACGATCAGGATCGCGTTCTTCGCGGCCAGGCCGACCAGCACGACGAGGCCGATCTGCACGAAGACGTTGTTGTCGCCGCCCGTCAGCCAGACGCCGGCGATGGCGCTCAGCAGACACATCGGCACGATCAGCAGCACGGCCAGCGGCAGCAGCCAGCTGTTGTATTGCGCCGCGAGGATGAGATAGGCGAGCAGCACGCACAGCGGGAAGATGAACAGCGCCGCATCGCCGGCCAGTTTTTGCTGGTAGGTGAGGTCCGTCCACTCGAAGCTCATGCCTTCAGGCAAGACTTCCTTTGCCAGCCGTTCCATCACGGCCACAGCCTGTCCCGAGCTGACGCCCGGCATCGCGCCGCCCGACAGGTCGGCCGATGGATAGCCGTTGTAGTGCATCACGCGGTCCGGGCCGGAAGCGGGCGTGACGGTGATGAACGAGGACAGCGGCAGCATGGCGCTGGCCGCGTTGCGCACCTGCAGGCGGCCGATGGCTTCGGCCTGCATGCGGTGCTGCGCGTCGGCCTGGGCCGTCACCTTGTAGGTGCGGCCGAAGCGGTTGAAGTCGTTGACGTACAGCGAGCCGAGATACACCTGCAGCGACTCGAACACGTCGGCCAGGTGCACGCCCTGGCTCTTGGCCTGGGTGCGGTCGATGGCGACATCGAGCTGCGGTGCATTGATGTCCAGGCTCGTGAGCAGGCCGGCCACCTGGCCCGATTCGCCGGCTTTCGTCATCAGGACCTGGGTGTGCCGCGCCAGGGCGTCGAGCCCGGCGCCGCCGCGGTCCTCGACCTGCATCTTGAAGCCGCCGGTGGCGCCCAGTCCGGGCACCGGTGGCGGCGGGAATACGCCGAGGTAGCCGTCGGGGATGCTGGCGAATTTCGCCTGCAGGCGGGCGGCGATGGCCGTCGCGCCAAGCTCCTGCGTGGTGCGGTCCTTGAACGGGTCGAGCATGACGAACATGACGGCCGCGTTCGGCACATTGACGAAGCCGTTGATCGACAGGCCGGGGAAGGCGACGACGCTTTCCACGCCCGGCTCGGCCAGCGCGATCTTCGACATCTGCCTGACGACGGCGTCGGTGCGGTCCAGCGATGCCGAGTTCGGCAACTGGGCGATGCCGACCAGATAGTATTTATCCTGCATGGGCACGAAGCCGGGCGGCACGGCCTTGAAGCCGAAGAAGGTCAGCGCGAGCAGGCCGCCATACACGAGCAGCGCCACGCCGCTTACGCCCACGACCTTGCGCACCGTATTGCCATATGCGCCAGGCGCGCGCTGGAACGGCTTGCCCAGCAGGTGCAGCAGATGGTCGGCGCGTCCGCGCAGGCTGCGAGGATCGCGTGGCGGACGGGCGCTGCCTGTCTTGCGCGGGCGCAACAACAAGCCGGCCAGCGCCGGGCTGAGCGTGAGGGAGTTGACGGCCGAGAGGATGGTCGAGATGGCGATGGTCAGCGCGAACTGGCGGTAGAACTCGCCTTGCAGGCCGCTGAGGAAGGCGGTCGGGATGAAGACGGCGGCCAGCACCGAGGTGATCGCGATGATGGGGCCCGTGACCTCGTCCATGGCGCGCCTGGCCGCCTGCGCGGGTTCCTCGCCGTTTTCGATGTGGCGCTCGACATTCTCGACGACGACGATAGCGTCGTCGACGACGATGCCGATCGATAGCACCAGGCCGAACAGGGACAGGGTGTTGAGCGAAAAGCCCATCAGGTGCATGACGGCGAAGGTGCCGACCAGCGATACGGGCACGGCCATGAGGGGTATCAGCGAGGCGCGCCAGTTGCGCAGGAACAGCACCACCACCAGCACGACGAGCAGGGTCGCCTCGAGCAGGGTGGTGGCCACCGATTCGAGCGAGGCGCGCACAAACACGGTCGGATCATAGGCGATGCGCGAACTGAGGCCGGCCGGGAAGTTCGCTTCCAGGCGCTGCATGGTGGCGCGCACGGCTTGCGCCACATCGAGCGCATTGGCGCCGGGACTCTGTATGATTTGCAGGGCGACGGCCGGTTCGCCGTCAAGCAGGCTGCGCAGTGCATAGGCGTCGGCCCCCATCTCGATGCGGGCCACGTCGCGCAGGCGCGTCACCTGGCCATCACCGCCCGTGCGGATGATGATGTCGCCGAACTGTTCCTCGTCCGTCAATCGCCCCAGCGTATTGACCGTCACCTGGAAGGCGGCCGTCGAATCGGGCGCCTGGCCGACGGACCCGGCCGCCACCTGCACGTTCTGCTCGCGCACGGCGGCAATCACGTCGCGTGCCGTCAGGCCGCGCGCGGCGACCAGGTCCGGGTCCAGCCACAGCCGCATGCTGTATTCGCCGGCGCCCCATACGAGCACATCGCTGATGCCGGGGATGCGCGACAGCTCGTCGCGCACCTGCAGGTAGGCGTAATTCGAGATGTACAGCGGGTCATAGCGCTTGTCCGGCGACAGCAGGTGCACCACCATCAGGATGTCCGGCGAGGTCTTTTGTGTGACGACGCCCTGGCGCTGCACTTCTTCAGGCAGGCGCGGCAGGGCGCGCGCCACCCGGTTCTGCACCTGGACTTGCGCCATGTCGGCGTTCGTTCCCTGCGCGAAAGTGACGCTGAGTATCATCCTGCCATCGGTCGCCGATTGCGACGACATATACAGCATGCCTTCGACGCCGGTGATCGCCTGTTCGAGCGGCGCGGCCACTGTTTCGGCGATGACCTTGGGATTGGCGCCCGGATAGGACGCCGTCACCTGCACGGTGGGCGGCGTGACGGCCGGATATTCGCTGAGTGGCATCTGGAAGAAGGCGACGATGCCGGCCAGTACCATCAGCACCGACAGGACGATGGCAAAGATGGGGCGGTCGATGAAGAAACGCGGGAAGGACATCATGCGCCTCCCGAGGCGTGCGGCGCCGCGATGGGCGTGCCGTCGATGGCGGCCGGCTGCGGCGTCACCTGCATGCCCGGGCGCACGAGGCCCTTGACGACGATGCGCTCGCCCGCCTGCAAGCCTTGCTCGATCACGCGCAGGCCGTCGACCACGGGGCCCAGCTCGACCGGCCGGAATTCCGTCCTGTCGTCCTTGCCGACGACGAGCACGTAGCGGTGCCCCTGGTCCGTGCCGATCGACAGCTCGGAAATGAGCACCCGCGCTTGCGGCGCGCCCGTCTCCAGCTTGACCCTGGCAAACAGGCCGGGCGTCAATTTCCCATCGGCATTGTCGACGACGGCGCGGATGCGCACCGTGCCCGTGCCGCGCTCGGCGCTGTTGGCGAGGAAATCGACGCGGCCCGAGCGCGCATACGTCTTGTCGGTGGCGAGGGCCAGCCGCACCGTGGCCGCTTGCCTGCCTTGCAAGCTGGGCTTGTCGCGCTCCGCCGCGAGCGAGCGCAGGTAGGTGCGCTCGTCGACGTCGAAATACACGTGCAGGGGATGGGTCGAGACGATCGTCGTCAGCGGCGTCACGCCGCTGGCCACGTAATTGCCTTCGGTGACGAGGGTTTGGCCGACCCTGCCGCTGATGGGCGCCGTCACGCGGGTAAAACCCAGCTCCAGCCGCGCGGCATCGAGCGCCGCCTGCGCGGCATCGACCTGGGCCTTGCCTGCCTGCAGCGCGGCCGTTGCCGTATCGAGGCGGTCTCGCGCGACGATCTTTTGCGCGAACAGCTGTTCGGCGCGCGCATGTTCGGCCTGGGCCAGCAGCGACGCCGCTTGCGCCGCGCGCAGGCGCGCCGTGGCCGCATCGAGCGCGGCCTGGAAGACGCGCGGGTCGATACGGAAGAGTTCGCTTCCTTTCTCGACGTAGCGTCCTTCGGGCACGCTCACCTGCCGGATATAGCCGGCCACCTGCGGGCGCAGCTCCACGCGTTTGACGGCCGTCAGTGCGCCGGTGAATTCGGTAAACGGCGTCACGGGACGCACGATGACCTCGGCCACGGGAACGCCGGGCGGTGTTGCTGCGGCCGGTGGGGGCGCCGCCTGCCGGCAGGCGGAGAGGGTGAGGGCGGCGCCGAGCGCCGCCGTAATCACGCTGATGCGTTTGATTGTCATTTGTTGCCTTTCGCGACGGTTGTCGACCTGGTTTTGTCGAGCTAAAAACAGCTCCCATGGCCTTTATCCGACTTGCCACGCCGGGAAAGTCAAGTCTTATTGCCCGTGTCCGCAATTTTTCCGGGCGCTGCCGGCCGAGGCGAGACCGTGATGCCGATGCCGGGCGAGGCGGTACAGTGGAGGGACGGGGAAGGGGGATGGGCGGCAGGCACTGGTGAAAAACAATGCCTTTTTGATATAATTCCGTCTCGTCATCCGGTGCTCCGTTTTGCGATGCAAAACCAAACGGCGCCGGAGTTTACACAAATAGCGGCAGGACAGTCTAAAATAGATGGTTAGGCTAAGGCAGGCCCCAGGGCCGATACACGAGCCGTCCAGGGCAGGGTCAACCACCATGTGTTTGGAACGAAGTAAGTTAACCACCTGAACCACAGGCATCACCGCATACAAGGGAATGAACATGGCAACACAAAAATCCAAAATCATCTACACGCTGACTGACGAGGCGCCGCTGCTGGCGACGTATTCCCTGCTGCCAATCATCAAAAAATTCACCGCGCCGGCCGGCGTCGACGTGGTTTCCAGCGATATCTCGGTGGCGGCACGTGTCTTGGCAGAATTTCCCGAATTCCTGACGGACGAGCAAAAAGTCCCGAACACCCTGGCTGAACTGGGCAAGCTGACCCAGAATCCGGACACCAACATCATCAAATTGCCGAACATCAGCGCCTCGCAAGGCCAGCTGATCACGTGCGTGCGCGAACTGCAAGCCCGTGGCTACAAGCTGCCGGACTACCCGGAAGAGGCGAAGACGGACGAAGACAAGGCCCTGAAGGCACGCTACGGCAAGTGCATCGGCAGCTCCGTCAACCCGGTCCTGCGTGAAGGCAATTCCGACCGCCGCGCGCCGAAGGCCGTCAAAGAGTACGCACGCAAGCACCCGCATTCGATGGGCGAGTGGAGCCAGGCTTCGCAAACCCACGTCTCGCACATGCACCACGGCGACTTCTACCATGGCGAAAAATCGCTGACCCTGACCCAGGCGCGCGACGTCAAGATGGAACTGGTCACCGCCTCGGGCAAGACCATCGTGCTGAAACCGAAGGTATCGCTGCAAGCGGGCGAAATCATCGACAGCATGTTCATGAGCAAGAAAGCGCTGCTGGAGTTCTACGAGAAGGAAATCGACGACGCCTTCAAGACGGGCGTGATGTTCTCGCTGCACGTCAAGGCCACCATGATGAAGGTGTCGCACCCGATCGTCTTCGGCCACTGCGTGCGCATTTTCTACAAGGACGCGTTCGCCAAGCACGCCGAGCTGTTCGACAAGCTGGGCGTGAATGTCAACAATGGCATGAGCAACCTGTACGACAAGATCGAAACCCTGCCAGCGTCGCAAAAAGATGAAATCCTGAAAGATTTGCACGCTTGCCACGCCAACCGTCCGGAACTGGCCATGGTCGACTCGGCCAAGGGCATCACCAACTTCCATTCGCCGAACGATATCATCGTCGACGCGTCGATGCCAGCCATGATCCGTATCGGCGGCAAGATGTGGGGCGCCGACGGCCGTCCGAAGGATGTCAAGGCAGTCATGCCGGAATCGACCTTTGCGCGCATCTACCAGGAAATGATCGGCTTCTGCAAATGGCATGGCAACTTCGATCCGAAGACCATGGGCACCGTGCCGAACGTGGGCCTGATGGCGCAGCAGGCGGAAGAATACGGTTCGCACGACAAGACCTTCGAAGTGCCGGAAGGCGGCATCGCCAACATCACCGACCTGGCAACGGGCGAAGTGCTGCTGACGCAAACGGTGGAAGAGGGCGATATCTGGCGCATGTGCCAGGTCAAGGACGCGCCGATCCGCGACTGGGTCAAGCTGGCCGTCACGCGCGCGCGCAACTCGGGCATGCCTGCCGTGTTCTGGCTCGATACCTACCGTCCGCACGAGAACGAAGTCATCAAGAAGGTGCAAACCTACCTGAAAGACCACGACACCAAGGGCCTGGACATCCAGATCATGTCGCAGACGCGCGCCATGCGCTACACGCTGGAACGCGCGTTCCGCGGCCTGGACACCATTTCCGTGACCGGCAACATCCTGCGCGACTACCTGACCGACCTGTTCCCGATCCTGGAACTGGGCACCAGCGCCAAGATGCTGTCGATCGTGCCGCTGATGGCCGGTGGCGGCATGTACGAGACGGGCGCCGGCGGTTCGGCTCCGAAACACGTCAAGCAGCTGGTGGAAGAAAACCACCTGCGCTGGGATTCCCTGGGCGAGTTCCTGGCCCTGGCCGTGTCGCTGGAAGACATGGGCATCAAGACGGGCAATGCGAAGGCCAAGATCCTCGCCAAGACCCTGGACGAAGCCACCGGCAAGCTGCTGGACAACAACAAGTCGCCATCGCCACGCACTGGCGAGCTGGACAATCGCGGCAGCCACTTCTACCTGGCCCTGTACTGGGCGCAGGCGTTGGCAGCGCAGGCGGAAGATGCGGAACTGGCGGCGCACTTCGCGCCACTGGCGAAGGCCCTGGCGGCAAACGAAGCGAAGATCGTCGACGAGCTGAAGGAAGTGCAAGGCAAGCCGATGGATATCGGCGGCTACTACCTGCTGGATCCGGCGAAAGCGGACGCCGTCATGCGCCCGAGCGCCAGCCTGAATGCGGCCCTGGCCAGCATCTGATGCAGTCTTGATGTAGAGCAAAGCCAGCTTGCGCTGGCTTGCTTGCGGTAAATCAGTTTACTGCAGAAAAAACGCCGCCGGGAGCGATCCCGGCGGCGTTTTTTATGGCTTCACAGCTTTATTGATAGTGCTTGTAGACGCTGGTGCTGCCATTGTTTTTCACCAGCAAGACGTCGTACGGGTCCTTGCGCGGTCCTTCCATGCCAGGTGAACCCATCGGCATAGCGGGCACGGCCAGGCCTTTCGCCTTCGGTTTTTCGCGCAGCAGCTGCTTGATTTCGCTGGCCGGCACGTGGCCCTCGATGGCGTAGCCGTTGACGAGGCCCGTGTGGCAGGAGCCCAGCTGCTCAGGAATGCCGGCGAGCTTGCGGTACTGCGCCGGCATTTCCACGTTTTTCGCGCGCACGCTAAAACCGTTCGCTTCCAGGTGCTTGATCCATTCGGAACAGCAGCCACACGCGGCGCTTTTATACACTTCGATGACGGGCGCGGCCGCCATGGCGAACAGGGGCAGGCCCAGCATGCCGGCGCAGGCGCCGCGCAATAACAGATTCTTGATCATGGATAGGTCTTTCAAATAAGGAATGCAGATGGTGTAGCCGCCAGCATGGCTCCACGGTGACGGTGGCAATGCTGGTGGTTGAATGGAGTGCAGCCGCTTCGAGACGGCTTGAGCTTATGCGGCGCGCGTTTGCCGGGGTGGGCGGCGCGGGCCGTCGGGAATGTATCCCGCAGCCAGCGTGGCGGCGGCAATGCTGACGCTTTCCGAGGTCGCGCCATCTGGAACGGCGAGGCGGGCAGGCGGCGCCATGAGCGCACCCATGCAAAAGGCGGAGCAGGCATCGCAGGCGGAATGGCGGGCGGTGGCGTCGTCGCCGGCTGGCGCATCATCGGCCGTCAAGGGGGCGGCACGCTGGTGGCAAGGATGGACAGCTACTTCACTGGACGTGACTGGCGGCGCGTGTTGCTGGGCTGGCGCGCATGCCATGCCGATGCTGGCGGCCGCCGCGTGCAGCGGCAGCGCCGTGACCAGTATCAGCATCAGCCATGTTGTGAAGAGTCGTATCATGCCCGCAAAGTATAACATGCGGTGCAGGGGCGCCTGTCGCGATGGCAAAATGAAAAACTTTCATGCTTCACAATGCTCATGATTTGACTATACATGCCGTTATAGATGTGTCCGCTTCAGGTGTGCACCATCTCAGGTGGATCAAAAGTGCTCTTCAACTTAGTTTTCGTTTAGCAAGGCATAGCGACCATGACCTCTGTATCTTCCCTTTCCCCGGCGGCGGGCTGGACTCCGTCCGCGACCCGTGCAGCGGACAGCGCGTCCTACAAAACGCCAGCCGCCTCCGCCCCGGCAAGTACGCCATCGACCATCGTCGCCCTGAGCGGACAGGACGCCGCCGTCGATCCCACCCGCTCCACCATGAAGGGTTCGCCCATCGTGTGGGAAAGCGGCGCGCGCGACGGCGTCAGCGACCAGATCGCAACAAATTTCTCGGCGCGTTCGTTCGGCGGACGTTTCAGCGGCCTGGGCGCGGTCCTGCTCGACCAGCTCAAGGACGGCGTGCGCAACGTGTCGCAAGCCGTGCAGCAGCCGTCGCTGCGCGTGCAGCGCGATACCTACGCCGAACTGGCCGGCGTCGCGCCGGCCGGCCTGCATGGCAATGGCGAAGACCAGGTGACCCTCAGCGTGACCACCAAGAGCGGGGTCGAGGTCAAGCTGTCGCTCGACAGCCAGGGCGATGGCCTGGCCGTGCGCATGATGACCAGCGGTGAACTCAGCGATGCTGAAGCGAGCGCGCTGGGCGACCTGTCGGAAGCGTTCCAGGACGCCATCGACGGCATGGCGCAACAGCCGCCGAAGGCCAGGCTGGCCGGCTTGATGCAGTTCGACCAGGACGTGCTGGCATCGGTGAACCTGCATGCGGAAGTGCGCGTGCGCGGGGAGCAGGAAAGGTCGGAAACCCTCGACTTCCAGGCTGACGGCGCGCAGCGCAAGGTCAGCTTCAGCGGCGTGTCGGGCAGCCTTGACGTGAAGGTCGATACGAGCCAGCTGAGCGCCCTGGGCAGCCCGGAACGGCAGGCCAAGGCGCTGGGCAGCTACATGAAGCAGTTCGACCAGGCCGCCTCGCGCGGCCATGGCGATGCCGCGCTGATGGGCATGTTCAAGGAGGCGTTCACCGCCATGAGCAGCAATGCGGCCGCGCCCCCGGCCCCTGGCGCGCCGCCGGCGGACAAGTGGCGGCTGGCGGCCGAGGACCGCGCCATGCTGACGGGCCTGCCCGACTTCAGCGCATCCATCTCGCAAACGGCGAAATTCAGCAATCCCATGCGCTCGTCGGAACGCGATGGCTTCCAGTACGAAGTGTCGCAGAGCACGACCCAGACCGGCGCCAGCCAGGACGACCGCTCGGTGCGGCAGAAACAGCAATCCAGGCTCAGCGCCAGTTTCCACGAGACGCTGGTGCCGGGCGTACCCCTGCGCCTGACGGAAAAAGTGGAGTCGCAAAACTACACGTATCACCAGATCGAGGATACGGCCAGCAGCGATGCGCAAATGGCGTACAGGGAAGGCAAGCTGGTGAAGGCCAGCCTGCAGCAGGCGGCCAGCCAGTCCACGCACATCACGAAATTCATGATGGGCAAGGTCGAATCGGACGTCACGACGCCGACCAATCACGCGCTGATGCGCGACCTGCTGTCGGTGCTGGGACCGTACAAGACGGGCGAACTGGGCATGACGCCGGAGAAAAAGGCGGAGCAGCGCCAACAGTTGCTGCTGGGACTGAGCGACGACGTGCTGCTGCAATCGTATCCGGGCCAGATGATCAGCCTGTGGCAGGCCGACGTGCAGCCGAAAGTAGCGGACGCGGTCGCCGCCGGCTAGCCGCCCGCGCGGCGCCAGCTGTAAAAAAAGCCCGTCTTCCTGCGAGGACGGGCTTTTTGTTGGTGCTTGATGCGGCGCAAGGCGCGATCAGGCCCTGGCCTTGTTTTGCTTGATCCAGTAGCCGACGCCCAGCGCGGCCAGCCACACGGGTATCAGGTAGACGGAGATGCGCAGGCCCGGCGTCAGGTACATGATCACCAGGATGCCGGCCAGGAAGACCAGGCACAGGTAGTTGGTGAACGGGTAGCCGAGGCTCTGGAACAAGGTCGTCTTGCCTTCGATTTTCTTTTGCGCGCGGAAGCGCAGGTGGATCCAGCTGATCATGGCCCAGTTGATGATCAGCGCCGACACCACGAGGCCCATCAGCACTTCGAACGCTTCGCCCGGCATGAAGTAATTGACCACCACGCAGGCGCCCGTGGCCAGGGCCGACACGCCCAGGGCCACCAGCGGCACGCCGCGGCGGTTCAGGTGCAGCAGCGCGCGCGGCGCATTGCCCTGCTTGGCCAGGCCGAACAGCATGCGCGTGTTGCAGTACACGCCGCTGTTGTAGACGGAGAGGGCGGCCGTCAGCACCACCACGTTCAGGGCCGTGGCCACCAGGTTGCTGTCGAGCGCATGGAAGATCAGCACGAAGGGGCTGCCGCCGGTGACGACGTTCTGCCACGGGTACAGCGACAGCAAAATGCCCAGCGCGCCGATGTAGAAGATCAGGATGCGGTAGATGGCCTGGTTGGTGGCGCGCGGAATCGTCGTGCTCGGGTCATCCGCCTCGGCCGCCGTGATGCCCACCAGTTCCAGGCCGCCGAACGAGAACATGATGACGGCCATGGCCATCACCAGCCCTTGCCAGCCATTCGGGAAGAAGCCGCCGTGCTGCCACAGGTTGGCGACGGACGCCTGCGGGCCCGCGTCGCCGGAAGCGAGCAGCCAGGCGCCGAAGACGATCATGCCGATGATGGCGACCACCTTGATGATGGCGAACCAGAATTCCATTTCGCCGAAGGCCTTGACATTCAGCAGGCTGATGGCGTTAATCACGCAAAAGAAGATCAGTGCCGACACCCAGGTGGGCACGCCGGGCCACCAGTACTGCACGTAGATGCCGACGGCCGTCAGTTCGGCCATGCTGACCAGGACATACAGCACCCAGTAGTTCCAGCCCGACAGGAAGCCGGGCAGGTGGCCGCAGTATTTGTCGGCGAAATAGCTGAAGGAACCGGCCACCGGTTCGTCGACCACCATCTCGCCCAGCTGGCGCATGATCAGGAAGGCGATCACGCCGGCGATGCCATAGCCCAGCAGCACCGAGGGGCCAGCCATCTTGATGGTTTGTGCGATGCCCAGAAACAGGCCGGTGCCAATGGCGCCGCCCAGGGCGATGAGCTGGATGTGGCGGCTTTTCAGTCCGCGCTTGAGCTCTTGTGGTTCGGTAGTCCCGACTGCCGTCATAGTGTTTTATCCTGTTTTTACGGGCTGAGGTCGCTGATTCTAAAGCATGCACGCGCAAATCAGGAGCGAAATGCATGTTGCACTGCGGAGGCGCAAGAAAAGCCATGCATCTTCGTCGAACGGCGCGCAAAACCACTGCCGCCGGCGACGGCGGCGCGGTATCATGATGGCAAATTTTTGAGGAGCGTGTATGAATCTGGCGCAGCGCAGCCGCATGCAAGGCATCAGCCTGGGTTTTTTGGCCGGCTATGTTGACACCCTGGGCTTTGTCGCCCTGTTTGGACTCTTTACCGCCCACGTGACGGGCAACTTCGTGCTGATCGGCGCCGCGCTGGCGAATGCCACGCATGCGTCGATCGCCCTCAAGCTGCTGGCGTTTCCCGCCTTTATCCTGGGCGTGGCAGCGGCGCGCCTGTTGAGCGTGGCGGCGGAACGCCGTGGCGGCCCGGCGCTGCGCCTGGCACTGGTGCTGGAACTGGCGCTGCTGCTCGGCTTCATGGTGTGCGGCATGCTGGCCGAGCCGCTGACGGCCGAACCGGGCGCGCTGGCCATGGCGGCGGGCCTGTTCGGCGCGGCCGGCATGGGCGCGCACAGCGCCATCAGCCGGTTGCTGCTGGCGCACCTGGCGCCCACGTCGATGATGACGGGGAATGTCACGCAAGTGGTGATCGACACGGTCGACGTGCTGCGCGGCGCGGCGGACGGTGCCACGCGCGAGCGCTGCGTCAAGTTCTTCTGGCCGCTGCTGGGCTTTGCCGTGGGCGCCATCCTGGCCGCTTTCGCCTACCTGGCCGTGGGCTTTGCCGCGCTGGCCGTGCCGCTGGCGATCCTGCTGGTGCTGATCGCGCTGGAACCGGCGCGGCTGCCGGCCTAGTCCCGCACTAGCTGACCTAGTCCCGCACTTGCCGACCTAGTCCTGCGCTGGCCGGCGCGCCGCGACGATGGCCGGTTCGTACACGGCCAGGAATTCGGGCGGCAGGCGGCGCGCGCGGCCGCTGCTCAATTCGATGCAGATCAATTCCCAGCGTCCGCGCACGACGGTGGCGCCGTCGCTGTCGCGCACCAGCTGGAAGCGCCGCTCCATGCTGGAACGGCCGTCGCTGGCGCACAGCCAGGTGGCCAGGGTCAGCGCCTCGCCGGCCCGCGTCGGCAACAGGTAATCGTATTCGCCGCGGCGTATCGCCATGGCCCGGTCCAGGCGCCGGTAATCGTCGAGGTCCAGTCCCAGCGCGGCCGAGTGGTGCCAGGCGATATGCTCGCACCAGCGCACATACACGGCGTTGTTCGTGTGCTGCAAGCCGTCGATGTCGGCCGCTTCTGGCGCGACGGGCAGGGTATGGGCGTGCGGATAATCCCAGTTCAAGTGACTTCCTTTCAAGGCAATGGCGGCGATTGTACTTTCCCGCCGCATTTCGTGCTGGCGCCGCACACGCCATAAAACAGCGTTTTTTCTATTGATGTATGATGCATCATAATTTTTGAAGATACTCAAACGCGCATGAATCACCAATTCGACCACCTGGCGCACGTCAACCTGGGCAAGTCCGTGTATGCGATGCTGCGCGAGGCACTGGCGGCTGGCCGCTTCCAGCCGAACGACCGCCTGCGCATCCGCGACCTGGCGCTGCAGCTGGGCACCAGCGTCACGCCCGTGCGCGACGCCATGCTGCAACTGGTGCAGGAAGAAGCGCTGGTGCTGCGTTCACCGCGCGACTTCCGCGTACCCGTGCTGAGCGTGGCGCGCTACCTGGAAATCCGCGCGCTGCGGCTGGAACTGGAAGGGCTGGGCGCGTTTGAAGCGGCGCAGCGCATCGATGCGGCCACCCTGGCCGACCTGGAACGGCTGCTGCAGGCAAACGAAGACGCCATCGCGCGGCACGACCTGGCGGCGGCACTGCAATGCAACCAGGCGTTTCACCTGGGATTGGCGCAGGCGGCCGGCATGCCGACCCTGAAGCGCTTCGTCGATCACCTGTGGATGCAGACGGCGCCATTGATCGCCGCCGGCTATGCCGCATTTACGCCCGACATGCGGGTCGGTCACCACCGCGCCGTCATCGGCGCGCTGCGCCAGCGCGACGGCGCGGCGGCGCGGCGCGCCATCGAACAGGACATCCTCGACGGCGGCGCGCAGATGCTGGCGTACGTGATGCGCATGGAGCGCAGCCACGCCGTCCTAACGCAAGCAGACAAGGAAGAGCATGCACAAGACTGAACATCCAATCGAACAGAAAACCGAACAGAAAACCGCCATCGTCACGGGCGCCAGCCGCGGCATCGGCCACGCCGTGGCCGAACGCTTCCGCAGCCTGGGCTGGCGCGTCATCACCGTCTCGCGCAGCCCGATTCCCGGCGGCTGCCCGCGCAGCCAGGAACACAACACGCATGTCTGCATGGATCTGTCGGACCTGAGCCAGATCGGCCAGATGGTCGAGACGCTGCGTCCCATGCTGGGCGACTCGAAACTGCACGCGCTGGTCAACAATGCGGGCGTGTCGCCGAAGGGGCCGGGCGGCTCGCGTGTCAATTCGCTGACGACGGACATGCAGACGTGGCAAGCCATGTACAACACGAATTTCTTTGCGCCGCTGGCGCTGACGCGCGGCTTCGCGCAGGAATTGTCGAACGCGCGCGGCGCCGTCGTGAACCTGTGCTCGATCGCCGGCTACCGCGTGCATCCGTTTGCCGGCTCCGCCTACGCCAGCTCGAAGGCGGCGCTGGCGTCGCTGACGCGCGAGATGGCCAACGACATGGCGCCGCTGAACGTGCGCGTCAACGCCATCGCGCCCGGCGAGATTGACACGGCCATCCTGTCGCCCGGCACCTCGCACATCGTCGACACGCAGATTCCCTTGCGCCGCCTGGGCACGACGGCCGAAGTGGCCGACCTGGTGGAGTTTTTATGCAGCGAGCGCGCCTCGTACATCACGGGCGCCGAAATCCCCATCGACGGCGGCCAGCGCATCTGATACAGATCAATACACCACTTGTGGAGACATCGCCATGACCCTGCATATCGGCATCGTCGGCTGTTCCGCCGAAGGTGCGGCCCTGTGCTACCGCACCATCTGCGAGGAGGGCGCGCACGCGCTGGGGCCGTATGCGCACCCGGAGGTATCGCTGCATACGCCGTCGCTGGCGCGCTACGTCGCCTGCCTGAACGCGGGCGACCTGGCCGGCGTGGCCGAGCTGATGCTGGCCTCGGCGCACAGGCTGGCGGCCGCCGGCGCCGATTTCCTGATTTGCCCCGACAACACCATCCACCAGGCGTTTTCCCTGGTGGCGCCCCGTTCGCCGCTGCCCTGGCTGCACATCGCCGAGGTGGTGGCCGGCGAAGCGGCCGCGCGCGGTTTTCGCCGCGTCGGCCTGACGGGCACGCGCTGGCTGGTCGACAGCGCCGTGTATCCGGACATGCTGGCCGCGCGCGGCATCGATTGCGTGCGGCCCGGCGAGGACGAGCGCGCCGACATCAACCGCATCATCATGGAAGAACTGGTGCCGGGCGCGGTCAAGCGGGAAAGCGTGGCCCGCTTCCAGGCCATCATCGGCCGCTTGCGGGAACAGGGCTGCGACGCCGTCATCCTCGGCTGCACGGAAATCCCGCTGATCATCGGCGACGCCAACTCGCCGTTGCCGACGCTCGATTCCACGCGCCTGCTGGCGCGCGCCGCCTTGCGCAAGGCGCTGGCCGGCTGACCGCCCCGGTTATCTGGCCAGCTGTGCCTGCAGGGCGGCCACCACCAGCGCATGGTCGTCGGCCTGTGCCAGGCCCGACACGGTCACGGTGCCGACCGGTCCCACGCCGCGGATGATCAGGGGGAAGGCGCCGCCATGGCCCGCATATTCGACGTCGTCGAGGTAGGCCACGTCTTCGAAGGTGCTGCCGCGGCTTTTATACGAGATGCCCATGTAGTACGAGCTGCGGCCGAAACGCTGCACGGTGTTGTTCTTGCGGCGTATCCAGTCGGCCTGGTCCGGGGTGGCGCCCGCCATGGCGTGATGGAACAGGACCTGGCCGTTGCGCGTGATATTCACGGTGACGGCCTTGCCCCGCTTGCGCACTTCCTCGACGAGCCACAGGCCGACGGCCAGCGCGGCATCGTTGTCGAAACGTTCGAATTGCAGGGACTCTTCCTGTTGCGCCAGGGTTTGCAGCAAATCCGCGTAGTGATCCATCGTCGGTGAGTGTCGTAGTGGCAGGAAACGCTACTGTAGCGCACCGCGGCCGCGCCGCGCGCATTTTTTGCGCATCGCGCCGGCCCGATCAAGGCCGTTTACAATAGGCGGCATGAATCTGTCCCTGTTCGCCGACGAAGACCTGGCGCCGTCCGGCCCCGTGCCGCTGGTGCCCGGCACGCTCGCCTCCATGCTCTTGCGCGGCTTCGCGCTGCCCCATGTCGCGCAGCTGCTGCCGGCGCTCGACGCCGTCGTGCGGGCCGCGCCGCCGCGCCACATGGCCACGCCGGGCGGCTTGCGCATGTCGGTTGCGATGAGCAATTGCGGGCAGCTGGGCTGGGTCACGGACGGGCGCGGCTACCGCTACGCGCGCCTGGACCCGGCCAGCGGCCAGCCGTGGCCGCCGATGCCGCCCGTGTTCCTGCGCCTGGCGCAGGAGGCGGCGCTGGCGACCGGCTATGCGGATTTCATGCCCGACGCCTGCCTGGTCAACCGCTACGCGCCCGGCGCGCGCATGGCGCTGCACCAGGACCGCGACGAGTGCGACTTCACGGCGCCCATCGTCTCCGTGTCGCTCGGCTTGCCCGCCGTGTTCCTGTTCGGCGGCGCCGCGCGGGCCGACAAGGTGGCCCGTATTCCTCTCCTGCATGGCGACGTGGTGGTCTGGGGCGGCGCCGACCGCCTGCGCTTCCACGGCGTGGCCGCCCTGAAAGAGGGCGAGCATGCGCAGCTGGGCGCGCAGCGCATCAACCTGACCTTCCGCAAGGCCGGCTAGCTGGCGGGCGGCGGCACGGCATGGTCCATGGCGCCGGCCTCGGGGTGGGGCGCGTGGCGGCGTCCCCGGCGGGAGCGCGGCGTGCCTCAATACGCAATTGACTTGCAAATGCGATGAAAACTCTTCATGATATGCAATTGACTTGCATATTAAGGATGCCGTTCCATGAAGCGCGATCACCATCATTCTCCCTTGCCCGACGTGGCCCTGGGCGGCAACGCCGGCAGTCAGCTGCCGCTGGACTGGGTCGGCATGCAGGGCATCGCCTTGCCCTTGTGGCTGGAAGAGGGCGGGCAGGCGCAGCAAGTCCATGCCTGGGCCGACGTGCACGTGGATCTGCCCGATGCGCGCGTCAAGGGCATCCACATGTCGCGCCTGTACCTGCTGCTCGATGCATTTGCCGCCGCGCAGCCGCTGGAGGCCACGGCGCTGGCGGCCCTGCTGCGGAATATGGTTGCCAGCCACGCCGACTGCGCCAGCACCAAAGCGCGCGTGGCGCTGGCCTTTCCCGTGCTGCGGCGCCAGGCGGCGCTGCTGACGGCGGGGCTGTCGGGCTGGCGGTCGTACCCTGTGCGGTTGCAGGCGACATCCTCATCGGAAGGTTTTGCGCTGGCCCTGACGGTGGACGTCGCCTATTCGTCGACCTGTCCGTGTTCGGCGGCACTGGCGCGGCAATTGATCGCCGACGGTTTCGCGGCGCGCTTCGGGGAGGGGCCGATCGACGGCGCGGCCGCCCGCGCCTGGCTGCAGGAACACGCGAGCCTGGCCACGCCGCACAGCCAGCGCAGCATCGCGACGGTGACGGTGCAGCTGGCGCCAGACGCGGAGCTGGAACTGTTCCCCCTGATCGACCTGGTGGAGGGCGCGCTGGCGACGCCGCTGCAGACGGCCGTCAAGCGGGCCGACGAACAGGCGTTCGCGCGCTTGAATGGTGCTAATCTGATGTACGTGGAAGACGCGGCCCGCCGCGTGCAGGCCGCGCTGGCGCTGCGTTACGCGCAGGCGAATGTGACTGTACGGCATGTGGAAAGCCTGCATCCGCACGACGCCGTGGCGCAGGCCGGCAACGCCGCCTGAGGCGGCGCGCTGGCGTGCGGCGGCATTCGCCCGAAGCGCCTACACTTTTCAGTCACCCACCGCGAAGGAGCGCAGCATGCCGGAGAAAACCGTACGGGACGCCATTGATGACGACGTGGAAGAGGAATTGCAGCGCGAACGGCGCGAGCATGCGCTGATCGACGAGGAAAAACTGGGGATGGATGAGCTGGAGGAGGAACGGCTGAGGCGCGAGCGGGAGCCACAGCCTTTAAGTAAGCTCCAGGGGTAGTCAGGCTGGCCTGCGCAACTGGTGGCTAGGATTGCTTTTCTGAAGTAGATGGCATATTAATTGTTTCCCATGAAACTTAAAAAAATGATATCGTTACGGATAGGGGCGATATGCAATTATTTAAATGATCTTCAATATGGGAGAGTGTATGTCAGGAATTTTCAGCGGTATGCAGGATAGGGCTAAGCTGCATACCAAAAAAAATAATGCAAGCGGGAAATTATTATTGCTTTCTTCTTTATGCCTGGCCAGTTTGAATGTCGGCGCAACGCCATTTTCAATTTCTCCGCAACACCCGCGCATATTAACAACGCAGCTGGCAATAGATAATTTGAAGGGGCGATTGCCTTTGGGGCCAGCGGTTTTTCCTGGCGCGGCCGGCACCATCGCATTTGATTTTACCGCATCGAAAAGAAATCCGGCGGATGCGGTCGAGCAGTTCATTTTTGGCGAAATGAACGTCAATAATGGTAAGAACGGCATATTCATACGGCATATTGATGGCGATACGCCGGGAATTTCCAGAATTCAACTTGGCATGCTGCAAAAAGCAATCGGCGCCAAGCCTGCGCGTTACATTGCTTATAAGACGATCGAGATGCCTATCGGCGTGGCGACGCGGATTGAGTTCAGCTGGAATAGCAGTATGAAAACCACCAGCCTGAAAATCGGTGGCGCCAGTGTAGCGATGGGATTGGAATGGCTGAGTGAGGGTTCCGCCGGCAAGGTCGATTTTTCACCAGACCAGACCGCTTTTCAATTTCCTGGCAGGGTAAATGAACCTATCAGTAATTTCGTGTTGAAGGATGGTCAGGGAAATATCCTCGTCAACTATCCGGGTAGCCTCGATATGGCACTGGCCACCGCCTGGTTTGATTTTACACGGCTGGTCAAATCGGACGTGGTATCGTTGAATATGTGCCCAACCGCTGCCTCGCCCTGGACGCAGCCGAAAGTGTGCAATACCGCCAGCGGACATCGCAATGGCATTGTCGAGTCTGCACAGCAACTGGCACTGGCCTATAAGATCACGCAAGATCCCGCCTATTATTCGGCAATATTAAGTTATATCGACAAGTTGCGCATCGTTCCCTTGAATGCGGGCGGTGACATGTCCATGGGCGGACGCGTGATTGCGCTGGGCATCCTGTATGACTGGCTATATGCGGAACTGGGTGCCAGCGCGGTGCCGAATGATAATACACAGGCCAGCTATCGGACGGCCATGGCTGCCACCATCCGCAATACCATTGCGGCGCAGGCGGCACCGGGCGGCACCAACCTGTTAAGTGAAATTTGTGGCCCGCAAGGCATGGCACCCTCCTCGTTCGACTGCGCTGCCAAGCCCATTTTCAGTAACTGGAATCGCTATGCTTCGCCGCCCCAGCCATCCATCGCTACCGCTTATATGGCTGGCATGAATTTCAGCAGCGTATATGGTGCTGCGGTCGGCCTGCTGGCCATCGCCGGACCGCAAAATGACGACGTATTGCCGATGATAGAAACGGCGTATAGCCATTTTAACGAGGGGTTTCTGGCGGTGCGGCGTGATATCTCCATCGATGGCGGATACCATTCCGGATTTTCCTATAGCCTGACAGACTTGCCGTCCCGCCTACTGCTATGGAATACCGCTGTGCAAAATGCAGGCGACATGGGGCAAGCCTCGCAGTGGATGCCAAAAACCATCTACCCCTATATATATGGCCAGCGTGACGATAAAAGTTATCCAGCCAGTGGCGACAACTTCGTGACATTGTCAAATTTCCCGCTGGTGGGCAGCATTGCGCTATGGGCCGCCGCCCATGCAGGCGATGGCAATGCCTGGGATTATTACCAGAAACAGGTGCATGGCCAGCGCTATGCGCCGAATCGCTACCCGTACATCCTGGAACAATTGTTTTGGCCCGTCGATCAGGCAAGCTTGAATCAGCCTGTCGATCTGGATTTGTCGCGCCACTTCCGCCGTTCGGGCCAGGTGCTGATGCGCGACCGTTGGAATTACGCGGACGCGACCTTGCTGGAGTTCAAGTCCACGTCATTCATCACGGATAACCACCATCACCTGGATCAGAACAGTATTTCGCTCAATTACAAGGGACCGTTGCTGGTCGACTCCGGCAGGTATGACAGCTATGGCAGCGCCCATTGGGCCAATTACTACACGCGCAGCATTGCCCACAATACGGTGGTTGCGTTTGATGCCAATGAGCGTTTCCAGCGGGCTGGCAGCGGGACGAGCAAGCTGGAGTTCAGCAATGACGGCGGACAATGGGTGGGCGGTACGCGTGCGGCGTACCCAACCCTGGAAGAAATCCAGCCCGGCGCGATGAACGCCCTGGGGGGTATCGTCAATTATGAATATGCGCCTGGCTATACGTATGTTCGCGGCAATGCGAGCAAGGCTTATGCCGCATCCAAACTGGATCAGGCGAATGGTTTCTTGCGCAGTGTCGTCTACCTGCCGGCGCCAGCGACGGGTTCCCTGCCCATCGTCCTGACGTTTGACAGTGTGCGTACAAATGCCGCGCCTGCTACATTCTTGCTGCATACGGTCAACGAACCCGCCGCCGCAGTGTCGGCCACCGCACTTGGTAATGGGCAATACCGATTTACCCATGCGGCCACCGATGCGCGTAGCATTACCATTCGCAATGGCGGCGGTATGCTGATCGCTCAAACCTTGCTGCCCGAGAAGGCCGTAATTACCAAGGTCGGAGGCTTGAACGCGGGCGGGCTATGCGACCAGGTCAGCGCCGATTCCGCCTTCGGTCCTGGCACCTTGCTGCCTGGCGGGCCTACCGGCGATTGCCGCTACACGGTCCGGGTTTTGCAGGCGGATAATAGCTATAAATGGCGCAATTATCCACCCAGGGCCGTGGCCGATGCCACTGATACCAGCGTCACGGGCGATATCGGTGCATGGCGCCTGGAGGTGCAGGCCGAGGTGGCCGCTCCTGTCGGTACCCCCCAGTATTTCCTCCATGTCTTGCATGTGGCGGACAATGACTATGGCAGCGGCAGCGCTGGCAGCGGTAACGCGCGTCGCCTGGTGGCCGACAGCCATACGGAGGCTGTGCTGATCGGTACCCAGACGATGGTGGCTTTTAACCGCGACACGGCGCCATCGACGCGCATGAGCTGGAATGCGCCCGCATCGGCGACGAATGTGCTGGCTACAGGCTTGTTGCCGGATACAGACTTCCTGCTGAACCGGGTGGCGACGCCCGATGGCGATCAACTGGTACTGGCGCAGGCGGCAGCCAGTAGTGCAACTTATCGCAGCTCGGCTGAGGGTGTGGTCAATATCGGCATGTAGAATGGCGGTAGGCGATCTGTATCGCCTACCGGCTCCCGGCGGGTTTTGACTGGGCAACTGTCGACTACCTTTTATTAAAACGCATGAATCTATATTTGCATGGCGCGTTGTTGGCCGCATTGTCGGCCTTATCCATTACCACGGCCCAGGCCGCCACTATCTGCACCGCCATGGCCGACGCCAAAGCGGGCATCGTTTTGTTGCAAGAAGGCAATTGTTTTGACCGGGTCACGCCCGCGTCCACGTTCAAGATCGCCCTCAGCCTGATGGGCTATGACGCCGGCTTCCTCAAGGACGAGCACAAGCCCAGCCTGCCGTACCGCCAGGGCTATGTGGACTGGGGCGGCGACGCCTGGCGCCAGGAGACGGACCCGTCGCGCTGGATGCAGTACTCGGTGGTCTGGTATTCGCAGCAGATCACGCAGGCGCTGGGCGCCGAACGCTTCCAGAAGTATGCGAAGGCATTGCGCTATGGCAATGCGGATGTCTCTGGCGATCCAGGCAAGGAAAACAGCCTCGAGCGTTCGTGGATCAGTTCCTCGCTGAAGATTTCGCCGCTGGAACAACTGGGCTTCCTGCGCAAGCTGGTCAACGATCAATTGCCCGTCAGCAAGCAGGCGATGGAGCAGACGCGGCGCCTGACGCGCCTGGCGGACGTGGGCGGCTGGCAAGTGCATGGCAAGACGGGCGCGGCCTATCCGCGCAAGGCTGACGGCAGCTTCGACGAAGAGCACGGTTATGGCTGGTTCGTGGGCTGGGCCAGCAAGGGCGAGCGCACGATCGTCTTCGCGCGCCTCGTGCAGGATGAACGCAAGGGCCAGCAGTCGGCGGGCCTGCGCACGCGCGAGGCCATGCTGAAGGAATTGCCGGCCCTGCTGGAGCAGGCGCAGAAGTGACGCCGTCTGTCGTCACGGCCACCTTTCTCTGCACCGAAGGCGACTACCTGGAAGCCATCATCGAGGCCGATGGCCAGCGCCTGCATGTGATGGACGAGTTTGGCGGGGCGCAACTGGCCGCCGGCACGCAAATCCGGCTCGAGCTGTGGCCGCAGGCGAGCGAGGGCGGCGACTGGGACGCGATGTTCACGGCCAACCCCGGCCGGGAAAAGGGCCTGCGCCGGCTCGATGGCTGGCGCTACCTGGCGCTGGGCGTCGTGACCCAGGTCGATCCCGTCATCTGCGACTGCGGCTTGCTGCAGGTGGAGGACGCGTTTCACACGCGCGACGTGCGCTGCGTGGGCGCCTATGTCGGCGTCACCTTGTCCCGCCTCGATGCTTGCCTGCCGTAAATTCCAGCCCGCTTTGTTGCCCGCCCTATATACTTGCTGAAACGGATCATCCGGCATCAGACAAGGTACAGGCATGGCATCAGGCATGGAGCAGTTTCAGGAAAAAGCACGGCAGGCATGGACATGGGCGCGCGCGCAGGCCTTGCGCGTGGCGGGCATGGCGTGGGTGAGGGCAGTGGCGCTGTACCGGCGCGGCCACGCGCACTTGATGACCTTGCCGCCCGTGCGGCGCGCGCTGGTGCTGGGCCTGTGGTCGTTTCTGGCCCTGCTGGCGCTGCTGGTCCTGTACATGCTGCTGCTGATTCCCCTGACGCCCAGCATCCACGACTTGCGCCAGGCGCGCGCGGCCGCGCCGAGCACCATGGTCAGCGCGGACGGCAAGGAGCTGGCCCGTTTCGACCAGGGCTTGCAGGAACGCGTGACGCTGCAGCAGATTTCGCCGAACGTGATCAGCGCCCTGATCTCGACGGAAGACCACCGTTTCTACGAACATCACGGCGTCGATTTCACGCGCACGGCCGGCGCCATCGTGCATACGGCGGGAGGCAACCCCCAGGGCGGTTCCACCATCACGCAGCAGCTGGCGCGCAATATGTTTCCCGAAGAAATTGGCCGTTCGCGCAGCCTGAACCGCAAGCTGAAGGAGTTGATCACGGCCCTGAAGATCGAAGCCACCTACAGCAAGACGGAAATCCTCGAAGCCTACCTGAACACGGTGCCTTTCCTCTACAACACCTATGGCATCGAGATGGCGGCCCGCACGTATTTCGACAAACCCGCCGCGCGCCTCGATATCCTGGAAAGCGCCACCCTGGTCGGCATGCTCAAGGGCACGAATTACTACAATCCGGTCGGCAATCCCGAACGTTCCTTGCAGCGGCGCAATGTGGTGCTGGGCCAGATGCGCAAGCATGAGGTCATCGACGAGGCGCGCTACCGGCAGCTGGTGAAGCGTCCGCTGCGCCTGCATTTCGAGCGCCAGAGCGAACGGGCGCAGTCGGACAGCCACTTCACGGCCTATGTGCGCAAATGGCTGATCGACTGGGCCGATGAAAACGACTACAACCTGGAGCTCGACGGCCTGGTGGTGCACACGACGCTTGATTACGACTTGCAGCAGGCGGCCGAGCGGGCCGTCGAGCGCCAGGCGAATGCCTTGCAGGCGATTGCCGACGTGGAATGGAGCCGCGCCGGCGTGCCGTCGTCCACTTCGACGGGCATGTATGCGGGCATGCAGGCCGGCAGCGTGCCGTTCGACTATTTCTGGAAATCGCATCCGGGCTTGCTGGACGCCTTCGTGCGCGAGTCCGGCGACTACCGCAAGCTGACGGCGGCGGGCAGCGCGCCCGACGAGGCGCTGGAAAAACTCAAGGGCGACCGCGCCTTCATGGCGGGCCTGCGCAAGTCGAAGACGCGCCTGGAGGCGGGCTTTACGGCCATGGACCCGGCCACGGGCGCCGTGCGGGCCTGGGTGGGCAGCCGCGACTTTGCGCGCGAACAATTCGATCACGTGTCGCAGGCGGCGCGCCAGCCCGGCTCCACCTTCAAGCCCATCGTATATGGCGCGGCGCTGGAAAAAGGCCTGAGTCCCGACCACGTCTACCGCGACGCCGTGATGGATATCAAGGCGGCCGACGGCACGAAATGGCGGCCGACCGACATGAGCGGCACCACGGGGCGCGACATGACCATGCGCGACGGCCTCGTGTATTCGAAGAACACGATCACGGCGCAAGTGATGCAGGACGTGGGCTTGTCGCCGATTATCAAGCTGGCGCGCGCGCTCGGCATCCGCGACAGCAAGCTGGAAAAAGTGCCATCCCTGGCGCTGGGTACCAGTCCCGTCACCTTGCTGGAAATGGTCAACGCCTACGCCAGCATCGCGGCGCAGGGCGAGGCCCGTTTGCCGTTCGTCGTCACGCACATCACCGACCGCGACGGCAAGACCATCGCCCGCTTCGGCGAAGACAAGCCCAAGCGCGCCATGAAGGAAGAATCGGCGGCCACCCTGACGGACATGATGCGCGGCGTCATCGACCGCGGCACGGGCACGGCCATCCGCAGCCGCTTCGGCATCCGTTCCGACGTGGCCGGCAAGAGCGGCACCACGCAAAACAATGCGGACGGCTGGTTTATCCTAATGCACCCGGAACTGGTGGGCGGCGCCTGGGTGGGCTTCAATGACGCCCGGGTCACCATGCGCAGCAATTACTGGGGCCAGGGCGGCCACAACGCCGTGCTGGTGGTGGGCGACTTCTTCAAGACGGCGCTCGACACGGGAAAACTGTCGCGCGACGCCATCTTCCCCGGCGGCAAGCCACCACCGCCGCTGCGCCATGTGGAGCCGGTCGAGGAACCGCAGGATGAGCCGGTGGAAGAGCCGGGCGACCTGGTGCCGGAAGGCGCGCCAGCCGCGCCGCTGGCCATGCCGGCCGAAGGCGACGGCGGGCAGGAAGCGCATGGCAAGGCGGTGCCGGAGGCAGCACCTGAGCCGCAGACTGCGCCAGTGCCTGTACCGCAAGGCTGAATGGCCGGTCCGGCGCGGTCTTCTGATCGGCTGCATGATTGGCCAAGCCGACCTTGATGGCCTTCCATGGACAGGCCATCCATGCAGATTCGACGGCACCGTTGTTGCCGCGTTCTGGCCATGTGCTCAGGGCGTCATGGCCCGATCCGGCGGCGTGAAATCGGACTTTGCCACGGCGAGCATCCTGAGAGAGGGATGGGGTGCCCAATATCGGCGGGGGCAACAAGTCTGGGCTCGTCGCATCGATCAGTTATGCGTATGGCATTTTGCAGATCCAATTTATCGGAACGCAGCGGCAATATGACGCCATAGATGCACGGACAATCCAGGACAATATGATGCGCATCAAACCTCCCCATACTGACGACGGCTACGGCGCCGCATTGCGGGAGCCGAGTCCTTGATGTCCGCCGAATTCGGCGCGCCTGCAGGCGACCGCCTGGACGGACTGACCAGCTCGTCGATGCCTATGAACGCGGTAGATGCGCCGGGGATTCCGGCGGAAGTGCTGATACGGCAGGCGGTGGCTCAGGCATAGCTGCGCGGCCTGGCGTTTTACACCGTATTGCGCATCAACCCCGCCTGCCGCACGAACACTTGCAGCGCCGCCTGCGTCTGCTGGTGCAGCGTCTTCAATTCCTCTCTCAGCGTGGGCGTGATGGCCAGGCTGCCGTCCGCCTGGTGGTGCAGGGGCAGACCCAGCGCTTGCGCCATTTCTACTGGGTAATTCGTAAAGTTGCCATACGGTCGCTTGCCGTCCACGGCTGGCGTGGGCCAATAGCCTTCGGCCAGGTAGTCCTCGGCCGCGCCCATGCCCAGCATTTCCAGCGGCAGCCACGATTGCTGGCGCAGCAATTGCAGATGCCGGGTGGTAAACGTGAACGGCGTCTTGCCGTTCGCATAGCTGCCCGGCTTCAGGTTGGCCATTTGCACGAAGTGGGGCAGCAGTTGCGCCGCCTCCATCAGGCGCTGGGCGGCCAGGGCGGCATCCTTGCCGCCGATCGCCTGCATGGCCAGGGCCAGGGTATCGCCATCGCCGAGCGGGTGCGCGGGATTGAGCATGGGCGCACCGCTTTCCACGGGCGACCAGCCGATGTTGAAACGCTGTATCAGCGCCAGGTGGTGCACATTGAGCACCTTGGGCAGCGGTGCGTCGAGCGTGGCCAGGACGCGCCGGCGCACGGCGCCGGGCAGGCTGCGTTCGGCCGCGCGCGCCAGCATGGGCGAGCACAGCAGGGTGCCGGCCAGGCGCAGCAGCTGGCGCCGCATGGGATGGATCAGCCGCTGCATCATGGCGTCGTCAGGGATTGACGCTGGAATTCGATGCGGTTTTCCTGGTAGTCCCATTTGGTGTAGGGCCCGAACACGCGCCGGTTTTCCTTGCTGTCGGCATTCGACAGTTCGCGCTTCATGCGCCGTACCAGGGCGGGATCAACGAGCGGCGCGCTCGTCGCGGCGAAGACGTCGTGGCGTACGCTGGCCTTGGCGTCGGCGCCGCGCGAAATGATGGTGAGCTTGCGCGACGCCGGATCGAAATACAGGCGCATGGCGAAGGTATTCATGTCCTGCAGGTACAGGCCGTCATCGCGCTGCTGGGCATAGAAGTAATCGCCGCAGACGGCCTTCGGTTCGCGTTTCCATTCGCACGACAGGACGATCAGCAGGTGCTGGTCGTCGAGTTGCTTGACCGAAATGCGTCCCTTGGAATAGCCCCAGCTGCTGGCCGGCACGGTTGCCGACGAGGCGAGATTGTAGTCGCCCACCAGCGTGGACATGGGCGCTTGCGCCGAGGCGCTGGTGCAGAGCGTAAAGGCGGCTGCCGCTGCGGCGCCGAGCCTCTTGGAAAATGGTGTCATGATGGCCATCAAAAAAAATTTGTCATATTATAAGTGGCAACTTTCTTTGAGGAACGCGCGATTGAACGCGCCCGTGGCCGTTACTTCAGCTTGCTCAATTCCGCCACGTCGATCTTGACGACCTTGCCATCGGTGGCGGCCACCAGGGCATGGAAGTGGGGCGTCGCGTAGTGGGCCGTCAGGTGGGCCTTGTCGCTCCATTCTTCCAGCATGATGAAGCGCGTGGGAATGCTGTTGTCGAGGTGTAATTCATAGCGCAGGCAGCCGCTTTCAGCGCGGCTGGGCGGCACGACGGTTTCCAGCGCGGCGCGCACGGCGTCGATATGTTGCGGTTGGGCATCGATGGTGGCGACGACGATCAGTGTCATGGTAATCCTTGTGTATGGGGTGGAGCGCTATGCGTTGGGCGCATGCAGCTTAGCGCATCTTGCCCTTTCTTGCCCACCAGTACACTCTGGCTACGCCGAAACAGTTTCCGCCGCAGCCAGAAAATCCGCCGTGATTACGCCGCCTGCAGCATTCCGATCTGTTCGAACGCGGCGTCCAAGGCTTGCGCCCTGGCTTCGTCGCTGACCTTGACGCCTTCGGCGCGCACGATTTCGGGCTCGGTGATGCCGAGGAAGCCGAGGAAGCTGCGCAGATGGCTTTCCTGGTGTTCCAGGCTGGCCATCGGCGTGTCGGCGCCGTAGTAGCCGCCGCGCGACGAGGCGATGATTACGCGCTTGGCGCCCAGCAAGCCTTCCGGGCCGTTGGCGCCGTACTGGAACGTCTTGCCCGGTACGGCCAGCGCGTCCAGCCACGATTTGAGCTGGCTGGGGATGGCGAAGTTGTACATGGGGGCGCCGATGACGATGACGTCGGCGGCCAGCACTTGTTCGAGCGCAGCGGCAAGGACGACGCCATCGGCGTCGCTGGGGGCGGCCGTGAACTGCGGCAGCGGCTGCGCGGCCAGGTCGCGGTAATGGACGGCGGCGCCCGGCGCGGCCGCCTGCAGGTGGGCCACGATGGCGGCGGACAACTGGCGGCTGACGGAATAGTCGCCGAGGACGCTCGAATCGATATGCAGGATGTTCATGTGAGCCTTCTTGGGTGGTATGATCGGGTGGTATGGATTTGTTACCGAGGCTAATATAGTGACTATAAAATGAACGCACAAGAAGGCACTTTTTCCACACTGGGGCACACGGATGTGACTATTGGAGACGCGGCCGCGCAAAGGGCCGAGCTGGAGCGGCGCATGCGCGACGAGGGCGGCCATGCTGGCGTGGCAGATTCGTGCCGCCCCATCACGGATATCCTCACGCGCGTGGGCGACAAATGGAGCGTGATGGTGGTGATGTTGCTCGGTAATGGCACCAAGCGCTTCAACGAGATGCGCCGCGTGATCGGCGGCATTTCGCAGCGCATGCTGACCTTGACCCTGCGCGGGCTCGAGCGCGACGGCCTGGTGACGCGCACCGTGTTTGCCACCGTGCCGCCGCGCGTCGATTACGCGCTGACGGACCTCGGGCGCTCGCTCCTGATCCCCATCAGCGCGCTGGGCGCCTGGGCCTACGGCCACCGCGACGCCATCGATGCGGCGCGGCTGGCGTTTGATGCCCAGTTGCCGCCGGTCGGTGATGCAGGGAAACTGTCTTCACCGCAGGCATTGAGGCGTTAAGGCAGTTCGAGATCGACGGCTTGCTGGCTTTTTTTCAGGCTATCCTGCCACCAGCCATTGGCATAGGGGTTAGTCTGGCCGTTGGCATTGGCCTGGGCATAGATGTAGCGTATCCATTTGCTTTGCAGCACATCTTTTTCTTCGCGCTGCTTGCGTTCCTCCGCCAACCAGGCGCCTATCATGGGCGCCTTGCTCGCTTCCAGGGCAGCGTAGACGGCCGCGGAAACTTGCTTCATGGCTTGTTCGCGCTGTTCGCTGATGTCCTTGCCGGCCTGTGTCTTGGCCAGCTCCAGATCCCGCGTGCCCGCGACCAGTTCCCGTTTCGTCTTTTCCAGCTCTGTCATGGCATTGAACAGGAAGGTTGCCAACACAATGCCGAGCGCGCCCAGCACGGCGGCGACCGTCACGGTGATGTGCCACTTGTTTTGCAGTGCATGTACGGCTGTGTGCAGCGCGCTGTGCTGCTGTTGCAAGGCGACGATGTCCGGATCCATATTGTCCTCTCTGCGTGGATGGCCTTGGCAAGCGGAGGCAGGGCTGTGCGTGCCTGCCTGACGCCACCAAACCATTGGATCCGTGTCGAAGCCCGTGGTTCCTGCCAAGGACGGCCCGCTGGCGGCAATATGGCGCGGTATTGGGCCGCATCAACGCTGCTCCCTGCCGCCGTTGACGCGGATCAGGTTATCGCTTGACTGATCGCCGCCAGCATGGCGGGCCGGTCGCCAGGCTGGCCGCCCAAAACGCACCAGCGACCTCACCTTGCGCGGCGTGCGCCTGACGTATCCCTGTTCATGGGCGCGGTCGCTGTGGCGCCGGGCGCCGGCGGCGCGGTGGCCGCAGTCCAAATGGCGTGATGGCATATCCGCGCCAGCTCTTTCCCGTTCTTTTAACTGCTTTGCACGTCGTTGCGGTAGCGCGCGGGCGGCAGCTCGAACTGCGTCTTGAAGAAGCGCGTGAACGCGCTTTGCGAGGAAAAGCCCAGGCGGTCGCCGATTTCCGCCACGCTCATGCTCGTTTCACGCAGCAGCCGGCGCGATTCGCGGCTCTTGGCGCGCAATTCCAGGGCGCGGAACGATGTTTGCTCCTGCTGCAGCTGGCGCTGCAAGGTCCAGCGGTTCATCGCCAGGCCGTCGCACAGGGCCGGCAGCAGCGAGGCGCCGTCGGCGTCGCCCGCACCTTGCCGGCCCAGTAAATCGATGATGGCTTGCTCCACGCGCGCCGAAAACAGCTGCGCGCCGTGCAGCTTCTGCAGCTGCGCCTGGGCGTGGCGCAGCGCGTGCGGCGCCAGCATGGCGTTGAACTGGGCGAAGGGCCGGTCCATGCCCGGCGCGTCAAAGGTCAATGTATTGCGCCCCTGGCCATAGGTGGCCGCGGCGCCGAAGCATTCGGAGACGGCCGGCGCGAACCACGGCGCCTTGCCCTGGAAGCTCGCCTGGAAGGCTGTCGGCGCGCCCGTGTCGTAGGCGCGCGTGACCAGCGACAGCATGCGGAAATTGGCCAGCGCCTGCATGGCGCCGCCGACCGGGCAAAACTCGGACAGGTATTCGATCTCGATGCGCGTGCCGCTTTCGCTCATCAGCATGAAATCGAATTCGCCGATCAGGCCCCGCAAATGCAGCATCTCGTGCAGGGCGTTGCGCAGGGTGGGGCGGTTGAAGCAGACGTGGGCGACGCCGGAAAAATGCGCGAACCAGTGCGTGACGTCGAGATCGAGGATGCCGCGGTGCGCCGGCAACTGCTGGGCGTAGGCCGTCATGCGCCGGTGCCGGTCGGCGTTGATGCGGCCGCCAGGCTCGCTCAGCTGCGCCGGCGTGATGCCCGTCTGGCGGAAAAAATCGGCGGGATCGTGGCCATCGGCCTGCATGGCCCGCGCGTATTGCTGCGCAATGCGGTTCGAGACCGTGCGCGTATCGGCTTTGTGCAAGGGTGTCTCCTGCTTGTTGTAGTAATTTTTCACAAATATTAGCACTTTGTAGGAAATTGTTGGTTGTCGCGCCGTCTAACCAAAAATTGTTTTCGCCGGTATAAAACGCGTGCTGCGCGGTCAAGAAACTCACGGATTCTCACGCTATATTGGATCCGGGCTGCCCTGAAGCGGCCCGGATACCTACAAAAACAGTCTTGGAGATAATGATGAATTGCACATTGAAACCGATGGCCCGCGTGGTCGCCGGCTGCATCGCCACGCTTGCCCTGGCCGCCTGCGGCAACGACACCGTCAGCGAGGAATACACGCAGCCCGAGTTCGGCGCCACCACCTTCAATCTGGTCAAGGTTGACGGCTATACCTTCAAGGACATGAACCGCAGCGGCAAGATCGAGCCGTACGAGGACTGGCGCCTGTCGGCCGAGGCGCGCGCCGACGACCTGCTGTCGCGCATGACGCTCGATGAAAAGGCGGGCCTGATGATGCATGGCACGGCGCCCACGGCGTCCGATCCGTCCGGCATCGGCCTTGGTGGCGCGTATGACCTGGCGGCCTTGCAAGACCTGATCGTCAAGCAGTACGTCAACACGTTTATTACGCGCATGGCGGGCGATTCTGCCAACATGGCGGCGCAATACAACAAGCTGCAAGCCCTGAGCGAAACGTCGCGTCTGGGTATTCCCGTCTCCATCAGCACCGACCCGCGTCACCATTTCCAGTACACGGTGGGCGCCAGCGCCGGCACCAAGGGTTTTTCGCAGTGGCCGGAAACCCTGGGCCTGGCGGCCATCGGCGACGATGCGCTGGTGCGCCGCTTCGGCGACATCGCGCGCCAGGAATACCTGGCCGTCGGCATCACGCAGGCGCTGTCGCCGCAGGCCGATCTGGCCACCGAGCCGCGCTGGTCGCGCATCAACGGCACCTTCGGCGAGGATGCCGACCTGGCCAAGCGCATGGTGCAGCACTATATCGAGGGCTTCCAGGATGGCAACACGGGCTTGCATGACGGCAGCGTGGTAGCCGTCGTCAAGCACTGGGTCGGCTATGGCGCGACGAAAGAGGGCTTCGACGGCCACAATTACTATGGCCGCTACATGACCTATCCAGGTAATAATTTTGCGTATCACGTGAAGCCGTTCGAAGGGGCGTTCACGGCCAAGGCGGCATCCGTCATGCCCACGTATGCGCTGCCGGACGGCAATATCACGATCGACGGCATCACGCTGGAACAGGTGGCGGCCGGTTTCAGCAAGACCATGCTGACGGACTTGCTGCGCGGAAAATATGGCTTCGAGGGCGTGATCCTGTCCGACTGGGGCATCACTTCCGACTGCGACGCCAACTGCCGCAATGGCACGGCGCCGGGCGTGGCGCCGTCGTTCATCGGCTTCGGCACGCCATGGGGCATGGAAGACGCCACCAAGGCCGAACGCTACGTGAAGGCCGTGACGGCCGGAATGGACCAGTTTGGGGGCGTGACGGAAGCGCCGTACCTGACGCAAGCCGTGCAGCGCGGCCAATTGACGGAAGCGCGCATCAACGCTTCGGCGCGCCGCATCCTGGTGCAGAAATTCAAGCAGGGCTTGTTCGAGCATCCGTTCGTCGATGCGGCCAAGGCGGCGGCCACCGTGGGCAAGGCGGACTTCGTCGAGGCGGGCGTTGACGCCCAGCGCCGTTCGCTGGTCTTGCTGGAAAACAAGGACAAGGTCTTGCCGCTGGCCGCCGCCGTCAAGAAGGTGTATTTATATGGCATCGACGCGGCCGTGGCGCAAAAGTACGGCTACACGGTGGTCGCCACGCCGCAGGAAGCGGACGTGGCCCTGCTGCGCGTGGCCGCGCCATATGAAATCCTGCACCCGAACTACATCTTCGGCAGCATGCAGCACGAAGGGCGCCTGAACTATGTCGATGGCGACGCCGACTACGAGGCGATCAAGAATGCGGCGAAATTCGCGCCGAAGACGGTGGTCACCGTCTACCTGGACCGCCCGGCCATCCTCGGCAACGTGCAGGACAAGGCCAGCGCCATCGTCGCCAACTTCGGCGTCAGCGACGGCGCGCTGTTCGATGTCTTGACGGGCAAGGCCAAGCCGCAAGGCAAGCTGCCGTTCGAGCTGCCGTCGTCGATGGCCGAAGTGCAGGTGCAGAAGTCGGACGTGCCGTATGACACGGCCCATCCGCTGTACAAGTTCGGCTACGGCCTGGCGTACTGATAACGCCTAACAAAACCGTAGCGAGCGGAAGGGATGCTCGGCGCCCCCGTTGCTTCGGGACGCGCAACTGCACGATAGTGCAGTGAGCCTCGGAGGCCGTAAATCACGGCGCGCAGCAGGTTTTGATAGGCGTTCAGCACAGGGTGATCCAGCTGCGCTCCTGCACGGAGCGCAGCGCCCCCTCGATCACCCGGTCCACCTCGTAGCCATCGCGGAAGGTGGGCCAGACCGCTTCGCCGCCGGCAATCGCCTGCAAAAAATCGCGCGCCTCGATGACGATCTGCTCGTTGTAGCCGGTGCCGTGCCCCGCGCCCTGGGAAAATGCCAGGTAGTCGGGGTGGGCTGGGCCCATCAGCAGGCGCTGGAAGCCCTGGCGCTGCGCCGGGCGGCTGGCGTCGTACAGCCACAGTGCATTCTGGTCTTCCTGGTCGAAGGCAATCGCGCCTTTCGTCCCCGTGATGCGGTAGGTGTAGCCCATCTTGCGTCCGGCCGCCACGCGGCTGAAGGTCAGCGCGCCGAGGGCGCCGCTGGCGAAGCGCAGCATCAGGTTCCCCTGGTCGTCGTTTTCCACCGCTTCCATGCCCTGCGGGCTCTGGCGCTGCGCGTGCACGGTATTCATGTCCGCCACCAGCGCGTCGACGGGACCACCGAGGCGCAGGGCCAGGTTGATCAGGTGCGAGCCGACGTCGGCCAGCGCGCCGGCCCGCGTCGCCGTCGCCGCGCGCGTGCGCCATGAGGCGGGCGCGCGCGGGTCGTGCAGATAGTCTTCCACGTGTTCCGCGGCGATGTGGATGATCTCGCCGATTTCTCCCGACGCGATGATCTGCCGCGCCAGCTGGCTGGCCGGCGTGCGGATGTAGTTATAGCCGACCATGTTGGCCACGCCCGCCTGTTCGGCCGCCTGCGCCAGCTGCAGGGACTCGGCGGCGGAATAGCCCAGCGGCTTTTCGCAGAACACGGGTTTGCCCAGGGCCAGCGCGGCCAGCACGATGTCCTTGTGCGTGGCCGGCGGCGTGGCGACGACGATGGCGTCGATGGCGGGATCGTTGACGAGTGCGCGCCAGTCGCCCGTGGCGCGGTTCCAGCCCAGTTCCCGCGCGCTGCGGGCCGCGCTTTCTTCGCTGCTGGTGGCGATGCATTCGCACACGGGATGGCGTGCCGTGGGGAAGATGCTGCGCACGGCCTTGTAGGCGATGGTGTGGGCCTTGCCCATGTAGCCGGCGCCGATGAGGCCGATGTGGATGTTGTGCATGCGGGGAGTCTCCAGTGTGATGGCGGTGTCGGATTCAGGCTTGCTGGCGCCAGGCGTGGCTGTCCAGCGCATCGCGGAAGCGCGCCGGCGGCCAATCCTGCGCCAGCGCCTCGTGCATGAGCTGCTGCTGCGTGGGCGGCGCCATGCCGCCGATCGGCTGGTCGCGATCGAGGTTGCTGGGAAAGGCATAGCCTTCGGCGCAGGCGGCAATCGCGTGGGCGATGCCATCGGCGGACAGGCCGCCCTGCGCGCGCAGCGCCTGCAGGGCCGGATACAGGGTGGCGCTCATGGCCTTGCGGTCCAGCGCTTCCATCGCGCGGCCGAATGGCGACGACACTTGCAGCAGGTTGGCCATGCGCCGGATGTCGGGCGAGCGGTTATGCCCGGCCGCATGGAACAGGGCTGGGTTGAAGAACACGGCGTCGCCTTTGGACAGCGGCAGCTGCACGCAATGCTGCGCGAAATAATCACGGAAAGCGCTCTGCTGCCAGGCGAGAAAGCCTTCCCGATACGTCTGCGAATAGGGCAGGTACAGCGTCGGTCCCGATGCCAGCGGCATGTCGCCATGGGCGACGGCGCCCTGCAGGGTCAGGAGGGCGGACATCTGGTGCACGGGTGCGGGATACGCGGCGCAGGCGGCGGCGCTCTGGAAGCCCAGGTGGTAGTCGCGGTGCGGCGCTTGCGCGGCCCCGCCAGGGTTGACGACGTTCACCTGCGCCGTCATCTGGTAGGCCGGCCCCAGCCAGGCCTGCGATATCCAGGCAAAGACGGGATTGGCGTAATAGCGGGCGAAGGCGTCGGGCGCCCGCAAGCACAGCTTTTGCTGGGCGTTCCAGATGCGGTCGTTCGCGCCCGGCCTGGCGAAATGGTCGCCCGCCGCCTGGCCGCTGGCCTGCTGTTCGGCGATCAGGTCGCGAAACACGCCGCTCACCCGGTCCAGCGTATCGAGATCGTCGACGGCGCCTTGCAGCACCACCACGCCAGGCCCCTCCATCAGGGCCCGGCCCCATTCCGCCTGCAGCGCGCGCAGCGCGGAGGGACCGGCGGCCAGCGCGCGCACGGCATCGCAGTCGTAGACGAGGATATTCGCTTCCACCGCGGCGGCGTGCGGATAGTCGGCCAGCGCCGTGCGCCGTTCGACGGCGCGGATGAAATCCTCCAGCCGGCAGTCTTGCGGCGACAGCCAGCAGGGGGAGGGCGCGGAAGGCGACTCCGCGCCGGCGTCGGTAGTGTGCATGTTTTGTCTCCATTGTTTAAGTTGTAGAATCAGTATAGGGATGAAAAGCTGCATTTTTCATCAAGAAATCCATCAAAAAACCATCAATTCGAATTGGACATCGCATGACCCATCCTTTCCCCGTCAAGGTCGTGGCGCTGCAGGCCGGCGTCAGCGTGGCCACCGTCGACCGCGTGCTCAAACAGCGCGGCGGCGTGCACGCGACCACCGTGCGCCGCGTGATGCAGGCGCTCGACGAACTGGCGCGGCAAAGCACGCAGGTGGGGCTGGCGGGGAAAAAATTCATGCTCGACGTGGTGATGGTGGCGCCGCAGCGCTTTACCGATGCCGTGCGCGCGGCGCTGGAAGCCGAACTGCCGTCGCTGCACCCGGCCGTGCTGCGTTCGCGTTTTCACCTGCATGAAACGCTGGAAGTGGAAAAAATCGTCGCGCTGCTCGAACGCATCCGCAAAAATGGCAGCCACGGCGTGCTGCTCAAGGCGCCGGACTTGCCGTCGGTGGCCGAAGCCGTGAACCGGCTGGCGGCGGCCGGCATCCCCGTGGTGACCCTGGTGACGGACGTGCCGGGCTCCGCGCGTCGCGGCTACGTGGGCATGGACAACCGTGCGGCGGGGGAGACGGCCGCCTACCTGATCGGCCAGTGGCTGGGGGAGGAGAAAAAGCGCCAGAAGCAGCAGGTGCTGGTGACTCTCAGCAGCAACCGCTTTCACGGCGAGGAAGAGCGCGAGATCGGCTTTCGCCGCGCGCTGCGCGAGCGGCACCGCCATCTGAGCATCGTCGAAGTGAGCGAGGGCCACGGCATCGACGGCGCCACGGGCGCGCTGGTGCGCCAGGCCCTGGTCGGGCATACAGGCATCGCCGCCGTGTATTCGATCGGCGGCGGCAATGCCGCCATCGTGCAGGCGTTCGCGCAGGCGGGCCGGCCATGCCGGGTCTTCATCGGCCACGACCTCGATGCCGACAATGTGGCGCTGCTGCGCTCGGGCGCGATCCAGGCCGTGCTGCACCACGACCTGGGCCAGGACATGCGCCGCGCCTGCCAGGAAATCCTGCGCGCGCAGGGCGCGCTGCCGGCCCTGGCGCGGCCGCAGCCGCTATCCGCCATCCAGGTGGT
Source organism: Janthinobacterium sp. 1_2014MBL_MicDiv (assembly GCF_001865675.1). Taxonomy (NCBI): domain Bacteria; kingdom Pseudomonadati; phylum Pseudomonadota; class Betaproteobacteria; order Burkholderiales; family Oxalobacteraceae; genus Janthinobacterium; species Janthinobacterium sp. 1_2014MBL_MicDiv. Next base: position 2,493,821 of record NZ_CP011319.1, read on the forward strand.
CACGCCGTGGAACCTGCCGGCCCTGGGCGCGGTGAATTGACAGTCGTCCGGGCCTGGCCGATACTCGCCGCTTCGCTCATCGCTCACCCCTGGAAGGAATCCCCGATGTCCGTCATTCCGACTTTGCATCAGACCGTGCTTGCCGCGGCACTCTCCATCGCGTTCGCCATGCCCGCGCTGGCCGCCGCTCCCGCAGTGGCCAGCGCGTCGTCGGCCTGGGTCGATGCCAGCAACCGCAACGCCGCCATCGTGCTGGCGGCGCAGGCGCAGTTTTCGCCCGAAGACGCCTCCGACACGGGCCTGGCGCAATACGACGGCCTGGCGGCCGACCTGGGGCCGAACATCACGGAGCGCCATGTGGCGGCCATGCAGCAGGCGCGCGCGCAGCTGCAGCAAAAGCTGGAACTGGAGCGCGACGAACGCATTCGCCAGGATCTGGAAATTTTGATCGGCGCCGTCGACCAGGAAATCGCCGGCGTCCAGCTCGACGCCCAACACAGCTTGCCGTGGGTCGACGTGCCGCAAATGGTCTTTGGCAGCATGCAAAGCCTGCTGCAGGAGCAGCGTCCGGCCGCGCGCCGCGCCAAGGCGCTCGAACGGCTGCAGCGCTACGTGGGCCAGTATCCGGGCAACACGCCGATCACGGCGCAGGCGCAAGCGCGCTTCACGGAAAAGATCGGCCAGACGGGACTGGCAGGCCCAGTGCGCCGGCAGGTGGAGCAGTCGCTGGAAAACGTGCCGACGTATATCGCCGGCATCCGCAAGCTGTTCGCCGACATGCAGATTGGCGGCGCGGAGGGCGCGCTGGCGGCCATGGAACAGCAACTGAACGAGTATGCGGCATGGGAAAGGCAAGTGGTGCTGCCGCTGGCGCGCACGGATTTCCGCATGGCGCCCGAGCTGTACGCGTTCCGCCTGAAGCAGGTGGGCATCGACATCGAACCGCGCGCGCTGGTCGAGCGGGCGGAAGTGGCCTACCTGGAAACGCGCGCGGCCATGCAGGCGCTGGCGCCCGTGGTGGCGGCCAGGCTGGCCTTGAAGGGCGTCGACGGCGCGGATTACCGCCAGGTGCTGCGCGCGCTGAAAAGCGATTCCATTCCCAACGAGCGGCTCGAAGCGCACTACAAGGGCGTCAATACGCAGCTCGAGGAGCGCATCCGCGCCCAGCGCGTGGTCGACCTGCCGCAGCGCGCCATGACCATGCGCCTGGCGTCGGCGGCGGAATCGGCGGCCCAGCCGGCGCCGCACATGCGTCCGCCTCCGCTGATCGGCAATACGGGGGAACACGGCCAGTTCGTCCTGCCTGTCAGCAATCCGGCTGCCAGCGGCAAGGGCGAGGCCTATGACGATTTCAATTTTGCCGGCGCCGCCTGGACCTTGAGCGCGCACGAAGGCCGCCCCGGCCACGAGCTGCAGTTCAGCGCCATGGTGGAGCGCGGCGTGTCGCAGGCGCGCAGCCTGTACGCGTTCAACAGCGTCAACGTGGAGGGCTGGGCCCTGTACGCGGAAGCGGAAATGATCCCGTACGAACCGGCCGAGGGCCAGTTCATCGCGCTGCAGTTCCGCATGCTGCGCGCGGCGCGCGCCATGCTCGACCCGATGCTGAACCTGGGGCAGGTGACGCGCGAAGAGGCGGGCCGCATCCTGACGGAGGAAGTGATGCTGTCGGCGCCGATGGCGCGCCAGGAACTCGACCGCTACACCTTCAATGCGCCGGGCCAGGCGGGCAGCTATTTCTATGGCTATACGCGCATCCTGCAGCTGCGCGCGGAAACGGAGCTGGCGCTGGGCGCGCAATTCGACCGCCTGGCCTTCAACAACTTCCTACTGGGCCAGGGCTTGCTGCCGCCGGACCTGCTGGCCAAGGCCGTGCGCGAGCACTTCATCCCCGCGCAGCGCAAGGCCAAGGGCTGACGGCAGCCTGCGCCGCATGCCATACTGGCGTCCTTGAAATGATGACGTGAGTGGCGGGCATGTGGCGTGGGATCGTATTTGGTTTGCTGGCGGGCGCCTTCTGGGGCGCCGTTTTCATCGTGCCGGCCCTGCTGCCCGATTTTTCGCCGTTCGAGCTGATGGTCGGCCGCTACGTCTGCTATGGCGCGCTGGCGGCCGGCCTGATGCTGCCGCGCCTGTTGCCGCTGCTGCGGCGCTTGCGGCGCGGCGACTGGCTGGCCATGCTGCGCCAGGCCCTGGCCGGCAACGTCGTGTATTACCTGTTGCTGGCGTACGGCGTCAAGCTGGCCGGCGTGGCGGCCACCTCGCTGATCATCGGCCTGCTGCCCCTGAGCGTCACCATCCTGGGCCGCAAGGACCACGGCGCGCTGCCGCTGCGCCGCCTGGCCTGGCCGCTGCTGGTGGTGGCCCTGGGCATCGCCTGCATCAATCTCGATGTCTTCAGCCATGACGTGGGCGTGGCGGCGGGCGGCGCCAGCCTGGCGCACAAGCTGCTCGGCGTGCTGTGCGCCGCCTGCGCGCTTGCCTGCTGGACCTGGTATGCGCTCGACAATGCCCGTTTTCTCAAGCGCCACGCGCATTTCAGTTCCGTGGAATGGTCGATGCTGTATGGCCTGGCCAGCGGCGTCATCGCCCTGGCCGCCGGCGCCGTGGCGCTGGCCCTGCAGCAGGCGGGCGAGGCGGGCGGTCAGGCGGTCCCCGGCCGCGACTGGCCCGTCTTCTGGCTCGTGTGCCTGCTGCTGGCGCTGGGCGCTTCCGTGATCGGCAACTACCTGTGGAACATGGCCTCGCGCCTGGTGCCGGTGACGCTGTCGGGCCAGCTGATCCTGTCCGAAACCCTGTTCGCGCTGCTGTATGGCTTCGTCTACGCGCAGCGCATGCCACGTCCGCTGGAATGGGCGGCGATGCTCTTGCTGACGGCGGGCGTGCTGTGGTCCGTGCAGCGGCATGCGCAGCAGGAGCCGGAGCGCGGGGAAGGGCGGACATAGCGAAAAATACATGGTTGCCAGCCTGCCGTTTGCACTGGCCGGGCCGTATAATTACGACAATGATGCTTGCCTTCCATGGGAGTTCCGCTTGCAATTACCGATCCGTTATCCGAACATGCCGCAACTGCTGCTGAAGGCGCGCGACAGCCTGCTGCAGCACTTCCGTCCCATCCTCAATCACTTCGGCGTGACGGAGCAGCAGTGGCGCATCATGCGCGCGCTGAATGAAAGCCCGACCCTGGAGCCGCGCGAGCTGTGCGACATCTGCCAGATTTCCAGCCCCAGCATGAGCGGCATCCTGGCCCGCATGGAAGAAATCGGCTTGATCGGACGCAGCAAGTTCGAAGGCGACCAGCGCCGCCGCAAGGTGCACCTGTCGGAAGCGGGCGCCAGCCTGCTGCTGCAGATGGGCAAGCTGATCGACTTGCAATACGAAAACCTGGAAGCGGCCTACGGCAAGCAGGTGTTCGAGGACATGCGCCGCACCCTGGAAGCCTTCATTGCGCTGGAAACCCTGCCGGTGGCGCCCGCCATCCTGCGCTGAACGGCCGCACCCGCTACCTCTCTCCTTCCTCCTGAAGCACCAACCGGCGCATGTTTTCTGCATGCGCCGCCGCTGCTTTGTCCACGCCTGTCGTCATCATTTTCGGCATATGCCGGGCTTGCGGCCCCGTTTTTGTCTGTTTTGCTATAAGACACAAGAAAGTTTTGCTATAAGACTATGCCTTATAGTCAATCACTTACATGTGAGTAAATAAGCGTATAATTTGCCTCACTTGATCCAAATCAAGAAGAACAGCGGGCGCGCCGGTCAACGGATCGGGCGGCAACGCGGCGTCGAGGCCGGTACTGCGCCATCGCGGCGGCACTACTTGCCAGGCGTACAATAAATCAGGAAAGTCAGGAAAAATAATGAAGAATACTTGCATGCGCGCTACGGCGCTGGCCGCCTTTTCACTGCTTGGCGCAAACGTTTGCGCCCAAAGCAACGTCAGCATCTATGGCGTTGTCGACGCGGCCACCGCATACGCGAGCAACCAGGGCGGCAATTCGAACACGTATATGCGCAGCGGCAGTTTGTCTGCCAGCAAGATCGGTTTCCAGGGCGTGGAAGACCTGGGCGGCGACCTGAAGGCGCTGTTCCTGCTGGAAAACGGCTTTGAAAGCGATACGGGCGCGCAAAGTTCGGCCGACTCCCTGTTCAACCGCCAGGCCTACGTGGGCCTGCAATCGACGGCCTACGGCACCCTGACGGCCGGCCGCCAGTACACGCCGTACTACCTGCTGGTGGGATCTTTGGCATCGAGCAATGTCCTGACGGGCGCCACCGGTGCCCACCCTGGCGATATCGACGGCCTCGACACCACCGTGCGCATCAGCAATTCCCTGAGCTACAGCATGCCGGCGTGGCGCGGCCTGCAGGCCAGCGCGCAATACGGCTTTGGCGAAGCGGCCGACGGCAATGCCGTGGGCAGCAGCTTCAGCGCCGCCGTCAAGTACAGCACGTCGCCGGCCGAATTCGCGCTCGGCTATTTGAAACTGAAAAATGGCCGGAACGCGGCCAGCAGCATGGCCATGAGCGGCCAGGCCGGCTGGAACAGCAACGCCTCCGGCAGCTTCGGCGTGTCGGCCCTCAACCAGGGCTATGTTTCGGCCGACAGCATCGAATTCATCGCCGCCAGCGCGCGCTACACGATGGGCAAGTGGATGGTGGGTGCGAATGCCAGCAACGTGCAGTACCAGGCGGGCAGCCATTCCACCTTCCGCGACACGGCCATCTTCAACACGGCCGGCCTGATCTCGAGCTACCAGCTGACGCCGCGGTGGTTCCTGGCGGCCGGCTACAGCGATACCTTCGCCAGCCACGCCAACGGCATCGCCGACCGCGCGCGCTACCGCCAGCTGTCGTTCGAACAGACGTATGCGCTGTCGAAGCGCACCGCGATCTACCTGATCGAAGCGCGCCAGCTGGCGCGCGGCCAGACCCTGGGCCAGAACGGCGATATCGTCAACGCCGTCGCCTCGGTCGGCGATTCGCAGAACGGCACGCCGTCGTCGAACGGCGGCCAGACGGTGGTCATGGTCGGTCTCAAGCATTCTTTCTGAACGGTTGCTGAACTCACGGGAGCTTCAATTGGACGCTACACACAATAAGGAGGGCCGCGGCCCTCTCAATCCCGGCCGCCGCATGGTGCTGGCCGGTTTGCTGTCGGCTTCGGCCGCGGCGCTGATACCCTGGGCGCTGGCCGAACCGGTCGCCGACGTGGAGCAGGGCGCCTTCCTGGGCGTGTCGGCCATGCTGGTGGGGCGCCAGGTGCTCGATCCCGTGCTGGCCAGGCGCCTGTATGACGCGCTGGTGGCGCAGGACGCCGCCTTCCCCGCGAATGTGCGCGCATTGCTGGCCCTGATCAATGCGCAGGGCTTGCAGGCAGGCGGCCTGCAGGAAGCGCTCGATGCGCTCGATCCGGCGCAGTCGCCGCTGGCGGCCCTGCCGCGCCAGATCGCCAGCGCCTGGTACCTGGGCATCGTCGGCACGGGCGAGGCGGCCGTCTGCGTCGCCTACGAGCAGGCACTGAACGCGGCCGTCGTGGCCGACGTCCTGAAGCCTCCCACGTATTCCTACGGCGCCTACGGCAGCTGGGCCAGAAAACCAATTTAAGGAGCCATCATGGCTGAACAACTGACCGCCGATTACCTCGTGATCGGCTCCGGCATCATCGGCTCGCTGGCCGCGCGCAAGCTGGCGCTGGCCGGCGCCTCGGTGCTGATCCTGGAAGCGGGGCCGCGCGTGTCGCGCGGCGAAATCGTCGCGCGCTTCCGCAACACGACGCGCCGCAGCGACTGGATGTCGCCGTATCCATCGGTGGCCACGGCGCCGCACCCGATCTACCAGCCGAAGGATAACGGCTACCTGGTGCAGGCCGGCCCGTATCCGTATCCGGCCGAGTACATCCGCCAGTTCGGCGGCACCTCGTGGCACTGGGCCGCGCAGGCCTGGCGCAACGTGCCGAACGACTTCCGCATCCACACCCTGTATGGCGTCGGCGTCGACTGGCCGATCAGCTATGCAGACCTGGAGCCGTTTTACCAGGAAGCGGAAGAGATCATGGGCGTCTCGGGCGCCGACAATACCGGCTCGCCGCGCAAGCAGGCCTTCCCGATGGACCCCGTGACGGAGCCGTACGCGATGCGCCGCATCCGCGAGCGCCTCGACCCCTCGTTCAAGGTGGTCGGCAACACGGTGGCGCGCAACAGCGTCGGCTACGATGGCCGCCCGGCCTGCTGCGGCAACAACAGCTGCCAGCCGATCTGCCCCATCGACGCGCAATACCACGGCGGCATCGCCGCGCAGCAGGCGGAAGACGCGGGCGTGAAGATCGTCTGCAATGCCAACGTCTACAAGCTGGAACACGATGCGCAGGGCCGCATCACGGCCGCGCTGTACTACGACGTCGACAGGAAGAGCCACCGCGTCACGGCCAAGACTTTCATTTTGGCCGCCAACGGCATCGAAAGCCCCCGCTTGCTGCTCGTTTCCGCCTCGGACAAATACCCGAACGGCCTGGCCAACAGCAGCGACATGGTGGGCCGCAACCTGATGGACCATCCGAGCACCTCGATCACTTTCGACGCCGATGAAGACCTGTGGCTGGGCCGGGGCCCGCAAAGCCCCAATTCCATCAACACCATGCGCGACGGCGACTTCCGCAGCCAGCATTCGCCATACCGCCTGGACTTCACGAACATCTCGCGCGTCGATGGCGCCTCGAAGGAACTGATCGGCAAGGGCGTGTTTGGCGAAGCATTCGAACAGCAGCTGCGTTTCCGCTCGGCGCGCGAAATGAGCCTGAAAAACGTGCTGGAAGTGCTGCCGAACCCGGAAAACCGCATCGCCCTGAGCAGCGAAAAGGATGCCATGGGCATTCCCAAGCCGCAGGCGCACTATGCGATCGACGACTACACGAAGCGCGGCCATGAACGCTCGAAGCAGGATTTCGAGCAGATCGCGAAACTGATGGGCGGCACCAATCTGCGCCACAGCAAGGAAGGCGTGTTCGCCAACAACCAGCACATCTGCGGCACCCTGTCGATGGGTTCCGACCCCGCCAAGGCCGTGTGCGACCAGTGGGGCCGCACCTTCGACCACGCCAACCTGTTCCTGTGCAGTACCGGCGTGCTGCCGACGTCCGGCACCTGCAATTCGACGGAAAACGGCCTGGCCGTCGCACTGCGCACCGTCAAGCACATCCTCGACGAACAACAGGGAGGAACGGCATGATGGCGGCCTTCAGACTGGCGGCGGGCGCCGCCTTGCTGTCCCTGGCCTTGCCCGTGCTGGCTGCCGGCGCATCCAGTCCGGATGCGGCGGCGATCGAGCGTGGCCGCTACCTGGCCACGGCCGGCGACTGCATCGCCTGCCATAGCGTGCCCGGCGGCAAGCCGATGGCGGGCGGCCTGGCCCTGGCCACGCCGCTGGGCGCCGTCTATGCCACCAACATCACGCCGTCCAAAACGCACGGCATCGGCAACTACACGCTCAAGCAGTTTTCCGACGCCGTGCGCCATGGCGTGCGGGCCGACGGCGCCAACCTTTATCCGGCGATGCCCTACACGGCCTACGCCAAGGTGACGGACGAGGACACGGCGGCCCTGTACGATTACTTCATGCATGGCGTGGCGGCCGTGGACGCGGCGCCGGCGCAAACGACGGATCTGCCATTCCCGTTCAACATCCGCCTGTCGATGGCGGGCTGGAATTGGCTGTTCCTCGACAAGAAACCGTTCGTGGCCGATACGGCCAAGAGCATGGAGTGGAACCGCGGCGCCTACCTGGCGCAGGGCCTGGCGCACTGCACCACCTGCCATACGCCGCGCAATGCGCTGATGGCCGAGCAGTTGTCGAAAGAGCTGGGCGGCGCCGACCTGGGCACCTGGCATGCGCCGAATATCACCTCGGACGTCAACAGCGGCGTCGGCAGCTGGAGCCAGCAAGACCTGGTCGACTACCTGCGCACGGGCCGCGCTGCCAACAAGGCGCAGGCGGCCGGACCGATGGCCGAAGCCATCGACCATAGCCTGAAGCACCTGAGCGATGCGGACTTGAACGCCATCGCGCACTACGTCAAGAGCGTGCCCGCCATCCGCGACAAGGCCGACACGCAAGCGGTGACGCAATGGGGGCAGGCGGGCGACGCGCTCAATGCGATCCGGGGCGTGCCGCTGCCGCAAAACCTGAACAAGATGTCGGGTGCGCAGTTGTACGATGCGCAGTGCGCCAGCTGCCACCAGGCCAGGGGTGAGGGCAGTTTCGACGGCAGCCTGCCGCCGCTGTTCCACAACTCGGTGACGGGCCGCAGCAACAGCAACAACCTGGTGATGGCGATACTCGATGGCGTGGAGCGCCAGGATGGCAAAGGCAGTCATGCCGCGGGCCACCTGATGCCGGCCTTCCGCCAGACCCTGTCGGACGAGCAGATCGTCACCCTCGGCAATTACGTGCAGCAGATGTACGGCAATCCCGCCGTCAAGGTGACGGCGGAACAGGTGACGACCCTGCGCAACGGCGGCGCGCCGTCCAACCTGATCGGCCTGGCCCGCGCCGGCATCATCGTCGGCGTGCTGGTGCTGCTGGCGCTGCTGCTGTGGTGGCGCGGACGCCGGCGCAAGCAAGCGTAAACGCCGAAGCATACGCTGGGGCCAGGCTGGAAAGCCTGGCCCTTTTTTTATGCGGCAAAACCGCCGTCGATCTTCAGTCCTGCGCCCGTGACGAATGCCGCTTCTTCGCTGGCCAGGTAGGCCACCATGCCGGCGATTTCATCGGCGCTGCCGTGGCGCGGCAGGGCCATCAGGCCGTGCATCAGGTCGGCGAAGTCGCCCGTCGGCGGATTCATGTCGGTGGCGACGGGGCCCGGTTCCACGTTGTTGATGGTGATGCCGCGCGGGCCCAGGTCGCGCGACAGGCCTTGCGTCAGGCCGCTCAGCGCCGATTTGCTCATGGCGTAGGCGGCCGCGCCGCCGAACGGCATGCGGTGCGCATTCGTGCTGCCGATGTTGATGATGCGTCCGCCCGTCTGCATGTGCGCCACGGCCGCCTTGATGGCGACGAAGACGGCGCGCACGTTGACGGCCACGGTCTTGTCGAAGTCCGCCAGCGAAAAATCGTCGATGGCGCCGGGCAGGAAGACGCCGGCGTTGTTGACGAGGATATCGACGCGGCCGAACTGCGCCGCCACCTGGTCGATGGCCGCCGTCAGGGCTGCCGCGTCGGCCGCATCGGCCTGCACGGCCAGCGCCTTGCCGCCGGCCGCTTCCACCTTGCCTGCCAGCGCCTGCGCTTCGGACGCGGAACTCTGGTAAGTGAAGACGACGGTGGCGCCCTGCAGGGCCAGGCGGCGCACGATGGCGGCGCCGATGCCGCGCGAGCCGCCCGTGACGAAGGCGATCTTGTTCAGCAGTGATGGGGAAGTGGTGTTGGCTTGGGTGTGCATGATGTAACTTTCTGTGTGGGGAGTCGAGGAGTTCAGTATCTGCCTTTCATTCCTGGCGCGCTAGCCATGAATCGCTACAATCACTTTCAACCATTGCTATCAAATGAGCGGGTAGAATAGGCGCATGGACGCCCTCAATCATTTGCAATCATTCGTGCTGTCGGCCGAGGCGGGCAGCTTTTCCGCGGCCGCGCGCCGCCTGGGGCTGACGCCGGCTGCCGTCAGCAAGAACGTGGCGCGCCTGGAAGCGAGCCTCGGGCTGCGCCTGTTCCAGCGCAGCACGCGGCGCCTGACCCTGACGGAAGGGGGCGAACGCTTCCTGCAGCAGATCGGCGGCGCCCTGGCCACCCTGCGCGAAGCCATCGCCGACGTGGCCGAGGAGGGCGGCCAGCCGGCCGGCGTGCTGAAGATCAGCATGGCGCCGTCGTTCGGGCGCAGCTACGTGGTGCCGCTGCTCGGCGAATTCATCGCGCGCTACCCGGGCGTGATCCCCGACTGCCATTTCGACAACCGCCAGGTGGACCTCGTGGGCGAAGGCTTCGATGTCGCCATCGGCGGCGGCATCGAACTGACGCCGGGCGTGGTGGCGCGCGAATTGGGGCATGCGCACATCGTGGCCACGGCGTCGCCCGCCTTCATGCAGGGTAAGACCATGCCCGTGCATCCGTCGGACCTGGCGCCATTCGACGGCGTGGCGCGCCGTTCGGCCGGCAGCGGGCGCCTGCGCAGCTGGATACTGCGCGATGGCCGGGGCGGCGAGGGCGTGGCCGAATGCCGGCCGCGCGCCATCTTCGACGATCCGGAAGCGATGGCGCAGGCGGCCATCATGGGCGTCGGCGTGGCGCTGCTGCCCATGCCGCATGCGCTGCCCCATTTGCGCAGCGGCGCCCTGCTGCGGCTGCTGCCCGGCTGGCATGCCGATTCCGGGCCCCTGTCGATATACTATCCGAGCAAGAAGCTGCTGCCGGCGAAGACGCGCGTGTTCGTCGATTTCTTGCTGGAGCAGTTCCGCCAGCGCGATTTCGCCGCCCAGATGCGGCCCGACTAACGAAGAGAAAGCACGCATGCCTGCTAATTACAGCCTGTTTTACACCTTTGACGGCGATCAGCCGGCCCGCTTCCGCGAGGTGCGCGTGTTCGGCACGACGGTCTGGACGGCCGGCGGCGCCGCCATGACCTGGGGCGAGGAAACGCGCAGCGACTATGCCAGCGCGGCGCAGGCGCGCGCCGCGTACGCCGTCCATTGCCAGGCGGCGCTGGCCGATGGCCATGCGCTGGCGCGTGAAAGCTTGATCGACCCCGCCGCATTCGATGTCGCGCTGCTGCAAAGCCTGGTGGCGGACGCCGCGCGCCTGGCCTTCGATGCCGTGCGCGCCGCCCATCCCGGACAGCACATCAACGCGTTCGCGCTGGTCAGCGACGACAGTGCCATGACCATCGGCCCCATGGCGAATAGCCGCGAAGCGCTGGCGGCCTCGGAGTATGGCGACGAGATGCTGTGGAACCCTGCCGAATGGGCGTTTGACGATGGCGGCGCGTATTTCGACAGCGCCTACCGCCTGCTGTTGCAGGCCCACCGCGACTTGCCGTTCGACGTGGATTTCGCGACCTTCCGCACGGGCGTGTTCGAGGCCTGCATCGCGGCGCTGGCGCAGCTCGATGCCGAAGGCGCGTTCGGCGCCGGCGCGCAGCGCGACGATAGCGTGCTGCTGTTCGAGGTCAGCGACAGCGAAGCGGTGGAAGGCGCCATGGCGCGCTTGAATCCGCCGGCGGTGCTGGCACGTTTCGAGGCGTGGATGGCCAGCTGGGCCGACTAGGCTTCATGCCGCCACCAGCCTCAGTCTCGTGATCTCGGCCGGCGCGCCGATGCGCTTGGGCGGGCCCCAGTAGCCGGTGCCGCGGCTGACGTAAATCCACAGGCGGCCGCGCCGGTGCAGGCCGGCCACATACGGCTGCTGCAGCGGCACGAACAGATTCCACGGCCAGAACTGTCCGCCGTGCGTGTGGCCCGACAATTGCAGGTCGTAGCCGGCCAGCTCCGCTTCCGGCACGCTGCGTGGCTGGTGCGCCAGCAGGATGCGCGGGATGGCGGCCGGCGCGCCGGCGATGGCGGCCCGCGGGTCGCTCTTCTGGGCTGGATCGAAACCGGCCGCATTGAAGTCGGTCACGCCGGCCAGCGCCAGGCGCGCGCCGTCGTGCTCGAGGATCGCGTGCTCGTTCATCAGCACGCGCAAGCCCAGGCGGCGAAATTCCGCGACCCACGGGCCGGCGCCCGAATAGTATTCGTGGTTGCCCGTCACCAGAAACACGCCATGGCGCGCGCGCAGCTCGCCCAGCGGCGCCGTGTGCGCCCCCAGCTGCGCCACCGTGCCGTCGACGACGTCGCCCGTGATGGCGATGGCATCCGCCTGCAGGCCGTTGGCGCGCGCCACGATGGCCTCGACGTAGGCGCGCTTGATGGTGGCGCCGACGTGGATGTCGCTCAGCTGCACGATGGTGAAGTTGTGCAGCGCCGGCGGCAGGCCGGCAATCGGCACGTCGACATCGCGCACCCTGGCCACCCGGCGCGCGTTGACGAAGCCGGCGATGGTGGCCAGCAGCGCCAGGAGCAGGACGGCGATGGCGGACGCCTGCGCATGCGGGCGCGCGGCGGGAATGAACATCAGCAGTGCGCGCAGCAGCGTGAGCACGAACAGCGAGGAAAAAAAGCCCATGCACAGAGAACCAGCCCAGCTGAGGCGGTCGGCCAGGCGCGCATCGCCGGTGACGGCGCGGGCGAAGATCGTCATCGGCATCAGCATGGTCGAGGCCAGCAAGACGGCGCCGCCCAGCAGCCAGCCGGCCAGGCCGATGGGCAGCGCCGGCAGCAGCAGCCAGCCCAGCAGGGCGTGCAGGGCGCCCAGTATCATGGTGATGCGCAGCAGCGGCGTGCGGGTTTTCATGTCATGGTTCCAGAAATGGGGGCCGGGATAGGCGCGGGCGGTGCGCACGGGCTGCCGTCCGGGCGGCGGCGCGCATCGCTGGCCGCCGCCGCTGCCGCATCGCGGCAAGGCCGAGACCGTCGCGTTTCGCACGCGCCGATTATAGCCGAAGCGTTATGCGGGCGGGCCGCCGCTCCCGGGGCGGGGTGATGGCGCTCACTGGCCGATATGCAGTCCCAGCGTGGCCAGCTTGCCGAAATCGACAGGCTTGGCAAAATGCTCGTTGAAACCGGCCTGCATGGCGGCTTGCCTGTCGTGTTCCTGGCCGTAGCCGGTCAGCGCCACCAGCAGGAATTGCTGCGGGATCGGCAGCTTGCGCAGGGCGACGGCGACTTCATAGCCGTTCATGTCGGGCAGGCCGATGTCGAGGAAGACGATGTCGGGCCTGAATTCCAGCGTGCGCTCGGTGGCCTGGGCACCCGTGTAGGCCGTGCGCACCGTGTGGCCGTACATTTCCAGCAATTCGGCCAAGGTGTCGGCCGCATCGCAGTTGTCGTCGACGACGAGGATGCGCTGGCTGCCGCCAGCATCGGCTGGCGCCGCGGGTGGCGCCGGCAGCGGCACGTTGGCGTCGAGCGGCAGATGGACTTCAAAGGTGCTGCCCAGGCCCACGCCCGGACTGTGCACGCTGACCTGGCCGCCGTGCAGCTCGACCAGGTTGCGCACCAGCGACAGGCCGATGCCCAGGCCGTCCTGCACGCGGTCGGGCGAATGGCCGCTCTGGGCGAACAGGCCGAAGATGCTGTCGATGCTGGCGGCGGCGATGCCGATGCCGTTGTCGCTGAGGCGGATGGCCACGTTGTCGCCTTCGCGCGCGGCGCAAATGGCGATGCGCCCGCCCGGCGCCGTGAACTTGGCCGCGTTGAGCAGCAGGTTGGCGACGATCTGCGACAGCCGCACGGCGTCGCCGCAGACCCACAGTTCTTCCGAGGGCAGCTTGACGTCCAGCGCGTGGCCGCGCGCCTCGATGCTGTGCGAACTGGTCTCCAGCGCGCTGCGGATCACGCTGGCCAGGCTGACGCTTTCCCACTGCAGCGAGATCTTGCCCTGCGAAATGCGCGACACGTCGAGCAGGTCGTCCACCAGGCGCACCAGGTGGTCCGTATGGCGGGCGATGGTGCGGCGCGCATTGTCCTGCATGGCCGGCACGACGGGATCGAGCTTGCACAGCAGGGCCAGCGCCGTGCGGATCGGTCCCAGCGGATTGCGCAGTTCATGCGCGAGGGTGGCCAGGAATTCATCCTTGCGGCGGTCGACGTCGCGCAGTTCGCGCTCGACCTGGCCCAGGCGCAGCAGCGCCCGGACGTTGGCGATCAGTTCATCGGCTTCGATCGGTTCGACCAGGTAGTTGTCGGCGCCGCCGTCGAGGGCGCGGATCTTGTCGGCCGTGCCGATGCACGAGGCGGACGTCTGCAGCACCAGGATGGTGTTGGTGTCGGCGCCACCTTTCAGCTGGCGGCACACTTCCAGGCCGTTGATGTCGGGCAGCTTGACGTCGAGCAGGATCAGGTTGGGGCGGTCCTGGCGCGCGCGCAGCAGCGCGTCGCCACCGTTCGACGCTTCGATCACCTTGAAGCCGGCGCGGGTGAGGATGCGCGATTTGGCGTAGCGTGCGCCGTCGCTGTCATCCACGTTCAGGATCAGTGCATCGCTGTTTTTATCCGGTAGCATGCGCATTGTTCCAGGTGGTTGTGCCTTGCGGCGGGGCCGGTTCTTGCCGGTGGTGTGGATTGCCGATCAGGGCGCGCAGGGTGGACAGCAGCTGCTGGCGCAGCAGGGGCTTGACGTAATAGGCGTCGGCGCCCAGCGCCAGGCCCTTGCGCTGGTCCTCGATTTCGGTGGCAACGATGATCGGCACCTGGCGCCGCAGCGGGTCGTTTTTCAATTCCGCCAGCCAGTGCCAGGCGCTTTCGCCGTGCAGCAGGATGTCGAGGATGACGGCGGCGGGCCGCTGCTGTTCCCAGCGTTCCTCCGCTTCGCGCACGCTGCGCGCGGCCACCACGCGAAATTCGCTGCCGGCCAAAAATTTTTCATACAGCAGGCGGATGGGGGGATTGTCTTCCACCACCAGCACGGCGATGCGCTGGTCGTTGCCGTTGTCGTTGGCCGGCGCGCAGGGCGGCAGGCTGCCTTCGGGCGCGTCGTAGCGCACGGGCAGGACGACGGAAAACAGCGAGCCCTGGCCCGGCGTGCTTTCCACGGCCACCGTGCCATTGAGCAGGGTGGCCAGGTTGCGGCACAGGGGCAGGCCGAGGCCCGTGCCCTTGACCTTGCGCTGCATGTGGTTTTCCACCTGGCTGAATTCCTCGAAGATCATCTGCACGTCCTCGGCGCCGATGCCCAGGCCCGTGTCGGAGACGGAAAAGCGGATCGCGTCCTGTTCCGGCAGTGGCGTGGCGCTGACGACGATGGCGCCGGCCTCGGTGAACTTGAGGGCGTTGGAGATGAAGTTGCGCAGGATTTGCGACAGCTTGCCTTCGTCCGTATGGATCTGCAGGCCCGCATCGGGATCGAGGAAGGTGAGCGTGAGCGACTCGGACACCAGCAGCGGACGCAGCATGCCGCGCAGGGCGCTGAACAGGTCGGCCACCTGGAAGCTGTTGGCGTGCACGTCGACCTTGCCCGCCTCGATCTTGGCCAGGTCCAGCAAGTCGTTGACCAGGTCGCTCAGGCTGACGGCGCCCTGCAGGATGAACAGCACCTGTTTTTCCTGTTCCGCCGACAGCTCGCCATCGACCCTGTCGAGCAGCAGCTTGGCCAGCGCGCGGATGGAGCTGAGCGGCGTGCGGAATTCATGGCTCATGTTCGACAGGAAGCGCGATTTCATCTGGTCGGCGCGGCGCAGGTGGTCGGCCTTTTCATCGAGTTCGGCGTACAGCGCCACCACGCCGCGGTTGGTGTCTTCCAGTTCGCGCGTCAGCTGCAGCAAGTCTTCCTGGCGCGTCTTCAGTTCGGCCAGGGTGCCCAGCAGCTCGCGGTTCTGCTGCTGCACCTCGGCCACGGTGATGTCCGATGGCAGCGCCTGCAGGCTGCCGGAGAGGGTGCCGATTTTCTGCCCGTCGAGCAGGGGCGCATCGCGCGGGAACAGCTTTTGCAGCGTGATTTCCGTGCCCTGGCCCGGCACGCTGTGGATGTGACAGCGGTCCATCAGGCGCTGCGCGCCCAGGATGCCCAGCCCCATGCCCGTCGGCGAATGGTAGGTGCCGGCCAGGATGCGCTCGAGCTGGGCGATGCCGGGGCCCTGGTCCTCGATGCGGATGGTAAACACCTGCGGCGCCGTCTGGCCATCGATGGCGAAATGGACTTTGCCGCTGCCCGCGTAGTTATATACATTGCGCGCCAGTTCCGACACGGCCGTGGCGATGCGCACCTGGTCCTGCACGCCAAAGCCGCACAGGGCGGCGATCTGCCGCGCGCGCTGGCGCGCCCCGACGACATCGAGCTCGCTGGCGATATTGGCGGTCAATATGCGTTGTGTCATGCTGTCCCTTCTTCTCCGGTTGCGGCCTGGTGCTCCTCATGTTCGCGCAGCACCACCACGGTGACATCGTCGCGCCCGCGCGCAAAGTCGCGGTACAGCGCGGCGGCGACCAGGCTCGGATGGCATTGCGCCAGGCCCGGATACTGTTCCAGGTCCCAGCGCGTGTGCAGGCCGTCCGAATGCATGATCAGCATGGTGCCGACCTGCCACGGATAGCGGAATTCCTGCAGCTTGCGCAGGTTGCTGCCGACGATGCCGTTGTGCGACAGCAGGTGACGGCGCTGTTGCGGCGCAAAGGCGCAGGCGGCGATATTGCCCACGCCGGCGTAGCGCAATTCCTGGCGCGCGCTGTCGATATGCGCCACGGCCAGCGCCGCGCCGCGCGTGCCGCGCAGGGCGCCGTGGGCCAGTTCGATGAAAGGCGCGGGCAGGGGCGGCAGGCCGGGCGTGCTCTCTTCGAGCAGCGCGCTGGCCAGGTCCGAGGCGCGCGCCGCCAGCGGGCCATGGCCCAGGCCATCGGCCACCATCAGGCTCAGTTCATGGCCTTCGCACACCACGTTCCAGGCGTCGCCGCACACCTGCTCCGAGGCCAGCGGCAGGCAGACGGCGCCGACCTGCCAGTTCGGACTGGGGGGGATGGCGCTGCTGGCATGCGGACCCCACACCACCATCATCAGCAAGGTGCCCTTGCCGGGTACCGTGTACAGGTCGAATTCCTGGCTCAGGCGGCGGATCGCGCCCAGGCCCACGCCATACGTGCCCGTGGTGGAATGGCCATCCTGCATGTGCTGGCGCACGTTGGCCATGCCTGGCCCGCTGTCGATGGCCAGCACCTCGATGCCGCTGCAGCCGCCGCGCACCACCTTGCGCAGCAGGATCTCGCCGCGCCGCGCATGCTTGACGATGTTGGTGGCCGCCTCGCTGATGACGATGGCCAGCTGGCCCGCGCGCACGTCGTCGAAGCCGATGTGGCGTGCCAGTTCGTTGCCGGCGCGGCGGGCCGCGGCGATTTCGCTCGGTTCGCCGATGGGAAAACTTCTTTGCCTGAGGATGTCAGGGTACGGCTCTTGGTGGTTCAAAACAGCTTCCATTTCGCGATGGTGACGGTGGTGCCCGCGCCGGGCGCCGTGTCGATGTGAAATGCGTCGGCCAGGCGCTTGGCGCCGCCCAGGCCCAGCCCCAGCCCGCCGCCGGTGGTATAGCCATCGGTCAGCGCCTGGGGAATATCGTCGATGCCCGGTCCCGCATCGACAAAGCTCAGTTCCAGCCCGAGGCGCGCGCCATCGCGCACGCGCGCGATGCGCGCCTCGCCGCCGCCGCCGTAGCGCAGGGTGTTGCGCGCCAGTTCGCTGGCCGCCGTGATGATCTTGGTCTGTTCGATCAGGCCAAAGCCCATGGCGACCATGCTGTCGCGCACCTGCTTGCGCAGGCGCACCACGTCCTCATCGCTGCGCAGCGGCAGTACCTGCGCCGCTTCCTGCGCCGTTGCCGGCGCGGATGGCGCCCAGCTGGGCGATGCTGGCCAGGCGGGGCTTAGTCCCACAGGCTGCCCCGTTCCAGCAGCTTGATGCCCAGCTCCACGTTCAGCGCCGTGCTCACGCCTTCCAGCGCCAGTCCCAGCTCGACCAGCGTGATGGCGACGGCTGGCTGCATGCCCACCACCACCGTGCGCGCGTCGAGGATCTTCGCCATGGCCGCCGTGTTGCTGATCATGCGGCCGATGAAGGAATCGACGATGTCGAGCGCGGAAATGTCGATCAGCACGCCCGTGGCGCGTTCCTTGACGATGCGCGTGGTCAGGTCGTCCTGCAGGGTCATCGCCAGGCGGTCATGCATGTCCACCTGGATCGTCACCAGCAGCAGCCGGCCCATGCGTAAAATGGGGATTCTCTCCATGGACGCCTCAGTGTTGCTGCTGCTGGTAGGTGATGGTGGAGCCCGTACGCTTCAGGGCCACGACAAAGGCGTCGGCCAGGGTAGCCTTGGTGATCACGTCTTCCAGGTTCACGCCCAGGTGCACGATGGTTTGCGCGATCTGCGGACGGATGCCGCTGATGATGCAGTCGGCGCCCATCAGGCGCGCCGCGGCGATGGTTTTGAGCAAGTGCTGCGCCACCAGGGTGTCGACCGTGGGCACGCCCGTGATGTCGATGATGGCGATCAGGGCGCCCGTGTCGACGATCTTTTGCAGCAGGCTTTCCATCACCACCTGCGTGCGGGCGCTGTCCAGGGTGCCGATCAGGGGCAGGGCCAGCACGTTTTGCCACAGTTGCACTACCGGCGTCGACAGTTCCAGCAATTCCTGCTGCTGGCGCAAGATCACCTGTTCGCGCGCCTTTTGATAGGTGGCGATGGTCAGCAGGCCCAGTTCGTCGAACAGCTTGCTGGTGCCGATGATGGCGTCGCCCAGCGTCTGCGGCTGCTCGGCGAGTTCCTTGCGCAGGTAGGTAAATAGCGGTTCCTTGAGGGAAAACACGAAGCTGGCCGTGTCGATCGGCGAATAGCCCTGGCGCACGCGCGATTGCGACATTTCGCTGAGCAGCTGGCGCGTGTCGTCCCAGGCGCCGCCTTCGATATCGAAGGAATCGCTGCCTTCCAGCGCGCGCACCAGCAGCGGCAGGAATTGCGCCGCCTGCTGGCGCAGCTCGTTTTCCGCGATCTTGTCGCGCCGCACCAGGCGGGCGATCAGGTCGGCCATCCAGCCGTCCAGCAGTTCCGTGTGGTGTTCGCTGATGATGGCGGCCAGCTGCTGCGCCTGGCTCATGCCCGTCTTGTTTTTCATGCTCATCCTTGGCTGGAGTGGAGGGCGCCGGACTGCCTGCCATGCGCGCTGCGCGGCGGCGGCGAGATCCGGTTTGCCGATAGTAAATTATAGGCAGACATGGCCATATTGTTATGTTCTTTGGCGCACATAGTGGCGCATGTCAATCAATATTCTTGTCGGAAACTTTGGACGTGAAGGGAGTGCCTTAAAGATGTATGTGATTTGCATGTTTAAGGGAATTCCGCTACACTGGCTGCACTCAACCAGAGAAGAACGCCATGAATATCGACAAGTTCAAACAGCAGCACCTGGCCATCCTGGCCGCCATCGATGACTTGCGCCGGCTGGCGCGCGGCGGCGTCGCCGTGCAGGCCAGGGCGATCGCCGGCCAGATCGTCGCCATGAGCGGCTTGATCAAGCTGCACCTGGCCGTCGAGCAGCGCTACCTGTATCCGGCCGCGCAAGCGAGCGGCGTGGCCAAGGTGGCGCAGCTGGGACGCCGGTATGAAAGCGAGATGGACGGCATTGCCGGCGCCTACCTGGCGTTTGCCAGCCGCTGGAATACCCCCGTGCGCCTCGAAGCCGAGCCGGACGCTTTCCGCCGCGAAGCCAACACCGTGCTGCACGCGCTGTACCAGCGCATGCGCCGCGAAGACAGCGAGTTGTATCCCGCCGTCGAAGCGCTGGCCTAAGCGATTATTTTTTACCTCATACAGGAGTTTTACATGCTGACCCAAGAACAACGCGCCATCATCACCGCCACCGTCCCCATCCTCGAGCAGGGCGGCGAAACGCTGACCCGCCATTTTTACAAGAACCTGTTCCGCGACCATCCGGAAGTGCTGCCGTACTTTAACCAGGCGCACCAGCACAGCGGCGACCAGCAGCGCGCACTGGCCAATGGCGTGCTGATGTATGCCAAACATATCGACCAGCTCGAGGCGCTGGGCGACCTCGTCTCGACCATCGTCAACAAGCACGTGGCCCTGCAAATCCGCGCCGAGCACTATCCGCTGGTGGGTGCCAGCCTGCTGCAAGCCATCCGCGAAGTGCTGGGCGCGGAAGTGGCCAGCGACGCCGTCATCGACGCCTGGGGCGCGGCCTACGGCCAGCTGGCCGACATCCTGGCCGGCGAGGAGGGCCGCATCTACAAGGCGCAGGCGGCCGCGCCCGGCGGCTGGCGCGGCGCGCGCGATTTTCTCGTGCAAGCCAAGGTCGTGGAAAGCGACGAGATCACCTCCTTCCTGCTGGCGCCCGCCGATGGCCAGCCCGTGCTCGACTTTGCGCCAGGCCAGTATATCGGCGTCGTGGCGACGGTCGACGGCGTGCCCATGCGCCGCCAGTATTCGCTGTCGGCCGCCAGCAATGGCCAGACTTACCGCATCAGCGTCAAGCGCGAGCAGGGCGGCAAGGTGTCGACTTACTTCCACGACCAGGTACAGGCGGGCGGCATGGTGCAGCTGACGCCGCCATCGGGCGACTTCGTGCTGGCCGATGGCGACAAGCCGCTGGTCTTGATCAGCGGCGGCGTGGGCATCACGCCGACCCTGGCCATGCTGGCGTCGGCCCTGCGCGGCAAGCGTCCCGTGCATTTCATCCACGCGGCGCGCCACCATGGCGTGCACGCGTTCCGCGCGCAGGTCGACGCACTGGCCGCGCAGCATCCGCAGCTCAAGCGTTTCTATTGCTATGCGGAGCACGGCGGCGAGCAGGCGGCGCCGGACGCCATCGGCCTGCTCGATAAAGCCCAGCTGGAGCGCTGGCTGCCGACATCGCGCGACGTCGACGCGTATTTCCTCGGTCCGCAGCCCTTCATGCGCGCCGTGAAAGGCTATCTGCGCGACCTGGGCGTGCCCGAAAAGCAGACGCATCATGAATTCTTCGGACCGGCGAGCGCGCTGAACTGAAGCAGCGTCGTGCAGGCGTCGTTGTGGCTGGACGAGAAATAGCCGCGCCGTAAGGGGCGGGTAAGCCTCGCCCTGTACTGTGAAAACAAGCTCGAAGAAAAGAGCATGCTTTTACATAACAGGAGGCAACACCATGCACGACGATCTGGTTCAGAAAATCAAGGGCGACCCCGCCTATCATCAACTGGTCAAGGTGCGTTCCCGCTTCGGCTGGACGCTGACGGCCCTGATGATGGTGGTGTACTACGGCTACATCCTGCTCATCGCGTTCAACAAGGAGTTTCTCGCCTCGAAGACGGGCGAAGGCGTGATGACGTGGGGCATGCCGATCGGCCTGTTCGTCATCGTGTTTACCGTGGTGATCACGGGCGTCTATGTGCGCCGCGCCAACAAGCAGTACGACGACCTGACCCAGGCCATCCAGGCGCGGGTGCAGGCATGAGCGGCGCGACCTTGACGCGGCGCACGCTCTCCTGGCTGGCGGCGCCAGCCCTGCTGGGTGCAAGCAATGCCGTGCTGGCGGCCGGCGCCGACCTGGGCCAGGCCCAGCAGCAACCCACCAACTGGACGGCCATCATCATGTTCGCCGTCTTCGTCGTCTTCACCCTGTTCGTCACCAAGTGGGCGGCGGCCAAGACCAAGTCGGCGTCCGACTTCTACACGGCAGGCGGCGGCATCACGGGCTTCCAGAATGGCCTGGCGATCGCCGGCGACTTCATGTCGGCCGCGTCCTTCCTCGGCATTTCCGCCGCCGTCTTCCTCAACGGCTACGATGGCCTGATCTACGCCATCGGCTTCCTCGTCGGCTGGCCCGTCATCACCTTCCTGATGGCCGAGCGCCTGCGCAACCTCGGCCGCTTCACCTTTGCCGACGTGGCAGCCTACCGCTTCAAGCAGGCGCCGATCCGCATCTTTTCCGCCTCCGGCACCCTGGTGGTCGTGGCGTTCTACCTGATCGCGCAGATGGTGGGCGCGGGCCAGCTGATCAAGCTGCTGTTCGGCCTCGAATACTGGATCGCCGTCGTGCTGGTCGGTACCCTGATGATGATCTATGTGCTGTTTGGCGGCATGACGGCCACCACCTGGGTGCAAATCATCAAGGCGGTGATGCTGCTGGGCGGCGCCAGCTTCATGGCCATCGCCGTGCTGGCGCAATTCAACTTCAGCCCGGAAGCGCTGTTCGCCAAGTCCGTGGAAGTGCACGCCACCAAGGAAGCCATCATGGGTCCTGGCAGTTTCATCAAGGACCCCATCTCGGCCATTTCGTTCGGCATGGCGCTGATGTTCGGCACGGCCGGCCTGCCGCATATCCTGATGCGTTTCTTCACGGTGCCGAATGCCAAGGAAGCGCGCAAGTCCGTGTTCTGGGCCACCACCTGGATCGCGTATTTCTACGTGCTGACCTTCATCATCGGCTTTGGCGCCATCGTGCTGGTGAGCACGAATCCCGAGTTCAAGGATGCTGCCGGTAAATTGTTGGGTGGCAATAACATGGCGGCCGTGCACCTGGCCAAGGCCGTCGGCGGCGACGTCTTCCTCGGCTTCATGTCGGCCGTTGCCTTCGCCACCATCCTGGCCGTCGTGGCGGGCCTGACCCTGTCGGGCGCCTCGGCCGTGTCGCACGACCTGTACGCCACCGTCTTCAAGAAGGGCAAGGCGACGGGGGCCAGCGAGCTGAAAGTGTCGCGCGTGACCACCATCGTGCTGGGCATCATTGCCGTGGTGCTCGGCATCGTCTTTGAAAAGCAGAACATCGCCTTCATGGTGTCGCTGGCCTTCGCCATCGCCGCCTCGGCCAACTTCCCCGTGCTGTTCATGTCGGTGCTGTGGAAGGATTGCACCACGCGCGGCGCCACCATCGGCGGTTTCATTGGCCTGATCACGGCCGTCGGCTTGACGGTGGTGTCGAAATCCGTGTGGGTCGACGTGCTCGGCCATGGCGAAGCGCTGTTCCCGTACGCCTCGCCCGCCATCTTTTCGATGACGGCCGGCTTTGTCGGCATCTGGCTGTTCTCCGTGCTTGACAAGAGCCCGCGCGCGCGCATCGACCGTGCCGGCTACGAAGCGCAGCAGATGCGTTCGGAAACGGGCATCGGCGCGGCGGGCGCCAGCGCGCATTGAGTTATAAGTAGCCGCTGAAGGAAACAATGCCCGGTTCGCCGGGCATTGTGGTTTTTGGCGCAGGCCTTGCTTACCTTGCCAGGTGCAGCGGGATCACGCCCGGTGCCGGCAGCGGCGCATTCTGCGTTCCCTCGAGTATCGACGCCAGGGTCACGCTGTCGAGCACGGCCAGGAAGGCACCCGTGGCCTGGCCCAGCTTGGCCTTCAACTGGCAATCCGGCGTCAGCGGGCACGTGTTGCTGTCCTTGTTGAAGCACTCGGCCATGAAGAAATCGCTTTCCGTCTCGCGCACCACGGTGCCGATATTGATCTCGGCCGGGTCGCGCGCCAGGCGCAGGCCGCCATTTCTCCCGCGCACGGTTTCCACGATGCCCGACAGGCCCAGCTGGTGCACCACCTTCATCAGGTGATTCTTCGAGATGGCGTGCAGGTCGGCGATGTCCTGGATGGTCACGAGCCGGTCGCGGTGCGTGCCCAGGTACATCAGGGTGCGCAGGGTGTAATCAGTATAGGCAGTCAGTCGCATGGGGCGGAGGAGTAAAACACCTGACAAAGCGATTGCGCGTCGCGATTTGCGGCCTCCGGCGCGCACTGCGCATGCGCACAGCTCCGCTTCTCGGTCGCAACTCACAGCCGCTCGCTACGTTTTTGGCAGGTGTGTAGTAAAGATGTGGAATACATCCTTGTTTCAAGCCGCCAGCATACAGCAAAAGCGCTTCGCGACGGCCGCCAGCCTGTGCGTGTCAGCGTTACATTTCAGCCGCGAAAGACAAAAGTTGTTTGCCTTTCGTTCAAATGCGTAGTAAATTTTCATATTGTTGCCACGGCAAACAGCTTGCACGCCCTTTAAAGCCCTTTGAGTACGGATTTTATGGATGAAAATCAAGAGGATGGTGAAACAATAAGGTAAATTTACTACAAATTGGACGATGGGCGTTTCCCGGGCCGGGAAGCGCGTACTACGCAATCTGTGCGGTGCCGCCGTGGCCGCCCCAGGAATGAATACCATGCAAATGAATGAAGTGAAAGACGAGCTGCTGAGCAGCGATATCCGCCAGCTGGGCCGTCTGCTGGGCGACGCCATCCGCAATCACCTGGGCGACCCTGCCTTTGACCGCATCGAGCACGTGCGCCAGCTGGCCATCCGTTTCCGCCGCGACAATGACGAAACCGCCCGCGTGCAGCTGTCGGCCGCGCTGCAAGCGCTGTCGCAGGAAGAAACCACGCAATTGACGCGCGCCTTCAGCTATTTCTCGCTGCTGGCCAATATTGCGGAAGATCAACACCACATCCGCCGCACGCGCGCCCATCTGATCGCCGGCTCGCCGCCGCGCCAGGGTAGCCTCAGCCACGCCGTGGGCAATGTGCTCGACGCGGGCCAGGCCGATGCGCTGGAAACCTTCTTTGAAGATGCGTTTGTCAGCCCCGTGTTTACGGCGCACCCGACGGAAGTGCAGCGCAAGAGCATCCAGAATTGCCAGATGGCCATCGCGAGGCTGTTGAACGAACGCGACCGCGTGCAGATGACGCCGGAAGAAGCGGAACAGAATGAGGAAGCGCTGGGACGCGGCATCGTCACCCTGTGGCAGACGCGGCTGTTGCGCACGAGCAAGCTGTCCGTGATGGATGAGGTGGCCAATGGCCTGTCGTTCTACGATCACACGATCCTGCGCGAATTGCCGAAGTTGTATTCCTCCCTGGAAACCATGCTGGCCCAGCGCGATGCGCGCTGGGAAGATGTGGAATTGCCCAATTTTATGAAAGTGGGCAGCTGGATCGGTGGCGACCGCGACGGCAACCCCTTTGTGACGGCCGATATCCTGCGCAGCACCCTGCAGACGCAGGCCGACAAGGTCCTCGATTTCTACCTCGGCGAATTGCGCAAGCTCGCTTCGCAGCTGTCGCTGGCGCAAATACTCAATGCCTGCAGCGAGCCGCTGCGCGCGCTGGCCGAGCGCTCGGCCGATGCTTCGCCGCACCGTGTCGACGAGCCATACCGCCGCGCCCTGCATGGCATCCATGCGCGCCTGGACGCCACGCGTTACGTGCTGTGCAGCAAGGGCAGGCAGGCGGACGGCGTGCAGCCTTACGCTTCCGCTGCCGAGCTGCTGGCCGACCTGGACGTGGTCCAGCATTCGCTGGTCAGCAATGGCTTGCGTTCGCTGGCGCGTGGCCGCCTGCGCCAGCTGCGCCGCGCCGTGAAGGTATTCGGTTTTTCGCTGGCGCCGCTGGACTTGCGCCAGAATTCCGACGTGCACGAGCGCGTCGTGGGCGAACTGTTTGCCGGCGCCCAGCCGGGCCTCGTCTACCTCGACCTCGATGAAGAGCAGCGCATCGCCTTGCTGCTGGCCGAGCTGGAGTCGCCGCGCCTGTTGACGTCGCCATATGCGCAATACTCGGAGGAAACCACCTCCGAGCTCGACATCTTCCGCGCCGTGCGCGAGGCGCACGCCAAGTACGGCCGCGAATCGGTGCCGAACTGCATCATCTCGAAGGCGGCCAGCGTCTCGGACTTGCTGGAAGTGGCCTTGCTGCTCAAGGAAGTGGGCTTGCTGCGCCAGGACAGCCGGGAAGTGGACGTCAACATCATCCCCCTGTTCGAAACCATCGACGACTTGCGCGCCGGCCCCGCCATCATGGCGCGCGCGTTCGGCTTGCCGTTCTACCGTGGCTTGCTGGCGTCGCGCGCGGACCAGCAGGAAGTCATGCTCGGCTATTCGGACAGCAACAAGGACGGCGGCTTCCTGACGTCGGGCTGGGAGCTCTACAAGGCCGAGATCGAGCTGGTGTCGGTGTTCAGGCAATACCAGATCAAGCTGCGACTGTTCCACGGCCGCGGCGGTTCCGTCGGCCGTGGCGGCGGCCCCAGCTACGAAGCCATCCTGGCCCAGCCGGCCGGCGCCGTGCAGGGGCAGATCCGTCTGACGGAGCAGGGCGAAGTCATCACGGCCAAGTATGCGAACCCGGAAGTGGGGCGCCGCAACCTGGAAGTGCTGGTGGCCGCCACCATCCAGTCCACCCTGCTGCCGCAGGCCCAGCTGCAGCCGAAGGCCTCGGCCGGCGCGGGCCATCTGGCCGCGATGGACGAGCTGTCCGGCACGGCCCTGAACGCCTACCGCGACCTCGTCTATGGCACCGAAGGCTTCGAGCAGTATTTCTGGGAATCGACCGTGATCGCGGAAATTGCCGCGCTGAACATCGGCAGCCGTCCCGCCTCGCGCAAGAAATCCACGTCCATCGAGGATTTGCGCGCCATTCCCTGGGTGCTGAGCTGGGCGCAATGCCGCCTGATGCTGCCGGGCTGGTTCGGTTTCGGTTCCGCCGTGCAAGCCTATCTGGCCGCCCATCCGGCCGATGGCGCGGACGTGCTGCGCGGCATGTACACGGACTGGCCTTTCTTCACATCCCTGCTGTCGAACATGGACATGGTGCTGGCCAAGAGCGATATCGCCATTGCCGGCAAGTATGCGGAACTGGTCAAGGACAAGGCCTTGCGCGACGCCATCTTCACGCGCATTCGCGCCGAATACGCGGCCACCCTGGACGCCCTGAAGCTGATCACGGGCCAGGAAGAATTGCAGCAAGCCAATCCGCTGATGCAGCGCTCGATACGCAACCGCTTCCCGTATATCGACCCGCTGAACCACGTGCAGGTGGAGCTGCTGCAGCGTTTCCGCGAGGGCAAGCAGGATGCGGCGGCGCGCACGGGGATTCATTTGTCGATCAACGGCATCGCGGCTGGCTTAAGAAATAGTGGTTGATTCTTTTTAACCCAACAACAAATGCTGGGGTCGGAGCTCAAGGTCTGCCCCCGGATTTTGCACCTGGGTTGCTTTTAAGTAAAACAACAAGGAGACAGCATGACCATCAAAGTTGCCATCAATGGCTATGGCCGCATCGGCCGCAATGTCTTGCGCGCATTTTACGAAGGCGGCAAGCAGCAGGATATCGAAATCGTCGCCATCAATGACCTGGGCGACGCCAAGTCGAATGCGCATCTGACGCGCTACGATACGGTGCACGGCAAGTTTCCCGGCGTCGTCACCATCGATGGCGAGAACATGGTCGTCAATGGCGACCGCATCCGCGTCTTCGCGCAGCGCGACCCGGCCTTGATACCGTGGGGCGAGCTCGGCGTCGATGTCGTGCTCGAATGCACGGGTTTCTTCACGACCAAGGAAAAAGCTGCGGCGCATTTAAAGGGCGGGGCAAAGAAAGTCATCATTTCCGCGCCGGGCGGCAAGGATGTGGACGCCACCATCGTGTTTGGCGTCAACCAGCATGTACTGAAAGCCACGGATACGGTCATTTCGAATGCCTCGTGCACGACAAATTGCCTGGCGCCACTAGTAAAACCGCTCAACGACGCCATCGGCATCGAATCGGGCCTGATGACCACCGTGCACGCCTACACGAACGACCAGGTATTGAGCGACGTGATGCATGAAGACTTGCGCCGCGCCCGTTCGGCCACGCATTCGATGATCCCCACCAAGACGGGTGCGGCAGCGGCCGTGGGCCTGGTCTTGCCGGAACTCAATGGCAAGCTCGACGGTTTTGCCGTGCGCGTGCCGACGATCAACGTGTCGCTGGTCGACCTGTCCTTCATCGCCAGGCGCGACACTAGCGTCGAGGAAGTCAACGCCTTGCTGAAAACGGCCTCGGAAGGCGCGTTGAAAGGCATTTTGACGTACCAGACGGAGCCGCTGGTATCCATCGACTTCAACCACAACCCCGCCTCGTCGAATTTCGATTCGACCCTGACCAAGGTGTCGGGCCGCCTCGTGAAGGTGTCGTCGTGGTACGACAACGAGTGGGGCTTCTCGAACCGCATGCTCGACACCACGGTCGCCCTGATGGCGGCCAAGTAACAAGGTTTCACCGCTGATCCAGCGCACCAGGACGGCCGGCCCACAAGGCTGGCCCTTGTAGCAACTTATTATAGAAAGCAGCACACCATGACCATGCAAGTACAGCAACGCGCCACCAAGATCGTTTCCACCATCGGCCCCGCTTCGAACGATATCGATACCCTGGTCCGCATGTTCAAGGCCGGCGTCGACGTCGTGCGCCTGAACTTCTCGCATGGCAAGGCGCAAGACCATATCGACCGCGCCCGCATGGTGCGCGAAGCGGCAGCCCTGTGCGGCCGCGAAGTGGCCATCATGGCCGACTTGCAAGGGCCAAAGATTCGCGTCGGCAAGTTTGAAGAAGGCAAGATTTTCCTGGAAAACGGCGCCACCTTCATCCTCGATGCGAAATGGGGCGAGAAGGGCGAGCTGGGCAACATCGAGCGTTGCGGCCTCGACTACAAGGAATTGCCGCGCGACTTGCGCGCCGCCGATGTACTGCTGCTCAACGATGGCCTCATCGTCTTGACGGTGGACAAGGTCGTCGGCAGCGAAATCCATACCACCGTGAAAATCGGCGGCGAATTGTCGAACAACAAGGGCATCAACCGCCAGGGCGGCGGCTTGTCGGCGCCGGCCCTGACGGCGAAGGACATGGAAGACGTGAAAACGGCGATGAGCTTCCAGGCCGACTACGTGGCCGTGTCGTTCCCGAAAAACGCCACCGACATGGTGATGGCGCGCCAGCTGGCCAATATCGCCGGCGAAGCGTGGGACCACAAGCCGATGATGATCGCCAAGATCGAGCGCGCGGAAGCGATTCCCGCCCTGCAAGAGATTCTCGATGCGTCCGACGGCATCATGGTGGCCCGTGGCGACCTGGCCGTGGAAGTGGGCAACGCGGCCGTGCCGGCCCTGCAAAAGCGCATGATCAAGATGGCGCGCGCGTCGAACAAATTGGCGATCACGGCCACGCAGATGATGGAATCGATGATCGTCAACGCCGTGCCGACGCGCGCGGAAGTGTCGGACGTGGCCAATGCCGTGCTCGATGGCACGGACGCCGTGATGACGTCGGCGGAAACGGCGTCGGGCCGCTATCCGATCGAAACGGTGGAAGCCATGGCCGCCATCTGCCTGGATGCGGAAAAGTGGGATACCTGCAAGCTCGACGCCGACTTCCTCAACGCCACGTTCTCGCGCATCGACCAGTCGATCGCCTATGGCGCGCTGTTTACGGCCCACCACCTGCGCGTCAAAGCCATCGCCACCCTGACGGAATCGGGTTCCACGGCCTTGTGGATGAGCCGTTGCAACATCGACATCCCCATCGTCGCCCTGACGCCGAGCGTGGGCACGCGCCGCAAGCTGGCCCTGTACCGTAACGTCAGCACGCTGGAGCTGACGTCGGGTACGGATCGCGACAAGGTCTTGCAACAGGCGGAAGAATTGCTGCTGGAACATAAAGTCGTGGCCAAGGGCGACACCGTCGTGCTGACCTGGGGCGAGCCGATGGGCAAGGTCGGCGGCACGAATGCGCTGAAAATCATGAAGATCGGCCAGCACTGATCATCGATTGCAGGGTGGCGCGCGGCAAGCCTGCCGTCACCCGATTGGCGCCATCACTAGCCGCAGGCCGGCTCGGCGCCGCAGCAGGCGTGGCGGAGTATGCGCCGCAAGCTTAAGAATTCCTGAAAATTCCGCCTTCCACGGCAAGCTGTCGGGCGGATGGCAATCCGCCCATTGCGGTATCGCCATTTCCGTGCCAGCATGCATTTCCTGCCGTGTAAGGCGTTTCCGGAGTCCATGATGACCGCATACCTGCCTGTCTTGATCTGGTCGCTGTCGGCCTTTGCCTGCCTCTTCATCGCCAAACGCCGCCGCGTCCGGACAACTGCCGTGCGGGCCGCCCTGGTGGTCCTGCTGGGTCCGTTGGCCATTCCCTTCGTGCTGGCCGCAAGGCCCGATCCGCTCAAGCCGGCCTGACGCATGCACCGTTAAACGTGCGGGCTGGGCGCGCTGTCCTTTGCTATATTTTCGCCTTTTAGCAGAGAGACATGCTTATGCAACGCAGCGCGACCTTGTTAATGATGAGTATCTTGCCCTGGTGTCTCGCCACGGCCGCTTGGGCGGCGGAGCCGGCACAGCGCCTGCAGCGCGCCACGGGCTTGTGGAAGGTGACGCCAACGACGTCGCCTTTTTCCTGGGAAATCTGCGTCGACCAGGACCGCGACCGCCTGATCGACGATGACTTGTGGAGCGACTTCGAGCAGGAATGCACGATAGCCTCGCAAGCCCGCGATGGCGACAGCTATGTCTTCCAGTCCAGCTGCCCCGGCGCCATGCTGGCAGGCCATTTCAAGGGCGACCTTGCCAAGGCCTACACGCTGAGCAGCGACACCACCATGGAACTGAACGGCAAGACCGAGGTGCAACACCTGGAGCTCGAGGGCGTCTTCCAGGGCGCTTGTCCGGCCGGCCTGGCGCCGGGCGCCAAGAAAATGCGTGGCGGCATGGTGATGAAGACCTTGTACACACACCGCTAGGAACGGCGTCGACCCCGCTGCACGCCGCGCTGACCGCGTGGAACCGGCTTGCCGCGCCCGCGTCACGCTGCATGAAACAACAGTTTCCATGCCTGGGCAGGCGCCAGGATTGACGCGGTAGGCGATGATTTGCGATAATGAGAATTATTCTCAATTGAGCTGCTTGTCATGCAGCTGCTCACCATCCCAGGCAGCGCCTCGCTTTGAGCGCATCGGAGTTTCTAGTGAACATTGCGCATTCCAGCGACACCATCGCGTGTATGTATAGCAACCACCATGGCTGGCTGATGCGCTGGCTGCGCGCCAAGCTGCAATGCGCCGACCATGCGGCCGACCTGGCGCAGGACACCTTCGTGCGCCTGCTGGCGGCGCCGCCAGAAGGCCGGCAAAGCTTGCACGAGCCGCGCGCCTACCTGACCACCGTGGCGCAGCGCCTGCTGATCGACCATTACCGCCGCCTGTCGCTGGAGCAAGCGTGGCTGGAAACGCTGGCACAGCAGCCTGAGCTGCTGATGCAGTCGCCGGAAGAACGCCTGCTCGTGCGTGAAGCCTTGCAACGCATCGATGCCATGCTCGACGGCTTGCCGCCGCTGGTGCGCAGCGCCTTTTTGCTCGCGCATGTCGATGGCCTCGGCTATGCGGAAATCGGCCTGCGCCTGGGCGTGAGCGAGCGCAGCATCAAGCGTTACATGGTGCAGGCCTTCGAGCGCTGCATCCTGCTGATCCTGTGAACGGCGCCGCCGCCATCGACCCGCGTGCCGCGCGCGCGGCCGCGCAATGGCTGGTGCGCCTGCATGCGGGCGCACTGACGGCGGACGAGCAGCGGGCATTCCAGGCCTGGCGCGCCGGCGACCCGGCCCACGAAGCGGCCTGGCAGCGGGCCGAGCTGGTGTGCAACACCCTGGCCAGCGTGCCGCCCGCGCTGCGCCAGGCGGCGGGCGAGGCGCCGCCGTCGCCGCGCCGCCGTGCCTTGCTGGGCAGCCTGGCCGCGTTGGGCGTTGCCGCTCCCACCCTGTGGCTGGCCAGCCAGTCGGCGCCCTGGCAGGCGTGGCGCGCCGGCATCCGCACGGTGCGCGGCGAGATTCGCCGCATGAACTTGCCTGACGGCACGCAGCTGGTGCTCAACACGGATACGGCCATCGACGTGCGCTACGACGCGGCGGCGCGGCTGCTCGTGCTGCATGCCGGCGAAATCCACGTCGGCACGGCGCATGACGGGGCGCTTCCTGCGCGACCGTTCCTCGTGCGCAGCAGCAATGGCGTCGTGCGCGCGCTGGGCACGCACTTCAGCGTGCGCCAGGGCGGCAGCCTGCTGGCGCCGCGCACCGAGGTGAGCGTCAGCCAGGGCGCCGTCGAAGTCCGGCCAGCGCAGGCGTCCGCCGCCGCGCGCCTGGTCGATGCGGGGTTGCAGGCCAGTTTCGACGATGGGGCCGTTTCCCCGCTGACGCCGCTGGCGCCCCATGCGGGCGCGTGGCTGCAGGGCGTGCTGATCGCCGAGCGCATGCCGCTGGGCGAAGTACTCGAGCACGTGGCGCGCTACCGTTATGGCGTGATCCGCTGCGATCCGGCGCTGGCGGCCATGCCCGTCGACGGCATCTTCCAGCTGACTGAGCCGGACAAGATCCTCGCCTTGCTGCAGCATTCGCTGCCGATACGCATGGCGCGCCGCACGCGCTACTGGATCAGTGTCGAGCCGGCCTGAGGCAGTTATTTACCGTTTGCCTGTCCCTTTTTCCGGATTGCTTCGTCATACAAGGTAGAGAAGGAATCATCCGAACCATCGAAAGGGTTTTACATGGCTGTGCAGCACCGCTTATTCTCACCATGGACGCCGCCCGCGCTCCATCCCACCACGGGCGCCGTGCGCGCCGCGCTGGTCTTGCTCCTCGCCGTGGGCGCCGCCGGCGCCAGCTTGCCGCAGATGGCGCTGGCGGCCGACGCCGGCCAGGCTGCCGGCGTGCGCGACTACCATATTCCCGCCGGCAGCTTGCGCGGCGCGCTGTCCTCGTTTGCCATTGCCGCCGGCATCAACCTGTCGACGCAGGGCGTGGCGCTCGACGGCCTGGCGACGCCGGGCTTGCAGGGCCGCCATGCCGTCACCGCCGGTTTGAGCAAGTTGCTGCAAGGCAGCGGCCTGGAAGTGACGGACGGCGGCAATGGCAATTACCTGTTGCGCAAAATCAATGCCAGCACGGCCGATGGCGGCCTCGACAGCATGCCGGCCGTCGTCGTCAGCGCCGAGGCCGACCGCGCCACGGAAGGCACGGGCTTATATACGTCGCGCAATATGTCGACGGCCACGGGGCTGACCCTGTCGCAGCGCCACACGCCGCAAACGGTCAGTATCATTTCCAGCCAGCAAATGGAGGATTTTGACTTGACCACCTTGCAGGACGTGGCCCGCGCCACGCCTGGCATTTATGGCAAGTCGCAGGGCGTTTCCGACCAGGAAACCACGTATTTCGCGCGCGGCTTCGCCTTGAGCCATGTCAATGTCGACGGCTTGCCGCTCGATGTGACCGGTTTCAACGAGCGCAACGTGTCAGCCGACATGCTGATGTACGACCGCGTGGAAGTGGTGCGCGGCGCCACCGGCCTGATGGAAGGGGCGGGCGCGCCAGCGGGCAGCATCAACATGGTGCGCAAGCGTCCCTCGGCCACGCCCCTGCTGAATGCCTCGGCCCATCTGGGCAGCTGGAAAGACCGGCAATTGACGGTGGACGCCAGCAATGCGCTCAATGCCACGGGCAGCGTGCGCGGCAGGGTGGCAGCCAGCTGGCGCGACAGCGACAGCTTCGTCGACGTCGTCAACAACCGCAACAGCACCGTGTATGCGATCGTCGAGGCGGACCTGACGCCGTCGACCACGGCCGGCTTCGGCTTTTCGCGCCAGCACAGCCGCACCGATGGCGTGTTCGTCGGCTTGCCGACGTTTGCCGATGGCAGCCACATGCCCTTGCCCCGCTCGACGTTCCTGAACAACGCGGACTCGTTCCAGAAGCGCGACAACAACGTCGTCTTCGCCGACCTGGAAACGCGGCTGGAGCAGGGCTGGCGCAGCCGCTTCGCCATCACGCACATCGATGCCTCGTCGAGCACGCGCAACACGACGAATAGCCGCATCGACGGCGAAACGTATTTATTGAACCAGTCGGAAACGGGCTGGAAGTACGGCACGAAGCAAGTGGTGGCCGACTGGCGCTTGAGCGGTCCCGTCAGCTGGTTTGGCCGCCAGCACGACGTCATCGTGGGCGCCAGCTACCGCCACGATAATTCGGACGCGGGCCAGAGCTGGGAGGGCGCCGGGACGCGCGTGATCGACATCCGCAACTGGAATCCGTACGCCTTTCCCATGCGCGGCACGGCGTTCGAGCCCTACAACTGGGGCCGCAAGACGGACGAGAAGGGCATCTATGCGGCGGGCAACTTCAGCCTGGCCGAGCCGCTGCACCTGGTGCTGGGCGGGCGCTTCGGCTGGTATGCGCAGGACGTGACGGGCTGGTATGCGAGCAATCCGGCATGGCGCCGCAGCCTGACGGAAAACGCCAAGTTCACGCCGTACGCGGGCCTCGTCTACGATGTGGATCAGCATCATTCCGTGTATGCGAGCGGTACGCAGATTTTCGAGCCGCAAAGCTCGCTGGACGTGCGCGGCAATACCTTGCCGCCGCTGAGCGGCACCAACCTGGAAGTGGGCGTCAAGGGCGAGTATTTCGGCGGGAGGCTCAACGCCAGCGGCGCCTTGTTCCGCATCAAGCAGAACAACCGCGCCATGGCCGACGAGCTCAATTGCCCCACGGGCGGCGCCATTTACTGCGCCCGCGCGGCCGGGCAGGTGAAGAGCGAAGGCATCGATCTGCAATTGTCGGGCTCGCCGCTGCCGGGCTGGCAGGTCGCGGGCGGCTACACCTATGTGCTGGCCAGGTATACCAAGGATAGCGTGGCGGCGAATATCGGCCAGCGCATCGCCACCGATGAGCCGAAGCAGTTGTTCAAGGTGTACACTAACGTGCAGCTGAGCGGCAGCCTGGCGAAATGGAATCTGGGCGCCTCCGTGTATGCCCAGGACAAGATCTACCGCCGCGACCCCGGCTACCTGACGCGGCAGGGCGGCTACGCCATCGTCGGCCTGACGGCCGGCTACCGCCTCAGCGAGCAGCTGCAGCTGCGCGTGAATGTCGACAATGTGCTGGACCGCCATTACTACCAGGGACTCGGCTATTCCTGGTCGGGCGGCCTGGAACGCTATGGCGCGCCGCGCAGCGTGCTGGTCTCGCTGAACTACAAGATGTAAAGGCTGTGCTAGCGGAGCGCGCCCCGCGCGGCGCCTCTGCTACACTGCCGCCGTCCTCATCTTTCCACTTTTCCATGACCGCTACCCCTGTCCTGACGCCCCTGAAAAGCGCTTTCCAGCAATCGCGCGCCGAAAATAACATCGAGCTGATCCTGCCCGAACTGCTGGCCGCCCAGCTGCA
The DNA here is from genome assembly GCF_001865675.1 of Janthinobacterium sp. 1_2014MBL_MicDiv. Lineage (NCBI taxonomy): Bacteria > Pseudomonadati > Pseudomonadota > Betaproteobacteria > Burkholderiales > Oxalobacteraceae > Janthinobacterium > Janthinobacterium sp. 1_2014MBL_MicDiv. Next base: position 2,528,376 of record NZ_CP011319.1, read on the forward strand.
CGTCGTCATCGGCGGGCAAAGCGAGCAGATCGACCTGTTCCTCGTGCCGTCGCCGAATCCCGAGCGCCGCTGCGTGACGGTGGCGGAAGACCCGGCCTTCCTGGCCGGCATCGCCTTCCCCAACATTCCCGTGACGGGCGCGCAATTGCTGGCCTCGATCCCGGCCGAGATCGAGGTCGTCATCCTGCATGGCGATGGCGCCAATTACCTGACGCGCGAGCAGCTGGCCTGGTTCCGCCGCATGCTGGCACCGGCCGCTTGAGCGGGGAGGCGGGACCCGGGCTGAAGCCGGCGCGCGCGGAATGGATATGCTTTGCGCCGGCCGAGGATGCGGCGGCCCAGGCGGCGCTGGCGGCGGATATGCGTCCCGTGCTGTCGCGCAGCGTGCTGCTGGGCGGCTGCGCCCTGATCCTCGCGTTTGTCGGGCAAGCCGTGTGGCGCAACGTGCCATATGCGGGCGAGGCAGTGTTGTTCGCTCCGCTGGCGCTGGCCGCCTGGATCGCGGGCCTGGTGCTGTTTCCCGGACGCGCTCTGCTCTTTCATGTGGAGCTGGGCGACGCGGGCCTGCTGCTGCGGCGCCATGCACGGCGCCTGCCCGGCTGGGATAAAAGCGTGCTGCTGGAGCTGGCGCAGCTGCAGCGGCTGGAAGTGGTCACCCATGCAGGCGCGCTGCAGGTCTACCGGGCAGCGCCGCCGCTGTCGCGCGTGGAGCTGCTGCTGCACACCGGTCTCGCGGAGTGCCCGCTGGTGCGCGTGGTGGGTCTGGACTTGCCCGTGCCGCAGCGCTGGTCGCTGTGCCAGATCAAGGAGGAGCTGAGCCGCCGCTGTAGACTGGCCGGTATCCCTGTCAGCGAGACGGCTGGCCCGCCCAGCCAGCAATCGGCGGCCCTCCGCGCGCGCTGGCCGCAGGCATAGCGCGGACATACGATGGCCATAAACACGTCGTTGTCGCATCGGCGCCGCAATCACTGTCATTTTTGATAACTGTATTGCTGAAGTCCTATGAATATTTTTGTAAAGCAACTATACTCATGGCTCTTTAAAAAAATCATCGTCACGCTGGTGGCCAGCTATCCGCGCCAGAGTTCGTACGCTTTCCGCTTTTTCTATCTGAAAAAGCATCTTTTCCCCGCGCGGCAGGCGCGGGCGTGATGACCGAGCCTTGCCCTGGTCGACTCGTACCGTTGTCATTTTCGCTGTGTTGCCGCTTTGTTCAAAGTGCGGCGCCGGCACGCGGTGCGCCGTCATGTTTTGCGACGTCACGTTTCACTCACCTTATGCCACGACCGTATGTTTAGCTCCATGTTCGCCGTATCGTCCGATACGCTGCCGTATATCTATGGCACGCACAATTACTGGCTGGTGCTGTTTTCCATCGCGATCGCCATCTTTGCCTCGTTCATGGCCCTGCAGATCGCCGGCATGGCGCGCAGCAGCGAGCGCGGCTTCCAGCGCCAGACCGCCATCGTCACGGGCGCCATCGCGCTCGGCGGCGGCATCTGGTCCATGCACTTCATCGGCATGCTGGCCTTCGACATCTGCACGCGCGTTTCCTTCGATCCCAGCCTGACCCTGCTGTCCATGCTGCCCGGCATGGCGGCCTCGTGGGTGGCGCTGCACTTGCTGGCGCGGCCACGCATCAGCTGGCGCCAGCTGGTGGTGGGCGGCGTGCTGGTGGGCGTGGGCATCGGCTCCATGCATTACAGCGGCATGGCCGCCATGCAGACTTCGCTGACCCTGCACTACGAACCGTGGCTGTTCGCGCTGTCGCTGCTGGTGGCCGTCGTCATGGCCATGCTGGCCTTGTGGATACGCTTCGGCCTGAACGCGCTGCGCCAGCGCCTCAATCCGCTGGCATCCTTGCTGGTCAGCAGCGTGGTGATGGGCCTGGCCATCTCCGGCATGCATTACACGGGCATGCTGGCGGCGCGCTTTTCCGGCACGCCCACGGTGGGCGACAACACGATTACCGTGCAGGCGTCGTTCGTGGCGCTGGCCGTGGCCCTGATCACCGTCACCCTGACCGTCTTCGTGGCCGCGGCGAACGGCTTGCTGCGCTACCGCCAGCTGCTGCGCCACGCCAGCGCCAGCGAGTCGCGGCTGCGCGCCATCGTCGACACGGCCGCCGACGGCCTGATCACCATCGACGGCCAGGGCAAGGTGCGTTCCTTCAATCCGGCCGCCGAAGCCCTGTTTGGCTGGCGCGAGGCCGATATCGTGGGGCGCGACGCGAGCCTGCTGCTGCAGGCGGCCGATGCATCCCAGTACCAGGGCTATCTGCGCGACTACCTGGAAACGGGCGCCTCGCGCATCCTCGACAGCGGCCGCGAACTGGAAGGCCGGCACCGCGACGGCGCCGTGCTGCCGATGCGCGTGGCGATCGGCAAGATCGAGACGCCGGGCCAGCCCCTGTTCGTGGCCTTTGTGACGGACATGCGCTCCTCGCGCAACATGGAGCAGGCGCTGAAGGACAGTGAGCGCCAGTACCGCACCCTGATCCGCAATATCCCCGGCGTGTCCTTCCACTGCAGCTTCGCGCCCGAGTGGAAGATGATCTTCATCAGCGACGCAGTCTTCAACCTGACGGGCTGGATGCCGCAGGACTTCATCGACGGCCGCGTCAGCATCTTCGAGCTGGTGCATCCGGACGACCGCCAGCGCGTCAATGACATCTGCGTGCAGGCGGCCGGCGAAAAGCGCGACTTTGAAAACGTCTACCGCATGATCCACCGCGACGGGCGCGAACGCTGGGTGCGCGAAAGCAGCGGCCCGGTGCTGGACAACGACGGCGTGGTGCGCTGGATCGACGGCGTCATCCTCGACATCACGGAAAGCGAATTGCGCAACGCCGAATACGAGGGCAAGGTGACGGCCATCTCGCGCGCGCTGGCCGTCATCGAGTTCGACCTGCAAGGGCGCATCCTGGAAGCCAACCAGAACTTCCTCGACCTGGTCGGCTACCAGCTCGACGACGTGCGCGGCCTGCATCACAGCATCTTCTGCGAACCGGCCTATGTGACCTCGCCCGCGTATGCGGCTTTCTGGCAGCAGCTGGCGCAGGGCGAATTCAATACGGGCGAGTACAAGCGCATCGACAAGGCCGGCCGGGAAGTGTGGATACAGGCGTCGTACAACCCGATCTTCAACACGGATGGCAAGCCGTTCAAGGTGGTCAAGCTGGCCACCGACATCAGCGAGCGCCGCGCCATGCAGGAAAACCTGCGCGCGGCGAAAGACCGCGCCGAACTGGCCGCCGAGTCGAAGACCAGCTTCCTGGCCAATATGAGCCACGAGATCCGCACGCCGATGAACGCCATCATCGGCTTTACGGAAGTGCTGCTGGGGACGGCCCTGGACAGCCTGCAGCGCCGCCACCTGGGCACGGTGCGCCAGTCGGCGCGCTCCTTGCTCGAACTGCTCAACGACATCCTCGACACGGCGAAGCTGGAAAAGGGCGCCACCGAGCTGGAACTGGTGGACTTTTCGCTGCCTGACCTGGTCGACCATGTGGCGGCCTCCCTGCGCATCACGGCGCGCGCGCGCGAGCTGGTGCTGCTTGTCGACGTCGACCCGGGCATGGGCCAGTTCTTCCTGGGCGACGCGCGCCGCGTGCAGCAGGTGCTGACGAACTTGATCGGCAACGCCGTCAAGTTTACGGAAGCGGGCCATGTGCGCGTGGCGGTCGACATGCAGGGCGCCAGCGTGCATATCGCCGTGCACGACACGGGCATCGGCATACCGGCCGACCGCCTGGAGAAAATCTTCGCGCCGTTCACGCAAGCCGATTCCTCGATGAGCCGGCGCTTCGGCGGCACGGGCCTGGGCACGACGATTTCGCGCCAGCTGGTCGAGCTGATGGGCGGCACCATCACGGTGGAAAGCACGCTGGGCGTGGGCAGCGTGTTCCACGTGCTGCTGCCGCTGGCGCCGGGCAAGGCCGTCCTGCGCCGCAGCGAGCAGCCCGTGGTAGCCTTGCCGCCGCTGCGCATCCTGGCGGCCGACGACGTGCCGCAGAACGTGGAGCTGCTGCTGATCAGCCTGGGCGCTGCCGGCCACCAGGTGATCGCCGCCAGCGATGGCGAGAGCGCCGTGCGCGAATTCAGCAAGGGCAGCTTCGACATCGTGCTGATGGACGTGCAGATGCCGCGCATGGATGGCCTGGAGGCGGCGCGCCTGATCCGCGTGCACGAGCGCGAACAGGGCCTGAAGGCGACGCCCATCATCGCCCTGACGGCCAGCGTGCTGGAACAGGACCGGCGCGCGGCGCAGACGGCAGGCATGAACGGCTTCGCTTCGAAGCCGCTGGAAATGCACAAGCTGACGGCGGAAATCGCGCGCCTGCTCGACATCTCCGTCGTCCAGGCGGCGCAAGCGGCGGCCCCGCCGGGCGCCACGGCCGGCCAGGTGGACTGGCAGCGCGGCGTCGCGCTGTGGGGCGGCCGCGACACCCTGCAGCGTGCCATCGCGCGCTTCGTGCAGGCCAATGGCGGTTGCGCGGCCTTGCTGGCCACGGAACTGGAACGGGGCGGCAGCAGCGTGGCCGGCCACCTGCTGCACCGGGTCAAGGGCGCGGCGGGCAACCTGTGCCTGGTGCAGGTCGAGCGCCTGCTGGGCCGGATCGAGCAAGCGATCGCGCGCCAGCAGCCCGTTACCGAATTGTTGGCACAGCTGGCGGCCGCCTTTGCGGCGCTGGGCGCCGAGCTGGAAGAGGGGACTGAAACGCTGCCGGCCGCGGTCATGGAAGCGCCCGCGGATGCGGCGCCGCTCGACGGCGTCGCCGCCGGCGCCTTGCTGCGGCAAGCCATCGCCAGCCTGGAGGGCGGGCAGCTCGACGACGCCCTGATGGCGCAGATCGCCGCCATGCTGGCGCCGCATGGCCAGCAGCTGCGCCTGCAGGCGCTGGCCGGCGCCATCGACGACTTCGAATTCGCGCGCGCCGCGGGCGTGCTGCGCCAGCTGCTGGACTGGCTGGATGCTCCTGCGCCGGCCGACCATTCCTGATATTGGGCTTGAGATGACCTTACACGAAGACAAACCAACCCTGTTGCTGGTTGACGATGAAGCGACGAACCTGCAGGTGCTGCGCCAGATCCTGCAGGACGACTACCGCCTGCTGTATGCCAAGGATGGCGAGAAGGCGCTGGAACTGGCGCAGAACAACCCCGTCGAACTGATCCTGCTCGACATCATGATGCCGGCCATGACGGGCTATGAAGTGTGCCGGCAGCTGAAAGCCATGCCGGCCACCGCAGCCATCCCCGTCATCTTCGTCACCGCTCTGTGCGACGTGAAGGACGAGGCGGACGGCTTCGACGCCGGCGCCGTCGACTACATCACGAAACCGGTCAGCCCGCCCATCGTGCGGGCCCGCGTGCGCACGCATTTGTCGCTGGTGGACGCCGAGGAATTGCGCCGCTCGCGCCTGCAGGTGATCCAGACCCTGGGCCAGGCGGCCGAGTACAAGGATAACGAAACGGGCATGCACGTCATCCGCATGAGCTATTACGCGCGCCAGCTGGCGCTGGCGGCCGGCTACAGCGCGGCTAGGGCCGAGGATCTGCTGAATGCGGCGCCCATGCACGACGTCGGCAAGATCGGCATCCCCGACGCCATCCTGCAAAAGCCGGGCAAGCTCGATGCGGACGAATGGAAAGTCATGCGCAGCCACGCCGAGATCGGCGCGGCCATCATCGGCGAGCACGCGGGCGGCCTGTTGAAAATGGCGCGCACCATCGCCCTGACGCACCATGAAAAATGGGATGGCAGCGGCTATCCGCAAGGCTTGAAAGGCGAGGAAATTCCCCACGAAGGGCGCATCGTCGCCATCGCCGACGTCTTCGACGCCCTCACCAGCGAACGCCCCTACAAGCCCGCCTGGACGATCGACGAAGCCATCGCCACCATGCAGCGCGACAGCGGCACGCACTTCGACCCGGACCTGCTGGCGCTGTTCATCGACCACTTGCCGGCCATGCTGGAGATCAAGGACCAGTGGCGCGAGCCGGCGTGAACGGGCTGCGCACCGTGCTGTCCCGTATAGTGATGGCTTGATTTTGAGCGCAGGATTGCCCATGGATTACCGGAACCGCATCGCCGACTATCTCCAGCAATGGTCATTGCAGGCTGATGGCCTGCCCGTGCACACGCACGGCGCATGCCTGCTGCCCGTGCTGCGTGGCGGCCAGCCGGCCATGCTGAAACTGTCGGCGGGTGGCGACGAGGGGCGCGCCGGCGCCGTGCTGCGCTGGTGGGATGGCGAGGGTGCCGTGCGCGTGCTGGCAGCAAGCCCTGACGATGACGTCCTGCTGCTCGAGCGGGCGCCGGGTTCCCGTGCGCTGGACGCGCTGGCGCACGCGGGGGAGGCGGGCGACGCGGCCGCCACCGGCATCCTGTGCGCCGTGGCGGCACGCCTGCATGCGCCGCGGCCCGTGGCGCCGGCGCTGCCTGCCTTGTCCGGCTGCTTTGCCGCGCTGGCTACCGCCGCTGCGCACGGCGGCGTGTTTTCCGCCTGCCACGCGGTGGCGCAGGATTTGCTGGCGGCGCCGCAGGACAGCGTCGTGCTGCATGGCGACCTGCATCACGGCAACGTGCTCGATGGCGGCGCGCGCGGCTGGCTGGCCATCGATCCGAAAGGCTATGTGGGGGAGCGGGGCTTCGATTTCGCCAATATCCTGTGTAACCCGGATGCTGCGCTGGCCACTGCGCCTGGCCGGCTGCAGCGGCAGGTGAGCGTGATCGCCGGTGAGGCACGCCTTGATCCGGCGCGCCTCGTGGCGTGGGTCGCCGCGTGGGCCGGCCTGTCGGCGGCCTGGCACCTGGAGGACGGCACGCCGCCGCAGACGGCGCTGGCGGTAGCCGCCATTGCGCTGGGCGCCTTGCGGGCGTGACGGCGCCTAAGGCAGGCTGTCGGGCTGGCGCAGGATGCGCCGTATCTCCAGAATCGCCTGCGGACTTTCCTGCACGCTGTGCCACGAGGGGATGACTTTTTCGGACAGCGCGCCATCGAGGTGGGCGCTGGCGTAGGGCACCACGCCGTCGCTCGACTCAAGCAGGGGCAGTTCCGGCGTGTCGTTGCCCATGATGGAGTAGTAGCGCACTTTCGGGCTGATGGGCAGGTCCGCCACCAGGCGCACGAACGGGTCCTTGTCGCTGAGGTTATCGATGCTGTTGGGGATGCGCAGCGGTTCGCTGCTGCCCGTGTCGAGCTGCGCCAGGCTGCCGGCGGCGTCCGACAACTGGTCGAGCATGGTGATGGGCAGCGTCACGAGGTTGGCGATCCAGCGCGCCACCTTGTGGTTGGCGAACGAGGTGCCGCGGTGCGGCGCGGCGATGAAGATGGCGCGGTTCACCTGCGGCATGGCCGTGAAATCGAGGTAGGGCTGCAGCCCGGCGCGCACTTTCTCGGCCTTCTTGCCCTTCAAATTGTATTCTTCCGTGATGGCGTCGAGCAGGGTGTTGCTGGCGTCCGAGACCATCAGGCGCGCCAACACGCCGCCCATGCTGTGGCCGATCAAGACCATGTCGTTCGCGGCGGCGGCCTTGGCCGACGGGTCGAAATGCGCCAGGGTGGCTTCCAGCGCCTTGCGGATGGCGACGTTGTTGGCGGCCAGCGGCGCGTTGCTGGGGTAATACACCTGCCAGATCTGGTAGCGGCGGCGCAGCTGCTCGTCGCCCATCAGTTCATTTGCCACGTTGATCCACGCTTCCGGGCTGCTGGCCAGGCCATGCAGCATGACGATGGTGCGCTTACTCGGGTCGTACGGCTGCATCAGGTGCACCTGCGGGCGCGAAATGCCGTCGGCGCGGCCGAACAGCGTGCGCAGCGCCTGCACGCCGAAGCCGGAACGGGCCAGCCACAAGCCATAGCCGGCCGTGAAGTTGGCTGCGACAGGCAGTTCCTGGCCCGCCATGCGCGTCGCTTCGCTGCGCGTCGGGTCGACCAGCATCACCATCAGCTGCTGCGTGGCCAGCACTTCCTGCAGGCTGTTGCCGTCGAAGCGGATCAGCGCCGTGACGACGGGAAAACGCGTTTCCTGGTATGGCACATACTCGCCTTTCGATGCCTGTGGCTTGGGCATGACGGCCACCAGGTCGGCGCCGAAGCCGTCGCGCCGGTAGACATTGCGCAGGCCGGAAAACGACAGCGAGGTGGCCGGCAGCAGTTCGTCGGGCAGGGTGCCGTCTTCGGGCAGGCGCAGCGCCGACAGTTCGCTGTCGATTTCCCAGCCGGCGGCGCGGATCACGTGGCCGTCCGGCCGGTATTCGCCGCGGTGGCGGAACAGGTTGCCGACGGCTTTTTGCACGGCGTAGTTATAGTAGTCGCGGATCTGCGTCTGGCGCTCCTCGAAGGCGCGCTGGCCCGGCGTGCGCGTCGTGTAGAACAGGTAGGCGTAGGCGTAGCGGGCCGATTCCAGCCAGGCGGCCAGCAGTTCGGCGCTCGGGCGGCCGACCTGTTTTTCTTCCGCCAGCGCGCTTTCCAGCCACAGTTCGGACAAGGTCGCCAGGCGCTGCTCGTCGCTGAGCAGCTCGGAACGGGCCAGGTCGGCGCGGCAGCTGCCCGTATTGGCTTCGCAGGCGGCGATGTCGCTGCCGATGATGCGCAGCACCTCGCTGGCCGAGGCACTGAGTTTGCCCGTGGTGAGGATGTCGCCGCGCCGCTGCTGCAGGTAGTCGGCCGGCGAAATGGCGCTGACGGTGACGGCGGCGCAGCCGCTCAGGAGCGCCGCGGCGCACAGCAGGGCGCATACGCGCAGACGCCGCATCAGCATGGGCGCGCGTCCTAGAACGAGTAGACCAGCGTCAGCGAGGTTTGCGTATCCGTGTTCTTCTTGTCGTCGGGCACGCGCGTGTCGTTGCGGGCGCTGAAGGCCGCCTTCATCTGCATGGTGCCGTTGATCTTGGTGCTGAGGGCCGTCTCGGCGATCGAGTGGGTGTTCGAGGTGCCCCGTTCGACGCTGATCGTTTGCGTAAACATCGCCGACTGGCTGATTTTCCACTTCATGGCGGCCGCGCCGCGCACCGTCAGGCCGTGTTCCGATTCGCCCGCGTCATTGGTGCCGCTGAAATAGCCAGGACCGATTTCCACGTCGACGCTCTTGTCGTTCGACTGGTACCAGCGCGAGCCATGACCGACGGCCAGGGTCGAGTATTTGGTGTAGGCGCCAAACTTGTCGTTGACGTGCGAGGCCAGCACGAACAGCTTTTCGTGGTCGGCCATCAGCTTGTAGGCGGCCTTGGCGGAGGCGGAAAAGCGCTCGGCCGAGCGTTCGCGCACCTTCTTGCCGTCGTCGTCGGTGGTTTCGTCTTCCTTGAAGTAGCCGCTGAAGATGTACTGATTGCTCCAGTCGTCGAGCTCCTGGCGCGCGTCGATCTTGCCCGTGACGGAGGTGCCGACCGTGTTGCCCGAGGTGGTGATGGCGCCCAGCTCGGCCGAGGTGCTCCAGCTGCCGATGGCGATTTCGTCAAACAGCATGCTTTGCTTGGTGTCCTTGGCGGCAGCGGCGCCGCAGGTGATGGCCATGGCCAGCGCCAGTGCGAGAGAGGGGGTCGATTTCATGGCTGTATTTGTCTGTGGCGCGCGCCAGCGTGGCGGCGAGCCTTTTGTTCGTTAGTGGCGATGGTGTCGATGCAGGCCGCGGCAAACCTGACGCCGCCGGTAAAACATGCGCACATGCGCGCGCGGGCGCGGCCATACATTGTCGAGGCTGTATTGTACCCGACCCTGCCATCGGCCGCCGCACGCGCGCAGCGCCGCACTGGAACCGCGATGGCGGGGCGCCTTGCCAGGCTGATATGCGCCTGGTGCGCGCCGCCGGCCACGCAGGGTGCCTGCGCGCGGGGCTGGCAAGTGGCGCGCGCCTGGCGTATGCTGCGCGTATCTGCCGCCCCGATTTTTACAAGGAACCACTGTGCGCTGCCTGGTCATCGAAGACGAAGCTGAAACTTCCCGCTACATTTGTGCCGGCCTGCGCGAGGCGGGCCACGACATCACGGCTTGCGACAACGGCATCGACGGCATGCGCCTGGCCTGCGGCGAGGACTGGGATGCGCTGGTGCTGGACCGCCTGCTGCCCGGCGAAATCGATGGCCTGGCCATTGTCGCGCGCCTGCGCGGCATGGGCCGCAACACGCCCGTGCTGGTGCTGTCGGCCCTGTCCAGCGTCGACGAGCGCGTGCGCGGCCTGCGCAGCGGCGGTGACGACTACCTGTCGAAACCGTTCGCCATTGCCGAACTGCTGGCGCGCATCGAGGCGCTGCTGCGCCGCGCCGCGCCCGTGCCCGAGTCGACGCAGCTGCAGGTGGCCGACCTGGTGCTCGACATGCGCACCATGCGCGTGACGCGCGCCAACCGCCAGATCGCCCTGCAGCCGCGCGAATTTCGCCTGCTGGAATACCTGATGCGCCATCAGGGCCAGTCCGTCACCCGCGCCATGCTGCTCGAAGCCGTGTGGGACTACCATTTCGACCCGCAGACGAATGTCATCGACGTGCAGGTGAGCCGGTTGCGCACCAAGGTCGACAAGGAATTCACGCCGCCGCTGATCCACACGGTGCGCGGCGTCGGCTATACCCTGGGCGTGCTCGATAGTGCGTAGCCTACACCGTTCGATCGCGGCGCGCCTGGCGCTCGGCTATGGCGTGCTGGTGGCGCTGTCGATCGCCGTCGTCTGCGGCCTGTTCTATTTCGGCACCATCGGCGTGCTTGATCGCAGCGTGGACCGCAAGCTGGTGCTGCTGTCCGAGCGCCTGGCCGCGTTGTACCGGCCGGAGGACGCCAGCCGCACGGCGGCGGAAATCGCCCATCTGCTGACCGACCGCACCGACAGCGACACGGAAATCTTCTTGCTGGTGGGCGCCGATGGCCATCGCGTGGCAGGCAACCTGTCGGCCTGGCCCGACACCGCCAGTCCCGTGGGCCAGCTGCTGCACCGCGACGTCACGCGCGAAGGCCGGCGCGTCCCGGCGCGCCTGCTGATCCGCGACCTCGATGGCGGCGCGCGCCTGTTCGTCGGGCGCGACATGGAGGAGGGCGAATCGATCCGCACCCTGGTACTGCGTTCGCTGGCCTTCGGCGGCGGCGTCGCCGTCCTGCTGGCCGTGGCGGGCGCCTGGCTGTTCCGGCGCCAGCTCGAGGCGCGCATCGGCCAGATACGCCGCACGGCGGCCGAGATCGAGGCAGGGGACCTGAGCCGGCGCATTCCCGTCTCCAGCGAAGATGAATTCGGCTTGCTGAGCCGCGACATCAACCGCATGCTCGACCGCATCGAACACCTGATGGATGGCGTGCGCCATGTGTCGAACGCCATCGCGCACGACTTGCGCACGCCACTGGGACGCATCCGCAACAAGCTCGATGGCGCCCTGCGCCAGCAGCAGAGCGTGGCCGCGTATGCCGGCGCGGCGCAGGCGGCCATCGACGATATCGACGACCTGACGCGCGTGTTCGACAAGCTGCTGCAGATCGCGGCGGCCGAATCGGGCATGCGTCCCGAGAATTTCGATGACATCGACCTGCAGCAGATCGGCGCCGATATCGTGGAAATGTACGAAGCGACGGCCGACGAGCAGGGCGTGCTGCTGGTGCAGATGTATGGCGACGGCGTGCCGGCGCGCGGCGACCGCAACCTGCTGGGCAGCGCACTGGCCAGCCTGGTCGATAACGCCATCAAGTACGCGGGACCGGGCGCCACGGTGGAAGTGTCGGCCGGCAGCGATGCGCAGGGCAGCTGGCTGGCCGTGCGCGACAACGGCCCCGGCGTGCCGCCGGAAGAGCTGCCGAAGCTGACGCAGCGCTTTTATCGCCTCGACAAGAGCCGGCATTTGCCCGGCAATGGCCTGGGCCTGTCCATCGTGGCCGCCATCGCCGTCCTGCATGGCGGCAGCCTGGAAATCGAGGACGCGGCACCGGGATTGCGGCTGAGGCTACGCCTCGTCTAAACGCGGGTCTGGATGCACGGCCACAGGTTTATAGGCCTGCGGATGTGCTCGAAGGTTTGCTGCGCGGCCTGCCGGGCTTTTCGGCCGGCATCTTGTTGTTTTATCACCGCAGGCAAGCCTGGATATTCGCTTATTCTGCGGCGCTGTCCCTGGCCGTCCTGCTTGCCCGCAAGGGGCAGAGCGTCGACCTGATGCTGGATGTCGTCGCGATCATGGCCCTGTTTCCGGCGCTGCTGCGGCTGCTGGCCGCCATCCGTCCGCGTATCCTGGAAGAGAAATGTCGGCCTTCCTCGGCGATATTTCCTATGCGGTTTATTTGCTGCATGTGCCCCTGGGTCTGATACTGATCAATCCCTTGCTGCGCCTGATACCGGGTGCCGGCATGGCGCCGACCGCCGTCCGCGCCGCCTTGTTTACGGCCGTGCTGATCGCCTTGAGCAGCCTCAGCTACCATCGGCTGGAAAAACCGGCGCGACGCAGGCTGGTGGCCCGTTACGGAAAACCGGGCCGGCCGATGGGCGCTGCCGCGACGCCGTGATCCCCCTGCGGCACATTACCAACTTGTAACCCCCTTTGTTTTCGCTCCCACCTATCATCCGCTCTACCCGGCGTAGAGCGGCTGCGTGCGCGCAGCCGCCTGTTCCGGGCTGCCCGCGGTGCGCCGCGGATTGCCTGTCCCGATCCGTCGTAGAGCCGTTCCATGCATACTTTTACCGTCAGCGGGGAATCCGCCGCAGCGCCGCAGCAGGCACTGCACCAGCATGGTCATCGCATCAAAGCCGCGCTGGGTGCGCTGGTGTTCCCCGTGCAGCGCGCGCGCTGGCAAGCCTTCATCACCGAAACGCCGGGCCTGGCGGCGCTGGCGCAAGCCCATCCCAGCCTGCTATACAAAATCTACCGTCCGTACGCATCGCGCCAGCTGGGTTGCGCGGCGCGCGTCAGCCTGCTGCAGGCACATTACCGCTTCCTGTGGCAGGCGGGCGCACGGCCACTGGTGGAATATGCGGCGCGGCGCCCGCTGGTGCTGGCCGCCATCGAGGGCAAGGACGGCGCCACCTACCGCCTGCAGCTGACGGCCATCCACGACAGCCACCGCGAGGGCGACCTGTGCCTGCGCCTGACGCGCGATGGCGTCTCGCTGTACCTGGCCAGTTTCCTGTTCCGGCCGCAGCCCGGCGGCGGCGCCATCGCGCTGGGCGCGCTGCAGGGCTTGCGCTCGCAGGCGGGCGCGCAGGCCGTGCGCGACGCGACGCGGGCGCTGCACGGCTGCCGGCCGAAAAACCTGATGGTGGCCGCCTTGCGCGACCTGGGCGACTTTTTCGGCTGCGACCATGTGAGCCTGGTCAGCAATGCCAACCGCATCGCGCTGAACTGGCGACGGCGCCGCCACATCAGCTGCGATTACGACCAGGCGTGGCGGGAGCTGCATGCGCTGCCCGCCAGCGACGGCAACTATCGCCTGCCATGCGGTCCTTGCCGGATGCCGGAGCTGGACCAGGTGCCGTCGAAAAAGCGCGCCGATGCGCGCCGCCGCGGCGCCATGCTGGTGCAGCTGGCGGCGGACATGCGCTGGCAACTGGCCGCCATGCTGAGCGCGCCATGAGCAGGCAGGCGCGCGTTTCTTGACCTGGGCGGCTTTTTTGGCGGGCGACCGGGCGCGATCGGCGCGATCGGCGTATACTTACCGGCGTTCTCAACCTGAAGCCAGTCACCCCATGCCAGCACAATTTCCCACTTCGCGCATGCGCCGCCTGCGCGCGACCCCGCAACTGCGCGAACTGTTCCGCGAAACCGAGATCAATCCGCGCGACCTGGTTCTGCCGATCTTCGTCGACGAAGGCGCCAGCGATTTTATCGACATCACGTCCATGCCCGGCGTGCGCCGCATTCCCGAGGCGAAGCTGGCGCAGGAAGTCGAGCGCTATGCGCGCGCCGGCCTGCGTTCCGTCATGACCTTCGGCATTTCGCACCACAAGGACAGCCACGGCACGGACACCCTGAACCCGGACGGCCTGGTGGCGCGCATGTCGCGCATCATCAAGGATGCGGTGCCCGAGATGGTGGTCATGTCCGACACCTGCTTCTGCGAATACACGGACCACGGCCATTGCGGCATCCTGCATGGCGACACGGTCGACAATGACAGCACCGTGCTGAACCTGGGCAAGCAGGCCGTCATCGCCGCCCAGGCGGGCGCCGACATCATCGCCCCATCGGCGGCCATGGATGGCCAGGTGGCGGCCATCCGCAGCGCGCTCGACGCGGCCGGCTTCCACGACACGCCCGTGATGGCGTATTCGACCAAGTTCGCCTCCGGCCTGTACGGCCCGTTCCGCGACGCGGCCGGCAGCACCCTGAAGGGCGACCGCAAGACCTACCAGATGGATCCGATGAACCGCCGCGAAGCGGTGCGCGAATCGCTGATCGACGAAGCGGAGGGCGCCGACGCCCTGATGGTGAAACCGGCCGGAGCCTATCTGGACATCATCCGCGACCTGCGCGAAGTGACGCGCCTGCCGATCGGTGCCTACCAGGTCAGCGGCGAGTACGCGATGATCAAGTTCGCCGCGCAGGCGGGCGCCATCGACGAGCGACGCGTGGTGCAGGAAACCCTGGGCGCCATCAAGCGCGCGGGCGCGGACATGATCTTCACGTATTTCGCGATGGATGTGCTGAACAATCCGTACTAAGCAAACCAGGGGCAGGGCCGCCGCCTTTTCAGCTATCATGCGCGCTGCCCAATCCGAAGCTGCGATTTGTCGCCGTTAGTCTATCCATGCCCCTGAAAATCTCCCGCATCCTGCACGCCGGCTATGTCTTCGAATGCGAAGGCACGGCCATCGCCTTCGACCCCATCGTCGAAAACCCGTTCAGCCGCAATTGCCACGCATTCCCCTCCGTGCGTTTCGACCTCGATGCGGTGCGCCGGCTGCGCTGGGATGCCGTCTTCATCTCGCATTTCCACGACGACCACTGCTCGCTCGACAGCCTCGATGCGCTCGACCGCGCCACGCCCATCTACCTGTACTGCGTCTTCGACGAACTGTTCGCCATGCTGCGCGCGCTCGGTTTTACCGCCGTCGAGCGCCTGCACGTGGATGCGCCGGTGCGCGTGGGCGCCATCGAGGTGATACCGCGCCGGGCGCTGGACGACGATGTCGACTCGCTGTTCCAGGTGCGCGCCGCCGGCTTGAACGTGCTCAACGTCGTCGATTCCTGGATCGGCCCGGAGACCCTGGCGCAACTGGCCGCGTTCGCGCCATGGGACATGGTGTTGTGGCCCTTCCAGACCATGCGCGAGATAGCCGTCATCGCGCCATCGCAGGCGGCGCGGGGCCAGGTGGAACTGCCCGACGACTGGGTGCCGCAGCTGCGCGCGCTGGCGCCCCGTTACCTCGTGCCCAGCTCCTGCCAGTTCGTGCAGGAAGACTGGTCGTGGTACAACCACGCGATGTTCCCCATCACGTACGCCCGGTTTGCGCGGGAGATCGGCGCCGCGCTGCCCGCGGCGCACATCTTCCGGCTCGATCCGTCGACGGCCGTGCTGCTCGACGCGCAAGGATTGACCGCTGCGGCGCCGCTGCCCTGGGTCATCCCGGTGGGGCCGCAGGACGTGGATTTCGACTACCGTCCGGAGGCGCCGCCGCCCGCCACGGCGGACATCGCGCGCCATTTCGCGCCCCTCGATGCCGAGGATACGGCGCTGGTGCTCGACTTTTGCCGCCATGGCCTGCTTGAGCGCTACCGCGACATGGAGCTGCCCGAGGACAGCTACTTCCAGCAGCCGCGCCTGTGGCGGCTGTCGCTGTACGGTCACGACGGCGAGGCCACGGTCCTGCATTACCGCACGCATGGCGACTTGATCGACCTCGTGCCCGATACCGGTGAAGCGCCCGGCTGGACGACGCAAGTGCCGCTGGTGAAATGCCATGCGGCGCTGGTGCTGGGCGAATCGCTGACGTCGATGTACATGCGCATCAACGATGGCGCTTTCGACGCCGCCACGCAGGCCGAACTGAGGGATGCCGACCTCGTCGACGATCCCCTGATCCGCTGCCTGTTCAACGACGCCATCGGCGCCTACCAGGCGGCGCAGCTGAAACGCCTGCTGGCCCGCTGAAGAAAACGCGGCGACAGGGTAAGATAGCTGTTTCTGACTTTGATCTGGAAAGACACCATGGCACACGACAATGAAACCGCAATCCTGGCCGGCGGCTGCTTCTGGGGCGTGCAGGACTTGCTGCGCCGCTATCCGGGCGTGCTGGCCACGCGCGTCGGCTACAGCGGCGGCGACGTCGCCAACGCCACCTACCGCAACCACGGCACGCATGCGGAAGCCATCGAAATCATCTTCGACCCGCAAGCCATCAGTTACCGCAAGATCCTCGAATTCTTCTTCCAGATCCACGACCCCAGCACGCCGGAGCGCCAGGGCAACGATCGCGGCAGCAGCTACCGTTCGGCCATCTTTTACACGAGCGACGAGCAACGGCGCGTGGCCGAAGAGACCATCCGCGACGTCGACGCGTCGGGTCTGTGGCCGGGCAAGGTGGTGACGGAAGTGGCGCCGGCCGGCCCGTTCTGGGAAGCGGAGCCCGAGCACCAGGATTACCTGCAGCGCTTGCCGCACGGCTATACCTGCCACTACATCCGCCCGGACTGGGTCTTGCCGCAGCGCGCACAGTAAGCGCACGGGGCAGGGGAGACGGCGATGCGCTATTGGCGGGTGGAGCGGCGGCAGGCGGAAGGGCAGCTGGACCTGGGGCGCGCCCTGGACCTGGTGGCGGCCATCGGCCATGCCGACGTGAATGCCATGGCGGGCGCCATCCTGAAGACGGTCGGCACGGCCGCGCCGATCGCCCAGTGCACGATCTTCGCGTATGAATTCGGCAACCGGCCGCGCACGGTGGCCGTCGCCGACCGGCGCGGCGGGCGCTTTCTGCAGGATATCGCGGACAGCTACGCCCGCCACTACTACGCGCTCGACGGCAACCAGAGCGTCATCGCCCCCGCCGCCCAGCCGAAAATCGACCCCGCCATCGTGCTGCACCAGCAAGCGAGTGACGAGATCCGCCATCCCGGCTACCGCGCCGCCTGCTACCAGCGGCCGAATGTGTCGGACCGGCTGTCCTTGCTGGTGCAGCCGGCCAGCGATATCTGGCTGTCCGTCAATTTTTACCGCGACAGTAGCCAGGGCAAGTTCCAGCCCGGCGAAATCGCCGGCATCGAAGCCCTGTCGCCGCTGTTTGCATATGTGGCCAGGCACCACTACAGCTTGAACGGCCAGCCGGCGCAGGGCGTCGCGCCCATGATGCTGGCCCGGCTGCGCCAGCATGGCCCGCAATTGAGCAAGCGCGAACTCGATGTCCTGCGCGGCGTGCTCGAAGGACTGACGGCCGTGGAGATTGCCGAGACCATGGGCGTGCAGCCGGCAAGCGTCATCACCTACCAGAAGCGCGCGTACAAGCGCCTGGGCATTGCCAGCCAGCGACAATTGTTTGCGCTATGTCTAGGCCCGCAAGCGGCATAGATGCTAGCGCTGCCTGGTTGCCGGGGCCTGCATAAAATAGCTGAAATTCAAGGTGATAATGTGCGCGTATTGATACGGGAATACGGCCTATGCTGCTTGCAGAGTGTTGACGCGTTGAAACAAAACAACCGTCGGCAAGGCTGATAGCCAGCGCCTGTCGCAGCCCGCGATCTCCTGTTTCCCTGGCTCAGGAACCACCCCGAAGGAGTTCATTGTGTCCACATCTGAATTGAATGCGGTAGAACACGTGTATTTGATCGCCGGCAATCTCGGCCTGCCAGGCGCACCCATCCTGAATCTGGCCCTGTTCTACAACCCCGACGACGGCACGGTCAGCGGCGAAGCCCTGATCACGCAGTCGATCGCGCCTCCGCACGGCCGCGTGGTGATCCGCCCCGTCAGCGGACCCGTGCATGGCCTGGGCGTGGGGAAAACCACGCGCGTCTTCAGCCTGCGCGGCGAATATGTCGTGTCCGTGCCGCCACCGGCCATCGGCAGCTACCTGGCACAGTTCGAAGCGACGTTTGCCACCGACAACAACTGGAGCGGCCACGGCTCCTTTATCTATGACCAGCAAAAGGTCGATAACGTGCCGATCAAGAAACGCGGCTAAGCACGCCGCCCGACGGCATCGGGCCATGAGGGCGGCAGTCCGTGCGGACCGCCGCCGTTGCCCTGCCCACTAGTTCTTTTGGCGGCCAGCTGTCCCCAAAATGGGGACAGCCTTGAGCCTGCCCGTCTGCATACTGTGTCTCAAGCCGGATCAGCCGGCGGCTCCCACCCCATAAAAACAGCAAGGGGGGAGCGACACCTTATGGAGACAAGCATGACCATCGCCCCGGCGGCTCCCCCCGCCATCCATGCGCCCGTCCTCGACGCGGCCACCGTGCAACTGGAACAGCAGGTGATGCGCAAGGTATCGCGCCATCTGCTGGGATTTTTGTTCCTGCTGTTCGTATTCTCCTTTCTCGACCGCATCAATATCGGCTTTGCCGGCCTGACCATGATGCAGGACCTGGGCCTGTCCGGCACCCAGTTCGGCTTTGCCACCACCCTGTTTTACATCGCCTACATCGCTTGCAGCATCCCCAGCAATATCGTGCTGGCGCGCATCGGCGCGCGTCGCTGGATAGGCTCGATGATGATCGCCTGGGGCCTGGCCTCGACGGCGACCCTGTTTGCCAGCGGCCCGGCCAGCCTGTATGCGTTGCGCTTCCTCGTCGGCGTGACGGAGGCGGGCTTTTTGCCCGGCATGCTGCTGTACCTGACCTACTGGTTTCCCAGCGCCTACCGCGCGCGGGCCAACGCCCTGTTCATGATCGCCATGCCCGTCACGGCCGCCATCGGCTCGGCCCTGTCTGGCCTGATCCTGGGCCTGGACGGCCACTGGGGCTTGAAGGGCTGGCAATGGCTGTTCTTGCTTGAAGGCATGCCTTCCGTGCTGCTGGGTCTGATGGTGTATGGCTACCTGGACGACGCGCCCCACAAGGCGAACTGGCTGGGCACGCTGGAACGGCAGGTGCTGGCGCGCATGCTGGCGGCCGAGTACAAGCCGACCGCGCCACAGGCCGCGGCACAGGCGCAGGCCTCCGTGCTGGCGGAAATGTGCTCGCCCACGGTGCTGAAATTCGGCATCGCCTATTTTTGCCTGGTGAACACCCTGGCGATGGTGGCCGTGTGGACGCCGTTGATCGTGAAAAGTTTCAATAGCGGCGCCAGCAATACGCAGATCGGGCTGCTGGCGGCCATCCCGCAAGTGTGCACGGTGATCGGCATGATTGCCTGGGGCCGCCGCTCGGACCGCCTGCAGGAACGCCGCTGGCACATCGTCTGGCCCATGCTGCTGTCGGCCCTGGGCTGGCTGTTGACCGCGTATGCCGGCAATCCCGTCGTCCGGCTGCTGGGCGTGTGCATGGCCTCGACGGGCGCCTACACGGCCATGTCCGTCTTCTGGACGACGCCGGACCGTGCGCTGAGCCTGGGCGCGCGCGCCATCGGCATCGCCGTCATCAATGCGACGGGCAATATCGGCTCGGCCCTGAACCCCGTCGTCGTGGGCTGGCTGAAGGATTTCACGCACAGCTTTGCCACGGGCTTGCTGTACGCCAGCGTGCTGCTGGTGGCGGGCGCGGCCATCGTGCTGACCCTGCCGATGGCACGCGGCAAGGAACATTCTTGAAGAGGACACCATCATGAGCGACACGTTTCACCCCTATCCCCATGTGCCGACAGTCTATCCGCCCGGCAAACCGGCCGCTACGGGCACGCAGCATGTGCCCGTCGTGATTGCCGGCGGCGGCCCCGTGGGCCTGGCCACGGCCCTGGGCCTGGCGCGCCACGGCGTGCGCTCGGTGCTGATCGAAGCCGATGACGGCGTCTGCACGGGCAGCCGCGCCATCTGCATTTCGCGGCGCAGCCTGGAAATCATCGAACGCCTGGGCGCGCTCGACGGTTTTCTCGCCAAGGGCTTGCCGTGGGCCGGCGGGCGCAGCTTTTACCGCGAGGAAGAAGTGCTGCACTTTACGATGCCGCAAGACGCGCACCAGAAATTGCCGCCGATGCTCAACCTGGCGCAATACCATATCGAACAATTCCTGCTCGATGCGGCCGAACGCCTGCCGGAATTGATCGATATCCGCTGGCAGACGCGGGTCACGGGCGTGGCGCGGCGCGCCGACGGCGTCACCGTCAGCGTGGCCACGCCCGATGAAAGCTACCAGATCGAGACGGACTGGCTGGTGGCGGCCGACGGCGGGCGCAGCGCCGTGCGCGAGGCGCTGGGCTTGAAACTGCAGGGCACCAGCTATGAGGGCCGCTATGTGATCGTCGACATCCACCTGAACAGCAGCCGTCCGACGGAACGCCTCGCGTATTTCGATCCGCCGTCGAATCCCGGTTCGACCGTGCTGGTGCACAAGCAGCCCGACGACATCTGGCGCATCGACTACCAGCTGCGCGACGACGAGGATGCGCAGGCGGCCGTGCTGCTGGAAAACGTGGCGCCCCGCGTGGACAGCCTGCTGGCCATGATGGGGGAAACGGCGCCGTGGCATCCCGTGTGGATCACCATCTACAAGGCAAACGCGCTGACGCTGGAGAAATACCGCCACGGCCGCGTGCTGTTCGCGGGCGACGCGGCCCACCTGGTGCCGATCTTCGGCGTGCGCGGAGCGAACTCGGGCATCGACGACGCCGACAACCTGGCCTGGAAGCTCGCCTATGTCGTCCAGGGCCAGGCGCCGCACGGTTTGCTCGACAGCTATTCGGACGAGCGCGTGTACGCGGCCCATGAAAACCTGCGCCACGGCACGAAAAGCACGGAATTCATGGCGCCGCCCACGTTGGCCTTCGAGTTGATGCGCACGGCCGTGCTGGGCCTGGCGGGCCGGCATGCGCACGTGCGTTCCCTGATCAATCCGCGCCAGACCAGCGCCATCGCGTATGCGCGCTCGCCGTTGAACGGGGCGGATGCGGATGCGTTCGGCGCCGGTCCCGCGCCGGGCACGGTCTTGCCCGAGTGTCCGCTGGCGCTGCTGCAGGACGGCGCGCGGAAAGCCGGTTATATTACCGATCTGGTGCGGCTGGGGCAGGGGCGGTTTGCGGGCTTGTACTTCAGCGACGATGGCCAGGTGCCCGAGGAATTGCTGGCGCTGCGCGGCACGCTGCCGCTGGCGACCGTGGCCATTGCCCGCAATCCCGTGCGGACAGGCGGGGAACTGTGCGCCTGGGACCATACGGCGCAGGTATGCTCGCTGTTCGATGCGCAGCCCGGCACGTTTTACCTCGTGCGCCCGGACGGCCACGTGCTGGCGCGCTGGCGGCAGGTGCAGGCGGGGCAGGTGGCGGCAGCGCTGGCGGCGGCAGGCATCGGCACACAATCGTAACAAGGAGATAATATGACGGACATCGAACTCGATAATCTTTATACCGAGCTGTGCCATACCATGGGCGGCGTGGGCGAGCAGCGCGCGCCGCTGCTGCTGGCCCGCTTCGCCTTGCTGGCCATGGGCGCCATCGGCAAGGCCGACGTGGTGCAGGGCTTGCTGCGCGACGCGGCCGAAGGCCTGGCGGAGCCCGTATGATAGGCGCCGGTTATCAAAGCGGCTTCGGCAATGAATTTGCCACGGAAGCCGTGCCCGGCGCCTTGCCGCAGGGACAGAATTCGCCGCAGCAGGCGCCCCTGGGCCTGTATGCGGAACAGTTGTCGGGCACGGCCTTCACGGCGCCGCGCGCGCAGAACCGGCGTTCGTGGCTGTACCGCATCCGTCCGGCCAGCCGGCATCCGCCGTTTACCCTGCTGGCGAATCCCCGCATCGTCAGCGATTTCCATGCGATGCCGCCGACGCCGCCGAACCAGCTGCGCTGGGATCCGCTGCCGCTGCCCGGTGCCGGCCAGCCGACGGACTTCATCGATGGCCTCGTGACGATGGCTGGCAATGGCAGCGCCGAAGCGATGAGCGGCTGCGCCATCCACCTGTATGCGGCGAACCGGCCCATGCAGCGCTTCTTTTACTCGGCCGACGGCGAGCTGCTGGTTGTGCCGCAGCAGGGCCGGCTGGCCATCGCCACGGAACTGGGCCTGATCGAGCTGGAGCCGCAGGAAATCGCCGTCATTCCGCGCGGCGTGCGCTTTCGCGTGACCCTGCCCGACGGCCAGGCGCGCGGCTATGTGTGCGAAAACTTCGGCACGGCGTTTCGCCTGCCGGACATGGGGCCCATCGGCTCGAACGGCCTGGCGAATGCCCGCGATTTCCTCACGCCGCATGCCGCGTACGAGGATATCGAGGGTGAGTGCGAGCTGGTGGCCAAGTTCGGCGGCCATTTGTGGCGCACGACGCTCGATCATTCGCCGCTGGACGTGGTGGCCTGGCATGGCAATTACGCGCCGTATAAATATGATTTGCGCCGCTTTAACACCATCGGCTCGATCAGCTACGACCACCCGGACCCGTCGATCTTCCTCGTGCTGCAAGCGCCCAGCGAAAACCCGCAGCTGGGCGCCATCGACTTCGCCATCTTCCCGCCGCGCTGGCTGGCCGCCGAACACACGTTCCGCCCACCCTGGTTCCACCGCAACGTGGCCAGCGAATTCATGGGGCTGATCCACGGCGTGTACGATGCCAAGGCGGCCGGTTTCGTGCCGGGCGGCGCCAGCCTGCACAACTGCATGTCCGGCCATGGCCCCGATGCGCAGACCTTCGAGCGCGCCTCGCACAGCGACACGTCGGCGCCCGTGAAGGTGGGCGACACCATGGCCTTCATGTTCGAGACGCGCACCATCATCAAGCCGACGCCATTCGCCTTGAACGGCGGCCTGCTGCAAAGCGATTATTTCGAGTGCTGGCAAGGCTTGCGCAAGCACTTCGACCCGGACCAGGCCTAGTCAAGCGCTGCTCAGGCGGCCCGCGCCCGCGTGTGCGGGTTGACGGGCCGCGCCAGTCCCAGGTGGTCGCGCAGGGTGTTGCCTGCATATTCGGTGCGGAACAGGCCGCGTCGCTGCAGTTCCGGCACCACGAGGCGGGTAAAATCCTCGAAGCCTTGCGGCAGCAGGGGCGGCACGACGTTGAAACCGTCCGCGCCCCGTTCCGTGAACCACTGTTCCATCTGGTCGGCCACCGTCCTGGCGGAGCCGATCGCTTGCAAATGGCCGCGCGCGACGCGAAAGCGCAGCACCAGCTGGCGCAGGGTCAGGTGCTCGCGGCGCGCCAGTTCCAGCTGCTGCGCAAAGCGTCCCTTGCCGTTGTCTCCCGCCTGGTAGGGCAGGTCGGGCAGGGGACCGTCGAGCGGATAGCCGGAGAGGTCAAAACCGCCAAATTCCAGGTTGCTGAAGTCGACCAGCGATTGCAGCTCGCCGAACTGGTCCTGCGCCTGCTGGTCGCTTTCCGCCACCACCACCGACAGCCCTGGCGTGACCTTCAGCTGATCTTCGGCGCGGCCGTATTTCGCCATGCGCCCTTTCACGTCCGCGTAATACGCCTGCGCCACGGGCAGCGAGGTGGCCGAGCAGTACACCATCTCGGCCTGGCGCGCGGCAAATTCGCGGCCCGTGTCGGAATTGCCCGCCTGCACCAGCACGGGGTGGCCCTGCACGGGCCGGGGCAAGTCCAGCAAGCCTTGCGAGGCGAAATGCTCGCCGTGGAAGTCCAGCGCGTGGCCCGCCGCCGGCTGGTAGAACTGGCCGCTGGCGCGGTCGGGCCGGTCGAAGGCATCGTCATCCCAGCTATCCCACAGGGCCCTGGAGAGGGCGACGAATTCGTCGGCGCGCGCATAGCGCTCCGCGTGACTGCGCGGTGCATCGATGCCGAAATTGCGCGCCGTGTGTTCGCCGAACGAGGAAACGACGTTCCAGCCCGCGCGCCCGCCGCTCAGGTGGTCGAGTGAACTGAATTTGCGCGCCACGTGATACGGATGTTCATAATTGGTGTTGACGGTGGCGATCAGGCCGATACGGCTGGTGACGGCGGCGATGGCCGACAGCAGGGTGAAGGGCTCGAAGGGCAGGCCGATGGCGGCGCGGCCCGTTTCCGGCGCGACGTCGCCGGCGCGGCCGATGAAGTCGGCAATGAAAAAACTGTCGAATTTGGCCGCCTCGGCCAGCTGGGCGGCGCGCAGCCACCAGGCCAGGTCGGGCCGTCCGCTGGCGCTGGCGGACGGGTGGCGCCAGGCGGCAGGGTGGTGGCCGTGGCGTTGCAGGAAGACATTCAGGACGAGCTGGCGTGGCGGCATGGGAGTTCCGTGGTGGGCAGGCGACATTGCCTGCTCCACTGCCATTGCAAGGTTCGGGCCAGCACCGGAGCCGCACCTGAGCAGCAGCGGGCATATGCAAAATCCGGATAAGCTAGAACGGCACCATTCGTTCACGCCGGCGCTTTTTGCGCGGTATAGTCGGCGCATGGAACTCCTAGCCCACAATTTCAGCAGCGACTTTGCGCGCAGCGCCCACCTGGCCCGCGGCGCGGGCAGTGCCGATGACGACGGCGCGCTGGTTGCCTTCCGCGACCCGCAGCAAATGAGCTTGCTGGTGCGCGCCACGGCGTTTGTCTTTGCCGACCCCCACTCGCGCCAGTTGCACGAACTGATCGAACGCATCGCCCCCAGCGAGGCGACGGTGCTGATCACGGGCGAGACGGGCACCGGCAAGGAGCTGATCGCGCGCCACGTGCATGGCTTGAGCGGGCGCGCCGAGCAGCCCTTTGTGGCGATTAACTGCGGCGCGTTTTCCGAAACCCTCGTCGAGAGCGAACTGTTCGGCTATGAACGGGGGGCGTTCACGGGCGCGCAGCAGGGCAAGCCGGGCTGGTTCGAGACGGCCAGCGGCGGCACCCTGTTCCTCGATGAAATCGGCGACTTGCCGCTGGCGATGCAGGTCAAGCTGCTGCGCGTGCTGCAGGAGCGCGAAGTGGTGCGCCTGGGCGCGCGGCGCGCCATTCCCATCGACGTGCGCCTGATCGCCGCGACGAATGTGGACCTGGCCGAAGCCGTGCGGGCCGGGCGCTTCCGCGAGGACCTGTATTACCGGCTGCAGGTGATCGGCCTGCCGCTGCGGCCCCTGCGCGAGCGTCCGGGCGACGTCATGCCGCTGACGCGCCACTTCATGGCCATCTATGCGCAGCGATTGCACCTGGGCGAGGTGGAGCTGGGGGCCGATGCGCAGCAAGCCTTGCTGGCCTATCCGTGGCCGGGCAATATCCGCGAACTGGAAAACGTCATCCACCGCGCGCTGCTCGTGTGCCGCAGCGGCGTCGTGCGCGCCGAGGACTTGAGTTTGTCGGGCTGGCACCGCGCAGTGGCTGCCGCACCCGCGACGGCCCCTGTGCCTGCTCCAGATGCCTGGGCCGGCGGCGCCGACATCGCCTACGCGGCGCACGGCGCGGCCGCGCAGGACGACTCGCTGGCCGCCGAACGCTTCGCCCGCGCCTGGCAAGCCTTGCTCGACTCGGGCGAAGCCGTGGCATTCGAAGCCATGCAGCAGGAGCTGGTGCGCGCCGCGTGGGAGCGCAATGAGCGCAACCAGGTACGCACGGCCAAGCACCTGAACCTGAGCCGCAACATCCTGCGCACCTTCCTGAAAAAAGCGGGCGCCATCGATTAGCCTTGCGACTTCTCCCCTGGAGCCGGACCCGCAGCCATGCGGGCTCCGGCTTTTTTCATGGCTGCTGCCTATGCAGCAGTCTGCTGGCCAGGGTGCAGCTGCTTGCTGCATAGGCAGCAGTGTCGGGCGCCGGTGGGTGTCCAGCACATGGCATGTTTTCTGCGAGGAGGGTGGGGCAGGCCGCGGCGCGCAATGTGCGGCGGTATTTTCTTCTATCCACGACAGGAGTCCATGCATGACCATTGAATTCATCTGGCAATTGCCCACCAGCGGCGACGGCCGCCATGCGGCGCCGGGCGTCACGCGCCGCGGCGAACGGGCCGCCGGCGCGCCCAGCCCCCTGCAGGCGGGCGTGAGCGACCCGCGCGGCGCGCGTCCGCCATTCAATTATTACGACTACCTGCACCAGATCGCCCGCGCGGCGGACCTGTCCGGCTTCGACGGCATCCAGGTACGCCACGATACGCAGGGCGATGAAAGCTGGATCGTCGCCGGCTACCTGGCGCGCAGCACGCGCCATTTGAAACTGATCGCCGAATTCGATGCGGCCTGGGGTTCGGCCGTGTACGCGGCAAAGAACGCCGTCAGCTTCCAGCGCTTCACGGGCGGGCGCTTCGCCTGGCAGATCGCGCATGGCGGCGATGCGGCAGCGCGCCGGCGCCAGGGCGATGCGGCGCCGGACGCCGATATCGTGCCGCGCATCGATGAATTCATCACGGTGGCGCGCGGCGTGCAGAATGCTTCTCCCTTCAGCTTCAAGGGCAGGTTTTTCGAAGTGCAGGATGGCGGCTTCAAGGGGCCGCTGGCGAACCACCCGCTCAACGGCATCTACCTGACGGGCGATAGCCCCGAGGCGCTGGCCCTGTCGGCGCGCCAGGCCGACGTGCACGTGTTCGACGCGGCGCCCGTGGCGGCCCTGCAGCCGGCCATCGACAGGCTGCACACGCAGGCGCTCCAGCTGGGCCGCACGGTGGCGGCGGGCTTGCGCATCGACGTGCTGGCCCGCGAAACGCTTGAAGAAGCCTTGCGCGATGCGCGCCGCTACCGCCGCGGGGCGGGGCTGGCCGACGATGCCCCGTTCGACGATGGCGCGGCCGCTTTCTGGCCCGGCTTTGCGCAGGCGCAAACGGGCGCCCATGGCGCCCTGGTCGGCAGCTATGCGCAGGTCGGCGCCGCGCTGGAGGCATATGCGCAGGCCGGCGTGTCCAGCTTCGTGCTGGCGGCCATCCCGCATTTCGAGGAAGCCTACCGCATCGGCGAGCATGTGCTGCCACGCGTGCGGGCAGCCTTGAGCGCGCAACGGCAAGCGGCCTGAATTCCTGTACCCACCTTACTGAAGGAGCATCCCTGATGGCAATCGATTTTTTCTGGCGCATTCCCACGCATGGCGAACCGAGTTCGCACCGCGCCCGCACGCCGTTTCGCGGCGACTGGTTTCCCGGCAACGACAACCTGCGCCAGGCCGGCCTCGGTGGCGGCGGCGCCGACGGTTTCACCTACATCGACTACCTGGCGGAAATCGCCCGCGCGGCCGAAATATCGGGCTTTCAGGGCGGCCTGATTCCCTCGTTTCCCATGACGGACGAGCCGTGGGCCATTTCCGCGCTGCTGGCGCGCGAGACGCGCACCTTCCGCTTCATGATCCCGTTCCAGCCCGGTTTCCTCAACCCCGTGGTGGCCGCGCGCATGACGGCCAGCCTGCAGCGGGCCACGGGCGGGCGCGCCCTGTACAACGTCATCACGGGCGGCGGCGGGCCGGCGCAGCTGTGGTGGGGCGATGCGGCCGGCCACGACGACCGCTATACGCGCACGACGGAATTCCTCGACGTGGTGCGCGGCGTGTGGCGCGGCGGGCCGTTTTCCTACCAGGGCAAGTTCTACCAGGTGGAAGATGCGGGCCTGGCCACGCCGCTGGCGGAGCAGGACTTCCCCGAGATTTATTTTTCCGGCTCGTCCGACGCGGCCCTCGGTTCCGCGTCGAAGCATGCGGATTACTACCTGACGTGGCTCGAGCCCTTCGAGCAGCTGCGCGAGAAATTCGCCCGCGTGCATGAAAAGACGGCGCTGCTGGGGCGCAAGATCAAGTGCGCCGTGCGCGTCGACATCGTCGCCCGCGCCACGGAAGAAGAGGCGTGGGACGAAGTGCGCAAGGGCTTCGACGCCGTCGATGCCACCACCCTGCGCCAGTTCCTCGGCGCCGATGGCGGCGATTCCGTGGGCGCGGCGCGCCAGCGCGGCAACCGCCCGACCACCCTGAACAGCTACAAGGACTTGATCACGGCGCCGAACATCTGGTCCGGCTTCAACCTGCTGCGCGGCGGGCAGACGCAGGGCATCGTCGGCAGCTACCAGCAGGTGGCCGAGCGTCTCGACGAGCTGGTGCAGCTGGGCGCCGACGCCTTCATCCTGGCCAGCACGCCGCACCTGGAAGAGGCCTACCGCGTGGGCGAGGAAGTGCTGCCGCTGGTGCGCGGACATACGTCGGCCCTGCTGCGCGCCGCCTAAGTATCCCCTGTTGCCGCGACAGCAGCGCCATGGCCTGCTGTCGCGCAGGCAGCACGCGGCAGCGCCGCTGCTGCCAAATCAACAGCACTATCATCATGCTAGTCTTCCTTTGAAATCAAGCACTTGACTCCCATTTTGCTGCGCTGCGGCAGCGGGCATGCGCCTTGCAATGACAGTCATCACCATCTCGCGTTTTGACTTTACTCAAGGATAATTACCCATGCGCCGTTCGACTGCCCCCGCCGCCATTTCTTCATTCCCCTTCCATTTGACGCCAGTGCGCAGCGCGCTGCGCTCGGCCTTCGCCATCGGCGGCTGGATGCTCGTCCATGGCATGGCCCATGCGGAAACGCCTGCCGCCGATGTCATCGCCACGGCCGACGCGAACGGCGCCGGCGAGGGCGCCTCCTTGCAATCGGTGACGGTGACGGCGCAAAAGCGCGAGGAATCCGCGCAGAAGGTGCCGAGCGCGATCACGGTCCTGGGCGGCAAGGAGCTGCTCGACACGGGCATCGGCCGCTCGGCCAGCGAAATCCTCAATTACGTGCCGAACGCCTCGGCCGGCACGCAGCAGCATGGCCGGCCGCGCTGGTGGATACGCGGCGTCGGCGCGGGCCAGCAGCAGATCGACTTCCCCAATCCCGTCGGCTTCTATCTCGACGACGTCTACATCAGCAACTCCAGCGCCACGGGCTTTCCCCTGTTCGACCTGGACCGGGTGGAAGTGCTGCGCGGGCCGCAGGGCACCTTGTGGGGCAAGAATACGACGGGCGGTGCCATCAACGTCATTTCGCGCAAGCCCTCGTTCAAGTCCAGCGGCTACGCCAAGCTGGACTACGGCAGCTACGACACCAAGCTGGCCGAAGGGGCCATCGGCGGCGCGCTGGTCGACGAGGTGCTGGCGGGGCGGCTGTCCTTCCACACGGAGCAGCAGGACCGGGGCCGCTTCCGCAACCTGTTTACGGGCGAGCGCGACGGAAAACTCAAGGACAGCGCCATCCGCGGCCAGCTCAAGGCCCTGATCGGGCGCGACCTGACGGCCAATCTGAACCTGCATTACCGCGACTACACGACCAAGGGCGCCACCACCACGGTGGCCAGCTATGGCGCCAATGGCGTCTACCGCAATGGCTACGTCCCCAGCACGAATCCGGACGACGTGAGCACGAACGCGCCGGCCGACAGCGACGTGAAACAGGGCGGCGCCCAGCTGAACCTGGAATACGCGCTGGGCGAGCTGACCCTGACCTCGATCACCGGCTATGAAAACTTCCGCAACGAGGCGACGGGCGACAGCGATAACACGCCGCTGGAAGTGGGGCGCAGCCGCTCGAAGGCGAGCAGCCGCCAGGTGTCGCAGGAGCTGCGATTGACGTCGCCGCAGAACGGCGCCGTGAGCTGGGTGGCGGGCCTGTTCTACTTCAATGAAAAGATCGATTCCGATGCGGCCGGCGCGCGCCTGCCCAACGGCACGGTGCCGGGGCTGGCGGGCAGCACGCAGCCCGTCGGCTACAACCGCACCATCTACCAGCACAAGGCGCGCAGCGCGGCCATCTTCGGCAGCACGACCGTCAACTTCAGCGAGCAGCTGCTGTCCACGTTCGGCCTGCGCTGGACCACGGAAACCAAGGACCTGGACCTGCGCCGCGTGCAGGCCGCATCGAACACGGTGACGTTCGGCGATCCTTCCAACTGGTGGAACACGGTCCGGGGCGGCAATTACGCGGCCGCCTCCGTGGCCAACAACAACTTCACGTCGAATCCCTCGACCACGTGGAATGCGCTGACCTACGACGTGACGCCCGAGTACCGCTTCAGCCGCACCCTGCGCGGCTACCTGAAATACGCGCACGGCATCAAGTCGGGCGGCTACAACACGAGCGCCACGGACGTGCGCGCCCTGAACACGGTGAAGCCGGAGACCCTGAACTCGTTCGAGGCGGGCATCAAGTCCGAATGGCTGGATGGCCGCCTGAATTTCAACGCCAACGTCTTCCACTATGACTACAAGAACGTGCAGGTGAATATCACGGGCGTGTACAACGGCGACCCCACGCAAAGCGTGAATTATCTGCAGAACGTGCGCAAGGCCCACGTGAACGGCGCAGAATTCGAGGTCGAGGCGCAGCCGACGGACAATCTGCACATCAACGCCAACGTGGGCCTGCTGCGCACAGAATTCGACGATTTCGCCATCCAGAACAATGGCGGCGACCGTTCCGGCAATGAATTCGTGCGCTCGCCCCACGTGACGGCCCTGCTGGCAGCCGACTACCGCTACCCGCTGGGCAATGGCGCGCAGCTGGTCTTCAGCGGCGACGTGCGCTACACGTCCAAGCAGTACTACTATGTCGACCCGCAAAGCGACGCGCGTGGCTTGCTGAACCAGGGCGGCTTCGCGCTGGCCAATGCGCGCCTGTCGTATGTGCTGCCGGGCGGCAAGCAGCGGATCACGGCGTATGCGAACAACCTGGCCGACAAGGTCTACCGCAACCATACGCTCACCAGCTTCGTGCCGGGCGCCGTGAATGGCGACACCGTCATCATCGGCCAGGGCCGCACGGTGGGGGCGTCGTACACGCTGCAGTTCTAGGCGCGCGGGGCAGGGACAGGGGCGATATGCTATAGTCGCCGGGCGTGGCTGCCGCACCCTGTGCGGCGGCCACGCGACGTTCTCAGGGCGGGGTGCGATTCCCCACCGGCGGTAATGGCATGCGTGCCTAGCCCGCGAGCGCTTGCCGGCACGGTCTTCGGACCGGGACGGCAAGGTCAGCAGACCCGGTGCGATTCCGGGGCCGACGGTATAGTCCGGATAAAGAGAGAGCGGGATGTATCATTGTGTTGCTGCCGGCCTGCGCCCGGCGCATGGACGGCCTGCGTTTGCCGTCGGTGCGCGTGCGTATGTCTGCATGCCCAGTAGGGCGCGGCTGTTCTGCGCCTGTCATATCCCCTTCGATCCCATGCCCTGTTTTTATCATTCTTGAAAACAGGAGTTTCTTATATGTCACAACCTTCACACGCCGCACCCGGCAAGCGCATCGCTTTCATCCAGGCGGGCTGGCACCGCGACATCGTCGCCCAATGCCGCCTGTCCTTCATCGCTGACATGGCGGTCCTCGGCTTTGCCGAAAACGAGATCGATGTCATCGACGTCGCCGGCGCCTTTGAAATCCCCCTGCATGCGCAAGCGCTGGCCAGGAGCGGCCGGTACGCGGCGATTGCCGCTTCCGCGCTGGTGGTCGACGGCGGCATCTACCGCCATGACTTCGTCGCCGACGCCGTCATTTCCGGCATGATGCAGGTGCAGCTGGCGACGGGCGTGCCCGTGCTGTCGGCCGTGCTGACCCCGCACCACTTCCACGCGGGCCACGAACACCAGGAGTTCTACTTCCAGCACTTCAAGGTCAAGGGCGCGGAACTGGCCACGGCTTGCGCGGCCACCATCCATTCGCTGCAGCGGCTGGCGCAACCGGCCAGTGCGCCGCATGCGGCGCTGGCCGCCTGAGCGGCAATGCCGGGGCCAGCGCATGCGAATGCGCAGGCCTTTTTTACGCCGCCTGCAGCAGCAGCGCTGCCAGCCGCCGCTGCGCTTCCTCCAGGGGGCGGCGGTCGATCCAGGCATCGATGTCGACGTCGCGGTCGAGGAAACCGTGCTGCAGCTGGAAATCCTTCTGCTGGCGGAACAGGGCCACCTTCTCGTCGGACAGGTCGGGCGCCAGCGTCAAATGAAAACCGTCGCGGTAGGCTTCGGCCACGGCGTCGGCGCCGGCCCGCGTCTCGCCCTGCAGGATGGCCAGCACGTCGGCCTGGTGGTTGCGCGCCCAGTGCGCGGCGCGCAGCGTCTGCGTCAGAAAGCGCACGACCAGCTCGAAGTGCTGCTCCAGCATCGTTTCATGCACGGTGATCGGGCGCGGCGTGCCGTTATTCACGCGGAAGCGGCGGTCGGGCAGGGCGTCGATGTCGATGCCCACTTCCAGCCCCGCCGCGCGTGCCGCCTCGGCCGCCGCTGCGCCTTTCACGTAGACGGCGTCGACTTCGCCGCGCAGCAGCGGGCCTATGCCTTGCCATAGCCCCGCGCCCAGGTTCTGCGCCGCTGGCGCCTCGCCTCCCACTTCCACCAGCCGCACGTCGTCGAGCGTCAAGCCGGCCGACGCCAGCACGCCCTTGTAGCCGGCCAGGCTCATGCCGCGCGCGATGCTGCGGCCGCGCCGGTTCTCGCGCAAATCCTCGGCGCGGAAGGCGGGCAGCGCCAGGCGCTTGCCCTGCAGCTGCGCCGGCGTCGCGATGCCGGCGCCGGGGCGCACGAGGATGGCTTGCCATTCGTCTATCCATGTGAGGCCGATCAGGCGCGTGGGCGCCCCTTGCGCGCGCGCGGGCAGGGCCAGCAGGTTGCCGCCTTCGCGCACGAGCGTGGACAGGCCATGGTCGTAATGGTGGCGCGCCAGTTCGCCGCCCACTTCCTGCAGGGTTTTCAGGGCGATGCCGTCGCGGGCGAATTCCTCTTCCAGCCAGCCCAGCTTGTAGGCCAGGCCCGTGGCCGTGGGCACGGGGCAGCGCGTGAACCAGACGGTATCGACGGTATCGGCGCCAGCGGAGGTTGCGGTAGTCATGGGATTCCTTGGTGAGGTGAGGGAAGATCAGGCGCTGCACGAAACATGCCCGCTGCCGGGGCCTGGTCCGCCGGATCGGGCGCGGCCCTGTGCTTGCTGGCTGGCCGACAGCGCCGGCGCCTCGCGCTGCTGCCGCGCCAGCAGCCGCTGTTGCGCCAGCAGCAGCCATCCGCCATTTCCCCCGGCCCTGGCGCTGGCACGCGTCTTGCGAAAGTAGGGGCAGGAGCGACCCGTATCCCTAACCCAAACTGAATGGAGCATGACATGACGGACGTGGCACAAGCGGAAGCACAAGCAGAAACCCAGGAGCTGACGGCGGCCGAACTGGCCTTCGTGGAGCAGGTGCGGCGCGATGCGCAGACGGCCTTCGACGGCTTGCGCGAGACGGGCAGCCTGACGGCCAACGGCACGGTGGGCTTCGTCGAGCGCACGCCGGGCGGCGACAAGGTGGTGGTGGTCAACGATCCGGGCCCGTTCCGCCGCGGCCAGCCCCTGAAGGCGGCCGTGCTGGCGCTGGACGGCACGGTGATCGTGGGCGACGCCAACAACGGCGGCGCGCGCTATTTAAAACTGTTCCGCGAGCGGCCCGAGGTCACCTCGATCTCGCACGTGCATTCGCCGGCGCTCGGCGCGTGGGCGCAGACGCACCGCACCCTGCCGATCCGCTACGTGCCCGTGCAGCGCTACCAGCTGATACGCGAAATTCCCATCTATATCGACCGCCGCCAGCCCGAAGTCGAATTCATCCTCGGCGAAATCGCGCGCAACACGCACGCCACGGCCATCCTGGAAGCGAATGGCGGCGCCACCGTGTGGGGCAAGCAGGGCTTGCTGAAGCTGGCCGAATTCATTTTGCTGCTGGAAGAGGGCGCGCAGATCCAGATCGCGGCCGAAGCCATCGGCGGCTCGCGCGACTTCGGTCCCGGCGTGCTGCTGCAGCAGTGGAAGATGAGCAAGCTGATCGACACGGCGCGCGCTCTTTCCCTGCTTCCTGCCACCGACTTGGTATAACTTTCAAGAACAGGTCCGCAATGTCATTGAAATTCTTACGTTTGACCTGGCGCAAGGCAGTCGCCGCCGCTTTGGCGGCCAGCCTGCTGGCGCCGTCGATTGCGGCCGCCGCCGAGCCGCTGCCGGCCGCCGTGCGCATCGCCGTCGTGGCGCGCACGGCGCCATCCGGCAAGACCGTGTTTGCCGGTTCGGCCGCCCAGGTGGCCGCGCAAGGCTGGCTGGCCGCCGAACTGGGCAAGCTGGGCGTGAAGCTGGAGTGGGTGCCCGTCACCACCAATTCCGTGGCGACGCAAGTCAACGAAGCGTTTGCCAACCGTTCGATCGATCTGGCCCAGTATGGCGACTTGCCGTCGATTATCGCCAATGCCTCGGGCTTGCAGACGCGCCTGATCCTGCCCGGCGGCAGTTTCAGCAATACCTATCTGGTGGTGCCGAACGGCGCCACGGCCCGCTCGATCAAGGACTTGAAGGGCAAGCGGATTGCCCTGCACCGTGGCCGGCCGTGGGAATACCCGTTTGCGCGCCTGCTGGAAGCGAATGGCATGACCTTGCGCGACGTCAAGATCCTCAACCTCAATCCGCAGGCCGGCGCGGCGGCCGTGGCGACGGGCGGCACCGATGCCTTCTTTACCCTCAGCGACGCCTTCCTGCTGGAAGATAAGAAGGTCGGCAAGATCATCTGGTCCAGCAAGGCGCCGCCGCAGGACTGGAAGATGCGCGCCGAACTGTGGGCCGACAGCGGCTTCCTGAAAAGCTATCCGCAGCTGGCCCAGCTGGTGGTGACGGCCTATGTGCGCGAGCACCACCGGGCCGCCGGCGCCGGCGGCGAAGACGAATACGTGCGCATCGAGGCCGCGTCCGGCCAGGTGGAAAGCGTGGTGCGGCGCGAACTGGCGGGCGACCACACGCCGTGGCAGGCGCGCTGGTCGCCCTTGTTTACGGCCGGCCTGCGCCAGCATTACCTGGGCGAGGCGGCGTATGCGAAGAGCGCGGGGCTGATCGCGCGCCCGCTGCAAGTCGATAGCCTGTTCGCGCCGCAGTTCGTCAACCAGGCGCTGGCGCAGTTGAAATTGCAAACTTACTGGACGCCATGACTTCCATCGTCAACGCCATCCCCTTGCCACGCGCCAGGCCGGCGCCGCCAGCGCAGGCTGCGGCGGCGCGCACGCCGTGGCTGCGGCGCTTCGTGCGCTCGCGCTGGTCCGTGTGGGCCTCGCCGCTGGCCTTGCTCTTGCTATGGAGCATAGCCACCAGTTATGAATGGATGCCCGCGCACATTTTGATGTCTCCCTGGCAAGTGCTGCTGACGGCCCGCGACCTGGCCGAGAGCGGCGAACTGGGCCAGCACCTGGGCATCAGCCTGTTCCGCCTGCTGGCCGGCTTCGGCCTGGGCGCCAGCGTCGGCCTGGCCTTCGGCGTCGTGCTGGGCCTGTCGCCGGGCTTGCGCAGCTATGTCGATCCCACCTTCAATGTCTTGCGCCAGTTGCCGACGGTGGCCCTGATTCCCCTGTTTATCCTGCTGTTCGGCATAGGCGAGAGCTTCAAGGTGTTTATCGTGGCCAAGGCCAGCTTCTTCATCGTGGCGCTGGCCGTGCATGACGCCATCCGCAACCTATCGCTGCGCTACTTCGAGGTGGCGCAAGTGTATTGCTTTTCGCGCTGGCAGCGCATCCGCCTGATCGTCTTGCCGGCCATCGTGCCGGCCGCGCTGACGGGCATGCGCATCGCGCTGTCGCGTTCGTGGATGGTGCTGGTGGGGGCGGAATTGCTGGCCGCCGACAGCGGCCTGGGCCAGATGATGGAAATGGGCCGGCAAATGTTCCGCCTCGACGTGGTGATGGTGGGCGTGGTGCTGACGGGCGTGATCGGCTTCGGGCTGGATCGTGCTTGCCATGCGCTGGAAGCACGGCTGATGCGCTGGCAGCGCGGCGCCAAGGGAGAGTCGGCATGAGACAACGCCTGATCCGTATCATCAAGGGCGCGCTGTTGCCGCTGTTCTTGCTGGGCGCCTGGCAATGGGCGTCCGGCCAGGGCGCGGCCGCCGCCTATATCTTTGTCTCGCTGGGCGACCTGGCGCACAGCCTGCGCGACCTGCTCGTGACGGGCGAGCTGTGGGTGCATTTGCGCGCCAGCCTGGGCCGCACCCTGGCCGGACTGCTGCTGGGCGGCAGCGCCGGCATCGCCACGGGCGCGCTGATGGCGCAGTCGCCGCTGGCGGAGCGCCTGATCGGCCCGCTGTTCCACAGCATCCGCCAGGTACCCCTGCTGGGCCTGATTCCCTTGCTGGGCCTGTGGGTGGGCAATGGCGACGGCGCCAAGCTGCTGGTGATCGCCATCGCCGCCTTTTATCCGACCGTGCTCAACACGTATGCGGGCATGCGCCAGGTGGAAGGACGCTTGCGCGAAGTGGGGCAGGTGCTGACCCTGACGCGCTGGCAGACCCTGCGCCGCATCCTGCTGCCGGGCGCCATGCCGGCCATCGTCACCGGTGTCACGCATGCGCTGGCGTTCGCCTGGCTGGCCTGCCTGGGCGGCGAACTGCTGTTTGCGGCCGGCCCCGGCATGGGTTCGCTGCTGCTCAACGGCGAAGTGTCGGGCCGCATGGACGTCGTCCTGCTGGCCGTGCTCGTGATCGCGCTGCTGGCGCAAACGATGAACGTGGCGTTTGCGCGCCTGGCGCGCCTGCTGGTGAAGGGGCGCAGCAGTGAGTGAATCCCTGCCATTCCAGCCGGACGCGGCCATCATCGCCCGCGACGGCGAGCTGCGCGCCTTCCTGCTGCGTTTTATCGGCCTGACCCTGCTGTCCGGCGTGACCATCGGCATGAACAAGGTGCTGGCCACCCTGCTGGGACTGCACCTGCACGTGAGCAATTTCCAGCTGGCCATGATCAGCAGCGCGGAAACCCTGGCCATGGCGCTGGGCACGATACCGGCCGGCTACATCCTGTCGCGCGGCAACCCCAGGCACCTGTACGCCGGCGTCAGCCTGAGCCTGGCGCTGGCCTTTTGCGTGCTGCCGTGGTTGCCGGGCTGGCAGTGGGTGGCCCTGCTGATGTTCCTCGTCGGCCTGTGCATCTCGCTGCGCATCGTGGCCATGAGCACCGTGTTTCTCGTGCGCCTGCCGGAACTGGGGCAGGGCAAGGCGGGCTGGTACAAGGGGACCTTGATCCTCGGCATGCAATTCCTCGGGCCCCTGTGCGGCAATTACCTGATCGCGCAGCTGGGCCTGAAGGCGGGATTCTTGATCTCGGCCCTGATGTTCGCCATCCTGGCCGTGCTGGGCTGGCACGTATTGCCCAACAATACGTTGCCAGGCAACACGGCACCCCGCAGGCAGGCCGGCCAGGCGCCGTTGCCGGGCGCGGCCAGCCTGCGCCAGCTGTTGCGCCTGCCCATCGTGCGCAGCACGTATCTGTTTGAAATCCTCGCCAGCTTCACGGCGTCCAGCGTGGGCGTGTTTTCCATCCTGTTGGCCATCCGCGTGCTGCACTGGCCCGCGCACCACTCCGTCTGGCTGATGGCCGTGCAGGGACTCAGCTGCGTGCTCGTGCTGCTGTTCCTGGGACGCTTCGTGCTGGCCAGCCGCCACCGCGAGCAATTGTACGGCGGCGCGCACCTGGCCATCATGGCCGCCTTGCTGATCCTCGGCCTGTGGCCCGGCAGCATCGCTTACCTGGGCGCTTCCGTGCTGCTGGGACTGGGGCTGGGCGTGAATAACCTCGTCAATACAGACAATATCGCGCGCGCGCCCGTCGACAAGGCGCGCGTCTCGGCCCATTTGACCCTGTTCGGCATGGTGGGCGGCACGGCCGGCGCGCTGGCGGCGGGCCGCCTGGCCGACCTGGCGGGCTTGCGCAATGTGTTCCTGATCTGGCTGGCTCCCTGGCTGGCCGCCTGGCTCGTGTTCCACGGCAGCCGCTGGCTGCGCCGCGCGTCGCCCGCCGCTGTTTCTTCCCTAGCCCCTACTGCAGAGAGTGCGCCATGAATGATCTCGTTTCCCCATCGACCCTGCTGCCGCAGCGGTCACACCTGAGCGGCGGCTTGCAGGTGCAGCACGTGAGCAAGTCGTTTTCGCTGAAAGGCGCGCCGCTGCTGGTGCTCGACGATATTTCCCTGACGATTGCACCCGGTGAATTCGTCGCCATCGTGGGAGCGTCCGGTTGCGGAAAATCAACCCTGCTGCGGCTGCTGGCGGGCCTCGACACGGACTACACGGGCTTGCTGCTGCACGATGGCGTGCCGATCCGTGGCACGGATCTGCACCGGGGCCTCGTGTTCCAGGACCACCGCCTGTTTCCCTGGCTGACGGTGCAGCAGAACGTGGCCGTGGCTTTCAGCAATACCAAGGTGCCGCTGGCCGAGCGCGACGCGCGCGTGGCGGCGGAAATCACGCGCGTGGGCCTCGACGGCTATGCGGATGCGTATCCGCATCAATTGTCGGGCGGCATGTCGCAGCGGGCCGCCATCGCCCGCGCCCTCGTCGGCCGGCCCGACGTGCTGCTGCTCGACGAGCCGCTGGGCGCGCTCGATGCGCTGACCCGCTTGCGCCTGCAGCAGGAGCTGCGCCGCCTGTGGCAGGACGAAGGCATCACCATGGTGATGGTCACGCATGACATCGACGAAGCCGTGTACCTGGCCGACCGCATCGTCGTGCTCGATGCGCGCCCGGGCAAGGTGCGCCGCGTGCAGGACGTGCCGCTGGCCCACCCGCGCCAGCGGGGATCTCCGGGCTTTGTCGCCATCCGCGATGGCTTGCATGCGGATTTCAGCGATCTCGACGATAGCCACGTGCCGCTGGCGACGGCGGAAGTCCATCCCAGCAGCTTGTGGGACGGCAATGAATGGGCGCGCAGGATGGCGCTGTAGTTTCCCTTTGATCGACACACCCACCCGGAGATACCCGATGAGCAATGACACACTCGACACCCTGTGGTACACGCGCTGCCCCGTCCCGACGGGCCTGGGCATCGCCTTGCAGCAGGGCTGGCTGGAAGAAGCCCTGCGCGCCGACGGCACCAGCTTGCGTTCGCTGCGCGAGTCCGAGCAGGAAGCCGTGCGCGAATCGCATTTCGACCATACCCTGCAAAATTCCGTGCGCCACGGCGGCAATATCCCGGCCCTGTGGGCCAGGGCGGCGGGACGCGAGACGCGCGTCATCGGCCTGTCGTGGTCGGACGAGACGCAGCTGATATTGACCCTGCCCGACAGCGGCATCAAAACCGTGCGCGACTTGAAGGGGCGGCGTTTCGGCCTGCCCCTGTGGGCGAAAGCGCAGATCGACTTTGCGCGCGCGCAAGCCTTGCGCGGGCTGGAAAACGCGCTGAGCCTCGAAGGGCTGGCTGTTGCCGACGTGGAACTGGTCGATTATGTGGTCAACACGGGCCAGAGCGAAGCGCCGCCCGAGCGGGGCGCGGCAACGAATCTGTTCAGCGGCGCGCGGCGCGGCGGGCAAAGCCCGGAACTGCTGGGGCTGCTGCGGGGCGAGGTGGACGCCATCTTCCTGAAAGGCGCCTCGGCCGCGCAGCTGGCGCAGCAGTTCGGCTTGCACACGGTGATCGATACGGGCAGCCATCCGGAACCCTTGATCCGCGCCAACAACGGCACGCCGCGCACCCTGAGCGTCGATGCGCACCTGCTCGACAACCATTTTCCTTCCGCCGTGACCCTGGTCAACCAGGTGTTGCGGGCCGAAGCGTGGGCGCGCGGCCATGCGGACGAGACGCGGCGTTTCCTCGCCCGCGAATCGAATGCCAGCGAGCATTGGGTGCAGGTGGCTTACGGCAAGGATGCGCATCTGCGCCTGGATACGGATCTGGCGGAAACGTCGATCGCGGGCTTGCAGGATTTCAGCGATTTCCTGTTCCGCTGGAATTTCCTGCCCAGCAAGGTCGATGTGCGCGCGTGGATCGACCCCCGTCCTTTCGAAGCGGCGCTGGCGCAGACGCGCCGGGCTGCCTGAGCGGGACGCACGTCAACGGTGGCCATGTTCGATGAAGAGGAGAATGCGATGCGGCGACGCACGGTGATGGGCGGGCTGGCGCTGCTGCCCCTGGCGGGACAGGCAGTGTCGGCGGCGAAAGCGGCGGGGGCGCCGCCGGCGGCCCTGCGCATCGCCTCGACGGGCTTTGCGGAAAACGGCAGGGCGGAGCTGGGCGGCATCGCTTACCGGGTACAGCAGGAAGGCTGGCTGGCGCGCGAACTCAAGCTGCGGGGCGTGC
The DNA here is from genome assembly GCF_001865675.1 of Janthinobacterium sp. 1_2014MBL_MicDiv. Classification (NCBI taxonomy): domain Bacteria; kingdom Pseudomonadati; phylum Pseudomonadota; class Betaproteobacteria; order Burkholderiales; family Oxalobacteraceae; genus Janthinobacterium; species Janthinobacterium sp. 1_2014MBL_MicDiv. The sequence continues at coordinate 2,568,279 of NZ_CP011319.1, forward strand.
GGCTGGAATGGCTGCCCGTCACCGGCGATACGGGCGCCACCATGAACGAAGCGTTCGCCAGCGGGCGCATCGACATGGCCGCGTATGGCGACTTGCCCTCCGTCATACTCAACGCGGGCGGCGTGCGCACGCAGGTGATCGTGCCGGCAGGGCGGGGCACGGACCAGTTCCTGCTGGTGCCCACGAGCTCACGCGCCACGTCGCTGGCCGAGCTGAAAGGCAAGCGCATCAGCGTGCACCGGGGCCGGCCGTGGGAACTGGGCCTGCGCCAGCTGATCGCCGACCAGCGCATGTCGCCCACGGATTTCCGTTTGATTAATATGGACCTCAAGCCGGGCACGGCCGCCCTGGCCACGGGCGCCGTCGATGCCTTGTTCATGATCAATGGCTACCCGCTGGAAGACAAGGGCATCGGCCGCATCATCTGGTCCAGCAAGGGCTTGCCAGAGAGAAAAATGCGCGCGGAACTGTGGGCGCGGCGCGACTTTACGCAAGCCCACCCCGACATCGCCGAACTGGTGGCCACGGCCTGGCTGCGGGCCCAGCACTGGGCGGCGCTCGACGGCAACCGCGAAGCGGTCATCAAGGATGGAACGCGCAACGGCACGCCCGACAGCGTGGTGCGGCGCAGCTACGACGATCCTGGCTTGCAGTGGAAGGAGCGCTGGTCGCCGCTGTACGACGATGCCGTGTACCGCCATTACCGCAGGGTACTGGCGTTTGCGCAGGAACAAAAGCTGATCCGCCAGCCATTGACGGCGGAAGAATTGCTGGAGCCGCGCTTCGTCGCGGCCGGCCTGAAAAAACTGGGCCTGGCCCATTACTGGGAGCCGGCCAAGGTGTAGTCCGGCTAGAGGGACGCGTGGATCAATGGGGCAGGCACACGCGTCCTGCCGGTTTAACCTCCGTATCGCCCGCATGCGCGCGCAGTTGCAGCAGCATCAGGGCCACGCCCAGCATCAGCGCGGCCGCGCAGAGTTTCTTGTGCATTGTCTTTCCCGTTTTCACTATCTTTTATGGAGGTTGGCAACAATATTATTGCCGAAATTCAGCGTGCGGACCGAGTAGTTGCTAAGCGTGCTCTACAATTATGCATCTTGCGCATCCGCGCCATCTGAATTCTATGCATAGTATGTGAAGGGAATGACAAGCCTGTGACTTCCAAGCCGATCAAGATCGCCGCCACCGTCGTCGTGGCCCTCGCCGCTGGTGCCGGCATCTACACGTTGACCCGTCCGGCCGCCACCGCCACGCCGGGCGCTCCCGCCGGCGCGCCCGGCAACTCGGCCGCCGCGCCGCAATCGGCCGCCGATACGGCGGCCATGGCGGCCCAGTTCCGCGACTTGCTGGCCAATTTCCGCAAGATTATCGTGCTGCTGGCCGACGAGCAAAGCTTGCCGGAAGGCGCGCGCGACGAGGCGAGAAAAGTGGGACAGGCGCTGTTCCATGAAAACCAGGAACGCATCGCCAAGCTCGATCTTGCGCTGGATCAATTGACGGCACCCACCAATCCCGGCCGCTTCGAGGCGCTCGACAGTTTATTGACGTATATCGAATCCGATCCCGGCCTGTACGATGCGGACCGCCTGGCTTTCCGCGAGCTGCTGCAAAGCATGCTGGCGGACGTCGCCAAGGATTCCTCCTTGCCGGCCATCAAGCTACACAAGCGCATTTCCGAAGACCTCGACGCGCTGGGCGAGATCGAGCGCAATTACGAGAAGGAAATCCGGCAAATCTTCGGCAACCTGGGCCAGCGCGCCATCGAACTCAAGCGCGAACGGTGGGACGACTACGTGGCGCAGCTGAAAAAGCTGTACAGCCGCGAACAGATCCTCAAGGACAACGGCATCGTCGTGCCGTATGCAACACCGCCGGCTGGCTCCGTGCCCGAAGCCAAGCCGGCGCCGAAGAAGGACGAGGCGGAAATTTTCGGCCTGGGCTTGCCGAAGAAGACCATCGTGCTGACCTTCGACGATGGCCCGCACCGCCGCTACACGGAAGAAATCAGCGCCATCCTGAAGCAGTATGGCGTGCCGGCCGTGTTCTTCAACGTGGGCCGCAACCTGGGCTCGCTCGACGCGGAAGGTCATGCCAAGCTGAACGCGGGCGCGGAAGTGAGCCGCAAGCTGATGAAAGAGGGCTATGCCGTGGGCAACCACAGTTTCAGCCACGCCCAGCTGTCGAAACAGACGGGCGAGAAGCTGAAAGGCGAAATCCTCGGCACCGACACCCTGTTGAAGGCCATCAGCCCCGAGCGGGCTGCGCTGTTCCGCTTTCCTTACGGCGCGCGCAACAGCGAAGGCATGGCCGCGCTGGCCGACGCCCACCTGAAATCCGTGATGTGGAATATCGATTCGCTGGACTGGGCCGACCCCGTGCCCAGCTCCATCACGAACCGCGTGCTGGCGTCCGTCGACAAGGCGGGGCGCGGCATCGTCCTGTTCCACGACATCCACGAACGCACGGTGAAAGCCTTGCCGGCCGTGCTCGACAAGCTGATCGCCGAAGGCTATCAATTCGCGGGCTGGGATGGCACCAGCTTCCAGGTGGCCAAAAGCACGGCGCCGGCGCCGGAAAAAGTGCCCGTGACCACGGGCTATGCCAATTCCTGGGCCGTGGTGATCGGCATCGACGATTACGCGAAATGGCCGAAATTGCAGTATGCGGTGCGCGATGCGCAAGGCATACGCGAAACCCTGATCGAGAAATTCGCGTTTGCGCCCGAGCGCGTCGTGACCCTGAAAAACGGCGAAGCGACGCGCAACAACATCCTGGCCGCCTTCCACGACAAGCTGGCTCATGGCGGCGTGCAAAAGAACGACCGCATCTTCGTCTTCTTCGCCGGCCACGGCGCCACGCGCAAGCTCAGTTCCGGACGCGACCTCGGCTACATCGTGCCCGCCGATTCCGACCCGGCGCAGTTCGCCACGGATGCGATCCCGATGACGGAAATCCAGAATATCGCGGAAAGCCTGACGGCCAAGCACGCGTTCTTCGTCATGGATGCCTGTTACAGCGGCCTGGGCCTGACCCGCGGCGCCGGGTCCAGCTCCTTCCTGCGCGACAACGCCAAGCGCATCGGCCGGCAAATGCTGACGGCCGGCGGTGGCGACCAGCTGGTGGCCGATGGCGGACCGAACGGCCATTCCGTGTTTACGTGGACCCTGCTGCAGGGCCTGGCGGGCAAGGGCGACCTCAACGGTGACGGCCTGATCACGGCGACGGAACTGGCGGCCTACGTGGCGCCGGCCGTCTCCAGCGTATCGAACCAGACGCCCGCGTTTGGCAGCCTGCCCGGCTCGGAAGGGGGCGATTTCGTCTTCGAATTGCCGGGCGAGACGGAATTCCTCAGCCCGAACACGGCGCAGCTGTCGACGGAAGCCATCGCCCTGAATAGCAAGCTCGACGCCAAGCCGCAGGCGGCCAGCGTGACGGTGAAGGACTTGCAGGGCGGCGAACAGAAGATCGTCACGCCGGGCGCCGTGCCCACTTCCACGCGCCAGCTGGCGCAGCGGGCCAACGACCGCGGCTTGCAGCTGTACAAGGAAAAGCAGTATGCGCAGGCGGAAGCGCAATTTACGGAAGCGCTGAAATTGCGTCCCGACTTCGCGCTGGCGGCCAACAACCTGGGCTTTGTCTTCTACAAGCAGGAAAAATACCGCGAAGCGGCCCGCTGGTTTGAAAACACGGTGCGGATGGACCCGTCGCGCGCCATCGCCTACCTGAACCTGGGCGACGCCTATGCCAAGGCCGGCGATGCCGCCAAGGCGAAAGCCGCGTACAAGACTTATCTGGAACTGGCGCCGACGGCCGCCACGGCCCCGGCCGTTCGGCAAAAGATGGAGAAGCTGTAAGCGTGGCCGGCAGCCAGTCCATCGTCCACGTGTTTGCCTGCAGCGGGCGCTTCGCCAGCTGGGAAGCGCTGCAAGCCTTCCTGGCGCCCACGTACACGGCAGATGGCGACGCCGTGCCGTCGGCGTTCTTCCTGGAAACCGGGCTCACGCAGTACGAGCCCGCCTGCCTTGAAAGCGCGATGCTGGCGGCGCCCGCGCCGCTGGCGCAGCTGCTCGATGGCGTGTCGTATGGCGACAGCTGGCTGGCGCGGGCTGGCGCGGACGCCGATGCGCAGGGCGTGCTGGCCGACACCAGCGTCTGCGTGTTTGCGCCCAACCAGCTCGCCCATCCACAGCGCAGCTCGCTGCATTACGTGGGCAGCTATGCCTATGTCATTGCTTGACGCTTCAGCGTTCGCGCTCCTCATGCAATAGCTTGTTCACGCTGGCCAGCAGGCTGGTGCCCGAGGTGGTGATGAAGCGCGCGCCAGCCGCCTCCGCTTCCACGCCATAGCTGGCGACCGTATCCTTGCTGCAATACACGATGATGGGCAGGTCCGGCTGGACCTGGCCCACTTCGCGCACCGTGCGCACGCCCGCATCCTTGACGCGCCGGCCGTTTTCGGCCCGTGCCATGTCCGTGATGAATAGCGCATAGCGCTTCTGTTGCAGCATGGCCAGCGCCTGCCGCGTCGAGACGGCCTGGTCCACCTTGATGTTTTCCCGTTCCAGCTGTTCCACCAGCAGGGTGTTGTTGCGCGGGTGGTCGTCCAGCCACAGCACCAGGCTGGACGGTTTTTGCGCCGTCGGCATGCCGGCCAGGGCCGTGACGGCGGCGCCGCCATCGGGAGGATGGGCCAGCAGCAGCTGCGTGACGGCTTCCTGCATGTCGTCGAGCGACTTTTGCTGCAAACGGCTCAGCTCGGTTACTTCGATTTCCTTGCCGCTTTCCAGGCGCACGGACTCGTTTTTCACGAGGCTGTCGGCGCGCTTGATCATGATGGACAGGTAGATGCGCGTGAGCAAATAGCCGATAAGGAAACCGTGCACGGAGAAAAACAGCATGATGCCGCCGACCACGGCCATGGCCGTGGCCGTGTCGACGGCCAGGCTGGGCGCGATGAAGGCGGCCATGCTGCGTGCGCTGGCGGGCAGGCTCTTGAGTTCGATCAAGCCGACGCCGACGATGATTTTCGTCAGCCAGTCCGACACTTCCACCAAATTCGAATTGATCTCCATCGGCGTCGGCGTGCCGAGGAACAGGGTGTTGCTGGCGTTGCTGGCGGCCGCATCGCCCGCCGTGGCTGGCGGCTCGTCCGTGGGGCGGCTCTTGCCGCCGGCCCGCTCATCGGGTGTCGCCATGTTGACGGTGCCCGACGGCAAGGTGCGTGGAATGCCGAATAAAAAGCCCAGCAGCATGCCGCTGACGCAAAATCCCAGGCTCCACAGCAACGCCGGCACGGCCTGGTAATGGGGCGGCAGCAGGGCGCCGGCCAGCACGGCCAGCAAGCCTGCCAGCAGGATGAACAGCAGGATGTAGGGCAGCACGTCGCGCTTACGTACGCTGGCAGGCACGTTCCTGGCCGGCTTGCTGGCGTTATCGGTCTGGTCCACGGGCACTCCTTGCCAAGTCGGCCATATCGCCAGCGCTGAATCCAGACGGGCGATGGCCGCGTATATAAGCGGTAGGCCGGCCACGGCCGGCGGCCTGTACTGACATCATAAAAACTGGGGGCGCGATGGGATTGATAAAAAGCAAACGGATGGCAGCTTGTGCGCTGGCGCTGCTGTCGATGGCAAACAGGGCGGCGGCCGCAGCCCCGGCCACGGCCGCCACAGCCGTTGACGAGGCGCGCACCGTGCGGGTGTCCGGCCACTACGACAACGCCGTCGGCACCTCGGATGCGGCCAGCCAGGGCGTCATCACCAGCGAACTGATCATCAACCGGCCCGCCTTGCGCACGGGCGAGTTGCTGGAATTCGTGCCGGGGCTGATCGTCACCCAGCATAGCGGCGACGGCAAGGCCAACCAGTATTTCCTGCGCGGCTTCAATCTTGACCATGGCACGGATTTCGCTACCCATGTCGACGGCATGCCCGTCAACATGCGCACGCATGCGCATGGCCAGGGCTATTCCGACCTCAATTTCCTCATTCCCGAACTGGTGCAGCGCATCGACTACAAGAAGGGGCCGTATTTCGCCGGCGAGGGCGATTTTTCCTCGGCCGGTGCGGCGCGCATCCGCCTGGCGGATAAATTGCCGCAAGGCCAGGCCAGCGTCTCCGTGGGCCAGCATGGCTATGTGCGCGGCGTCGTTGCCGATTCCTTCGATGCGGGACCGGGCACCTTGCTGTACGGCATGGAGGTGAACCGCAACAACGGCCCCTGGGACGTGCCGGAAAACGTGCGCAAATACAGCGGCGTGCTGCGCTACAGCCAGGGCACGGCGGATGACGGCTACAGCGTGACGGCCATGGCTTACAGGAATCACTGGAACGCCACCGACCAGGTGCCGCTGCGCGCCGTGGAAGCGGGCCAGATCGGCCGCTTCGGCTCGCTGGCGCCCAGCGACGGTGGCGACACGTCGCGCTACAGCCTGTCCTACGCCATGCGCCAGCGCACGCAAAACCGCCTGTTCGAACTCGATGCCTACCTGATCCGCTCGCAGCTGGAACTGAACAGCGATTTCACGTATTTCCTGGCCAAGCCGGAACAGGGCGACCAGTTCCAGCAAAGCGAGCGGCGCACGGTGGCGGGCGTGAACGCCAGCGAAAGCTGGAACACGCAGCTGGCAGGATTGTCTATGCGCAACAAGGTTGGCGTGCAGGGGCGTTTCGACCGCCTGTCGCCCGTGGGCCTGTATGACACGGTGGAGCGCATCCGGCAAAGCACGGTGCGCGAAGACCGCGTGCGCGAGGCCAGCCTCGGCCTGTACGGCGAAAACACGGTGCAATGGCTGCCGTGGCTGCGTTCGGTGGCGGGCTTGCGCTATGACGCCTACCGTTTCAAGGTCGATAGCAGCATCGACGGCAACAGCGGCACGGCGCGCGACCATGTGGTGTCGCCGAAACTGTCCTTGATCTTCGGCCCGTGGAGCAAGACGGAGTTTTTCGTCAATTACGGCAAGGGCTTCCACAGCAACGATGCACGCGGCACGACGCAGACGCGCTTGCCCAACGGCGAGGCCGCCACGCCCGTCACGCCGCTGGTGCCGACCAAAGGCATGGAGCTGGGCGCGCGCACGGAGTGGTTGCCGGGCCTGCAAAGCTCGCTGGCGCTGTGGCGCCTCGACATCGATTCGGAACTGCTGTTCGTCGGCGACGCGGGCGAAACGGAGGCGAGCCGCGCCAGCCGCCGCCACGGCATCGAGTGGAACAACCATTACATTGCCGCGCCCTGGCTGCTGTTCGACCTCGACCTGGCCGCTTCCCGATCGCGCTACACGCAGAATGACCCGGCCGGCAAGCATATCCCCGGCGCCATCGGCAAGGTGGCCTCGTTCGGCATGACGGTGACGGACCAGGGCCCGTGGTCGGGCGCCTTCCAGCTGCGCTACTTCGGCCCCCGTCCCTTGATCGAGGACAATAGCGTGCGCTCCGCCTCGACGACACTGGCGTATGCGCGCCTGGCCTACCAGCTCAACCGCAGGACGCGGCTGTCGCTCGACGTCTTCAACCTGTTCGACAAGCGCGCCAGCGACATCGATTACTACTACGCGTCGCGCCTGCCCGGCGAGGCGCAAGATGGGGTGAACGACCGGCATTTCCATCCCGTGGAACCGCGTTCTGCGCGCCTGACCTTGTCATATGTGTTTTAACAGGCGTAGACTGCGGCCATGGCGCCCGCTGTGGGCGCCTGCATTGACCCATAATAACAAGATTGAATGACCGATAATTTAGTACACACCAGCAAATTCCTTTCCCTTATCCTGCGCCACGCGCCTGAAAAAATCGGCCTCGCGCTCGATGCCCAGGGCTGGGCCGACATCGGCCAGCTGCTGGCGCAGGCGGCCCGGCATGGCCGCCGCCTTTCGCGTGACCAATTGGATGACGTGGTGGCACGCGACAGCAAGACGCGCTACGCCATCAGTGCCGATGGCTTGCGCATCCGCGCCAACCAGGGGCACTCCTTGGCCGCCGTCGATATCGGCTTGCCGCCTGCCGCGCCGCCCGCCATGCTGTACCACGGCACGGCCAGCCGCTTTGTCGAGGCAATACGCGCGGCCGGCCTGCTGGCCGGGTCGCGCAACCATGTGCACCTGTCTGCCCACCGCGAAACGGCCGTGGCCGTGGGCGCGCGCCATGGCAAGCCCGTCGTGCTGACGGTGGACGCAGCCGCCATGCAGGCCCGGGGCCACGTGTTTTATGTGTCGGCCAATGGCGTGTGGCTGACGGACGCCGTGCCGGCGGCGTTCATCGGTTTCCCCTGAAGCGCGGCAGGTTTGCCCTGGCCTGGCCCTGGCGCTTGCGGCGCCAGATCAGCACACCCGTGATGCTGAGGGTCGCCACCAGCACACCCATGGCGCAGATGAACAGCTTGAAGGGCCAGCCCCACATCGAGGCCATGTGCAGGGCGCTGATCCAGCTGCGGATGGTGTCGCCGCTGGCCGCGCCCGTGGGCAGCCAGGTGGCCAGCTGTTGGCCGCTGGCCGCATCGAAAAAGACGGTGGTGAGGCCCTTGTGGGCGCGCACGTCGCGGCTGCTGCGCACGTGGTAGCTGTACACACCCAGTGCGCGCTCGTACGCCAGCGCGTTTTCCTCGATGATGCTAAATGCGTGCCGGCGCGCCAGCTCGTTCATCAGCTGGCGGCCCTGCGCGCGCGCGGCCGGCCAGTCCAGGTGCGGCGCGGGCGAAGGCGTGTGCCGCGCCACCACTTCCTCGGCGCCCTGGTGCGGGAACAGCGGCTGCATCACGGCCGCATATACGCCGTACAGGTTGAAGGCGACGCCGCTCCAGGCAAACACCAGCAGCATGGCCCACAGCCACAGGCCGCCCGCGCGATGCAGGTCGAACACCAGTTTATAGCTGCCGCCATGGCGGCGCAGCAGCCATGAAGGACGCCAGCGCAGCAGCCAGGCTTTCGTGTCCGGCCCCCGTTTTTTCAGGCGCGTGGGGAAGGTCAGGGCGGCGCCGATGAAGCAGTCGACCGTCCATAGCACGGCGATCAGGCCAAACACCAGCAAGCCCGTGTCGCCCAGCGCCAGCGCGTAGTGCAGGCGCTCGATGAAGGGCAGCAGGTTGATGGCGCCCTGGCCGATGTCGCCCCACCGGCGCTGGCCCAGCACGGCGCCCGTGTACGGATCGACGAACACTTCGTCGCTGGCCAGCGGCGTTTGGCCCGCCGGGCGCAGGTAGAACTGCATGCTGTGGCCGGGCGGCGCCGACAGCGGCGCGTAGCTCACCTGCGCCTGCGGGAAGCGCGCGGCCACCCGTTCGCGCAGCAGCAGGGCGTCGAGCGGCGCCGCGCCAGGCGCGGGCGGCGCCACGCGGAACACGGCGGGCAGCATCGCCGCCTCCAGTGCATCCTTCCACGCCAGCGCGCTGCCCGTGACGCCGGCCACGATCAGGAAGCCGGCCATCAGCAGGCCGGCGTAGCGGTGCATGGCCGCCAGTGCGGGCCGCATCTGCAGCGAGGGCATCAGAAGCGGTACATGGCGCTGACGTTGGCCGTGCGTTCGGCGCTGCGGTAGCACAGGTTCGGCAGGTAGCCGCAGTCATACAGCGCCTGCTTGTTGAACAGGTTGTTGACGTTGAGGGAAAACTGCCAAGGTCCGCGCGACATGCCCAGCGCCGCATCCCACTGCGTGATGCCGCCGTTGCGGAGATTCAGGTTGTCGCCGTCCGAATTGGAGCGCATGGCGCCGAGGAAGCGCATGCCCAGCGCCGCATGCGCGGGCAGGGTCCCGGCCACGTTGAACGACTGGCGCGCCCAGGCCGAGGCGCTATGGCGCGGCGCGCCCGGCTGTTGCAGGCCCAGGTCGCCGTTATTGCTCTTCGTTACTTCCGTATCGAGGTAGGTGTACTGGGCGATCAGGCTCAAACGGCTGGCGAACTCCGTGCGCGCTTCCAGTTCCACGCCGCGCGCCTTGACTTGCCCCGTCTGCAGCAAGTGGCCCGGATTGGCGATGTCGGACGTCGAGACATTGTCGCGCACCAGGTCGAACACGGCGGCCGTATAGCTGGCGTGCCGGCCCACGGGTTCGTAGCGCACGCCCGCTTCCAGCTGCTTGCCGCGCGACGGCTTTAACGCGCCGCCGCCCGCCATCGTGCCCAGTTCGGGCGAAAACGAGGTGGCGTAGCTGACATACGGCGCCCAGCCGCCGTCGAACAGGTAGACGGCGCCCAGGCGGCCCGTGGTGGCCGATGGCGACTGGTGGTAATCAGGTTTGACGGCGCCGCTGGCCAGGTCGATGACGTCGCGCGATTGCGTGGCCTTGTCGCGGCGCAGGCCTGCCGTCACGACCCAGCGCTCCCATTTCAATTGATCCTGCGCGTACAGGCCCAGCTGGCGCGACGGGGCGTCGGCGCGCGTGGGCGCCTTGGCCGGCACCAGCGGCTGCTTGCCATACACGGGATGGTACAGGTCGAGCGGTTCGACGAAACCCTTCTGGTAGCGGTAGTCGTCCGTGTTGCGGATGTTCGCGTAGTCGACGCCCAGCAGCACCTGGTGCGTCAGGCCGCCCGTGGCAAACCGCGCCTGCAGCTGGGTGTCGGCGAACAGGCTGCGCGATTCCGTGTCGACGGGCCAGAAATAGCGCTCCACCGTGCCGTTGTCGTTCAGGCCGCCGGGGAACATGTCCGTGCGGTCGTTGTTCAGGCGCGTGTAGCGCAGATTCTGGCGCAGCGACCAGGTATCGTTCCATGTGTGCTCGAACTCGTAGCCCAGCATGGTGTTGCGGCGCTTGAAGCGGTTGTCGTCGCCCATCAGGTTGACGCGGGGATCGACCTGGCCGCGCGGGCCCGGCACCAGCAGCTGGTTGGGAAACGCGTACTGCTGGTTGTCCTGCTCGTAGCGCGCCAGCAGGGTCAAACGCGTATCCGGCCCCGCTTGCCACGTCAGCGAAGGGGCGACATACAGGCGGTTGTCGCGGTCGCGCTCCAGCCGCGTGTGCGCTTCGCGGCCCAGGATGACGACGCGCCAGGTCCATGCGCCTTGCGCGTCGAGCGCGCCGCCCACGTCGGCCTTCAGCTGGCGACGCTGGTAGCTGCCGTATTCCATGCCCACTTCGCGCACGGCGTCCACGCTGGGGCGCTTGCTGACGGCGTTGACCATGCCGCCGGGCGGAATCTGCCCGTACAGCACGGAAGCGGGGCCGCGCAGCACTTCCAGGCGCTCCAGGCCATACGGCTCGATGGAGGCGCCAAAGGTGCGGCCCGAATTGCGCAAGCCGTCCTGCAAAATGCCCGTCGTTTCGATGGTGAAGCCGCGCAGCAGCGAGGAATCGTCGCTGCCCAGCGGGCGCTGGTTCGGCGTCACGCCGGCCGTGTAGCGCAGGGTTTCATCGAGCGATTCGGCGTTGCGGTCGCTGATTTCGTCGGCCGTGACGACGGACATGGATTGCGGATTTTCATTCAAGGTCGTATCCGTCTTGGTGGCCGAGGCGGCGCGCCGCGCCACATAGCCGCGCACGGGACCGGTGGCCGTTTCGCGCTCGCTGCTGGCATTGATGGTGATGGCGGGCAGGGTGGCCTGCGCGCCTGCCTGCGCTTGCGTCACTGCGGCTCCGGCCCGTAGCGCATATGCGCCGTCGGCGCCCGCCACGAGGCGCAGGCCCTGGCCGCGCAGCAGTTCCTCGAAGCCCTGGCGCACCGTGTAGCTGCCCGTCAGCCCGCCGCTGCGCTTGCCCTGCAGGAGCGCCGCATCGGCCGACAGTTCCACGCCGGCCGCGCTGGCGAACGTGGTCAGCGCGCGCTCGAGGGAGCCGGCGGGAATCGCGTACTGGCGCTGCGCCTGCGTGTTGTCCGCCGTCTGAGCCTGGGCGGCAGGCGCGGTGACGGCCAGGGCGCCCACGGCGGCGCCGGCCAGGAACAGGGCCTGGATGGCGGCGGCGATGGGAAACGGGCGCAGGTGGCGGGTGGGCGCGGTCGAGCGATGAGGCATGGTGCAGATCCTTGGAAAGTGGAAGGAAAAAAATGGTTCTTCCCGTATTCCGTACGAGCCGCCAAAACCCTCAACGTTTTTTGCACTTATTCTGACTTTATTTTTCAAGCGGCGAAACGGGGGGCCACGCTGACCCAGTAACGCGTGCGGTAGACCAGCTGCACGGGCAGGCTCAGGGCCAGGTTGGCCAGCGAGCGGTCCGTGTCGCGCAGCGAGTACACGCCGGTCACGCGCAGCCCGGCGATGCGCGCGTCGCAGCGCAGCACGCCGTGGCGGTAGCGTCCCAGTTCGGCCAGCAGTTCGCCCAGGGGCATGCGCTCGGCCACCAGGCTGCCGTGCGCCCAGGCGGCGGCGCTGTCCTCGACGCTGCCGATGTCCTGCACGGCCAGGCGCGAGTAGCCGGCGCGCTGGCCCGCCCGCAGGCGCACGGATCCGGCGCCGTCCTGCGCCGGCTGCAGCGCCACGGCGCCCTGGAAGACGGCCACCGTGCTGGCGCCGCCATCGAGGCGCACGGAGAAGCGCGTGCCCAGCGCCGTCGCCGTGCCCTGCGGCGTTGCGACCAGCAGCGGGCGGTAGACAGGCGCCGTTTCGTGGGCGGTGGTGACGAGGATGGCGCCGGCGCGCAGCACGATGCGCCGTTCGCCGGCGCCGTATGCGACGTCGATGGCGCTGGCCGTGTCGAGCACCAGCTGCGTGCCGTCGGCCAGCACGATGGCGCGCGTCTCGCCCACAGCCGTGCGGTAGTCGCTGGCGGCGCGCCGCCACAGGTCCGATTCGTGCGCCAGCAGCGCCGTGCCGCCGCCGGCCGCGATCAGGCCCAATAGCTGCAAGGCGCGCCGGCGGCCGGCGGCCTGGCGCTGGGGCGGCGCCAGCGCGCCGCGCGCCACCTCGCGCGGCAGGGCGTCGAATTGCCGGGCAAAGCGCTGCAGCCGGGTCCAGGCCCGCTCGTGCTCAGGATGGGCGGCGCGCCAGGCGGCGCAGGCATCGGCATCGGCCGCGCTGGCGTCTTCCGCCCACAGCCGCGCCATCCATTCGGCGGCGCGCTGCAGCACGGCCGGGGCAATCGGTGGACTGTCCAAGGGGGGGCTCATGTGAATTGCGCCGCGCAGCAGGCCAGCAGGGCGCGGGCGATGTATTTTTCCACCGACGAGACGGATACGTCCAGGCGCGCGGCGATATCGGCATAGGCCAGGCCTTCGAGCTTGCACAGCAAAAAGGCGTCGCGCACCTTCTGCGGCAGGCTGGCCAGGATGGCGTCGATTTCCATCAGCGCCTCGACGATCAGCGCGCGCGTTTCCGGCGTCGGCGCGGCCGCTTCCGGCTGCGCGGCGATGGCGTCCGCGTAGGCCGCCTCGATATGCCGGCGGCGGAACAGGTCGACCACGAGGCCGTTGGCGATCTGCGCCAGGTGCTGGCGCGATTCCACGGGCGCCGGCGCGCGGCCGCGCGCGAGAATGCGCAAATACGTGTCGTGCGCCAGGTCGGCCGCATCGAAGGCGTTGCCCAGCTTGCGGCGCAGCCAGCCCTGCAGCCAGCCGTGGTGGTCGCTGTAGAGCACTTCGATTTGCCGGTGCAGTTCCAGTTCGGGACGTAGCATGCAACCTTTCCATGCCATGCTCCGCTGGACGGTCAGGCCTTGATGCGATTGAGAATTGTTCGTATTGTAGCCCGATTGTCAGGCCCTGTGCTCAGGCAGTGGCAAGCCAGCAACGCTCTCAGGCCGTGATCAGCTTGATATCGGCGACCCGCTCCACCAGCCAGACAGCGGCCACCAGCGCGATGGCCAGCGAGCCCACGGTCAGCACCTGCCGGTACAACCACGTCTTGCGCAGCAGCCAGGCGACGGGCAGGAAGGCGGCGACGATGGCCAGCTGGCCGATTTCCACGCCCACGTTAAAGCCCAGCAGGCTGGCCAGCAATGCGCCCTGCGGCAAGCCCAGGTCGCGCAGCACGCTGGCGAAGCCGAAGCCGTGGATCAGGCCAAAGGCGAAGGCGGCCACGGGGCGCTTTCCGCGGAACAAAGGCAGCAGATTGTTCAGCGCCGCCAGGATGACGGAAGCGGCGATGGCCGACTCGACCCAGCGCGACGGCAGCGAGACGAGCGACAGGCTGGCCAGGCTCAAGGTGATGGAATGGGCCAGCGTGAAGGCCGTGACGACTTTCAGCACGTCATAAAAGGCCGCCTGCAAGCCTTGCTGTTCGTCGCGCCGGCCAGGCAGCAGCACGGCCGGCAGCAGCAGCGAGAGCAGAAATAAAATATGGTCGTAGCCGATCCAGATATGCCAGATGCCGTGCTTCACATAGGCGCCGAACTGCGCCAGGCGGTCGGGCGTCGCCAGCGAGATGGTCTGGCGCGGGTTGTCCGGGTCGAAGATGGCCGTCTGCGTGACGCCGCCGTGATCGATCTTGAGCAGGCCCTTGTGCTGCGGATCGAGGTCGGCGAACAGGGTGTAGCCGATGTGTAAGGCCGTCGGCGCGCCGCCGGGGCAGCTGGCCGTAAAGCGCAGCACGCTGTAGGCGCCATCCGTGTGGCGGTCGATCAGCTGCTCGACGGCTTTCAACGGGCAGGCGCCCTGGTCGCTGGCCAGCTGCAGGCGCTGCAGGGCATAGGCGGCGATGGCGTCGTGGCGGACGCGGATTTCATCCCACGTCAGCGCGCCGTCGCCATTGCCGTCGAGGCCGATGGCGAAATCGAGGTCGCGCAGGGCGATATCCCATTGCCCTTCGATCCGCTGGCCGTGCACGGCCAGGCTCAGATAGCTGTCGCTGGGCTTGTGGGCTTGCGCGGGAGCGAGCCAGGCGCAGAGTAAAAACAGGGCGAACAAACACCGTTTCACAGCGCACCTGCCTTCCTGGCGGCGCTGAGCTTCTGGCCATCCTGCGGCCCCAGCCGTTTGACCAGCGCCTGCAGGGCCACGTCTTCCACGCCATTGGCGGCGATCCAGGCCAGCACCGGTTGCGCGGCCGCGTAGTTGCGGGCGGCCAGCGCCGCTTCCAGCAGGATGCGCATGTCGGGCGCTTCCTTCTGGATTGCCCAGTTCCGCTGCGCCAGCCGCAGGGCGGCGGGCACATCCTGCTGCAGGAACAGGGCGAAACGGGCCTGCTCGCGCTGGTGCACGGTGTCGCCGCGCTGCAGGGCGGCGTGGAAACGGGCCGCCAGTTCCGCTTTTGCCGCCAGGAATGCCGCTTGCTGGCCGGGCAGCGCCTGCAGGGCCAGCGCATAACGCAGCAGCAGGGCGTCGATGCGCTGCTGCTCGTTGAGCAGCTTGACGACTTCCTGCGGGCGCTGCCGGTCGAGCAGGAAATCCGCGTAGGCGCCCAGCAGGTAGCTGTCGCGCGGCTGCCGCGCCAGCGCTGTCGTGTAGCGGCTTTCGGCCAGCGCCGTTTCGCCGCGCCGCGTGGCCATTTCCGCCAGCAGGGTCAAGGCCCAGCCTTCCAGCTCGGGCGCCACGCCGGCGCTCCTTTGCAGGGTCAGGTCCAGCAGGCGCTCGCTGCCGGCGGCGCGGCCCGTGACGCTGGCGATATTGGCGATGCAGCTGACGGTAACGAGCTGGCTGGCGAGCGCCGACAGGCGCGCGCAGGCCGCCGTCGCCCGGGCATAGTCGCCCTGCACGGTGAGCACGGTGGCGCGCGTCAGCCAGGCCTGGCCATTGCCCGGTTCCTGCGCGATGATGGCGTCGAGGTCTTGCAGGGCGGGAGCGAACTGGTGGGTGCTTTGCAAGATGGTGGCGCGCAGCAGGCGCACGGGCAGGGGCGGCGCCGCCTGCCGCCACCACGGCGCCAGCGCCGCCTGTGCGTAGCCCAGGTAGCGCGGGTCCGTCTCGCTGCGCGCCAGCGCAATATAGCGCTGCGCCAGGCTGGTGGCCAGCGCCAGGTCTTGCGGCGTGGCCGTGAGTTGCTGGCGCAGGCCGCGCAAGGCCAGCTGCGTGGCGTCGGCGCGGCGCGGCAGCTGTTCGATGACGGCGCTGCCGTCTTTCGGCGTGTAGGGCGCGGCCCATGCCAGCAGCGGCAGGCAGGCGCACAGCAGGGAAATTGGTATTTTCATCGTGGACGCCATCGACGGTGGAATAGGGCGGCAAGGGCGGGGCGCCGGAGAACGCTGTCTCCGGCGCCCGCACTCAGTTACTGCGCGTTACAGCGGCACCGGTTCCGTATTTTCCGGAGACGTCGCCATGATGGCGTCGATGGCGACGCCGTCCTTGTCATCGCTGGTGGTCGCAATGACATTGCTGACGGCCACATAGAAGGCGTCGAGCAGGACCACGGGCGGCGGCGTGGTGCCGCCGTTGTCGCCACTGCTGCTGCCGCCGCCACCGCAGCCGGCCAGCAGGGCCGTGAGCGCCAGGGCGCCGCATGCATAGAGCTTTTTCATCGCATTCTCCTATTACAGCTGCGGCGAACCGGCCACGGGATTTTTCAGGTAGGGGAAAGCTGCCGTGAACGCGGTTTCGTCGAGG
Organism: Janthinobacterium sp. 1_2014MBL_MicDiv; assembly: GCF_001865675.1. Lineage (NCBI taxonomy): Bacteria > Pseudomonadati > Pseudomonadota > Betaproteobacteria > Burkholderiales > Oxalobacteraceae > Janthinobacterium > Janthinobacterium sp. 1_2014MBL_MicDiv. The sequence goes on from NZ_CP011319.1 coordinate 2,584,671, forward strand.
AAGGCGCCATCCGTAAAGTGCAGGCCGCCGGCAGGCGCATCGCCGGGTACGCAGCCGATATTGAGCGTGCACAGCTTGCCCATGGCCACGCGCAGCACCACGTCGACCACGTCGTCGCCAGGGCGGCGGCCATTCGGGAAGCCCGCGTTGTCGCCGCCGATGACGCCGAGGCGGTTTTGCGCACCCACATTGGTGGCCGCGATCGACGTGTTCAGGCGCAGCATTTCAGAGGCAACCACCGTTACGGGCTGGTTCACGCCCTTGATGCCGGTCAGGAAAGTAGCCACCAGGTCATTGCGGGGAAAGTTGGTGGGCGCCTTGGCGCCGGCCGAGCCGAACAGTACTTCCACCAGCGCCGGTGCCGTCGGGTTGGTGACGTAGTCGGCGAATTGCGCATCGCCCGACGGCTTGCTGGCGTTGAAACGGTCCTTGTCCTTCAGGCCGATCACCAGTTCATTTACCAGCGGCATGCCCAGGCGCGACACCTGCACCCAGGCGCCGCCTTCCTTCGACGCCGTGGTGGTGGTCCCGGGCGCGGGATTCAGCAAACGGCCCTGGCGCAGGCTGGCCGTGGTCCAGCCGCCGATGACGGGGTCGCTGCCGGCCGTCAGGCAGGAGGTCGGCACTTCCATCTCGATGGCCGTGACGTTCTTGCGCGCCAGGTCATCCTTGGCTGCCGACTCCGCATTTGCGGCGAATTCCGTGGCGGGCGCCTTGATATTGATCAAGTCGAAGGTTTCGCCCAGGTTGACCACGAACGGGTCCTTGCGCTGGCCGACGAACAGGCGCGCCGGCGCGGCGCAGCCGGGAATGTTGACGGCGTACACATGCTGCGCCGCATAGGCGGCGTAGTTGGGGATGGCCTTGTTGCCGATATTGTCGACGGGCTTATCGAACGTCGTGCCGCCGCCGCTGGCGTTGGTGACGGCGCTTCTCGTGCCCGTGCGCCGGTCGCCGCGCACCACCGTCACGCTGTACGTTTCGCGCACGTTCAGGCCGGCCGGATTGACGGAATCGATGGCGCCGCCGTTGATGACCAGCGGAATCGACACTTTCTTGCCGCCCACGGTGAACTGGCCATCCTTGATGGTGTTGGTGAAGCGGAACTGGAAGGTGAGGTCTTCCTTGCCGTCGCCATTGTTGTCGATATGGATTTCGTACAGGGCGTTGGGATCCATGGCGAAGTAGTTGGGGCCGCCATACGCGTCCTGCAGGGGGATATAGTCGGCCACCAGCGTGGTGTAGGCGCCGCGGCCGGCCTCATAGCTGCGGAACATATAGAAGTCGGTGGCGTCGACCTTGGGGTTTTGCGTGATGAATGGCGCTTCCCGGTGGCTGGAAGCGTAGGCGGCTGGCGCCAGGGCCAGCGCCAGCAGGTTGCCCAGAAGGGCGGCGCCGAGGGCGGTTTTCGAGCGTGACAAAGACATTTCGATTCTCCCGATTTTTATGTACGTTGACCAACAAGTCTAAAAAACTGCAGGCTGCCTGACTTGTACGCACGGTGGGAGAAAACGGATTCAATTCTTTGGCCAGGGCCGCCAGGGGCTTACCAGGCCAGCACTTTCGGCCCGATGGCGGCGCCGATGGCGGTCGGCACCAGCATGCCCAGCACATACCAGAAACCGACGAAGCTGGCGGCCAGCTCCGGGCAATGCAGGCAGTAGACGAGGGCCGCCATGGCGCCGGCGGCAAACCCGGCGCCCGCGCCCGCCAGGCGCAGGCGCGTGGGCGCCAGCTCGCGCATCAGGCGCAGCACGGCGGCCAGGAGGGGCAGGGACAGCATGGCGATCAGCAGGGGGCAGCTGCGCCAGGTGGCACCCCAGAACAGCTCGGCACGCTGCTCTGGCGGCGCTTCATTGACGGTGATGGCGCCCAGCGCCCACATCAGGAGCACGGGCACGGCGATCAGCAGGGGCAGGGCGCGGGTGGCCGCCCCCGGCACGCAGAGGCGGCGGCTGACATGCCAGGCTGCCAGGGAGAGGCAGATGACGAAACCGACCTTGATCCAGAAGTCGGGCAGCAGGGTCAGCTGTTCCAGGTTGGGGCGCACGCCCAGCAGCATGGCCATCAGCGCCACGCTGGCCAGTACTCCGGCGCCCAGCGTGGCGGCGGCGCGCCAGTGCGCGCCCGGCGGTGGCGCGGCTGCCACGTCGGGGCCGCTGGCCAGCATGGCGATCAAGTCATCGGTTTTCATGGTGCGTTTCCCTCATTGCCTGTTCTTAAATGGGCCGCCAGCGCCTTCAAGCCGCGGTGCACGGCCACCTTGACACTGGCTTCCGAAATCTGCATGGCGGCCGCCGTGTCGCGCACGGAACAACCGTCGAGCTTGGTATGCACGATGGCGTCGCGCTGCTGCGCCGGCAAGCCGGCCAGTAATTTGCCCAGGTCGCGGCTGGCCTCGGCAGCGTCGGCGTCGGCGCTGGAAAACAGTTCCTGCGCTCCATCCTCCTCGTCATACGGCAAGTGCTGCGCCTCGCGCCGCGCATGCCGGCGCAGCCAGTCGATCAATTTATAGCGCGCGATCGCATGGATCCACGACGTCAGCGGCACCCCCGTATCGTAGGTCAGGCGCTGGTTGTGAATGGCCAGCAAACACTCCTGCACCAGGTCTTCCACTTCATCCGGCCAGCGCTGCAGGCGCCGCCGCAGGAATGCGCGCAAATGCTGGCTCGTTGCCTGCAAAAAACTGCGGTAGGCCGCCGCATCGCCATCGAGCCCGCGCAGCATCAAGCCGTGCAGCCGCAATTCCGTGCCATGCAGGTGTTCGCTTACAGGTATTCGTTGCATGCGGGCCTTTGGTGACAGGCATTGAAAAAATAAATCCCGGATTATTTTTGGCAGCGGCTGTAACCAATCCGTATCGCGCGGCGAATTGACTGGCAAGCACGCTTCTTCATTCAACGTTTCTTAATTCAACGTTTCTTAATTCAATATACCGGCTAAAGACCATGGACATCAAGCACCGCCTCGCAATCCTGCTTCTTCCCGCCCTCGGCGTGAGCGTAGCGGCGCCGGCCGCCGCGCAAATGGCGGCCGGCCAGCGCTGCGCCGTGCACAGCGGGCCGCGGACGGCGGCGCTGGTGGAACTGTACAGCAGCGAAGGCTGCTCCAGCTGCCCGCCCGCCGACCAGCGCCTGAATGCCCTGCGCAAGGAGGCGGGGGCGGCCAGCCTGGTCGTGCCGCTGGCCCTGCACGTGACGTACTGGGACCAGATCGGCTGGGCGGACCCGCTGGCGCAGGCGCAATTCGACGCGCGCCAGGCGCGGCTGCTGCGCTACCAGCGGCGCCAGGTCGCCTACACGCCGCAGTTTTTCGTTGGCGGCACGGAATTGCGCGGTTGGCAGACACAGTTGCCGGCCGCCATACGCCGCATCAACGCGACCGCCGCCAGCGTCAACATCGGCCTGTCCGCCACGCCGGGGGCGGGCGGCAAGCTGCTGCTCGACGCGCATGCCAGCGCGCCGGACGCGGCCACCAGCGGCGAGCTGTACCTGGCCATCAGCGAAAGCGGCATCACTTCGACCGTGCTGCGCGGCGAAAACCGCGGCGCCACGCTGCACCACGATGCGGCCGTGCGCTTGTGGCTGGGACCGGTAGCGCTGGCGCAAGGCCGCGCCCAGCTGCGCCGCGAAGTCGATCTTCCTGCCAGCTGGCGCCCGGAGCGGCTGCAAGTCGTGGCCTTCGTGCAGCAGACGGGCGGCAGCGCCATCCTGCAAGCCGTCAGCACGGCGTCCTGCGCCGGGGGAGTGCTGTGATGCAGACGCCTGCCACCGCCACCATCCACCCGGCCTGGCTGCGCATCACGCACTGGCTCAATGCCGTGGCCGTGGTCGTGCTGGCCGCCAGCGGCTGGCGCATCTACAACGCGGCGCCATTTTTCCCGTTCGAGCTGCCGCGCGCCTTGACCCTGGGCGGCTGGCTGGGCGGCGCCCTGCAATGGCATTTCGCCGCCATGTGGCTGCTGGCCGGCTTTGTCGGCGTGCACCTGGCGATGGTGGCGCTGGTGCCGCGCACCTTGCTGGCCATGCTGCGCGGACGTTAAACGGAGAACCCCATGAAAAAAACCATCATCGTGGCTGAACCCGGCCAGGCCATGCTGGCCGATGCCTTGCGCCAGATCAAGCAGCCGTCGCGTCGCCTGTTCCTGCAGCGCAGCCTGACCCTGGGCGGCCTGTCCATGCTGACGGGCTGCAATGTCAGCGACCCATCGAGCATCGAGACGGCCCTGGCGGCGGTGTCGCGCTTCAACGACACGGTGCAGGGCTGGCTCTTCGACCCCAACAAACTGGCGCCGACCTATCCCGAGTCCATGATCGCGCGGCCGTTCCCCTTCAACGCCTATTACGGCGAGGATGAGGTGGAAGAGGTCGACGGCGACGCCTGGCGCCTGGAATTGAGCGGTTTGATCGCCGACAGGAAGCCGTGGAGCTTGCCGCAGCTGCGCGCCTTGCCGCAGGAAACGCAGGTGACGCGCCACATCTGCGTGGAAGGCTGGAGCGCCATCGGCAAGTGGGGCGGCGTGCCGTTTTCCCACTTCCTCAAGCTGGTCGGCGCCGACACGACGGCGAAATACATCGGCTTCAAATGCGCCGACGATTATTTCACCAGCATCGACATGGCCACGGCCCTGCATCCGCAAACCATCATGGCCCTGAGCTACGACGGCAAGGAACTGCCGCCCAAGTATGGCTACCCGATGAAGCTGCGCATGCCGACCAAGCTGGGCTACAAGAACCCCAAGCATATCCAGGCCATTTTTGTCACGAACACGTATCCGGGAGGGTATTGGGAGAATCAGGGCTACAACTGGTTCGGCGGCTCCTAGGAAGGCCGGGAAGGCGGCAATGCGCCTGGCCTTGGCCACACCTCCCGACCTTCCTGTTATTTGGCAACAGGCATTACCGGCAGCACAGCGACAGTTTTACCACCGGGCAATTTCGCCCATCCAACACTGAGACAAGGACTTATCATGAAAACCACGATCACCGCCATCATCGCTTCCGCCATCCTCATGTCGGGCGCCGCGTTCGCCCAGGACGCCATGAAGAAGGACCCGATGGCCAAGGAGGCCTCGGCCGACGCCATGCACAAGGATGCCATGGGCAAGGATGGCATGCACAAGCCGATGGCCAAGAAACACATGAAGAAAGACCACATGGCCAAGGATGGCATGGCGAAAGACGGCATGCAGAAGGATGAAATGAAAAAGGACGAGATGAAAAAGGATGGCATGGCCAAGGATGCGATGGCCAAATAAGCTGGCATAGCCGGCATTGCGCCGCCTCTGGTGGCGGCGCAATGTCGCGCGGGTATTGACGCGGAGTATGCAATGCATCAGAGTTCATGGCGATGGCTGCCTTCGGCCGCCTTGCCGGACTCCGGCCCGCACCCTGTGCACTACTGGAAACCAAGCCTGCCCATGCCGCCACTGCCTTTGCTTGAAACGCCACGGACTGTCCTGACCGTGCTGCATCCCGACAATGCCGATTTGCTGCATGCATACCAGCAAGAGAACAAACGGCATCTGGCGCCGTGGGAGCCGGAGCGCGACAGCCAGTTCCATGGCGCAGAAGCGTGCCACGCGCGCGCCGCGCTCGCTTACCGCGCATTTCTCGATGGCCATGCCGTCAATTTCATCGCCATCGACAAGGCCGCGAAGACGATGGTTGCCGGCTGTAACTTCACGAATATCGTCAGGGGCCCTTTGCAGGCCTGCAATCTCGGCTATTCCATCGCCCGGGAATATGAAGGCCGCGGCCTGATGCAGGAAGTGGCGGCGGCGGGCATCCGCCATGTATTCGAGGTCGTTCGGCTGCACCGCATCATGGCCAACCACATGCCTGCCAATGTCAGGAGCGAACGCCTGCTGGGAAGGCTGGGATTCGAACGGGAAGGCTATGCCCGGGCCTACCTGAAAATTGCCGGAAAATGGGAGGATATGGTGCTCAATGCGCTGATCAATCCGCAAGGATAGGCTGTCGTGCCATGCGGATGAGCCGATACTTGTATACTGCTTGCTTTCGTCTCGCTTCCGATGCATTTCGCCCGCTACTCAACCGCAGAGCCATGAACGATCCGCACACCACCGCGCTTGCTCCCGAACCGCACGCCATCGCCATCTCCGACAAATCCCTGCGCCGCCGCTCGCTGTTCGCCGCCTGCGGCGCGCATGCCGTGCATGACGGCTTGACCGATGTCATCTATGTGCTCTTGCCCATCTGGCAAGCGCAGTTTGCCATCAGCTACGCCATGGTGGGGCTGCTGCGCGGCTCGTATTCGGGCATGATGGCCGGTTTCCAGTTGCTGGCCAGCCGCATGGCGCGGCGCTGGGGGCGCGAGCGCATGCTGGTGGGCGGCACGGCGCTCGCTGGCCTCGCCTATCTGATCGCGGGGCAGGCGGGCGGCCTGGCCGTGTTGCTGCTGGCCTTGCTGCTGGGCGGACTGGGCGCCAGCACCCAGCATCCGCTGGCCTCGTCCATCGTCACCGATACGCACGAGGCGGGCGGCGGCGTGAAGGAAGCGCTGTCGCAATACAATTTCGCCGGCGACATCGGCAAGACCCTGATCCCCGCGCTGGTGGGCCTGCTGTTGCTGGTGTGCAGCTGGCAAGCCAGCGTCAGCCTCATCGGCCTGCTGGGCCTGGCGGCGGCCGGCTTGCTGTGGTGGCTATTGCCGAAGCCCGGCGAGCTGCAAGCCATCCAGAAAAAAGTGCTCAAACCGATCGCGGGCAGCGGTTCGGCAGGGGGCTTTCGCGCGCTGCTGGCCACGGGCACGCTGGACAGCGCCGTGCGCATGGGCTTTCTCACCTTCCTGCCATTTTTATTGAAAAGCAAGGGCGCGGGCACGGCCGGTATCGGCGTGGCCTTGTCCCTGCTGTTCGTCGGCGGCGCCTTCGGCAAGCTGCTGTGCGGCTATCTGGGCGCGCGCATCGGCATGATGAAGACCGTGTGGCTGACGGAATCGATGACCTCTATCCTCATCGTCGCGGCCCTGTGGCTGCCCCTGGCCGGCATCATGGCCATGTTGCCCTTGCTGGGGCTGGCGCTCAACGGCACCTCGTCCGTACTGTACGGCGTGGTGCCGGAACTGGCCGGACCCGGCAAGCGCGAACAGGCATTCGCCCTGTTCTACACGGGCACCATCGGCGGCGGCGCGCTGTCGCCCGTGCTGTTCGGCGCCTTGGGCGACCATACGAGCGTGCCGACGGCCTTGACGGTGCTGGCGGCGCTGTTGCTGCTGACCTTGCCGCTGGCGTGGAAGGTGCAGAAGGGTTTGCGGGCGTGACGGGGGAAGACTGGTTTGCGCGGGAACAACTGCACCGCGCCGCACAGGATGGGGACATGAAGGAGATGCGGCGCCTGCTGGATGCCGGTTTTCCGCCGCGGCTGTTTGACGACTTGAGCTGCACGCCGCTCCACTATGCCGTCCAGGGCGAGCATTACCATGCCGCCGAGCTGCTGCTGGGCGCCGGCGCGCAGGTCAATGCGCATGAGCAAGACCGGATAGGCGAGACGCCGTTATGCCTGGCCGTGCAGGGCGACTACCCGGAAATGGTCGGCTTGCTACTGAGCCATGGCGCGGACCCGGACATTCCCGGCTGGATGGGGCTGACGGCGAGGCTGCGCGCGCGCAAGCGCAAGGATGAGGCGGGCCGGCAGATCGCCGCGCTGCTGGCGCGCCATGCGCCGGTTCTCGCACGGTGATTCCCGGCATGCGCACTTGCCCGCCGATACTCCCATCGTCTACACTCGCCGCATGAAAAATTTTGAAAAGCGGCGCGACCGCTATGACTTGTTCCGCGCGTTCGAGAATCCCCTCGTCAACATCAACTTCATGCTCGACGTGCCGGATTTCCGTCCGTACTGCAAGGCGCGGCAGATTCCCGTGTTTCATTTCTTCCTGTTTTGCGTCTTGAACACGGTCAAGGACATCGACAATTTCATGTACCGCATCTACCAGGATGAAGTCATCAGGATCGACGATTTCCCCGCCTCGTACACCGTCATCAATGGCGACGAAAACCTGAACTACACGCGCTTCGCCATGACAGACCAGCTCGACGTCTTCATCGCGCGCAGCCTGGAAGCAAAACGCATCGCCGAAACCAGCTCCGAGCTGATCAACACCGGCGAGGGCATGAGCGAGCGCGAACAGCGCAACAATATCTTCATCACCAGCCTGCCGTGGCTGGACATGCAGGCCATCGAGCATCCGATCCACCGCCACCGCGACGCCGATATCCCGACCTTTACCTGGGGCAGGTTTGGCCCTGCGCAAGACGATGGCCGCATGACGCTGCCGTTTTCCGTGCAAGCCCACCATGGTTTTGTCGACGGCTATCACATCCAGAAGCTGGCGCAGGCGCTGGCGCGGCGCATCGCCGATATGATTTCTTAAACCATATAGTCGCTGGGCGCCTGGCCCAGCACGCGGCGGAACGCGGCCGTGAAGGCGCTGGGACTGGCGTAGCCCAGGTCCAGCGCGATCCGCGTGACGGCTTGCCCGTCGGCCAGGCGCGCGATGGCTGCCAGCAGGCACGCTTGCTGGCGCCATTGGGCAAAGCCCAGCCCCGTCTCGGTGCGGAACAGCCGCGTAAACGTGCGCCGGCTCATGCCCGCCTGCGCCGCCATCGCGTCCAGGCTGCCATCGATGCGCGGTTGCCGGAACAGTTCAGTACACAGCCGCGCCAGCCTGGCGTCCCGCGGCAGCGGCGCGCTCAGGGGCAGGGGCGTGGCGGCGGCGATTTCGTCGAGCAGCAGGGCCATCAGGCGCCCGGCGCGCGATTCGGCCGCATATAAAGCATCGACCTTGACGGCGTCGGCCAGCAGCTGGCGCAGCAGCGGCGAGGCGCCCAGCACCTGGCAGTGCGCCGGCAAGCCTGCCTGGACCACGGCGCCGGGCTCGATGAAGACATTCAGCATGGTCACCGCGCCATGCATGCGCATGCCGTGCGCCAGGCCGGCCGGCACCCAGCAGGCGCGCTGCGGCGGCACCAGCCAGTTGCCTTGCGGCGTGTGCACGCTGATGGCGCCTCGCGCCGCATAGGCGAATTGCCCACGTGCATGCTGATGGCTGGGAAAGATGTCGCCGGACGCATGGTCGCGCGCGGTGGCGATCAGCGCGCGCGGCGATTCCGTATAAAAGTCGCTCATGGCCCGAACTCTACAGTATTTGACCCGGCATCGAAAGCGGGCCGCCATGCGTGCCCTTACCATGGCTGTTTTCTACTCGGGAGCAGTGATGCACAATACCTATCATCGCGTGGGCACGGGCGCCCATGCCGTCCTCGTGCTGCACGGCTGGTTTGGCGACGCGCACGCCTTTGCGCCGATGGAGCCTGGCCTCGATGGCGCCAGTTTCAGCTATGTCTTCATGGACAACCGCGGCTATGGCGGCATGCGTGGCGCGGCGGGCGACTACACGGTGGACGAAGTGGCGCGCGACGCGCTGGCGCTGGCCGATGCACTCGGCTTTGCCACCTTCAGCGTGGTCGGCCATTCGATGGGCGGCATGGTGCTGGAAAAACTGGCCCTGCTGGCGCCCTTGCGCCTGCGCAAGCTGGTGGCCGTGGCGCCCGTGCCCAGCTGCGGCGTGGCCTTCGAGGCGGCGGCCCGCGCGCTGTTTCTCGACGCCGCCGGCAGCGTGGCGGCGCGGCGCGCCATCATCGACCGCAGCACGGGCGCGCGCTTGCCTGCAAGCTGGCTGGACTGGAAGGCGGCGTATTCCTGGGCAAGTTCGGATGCGGCCGCGTTTGCCGCCTATTTCCTCGCCTGGAGCGAGACGGATTTCAGTGGGGAAGTCAAGGCGGCGCGTCCGCAGCTGCCCATGCTGGCGCTGGCGGGCGAGCATGACCCGCGTTTCGATGCGGCGCTGATGCGCCGGACGTACCTGGCGTGGTACCCGCGGGCCAGGCTCGAGGTGCTGGCCAATGCGGGACACTATCCGATGAATGAAACGCCGCTGGCCCTGGCGGCCAGCATCGAGGCGTTTTTGCAGGAAAAGTAACTGCGCCGCTTATGCCGCCTTGGCGCGCAGGCGCAGCAGGCTCAGGCCCAGCAAGATGAAGGCGCCGCCCGAGATGCGGTTGAACAGCCTGGCGCGGCCCGGCGTGGCCAGCTGGCTTTTCAGCAGGCGCGCCAGGTTGGCGTAAAACAAATGGGCCAGCATGGCGCAGGCGACAAACGAGGTCGTCAGCACGGCAAACTGGATGCCCACGGGCTCGCCCGGCGTGATGAATTGCGGGAACAGGGCCGAAAAGAACAGGATGGCTTTCGGATTCGTCAGCGCCACCGTCAAGCCCTGGCGGAACAGTTTCCAGAACGAATTCGGATTCGCCGTGCCCGGCAGCGCTGGCGCGTCGGCCACGATGCTGGTCTTGCTGCGCCATTGCTTGATGCCCAGGTACACCAGGTACAGGGCGCCAGCCAGTTTCAGCAGCATGAAGGCCGTGGCCGAGGTGGCCAGCACGACGCCCATGCCGGCCATGGCCACGCCGGAAATGATGAACAAACCAAAACCATTGCCCATGCTGCTGATCATCGCGCGGCGCGGGCCGACGGCGATGGCGTTGGAGATGGCCAGCAGGACGGCCGGGCCGGGCGAAAACGTGACGAGCAGGGCAACGCTGCAAAATAGCAGCCAGTTCGAGAGATGCATGGATGTTCCTGGATGGGGCCGTGGCCGGATTGAAAAGTCAAAACATGCTTATTGTACGAAGTTTTTCGCGCGCGCGTCGGCGGCCCCGGCAGGCGCAGCACACCGTGCCACGGCGTCAGACGAGCACAGGCAGCACGGGATGGGGAACGCCGTGGGCCAGATCCGGCTTCGGCATGCTCGATGGGGATGCGGCGGCGATATGCGCGGCCAGGGCACGGCCGCTGAGCCAGGCACCTTCCACCGTGCCGGCCTGCAGCCAGTCGCCGCACAGGCCCAGCCGCGAACGCTCATGCCAGGCGAACAGTTCGTCGTGGCCGGCGGCCGGGGCCGCGTGCTGCCAGCATTGGGTGCTCCATGCCAGCGGCGCCGCGCCGCCAAGCTGGGCGAAGGCGTGCAGCAGCGCCTTGGCCACCTGGTCGGCGGGCCAGTCCAGATGCGCTTCACTCCAGTCCGATTGCGCGTGCAGCAGCCAGCTTTCCTGGCCATGGCGGCCCGGCTTGCTGTTATTGCGCGCGACCCAGCGCAGCGGGCCGTGGTTGACGAAGGCGGCCTCGAACGGCAGGGCCAGCGGCTGCGCGTAGCGGGCCATGACGGCCCAGCAAGGGTGCATGACGCTGGCGGCCGCCAGGCTGGCCAGGCGGCGCGAATGGGCTTGCAGCAAGGGCAGGGCTTGCGGCGCGGGCATGGCCAGCACGACGCCATCGTAGACGGCTTCCAGCAAGCCCAGTTGCCGCGTTTGTAATTGCCAGCCAGCCACGCCACGCTGCAGGGCGGTAATCGTGGTTTGTAAGTGCAGCGGCAAGCCGCTGGCCAGCCAGCGGGCCGGCGCGTTCATGCGCGGCATGCCGACGAAGCGTTCGACGGGGCCGGCCGGCGCATGCGCGCTGCCGTCCGCCGCCAGCAGGCACAGGCGCGGCGTCCACAGGGCGGCCACGCCTGCCAGTTGCCAGCGCGCCACTTCGGCGCGAAACGCGGCCGAGCGGGCCGTGAAATACTGGGCGCCGTGGTCGCATTGCCAATCCCCGGCGCGCCGCGTGGCCATGCGGCCCGCCACGGTGCCCGCCGCATCGAAGACGCTCACTTGCCAGCCGGCGTGCTGCAAGGCGCTGGCGCACGACAGGCCGGCGATGCCGGCGCCGACGACGGCGATGTGGCGCGGCGCGGCCATGTGCGGCTTATCCATGCGTTTCCGTGGGCAAGGGCAAGCCTTCGGCGCGCGCCAGCCGGTCCATGGCCAGTTCCAGCATGGCCCTGGCCTGGCCCGTGGCGTGGGCCAGGTCCTGGTGCAGCAGGGCATCGTCCGGATGGCGCGTGGCGCAGTGCTGGCTGTAGCGCTCGAAACTGCCCACCATCGACAGGATTTCCGCCAGGTGGCGCGGGCATTCGCACTGCACGGTCGAGGTGGCGGCCGTGATGGCGGCCAGCGCCTGGGCGTCGAAACGGCAGGGCGGCACGGGCAGCGCGGCTGGCGGGGGCGGCGCGGCTGCCGGGCCGGGATGGCCCAGGGCGCCGGCGCACATGCGCAGGATGTCGGCCGGCGCGGCCGGTTCGCGCGCCAGCAGGCAGTCCTGCGCACGCAGGTGGGCGATGGTGGCGCTGGCGCCAAAATGGAAGAGCACGACGACGGTGCGGGCGGCGCCCGCCAGGCGCGCCGCACGGATCAGCGGCAAGGCTTCGTCGGACAGTTCGGCGATTTCAAGCATGACGATGTCGGCGCGCGCCCCCAGCAAGGCTTGCGGCGCCTCGGCCAGGCTGTCGCAGACGCGCACCACGTCGCAGGCGGGCAAGGTGGCCGTGCCGCGCAAGTCGCTGGACATGCGCATCGGCAAGGTGGTGCCGACGAGTGCCAGACGCAAGGGGCGCGGCGGCGGGACGCCGCCAGGCGCGCCGAGCGGCATCAGCAGTTGCTGCAGGCTGTCTGGCGGCAGGCGGGCCAGCATGCCGACGGCATGGCCGAGGTCGGCCAACTGCTTGATCAGGCCCAGGCGCTGGACTTGCTCCGGCGAATACAGGCGCTGGCCGCTGGCCGTGCGCTGCGTGGCGGAAATGCCGTAGCGGCGTTCCCACACGCGCAGGGTTTCCACGGGCAGGCCCGCCATCCGGGCGGCGGCGCCGCTGCGCAGCGCGCCGCGTTCGCCATCGTCGGCGACGCTGCCAATCGCCTCGTTCGATATGGTCGATGCTGTCATGATGACCCGCTTATGAACCGTGATTTTTTCATTGTAGCGGTTCAATTTCCTTGTGCAAGCGATATTCACGGCTACTTGTGCGATATCAAGCGGGTCACTTCGTTCAGGCGAACAGGCTGGCCACGACATGGTTGATGGCGGCGCCACCGGCGATCAGCCAGCAGAACAGCAGGCCTGCCAGCAGCAGCGGCTTGATGCCGGCGCGGCGGATGGCCGACATATGCGTCGTCAGTCCCAGGGCCGCCATGGCCATGGCCAGCAGGGCCGTGTCGATATCGGTGATGGTGGCCACCATGCTGCCTGGCAGCAAGCCCAGCGAATTGAAGGCCACCACGGCAATGAAGATGAAGGCAAACCAGGGGATGGCCAGCTTGGCCGCCTTGTTGCCGCCGCCCGCCCTGGCCTTGCCGCGCGCCAGCACCGCCGACAGGATGACGAGGAAGGGCGCCAGCATCATCACGCGCACCATCTTGGCGATCACGGCCGCGTTCGCCGCTTCCTGGCCGATCGACTTGCCTGCGGCCACCACTTGCGCCACTTCATGCACGGTCGAGCCGATGTAGACGCCGAAGGCCGTGGGCGTGGCGCCCAGCAGATGCCAGCCCAGGTTCAGCTGGTACAGCAAGGGGTACAGGAAGATGGCGATGGTGCCGAACACCACGACCGTCGAGACGGCCACGGTGACGTCCTCGCTGCGGCCTTTCACGACGGGTTCGGTGGCCATCACGGCCGCGGCGCCGCAGATCGAGCTGCCGGCGCCGATCAGGATGGCGCTGTTGCGCTCGAGCTTGAAGACCCGGGTGCCGAGGAGCATGGCCAGGCCAAACGTGGAGGTCAGCACCAGCGCGTCGATGGCGATGCCGGCCAGGCCCACCTGGCCGATATCCTGGAAGGTCAGGCGGAAACCGTAGAGGATGATGCCCAGGCGCAATAATGTCTGCTTGGAAAAAGCCACGCCGGCGCCGCAGGCGGGCGCCAGGCGCGCATATACGCTATTGCCGAGAATAATGCCGAGCATGATGGCCAGGGTCAGCGCGCTCATGCCGTGGCTTTGCATCCAGCCCAGCTTGCCCAGCTGGATGGCGCCATAGGCGATGAGGCCGCTTAGCAGAAGGCCGGGCAGCAGGCGGCCATAGCGGTCGTTGACAGTGCTGGTGTTGGTGGTCGAGAGGGATGACATGCCGTACTCCATGGTTCTGTGTTCGTATGGCATGACTGTACAGTTCGGTGATTAAATGGTAAAACGGATTGTTTTTGTATGTTTAACCTGAAAAATAGGTAAATGAGGAGGCAGCAGCGTGTCATTAACTTTACGCCAATTGCAGATCTTTCTCGCCGTCGCCGACACGGGCAGCACCAGCGCGGCCGCCGAACATATTGCCTTGTCGCAATCGGCCACCAGCGCGGCCCTGAACGAACTGGAAGCGCTGCTGGGCACGCAGCTGTTCGACCGCGTCGGCAAGCGATTGCTGCTCAACGACAACGGCCGCTTGCTGTTGCCGCAGGCGCGGCAGATGCGCGACGCGGCCGCCAGCATCGAGCGCCAGTTCGCGGGCGCCGACCCGTCCGTGCCCGTCAGCCTGCAGATCGGCGCCAGCACCACCATCGGGATCTATCTGCTGCCGCAGATCCTGGCGCAGGCGGCCCGGCAGTACGGGCGCAGCATCCCGCAGGTGACGATCGCCAATACGGCCGACATCGCCGCCGCCGTGGCCGCATTTCAGGTCGATATCGGCCTGATCGAGGGGCCGTGCCACGAGCCGGGCTTGCTGGTGGAGCCGTGGCTGACGGACCAGATGCTGATCGTGGCCGCGCCCACGCACCCGCTGGCGCAGCTGCGGCACCTGCTCAGCTTTACGGAATTGAACCAGGCCGGCTGGCTGCTGCGCGAGGCGGGCTCGGGCACGCGGGAGGCCGTGGAGCAGGCGCTGGTGCCGTATTTGCACTATCTGCGCGCCGCGGGAGAATTCAGCAATTCGGAAGCCATCAAGTACGGCGCGGCGGCCGGCCTGGGCATCGCCTGCCTGTCGCGCGTGGTCGTGGCCGATTTGCTGGCCAGCGGGCAGCTGGTGGAACTGGAAACCATGCTGCCGCCCCTGGAGCGCAACTTTTACCTGATACGTCAGTCTAAAAAGATCCTCTCGCCGCGCCTGACCGGCTTTCTGGAGCTGTGCCGCCACGCTTCGCGCATGGCGGGCTAGTTCGTTGTGCGGTCGCGGCCATTGTCACGGGATCCGGCGGGGGTGTTGTTGTTGTTGTTGTTGTTGTTGTTGTTGTTGTTGTTGTTGTTGTTGTTGTTGTTGTTGTTGTTGTTGTTGTTGTTGTTGTTGTTGTTGTTGTTTGTTACAGGACAAGCGTTACAGGGCACGCTCGTCCAGCTCGTAGTCAGTCGTAGTTGCTCTGGGTCTATTTTTCTTGCGGCAGCTTGCCAGCATCCGGGCGCGCCATGCGCGGAGCTGCTGGCAGTCATGCCTATTTGGGCCGTGGCGGCGCCAGGTTCGCATCGGGTGGCGCCAGGGTGCCCGCGCGTAGCCGCTTGACGGCTACGGCCACGGCGCGCGCCACGTTGCGCACTTCTTCCTGCATGGCCGTGTCGCGGTCCAGCGTTTCATGGCTTTGCGCGTAGCTGTCGTAATAACCGATGTAGCGGTCCAGCCGTGACTTGGCGCCCGCGTCGACCAGGCCCATCCAGTCCAGCCAGTCCGACAGGCCGCGTCGCACGCCTTCGATGCCGGCCACGTCGCCATGCACGACGAGGCCATACGCGCGCCCGGCCAGGTGTTTTGGATAATCCCAGCCTTGCAGCTCCAGCGCTTTCGCTTCCACGGCTTTCTTGCCGTGCGTGCTGGTCGGGTCCGGGTTGCCGCCGTCGGCACATACGAGCCTGTCTATCATCAGTTTCAGCACGCTGGGCGTCTGGTACCAGTACACGGGCGTGAGGATGATGACGGCATGCGCGGCCGTCCAGCGCTCGTAGATTTCCGCCATCCAGTCGTTCGTCTGGCGTTCGCCATGGTTCGGATAGCAGCTGCACGGCCAGTGGCACAGCGGCATGGCCGTCGAGACACAGCCCTTGCACGGGTGGATGTGCAAGTCGTACGAGGAGGTCAGCAGGCTCAGGTCGAGCACGTCGGCCTCGATCTCGTCCGCCAGCAGCACCTCCTTGGCCCACTGCGTCATGCGCCATGTCTTCGAAATTTCACCTGGGCAAGAACCGTCATTGCGCGCCGCGCCGCAGATCAACAGCACGCGCGAGGGCGTGGCCGGGTCTTGCTGACGCGCTTGGGCCGCCAGTAAACGGTTGCGCGTGGCCATCCATTCCACCGAGATATCGTAGTCGGGGTCTGCAAAGCCAGGTCCCGCCTTTTGCGTGAGAGGCGCCTTGCGGCCCTCCTTGTAGTTGTTCCACGCCACTTCTTCCACCTGCACGAGGGCGCCGCGTACGGCATCGAAGGTGGGGTCGGCAAACGAGCGGATGAATTGCAGGTGGAATTCGACGCGGCCCAGGGAATCGGGCGCCTGGCCCTGGCGCGGCACGGGAACGGCGGGAGTGACGGGAGTGACGGGAGTGGCGGACATGGCTTCTCCTTGATGGGGTGGAGCCATGCTGCCGCATGGGCGGCCCGCGGTCTGTGCGTTGAGCAACGGTGCGGGCGGGCTTGACGAAATTCCATTTCAGGGATAAATTCCCATATATGGGAAATCATGCATTGCTCGATAACGATACGGAACAGCGGCTGGCGGCGCGCCTGAAACAGCTGCGCGTGGAGCGGGGCTGGTCGCTGGACCAGCTGGCCGGCGCCAGCCAGGTCAGCCGCGCGACATTGTCCCGCCTGGAAAACGGCGAAGTCAGTCCCACGACGAGCGTGCTGGGCAAGCTGTGCGCCGCCTATGGTCTGGCCATGTCGCGCCTGCTGCGCATGGTGGAAGACGATTTCCCGCCCGTGCTGCGGCGTGCCCAGCAAAGCGTGTGGAGCGACCCGGACACGGGCTTTCGCCGCCGCTGCGTCTCGCCGCCATCGCGCGCGCTGGCCGGCGAGGCGCTCGAATGCGAACTCGATGCGGGCGTGACGATCGCCTATGCCGCCTCGCCGCGGCCCGGCATGGAACACCATCTGCTGCTGCAGGAGGGCAAGTTGAACGTGAGTGTCGATGGCAAATCCCACGACTTGCTGGCCGGCGATTGCCTGCGCTACCAGTTGCACGGCGCCAGCGCCTTCGTCACGCCGCCCGACAGCGGCGCACGCTATTTCCTGTTCATCGTCTGAGGCCGCCATGCATCCATCACTACGACTTTTCAGCTCCACGGATATTCTTGCGCGCCTGCCGGAACTGGGCGCGCTGCTGCAGGCATGCGTGCACGATGGCGCCAGCATCGGTTTTATCCTGCCCTTCGATGCGGCAGCCAGCCAGGGGTTCTGGACGGACAACGTGCTGCCGGCCGTGACGCGCGGCGTGCGCCTGCTGCTGGTGGCCGAGGTGGACGGACAGGTGGCGGGCGCCGTGCAGCTGGACTGGGATACCAACCCCAACCAGGCGCACCGGGCCGAGGTGCGCAAGCTGCTCGTGCATGCGGCATTTCGCCGGCGCGGCATCGCCCGCTTGCTGATGCAGGCGCTGGAAGCGCAGGCGCGGTTGCTGCCGCGCAGCCTGCTGACGCTCGACACGCGCAGCGGTGACCATGCGGAACCGTTGTACTTGTCGCTGGGTTACGTGGTGGCCGGCAGCATCCCCGGCTATGCGCTGGCACCGGCCGGCGAGCGGCTCGACGCCACCACCATCATGTACAAGCTGCTGTAGCGGGGAACTCATGCTTTCAGCCGCGCTCTAACAGCAGGGCGGTGCGCCGACGGTGTTGACACCATGGGCTGGGTGGTGCTTTGCTGCGTCTGCGTCTGCGTCTGCGTCTGCGTCTGCGTCTGCGCCGTGGCCAGGCTGATGCCGTGCGCCGCATGCGCAGGCGTCAACGCCGGCGCATGGCCCAGCTTGAAGATGCCCACCGTGCCCGACAGCTGCGTGGCGCGCTGCTGCATGCTGGCGGCCGCCGTTGACGCCTGTTCCACCAGCGCGGCGTTTTGTTGCGTCACGTGTTCCATCTGTACGATGGCGGCATTGACTTGCTCGATGCCCGACAATTGCTCGCCGCTGGCCATGCTGATTTCACCCATGATGTCCGTCACGCGGTGCACGCTGGCAACGATATCGCGCATGGTGGCGCCCGCCGTGTCGACCAGGCGCGCGCCCGCATCCACGCGCTCGACGGAGTCGCCGATCAACTGCTTGATTTCCCTGGCCGCGCCCGCCGAACGCTGCGCCAGGGTGCGCACTTCGCTGGCCACCACGGCAAAGCCGCGCCCCTGTTCACCTGCGCGCGCCGCTTCCACGGCCGCATTCAGTGCCAGGATATTCGTCTGGAAGGCGATGGCGTCGATGACGCCGATGATATCGACTATCTTTTTCGACGAGGCATTGATCGAGCTCATGGTCTCGACCACCTGCGCCACCACCTTGCCGCCTTTGCCCGCCACCTCGGCCGCCGAGAGCGCCAGCTGGTTGGCTTGCCGCGCGTTATCGGCATTCTGCTTGACGGTGCCCGTCAATTCCTCCATCGATGCGGCCGTCTGCTCCAGAGAACTGGCCTGCGCCTGCGTGCGCTGCGACAGGTCGAGATTGCCGGCGGCGATCTCGCCCGAGGCGCCCGCGATGTCGTGCGTGCCGCCGCGTACCTCGCCGACGATGCCGGTCAGGCTGGCCGTCATGTCTTTCAGCGCCTGCAGCAACTGGCCCACTTCATCGCTGGATTCGACGCGGATATTGTCGCTCAAGTCGCCGCCGGCCACCTTGCGGGCCACTTTGACGGCATGGCGCAGCGGGCGCACGATGCCGCTGCTGATGAACCAGGCCGTAAGCAGACTCAGCACGCCGCCGATCACGCCCAGTGCAATGATCAGCATGCTGGTA
Source organism: Janthinobacterium sp. 1_2014MBL_MicDiv (assembly GCF_001865675.1). Taxonomy (NCBI): domain Bacteria; kingdom Pseudomonadati; phylum Pseudomonadota; class Betaproteobacteria; order Burkholderiales; family Oxalobacteraceae; genus Janthinobacterium; species Janthinobacterium sp. 1_2014MBL_MicDiv. Next base: position 2,603,477 of record NZ_CP011319.1, read on the forward strand.
TTGCGCGCCCGCGCCACGGCTGCGCCGGCCGCTTCGCGCATGAGGGCGGACTGGGCCGCGATCTGCCGGTCGATGTCGCGCAGGGCCGCCGGATCTGCCTGCGTGGAGTTGCGCAAGGCGTGCAGTTGTTCGATGCGCGCATAGCGCTGGTTCACGCTGGCGTCGATTTCCCCGCTGACCGTGGATAGTTGCCAGGTGCTGATGATCACGACGATGGCCAGCAACAGCGATGCCAGCAGAAAGCCTGTTGTCAGGCGTGCTCCGATACGGATGTTGGAAAGTTTCATGTCCCCTCAGCGGTTGTCCCATGGTGGCCACTTCCCATGCGGACGGCATGGTGCGGCGCGATTGCCCCTGACATTGCTGGGGTGAAATGAGTGTAGCAGTGCAGTACTAAGTAATCTATAAATATTTCCATATTGGAATTTGTTGCTGATTATTCAGCAACAGATGACGACTGCATGTCGGAACGAATCACGGCAATGAATCAGGAGTTTTCCTACTGATTCGGGCGGGATTGTCTGACTAGCCATTTGAGCCGCCGCGCCTACACTCCAATCCTGGCCCGCTGGCGCATGCCTGCCGGCGGCATCGCGATTGTCAACCGTAACATTAAGTGCAGCATTAACCGCAACAGGAGACCGAGATGGCGAATATTCAATCGGGTACGGAAGGGACGGCACGCACGGAACTCATGGCCATGCGCCTGAATGCGCTGGACTGGGTGGCCATGGTGCTGCTGATCGTGGGCGGCTTGAACTGGGGCCTGGTGGGCCTGTTCGATATCGATGTGGTGGCGCGCCTGCTCGGCGACGTGACGATGGCGTCGCGCACCGTCTATGTGCTGGTGGGCCTGGCTGCCCTGTATTCGATCTATCTGTGCGTGCGCAAGCTGCCGTCCAAGCCATGACGGGAGAGCTGCCATGCCTGTCGGCGCCAATCCCAAGCGTGAACGCGAATTCAGGAAACTGGACAAGGATTTCAAGCAGGAAGGGCGCTATCGGGGCCGCGAGGAAGAAGTTGCCGCCCGCATCGTGAACAAGCAAAGGGCGCAAGCGGGCGAAACGCTCGTGCCACGGGCCGGCAAGCCAACGGGCAAGGGTGGGGCACCGGAGCTACCCATCGACGGCTACCAGCACCTGACGGTGGCGCAGATATGCGGCAAGCTGGAGGGCCTGTCCGCTGCCGACCTCAAGCGTTTGCGTACCTATGAAATGGCGCACAAGAAGCGCAAGGGCGTATTGCAGGCGCTGGGAGCCTGACCTGGCGCGGCGTGGTTCCTGTGGCTTGATGCGGGGCGTTGCTTTCAGCCGGCGTGGCTTCGCACGGCTTGCCGGTCTGCGGCGCGGCCGTGCGCGTTTGCATACGCTTATTGGTCTGGCTTAGGTTTAAGCTTGGTGGGCTTGGTGGGCTTGGTGGCTTGATTGGTTTATTGCTGCGTACGCAAATAGGCCAGCAAATCGGCCACTTGCTGGGCATTGCCGATGCCCCAGAAGCGCATGTTGTTGCCCGGAATGAAATCGCTGGGCGCTTTCAGGAAAGCGGCCAGATTGTGTTCGGTCCACACGACCTGGGAGTTTTTCATGGCCGCCGAATAGCGGTAATCGGTGGTGGCGCCCGCCTTGCGGCCAATCACGCCCGTCAACTTGGGGCCGAAACCGCCGCGCGCCGATGGCCCCACCTGGTGGCAGGAGGCGCACTTGCGAAACGCCGCCTTGCCCGCCTCCGCATTGCCCTTGAGGGCGGGTGCCGCTGGAGTTGGCGCTGTGACGGCGGGCGCAGCCGCAGGGGCCATGACGGCTTGGGAGCAGAGCACGGCGAACAGCGTGGCGGCCGCCAGGCTGTTGCTACGCATGCTGGTCGACGGCAGGCGCAGCGGGCGGTGAAGGAGATAATGGCAAACTTGTAACAGGTTTTTCATGGTGAAAGCGGATGCGTCAGGCACGTGCGTGGCAAGCGATGGCGCATTTTACAGGGTGGTATGGATACTTGCCTTTATGCATGCATCCGCTGCGGCAGGTCTGGGCCACGGTGTGGCCTGTCTTGCCGCTGCTATCTGCCTTGCCGCATTGCCGCATGCGCGTTGCAGGCGGTAGCAGTTACAGTCGGCATGCCGCCGCTAGCGCTTGCCGCCTTGCGCCCCCAGCGCCGCCATGGCCGAAGCGAAGACGATGCAGCCGATGGCCAGCCACTGGGTCATGCTCAGCAGTTCTCCCAGCACCACCATGGCGGCCAGTGCGCTGACGGCCGGCGCGGCGCTGCTGAACATGCCGAACACGCCTTGCGGCAAGCGGCGCAGGGCGAAGATTTCCAGGGAATATGGCAGGGCGCTGGAGAGCATGGCAATCGCCAAGCCCATCAGCGCAATCGACGGCGCCAGCAGGGCCGTGCCCGAGTAAGTGATGCCGATGGGTACCGTCACCATGGCCGCCACCGTCATGCCCCACGCGACGGCTTGGCCGCCCTGAAGAGTGGAAGCGCGCTTGCCGAAGATGATATACAGCGCCCAGCACAGCGCCGCGCCCAGCGCATACGCCACGCCGATAGGGTCCAGGCTGCCCGGGCTGCCTTGCAGCGGCAACAGCAGGTACAGGCCGAACACGGCGCAAGCCACGGCCAGCAAATCGCGCGGCCGCCGCGACGACAGCATGGCCACGGCCAGCGGCCCCGTCACTTCGATGGCAACGGCGATGCCGATCGGTATCAGCGCAAACGCCCGGTAAATCAGCAAGTTCATCAACCCCAGCACGGAACCGTAGACCAGTAAATTCAGTACATCCTTGCGCGTCAGCCGAAAACGCCACGGCCGAAAGATGGCCAGCAAAATCAAGGCTGAAAACCCCACGCGGTAGGCCGTGATGCCCTCGACACCGATGACAGGAAACAGATTCTTCGCAATCGCCGCCCCCAGATTGACGGAAATCTGCCCTCCCAGTACGGCAAGGGAAGGGAGCAGGATGCTGTCGGGGAGGGGGGAGGTCGAGGCGGGGGAGGTCATGGGGCGTGATTTTAATACGCCTGGGCCTGCCAGTCGCTGGCAACTTGGTAAGTTGGGGAGATTTAACTGGGCAGCCGCTGGCATCGCTGGCGTATCGCGGCTTCTGCCAGGTCATTTTCTTGATGTTGTGTTGCGAAATACGCTACAGTTGCAGAATTGTTTGCTCATGGCCAAAAGCTGCACGTTGTCAGTGAAGCGGCTAAGCATTGTCATATTTTCAAATTCAGATAGGATTTAAGCCATGGAAAACAGCGCGCCAAGTCTTTTTGCTTCATTTCTTCCATTAATATTGATGTCACTATTGATGGCAATACCAGCACATCTTCTGGCTAAGGAGAAGGGACGCAATGTCACAAAATGGACGATTCTTGCATTGATTCCGATTGTAAACTTCGCATGTATCTGGTTCTTCATCGGCGCATCGAATCTAAAGCTCGAGCGCAAAATTGACGATTTAGCGCTTCGTTTGCAATCCCAGAGCGATAAGAAATAAATTACCTCACTGCCCGCTGTCGGCCAGCACCGGATGCTTGGATACTCGCCAATTCGTCTGCCCGCACAGCTTCCGTAGTGCAGACTCAAGCCGGCGGCATAGTTGCAAGCGATAATTGGCTTCCGCACGAAGCCTCCCGGTCTTTTAATCTATGGGCCCGCTGGCTCAGCTACAAGCTAGGTTGCACCATGGAGTATTCGTTTTCACGCTTGATAATCGCGGCTAGTTTGGCTTGTTTAGTCATGGGTGCGGCCGCTATTCATCAGATGCGCCTCAGTCGCTCCATCGGTAAAGTAAAATACTTTCTGCTTAAATTGGCGCTGTTAGTCTGGCTAGTGAGTGGACTATTTGTCGGAACACTCTACAGTCACGGAATCGATGTGGCGTGGTACATTTTTGGTGTCGCCGTTAGTCTGGCCGGATGTGTCGTTGCAGGCATTGTGGTGCTTGCCTGGCTGCTTTTCACAAGGCGCAAGCAGGACAGTTAATATACTTTATGAAATTGCCTCGCTTACGAATTTAGTTGCCGACCGATATCTGCTTCCGGCCAGAAGCGGACGGTTAGAACGCCATGGGTAAAGACATGCCGCGTAGCGAAATCAATGAAATGACGCAGCGTGAGTGGCGTGAGTTCGGTTTCTTCTATGACAGCGATGATGACGCCAAGGAGTGGCGATTGGTTGGGACCAAGGCAGGGCTTCGACAGTTCGCACATGCAATGCAAAAATATGCAGCAAAACCTAGCAACGATTTAATTTCGGCACACGAACACTTTGGCGCCTACAGTTACCTTGCGCTCGGCACTTGGGCAACATCGGAGATCAGCGACCATTGGCTCGCCGGTTCGCTGAAGGACATTCAAAGGCCCATCAACGATTCCAAACGCAAGTCGATTTTGCGTCGTTTCTACCCAGACTATTTTAAGCGAGGATAGCTAGTGCAAAAGTAGCCGTTCGATAGAATGGAGTCTGTCTAATTCAGGGCGTGCAGTCGCCCTTGTCTAAATATGGAATCAATCACAGTGATGGCAACCAAGTGGAAGAACCAGGAGGTGTGCAGCTGCAATGGCCTCGTGTGCACCAACGGTGATATCTACGAAGTGCACGAAACCTGGATGGCCAAAGTACATGAAAAACAGGAGCCTGGCAGTTGGCTCAATGTCGCGATTCTGGCGCAAGAAGAGCTGTATGGTGGACAGTACATAGTCAAGTGCGGAGAGGCGGCGGAACATGGCTCAATCGGCGTAATCGTTTTGGAATCGCTGCAAAATCATGAACCTGTTTGGACGTTTGTCTCGGATCAATCCAATCCATTTGATCAAATAACAATCAAGGCTGGCTGGGTTGTGGTGCTGTCAACGTCAGGCGCCGTTTTTCGGTTTGGCGCTCCAATTAGGGAGGTAAGGCTTCTGCTTCCGCGTACTTCAATCCATGGTTCTAACTAAGCAAGCTTGTAGAGTGGACGCAGCGTATCCATTAGCTTTGCGTGACACCTTTCAGGCAGCCTTCGGCCAACAGCAGTCATTCATATTGACGTGATAATGCGTGACTTTTCCCTTCGGTAATTTGCTATTCTCTGGGGGCGCTGTAAAAAGCGGCCACGGTCGGGTGTTGGAATGATTGGCTTTCTGACGCCTGCGCCGATGCTATGTTCGCGCTTATACCTTACCGACGAGGCATTGAACAAATGCAGCGGCATCATGCAATACACCGCCTTAATCCTGCCAATACCATGCTGAACATCCTGCTCGCGCTCTATCTGCTGTTTGTTTTTCCTGCCTTGAACGTGTGGCGCAGCCTGCGTCCGAAGAGTAATAAGCCCCGTCCACTGCTGCTTCGTTACTGGTCAATGAGTTGGCATGTACTAGTACTACTGGGCATCCTCTGGGTCGGTTCCTGGCAAGCCGGCTACACGCTACGCGAAATCGGCTTCGATCTGCCCCTTTCCAGCGTCGGCACCTGGGGATTGGCCTTCGCCGTGTTGCTGCTGTGTGGCCTTTCGCTAGTCGTCAACATCATTGAGCGTCGTAAAACGCCACTGGCTCGCGCTGAGAATGAACGCAAGCTGCTGGATTCATCTTTCCCTTGGCCGCTTACCGGCGCTGAGACGCTGGCCTTCGTGGTCAGTATGTCGCTTACGAGCGCTGGATGGGAAATCCTCTACCGCGGCTTTATTCTGCTGCTACTGACACCCAGCACAGGCTTGCCGATTGCCATCGCGGCTTCTGCTCTTGCCTACGGCATAGGGCACGGCTACAAGAACCCGAAGCAGCTAATCGCCTCGATCGTGTCGGCCTTCGTCTTTACGATCGCATATGCTTTGACGCACAGCCTGTGGTGGCTGATCGTCATCCATGCTGGTTTGTCGCTAATCTCAGTTCCGGTGGTGTTCCGGGCGCGACAGCGCCGTGAAACAGAGATCGCACATGCGGTGTAGAGGAAAGTTCGAACGCAGACCCATCAACGACGAAGGTGCTGGATCGTGAATCTCTGAAAAGAGGTAGAAGCTGCCACCAGCCATCTGCCGCCGCTCGCCAATGTAAGAACTGAAGCATCAGCGATTTATTTTTGGAGCATCGATTTGGAAAATCTAGTTGTATTGCGAATTTTCGACAATGACGGCGTAGACTTGAATGGTGTCAAACTACGCTCAGCAAGTGAGGTCGCTGAAGCTCTTGAGAAAATCGGCGCCGAAAACTCGGACATGACCGTTTCTGTCGAGGCCACCGATTCCAAATGGTATGAGTCTATCGGAAAGGCCATTTACGGTAGCCACCGGGCGGGCTTTTCAGGTGAGCGATTTCGCGTACTCATCGACGGTAAGCCTCTGGAAGCCTGATCTACACCGGCTGCTGTCGGCCAAAAGCGGACCTAGCCAAATACGTGAACAACGCCATGAATATTAAAGGAATGATCGCGCATGAAGATCGAAGACCTAGCTGAGACCTACGTGCTCTCCTTCTACCTGGAGCAGCGCCATTCCTATTTTCTGACGAAGTTGATTGGCTATGACGGGACACGATTTGAGTTGCTGGCGACAAATTCCGATGGCTCGCCAATTGGATTTGAAGTTGGCGAACTTCGTTTTGCCGGGAACATCACAACTCGTGAGAATGTTCCAAGTCTTGGTGAGCTTGAAGGTGCGGCGACAACTGAAGATGGTGCAATCCTTGAAGGTGACTTCGGCGACATCAGAATTCGCGCAAACAACATTACCATCAAGAAGGAATCCTAGTTCTCGATGGTCCGCTTTGGGGCGGAACCTGCCAACGACGGCAACCGGCCAATAACGGACGTTGGAAACAACTCGAACTATGCAATCAAAAAGAAAGAAAACATGTTTAAAGTCGCCTTTCTAAAATACGTGTTCGATTCAGACCGTGATGACCCAAATGCGCGCTTCGCAGTTTTAAGTAGAGAAGAGATGCTTCCCTTCGCACCTCAGCCAGGCATTGAAATTCAGTGGTCACTTGAACGACCTCAAAAAGTCATTACGAGTACATGGAGTGCGGAACATCAAGGTTTTAGATGCAGAGTCGAAGATGACTATGCCGATAATTTTAGTATCGACGAATTTGATTTCGATGGATGCTTGGACGATGCCCCTGAACGAGGGTGGAAAGTTGAGTCGGCATATCCTGCTCAGAAAAAATAATTATGTGGGAGCACTCGGACGAAAGTCGACCTTAGGGATGCAGGACAGCAGATAAACTCTCAAGATGCAATGAAGTGGCAGCGTAAGGATAGGTGCCAAGATACCGCTGCCCATCCGGCAATCCTACAAAGATTGCCAGCGCTAAAACAGATTGCTATATTGCAAAACGACCAAACGAATTGGTTCGATCAAGATTCCCCACTAACTCCTCGTTTAGAAAGTATCGTTCATGATCCGGTTTGCCGCTTTACTCGTGGGTCTGTCTTTCAGCGCAGTGGCGCACACAGCGGCGGCAGCCGTGAAGGCCGGTGATCGGCTCCAAACATGCTTGCATCAGAAGCAGGAGCGCAGTGCAGCGATGCAGGCACGGGACTGGGAAGCGATGGAGAGGTTCGCGAACGCCTATATCAAGCGTTGCGCCGGTATCGACCGACCACGAGACTTTTCTACTGCCCACTGGGAAGCGGCCATGGCCGCAATGAAGCTCGGCCGACCTGCGAGTGCGCTGAAATACCTGGACCGCTGCATCGAGGTTTCCTATGCGAACGCTGCATGCCAGGTCGAAAAGATCTACGTGCTCATTAGCATGCAGCGGACGGATGAAGCCCGCAAGTTGCATGCGACAGCCAACCGTCTGGTCAATGGCCAGGTGGAAGCAACGGAGCGCGCGCTGCGCGGGCCGGTAGCTGGAGTCGAGAAGGAAGCGCTGGAGATCGAACTCGAATCGTTACAGATTAGCCAGCGTTCGCTGGCGATGTACGGCGAAGAATTGGAGTAGCTCGCTTGTGTCGGCGACTTTGCCGCAATCGGTGTCCAACGCAGTAATGACGTGGTATGTGCCTCCGCTTCCTTAGCGCTCGAATGTCTGCAATGGGGCGGAAGCAGACGTCACAGGTCTTGCCTTGTCTGCGGACTGAGCGTCCTTGCTGCATTCACGGGCCTTTAAACGCGTTGAAGTTTGACGCCGTTGCTGTGCGCGTTGACAATGACGGCACGTACATGGGCTTCAGGATGAAAATAGGCCATCTGCATGCTGGCCGTGATTGCCTGGCTTATACTTGCCGCCGGCTTGATCGACGCGACCGTTCTGCATGCATGCCTGCCTGTCGCTCCGCATATTCACATGTAACCCAGGAGTCGTATTGCATGACTGTTTTCAGTATCGGTGGCACCAATTTTGAAGTGGACGTGGCGAAATCAGGCATTCGCCTGGAAGGCGATGGCAGTGGCTTGCTGGAGCTCAATATCGATATCCATGGCGACGACGATGTATTCATGCGCTTGACCGAGGAGGACGATGCGGAATGGGCGTGGGCCCTGTATCCGCCGGCCTTTTTCCTGCACGGCTTGCGCGTGCAGGCAGGGCCGCAGGGGGAATTCACTGCCGGTCCGCTTGATACGGAGTCCGATGCCGAGGAGTCGGGTATCTATATGATGGAGTACGGCGACGTATCGGCCGTCCATGTCGTCGAATTGTCGGCGCGGCGTCTGGCCATGTCGGGCATGGTGGACTTGTGCGGCCAGCGGCTGCCATTTCATATCGAGATGCCGCGCGCATAGTGCCGGGTACTCGGGGGCGGTTCCCCCGGGGTCGGAATGCGCGCCATTGGCGCGTATTCCCCGGCAGATCTGCCCCCTTCCTGCGTCATTACTCCAGCTTCAACGCCTTCGCCACATCCGCCCACGCCACATACTTGAAGTTCTGCGGGCCGTCGGGCAGGCGCTTGTAGCCGTCCTGTATCACCAGCATGCCTTGCGCGTAGGCGCCGCCCAGGTTGGCGGAGGTAACGTCGAGACCGTCCGTCTCCGACGTGCCGTCTATGCCGGCCGGCAAGTTAAAGCCGACCTTGAAGCGGCCGCGCACCTTGTACGGCGCTTGCGCGTCGAGCACGACGTAGCTGCTGTCGCCCTGGCTGGAGACGACCAGGTAGCCGGTGTCAGGCGCGCTACCCGGCTGGCGGTAGATAGCCATGCCTTCCACGTCGGCCGTCAACTGCGGGCCGACCGGCAAGACCATGGTCAGCGCGTCCGGCTTGGCGGCGTCGGCCGAGGTGGTCCACACGCCGCGCGTTTCTTCGCCGAGGAAGAGGCGGCCATTGGCGTCGTCGGCCACGCAGCCTTCCGGTTGCGTGGCGACCTTGATGCTGCGCAAGAGGGTGGCGGTAAACTTGTTCTCGCTCATGCCGATCCGGTACTGCTGGAAGGTGCCGTCCTTGTCGTTGATGAACGCTTCCACGCCGCCGCCAGCCGGCTGGTACAGACACATGCCGTAGATGCTTTTCAGCCCGGTAGGGAAACGGCCCGCCTCCGTCACTTCGCCGCTGGCATTGATCGTGAACAGCATCATGCTGTTGTCGTCGCGCTGGGTGGCGACGGCCAGGTCGACCTTGCCGCCGCCAAGGCTGATGTTCTGCCGCACGTCGACGTTGTTCAGGCGGCCCACTTCCAGCAGCTGGGTTTGCTTGCCTTGCAGGTCGTAGACGAGCAAGCCTTGCTTCTTGTTCGTGCCGAGAATGCGCGCGTCGCCCGGCTTGCTGGACAGCCAGATGGCCGGGTCGTCGGCCGCGTCGCCCTGGCGCGCCATCGGTTCCGTCTGCGCTTGCGGGGCGACGATGGCGACCGCTGGCTGGATTTCCGCCTGGCCCGTCCACTTCAATGGCCGCGCTTGCCAGCCATTTTTGCCGCGCAGCAATAACGAGCTGGCATCGAGCGCCAGCTGGCTGTCGCCCTTGCGCACATTCAAGGCGACGGCTTGCGGCGGCAGGGCCGTCCACTTGCCGCCCTGGTGTGCCAGCAGATGCAGTTTTTCTGCCTTGCCGTCGAGCACGGCCACGCCGCCGGGCAGCACAGCCAGTGCGCCGGCACCGCCATCGAGCTGGCCATACGGCTTGCGCAAGGCCACGACTTCGCGCTTGCCCATGCCTTCGGCATCGGCGTCATACGCCCACACGCCCATGTTCGCTTCGCTCACCAGCAGGCGCTGCGCGCCATCGTCGATCCGGCAATGTTTCGTATGCGGCGGCAAGGCCAGCTTGCGTACCAGCTGGCGCTGCTCGCCCTGCATCACCCACTGTTCCGCTTGCCCATCCTTGCCGATCAAGAACAGATGCTCGAGCTGCTGGGCATCGCGGTACAGACACGACGCTTCCACGGAAAACGTCGGCACGGGAAACGGCGCCAGTTTCACCAGCTTGCCGGCCTGTACATCGACGGCGACGGGCAGCGGGCGCTGCGTGTCCGCTTCCAGGAAGACGGCCAGAACCTTGCCGCCATCGATGCGCGTGTCGAGCTGTTTGGCGCGCACGGCGATGCGGTCCTGTTCCTGGCCGGCAGGGTCGAACAGGCGCAGGCCGTGCTTGTCGAGAAGCAGCCAGCCGCCGCCGGGCAGGCGCGCCAGCTCTTCCGCTTCCTGCGTGAAGGCGGGAGGAGCCATGGCGGCGGGCGCGGCCTGCGTCACGCCGCTGAAAGAAAAGGCGGCCAGCAAAGCACTGCAGAGTACGGTCTTTTTCATCTTGTTCAAATTCATCATCAGAAGGCGCTGGCTTTCAGGCTCACCTTGAAGGTGCGGCCATATTGTTCGTTCTGCACGTTGTATTGCTTCGTGCCCTGGTAGACATAGTATTTCTCGTTGTTCAGGTTGGCCGCTTCGAAAATCACCTGGAATTGCTTGTTGATCTGGTATGACAGCGAGAAATCGAGCTGCTTCTGGCTGTCGACGATGTGGTCCTGGCTTGAATCGAGGATATCGCCGCCCATTTCCAGCAGATACGGCGACTTGTAGTTGAGGGCCAGGCGGGCGCTGACGGGACCCGTTTCATAGCCCAGCATCAGGTTCATCACCTGGTTCGACTGGCCCGGCAGGCGGATGTCGCGGTTGACCTGCTTGCCTGCCGCCTTGTCGAAACGGCCGATCTGCGCGCTCGACGTGCTCAGCGTGCCATTCACGCCCACGAGGAATTTGTTCCACGGCGCCGGCAGCATGCGCAACGGCTGCATATAGGCCAGTTCGATGCCTTTCACCTTGGCCGCATCGCCATTCGCATACGAGGTGGCCGTCGTGTAGCCGGCCCACTGGCCCGTGCCGGCCAGGTTCGTCGTGTACGTAAAATTCTTGATGTCCTTGTAGAAACCGTAGGCCGACATCACGCCGTCATTGCCCAGCACGCGCTCGATGCCCAGATCCAGGTTGTTCGCCTTCAGCGGCTTCAGGTCCGGGTTGCCGATCACGGCTTCCGTGTTGCTGGCCAGGCTGACGCCGGGCGCCAGCTGGCTGAAATTGGCGCGCACCACGGCTTGCGTCCAGGCGGCCCGCACGCTGGTCTTTTGATCCAGGTCATAACGCGTCTGCAGGTTCGGCAGCCAGTTGGTGTACGAGCGTGCGCGCGTCAAGGGCGTGGCGACGCCGGCGCTGTCCACTTGCGAGCCGGCCGCTTCAAAGCTGGTGCGCTCGGCGCGCACGCCACCGAGGAGGTGCCAGGCATCGAAGTCGTAGCTGTTTTGCACATACATGGCGTTGATGTCTTCATGCATGCGGTAGTCGTTGATGATGGACTCGGTTGCCAGGCGTGCCTTGGCGCGGTCCAGCCCGGCCACGCGGGCGCGGATCAGGGCCGGATCCAGGGCCACGCCGATGTTGCCCAGGTCGTAATCGAGGCTGTGGCCTTGCACGAAGCTGCTCATCGACGTGGACCCGGCGCCCCAGTAGTTGCCGCTGGTGGCCTTGCTGCTGTTGTACGCCCATTGATCCGTGTCATTGCTTTTCTCGCGGCGGCTGACCTTGGCGCCGAATTTCAGGGTGGCGATGTCGAACTTGCGCGCCAGGTCGATGCGCGCGTGGTGTTCATTGTCCTTCGAGTAGCGCTTTTGCAGCGTGATGGCGTTGAGCGCGTAGCTGGCCGGGTCGTACAGCGAGGCGGGGCCGCTCAGCCTGGGTTGCTGCGTATCGGTGAAGCTGATGCCGGGGAAGTTGCTGAGACCGCGGAAACGGCCGTCGTTCAGCGATTCCGGCGTGTCTTCCGTGGCGCGGCTCATGCCGCCTTTCACGTCCAGCGTCCAGTCGCCCGATTTTTGCTGCGTGCCCAGCACCAGCGAGCGCACCTGCTGCGTGTACTTGCGCTGGCGGATGCGGCGCTCGGCGCGCGCGCCGGCCGTTTCCCCTTCGGCCAGGCTGCCGCCGGCGATATTGCTGATGGTCAAGCGGTCGCGCACTTCATTGTCGGAAAACTCGCTGACGAACGAGCGCAGGAACCAGCTGTTGCCCGCTTCGGGACGGTAATCGAGGTTGACGGCCAGCGCGCCGCGCTTGCGCACGGGCAGGTAGTCGCGCAATTCCAGGCCGGATACGCGGCCCTTGCTCCAGGCGCCGCCCGTTTCCACGTCGTCGGAACCGAACGAGCGCTTTTCCGCGCTCAGGCCGGCTGCCACGCCCAGCTTGCCGTCGAGGAAGCGCTGGGCCCACAGGGCGCCGCCGCTGGGGCTGGTCTTGCCCGTCTTTTCATCGTGGCTGGCGCCCACGTTGGCCGACAGCAGCTTGCCCGGCAAGTCGAAGGCGGACAGCGATTTCACCTCGACCGTGGCACCCAGCGAGTTGGCGTCCATTTCCGGCAGCAAGGTCTTCGACACTTCCAGCGTGCGGATCAGGCCGGCAGGCAGGATGTCCAGCGCCACGGCGCGGCGGCCCGCTTCCGGCGACGGCACCAGCGCGCCATTGATGGTGACGGCGTTCAGGTCCGGGCCCAGGCCGCGCACGGTGATGTAGCGGCCTTCGCCCTGGTCGCGCTGCACGGACACGCCCGGCAAGCGGGCCAGCGCCTCGGCCGCGTTCTTGTCGGGCAGGCCGCCGATATCGTCGCTGCTGATGACGCTGATGATGTTGTCGGCTTTTTCCTGCGCCGCGATGGCGTTGCGCAGGCTGGCGCGCTGGCCGCTGACGACCACGGTGGCGGCCGCCTGGCCGTCTTCCTGTGCCTGGGCCTGGCTGGTGCCGCCAAAGACGGCCATGATGCCGAGGGCCAGGGCCGTCAGGCGCAGCGGGGAGGGAGTCGAAGTGTGCATGGTTTTCATGAAGAGCTCGGTTAGGGGAGGGAACCGGGCGGATTCTAGGCAGCAAATATGACCATTGCGTGACAGGCAAGGGCTTGCCGCCCTGAAAACAACGGCAGGCAAGCGCTTTCCAGCCAGAAATGAATCGTGGTGAGCTGAAATGACCTGCGCGCGCCGGGCGCATGGGCTGGCGCTTGCCGCATTTGCATCATGTTGCTTCGCAATCATGAGCCGTTTGCACCTGTCGCACGCGAGGCGGGCATGTCATCGTGCCGTCATGGGCGGACGCTATCGTGGCGGCAGCACCACTTTTAAAGGTTTCCCCACATGCTGCCACTCCACCGCAACAGCCTGATTGCCGCCGCGCTGGCGCTGCCCCTGTTCTTTTTCCTTTACGCCACCTTGGGGCAGCCGAAGCCGATCGCCCTCTGGAAGTGGATGGACATCGTGTGCGAAGGCGGCACGGCCATCATGGCCGGCGTGTGGTTCCTGTTTACTCTGAGCAGCCGGCCGCGCGGCCTCGTGACGCGCCTGATCGCCGGCGGCCTGTGCGCCATCATGCTCGGTTCCTGGGCCGATTGCCTCGACGAATTCTTCGCCGTCGACAAGCGCGCCGTGTGGGATAACTGGCTCGAAGGCTTGATTCCGTTCGGCATGCTGCTGCTGACCATCGGCATGTATTACTGGCGCCACGAGCAGTTTCGCCTGAACGAGCACCTGCAAAAGCGCGAGCGCCTGTTCCGCGACCACCGCGCCTTCGACCGCATCACGCAGCTGGCCGACGCCAGCTACCTGCGCACGCAGATCCGCCTGGAGCAGGAGCGCCGGCCGGGCCTCGATTGCGCGCTGGTCTTGCTCGACATCGACAGCTTTCACCTGATTAACCGCGAATACGGCCACCGCGAAGGCGACCGCGTGCTGCAGGCCGTGGGGCACATGCTGCTGCTCAATCTGCGCAATGACGACTTGCTGTGCCGCTATGCGGGAGACCGCTTCGCCGTGCTGATGCCGGGCGTGTCGCGCGAGGCGGCGGCCGTGTGCGCGCGCCACCTGTGCGCGATGGTGGGGCAGATGCGCCACCACGCCAACGACAACCGCGAAATCCGCCTGAGCCTGCGCCACGCCTGTTCGCTGGCCGATGGCGTGCCGGAAGTGGTCCTGGCCGAACTGAGCCGCGCGGTGGAGACGCCGCGCGCGCATGCCGCCGCGCCCGCCTGATGTCGCTGAACCAGGCGGGCGACCCCAGCATCGCGGCGCGCCACCAGCCGGCGCTGGTGCTCGACTATGCGCGCAGCCGCGACCTGGCCACGGCGCCGCTGCTCAAGGGCACGGGCCTCGATGACGGTCCGCTGCCATCGGAGGAAAGCCAGGTCAGCGCCGCGCAATACCTGCAATTGCTGGCCAACGTGGCGCGCGGCCTCGACAGTGCTGACACGAGCTTCATGCTGGGCCAGCAAATGCTGCCCGGCCATTACGGCGCCGTCAGCCACGCCTTGCTGCAGGCGCAGAACCTGCGCCAGGCCTTGAGCATCCTGTGCGACTTCCACACGCTGCTGTGTCCGCTGTTGCAGCCGCGCCTGCGCGAGGCGGGCGAGCTGCACGTGCTGTACTGGACCGATGCGTTCGGCGCCCCGAGCCAGCTGCCTTTCCTCGTCGAGATGCACATGACGGCGCTGGCCGCCATGTGCCGCTGGCTGGCCGGCGAGACGCTGCCGTGGCGTTTCTGCTTCAACCGGGCGCAGCCGCGGCATGTGGAGCAGCACGAGGTGCACCTGGGCCAGGCGCTGCGTTTCGATTGCCAGGTCGACGCCATGCTGATCGAATCGGGCTGGCTCGACCGTCCCTGGCCGCGCGGCAATGCCACGGCGGCGGCGCTGGCCATGCGCGCGGCGGCATTGGCGCCGGCGCCGGCCGCCAGCCTGCTCGGCGCGCTGTACGACTACCTGCTGGAGCATATCCGCTGCGCGCCCACGCTGGAGCGCACGGCGCAGGACTTCGGCGTCAGTCCCGCCACCTTCAAGCGCCACCTGGCGCGCCATGGCACGCATTTCCAGGCCGAGCTCGACCAGGTGCGCGCGCACAAGGCGATCTACCTGTTCCAGGCCCATGGCTACGACAACGACGCCGTGGCCGCCTATCTCGGCTTTCATGATGCCACCAACTTTCGCCGTTCGTTCAAGCGCTGGACGGGGCAAACGCCGCAATTGCTGCGCCACGCGCTGGCCCTGTTCGTCGCTGGCTGAGAACGCGGATCAACACCTGCTGCACGTCGCGATGACGGCCTGCGCTGCCCGCTGCCTGCGCGGCCCCGTGCACGGACAGCGGCGCTTCGCGGCCGTATCCCGCTTCCGCCCGCCACGGTTTGGATGGGCGTTGCCCGTTCCTGGCCGGCGCGAATTGCGGCAGCGTTGCGCGATAGCGCCAGTGTGAGTCGTTCCAGAGGGAACAATTGCCCGTTCTGCTACATCCATAGTACACTCGGCAAGAGAGCGAGCAGACGCGCTTTGAGGCGGTCCGGCTGGCGTGGCGTCACACGACGCCGCAGCGCCGCCATATCGATGGTGCGCCGGTGGCAGCCGACCGGCTTGCCTTGCCTTAACCCAGTCTGGCAACTGGCGCCCCGATGGCTGGCGCGCCGGAAAACCGGGCCACTTGATAATGTTCAATCGTGTATTCACAATCGCAAATCGATCCAGTCGTCAGTTTCCGCAACACCCAGGGTGAGGCGGTGCGCGGCACGATTTTCAACCTGCAGCGCAACTCGCTGGTGATGGAAATCTACAATCCATACTCGATTGTGCAGGTCAGCGAGGTACTCAACGAGCTGACGGTGCGCATGGGGGCGAAAAACGCCTACGTCGGCAAGGCGGTCGTCATCAGCAGCGTCAACACGGGCCTGACGGCGATCGTCTCGGTGACCCTGATCGACGAATGGCGCGAACTGAGCGATGTGGTGGTGGTCAAGGGCGCGGTGGCGAAGGAGTCCAGCGCCTTTGTCGCCGGCTGGGGCGAGCGCTTCCGCATCCGCCGCGACTACCAGATCGTCGTCAATGAAATGCGCGCCTTTTTGTCCGAAGTGGCGCGCTGGGTCGAGCAGGTCGACTTGTCCGACTCGCTGCCCAAGGAAAATGGCCGTTTGCGCGCCGATATCTTCGACGAGCTCGCGCTGCCGCTGATGGAGCAAACCCAGCTGTACTTGCGCCAGCTCGAGACCGAGGCGTCGCTGGTCGAGGAAGAGCGGGCACCGGCCCACCGCGCGTTTGCCCAGGCGGCGCTGCACCCGCTGATCCTGCGCGCGCCATTCGTCTTTCGCACGTTCACCAAGCCGCTCGGCTATGCGGGCGACTACCAGATGGTCAACCAGTTGCTGGACGACCCGCGCCAGGGACCGAGCACGTATTTTCAGATCGTCAATGCGGCCTTCCTGCAGGCGGCCGTGGCCACCGCGCACCGCAACCGCATCGATATCCTGACGGAATTCCTGACGCAGAAGGCGGCCGCCGCGCGCGCCGCCGGGCGCGTCTTCAAGGTGCTCAACGTGGGCTGCGGCCCGGCCATCGAAGTGCAGCGCTTCCTCGACACCTGTGCCGATGCGCAGTGGCTGGCCTTTGAACTCGTCGACTTCAGCAGCGAGACGCTGGACTGGACGCGTGCGCGCCTGACCACCATCATGCAACGCACGGGCCGCGTGGTCGAGATCGACTATGTGCACGACTCCGTGCACAACCTGCTCAAGCGCCGGCATGGCGCCGGCGTCACCGGCTTGCCCGGCAGTTTCGATGCCGTGTATTGCGCCGGCCTGTTCGACTACCTGTCCGACAAGGTCTGCGCGCGCCTGCTGCTGCACTTCGCTTCGCGCGTGGGGCCGGGCGGGCGCCTGCTGGTGACGAATGTGCACGCCAACAATCCCGGCAAGTTCGGCATGGAGCATTTGCTGGAATGGCATTTGATCTATCGCAATGAAGAGAGCCTGTCGGCCCTGCTGCCCGAGTATGCGACGGACCCGCATATCTATGTCGATGCCACGGGCGTGAATGTGTTCGCGGAAGTGAGCATTCCCTGATGGATACTCCAGGCCTGCACGCCGGCTACACGGCCGTTTTGCGCGACTTCCGCCTGGAATTTAGCCGCGGCGGCGCCTACACGGGCATCGTCCTGATCCTGCTGGGCATGGGCCTCGATTCGGCCCTGTATCCGGACATGCAGTCAGCCTTCACCAGCGCCCGCCTGCTGGTGTCGGTGCTGATCTTTATTGTCGTGCTGGCCATGCGCACGCGCTGGGCGCAGGACCGCATCCAGGGCCTGACCTTCGTCTGGCTGCTGCTGCCGCAGCTGATGATCGCCTGGATGATCGCCGTCACCGAAGGGGCCGCCTCCATCTATTACGTGGGCATGACCCTGGCCATCTATTCGTCGGGCATCGTGCTGGCGTTTGGCCTGTGGCAAAACATGGTCTTCGGCGCCGTCTCCTGCCTGCTGTACGTGGCCGCCTGCGCCTGGCATGCGCACGGCTTCGACTTGCAGAGCACGTTTATCGTCAATTGCCTGTTCCTCATCATGTCGGCCAGCATCAGCGCCGTGTTTACCTACTTTAACGAGCGCGCCCGTTTCATGCTGTTCCAGCTGAAGGCGGAAGTGGCGCAAAAGAACACGCAACTGGAAGAAACCAACAAAAGTTTGGCCGATATCAAGGGGCAGATGCTGCAACAGGAGAAAATGGCGGCCATCGGCACGCTGGCCGCCGGCATGCTGCACGAGGTCAACAACCCCGTCAATTTCTGCATGATGGCCATCGAGGTGGCCATCGAAGATCCGGCTGCCAAGCAGAGCGCGCTGGTGAGCGAATGCCTGGCCGACGCCAAGCAGGGCATGCTGCGCGTGCAGCACATCGTTTCCGACTTGAAGACCTTTGCCTACCGCAAGAGCGGCAATCAGCTGGAAACGGGGCACTTCCAGTTCCGCAGCGCGCTCGACGCGGCGATCCGCCTCGTGGGCCACGAAACGAAGAATGTCAGCATCAGCCATGACTTGCCGGTCGATACCCTGGTGCGCGGCGACGAGGCGGCCATCGTGGGCGTCCTGATCAACCTGCTGGGCAATGCCGTGCTGTCCATGCGCAAGGGCAATGCGCCGCCGTTCGAGATCCGCATCACGGCCCGCTGGGACGACGACCGCCTGCGCATCAGCGTGCGCGACAATGGCCCCGGCATCGCGCCGGAAAACCTGGCGCGCGTCTTCGAACCGTTCTTCACCACGCGCGAAGTGGGGCAGGGACTGGGCCTGGGGCTGAGCATCAGCTATGGCGTGATCGAGCGCCATGGCGGCACGCTCAGCGCCGAGAGCGAGCTGGGCGTATGGGCCAGCATGAACTTCGACCTGCAGCGCTCGGATTGGGAGGGCCGCTAGCATGGATAACGATAGCCGCGCCTGCGTGCTGTATGTGGACGACGAAGCGCTCGCCTGCAAGTATTTCGAGCGCGCCGTCGCCACGCGCTACCGCGTGCTGACGGCGCCCGGCGTCGATGCGGCGCTGGCCTTGCTGGAACAGCATGGCGGACACGTCGACGTGCTCGTGACCGATTACCGCATGCCGGACCGCCTGGGCAGCGAATTGCTGCAGGAAGTGGCGCAGCGCTACCCGCACATCGTCTGCATGCTGGTGACGGCGTATGCGGACAAGGACGTGCTGCTTGAGCTGATCAATGGCGGCACGGTGTTCCGCCTGCTGGAAAAGCCGCTCGACCTGAACGCCATGCACAGCGCGCTGCAGCTGGCCGTGCAGACGGGACGCGAGCGCACCGCGCGGCGCCAGGGCCTGGTGGCGATGCAGGAGTCGCTCGCTTTCCTGGCCCATGAATTGAATACGCCGCTGGCGGCCATCGCCAATTTTGCGCGCGGCATCGAGCGGCGCACGCAGTCGGCTGGCGCGCAACAGGCCGAGATCGGCGAGGCGGCCGCCCTGATGCATGGCAATGCCCGTTATTGCCTGTCCGTCCTGGCCAGCTTCATCGACACGGTGCGCCTGGCCAGTGCCGGGCCCGGCATGCAGGATGGACGCGGCGCCGGCAGCGCGCGCCAGCTGCTGGCGGCACTGCTCGACAGCTACCCGCTGAGCACGCAGCAGCGCGGTGCCATCACGGTCGAGGCCGGCGAAGACTTTGCCATCGCCGAGTCGCCCAATTGCGTGGCGCTGATCCTGTCGTCCGTGCTGGGCAATGCCTTGCGCTCGGCCGGCGAGCAAGCCCATCCGGCGATCAGCATCCGCATCGGTGCCGGCCACATCAAGGTGCGCGACAATGGCGCCGGCATCGCCCCCGAGATTGTCGAGCAGCTGTTGATCGACCCCGTCAGTGCCAGCAGCGATGCGGGCAAGGGCTGGGGCATGGTATTTTGCCACCGCATGATGCAATCGTTCGGCGGCAATCTCGACATCGCCACCGAGTTTGGCAGTTCCACCACGGTGACCCTGAATTTTCCAGTACATATAAGGAACGAGCATGATTGACGCCAATCTGCGTTTACCGGCTCAACGAGAGCCGGCGCAAGGCTTGCCGACGATACTCTATGTCGATGACGAGGCCAACGCCCTCAAATATTTCCAGCGCGCCATCGCGCCGCTGGCCGACGTGCTGACGGCCACTTCGGTCGAGGAGGGCAAGCGCATTCTCGACGAACAGGCCGACCGCATCGCCGTGCTCGTATCGGACCAGCGCATGCCCGGTGCCTACGGCAACGAGCTGCTGTCGTACGCGTGGGACCGCCATCCGCATATCGTGCGCATCCTGACGACCGCGTATTCCGAGCTCGAGCACACGGTGGAAGCCGTCAACCAGGGGCAGATCCACCGCTACATCCAGAAGCCGTGGGATATCGCGGCGCTGCGCATGGAGTTGAAACAGGCGCTGGAGCTGGCGCGGCTGCGCAACGAGCATGCGCAATTGCTGCGCGAAAAGCTGATGGTGCGCCAGCGCCAAGCGATCGCCAACCGCATCGGCACCCTGTACACGCTGTGCGCCAGCCTGGCCGGTCCGGAACAGCAGCTGCCCGTGGAAGCCTACCTGTCGGCGGCCTTGACGGCCGGCGTCACGCCGCCCGAGCCGGACTGGCTGTTGATGGATTATGCCGACCTGGTCAGTTCGGAAGCGTTCCGCGGCACGGCTTTTGCCGCCGCCGTGCGCCAGCAGCTGGAAACGCTCGAGCGCGAGCATCCGGGGCGCGGCGTCGAGCAGGCCATCGACATGCTGCAGCCTGCGTTTGGCGCGGCGCTGCAAAACCAGGCCGGCACGGCGCTGTTCCTCGATGGCCGCCTGTTGACGGAATTCCTTGAAACGCCCACCACCACGCCCGTCTCGGCCACCCATGCGTTCTGGCTGGCCAATCTGCTGTGGCTGGCGCGGCGCGGCTGGTCCTTGCAGCTCAGCAAGGGCGAACAGGGTTTGCTGGGCAAGGTGGTGCAAGCCGAACCGGCCCTCACGCCCGATCACCTGGCGGCGTGGATCGAGCAGTTTTAAGCATGCGGTCCGCTTTCACGCGCCAACGCGGCGCCGACGGCGTGCAGGCGAACCGTTTTCATGCGGTGGATGGTATATTTAATCTTCGAATAACTTTGTTTATTGCATCCCCCAATATAAAATAGGGTTTTATTGTATTCATATTCAAATGAAACCTATTTTACTGAGCCTGGTTTTTGCCCTGTCTTTTATTTCATCGCAAGCCCATGCCGAGGGTTCCATTATTGGCAAGGTCTCGGAAGTGCGCATTGATTCCGACGGCAAGGGCCTGGTGACATTTGTCGACGTTATCACGGGTACGCCGCCGGCGTGCGCCATTGCCGGTTATAACCATTCCCTGGCATTTGATGCCGCGACGGCCGGCGGCAAGGCCTTTTATGCCATGGCCTTGCTGGCCAAATCCAGTGACGGTGTTATTTTTGGCCTGGGAAAAGGCGTATGCGTGACTTACGGTGTCGTCGAGGATGCCAATATTCTTTTCTTGAAATGACGAGTATCGGGTTTTCTGGATAAAACATCCTGGCCGCTCCGTCACAGCAGCTGCCCGTGGCAGTGCCGCTGTCGGCGCTCCTGACGGCCGGCGGACCGTTTTCATGCGGTGGATGGCATATTTAATCTTTGAATAACTTTGTTTATTGCATTTGCCAATATAAAATAAGGTTTTATTCTATTGATATTCAAATGAAACCTGTTTTATTGAGCCTGGCTGTTGCCCTGTCTTTTATCTCGTCGCAAGCCCATGCGGAGGGCGCCATTATTGGCAAGGTCGCGGAAGTGCGCATCGATTCCGATGGCAAGGGCCTGGTGACATTTGTCGATGTCGTCGTCGGCACGCCGCCGGCGTGCGCCATTGCCGGTTATAACCATTCCATGTCATTTGATGCGGCGACAGCCGGTGGCAAGGCGATGTACGCGCTGGCCTTGCTGGCCAAATCCGGCGGCGCCACGGTTTATGGCCAGGGCAAGGGCACTTGCGCGATTTACGGTGTCGTCGAGGACGCCAGTATTCTTTTCCTGAAATAATAAGCGCAAGGGCATTCCCATGTGAATGCCTGTCAGCTTGGATGCTTGCTGGGCCCGCCGGCAGGCGGCGCAATGCACCTGCCTGCATGGATATGCAAGGGCCGCGTCTCCAGCCGTCATCCCAAAAGAACAGGGCCGCGCAGGCCCTGTCCGTCATGGGGCGGAGACGAGTTACCGTTCCGCCGCCGCCTTCAGGTTGTTCAAGCCCTTTTCGAAATCCTTGCCGATCATGGTATCCATGCTGACGAACACGGTCATGACCTTGCTGACGTAAGGGCTGGGGCCCGTCATGGTCCAGTTCACCTTCGTGCTGTCGCCCTCGGGCGTCATGGTGAACGTGGTGGTGTTATGGCTTTCGAACGGTTTCAGGAAGTCCAGCTTGATGACGGTGCGCTCCGGTTGGGCCGCTTCCGTGATTTCCATGCTGCCGGCGCCCACCTTGTCATTGCCTTGCCACGCATATTGCGCGCCCAGGCCGCTGGCCGGGCCCGTAAACGTGCGGCGCATGGCCGGATCGAGCTTTTCCCACGGCGACCAGGCGGCCCAGTAGTGGAAGTCCGTGATCAGGGCGGCGATCTTGTCCGGCGGGGCCTTGATGGTGATTTCGCGCTGGACACTGAATGTGTCGGGCTTGGTGGTGGCATAGCCGAGGATGGCGGCGACGACGACGACGATCAGCAACAGGGTTTTTTTGATCATATGCTCTCCAAATCTTGAATGGTCGATGCGAACGAATCAAGGCAATCTTAGCAGATATGAATGGCTGTGCGCTGCATGTTGGCCTTTATTTGCGCTAGCTCGCCGCAAGGCCGCTTGCCGCCTCGCGGACAGGCGCACGGCAGGTTTGTGGTGCGGGCCTATCCTCCGCTAGAATGCTGGCCTGCAAAGATTTCAACTAGGGAAATATGATTCAAGGAACGATCGCCAGGCTGACCCTGGCGTGCGGCATGCTGGCCACGGCCTTTGCCGCGAACCTCGCTTACGCCGCCGCTTGCCCCGCGCATTACGTCGATGGCCGCAGGCCGGAAATCACCAACCCCAAGCTGGAAGTGGCCACCAAGGAACTGTGCTACAACGTGTTTGGCGTGATGCACTCGGGGATTACCCGCACGCCGCTGTGGTCGGCCGAACATTTGACGGCGAACAACCTGGAAGCGGCGCAGGACTTGTCGCGTGAAAACTCCTTCCATGCCGAGCGCAAGCTGCCGGCGGCCCAGCGCGCCGAGCTGGCCGATTATGCGCGCAGCGGCTTCGACCGTGGCCACATGGCGCCGAATGGCGACATGCCGGACCGCCAGAGCCAGCGCGACAGCTTTACCCTGGCCAATATGGTGCCGCAAGACTCGCGCAACAACCGCTATGTCTGGGCCGGCATCGAAGGCGCCGTGCGCAAGATGGCGAAGAAGGAGGGCGACCTGTACGTGATCACGGGACCGGCCTTTATCGGCGGCAATTTGCGCAAGGTGGGCAGGGTGATCGTGCCCAGCCACCTGTACAAGGCCGTGTACAGCCCGCGCCAGGGCGCCGGCGCCGCCTACTTCATTGAAAACGTGGATACCAAGAGCTATGAAGTGCTGAGCATTGCGCAACTGGAAGACAGGATAGGCATCGATCTGTTACCGTCGCTGACGCGGCAGCAGAAGTTGCGCATGCTGAGTTTGCCGAAGGTCAATAGCAAGTCCAGGAAATAATCTGATTGAGAGGAAATGCCATGTGCGCAAAGAAATTCGTTCCCTACGCCAATGAAAGCGATGTGCTGGAAATTGGCAGCCTGACGGTCGAGAACCGCATCGACCGCATCAGCATCAGCGGCGACATCGACCTGACCCTGGACAAGCCGGGCCTGGCCCTGGCAAAACAGCTGCAAAAGCTGCTGGCCGACGTCGTGGCGCAACTGGAAAAGCAGGACTTGCCGGACCAGCTGCCGCCGCCCGAAGTGACGTCGGTGGCCAATCCCTTCGAGTGAGGCGGGCCTGCTCCTGCGGCGCCCGGGTGGTGCGGGAGCAGTGAACAGCCTATGCCGTGGGCGGGAAAGGGCGGATAATAGCGGCTAATTCATTAATGCACAGGTTTGTTATCCCCCATGGAAATTAAAGTCAACTTTCTCGACAAGCTGCGTCTCGAAGCCAAGTTCGATGATTTTACGGTCATTGCCGACCAGCCCATCCGTTACAAGGGCGATGGCTCGGCGCCGGGCCCGTTCGATTATTTTTTGGCCTCGTCGGCCCTGTGCGCCGCGTATTTCGTGAAGTTGTATTGCGATACACGCAATATTTCCACCGAACATATCCGCCTGTCGCAAAATAATATCGTCGACCCGGAAAACCGTTACCAGCAGATCTTCAAGATCCAGGTCGAATTGCCGGCCGATATCTCCGCCAAGGATCGCCAGGGCATCCTGCGTTCGATCGACCGCTGCACGGTGAAAAAAGTGGTGCAGACGGGCCCCGAGTTCGTGATTGAAGAAGTCGAGAACCTCGACGCCGATGCCCAGGCCCTGCTGACCCTGAATGCGGCGCCGGGGGCGAGCACCTATATTACCGGCAAGGATTTGCCGCTGGAACAAACCATCGCCAATATGTCGGGCCTGCTGGCGGGCCTGGGCATCAAGATTGAAATCGCGTCGTGGCGCAACATCATTCCCAATGTGTGGTCGCTGCATATCCGCGATGCCCATTCGCCCATGTGCTTTACCAACGGCAAGGGCGCGACCAAGGAAAGCGCGCTGGCCTCGGCCCTGGGCGAGTATATCGAGCGCATCAGCAACAACCATTTCTATGCCGGTTCGTTCTGGGGCGTAGACATCGCCAACGCGCCGTTCGTGCACTATCCGAACGAGCGCTGGTTCAAGCCTGGCCGCAAGGATGCCTTGCCCGACGGTATTCTCGATGCATACAGCCTGGACATCTACAATCCCGATGGCGAGCTGCGCGCCTCGCACCTGGTCGACACCAACTCCGGCAATGCCGAGCGCGGCATCTGTTCGCTGCCGTATGTGCGCCAGTCGGATGGCGAGGTCGTGTACTTCCCGTCGAACCTGATCGAAAACCTGTATGTCAGCAATGGCATGAGCGCCGGCAATACCCTCGTCGAAGCGCAGGTGCAATGTTTGTCGGAAATTTTCGAACGGGCCGTCAAGCGCGAAATCCTTGAAGGCGAGATCGCCTTGCCCGACGTGCCGCAGGAAGTGCTGGCGAAATATCCGGGCATCCTGGCCGGCATTCAGGGCCTGGAGGAGCAGGGCTTCCCCGTGCTGGTGAAGGATGCGTCGCTGGGCGGCACCTACCCCGTCATGTGCGTGACCTTGATGAATCCGCGCACGGGCGGCGTGTTTGCCTCGTTCGGCGCACACCCGAGCCTGGAAGTGGCGCTCGAGCGCAGCCTGACGGAATTGCTGCAGGGCCGCAGCTTTGAAGGCCTCAACGATTTGCCGCAGCCCACGTTTGCCAGCGAAGCCGTCACCGAGCCGAACAACTTTGTCGAACATTTCATCGACTCGAGCGGCATCGTGTCGTGGCGCTTTTTCAGCGCGAAAGCCGATTACGATTTTGTCGAGTGGGATTTTTCCGGCCACGGCGACGACTCGAATGCCGAGGAAGCGGCGACCCTGTTCGGCATCCTTGCCGACATGGGCAAGGAAGTCTACACGGCCGTGTATGACCAGCTGGGCGCCACCGCCTGCCGCATCCTCGTGCCCGGTTATTCGGAAGTGTATCCAGTCGAGGATTTGATCTGGGACAATACCAACAAGGCCTTGCTGTTCCGCGCCGACATCCTGAACCTGCATCGCCTGGACGAAGCCAGCCTGGAAGACTTGCTCGAGCGCCTGGAGAACAGCGAGCTGGACGAGTACGGCGACATCGCCACCCTGATCGGCATCGAATTCGATGAAAATACGGTGTGGGGACAGTTGACGACGCTGGAATTGAAACTGCTGATCCAGCTGGCCTTGCAGCAATTCGAGGAAGCCAAGGAGCTGGTGGAAACCTTCTTGCAGTACAACGACAACACGGTCGAGCGCCGGCTGTTTTATCAGGCCTTGAACGTGGTGCTGGAGGTAGAGCTCGACGACGAGCTGGAGCTGGACGATTACGCGGTCAATTTCCGCCGCATGTTTGGCAACGAAAGGATGGACGCCGTGCTCGGTTCGGTGGACGGCAGCGTGCGTTTCTACGGCCTGACGCCCACCAGCATGCAGCTGGAAGGGCTGGACCGGCACCAGCGCCTGATCGACAGCTTCAAGAAACTGCACGCGGCGCGGGCCAGGGCGGCAGCCATCGGCTGACCGCCGCTTCATACACCGGTTCAAGCCTGATCGGCCATGCTGCGCCGGACCAGGTTTGAACCGCGTTTCTTCCCGTCTTATTTGGCGAACGCCTGCGCCGCCGGCGTCACCGTCACCGCTTCCGGCTTGATGTTGAGTTTCATCGCACCGATGACCTTGTCTTCGGCTAGCAGCGCTTGCGGCTTGTTGCCATCGTACTTGATGGGCGAGTAGGCGTCGCTGACGAGCTTATCCTTCAGGCCGGCCGCATCCTTGGCGATCACCACCACGGACAGGTTCTTTGCCGACAGGTGCTGCTGGATGGCGCGGTTGACGTCGGCCACCGTCAGTTTCGACAGGCCATCACGCATCAGCCTGGTGAACTCGGGCGTGCCATACCATTGCGAGTCGAGCGCGTAACCGAGCTGCTGGTCCTGCGTCGAGGTCATGACGAACACGTTCTTCATCAGGTAGTCGCGCGTGGTGGCGAACTGTTCCTGCGTCAAGCCGTTGTCGACCAGCTTGCCCAATTCCGTCAGCGCCACGCGCAGGGCGAAGTGGGCGTTTTCCGGCGCCACGGGGCGGATCCAGATTTCGAACAGCTGCGCCTTGCGGCCCAGGTTCGGGTTCGGGAAGAACTGGTACATGCCGCGCGGGAAGGCTTCGATGTAGGCATAGTCGCCATAGTTCATGCCGCGGATTTCACGGATGCGCTGGTACAGGTAGGAATTCGAGGCGCGGTGTTCGCCCAGCCAGGTCTTCACCAGCCACAGGGCGGGGAAGTCCGCGTGCGTGCGCGTCACCTCGAGCGGCAAGCCGAAGGAAATGGCCGTGGCGCGCGTGTTTTTCTCGATGATTTCCACTTCCAGGCCGTTCGCCTTGCGGCCCACGGGTTTCACCGTGGCCGGCAAGCCGGGACCGGCCGGCAGCTTCGCCAGCGCCTGCGTCAGCGAAGCCGTCATGGCGTCCGAGACGTCGCCGGAAATGCCCACCTTCACGGCGCCTTGCGCATACGCCGTCTTCCAGAACTGTTTCACGTCGTCGAGCGTGATGGCGTCGATGCCGGCCACGGTGCCCAGCACCGGGTGGCCGTACGGCGTGCCCGCGTAGACATTCGTCTGCAGCCGCTCCTTGGCGAACTCTTCCTCGTTATTGTCCTTCAGGTCCAGCAGCAGCGCGTTCCTCTGCGCATCTTTCAGGCGGCGGAAGTCGTCCTCGCGGAAACCGGGCGAGAGCAGCAGCGGCAGGGCGATGTCGCTGAACTGGTTCCAGTTATCCTTGTGGATGGAACCGGTAAACGTCGTCATTTCCTTGTCCGCCTGTTGCGTAAAGCTGCCGGCCAGCGGGAACAGGGCCTGGTTGACTTCGTCGATCTTGCGCTCGGACGAGCCGCCCGATGCCACCATGGCGGCCGTCAGCGCGGCCAGGCCTTCCTTGCCTTGCGGATCGTGCGCGGAACCGGCCGCAAACAGCAGCTTGTAGCGGATTTGCGGCAGCGCGGACTTTTGCACCAGCACGTCGAACTTGGCGTTCGGGGCGGCTGGCAGCAGGCTGGCCAGTTTCGGCACGCTGGCGATGGCGGCCGGCATGGCTTCATGCGACAGGGTGGTCAGCACCAGGCCGTCGTCGTTCAGGTATTTGCGCGCGGCCGCCTGCAGGTCGGCCGGGGTGAGCGAGTCGATCAGGCGGTAGTACTGGTTCAGGGTGGCATACGAACGGTCGAAATGCACGAACGAGGCCAGGGTGCCGGCGATCTGCTCGGTATTGTCGAGGGTGCGGATCAGGCCGTATTTTTCCGCCGACTTGGCGTCCGCCAGGTCTTTCTCGCTGACGGGCGTCTCGCGCAGCTGCGCCACGGTGGCGAGGATCGCGTCGCGCACGTAGACGACGTCGGCGAGGTTTTTCACGCGCGCGCCCAGCACGGCCAGGGTCGGGTCGACCCGGTCCGGCGTCATGTCGAACAGCTGGTCGACCTTCTGCTCGTTCTGCACCAGGCGTTTATACAGCGGCGAGGTGCGGCCGAACGACAGCGACAGCAGGGTCGCCAGCGCCGCCTGGTCCTTGTCCTTCACGGAAAACGCCGGCGCATGGAAGCCGACGGCCACCCATGGCAGGGTCGGCGTAGGCCAGGCCACGTGCTTGTAGACGGGGCCATGCGGTGCCGGTTCGACGGGCACGGCCGCCTGCCGCTTGCCGCGTTGCCAGCCGCTCCAGTATTTTTCCACCAGCGCGATGGCGTGCTGCGGCTCGACGTCGCCGGCGATGATGATGGTGGTGCGTTCCGGACGGTACCAGCGGTCGAAGAAGATCTTCGAGTAGGCATACTGGTTCGGCATGTCCTCGATGTCCTGGATGAAGCCCATCGTCGTGTGCTTGTAGGTATGCGTCGTGTAGGCGCTGTCGCGCATCACTTCGAACAGTTTCGAGACGGGATTGGCGCTGTTCTTGTTGTATTCGCCCAGCACGGCCCGCGATTCCGTCTTGAACGCGTCTTCCGCATAGTCGAGGTGCTGGAAGCGGTCCGCTTCCACCTTCAGCACGGTTTCCAGGTCGTCCTTGGCGAACGTCGTGTGGTAATTGGTCAGATCGTCGCTGGTGTAGGCGTTCTGGCGCGCGCCCGCCTTGGTGATGATGTCCTGGTATTTTTCGGGCGGATAGGCCTTGGTGCCGCGGAACATCATGTGTTCGAAGAAATGCGCGAAACCGGACTTGCCCGGCTCGACTTCATTGCGCGACCCCGTCTGCACGGGAATCTGCAGCGAGACGATATTCGGGAAGCCGGTCGGCACGATGATGATCTTCAAGCCGTTGGCCAGGGTCTTTTCCGTGGCCTTGAACGGCAGCAGGTCGGCCTTGCCGGCGGCGGCGCTTTTCGCAATGACGGGCTTGGCTGGCGCGGCGCCGGCCGTTTGCTGGGCCAGGCTGGACGAGGCCATGGCCGACAGGGCCAGGGCGAAAGCGGGGATGAAAACGGGCATGATTCTTGACACGAGGGCTCCTTCTTTTCTTGGAATGTGGAAAGTGCAACGCCGCAGCATAGAATATTCATGCCGCCGTGCATAGGGGGCAAGGCGTTTTGGCATGCAGCATGCAGGGGCGGTCCTGTCAGGGCAATGGCGCGAGCGGGCAAGGCATGCCGCTGGCGCGGACACTCACGTCAGCGTCGTCTCCGGCAAGCTGATGCGGTTGCGGCCCAGGTGCTTGGCGCGGTACAGGGCGCAATCGGCCGTGTGGATCAGCTGGCCCAGTTCCGTGCCGGCGCCGGGCAGGGCGGTGGCGGCGCCGATGCTGACGGTGACGCAGGCGCCGCCTTGCTTGCTGCGCGGCAGTTGCAAACGCTCGACGCGCTGGCGTATGCGCTCGGCCACGATGGCCGCGCCCTTCAGCGACTGGTTCGGCAGGATCACGGCGAACTCTTCGCCGCCATAGCGGGCCACCAGGTCGTTCGTGCGCAATTCGCTGGCGACGGCGCCAGCCACCTTGCGCAGGCACAAGTCGCCCCCCTGGTGGCCGTGGCTGTCGTTGTATTGCTTGAAATTGTCGACATCGACCATCAGCAGCGACAGCGCCTGCTGCTGGCGCTGGGCGCGCTGCCATTCGGCATGCAGGGTATCGTCGAAGCAGCGCCGGTTCGCCAGGCCCGTCAAGCCGTCGCGCGTGGCCAGGCGTTCCAGTTCCACGTGCGCGCGTTTTTCATCGGTCATGTCGCGCAGGGTTTCGACGACGGCGATCAGTTCGCCGGGATTGCCGTAGATGGGGCTGGCATCGACGGCCAGGTAGCGCCGCCGGCCCGTGCGCGGCATGTCGCACCAGTTTTCCGCGCACAAATTGTCGCCCGTGTTGCCGCGGTATTGCTGCTGCGCATACACGGCGTGCAAGTCGCCGCCGCGCCCGGCCAGCAGCAGGTCGGCCAGGGTGGGGCGCTGATCCGTGTAAAAGCAGCTTCCCGCCTCGCGCGTGCCCAGCACTTCGGCGGCCGGCACGCCCGTCAGCTGTTCGCAGGCGCGGTTCCAGATCATCACCTGGCCATGCACGTCGAGCACAAAGGTCGGCACGACCAGCAATTCCATCATTTTGACGGCGAAACCATGGGCGACACCATAGGGCGACTCGCTGGCCTGTGCGTGGCTGTCCGGCATGAAAGCATCCTTATCGGGCGTGGAATGGGGCTGGCTCGACCGCCATGATGCAGCGTGGCGGGTAAATGATGTTGATATTGAGCAATATTCTCAGGGATAGCCGGCACGTTCGTCCGGCGTGGCCGGCAGCGGCAGCGACAGGTGCAAGGTGGTGCCGCTATCGACGCCGCCGCGGCTGTCGATGCGCAGGGCGCCGCCGGCGCTGGCCAGGCGTTCATGCATGCCGGACAGGCCGCAGCCGAGGCGGGCGGCGGCGGGCATGCCGACGCCGTTGTCGCTGATGCGGAACTCCAGCGTGGCGGCGCGGCGGCGCAGCTGTACGCTGACGCGCGTGGCGTGCGCGTGGCGGGCGATATTGGCCAGCGCCTCCTGCAGCACGTGGTACAGCAGGATGGCGTGCGCGCCTGCCGCGCCCTCGGCCAGCGCGGGTTCGCACATGCATGCGCAGACGACGCCCGTATTGCGCGAAAAATCGGCCAGCAAGCCGTCGAAGGCTGACTGCAGGCCCAGCTCGAGGGCGGGCGGGCGCAGGTCGTGGATCACGCAGCGCAGGGCGGCGATACTGAGGTCGACATTCTGCACGATCATGGCCAGTTTCTGCGCCAGCAGCGGCGTGGCGTCGCACGTGCTCGTCTGCAACATGCACAGGTCGATTTTCAGGGTCAGCAGATGCTGGCCCAGGTCGTCATGGATATCGCGCCCGATGCGCTGGCGCTCCTGTTCGCGCGCCTTTTGCTGCTCGCCGGCCAGCAGCGTGCGCTCGGCGTCCGCGCGCAGCTGCTCCTGCGCGTGCAGGCGCGCGGCCAGGCAGTGCTGGCGCCACAGCAGCAACAAGGCCAGCGCGCCCAGCAGGACGGCGCAGGCCGTCATCAGGTTCAAGGGCGTATTCACCTGCGCCAGCGATTCGTCGGCGTGGCCCGCATGCAGGGATGCGGCCGTGCCCGCAGCAAAGCAGGCAACAATGCCGAGGCGAACCGGCAGGCGTATGGCGCGTTGCATCATCTCCTCGCTCCCCGAATGTTTTCCAACAGGCAATGCTATTGCCTGAAAATATATTATCTTGTGTATATTTATATTGTCTAAACGCAAAAGCTCGGCAGATAGGCGCGCTGCTGTCGTTTTCCGGGCGGCCGTGGCGGGCCATCCAGGCACCGGGCGCGGCATTTGCACGGGAAGTGTCTGGGCGGCATATAATAGAGGGTTGTCAATCGGCTTTTGCGGTCCTGGCCCTGCGGTTAGCGCCGTGCGCGCCCGCATCCATGCGCCCGTCATGCGCGATGGCGCCAGCCAGCTCTTAGGAAATACAGTGACTTATAGCATCAAAGAGATTTTTTATACCCTGCAGGGGGAAGGCGCGCATGCGGGCCGTCCAGCCGTGTTTTGCCGCTTTTCCGGCTGCAATCTGTGGACGGGCCGCGAAAGCGACCGCGCCACGGCCGTGTGCCAGTTCTGCGACACGGATTTCGTCGGCACGGATGGCGAACTGGGCGGCAAGTTCAAGACGCCGGCCGCGCTGGCCGCGCTGATCGACAGCCTGTGGCCGACCAGCTATACCGCCAGCAAATACGTGGTGTTTACGGGGGGAGAACCGCTGCTGCAGCTCGATGCCGCGCTGATCGACGCCATGCACGCGGTGGGCTTTACCATCGCCATCGAAACCAACGGCACCTTGCCCGTGCCGCCCGGCGTGGACTGGATCTGCGTGAGCCCGAAGATGGGCTCGACCCTGGTGGTGCACAAAGGCAATGAAATCAAGGTGGTCATTCCCCAGTTCCAGCAAGACCTGGCCGCCTACGAACAACTGGACTTCGAGAACTTCTTCGTGCAGGCGATGGACGGCCCCCTGGCCGCGCACAACATGAAGCTGGCCATCGAGACATGCAAAAGCAACCCGAAGTGGAAGCTGAGCCTGCAAACCCATAAACTCCTGCAAATACCTTAAACAAATAATATGCTGACTATCACACGCAAGCTCGAATTCGACGCGGGCCACCGCATTCCCGACCACAAAAGCCAGTGCCGCAACCTGCACGGCCACCGCTATACGGTGGAAATCACCCTGGTCGGCAAGGTCATCGAAGCGGAAGGCAATTCCGACAATGGCATGATCATGGACTTTTCCGATGTCAAGACGCTGGCCAAGCAGCACCTGGTCGATGTCTGGGACCACGCCTTCCTGGTGTACGAGAAAGACACGGCCGTGCGCGACTTCCTGGCCAGCCTGCCTGACCACAAGACGGTCGTCATCGACCGCATCCCCACCGTGGAAAACCTGGCGCGCATCGCCTTCGACATCCTGAAAGCCGCGTTTACCGACCACTTCGGCACGGGCTTGCACCTGCATAAGCTGGTGCTGCATGAAACGCCAAACTGCTGGGCAGAAGTGACCGATGACTGAAACCCCTGACTGCGCCGTGCCTGCCGTGAACGCGGCCGACGCCGGGTTCATGCGGCTGGCCCTGGAGCAGGCGCAGCATGCGTGGGACCTGGGCGAGGTGCCCGTGGGCGCCGTCGTCGTCAAGGACGGGGAAGTCATCGCCGTCGGCTACAACCAGCCCATCGGCCGCCACGATCCGACGGCGCACGCCGAGATCATGGCCTTGCGTGCGGCCGCCGACAAGCTGGGCAACTACCGCTTGCCCGGCTGCGAACTGTATGTGACCCTGGAGCCGTGCGTGATGTGCTCGGGCGCCATGCTGCATGCGCGCCTGGCGCGCGTCGTGTTTGGCGCGGGCGATCCGAAGACGGGGGCCTGCGGTTCCGTGCTGAACCTGTTCGAGCAGACGGCGCTGAACCACCAGACGGCCATCGAAGGCGGCGTGCTGGCCGACGAGTGCGGCGCCTTCCTCAAGCGTTTCTTCGTCGAGCGCCGGCGTGCCCAGGCGGAAGCGCGCAAGCTGGCCAATCCGGCCGCCCAGGTCTAGCCAGGAGCGGGCAGGGCGGTTCCGGCCCGCATTCCTGCCAGCATGCGCATGCCAGCCATTCCGGCTGGCATTTTTTATAACTGTTGCGAAATAACATCTGTATAGACCATTTTATCATTCTCAAATGAGAATGATTCGTGTTACAGTATTGTTTTCGCCAGCAAACTTCCCTTGCGTATCGTTATTGATCCGGGTTCAAGAGCCAGCCTTCACTCTTCCACCGGATCATCATGACTACAGTGCCTCTGCAGCGCACCGCTGCACCCGTCGTTCCTGCCATTCGTCTTCCTGCCCGCCGGCATAACCTGGTGCTGCGCGCCGCCTTGCTGGGCCTGTTCGCGGCGCCCATGCTGCCTGTGTATGCGCAAACGGCCGCCATCAATGCGGGCACGGCCGCGCAGGAACCGGCCAAGCTGCCCGTCTTCCCGGAAATCGTCGTCAATGCCAAGCAGGACTACGAGCGCCGCGCGGGCACCAAGACGGTGATACGCAGCGATGACCTGGAGCGCCGCAATGTGACGGACATGGCCGGTGTCGTGCGCTATCAGCCGCTGATCAGTACGCCAATGGCGGCCTCGGGCGGCGGCGGCATCTGGGATGGCGCGGGCAACACCGGCTACAACATCCGCGGTCTGGAAGGCAACCGGGTCAGCCTGGAACTCGATGGCATTTCCCTGCCCGATGCCGCACCGAAGCCGGACAGCAATACCCTCAACGCGTTTGGCATGGGCCGCGACTATTTCGATCCAGAAACTTTCCGCGAAGTGCGCATCGATTCCGGCACGACGTCCGTCAGCGGCGCCAATCCCGGCCTGGGCGGCGGCGTGGCCTTCATCACCAAGTCGCCCGAAGATTACCTGGGCGAAGGGGTGGACCATTACGTGGCGTATAAGTACGGCCGCGCCACGGTAGACCGCAGCAATGCGCACACTTTGACCGGCGCCGCCAAGATCGGCGCCAATCTGCAAGGCCTGGCCGTGTACGTGCACCGCGACGGCGAGCAGCTTGACAGCCGCGGCAGCGCCCCCATCAACCCCGATGACTGGCATTCGAACGCCTTGCTGTCCAAGCTGGTGTGGGCCTTGCCGGGCGAACAAAAGCTGGACTTGACGGTCGACATGTTCGAACGCAAGAACAAGCGCGATCTCAACAATAAGGTCAGCGCCATGTATCCGGACGGCGTGCAGCAGGATTCCACCACCAGGCGTACCCGCGTCAGCCTGGGCCACGATCTGGTATTGAAGGATTTCGCCCTGTTCGACCGCCTGACCTCGAAAGTCTATCTGCAGAACGCGAAGATCGAGGACAAGAGCAAGGGACGCTATACCTACCAAGGCAACTTCCAGCGCGCCATCGATACCAGCTTCAAGAATGACAGCATCGGCCTGACCTCGGAAGCGTTCAAGCAGCTCAATGCGGACAACGCGTTGCTGTACGGCGTGCAGCTGGAGCAGGCCAAATCGCGCCGCCCCTGGATGGAAGACCGCACCGTCATCGCCACGGGCGCGCACCAGATCACGCGCAAGAACCGCATGGCCGACATGGACGCCACCAAGCTGGCCCTGTACGTGCGTGACGACCTCAGTTTCGACCTGGGCGGCAAGAAAGCCGTGCTGACGCCGGGCCTGCGTGCCGACTACCGCAAGCTGGAGCCGAAGAACCTGCAAAACTACCTGATCGGCGTACCGGGCGCAGCCAAGGAAGTGCGCAAGGAGAGCGACACTTACTTCACGCCGAGCCTGAGCCTGTCCGTGGAAGTGCTGCCGCAAATGAGTGCCTATGCCACGTTCACGCGCGGCACGCGCCTGCCGACGGCGGTCGAACGCACGGGCACCTATGATTCCATCAGTTATACGGGCACGGGTAATGGCTATGCCGTGCTGGGCAATCCGAATCTGGGCAAGGAAACCAGCAAGGCGTATGAACTGGGGCTGAAAGGCGACGTGACCAGGGGCTTGAGCATGCACGCTTCCGTCTACCAGACGGAATACAAGAACATGATCGAGTACGTGGCGCAAGACCTGGATCCGGTGAATTACCCGACCCTCACCTGGGGCTTGTACCGTCCGGAAAACATCGGCAATGCGCGCACCTGGGGCGCCGAGCTGAGCCTGCGCGCGGAGCTGGGCGCCTGGTCGCCAGCCATGCAGGGCTACCGCGTCGACCTGGCCACGGGCGTGGCCAAGGGCCGCTCCTTCAATACCCTGACGGGCGAGAGCGGCGGCCTGGCCTCGGTGGCGCCGGCCAAGACGGCGCTGACCTTCGGCTATGACCATGCCAACAAATTGTTCGGCCTGGAACTGACGGCGCTGCACGCCGGCGAGAAACAGGCGCCGAACGACTTGCTGATGGGCACGACCGCGCCGCGCTACAAGGTGCCGTCGTACACCATCTTCGACCTGTCGACCTACTGGAACGTGCACAAGAACGCCAAGATCATCGTCGGCGTGTACAACTTGACGGATCGCAAGTACTGGGATTACGCCGCTGCGCGCAGCCTGTCCGCCGGCACCACGGCGGCCAGCCGCACCGAGATCGAGCGCTACGCCAAGCCTGGCCGCAACGTCGCCGCCAGCCTCAGCATCAACTATTGATTTTTTACCGGGGAGGGGCGGCTGCCCCTCTTTTTTTCCATGTTTGATTGAATGGTCTCTCTATGAAGTTATCCAAACTCGTTCTATCCCTGCTAGGCAGCCTGCTGATTGCAAACGCATATGCGGCCCCAGCCACTTTGGCGGAACGCTGGTCCACCTTGCGCACGGAGCAGCCCAAGCTGCAGATCCGCGACGCGGCGCGCGCGCTCGGTGTATCGGAAGCGCAATTGCTGGCAACCAACATCGGCAATGGCGTCACGCGCCTGCAGGCCGACGGCAACCAGCCGCGCGAAATCATGCGCGCCGCGCTGGACCTGGGCGTGGTGCAGGCGATCACGCGCAATGAAAATGGCGTGATCGAAACGACGGGCACGGCCAGCAAGTTCAAGCAGGCTGGCGACAAGTCGGAACAGGCCGACGCCAAGCAGGATCCGGAACAGGAAGCGCGCCAGCGCAATATCGCGGGCGGCTACCTGGGCGGCCAGATCGACCTGCGTTTCCACTTTGAAAACTGGAAATACGCATTCGCCGTGGTCCAGCCCGGCCGTGACGGCAAGCCGACGCGCAGCCTGCAATTCTTCGACGCCAACGGCACGGCCGTGCACAAGATTTATCTGCGTAACGAACCGGGCGTGGCCGTCTACGACAAGCTGGTGGCTACGTTCCGCATGCCGGAGCAAAGTGCCGAACTGAACGTGCTGGCCGTGGCGCCGAAAGCGGCGGAAAAGCCGGACGCCGAGATCGACGTCAAGGAATTCCAGCTGGCGTGGAAAGACATGACGGACGTGCACCAGTTTGCGCAAATCATGCGCGAATTCCACCTGACGCGCGAACAGGCGCTGCGCCTGGCGCCGGCTGGCGTGGTCGAACGCGTGACGCCGGAAGCGCTGCGCACCCTGCTGGAAAACGCGGCCAGGAACAAGGTCGCCATCATGGTGTTTCTGGGCAATGAGGGCTTGACGCAGATCTACAGCGGCAAGATCGAAAAAACCATGGCCGCCGGCGGCTTCTTCAACGTGCTGGACCCGGACTTCAACCTGCACATCCGCGACACGGCCTTGCGCAGCGGCTGGGTCGTCAAGCGCGGCGGCGTCACTTCCGTCGAGTTCTTCGACAAGGAAGGCACGCAAGTGGTGTCCTTCTTCGGCGTGCGCGAGCGCGGCAAACCGCAGCCGCAAGCGTGGGTGGACCTGGCCGATTCCCTGCCAAAAGCCAAGTAAGTTGCAGCACCGTTGCCGCCCGGCGTACCGGTGCGGCAACACTTCAGCTGGGTGCCGCGTGCCGGTCTCATGTCTGAAGCACAATAGTGGTATGCTGATTGCAAGGCCGCAGCGATCGTGCCTGCGTGCTGGTTCCTGGAAGAGAGGCAATCATGGCAACCATCATGGCGAACGGCCTCAACATAGCTTATGAATGCCACGGCGATCCGGCCGACCCGTGCGTCTTGCTGGTGATGGGCCTGGGCATGCAATTGATCGCCTGGCCATCGGACTTCGTCGAAGGCATCGTCGAGCAAGGCTTTCGCGTCTTGCGTTTCGACAACCGCGACAGCGGCCTGTCGAGCAAGATGGCGCTGGCCGGCAAGCCGTATCTACCGCTGGCCTACGTGAAAAACCTCGTCGGCTGGCCCCTGAAAAGCTCCTACACCCTCAACGACATGGCGGACGATGCGCTGGGCCTGCTGTCGGCCCTGCGCATTGCCCAGGCGCACGTGATCGGCGTGTCGATGGGCGGCATGATCGCGCAGGTGATGGCGGCGCGCGCGCCGCAACAGGTGCTGAGTCTGACTTCCATCATGTCGAGCAGCGGCCGGCGCGGCTTGCCCGGCCCCACGCGGGCGGCCCGCAATGCTTTATTGCAACGTCCGAAACGCAATGCCAGCCGCGCCGAGCTGATGGCGCACATGGCCGCCACCGTGCGCGTCATCGGCAGCCCCGCCTATCCCGTCTCGGAAAAACTGCTGTACCAGCGCATCGAGGCGGCGCTGGAGCGGGGCAGCTGTCCGGAAGGCGTGGCGCGGCAAATGGTGGCGATTGCCGCCTCGGGCGAGCGCACGGCCTTGTTGCCCAGCATCACATGTCCGGCGCTGGTGATCCATGGCGCGGCCGACCCGCTGATTCCCGTCGCCTGCGGCATCGATACGGCGGCGCTGATTCCGGACGCGCGCCTGGAAGTGATCGAAGGCATGGGACACGACATGCCGCCGCAGCTGATCGAGCGCCTGCTCGCCTTGATCGATGTGCATCTGCAAGGTAAGATGGCGCCCCAGATGCGCTCCCAGCCAGCCTAGGCGCGCCCACCATTTGACTAGCCGGGCATATTTTGAAGACACCTGAGATTGGCATCGCCATCGTCGCGCCGGGCGGGTATGCGCCCGACGAGGCGGCCCTGGCGCGCGGCATCGCCCGCTTGCAGGCGCAAGGCGCCACCGTCCACAATTATTACGATCCACAACATAAGTTCCAGCGCTTCGGCGGCACGGATGCGGGCCGCCTGGCACAGCTCAACGCGGCCGCCAGCGACCCGGCCGTGCAGGTGGTGCTCGCCTTGCGCGGCAGCTACGGCATCAGCCGCATCCTGCCCGAGATCGATTTCCAGGCCATGGCCGATAGCGGCAAGCTGTTTGTCGGCTACAGCGATTTCACGGCCTTTCACATGGGCTTGATGGCAAAGACGGGCCGCGCCAGCTTTGCCGGGCCCATGGTCTGCGACGATTTTACGCGCGACGAGTCCGAGCAATTTACGCTGAATCAACTGTGGTCATGCCTGGCCGGCCCCACGCACACGGTGACGGGCACGGCAGCGGGCAATCCGCAGGTCGAATTGCAGGGCCAGCTATGGGGCGGCAACCTGGCCATGCTGGTGCACTTGCTGGGCACGCCGTATTTCCCCCAGGTCGATGGCGGCATTTTGTTCCTGGAAGACGTCAACGAACACCCGTACCGGGTCGAGCGCATGCTGCTGCAACTGCTGCACGCGGGCGTACTCCAGCGCCAGCAAGCCGTGCTGCTCGGCGATTTTTCCGCGTATAAACTCAGCCCCATGGATAACGGCTACGATTTCGACGCCATGCTGGCCTATGTGCGCCAGCGCTTGCCCGTGCCCGTGCTGACGGGACTCGAGTTCGGCCACATCCGCCGCCGGGTCACCTTGCCGTTCGGCGGCCAGGCACGGCTGCGCTCGGACGAGGCCGGCTTTACCCTGCAGGTGGGCGATTACCCCACCCTGGCGCGGCCCTGAACGCCGTGCCCGCCAGACACGGACGCTTGCCGCAACTCGACGTGCTGCGCGGCATCGCCGTGTTCGGCATCCTGCTGGTCAATATCTGGGGCTTTGCCTGGGGCACCATTTCCCTGCGCTACGGCACCTTGCCGGCGCAGCCGCCCGTGCTCGACCAGCTCGTCATTTTCGGCGTGGCGGCGCTGGCGCAATTCAAGTTCTATCCCATCTTCGCCTTCCTGTTCGGCGCCGGCTTTGCCCTGCAGACGCGCTCGCTGAAGCGCCAGCTGGGCAGCTGGGAAGAGGCGCAGGCCGCCTACAGGCGTCGGCTGCGCTGGCTGCTTGCGTTGGGCCTGCTGCATGGTTTTTGCGTGTGGAGCGGCGACGTGCTGACCTCGTATGCCGTTGCCGGCATGCTGATCCTGCCGCTGGCGTCCGCCAGGCTGAGTCGCGTTCGCAACCGCGCCTGGCTGGTGGCGGGCGGTTTCCTGCTGTTCATGTGTTTATTGATTCCCGTGGGCCAGCAGGGCGGCGCTCCGGACACGGCGCACGATCTGCAAAGTTTTGCCGCCCGGTACGCCATCTATACGCAAGGCGGCGCGTGGGCCGTGGCA
Source organism: Janthinobacterium sp. 1_2014MBL_MicDiv (assembly GCF_001865675.1). Taxonomy (NCBI): domain Bacteria; kingdom Pseudomonadati; phylum Pseudomonadota; class Betaproteobacteria; order Burkholderiales; family Oxalobacteraceae; genus Janthinobacterium; species Janthinobacterium sp. 1_2014MBL_MicDiv. The sequence continues at coordinate 2,642,952 of NZ_CP011319.1, forward strand.
AAGTTGCGCGCCAACGACTACCTGACGTCCTTGCTGTACGCCATCGTCATGCTGCCGCACATCGTCGTGCTGTTCTTGCTGGGCATCGTCTCCGTGCGTTTGGGCTGGCTGACGCAGCCGCAGCGCCACGGGCGCCTGTGGCGCTGGGTCTGCGGCGTGGGGCTGGGCGTGGGACTGCCGTTCAATTTGCTGGCGGCGTTTGCCATCACGTGGCAAGTGGTCGATCCGTATCAACAAGTGTTCGACGCGGCCTTGTTCGAGGCGGGCCTGTTCGCGGGCGGCCCCGTGCTTGCCGCAGGCTATGTGGCGGCCTTGATGCTGGCCGGCCCCTTCCTGCTGCGCTGGCTCGCTTCCTGGCTGGCGCCCGTGGGCCGCATGGCGCTGAGCAACTACCTGTTGCAATCCTTGCTGGGAAGCTGGCTGCTGCAGGGGCCGGGCCTGGGCTGGGGCGCGCGTTTGCGCCCGGCCGAGATGCTGGGGCTGGCGATACTGATGATGGCGGGGCAGGTGCTCTTCAGCCGCTATTGGCTGCGCCACTTCCGCCAGGGTCCGTTTGAAGCGCTGTGGCGCCGCCTGGCGCGGTTGCCCGGCTGATCTGGCGTAATCCGCTCTAATCCGCACTCCAGTCGAATGAGGATTGGCCGGGCGGCGCGGGCGGCGGCTTGGCCTTGGCGGACGGCACCAGCGGATTGTCGACGGCATGCCATGCGAACAGGTCCACGTCGAGCATGCAGCTGCGCGCCAGGTGCAGCGCGGCCTCGGGCGTCAATGCGGGGTCGAGCCAGCGCCGCGCGTCTTCCAGGCTGACGGCGACGGGGCGGCGGTCGTGGATATCGACCATGCCGCCCATGCTGTCGGCCGTCACCAGCACGAAGCCCGCTTCCTCGCGGCTGTGTTTCCAGGGACCGAACTGGGCCAGCACCAGCAGGAACAGGCGCGCGCGGTCGCGGCGGTGGATATGCCACGGCTGCTTGCCGCCTTTTTCGCCGGTCCACTCATACCAGCCATCCACGCAGACGATGCCGCGTCCCGCGCGCAGCAGCGGCTTCCAGTAGGCGCCGGCCAGTTTTTCCAGCCGGGCGTTGATGGCGATGGGAATTTTCTTCTTGCCGGGCGCCGGCGTGGCCTGCGCCGCCCAGGCGGGGCGGTAGCCCCAGAAGACGTCGCCGACGCGGCGCACGCCATCCTCGATATGCAGCACGGGGCGGTAGCTACCCGGAGAGACGTTCAGGTGCGGCTCGGCCTCGCTGTCGAAGACCGCGTCGGTCCAGCCGAAAGACGACGCCAGCACGCGCGCCGTGTCATTTTGATCGAATCGTCCACACATGGCGAAATCATACCTGAATGCCTGGCCGCGCGACGGCTGGCGCACGCATCGTGCGGGTGTGGGCCAACGTACAGACCGTGCGCGGCGACCGGCGCACACTGGCTGCAGTCAGATCCCTGACGCTCATGCATCGGAGGAAATATGTCTTTTGAGAATCCCACCATCCACAAAGGTTTCACCATCAGCGCCACGGCCAGCCAGCGCCGCGATGGCCGCTGGGTCGGTTCCTTCATCAGCCAGAACCACGCGTGCGGCGCCTATGCAGACACCTGCGATTATGACGATTGCAGCAACGAGAAGGACGCGCAGCAAGTGGCCCTGTCGGTCGGCTGGCGCCTGGCCGACGGCACGCCGGCTTCCCGCTAGGGTATGCAGTGGCGCAAGCTTGCAGGCGCCGCGCCTTCAGCCTTTGCGCCGCAATGCCAACAGCACGCCCGCCAGCGGGAACAGCAGGACGGTGCCCAGGCGCACGGCCGCCAGCGAGGCGATTTCCACGCCCAGCACATGCGGCAAGGCCAGCAGCAATAGCGGCGCCGGCACCGCAATGGCGAAGAAGAACAGATACCACGAGTGGCCGTTCCTCTTTGCCAGCAAGGCGATCAGCGCGCAGCCGATCAGGAAGACCAGCGGCAGATTTACATTTTCCATTATTTGGCATCTCATCGAGTGGGGTAGGCGCCGCGTCTGCGCGGCGCGCGTGATTATACGCGTCCCCATGCCGTATGGCGCCTGGCAACTTCGCCCGGCAACTTGCTAGTTGCCGACCAGGTCAGGCGGCTGCGGCGCCTGCTTGCCGCTGGCGGGCGCGTCCGCCGGCAGCAGCGCCTTGATGGCGTCGTTGTAGATGAGTTCCTGCGCATACGCGGACGCCTCGATCAGGGCCGCATGCACGGATTTGAAGCTGCTGGCCGTCTCGATGAGCACCGGCTTGGCGTACACCTGCTGCGTATCGCCGCGCTTGCTGACCAGTATCATGCCCCGGTAGCGCCCATCCTTCTCCAGCGCCCCCGTCACATGAAATTCATAGCCCCTGATCTGGTGTTTTTGTTGTTGCTCCATGTTTCCCGCCTCCAGCACCGATTGTCACGGCATTGGACCATCCATTCGATAGGAACAGCAGAGTGTTTGATGTGTATCAATGCTTGAAATTTTTACCACGATACAAGGAACGTCACGCCGCCAGGCAGAATCGCAGCGAGCGGCAGGGACCTATGGCCGAGTGGTGCAACCGTACCCTGCTACGGTGCGCCTCGCCAGCCGCAAGGCGCCCCGCGCAGTGGCTTGCGGCAAGCGTCATCAGCCAGCGCGGATGGCGCGGATCTGCTGGGCTGTTTCTTCTATCTCGCGATACGCTTCCTGGATATAGCCATCGATAGGATGCCCGTCCATCCATTCGAAATAGGCGCGTTCGTCATGCTTGATGGAAAAGGGGACATGGTGGTCGCGGATCGATTCGGCCGTTTCGCGCACCAGCGAGGCAAACAGCAGCTCCAGAGTTTCCATGATGGTCACCTAGCGAGACATAGAGCATTCAATGTAGCACACCGCCAGCCAGGGCGCGCACCGCCGCCGTGCGCGCCCGCGCCCGACATGCCGCCCGCGGCTATCATGATGCGAGGCGGCTGGCCGGCCTTCAGGCCGGGTGGCCGATATGCTCGTACAGGATCACGCAGCCGATGACGATCAGCACGAGGCCACCCACCAGTTCGGCGCGGCGGCCCGCCACCGTGCCCAGCACCCGGCCCAGCATCACGCCCAGGGTCACCATGACGAAGGTGGAAAAGCCGATGGCGGCGGCCGTGACGACGATATTGGCGCCAAGCAAGGCCAAGCCGGCACCCACCACCATGGCGTCGATGCTGGTGGCCAGGCCCGTGATGGCCAGCACCCAGAACGAGTGCGACTGCGCGGGCGCTTCCTCCTCGTCGGCGTCGGACAGGGCATTGCGTATCATCAGCAAGCCGATGATGCCCAGCAGGCTGAAGGCGATCCAGTGGTCCCATGCGGCCACATATGGCGCGGCCACGCTGCCCAGGGCCCAGCCGATGACGGGCGTGATGGCTTCGATGACGCCAAAGATGAGGCCAGTGCGCAGCGCTTCGCGCCATTGCGGCTTGTGCAGGGCGGCGCCCTTGCCGACGGCGGCAGCGAAGGCGTCGGTGGACATGGCAAGCGAGAGGGCGGCGGTGGCGGCGAAATTCATCGTTGGCTTTCAGTGGGGCTGGCTGGGATGGTTATTCACGATAAGGCCTACAAGACTGTAGCGGGCGCAGGAGAGTTGCGGCCGCGAGGCGCCACTGTACGGAGGTACGGTGCGCATCGCAGGCCGTCAATCACGACGCGCAGCAGGTTTGATCGGCGTTTTCAGCAAACCCGGCGATTCTACCCCACGTACAGCACGACGGCAGAGGCCAGCAGGCAATAGGCGCCAAAGAAATGCCAGCGTCCCTGTTCCAGCCAGCGCGACAGCCAGCGCAGGGCCAGCAGGCCGGCCAGGAATGAGAGCAGCATGCCCAGCAGGCTGGGCGCGAGCAGTTGCGGCAGGCTGGCGCCATGCGCCAGGTGGCCGAGGCTGCCGCTGGCGACGGCCTGGTAGAAGCGCCAGCCTTCCTTGACCAGCACGGCGGGCGTCAGCACGACGGCCAGCGCGAAGCTGAATTCCTCGGCGCGGCGCTGCGGCACGCCCATGGCGATGCCGGCCGAAATGGTGGCGCCCGAGCGGGAAAAGCCGCGGAAAGGCAGGCACAGCCCCTGCACGGCGCCGATCACCATGGCCTTGCCGATAGACAAGGTACCGCTTTCCCGCGCCTGCTGGCGCGAGGAGGCGATGATCAGCAGGCCGGCGGCGGCCAGCGCGGCCGCCATCAGTGTGGCGTTGCCGAACAGGTGTTCGATTTCAAAGCCGGGCGCCTCCTTGCGCATGACGTGGGTGATGCCTTTCAGCAAGCCGAAACCGACGATGCCCGTCAGGGCCGTGGCGGCCACCAGCAGCAAGGCATTGCGGCGGAAGGCTGCGGCCGAGCTGAAATAGGTGGCGCGCCAGGATTTCCAGAAATACACGATCACGGCAAACATGGTGCCGGTATGCAGCATCACCAGCAGCATGGTCAGCTCGGGTGAGGTGGGGTCCAGGCCCATCCATTTTTCCGCCATGATGACGTGGGCGGAGCTGGACACGGGCAGCAACTCGGCGAAGCCCTGGACGATGGAAAGGATGAGGAGTTGCAGAAAAGTCATGGATGATGTGCTCGGGATCGTAGGCAGGCAGGAAAATTGTTGCATCGGAAACATGGCGTATCCGGCCGCGCCATTTTACAGGCCGCCTCCTGGCTGGCCGCTTGGCGCACCATTACAGTTTGTCCATGTTGGCGCAGGCCAGCAGTACGCCTAGCGCCATTAAAATCGTGCCGATCAGCCGGTCGACCATCCGCTGGTGGCTGAGCATGCGGGAACGGAACGTTGCTCTTGAAAAAAAGATGGCGACCAGGGCAAACCACAGCAGATGGATGGCGGACATGCATAGCCCGTAGCCGAACTGGACTGTTAATGGCGTGCCAGGCTGCACCACCTGGGTGTAGGTACTGATGACAAACAGCGTCGTCTTCGGGTTCAGGGCATTGGTAAGGAATCCATGGAGGAAAATTTGCTGTCGGGACACGGACGCGCCGTTGTGCAGGTCGATGACGAGCCCGGCGCGGTTGACGCAGGTTTTCCAGCCGATCACGATCAGGTACAGGGCGCCGGCAAACTTGATCGCGGCAAACAAGGCCGGTGACTTTGCAATGATGAGCCCGATACCAAACATCGTATAGAACACGTGGACTTGCACACCCACGGCGATGCCGAGCGCGGCCAGCAGGCCGGCACGGCGGCCATGCAGATAGCTGTTACGCGTGACCATCGCGAAATCGGGGCCGGGGACGATGGAGGCCAGCAGGGTAATCAGTGCAACAGCAAGCAATTCAAGCATGGATTCTTCCTTGGACGGTGGCGGCGCCGCATGGCGATCAGTGAGTATTCATCGCCTGGATGGCAAGCGCCATTGCGCATGCGGGCTAGCGGAAGAGCAATTATCCCTATAATGACGTACGGTGAAAAACGATGATATCGTGCGATTATGTGTGAGAAAAAATGACAGATCATGACTAGACAGGTAGCCCTCGGCGCCTTGCGCTTCTTCGCGGCGGCGGCCAGGCTGGGCAGCTTCGTCCAGGCGGCCGACGCATTGCATGTCACGCACGGCGCGGTGAGCCGGCAAATCCGCCTGCTGGAAACGTCGCTGGGCACGCCCCTGTTCGAACGCCGCAACCGTGGCGTGTTCCTGACGCCGGCGGGCGCGCAGCTGCAGGAGGCCGTCCAGCAAGCGTTCGAGCGGCTCGATGCCGCCCTCGAGGCCGTGCGCCAGCCGGCGCGCCAGGCGCCACTGGTGGTGTCATGCGAGCCGACGATCGCCATGAAATGGCTGATCCCGCGCCTCGGCGACTTTTACCAGCGGCATCCCGAGGTGCCGCTGCACCTGTTTGCGTCGGGCGGGCCGGTGGCGTTCCAGCGCGACGCGGTGGATGTCGCGCTGCGCCGCAACGATTTTCTGTGGGATGCGGGCCTGCATGCGGAAAAGGTGTGCGACGAATGGATCGCGCCCGTGTGCGCGCCGGCCCTGTTGCGGGACGGCCGGCTGGACTTGTCAGCGCAGCGCTTGCTGCATGCGGCGTCGCGCCCGGCCGCCTGGACGCACTGGCGCGCCGCCGCCAGGGACGACGGCGGCCAGGGCCAGGGCGACAGCCAGAGCTACGAACACTTCTACCTGAGCCTGCAAGCGGCCTGTGCCGGCCTGGGCGTGGCCATCGGCTCCGTCCTCATGGCGCGCGAAGACCTCGACCACGGGCGCCTGGTGGCGCCGTTTGGCTTCCGGCGCGACGGCACCGGCTATTTCCTGCTGTCCCCGCAGCCGTTCGACGGCGACGCGCGCCGTACCACCTTGCTGCACTGGCTGCGCGAGCAGATGGTGCCGGCGCTGCCGGCACCGTAGTCGCCCCGTTTACCGGGACGGTGTGGCCGGCTTGAACACGGCGCGGAAGGCCTTCAGGGCGGCGGGATGGTAGATCGTGCCATGGGTTTCGGCCGGCATCTTTTCCTGGTGCCATTGCAAACCGGCAGGCGCCTGCTTCTCCAGCACGTCCGACAGGCGCTGCACTTCCACGGCGATGCCCGCTTCGCTGCTGGACGCCAGGTACAGGCTGCGCTTGCCTGGCGCGCCCTTGGCCAGCAGGGCGGCCGCCTGGCGCGGCAGGGCGCCGCCGTTCCACCACAGGCTGGGGTCGAACGCCAGGTAGTGGTCGAACAGCTGCGGCTCGAGCAGATAGGTTTCCACCACGAACAGGCCGGCCAGCGATTCGCCGACGATGGCCGTCTCGCCCGTCGTGCGGTAGCGGCGCTTGACTTCCGGCATCAGTTCATCGCGGATGAAGCTGCGGTAGGCGGATGAACCGCCCACGACGGCAGCGATCTTGCGGTCGTCGGCGCTGTCGGTCGGCCCCGTCAAGTCGCGCCGGCGCTGCGTGTTCTGCATGCCGACCAGCATGAAGGGGCGCATCGTGCCGTTGGCTACCGACACTTGCAGCAGGCCGGCCACGTGCAGGAAATCCTCGGCCACGCCGCCATCGGGCATGTACAGCACGGGCAGCGGGGCGTCGGGCGGGGTGTCCCAGGCGCGCGCCACGTACACATTGATGTGGCGCTTTTCCTTCAGGGCGCGGGAATCGATGCTGAAACTTTCGCCGATGACCAGCGGCGTCGCCGCGCTGGCCACCGCGGTGGCGGGCGCGGCTGCGCTGGCAAGGTGAAAAGCGCTGCTGGTGGACAGCAGCAAGGCGGCGGTGAGGTGCAGTGCAAGGGTAGAACGGCGCATGTTTTCCTGTGATAAGTAAATTGGGACGATGGCATGTACTCGTATAGACATGCCATTGAGCAATTCTATCTTATCTTTGATGCAGGATTACTTGATCGCCAATAGTTCCCGCTCCCGCACGATGCCCGTGCTGTCCACCGTGTAGGCGATCAGCAGGGCGCCATCGTCCGCGCACGCATGGCAGCTCTTCAGGGACGTGGAAAACAGCAGGCGCTGGCCACCATCGCTGGTGGCCGTGCTGCCGACGAAGTCGGCCGGCGCAAACGGCATGGCGTCCGGGTGGGCGGCGGCAAAGGCGCGCCAGGCTGGCGTGGCGCGGTCCTCGTCGCGCACGGAATCTTCGTCGACGTCGATGGCGGCGCCATCGCTGCCGATCAGCAGGCTGCCTTCATTCGTGTTGGCACGAAACGGATAGGTGACGGTGGCCAGGGCCGCCTTGCCCAGCGGACGCCAGGCGGAGATGAAGCCGGCCTTGTCCGCCTTCACCAGCATCCTGGCGGCGGCGATGGCTTGCGGCCGGGCGCCGCTGCGCTGCATGGTGCGCAGCAGGCAGACGTCGGGCGCGGTGGACGATTGCTCGCTGCGGCAGGCCGACAGCGAGCGTTCCTGCCACACGGCGCGCGCGTCGATGGCGTCCGTGGGCGGGGCGGCATGCGCCGCGTGCATGGTGGTCAGGCTGGACAGGGCTAGTGCGGCAACGCCGGCAAGGTGGCGGGAAAGTCGTAGGGGCATGGCGTTATCCTTTCAGTGCTTTTCAACAGGCACTGATTATAGGAGGAGGGCCGCGCCCGCCTGCGCACCGTAGCGGCGGCCTAGCGCTTCCTTGCCGCCGCCTGGCGCAGCGCCTTCGCTTCCTGTTTGTTCGGGATGTGCGGGCGCGTCGCCAGTTCCGTCTTGACGGCGGCGATGGCGGCGCCGAACAGCTGTGCGGCCTGCTCCATGCTGGCGCCCGCATAGTACTGCTGGTTGGACTGGGCGGCGCGCAGCCGGCGCAATAGCGCCAGCAGCTGCCTGCCGTGCAGGACGGACAGATCCTGGGCCAGCACTTGCCGGCCCAGTGCGCCTTCCACGTAGTCGGGATCGAGCAGGCGCAGCAAGGCCAGGCCTGCGGGTTGCGGTACCGGCTTGTCCATCAGCACATTCTAAACGCGGCGCGGATTACAGGTAATCCCAGATTTCATCGAAGGTTTCGCGCGCGAAATCGTTGCGCCAGGCTTCCGAACTCTTTTCGCGGCTGATGGGGAACACGGCGCGCCAGGTCTGCTTCGGCGCGCTCGCGTAGGTCGCGGCGATCTTTTTCAAGCCTGCAATGCATTGCTCCGCCTTGCAGCCGCTCTTCGCCAGTTGCTGCGAGGCAGGCGCCCATGCGACAGGCACCTTGACGAGCTGGCATTCGAAGCTGACGACGGTCGTCTGCATGCCGTTTTCTTCCGTTGCCGGATCGGCCTTGGTGGCCTGGCATGCGGCGCCATTCTTGGCGGCGATGACGTTGGCGGCCAGCAACTCGGCTGCCGGCGTCAAGGCTGCCTGCATGGCGGCCGGGAACAGGTCGGCGATCAGCTTGCCCGTTTCCGCTGGAAATTGCGCATCCGTTTCCTTCAGCGCGCTGTACGACGCATATTCGGCGGACTGGTGGCCGGCCAGGCGGGTGGGGCGCAGGTAGGCGTTGAGCTTGGCGACGCTCGCTTCGTCATGGTTGACGATGGTCTTGATGTACAGATTGGCCACATCGACCGGCGCCAGTTCCACGGCGACGGGCGTCGCGGCGATGGCGGGTTGGGCCAGCGCGACGGCGGCGGCAAGGGCAGCCGCCAGCAGGGTGGCGCGCGGTGCTTGTTGTTTCAGGTGCATATATGTTCTCCACGATTCAATGTCAGGCGCCAAAAATGCCTTACGGCAACTCTGGCGCCGCGCATTATATATGGTGAAAGTCATAACGTTGCGCACGTCACGCGTCATCCTTGCTGGCCGCGGCCAGGAGGGCGATCAGCAGCTCCTTGCGCCGTCCGTCCGCCTTGCGCGCCAGGGCGGCCATTTTTTCCAGCTTGCCCCAGATCGGATACAGCATGTGTTCCACCAGATAGTCTTCCAGCCCCTGCAGTTGCTGGTGCAGGCAGGCCAGCTTTTCCACATCGTCGAACTCGGCCTGGATCTTGAGTTTCACGTTGTCCGTGCAACGCCGCAAACACGCCACCAGCGTCGGGATGGTTGCCGTCGTGACGCCATATCGCTCCACGAAGGCCGCCGTAAACTGATCCTGCACCGACTGGTGTTCGTCATCGACCTGCGCCATGTAGTCGTGGATCAGGGGAAAGTGACGGGCGTCGAGCAGGCCCAGGCCGAACGTGGCATAGCTGCCGGGCATGCAATTCTTTTCGCCTTCCGTATCGGCATAGAATTCATATTCCGCGATGGCCGCGCGCGCATACGCTTCTAGCTGCGGCTGCAGGGCGGGCCAGGCGAGGGCGTTGGCAAAGAAGCGGTGCGTATCGGATTTCGCCAGTCCCTTGATCGGCAGGTAGGCCTTGGCCCTGGATTTGAGCTTGATCTGGTAGCTTTTCGGGAAACCGTTTGCCAGCAGATGCGTGATGAATGCCAGCGCCTGCCCATACGCGGCTTCCTCTTCCTGGGCAATGCTGATGGTCAGCGTGGCAAACACGTCGTTGGCGCGGCATTCCAGCAGCGCATTCTTGACATGGATTTCCCCCTCGCTGAACGTGCCGCTGCCTTCGTGCAGCATGCGCACGGCCCGTTCACTGCCCAGTTCGCGCGCGATTTCCAGGAATTTGAGGCCCCTGGCCTTGGCGTAACTCGGTTCATGGCGCAGTATCATGACGGCGCCGTAGAGCAGGAGGTCGAGCGGCTGCATGGCTTGCGCATCGAGTGCCACGGCCGCTTTCAAGGCGTATTCGGTGGCGCGGTAGGCGGACTGGGCGCGGTCGTAGTATTGCGGCAGGAAGTCGTTTTCCACCCATTGCGTGATGGCGCGCAGGATATGATGGCGGTGTTCGGCCAGCGCATCCGGCGTGGCCTTGTTCAATGCCAGGATGCGTTCGAATTGCGCGATGGTCCAGGCCACGTCGAGTTGCGGGAATAGCTGATGGTCGAGCAGGTGGCGCGCGAGGAAGAACGATTCCAGCGCTTGCGTCGGCTGCGTGCCCTGGGTCAGCTGTTGATCGATATACGCGTGGATGCGCTCAAGCAGCAGTTGGCGTTTGTCTTCATTCACATATTCCAGCAAGCTCAGGTGCAACTTGCCCTGCGCCGTCTGGAATTTGCCGCGGAACGTGAAGCGGTAGTCGATCATCGCCGTGTTCACCAGTGGCGCCAGCCGCGCTTGCACCAGCGCCGTCAGCTGCGGCGCGATCAGCTCGCGCACTTGCGCATCATCAAGACGGGCCGGCGTTCTCGGGCGCGCGTCATCGTCGTTGTCGTAGCCCAGGTCGATATCGTCGGCCGTCGTGCGGCCTGGTTTGTAGTCGAGCAGGAAATCGCTGAAGATGCCCACTTGCATGGTGGTCCGGTCGAGAGACGAGTTCAGGTCGGTGCGCTGCAGGCGCTCGTCGAACCAGGCATGGATCGCCTGCGTCATTTCCTCTGTTGCCTGCTCTTGCAATGTGCTCATCTATTTCGCCTTCTCATGCATTGCACGCGACAAGGCCAACGCATGGCGTCACGAGCAATATTTAATATAAATCACTATTTTAGGTGTTCCGGCCTGGCCTGGGCAAGGGTGCGCGGACGTCAGGAGGGCGGCGCGAGAAAGCGCTCGTCGATCTCGCTCGATTGCGGCCCCACTGTGACCGTCGAGTGCCAGCCCGACGGTTTCTCATTGCCGTCAAATAAGGCGATGCGCGTGTGGATGAACAGCACCGAATAGACGCCGGACTTCATGTCGCGGTTCAAGTCCCAGTGCACCAGTTCTATGGCTTCGCCGATGCGCGGCAAATGCGCGCCGGGCGGCACCACGATGTTCTGATTGACGAACTCCCGGCTTGGCCCCGGTTCCTTGTGGCGCGGATCGATGTAGCGGAAGGAAACGCTGGTGGGGATGGTTTGCATGGACGGGCCTGCTCAATTGTATGTCCGATGACAATAGCACATGGGCGGCTGGCCTGATGCGTACCGTACGCGGCCGGGCTGCCTGTTGTCGCGACAGGCTTGCGCATGCGCTATGTACGGTAACAGACGGTTTTTAACCGGGAATCACGTTAGGCTTGCTTGTTGTCACTCCTAATAGATCGCAGGAAACGTCATGATGCATTTATTCCTAGAGGAAAAGCAGGTGGGTACGGCCGCGCTCAAGCCGGGGAGCACGGGCATGTCGGGCGCGACCGGTGCCGTGCTCGAGCGCAGCCTCGCGGGCTTGGGCACCCTGAGCAACCGTGCGCTGGCGGAAGTGCGCTCGGAGGCGGGCTTGACCTTGCAGCGTTCCATTTTTTCTGTCAGTAACTTCATCGCTGAACTCAGCTATCGGGCCGGCCTGCAAGCGGAGCTGTCGCGCTGCATCTTCGTCGCGGAAACGGTCGATCCCGTGCTGCGGCTCGATGCGGACAAGGATTTACTGCTGTCTGCCGTGGGCAGGCTGCTGCAGAATGCCTTCAAGTTTGGCGCGCCGAATGGCACGGTGGTGCTGCGCGCGTATGCGAGTGGCGAGCGGATCAAGGTCGAGGTGGAGGACAACGGCGCCGGCCTGTCGCCGGCTGCGGCAGAGCAGTTGTTTCTGCCATTCACGCAAGACGGCGCCGACAAGACGGGCCTGGGCCTGTCGATCGCCAAGCGCAGCGTGGAAGCGAATGCGGGCGTCCTGAGCGCGGAAAGCGTGCTCGGCCACGGCTCTGTCTTCATCATCGACTTGCCGCGCCATGCAGACGCTGCGGATACATCTTGCCCATGAATGCCTGCCTGCTTCCCGACATCGTGGCCACCGCGTCGCCACCAGGCACGTCGCGGACGGCATGCGGGACGGAGGCTGGCCATGCCCTATGAAATCGTCAAGGACAGCATTGCGCTCGACCAGGCTGGCGCCGCCGTCACCTTCCATCTGGGCGTCTTCGGGGTGGAAAAGAGCTGCAGCATCAGCGCGACCGCATTGCACAGCCTGGACGAGGGCCGAGGCGGCGACTTGCTGGCCATCTTCGACACCCACCGGCTGCGCATCGCCCAGCGTGCGTTCGCTCACCTGAGCAGGGATTTGCTGGTCAGCGGCGTGACCTTGCGCGCACTTGATTTCTAGTCACTATTTCCTGTGTTGACGCCGCTGTCCTGGCCAGATATGGCATTTCCGCACAGATCATCAAGTAAATGCAGGTATGGCTGGACGGAAATGTTACATCTCGGTATTCTGCGCATCTGATACTTATTTCTATACGGAAAAAAGTAAGAATGTGGCCGGGACCAGCGCTCACGCTGGCAGCCTGGCCAGGCACGATCAGGCATGCAAAGATGAAGTCGTCCACCTGCCGAGTGTCGCCGTCTGGTTGCGGCGCGCAGGGGACAGGGAAACTGTGCTGTCATCTTAAAAAGTAAGAGAGGTTGTTTATGAATCCAGAAAAGGCTGTTGTGTACGGTACAGAAGATTTGTTAATGAGTTTGTGTAACTCGGTAGTGCGGGTGCTCAACGTTGCAACACAAAGCAAGGTCAATTATTCCGGCATGGTGCAGCGCATCACCAAGACCGGCCTGAAACCGGACATCGGCTGTTTCGTGATGTTCGATGGCGGCTTCACGGGCCTGGTCGTGCTGAACTTCGCGGCCGACACGGCGATGGAAATCTACGAGCGCTACATGTTGCACATGGGGATGCCGAAGTCGGAGCTGGCCAGCTTCTACACGTCGGACGAAGTGTCGAACATCATGGGGGAGCTGATGAACCAGATCGTGGGCGACTTCACGGGCAAGGTGCGGCGCGAGCTGCAAACCAACATCACCCAGAACCAGCCGAAGATGCTGGTGCTGAACAAGCAGGTGATGCTCAGCGTCGATACGCCGCTGGACCGCCCGGAAATGCGTCGCGTGACGTTCTATACAGAAAAGAACAACATTTTCTATCTGGAACTGGCAATCGACCGCACCGAGTTCATCAAGCTGCACGATTTCGATTCCAAGGAATACGACGCCGACGCCTTGATGGCTACCGAGCATGCCAACCAGGCCAGCCAGGCCGCCGCGCCGGCGCCCGCGCCAGCCGCGCCGGACGAGGATGACAACGCCGACCTGCTCAAGTCCCTGGGCATGTAAGCTGGCTGTTCATCCGGCGGCGGTGGAGGCATTGCCGCCACCGCCGCCAGCGGTTTCAATCGTGGTTTCAATCGAGTAAGGTTTTGCTCATGAACACGCGGCTCGTCCCCTCGGGACTGCAGCTGATTTCGCCAAAGGTGCGCCAGCCACGGCGTTCGTAAAATTCGGGCGCCTGGAAACTGATGGTGTACAGCACCGCCGAGGCGCAGCCGCGCCGGCGTCCTTCCGCCTCGAACTGCGCCAGTACCTGGCTGCCCAGGCCGAGTCCGCGCAAGGCGGCGGGCAAATAAAACAGATCGAGGAAAAGCAGGCCCAGCGAGGTGCGGCCCATGGCGCCGCCCAGCACCTGACGCGTCTCGCGGTCGCGTACGACCACGCTCAGCGCCTGTCTGTCGCTGTAGCCGGTGATCGCATCGTTGTAGGCGTTCAAGCCATCGAGAATGACTTGCTCGACCTCGGCGTCGATCGCGGCGCTGACGGAAATGGTATAGGACGGCACGGTGTGCGGATTTTCAGGCATGCTCGACAAGGTTGTGATTGATGACTGTATGAATATACAGTATCTTGCGTCCCGCGACCAGTGCGAGTCTACCCGGCGCGCGCCGTGCTGGCGCTATGGCGACAGCGTCACCGTGTCCATCTTACCCGTGCCGACCATGCCGCTCTGCTGGCTGTCATCGAGCGACCAGTACTCGAGCGCATACACATAGCTGCCATCGATGATGGTCAGCGTTTCCTTCTGGCGCCCGCTGGGCGCCTTGTAATACAGGCGTCGCGCCGGTTTGCCATCCACCGTCTGATGGAACGCCTGCGGCGAAATGCGGACGCGCTTGCCCGCCTTGCCCGCCATCGACATCGCCGTGATCGTCAGGTAGGCCCGTTCCGGGCAGCGCGCCAGCAGGTGTCCGCCGCTCAGTACAGTTGCCTGCGCGCCCTCCAGCGGGAAGCCAAACGGTTGCACGCCGACGATATCGTGGCAGCCGACCTGCCGCGCCACAGCGGTCAATATGGCCGGGTCGAGCGCGCTGCCCAAGTGTTTTTCATCGGCCTGTGCCCGACCGATCGCCCAGCGGCGCTCCACCTCGGCCAGCGAAATGTCGCCGGACACGGGCAGCGGGGCAGGGGCGTGCGGATCGGCCGCCCTGGACGTTTCGTCCCGCATGCGCGCTTCGACAGAGTGGGCGCGCTCGGGGGATGTGGCGCGCGCGGCTTGTTCCGCTTCAGGCGAGGCGCTTGCCAGGGCGGTGCTGGCGAAGAACAGGCCGGCGGCCAACGTGATAACTTGTTTGCTAAGCATGGGGATATTGTGGGCGGCGGGCTGGCCTGACGCGCTAGGGGCAAAGGACAAGCATTCTTGCACCGAATCGCGCTTTTGCCCATGGGGGCACGAGAAATAGGGCGGCGCAGTGCCAAACATCAGGGGCCGGACAGGCTGGGGCGCAAAGGCGGCGAGTCGGGCGTAGCTTGTCTGCCGGTGGCGTTCCGTGCTTTGACGTAATTTACAGCTGTCGTCAGCCGCAAAAGTCAGCCCCCAAAAAATCTGTCGAGCCTGTAACCATAATGCCTGAGTTTCCCTTTTCGTATGGCCGTTCCCGAACCCAGCATGGAGTCGTCTTTTATTGCTGACATCAGCTTGCCTGCGGCTTTGAGCTTATCTTCCATCGAAATGCTTTTTTGCAAGAAAAACAGCCCGTCTCCCGGGTTAAAGAAAAAAATACCGTCGCGATGCTGGTACACCGCCCCCGCGTGTCCGTTTCCGGCAACGAATAGAAAGTCTCCCGGTTCCATTCCCGCAATATCCGCGCTGGATAGTTCTGCGGGAACAAGCGGGAAAAACATCGAATCAGTGCCTAATAAGTCCTGCAATTTCACTGCCCAGGAAGTGTCGCCTTTTTCAATAAGGGCTTGCAATGCATCACAATCGCTTGCCTTCAACTTCAAGGCATGTTCCATTCCCTGATTATCAAGCCGGGATAGCCATAACATTGCCGCCGCCTCACACACTCCCTTTGGGTGCATATGGGTCTTGTTTTCCCATTCCCTTACCTTTTTCATGATATGTGTCCGTCATTGCCAGATGGATGGGATGTTCGTATTTATTTTCACGGCTTGATTTCTTGTAATTATAGTTGGTGAAATATTGGTAGTTCTAGATAATTGTCACTGCTTGCTTGTAATTTCAGGTAAAAATTGCGGTTGCCGCAATTCGCCGACTCGTCGGGATTTGCCGCCTGGCTAGTGCTGCGATGTACAGGTGGCGATAGTGATTTTTTGCTTCTAACACGTTACGTGCCGCGTAACCTGCTGTTACTTGCTGGCCGATGCGGGTCGGCATACTGTGCCTCCATCGGTCCACCAGTTTTGTTGTAATAAATATGCAGGCCGGCCCTTGTGGCGACTCCCTATCCATCGATTCGATGGATAGGGCAGTGTCTGTCGCTCCCGTGCAAGTTGGTGTCATGGCATATGGATTCCTTGAGTACGGAACCGATACACTTTCAACCAATCAATGAGGAAATGATCATGCAAACGATCGGCAGCTTGAATCTTGCGAACAATGGCGGCTTTGTCTGCGCTGGCAAAGTGAGTTTTATCGACCCCAATGGCGGCACGGGAACGTCTGATCGCTGGGATATGATCGCGCTTGGCCAGAACGAGACGATGAAGCCAGGTGACAGGGGCGTGGCAAGCGGTTCGCTGGTGCAGATGTATATCGACATCGTGGCGGGAAACGACCGTACGGGAGGAACTTACTTCCTGTACGACCCGGCTTCGCCACGCTGCGCCAACTACAGCATTACGGGCACGACGCTTAACAGCACGGTGCATTTTGGCGGCATCACGCCAGTCTGATCAGGGGGCGTGGTCAGGCTGGACGGTATCGTGTCCCTGGTCTGGCTGCGCCGGTGCAGGCGGAAGCCGAGCATAAAATGGCTGCCTGGCATGGCACGGGAAAGCGAGCTGGTTCCCGGATTGCCTTGCTGGCGGTATCGGCTGAGTCCTGCCTTGGCAGCAGCCAGCGTTTTATCGGCGGAATGTGCGGATCGAGGATCTTTTCCGCTGATGTAAATCCGATGTGAATTTATAGGCGCCCACCACAGCAGCGGCAGCGGCAATGCCCAGCCCGTAAAATCCCATTCCCCAACCTACTTGAATGTCCGTACTCGCGTATTTATTCAGGAAAAAGGGCGCCGCATAGATCAGCGCAAGGCTGGCAACCCCAAAAACGCCCGCTCCTATCTTGGACGCCTCTGCAACCTCCCCCTGCGTGGCGCCATACACGATGTCGCCTCGGCAGCCTTGGCACACATGCGCGCCAACATTGAATTCGAAATGGCATTGATAGCAACTACTTGTTTTTTGAGCCAATTAAATTCTCCAGATAAATGTTTATTTATGGAAATTATCATAGATTGTCTGAAGTTTAATTGTCAAGGGCAGGGCATCGTGCCGCCGCAGCTGTCTTACCGCCCCGTAACCGCCGGCGCCAGCTCGATCGAACTCAGTTTCCAGCCCCAGATGCCGTGTCGCTGCAAGACCAGCGCGCCGTTGTGCGTCTTGCCATCCTTCGCGCGCACGACGAACTGGTTGATGCCGGCATAACCGGCCCGGTAGTCGGCCTTGTTGCGTGCGCCATCGGCTGCTGCACCGGCCCCTGCGCCTGCATCCATCTGCGGGCTGATGGCGCTGTTGTTGACGAGCGCGACGACGCCGGCGGGCGAGACCATGGCGTCGACCATCTTGCCCAGCATGGCGCCGGCAATCGATTGGCCGAGCGCGGCGAGCGGGTTGTCGCTGCCGGCCACTGCCTGGATGCTGTTGGCCATGTTCGCTTCCAGCTGGATCTTGACGCTGTCGCGCAGGGCGGGGAAGTCCACGTGCGCGGCCAGCGCGTCGGCATTGCGTTCGGCCAGCGCGGTCTTGATCTGGTGCAAGGCGTAATACGGCGAGGCATAGATGGTGGCGGCGATGGTAATGGCGGCTACGGCGGCGGCGATGGTGATTTTTTTCAAGGGATGCCTGTGTGATGAAAGGGAAAAGGGCGCTGTCACGCCGCCTCGCATGGCGGCCTGAAGCGGGCGAGCGCAGCGTATCTGTTAAATGAAAATGCGGCAATAGTAATCTCTTGCCATTATCTTGACCGCATCCGCTGGCCTGGCCGCGCCAGGTGCCGTTTCCCGGCCCCTATGGAGGGGAGGGTGGCCGGTGCTGTATAATGGGAGAAAAGTACTTAACTAGCTGTTTTAACTGAATAAAGACCTAATATCACATGCTTTCAACCGCAAATATTACGATGCAGTTTGGCGCCAAGCCATTGTTTGAGAATATCTCCGTCAAGTTCGGCGACGGCAACCGCTATGGTTTGATCGGCGCCAACGGCTGCGGCAAATCGACGTTCATGAAGATCCTCGGCGGCGACCTGGACCCATCGGGCGGCAATGTCATGCTCGATACCAACGAGCGCCTGGGCAAGCTGCGCCAGGACCAATTTGCCTTTGAAGACATGCGCGTGCTCGACGTCGTCATGATGGGCCACACGGAAATGTGGGCCGCCATCCAGCAACGCGACGCCATCTACGCGAACCCGGAAGCGACCGACGACGACTACATGCAGGCGGCCGAACTGGAAGGCAAAGTCTCCGAATACGACGGCTACACGGCCGAATCGCGCGCCGGCGAGCTGCTGCTGGGCGCCGGCGTCGCCATCGACCTGCACCAGGGCCCGATGAGCAATGTCTCGCCGGGCTGGAAGCTGCGCGTGCTGCTGGCGCAGGCGCTGTTCTCGAACCCGGACATCCTGCTGCTCGACGAACCGACGAATAACCTGGACATCAACACGATTCGCTGGCTGGAAGACGTGCTCAACGAGCGCAACTCCACCATGATCATCATTTCCCATGATCGCCACTTCCTGAACCAGGTGTGCACCCACGTGGCCGACATGGATTACGGCACGCTGAAGATTTATCCAGGCAACTACGACGAATACATGTTTGCCTCGACCCAGGCGCGCAACCAGCAACTGGCCAACAACGCGAAAGCGAAAGACAAGGTTGCCGAGCTGCAGGAATTCGTGCGCCGCTTTGCCGCGAACAAGTCCAAGGCCCGCCAGGCGACGTCGCGCGCCAAGCAGATCGAAAAGATCAAGGTCGATGACATCAAGCCGTCGTCGCGCGCCTATCCCTTCGTGCGTTTCGATGGCGAGAAGAAATTGCACCGCCTGGCCGTGGAAGTCGAGAATATCTCGAAAGGCTTCGACCGCCAGCTGTTCAAGAATTTCAGCATCATGGTTGAAGCTGGCGAGCGCATCGCCATCATCGGCGCCAACGGCGCCGGCAAGACCACCATGCTGCGCTGCATCGCGGGCGACATCGCCGGCCTGCAGCCGGACCAGGGCCGCGTGAAGTGGGCGGAAAACGCCAACGTCGGCTACATGCCGCAAGATCCGACGGAAGATTTCGCCAAGGATACGAACCTGACCGACTGGATCGGCCAGTGGACGAAAGAGGGCGACGACGACCAGGCCGTGCGTTCCATCCTGGGCCGTTTGCTGTTCGGCGGCGACGATGTGAAAAAGGCTGTCAAGGTACTGTCCGGTGGCGAGAAGGGCCGCATGATGTACGGCAAGCTGATGCTGGGCCGCCACAACGTGCTGATGCTCGATGAGCCGACCAACCACATGGACATGGAATCGATCGAATCGCTGAACATCGCGCTGGAAAAATACGCGGGCACCCTGATCTTCGTCTCGCATGACCGCGAATTCGTTTCCTCGCTGGCCAACCGCATCATCGAGATCAAGGAAGATGAAGTGGTCGATTACCGCGGCAATTACGAGGATTACCTGAAGAGCCAGGGTATTGATTAATTTTGTAGGGTAACGTTCCGTCGGATTACGCGCTGTGCGCTGATCCGACCTACGTCAGAGTGAGTTGACTGGGTTGGCCGCGTAGGTCGGATTGGCGGGGCCGCCGAGGCGTAGCGTAATCCGACATTACAATGCCAGCCTGCAACGCCAACCGCCAGCACCACACCGACGCGCCGCGGTCCTTTCGTTCCGGCGCACTTGCTTTCATGCGATAGTGCCGGTCTATTCCGTTTTTGTTTGACACAGCCATGCAAACTTTAGCAATCAAATCCGTCGAGTATGAACATCCACAAGACGGAGCCAGCTGCACTGCCCACGCCTGGGCACGCACGCCAGCGACGCCTTCCCCGGCCGAAAAAGCCGAACTGATCACGCGCATCAAGCGCCTGCTGATCGAGCGCGAAGCCGTGCTCGTTGCCCACTACTACGTTGATGCTGACCTGCAAGACCTGGCGGAAGCGACGGGCGGCTGCGTCTCCGATTCCCTGGAAATGGCCCGCTTCGGGCGCGACCATCCGGCCAAGACCCTGGTCGTCGCCGGCGTGCGTTTCATGGGCGAAACGGCCAAGATCCTCAGTCCCGAGAAAACCGTGCTGATGCCCGACCTCGATGCGACCTGTTCGCTCGACCTCGGTTGCCCGGCCGATGAATTCACGGCCTTCTGCGACGCCCATCCCGACCGCACCGTCGTGGTCTACGCCAACACCAGTGCGGCAGTGAAAGCGCGCGCGGACTGGATGGTGACGTCGTCCATCGGCCTCGACATCGTTGCCCATTTGCATGCGCAGGGCAAGAAAATCCTGTGGGCACCCGATAAACACCTGGGATCGTACATCCAGAAGCAGACGGGCGCCGACATGCTGCTGTGGCAAGGCAGCTGCCTCGTGCACGACGAATTCAAGGGCATCGAACTCGATCTGCTCAAGGAAGAGTATCCGCAGGCCAAGGTGCTCGTGCATCCGGAATCGCCGGCCAACGTGGTGGCGCTGGCCGACATGGTGGGCTCGACGTCGCAAATGATTGCGGCAGCGCAAACCATGAACACGGATACCTTCATCGTCGCCACCGACAATGGCATCCTGCACAAGATGCGCGCGGCGGCGCCGGGCAAGCGTTTCATCGAAGCGCCCACGGCCGGCAACAGCGCCACCTGCAAGAGCTGCGCGCACTGCCCGTGGATGGCCATGAATGGCTTGCTGAACCTGGCCGAAACGCTGGAAAACATGCACAACGAAATCCACGTCGATCCCGCCGTCGGCCAGCTGGCCGTGCGCTCGATCAACCGCATGCTCGACTTCGCCGCCGCCAAGAAGGCTGGCCTGCAGCCGGGCGCCGATCTGGCAAAAGAAACTAAATTGTTCCAAGGAATCGGTCCAGCATGAGTACCCTTGTTAATTCTTTCGCTCCCTTCGACCCGGCCCTGGCGCGCGCGTTCGAGGGCAACTTGCTGGCCGCCCTGCTGGAAGACGTGGGCCAGTGCGACCTGACGGGCGAGCTGGTGCCGCCCGACCACATCGTCACGGCCCGCGTCATCGTGCGCGAAGCGGCCGTGCTGTGCGGCGCGCCATGGTTCGAAGGCATCATGAAAAGCCTGGACCGCAGCATCGACATTGCATGGCATTACGCGGAAGGCGACATGATGACGGCCGACAGCGTCGTCTGCACGATACAGGCGCCGGCGCGCGCCTTGCTCACGGCCGAGCGCAGCGCCCTCAATTTCCTGCAGCTGCTGTCGGCCGTGGCCACGGCCACGCGCCAGTACGTGGACGTGGTGGCCGGCACCAAGGCATCCATTTTAGATACGCGCAAGACCTTGCCCGGGCTGCGCCTGGCGCAAAAATATGCGGTGCGCGTGGGGGGCGGCAAGAACCAGCGCCTGGCCCTGTACGACGGCATCCTGATCAAGGAAAACCATATCGCGGCGGCAGGCGGCGTCAGCCAGGCCCTGGAAAACGCGCGCAACCTCGACGCGGGCGTGCCCGTGCAGATCGAGGTGGAAACCCTGGCGCAACTGCAGGAAGCGCTGGACGCGGGTGCCGTCTCCGTGCTGCTGGATAACTTCAGCAACGACATGATGCGCGACGCCGTGCAGCTCACGGCGGGCCGTGCCTTGCTGGAAGCGTCGGGCGGCATCAATTTCGATACCGTGCGCGCGATTGCCGAGACGGGCGTCGACCGCATTTCGATCGGCAGCCTGACCAAGGACGTGCGGGCCACCGATTACTCCTTGCGCATCGTCGGCTGATGACGGCAGCAGGGCGGCGCCTGGCGCGCACGCGCATGCTGGCCGTGGCCCTGCTGTGGCCGGCGCTGGCCTTGCCCTTGCAGGCGCCAGCGCGCGAATTGCTGGCCGTGGGCGCGCAGTTCGAACGCGTGTTCGAATACCAGGATAGCGGCGAATATGGCGGCCTGGGCGCGGAACTGCTGCGCCTGATGGCGGCGCGCACGGGCAATACCGTGCGCTTTCGCATGGTGCCGTGGGCGCGCGCGCAAGCCATGCTGGTGCAGGGCCAGGCCGATATCTTGATCGGCCCCTACAAGGCGCCGGACCGCATCGCCAGCATGGCGTTTTCCGACAAGCCGTTCTACCAGGACCAGATCGTCTTCTATACGCGCCAGGATGCCAGTTTCGGCTGGGATGGCGACTATGCGGTGCTGAAGAACCGCAGGGTGGTGCTGCTCAATGGCTGGGCCTATGGCTCGGACTGGGAGCGCGCGCGGCCCGGCTTGCAGGTCAGCGTGGCCAACAACGTGGAAAATGGCTTGAAAATGCTCGTGCATAATCACGTCGACGTGTTTGTCAGCAACCGCCGCAACACCGATCCCGTCATCGCCCGGCTTGGCTACGGACGCCAGGTGAAACCCTTGCCGAAAGTCATAGAAGTACAGAATGGCTACTTTGCCTTTCCCCGTTCGCCCACATTCGACAAGCTGCGCCTGCAATTCGACCAGGAACTGAATATGCTGATCGAGACGGGCGAACTGAAAAAACTGGGCAAGCGTTTCGACGTCAGCGTGCCCTGACGGGCGTGCCGCCGGTGCGGCTCAGCCTGCCTATTTCTCCTGCGCTTGACGCGCCTCAACCATGCCGCATGGCCTGGCTATACCCTGACAACAGGCAGCGAATACTGTCCACCTCGTTGAAGGGAGACGCCATGCATACGCACCACATCAGCAAGCTTGTCTGCGCCGGGCTCACCGCCGTGCTGGCCGGGGTCCTGTTTGCCTGCGGCGGCGGCCACCATGACCACAAGCCGCCGAGCCTGGAAGGCTATGGCGCGACCAGTCTCGTGTCCGATACGGCGCAGTTGCCCGCCGCGCACACGGATGCCAAGCTGGTCAATGCCTGGGGGCTGGCCTTCAATCCCCGCGGTTTCGTCTGGGTGGCGGCCAACGGCACGGCGAAATCCACCTTGTATGACGGCAATGGCGTGCCGCAATCGCTGGTGGTCAGCACGCCTGCGGGGCCGACCGGCATCGTTTTCAACGGCAGGCAGGATTTCAAGCTGAGCCGGAACGGCGTGACGGCGCCCAGTCCCTTCATTTTCGCCGCCGAGAACGGCAGCATTTCGGCCTGGTCGCCCTCGGTCAGCCCGACCACGGCCCTCGTCGTGGTCGATGGCGGCGCCGGCGGCAGCGTCTACAAGGGCCTGGCGATTTCCCGCCATGCCGGCGCCAACTACCTGTATGCGGCCGATTTCCACAAGCAGCGCATCGATGTGTTCGATGCCAGCTTCGCCAGAGTCAGCTGGTCCGGCGCATTCAGCGACCCCGGCATGCCGGCCGGCTACGCGCCATTCGGCATCCAGGCCATCGGCGAGCGCATCTATGTCGCGTATGCGAAGCGCAGCGCTAGCGGCGACGAGGAGGAGACTGGGACCGGCTTGGGCATTGTCAGCGTGTATGACAGCGGCGGCACCCTGATCAGGCAACTGGTGCGCGGCGGGGCCCTGAATGCGCCATGGGGCATGGCGCTGGCGCCGGCCAATTTCGGCAGCGCCAGCCATGCCTTATTGGTGGGCAATTTTGGCGATGGCAGGATCAATGCCTATGATGCGGAGACGGGCGCGGTCATCGGCAAGCTGGCGCAGGCGGATGGCAAGGCGCTGGAGATCGACGGCTTGTGGGGCATCGCCTTCGGCAATGGCGTCAACGGCCAGCCGGCGAACACGCTGTTCTACGCGGCCGGACCGGACGATGAGACGCATGGCCGGTATGGGCGCATCGACGTGAAATAGGCGCTCATGCCATTGCCGCCCATGCCACCGGCGGCGGCATGGGCGTTCGCGCCGTTACAGCTGGCGCGCCTCGAACGTGTTGCACTGGGCGATCTGGCCGCTTTCGATACCCTTGCTAAACCAGCGCACGCGCTGCTCGGAGGTGCCGTGGGTAAAGGAGTCGGGCACGACATGGCCTTGCGCCTGACGTTGCAGGGCGTCGTCGCCGATGGCCGTGGCCGCTTTCAGGGCCGCTTCCACGTCGCCTTGCTCGAGGATCTTGCGGTCCGCATTCGCGTGATACGCCCACACGCCGGCGAAGCAGTCGGCTTGCAGCTCCAGGCGCACGGACATGGCGTTGGCCTGGCGCTCGGACGCCGTGCGGCGCGCATTGTCGACCTTTTCGGACAGGCCCATCAGGTTTTGCACGTGGTGGCCCACTTCATGCGCGATCACGTACGCTTCCGCGAATTCGCCGGACACCTTGAAGCGCTGCTGCATCAGGTTGAAGAAGTCCAGGTCCAGGTAGACTTTCTGGTCGCCGGGGCAATAGAAGGGGCCGCTGGCGCTCTGGCCCGTGCCGCATGCGGTCGGCGTGCTGCCCGAGAACAAGACCAGCTTGGGTTTTACATAGTTGCCGCCTTCGGCCTTGAACAGGTTGCTCCACGTGTCTTCCGTATCTGCCAGCACGGTTTTCACGAAGCGCGCCATCTCGTCCGATTCGGGGGGCTGGCGCGCGGGCGCCTGGCTTTGCTGGGTGCTGACCTGGCCACCGCCGCCGCTGAGCAGATTCAGCAAGGTCAAAGGGTTGACGCCCAGCACATACGAGCCGACGAGGGCGATGACGATGGTGCCGATGCCGATCGAGCGGCCGCCAAAACCAAAGCCGCCACCGCCGCCGCCCCCACCACCGTCTTCGCCACGGCGGTCTTCCACATTGTCGCTTTCGCGATTGCCTTCCCATTTCATGATGTCTACTCCTGCTGCGATTGTGCGATTGATTGGTGACGCCTCAAAATGTTTCTTGCGACGAATCTTATAATTATCGCAGCAAACCGCGCCGCGACAGGAGCGACAGTGTTACGCTTTGCAACTTTCCACCCACACGACAACAGGTAGATGCATGGTGCTTGCCAACGATACACTCATTTCGCCCGCGGCGGTGGTCCAGGCCCAACTGGACGCCTATAACGCCCACGACGTGCCTGCCTTGCTGGCCATCTACGCCGATGACGCCCAGCAATTCCAGCACCCGGATACCTTGCTGGCCACGGGCGCCGCGCAGATCGCTTCCCGCTTTACGGCCCGCTTTGCCGCCAGCCGGCCGCAGGCGCAGTTGCTCAACCGCATCGCCTGCGGCAAGCTGGTGATCGACCATGAGATCGTCCATGGCGACACGGACGATGGTGTTTCCGCGCAAGAACTGGTCGCCACGTATGAAGTGGCGCAGGGGCGCATCGCGCGCGCCTGGTTCAGCTTTGGCGCCTTGACGCGGCTGCGCGTGGCGCTGCCTAGCGACGTGCCCGTCATGAATGCGCTGATCGCCCGTTCCGGCGTGGAATTGAGTACGGGCTTTTATACGCTGGAGCAGGCCGAGGCCGTCACGCGCCACGTGTTCGGCGTCGACACGCAGCTGGTGGCCGACCAGACGTATTTCGTCATTGAGCGCGATGGCGCCATGCTGGCTTGCGGCGGCTGGAGCCGGCGCGCCACCCTGTACGGCGCCGACCGCGCCAAGAGCGGGCCGGACCCGCTGCTCGACCCGGCCAGCCAGCCGGGCCGCATCCGCGCATTCTTTGTCGACCCCGCGGCCGCGCGCCAGGGCCTGGGCAGCATGCTGATGCGTCATTGCGAACGGCAGGCGCGGGCGGCAGGGTTTACGGCGCTGGAACTGGCCGCCACCTTGCCCGGCGTGCCGCTGTACCTGGCCAGCGGCTTTGCCACCACGCAAGAGTTTCACCTGGACTTGCCCGGTGACATACAACTGCCGCTGGCGCGCATGCACAAGCGGCTGTGAGGCCATGCCTTACCAGGGCAGCGGCGCCTGTTCGCCGTTGCCATTTTCCGCGTAGTACAGCGAGGGCAGGAAGCGCGACAGATAGGTAAATTCGCTGTAGCAATGGCGCAGCAAGTTCAGGCCCAGCACGTCGGGTACGTCGCGCACGGGGTCGAGGCTGTTGCGCCCCAGCAGGAAGCGGCTGCGCAGCACGCAGCCGGTGGACGTGTCGCGCGCCAGGTGCAGCATTTCGCCATCGAGCGGATCGCCTTGCGGGTCGAGTTCCACCTGGTCGCCAAAACCGATGCGCGCGCAGACGGCCGCCGACAGGGCGCCGCTCTCTTGCGCGTGGCGCAGCTGCGCCGCATCGAATACACACTTCGGATCATGGAACTTCAGCTTGGCTTTCACGGGCGGAATGTCGCCCAGCGCTTCCACCGCCTCGATCGAGGCGCCATGGTAACTCTCGCCCTTTTTCCAGACGCTGTTCCAGCCGTGATGGGCCACGTGGTCGTGCGGATGCCACCATTTGATGTGCTGCGTCGTTTCAAAGAACGTGAACCACCAGTCCAGCATGCGCCCGCTGCAGCCATGCAATTGCGTGCGCGCCGCCACCAGCAGGCAGCCGTCGTCCAGGCGCGTGACGCCCGTTTCCAGGTGCAGGGGGAATGGGTCGAGCAAGTCGCCCGTGCCGGCGATACGCCACGGTGTGGCAGGATGGTTTGTGTCAGCCATGTTGTTCTCCTTTGTTGAGGTGAGCCAATTATATATTAAAGAAACGCAAACCGTTTCCTAAATGTTTTTCAGTGTAAAATCGGCCATCGATCAAGCAGGAGCAGGCATGCAGGAAGCAGACAGCAAGACCATGCGCGGACGCGGGCGTCCGGCCCGTCCGCCCGAAGAGGGGCGCGAAGCGGCCGTGCAGGCGGCCACCTGGCTGCTGCTGCATGAAGGTTATGCGGCCACGACCATGGAAGCCGTGGCGCGCCACGCGGGCATGGCAAAGAAATCGCTGTATCAGTACGCGGCCAACCGCGAGGAACTCGTGGCCCTCGTCGTGCGCGGCTGGACGGACGCCTTCCTGCCCGCCATGGCGCACGATGCGGCCACGCCCGCAGAGGTCCTGCCCTTGCTGAAGGACATATTGCAGGCGATGGCGGCGCGCGTGCTGACGGCCGACGCCGTCGGCCTGTTCCGCCTGCTGTGCACGGAGTTTCCCGCGCGTGCAGACTTGCTGGCCGCCTACCAGCGCAACGGCATCGAGCGGGGCACGGCCCTGCTGGCCGAGTGGCTGCAGCGCCAGGCGGCGCACGGCAGCGTGGCGCCCGGCAATGCGGGGGAAGTGGCTGGTTTGCTGCTGTCCATGGTGATTGCCGAGCCGCTGCGGCAGATGGCGCTGGGTTTGCTGGCGCCCGCGCCGGCCTGGGATGCGGCGCCGCGCATCGATGCCGCGCTGCGGCTGCTGGGCGGGCAGGGTTTCAGCCTGGCTGGTGCTTCAGCGCTTCGCGGTAGCTGAGCGCAGATAGGTGCTGGCGGTGTGCGCTGGCAAAGGCCAGCACGGCCTCGGGCGCGTGGCGCGCGTAGTCGCGCAAGGCCCAGCCGATGGCCTTGCGGATGAAAAACTCGTCTTCATGGGCCAGCGCCAGCGTGGCGTCATACAGCCAGGCGGCATCCGTGTCGGCGCGCCAGCCCAGCTGGTGCAGCATGGCGATGCGGCGCAGCCAGAAGTCGTCATGGCGCAAGGCTGCGTCCATGTGTGCATGGCCATCGCCGCCGCGCTTGTGTTCCGCCTGCAGCACGTCGCCCACGATGCCCGCCATGCCGTCGACGCTGTCCCACCACGCGCGCTGGCGCGCCAGGGCCAGCAGGGCGGGGAGGTGTGCCGGCGTCAGCTGGCGCCGGTGCAGGGCCAGCATGTCGAGCGCCACATGCTGGTATTCGCGTTCGGGCTCCTGCCACAGCCGCTGCGCGTGTTCCAGCAGGACATCGCCCCCAGCACCCTTCAAGCCCGCCAGCAGCGCCTTCGCGGCCAGGCGCCGCTGCGGCGCAGCGACGCCAAGAAACACGAACTGGTCGCGCATATACGCCTGCATGGGCATGGCGCGGGCCGGGTCGGCGGCCGCTTGCAGGGCGGCTTTCAATTCTGCATGTAAACGCATGGCGTTCTCCGGGCGTAAAAAAAGCGCTCCAAGGAGCGCTTTATATCCGGGCAGGATGCCCGATTTACTGAATCTTTGCTTTCTTCATCAGTTCGTCGCGGTAAGCGGCGAGCTTCTTCTGTTGCAGCGATTCAGCCACTTGACCCTTGACTTCTTCCAGCGACGGCAGCTTGGCCGGGCGGGTTTCTTCCAGCTTGATCACGTGGAAGCCGAATTGCGATTGCACTGGCGTTTGCGTGACCTGGCCTGGTTTCAGGGCGACCATGGCGTCGGAGAATGGCTTCACGTAGGAAGCTGGGCTAGCCCAGTCCAGGTCGCCGCCATTGGCTGCGGAACCGTCTTTCGATACTTTCGCCAGTTCTTCGAACTTGGCGCCGCCTTTCAGCTTGGCGATGATGTCTTTCGCTTCCGCTTCGGTGGCCACCAGGATGTGGCGTGCATGGTATTCCTTGTCGCCAGCCTGGGCCTTGAACTTGTCGTACTCGGCCTTGATTTCAGCGTCCTTGACCGGGTTTTTCTTCACGTAGTCGGCCAGCAGGGCGTTGATGATGATGCTTTGACGGGCATTGTCGATCTGCGACTTGACTTCCGGACGGGTGCCGTAGCCTTGCTTGTCGGCTTCCTGGATCAGCACTTCGCGGCCGATCAGGTCTTTCTTGATGGCTTCGCGCAGTTGCGGCGAATCCGCTTGCTTGCCCTGGGCGACGACTTGCTTGACGACCTGGTCGACGCGCGACGATGGAATGGCCTTGCCATTCACGGTGGCAACGTTTTGGGCGAAAGCAGGGATCGCCGCAACGGCTACCAAGGCTAAGATCAGGCGGGCTGGCTTCAAAATCATGTTCATTCCTAATAGATATACAAAAGATCGCGTCTGGCGGGCAGAGCGCATTCAGGCGCAGAATACACGACCGGCGCCGAAAAGGGCGCCGGGGAGGTCAGTTCTTATTGAACTTTCGCTTTTTTAATCATTTCTTCTTGATACGCTTGCAGTTTCTTTTGCTGCAGCGCTTCAGCGATCTGTGGCTTGACTTCTTCCAGGGTTGGCAGTTTTGCCGCGCGGGTGTCGTCCAGCTTGATCACGTGGAAACCGTTAGGCGTTTGCACCGGGGTATCGGTGACCTGGCCTTTTTGCAGTTTCACGAAGGCGTCCGAGAACACTTTCGGGAACGACGATGGGGCTGCCCAGTCGAGGTCGCCGCCATTGTCGGCCGAGCCGGCATCTTTCGATTGCTTGGCCAGGTCTTCAAACTTGGCGCCGCCTTTCAGCTTGGCGATGACGTCTTTCGCTTCGGCTTCGGTGGCCACCAGGATGTGGCGCACATGGTATTCCTTGTCGCCGGACTGGGCCACGAAGCGGTCGTATTCGGCCTTGATTTCAGCGTCGGTGACGGGGTTCTTTTTCAGGTAGTCGCCGACCAGGGCGTTGATGATGATGGCCTGGCGCGCGTTCTCGATTTGCTGCTTGACGGCTGCATCTTTACCGAAACCTTTGTTTTCCGCTTCTTGCATCAGCACTTCACGGCCGATCAAGTCCTTCTTGATCATTTCGCGCAATTGCGGCGAATCCGGTTGCTGGCCTTGGGCGACGACTTGCTTGACGACTGCATCAACGCGCGACGATGGGATAGGCTTGCCATTGACGACGGCAACATTTTGCGCAAAAACAGGTACCGCGACAACGGCGAGTAGTGCGATCAGCAAGCGGGCTGGCTTAAAAGTCATTATTAAATCCTGTTAGGGAAAGTTTCGTAAAAAACGCATGGAAGAAATTCCGCATGGCGTAGGCTGCGGCATATCCGCAAAAATGCGGATACGCCAAAAACGCCATCCTTATGCTACCTCGGACGGCGCCAATGCAACAATCGCCAATGCATGTATCTCATTATGCATCATATCGTGCACGGAATCATACACCAGTCGATGGCGCATGACGAGCCTGAGGCCTTCAAATTGACTAGAAATAATGCGCAAATTGTAATGGCCTCCGCCCGAAGCGGCACCCGCATGGCCGCGGTGGCGTGCCGAGTCGTCTTCCAGCACGCATTCCAGAGGGGAAAGCGCCGTTTCCAGGCGGCTACGAATGCGCTGCATGCGGGTTTCCGGCGCGGTGTTTTCGGTAGTGGTATGCATCATGCGTCTTCCTTGATATGTTTGGCCAGGAACAGGGTTTGCGCCACGATGAAGGCAAAGAAGATGCCCGTCGCGCCAAATGCCTTGAAACTGACCCAGGCCGCCATGTCGCCCTTGTACAGCACGAAGGCAACGAACAGGTTCAGCGCGCCGATGGCGCCAAAGAAGATGATCCATGCGGCCAGCAACTGGTTCCATACGGCGTCGGGCAGCTGCACTTGCGCTTCCATGGTCTTGCGGATCAGGTTTTTCTTGAAGCCCACGTGGGCGATCAGCAGGGCCAGGCCGGACAGCCAGTAGATCAGGGTCGGCTTCCATTTCAGGAAGAAATCGTCATGCAGGTAAATGCTGGCGCCGCCAAACACGACAAAGATGAACAGCGACAGCCACAGCATGCCGTCCACTTTGCGTCCGCGCAACAGCAGGTAGCTCACCTGGCAGGCGGTGGCGACGATGCCGACGAGGGTGGCGAGTATCCACGGCGCCTGGTCGGCCTTGATCAGGCCGCCGGACACGAAGCCGGATAAATAGTGCTGCACGAAGTCGTGCGTGGCCGCTTCATACATGCCGCCCAGCTTGAAGGCGGCGAAGAAGGCGATCAGGGGGAAGAGGTCGAATAGAAATTTCATGGCGAGACTTTACTATGGTCTTGTTAAAAGCATCTTAGGAATGGCTTAGGAGCAAGCGTGGCGCTCCCAGGCGATCCCCGTGTCTCAAGGCTGCGGATCGAAGCGCAGGGAAGCCGAATTGATGCAATAGCGCAATCCGGTCGGTGGCGGGCCGTCCGGGAAGACGTGGCCCAGGTGGGCGTCGCAGACGGCGCAGACGATTTCCGTGCGCACCATGCCATGGCTGCGGTCGACGATTTCCGTCACGTTGGCCGGATCGAGGGCCTGGAAATAGCTGGGCCAGCCGCAGCCGGAGTCGAACTTCGTGTCCGAGGCAAACAGCGGCGTGTTGCAGCAGACGCAGGTGTAGATGCCGTGTTCATGGTGGTCCCAGAACTTGCCAGTGAAGGCCCGTTCCGTGGCCGCGTGGCGCGTGACTTCGTATTGCATGGAATCGAGCATGGCGCGCCATTCGGCGTCCGTTTTTTTGACTTTATTGGTGGTCATGGTAATACCTCAGGATGAGCAACTGACTTCAAGGTGGCTGGCCCAGTCGGGCGGCAGCGCCGCATAGTGCTGGTGTTCGGGCTGTTCGTCAAATGGCTTTTGCAATATTTCCAGCAATTTTGCCACTTCCGTGTAATCGTGCTGCTGGGCTTTTTCGATGGCAACCTGCGCCAGGTAGTTGCGCAGCACGTATTTCGGGTTGACCGCATTCATGGCCGCTTGCCGTTCCGCATCGACGCTGTGCTCCTGCAGCAGGCGCGCGCGGTAGCTGCCGGCCCACGCATCGAAGGCGGGACGGTCGATGAACATGTCGCGCAGCAGCGCATCCGTTTCCGGGCTTGCCACTTGCAGTGTAGACAGGGTGCGGAAAAAGTTCGTGAAATCCACGTGATTGGCTTGCATCAGCGCAAACATGCCGTCGAAAAGCGCCGTGTCCTCGTCCTGCGCCGTGCGCAAACCGAGCTTGGCGCGCAGCAAGGCGTTCATCTTCGCGGCAAACGCGCCCTGATAGCCGTCCAGCGCCGCCTGCGCCAGTTCCACTTCGCCGATCAGCGGCAGCAGGGCCTGGCCCAGCGCATAGCAGTTCCAGTGGCCCACCTGCGGCTGGTTGGCGTAGGAATAGCGGCCTTGCTGGTCCGTGTGATTGCAGATGTGCTCGGCATCGAACGCTTCCATGAAGCCGAACGGGCCGTAATCGAGGGTCAGGCCCAGGATGGACATATTGTCCGTGTTCATCACGCCATGCATGAAGCCGACGGCTTGCCATTGCGCCATCAGCTCGGCCGTGCGCACGCTCACCTCGGCCAGCAAGGCTTGATATGGATTTGATGCAGCGCGCAAATGCGGATAAAAACCGTCGATCACGTAGTCGGCGAGGATTTTCAGCTCGTCCGGTTTCTTGCGGTAAAACCAGTGCTCGAACGAGCCGAAGCGCACGAAGCTGGGCGCCATGCGCGTGACGACGGCCGCCGTTTCCACCGTTTCGCGCATGATGCCTTGCTGCGAGCCCATGATGGACAGCGCGCGCGAGGTGGGGATGCCCAGCGCCGCCATGGCTTCCGAACAGAGGAATTCGCGGATGGAAGAGCGCAGCACGGCGCGGCCGTCGCCCATGCGCGAATACGGCGTGGCGCCGGCGCCTTTCAGCTGCAGCTCCATCGGGCCATCGTCCGTGGCGATATCGCCCAGCAAGATGGCGCGGCCATCGCCGAGCTGGCCGGCCCAGACGCCGAACTGGTGGCCCGAATATACGGCCGACAACGGCTGCGAGCGCTCGGCAACGGCGTTGCCGCTGAATAATGCCACGTAGTCGGACTCGGCCAGGCGCGCCGCATCGAGCCCCACCAGGGCCGCCGCCGGCGCGCTGGCGGCCACAAAGTAGGGCGAGGGCAGGGGCGTGGGCATCAGGCGCGTATAGAACGCGGGCGGCAAGGCCGCGAAGGAGTTGTCCAGGGGTAAGGTATGAGCGGTGATGGCGATTCCATTCAATAGTGTCAAGCGCGCCAGCGGTGTGCGCCGGCCGGAAAGGCGATTTTACCGCACGGCGCCGCGGCGTGCGGCGCCGTGCCATTTCCCCGCGCCGCCGTGCCGGTTTGCCCGTGCGCGCGGCGGGAAAAACGGCGAAAAAACGGAATGGAAAATTCCATGCTGCATTGCAATATCGAAATGCGTTGACGATTTCCGCACGACCGTACGAAACTAGGCCATCTTAGTTAAAACTCAAGAATAGAAGCGAGCCATCCCGGGCCCTGCCGCTATTCGCTTACCAGGAGACACGATGTCGGCATTCCCCTTGAGTCCAGTGATGGGCCAGATGATGAATCAGCCTCTGCTGATTTCCAGCATTATCGAGTTTGCAGCGCGTCATTATGGGAGCGGCGAAATCGTCTCGCGGCGGGTGGAGGGCGATGTGCACCGCTATACCTACCGCGATTGCCACCAGCGCACGCGGCGCCTGGCCAACGCCCTGCATGGCCTCGGCGTCGGCATGGGCGACCGCGTCGCCACCCTGGCCTGGAATGGCTACCGCCACCTGGAGGCCTACTATGCCGTGTCCGGCTCGGGCGCAGTGCTGCACACGATCAACCCGCGCCTGTTTCCCGAGCAGATCGCCTACATCTCGAACCATGCGGAAGACCAGGTGCTGCTGTTCGACCTGACCTTCCTGCCCGTGGTGGAAAAGATCGCCGCCGATTGCACCTTCGTCCGGCACTTCGTGCTGATGTGCGACCGCGACCGCATGCCCGCCAGCAGCAGCATCCCCGACCTGCTGTGCTATGAAGACTTGATCGACACGCATTCGGACGAATACACCTGGCCCCTGTTCGATGAGAATTCGGCCGCCGCCCTGTGCTATACGTCGGGCACGACGGGCAACCCGAAGGGCGCGCTGTACTCGCACCGCTCGACGGTGCTGCATGCGTATGCCTCGGCCATGCCCAGCGCCCTGAACGTGCGCGCCACCGACACGGTCCTGCCCGTCGTGCCCATGTTCCACGTGAATGCCTGGGGCTTGCCGTATTCCGTGCTGCTGTCGGGCGCGCGCATGGTGTTTCCCGGCGCGGCGCTGGACGGCAAGTCGCTGTACGAGCTGTTCGAAACGGAAAAGGTGACGTTCTCGGCCGGCGTGCCCACCGTCTGGCTGGGACTGCTGAACTACGCCTTGCAGAACGACTTGAAGTTTTCCACCTTCCGCCGCACGGTCATCGGCGGCGCCGCCTGTCCGCCGGCCATGATGGATACCCTGATCGACAAGTTCGACGTGGAAGTCATCCATGGCTGGGGCATGACGGAAATGTCGCCGCTGGGCACCACGGGCGGCTTGCAGACGCGCCACCTGGCCATGAGCAAGGAAGCGCAGCGCGACATCCTGCACAAGCAGGGCCATGCCATCTATGGCGTGGACATGAAGATCGTCGACGACGACGGCAAGGAATTGCCGTGGGATGGCGTCGCCCATGGCCATTTGCTGGTGAAAGGGCCGTGGATCATCTCGTCCTACTACAAGAACGAAGGCGGCGAGGTGCTGCAGGATGGCTGGTTCCCCACGGGCGACGTGGCCACCATCGATGCGGACGGCTACATGCAGATCACGGACCGCAGCAAGGACGTGATCAAGTCGGGCGGCGAGTGGATAGGCACCATCGACCTGGAAAACCTGGCCATGGCGCACCCGGCCGTGCTGCAGGCGGCCTGCATCGGCGTATTCCACCCGAAATGGGATGAGCGTCCCGTGCTGGTGGTGGTGGTGCGCCCGGGCATGGCTGTCACGCGCGAGGCCTTGCTGCAGTTCTTCGAGGGCAAGATCGCCAAGTGGTGGACGCCCGACGACGTGCTGTTCATCGACGCCTTGCCCATGGGCGCCACGGGCAAGATCCAGAAGAACAAGCTGCGCGAGCAGTTCAAGGGGCACAAGCTGCCAGGCCTGTAGGCAGGCGGCGCGGCGCGGGCCTTACGCGGCCTGCGGCAGCGCCGAGCCCAGTTTCTCCAGCAAGTGTTCGCACTGGAACACGGACAGGGTCTGGCGCTGGGCCTCCGTGCCGATATCGATCATGTCATCCATGTCGCTGCGCAAGTCGTCGTGCGTGCCCGTGCGGATGATCTGCGGCGCCGCAAAGCGCCGGCTGTCGGAAATGGTCAT
This sequence comes from Janthinobacterium sp. 1_2014MBL_MicDiv, assembly GCF_001865675.1. Lineage (NCBI taxonomy): Bacteria > Pseudomonadati > Pseudomonadota > Betaproteobacteria > Burkholderiales > Oxalobacteraceae > Janthinobacterium > Janthinobacterium sp. 1_2014MBL_MicDiv. Next base: position 2,677,556 of record NZ_CP011319.1, read on the forward strand.
GATGTTATCGACCTTGTCGACGAGGAAGCCGTAGCGCTCCTCGCCCCGTTCCACGATGAGGATCTTGCCGGCGCTCGCGTCGGGCAAGGCCGGCATCGCGTACAGCTGGCGCAGGTCGATGATGCTGATCATTTGCTGGCGCAGGTTGAGCATGCCGCGCATGCAGGCCGGCATGCCGGGCGGCGTCGTGATGTCGGCGCTGAAGTCGATGATTTCGCGCACCTGTCCGATTTCCACGGCAAACTGCGTTTCCACCGTGAAGGTGATGTAGACGCGGCGCTGCGCCTTCAGCGTGGCGGCGCTGGCCGTTTCCGCATCGGCCGGATACAGGCGCGCGTGGCCGTCGCGCATCTCGACGATCTCCGTTTGCGACAGGATTTCCTTATGGTCGAGGAAAATGATGTCGCCCAGCCCCTCTTTCGTGATGCAGCCGGCAAACATGGCCGCGCGCGCCTTGCTCAGCAGGGGAATCGGCAGCACTTCATCGCCGAAGAAATGCACGATGCTGTCGACCGAATCGACGAGGAAGCCCACCGTCGTGTCGTCCAGGCGCACGACGATGATGCGCTGGTCCGGCGTGGTCGCCTTGCCGGATGCGGCCGCATGCAGCAGGGCGCCGAAGTCGACGACGGCCACCTGGCTGCCGCGAAAATGCATGCGTCCCAGGCACAGCTCACTATTCAGTATCGAGCTGTGCAGTTCCGGCACGCGGATGATTTCCTGGATCGCGCACATCTCGAAGGCAAACGTGGCACCCGCCGCATGGAAGCTGACGCACTGCCGGCGCTCGCTTTGCGCGTGGTAGCGGGCCGTGCTGAGCTTGGCGCCGCTCGCTTGCAGGGCCAGCACGTGCGGCACGTTTTCGATGCGCAGCATGGCTTGCGGGTCGAGGATTTGCAGCAGGCGGGCACCGCCGTCGAGCAATATCGTGCCGGCGATGACGGCATGGGCGTCGCCGGCCGCATATTGCAGGGCGCTGCGCTGGCTGGCGGGCACGCGCAGGATTTCGCCCGTATCCTGGAAGACGATGCCGATCAGCACCTGCTGGAAATCGAGTATGGCGATCTTGTCGCTGGGCACGGCGCGCGGTGCGTCGGCATGGAACAAGCGGCCCAGGTTGACGACGGGAATGACGCTGCCGCGCAGGGTGAACATGCCTTCCAGGTAGGGCGGCGACAGGGGCAGGGTCGTGACCCTGGCCGGATAGTTGACCACTTCGCGGATGCAGCTGGCGGGCAGGGCGAATTCATCGTCGCCGAGAAAGAAGGAGCCGAACAGTTCCGTGGCCGCCTCGCCGCCGGCCTCGGTGTGCAAGCCCGTCGCTTCATGCATGTCCATATGCGCTTTCCTTGCGTTGAGTCAAAGGGGCGTGCGCCACCACGTCGGTGACGGCAAAGCTGTGGCGGGCACAATCGATCAGCAGCTGGCGGCCGTGGCGTCCGCCCAGCGCGCAGAAACTGACGTGCAGGCCGCACTGGTCCAGGTATTTCTGCGCCGCTTCCGCGTTTTGCCGGCCCACCTGCAGACGCCCGTTGCGCGGGCCAAACATGCTGGCGCCGCCGGCCAGCACCACTTCGATGTCGGGATAATCGGCCTGGCGCGCCCCCATCAGGCGCAGCAGCGAGGGCACGGCCTGGCTTACATAGCGCGCGCCCAGGGCTGCTTCCCGGCCCGGCGCTTCCGGCAGCAGGCAGTGGGCGAGACCGCAGCAATGGCCTTTCTTCCAGAGGAAGCCGATGCCGATGCAGGAGCCGAGCAAGGCTTGCAGCTGCTCGCCGTGCGTGCCCACGCTGAGTTGCCCCATGCCAACCTGCTGCAGGGGCACGCCGTGTTCAGGGAGAAGGACGCTGCTGCTCATGCCGTGCCCGCCTTATAAATCATGGGAAACTCGAATTGGTAGCCGGTGCCGAGGCGGGCGATGGTTTCCGACTCGCCCAGGATCAGCCGGCCATCGTCCTTGAGGCTGCCGCGCGCCTGGCGCAGCACGGTCTCCTGGTGCTCGGCGTCGAAGTAAATCAGCACATTGCGCAGGAACACGAGGTCGAATAGCTGGGCCGGGCGCAGCGCTTCCAGCAGGTTATGCTGGGCAAAGCTGACGTGCTGGCGCAGCTCCTCGTTGATGCTGACGCCATACGGCGAGGGCGTGAAATACTTGCGCAGCAAATCCGGATGCGACAGGCGGATGCGCTCGACGGAGCGGCCGCTGTACTGGCCGGCCCGGGCCGCGGCGAGGATTTGCTGCGAAATGTCGCTGGCCAGGATCTGGTAGCGAAAGGCCGGCACTTGCAGCTTGAATTGCTCGCACAGCATGGCGATCGAATACAGTTCCTCGCCGCTGGCGGCGGCCGCCGACCACACTTTCAGGCAGGCGCCAGGATGGGCGCGGGCCCAGGCGGGCAGGTAGCGGTCGCGCACATAGTCCCACACCTGCGGCGTGCGGAAGAACAGGGTGTCGTTGGTGGTCACCAGGTCGATGAAATGGCTCACCTCGTCGCGGTCGCTGGCCACGCGTTCCAGGTAAGCCTGGTAGCTGTGCAGCGACAGCGCCTGCAGCCGGGGCTGCAAGCGCCGCTCCAGCAAGACGCTCTTGCGCGGCGTCATGGCGATGCCCGTATGCTCGCGCACCAGCGCGATCAGGCTCGTCAGGACCTCGGGCGTCAGGCTGGCCGCGTGGCTCATGGCCTACACCACGAAACCGGAGACAGTCTGGTTCAGGCTGCCCGCGCGCTCGTTCAGGCCATCGGTGGAGCGGGCGATGCTGTCGCAGTTGGCGGCCGACTTTTCCGTTTCCTCGGCGATATACTGGATCGCCGTCGACACTTCGCGCGCCGTCAGCAGCTGCTCGTTGGCCGCCTTCGAGATATCCGAGATGGCCAGCGTGGTTTTCGCCACGCCCGAGACGATCTTGTCGAAGGCGTCGCTGGCCTGGCGCGAAATTTCGCTGCCCGTCGAGACGCGCTTGACGGATTCGTTGATCAGCTTGGAAATTTCCTTGGTTGCCTGCGAGGAGCGCTCGGCCAGCTTGCGCACTTCGTCGGCGACGACGGAAAAGCCCAGGCCGTGTTCGCCCGCGCGTGCCGCCTCGATGGCCGCGTTGAAGGCCAGCATATTGGTCTGGTTGGCGATTTCGCTGATGACCTTGACGATTTCGCCGATGTCTTCCGACGAGCGGTTGATCAAGTCCATCGCCTCGATCGACTTGGCGACGGCGCGCGCGCCCGCTTCCGCCTCCTGCTGCGTGGCTTTCGCCAGGTAGTCGGCGTTCGAGGTGTTTTCGGCGATGGAATTGATGGAAAAGGTCAGGCCGTCGATGGACGCGTTCATTTCCTCGACCGTCGCGCCCAGCGCCTGCGTGCCGACGGCCACGCCCGTGGCCCGCTCGGCGATCGCGTGCGAGGCGTCGGCAAAGCCGTTCGCCGCCGACACCACGTTGCCGATCACGCCGCGCAGGTCGACGATCATCTTGCTGATGCCGCCGGCCAGCAGGTCGATCGGTTCCTCGCCTTCGGGCACGATATTGCAGGTCAGGTCGCCTTGCGCCGCGCGCGCCACGGATTCGAGCAGGGCATTGACCTTGCGGCTGTCGTTGGCGGACCTGGCCTGGATGCTGTTTTCCAGGTTCACCTGGTCCGTGATGTCGATGGCGAATTTCACCACCTTATATGGCTTGCCGTTGAGGTCGAGGATGGGGTTGTAGGTGGCCTGTATCCACACCACCTTGCCGTGGTTGCCCAGGCGCTTGTAGCGGCCGCTGTCGAATTCGCCGCGGTTGAGCTTTTGCCAGAACTTCTTGTAGTCGGCGCTGCTCGCATACTCGGGCTCGCAGAACTGGCGGTGGTGCTCGCCCTTGATATCGCTCAAATCGTAGCCCATGACGGCGAGGAAATTTTCGTTCGCGTCGAGCACATTGCCCTGCATGTCGAACTCGATCACGGCCTGGGCCTTGCCGATGGCGCTGACCTTGCCCTCGTACTCGGCGTTGCGTTTCTTCAGGGCCGTGATGTCGCTGGCGAACTTGACCACCTTGAACGGCCGGCCTTCCGCGTCGAAGATGGGATTGTAGGTGGCGTTGAGCCAGATTTCGCGGCCATCCTTCGTCACGCGCTTGTATTCGCCGGCGTCGAACAGGCCTTGTCCCAGTTTCTGCCAGAACTGCGCATATTCGTCGCTCTTGGCATACTCGGCTTCGCAAAAGATGCGGTGGTGCTTGCCCTCGATTTCCTCGGGCGTATAGCCGACGGCCTTGAGGAAGTTTTCGTTGGCGCGGATGATGGTGCCGTCGAGGCGGAATTCGATCACGGCCTGCGCCTTGCTGATGGCGTTGATCTTGCCTTCGTAATCGGCAGTGCGGCGCTTGCTGGCCGTGATGTCGGTGGCGAACTTGATGACTTTATACGGCTTGCCGTCGGCGTCGAGGATGGGGTTATAGGAAGCGTTGATCCACACTTCGCGCCCATCCTTGGTCAGGCGCTTGTATTCGCCCTGGTCGAATTCGCCGCGGGCCAGCCGGGCCCAGAAGTTGCGGTATTCGGGCGTTTTCACATACTCGGGATCGCAGAACAGCGCATGGTGCTTGCCTTGCACCTCCGCCAGGGTATAGCCGAGCACGTTCAAGAAATTGTCGTTCGCATGCAGGATGGTGCCGTCGAGTTCGAATTCGATCACGGCCTGTACACGGTTGAGTGCAGTATTTATCGCTTGTAAGTCCAGATCCTGCGAATGGCTGACATGGCTGGCTGCGTCCATAGTATTTCCTTCTGTGTGAGGCGAAGTGAATGGGGGCGATAATACTGATCTGGTAATGACTACATAAATGGCTTACATCCATGAAAAAATGATGGCGACCGTGCGCGCGGTGATAATCGGTGAGAATGTCCGCAATACGCACGGCTATTTCGGCAATGACTGTGCCTAATATTAAATCAATTGCAGAGTATTGATTTGAATCAACTATTTTATTATTCCCCAGCGTCAGGCGAAAAACAAGGGGGCTGAATAAATAATGCGAAAAGTGTCGTTATTGTCCAGTGTTGGTATATATCGGGGCATTTTTCATATAATAAAACGATGTTTTTCTTATTGCTGTTTTATTATTTAAATGAATATCCAAACGATAGCTGCTGGCGTCGGGCGCGGTCGGTGCCGCCATGCGCAGGTGGGCGATGTTGTACCATGGCGCCGAGGGCGACCGCCTGGCACGCCACGACAAAAATAATACGAGCGTTCTTTTATGCGGTATAGTGAAGCTTCATCCCTTGCAACCACCTCATACGTTGAGCAAAACCAATAAGGAAGAGACATGAGTGCTGAATATCAGGTGAACGGCGCCGTTGCCGTCATTACCCTTAGCAATCCGCCAGTCAATGGCCTGGGCCTGGCAACGCGCACGGCCGCCGTCGCCGGCATCCGCCAGGCGCTGGCCGACGACAGCGTGAAAGCCATCGTCATCACGGGCGCCGGCAAGGCCTTCTCGGGCGGCGCCGATATCAAGGAATTCAATTCGCCCAAGGCGCTCACGGAACCGACCCTGCATACCTTGATCAATGTGGTCGAGCAGTCGGGCAAGCCCGTCGTGGCGGCCATCCACAGCGTCTGCATGGGCGGCGGCCTGGAGCTGGCCCTCGGCTGCAACTACCGCGTGGCCGCGCCGGGCGCGCAGATGGCCTTGCCGGAAGTCAAGCTGGGCATCTTGCCGGGCGCGGGCGGCACGCAGCGCCTGCCGCGCGTGCTGGGCCTGGAAATGGCGCTCAACATGATCGTCTCGGGTACGCCCGTGGCGTCCGACAAGCTGGCCGGCACGGCCCTGTTCGACGAAGTCATCGCGCCGGGCGCGGACTTGCTGGGCGCCGCCGTGGCCTTCGCGACGAAGGTGGCCGACGTGCGCCCGTTGCCGAAAGTGCGCGAGCGCAAGGTCGATTACCCGAACCACGAAGCCTTTCTGCAGTTTTCGCGCAACACGGTGAAAGCCATGTCCGGCCCGTTCCCCGCGCCGCTGAAATGCGTGGATGCCGTGGCGGCCGCCGTGACGATGAAATTCGACGACGGCTTGAAGTATGAGCGCGAACTGTTCATGCAGCTGGTGCAGTCGCCCGAGTCGAAAGCCCTGCGCCACGCCTTCTTTGCCGAGCGCGTGGCCAGCAAGGTGCCCGACGTGCCGGCCGACACGCCCGTGCGCACGATCGCCGGCGCGGCCATCGTCGGCGCCGGCACCATGGGCGGCGGCATCGCCATGAACTTCGCCAACGCGGGCATACCCGTGACGCTGCTGGAAACGCAGCAGGAAGCGCTGGACAAGGGCCTGGCCACCATCCGCAGGAATTACGAGAACACGGTGAAGAAGGGCAAGCTGACGCAAGAGAAGGCCGAGCAGCGCATCGCATTGGTCAGCGGCACGCTGGCCTATGCGGATATCGCGCAGGCCGACATCGTCATCGAAGCCGTCTTCGAAGAGCTGGGCGTGAAGGAAACCGTGTTCCGCCAGCTCGACGCCGTCATGAAGCCGGGCGCCATCCTCGCCTCGAACACCTCGACCCTGGACCTGGACAAGATCGCCGCGTTTACCGCGCGGCCGCAGGACGTGGTCGGCACGCATTTCTTCAGCCCCGCGAACGTCATGAAGCTGCTGGAAATCGTGCGCGGCAAGGCAACGGGCAAGGACGTGCTGGCGACGGCGCTGGCGCTGTCGAAAAAGCTGAAAAAGACGGGCGTCGTCTCGGGCGTGTGCGACGGCTTCATCGGCAACCGCATGATCGAGCAGTACAGCCGCCAGGCCGGATTCCTGCTGGAGGAAGGCTGTTTGCCGGAGCAGGTGGACAAGGCGGTCGAGAAATTCGGCTTCGCCATGGGCCCGTTCCGCATGGGCGACCTGGCCGGCAACGACATCGGCTGGGCCATCCGCAAGCGCCGCTATGTGGAAAAGCCGGAAGTGACGTATTCGAAGACGGCCGACCTGCTGTGCGAATTGAAACGCTATGGCCAGAAGACGGGCGCCGGCTGGTATGACTACAAGGCGGGCGACCGCAAGGCCTATCCATCGGAGCAGGTCAATGCCATGATCGTGCAGCATAGCGCCGACATCGGCGTGGCGCGGCGCAAGATCGGCGACCAGGAAATCGTCGAGCGGCTCGTGTATGCGCTCGTCAACGAGGGCGCGCGCATCCTGGAGGAGGGCATCGCCCTGCGTGCTTCGGACATCGACATGGTCTACCTGACGGGCTACGGCTTCCCCCTGTTCCGCGGCGGCCCCATGTTCTATGCGGACAGCGTCGGCTTGCCGAACGTGCTCGATACGATCAATGGCTACGCGAAAGGCCGCCACGGCGAGGCATGGACGCCGGCGCCGCTGCTGGTGAAGCTGGCGGGCGAGGGCAAGGGATTCAATAGCTGATGATGGGGTAGGTCGGATGTAGGTCGGATTAGCGAGGCTGCGCCTCGCGTAATCCGACAACATTGTTGGCCGTAGCGGTGTCGGATTACGCGGCATGCCGCCAATCCGACCTGCGTTGTTATTTTTTCTTCGCCACCATCTTCACCGCTTCGTTGACGATGACGGGGTTGTCCTTCTGGATGTAGTAGCCGGCGCCCGTGATACGCTCGATGGCAGGCGCGCCGGACAGGCGCTGCCAGTCCTTCTCCTGCGCCCGCACCAGGGTTTCAAACGAGCCCATTTCCTCGATGCCGAACTTGTCGCGCACCAGCAGCATGGCCGGGATGCGCAGCGGGCTGGCCATGTCCACATGCTGCAGGCACTGCGCCTGGGCATCGAATTCGGCCGACTCGGCACTGTTGAACATCAGCTTGCGCCGCGTCTTCACGAGCATGGCGTAGGTGGACGCGTCCGTCTGCATGCGGCTCCATTGCTGCGGGTGGGTAGGGTCGAGCAAGACCAGCCCGGCCACGTCCTGCGGATACAGCTTGGCATACACATACTGGTACAGGCCCCCCAAGCCCTGGCCGACCAGCACATACGGCGGCTTCAGGCCCGCTTGCGCCAGCAGGGCGCGCTGCTGGGCCGCGATGGTGCACGGGTCGCGCGGCGTGGTGGTTTTCCGGCTGTCGCCGTAGCCGGGACGGTCATACACGAGCACGCGGTGCTGCTTTGCCACTTCGGGCACCACGGTGGTCCACACATCCTTGCCGTCGCCCATGGCCGACTGGAAGACCACCGGCAGCGTGCCTTGTCCTGTCAGCGTGTAGGCGATGGTGGCGTCGGGCAGGGCGGCGGTGGCCGGCACGCCGGGCATCACGGGGGAAGAAGGCAGCAGGGAGCAGCCGGACAGCAACAGCCCGACACTGCCGAGGAGAATGGCGCGCGCGCGGCGGTCGACGAATAGATGATGCATGAATTTCCTTCTTGGTGCAGGGACCGGGGACCGGTATGGCGTGCCAGCCATTATAGGCAAATCGTCCCGAAGTGGAAATGCCGAACAGAGGTGGTTTTCCGTCCTGTCAGCCGGCGTCGGCGCGATGGCAGACGGCTTCGATGCGGTTGCCGTCCGGATCGAACAGAAAGGCCGCGTAATAGCTGGCGTGATAATGGCGCAAGCCCGGCGCGCCCAGGTCGAAGCCGCCGTGCGCCAGGCCCGCCTGCCAGAAGGCGTCCACGGCGGCGCGCGATGGCGCCTTGAAGCAGCAGTGGCGGCGCGGCGCGTCGTCGGGCGCGGGACCGAGGCGCACGGAAAAATAGCTGCGCGCGGGGAATTCGGCGTCGCTGCGTTCGCCATAGCCTATCCACGCGTTCGCATGGTCGCTGCCCACCTTGGGCACGCCCAGCGCGGCGAAGACGGCGTCGTAGAAGCGTTCCGCGCGCGCCAGGTCGGCGACGGTGAGGGAAACGTGATCGAGCATGGGCACTCCACTGTAATCGGGGACGGCCATAGCATAGCCCGTATCGGACGCCATGTGGGCCTGGCGAGGGCAGAATGACCAAGTGATCCTGTGCGAAGACTACCTTTGGTCAAGGCAGGCCCAGATCAGGCGGAGATCGGCGGTGGCGGCTCAGGACGAGCAGGAGCAGGCCGTGCCCGCTGGCGCGCCGCCGCAAGCACAGGTCGGGCAGGCCGGCGCCGGACGCGCGATCCTGGCGACGATGCCACGGCTGAGCGCTTGCACGCGCGGCGCGAACAGCATCACGGCGCAAAAGGCGACGGGCCAGGCGGCAAGGAAGGCATGGCGCCAGCGCGGCAGGAAGTCCGCCTGCAGGCCGATATTGAGCCAGGTGACCCAGGCGCTCATCAGCAAGGTCATCACCAGCGACATCAGCAGGGCAAACACGAAACGCAGGCGCAGGGCGTCGGACATGGCGTCATCTTCCAAATGATTGAGAAATGACAGCGTAAACACTTGCGGCAATCTATACTAGAGCGAAATTTTTAATTTCAAATTCCATAAATGAAATCATATTCGACGCATCATGCTGGATGACCTGGCCCTGTTTGTCGCCATCGTGGAGGCGGGCAGCCTGCATGCGGCCGCCGTGCAGGAAGACTTGCCGCCCGCCACCGTCACGCGCCGCCTGCAAAAACTGGAAAGCGAGCTCGGTTACCGCTTGCTGAACCGCAGCGCGCGCCGCCTGCAGCCGACGGCGGAAGGCTGGCAATACTATGAGCAGTGCCGCCCGCTCGTGCATGCCTTGCGGCAAGCCACGCGGCAGCTCGACGCCAGCCTGTCGGCCGTCTCGGGCAGCATCCGCGTGCTGGCGCCCGTCAACTTTGCCAGCGGCCTGCTGACGCCGGCCTGGGTCAGCTTCATGCGGCAGTATCCCGACATCCGCCTGGAGCTGGAACTGTCGAACCGCCTGCAAGACCTGGTGGTGAGCGGCGCCGACCTGGCCATCCGCGTGGGCGCGCTCGACGATTCCTCGCTGATGCAGCGCCGCCTGGGCAGCGCTGCGCTGGTGATGGTCGCCGCGCCCGCTTACCTGGCGCGCGCCGGCGTGCCGCAAGACTTGCAGGAACTCGAGCGGCATGAGCTGATCGTGGCCGAACCGCTGCGCAGCTGGCGCTTGCGGCGGCCCGGCGACGGCGCCGAAATGGTGATCCAGCCGCAGGCGCGCCTGCGCGTCAATGAAATGCGCCTGGCCGTGGAAATGGCGGACGCCAGCATCGGCATCTTGCTGTGTCCGCTGCTGCAATGCCGCGACGAAGTGGCCCGTGGCAGCCTGGTGCGCGTCCTGCCCGACTGGATGCCGCAGCCTCGCCACGTGTACGCCGTGTGGACGCAGCGGCGCTACCTGCCGGCCCGCGTGCGCGTGCTGCTCGAGCACCTGGCCACGTTTGCGGCCGGCAATCCCCTGTTGAACGGGGAGCCGGGCGCTTAAATCGCCTGCTGCCGCGCCAGCCACCGCGTGAACTGGCGCAGCGCCGGCACGAAGCCGTCAGCCGGCGCGGCGCCCGGCCGGGCCTGGGCCAGGAAGCAGGCCAGCTGCGCCCGCATGCCGGGATGGCGGCGCAGGAACAGCTGCGCGTGTTCGTCCAGGCTGGCGGGCCAGCAGGCGTCGCCGTCGCGGCGCAGGATATTCGTGGAACGGATCAGCTTGCGTGACGCTTCCCGCTGCAGGCGCGCGATGGCGGCCGGCTCGGTCGCCCTTTCGAGGCGCCGCGCGTAGTCGTCCAGCACGTGGGCAAAGTCGCCATTCACGGCCATGGCGATGGCGCGCGATGGCGCGAACGGCGCGAAATGGGTCGACAGGTCGTCGCCCCACAGGCAGCGGCACTGGTGCTTGAGCCAGTAGCCCCAGCTGTACAAGTGCTCCGGCGCCAGCACCTGGGCCCGGTGGCCGATATCGAAATCGACCTTGAGCACTTCCGGATGGCGCGCCTGCAACGCCTGCCGCAGCGTTTCCAGCGCCGCGGCGTGCGCCGGTGCCGGCGCCTGGCGCAGCACCAGCGTCAGGTCGAGGTCGGATACGCCAGGCGTGGCGTCGCCGCGCGCGATGCTGCCGTAAAGGTAGATGCCATCGAGCAAGTCCCCGGCGTGCGCGGCCAGGGTGGCGCAGGCGTCCTGCAGCAGGGCGTCGAAGGCTGGCTGCAGCGCAGCGTCGGGGGCGGGCGGCAGGAAGGTGGCGGTGGCGGGCATGTCCGGAGCATTGAGCGTGAAAGCAACAGCTACCATAGCATGCGGCCGGGCTGGCGCGCCAGGCTGGGCCGGGAAGCATGGGCGCCGCCGTTAATTATTACCATTCAGTAATACCGAGCGCTTGTACTTCGCGCCGGGATCGCGTTAAGATAAAGCCGCTCGCTTATCAAGCTTGTAACCTGGTGTTTTTTGTCGCGCAATCCCTTCCATACACATGTGAGATGCAATGAAATATCTGATCGTTCCCTTCCTGTTGGCCATTACCGGCTGCGAGGTACTGTATGACGCGAACCGGGACAAGATCGGCGAGTACTGCAACAGCCTGAATAATTTCGACGACCGCAATGCCTGCCGCAAGCGCAACCAGACCAGCTACCAGGAATACGTGCAGCAGCGCGACAAGCTGAAAAAGGGCGCCACGGAAAAGTAAGCGTCCCGCCGCCGCATAAAAAAAACGCCGCTGAGATATCAGCGGCGTTTTGCTTTGCGGGCCCCGGCAGCGCGGCCGGGGCTTGCATTGCATCAGTCGTCGGCGTAGATATTGTTGTCTTTGGTTTCGCCGACAAACAGGGTGCCGATCACGACAGTCGCCAGGGCGACGACGATCGGATACCACAGGCCATAATAGATGTCGCCCTTGAAGGCCACCAGCGCGAAGGCCGTGGTCGGCAACAGGCCGCCGAACCAGCCGTTACCGATATGGTAAGGCAGGGACATCGAGGTGTAGCGTATGCGGGTCGGGAACATTTCCACCAGCATGGCGGCGATCGGGCCGTACACCATGGTCACGTACAGCACCAGGATGAACAGCAGCAGCACGACCATCGGCTTGTTGATCTGTTCCGGATCGGCTTTCGCAGGGTAACCGGCTTCCTTGATGCCGGCGCCCAGTTCCTTCTTCAGCGCCGCTTCATGGGCCTTGCTCTCGGCGTCGAAGTTCAGGCCATCGGCAGTCATGACGGCGTTAAACGAGGAGAACTCCTTCGTGCCGATGCGGACCTTGGCGATGCTGCCTGCCGGTGCATCTTCCTTCGTGTAGTTGACGGAGCTGTTCGACAGGAAGCCGGTGGCGATGTCGCACGACGATGGGAATTTCTTGGTGCCCGTCATGTTGAACTGGAAGTGGCAGGAGGCGGGATCGGCCACCACGACCACTGGCGAGTTCTTCAGTGCAGCTTCCAGTTGCGGGTTGGCGAAGTGGGTCAGGCCGTTGAAGATCGGGAAGTAGGTGGCGGCGGCGATCAGGCAGCCGCCGAGGATGATGTACTTGCGGCCGATGCGGTCGGACAGGCTGCCGAAGAACAGGAAGAACGGCGTGGCCAGCAGCAGGGCGATGGCGACGAGCACGTTGGCCGTTGCCAGGTCCACTTTCAGGGTCTGGATCATGAAGAACAGCGCGTAGAACTGGCCCGTGTACCAGACGACGGCCTGGCCTGCGGTCAGGCCGATCAGGGCCAGGATGACGATCTTCAGGTTTTTCCACTTGCCGAATGCTTCCGTCAGCGGGGCTTTCGAGGTCTTGCCTTCGGCTTTCATCTTGGCGAACGCCGGCGATTCATTCATGGCCATGCGGATCCAGACGGAAATACCCAGCAGCACCACGGAGAGCAGGAACGGCACGCGCCAGCCCCACGCCTCGAATGCCTGCTCGCCGGTCGCCAGGCGGGTGCCCAGGATGACCATCAGCGACAGGAAGAAGCCCAGGGTCGCCGTCGTCTGGATCCACGCCGTGAACGCACCGCGCTTGCCTTCAGGGGCGTGTTCCGCCACATACGTGGCGGCGCCGCCGTATTCGCCGCCCAGGGCCAGGCCTTGCAGGATGCGCAGGATGACGAGGATGATAGGCGCGGCGATGCCGATGGACGCATGGCCCGGCAGCAAGCCGACGATGAAGGTGGAGCCACCCATGATGATGATGGTGACGAGGAAGGTGTACTTGCGGCCGATCATGTCGCCGAGGCGGCCGAAGACCAGCGCGCCGAAGGGACGCACGATGAAGCCGGCGGCAAAGGCCAGCAGCGCGAAAATGAAGGTGGTGGTGGGGTCGCCGATGAAGAATTGCTTGGCGATGATGGAGGCCAGCGAACCGTACAGGTAAAAATCGTACCATTCAAAGACGGTGCCTAGCGAGGACGCAAAGATGACCTTGCGTTCCTCCGGCGTAATCGGAGTTCCCTTGGTGGAAATTTTCCGTACGTCGGCCGAGCCGGATGGTGTTGCCATGGTTTGTCTCCCTATATTTATAGTGAACCGTTGCCGAGGTCTTAGATTGACCATTCTTGCAACAGCTGGAGCCGAGTGTGTTCTCTTAACCTTACGTCATGCTTGCTTGAAACTTACACGGAGCTTACAGTGCGCGGCTTTTACGCGGGCGCAAAACAGCGTGCAACTTTGCGAACGACCGTACTTAAATGTGCTATTCTGCCTGCATGCACTGCACCGTAGACATCACCACAAAACATTCCCACAAGGAGACACAGCATGAATGAAGCCGTCATCGTTTCGACCGCCCGCACGGGCCTGGCCAAGTCCTGGAAGGGCGCGTTCAACATGACGCATGGCGCCACCCTGGGCGGCCATGTGCTGGCCGCCGCCGTCGAGCGCGCGCGCATCGAGGCGGAAGAAGTGGAAGACGTACTGGTTGGCTGCGCGTTTCCGGAAGGCGCGACGGGCGGCAATATCGCGCGCCAGGTGGCCTTGCGCGGCGGCTGCCCCGTGACGACGGCCGGCATGACCGTCAACCGCTTCTGCTCGTCCGGCCTGCAGGCGATCGCCTTGGCGGCGCAGCGCATCATCGCCGGCGAAGGCGATATCTATGCGGCCGGCGGCGTGGAGTCGATTTCCTGCGTACAAAACGAGATGAATACGCATATGTACCGCGACGTCTGGCTGCAGCAGCACAAGCCGGAAGTGTACTGGCCCATGCTGCAGACGGCCGAAACCGTGGCCAAGCGCTACCAGATTTCGCGCGAACGCCAGGATGTGTATGGCGCGCAAAGCCAGCAGCGCGCCGCCGCGGCCCAGGCCGCCGGCCTGTTCGACGCGGAAATCGTGCCGATGACCACCATCATGGGCGTGGCCGACAAGGCCAGCGGCATGCTGGTGTCGCGCGAAGTGACGATTGCCGCCGACGAAGGCATCCGCGCCGACACCACATATGACGGCGTGGCGAAGATCCGGCCTGCCATGCCGGGCGGCGTCATCAGCGCCGGCAATGCCAGCCAGTTTTCCGACGGCGCGTCGATGGCCATCGTGATGAACGCCAAAGTGGCCGAAGCGAAAGGCTTGCAGCCGCTGGGCGTGTTCCGCGGCTTTGCCGTGGCCGGCTGCGAACCCGATGAAATGGGCATCGGCCCGGTGTTTGCCATCCCGAAACTGTTGAAAAAAGCGGGCTTGACGGTGGCCGACATCGGCCTGTGGGAACTCAACGAGGCATTCGCCGTGCAAGTGCTGTACTGCGCCGACACGCTGGGCATCCCCATGGAGCGCCTGAACGTAAACGGCGGCGCCATCGCCGTCGGCCACCCGTTCGGCGTGTCGGGCGCGCGCCTGACGGGCCACGCCTTGATCGAAGGCAAGCGCCGTGGCGTGAAATACGTGGTGGTGACCATGTGCATCGGCGGCGGGCAGGGCGCGGCCGGCCTGTTCGAAGTGCTGTGATGATCGCGAGTCCAGCCATGTAATCGCGTCTGCGGGCGGCCTTTGTGGCCGCCCGTTTGCATTCCGCCCCCTGTTCCTGCAGAGCGCGCCGATAGCGGTTACAGTAATGCTTCATTTATAAACAACCAGCCTGCCACCATGATCAAGCACATCGTTTTCTGGAAACTCAAAGACCATGCCGAAGGCGCGGACCGCGCCACGAATGCATTGAAACTCAAGGCTTTGCTCGATTCCTGCGCCGACCTGGTGCCCGGCATCGTGACATTCGAGGCGGCAGTGGCCCAGCCTGGCCTGGAAGCCACGTACGACATCGTGCTGTACAGCGAGTTCGCCAGCCGCGAAGCGCTCGATGCCTACCAGAACCACCCCGAGCATGTGAAGATCAAGCCGTTTTTCGGCGCCGTGCGCGAAGCGCGGCAATGCATGGATTACGAAGTGTAAGGACGCAGAACTAAACCTGCTGCGCGTCGGCACAGGCGGCCCGCGATGTTTACCGTCCTTCAGTACGGTTGCGCTTCCCGGTTGCCTCCGCCTGGCGCTCGCGACGGTTTGGTACGGTGTCGTGAATATCAATGTTAGCCATCAACTTTATTGACAGGAGCATCATGAGCACATATCAACGCATCGTCCTCGCTTCGCGCCCCGCGTCCACGGATGAAGTCCAGCCGGCGCATTTTCGCCTGGAAACCAAAGACATTCCCGCCATCGCGGAGGGCCAGTTGCTGGTGCGCAACCATTATCTGTCGCTCGATCCCTATATGCGCGGGCGCATGAGCGCGAATAAAAGCTATGCGGCGCCGCAGGCGCTCGATGAAACCATGATAGGCGGCACGGTCGGCGTGGTGCTCGAGTCGAAGCATCCGAAGTTTGCCGTCGGCGACACGGTGGTGGGCACCCTGGGCTGGACGGAAGTGGCCGTGTCGGACGGCACGATGCTGCGCAAGGTCGATACCACGCATATCCCGGCGTCCGCCTACCTGGGCGCCGTGGGCATGCCCGGCATGACGGCCTGGTATGGCTTGAACCAGATCATGGCGCCAAAGGCGGGCGAAACCGTGGTCGTGTCGGCCGCCAGCGGCGCCGTGGGCAGCGTCGTCGGCCAGCTGGCGAAATTGCAAGGTTGCCGGGTGGTCGGCATCGCCGGCGGCGCCGAGAAATGCGCGTACGTCGTCGATACGCTGGGTTTTGACGCCTGCATCGACTACAAGGCGGGCAATCTGGCGTCCGACCTGGCGGCGGCCACGCCGGACGGCATCGACGCCATCTTTGAAAACGTGGGCGGCGCCGTATTCGATGCGGCCCTGGCGCGCACCAACGCGTTTGGCCGCGTGGCCGTGTGCGGCTGGATCGCCGGCTACAATGGCGAGCCGACGCCGCTCGACAATGCGCGCCTGATCCTCACCAACCGCCTCACCGTGCGCGGCTTCATCGTTTCGGAACAGCCGGAATTCTGGCCGCAAGGCCTGGCGGAACTGGGTTCGCTGGTGGCGACGGGCAAGCTGACATTCCGCGAATCCGTGGCCGACGGCCTGGCCAGCGCGCCCGAAGCCTTCATCGGTCTGTTAAAAGGCCGTAACTTCGGCAAGCAGCTGGTGAAGCTGACTTGACGCGGTCGGGCTGCGTGCCCTGCTAAAGAAGGGCAGGCCGTGCGACAATAACGGCCTGTCTTTTACTACTGCCTACCATGACCAAGCACACTATCCGCCTCGGCGACTGGGCCACCCTGGGCCAGGACGCCACCGCCATCCGTTTCGAAGTCTTTGTCGATGAACAGAAAGTGCCGGCCGAGATCGAACTCGACGACATGGACGCCGTCTGCCTGCATGCCGTCGCCTATGACGCGGCCGGCGTTGCCGTCGGCACGGGCCGTTTACTGCCGGATGGCCACATCGGCCGCATGGCCGTGCGCCAGCCGGGCCGCGGCACGGGCGTGGGCGGCGCCATCCTGCAACTGCTGATGGAAAAAGCGCGCGAACGGGGCGACCGCGCCGTCGTGCTGAACGCGCAAACCGTGGCCGCGCCATTCTATGCGCGCCACGGTTTCGTGCAGCAGGGGAATGTATTCGAAGAGGCGGGGATTGCGCATGTGGAGATGCGGCTGGAGTTTTGAGCCTTGCGCACGAGGTTGTCGGATGACGGCCTGCGGCCTCGGCGGCCCCGCCTAATCCGGCCTGCGCCGACCTGCTGCGGCTATGGCAGGTCGGGTCAGCGCGCAGCGCATAACCCGACATCACCAGCACAATCAGTTCTGCGCGTGCGACTGGCGCCATTTATCGAGGATGACGGCCAAGACAATCACGACACCCTTGGCCACATACTGCCAGAACGACGACAGTCCGAGGATCGTCAAGCCATTGTTCATCACGCCGATGATCAAGGCGCCGATGACGGTGCCCCAGACGGAGCCCACGCCGCCCATCAGGCTCGTGCCGCCCAGCACGACGGCGGCGATGGCGTCCAGCTCATAGCCCGTGCCCCAGTTGCCGTTGGCCGCGTACAGGCGGCTGGCCGACATGGCGCCGCCCAGGCCGGCGAACAGGCCGCTGATGGTGTAGACAAACATCAGCACGAGGCCGACCTTGATGCCCGTCAGGCGGGCCGCCTGGATATTGCCGCCGACGGCGTAGATATGCAGGCCCAGCGTCGTCTTGCGCAGGATGAACCACGTCAGCACGACGACGGCGGCGGCCAGCCAGATCAGCCAGGGCACGGCCAGGAAGCTGCCATTGCCCATCCATTCGAAACTGGGGATTTCCGTGTTCAGCACGCTGGTGCCGTCGGCCAGCAGGTAGGCGGCGCCGCGCAGGGCCGTCATGGTGCCCAGGGTGACGACGAAGGGGTTCAGGCCGACGAGGGCCACCAGCACGCCGTTCAGCGCGCCCAGCAGCAGGCCGACGATGAGGAAGGTGGGAATCGAGAAGCCGGCGAACTGGGCCGATAGCGACATCAGCATGCCCGCCACGGCCGAGACGGCCAGCACGGAGCCGACGGACAGGTCGATGCCGCTGGTCAGGATGACGAAGGTCATGCCCGAGGCCAGCACGATATTGATCGACACCTGGCGGAAGATATTCATGGTGTTGTTGCTGGTCATGAAGGTCGATGTGCCGTCGGCCGAGAAATACACGGTCAAGCCATACATGGCCAGGTACAGCACCACCAGCACGGGCAGCATGCCCAGGCGGCGCATCAGGTTCGAGGCATTGAAGGGTTCTCCGGCGCGCGCGGCGCCGCTGGTGGTACTCGTAGTCATGGTCTATCTCCTGAATGATTATGCTAATACGTATTCCTGGAACGCCTGACAAAACCGTAGCGGGCGGAAGCGGCTTGTGGTCGAGACGCGCAGCAGGTTTTGACAGGTGGTCTTATGCCGCTTCCAGCTGGGTGGCGTAGGCAAGGATGTTTTCCTGCGTGATGTCGTCGCCCGTCACTTCGCCCGTCAGCCGTCCTTCGCACATCACCATCACGCGGTCGCAGATGCCGACCAGTTCGGCCAGTTCGCTGGAAATGCATAGCACGGCCGTGCCCGCATCGGCCAGCTGGTGGATGATCTTGTAGATTTCGCTCTTCGCGCCCACGTCCACGCCGCGCGTCGGTTCATCGAGGATGAGGACCTTGGGCGCGATGGCCAGCCAGCGCGCCAGCAAGACTTTCTGCTGGTTGCCGCCCGACAATCCCCCGACGATGCCTTCCGGGCCCGACACCTTGACGTTCAGGTTGGCAATCGCCTCGCGCGTGAGCTGCGTCAGGGCGCCGCGGTTGACCACGCCCGCCGTGGAATGCTTGGAAAGGATATTCATCGACATGTTTTCCATGGCCGACAATTGCATGAACAGCCCTAGGCTCTTGCGGTCTTCCGGCAGGTAGCCGATGCCGTGGCGGATGGCCGCCAGCGGCCGCTGGATATGCACTTCCTGGCCGTCGAGCCAGACTTGTCCCGATTGCTTCTTGTCGGCGCCAAAGATCAGGCGCGCCAGTTCCGTGCGGCCCGCGCCGACGAGGCCGGCCAGGCCCGTCACTTCGCCCGCATGCAGGGCGAACGAAGCGGGCTTGACCTTGCCGCCGCCCACGTTTTCCACGCGCAGCCGTTCGGCGCCGCGCGACGTGCGGCGCTGGTGCGAGTAAAAGTCGTCGGCGGGACGGCCCACCATCATTTGCACGACTTTCTTTTGATCCAGCTCATCCTTGCCCAGCTCGCCCACATAGGCGCCGTCGCGCAGCACCGTGATGCGGCGCGCCAGGCGCTCCACCTCGGCCATGCGATGGCTGATGTACAGCACGGCCAGGCCCTTGTCGCGCTGCTCTTCGATGATGCGGAACAATTGTTCGGTCTCGCGGTCGGACAGGGCGGCCGTCGGCTCGTCCATGATCAGGATGCGGCTTTCGTGCACGAGGGCGCGGGCGATTTCCACCTGCTGCTGCTCGGCGATCGACAGGCTGGACACCATGGTGTCGGCATCGAAACGGGAACCGAGGTCGGCCAGGATGGCGTTCGTGCGCGCGCGCATCTCGCCGCCCTTGACGGTCCAGAACGGTCCTTGCGGTTCGCTGCCCATGAAGACGTTCTGCGCCACCGTCATGTTCTTGGCCACGCTCAATTCCTGGTAGATCAGGTTGATGCCCAGCGCGCGTGCCTCGCCCGGGTTGCGGATACGAATCGGCTTGCCGTCGAGGATGATTTCACCGGCATCGGGGGTATAGACGCCCGAGAGGATTTTCATCAGGGTGCTCTTGCCGGCGCCGTTCTCGCCCATCACGGCATGGATTTCGCCGCTGCGCACCGTCAGGTGCACGCCGCGCAGCGCGCGCGTGGCGCCAAAGCGCTTCTCGATGCCGCGCATTTCAAAAATAATATCGTCGCTCATGGGAATATCCTTGCTGTGAAACTGGCGCCCGCCCCCGGGCCGGAGCCGGGGCGGGCGACATGTGGTTCAGGTCAGGCAGATCAGTTCTTTACCCAGCCCGTATAGGTGGCGACGTTTTCCTTGGTGATGGCAGGGGTCGGCAACAGCACCATGGTCTGCTTCGGCGTGCGGCCGTTCATGATGTCGTAGCCCATCTGCACGGCGTCGGTGGCCATGCGGTACGGGTTTTGCGCCGAGGTGGCGGCAAACAGGCCGGCCTTGTTTTTCAGGGCGTTCTGGCCATCGGGCGCGCCATCAACGGCCGTGATCAGTTTCACGTCCGTGCGCTTCGATTGCTTGATCGCCAGTTCGGCGCCGATGCCGGTCGGGTCGTTGATGGCGAACACGCCGTCGATCTTCGGATGGGCCGTCAGCAGGTTCGACATCACCGTCATGCCGCCGTCGCGGCTGCCGCCCGCATTCTGGTTGTCGGACAGGATCTTGATATCCTTGAACGCGGCCAGGGTCTTCTTGCAGCCGTTGACGCGGTCGATGACGGAGGTGACGGGCGGGCCGTTGAGGATCACCACATTGCCCTTGCCGCCGATCTGCTTGGCCAGGTAGGCGCACGAGACGTCGCCGGCCATGGTGTTGTCGGACATCACGGTGGCCGAGGCGCCCACGGCGCCCACGTCGACGGCGATGACGACCACGCCCGCATTGCGCGCCTTCTTGATGGCCGGCGCGATGCCCTTGGAATCGACGGCGTTCAGGATGATGATATCGGTCTTGTTGGCGATGAAGTTCTCGATCTGGTCCACCTGGGTGTTGAGGTCGTACTTGCTCGACACGGTGGTGACTTTCACGCCGGGGCCGCCCAGCTTTTTCGCGCTTTCTTCCGCGCCGCGGCCGATGGCGACGAAGAAGGGGTTGGCCAGGTCGCCCACGCTGACACCGATCGATTTCAGCGGTTTGTCGGCGGCGAAGGCGCCGCAGGCGGCGGACAGCAGCAGGGTGGCGGTAAGGACTTTTTTCATGGGTATCTCCAAAGGGTTTTTATTGTGAGAGCAGGGGTGCTACGGGTAAAACTTATTGCTTCTTTAATTTTTCGATCATGGCGTCCAGCTTGCCCGCATCGACGGCGAAGCCGCGGATGCCTTCGGCCAGCTTTTCGGTGGCCATCGCATCGTCGTTCAAGGCGTAGCGGAAAGCCGCCTCGTCATACGTGATGGCCGCCTGCGCCGCGCCGAGGTCGCCGCCCAGGGCGCGCTCGAACGGCGCATCCGCCGCTTCCAGCTTGGCCAGCAAGTCGGGGCTGATGGTCAGCAAGTCGCAGCCGGACAGCGCCGTGATCTGGCCCACGTTGCGGAAGCTGGCGCCCATGACCTGGGTGGCGATGCCATGTTGCTTGTAGTAATTGAAGATGCGCGTCACCGATTGCACGCCTGGATCGTTGGACAGGCTGCGCGCCGCTTCGTCCCAGGCCGCGCCCAGCGATTTCTTGTGCCAGTCGTAGATGCGGCCCACAAACGGCGAAATCAGGCGCACTTTCGCGTCGGCGCAGGCGACGGCCTGGCAAAACGCGAACAGCAGGGTCAGGTTGCAAAAGATGCCGTCCTGTTCCAGTTCGCGCGCCGCCTGGATGCCTTCCCAGGTGGCGGCGATCTTGATCAGCACACGTTCGCGCTTGATGCCGGCCTGCTCGTACAAGGCGATCAGGCGGCGCGCCCGGGCCACGGTGGCGGCGCGGTCAAAGCTCAGGCGGGCATCGACTTCCGTCGACACGCGGCCCGGCACCACCTTCAGGATTTCCAGGCCGAAGCGCACCAGCACCTGGTCGACGATGTCGTCCAGCGAGGCGGCTTGATGCTCGGCGACCGTGCTTTCCAGCAAGGGCGCGTAATCGGGCTGCAGCACGGCCTTCAGGATCAGCGACGGATTGGTGGTGGCGTCTTGCGGCGCGAAGCGGGCCAGTTGCATGAAGTCGCCCGTGTCGGCGACGACGGTGCTGTATTGCTTCAGTTGTTGCAGTTGAGTCATTGCTACTTATCCTTCGCTAAGTTGGTGCAAGGCCTGCACGGCAGGAAACAGGCTACGGTATCGACCGTAACGGACGCTCAAGGCTGCGCTGTGCGCGGCATCGGGCAAGAAAGTATTTTTGACGGGCAAGCCCTGCGCCAGCAGGCTGGCGTCGCCGATGGCGGCAAAGCCCAGCTTGGCCGCGCCCAGGCTGGCCGACAGCTCGCTGTGGTGCAGGGTGCGCATTTCGCGTCCCAGCACATTGGCCAGCAGCTGCGCCCAGTACTGGCTGCGCGCGCCGCCGCCCACCAGCAGGCAGTGCGGCACCACGGCGCCCGTCGAGGTGACGGCCGCCATGGCGTCGCGCAAGGCAAAGGCCACGCCTTCGAGCACGGCATAACCGAGCTGGGCGGTATTGCTGTCGTGGCCCAGCTGCAGGAAGGCGCCGCGCACCTGCGGGTCGTTATGCGGCGTGCGTTCGCCCGACAGGTAGGGCAGGAACAGCGGCGCCGACGGCGCGATGGCGGTATCGAGCGGCAAGCCCGCTTCCACCAGCGCCAGCAGGGCCGCCTCGTCGGGCAAGCCCAGCACGCCCGTGGCCCAGCGCAGGCAGCTGGCGCCGGACAGGATGGCGCCCATCGCATACCAGCGCCCGGGCAAGGCGTGGCAAAAGCTGTGCACGCCGCCGGCCGGGTTGCCCAGCGGCGCTTCGGTGACGCTGACGATGGCGGCGCTGGTGCCCAGCGAGATAAAACTGTCGCCGCCGTTGACGGCGCCGATGCCCACGGCCGAGACGGGGTTGTCGCCGCCGCCGCCGGCCACCACCACGTTCGCCGGCAAGCCCAGCTTGTCGGCGATGGATGCCAGCACCGTGCCCGTGGCCGCATCGCCTTCGGCCAGCGGCGGCAATTGCTCCGGCGCCAAGCCGCAGGCGGCCACCATGGGCGCGAACCAGGCGCGCTTCGCTTCGTCCAGCCACAGGGTGCCGGCCGCGTCGGACATGTCCGTGAGCTTGATGCCCGTCAAGCGCAGGCGCAGATAATCCTTCGGCGACAGCAGGCAGGCGATGGCGGCAAAGGCGGCCGGCTCATGCGTTTTCAGCCACAGCAGTTTCGGCGCCGTCAGGCCCGCCATGGCCAGGCTGCCCGTCACGTCCGCATAGGCGGGATATTCGCGCGCCAGGGCGGCCGCTTCGGCATCGGCGCGCGCATCGTTCCACAGGATGGCCGGGCGGATCACGGCATCATGGTCATCGAGCAGCACGGCGCCGTGCATCTGGCCCGACAGGCCGATGCAGGCAATGTGCGCAAAGTCTTGCGGCCAGCCGGCGCGCAGCTGGCCCAGCGCGGCGACGCAGGCGGCCCACCAGTCGTGCGGCGACTGTTCGGACCAGCCCGGCTGCGGGCGGCTGACGTCGAGGCGCACGGAGGCCTGGCCGCGCAAGTTGCCGTCGCGGTCCATCAGCACGGTTTTCAGTTCGGAGGTACCGAGGTCGATACCGAGGGAAATAGCTGAATGCATGGGTGTCTGGCGTAAAAGTTCAGGGGCAACCGCAGGAATTGCGCACGCGCAAGGCTGGCGACAAGCGCTGCACATGCTGGGCGCGGCCCGGGTTGGCGATACGGTCGATCAGCAGGTCGACGGCCATGGCGCCCAGCTCTTCGAGCGGCTGCGCCATCACGGTCAGGCGCGGGCTGAAATAATCGGCCCAGTCGAAATCATCGAAGCCGGCCAGCGCCACGTCTTGCGGTACCGCAATATGGGCGTCGCGCAAGGCGTGCATGGTGCCGATGGTCATCAGGTTGTTGCCGGCGACGATGGCTGTCGGGCGTTGCGGCAAGGCCAGCAGTTCGCGCGTTGCCATGCCGCTGCGCTCGAGGTTCGAGTCGCCCGAGCGCAGCAAGTCCCCATCGAAGGCGATGTTGGCGCGCTGCAAGGCCAGGCGGTAGCCCGCGATGCGCTCGTCCGTGGTGGACAGGCCCGGTGCGCCGGCGATGAAACCGATGCGGCGGTGGCCGTGGGCCGCGATCAGGTGGCCGACCAGTTCGGCCGTGGCCTCGATGTTTTCCACGCCCACCTGGTCGAACGCCTGCGGCGACATGCGGTCGACCAGCACGGAAGCGATCTTGTTGCTGCTTAAATAGTCGAGGGCGCGGTTGTGCGCGTCGCCGGACGGCGCCAGCACGATGCCGTCGACCCGGCGCTGGTGCAGGTTCTGCACCACCTTGAGTTCCTGCTCGGGGTCGTCGTGCGTATCGGAAAACAGCATCATCAAGCCGTGGCGCGTGCAGGCGGCCTCGATGGCGCGCACGGTTTCGCTGAAATAATGGTTGGTGAAGGCGGAAATGGCCACGCCGATGGTGCCCGACGAGGAGCCGGCCAGTGCGCGCGCCAGCATATTGGGCACATAGCCGATCTGCTGCATGGCCGCGTTGACGGCGGCGACGGTTTTCGGGCTGACCTTGCGGGTGCCGTTGAGTACGTGCGAGACGGTCGACAGCGATACGTCCGCCGCCCGCGCTACATCTTCCATGGTGGCCATGGTGTCTCCTGATGGTTTTTTTATTCTTATGTACTGCGATTGGATGCGGCTGTGTCGCCGCGTTGGAATCCATCGTAAACAAAAGAAAGCGCTTGCGCAAGCGCTTTCTTTTTTTGTGCGCATGGATGGCGTGTGGGTTTTCGATGAGGATAGGGGAAGCTTGCGCAGGTGATAGGGGAAGCTTGCGCAGGTCGGATCAGCGCGCCGGAGGCGCGCGTGATCCGACGTCGGGGACGGCGGTGATGCCGGTGGAGTGTGGTGGGTGGTGTCGGGTTACGCGCTGCGCGCTAACCCGACCTACCTGACTTTTTTTGTGCGCATGGATGGCGTGTGGGTTTTCGATGAGAATAGGGGAAGCTTGCGTAAGTCGGATCAGCGCGCCGGAGGCGCGCGTGATCCGACGTCGGGGACGGCGGTGATGCCGGTGGAGTGTGGTGGGTGGTGTCGGGTTACGCGCTGCGCGCTAACCCGACCTACCTGCCTTTTTTTGTGCGCATGGATGGCGTGTGGGTTTTCGATGAGGATAGTGCGTAGGTCGGATTAGCGCGCCGGAGGCGCGCGTAATCCGACGAGATGGGGAAGGTTATGGCGGACGGCGGTTGTTGCCGGCAAGGCCGCTGGCGTTGTCGGGTTACGCGCTGCGCGCTAACCCGACCTACTGAATCACCAGCTCATGCAGTTCGCCGGGGGAGTCGGGGAACAGTTTCACGACGGTGGACGTGCGCGTGCCGTAGCCCGGCGTTTCGATGCAGACGGCCGACAGCACGCGCTCGAGGTCGAGCGGCACGCCCGTGTCGGGCAGGCGGAAGTCGGGCGCGCGCGTGGTGTCGGCCAGCATGTCGAAATAGGCGTCGTCCGGGGCGCCCTGGCACAGCAGGCTGGCGAACTGGGCCTTGGTTTTCAGGACCTTCGGCCACGGCGCGTCGAGCAGGGCGTTCGACAGGCCGTAGATGCCCGGCGCCAAAGGCTGGCCGTTGCGCGCATCGCCATCGCCGCGGTTGGAGAACCAGATCAGGGTGCTGGCGTCGCCCAGCACGAGGTTGAAGCCGTTGTAGGCTTTGCAGCCGGGGCGGATCTGCGCGATGTAGTCTTGCGGCGACATCGTGCCGGCCAGGTAGTCGGCCACCAGGGCGCCGCGCGAGGGGGCGTCCGGGTTGCGGTCTTGCGGGCTGCGGATATTCGTGATGGCGGCAAAACGCGAACTGCCGCCGCCCGTCTGCGTGATGCCCATCCAGCTGCCGCCCGCCTGCAGGTCGCGCCCGGCATACACTTGCGGGTGCTCGGGCCAGGCGCCGGCGGGTGCGCTGGCGCGCTCATAGAATTCGTCGCGGTTGGCGGCGGCAATCAGCGGGATGTGCGGATTGACTTTCCAGGCAAAAACGATCAGGCACATGGGGGCAAATCCATGAACACTTCCGTGTGGCGGGCGCCTGCCGTCAGCGCCAGCAGGCCGGCCTCGTCGGCGGCGCTGGCCAGCAGGTCGGCAAAGCCTTCGCCGACGACGGGATAGATTTCCATCCACGTCTGCAAGCCGTCCTTGGCTTCCGGGCGGCGCTTCAGCTGCGGCGCCACGCCGGAGGCGGCCGCCAGCTTGCCTTGCAGGGCGCGGACCCTGGCTTCCAGCGCCTGGGCGTGCTCGTCTTTTACCTGATAGTAAATGTACAGATCTTTCATGGCATTCTCACAAGTCGAGTGCGTCGAGCACGTAAGGCATGGGCAGGAATTGCACGGCGGCACCCTGGGCCGAGCCGTAGCGCACGGCACCGGCGTCGCTTGAACCTGCTTCGATCGCCCCCAACTTCATTTCAACGAGGGCGTCAACGCCGCCGGCGCCGTTGGGCGCCGCGTTGACGACCATGCCGCAAGGCTGGTCCGGATCGCTGACGGCAAACAGTTCGCCGCCGGCCGCTACCGATGCCCCGGCGATGCTGACGAGGGTGGTGCGGCGCTTGAGCTTGCCCAAATACTGGCTGCGCGCGACGATTTCCTGGCCCGGATAGCAGCCTTTCTTGAAATTGACGCCGCCCAGCAGCTCGAAGTTGACCATTTGCGGCACGAACTGCTCTTGCGTGGCGGCCGTGATCTGCGGGATGCCCGCATGGATCTCGGCCAGTTGCCAGGCGTCGTTGCCGCCCTTGGCCAGCCGGGCAGTCAATTGCGGCCACGCGTCGCGCGCCGTGGCGGCCGACGCCAGCCATTGGTAGCGGGGACTGCCGAAGGCGTCGGCCACGCGCAGCAGGGTGCCCGCCGCATGCTCGACCTTGCTGAACGGCGTGGCGGGCAGGGTGGGGAACCAGGCGGACAGGGCCGCGTCGGCTTGCCGGCCGCCGACACCGAGCACGACCTGGTTCGCCGCATCGGCGGTGGCATCGTGCAGCTTGGCCTTGGCGCGCAGCACGAACATCTGCAAGCGCTTCTGGATGGCCGGCTGTATGGCGCGCGGCAATTGCAGATAGATGGTGGTGGCGTTGCGCCACATCAGGAAACTGGCCAGCAAGCGGCCTTTCGGCGTGCAGTAGCCGGCCAGGCGCACTTGTTCCTGGTTCAGGTGCTCGACATCGTTGGTCAGCTGGCCGTGCAGGAAACTGGCCGCATCGTCGCCATCGAGGCCGATCAAGCCCTGGTCCGTGATGGCCGCGACGAAGCCGTCTTGCAGCTGGGGCACTGTCAGGGACTGGCCGAAATCGGCGATGGGGGACGCGGTGGCGGGGACGGTACTGTCAGGCGCGCCTTCGGGAGGGACGGGACGGGCGCCTTGCGCAGCTAAAAATTGATTCCAGTTATTCATAATTTCCATTAGATCAGCGATTAAGCATTATCATTACGGGTTCATTATAGTGATGTCGCGCGGATCGCGTCGGCAGCGGCAAGAAACACAGCATTCGTGCAGGTTTGCGCAGACTTTCTTCACAAATGAACGATCACAACAAGCGGGCGCCGGCAACAGGCGCCGGCATAACAAGAATCGGAACAATGGCTTTCTTTAAAAAACTCGTAGTCAGTTCAGTCATCGCCGCCATCGGCGTCGGTGGTACTTTTGTGTACTGGGCGCAGCAGCCCATCACGACGGAAGGCGAAGCGATTCCGTTTACGATTTCGCCAGGCAGCGGCGCGCATGCGGCCGGCCAGCAGATCGCGGATGCGGGCGTGCCCATCGTGCCCATCCTGTTCAACTTGCTGGCGCGCATCGAAGGCAAGACGTCGAAGATCAAGGCCGGTTCCTACGAGCTGAAGCCGGGCACGACGCCGCAGCGCCTGATCACGCAGCTGGCGCGCGGCGAGTTCGCGCAAGAGTCGCTGACCATCATCGAAGGCTGGACCTTCAGGCAGATGCGCCTGGCCATGGCCGGCCACCCCGGCCTCAAGCACGACACCGTGGGCCTGTCCGACAAGGAACTGATGGCCAGGATCAGCCCGGAATATCCGCAGCCGGAAGGCCTGTTCTTCCCGGACACCTATCTGTTCGCCAAGGGCGCCAGCGAGATGCAGATCTTCAAGCAGGCGCACGCGGCCATGATCGGACGGCTGTCCGAGGCGTGGGACAAGCGCGACCCGGCCTTGCCGTATAAGAACCCGTACCAGGCGCTGATCATGGCCTCCATCGTGGAAAAGGAAACGGGGCAAAAGTCCGAACGCGCCATGATCGCCGGCGTGTTCGTGAACCGCCTGAAGACGGGCATGCTGCTGCAGACGGACCCCACCGTGATCTACGGCATGGGCGACAGTTACCAGGGCAAGATCCGCAAACGCGACCTGGAAGCGGACACGCCGTACAATACCTACACGCGCGGCGGCTTGCCGCCCACGCCGATCGCCTTGCCCGGCGCGCAATCGCTGACGGCGGCGCTGGCGCCGGCCCGCACGCAGGCGCTGTACTTTGTCGCGCGCGGCGACGGCACCAGCCAGTTCTCGGCCAACCTGCCCGACCATAACCGCGCCGTGAACCAGTATCAGCGTTAACATCAGAGAATAAGAAGTTTCATGACACAACAATATCAACCCCGCTTCATCACGTTCGAAGGCATCGATGGCGCGGGCAAGTCGACGCATATCGGCTTTGTCACTGATTACCTGCAGCAACAGGGCGTGCGCCTCGTCTCGTCGCGCGAACCGGGCGGCACCAGCCTCGGCGAAAAGCTGCGCGAATTGCTGCTGCATGAAAAGATGCACCTGGAAACGGAAGCCTTGCTGATGTTCGCCAGCCGCCGCGAACACATCGCGCAAGTCATCGCTCCCGCGCTCGAGCGGGGCGAGTGGGTCATTTCCGACCGCTTCTCGGACGCCAGCTTCGCTTACCAGGGCGGCGGACGCGGCATGGACTTGCGCAAGATGGAGCAACTGGAAGCGTGGGTGCATCCGCATTTGCAGCCGGACCTGACCTTCCTGTTCGACGTGCCGCTGGCCGTGGCCCGCGCCCGCCTGGACGCCACGCGCGCGCTCGACAAGTTCGAGCAGGAGCAGGCCGATTTCTTCGCCGCCACGCGCAACGAGTATCTGCGCCGCGCGGCCCAGTTCCCCGAGCGTTTCCGCATCATCGATTCCACGCAAAGCATCGTTGACATCCAGGTACAGCTCGCGCAGTTTCTTGATGTTCTGCTTGAGAAAAGTATCGCAAGTCACTGATTAACAAAGAATAATATGACCAGTTCTCTCTATCCTTGGCAACAGGACGCGTGGCAGCAGCTGCAAGCCCTGCGCCCGCGCATGCCGCACGCCATCCTGTTCCATGGCGCGCAGGGCATCGGCAAGGCCGACTTCATCGAGCACTTTGCGCAAGCGCTGCTGTGCGAAGACGTGCGCGCCGACGGCCATGCCTGCGGCGCCTGCGCCTCATGCGGCTGGTTTAGCCAGGGCAACCATCCCGATTACCGCCGCGTGCGTCCGGAAGCGCTGGAAGACGAAGTGGCCGACGAGGGCGAAGACGGCGAGGGCGCGAAGAAAAGCGCCAAGACCAAGACGCCGTCGAAAGACATCAAGATCGAGCAGATCCGCAACCTGGCCGACTTCATGAACATCTCCACGCACCGCCAGGGCTTGCGCGTGGTGGTGCTGTATCCGGCCGAAGCATTGAACACGCCGGCGTCGAACGCCTTGCTGAAGACGCTGGAAGAACCGCCGCCAGGCACGTTGTTCCTGCTGGCATCGAACAGCCTCGACCGCTTGCTGCCGACCATCCTGTCGCGCTGCCGCAAGTTCGCGCTGCCCATGCCCAGCCACGAGCAGGCGCTGGCCTGGCTCAAGGTGCAAGGCTTGAACGACGCCGACAGCTGGCTGCGCGAGCAGGGCGGCGCGCCACTGGCGGCGCTGGCCCAGTCCGAGTCGGGCGGGCGCGAAGAAACGGAGCAATTGCTGCAGGTGCTGGCCAATCCGGGCGTGGAAGCGGCCTTGAAGGCGGCCGACAAGCTGCAGAAGGCGCCGCTGGCGCCCCTCGTGGCTTCCCTGCAGCGCTGGCTGTACGACTTGTTTTCCATCAAGCTGTCGGGCACCATCCGCTACTACCCGCGCCACCGGCGCGAGCTGGAAGCCCTGGCCGGACGCATCAACGTGAGCCGGCTGATGGCCGCCATCAAGGCCGCCAACGAACGGCGCGCCATCGCCGAACACCCCTTGTCGCCAAAGCTGTTCCTCGAAGATATGCTGCTCGACTACGCGGCCAGCTGCCAGTAGGTAAAGTTTCAATCAATTCAAATGCTTGCATTGCGTACCTCATCTGAAATATGAGAAAGAAAGTGCGCGATCCGGTCCTTCCGGGCCGGCGCGCCGCTTCCTGCCGCCATGCCTGTTTGCCACGCCCGGGCCATGGTGTTAAAGTGAAATGAAAGTAACTTTTCATAACGGGCATCGTCCCGCACCGGAGGCAACACATGAAACGGGTCACTGGCATCGGCGGCATCTTCTTCCACGCGCAAGACCCGGCCGCGCTGCGCGCCTGGTACCAGCGCCACCTGGGGCTCGACGTCTTGCCGTGGGGCGGCGCCGCCTTCACCTGGACGGATGCCGACGGCAAGCCCACGGCCGGCACCACCATCTGGTCCGTTAGCGAAGCGGGCAGCGATCAATTCGCCCCGGGCAAGGCTGCCTTCATGATCAATTACCGCGTCGACAACCTCGACGCGCTGCTGCAAGTGCTGCGGGAAGAGGGCTGTAACGTGCTGGACAAGGCCCCCGATTCCGAATATGGCCAGTTCGGCTGGGTCATCGATCCCGAGGGCAACAAGGTCGAGCTGTGGCAGCCGCCCCCGGGGCAGTAAGCAGGCAGGACGGTCATTGCCCTGGCGGCGCCTGGGCATCGTTTCCCTGAGTTTCGGGGAAAGTCTTCTTATCCGTGTCGTCGTCACTGAAAGGATGCACCATGCTGCACGTTCCAGATGGATACACCACTGCCCGCGACGCCCTGCTGACCCTGCCGACCGGGCAACAGCTCCTGCACAGCATCCGCACGGCCAACGTGCGCGCCATCATTTCCCATGACTTGAATGGGGCATATGGCAGAACCGTGGATGCCCTCACCATCCACCTGACGCCCAATTTCGCGCAATTATCGCTGCCGCAACAAGCCTGCGTGATCGCGCACGAGCTGACCCATGCCCACGACCTGAGCTATGCCGACCAGAACGCGGACGACTACCGGGACAGCAAAGGCCTCGGCGATACCGAAATCAACGCACACTTTAATCAGGGACAGGTACTGCGCGAGTTTCGCAGTGCGCGCGCCAGGTTCGCCGCGCCCGATGCCCTCGCAATCGACGCGGCATGCGCCGGCGTCACGGTGTTTGGCCGCTCCGTCGACTGGATTACCCGGGCCGACGTCGTCAGCCACCTGGCGAACGGCATGTACGCCGGCCATGTGATCGGCTGGCGCCTGGGCGCAGGGATTTACAGCGATGACATGTACACCAGTGCGGCGCGGCCGTTTCACTGCGACGAAAACTGGCATACCTTCAGGCGCGTGCTGCCCGTGGAGGACGAAGGCGAGATCGAGGAAATCCACGTCTAGACGCGTCCATGGCCGCAGGGCTGGCGTCGCCATGGCAATGCCGGCGTCTGGAATGCGGCGCGCGGTGCGTTCTTAGGTGCTGCCCGGTTCCAGGTCCAGCGAAAACTGGTGGCCGTCGACCACGACACCATGCACAATGGCGATATCCGCAATCCCATTCCCCCGCGTGAAACCGCAGCGTTCCAGCACGCGGATCGATGCCGCATTGCCATCGATGGCGCAGGCGTAGAGCCGCGCCAGCCGCCATTCTTCACGGGCCAGGCCGATCAGGTGGCGCAGGGCGGCCGTGGCCAGGCCCTGTCCCGCATGCTGCTGGCCGACGCGGTAGCCGACTTCGGCCGTCTGCGCCTGCCGGTCGATATCCTTGAGGTTGGCGCGTCCGGCCAGCTGTCCGTGCTCGTCGAGGATGACGCACGGGTGCAAGCTGCCGCCCGCATGGCCTGCCAGGAAGTGCCGGATGTGGGCCAGCACGCCGTCCGCGCTGTAAAACCCGTCGGGCCGCGGATCGATGTGGCGTTCGAACCAGGCGCGGTTGTCCAGCTCGAAGGCCAGCAGTTGCGGCGCGTCGTCCAGGCGCAGGGTGCGGATGGTGTAGGGACTCATGAATGTTGTGGCGGCACGCGGCCGGCTCGCGATTGAAAGACATGAGTCTAGAGACGGAAGGCCGGGCCGGTCAATCTTGATTCGCGGAATCGACCATGCAGCCATCAACGCTACAATGGCGGCCATGAACAAAGACCTGTCCGCGTCCGAGGCGGCGCGCATCCTCGGCGTCAGCCTGCCCACCCTGTATTCCTACGTCAGCCGTGGCTTGCTCGCATCCAGCGCCAGCGGGCCGGCGCGCCGCAAGCGCTATCCGCATGAGGACGTGCTGCGCCTGGCTGCCCGCAAGGGCGACGCCCGGCGCGGCGGACAGACGGCGGTGGCGGCCATGCACTGGGGCGTGCCCGTGCTGGAGACGCAGATTTCCCATATTGCCGATGATCAACTGCTGTACCGGGGCTGCGATGCGGCGGCGCTGGCCGGCCATGCAACGCTCGAAGCTGTGGCCTGCCTGCTGTGGGACGATGGCCAGGTCGACTATTTCATGGCGGGCGCCCCCGTGCTGCCCGAAGGCCTGTTCGAGCGCGCCCTGGCCCTGGCGCCGGACGCGGCGCCGCTGGCGCGCGCCATGGCCACGCTGCCGCTGCTGGCGCAATGCCTGCCGGCGCCCGGCCCGCAGCCGCAGGCCATGCTGCAGTCTGGCCCGATGCTGATGCGTCTGCTGGCCGCCATCCTGCTGAAGGCGGCGCCAAGCGCCTTGCCGCTGCACCGGCAAGTGGCCCTGGCGTGGGGCGTTGATGCGGCCCAGGCCGAATGGATACGCGCCGTCCTGGTGCTGCTGGCCGACCATGAATTGAATGCGTCGACGTTTGCCGTGCGCTGCGTCGCCTCGACGGGCGCCAGCCTGGCGGCGGCGCTCGCGGCTGGCCTGGGCGCCTTGTCCGGCGACCGGCATGGCGGCGGCAGCGCCGCGGCCAGGCGCATGCTGGCCGGCGCGCTGGCCGCGACACAGCCCGAGGAATTTATCGCCAGCTATTACCGGAGCATCGCGCCGGAACTGGCCGGCTTTGGCCATCCGCTGTATGCGCATGGCGATCCGCGCGCGGCGTATGTGCTCGCGCGTCTGGCACCCCTGGCGCAAGAGCGGCCGCGGCTGGCCGCCATCCTGTCCGCGTGCGAGGCGGCGGGCCAGGTGCTCGACGCCCGCCCGAATGCCGACCTGGCGCTGGCCGTGCTGGAACTGGCTTTCGACTGGCCCGTGGCGGCAGGCAGCACGCTGTTTGCCCTGGCCCGCGCGGCCGGCTGGATCGCGCATGCGGCCGAGCAGGCCACGGCGGCCACGCTGATACGGCCGCGCGCCCGCTATGTCGGGCGTCACCAGCGCGATTGACGCTTAGCGGCTGGCGCCAGCGCTTGCAGCGGCCACGCGGTCCGGGGTGGCCGCGCCGTACTGTCCCTGCAGCTTGCCCCTGGCCCAGTCCGCCATCAGGTCGTAAAACCCGGCAGCGATGCGCGTCGACTTGCGCGTGCCGTCGGCCGCCTCGGTGTAATGCCACATGCCGTGGCCCGTCAGCGGGAACAGGTAGACGGCGATATCGTGGCCTTGCCGGCGCAACTGCGTGAGGCGCTCGAGCGTCTGTGCAATCGGCGCCTGCCGGTCTTCCGCCGCGAATGCCCACAGCTGCGGCACCTTGACGCCGCTCAATACCTGCATGGGCTGCACCGACCAGTCGATATCGAGCTTGTCGAATTGCGGCACGCCATGCCGGCGCAGTTCCTCGGCCGGTATGCCCAGCAGCACGCCCGTATAGCCGCCCTTGATAACGGCAAACCACGCTTCTTTCGCATGGCGCTGCTGGAACGCCGCCAGCTCGTCGAGCCCGTCCTTGTACGACGACTTGACGATCCTGGCCGTGATGTCGCTTGCCGCGCGGCCCAGCGCGACGATCTCGTCGCCATAGCCGCGCTCGCGCAATTCCTTGCCGACCTGGGCCGCGTCCTGTTCCGTGATGTCGACGGCCAGGCCGTAGCCGATGCCGAGAAACTCCGCCTTCGCGCGCTGCGCCGCCAGCGGGGCGATCCAGCCGCCCTGGCTTACGCCCAGCAAGCCGAAACGGCCGTAGCGGCCTTGCGCCAGCCGCTTCGCTTCGCCCGATGCCGCCACCAGGTCATCGGCCAGGCGCGGGAAGTTCTGCGTATATTCCCCTTCCGACAGCCCCGCGCCGCGCTTGTCGTAGACGAAGACGGAGACGCCGCGCCCGACCATCTGGTACGGGTCGCGCGCGCGGTCGATCCAGCCGCTGCCTTCGGAACCATGCGCATACACGACGAGCGGCGTCTGCCTGCCCGCGCCAGGCGGCTCCATCAGCCGTCCGGCCAGCATCACGCCATGCGAGGCGAAGCGCGTGTTCGACTCGGCGATCGCCACTTTCGGCCAGGTCTGCGTTGCCCGCACCCGCACGCCGTCCTTTTCGCAGGCGACGAGGGCGGCCGCATCCAGTGTATTGCCGACCGTGCCGTCGCTGAAGGTGTAGGCATAGCCTTTGCCTCCTTTCGTGAGGGCGACGAAGGCCGTCTCATCCTTGCGGTAAACGCCCGTCTCGCAGGCGATGGGTGGGGCCGCATCGGGCGCGGCAGCTGCTGGCGCAGGCGCAAGCTGGGCATGGACGGGAGCGCCGGCGGCGGCGAGCGCGGCGGCAAGGACGGGGGCGAGGAGGTGGTTTGTCATCGCACAATACTACCGCATGGTGTTGCCGCATTGTTAAAGAAAAGCTGAAGACCGCGGCGCCGGCCATGGCGCCTTGCTGGCGCGCCCCTGGCCGCTGCCAGTTTCCTCCCGCTCCGGTACAATCTCGCCTATGTATATCGATTCCCATTGCCATATCAATTTCCCCGAGCTGGCTGCTCGCATGCCCGAGATTCTTGCCAAGATGGCCGAGAACAAGGTCACGCACGCCTTGTGCGTGTCCGTCGACTTGCCGGACTTTCCGCAAGTGCTGGCCCTGGCCGAGCAGTATCCGCATATTTTTGCCTCCGTCGGCGTGCATCCCGACTACGAGGATACGCCGGAGCCGTCCGTGGACGACCTGGTGCGGCTGGCCGACCATCCGAAGATCATCGCCATCGGCGAGACGGGCCTCGACTATTTCCGCCTGACTGGCGACCTCGAGTGGCAGCGCGAGCGTTTCAGGACCCACATCAAAGCTTCAAGAATCACGCGCAAGCCCTTGATTATTCACACAAGAGCGGCCAGTGAAGACACCATACGCATCATGCGCGAAGAGGGCGCCGGCGTGGCCGACGGCGGCGTGGCCGGCGTCATGCATTGCTTTACTGAATCCCTGGAAGTGGCGCGCGCCGCCATCGACATGGGTTTCTATATTTCGTTTTCCGGCATCGTCACCTTCAAGAGCGCCAAGGACTTGCAAGCCGTGGCGCTGGAAGTGCCGCTCGAGCGCATCCTCATCGAGACGGATTCACCTTACCTGGCGCCCGTGCCCTTCCGCGGCCGCATGAACGAACCGGGCTACGTGGCCCACGTGGCGGAATACCTGTCGACCCTGAAAGGCATGCCGCTGGCCCAGGTGGCGCAGCAGACGACGGATAATTTCTTCAAGTTATTCAATCAGTTGCCATAACTTATTAAGGTTGATTATGATGCGAAAACTCGCGCTGGCGGCGCTATTGTGCTGGGCCGGGGCCAGCCAGGCGGCGCCGGAACCGGAAGCCTTCTCCCGCGCCGTCTCCGTCAACAATGACAGCGGCGTGCGCAGCATGCTGGCCGACGGCATGAATCCCAACCTGCCCGACGCGCAGCGCGGCGACGTTCCCCTCGTGCTGGCCCTGCGCGACGATGCGGACAAGGTCTTCGAGGTCTTGCTGGCCGCGCCCGGCATCGACCTGGAAGCCCGCTCGGCGAATGGCAACACGGCCCTGATGATGGCCGCCTACAAGCACAAGCAGGCGGCCGTGGAAGCCTTGCTGGCCAAGGGCGCCAAGGTCAACCAGAGCGGCTGGACGGCGCTGCATTACGCGGCCTCGGCCGGCGACCTGCCCATCATGAAGATTTTGCTGGACCGCGACGCCGTCGTCGATGCGCGCGCGCCCGCCAACATCACGCCGCTGATGTTTGCCGCCCGCGAAGGCCAGGAGGGCGCCGTCAAGCTGCTGCTGTCCTGGGGCGCCGATGCGCAACTCAAGAGCGACCATGGCTGGACGGCCATCCAGTTCGCCCAGGCCGGCGACAAGCCGGGCGTGGTGGCCATCATCGAACGCCAGCTGCAGGCGCGCGCCAGCCGCAAGTAATCGTTCCAGTATCATTCCTGCAATGTTTTCCATGCCAGCGCTCAAACTGGCATGGAATTGCCTCTCACCTCAGCCCTTTGTTCATCTCCCTGATTAACGATAATGATTGTGTCGCATTAATCAGGAGATCTTTCGCATGGGTAATCACATCAAGGCCAGGCGCCGGCTGTACTGCCGCCGCCCCGCGCGCAGCCCGTGCGATATCACTGCTTTCTGGAATGACAAAACCGACCGGCCATCGGAGCCAGACTCCAAGAGGACAGACATGCTGAATGAACGAGAAATCGAGAGTTGTTACCTGGGGCAATTTATCCCCGTCCATTACCACCACAATATGTTGATGGACCAGAACCGCATGCACGGGTTCAAGTCGGCGATCGATTACGCGGTAAAACCCGGCATGAAGGTGCTGGAGCTGGGTGGCGGCACGGGCGTGCTGTCGTGGTTTGCGGCGGCCCGCGCCGACAAGGTGTGGTGTGTGGAGTTCAATCCGGACATGGTCAAGGAAGCGCGCAAGATGCTGGCGCTCAACCCGAATGGCGAAAAAGTCGAGGTCGTGCATGCGGACGCCTTCGAATACCTGCCGCCCGAGCCCGTCGACGTGGTCATCTGTGAAATGATCCATGTGGGCATGCTGCGCGAAAAGCAGGTGGAAGTGATCGAATCGTTCAAGCGCCGCTACCTGGCCCGTTTCGGCGGCCCGCTGCCCATCTTCCTGCCCGAGGCCGTCATCATGGCCGTGCAGCCGATGCAGCAGGAATACGATTTCGAAGGCTTTTACGCGCCCATCGTGCAATTCCAGGAAACCACGGCCATCCATCCTGGCGTGCAGGAACTGGCGCCGCCATCCGTCTACAGCATCATCGACTTCAGCCAGCCGACGGACAGCGTGTTCGGCTTCGACGGCAAGTTCGTCGTCGAGCGCAGCGGCACCCTGAACGCCTTGCGTTTCGTCACCAAGAACATCCTGGCCGTCGTGCCCGAGCGTTCCACCACCATCGACTGGCTGAATCACTACATGT
This sequence comes from Janthinobacterium sp. 1_2014MBL_MicDiv, assembly GCF_001865675.1. Classification (NCBI taxonomy): domain Bacteria; kingdom Pseudomonadati; phylum Pseudomonadota; class Betaproteobacteria; order Burkholderiales; family Oxalobacteraceae; genus Janthinobacterium; species Janthinobacterium sp. 1_2014MBL_MicDiv. Next base: position 2,714,564 of record NZ_CP011319.1, read on the forward strand.
GTTTGCCGCTGGCCATGCCGGTCGCCGTGAAGGCGGGCGACGTGCTGCAGGTGAGCTTCCAGTACCGCGCCGGCGGCTCGATCCCTTCGCTGGAAGCGTCGATCCGCGCGCAGGTCATCTACGACGTCAACCTGCAGCCTGTCGTGCAGAACGCCGTCTACGCCTGAACGCCGGCCTAAGCTGCTGCACGTCGCGATGTGCGGCCTGCGATGCTCGCTGTGCCCTGGCACAGCTGCGCTTCTCGGCCACAACCCGCTACCGCTCGCGACGGTTGTTTCAGGCGTTTTGACGCACCTTTTGCTAACGCCGCAGGCATTTCGTCCTGCGGCGTTCGTCCATTCAGGGTATATTTCGTCCTTTACCCACCGGACAGCTTTACTATCATGGAACAGATCGATCAGCGTTACCTCGTGCAACAGAACAAAATCAGCGACGGCGAGACCAAGCCGCCCGTGTTTGCCAAGGTGATGCGCAGCAAGGAAGGCGTGTTTGAAGGCGTGTCCTTCATCAAGTCGAAGGACAAGGCGACCGTCATGACCATCGAGGACGCCAACCAGGCCATCAAATGGGCCACCAGCAAGAAACCGAACGCGCACGAGTACGTCACCAAGGTGATTTGCGTCGGCCAATAAACACGCCGCCAGCCGCCGTTCATTCCCGCTTTCGTCCCGTTCATCGTGCCATTGTGCCGTTCATCGCATTGCCGTTGCCGCCATGCCGGCGCTTTTATATAGTGGCGTCACGGTAGCGGGGCAAGCACAGCTTGCTCCGCACATTTCATTCAAGGGGAACGACATGCTGGGTTTTGTGCTGTGGCTGCTGCTGCTGATGCTGTGCTGGCCCCTGGCCTTGCTGGCGCTCGTGCTGTATCCGCTGGCCTGGCTGCTGCTGCTGCCGTTCCGCCTGATCGGCATCGGCGTCGAGGGCGTGTTCGAGCTGCTGCGCGCCATCGTCATGCTGCCGGCCCGCGTGCTGGGCGGCGGACGGCGCTGAAGCGCTCCTCCCCATAAAAAAATGGCGCCCCCGGCGCCATTTTGTATTTGTCGGACAGTACTCTTACAGGTCGACCATGAAACCGGCGCCGATCGACTTTTGCGAATAGTTGTAGTCGATCAAGCTCTGGCCATAGCCGGAGAACAGCTGCAGATAGCCTTTCAGGTTGGCTTTCAGCGGGAAAGCCCAGCTGGCCTGCATGGAGCCATGCTTCTTGCTGAAATTGCGGCGGGCCGTGACGGCGTATTCATGACCCTTGTTGCGATAGCTCAAGCGTAAATCGCCATGTCCCATGTAATCGATGATGTCGATATTATCATTGTCGTTCGCGCTATTGTCGAGGCGGTGCCACACGCGCGCCGTGATGGCCAGATTGTCTTTTTCCATACCCAGCTCGGCATATACGCGGTTCCAGCTGCGCGACAGGGTCGAGGTCTGGCCGTTTGACTGGTGCACCAGGCCGAAGTTCAGGTAATTGAATTCCAGGCCGGCCAGATTCTTGTTGATCGGCATGACCAGCATCAGTTCTGGCTGATAGTTCGTCTCGCGGAACGGGCTCGAGGCCTTGCGGTTGTACGCCTGCCAGAAGCTTTGCTGCGTGTAGCCGAACCACATGTCGATCGGCGTGCCGGCGATGTCTTCCAGCATTTTCATCTTAAAGCTCAGCTGGAAAGTCAGCTCCACATGCTGGCTCTTGATGCCGCCCGGCGTGAAATCCTGGAACGGTTCGTCATTGGAAGCGTTGCTGTAATTGGCCAGCAACAGATACGTGTCGCGGTGGGGGCGGAAGTTGAACAGGCCGCGCTTCGACGCCTCGTTCAATTCCCACGATTGCTGGGTGCGCGAAATCGGCGTTTCCGGCGGCGCCGCGCCAGCCTGGGCGATGGCGGGAATGGCGGCGTTGACGGCTTCCGGCGTGGCGACGCCAGGCGGGCTGATGAGCGTGAGGGGCGCGACCTCGGCGGCAGCCGCCAGGGTCACGGCCGCCGTCGCCGGATCGCCGCCGGCCGCGATGGTGGCTTTTTCCGCCGCCTTGGCCAGGGTGTCGAAGCATCCCAGGCGGGCGCTGGCGTCACCGAGCACGGCGCAACGCTGCATTTGCTGCTCCAGTTCGCCGGCCATGGATAGCGCAGGCGACGCCAGCAGGGAAGAGAGAATTATTTTTCTTAGTTGAATAGTCATAGGCTGTGTGGGGCATGTCGTTCGGTGCGCACCTGGGCTGCATGCCGGCGGCGTCGCCTTGCATGGCAGGATGCCATGCATATTGATACTGATTAATCTTTGTTGATTTAGTACTTATGAAAGTATAGCTGAATCCGCAATTAGCCCCGGTGCGCCTGACGTGCGCGCGGCGGACAGTGTTGTGTGCATGGTAAACGGCCCGCTGCCGTGCCGCCAAAATCGATGTCTGCTACACTGGAAGACCGGCGCAAACCCTGGCGTGCCGGGGCTAGCCATGGAGATTGTGATGACCCGCAAAACACCTATCGAGCGCTACCGCAACATTGGCATCAGCGCCCATATCGACGCCGGCAAGACCACCACCACCGAGCGCATCCTGTTTTATACGGGGGTGAATCACAAGATAGGCGAAGTGCACAATGGCGCCGCCACCATGGACTGGATGGAACAGGAGCAGGAACGCGGCATCACCATCACCTCGGCCGCCACCACGGCCTTCTGGAAAGGCATGGCCGGCAATTTCCCCGAGCACCGGATCAACATCATCGATACGCCGGGCCACGTGGATTTCACGATCGAGGTCGAGCGCTCGATGCGGGTGCTCGACGGCGCCGTGATGGTCTACGACGCCGTCGGCGGCGTGCAGCCGCAGTCCGAGACCGTCTGGCGCCAGGCCAACAAATACCACGTGCCGCGCATCGCCTTCATCAACAAGATGGACCGGGTCGGCGCGGACTTCCTGCGCGTGCGCCAGCAGATCGGCGCGCGCCTGAAAGGCGTGGCCGTGCCCATCCAGCTGCCGATCGGCGCCGAAGAGCATTTCACGGGCGTGATCGACCTCCTGAAAATGCGCGCCATCACCTGGGATGACGCCAGCCAGGGCGTGCAGTTCAGTTATGGCGAGATTCCCGCCGAATTGCAGGCGCAGGCGCAGGAGTGGCACGAGCACCTGGTCGAGCATGCGGCCGAAGCCAGCTCCGAGATGACGGAACGCTACCTGAACGGCGACACCTTTACCGAGGCCGAGCTGAAGCAGGCCTTGCGGGCGCGCACCATCCGCAATGAAATCGTGCCCATGCTGTGCGGCAGCGCGTTTAAAAACAAGGGCGTGCAGGCCATGCTCGATGCCGTCATCGAATACCTGCCGTCGCCGATGGAAGTGCCGCCCATCATGGGCCATGACGAGCACGACAACGAGGTGGAGCGCCATCCGACGGACGACGAGCACTTTTCCGCGCTGGCCTTCAAGATCATGACGGACCCGTTCGTGGGCCAGCTGACGTTCTTCCGCGTGTATTCGGGCGTGGTGAACTCGGGGGACATGGTCTACAACCCCACCAAGAGCGCGCGCGAGCGGCTGGGGCGCATCCTGCAGATGCATGCGAACGAGCGCAAGGAAATCAAGGAAGTGTATGCGGGCGACATCGCCGCCGCCGTGGGCCTGAAGGCCGTCACCACGGGTGACACCCTGTGCGCCATCGACCACATCATCGTGCTGGAAAAGATGATCTTCCCGGAACCCGTGATTTCGCAGGCCGTCGAGCCGAAGACCAAGCCCGACCAGGAAAAGATGGGCATCGCCCTGAACCGCCTGGCGCAGGAAGACCCGTCGTTCAAGGTGCACACGGACGAGGAGTCGGGCCAGACCATCATGTCGGGCATGGGCGAGCTGCACCTGGAAATTCTGGTCGACCGCATGCGCCGCGAATTCGGCGTCGAAGCGAATGTGGGCAAGCCGCAGGTGGCCTACCGCGAAACCATCACGCGCACGGTGGAAGATGTGGAAGGCAAGTTCGTCAAGCAGTCGGGCGGACGGGGCCAGTACGGCCACGTGGTGCTGAAACTCGAGCCGCTCGAACCCGGCACGGGCTACCAGTTCGTCGACGCCATCAAGGGCGGCGTGGTGCCGCGCGAATTCATTCCCGCCGTCGACAAGGGCATCGCCGAAACCCTGAAATCGGGCGTGCTGGCCGGCTATCCCGTGGTCGACGTGAAGGCCACCTTGACCTTCGGCTCCTACCACGACGTCGATTCGAATGAGAATGCCTTCCGCATGGCCGGCTCCATCGCCTTCAAGGATGGCATGCGCAAGGCCGCTCCCGTGCTGCTGGAACCGATGATGCAGGTGGAGGCGGAAACGCCGGAAGAGTTCATGGGCAACGTCATGGGCGACTTGACGGCCCGGCGCGGCATGGTACAGGGCGTCGACGACATTCCCGGCGGCGCGGGGCGCATCGTCAAGGCCCTCGTGCCGCTGGCCGAGATGTTCGGCTATTCCACCACCCTGCGTTCGCTGACCCAGGGCCGCGCCACTTACACGATGGAATTCAAGCACTATGCGGCCGTGCCCAAGCATATCCTCGACCAGGTGGCGGCGGCGGGCAAAACCAAATAGAGGCGGGTAGCGGGTAGGTCGGATTAGCGCGCAAGCGCGTCATCCGACGCCACCACCGGCAACGCCAACGATGTTGTCGGATGACGGCCTGCGGCCTGATCCGACCTACCCATCAATTCAGAAGATTCTGCGCAATAATCGTATCGGCGATCTTTTCCGCCTCGGCCACCGGCTGGCGCAGCGCTTTGGTCGTGTAGACGGTCGACGCCACCATCGGCTGGTCCAGGGTCGCTCCTTCGCCATGGCTGGTGTCGACCGTCACGGTGGTGGACAGGCCGATGCGCAGCGGGTGGGCCGCCAGTTCCTTCGGGTCCAGCGCGATGCGCACGGGCACGCGCTGCACCACCTTGATCCAGTTGCCCGTGGCGTTTTGCGCCGGCAGCAGCGAAAACGCGCTGCCCGTGCCGGCCGACATGCCCAGCACCTTGCCGTGATACACCACCTTGCTGCCATACAAGTCCGTTTCGATGGTGGCCGCCTGGCCGACGCGGATATTGCGCAATTCGGACTCCTTGAAGTTGGCGTCGACCCATAATTGATCGAGCGGCACGATGGACATCAAGGGCGTGCCCGGCGTCACGTGCGAGCCCAGCTGCACGCTGCGCTTGGCCACGTAGCCGGAGACGGGTGCGAGCACGGCGTTGCGGCGCACGGCCAGCCACGCCTGCACCACGTCGCCCCTGGCCGACAGCACGGCCGGATGGCTGGACAGGTTCACGCCGGCCACGCCCGACTTGGCGGACTCGGCCTGGCGCTGCGCCACCACCAGGGCCGCGTTCGCATCGTCGACGGCCTGTTTCGCGTGGGCCAGGTCTTCGCCGGAAATCGTCTGGTCCGCGGCCAGCGGCGCGCGGCGCGCCAGATTGCCCTGCGCCGTGGCCAGGGCCAGGCGGCGCTGCCCGATGACGGCGTCGTACTGCGCCACGCTGGAATACCGTTCGCGTTCCTGGCGCACGACGTTGCCCAGTCGCGCCTCGGCCTGGCGCAGGGCCAGCTCCGCATCGATGCCGTTCAGGGTGATGAGCGGCGCGCCCGCTGTCACCATCTGCGTCTCGTCGGCGCGGATTTCATCGACATTGCCCGTTACCTGGGCGGACAGGGTGACCAGGTTGCCGCCCACATAGGCGTTGTCCGTGACTTCTTCCTTGGCCAGCACCAGTTGATAGTAGGCGGCCCAGGCTACGCCGGCCACGACAAACGCGGCCGTGATGGCCATCAGTACGGCCTTGCGCTTGCCCGGTTGTTCGGTTGGGGTGCTTGTTGCTGTGGTATCGCTGCTCATGATGTGTTCCGTAATCGATGGTTATTGTTGGGCGGTGGCATTGGCGGAAAAGTCGCTGCTGCCCCGGTAGCCGCCGCCCAGGGCCACGGTCAGGCCGATTTCCGCGTTCTGGCGCTGGTTTTGCAGCTGCATGCCCAGGTCCACCTGGCCGCGCACGGTCATTTCCGCGCTGAGCTGGGTGGCGCGGTCGGCCAGTCCTTGTTTCAGGCGCGCATTCGCATTGCGCAGCTGCGCTTCGCTGGCGCGCAGGTTTTCCTGCTGCAGGCGCAGCTGGTTTTCCACGCCCTGCACCCTGGCGCCGGCCTGCGCCACGTCGCGCACGACGTTGTAGACGTTCTGGTTGTAGTCGGCGATCAGTTCATCGCGCTCGCTGCGCGCGCCGGCAAGTTGCGCCTGCAGGCGGCCGCTGTCGAACAGGGGCAGCGATAACGCCGGGCCGATGAACAGGGTGCGGCTGCCGGACTCGAGCAGCTTGCCCAGCTTGATGGCATCGAGGCCGAACGAGGCGCCGAGGTCGATATCGGGGTAAAACGCGGCCTCGGCCGCCTCGATGCCGCTCAGCGACGCTTGCACGCGCCAGCGCGCCGCCTGCAAGTCGGGCCGGCGCGCCAGCAATTCCATGCCCAGCTTGCCGGGCAGGGCGTGCGGCAGCGCCTGTGCCTCCTTCGGCTGCAGGCTGGCCAGGGCCATGCCATCCGCGCCCAGCAGCGCGCGCAAGGCTTCGCGCTCCGTGACGACCTGCGTTTCCAGCATGGCGATCTGCTGTTGCAGCAGGCTCAGCCGCGTTTGCGCGGACAAATGGTCGTCGCTGACGCCGAGGCCGTTGGCGATGCGCTTTTCCTTGTCCGCCACCAGTTGCTGCTGCAATGTCACCAGCGCATGCAGGTTGTCCATGCGGGCCCAGCCGTTTTGCATGCTGAAATAATGTTTGGCGATTTCGGCCGCCAGCATCTGCTCGGCCATCGCATACTCGGCGCGGCGCGCGTTGACTTCGCCCAGGGCGGCCGCGATCTGCGCCCTGTGCCGGCCCCACCAGTCGAGGTCGTAATGGGCTTGCACGCCCACCGTCGCTTCATTGTAGTAATTGCCGCCGATGGGGGCGGGCATCAGGCCGTTGCCTGAATAGCGCTGGCGGTTGGCGGCGGCGTTCACATCCACGCGGGGGCCGCGCTCCGCATGCCGGGCGTCGAAGGCGGACAGGGCCGAGCCGATGCGGGCATGCGCCACGTCCAGGCCCGGGCTGGCGGCCAGCGCCTGCTCGACCAGCTGATCCAGCTGCGGGTCGCGGAACTGGCGCCACCACTGGGCCGCGGGCCAGCCTTCGCTGGCTAGGTGGATGTCGGCAGCCAGCTGGATGGTGGCCAGGTCTTGCTGCGGCAGCCGTTGCGCGTCGGGCGGGATGCTGGCGCAGCCGGCCAGGGCCAGCGATACGCTGAGGGCCAGTATGCCGAGGGAGAGTTTCATAGGTGTGTGCATGAGGGTTATTCCATGGCCGCGTGGTCGACCACGACCGGCGCATTCTTCTTCGGTGGTTTGATCAGGAGCAGGAGCGGCAGCACGAGGATGGTCAGCCACATCATCAGCCAGAAATCGTCGAGGTAGGCGATCATCGACGCCTGCCGCGTGATTTCGCCATTCAGCGCCGCCATGCCGGTGCCCGTGCCCAGGTCGAAGACTTGCGCGATGCCGGGGTCGTGCAGGGCGGGGTTGGCGATATTGATGTGTTCCGTCAGGGACGCATGGGCAATCTGCGTATTGCGCACCAACAAGGTTTGCACGAGGGCGATGCCGATGCTGCTGCCGATATTGCGCACCAGGCTATAGATGGCCGTGCCTTCCGCCCGCATCTGCGGCGACAGCGTGGCAAACGTGGCCGCGCTCAGGGGCACGAAGACGAGGCCCAGGCCGATGCCCTGGATGATGCCGTTCCACACGACGGTCTTCGGCACGAGGTCCAGCGTGAAATTGGCCATCTGCCACAGCGAGAACGCCGTGATGGAAAAACCCACGCCCAGCAGGATGCGCGTGTCGATTCTGCCCGTGAGCTTGCCGACGATCAGCATGGCCATCATCGTGCCCAGGCCGCTTGGCGCCGTCACCAGGCCGGCAATGGCCGCCGGGTAGTTCATCAAGCCTTGCAGCATCGACGGCGTCAGCGCGCGGGTGGCGAACAGCACCAGGCCGACGATGAAGATGAACAGCAGGCCGCTCACATAGTTCGAGTTCTTTAACAGGCGGTAATCGAGGAAGGACTTGCCGGCCGGGCGCAGGGCCGTATGGGCGATGAAATAGCACAAGCTCATGGCCAGCACGATGGCTTCGATCCACGTTTCCGTCGAGGAAAACCAGTCGTTCTGCTCGCCACGGTCCAGCAGCATCTGCAAGGCGCCGATGGACAGGCTCAGGGTGGCGAAGCCGAACATGTCGAAATTCATGCGGCGGTTCGGCGGGTCCTTGGGGATGTAGCGCCAGATGCCATAGAAGGCCATGGCGCCGATCGGGATATTGATGAAGAAGACCCAGCGCCAGCTGTAGCTGTCCGTCAGCCAGCCGCCCAGGGTCGGTCCCAGGATGGGGCCTATCATCACGCCCATGCCCCAGATGGCCATGGCCGAGCCGTGCTTTTCGCGCGGATTGATGTCGAGCAAGACCGCCTGCGACAGCGGCACGAGGGCCGCGCCGAATACTCCCTGCAGCAGACGGGCGGCGACGATCTCGGACAGGGTGCCCGACAGTCCGCACAGCACGGAAGCGAGCGTGAAGCCGGCCACGGAGACGAGGAAGGTGTTTTTCTGGCCGAAACGGTCGCACAGCCAGCCCGTCAGGGGCGTGGCGATGGCGGCGGCGACGATGAACGACGTCAGTACCCAGGTGATCTGGTCTTGCGAGGCGGACAGGCTGCCCTGCATGTGGGGCAGGGCGACGTTGGCGATGGTGCCGTCGAGCGCCTGGATGATGGTGGCGAGCATGATGGAAATCGTGATCATGCGCCGGTTCAGCGTGGGATCTTGCGCAGCCGGTACGGAGGACGCGGCAGTGGCCGAACTCATGCGGATTTCTCCGTGGACGCCTGCAAGGCTTCCAGCAGTTCGGTGGCGGCCCGCAATTGTTCTGGGTCAATGCCTTGCAACAGTTCCTTGCGGAAGCCATCCGCTTCCTTGCGCACCGTGTCGTACACCTGCATGCCCGCGTCGGTCAGCACGACGAGTTTCACCCTGCGGTCCGTTTCCGATGGCTGGCGCTGCACGAAGCCCGATTTCACGAGCCGGTCCAGCATCGACACCATGGTGGGGTTTTCCACCCCCAGCTGGTGCGCCAGCTCGCTTTGCGACGGCGGCTGCGGCGACTTGGCGATCATGGCGATGGCCATCCAGCTCGCCTGTCCCAGGTCCAGGTCTTTCAGGCGCCGGTCGATCGCATGGCGCCAGCCGCGCGCCGTCTTGTGGAGCGCGGCGGAGAAACGCTCTTCGATAGAAATCATAAAGTAAGTCGTCTAATAGTTAGGTATCGAACTAATATTTTAGCATGCAGATGTGCGCCGCGTGCAGGCCTTTCTGTTTTTCCACGCCGCTGTTACATTAGTGCCAGTCCATCACCTTCAGGAGACAGCATGACGACCGCAGAACAGAAACAGGAAGGACAGCACCGTGACGGCAGCGACTTTGTCATCACGCAAACTTTCGACGCGCCGCGCGAGCTGGTGTTTCAGTCGTGGGTGGAGCCGGACCGCCTGGCCCAGTGGTGGGGCCCGGTGGGCTTCGAATTGAGCGTGCTGGCGCTCGACCTGCGGCCGGGCGGCATTTTTCATTACGGCATGCGCGCCGACAATGGTTACGAGATGTGGGGCAAGTTCACTTACCAGGCTATCGACGCGCCGGAAAGAATCGTGTCGATCCTGTCGTTCGCCGACAAGCAGGGCAATGCCGTGCAGCACCCCGTCAGCGCCACGTGGCCGCTGGAATCGTTCAATACCATGACGCTGACCGAAGAAAACGGCAAGACGACGATGACCCTGCGCTCGACGCCGCACAAGGCGACGGATGAGCAGCATCGGACTTTTGTGGAAGGGCATGAGTCGATGACGGAGGGCTTCAAGGCCACGTTCGGCCAGCTGGCGCAGTACCTGGCACGCGTGCAGTGATCTGGCGCGGTTTCGTTAAAAGCGGGCCGGAGTCGCGGGCCTGAGAAAACGGCCATGGCCATTTTTCCGGTACGCTGGGTCCGAAGTGCCGGGCTTGGCAGCGGGAGCCTGCCCGGCTTGCTCCTGTCTGCCCGTTTGGCGTTCGCCGGCAAGCACCGACATGAACGCGGGCAGGTCGCCGCCGCGCCTATGTGTGCGACAGAATATTGATGAGCTTGCCGAAAGGGTCGCGCACGAAAAAGCGCCTTACGCCCCAAGGTTCATCGACTGGGCCATATTCAATGGGAAAGCCTGCCGCAGACATGCGTGCCAGTGCCGTATCGACGTCATCGACTTCAATGGAAAGGTCGGGCACGGCAGTGTTCGAGCCGCCTTCCGTCGCGAAGCTCACCTGAACGCTCATCTCGGTCTGCAAACCATATGTCCTGATCCAGCCGTGATCCATTAACAGGCTGAGACCCAGCACTTCCTGGTAAAAAGTCCGGGCCAGTCCCAAATCCGGCGCCGGGAAATTTGCCACTATCCGCATGACTTGCATATTTTTCCTCACTGCCAAAGATTGAACAATTCAACACCCGCCTCTAAGCGTCAGTTTTGGCTATGCCAGCCTCCAGCAAGCTGTGGCAGGCCGAGAAAATCTCGTCGACACAATCCTCCGCCGCAATGCCAAAACACTGGTGCCCTGTTTGTTCGTGCGCCAGCACCGTGAAGTCTTCCAGCGATGGAGGATGTCCAAGCTTTCCTGCGATGGTTGCTATCAGGGCGCAGCCCTGGTTGGCATCGAGCGACCTGTCCAGCACGTCGCGAGCCAGAATCGCACATAGTATTCCTTGCTGTGGGCGGCACTGACCAGTTTGCTTAACATCCGCAAAAATTCATCGAGTGAAAAATGGGTGCGATCAAAGTCTTGCGGGAAGAAGGTAAGTTCGCAGAATATGCTCCCTGCGGCGTCCCAGTAGAAGAACGCCTGAATGTGCTTGGGATTGCTGCCATCGTCCCATAGCGTCGACAGTGCGCCGGTGCGCTGTTCCAGGACGCGGGCCAATGCCGCGTATGGAATGTCTTCGCCGCTGTAGGTTTTCGCCTGCCTTAGCTGCCAGTAAGCAGCCAGAACATGGAGGACGCCGATAGCACCAGACGTCGAGATACATTCCGCAAAGTTGATGTCCCGGCAGGAGCCGTCATCATCCAGCAGGGCAGCCTCGACAGCGTTCAACATGGTTTGTTCATTGATTTTCATGAATGATTTGCGCATCCAGCACCTTGAACACCGTTTCCCCAGAGACAGACGCAATGCCCCACGGCTGCTCCGTACTGACCCGCGCCAGGCGGCGCTATCTGCACGGACAGACTGGCCACGCGGGGACCGGTCATGAATCATCATCCCGCTTGGCATCGCGCTCGCGGCAGCTCAGGGATGCATAGTGCCCCTTGGGGACCTTGTTCCTGATCGCCACCTCACGCAGTTCATGCGCCAGATCAACATGATCGCTCAGGGTGCAGCGGTTGGCGCGGGCAAACTGTTCCAGGTTCCTGGTACTGCCATGCACCTTCACCGTGACTCCCGCACCGGGGCTGACGCAGCAGCCGATGTATTGCGTGATGTATTCCTCTTCGATCAGCACCAGTTCATGGCCCAGGAAGGGGGCCGGTGTATTCAAGAGGTAGTAGTCGGTGTAGTCGGCGCGCTGGTTGGGCTTCTTGCCGACCAGGCCAGCCCGCATATAGGCCTCGATGGCCTGGCCGGACGTGCCCGTGCGCTCGGTCGTGCCCTTCTTGAGTTGCAAGGCATGCAGCAAGCCGCTTTCCAGTGACGTGGTGTCGGCGGCGAACGCCATGACGGAGCAGGCGGCAAGCATGGCACAGGCGATGGCGTGTTTCATTGTGCTGCCATCCCCAGCATCTGTTTGATCACCGGCAAGATCATCCGCCACGCGGGCGACGTCGCGGCGATTTCGTCGTAGTGGCTGGCGCCGGGCAGTATCAGTACTTCCGCATGGTCGCCGGCCAGCTTCGCCTTGGCCGCATAGTCGTGCGCGACGCGGGGCGGCGAGATGGTGTCGAGTTCGCCCGTGGCCAGCACGGTGCGGCTGCCGTTGGGCATCAGGTCGGCCGCGTTGGTGTCGCTGTAGATGTCGGGACGATCATTGCTGGCGCTGCCCGCCAGTTGCACCATATCGCGCTCGCAGCTGCTCTTGATCAAGTCTTTCTCGTGGCGCAGGTCGGCCAGGCCGCCGAGGCTCAGGATATTTTTTACTGGCAAGAACTTGTCGCGGTACAGGGGGCTGGTACGCGGCAGTTTTTCACGCCCGGCGATCCATTGCACCAGCTGCCCGCCCGCCGAATGGCCCATGGCCACGATGCGGCCTGTGTCGAGCTGGTACTCGAGCGCATGCTGTTGCAGGCTGTCGAGCGCCGCGTGCATGTCTTCGTAGGTGCCGGGATAGCCGCCGCCTGCCTCGTCCACGCGCCGGTACTCGACATTCCACACGGCGATGCCCTGCGCCACGAGGGCGCCGGCCACGTTGCGCATCTGCGTGATGCCGCCGAACGCCACCGTCCAGCAGCCGCCATGCACGAGCACGACGACGGGAAACGGTCCGCTGCCTTCGGGCCGGAACAGCTGCGCGTACTGCGACGGCGCCGCGCCATAGGCGATCCGTGTCGTGGGCGCGGGGCCATGCAGGGCCAGGTAATCGTCCAGGCTCATGGGAGCGGCGACGGCGCCGTGGCTGGCGGCGAGCAGGGCGGTGGCGATCAGGGAGGGCGGCAGGGACATGGTCATGTGCGATTACGCTTGAGAGAAGAGCAACACTCTAGCATAGGCTGGCGCCCTCATCACTCCCGGAGATGCGGTTTTCTCCTATGGGAAGCGTTGCCCCATGGTATATTTCGGGCATCAGTTACCCGCTTATCGACACGGTGCACGCAAACAACATCATCACATTGCTGGACGCCGAGCATCGCGCGCTGGGAAGCATCGCCGCCGGTGTCGACCTGGCCCATGCTTTGGAACATTTGCTGCTGGCGCTGGAGTCGCAGTCCGACGAAGCCATGCACGCCTGCCTCGTCCTCATCGACGAGACCGACCGTTTTTGCGGCCTGGCCGCGCCCAGCCTGCCGCAGGACCTGTGCCTGGCCTTGCGCCACGGCGGCGAACAGCCATCGCCGTTCAGCACGGCCGCCTTTTCCGGCGCGCCCGCATACTGCGGCGACATCACGCGCGACTTGCAATGGAGCGCCGGGCGCAAGGAAGCGGTGCTGCATGGCTATCGTGCCTGCTGGGTCGCTCCCGTGTTTGGCGCCAGCGGACATATCCTGGGCGTGCTGGGCTTGCTGTTCCAGGCGCCTTGTCACCCGACCCAGCCCGAGATCGAGCTGCTGGCGCTGGCCGCCCGCGTCGCCTCGCATGTGATCGAACGTAGCCAGCTGGAACGGCAGCTGCACGACAGCCGCGAACACTTTCACTACGCCATCGAGCTCAACACCCAGGTGCTGTGGACGGCCGACATCGACGGCAAGCTCGACTATGTGGCGCAGCGCTGGCGCGAATGGACGGGGGGCAGCGGCCTGGGCACGAGCTGGCTCGAGGCCCTGCATCCCGAGGATGTACCCCATTCCCTGGCGGCATGGAGCGAAGCGGTGGGCAGCGGCCAGCCGTTCGAGGCGGAAATGCGCGTGCGCCGGCAGGACGGCCAGTACCGCTGGATGCACACACGCGCCTTTTGCCGGCAGGATGAGCGGGGCAATCCCTTGAAATGGTATGGCTCGTGCGAGGATATCGAAGAGCACTGGCAAGCGCGCAACGCCTTGCTCGACAGCGAAGCACAGTTCCGTTCGCTGGCTTCGACCATGCCCAACCAGGCCTGGCTGGCGCACGGCAACGGCGCCACCTACTGGGTCAACGAACAGGTCTGCGCCTACACGGGCCAGTCCATGAAGTCGCTCGTGGCCAGCGGCTTTCGCTACTGCGTGCACCCGGACGATATGCAGGCCACGCAGCAAAGCTGGGAGCGGGCCGTCAGCACGTCCAGCGCCTATGAATACGAGTTCCGCATGCGCCGCGCCAGCGATGGCCAGTACCGCTGGTTCCTGGCGCGCGCCTTGCCCCTGTTCGACGAGGCCGGCAAGGTGCTGCGCTGGGTGGGCACCAACACGGACGTGCAGGAACAGAAGAACGTGCTGGAAAAGATGGCCTACCTGAATTCCTCGCTGGAAGTGGAGATGGCCAACCGTACGGCCGACCGCGACCGCATGTGGCGGCTGTCGACCGATATCATGCTGGTGGCCGACATGAGCGGCATGATCATCGCCGTCAATCCCGCCTGGACGGGCATCCTGGACCGGCCGGAAATCGAATCGCTGGGCATGGATTTCATCAGCCTCGTGCATCCCGAGGACCGCATGGCGGCCTTGAAGGACCTGTCGCGCCTGGCCCATGGCGCGCCGACCCTGCGCATGGAAAACCGCTACCGGCGCCGCGACGGCGGCTACCGCTGGATTTCCTGGACGGCCGTGCCGGCGCAAAAGCTGATCCACGCCATCGGCCGCGACGTCACGGACGAAAAAGAGGCGCGGCTGGCGCTGGTGCGCAGCGAGCAAGCCTTGCTGCAGGCGCAAAAGCTGGAATCGATCGGCAAGCTGACGGGCGGCGTGGCCCACGATTTCAATAACGTGCTGCAAATTATTTCCGGCAACCTGCAGCTGCTGAAGCTGACGGTGGCCGACAACCCGCAGGCGGCGAAACGCCTCGATTCCGCCGCCTCGGCCGTCGAGCGCGGCGCCAAGCTGTCGTCGCAATTGCTGGCCTTTGCGCGGCGTCAACCGCTGAAACCGCTGGTGACGGACCTCGGACGCCTGCTGCGCCGCATGCATGAGCTGATACGCCGCGCGCTGGGCGAGGCGGTGACCGAGGAAACCTTCATCAGCGAAGGCCTGTGGCATACGCTGGTCGACCCGAACCAGATGGAAAACGTGCTGCTGAACATGGCCATCAACGCACGCGACGCGATGGAAGGGGGCGGCCGCCTGACGTTTACCTTGAGCAATGTCACGCTCGACGCCGCCTATGCCAGCCTGCATGCGGACGTGCTGGCGGGCCAGTATGTCTTGCTGACCATCACGGACACGGGCCACGGCATGGAGCGCGACGTGATCGACCAGATCTTCGAGCCGTTCTTCACCACCAAGCGCGAAGGCGAGGGCACGGGCCTGGGCCTCTCCATGGCCTACGGCTTCATCCGCCAGAGCGCGGGCCACATCAAGGTGCACAGTGCGCCGGGAGCGGGCACGACCTTCAAGATATATCTGCCGCGATCGCTGGAAAAACTGGCCGAGCCGCCGCCCGGCCTGGCCGGACCCGTGCTGGGCGGCGGCGAGACCATCCTCGTGGTGGAAGACGACGCCCCCGTGCAGCACACGGTGGTCGACATGTTGCGCGGCCTCGGCTACGACGTGCTGCACGCGGACGACGGCGCCTCGGCCCTGGCCCTGCTGCGCAGCGGCGTCGCCGTCGACCTGCTGTTTACGGACGTGGTCATGCCGGGTCCCGTGGGCAGCAAGGAGCTGGCGCGCCAGGCGCGGCTGCTGCTGCCGGAACTGGCCGTGCTGTTTACCTCGGGCTATACGCACAACGCCATCATGCAGGGCGGCCGGCTGGACCCGGGCGTGGAGCTGCTGAGCAAACCGTACCGGCGCGAAGACCTGGCCCGCACGGTGCGCCATCTGCTGGCCGACCGCCGCCTGGTGGGCGCGCCCGACCCGTCCGGACGACGCATCCTGCTGGTGGAAGACAATGACGATGCGCGCGAAATGAGCACGGAAATGCTCAACATGCTGGGCCATACCGTGTATGGTGTGGCCAGCGCCGAGGACGCCTTGCCCCTGCTGGCCTTGCCGGGCCTCGACGTGCTGGTCACCGACATCAGCCTGCCCACCATGTCGGGCCTGGAACTGGCGCGCCATGCGCGCGAGCACTGGCCGCAGCTGGAAGTGATCTTCGCTTCCGGCCACGACTGGGGTGCCAGCCTGATGCAGGACGCCAGCGCGCGTTTCCTGCGCAAGCCGTTCAGCCTGGAAGAGCTGGCCGCGGCCCTGAAGGCGCGCCGGCCCGGGACTTAAGCGCCTGTCTTGCCGGGCGGCAGCAAGACCTGCTGCAGCTGTTCGAGGGTAAATGGCTTGACGAGGAAGCGCGCCGCCGGGTCCAGCACGCCGGAATTGGCCGGCGCATGGCCCGTGGAAAACACCACTTCCAGCCGCGGATGCTCGCGCGCCACCAGTTCGGCCAGTTCGACGCCCGACATGTGCGGCAGGCTGATGTCGGTCAGCAGCAACTCGAGTCCAGGCGTGCCCAGCAGCGGCACGGCTTCCTCGGCCGTGCCCACGGCCAGCACCGCATGCCCGAGCATGGCCAGCAGTTCGCCCGTCATGGCGCGCGCGTCCGCATTGTCTTCCACCAGCAGGATGTGACGCGTGCCGGGCCGTGCCCCGGGCAGCGCGGGCGCGGCCGGCTGCGGCGCCAGCTGCGCGCGGTATTGCTGCAGGCCCGCCACGTGGCGGCCATTGGCCAGCAAATGGCGGATGCGCCGCGCCAGGTCTTCGCGCCGGTAGGGCTTACTCAGCAGCTCCACGCCCGGTTCCAGGCGGCCGCCCTGCATGATGGCATCCTGCGTGTAGCCCGAGGTAAACAGCACGGCCAGCTCCGGCAGCAGCAGCCGCGCCTGGCGTGCCAGCTCCGTGCTGGCCACCTTGCCCGGCATCACCACGTCCGTAAACAGGAGGTCAATGGGGATGCCGCTGCCGATGATGTTGAGCGCGCTTTCGCCATCGCTGGCGCGCAGCACGAAATAGCCGAGGCCGCGCAGCATGTCGACCACCGTCGTCTGCACCTGCAGGTCGTCTTCCACGACGAGGATGGTTTCCTTGCCGCCGAGCACGGGACCATCGAGCTGCAGCGGCAGTTCGGATTCCGCTTCCAGCGAACGGGGCAGGTAGATGCGGAAGGTGCTGCCATGGCCGGGCACGCTGTCCACCTTCAGGTGGCCGCCGCTCTGGCGCAGGAAGCCATACGCCATGGACAGGCCCAGGCCCGTGCCTTCGCCTTCGCGCTTGGTAGTGAAGAAGGGCTCGAAGATCTTGTCCAGCAGCTCGGGCGGAATGCCCGTGCCCGTGTCCGACACGGCCAGCTGCACATAGTCGCCGGGCACCACGTCCGCATGGCGGGCCGCATAGGCGCTGTCGAGCACGCTATTGCTGAGCTCGATGGTCAGCTGGCCCTGGCCCTCCATGGCGTCGCGCGCATTGATGGCGAGGTTGAGGATGACGTTTTCCAGCTGGTGCGGGTCGACCAGGGCGCGCCAGGCGCCTTCATCGAGCAGCAAGCGCGTGTCGATGGTCTCGCCCGTGGCGCGGCGCAGCAAGTCCTCCGTCGAGCGCAGCAGGTGCGCCAGGTCCGTCACCAGCGGTTTCAACGGTTGACGCCGCGCAAAGGCCAGCAACTGCGCCGACAGCTTGGCGCCCCGTTCCACGGCGGCCGTGGAGCTGGCGATGCGCCTGGCGGCCAGCGGATCGTCGCCCACGGTCATCTGCAGCAGCTGCAGGTTGCCGGAAATGATTTGCAGCACATTGTTGAAATCGTGGGCCACGCCGCCCGTCAGCTTGCCCAGCGCTTCCAGCTTTTGCGACTGCAGCAGCGCCGTCTCGCTGTGGCGCAAGGATTCCTGCATGCTGCGCAAGGTGCTTTCCGCTTCCTTTTCCAGGGTGATGTGGCGCCCCGTGGCGAACACCAGGTCGCCTTCGGGCGCGGCCACCCAGGACAGCCAGCGGTGGCCGCCGTCGCGGTGGCGGTAGCGGTTTTCAAAGCTGGGCATGGCTTCCGGCGTCACTTGCGCCACCTGCGCCAGCGCCCGGCGCGTGGCGGCGGCATCCTCGGGCAGCACGAAATCGAACACGCTGCGGCCCAGCATTTCCTCGGGCAGCCAGCCGAGGATGGCGGCCGAGGCCGGGTTGACGGCGGCGAAGCAATATTCGGCATCGACGGCCACCATCAGGTCGTGCGCGCTGCGCCACAGCCTTTCGCGTTCGCTGTTGCGTGCCGCCAGGTCCGCTTCCAGCTTCTTTTCCACGCTGATGTCGCGCGCGCTGCAATACACCTTGTCGCCCTCGGGCACGGCCACCCACGACAGCCAGCGCCAGCCGCCGTGCTTGTGGCGGTAGCGGTTCTCGAAGCGCAGCGCCGGCTGGCCCTGGTTGGCCGCCTCCCACGCCGCATAGGTTCGCTTCAAGTCGTCAGGGTGGATCAGTTCCAGGAACTTCGTCGTGCGGATTTCCTCTTCCGACCAGCCCAGCGTGGCTTGCCAGGCGGGGTTCGAGTGCTCGAAATAGCCGTCGAGGTTGAGCACGCCCAGCAGGTCGGGGCTGACTCGCCAGGTTCGACCGAATTCGCGCGTGCGCTCGGCCACCTGCTGCTCCATGTTGGCACTGAGCAGGCGCAGCTGTTCTTCCGCCTGGGCCCGCAAAATGGTCGACCAGACCCGTTCCGACACTTGCACGGCCAGTTCGATCTCGTCCGCGCGCCAGATGCGGGCGGCGCGGCTGTGGACGACGAACAGGGCCGCCAGCCGGCCATCCTTGGCGATGGGAATGTTCAGGAAGGCGCGTATGCCCAGCCGCGCGAACGTGGCCAGCGCGGCCGGCGCGGCCGTGCGCGGGTCGCTGGCAACGTCGCTGACGGCCAGCGCGTGGCCGGCCGACAGCGTGTCGGCCAGTCCGGCGGCATAGTCGCCGAGAAAGTATTCGCCGGCGGCGCCCGGCGCCAGGCCATCGCTCCATGCATGTTGCAGGGTGGGGCATTGCAGGGTCTGGTCAATGTCGAAACAGGCGACCTGCTGTGCGCCCAGGCGCTGGCCCAGCATCTGCGCCGACAGGGCGAGGATGGCGCCCGTGTCGTGCAGCAGGCGCAGCCGGCGCTCCAGTTGCAGCAGGAAGGCCACGCCGCTGGGGCCGGTGGTGGTGCGGTGTTCCGTCATGCCGGCCTCAGCTTCCTGCCAGCGGCAGGGTGACGCTGAACAGGGCGCCATTGCCGGGCTGGCTTTGCAGGGTGATGGCGCCGCCGTGTGCATCGACCAGCTGCTTGGTGATGAACAGGCCCAGGCCCAGGCCGCCCGAGCGGTCCTGGTACATGACCCGCTCGAAGGCGTCGAAGATGCGTTCCTGGTCCTTGGCGCCGATGCCGATGCCATGGTCGCGCACTTCGATGACGGCGCTGTTCTGCGTGTGCGCCAGGCTGATTTCCACGGGCTGGCCCTGGCCGTAGCGCAAGGCATTGCTGATCAGGTTGACAACGATCTGTTCCACGCGGAAGGCATCCCAGTAGCCGTGGATGGGCTCGAAGGCCAGCACTTCGAGCACGCTGCCCGTCGTCGCCGCATAGTGGGCCAGATCGTCGGCCACGCGGCGCACGAGGCACGCCAGGTCGACCGGCTCGCGGCGTATCGACAGCTTGCCGCTGGTGATGCGCGAAACGTCGAGCATGTCGTCGATCAGGCGCACCATGCTGCGGATCTGGCGCCCGTCGCGGGCCACCATCTTGTTCAGCTTATCCGCTTCGAAGGCGGCCAAGTTGCCCCGCTCCAGGTTGACGGTGCGCATCTGGGTTTCCAGGAACAGGGTGTTCAATGGCGTGCGCAATTCGTGCGCCACCATGGACATGAATTCGTCGCGCAGGCGCAGCGAGCGCTGCAGTTCGGCCTGGGTGGCGCGCAATTCCTTGAGCAGCGCTTCCTGCTGCTGGCGGCTGTACTCGAGCGCCTGCACCTGGCGCCGCGTTTCGTTGCGCTGCTGGTGCAGGGCGACAAACACGTTGACCTTGCTTTGCACGGCATTGATGTCGAGCGGCTTGTGCAGGAAGTCGACGGCGCCGCTCTCATAGCCCTGGAAGGCGAAATTCATTTCCTTGCCGGCCGCCGTGACGAAGACGATGGGGATGTGGCGCGTCTTTTCCGTGCCGCGCATCAGTTGCGCCAGCTCGAAGCCATCCATTTCCGGCATTTGCACGTCGAGGATGGCCAGCGCAAAATCGTGTTCGAGCAGCAGGGCCAGCGCTTCCTCGCCCGAGGAGGCCTGGTAGACGCTGCGGTCGCTCTCGCGTATCAGGGCATTGAGCGCGCGCAAGTTTTCCGGCAAGTCGTCGACGATTAATAATTTGGTACTGGTTTCAGTCATCATGTGTCATTCCTGGCATGGCTTTGCCGTCCAGCGTAAGAGGGCGCGGCGCGCGATGGCGCGCGTTTGCGGTAGAGTTTTTCGACGCCGGGCAATGGCTCGAACTCGGTGGAGAAACGGGTGAAATGCGGACTTTCCTTGCTGCCCAGCCCCAAGAAGCCCCGGTGGCACAGCGATTCATGAAACAGGCCCAGCGCCCGGTCCTGCAGCTGCTTGTTGAAGTAGATCAGTACATTGCGGCAAAGCACCAATTGCGTTTCAACAAAGACGCTGTCCGTCGCCAGGCTATGGTCGGCGAAATTGATCTTGTCGAGCAGTTGCCGGGGGAAGCGCGCCGTGGCGTGCTCGACCGTGTAGTACTCGGCCAGCTGGCCCAGGCCGCCAGCTTCCCGGTAGTTGTTGCCATACTCTTCCATCCGGTGCAGCGGATACGTGCCGCGCACGGCCGTGGCCAGCGCTTGCGGGTTGATGTCGGTGGCGTAGATGCGGCTGCGCTCGAGCAAGCCTTCCTCGTGCAGCACGATGGCCAGCGACAACGCTTCCTCGCCCGTGCAGCAGCCGGCCACCCAGATGGTTGGCGACGGGTAGGTTTTCAGCACGGGCACGACATCTTCGCGCAAGGCGAGGAAAAAGGCCGGGTCGCGGAACATTTGCGTGACGGGCACGGTCAAAATCTGCAGCAGCCGGCCAAAGGCGGCAGGGTCTTCTATCACCAGCTGCTGCATGGCGGGCAGGTCCGCGCACTGGAAGCGGTCCAGGGCATGGTTCAGCCGCCGGCGCTGCGAGGGCAGCGTGTAGTCGCGGAAGTCATAGCTGTAGCGCTGATAGATGGCTTCCATCAGCGCCTGCAGTTGCGCATCCGTGTGGCGCGCGGACATCAGTGCCGCTCCATCCTGTGCGAAACAGGCGAAAGGCGCGCCATCACATGCGTTCCATCTTCGGCATCCACACGCGCAGCAGCGAGTACAGGCGGTCGAGGTCGATCGGCTTGGCCAGGTAGTCGGAGGCGCCCGCCTGCAGGCACTCTTCCTGGTCGTTCTTCATGGCCTTGGCCGTGATGGCGATGATGGGCAGCTTGTTGTAGCGGCCGTCGGCGCGTATCAAGCGCGTCGCTTCCAGGCCATCCATGCCCGGCATCATGACATCCATCAACACCAGGTCGATATCGTCCACGCTATTGAGCTTGCTGATGGCTTCGAAGCCGTTGCGGCCGATTTCCACCACCACGCCTTTCTGTTCCAGCGCATTGGTCAGGGCAAAGATATTGCGCACGTCGTCGTCGACCAGCAAAATCTTGCGGCCTTCGAATACGCGTTCGCGGCTGCGCACCTGCTGCAGCATGCCCTGGCGTTCGCTCGACAGTTCGGACTCCACCTTGTGCAGGAACAGGGTCACTTCGTCGAGCAGGCGCTCGGGCGAGCGGGCGCCCTTGA
This sequence comes from Janthinobacterium sp. 1_2014MBL_MicDiv, assembly GCF_001865675.1. Classification (NCBI taxonomy): domain Bacteria; kingdom Pseudomonadati; phylum Pseudomonadota; class Betaproteobacteria; order Burkholderiales; family Oxalobacteraceae; genus Janthinobacterium; species Janthinobacterium sp. 1_2014MBL_MicDiv. The sequence goes on from NZ_CP011319.1 coordinate 2,736,211, forward strand.
TGATGATCGAGCGCGAGTATTTCATCAGGTCCGCCTCTTCCTCGCGGCTCAGGTTGCGGCCCGTGTAGACGATGACGGGCGGGAACGAGCACAGTTCCTCGTGTTCCATGCGTTCGAGCAATTCGTTGCCCTGGATGTCGGGCAGCTTCAAGTCGATGATCATGCAATCGAAAATCTGCGTCTTCAGCAATTCCAGTGCCTGTTCGCCCAGGGCCACGGCCGTGATTTCCACGTCGTCGTCGCTGATCAGGTGCACCACGCTTTCGCGCTGGCGTTCATCGTCCTCGACCAGCAGGATGCGCTTCATCTTTTGCGTGAACTTCGATTCGAGCTTGCGGAACACGTCCTTCAGCTGTTCGCGCGTGCGCGGCTTGGTGGCGTAGCCGATGGCGCCCAGCTGCATGGCTTCCTGCACCTGGTCGTTGCCGGACACGATGTGCACGGGAATGTGGCGCGTCAGCGGGTTTTCCTTCAGCTGCTGCAAGACCAGCAAGCCGGGACGGTCCGGCAAGCCCATGTCGAGCAGGATGGCGTCGGGCAGGAACTGCTCGGCCAGGCGCAAGCCTTCGTCGGCGCCATGCGCCACCAGGCAGCGGTACTGCATTTCGTGGGCCAGGTCGAACAGGATGCCGGCAAACGAGGGCTCGTCCTCGATCACCAGCACGGAGCGCTGGCCGCTCTTGCCGGCCGGTACGCTGTCGCGGTCATCCTGGAAGGTGGCCAAAGGCACGGGCTTGGCGGCGGGCGCCGCTTTCGGCGCGGCGGCTACGGTGGCTGGCCGCGCCGCGGCAGGCTGGACGGTGACGGTAGCGGGCGCGAGGGCGTCCGGCGCCGCCGCGCGCTGCGGCATGGCCGGCGGCAAGACCAGGGTAAATGTGCTGCCCTGGCCAGGCGTGCTGGCCAGTTCGATGGTGCCGCCAAGCAAGGCTGCCAGGTCGCGCGAGATCGACAGGCCCAGGCCCGTGCCGCCATAGCGGCGGCTGGTGGTGCCGTCGGCCTGGTGGAAGGCGTCGAAGATCTTTTGCTGCTGGTCGTCGGCGATGCCGATGCCCGAATCCTGCACCTGGAAGCGCACGTTGCCGCCGTCATCGGTGCTCACCTGCAGGGCCACCGTGCCCGCATCCGTGAATTTGATGGCGTTCGACAGCAGGTTTTTCAGGATTTGCTCGAGGCGCTGGCGGTCGCTGACAAACGACGCGGGCGCATCCGGCGCCACGCTGACGTTGAAGGCGAGTTTCTTTTGCTGCGCCTGCGGACCGAACAGCATGCGCATGCTGCTCAGCAGTTCATCGAAGGGCACGGTGTCCGGCATCAGTTCCAGCTTGCCCGCCTCGACCTTGGAAATGTCGAGGATATCGTTGATGAGCGTCAATAAGTCGTTGCCGGCCGAATAAATGGTTTGCGCAAACGTCACTTGCTCGGGCGTCAGATTGCCGCCGCTATTGTCGGACAGCAGCTTGGACAGGATCAGCGAGCTGTTCAAGGGGGTGCGCAGTTCGTGCGACATGTTCGCCAGGAATTCGGACTTGTAGCGGCTGGCCCGCTGCAGCTCTTCGGCGCGCGCCTCGAGCTGGGCATGCGCCTGGACTATCGCCATGTTCTTCTGGTCCAGCGCCAGCGCCTGCACGGCCAGCTGCTCGTTCGACTGCTCGAGCGCCGCCTTCTGCTCTTCCAGGTGGGCCTGCGACTGCTCCAGCACGCGCGACTGCTCGCCCAGTTCCTCGTTGGCCGTGCGCAGCTCTTCCTGCTGCACTTCCAGCTCTTCATTCAGCTGCTGCGTTTCTTCCAGCACGTTTTGCAGGCGCTGGCGGTACAGCGCCGCTTCCAGCGAGGTGCCGACATTGGCGGCGATCAGGTTCAGCAATTCTTTCGCGCGCTGGCTGACGGGATGCGTGAAGCCCAGCTCGATCACGCCGTTGACGGCGCCCTCGTTGTTGACGGGGGTCAATACCAGTTCCAGCGGCGCGCCATGGCCCAGGCCGGACGTCACGGTCAGGTAATCGTGCGGCACCTGCTTGATGTGCTTGAGCCGTTTCTCGCGCGCCGTTTCGCCCACCAGGCCTTCGCCCAGCTTGAATACCTGCTTGTCCTTCACGCCCTGTTCGTTGAAACCGTAGACGGCCGTGCGGCGCAGGCTGCCGTCGTCATCGATTACATACATGGTGGCGACGGCCACGTCCAGGCGGTTGGCGAGGAAATCGAGCACTTGCCGTCCCAGTTGCGGCAAGGCCAGCTGGCCGCTCGTATGCGCGGCCAACTCCGTCTGCCCCGTGCGCAGCCAGGCCTGTTCCTGCAGCACGTCGTTATCCTTGCCGCGCTGTTCCAGCGCCTCATTGTAGATGTCGGACAGGCGCAGCAGTTCGCGCCGGCCCAGGTAGGCCAGCAGACCGGACAGTCCCAGGCTCAGGACCAGGAACACCACCACGGCCAGCACCGTGCGGCTTTCGGCCGTATCGCCGCGCTCCTGGCGCAAGCGCTGCTCCATGGACAGGAAGGACAGGAATTCGCGGCGGATCTCGTCAAATTCCAGCTTGCCTTCGCCCTGGCGCACGCGCGCGAGAAATTCCTGGTTGCTGCGGCGCTGCCCGATGACACTTTCCGCGTATTCCATCCACTGGTTTTGCAGCGCGCGGATGCGGCGCAGGCGGTCCACCTGGACGGGACTGTCGGAGACCAGCTCGAGCAGGGTATTCATCTCGACGGCGATCTTTGCCTTGCCCGATTTATACGGCGACAGGAAGGTCTCGTCGCCCGTCAGCAAATAGCCGCGCATGCCCGTTTCCAGGTCGACGGACAGCTTCATGACTTCATTCGCATTGCCGATGACCCTTTCGGAATGTTCGACCGAGCGCAGCGCCGACAGCAGGTAGGCGATCAGGCCGACGAATACGAGGGCCGTGACGACGCCGATGACCAGGGGCAGGGTGACGTTGCGGGCAAGGATGCGGCGAAAGCTGAAGGAGTCGATCGGGGTCTTGGTATTCATCATGTCCGGTAAGGGCTGGTGCAAAAAATCAATTTTAATGGAAATGCAAGTATTTATGCGGATTGCGCATAGCGTGCGCTAGCATAGCAGCCTTGCGCCAGTTTCATTGCTGTAATACTTGTGTATGCGAGGCAGCGAACAATGCGATGCGGGCCATGTTCAAGTTCGCCAGAAGTCAATGCTTGCACGTTTGATATAACGCAAAGAGTGCGCCGGTTTGCGTCCTAGTATGCAGATGGTGGTGGCGTCCGTGCGGATGGCAGCTTGCCGCGCGGCTGGCCACCGTGTGCAATGCCATTGCCCATGCAGGAGGACATCATGGCCAATCATCTGATCCACCGCGATCCGCTCAACCCGCTGGCGCGCTTCGACCCCTTCAGCGACATGGAAGAGCTGATGCGCGATTTCTTCACGCCGGCCCTGCGCCTGCGCGAAGGCGGCGCGCCGCGCATCCGTGTCGATATTTCCGAAACCGAACAAGCTTACCTGGTGCAGGCCGACATACCGGGTGTCAGCAAGGATGACATCAAGGTGTCGATCGACGGCAACCGGGTATCCATCGCCGCGGAACTGAAGAATGAACGCGAACTGCGCGATGGCGGCGGCAGGGTCGTGCGCAGCGAGCGCGAATATGGCCAGCAATACCGCAGCTTCGTGTTGCCGCATGAAGTGGAGGAAGCTGGCGCCCAGGCCCGCTATGAAAATGGCGTGTTGTTGCTGGACTTGCCGAAAAAGGCGGGCACGGGCGGCAGGCAGCTGGCGATACAGTAGCCGGCGCCAGCAGCGGGGCATGGCGCCGGTTCCGGCGCGGCCGGCGCGCAGGGCCGGCGACAAAAAAATGCGCCGGAAGAATCCGGCGCATGGTGTGCATTGCGGCATGCGGCAAGCGCACGCCTGTCTATATATATGTCAGTCGCGGATTTCCAGCGCCCGGTTCAGGCTCAGCGCGGCCAGCGAGGCGACGGCGCCCGACAGCAGGTAGAAGCTGACATAGGCGAGGCCGAAGTTGGCCGACAGGCCCAGCGCCACCAGCGGTGCGAAGCCGGCACCGACCAGCCAGGCCAGGTCGGACGTCAGGGCCGCGCCCGTGTAGCGGAAGCGGGCAGGGAAGTTCGCCGTCACGGCGCCGGCCGCCTGGCCGTAGGACAGGCCCAGCAGGCTGAAGCCGACGAGGATGAACACGTCCTGGCCCGTATTGCCGCCCCCCATCAGGGTCGGCACGAAGGCGCTGAAGATGGCGATCAGCACGGCCAGCACACCCAGGGTGGTGCGGCGGCCCACTTTATCGGCCAGCAAGCCGGAAATCACCACGCCGACGGCGGCCAGCACGGCGCCCAGCATCTGGATTTGCAGGAAATCCGGCGCAGAACGGGTCTGGTAGACGGAAATCCACGACAGCGGGAACACGGTAACGAGGTGGAACAGGGCGTAGCTGGCCAGCGCGGCGAGGGCGCCGATCAGCACGTTGCGGCCCTGGCCGCGGCTCATTTCAAACACGCTCACGGGCTGCAGTTCGCGCTCGTCGAGCAGGCGCGCATATTCATTCGTCGATACCAGGCGCAACCGGGCAAACAGGGCCACCACGTTGATGGCGAAGGCCACATAGAAGGGATAGCGCCAGCCCCAGTCGAGGAAATCTTCATCCGTCAGTGTGGTCAGCATGAACCAGAACAGGCCGGCGGCGATCAGGAAGCCGACGGGGGCGCCCAGCTGGCCCAGCATGGCGTACCAGCCGCGCTTGTTTTCAGGCGCGTTCAGGGCCAGCAGCGACGGCAGGCCATCCCACGAGCCGCCCAGCGCCACGCCCTGGCCGATGCGCAGCACGGACAGCCAGATGATGGCGGCAAAGCCCAGGTGCGAATAGGTGGGCAGGAAAGCGATGCCGGCCGTCGATACGCCCAAGAGGAAGAGGGCGAACGTCAGCTTGGCGCTGCGCCCCATGCGGCGCTGGATTTCCATGAAGATCACGGTGCCGAACGGACGGGCGATGAAGGCGAACGAGAAGATCAGGAACGCATACAAGGTGCCTTCCAGGCGCTCTTCGAAGGGGAAGAAGACGCGCGGAAACACCAGCACCGAGGCGATGGCGTAGACAAAGAAGTCAAAATACTCGGAAGCGCGGCCGATGATCACGCCGACGGCGATCTCACCGGGGTCGATATGCGATTCGACCGTGCCGGCCCCGCGTGCGTCGCGCAGGGAATGGGGGGAAAAGTCAGCGGGTACATCCCCGCTGTGTATGCGCGTGCTGGACATGATGATCGTCTCCAATATAGTTTCGAGTTCGGCCAACGCGTAACATACCCCGGGTGTCTCACGCCCGGAGTAGGACTATCCATCAGGTAGTCGTAGGAAAACTCCGTACGTACACAGTGAAAGTCCGAGCAAGGGGTAGGACAAAACGTCCAATTGCCAACGCGCTCCAGTGAGAATACAGTACCATATCTTCATCCCCTGTACTGGACTTTCCTGTATGTTTTCATTAAAAGTTCGTCGCGGACTGCTTCTTTTACCTCTCGCATTGTTGGCTGGTTGCAATACGGTGGTACTGAATCCGTCCGGAGACATCGCAGTTCAGCAAGGCAATCTGATTGTCATCTCGACATTGCTGATGCTGTTGATTATCGTTCCGGTAATCGCCCTGACCCTGCTTTTCGCATGGCGCTATAGAAAAAACAACACCGCGGCCAAATACGAGCCGGACTGGGACCACTCGACTCGCCTCGAGCTGATCATCTGGGGCGCGCCCCTGCTGATCATCATCGTGCTGGGCCTGCTGACCTGGATCAGCACCCACACCCTCGATCCTTATCGTCCGCTGAGCCGTATCGACGCCAACCGTCCGATTCCTGCCAGCCACAAGCCGATGATCGTCGAAGTCGTGGCGCTGGACTGGAAATGGCTGTTCATCTACCCTGAGCAAGGCATCGCTTCGGTCAATGAACTGTATGCGCCAGTCGACCGTCCGATCCGCTTCAAGATCACCGCCTCGTCCGTCATGAACTCGTTCTTCATCCCCGCACTGGCAGGTCAGATCTACGCCATGCCGGGCATGGAAACCCAGTTGAATGCCGTCATCAACAAGCCAGGCGTGTATAAAGGCTTTTCCGCCAACTACAGCGGTGCCGGTTTCTCGGGCATGCGCTTCAAGTTCCATGGCGTGAACGATGCGGACTTCGACAAATGGGTGGAATCGGCACGTGCCGGTGGCGGCGCGCTGAACCGCGACGACTACCTGACGCTGGCCCAGCCGAGCGAGCGCGATCCCGTGCGCCGCTACAGCGCGGTACCTAGCGATCTGTACAAGGCAATTTTGAACCGCACCATCGTTTCCGACGCCCTGTGCGTGACGCCGGTCGAGCCATACAAACTGGCGGTGGCAAATAGCCCGGTAGCGGCCGTAACGGCAGTAGTCGCTAGCGATGCAGTGGTTGAAAAGGGCGTTCAAGCCAAGTAACGACTGCATGAATCCCGCAGCGCATAAGTACTTAGCGCTGCAGATACTGGCGCCGCTTGCCTGGCGCCTCCCTTTTTTCTCTGAGAGTAACAATGCTAGACCATATTGATCTGACGAAGCTTATATTCGGCCGTCTGACTTGGGATGCAATTCCATTTCACGAACCTATCCTGCTGGTGACCTTTGCCATGGTTGCCCTGGGCGGTATCGCACTCGTTGCGGCACTGACGTATTTCCGCGTCTGGGGTACCCTGTGGCGCGACTGGATCACCAGTATCGACCATAAAAAAATCGGTATCATGTACATGATTCTGGGCCTCGTCATGCTGCTGCGCGGCTTTGCCGACGCGCTCATGATGCGTACCCAGCAGGCCGTCGCCTTTGGCGACAATGCCGGCTTCCTGCCACCGCATCACTACGACCAGATCTTCACCGCCCACGGCGTGATCATGATCTTCTTCGTCGCGATGCCTTTCGTGACGGGGCTGATGAACTACGTGGTGCCGCTGCAAATCGGCGCGCGCGACGTGGCTTTCCCTTTCCTCAACAACTTCAGCTTCTGGATGACCACCATGGGCGCCGCCCTGGTCATGGCCTCGCTGTTCGTCGGCGAATTCGCCCGCACGGGCTGGCTGGCGTATCCACCGCTGTCGGGCATCGTCGGCAGTCCGGACGTGGGGGTAGACTATTACATCTGGTCCCTGCAGATTGCCGGGGTCGGGACGCTATTGTCCGGTGTCAACCTGATCGCCACCATCGTCAAGATGCGCGCGCCCGGCATGACCTGGATGAAAATGCCCGTCTTCACCTGGACCGCACTGTGCACCAACATCCTGATCGTCGCCGCCTTCCCGGTGCTGACGGCCGTGTTGGCCATGCTGTCGCTGGACCGCGTTGCCGGCTTTAACTTCTTCACGACGGAACTGGGCGGCAACGCCATGATGTACGTCAACCTGATCTGGATCTGGGGTCACCCGGAAGTCTACATCCTGATCCTGCCGCTGTTCGGCGTGTTCTCGGAAGTGGTCGCCACGTTCAGCAGCAAGCGCCTGTTCGGCTACGCCTCGATGGTGTACGCCACCTGCGTCATCATGATCCTGTCCTACCTGGTCTGGCTGCATCACTTCTTCACCATGGGTTCAGGCGCCAGCGTCAACTCCTTCTTCGGCATCACGACGATGATCATTTCGATCCCGACGGGCGCGAAGATCTTCAACTGGCTGTTTACCATGTACCGCGGCCGTATCCGTTTCGAACTGCCCATGCTGTGGACGATCGGCTTCATGGTCACCTTCACCATCGGCGGCATGACCGGCGTGCTGCTGGCCGTACCACCAGCCGACTTCGTGCTGCATAACAGCCTGTTCCTGATTGCCCACTTCCATAACGTGATTATCGGCGGCGTGGTCTTCGGCGTCTTCGCTGCGATCAACTACTGGTACCCGAAAGCCTTCGGCTACAAGCTCGATGCGTTCTGGGGCAAGTGCTCGTTCTGGTTCTGGTTCGTCGGCTTCTACCTGGCCTTCATGCCGCTGTACGTGCTGGGCCTGATGGGCGTGACCCGTCGTGTCAACCACTTTGAAGATCCATCGCTGCAAATCTGGACCATCATCGCCTGGTTCGGCGCCGTCTCGATCGCCCTGGGCATCGCTTCCATGCTGATCCAGTTCTATGTCAGCTACCGCAACCGTCACGCCCTGCGCGACGTTACCGGCGACCCATGGGGCGGCCGTACGCTGGAATGGTCGACGTCGTCGCCACCGCCAGACTATAATTTCGCCTTCACGCCACAAGTGCACGAACTCGATGCATGGACCGACATGAAGAAACACGGTTACCAGCGTCCGACGTCCGGTTTCACGAAGATCCACATGCCGAAGAACACCTGGGCTGGTTTCGTGATCGCCGCGTTGAGCGCACTGGTTGGTTTTGGCCTGATCTGGCAAATGTGGCTCGTCGCCAGCATTGGCTTCGTGATCATGATGGTCACCATCATCGTCCATACCTTTAACTACAAGCGCGATTACTACATTCCTGCGGAAGAAGTGGTCCGTACCGAAGACGCTTATACTAAATTGCTGAGCAGCCATGTCTGATACCATCGCCCATAACACCGGCGCCGCTGGCGCCGCACCAAGCACGCGCAGCTACTTTGTGCGCGAGCACCACCCGGAAAACGGCAGCCTGCTGGGTTTCTGGCTTTACCTGATGAGCGATTGCCTGATCTTCGCCTGTCTGTTCGCCACGTACGCCGTGGTCGGCCGCAGCTACGCGGACGGCCCGACGGGCGCCGCGCTGTTCGACCTGCCGCTGGTGGCCGTCAACACGGCCATGCTGCTGCTGTCGTCGATCACCTACGGCTTCGCCATGCTGGCCATGCAGCGCAAGAATTTGCGCAGCACCCTGGTCTGGCTGGGCATCACGGGCCTGTTCGGCCTGGCCTTCCTGTCGCTGGAAATGTATGAATTCATGCATCTGATCCACGAAGGCGCCGGTCCGCAGCGCAGCGCGTTCCTGTCCTCGTTCTTCGCCCTGGTCGGTACCCACGGCTTGCACGTGACGTTCGGCGTGATCTGGCTCGTGACCTTGATGTTCCAGTTGAACAAGCATGGCCTGACGCCGGAAAACGGCCGTCGCATGATGTGCCTGTCGCTGTTCTGGCACTTCCTGGACGTCATCTGGATCGGCGTCTTCACCTTTGTCTACCTGATGGGAGTGCTGCCATGAGCGACCACCACACACACGGCGATAGCCACCACCATGACCATCACGATCATGGCAGCCTGAAAAGCTATGCCATCGGCTTCATCCTGTCGGTGATCCTGACGGCCATTCCTTTCTGGCTGGTGATGACGAAAGCCATCACCAACTCGGGCACCATGGGCCTGGTCCTGCTGGCGTTCGCGGCTGTTCAAGTCGTGGTACACATGGTGTACTTCCTGCACATGAACACCAAGTCCGAAGGCGGCTGGAACATGATGGCGCTGATCTTCACCATCATGATCGTGGGTATTGCCATGGCCGGTTCGCTGTGGGTCATGTACCACATGAACCACAACATGATGCCGGATCTGATGCCTGAGTACATGCATACGAAAACGGCTCCATGATGAGTCAAACGCGCCCAAGCAGCACCGGGCGCGCCCCGGGCGCCGCATCGCAAGATGCCGCGCCAGGCCCACGCGGCATGGCTGTGCATTATTCAAAAATTGCACTGGCCTTGCTGGCGGGGATCGTTTTTGCCGGTTTCTGTGCCCTGGGCACCTGGCAAGTCAAGCGCCTGTTCTGGAAGCTTGACCTGATCGAGCGCGTCGAACAACGCGTACATGCGCCCGCAACGGACGCACCTGGACCCGCAGCCTGGGCCAAGGTCACGCAGCAAACGGATGAATACCGCCATGTGCGACTCTCCGGTACTTATCTTCCCATTTTCAATACCCTGGTGCAGGCAACGACGGCACTGGGCAGCGGCTATTGGCTGGTGACGCCCTTGCGCCTGGCCGATGGCAGCACCGTGCTGGTCAACCGCGGCTTCGTGCCCAGGCGCGAAGGCATCGGCGCCAGCACGCCGGCCGGCATCGTCCACGTCGATGGCTTGCTGCGCATCAGCGAGACGGGCGGCGGTTTCTTGCGCGAAAACAGTCCTGCCACACAGCACTGGTATTCGCGCGACGTGGCCGCCATCGGCGCCTCGCACATGCTGAGCAACGTGGCGCCATACTTCGTCGATGCGAAGGCAAAGTCGGAAACGGCTGCGGACGCGCCCGTCGGCGGCCTGACCGTGATTTCCTTCCACAACAACCACCTCGTGTACGCCTTGACGTGGTTCGCGCTGGCCTTGATGGTGGCGGGCATCACGTGGTGGATCGTGCGCGAAGACAGGCGCCGCCGCGCGCGCCGTGCCGGTGGTAACAGCAGTCAAGAAAGCGACCATGCCGGGCAGGATTGAGATCCTGCCCAACCGCGAAGTGCTGGAGCGCGGTGCGGTAGCGGCCGAGATGGAACATCCGGCCGGCCACCAGAACATGAAGCTGCTGATCCAGCTGCGCTGGCTGGCCGTGATCGGCCAGATCAGCACGATCTTCGGCGTCGGCGTGGGACTGGGCATCGCCTTGCCCGTGCCCTACATGCTCGAAGTGCTGTCCTGCCTCATCGCCTTCAACCTGGCCAGCCTCTTGCGCTGGCACGAACGCCAGCCCGTCTCGAACACGGCGCTGTTCCTCGCCTTGCTGGTCGACGTCACCGTGCTGACGGCCCAGCTCTACCTGAGCGGCGGCATCAGCAACCCGTTCGCCTTCCTGTATCTGCTGCAAGTCATCCTCAGCGCCGTGCTGCTGGAAGTGTGGTCGACCTGGATCATGGTGGCCATCACCAGCCTGTGCCTGGCCGGCCTGGCCTTGCTGCCCGGCCCCCTGATCCTGCCGATCGACCCCGAGCGGGGCTTTTCCAGCCTCTACGTGCAGGGCTTGCTGATCTGTTTCATCCTGAACGCCGCCTTGCTGGTGGTGTTCATCACGCGCATCAACCGCAACCAGCGCGCCGGCGACGCCAAGGTGGCGGACTTGCGCCAGCGCGCGGCGGAAGAAGAGCACATCATCCGCATGGGCTTGCTGGCATCGGGCGCCGCGCACGAGCTGGGCACGCCGCTGGCGACCCTGTCCGTCATCCTGGGCGACTGGCGCCGCATGCCGGAATTGAGCAAGAACGGCGAATTGCTGGAAGAAATCACGGAAATGCAGGCGCAGTTGCAGCGCTGCAAGAGCATCGTCAGCGGCATCCTGTTGTCGGCAGGTGAGGCGCGCGGCGAATCGTCCGTGAAGACGACGATCAACACCTTCCTCAACGACCTCGTGGAAGAATGGCGCACGAGCCGGCCCATCCACGATTTCGAGTACGATAACCGCATCGAGCACGACGTGCCCGTCGTCTTCGATTCGACCCTGAAACAAACCATCTGCAATGTGCTCGACAATGCGCTGGAAGCGTCGCCCGACTGGCTGCGCTTCGAAGCGACGCGCGAAGCGGACGCCTTGCACCTGGTGATCACCGATGCGGGCCCCGGCTTCGAGCCGTCGATGCTGACGCACCTGGGCAAACCGTATCAAAGCAGCAAGGGCAAGCCCGGCGGCGGCCTCGGCCTGTTCCTGGTGGTCAACGTTGCGCGGACCTTGGGCGGCACGGTGACGGCGCGCAACCGCGTGCAGGGCGGGGCGGTGGTGCACCTGGCCCTGCCGCTGGCGGCCATCAAACTGGAAAGAGAAAGCGACCACCATGCAGGATGACCGTCTGTTACTGATCGTGGAAGACGACGCCGCGTTTGCCCGCACCCTGGGCCGCTCGTTCGAGCGGCGCGGCTACCAGGTCATCCTGGCCACCAATTTCGATGAAGCGAGCGCCTTGCTCGAGCAGCATTGCCCCGACTACGCCGTCGTCGATTTGAAGTTGAATGGCAATACCTCGGGCCTGGCCTGCGTGCAGATGCTGCACCAGCACGATCCGGACATGCTGATCGTCGTGCTGACGGGCTACGCCAGCATCGGCACGGCCGTCGAAGCGATCAAGCTGGGCGCCTGCCAGTACCTGGCGAAACCGTCGAACACGGACGATATCGAAGCGGCCTTCGGCCACGTGGCCGGCAACGCCGACATCGAACTGACGAGCCGCGCCACCAACATCAAGACCCTGGAATGGGAACGCATCCATGAAATGCTGGCCGAGACGGATTTCAATATCTCGGAAACGGCACGTCGCCTGGGCATGCACCGCAGGACCCTGGCGCGCAAGCTGGAGAAGCAGCGCGTCAAATAGGCTGGCGTTTAGCCGTTGATGTTATAGCCCGACACTTTCCAACTGGCATCTTTTTCCAGCACGGTCGTGATGGTTTCGCGCACGTCGGCCTTGTTTTCATACTGGCTCACGTAGTCGATGACGACCTTGTCCGGGCCCGGCTTGCCGGCCGGCGCCTTTTGCAGGGCGGCCGACTTCAGCTTGCGCGACTTGAACTCGCCCAGCGGCCAGTGCACGGCCGTGATCAGCATCTTCCAGCCCGACTTCGACATTTCGCTGCGCAGCGAGGCCGCGCTGCTGTCCCACGTGCCCGCATCGTCGCCCGCATCCATGCGCTTGAGCCAGCTGTTGGCGGCGACCTTGGCGGCCGCCACTTCCGAGGATTCCTGCGCCATGGCGGGCTGGGCGCCAAACAGGGCGGCGGCGACGAACATCGATGTGATGATTTTCATGGTGGTTCCGCAAGAGATTGAACAGGCACCAAGATTAGCGCCAAAGCCGGGCCCGGCATAGCGTTTTCTAAGGGGCGGTGCGGGCACGCAACATCAGGCCGGCGCCAGCCACGCCATCTTCTGCACCTGGATATGCGGGTGGCTCTCCAGCGCTTCCCATTCCGGCAGGAAGACAAAACCCTGCTTCTGGTAAAACGCCGCCGCGCGCGCGTTTTCCGGCGCCACGTCGAGCACCAGCCGCGCATGGCCAGTGGCCACGGCCTGCCGTTTCACGGCATCGACCAGGCCCTGCGCCACGGCCATGCCGCGGTATTCTCGCTGCACCCACATGGCGATCAGGTTGCACTCGCCGTTGCCGGCGACCACTTGCGCGGCGATGCCGATGGCGTGTTCGCCGTCAAAGGCGAGGAAAAACGTCCGCTGCGCCGTGCTGACGGCGCGCTGCCGCCAGTCCGCGTCGGCATAGGCGGCCGCGCTGGCATGGCTGACGCCAAAGGCGGTCGGCGCGTCGAGCAGCGAAGCGAGGCGCGTGGCTTTCAGGGCGGGCCAGTCGGCCGGGGTGGTGGGGCGGATGTGGATGGTGGTCAAACCAGGGGATTCCTTGTGGTGTGATGTTGCCGTGGACTATTTGCCAATATTAACAGCATCGCTGCCGCGTTCAAGCATTTCCGCACGCTAGGCGCCCGCCCAGGTGCTGGCTGAACCAGGCGAGGTGCTCTATTTGCTGTGGTACCTTGTCGTGACGGGAGTGCATGGGCTGTTTGGCCTGCTCAGCTCCTGGCATCGAAGGCCGGATGATAGGCGACATTCCCCGATGGCAGCGCCGAATCGAAAGCCAGCGCCTGGAAATATTCGGCCGGCACGCCCGGCAACACCAGCGCGCCGTGTGCCTGGAAGCCGAAGCGCCCGTAGTAGGCAGGCTCGCCCAGCACCACGCAGCCCGCCGCGCCCCGCTGGCGCAAGTCGTCCAGCAACTGCTTGATGAGCTCGCTGCCCACGCCTTGCTGCTGATGGCTGGGGGCCACTGAAACGGGCCCCAGGCCAAACCAGTGCGGCGCGCCGTCGCTGATGGCGACGGGCGAGGCGGCCGCGTGGCCGATCAGTTCTCCGTCCAGTTCGGCCACCAGCGAGACGCTCAGGGCGCCCGCGTCGCGCAAGGCTTTCACGATGAACTGTTCCGTGTGGTCCGTGTGCGCGGCGTGCAGGAAGGCGTCGCGCGTCAGCTGGTCGATGGCCCCGATGTCGGCCGCGGTTTCCTTGCGTATGATCAATGTACTGTTCCTCATGACTGGTCCCACACTTCAATGGTCAGGAGCTGGCCTGGCGCGCAGGCGGCGATGCGGTCCCCGTGCACGGTGATGCAGCCGGGCCAGCCCGTGGGCTGGTCGTGGGGAAAAACGCCATCCTGCGCGACGGCGATGCCGTTTTCCAGCAGGGGCAGGATGTCGCCCGCCAGCGCCGTGTAGCGGTTGGGAAAGCCGTTCGACGACAGCTGGGTTGCCTTGCCTTGTGCACACAGTTGCGCGATCCAGTCGGCGCCGAACAGGCCCGCTTCCCACGTGGCCAGGAACGCTTCCTTGTTGACTTTCGTCATATCGGCCATGCGTTGCGGCGTGTCTGTCGAAATGATGGTCCACCAGCCTGACATAAATGATTCCCTGTAATAAGTAAATGCTTCAGCGCGTCATGGCCCGGCGCAGCACATAGCTGAGGCCATCGACGGCCGCCACCATCAGCAGCATGGCGATGATGACGGTGGCGGCGCTCTGCATCTGGAACAGCGACAGATGGTATTTCAGCATCTGCCCCAGGCCGCCCGCGCCGACGACGCCGAGGATGGCAGCGGCGCGGATATTGTTTTCCCAGCGATACAGGGTGTAGGACATCATCTGCGGCCCGCACTGGGGCAAGGTGGCGTACAGGAAGGCCACGGCCGGGCGCGCCCCGTTGATGCGCAGGGTGGCGGCCGGCAGCGGCGGGCAATTCTCGAAGGCGTCGGCAAACAGACGTCCCAGCACGCCCACCGTGTGCAGCGCCAGCGCCAGGGTGCCGGCGAACGGGCCCAGGCCGGCGGCGATCAGCAGGATCGAGGCCCACACGAGTTCGGGAATCGAGCGCAGCACATTCAGGACGCCCCGTGTCGCGTTACGCGCCACGGCACCGAATCGGCCGCTGGCAGGCAGGGCCAGCAGGGCACCGAGTACGGCGGCAATCACCGTGCCGATAGCCGACATGGCCAGGGTTTCGAACGTGGCCACGCCCACTTTCACGAGGAAGGCGCCGGCCAGCTCGGGCGGGGCGAAGCCGTGCAGGAAGTCGGCCGTCGTGCGCAGCGCGTCCTGGCTGAAGAACTCGCCCCATTTCAGGGGCAGGGTGGCAAAGCTGGCAATGACGAGCAGTAACAAGCCGGCCAGCAAGGCCCAGGTCGACCAGCGCACGGGCGTGGAAACAGGCAGCATGGACGTGTCGTTCTTCATGCCAGCCTCCGGCGCAGCATGGCGGAGACGGCGTCGGCGCCCGCCACCAGCAATACGAATACCATCAGCATGGTGGCCAGTTCATTGCCTGCCATCATCTTCATCGATTCATCCATGCGCTGGCCCAGGCCGCCGGCGCCGACGAAGCCCATGACGACGGAACCGCGGATCGCGCATTCCCAGCGGTAAATCGTATACGACACGAGTTCGGCGGCCGATTCGGGCAGGGCGCCGTACAGCAGGGCCTTGAGGCGGCCGCTGCCGTTGTGCAGCAGGGCGTTGCAGGCGGCGGCATCCGACGATTCGAGGATTTCCGCGTAGACCTTGCCCAGCATGCCACAATAGGTGAGGGCGATGGCGATCACGCCCGCCGTCGGCCCCAGGCCGACGATGCGCACCAATAGCAATGCCCACACCAGTTCCGGCACGCTGCGCAGCAGTACCAGCACGGCGCGCACGCCGTGGCGCAGGGCGGCGGCCGGCGGCGACACGTGGCCGGAACCGATGCGCGAGATCGACAGCCGTTCCGTCACCAATAAGGTCAAGGGGATGGCGCCCAGCATGGCCAGCGCCATGCCGGCCGTCGCCATGGCGATGGTTTCCCAGCTGGACACAGCCACCAGGCGCAGGAATTCCAGCGAGTGCGCGGGCGGCACGAAGCTGGCGATGAAATTCCACGTCGCTTCCAGGCTTTGCGCGTCGAACAGGATCCACGGCTTGAACTCGGCCTGCACCAGCATCGGCCACAGCACGAGCAGCACGATGGCGGCGGCGCTCAGGCGGCCGCGCCAGGCGGGGTCGCGCGGCAGGGCGGCGTCGGCGGCCTTCAGCAAAGGGGCCTCGCGGCGTCCAGCCGCGCTTCCACGGCCTCGAATGCGGGCGCGGGGTCGGCCTGGTTGCGGTACAGCGCTTCGATCATGGCGTCGCTGACGTCGGCGCTGGCCGCATCGAACACCACCTTGCCGTCGCGCAAGGCAACGATGCGCGGGAAGCAGGCGCGCGCGATTTCCACCTGGTGCAGGCTGCAGATCAGCGTGGCATGACGCGCTTGCGCTTCCGCCTGCAGCACGGCGATCGTCTGCAGGGCCAGCGTGGGGTCGAGCGCGGACAGCGGCTCGTCGACGAGGAAAACTTCGGCATTCGAGACGAGCGCGCGGGCCATGCCGCAGCGCTGGCGTTCGCCGCCGGACAGGCGGTCGACGCGCGCATACAGCTTGTCCTGCAGGTTGAACTTGCCCAGGGCCACCCAGGCGGCGCGCGGGTCGATGGGCGCCAGCAGCGAACGGATGGCCGTCCACAAGCTCCATTGCGGCAACCGGCCCGCCAGCACGGCGTTGACGACGCGCTGGCGCGGCGGCAGCGGCGGCGTCTGCGGCGCCAGGAACAGGCGCGCGCGCAGGGCGTGGCGCTGCGCGCTGCCGATGTCCCACGGCGCGCTGCCAAGTATATTCAAGGTGCCCGCTGCGGGACGCAGCGCGCAGGCCAGCGTGTGCAGCAGGCTGGTCTTGCCGGCGCCGGAAGGGCCGATCAGGGCGATCTGTTCACCCGGCGCCACGTCCAGGCTAAGTTCGCGCAGGGCCAGCGCATTGCCGGCGGCGCCCGCGTGGTGGACGCTGACCTTGTGAAGTTGGAATGTCATGCGATGTTCGGTCTTGGGGAGGGGTGGTGTCGGATTACGCGGCTGGGCCGCTAATCCGACCTGCGCCATGCGATAGCAGCGCAGGTCGGATCAGTCCGCAGGACGTCATCCGACAGGTTTCAGCAGTTACTTCAACAGCTTCGCATCGCGCGCGGCCGCTTCAATATCCTTGTAGTTCTCGGCCTTGGTCGGGATGAACCGGGTGGCGCGCTGCAGCTCGAGGATTTCCTTGCCTTCGGGCGTGGACGGGTCCAGCGCCAGGAAGGCGTCCGTCAGCTTCTTGCGCACGACGGGATTCATGTCGGCGCGCACGCTCCAGTTGTAGTCGTAGTAGCCGGGCGTCGTGTAGAACACGCGCACCTTGGCCGGGTCGACCTTTTTCGCTTCCACCAGCTTTTCCCACACGGAGATATTCAGGGTGCCCGCATCGACCTTGCCGCCGGCTACGGCCGCCACGGTGGCGTCATGCGCGCCGGAAAACGCGATGCGCTTCATGTCCGTATCCGGGTTGATCTTGGCGGCCAGCAAGTAGTAGCGCGGCATCAAATGACCGGACGTCGACGATTCCGAGCCGAACGTGAAATTCTTGCCCTTCAGGTCGGACAACTGGTTGATGTCCTTGCTGGTGGTCACGAACACGGAGCGGAACTTCGTGTCTTCCTCGCGCTGTACCAGCGGCACGATCTTGCCGCCGCTGCGCACGTTCGCCTGCACGAAGGTGAAGCCGCCGAACCAGACCATGTCGAGCTTGTTATTGATCAAGCCTTCCACGGACGCCGCGTAGTCGGTCACGGGCGTAAATTCCACCTTCATGCCCAGCTTTTTCTCCAGGTAGCTGCCCAGCGGCTTGAACTTGCGCTGCAATTCCGTCGGCGCTTCGTCGGGAATGGCGGACACGCGCAGCACTTGCTGCGCCTGCGCCAGGCCGCTGTGGATGGCCAGGGTGGCGGCGACGGTGGCCAGGATGGCGGGGAATTTAGAGAACGTGGTCATGGGACTGCCTTTGCAAAAAAGTATTCATTAAAATACGGAAACCCCGGTGTTGCCTTCCTGCATCTCGCCGATCACGGTTGCCTCGGCAAAACCTTCGGCACGGAAAATCGCCAGCACCTGTTCGACGGCTTCCGGCGCGCATGCCACCAGCAGGGGACCGGCCGTCTGCGGATCCGTCAGGATGGCCTTGTCGATGGCGCTGAGGGCATCGTCGAGCTGTACCTGCGCGCCATAACCTTGCCAGTTGCGGCCCGAGGCGCCCGTGATGTTGCCGTTTTGCGCCAGTTGCTGTACCTGCGGCAGCAGCGGCACGTCGCGCATGGCGATGCGCGCCTGCAAGTTGGCGCCGCGCGCCAGTTCCAGCGAGTGGCCGAGCAAGCCGAAGCCCGTCACGTCCGTCAGCGCATGCACGCCGTCCAGCAGGGCCAGCTTCTTGCCCGGGGTATTCAATTTGGTGGTGTTGTCGATCAGCGAGGCGTAGCCGCCCGCATCGAGCGCATTCTTCTTCAGCGCGGCCGACAGGATGCCCACGCCGATCGGCTTGCCCAGCACCAGCTTGTCGCCGGCGCGCGCGCCCGCGTTGCGCTTCACCTGCGACGGGTGCACGAGGCCCAGCACGACGAGGCCGTAGATCGGCTCGACGGAATCGATGGTGTGGCCGCCGGCGATGGGGATGCCGGCCTGGGCGCAGATGGTTTCGCCGCCTTTTAATATCAGGCCGATGGTTTCCACCGGCAGCTTGTTGATCGGCATGCCGACCAGGGCCAGCGCCATGATGGGCGTGCCGCCCATGGCGTAGACGTCGGAAATGGCATTGGTGGCGGCGATGCGGCCGAAGTCGAACGGGTCGTCGACGATGGGCATGAAGAAATCCGTCGTGGCGATCAGCGCCTGCTCGTCGTTGAGCTGGTAGACGGCCGCGTCGTCCGAGGTTTCTATGCCGACCAGCAATTCCTTCGGCAGGGGGAAGCCGCCGCTGCCTTTCAGGATGTCGGCCAGCACGCCCGGCGCAATTTTGCAGCCGCAGCCGCCGCCATGGGCAAA
Organism: Janthinobacterium sp. 1_2014MBL_MicDiv; assembly: GCF_001865675.1. NCBI lineage: Bacteria > Pseudomonadati > Pseudomonadota > Betaproteobacteria > Burkholderiales > Oxalobacteraceae > Janthinobacterium > Janthinobacterium sp. 1_2014MBL_MicDiv. Next base: position 2,755,046 of record NZ_CP011319.1, read on the forward strand.
TTCGGTCAATCGGATGGGGCTTGGAACGCTATCGGACATGGTCTTCATCCTGCTGAAATAAGTAATTAGATGGCAAGCCAGGCATCACACGGCGCTGGCGGTACGTTGTTCGCCGACGATAGCACATAATGCGCGCGCGGCTTGCTCAAAGGCATGTTCTGAAATATCGGGCAAGACCAGCGGCGTCGCCTGCGCGTAGCGGCTGAAATTGCGCGCGATCGATTGCCGGTACACGGGGTCGTAATGCTGGACCAGCAATTCCTCCACCAGCTCGGCCATGCGGCCCGCCGTCGCCAGTTGCTGCCAATGGGCGATTTTCTCGCGGCCATGCAGCTGCGTCAACAGGGCCAGCTGCACGTTCAGGCGCGCCGGGTCGCCGACGAAATGCGCGTAATCGTCCATCAGCAGGCGCACGCGCTCGCCGATATCGAGCCGCACGTCGGTGCAGGCGGCCGCGCGCATCTTTTCCATCAGCGCGTCGGGCACGCGCAAGCGGCCCACTTTCTTGCTTTCGGATTCGATGAACACGGGGAGTGCCGGGTCGAAATGGCGCAATTGCTGCCACAGCGCGCTTTCAAACGCCTTTTGCGATGGCTGCTCTTCTTCCGGCAAGCCGCCCAGCACGGAGCCGCGGTGGGCGGCCAAGTGTTCCAGGTCGATCACTTGCGCACCCTGGCGGTCTAGTACCTGCAGCAGGCGGCTCTTGCCGCTGCCCGTGGGGCCGCACAGCACGTTGATGAAATCGAAACGCTCAGGCAGGGTGGCCAGCTCGGCGTTCACGTGGCGCCGGTATTCCTTGTAGCCGCCGTCGAGCTGGGTGACGGGCCAGCCGATGCGCGCCAGGATATGCACCATGGCGCCGCTGCGGTTGCCGCCGCGCCAGCAATACACGAGCGGTTTCCAGTGCTGCGGATGGCCGAGGAAGCCGTCCTCGATATGCCGCGCAATATTCTGCGCGATCAGCGCCGCGCCCAGCTTCTTCGCTTCGAAGGCGCTCGCCTGCTTGTACAGGGTACCCACGCGCACGCGCTGCTCGTCGTCCAGCACGGGCAGGTTGATCGCGCCCGGCAAGTGGTCTTCCGCGAACTCGGACGGGCTGCGCACGTCGATGATGGCATCGAATTCGGTCAGGCGGGGCAGGATATCGCTGAAAGGCAGGACTGCGGGGTATTTCATCGTGGCGAGGGCGCTGGCAAGGGGAAACGCATATTATCCCCGATAAACGCCCGTGCCGTCGGTGTTTGCGCCGCCTAGCCTGGTTCTTGCTGCTCCGCAAAGAAATTGAGCAGGCTGTGCGGCGCGTCCTCGCCAAAACACAGGCTGAAGACGCGCCCGGACTCCGCCGCCGCCGCGCTGCTGCGCGCAAACAGCGCCGTTTCATACGCTTGCAGGGCCGCTTCCACGTCGCCGGGATGGGCCGCCAGCGCCTGCGCCAGCTCGGCGCCGTCGAGCATGGCGAGGTTGGCGCCTTCGCCGGCGGGCGCCATCAGGTGGGCCGCGTCGCCCAGCAAGGTCACGCCCGGCACGCGCCGCCAGGCATGGTCGGGCGGCAAGGTATGCACGGGACGGGGCACGGGCGGCGTCTCGCCATCCGTGATCAGCGCCGTCAGCGCCGGCGCCCAGCCGGCAAATTCCGCGGCGACGCGGGCGCGGGCGGCCGCGGGATCGTCAAAGTCGATGCCGGCCAGCCATGCCTCCGGTTTCTGCAAGGCCACATACGTATGCAGCACGCCATCGGGCTCGCGGTGGGCCTGGATGCCCTTGCCGGGCGCCAAGGCAAACAGGGCGCCGGCGCCCACGGCTTGCGCGCTGGCCTGGTGCTGGCGGTCGCTATCGAGCAGATATGTTTCAATGAAGGACACGCCCGAGTACACGGGCTGCGCGCCGGACAGCAGGGGGCGGACCCGGGACCAGGCGCCGTCCGCGCCCACCAGCAGATCGGTTGTTGCCGTCGCGCCATCGGCAAAGGTCAGCCGGTGCCTGCCTCCGCCCAGCGCGGTGGCGGCCGCAAGCCTGTGGCCCCAGCGCACGGTGCCGGCCGGCAGCGAGTCGAGCAGGATGCGGCGCAGCGCGCCGCGCGGCACTTCCGGACGCCCGCCCGTGCCATCGTCGCCCTCGTCGAGCAAGACCGTGCCGTGCATGTCCAGCACCCGGCTCGCTTCGCCGCCCGCGTGGATGATGGCGCGGAACGCGTCATACAGGCCGGCCGCCCTCAGCGCGCGCTGGCCATTCTCTTCATGAATGTCGAGCATGCCGCCCTGGCCGCGCGCCTGCGGCGACGCATCCGCTTCATGGATGGTGGCGGCGATGCCGTGGACATGCAGCACGCGGGCGAGCATCAGCCCGCCCAGGCCCGCGCCGATGATGGTGATGTGTGGATGCATGGGAATTCCTTAAGGGGAGGGGCGGGAGCGTTCAACCACATGAATGGAACGGTGTTCCACAAGAATTTTGCGGCATCGCATCATCTGTGTCAAGATAAGCGATGCTGAAAAATGTAACGAAACCACCACGGCGCGACGCCTCGCTGACGCGCGACACCATCATCGATGCCGCCATCAGCCTGCTGGACACGGCCGGTGAGAGCGGCCTGACATTCCGCGCCCTGGCCGCGCGTCTGGCCACGGGGCCGGGCGCGATTTACTGGCACATTGCCAACAAGGACGAGCTGTTCACGGCGGCCAGCGACAGCGTCGTCATGCGCGCCATGGATGCGGTCTTGCCTGGCGCCACGCCGCCAGCCTGCATCCGGGCCGTGGCGCTGGCCGTGTTCGAGGCGATGGATGCGCATCCGTGGCTGGGCTCGGCGCTGGCGCGCGCGCCGGGCCAGTTGCCCACCGTGCGCATCCTCGAGCGCCTGGGCCGGCAAGTGGACGCGCTGGGCGTGCCGGCAGAGCGGCAATGGCTGGCCGCCTGCACGCTGCTCAATTATCTGCTGGGCGTGAGCGGGCAGAATGCGGCCAACGCCGCCATCGGCCGCGCGAGCGGCCTGGACAGGCCCCATTTCCTCGACAGCCTATCGGCCGCGTGGTCGCGCCTCGATGCGCAGGCGTTTCCGTTTGCGCGCAAGGTGGCGGGGCAGTTGCGCGCGCACGACGACCGCGAGGATTTCCTGGCCGGCATCGACCTGATCGTGCATGGCATGCAGGCGCTGCAGGCGGGCCGCTAGCCCAGCAGGCGTCCCAGCAGCGGCGCCAGCAAGACCGTCACGACGCCGGAAAAAATCATCGTCAGGCTGGCCACGGCGCCTTCTTCCGTGCCCACGCGGCGCGCCACGGACAGGCCGAAGCCGTGCGCGGCCGCGCCATACGGGGCGCCCCGGGCGATGCGCATGCGCAGGGGCAGCAGTTTCAGCAGCGGTTTGCCCAGCATCAAGCCAAACAAGCCCGTCATCACGACAAAGATGCCCGTCAGCTGGGCCGAGCCGCCCATGTGGCGCGACGCTTCCAGCGCGAACGGCGTCGACACGGAACGCGCCAGCAGGCTGCGCGCCATGTCGCCGTGCACGCCCAGCAAGCGGTCCAGCAGCAGGGTGGCGGCGACCGAAGCCACGATGCCGGCGCAGCTGCCCAGCGACAAGGCCAGCCAGTGCTTGCGGATCAGTTTGCGCTCCTGGAAGATGGGCAGCGCGAACGCCACAGTGGCAGGCCCCAGCAGCCAAGGCAGCCAGCGCGTCTCGCCGAAGTACGTGGCGAACGGCGTCGCCGTCGCCTGCACGATGACGATCAGGATGGCCGAGGTGCAGATGGCCGGCGTCAGCAGGAAGTGCGGGTGGCGCTTGTGCACGGCCTGGTTGGCATAGAACAGCACCAGGGTCAGCAGCAAAAACAGCAGGGACAAGACGAGGGTGCTCATGCTGCTGCCCTGGCATTGCGCTGGCGCCGCAGTGTTTGCAGGCGCAGCCGGCGCTCATAGCGGCACACCCATTCCACGGTCAGCGCCGTGGCCAGCATCACGCAGGCAAAGCCCAGGCCGATGTTCACGAACAGCATCAAGCCCTGTGACTTCAACAGCTGCGTAAATTGCACCACCGATACCACCAGCGGGATGAAGAACAGCAGCATATTGGCCAGCAGCCAGTTGGCGCCCAGCTCGATGGCGGCCGGCCGCACCCAACCCGCCAGCAGCAGGGCCACCAGCACGAACAGGCCGACGACGCCGCCGGAAAACGGCAAGTGCAAGGCGGCGGCCGCCTGGTCGGCCAGCCACCAGGCGGCGATCAGCACGCCCACTTGCCACAGCGTCTGCGCCGGCTGGCGCCAGGCGGGCATGGAGGGCAGGGTGGCGACAGGATGGGGGACGGCTTTCACGGCGGGCTTTCAAGTTGCAGGGGGAAGTTTTCATTGTAGGGATTGCACATCAAAAGATAAAATGACTTAAACTCATGATCATCATTCGATATTGGAATGCATCATGGATATCCGCTCCCTGCGCTACTTCGTCGAAGTGGTCGAGCAGAACAGTTTTACGCGCGCGGCCGCCCGGCTGCACGTGACGCAGCCCACCGTCAGCAAGATGATCCAGCAGCTCGAACAGTCGCTGGACCTGGCCCTGCTGGACCGCGCCGGCAAGCGCTTTACCCTGACGGATGCGGGCCAGGTGGTGCTGTCGCGCGCGCATGAGCTGCTGGCCCTGCATGCGGAACTGAAGGTGGAATTGCGCGACCTGCAGCAGCTGGAGCGTGGCGAGCTGCGCGTGGGCGTGTCGCCGCAGACCCATTCCACGCTGGCGCCGTGGCTGGCCGAATACCACCAGCGTTATCCGGGCATCGAGCTGAAGATGTATGAAAGCGGCACGCAAGCCATCGAGCGCGACTTGCGCACGGGCACGGTGGAGCTGGGCACCATGCTCGACTACCCGGGCAATGCAGCCACCTGGCAGGATTTCGACGCCTTGCCCCTCGTGCGCTCGCCCCTGTGCCTGCTGGCACCGGCCGACAGCGTCTGGCGCGGCCGCGCGGCCGTGGCCCTGGCCGAGCTGGCCGACAGTCCCTTCGTGTTCTACGGTGCCTCGTTCGCCCTGAACGACATCGTGCTCGACGCCTGCCAGCGCGCCGGTTTCGTGCCGCGCATCGCCGGCCGCAGTGGGCAGTGGGATTTCATCGCCTCGCTGGTGCGCCTGGGCGTGGGCATCTGCCTGCTGCCGAAGATGTATTGCGACACGCTCGACGCCGCGCAATTTGCCGTCATCCCGCTCGAAGGCCCGCCCGTGGAGTGGAATTTGATGCTGGCCTGGCGCCGCGGCGGCCGGCTGTCGTTCGCCGCGCGCGCCTGGCTCGATCTCGTCAGGGCGCACATGGCGCCGCCCGGGCGATTACAATAGGCGCTCGCCAACTACCGCCAAACACATGAAGAACATCGGTAACGCCAAACTCAAGCGCACGGCAGGCTCATTGCTGCTGGGATTGCTGTGCACTGTGGGCCTGATGAGCGAGATGGGCCATGCCCAGGCCGCCATTCCCGTTTATGGCTACTTCGTCAAGAATAGCTATCCGCACGATCCCCGCGCCTTCACCCAGGGCCTGCTGTTCAAGGATGGCCACCTGTATGAAAGCACGGGCCAGAATGGCCAGTCGTCGTTGCGCAAGGTGGACCTGGCGACGGGCAGGGTGCTGCAGCGGGCCATGCTGGACAAGAATGTGTTTGGTGAAGGCATCACGGCCGTGGGCGACGAGATCCTCGGCCTGACGTGGACGTCGCAGACCGGCTATGTGTTCGACCAGAAAACCTTCCAGCTGAAGCGCACTTTCAGCTACAAGGGCGAAGGCTGGGGCCTGGCCAGCGACGGCAAGGCCGTTTACATGAGCGACGGCACGTCCGCCATCCGCGTGCTGAACCCGAAGACCCTGGCCGAGGTGCGCCGTGTCGAGGTGAAGGCCGAAGGCCGTCCCATCGAGCGCCTGAATGAACTGGAAATGGTCAATGGCGAGCTGTTCGCCAATGTATGGGGCGCGGACGTGATCGCCCGCATCGACCCGGCCAGCGGCAAGGTGGTGGGCTGGATCGACCTGACGGGCCTGCTGCCGCCCGAACAGCGGGGCACGGCCAATCCCGACGCCGTGCTCAACGGCATCGCCTGGGATGCGCGCGGCAAGCGCCTGTTTGTCACGGGGAAATTGTGGCCGAAGCTGTTCGAGATCGAGCTGATCGAGATCCAGCGCCATTGATGTTTCCTGCGGGACAGTGTTGCTGGGGATGAATCGTTTATGATGTTCATCCTTCGCCCGGTGCGACCTTTACAGGATGCCATGCTGTCCCTACCTTTACGCCGCCTGGCGGCTGCCGCCGTCCTGGCCGCCGTCATCTTGCCCGCCGCGCAGGCGCAAACACCGTACGTGCCGGTGAGCAAACAATATGGCGACTTCGTCGTCACCAACGACCGCCACGACCCGCTCGTCACCTTGACTTTCCGCAAGCAGGGCTATTGGCCCGGCGGCGCGCGCGAAGTGGTGGAAGTGCGGCCCCTGCCGGCCACGCGCGAAGGCCAGCCCATGCTGCTGGCGTTTACCAAGGGCTATACGGGCCAGGGCACCATCCTCATCGGCGTGCAGAACGGCGAACCGCTGATGCGTCCCGTCAGCCCCCTGCAGCGCGACAGCATGGTGCGCACGGAGCGCGACCCGGAATGGGGCGTGCCGCAGCGGGGCCGCGACAGCCTGCTGCTGTTTGCCCGCGACGGACGGGCGCTCGATACGCGCACGGGCGAGCTGCTGTGGTTTGACGTGCAGGGCGTCGTCACCGGCGATTATCCGAATGCCATGCTGGTGTCCGTCTCGCCCGACAGGCAGCGCGCCGCCTACCTGTCGAATGCGCTGACCAAGGTGAAGATCATCGTTGCCACGCGCGACGACGGCATCGCCGGCGCCCTGGCCTTGCCGCCCGATACCTACCAGCGCTGGCTGAAGCCGCTGTCGGACAAGGCGTCCGAGCAGGCGCACGTCGCCATCAAGGCGGGCAAGGGCCGCACGGATTCGAACCGCATCCGGCGCGAACTGGAACTGGCCTGGTTTGGCGAGCAATTTCAATGGAAACAGGGCCAGCACGGCTGGCAAGTGACGGGCCTGGGCCTGACGACCACGCCTGTCGCCGCACAAGGAGCACAGCCATGAAAATCCATCACCTCCTCTGCGCCTGCCTTGCCGCGGGCTTGCTGGCCGGCTGCGTGCATGGCGAAATGTTCCCCAGGGATTACCTGGCGCAAGACATCGACAGGCAGCAGGCGTTGCTGGAACTGGACGTCGCCTTCGAACAGGCGCCCGACTACAAGCTGACGTCGCGCAGCTCGGCCCGCGCCGACGGCAGCCTCGAGTACTCGGGGGCTCCGCATATCGTCGTGCCGTTCTACCAGAAGGGCCTCGGCTTCGACCAGGGTTTTGCCGGCACCTACATCTTTGCCGTCGTGTATCCGGTTGCCAAGGTCGAGACGGCCACGGCCAGCAGCCGCGTCTTCGGCCAGCAAGTCGATGGATCGCAGCAGGGCGGCCAGCGCTACCGCTTCCGCGTGCCGGGCAAGGCGCAGTGGAACAGCAATGAAACCTTCATGCTGAGCTTTGCGCGCAAGGACCGCCGCGAGGAAATCACCTTCCGTTTCAGCAACGAAAAAAGCTGTCCATCCGCCTTCAAGGCCATCACGCCACGCTATGGTTTTCCGATCAGCGTCAGCGCCACCTTCAAGGATGGCAAGGGTTGCCTGAAAGTGTGCGACAGCCGCGACCAGTATCCGGGCTTCTGCGCCTTCCAGCCGCCGCCAGCCGCCTGACTATCATCATGCAAGCCACGCGCCGGCGCTTGCCGGCGCGGCGCTTATACACGTGCGCCTGGCCGGAAATCTCTCCAATTGTCATCGAATTGCGCATAAACCCCACCTTTTGCCAGGCTAGCCTGGCTGGAAATTGACGCAGATCAATTCCCGCATCGGCATGCAACTCTTGCCGCAAAAACATCTTTCCTAAGCGTATTATATTCTTGCCGTTTTCAGCGCACCTTGCATGGCGCGGCGACGGCCTGACATCCGAAACGCCTCATCCCGTGGAGAGACCAGAATGAAAATGCCCGTGTTAGGAAGTACGCAAGCCGCCATTACCAACCGCCCGCTCGACATGCTGGCCACCGACACGGCGGCCGTGCGCGCCATTGCCCAGGCGGCCGTCAGCGTCGAGCTGTTCACCATTCCCCTGTACATGGCCACCATGTATTCGATCCAGGGCACGCACCAGATCAATTCGCAGGGCATCAGCTATTACGAGGGCCGCCAATGGCCGGGCATGGGCACCACGGCGCGACCGGAACTGGCGGAACAGAAAGCCTTCAACATCATCTTCAGTGTCTTCATCCAGGAGATGCTGCACCTGCAGATGGCCGCCAACCTGGCCACGGCCATCGGCGCGGCGCCGTGCTTCACGGGCTCGGAACTGCAATCGCAGGAGCATGGCTGGACCTGCTATGGCAAGGACTGCACGGTGATTCCGCACATCGTCGACTTGCAGGACACGTCCGGCTACCGCCATGTGCGCGTCAACCTCGAGGAATTGAACGGCAACCAGTGCGACCTGTTCCTTGCCATCGAGCAGCCGGAAGAACAGGCGCGCGAACAGTTGCGCGCGTTCGACCGCCAGGATCACACGAAATACTTCCCCGACGTGCCACTTGCCGGCTGGACACCGGGCAAGCATGTGCACGACCTGCCCCTGTTCGGCACCATCGGCTATATGTACGAGTGCTATGCGCGCTATATCAGCATCGAATACACGGACGGCGAGGCGCTGTGGCAAAAGCTGTTCGTCAACGGCTCCGTGCAGCAAGACATGTTCAACAAGAAGGTCGATGGGCATGAACAGGCCGAGTTTCCCCGTTTCGACACCTGTTTCGGTCCGCAAGAGCAGGATGGCGGCCTGACCGGCTCGTTCAACAAGGCCATCGACATGATGGCGGCCATCACCGACCAGGGCGAGGGCAGCGAGACGGCCATCAAGCGCTACCGGCGCGACGCGGCCGCGCGGCTGATGGCAGTGCAGCCCGACTACCGCGAAGACCTGGCGGCCCTGAAGGTCGATTACCCCTCGTACTCGAACGATGGCAAGGAGGCGGCATCGCGCGATGCGGCCGCGCGCCACGACAGCGCGCCGTTCGACCATTACGAGCGCTTTGGCCAGGTGAAGGACATGCTGCCCGTGAAAACCTGGGCCCAGTGGCACAAGGAGGGCCACCGCTGGGACGAAGCCATGCTGACCAACGAGCGCTATCACAAGGCGACGGCGCCGAAGAATATTCCCGCGCCGGGCGACGTGGCAGGCGCGCTCAACCGCCTGAAGGACACTGCCGGCACCTTGAAGATGCTGAGCACGGTGGCGACGGGCGCCATCTATGGCATCACGTCGGTGCTCGACACCTACTGGCAAAAGCAGGGCACGGAGTTCCCCTACCCGTCGATGGTGGGCGCGGGCGACCGCATGGCCATCTGCTGGGCCGTGCTGGGCCAGGCGCCGAACCTGGCGACGGGCGTGCCGGTGGCCGAGAAGGGCGTGCTGTACCACGCCTGCCAGGGCATGCACCTGGCAGGCGAGGCGTCGTCCACCTGCGCCGCACTGGCCGTCTACCATACCTGCCGCGGCTCCAACGGCTGCCATGCGCAGGGCGGTTGCGGCTTTGCCCAGCCGGACACGGGCGGCTCGTCCTGCGGCCATTCGGTGAAAGCCGTCGCGGCAGCGGGCAATCTGTGCGGCACGCCCAAGCCGGTTCCGCCAGGCAAGCAAATCTATAGCGCGCCCAGCGACAACAAATGCGCGACGTTCGGCGGCTGCGCCGTGCCGATCTCGGCCTCGCAGCTGTATCCGAACACCACCAAGACGCAACCGCCCGAGTCCGCCACCATGGTGCTGTACGATTTCGGTCCCGCGCCCGATCACCACCCGCAGCCGCTGCAGCAGACCCTGACGTTTTCGCTGGGCGACAATGTCTATGACAAGGCCTGGGAAGCCTACGGCAAGGTGATGGCGGCGCGCGGCACGCCCGTGGGTGCGGCGCCGGCGCCCACCGACCTGCGCCTGGCCTTGCCGCCGTCGACCTGATGCCGGCCGCCACGACCGGCGCGCCACCGCGCCTGGGCCTGCCGAACCTGGGCCTGGGCGTGGGGCTGCGGCCGCAGCACTATGAGCACATCCTGCGCCACGGGCCGCAGGTGGACTGGTTCGAGATCATCAGCGAGAACTTCATCGACAACCACGGCTATGCGCGCCATGTGCTCGAGCGCGTGGCGGCGCAGGTGCCCATCGTCATGCATGGCGTGTCGCTGTCGATCGGCAGCAGCGCGCCCCTGGACCTCGCGTATCTGCGCCAGCTGCGCCAGCTGGCGGCCGAGGTCCGGCCCGCGTGGATTTCCGATCACCTGTGCTGGACGGGCGCCGCCACCCTCAACAGCCACGACTTGCTGCCGCTGCCGCTCGATGACGCCAGCCTGCGCCATGTGGCCGCGCGCGTGCGCCAGGTGCAGGAATTCCTCGGACGGCCATTGATCCTGGAAAACCCTAGCACCTATGTGGAATTTTCCCGCTCCAGCATGCCGGAATGGGAATTCCTGGGGCGCCTGGCCGAGGACACGGGGTGCGGGCTCTTGCTTGACGTCAACAATGTCCACGTGTCCGCGCATAACCATGGCTTTGACGCGGCGGCCTATATCCGCCAGTTGCCGCACGACCGCATCGTGCAGCTGCACCTGGCCGGGCCCACCGATTGCGGCGACGTGCTGGTCGACACGCACGACGCGCCCGTGCCGGCCGCCGTCTGGCGCCTGTATGCGCTGGCGCAGCAGTTGACGGGCGGCGTGTCGGCCTTGCTGGAGTGGGATGCGAAGATTCCGCCGTATCCGCAGCTGCTGGCCGAACTGGACAAGGCGCGCGCGGCCGAACGGGGCGTGTTTGCGCAGGACGCCATGGCGGCGGCCACGGGCGGCGCCACCTCGACGCCGCTGGGCTTTCACCTGGAGGCCATCCATGCCTGAACCAGTGGTCCTTGCCCTGTCCGCGGCCGAGGCGCCGCTGGCGCAATTGCAAGCCTGGTTCCTGACGGCCATGACGGCGCCGGGCGGGGCGGCGCGCGGCGTGGCACTGGCGCAGCAGCGCCACGGCCTGGCGCCGGGGCACGTGCTCAAGGGCGGCGAACAGGGCGTGGCGCGGCTGCGCATCCATGCCGACGGCTATGTGCAGCGCCTGCTCGAATGCCTGCAAGCCGACTATCCCGTCTTGCGCAAGGTGATGGGCGACGAACTGTTCGATTTCTTTGCCCGCGCCTATATCTGGCGCCACCCGTCCACGTCCACGACCTTGCATGACCTGGGCGCCGGCTTTGCCGGCTTCCTCGCCGCCACCCAATCTGGCGCCGGTGCGCGCGCCGAAGCGCTGCGTTTCCCCATTGAACTGGCGCAGCTGGAGCGGGCGCGCAGCGAGGCGGCGCGGGCGCCGGGACTGGAAAATCAGCCCCAGCCGCTGCTGCCGCCGGGACTGGAGTTGCTGCTGGGAGGGGCGCAAGCGTGGCGCATGGCGCCGTGCACGCGGCTGCTGGCCGTGACGTTTCCCGTTTGTGCCTTCTGGGAACAGTTGCAGGCGGCGCCAGAAGGCGAGGCGCCGCCCGAGCCTGCGGCGGCGCCCGGGTTTGTCGCGATAAGCCGCCTGCATTATCGAATTGTCATGCATGCGGTGCAGCCATGGCAATGGTACTGGCTGCAGGCGCTGGCGGACGGGGCGTCGCTTGCGCAGTGCGCCCGGCGGGCCGCCGTGGCCAGCGGCAGGCCACAGGACGAGGTGCTGGCGGACGCCATGTTGTGGCTGCCAATGGCGGCCGCGGCCGGCCTGATCGCGTGTGACGCCTGAACAGGAGGCGCGCGCGGCAGGCGCAAAAAAGGCCGATGGATATCGGCCTCGATGGGAGTGCGGTGCTTAGCGGTGAATTAGCGGTAAAACGCTTCGACTTTGCCCTTCAGCTTGATCTGCAGCGGACGGCCGCGGCGATCGAGGGACTTGGTGGAAGCGACCTTGATCCAGCGTTCGCTGATGCAATATTCTTCCACGTCAAGACGCTCCTTGTCGTTGAAGCGGATGCCGACGTCGTTTTCGAACACGGCTGCAACGTGGTAAGGGCTGCTAGGGTCGATCGACAGGCGATCGGGCAATGGGGGTAAGGTGGTGGTATCGTTCATGGCCGCAATTATCGCCCAGAATGCCAATCCAGACAACGGGGTTTCGCATGCCCGCCCGCCGCGCCGTCACGCCAGGCGGGACGCCGCCGCCTGCCGCGCACTATAATGGCGCCTGCCCTAGCGAGAGGAGTCAGCATATGGAAATGGCAGTAAGCGACAGTCTGCGGCGGCAGGCATATGCGCTGGCCGAGGCCTTCGTGCAGGCGCTCGACCGGCGCGATCCCGTTGCGCTGCAGGACGGCTGGGCCATGTCGCCCGCGCTGGCCGGGGAAATCGTCGACATGGTGGACGGTTATTTTGCGCCGCGCCAGCGCCTGTCCCTGGCGCCCCTGGCAGATGCCTTCATGGCGGGCAGGGGCGGGCGTCCGCCCGTCGATGTGTATGCCACCGATGCCGGCCCGCTGGGCATGGAATGCCTGCTGCTTGCCGACGGCAAGCCGGACGAAGCGGTCCTGCACCTGGAAGTGTCCGGCCACGATGGCGCCTTGCAGTTATCTTATAAATACATCGGTTCTTAATAGAAATGAACGACATGGTCAGCGAAAGACAGCAGCGCATCTGCGATAAATTTGATTTGCCGGCGCAGGCGCCCGAACCCATGGTGGCCCTGGCCATCGGCAGCCTGGCGCAGTCGCCCATCTATGGCACGCGCGTCGCGTTGCCCGAGAATGGCACCATCAGCTGGTTCATCCATTGCGGCGAGCACGACGACGCCCTGGACTTTTACCAGCCCCTGCATGCGGAACACTTGCACGAGATGCTGCCGCAGGTGCTCGATTACCTGGCCTTGCCCAGCGGCGCCAAGTTCATCCTCGACCGGGAAGGGTACGAGGATGTGTGGCTGGAAGTATAGGTTTCTAAGTAGCAAGATTCTCGTTGACGTTGGTAAATAGGTATGTGATGCTGCGCGGTCCGTTTCTTTACCTTCGTCCTCGAGAAAGAACCACCATGCCCGTACGTTTCCCCGCCGCCATCTTCGTCATGGCGCTCGCCGCCGTCCCTGTTGGCGCCATGGCAGCCAAGGCTGCGCCGTCCAGCCAGCAGCAGTCCGCCCGCGCGGAACACGATATCGCCGCCTTCCTGCGCAGCGAAATGCAGGAACGCCAGATTCCCGGGCTGCAACTGGCCGTCATACAGCGGGGCAAGGTTGTCCTGGCGCGCAATTTTGGCGTGGCCAGCCTGCAATACCAGGTGCCGGTGACGGACGCCAGCCTGTTTTCCATCAATTCGGCCACGAAAGCGTTTGCGGGCGTGGCCGTGATGCAGCTGGTGCAGCAGGGCAAGATCGACCTCGCCGCGCCGATCGGCAACTACCTGCCGCACTTGCCCCCTGCGTGGCAAGCCGTGACGGTGACGCAGCTGCTCAACCATACATCGGGCTTGCCCGACGTGCTCGATCAGCGCAGCGGCAAGCTGGTGGGGCCGCAGCCGGACGATGCCGATGCGGCATGGACAGCCGTGCAGGCGCTGCCGATGGATTTCCAGCCGGGCACGCGCTACCGCTATAACCAGAGCAATTATGTGTTGCTGGCGCAATTGATCGAGCGTCAGGGCGGCCAGCCCTTCGTCGACTTCGTCCAGCGCCACCAGTTCGACGTGGCCGGCATGCGGCACAGCGGCTTTGGCGATGCGAAGGACGTGGTCGCCAACAAGGCCAGTTCCTACGTGCTGGCCCGGGGCGGCAAGGGGTACCGCAACGTCATCGAGGATTTCCCCGTCTTCATGCGGGCCGGCGCCGGCATCAACAGCACAGCGGGCGACCTGGCCAACTGGCTCATCGCGCTGCAGTCGGGGCGCCTGCTGGCGCCCGCCAGCGTGGAGAGGCTGTGGCAGCCGACGACTTTCAGCGATGGCAAGCCGGCGCCGTGGGCGCTGGGCTGGCCCACCATCCGCCGCGACAGCCACCGCGCCGTGGCCGGCATCGGCGGCGCCCGCTCGGCATTCTATGTGTATCCGGACGATGGCCTGGCCATCATTATCCTGAGCAACCTGGCCGGCGGCCAGCCGGAACAGCTGATCGACAGCGTGGCCGGCTTTTACATCCCGGCACTGCGCCAGCAGAGCGGCGGCGCCTATGCCGCGCACCTGTTGCGGCAAAGCCTGGGCAATGGCGCGTATGCGGACCTCGGGCAGAAGCTGTCGGCCATCCGGCAACAGCACGCCTTGCCGAATCCGCCGGAAGACGACTTGAATGCCTGGGGCTACCGCCTGCTGGCGCGCCAGCAGCCGAAGCAGGCCGTGGCCGTGCTGCAACTGGGCGTCCAGCTGTATCCGGACAGCGCGAATGGCCACGACAGCCTGGCCGAAGCATTCGAGGCGGACGGTGCCACGGCGCCAGCCATCGCGCACTACCGCCGCTCGCTGGAACTCGATGCGGGCAATGCGCACGCCGTGGCGCGCCTGAAAAGCCTGGCCGCCCACTAGCCGCGCGGGTCGGGGGCGCGTCAGCCCTGCTTGCCGTGTTCGGCCCCGTGCATGGCCAGGTAGGCTTGCAGGTTGTCGTCGTCTATGCCCAGGGTGCGCAGGATTTGCGCCGTGAAGGTGACGGGCGCCGTGCCCGGCGCCGTGATGATGCGCTGGTCGGCCACGGCCCACGGCACGTCCTGGTACAGGGCGGCGCCCGCATAGCCGACGGCTGTCAGGTTCTCGGCGGAATTGGAAGTGTGGCGCACGTTGTCGAGCACGCCCGCTTGCGCCAGCACGCGGGTGCCGTCGCAAATGCCGGCCAGCACGATGTTTTTGTCGCACGCGGCGCGCAGCAGGGCGCCCAGCTCGGGTGCCTGCGGCGTCTGCCAGCTGCTGCCGCCGCAAACGATGAGCAAGTCCAGTTCCTCGAGTGAAATGGCTTCCAGCGCCAGCTGGGGCGTGACCAGCATGCCGCCCGACGAGGTGACGGCACGGCCGCCCGGCGTGGCAAACTGGGTATAGAAGCCGTAGTACAGGCGCGCCGTGGAGTTGACCAGGGCGGTTTCCCAGTCGGCGAAGTTTTCGGTAAGGATGGTGATGGCGCGTGTCATTGCAAGATCCTGTCTCAGGTGGTGTCGGCATGGTACGGGCCGGCTGGCCCGTTGGTGGCGAAATCATAATAAAAGGTACTGACAGTTTCTGTCAGGAGCGCAGCCATGGCCCCAGGCTCGCTGCCTTGGGCCGCAGATGCTATCGACAAGAAATGATGATACAAACCGCAACAAGCTGCGCTACAATCGCGCACCCGTCCACGCGGACGGTGCCGTGTCGCCCGTAATCATTCCTGCAATCTATCTCTAGCCAGCCATCGCCGCCATGCTGATCCTGTTTTGCCGTGTCCTGCTCAGCATTGCTGGCCTGTTCGTGTTCTTCCTCCTCGATCAGTTAAGCGCGAACGAATTCGCCAAGCTGGGCGTCCTGCTGGCCGCGCTGCTGCTGGGCGTGGGTGGCGCGCTGAACGCATGGGGCTGCCGCGACGGCGCCATCACGCTGCTGCTGCGCATTGCGCTGCCCGTGTTTTATCTGGATGCTGCCATCAAGGGCTTTTTACGTGGCTATTTTGGCATGCGCCCCAATCCGAATGCGGTTTTGCAGGCAATGTTTGCGACAGATCAAGCGGAAACGGCGGAATTCTTCCAGCATAACAGCCTGGCCCTGCTGCAGGCGGCCGGCTGGTTTGGTGCGGTGACGGCGGCCGTCATGCTGGCCGACCACTGCCTGCAGCGCCGGCAGCGGATGCGCGCCATGGCGCCGGTGGCGCCGGGCCCATGGCAGCGGGGCTTTGCCGTCTTCATGTGCGTGTTCCTGGTGCTGCTGCACGTGAATACCACCATGCGCCGCGAAAACCCGCTCCTGTTCTGGCCGCTGCGCTTCCAGCAGTACGATGCCCAGCTCGAAGCGATGCAGGCCATGCAGCGCGCGCTGGCAACGAAGATGGCGTCGCCGCCGGACTGGCAGGTGCGCTACGCGGGCGAGGACGCGCACACGGTGATCCTGGTGATCGGCGAAAGCACGAACCGCGCCTCGATGTCGCTGTATGGCTACCCGCGTGCCACCACGCCGCAGCTCGACGCCATGCGCTCGCAGTTGCTGGTATTTAATGACGTGATTTCACCGGCCTCGAGCACGGTGGAATCGATGATGACGATGCTCACGCCGGCCGACATCGGCAATCCGACCGCATGGATGGCCAAGCCGAACCTGCTGATGCTGGCCGAGGCGGCCGGCTACAAGACATTCTGGGTGTCCAACCAGGCGCGCAACGATGGCTGGATAGGCTTGCTGGCGGGCGAGGCCGATGAAAGCGACTTCATCAACTTCGGCATCGGGCGTGGCGAAAACAATTTCGATGGCAACCTGTTCCAGCCATTTGGCCATGCCTTGCGCGACGAGGCGCCGAAAAAGCTGATCGTCGTGCACTTGCTGGGCGCCCATCCCAGCTACGACATGCGCTATCCCAGCCGTTTTTCGCATTTCGACAAGCAACGCGACACCGTCAGCGCGCAGATGGCCAGCCAGGGCCGCTCCGCGTGGATACGCAACCAGCGCGACGAATACGACAACGCCATCCGCTATGGCGACTATGTGCTGGGCAATCTGATCGCCATGACGGACCTGGCCAAGTCCGACCGCGCCGCCTCGCTGCTGTTCGTCTCCGACCACGGCCAGGAAGTCGGTCACAGCCGCAATCACGCCGGCCATTCCGCGTCGGACAAGAGCGGCTATGAAATTCCGATGCTGATGTGGAGCAACCGGCAGCTTGGCCAGTCGAACGTGGCGCGCGCCGCGCTGGAAAGCCGGCCGTACCAGACGGACAAGCTCGATGCGACCGTGCTGGGCTTGCTGAAGATCGAGACGCGCTACTATGCGGCGCACGACGATATCCTCAGCAACGCCTTCACGCCCGTGCCGCGCTTCATGAACGGCGTGCACTACCAGCGCGGCGCGGTGCGGCCGCAGGCGGCGGGCCGGCAAGCCATCCTGCGTTGAGGGTGCGCTGAAACGACAAGGGCCCGGCGCCGCCGCGCAGTGCGGCGGGGCCGGGCCCCAACGGTGCTAGCCGATTACTTTTCGGCGAATGCTCGCTCGACAACAAAGTCGCCTGGCGTCGAGGTGTTGCCTTCCTTGAAACCACGCTCTTCCAGCATGTCTTTCAGGTCGCGCAGCATGTCCGAGCTGCCGCAGATCATCACGCGGTCTTCGGCGGGATTGAGCGCAGGCACGCCCAGGTCTTCGAACAGCTTGCCGGTTTCGATCAGTTCGGTGATGCGGCCCATGTTGCGGAAGTCTTCGCGCGTCACGGTCGGGTAGTAGCGCAGCTTGTCGCTGACCATTTCGCCGAGGAACTCGTGGTTCGGCAGATGCTCGACCAGCAGGTCGTGGTAAGCCAGCTCATCGACCTGGCGCACGCCGTGCACGAGGATCAGCTGGTCGAAGCGCTCGTAGATGTCCGGATCGCGCACGATGCTGAGGAAAGGCGCCAGGCCGGTGCCCGTCGACAGCATGTACAGGCGCTTGCCTGGCAGCAGGTAATCGGAGACCAGGGTGCCCGTCGGCTTGCGGCCGACGATGACAGTGTCGCCCACTTGCAAGTGCTGCAGGCGCGACGTCAATGGACCGCCCGGGACCTTGATGCTGAAAAATTCCAGGTGGTCTTCGTAATTGGCGCTGGCGATACTGTAGGCGCGCAGCAATGGCTTGCCGTCGACGCGCAGGCCGATCATGGTGAAATGGCCATTCGAGAAACGCAGCGACGGGTCGCGCGTGGTGGTAAAGGAGAACAGGGTATCCGTCCAGTGGTGCACGCTTAATACGCGCTCTTCATTCATCGAACTCATAGTGTTTGTTGGCTGGTCAAAAAAATGGTTAGTTGCTGGCAACTGCTGGCAAAAGTGAAACCCTGTGTAGGCCCAGACGCTATTGTACTGGCGTCCACACGAAATTGTTACCGTCTATCGCCGCCATTGCTGCCGCACGCGGTGCCGACATTATAGTGCGAATGGCAAGGCGGGGCTGGAATTCGCCCGGAAACACGCGGCCGGCATGCGCTCTCTTGACCTGGCTCACTTTTTCTCCTGGCCAGGTATCGCCGGGCCGGGCCGTCAGGCGCCGCGTGCCTGCAGTGCCGCCGCGGCCACGTCGCGCATCTGTTGCAGGACGGCCGCCAGCGCGCTCAGGCTGGGGCTGTCCTCGCCAAACTGCTCGTCCAGGCAACCAGCCAGCGCGTCCAGGCTGATCAGTGCCTCGTCCAGCCGCGCCTGCAGATCCAGATAGAACGCCGCAGGCGTGGCGGCCACGGCAGCGGCGAGCCCGGCAAGGTCAGGCCCCGCATCCACAGCCACTTGCTCGCCGCCGTGCTGCCGCAGCTGTTCCTGGCGCCGCGCCCGCTCCCAATCGGCAAGGGCAAAGGCGGGCTCGCCGGAAGTGAGCGGCAGCAGGCGCAAGTCTGGCAGCAGCTTTTCATTGAGCCTGCGGAAGATGTTCGCGCGGTGCTCGTCGTCGGCCGGGTACAGCGCCTGCCAGTAGCGCGCGCACAATTGCTGCAGCAGGCTGAAGCCGGGGGCGAGGGCGTCGACACCCGTGCGATGGACTTGCGCCTGCAGCAGCCATGCCGCCAGTTGCAGATCCTTGCTGTCGTGCGTCAGCGCGTGCGCGGCCAGCCCGGCCACGCGCTGCCAGTCGGCCTGCCTGAGCTGATGCTCCCAGGCGCCCATCGGCAAGCTGGCATCATCGTGCCGGCGCGCCTGTTCGATGGCGTGGTACACGGGGCCGCCGCGCAGCGGGGTGCCGGCGGGAGCGGCGGCCGCGGTGGACGCATCGAGGGGAGCGATCAATTGTTCGAAGGAAAAGCCCGTGTTCGCCTGGAAATAGGCATGCGCGCGGCTGGTATGTGCTGGAGTCATGGCGTCCTAGCCTGGATGGCAAAAAGCATAGTTTGCCATTGCCACAAGGCAAAGTGCTATGTTTTTATGCCGCAGCGCCGGCAGATGCAGGCCTTGCCCCGTTGTTCGGGCGGCACGCGGGCGCGCGCGGCCGCGTCAATGGGCTGCGCCTGGCACCAGCAGGGCGTGGCAAAGCTGCCCGACCGGGCCGGTGCGCAGCCGTTCGGGCCGCCGCACAGGGGGCAACGGTGCTCCGGGGCGGGAACGCCTTTTAAAGGGGCCTGCATCGCCTATGGTACGCAGGAAGGCGCGGCCGTGGCGCTGCGCCGGAAGCGCCGGCGGATGGCGGCGTTGGCCGGCTCGGACAGGTAGCGGGCGACGAGGGCCGCCGCCAGCGCCGTCGCGGCGAGGAACACCAGCAGCCAAGGCAGGCGCTCCGCATAAGCGAGGCCCGCCTTGTCGACGACGTTGCGCATGCCGGCCAGCACGATGATATGGAATAAATACAGTTCATAGCTGTGGCGTCCCAGCCACTGCAGCGGCGCGAACCGGGGCGGGCGGGCCCCCTGTGCGGTCGTGCCGCCCAGGATGAAGGCGGCGCTGGCCACGGCGATCCAGGTAAAGCCAAACACTTCGTGGCCGCCGATGCCGCGCACATACAGCGCCGCCAGGGCAAGGCCGGACAGCAGGCGCAGCAGCTGGCCCTGGCGTGGTCGCAGGCGCACGGATTGCGCCAGCAGGGCCGTCAGGCAGCCGATGGCGATGGCGTCGAAACAGGCGAAATAGCCGTACATGAAGTAGATTTCATTGTCGGCGTGCAGGCTGCGGTAGGCGGGCCCGGCCACGATGGCGGCGCCGCACAGCAGCAGGATCCAGTGTCGCTTGCGCAAGAGCCGGCACGACAGCGGCAGCAGCAAGTAAAACATTTCCTCGACCGATAGCGACCAGTACACGTTCAGGCAGTAATTGAAATAGCCGGCGCTCTGCATCAGCACGTTGTGCCAGAAGGTCAGCACGGAAGCGATGGCGATGACGAAATAGCTGGCCGGCAAGTCCTTGCCGCCGTCCGAGTTGGCGAAGAAGGGCACGTCCAGCGTTCCCAGCATGACGATGATGGACAGGGCCAGCAGCAGCGACGGCAGCAGGCGGGCGATGCGGTAGACATAGAAGGCGGCCAGGTCGATGCGCGCCAGGTCGCCCCAGCGGCGCAGCGACGTCGACGTGATCAGATAGCCGGAAATGACGAAGAACATCGTCACGCCATAATTGCCCTGATAGGCGGCGCGCAGCAGCCAGCCGGGCAAGGCTTCGAGCGGGCTGTTCTTCAGGCCGTAAGCCAGCGCGAAGTGCAGCACCAGCACGCACAGGATGGCGGCGCCGCGCAGGGCGTCGATATGGCTGTTCCGGGTATTCAATGTGCATCCTTGTCGCAAGAGGGTGGCGGGTACGCGCGCGGCCAGCGGCCTATGCCGGCTGGCGACTGAAGGGGCAATTATGCGACACGTGTCGCTCAAAGGTCAACGATTTTCAAGATAGTGGGCAGGCAATGGTGCTACAGAGCAAGGGGCGGTGAAGTCTTGCGTGTATGATATTGCCGAACAGAATTGTTGGGCATCTGTCATCTTCAAAGGCGCGTTTTTCCCGCGCGTCCGCCCGAGACTCTGCGCGCACGATGCCGCTTGCCAGGATGCCTGACCCACAGTGAAAGGTAACGATGATGTATAAGACAGTGCGCGACATGTTCCTGCATTTCAAGGAAGCCGTCCCATTCCGGCTCGTCCCGGCCCTGATTTGCACTGCCTTGCTGGTTGGCATGTTATTGCTGCCGGCGCCGGAAGGCTTGACGCCGAAGGCCTGGGGCCTGGTGGCGATCTTCCTCACCACCATCCTGGCGATCATTTTAAAAGTCATGCCCATCGGCGTGATGGCGATGATGGCCATCGTCATCGTCTCGCTGTCGCAGGTGACGTCGACCTCGTCCAAGGGCGCCATCACGGATGCGCTCAGCAGTTTTTCGAATCCCCTGATCTGGCTGATCGTCGTGGCCATCCTGATTTCGCGCGGCCTGAAAAAGACGGGGCTGGGCAGCCGCATCGGCCTGCTGTTCATTTCGCTGCTGGGCAAGCGCACCATGGGCATCGGCTATGGCCTGGCCATCTGCGAACTGGTGCTGGCGCCCTTTACGCCGAGTAACACGGCGCGCGGCGGCGGCATCGTCCACCCCGTCATGAAATCGATTGCCAACGCCTTCGACTCGGATCCGGCCAAGGGCACGGAAAAGAAGGTCGGCACCTACCTGGCCCTCGTCAATTACCACGCCAACCCGATCACCTCGGCCATGTTCCTGACGGCCACGGCGCCGAACCCGCTGGTGGTCGACTTTGTCGCCAAGGCCAGCGGCCAGGCCTTTCACCTGAGCTGGACCACCTGGGCCCTGTGCATGCTGCTGCCGGGCCTCGCGTGCCTGCTGGTGATGCCGCTGGTCATTTACTGGCTGTCGCCGCCGGAACTGAAGGCGACGCCGGACGCCGTCACCTATGCGAAGGCGGAATTGAAAAGCATGGGCCCGCTGTCGCCGTCGGAAAAAGTCATGCTCGGCACCTTCGGTTTGCTGCTGCTGTTGTGGGCCAACGTGCCCGCCATGCTGTTCGGTCCCGCGTTTTCGCTCGATGCGACGGTGGTCGCCTTCGTCGGCCTGTTCGTGCTGATCATTACCGGCACCATAGCCTGGGACGACGTGCTGTCGGAAAAGAGCGCCTGGGACACCCTGGTGTGGTTCGGCGCCCTGGTGATGATGGCCGAGCAACTGAACAAGACGGGCGTGATCGCCTGGTTCTCGGCCGGCATGAAGGCGGCCATCGTCGCCAGCGGCATGGACTGGCTGCCGATCGCGGCCGTGCTCGTGCTGGTGTTTGTGTTTTCGCATTACTTCTTTGCCAGCACCACGGCCCACATCAGCGCCATGCTGCTGGCCTTCCTGACCGTCGGCCTGCACCTGATCCCGGCCGCATACCACGTGCCCTTCATGCTGATGATGACGGCCGGCTCGGCCATCATGATGACCCTGACCCACTATGCGACGGGTACGTCGCCCATCATCTTCGGCAGTGGTTTCGTGACGATGGGCAACTGGTGGCGCGTCGGCTTCATCATGTGCGTGCTGGAACTGCTGATCTTTGCCATCGTCGGCACCACGTGGTGGAAGCTGCTCGGCTACTGGTAAGGCGCAGCTACAGCTGGCGCGCCAGGCTCTGCATCGCAGCCAGGCAGTGCGCCAGCTCGCCGCCGACGGCGCGCTGCCACAGGACGGCCGTTTGCGACCAGGCTTTTTGCGCCAGCAAGCCACGGATTTCCTCTTGCAGCGCTGCTGGCAAGGCGCCGAACCGGCGCAGTTCCAGAGAACGGGGCTGGCCGTGGCGGCCCGCCGGGTCCAGCTCTTCCAGTGCGTCGTGCAGGCTGCCGGGCCGCTGCGGCGCGCCGGCGTCGGCCAGATACGCCAGCTGCAGGTCGGGCGCGTCCTCGACGTCGTAGCCGAGGTCGCGGCAAGGGTCGTCGATCAGCTGGGCCACATTGTAGATCGTCAACACCTGCGCGGAACGCACGACGTCCGTCAGGTCGTGCACATCGACACCGGCGTCCAGCAGGCGCTGCAGGGCCGGGGAGTTAATGAAGGGAAAGCCCGACTCGCCCAGGTCGCGCCAGCGCTCGAGCCACTGCGGCTGCGGCTGGCTTTCATCGACGACGTCGGACCACAGGCCGCGCAGCAGCAAGTGCCGCAGCAAGGGCCCATGGTCCTCGCGTTGCGCCGCCTGCGCCAGGGCGTGCGCCTGGCTGTCGCTATATCCCAGTTCCTGCAAGCGTTCAGAGATTGAGGTCATCGCCTTACTTTCCTGTCATAAAGATTCCGGCATGATAGCGGCTGCGGGCTACGGCGGTCCGTTCAGCCGTGCATGCGCGGCAGCCACATGCCGATCGCCGCCACGGCAATGCCCGCGCCCATCGCCACCGTCAGCAGCGCCAGCACGGCCGCCATGCCCAGGCGCAGCATCGGGCCGCCGCCATCGCGGCAGCGCAGATAGGCTTCCAGCACGGCCAGCGGCAGCAGATACTGGGCAAAGGCGAGGATGCCGAGGGCCGGTCCAGTGAAGGTGGCCGGGTCGAAACCGGCCGGGCCGCCGTTGACGGCCAGCCAGAACATCAGTCCCACGCGGAAAAACCACACGCCGCTCACCGCCAGGAACAGGCGCAGCGCCCAGCGGCGGTGCGCCGCGATGTCGCGCCGCACCGCGTTTTTCAGCGCGAGGCCCGCGAACAGCAGCACCAGCACGGCATTGAGGCTGATGCCGAGATGCTGCACCATGTCGCCCACGGCGCCGCGCCACCACAGCATGTACAGTCCCGACACGGCGGCCAGCACGGCGCCGGCCAGATATATGCGGCCGTTCCAGCGGTGCAGGCGGGGCGCGCGGCGGCGCACCTGCGGCACCAGCTGCAGCGCGCCGCCCAGCATGATGACGGCCGCCAGCAGCAGGTGCACGCCGGTGGCCAGGTTGCCGATGCCGTCGCCGGGCACGTGGCCATGCGTCATGACCGTGTTCCAGCCCTGAAAGTGGCCGCGCGCGGCATGGCCGCCGTACAGGGCCACGATGTAGGCGGCAAACACCAGCTGGCCGATGACGGTGGCGAGGAACCAGAAGACGGCCGAGGCGGACAGCGCCGTGGTGCTCCATGTTCCGGCCGCGGCCTGGTACGGCGCGGGGCAGGGCATGGCGGTGGAAGGTGCGGATGGCATGGGGTCTCTCCTGACAGGGTGTGCAGCCATCAGCATAGGCGGCCGCCTGCCTGGCGGGCGCGAACAGGCGGCGACGGTGCGACGAACGGCGGTTTTCAGGGCTTGAATGGCGGCCGCTTCCCGCGTATCGTGGCGCCATGATGCCCGCGCCTGTCACCACCCGCCGCACCCCAGCGTTCCTGCCGACCGCGCGGCAGGCGCTCGTCGTGACGGTCTTCACCTTGCTGCTGTCGTGGCTGCTGCATCTGCTCAGCGGCACGCCCTACCTGGGCGTGTTTGGCCGCATCGGCTTTATCGGCGCGGTGCTGCTGCTGGCGTACTCGGCGGCGGGGGCCTTGCGTCCGCGCTGGCTGTCGCTGGCGTCCGCGCGCCTGGGCGCCGTGGTGCTGATGGCGCCCGTGGCCGCCCTGGTCACGGCGCTGGCCACGCAGCGGGGCCAGTTCTTTGCCTATCTTGCGCAAACGCAAACCCTTGTCGGCCACTTCCTGATGGTCTTGCTCGCTGTCGTCTTCGGCGTGCTGTTTTCCCTGCTGGCCATGCGCAGCGAACGGCGCGAGCGCGAACGGGCCGACCGCCTGCAGGTCGAACTGGAGAAAAACACCCTGGAGCGCGAACTGCTGGATGCGCGCCTGCGTCTCTTGCAGGCGCAGATCGAACCGCATTTCCTGTTCAACACCCTGGCCAATGTGGAAGCGCTGGTGGCGTCCGGCTCGCCGAATGCGGGCCCCGTGCTGCGCCACCTGATCGCCTATCTGCGCGCCGCCATGCCGCGCCTGAACGATGCCGGCGCCACGCTGGAGCAGGAATTGCAGCTGGTGCGCGCCTACCTGGAACTGATGCAGGTGCGCATGCCGGACCGCCTGCAGATCGACGTGGCCCACGTCGCGCAGGCGGCCAGCCTGCGCTTTCCGCCGATGGCGCTGCTGACCCTGGTGGAAAACGCCGTGCGCCACGGCATCGATCCCGGCGTGGCGGGCGGGCGCATCGCCGTGGGTGCGACGGTGGACGCGGCCGGCGGCGCGAGCTGCGTCTGGGTCAGCGATACGGGCGTGGGCATGGCGCCGACGGCGCAGCCCGGCACCGGCTTGAGCAATGTGCGCAGCCGCCTGCAGGCCGTGTACGGCGCCCATGCCCGGCTGGAACTGCACGCGGTCGCCCCGCATGGCGTGCGCGCCGAACTGCATTTTTCTGGAGGCAGGCATTGAACACTATTTCCGCGCTGATCGCCGACGATGAACCGCTGCTGCGCGAGCGCCTGCGCAGCCATCTGGCCGCCCTGTGGCCGGCCCTGACCGTGATCGGCGATGCGCGCAACGGCGCCGAAGCGCTCGAGCTGTTTGAGCTGCATCAACCCGACATTGTCTTTCTCGACATCCGCATGCCTGGCCTGGACGGCATCGCCACGGCGCGCGCGCTGGCCCGCCGCGCCCAGCTGGTGTTCGTCACGGCGTACGACCAGTATGCGCTGCAGGCGTTCGAGCAGGGCGCCGTCGACTACCTGGTGAAGCCCGTCGACCCGGCGCGCCTGGCCGACACGGTGCAGCGGCTGCAAGGCCGGCTCGCCACCCGGCTGGCCGATGGCGGCGCACTGGACGCCATGCTGGACCAGCTGGCCAGCCGCCTGGGGCAGCGCGCCGCGGCGCCTGCCTGGCTGCACTGGATCCGGGCATCGGTGGGCAACAGCGTGCGCCTGATTCCCGTTGAGCAAGTGCGCTATCTGCGCGCCGAAGAGAAATACACGCTGGTGGCGTGGGAGGAGGGCGAGGCACTGATACGCACCAGCATCAAGGAACTGGGGGAACAGCTGGACCCGGGCCGCTTCGTGCAAATACACCGCGCCGTCATCGTCAACCTGGCATATGTCAGCCAGGTAACGCGGGGCATGAATGAAACGGCGCAGCTGCACTTGCGCGGCAGCGACGAAACCCTGCCCGTCAGCCGCAGCTACCTGCAGCATTTCCGGCAGATGTGATTGCATTCACGGACAACTACCTATACAAGGAGCGGCAAATGGCAATTATTCCAGCGGCAATGACGGAACACCTGTTTTCCTACGGCACCCTGCAGCAGGCCGATGTGCAGCTGGCCACCTTCGGACGCCTGCTCGACAGCCAGCCCGACCAGCTGCCGGGCTACCGCCTGGCGCTGCTGGCCATCGACGATGCGCAGGTGGTGGCCACCAGCGGCAAGACGCATCATCCGATCGCCTCGCGCAGCGGCGAACCGACGGATTGCGTGCCCGGCGCCGTGCTGGCAGTTTCGCCGGAGGAATTGCGCCAGGCGGACGGCTACGAGGTGGCCGCCTACCGGCGCGCGCGCGTCACCCTGGCATCGGGCAGGCAAGCGTGGGCTTACGTGGATGCGCGCGACGCGCCGCCCTGACCGCTTCCTTTGCTCGCTATTTACGGTGTGACAATGCGTGTATTTTCATGCAGGGAATCCCGTTAACATGGCCGGCAAACCCTTTCCAGCCTGCATGGCGGACGTGCAATGCAGGCGGCTTCTCTTTCCCTATCGCATCGCTCAACGCCTACAAGGAAATATGTCGAACGCAACCATAGAGATTTTATCGGGCAACAATCAAAACCAGTACAGGCTGGTTACGGCAGCCGGCAATGCAGTCGCGACTTTCGCGCCGCTTTCCGTCCGGGTGTCTTCCGGCGGCGTGCCGCTTGCGGGCCGCCAGGTCAGCTGGAGCGCGTCCGGGCAGCCGGCGTCCATGGCCGTGCAGACAGAGCCGGGCGGGGGCGCTGGCAGCGTCACCGTCACGGGAGCCGATGGGGTGGCCGTCCTCGACAGAATGGGCGGCAACGCCGTCTTCGCCTACTATGCCGATGGCGGCTTCGGCGTCACAGCGGCATGCGATGGGGCGAGCGCCGCATTCAAGCAGACGGTTGCCGGGCTGGCGCCGCCCGCGCTCGCGCTGAGCGTGCTATCCGGCGATCACCAGAGCGTGGCGCGCGCGGGTTTCGCGGTGCCCGGCGGCAAAGCCGTCTTTGGCACGCTGCAAGTCAAGCTCATCGACGCGTCGGGGCAGCCGGTACCCAAGGCGGACGTCTATTTCAGGGGGGGCGTCAAGCCGGAGGGCATGGCCATTCAGATGAGCTCGAATTCGGAGGGTGCCCTGCTGACCACCGATGCGAATGGCATCGCCACCCTCGACAGGTCTGGCAACCACGGCCTGGCTTGCTACTACGCGGAAGGGGCCTTCACGATCGTCGCCGGCGCCAATAATTCATCGACGGCAACTTTTTCGCTCACCGTGGCGCCGTCCGCGCCGCCGCCCGCGCCCATTGCCGGCGCAAGCCTGGCCGTGCACGCGGGAGATGGACAGACGCAGGCGCGCATCCATGGCGCCGGACGCAGCGCGGCGGCAAACTTCGCGGCGCTGACGGTGCAGCTCAAGGGGCCGGACGGCGTGCCCCTTGACGGACAGCAGATCAGCTGGTCGTCACCATCCCATCCGCGCGAGATGGCGCTGCAGACGGAGCCGGGTGGCGGCATGTCCTCCATCACCTTTACCGACGCCAACGGCATGAGCACCCTGAACCGGATGAGCGGCTTCAGCGTCAGGGCCTACTTTGCGGATGGCCCGTTCACGCTGCAAGCTTCCCACGGCTCTGCCACGGCGCTGTTCCACCTGACCGTGGGCTGACGCCAGCTGCCGCTTCCCGCGCAGGCCTTGGCGCGCGCGTCAGGCGCAGACCGGATTTTCAACGTCGGGAACAGTGCGTGAAAGCCAAGGGTAGACAGGCGCAGCAAACCATCGAGTCGAATGCGCCGGCGTTTCAAAGAACGCCGGCGGCATTTTCCAGCAGCCGCTTGATTTCTAAAAAGAAAATTCCGCCGGCCACCAATAAATGATTGCGCACTGCGCTGTCCACTGTGCTGTCCATAAGCGGCGCCGTGCGCCGTTATGCATGGCGACTGCTTATGTCCTTTGCGGTTTCGCAATAATTTCTCGTGTATTGCTTAATTCTTCAGGCGGCAAAAGGACGTCGAGCGGTCCTGCGTGTAATAGTGCTCCACCAACTTGCGTTTTATCGCCGGGGTCTGCACCAGCAATACCGCGCGATGCGAATCCGCTTCGCCATCGGCGCCGATACCCAGACGGTATTTCCCGGGCCACCCGCCACCGCGCGCGTCTTCGCGTCAAGAATGAGTATTATTAAAGTTTATAAAATATTACCATTCAATTGTCACGCGATGATAAATATCTGTCTATTGTCTATCGGGAAATTGAATGGTGAGCTATCACGGAGAATAAATATATTGCAGGGTTTCTGAAAAACACATGCAGACTTTTACATTCAGGTGACAATGTTTGAGTCTTTTGGATTTTCAATTCGCTATGCTGTATGGCAGTTACTGGCAGCCGGCGAGCCGGTAAAAACATGCCGTTCTCCCGATATTCTGTTGTTGGGTATATTCGATGCAGAATTAAGGATGACTTCATTGATTTAAATCAATTACTTCTGATAGGAATCTGCATGAGCCATGACCACCTCGGTTGCGCCTGCTGCAACCTGCCTCACCTGCCAACGCTGACCAGCGGCCTGCTGACGGAAACCGCACTCAGCGGCGAACTGGATGCCGCGTTTCAACAGGCATATGCGCCGCACGGCGGGAAGCTGGGGCCGCAAGCCGTGATCTTTCATAACGGCGTCATCCATACCCTGGCCACGGGCGGCAGCGAGCAGGTGGATGCCCTGGGCATCGCCGGCGGCACCATCATCGCCACGGGCACGCTGCACGAAGTGCGCCAGGCCATGCAGGCGCACCAGCCGGACGAGACGGACCTGCATGGCCGTACCTTGCTGCCAGGCTTCGTCGAAGCCCACATGCACGTGCTGCCCAGCGCGCTGTACAAGAGCTGGCTGTCGCTGACGCCTTTCCAACAGGCACCCCGGCAACAGGAGTTGAATCCGGAATACAGTTTCCAGAGCATCCGCCAGCAGATACTCAGCGCGCTGGCGCAGCCGGAAAAGCTGCAGAAAGACAAGAAAGGCAATCCCTGGCTGCTCGGTTTTGGCGTTGATCCTTCGCTGATGCAGCCTTGGGAAGACATCACCGCCAGCCAGCTGGACCCGTTGAGCAGCACGGTGCCCATCCTGCTGATGAACTCTTCCGGCCACCTTGCCTATCTGAATACCGCTGCGCTGAACGCGGCGAACATCCAGGACAACCCTTCCGGCGTGCTGACCGAGATCAAGATCGCCGAAGCGCTGCTGGCCGCGCCGCAGCCCAAGCTGCCGGAATTTATCGCTAGCCTGAAGCAGGTGCTGGAGAATGCCTCCGCCATGGGCTTTACCACCGTCTTCGACGCCGGCCTGGGCGCCACCGAGCAGCCGCAGCTGGAGATCGGCCTGCTCAAGCTGGCGGCCCACCTCGGTCCCGTGCGCATCGGTGCCGCGCTGTTTACCAAACCCGAAGCCGCAGCGCTGGACAAATGGCTGCAGCATTACAAGCCGGACCTGGACAGCCACGGCGACCAGCGTTTCAGCATCAAGGCGATCAAGCTGATTGCCGATGGCTCCAACCAGGGCTTGACCGGTTACCAGAACCAGCCTTATGCCTGCGCGCATGAACATTCGATACCTGGCGTGCCCGACACCGGCTTGAGCAATTACCCCCAGACATCCTTGTTTACAAGCATGCTGGGCAAGGCGGTGGGGCAGGGCTGGCCCGTGCTGGTCCACGCCAACGGCGACAAGGCGGTGGAATATGTGCTGGACAGCTACCAGCAGGTATTGACGGCGCAGCCGGGCGGCATCAGCGAAGAGGAAGCGCAAAAGCGGCGCAAGCTGCGCCTGCGCGTCGAGCACGCATCGCTGCTGAATGATGTAGCCATCAATAAAATGGCGGAACTGCAATTGAACCCCAGTTTCCTCATCGGCCACGTCGGCTATTGGGGGTACTCGTTCCAGAGCACCATTTTTGGCCGGGAGCGGGCCCAGTTGCTGGACCGCTGCCATTCGGCAGTGCAAGCGGGTATGCACATCAGCTTGCACTCGGACCATTTCGTCTCGCCGCTGGGGCCCTTGCGCATGATGGAGCAGGCGGTGTTCCGCACCATGGAAGCGACGTCGGGGAAGGAAGTGCTGAATCCGGGCGAGTGCCTGAGCCGCATGGCGGCCTTGCGCGCCGTCACGCTCGATGCAGCCTGGCATTGCCACATGGATCATCTGGTGGGTTCGCTGGAGGCCGGCAAGCGGGCTGACCTGGTGATCCTTGCGCAAGACCCGCTGGACGAGACGGTGCGCAAGCTGCGCGACATCGTGGTGGAGGAGACCTGGCTGGCAGGAGTCAGAGTGCATCGCCACGGCAATGCGCCAGGCAACATTGCGCGATAAGCCGCCGCAATGCAACAGCCCCCGATAGCTGCCGGCAGCTATCGGGGGCTGTTAGTTACCGCAGGACGTTACCGGCTCAGGCCAGCTTGTGCTTGCCTGCCGAGAAACGGTTCCAGCCATAGCCGGCGACGATGATGGCCAGGATGGCCGCTTGCGCCAGCAAGGTTTCCAGGGTCGGCAGGATGCCCAGCAGATCGACGCGGATGAAATCGACGGGGCTCACGCCGACCCAGCCCGCTTCCTGCAGCGCGGCCACGCCTTTGCCCATCAGGATCACGGCCAGCACGGCCACGAAGGCGGACGTCCACGAGAAGAACTTGCCGATAGGCATGCGCGCGCTGGTGCGCAGCAAGGCCCAGGCGATCACGACCAGCAGCACGATGGCCACCAGGAAGCCGCCCAGCAGGGCGCCGCCATTGCCGTCCGCCGCCAGGGCGGAATAGAACAGCACGGTTTCAAAGACTTCGCGGTAGACGGCGATGAAGGCCAGGGCGAACAGACCCCAGGCCGAGCGCCGCGACATGGCTGCCGTGAGTTTCTCGTGCAGGTATTCCTGCCAGCGTCCGGCGCTGCTCTTCTGGTGCATCCACAGGCCCACGCTGAGCAAGACCAGGGCCGCGAACACGGACCCGAGGCCTTCGCTCACTTCGCGGCTGGCGCCGCTGATGGTCACCAGATACGTTGCCGCCACCCACGTCAGGCCGCCCGCCACCAGGGCGCTGGCCCAGCCCGCATGCACGTAGGGCAGCACATCGTTGCGCTTGGCCTTGCGCAGGAAGGCGATGATGCCGATCACGATCAGCAACGCTTCCACGCCTTCGCGCAGCAAGATCGTCAGGGCACCGATGAAGGTCGTCATCGGATCGGCCTTGGCGTCGCCCAGTTCCGCTTCCACGTGGGTAAACAGTTGCTGCAGCTTTTCGCCGGCTGCGTCGGCATCGGCCACCGTGCCCTTGGCCACGGCCGAGCGGTAAGCCAGCATGGCGTTTTCCACGGCCAGCAGCAGCGATTTGTTGCGCGCGCCGACCATCGGCTCGATCGGTTCGAAGCCGTCCAGGTAGGCGGACAGGCCCAGGCGCGTGGCGCCCGCGCGGTCGCCCGCGTGCATGGCGGCCAGGCTTTCGGCCAGGCGCAAACGCGACAGGGCCAGGCCGGCCGGCTTGTGCGCCTCGGCCTTGTCCGGATGGCTGCGCAGATACGCCGTCAAGGCTTGCGCCTCGTCCGCGCCCAGCTTGGCGGCCGCCGCTTCCTGCGTCAGCGTCGTCACGGCGGCCAGGTCCGCGTACAGTTTTTTGCTGCGCGGATCGTCCTGCCACAGTTTTTCGCCGCGCGCGCCTGCCGCCGCATCGTGCGACATGCCGCCGATGTAGAAGGCCAGGTCCCAGCGCTCTTCTTCGGACAGCTGGCCAAAGCTCGCCATCGAGGTGCCGGCCACGCCTTGCGAGATGACCTGGTACAGCGCCATCAGGCTGCGCGACTGCGCCCGCTCGCCATCCGTGAAGGCGATCGGCTTCGGTTCCAGGCTGGCCGCCAGCGGACCATCGCCGCCGCCGGCCACGCCGTGGCACGACGCGCACTGGGCCGCATACAGGGCGGCGCCGCGCGCCAGGTTGGGCAGCACTTTCGGCGCCACGGGAATCGGATAGGCGGCGATCAGCAAGCCATTCGCGTGGTGCGCCAGGCGCTTGACTTCCGCGCCATCCGCCTTGGCGACGACGGCTTTGCGCAGGTCGGCGATGGCGGCGGCAATGGTCGCTTTCGAGGCGTGGGCGGGCAGGGCGGCGATCTGCGTCGTTGCGTTGTCGGTAAAATCGAGCATTTCCGCATACTCTGCCTCGCTCACCACCTTGCCGTGCTCGACGGCGCCGCTGTAATCGACGGCAACATAGTCAATCAGTTGCCACAGCTGCTTGGCCCCCGTGTCCTGCCCGGCCACTTGCGCCTGCGCGCCGCCAGCCAGCAGCAGGGCGGCGGCCATCAGGAGATGGCAAACGAGCCGTTTCTTCATTTTGATGAACATGATTCTCATTCTCATTTCTTGTTAACCCGGCGACTATAGGACAGGCACCGCGGGGTGTCAACGCGTGCACGGGTGAAGGGCATGGCATTTTTGTTCTATCGGGCAACGAATTAGTGCGGATTGCGCGTGCCCGAGGCAGCAGGTGAGGACCCGGGGCCGAGAGCTAATTCAGCAGTGGTGAACTTGTCCATGCGACAAGAATCGCCTGTCGAGGAGGCGCTGTGGGGTGGTGATGTAGGCGAATGCAGTGGCTTGCAAGAACATTTAATGGAATGAATCGTGTCTGACAGTGTGAATTGCAACTGCAACTTGCGTGCGTTTCCCAAGGATACGCACGCAAGAAGCTATTGTTTAAGACAGGCGCCTATTTTTTCACCTTCGACATGCTGCCGATGCGCTGTCCCTGCAAGACGGAAATACAATCGAGCACGCCAGGTTGAAACAGCAGGATATTGAGCGATCCGCCATAAGCAAAATAACCGAGTTCCTCGCCTTTCTTGATCTTGACGGGGGTGCCGCCCGGACGCACGTAGGTGTCGCTCACCACCGATGGATGTATCGCGCTGATGGTGTTCAGTCCGACCGGCACCACTGCCACGTAGCCGTAATCCGCCGTTTCGATGATGAAATAGGCACGGTGGAAGTCTTCAAAAATGCTGAAGTCGGTATCGCTTTCGCCGATATTGCCTTCGCCGAACCAGTGCTCGCCATCCATGATGCCGTTGTAGATACCCGGAACTTCCATGCCTTCCACGATATTGCCGCTGACCGGCGCATGGTAATGGTGGTAACTGGTCGGCATCAATACGCAGGAAAGGGCGGTGCCGCCCACGAAATGCCTGGCAAATTTGGAATTATTCAGCAATTGCGTTACATTCAATTCCCGCGTCTTGACCGGCAGGGAAGTCTTGAGCGTGAGGTTCGATTCGATGAAGTTGATTTCGGTATCGCCTGAAGCCACCAGTATGGAATTATCCTCGGGATCGGAAACAGGCCGGGGATTGTAGGCGGCACTGATATTCAGGCGACGGGTAAAGAATTCATTGAAAGTCTTGAAGCCGCCTGGGGGAATGATGAAGTCCCTGTTCGGAAACGTCGCCATCCATTCCTTCAGATAATCCTGATTGATGGATGCAGGCGAGTCCATGAAATGGCCGCGCTCCTTGATGAATCTGACCGACCAGTTGAATATCTCCCTCGAGTATTCTTCCGCATGACCGCTTTTGCTTTGCAACCTGTTCATGAAATAGAATGCCTGCGGATTATTCACATAGAAAAAGGTCAATGGAACAATGAAACCCAGGCCGCTGTCTGGCTGCGGCAGGAAGGTAAACCATTTGTCGAAATAGCCGACGAAATCATCCACCGTGGTATTGGTCCATGGATTTTCCTGTTGCATGCCCAGTTCCATGATGAATGGATCCAGGTTGGCAATGGCGGTGTTGTAAGCCGCTTCGACCACTGGATTGCGTACGATCACCCGCAACTCATCCATGATCTTTTTCATTTCAGCTGTATGCGCCGGATATACGCCATCGGGAAACATTCCAACCAATGGGTTTTTTGATTTGGCGTCTTGATTTATCTGTTCCATAATTTCAATCATCTTTCAAGTGAGAAATTTACATATCGGTGAGCAGAGAAATACACATACACAGTCAATACAAGGTGATACAAGGACATACCGCACAACATTGCGCAGACAAACCCATCCGCACTCAAATTTTTCTGCACGACGATACCAAGCGATTCAAATCCGCTCATCGCTATCGCCATGCAAAACAGCATCAGCAAGCAATACGCCAGGCGCGGCAAGATCTGCGCCCGCATGCCGCGCCGGATGCGCAGCCACCATCCTGTGCCGGCCGCAACGGAGCCTTGCCCTGGTACTGCGACGGCATGAAAACCCAGGCATATCCACAGCAGCATCGCGACAGTCGTGATGGGGAACCATTGGAAGTGAAATTCGATATGCCGCCCTATCCCGGTGAGGAATGCTTCCTGCATGGCGCTACGGCACTGCGACAACAGGAAAACAGGCGACACGCGCCAAAAGTCGCCCAGGCTGGCAATACTGATCAGGGCGCTACATCCGAGCAGGGACCAGATGGCACTGCGCCGCCGATGCAGGTGAAAGAGCAGCCAGGATGTCGTTACCAGACACGCGCCGCTGAGCGCTCCCCATAGCCACAGGGTCGGTACCTGGTGTGGCAGCAGCGGCAGCAAGGTTGCCAGCCAGGAAAAGCAAAATAGCAGGAGCAGATCGCGAGCAGGCCGGGGGGAAAGCCAGCTTGCCGATCCGATAAGAGAGCGGGCACGTGCCGCCGCTCCAGGATGCCATGCGTGGGGGAGGGTCACTTTATCCTTCCGCATAATTTTCACCATGCTCCTGTTACCAGACAAAGAATTCTTTGCGGTAGGACAAATTGAAAGAGATACGTGGATCACGCAGGCTGAAAGAGCGCAATTCCATGTCTTTCAGCCTGCGTTGCTGTTGCTATCCCGTTTATTTCAGGCTGACCCGCAAGGCCTTCCTGAGGGGCGCCGCAGTCGACGCCAGCGCCAGCGTATTTACGCCAGGATCGGCCTGGTGGCCGACAATTTCTGCACTGAAGGTCGTGTCGGAATTCGCTACCACACTCTGTGGCAGGTGATTCAAACTGAAGTGTGCCTTGACATTCAAATGCGTCTGGCAGTTGGCGCAACCCTGGATCGCATTCCGGCTCAGGACGGACTGGACG
Source organism: Janthinobacterium sp. 1_2014MBL_MicDiv (assembly GCF_001865675.1). Lineage (NCBI taxonomy): Bacteria > Pseudomonadati > Pseudomonadota > Betaproteobacteria > Burkholderiales > Oxalobacteraceae > Janthinobacterium > Janthinobacterium sp. 1_2014MBL_MicDiv. The sequence goes on from NZ_CP011319.1 coordinate 2,789,989, forward strand.
CCGACCAGGTGTTTCTGGCCATTCACCGTGGCATAGCCTGCGATCAGGAAGGAGCCGCGGACGGCCGCCTTGTTGGCGCCAGACACCGTCAATACCTGGCCGCTGTAACCTTCCGATACGTTCAGCATCTGTTGTCGGCACGCCCCGGTTTGCGGCCAGCTCGCCTGGTCAAGCGAGCCGATCGAATAGGTGTAATTCAACTGCTGCTCGATATTCACCACATCGCTGGCGACTTGCACCTTGCCGTTCGCATCGACAAATGGCATCAGCGGCGAGTCCATCGACAGCCAGACATTGCCGGCCACCCCGGGCGTAGGTCCCTGATTATCGACAGAATTGGTGCCCGGATATTGGGGAATGATATCGAGTGTGTTGAGGTTGCCAGTTTTCTTTTGCCAGACCCAGAACATGCGGTCGACATTACAGTGATGGAAATAGAAAATCGGATCCAGGCCCGCCGTGTCATTTTCACCCATGTCGCCATTGGCGCCAACGATCGGCGATCCGTCAAAATTCTGCGTGGCGACCGTTGTAATATCGACGCCGCCGACCGCGACGTGCATATCGTTATGCGGCTGTTCAAGCGGCACTGCCAGAGTTTCACCGGTACTCAGTAAATCATTGTAATTCTGGGCAGACGTCGTATTCGAGAAAACCGTATAATTGGGCGCATTCAAACAATTCTGGTAGGCAGTATGGATGCCGGCCGATATCGTTGTATTGTTATTGACGTTATCCGGTTGAATATTGATAACGGCAAGATTGAGCCAATTAACCACGTTCTGGTTAAGCACGACAACCGCTTCGGCCGCGTTCCACTGGCTGTTGTGCAGCTTAGTCACGGCCAGATTGGCAGGCGTGCCCACCAGGCCGGAATAAGGGTAGCGAACCGTCGTGTAGCCTGCATTCTTGGTATACAAGCCTCCCGCGCCACCTTCCTGGTCCGTGGAGATATTATCCGTAATATTGACTGGAAACGTGAATGAGCGCAGCGGATTCGGAATCTTATTTCCATTGCTATAGGTGAAAAACTCGTCCGTCAGGCAGGATGGTATGCCTTGCGCCAGTGAGTATTCATCTGTTTCATCCCAATACGGCAACATCACGCTTTCACATCCTGGAATGCTTTGCAATGCCTTTTCCAGTTTCACCAGATACAATCTGTGCCAGGTTGGAAACAGGACGTTTCCGTGATTGCACCAGCCGCCCCACCATGCGCTGCTGCCATATCCAGCGCCGCGGAACGGTTCGCCGTGATAACCGCCAAGCACAAAAAATGAATTGAGGTTGGAGGAATCCAGCGCCTTGATGCCAGCCCAGGCCGTCATCAGGTTTTCCAGGGTTTCAGTATCCGTCTTGTTCTCGAAATTGGTCTGGATTTCCAAAATGGAACGACGAACGCCCATCGATATTTGTGCCATATTTTACCTTGTCGTGGTTTTGTACAAGAAAGAAATACCCTGAAAATCCAGTGATGCATACTGCGTTCGACGGTCATACATTTCTTCTCATCATCATCTTTATTATTGAACGATAAAACAAGTAACATCTCGGCTCAAAAAGTTACATCCATTTGTTACTTGCATAAAAATAATAAGCAGCGAGCCAAATTTTCTGTCAAATACTGCTCAACGCATGGCGCGGCCAGGCTTCGGGGCGATGCCGGCAAGATTGGCCTTGCGTATCAGTGCGCAGGGAGCGTGGCGCGGGCGCAGGCCCACGCGCACGGCGGGCGGGGAGGGGAGAACATCAGGCAACGGCACTGCGCCAATTCTCCGATTCCTGTGCCAGATCAAAAGAGCATTGACATTAACGTTGACTTTAGTCTTAGAGTAGAGCCACGGCTGGGCAGGCAGGGCGGGGGGATCCGTCCTGAAAGCAAACGTTGCCAGGCCGTTCGAGTCGTTCCCGTCGCCTCGCCCAAACCGTAAAGGAGCAGGATTTTACCGAGTGACAGCAAGCAGCTCATACCTCACCAGGTGGCAACTCACACATTACATAGGAGTACGGACCATGGCATATGTCACAACGCAGGATGGAGTCGAGATATTCTACAAAGACTGGGGGCCGCGCGAGGCGCAGGTGATCTTCTTCCATCATGGCTGGCCGCTCAGCGCTGACGACTGGGATGCGCAGATGCTCTTTTTCCTGGCCAACGGTTTTCGGGTAGTGGCTCACGATCGTCGCGGCCATGGGCGCTCCAGCCAAGTCGGGGACGGCCATGACATGGACCATTATGCCGATGACGTGGCGGCGCTCGTGAACCACCTCGGCGTGCAGAAGGCCGTCCACATCGGCCATTCCACGGGCGGCGGCGAAGTCGTCCGCTATATTGCCCGTCATGGCGAGGATCGCGTATCCAGGGCGGTGCTCATCAGCGCGGTGCCGCCCTTAATGGTGAAGACCGACGGCAATCCGGGCGGCCTCCCCAAGGAGGTTTTCGACAACTTCCAGGTCCAGCTCGCGGCGAACCGGGCGCAGTTTTACCGCGACATTCCTGTCGGCCCTTTCTATGGCTACAACCGCCCCGACGCCAAGCCGTCGGAAGGCGTCATCCTGAATTGGTGGCGGCAGGGCATGATGGGTAGTGCCAAGGCCCATTACGACGGTATCGTGGCTTTCTCGCAGACCGACTTCACCGACGACTTGAAGAGCATCAGCATTCCCGTACTGGTCATGCATGGCGACGACGACCAGATCGTCCCTTATGAAAATTCCGCGCCCTTGTCGGCGAAGCTGCTGAGGAACGGCATCCTGAAAACCTATCCGGGATTCCCGCACGGCATGCCGACTTCCAACGCCGACACGATCAACGCCGACCTGCTGGCGTTTGTGCGAGGCTAACAGCCACGGGCGCCGGTGGATCCCCCCCTGGCGCCCGCCGGCCCGCTGTTACTGCGGGCCTGGCGAGATGCGCGCAAGATCATTTTTCGGCGTCGAGGGCAGCGAGTGGCTTCGGCGCATACAGTGCACTCTGGAATTCTGGCACGTATTCATATTTCATCATTTTCCCCAGCTTCAGCGTCTTGATGTAGGTGGAGAAGCTGCCGTCGCCCAGCGTCAGGTCTACAGATTCTGCGCTGCTACTCGATGCATAGCTAAGTTGCCGGGAAACGGCATAGCCATAAGTCAGCTTCCCGTCCCGATCCTGGTTTGTGAAGCTGTTTTTCACCAGGCCGGCCTTGTGCGAGAGGTCGCCCAATTTTTTTCCCGCAAAAACAAAATCAAGCTTGCCCGTGTCGCTATCCTTGACCTCGAAGGAAATGCTTCCTTCCGTTTCCTTCAGATCGATATCGGTCAACCACTTGGGCAGATTGTATCCAAGCACGCCACGCACCCTGGCCAGTTCCGTGTTCACAGGCAGTTTCAGCACATAGCCCCAGAAATCATTGGACAGCGATTGGGCAATCAGGGTGAACGGACCAAAACTGGACGTGCCAGGCTGGTTGGTCACTATGGCCAATGAAATTTCATTGTAGCTGTCGTTGTCGCAGTACGCATATGCATAGGCGGTCAACGCCACCGCACCACGGCCTGGCCACACTTGCAGTGGCTGGACTTCCTTCAGGATCTCTTCCGGCATCAGTTCCTTCAACCTTTGTAGGTCTGCCGTAAATACGGCAGTGATTTTGCTGTTTTTATAATAAAAATTCGGTGAGTAGGACTCGAAGCCGATGGCGACCTGTTCTTTCTTAATCCCCCTGAACCAGTTCAAGTCAAGGTCCGGCGCTTCCGACTCGATGACGGACAGGGGCGGATTTGAGCGGAACCGATCATACAAGCCCCCGGCCGTCACCGGGACAGCATGACCGGCGATGTGAATGATGGTCTGCTTGCTGTCGACAGGATTGTCGGCCCGGGACGGGCTTGCCGCAGTACTCAAAAGAAATCCAGATACTGCCGCGGCAATTTTCATATGCATTGCTTGCCCCTTCAATGTTTGATTTGGAAAAGTTGGTTTATAAGCAGTCTGGCCGGTATGCGAGCACCGCGGCGTCAGGCATTGCGCGGTTTATCCATCCTGCGGCGATACTGCCAGTTCTTGACCTTGGTTTCCAATTGCTGAATCAGCAGCGCCAGGGCAGGGGCCACATCGGGCCTGGTATGCTTTCCCTGGCTGAGGCGTCGCAGTTGATACTTCACCATCGCCATATAGGCGATGGACGACAGCACCTTGTTTTTCCAGGTGATCGCTCTAAGCAACGGAGTTGCTGATGTGTCAGAAGCCCATGCTTCAGGCAGGCGCGGATTGATCGCCAGCGCAGTGCCCATGCCCGCCATATCGATGCCGCTGCTCAACACTTGCTCCACTACCTGATAACGGCGTATGCCGCCTGTCACCATGATGGGCATCCGCGCCACCGTTGCGATGTCTTTGGCAAATTCCAGAAAATAGGCCTCGCGGGCAAGCGTGCGGCCATCGCGTGTCTGGCCGTGCATGGCCGGCGCTTCATAACTGCCGCCGGACAATTCAATCAGGTCCACCCCCATGGGATTGAGCATGGAGACAACTTTCTTGGCGTCATCCGAACTGAAGCCACCCTTTTGGAAATCCGCCGAGTTGAGCTTCACCGCAACGGCAAAGCCTTTGCCCACGGCCTGCCGCACCTCCTTGACGATGTCGACCAGCAGCCGCGCGCGATTTTCAAGTGATCCGCCCCAGCGGTCAGTGCGCCTGTTGGTGATGGGGGACAGGAATTGGCTGATCAGGTAGCCGTGTGCGGCATGTAGTTGCACGCCCGTAAAACCGAACCTTTCGGCCAGCTGTGCGGTCCTGACAAAGCGTTGCCTGACGTCGGCAATGTCGGCCTCCGTCATCTCCCGCGGAGCCGAAAACTGCTTTGAGAAGTTCCCCAGGTCCATGGGCACGGGTGACGGTGCGATGGTTTCCTGTCCCATTGCAGCGGGCATCTGGCGTCCCGGGTGATTGATCTGCATCCAGATCTGCGCGCCCTGTGCGCGGGCGGTTTGGGACCATTGCTCAAAACGTTCGCCAAACTGTTCGGACTCGAGAACCACGCCTCCCGGTCCCGTCATGGCGCGGTGATCGATCATCACATTTCCAGTGATCATCAGGCCGACGCCACCGTCAGCCCACGCACGGTACAGGCGAATCAGCTCCGCCGAAGGAGCATGATCTTTATCCGCCATATTCTCTTCCATGGCGGCCTTTGCCAGGCGGTTCGGAATGACTGCCCCATTGGGCAGCGACAGTGCAGTGAAGGGTTTCATCGTTATTTTCCAAGGTTGCGATACGCTCACGATAAGCTTTAAGCTAACTTGAAGGTCAAGCCCTAAAACGAAAAAATATTGCGCATGTATCCCGATCGAGACAACCGTTTGCAGAACTGCCATCCCCTGAACAGAAAAAACATCGGCAGCGCATTGGCCCCTTGACCTTGAAGTTGGCTTCAAGCTTATAGTTGATCGTGCCGTGTCAGCGGACATGGCCTGGTACTTTCAACCATGTGGAGGACCATCCCAAAAGTGCCCTGGCTGCTGCAAAGTGAGATGGAGAGCAAGGGGGCGCGTTATGCAAAGGGCCTTATCCCGTTTGACAGCTTCGTGATTACAGATGACCGCTTCGTCACGGGCCAGAATCCCGGATCGAGCAAGGAAGTGGCGCAAGCGCTACTCAAGGCGCTGCAGAATAACAAACCGCAATAATGACTAATACAATGTTGCAAACGATTGCTCAACAGGAAAAACTATGAAAATTGGTGAATTGGCCAAGCGCAGTGGCCTTGCCGCATCGACGATTCGATTCTACGAATCGAAGGGCTTGCTGAAAGTCGTGAGCCGGCAATCGAACGGCTACCGTGACTATCCGCTTGAAGCGGTGGCGGTGCTGTCCATTATCAGTGATGCGCAGCAGGCTGGCTTTTCCCTGGACGAAATCAGGCAAGTCCTGCCAGAGGATATATCCTCATGGCGCCATGATGATTTGATGGTGGCCCTTAAAAAGAAGATTGCGGATATTGAATCACTCGAAGTCCGCCTAGCCCAGAACAAAGCCCATCTGCTGTCGCTGATTCAACTGATCGATGCAAAACCTGATGATCTGGCTTGCAAGGACAATGTCGCCAGAGTCATGGAAAGCATCGGCATAGCCAGTAAAAGTGAAATATAGAACACAAGGCCGGTGATTTTTGGAGGTCCACGGATTCAATCGGGGGCAAAACGCACCGGGAGAGAAGGCTGCCGTGCCGTAATCGAGACCAGCATGCCGCGGGAACTGGCGCCGGCCCATGGGCAGTGGTCGCATGCCGGCATCAGCGACGAAGAAGCAGGACGAAGGTAGCGGGCTAGCTGTTTCTGGCTGCCAGCAGAAAACCTTGCGCATCACGGCTTCCAGTAACAGGCAGCGAATTCCCGGAACGTCAGGGTGAAGACCCGAAGCACCGACACCTAGAGCGACGGCGACTACAGTTGCAGGCAAAGTTGCAGCGGCAGCGGCAAGCCATGATGCAACGCAGGGAGAAACGATACGCTCAAATCAACGGGTGCCCGTTGGTTGCTACGTTCCGACAGACTGAAAAATCGCTGTACGACGAACAGGCAACAGGGCAATTTGGCGAACAGCTTGCGGCCAGTCAAAGTGCCGTGCGCCAGGTGGAAGTAATGTGGGAACTCGTCACCGGGAACGAAGGGCAGCTAACCTCCATCGTCAATTTGACATAATATAAATTATGCGAAGTATTGTGCGAACCTGAAGAATCCCCGTTCTCCTCGAGATGGAAATCGCAATACCGATTTATGGTCTTCGATCCATCATAATCAAAAATAACAAATGAGATTCCCAATCTGCGACACGGCAACCCCACCGGGCTTGCGCACTTCGTCATGGACCTTCCCTTGGCTGATATGGTGCGCACTGCGCCGCGACGAGCGCACCGTGCGCGACTGGCTCAGCGACAAACAGCGCGTGCCCTGGTGGAGTCCCGAATACATGCGCTTGCGCCAAATGGAACAAGCCGGACATTTGCTGGCGATGAACATGACAGCCCTTGGAGATCGCCTGGGCGTTGTGGCATTGTGCGTGCGGACGTCATCGAACTGGCCGTGCGCCTGCCAAAAAAAGAGCCGCAAATAACTGGCTTGCGGCGCGATGACTTCGACCAGCTGCAGATCGCCCTTTGATTACTGCTAGAGCGGCCGATTACAGCACTTGCAGCGTTCGCGCTTATTATTCTTGCGTATTTCGCACCTGAAGGCCCAGGCGGACAGGACAATGCAGACGACTATCAGGACGATGCCAGTTGCGATAAAGCTTTGATGTGGACTCATATCATTCTCGACCATGCAAAAACAGAAATTCGATTCTATCAAATAAATTATTTATCACGTTACATTTTGTAACAAAGCCCGCAATCTGCGGGCTTTGTCCATTTCTTCTTGTGCTTGCGGAATTGTCTGTTTGCCTTGCGCAGCGGCGTGCGACGGGCCGTTATGCGGCCTCCAGCGCTTCCACGAGGGATTCGATTTGCGCGGGCACCCCAGTCCTGCAACAGAAGACCTGACAACGAAATGAACAGGAACGGGTCTACTGCGCTCATTTTGCCAGCGGACCTTTCTCAGCGATCACGCCCGCCAGCGCGTCCGCCTTGGCCTTGGCGCCATCGACCGCGACACAGCTGCCTGTCGAACATCGAGGTACACCGGCGCGGCCCCGCATCGGCGGGCATCCACGATTGCTCGATCTTCAATTGGAGAGGCGATTTTGTGATGTTTCGACTCGCCTGCCTGCTTTGGACTCGGCTGCCGGCAACGCTCACGCGTACGCTAGGCTCAAGCGTCGGTCTGCATCTGCGCTAGTGAAATGCTTTGCTCTTCTTGGGATTGGGTATGCCCTTTGCCTGCGGCTTGTAAAACATGCCGCCGGTAATGACGCCGTTGCGCAAGTCCTGGGTCCAGTCGTCGATGATGACGCGTAGTTTTGCCCGGTTGCTGATCCAGCGCTGCCTGGCGCCATCGATCTTGTTGTAGAAATCCAGACTGGCGAGGTTCCTGGCCGTCAGTGAATCGAGTAATTCAATGTAGTGCTGGGTGCCGGCCGTCGTGCTTTGCGATTCGAGGATGCCGATATTATCCATGTAGCGTTGCAGCTCCTGCGCAGCCAGCGAACTGTCCGTGTTGGGCTTGGCAAGGTGCTGGAAGTTATCCAGTTCATATTGAATATGCTGTTGTTGCCTGACCAGCATGTCGCTATGTGCCGAATAACGTCGTTCGCGCTTGGCAACGCCACCGTAGGTCCACGATGTCTTTGCCGTCGCATCCGGCAAAAAATGGTTGGCCAGCGTCATGTTCGGCGTCGTATTGGTCTTCTGCGGCGTGATATCGGTAAATACGACCTTGCAATTCTGAAAAAAATTCAGCATGTGCGGGTCGATGGTCGTGTTGTTGTTGCTTTGATTTTCATTGGCCCAGCCAGCCCACAAATTCATCGGTTCCCAGATGCAGACCGTATCGAAATTGTGCAAGCCGCTGGCGTCCCAATGGGGTTTGATTCTCAGGGTTTTCAGGTCGGCTGCCTGGATGATATTCATGGGGTCATCATAGGCGCCGCCGCCCAGGATCATCAGGTAAAACACGAGGATGGCGCGCTCGAATGTATTCGGCCCCTGGGCCTGGGCCAGTTCAAAGAGATCGAGCAGATCGGTCTGGCGCACCTTGTGCCGCTTGTTCAGTGCGCTGGCCATGCTGCCGAGCGCGTCAAATTCCCCCACCACGGCCACGGCCGTCGATTCCGCCAAAAACAATTCGAGTGCCAGCTTATCCATCTGCGCGTCTCCACCTGCTCAAGGGCCATCCCCTTGCGGCGATGGCCAAGATAATCAATGTCGGGTCCATTTGCGACGTTATAACAAGCCATGGAGCCGCGTACGTATCAGCCCGATACAAACAGGTAACAGCAGGCCAGCACCGCATGCACAAGGCCCTTGCCTTGGCGCCACGCTGTCGCGTGTCAGATTGCCGTCCATGAGCGCGATATGCATGAAATCAATGCCTTGCAGAGTATTATGAATGAAAAGTCTTAACATATGACCTTGTCCCAGCCCTGCTTGCGCGCGAGCATCGCGCTTGCCATCGCTGCTGATTTGTCCGCCTGCGCCAGCCAGCCTGGCCCCTGGCCATCGCACGCGCTACCGTCCGGCATCGTCTTCCCTTCCCCGCCCTGCTCCCGGCGCCGCGTCAAGCCGCGCCGCTGGCGCCCATCCAGTCACCATACCAGCGGTTCGGAAAACCAGCACTGGTATGGTTCGGATTGCACAGCCTATGGGGCGAGGCCGAAACTGGTATTGTGATCTTGCGCAAAGAATAAAACCAGTTGACTACCACCTGTAATGCTTGCACTCTGGAAAATCGGACGGTGATGAACCGGACCGCCATGATAAAAAACACACAAGGAGATGCAAGTGAACCGGACAGTCATGAATACCCTCATCGTTACCCTTTTCGGGGGCACTTTGGCCGCGTGCGGCGGCGGCAGTGAAGGATCCGCCGCGGGCGCCAGCCAGCTGCTGGCCGGCACGACGGAAGCCGTCGCCTGCTACACGCCGTGGAACAGCAGCACCGCCTACAACGGCGGCGGCAAGGCCAGCTACAACAATGTCAATTACAACGCCAATTGGTGGACACAAGGCAACAATCCTTCCACCAGCAGCGGCGGCGCCGGCAGCGGCCAGCCGTGGACGGCAGTGGGCGAATGCGGCACGCCAACGCCAACCCCGACTCCGACACCAACGCCTACTCCGACGCCTACTCCGACTCCGACACCAACGCCTACTCCGACGCCTACTCCAACGCCAACGCCCACCCCGACGCCGACGCCGACGCCAACCCCAACCCCAACGCCTACCCCGACTCCAACGCCCACCGGCCTGGCGAAGCACGCGCTGATCGGCTACTGGCACAATTTCACCAATCCGAGCGGCGCCACCTACCCGATCAGCCAGGTCAGCGACGACTGGGATGTGATCGTCGTCTCGTTCGGCGACAACGCGGGCGGCGGCAATGTCAGCCTGACCATCGACCCGGGCGCCGGCACGGAAGCGCAATTCATTGCCGACGTGGCCGCCAAGCGGGCGAAAGGCAAGAAAGTCATCCTGTCGCTGGGCGGGCAAAATGGCTCCGTTTCCGTCGGCAACACGGCCGAAGCCACCAACTTCACCAACAGCCTGTACGCCATCATCACGAAATATGGCTTCGACGGCATCGACCTGGACCTGGAAAACGGGGTGGCGCAAGGCGCGGCCATCCAGACCTATCTGCCGATTGCCGTGAAAAACCTGAAAGCCAAGGTCGGCAACAGTTTTTACCTGTCGATGGCGCCCGAATGGGTGTACGTGGAAGGCGGCTATACGAGCTACGGCAGCATCTGGGGCGCCTATATTCCCATCATCAATGCATTGCGCTCCGAGCTGACGGTGCTGCACCCGCAGTACTACAACAATGGCGACATCTACACGCCATACGCCACGGGCGCCATCAAGGCCGGCTCGGCGGACCAGCTGGTGGCCACGGCGCGCATGCTGATCGAAGGCTTTAATTATGGCAGCAACACCTTCGCCGGCTTGCGTCCTGACCAGGTGGGCTTCGGCGTGCCGTCGGGCCGCAGCTCGGCCGGCTCGGGTTTTACCACCAACGCCGACGTCAGCAACGCCCTCAATTGCCTGACGCGCCTGCTCAACTGCGGCACCATCAAGCCCTTGCAGGCGTATCCGGACTTCCGCGGCGTGATGACGTGGTCGATCAACTGGGACCGCCATGACAACTATAACTTCTCCGTGCCGACGAAGAATGTGCTGAAAACCTTGCCATAAGGCGCCAGGCAGGCCGGAGAAGGACTCCCCTCCTCCGGCCTGCCGCTTCTGCACACACTATATAGTGGCGCGTTCAAACCCCGGACTGGAACACCAGCCGGTCCCGGTCGCCAATCCGCCAGTGCAGCACACGGTCGCGCCAGCTCGGCTTGCCGTCATGGGCCAGCACGTGCCGCGCATACGCGCAAAACCGCGCCGCGTCGATGTGCTCGGCGCGGGGAACACCGCCAAAACGCCGGTCCACCACAAAGAACCGCAGCCGCCACGTGATGTCGGTGCCGCCAGGCACTAGACGTGGAGGCAGTTCTTCCCGCGCGACGCGTATGAAAATCACCTCCGCATGGCGCTCGCTTAACTGGCTTAGCTGGCAAAACAGGCCCCAGGCCTGCATATCCGCCTGGTAATGGCAGGTCGACACGCCGCGCACGAGCGGATACCGGCCCGTCTGGCGCGCAATGCGGTCGCAGGCGAACCTGGCCAGCACCGTGCGGTGACTCCCGCCGCCATCTGTAAACCAGTGCGTGCCATCGATGGAGCTGAGCATGATGCCGTTATCGAGGTCGCCATTGAAATAGTAGTCGGGATGGCTTTCATACAGCTCAAAGACGCCGCGCATCTTGTCCTGCCGGTACTGCGGCGCCAGCGCCGCCTCGCGCCAGGATTGTCCCGCATAGTGTTCCGACTGGCCCACGACCGTCCGCATGTCGATGCGCGCATCGCGCCGCCGGTACTCGCGCACGACGAAAGCTTCGAGGCTGGCGCCGTGCTGCGATGGAAACATATCGCGCCATTCGGCAATCACTTGCTGCGACCAGGGCTGGGCCGTGGTCAGGATGTCATCAAACAGGGTATTCATTCGCTTCTCCGCATTCACCAGAACTACTGGCCTAACAAGGTCTAGCGAGTGGCTGGCCGGGCAAGCGGGCCAACAGGGCCCAATTGAAAGAATATTGAAAAATATAATGAATTCTTATTTTACGATAGTTTTCAATGATCAACTCGATTGAAATATTTTACTTCCTTTTGTAAATGAGAATCGTTACTATCTACCTCAAGGATAAGCGAATTCAACAGAAAAGGAGCGTCCCTTGTTTACAGCGATCAAAACATTCAGCCAGGTTCTCACGCACATGTCGATCGCCTTCGGTCTCGCCTACTTGCTGACGGGCTCGCTGGCTCTCGGTGGCCTGGCGGCGATTATCGAACCCGTCATCAATGTGGCCCTGCTGCCCTGGCATGAAAAGGCCTGGCATGCGATCCGCCGCCGCTACGCCGCCAGCCGCCTCGGCTTTGCCGCGCTGGCCGGTGAAAAGGTCAGCCAGACCTGCTTGCACATGAGCGTCGCCTTCGGCGTCATGTACTGGGCCACGGGTTCGATGGCCTTCGGCGGCTTGCTGGCCGTGGTCGAGCCCATCTGCAACGTCATCGTCCTGCCCTTCCATGACCGCCTGTGGGAGCGTGTGCGTGCCCGCCAGGAAAGCCGTGGCGCGGCGCGCCTGGCGGCCCTGTAATCAACGTTATTCTCTGCCAGCCCACACGGGCGGCCGCCTTTGCACCCATGGCGCCGCCCGCTCCAGCTGCCCGGCAAGGCGCAGCAGCACGCCATCCTGGGCGTAACCCGCCATGAACTGCATGCCTATCGGTAAGCCGTCGGCTGACATCGCCAGCGGCACGGACATGGCCGGCAAGCCCGCCACGTTCGCCAGTGGCGTGTACGGCGAATGTTCGAACAGGCGCGCCGTCCAGCCCAGGCCGTCCAACGTGCCTTCATTTTCCCCATAGCGGCCCAGCTGCCACGGCAAGTCCGGCATGGTGGGCGTCAGCAGCACGTCATATTCCGTGAAGAAGGCGCCCGCGTGGCGCGTGACCGTGTTGCGCACGTCAAGCGCGGCAACGAATTCGACGGCAGAGACTGTCTTGCCATAGCGGTAGCACGCCAGGGTGGCTGCTTCCAGCGTCTCCAGCGATACGCTGCGCCCGCTTTCCTGCGCCAGGCCATCGATCCACGGCACCAGGTTGGCGCACCAGATACGCGCATTCGCCTGTACGAACGCTTCCCACGACACGCCCAGCGGCGGCGTCACCTGTTCCACATGGTGGCCCAGCCCTTCGAGCAGGCGCACGGTCTCGTCCAGCGCGGCGTCCACGGCGGGCACGGGTTGCGCGCCATTGCTGGCCGCGCGCTGTACGCCGATGCGCAACTTGCCCGGGGCCACGCTGACCTGCGACAGCCAGGTGAGGTGGGGCGCGCCCGTCACGTACGGCTCGCCCGGCATGCTTCCCTGCACACCATCGAGCAAGGCGGCGCTGTCGCGCACGGTGCGGCTCACGCCCAGCTGCACGCCCAGGCCGCTGAAGATCTCGTCCATGGCCGGGCCGTTCGAGACCCTGCCACGGCTCGGCTTCAGGCCGAAAAGTCCTGTCGAGGCGGCCGGCACGCGGATGGAACCGGCCGCATCCGTCGCATGGGCCAGCGGCACGATGCCGGCCGCCACGGCCGCCGCCGCGCCGCCGCTGGAGCCGCCCGCGCTCAGGGCCAGGTTCCACGGATTGCGCGTGGCGCCATACAGGACCGGTTCGGTGGTGGTGGCAAACGCCATTTCCGGCGTGCCCGTGCGGCCAAGGGTGGCCAGGCCAGCCTGGCGGAACTGCGCCATCAGGTGCGAATCGGCGGCCGCGACATGGCCGGCGCCCAAACGGCTGCCCGCCTCGCTGGCCTGGCCCGCCATGGTGACGGCCACATCCTTGATCAGGAAGGGCACGCCGGCGAACGGCGCGGCCTTGTCGATGCCGGCAAGGTCGGCCGGCCACAGCCCGACCACGGCGTTGATGTGCGGGTTGACGGCGGCGCAGGCGCGCATGGCAGCATCGTGCAATTGGGCCGCGCTGACTTCGCCGTCGCGCAGCAGCCGGGCCAGCCCAAGGCCATCAAAGCTTGTTTATTCATGGAGTTGCATCAGATTGCTCCTGTAATGGTTTAAAAGTGTAGGTCACAGGAACAACTGTAGGGCTTGCGCTATCATTGTGGAAATGAATAGTTAATATACGAGGTATAGTCGTGAACAATCTACGCAAGCTGGACTTGAATCTGCTGCTGACCCTGGAAGCGCTCTTGATCGAACGCAACGTCACGCGGGCGGCCGCGCGGCTGCACCTGAGCCAGCCTTCCGTCAGCGTGCAGCTGGGCAAGCTGCGCGCCGCCTTCGACGATCCGCTGCTGTTGCCGGGACCGCGCGGCATGCTGCCCACGGCGCGGGCGCTGGCCCTGTTCGCGCCCTTGCAAGCCGTGCTGGCCCAGCTGGAGCAAGTCTTGCAGCCGGAACAGGCGTTCGACCCGGCCACGGCCGAGGTGCGCTGGAACCTGGCGGCGGCCGACGCCACCGAGTATGCGATTCTGCTCCCCATGCTGCCGGCGCTGCGCGCGCAGGCGCCGCAGTCGCGCATGGCCGTGTTCGAAGCCGTGCCGGCGCGCATGGCGCAGGAGCTGGAAAGCGGCCAGGTCGACCTGGGCTTTCTGGCACAGGAAGAAGCGCCGCCCGGCTTGCGCCACCGCACCCTGTTTACGGAACACTATGTGCTGGCGGGCCGCCACGACCACCCGCTGCTGCAGGCGCCGCCCGACCTCGAGCGATTTTGCGCGCTGGAATTCATCGTCGTCTCGCCCAACGGCGGCGGCTTCCGCACGGCTGTCGACACGGCCCTGCAGCAACTGGGCCGCCAGCGCAAGGTGGTGTTGTCCGTGCCGCATTTCCTCATCGTCCCGCCCTTGCTGGCGGCGTCCGACATGGTGGCCTTGTTGCCGTCGCGGCTGCTGAAGAACGCGCTGGGCGCACTGCGCACGTGGGAGCCGCCCGTCAGCCTGCCCGACTACGAGATGGCCATGGTCTGGCACGAACGCCTGCACCTGGACCCGGGCCACCGCTGGCTGCGCGAGCGCATCCTGGGATTTGTCGCGTAGTGATGCGGAAAGCGGGCTTGATGCGCCGTCTGGCCGCCCTGCCGCTGTTGACAAGGAGCGCGATCCACTATATCGTCTAACTTTATCACTAACTAAGTTAGCTATTAATTAGAATGTCTACCGTTCCACTGCCTCGCTGGCCGATTTTACTTGCCATGATCGTTGCCGAGATCATGGACCTTGCCGCCTCAACCATCGTCAATGTCGGTGGACCTGCATTGATCAGTTCGCTTGGCGCCAGCCCGGCCCAGATGCAATGGGTCATTGGCGCTTATGCGCTCGCCCTGGGCGCCGGACTGGTTCTCGGCGGGCGCCTCGGCGACCGCTTCGGCCGGCGCAACATGTTTCTCACCGGCCTGGCCGCGTTTACCGTCGCCTCGCTCTTTTGCGCCGTGGCGCCGACCATCGCCATGCTGATCGCCTTTCGCCTGCTCCAGGGACTGGCCGGCGCCATGCTGTTGCCGCAAGGCCTGGGGTTGCTGCGTGAAAACTACAGCGGTCCGGATCTGGCCAAGGTGTTCGGCATCTTCGGTCCCATCCTGGGCCTGGCGGGCATACTCGGCCCCGTGCTTGGCGGGATGCTGCTTGAACTGAACCTGTTCGGCCTGGGCTGGCGAGCCGTGTTCCTGATTAATATTCCGGTAGGCATTGCCTGCTTCCTCGTGGCATGGCGTTACTTGCCGCATCGTCCGGGTGACTGCTCGGTCGACATCGACGTCGCCGGCGCCAGCCTGCTGGTGCTGTCCTCGGTGCTGCTGGTCTTGCCGCTGGGCGAGGCTGGCGCCTGGCCGGGCTGGGGCTGGCCTTGCATCGTGCTGGCCGCGCTGGGCTTCGGCCTGTTTGGCCTGCGCCAGTCGTCGGTGGTGCGCGCCGGGCAGGCGCCGCTGATCATGACGTCGATTTTCCAGCGGCCTGCGTACACGGCCGGGCTGGCCGGCATTGCCCTGTTCTTTTGTTCGCTCGTCGGCATGCAGCTGGTGCTGACGCTGTTTCTGCAGATCGGACATGGATTGACGGCGGGCGAAGCAAGTATTGCCAATCTGCCATTCGCTATCGGCACGGCATGCGGCGCCACCTTGAGCGGCGCCGTCCTGGCGGCGCGTTTCGGACGCCGGGTGCTGCAACTGGGCGCCGGCGTCCAGCTTGCCGGCGTGGCGCTGCTGCAATATGAACTGGGCAATACGGCGGCCTTTTCCGCATGGCATGTAGTGCCAGGCATGCTGGTCTGCGGTATCGGCGCCGGCCTGGTGATTGCCGCCCTCTTCAGCATCATCCTTGCGTCCCTGGACGACAGGCAGATAGGCTCGGGTTCCGGCGTTCTGTCTGCCGTGCAATCGATTGCCGCCTCGATCGGCGTGGCCGTGTTCAGCGGCGCATTCTTTGCCGCGCATCCCGCCGTGACGCCAGGCCGGGCTTTGAGCGCCGCGCTGGCGATCCAGGCCGTCATACTCGTCGCCTTTATGGGCGTGACCTTATTTTTCCCCACTGCCGCAAAATCAGAACTCGAGGTAAACCATGCATGACCAGCAAGCAACAATTGAATCATTCGCCCCCGAAGACCCGCGCGGCATGCACATCGCCGGCGATGTCATCGGTCGCCAGCTGCAGGACATCGCGATCCTGACGCGCGAAACGGCGCAGCGCCTGAGCACCGCGCTCGGCATTAACCAGACCGATATGGCGTTGATGGAGCAGCTGATCAGCAACGGTCCCCTCGCTCCGAATGAACTGGCCGCGCGCCTTGCCGTCACGACGGCCGGCGTCACGCTCGTCATCGACCGCCTGGAGCGTGCCGGCCACGTGACGCGCGAACGCCAGCAGGACGACAAGCGCCGCGTGCTCGTGCATCCGGTGCAGGCATCGGTGGCGCAGACGTACCGGCATATCGCGCCGATGCTCGATGGACTGGACGCGGTGCTGAGCGCCTTGTCCGCGGGCGAGCGCACGACGATAGAGCATTTTCTCCAGCAAGTGATTACGGTTTACCAGACCACGTTGCCAACGGCAGCAGAAAAGAAGAATAAATGAAGAACAAGCGAAAAATCCTGATAACGGGTGCAAGTGTCGCCGGCCCCACGCTGGCTTTCTGGCTGGCGCGCCAGGGCATGGAGGTGACGGTCGTCGAACGCGCGCCCGAGTTTCGCGATGGCGGGCAAACGATCGACGTGCGCGGCGCCGGCAAGGTGGTGGCGCAGCGGATGGGACTCGAGAGCGCCATCCGCGCCAAAAGCACGCATGAGGATGGGATCAGGTTTGTCGACGAGCATGATCGCACCAGGGCGGAAATCGGCATCGGGGCGTTCGAGGGCAACGGGCCGGTGGCCGAGCTTGAAATCCTGCGCGGGGAACTGGCCAAGCTGCTGATCGAGCATGGCCGTCAGCAGGTGAACTACCGCTTTGGCGACAGTATCGCTGCGCTCGAGGAGCTGCCCGACGGCGTCGAGGTGCGCTTCGAACACGGCGGCGAAGAGCGGTTCGACCTCGTCATCGCTGCCGAAGGCGTGGGCTCGCATACGCGCAAGCTCGTGTTCGGAGACGAAGTCAGACGCCGGTCGTTCGACCTCTACACGGCCTACTTCACCATCGCGCGCGCGCCCGGCGACGAGCGCCAGATGCGATGGTTCAATGCGCCTGGCGGCTTGAGCGTATGCTTGCGTCCGGACAACCTGGGGACCACCCGCGCCCTGCTCTCGTTCCAGGAACCGCCCAGCGCCTACGAAAAGCTGTCGCTTGCCGAGCAAAAGACACTGCTGAAGCAAAAATTTGCCGGGCTGAGCTGGGAAACGCCGCGCATACTTGCCGCCCTGGACGCGACTCCCGACCTGTATCTCGACCAGATTTCCCAGGTAAAAATGGCGCGCTGGTCCAAGGGCAGGATCGCGCTCGTCGGCGATGCCGCCTATTGCGCCTCGCCCATCAGCGGCATGGGGACCAGCCTGAGCCTGTGCGGCGCTTACATCCTGGCAGGGGAACTGGGACGCCACGCCGATCACGTGCAGGCGTTTGCCGCGTATGAAGCGATCATGCGCCCCTATGTCGATCAGGCGCAGAGCGTGCCCACCTTCGCGCCCCGGCTTGCCTCGCCCCACTCCCGCGCCGGGATCGCCTTTGGCCATGCGATGTTGCGCATGAGCAATGTTCCAATTGTGAAGTCAATTCTGGCCAGGTTTTTGACTCCCAAGGCAGATGCCCAGGCGCTTCCCGATTATGCGCACATGGCCTGATGCGGGCACACCTTGACCGGCAGTCGGTCAAGGTGTACGGCGCCTTCCGCCTGCCGCAGCGCGTAATTGCCATACAGTAATTTGCGTCGGCATGCACTAGGCAAGATTACCTAGTCGACCGAAAGAAACTCCCAATTTTCGCCATGGTGGCGCATGCGTATGCTGGGCCCGAATAATAGAGGGTCACCATGAACGCCAATGCCACTTCCACCTTGTATCCCGGTTCGCCGCACCGCTTTTCCTTTTCATCCGCACTGATGCAGGCGCTGCTGCTCCTGGCGAGCATCCTGCTGTGCGCCACTTCCGCCACAGCCGCCGCGCCGCCAGCCGCGGCGGCGCAAGCGGCGCCATCCGCCGAACTCGTCAAGCGCGGCGAATATGTCGCGCGCCTGGGCGATTGCGTGGCCTGCCACACCAGCCCGAACGGCGCCGCCATGGCCGGCGGCCTGGAGCTGAAAACGCCTTTCGGCACCATTTACAGCACCAATATCACGCCCGACGCCAGGACGGGGCTGGGCGGCTACTCGTTCGCGCAGTTCGACCGCGCCATGCGCAAGGGCGTGGCGGCGGATGGCCACAATCTGTATCCGGCCATGCCCTACCCGTCCTATGCGAAGATCTCGCCCGACGACATGCAGGCCCTGTACGCGTATCTGCAGCGCGGCGTGGCGCCCGTGGCGCAGCAAAACCGCGAAACGGACATGAAGTGGCCGTTCAGCATGCGCTGGGGCTTGTCCTTGTGGAACGCCGTCTTCCTCGACGACGCGCCGTTCAAGCCCGACAGCGCCAAGTCGGCCGTGTGGAACCGGGGCAGCTATATCGCCCAGGGCCTCGGCCATTGCGGATCGTGCCACACGCCGCGCGGCGTGGCCTTCCAGGAAAAGGCCATGGGCCAGGACGGCAGCGGCGGCAAGCATTACCTGTCCGGCTTCACCTTCGACGGCTGGCATGCCGTGAACTTGCGCAACTTATGGACGCCGGAGGAAATCGTGCGCCTGCTGAAAACGGGCCGCAACAGTTTCGGCACGGCAGCCGGCAGCATGACGGAAGTCATCACGCACAGCACGCAGTATGTCACCGATGGCGACCTCGATGCGCTGGCGCACTACCTGCATGACTTGCCGGCCAAACCGGGCGCGCCAGTGACGCAAAAGGCGCCGACTCCCCTCGTGGCGGCCAGCGACGACGCCCTGTACAACACGCGCGGCGGCCTCGGCTACCTGCAGTTTTGCGCCACCTGCCACCGGCGCGATGGCCGCGGCGTCGAGAACATCTTCCCGCCGCTGGCGCAGAACGACTCGGTGCAGTCGAAGGATGCCACCTCCGTCATCCACATCGCATTGACCGGCTGGCAGTCGGCCGTCACGCAGCAATCGCCGCGTTCGTTCGGCATGCCCTCGTATGACCGCCTGTCGGATGCGGAACTGGCGGAAATCCTCACCTTTGTGCGCGGCAAGTGGGGCAACCACGGCGCGCCCGTCACGACGGCGCAGATCGCCAAGGTGCGCAAGGAACTCAAGCTCAAGGCGCCGGATCCGGGCGGCTTCGTCACGCCCCGCTTCGCCGCCCTGGCGGCCGATCCGAATGCCAGCCAGTTGATCCACGGCATGCAGCTGATGACGGAAACGCGCGCGCGCCTGCCGCGCAACGTGGGCAACGACCTCAATTGCAGCAGTTGCCACCTGAATGGCGGCACCGTGGCCAACGGTTCGCCCTTCCTCGGCATTTCCGCCTTCTTTCCCTCGGAAGCGCCGCGCGCGGGCAAGGTCATCAGCCTGGGCGAGCGCATCAACGGCTGCTTCCGCCGCTCGATGCACGGCAAGCCGCTGGCCGTCGACGGCCCCGAGCTGCAGGCCATGGTCGCCTATATCGACTGGATGAAGGGCGCCACGCAAGCGAACGACAAGGTGCCGGGACGCGGCGTGGCGAAGATCGACCGCAACCTCATGCCCGATCCCGTGCATGGTAAAAAAGTATATGCCGAGCAATGTGCCGTGTGCCACGGCGCGAATGGCGAAGGCATCCAGGGCGCCAATGGCGTGCCGGCCTTTCCACCGCTTTGGGGCGAGCGTTCGTTCAATATCGGCGCCGGCATGGCCCGCACCTACACGGCGGCCGGCTTCGTGAAAGCGAACATGGTGATGGGCCATGGTCAGAAGTTTCCGCTGGGGCAAGGCAACCTGTCCGACCAGGACGCCGTCGACGTGGCCGAGTATTTCACCCACATGCCGCGTCCGGACTTCCCGGACAAGGTGAAGGACTGGCCGAAAGGCGGCAAGCCCAGGGATGCGCGCTATTGACGTCCGGATCCGCTATGCTCATGTCATGACCATCCTGGGAGCATTGCATGAGCGACAACATCCATCACGCGGCCGCCGACGGCTACGCCACGGCGGCCGCCAGCTACGTCAAGGGCCGGCCCGACTATCCACCGGAAGTGTCGGCCTGGCTGAAGGACGCGCTGGGCCTGCGGCCGGGCGTCACGGTGCTGGACCTGGGCGCCGGCACGGGCAAGTTCACGCCGCGGCTGCTTGATACGGGCGCCACGGTGATTGCCGTCGAGCCCGTACCCGCCATGCTGGCAAAATTATCCGCCGCCCTACCGCAAGTCACGGCCCTGGCGGGCGCGGCAACGGCCATTCCCCTGCCCGACGCGTCCGTCGACGCCGTCGTCTGCGCGCAGGCATTCCACTGGTTCGCAACGCCGGCGGCGCTCGATGAAATCCTGCGCGTGCTCAAGCCCGGAGGCAGGCTGGGCCTGGTGTGGAACCTGCGCGACGCCAGCGTGCCCTGGGTGGCGCGGCTGGACGCCATCGTCAACCGGGCCGAAGGCGATACGCCCCGCTATTACACGGGCGCCTGGCGCCAGGCGTTTCCCCATGCGGGATTGAGTCCCTTGCAGGAAACGCATTTTTCCCACGGGCATACAGGGTCGGCGGAAGACGTGCTGTTCAACAGGGTGCGCTCGACCAGCTTCATCGCCGCCCTGCCGCCGCAGGAACGCCAGCGCATCGACGACGACATCGGCCAGCTGATCGCTGCCGAACCGGCCTTGCGCGGCCAGGACGTCGTCACCGTGCCCTACCGGACGGCCGCCTTCGTGGCGCACAAGCTGGGCTGAAGCATGGCCGGCCGGCGTTCAAGCCTGGCCTGAGCATGTTTTCCACGATGCGCAGCACGGTTTCACGGGGCAACAAGCGCGGCAGCCAGGCCAGCAGGCGATTTTGCCGGCCCGCCACATGGCTGCTGCGGCCCTGGTCGAGTGCGCGCAAGGCTGCGTCGACGACGGCCTGCGGCGCCATGCGCCTGCCCACGGCCGCCTCGGGCGCGGCCACGACGTCGAAGAAGGCCGTATCCGTCGCGCCCGGACACAGGGCCAGCACGCGCACGCCGCGGCGGCGGTTTTCCGCCCACAACGCTTCGGAAAATGCCAGCACGAAGGCCTTGCTGGCGCCATACACGGCCATATAGGGATCGGGCTGCAGGGCGGCCGTGGACGCCACGTTGATGATGGCGCCCCGCCCTTGGGCCAGCATGTGCGGCAAGGCGCAGTGCGTCAACTCCATGAGCGCCGTGCAATTGACCGCCACCTCGCTGGCCTGGCGCGCCAGGTCGATGTTCTCGAAGCGGCCATGCGTGGCGAAGCCCGCATTATTGACCAGCACGTCCGGCGGCATGCCCAGCGCGCAGGCCTGCGCATGCGCGTCCCGGGCGGCGCCCGGCAGGCTCAGGTCGGCCACGAGGGCATGGGCGCGGATACCGTGGCGCCGGGAAAGTTCGGCGGCCAGGCTGTCCAGCACGGCGCCGGAGCGGGCCAGCAGCAGCAGGTGCGCGCCGCGCGCGGCCAGGGTCTGCGCGAAGACGCGGCCGATGCCGGACGAGGCGCCCGTGATCAGCACGGTCTGGTTCATATAGTTGATGGTGGTCATGGCAAGAGTGTCGTAATGGAAGGTGTTTTCACTGTAAACTGTGGTCTTTAGTCCACTGTCAACGAAAAAATCATGCGCATTGGTGAAATCACCCGCCTGACGGGCGTAACGAAGGATACGGTGCGCTTTTACGAGCGCCAGGGACTGCTCGATGCGGCGCCGCAGCCGGGCATGACGAATAACTACAAGGAATATTCGGCGCAAGCCTTGCGGCGCATCGAACTGATCGGCCACGCCAAGGCGCTGGGGTTCACACTGAAGGAAATCGCTGAAGTGATTGCCGTATGGCAGGAAAATACCCTCGATGCGCACACCAAGCGCGCCATGCTGGAAACCAAAATTGCCCAGATCGACGACAAGGCCCGCTCGATGGCCGTGCTGCGCGCCGGCCTCGTCGACGCGCTGGCCAAGGTGGAAACGGGCTGCGACGATGGCGCGCCGGACGCCACATTCAAGGATAAACAATGAGCAACTATTACACGCAATACCGCCACCTGGCGCTCGACGGCGCCAGGCCGGCGCCCACGGCGCAAGAGATCGCCGCCATCGAAGCCTTGCTGGAAGCGCCCTTGCCGCCCGCCTTCCTGGCCTTTTTACAGGTGGCCAACGGCGCCTATTTCGACTACACGTGCGACGTGCCCGATGGCGAGGGCGGCGTGGAAAAAATGGGCTTCAACACCTTTTTCAGCGCTGACGAGGGCGATTTCTGCGATGAAACCCTGGTTGGCGAGATCCGCGCGGCGCGCAAGCACATGTCGATGCCGGCGCAAATCCTGCCGTTCGCCCGCGATGGCGGCAATTCCATGGTCTTTCTGGACTTGACGGCGGAAGGCGGCGGCCGCGTCATGGGCTATGTGCAGGAATTGCCGGGCTGGACGGGGCGCCGCGCCCACGGTTTCATCGAACTGGCGCCCTCGTTCGACGCCTGGCTGGACAGCCTGTACATCGACCGCGACACGGTGCTCGACGAACTCGAACACAGCGTCTCGGAGCCATCGCACCTGGAAGCGATGGCGCAGTGGCTCGATATCGGCATGCCGGCCTGGCGCCAGGATGCCGGCATCGCCGCCATGTTTGCTCTTAAACAAGTCCAATTGTACGCTAGCGAACAGGAGTAGTCCTACGGGAAGGACCGTGCGCGTCCTATGGGTGTGCGCAGGCTGCGGGCTTAACATTGTCGCCAGCTTGCAGAAAACACCACTAGGAAAAGGATATCCCATGCGTATCTCCACCACCAGTTCCCGCGCGCCCACCCTGAGGAGCGTGGCCATCGGCGCCGCCGTGGCGCTGCTGAGCGGCATCGCCATCAACAGCATCGCCGCCGCTGCCCCGGGCGCGTACGACAGGCAGTTCCTCAGCAAGGCAGCCGACGCGGGCAGCACGGAAATTGCCGCTAGTAAAGTAGCGCAAAGCAAGAGCAGCAATGCGGAAGTGAAGAAATTCGCCGACGCCATGGTCGCCGATCACACGAAGGTGGCCGAGGAATTGAAACAGCTGGCCAGCAGCAGGCAGATCGAGGTCAGCGACGAGCCGGGCGCGAAGCACAAGGCGCAGATCGCCAGGCTGAGCCGTCTGGACGGCAAGCCGTTCGACACGGAATATGCGGCCAGCATCGGCGTGGCGGCGCACCAGGACGCCGTCAAGCTGTTCACGGAAGCGAGCCAGAAGGCCAGCGATCCCGCCATCAAGGCCTTCGCGGCGAAGACCTTGCCGGCATTGCAACATCACCTGGCAATGGCCAACGCCCTGCACGCGGCGCTGGCCAGGCAGGCTTAGTCTGCGGGAACCTACTTGCTGTGCGTGCTGTACAGCAAGTATTCTCCCGCTTGACATACAATGCGGCAACTTTGTTTTCGGCTACGCGACGACCCCATGCAGCTACTCAAAAAGACCGGCCTGATTGCCGCCGCCATCCTGTTCCTCATCCTGCTGGCAGGCTGGCTCTTCATCAAGGTGGCGGCGGCCCGCAATGCGACGGTGTACGCGCAGCAATGGAACGCCAGCGGCACCTGCGTGATCAAGACCTTCGTGCCCCACTATGGCGGCGGCGTGCCGCAGAACATCGTGCGCGCATTCAGCACGTCTACCTTCTTCCGCGTGTATCACAAGGATGGTACCTTGCTGGAAAGTACGGAATGGGTGCTCGACATGCATGAAGACGGCATCCTCGACCATGCCCGCTGGGGCCAGAACCGCGCCATCTATCCGACCGACATGGGGTACGAGGGCTGGACCCTGCCCGAATGCGCGTGAGCGGAGTAGCCTGATGCCAAAACACAAGGGATTGCGCGGCCCCTGGAGCGACGCCCTGTACGCCCCCACGCTCCACCATTTCCTCGGCCCCTTCGACGTGTATGACCGCGAAGAAACCCTGGGCGTGGAACTGGAGACCCACGACATGAACGATCCGGCCCAGCGCGCGGCGCTGATACGGCGCGACATCACGGGCCAGTACAAGGAGCTCAGCTACCGCCACCGCCATGCGCTGCTGGAGGTGCTGGCGCGGGCCCTGCAAGAGCCCGGCTACGATTTCCAGGCCATCCTCGAACATGACCCCGAAAACACGCACGCCCTGCCCGCCTTGTGGGACGAGATGGACGATCCGCGCGCCTTCTTCGCTGATATCTATCGGCTGGCGCGTGAAGACTGGCGCGATGACCTGGCCCGCGCGGCGGCGGAAGACCCTGCCGACTGGTGATGCTGCGCCCGCACGCGGTGCGCGCGCCACACTAGCGTGGCGATAGCCGGTCGCCTCCCTTCCCCTCTGAAACCGCGATCGCGGCCATGTGCACGCGGCGTTGCAAAAATGCTCGCAATAAATATTTTTTACTGCTGAGCACATGCGTGCCGGCATCGCGCTAGTATGCGACGTCGGCGCTCCGATAAGCGCCCCCGGCGCGCCGGTTCCCCACCGGCCGCCGCCTGCCGCCATGAGAAGGAGACCGTCATGTCCAAGCTTGCCCCTGCCATTTGCCTGTCGCTCGCCGTCGCCTTCGGCACGCCGCCACTGGCCGCCAGCGCTGCCGAGGGCGGCGCCACGCGCGCCGATGCCGAAGCCATGGTCAAGAAAGGCGTGGCCCATATCAAGAGCGCCGGCGATGCCAGGGCGTATGGCGATATCACGGCCAAGTCGCCGCAATTCATCCTGCACGACCTGTATCTGGTGGTCTACAAGCTCGACGGCACGGTCGTCGCGCATGGCGCCAATCCGAAAATGGTGGGCAAGAACTTGATCGAGTTGAAGGATATCGACGGCAAGGCCTTCGTCAAGGAGCGCGTCGACCTGGCCAGGAGCAAGGGCAGCTTCTGGCAGGAATATAAATTCACGAATCCGGAAAACAAGAAGATCGAACCGAAGGTGATGTATTGCGAAAAGCTCGACGAGACCGTCGTTTGCGGCGGCATCTACCTGTAGCCGGCCGCCGCGCCGCCGGTGCCGGGATGGCAGTCCACAGGGGCCAGCCGTGAAAATCGCGCACAAGATGCTGATCGTGCCGCTGGCCGCGCTGGCTTGCCTGCTTGCCATGGGAGCCTTGTCCTATGTCGGCATGCAGCAAAACGAGCAGCGCATGCGCGGCTTGAAGGATGTCACGCTGGCCGCCGAACGCCTTGCTAACAAGCAGGTTATTGCCCTGAGCCAGGTGCATGCGGACGCGTATGCGCGGATCGCCATCGCCGCCAGCCTGTCGGAAGCGCAATTCAAGCAATTCGGCGCGCACACGGACGGGCAGCTGAACGCCATCGCGCAAGGCTTGACGCAGTTGAAGACCTACCCGGGCGCCGCCACGGAAGCGGCCCAGGCCTTGCCGGCCGTCGAACGCTACCGGTCCAGCGTGGCGCAGGCGCTGGACCTGGCCTCGATGGATCCGAATACGGGCGTGGCCGCCATGCAGAATGCCGCCACGCACTACCAGCAAGTGCGGACCCAGTTGCGCCAGGTGCTGCTGAACCTGGACAGGCGCACCGCCGACGCGCTGCAGGATACCCGGAGCGCGGGCCAGCGCGCCGCCTGGCTGCAGCTCGGCACGATGGCGCTGGGCTTTGCCGTGCTGGCACTGATCGCGACCTCGGTCGCGCGCTCCGTGCTGCGCCCCATCGCCGAAGCCTGCCGCGCCGCCGTATGCCTGGCCGCCGGCGACCTGACGACGCGCATCGAGGTGCGCAGCGACGATGAAGTGGGCAAGCTGTCGCGGGCGCTGGCCACCGTCTTGAACAACTGGAACACCTTGCTGGGCGATATACGCCAGGCCGGCGCCACCATCACCGTGGAAGCCGGTGAAATCGCCCTGGGCAATGCGGATTTGTCGGCCCGCACCGAGTCGCAAGCGCAATCGCTGCAAGAAACGGCATCGTCCATGCATGCCTTGACCGGCACCGTGCGCGAAAACGCCAGCCATGCGCACCAGGCCAACCAGATGGTGCTGTCGACGTCGAACGTGGCGCTGGAAGGCGGTCGCGTGGTGGGCCAGGTGGTCGAGACGATGGGCTCGATCAAGGCCAGTTCCGGCCGCATCGTCGATATCATCGCCGTCATCGACGGCATCGCGTTCCAGACGAATATCCTGGCCCTGAACGCGGCCGTGGAAGCGGCCCGCGCGGGGGAACAGGGTCGCGGCTTCGCCGTCGTCGCCACCGAGGTGCGCGGCCTGGCGCAGCGTTCGGCCACGGCGGCGCGCGAAATCAAGCAGCTGATCGAGGATTCGGTGGACAGGATAGAAACGGGCAGCCGGCTGGCCGACAGCGCCGGGCGCACCATGGGCGAGATCGTCGCCGCCGTGCAGCAGGTGACGGCGATCATGAACGACATCACGGCGGCCAGCGAACGCCAGAGCCAGGGCATCGAGCAAGTCAACAGTGCCATCACCGACATGGATGAACTGACCCAGCGCAATGCCGCGCTGGTCGAACAATCGGCCGCCGCCGCGCAAAACATGCAGGACCAGGCCCGCGACATGCTGAAGGTGGTCGACGCCTTCCGCCTCGGTGATGCGGCGCGGACGCTGCTGCCGCCTTAGCGCGGCGGCAGTACCGCCGCTGCGCAAGCCTGCATTTTCTGGCCCGCCGCCACCAGCGCGGGATCGGCCTCCCGCTGCAAGACCTTGCCCATGCTGTTTTGCTCATAGTAATCGCCCAGCATGGCGGCATACAGATAGATCTGGTCCTGCCTGCGCCAGGTGCCGCTGTTGCCGGGGCCGGGAGCGACAGGCGCGCCGGCACTGAAGAAACTGTACAGGCCGCCGACCTTCTTCTTGTGCAGCCATTCCATCAACTGCACGATGCGGTACTGTTCCAGCAGGCTCAAATCGCCGACCTTACCGCCGGCCAGCGCGTAATACAGTTCCAGGCGGGCCATCCAGTTGCCCTTCTCGCCTGCCGCCACCAGCGCATCCCAGGCGGGGCCGGCCCGCACCTTGCGCACGTCGCGCGGCGCCGCCATCCAGGCGGCGACGGCTGTCTGGTCCGGCACGGGGCCATAGTCATCGGGGGTGCGACAGACGAACTGGCGCACGTCGGGGACGCCTTCCTTGAATTCGTCGGCGATGTAACGGGCCACCTTGTCGCCGATGCCCAGCAGGCGCTTGCCATAGCCTTCCAGGGTCCAGCTGGCAGGCAGGCGGCCCAGCCAGGCCAGTTCATCGTCGTTGGCCCGCGCCGCCACCGCATAGGCGGCGATCTTCGCTTGCATCTGCACTTCCTTCTGCTGCTCGGCCAGCTTGAGCGCATCCTGCTCTTCGTCATAGCGGCTCGTGGTTTTCGCCAGTTGCACACAGTCGAGGAAAGCCGCCGGCGCCCCCTGCCAGCATTGCGCCGGGACCTTCAACTGCCAGCGCATGCTCACTGTTTTCAGGATATAGTTTTCTTCGCCCTCCTCTGCCCTGACATAGGCGCGACCATCGGCCTTCGTCACGCCTTTGCTCAGCTGCTTGCCGCCGGCCGTGCTCCAGGTATACGGATCATCGTTTTGCGGCACGCCGGGCACGGCGTACAAGGTCAGGTAGTGGCCGGTTGCGGGAACGGCATCGGCGGCCTGGGACAGCGGCGACAACAGGGACAAGGTCAGCAGTGTACTTTTGGATAACAGTTTCGGCATGAATCAAGAGGGTCGATAAAGGAATCAATGGAGGTCGGTATGGCAGGCACAGTCGTGGCCGCTGGCCGCCTCGGACAGGTTTTGCAGGATGGCGCAGTCTTGCGACGGCTGCGGCTGGTCGCACTGGTGGCGCAGGGTCACCAGTTGCTGCTGCAAGGTTTGCAAATTGGCCATCTGCTCGGCGATGCGCAGTATATGGTGGTCGAGCAATTCATTAACGCTCTGGCAACCTTCGGCCGGATTGTTCTTAAATTCCAGCAAGGCGCGGATATCGGTCAGGCCGATCTGCAGCGAGCGGCAATGGCGGATGAATTGCAGCCGCTCCTGGTGCTCTTCCCTGTATTCGCGATAGCCGGCGCTGTTGCGGCCGGGCTCCTGCAGCAAGCCCGCCTTTTCATAGTAACGCACGGTTTCCACGTCACAATCTGTCCGTTTGGCTAGTTCTCCGATACGCATGGCATCCCCTTTTCATTCCAATCTGCAAATTCCGCTTGACCCTGTAGCGGCTACAGGGTTTCTAATGGAAGCATACACGAAACCGGAAGGACGCTGCGATGCCGCACGATACACACGCTCACGACGATGCTCATAGTCACGACCACGCTCACGGCCACGGGCCTGCCCCTGTACCGCAGGCTGCCGGCGCAAGCTGCTGCTCGCATCAGCATGCCTGTTCGGCAACACCCTCAGCCCAGGCCGCGCCCGCCTTGCCCAGCACAGCTATTGATGGCGCGCACACGGCCAAATACCGCATCGCGAACATGGATTGCCCGACGGAAGAACGCCTGATCCGCAACAAGCTGGGCGGCATGGCCGGCGTCGTCGGCCTCGATTTCAACCTGATGAACCGCGTGCTCGACGTGCACCACACCCTGCCCTCGCTGGCCACGGTGGAAGCAGCCCTGCACGGCATCGGCATGCAGGCCGTGCCGATGGAAGCCGGCGCCGCCATCGTGCGCGCCCCGAACGAAGGCAGCCTGAGCGGCATGCAAAAAGGCTTGCTGGTGGTGTCCGGCCTGGCCGCGGCCGGCGCCGAGGCGCTGGCGTGGACGACGCACGAAGACAGTTCGCCGCTGGTGATCGCCCTGGCCCTGCTGTCGATCGCCACGGGCGGCTGGCCGACCCTGAAAAAGGGCTGGATCGCCCTGAAAACGTTCACCCTGAATATCAATTTCCTGATGAGCCTAGCCGTGATCGGCGCCATCGCCATCGGCCAGTGGCCGGAAGCGGCCATGGTCATCTTCCTGTTCGCCATCGCCGAGCTGATCGAAGGCTTGTCCTTGAACCGCGCGCGCAACGCCGTGCAGAGCCTGATGCAGCTGGCGCCCGACGTGGCCACGGTGGCCGATGCCAGCGGTGCCTGGCAACAGGTGCCCGTGGCCACGGTCGCCATCGGCGCGGCCATGCGCGTGAAGCCGGGCGAGCGCATCGCCCTCGATGGCGTGGTGGCCAACGGCGAGTCGTCCGTCAACCAGGCGCCGATCACGGGCGAAAGCATGCCGGTCGACAAGGTCGTGGGCGACGTCGTGTATGCGGGCACCATCAATGAACGGGGCGTGCTCGATGTCACGGTGACGGCCAACAGCGGCAACAGCACGCTGGCGCGCATCGTCAAGGTGATCGAGGAAACGCAGGGCAAGCAGGCGCCCACGCAGCGCTTCGTCGACCAGTTCGCCCGCTATTACACGCCGGCCGTGGTGGTGTTTGCCGTGCTGGTGGCCGTCGTGCCGCCGTTGCTGCTGGACCAGCCCTTCATGGCCTGGGTCTACAAGGCGCTGGTGATGCTGGTCATCGCCTGCCCGTGCGCGCTGGTCATTTCCACGCCGGTGACAGTGGTCAGCGGCCTGACGGCGGCCGCGCGGCGCGGCATCCTCGTGAAAGGCGGGCAATTCCTCGAGACCGGCTATCGCCTGAAGGCCATCGCCGTCGACAAGACGGGAACCTTGACCATGGGCAAACCGGCCGTCACGGACGTGGTGGCGCTGACAGGCAGCAGCCGCGACGCAGTCTTGCTGCTGGCGGCCAGCCTGGACGCCCAGTCCGCGCACCCGCTGGCCGCCGCCATCGTCAAGGCCGGCCCGCCCGCCGGCAGCCACTTGCCGGTCAGCCAGTTTGCCGCCCTGAACGGACGCGGCGTGCAAGGCACGATGAACGGCCAGACGTATTACCTGGGCAATGCGCGCCTGATGACGGAACTCAAGGTGCTGACTCCTGAACTGCAAGCCATCCTGGCGCGCCTGGAACAGCAAGCCTACACGGCCATGGTGCTGGCGACGCCGGCCGGCGCGCTGGGCGTGATCGCCGTGGCCGATGTGCTGCGCCCGACGGCCGCGGCCGCCATCGCCCGCCTGAATGCGCTGGGCGTGACCACCGTCATGTTGACGGGCGATAATTTGCTGACGGCGCAGCGCATCGGTGCCGAGGTCGGCGTCAGCCTGGTGAAGGCGGAATTGCTGCCGGAAAACAAGCTCGATGAAATCAAGGCCTTGCAGCAGCAGTTTGGCGTCGTCGCCATGCTCGGCGACGGCGTCAACGATGCGCCTGCCCTGGCGCAGGCCGACATCGGCTTCGCCATGGGCGCGGCCGGCAGCGACACGGCCATCGAGACGGCCGACGTGGCCCTGATGGACGATGAACTGGGCAAATTGCCCGAATTCATCAGCCTGAGCCAGCGCACGCGCAGCATCCTCGTGCAAAACATCAGCTTTGCCATCGGCATCAAGGCCGTCTTCTTCGGCCTGGCGCTGGCCGGCATGGCGACCTTGTGGATGGCCGTGTTCGCCGACGTGGGCGCCAGCCTGCTGGTGGTGGCAAACGGCTTGCGCCTGCTGCGTGGCAGCAAGGCCAAATAAATCCACGTGGAAAACTTTCCATCTGGACAATTGGTGTAAAAAACGCTACTTTGGCGGCTGTTCTCCACCGCCGTCAAAGTAGCCGATGACATTCCTGCCCCGCCTGACCCTGCTGGCCGCCGCGCTTGCCCCCCTGGTTGCCAGCACATCCCTGCACGCCGAACCCCTGTTCTTCACGCCCTGCTCCGACACGGCCGTCCCCGGCAGCCTGTGCTCGGGCTTGAACGTGCCCGGCAGCTATGACGAACAGGGCCGCGCCGTCGGCGACAACGATGCCATGCACGTATTCGTGCGCAAGATCGCCGCTGACGTGCCTGCCGGCCAAGCCGCCAGGGGCACGCTGTGGCTGGTGGCGGGCGGACCCGGCGAATCGGGCGCTTCGTTCTACAACTTGCTGCCCACCCTGCGCCGCGGCTTTCCCGGCTTTGAATTCCTGATCCCCGACCATCGCGGCACGGGCCATTCTTCGCGCCTGTGCAAGGTGGAAGAGTCCGAACGCAGTCCGGGCGGCCGCGCCCTGGCCGGCGCCGAATGGGCCAGCTGCTTTGCCGGCATCAAGCTGATGCCGGAGTACGCGCACCAGTTTTCCATCACCACGGCCGCGCGCGACCTGAAGGCCCTGCTCGAGGGCCAGCGCGCAGCCAAAGGCAGACAGCCGCCCGTGTATGTATACAGTGTGTCGTACGGCACGCAGCTGGTCTTGCGCGCCTTGCAGCTGGGACCATTGCCCGTCAACGGCGTCATCCTCGACTCGCTGGTGCCGCCGCAAACGGATGCGCGCTGGGACTTGAGCCAGCGCTCGCAGGTGGTTGATGCCGTGGGCAGGCAGGTGCTGGCCCGCTGCGATGCGGATCCCGCTTGCCACGCGGCACTGGGGGAGCCGGCCGAGACGCTGTACCGCCGCGTGCTGGACAAGGCGCAGGCCGATTCCGCCGTGCTGGCGCAGATTCCCGGCAAGAACCTGAAAAACTTTCTGGGTGGCATGCTCGACGTGCCGGCCGCGCGCGCCCGCATTCCCTATGTGCTG
Source organism: Janthinobacterium sp. 1_2014MBL_MicDiv (assembly GCF_001865675.1). Lineage (NCBI taxonomy): Bacteria > Pseudomonadati > Pseudomonadota > Betaproteobacteria > Burkholderiales > Oxalobacteraceae > Janthinobacterium > Janthinobacterium sp. 1_2014MBL_MicDiv. The sequence goes on from NZ_CP011319.1 coordinate 2,821,893, forward strand.
CGTGACCTCGACCAGGGCGGCGACGCGGAACTGGCGGCCGTGCGCGCCACCCTGAACGAGGCGGCGGCCAGCCTGGGCAGCTATCCGCAGTCGCCGCTGTCGATTCCGCTGGTGAGCATCATCAGCAATTCGGAAAACAATCTGCAACCCTCGCTGCGGCCCACCCTGGCAGCCGTCGACATCGACCGCGAAGACGCCGATTTGCTGTTTACCAGCCCGCTGCCGCGCATCCTGCTCGCTGGCGGCCTGCCCACCTATCCGCGCGACCGCTATTTCGGCGCCTTGCCGGAAAACATGCCGCCAACCCTGGTGCTGCACGGCACCCTGGATCCGAAGACGCCCTATGCGGGCGCGCAGGCGCAGGTGAGCGCCCTGACGCAGCGCAAGGCCGGCAAGGTGGCCTTGTCCTCGATCAGGAATGCGCCGCATTTCATCCTGTGGACGGCGCCCGCCTGCTTCGAGCAGGCGAGCCAGCGCTTTATCGCCGGCAAGCCGGCACACGATTGCACGTTGTAGTTCCCGTCCTCCCACTATAAAGGTCCCTATGCGCAAGAGTTGCCTGGCATTCCTGCTGTTTTCCTGCTTCAGCGTGGCGCAAGCCGCCGCCACTCCCGCTGCCGTGTGTGCCTCGCCCGCGCAGCCTGTGCGCGAGCAAGGCTATGTGCCGATCAATGGCATCGAGCAATGGATCACGATCACGGGCGCGCGCTGCGGCAATCCCGTGATCCTGTTCATCCATGGCGGCCCCGGCAACCCGCTGAGCCCGTTCGCGGACGCCATCTATGGCAGCTGGCAACAGGATTACACCCTGGTGCAGTGGGACCAGCGCGGCGCGGGCATGACCTATACGCAGCAGCGGCCGACGGAAGATACGCCCCTGAGCCTGGAGCAGATGCGCGACGACGGCATTGCCGTGGCCCGCTATCTGCAGCAGCACCTGGGCCAGCAAAAGGTCATCCTGATGGGCAGTTCCTGGGGCTCCATCCTCGGCACCTACATGGCCAAGGCGCGACCGGAGCTGTTCCATGCCTATGTCGGCACGGCGCAGGTGGTCGATGCGCAGCAGAACATGGCCGATATGTATGGCCGCGTCCTTGCGCTGGCGCAGGCGGCAAACGATACCCCGACGGTGGACAAACTGGCGGCACTGGGCCCGCCGCCGTGGCGCGATCCGCGCAATTTCGGCATCCTGCGCCGCTTCGACCGCAAGTACGAGGCGCTGGTGACGGATGCGCCGCCGAAACACTGGTGGCAGCCGGCCCCGTTCTACGCCACGCCGCAGGCGCTGGCCGACGCCGAGGCGGCCGACGATTATTCCTACATCCAGTTCATCGGCATGCGCGGCGACGGCATGTTTTCCAAGGTGGCCCTGCCCGCGCTGGGCACGCGTTTTGAGCTTCCCGTGTTCCTCGTGATGGGCGAGGAAGACTTGCTGACCTCCGCCCCGATTGCGCGCACGTATTTCGACAGCATCACGGCGCCGCACAAGAGTTTTACATTGGTGAAACGGGCCGGACACGACCCCAACCAGGCCGTGCTCGACGCCCAGTGGCGCATCTTGCGCGAGCAGGTGGCGCCGCTGCTGCGCTAAGCCTACTGCTAGTCTGGATGGCAACGGGCCCGCCGTTTGCGCGGCGGGCCGGTATGGATGGCGGTCGCTCCGACCCTGCCAGATCAAGCCATGGCGCGGGTGGCGCGACGCGCCTTCAGGTGCAGGTAGCGGATGGTCGCGGCGGCCGCGATCAGGATGGCCGAGGCCGTGGCCAGCACGACGATGAACGCCTTGTCGAAGGCCGAGCGGGCCAGTTCCGACACTTGCAGGCCCAGTTCGGCAGGCAATTGCTCGGCGGCCAGCAGTGCCGCATCGAGGGTGTCATGGGCGTTCGGCAGCAGGCCAGCGCTTTCCGGGATCACCAGGGTGGCGCTGTAGACGGCCGACAGGATGGTGCCCAGCACCGTCACGCCGATCACGGCGCCCAGCTCGTACGATACTTCCTCGATCGAGGCGGCCATGCCGGCCTGTTGCGGCGCCACGTTCAGCATCACGGCGCTCGAGGCGGCCGTCATCACGGCACCGAGGCCCAGGCCCAGGATCACCAGGCTGGCCACCTGGGCCGAAACGGCGGCGTCATGCAGCAGCAGATAGCTGGCCATGCCGATGCCGGACAGCAGCAGCGAACCCCACAAGACCTTGGCCTTGTCGGCGCGCGGCAGCATGAAACCCGTCAAGGGACCGGCGAATACGGACGCCAGCGGCAGCGGCAACAACAGCAAGCCCGCTTCCAGCGGCGACAGCTCGCGCACCAGCTGCATGTGCTGGCTCAGCGCCAGTTCCATGCCGATCAGGGCGGCGGACGCCACCATGGCGGCGGCCACGGCGCTCGAGAACGGCAGTTCGCGGAACAGGGCGAAGTCGATCAGCGGCTTGGACTGGCGCTTCTGGCGGCGCACGAACTTCAGCATGAAGAAGGCGCCCACGGCGAACGAGGCGGCGGCCAGCGCATACGACGGCTGCGACTTGCCCAGCTCCTTGATCGCATACACGCCACCAAGCAGACCCATCATGATTTGCAGGGAACCGACCAGGTCCCACGGCTTGTCGCGGTTACCGGCCCGTTTTGGCAGGATGACGGCGGCCAGCACCAGGGTCAGCACGACGATGGGCACGTTGATCAGGAAGACCGAACCCCACCAGAAATGCTCCATCAGGAAGCCGCCGAGCACGGGGCCGAATGCGGCGCCGCCCGAGGCGATGGCGGCCCACACGCCGATGGCGAACGAGCGCTCGCGGTTATCGGTAAACGTCAGGCGGATGATGGACAGGGTGGCCGGCATCATCAATGCGGCGCCGATGGCCAGCAGCACGCGGGCAAAGATCAGCCATTCGGCCGCCGGCGAAAACGCGGCGCTCAGCGAGGCGATGCCGAACACGGCCAGGCCGGCGAGGAAAACGGGTTTGTGGCCGAGGCGGTCACCAAGGGTGCCGAGGCCAGGCAACAGACCGGAGACGACCAGCGCGTACACGTTGATGATCCACAGTTTTTGCGAGGAAGTGGCCTGCAAGTCGCGCGTCAGCGCGGGCAAGGCGGTGTAGAGCACGGTCATGTCGACCACGATCAGGAACAGGGCGCTGGAGACGATGGCCAGCGTCAGCCATTTTTTCATTGAATGCATGGGTAACTCATTGCTTTATAGTTTAACTTTTAACAACTGTCTGTTTGGATGAATTTGGTGCTGCGCAAATATTTGCGTTCCAGGCTGCCACGGGCCTGGGCTGGTCGGGGGCGGCGGGCGTCAGCCACGGTCACCATCCTTGTCATCCACGGCGGCCGAAACCGCGACGGCATCGAGTTCGCGCAGCATGACGACGGACACCTGCTTGAAGCCGCGGCCCTGGAAGAATTTCTGCGCCGTCAGGTTGTGCGCGCCGCATTCGAGGAACAGGCGGGCGATGCCGTGGCTGCGCAGTTCGGTCGCCACCCATTCCACCAGCAGTCTGCCGATGCCGCTGCCGCGCACGGAGGGCAGCAAGACCAGGTCGTCGAGCGCGGCGAACGATTTCGAGGCGCGCTGGCGCGTGTCGATGGAGACGAGCGCCATGCCGACGATGGCCTCGCCTGCCGTGGCGACCGCCAGCAGCGTCGAATCGCCATGCTCCCAGTCATGCGACAGGGCGGCGCGGATTTCGCCGCGTATCACCTCGGGCAGGTCCGCGCGCCAGTTGCCGGGCGCATCGGCGCGCTCGCCCTGCAGCTCCGAATGGGAGATATAGTCGGCGCTGACGTTATCAAGGTAGAGCTTGCACAGCGCGTCTTCGGCGGTGGCGTCGTGACACCAGCTGAAGCTGATGGCTGGGGTACTGGCTTGAGCGTTTTTCATGGCGGATCTCGTGTTATTGAATGTAGAACACATTTTATGTCGCCCCTGAATGGCATTCAAGTTAAAATCCATCTGTAAAACAGATAGGTTAATGCCATGCAATGGACTTTGGAACAAATGCGCTACTTCGAAGCGGCCGTCGCGGCCGGCTCTTTCTCGGGCGCGGCACGCCGGCTGGGCCGCGCGCAATCGGTGGTCAGCACCTCGATCGGCTTGCTGGAAGCGGAATTCGGCGTGGAGCTGTTCGACCGCTCGCGCCGCAGCGCCGTGCTGACGGAAGCGGGCAAGGTGATGCACCTGGAAGCATGCGAACTGCTGCGCCAGGCCGAACGGCTGCAGCTGCGGGCCCAGTTGCTGAGTGCGGCGCCCGAAGCGCAGCTGACCCTGGCGCTGGACGAAGCCCTGCCCTACCTGGCCATCGGCACCCTGGTCAAGGAACTGGCGGCGCGCTATCCGGCGCTGGAGCTGGTGATGCTCAACGCCACGGCGTCCGAGGTGGCGCAATATGTGGAGCAGCAGCAGGCCGACGTGGCCTTCCACTTCGACCGCGGTCCCATCTCGCCCGTGCTGGAACAGCAGCACATCGGCAGCGTGGCGCAAGGCGTGTTCGTGGCAAAAGGCCACCCGATGGCGCACGGCCAGGAAGTAAGCCGCAACGAGCTGACCCGTTACCGCCAGCTGATCATGGATTCCGAGCTGAACCGCGAACACGCGTTCAGCCCCGCCGTCTGGTTTTCCGACAGTTTTTATAGCATCGCGGAAATGGTCGCGGACGAGCTGGGCTGGGCCATCCTGCCCCTGAACATCGCCAACTACGACAATTACAAGGGCTATTTGCAGGAAGTGCCCTGCCCCGCCCTGGCCCTGTCGCGCCTGCCAGTGCGGCGGCTCTCGATCCATGGGAAGAAGCTGAGTGAGACGAGCTTGTGGCTGACGACGCGGCTGGCGGAATTGCTGCTCGACGGGCCGAGGGGATGATATTTTTTGGCAATAATGACGGCGTGACGGAGGATGCGCCGCACATTGCCTGCTCCATTACCGATTCAATGACCTATTGATATGAAAGGATTTGCATGATTAGCAGCATGGTCGTCAGCAAGTGGTTCGACATGGCGAAAGACGATGCCGTGGAAATTGATGCTGCCGACATCAATCACGAAGCGATGAGCAATATGTGGCGCTTTTCGCCCACGGACGAGGAAACGCCGGAGATCACCGCGGCGGATATGCGCGCGTTCATCGGCCAGATGGTCGCGGCGCGCAGCAGCGCGCTCGCTGGCGAGGAGATGCTGTTCTATTGCTGGCACGATGCGCAATGCCGGCAGCTGCGCTTCAGCCTGGTCTCGCGCGCGCATGGCCGGCTGCCGTTTCGCTGCGAAGTGCGCGAAACGCAGGATCTGGCGCTGATCGTCGACCGCGTGGTGGACGGGGACTGGCGCAACGAAGACTATATGCAAGCCCCGCAGGAGGACGGCGACGCGCAAGAGCAAGCGCCGTTCATCCTGCCCGTATTTGTCGTGCCGGTGCCCTAGAAATCAGCGCGGCACAGGGTCTTTGCGTCATTTACGCCAGGAAACGCGCAGGCCGGCAAGCGCTCAACGCTGCCGCTGGCTGGCCATCGACGATTTCCTCGCTGACAAGTTGGCCCACGATCGCCGCCAGCACGACGCCCGGATGCATGGCGCACACATACACGCCGTCCACTTGCGGCAGGTAGCCGATGACGGGAATGCCGTCGGCGGGCATGGGACGCAGGCCGATGCAGGCCTGTTCCGGTTCGATCGCATCGGCGCCCGCCAGTTCATCGCGGATGGCGCCGGCCGTGCGCTGCGCCATGGCCGCGGGCTGGTTTTCCGGCGTGTCGTCCAGATAGTCTTCCGCCGCCAGCAAGCCGCCATCCGCGCCTTGCCGCACTTCCATGGCATGGCTGGAGATGATGCTGCGCACCAGCCCGGGCGGCGCCTTGTAGCGCATGAAGATGGCGGGCGAGGCGTGTATCGGCAGGTTCACGTTCAATTTTTCCGCCAGGCTGGCAGTGGCCGCGCCGGCCGCCAGCACCACCACATCGGCGGCGAGGAGGCCGCTGCCCGTTTCCACGCCCGTCACCCGCCCATCCCGGATGGTAAAACCCAGCACCGGCGTGTGCGTGCGGAGCGTCGCGCCATGGGATGCTGCCGCCGCCAGCAAGGCATGCGTGGCGGCCACCGCATCGAGGGCGCCATGCCCGGCTTCGTACACGGCCTGTGGCGGCGGCTTCTTCAGATGTGGTTCCAGCCGCGCAATCTGCGCGCTGTCCAGCAGCATGGACGAGGATGACGGTGCCCTGCCCTCGTCCGTGCCATACGACAAGGCGCCCGTCCAGCGCACTTCCAGGCCGGGCACCTGGGTTTCCAGGCGCCGGTAGGCGGCGATGGCCGCGCCGCGCAAGGCGGCAATCGGATCCGGTCCCGAATACGCGGTGTTAATCCAGGCAAATGAGGTACCCGTCACGCCCGAAGCGATGCCGCCCGCCTCGACGACCGTGACCTGCGCGCCCTTGCTGGACAGGTGATACGCGAGCGACGCCCCGACGATGCCGGCGCCAATGACGATGATATTTTTAGGGCCCTCATGACGCATATGCGCTTGCCTTTATTGATTGTTGGATGCTTTGCCGGGTACCGTCCCGAGCGCGGATTATAGCGTTGGCTGGTGGCAAGCTCGTTCGCTGAACACCTATAAATTGTCGCGGATCAATTCGCCACCGATGGCCAGGCCGATGGCGGCGCCGAACGATGGCGCTCCAGCGGGGCGAGGTCGCCGAAATGGACGCAACGGCCAGCTGGATACGGCGACGCGCGCTAATCGGGCAGGAAACTATGGGGCCGCCGTCCCAGCCGATGGCCACGACCTGGGGTCCCAGATAGCGCTCGATATGCATTCCATCTCTCTCAATGTGTGACACGATATTCTGCCCGCCTCGTGTTGACATATTTCGCTTGTTTTATTACGCATACGTAGTAGTATACTCCGCATGCGTACCAATATCCCCACCCCATCCGATAGCACCGAAAACGTCGATGCTGCTGCCTGCCCGCTGGGCGAGCGCTCGCCGCGCCTGTTCAACCTGCTCAACCTGGCGCGCCAGAACCTGTTTCGCTCGGCCGATGCCGTATTCACCAGCGAACTCGGTTACTCCGGCACGCAAGTGGTGGCCCTGTTCGCCCTGAAGGGCGAGGAAGGCTGCCAGCTGAAGGACCTGGGGCGGGCGCTGCAATTGAAAAACTCGGCCGTCACGGGGCTGGTGGCGCGCATGGAAGAAAACGGCCTCATCGTGCGCGGCCAGTCGGCGCTCGACGCCCGTGCCGGCACTTTGCACATGTCGCCCAAGGGTGGCGCCGTGCTGGCCGACGCCCTGCCCCTGCTCGACAGCCTGAATGAACAACTGAAAGCGGGTTTCAGCGAAGCGGAGCTTGCCATCGTCGCCCGCTTCCTGCTGCATGCCTCGCGCCTGCGTTTCGCGCAGGATATCTGAATTTCCATCCGTTACCACCCACAGGAGTCATCCATGCATCCGAACGACATGACAGGCTTGCAACTCATGCAGGCTTTCGCCCAGGGCCTGTTTCCCCGCCCCGGCATTTCCAAGACCATGCCCATGGACGCGCAAACGGTCGAGCACGGCCGCGTCATCTTCACGGCCACGGCAAATGACAACCACACCAACCCCATGGGCGGCGTGCACGGCGGTTTCGCCGCCACCGTGCTCGACACGGTCACGGGGTGCGCCACGCACACCGTCTTGCCGGCCGGCGAAAGCTACGGCACGACGGACCTGAACATCAAGATGTGCCGTCCCCTGCCCTTCAACGTGACGCTCTATGCCGAGGGCAAGGTCATCAATGCGGGCCGCAATCTGGTCATTTCCGAAGGCGCCATCCGCGACGAGGCCGGCAAACTCTATGCGCACGCGACGGCCACCTGCATGATCATCCGCCCCCGGGAGCAAGCCGCCACATGATACGGCCAGGCACCCTCGAGGAAGCCTGGCAGGTGCTGCAGGCGATCCCTGAATTCGACCAGCCGCGCACCGTGGCGCAGCTGCGGCAGCGGCTGCCCGCCGATGCGCTGATCCTCATCGCGGAGGAAGACACCGGGCCCGCCGGCTGCAAGCTGGCCTACCGCGCCGACGATGGCTCCCTATATAGCTGGCTCGGCGGCGTGCTGCCCGCGCATCGCAAGACGGGGCTGGCGCAGCGTCTGCTGGAATACCAGGAAGCGTGGGCCGGCGCGCATGGTTATCCGGCCGTGACGGTAAAATCGATGAACCGCTATCCCGCCATGCTGCGCTTGCTGATCCGCAACAGCTATCGGATATGCGCCGTCGAGCACTTTGGCGACCCTGCCAACGAGCGTATCCATTTCATCAAGCCGTTGTCCTGCAGTAGCTAGAACTCTTTTGATCCATAGGAATATGTTGGGGGCCTGGGTGTCTTGCCCGACGCCTGGGGTGCGGTCTCGTCGTTGCCTGATGCAGCGACGAGATCGGGTTTGACCTGTCTATCTCCCTGCCCTGCAGACACTGCTGCCGAGTTCCATTCACCGTCTCCCAGAGCGCGATGGTCAGCGCGGAAATTTATACCGTACCAGCAGCGTAGGTCCCTTGCCGCCAGGTGGCGTCAGCACTATCTCGTCACCCGGCCGCATCTCTTCATACATCACCGTGCAACAGGTCGGCATCGAATGGCCGCGCGCCGGATAAATGCCCACGTCGGTGTGCAGGGTCGCCGCGCGTACGTCCACGCTGGACTTGCCAGCCTTTTCTTCTTCTTGCAGCAGCTTGCGCAGTACGGTGACGAAGTCCCCTTTACTGAGTCTGGCAGGTGCCTGGTTTGCTTGCGGGCGAGCGGTGGCGTCGTTTTTCATGGCAGTTTCTTTCAGTGTATACATTTCCGCCACTATATCATTCGCCCCCAGCATCACGCCAACGAGATGCCAGCCCGGAGCGCCTAATGAGTCGCCACCAGCCGCTTCAGCGCGGCACCCGTCACTACTTCGTCGACCGTCGTCGTTCGCCTACATTATTCTCCGTGCCTTAAGATGTCAATTTGACGTCCAGTTTACCTTGCACACCCAGGAGGCAACATGACAGTTAAGCGTATGGACAACGTCGGCATCGTGGTAGAGGACATCGATGCCACCATTGAGTTCTTCACCGAACTTGGGCTCGTTCTCGAAGGGCGCGCCCCGGTTGAAGGAGACTGGGCAGATGGCGTCACCGGACTGCACGGCATGCGCGTCGAGATTGCCATGCTGCGGACGCCGGACGGTCACAGCCGTATCGAGTTATCGCGTTTCCTCGCACCGCCCGTGGTCGCCGATCACCGCAACGCGCCAGTGAACGCGCTCGGTTACCTGCGCGCCATGTTTACCGTCGAGGATATCGACGATACGCTCGCCCGGCTCGTCAAACGCGGCGCGAAGCCAGTCGGTGCAGTCGTCCAGTATGAAAACATGTATCGGCTCTGCTATATCCGCGGCCCAGAAGGAATCCTCATCGGGCTTGCCGAACAGCTCCTGCAGAAGCCGTCCTGAGGCCATTCCACAGGACGTTGAGCGCCAAAGGATAGGCACCCAAGCCGTTAGTGACGCAGGCCGGCGCGAACAGTCGGCTACTCGCCCTGTTCGCCGCCTGACTGATGCAATCATGGAACGTTGAACGATCCCCTGGGTGACTACGCCGATTTCGCAGACCGTGCATCCGCCATGAGCGAGGACCCGGTCTTCATCAAGCGCTCCCCAACGCCTTCCTCTGCCGGAGCTGCACCGCCAGGTTTTGCTGGACGTCCTCAAGCGGCCGGCTTCTTCTTCGCCTTCAACAAACTGCCGGCCGCATTTTCTTCGAAGCGCCCCGCCTCTTCTATATAGCCATGCACGGTGCCGTCGTGGCGCCAGCCGCCCTGGCGCTTGATGGCCTGGAAGTCGGCGCCGGCCCGGTGCGCGCTGGTGGCCATGCCGCGGCGCAGGCTGTGGCTCGACAGGTCCGGCACGTAATCGAGTCCCGCCAGCTTCGCGCAGCCTTCGAGTATCGTATTGATGCTGCCCGCGTGCAGCCCTTGCGCACTCACATGCCCCCATTGGTTGACGGGGCGCAAGAGCGGCCCCGTGCGGATGTGCGCGGCCGCCAGCCAGGCGCGCAAGGCCGTGGCCGGGCAGCAGATGCCGTCGCCAAACGGAATCGCCTTGACGATGCCCTCGCCCAATTGATCCGTCTTCGAGCGCGGCAAGGTGATCACCATGCCCTGCGGCTCCCAGCCGATATCTGCCAGCTGCAATCCCGCCAGTTCGCTGCGGCGAAAGCCGCCAAAAAATCCCAGTTGCAGCAAGGCGCTGTCACGCAAGGCCTTGATGCTGCCCAATGCCTGCAATTGCGCCACGATCCGCTCCAGGTCTTCCAGCGGCAAGGCCTTGGCCTTCTTTTTCGGCTTGCCGTGCAGGCGCGCGATGCCGGCCAGGGTCTTGCGCACGGTCGGCGTGGACGCGGGGTCGGCAAAGCCCTGGTACGCATGCCATTGCGACAGGGCCGTCAGGCGCAAGGCCAGGGTGCGGGCGTTCAGGCTGTCCGCATACGCCATCAGGTAGCGGATGACGGCGGACTCATCGGCGGGCAGCGCCCCGCCCCACACCTGGAAGTGGCGGATGGCCGAGCGGTAGCTGCGGCGCGTGTTGTCCGAGGTGGCGGCGGCGAGAAACGCCTGGTGGCGCGCGGCCAGCTCGGCATCGACCAGGCCGCCATGTGCCGGGGCCATGGCGGTGACAGCGAGCGCCAGGGGCGCCGGCGCGGTTTTCGGCAAGGCGGCACGGCGTTTCGGGAGGGGCAGATCGGGCATGGAAGGGCTGAAATCACGCTGTTGTACTGGAAGGACCACAGAATACCATGCGAAACACCCCCATAACATGCGATAAGCAATCTTATCGCGACTTATTTCTTATAAAAATTCGTAAAATTTATATCGTAATATTATTCGATATTACGTATCATGTAATACGTTACTAAATTTAGCTCATAGGTGATTTCATGGCCCGCACCGGCATTCTGTACTCTGATGTTATGAAAGCAGCCCAAATCGTCGCTGCCGATGGGCGCAATCCCACGGTCGACAACGTGCGCGAAGCGCTGGGCAGCACGGGCAGCAAGAGCACCATCGCTCCCCTGCTCAAGCGCTGGAAGGAAGAGTTCCAGGGTGCGGGCGCCGTGAAGACGGAATCCGGCTTGCCGGCCGAACTGATGGAAGCGATGCGCGGCGTGTATGACAAGCAGCAGCGCGACGTGGCGCAGCAGCTGGAAACGGGCATGCGGCAAAACCGCGCCGAACTCGACGCGGCCACGGAGAAATTAAAAAAGACGGAACACGAACGGCTGAAATTGACGGAGGCGCGCGCCGCCCTCACCCAGGAACTGCGCGCCACGCAGCACGCGCTGGCGCAACTGAAGGAAGAGCACCATTTCCGCGCCGTTACCCTGGCGACCCTGCATAGTGATAACGCGGGCTTGACGCAGCGCCTGGCAGACCGCAACGAAGATATCGCCGCCCTGCACCGCCAGCTGGCGCAGGTGCGTTCGCAGTTCGACCATTATCAGGAAGCGTCGGCCACGCAGCGCAGCGAGGAACGGGCCCAGGCACAGCAGCGCGAAAACCGGCTGGAGCAGGAAAACGCCCAGCTGCAGCAGCGCCTGCAAGGCCAGCAAGCCACCCTGGTGCAGCAAGACATGCGCCTGAGCCAGCTGCAGACGGAACAGGCCCGACTCGCCAGCGAGGCGGCCGCCGACCGCGAGGCGCTGGCCAGCGTGCGTCCCGAGCGCGACCAGTTCGAGTTCCAGTACCTGCAGGCGGCAGCGTCCGCCGACGCCCTGCTGGCCAAGCTCGATACGGCCCTGCAGGCGCTGAACGACGCCAGGGTGGCGCTGTCCGCACAGGACCGCCAGCTCGAGATGCTGGCGCAGAACGCGCAGGCGTCGCAGCAAAAGGCCGAGGCGCTGGCGCTGGAGCGCGACAGCTTGCTGCGCGAACATGCGGGCATGGCGGCGCAATTGGCGCAGATCTCGCTGCATGCGCGGGAGAAACGCGATATTTGAGCAGGTTTACAAGGTTTGGGCGATGTATGACGGCACGCGCACGGGCATCGCCAACTGCCGGGGCAAGCGCATTATTTCACCTGTCCGATGACGGACGACGGCGAAGACTATGCGCAGCAGACGCTCTTTGCCGAGATACGCTACAGGGCGTTTTCTTTATTCACCTTGCCGAGGCTGGCAGCGGATGCGTATCCACGCGCCGATGGCGTCCACGCCGCAGTCGCCGTGATCTTCCACCCAGCCGGCGCGCGCATAAAAGCGCCGCGCTCGCGTATTGGCCAGTTGCGTTTTCAGGCTCAGATGCGGGCCGAAGCGCGCCACCACGGCCGCCAGCCGCCGCGCGCCGACGCCTTGCCCGCCGTGCGCCGGATGCACGTACAGATGATGCAGGAAGTGCTCGGGAGCGTCGCCCGTGTGCACGGCGGCTAAGCCGACGACCTTGCCGCCGCATTCGGCGACAAGGATCTGCTCGTCCTGCGTGGCGCGCCGGAACACGCCGCTATCGGCCACCGGCCCGAAGCTGTCGCGCCCGGCCAGCGCCAGGATGGTGGCGCATGACGCCGTATCCACGCTGGCGCAGGGACGGATCAGGCACATGGCTGGCGCACCGCTTGCCGGCATGTCATTGCTGGCCTCACAGGCGGCGGTTCAGCACGCTGTCGATATCGTGCGTCCGCACTTCCGCCTGCACGACGCCCTGCCGCAGCCAGTAGCCGGCATCGCCCTGCTGCAAGCCCTGCATGTCGAGCGTTCCCAGCGCGGCGGGCACGATGCCGGCAAGCAGCTGCGCCACATCGTCCCATGCGCTGTAAAACAGTTTCAGATACCAGCCGTCATCGTGGGCGTAGGCAAGAAAGCGGTTGCCGAGGCCAGGAATCCGCGGGCGGCGCAGCGCCCGCCCCCGATGCGCGAAGAACACCGCCTCGGCCACGTCCATGTCGCCCAGCGGCGGCAGCGCGGCATCCTGGTAATCGGCCCAGGCATGGCTGCCCCAGGACGCCATGTCCTCGCGCGCCAGCGCCGCCAACTGCATCTGCGACACGTGCTGCAGCCCCGATGGCGCGTCGTACTGCGCCGCGGCGGCATCGCCTTTCAGCAACAGTACGCCGCCCGCTTCGCCGAGCGTCGGTAAAAAATCGCCGAATTCGATGCCCGAGGCGACGAGCATCTGCTGGTCCGGGTCGTGCCATATATACAGATAATTTCTCAAGTGCTGGTCCGTTTGGTTTTCGGCGCCGTGTTCAAGGCCACGGCGGCCCATAGCAGCGCGCACACCCTGGCCAGCATGGCGCCGCGCCAATCGCCGAGCTGCGCGATCTTCGCATCGATCTGGTGCGAAGGGAATTCCTGTTCTTTCTGCATGGCTGACACTCCTTCCTCCATGATATGCCAGGCTGCATGGCCGCCTGCCGCAGTACTGCACCGGCCACAGCGCCGCTAGCGCGTCAGCAGCATGGACGCCAGATACACGAGCGATGCAAGGACCACGCCTATCCCCACCCAGGCCGACAGCACCATGAAACGGCCTTCCCGGCAGCCCTGCTTGCTCAGCTTTGAGTAATAGGCCCATTCATCGCCCGGCGCATAGGCCTTGCGCTTGCGGTGTTTGGCATCGATGCGTCGGTTGACGATGCCAAAGGTCAGCGCGAAGAGCCCGGCGAGTATTTTTATGAATAGCATGAGTGAGCCGGATGAAGGAATCGGATGTTTGCGTCCTGTGCGCAGTGCATGGCGCGGCAGCCACTGTACTCCATTTGAGAAAGATTGTCATTTAAGTATGTGCATCCGGCGTGCCGGCGTCCTTAATATGAAATTCACCTTGCCTGCGTAGCATACAAATTGGCAAGGCCTTCATGGAGCAAGGTCTGCCATTGACGGATACAACCATGCAAACCTTTTTTCTGTACCAGCACGCCAACCCACGCCTCGCGGCGTGCCTGCCATGAACACCGCGGCCCTGGCTGCTTCGCCCGCCTTGTCGCAACGGCCTGCGAGCGGGCACCGCCTGAAAGCGGCCTTGGGCGCCCTGTTCTTTCCGCGCCAGCGCACGCGCTGGCAGGCGTTTCTCAGCAGCACGCCCGGCATGGCCGCGCTGGCGCAGCTGCATCCCTGCCTGCGCTTCAAGATTTTCCGCCCTTACGCCTCGCGCCAGCTGGGCTGTTCGGCGCGCCTGACCTTGCTCGAAGGACACTACCGCTTCCTGTGGCAGGCGGGCGCGCGGCCGCTGGTGGAACAGGCGGCGCGCCACCCCGTGCTGCTGGCGGCCTTCGCCGGCAAGGACGAGGCCTTGTACCGGCTGCAGCTGACGGCCATCCACGACAGCCACCGCGAAGGCGAGCTGTGCCTGCGGCTGACGCGCAACGGCCTGCCCCTGTACCTGGCCAGCTTCCTGTTTACGCCGCGCGCCGATGGCGTGTCGATCCAACTGGGCGCGCTGCAGGGGCTGCGCTCGGAAGCGGGCGCGCAAGCCGTCAAGGCGGCCACGCGGGCCCTGCACGGCTGCCGGCCGAAAAACCTGATGGTGGCCGCCCTGCGCGACTTCGGCGATTTTTTTGCCTGCACCAACCTGTTCCTGGTCAGCAATCACAACCGCATCGCCCTGAATGCGCGGCGCCGCCGCCATATCGCCGCCGATTATGACCAGGCGTGGCAGGAATTGCGCGCCTTGCCCATGCGCGACGGCAATTATCACTTGCCGTGCGCGGCCTACCGGCCAGCGGACCTGGCCGACGTACCGTCGAAAAAGCGCGCCGATGCGCGCCGGCGCGGCGAATTATTGCTCGGCATGACGGCGGACATGCGCGCCCAACTGGCCTTCCTGCTGGACGCGCCTGCGGCAATGGCGGTCGAAGCACCTTGCCAGCAAAGCGATACCCTCGATAGCAGTGTTTTACCTTCCCACCATTAACAATTAACGGACGGAGTTGACCATGCCACCACGCCTGCCCACCCTGTTATTGCCCATCGTATCGCTGTCTGCCGCCGGCGCCATGGCCGCCCCCACTCTCGATGCAAGCGTGCGCGAGCGCGCGGAAACGCTGGTACGCGAGGGCAAGCATGCGAGCCTCGTCATCGCCGTGATCGACGGCAGGGATAGCGCCGTGTATGGCTTTGGCCGCGCGCGGCCTGGCGATGCGGCCGCGCCCGATGCCGACACCGTCTACGAAATCGGCTCCGTGACGAAAACCATGACGGGCCTGCTGCTGGCCGACGCCGTCGTGGCCGGCAAGGCCGGGCTGGACCAGGCCGTCGCCGAGCTATTGCCCGCCTATACGATTCCTGCCCATGCCGGCCAGCAAATAACACTGGCCCAGTTGGCCACGCATTTTTCCGGCTTGCCGCGCCTGCCCGGCAACCTGGCGCCGGCGGACATCAACGATCCCTACGCCGACTATGCGGAAGCGCAGCTGCGCAGCTTCTTGGCAGGCCACACCCTGTCGCGTCCGCCGGACGCCTCCTACGAGTACTCGAACCTCGGCTATGGGCTGCTGGGCACGGCATTGGCTGAACGGGCGCAGCTGCCATATGAAGAACTGCTGCAGGCGCGCATCTTCCGCCCGCTGGGCATGCTTTCCAGCTCGACGCAGACCACGCCCGCCCTGCGGGCCCGCCTGGCACCTGGTCATCTGGAGGATGGCCAGCCCACATCGAACTGGCATTTCCAGGCCATCGCGGCGGCCGGCGCCGTGCGCTCCAGCGCGCGCGACATGATTGCCTATGTGCAGTCATACATGCGCGCACCCGGCGCGGCACAGCGGCTGGCCGTGCAGCCGCGCCAGATACTGGCCGGCGAAGGCGACGGCGACGGCGTCAAGAAAGTGGGCCTGGCATGGGTGCTCGACCAGGTCGATGGCCAGCCTTTCGCCTGGCATAACGGACAGACGGGCGGCTACGCCAGCTTTGTCGGCTATACCCTCGACGGCAAGCGGGGCGTGGTGGTGCTGAGCAATACTGCGCGCGACGTCGACGGGCTGGGCGTCGGCGTGCTGGTGCCTGGCAGCCTGCCGCCCCTGGAAAAGGATGGCCCGCCGCCGGAGGAAATCGCCATCGACCCGGCCCGGCTGGCGCAATACGCGGGCCAGTACGCGCTGGCGCCCACGTTCGTGCTCAGCGTGCGCCAGGGGCCGGACGGTTTGCTGGTGGGCGCCACGGGCCAGGGCGAAGCGCCCGTGTTCGCCAGCGCGCAAGACACGTTCTTTTACAAGGCGGTCGAGGCGCAGCTGGTGTTCCAGCGCGACGTCCAGGGCGCCATCACTGGCGTGGTCCTGCACCAGAACGGCATGGCCATGCCGGGCAAGCGCAAACCTTGATTTTTCAGCAATAATGGAATAAAACTCAGGCAACCTTCATGTAGCCAGCCTATGCTCGGCGTTCATTCCAGCCACTTTACCCAGGGGCTGGCGTGAACTTGCCGTTCAGACCAACTCTAGACAGGTTCCCATGACACCCACTTTCGCCCTCCTCCCCCTCTGCCTGCTCGGTTCCGCCGCGCTGGCCGCCCCCGTGCTGGACGACGCCGTGCGCCAGCGCGCCGAGGAACTGACGCGCACGGGCTTGCATTCCAGCATCGTCATCGCCGTCATCGACGGCAAGCACAGCGCCGTGTACGGTTTCGGCCATGCGCAGGCGGGCAAACCCGCCAAGCCCGGCGCCGACACCGTCTACCAGATCGGTTCCGTGACCAAGACCATGACGGCCCTGCTGCTGGCCGACGCCGTCGTGGCCGGCAAGGTGGCGCTTGACGAGCCCGTGGCGAAGCTCTTGCCCGGCTACACGCTCCCAACCTTTGACGGCAAGCCGATCACCGTGCTCGACCTGGCCACGCATTATTCATCGCTGCCGCGCCTGCCTGGCAATTTCGCGCCGAAGGACCCGGCTAACCCTTACGCCGACTACACAGAACAGTTGCAGCGGCAATTCCTCGCCGCCTACCGCCTGCCGCGCGCGCCAGGCAGCGCCTTCGACTATTCGAACATCGGCTATGCGGTGCTGGGCACGGCATTGGCGGCCCAGGCCGGCACCAGCTATGAGGCGCTGCTGCAGTCGCGCATCGCCGTGCCGCTGGGCATGCGCTCGACGTCGAACACGGCCTCGGCCGGCATGCTGGCGCGCCTGGCGCCCGGCCACCTGGGCACGGGCCAGCCCACGCCGGCCTGGGATTTGAACGTGGTGGCGCCGGCCGGCGGCGTGTATTCGAGCGCGCGCGACATGGTGGCCTACCTGCAAGCCTATATGCTCCGGCCGTTGCGCCCGTATGCGCTGGCCGTCAAGCCGCAGCGCGCGCTGGCGCCGGACAGCGACACGAAAATCGGCCTGGCCTGGCTGCTGGAGCAGAAGCAGGGACAAGGCTATGCCTGGCATAGCGGCCAGACGGGCGGCTACTCGAGCTATGTGGCGTTCACGACGGATGGCAAGCGCGGCGTGGTGGTGCTGACGAATACGGCGCGCACCATCGACGAGCTTGGACTGTCAGCCTTGCTGCCGGGCACACCGTTGCCAGCCATCAAAAAGCTGCCAGCGGCCATCGACCTGCCGCGCGCGGCGCTGGCCGAGTATGTGGGCGAGTATCCGCTTGGCAAGGAATTCACCTTGACGGTGAGCCTGGGCAAGGATGGGCTGGAAGCGGCCGGCACGGGCGTCGGTTCGGCGCCCGTGTTTGCCAGCGCGAAAGACCGCTTCTTCTTCCGCGCCATCGACGCGGAACTGGCGTTTACGCGCGATGCCCAGGGCCGTATCGACAGCGTCCTGCTCAAGCAAGGCGGGCAGGACGTGGTCTTGCCGCGCAAGCCCTAGCGCTCATGCGGCCGGGTCGCGCATGAATTGCTCGACCCGGGCGACAAATGCCGCCTTGCTGCGCGTGCGGAATTCGCCGAGGAAGGCATCGCTGCCCTTGACGACGTTGCCGTGGCGGTCGTAGGCCACCTTGCCCATCTCCAGCACGAATTCGCCGGCGGGATCGTCTTCCGGCTCGAAATGCGAGTTGAAGCAGTAGCCCGTGTCGCGGCAGCTGCCCCACAGCAGCAATGCGCTGCTGAACCACTGCATGGTCTCGGGACCCGGTTCCACTTCGAACAGGGTGTTGACGGTGATGCTCCAGCCGCCAGGAACGCGCAGCGGCTGCAAGGGATAGGGAAAGCGCGGTGTGCTCATGGCGTCGATGGTGTCAGCGGTGGGCGGCGGGTTTCGTAAAAGGCGAGGAATTCGGCGGCCGGCAGCGCTTTCGCAAACAGCCAGCCCTGGCCGAATTCCACCTGGCGTTCCAGCAGATAGTCGGCCTGCGCCTGCGTTTCGATGCCTTCGGCCACGATCAGCATCTTCAGGCTGCGCGCCATGGCGATGATGTGCGGCGTCACGCTGCTGGTGGCCGCGTCCGTGCCGATGGTGTCGACGAACGATTTGTCGATCTTCAAGGCGTCGAGTGGCAGGTTTTGCAGGCTCGACAGGCTGGAATAGCCGGTGCCGAAATCGTCGATGGCCACCGCGTGGCCGCGCGCTCTGGCTTTCTCGATGGTGGCGCGGGCCGCCTCCACATTGATGAAGCCCCGCTCCGTCGCTTCCAGCCAGATCTGCTGCGCCTCGATGCCGGTGCCGGCCAGGGCCCGCCCGAGCACGTCGAGCACCCTGCCCGTCTCGATATCGCTGGCGCACAGGTTGATGGCGATATGCAGCTCGCGGTCGGCCACCAGTGCGGCGCGCAGGTCGGCGATGACGCAGTCGATGACCTGGTCCGTGATCGGCAGGATCAAGTCGCTCTCCTCGGCAACGGGGATGAACAGGTCGGGCCGTATCATGCTGCCATCGGGACGGCGCCAGCGTATCAGCGCCTCGGCGCCCACGCAGGCGCCCGTGTCGAGCGCGATGATGGGTTGATAATGGACAAAGAACTCGCGCCGGTCGATGGCGATGCGCAACTCGCCCATCAGCGACAGGCGGCGGCGCGACAGCCAGACGACGATGCCGACGATGAAGGCGGCCATCAGCAAGCCCATCGGCAGGAGCAGCAACTGTTCGCGGCGCAGCCTGTCATTCAGCTTGCTGCGCGGTTCGATCATGACGGCCGTCAAGCCATCGCGGTACAGCGTTGCATGGATGCTGCCATCGTGCGCGATGTCGCCCGCCGTGGGTGTGCCGGCAAGCAAGGCTTGCACCTGCGCCGGATCCGGATGGTGCAAGGTGTCGAGCACGCCTTCCTTGCCGATGGCGACGGCCATCTGGATGTCGCTGTCGACGATGACGTCGGAAAAGCGCACGGGATCGATCAGCACCTTGTAGGCGCGGTATGTCAGTCCCACCATGCGCTTGCCGCCGCTGACGACGGGACGCAGGTTGAAATCGAGGCCCATGCCATTGTCCAGCATGAAATCGGGCGGCGTCACGGTGATGCGCGCCTCCTCGATGCCGGTGGAGGTGCATTTCAGCAAGCCGTTCTCGACATAGCCGATATCGTCGATGCTGCGCGTGGTGATGGTGATGCGGCGCAACTGCTGGATATGCGCCTCCGAGCACGGCACGAGGTCCAGCGCGTCGGCGCTGCGCAAGGCGGCGCTGGCCGAGGCGATCGAGCGGTGCGCGCGTTCGAGCGCATAGCCGGCCAGCAGGCGCAAACGGTCCTGCTCGCCCTGCACGGCGCGCACGGACGACAGGTAAAAAGCCAGGCTCAGGGGGGCCGCCACGCCGATGACTGCCACCAGCACGCTCGTTACAATAATGCGTTTTCTGCGCATGCTACCCCTCCGGTGAACCGCTGTTATTTGAATGCTATGTATTGCTCGATGGCATCATATTACAAGCGGGAGCGGCGCACATGGATCCTACCGATTAGTTACACTTTTATTTGACCGTCACGGCCGCCGGAGCCGGCCGCGCCAGCACGAATACCAGCGCCGCCACGACGGCTGCCAGGGCGCCGGCCAGGTACAGTACGCTGGCGAAGCCGTCGACGAAGGCGTGGCGCGCCGCTTCCTGCGCCAGCGCCTGCATGGCTGGCGGCAGCTGGCCGAAGGCTTCGGCCGCGTTGCCGGCGACGATGCGCCCTATCATCTCGGGCGTCGCCTTCAAGCCGTGCAGCCAGGCCAGGCGCTCGAACGACGCCGCCGTGCGCATGGCCAGCACGGCGCCCAGGCCGCCGACGGCCAGCACGATGCCGACGAAGCGCGTGGTGGTGCTGATGCCCGAGCCCATGCCTGTCCGTTCGCGCGGGATGCAGGCGAGGATGGCCTTTTGCGTGGTGCCGTTGAGCAGCCCGGCGCCGGCGCCCGTGACCACCATGCCGGCCGCTACCCATGCATATTGCAGGCTGGCGGCCGCGAATGCCGTCGCCACATTGCCCACGGCGACGATCAGCAGGCCCGTCACCAGGATGCCGCGGTCGTCGAGCCGGCGCATGGCGCGCGGCGCCAGGCGCGACAGCACCACCATGGCGACGGCGAATGGCAGCATGGCGCAGCCGGCGATGACGGCAGAAAAGTCGAACGCGTTCTGCAGGTACAGCGGCAAGAACGTCATCATCACCTGCGCCGCGATGGCGTAGCCGAACATGCCCAGCACGGCGCCGACGAAGACGCGGCGGCCAAACAGCGCCAGGTCGATCATCGGCGCACGCTGGCGGCGCTCGGCCACGACAAACACGCACAGCAGCGCCGCCCCGGCCAGGAAGCGCAGCATGGTGGCGCGGCTGCCCCAGCCCGCCACACTGGCGTCGATCAAGCCCCAGATGATGCAGAACAGGCCGGCGGAAAACAGCAGCGCGCCGAGCGGGTCGAAGCTGGCGTTCGACGCATCCTTCGATTCGTCCACGTGGCGCTGCACCAGCCACATCAATATGGCGACGACGGGCAGGTTCAGGTAAAAGATCCAGCGCCAGTTGATGGCGCTCGTGACGAGGCCGCCCAGCAGCGGCGCCACCGTCATGGCCACGCCCATGGCCGCGCCCCACACGGACCAGGCGCGCGCCCTCTCCTTTTCCGCATGAAAAGTGTGGCCGATGACGGCCAGCGCGGAAGTGAGCAGCAGCGCGGCCCCCAGGCCCTTCACGGCGCGCGCCACGTTGAGCACGAACGGCGTCCAGGCCAGGCCGCACAGCAGCGAGGCCAGCGCGAACACGCCCAGGCCGCACAGCATGACCCTGCGCCGCCCCAGGCGGTCGGCGATGCTGCCGGCCGGCAAGAGGAACGAGGCGAACGCCAGCATATAGGCACTGACCACCCATTCCACGTCGACGAAGCTGGCGTTCAGCGAGCGGGCGATCGAGGGCAGCGAGACGGCCACGACGTTGGTGTCGAGCATGATCAGGGCGCAGACGCCTGAGCATGTATATAAGGTCCAGTTGGTATTTTTCATGCCTGGATTGTAAGCAGGCCGGTATTATTTCTTGTTATAAGTCAATCGACTTATAATTCACTCATGGTGAATACAGAAAAATCGCTGGAGCTGCGGCATTTCCGCTGCGTGCTGGCCGTCGCGCACAGCCTGCATTTCGCGCGGGCCGCCGCCGAGCTGGGCATTTCGCCGCCCGCGCTGACCAAGCAGGTGCAGGAAACGGAAAGCCTGCTCGGCACGCGGCTGTTCCAGCGCAGCAAGCGCGCCGTGACCCTGACGGCCGCCGGCGAGCTGTTCGTGCCGGAAGCGGCGCGCGCGCTGGAACAGCTGGAACAGGCGCAGGACGTGGCGCGGCGCGCGGGCCGGGGCGAACTGGGACGGCTGGAAATCGGCTACGTGGCGTCGGCGGCCTATGCCGGCGTGCTGCAGGCGCAGTTTGCCCGCTTCCGGGCGGCGCACCCGGGCATCCGCATCGGCGCGCGCGAGTATG
Source organism: Janthinobacterium sp. 1_2014MBL_MicDiv (assembly GCF_001865675.1). Classification (NCBI taxonomy): domain Bacteria; kingdom Pseudomonadati; phylum Pseudomonadota; class Betaproteobacteria; order Burkholderiales; family Oxalobacteraceae; genus Janthinobacterium; species Janthinobacterium sp. 1_2014MBL_MicDiv. The sequence continues at coordinate 2,843,696 of NZ_CP011319.1, forward strand.
CGATGGAAACGCTGCCCGAGCTGCTCGACCAGGGCCGCCTCGACCTGGCCTTCGTGCGTCCGCCCCTGCGCCTGCCCGATGGCGTCGCCAGCGTCGTCTTGCTGCGCGACCGCTTCGTGCTGGCCGTGCAAGCCGACAGCCCGCTGGCCCGGCTCGGCGTGGTGGCGCCGGCGAACCTGGCGCAGCAGGCATTCATCGTGCCGGAACAGGAATTGGGCACCGTCGAGTTCAGCCGGCGCGGCGGCTATGCGCCGCAGGTGACGTCGCGCCCGGGCAGCCTGCTGGCCGTGCTGACGGAAGTGTCGCTGGGCGTCGGCTGCGCCATCGTGCCGCACTCGGTGATGGCCAGCGTGCGGCTGCCGGGTGTGGAATTTCGCGAACTGGCGCAGCCCGCGATCAGCTCGGAAATCGCCGTCGCCTTTCGCCGCCACGAACAGGCGCCGGCCGCGCGCGCCTTCATCGCCCAGCTGCGCGCGGCGGCGCTGGCCTGACATCGCCGCTCAGGCGTTTTTCAGGACGGCCACGGCGTAGGTGCAATCGGCCGCCGTTTCATTGCTGAACACGCAGTCGGCCGGCGGCCCCAGCTCCAGGCAGTCGCCTTCGTCCAGCGCGTGCCGCGTGTCGCCTTCGATGAAGACAAGGCTGCCGGATAGCACCCAGATGAGCTGGCGCCGCGACACATAGGCGGCCGCCGGCATGGGCACGGCCGCGCCCGGCGGCAAGGTGATGTGCACGAGATCGAGCGGCATGTCGGACGCCGGCGATACGTGCCGCCGCACGTAGCCGCTCTGCGGGTCGACCCACACGGGCTGGCCCGCCTTGCGCAGCAGGCGCCCCTCGCGCATCTCGGCGCGGGCGATGAGCTCGGACATGCTCAGCTCGAAGGCGCCCGACAGCCGGGCCAGCAAGGTGGCCGTGGGGCTGCAATCGCCGCGCTCCACCTTGTGCACCATCGCGCGCGACACGCCGGACCGGGCCGCCAGGTCCGTCAGCGACCAGCCCAGCCGTTCGCGCTCGATGCGCACCCTGGCCCCTATGCGTTGGTTCAATTCGTCTGGTTTAGTGGACATACTCAGGATTTATTGGACAAAAGTGTGGGCGGCAATCTATGATTTGTCCATTATAGTAGACGCCCAGCGAGGAAACAACCATGCAGATACGCGACGCCCATGCGGGCGATATCGAGGGAATCACGGCCATCTACAACGATGCCGTCAGCAATACCCTGGCCATCTGGAACGAGCAGACGGTCGATGCGGCCAATCGCGCCGCCTGGCTGGCCGACCGCCTGCGGGCCGGCTATCCCGTGCTCGTCGCCATCGACGCGCAGCAAAGCGTGGCCGGCTACGCCTCGTTCGGCGACTGGCGCGCCTTCGACGGCTTCCGCCATACGGTCGAGCATTCCGTGTATGTGCGCGCCGATTGCCGCGGCAGCGGCACGGGCAAGGCCTTGATGGTGGAGCTGATCGCGCGCGCGCGCGGCATCGGCAAGCATGTCATGGTGGCGGGCATCGAAGCGGGCAATGCCGGTTCGATCGCCCTGCACAAGAAACTCGGTTTCGAGGAGGTGGGATTGCTGCCGCAGGTGGGCACCAAGTTCGGCGCCTGGCTGGACCTGGCGTTCCTGCAGCTGACGCTCGATGCGCGCAGCGATCCGGACGGCATCACGCCGTCCAGCTAACTTCAGGCAAGCCTCAGGGATCGATGTCCGGCGGCGGACGGCGCAGGGCCAGATGTTCCCACACGGCCACCAACACCAGCACGCAGCTGGTGATGCAGGCCAGGGTCAGCGGCGCATACAGGCGGCCGTACGCCATCGGGATCAGCGCCAGGATGATCAAGATGCCCAGCAGATGCGACAGCGGCGGCGTGGCGCGGTCGTTGCTGACCCATTTGAACAGGGCGTTGCCCAGCAGATACAGGATCGGGCCGCCCAGCAAGGCGCTGATGCCGGCGAAGCTGGCCTCGTCCGGGTGCACGAGGGCCAGCTCGTCGGCCACGGCGCTGACGATCACGCCGCCCACGATCAGCATGTGGATGTAGGTGTAAGCCTTGCGCGCGATGCGGCCCGGATCTTTCGAGTGGGCGATGCGGTGGTGGCCCGCTTCGGCGCCCGTGTCGAAATAAATCCACCACATGGCGATGCTGCCGACCAGGGCCGACAGGAAACCCAGCCAGTTGGCGGCCGTCCATTCCAGGCCCGCGAACGTGGCGCCCGTCACCAGCAGCGATTCGCCGAGCGCGATGATGACGAACAGCGCGCAGCGCTCGGCCATGTGGCCCCCATCGACATCCCAGTCGGCCGTCGACGAGCGGCCCAGGCCGGGCACGCCGAACTGCATCCACGGTCCCGCCAGGTCGATCAGCAGGGCCGCGGCCCACCAGAAGATGCGCTGCGAAGGGTCGGCCAGGCCGCCGGCGATCCAGAAGGCGCCGGACAGCACGGCCCACAGGGCGATGCGCTGGAAATTGCGGCGGCGCGACAGTGCTTCGTGGCGCACGGCCCACCAGGCGAACAGGGGGCGCCCCACCTGCATGGCGACATACGCGCCGGCAAAGGCCAGGCCCCGCGTGCCGAACGCTTCGGGAATCGAGGCGGACATGATGAGGCCGCCCAACATCAGGGCGAACAGGCTGATGCGTACGGGAATGCGCTCGGGGTCGAGCCAGTTGGTGATCCACGACGTGAAGATCCAGACCCACCAGACGGCCATCAGCAGCAGCCCCGTCTGCAGCCAGCCCGTGGCGCTCAGGTGTGCCAGCAAGCCATGCGACAGTTGCGTAACGGCAAACACGAACACGAGGTCGAAGAACAGCTCGATCATGCCCACCTTGCCGCTGTCCTGCCCGCCGCGCTTGCGCAACAGCGATTTTGTCAATTCCATACATACTCTTTCATCGTCAATCCTGGCCGCGCTGGCGGTGTTGCCCATGGGCTGGCGGCTCAGGCGCGTTGTAAACGCCACCACAAAAAACCGGCCAGCAAGGCTGGCACGGCAAAAATTACTGCAAAAATCGGTAGTTCCTCGGCCACGGAATAGCCGGCCCCGAGCACGCCCACGGCCATGTTGATGCCCGCGCCCACCAGCCACAGGGGAATGAAGGCCAGGGCCGCATGCGCCATCGCGCCCCTGCCCCGTCCAATCAGCAGGCACAGTGCCAGTAGCGCGAAACCCGCGCCCATCACCAGTATCGTATGCATCGCCGTCCCTTCATTAAAACATCGTATGGAAAACTATGTATAGGATGCTAACGCATTTCGCGGGTGCAGGGAGCAATTTGCTGTGCGCGGCAGGCGGATGGCCTTAAACCGGCGTGGGCAAGGGCAAGCCGGCGAAGTGCGCTGCCAGGTTGTCCACCACCAATTGCCCCATCGCATGGCGCATTTCCACGGTGAGGCTGCCCACGTGCGGCGTCAGCACCACGTTTGGCAAGGCGCGCAAGGCGGCGGGCACGCGCGGTTCGTCCGTAAATACGTCGAGGCCGGCCGCGCCCAGGTGGCCATCCTGCAGGGCGGCAATCATGGCGTCTTCGTCGATCAGGGCGCCACGGGCGATATTGATCAGGGTGCCTTGCGGGCCCAGCGCGTCGAGCACCTGGCGGTCGACGATCTTGCGCGTGGCCGGCGTGCCCGGCGCGCAGACGATCAGGTAATCGCTTTCCTGCGCCAGGGCCAGCAAGGATTCCGCGCGCGGCACGGGCGTGCCAGGAATGGCGCGCGGCTGGTAATAGCGTACGTTGACGCCGAAGGCGGCCAGGCGCAGCGCGATCGCTTGTCCGATCTGCCCGAAACCGAAGATGCCGGCCGTCTTGCCGCGCAGGCTGGATGCGGGAGTGATCGCTTCGCGGCGTTCCCAGGCGCCATCGCGCACGAAACGGTCGAGCGCGGCGATATGCCGGGCGCTGGCCAGCAGCAGGCCCAGCGCCACGTCGGCGACGTCGTCGGTCAGCACGTTCGGCGTGGTGGTGACGGCGATGCCGCGCTGGCGCGCCACGTCGAGCGCCACGCCATCGAGGCCGACGCCGTTGACGGCGATGATTTCCAGCGCGGGCAGCAAGCCCATGTCCGTGGCGTTCAAGCCCAGCGCGCCCGTCGTGACGACGGCGCGGATGCGCGGCGCCCGCTCCGCCAGCCAGGCATGGCGCTCTTGCGGCGCGATTTGCCAGGCGTGGTGGCACGTGTAATCGTGCTCAAGCTGCGCGTTGACGGCAGCCGAGGGGCTGGGAGCGAGGATCAGGAGTTCGGGGGGCATGGGCGTCCAGGATGGTGTCGGCATAGGGGAACGGGAAACAAACGCAGACGCAACTTAGCATATTTGACGCCCTGCCGGGGCCGCCTGTCCCGTAAATGCCCTCAAAACCCTGATCGCAACGCGGGCTTTGCCTCGCGCTTCAGCCCGGGCAAGCCACGCGTTTCAGCTTACCGCCCGTCTTGAACGGGTCGGCGCCCGCGCCGGGATTGTCGCCCATGGCAAAGCAGGTCGAGCCGCCCGGCGTGCGCACGCGCGAGGCGGGCCGGCCGTCGGCCGTCAGGTAGTCGTCGACCGCCAGCACGGCGCCGCCGCGCCGGGCGGAGGCGACCAGCTTCTGGAAGGTCGTCTGGCTGTCGATCTCGGGCGCGGCCAGCCACGGCTTGTCTTTCTGCAATTCGGCGCGCAGGGCCTTGTCGGCGGCGCCCGCCGCCAGCCTGGCGCGCGTGCGCAAGTCTTCCGTGGGCGCGGCAGGCGGCGCATCGACGGGCGCGGTGATGGTTTCCGCCGGCGCGGCAACGGATTCGGCCAGGACGGGCGGCAAGGCGGGCGGCGCCACGGGCGCAATCGCGCGCGCGCGGGGCATGGGCATCGGCAAGGGCATCGGCGGCGTGCGCGGCAAGGGCCGGGGCAAGGGCCGGGGCGGCATCAGGGTCAGGAAGGCCACTTCCGTGTATTGCTTGAGCTGGCGCGCCGGCAGCAGCAGGAAATACAGGCCCAGCGCATGCATGGCGAGGATCAGCGCGACGGCGGCGCCTTTCAGGCTGAGCCAGTGCGGCAGGCGCGTGCGCGGCGCATCAGGCGGGGAATGGCGAAGCATGGGCATGCGGTGTCCTGTGGGCGCAAGGCGCGATGCTGCATTTTAGCGGGAGCGCCTGGCATGGGTTGATGAATTCGCAAGGTATCGTCTGGCGCGCCTTTTTTATGCAGAATCCGGTGCCTGATCCGTCAAGTGTTGTGCTACGCACCATTTTTTGACTGCCAGGCGCACGATTTTGCACGCTATCCCGCGTGGCGGAATACAATGATAATCATTCTCATTACTATCCAAACAACATCATGCGCAAGTTCCACCTCGCCCCTACCCCGTTCGCCCTGGCCGCCTTCCTGCTGGCCAGCACCGCCGCCCACGCCCAAACCAGCGTCGCCGCGCCAGCCAGCGGCGACGCGCAAAGCATGCCCACCGTCGTCGTGAATGCATCGGCCGATGCGTCGGCGGAAGGCTTGTCGAAGGCGTATGCGGGGGGGCAGGTGGCGCGCGGCGGGCGCATGGGTATCCTCGGTTCCGTGGACATGATGGATTCCCCGTTTGGCAGCACCAGTTACACGCAGCAGTTCATTGCCGACCAGCAGGCGCGCAGCGTGGGCGACCTGCTGCAAAGCGATCCGGCCGTGCGCATGTCGCGCGGCTATGGCAACTTCCAGGAAGTCTATGTGATCCGTGGTTTCGCCCTCGATTCCGATGACGTGGCTTACAACGGCCTGTACGGCGTCTTGCCGCGCCAGTACGTGTCGCCGGAACTGCTCGAGCGCGTGGAAGTGTTCCGCGGCGCCAGCGCCTTCCTGAATGGCGCTGCCCCTGGCGGCAGCGGCCTCGGCGGCGCCATCAACCTGATGCCCAAGCGCGCCGGCAACGCGCCATTGACGGAGCTGACGGTGGGCGTGGAGTCGGGCGGTCATGCCTACGCGGCCATCGACGTGGCGCGCCGCTTCGGCGACAACCAGGAATTCGGCGTGCGCGTGAACGCCGCCAAGCGCCAGGGCGAGACCAGCATCAAGCGCGAAGACCACGACGTGGGCATGTTCTCCGTCGGCCTCGACTATCGCGGCCGCAACTACCGCCTGTCGGCCGACGCCGGCTACCAGAATTTCGATCTGACGGCGCCGCGTCCTTCCGTCAGCACAGGCAGCCTGACGGCCTTGCCTGGCGCGCCCGACGCGGCGAAGAACTTCGCCCAGCCGTGGAGCTACTCGAAGGAGCACGATGTGTTCGGCACGGCACGCGCCGAGGTGGACCTTGCCAAAGATGTGGTGGCCTGGGCCGCATTTGGCAGCCGTTCGACGAAGGAGTCGAACAGCCTGGCCCAACCGACGTTGAACTCGCTCAATGGCGATGCCAGCGTGTACCGTTTCGACAATGCGCGCAAGCAGGAAATCCGCACGGGCGAACTGGGCATCCGGGGCAAGGGCCGCACGGGCTCCGTCCAGCATACGCTGGTGGCCAGCTGGTCCGGTCACTGGAACGAGGCGAAGAATGCGTATGCGATCAGCGATTACGCAGGCTTGCCGACGAATATCTACCGTCCGTTGGACGTGGCCATGCCGCCTACCCTGCCCGCGAACTCGGGTGGCGTGATGAGCGACCCGCGCCTGACGCAAAAAACCATCCTCAACAGTTACGCCGTGGCCGATACCATGGCCTTCCTCGACGAGCAGCTGTTGCTGACCGTGGGCCTGCGCCGCCAGCAGATCCGCGATGCGGCGTATGCCTACGGCACGGCCGTGCAGTATTCCAGCTATGACAAGAGCGCCACGACGCCCGTGGCCGGCATCGTCTACAAGGCCAGCAAGAACGTGTCGCTGTACGCCAACTACATCGAGGCGCTGGTCAAGGGACCAGTTGCCAGCGGGACCTACTTTGATGGCAAGAACGACATGCCGGTGAGCAACAAGGGCGAGGTATTCTCGCCATACAAGACCAAGCAGAAAGAAATCGGCATCAAGTACGATGGCGGCAGGCTGGGCATGAGCGCCGCCCTGTTCTCGACGGCCAAGCCCTTGCCGGCCGTGGTCGGCTCGCGCGCCACCCTGTCGGGCGAACAGCGCAACCAGGGCCTGGAACTGTCCGTCTTCGGCACGCCGATGGCCGGCGTGCGCCTGCTGGGCGGCCTGACCTGGCTCGATACGGAACAGCGCAAGACGGACAAGCCGGCCAACAATGGCAAGAACGCCATCGGCGCGCCGAAAACGCAGCTGAGCGTGGGCGGCGAATGGGATGTGCCTGGCGCGCCTGGCCTGTCGCTGAACGCACGCACCGTCTACACGTCGACGCAGTATGCGGATCTGGCCAACAGCAAGCAGCTGCCATCCTGGACCCGCGTCGATATCGGCGCGCGCTACCTGACCCAGGTGGCCGGCCATGACGTGACCTTGCGCGCGCGCATCGACAACGTGGCCGACCGCAGCTACTGGGCCTCGGCCGTCTCCTCGTTCGACGCGGGCAGCCTGGTGCTGGCTGCGCCGCGCACCTTTGTCGTCTCGGGCAGCGTGGCGTTCTAAATCAGCCTGCGCCGGCCTGCGATAAAGCTGCCCGTCCCCGTGGCAGCTTTTTTTTCGCGTGCGCGCCTGTGCCGGCACGCCCGGTTCGGCGACAATGCCCGCATGAAACTCTCCCCTGCCCTGCTCGTGTCACTGGCCCTGTCCCTGCCCGCAGCTGCCCAGCAGCAAGTTGCCTGTCCGTATGCTGCCTGGAAAAGCGGCTTCAAGGGCGATGCGCGGGCCCAGGCCACGTGCTTGTTGCGCCCCGTCAAGCTGTATGCGCGCCTGGGCGCCAGTGCGCCGCTGCCCGCCTTTCTCGACAGCCACGTCGGCCAGCGCACGGACATCGCCCCGGCCAGCCTGCGCGCGTATCTGTCCACGCACGGCATCGATGAAATGGCCGTCGGCGGCGCCGTCGACGCGCCGCTGTCGCGCGCCGTGGGACGGCTGGTGGCGCCCGTGGCCCGCTATTTCGTCATCCACGACACCAGCTACCCGAATTTCCTGCTGGACGCGATTCCCGCCCACATCAACGACGCCAGCTGGGATTTCAACGACTTTACGCTGCGCAATCCCGCCCTGGGCGGCGGTCCGAAAGGCCATGTGTATGTGAACCGCCTCGGCGATTCGCTGGCGGTGCGCGACTTTGGCACGGCCGGCTACGCCAGCAAGCTGGAAAAGGACAAGCCGTCGCTGACGGGCCTGTTCCTGCACGTGGAGTTGGTGCAGCCGCGCCGTTCCGTGCCCGGCGGCGGCAAGGGCAACGATGGCCTGGCGCCCGACCCCGGTTTCACGCCGGCGCAGTATGACCGCCTGGCCTTGCTGTACCTGGCCGCCAGCGTGCGCAAGGGCACGTGGCTGATTCCCGCCTTCCACGCCGTGCTCGACACGGGTTTTGCGAACGGTCATGATGATCCACAGAACTTTTCCCTGGCCGATTGGTCAGCCTCGCTTGCGCGCCTGGAGGCGGCCCTGCGCCAGGCCAATACTGGACAATAATGCGTTTCCCTGACGGCTGATTTGGCGCATACTATTAAGCGCATAGCCATTCCTGCCAGGGAGTTCAGGTGAGTAACGCCACGCATCATCACGCGGATCGTCGGGCAGCCGCAGGCCCGCCGCTGGCGCGCGCGCAGCGCATCTTTGCCATGCGCGACGCCGTCCTCACTGCCTGGGAAGACCGCGTGCGCGCCTGCGTGCGCGGCGCCGACCAGCTGCTCACGCCCATCCTCATCAATACCTTGCCGGCCTTTTTCGACAACCTGGCCGAGGCCCTGACGCCCGGCCATCCGCGCGAAAACGCCGCCAGCAACAGCAATGTGCCGGCCGTGCATGGCAACGAGCGGGCGCGCATGACCAATTACGGGCCGGAACAGGTGATCCAGGAATACCAGATCTTCCGCGACTGCTTCGCCGCCGTCGCCCACGAGTCCGGCATCACCTTGCGCCGCAAGGACTGGTGCGTGATCAACGAATCGATCGACGTGGGCATCCGCGAATCGATACGCGAATTTACCAGCATGCATGAAGGCTTCCGCCGCCGCATCGCGGCCGGCCTGTCGCACGACATGCGCAATCCGCTGGCCGTGATCAGCACCAGCGCCCAGTTGCTGCTCAGGCCAGCGGAACCGGAACGGGTGGCCGTGCTGGCGCACAAGATTGCCGAACACAGCAAGCGGCTCGACAGCATGATCGAGGAATTGCTCGACACCCTCAGCTACCACCAGGGCCAGCAGCTGCCGCTGGTGCTGAGCCAGTTCGACGTGCTGCCGCTGGTGCGCGCCGTGGCCAGCCAGGTCAACCTGCAGCGGCCCGATAAATGTATTGTCAATGGACAATCTGTCGTCGGCTGGTGGTGCGAGAATTCGCTGCGGCGCGCGCTGGAAAACCTGCTCAGCAATGCCCTCAAGTACGGCGATGACGCCGCCATCGGCTTGCATGTGGAACAGACGCACGAACGCATGATCATCACCGTGCACAATGGCGGCCACCCGATCGCGCCGGAACAGGCCGAGCGCATCTTCGACTACCTGCGGCGCGAAAACCATGGCCCGGCGCCAGGCTGGGGCATCGGCCTGCCCTTCGTGCAAAACGTGGCCGAAAGCCATGGCGGCAGCATCGCCGTCGACAGCTCGCCCGAGACGGGCACGAGCTTCATTTTCGACTTGCCCGTCGATTGCCGGCCCTTCGTCCATCCGGCCGACTTCCCCAGAAACTGACAAGTAACGCACCAATACGGTGCAGATGACGGATTTACGCCACAAAAGTGGTCATTTTTTACACAATTTCACGCGTGCGGCATTGCTGCGGCATTGGCACACTTCCTGCTGAGCTATAGTCAGACCAAGGCTCAAGGGGAAATCACAACATGGCAAATTTTTTCAATGAAATGACTGCAGATGACGTGGGTACGGACGGCAAGGTACGTGAACACTATCGTGAATTTAATAGCTGGCTGGAGCAGCAATCCCCCGACACCATCGCCCGCAAGCGGGCCGAAGCCGACCTCACCTTCCGCAGGGTCGGCATCACCTTTGCCGTGTATGGCGACGATGCCGGCACGGAACGTCTGATACCGTTCGACACCATCCCGCGCATCATCCCGGCCGCCGAATGGGCGCAGATGCAGACGGGCCTGGTGCAGCGCGTGCAGGCGCTGAACATGTTTATCCATGATATTTATCATGAACAAAACATCATCAAGGCCGGCATCATTCCCGCCGAGCAAATCTACAAGAATGCCCAGTACCGCCCGGAAATGCAGGGCATCGCCGTCGCTTCCGACATTTACGCCCACATCGCCGGCGTCGACATCGTGCGCGCCGGCCAGGGTGAATTCTATGTGCTCGAAGACAATCTGCGCGTGCCATCCGGCGTCTCCTACATGCTGGAAGACCGCAAGATGATGATGCGGCTGTTCCCGGAACTGTTTGCGCGCAACCGCATCGCCCCCGTCGACCACTATCCGGACATGCTGCTCGACAACCTGCGCTCCGTGGCGCCGATGGGGATCGATGACCCCACGGTCGTCGTCATGACGCCCGGCATGTACAACTCCGCCTACTTCGAACACGCGTTCCTGGCCCAGCAGATGGGCGTGGAACTGGTGGAAGGCAAGGATTTGTTTGTCAACGATAACTCGGTCTACATGCGCACGACGCGCGGCCCGAAGCGCGTCGACGTCATCTACCGCCGGGTCGACGACGATTTCCTCGATCCGCTGGCGTTTCGGTCGGACTCGTCGCTGGGCGTGCCGGGCCTGCTGTCCGTCTACCGCGCCGGCAGGGTGACGCTGGCCAACGCCATCGGCACGGGCGTGGCCGACGACAAGTCGATCTACCCTTTCGTGCCCGACATGATCAAGTTTTACCTGTCGCAGGAGCCGATCCTCAACAACGTGCCCACCTACCAGTGCCGCAAGCCGGCCGATCTGTCCTACGTGCTGGCGAACCTGGCGCAACTGGTCGTCAAGGAAGTGCATGGCGCCGGCGGCTACGGCATGCTGGTGGGCCCGGCGTCGAGTGCCGCGCAGATCGAGGACTTCCGCCAACGCCTGCTGGCCAATCCGGGCGGCTACATCGCCCAGCCCACCTTGGCCCTGTCCGCCTGCCCCACGTATGTCGAGGCCGGCATCGCGCCGCGCCACATCGATTTGCGTCCATTCGTGCTGTCCGGCAAGACGATTTCCATGGTGCCCGGCGGCCTGACCCGCGTGGCGCTCGGCGAAGGTTCGCTGGTGGTCAATTCCTCGCAGGGCGGCGGCACCAAGGATACGTGGGTGCTGGAACCATCGTCCGTCTTTGCAGGAGAAAAAATATGCTGAGCCGCACCGCCGATCATTTGTTCTGGATGGCCCGCTACACGGAGCGGGCGGAAAACACGGCGCGCATGCTCGACGTCAACATGCAAACGTCGATGCTGCCGCAGTCCGAGCAGGATGCCGAACAGGGCTGGCGCGCCACCCTGGGCATTTCCGAACTGCAGAGCGCGTATGACCACAAATATGGCCGCTTCCACACGCGCGACGTGCTCGACTTCATGGTGCGCGACCCGAACAACCCGTCGTCCATCCTCGCCTGCCTGACGGGCGCGCGCGAAAATGCCCGCGCCGTGCGCGGCACCCTGACGACGGAAGTATGGGAAATCCAGAACGCCACCTGGCTCGACATGCAGAAACGCCTGAAAAGCAATCTGCTGGAAACGGACCCCAGCCAGTTCTTCGAATGGGTGAAATACCGCTCGCACCTGTCGCGCGGCGTGACCCTGGGCACCATGCTCAAGGACGAGGCCATCCATTTCATCCGCCTCGGCACCTTCCTCGAGCGGGCCGACAACACGGCGCGCATCCTCGACGTGAAGTTCCACGGCGCGCGCGACACGTCGAAAGACATCACCCAGCGCGATTTTTACTACTGGGCGGCGCTGCTGCGCTCCGTCTCCGGCTTTGAAATCTACCGCAAGGTGTACCGCGACGTCATCACGCCGGCCAGGGTGGCGGAATTGCTGATGCTGCGCGGCGACATGCCCAGGTCCCTGCTTGCCTGCATGGAAGACGTGGTGGAAAACCTGAAACATATCCGCAACGATGTCTCGGCCGATACGGAGCGTTTCGCCGGCAAGCTGCATGCGGAGCTGAAATTCGGCCACATCGACGACATCATGAAGGCGGGCCTGCACCTGACCCTGACGGAGTTTCTGGAAAACATCTATGACCTGGGCAACCGGGTCAGCCGCGACTTCCTCGTTCCCTTGGCGGCCTGATGCAGCTCACCATCCGCCACGAAACCCATTACGCCTACAGCGCGCCGCTGGCCTACACCATCCAGCAGCTGCACCTGACGCCGCGTATCGAGCCGCAGCAGCGTGCCCTGTCCTGGCAGATCACGACGCCGGGCCGGTGCCACGCCTACACGGATGCCTACGGCAACCTGTCGCACATGCTGACCATCAATGGCAGCCACCAATCGCTGAGCCTGGTCGCCCAGGGCGTGGTGGAAACCATCTACCCGCACAAGGGACGGCTGAACCTGGTCGATACCCTGTCGCCGCTGTTGTTTACCATGCCGACGCCGCTGACGCAGGCCAACCCGGCCATCCTGGAGCTGGCTTGCGCCAGCCTGCCGGACCGGCGCGTGACGGCCGGCACGGGCCACTTGCTGCGCCTGGCCGAAAGCATCGTCGGCAAGGTGGCCTATGAAAGCGGCGCCACCATGGTCACCACCACGGCCGGCGACGCCCTGGCCCTGGGCCGTGGCGTGTGCCAGGACCACGCCCACCTGTTCCTAGCCTGCTGCCATGCGTGGGGCATCCCGGCCCGCTATGTCTCCGGCTATATCGACCCGGAAACGACGGGCCACGCGGCCAGCCACGCCTGGGTCGATGCCTGGACCGAGGACACGGACTTCGCGGGCTGGGTCAGCATCGACGTCACGCATGCGCGCCTGATGACGGATGCGTATTGCCGGCTGGCCATCGGCCGCGACTACGATTCGGCCGCCCCCGTGCGCGGCGTGCGCCAGGGTGGTGGCACGGAAACGTTGCGTGTCGATGTACAGATTGTGCCCGTGTAACCCTGCAGGAATGAGGCTGGCCGGGCCTTGCGGCGGATCGCCTGGGCCTGGCTGGTGTAGAATGCTTCCCCTTTTACTCGATTTGCTACGATGACTTATTGCATAGGCGTGCGCCTGAACGAAGGCCTGGTCTTCCTGTCCGACTCCCGCACCAACGCTGGCGTGGACCAGGTGGGCACCTTCCGCAAGATGAGCGTGTTTGAAAACCCGGGCGACCGCATGCTGGTGTTGATGACGGCAGGAAACTTGTCGATCTCGCAAGCCATCCGCCAACTCGTGTCCGAACACGTGGATGCGGACGGACGCAGCATCTGGAACGTGGCCAGCATGTACGACGCGGCCCGCATCGTGGGCGAAGCCGTGCGCACCGTGCACCAGCGCGAAGCGAAGGCCCTGGCCGAGTGCGGCATCGATTTCAATGTCAGCATCATTCTAGGGGGCCAGATAGGCGCCGAGCGCTGCCGTTTGTTCCAGGTGTATTCGGCCGGCAATTTCATCGAATCGCACGATGAAAACACATATTTCCAGATCGGCGAAGCCAAGTACGGCAAGCCCATCATCGACAGGGTCATCAACCCGACCACGCGTCTGGACGAGGCGGCCAAGTGCGCACTCATTTCCATGGATTCCACCTTGCGCTCGAACATTTCCGTCGGTTTGCCGCTGGATCTGCTCGTCTACGGGACGGACAGCCTGGCCGTCACGCGCTTCGTCACCATCGATGAAAAGAACCAGTATTTCCGCATGATCCGCGACACGTGGGGCGAGCAATTGAAACATGTGTTCGAAGGCATCGCCGATCCCGTGTGGAATGCCACGCCGGAAACCACCACCAACGTGCTGTCGTCGACGAATATGCACAGCAAGCCCGTGCGCGTCAGCATTCCCGGACACGTCAGCCGTGGCGGCCTGAGCGTGGCGCCCCTGCAATCGCTGGCGCAGCAATTCAGCGACGACAAGCAGCATTGATCTGCCGCGCACCGCCTGCGCGCGGTGCTGGACAAGTCGCCTCGCGCGTGCTTTTATGGCAATATGGCTAGCCAGGCTATCCATATTGCATAGAGAGGCAGGTGGCGCATGGACTTGATCACTTCCGCCGTCGTCGCGGCCATCGGGCATGGCGCCCCCGGCCACGCCGCCGAGGCCATCAGCAGCCACTACCGGCAGCTGAAGACGGCCATCGCAAAGTTCGACAGTGCGGCTGCCATCCTGGCCGCCATCGCCGCGCTGGAAGCCGACCCCGCCTCTGCCCCGCTGCGCCTGGCGCTGGCGGCGGCCCTGTCCACGGCGAAGGTGCCGGACGACATGGAAACCCTGTTCGCCGCGCAAGGCTTGCTCGATGCCCTGCAACGCCCCGTCACCGCCATCGACATCACGCCGGCCAGTGTGCCCACGCCCGCCGACAAAAGCGCCGTCGTCTCCAATTATGCCGTCGTGAAAGTATATTTCGCCACCGACCGCCAGCGCGACGTGGGCAAGCCGGCGGCCCTGCGCTTCAACGGCGAGCGCAGCACAGGCGCGAGCACAGGCAGCGGCAATGGCGGCGGCGATGGCCCGCTCAGCTATGGCAGCTGCGACATCAGCATCCCGCGCGACCACCGCATGGGCCAGCTGGAATCGCCGTCGCTGTGGCGCCTGGAATTGCGCGAAGACCCGGCCAAGCACGTCGTGCTGCTGGAAACCGAGGTGCAGGACCGCGATAATTTCTTTGCGGCATTGAGGACGCAGGTACGCGCCTCGGCCGGCAAGAGCGCCTTTATCTTTGTACACGGCTACAACGTGACGTTCGAGGACGCGGCGCGGCGCACGGGGCAGATGGCCTACGACCTGGGCTTCGATGGCGCGCCCGTGTTCTACAGCTGGCCGTCGCGCGGCGAACTGGCGGCCTACACCGTCGATGAAAACAATATCGAATGGAGCACGCCGCACATCGCCGCCTTCCTGGCCGATTTCCTCGCGCACAGCGAGGCGGCGCACGTCTATCTGGTGGGCCACAGCATGGGCAACCGGGGCCTGGCGCGCGCCGTGGCCGAGCTGATGGTGGCACAGCCGCAGCTGGCGCAAAAGATCACGGACATCATCCTGACGGCGCCCGACATCGACGCGGCCATCTTCAGGCACGATATCGCGCCGAAACTGGCCGGCGCGCGCAACCCCGTCACCCTGTACGCCTCATCGCAGGACCTGGCCCTGGCCGCCTCGAAAACCGTGCACGGCTACGCGCGCGCGGGCGACAGCGGCGCCGGCATGCTGATCATGGCCGGCGTGGAAACCATCGATGCCAGCGGCGTCGATACCAGCTTCATCAAGCATTCCTACTTCGCGGAAAAGCGCTCGGCCCTGTCCGACATGTTTTATTTGATACGCAACAATGCGCGCGCCGACCAGCGCTTTCTCGACCCCGTCGATACCGTGGCCGGCCGCTATTGGACATTCAAACCGTGACGCGGCTTCATGCACGGGGGCACGCATGCTAAGATACGGCCATGAGGGTGCCAAAGGCACGGCGATGACGCCGCCAGCCCGTCCACCCGTAAGCAGGCCATATCATGTTGACATCTTCTTTTACACCGCAAGCCGAATCGCTGATCCGCAACACCAACGCCCGCGTCACCAAGACGCGCGTGAAGGTGCTCGACTTTTTAATGGCGCAAAGCCGCTCGCTGACCCACCATGAAATCCAGCAGGCGCTGTCGCAGGACAGCGATATCGATTCCGTGACCCTGTACCGCGTGCTCGAGTGGCTGACGGAAAATGAACTGGTGCACCGCATCGCGGGTGCCGACCAGGTGTGGCGCTTCAGCGCGGGCGCCGGTCACCAGGCGCACGAACACGCGCACTTCCAGTGCACGAAATGCGCGAACGTCACGTGTTTCAACGAGGTCAAGCTGCCCACGCCCGTCGCCTTGCCGGAAGGCTTCAGCGGCGACGAGGTCGATTACCTGATCAAGGGCCTGTGCCCGCGCTGCAAGTAATTTCCCAAAAGACATCACCTGTAGACATCACCTGAGCAGCAAGGCCAGGTGATGCTCGTCATAGAACAGCTCACCGACGCGCATCGAGCGCGGTTCCGTGCCGTAGCCGATAAAGCCCAGCGATTCATACAGGCGCAAGGCGGCATTGTTTTCCGCGTTCACGCTCAGATGCACTTGCAGGATGGCGGGATCATGCTCGGCCAGCGCGATGCAGGCATTGACGAGGCGGCGCGCCACGCCCTTGCCCCGGTAAGCGACGTCCACGAAGACGCCCCACAGCAGGGCCTTGTGCGACAGCTGGCGCATCGGCTCGCGGCGCAAGCCCGCAAAACCGACGAGCCGGTCGCCGTCGAAGGCGCCAAACGCCCGCTGCATGGCGCCGCCGGCGATGCGCTGCACGTGTTCGTCTGGCGTACGGGCCAGTTCATCCTCGCGCGACGAGGAAAACGCACTGGGCGCCTCCTGGATCGCGCGCAGGCGCAGCGCGCAAAAGGCGGTGGTGTCGGCCGGCGTCAGCAGGCGGATGGCGATATCGTGGGCGCTGGCGTTTGTCATGGCGGGATCCGGCTGTTTTTGCCCATTATACCCACGCCGCCCGCCCCTGCAGCGCACGCCTAGTGCACCTTGACGGCGCGCAAGCCGTACAGGGTCCAGCCATACAGGATCGCCATCAACAGCACCATGGCCGCGCCCAGCGCCACGGTCCAGCTTTCCGGCATGGACCACGCAGGCTCCAGCTTGCCGGCCGCCATGTAGCCGGCCATGGCCACGCAGATGGCGACGATGGGCCAGCCCAGGCGGCGCCGGAATGCGCGCACGATATCCTCCTTGCCGGTACGCATGACCCTGGCCGTCACCCAGCCATCGAAGGTATCGGTCACGCCCATGCCCACGGCAAACACCAGCCCCGTCAGCAAGGCCGGCCCCATGCCACCGAGGGCCACGGCCGCATAGCCCCAGGCGGCCGCCTGCAGGGCCGTATCGAAGACCAGCGCGAACAGCATGCCGACGAGGATGCCGCCCAGCGGGCCGGCAGCGCCTTTCAGCCATCCGGGCAACATCCGTGCGCGCACATTGGCCAGTTGCGCGCCGGCCAGCAAGGTGCGCGCATTCATGGCGGCAATGAGCAGCAGCAAGGCGATGGGCAGCCACTCGAGCCAGCCGAACACAGCTTCCGACGGCGTGAACTGTTCCGCCGCCAAGGCGGCCACGGCGACGATGGCCAGCACGGTAATGCCATGCCCCAGCGCAAACATCGCCCCCATCCACGGCGCCCAGCGCGGGTGCGCGGGCAGGCTGCGCAGGGTCAGGCCGTCGACGGCGGCCAGGTGGTCCGGTTCCAGGCCGTGCCGCATGCCCAGCAGGAAGATCAGCGCCAGGGCGGGCAAGCCCGCTTCCACGCTCATGCGGCCACCCCGGCTGCCGCCCCCGCCACGACCTCGGCCATCATGTTGGCCGGACTGGCGGCGCCGGCCACGCAGCGGTCCAGGCCACGGATCAGCATATCCTGCGGCAAGTCGCGGCCGATGAAGATCATGGTGCTGGCGCGCGTTTCATCCTCGCGCCACGGCGCACCCAGTTCCGAGCCCATCAGCATGTGCACGCCCTGGAAGACGGCGCGGCATGGCAGGTCGGCGACATGCAGGATACCCTTGTAGCGCATCAGCTGGGTGCCGAACAGCTGCACCACGGCATCGAGAAAATTTTCCACCTGCAGCAGGTCGAGGGCCTGGGACTGGTGATACACGAACGATTGCACGCCGTCGCCATGGCGATGGCCCAGTTCGCCGAGGAAATCCGGCTCCAGCTCGACGATGGCGTTCAGGTTGAAGCCACGGATGTCCAGGATGTCGCGCAGCGGCACATTGCCAAAACTCAGCTTTTGCATGCCGGCGCGGCAATTGATGGCCGCCAGGCGCTGGCGCAGCGCGGCCAGCTCGGCCTTGCTGACCAGGTCCGTCTTCGACAGCAGCAGGCGGTCGGCAAAGCCCACCTGCTCCTGCGCCTCCCTGTGCGCCGTCAGTTGCTGCTGCGCGTGGCGCGCGTCGACCACGGTCAGGATGGCGTCGAGCATATAGAACTCGCTGACGGATGGTTCCGCAAAGAAGGTTTGCGCCACGGGACCCGGCGCGGCCAGGCCCGTCGTCTCGATGATCACGTGGTCGAAATCGATGGCGCCCGCCGCGCGCCTGGCATGCAGTTCGCCCAGAATGCGGATCAGGTCGCCGCGCACGCTGCAGCAGATGCAGCCATTGTTCATTTCCACGATCTGCTCGTCGCTGTCCTGCACCAGCAGTCCATGGTCGATGCTTTCGGCGGCGAATTCATTTTCGATCACGGCGATGCGGTAGCCGTGATCGCCCTGCAATATGCGCTTGAGCAAGGTGGTTTTCCCGCTGCCGAGAAAACCCGTGATGATGGTGACGGGGATCAGTTCTGTCATGCTTTTTTCCTCTTCAAGGTTAGTCTTCCAGTTCTTCCATGCGTTGCCATTGGGGAAACGGGTCGGGCAAGCTGCGCCAGGCCGCCATGCCCTTGCGCGTTTCCGTATAGTTCAGTTGGCATTTTTTCAAGTCCGCCTCGATGGCGGCCTGGTCCATGTCCTGGCCGATGAAGACGATTTCCTGGTAGCGGTCGCCATACGTCTCGCTCCAGCCCGCCCGCATTTCCGCCAGGGACTCGGCATCCGTCGGCCAGCGCTCGCGCGGCACGGCGGCCCACCACAGGCCCACCGGTTCGATATTCATCAGCTTGCCCGCGCCGGACAGGCTGGCCACCCATTCGGGGCGGCTGGCCAGCCAGAAATAGCCCTTGCTGCGCACCACGCCGGGTATCGGCCGGGAAATGTAATCGTGCAGGCGCTGCGCGTGGAACGGTTCTTTCGCCCGGTACACGAAACTGGCTATGCCATAGGCTTCCGTTTCCGGCGTATGGATGCCCGCCAGCTCTTGCGCCCAGCCCGGCATGCTGGCCGCCTGCTCCAGGTCGAACAAGTTCGTGCCCAGGATGGCGTCCAGCGGCACGACGGACTGGTTGGTTTCGATGACCGTGGCGCCCGGATTGAGGGCGTGGAGGATGGCCAGCACGCGCCGGCGCTCGTCGGCCCCCACCATGTCGACCTTGTTGAGCACGATGACATTGGCAAACTCGATCTGTTCCGTGAGCAAGTTGGCCAGCTGACGGTCATCGCCCTCGCCCGCGATTTCGCCACGCTGCTCCAGGCTGTCTTCGCTGTGGAAATCGTTGAGCAAGTTGGCGCAGTCGACCACGGTGACCATGCAGTCGATGCGCGCCACGTCGTTCAGGCTGTCGCCATGCTCGTCCTCGAAGTCGAAGGTGGCGGCCACGGGCATCGGCTCGCCTACGCCCGTCGATTCGATCAGCAGATAGTCGAAGCGGTCTTCCGCGGCCAGGCGCCGCACTTCCAGCAGCAGGTCGTCGCGCAGGGTGCAGCAGATGCAGCCGTTCGACATTTCCACCAGTTTTTCTTCCGTACGCGACAGGGCCGCACCGGCCGCCTCGGCGCTGTCCTTCACCAGCGAAGCGTCGATATTGACGTCGCTCATGTCGTTGACGATGACGGCCACGCGCTTGCCTTCGCGGTTGCGCAGTATGTGGTTGAGCAAGGTGGTCTTGCCGGCGCCGAGAAAGCCGGACAGGACGGTGACGGGGAGTTTGCGCTGGGTCATGGGTATCTTTCGGATGGGGGTGTTGATATGGGCAAGCAAGGGCTGCAATGGATGCTGATTTTTAAATGCAAGTCGATTGCGTTTTGAATTATAATGCAGCTCACTTGCATTTGTGCGGCAATCTTTGCTTGCCTGCTACCGGAAAGAGAAACCATGCTCCACCTCGCCTCACTGACGTACGGCTATGACGATGCGCCCCCCGTGCTCGACATCGCCGCCTTCCACTTGCCCGCCGGGCGCCATGCGCTGCTGCTGGGACCGTCCGGCTCGGGCAAATCGACCTTGCTGCATCTGCTGGCAGGCATCCTGGCACCGCAGCAAGGCCGCCTGGAAGTGGCGGGCACGTCGCTGGCGGGCCTCTCGCCGCGCCAACGCGACAGCTGGCGCGGCAGCACCGTCGGCTTGCTGCCACAGCAACTGGCGCTGGTGCCCAGCTTGAACGTGCTCGACAATGTTTTGCTGCCCGCCTATGCCAGCGGCAAGCGGCCCGACCGGAACCGCGCGGCCAGCCTGCTGGGCCAATTGGGGCTGGCCGACAAGCTGGCCGCCTATCCGCACGCATTGAGCGGCGGCCAGCGGCAACGAACCGCCATCGCGCGCGCCGTCTTCATGCGCCCGCGGCTGATCCTGGCCGACGAGCCGACGGCCAACCTCGATGACGGCGCCTGCGCGGCCGTCGTCAACCTGCTGGCGCGGCAGGCGGCACAGGCTGGTGCCTCGCTCGTCATCGCCAGCCACGACGCGCGCGTGCTGGCCGCCTTGCCGGACGCCGCCGTGCTGCGCCTGCCTCGCGCCGGGCTGGCGCCATGAACGCGGTGACGCTGGCCTGGCGCGCCCTGCGCCACAAGCCGCTGGCATCGAGCCTGAATCTGCTGCTGGTGGCGATCGGCATCGCCATGATGACCTTCATCCTGGCCGTCTCCAGCCAGCTGGAGGAGCACGCCGGGCGCGATGCGCAGGGCATCGACCTCGTGGTGGGCGCGAAAGGCTCGCCGCTGCAGCTGATCCTGTCGTCCGTGTATCACGCTGACATTCCGACCGGCAACATTCCCGAGACCACGCTGGCGGCGGTCGCCGCGCAGCCATTGGTGAAGTCGGTCATCCCCCTGGCCCTGGGCGACAATTTCCACGGTTTCCGCATCGTCGGCAGCACGACGGCGCTGCTCGATCATTACGGCGCACAACTGGCGCAAGGCCGGCCGCCCTCGCAAGCGATGCAAGCCGTGTTCGGCGCCCGGGCGGCGCGCGCCACGGGAGCGACCCTGGGCGCCACCTTCGCCGGTTCGCATGGGCTGGCGGCGGGCGGCGAACTGCATGACCACGCGCCCTACACGGTGGTGGGCATCCTCAAGCCGACGGGCACGGTGCTCGACCGCCTGATCGTCACGCCCGTCGCGTCCGTGTGGCGCGTGCACGAAACAGACCCCGACGAGCAGCCGGCCGAACCAGCCGCGACAACTCCCGGGCGCGAACTGACAGCCGTGCTGGTGCAATACGCGTCGCCGCTGTCCGCGATCACGCTGCCGCACTGGGTGAATAGCCAGCCAGGGTTGCAGGCGGCCCAGCCGGCGTTCGAGGCGGCACGCCTGTTCAACCTGCTGGGCGTGGGTATCGCCGTGCTGCACGCCATCGCCGCCGGCGTGCTGCTGGTGGCGGCCTTGTCGCTGTTCGTCGCCCTGTATGGCGCGCTGGAAGAACGCAGGATGGATCTGGCCATCCTGCGCACCCTGGGCGCCTCGCCCTCCAAACTGCTGGGCCTGCTACTGACGCAGGGCTTGCTGCTGTCGTCGACAGGAGCGGCGCTGGGCTGGCTGCTCGGGCATGGCGGCGTCGCGCTGTTGCAGTGGAGCATGGATGGCGAGCAAACGCTGAACTTGCAGGCCTGGCGCCTTGCGCCCGATGAAGCGTGGCTGCCCGTCATCGCCGCAGCCGTGGGCTTGCTGGCGGCCGCCCTGCCCGCCGCGCGCGCCTACCGCACCGATATCGCCGCCACCCTGGCGCGCCCCTGAAAGGAAAACGCAATGTTGCATCGCCTCTTGTTGAAACGCCTCGTACTGGGCGCTGGCGCACTGGCCGGCGCCAGCCTGCTGGCCAGCGCCTCCGCTTCCGCGCTGGCCGGCGCGCTGAACGAGCCGCCCTCGTTCTTCGCCCCCTTGACGGATATCCCGGGAGTGGTCTCGTGGAAACTGCTGGGCAAGGCCACCACCGTGAAGGCAAGCAAGGGCCGCATGGTGCCGAAGTACACGCCGGACATCCGCGCGCTCGACAACACGGAGGTGAAAGTGCAAGGCTTCATGATGCCCCTGGAGCCGGGCCAGAAGCAGAAGCATTTCCTGCTGACCGTCACTTCGGCCAGCTGTCCCTTTTGCCTGCCGGCCGGCCCGGAAGGCGTAGTCGAGATCAAGAGCCGAACGCCGGTCAAGTTCAGCTACGCGCCCTTCATCCTGCAGGGCAAGCTGACAGTGCTGGCCAGCGACCCCATGGGCCTGTACTACCGCATGACGGACGCCATCGTGGTGCCGCCATGAAAGCGTGGCTGCTGCCGCTGCTGATCGCCGGCAGCGCGACCGCCGCGCCGCTGCGCTTCGACCTGCCCCGCCTCGATGCGGACGGCAGCCTGGGCCTGCGCCAGTACCGGGGCCAGGCCGTGGTGCTCAATTTCTGGGCCAGCAACTGCCTGCCCTGCGTCCGGGAGTTGCCGATACTGAATGCCTACGCCGCCAGCGCGCCCCGGCAACGTCTGATCGGCATCGCCATCGATACGCGGGCAGCCGCGCAAGCGTTCCTGCGAAGCCACCCTGCCAGCTATCCCCAGGCCTTGGCCAGGCCAGACTTGTTGCCCATCTTTGGCAATCAAATCAAGGGCTTGCCGTACACAGTGATTCTGAACTCTCAACATCAGGTCTGCACGCGGCGGCTGGGGCCCGTCGATGCGGCCTGGCTGGCCGGCGCCGTGGCCGCCTGCGCGCGCCCCTGATTCCATGCGCCCCGCGCGGCTGTCATGGTGGCGTCACATGGCGGCGTTACAGTCGCGTCCTTTGAATCTTTCCGAGGGCGGTAATGAAAACAAATTGGGTCATGCTGGCGGCGCTGGCAAGTGTGGGTCTCGTCGGTTGCAACGGCAGTTCGAATACGCCGGCGGTGCCGGCCATTCCCGAAGGCACGACGGTCACCGTGGCGCTGCTGGAAACGACGGACATCCATTCGAATGTCCTCAGTTATAACTACTATGCGCTGGCCGAGGACACGAGCCTGGGCCTGGAGCGCACGTCGACCCTGATCCAGGCGGCGCGCGCGGAAAATCCGAACAATGTCTTGCTCGACGATGGCGACGTCATCCAGGGCACCCTGCTGGCCGACCTGCAGGCCGTGGCCGCGCCCGTGCCTTGCAGCGGCACCCTGGCCGTGCACAAGGCCATGAACGCGCTGAAATACGACGCGGGCGGCATGGGCAACCATGAATTCAACTATGGCCTGGCTTACCTGAGCCAGATCACCAATACGGACTTCGGCATCCCCGGCGTGGTCAAGCCGACGGGCACTTGCGGCGCGCCCGCCTTCCCTTCCGTGCTGAGCAATGTCGTCGGCGTGGCCAGCGGCAAGCCCATCTTCCAGCCCTATACCGTGCTGCCCCGCGATTTCGATGCGACCGCGCCCGATGGCAGCAAGCTCAAGGTCAAGATCAATGTGGGCGTGCTGAGCTTTGTGCCGCCGCAAATCCTCGAATGGGACCAGAAGGTGTTGGCTGGCAAGGTCAGCGTAACGGGCGTGCAGGAAGCGGCGAAACAGTACGTGCCGGAATTGCGCAGCAAGGGCGCCGACCTGGTCGTGGCCCTGTCGCATGGCGGCCTGGACACCAGCGCCTACAGCCCGAAGATGGAAAACGGCAGCTATCACCTGACCAGCACCGGCATCGATGCGCTGATGATCGGCCACTCGCACTTGATCTTCCCGAAAGGCAAGGAAGTGGGCGCGGCCGCGCTGGACGCCTCGTTTGCCGCCTTCCCCGCCAGCGCCAAGATCGACGCCGTCAACGGTTTCGTCAACGGCGTGCCCACCGTCATGGCGCAAAGCTGGGGCCGTCGCCTGGGCATCATCAAGCTGACGCTCGCCTACCAGGGCGGCAAGTGGGTGGTGCAGCCGGCCAAGACGACGGTCGAGTCGCGCGGCTTCAAGTACACGGATGGCACGACCCTCGTGAAAGCCGACCCGGCCATCGCGCCGCTGGTCGCCACCGAGCACGCGGCCACCATCGCCTACGCCAGGCAGCCGCTGGGCATCAGCACGGATTTCGAGATGTCGGCCTACTTCGCGCTGGTGGGCGATGTCAGCGCCATCCAGCTGGTGAACCAGGCGCAGCTCGACTATGTGAAGAACTTCATCGCCACCAGCACGGACGCCACTTTGTCGAGTTACAAGGACATCCCCGTCATCTCGTGCAGCGCGCCGTTCAAGGCGGGTCGCAACGGGCCGTCGGACTTCACGGACGTGGCCGCTGGCGCGACGCCGGCCGCGCCGATCGGCTTGCAGGTGCGCAATCCGGGCGACCTGTATTTGTATAGCAACAACAACTTGCAAGCCGTGAAGATCAAGGGGGCGGACTTGAAGGCGTGGCTGGAAACGTCGGCCAAGCAATTTGCCCAGATCGACCCGGCCAAGACGGCCGAGCAGGACCTGGTGCCGTCGTATGGCACGATCTATAACTATGACGTGTTCTATGCGGAAAACAATGCCCTGACGTACCAGATCGACGTGACGAAGCCGGCCGGCAGCCGCATCGTCAACCTCAGCTACAAGGGCGCGCCCGTGGCCGACAGTGCCGACTTCATCGTCGCCACCAACGACTACCGCGCCGGCGGCGGCGGCGCCGTGCCCGGCATCGACGGCAGCAAGACCATCATCAAGTCGCCCGATGCCAACCAGGCCGTGGTCAGCAACTACCTGGCCTCGCTCAGCACCAAGGGCGGCAAGGTGACGCTGGCGGCGAACGGCAGCGCGCGCAGCTGGAGCTTCGTCAAGACGGCCACGGCCGGCCCCGTGATCCTGCGCTCGGCGCCGGGCCACCTGGCGCTGGCGCAAGGCAGCGGCATCGTCAACGTGGCGTCCGAAGGCGGCCTCGACGCCAGCGGCTTTGCCAAGTACAACATCGATCTGTCTAAATAATCCGTTGTGCAACTCAGGCGAGCCGGGACAGCGGTGGTCCCGGCCCGCCTTGATTGAAGGTGATCATGATGAAACACGCACTCTCCCTGCCCGCCGTCGTGCTTGCCGCAGCGCTGGCCGCCTGCCAGGCGCCGCCGCCGCCCACCTCGGCCGAGATCGAAGCCGTCGCCATGCATGCGCGCCAGGCGGGCGACCACAAGGCCGAGCGCCGCGTGCGCGGCTGGGCCAGCAAGGACATGCCCGTCGCCGAGCGCGAACTGGCGCTGATTTACCAGGCCAGGCCCGAGCGCCGCGCCGATGCCCTGACCCTGTTCGAACAGGCGGCCCGCGCCGGCGACACGGAAGCCGCGTTCGAACTGGGCCAGATGCTGCGCGCGGCCGCGCCGGAACAGGCGTGGCCATGGTACCGCCAGGCGGCGCAGCAAGGCCACGCGAAAGCTGCGCTAATGCTGGGCCTGCTGGCGGCGAATGGCGAAGGCGTGCCGAAAGACCAGGCGGAGGCGGCGCGCTGGCTGGACAGATCGAGCGCGCTGGGCAATGCACACGCCATGTTTTTGCTTTACAACGCCTACCGCGAAGGCCGCGGCGTGGCGCGCGACCCGGCCAAGGGCCGCGAGTTGCTGGAAGAAGCGGCCCACCACGAATACCCGCCCGCCATCCAGGAACTGGCCATGACGCTGCAGGCCGACGATGCGCTGCGCGCCGGCCACCTGATGAAGGAAGCGACGGAACACCGGCACAACAACTGGAACCGGTTTTAAGCCGGCTCAAGGCCAGGCCGTATTTCCAAGTGGAAAGCAGCTTGCAGGCATAAGCTGGCCCGGCACGCACAGGTGTCCGTGCGCCATCGGATCGCGAGGCAAGCATGGCAGACCAGCGGACGGGGCCGATAAAGCACGGCGACTTGCCATTCAGCTATCCGGACGGCCCGGCCCCGGGCGACGACCCGGCAGCGGCATCCCCGACAGCGCGCTGCTGAACCGCCACCATGGCATGCGGTGCGATACAGCGGCAACAGCTGGTCGGGCGGCAGCCGGCAGACGGCATTGAAATGCGAACGCCTGATCCGGCGCCACTTGCCGGCAGGAATACGCGGCCATGCGGCCGTGCCGGAATGGCTGCGAACGAACTGGGTCAACTATCCCCGACACGGCAGGAATGCTGCTGCAGCTTTGCGCTGCGTCAACGGTGTTGGGGTAGACATTACCGAAGGGCTATGATGGACGCGCCGCCTCCACGGAGGCGGCGGGGCTGCTGCCGGCCCCGAAATGGATTACACTGAATTTGCTTTTTAGAAATTGATTGCTCTGGACCAGCCTCGGTGAGTCGGTACGTATCAGTACCGCATGCTCAACCCAGCCAGTGTTTGGGTAGGCGCCTTGGCTCGTCCGTTGACCTCCCTATAAAGAAAGAGTCCAATGAAAAAGCTGACCACCGCCTTTGGCGCGCCTGTTGTAGACAATCAAAACATCCAGACGGCCGGCCCGCGCGGCCCGGCCCTGTTGCAAGATGTCTGGTTCCTGGAAAAGCTGGCCCACTTCGACCGCGAAGTCATCCCGGAACGCCGCATGCACGCCAAGGGCTCGGGCGCACACGGCACGTTTACCGTCACGCACGACATCACGCGCTACACGCGGGCGAAAATCTTTGGCGAAGTGGGCAAGAAAACGCCGATGTTTGCGCGCTTTTCCACGGTGGCCGGCGAACGGGGCGCGGCCGATGCGGAACGCGACATCCGCGGCTTCGCCCTGAAGTTTTACACGGAAGAAGGTAATTGGGATCTGGTCGGCAACAATACACCCGTCTTCTTCATGCGCGACCCCTTGAAATTTCCCGACCTGAACCACGCCATCAAGCGCGACCCGCGCACCGGTTTGCGCAGCGCCAACAGCAACTGGGACTTCTGGACCTCGCTGCCGGAAGCCCTGCACCAGGTCACCGTGGTGATGAGCGACCGTGGCCTGCCGCGCAGCTTCCGCCACATGCACGGCTTCGGCAGCCATACCTTCAGCTTCCTGAATGCGCAAAACGAGCGTTTCTGGGTCAAGTTCACCTTCAAAACCCAGCAAGGGATTCAAAACCTGACGGATGCCGAAGCCGAGGAACTGGTGGGCAAGGACCGCGAAAGCTCGCACCGCGACCTGTATGAAAGCATCGAGAACAAGGACTTCCCGCGCTGGACCCTGTACGTGCAGATCATGCCGGAAAAAGAGGCAGGCACTTACCACCTCAACCCGTTCGACCTGTCGAAAGTGTGGCCGCACGGCGACTATCCATTGATCGAAGTAGGCGTGCTGGAATTGAACCGCAATGCCGACAACCACTTTGCCGAAGTGGAACAGGCGGCCTTCAACCCGGCCAATGTGGTGCCCGGCATCAGCTTTTCGCCGGACAAGATGCTGCAGGGTCGCTTGTTTTCGTATGGCGATGCGCAGCGCTACCGCCTCGGCGTCAACCACAGCCACATTCCCGTCAACGCGCCGAAGTGCCCGTTCCACAGCTACCACCGCGACGGCCAGATGCGCGTCGACGGCAACCAGGGCGGCACCCTGGGCTATGAGCCGAACAGTCAGCAGGAATGGGCCGAGCAGCCCGATTTCCGCGAGCCGCCGCTCAGCATCGAGGGCGCGGCCGACCACTGGAACCACCGCGTCGACGAGGATTACTATTCGCAGCCGCGCGCCCTGTTCCGCCTGATGACGCCGGCACAGCAGCAAGCCCTGTTCGAGAATACGGCGCGCGCCATCTCGGGCGCGTCCGACGAGGTCAAGCAACGCCACATCGGCAACTGCACCCTGTGCGACCCGGCCTATGGCGCCGGCGTGGCCGAGGCGATTAGCCGCCTGAGCAAGTAAGACCCGCACGCAAGACCCGCACCTCCTGCCGCGGCGACAGCCTGCGGCAGGAAATGCCTGCTCGCGCCTCGGGCAATACGGGACGGCGGCCAGGCGGCGGTCGGATAAGCGTCCGATGGCGATCTGATAACGCGAGCTGGCGACGCGAGCTGACACCGGCCAGGCAAAAACACGACAAGCGGCAGCGGCAGCCCGCGAGGCCCCCAACCCGGTGCCTGACCAGGCGCCCGCGCCCGCCATGGTGCCGGAATGCCGCTTACCAGCGCTGGATATCGATCTGGCCCGTGATGCTCGTTTCCACCGGATAACCTTCTACTTGCAGCGGCACGCGCGGCTTGACGGACGAGTCGCGCAGGTACACGACGATGGCTTCCCGGCCGATGGCCGTTTGCCCGAGGCTGACGCCTTCGACGCCGTCGATGGCCATCAGTGCCCGCTCATTGCGCCGCTTTGCCGCTTCCAGCCGGCCGTGCGGCTGCGTTTGCCCGCCCAGGCCGCCGCCCGCCGCGGCCTGTCCGCCGCCGTCCGGCAGGTAAGGCATGGCCGCATCTTCAAAGACGGCGTACGGCGCCTGTACGAATTTACTGTTTGACATGACAAGCCCTCCTGATGCTGTCCATGATACACCCGGCAAACCGGCGTCGCCACCGCCGCCGCCTGCCGGGCAGCAGCATGCGCGGCAAGCGCCACTGACAAGTTCATCATCGTGCAAGGAGCGGCGTTATGCAAGGTGGCGTAACACCGCCGCGTCACTGCACTCAGGTGTACAGGTTGATGTCGAGGGCCACCACCACCCGGCGCATCTGGTTGGCGAACGTGATGTTGCCGCCGCCGGCAAACAGCAGGCCGACGGGATTGCGCTGCTGGTTCCAGGTCCAGATGGACGAGCCGGAATCGCCGCCCGCACTGAAGGCCCCGCTGACGCCCGTGATGGCGATCTGGTCCTGGAACAGCGCGATCCTGCCGCCGCCATAGTTGACGTTGATGGTGGCGCCCAGGCCCGTGATGCGGCCCTGCGTCAGTTGCGTCGTGCGCCCTGACTTGCCGACCAGCATGCCCAAGGCGGGCGCCACCAGCGCGTTGCTGATGCGGAAATAGGCAGGCACGCCGCCGCTGAGGAAGACCAGTTCGGGGCGCACGCGGTCTGGCCAGGCCCAGCCGGTGGCACAGTCAACGAAATTGACGCCGCCGCTGAAATTGATGGGCACGAAGCGCTCGAGTACCGCCACCTGGTCTTGCGGACACCTGCCGCCATCGATGGGGCCAGGCTGCACGATGCAATCGTTGAACACGGCGTTGTTCGAGTTGGCCAGCACGTGATTATTGCTCAGTATCATCAGGCGGTTGTTGCGCGGCGCGCTGCGGCCCACGGCCAGGCAGCCGATGGTGCCGGCCGTGATGCGGAAATGCCCGACCGAAACCCCGCCCGGCGCCGGGCGCAGGCGGAAACGGTGCGGCTGCGCATCGATGATGCCCGTGACGACGATATTCACGGGCACACTGTCGCTGGCCACGGCGCGCACGCCCATGGCCCCCACGATGGCCGCCTTGGCGCGATCGACGGAGGTCGGCTCGGCTACATACAGGGTCAGGGCCGGCATGCCCGGCTCGCCGGACGAACTGTCGCTGGCGCCCTCGCCCAGGCCGATCGACACGCCCTGGATATTGCCCGAATCGCTGAAGGCGTCGGCGGCGCGCACGCCCCCCGCCTGCAGGATGGCCTGGCGCATGCCGTCCTCGATGCTGCGCTTGATTTCCAGTAACTCCATGCTGACGCCGCTCAAGGCATCGGATACTTCCGATACGGACGCGCTCTCGATATTGCCGTCGCCGTCGCCGGGATCGGCAAACTGGTTCACTGCCTCTTCGTCGTCCGCACTCTGTCCCTTGCCAGCCGCGCCGCCCGGCGGCGCGCTGAAACCATTGTCATTGCCGATCATGTCGTTCTCCTCGTGGGTCGCTCTGGAAGTCCAGTGTGGGCCGGCCACGGCACCCGGTATTGATCTGGATTCAACTGTGCTGCGCAGGAGCGCCGTGCGCCACCTGTGTTCAATGTGCCGGAAATAGTTCCGTTTTTAAGCTTGAGCGAGATCAGGCGTGCGACTAGAGGCTGCGCCGTATACTGGGTTAATCAACTAGCCGCAGCGCCACCGCGTGACGGCAGGGATGGAAAAACAATGACGAGCCCAGGCAGCACTCACCAGCCCCCCGACGATGCGCGCAAGTCTGCAACGCCGGCAATGGCACCGCTACTCGATGGCGCCCCGCAGGCGGGGCATCAGGACGATGCGCCGCGCGCCCGCTTCGCCCATGACATGGCGGCCTATGCGGCGCAACACCGCATCACGCCCTGGCGCGGCCAGTTTGCCGATTTTCTCGAGCAAATCCTGCCCACGGGCGCCACCTTGCTGGCACGCAACGCCCACCAGTACCTGTGGGACATGATGCGCTGGAACGGCCAGGCGGATGGCGGCGGGCGTTTCCGTTGCCGCCTGTTCGACGACGAACTGTTCGGCATCGACGAAGCGATCGACCGCGTTGCCGCCTATTTCAAGGCGGCGGCCGCCGGTTCCGAAGTGGGCCGGCGCATGCTGCTATTGTTGGGACCGCCGTCGGGCGGCAAGTCGACCATGGTGATCCTGCTCAAGCGGGGACTGGAGGAATACAGCCACAGCAGCGAAGGCGCGCTGTACGGCATCGATGGCTGTCCCGTGCATGAATCGCCGCTGCACCTGGTGCCGCACGGCATGCGCGCCGACTTTCGCGCCAGCTACGGCGTCGAGCTGCAGGGCGAACTGTGCCCCCATTGCCGCGCACGGCTGGAAGAACAGTATGCGGGCGACTTCCTGCGCATGCCCGTCGAACGCATCCACATCTCCGAGGCGGGCCGCTGCGGCATCGGCACGTATGCGCCGCACGACCCCACCACGGCCGACCTGGCCGACCTGGTCGGTTCCGTCGACCTGTCGAAGGTGGCGCAATACGGCGACGAGGGCGATCCGCGCGCCTGGTCGTGGTCGGGCGCCGTGTACGCGGCCAGTCGCGGCATGCTGGAAATGATCGAGATCCTCAAGGTCAAGCGCGAATTCCTGTACCTGCTGCTGACCTTGACGCAGGAAAAAAACGTCAAGGTATCGCGCTTTCCCCTGATTTACCTCGATGAAAGCATCGTGGCCCACACGAACCTGGCGGAATTTCGCAAATTCCTGCAAGAAAGTGAAAACGAGGCCTTGCTCGACCGCATGGTCATCGTGCAAGTGCCGTACACGCTCAACTATCGCGAGGAAGCGCGCATCTACCGCAAGCTGATCCTGTCGGCCGCGCCCGCCTTCCGCGGCGTGCACCTCGATCCCCACGTGCTGCATGCGGCGGCCGTGTTCGCCATCCTGAGCCGGCTGCCCGAAGCCGAAGACAAGGAAGCCGAACTGGTCAAGAAGCTGCGCATCTATGCGGACGAAGACGTGGACGACTTGCCGCATGCGGAAATCCGGCGCATCCGCGAGCGCGACAAGGCGCCCGACGAGGGCCTGGCCGGCGTCTCGCCCCGCTTTGTCATCAATGCCCTGTCGCATGCCATCATCGCGGCCCGGCGCAACAGCCTGTCCACCATGGACGTGCTGCTGGCCCTGAAGGATGGCATCGAAAGCGATGCCCGCATCGAACCCCGGCGCAAGCGCAAGTGGATCGATTATCTGGTGCTCACGCGCAAGGATTTCTATAACCGCTGGGTCAAGGCCGACGTGCACAAGGCACTGTTTGTCTCGTTCGAGCAGGAAGCGCAGGATTTGCTCAACAAGTATCTCGACGAAGTCGAGGCCATGCTCGACAACCGCCAGATCCGCGACCCCATCACCAGCGAGGAACGCCGCCCGGACGAGCGCTTCCTGCGCGCCGTGGAAGAAAAAATCCATATCAGCGACTCGGGCAAGCAGTCGTTCCGCCAGGAAGTGGTGCGCAAGGCCATGGGCGCCTTCAAGCGGGGCGAAGTGTTTGGCCTGGGCAGCCACGCGCAGTTGCACGATGCGATACAGCAATATCTGTTCGAGCAGCGGCGCGACGTGCTGCGCCTCGTCAGTTCAGCCAAGCGTCCCGACGATGACGTGCGTGCGAAAATTTCCGCCGTCGAGCAGCGCCTGGTCGACGAATACGGCTATGACGCCCACAGCGCGCGCGAAGCGCTCAACTACGTCACCACCTTGCTAGCGCAGGAGTAGCGATGCCCACCACCAACACGCCAGGCAGCGGCAAGCACGACGGGGGGCCGCTACCGGACGACGCGATGGGTGGAGCGGGTGCGGCGTTGCCGGCGGATACGAACGCCAACGCGGACGGGAACGCGGGTCTGGCGCCGGCCGGGCATGGCCGCGACTTCAGCCGGCCCTGGTATGCGCTGTTCTCGCGCGGTGCGCGCGACTGGCTGCGCCACAACCAGAAAGTGCGCGAAGCCGTGCAGGCGCACTTGCCCGAGCTGATTGCCGGCCCTGACCTGATCGGCGGAGCGCAGCAGCGCACGGTGCACGTGCCCGTACGCCTGCTCGAGCATGCCCATTTCCGCCTGGCGTCCGCGCGCAACAGCATCGGCGCGGGCCAGGGCGAAGGCCAGCCCGGCGATATCCTGCGCGCGGCGCGCCCGGCTGTCACGGGCGAAGGCGAGGCGCAAGGTGAAGGCGGCAATGGCGAGGGTGAAGTGCGGCTGCTGCTGGAATTTGCCGTTGACGACATCCTCGACTGGCTGTGGGATGAGCTCAAGCTGCCGCATTTGCAGCCGCGCCACCTGAGCGCCATCGACGAGGTGCAACTGGTGCGCACCGGCCTGGACCGGCATGGCGCCCGCTCGCGCCTGGACCGGCGGCGCACGGTGAAGGAAGCCATCAAGCGACGCGCGCTGCAAACGCAGGCCGTGCCCTTCACCAACGATGACTTGCGCTATCGGCAAGTAGCGCAGCAAGCACGGCCCAGCGCGAATGCCGTCGTGTTTTTCGTGCTCGACGTGTCGGCCAGCATGGCGCAGGCCGAGCGCAAGCTGGCCAAATCCTTCTTCTTCTTTGCCTTGCAGGGCTTGCGCCGCAGCTATGCGCGCGTGGAAACGCGCTTCATCGCCCACACGACGCGGGCCTGGGAGTTTTCCGAGGCCGAGTTTTTCCAGGTCAATGGCATGGGCGGCACCATGGCGTCGAGCGCCTTCCGCCTGAGCCGAGAACTGTTGCAGGAACGCTATGCGCCCGGCCGCTACAATGCTTATCTGTTCTACGCCTCCGATGGCGAAAATTTCAGCGAAGACCGTGACGCCAGCAACCTGGCCCTGGGCGAACTGGCCGCCTTGCTCAACTATATGGGCTATGTGGAAACGCTGCCCGGCGTGGCGCGCAGCCTGGAAACGGAAATGCACCGCCTGTGCGCCGAACTGGAGCGCCGGGGCTTGCCCTTGCACAGCAGCATACTGGCCAAGCCCGACGATGTCTGGGCCGCCATCCGCACCTTCTTCCAGCACGAAGCGGCCGCGACCGGAGAGGCGCCATGCTGACGCGAAGGCCAGCGCCGGGCCACGCGCCCCAGGGTAGCAGCCATGGTGGCGACAGCCACGGCGGCGATGCCGGCGCCTTGGCCAGCTATGCGGCGCGCATCGAGGCGCTGGCGCTGGAGGCGGGCCTGGTGTTTCCCCGCGTCGATTTCGAGCTCGTACCCGACAGTTTCATGGCTGAAATCGCCATCTATGGCTTGCCTGTGCGCATGCGCCATTGGTCGTTCGGCGTGCGCTACATCCACCAGCTGGTCCACCAGAAGATGGGCAATTCGCATATCTTCGAAGTCATGTTTCCCGGCGACCCCTGTCATGCGTACATGGCCGAACATAATTCCGTGGCAGAAAACACCCTCGTCACGGCCCATGTGCTGGGCCATGCGGACTTTGCCAGCCGCAACGAGCTGTTCATCCGCTTCGGCGCCATGGCGGGCCAGCACATTCTGGAACAAAGCGCGGCGCGCGCGCAGCGCATCGAGACGGCGCTGCAGCATCATGGCCAGGACCAGGTCGAAGCCGTGCTCGACGCGGCGCTCGCCCTCGAACAGCACGTGGACATCCATGCCGCCCTGCATCGCCCACCCTACCCCGATGCGCCGGACGCGTCCGCTGCCACCGCACCTGCCTGGCGCCACGGCCCTGCCGCCAGCGGGGGCGCCGGCGATGCCGTTAGCAGTACCGCTGCCGCCCTGCCCGGCCCGTTTGCCCGGCGTTTCCAGCGCTTGCCGGGCGAAGCGGCCGCGCGCGCGGCGCAGGAGGCGGCGCGGGCGCGGCTGGCGCAGCGTCCGCTGCTGCCGCCCCGGCCCGAGTACGACTTGCTGTGGTTCATCGCCCATCATGCGCCGGAGATGGCCGATTGGGAACGCGACATTTTCCTGGCCGTGCGCGAAGAGTCGTTTTACTTCTATCCCGTCTATGCCTGCCAGATCATGAACGAAGGCTGGGCTTCGTACTGGCATGCGCGGTTGCTGCGCGAGGCAGATTTTTTGCCGCCGGAACTGTATCTGTCCGCCATCAAGTCCCATTCGGACGTGGTGCGCCCGTATGCGGGCGAGCATCAACTGGCGCTGGCCGTCAATCCCTACCACCTGGGTTTTTGCATGTGGGAACAGATCATCGAACGCGAAGGATTGGCGCGCGCCCGTCAAATTTGCCAGGAAGACGATGATTTCAGTTTCATCCGCAATTATCTCGATGCGGAACTGGCCGACCGCCTGGGCCTGTTCGTGCATGAAAGCCGGCGCGATGGCGAAACGCGGCTGGCCAGCCGCGAGCTGCCATCGATCCGCGAAGCGATCCTGGCGCCCAAATACAATTATGGCGCACCCAGCATTGCCATTACCTTGCTGAAAGACGATGGCAGCCTCGTCCTGCGCCACGAACACCAGCGCGATGGCCGTGGCCTCGACCTGGAACAGGCGGAACGGGTGCTGGCCTACATCGCCCGCGTCTGGCGCCGCCCCGTCAGCCTGCACACGGCCGACTTCCGCGGCACGCCACGGGTGCTCAACAGCAAGATGGATGGCACGCCGCCACCGCCCACGGCGCCTCCGTCATCGAGGCCAGCGCCACCAGCGGCCGCGTCGCCTCCGCATTAGCATTAGCATGGCGCCGTCGCGGCCAGAATGCGGCGCTGCAGCGTTGGCGCGGGAAGGCCGGCCGGCGCCAACGCTGCCGCAAGCGTGGTCCGGTATCTCCACGGCCAGTCTGTGGCAGTAATGGCAGGCTGATGCATCGGTAAGGGGAGAAGCGCGCTAGCCCCAGGCGCTACGAGCGGAGCGGTTCGTGGCGATACGGATGATCTTGCCGCTGGCGAACAGTTACGGATTACGGCTGCGATTTCTGTGCGCCCGCCTGCGCCATGGCTGGCAAGCTTGCCTGGGTAGTTGCCTGGGTAGTTGTCTGCGTCGTTGGCTACATCGTTATCTGTTGAGCTGTCTGTTGATTTGTCTGTGAAATCGCCTGATTTACGTGCGGCTTGGCCTGTCTTGTCTGTTGATTCGCCTGTTGATTCGCCTGTTGATTCGCCTGTTGATAGGCCTGCATTTAGGCCTGTATTGCCTGCCAATTGTCTGTATTTGCTGTGGATTCCCCGGCTCCATGGGCTTGATCATTGCCTGCTCCGGGGGCTGACGACGCAGGGTGCCGGGCTGGCGACGCGCGGGTTTCCGGGGCAAACGCGTGCAGCGCAGAAAATTGCACCCTGGCTGGCGACGTGGAAAGGGAGGCCGCGACTTACACGGCGGTGCGCTGCGTGGCAGCAGGCAAGCCCCCCGGCGCCGTGGCCTGCGCCGCGTACCAGGCGATAGTCTCCTGCAAGCCTTGTGCCAGGTCGTGCGTGGGCATGTAGCCGAGCAGACGGGCCGCCTTGGCGATGTCGGCCTGCGAGTGGCGCACGTCGCCGGGGCGAAATTCGCCATATTGGGGCGCCAGCGGCACGTGCTGCGGACAGATGGCTAGCAGCATGCGCTGCATGGTGGCGTGCAGCTGCGTCAGGCTGGTGCGGGCGTTGACGGCCACGTTGTAGACCTGGTTGACGGCGGCCGGGTCGGCGCACGTGGCGGCCAGGATATTCGCCTGCACGGCATTATTCACGAAGCAAAAGTCGCGGCTGGTGGCGCCGTCGCCGTGGATCTGCACGGGCTGGTTCGCCAGCATGGCCGCGATCCAGCGCGGTATCACGGCCGCATAGGCGCCCAGCGGATCTTGCCTTGGGCCAAAGACATTGAAATAGCGCAAGCCCACGGCCCGGGTGGCGTAGCAACGCGCATACACGTGTGCGTACAGTTCGTCGATATATTTGCTCAGCGCATACGGCGACAGCGGTGCGCCGATATGCTGCTCCACTTTCGGCAAGGCCGGGTGGTCGCCGTAGGTCGCGCTCGAGGCCGCATACACGAAGCGCTGCACGCCGGCGGCGCGCGCGGCGGCCAGCATGTTGAGAAAGCCGCCGACATTGACGGCATGGCACAGCAAGGGGTCTTCCAGCGAGCGCGAGACGGAGCCGAGCGCCGCCTGGTGCAACACATAATCGATGCCGTCGCAGGCGGCGGCGCAGGCCGGCAACTCGCGGATATCGGCTTCGAGGAAGTCGCAGCGCCGCCACGCCTCTTCGCCCACGCTGGCGCGTACTTGCTCGAGATTATGCCGGTGCCCCGTCATGAAATTGTCGAGGCCGCGCACCTGCTGGCCCAGCTTCAGCAGGGTTTCCATCAGGTGCGAGCCGATGAATCCGGCCGCGCCTGTGACGAGCCAGCGTCGCGGCGCCTGCCCCAGCCCGGCGCAAGCCTGCGCATAGGCGGCAGCTCCCGCGCCGGCGCCGCTGGCCGCGGCCGCGCCGGCAACAGCGGCGGCACCGGCACTGGCCGCAACAGGGGTCGCGCTGGCCTCCCCCACTGCGGCGGCTGCGGGACCGGCAGCGCCGGCAATGCCGGCAATGCCGCCCCCTGCGGCGCCCGGTGCCCGGGAGTCCTCGCCGCGCGCCGGCAGCGGGCCGGCCGCAATGCATTGCGGGGCCGCCATCACAGCCGCCACACGTGCAAGCCAGCCTCTTCCAGCGGACGCGGGTCGAAATGCGACTTGATGTCGATGAAACAGCCGTTTTCCACCACCTTGGCCTGGTAATCGGCCAGCGGCCGGGCCAGCAGCGCCTGGTGCGACACGGCGCTGATGATGGCTTGCGCCTGCGGCAGCTGCTCCCAGCTTTCCAGCGTCAGGCCGTACTCTTCCAGCGCTTCGCGGCCGTCGGCGACGGGGTCGTGCACATGCACCTGCACGCCGTACGATTGCAGTTCATGGATCATGTCGACCACCTTCGAATTGCGCAGATCGGGGCAGTTTTCCTTGAACGTCAGGCCCAGCACGTTGACGTGCGAACCTTTCAGCTTGAAGCCGGCGCGCACCATTTCCTTGATGGTTTTTTCCGCCACGAACTTGGCCATGCCGTCGTTGATGCGGCGCCCGGCCAGGATCACGTGCGGGTGGTAACCGAGCATTTCCGCCTTGTGCGTCAGGTAATAAGGGTCGACGCCGATGCAGTGGCCGCCCACCAGGCCGGGCCGGAATGGCAGGAAATTCCATTTCGTGCCGGCCGCCTGCAGCACTTCCAGGGTGTCGATGCCGATGCGGTCGAAGATGATGGCCAGCTCGTTCATCAGCGCGATATTCAGGTCCCGCTGCGTGTTTTCGATGACTTTCGCCGCTTCCGCCACGCGGATGCTGGAGGCCCTGTGCACGCCGGCCCCGACCACGCCTTCGTACAGGCGCGCCACTTGCTCGAGCGTCCCGGCATCGTCGCCGGAGACCACCTTGCGGATGCTGTGCAGGGTGTGCGCCCTGTCGCCGGGGTTGATGCGCTCGGGCGAGAAGCCCACGTGAAAATCCTCCTTCCAGCGCAATCCCGAATGCTGTTCCAGCAAGGGGATGCAGATGTCCTCGGTGGCGCCCGGATACACGGTCGATTCGTAGATGACGGTGGCGCCGCGCCGCATGTGGCGGCCGACGGCGGCGCTGGCGCCGGCCAGCGCGGAAAAATCGGGATTATGCGCGGCGTCGACGGGCGTGGGCACGGCGACGACGATGAAATCGGCCAGTTGCAGCTCGGCCGGGTCGCAGCCCACGCTCAGCCACTGCGCGGCGCGCAGCTGCTCCGTGCTCACCTCGCCCGTCGGGTCGATGCAATTGCGGTAGCTTTCCACCTTGCGCGCCGACAAGTCAAAGCCGATGGTGCGCTGGCGCGTGCCGAACGCGACGGCCAGCTGCAAGCCCACATAGCCCAGTCCCACCACCGCCACCACGCCCGCGTTGCTGTCCATGATATGTGCTCCGTATGGTTGCGGCCAGACTGTCGCCGTCCGGGAAATTCTACGGTCGCGGCACCGGCCATTCTTGAGCGGGAACAAGAAACCGGGCGTGGCCACGGTGGC
Source organism: Janthinobacterium sp. 1_2014MBL_MicDiv (assembly GCF_001865675.1). Lineage (NCBI taxonomy): Bacteria > Pseudomonadati > Pseudomonadota > Betaproteobacteria > Burkholderiales > Oxalobacteraceae > Janthinobacterium > Janthinobacterium sp. 1_2014MBL_MicDiv. The sequence goes on from NZ_CP011319.1 coordinate 2,881,902, forward strand.
GGCCGCGCCCATTCGCCAGCCTGTTGAGCGCAATCAAGGAGGCCGGCGGCCATCTTTTTAAGCTAGGACCTGTCGCTGCAGACAAGGCCCGCCTTGCCGGCGCACCGGCAAGGCAGCCAGGACGCGGACAGCTCCGCAGCAACAGGCCGCGCAGGATCGTGTCCTGGCCGCCGGCGGCTGGAGGCAAGGTGCCGCGCGCCGCCGCAAGCAGGACAACAGAGCAATGCAGGGGGCTTGCCGGCTCCCGGCCCATCGCACGTGCACGCGTTTACCGGAGACTTCCATGGCCCGTCCCTTCCCGCCCTGCCTTTCCCGCCTGCCTGCCGCCGCGCTGTGCTGCGCCCTGCTGTTGCCGGCCCTGACGGGCTGCCATGGCACGCAAGACAGTGCATCCCTGCTGGCCGACGCGCAGCAGTACCGCCAGAAGGGCGAGGCGCGGGCCGCCATCATCCAGCTGAAGAACCTGCTGCAAAAGGAACCGGAAAACGCGGCCGCGCGGCTGCTGCTGGGCAGTATCTATCTCGACACGGGCGAGGCGCTGTCGGCGGAGAAAGAATTGCGCAAGGCAAAATCGCTGGGCCTTACCCAGCAGCAGGTGATGCCGCTGCTGGGCAAGTCCTGGCTGATGCTGGGCCAGTTCGACAAGGTGCTGGCCGAGGTCGCCGACGATGCGGCCCAGCCGCCATCCGTGCAGGCCCTGCGCGGCGACGCCCTGCTGGCCCTGGGCCGGCAGGACGCGGCGCGCACCTTATATACGCGCATGCTCGACGGCCATCCCGGCCAGGTGGAAGCGCTGCTGGGCCTGGCGCGCATCGCGGCGCTGGAACAGCAGCTGACGGCCGCCGAGCTGCTGCTGGCGCAGGCGTTAAAGTCCGCGCCGGCCAGCCTCGACGCCTTGCGCCTGCAGGGCGACCTGCAGCGGTTGCAGGGCAAGAACGGGGCCGCGCGCCTGGCCTACCAGCAGATACTCAAACTGAAACCCGGCGATACGCAGGCGCATATCGACCTCGCCAACCTCGACATCGTGGAAGGCCGCTTTGCGGAAGCGGCGGCGCGGCTGGCCACGGCGCGCAGGTCGGCGCCCGGCAGCCTGGGCCTGCTGCAGGCGCAGGCGCTGCTCGATTTTCGCCAGGGCAAGCACAAGGCCGCCCTGCAAGCGTTGCAGCTGGTGCTCAAGGCCGCGCCCGAGCACATGCCGTCCATCTTGCTGGCCGGCGCCGTGCAACTGGCGCTCGGTTCGCCGCAACTGGCGGAGAGCTACCTGCGGCGCTTCCTGGCCGTGTATCCGCAGCATCTGTATGCCGTCAAGATGATGGCCTCGATCGAATTGATGCGCGGCAAGACCGATGCGGCCATCGACCTGCTGCTGCCCGTGCTGACGGCCTTTCCCGAGGACGTGGAATTGCTGTCGCTGGCCGGCGAGGCGCATTTGCGGGCGCGCCGCTACGACAAGGCCACGGCGTATTTTGAGAAGGCCAGCACGCTGGCGCCGGACACGGCCAAGCTGCATGCGGCGCTGGGCATCAGCCGCCTGGGCATGGGCGAAAACAGCCGCGCCATCAACGAGCTGGAGCGGGCAAGCATGCTCGACAAGAGCACGCCGCAGGCGGGCACCATGCTGGTGATGACCCTGCTGCGCAACAAGCAGAACGACAAGGCCCTGGCCAGCGTAAAGTTGATGGAAGAGCAGCAAAAAGGCACGAATCCCGTGCTGCTGAACCTGAAAGGCGGCGTTTACCTGGCGCTGCGCGACGTGCGGGCCGCGCGCGCCAGTTTCGAGCAGGCATTGGAGATGGACCCCGTCTACCTGCCGGCCCTGAACAACCTGGCGCAGATCGACCTGGCCGAGAAAAAACCCGAGCGGGCCAAGCTGCGCTTCGAGCAGGCACTGGCGAAGTCGCCGAAAAATGCCGACCTGTGCGCGGCGCTGGCCAAGCTGGCCGCCTCGCAGGGCAAGACGGACGAGGCGCGGCGCTGGCTCGAGCGGGCCCACCGCGACAATCCCGACGCCGTCGCGCCAGCCCTGCTGCTCAGCAATTTTTACCTGAAGACGGGCGCGGCGGACAAGGCGCTGGAGCTGGCGCGCACCTTGCAGACGGGCCATCCCGGTGACGCCGATGCGCTGGCCCTGCGCGCGCAGGTGGAATACAGTGCCGGCCAGGCGCCGGCGGCGCTCGACAGCTACAGCAAGCTGGCCAGCGTGCAAACCGCCTCGGCCCCCCTGCAGATGCGCATCGCCAGCCTGCACCTGGCGTTGGGAGACCATGCAAGCGCCTTGCAAGCCGTGCGGCGGGCACAGGCGCTCGACCCCACCTTGCTCGACGCGCAAGTGATCGAAGTGGCCATGCTGCTGTCGCTGAACCGCCAGCGTGAAGCGCTGGCCGTGGCACGCAAGGTGCAGCAACAGCAGCCGAAGCTGGCGGCCGGCTACAAGCTCGAAGGCGACGTGCTGATGGAGCAGAAGCTGCCGCAGCAAGCCGTCAAGCTGTACGAACATGCGTTCCAGCTCAGCAAGATCGGCCCGCTGCAAGTGCAGCTGTACCGCGCCCTGCAGGCGGCCGGCCAGGAACGCGAGGCCGACACGCGCATGGCGGCCTGGCTGAACGAGCATCCGGACGACTTGCCCACACGTACTTACCTGGCCGGCACCAAGCTGATGGCCAAGCAATACGGCGCGGCCATCGAGCAATTCCAGTACATCGTTGCCAGGGACAAGGATAATGTAGTGGCGCTGAACGACCTGGCCTGGGCTTACCAGCAGGAAAAGGATGGGCGCGCGCAGGCCACGGCCGAGCAGGCGTTCAAGCTGGCGCCGGGGAATCCTTCCGTGCTCGACACCCTGGGCTGGATCGTGCTGGAGCAAGGCGATGTGAAACGCGCCACGCTGCTGCTGCGCAAGGCGGCAGGGCTGGCGCCGAAGGCAACGGAAATCCAGTACCACCTGGGCGTGGCGCTGGCGAAGTCGGGCGACAAGCCGGGCGCGCGCCAGCAACTGGAACAGCTGCTGGCCGCCAACAAGGACTTTCCACAGCGGGCCGAGGCGCAGGCCTTGCTGACCCGGCTCTAGGCCATGGCGGAGCACGCGGCGCTGGCCAAGCCCAGCCTGGCGGTGCGGCCGCTGGCCCTGGTGGCGGGCGCGGCCTGCATGCTGGCCCTGCGCCACTACCCGCTGGGCCACGGCTGGCCGGGCCTGCTGTTTGCCGTCCTGCTGCCCGCCTATTTCCTGCTGCTGTGCTGGCGCCCCGCCTGCTGGCTGTTCTGCCTGCCGGCACTGCTGCCCGTGCTGGACCTGGCGCCATGGACGGGCTGGTTCTTCCTCGAGGAAATCGACGTCTTGCTGCTGCTGACGGTGGCGTGCGGCTATTGGCGCCTCGGCGGCGGCGCCCGGCCCGCCGCGGCGCGCCTGTCGCCGGTGGCATGGGCTTGCCTGCTGCTGTGCAGCCTGGCCTGGCTGGCGGCCCTGCTGCGCGGCCTGCTGCCGCTGCCGCCGCTCGATGCGAATGCCTGGAATAATTACCTGAGTCCATATAACAGCGTGCGCCTGGGCAAGGCCTGGGCCTGGAGCCTGCTGTTGCTGCCGCTGCTGCTGCGCGACGCGGATGCGCCTGCCCTGCGCCGCTACGCGCTGCCCGGCATGCTGACGGGGCTGGCCATGGTGTCGCTGTGCGCGCTGTGGGAGCGGGCCGTGTTTCCCGGCCTGCTGAACCTGTCGAGCGATTACCGCATCACGGCGCCGTTTTCCGCCATGCACACGGGCGGCGCCGCCCTCGACGGCTATCTGGCCCTGAGCCTGCCGTTTGCCGGCCTGTGGCTGGCGCGCGCGCATAACCGCTGGCAAGGCGCGCTGGCCTTGTTGCTGCTGGGTCTGGCCCTGCATGCGGCCTTCGCCACGTTTTCGCGCGGCCTGTACGCGGCCATGCTGGCGGCCGTGCTGCTGGCTGGCTGGCAGGCGCTGGCGGCGGGCCGGCAGGCGGCGCGGCGCACGCCGCGGCGCGGCCTGCTGCTGGGCCTGGCATTGGCCGGCGCCGGCGCGCTCGCCCTGGTCTATATGTTCAGCCTGGCCGGTTACCGGGGCTTGATCGCCGCCGTCGTGCTGCTCGGCGCCACTTTCATGCTGGCGGCGCAGCCGCTGCCATGGCGCTTGGCGCCGGCCAGCGTGCTGTGCGGACTGTGCCTGCAAGGCCTGCTGGCCGCCTGGTGGCCGCAAGCGGACGGGCCGCTGGCGGCAGGCTGGATGAAAGGCCCGTATTTCCTGTTCCTGCTGGCGGCCCTGCTGCTGGCCATCGCCCTGTGGCCATCCGGCGCGGCGGCGGACAGGAGCCCCGCCCGCCTGGGCCTGGCCATGCTGGCGTGGACCATGCTGGCCTGTAACCTGGCCTGGATAGGCTGGCATTGGGCGGGGCCGGCCGCCCTGCCGGCGGCGGCCACGGTCGTGCTGCTGGCCATGCTGATGCTGGGCAACCGGCGCCTGCGCCCGCCCTTGTGGCGGCTGGACCGTGCCAGCCTCGGCGTGGCCGGCGCGGCCGCCATCCTGTTGCTGCTGACCATCCCCGTTTCGGCCAGCTATTACGCCACCGAGCGCTTCGCCACCAGCGCGGGCGACTTGCAAGGCCGCCTGCGACACTGGCAGCAAGTGCTGGCCATGCAGCCGGCCAACTGGCACAGCCGGCTGTTCGGCATGGGCCTGGGCAGCTTTCCCGCCACGTACTACTGGCACAATCCCCAGCGCGACGTGCCGGCCAGCATCACGTACGCCGAGGAGGCGGGCAACGATTATGTGCGCCTGACCAGTCCCGGCTACAGTGCCGGCTACGGCGAACTGCTGCGGTTGCTGCAGCGGCTGGAACTGCGCCCGGCCACGCGCTACACGCTGGCGCTCGACGCGCGCCGCGCCGGCCCCATGCCCGTGCTGCAGGTGCGCCTGTGCCAGCGCCAGTTGCTGTACGCGCAGAACTGCGTCGCGCCGCCGCTGCGCCTGCGTCAACCGGCGGCAGGCACGCCCTTGACGGCGTGGCAACACTATCAGGTGCAGTTCGACAGTGCCTGGCTCGGCGCGGGCGGCTGGCTGCTGCGCGCGCCCGTGCAGCTGGAACTGGCCGCCAGCGGCACGGCCGCGTCGTCCGTCGTCGATATCGACAATCTCAGCCTGCGCCCTCCCGGCGGCGACGAGCTGATCGCCAACGGCCGCTTTACGCAGGCAAGCAATTACTGGTTTTTCAGCAGCGACCACCATCACCTGCCATGGCATGTCAAGAACCTGGCGCTGCAACTGCTGGTGGAAGCGGGCTGGTGCAGCCTGCTCTCCATGCTGGCCCTGGTAACGGCGGCGGGCCTTGCCTTGCTGCGACTGGCGCGCGAAGGCCGGCATGCCGCCGTGGCCGGCGCCGCCGCCCTGCTCGGCTTTCTCGTCGTCGGCCTGTTCGACAGCCTGCTCGACGTGCCGCGCATCGCCCTGCTCGCCTATCTGATGCTGCTGTGCGCGCTGCTGCGCCCCCTAGCTCCGCCCTCCCACCCTGCCGAAAGCGCGTCCCCATGAACTATCCATCCACCTTGCTGTTCGGCCTGGCCCTGGCCCTGGCCGCCGCGCCCAGCCGCGCCGATGCCACCCTGGCGCAAGCCATTGCCCGCGTCAAACCGTCGGTCGTCGGCGTCGGCAGCCTGCAAAAGACGCGCACGCCGCCGATGAACTTTATCGGCACGGGCTTTGCCACGGGCGACGGCTTGAGCGTGCTGACCTGCGCCCACGTGATCCAGAAGCTGCTCGACGCCAATCCCAACGAAATCATCGGCATCCTCACGGGCCAGGGCGAGGCGGCGCAGTTTCGTCCGGCCAAGGTGTTGTCGATCGACACGGAGCACGACCTGGCCCTGCTGCGCCTGGCCGGCGTGCCGCTGCCGGCCCTGGCGCTGGGCGACGCGGCCAGCGTGCGCGAAGGCCAGGCCATGGCGTTTACGGGCTTTCCCCTGGGTATGCTACTGGGCTTGCACCACGTTACGCACCGCGCCACCGTGTCGTCGCTGACGCCCGTCGTCATGCCCAGCGAAAACGCGCAGCGGCTCGATGCGCGGCGCCTGGCGCAGTTGCAAAAATCGCCGTACACCGTGTTCCAGCTGGACGCGACGGCGTATCCGGGCAGCAGCGGCAGCCCGCTGTTCGATCCCGAGACGGGACTCGTTTATGGCATCGTCAACATGGTCTACGTGAAAGGCTTGAAAGAAACGGCCATCAGCGCGCCCAGCGGCATCACCTACGCGATACCGGGCAACCACATGCAGGCGATCCTGCTGAAAAATAAATGAATTTCAGTTACGTCCCTGCCGCAGGCGGTCGGTAATACCAGGCTCATCCCATGTTGGAAAAAAAAAGGGGTAAAACGACCGTTCTCCCCCATGTTGTTCCATCAGGCCGCCATATTTGCGGATCTGCGCTCCCATGTAATCGAGGTCGAGCCGCAGCAGCACGGCCGGCGCCCCCACGCGCGTGCATTCGCGCTCGCCGCCGAAGTCCTTGAAGCCGAGCATGCGCTTGTAAAACACCACGTGACGCGGGTTGACTTCGATCACGTAATCCGTAAAGCCGTGGATATTGTGGGCATAGATATAAGAAATATGAATCAGCGCGGCAAAGACGCGCTTGCTGACGCCCTTGTCGATGGCCAGGCGCGACGGCTCGCACAGGCGGCGCCCCTCTTCGCGCAGCACGTCGAGCTTGTCGCGGAAGTTTTCATCGGCGGGCAAGCCCGTCTCGTCATTGTCCAGGCACAGGGTCATGGTGCCGACCGTCGTGCCGGCCGTTTCCGCGAACAGGGTGATCTTGTTCAGCGCATGCGTGATGCCAGGGTCGACCGCATAACCGCGCCAGCCGTACATCTTGCGGATCAGCAGGCTGGCCGCTTCGCGGCGGCCGCGCGAATTGGCCATGCGGATATGGAAGCGCTGCAGGTCGAGCTCGTGCTCCATGGCCGGGTCGATCTTGCCTTCGCCCACCACCAGGTCGCTGAATTCGCCCGGCGTGTCGAAGGAAATAATAGGTTCATCTTCAAAGCTCATCTTGTCCTCGCGTTCATCGGCCGCCCGTCGAGACGGACTGAAGCCAATGCCTTGTGACAAGTAGAGAACTGGAGAAGTTCCCGCTTCCGCTGAAAAAAACAGAAGAAAGTGCGTATTCAATAGCAAAATTACATGATTAAATTTGCCCGCGAGTACAAATTTATAAATAAAAGTGCTGTTTTGACAGCACTGTTAATGTTTTAAAAAAAGCTCTCCGGTATCAGCAACACGTCGCCCGGACGCATCATGACGTTCGCCGAAATATCGCCATTCTTCAATAGATCGTCGAGCCGCACGCGCAGCTGCTGCTGGCTGCCATCGCGCAGGCGGATGATGCTGGCCTTGTTGCCCGCGGCGAAATCGGTGATGCCGCCGACGGCGATCAGCACGTCCATCAGCGACATGCCGAGCCGGTATGGCAGCGCCTGCGGCTTGGCCGCCTCGCCGATGACGCGGATCTGCTCGCCATACGGCCCCGAGAAGTTGGTGACGATGACGGTCACCACCGGTTGCTGGATGAACTTGCTCAACGCCTGCTCGATGTCGCGCGCCAGCTGGGTCGACGTCTTGCCGCTCGCTTCCAGGTCTTCCACCAGCGGCGTGGTGATCTTGCCGTCGGGCCGCACGGCCACCGTCAGCGACACTTCCGGGTTGCGCCAGACGATGATGTTGACGGAATCGCCCGGCCCGATCAGGTAGTCGTGCTGGGGCGCGCTGTCGTCGGCGGGCGCCAGCGGATGACGCGTGCCGCAGGCGCCCAGCAGGCCGCCCGCCGCCAGGGCCAGCGCGCGCAGGACTAAGGTACGGCGGAACAGATTCATGCTGGGCCTCTTCGAGTCGATGGCGCACCAGGTGGCGCACCAAGCCGCCGGCCGCGCAGAAGCAGCCTGGGCCGCGAACTCCTATGATTATTAAAACGCGGCAAGGGAACCTTGAGGCGTATCAAGAAGCAATCATCTTGGGAAATCTTGCCCGGCAACGGTCCTATACTTTGCTTACTCGACAAGCATTTGCCGCATCGGGCTGCCGTTTCCACGCCGCCGGCCCCGCTATTGCGCAGCATCGTCACCGGAAGGAAGCGACATGGAGCAATTGATACAGCAACTGCTGTCCAGCCTGAAGGGCATCTGGAAATACCGCTGGCATGCCGTGCTCGTCGCCTGGCTGGTGAGCATCGCCGGCTTCATCAAGGTCATCACCCTGCCCGACGATTACCAGACCCGGGCGCGCGTGTTTGTCGATACGCAAACCATCCTCAAGCCGCTGATGGCCGGCATGACCAGCGTGCCGAACACGGAGCAGCAGGTGGCCATCATGAGCCGCACCCTGCTCAGCCGTCCCAACGTGGAGCGCGTCATGCGCATGGTCGACCTCGACCTCGACTCGAAGACCGTGCGCGAACATGAGGCCCAGCTCGATGACCTGATGAGCCGCATCAAGATCAGCGGCACGAATGCCTACGATATCTACACCATCAGCTACAACGGGCGCGACCCGAAGCTGGTGCGCGACGTCGTGCAAAGCCTGCTGACCATCTTTGTCGAAGGCAGTTTCCAGGGGAAAAAAGGCGATTCGCAGAAAGCCGTGCAATTCATCGACGAGCAGATCAAGAATTACGAGGACAAGCTGAGCGCGGCGGAAAACCTCGTGAAGGAATTCAAGATCCGCAACAACCTGCTGCTGCCGCGCCAGGGCATCGACTATGGCAGCCAGCTGCTGATGTCGTCCGATAGCCTGAACAATGCCAAGCTGGAACTGGTCGAGGCGGAACAGTCGCGCAAGGCCATCCTCAGCCAGATCGAAGGCGACGAACCGGTGCTCGACCTTGAACCGAACGCGGCCGCCATCACGAATCCCGAACTCGACGAGCGCATCGCCTCGCTCAACAAGAACCTCGACAGCCTGCGCATGCAGTTTACAGAATTGCATCCCGATATTATTTCCTCGAAGCGCCTGGTGGCCCAGCTGGAAGAACGCAAGATCGAGGAAAGCAAGCTGAAGGCGGCGTCCGGCGATCCGGGCAAGAATTACAGCCCCATGCTGCAGCAGCTGAAAGTGGCGCTGACGGACGCCGACGCCAAGGTGGCCGCCATCAAGGCCCGCGTGCAGGAATACAGCGCGCGCAACGAGCGGCTGCTGGCGCAAAGCAATGCCGTGCCCGAGGTGGAATCGCAGCTGGCGCAGCTCAACCGCGACTACATCATCAACAAGGAAAACTATGAAAAGCTGATCGGCCGGCGCGAAGCGGCCAAGCTGTCGGGCGAACTCAGTTCCACCACCGACATGATGGCCTTCAAGATCATCGACCCGCCCACCGTGCAGTACGCGCCCGTCGGCCCGAACCGCCCACTGCTGTTCAGCGCGGCGCTGGGCGCGGCCCTGGTGGCCGGCATCGCCACGGCCCTCCTGATCAGCCAGGTGCGCCCCACCTTCCTCAGTCCGGCCGAACTGCGCGAAGCGACGGGCTTGAGCGTGCTGGGCACCGTGTCGATGAACTGGACGCCGCTGCAGCAGGTGCGCCGCCGGCGCGCCCGCTATGGCTTCGGCGCCTGCCTCGGCAGCCTGTTCATGCTGTACGGCGTGGTCATGACGGCCGCGCTGCTGAAATTCTAAGCCAGGGCCTGGCCCGGGGAGCAAGCATGCATAGCAACGGCAAGGAAGAACCGAACATGGGGCGCGTGGACGAGGCCGGCGTGCCGCCTGGCGCCGATGGTGCGTCCGAAGCGGCGGCGCAGCTATCGCCGCGCTACCGCACCCTGAACCTGGCCCGGCTGCAGGAACAGGGCATGCTCACGCACGACGGCGGACGCAGTTCCGTGGCCGAGGATTTCCGCATCATCAAGCGCCCGCTGCTGCGCCAGGCGCGCGCCGGCGGCGCCGAGGCCATCCGCCACGGCAACCTGATCGTCGTCACCAGCGCCATGCCCGGCGAAGGCAAGACCTACTGCGCCGTCAACCTGGCCATGAGCATCGCCATGGAGATGGATATCACGGTGCTGCTGGTGGACGCCGACGTGGCGCGCCCGTCCGTGCTGAAAGTGCTGGGCCTGGCGCCGGAACCGGGGCTGATGGACGTGCTGCTCGACGAGCAGCTGGAAATGGCGGACGTCATCCTGAAGACGAATGTCGCCAACCTGAGCATCCTGCCGGCCGGGCGCAGCAACCGGCACGCGACGGAATTGCTGGCCAGCCGCGCCATGAGCCGCTTGCTGGCGGAGATCGCCAGCCGCTACGCGGACCGCGTCGTCGTCTTCGACTCGCCGCCGCTGCTGATCACCAGCGAAGCGCACGCGCTGGTGGGACAGATGGGGCAAGTGGTGATGGTGGTGGAGGCGGAAACGACGACCCAGCATGCCGTCAAGGAAGCGCTGCGCCAGATCGAGGCGTGCGAACACATCCATTTGATTTACAACAAGACCAAGTCATTTCCGGGTAACGACTACTACGGTTATGGCTATTACGACTAGGCGCAGGCCGCCGCTGTTGTCAAGCCTGCCGCTGCTGCCGCTGTCCCTGTTCCTGCTGCCCGCGCCGGCCAGCGCCGTCGACTGGCTGGTGAAGCCGTCGCTGCGATTGCGCGAAAGCTATACGGATAACGCCCTGCGCGCGGCGCCCGAGCGCGCGCAGTCCGACTTCATCACGGAAATCGCGCCCGCCATCGCCCTCGTCGGCAACGGCCCGCGCCTGCGCGTGCACCTCGACTACAGCTGGCACAAATTCCTGTACGCGCGCCGCGCCGACACGGACAGCCACCAATTGCGCGCCGCCGGCGACGCCGAGCTGGTACAGGACTGGTTCTTCGTCGACGCGGCCGCCAGCGTCAGCCGGCGCAACATCTCGCCGTTCGGCCCGCAGGTGATCGACGACTTGCCCGACACGGAAAACGCCAGCACCGTGCGCACCACCAGCATCAGCCCCTACCTGCGCCACCGCTTCCGCGGCGTGGCCACGGCCGAGCTGCGCTACACGCGCAACGCGGTGGCCAGCGGCGGCGACCTGCTGTCCGTGCACAGCGACGAAGTGGAATTGCTGCTGGCCGGCGAGCCGCGCGGCGCCGGCTGGACGTGGAATGCCAGCCACGACGTGCGCCGCACGCAGGACAGCCGGCTGGCGCCGCTGCGCATGGAACGCCGCAGCGCGGGCCTGCGCTACCCGCTCAGCAGCAAATGGGCGGCCACGGCCAGCGGCGGCATGGAGCGCGAAGGCTATGCATCGGTCACGGGCAAGGCGCCGCAGGGCCGCTTCTGGTCGCTGGGCACCGTATGGACGCCGTCGCCGCGCACCAGCGTCGCCTTCAGCACGGGCAAGCGCTACTTTGGCCACACGTACAGCCTGGACGCCAATTTCCTGCAGCGCCACACGAGCTGGCAGCTCAGCTACAACGAAAACATCACCAGCCTGCCCGCGCAAATGCAGCGCCTGGGCGACCGCGACGCGGCCAAGCTGCTCGATCAGTTGTGGCGCGGTATCTTTCCCAACGCCATAGACCGCCGCCTGCGCATCGACGCCTTCCTGCGCTACGCCAACGGACTGGGACCGGAACTGGGCGCCATCAATTACTTCAGCCACCGTTATTTCCTGCAAAAGCAGGCTAAGCTCAGCATGGCGCGCGCGACGGCAAAAAGCACCGTGGTCTTCGGCATCAACGCCGTCGACCGCACGGCGCAAACGGCCAGCGGCATCGACAGCATCCTGCTGCCCGGCGTGGAATTCGGCAGCGAAGACCGCACGCGCCAGGTCGGTACCAGTCTCGGCTGGAACTGGCAACTCTCCTCGCGCAGCAGCCTGAACCTCAATGCCGGCTATGCCAGCGTGCGCTCGCTGAGCGTGCCCCGGCGCGACGGCAACGCCACCGTAACGGCCGGCTACAGCCGCCTCCTGCAACCGAAAGTGACGGCCAGCATCGACGTGCGGCACACGCGGCATACCAGCAACCGCGGCGGCGGCTACCGCGAAAACGGCGTCAGCGCCACGCTCAACATGCAGTTTTAGGAGGCCGCCATGACCACGCCACGCCCGCGCAATGCGCTGACCATCGACGTCGAGGATTACTTCCAGGTCTCCGCCTTCGCGCCGCATATCGCCCGCGCCGACTGGCCGCGCCTCGAATGCCGCGTCGAGGCCAACATCGAGCGCATCCTGCTGCTGCTCGAGCGCCGCCGCATCCACGCCACCTTTTTTACCCTGGGCTGGATCGCCGAGCGCTATCCGGCCATGCTGCGGCGCATCGCCGCCGCCGGACACGAGGTGGCCAGCCACGGCTACGCCCACCTGCGCGCCTCGGCGCAGTCGCCGGCCGATTTCGCCGCCGACGTGCGCGTAAGCAAAACCATCCTGGAACAGTTGACGGGCCGCGCCGTGCACGGCTACCGGGCGCCCAGCTTTTCCATTGGCGCCGCCAACCTGTGGGCCTTCGACGTGCTGCAGGAAGCTGGTTACCGCTACAGTTCCAGCATCTACCCGATCCGCCACGACCATTACGGCATGCCGGACGCGCCCCGCTTCGCCTGGCGCCCGCGCGGGCCGCAAGGCGTGCTGGAATTGCCCGTCAGTACCGTGCGCCTGGGCGGGCGCAATGTGCCGGCCGGCGGCGGCGGCTATTTCCGCCTGCTGCCGTATGCACTGTCGCGCTGGCTTTTGCGACGCATCAATTCGCGCGACGGGCAAGCTGGCATATTCTATTTTCATCCCTGGGAAATCGATCCCGGCCAGCCGCGCCCGGCCGGCCTGAGCGCCAGGACGCGCTGGCGCCACTACCTGAACCTGGGGCGCATGGAAGCGCGGCTGGCGCGTTTGACGCGCGACTTCGCCTGGGACCGCATGGACCGTATCTTTCTGGAAAGCACATGATGCACGAGGCCAGCCTTCCTCTCGACTGCCCGGCGCCACCGGCCGCCAGCGTGCTGCCATTTCCCGGCGCCATCGCGGTACGGCAGCTGCCGTCGCAGCGGCACGCGCATGCGCGCTGGGACGCCTTCGTCCAGGCTTGCCCCGACGCCACCTTCTTTCACCGGGCCGGCTGGCAAACCATCATGGAGCAAGGCTTCGGCCACGACAGCTATTTCCTGTACGCCGAACACGATGGCCGCATCTGCGGCGTGCTGCCGCTGGTGCACCTGCGCAGCCGCCTGTTCGGCAAGGCCCTCGTCTCGCTGCCGTTCTGCGTGTATGGCGGCATCGCCGGCGCCAGCGCCGCCGCGCGCGAGGCGCTCGATGGCGCGGCGCAGGCGCTGGCGCAGCGCCTGGGCGTGGGCCACCTCGAATACCGCTGGCGCGACGACGGCGCCAGCCATGGACTGGCGCAAGACGGCTGGCTGCGGCGTCCCCTGTATGCGACGTTCCGCCGAATCCTGCACCCCGACGCCGAGCAGAACCTGCTGGCGATTCCCCGCAAGCAGCGCGCCGTCGTGCGCAAGGGCATCGCCAACGGCTTGCACAGCGCCATCGACTACGACCTCGAACGGTTCTACCCGATCTATGCGGACAGCGTGCACCGGCTCGGCACGCCCGTCTTCGCGCGCCGCCATTTTGCCCTGCTGCGCGCCGTGTTCGGCGCCGATTGCGACATCCTCACCGTCTATCACGGCCAGCAGGCGCAGGCGAGCGTGCTCGTGTTCTATTTCCGCGATGAAGTGCTGCCGTATTACGGCGGCGGCAGCGTGCTGGCGCGCAACACGGGCGCCAACGACTTCCTGTACTGGGAAACGATGCGCCGCGCCTGCGCGCGCGGCTGCCGCCTGTTCGATTTCGGCCGCAGCAAGCTGGGCACGGGCGCCTACGATTTCAAGAAGAACTGGGGCTTCGCGCCGCAGCCGCTGCCATACGCGTACCGGCTGGTGCGCGCCACCCAACTCCCCGAGGTCAATCCCCTGAATCCGAAATACGCGCTGTCCATCCGCGTCTGGCGCCGCCTGCCGCTGCCGCTGGCCAACCTGCTGGGGCCGCATATCGTGCGGCAACTGGGTTAGCCATGCGCGATCTCCTGTACCTGGTGCACCGCATCCCGTATCCGCCCAACAAGGGCGACAAGATACGCTCGTGGCACATGCTGCAGTACCTGAGCCGGCATTTCCGCGTGCACCTGGGCTGTTTCATCGACGACGAGGCCGACTGGCAGCACGCGAACACCGTGGCCGCGCTGTGCGCCAGTTCGCGCTTCATCGACCTGCGGCGCGGCGCGGCGCGCTGGCGCGCGGCGCAGGCGCTGCTGTCGCGGCAATCCATGAGCGTGCACTACTACCGCGACCCGCGCCTGCTGCAATGGGTGGACGGCGTGCTGGCCGACGGCAGGGTGCGCCACGCGCTCGCCTATTCGGGGCCCATGGCGCAATATGTCGACGGCAGCGCGGGTCGGCCGCTGCACCGCGTGATCGACTTTGTCGACGTCGATTCCGACAAATGGCGCCAGTACGCCGACAGTAAGCCATGGCCGTTGTCGCAGCTGTACCGGCGCGAGGCGGGCTTGCTGCTGCAGTATGAACGCCATATCGCGCAGCAGTTTACGGCCGCCAGCTTCGTCTCCCAGGCCGAGGCGGCCCTGTTCCGCCAGTGCGCGCCCATGGCGCGCCGCAAGACCGGGCATTTCAACAACGGCGTCGACGCCGCCTATTTCGCCCCGCCCGCGCCGGCGCCGGCGGGCGCGGACACCGGCCCGTACGCACCCGGCGCGCAGGTGCTGGTATTTACGGGCGCCATGGATTACTGGCCGAATATCGACGCCGTGCAATGGTTCGTGCGCCACGTCTGGCCCGCGCTGCGGCGCCAGTTCCCCCAGCTGCAGTTCTATATCGTCGGCAGCCGTCCCGCCGCGGCCGTGACGGCGCTGGCCAGGGTGGCCGGCGTGACCGTGACCGGCAGCGTGCCCGACATCCGTCCCTACCTGGCCGGCGCGGCGCTGGCCGTGGCGCCGCTGCGCATCGCCCGCGGCGTACAGAACAAGGTGCTCGAGGCGATGGCGATGGGCAAGATCGTCCTCGCCACGCCGCAGGCGCTGGAGGGCATCGCCGCCCAGCCAGGGCTGGAATTGCTGCTGGCGCGCGACGACGCCGAATTCATCCACCACGCGGCGCGCGTGCTGCGCAACCAGCACGGCGGCGACGGCGGCGCGGCCATCGGCACGGCGGCACGCCAGCTGATATTGCAGGAGTATGACTGGGAGAAAAACCTGCAGGCGCTGGGCGCCATGCTGGGCCTGGCGCAGGCAGACGCCGTACCCAAGCCTGGCCCCGGCCCCGACCACGGCGCCGCGCCAGCCACCGGCATCGCCAGCCTTGCCCCCTCGCGCCCGGCGCGGGAACCGTCCACATGAGTGCGCGCCTCGACAGCCTGGCGCCGCCGCCCGATGCGCTGGCCTTGCCGCCAGCGTCCAGCGTGCCCGATGGGCGGCGCAACAGCGCCCTGCCTGCCCTGCTGCTGGCCCTGGCCGCCATCGTGCTGCTGTACCACGCCACCTTCTGGTCGATGCTGGAGCTGTGGTCGCGTTCGCAAACCTTCGCGCACGGCTACCTGATCGTGCCCATCTGCGCCTGGCTGGCCTGGCGCCGGCGTGCCCGGCTGGCCGCGCTGGCGCCGCAACCGTCGGCGGCCGGCTTGCTGCTGCTGGCCGCGCTGGGCCTGGCCTGGCTGCTGGCCGACGCGGCCAACGTGCAGGTGGTGGAACAGTACGCGGCCACGGCCATGCTGCCGGCCTGCGTGCTGGCCATCCTCGGGCTGCCGGCCGTGCGCCTGCTGGCCTTCCCGCTCGCCTATCTGTTCCTCGCCGTGCCGTTCGGCGAAGTCTTCCTCGAACCGCTGATCGACTTCACGGCCGCCTTCACGGTGACGGCGCTGCAGCTGACGGGCGTGCCGGTGTTCCGCGATGGCAACAATTTCTCTCTGCCCAGCGGCAACTGGTCGGTGGTCGAGGCGTGCAGCGGCTTGCGCTACCTGATCGCCGCGCTGGCCCTGGGTGCCCTGTTCGCCCACCTGCACTTCCACAGCACGCGCCGGCGCCTGGCCATCATGGCGTGCGCGCTGCTCGTGCCCATCCTCGCCAACGGCGTGCGCGCCTACCTGATCGTGATGCTGGGCCACCTGAGCAATATGCGCCTGGCCGTGGGGGTCGACCACCTGGTCTACGGCTGGCTGTTCTTTGGCGCGGTGGCGCTGCTGCTGTTCTGGATCGCCGCGCGCTGGCGCGAATTGCCGCCCGCCCGCGCGACCGTCGCCGCCGCGCCGCTGCCACCCCAGCCGCCGGGCCGGAACCGCGCCCATCCGCGCGCCACCGTCCGCGCCGCGCTGGCCTGCCTGGCGATCGCCGCGCTGTGGCCCGCGCTGGGCTGGCGCCAGCACGACGCTGTCCTGTCCGCGCCGCCGCCCGCCGCGCTGGCCTTGCCCGATCCGCCCGCCTGGCGGCGCCTGCCCGCCGTGCCGCCCGCCTGGCAAGCGCCATTTTCCGGCGCTCCCGCGCAATGGCTGGCCACGTATGCGCGCGATGGCGACGATGGCGGCGCCCAGGTGGGGCTGCAGCTGGCCTGGTATGCGCGCCAGGCGCGCGATGCCGAGCTGCTGACGCACCAGGGCATGCCGTATGGCGCGCGCTGGATGGCGCTGGCGCACGGCCAGCGGCACGTCAGCGTGGGCCATGGCGCGACGGACGGCCTGCTTGCCGTGCGTGAAAGCGTGCTGGCGCACGGCGGCGAACGGCTGCTGCTGTGGCGCGTCTACCGCCAGGGCGGCGTGCTGACGGCCGAACCGGTGCTGGTGAAGCTGCTGCTGGCCAGGGCCAAGCTGCTGGGCACGCGCCAGGATGGTGCCGAAATCCTCGTCTTCGCCAGCTACGACGAACTGGCGCCGCCGCCGCGCGCGGCCCTGCACGCGTTCCTGCGCGCAGCCCTGCCGGCCATCGAACAACGCTTGCAGGAGTTGCCGCATGGCCGATGACAGCGTCGTGGCAAGCGGGATCGCGGGCAGCGGGACGGCGCGCGCCGCCCCGCTGATCGTGCACGTGATCCACCAGCTCGACGTGGGCGGCCTGGAAAACGGCCTGGTGAACCTGCTCAACCACCTGCCGCCCGGACGCTACCGGCACGCCATCGTCTGCCTGAAGAACGCCACCGCCTTCCGCCAGCGCCTGACGGCGCCCGGCGTCGACATCATCAGCCTGGGCAAGCGCGAAGGCAAGGACTGGCCCCATTACCTGCACCTGTACCGCGTGCTGAAACAGCTGCGGCCGGCGCTCGTGCATACGCGCAACCTGGGCTGCATCGAGGCGCAGCTGCTGGCCTGGCTGGCCGGCGTGCGCCTGCGCGTGCATGGCGAACACGGGCGCGACATCGACGACTTACACGGCACCAGCCGCAAATACCGGCTGCTGCGCAAATGCATGCTGCCGCTGGTGCAGCACTTCATCGCCGTCAGCGCCGACCTCGGGCAATGGCTGGTGGATGCCATCGGCGCCGCGCCGGCCCACGTGACGCACATCGGCAATGGCGTCGACAGCGTGCAATTCCACCCGCGCCTGGGGCCGACGGCCGCCGTCGGGCCGCCCGGCTTCCTGTGCAACGGCGCCTTCGTCATCGGCAGCGTGGGCCGCATGGCCGCCGTCAAGGATTACGCCTCGCTGGTGCAAGCCTTCTTGCTGCTGCTGGCGCAGCCGGGCGCCCGTGCGCGCCTGCGCCTGATGCTGATCGGCGACGGGCCGTGCCGCCAGCAGTGCCTGGCCATGCTGGAGCGGGCCGGCGCGGCGCACCTGGCCTGGCTGCCCGGCGCGCGCGACGACGTGGCGCAGCTGCTGCGCGCGATGGACCTGTTCGTGCTGCCCTCGCTGGCCGAAGGCAGTTCCAACACCATCCTCGAAGCCATGGCCACGGGCTTGCCCATCGTCGCCACCCAGGTGGGCGGCAATGCGGAACTGGTGCAGTCGGGCTGGAGCGGCACGCTGGTGCCGGCCGGTTCGCCCGAGATGCTGGCCGACGCCATCCTCGACTATTACAGCATGCCGGAACTGGGTCCGCGCCACGGCGCGCGCGGGAGGCGCCAAGTGCTGGCCGAACACAGCCTGCCGGCCATGGCCGGCGCCTATCTGGCCGTGTATGACCGCCTGACGGGCGCGCAGCAGCCGTCGCCCCTGTCCACCTATCCCTGAAAGGCCAGCCATGTGCGGCATCACCGGCATCTTCGATCTGCAGGGCCAGCGCGACGTCGATCCGGCCCTGCTCGCGCGCATGACCCAGAGCCTGCGCCACCGCGGCCCCGATGAAGGCGGCTTGCACCGTGAACCGGGCCTCGGCCTCGGACACCGGCGCCTGTCCGTGATCGACCTGGCGGGCGGCCAGCAGCCGCTGTTCAACGCCGACCGCAGCATCGCCATCGTCTTCAATGGCGAAATCTACAACTATCGCGCCCTGATGGCCGAGCTGCGCCAGTTCGGCCACCCGTTCCGCACCAGCAGCGACACGGAAGTCATCGTGCATGCCTGGGAACAATGGGGCGAACAGTGCGTGCAGCGCCTGCGCGGCATGTTCGCCTTCGCCCTGTGGGACCGCCGGCGCCACCTGCTGTTCCTGGCGCGCGACCGGCTCGGCGTGAAACCGCTGTATTACGGCGAGGCCAGCGACGGCACCGTGCTGTTCGGCTCCGAACTGAAAGCCCTGCTCGCGCATCCGGCCATGCCGCGCGATATCGACCCGCTGGCGGTGGAGGAGTATTTCGCGTATGGCTACGTGCCCGAGCCGCGCAGCATCTTCCGCCACGCGCGCAAGCTGCCGCCCGGTCATACCCTCTCCATCCGCGCCGGTCAGCCGCTGCCCGCGCCGCAGCCGTACTGGGACATCCCCTTCGTGCCGCATGCGCCGGCCAGCGAGGCGCAGGCGGCCGACGAACTGCTGGCGCGCCTGCGCGAGGCCGTGCGCATCCGCATGGTGGCCGAGGTGCCGCTGGGCGCCTTTCTGTCGGGCGGCGTCGATTCCAGCGCCGTCGTCGCGCTGATGGCCGGGGCCAGCGCCACGCCCGTCAACACTTGCTCGATCTCGTTCGGCGACCCGGCCTGGAACGAGGCGCGCTACGCGGACATGGTGGCGCGCCGCTACGGCACCTTCCACCACGCGCGCCAGGTCGAGCAGGACGATTTCGAACTGATCGACCTGCTGGCCAGGCTGTATGACGAACCGTTCGCCGACAGTTCGGCCATGCCCACCTGGCGCGTGTGCCAGCTGGCCCGCGAGCGCGTCACGGTGGCCCTGTCGGGCGACGGCGGCGACGAAAGCCTGGCCGGCTACCGGCGCTACCGCCTGCACACGCGCGAGGAACGCGTGCGCAAGGCGATGGACCCGCTGCTGCCGGCAGGCCTGCGCCAGTCGCTGTTCGGCACCCTGGGGCGGCTGTATCCGAAGGCCGACTGGGCGCCGCGCTTCCTGCGCGCCAAGACCACCTTCGAAGGCCTGGCGCGCGACACGACGGACGCCTACTTTCACGGCGTCAGCCTGCTCGGCGACGCCATGCGCGCGCGCCTGTTCAGCCCCGAGCTGCGGCGCGGCCTGCAGGGCTACCGCGCCGTCGAAGTGCTGCGCCGGTACGCGCTGGCCAGTCCCGCGCAGGACGCGCTGTCGCAGGTGCAGTACCTGGACCTGAAAACCTACCTGCCCGGCGACATCCTCACCAAGGTGGACCGCGCCAGCATGGCGCATGCGCTGGAAGTGCGCTCGCCGCTGCTCGACCACGAACTCGTGGCGTGGATGTCGGGCCTGCCGCCGCAGTGGAAACTGCACCGCGGCGAGGGCAAGTACCTGCTCAAGAAAGCCCTGCGCCCGCTCCTGCCCGATGAACTGCTGTACCGCCGGAAGATGGGCTTTTCCGTGCCGCTGGCCGCCTGGCTGCGCGGCCCGCTGCGCCAGCGCCTGCAGCAGCGGCTGCTGGGGCCAACGCTGGCGCAGTGCGGCCTGTTCGACATGGATTACGTGCGCGTGCTGCTGGAACAGCACGCGTCCGGACGGCGCGACTACAGCGCACCGCTCTGGTCGCTGCTGATGTTCGAAGCCTTCCTGCGCCAGGTGCTGCCGCTGCAGACGCCGGCGGCGCCGGCGCCCGTGCCGGCCGTGGCGCTGGAGTAAGCCATGCGCATCCTGCACATCCTCGACCACTCGCTGCCGCTGCACAGCGGCTACACCTTCCGCACCCTGGCCATCCTGCGGCAGCAGCGCGCGCTGGGCTGGCAGACGACGCAGCTGACGAGCGCCAGGCAGGGGCCGACGCCAGCCGCGCAGCAGCTGGTCGACGGCTGGCATTTCTACCGCACGCCGCCCAGCCGGCGCTGGTGGGCGCGCCTGCCCGTGCTGCGCCAGGTGGCCGTCATCGCCGGCCTGGCGCAGCGGCTGCACGCGCTGGCGCGCGGCCTGCGGCCCGACATCCTGCACGCGCACTCGCCCGTGCTCAACGCCATCGCCGCCCTGTACGTGGGCCGCGCGCTGGGCATCCCCGTCGTCTACGAGGTGCGCGCCCTGTGGGAGGACGCGGCGGCCGACCACGGCACCAGCCCGGCCGGCGGCGTGCGCTACCGGCTCACGCGGGCGCTGGAAACCCATGCGCTGCGGCGCGCCGACGCCGTCACCACCATCTGCGACGGCTTGCGGCGCGAACTGCGCGCGCGCGGCGTGCCGGCCGAGAAAATCACCGTCATCCCGAACGCCGTCGACAGCGCCGCCTTCAGCGCCACGGCGCCCGCCGATCCCTGGCTCGCGCATACCCTGGGCCTGCATGGCCACCTCGTCATCGGCTTCATCGGCTCGTTCTACGCGTACGAGGGACTGGCGCTGCTGCTGCGCGCCATGCCGCGCATGCTGGCGGCGCAGCCGGCCCTGCGCCTGCTGCTGGCCGGCGGCGGCCCGCAGGAAGCGGCGCTGCGGGTCCTGGCCGCGCAACTGGGCATCGGCGGCGCCGTGGTGTTCGCCGGCCGCGTGCCGCATGCGCAGGTGGCTGCGTATTATCAGTTGCTCGACATCTGCGTCTATCCGCGCCTGGCCATGCGCCTGACGGAACTGGTGACGCCGCTCAAACCGCTCGAGGCGATGGCGCAGGGGCGGCTCGTGGTGGCGTCCGACGTGGGCGGCCACCGCGAGCTGGTCGAGCATGGCAAGACGGGCCTGCTGTTCCGCGCCGGCGATGCGCAGGCGCTGGCGCAGACGATACTCACGCTGCTGCTGACGCCCGACAGCTGGACGCCGCTGCGGCGCCAGGCGCGCGCCTTCGTGGAAACGCAGCGCAACTGGCCCGACAGCGTGGGCCGCTATGCGGGCGTGTATGCGCGCCTGGCCGCGCCCGGGCGGCCGACATGAAACTGGCCGGCCTGCGCATCGCGCTGGTGGGGCCGCTGCCGCCGCCGGCCGGCGGCATGGCCAACCAGACGCGCCAGCTGGCCGCGCTGCTGCGCGCTGACGGCGCCCACGTGCAGCTGCTGGCCGTCAACGGGCCGGCCCTGCCGCCGTGGCTGGCGCGCATCCGCTACGTGCGCGCCGCGCTGCGCCTGCCGATCCACCTGTGGCGGCTGTGGCGCGCCGCCAATACGGTCGACCTGTTCCACATCATGGCCAATTCCGGCTGGTCCTGGCATTTGCAGGCGGCGCCCGCGCTATGGATCGCCAGCCTGAAAGGCAAGCCGGCCCTGCTCAATTACCGGGGCGGCGAGGCGGCCGCCTTCCTGGCCCGCTCGCCGCGCCTGGTCTCGCTCAGCCTGCGCCGCGCCAGCGCCATCGTCGTGCCGTCGGCCTTCCTGGCCGGCGTCTTCGAGCAGCATGGCCATACGGCGCACATCGTGCCCAACGTGGTCGACCTGGCCCGCTTCGCTCCCGCGCCGGTTCCCGCTCCCGCGCGCGGCCCGGCGCCAGACAGACCGCGCATCCTCGTCGCGCGCCACCTGGAAGCGCTGTACGACAACGCCAGCGCCGTGCGCGCGCTTGCCATCGTGCGCGAGGCGTTTCCCGCGGCGCGCCTGGTGCTGGCCGGCGGCGGGCCGCAGCGCGCGGCGCTGGCGCGCCTGGCCCGCGCGCTGGGCGTGCACGACGCCGTCGATTTCGCCGGCCAGGTCGACAACGCCGCCATGCCGGCGCTGTACCGGGCCAGCGACATCGTCCTCAATCCCAGCCTGGCCGACAACATGCCCATTTCCGTGCTCGAGGCGCTGGCTTGCGGCGTGCCGGTCGTCAGCACCAACGTCGGCGGCATCCCCGCGCTGCTGGAACATGGCGTCACGGCGCGGCTGGTGGCGCCCGGCGATGCGCCGGCCATGGCGCAGGCGATCCTGCACCTGCTGCGCGCGCCGCGGCTGGCGCGCGCGCAGATCGACGCGGGCCTGGCGCACGCTGCCCACTTCGACTGGCGCGCGGTGGAGCCGCTACTGGCCACGCACTACCGCCGCATCCGCGCCGCGCCGCGCCCTGGCGGCTACACGCGCTGCGTCGCCCGCTGGCTGTTTCCCCTGCACGAATGGCTCAAGGGCCACCACAGCGCGCGCCTGCTGCGCCACATGGAGCGCTCGCAGTGGTGGAGCGCGGAGCAGCTGGCGCAATGGCAGCTGGCGCGCCTGCGCGCGCTGCTGCGCCACGCGGGCGAGCATGTGCCGCATTACCGCGCGCTGTTTGCCCGCAGCGGCTTCGAGCCAAGCCAGGTCGGCCAGTTGGCGGACCTGGCGCGCCTGCCGCTGCTGCGCAAGGCCGACATCGCCGGCGCGCGCGACAGCTTCAAGTCGGCGCACGCCGTAGGCCTGCGCCCGTTCGCCACGGGCGGCTCCAGCGGCGAGCCGCTGCTGTTCTTCCTCGGGCGGCGCCGAGTCAGCCACGACATCGCCGCCAAGTGGCGCGCCACGCGCTGGTGGGGCGTCGACATCGGCGACCGCGAAGCCGTGCTGTGGGGCTCGCCCATCGAACTGCACGCGCAGGACCGCCTGCGCCGCCTGCGCGACGCGCTGCTGCGCACCACCCTGCTGCCCGCCTTCGCCATGTCGCCCGCGCGCATCGACGGCTACATCGCGCAACTGCGCCGCCTGCGCCCGCGCATGCTGTTCGGCTATCCGTCGGCCCTGTGCCGCATTGCCAGCCACGCCGCCGCGCACGACGCGCCGCTCGACGGCCTGGGCGTGAAGGTGGCCTTCGTCACGTCCGAACGCCTGTACGACGAACAGCGCGCGCAGATCGCCGCAGCCTTCGCCTGCCCCGTGGCGAATGGCTACGGCGGGCGCGACGCCGGCTTCATCGCCCACGAATGCCCGGAAGGCGGCATGCACATCACGGCCGAGGACGTCATCGTCGAAATCGTCGATGCGCAGGGACGTCCCGTGCCGGCCGGCGGCACCGGCGAAATCGTCGTCACGCACCTGGCCACGCAGGATTACCCGTTCATCCGCTACGCCACGGGCGACGTCGGCGCGCTGGGCACCGCACCGTGCGCGTGCGGGCGCGGCCTGCCGCTGCTGCAGAAAATCGAGGGCCGCAGCACGGATTTCCTCACGGCGGCCGACGGCAGCGTCATGCATGGCCTGGCCCTCGTCTACATCGTGCGCGAACTGCCGCAGGTGCGCGGCTTCAAGATCATCCAGGAAAGCCTGCTGCAGACGCGCGTGCTGCTGGTGTGCCTGCCGCGGCTGGACGACGCCACGCGCGCAGCCATCGTGGCCGGCTTCCAGGCCAGGCTGGGCGCGCAGGTAGACATCGCCATCGAGGAAGTCGACGAAATCGCGGCCGAAGCGTCAGGCAAGTACCGCTATGTGCTCAGCAAGGTGCCGTAAATCCGTTCCGAAAGACCGCAGCAATCCAATCCACCCTGAGGTAGCCGCCATGGATCGCCACCGCATCCGCGCCAACCAGTTCCTCGTCCTGGGATTGACCGCCTGGCTGGCATTCAACCTGATCTTCCGCTGGCTGTACTGGCCCCTGTTCCAGTCGCACGGGCCATTCGGCATCGCGCAGCCGGCGCTGACCGACCTGGCGCTGATGGTCGCCTGCACGCTGTGCAGCGCGTTGCTGTTCGCGCTCGCCGCCCTGCTGCTGGGGGCCTTGCATGCGCGCTGGGGCGACGTCATCGTCCTCGTCTACGCGGCCGTCTCGCTGATCGCGCTGGAGGCGGACATCGGCTGGTATGCGATGTCGAAATCGCATGCGACCCTCGGCGACCTGCAACTGTTCCTGACGCAGAGCTGGCGCCACCACTTCGGCATCCAGCGGCACGACATTATCCGCTTCTGCAAGATCGCGGCCGTGCACCTCGCCGTCATCGGCTTCGTATATGCGCTGCACCGCCAGCTGCGCCGCCATGCGGGCTCGCACCGGGCGCTGCCGCGCCTGCAGGCGGCCTGCGCCCACCGCCACGCCCTGGCGGCGCTGCTGCTCCTGGCGCTGCTGGGTCAAGCCACGACGATGCTGCGCCGCGGCAGCGAGACCACGCGCACCATATGGGACATCGCCGGCAACGCCAATCCGTATTACATCTCGGCGGCGGACCGCTGGCTGCGCGAGGCGCGCCTGCCATCGGCCTATGTGCGCTTCAATGCGCGCCTGCAGGCCGCGCGCGGCAAGGCTGGCGCGTCGCCGCGGCTGGCACCCGTGGCGCTGCCCGCCCGCCACACGGGCGGGCCGGCGCCGGCCGCGCGGCCCGATATCCTGTTCCTCACCGTCGAAAGCTGGAACGCCGGCCTGGCCGACCGGCACGCGATGCCGTATTTTTCCTCGCTGGAGCGGCAGTGCTATGTCGGCACCAACCACTATTCGGGGGCAAACCAGACGGAACTCGGTATCTTGAGCCTGCTGTATGGCGACCCCGCCATCTTCTTCGCCGGCTACCGCCAGCACGCGGCCGTCGTGCGGCAGTCGCCGTACGTGCAGGCGCTGGGCCAGCTCGGCTACCGCACGGGGCGCGTGGTCAGCGACCTGACGCAGCAAAACACCATACCGCGCTACCTGGCCAGCTTCAACCAGGCGGAAATCGTCAACCAGTTTGACTGGGAAAACATCCATACGATCGCCGCGCGCCTGCGCCATCCGGCACCGGCCTTCATCCACGCGCATTACTACGGCACGCATTACCCCTACCTGCATGCGCCCAATTTCGCCACGCACCGGCCGGAAACGCCATCCAGCTTCAATTTCCAGAGCAGCAACCTGGCGCTGCAGCGCGGCGCCATCATCAACCGCTACCGCAACACGCTGGGCGAACTCGACGCGTGGCTGAAAACCCTGCTGCAACAGGTGGACCTGGCGCACACCATCGTCGTCATCACGGGCGACCATGGCGAAGAGATGTTCGAAACGGGACGCCTGGGCCACGCCTCGACCCTGGACGCGCCGCAGATCCGCACGCCGCTGGCCATCTGCGCACCGGGCGCCATGGGCAGCGCCGCCGGCACGTCGGCGCAGCTGTCCTCGCACGCCGACATCTTCCCCACCGTCTTCCAGATGCTGGGCCTCGAACACCGGCTGTCCAGCATGGGACGCTCGCTGCTGGGCGAACCGGCGCCGAAGATCGCGCTGGTGGCCAAGCAAAACCACGGCAAGGCGCCGCTCCAGTGGGCGGCCGTCTCGGCGGCCGGCACGCTGTACCTGAGCCTGGGCAACGACGGCGCCTTCGCCGCAACGGGCGGCGACCCGGCGCTGCACGCCATGCTGGCGGGCGGCAAGGACAGTGCCGCCGGGACGGAGGCGGAGCGGCTGATCATCGGGACGGTGCTGGCGGCGGAGCGGGAGCTGGCGGCGGTGCGGCGACTCAATCCCTGACATGGCCTGATCGTCCCGGTCGGCGCCCGCGCGCCAGTCCAGCTCCGGACCAGCCGGCCTGCGTCTGCCCCGTGTCGCGGCACCGGCTGTGCCGCGACCGGGCAATTCATTTGGTGCATTGATTGTCCACAATCATCTCTTGCCATCTCGCGCTTTGAAGCTTCGACGCCGATGCCAGCTGAAAAGGCCATCCCAGGCAAAAATCCTCCCATGCCGGCCCCTGCGGGCGGCGGATGCATCATGGCAGGCAATAACCATCCCGATATACAGTGGATTAATTTCATTAATTGAAAATGAAAAATTGAAAGGTGATTTTTTAATAATATTAATTCATTGAATTTATTTACTTGAACGGCATGCTGAAAAATGCAAAATGTGACAAAGTGAGTATTTTCAGATTGGAAAAACAATTACGCTAGCAGCATGGATTGCAGTATTTTCTTGTTTTCGAACATACCCTTCGCTTGCCCGTTTGGAGTTGAAAATGAAAACTGAGATCAGCAGGCAATTTGTTTTTTCAGCTCTTTTGCTATATTTCCTGAGCATGCCAATTAATGCCAGCGAGCTGAAATCGAAATTAACTGACAACTGCCCCAATCAGGCGCCCGATCAGCAATCCCAGATTAGTGACAGTCCCCTGCTTGCCATACTGATTCCAGAAATAATTTCGGCTGGCGTGGACATGGCTTCCGTCGCCATTGCCGAGGCAGCGAAGACAAAGACCGCGACCCTGATCACCGACAGCAAAGCATTCGATATGTACAAAGTGGCGAGCAACGCCAACTTGTCGATCAATCGCAAACCAGGCTGCCTGATTATCTATCAGCCAGCCAGCATGCCTGCGGCGGCAAACGCCGCTTCGGCAGCGGTTCCAGGCTGGTTTTCAAATGCACGGCAGTACATCCCTGAGAACAGTGCGCCTGATATCTATCTCGAAATTCAGCTGCGGCCCGGATACCAGAATTCCGGCATGCATCTCGGCCCCCAGCTGCTGGTCGTCAACCGCCGATTGCAGGACGGCTTTTTCCTTAAAAATAAGCGCGGCTATGTCATCGCCCTGTCGTTCAAGGATGCCGATTCGCGAGCGTCATATGGTGCGGCGACCCTTGCGTTTGATGATGTGCCCCTGGGTATCTGGACCAGGGATGGCCGCTCAGGCACATCGATGGCGCCGGAGTGGCCGGAAGAGACGATGCTTCCCAAAATGCCGAGCAATGCGAAAATTGTCGCCGACGTTTCCGAGCAAAAACAAGCCAGCGCTGTGGTACAGGAGGTCAACGCGCTGTTGAAACAACGCGTGGCGCAAAGAACCGCCGTCAAACGGGATGATATCGCCGACGACGCCGAATACAAGGCTGCCCTTCAGAAATTCTGCAAGGCACTGGACTCCGAAAAAGCCGGCAAAGGTGCGGACAAGCTGGGCGATGATCGCTGCCCGATCAATGTGTATATTGCAAAACGCCATCTGGCGACGGTCATTGACGCCAGATCCAGGGAACTGGGATACCAATGGGCGGACGCCTATTTCCGCAACCACTGCTCGACGAGTCCAGGAGCAATGCAAGATCATCCAGGCACATGTCCGCTTCCTGATCCGGCAATCAAGACAACAGGCGCAACCTTCGTGTCGATCAGCGTCGTCGAGACATCGGAAGCGAATGCGTTTGCCCAGTCACTGGCCGCTATCTTCGACAAAAAGAAAGGCGATATCAAGACGGCGCTGAACGACAAGTACAATCCGGACCGGCGCGATGAACTCTCGGATGCCGCCGCCGTGAAGGCACGCGATGCGCGCAACGTCCATCAGCTCGCGATGCTGAATGTGCAGCAGATTGAAGCCCAGCTGCAGGAAGCATTCGACAAGCCAGAATCCGCGCGCACGGGCATACGCATTCAACTGGCGCGCGCGAAGATTGACGCGAACAAGACATCCGCCGATGCCGGCCTTGCCTTTCCCTTCCCCGAGTTCAATTAACGCGTTTGCCATCGTGATAAACCGGAGGTTCCATGAAACAGTTGAACAGGCTTTCCCTTATTCTGCTTTCCATTCCGGCCTGCGCCGGGGCGCAGGAACATGTCACGGTGGTCGACAGCTTGCCCGAGCATTTGCTATATCTATATACAACTGTGCCGACAAAAGGCGAGAAAAACTCGCTTGACCAGATGGTTGCAGGAGAAAGAAAATGGGATGCGGGACGCACGCTGCGCGTATGCCTATTTCAAGGCAATAAGACTGTCGCCAGCCTGATCCGCAATGTCGCAAGCGAATGGAATGCATATTCGAGCACCAAGTTTGATTTTGGACCATCCGACAGCTGGTATAACTGTCTGGCGCCCAATAACGGGTATTTCCAGATCCGCGTCGGGTTTTCCTCCCAGGGTTACTGGTCCGCAGTAGGCACGCATGCCGAGAGCCTGATAGACAATATGGCGCCGACGATGAATCTGGAACGGTTCAACCGCCAATATAGCGAATCCAAGTACTCTTCCAGCACCGTGACTGAGCAAGCGCAGCCGTTTCATAAGGCGGTGATCCGCCACGAATTCGGCCATGCGCTCGGATTGCTTCATGAAGCGTCCAATCCAAAGCTCAACTGCCAGGCCGAAATTCGATGGGAAGGCGATAACAATGCCTATGATTATTATGCACAACCGCCGAATTCCTGGGGAACCGAGCAGGTGAAGCGAAATCTGGGCTTTGTCGGTCAAACAGATCCCGATTATGTCGCCGGCGAAGAAGACATAAAATCGGTGATGTTCTATTCTTTACCGCCTGATATACTTATCAATGGAACCGCCAGCAAGTGTTATACAACGCAGAACCTCGTCATCTCGGAAAAAGACGCAAAGATTATCGCCAAGATTTACCCGCTGGTTGCGCCACTATCGTCCAAAGTGGATATCGATTTAAAAACGGCAAATTTGAAGGCATTGCCGCTGAACGTGAGCAATATAGCGTTCGAGGACATACAGACGCGCATTCTGGCGGACATTGAATCCAACGATCCCTACGTTCGGCGCGACGCAAGGGTGCGCCTCAACGAACTGCTGGCAAAGGATAATTCCTTTTCCCAGACTGCCACTTTTCTTCAAAAAGTACCGCAAGGTACCTATCGCTACCAGTTGGGCGTCGCCGTGGCGCTGGCCAATTCGCCGAAACCCGTGGAAGTCGATCCTGCGCTGAAAGCGGTACTGGTAGCGCAGCAAAAGGAAACCAAAGACCAAACCTTGAAGCTACAGTTGAAAAACGCAATTGGCAAACTGGTGGAAAAATAGGGCAACTGCCATTCAGGAACGGATGCAGAAACAAGATGGCCACACCCTGGCTGCCTGGGCGGCGCGGTGCTTGCCATGCGCAGCTGTATCTGGACAGCATCTGATCGGCACCCGCATGGCTGCCTCGCTGCGCGTCCGGCCGAGGCGCCGCTGGCGGCGGCAACATCGGCCGAATGTCTGCCCATGGCTGCACCGGCAAGCTGGCCGCCGGACGCCGCTCAGCCAGCGCCGTCCGGCAGTTTCTCCAGCTGTTTTTCCAGCCCTGAGCGGTCGCCTGCCGCCACAAAACACGCCCCCTGCCAGCGCTGCGTGCGCTGCGCCTGGCTTGACGCCGGGACACACCACGGCGCATACACGCGCAACGCGCGCTTGCCGCCCATGCCGGCGCGCGACATGACGCCCCGCTCCAGCAACACGGCACGCGAAAAAATGAAGTAACCATGCCGCCCGCCGTCAGCCACGGCGACGATGACGGCATCGACCGCGTCGCCGTCGTCCAGCGGCGCGATCGCGGCGCCGGGATGCGGGCGTTTCCAGACGGTGAAGAACTGGCCGATCTTGGTCGGCGTCGTCCTGGCAATCCGCAAGACCAGCCGCAGGCCGTGCAGTTCCGCGCGGCCGGCGCCGTAGTCGGCGCTTTCCGCCTCGGGCACGGGCGCCTGCGCCAGGCCGAGGATATCCCAGGGGCGGTTCGTCATTCCGTGCTGAACTCGGCGGCCGCCTTGGCCGCCCACAGCGCTTCCGCGTGGCTGGCGAACGGGCTGTCGTAGCCGTCGATGCCGCCATCGTCATCGACGAAATACAGCCACCAGCCGTCGGCCTGCTGGCGGATGGCCGTGTGGCCCGGTGCGCAATGGCGCGCGATGTCCTCGCTGGCGGCCAGGGTGGTGATGGTGATGCCGCGGTGGTTGATGGCGTGGGTTGTCATGGCGGGCTATTCAATGCAAGATAATCAATGCGCGCAGTGTAACCGCTGCGGCAGGATAGCAGGCAAAAAAGGGGCTCCCGCGGCCATGGCTTGCGCTACACTGGCATCTGGAACCAGGGAGACAGACATGGCGTCACAGCAAGGCACGGTGGATTTTTTGCTCGACCAGATGGCGGGTGCGGGCGGCGTCAGCGCGAAGAAAATGTTTGGCGAGTACGGCCTGTATTGCGACGGCAAGATGTTCGCCATCGTCGCCGACGACCAGCTGTTCATCAAGCCGACGGATGTGGGGCGCGACTGGATCAGCGCGCAGGGCGCGCTGCAGGAAGCGCCGCCCTACCCGCAAGCCAAGCCGTATTTCCTGATCGACGGCGGACTGTGGGACGAGCGCGACTGGCTCTCCCAGCTGGCGCGGCGCACGGCCGATGCCTTGCCGCTGCCGAAACCGAAGCCGCCACCGAAGCCGAAGGCGCCGGCCAAGGCGACAGCCGTAGCCAGGACGGCAAAATAGGCGTCAGCCGGCCAGCACGCTGTTGGCGCAATCCTTGTCCTGGCGGAAACACGCAAGGTTGTGGTAAGTAATGGCGGCGATTTCGCGCAGCGCCTCGATGGTGAAGAAGCCCTGGTGGCCCGTCACCAGCACGTTCGGGAAGGTCATCAGGCGCTGGAAGATGTCGTCGTCGATGATGTCGGACGAGCGGTCCTGGAAGAACAGGTTGCTTTCCTGCTCATAGACGTCGATGGCCAGCGAGCCGAGCTGGCGCGATTTCAGCGCCTCGATGACGGCGCCCGTGTCGATCAGGCCGCCGCGCGAGGTATTCACCAGCATGGCGCCCTTCTTCATCAGCGGCAAGGTTGCTTCGCTGATCATGTGGCGCGTGCTCTCCATCAGCGGGCAATGCAGCGAGACGATGTCGGACTCGGCCAGCAGCCGCGGCAACTCCACCATCGTGCCCAGATCCGCGAACGCGGGGGCCGGGAACGGGTCGTGGCCCAGCACCGTGCAGCCGAAGCCCTTGAAAATGCGCGCCGTCGCCAGGCCGATCTTGCCCGTGCCGACGATGCCCACCGTCATGCCGTGCAAGGTGGAGCCGAGCAAGCCGTCGAGCGAGAAATTGCCTTCGCGCACGCGGGCATACGCGCGGTGCGTGTGGCGGTTCAGGGTCTGCACGAGGGCCAGCGTGTATTCGGCCACGGCTTCCGGCGAATACGCGGGCACGCGGGCGACGAACAGGCCAAGGCGCTTGGCCGCTTCCAGGTCGAGGTTGTTGTAGCCGGCGCAGCGCAGCAGGATGGCGCGCACGCCGTAGCCGTGCAAGGCTTCCAGCACGGGCGCGTCGAGCACGTCGTTGACGAAGACGCAGACGGCTTGCGCGCCTTGCGCCAGCACCACGGTTTCCTGGCTCAGCAAGGCGCTGTGGTACACCAGTTCGATGCCGGCGGCGTCCGGCTGTGACGGCAAGGCTTCATCGAAGAAACGGCGGTCGTAGGGCTGGCTGGCGAAGAAGGCGATTTTCATGGGGCGTCCTGTCAAGTGAACCGGCGAAAAACAATGCCGGATGGCAAAACGCCATCATAGCGCAGCCGTCCCGCCCCTTGCGTACGCCTGAACAGTGCATCGGCACGGCTCGCCTTTATGCCCGCCCTGCCGCCCCGCCTCAATGCGGGATGCGCGGCCCGTTGAGTATCTTTTGCACATACGCCGTCTCTTCCGCGTGCTCGACGTGATAGCGGTCGCGCGCGGCGCGCATGGCCGCGTGGTGGGCGTCGATATTCGCCTTCGTCAGTTCGACGCCGAAATCGGCCGGCGGCACGAGGTCGCCGCCAAACAGGCGCGCCAGGATCAGGCGGCCCACGTTATCGCGGTAATGCGACACTTCCCAGTAATAGCGCATCTCGGCCCGGCCGCTGACGAGCGGGATCGGGTCCGTCGTGACGCTGTTGAAACCGGAAAAATCGTACAGGCGTACGTCGCAGCCCGCCGCGCGGTGGCGTTCGACGAATTGCACCAGGCCCCGCTGCCAGGCCTGCATGGCATCCCACTTGCCGCGCCAGTGCAGCACATCCATCGTCAGCGCGTGCGTGGGGTTGATGTACAGGCGCAGCCGCATGCTGCCCCGGCACAGCTTGCCGACGCTGGCGTCGAGCGCGGGCGTGGATGGCGGCGTCGGCCCTTCGCCATCGCCGAATTCCTGCAGCCGCAGCGGGATCGCATGGGCCGCGCCGCCCCAGCCCTTCATGCGGCTGATGACGCAGGTTTCGTCGCGCTGCCCGTACAGGGCCAGGCTGGAGCGGCAGACGTCGCCGAAGCTGCCGTTGAGGATGCGCAGGGTGTCCTGCGTCATGTCCACCGTCAAGCCCCGCTTCAGGTTGAGCAAGGCGCGCCGCGCGAAAAAGCCGTGGTCGTCGCCCGTCAAGCCGTCTTCCACGCGGGCCGAACCGAGGTCCATGGAAAAGGTGGGCGCGTCGACGCCCCACACCATGGTTTCGATGCGGCTGACCTTGGCCGCATGCTCGGCCAGGCGGATGGCGTCGCCCAGCGAGGCGCCCGAGACGGCGCTGTTGAACACGCTCTTGTCCGGGAAGGTGGCTTGCGCGCGCGTGGGCAAGCCCATTTCCGTGCGCGAATTGCCGATGTAGATGATGCTGGGCCGGTAACGGGCCACGGCATACGTCTTGCCCCAGGCGCTCAGCTTTTCATTCGTCGGGCGCAGGCGCTGCAGCAAGGGAGTGTCCCACTGGTGCAGCAGATAGGGATCGATGCGGTAATTCATGGCCGAGACGAGGGCCAGCACGAAGAAGGCGACGGTAAAGAACCAGGCCAGGTAGCGGCGGGAGATGGTATCCATGACGTGTCCCTGCTCAGAATTGGAAGTAGAGAAATTCGGTGACCCGGTTCATGCCGAAGATGCAGGCGACGAACAGCGCGGCAAACCCGAGGCTCCAGCCGCGCGTGGGCCGCCAGCTGAAGGCCCAGCGCCCTTCGGGCTGAAATATTCTTTCAAGCGCGGGCTCGTAGAGAAAGAATATTTCTTGCGTATTCGGCGCCTTGAAGGCCAGCACGATGGCCAGCAGCAGCACGGGCAAGCCGGGGCCCATCAGCTCGATCCAGCGGATGCCGTCGAACGCGGGTTGCAGCCCCCATTGCGCGAGGCCGGCCGCATGGCTGGCCAGGCCGCGCGGCAGGCTCACGCCGTTCGCCCCCACCAGCGCGCCGAGGATGTCCCAGGCCGTGGCCACGTCGGGCGCGCGGAAGAAGATCCAGGCCAGCATGACGACGGTAAATGTCAGCGCGGCCGGCCACCAGCGTCCCGTGGCCGCGCCGAACGCGCGGCGCCACGCCTGCTGCACCACGAGGAACAGGCCGTGCAAGCCGCCCCAGATGACGAAGGTCCAGCCGGCGCCATGCCACAGGCCGCCCAGCAGCATGGTCAGCATCAGGTTGCGGTAGCGGATGGCCTCGCCACGGCGGCTGCCGCCCATGGCGATATACAGATAGTCGCGCAGGAAACGCGACAGTGTCATGTGCCAGCGGCGCCAGAACTCCGTGATGTTGGCGGCCTTGTACGGCGAATTGAAGTTCAGCGGCAATTTCACGCCGAACATGCGCGACAGGCCGATGGCCATGTCGGAATAACCGGAAAAGTCGAAATACAGCTGGAAGGTATAGGCCAGCACGCCGATCCACGCCTCGAGCAGGTTCGGTTCGGCGCCGGCCGCGAAGACGGGAATGGCCAGCGGCGACAGGTTGTCGGCGATCAGCACTTTTTTCGCCAGCCCGACGACGAAGATCGACATGCCGATGGCCAGGTTGGCCGCGCGCGGGTGGCCGCTGGCCGGGTCGGCGAACTGCGGCATCATCTCGCGGTGGTGCAGCACGGGGCCGGCGATCAAATGCGGGAAGTAGCTGACGAACAGCATGTAATGGATGAAGCGGTATTCGCGCACCTCGCCCCGGTAGCAATCGACGAGGAAGGCGATCTGCGTAAAGGTGAAGAAGGAGATGCCGATCGGCAGCACGATGTCGAGGCCGGACCACGGCAGGCTGGCCGCGCCCGCGCCGGCGGCCACGGCGTTGACGCTGTCGATGAAGAAGTTTGCGTATTTATACCAGGCGAGCAAGCCCAGGTTCAGCGCCAGTGCCGCCACCAGCACGCGCTTGCGGGCCGCGCCCGCGCTCGAACCGATCAGCCGGCCGGCCCCATAATTGAGGCAGATCGAGGCCAGCAGCAGCGGCAGGTAGCGCACGTCCCACCACGCATAAAAGAACAGCGAGGCGGCGGCCAGCCAGGCGGCGGGTGCCAGGCGGCGCCAGCCGGGCTCCGCCCTGGTGCCCGCCGGCGCCAGGCGTTCCAGCAGAAAATAGCCTGCCAGGACGATGGGCAGGTAGGCGCACAGGAAAGCAAAGGAATTAAACAGCATGGCTCCTCCTTGACGGCTGCGCGGCGGCAACGGCGGCCGCATGCAGCTGGACATAGCAATCGGCGATCTGGCCCGCCACCCGTTCCCACGTAAACCGCTCCACCAGCGCCTGCACGCGCAGGCGCGCGGGCGGCTGCGCCAGCAGTTCCGTGATGGCCAGCCGCTGCGCGGTGCCGTCGTCCCAGCGCACCTTGCGCAGCGCAAACGCGGAATCGGGCAAGTCGAGCGCGCTTTGCGCCGTCATGACGACGGGCGTGCCGGCCGCCAGCGCTTCGAGCACGCTCAGGGGAAACACTTCGCCCTGGCTCGGCAGCGCGGCCACGGCCGCCGCATGGTAGGCGCTGGCCAGCAGCGGGTCGGCATGGTCGAGCGCGCCGAGCCAGCTGACGTGGGGCAAGTCCAGCAACTGCTGCAGATAGCCCTGCTGCTCGCGCGGCGCGGCGCCGATCAACACCAGCGGCAAGCCGGCGCCGGCCAGCGCCTGCGCCAGACCCAACTGGTTTTTATACGGCGAAATGCTGCCCACCATCAGCACGAACGGCCCGGCGATGCCCGTCTCGCGCAGGAACAGGTCGCCGTTGGCCGTGAAGAAATGCGGGTTGATGCCGTTCGGGAAGACGCGGATGGACTGGGCCGGCATGCCGAAACCGTGCACGATGGCGTCGCGTTCGGCCTCGCCCAGCGCCACCACCACATCGGCCAGCAGCAGGGCGCGCCGCGTCTGCGCGTAACTCGTTTGCACCATCCATTCCGTCAGCCGCCCCGCCAGCCGGTCGGCCAGCCGCGCGCGCCAGGCGCTGGCGCGGCTCCAGCTGGGCGGCAGCAGCGGCGACAGCACCACCGGCACGCCCAGTTCCCTGGCCGTTTCCACGATGCGATAGTTGCCGTTGCTTGCCGAAAACACGTGCAGCACGTCGAAATCGGCCAGCCGCTCGTGGTTGGCGTCGACCAGCTGCACCTCGAGCGGGCGCGCCGCGTGAGTGTGCAGGCGGTTCAGCGCGGCCACGGTCTCGCGCACCTGCACCTGCAAGCCGCCGTCGCGCTGGAACAGCATCGGATAAGACAGGATACCGACACGCATGTTCGTCCTTTCGTTCCTGCGCGCCATCCGGGACCGTTGCGGGTCCGCTCAGCGCGGCGATTTGACGGGCAGCCAGCGGCTGGCCAGCTTGCGTTGCAATAACAGAAACTCGGCGGCGATCTCGTGTTTCACCAGGAAGACGCCGGCGATCCAGCACAGCAAGGTGGCCAGTCCCGTGCCGGCCAGCGCCAGCAGCGCGGCGCCATACGGCAGCTCGTCCGGCAGCCACAGCAGCATGCACAGCGGCGGCGCACCGCTGAGCGCGCACAGGACCAGGCTCTTGCGCACGGCCCGCGCCAGGATGCCCCAGTGCAAGCCGTTCAAGCGCCGCAAGCAGCCATACGCGAGCCAGCTGCGCAGCACATTGCTGAAGACCACGGCCCAGGCCACGGCCACCAGTCCCAGCGGCGCCGCCAGCAGCAGCGCCGCCACCTTCAGGCTGCCGGCCCAGGCGTCGAGCCGCACCTGGGCGCGCATCTGGCCCGTCGCCACGAACAGGTAGCGCGCCATACTGAACATGCTATACACGGCCGCCGACAGGCACATGATGCGTATCAAGGGCACACAGCCCAGCCATTGCGGGCCATACAGCACCTTGACCAAGGGCAAAGCCATGCACCCGAGGAAGAGAAAAAACGGCCAGGCCAGCGCCGTCATATAGCTGATCGTGCGCAGGTAGGCATCTGCCGCCCCGCCCGCCCTGCCCGTCTCGCCATCCTCGCGCGCGCGCGCCGCGAACAGGGGGAACACGACAGGTGAGATGGCGCTGGTGATGGCCTGGTTGAAGAGATTGAGCACGCTTTGCGCCTTGCCGAACAGGGCCAGGCTGTCGATGCCGATCAGCTTGCCGATGATGAGGTCCGGCGCCGCCACGCCCGCCTCGTCGACGAGGCCGCCGCCCGTCGCATACGCGCCAAAGCTGGCGATGGCGCCCATGCCGCGCCGCCCCGGCAGCCATGGCAGTTCCTTCGGCCGCAGCAGCAGGCTCACCAGTAGAGATGCGGCCGCGCCGGCCAGCGCCGCCCACACCATGCTCATGTAGCTGTGGCCCAGCAGCGCCAGCAGCACGGCCACCAGCAGGTTGACGACGCTATTGGCCGCGTTGATGGCGTAGATGGCGCGAAAGCGCAGCTGCCGGCGCAGCATGGGCAAGGTCAGCGCGCTGAAAGGGATCAGCACGAGGTTGATCGACAGCAGCCGCAGCACGGGCGTCAGGCGCGGCTCGCCATAAAACCGCGCCAGCGGCGCGCTGGCCAGCAGCACCAGCGCCGCCAGCAGCCACGCCACGAGCAGGCTGGTGGCCAGCGCGGCGCGCAGTTTCACGCGGTCCAGGCGCTTTTCCTGGATCAGGTACTGGCCCACGCCAAAGTCGCGCACCACCTGCGCCAGCGCCACCAGCACGGCGCCCAGCGAATACACGCCCACCTCGGCCGGCGTCAGCAGGCGCGACAAGATCATGGTGCCGACGATGCCCAGCAGCAGCACCGTGTATTTCTCGGCAAAGGAAAACAGGAAGGAATGGCGCGTGGCGTTCATCGCGGCGGCCCGCGCCTACACCAGGCCCGCATAGAACTGGCGCAGCTGGCGTTGCAGGCGCGGCATCGAATAGCGCTGCACGGTTTCCGCGCGCGCCAGCCGTCCCATGCGTTCGCGCCGCGGCGCGTCGCGCAGCAGCCCGGCCACGGCGCCGCAGGCGGCCTCCTCGTCGCCGGGCGGCAGCAGCAAGCCGCCGCCGCTGTCGTGCAGGATATCGCGCGTGCCCGGCACATCCGTGCCCACGGCAGGCACGCCGCAGGCCATCGCTTCGATGGTGGCGATGCCGAAGCCTTCGTTCTTGCTCAGCAGCAGATGCAGGTCGAAGGCCGGCATCAGCAGGTCGATGCGCGCCTGGAAGCCGGCAAACACGATGCGCGGCGCCAGCCCCAGTTGCTGCGCCTGCAGGCGCAGCATGGCCTCCAGCGGCCCCGTGCCCACGAGTACCAGATACAGGCCGGGAAACTGCGGCGCCAGGCGGGCGAACAGGGCCAGCAGCGCCTGCGGCCGCTTTTGCGGCGACAGCCGCGCCACCGAACCGAGCACCAGCGCGTCCTGCGGCAAGCCCAGCTGCCGGCGCGCCAGCACGCGCCGCTCGGGCGAGACGATGAAGGCGTCCGTATCGACGCCGTTCGGGATCACGGCCAGCCGCGTGGCCGGCTCCAGCATGTCGCGGTACAGGTCCAGGAAATGCCGCATGGCCGACGGCGACACGGCATACACGCCCTTCACGGCGCGGAACGCTTCGCGCAGGAACGGGCGCTGCCAGTCGCTGAACGGCGCCAGCGGAAACGCATTGTGCACGCTGATCACGGCCGGCAGCCTGCATTGCCGCGCCAGCCAGACGATGGACGCGCCATAACTGGTCCAGCAAAACGCCACGTGGACGAGGTCGGGCCGCAGCCGGCGCAGCCGCCACGTGCCCGTCAGCATGGCGCGCAGCCGGTTCCAGCGCCGCCACGCCCAGTGTTCGAGAAACAATGGCGGCTCGTACACGCGCACGCGCAGCCGCTGCGCGCGCAAGCCCTGCGCCCAGGCGGCAAAGCCGGGAAAGCGCCGCAGCGCCAGCACGCTGTCGTAACCGCTGTCGTCGAGCATGCGCGCCTCTTGCGCCATGCGCAGCTCCATGCCGCCCAGTTCGCCCGAATAACTGCTGATGACGATGCGCGGCAGCCGCTTGCGCCGTCCGCGCCACGCTTCATGGAAAAAGCCGCGCAGCTTCGCCCGCTCCCACTGGTGCAGGAACAGGCTGGCAGGGTCGCGCCGCAGCCAGGCCAGCGCGGCGCCCACGGTGTCGCGCAGGTAGCGTCCCAGCATCCAGCGCGGCACGCCGAGCAATTCCACGCTCGCCTCGGGCAGGGCCAGCCGGCATTGGCCCCGCCCGAACAGCATGGCGCGCCGCAATATCCAGTCGCGCCGCACCTGCGGTGCGCGGATGATGTGGGCCACCCTGGCCTGCGGACAGAACCATGACGGGTTGCCGGCCGCGTGCATTTCCAGGTTGAGCCGGGTCTCGCTGCCCATGGCATAGCTGGCGCCCTGCGGGCCGATGCTTTCGTCATAGCGCGCGCCCGCCTCGAAGATGCGGCGGCGGATGGCCATGTTGGCGCCCCATACGAGGCCCGGATAGACGGGGCCGTCGCGCAGCTCGGGGCTGGTGATGCCCCACGTCAGGCCGACGGGCGTCAGGCGCAGCAGCCAGTCCGCCGGCCTTGCGCGCCAGGCGGGCACGATGGCGCCGCCGAACAGGGCGTAGCCGGGATGGCTGCGTGCGCTGTCCTGCAGGCGGCACAGCCAGTCGCGCTCGGGCAGGGCGTCGTCGTCGCCAAAGACGAACAGTTCGCTGCCATCGCCGCCGTGGCGCAAGGCGTGTTCGACGGCGTCGTTCAGGGCCGGACTGCGGCCGCGCCGCGCCACGTACACGGAGCTGAGAGGCAAGCGCGCGCGGAAGGCGGCGATCACGTCCGCCGTGGCGTCGCTGCTGCCATTGTCGGCGATGACCAGGCGCCAGCCGCCCTGTGGCGGGCGCAAGCCCATGTACGCCTGCAAGACCTGGGGCAAGGTGCCGGCGCCATTGTAGGTCGCCATGAGAACGGTCAACAAGCGCAAGCCTCCTTGGTCTTACTATCATCAAACTGATGAAGTGATGCTGATGTGATGGAGTGATGCCGATGCACAGCGCACGAAACCAGTGTAACCAGCCTGCCCGCCAGCCCGTTGACCGGCATCAAGACCCGCTCCCAGGGCGCCGGCGGCAGGAGACAACGAGGAGCGTCCCCCTTCATGCGCGACATCATCGTCACCATCATTATCCTGGGCTCCCTGCCCTTCATCCTGAAGACGCCGGCCATTGGCGGCCTGATGTGGGTCTGGGTCAGCGTGATGAATCCGCACACGCAGGCGTGGGGCTTTGCCACCCATTTGCCCTTCGCCTTCATCATCGCCATCACCACCATGCTCAGCCTGGTGATGACGCATGCGCCGCGCAGCCTGCCGCTGACGCCCGTCAGCGTGCTGCTGCTGCTCTTTACGGCGTGGATGAACGTCACGGCGCCGTTCGCGCTGCTGCCCGAGCCGTCGTGGGAGCAATGGAACAAGGTCATGAAGATCATGCTGATGAGCTTTGTGGTGATGATGGTGATACGCACGCGGCAAGATATCGTGCGCCTCGTGTGGGTGCTGGTGGGATCGATCGGCTATTACGGCGTGAAAGGCGGCATCTTCACGATTCGCAGCGGCGGCACGGAGCGCGTGTGGGGGCCGGAAGAAACGTTCATCGGTGACAACAACTCGCTGGCCCTGGCCCTGATCATCACCATCCCGCTCATGTATTACCTGCAGCAAAACACGGACCGGCGCTGGCTGCGCCACGGCTTGTCGGCGGCGATGCTGCTGTCGGCCCTGGCCGCGCTGGGTTCGTATTCGCGCGGCGGCCTGCTGGCCATTGCCGCCATGGGCCTGTTCATGTGGCTGAAGAGCGACCGCAAGCTGGTGCTGGGAGCACTGCTGTGCCTGGTCGCTCCCCTGCTGCTGGCCTTCATGCCCGAGCGCTGGAGCGAGCGCATGGACACCATCCACAGCTACGAGGACGACGTCTCGGCCATGGGCCGCCTGAATGCCTGGCGCATGGCCTACAACCTGGCGCGCGACCGCTTCTTCGGCGGCGGCTTCGACGTCTCCGAGCCGGTCGTCTTCGCCCGCTATGCGCCGAATCCCATGGACGTGCATGCGGCGCACAGCATTTACTTCCAGGCGCTGGGCGAACATGGCTTTGTCGGCCTGGCCATCTACTTGGCGCTGGGCATCGCCACCTGGCATACGGCCGCCGTGATCATCCGTTTGACGCGCGGCAACGCCGAGCTGCGCTGGGCGCACGGCCTGGCCACCATGAGCCAGGCCAGCCTGATCGGCTTTGCCGTGGGCGGCGCCTTTCTCAGCCTGCTGTATTTCGACATGCCCTACTATTTGATGGCCGTGCTGATCGCCACGCGCATCGTCGTCGAGCAGCATGTGCGCGACCACGCGCCGCTGGCGCACCGCGCCAGGCCCAGGGCCGTGGAGAAGGCAAAGACTTCCGTCGCGGGGCAGCCATGACCGCCATGACGCCCTCCCTGTCGATCCTGATCTACCACCGCGTGCTGGCGCGGCCCGACCCCCTGTTTCCCGGCGAAGTCGACGCCATGCTGTTCGAGCGCCAGCTGCGCCTGCTCAAGCGCTTCTACACGCCGCTGCCCCTGGCCATGGCCGTGCGGCGCCTGCAGGATGGCAGCCTGCCCGCGCGCGCCGCATGCATCACCTTTGACGATGGCTATGCGGACAATGCGCAGGTCGCCCTGCCGCTGCTGCAGCGCCACGCCATGCATGCCACCTTCTTTATCGCCACCGGTTACCTGGACGGCGGGCAAATGTGGAACGACAGCGTGATCGAAGGCGTGCGCCACGCGCCCGGCCCCAGCCTTGACCTGCACGCATATGGCCTGGGCAAGCTGCCCATCGCCAGCCTGGCGCAGCGGCGCGCCGCCATCGCCACCTTGCTGGGCCAGCTCAAATACCTGCCCTTCGCCCAGCGCCAGTGCCTGGCCGTGCAGGTTCGCCGGATGGCGGGCGCCACCATGCGCCGGCCGCAGATGCTCAGCACTGAACAGCTGCGCCGCCTGCACGCGGCCGGCATGGGATTGGGCGCGCACACGGTCAGCCATCCTATCCTGGCCACCCTGTCGCCGCGCGCCGCGCGCCTCGATATCGCGAATGGCAAGCGCCAGCTCGAGGAATTGATACAGGCGCCCGTCACCCTGTTTGCCTATCCGAACGGCAAGGCAGGCCAGGACTACGGCGCGGCCCACGTGGAGATCGTGCGCAGCCTGGGGTTTACGGCGGCCGTCGCCACGGACTGGGGCGTGGCCCGCCCCCATGCGGGACTCGACATGCTGCAGCTGCCCCGTTTTACGCCGTGGGATCGAGGACGGCTGGCGTTTCTGTGGCGCATGCGGCAAAACCGTGCGCAAGCGCACCGAGCGCAGCCGGATGCTGGCTGAGCCACTGCTCCAGCATCAGCAGCAGCCACACCATGGTGCCGTGATAGGCCGGATGCTCGGCCAGCAGCCGTCCCTGCAAGTCGTCGATGAAGGCGGGCCGCACGATGCCGCGCCCGCGCAGCTGCGTCAGGTTATCGAAGGCGAACTCGCGCAGCGGCGCATGGCTGTGCAGCCACAGGCCGAATGGCAAGCCGAAGCCGTGCTTTTTCTTGCGCACGATGGCCGGCGGCAGGATGTCCGCCAGCGCCCGCTTGAAGAATGGCCGCAGCCGCATGCCGTCGAGCTTGTCGCGCGGCGCCAGGCGCGCGGCAAACGCCACCATCGCGTCGTGCAGGAAGGGAAACGCCGCTTCCACGCCGGCCAGCTCGCACGCCTTGCGCACCTTCAGCAAGTCGTTGTCGGCCAAAGTAAAGCGCATGTCCAGCGCCAGCAACTCGTTGATCTGGCTCAGGCCCAGCCCCTGGCGCTGCCAGTACGCGCCGTTCAGGCAGCCGGACGCCATGCCGGGGTCGATGGTATCGATGAAACCGTCCTCGAGCACCGTGCGGTGGCCATGGCACAGCAGCAGGTTATGGCTGTCCAGGCGCGCCGGCAAGGGCATGCTGGCCTGTTCGATATAGCGGCGCGCCTTGTCGCCCAGCCGCCACGGCCGTTCCACGCGCCGGCGAAACAGCAGCGGCTCGATGATGGCCTGGCGCAACATCGCCGGCAGCCGCTCATAGCCGGACAGCAAGGCCTGGCGCGCGTAGCGTTCATTGCCGCCAAACAATTCGTCGCCGCCATCGCCGCCCAGCAGGCGCGTCACGCCATCGTCGCGCGCCATCTGCGCACAGTAAAAGGCGGGGATGGCCGAGGCATTGCCGAATGGCTGGTCGAATACGGCCGCCATGGCGGGTATCGCGGCCAGCACGTCGTTTGGCGTCACGTAGCGCTCATGGTGGATGCTGCCCGCATGACGGGCGGCCAGGCGCGCGTAGGCCATCTCGTCGTAGCCGGGCGCGTCGAAGCCGATCGAATACGTGCGCGCCGGCCGGCCCGTCACCTGGCCCACGACGGCGGCCACGGTGGAACTGTCAGTGCCGCCGCTGAGAAAAGCGCCCGTGCTTTCCCCATCCGCGCCCAGGCCCGCTTCCACCGCCTGGCGCAGGGTGCGCAGGAATTCCTGCTTCTTGCCCGCAAAGCCCGTGCGCGCCAGCGCGTTTTCCTGGAAGTCGAGCTGCCAGTAGCTGCCCTTGCATTGCCGGCCCGCGCGCACGTGCAGGTATTCGCCGGGCAGCAATCGCTGCTGGCCCAGGTAGGCCGTGGCGGGAGCGGGCACCATGTGGAAGAACAGATAGTGGTACAGCGCTTGCGGATCGAGGGCGCCGCGCACGGACGGATGGGCCAGCAAGGCATCGTGCGAGGAAGCAAAGAACAGGCCGTGCGCATTGCTCGTGTAGCTGAGCGGATGGATGCCGGCCCGGTCGACGGCCAGCAGGGCCGCGCCGGAGCACGCATCGACGATGGCCAGCGCGAACGGCCCGGACAGGCAGGCGCAGGCGGCCGCGCCCCGACTCAGCCACAGGGAAGCGAGGCGGCGCGCCACGTCGTCCGTCGAACCATCGAGCGCGGGCCGGCCCCAGATCGCCACCTGCAAGCCCTCCTGCTGGTGCAGGTGGCGGCTGCCGTCGATGGCGGCCACGGCCACGGCGCCCGCCTCGCCCGCGCTGGCGGCCAGGGGCGCCGAGTCAAAGCGCGACAGCGGCGCGGCCATGCGCGACAGCGCCGCCGTCGCCACGGCATCGGCCTGGGTAGGCGCAGCGGCGCCGGACAGGCCAGCGCCGGCAGGTTCGGCCGCCGGCTGATCCCCCAGGCGGCCATCCGCGCCGGCGGCAAGGCCAGCTTGCCGGCCGGCAGCCAGATGCTGCGCGGCCGGCGACGCGGCCCCAGCCATGGCGGCGGCAGGCACGGCGCCAGCATCGCCGCTGCCGCAGGCGGCACTGGCAACGCGGTCATTCGCCACGCCAGCGTCAGCATCAGCGCCATCATGCGCATGCGCGGCACCCGGCGCGACGTTCCCGCCCACCCCGCCCAGTGTCAACCAACCGCACAGGCCGCTCATACGAGCACCTCGGCCGGCAGCGGATGGCCGAGGAAGGCCGTCGGGCTGGCCGTCAAGCCATACGCGCCCGACTGGAACACCACCACCAGGTCGCCTTCCTCGGCGCGCGCCATCTCCATCTGGTCGGCCAGCAAGTCGAGCGGCGTGCACAGGGGGCCGACGACGGACGCCAGCTCGCGCGCGCCGCCGCGCAGGCGGTTGCCGATGGCGACCGGGTAATTCTTGCGTATCAGCTGGCCGAAATTGCCCGAGGCGGCCAGGTGGTGGTGCAAACCGCCATCCGTGACGAGAAACACCTGTCCATGCGATACCTTGCGCTCAAGCACCTTGCACACATAGATGCCCGCCTCGGCCACCAGGTAGCGGCCCAGTTCCAAATTCAGGCGCGCTCCGGGCGCCGCCGCGCCCAGCTTGTCAAGCTGCAACTGCAAGCCGGCGGCCACCGGTCCCAGGTCCAGCGGCTGTTCGCCGGGAAAGTACGGCACGCCGAAGCCGCCGCCGATATTCAGCACGCGCAAGGGAGCGGGCGCGCACGGCGCCAGTTCCAGCGCCAGTTGCACGCTGTGCTCCTGCGCCTCGGCCAGGGCCACGCCCGACAGGTTTTGCGACCCGGCGTAGATATGAAAGCCGTGAAAGTCCAGCCCCAGCTGGCCGATGCGCCCCAGCAGCGCCGGCACGAGGGACGCATCGACGCCGAACGGCTGCGCGCCGCCGCCCATGCGCATGCCCGTGCGGCGCAAGGCGAAGTCGGGATTGATGCGCACGGCCACCCTGGCCGCCAGGCCCAGGCGTTCGCTGGCCAGCGCCGTCCTTTCCAGCTGCGCGCGCGATTCCACATTGATCAGCACGCCCGCCGCCACGGCGCGCGCCAGTTCCGCATCGCTCTTGCCCGGCCCCGCAAAACTGATGCGCCCGACCGGCATCGTCGTATCGAGCGCCGTCGCCAGTTCGCCGCCCGACGCCACGTCGATGCCGTCCACCAGCCCCGCCAGCAGCTGTACGACGGCCGGCATGGGATTGGCTTTCATCGCGTAATGCACATGCACGCCAGCCGGCAGGGCGGCGCGCAGTTCGGCCACGCGGCGCACGATATGCGCGCGTTCATACGCATAAAATGGCGTGCCGCCCACGCGCTGCGCCAGCCGGCGCAAGGGTACCCCGCCCACTTCGAGCATGTCGTCGGCCACGGCGAACTGGCGCAAAGCCGCATGCGACGGCAGTCCGGGCGCGTTCATGCGCCTGCTCCTGTTTGGACCGCATACGC
This sequence comes from Janthinobacterium sp. 1_2014MBL_MicDiv, assembly GCF_001865675.1. Classification (NCBI taxonomy): domain Bacteria; kingdom Pseudomonadati; phylum Pseudomonadota; class Betaproteobacteria; order Burkholderiales; family Oxalobacteraceae; genus Janthinobacterium; species Janthinobacterium sp. 1_2014MBL_MicDiv. The sequence continues at coordinate 2,926,826 of NZ_CP011319.1, forward strand.
GCGCGCCAGTTCCCTGGCCAGCAGCGGACGGTCGATCTTGCCGTTCGGATTGCGCGGCAAGGCGCCGTCGCGGATATCGACCCACAGCGGCACCATATAACTGGGTAGCCGGGCGCGGCAGGCTGCCAGCACGGCGTCGCGCAGCAATTCCACGCCCGGCGCCCGCGTGACGAGCAAGGCGATGGCCTGGCCCAGCACGGCATGCGGCACGCCCAGGGCGACCGCCTCGCCCGCCAGGCCGCTCGCATACACGACTTCCTCGATCTCGGCCGGGCTGACGCGATAGCCCGACGTCTTGATCATGTCGTCGCTGCGGCCGACGAAATACAGATAGCCGTCCGCATCGCGGCGCACGGTGTCGCCCGACCAGACGGCCAGCTCCGGCAGCACCAGCCCGCTGGCCTGCGGCGGCAACGGCTTGAAGCGCTCGGCCGTGCGCGCCGCGTCGTTCCAGTAGCCGAGCGCCACCAGCGCGCCACGGTGCACCAGTTCGCCTGGCTCGTCGGGCGCGCAGAGGCTGCCATCGGGGCGCAGCACCAGCACCTCCGCGTTCGGGATGGCGCGTCCGATGGAATCGGGACGCCGCTCCAGCTGCTCGGGCGCCAGATAGGTCGAGCGGAACGCCTCCGTCAAGCCATACATCAGGTAGACCTGCGTGCGCGGCAAGGCCACACGCAGCTTGTCGAGCGTTGTTTTCTGCATCACGCCGCCGGAATTGGTGATGTAGCGCAAGGGCGTGGACAAGGGCCAGCTCAGCTGCGACAACTGCACCCACAGGGGCGGCACAGCGGCCAGCCCCGTGATGGCTTCCTGCTCCACGGCTTCGACGATGTCGCGCAGCAGCAGATAATTCATCAGCACGGCGCAGGCGCCGCTGGCGAAGGCCGTCGTCAGCTGGCTCAGGCCGTAGTCAAAACTGAGCGGCAAGACGCACAGGATGCGGTCCCGCGGCGTGTTGTGCAAATACCCCGACACGCTGAGGGCGCCCGCCATCATGTTACGGTGTGACAAGACCACGCCTTTCGGACTGCCCGTGCTGCCCGAGGTGTACAGGATGGCGGCCATGTCCGTGTCGATCACGGCGTGCGGCGCCGCTACGTCGCCTTCATGCTGCGCGGCCGCCTGCAGCGCGGCGTTCCAGGACAGCAGCCGCAGGCGGCCCAGGGCCGATTCCAGGCCGGGTTCGCCCACCAGCAATACCGCCTGCAAGTCCGGGCAGGCGGCCAGCGCCGGGCCCAGCTGCGCCAGGCGTTCGCGCGACGTGACGAGGATGGCCACGTTGCAGTCGGCCAGGATGTACGCCACCTGGTCCGGCTTGAGCAGCGGGTTGACGGGCACGAACACGCCGCCGGCCGCCGCCGCGCCAAACATGGCGCTGACGTTTTCCGGGCGCTTTTCCAGGTAGACGCCGACCCGCCCGCCGCGCGCCAGGCCCAGGGTCAGCAAGGCCCAGGCGCAATCGCGCACGGACTGTTCCAAAGCGCCATAGCTGGTTTCCTCGCCCTGCCACGACAGGGCCGGCGCCTCGGGGGCGCGCCGCGCCGTCTCGCCTATCAGCTCGTGTATCAGTGTTGCCATCGTCTCGCCCCCTGGTCGGCATGCTCGTGCATGTATCCCCTATGATTGGGATAAACGGACCCAGCGGTCTTGATTTTTATCAAGTAACGGCTGCAGTGTGACAGTTGCCATAACACTTGAGGCGGCGCAAGACCCGCGCTGGCCGCTGCGCTCTAATGGACAGCGTTGGCTGCATAGCCGCCCCATCCGTGATCGCCATGGCCTTTCTGCCCGATTCCCGTCCGTTGCGCCGCCTCGCCGCCAGCATACGCCAGCTGGGCTGGCGCGACAGCGCCTGGCTGGCCGTGGCGCGGCTGCTGGCGCGCGCGCCGGGCGGGCGCTGCGCGCTGCACCGCTACCAGTTCGTTGCACAAGCCGTGGCGCCCGGCTCGCTGTGCCGGGGTCGGGGACGCGCCATCACGGTCACGCCCTGCCTGGTGGAAGCGGACTTGCCGCCCGGCCCCATGCGCCGCCCCGGCGCGCTGCGCGAGCGCTACCGCCAGGGCGCGCAATGCCTGGTGGCCCGCGCCGCGCCGCAGGAACCCGGCGATGCGCCCATGGCCGGCTGGCTGTGGCTGCTGCGCGACGGCTGCCTGGAAGACGAGGTGCGCGTCCGCTATGCGCTGGCCTCGCCCGAATCGGCGTGGGACCTGGACGTGTGGGTGCATCCGCAGCAGCGCGGCGGCCTGGTCTTCGCCCGCCTGTGGGAAGAAGCCAACGCGGTGCTGCATGCGCAGGGCGTGCGCTGGTCGTGCAGCCGCATCTCGCGCTTCAACCGCGCCTCGCTGGCCGCCCACGCGCGCCTGGGCACGCACGCGCTGGGCACGGCCACCTTCTTGCGCTGCGGCGGCTGGCAATGGATGGCCGCCAGCCTGCCGCCCTATCTGCACCTGTCGCGCCATGCCGGCAGCGTCCCCCACCTGGCGTTCGACACCAGCCGCCTGCCCCACTACCCTTCCCTGGAGCTGACATGCCGCATCTTGAAGCAGTAAAGCGCATCCTCGACACCACCCTGTGCCTGAACGGCCGGGCGCTGGAGGCCCACACGCCGCTGCTGGGCAGCGTGCCCGAGCTCGACTCGATGGCCGTGATCGGCGTCATCGCCGCGCTGGAAGACCATTTCGGCATCGAGGTGGCCGACGAGGATATCCACGCTCGCCATTTCGCCACCGTCGGCACCCTGCACGATTTCGTCTTTGCAAAGCTGCGCCGATGAGCCATACCGTTTCCGCGGCGCTGCCCCTGCTGCCCTTCTTCATGCCCGCCAGCGGCGGCCAGCGCTATTGTTTGCTGCACCTGCCCGCGCCGGGCCAGCCCGTGCGCGGCGGCATCGTGTACATCCACCCGTTCGCCGAAGAGCTCAACAAGAGCCGCCACGTGGCCGCCGCGCAGGCGCGCGCCTTCGCCGCCGCCGGCTACAGCGTGCTGCAGATCGACCTGTTTGGCTGCGGCGACAGCAGCGGCGACTTCGGCGAGGCGCGCTGGCCCATCTGGCACAACGACCTGCACCTGGCTTGCGCGTGGCTGGCGCAGCGCGTCGACGGGCCGCTGACGCTGTGGGGCTTGCGCCTGGGCGCCCTGCTGGCGCTCGATTTCGCCAACCGCGCGCCGCTGCCCGTGGCGCGCCTGCTGCTGTGGCAGCCCGAGCTCGATGGCCGGCGCTGCATCGACCGCTTCCTGCGCCTGCGCCTGGCGCGCCGCCTGCTGGCCAGCGGCGCCCAGGAAGCACCCGGCCATGCGCGCGCCGAACTGGCCGCCGGCCGGCCCGTGGAAGTGGCGGGCTACCTGCTGGCGCCCGCGCTGGCGCACGCCATCGACGACGTCGATGCCGGCGTGCTGGCGCCGGGCGTCCCCGTCTACTGGCTCGACTACCAGGGGCCGGAGCAGGCGGGCGCGCCATCCGTGCCGCCGCTGGCGCGGCAATGGCGCGACCACGGCGCCGCCATGCACGTGGCCACCTTCGGCGACGGTCCGTTCTGGCACAACGGCGAACTGCTCGCGTGTCCGCAACTGCTGGACGCCACGCGGGCACTGTGCCGCGACTGGCTCGACGGAGAAAGGATGGCGCCATGAAGCGCGATGACACCGGCCTGCAGGCCGTGCACCAGCTGGCCCTGCGCTTTCGCAGCGCGGCCGACGGTGTCGATGCCGATGCCGATGCGCAGGCGCGCCTGGTCGGCATCCTCAGCCTGCCCGCCGCGCCGGGGCCGCGCGGCGTGCTGATCGTCACGGGCGGGCCGCAATACCGGGTCGGCAGCCACCGCCAGTTCGTCCTGCTGGCGCGGGCGCTGGCGCAGCTCGGCGTGCCCGTGCTGCGCTTCGACCTGCGCGGCATGGGCGACAGCGAAGGCGCGCCGCGCGACTACCGCGCCGCCGGTCCCGACATCGCTGGCGCGCTGGCGCAATTCTTCGACGCCGTGCCGGCGCTGCGCGAGGCGGTGCTGTGGGGCTTGTGCGACGGCGCCACGGCGGCCGCCTGCCATGCGCCGCGCGACGCGCGCATCACAGGCCTGGTCCTGCTCAACCCGTGGGTGCGCAGCGGCACCGGCCTGGCACGCGCCACCCTGCGCCATTACTATCTGCCGCGCCTGCTGCAAGTCGCCTTCTGGCGCAAGCTGGCCGGGGGCGGAATGCCGCTGGGCGCCAGCCTGGCCTCGCTGCGGCAGGTGACGGCCGCCACGCGCGCCGCCGCGCCGGAGGAAAGCGATGCGCCCGCGCCGGCGCTGCTGCGGGCGCTGGCGCAGTTCCAGGGCAAGGTGCTGCTGATCCTCAGCGGCGACGACCTCGGCGCGCGCGAGTGGCAGGCCCTGCTCGATGGCGATCCTGCCTGGCGCGCCGTGGCCGCGCGCGCGCAATGGACGCAGGCGCAGGTCGACGGCGCCAACCACACGTTCGCCAGCGCCGCCTGGCGCGCCGACGTCGAGCAGCTGTGCGCGCGCTGGATCGCCTCATGGTAGCGTCCACGCCGAAACGGGTGCTGATGGTGGCCTACCATTTTCCGCCGCTGGCCGGCGGCAGCGGCATCCTGCGCACCCTGGGCTTTGCGCGCCACCTGCCCGAGTGCGGCTGGCAGCCGCTGGTGCTCAGCCCCAGGCCGTTCGCCTACGCGCAGCAGGGAGCGTCCCAGCTGGCGCAGATCGGCGCGCACACCACCGTGCGCCGCACCCTGGCGCTGGACGCGGCGCGCCACCTGGCCATCGGCGGGCGCTATCCGCGCTGCCTGGCCCTGCCCGACCGCTGGAGTTCGTGGTGGCTGAGCGCCGTGCCGGCCGGCCTGCGCCTGATCCGCCAGTACCGGCCCGACGCCATCTGGTCCACGTATCCGATCGCCACGGCGCACCTGATCGCGATGACCTTGCAAAAACTCAGCGGCCTGCCGTGGATCGCCGACCAGCGCGATCCCATGCTCGACGACAGCGACGCGCTGGCGCCGTATCCGCCAGATCCACGCCTGCACCGCATGCATGCGTGGATCGAACAGCGCATCGCGGCGCGCAGCGCGGCCATCGTCTGCACCACGCCGGGCGCCGTGGCCGCGCACCGGCGCCGCCTGGCGCACGTGGCGCGCGAGCGCTTCACGCTGATCGAGAACGGCTACGACGAGGATGGCTACAGCGCGGCAGGCTCGCGCGGGCCGCGCGGCCACCACAGCCGCTTCCTGCTGCTGCACAGCGGCGTGATCTACCCGTCCGAGCGCGACCCGCAGCCGCTGTTCGAGGCGCTGGCCTATTTGCGCCTCGACGGCACGCTGCATGCGCGCAATTTCCAGCTGCTGCTGCGCGCCACGGGCCACGATGCATGGCTGGCCGGCCTGCTGCGCAAGTACGGCATCGACGACCTCGTGACCCTGGCGCCGCTGCAGCCGCACCAGGACGCGCTGCGCGAAATGCTGGCCGCCGACGGCTTGCTGCTGCTGCAGGCGGCCAACTGCAACGGGCAGATTCCCGCCAAGCTGTATGAATACCTGCGCTGCCGCCGGCCAGTCCTGGCCCTGACCGACCTGGCCGGCGACACCGCGGCCAAGCTGCGCCACTGCGGCATCGACACCATCGGCCAGCTGGCCTCGAGCGGCGACTGCGCGCGCGCCCTGCTGCGCTTCCTGGAACTGGCGCGCCAGGGCCGCGCGCCGCTCGCCAGCAGCGACGCCATCGCCCTGCAATCGCGGCAAGCCCGCTGCAACGCCCTGGCCGAGTTGCTGGACCAGGTCAGCCACAGGAGTCCACCATGAAGCGTCTGTCCATCGTCTGCATCCTCGCCGCCTGCTGCCTCGACGCCATGGCGGCCGAGTGCCCGCCCTACGTCAAGCACACGCCGGGCGGCGACTACACGAGCGCGGAAGACCGCGCCGGCCTGGCCGTGATCGAGAACTACCACTTTTCGCGGGCCGTGGAAACGCTCACGCACGGCATGACGGGCAGCCTGGGGGCCGACATCAGCTACACGCTCGAGCACTTCCCGAACCACCACCGGGCGCTGGCCTCGATGGCGAAGCTGGGCTTGCGCCAGAAAAGCGCGCAGCCGGGCGGCGCCCGCTACACGGTCAGCTGCTTTTTCGAGCGCGCCATCGCCTACGCGCCGCACGACGTGACGGCGCGCATGGTGTACGGTAACTACCTGCTGGCCACGGGCCAGGACACGGCCGCCCTCGAGCAGCTGGACGCGGCCAGCCGCCTGGCGCCCGAGCAGGCCACCATCCAGTACAACCTGGGCCTGATGTATGTAAAAAAGAAGGAATACGAGAAGGCCGGCGTCCATGCGCACAAGGCCTATGCGCTGGGCTTTCCGCTGCCGGGACTGAAGAACAAGCTGAAGGCGGCCGGCAAGTGGCGCGAAGCGCCGCCGGCGCCGCCCGCCACGGAAGCGGCGTCCGTGCCCGATGCCGTGGCGCCGCCCGCCAGCGCCGCCGAACCGGCGGTGGCGCCGGTCGAGCAGGTAGCGCCGGTGGAGGAAACCGTGCCGGCGCCGCCTAGCGGGGCATGACGGCCGCGCGGCCAGCCACGCTCAGATGGCCCGCCGGCGACGCGGCCAGCGCGGCAGCCAGGTCGCGGCGCGACTGCGCCTTGTCGTCGGCCTCGCTGATGAAGGCCAGTTCCGCCGGCTGCAGCACGGTGGCCGTCAGCAGCAGCACTTCGCCATACGGCGTATCGAACGATGGCGGAATCGTGCTTGCCGCCTGGTGCAGCAGCACGCCCACCTGTTCGTTCTCGTCTTCCAGTCCGGCCGGCGCATCGCGCAGGTCGAGCACCATGGAGACGCTGCCATGGCGCTGCAGTAGCAGGTCGATGGAGCCGTGATCGGCCACGTTCTGGCTCACCTGGTAGATCAGGTCGAACAGCCAGGAGCGCGACACGTCCGCGCCGTCGAAGGCGGCCAGCGGCGCTTCCACGCACACTTCCAGCAGATGGCCGCGCGGCACGAAGACGTCGTCGTCATCCTCGAACGGGTCGCTCAAGCCATCGCTGGCGAGGAGGATGGAGCCAGGCCGGCGGATCACGCGCCAGGCCTGGCGCAGCGACGGCCAGCGCGGACCGCCCATGAAGGCAGGGTTGATCGCCGGCGCCAGCACGTCGGCGTCTACCGTGCCCAGCGTGGCATAAAAAGCGTCGCGCGCGGCGCAGGCCGCGGCCAGCATCTGCGCGCCCGCTTCCTTGCCGACGACGGCGTCGTCCGGTTGCGGTACTTGCGGGATATCGTGTTCGTTGTCTGTCATGCCTATGCTCTTTGCTTATTAATTAGTCAGCAGGTGGAAAGTCATCATAACTGCGCGGCAAGTAGCCCCAGATGCGCGCCACCCTGTCACGCACCTCGAAATCGAAGCCGATGCGTTCCAGCTCCGGCACGATCCACGCGCCATGGTCGATGATGGTCTTCGGCAGCAGCATGCCCACGTGTTCTTCCGAGTACAGGCCGATGTCGAACCACTCCACGCCCATGAAGGGAAACGGCGGGTGGTAATCCCATTCCGTATCCCAGCGCGAGACAAACCCGGAGACGGAGCCATAGCGGTACGACGGCACCCAATCGGTCCGTCCGCGCATGAAGGCCAGCAGTTCGTTCCACTTGCAGTCGTTGGCGGCGCCGGCCAGGTTGCGCCGCGCGATGTGGCCGCGCAGCTTGCGCTTGATGTCGTCGCCGCCGGCGTCGGCAAGCGGCAGGCTGGGGTCGGCCATCAGCGGGCGACCGGCTTGACTTTCGAGGCGGCCAGCACGGCCCGTTCGCGCGCCGTGGCAATATCGTCGGCCGTGGCCAGCGCCACGCCCATGCGGCGGCGCGCGAACGATTCCGGCTTGCCGAACAGGCGCAAGTCCGCGCCCGGCACGTTCAGGGCGTCCGCCACGCCTTCGAAGGCGATGCCCTTCGCTTCGACCTGGCCGTAGATGACGGCCGAGGCGGCCGGCGAGCGCAGCGCCACGTTGACGGGCAGGCCGAGGATCGCTTTGGCGTGCAGCTCGAATTCGCTCTGCACCTGGCTGGCCATGGTGACCATGCCCGTGTCGTGCGGACGCGGGCTCACTTCCGAGAACCACACCATGTCGTCCTTGACGAACAGCTCGACGCCAAACAGGCCCAGGCCACCCAGGTTGTCCGTCACCTTGCGCGCGATCTCGCGCGAACGCTCGAGGGCCAGCGGCGCCATGCGCGCCGGCTGCCACGATTCCACGTAGTCGCCCTGCACCTGCAGGTGGCCGATCGGCTCGCAAAACTGCGTTTCAATGTGGCCCGAGGCGCCCACGGCGCGCACGGTCAGCAGGGTGATTTCGTAATCGAAGTCGATGAAGCCTTCGACGATCACGCGGCCCGTATCGACCCGGCCGCCGCTGGCCGCATACGCCCACGCCGTTTCCACGTCGTGTGCGCCATCGAGCTTGGACTGGCCCTTGCCCGACGAGGACATCACGGGTTTCACCACGCACGGGAAGCCGATTTCCTGGCACGCCAGCTGCAATTCCTGCAGGCTGCTGGCGAAGCGGTACGGCGACGTGGCCACGCCCAGGGTTTCGGCCGCCAGGGTGCGGATGCCTTCGCGGTTCATCGTCAGCACGGCAGCGCGCGCGTTCGGAATGCAGGTGATCTGCCCGGCCGCTTCCAGCGCGGCCAGCGTATCGGTGGCGATGGCTTCGATTTCCGGCACGATCAGGTCCGGCTTTTCCAGCTCGATCAGGGCGGCCAGCGCCGCGCCGTCGCTCATGTCGATCACGTGCGAGCGGTGCGCCACCGGGTGGCCCGGCGCGTTCGGATAGCGGTCGACGGCGATCACTTCCACGCCCAGGCGCTGCAGCGAGATGATCACTTCCTTGCCCAGCTCGCCGGAACCGAGCAGCATGACCTTGATGGCGGTGGAAGACAGGGGCGTGCCGAAGGTGCGGGGCGCGATGGTGCTGCTGGTAAGGGTGCTGGTCGTCATGGCGGTTCAGTCAGGCGGTGGAAAGATGGCTGGGACTATAACAAATGCCGGCCATCTTGGACAGGGCGCGCGACTGCCGTGCGCCCGCACGCGGACGCACTCCCCCCCTGCGAAACCTGTCCGGCGGGCAAGCTAGCCCGCGTAGGCGCGCTTGATCTGCTCGATGTCGATCTTTTTCATGCCCATCATGGCTTTCATCACGCGCTGGGCCTTGACGGGATCGGGATCCGTCAGCAGCCGGATCATGATGGTGGGCACGATCTGCCACGATACCCCGAACTGGTCCTTGAGCCAGCCGCATTGCTGGGCTTCCTTCGGCCCCCCTTCGGACAACTGCTTCCAGTAATGGTCGACCTCGTCCTGCGTCTCGCAATTGACCTGGAACGAGATGGCTTCGGAAAACTGGAACAGGGGGCCGCCATTCAAGCCGGTAAACGTCTGCCCGTCCAGCTCGAACGCCACCGTCAGTACGCTGCCCGGCTCCTGGCCGTGGATTTCCCTGCCTTCCTCGCCATAGCGCAGGATTTGTCCGATCTTCGAATTGGGAAAAATCCCCGTATAAAACAGGGCCGCCGCCTCCGCATGGCCGTTGAACCATAGACACGGGGTAATCTTTTGAACGCTGTGCATGATGTCTCCCTTGGTCAAAATAGCAACACCTCCCCGCGCGGGAAGGACCAGCCCCAATATAGACATTTTCACACCGTCGTGGCGCGCACTAGCCGCCCCGGGATGGCTAGTGCGGCGCCTCCCGGCCCGCGATGGCGTCGCGCCCCAGGATGCCGGCGCTGGCCAGCAGGCGCAGCCGGGACGCTCGCCATTCCGCCTGGCAACGGACGCGCTCCTGCCGCGCCTCGAGCAGCGCGGACTGCGTGGCCAGCATTTCCAGGATGTCGGCCGCACCGAGGCCGAACTTGCGCTGCACGCTGGCCAGCGCTTCCTGCGCCGCATCCTGCCACGCCTGCGCCGCCGCCAGGTTCCCCAGCGCCGTGCCGGCTTCCGCATGCGCCTTGACGAGGTCCATCAGGGTCTGCTGCTGCGCTTCCTCGGCCTCGGCCTGGCTTTGCTCGGCCTGCGCCAGCGCGCCGCGCACCTTGTAGTTGCGCGCAAAACCGTCGAACAGCGGGATGTTCAGCGATACGCCGACCAGCGTTTCGCGCGTCGAGGCCGGCGACAAGCCCTGGTTCGGACGGCCATTCTGGTAGATATTCGCCGTCAGGTCGATGCTGGGGCGGCCCTCGGAACGCGCGATGGCCACCCGTTCGCGCGCCGCCTGCAGGCGCGCCTGCGCCGCCGCGATGGCCGGATGCCGCTGCCGGGCCATCGTCAGCCAGGCGTGCAAGTCGTCGCGCAGTCCCGCCGTCGCGCCGCCGGCATCCGCCTCCTCGTTCAGCACCACGTCCGTGCTGGCCGGCAAACCGAGCGTGTAGACGAGGACTGCCCTGGCCTTGCGGTAATCGCCATCGGCGCGGCTGGCGCCCAGCGTCGCCTTGGCCAGGGCGCTCGCCGCCTGCAGGGTGTCGCTGTGGGAACCGAGCCCGCGCTGCGCGCGACGCTGCGTGGCCGCCACCGTTTCCTCGGCCAGGGCCTGGTATTCCCGCCGCACGCGCACGCCGGCCAGCGCCGTCTGCGCATCGAAATAGGCGCCGATCGCGGCTGCCAGCGTCCGTTGCAGCACCGCGTCGCGGTTGGCCAAGGCCGCATCGAGCAGCGCGCCGGCCGAACGCTGGCCCGCCGCGCGGCCGCCGAAATCGAACAGGCGCCAGGACAGGCTCAGCGAGCCGGTATTGCTGCTCAAGCTGCTGGCGCCCGTGCGCGAACCGGGATAGGCCGTGCGGTCATGCACGCGGCTCACTCCCCCGTTCACGGTGGGCAGGTAGGCGGCCCTGGCCTCGCCCAGGCTGGCCGCCTGCAGCTTGATGCCGGCCCAGGCGCCGTGCACCTGCGCGTTGTGGCACAGGGCCAGGTCGACGGCCACCGGCAGGGTCAGCGGCGCGGCCTCGTCGTAGGCGGGCGGACACGGCGCCACGCCCAGGTCGCCCGGCAGCGGCAAGCCGCCCGCCGGCACGGCCGGCTGCGCGCGCAGCGGGTCGTCCAGCTGCCCGGCGAAATCGCCGGCCTGTACCGAAACGGCGCTGAAAAGCAAGCCGGCGGCGATGGCCATGGCGCGGCCTCTAGCGTTCATGCAGGGCCTCCTTCTGGTGCCGCACCAGCGGCGAGAGCACGTATTCGATCACCCTCCTCGTCCCCGTCCGGATCTCCGCCCGCACCGCCATGCCGGCCGACAGCGGCACGCGCCTGCCGTCGATGACGATGGCCGGCTGCCGCACGCTGATCTTCACCGCATACACGAGGCCCTTCTTCTCATCCTCGATGGCGTCGCGCGAGACGCTCTTGACGACGGCCGGCACGGTGCCGTATTTCGTGTAGTCGAAGGCGTCGACCTTGATGGCGACCGCCTGCCCCGCCTGGACGAAGCCGACGTCGCGGTTGTCCAGCACGGCGTCGATTTCCAGCGTGCTGGCGCGCGGCACGATCTGCATCAGCGCCTGCGCGGCCGGCACCACGCCGCCCAGGGTATGCACCTTGAGCTGCTGCACCGTGCCGTCGACGGGCGCCGTCAGGCGCAGCAGGCTGCCGCGGGCACCGGCGCGGCGCGCATCCTGGCCGCTGGCGGCCGCCACCCGCGCGCCCTCCGTCAGCGCGTCGTACGCGTCTTTCCTCGTTTGCGCCAGCAGGGCCGCGCGTTCGCTGCGGGCCGATGCCAGCTGGCCGGCCAGGTCGATGCGCGCCTGTTCCTTGTCCAGCCACGCGTGTTCGGACACGTCGCGCGCCTGGGCCAGCGCCTGGTAATCGCCGGCGCGCTGCGTGGCCAGCGGCAGCGCCTGGGCGTAGCGGGCGATTTCACCGTCGAGGTGGGCGAGCCTGGCGCGGAAGCTCGCGTACTGGCCATCCACGTGCGCCTGCGCGGCCGCGCGGTCGGCGGCGGGGATATCCCTGAGCGGTCCCAGCACCGGCGGCGTCAGCGTGCCGATGGCGGCGATCAGCGCGCGCGAGCGCGCCACCTGCAGCGCGGCCGCCACGGCGTCGCCGGCCGCCTTGTCGCGCTCGGCGTCCGGGCCACGGCTGTCAAGTTCAATCAGCAGCTCGCCCACCTGCACGGCCTGACCTTCCTGCACATGCAGGGCGCGCACGGCCGCCACATCGACGGAGGCGATGGTCTTGGTATTGCCGGAAGGAATGACCTTGCCGGCCGCATTGACGATGATGTCGACCCGGCCGAAGACGGCCCACAGCACGACGCAGGCAACGAGCAGCATCAGCACGCGCGCCGTGACGCGCAGCGACGGCGACACGGGCCGCTCCTGCAGCGCCAGCGCGGCCGGCAAAAAGGCCGCCTCGTCCTCGCTCAGCACGGGGCCGCCCAGCGAGGCGCGGATGCGCCAGCAATGCCGCAACACCTGGCCGTAGCGCTGCAGCAGCTCGCCATACGCGGCGAAACGGTGGCCGGCGCTCATGCTGCGCTCCCCGCCGCGCCCTGCTGCAGGCTGTACAGATGGGCGTAGATGCCGCCCGGCTGCGCCAGCAGCGCGTCATGGCTGCCCACCTCGGCCACCTGGCCCCGCTCCATGACGACGATGCGGTGCGCCTCGCGCACGGCCGACAGGCGGTGGGCGATGATCAGCACGGTGCGCCCGGCGCAGATGCCGCGCATATTGTCCTGGATGATCTTTTCCGATTCGTAGTCGAGCGCGCTCGTGGCTTCGTCGAAAATCAGGATGCGCGGATTGGCGATGAGGGCGCGGGCGATGGCGATGCGCTGGCGCTGGCCGCCCGACAGGCCCGTGCCGTGCTCGCCCACGATGGTGTCATAGCCTTCTGGCAACTCGCAGATGAACTCGTGGGCGCCCGCCAGTTTCGCCACGGCGATGACGGCTTCCATCGGCAGCGCCGGGTCGCTGAGGGCGATGTTGTCGCGCACGGAGCGGTTGAACAGTATGTTTTCCTGCAGCACCACGCCGATCTGGCGCCGCAGCGAGGCCGTGTCGATGACGGCGATATCCTGCCCGTCGACCAGCACCTTGCCCCGCTCGGGGAGGTAGAGGCGCTGCGCCAGCCGCGTCAGGGTGCTCTTGCCGGAACCGGAACGCCCGACGATGCCGATCACCTCGCCCGGCGCGATGCGCAGCGACACATCGCGCAGCACTTCGGCCGCGTCGGGCCGGTAGCGGAAACCCACCTGCTGGAATTCGATGGCGCCGGCGATGCGCGGCATGCGCGCCTTCTGGCTGCCCGCTTCCGTGCGGGCGTTGAGGATGTCGCCCAGGCGGCTCATGGAAATGCCCACCTGCTGGAAATCGTTCCACAGCTGCGCCAGGCGCAAAATCGGCGACGCCACCTGCCCGGCCAGCATGTTGAAGGCGACCAGCTCGCCCACCGTCATCTTGCCGTCGATGACGAGAATGGCGCCCCACCACATGATGGATGCCGTCACCAGCTTGCTGACGAGGGTGACGCCGCCGCCGGCCAGCATGCCGATGTGACTGGCCGACAGGCCCGCCGAGACATAGCCGGCCAGCTGTTTTTCCCACTGCTGCTGCCAGCGCGGCTCGACGGCCATGGCCTTGACCGTGTCGACGCCGCTGATCGTTTCGACAAGGAAAGACTGGTTTTCCGCGCTGCGGTTGAATTTATCGTTGAGGCGCGCGCGCAGGATGGGCGTGAGCAGCATCGACAGCGCCGCGTAGACGGGAATCGAGGCCAGCACGACGACGCTCAGGGTGGCGCTGTACCACAGCATGGCGGCGATGAAGATGAAGGAAAACAGCACGTCCAGCACCAGGGTCATGGCGTTGCCGGTCAAAAAGGAGCGGATGTTTTCCAGTTCGTGGATGCGGGCCACGGAATCGCCCACGCGGCGCGCCTGGAAGTAGGCGATCGGCAAGGCCAGCAGGTGGCGGAACAGGCGCGCGCCCAGTTCCACGTCGATCTTGCTGCTGGTACGGGCGAAAACATAGGTGCGGATGGCGCCGAGCACGGCTTCGAAGACGATGGCGCAGACAAGGCCGATGGCCACCACGTGCAAGGTCTGCATGGCGTGGTTGACCAGCACCTTGTCCATCACCACCTGGAAAAACAGGGGCGTGGCCAGGCCGATCAGCTGCAGCACGAAGGAAATCAGCAGCACTTCGCCCAGCAGCCTGCGGTATTTGACGATGGCGGGGATGAACCAGCTGAAGTCGAAGCGTGCCGTCTCGCCGGCATAGCTTGCCTTGCTGGTGAAAAAGATCAGTTCGCCCGTCCAGGCGGCGAGGAATGCGTCGCGGCCGAGGATTTGCGGCGGCTGGCCCGGATGCTGGATCAGCACCTTGCTCACGCCGTCATCGCCCGTGTCGACTTTGCCAAGGATAAAGAAGCGGCCAGCCGTATCGATGGCGATGGCCGGCAGCGGCGCCTGCGCCAGCCGTTCGGGCGCCTGGCGCACCAGCCTGGCCGTCAAGCCCAGCTGCCTGGCGGCCAGCACGATGGTTTGCCGCGTGAAGTCGGTCTGGCCAAAGGCATGCCTGAGCTGCGCGCCGTCGGCGGCGACGCCGTGCAGGCTGGCCATCAGCAGCAGCGACAGCAAGCCCGTGTCGGGCGGCGCGCCTGTCTCGGCGGTTGCGGTGGGTGGGGCGTGCGGCGTATCGTTGCGGTATGGGAGTGCGGTCATCGGGCGATATCAAAAAGTCTATGGCGCAGCCAGGCCGGGCATGCGACCCCGGCCTGGCTGCGTGATGGTGACGCTAGCTGCTCACGCTATCAGTGCGCCGCCGCCAGCTGGATCTGCGTGGCAGCGCCGCCCTGGGCCTGCCAGTGCGCCGAGGCCGACGCCGGCACGGCAAAACCGGCCATCGCCTGCACCAGCTGCGCGGAATCGGCTTGCAAGGCGCCGTAGCCGCCCTGGCTGGCGGCAAGCGCTTGCTGAGGGACGCGCCAGTTCTGCGCCATGACCGGCGCCAGGCTGGCGGCCGTGCCGGCAGGCAAGGTCAGCTGGCCGACCGGCGGCGGCGTCAGGCCCGCCATGGCCTGCACGAGGTTTTGCACATTGGAGCCCAGCAAGACGCGGCCATCGGCCATGCGGAATTCCTCGATGCGCACCGGCGTGTCCGCATACCAGTTGTTCACGGTGATCTTGTCCGTGGTGCCGATGGTGCTCACTTCCAGGTGCGCGCCCGCCTGGCGGAACCACAGCTGTTCGGCACTGACGCCGGCCAGGAAGGACACGACGTCGTGGCTGCCCGCCTCCACCACCTCGGCGATGATGTCGGCGCCGTCGCCGCGGCCAAAGATATAGGTATCGTTGCCCAGCGCGCCAGCGAGCGTATCGTCGCCCTTGCCGCCCTGCAAGGTGTCGTTGCCGAGGCCGCCAGCCAGGATGTTCTTGATCTCATTGCCGATGAGCACGTCATCGAACTTGCTGCCGATGACAATATTGAAATTGGCCAGCACGTCGGCGCCCGGACGCCCGACCATGGGGCCGCCGACCGGTGCGAAGGCGGCCGTCACGCCTGTCGTGGCGCTGGCGTAATTGAGCGTATTGCCGGCGCCACCGCCGTCGAGCACGTTGCCGCCAGCGGTTTCCACATAAAACATATTGCTCGTGTAGGCGCTGCCCGTCACCGTCAGGCCGGCCGCGTTCAGGCGCACGATCTCGACGTTGTCGGCCACCTTGTAATTGACGCTGGTGTACACGGTATCGCTGCCGCCATTGCCCCGCTCGACGATGAAGTCGTCGCCGTGGTTGACGTAATACGTGTCGTCGCCGCCCAGGCCTTCCAGCAGGTCGGCGCCGGCCGTGCCGTTGATGATATCGGCGCCCGTCGTGCCGACAAAGTGCTGTCCTGTCGGTTGCGTGGGGCCGTTGAAGTGCCAGGCCTGGGCCAGCGCGGGCGCCAGGGCGGCGGCCGTGCCGGCCGGCAGGGTCAGCTGGCCCAGCGGCGGTGGCGTCAGGTTCGCCATCGCCTGCACCAGCAGCTGCACGTCGACGCCGCGCATGACGTGGCCGGCGGCCGTGCGGAATTCCTCGATGTTCGGCACGGCCGCGTTCCACGAACGGATGGTGATCTTGTCCGTCGTGCCGATGGTGCTCACTTCCAGGTCCGCGCCCACCTGGCGGAACCACAGCTGGTCGATATTCACGCCGCCCAGGAAGGCGATGGCGTCGTAATTGGCGTCGGCGGACGCTTCGGCGATGATGTCGGCGCCGTCGCCGCGCGCAAAGACATAGGTATCGTCGCCGAGGCCGCCAACGAGCACGTCATCGCCCTTGCCGCCTTGCAAGGTATCGTTGCCGAGTCCGCCGGAAAGGGTGTTGGACAGTTCGTTGCCGAACAGCACATCATCATAGGCGCTGCCTTCCACGCGGCCGATGTTGAGCAGCACATCGCTGCCCGGGCGTGGCGCGGGGTTGTCGTTGCTGGAGATCATGCTGGCCGTCACGCCGGCCCTGGAACCGGCATAGGTGGCCGAAACGTTCGTTCCGATGCCGCGCAGCACATTGCCGCCGGCGACATCGACGTGGAATACGTTGTCGTTGCCATTGCCCGTCACCGTCAGGCCGGCCGCGCTGAGATGCACCTCTTCGATGTGGCTGGCCAGGGAGTAATCGACCGTCGTATACACCGTGTCGCGGCCGCCGCCGGCCTGCTCAATGACGACGTCGCCGCCATGGTTGACATAGTAAATGTCGTCGCCCGCCAGGCCCGCCATCACGTCGGCGCCGGCCGTGCCCTTGATGATGTCCGGGTTTGCCGTGCCGACATAGGCGCCATTGCTGGGCTGGCTCGGTCCCTCGGTGCGCCAGTTCTGCGCCAGCGCCGGCGCCAGGATGGCGGCGATGTTGGCCGGCAGGGTCAGCTGGCCGGCTGCTGGCGGCGTCAGGCCCGCCATCGCCTGCACCAGGTTTTGCACGTCGCGCCCCAGCAGCACGCGGCCGTCGGCCGTGCGGAATTCCTGGATGCGCAGCCCCGTTCCCGCATACCAGCCGTTGACGGTGATCTTGTCGGTGGTGCCGATGGTGCTTACTTCCAGGGTCGTGCCCACCTGGCGGAACCACAGCTGGTCGGCGCCGACGCCGGCCAGGAAGGAAACGACATTGCGGCTGCCCGCCTCCTCCACCTCTGCAATGGAGTCGGCGCCATCACCGCGGGCAAAGATATAGGTATCGTCGCCCTGCATGCCGGCCAGCAAGTCGTCGCCCTTGCCACCGCGTAAGGTATCGTTGCCATAACCGCCGACGAGGGAGTTCCTGAGCTCGTTACCGGTCAGCACGTCGTCGAACTTGCTGCCGACGACGTTGCTGAAATTGACGAGCACATCGCTGCCCGCCGGTGCCGTCGGGGCGCCATTCACCGCCACCAGGCTCGCCGTCACACCCACGCTGGAACCGAGGTAATTGACCGAATTGCCCGTGCCGCCGCCATCGAGTACATTGCCGCCGGCCACGTCGACATAAAAGAAGTTATTGGTGTTGGCGCTGCCCGTCACCGTCAGGCCGGCGGCCGTGAGGCGTACATTTTCAACGTTGTCGGCCACCGTGTAATTGACGCTGGTATACACGGTATCGGTGCCGCCGTTGGCCAGCTCGACGATCACGTCGCCGCTGTGGTTGACGTAATACGTGTCGTCGCCGGCCAGGCCTTCGAGCACGTCGGCGCCCGTGGAGCCGTTGAGCACGTCCGCGTTCGGCGTGCCGGTGTAGCGCTGCGGGGCCGCCGCGATACTGTTCAGGTAAGCCTCGAGGGCGGACACACCGTCACCCGCAGCGGTGGAATTTTGCGATGCAGATTGTTGAGTCATGTTGCAGTTTCCTGTCGTTAAACGTCAAAACCATGATGGAATATGTCGGCGCAAGCTGACATGCAAGGCAAAAGTCCCGGCCGCCGCCACTTGCAGTCCAGCGTGCACCTTCAACGGTCCGGCACTTTCGGCGCATGGACGGCGCGCGGTTGAGCGTCGCCTCGCATGCACCCCCTACTGACGTTCGGACGCAAGAAACACTGTTATTTGTCATGCAAATGTCACACTGCACGCAGGTGGACGGGGGAATGGCAGGAGTGGCAGGAATGGCAATGCCGGGCCAGCCTGTGCGGCCGGACCGGGGCACGGTGGCGATGCGGGGGAGAAGGAAGCGGGCTACTTACTTGCCAGGCGCTGCGGCCTGCAAGGCGCGCAAGGTGGCCATGCGGGATGTAAATGCCGCGAGCGCCTCGTCCAGTGCCAGGCCGGGCCTGCTGGCCGCGAAATCGGCCCAGGCTGGCGCATGCCGCGCCGCCGCGTCGGTGCCGTTCTTGTCGTCAAGATAGGCGATGGCGGCCATCGCCTGCGCCTGATCAAAGTGCAGCTGCGGCTGGCGCAAATAATGTGCGAGATAGCGGTGCAGGTAGGCGCGGCTGTCCGGCGTGTCGAAAGCGGCCAGCGCCAGGCAGTAGGCGCTGCCCGCATAGCACACCTCGCTGGCCAGCAGCAGGCCGCCCAGCTGCGCCGTGAAGGCGGGCCGCTCCTTCAATGCGGCCAGGTAGGCGCCCGCCGTGCGGCTGCGCCAGTCGAACTGGCCCAGCAGGCGCGCAATGACGGCGTCATCGGCCTGCGCCAGCCGGCGCGCGCACGCCTGCGCCTGCGGCTGGTGCAAGCCCATGTACAGGGGCCGCACCCAGTCGTCGCGCAGCGCCGGCGTCAGCGGCGCCGGCGGCGGTAGCGGCATGCCAGAAGCATCGCCGAACGGATGCGCGTGGCGCACGGTGGCGCCCGCCACGTGACGCTGCAGGTCGGTCAGGCGCGGATCGTCGCTCAAGGCCAGGCTCCAAAAGTACGGTTCTGAAATTGTTCTACCAGGAAATCGATGAACACGCGCAGGCGCGGCGGCATGTGGCGGCTGGCGGGCCACAGCAGCCAGAAGCCCGTTTGCTGCTGCGTGTGCTCATTGAGCAGGCTGATCAACTGCCCCGCCGCCAGTTCGCGCTGCACGGCAAACGCGGGCAGGTAGGCGATGCCCTGTCCCTGCACGGCCAGGTGGACGCGCATTTCCACGCTGTTGCAGACCATGCCCGGCGCCGGCGCCGTGCCTTCCATCGTCAACGGCCACTGTTCCAGCCTCACCGTGGCGGGAAAGCGGTAGTGCAGGCGCTGGTGCTGCGCCAGATCGGCCGGATGGCCAGGCTGGCCATGGCGCGCCAGGTAGGCGGGCGAGGCCACGAGCAGGCGGCGAAACGTGCACAGTTTGCGCCGCGTCAAACCCGAATCGTCGAGCTCGCCCGTGCGCACGGCGGCGTCAAAGCCGTCGCTGACGATGTTGACGAGCGCATCGGAAAAATCGAGGTCGAGTTCGATGGCGGGATAGGCCAGCATGAAGGCGGCGATGACGGGCTCGAACAAGCCGCTGTAGCGCGGCAGGCTGATGCGCAGGCGTCCGCTCGGCGCGCCGGTGGATTCGCCCAGTTCGCGCTCGGCCGCTGCCACCTCGGCCAGGATGCGCTTGCAGCGGGCGAGGAATTTTTCGCCCTCGTCCGTCAGCGCCAGGTGGCGCGTGCTGCGCTGGAACAGGCGCGCGCCGAGCCGCGCCTCCATGCGCGCCACGCTCTTGCCGACGGCCGATGACGACAGGCCCAGCAATCGGCCCGTGGCCGAGAAACTGCCGCTGTCGGCCACCTGCACGAACATGGCGATGCCGCCCAGACTATCCATATCACGCCTTATTGAAGACAAATTTGTCCGATATGTTCGTCAGTTTAGCCTGTTTTTCTTTAATCGGCGGCACGCCATACTCGTCCCTCCTTATTTTCGAGTTGCTGTCCATGCCCTCTTCTTCCAAGCTGATGCTGACCCTGCAAGTCCTGGCCGCCTGCCTGACGGGCTTGCTCATCCCCCTGTGTTTCACGGGCCCGGCCGTCGTGCTGCCCGCGCTCAGCGCCGAATTGCACGGCAGCGCCTCGGCCCTGAACTGGGTCATCAACGCGTATATCCTCAGTTATGGCAGCGCCATGATGGTAGCCGGCAGCCTGACGGACGTGCTGGGGCGCCGGCGCGTATGGCTCAGCGGACTGGCGCTGTTCTGCGTGGCGACCCTGGCCATCGCCTGGGCGCCCACGGTGGCGTGGATCGCCGTGCTGCGCGGCGTGCAGGGACTCGGCGGCGCGGCCGCGTTTGCCGCCGCCATGTCCTCGCTGGCGCCCCTGTTCCGCGGTGCCGCGCGCAACCGCGTGATGAGCTTGCTGGGCACGACTTTCGGCCTGGGCCTCGCGTTCGGCCCGCTGGCGGCCGGCGCCATGCTGGAGCTGGCCCGCTGGCCCGCCATCTTTTACGCGACGGCCTTGCTGGGCGCCATCGGCGCGCTGCTGGTGGCGGCCAGCGTGCCGGCCGATGCGCCGCAGGCCGGTGGCCGCCTGGACTGGCCAGGCGCCATCAGTTTCAGCGCCGCGCTGGCCTTGCTGACGGTGGGCACGCTGCTGGCGCCCGAACATGGCTGGCGCAGCGCGGCCGTGCTGCTGCCGCTGGCCCTGGCCGCGCTGCTGTTCTGGAGCTTCATCGTGATCGAAGGCAAGGCGCGGCAAGCGATGCTGGACTTGCGGCTGTTCCGCCAGCGCCGCTTTGTCGGCGTGCAAGTGCTGGCCGCCTCGCCCGCCTTTTTGTTCATCGTGCTCATCGTCATGCTGCCGGGGCGTTTCATCGGCATCGATGGCGTCTCGGCGCTGGCGGCGGGCCGCCTGATGATCGCGCTGGCCGCGCCGCTGCTGGTCGTGCCCGTGCTGGCGGCGCTGCTGTTGCGCTGGTTCAAGGCCGGTACCCTGTGCGCGGCAGGACTGCTGCTGGTGGCCGTCGCGCTGGCCTGGCTGGCGCAGGTGCTGGGCACCGGCAGCGGCGCGGCGCTGGCCTGGCCATTGCTGCTGGTCGGCATCGGCATCGGCTTGCCGTGGGGCTTGATGGATGGCATGGCCCTGAGCGCGGTGGAAACGCAGCGGGCCGGCATGGCGACCGGCATCTTCAACACGGTGCGCATCAGCGCCGACGGCGTGGCGCTGGCCGTGGCCGGCGCCGTGCTGGCCGGCCTGATCGGGGCGGCACTGGCACGCCAGTTGCCGGCCGGGCTGCCCTTGCTGGCGGCCGCCAGCCGCGCCGCGCTGGGCGACCTGCAGCAGGCGGCGCAACTGTTGCCTGGGCACCAAGCCTTGCTGCGGGCCAGCTATGACGACGCCTTCCGCCACCTGCTGCGGCTGTTGGCGGGCCTGGCCGTGGCCCTGGCCGCGCTGCTGCTGTATTTGTTCAGGAAGGAAGCGGCTCAGGCGTCGAGGCCGTAAAACACGGCGACGAGGATGGCGATGTTATTGCAGGCGCGCGAAAAGGCCGTCGTCGTGTAGGCGGCAGCCACGCCCGGGGCGCGGTAGCGCAGGTAGACAAAGCTGAACATGGCGCCCGAACCCAGCGCGACGATGGCGTGCAGCAAGCCGCCGCTGATGTAGTGCACGACGCCCCACAGGATGGCGCCGGCAGCGATGCTCAGCTGGCGGCTGGCGCCCAGGCGCCTGAGGATTTCCAGCGGCAGCAGCTGGCCGAGGAAGGTTTCCAGGATGGGCGAATAGATGACCACCCAGAACACCAGCAGGGGCAGCGACATTTCGCGCTTGAACTTGGCCAGGCCCGTGTGCGCGCCCCAGTATTCGGGCGGCAGCAGCCATTTGGTGAGGAACAGGATGGCAAAGCACAGCACGCACGTCAGCAAGCCCCAGCCGAGGCCGGCCAAGGCCTGGTGCAGCACGGGCGGCGCCGGCGGGTCGTCATCCGGGCTGGAAACATCGTGGCTGCTGTGCACTTGCATGGGATGTCCTGGCGGTGATCCAGCTCTCATTGTAGCGCGGAATATGGCGCTTGGCGCGCCGCGCCACTGCACGGCGGGACGTCAGGCGGTCAGGCGCAAGGGGCCGTTGGCCGCCTTGGCCAGCTTGAAGATGCCCACTTCCTGCTCCAGCTGCGCCGCCTGCTGCTGCAATTCCTGCGCGGCGGCGGCCGCCTGCTCCACCAGGGCAGCGTTTTGCTGGGTCACCCTGTCCATGTCGACGATGGCGCGGTTGACCTGCTCGATGCCGGCGCCCTGCTCCTGCGTGGCGTGGCTGATCTCGGCCATGATGCCGCTGACCCTGCCGATGCCGGCCACCACCTCGTGCATGGTGGCGCCCGCCTGCTCGACGAGCAGGGTGCCCGTGCCCACCTTGCTGACGGAATCGTCGATCAGCACCTTGATTTCGCGCGCCGCGGCGCTCGAGCGTTGCGCCAGGTTGCGCACCTCGGTGGCGACGACGGCGAAGCCGCGCCCCTGCTCGCCCGCGCGCGCCGCTTCCACGGCCGCGTTCAGCGCCAGGATATTCGTCTGGAAGGCGATGCTGTCGATGACGCCGATGATGTCGACGATCTTGTTCGACGAGGCATTGATCAGGCCCATCGTGTGCACCACTTCGGCCACGGCCTTGCCGCCCTGTTCCGACACGGTGGAGGCGTCGCGCGCCAGGCGGTTCGCCTGCTGCGCATTGTCTGCATTCTGGCGCACGGTGGAAATCAGTTCTTCCATCGACGACGCCACTTCTTCCAGCGAACCGGCCTGCTGCTCCGTGCGCTGCGACAGGTCGCGGTTGCCCGAGGCGATCTCGGTCGAGGCCGTGGCGATGCTTTCCGTGCCGTGGCGCACCTTGCCGACGATGGCGGCCAGGTTGTCGCGCATGGTCTTGATCGCAAACAGCAGGCTGCTGTCGTCGCCGTGGCGCGTGTGCACGTCGATGGCCAGCTCGCCCAGGGCGATGCGCCCGGCGATGGCGGCCGCATACGCCGGTTCGCCGCCCAGCTGGCGCAGCAGGCCGCGCGTGATGACGGTGGCCACCGCAATGCAGATGAGCACGCTGAGCGCGGCCAGCACGCCGATCCAGCGCAGCGACTGGCCATAGATGGCGCGCGCGGCCGCGCTGGCCTGCTCCGATTCGCGCTGCACGCTTTTCAGGACGGCATCGATGTCGGCCACGATCTGGCGCCGCAGGGGGCTGCACTCCTCGACGAGGAAGGTGCCGTACTGCTCCATCTGCCCCGCCGCGCGGAACTTGCGCGGACGCTGCAGTTCCTGCGCCATGGTTTTCAAGCCGGCGCTGACTTTCTCGAACTGCGCATCGCCGGCGAATTTCGGCGCCAGCGTGGCCAGCGCTTCCAGGTACAGCGCCTTCTGGCTGTCGAGGATGGCCAGCTCTTTCTCGGCGGCCGCCTGGTCGTGGAAGATATACGCGTTGCGCGCCGCCAGGCCCGTCTGGTCGAGCGCTTCGCGCGCCACGTACAGCGGTTCGAGTTTTTCTTGCTGGACTCTTTCCTGCGCGTCCATGGCGTCGGCGATGGCGCCGATGCGCAGCAGCGCGAAGGCGGCCAGCACCAGCATCAGGATGACCAGCGCGGCAAAGCCCGCGCTCAGGCGTGCGCCTATCGTCAAGCGATTGAATGACTTCATTGTTGTGAATGCCCTGTTAAAAGTTGAATGTTGCCGGTTCCGCTAGAACCGGTAATGCCTGTTCGCCGTCGTGTTGCCTTTCCTGCATGGCGCAGGATGGGTATCTAACTGGCGTTTTTTGGGCAGTCAGCTTCTATTTCGGGCAATGTGTACGCACGCGGGCCACCCCGCGCGGCACATAAGCGCACTGAATTATAAGCGAACAGCGTTATTTATAATTCCACGCGTTCACTTTTAGTGCCTTGACGCATGTCAATAACGACAATATCAGCCCGCGCCAGGGGCGTCGATGACGGCCATGGTGATGCGCGAGATGCAGCACAGTTTGCCGTCATCGTCGACGATGCGGATTTCCCAGACCTGGCTCGTGCGCCCCCGGTGGATGGGCGTGGCGCGCCCCGTCACCTGGCCGCCGCGCACGCCGCGCACGTGGTTGGCGTTGATTTCCTGTCCCACGCTCACCTGCCGGCGCCCGTCGAGGCAGGCATTCGCGGCCATGCTGCCCAGGGTTTCGGCCAGCAGCACGGAAGCGCCGCCATGCAGCAGCTTGAACGGCTGCATGGTGCGGTGGTCGACGGGCATGGTCGCCTCGATCCAGTCGGGGCCGAAGGCCGTGAAGACGATGCCCAGGTGGCGCATGGCCGTGCCTTCGCTGGCCGCGTTGAGGGAGGCCAGGTCGAGCGCTGCGTGCCAGATTTCCATTGTTATTCCTTCAGTGATGAAATGAAGCTATTGTAGGGCAGCGACGGCGCGCGCGCCGCTTCATGATTCCTTCACCTGGGTGCGGGGTGGCGATGTCATTAACTGGTTATAATTGCCCCATTCTTAAAAAACGAGGTTGTGTATGAAGTGGGCCTTGCTGGGCATTTTTGTGTTTTCCGTTTTACATATTCATTTTCGTGGCAAGGTGCGCCTGCCGTTTCGCCGCCAGATCTTCGATCACTCCTCGTTCATGGCGCCGCTGAACCTGTTCATGCACACCTTTTCCAAGGTGCCGGCCACGCCATACCTGTCCGTCGAGCAATTTCCGGAACTGGCGCCGCTGCAGCAGAACTGGCAAATCATCCGCGATGAAGCGCTGCGCATGCAGGAAATGAAAAAGATCAAGGCGGCCGAAAAGAACAACGACGTGGGCTTCAACTCCTTCTTCAAGTATGGCTGGAAGCGCTTCTACCTGAAATGGTATGACGCCAACCACCCGTCGGCGCAGCAGATGTGTCCGCAAACCTATGCGCTGCTGCAATCGATCCCCTCGATCAAGGCCGCCATGTTCGCGGAACTGCCGCAGGGCGGCAAGCTCAACCCGCACCGCGACCCGTTCGCCGGCTCGCTGCGCTACCACCTGGGCTTGCAGACGCCGAACGACGACCGCTGCTTCATCGACGTCGATGGCGAACGCCACAGCTGGCGCGACGGCCAGGCCGTGATGTTCGATGAAACGTATATCCACTGGGCCCGCAACGATGCCGACAGCGACCGCATCATCCTGTTCTGCGACATCGAACGCCCGATGCGCTACCGCTGGGCGCAAGGGCTGAACCGCTGGCTGGGCCGCACCCTGATGACGGCCGCCGCCTCGCCCAACGAACTGGGCGACCAGGTCGGCGGCGTCAGCAAGCTGTTCCAGATTTCCTGGACCATGGGCCAGTACCGCCGCCGCTTCAAGGCGTGGAACAAGACGGCTTACCAGGTCACCCGCGTGGCGCTGGTCGTGGGCATCATCGCGCTGATTTACTTTATCTAGTTGCGGCATGGCTGCTTTGATCAAAACCGCCTTCGGGCGGTTTTTTTATTGTGCATCGCTATCGCCGCCCCATGCGTTACAGTGCCGTGCACCTGTCCGGAATCAGCACCTTGAAAGCGAGACTAGAAAATGACCGAACGCGACCGCCAGTACGATCTCCAGATCGACGATGATGAATGGATCGAACACATCAGTATCGAAGCACGCTATGGCCAGGCCGTGGACATCGATGCCCACCTCGCGGGGCTGGGGCCGCTGATCGACCGCCTGGAAAGCCATTGCGTGGCCGGCTGCTGCGGCTTCGACGCCTTCGATTTCACGCGCGACGCCATCGACGCGGCGCTGCCCGGGCTAGATCGGGCGCCATTGCTGGCAGCGTGCGCGTCGGCCAGGAACGCCGTGGCAGCCGTCGCCAGCGGCGTCGTCCTGAGCAACAGAATGAACAACGCGTGCGACAGCCGCGTCTTCCTGCGCCTGCTTGAGCATATCGCAAGCCGCATCGCCGGCCATGCAAGCCCGGTTTGACGGCGGCGCCTGCATCGGCGCCGGCAAATCGGCGATAATATCGGCTTACACCACTTTCCCCTTCTATTTATGCGCGACATCATTGCCGGATTTTTACGATTCCAGAAGGAAGTCTTTCCCGAACGCCGAGAGTTGTTCAAGACACTGGCAACGGGACAGACGCCGAAGGCATTGTTCATTTCCTGCTCCGACAGCAGGATGGTGCCCGAACTGGTGACGCAGCGGGAACCGGGCGAACTGTTCGTGATCCGCAACGCGGGCAACATCGTGCCCTCGTTCGGCCCCGAACCGGGAGGCGTGAGCGCGTCCGTCGAATTTGCCGTGGCGGCCCTGAACGTGACCGACATCGTCATTTGCGGCCATTCCGACTGCGGCGCCATGAAAGCCATCGCCACCTGCACCTGCCTCGATCACATGCCGGCCGTCAAGAACTGGCTGCGGCACTCGGATGCGGCGCGCATGATCAATGAATCCATCGAGCATGCAACGGAACAGGACCGCATCGATGGCATGGTGCGCGCCAATGTGGTGGCGCAACTCAATAATATCCGCACCCACCCCTCGGTGGCCCTGGGCATCACGCAAAAGCGCCTGACCCTGCATGGCTGGGTGTATGACATCGAAAACGGTTCGCTGGACGCGCTCGACGAGGCTACGGGCCAGTTCGTCCCGCTGGCGGAGCACCCGGCATCGAAGCTGTGACGACCTGCGACGAATGCGGCAGCGCCTACCGTGGCGCAGCCTCGGCCATGGCCAGCCTGTGTCCCGCCTGCGCGCATGCGCTGTATGGCTATCCGCGGTGCGAGCACGAGTTCGAGGCGGGCCACTGCCGGAAATGCCTGTGGGATGGCAAAACCAGCGATTTCGTGCGCAAGCTGGCGTCGCGCTGATCAGAAAGGGGCTTGACCTTGCCGGTGCGGGAAGGTCCAAGGTGACGGTATTCAAGCGACTCAAGGAGAATCCCGTATGCCCAGAATCACCGTCCTGCCCCATCCCGAGCTGGCTCCTGACGGCGCCGTCTTCGACGCGCCCGAGAAGATGAGCATTTGCGATGCATTGCTATTGAACAAAATTGACATGGAACATGCCTGCGGACAGGTCGGCGCCTGTTCCACCTGCCACGTGGTCGTGGTGCAGGGTTTCGACTCGCTCAATGCACTGGGCGACAACGAGGAAGACATGCTCGACCAGGCCTGGGGCTTGCAGCCCCACTCGCGCCTGTCCTGCCAGGCGCGCCTGAACCAGGAAGACCTGACGGTGGAGCTGCCCAGGTACACGCTGAACCACGCCAAGGAATAATCCCCGGCATGGCTGTTGCCAGCCAGGGCATGCCTGGCCGCCCTACTTCCTTACCACATGATCACGCGCTGCTCGGGCGGCAGATACATCGGGTCGCCCGGCTTGATGTCGAACGCCTCGTAGAAGCCGGGCTGGTTTTTCACCGTGCCCTTGGCGCGGAATTCGCCCGGCGAATGGGGGTCGCTCTTGATCTGGGCGATCGCCGCCTCCGGGCGCAGCTTGGCGCGCCACTTCTGCGCAAAGCCGATGTACAGGCGCTGTTCGCCCGTCAAGCCATCGAGCACGGGCGACGGCTTGCCGCCGAGCGAACGCTGGTAGGCCTTGTAGGTGATCGACAGGCCGGAATTGTCGCCGATGTTCTCGCCCAGGGTCAGCTCGCCGTTGATGTGGTAGCCCGGCACGGGGCTGTAGGCGCCATATTGCTTGACGAGGCCGGCGGCCAGCGCCTTGAAGGCGGCACGGTCCTCTGCCGTCCACCAGTTGCGCAAACGGCCCCTGGCGTCGTACTGGCTGCCCGAATCGTCGAAGGCATGGCTGATCTCATGGCCAAACGTGATGCCCAGCAAGCCGTAATTGACGGCATCTTCCGCTTTCACGTTGAAGAATGGCGGCTGCAGGATGGCGGCCGGGATCGTGATGGCGTTGAGCGACGGGCTGTAGCTGGCGTTGACGGTTTGCGGCGTCATCGACCATTCGTCGCGGTCGACCGGCTTGCCCAGCTTGTCGACGTTTTGCTGGCGGCTCCACGCGCGCGACGCGCGCACGTTGGCGATCAGGTCATTCGGCTGCGTCCGCATGGCGCTGTAATCGCGCCATTTATCGGGATAGGCGATCTTCGGCTTCAGGGCGGCCAGCTTGAGCTGGGCTTCCTTCTTGGTTTCCGGACCCATCCAGTCGAGCTGCTCGATGCCATCCTTGAACGAGGCGACGAAATTGTCGAACATGGCCATCACGCGGGGCCGGGTTTCCGGCGGCAGATACATCTCCACATAGCGCTTGCCGATGGCGTCGCTGATGGCGCCATCCGTGAAACGCAGCGCCAGCTGCCACTGCGGTTCGCTTTGCGGCACGCCGCGCAGCACCGTGCCTTCGAAGCCGAAGCGTTCCTTGACGCTGGCGCTATCCAGGTAGGAGGCATAGCTTTCGATGATGCGCCAGTTGAAATAGCTCTTCCAGGCGTCCAGCGGCACGGCGGCCACCGTCTCGGAAAAACCTGTGATGAAGCTGGGCTGGCGCACCACGGCCGAGCTTTCCTTTTTCGCCAGGCCGGCAGCCGCAAAGTAGGCGTTCCAGTCGAAGGCCGGCGCCAGCGCCGCGAATTTGTCGAAACCGACGCGGTTGTACGATTTCACGGGGTCGCGCATCTGCACGCGCGTCCACTGCACGGCCGCCAGGCGCGTCTCGATGTCGAGGATCTGGCCCGCATGGGCGGCGGCGGCCTTGTCGCCGCTCATGGCCAGCATGGCTTCGATATGCTTCAGGTATTTCTCGCGCACGGCCTTGAGCTTGGCGTCGTCGTCCTTCAGGTAATAGTCGCGGTCAGGCAAGCCCAGGCCCGACTGGCTGATATTGATCGTGTATTGCTCGGGATCCTGCGCATCGGGCGCAACATAGGCCGAGAACGGCGTGGCGATGCCATTGCCTTGCAGGTAGGCAAACAGCGCCGGCAAGTCCTGCTTGTCCTTGAGCGCGGCGACGCGGGCCAGTTCGGCCTTCAAGGGCTTGAAGCCGGCCGCATTGCGCGCCTTGTCGTTCATGAAACTCGTGTACAGGTCGGCGATCTTGTGCGCATCGCTGCCGGGCTTGCCGGGGTGCTTCAAGGTGTCGGCGATCAGGCCGCGCAGCTGGCCTTGCGCGATTTCGCGCAATTCGATATACGTGCCCCAGACGGATTTGTCGGCCGGGATTTCCGTATTGCGCGTCCACACGCCATTGACGTAGCCGTAAAAATCATCTTTCGGGCTGACGGCCGGGTCCAGGGTTTTCAGGTCGATGCCGGAAACTGGCGCGGCGGCACCCTGCTGGGCGTACAGCGAGGGCGAAGATAAGGCGAACAAGGCGCAGCAGGCGGCGCTGATAAGCGAACGTTTCACGAAGATTCCTTTAATAATTATGGTCTGACTTCATCTTGCGTCGCATGCTGTCTCCAGGCATGCGACGCAAGATTATAGTCCGCCCATCGCCAAGGCAACAGCCCCCGCCCAGGAATCGCCGTGCCGGGGCGCTACGCCATGCTTTGTATAATCGGCACAGCCGGTGCCAGGCAAGCGGGCGGCAATCCATCCAATAACTGGGAGTATTTTCATGCAGGAATGTCGATTCAATGTGTTTGGCACGCTGATTGCCGTCAGGGGGAGTCCGGGCGCCTGGCGCGCATGCTATCTCGGCGCGGAAGGCAAGCGCCGGCCCGCCGATTTCATTATTCCCGATGATATCCAGGCCGATGCGCTGGGCGAATATCTGGCCGACCTGTTCCACGAGGATGCGACGCCGCGCAATAACACGACAACCCGGCTGTTTCCCTGACTCCAGCGCCTGACGCAGAGCCGGCCCTGGCGCCGCCGGCACGTGTTCCCGCGCCCTATTTCACCGGCTCGAACGTCACCGTCAGCCCGTTGCCCGTGGTCCTGATCTGCGTCGGCACGAATTGCACGCCTGCATAGCGCAGCTCGTCCGGCTTGAAGGTGTAGATCGGCGTTTCATGCATGAGCTGGTCGGCTACCAGGCTGGCCACCTTGGCGAACTGGCGCTGCTGCGACGCATCCATGCCATCGATATTCACCGTATCCACGCTCGCTTCGCTCAGGTAGACGGCGTTGCGCTGGGCGTCGAGCACGAGGCGGCCCGACATGGCCAGCTTGCCGCGCCAGGTCTGGCGGATGAAGGGCGGCATCACGCTGGCGTCCACGCTGAGGGCCACTCTGTCGCGTTCGGGCTGCAGCGACAGCTGCGGCTGCGTCAGCTTGACGTCCAGCACGGACAGCACGCGCTTGTCGATGGGAAAGCGGCGCTCCAGCCCTTGCTGCATCTTGCTGAGCGACACGTTCACGTCGCGCGGGCCGATCAGGGTGGAGCATGAGGCCAGCACGGTGCAGGCAAAGGCGGCGATGGCGGCGGTTTTCAGCAAGGGACGGATGGCGGTCGCATTCATGGAGAGTCTCGGTGGAAGGATCGCGCCATCTTACACATGGACCCGCTTCAACACAAACGGCGCCCGGCTTGCGGCGGGCGCCGTTACTTGCGTCAACTTCTTAATGCACGAACAGGGCGATCAGGATGACGATGGGCAGTGGAATACCGAGCAACAGCAACAGGATGGAACGCATGGCAGACTCCTTTATAGATATGTGGGGGTTCAGATGGTGACGTGGCGCAGCACGCGCTCATGGTCGCGCTGGCGGCCGCCGAAGGTTGCCGCCAGGCTCGCAACGAAGGCGCCCAGCAACAGGGCCACGAACATCCACAGGGCCGTATGGGCACCGGCCTTGCGCGCCGTGTCGGCCGCTTGCTGCGCGGCAGCCTTGGCATCGGCGGCGGCCTTGGCGGCGCGGCCGTAGACGGCGTCGACGCGCGCTTCCGCTTCGGCCTGGGTCAGGCCCGTGCGATTGGCGACGAGCTGGCCCAGGTAGGCGCGGTCATCGGCGGCCAGGCTGCCCGTGGACAGGCCGGTGGCGAAGATCTTGCCGATTTCCACGCGCTGGTCGGCGATGGTGACGCCCGCATCGGCCACCGGTGCGGCGGGCATGCCCGCCGTGCCATTGGCGGCGGCCGGCGCCGGCGCGGCGCGCAGCAGCATGTCCGAGAAGTAATCGAGCGGATTGGCGCCGCCGCCCTCGCCCGCCTTGGCACCCGCCGCCCCGGCGCCCGCGGCGGCTGCCGGTGCCACAGCCGCGGCCACGCCGCTGCCCGCGTCAATGGCGCCGCTCAGCACGGCGCGCGTGCCGCCGGCCAGCACGGCCACCGTGACCAGCGTGGCCACGGCCCAGGCCAGCAAGCCATGCGCCGTGTCGCGGAAATGCACCTCATCCGTGTGGATAGCACTCCATTTCACGCGCAGCCGGCCCGCCATGTAGCCGCCGATGCCGGATGCGGCCAGTTGCATGAAGGCCAGCCAGGCGATGGTCGACACGCCGATGGCCGTCGCGTTGAACGACCATGGCGACACGGACGACAGGCCCAGGCCCACGCCGAGGATCAGCAGGATGAAGGACAAGGCGGCCGCCGCGGCCGCGCCCGCCAGTACGGCGCCCCAGGAAACGCCCGGTTGGTTGATGTCCGAGACGGACAGTTGCGTAGCTTGCATGAAGTTCTCCCTTGGTCAGTTGTTGTCAGTTGTTGTATGGGGCGGTCAGGCGGCGGCGCCCGTCAGCTGTAGCTTGCGCGCGGCCATTTCCTCGCCCAGCGCATCGAGGTCGACGCCCGTATGGCGCACCTTGGGGAACATGTCGCCCTCTTCTTCCTTGACGTGGTGTTCGATCTGCTCGGACAGGACCTTGACCTTGGCGTCGTACAGGTCGTCGGCCGGGTCCATCGCTTCGATCTGCGCGATCAGTTCCTTGGCGCTCGCGTGCTCGACGACGGCTTCATCCATCAAGTCGCCATCGTGGATGGGCCGGCGCACGGCCGGATAAAAGATTTCCTCTTCCAGCTGCGTGTGCACGGTCAATTCCTGGCAGATCTGGTCGGCCAGCTTTTTCTTGGTGGCAAAGGAGCGGTCGCTCAAGCCTTCATATTGGGCAAACAGGGCCTTGACGGCCTTGTGGTCCTTCATCAATAAACTGATCGCGTTCATGGCGCCTCCTCGTTGTGGATGAGGCTAGGATGCGCCGAGGCGGCGCCAGCGTATGTGCGACGCCATACACAATCTTGATATTTAATCCATATCAATACAGCGGCCTACCTGATGCCGTGGTGCCCCATCAAGTCATACAGGGTGGGCCGGCTCACGCCCAGCAGTTCGGCCGCCTTGGCGATATTGCCGTCGGCGCGGGCCAGCGCGCGCACCATCACCTTGTATTCGGCCGCTTCGCGGGCCTGGCGCAGGTTGATGGCGTCGTCCACGGGCGCGGCCTGGGCGCTGGCAGGCAAGCCCAGGTCGTCGGCCGCGATCTGCGGCCCGTCGCTCATGATGACGGCGCGCTTGATGCAATTCTCCACTTCGCGCACATTGCCGGGCCAGCCATACGCTTCGATCAGCTGCAGCGCGCCGGCGCTGAAATGCAGGTTGCTGCGGCCTTCGCTGGCGCAGAACTTGTTCTTGAAATGGTGGGCCAGCAAGGCCGCGTCGCCGGCCCGCTCGCGCAGGGGCGGGATGCGCAGCACGATTTCGCTGAGCCGGTAAAACAGGTCTTCGCGAAAACGCCCCTGCTCGGCCAGCACCTTCAGATCCTGGTGCGTGGCGCAGACGATGCGCACGTCGACGGCGATCTCGCCCCGTCCGCCCACGCGCTCGATGACCCGTTCCTGCAAAAAACGCAGCAGCTTCGCCTGCAGCGCCATCGGCATGTCGCCTATCTCGTCGAGAAAGAAGGTGCCGCCGTGGGCCAGTTCGATCTTGCCCAGGGTTTGCCGCGCCGCGCCCGTAAACGCGCCCCGTTCATAGCCGAACAGCTCGCTTTCCAGCAGGTTTTCGGGGATGGCCGCGCAATTGATGGCGACGAAGCGCTGCGCGTGGCGGCTGGACAGCGCGTGCAAGCCGCGCGCCACCAGTTCCTTGCCGCTGCCCGAGTCGCCCAGCAGCATCACGCTGGCCGACGAAGGCGCCACTTTTTCCACGCTGCGGCACAGTTTCAGCATGCCGGGATCGCGGCTGACGATGCCGGCCAATGGCGAGTCCGCCTGGGTTTGCAGCATGCGGCGGTTTTCCTGCTGCATCGCGTGCAGATAAAAGGCGCGGGCGATGACGAGGCCCAGCATGTCGGCGTCGAACGGTTTCTGGTGGAAATCGTAGGCGCCCAGGGCGATGGCTTTCAAGGCATGCGCGCGTTCCTGGTTGCCCGAGAGGACGATGACCTTCGTGTCCGGCGCCAGCGCGAGGATCAGCTGCAAGGTGGCCAGCCCTTCCGTGGCGCCGTCGGGGTCGGGCGGCAAGCCCAGGTCCATCGTCACGACGGCCGGCTGGTGGCGCCGCACCAGCGCCAGCGCCGCCTCGCGCTCGCCCGCCAGCAACACCTCGTAGGCATCGAAACTCCAGTGCAGCTGCTTTTGCAGGCCGGGGTCGTCTTCGATGACGAGTAATTTCTGCTTGGCCATGCTTGTCCTTTCCATTCACGCGGCATGCAGCGGCAGGATCACGCGAAACGTCGTGCCCACCTGCGGCGCGCTGCGCACTTCCAGGCTGCCGCCCACTTCGCGCAGGTATTCGCGGCTTTCGAACACGCCGATGCCCATGCCGGCCGTCTTCGTCGTGTCGAAGGGCTTGAACAGGCGCTCGCGGATGAACTGCTCGCTCATGCCCTGCCCCGTATCGTCAAGCTCGACCACGGCCGTCTGGCGCTCGCGCAACAGGCGCACGGCCACCTGGCCATCGCTGGCCGTGGCTTCGATGGCGTTCTGGATCAGATGGCCGAGCACCCGCTCGAGGCGCGCGCGGTTGGCCAGCACCGTCAGTTCGCCGTCGACGATCTCCAGCCGCGGCGCGGGCGCCAGGCTGGCCTTGGCCGCCACGGCCTGGCGCAGCAAGCCGTCGAGGCGCAGCGGCGCCGGCGCTTCCGGCGTCTCGCCGCGCGCCAGCTTTTGCAGCAGGGTCTTCATTTTTTGCACGGAATGGTCCAGGGTACCCAGCATGTCTTCCTGGAAGGCGGGATTGGCGCGGTGCTTTTCCGCATTGCTTAACAGCAAGGACAGCTGGAACACGAGGTTTTTCAGGTCATGCACGATGAAGGTCGACATGCGGTTGAACGATTCGAACTGGCGCGACACCATCAGCGAGTCCAGCGATTCGCGGTGCGCCAGGTAACTGGCGGCCTGGCTGCCGGCAATTTTCAGCACGTCGCGGATTTCCCAGTTCAGGCCGATGGCCGTGCGGGGCCGCGCCAGCGCCACGAAGGCGAACAGCTGGCCATGCAGGGTCAGCGGCACCAGCAGCCACACATTGGGCAAGGCCAGCAGCGCCGGCGGCAAGGCCAGGCCGGCGTACTGGCGCGGATTGCCCTGGCAGTCGGGCACGTCGATCACCCACTGGCGCGCCTCGAGGAACTGGCACAGGCTGCCCGCCGCCGGTTCGCTCCAGGCCGGCGGCGGCCAGTTCCAGCTGGCGGCCGGTGCAAACAGCCCTTGCTCGCGCAAGATCCACAGCGCGCCGGCCGGGCTTTCCACCAGCTGCGCCACGGCCTGGATGGCCCGCTCGCCCAGCGCCGGGCCATCCTCGGACAGGGCGCGCGTAAAGCGCAGCCATTCCTCGCGGTAATCGAAGATGGCGTTATAAAAATGCTTGTTGATGCTGACCTTGAGCTTGGCGCGCAAGCTGCCCGAAAACAGCACGCCGGCCAGCAGCAGGCCTG
This sequence comes from Janthinobacterium sp. 1_2014MBL_MicDiv, assembly GCF_001865675.1. Lineage (NCBI taxonomy): Bacteria > Pseudomonadati > Pseudomonadota > Betaproteobacteria > Burkholderiales > Oxalobacteraceae > Janthinobacterium > Janthinobacterium sp. 1_2014MBL_MicDiv. The sequence goes on from NZ_CP011319.1 coordinate 2,961,370, forward strand.
CGCCGCCCAGATAAGCCATCTGCATCAAGGAACCCCAGGTGCCGCCGAAATAGCGTAAATAATAGGCGCTGGCCGCCATCGCCAGCAGATAGATGGCCGAGCCGAGCAAGGCGGCCGAGCGGTACAGCATCTGCCGCGAGACGGACAGGCCCAGGGCCCAGCCCGGATTGCGCGCGGCGGATACGGCCAGCATCGGTGCGCACAGGGCGTCGACGATGCCGCGCGCGGCCCAGATATCGTCGTTAATCGTGCGGAACAGCAAGGCATCGCTGTACAGGTAGAAATCGTAGGCAAACAGGCCGCCCACGCCCAGGCAGGCGAACTTGATGCCCCAGCGCTTGAGCGGCGGCGTATTGCGGTACCACTGTTCCACCAGCAGCATGCCCAGCACGGCCAGCAACAGGCGGCTGACGCTGGCGATGATGCGCGCCGGCAAAGGCAACGCCAGCCACGACGAGGCCAGCGCGGACAGCCCGGGCGCCAGCGCCGTGAGGACGACGCCGGCCAGCACGAGGCGCAGGCGGGGACGCGACGGCTCGACCAGCAACAGCACGAACACCAGCCAGGCCAGGGTGCGCAGCATTTCCAGCGCATCGCCGGCCAGCACAATGCGGTGTCCCAGCAGCACCAGCACCACCGTGCCCGTCGCCCACGCGCCCGTGGCCAGGCAGGCGACGAGCAAGGCGCGCACGTTCTGCCGCGCGCGCCAGTTGCTGATGAGCAGCAAGGCCAGCGCGAAGAAGGCCAGCGACGCCAATCCATGGCTGAGCGCTGCCGCATCGGCCGCCGCCAGCCACGCCGACTGTTCCCGCATCATCGGCCGCCCTTGCCAAACAGCACCACCTGCACCGTGTCGAGCAGGATCAGCAGGTCGAGGAACAGGCTATTGTTTTTGACGTAATACAGGTCGTATTGCAGCTTTTTCACGGCATCGTCGACGGAGGCGCCATATTGGTAGCGCACCTGCGCCAGGCCCGTGATGCCGGGCTTGATACTGTGGCGAATGTTGTAGTACGGAACCTGTTCCTTGAGCTGCTCGACGAAGTAGGCGCGCTCGGGACGCGGTCCCACGAAGCTCATCTCGCCGCGAAACACATTGAGCACCTGCGGCAGCTCGTCGATGCGCAGCTTGCGGATGAACTGGCCCACGCGCGTGACGCGGGCATCGTTGGCCAGCGCCCAGAGGGGCGTCCCGTCGCGCTCGGCATCGCTGCGCATGCTGCGAAATTTCAGCACATGGAAGGGCAAGCCGTCGCGCCCCACCCTTTCCTGCTGGTAAAACACGGGGCCGCCATCCTCCAGGCGGATGCAGGCGGCCGTCACCAGCATCACGGGCAGCGCGGCCAGGCAGATGACGCTGCTGGCGGCCAGGTCGAACAAACGCTTCGAGGCGGCGCGGAAAAAGCTCTGGTCGAAGCCGCCGCCATAGATCAGATAGCTGGGCTGCAGGGAATCGATGCGGATCTGGCACGCTTCGCGCTCGAAAAACGTGGCCGCGTCGATCACTTTCACGCCGCCCAGCGCGCATTCGAGCAATTGCTTGCCGGGAAACGCGCCATTGCGCCGGTCGCTGACGGAGACGACGATCTCGTGCGCGTCATGGCGCTGCGCCATGGCCAGCAGCGACGGTCCGGATGGCAGCAGCGCCGAGGCCGGCACGCAGCATTGCTCACCGGCCACATCAATGCATCCCACCACCGTGAACTGGTGGAAACCGATCTTGCTGGCCGCCAACTCCATGCATTCGCGCGCCAGCGCCCCGCCACCCACCAGGATCAGCCGGCCTTCCATCAGCGCCGATTGCGAGGACTTGAACACGACCAGGCGCGCCAGCAGCACGCCGATGGCGCCCAAACCGAAGATCAGCACGCCGCCGCGCCCGAAATGCAGCGCGGGGATGAAGCGCACCAGCAGGCTGAGCACGGCAAAACCCAGCGCGAACGAGGGCAGGATGCGCAATAAAGTGTTGCGGATGTCGTCGCGCGAGCGGTGCTGGTACATGCCCAGGGTGCTCATGCTCAGGACGATGACCAGCGCGAAGATCGACGACGACAGGTACACCTCGCCCAGCCTCACCAGGCGGCTGCCATCCGCCAGCCACAGCAGGGACGTCAGGGTGGCCGACAGCAGCAGGATCAGGATTTCCAGCAACAGCAGGATGAATGCCGTTTTTGACACGTAATGGCTGAAGATGCGGATCATGTGGTCCCCCTGCGGCAAGAAGCGGCCCGGACCGGCAAGCCATGCATGCGGCCATGCGCGCGGCGGTCCGATACCCGTCTTCTCATCATGGCGGACTGTTCCGCGCAAGCATTGATGCGCCACAAGCTACGGCTGCGGCTATCTTTCGCTTGCAGAATTTATCTCAACACATTACCGAATGGGGGGAAATGGAATATAGTATGCTTCCCCTAAAAAAAGATAAATGTCATGAAATTTGATGTAGCGATTGTCGGCAGTGGCCTGGCGGGTTTATCGGTTGCACTGCATTTAGCTGAGACGCGCACCGTCGCGATCATTTCCAAACGCGCGCTGCTCGACGGCGCCAGCAACTGGGCGCAAGGGGGCATCGCGGCCGTGCTGGACTCGGGCGACAGCCACCAGCAGCACATCGAAGACACCCTGATCGCCGGTGGCGGCCTGTGCGACGAGAGCGCCACGCGCTACATCGTCGAACACGGCCGCGAAGCGATCGAATGGCTGATCGAGCAAGGCGTGCCGTTCACGCGCGACGCCACGGCCGAACTGGGCTTCCACCTGACCCGCGAAGGCGGACACAGCCAGCGTCGCATCATCCACGCGGCCGACGCCACCGGCCACGCCGTGCAAGTCACTTTGGAAGAAAAGGTGCGTGCCCACCCGAACATCACCTTGTTCGAACACCATTGCGCAATCGACCTCATCACCTCCGACAAGCTGGGCATGAAGCCCACCCAGCGCAACGCCCAACCCCATTGCCACGGCCTCTACGTGCAGGATGAGCAAACGGGCAAGGTCCTGACCTTTGCCGCCGAGCACACCGTGCTGGCCACGGGCGGCGCCGGCAAGGTGTATTTATATACAACGAATCCCGACACGGCCAGCGGCGACGGCATCGCCATGGCCTGGCGCGCCGGCTGCCGCGTGTCGAACATGGAATTCATCCAGTTCCACCCGACCTGCCTGTACCACCCGTACGCCAAGTCCTTCCTGATCACCGAAGCCATCCGTGGCGAAGGCGGCTTGCTGAAGCTGCCGCCTGAAGCGGGCGCGGCGGCCGGCCAGCGCTTCATGCTGGCCCACGACGAGCGGGCCGAACTGGCGCCGCGCGACGTGGTGGCGCGCGCCATCGACTTCGAGATCAAGAAGCGCGGCCTCGATTACGTACACCTGGACATCAGCCACAAGCCGGCCGAATTCCTCATCGAACACTTCCCGACCATTTACGCGCGCTGCCTGGAACTGGGCATCGACATCACCAAGCAGCCGATTCCCATCGTGCCGGCCGCCCACTACACGTGCGGCGGCGTCGTCACGGACCTGTCCGGCCGCGCCGACTTGCCGGGCCTGTATGCCGTGGGCGAGACGGCGTGCACGGGCTTGCATGGCGCAAACCGCCTGGCGTCGAATTCCTTGCTGGAATGCATCGTCATCGGTCGTGCCTGCGCGCAAGATATCGAAAGCAAGGAAAAGCTGGGCACGCCTTACCTGCCCGACTGGGATGAAAGCCGCGTCACGGACGCGGACGAGGAAGTGGTGATTTCCCACAATTGGGACGAGCTGCGCCGCTTCATGTGGAATTACGTGGGCATCGTGCGCACGACGAAGCGCCTGGAACGGGCCCAGCACCGCATCGCCCTGCTGAAAGAAGAAATCGACGAGTACTACCGCAACTTCCGCATCACGCACGATTTGCTGGAGCTGCGCAATCTCGTCGACGTGGCTTCGATGATCGTCAACAGCGCCCTGTCGCGCCGCGAAAGCCGCGGCCTGCACTTCAGCCGCGATTATCCGGAAACCTTACCCAAGGCGATTGCCAGCGTGCTGACGCCGCCGCACCGGTAAATGCAGGGGAATGCGTGCCGACCGCGCGCATTCCCTCACTCTTGCGGCTGCTCAGGCTGCTCCGGCATTACCACCTCAATTCCATCCTCCGTGTAGGAAAACTTGGCGGACTCGCCCGTGCATTCCCCCTGCGGCTCGTCGGCCACATAGCGGCATTCGCTTTCCACGCTGCCATCTGCGCGCCAGTGGCGGGTCCAGCCCTGGCGCTCGCCATCGACATACTCGATCAGCTGCTTCGGCTTGCCATTTGCATGCCATGAGCGCAATGCGCCCTCCTCGCGTCCGCCGGCGTTCCACTGCTTCTGCACGAGCAACACGCCCTGGGGGCTGAACAGTTGTTTACTGCGCAACACGTAGTGACCGCTGTGCGTGTGCCTGCTGGCCACCTTGCCGTCCGGATAATACTCGACGCTCTCGCCCGCCGGCTTGCCATCGACATAGCTGCCCGTGCTGCGCACCTTGCCATCGGGGAAATAGTCTGTGCTTGGCCCCGTGATGATGCCGTTGACATACTGCCTGCGGCTTTCCACCTTGCCATCGGGATAAAGCAGCAGCAGTTCGCCATCCGTCTGGCCCTTGAGCTGCGTCATGCGCGTGCGCAGTTTGCCATCCTGGTCGAACGTTTCCACCAGGCCATCGGCGCGGGCGCCGTTGCGGTAGGTGCGCGATTCGATCAGCTTGCCGCTCTGGTGGTAAGCCTGTTCCTCCCCCTCCTGCACGCCATTGCGCCACGTGGTACGCATGGATATCTTGCCATCCGGATAATAGCGGGTCTGGATACCCTCCTGCACGCCGCGCCCGTCCTGCTCCACCTGCATTTCCAGCTGGCCATGCGGGTAATACATGCTGTAGTTGCCCACCAGCTTGCCGCCCAGGTAATCGGGGGCGTTGACCTGGCCCGTCAGCCGCTTCGGCTCGCCTTCGCGCACGTGATAAATCTCGACTTGCCAGGTGCCGGGCGTCTTGCCTGGCGGCAGCGGTACGACCAGTGCGTAGCGCGCATGCTCCATGGCCTCGCCGCGCGACAGGTTGTGGTTCAGATAGAGACGGGCCTTGCCATCGGCACAGTGCGCATCGCAGCCGCGCAGCATGTGGATGACGGGGATGGCATCGGCGCCCGTCCGGTCGGGCGCCGGACAGGCACGCAGGCGTACCAGCAGCGGGTTTCTGTCGCGTATCATGTTGGCCAGCTCGACCTTCATGACAGCATACTGTTCCTCGCTCAGTCCGATCGACGCGGCATCCATGCGCAGCTGCCGGCCGCCGCAGCCCGTGTCGTCGTCCACGGTCAGCACGTCGCCACCAATGTTGCCGGGCGCGGCCTTGAGCGCCGTGATCACTTGCCGTTGCACGATCTCGGCCTGGGCCAGCGCCGGCAACAGCAGCATGACGCCAACAAGGTGATTTAATTTAAGGCGCGCCATGCCTGCTCCTTTCGCACGATTTCCGGGGATGGCGACGCTTCGCCGCAACCGTCCTGCGCCTTGCCGGCCACATACCGGCATTCGCTGTGCAACGTGCCATCCTCGCGCCAGCTGCGGCTCCAGCCGTCGCGCCGGTCATTCACGTAATCGATGGATTGCTCGGGCTTGCCATTCTCGTACCACGAGCGCGATGTGCCCTGCTCGCGCAGCTGCGCATCCCATTGCCGTTCCAGCACCAGCACGCCCTGGGGGCTGTAGCGCTGGACGCTGAGCAGCCCGCCCTTGTCGCCATACTGCTGGCGGCTTTGCACCTTGCCGTCCGGATAGAACTCCAGCGCCTCGCCCACAGGTAAATCGTTGACCTGCGTCATCCTGGCGTGCACGGCGCCATCGGGATAATAATTCGTGCTCACGCCATTGAACTTGCCCTGCCGCATTTCCGCGCGGCTGGAGATTTTCCCATCCGGGAAGTATGTGAGCATCTCGCCTTCCATCTTGCCGTCACGCAAAGCGTAACTGCTGCTCAGCTTGCCATTTTCATCGAAGGTTTGCACGGGCCCGTCGAGCTGCTTGCCGTCGCGGTAGCGGCTCGTCTCGCTCAGCTTGCCCGTCGCGTGATAACGCCGGTGCTCGCCTTCCGGCAAGCCATGGCGCCAGTTGCCGCGCAGCTCCAGGGTGCCATCAGGAAAGTACTTGCTGCCGATACCGTCTTGCTGGCCTTTGGCATCCTGCGCCACCTGCTTCTCGATCTTGCCATTCGGGTAATACGTGACATAGCCGCCCACCAGCTCGCCCTGCGCATAGTCGGCGCGGTTGACCTGGCCCGACAGGCGCAGCTTGTGGTCGGCCACGCTGACAATCTCCACCTTCCACGTGCCTGGGAGTTTGCCTTTCGGCAAAGGCAACAGCAGCACGTTGGCGGCCTTTTCCTGCTCGACGGGGAAGAAGTTCTCGTGCAGGTACAGGCGCGCACGGCCATCGGCGCAGGCGGCTGGCGTGCAGGCGGCGATCTCCCGCACGATGGGCACGCTCGCATCCTCCGGGCATTTTTTCACGGTCACGAGCATGGGCGTCCTGTCGCGGATGCGCCGGGCCAGCTCGGCTTTCAGCGCTGCGTACGGCGCCTCGTCCAGGTTCACCGAGCGCGCATCCATGCGTATCTGCTTGCCGCCACAGGCCGTCGTGCCCGCAATGGTGTACACATCGCCGCCTTCGCTATCGGGCTCGCCAGCCATGCTGGTCACCACCTGGCGCTGCACGATGTCCGCCTGCGCCATGCCTGGGCACAGCAAGGAAGCGCCAAGCACGGCGCATATCGTCTTGATTTTCATGGTATTCCTCTAATGTTCCGCCGTGACGGCGACACCGCCCGGCACGAAGCTGACCCGGCCATCGCGGTAACGCACCAGTACCACCACCTTGGCGTCCAGCAATTGGCCGTGCTGCACGGCAGGCAGATAGGTCCAGCGTTGCACGCTATCGAGCAGCACCTTGTTGAGCATGGGTTCCATCGGCAATTCCGCCGCCGCGTACGTCAGGCTGCCGTCGGCGGCAATGGTCAGGGTCAAACGGTTTTCGCCCGTCGCGTGCTGTTTGTCGAGCACGCCATAGTCGACCGTCGTCATCGTCTCGCGCTGCACGCCGCCGACCTGGTCCCGCAGGGGCGGCATGGCCTGGAGCTTTTGCGCCAGCAGCACGCCCTCGGCCAGCGTCTTGTCCCAGCGCTTCTGGTAGGCGCCCGGTTGCGCCAGGCGCAACACCCTGGCGGTCAGGTCCATGCGCTGCATCGTGCGCGCGACGCCATTGTCGGCCGGCTCGCCCGGATCCGCCGGCAAGGCGTTCTGCACGGCATAACGGTAAGCCGTCAGCCGCGCCAGCGCCACCAGATTGACGGCATCGCGCTCGTCGCCACCGCGCAGCTGTGCAGCCGCCGCGATGCCCAGCCAGGCCGGGCCATCGGTCGGGCGCGCCCACACGGCTTGCTCGAAGTACTGGCGCGCCGCCTGCGGTTCGTTCAGGCTCAGGTGCATGCGGCCCATGGCCGCCGCCACCAGATGGTCGCGCGGGTTGGCTTGCAGCAGATCAAGATAACTGGCGACCAGCGCCGGCTCATAGCCGGGCACCCAGCCCAGGCCTTCCAGCAACGAGGCGCGCAGCTGCGCCTGCGTGCGGTCGCCACCGTAGCCGGACTGCTTTTCTTCGCCGGCACGGTACAGCAGTTGCAAGCCCCGCGTGACGGCAGCGTCGTCGCCCTTGCTGATCGCTTGCGACAGGCTGCGCACGGCCTTGCGCGCGTCGGACGGCTGGAAGCCGGCCGTCCTGCGCGGACGCCAGGAAAATACTTCCAGGCCTGCCGCCTGGTCGGCTTGCGCCTGCAGGCTGGCCTTGTCCTTCACTGCATCGGGCGACGAAGTCCAGGCCGTGAAGCCGATCAGGAACAGCACGATCAGCAGCACCACCACGGCCCAGCCCTTGCCGCTGATGCCGCCGCCAGTGTTGGCCGCCACGGGGATGGCGGCCGGCGCCTGCCCCGGCACCGTGCGGCGCGCGCTGCGTTGCAGCGGCAACGATTGCTGTTGCCGTTGCAACTGTTGCGCTTGCACGGATGCCTGCGCGGCCGCAGCGATGACTTTCTCGCGCGCGCAGGCCGCGCAGCCATGGCCCGCAAAATGCTGGTGTTCGGGATTCGCGGCGCAGACGACGAGCTTGCCGCCGCTGCGCTGCGCATAGCCGCGCAGCAACTGCGCCCAGTCGGCCGCCGATGGCCGCTGCGGTTTCGGTGACGGGGAAAAGGCGCGGTCGAACATGGCCCGCAACTCGGGCGGCATCAGCGCGTGGCCGCTGGTGGCGTTGGGTGCCAGCTGCTTGTGGCGCTTGACGCCATACGCATAGCAGCCGTCGCGGATGCGGCCGGGAATGTCGCTGGCTACTTGCGCATTGCCGGGCCGCCCGCTGTACGGGTGGATGCCAAAGTTCAGCAGCTGGAAGATGACGACGGCCAGGGCAAAGCGGTCTTGCGCCATTTCCGTGCCCGCCGGCATGCCCTTGCGCTGGAACTCGGGCGCCAGGTAGTCGGCCGTGAATTGCTCGGCAGGAAAGCGCTCGGCATGGCCCTGGATGCTGAAACCATCGCAGTCGAGCATGGCGATGTACAGGGAATCGCGGTAAAAGCGCAGGTTCACGGGTTTCAGGTCGACCACGTAATGCTGCTGCTGGTGCAGCGCGTCGATCACGGCGGCCAGGTTGGCGGCCAGGGTCAGCTTGGGACCGAGTCCCGTCGGCAAGCCGGCCGCGCGCGCCTGGCGCTCCTGCATGACCTGTTCCAGCTCGGCCGTTTGCGCCATGTCCAGCAGGGGCATGACGAAGCCGGCAAAGCCGCCCTGGCCGTCGAACACGGCCGCCTGCGGCCAGGCGATCTGCACGTAGCGCTTGCCGTTTTCCAATTGGTCGGGCAGCTCGGGCGACAGTTCCAGCATCGCTTCGAGCTTGCGCCGGTTGGCGGCGCGGTCCAGGTGCGGATGGTAGAGCTTGGCGACCTGGGCGGGCGCATCGGGTAACAGGTAGACGCTGCCCGCGCCGCCGCTCTTGACGAGTTTGCCCAGGATCAGACTACGGACTTTGTCCAGCCAAATTTTCCCACCCGGACTCAGGCCCGGCGTCACACCCTGCTTCCGGCTCATGTACGCAAGGCCAGCAGCAAGGTCTTGTCATCGCCCGTGATCTGGTGCGTGCGCGGGTCGGCCAGCGTGGAGGCCAGCGCCGCATTGCCTGATTCAACGCTGTCGACCGTGCGCAGATAGCCTTGCACGGCATCCATGAACGGCGCGTACAGCGAGGCATTGTTCTTGCTCATGGCAAACGGCATGCAGCCGTCGGACATCAGCACCACGCCGCGCACGGCTTGTGGAATCGCAAGCAGGCGCAGCTGTTCGCGCCAGCGCTCGCCGCTGATGAAATAGGTTTCGTTGGCATACTCGCCGTTGGCAGGTAGCGAGATCAGCTCGCCGCCGTCGCCCAGTTGCGCCACGCCCAGGCCATCGCCGAGGTGGAAGAAGAAGCCGCTGTCCTTGCCCATGACCACGCCCACCACCGTGCTGGCGTAGTCGTCCAGCGTGGCGTTGGCGGCGCTGGCGATGTCGTCCAGCGCGGCGCGGATCTGTGCCAGGGTGCCCGCCAGCGCGCCGTCCTGTAAATCCTGCACGGTGGCGCCCTGCTCCAGCCGTCCGGCCAGGGCCTGCACGGCGTGCGCGGCAACAAACTGCGCGCCGTGTTCGCTATAGCGGGCAGAACCGGCGCCGTCGCAGACGATGGCGACCAGCACGCCATTCACGACGGCGTGCGCGTGCGCATCCTGGCAAGGGATGTCCTTGTCCAGGTGCGCCTTGCCCGTGACGGAAGCGCCAAACACGCGCCAATGATTGCTTACTGTCGCCATGGATCAGCGGGCGTTCACGTATTCACGACGGACCAGCCGTCCGTTGACGCCAGCTGTGCCTGCGCACCGGGACGCGATTGCGACACCACTTGCATGCTGGCGCTCAGCCACAGGAACAGTTCGCGGAACTGCAAGCCTTTCAGCTGTTTCACTCCCCGTTCGCCACGGCTGGAAAACTGTCCCAGCGAGTCGATATTCGCATTGTCGCCGACGGCGATGGGGAAGATCGCCACTTTATTGGCCTGCTCGGCCGCGCGCGCCTGTTCGGCGCCGTGCTGCCAGCGGTCCGTCGGCTCGCCGTCCGACATCAGGAACAGCCACGGTCGCGTGTACGCCACGCCGGCCTGGCGGAAACGCTGCTTTTCCTGCTCGATCTCGGCCAGCGCCAGTTCCACGGCCGCGCCCGTCGGCGTGGTGCCGTTCGCTTCAAGGCGAGGCGCCGTGAAATCCATGGCGTCGCACCAGTTGCTGGCGACCACGGCTTCATCGTGCGCGCCATATTGGATCACGAGGATGCGCACGCGCTTGGAGGCGATCACATCGGACTTGAGTTCCTGTTCCAGCAAGGCCAGCCCTTCATTGAGCAGCGCAACGGGCTCGCCGTCCATGCTGCCGGAGCAGTCGAGCACGAGTACCAGCGGCGTGCGTTGTTCGGTGTTGTCGACCAGGGCGACGTCGGGAATCATTATTGAACTCATGGGTAATGGGTAAATGTAAAATCAGACACAGTGCGAATCTTACATCACCAGAGTGTTTTTCTCGCGCAAGTTTCCTACAGAACAATATTCAGGCAGATTTCCGCCGGCCATTGCAGCACCGATGTCTTTGTACTATCTTGAAAGATGCCCAGGCCAGATGGCAGCAATCAGCCCTTCCTCACAAAGGCAGGGTGGATCGCTGTGCCACACTGCCCTTACCCAGTTCCGCACCTGCACGCCCGCGGCACACTGATGTAATGAGGAAATGGGGGCAAGCATGGGTACGGCGACAGTAAGGGCGGATGTGGGCAAGCTGATCGGCACCATGTACGACGCGGCCTGCGGCGAGGGCGACTGGCCACAGCTCGACAGCGCTGGCCTGAGCGGCCCGCAATGGCAGGAACTCTTGCCGCATCTGCAACGCGCCCTGTGCCTGCAGCAGCGCCTGCGCGAGACGCAGCTGGCCAGCCATTGCGCGCTGGCGGCGCTCGACGTCATGGGCGCCGCCGTGCTGGTGCTCGACGCCAACCTCGGACTGCGCTTCGCCACCCCCGCCGGCCATGCCTTGCATGCGGCGCAGCTGGCACACGCCGTCCCGCCCGACCTGGCGCGCGCCGTGCGCCTGGTTATCGCCGGCGCCGGCGGCGCACCGCAATGCCAGTCGCTGCGCCTGGCGCGCAAGCAGCAAGCGCCGCTGGCCCTGACCGTCACCCCGCTGGCCGATTGCCAGCCTGCATGCGCGCTGCTGATCGCACGCGATCCCGCAAAAACGAGCACCTCCGTCCCCGCCTTGCGCCAGCTGTTTGACTTGACGCAGGCCGAAGCGCTGGTAGGCAAGGCACTGGCGCAAGGGGCCACCATCGAGGAAATCGCCGCGCGCTGCGGCATCAGCGTCAATACCGTCAAGACGCATCTGCACCACACCTACCTGAAGACGGATACCCGGCGCCAGGGCGAGCTGATCGCCCTGATCCACGGCGCGACGGCGCCCCTGGCCCACCTTGACGCCTGAGGCCGTGTCATCCGATCGGATGATGTGCTGGGCAACTTGCCTGCCTACACTGCCAACACCGGCTGGCAGCGCCTTGCCAGCGTGACCGCACCGTCGCAGGCAGGCCGGTCCGACTTTCCGTGGCAACCACACAACCTCGCCGCGCCAGTACGGCATGGCGGCACAATTCAAGGATGGGCCGAAAAATGAAAACATGGATACTCGCCGGCACACTGGGCGTCTGCGCCCTGCTGGCAAATGCACAAACGTTGCCCGACAGCCAGACCGTCACCATTCCCGGCGGACGCCTGCACACGATCGAACTGCCCGTCCATAAACACTTCATGAGCCCGGAAACGTTTGGCCAGTTCCGCGGCGCCTATGAACTGTCGAACGGCCAGGTGCTGTACCTGCGCAATGCCAGCGCCATCAGCACCATCATGTATGCGCGCATCGACGACCAGGATGAGCACCGCATCATCGCCACCGACAGCGACAGCTTCGTCGCACTCGACCGGCAGCTGGCGATACGCATCGACCTGCGCGACAATGGCGGCGTGGGCGGCGAAGTGCTGATGCAGGTACCGGCAGAGAAACTGGCCAGCGGCGCCATCGTGCCGGCCCACGTGCAAAGCCTGAGCCTGGCTGCGCGCTAGGGCGGCGGGCTGACGCGGCAGACAGGTGCCGGGCCAGTGCCATCATCCCCGGCCCGGCCATCTTTCCCCATGCGTGGCAGCCATGAGCAAGCAATATTGCGTCCAGCAGCAAAACGCGCTGACCCTGGCGGCCATCCGCCAGACGGCGGCCTGGTGGCGCGCGCGTCCCCTGCCCGACGCCCTGTGCGAGTGCGCGGCCAGCCACGGCGTGGCGCTCGAGGCGGCCATCATGCTCGACCTGCAGCTGGCGTTTCCCGGCATGCCCGCCGTGTACGGCAAGCTGCTGAGCGCCGATGGCCACTTCATCCACTTCGAGATGGATCTCGACGACGCCCTGCGCCCCCTGCCCGGCAGCGTGGAATGGCGCGACATCAGCGCCAGCTATGACCTGGCCGAGCACAAACGCGGCACCGGCGTCGGCTACGGAGTGCTGTGCAAAAAGGTTTTGCAAGAAATGAATCACTGCGTGACTGCATAGCCCCGCTGACAGCCGGCGCGGCATAAACCGCAGCCATGCGGTGGCCCGCCATGCAAAATATTCAGGCCTTTCTCCATCGAATGGAGGATGCGCAGCGCCAAACCCGTGTCTAGACTGGTTCCTGCCCCATGCCCGCCCGCATCATGCGTCAGAGCTCATCAACCATCGAGGAAGACACCATGAAAACCATCATCCTGGGCACACTCCTGTGCCTCGCTGCCGCCAGCACGGCAGCCACCGCACAGACACTGGCGCCGGAGCACACCGTCACCGTGCCGGGCAATTCGCTGCGCATCGATGTGCCCGACCACCCGCGCTACATGATGCGCCAGGATTTCAAGAAATTCGTCGGCGCCTATGACCTGTCGAATGGCGACACCCTGGAACTGCGCCTCGCTGGCGCCGTCATGTATGCGCGTATCGGCAAGCAGGACGAGCACCGCATCGTCGCCACCGACCGCAACGCCTTCGTCGCGCTGGACCGCCAGCTGAAGGTACGCATCGACCACAACGATGACGGCAGCATCGACGGCGAACTGGTGATGGTGCTGCCGTCGCAGAAACTGTCGGGCGGCGACATCGTGCCTTCCCGCGTACAAAACGTCGGCCTGGCATCGCGTTGAGGCGGCAGGATAACGCGGCAGGCGCGGCGCAGGCCACGGCCTGCCGTGTAAAAAAGTCCTGCAAGAAATGAATAGCGCTACACCGTAGCGCAGTTCCAGGGAGTCGCGCGCCGCCATCGCGTGCTATCATCGCCGCCAAATTCCTTGAACGAATGGCAACGGCCCATGGAGCGCAATGCAGACACCTGGCAGTAACCCGATATTCACCGTGCTGCGGCGCGGCCTGCGCCTGCTGGCCTGGCCCCTGCTGGCCCTGGTCAGCGCCGCCTGCACCAGCACCATGCGCCATCCTGCCAGCGAGCCCACGCAAGTCATCCTGCGCTTTACCTTTGACGACGGCAAGCCGATGCGGCATGAAGATCACATGGTCATGGCGCGCCAGCAAACGTATATCAAGTACTGCAGCAAGATAGGCAGCACCCGTGTCTGCGATGTCGGCATAGATATACTCTATGCAAGCGCCGACGCGCCGCTCGATGCCACTGGCGAAGTGCGCGTCACCCTGCGTTCGACCGGCCCCATCGGCGACATGCCGACCGAACGCTGCATCAACGGCAAGTCCTACCTCTTTAATTCCGGCGACTGGATACGCGGTCCGTTTCACCATGGGCAGGTGATCGAGATCCGCTACAAGATAAGTGCTTTGAAGATGGCATGCCCGAGGTCGGAGAGCGCGCCGCCGTGGTGGGATAAAGACTAGCAGCCAGTCTCATGCCAACACCAGCGGGCTGGCAAGCGCTGGCGGCGGCCGCAAGCCGATGCGCGCCGCCACCTGCCCTGACTGACAATGAATTTACTGCAACTCGAACTCGCCGGGAGTCAAGCCCAGCTCGCGCGCGATCTTGCCCGCCACGCGCTGCTCGTTGGCATCGAAATTGCCGTCCGACGAAGCCACCGCGATAATCATGCGCACCAGCAAGCGCGACGCCTCGACATTCGACTTCATCTTGCCCAGCGCCTGGTAGGCCTTGGCTTCGCCGATATCCTTGTCGAACTCCAGCTGGCCGACATATTCCTGGAAAGCCTTGATCACGTCCGTGGTGGTAAACACCGAGAGCGCGTCGTTGCTTTCAATAAACTTCACCATCTTCTGCTTTTCTTCCGCACTGACGCTGCCGTCGGCCATGGCGATCAGGGCCGACCCCGCCATGGCGGCGTTCAGGAAATCCTTGTTCTTGTATTTCAAGGCCTCGGTTTTCAGTTCGCTGGCTTTGGTCTTCAGTTTGGACAGAAAGGAATCGAAACTCATGGTACACCTCCGGGTTGGCGTGGATGCGGCTGCAATACGAGCGGCCACTTCCAGTCAACTGGGGGCGCATGCCTGGAATACAAGCGATGCGCCGCCCACCGTCACTGCGGCCAGCGGGCCTTGGCGCGCGCCTTGATCTTGCTGGCGACCGCTGCCAGGTCGTCATATTTGCCATTGTCGACCCAGGTGGTGTACATGAAGCCATCGACGCCCGTCACGCCGTCCGCTTCGGCCGCATCCAGGTTGTCGAGCCATTCGTCCGTCAGCGGCAAGTCGTCGTAATACAGGGCGATCACCTGCTTGAGGTTGCGGTCGTGGAAAAATTTCAACGAAGACTGCTGCAGCGGGATCGGCGGCGCTTTGACGTACACGTTCCTCTGCGTCCAGTTGACGATGACGGTATTCGGGTGGATGCCATCGGCAGCCCCCAGCAGGCTGCCATTGACCATGAAATACTTGTCGACGGCATTCATGTCGGGATCGAACATGTCGTTCCACACATACAGTTCCACACCCGGATTGACCTGCTTGAGCATGGCCTGCATGGCCGTCATCGTGCCGGCCAGGTAGGCACCCGCGCTCGCGTACTGGCAGCTCGGGTCCCAGTTCATGATGCGCCATTCGTCATAATTGATGAAGAATTTCTTGCTGGATGGATACAGTTCCTTGATTTTTTCATAGCCCGTCCTTTGCCAGGCCATATACTCGGGCGGGCAAGCGCTGGCCGGCGCCGTCCAGACGGGCATCATGTTCTTCGCTTGCTGATACCACGATACCAGCAGCTGGCTTCCATCGGGAATGCGCCCGTTGAGTATGTTCAGCGACTCGTTGGCAACGGTGAAATCGAGCCCCTCCTTGTACACGGTGCCCGTGGTTTTCGACCGCACGCTGACTTCCAGGTGATTGCGCACGACGGGATGGGCCAAACCTGTTTCCCGGATCTGCATATCATCTATCCACGCTTCCCCCGGCTCGTCATTCTTGGCGTTGCTCCACGCGCCCACATAGAAATTAATGTTGCCAAACTCCCTGGTATTGAAATCGATGGTGATATTTTTCCACTCGCCATAGGCCCCCAGTGCATTCGGCTTGGCGTTCCACGCACCATTGCTGCTTCCCCATCCCAGCGGATACAGGCTGTCATACAGGGGAATGGTGCTTGTATCGTCCAGTACCTGGACCTTTAATGGCGCCTTGTAATTTTTAACCATGATCCAGAACGAGGCGCGGTAGGACGTGAATGGCTGCAAATTGACAAAGCGGCGGTGCAAACGCGTTTGCTCGTGCCGCTTTGGCTGGGCGCCTGCGGCGACCGGGTCAAAGCCGTTGGGTTGCACCAGCTTGAGCGATCCTGGCCCGTTGTGTCCTTCCGTCGGATCATGCTGGATATTCAGGTCCCACAGGTCCCAATCGCTTTTTCCTGCGGCAAAATTATCATTTGCCAGCCAATGGGTGGCGACCCTGGCCACGCCATTGGCAACGACAAACGGCGTATCCACCACGGGAACCGCTTCGGCAAGTTCCGGTTGCAACTGTGCCGGTATCTGCGGATGGCCGCCCATCGGTATCAGTTCGATGCCTTTATCCAGCGCCAATTGCTTGATGGCCGCCAGGTTGCCGGCAAAATCGGGCGCATCGCGCGAGTCGGAAATATATGAGTCTTCGCCGCCGATATTGACGACGATGCCGTTATAGCCCAGCGCTGCCGCGTTGACGATCAGTGCCGACAGCTTGTTGAAGTCCGCGTTCGCGGTTTTTGTACCCCAGGCAATGCCGCCATAAAAATAGATCCAGCGTTTGGTAAAACAGTTCGTCACGCAGGCGGGCGCCAGCTGCACCGTCACTTGCTGCGACACGCTGGCCCCGCCACCCTGGCACGTCACCGTATAGCTGGTGGCCGCCTGCAGCGCCGGCGGCGTGTACGACCCCGTCAGGGGCAGCGACGGCGCCCACGACGAAGCGCAGGATTCGGCGCCCAAGGCATCCCAGGCAATCGAGGTGCTCGTCCCCTTGGCCACCACCTCCGGGCTGGCGGACAAGTGCACGGTGGGCGCCGCGATGGCCAGGCCTGTCAGGCAAGTGCCCATGAGTACGGCGATACGGCTGAAAGCAAGCTGTCGCATGGCATTCCTTATCAAAGTGGAATTTTTATTTTAATAAGTTTTTGTAATTTTTGCAATTAATTCGATATGAAATAATTTAATATTGACAATATAAAGTAAGATATATGCAAAAAAAGCCGCTGTCTCCCGACAGCGGCTTTTTCATTCCTATCCCAACAGCAGCGCCCTGGATCCAGACGCCACGCCGTAAATAACTTAATTACCCCACAAACTTCCGCGCATTCCTGAACATGCGCATCCATGGCGAATCCTCGCCCCACGCTTCAGGATGGTAGGACTGCTGCACCGAGCGGAACACGCGCTCCGCGTGCGGCATCAGCACCGTGAAGCGGCCGTCCGGCGTGGTCACGGAAGTGATGCCTTCCGGCGAGCCGTTCGGGTTGTACGGATACGCTTCGGTGGCGGCGCCCTTGTTGTCGACGAAGCGCATGGCTTTCGTGACTTGGGTGATGTCGCCCGTTTGCGAGAAGTCGGCGTAGCCTTCGCCGTGGGCGATGGCGATGCCGGCCTGGGTGCCGGCCATACCGTTGAAGAAGATCGATGGGGAATCCATCACTTCGACCATGGCAAAGCGGCCTTCGAATTTCTCCGACTTGTTGCGCGTGAACTTGGGCCAGGCGTGGGCGCCGGGGATGATGGATTTCAAATTGCTCATCATCTGGCAGCCGTTGCAGATGCCGAGGCCAAAACTGTCCGTGCGGTTGAAGAAGCGCGCGAACTGTTCCGCCAGGCTGGCGTTGAACAGGATGGTCTTCGCCCAGCCTTCGCCCGCGCCCAGCACGTCGCCGTACGAGAAGCCGCCCACGGCGATGACGCCCTGGAAGTCGTCCAGCTTGACGCGGCCGGCAATCAGGTCGCTCATGTGCACGTCGACGGCCGTGAAGCCGGCCTGGTGCATCACGTAGGCCGTCTCGATGTGCGAGTTGACGCCCTGCTCGCGCAGGATGGCGACGCGCGGACGCACGCCGGTGGCGATGAATGGCGCGGCGATGTTCTCGTTCTGGTCGAAGGTGACGATCGGCGACATGCCCGGGTCTTGCGCGTCCAGCAGGCGGTCGTATTCGGCGTCCGCGCAGGCCGGGTTGTCGCGCAGGCGGGCGATGCGCCAGCTCGTTTCGCTCCACAGGCGGTGCAGGTCCGCGCGCGGCTGGGTGTAAATCAGCTTGGCGTCGCGCGTGAATTCGATCACGTCGCGGTCGTTCAATTTGCCGATGATATGGCTGCAGGCGCCCAGGTTGAAGGTGCGCAGCACGTCCATGACGAGCGACTTTTCTTCCGCGCGCACCTGGATCACGGCGCCCAGCTCTTCGCTGAACAGGGCGCGCAGGGTCAGTTCATTGCGGCGTTCCGCCACCTGGCCGGCCCAGTTCTTGGCGTCGCCCCAGTCGCTCGAATGCTCGCCTTCCATGGTCAGCATGTCCAGGTTGACGGACATGCCCGTGTGGCCGGCAAAGGCCATTTCCGTCAGGGTGGCGTACAGGCCGCCGTCCGAACGGTCATGGTAGGCCAGCAGCTTGTCGTCACTGTTGAGCTTTTGAATGGCGGCGAAGAAGCCTTTCAAGTCTTCCGCGCTGTCGACGTCCGGCGTTTCATTACCCAGCTGCTGCAACACTTGCGCCAGCGCCGATGCGCCCAGGCGGTTCTTGCCGCGGCCCAGGTCGATCAGGATCAAGGACGTGTCGCCCTGGTCCGTCTTCAGCTGCGGCGTCAGCGACTTGCGCACGTCCGTCACCGGCGCGAACGAGGAAACGATCAGGGATACGGGCGACGTGACGGATTTCGCCGCGCCCGTGCTCTCGTCTTTCCACGTCGTGCGCATCGACAGCGAATCCTTGCCGACGGGGATGCTGATGCCCAGCGCCGGGCACAGGTCCATGCCGACGGCTTTCACCGTGTCGTACAGGGCCGCATCCTGGCCTGGCTGGCCGCAGGCGGCCATCCAGTTGGCGGACAATTTGATGTCGGAGATGTCGCCAATGGCCGCGGCGGCGATGTTGGTGACAGCTTCGCCCACGGCCATGCGGCCCGAGGCGGCGGCGTCGATGACGGCCAGCGGCGTGCGTTCGCCCATGGCCATCGCTTCGCCCAGATAACCCTCGAAGCTCATGGTGGTGACGGCGCAATCGGCCACCGGCACTTGCCACGGTCCCACCATCTGGTCGCGCACGGTCATGCCGCCCACGCTGCGGTCGCCGATGGTGATCAGGAAGGATTTGTCGGCCACGGTCGGCAGCAGCAGCACTTTTTGCGCCACATCCACCAGGTCCATGCCGGTGAGATCAATGGCGGGGAAATCGTTGGCCACGTGGACCACGTCGCGCTGCATCTTCGGCGGCTTGCCCAGCAAGACGTCCATCGGCATGTCGACCGGCTCGTTGCCCAGTTCCGGGTCGATCAGTTTCAATTGACGCTCTTCGGTGGCCACGCCCACGGCGGCGAACAAACAGCGTTCGCGTTCGCACATGGCTTTGAACAGGGGCAGGCTTTCCGGCGCGATGGCCAGAACGTAGCGTTCCTGCGATTCATTGCTCCAGATTTCCTTCGGCGCCATGCCCGATTCTTCCAGCGGGATCTTGCGCAGGTCGAAAATCGCGCCGCGCTTGGCGTCGTTGGTGATTTCCGGGAAAGCGTTCGACAGGCCGCCCGCCCCCACGTCGTGGATGGAGATGATCGGGTTGTCGGCGCCCATTTGCCAGCAGGCGTTGATGACTTCCTGGGCGCGGCGTTCCATTTCCGGATTGCCGCGCTGGACGGAATCGAAGTCCAGGTCGGCCGTGTTGCTGCCGGTGGTCATCGACGAAGCGGCGCTGCCGCCCATGCCGATGCGCATGCCCGGGCCACCGAGCTGCACCAGCAGGCTGCCGACGGGGATGTCGTTCTTGTGCGTGTGCTGCGCCGAGATATTGCCGATGCCGCCGGCGATCATGATCGGCTTGTGGTAGCCGAACACGGCGTCAGGGGCGCCCGCTTCTTTCGCGCCGACGTTCTGTTCATACGTGCGGAAGTAGCCGCCGAGGACCGGGCGGCCGAATTCGTTCGAGAACGCGGCGCCGCCCAGCGGACCTTCGATCATGATTTGCAGCGGCGACGCGATGCGTTCCGGCTTGCCGTATTGCTCCGCGTCGCTACGCGCGGCCAGGGGCGCCGTCACGGAGGCGGCCGTTTCCCAGCTGCGCACGGCGTCCGGCAGCGACAAATTCGATACCGTGAAACCCGTCAAGCCGGCTTTCGGCTTGGCGCCGCGGCCCGTCGCGCCTTCGTCGCGGATCTCGCCGCCCGCGCCTGTGGAAGCGCCGGGGAATGGAGAGATGGCCGTCGGGTGGTTATGCGTTTCCACCTTCATCAGGGTGTGCGTCAATTCCGTCGATGCCGCGTATTCGTGGCTGGCGCCGCGCGGGTAGAAGCGCGACACCGTGGCGCCTTCCATGATCGAGGAATTGTCGCTGTAGGCGACGACGGTGCCCTTCGGCTGCAGTTCGTGCGTGTTCTTGATCATGCCGAACAGCGACTTGGGCTGCGCCACGCCGTCGATGGTCCAGTCGGCGTTGAAGATCTTGTGGCGGCAATGCTCGCTGTTCGCCTGCGCGAACATCATCAGTTCCACGTCCGTCGGGTTGCGGCCAGCCTTGGTGAAGGCGGCATCCAGGTAGTCGATTTCGTCTTCCGACATCGCCAGGCCCAGCTCCGTGTTCGCCGTTTCCAGCGCGGCCTTGCCCTGCCCCAGCAAGTCGATCGATTCGAGCGGGCGCGCTTCCAGGGTGCGGAACAGGTCCTTGGCGTCGTCCGCGCTGCGCAGCACGGATTCCGTCATGCGGTCGTGCAGCAGGTCGGCCACGGCCTGTACCTGCTCGTCCGTCAATTTGCCGGCGCCGATGGCGCTGCCCAGGATGCCCGATTTCAGGTTGATGCGGAAGGCGATGCCGCGTTCGACGCGCTTGATGTGCGCCATGCCGCAGTTGTGCGCGATGTCGGTGGCTTTCGAAGCCCACGGCGAAATCGTGCCGAAACGGGGGATGACGAAGAATTCTTCGGCAGCGCCTTCCGTATTGTCAGCGTGGGCCGGCTCGCCGTACGTCAGCAAGGCGCCCAGGCGCGTGCTGTCGTCGTTGGTGAGAGGCGCGCTGGCATCGATGAAATGGACATAGCGTGCTTGCACGGCAACAATCGCAGGCGAAACGGCTTGCAGTTGGCTTAACAGACGGTGGCTACGGAAAACGGACAGGGCATTGGAACCCGGCAGTATCAACATGATTGGAAGGTGGTTGATGCAGCGTGGCTGCGGGTTAAAGGTAGGTATGACAATATCTTTCGTACGGCAAATTTCCTTTGCGCGCATTATACCCGTTTTACCCCTGCTTTATGACCGGAACTTATGGCTTTGCCCCCGGAAAGCGGCAGTTTTCCCCAACTTGCAACAATAGCGTCAGACGATCACATAGCGGTTCTTGCCCTGGCGCTTGGCCAGGTACAGCGCTTCGTCGGCCAGCCGGTAACTGTGACCCAGCTCCTTGCTGCGGTCCAGTTCGGCCACGCCCACGCTGATAGACACGAACTGGACTGTCAGGAAACCCTGGCTGACGGCCTCGACCAGGGAGCCGGCAAAGGCGCATACGGCGTCGCGGTCGCCTGCGTAGACGATGCCGAACTCCTCGCCGCCCAGGCGCCCGCACAGATGGCCTTGCGCCTTGTCGGCGATGATGGCGGCCGTGCGCATCAGCACCTCGTCGCCCGCATCATGGCCCTGCTGGTCGTTGATGACCTTGAAATTGTCGATATCGATCATCAGGAAATGCAGCATGCCGCCGTGCGGCGCGCCATGCATCTGCTGCGCGCGCTGCGTGAACATGCGGCGGTTGTTGATGCCGGTCAGGCTGTCCTGGAAGGCCAGCCGCATCAGCTCCTGCTTGGCGTGATAGTTGCGCAGACGCAATAAACTGAAGCTGACGTTCAGCGCCAGCCCGAACAGCACGCTGACGGTGATCATCAGCGGCGCCCACGATTCGTCGGGCAAGCCCGCGTTCACGGGATACAGGCCGTGGCCCACGTTCCACCACACGCCGGCCACCACGGCCAGGTAGCTGAGGCCGCCATTGAAGATGGAGGCGATGGCCAGGGTCATGAAGACGCCCACGGGCAAGACCCAGAAGCTGGCGTGCTGGACGGCGCCGGCCATGGTGCGCAGGCCGAAAGTCAGCGCCAGCACGGCGCAGGCGCCCGTAATCGTCAGCACGGGCAAGGTGGTGCAGCGGTAGCGCACCACCAGGCTGGCCAGCATGCCCAGCAGCGCCAGCACGGCATGCGTGAGGTTCGGCTGGAACGGCGCCGGCATCAGCAGCCAGGTCAGGCTGTAGGCGATGATGCCCAGCACTTGCGTGACCATGCCGACGCGGTGCAGTTCCGCGAAATACGTGTGCTGCTGCTCGCTGTTGCCGCCGAACGCGAGGGGGACGGCAACGCGCCGCAGGGTACTCATGGAAGGAAGGCGCATCACGAAGGCTGGATTTTCTCTGGTAAAGGTGAAACGCCAGCGGTCACGTTACGGTGAAACTCTGCGTCTGCGCCACATGTCGCCTGCCTGCGGCTGATATATTAATACAAACAGAATACCCGCTCCCCGGCGCCTCCGCAAGACTCATGTGCATGCCGTCAGGCGATGACATACCGGTTCTTGCCCTGGTGTTTGGCCTGGTACAGCGACGCATCGGCCACGCGGTAGCTGTGCGCCAGCTCCGTGTCACAGGCCAGCTCGGCAATGCCTACGCTGATCGACACGGCCTGCGCCGGATTGAAGGCCAGGTAGACGGCATCGACCAGGCTGGCGGCGAACTGGCAGACGGCGCGCCGGTCCCCCAGGTAGACGATGCCGAACTCTTCGCCGCCCAGGCGCCCGCACAGGTGGCCGCCGCAGGCGTCGGCGATGATGTGCGCCGTCTTGACCAGCACCACGTCGCCCGCGTCATGGCCCAGGGTATCGTTGATTTTCTTGAAATTATCGATATCGACCATCAGGAAGTACATGGGTTGCCGCTGCTGCTGCAATTGCTGCGTCAGTTCGGTAAAACGGCGGCGGTTATTCAAGCCCGTCAAGCCATCCTGGTAGGCCAGACGGGTGAGCGCCTCCCTCGCGCGAAAGTCGCGCAGACGCAACAGATTGAAACTGATGTTCAGGACCAGGCCGAACAGCATGCTGTAGGCGATCAGCAAGTTCGCCCAGGCCGCATGCGCCATGGCAGGATCCAGCGGGAAATGACCGTAGCTCAGGATCAGCCAGACGGCGGCGGCGACGAGCAGATACAGCGCGCAGCCGTTGAAGATCGGCGCCGCCAGCAGCACCATGAACACGCCCACGGGCTGCATCCAGAATTCCGCCTGGCCCGCCGCCTCCGCCAGCAGGCGGAAGCCACAGGCGATGGCGCACATGCCCGCCGCGCCCCCCAGTTTCAGCACCCAGATGGCGCGCGCGCCCACATTGATGCCGATGGCCAGCACGATGCCGGCCAGCGTATAGAGCAGCGCGCCCATGTCAAGCGTATTTACATGCGGAATAAAGGCCCACACCAGCAACATGCTGACCAGGGCAAAAGACTGGCTGATGACGGCCATGCGGCGCAACTCCGGGAAGTACTTTTCAGCGTGGGCCCGTCCACCGCCGGAGAGCAGATGATGCAGGGTTTGCTTGCGCGTCTCGTTCAAATACATGGCGGCTTTCCAGGCGAAGTGTCCAGCATGGTCAAACGTAAAAGGTTGCCTTCAGGATACCCCGCGCCTGCCCTGCCCGCAAGCGTACGCGCCTGCCGTGTCGCGCCGTGCGCGTTCGCCTGCATTTTGTTAGCGATTTGCACCAGCTTTGCAGTATGCTGACAAATAATAATATTATTAGGCAACTACGTTGCACCATCGAGCCGCACAGCCATATACAGATGAACGAGAGCTGAACAATGCCAGAATATAGCGACTTATCTGTCCTGATCGTCGACCCGAACCCCAGCATGCGGGGCAATCTGCACAATATGCTGAACCAGGCCGCCATCACCAAGGTGGAATACGCCGTCAATTCCGGCACGGCCATCCGCCTGCTGACGAAGAAACCGTTCGACATCATCCTGTGCGAATACGATCTTGGTAGTGGCACGGACGGCCAGGACGGCCAGCAGTTGCTGGAAGACTTGCGTCACCATAAGCTGATCGGCCTGTGGACCATCTTCATCATGCTGACCTCCGAAGCCATCCACAGCAAGGTGATCAGCGCGGCCGAGCTGACGCCGTCCGATTACATATTAAAGCCGTTTACCGTCGACGTATTGAGCGGACGCATCGAGCGCGCCATCGAACGGCGCGCCATCTTCCTGCCCGTCTACCAGCAGATCGACAAGGGCGATTTGCGCGAAGCCGTGAAAACCTGCCGCGCGGCCGAACTGCAGCACCCGCGTCTGGCGGCCGATTTCGCCCGCCTGCGCGCCGAGCTGCACATCACCCTGGGTGAATGGAAGGAGGCGGAACAGATCTACGCCGACATGCTGGCCACCCGGCCCATGGCCTGGGCCCACCTGGGACTGGCGCGCGCGCTGTTCGAGCAGCAGCGCCACGAGGATGCGCAGGATGCGCTGCTGGAACTGGTGGAAGTCAATCCCCGCTACATGGCCGCCTACGACCTGCTGGCGAAGAACCACGAAGCCATGGGCCAGCAGCTGCAGGCGAAGAAAATCCTCGAAGACGCCGTGGCCATATCGCCGCACATGGTGCGCCGGCTGCGCCACCTGGGCGGCATTGCATTCGACACGGGCGACATCGGCGCGGCCGAGCGGGCCTACAAGCAGGTCGTCACCAAGGCGAAGTATTCGGAATTCCGCGACCCGGAAGACCACGTCAACCTGGTGAAAACGCTGGTGAAGAAAGGCGACGCACCGCAGGCGAGCGGCGTGCTGCGCGACATGGAGCGCTCGCTGCGCGGCGGCGCCAACGTGGAAGCGTGCCGCGCCATCTCGGCCGCCATGCTGCATGAACTGTCGGGCAACGACATCGCCGCCGCCAGCGAGCTGCAGCTGGCCGCCGCCGCCCTCGACGGCGCGCGCGGCCTGTCGACGCAGCTGAAGGTGGGCCTGGTGCAGAGCTGCCTGAAGAACAACCTGGAACAGGCCGCGTCCGACGTCATGATGAAACTCGTCAACGAAGCCGACAGCGAAGTGACGATGGAAGCAGCCGTGGACGTGTTTGAAAAAGCGGGACGCCATGACCTGGCGCAAGGCATGGGTCAGCAGATCACGAACCAGGTGCAGGAACTGATGCAGGACGCGGCCAGCAAGTCGGAAAGCGGGGAACTCAAGGGCGCCGTCTTCGTGCTGCGCCAGGCCCTGCGCAAGACGCCGGGCAACCTGCCCGTGCTGTTCGCCTCCGTCGACGCCATTTTGCGCCAGCTCAACATGCTGGGTTGGGAAGCGCCGCTGGCCGAACAGGCGCAGCACCAGATGCAGGTGATCCGCAAGATCGATCCCAAGCATCCGAAGCTGGAGTCGCTCAAGCAGCAATATGCGGCCACGCAGCATAAATACGGTATCGCTACCTGAACCTGTCGCAAGCCCGTGACTGCCGGGAGTATTGGACGCAAGCAGAAGTGCTTGCTCCCCAGACCGCTGCCAGCGAATTTTTCTACAACATATTGCACAATATATTGTATGCTCGAGTTTCACCGAGGGGGTAACATCAGAATGCGCCATCACCTGTTTCTGCTTCAAACGCTGTCGGCACTGTCCATCATGTGCGCATCGAGCGCTTTTGCCGGGGCGCCGGGCATCTCACAGAACGAGAAAGGCGCAATCATCGCCTCCCTCGATAGCACCCTGAATGCAAACTACGCATTTCCGGACATCGCACGAAAAATTAGGCCGGTGCTTCAGGAACATCTGAAAAAGGGAGCTTATGACTCGGCGACCACGAAGGCGGAGTTTGCGAGCAAGCTGACCGACGATCTCATCAAAGTCAGCGGCGACCTGCATTTCCTGGTGGCGACTGACCCGGAATGGATCGCGGAATTCAAGGCAAAGGCCAACCCGGCGCTCAAGGCCAAGATACGACAAGAAGAATCGAGCAGGCTGGAGGAGACCAATTTCGGTTTCGACGAGGTCTCTCGCCTGAAGGGAAATATCGGTTATCTACGATTCAGCTATTTTGCCGATCCGGAACTCGCCTATGATACGGCGGCATCCGTCATGCGCTTCCTGGGCAATACGGATGCCGTTATCATCGATTTGCGCTATAACAATGGCGGACATCTGGAAATGGCGCAGTTTCTAGCGAGTTATTTCTTCTCCAGCGAGAAAGACCAGCTACTCTTCGACTACTATTACAACGAGGACGGCAAGCGTATCCAGCGCGGACAATGGGTACTGCCAGGCTTGCCAGGCAAGCGCATGGTGGACAAGCCCGTCTATATCCTCACCGGCTCCACGTCGTTTTCCTCCGCAGAATGGTTTTCCTATGCGATGAAGAAGCTTGGGCGAGCCACCCTGATCGGGGAGCGGACCGCCGGTGGCGCGCATCCGGTGGCACGCAAGCCGCTCAACGATGATTTTTTCGTGCAAGTGCCGATCGGCCAGATCCAGGATCCCGTTGACCATGGCGACTTCGAAGGCGTCGGCGTGCAACCCGATATCCCAAGCCCCTCCATTCGCGCGCTGCCTCTGGCACACAAGCTGGCGCTTGAAAATCTGGCGAAGACCGATGACGCCAGACGAACCGAATTTGCCTGGCTGCTCCCCAGCCTGACGGCAGCGATCGAGCGCCCGCACATCGATGCCGCGATGTTGACGAGAGCGGCCGGAAAATATGAAGGCCGCCAGATCATCCTGGACAATGGCATTCTTTACTATATCTGGCGCGATCGGTTTCGGGTCGCGCTTGAGCCGATAGGTCCCGACCTGCTCGCGGTAGAAGGCGTGTCGGATTTTCGATACCGCTTGAATACTTTGGATGGAAAAGTGACGGCGCTGGAACGCGTGAATAAGGACGGCAGCATCCAGAGGTACCAGCGCCTTGACTAAGGAAACGCATTCCCCGGCCGCGATCGATGACGCCGTGTTTCTCGGCCGCGCTGTCGAACGGCTGAGCGTCCTCATCGCCGAACAATCCAAGCTTGTCTTCGATACGATGGGGATCGTCATCCCCGTTCGTTCATGTTCGCTGATGACTGTTCTTGCAACGCTAGGCGCGGCATCAGCGTCGGATCTGGCGCGCGAACTCGGACATTCGCACCAGTTGGTCATGCAAAAGATACCAAAGCTGCTCCGTCTGGGCCTCATACAGTATCGGAACGATGACAATGATGCGCGGCGGCGGCTATTTATGCCCACGGATGAAGGCTTGTCGCAGCTTGCGAAATTCGAGCAGTGCACGGTGCTGATTCGGGAAGCCTATGCCGGCTTGTTTGCCGAGGTGGGGGACGTCAGGCAATACGTGGACCGGGCCACCGATGCGCTCAACGGGAAGCCGCTGCACAAGCGCATAAAATCCCAGGCCTGACGGGGCGACGCTGGCCACTTGGGACCCATACTGGCGCCTGGCCGTCCAACGCCTTGAATTCTTCCCTATACCGCTTCCCACCCATGATCTTCTGAGCCTCGATTGTGGCTCAAAAGTGTCGACAGGACCTGTTGCGGTATCGGGCCGGCGCAGGGCGATGATCATCGGCGCGCAGGTATTCGACCACCGCCACGAGCAGCTTTTGCTGACTGCCGAAGTAGCGACAGGCGGTGATGTTTTAGCCGCCTGCCTCGGCCACGAGGGCACCGTGCCCCTCATAGATTTAACCTGGAAACTCCCCTTGCGTATAGCTTTTCCAAAGATTATTAATAAATTCAACATCAAGCTTATTCTTGAATGCCAGGGCGATCAGGCCCATATCGTCCGATACGCATGCAGCAAGATCAGCATTTTCAGTTATTCGATAAACCTTCTTGTACGCCGCCTCTCTGACCTCCCTGACCGAGCCATCTTCAGGCGGGCAAGATGAAGTTACAGTTTCATGGCTAACACTCCATGCCTTATCAAACTCAAAAGAATCCCTGGCGTCTAATTTTTCATCCCAGTCGGTGGCTTTCTTGAAAATAGGCTCAAGTAGCATATCGTCATTGATTTTGGTAACAATCTCACTGGTGGCTGCTATCGCGCTATTATCGACACTCACTTGTTTCATCACTTTTCCCCATCCTTCATCCAATCTCCATGCGGTGATTGTACTGGTGAATCCGCCACCGGTAGTGCAGGCACTGCTGGAGCATGGCGTCATGCATGACCAGGGCTTCGAGGCTATCGACGGCCGCCTGTGGAACCTGGCCTGGACGGCGCCGCAAGCCTGATGCGCTGAGCTGGCGCCAGCAACGTTGTCGGATGACGGCCCTGCGAGGGCTGATCCGGCCCGCGTCCCTCGCTTACTTGCGCGCCACCCGCGCCACCACCAGCTCGATCAGCTCCGCGATCAGGGGACGGAAGGTGGCCGCGTCGCCGCCCTGCCCCAGCATCACGGTGCGCGTCGTCAGATGGGAGAAAACGGCGTCAAACAGGATTTGCGGCAGGTTGGAAAACGAGGCATCGGGGGCGATGCGGCCTTGCGCGCGCTGCTGTTCCAGCAGGCGCAAAATCAGCGCGTGCCACACTTGCGGGCCGTGCTCGTACCAGGTGAGGCCGACGGCCGGCACGGCGGCCGCGCCCGTGACGACGAGGCGGTAGAAATCCGCGTGGCGGGGGCTGGTGACGACGGCCACCAGTTCATCGAGGATCAGCTGCAAGCCCTGCTCCAGGCCCGCCTGCGCCGTATCGAGCTGGCGCAGCGCGATGATGAAGTCGGCGCACAGGTACTCGACTACCGCCACCAGCAGCTCCTGCTTGCTGCCGAAGTAGCGGTAGGCGGTGGCTTTCGAGCCGCCCGCCTCGGCCACGATGGCGTCCATGCTGACGCCATCGTAGCCCGAGGCGAGAAAAAGGTCCGCCGCCGCCACCAGCAGCTTGCGCCGCCGCTCCTCGCTTCGAGTACTGGGGGAAGCCGGAACGGTGCGCAACTGGGGCATGAAGCAAACTCTTACTGTGTCTTGGGAAGCGCGTATGCTATCACGTAATCCCCCCGGTCCGGGCTCTGGCGGGCGCCGCCGGCCACCACCACGACATACTGGCGCCCCGACTTGGGCGACACATACGTCATCGGCGTGCCTTGCGAGCCGACCGGCATGCGCGCCTTCCACACTTCATGGCCGGTGGCGATATCCATGGCGCGCAGGTAGTAATCCTGCGTGCCCGCATAAAACACGAGGCCGGACGCCGTGCTGACGCCGCCGCCCAGGGTCGGCATGCCCAGCGGGACAGGCAGCCGCGCGCGCACGCCGTTGATGACGGCGTCCTGCACGGTGCCGGCCGGGCGCTCCCACACCTTGGTGCGCGTCTTGAGATCGATGGCGGCGAACACGCCCCACGGCGGGCTTTGGCAGGGAATGCCCAGCGGCGAGTTGAAGGCCTTGTGGTCGATGACGAATGGCGTGCCATCCATCGGATAGGTGCTGCCCACGCCATGGCCCGACGTCAGCTTGGCCACGTCCACCGTCTCGCGCGGCACCAGCTTGACCACCTGCGGCATGCGGATATCGTTGACGAACATATAGCCGTTGCTTTCGTCGACGGCCGCGCCGCCCCAGTTGAAGCCGCCGTAGTAGCCAGGGTAGATCAAGGTCTCTTTCGTGCTGGGCGCCGTGAACTCGCCCTGGTAATTGAGCTTGCGGAAGCTGATGCGGCAGGCCAGCTGGTCGAAGAAGGTGGCGCCCCACATGTCGCGCTCCGTCAGCGTATCCGCGCCGAGGGCCGGCATGCCGGTCGAATACGGCTGCGTTTTCGACACCCAGTCGCCGGCCGCGTGCTCCTGCGGCACGGCTTTTTCGATGACTTCGGCAATCGGCTTGCCGGTGCGGCGGTCCAGCATGAAGATCTGGCCGCGCTTGGTCAGCTGCACCAGCGCCGGGATCTTGCCGCCCTTGCCGTCCGGGACGTCGTACAGGGCCGGCTGCGCGGCCACGTCGTAATCCCAGATATCGTGGTGAACGGTCTGGTAGGTCCAGCGTTCGCGGCCCGTGGCCATGTCGAGGGCGACGATGGCCGATGCGTATTTTTCCGTCAGCGGCGGACGCTTGCCACCCCAGAAGTCCGGCTGCTCATTGCCCGTCGGCAGGTAGACCAGGCCCAGTTCGTCGTCGAACGCGGGCGTGGACCACATGTTCGGCGTGCTGCGCGTGTAGGTCTGCCCTTCCGGCGGCAGCCTGGTGATGGCAGGATTGCCCAGGTCCCAGGCCCACACCAGTTCGCCCGTGTCGGCACTGTAGGCGCGCACGACGCCGGACGGCTCGTCGGTCGAGCGACCGTCGAACACCCAGCCGCCGAGGATGATCAGGTTGCGCGCGATGGTCGGCGCCGACGTGTAGGCGTAGTACGGCACGTTCATCTTCACCTTGCCCAGGCCGACGGTCAGGTCCACCGCCCCCTTGTCGCCGAAGCCTGCGCACTGCTTGCCCGTCTGCGCGTCGATCGCGATCAGGCGCGCATCCATGGTCACTTGCACGATGCGTTTGGCGCACGCGCCCGCATCAGGCGCGCTGGCCGCCTGCATGCCCTCAAAACGGAACGGCTTTGCCACCTTGGCCGGCTCGTAATAAGCCACGCCGCGGCAGCGGTTCCACGTCTTGGTGTTGGCCGGTTTCGGGTCGAAGGTCCAGCGCTCCTTGCCCGTGTCGGCGTCCAGCGCGATGACCTTGCTCGTCGGCGTGCACGTATAGACGGTGTCGCCGATCTGCAGCGGCGTATTCTGCGACTCGGACGCGCCCTCGGCCAGCTCGCCCGTGCGGTAGCGCCATGCCACTTCCAATTGACCGACGTTGGCCTTGTCAATCTGCGTGTATGGCGCGAAGCGCGTGCCTTTCGGCCCATAGCCATAATGCGCCCAGTTGGCGCTGCCGTCATTGACGGCCGTCACGGCATCCTGCTGCAGCTGCACCGCGGCTTCCAGTACGCCATGCGGCTTGAACATGGCAGCGAAACCGGCGACCAGCAGCACGGCAAACAGGGCCGCGAAGCCGCGCGACTGTCCCGATTGTCCCTGCTGCGGCGCGCTGCCCGCCAGCCACGGATGCACGAGGGCGGCAAGCAGGCCGATGACGAGGAACGGCGCCAGGCGTGGCACCATGGGCCAGAAGGCAAAGCCGATCTCCCATACGGCCCAGATCAGGGTGGCGATGAGCAGCACGGCGACGATGGCGCTGGCCAGCCGTTTGCGGCGCAGATACAGCACGCCGGCGAGAATCAGGCCGAGACCGGCCAGCAGGTAGTACCAGGAACCGCCGAGGGTAATCAGTTCGATGCCGCCCGCCGCCAGGGCCAGGCCGGAAAAGCCGAGAAAAACGCCAAAAACCGTGAGGGCAAGCCGCTTGCCCCTGAAGACAGCCGGGATCGCCGGCGCTCCCTTATTTACTGAAGTGTCCATTTTTTATCCATGACGCCTCCCCTGCCCAGGCCAACACGCCGGGGATGGCTGATTTTTTAAAGCTACGTAGTGAAACTGTACGGTACGGTTTCATTTTATGCCGATTTTTGACGCAAGGAAAGAAAAATTGATGCGGATGCTTGATTTTTGGCGCGGATGGAGGATGGACAGGGTGCTCGGATTACGCGCTTGCGCGCGAATCCGGTCTACCGGACCGCCCGCTAGACGTCGGTTGGATTAGCGCAAGGCGCGTAATCCAACGCGCGCAGACAGTAGACGGTTGTGCTTTTAAAGCTTACCGGTTGAAGCGCCCGAAAAATGCCCAGGACCAGGCGCCGCGGCGAAGACAGTACGAAGAGTACGGCGAGACGCGGCAACAACGCCCTGGGCTTTTTCTCGGCTGTTACAAAGATGCCATATCGATGACGAAGCGATAGCGCACGTCGCTCTTCACGACGCGCTCGAACGCCTCATTGATATCCTGGATGCGGATGATCTCGATGTCGGACACGATATTGTGCTTGCCGCAGAAATCCAGCATTTCCTGGGTTTCCTTGATCGAGCCGATCATGGAGCCGGACAGGCTGCGGCGCGCGCCCACCAGGCCGAAGGCGCTCACGGGCGGCACGGCGCCGTCCGGGATGCCGACGATGACCATGTTGCCATCGACTTTCAGCAGGTTGATGTACTGGTTCCAGTCGATGGAGGCGCCCACGGTGCAGATGATCAGGTCGAAGGTGCCGGCCAGCTTGCTGAACGTTTCCGCGTCGTTGGTGGCGTAATAATGGTCGGCGCCCAAACGCAGGCCGTCTTCGCGCTTCGACAGGGTCTGGCTCAGCACCGTCACTTCGGCGCCCATGGCGTGGGCGATCTTCACGCCCATGTGGCCCAGGCCGCCCATGCCCAGGATCGCCACCTGCTTGCCAGGACCGGCTTTCCAGTGGTTCAGCGGCGAGTACAGGGTGATGCCGGCGCACAGCAGCGGCGCGGCGGCGTCCAGCGGCAGGTTGTCGGGAATCGACAGCACATAGCCTTCCTTGACGACGATGCTGTCCGAATAGCCGCCCTGCGTGGCCGTCTTGCCGTCCGCTTCGACGCCGTTGTAGGTCTGGATCAGGCCTGGCATGTACTGTTCCAGGTCCACGTTGCGCGTCTTGCAGGTGGTGCACGAGTCGACGAAGCAGCCCACGCCCACGTGGTCGCCCACCTTGAACTTGCTGACGTTGGCGCCGACGGCCGTGACGACGCCGGCGATTTCATGGCCGGGCACCATCGGGAAGGCGGCGCCGCCCCATTCGTCGCGCGCCTGATGGATGTCGGAATGGCATACGCCACAGTACTTGATCGAGATGGCGACGTCGTCTTCGCGCGGGGCGCGGCGTTCGAACGTAAACGGTTGCAGTGCGGAAGTCGGGCCCAGTGCGGCGTAGCCTTTGGCGATGGTGGTCATGAAAACTCCTTGAGTGGTGATACTTGCGGGAACGCGTGCCATGCATGCGATTGCACAAGTGTGCCTCAGATGCCCGCCCGCCGTTACCGCGATCCTGCAAGACCTTTGCACGATCCTCCAAATCTGCGTAAGATCAGCCCCTGCCCTCCCTCGCCTGCCGCATACTGCCAGCCATGCCTACCTTATCCTTGCCCCAAGACGAAATCGCCGCCCTGATCAGCCGCCACGCGCCGCGCACGGGCGACTACGTGACGGCCATCGGCAACCTCACCTTCCACCGCCAGTCCTCGGTCACGGAATCGCTGTTCCATGCGGCGCGCCCCAGCGTGGCCCTCATCGCGCAGGGCGCGAAGGACGTCACCCTGGGAAGCGAAACCTTCCATTACAGCCGCATGCAGTATCTGCTGACGTCCGTCGACCTGCCGGTGCAGGTGCGCGTGGTGGAAGCGAGCGAGGAAGCGCCGCACCTGTGCGTGGTGCTGGGCATCGACATCGCCGACGTGGCCGCGCTGCTCGACAGCGAAAGTGGCGGCAGCGGCGCGGCGGCGCAGAAAATCACTGCCGCCACGCGCGGCATTTCCGTCAGCGACGTCTCGCCCGAACTGCTCGATGCCATGCTGCGCCTCGTGCGCCTGCTCGACAAGCCGGAAGAAATCTCCGCGCTGGCGCCGCTGATCCGCCGCGAGCTGACCTTCCGCCTGCTGAATGGCCCCGTCGGCGCGCGCCTGCGCCACATGGCGCTGGCCAGCAGCCAGTCGCACCAGGTGGGGCAAGCCATCGACTGGATCAAGCACCATTACGCGCAGCCGCTGCGCATCGAGCACCTGGCCGGCATGGCGAACATGAGCATGTCCTCGCTGCACCACCACTTCAAGGCGATTACCGCCATGACGCCGATGCAGTACCAGAAGCTGCTGCGCTTGCAGGAAGCGCGGCGGCTGATGCTGGTCGAGCAGATCGACGCCGGCACGGCCGGCTACCGGGTCGGCTACGCCAGCGAATCGCAGTTCAGCCGCGAATACAGCCGCCAGTTCGGCCGCGCGCCCATGCGCGACGTCGGCCTGGTGCGCGCGCAGCTGAGCGGCGCGGGCGCCGGCACGGCTTACTCCAGCTTGCCGTAGCCGCCGCCGCCCGGCGTCTCGATCACGAACACGTCGCCCGCCCGCATGTCGGTCTTGCCGATATGCGCCAGGTGTTCCACCGTGCCGTCCGCGCGCTCCACATAGTTGCGCCCCAGCGCGCCCGCCTCGCCGCCGTCCATGCCGAACGGCGGAATGATGCGGTTGTTCGACAGGATGGCCGCCGTCATCGGTTCGAGGAAGCGCACCCTGCGCACGCCGCCATTGCCGCCATGCCAGCGCCCCGCGCCGCCGGAACCGGCGCGGATGCCGTAGCTGTCCAGGCGCACGGGGAAGCGCCACTCGAGGATTTCCGGGTCCGTCAGGCGCGAATTGGTCATGTTCGTCTGTACCACGTCCGTGCCGTCGAAGCCGGGACCGGCGCCCGAGCCGCCCGATATCGTCTCGTAATACTGGTACTTCTCGCTGCCGAACGTAAAATTGTTCATCGTCCCCTGCGAAGCGGCCATCGCGCCCAGCGCGCCATACAGGGCGTTGGTGATGCAGGTCGAGGTTTCCACATTGCCCGAGACGACGGACGCCGGATACTGCGGGTTGAGCATGGAGCCGGGCGGGATGATCACCGTGAGCGGCTTCAGGCAGCCCGCGTTCAGGGGAATCTCGTCGTCGACCAGGGTGCGGAACACGTACAGCACGGCCGCCATGCAGACGGCGGAAGGCGCGTTGAAGTTGTTTGGCAGCTGGCTTGAGGTGCCCGTGAAGTCGATAATGGCGCTGCGCTGCGCCGCATCGACCCTGATCGCCACCTGTATCCGCGCGCCGTTGTCCAGGTCCAGCGCATACGCGCCGTCCTTCAGGGTGCCGACCACGCGGCGCACGGCTTCCTCGGCGTTGTCCTGCACGTGGTGCATATAACTTTGCACGACATCGAGGCCGAAATGCGCGACCATCTTGTGCAGTTCCTCGGCCCCCTTCTGGTTGGCCGCCACCTGGGCGCGCAGGTCGGCCAGGTTTTGCCGGGGATTGCGCGCCGGCCAGCTGGCGCCCGCCAGCAGGGCCAGCGTTTCATCTTCCGCCATCCGCCCCGTGGCGCCGTCGACCAGCTTGAAATTGTCGATCAACACGCCCTCTTCCTCGATGCGCGTGGAATCGGGCGGCATGGAGCCGGGCGTGGTGCCGCCGATGTCCGCATGGTGGCCGCGCGAGCCGACGTAGAACAGGAGAGCCGCGCCTTCTTCATCGAAGACGGGCGAGATCACCGTCACGTCGGGCAAATGCGTGCCGCCGTGGTACGGGTCGTTCAGCATGAACACGTCGCCGGGCCGCATGGCGCCCGCATTGCGCGTCATGACGGTGCGGATGCTCTCGCCCATGGAACCGAGGTGCACGGGCATGTGCGGCGCGTTGGCGATCAGATTGCCTTGCGCGTCGAAGATGGCGCAGCTGAAGTCGAGGCGCTCCTTGATATTGACGGAATGGGCCGTGTTTTGCAGGCGCAGCCCCATCTGCTCGGCGATCGACATGAACAGGTTATTGAAGATTTCCAGCATCACGAGATCGGCTTTTGTCGCTGTTTGCACACCCTTGGCGCGCTGTTCGGGCACGGCGGCCATCCTGCGCAAGATCAAATGGCCGTGCGCCGTGACGCTGGCGCGCCAGCCCGGTTCGATGACGGTGGTGGCGTTGGCGTCGCTGACGATGGCCGGGCCGTCGATGGCATCGCCGGGGCGCAGCGCCGCAGCCGCATACAGGCCGCTTTGGCGCCAGGCGCCGGCGCAGTACATGGCCACCGTCGCCAACGGCGTCAGCTCGCCAATGCGGGCCGCATACGCGGGCGCGGCCGGCTGCGGCGCGCTGGAGGCGCCGATGGCTTCGATGGAAATGGCTTCGACGATCAGCGCGCGCGCCGGCATCAGGAAGGAAAAACGTTTTTTATACGCCGCCTCGAACTGCGCCTGCATGCTGGCCAGCGTATCGAACAGCACGACGAGCGCCGAATCCGTGCCCTCGTAGCGCAGGTGCACGCGATGCACAAGCGCGATGCGGTCCGCCTCCACGCCCTGGCGCAGCAGGTCGTCGCGCGCCTGCGCGCCCAATGTCGCGAAATGGCGCGCCAGGTCGGCCCCCAGTTTCGCTTCGATGGCTTTTTCGCGCATGGCGCTCTGGTCGGCCAGGCCCATGCCATAGGCCGACATCACGCCCGCCAGGGTATGGATGAAGACCGTGCGCATGCCCAGCGCGTCGGCCACCAGGCAGGCGTGCTGGCCGCCCGCGCCGCCAAAGCTGGTCAGGGTGTATTCGGTGACGTCGTGGCCGCGCTGCACGGAAATCTGCTTGATGGCGTTGGCCATGTTGCCGACCGCGATGGCGATATAGCCTTCGGCCACCTGTTCCGGCGTCGAGTTCACCGTGCGCGCCAGCGCCTCGAACTGGGCGCGCACGGTGTCCACGTCCAGCGTCTCGTTGGCATCGGGGCCGAAGACGCGGGGGAAATGCGCGGGCTGCAGCTTGCCCAGCATGACGTTGCAGTCGGTGACGGCCAGCGGGCCGCCGCGCCGGTAGCTGGCGGGGCCGGGGTTGGCGCCCGCGCTGTCCGGCCCCACCTTGTAGCGGGCGCCGTCGAAATGCAGGATGGAGCCGCCGCCGGCGGCCACCGTGTGGATGCTCATCATGGGCGCGCGCATGCGCACGCCGGCGATCTGCGTCTCGAACACGCGTTCGAATTCGCCCGCATAGTGCGACACGTCGGTGGACGTGCCGCCCATGTCGAAGCCGATCACCTTGTCGAAACCGGCCAGCGCGCTGGCGCGCACCATGCCGACGATGCCGCCGGCGGGACCGGACAGGATGCTGTCCTTGCCCTGGAAGGCGCGCGCGTCCGTCAAGCCGCCGTTCGACTGCATGAATTGCAGGTGCACGCCGGGCAGTTCCTGCGCCAGCTGGTCCACATAGCGGCGCAAAATGGGCGACAGGTAGGCGTCGACCACCGTCGTGTCGCCGCGCGCCACCAGTTTCATCATGGGGCTGACCTCGTGCGACACGGACACCTGCGTAAAGCCGGCCGCGCGCGCCAGCTGCGCCAACCGCGCCTCGTGCGCGTGATGGCGGTAGCCATGCATCAGCACGATCGCGATGGCGCGCAGGCCGCGCGCATGGGCGTCTTCCAGCGCCGCCTGCGCGGCCGCCTCGTCGAGCGCCTCCACCACCTCACCGTGGGCGCCCACGCGTTCATTGATCTCGATCACTTCGCCATACAGCAGTTCCGGCAGGATGATCTGGCGCGCGAACAGTTGCGGACGGTTCTGGTAAGCGATGCGCAAGGCATCGCGAAAGCCCCGCGTGATGGCCAGCACGGTCGGCTCGCCCTTGCGCTCGAGCAGCGCGTTGGTGGCCACCGTCGTGCCCATCTTGATGGCCCCCACCTGCTCCACGGGCAGCGGCGCAGCGGGCGCAAGTCCCATCAGGTGGCGCATGCCGGCCAGCGCCGCGTCGCGGTACTGGCCCGGGTTTTCCGACAGCAGCTTGTGCGTGGCCAGGCTGCCGTCAGGACGGCGCGCCACGATGTCCGTAAAGGTGCCGCCCCGGTCGATCCAGAATTGCCAATCCATGTGCCGCGCCTCCGTCAATGATGATGACTATGTGAGATGGCTATTGTAGCCGCACAATTTGCGCCGCACTTCAGGCGTGCGCACCTTGCCTTCCGCGTGGATCGGCCTTATGTTGACAGCATACTGACTAAGGAAGCCCCCATGACACTGATCGACTCCGCCACCCCGCTGTACGCCATCGCCGACATCCGCGCCATCGAACAGGCCGCCGCGCAAGACTTGCCGCAAGGCGCCTTGATGCAGCGCGCCGGCCAGGCCGCCGCCAGTGCCGCCCTGAAGCTGCTGCACGCGCAGGAAGACGCCGCCAGCGCGGGTCACATGCGCGTGCTCGTGCTGGCCGGTCCCGGCGACAATGGCGGCGACGCGCTGGAAGCGGCGGCGCACCTGGCCGGCAGCGGCATCGAGGTGCTGGTGTGGCTGGCGCCCGAGGCGCAAGCCACGTCGCCGGAACGCGAAGTGGCCCTGAGCCGCGCCCGCAACAGCGCCGCGCGCTTCATGGACGCCGGCACCAGCACGGCCTCGGCGGCCGTCGGCGCGGCGCCATGGGACCTGGTCATCGACGGCCTGTTCGGCATCGGCGCGACGCGTCCCCTGGCGGGCGAATGCCGCGAGGTGGCGCAGCTGGTCAACAATCTCGATTGCCCCGTGCTGGCGCTCGACGTGCCCAGCGGCCTGCACGCGGACACGGGCGCCATCGACGGCGTGGCCATCCGCGCCACGCACACGCTTACCTTCATCGGCGACAAGCCCGGCCTGCATACGGCGAACGGCCGCGATGTCGCGGGCGAAGTGGAAGTGGCGTCGCTGGCCATCGCCCCCGCCCTGCTGCCGCCCGCCAAAGCCCAGCTGAGCGGCCTGCACCTGTTCGCCCGCCATCTGCTGCCCCGCCGGCAAAACACGCACAAGGGCAGCTACGGCAGCGTGGCCATCATCGGCGGAGCGCAAGGCATGGCCGGCGCGCCTGTCCTGTCGGCCCGCACGGCCCTGCATGCGGGCGCGGGCAGAGTCGTCGTCGCCTTCCCCGAGACGCCGCCCGCCTTCGACAGCGGCCAGCCGGAGCTGATGTGCCGCCGCGCGCAGGACGTGGATTTCTCGGGCTTTCACTTTGCCGCGCTGGTGGCGGGCCCCGGCCTGGGCGAACAGGCCGACACCGTGGAATTGCTGCAGCGCGCGTTCGACAGCGACAGTCCGCTGCTGCTCGACGCCGATGCGCTGAACCTGATGGCGGCCGAACCGGAACTGCAATCGGCGCTGGCCCTGCGCGCGGGCGCGACGATACTCACGCCGCATCCGCTGGAAGCGGCGCGCCTGCTCGACATGACGGTGGCCGAAGTGCAGGCCGACCGCCTGGGCGCGGCGCGCCAGCTGGCGGCGCAGCTGGGCGTCATCGTCGTGTTAAAAGGTTCGGGCACGGTGATCGCCGCGCAGGATGGCGGCGTGGTGATCAACAATACGGGCGGCCCCGCGCTGGCCACGGCCGGCACGGGCGACGTCCTGGCAGGCCTGTGCGGCAGCCTGCTGGCGCAGGGCTGGCCCGAATGGGAAGCGGCCGTCGGCGCCGTCTGGCTGCACGGCGCGGCCGCCGATGCGCTGGTGGCGTCCGGCAGTGGCCCTATCGGCCTGACGGCCGGGGAGTTGATCCCGGCGATACGCAAGCTGATCAATGCCTTGTCGGCATAGGCAGGCGGCACGGGGGCGTTGGATTACGCTGCGCTAATCCAAGCTACGGCAAAGCAAGCAGGCCGGATTAACGGCACGCGTAATCCGACAACCACCGGCAATCACACCAGCCGACCCGCCGCAATGGTGATCGTGCGGCCGCAGCGCGCCGCGATCGAGCTGTCATGCGTGACCAGCACCAGGGTCGAGCCGCGTTCGCGGTTCAGCTCGAACATCAGCTGGATCACGGCTTCGCCCGTGGCGGCATCGAGGCTGCCCGTCGGTTCATCGGCAAACAGCAGCGGCGGCTCCGTCACAAACGCGCGTGCCAGCGCCACGCGCTGCTGCTCGCCGCCGGACAGGTATTTCGGATAGTGCTTCAAGCGGCTGCCCAGGTTGACCCGGCCCAGCATCGCTTGCGCCTTCTCCTTCGCGTCCGGGTCGCCGCGCAATTCCAGCGGCAGCATGACGTTTTCCAGCGCCGTCAGGTGCGCCAGCAGCTGGAACGACTGGAACACGAAACCGAGCTTTTCCTTGCGAAAACCGGCGCGGCCGTCTTCGTCGAGGGCAAAGATATCGGTGCCGTCGAGCATGACCTTGCCCTCGCTGGGCGTATCCAGGCCGGCCAATAAACCCAGCAAGGTGGACTTGCCGGAACCGGAGGCGCCGACGATGGCCAGCGTCTCGGCCGTTTGCACGGTAAAATCGACGCGGTGCAGGATGGTCAGCTCGCCATCGGCATCGGGTACGCGCTTGGCCAGCTGGATCACTTCGATGGCCGGCTGGCCGTTTTGGCTGTTGGTTGCGGCAGGCCGCTGGGCAGCTGCTTCGGACGGAAGGAAATTGGTGGAAGTCGCTTTAGGGAATTCGGGCATGCTGATCTATCTTAAAAAAATTCGTGAACAAATAAATGTCAACGCCAGTGGCGATGCGAGCGTGAAAGCGCTCCACCGCACGCGGCGGCGCACCCTCTCCTTGCTTCCTGCGGCAGCCCTGCTCCTGATGGCAGGCATGGCGAACGCCTATTCTGCACCAAAAACGCTGCTGGTGCTCGGCGACAGCCTGTCGGCCGAGTATGGACTGGCGCGCGGCACGGGCTGGGTGGCGCTGCTGGAACAGCGGCTGAAGGCGCAAAAGAACGATACGCGCATCGTCAACGCCAGCATCAGCGGCGAGACCACGAGCGGCGGACGGGTGCGCCTGCCCGCCCTGCTGACGAAGCACCAGCCCGACGTCGTGCTGATCGAGCTGGGCGCCAACGACGGCTTGCGCGGCTTGCCCGTGGCGGCGGCCGAGGCGAATCTGCGCGCCATGGGCGAAGCGGCCAGGAAAGCTGGCGCACAAGTGGTACTGGTGGGCATGCGCATGCCGCCCAATTATGGGCGCGCCTATGGCGAGCAGTTTTATGGCGTGTACGGCAAGCTGGCGCGGGAATGGAAGGCGCCGCTCGTGCCGTTCATGTTCGAAGGCATCGCCGACCAGCCGCAGCTGTTCCAGGCCGACCGCATGCATCCGAATGCCCAGGCCCATCCGGCCATCCTGAAAAACATCTGGCCGCAGCTGGCGCCGTTGCTGAAAGCCAAGTAAGCAGCCCTGCACCGAACACCTGATAGAACGGTCGCGAGCGGAAGTGCATGGTGGATGAGAAGCGGCGCCGTGCTTTGCTCGGGGCCGCCAAGGCAGTGAGCATCGCCAGACCCAAGTCACGACGCGCAGTAGGTTTTCGCTGGCGCTCAAAAAAAATAGCCGCTCGAGAGCGGCTATTTTTATGCCTGGAAGCCCAATCTTATGGCGCTTCCGGTGCGGCGGCTGGGGCGGTGACCGGTTTGACGATCTTCACCTTGGCCTTGTTTTTCAGGTACTCGACGTAATCGAACATTTCCTGCTGCGCCAGGATGCCGCTGATCTGGTCTTTCTCTTGCTGGCGGCGCGCAGCATCGACTTGCGCTGGCTGCTGCACCTTGGCGATGCGGTAGATGCCGTAGCCCAGGGCTGGCAGGTCCACGCCCACATAGGCTGGCAGCTTGCTCGTGTCGGCCTTCATGACTTGCGCGATGGCGGCACGGTTGATGCCGTCAAGCTTGCTACGCGAGACCCACTGTGCGGCGCCGAAGCCGGTCGCATCGCCCGACGCTTTCAGCGCGGCCAGTTTGGTTTCGCCGGCTTTCTTCGCCAGTTTTTCCGCTTCTTCCATCGTCACGCGCTGACGGATCATCGCTTCGACTTCGGCCAGCGGACGCTTCGATGCTGGCTTGAATTCGATCACGCGGCCGGCGATCAGCGTATTCGGCGCCACTTCCACGGCTTCCGTATTGCGTTTTTCTTTCAGCGAATCGTTGGAGAAAATCGCCTTCAGGAACTTGACGTTGTTGAACGGCGCATTGCCCAGGGCCGGCGACGGCGTGCGCGACAGGTTGGCGGCGCTTTCCACTTTCAGTTTCAGCTTGTCGGCCACCGGCTTCAGGCTGTCCGATTGCTCGTACACGGTGTTGGTGAAGGTTTCCGCCATTTCCGAGTACTTCTTCGCGGCGAACTGCTTGCGCAGGTCGGCCGTGATTTCGCCGCGCACTTCGTCCAGCGATTTCACGTGCTGCGGCTTGAGCGAGGTCACGGTCAGGATGTGATAGCCGAAATCGGAAGCGACGACGTCGCTGATTTCACCTTGCTTGAGCTTGAAGATGGCCGCTTCGACTGGACCAGGCAAGGCGCCCTTGGCCACGACGTCGAGGTCGCCGCCGAGTTCGGCAGAGGCCGGGTCTTCCGACTTGGCCTTGGCCACGGCGGCAAAGCTTGCAGGCGCCTGGCGCACTTCGGCCAGGATGGCTTCGGCCTTGGCCTTGGCGGCAGCCTTGTCGGCGGCGGAAGCGTCCTTCTTGACGGCCACCAGGATATGGCTGGCGCGGCGCGCTTCTTCGCTGGTGTAGGCTTTCTGGTTCTTCGCGTAGTAGCTGGCCACGTCCGCGTCGCTGACATCGACCTGTTCGCCGGCAGCCGTGCCATCGAGCACGACGTATTCGACCTTGGCTTGTTCCGGGATTTCGAAGAACTTGCTGTTCTTGTCGTAGAACGCTTTCACCATGGCGTCCGTGACCTTCACTTCCGGCACGAACTGGGCGATCGGCAACAGCAGTTCCTGCACTTCACGCTCTTCCGAGGTGATGTCCGACAGGCGCTTGGACACGGTGTTCGGGGCGAAGGCCGTGCCTTGCACGGCGCCGGCCAGTTGCTGCAGGGCCAGGTCGCTGCGGCGGCGCGCATCGTACATCTGCGGCGTCATGCCCTGGGCAGCCAGCATGGCCTTGTAGCGTTCGAGGTCGAACTTGCCGTCTGGCAAGGTCAGGCCGGGAATCTCCAGCACTTCCTTTTGCAGCACGGCATCGCTGATGACCAGGTGGCTGCGGCCCACTTCGGCGGCCACGGCACGTTCGGCGATCAGGTTGTCGAGGATGCTCTTGCGCGCTTCCGGCGTGTCGAACATTTTCTGGTCGAACTGCTCGCCCATCATCTGGCGATAGCGGTCGATCTGCTGGCGTTGCGCTTCTTCATATTGCTGCTGCGTGATCACCTGATCGCCGACCTTGGCGATGGTGTTCGCGCCGTCGCCGAAGCTTTGGTAGCCGCTGATACCGACCAGTGCAAAAGACGGGACGATGACCAGCATCAAGAGAAACTGCATCAAGCGTCGATGGGTACGAATAAATTCAAACATGGTCAGCCAATTCGGGATGAGTGGATCACTATAAAAAAAGGCGAACATGCGTTCGCCTTGATTTCTTCGGCGGAATGGACGGGACAGATGTCCACTTCCCCTTTAGATTCAACAACTTGGCGCTGGAACTAAAGCAGGATTCTGACGCCCAAGCCATTATCTCCTGATTCTACAATGCCCATAGCGCTATAGCAAGAGTAAATCAGGGCCCGCGCCCTGCCCCGGCGCCGCATGCTGCGCCGCAAAGCGGCGGATGCGCTGCATGGCGGACAAGGCGCCAGCCTGGACATTAAACCCGGCAAAGCTTAAAGGGGATTTAAATACCCGCGCCGGCCATTTAAAAACGGCAGGCGGGAAATTGAAAATGCAGAGGCGCAAAGATAATCGCGCGCATAAAAGAAAAACCCGCGCTGCTTATTCAGCAGCGCGGGTTTCTATATTCTGGCGGAGCGGACGGGACTCGAACCCGCGACCCCCGACGTGACAGGCCGGTATTCTAACCAACTGAACTACCACTCCTTGAGAGCGTATTTTTTTGGCGGAGCGGACGGGACTCGAACCCGCGACCTCCGACGTGACAGGCCGGCATTCTAACCAACTGAACTACCACTCCGAAAAATACACAGTACTACTTGCATTTGCATCCAGGATCGCCATTCGAGGAACGTCGATCCTGAAATCGCGGCACCCGGAGGCGCCGCCAAATGTTTCCGGTGATTGTCACCTCACCGAAGTCCGTTAGTTTACAGCATCCTTCAAAGCTTTACCAGCTTTAAATTTTGGAACTTTTGCAGCTTCGATCGTGATCGCTTCTTTGGTACGCGGATTGCGGCCGGTACGCTCAGCGCGTTCGCTGACCGAGAAGGTACCGAAACCAACCAGCGTCACGCTGTCGTTGTTTTTCAAAGTTTCCGTCACGCCGCCGATAACAGCGTCGAGTGCGCGCGCAGCGGCGGCTTTGGAAATGTCAGCTTTTTCAGCAATGTGGTCGATCAATTCAGTCTTGTTCACTAGCATCCCCAATTACAAAGGTATAAAACGTTTACCGTATCGTTGCGGCACTTTTGGCACCACAGCTGTCCGGCGAAAAAAATGTGCAGGCGTATTAAACAAGCCACACTGTATATGTGTCAAGCGCTTTGGGGGCGCAATTCACGTTTCAATATAAAACAAGCGCTCTAAAAGCGCTTGTTTGGGGAAAAACAGGGTAAAACGTTAGTGTTTTACTACCTCGCCGGCCGCATCAGGCTTCGCCGCGGCGGCCGTGACGGCCTCCACTGCGGCCACTTCGGTCAGCGCTTCAGGCATGCGTTCGAGGGCAATTTCCAGCACTTTGTCGATCCAGCGCACCGGCACGATCTCCAGCTTGTTCTTGACGTTGTCCGGAATTTCGGCCAGGTCTTTCACGTTCTGCTCTGGAATCAGGACCGTCTTGATGCCGCCGCGATGGGCCGCCAGCAGCTTCTCTTTCAGGCCGCCGATCGGCAATACTTCGCCGCGCAAGGTGATCTCGCCCGTCATCGCCACGTCGGCGCGCACGGGGAT
Organism: Janthinobacterium sp. 1_2014MBL_MicDiv; assembly: GCF_001865675.1. NCBI lineage: Bacteria > Pseudomonadati > Pseudomonadota > Betaproteobacteria > Burkholderiales > Oxalobacteraceae > Janthinobacterium > Janthinobacterium sp. 1_2014MBL_MicDiv. Next base: position 3,005,650 of record NZ_CP011319.1, read on the forward strand.
GCCAGTGAAGACCGACACCATCGCCACCGTCATGGCCGCGCCAGCCGAAGGACCGTCCTTCGGTGTCGCGCCTTCCGGCACGTGGATATGGATGTCGCTCTTCTCGAACACGTCCGGCTTGATGCCCAGGCGCGCGGAACGGCTGCGCACGACGGTGCGGGCCGCCTCGATCGATTCCTTCATGACGTCGCCCAGGGTGCCCGTACGGATGACGTTGCCCTTGCCCGGCATCGACACGGCTTCGATGGTCAGCAGATCGCCGCCCACTTCCGTCCATGCCAGACCGACCACCTGGCCTACCTGGTTTTCTTTCTCTGCGACGCCGAAATCGTAGCGGCGCACGCCGAGGAACTTGTCCAGGTTCTTCGAGTTGACGATGACTTTCTTGTCGGACTTCTTCAGCAGCAGCATCTTGACCACCTTGCGGCAGATCTTCGACACTTCGCGCTCGAGCGAACGCACGCCGGCTTCCCGCGTGTAGTAGCGGATGATGTCGCGCAGCGCCGATTCGGCCACCGAAATTTCGTCTTCCTTCAAGCCATTGTTCTTGATCTGCTTCGGCAGCAAATAACGCTGCGCGATGCTGGTCTTCTCGTCTTCCGTGTAACCGGACAGGCGGATCACTTCCATGCGGTCAAGCAAGGCTGGCGGAATATTGTACGAGTTCGACGTCGCCACGAACATCACGTCGGAGAGGTCGAAATCGACTTCGATGTAATGGTCGGAGAACGTGTGGTTCTGTTCCGGATCGAGCACTTCCAGCAGGGCCGACGAGGGATCGCCACGGAAATCGGCGCCCATCTTGTCGACTTCATCGAGCAGGAACAGAGGATTGCGCACGCCGACTTTCGACAGCGATTGCAGGATCTTGCCCGGCATCGAGCCGATGTAGGTGCGGCGATGGCCGCGGATTTCCGCTTCGTCGCGCACGCCGCCCAGGGCCATGCGCACGAACTTGCGGTTCGTCGCGCGGGCGATGGACTGGCCCAGCGAGGTCTTGCCGACGCCCGGAGGGCCGACGAAGCACAGGATGGGCGCTTTCAGCTTGTCGACGCGCTGTTGCACCGCGAGGTACTCCAGGATGCGTTCCTTGACCTTGTCGAGGCCGTAGTGGTCGCCCTCGAGCACTTTTTCCGCATTCGACAGGTCGTTATTGACCTTGGATTTCTTTTTCCACGGTAAATTGACGAGCGTGTCGATGTAGTTGCGCACGACGGTGGCTTCGGCCGACATCGGCGACATCAGCTTGAGTTTTTTCAGCTCGTTGGTGGCCTTGTCGAGCGCTTCCTTCGGCATCTTGGCCGAAGCGACTTTTTTCTCCAGCTCGTCGAGGTCGGCACCATCTTCGCCCTCGCCCAGTTCCTTCTGGATCGCCTTGACTTGCTCGTTCAGGTAGTACTCGCGCTGCGATTTTTCCATCTGGCGCTTGACGCGGCCACGGATGCGCTTTTCCACCTGCAGGATGTCGAGCTCGCCTTCGAGCTGGCCCAGCAGGTGCTCGAGGCGCTTGGCCACGCTGAAAATTTCCAGGATGACTTGTTTTTGCTCAAGCTTCAGCGGCAGATGCGCGGCCACCGTGTCGGCCAGGCGGCCGGCATCGTCGATGCCCGACAGCGATGCGAGGATTTCCGGCGGGATTTTTTTGTTCAGTTTGACGTACTGGTCGAACTGCTGCACGATCGCGCGGCGCATGGCTTCGACTTCCGACTCGTCGCCCGGCTCGGATTCGAGCGGCGTCAGGTCGGCGATGAAGTGCGTCGGCGCATCGCTGATATGGTTGATACGGGCACGCTGCGCACCCTCGACCAGCACCTTGACGGTGCCGTCGGGCAGCTTGAGCATTTGCAGAATATTGGCGACGCAGCCAATTTCATAGATGTCCGAAGGCGATGGCTCGTCCTTCGCGGCTGCTTTTTGAGCGGCAAGCATGATGCTCTTGCCCTGCTCCATCGCAGCTTCCAGCGCCTTGATCGACTTTGGACGGCCAACGAACAGCGGTATCACCATATGCGGGAAAACGACGACATCCCGCAACGGCAATAACGGCAGTTGAGTTTGCTCAGTTAATTTGGAAGTTGTCATGGCGTACCTTATAGAAAGCGTGTTTACGATGTTGGCGCTCGCTGCCAAAACACAAGACCGGCGAGAATAAATAATTCTGTGAAACAAACATTTTGTTCATTTCGCAAAACACACCCGCATGACTGTAACAAGTGCAGTTGTAACAGTAAAAAAGCCACGCGCAGCTAAGCGCCGCGAGTGGCTTTCCGATTGAAGCCTGCACTCATTGATTTAAATTGTACTGCCATGCATTAAGGAATCAAAACCCTTTTTATGCATTTGTCTCGGCAGTAATCAATTTTCTCCGGAGGCCTTGGCAGTCTCTTGGTAAATCAACAAAGGTTTGGCGCCGCTGGTGATGGTATTTTCATCGATGACGACCTTCACCACGTTCTGTTCGCTCGGCAGTTCGTACATGACGTCCAGCAAAGCGTGTTCCAGGATGGAGCGCAGGCCGCGGGCGCCCGTCTTGCGCGCCAGCGCCTTCTTGGCGATCGCATGCAGGGCGGCCGGACGAATCTCCAGTTCCGCGCCTTCCATCTCGAGCAGCTTCGAATACTGCTTGATCAGCGCATTCTTCGGCTCGACGAGGATCTGGATCAGCGCCTCTTCCGTCAATTCCGCCAGCGTGGCGATGACGGGCAGACGGCCCACCAGTTCCGGGATCAGGCCGAACTTGACCAGGTCTTCCGGTTCCGCTTGCAGCATCAGTTCGCTGGCCGAGCTTTGCGACTTGCTGCGCACGGTGGCCGAGAAACCGATACCGCTCTTTTCGGAACGGTTGGCGATCACTTTCGACAGGCCGTCGAAGGCGCCGCCGCAGATGAACATGATGTTGGTCGTGTCGATCTGCACGAAATCCTGGTTCGGATGCTTGCGGCCGCCTTGTGGCGGCACGGAAGCCATCGTGCCTTCGATGAGTTTCAGCAAGGCTTGCTGCACGCCCTCGCCCGACACGTCGCGCGTGATGGACGGATTGTCGGACTTGCGCGAAATCTTGTCGATCTCATCGATGTAAACGATGCCGCGCTGGGCTTTCTCGACGTCGTAGTTGCAGCTCTGCAGCAGCTTCTGGATGATGTTTTCCACATCCTCGCCCACATAACCGGCTTCGGTCAGTGTGGTGGCGTCGGCGATGACGAACGGCACGTTGAGCATGCGCGCCAGGGTCTGCGCCAGCAGGGTCTTGCCCGAGCCGGTAGGACCGACCAGCAAGATGTTGCTCTTGGCCAGTTCGATGTCGTCTTTCTTGCCCAGGTGCTTGAGGCGCTTGTAATGGTTGTACACCGCCACCGACAGGATGCGCTTGGCAGTCTGCTGGCCGATCACGTACTGATCGAGCAAGGCGGCAATTTCTTGCGGCGTCGGCAGGTCGGATTTGGTACCGGTCACCGTCTCGATGCTCGACGTTTCATCACGGATGATGTCGTTGCACAAGTCGATGCACTCGTCGCAAATGAACACGGACGGGCCGGCGATGAGTTTCTTCACCTCGTGCTGGCTTTTGCCGCAGAACGAGCAATACAGTAATTTTTCGCCGCTAGAGGATTTTTTGTCTGACATAAGGCATTTTGGTTGGAACTGCATTAACAATATTGCTAAATCGCAAGCCGGAGTGCGGTAGTTGCCCGCAAAGGCAGCCACCCATGGCGCAAGTCAACAACGTGCACAAGCTCCATGCTACCCGAAATAAAAGCGAAACGCCCGAACGTTTGATCGCCCGGGCGTTTACTTACTTGCTTAGCAATACCGGTAGGGGCTCATCAAGCGCGGCTGGTCAACACTTTGTCGATCAAACCATACTCGACGGCCTCGTCGGCGGACATGAAACGGTCGCGGTCGGTGTCCTTGGCGATCTGTTCGATCGACTGGCCCGTGCGCTCGGCCATGATGCCGTTCAAGCGGGTACGCAGGTAAAGGATTTCCTTCGCCTGGATCTCGATGTCCGACGCCATGCCTTGCGAACCACCGGACGGCTGGTGAATCATGATGCGCGAGTTCGGCAGCGAGAAACGCTTGCCCTTGGCGCCGGCGGCCAGCAGGAAGGCACCCATCGAGGCGGCCATCCCGGTACACAGGGTCGAGACGTCCGGCTTGATGAACTGCATGGTGTCGTAGATGGCCATGCCGGCCGAGACCGAGCCACCTGGCGAGTTGATGTAGAGCGAGATTTCCTTTTCCGGATTCTCGCTCTCCAGGAACAGCAGCTGGGCGACGACCAGGTTGGCCATCTGGTCATTGACCGGGCCGACCATGAAAATCAAGCGTTCCTTCAGCAGGCGCGAGTAAATATCATACGAGCGCTCGCCGCGACCGCTTTGTTCCACCACCATCGGCACCAGGCCGAGCATCTGTGTGTCCAGCGCTGGATTACGGTTCATACCTGTCATTTCATTTCCTTGTGAAGCAGTTAGGGGATGCCGCATATACCTTACGGCAAGAGGCGGCATCCCAATACCAACTGGTTTACGCTTGTGCGTTGCTTCCCATCAGTTCGTCGAAAGCAACTGCTTTCGTCGTGACTTTCGACAGGCCCAACACGTAAGTGACGACGTTTTCTTCCAATACAAGGGCTTCGATCTCACCCAGGCGACGACGGTCGCTGTAGTAGTACTTCAGCACTTCGCGTGGATCTTCGTAGCTTTGGGCGAAATCTTCGATCTGCGCCTTGACTTGCTCAGGCGTTGCCTGCAGGTTGTTGTCGCCCACCAGTTGCGACAGGATCAGGCCCAGGCGTACGCGACGCTCGGCTTTTTCCGCGAACAGTTCTGCTGGGAAAGGCACGTCCTTGACGTTCATGCCGCGCTGCGCCATGTCCTGGCGGGTCATTTCGGCCAGGCGCTCGGAATCCTGAGCGATCAGCGTTTTTGGCACTTCCAGCTCAGCAACTTTGATCAGCGCGTCCATGACGGCTTCCTTGTTGCGCGCTTTTACGCGGCCAGCGACTTCGCGCTGCAGGTTGACTTTGATGTCTTCGCGCATTTTGGCCAGGTCGCCATCGGCAACGCCCAGGGACTTTGCGAATTCGGCATCGACTTCCGGCAGGTGCGCCCATTCCAGCTTTTGCAGCGTGATGGTGAACGAGGCGGTTTTGCCGGCCACGTCCTTGCCATGGTAATCCTCAGGGAACGACAGCGGGAAAGTCTTCGATTCGCCCACTTTCAGGCCCAGGGTCGCGGCTTCGAATTCTGGCAGCATGCGGCCTTCGCCCAGCACGAAAGCGTAGCCTTCAGCTTTGCCACCTGGGAATTCAACGCCGTCGATCGAGCCGACGAAGTCGACGGTCACGCGGTCGCCGTTGGCAGCGATCGGCTCACCGCCGTCGCCGTGTTCGCCAGCTTCGCCCTTGGTGTGGAAGTGCACGCGCTGCTTGCGCAGGATGTCGATGGTCTTGTCGATTTCGGCTTCCGAGACGTCGGCTTGCACGGTTTCGATTTCAACGCCGGCCAGGTCGCCGATGACGACTTCCGGGTACACTTCGAAGGTGGCGTCGAAAGCCAGCTGGCCTTCCGCGGCGTCGTCTTTCGACACGATGTTCGGGTAACCGGCGACGCGCAGGTTGTTTTCGTTGGCGGCGTCGTTGAACGCGCGGCCGACTTTGTCATTCAGCACTTCGGATTCGATTTGGTAGCCGTATTGTGCTGCGACCATTTTCAACGGCACTTTGCCCGGACGGAAGCCCGGTGCCTTAGCCGTACGGGCTTGCACTTTCAGGCGCTTCTCAACTTCCGTGCGGACGTCCGTCAGCGGGAAGGAGATCGTGATACGACGTTCGAGTTTGCCCAAGGTTTCGACTGCAGTTGCCATGTAAAAAATCGTCCAAAAAATAAGATACTGTTGGTGCGAGAAAAGAAGACCCGACCCCTTGCGCCATTAATGACGACAAGACATGGGTCCAGCTTCACTCGCTCGCATATTCATCTGTAACGTACTGCAAGCAGGATGATGGACCTGGTCTACCCGGCATGGAACAAGCCACCAGGCACCAAACAATCCGCCGCTTCCAATACTGCGACAGGGCTCCGAGCGTCCAGCCATGCTTCAAGGTAATCGCAGGGCCGGCCATCATTCGGTAAAGCGTGGCATTATAACAAAGGACTTCGGAGAAGTGGCTGGCTTTGCGGCCCGGCCACAGAGGATGCCAGCGGCGGCGAACGAGTCGCCACAGCCTGGGTCTGCCCTGTCTTTACTCTTGCCCCGGCATACTTCATTTCGCCAGAGACAGGCTTTCCAGCCTGCTTCGTTCATTAGTATATGCGAACTGTCGCTCCGTCCGAAACAAAGAAATGCGCTGACAACGAAGTTTTCGGGCAAAAAACCATTGATTTGCCTCAATTTGGCCATTTTTCAGGCAAAACCCCGGCGGCGCCCTGTCCTGCCCGCGCATTTCAGGCGAAAAACAGCACGGGCGCAGGCGTGCCGGATAGCGGCTACGGGCGTAAATCTGTCGAAAATGAAGGACCGGGCCGGCGCTGCCGGCGGCGCGGCGGCGCATATGGCGCATGAAGAAACATGAGAACAACTCGATGGTGCTGCACCCGCGGGCTGGAGCAGCCCGGGCTGGTGCGGATGGGGAGACTCGAACTCCCAAGCCGAAGCACTGGCTTCTAAGACCAGCGTGTCTACCAATTCCACCACATCCGCAATTTGTACGCAGCTTGTACATACCACTTGACTGCTGCCCCCGATTTTAACAACTCGGGAGCATTCTGGCTACCTTGGACTTGCACTGCAAGCCGGCGGTAAAGCAAAGGCGGCATTCTACTGGATTTCCCAGAGGAATGCCGCCTTTTTTATGCCGCTAGTTTACTGCCGTATCCTAGCCCGCTTTTGCGCTCGCCGGCTCCGGCTTCCTGACCCGGAACCAGGCCGCGTACAGGGCCGGCAGGAACAGCAGGGTCAAGGCCGTCGCCAGGATCAGGCCGCCCATGATGGCGACGGCCATCGGCCCCCAGAACACGGAGCGCGACAGCGGTATCATCGCCAGCGCGGCGGCGGCGGCCGTCAGCACGATGGGGCGGCAGCGGCGCACGGCCGAGTCGATGATGGCGTCCCACGGCGCCGAGCCATCCTTGATGTCTTGCTCGATCTGGTCGACAAGGATCACCGAGTTGCGGATGATCATGCCGAACAGCGCGATGATGCCCAGGTTGGCCACGAAACCGAGGGGCCGGCCCAGCGCCAGCAGGGCAAATGCGGCGCCCGCCACGCCCAGCGGCCCCGTCAGGAACACCAGCAAGGCGCGCGAGAAGCTGTGCAGCTGCAGCATCAGCAAGGTGAAGATGATGAAGATGGCCAGCGGCAAGTTGGCCGCGATCGACGCTTCCGCTTCGCCGCTGTCGGCCGCCACGCCCTTCACGGTGATGCGGTAGCCGGCCGGCAACTTGGCGCGCAAGGCGTCCAGCTGCGGCGCCAGTTGCGTCGACACGGTGGCGCCCTGGATGCCGTCGACCACGTCCGACTGCACGGTAATGGCCCATTCGCGCTTGTCGCGCCAGACGACGCCCGGCTCCCACACGAAGTGCGCGCGGGCCAGCTGCGAAATCGGCACGGACTTGCCCGTTGCCGTCGGGATATTCGTGTCATTCAACACGGAAATCGTCGCCCGCTCTTCCAGCGGCTGGCGCACCTGGATGTCGATCAGCTTGTTGTCTTCGCGGAACTGGCCGATGACCGTGCCCGACAGGATGGTATTGGCCGCCTGCATCACCGTTTTCGAGGTGACGCCCAGCGCACGCATCTTGTCCTGGTCCAGGTCCAGGCGCAGCACCTTCACCGATTCATTCCAGTTGTCGTTCACGCCCAGCGTGTTCGGGTTGGCGCGCAGGATGTCCTTGACCTGGTCGGCGATGGCGCGCACGCCCTCCACTTCCGGCCCCGTGACGCGGAATTGCACGGGATACGGCACCGGCGGTCCGTTCGGCAAGAGTTTCACGCGGCCCCGCACTTCCGGGAAGTCTTTCTTGAAGACATCGACGATTTGCTGGCGCAAGCGTTCGCGGTCAGCCAGGCTCTTCGGCAAGACCACCACTTGCGAGACGTTGGTCTGCGGGAAGATCTGGTCGAGCGGCAGATAGAAACGGGGACTGCCGGTACCCACGTAGCTGGTCACGCTTTCCACGCCGTCGAGCTTGCCAACGAAGGCTTCGAATTTCTTGACCTGCTTTTCATTCGCGGCAAACGTCGTGCCTTCGGGCGACCACAGCTCCACCATCAGTTCCGGCCGGCTGGAATCGGGGAAGAATTGCTTCTCGATGAAATTGAAGCCATAGATGCCCAGCGCGAAGATGGCCAGGGTGGCGGCGATCGTCGTCTTGCGCCATTCCACGCACCAGGTGACGGCGCGGCGGAAGCGGCGGAAATTCGGCGTATCGAACAATTCATGGTCGTCATGCGCGTGCGGCTTGACCTTGAGCAAGATGTAGCCGATGTATGGCGTGAAGACGACGGCCACCACCCAGGAAATGATCAGGGCCAGCGCATTGACGGAGAACAAGGAAAACGTGTATTCGCCCGCGGCCGACTTGGCCAGGCCGATGGGCAGGAAACCCGCCACCGTGATCAGGGTGCCCGTCAACATGGGCATGGCCGTCGACGTGTAGGCGAACGTGGCCGCGTCGAAGCGGGAAAAGCCCTCTTCCATCTTGCGCACCATCATCTCGACGGCGATGATGGCGTCATCGACCAGCAAGCCCAGCGCGATGATCAGGGCGCCCAGTGAAATCTTGTGCAAGTCGATGTCGAGCATGCGCATGCACAGGAAGGTGACGGCCAGCACCAGCGGGATGGTCAGCGCCACCACCAGGCCCGGCCGCACGTCGATGCGCAGCGGCTTCGTGTGCAAGCCCAGCGCGACGAAGCTGACGGCCAGCACGATCAGGATGGCTTCGATCAGGGTATGCACGAACTCGCCCACGGAGGCCGACACGGCTTCCGGCTGGTTCGACACGCGCTGCAGCTCTATGCCGACCGGCAACTCGCTCTTCATGCGCGCCACCGTCTTTTGCAGGGCCTTGCCCATGTCGATGATGTTGCCGCCCTTTTCCATCGACACGCCCAGGCCGATCACTTCCTTGCCGTTGAAGCGCATCTTGTCCTTCGGCGGATCGACGAATTCGCGCTTGACCGTGGCGAAATCACCGAGGCGGAAGGTGGTGCCGTTGGCGCGCAGTTCGAGGTTTTCCAGGTCCTTGACGGTCACCATGGCGCCCGTCACGCGCACTTGCAGGTTGTCCGTCGGCGTCACCAGCACGCCGGTGGCGTTGATCGAGTTTTGCTCGGACAGTTGCTGCACGATGGCCGAGAAAGGAATGCCCAGCTGGGCAAATTTCTTGTGGGAAAAGATAATATTGATCTTTTCATCTTGCACGCCGAATAGTTCCACCTTCGACACCTGCCCCACGGCCAGCAGTTCCTGGCGCACCTTGTCCGCGTAATCCTTCATTTCCGCATAGGTGAAACCGTCGCCGGACAGGGCGAAGATGGAGCCGTAGGTGTCGCCGAACTCGTCATTGAAGAACGGTCCCACGACGCCGGCCGGCAAGGTGCCCTGGATGTCGCCGATCTTCTTGCGCACCTGGTACCAGGCGGCCGCCGTTTCCTTGGGCGGCGCCGATTCGCGCAGTTCCAGCAGGATCAAGGTCTCGCCAGGCTTGGAATAGCTAGTGATTTCGTCGATATACGGCGTTTCCTGCAGCTTCTTTTCCAGCTTGTCCGTGACTTGCTCGGCCATCTGCAGGGCCGTCGCGCCCGGCCAGTACGCTTGCAGCACCATGGCGCGGAAGGTGAATGGCGGGTCCTCGTCCTGGCCCAGGCTGGCGTAGCTGAGCATGCCGCCGATCAGCAGCACGGCCATCAGGTAGCGCGTCAGCGGAATGTGTTCGAGCGCCCAGCGCGACAGATTGAAGCCGCCCTTCATTTGGCGGCCCCGACTGTAATGGCGCTGGCGGACGCGGCTGCCGGCGCGGCCGTTTCCGCGCCCAGGATCGTGACTTTCTGGCCTGGTTTCAGCAGGTTGACGCCGGCCGTGACCACCGTCTGCCCCGCTTTCACGCCCGAGCTGAGCACCAATTCATTGCCGGCCACGCCTCCGACCGTCACGGGCACCAGTTTCACGGCGCCGTTCTCCACCACCCACACGGAGCTTTGCGATTTCTCATTGAACAGGGCCGTCAGCGGCACCTTGATCTGCGGCGTGGCCGTCTGCGAGGCGAACTGCACCGCGGCCGTCATGCCCAGCCGCGCTTGCGGCGCGTCGGGGATGCTGACCTTGGCCACGTAAGTGCGCGTGGCGGGATCGGCCACGGGCGACACTTCGCGGATCTTGCCTGGCAGCGCCTGCTTCGGGTCGGCCCACAGCCGCACGACGACATCCTTGACCTGGCGCAAGGTATCGACCTTATCTTCCGGAATGCCGATCACGACTTCCTTCTCGCCGGACTTCGCCACCACCACCACGGGCGTGCCGGGCGCCACCACCTGCCCCACTTCCGCCTCGATGCGCGTGACGACGCCATCGACATCGGCGACCAGGCTGGCATAGCCGGACTGGTTGGCCTGGCCACGGTAGGCGGCCTGGGCCGCTTCCACATTCGATTGCGCCGCCTTGTAGCTGGCATCCTTGCTATCGAGCACGGCCTGGCTGACGAAGTTTTTCTCGCGCAAGTCCTTGTAGCGCTTCAGCTCGGCGCGTGCCAGGTCGCGGTTCGTTTCCGCGCTGACCAGCGCCGCCTTCGCCTGCGCCTGCGACAATTGCAGGTCGACGGGGTCGAGCTGCATCAGCAGCTGCCCCTTTTTCACCACGGCGCCCACGTCGACCTTGCGCGCGACGATCTTGCCGCCCACGCGGAAACCCAGCTGCGACGCCACGCGGGGCACGACCTCGCCCGCCAGCTCCGCATTCACATCGATATTGGTACTAGACAACACAATCGCGCGCACGGGGCGCACGTCTTCCACCTTGGCCGCAGGCTTGGAACAGGCCGCCATGGTCATGGCAAGGGCCGCGGCGGCGATCAGGCGCAGGGCGGGAAGAGCTGGCGCGCCGGTCTCGCGGCGCAGGGTTTTCAGGGCAAACAAGGTATTTTCCTTTACTATGCGGGCTGTTAGATTTTTACGTGAGGAAACTTTTCGCTTGGCGGCTGGCTCGAACGAAATTTTTTCGCACGCGATATCCTTAAATTTGTGACAATATCAGCTTGGTCATGGCGGAGGCTTACGCACCGTTAATGACTTTCTGGTTAGTAATTATAATCGCGGCCAAAAGTTTTTAGTGACTTTTGCGTCATTAATCTTGAGATGTACAACGTCCGGCAAAACCGCGGGTTTGGACGGCGTTCGACATCACTGCAAGACTAGAGAAGTGTGTTCATGCCTGTAGATCATTACGAAAATTTTCCTGTAGCATCATTTTTACTGCCGCGCCGCCTGGTGCCCGCCGTCGAAGCCATCTATGCCTTCGCCCGCAGCGCCGACGACCTGGCCGATGAGGGCGACGCCACGCCGGCCGAGCGCCTGGCCTCCCTGCACGCCTATGTAGCGGCGCTGGCCCGGATCGAGCGCCAGGAAAGCCACACGGGCGAGAGCGCGGCCATCTTCGAGCGCCTGGCCACCATCATCGCCAAATTCCAGCTGCCAATGAAACCGTTTTACGATTTATTGTCGGCCTTCAAACAGGATGTGGAAACGACGCGCTACGCCAGCTACGAGGATGTCCTCGACTATTGCGCCCGCTCCGCCAATCCCGTCGGCCTGTTGATGTTGCACCTTTATGGGGCGGCCGATGAAGAGAATGTACGCGATTCCGACGCGATATGTTCAGCTTTGCAACTAATTAATTTCTTGCAAGACGTTGCCATCGACCAGCAAAAGGAGCGCATCTACCTGCCGATGGAAGATCTGACCCGCTTCGCCGTCTCGCCGGCCGCCTTCGAGCGCCCCGAGGCGCACGGCAAGTGGAGCGCCCTGATGCGCTTTGAAGTGGCGCGCACGCGGGCGCTGATGCTGTCCGGCGCGCCGCTGGCCCTGCGCCTGCGCGGGCGCATCGGCTGGGAATTGCGCCTCGTGGTGCAAGGCGGCTTGCGCATCCTCGAGTGCATCGAGGCCGTCAATTACGACGTCTTCCGGCGCCGGCCGAAGCTGGAGAAGCGCGACTGGCTGATCATCTTCTGGCGCGCCTTGCGCATGTCGCGCAAAAGCCTGCGTCAAGAGACGCAAGTAAAAACGGCTTTTCCCCCGTCGCCCACTCTGTAAGACGATAGAATAGCGGCTTCGATCTGCAACCCTTGCTCTTTTGACTATGTCTCCCGACGAATACTGCCAACAAAAGGCCGCCCAGAGCGGCTCCAGCTTCTACTACAGCTTCCTGTTCCTGCCGGCCGAACGCCGCAAGGCCATCACGGCCCTGTACGCCTTCTGCCGCGAAGTCGACGACACGGTCGATGAATGCACGGACGAAGCCGTGGCACGCACCAAGCTGGTCTGGTGGCGCAAGGAAGTCAAGGCCATGTACGAGGGCAACCCGACGCATCCCGTGATGCGCGCGCTGCAGCCGCACCTGGCCATCTACACGCTGGAAGAAAAGCATTTGCAGGCCATCATCGACGGCATGGAAATGGATTTGAACCAGACCCGCTACCTCGACTACCAGGCCATGAGCCGCTATTGCTGGCACGTGGCCAGCGTGGTCGGCATCTTGTCGGCCAGCATCTTTGGCGCGACCCGCCCGGAAACCCTGCTGTATGCGGAAAAACTGGGCCACGCCTTCCAGTTGACCAACATCATCCGCGACGTGGGCGAAGATGCGCGCAAGGGGCGCATCTATTTGCCGATCAGCGAGTTGCAGCAATTTAACGTGACGGCGGCCGACCTGCTGAACGCGCGCCACAGCGACAACTTTGAAAACCTCATGCGTTTCCAGGTGGCACGCGCGCAGAAAGCGTATGACGAGGCGTTCGCGCTGCTGCCGGCCGAAGACCGCCGCGCCCAGCGCCCGGGCCTGATCATGGCCGCCATCTACCGCACCCTGCTCAATGAAGTCGAGCGCGACGGTTATCACGTGTTGAAACAGCGCATCTCGCTCACGCCGATCCGCAAACTGTGGCTGGCCTGGAAGACCTGGGTCCGTGGCTGAGCATAGCGTGAAGCAACGCTACGCCGTCATCGGCGGCGGCTGGGCTGGTTGTGCGGCCGCCATGGAACTGGCGCGCGCCGGCCATGCCGTCACCGTGTTCGAAGCGGCCCGCACGCTGGGCGGCCGCGCGCGCCGCGTCGAGAAGGACAATGCCGTACTCGACAATGGCCAGCACATCCTGCTCGGTGCCTACACGGAAACCTTGCGCCTGATCAAGCTGGCGGGCCAGGATCCACGCGAACTGATCCTCACCCTGCCCCTGCAGATGCGCTATCCGCCCGGCGCGGGCGGCATGGATTTCATCGCGCCCCGCCTGCCCGCGCCGCTGCACCTGGCGTGGGCCTTGCTGCGCGCCAAAGGCTTGCAGCGCGCCGACAAGCTGTCGCTGATGCGCTTTTCCACCGCCATGCGCTGGATGGGCTGGCAACTGTATAACGATTGCACGGTCAGCGAACTGCTGCAGCGCTTCGACCAGACGGACACCTTGTGCCGGCTGATGTGGCACCCGCTGTGCCTGGCCGCGCTGAATACCCCGCCCGGGCGGGCCTCGGCCCGCGTCTTCATCAACGTGCTGCGCGACAGCCTGGGCGCGCGCCGCCGCAGCGCCTCCGACATGCTGATCCCGAAGGCGGACCTGAGCGCCGTGCTGCCCGACGCGGCCGCCCGCTACGTGGAAGGGCATGGCGGCACCGTCAAGCTGGGCGCCAAGGTGGACGCCATACAAGCGCTGCCCGACGGCCGCTGGCAACTCGACGAGGCGGCCAGCTTCGACGGCGTCATCGTCGCCACCTCGTCGGTACAGGCGGCCGCCCTGCTGCAAGGCGTGCACGATGCGCGCCTGGACACCGTAATTAGCCAGATGCAAGCCTTCACGCCGGAAGCCATCAGCACCTGCTACCTGCAGTACGACGCCGGCGTGCGCCTGGGCTTGCCGTTTTACGCGCTCGTCGATGCGCCGGACAGCCAGCACTGGGGCCAGTTCGTCTTCGACCGGGGCCAGTTCGACGCCAGCCAGGCGGGCATGCTGGCCGTCGTCATCAGCGCTTCAGGCGATGCCGCAGAGCAAGGCCATGCGCCGTTGGCGCAAGCCGTCGCCGCCCAGCTGGCGCAGGTGCTGCAGCGTCCGGCGCTGGCGCAGCCGCTGTGGAGCCAGCTGATCACGGAAAAGCGCGCCACCTTTGCCTGCACGCCGGACCTGGCGCGTCCCGGCAACGCCAGCGGCCTGCCGGGCCTGGTGCTGGCCGGCGATTACACGGCCAATGACGACCGGACGCAGGACTATCCGGCCACCATCGAAGCGGCCGTGCGCAGCGGCGTGGCGGCGGCGCTGGCCGTCCGCGCCGGCAGCCAGACGGAGCGGACGCCAAAGTAGACTTGACGGTGCATCCCTCCCTGGTGTCGCTGGACCCCGTGAAATTGCATTCTGTCGCACCGCGCTGGTGCACCCGCGTGCGCTTGGGTACAGTCCGACCATAGCCAACCACCATGCCACGAGGAAGACCATGCACACCACCCTGCACTTGAAAACCAGCTTGAAAGCCGTGGCGCTGCTGGCGGGCGTGGTGCTGGCCATGCTGCTCGTCATGGACGGACAGCAAGTACAACAGGCGCAAGCAGCACCGCTGCCGCTGAGCCAGGCAAGCATGCTGCTGCCGGCACTCGGCTGATACGCGCCACGCAACGGACATGACAACCATGAATAAACAAGATTATCTCGAGGCGCTGCGGCGCGCACTGGCAGGCTTGCCACCGGACCTGGTGGCCAAGACGCTCGACTATTACGAACAGACCTTCATCGAAGGCGCGGCGGCCGGCCGCAGCGAGCAGGAAATCGCCGACGACCTCGGCGATCCGAAGAAGATCGCCCTGACCTTGCGCACCAGCACCCACCGCCAGGCCTTCGAACAGAAGAAGACGCCCGTCAACCTGCTGCGGCTGCTCATCTCGCTGATCGGCCTGGCCATCTTCAACCTGTTCATGGTGGTGCCCGCCGCCGTCTACGCAGCCCTACTGGCCACCCTGTATGCCGTCGGCCTGAGCTTTTACCTGGCCGGCATCGCCATCACGGCCAGCGGCTTGTCGGGCGCCAACGAACTGGTGCTCGACGGCCCGCTGCGCCACATCTTCATCCACGACGACGATGGCGGCGACGGCGACGACAGGCGCGAGACGCGCATCATCATCGGCGACACGGGCATCGAGGTGGACCACGTGCCCGGTCCCGTGCAGCGCGAGCCGGGCGAGACCGAGGCGCAAAATACCTCGTCGCGCATGATGGAGCGGGCCGAAGCGCTGGCCGGCAGCGGCATCCGCATCTCGACCGACATGGACCGCGATGCGCGCACCACGCAAACCGTGTTCGGCGTTGGCATGTTGCTCGGCGGCATAGTCATCTTCCTGCTCAGTCTGGTAGTAACGCGCTATACCTTGATCGGCCTCAAACGCTATATCGCCATGAATATTTCCCTGCTCAAAGGTCACTAAGAAAGGCTGTCATGAAACGCTTACTCAAAGTCGGTCTGAGCATGTTCCTGCTGGCCCTGGTCCTGATCGCCATGTCGTATGCGGCGCTGCGCGCCAAGGGCATCAGCAGCCCCAGCAGCGCCGCCGGCCGCGCCGTGCGCAGCGAAACGCGCCCCATCCCCGCCGATATCACCAGCATCGACCTGGCGGGTCCCATCGACCTCGTGCTGCGCCGCGGCGCCACGCCATCGCTGAAGGTGAGCGGCGAGCAGCGCCTGCTGTCGAATGTCGACACGACGGCCGACGGCACGACCCTGCATATCGGCCCGAAAGGCATGCTGTTCCACCATCGCCAGCCGCTGCAGGTGGAACTGGTGCTGCCGGCCCTCGTCCGCGTGGAAGTGCACGGCAACGGCGACAGCCGGATCACGGGATTTTCCGGCGACAGTTTCATCCTGGAATTAACGGGTTCGGGCGACGTCAGCTTCACGGGCCGCTACAAGCAGGTGCAAGCGACCGTCAACGGCAGCGGCGACCTCGACATCAATGGCGGCAACAGCGACAGCGTGGTGCTGGAAATGGTGGGTTCGGGGCGCATCGCCGCCAGCGGCAATACCAAGTTCCTGCGCGCCGACCTGAGCGGCTCGGGCGATATCGACGCCGAGCACCTGGCCGCCGACAAGGCCAGCGTCAGCCTGCAAGGCTCGGGCCAGAGCACGATCTTCGTGCGCGACGCCGCCAACCTGAGCCTGCGCGGCAGCGGCGACATCCACGTCTACGGCAACCCGCGCCAGCGCGATGCGCAAAAGAGCGGCTCAGGCGACATCATCTGGCATTGATGATGACAGCCGCGCCTCAGGCGCGGCGCTCTTCCAGCCACGTCACCGCCTGCTCGCCGGCCGCCTTGCCTTGCGCCAGGCATGCCGTCAGCAGGTAGCCGCCCGTCGGCGCTTCCCAGTCCAGCATTTCCCCCGCCACGAACACGCCCGGCATGGCGCGCAGCATGCTGCCGTCCACGCCGTCGAATGCCACACCGCCGGCGCTGCTGATGGCTTCATCGATGGGGCGCGGGCGCCGCAAGGTGACGGGCAGCAGTTTGATGGCGGCCGCCAGCCTGGCTTCGTCGGCAAAGTCGGCCGCGCTCAGGCATTCGCGCAGCAAGCCCGATTTCACGCCCTTTATTCCCAGCCGGCTTTGCAGGTGGCTGGACATCGAACGGGCGCCGCGCGGGCGCGTCACTTCCTCGAACACGCGCTCATGGCTGTGGTCGGGCACCAGGTCGAGCCAGATGGTGGTGCTGCCCTCGGCCGCGATCTGCTCGCGCAGGGCGGCCGACAGCGCGTAGATCAGGCTGCCCTCGACGCCGCCCGCCGTGATGACGAACTGCCCCTGGCGCTTGATCGTCAAGCCATCGATGTCGCGCGCCGTGACGGCCACGGTGGCCAGGTGTTCGCCCGCATGACGGCTGCTGAAATGCCCGCTCCAGTCCACGTCGAAGCCGCAATTGGCCGGCGCCAGAGGCGCCACGGCCACGCCCTGTCCTTGCAGCAGCGGCACCCAGGCGCCGTCCGAACCCAGGCGCGCCCAGCTGCCGCCGCCGAGCGCCAGGATCACGGCGTCAAAGGCGAAGCGGCGCTCGCCGTCCGGCGTGGCAAACGCCAGCTGGCCGTCCTGCCAGCCCGTCCAGCGGTGGCGCATGTGAAATTGCACGCCCGCTTCGCGCAGGCGGTGCAGCCAGGCGCGCAGCAGGGGCGCGGCCTTCATATCGGTGGGGAAGACGCGGTTCGACGAGCCGACAAAGGTCTCCACGCCCAGGCCGTGCACCCAGTCGCGCACTTTTTGCGGGCCGAACTGGTCCAGTGCCGGTTTCACGCGCTGCGCCTGTTTGCCGTAGCGCGAGACGAAGGGCTGGTAGCCTTCCGCATGCGTGATGTTCATGCCGCCGCGCCCTGCCAGCAGGAATTTGCGGCCGACGGACGGCATGGCGTCGAACAGCTCCACCCTGGCCCCCTGCTCGGACGCCGCCTGGGCGGCCATCAGGCCGGCGGGACCGCCGCCGATGATGGCGATGTGGAAGGGAGGAAGGCTGGAGTTGGACATGGCAGGCTGGGAAACGGTGAAAACCCCGGCATTTTAGTCGAGATTGGCGGTGTTCAGGCTGCCCGATGACGATGGCGCCCAAAAATGAGGCATACTGCTAGCGCATGCTGCAACGATCAGCAGTTTCATATCACCAGACGACGAGACACGAGAGGAGAAACACATGGGAGCAGGATTCTGGATTTCCCGCTATTTGCTGGCCAGCTCGATTTTATTCATCATCCTGATGGTGGTCGAGTACAGCAAGGGCACAACCAGCCAGGCCGATATCCTGAGCGCGCTGGCCTGGTCGCTGGTGGCGTCGGCCATCTTCATCGGTTCGAAGTACTGGCGCTACAAGAAAGCCGTCGCATGTGCGACGTGCAGCGACGCCACGGGCGGCAAGCCGAAAAACAAGGCCTCATAAGACCATGGCCGCTCCAGGGAGCGGCCACTTTCAAGGCGCCGGCATCAGCCGCCCGTCACGGGCGGGAAGAACGCCACCTCGTCGCCATCCGATACGGGCGTATCGGCATCGCACATCACCTGGTTGTGCGCCATGCGCAGCGAACGCGCCTGCGCCAGCGCATATTCCCAGTTGCCGCCACGGCCGATCAGCTGGGCGCGCACGTCGCCCACGGTACGCAGCGGCGCGGCGCCCTCTTCCACCACCAGCACTTCCTGGGCCGTGCCCACCAGCTCGCGCACGCTGGCGAAAAATCGCAGATTGATCTTCATCAAGACTTCCTTAGTACAGCAATTCGTTAAACGGGATAAAGCGCAGCATGTCGCCGCGCGCGATCGACAGTCCCGGCGGGCAGTCGATCAAGCCGTCGCCCCACACGGTGGAGGTCAGCACGCCCGAACTCTGGTTGGCGAACAGTTCCAGCGCGCCGTCGTCCGTCACTTTGGCGCGCAGGAATTCATTGCGCCTGTCCGCCTTCAGGCGCTCGAAATTGGCCGGCAGGCGGTAGCTGCGCGGCGCCACGCTCCCTTCCACCCCCTGCAGGCGCAGGATGAAGGGGCGCACGAACAGCAGGAAGGTGACGAAGCTGGAAACGGGATTGCCGGGCAAGCCGACAAAGAACGCGTCCTTCACTTCGCCGAAGGCCAGCGGCTTGCCCGGCTTGACGGCGATCTGCCACATGTTCAGCCGCCCTTCCGCTTCCACGGCCGGCTTGATATGGTCTTCCTCGCCCACGGATACGCCGCCCGAGGTGATGATCAGATCATTGCCCTCGGCCGCCTGGCGCAGCACGGCGCGCGTCGCTTCCAGGCTGTCGGGCACGATGCCCAGGTCCGTGATCTCGCAGCCGAGGTTTTCCAGCAGGCCGCGCAAGGTAAACCGGTTCGAGTTGTAGACGGCGCCCGGCGCCAGCGGCTCGCCGGGCATGGCCAGTTCGTCGCCGGTGAAAAACACGGCCACGCGCAGCTTGCGCAGCACGGGCAGCTGCGCCAGGCCCACCGAGGCGGCCAGGCCCATTTCCTGGCTGCGCAAGCGCCGGCCGGCGCCGAGGATCACGCCGCCGGCGCGGATATCCTCGCCCTGGCGGCGCACCCATTCGCCCGCCTGCGGCACGTGGTTCACCGTCACCACGCCGTCCGCCACCGTACACTGTTCCTGCATCACGACGCAGTCGGCGCCGTCCGGGATCAGGGCGCCCGTGAAGATGCGCGCCGCCGTCCCCGGCTGCAGGGGCTGGCCCACGTGGCCGGCCGCGATGCGCTGCGACACGGGCAGGCTGGCCGCGCCGCTGGCGCAGTCCTGCGCGCGCACGGCATAGCCATCCATCTGCGTGTTGTCGCGATCGGGCACGTTCAGGGTCGAGGTCTGCTGCGCCGCCAGCACGCGGCCGTTGGCGCGCATGGTGTCGACCTGCTCCACCTGCGTCACGGGGCGCGCCGCGCCCAGCATGAAGGCTTGCGCCTCGGCCACCGACAGCATGGGCTTGCGTTCTGCAGTAGGAGCACTCATCACAAGCCCGTGTTGGCGGCGATATACGCCTTCATTTTTTCCACGTCGGCACCCATCACGACGAACTTTTGCGGCAAGTCCTCGATGTTCTCGAAGCCGGCCGGGCGCTCCGCATCCACGCCCAGCGCTTCGAGGATGGTTTCGTTGAACTTGGCCGCCAGCGCCGTTTCCAGCACGATCATCGGCACGTTGGGCTCCAGGTGCTCGCGCGCCACCTTGATGCCGTCGGCCGTGTGCGTGTCGATGGTGATGCCATAGTCGTCGGCGACGTCGCGGATGGTGTCGAGACGGTCCTGGTGCGTGGACTTGCCCGACTTGAAGCCGTAGTTGGCCACCAGCTGGAATTCGTCGCCGTCGCTGCCAGGCTTGCCGGACAAGTCGAAGCCGCCATGCGTTTCCACTTTCGTGAACAGGGCGCGCACGCGGTCGCTGTCGCGGCCCACGAGGTCGTAGACGAAACGCTCGAAGTTGGACGCTTTCGAGATATCCATCGACGGGCTGCTGGTATGGTAGGTCTCGGCGGACTTGCGCACGCGGTACACGCCCGTGCGGAAGAATTCGTCGAGCACGTCGTTTTCATTGGTGGCGGCCACCAGTTTCGAGATGGGCAAGCCCATCATGCGGGCGATATGGCCGGCGCAGATATTGCCGAAGTTGCCCGATGGCACCGTAAACGACACTTTCTGTTCGTTGCTGGTGGTGGCCGCCAGGTAGCCGCGGAAGTAGTACACGACCTGCGCCACGACGCGCGCCCAGTTGATGGAGTTGACGGTGCCGATCTTCTGCTTCGCCTTGAACGGCAGGTCGTTCGACACGGCCTTCACCATGTCCTGGCAGTCGTCGAACACGCCTTCGACGGCGATGTTGTAGATGTTCGGGTCTTGCAGGCTGAACATCTGCGCCGTCTGGAAGGCGCTCATTTTCTTGTGCGGCGACAGCATGAAGACGCGGATGCCCTTCTTGCCGCGCATCGCGTATTCGGCCGCGCTGCCCGTGTCGCCCGAGGTGGCGCCGAAGATATTGAGTTCGGCGTCGTGCTTGGCCAGCGTGTATTCGAACAGGTTGCCCAGCAGCTGCATGGCCATGTCCTTGAAGGCCAGGGTCGGGCCGTTCGACAGCGCCTGCAGGATCAGGGTGGTCTGGCCGCCCTTGACGACGTTTTCTTCGAGCACGCGCAGCGGCGTGATGTCGGCCGCGTTTTCGCCGGCGCGGGCGTTCTTGTAGACTGCCTTGGTATAGGTTTTCGCCGTCAGTGCCTTCAGGTCCGCGGCCGGGATATCGGTGGCGAACTTCTTCAGGATTTCGTAGGCCAGGTCGGCATACGACAATGTGCGCCAGGCGTTGAGCTCGGCACCAGTGACTTGCGGGTAGTGTTCAGGGAGATACAGTCCGCCATCGGGGGCCAGGCCGCCCAGGAGGATGTCGGAGAATTGCTGCAAAGATGATTGTTGCGACTGCAATGGCGCTGTATCAGCGCGGGTAGACACGTAATGCATAGATTTGAAGAGTCCAGTTGAGCTGAGAGCGGTTGATCATGAATGGCAGCGGATATTATAGTGCCAGCCGCCGTCCAAGGCGAATCGCGTGGCGCGGGCCAGGGCAGGATGTGACAATTGGAGAGCCTGACTATTATCAAACAGGCCATAATGGCATGAGATCAAGCCAGGCGAACATGGCCGGCGCACGCACTGGCGCGCGCCGCCGATTTGCGCCACACTGTGCTTTCTGCCCTGTACCGTGCCAATGATGGAATCGAGAACCATGGAATCGAAAACCGGCCATGCCGATCAGTAAAAAACCGTACCTGCAAAGCGCCGCGCTGCGCCCTGACGCCGTCGTCGACCTGGACCACTATCCGTTCACCATCCCCGCCATCCGCGATTTCGTGCACATCGATTTCCACCGCGACGTGACATTTTTCGTCGGCGAGAATGGCAGCGGCAAGTCGACCATGCTCGAAGCGCTGGCCGTGGCGCTGGGCTTCGGCAAGGATGGCGGCACGCGCAGCGTGCGCATTGCGCAGGAATCGGACCAGGAATCGGGCCTGCACGCGCATCTGCGCCTGAGCAAGAGCTACAAGAAACCGGACGACAGCTATTTTCTGCGCGCCGAGAGCTTTTTCAATGTCGCCACCTATATGGACGACATGCCCGAATACCTGGGCAGCTACGGCGGCAAGTCGCTGCACGCGCAGTCGCACGGCGAAGCCTTCATGGCCACCCTGATCAACAAGTTGCGGGGCAAGGGACTGTATCTGCTGGACGAACCGGAGGCGGCCCTGTCGCCGAGCCGCCAGCTGGCGGCTTTATCGGTGATCCACCAGCTGGTGCAGGACGATTCGCAGCTGATCATCGCCACCCACTCGCCCATCCTGCTGGCCTACCCGCACGCGAAGATCCTGATGTTTACGGGTGGCGGCATCCACGAAGTGGCATACGAAGACACCGAGCACTTCGCCGTGACGCGCGATTTCCTGAATAATTATCCAAGAAGGCTGGAGCAGCTGTTCGAGGAAGAGTGAGGGTGATGGCTTGCTGCCGTGGTGATGTCGGCTTACGCGCTTTGCGCTAAGCCGACCTACGCGATGTTAAAGAGTCGCATGGGACGTCGCGGCGGCGCGATGGACAATGTCGGCTTACGCCCTGCGGGCTAAGCCGACCTACGTACACCGTGGCGTATCGTAGGTCGGATTAGCGCTCCGCGCGTAAGCCGACACTACCAGCAACACATCAGCAAGCCGCGTGGTTCACCGTGATCACGTGGACCGCCAGGCCGCCCAGCGACGTTTCCTTGTACTTGTCCTGCATGTCCGCGCCCGTCTGGCGCATGGTTTCGATGACTTCGTCGAGGCTGACGAAATGCGTGCCGTCGCCCTTCAGCGCCAGCGAGGCGGCCGTGATGGCTTTCACGGCGCCCATGCCGTTGCGCTCGATGCACGGGATCTGCACCAGGCCGCCGATCGGGTCGCACGTCATGCCCAGGTGGTGTTCGATGCCGATTTCGGCCGCGTTCTCGATTTGTTCATTCGTCCCGCCCAATGCCGCCACCAGGCCGGCCGCCGCCATGGCGCACGCCACGCCCACTTCGCCCTGGCAGCCCACTTCGGCGCCCGAAATCGAGGCATTGCGCTTGCACAGCATGCCGATGGCGGCCGCCGTCAGCATGAAGCGGCGCACGCCGCCCACCGGATCGCTGGGGCGGCAGTCCTGCGCGTAATAGCGCAGCACGGCCGGGATGATGCCGGCGGCGCCGTTGGTCGGCGCCGTGACGACACGCCCGCCGGCCGCGTTTTCCTCGTTGACGGCCATCGCGTACAGGCTGACCAGGTGCACGGCGTCGTGCGGCAAGTCGTTGGCGCGGTTGTCCGACGCCTTGGCGTCCTGCGCCAGCCGCCATAATTTGGCGGCGCGGCGCTTCACGTTCAAGCCGCCCGGCAGGTTGCCCGTCGTTTCCAGGCCGTGCGCGATGCAGTCGCGCATGACGTGCCAGATGCGGTCCAGGCCTTCATTGAGCTCCGCGTCGCTGCGCTTGACGCATTCGTTCGCGCGCAGCATTTCGGGGATCGACAGGCCGCTTTCCACGCCATGCGCCAGCAGCTGCTCCATGGTGTCGAAGGGGAAGACGACGCGCGCGGAAGCGGCCGACTCCACTGCCGCTTCGGCCTGCGCTTCGCCGGCCTCGCGGATAAAACCGCCGCCGATCGAGTAATACACCTTGTCGACGCGGCTGCCGTCCGCCAGTTTCAGGGTAAACAACATGCCGTTCGGATGCTCGGGCAGCGACTCGCTCTTGTGCCAGATCAAGCCCGTGGCCGCCGTAAACGGCACCACGTGCGTGCCCAGCAGCGCGATTTCACCGGCCGCCTCGATGGCGGCCAGCTTGCTGTCGACGGCATCGGGCGCCACGTGCTGCGGCGTTTCCCCCATCAGGCCGAGAATGACGGCCTTGTCCGTGGCATGGCCCACGCCCGTCAGCGCCAGCGAGCCATACAGGGCCGCCTCGACGCCCACTACCTGGTCCAGCGGACCGTATTCGACCAGAAAACGCCGCGCCGCCACCATCGGCCCCACCGTATGGGAACTCGACGGCCCGATGCCGATCTTAAACAGGTCAAATACGCTCATGTCCATATAGTGTCTCTTTGCTTGTGTTTTAGTTATTTATATTGTGTTCTACGACTTCAAGCTGCCTTGGCCGCCTGCCCGGCGTCGACATTGGCCAGCATGTCGGTGACCATCTGCTCGACGCCGATTTGCGCTTTCCAGCCCCAGTCCGCGCCGGCCGTGCTGTCGTCCAGGCTTTGCGGCCAGCTGTCGGCGATGGCCTGGCGGCTGTCCGGCTTGTAGCTGATCTTGAAGTCCGGGACCATGTGCACGATGGCCTTGGCCAGCTGCTCGGGGTTGAACGACACGCCGGCCACATTGTAGGACGAACGGATCTTGATGCGCGCCGCCGGCGCGTCCATCAGCTCGATGGTGGCGCGGATGGCGTCTGGCATGTAAATCATCGGCAAGGTGGTGTTCGCGTCCAGGAAGCAGTCATAGCGCTCGCCGCGCAAGGCCGCATGGAAGATGGCGATGGCGTAATCGGTGGTGCCGCCGCCCGGAGGCGACTTGTAGCTGATGATGCCCGGGTAGCGGATGCTGCGCACGTCCACGCCATACTTGTTGAAGTAATACTCGCACAGGCGCTCGCCGGCCAGCTTGCTGATGCCGTACATCGACGTCGGGTCCATCACCGTCATTTGCGGCGTGTTGACCTGCGGCGTGTTCGGGCCGAAGGCGGCGATCGACGATGGCCAGAAGATGCGCAGGGGTTTGCCCGCCTCGCCCCGTTCGCGCGCCAGCTCCAGGATGTTGAGCAAGCCATCCATGTTCAAGCTCCACGCCTTCAATGGCGCCGCCTCGCCCGTGGCCGACAGCATGGCCGCCAGCTGGTACACCTGGGTGATGTTTTCGTCGGCGATGATCTGCGCCAGGCCGTCCTTGTCCAGCACATTCAACTGCGCATAGCGCTTGGCCTGGTACAGATTGTTGGTGCCGATGTCGCTGGCGATGACGTTGTCCGCGCCGTGCTGCAGCGCCAGTGCGCCCACCAGTTCACTACCGATTTGGCCGTTTGCGCCTATGACTAAAATGCGTTCCATCTTCTTGTCCTGAGTTCTTGTTAATTAGTAGTGGTGGTCAGCAGACCGAGTTCCTTGCCGGCCTGCTCGAAGGCGGCCAGCACTTTCACCAGCTGTTCGCGGGTGTGGGCGGCCGACAGCTGCACGCGCACGCGGGCCTGGCCCATCGGCACGACCGGATAGAAGAAACCCGTCACCAGCACGCCCAGTTCATACAGGCGGGCGGCGAATTTCTGCGCCACGGGAGCGTCGAACAGCATCACCGGCACCACCGGATGCGTGCCCGGCTTGATGGTAAAGCCGATGCGCTCGATCTCGCTGCGGAAGAACGCCGTGTTCTCATGCAGGCGGTCGCGCAGTTCCGTCGACTTGGCCAGGCGCTCGAGCACCGACAGCGAGGCGCCGGCGATCGATGGCGCCAGGGTGTTCGAGAACAGGTAGGGACGCGATTTCTGGCGCAAGGTGTCGATGACTTCCTTGCGCGCCGACGTAAAACCGCCCATGGCGCCGCCCAGGGCCTTGCCCAGGGTGCCCGTGATGATGTCGATGCGGCCCATCACATTGTGGTGTTCGTGCGTGCCGCGGCCCGTCGCGCCCATGAAGCCGGAAGCGTGGCATTCGTCGATCATCACCAGCGCGCCGTACTTGTCGGCCAGGTCGCAGATCTTGTCCAGTTGCGCGATCGTGCCATCCATCGAGAACACGCCGTCCGTGACGATGACCTTGTGGCGCTTGCCGGCGGCAATGGCCGCCTGCAGCTGCACTTCCAGGTCGGCCATGTCGTTGTGGGCGTAGCGGTAGCGGCCAGCCTTGCACAGGCGGATGCCGTCGATGATGGAAGCGTGGTTCAGCGCGTCCGAGATGATGGCGTCGTTTTCATCGAACAGCGGTTCGAACACGCCGCCGTTGGCGTCGAATGCCGCCGCGTACAAAATCGTGTCTTCGGTGCCGAGAAAGGCGGAAATCGCCTGTTCCAGTTCCTTGTGCACGGTTTGCGTGCCGCAGATGAAGCGCACGGACGACAGGCCGTAGCCGTATTTTTGCGTGGCGGCGATGGACGCCTCTTGCGTCTGCAGGTCGCCGGACAGGCCCAGGTAGTTGTTCGCACACATATTGATCAGGGTACGGCCATCGTCGCACACCACTTCGGCGCCCTGGCGCGAGGCGATCACGCGCTCGGGCTTGTACAAGCCTTGCTGGCGCAGTTGATCGAGGTTCTGTTGCAGACCGCTGAAAAAGGTGTTCTTCGCTTGCTCGCTCATGATGATCCTTGTGTGTCCCTGTTGTATGCGTGTTTGTTGTATCCGTGTGACCTCTGCCGCCATAGGGAAAAGCCGTCGCTTGACCGGTGCGCGCAGTATGCTGTACCGTGAAGCGCTGTTTGAAGTCTACACGTTTCCGTGATTTCCTTCAAAATCCACTATTTCGAACTGAAATTCAATATAGTGGATATTACCCAAGCCTTTTGAACTTTGCAAGCCACCTGCCGATGAAAACCAGCGTTTCGACCAATTCTCCCCCTGAAGTAGGTGCCACCCTGCAACGCCTGCGCCTGGCGCGCGGCCTGACACTCGAGGATTTGTCGCGCATTGCCGGTGTCTCGAAGTCCATGCTGTCGCAAATCGAGCGCGAAAAGGCCAATCCCACCATCGCCATCACGTGGCGCCTGGCCAACGCGCTGGGCGTGCAGATCGGCGAATTGCTGTCGAGCGCGGAAAAAGCCGTGGAAACCATCCGCATCACGGACGCCCACGAAACCCCCACCCTGCCCGGCGACCATGCCGGCTACGTGCTGCGCATCCTGGGGCCGATGGAACTGGCCGGCAAATACGAATGGTATGAAGTGACCCTGGCGCCAGGCGGCGAACTGGCGTCGCAGCCGCACGACCCGGGCACCACCGAGCATTTGACGGTGATCCATGGCAACCTGGAGCTGGAAGTGGGCGCGGCGAAGAAAAAGGTCAAGAACGGCGGCACGGCGCGCTATCCGGCCGACCAGCCGCATATTATCCGCAATCTGGGCAAGACCGAGGGCAAGGCTTTACTGGTGGTCATACACCGCTAGAAAGCGAATGGGACAGGCAGGCGAAAGCGCGCCCATGGCTGCGCCGCACGCCCTCGCCGTGCCGTACTATGTGTACTCTTCGTACTGTCTGTACTGTCTTCGGGCACGCGCCTTGCCCTGACCGTTTTTCATCCGGCTTCGACTGCACACGGAAAAGCCGCGATACCCTACGGCAACGTTCACACTCCTGCGGTGCGCAATATGCATAGATGCCTATGCTAAGATTTTAGAATAAACAAGATTTCCAGGCCTGGATGTCTTAGCAGAGCGCCGCAGCACATCCCGGCTCGTCCCACGCTCGCGTGGCATCCAGGCATCCACCGCTTACACGGAGCCCAGCGCGATGACCATTTCCGACAGCACCACCACCTTCCACAACAAAAAAGTCGTTCAGTACGATCCGGACCTGGCGTTTGACGCGTCGCCAGGCATCGTCTACCGCCTGTCGCTCGAATACGACGACAAGCGCAAGATGGCGGAACTGATCGCCGGCTTTCTCGACAAGGCCGACAAGGGCGCGCTCGAGGCGCTGATCATCGGCATGTGGGGCGACCCGTACGAAGCGGGCGCCGACGAGGTGATGGCCACGCTGATCGCGCACGCCGCCGAACTGCCCAGGTTGCGCGCCATTTTCATCGGCGACATGACGTACGAGGAATGCGAAATCTCGTGGATCGTCCAGGGCAGCTACAAGCCCCTGCTGGACGCCTTCCCGCAACTGGAGGAATTGCGCATTCGCGGCGGCAATGAACTGGTCATCGAACCGTTCGCGCACCAGCACCTGCGCAAGCTGACCATCGAATCGGGCGGCCTCGATCAAAAGATCGCCGAGGCGCTGGCGCAATCGAGCATGCCGCAGCTCGCGCACCTGGAACTGTGGCTGGGCACGGAAGAATACGGCTTCTCGGGCGACGTCGACCTGTACCGCAAGGTGCTGGCGCAGCTGACCGTGCCGACCCTGCGCTACCTGGGCCTGCGCGACGCGGAAATCGCCGACGACCTGGCCGTCTGGCTGGCGGAAGAAGCGCTGGTGGCGCAGCTCGACACCCTGGACCTGTCGCTGGGCACCATCGGCGACCTGGGCGCCGTGGCCGTGCTCAATCACACGCAGCTGGGCAAGCTGAAGCGCCTGGACCTGTCGCACCATTACATTTCCGAGGAAAACCAGGCCAAGCTGAAAGCGCTGCCATTCGACGTGGTGCTGGACGACCCGCAGGAAGAGGACGAAGACGACGGCGAAACCTACCGCTACGTGGCCGTCGGCGAGTAATCGTGGGCCAATAAGCGGAGTTTCATCCCTTGCATACGCAACTCACCCTGCTGGCCACGGCCGGCAGCAAGCGCGTGCGCCTGATGCAGGCGGCGCGCGCGCAACTGCGCCTGCCGCCGGCACGGGTGCTGGAATGGCGCGACTGGCTGGCGCAACCGGCGCTGCTGGAAGAGTCCTTGCGCCAGCCCGGTCGCTTGAAGATCGAACCGCCCGGCGACGATGCCGCCGCCCATCTGCTGTTGCTGCATGCGGGCTGCCGGCTGCAGGGCCGCCCTCCCGTGCCTGCGCCCGACCATGGCGAGCTGCTGGCCATGGATGCCTGGTTTGCCGGCTTCGCGGCCGCCATGCAGGCACTGGCCGCGCAGCTGGCCGCCCTGCCGCACGTGCAGGCCTACAATGCGCCAGCTGAGATCATTCTCATGACGGACAAACTGGCTTGCCAGCGCCACCTGGCGGCGCACGGCGTGCCCATTCCGACTTTGCTGGGCCCCGTGGCAGGCTACGCGCATTTGCAATCGCTGCTGCATGAACACGACCTTGACCGCGTGTATTTAAAACCGCGCTACGGCTCGTCCGCGTCGGGCGTCGTCGCCTATCGCCGGAACCGCGCGGGCAGGCAGCAAGCCACCACCTCGGCGGCATTGTCGCGGGCGGAAGGCCGGA
Organism: Janthinobacterium sp. 1_2014MBL_MicDiv; assembly: GCF_001865675.1. NCBI lineage: Bacteria > Pseudomonadati > Pseudomonadota > Betaproteobacteria > Burkholderiales > Oxalobacteraceae > Janthinobacterium > Janthinobacterium sp. 1_2014MBL_MicDiv. The sequence goes on from NZ_CP011319.1 coordinate 3,034,482, forward strand.
CCCGCTTGTTCAACGTCAAGCGCATGGCGCGCTACGAGACGGAGCGCGACATCGCGGCCCTCGTCGACGCGCTGGCCGAGCAAGAACTGTACGCGGAAGCGTGGCTGAACAAGCCGCGCTGCGGCGACAGCCACTACGACCTGCGCGTCGTCACCGTGGCCGGCCGGCCCGCGCACCGCGTGGCGCGCATCGGCGACCGGATGATGACCAATCTGCACCTGGACAACCGGCGCGGCGACGCCGCCGGCCTGTTGGACGCGGCCGACCTGGCGGCGCTGGAGGAAACCGCGGCCCTGGCCGCGCGCGCCTTCCCCGCCAGCCACGTCACGGGCTACGACCTCGTGGTGCGCCACGGCCAGGCCCACGCGCTCGAGGCGAACGCCTTCGGCGACCTGCTGCCCGGCCTGCTCTGGCAAGGCGCGGACACTTACGCGGCGCAACTGACACATGCTTAACGACACAGCAATCATCCCCGACATGCAGGCGGTCGTGGGCAGCCACGACATCGTCTTCATCACGCTCGACACCTTGCGCTACGATGTGGCGCAAGCGCTGTATGAGGCGGGCGAATTGCCCGTGCTGGCGCGCTTCCTGCCTCAGGGCGGCTGGGAACGGCGCCACTCGCCCGCCACCTTTACGTATGCGGCGCATCAGGCCTTCTTCGCGGGATTTTTGCCCACGCCGGCCGCGCCCGGCCGCCATCCGCGCCTGTTCGCCTCCGCCTTTGCCGGCAGCGAGACGACCTCGAAGCACACCTACGCCTTCGCGGAGGCGGACATTCCCGCCGCGCTGGCCGCGCGCGGCTACCGCACCATCTGCATCGGCGGCGTCGGTTTCTTCAACAAGCAGACGGCGCTGGGCACGGTGCTGCCGTCGCTGTTCCAGGAAAGCCACTGGAGCGCCGGCATGGGCGTGGCCAGCCGCCATTCGACGCAAAAGCAGGTGGCGCTGGCCATCGAACGCCTGGCCGACGGCGAACAGCGCACCTTTTTGTTCATCAACGTGGCCGCCCTGCACACGCCGAACCGCGCCTACCTGCCCGGCTGCCGCGCCGACAGTCTGGACAGCCACGCGGCGGCCCTGCGCTATGTGGATGGCGCGCTGGCGCCGCTGTTTGCCGCCTGCGCCGCGCGCGCGCCCACGTTCGCCATCATCTGCTCGGACCACGGCAGCGCCTACGGCGAAGACGGCTACCGTGGCCACAGAGTGGCGCACGACAGCGTATGGAACGTGCCGTATGCGCACTTTTTCATCGCGCCAGCCCCATAGACCTTACACCCGCATTCCCAGGAAACCCCACCGTGAACCCATACGTAGCAACGGACACCCTGGCGCAGCGCATGCGCCACACGCCCTATCAGGCGTATTCGTATTCCTATCCGCACAAGGCGGCCTACCGTGGCTTGCCGCAAGCGGCGCCACTGGCGCCGCTGTGGGCGCGGCAGGACCGCTCCGCCCTCTTTGCCTACATCCACATCCCGTTTTGCGAGATGCGCTGCGGCTTCTGCAACCTGTTCGCCATGGCGCGACCCGGCGCCGACATGGTCGAGCGCTACGTGCAGCAGGTGCTGGTGCAGATGCGCGCCCTGGCCGGCGCGCTGGGCGAACGCCGCTTTGCCCGTTTCGCGCTGGGCGGCGGCACGCCCACCTATCTGTCGCCGGCGCAGCTCGACACCCTGCTGTGCGGCGCGCGCGACATCCTCGGCATCGATTTGCAACGCACGCCGGCCGGCATCGAAGCGTCGCCGGAAACCATCACGGCCGAACGGCTTGCCGTGTGCCGCGCGCATGGCATCGACCGGGTCAGCCTTGGCATCCAGAGCTTTGCCGCCGGCGAAATGCGCGCGCTGGCCCGTCCGCAGCAGAACGCCACCGTGCAACACGCCATCGGCCTGATACGCGCAGCGGGCTTTCCCACGCTGAACCTGGACCTGATCTACGGCATCGCGGGCCAGACCATCGCCAGCCTGCTGGCCTCGATCGACAGCGCGCTGGCCTTCGCGCCCGAGGAGCTGTACCTGTACCCGCTGTACGTGCGCGAGCAGACGGGGCTCGGGAAAGTGGCGCGCCGCCAGGGCGCCGCCACGCTCAACCCCATCATGCTGGCGCGCGACGGCGACAGCCGCCTGGCCCTGTACGCGGCCGCGCGCGACCATCTGCGCGCGCGCGGCTACGTACAAGTCTCGATGCGCATGTTCCGCGCGCCGCATGCGCCGGAACAGGACGGTCCCTCGTACTGCTGCCAGAACGACGGCATGGTGGGACTGGGCGCGGGCGCCCGCTCGTACACCGCCAACCTGCATTATTCGAGCGAATACGCGGTGGCGCGCACGGAAACCATCGGCATCATCGAGCAATACCTGGCGCTCGACGAGGCGCGCTTCGCCCAGGCGGAACACGGCTATGTGCTCGACGCGGCGGAACAGCGGCGCCGTTACGTGATCCAGTCGCTGCTGACGGAGCCGGGCCTGGACCGCGACGCCTACACGGCCCGCTTCGGCACGGCGTGCGAGGACGACTTGCCGCAGCTGGCCGAGCTGCATGCGCTGGCCCTGGTGGAGTACGACGGCGCGCTGCTGCGCCTGAACGACCGCGGCTACGCGTATGCCGACACCATCGGCCCGTGGCTGGCGTCCGATACGGTGCGCGCGCTGATGGCGGAAAGCGGCCAGGCGTGCTGACAGCGCCGCCCGGTTTCGCGCAGGCGGGAACGCTGTCCCTGCTGTACCGGGGCACGCTGGCCAGCTGCAATTACGCCTGCGGCTACTGTCCGTTCGCCAAGAAGCGCGACAGCCGCGCCGCACTGGCCCGCGACGCGCGCGAAGTGGCGCGGTTTGTCGACTGGGTGGCGCGCCAGGCGCGCCCCATCGGCATCCTGTTCACGCCGTGGGGCGAAGCGCTGGTCCGGCGCCACTACCGCGCGGCCATGCAGACACTGGCCGCTTTGCCCCACGTGCGCCAAGTGGCGCTGCAGACGAATCTGTCCGGCCCATTGAACTGGCTGGACGGCATGGATGGACGGGACAAGGTCGGCCTGTGGTGCACCTACCACCCGGACCAGACCACCGTGGCGCGCTTCCTCGAACGCTGCGCGCGCCTCGACGCCATGGGCGTGCGCTATTCCGTCGGCGTGGTGGCCATGCAGGCGCACCTGGACGCCATCCGCGCCCTGCGCGCGGCCCTGCCGGCCCGCGTCTACCTGTGGCTGAACGCGTATGACCGCCGTGGCCCCGGCTACTACAGCGCGGAAGACCTGGCCTGGCTCGACGCCATCGATCCATGGTTCGCGCAAAACCGCCGCCCGGCCCCGTCGCGCGGCAAGCCCTGCCTGGCGGGCGAAGCGTCGCTGTCCGTCGACGGCGACGGCGAACTGGCGCGCTGCCACTTCGTGCCCGAGCGGCTGGGGAATTTATATACCGACGAACTGGCGGACATCCTGCGCGAAAAACCGTGCCCGCGCTTCAAGTGCGACTGCTATATCGGCTACGCGCAGCGCAAGGACTTGCCGTTCCAGTCCACGTTTGGCAAAGGTGTACTGGCGCGCATCGCGCCTTTGCCACAGGCGTAAAAAAGCGCGGGCCAACAGCACCCGCGCTTTTGATCAGCCAGACAACGATGCGCTGATTACTGCGCCGCCACCTTGGCCGGTTCCGTATTCACGGCTGGCGTCATCTTCAGCGAACGGCTGAGGAAGCCCCAGCGGTCGGCCACTTCCTCGATCTGCTTGGCCGTCGGCTTGCCGGCGCCATGACCCGCCTTGCTGTCGATACGGATCAGCACGGGCGACGCGCCGCCTTGCGCCGCCTGGGCGGCGGCGGCGAACTTGAAGCTGTGCGCCGGCACGACGCGGTCGTCGTGGTCGGCCGTCGTGATCATGGTGGCCGGATAGCAGCCGCCCGCCTTCAGGTTGTGCAGCGGCGAGTATTTCACCAGCGCCTTGAACTGCTCGGCGTCGTCCGACGAACCATAGTCAGGCACCCAGCCCCAGCCCACGGTGAACTTGTGGAAGCGCAACATGTCGAGCACGCCCACCTGCGGAATCGCTGCCGCGAACAGGTCGGGACGCTGCGTCATGGCCGCGCCCACCAGCAGGCCGCCATTGCTGCCGCCGCCGATCGACAGTTTCGATGGCGACGTGACCTTGTTGGCCACCAGCCATTCGGCCGCGCCGATAAAGTCGTCGAACACGTTTTGCTTGTTCAGCTTGGTACCGGCCTGGTGCCAGGCTTCGCCGTATTCGCCGCCGCCGCGCAGGTTGGCCATCACGTAGACGCCGCCCATTTCCACCCAGGCCAGATTGGCCACGGAGAAGCTCGGCGTCAGCGAAATATTGAAGCCGCCATAACCGTACAGGTAGGTCGGGTTCGTGCCATCCAGCTTCATGCCTTTTTTCGAGACGATGAACATCGGCACCTTGGTACCGTCGCGGCTGGTGAAGAATTGCTGGCGCGTTTCAAAGGCGTTCGGGTCGAAATCGACCTTCGGCTGGCGGTACACCGTGCTCTTGCCCGATTTCATGTCGTAGCGGTAAATGGTCGCTGGCGTCGTGAAGCTGGTAAACGAGTAGAACGTTTCCGTGTCACCACGCTTGCCGGCAAAGCCGCCCGCCGAACCGATGCCCGGCAAGGCCACTTCGCGCACCAGCTTGCCATTCAGGTCGACGATCTTGATTTGCGTTTGCGCATCTTTCAGGTAGTCGAGCACCAGCTGGTTGTTGATCAGGTTGACGGCCACGAGGGTTTCCTCGCTTTGCGGCACGATTTCCTTCCAGTCCGCAGGCGCGGGCTTGCGCGTGTCGATGGCGATCACGCGCGATTTCGGCGCCTTGTTGTCCGTCTTGAAGAAGAACACGGGGCCGTCGTTGTCGATGAACGAGTACGAGGCATCGAACGCTTCCAGCAAGCCCACGACCTTGGCGTTCTTCTGGCGCAAGTCCTTGTAGAAGATGCGGTTCTTGCGTTCCGTGCCCTGCGTGGCCGTGATGATCAGGTAATTGCCGTCGTCGCTGACGGTGCTGCCGCCAAACGCCCATTCCTTCTGGTCGGGACGGTCGAAGACCAGCACGTCATCGCTTTGCGGCGTGCCGATCTTGTGGAAATACAATTTCTGGAAGTAATTGATGTCGGCCAGCTTGGTCGCCTCGTTCGGCGCGTCATAGCGGCTGTAGAAGAAGCCGGTATTGTCCTTGCTCCACGAAGCACCGGAGAACTTGGCCCACTTGATGTGGTCCGTCAAATCCTTGCCCGTCTCGATATCGCGCACTTTCCACTCGTTCCAGTCGGAACCGGAAGCGGCCGTCGCGTAGGCCAGGTATTTGCCGTTCGGGCTGATCGAGGTGCCGGCCAGCGCCACCGTGCCATCGGTGGACAGGGTATTCGGGTCGAGCAGCAGGCGCGGCTCGTCCGTCAGTTTCTTCACCGTGTACAGCACGGCCTGGTTCTGCAAGCCATCGTTGCGGCTGTAGAAATAACGGCCGCCCTGCTTGGTCGGCGTAGAGAAACGCTCATAGTTCCACAGCTTGGTCAGGCGCTGCTTGATCGCTTCGCGCTCGGGGATGGTGCCCAGGTACGCTTGCGTCAGCTTGTTTTGCGCCGCGACCCACTCGCCCGTCTCGGCACTGTTGGCGTCTTCCAGCCAGCGGTAAGGATCGGCGATGGTGGTGCCGAAATAGCTGTCCTGCTGGTCGACCTTCTTGCTGACCGGATACGTCACGGCAGCGCCGTCGCCTGCCGGGCACGATGGCGTGGCGGCGCTTTGCGCCAGGGCATTGCCACCGAAGGCGGCCATCAAGCTGAATATGAGGGTTGCACTACGTAATTGCATGGGTTTTTGTCTCATTGTTGGATGTCGAGGAAAGCAGGCCGCTCAAGCACGGCTGCCCATGTTGACTTTCGCCAAGAGAAATCATAGCGCGGATTGCCACTTTTAATGCACAGTTATCCGGGCGCTTTACCGACTTTTGTTTGGGAAATTCCCGGCAACGGCCATGATTTATCTCGCTTTCACCGAAATCGACAAACGGACGTTCATGCAAGCAACATTATCAAAAACAAAGTCGTTTCATCAAGCGGTCATAAATCTTCTTTACCATCGGCAACATGTTCATGGCCCGTCCAGCGGCCGTGCCGCCACGTAAGCCTATGCACACTCTCGCCCTCCCCGCCGCCACCTGCGCGCCCGCCGTCCCGCCGTCGAACGTGGCCTACCTGAAGCCGCCATCCACAGCCATGAACATCGAAGGGACGGACGCCTTGCACGAGATCCTCGCCGGCCGCAAGCTCAGCGCCCTGTTCCAGCCCATCATCCACATGCAAAGTGGCGACATCATCGGTTATGAAGGCTTGATACGGGGCCCGTCCGACAGCCCCCTGCATGCGCCGATGAACCTGTTCAAGGTGGCGCGCGCGAATGACCTGACGCTGGAAGTCGAGCACCTGTGCCGCCAGGTCGTGCTCGAGCGCTTTGCCGAACTGCAGCTGCCCGGCAAGCTGTTCCTCAATGTCAGCCCCGAATGTCTGTTGTTGCGCAATGCGCGCCATGGCGAAACGCTGGAATACATCGAGCACATCGGCATCAATCCGGACCGGGTCATCATCGAGCTGACGGAAAACCAGCCCACCTACGACTACGAACTGATGCGCGAAGCGGTGCTGCATTACCGCAATATGGGTTTCCAGATCGCCATCGACGACCTCGGCGAAGGCTTTTCCAGCCTGCGCCTGTGGTCGGAACTGCGGCCCGAATACGTGAAGATCGACATGCACTTCATCCAGGGCATCAATCACGATCCCGTGAAACTGCAGTTCGTGCGCTCGATCCAGGAAATCGCGGAAAAATCGGGCACCCTGGTGATCGCCGAAGGCATCGAGGCGCAGACGGAACTGCTGGTCTTGCGCGACCTCGGCGTGGCGTTCGGCCAGGGCTACCACCTGGGCCGTCCGAATATGGTGCCGGCGCGCGCGCTGCCAGCCGAAGTGGTGCAGGCGCTGGGGCGCCATGGCGTGGCCGTGTATCCGCAGCGCAGCAACCTGGAGAAGAATGGCGCGAGCATCCGCAAGCTGCTGCACCGCGTGGCGGCCGTCTCGCCCGAGAAAAACAATAACGAGGTGTATGATATTTTCCTGAAGGATCCGAAGCTGATGATCATCCCCGTCGTCGACGCGGGCGTGCCGCTGGGCCTGATCAGCCGCTTCGAGATGATCGACCACTTCGCCCGCCCCTACCAGCGCGAACTGTACGGCAAGAAATCATGCAGCCTGTTCATGGATGCCACGCCCCTGATCGCCGACCACGAGACAAGCTTGCAGGAACTCAGCTACACCATGGTGCAATCGGATGCCCATCACCTGTTCAACGGTTTCATCATCACCGAGCACGGCCGCTATCTGGGCATGGGCACGGGACACGACCTGATGCGCGAAATCACGCAGATGCAGATCAACGCGGCGCGCTACGCCAATCCCCTCACGCAATTGCCCGGCAACGTGCCCATCAACGAGCACATCGACCGCCTGCTGCACAGCGGCAGCCGCTTCTGGGTCTGCTATTGCGACCTCGACCATTTCAAGCCCTTCAACGATGTGTACGGCTACCGCAAGGGCGACGACGTGATCCAGCTGACGGGAGAAATCCTCAGCGGCCATTGCGACCCGAACCGCGACTTCATCGGCCATATCGGCGGCGACGATTTCATGATCCTGTTCCAGAGCGAAGACTGGGAAACGCGCTGCCAGGCCATGCTGAACGATTTCGCGGCGGCCATCCTCGCCTACTACAGCACGGGCGACTGCGAACGGGGCGGCTACATCAGCGAAGACCGGCAAGGCAAGAAAGTGTTTTACTCCTTGATCAGCCTGTCGCTGGGCGTGATCAAGGTGGAAGCGCACCAGTACTACACGCACCATCAAATTGCCACGCAGGCGGCGGAAGCGAAGAAGCAGGCAAAGAAGATCCACGGCAACAGCCTGTTCCTGGACCGGCGCCAGGGCGCGGGCGTGGCGCGCATGGATGCGTAGCGAGCACTGGCAGTAAGCAGGCCGCTAGATACGCAGCAGTTCGCTGAACGCATTCGTACCGCAGGCATCGGGCAGAAAAGCCAGCGCGATGCGATCGCCAGCGCGCCGCGCCTGCACGCGGTAGTTGCCCACGGGTAGCTCCACGAACAGGCCGCCGTACGCCGTGTCCGGCTCCAGGCCGCCGCCCGTCACATCCTCGCCGGCGCCGATGAAGACGCGGCCCGAAACGACGGCCAGATGCACGCTGGCATGCGGCGCGAGCAGTTCGGCGAGCAACTCGATCTCGTACGCGCCATCGCTGCCCAGATTGAAGAACGCCACCTGTCCCGCATTCACGGCCGCCAGTTCCGCGCCCGGTATGCTCCACCAGTCGCAGTCATCGGCCAGCTTGTGGCGCACGCCTGCCGGATCGAACACGCACACGGTGGCCGTGTCGGTCGACAGCGTGAACGTGCGGCCTGCCACCGCTGGCATCAGGCCAGCCGCGGCGCGGGGCCCAGCAGCGGTTGGCTGGCGACATACGCCTCGCCGGCCTCGGCATCCCACGGGAAGTGGCCGTCGCGCGACGGCCAGACGATTTGCTGCAAGGTAAAATCATTGCCCTGGTAATACCAGCGCGCATAGCCGACGTAGTCGCGGTATTGCGCCTCGGGCACGCGCACGAACGCGCAGGGATGGCCTTTCAGCAAGGCGTCCGTGGTGCAGGTGAAATCCGTGATGGCGCCGCTGCGCGCGGCATCGAGCGCCACGTCGAGTATCTGATGGGCCGTCGCCTGCGGCAAGCCCATGATCAGGAAGTCGGGCAAGCCGAAGCTATGGTAGACGCCGATCGTGAAACTGTAGCCGGGGCCCTCTTCATCGCCGCTGATATGCACGCAATGCCAGCCATGTGTGGCAATGTCATCGATGACTTTTTGCTCTGATGCATCTTCGCCTGCCTGCCTGACCATCGTCCACCCTTCACTCTACTGTTCCACGATCCATGTCCGCGCCATGCAACGGGCATGCTAAGCGGCAATTATCGCATGGCTGCGGCAGCGCCGCATCAGGCGTGCGGTGGCGCCGGCAAGACGTGCGCCTGGCGCCATTGCCGCGTCAATTCCTGCGCCGCCTGCAAGGCTTCGGGCGCCAGCTTGCCGGCGCTGGCTTCGCGGGCGCTGCCGGCCGCGCCATCGCCGCCTTCGGCCGCCAGCTCCAGCCACATGTAGGCGCGCACGGGGTCCTTGCCGACGCCGCGGCCGCTGTTATACATGCCGCCCAGGTTGTACTGCGCCAGTGCATGGCCTTGCTCGGCCGCGCGCGCATACCAGTGCACGGCCAGGCCATCGTCCTGCGGCACGCCGTGGCCATTCGCGTACATGACGCCCAGGTTGTTTTGCGCGCTGGCATCGCCCTGCTCGGCGGCCGTGCGGTACCAGCGCACGGCGCAGACCTCGTCGCGGGCCACGCCGTGGCCGTTGGCATACATCACGCCCAGGTTGAACTGGGCGTTCGACGCGCCCTGGGCCGCCGCCCTCGCATACCAGTCGAGCGCCTGGCGCAAGTCGCGGACGATGCCGCGCCCGCCCGCATACATGCCGCCCAGGTTGTATTGCGCCATGCAATGCCCTTGCAAGGCGGCTCGGCGGTACCAGCCGACGGCGCGCGCCTCGTCCTTGTCCACGCCCTGCCCGCGCGCCAGCATCAGGCCCACGTTGAACTGGGCGTCGGCATCGTCCTGCTCGGCCGCGCGCTGCAGCCACGCATACGCGCGCAGCTGGTCGGACGCCACGCCCAGGCCCTGCGCATACGCCACACCGAGTTGCCGTTGCGCCACGGCCAAGCCCTGCGCGGCCGCCTGGCGGAACCAGGCCAGCGCCTGCGCATCGCTTTGCGCCACGCCCTGGCCCCGCTTGTAGACGAGGCCCAGGTTCAGCTGTGCCTGGGCATCGCCCTGCAAGGCGGCCTTGCGGAACCAGGCCAGGGCCAGCGCATCGTTCTTTTTCGCGCCCAGCCCCTGCGCATACGCTTCGCCCAGCAGCGATTGCGCGCTGGCCACGCCCTGCTCGGACGCGCGGTAGAACCAGGCCAGGGCCAGCTCGTCGCTTTGCAGCACGCCGCGTCCCTTGCGGTACATCTGCCCCAGGTTCTGCTGGGCCGATGCATCGCCCTGGGCCGCCGCGCGGCGGAACCACAGCACGGCCTCTTCGTCGCTCTGCGCCACGCCACGACCGTGGTAATACAGGGCGCCCAGGTGATTCTGCGCGAAAGCCAGGCCCTGCAGCGCCGCCAGGCGCAGCCAGACAAACGCGCGCGCGTCGTCATGCACGACGCCTTCGCCCTTCTTGTACATCAAGCCCAGATTGAACTGGGCATAGGCATTGCCCTGCTCGGCCGCCGTGCGAAACCAGATATACGCCTGGTGGCTGTCTCTGGCAGTATGGTGCTTGTCCATGTGCGCCCCCATCCACATTGCGCTTGCCGGCAGCGCGCGCAAAACGGCGGCCCAGGGCGGCGAAATCGTGTGTGTTGCCTAAATTTTAAATTCGATGCGGGCGAAGGGCTTGAGCGAACTCAAAGAAAATAACAAAATTATATCGTTTTGATGAGTCCGCTTTTGGGCAAGCGCGATGGCATTGACGCTACGCGTCTTCCGCGTCTTGCTGGCCGAAAATGTCTCGTTGAAGGATCGTGCCCGTCTGGGCTGCGCGCCAGGGCGGCGCGCGGCCGTCAGCGGCGCGACGGGTGTTTCTGCAGGAATTGCGGCACTTTCGCGGCCGCCAGCTTGTTCAGCGACACGAGCAGGTCCGCATCGACATCGGCGATGCCGTAGTTGCTGCGCAAATGGCGGCCGATATGGATCAGCACTTGCGCCGCCACTTCCGCATCGGACTCGGCCCTGTGGGCCGCGCTCTTGAAAGCGATGCCCAGCTGGCTGGACAGCAGCCCCAGCTTGTAGCTGGACATGCCGGGAAACACGCGGCGCGACAGTTTCAGCGAGCACACGAGCGACTGGTGCGCGGGCGCCAGGTTCAGGCGGGCGCTTTCCGCGCGCAAAAACTTTTCGTCGAAGCTGGCATTGTGCGCCGACAGCGCGTCGCTGCCGATGAAGTCGAGCAATTGCGGCACCACGTCGGCCACGAGCGGCGCCTTGTCCACCATCGCCTGCGTGATGCCCGTCAAGCCCGTGATGAACGAGGGAATGCGCGCATTGCAGTTGATCAGGGTCACGTAGCGGTCCGTGATCTGCCCGCCCTCGATGCGCAGCGCCGCCACTTCCGTGATGCGGTCGCCCATGTCGGGCGACAGACCGGTCGTCTCGAAGTCGATCATGACGATCGGTTTGTCAAACACATTCATGGAGCGCTCTTTCGTGGGTACGGCCAAGGGGTACGACTAGGATATCGATAAAATGCCCAGGGCAAAGGGCGGCAACGCCGCCATGGGCATTGTATCAGCCGAACTTGCGCACGGCGTCCAGCGCCAATCCCGCACCGATGCTGCCGAACAGGTCGCCTTCGACCTTGCGCGCCGCCGGCACCAGGGCCGCGATCTTTTCGCGCAGCAGGCGCACGCCGCTCGAGCCGCCCGTGAAGAACACCGTGTCGACGGCTTCCGGCGCCACGCCCGCGTCGCGCAGCAGGCGCAGCACGGTTTCTTCCACGGAACCGCACAGGTGGCCGATGGCTTCGTCGAACTGCGCACGTTTCAGCAACAGGCTTTGCGCGGGCGACAAACGGTCCAGCTCCAGCTGCACTTCGGCCGCGTCGGACAGGGCAATCTTGCCTTCTTCCACTTTCATGGCCAGCCAGTGGCCGGCCCGTTCGTCGATCAGCTTTTGCAGGCGGCCCATCTTGTCTTGCTCACGCGCATCGCGGCAGACGTCGGCCAGCTGCACCCAGATCTTCTTCGTGTACGCGAGGTTGATCGTGTGCCAGGTGGCCAGGTTGAAATAATAGCTCGATGGCACTTCGCTATTGTTGTGCAGGCGGCTGCCATAGCCGAGCAGCGGCATGACGGACGACAGGCTCAGGTATTTATCGAAATCCGTGCCGCCGATGTGCACGCCGCCGGTGGCGAGGATGTCGTCACGGCGCTCGGCCTTCTTCGCCCGGTCGGGCGACAGGCGCACCAGCGAAAAGTCGGACGTGCCGCCGCCGATGTCGGCGATCAGCACCAGCTCTTCCCTGGCGATCTGCGACTCGTAGTCGAAGGCGGCGGCGATCGGCTCGAACTGGAAGGCCACATCCTTGAAGCCGACGGAACGGGCCACTTCGGCCAGGGTGTCCTGCGCCAGCTGGTCGGCCTGGGCATTGTCGTCGATAAAGAAGACGGGACGGCCGAACACGGCGGACGAGAATTCGCGGCCGGCCGACTGTTCGGCGCGGCGCTTCACTTCACCGATGAATTGCGCCAGCAACATGCGGAACGGCAGCGCGCGGCCGCCCACTTCCGTCTGGCCGTCGATGAGGCTGGTGCCCAGCAAGCTCTTGAGCGAACGCATCAGGCGGCCCTCGTAGCCGGCCAGATAGCCGGCCAGCGCGGCGCGGCCAAAACTGACTTCCTCGTCTTCCGCATTGAAGAAGACGACGGATGGCAAGGTTGTCTTGCCATCTTCCAGGCCGAGCATGGTGCTCTGCCCTGGACGTGCCCAACCTACCGTGGAATTTGACGTGCCGAAATCGACGCCGCAAGCATTGGCCATGTCGACCCTTCCCTGAATAAAGGGGCGTTATGTTATCAGAACGGGCGCCATTGCACCAGAAAAATACGTCCGGCACGGCCAAGACAACAAGCTTGCTCTGCATCAAATACCCGCGGCGCGCAAAAGCTACTCTTGGGAAATTGACGCCGAGCAATTCGGCCAGCTCCCGGAGACCCATCGTGCCCCTCGTCCGCCTGTCCTATCCACTCCTGCCAGCTGGCTTGCTGGCTGCCGTCTTCATTGTCCTGGCCGGCTGCGGCGGCGGTGGCGGCGATACCCAGGCCGGCGCCGGCTGCTCGCTGCACAGCACGGCCGGCTGCGGCGGCAGCCCGCCGCCGCCCATCGTGCCGCCCGTGACGCCGCCCGTCACCCCGCCGGTGACGCCCCCCGTCACGCCGCCCGAACCGGCCAGCCTGGCCAGCCTGGCCAGCGCCGTCACGCTCGTCTTTTCCAGCACGGAACTGGCCTCGGCCGGCCTGGCCGGCGGCGAGGTGGCCGTCACGGCCCTCGTCAAGGATGGCGCCAACCTGGCCTTGCCGAATGCAAAGATATCGTTCAGCGCCGATTCCGGCATCCTTGGCAGCGTCGATGCCGTGACGGACAAGAATGGCCGGGCACGCGCCCTGCTGGGCACGGGCGGCGCGAATGCCAACCGCAGCATCACGGTGACGGCCACAGTCGGGCCGCGCACGGGCAGCGGCACGGTGGCCGTCACCGGCAGCACGCTCGAACTGCAGGGACCGGCATCCCTGATGCTGGGCCAGGGCAGCGACCTGACCGTCACCGTGCGCGACTCGGCGCGCAAGCCCGTGGCCGGCGCCGCCATCGCTTACAGCACGGGCGCCGGCAACAGCGTGCGCGTCAAGGGGGACGGCGCGGCGCTCAGCAATGCGCAAGGCCAGCTGGTGCTGCGGCTGAGCGCTGGCAGCCTGGGCAAGGATACCGTCTCCGTCAGCGCGCTGGGCGCCGCCGCCACGCAGGCGTATGCCGTGGCCGGCAGCGACCTGCGCCTGAGCCCGGCCGTGGGCCAGGATGCGGGCGGCGCCGACGTCCTGCCGGAAGTGGCGACATTGGCCTGCCAGCCCATCGATGCGCGCTATGAGAAGGCGGGCGTGGCACAGTCCGGCAGCGCCAGCCTGTCCACCTCGCGCGGCAGCCTGTTCAGTGACAGCGTTTGCGGCCAGGCACTGCCGGCCAGCCTGATCTTCAACAATGGCAACTTGCCGCGCAGCTATATCCAGTCCGCGCACGCGGGCGTGGCCACCGTCACGGCGGCCGTGGCGGGCGGCCCGACGGCGCAGACGCGGCTCGAATTCGTCGCGCCGCTGAGCGGCGCCAGCAAGCTCGCCGTGCAGGCCGAGCCGGCCGTCCTGCGGGCCAATCCCGGCAATGGCGCACCCGCCGACAACGTCAGCGTCATCAGCGCCGTCGTGCGCGATGGCGCGGCGAACAACCTGGTCAAGAACGCGCCCGTCGTGTTTACCATCTTGAGCGACCCCAGCGGCGGCTACCTGCGGCAAACGGGCCGGGTCTTCAGCGGCAGCGACGGCCTGGCGCGCAGTGTGTATGTGGCCGGCCCGGCCGACAGCGGACGCGACGGCGTAGTGCTGCAGGCCCGCATCGAGGGTGCCGCGCAGGCCGCGGCCACAGGCCTCGTGCGCCTGACGGTGGCCAGGCAGGCGCTGTCGATCAAGCTGGGCACGGGCAACCTGGTGCGCGAACACTCGGCCAGCGTGCTGCAGAAGGAATTCGCCGTCTTTGTTTCCGACAGCGCCGGCAATGCCGTCTCCGGCGTGGCCATCACGGCAGCCGCCTGGCCCAGCCGCTATGCCAAGGGCTATTATGTGTGGCAGGCGGACAAGCCCGAGTTCCCCGACACGGGCGTGTGGCGCCTGGCCCTGCCCCATTACAGCTGCGCCAACGAGGATGTCTTGCGCAACGGCATCTATGACGCCGCCTACGACAGCAATGGCAATGGCGTGCTCGATCCGGGCATCCCGCTGACCGTCAGCGCCAGCGGCCTGAGCGATGCACTGGGCATGGCCACCGTCACCGTCAGCTATCCGCGCAATTACGGTTCCTGGGTGCAACTAGCCCTTACCGTCAGGGGCACGGTCAGCGGCACGGAAGCGAGCGCCACGGCGGAATTGCCGCTGGCGACCGTGGCCAGGGATTTCAGCGAGCGCCGCGTGGCGCCGCCAGGACAGACCAGCCCGTATGGCAGCGGCGCCTGCGACAGCGCCGATTAGGGGCTGGCGGCGGCCATATCCCTTGCCAATCAGTCATATTTTTTGCAACATGAATAAGAAAACAGTCTTGCCATAAGGCAATCTTTTACGCTATGCTCAGCTTTCCCGTCCTGGCCGCCACAAGTGGCCGGGCCTGCAGGAATACTTTGAGACAGGTTGCTTGCCAGACCGCTATGCGAAAAAAGAATACTGTAGCCAGGAACCCCGGCGCGGCCCCCGTCACTCGCAACGTGCCCGGTGCCGGACGGCGCGTCACCTCGTATGACGTGGCCCTGCTGGCCGGCGTCTCGCAGTCGGCCGTGTCGCGTTGCTTCAAACCGGGCGCCAGCGTCTCGCCCGCCACGCACGCCAAGGTCATGCAGGCGGCCATCACCCTCGACTACATTCCCAACGCGGCCGCGCGCAGCCTGATCACGCGCCGCTCGAACCTGGTGGCGGTCATCACTTCCAACCTGGCCAACCTCTACTATCCGCAAGTGCTGTCCGAGCTGAGCCAGCAAATCGCGCGCCTGGGCAAGCGCCTGCTGCTGTTTACCCTGGAGCGCGAGGCCGACATCGGCAAGGTCCTCGGCGACGTCTGGCAATACCAGGTCGACGGCGCCGTCGTGGCCGCCAGCCTGTCGGACGAGCAGCTGGTCGAGTTCGGCCGCCGCGACGTGCCGCTGGTGCTGTTCAACCGCAGCCCGCGCGAGCACGCCGTACATGCCGTGCTGTGCGACCAGGCCGAGGCGGCGCGCCTGCTCGTGTCGCGCCTGGCCGAGGCGGGCCACCGCCAGTTCGCCATCATCGACGGCCCCGGCGATTCGGCCGTGGCGCAGGAACGCAAGGCCGGCGTGCTGGACCGCCTGCTGAGCCTGGGCTTGCCCGCCCCCATCGTCGTCAGCGGCAACTACGACTACGCCAGCGGCGGGCGCGGCTTGCGCAAGGTCATCGACCGCCTGGGCCGCGTGCCCGATGCCGTCATTTGCGGCAACGACATCATGGCCATCGGCTGCCTGGACACGGCGCGCCACCAGATGGGCATCCAGGTGCCGCTGCAGATGTCCGTGGCCGGCTTCGACGCGCTGGAAGCATCCGGCTGGCTCAGCTATGACATCACCACCTTGCGCCAGCCCGTGCAAAAGATGGCCGCCGACGCCGTCGCCATGCTGGGCGAACTGATGGAGCGGCGCGGCGGCCTCGCCGAGCGGCGCCGCTATTGCTCGTATCTGGTGGAAGGCAGTACGGCACGGCTGACTTGCGAGCCGGCCTACATGGCACAGCGCCTCGGCATGATGGCCGCCGCCTAGAACGCCTGAGAAAACGCCTGTGGCGTTGTTGCCGGGTCTACGCTGGTCTTGCGCCGTACTCGCGTACTGTCGTCGGGGCGGCGCCCCGCCCGGGGCATTTTTCAGCCGTCCTCGTTCTCGGAGGCATAAAAAAACCTCGCACGAATGCGAGGTTTTTTCACTTCCACCACCAAACGATCAACCGAAGATCTTGCCCTTCAGCATGTTCAAACCCTGGCTGACGAGGTCATTGCCTTCCGGTACCTGTCCATCCGGCGTCAGCTTGTCGATCAGCTGCGGCAGCAGGGCCGCCAGGCCGCCGAGGGCGGCGTCCGGGGCGACGCCGGCTTTTTCCGCGATTTGCGTGACCGTGTCGCTGCCCAGTGCATCCTTGATCTGTTCGCCGGACACGGGCGCGTTCGCGCCGGTGCCGATCCAGCTGGCCACTTGATCGCCGAGGCCGCTTTCCTGGAATTTCTGCAGCAGGCCGGGCAAGCCGCCATGCTGGTTGACCAGGTCCATCACGCTACCCAGCAGTCCCGATTGCGCGTCGCCATCCGTGCCCTTGTTGCCCAAAGCGCTCATCGCCTGTCCTGCAAGTTGATCTAGCAAACTCATCGTATTCTCCTGAACGCTATCCATTAGTGCCGCGTGATTGCGGCATTCGTCAAGGCCGGCACTCATTCTCCGACACACACAACCATTATACTATGAATAATAAAAATGCTATAATTACAATTTAACAGGAAGCCAAAAACAGGCTCGACTACAAGTTCGCCCACCTCCATCATATTTACTTCGGCACAACTTGCAAGCGTAAATTGACGGTTCACAAAAACGTGTAGAATTAATTTTCCTACTTACTGAGGAGTATCAAGAGATGAACATCAATAAAGCGGTAGACAAGGCCTACGAGAAAAAGACGTTCAAGGAAATCGCCGATGCGCCCGTCGATGCGCTGCAAGGCGTGAGCGAGAAGGATGCGGAGCTGCTCAAGCAGGCCTTCAATATCAAGACCGTGCGCGACCTGGCGAACCTGAAATACTCGAAATGGGCGCGCGCCATCGTCACCCTCGCCGATACGGAAGAATAAGACAGGGACATGCCCGAGGCATACCCGTCAGCACAGCCCGCCTCCGTCGGCGGGCTTTTTCATTTTGGCGCACCAGCGGCTGGCAAGCCGATAGCCACGCGGAGGCGCGCTTGGCGACGCCATTGACGCTGCCCGGCATCTGCTGGCCATTGCAGGCGAGCACGGGCCATCTTGCCATGACGACACAGCACATCACGGGCCACTTCCGCGCCGGCGCGGGCCTGGACGCCATCGTCCTGTGCGATGTGCAACCCGCCGGCAAGTTTCGCAACGGCGCCGCGCGCCACTGGTGCCGCACCCATCAATGCTACTGGGGCACGCGGGCGGACGTCGACGGCTTGCAGGCGACGCGGCAGCTGCGCTGCCGCCAGCACGCCAGCCCCATGGGCTATGTGCTGTATCCGGAACTGTTCGACACCAGCCAGTTTCACGCCATCACCGTGCGCCAGGCTGCGACAGGCCTGCTGCAGCTGCGCGCCCGCGCCGATGCCGGCGGCGCCCTGCTCAGCCGCGACGTGCCGGCCCTGGCCATCGATTGCCGCACCCTGCCCGGCCTGTTTCACCCCGACATCGTGCAGCTGAACATCACGCCGCCGGCCGCGCACGCCTTCGCCGCCGCGCTGCAAGCCGGCGTGCCGCTCGGCTGCAGCGACTGCGCCCGCTGCGGCCACCCGCACCTGGACCTGGGCGATTTCGCGCTGGCGCCGCACCGCCGCCATACGTGCGGCCACTGCGGCCACGACGCCACGCACAGCCCCGGCGCCATCGTTTCGACGCCCCTGTGGCGCTTGCGCGAATACGCCAGACGCGCGCCCGCACGCATCGCGCAATGCTTCTGAAGGTGCGCTTGGCCACAGTCAGGGCTGGCGCCAGCGCGTAGACTGGCCGCATCACCACCACGAGGACAGCCCCATGCCACACGCGCAACACCAGGACGAGGACGGCCAGTCAGGCGACGCAGGCGATTTGTCCGATCTGCTCAGCGAATTGCGCATCCTCCTGCCCGGTGCGCAGATGCTGACGGCCTTCCTCATCATCCTGCCATTCAATGGCGGCTTCGCCAAGATCGTGCAGGCGGAAAAGATCGTCTTCCTGCTGACGTTTTTCCTTTCCATGACCAGCCTGGTGCTGCTCAGCGCGCCAGCCATCCAGCACCGCGTGATGCGCCCGCTGCAAGACCGCGAACGCTTCAAGCGCGTGGCCGACCGCATCATGATGGCCGGGGCGTTGTCGCTGGCGCTGGCGTTTATCCTGGGCACGAACCTGGTGATCTCGGAAGTCTTCGGCCACATCGCCGGCATCGTCGCCTGCGCGCTGATGGGTTCACTCATCCTCTGCATGTGGTGGTGGCTGCCCCTGCATTTGAAGCACGCCAGGAAAATCTAGGCGGCTACGCCCGCCTGTTCCAGCAAGGTTGCGCGGAAAATTCCCACCAGCGGGCGCAGGTTGACCTTGTGCCAGGCCAGCCACAGCGGCGTGCGATAGCTGAACCATGGCAAGGCGCGCACGACGACGCCGGCCGGCGCGTGCTGGCGCAGGCTGTGCTGGATCATGGCCATGCCCAGCCCGGCCGCCACCAGGCCCAGCGCCGTCAGCGGTTCCGTCGCTTCCAGGCGGATATCGGGCGTGAAGCCGGCGCGCGCGCAGGCGGCGACGAAATTATCGTGTTTCAACGCGCTTTCCTTGTGCAGCACGGCAATCCATTCCTGGCCCGCCAGGTCGACGGGGGTCAGCTCGGCCTTGGCCGCCAGCGGATGCGTCTCCGGCAAGGCCAGCAGCATGGGGTCGCTCAGCACCTGCGCGCAATCGAGGTCGGGGTCATTCGGCAGTGGCGGTTCGCACAGCAGGGCGATGTCGAGGCTGCGCTGGCGCAAGCCTTCGATCTGCTCGGCCGAATGCAGGTTGTACAGGGCGATGTGCACTTGCGGCCGCGTGGCGCGCAAGGCGCGCAGGCCGTCCGGCAAGACGCCCGCATGCATGGCGTTCTCGATATAGCCGATGCACAGGCCCCCTTCATCGCCGCGCCCCAGCCGTTTCGCCAGCGCTTCCAGGCGGTTGCCGTGCGTAATGAAGGCGCGCGCTTCGGCCAGGAAGGTGTGACCGTCGCGCGTCAAACGGATGCGCTGGGCGCTGCGCTCGAACAGGGTCAGGCCCAGCTTGTCTTCGAGCTGGGCGATCTGCCGGCTCAACGGGGATTGGGAAATATGCAGGCGCTCGGCGGCGCGCCCCACGTGTTCTTCCTCGGCGACGGCGATGAAGTATTGCAACTGGCGGATATCAAGCATGTCAGACCTTACAGGACTCAAGTTACGCCAATTATGTCTTGGACAGGCTTAACTTGTCCAGCTATTCTGTCTCTACTCCTCCACACATTGAAAGAAAACACCATGACAATCAAACACTTACTGACAGGCAAACTGGGTTTCGGCACGGCGCCGCTGGGCAATATGTTCCGCAACATTCCTGAAGCCGAGGCGCTGGCCACCGTCGACGCGGCCTGGGACAGCGGCATCCGCTACTTCGACACGGCCCCGTTCTACGGCGCCGGCCTGGCCGAGCTGCGCCTGGGCGCGGCCCTGAAACAGCGCCGCCGCGACGATTATGTCTTGAGCACCAAGGTCGGCCGCCTCATCCTCGACGAACTGGAAGACCCGGCTGCCCGCGAACTGGGCGAAAAAGGCGGCTTGTTCGAATTCGGCCGCAAGAACAAGATCGTCGACGATTACTCGGCCGACGCCACCCTGCGCTCGATCGAAGACAGCTTGAAGCGCCTGGACACGGACCGCCTCGACATCGTCTGGGTGCACGACATCGCGCAGGATTTCCACGGCGACAACTGGCTGGCGCAGTTCGAGATTGCCCGCACGGGCGCCTTCCGCGCGCTGACCCGCTTGCGCGAAGAAGGCGTGATCAAGGCCTGGGGCGTGGGCGTGAACAAGGTGGAACCGCTGGAACTGACCCTGGGCCTGGCCGAAGCGCAGCCCGATGCCTTCCTGCTGGCCGGGCGCTACACCCTGCTCGACCATGAACGGGCGCTGCAGCGTCTGATGCCGGCCGCGGCAGCGCAAAACGTCGACATCGTCGCCGGCGGCCCCTACAGCTCGGGCATCCTGGCCGGCGGCGCGCATTTCGAATACCAGAAGGCCTCGCCCGCGATCATCGCCAAAGTGGAACGTATCAAGGCCATCGCCGCCCGCCATGGCGTCAGCGTGAAGGCGGCCGCCCTGCAATTCTCGCTGGCCAACCCGGCCGTGGCCGCCGTGATCCCCGGCGCCAGCCGCCCGGAACGCCTGGCCGAAGACCTGGCGGCATTGACCAGCGTCATCCCCGCCGCCTTCTGGCAGGACATGCGCGCCGAACAGCTGGTGTCGGCCTTCGCCCCGCTGCCAGGCGACGCCATCTAATTAATACAGACACAAGGAACTCATCATGGCACATACCACCACCTCGATCGACATTGCCGCCACGCCGGCGCAAGTATGGCAACTGATAGGCGGCTTCAATTCGCTGCCCGACTGGCTGCCCTACATTCCCAGCAGCACCCTCAGTGAGGGTGGCCGCATCCGCCACCTGGCCAACCCGGCCGGCGACGTCATCGTCGAGCAGCTGGAAGCGTACGACAATGCGGCGCGCAGCTACAGCTATTCCATCCTGCAGGCGCCGTTTCCCGCCAGCGATTACTTATCGACCTTGCAAGTGGAAGCACTTGCCGGCGGCGATGGCGCCAGGGTCACCTGGTCGGGCCGCTTTACGCCCGTCGGCGTGAGCGAGCAGGAAGTGACGGAGCTGTTCCACGGCATTTATGCGGCCGGCCTGGAAGCGCTGCAGCAATCGTTGCGCAAGTCATCCGGCAACTAGCGGCAATTCCGCCACAGAGCGACTTTCTTCACCGCCTCTGTGGCGGAATCCGGCGTTTTCCGTGTTATCGTTAACAACAAGGACAAGCGATAGCGTGTGCAGTGCAGCATATTTTGGCCGGCCGCCGGCAGAACTTGCCCGAATCTTTTACAATATTGTCTGTGGGCAGCTATTCCAGCCCGAAATGCCGGGCGGTTTCCTGCTCCTTGCCTTTCTTCACTTCGCATCCGGTGGCGCATTGCCATCCCTGCGGCTGAGCCACAGCACGCTACTTCACCCGGTTCCACCGTTACCCTACCAATAAGAACATGCACGCATCCGTAGATCCCCTGATTCCGCGCGTCACCGCGCCTTTTGGCGCCGGTTACGCCGACCTGGCCCTGGCCATCGGCGGCCTCGCCATCGGCACGGGCGAATTCGCCTCCATGAGCATCCTGCCCGTGGTGGCGGACGACCTGGGCACCACCTTGCCGCAGATGAGCCACATGATCAGCGCCTACGCGCTGGGCGTGGTCATCGGCGCGCCCCTGATCACGATCTTCCTGGCGCGCATGCCGCGCCGGCTGATGCTGATCTGTCTGATGCTGATGTTCGCTGGCGGCAACTTGCTTAGCGCCATCGCGCCCAACTACGGCTTGCTGGTCGTCGCCCGTTTCGTCGCCGGCATCCCGCACGGCGCCTATTTCGGCGTGGCGGCGCTGGTGGCGGCCGCGCTGGCCGAACCGGACAAGCGGGGCCAGGCCGTCGCGCGCGTCCTGATGGGCTTGACCGTGGCAAATATCTTCGGCGTGCCGCTGGCCACCTACATCGGCCAGACCCTGGGCTGGCGCTCGGCCTTTTTGCTGGTCGCCGCGCTGGGCCTGCTGACCATGCTGATGGTGCGCATCTTCGTGCCCATGGTCGCCGCCGGCGACTCGAGCCCGCGCCGCGAACTGGGCGTGTTCCGCCGCCTGCAAGTGTGGCTGACCCTGCTGATGGTGGCGATCGGCTTCGGCGGCATGTTCGCCGTCTACACCTTCATCACGCCAACCTTGCTGGAAATCACGAAAGTCTCGCCCCTCGTCATTTCCATCTTGCTGGCCATCATCGGTATCGGCATGACGGTGGGTAATCTGATCGGCGGCTGGCTGGCCGACCGCTCGCGCCTGTGGACCATCTTCGGCGTGCTGCTGTGGAACGTGGCCGCGCTGGCCGCCTTCACCTATACCAGCAGCAATGTGTGGTTGACGGCGATCAACCTGTTCGCCATCGGCGCCGGCATCGCCGTCGCCCCGGCCGTGCAGACGCGCTTGATGGACGTGGCCGGCGACGCGCAAACCGTGGCCGCCGCCCTCAACCATTCCGCCTTCAACATCGCCAACGCGCTGGGCGCCTGGGCCGGCGGCATCGCCATCGCCATGGGCATGGGCTTGCGCTCGACCGGCTGGGTCGGCGCCATGCTGGCCTGCGGCGGCATCGTCGTGCTCGGCATTTCCGTGCTGGTGGAAAATCGCAGCCGCAACCTGGGCGGCGTACAGCCGGCCTGATGAGTTAAGCGGGCGGCGGCCTGATCAGGCTGCCGCTCGGCATATCAGATCGTCGATGATTCCCAGCAAGGCGCGGTCATCCGACTGGCCTAGATAGGGGCTGATCCGCAAATGATTGCGTGGCTGGCGCGCGATTTTCTCGGGCGAGTCATCCAGCATGGTGATGTGCTCGACGGCATAGCCTTGGCCTTGCACTTTGCGCAGGTCCTTTATGTACACATAACTGTTCGCCACCACATCCACGCGCTGCACGCAGCGCTCCACGGCCCAGGCGAACTTGAGTTCGTTCTGCACGCCAAATACCTGCCCCACCACTGCATCGACATAATTGCGCGAAGCCGAGGACCATACGGCAAAGTCATACAGTGCTCGAGTAGCATCCAGCAATTCTTCGATAAATGGACGTTGGTAGACAAAATATGGTGGATACAATAAATCTGCCGCGTGCGGCAGTGCCATAGGACTGGCGTGCACCAGGGTTTCATCTAAGTCAAAAATCAACAGTTTTCTTGTCATAATTTGCCTTGCATCGCGGCGGCAGCGACTTCGCCTGCCTCCACCTGTGAATGTATATCGACGTGCTACTACGATGCCAGCGCCAGCTCAGCTGGCCAGGGCAAACGCCACCGCCGCCTCGCAATGAATGGCCGTCGTATTAAATAGCGGCACATCCACATCGCCCTGCCGGATCAGCAGCGGTATCTCCGTACAGCCCAGTATCACGCCCTGCGCGCCCTGCAGCCGCAATTTCTCGATGACGTCCAGGAAGATTTTCCGGCTGGCGTCGGTAAAGATATTCTGCACCAGTTCCGTGTAGATAATGTCGTGGAGGATGTCCTGGTCGTCCGCATCGGGCGTCACCGTGGCGATGCCCAGCTGCTCCAGCGCCTGGTGATAAAAACTGCCTGCCATCGTCTGCTTGACACCCAGCAAGCCCACCGTACGCAGGCCCGACTGTCGCACTGTTTTCGCCGTTTCCTCGACGATGCTGATGAACGGCAAGCCGATCCGCGGCACGATGGCCGGCGCAAAGCGGTGCGCGCCATTCGCGCACAGCAGGAAGAAATCCGCGCCCATGCCTTGCAAGCGCCGTCCTTCGCCAATCAGGAATTGCTCGATGGCGTGGGAGTCCGCTTGCGCCGCATGCGCGACGAAATCGGCCTGGTCGATACTGACCAGCAGGATGCGGGCGCTGTGCGCGGGCCCGATGCGCGCCACCAGCATTTCATTGATGAGCCGGTAGTATTCCAGCGTCGAGGCCCAGCCGATGCCGCCGATGAGCCCTATCGTCTTGTCTTGCACCTTGTTTCCCCTGCGAGATGAGTTGCGCAAATTATACGGCGGCCAGCGCGGGTCATGCGCTGCCCATCAAGCGTCCAGCCACAGGAACAAGGCCTTGTCCGGCGTGGCGCACTGCTGCCATTTCGATTGCAATTCCAGCAGGAATCCGGCCAGGTCGACGGGATTGACCTCCAGGCCGGCCCACGGCGCGGTCTGCGCCCATGCTACGGCGATATCGGCCAGGTTGTCGGCCGTCATCCGCTCGAACGCCAGCGCAATCGCGGCGTTGAACACGTAAAGTTCGCGTCCCGGGATAGGTACGTGCCGGATGGCAGGTGCCGCCGAGCGGGTCAGCAATTGCCCCAGCGACGCAAAATCGAGTTCGCCGGGCAAGGTGATGCCGGTGACGGGAAAGGAATCGACGGCCTCCTCCCAGCTGGCACATGCGCGCATCCCGGCGTCGGAACAGACAAAGATATCGATTTTTTTCATGTTGCAGTCATGCGGCACGATCACGTGCCGGTTGCGTCATGCCGGTCCGACGTCTCGCGGCGATATGCGCGTGCAAAGGCGGCCAGGCTCTCCGCCTGCGCCCACAGGCTGGCGATATAGTGAAACTCCTCCTCGAACGGCTGCTCGAAGTTCTGCACGTCCGTCGCATACTCGCAATTGCGGCTCAGCATGACCAGCCAGTCGGGATAGCCCAGCGCCGGATACAAGCGGGTCAATATGGCATCGAGTGACTGCACGCTTTCCCGGCCCGCCAGGTAGGCGTCGCGCAGTTCGGCGATGTATTTGCCCGCCAGAAATTGCGCATTCAGCCGCCCGGCACCCCGGTAGCGCTCGATGATCGCCTCGGCCAGCGGCAGCACTTCGCCGGCCCCCCTTGCGCTGGCCAGCAGCACGATCTCCAGGTCGTCGCCTTCCTGGCCCAGGCCCAGGCGCTGCACGGCCCAGTCCACGCAGCGGTCAGCCTGGGCAAAGCCCATGCTGAGCTGGAAAGCGGCAATTTCAAGTTCTGTCAGTTGTTCCATGTTTTTTCATTCGAGTGCAGTGACGGCCATGCCGAGTCCGGCCTTACGCGAGATTCAGCATCTTTTGCAACACCGCATCGAGCTCATAGAAGTCCACGGGCTTGGTCAGGTGCAAGTCAAACCCCGCGTCGGAGGCCATCTTGCGGTCCTTGTCCTGGCCCCAGCCTGTCACGGCGACGAGGATGGCATCTCGACCGCACGGCTGGGAGCGCAGCAGGCGCGCCACCTCGTAGCCATTCATGTGCGGCAGGCCGATGTCGAGCAGGATGACTTGCGGCAGAAACGTTTGCGCGGTCGCCATGCCGGCCGCGCCGTCGTAAGCCGTCTGCACTGCGTAGCCGAGGATGTCGAGCGCCAGCGCCAGGCTCTCGGCGGCATCGGCGCTGTCGTCGATGACGAGTACCTTGCCTTCGCGCGTGCCGGCCAGCAGGCGCCGGTCGACAGGAGGCGGCGGCGCCAGCGGCACGGCGGGCAGCGGCAGGCGCAACTCGAACGTGCTGCCCTGCCCCACGCCATCGCTGTGCGCGCTGACACTGCCGCCGTGCAATTCGGCCAGGCCGCGCACCAGCGAGAGGCCGATGCCCAGGCCGCCCTGGGCGCGCGACAGGGCCGGCTCCAGCTGGGAAAACATGTCGAAGACGGTTTCCAGGTGCTCGGGCGCAATGCCGATGCCCGCGTCGCGCACGCTGATGCGCACCTCGCTGGCCGTGCAGCCGACGGCCAGCCAGATCGCGCCGCCCGGCGGCGTGTACTTGACGGCGTTGGTCAGCAGGTTGGCGATCATCTGGCCCAGGCGCGTGGCGTCGGCGTCGAGCCAGATGGCTTGCGGCCATTGCTCCACGTGCACGCTGTGGCCGGACTGCGCGACCAGGCCCGCCACGCTGTGCAGCGCCGCCTCCACCACGGGCGCCAGTTCCACGCTGTCGCGGCGCAATTCCAGGCGGCCGCGCGTGATGCGCGACACTTCCATCAAGTCATCGACCAGGTGCGTCATGTGGCCCACCTGGCGCCCCAGCACGTCGCGCGCCCAGCACAGTTGCGGATCGTCCAGCTGCGCCAGCCGCAATACTTCCAGCACGTTGCGCATCGGCGCCAGCGGGTTGCGCAGCTCGTGCGCCAGGGTCGCGAGGAACTCGTCCTTGCGCCGGTCGGCGGCCGCCAGCTGCTCGTTGAGCACGCCAGCCTCGGTGCGCGCCAGTTGCAGTTGCTGCTCGTATTTGCGGCGGTCACTGGCGACAAAGACGGCGATCTCGTCATAGCGCACGCCGTCGTGCACGCGCCGCACGGCGTTGAACAGCATGGGGATGGCTTGCCCCTGGCGCTGGCGCATGTCGAGCAGCACTTCCGAGACGCTGCCCTGCACCTGCATCAGCGGCAGCCAGTGCGTCTGGTGGAACACGCGCCCGCCGATGGTCAGCAAGTCCTGCAGTTTCTTTTTTCCGATCAATTCCCCTGCGCCATAGCCGAGCCAGCCGCAAAAGGTGGCGTTCGCCTGCACGATGGTGCCGTCGCTGCTGCACAGCAGCAAGCCGCAGGCGGCATGCTGGAACAGGGTATGGGCGTCAGGCAAGGAAGGCATGGCGTCGCGCATCACAGGTGCAGTCCGTCGAGAAAGTGGCGGATGGCGCGGTAGCTGGCGTCAGGCGCACTCATATGCGGGCAATGGCCCACATTCTCGACCACTTGCAGGCTGCTGAGCGGCAACATCTCGCGCAGGTAATGTCCCACGGACGGCGGCGCGATGAAGTCGTCGCTGCATTGCACGACCAGGGCCGGCGTGCTGTTGCGCGGCAAGACGGCGCGGTGGTCGGACAGAAAGGTCGCTTGCGCGAAATGCCGGGCGATGGCGGGATCGGTGCGGCAAAAGCTGCGCGCCAGGTCGTCGCCCAGCGCGGGCTGCCCCGGCGCCCCCATGATGGCGGGCGCCATGCCGGCGGACCAGCCCAGGTAATTGCTGTCCATGGCATTGAGCAAGTCGTCGATATCGGCGCGGCTGAAGCCGCCACGGTAGCCGGCCGCCTCATCGTCGATGTAGCATGGCGATGGCGCCAGCATGACTTGTGCGGCAAACAGCGGCGGTTCGGCGATACTGGCCAGCAAGGCGCTCATGGCGCTGACGGAATGGCCGACGCAAATGACGGGGCCGCCGCCGACGGCATGGATGACCCGGCGCAGATCGGCGCCATGGGCGTCGAGCCGGGCATAGCTATCGAAATCATAGGCGCCGAGGTCGGACGCGCCACTGCCGAGCAGGTCGAACAGCACGGTGCGGTAGCGCGGGCGGAACAGCGGTTCCAGGTAACGCCACATGGTCTGGTCGCAGCCAAAGCCATGCATGAATACCATGGTGGCTGCCGCGCCCGCTTGTGGCGCCTGCGTGGCCTCGCTGACGCGGACATTGTGACGATCTTCTATGCGCATGCCGGTTCAGCCTTGAATATTTCCATGTGGAATGTAAGTTAGCATCTTGCTAGTATCTTAGCATGCGCATTTTATGCAAGGCCAGCAGCATCGCTGCTGGACAAACGGGGCGCTCAGGCGGATAATGAGAACGATTCCCATTATCAAACTGCCGGACCTGCGTCCGGTGTAACTCTGTGCGCCGCGATGGCGCCCGCTGGCGGCAACAAGCCGGTTTTATTTTGAAGGTTTGTACCGCATGCGCGCTTTCTGGACTGTCATACACCGCTGGGCCGGCCTGACCATCGCCCTCTTCCTCATCGTTGCCGGACTGACGGGCGCCATCACCTCGTGGGACCACGAACTCGACGAATGGCTCAATGCGGACATCATGGAAACGCCGGGCCGTGGCCCCCTGCAGCAGCCGTTTGCGCTGGCGCAAAAAGTCGCTGCCGCCGACCCGCGCGCGCAAGTCAATTACATGACCCTGGGACTGGAAGAAGGCCACGCCGCGGCCTTCATGGTGCGTCCGCTGACGGATCCGGCCACCAACAAACCGTTCGTGCTCGACTACAACACCGTCTACATCGACCCCGTCACGGCGCAGATCACGGGCACGCGCGACTCGACCGCCATTTCCCTGTCGCGCCGCAGCCTGATGCCCTTCCTGCGCCATCTGCACTACAGCCTGCATGTGCCCGCCTTCTGGGGCACGGACCGCTGGGGCTACTGGCTGATGGGCAGCGTGGCCCTGATCTGGCTGCTCGACAGCATGGTGGCGTTGTACCTGACCACGCCGCGCCGTTTGCGCCCGCGCGCGCACGACGAGGCGCCGCGCCACCGCGACGCCGCCGGCTGGTGGCAGCGCTGGAAACCGTCGTGGGTGGTGCGCTGGGCGGCCGGCGGCTACAAGCTCAACTTCGATCTGCACCGCGCGGGCGGCCTGTGGGTATGGATCATCCTCATCGTCGTCGCATTCACGTCGTTCTCGCTGAACCTGTACCGCGAAGTGTTTTACCCCGTCATGTCGCTCGTCTCGACCACCACGCCGGGTCCGTATGAAACGCAGACGCCGGCACCGTACGGCACGTATATCGAGCCCGCCATCGGCTTCGAGCAGGCGGTAGACATTGCCAAAAAACAAGCCGTGCAGCGCGGCATCACCACCCCTATCGGCGGCATTTATTACGGCGGCAATTATTCGTTCTACAACGTCTCCTTCTTCGACCCGGCCGACGAATTCGGCACGGCCGGCATGGGCCTGTCGAACCTGTACGTCGATGGCATGGACGGCACCATCATCGGCCAGCACAAGCCCTGGGAAGGCACGGCCGCCGACGTCTTCGTGCAACTGCAATTCCCGCTGCACTCGGGCCGCATCCTCGGCATGCCGGGGCGCATCATGATGTCCTTCATGGGCGTGATGGTGGCGATGCTGTCGGTGACGGGCATCGTCATCTGGGAACGCAAGCGGCGCTCGCGCCGGCTGCAGGCGAAGAAGGCCGTAAAACCCGCCTGAGCCTGAAACAGCAACTTCATCAGGGCACAAACGGGCTGGCCCTCTCCCGCGCGCCAGCCCGTGCCGCCACAGCTTGCCACCGGCATGCATACGCCCGCGACGGGCAAGACCATCGCACCTCTGCACTTTGCTACACGGTAGCTGGCACATGCCGGCTGCTGTGCGTCCGTCATCCAGACAACTGACCATTCCCCGCGCAGCACCCTCAAACGCAGTTAACTTGCATTAACATTGGGTGCCAGCTATTATTGCAACTCAATTGCATTTATAGCGCCACGCGTCTGCTATTTCTGCCGCCAGCAACGCTTTCCGCCCCTTTTCAGAGAGACCTATGCGCCATCACGTATTCGCAGCCGCCATGCTGTCCACCGCCCCGATCGCCTACGCGGCGGACGACGTCACCCTGCAGACCATCAAGGTGCGGGCGGACCGACCATCCGCCATCGACAGCATCGTCACCGTCGAGAATGACCAGCTTCAGAACCGGACCCTGGGCGGCATGCTCGAACATGTCTCGGGCGTACAAAGCAGCGCGTTCGGGCCGAACGCCGGCGCACCGGTGATTCGCAGCCTGAGCGGTAGCCGCGTGCAGATCCTGGAAGACGGCCAGTCCATCCTCGGCATGAATGCGCTCAGCGGCGACATCAACATCCCTTTCGATCCGCTCTTCGTGCGCAGCGTCACCGTGAACAAGTCGTCGGACAGCGTGCGTTACGGCGGCAATGCCATCGGCGGCAGCGTCGACGTCGACTCCGGCATCGTGTCCAGGAAGATGGAAGACAAGGAGAAGGACCTGGAACTGCTCCTGCGCAAGGGCGTCAACGATGCCGATGCCCAGGGCTTGCGCATGAACTTCAACGATGGCAAGCACTTCTCGACCAATCTGCAGATGTCATTCCAGAAGATCGGGCATTACGCTATTCCGGGCAACAGCAAGGCAGGCGTGTGCAACAGCCAGCTGTTCCCTGTGAAAGGCGGCGTGAATACCTTCCTGGCCGACAGTTGCCAGAAGGAGGCGCGGATCCAGCAGATCTATAACAAGTCCTCGCAACCGTATATCGACCAGTTCATGACGGAAAATCCGGACTGGGCGGACGGTGATTTTTCCTTTTACACCAATCACCCGACCTCCGTCTGGCAGCGCAAGACCTATGTCAATCCCGCCAACCCCGCTTACGTGCCGGGCACGCCCATGACGGTGCAAAACAAGATCAACAAGGATGTGACCCCCGATTACCACAAGAAACTGGGAAACAGCTACGCCAGCAATTCCCATTTTGCCGTCGGCACGACCTACTTTTTCGAGCGGGGCTACGTGGCCGCCAGCCTCGATACCAAGGACAGCAAGTACGGCGTCCCGGGCTTTTCCATGGAAAACCAGTCGTTCGGCTCGAATTACGCCGAGGGCCTGCCGGTCGGCGTCGTCATCAAGCAGGATAAATATGCGCTGGAAGCGCTGCTGCGCGATCCCCTTGCGTATCTTGAAAGCGCGCAGCTGCGCGTGTCGCGCCTGAACAATGCATCGGGAGAACGTCTCGGCGCTGCCAAGGCGAATGACTACCAGTTCGACACCAATCAGGCCGAACTGCTGCTTGCGCAGCGGCGCGCCGGCCCATTGAGCGGCTTGCTTGGCCTAAGCCATCGGGTCCGGGAGATCACCGGCAGCGGCCCGCAGCTGTACCTGCCCGATACGAGCACGGTCAGCAGCGCGCTATTCGTCAAGGAAAGCCTCGACTTCGACTGGGCCACCTTCGATGCCGGCTTGCGCCATGAAAAAGTGGAGCATGAAATACGCAAGAGCCAATTCAAGACGTCCAGGAATGCGAGCAACTCCAAACTCGAGGACAAGGCGTTCAGCCTGAACAGCTATAGCCTGGGCGCCTCGGCCAAGCTTGGCCCGCTTTTCGGTGCGAAGATGCGCTATGCCTCGTCGGAACGGGCACCCGATGTCAATGAGCTGTATGCGAGCAACCGGCACTATTCGATCATGACCCAGGAAGAGGGAAACCAGAAACTCAAGGCCGAACGCGCCAGGAATACCGAGCTCACCGCCTTGTTTGGCCATCGCGGCTTCAACCTGTCCGCAACCGGCTACGTCATGAAATACGAGAATTATCTCTACCTTGGCCACTCGGGCGCCCAGATGGCGAATCGCCTGCCCTTGAAGTACTGGAAGCAGACCGATACGACGGTCAGGGGATTCGAGGTCGACGCTTCCCAGGCGCTGCAGCTTGGCGGCTACGGCAAGCTGGACATCTCCGTGTTCGCCGACCTGGTCAAGAACAAGGCGGACAATCCGGACAAGTTGCGCGCGCACAATGACGGCGCCTACCTGCCCAATATGCCCACCAACCGCTACGGCGCCAATGTGCTGTGGGAAAACAAGGGCTGGAAAACCAGGCTTTCCGGCACCCGCTACGACAAGCAGCAGTACCTGGGCAAGAGTGTCAGCGAGGAAGTCCCGCTCGATGGCTACACCATGGTGAACTTCCAGGTGAGCCGCGAGATCCGGGTGCCGAATGCGCCGTTTGCCGGCATCGAGGTATTTATCAGCGGCACCAACCTGCTCGATGCAGATGCCCGGCCGCATAATTCCCCACTGAAATACATCGCGCCCTTGCCAGGCCGGGGTTTCCAGCTTGGAGTGAACGCCAGGCTGTAACGGACCTTGGCGCGGGGCGGCATGCGGTGGTGCTGCGCCCGCACGGGCGCGCGGGCGCAGTCAGCGCGACTCTGCGACACGCCCAGGCAACGCAGCCATGGGCGCCTCTCGGGCCCGCCATCGCGACCCGCACCGGAATGCTTAAATGGCGCTGTCCCACGGCGCCGACAGCCGCACGGCGCAGTTGATCAAGCCCACCATCGAATACGTCTGCGGAAAATTACCCCACATCTCGCCCGTCACGGGGTGCGTGTCTTCCGACAGCAGACCCAGGTGATTGCGTGCCATCAACATCGTTTCAAATATCTTGCGCGCCTCGTCCTTCCTGCCGATGCGCGCCAGCGCGTCGATGCGCCAGAAGGTGCAGATATTGAAGGCGGTCTCGGGCTTGCCGAAGTCGTCGGGCGCTTCGTAGCGGCGCATGTAGGGGCCGTCGCACAGCGACGCTTCCAGCGCATCGACGGTGGCGATGAAGCGCGGGTCCATGGGGTCGATGAAGTTGACTTCCGCCATCAGCAGGACCGAGGCATCGAGATCGCGCCCGCCCAGGCTTTCCGCGAACGCCTGGCGCTCTTCGCTCCACGCCTCGCGTAGCAGGCGTTCGCGGATCAGCACGGCGCGGCTGCTCCAGTGCTCGGCCCGGTCGGGCAAGCCCAGCTTGTGCGCCACTTTCGCCAGGCGGTCGCAGGCGGCCCAGCTCATCAGCATGGACGAGGTATGCACGCGGGCCCGCGTGCGCAGCTCCCACATGCCCGCGTCCGGTTCCGCATGCAGGCGGAAAGCCTGGTCGCCCACGGCTTCCAGCGCGGCAAACTCCGCCTTGCCGGCCCGGTGGAACAGCCGGTGGTCGAGGAAAGCCTGCGCTGCACCGAGCACGATATTGCCATACACATCGTGCTGGAAGTGTTCCTGCGCCTGGTTGCCCACGCGCACGGGGCCATTGCCGCGGTAGCCGGGCAAATGGTCGAGCATGGATTCGGGCAACTGCTCTTCCAGGCCGATGCCGTACAGGGGCTGAATGTGGCCGCCCTTCGAACGGGCGACGATATTCGTCAGCCAGCGCAAATACTCTTCCATGGTGCCCACTTCGGACAGGCTGTTCAGGGCGCGCACGACGAAGAAGGCGTCGCGCAGCCAGCAGTAGCGGTAATCCCAGTTGCGGCTGCTGCCCGGTGCTTCGGGGATGCTGGTGGTCATGGCGGCGATGATGGCGCCCGTGTCTTCATACAGGGACAGCTTCAAGGTGATGGCGGCGCGGATGACCACGTCCTGCCATTCCAGCGGCACGGCCAGCCGGCGCGTGTAGGTGCGCCAGTAATTGATGGTGTCCTTTTCGAAGATGCGCGCCGTCTCGTCGATGCCGCCGGCCAGGGTTTCATCGGGGCCCAGCAGGAAGTTGGCGGTGCTTCCCAGCACGAAATAGGTTTCACTCAAGACATAGTTGAGCGACACGTCCGTGTTCAGGCGCAGGGTCTGTTCCGGCCCCACATAGCGGATGTGGTGGCTGCCCTGCGTGATCTGCGGCGCCAGCCGGCCCCAGTCGTAGCGGGGACGCAGGCGCACGCGGATGCGCACGGCCCGGTCCAGCGGACGCACGCGGCGGATCAGCATCAGCGGGCGGAACATGCGGTCGCGGCTGAGAAAGCGGGGCGCGAAATCCGTGATTTCCACGCCGCGCCCGTCCGTGTCGTACAGGCGCGTGCGCAGCACGGCCGTGTTCGGCTCATAAAACTGTTCGCTGCGGGCAAAGTTTTCAATATCGATGCCCCACACGCTGCCGTTTTCCGAGGCGTCCAGCAAGCTGTTGAAGACGGGGTCGCCATCGAAACGGGGCAGGCACGACCAGACGACCTGCCCTGCCTGGTCGATCAGGGCGCTGAACGCGCAATTGCCCACCACGCCGCAGTTCAGGCTGGCCTGGATGGGCGTGACAGGTGCCGACGCGGCCGTGGCCGTGACGGCAGCGGCCAGCGTGCCGGCGGCGCCGCTGGGCGTTGCATGGGACTGCTCATAGGACGTCGTCATCGGCTACTCCTGAATGGGGGGATGGGGCGGCCGGCAAGGCCGCTTGCAGCAAGACGGCGCGCAAGGCAGCGGGGCTGGCCAGGCGCAGGACGGCGGCGCTGGGGCCGCTGCCCACTTTCACGCCCTGCCCGCCCGCCTGTTGTACATGGGCAAAGCCGGCCTCGTCGGTGGTGTCATCGCCCGCGAACACGGGCTGGCGGCCGGCAAACGGCGTTTCCGCCATGAAGGCGGCGATGGCGCCGCCCTTGTCGGTGGCGGCCGGCTTGGCTTCCAGGACCATTTTGCCATGCAATAGCAAAACCCCGGGGCACGCTTGCACGGCCGCCGTCATTTCCTGCACGCACAGCGGCTCCAGCTGCGGCGCCAGCCGGTAATGCAGGGCCACGGCGCCGCGTTTCTGCTCGACCAGCAAACCCGGGTGGCGCTCCGCCAGCGCCTCGGCGCGCGCCAGCACGGGCGACACGTCGGGCGTGGGCGCCAGATGCAGGCGGCCATCGGCGCTGCGCCGCTCCACGCCATGCACGCCGGCCACCGGCAGGCGCAAGGGCGCCAGCATGGCGTCGATCTGCGCCACGGGGCGGCCGGAAATGATGGCCAGCGCGCCGCCGTGGCGTTCGGCCAGCAGCGCCAGCGCGTGCGCCACGCCCGGCGCCACGCGCACGCCGTCGGGCGTGGGCGCCAGGTCGACCAGGGTGCCGTCGAAATCGAGGAAGACGGCACTGCCGGACGCGCTCAGCAGCTGCAGCAAGGCTTGACCATCGTCACTATGCGTCGCCATCAAATCCCCTTGCGCCGCTTGATGCGGCTGTGGGCGTCGATCTTGGTCATGACCTTGTCGCGCTGGCGCAGGCGGGCCGCGTCGAGCAGCATGCGCCCGGCCCAGCGGTAGACATTGAAATGCTTGACTCTGGCCCGCATGCTCTTCATGCGCTCGCGCTGTTCCACGGGCGGCATCACGAGGGCGCGGTACAGGGCGTCGGCGCCCTGCTCGATGTGATACGGGTTGATGATCAGCGCCTCGTGCAGCTCGCGCGCGGCGCCCGTGAATTGCGACAGCACCAGCACGCCCATCTCGTCGTCGCGCGCGGCAATGAACTCCTTGGCCACCAGGTTCATGCCGTCATGCAAGCTCGTCACCATGCACACTTCGGACGCGCGGAAATAGTGCTGCAAATCGTCCTGGCCGTGGTGCTCGGCCTTCAGCAGGATGGGCACATAGTTGCCGCTGCCGAAACGGCGGTTGATGCGTTCGACCATCTTGCGCACCCTGGCATCGAAGCTTTGATATTCATCGAGCGAAGCGCGGCTGGGCGCGGCGATCTGCACAAACGTGAAGTTCCCCACCATGCCAGGCTGCTGTTCCAGCATGCGCTCGACGGCCTGGAAGCGCTCGACGATGCCTTTCGTGTAATCGAGGCGGTCGACGCCGATGCCCAGCAGGTGGTCCGATGCCACGCCCAGTTCACCGCGAATCTGCGCGCGGCAGCTGGCCACGTCGGGCTGTCCGGGACTGTCGTCGGGCCAGGCGATGGAAATCGGGTAATCCTCGACCTGCGTCATCTCGCCGCCGTAGGAAATCACCGACGCTTCCGGCTCGATGCGCGTTTCCAGATAGCGGTCCACCGTTTCGAGGAAATTCTTGCGGTGAAATGGCGTGTGGAAGCCGAGGATGGTACTGCCCAGCAAGCCATCGAGGATTTCCTCGCGCCACGGACAAATGCCGAACGATTCCGAGTTCGGCCACGGGATATGCCAGAAAGTGATAATCGTCGCCTTCGGCAAGGCTTCGCGCACCATGCGCGGCAGCAAGGCAAAGTGATAATCCTGCACCAGCACGACGGGGTTGTCCGTCTTCGCCTCGGCGATCACGGCGTCGGCAAAGCGGCGGTTAACCTTCACGTACTGCTCCCAGTCGGACGAGCGGAACACGGGGCGCACGTGGGCGATGTGGCATAGCGGCCACATGCCTTCATTGGCGAAACCATAATAATAGCCCTGCTCTTCCTCTTCCGTCAGCCACACGCGGCGCAAGGTGTAGCTGGGGTTGTCGGGCGGCACGGGCACGTGGTCGAGCTTATCCACGGTCTCGCGGTCGGCCGAGCCGGCGCCGTGCGCGATCCAGGTGCCGGAACAGGCGCGCATCACCGCTTCCACGGCCGTCACCAGGCCGCTGGCCGGGCGCTGCACGGCAATACCAGCTTCCGTTTTGGTGTGGATATACGGTTCGCGGTTCGACACCACCAGCACCTGGTCGCCCGCCAGGTCCGCTTCGAGCAGGGCGCGCAGCTTTTCCGGCGTCCAGTCCGACGACCAGCCATTATCGCCCTGGCGCTCCAGATGGTATTCCTGCAGCAATTCGCGCAAGTCGCCGATCAGCGGCTGCATTTCCGGCGGCGGGGCCGGCGTGGCGGCCGGTGCGCTGGCCGCATCGGCGGGCGCGGCCAGGTTCTTTTTCGTCAGCAATTCACCGCGCAGGATATCCTTCACGGCCGCCAGCCAGCCGCGCCAGCTCAGGTGCGCCACGAACACGGTCATCAGGGAAATCAGCACGGCCAGCACGGCCAGGAAGGCAAAGATGAAGCGCTTGGTATCGGTATTGCGGCGCTCGACAAAGCTCATGTCCTGCACCAGCACGAGGCGGCCCAACTGCGACGCATCCTGCATGACGGGCGTTTCGCTGATGTGGACCTGGCCTTGCGGCAATTGCGCGAGCGATTTGTACAGGCCACCCGTCGATGGCGTGCTCCAGCAGCCGATCGAAGCGGGGTACTCGAGGGATTGGTAGAGCAAGTGGCCCGCGTTGTCGCAAAAGCCGATGGCGATCAGGCGTTCGTCGCGCGTGGCGCCCTGGAACAGTTCGCCGATGCGGCTGGCGTCGTGGGCGGGCAGGTATTCGGTGAGCGAGGGTCGGAGCGTGCCAGCGAGCAATTCCGCCCGGCTGTCGAGGTCGCGCACATACCAGCGCAGGGTGATATTGTCCAACAGGGGTACCACGATATAAGCAAACAATCCCAGCACCAGGGCCAGCGGCAGGATGAAGCGCAAGGACATTCGGAGTGATCGTACTATCATCGTTTTCCTTTGCAAACACAAAAAGCATGGCAAGTATGACTATGTTTCCAGTACGGCGACGCCCGTTTGCTTTCCGTATCGAAACGTCAGCGTGGGATGGCGCACCGCAGCAATTGCTTCCAGTATCTACCTGCATGGCGACCTTATCCGTTCGGCAACGCACGTCCCCGCTTTCTCGTCTGCCCGTAAAATAGAACGTTCCGACATCCATTTCACTTAACTACAAGGAGTTTTCGCCTATGGATCTCAGCACGTTTCACTCGCTGATGGGAGGCCCGCTGCGCTCGGCGCTGACCGTGCTCGTTTCCGCCCTGCTCGTCACCCTGGTCGCCATCGGCGTGCACCGGGCCGGCATCGGCTTGCTGAAAAGACTGGCCAACGGCCGCCCGTTCACCACCAACGCCACGCGCGTGGCCTTCCGCGCCAGCCAGCTGTGCGTGATCGTCTTCGGCCTGCGCATGGTGCTGGCCGGCGCGCCCGACGACACGCCGGGCTTGCTGGCCATGTCGCATGTCACCAGCGTGGCGCTGATCATCGCGCTGACCTGGCTGGCCATGCAATGCATCCAGGCACTCTCCATCACGATTTCCGAAGTCAACCCCGTCGACGTGGCCGACAACCTGCGCGCGCGCCGCCTGATCACCCAGGCCCGCGTGCTGACGCGCAGCGCGCACGCCATCGTCGTCATCCTGGGCCTGGCTTTCGTCTTGCTGACCCTGCCCGGCGCGCGCCAGATCGGCGCCAGCCTGCTGGCGTCGGCCGGCGTGGCGGGCCTGGTGGCCGGTATCGCCGCCCGCCCCGTGCTCGGCAATTTCATCGCCGGCCTGCAGATTGCGTTTTCGCAACCGATCCGCATCGATGACGTGCTGATCGTCAATGGCGAATGGGGCAAGGTCGAGGAAATCAAGGGCACGTACGTGGTCGTGCGCGTGTGGGACGAGCGCCGCCTGATCGTGCCGCTGCAGTGGTTCATCGAAAATCCGTTCGAGAACTGGACACACAGCTCGTCAACCCTGCTGGGCACGGTGTTCCTGTGGCTCGATTTCAGCATTCCGCTCGAGCCGCTTCGCGCCGAACTCGCGCGCATCTGCGAAGCGGCGCCGCAATGGGACCGGCGCGTCTGCACCGTGCAGGCGACGGACTCGAACGAACGGGCCGTGCGCGTGCGCTTCCTGATCAGCGCGCAAGATTCGGGCACGGCCTTCGAGCTGCGCTGCATCGTGCGCGAGCAGATGCTGGCCTTCATCACGGCCAACTATCCGCACGGCCTGCCGCGCCTGCGCTCCACGCACGACCCGATCGAGGTGCGCGAGATGCAGGCGCAGAACGATAGCGTCTCGCTGCACAAGGCCTAGAAAAACCTGCGGCGCGCTGCCCGCGCCCACCTGCCGCTAGAATAAGGCGCATGAGCACCACCGCCTGGTTCATCCTGATCGGCTGCATGATGCTGGCGCGCGGCCTCGGAGCCGCCAGCATCGCGCGCCTGCCGTTTACCTCGGCCATGGCTTACCTGGGCGTGGGCCTGCTGCTGGGCCCCATGTTCCTCGGCCTGTTCTCGCTCGACCTCGTCAAGCAGGCACCGCTGCTGGAAACCCTGGCGGAAATTGCCGTCCTCATCTCCCTGTTTTCCGCCGGCGTGAAAATGCCCGTGCCGTTCAGCCTGGCGCGCTGGCTGCCATCGCTGCGCCTGGCCTGGCTGTCGATGGCCATCTCCGTGGCCCTCGTGGCCACGTTTTCCTGTTTGGTACTGGGCTTGCCGCTGGGCGCCGGCGTGCTGCTGGGCGCCATCCTCGCGCCCACCGACCCCGTGCTGGCCACCGACGTGCAGGTGCGCCACGCGGGCGACAGCGAACAGCTGCGCTTTACCCTGACCAGCGAAGCGGGCATGAACGATGGCA
Source organism: Janthinobacterium sp. 1_2014MBL_MicDiv (assembly GCF_001865675.1). Classification (NCBI taxonomy): domain Bacteria; kingdom Pseudomonadati; phylum Pseudomonadota; class Betaproteobacteria; order Burkholderiales; family Oxalobacteraceae; genus Janthinobacterium; species Janthinobacterium sp. 1_2014MBL_MicDiv. The sequence continues at coordinate 3,073,066 of NZ_CP011319.1, forward strand.
GCGGCTTTCCCTTCGTCATGCTGGGCCTGGGCTTGCTGGGCCTGCATGAACTGGGCCCGGGCGGCGGCACCTGGCTGTGGCGCGACCTGCTGTGGGCCAGCGCGGGCGCCATCGCCCTGGGCGCGGCCGGCGGCGCGCTGCTGGCCTGGCTGGGCTGGCAGGTGCGCGGCAAGGAGCCGAAACACGAAGTGCTCGACGACCTGGCGGGACTGGGCTTGATCGCCCTCGTGTATGGCCTGGCCACCTGGCTGCACGCGTGGGGCTTCCTGGCCGTGTTCTTCGCCGGCGTGGCCCTGCGCCAGACGGAACTGGTGCTGGCCGGCGCCCCGAAAGACCGCCAGGGCTTGCTGCAGGCCGAGGACGTGCATGGCGGTTCGGCCGTCAAGCCGCACGACAACGCGGCACCGCTGACCGTCAGCGGCGAATCGCTGGTCTTCAAGGAACACCTGGAGCGCCTGTCCGAACTGACCTTGGTGCTGTTGCTGGGCGGCGCCGTCACGGCCGCCGCGTGGAGCTGGCAGGCGTGGAGCGCGGGCCTGTTCCTGCTGCTGGTGGCGCGCCCGTGCAGCGTCATGCTCGGCCTGCTGGGATCCGGCACCAGCCTGCGCCTGCGGGGCCTGGCCGCCTGGTTCGGCGTGCGCGGCATCGGCTCCATGTACTACCTGTGCTATGCGATCGCCCACGGCTTGCCGCCCCGGCTGGCGCACGAACTGGCGAATATCACCATCGTCGTCATCATCCTGTCCATCGTCGCGCACGGCCTCACCGTCAAGCCCCTGTTCGCGCGCTACTGGCGCAAATAGGCCGTCATGCGGCGCCATTGTCATTGCTTCACAGCAATGATTTGCCAATTAGACCTATATCTTGCGGAAATGTTGTTAAGATAATTAAAAACGGCAAAGAGAGAAGCAATGAAACGTAGAAGCGTGCTGGGACTGGGCGTCTCGCTGGCCCTGCTGCAAGGCGGCTGCGCCACCGATCCGGCCAGGCTGGAATGGGAAAAGGAATTTGACAGCTTCATGCACGACGGCCTGGCGCGCACGGAGACGCCGGGCATGAGCGTGGCCGTGGTGCGCGGCGAGCAAACCCTCTTCGCGCGCGGCTATGGCTGGGCCGACATCGAGGCCGGCAAGAAGGCCGATGCCGACACGGCGTTCCACGTGGCGTCCGTCAGCAAGCTCGTCACTGCCACGGCCATCATGATGCTGCTGGAACAGGGCGCCTTCCAGCTCGACGACAAGGTGTCGGCCTACCTGGACTTCCCGCTCATGCATCCGAAGTTTCCCGACGTGCCCATCACCTTCCGCCATTTGCTGAGCCACACCTCGGGCATTTCCGACGCCGTGTATGAAAAGACGACGGCGTTTGCCGTGCAGGGCGACCCGCGCCTGCCCTTGCGCGACTTCGTCAAGGGCTATCTGTCGCGCGGCGGCGCCTGGTATGACGCGGACCTGTCGTTTGCCGCCCGCCCCGGCACGGAATGGCGCTACAGCAATGTCGGCGTGGCCCTGCTCGGTTATCTGGTGGGCCGCCTGAACCCCGACGGCCTCGACACCTACGCCTACGAGCACCTGTTCGAGCCGCTGGGCATGGACCGCACCGCGTGGAGCCTGGCCGGCTTGCCGCGCCGCGCCGTCCTGGCCCAGCCGTATGCACACAAGGAACCGGGCCTGCAACTGCTGCCGCCCGTCGGCTACCCGGACTGGCCGGCCGGCCTGCTGCGCAGTTCCGCGCATGACTACGCCCGTTTCCTGGCCATCTTCAGCAATGGCGGCCGGGTCGATGGCCACCGCTATTTGCAAGATGCCACCCTGCAACTGTTCTTTGCACCGCAAGCGGCCGCGATCACGCCAGCCGATCCCGCGCTGCGCCAGGCCCTGGTCTGGCAATTGCGCGATGTCGACGGCACGCCGCTGGCCACGCACAGCGGCGGCGACCCGGGCGCGGCGTCCATCGTCTGCGTCGACCGCGCCAGCAAGACGGCCGTGCTGGCCTTCGCCAACATCAGCGCCGACAAGGAGTTCCGCTCGTTCCAGAAAGAAGTCGTGCGGCGCCTGTTGGCGCACGGCGCCGGCAAACCGGCCAGGGTCTAGGAAGCTCGCGCTATGTGGGGCGGCGCACGGTGATCGGTGGTCGAGCCGGTATGCTGGGTCACACCGACCAATCACAGGAGAGCGGCATGACGAATCGCATCGGCAACAAGGACGTGGCGCAACAGCGCAGCAAGAGCGAAAAGGCCCGCATCAAGGCGGACAACATCGCCCGCGAAGCCGTGAAGAAAGCCGAAGCCAGGGCCAGGTACCGCAATGCCGTCAAGGGCCAGCCGGCAGCGGCCGCCTAGCCAGGGCCGCCCCGGCTAGGCGCCGAACCAGCCGCGCAGCTTCTCGGCCGCGCGCTGCTTGACGTCAGCCGTGATGTAGGTGGCCACCGTGGCGACGGCCGCCGCCAGCACGGCCAGGTCATCCGCATAGCCGACCACGGGCGTGATGTCGGGAATCGCATCGATGGGCGAAATGAAATAGCCGAGCGCGCCATAGATGGCCGTCTTGGCCCACAGCGGCGTATTCGGCTGCTGGGCGGCGTAGTACAGCCACAAGGCCTTTTCGATGACTTCGCGCCCTGCCGTCTTGGCGAACTTGACCACCTTGTCCCAGAAGCTGTCATCCGTATATTTCTTTTCATACTGCTTGTCGGCCTGGGGGGCGTGGTCTTGCTCGAGATTTTTTCTTCTGCCAAACATCTGCTGCTCCTGTCTGCCGCGCACGGCTTTACGAATGCGCACCTTAGCATAAGAGCGCGCCAGTTGCGCGGCACCCCGGCAACGCCTGCATAGGAAAAACATGGATATCTCCGCCACCACCACCGCCAGGGCCGCCGGCCTGCGCTACACGGGCGACCACCAGCCCGGCCTCGTCCGCCTGGGCAAACCGGCCAAGTTCCGCTATGTGGACGCGGACGGCCAGGCCGTGCGCGACGACGACACCTTGACGCGCATCAAGGCGCTGGCCATTCCGCCCGCCTGGACCGATGTGTGGATCTGTGCGCGCGCCAACGGCCACCTGCAGGCGACGGGGCGCGATGCGCGCGGCCGCAAGCAGTACCGCTACCATGCGCGCTGGCGCCAGGTGCGCGACGAAGTGAAATATGAACGCATGCTCAGCTTTGGCAAGGCCCTGCCCGCCATCCGCGCCGCCGTCGCGCGCGGCATGCAGCTGCCCGGCTTGCCGCGGGAAAAAGTGCTGGCCACCATCGTGCATCTGCTGGAATTGACGATGATGCGCATCGGCAACGAGGAATATGCACGCACGAACAAGTCGTTCGGCCTGACCACCTTACGCACGCGCCACGTGCAGGTCGATGGCAGCGCCGTGGCCTTCCATTTCAAGGGCAAGAGCGGCGTGCGCCACGATATCCGCCTCAGCGACCGCCGCCTGGCCAGAGTGCTGCAGCGCATGCGCGAGCTGCCGGGGCAGGAACTGTTTCAGTATGTCGACGACGCGGGCGAGCGCCACGGCGTCGATTCGGGCGCGGTCAATGACTACCTGCGCGAAGTGACGGGCGAGGACTATACGGCCAAGGATTTCCGCACCTGGGCCGGCACCCTGCTGGCCGCGCTGGCGCTGCAGGCATTCGAACTGGTCGATTCCGATGCGCAAGCCAAGAAGAACATCGTGCAGGCGATCGAGTCGGTGGCGAAAAAGCTGGGCAACACGCCGACCATCTGCCGCAAGTGCTATGTGCACCCGGCCGTGCTGGAAGCGTATCTGGATGGCAGTCTGTTGGAAGGCATGCGCGCGCGGGCGCGGCAGCAACTGCAGGAGGACTTGCCGGCGCTGGCGCCGGAAGAAGCGGCCGTGCTGGCCTTGCTGCAACAACGCTTGCAGGGCGAGGCGAAGGACCAGGCCGGCGTCAGGCCGCGCGCCGCGGCTGGCACTGCGCCGACAGCTTGAACGCGTCGCCGTTGCACAACGGCATGGCGCCATGGCCCGCATCGCGCGCCACGGGCGCCGGCGCGCTCTCGCCTTCGGTCGGCTGCGTTTCGTCCGTATTGATCAGCGTAGCGGCCAGGGTCGACACCGTAAACAGGCAGATCAGCAGGAATGGCTTGTTCAAATGGCTTGGCTCGGCTCGCTTGTGCATCGCATACTCCGTCGGAATGGTTGGCTGTTGCAGCATGAACACGATCATCGCGTGTTTCCGTAAGGCATACAATCAGACGATTTCGACAAGCTGGGTAGGACAGCGCTGACAGCGCCCGGCCATCGTGACAGCCCGATAACGGCGCGCCGCGGCCATGCGTGTCGGTACAATTGACACGCTCATGCGCAGCACGCCTCCACCAGCCTTCAACCCCTTGTTTCAGAAGGACTTTTTATTCAGGAACGCTTCCTGCTTGACCTCTTGCCTGGGCACGCTTGGCGCCAGCAAACGGGGGGACAATCATGAACGTCATCAAACAAACGCTGCTGGCGCTGCTGCTGTGCGCGATGAGCGCCGCGCACGCCACCAGCATCGGCTACACGGCTACCGCCCTGGGCGGCACGCAGTGGCGCTACGACTATACCGTCAGCAATACCACGCTGGCCGTGCCCATCGAGGAATTCACCGTCTTCTTCAGCGTGGGCCCCTACATCAACCTGCAAAACGTTTCCACGGCGCCCGGTTGGGACTTCTTGCTGGTGCAGCCCGATCCCGCCATTCCCGACAGCGGCTACCTCGACGCACTGGCGCTGGCGGGCAGCATCGCTCCCGGCGCCACGGCAACGGGCTTTTCCGTCACCTTCGATTATCTGGGCGTAGGCAGCCCCGGCCCCCAGCTGTTCGTCGTTCTCGATCCCGTTTCCTTCATCGAACTCGACACGGGCAGCACGCAAGCGGTACCCCTGCCCGCCACGCCCTGCCTGCTGCTGGCCGGCGTGCTGGCCATGCTGTGCCTGCGGCGCCGGCAACTGGCCGTCGTCGCGCTGGCGGCGAGCCTGTGCGCCTGCGGCGGCTCCAACGATCCGACGCAGCCGCCCACGCCGAAAGTCATGCTGGCGGCGGACATGGAGGCGGCAGCGGACAAAGATGCGCTGACAGGCAAGGATGCGGCAGCGGCCGCCATGGAGGCGACGACTGCCACGGCGCCCAGCGTTGCCGTCGGCCCTTTTGACGTCACCTCGCTGCGCAAGACGGCGGAGCGGCGCATCAACCGCAGAATCTACGAATACACGTTTCGCATCAGCATCCGCAACAATGGCAGCGAGACGGCAAACAATGTGCACGCCGTCCTTGCCGGCATTCCAGCCGGCGCCACCGTCGTTGACGGCGACGTCCAGGTCGGCAGCATCGCGGCAGGCGCGACGGTCACCGCCACCGACGTCGTCGTGCTGCGCATCAACCGCACGCGTCCGTTCGAGCTGGGCGGCCTCATCTGGAATATCACGGCCGTCGACAGCGTGGCGCTCGATGCCGTGCGGCCGGCGCAGGTGGTGGTCCTGTCGCTGGCCGAGCTGGGGTTGCCGGACGGTGCAGACAGCGTCAAGGCCAGCGGCGCCATCAGCGACGTACTGCTCAGGGATGGCACCCTGCGCTTTTCCACGCCCGGCGATACGGGTGTCGACCAGCACGCGCAATTGTTCATTAGCAAGGGCGGCGCGGTCTCGGTCTTCGATGTGTTGATCCAGACAGAATTGCCGACGGCAGTGGAAACCTATGTCGAGCCGCTCGACGATGGCAGCCTGCCGCCCACCCCGCCCCAGCTGGCCATCACGGGCCTGGGAGCGAACAATACGCTGCAGGCGGATGGCCTGGCCTTTCGCCTCAGCGGCGCGCCGGCGATGGCCCTGCAGAATGACAGCGACGGCTTCCTGGCCGCACCCGGCGGCCCCGCCATCAGCCTGAAGTCCTACTGGGTCTTCCATCCCGACACGGGCAGCTTCACCATCGGCGCCACGGCCATGCAGCAGCTGCTGGCCGTCCTGCCGTCCGGCGCGCTCGACATGAATCTCAACTTCGTGTCGGAGGATGGCGAATTTGCCGTGTCGTACGCCTTGAGCGTCATCAAATCCAATACCGTGCTGCTGGGACAGATGCGCACGCCGGCGGGCGGCAATGCGGCGGGCCTGGCCGGCAAGAAAATCTTGCTCACCGGCTATAACTCCCACCAACGCCGCGTGGCCGTGATCGACGCCACGGGCGCCTTCCGTTTCGACGGCGTCATCCCGGACACCTACCAGCTGACCCTGAACGACCTCGAGCATCCGAACGTGGTCAGCATCAGCGCCGCCGTCTTTCCTGGCAGCACAACGGTCAACGTCGGCATCGTCTATCCGTTCGCGACGGCCCTGGCGCCGCCGGCCGCCGCGAACACCTATACGGCCGGCACGGTGACGCAGGATGGCGCCGCGCCGTCGGCGCGCGGCGGAACGGACGCGGACACGGGCGCGGGCGCCGCGCCGCCGGACGCCACGCCCCTCGATGACGAAGGCAGCCAGACCTTCAGCGCCACGGCGGCCGCACAAAACAACACCATGACCACGCCCATCGTCTACACGGTACCGAAGGGCACGAAAAACGTGGGGGTGAAGATCACCGTCAGCACCGCCGAATATCCCGTGTACACGACGCAGCAAAGCCGCTACAACGATACCTGGTCGTATTCCGTGGTCGGCTTGCCCGGCGCCAACCTGGCGGCGGCCGGCGCCGTGAACCAGTCGCACTTCACGCAAGGCACCATCGTCAGGACCGATTGCATCGATGTCAGCAAGCAAACGCAGAATGGCCCGCTGGCCGTCGGCGGCGGTGTCAGCGCCACGAATATCGGCGACAACCTGCTGCCGACGGTTACTCGGGTGGAGCTGAGCCTGGTGTGCAAGGGCCTGAAAATCACCAAGGCAAGATTCCTGTCGCCGAACAAGGATGCCCATCCCATCTTGCAACCGATCAGGGTAGCGGGCAACTTGCCGGGCCCCTATGTCTCCGTGTCGCAGGGAGCCACCACGCCCACCCACACGGTGCCGCTGGAACTGCAGTACACGCCGGCGGCGGCCACCATTACGGAAGTCAACATCGGCATTTCCGCCAGCGGCGGCAACCCGTCCTTCAGCGCAGACAACCTGTTGGCCCAGGCAAACACCAAGAATCCCGGCAAGGTCAAGTTCCCGGGCCTGGTCCTGCCCACCTTTGCCGGCGCCAAGATCGACAAGAAGGCCGTCGTCACCATCCGCCTGAAGGGGCAGATCAACGGCACCGAAGCGACGTCCGATCCGAACGAGGGCGGACAGGTGGACTTGAAGGGCGACACGGCCTTCATCCCGCTGTACCTGGCCAACAACGAGGCGGCGCTGGCGGCGCGGCGCTACGGCTCGCGCGATGCCGGCGGCGATTCCTGGGCCACCCGGCTGACGATCGCCTGGCTGCTGAACAAGCCCTACCGTTTCGACGACATCAGCGGCCAGCACGTGACGCAAACGGCGGCAGGCCGCTCCATCCTCGGGCACAGCGGCCACAGCGATGGTCAGCAGATCGACATGCGCTACGCGGACGGCGCGGGCGGCTACGCCGATACGCTGGGCGGCCAGGGCAACGGCGCCGGCATTCGCAAGCTGATCGATGATGCACAGGCGGAAGTGGCGGCCGGCCAGGTGAACAAGCCGAGACTGGCCCTGCTGGTGGCGTGGATCACGGCCAACCGCGCCATGCTGACGCTGGAAGCGGCCGCCGCCGACACGCGCGTCATCTACATCGGCCACAGTTTCGTCAAGCTGGCCCTCGTCGATGGCCGCTTTGCCAACCCGCCCAAGGGCTTGATACCGGGCGCGGGGGCCTGGGCCAAGCCGGCCAAGGTGAGCATCGATCCCGCCCACCTGAGCCATTGGCACCTGAGCCTGACGGCCCATCCCTGAGCGACCCGGCGGCGTCTGGCATGTTCAGCCAGGCAAGTCGGACAATTCGAGTTCCGAAAACCCGGCCCGGCGCCGCGCTTCCAGGTTGAACGGGCCGCGCAGGGTCGGCGCCTCGTAGCGCAGCGCCAGCTCGGCATAGGTGGCGCGCAATTCCAGGCCGCGCCGGTCGCACAGGTAGCCATACCAGCGGTTGCCGATCTCGACGTGGCCCACCTCGTCGCGCAGGATGATGTCGAGGATGGCGGCGGCCGCCATATCTCCCGCCTGCGCCAGCTTGGCGCGCAGCGGCGGAATCGCGTCCAGGCCCCGCGCTTCCAGGGTGCGCGGCACCAGCGCCATGCGCGCCAGCACGTCGCCGCGCGTCTTGTCGACCATTTCCCACAGGCTGTCGTGTCCGGGAAAATCGCCATACGTGTGACCGAGCACCTGCAGGTGCGCCTGCAGCATGGCGAAGTGCGTGGCTTCCTCCTTTGCCACGCGCAGCCAGTCCGTGTAGTACTCGGCCGGCAGGTCCGGGAAGCGCCACAGGGCGTCGAGCGCCAAGTTCATGGCATTGAACTCGATATGCGCGAGCGCGTGCACGAGCATGGCGCGCCCTTCCGGCGTAATCATCGAACGCCGCCCCACCAGGCGCGGCGGCACCAGTTCCGGGCGCTCGGGACGGCCCGGCACGGGTCCGCCTGGCGCCAGCGGCGATCGCGCATCCAGCGGGAGTGGCGCCTCGGCCATGGCCGCCACCATCGCCACCTTCGTCGCCGGGTCCGGTTCGAGCAGGCAGGCGAGCGCATACGCGCGCAATTCCTGCGGCGGCGTGGGGATCAGTGGAGATGGCTGCATGGGACTACTTTCTGGCGCGTGTCTGAGTAAGGGGCGCAGTGTATCAAATTGCCTGCCCCACCAGCCAGTCCAGCAGCGCCTGCACGCGTGCCGGCAACGGCGCGCGCGCGCTGTGCACGAGGTAATACGCTTGCGGGCTGGGCAAGGTAAAACCGCCGAACGGCAAAACAAGCTGGCCGCTGGCCAGCCACGGCTGCACCAGCTGGCGCCGGCCCATGGCCACGCCCGCATGGTGGATGGCCGCCTGCGCGCACAGGTCGGCGCGGTCGAAACGCAGGCTGCGCGCGGGCAAGGCCACTTCCGGCGCCTGCACGTCCAGCCACAGCCGCCACTCGGCGTCGGGCGCGCAGGCGGGCCAGGCCAGGGTGTCGTGCAGCAGCGTTGCGCCTGGCAAGTGTTGCGGCATATCAAGCAAGCCGTGCTGGCGCGCATACGCGGGACTGCAGACGGGCGCCAGCCATTCGTCCATCAGCTTGCGCGCCGCCAGGCCGGGAAAGTTGCCGTCGCCATAGTGCAGCGCCAGGTCCACCTGGCCGGCGCGGAAGTCCACGGCCTCATTGCCCACGCGCAAGTCGATGTTCAAATCAGGAAACTGCGCCGTGAAGCCGGCCAGGCGCGGCACCAGCCAGCACTGGGCGATCGATGGGCGCGCATGCACGGTGATGCTGCCCGCCAGCGCATCGCCGCCGGTTATGGCCGCATGCAGGCCGTCCCAGCCCGCCTGCAGGGCGGCAAAGATGCGTTCGCCATCGCGCGTCAGTTTCACCCGCCGCGTCAACCGTTCGAACAGCCGCATGCCCAGGCTGTCTTCCAGCCGCGCGATGCGGTGGCTGACGGCGCTGGGCGTGAGCGCCAGTTCCTGCGCGGCCAGCGCGAAGCTGGCGTGGCGCGCCGCCACGAGAAACGTGTGCAGGTTGGCGAACTGGCTGGCCGTGAGCGTGGCCCTGGGCGGCACGCCGGCCGGCATCAATCGGCTCCGGCCGCCAGCAGCGCGCGGCCACGCGCCACGTAGGCCACCATTTCTTCCTGCGGCACCATGCTGCCGCCCGTGCCCCACACCAGGTGCGTGGCATTCCCCAGCTGTTGCCGGTATTGCGGCGCGGCCAGCACGGCGTCGATGCCCGCGAAACCGGCCACGGCGGACGGTTCCAGGCGCAGCTGCTGCGTTTGCTCCAGCAAGGCCAGCAAGCGGTACAGTTCCTCATCGCTGACGGTGGCATAGCCGTCGATCAGCCGCTGCATGGCGCGCCCGACGAAGCCGGACGGCCGGCCCACGGCCAGGCCATCGGCCGCCGTCACGTTGTCGATGCCGATGTCTTGCACGCTGATGCGCTCGTGCAAGCCCGTATGCACGCCCAGCAACATGCACGGCGAGTGGGTCGGTTCGACGAACACGCAGTGCACGTCGTCGCCAAAGGCCAACTTCAAGCCAAACGCCACGCCGCCGGGGCCGCCGCCGACGCCGCACGGCAGGTACACGAACAACGGATGCTGGGCGTCGACCGCCACGCCGGCCGCTTCCAGCTGACGCTTCAGGCGTTCGCCCGCCACCGCGTAGCCGAGGAACAGATCGTGCGAGTTTTCATCGTCGACGAAATGGCAGGTCGGATCGCCCTGTGCCTGCCGGCGCCCCGCTTCCACGGCCACGCTGTAATCGGTCGCGTACTCGACGACGGTGACGCCATGGCTGCGCAATTTATCCTTCTTCCACTGCCGCGCGTCGGCCGACATGTGCACGGTGGCGCGAAAGCCCAGGCGCGCGCTCATGATGCCGATCGACAAGCCCAGGTTGCCCGTGGAGCCGACAGCGATCGCGTATTGGCCGAAAAACGCGCGTACGGCGTCGCTGGCCAGCACGCCGTAATCGTCGCCCTCTTTCAGCAAGCCGGCATCGAGCGCCAGCGTTTCCGCGTGTTTCAGCACTTCATAGATGCCGCCGCGCGCCTTGATCGAGCCGGAAATGGGCAGATGGCTATCCTGCTTGAGCCACAGCTGGCCCGGAATCGGTGCTTCCGTGCGCGCCGCCAGTGCCGCCTGCATGGCGGGCAGCGGTACGACGGGTGATTCGATGACGCCGCCGCTGGCCTGGGTTTGCGGGAAGGCCTTGGCCAGGTACGGCGCAAAGCGGGCCAGGCGCGCACTGGCGTCGGCCACGTCGGCCGCCGTCAAGCCGACGTCAGCGAGAGCCTCGGCCGCCGGCGCGATGCCGGGATTGAACCAGTTCAAGGGCCGCAAGGCCATCAATTCTGTAATCAGGGGAAATTGCTCGCGCAGCGCGGCGATGGCAGGTGTGGGCAGCATGGCAACCTCGTCAAGGAACAAGCCATGATTAGACTCCATCCGGGCGCGGCTGGCAAAGGATGGTTAATCAGGCAATGGGTGACGGGAGGTCATGTGTGCTGCCGCCGGTCTACCTGGCTATCCGATGGTGCCATCCCATTCTCGATCTCAGCAGCATTACGCATTAAAAATTCCCTGCCGTCGGCCTTGGCCAGAAGTATATATTCATGCAAGTTCCGGGATTTGAGCTCTTTCAGCACCCACAGGACCATGATGCGTTGATATTCATGATTGCTTTCCCATGCGCGTATGCACAGGGGTTCCGCATGGGGCGATGCCATGCGGCCGAGTCCTTGCAGCGCCATCCGGCGCACATATTCATGTTCGTCCTGCACCAGTTTCAGCAAGGCTGATTCTGCGGCAAAAAAGGGGAACTTTTCCACGCCCAATTGCACGGCAAACTGCCATTTCACGTCAGGATCGTTGACCGCAAGCGCATGTGGCAGGAGGAACAGGAACCAGTCTTCGCGCCTGGCCAGCTCCCTGACCAGATATGCGGTTTCATTGTCCCTGCCAATCGCATACAGCAGGTCGGCAATGTCGCCTGCCGTGGAAGCGCGCGGAGGGCCGGTCGTGATATGCGTCAGAAAAGCAGCGTTTAATTCAGGCCATTTCGCATAGTCGCATTCCCACTCGCCACTTCTTTCATCGACAGGACGCTCCGACGCCCAGCGTCGAAATGCATTTACGGCGGTGCTCAAGGCATGGTGCATCGATTAGCTCTTCAAAAAAATGTTGCTGCCATCTGTATCCGCCAAGGGCCAGTTGCTATCGTATGCGGCCTGCGCCTCGAAGACACTATGAGTGGCGCCAACGTTTTCCACCTTAGACCGGAAAACGAGGGCACACGCGCGTTCCCCATGGCGGGGGCACAATATACGCCCGGCACTCCCGGCCGACCATCCTGAATCGCGGGCCAGCCCTGCTCTTTTTGACGCCCAATCCACCACGGGATCAATCGCCGGATCCTCCAGGCTTTCTTGAAATACATGCCAACAACCTGCCATTTGGCATGCAATCAATGGCTGGGCATAGGCAAGGGCTACGATGGCATCGCCAGGAAAAATCATGTTTGATCGGCTGCATCATGCACAGGGGCCGCCGCTGCCTCGCCTTGCACAAGGGCGCGCCAGGCGCGCAGTTCCCCGTCCGTCAGCGCCGGCCCCCAGCCGTTGCGGATCGCCGCATCGTGCTGCGCATAGTGTCCCGGCGCCGGCACGGCGACAGCATGTCGCCCGCAGAGGCGGAACACGGCTTCCAGCTGCCGCCTGGTCGCTGGCAAGTCATCGCCATGCCACGTGCAGGCACTCGTTTCCTGCACGTGCTGCAAAAGTTCCGTCAATGTGCCAAGAAGTGTTGCCGGTATTGCCGCGCTGACCTCTTCCGGCCAGGGATCGCCCATGCCGCTGACAGGCAAGGCGGCGAAGCCGCGTTCCCAGGAGGCAAAATTGCCAGACTCGACCTGCGCCACTTTCCAGACGTGCTCGATGAAAGCCGTCAATGCCGGATGCTCAATGGCATGACGCTGGCAAAAGCGCTGGAGACAGGTCACGGCGATACATTGCCTGGCAATAATGGAGAGCGCGTCTATCGGTATCGTCTGCATGAATCGGGAGGCTTCTCAAAATAATAGTTATCCACATCAACTATAACCGCCCGCTCGATACCTGTCGCCGATTTTGCACCCGGCAAGCGCCTTCCTCCTTAGGCATCAAGGCCGAAGGCGCTCTATTCCTGCTCGGCCTTAGAACTGCAGCTGCAAGCCCAGGTCAATCGACCTGCCCTCGGCCGGCAAGGCTTGCAGCGCCCCGCCGTTCGCCTTCAGTCCCGACAGGTAGACGCCGCCGAGCGGGTCCGCATACGCGCGGTTGAACAGGTTGCTCACGCCCGCAGTCAGGCTGGCCATCTTGCCCAGCGCCACGCTGGTGCGCAGGTTGACGAGGGCATAGCCGCCCGTTTCCCGTTCCAGCCGGCGCGCATCGACCCTGTCCTTGCGGGCAACGATCTTGGTCTCGATGCGGCTGCTCCAGGCGCCCAGCTTGTGCTCGACGGCCAGCAAGGCGTTGAACGGCATCATCCGGTACAGGTCGCCGCCATCGCTGCGCTTGCCCCGCGTATAGGCGGCGTTGCCCGTGGCCATGAAGCGGCCCCAGCGCGCGCTGCTGGCCAGCGGCAGCTGCCAGGCCAGGTTGGCGCCGTACAGCTTGGCGTCGTGGTTGGCGAAGCGCAGCAAGTTGCCGTTGGCGCCCATCTGCATGTACGGGTGGAAAGATGACAGCACGTCCACGTCGACGTAATTGTCGACCTTGCTGTAATACGGATTGACGCGCACGAACCAGCCCTCTTCGCCGCCGCCATGCCAGTCCGCCGTAAACGCCGCCGTATATGCCGTCTCGGGCTTGAGGTCGATATTGCCCACATAGCCGTTGCCATCGCCAAACCAGTTGGTCATGGTCATGGCCATCGAGCCGCGGCCCCACGAGTAGCGCTCGTACAGGTTGGGCGAGCGCACCTTGCGCGCCAGCGCGAATTCATAGCTGCTGGCCGCGTCCGGCGTGTAGGTCGCTTGCGCCGAGGCATCGATATTCGTGTCGCGCTGGCGGCGTTCGCGCGCATTGAAGGCGGCCGCCGCCATGCTGTCGGCCATGTTCATCATGTTCGTGCCATACGACTGCACCTTGCCCGTATCCATGCGCACGGATTCGGCGCGCAGGCCCAGCACGCTGCTCCAGCGCGCGGCATGGCGCGTGTCCAGTTCGGCAAACAGCACGGTGCGCTCGCGCTTGCCGTCGTTGATGTTCAGATAGCTGCGCGGCCCCATCATCATGGAACCGGGCACGGCCGGCCAGTAATCGTCGAGGCGGAAACCGTGCCATTCCTGGCCCAGGCGCAATTCGCCCGTGCCCGTGGGCAGGCTGGCCTGCAAGGCGTAGCCCGTATTGCGCCCGTGCGTGAGCATCGGCATGGTGCCCGTACGCTCGGGCGTGAAAAAGCCCATTTCATGGTCGGTCTGCTGCCAGTAGGCGCGCGCGTCGAGCACGCCCCAGCCGAACTCGCCCCGATAGGCCAGGTTGGCGAACTGGCCGTGGTTGTCCGTCATGTCCATGTACTGGTTGGGAAAACCCTGGTACGGGATATGCTGCACGCCGGCGCGCAGGGTCAGTTGCTGGCCCTTGCCCTTGGCCGACAGCACGATGGCCTGGTTGATGCTTTCCACCATGCTGGCCAGCACCGTGTTGCCATGGCCATCTTCATAACTGTGGGCGCGCGCATAGGCGCCGCTGTAGCCGATGCTGAGCACGTCGCTGGCCGCCGACGCGTTCACGCTGGTCGACACGCTGTTGTTGACGCTGCGTCCCGACACGGCAAAGCTGCCTTGCGTGTGCAGGGCCGCGCCGGGCTGGGCAAACACGGGCGCGTTTGACTGCACCTCGATGGTGCCGCCGATGCTGTCGCCGCCGGCACTGACGGGCGTCACGCCCGCGATCAGGCGTATGCGCTGCACTTGTTGCGGATCAATGTACGACAGCGGCGCATTCATATGATTGGCGCAGGCAGACGTCAGTTCCATGCCGTCGATGCGGATCTTCAGCCGGTCATCGGCGAAACCATTCACGACGGGCAAGCCGGACACGCCGCCGCCGGCCGCCACGCTGTAGCCTGGCGTGCTGCTGAGCATTTGCGCCGTGTCGGCGGCGGGACGGTAGCCATCCTTGACGGCCGTGACGATGACTTTCAGTTCAGGCAGGACGGCCGTGTCGACGTCGCTGCGGGACTGTGCCACGGCGGGCATGGCGGACATGGCAAGGGCGAGGGAAATCAATAAAGGGAAATGGTTCATGCTGCTGCTTTCGAATTCTGTATGGACGAGGCGAACGGCCACGGACGCGCAAGCGGCGCGACGCGGGGCGGTTCACGGACGGGATGGCAGTATCAGGAAGCGGCAGGCGGGCCGCGGGGCTGGACTGGCGTCCAGGCGAACAGCGGTGTGGGGGATTGGTAGAACAGCAGCGGCAGCAAGCCGGCGATCAGTTCGCCGGAAGCGAGCACGAGGGCCGTAGGCGCGATGTCCAGGGTGGCCGCATGCATGCTGCAGCACGGGCAATCGCCCATGTTCATCGCCGGCTTTTGCGGCGCGGACGGTTCCTGCACGCTCGATTTCATCGGCAGCATGCTCATGCCGCCGGCCACCGAGCAAATCTCGAAGCTGGGCACGGCCCGGCCGCTGGCGACCGTGAACGCGCGCGACACGGTCGGGGCGAGCGCAGCCAGGAGGATGGCGATACACGCGATCCACAGGACGATGACGGCGCGGCCTTGGCTGATGAACATGCCACAATTATAACCGCCGCCCTGCCCCGCGGCCAAGGCCCAGGGTCAAGTCAGCCGTTCAGGCCTGCAGGCAAGCCGCCCTGCCTGCAGGCGGCGCGTCTTACAGGTCGACCTTCATCGACAGCTTGATGGCGCGCGGCGCGCCCGAAGCCAGACGCGTGCCGGCGCCGGCCCAGTAGCGCTTGTCGGCCGCGTTTTCCACGTTCAGCTGCCACACGGCGGCTTTGTTCATCAGCGTGCCCGCATAGCGGGCGCCGGCGCTGAAGAGCGTGACGCCGCCGAGGAAGGCCTGGTTCAGGTCGTTGACGGGACGGGCGCTGTAGTAATACGCGCCGCCACTCAGCGACAGGCCCGGCAGCCCATCGAACGCATACGCCAAAAAGGCGCTGGCCGTGCGCTTCGACGCATTTTCCGGCGCCTTGCCGTTGTAGTCGGCGTTGATGTGCGCAAAGGTCGGGTCGAGGAACTGGGCCGACGTTTGCCACGACAGCTGGCGCGTCAGCTTGCCCTGGGTCGACAGTTCCAGGCCGCGGTAGCGCTGTTCGCCATCCGACGTGAAGACATTGCTGCTATTGGTATAGTAGCCGGGACGCGTGATGTCGAACAGCGCGGCGGAGACCAGGGTACCGCCCGGCGCCAGCCAGCGCGCACCCAGTTCCTTCTGCTTGCTCACGCCGGGCGCCATCTTGACGCCCTGGTTGGCCGTGCCCGTCGGGCCCGTCTCGCCCTCTTCCAGGCCGCGCGCCGTGGACGCATAGAACGACAGCTCCGGCGTCAGCTTGTAGATTAATGACGCCATCGGCGTCGTCTTGCTGACGTCGTAATGACTGGCGCCCTGGTCGCTTTGATAACTGCTGCGGCGCACGCCGACCACGCTTTGCCATTGCGGGCTGAAGACCATGCGGTCGAGCGCGTACAAGCCCGTGTCGCGCGTATCGAGCGCGGCCGTCGTCGGCGCCGTCGGCTTGGGGCCGAACACGACATTCGTCACGGGCACGGGGTTATACAGGTTTTGCGCGGCGATCGTGTAGTTGCTCTGGTATATAGGATCTTGCGACTTGTCCGTGCGCGACACGCCCAGGGTCAGTTCATGCGCGATGACACCCGTATGGAAGTTGCCCGCCAGCTCAGCGCGCAGCAAGTCCGAGGCCGTCACGCTGTGCTGGATATTGCCCGTGATGCGGCCAGCGCCCGTGGCCAGCGCCGCCGCGTTATTCAGGCGGAAGATCGCCAGGCGGCGGTCGCGCGCCGTTTCCGAGTGGCCCGCTTCCACCGTCAGGGCCCAGCCATCCGTGATGGCGTAATCGGCGCGCAGCTGCGCGTTTTTCGTCTGCGCCTCGAAATTCGACCAGTCCGGGCCGATCAACTGGCGCGGGTCGACGGCGCGCGGCAAGCTGATCACGCCTTTCACGGCCGCGGGCAGCGCCACGCCCGCCTGCTCCGTCACCTTGCGGCGGTCGTATTCCAGGTCGGCCTTCAACAGCAATCTGTTCGTCACGCGCCAGTCCAGCGCCGCGGAGAGGAAGCTGCGGTTGCCATTGCCGACATGGTCCAGGTAGGAACCAAGCGTGCCGCCGGCCGCGTTCACGCGCACGCCGACTTCCTGCCCGACGCCAAACCGGCGCGCCACATCGACATTCGCCACCGCGCTGCCGCGGTCGTCGATGCTCAAGCCCAGGCTGGTGACGGGCTTGCTGCCGGCCCGCTTGGTGACGAAGTTGACCACGCCGGCCGGCGACGTGAAGCCGTAGTACAGGGCCGAGGCACCCTTCAGCACTTCCACCCGTTCCTTGTTTTCCATGGGCACTTGCGAGAAGTTCATGATGGGCATGGAACCGTTGAGGCGGTAATTCGTGCGGTTTTCCACGGCGATGCCGCGTATCACCAGCTGGTCCCAGGTCTCTCCGCCGTTTTGCTGGCGCGTCACGCCGGCCGTGTTGCGCACGGCATCGTACAGGCCGGAAACGGCTTGCTGCTCCAGCAATTCGCGCGTGATCACGTTGACGGTCGAAGGCACGTCCATGATGCTGGCGCCGCGAAAACTGCCCGCCTCCGTGGTGAGCGGCACCAGGCCCTGCGCGCGGGCGCCCGTCACCTGCACGGCCTGCATGACTTTCTCATCGCCAGCCGTCAAGTCGTCCTGGCCATGGGCTGCGTTGGCGGCCAGCGCGGCGTGCGGGGCGAAGGCCAGCGACAAGGCGGCGGCCACAGGAAGTAGTTGCAAGGAAGAAAAAGCTACGCGCATAAAGACAGGACTTTCTACAGAGAAAATAGACAGAAGGAAACTTCAGGTTACCCGGCATGATAACCGTAACGAGAATCATTCGCAAAAATAAGTGAGATTGTGTGAGTTTTGGCGCAATAAATAGCGCGCGAGGGACTCTGTTATCACATGAGCACGTTTGAATTTTGCAGATGAGCTGGCAAAGAGGCATACTGACAGTCACGGCGCGCAGGACGCGCCGTCCAACAAGATACTAAAAGGTAAGTTCGTGAACACAATCGACAAGAAAAGCGTGCAGACGAAAACATTTCGCTGGAAACGCTGGCAGCGCTGGGCCATCGGCTCCGGTTGCGCCCTCGCCGCCTACAGCGCGGCCGGCTTCTGGCTGGTGCCGCAAGTCATTAAAAACCAGCTGCCCAAATTTGCCGACAAGGAACTGGCGCGCCAGGCCAGCATCGCCGACGTGCGCTTCAACCCGTTTACCCTGCGCCTGGAAGCGGACAAGATTGCCTTGCAGGAAGCGGCCGGCGCGCCGCTGCTGTCCATCGGCGCCGTGGCCGTGCAGCTCGAATGGAAATCCATCGTGCGCCGCGCCTGGAGCCTGGCGGAAATCCGCATCACGGCACCGCAGGCCCATCTGACCATCACGCCTGACGGCAAGTTCAACCTGGCCGAAGTGCTGGCCACCTGGCAACGCAACCACCCGGACAAGAGCGAGGGCGGCATGCCGCGCCTGATCATCGGCCACTTTGCGCTGGAGCAAGGCAAGGTGGCGTGGCAAGACCAGAAGGCGGGCTATGCGGACAACTTCACGCCGATCGCCTTCACGCTCGACAATATTTCGACCCTGCCCGACGCCAACGGCAGCTATACCTTCAGCGCCGATGCGGCGCGCGGCGGCAAGCTGCACTGGCGCGGCACGGCCTCGCTGAACCCGATCCGCGGCGAAGGCGAACTGGTCCTGACTGACGCCTCCCTGCCCGGCCTGGCCGCCTACCTGAAAGCCTATACGCGCGCCGAAGTGACCAGCGGCAAGCTGTCGGCGCGCCTGCCCTATCACTTTTCCTATGCCGACGGCACGCTCGACGCCAAGCTGGCGGGCGCCGGCCTGGCCCTGCGCGACCTGGCGCTGGTGCGCGACGGCAAGGGAGAACCATTTACGGCCATGACCACCCTGGCCGTCACGGGCGCGAACGTGGACCTGGCGCGCCAGAGCGTCACGGTGGAAAAGATCAGCCTGGACGGCGGCAAGCTGGCCATCCGCCGCGACAGCAAGGGCGAGATCGACCTGGCGAACCTGATGCTGCCTGGCAAGCCAGCGGCGGCGCCGGCCGCCACCGCGGCCCCTGCCGCGCCCTCGAAGCCGGGCAAGTGGAAGGTGGATTTGAAACAGGTGGCGCTGGCCAATGTGGACGTATCCGCCATCGATGAAACCGTCTCGCCGGCCCTGCAGCTGAGCGCCAAACAGCTGCAACTGCAATTACAACTGGCACTGCAGCAAGCGCCATCCGGCATGACTACCGTCATCGACGGCGCCAGTTTCGCGCTGGCCGATCTCGCCATGCAACGGGGCGCGCAAACGCCGTTCAAGCTGGCCCAGTTGGGCTTTACAGAAGGCAAGATTGACGTGGCGGCGCGCGCGGTGCACCTGGGTGCCGTGACGGCCAGCGGCGCGCAGATCGACCTGGCGCGCAACCGCCAGGGCCAGTTCGCGATCGCGCAAAAGCTGCCCGTGTTTGCTTCCAGCAAGACCGACACCGTCGCCGAGGCGCCGTCCGCACCGTGGTCCACCAGGATAGACAAGGTAGAACTGAGCAAGTTCGGCGCCCGCTTCGACGATGCGGGCACTGGCATCAAGGGCAACTTGCAGGACGCCCGCCTGTCGCTGCAGCATGTCAGCAACGACATGAAGCAGGCGTTGCCGTTCGAGCTGGGCGTGGGCTTGCGCGAAGGCGGATTGCTCACGGCCAACGGCAAGTTCGTGCCGGGCACGGGCGCCGTCGATGCGCAGCTGAACCTCAAGCAACTGGCGCTGGCACCCGTGCAGCCGCTGCTGGCGCAACATCTGAAGCTGAAGCTGGCCGGCGGCGCCATCTCCGGCAGCGGCCGCCTGACGACAGGCGGCGGCGCGCCCAAGGCTCCGAAGGTGCGCTATGAGGGCGGCGTGGACATCGCCGGCCTGGTGCTCAATGAAACGGATGGCAAGCGCTTTGCCTCCTGGAAAAGCGTGCGTGCCGACAAGCTGACGGCCAGCGTGGGGCCCGACTTTGTCGACATTGCCGAATTGCGCGTGGTGGAACCGAACGCCCAGCTGATCATCGAAAACGACCGCAGCCTCAATGCGCAGCGGCTGCTGGTCAAAGCCCCGGAACCGGCAGCCAAACCGGCACAGCCGGCGACGCCGGCAACGGCGACATCCACGGCCGCCACGGCGGCGGCACCGGCGCCGGACGCCGCCTTCCCCGTGCGCGTGCGCCGCGTGCGCCTGCAGAATGCCAAGCTGGATTTTGCCGACCTGAGCCTGCGACCGCAATTCGCCGCCAAGATCTATGAATTGAACGGCGTCGTCACGGGCCTGTCGACGAAACGCGATGCGCGCAGCCAGATCGAACTCGATGGCCGCATCGACGAATTCGGCCTGGCCCGCGTGCGCGGCCAACTCAACCCGTTTGCCCCGACCGACAACACGGACTTGAACGTGGTCTTCAAGAACGTCGACATGGTTTCCGCCTCGCCGTACACGATGAAGTTTGCCGGCTACAAGGTGGCCGAGGGCAAGATTTCGCTGGACTTGCAGTACAAGGTGCGCAACCGCCAGCTCGACGGCACCAACCAGATCGTGCTCGACAAACTGACCCTGGGCGAGCGCATCGACAGCCCGGACGCCCTGAAACTGCCGCTGGAACTGGCGCTGGCCATCCTCAAGGATAGCGACGGACGCATCGACCTGGGCTTGCCCGTGTCCGGCGACATGAACGATCCGCAATTCAGCTATGGCGCGCTGATCTGGAAAGCCGTCGGCAATGTGCTGACGAAGATCGTCACGGCGCCGTTCCGCGCGCTGGGCAGCTTGCTGGGCATTAGCGCCGACAAGCTCGAATCCATCGACTTCGATGCGGGCAGCGCCGTGCTGCTGCCGCCGGAACGGGAAAAACTCAAGCAGGTGGCGCAAATCCTCGGCAAGCGCGAACAGCTGAAGCTGGCCGTGCCGGGCCAGTACAGCGACACGGACGCGGCCGCCCTGCGCGCCCAGGCCGTGCGCCGCGCCGTCGCCGCCAAGGCCGGCATCAAGCTGGAAGCGGGCGAGGAACCGGGACCGTTGAACCTGGGCGAACGCAAGATACGCGGCGCCCTGCGCGAGCTGTACGGGGAACGCTTCGGCAAGGCCGAGCTGGACAAGCAGAAGAAGGCGGCGGAATCCGCCTCTCCTGCCGCGGCATCGGCAGCGGCGGCGTCCGGGGCATCCGCACCGGCCGCCGCGGCGAAGATCCCCGTCTGGCAACGCCTGGGCAAGCTGATCGAAGGCGAGCCGCAAGTGGCCGACGCCAGCGCGTTTTATACCGGATTGCGCGAACAGCTGGAAGCCAGGCAGCCCCTGCCTGCCGATGCGCTCGCTAAACTGGGCGCCCAGCGCAGCGCGGCCATCCTCGCTGCCCTGCAGCAGGATGGCACGCCAGCGGCCCGGGTCAGCGCGGGCGCGCCGGAAAAAACGGACGCCGCGCCGGGCAAGCTGGTGGGATTGAAACTGGGATTGGCGGCACAATAAGGGCGCCTGACAAAACCGTCGCGAGCGGCAGTCGGCTCGGCGCCCCCTCTTGGCCAGGCAGCGCAGCTGTGCGCGCGGGGACGCCGAGTCAGCGGGCATCGGCGGCCCCAGATCGCAACGCGCGGCAGCTTATGCTGGATGCGCCAAGACACGGAGATAATCTGACGTATGAAAAACCTCGACAAGGTAGCGCCCTATACTGCGTCTATTACACAGGGCAACTTGGGTACGATGACAACGCTGCTTGCGAAGACAGCGATATCAGCAAAGGATAGCATTTCATTTGGTGAAAAAACGCTGCTGACGAGCTATGTGTACGAAAAAAATGGCACGTATCAGCTGATTTATACGACGGTTGAGATTGACGGCAGTATCGACAACTATGTCGAGGATGACGGGATCTTGCCGACACTGTTCTTGAGTCCGGATCAGGAAAACTATGTCTCCATCATTCCCTATCATCCTGATAAGGAACTGGAAATCAGCATTCCCATCTTTCATCGCGAGGATGTGGAAATGCCAAAGGGCAATCGGCCATACACGGGAAACTTCATTGGCACGACGGCGGCCTGTTCGATATTTCACGATGTGGACTTCTACGATAACAAACCTGACAAAATATTGGCCATCGAATTTATCAATGGAAAACTGAAAAAGAAAAACACTATCAAAGTTCCATTACCTGCAAATAACAGAATCACCATTTCCAACAAGGCCATACATTTGCTGGCCAATGATGGCAGCCTGCTCCAGCACAGAGAGATCGATGATAAAGGCAATGTGACGCGCCAGCGGGAAATCGACGCGAAGGGTATAGATGTTTTGCAGATATTAAGTTCATCCTTCGACAAGGAGTCTTATCTGCTGGCGCAAGAAAAAGATAAAATCATCATCAAAAAAATAGATGCGAATGGGGCAAGCGACACCATTGAATTGGCGGTCTTTGCCGATCCATTTTTCAATACCTGGCAGCCAGTCCAAATCGCTGACGACACTTTTGTCACGCGCTTCAACAGCGAGTTTGGAAACGGCTGGCTGACCACGAAAAATGATCAGTTGTTGGAATTATTCTATAGCAAGGGTGAGCAAGGCTACAGGAACTTGCTGACAAACGAACTGCTGCCGATACAGCGTGACAACCTGGTCATTGCAAGCATCAACAAGACGACGGACCATGCTTATGCGGTCGTGCTCTACCCGATGACCGACGATCAGGCGGCTAATGCCGAACTCATCGTCTTGAATCGCCGCTTGCAGTAGCGCCGGGCGCCAACATGGCTGCTGGCCATGTTGGCGCGCATCCGCGGCATTGCCGGTGCATGCCGCGGTGAGCATCGCTACTTCGCTTTCCCCGCCTCATTCACCGCTTCGTCCGGCAAGGCAAACGCCACCAGGCTATCGCCCATCTTCGTGCCCAATGAGCCGTGGCCGCCAGCCATCACCACCACATATTGCTTGCCCGTCTTGTCGGAGACATAGCTCATCGGCGTCGCCTGGCCGCCGGCCGGCAGGCGGGCTTTCCACACGGTTTTGCCATTGCGCACGTCGTAGCCGCGGATGTAGTAGTCCAGCGTGCTGCTGAGGAATGCCACGCCACCGCCCGTGGTGCTGATGCCGCCCAGGCTGGGCACGCCCAGCGGCAAGGCGATGGGCACGGGAGCGCTGTCGCGCGTGGTGCCGTTCTTGTGCATCCACACTTTTTTCATGGTGCGCAAGTCGACGGCGGCGATATAGCCCCACGGCGGCGCCTGGCAAGGGAAGCCCAGCGGCGACAGGAAGGGCTTGATTTCCACGGCGAACGGCACGCCCGTCTGCGGCTGCAAGCCCATTTCCGACCCCGTGCCGCCCTTCGCGTTGGCTTGCGCGCGCGGCACCAGGCGTTCCAGAAAGCCCATATAGTCTGGATTGACCAGCAACAATTGCCGGCCAGGATCGACGGCCGCCCCGCCCCACTCGAAGATGCCGAGCGGGCCAGGCGAGATGATGGCGCCCTTGATCTTGCCCTCGGCCACCGTCTGCGGCGTGAACGGGCCTTCATAGCGGTGCTGGCGGAAGATGATGCGGCACGCCAGCTGGTCGAATGGCGTCGTGCCCCACATGTCCGTCTCGCTGATATTTTTCTCGGGCAAGAAAGTCAGGGCCGAGAACGGCTGCGTGGGCGACAGGCGGTCGCCAGGGGCGGCGTTGGCTGTCGGCACGGGTTTTTCCGGCGCCGGCACGACCAGGCTGCCGTCGCGGCGGTCGATCACATAGATGTCGCCGCGCTTGGTGGTGGCGACGACGGAAGGGATTTTGCCTTTCGGCGTGTCGATGTCGACCAAGGTGGGCTGGCCGCCGATATCCATGTCCCAGATGTCGTGGTGCACGGTCTGGTACACCCAGCGCACCTTGCCGGTGGCCAGATCGAGCGCGACGATGGCGCTATTGTATTTCTCGCCATGGGGGTTGCGGTTGCCGCCCCAGGTATCGGGCGTTTCGTTGCCCATGGGGATGTACACCATGCCCAGCTTTTCATCAACGCTGGACACGCCCCACGAGTTGGGCGAGTTGTTGGTGTAGGTCTTGCCATCGGCGATGGGCGCCGTGTCGTCCGGGTTCGAAGCATCCCAGTTCCACATCAGCTTGCCCGTGACGGGGTCGTAGCCACGGATCACGCCCGAGGGTTCTTCCGTGGAAAAGTTGTCGGTTACGCTGGCGGCCATCACCACCACGTTCTGCGCCACGGCCGGCGGCGAGGTCGGCATCAGGAAACCGCGCTTCTTCATGCCCATGCCATGGTACAGGCCGATCACGCCATTTTCGCCAAAGCTCTTGCACGCTTCGCCCGTATCGGCATTGACGGCGATCAAGGTCGCATCCATCGTGGGCGCGAAGATGCGGCGCGGACACTCCATGCCGGCCGCTTCCGGCGCCGGGCTGTCCTTGGCGCGGCCCGCGTTGACGTCCCAGTACGCCACGCCGCGGCAGATCATGTGCTGGTAGCTCGAGGCGTCGCGGTTGATCTTCGGATCGTGGCGCCAGAGCTCCTTGCCCGTGTCCGGATCGAGCGCGATGACGATGTTGTGCGGCGTGCAGATATACAGCATGCCGTTGACCTTCAGCGGCGTGACTTCGTTGGCGATCTCGCCCGGGTCGTTCGGCCCCTTGAAGTCGCCCGTATGGTAGACCCACGCCTCTTTCAGCTGCGAGGCGTTGGCCGGCGTGATCTGCGCGGCCGGCGCGTAGCGGTCGCCATAGCCGGAGCGGCCATACGCGGCCCAGTCATTGGGTGCCACGCCCGGCGCGTAATCGCCTTCGGGGGCGGCCGCCATGTTTTCGGCCGGCACCTCGCCATGCAGGGTGTAATAATCCTGGAACAGCGAAAACACGCCCACGGCCGCCGTCGCCACGACGGCAGCCAGCAAGGCGCTCTTGCCCGCGTCGCGCGGTTTCGCCCCGGCACGCAAAGGCGGATCGAGGCGGCGGTCGATGAACGGCAGCAGCAGCCAGACGGCGGCCGCGAACCAGATATCCAGGCGCGGCAACAATTGCCACCAGTCGAACTTCACTTCGATCACGGACCAGATCAGGGTGGCGAACAGCAGCAATGCCAGGAAAGGCTGGGCGCTGCGCCGTCCTTTCCACACGAGCGCACCGGCAACTATCATGCCGATACCGGCCACGACGTAATACCAGGAACCGCCCAGGCTGACGAGCCAGGCGCCGCCGCCGGCAAGCGCCAGGCCCAGCAAGATAAAGATGACTGCGGTGAGTAGCAACAATGGTCCAGGCCGGGATGAGGCAGTCATGATGCTCCTTTACAAGGATGTGTCGGCGGCGCGCGCCTGCGCACCGGATTGAGGGCGATCAAGAACGTTTCATTTTTTCACTAATTTGCAAAGCGTGGCACACGCCAGAAAGCAATATTTACGCGGTGTTGCTTTTCCCCACAGGCGCGCTTGCCCTTGCCCGCTAATTTATATCCACAAGGAAAAACAAATTTCCCAAATAAACCAAATATTGTTCTAAACTGGCTATATCGTGATTTTTGTTAAAAACGTTTTCTCCGCTGCCGGCACCGGGCAGCGCGACGTCTTTCAACAGGAGGTCCAGCATGCCACGCGCTTCTTCCCGCCGCGACGCCATTTGGCAGCCACTGCCATGAACGCCTTCATCTACACCTATTTATTGGCCTGCTACGACGGCATGACCCTGGTACGCCCGGGCCTGGCCTTGACGGGCCTGGCGCTGCTGCTGGCCGCCCTGCTGTGGCGGCGCCCGCGCCCACGCCGGCGCCAGCGCGCGTCCGACAAGCTGGCCGACGCCTGGCCGCACGCGGGCTTGCCGGAATTGCTGCGCGCGCGCAGCGCCGTACCGGCCGGCCCCATGGCCGGACAGGCGGCGCCAGCGGCGCCCAAACCGGCGGAACGGCGCGCGCTGCCGTTCGAGCAGGCCCGCCTCGACGCGATGTTTGGCGAAGACCGGCAATTGCAGGGCGAAATCCTGGCCCTGTTCGTGGCCGAGACGCGCGACCGCCTGGCCGGCATCGCGCATGCGCTGCGCTGCGGCCGCACGGCGCCGGCCCGCGTGCTGGCACAGGAAATCTTCGATGCCGCCACGGCCCTGGGCCTGGGCCAGCTGAAGCGCCTTTCAGGCGCGGCCGTGCATGCCAGTTTCACCGAGGATATCGAGACGCAGCGGCGCCTGCATGCGGACTTGCTGATGGCGCTGGAAGTGCTGTCGACGGCCGTCACGCAGCTCCAGCAGCCGCAGCGTCGCGAAGAGCGGCGGCGCGACGCGGAAAGCCTGCCCTGAGCCAAATTCATCAGATTTGCCGGATTTGATTTTCTGAACGGACCCGCATATGCTCTCCTCACCCTCACCGACTCTTTATTCCATGCAAGCTGATGACGTCTGCACCACGCAAAAAGCCGCCGAATTGCTCGGCATTTCCGTCACCTCGGTGCAGCAGCTGGTGGAGGCGGGCGTCATCGAGGCGTGGAAGACCAAGGGCGGCCACCGCCGCATCCCCCTGTCGGCCGTGCACGCCTACAAGAGTGGCTACACACAACATAGTCAGGAGTCGCGCGCGCCGCGTCCCGCGCGGCAGGACGGCGGCCTGCGCGCGCCTTCCATCCTCGTGATCGAGGATCATCCGATCGAGCGTGCGCTGTATCAAAAGCAGATTGCCTCATGGGGCTTGCAGGCCAGCTTGCGCTTCTGCGAAAATGGCTACCAGGCATTGCTGGAAATCGCCCGCGACCAACCCGATATTTTATTGAGCGATATCATCATGGAAGGCATCGACGGCTACGAAGTGATACGCACCATCCTGGCCGACCCGCTGCTGGCGGACATGCACATCGCCATGCTGTCGAGCCTGTCGCCGGAAGCGCTCGATGCAAGGGGCGGCGTGCCTCCGGGCGTGGTGTTCTTCTCCAAGCCCGTCAACTACGACGAATTGCGCGGCTACCTGCGCGCCTGCTGCGCCAGCCACGCGCGGCACGGCACCGCCTGAGGCCGTCCAGCCATGCCAGCCTACCGCCATATCGACCCCGCCCTGCTGCTGCACGCCGCTTGCCAGGACGTGCCGCTGTTCCTCACGCTGTGCCAGACCTATCTCGATACGGCGCCGGCCATGTTTGGCCAGCTCGCGCAGGCCGTGCGCAGCGGCACGCCGCAAGCCATCGTGCACGGCAGCCATGGCTTGCGCGGCAGCGTGGCGCTGCTGGGCGCCACGGCGCTGGTCAGCCGCCTGGCCGAGCTGGAACGGCTGGCGCGCCTGCAGGAGCGGCCAGCGCCGGGCTGGCTCGATGAAACGGCGCGCCTGCTGGCGCTCGTGGAGGCAGAAGTGCGGCGCGGCATGGCCGAGTACCAGGAAACGCAAGCATGAATGGCGCAGCTGACTTGCTAATTAAAAATCAATTCCTTATTGGAAATGTTATACTTATCTCAATCAACCATGGAGCCTGCGATGATCGTGTGCCGTGACCTTCTGCTGAGAGCCTTCATGCTGGGCATGCTGCTCTTCGTCGTCGGCGAATCGCTGTCCTACTGGACGCCGGAAGTCAAGAAGCTGCTGGCCTGGCGCCCGTCCTGAGTTCCCTCAGCCTTCACGCCCATCGACGCGCGCGCGCCACAGGTAAGGCGCATAAACCAGCACATACAAGGCAAACGCCAGCGACCAGCACAAGCCTGCCGCCCACAGCGACGGCAGCACCGATGGCGTGGGGCCGACAGCTGCCAGCAGCCGCGCCAGCGCACCCAGCTGCACCAGCCAGTACATGCCCGCTTCCGCCCTGCCCGCCTTGAGGGGGCGCCCCGTGTGGCCCAGGGTCGTGCGCGTCATCATGCCGATGATCAGGCCCGCCATCGACCCCACGGTCAACGCGTGGAATGCGGCGCTGGCCGGCAGCAGCTGCCAGCTGGCCAGCGCCAGCAGCGCAAAGCCGATGCCTATCCACGCGTACGACAGGTGCAAGATCCACAGCAGCGGTACGCGCAGGGTGCGCCGCGGCTGCCAGGCCAGCAGGTTGGCCAGCGACATGGCGCCTGCCGCCAGGGCCAGCGGCGCCGTCGCCCAGGCCGGCGCGCCCGCCAGCCAGGCGATGCTGGCCAGCGCCATGCATGCCGCGGCCATCAGCGCCCGCTTCGGACTGGCCACGGGCGTGCTGCCCGGTGCGCCATTGCGCGTAAACATGGGAATGACGCGCGCGCCGATCACCGATTCGATCAGCACGATAATCAGAATGGCCGCCTGCACGGGCAGGAACAGCGACAGCGACAGCCAGCCCAGCGCGGCCGCGTGATACAGGCCGTTGGCCAGCGCCAGCAGGGCCAGCAAGCCGACGAGGAACAAGTTGCGCGTATTGCCCGAGCGGCGCAGCACGCGGTACAGCGGATACGTGGCCAGCGGCAGGAACAGCCAGTCCACCAGCGCCGCCATGGGCGCCAGCGGGCCGGTCAGGCACAGCATGGCCATGCGTCCGGCCAGCCACAGCCCCGCCAGCGCCATCAGCGGTGCGCCGTGCGGCGTGGGCAGTCCCGTCCAGTTGCGCCCCGCCGTGTACAGGAAGCCGACGATGACGGCCAGCGCGAAGCCGAACACCATCTCGTGCATATGCCAGCCCAGCCCGACGTGCAGACCGCCCTGCAGCAGGCCGGCATAGCTGGCCAGCCACAGGGGAATGCTGACAGCCGCGAACAGTGCGGCCAGCAGGTAGAACGGACGAAAACCCAGCTGCCAGACGGCATGGCGGGCATGCCACGGTGCGGCACCGGGAGCGGCGGCAGGAGATGATGGTTCGCTGATGGGAGTAATGGCCATGGTGGACTCGCGCTTAAAGATATATTCAATATACTACTTTAAAAGCGCAATGGCGGCCATCGGCAAAAAGGACTAGAAGGACGGGAAGGATGGCGCGACGGCCATGGGGCCCGAGCCGGCGGGCCAGCCCCCGGCATCGCGCTGCCGGCTACTTGCCCTGGCGGTGCTCGACCGCATACACGGCCGCCTGCACGCGGCTGGTCAGGTTGAGCTTTTTCAGCACGTTCTGCACGTGGATCTTCACCGTGCTTTCGGCCAGGTCCAGCGTGCGGGCGATGCCCTTGTTGCTCTCGCCGCGCGACAGGCAGTCGATGATCTCCTTTTCGCGCGGGGTCAGCTTGTCCAGCTCCGACACGGGTTCTTCGCGCCGCGTGCCCGCCTGCAGCTGCGCCACCAGCTTGCCCGTCATGGCTTCGGCGATGACGACTTCGCCGGCGGCCGCGCGGCGGATGGCGCGCACCAGGTAATCGGCGTCGATATTCTTGATCAGATAACCGCAGGCGCCCGCGCGCAGGGCCGTGGCCAGGTCTTCGGCGTCCTCGGAAACGGTCAGCATGACGATGGCCGTGTCCGGGCAATCGTGCTGCATCAGCTGCAGCGCTTCCACGCCGGACATGCCGGCCATGTTCAGGTCCAGCAGCACCACGTCGGGCTGCAGCTGGATGGCGCGCTTGATGCCTTCCACGCCGTCGGCCGCCTCGCCCACGACGGAAAAATCCGTATGCCGCTGCAGCAGCGAGCGTATGCCGCTGCGGAACAGCGCGTGGTCATCGACCAGCATGACGGTGATCGGTTTGACGGGAGTCTCCATTTTTTATGCTTTCAGGTGCTTGCGCGATGATGGTTCAAGTGATGGCTCATGCGGCGCGCCGCTGCGCGCGCGGCAGGTGCAGCTCGACCGTGGTGCCCCGCCCTGGCGCGGCATGCACCTCGAACGTGGCCTCGATGCGCTGCGCGCGCTCGCGCATGATGTGGATGCCGACATGGCTGTCGCCCTTTTCCAGTACGGCCGCGGCATCGAAACCGACGCCGTTGTCGCTGATCGTCAGCGTAAAGTCCTGGTGATCGTCCAGCCGCACCTCGACATGACTGGCCTGGGCGTGCTTGCGGATGTTCGACAGCGCTTCCTGCACGATGAATAATAGCTGCAATTGCTGCTCGCGTGGGAATGGCGCGCCATCGACATCGGCCAGCAGTTCGGCGTCGATGCCCGTCTGGCGACGGAATTTCTCCAGCGCCGCGCGCAGGGAGCCGATCAAGTCGTCTTCCATCAGACGGCTGCGGAAGTTCGCCAGCAGCTCGCGCACGTCTTCATAGCTTTCCTTCACGCCCGCATGCAGGGCCGGCACGATGCCGGCCACCTCGTCGAAACGCGCATGGCGCACGGAGTCGTCGAGCATCTGCACTTGCAGGTTGAGGAAATTGAGGCTTTGCGCGATGCTGTCGTGCAAGCCCTGCGCCACCAGGTTGCGCTCTTCGGAAATGGCCATCTCGCGTTCGCGCGCGGCCAGGCGCAGGTTTTCCAGCGCGATGCCCAGCAGCTGGCCCAGGGTTTCCAGCAAGGCCAGCTCGCGCGCGGAAAACACGCGCGCATGGCGGAAATGCAGGTTGAAGAAGCCCAGGTGCTGTTCATGCGCATGGATATGGAAGACGGAGACGGTGGCGAAGCCTTCGCGGTGGCAGCGCAGCTCGTGCGCCTTGTCGATGCGGCGCATGTCGTGCACCTTCGCCACCTTCATTTCGACGGCCGTGCCGCACAGGCAGTCGCCCACCTTCAGGCAGTGTTCGGACGCCACCAGTTCCTCGGACAGGCCCGTGTGCACCACCATGTGCAGGTTGCCGCGCTCGGCGTCGAGCACGCGCACGGTGGAGCCATCGGCCTCGAAATAATCGACGATGCGCTGCATGAAGCCGCCGCAGATGTCTTCCAACGGCTGCGGGCGCTGCAAGAAGGCGGCGCTTTCGTACAGCAGCGCCAGTTCGCGGTTGCGGTATTCGAGGGTGGCCGTCTTGCTGCGCACGCCCTCTTCCAAATTGCCGTACAGAGCTTGCAGGCGGTCGGCCATCTGGTTGAAGCCACTGGCCAGCTGGCCGAATTCGTCATTGCTCTCGACGGCCAGGCGCACGCTGAAATCGCGCTCCTTCATGCGCTGCATGCCCAGGCGCAGCCGCGTCACGGGCTCGATGATCAGCATGAACATCAGGAAGATCATGCTGACCGTGCCGAGTATCGCCATGGCCAGCAAGACCAGCTGCGAGGCGCGCAGCCAGAACGTGCGCTGCTCGCTATCGTGCTCGATCAGGCGCACCAGCTGGTCGACCTGGCCGACAAAGGTGTCGGCCTCATGCTCGAACTGGCGCGCGCGCGCCGTGCTGTCGGCGGCCAGGGCGGCCGGGCGCAAGCCATCGCGCCAGGCGTCGCCGATGCGCTCGAATTCGGACTTGATGGCGGTGCTGGGCGGCAGGAACAAAGGACGCTGCGGGTCGCCGTGGGCGATCTTGGCCAGGGTTTCGTCGATCAGCAGCGCCTGCTGCTGCGCCTGCACGCGGGCATCGCTGGCGATCAGCAGGGTCAGACGGTAGGTCTGCATGCGCAGCCGCCCCGTCTCGTTGATGGCGGCCGAACTGCCTTCCAGCTGCCACGACAGGAACAGGGTGCAGCCGATGGCCGTCAGGGCCAGGACCAGCATGAGCAGCAGCGCGCCGACGATCTTGGTCGACAGTTTCTGCCAGGAGGAAAACATCGCTTTAAATTTCATACATCCTTTACTTGGCACCGCACCGTTCAGCCTCCGGTTTGGGCCATGAAACGGATAATCTTGTCCGGCTGCGTGTTGAAATCATGCTGCTGCGGCTTCAGTTCGATGGCCGCGCGGATCGCCGCTTCCAGCTCCGCATCGGTGGCGCCGCCACGCAGCATGGGACCGAAGGCGAATTTCTCTTCCTGTCCCAGGCACAGGTACAGGGTACCATCGACGGACAGGCGCACGCGGTTGCAGCTGGCGCAAAAATGCTGCGACATGGGCGTGATGAAGCCGATGCTCGAGCGTCCATCGGGCGTGGCCAGGTAGCGCGCCGGCCCGCCGCCCAGCTCCTGCGCCTGCGGCACCAGGCCGAAGCGGGCCGCCAGGCGCTCGCGCACGGCGGCCAGCGGCATGTAGTGGGCATCGCGCCCCGTGCTGCCCATGGGCATGGCTTCGATCAGGCGCAGGATGAACTGCTGCTCGATGCAAAACGCCGCCATGGCCTCGATCTGGCCGTCATTGACGCCGCGCATGGCCACCATATTGATCTTGATCGGATCAAAACCGGCCGCCTTGCCCGCCATCAGGCCATCGAGGATGGGTTGCAGGCTGTCGCGCCCCGTGATCTGCTGCATGCAGGCGCGGTCGAGCGAATCAAGGCTGACATTGATGCGGTCCACGCCCGCCGCGCGCAAGGCCGTGGCGTGCTTGCCCAGTTGCGTGGCATTCGTCGACAGCGACAGGTCCTGCAGGCCGGGCAGCGACGACAGCTTGTGCGCCAGCTCGGGCAGCTTGCGCCGCAACAGCGGCTCGCCGCCCGTCAGGCGCACGCGGCGCGTGCCGAGGCGTACGAAAATGCCCAGCAGGCGCTCGATTTCATCGAACGTCAGCCAATCCTTCGGTTCTTCGAAGCCGCGAAAGCCCTTGGGCATGCAATAACTGCAGCGCAAGTCGCAGCGGTCGGTGACGGACAGCCGCACATAATCGATCGAACGGCCAAAACGGTCCTGCAACTTGACGCTACTCATGACGCTACTCCTGTTTCTTCCTCGATTGTAAAGGCTGGGGCACGATCTGACTGTGCCCCAGAAGGCCTAGCGGCCTACGCCTTCCGGTCTATTGCACTAACGGACTGGCTGTGCCTTCCAGCTCGATGCCGGCGATCTCGGCGCGGCCCACCAGCAAATGCAGGTACTGGTGCACGGCGCGCTGCCAGGCCGCGCGCGACAGGCGGTCGGCGATCTGCGCCTGCACCGCCTCGTAGGGAATGGCCTGGCCTTCGACCCGGCGCAGCACCTGCACCACGTGGTAGCCGAAGCGCGTTTCCAGCAAGTGGCCGGCCAGCGCGCCCTCTTCCAGGCGAAACAGCAGCGCATCGAATTCCGGCACGCTCTGGCCCGGCGACAGCTGGCCCAGATTGCCCCCCAGCGCGCCGGACGGGCAGTTCGAGTACTGCGCCGCCAGTTCCGCAAAGCGCTCGGGCGCCAGTTTCAAGGCATCGAGCACGGCTTGCGCCGTGGCGCGCAGCAGTTCCAAAGGCGCCTCGGGCGTCACCTGGAACAGGATGTGGCGCGCCTCGACCAGCGCGCCGCTGCGAAACAGCTGCGGGCGCTGCGCGTAAAACGTGCGGCAGGCCGCATCGTCGGCGGGCGGCACGCGCACTTCCTGCGCGAACAGCGCCTCGATGCGGTCATCAATGCTGGTGCCCTGCACGCCGAGGCGCTGCGCCTCGTCCAGCAGCAACCGGCGCAGCACCAGTTCATGCACGGCCTGTTTCAGCGGATTGCCGGCCCTGTCGTGATGCGGCAGTTCCCGCGCGATGTCGGCATCGTCGATATCGATGCCATTGACGGAGATTCCCATCTTACTTTCCTTCCATAAATAGCCTGAAAAATCGTCGCGAGCGGAGATGAGTTGCGGCTGAGAAGCGCAGCTGTGCGCATGCACAGTGAGCATCGCAGGCCGAAAATCGCTACGCACAGTAGATTTTTCATGGCGTTTTTTTTAACGGCGGCGCACCAACTGGTAAGCGCGGCCCAGGTAGCCGATGGCGCCAAAGCCGCTCCACACGTGCACCAGGCGGGTGAACGGGAAGATGACGAACAGCGACATGCCCATGAACAGGTGCAGCTTGAAGACCAGCGGCGCGTCGACGATGAAGCTGGCCGCGTCGGCGCGGAAGGTGACGATGTGCTGCGCCCATTGCATCAGCAAGACCATCATGTGGCCATCCATGTGCGAGGCGGAGACAAAGATCGACGACAGACCCAGCAGCAAGGTCAGCAAAATCCACAGCATCACCAGCTTGTCGCCGGCCGTGGTGACGGCGCGCAGCCGGTCATTGGAAAAGCGGCGCGCCAGCAGGATCAGCAGGCCGACCAGGCACAGGCCGCCCATCACGCCGCCGGCCGCCATGGCCACGCCCTGCTTCAGGCTGTGCGACACGCCCAGGGTGTCCCACACCCAGACAGGGGTCAGCAAGCCGGCCGCATGGCCGAACAGCAGGCCGATGATGCCGATATGGAAAAGGATATTGCCCAGGCGCAGGCTGCCGCGGTGCAACAGCTGGCTGGAATCGGACTTCCACGTGTATTGCTCGCGGTCGAAACGGATCAGGCTACCGAGAAAAAAGATGGCCAGCGCGATGTACGGATAGATGCCGTAGACGAATTGATGCAGGTAATGACTCATGATGTACTCCTCTTCATGCGGACGCCGTTCAGGCGGCGCGCCGCGGCTGCGGGTGAAAATGCACGGGATGGACGCCGCCCGCGACCTGGCCATGGCCTTGGCGCAGCAGCGGCTCGACGCCGTCCGCACCTGGACCGAAGGTTTCCAGCGCTTCGTCCATGTCGCGCACCGGCGGTTCGGCCAGCGTTTCTGCCGCCACGGGGCTCAGGCGTTCGAGCAGGGTGAAGACAGGCGCATACGGGCTGCCGTTGGCCGCCAGCTTGCGGCCGATATGCGCCAGCACGTGCACGGCGTCGCCCAGCAATGGCGCGGCAGCCGCCTCGTCGAGCTGCGCCAGGAACTCCAGGAACAGCGGCACGAAGTCGGGCAAGTCGTCGCCCACCATCTGCAGGCCGTGGCGCTTGTATTCCTCCATCAGGTCGACCATGGCCTGGCCCCGGTCGCGCGATTCGCCGTGGATATGCTCGAACAGGTGCAGCGAGTGCGAGGGATTGCGGTCGAAGGTGGCTACGTACTGCTGCTGCAGGTCGATCAGGCTGCTGCTTTCCAGGTGCGCCAGCAAGGGCCGCAGCAGCGCGTGCTGTTCCGGCACGGCCGCCAGCGCGGCATCGAGCTGCGGCAGGTGGGCGATCAGCTCGGGCTCCGGATACAGCAGCAGGCGCGAGAGGATGTGATAGTGGTTCATGGCGTAGTCCATATGAGCTCCTTAAGCGCCTGGCGCCGTTTTGCGCGACTTCGGCATCTGCATGAAGATGGCCGAACCGTGTTTTTTCTTGCCGAACAAGGTCGGCTCGCTGACTCCGTCCGAGCAGCCATTGCCGAAGCTGAAGCCGCAGGAACCCTTCTCGTTGAAGCTGTCCTCGGCCATTTCCTTGTGGCTGCTGGGGATGACGAAGCGGTCCTCGTAGTTGGCGATGGCCATGATGTGGTACATGTCCTCCACCTGCGCCTGGGTCAATCCCACCTGCTTGAGCACCGTCAGGTTTTCCACCTTCTCGACGGTCTTGCTGCGCATGTAGGCGCGCATGGCCAGCATGCGGTCCAGCGCCGAGACGATGGGCGGCTGGTCGCCGGCCGTCAGCAGATTGGCCAGGTACTGCACGGGAATGCGCAGGCTTTGCGTATCGGGCAGCATGCCGTTCACGCCCAGCTTGCCCGATTCGGCGGCCGCCTGGATCGGCGACAGCGGCGGCACGTACCACACCATCGGCAAGGTGCGGTATTCGGGATGCAGCGGGAACGCCACCTTCCACTCGACGGCCATCTTGTAGACGGGCGACTTGACGGCAGCTTCCAGCCACAGGTCGGGGATGCCCTGGCGGCGCGCCTCGGCGATGATGGCCGGGTCGTGCGGATCGAGGAACAGGCCGAGCTGCGCCTGGTACAGGTCCTGCTCCTGCGGCACGGAAGCGGCGGCCTCGATCCTGTCGGCGTCATACAGCAGCACGCCCAGGTAGCGGATGCGGCCCACGCACGTTTCCGAGCACACGGTAGGCTGGCCCGCTTCGATGCGGGGGAAGCAGAACGTGCACTTCTCCGCCTTGCCGGACGACCAGTTGTAGTAAATCTTCTTGTACGGGCAACCGGAAATGCACATGCGCCAGCCGCGGCACTTGTCCTGGTCGATCAGCACGATGCCGTCGTCTTCGCGCTTGTAGACGGAGCCGGACGGGCAGGACGCCACGCACGTCGGATTGAGGCAATGCTCGCACAGGCGCGGCAGATACATCATGAAGGTGTTCTCGAACGTGCCGTACATCTCCTTCTGCATGTTGTCGAACAGCTTGTCCTTGCTGCGCTGGGCAAATTCGCCGCCCAGGTCATCTTCCCAGTTCGGGCCCCACTCGATCTTTTCCATCTTCTTCCCCGTCAGCACGGAGATCGGACGGGCCGTCGGCGGCGTCTGCGACAGCGGCGCGCTTTGCAGGTGCTCGTAGTCGTAGGTGAACGGCTCGTAGTACTCGTCGATGGCGGGCAGGTTCGGGTTGGCAAAGATATTCGCCAGGATTTTCAAACGGCTGCCCTGGCGCGGCTCGATCTTGCCTGCATCCGTGCGGCGCCAGCCGCCATTCCACTTGTCCTGGTTTTCCCACTGCTTCGGATAGCCGATGCCCGGTTTCGTCTCGACGTTGTTGAACCATGCGTACTCGACGCCGTCGCGACTGGTCCACACGTTCTTGCACGTGACGGAACAGGTGTGGCAGCCGATGCACTTGTCCAGGTTCAGCACCATGCCGATTTGCGCTCTGATTTTCATACTATGCTCCTTCTTCCTGCAACGGGCCTTCGAGCCAGTCGACCTTGTTCATCTTGCGCACCAATACGAATTCATCGCGGTTGGAGCCCACCGTGCCGTAATAATTGAAGCCGTAGGCCAGCTGGGCGTAGCCGCCTATCATGTGCGTCGGCTTGGGCACGGCGCGCGTCACCGAGTTATGGATGCCGCCCCGCTTGCCCGTCATCTCCGCGCCAGGCACGTTGATGATCTTTTCCTGCGCGTGGTACATCATCGTCATGCCGGCCGGGATGCGCTGGCTGACGATGGCGCGCGCCGTCAGGGTGCCGTTCACGTTGAAGACTTCGATCCAGTCGTTGTCGACGATGCCGGCCGTCTTGGCGTCGATTTCCGACAGCCACACGTGCGGTCCGCCACGCGACAGGGTCAGCATGCGCAGGTTGTCCGAATACGTGGAGTGGATGCCCCACTTCTGGTGCGGCGTCAAAAAGTTCAGCGCCAGCTCCTTGTTGCCGTTCGGCTGGGTGCCCAGCAGCGCTTCCGTCGTCTTCGTGTTGATGGCCGGCTTGTACACGCACAGCCCTTCGCCGAAGTCGCGCATCCACAGGTGATCCTGGTAGAACTGCTGGCGGCCCGTCAGGGTGCGCCAAGGGATCAGTTCATGCACGTTGGTATAGCCGGCCGTGTAGCTGACTTCCTCGCTTTCCAGGCCCGACCACGTGGGCGAGGAAATGATCTTGCGCGGCTGCGCCTGCACGTCGCGGAAGCGGATGCTGTCATGCTCGCGCGGCAGCGCCAGATGCGTGTGCTCGCGTCCCGTGATGGCGGACAGCGCGGCCCAGGCTTTCACGGCCACGTGGCCATTCGTTTCCGGCGCCAGCGACAGGATCATCTCGGCCGCATCGATGGCCGTATCGAGGCGCGGCTGGCCCTGCGACACGCCTTCTTCCAGCACCGTGCGGTTGATACCGCGCAGCACGTCCACTTCATGGCCCGTTTTCCAGGAAATGCCCTTGCCACCATTGCCGATGCTTTCCAGCAGCGGGCCGATCGACGTGAATTTCTTGTAGACGTCGCGGTAATTGCGCTCGACCACCGTCATGTTCGGCATGGTCTTGCCGGGAATCGCCTCGCATTCGCCGGCGCGCCAGTCCTTGGGATCGAAAGGCTGGCCCAGTTCGCCGGGCGTATCGTGCATCAGCGGCGTGAGGATGATGTCTTGCTGGGTGCCCAGCAGCTCGCCGCCGATTTCCGAGAATTTCTCGGCGATGCCCTTGTAGATTTCCCAGTCCGACTTCGATTGCCACAGCGGCTGCACGGCTTCCGACAGCGGATGGATGAACGGATGCATGTCCGACGTATTCAAGTCGTCCTTTTCATACCAGGTGGCCGTCGGCAGCACCACGTCGCCGTACAGGCAGGTGGTCGACATGCGGAAATCCAGCACCACCAGCAGATCGAGCTTGCCTTCGGCGGCCGGGCGCACCTTCACCTGCTGCGGTTTCAGGCAGTCGTCTTCGTCGCTGAGCAAGCCGTTCTGCGTGCCGAGCAGGTATTTCAGGAAGTACTCGTGGCCCTTGCCCGAGCTGCCGAGGATATTCGAACGCCAGACGAACATATTGCGCGGGAAGTTGGCCGCATTGTCCGGGTCGTCGCACGAGAACTGCAGCTGGCCCGCCTTGATCTGGTCGAGCGCATACGCGGCCGGCGCCTGCCCCGCCCCCCTGGCGGCCTTGGCCACGTCCAGCGGATTGGTTTGCAGCTGCGGCGCCGATGGCAGCCAGCCCATGCGCTCGGCCTTGGCGTTGTAGTCGAGCAGGGTCAGGTCGCCCGTGCCGCCGGCCGCCGATGGCGAGGCGATGTCGCCCGTTTCCAGCTTTTCATGGCGCCACTGGCTCGTGTGCGCATAGAAGAACGAGGTGCCGTTCATCTGGCGCATCGGACGCACCCAGTCCTGGGCGAAGGCCAAGGGCGTCCAGCCCGTTTGCGGACGCAGCTTTTCCTGGCCCACGTAATGGGCCCAGCCGCCGCCCGACTGGCCGATACAGCCGCACATCATCAGCATGTTGATGATGCCGCGGTAGGTCATGTCCATGTGGTACCAGTGATTCAGGCCGGCGCCCACGATGACCATGCTCTTGCCGCGCGTCTGGTCGGCGTTTTCCGCGAACTGGCGCGCCACGGTGATGACGTCGGCGCGTTTCACGCCCGTGTGCTTTTCCTGCCACGCGGGGGTGTACGGCACGTCGTCGTCATAGCTTTCCGCGACATTTTCTCCGCCGAGGCCACGGTCGATGCCGT
Source organism: Janthinobacterium sp. 1_2014MBL_MicDiv (assembly GCF_001865675.1). Classification (NCBI taxonomy): domain Bacteria; kingdom Pseudomonadati; phylum Pseudomonadota; class Betaproteobacteria; order Burkholderiales; family Oxalobacteraceae; genus Janthinobacterium; species Janthinobacterium sp. 1_2014MBL_MicDiv. The sequence goes on from NZ_CP011319.1 coordinate 3,111,729, forward strand.
AGTTGGCCAGGGTCAGGTCGAACACGGTGGTCACCAGGCCCGTCGTGCCGTCGGCCAGGCGGATGGTTTTCACGGGCACCTTGCGCAGCAGCATGTCGGCCGCGTCCTTGCCGCCGAAGTAGGCGAAACCCACTTCCGTGACGGCGTCGCTGTCGTTGATCATGGACAGCATCGGCACGATGGGCGCGCCGCTGCCGCCCGCCTTCTGTTCCAGGTTCCACTTGCCCGACTCGCCCCAGCGGAAGCCGATGGAGCCGGCCGGCGCCGTGATCGCCCCCGTGCTTTCGTCGATGACGAGGGTTTTCCATTCCGGGTTGTTGGTCTCGTCGAGGTTGTTGTCCAGGTGCGAGGCGCGCAGGAAGTAGTCGGGCACCAGCGTGCCGTTATGCTCCTTGAGCAGTACCAGCATGGGGAAATCCGTGTACTGGCGCGCATAGTCGCGGAAGTAGGCGCTCTGGCCTTCCGCATGGAATTCCTTGAGGATGACGTGGCCCATGGCCAGCGCCAGCGCGGCGTCCGTGCCCTGTTTCGGCGCCAGCCAGATGTCGCCGAACTTCACCATTTCGCCGTAGTCTGGCGAGATGGCCACGGTTTTCGTGCCCTTGTAGCGCACTTCCGTGTAGAAGTGGGCGTCGGGCGTGCGCGTCATCGGCACGTTCGAGCCCCACACCATCAGGTAGGTCGAGTTGTACCAATCGGCCGATTCCGGCACGTCCGTCTGTTCGCCCCACACTTGCGGGCTGGCCGGCGGCAGGTCGCAGTACCAGTCATAGAAGCTCAGGGCCACGCCGCCGATCAGCGACAGGTAGCGCGTGCCGGAGGCATAGCTGACCATGGACATGGCGGGAATCGGCGAAAAGCCGACGACGCGGTCCGGGCCGTATTTCTTGATCGTCAGCGCATTCGCGGCGGCGATGATCTCGTTCGATTCGTCCCACGTGGCGCGCACGAAGCCGCCCAGGCCGCGGATGGACTTGTACTGCTGCGAGCGCACGGGGTCCTGGCTGATCCAGTCCCAGGCCGTGACGGGGTCCATGGTCTTGCGCGCTTCGCGCCACATTTCCATCAGGCGGCCGCGCACCATCGGGTACTTCACGCGCTGCGCCGAATACACGTACCAGGAATAGCTGGCGCCGCGCGGGCAGCCGCGCGGTTCATGATTGGGCAGGTCGGGACGCGTGCGCGGGTAATCGGTTTGCTGGGTTTCCCAGGTGATCAGGCCATTCTTGACATACACCTTCCAGCTGCACGAGCCGGTGCAGTTCACGCCATGCGTGGAACGCACGATCTTGTCGTGCTGCCAGCGCTGGCGGTAGGCGTTTTCCCAGGTACGGTCTTCATCGACCACGGTGCCGTGGCCGTTGGAAAACGGCTCGGCGGGCTTGCTAAAAAATTTAAGGCGGTCCAGAAAGTGACTCATGCTACCTCCACATTGCGCCGCGGACAGCGGCGCCAGGTCTTAAGAAACGCTGCAAGCACGATGGCTCAAGCGTCGATACCAACAGTCTAGCGATGCGCCCTGCGCGGCGGTATTGGCAAGAAGTCGGTTTCCGGCACCAGGAATGCATAGGCGCGTAGTCACCCGGATAGTCACTATTGCCTATGGGCGGCACGCGCGCGCTGCGGTATACCTGTCGCCATCATTCAACCAGGAGGAAAGCCATGCCCATTACCGATTACGCCAGCCTGCTGCGCAGTGCCCGCACCCAGGAACAGCCGCAACGGCTGCTGTTCACGTTTACCCAGGCGCAGGCCCAGCCTGGCGGCCTGGGCAAGTCACTCACGCCCGTGATGTGCGCCGACAAGCTGCCCGATGAACTGGACAGCTTTGAAAAACTCACGGAGGAATCGAAGCAGATGCAGACGCACTGGGACGTGGTCTTCGTGGCGGGACTGGCGGGCCGGGACGGCCAGCCGCCCGCGCCGCAGGAATGCGAGGCGCCGCTGCGCGCCATGGTGACGGCCATCGAGCAGGGCCGCATCGACAGCCTGCTGGCGTTCGACCGCAGCGGCGATTTGCTGCGTTTCAGCTGAGGGAACTTGTCGGATGACGCCCTACCGGCTAATCCGACCTGCCTTGCGTAATTGACGGAAGAATGTCGCGACGTAGGTCGGATTAGCGCGGCAACGCCGCGCGTAATCCGACACCTCTACCTGGCCGCATCCGGCCACGGCCGCTCATGCAGGTGGCGCGCCCGCTCGATGGGACAGACGAGGGGCAAAAACTGCTGCTGGCGCGCCGAGTACGCCATCAGCGCCCCGCTGTCGATATCGAAATACCATCCATGCAGTTTCAGCACGCCCTGTTCCACCCGGCGTTTCAGCCAGGGATAGGTGAGCAGGTTGTCCAGCGACTGCAATATGCTGGCCAGCTCGCACGCATGATGCTGTTCCGCCGACGAGCGGTGTCCGAGGTCGCGCCGCACGCGCTGCGCCACCGGTTCGGCGATGCGCATCCACTGTCCCACGAAGTCCGTTTCCTGCCCCTGCGCGCGCGGCTGCGGCTCCAGCAGCGCGCGGATGCCGCCGCAGCGCGCATGCCCGAGCACGATGACCCTGGCCACTTCGAGCTTGCAGACGGCAAACTCGATGGCCGAACTGACGCCGGGCGGCGCATCGGGGGTACACGGCGGCACCAGGTTGGCGATATTGCGCACGACGAACATGTCGCCCGGGTCGCTGCCCGTCAGCAGCATGGGATCGACGCGCGAATCGCAGCAGCCGATCAGCAGGGTCGAAGGCCGCTGCCCGTCGCGCAAGCTGTCGTACAAAGTCTGCGGCTCGCTGAAATACTGCTGCTGAAACAGGCTGAAGCCGTTGACGAATTTTTCCAGTTCTTCCATCACATACTCTCATTTCCTCAACGCCTGGCAAGACCGGCTTGCCAGGCATGCCAACTTTAGCAAGGCATAGGCGCATTCTTGCGCGCATAGCACCACCAGGTAATCGCGATGCAGCTGGCGTAGAAGCCGATGAAGCACCACAGGGCCGCGTCGGGGCTGCCCGTCATGGCGATCGAGGTGCCGTAGCTTTTCGGGATGAAGAAGGCGCCGTAGGCCGCCACGGCCGACGTGAAGCCCAGCACGGCCGCGCCTTCCTTGTTGGCGTCGACGATGGCCTGCTCCTGCGCCGCCTTACCCTTGCCGGCCGCGGCGCGCTGATGCTCGGTCAGGAAAATCACGGGGATCATGCGGAAGGTCGACGCATTGCCGATGCCGGTGCCGGCGAACAGCAGCATGAACATCCAGAAGAAGCCATTGAAGTTACCGCCAACGCCGCCTTGCGGCATGAAGTACAGCACGCCCAGCACGGCGCCTATCATCAGCAGGAACGACCACAGGGTGACACGCGCGCCGCCCAGCTTGTCCGAGATCACGCCGCCGGCCACGCGCGCCAGCGCGCCCACCAGGGGACCGAGGAACGCGTAGTCGAGCGGATTGACGTCGGGGAACTGGATCTTGATCAACAGCGGAAACGCGGCCGAATAGCCGATGAAGGAACCGAAGGTACCCGTGTACAGCCAGCACATGAGCCAGTTGTGCTTGCGCTTGAAGATCACGGCCTGCTCGGAAAACGAAGCCTTGGCCGACGCCAGGTCATTCATGCCGAACCAGGCCAGCAAGGTGGAGAGTGCAATGAACGGCACCCAGATGAAGCCCGCATTCTGCAACCACATGTCCTTGCTCACGCCATTCTTGACCCAGGTCAGCGCATCGCCGCCCCAGGCGCCGAAGACGGCAAACGTGATCACCAGCGGCACGACGAACTGCACCACCGAGACGCCCAGGTTGCCCAGGCCCGCGTTCATGCCCAGCGCGAAGCCCTTGCTCGCCTTCGGATAGAAAAAGCTGATGTTGGCCATCGACGAGGCGAAATTGCCGCCGCCGAAGCCGCACAGCAGCGCCAGGATCAGCATCGTCGGATAGCCCGTGTTCACGTCCTGCACGGCCAGGCCGATGCCGATGGCGGGGATCAAGAGCGAGCCGGTGGAAATGGCCGTCCAGCGCCGGCCGCCGAAGATCGGCACCATGAACGAGTAAAAGATGCGCAAGGTGGCGCCGGACAGGCCCGGCAAGGCCGTCAGCCAGAACAGCTGGTTGTTACTGTAGGTGAAGCCGATGTTGGGCAGGTTCACCACCACCACGCTCCACACCATCCACACGGCGAACGCCAGCAGCAGTGCGGGAATCGAAATCCACAGATTGCGCGCGGCCGTGGCCTTGCCCGTGCTTTGCCAGAAGCTCGGTGTTTCCGGCTCCCACGTATTGATCATGTAGCGGCTCATGTTTTTACTCCTGCAGGTTGATTGGTAGTGGCCGCGCGCAGCGGCTTGAACGAGAAATGCATCCAGACGAGCGAGACGCAGACGGTGCCGTACAACAGCATGAAGGCGCTCGAACGCACGCCGGTGAAGTCGACCAGGGCGCCGAACATCACGGGCAGGATGAAGCCGCCGAGGCCGCCGGCCAGGCCCACGACGCCCGAAACGGCGCCGATGTTGTCGGAAAAATCATCGCCGATGAACTTGAAGACGGACGCCTTGCCCACGGCCATGGCGATGCCGACGATGAACAGCAGCACGGTGAACCACAGCGGCGACAGGCCGATATGGAAGGCCAGCGGCCCCGTGACGGTTTCCACCACCATCTGCGTCTGCGGGTACGACAGCAGGAAGAAGCACACCCAGCACACCCACATCACGGCCCAGGTGACTTTCGCCGCGCCGTATTTGTCCGAAATCCAGCCGCCCAGCGCGCGCAGCACGCCGCCCGGCAGCGAGAAGCAGGCGGCCAGCAGCGCCGCGTGGCTCAGGTCGAAGCCGTACTCGGCCACGTAGTACTTCGTCATCCACAGCGCCAGCGCCACATAGCCGCCGAACACCACCGAGTAGTACTGGCAGTAGCGCCACACGCGCGGGTCCTTCAGCACCTTCATCTGCGCCGAAAAGCTCTCGCCCGATGGCGCCAGGTGCGATTTGTCCGTGTACGAGAACAGCCAGAAGATGACGGCCGTGGCCAGCATGGCCACCGCATACACCTTGGGCAGCATCTGCCAGCCGAAGGCGGCGACGATGCCGGGCGCGACGAACTTGGTCAGCGCGGAACCGGAGTTCCCGGCGCCGAAGATGCCCATGGCCAGGCCGCGGCGCTCCTTCTCGTACCAGCGCGCCACGTAGGGCGTGCCGACGGAAAACGAACCGCCCGCCAGGCCCACGAACATGCCCAGCAAGAGGAAATGCCAGTAGGCGGTGGCGTAGGCGATCAGGTAGATCGGCACCACGCTGGCCAGCATCAGCAGGAAGAAGACGCGGCGTCCGCCGTATTTGTCCGTCCAGATGCCCAGCGGCACGCGCACGAGTGAGCCCGTCAGCACGGGCATGGCGGCCAGCAGGCCGAATTGCGTTTCAGTCAAGCCCAGGCTGGTCTTGATGGGGATGCCCAGTACGGCGAACATCATCCATACCGCGAAGCAGATCGTGAAGGCAAAGGTACTGCTGACCAGCACGGACGCCTGCTTGCGCCGCATGCCCGGTTCGGCTGCCTTGTTGTTGTTACTGTTCTTGTTAGTGCCATCTAGGGTAGCCACGATGTTTCTCCATGAATGCACTGGCCGTCTGGCCAGCCGTCCCGACCAGCTTACGTGCCAGCCGCGAAAGGCACTATCGGCCACAGGGTGATTCTGGAAAGGCAATCTGGATAGCCGCATCGGCAAAAGTGACTAGGCGATGGGGAATGGACCTAGCCAGGATGGCGGGGGATTTTACAAAACGCCGCGTTTTTGGCACACTCGGCGCCTGGAGAAAAAGGAGCGGCATGGAGCACAGCGGCGCAGCAGACGAGACCATCACCCGCGCGGCGGCATCTGGCGATGTGGAAGCCATGCTGGCCTGCGACGCCTACGCGCAGGCGCACGCCGCCCGCGGCGAGGCCGTGCGCGCCGCCGTCGGCAAGGGACACTGCCTGCTCGCCACGCGGGCCGGCCAGGTCGCCGGCTATGTGCTTCTGCACGACGACTTCTTCGGCTACGGCTTCATATCCCTGGTGGTGGTGTCGCCCGCGCACCGGCGCCTGGGCGTGGGAGAGCGGCTGCTGGCAGCCGCCGTGGCAGCGTGCCCGACGGAGAAAATGTTCACTTCGACGAACCGGTCCAACCTGGCCGCGCAACGGCTGTTCGCCAGCGCCGGCTTTGTGCGCAGCGGCCGGATCGAGCATCTCGATGAGGGCGATCCGGAGCTCGTGTATGTCAAATTCCTGCGCTAGGGCCACCTTGTTCCGACGGCGTATGGCGCGCAAGGCCAAAGGCGGCTATGCTGGCGCCACTCTCAATGACGGCAGCATACATACATGGACTATCTGAGCCTCAAGCATTTCCACATGGGTTGCGCCGCCGCCAGCGGCTTTCTGTTCCTCCTGCGCGGCGCCTGGATGCTGCGCGCCTCGCCCGCGCTGCAGCAGCGCTGGGTGAAGGTGCTGCCGCACCTGGTCGACACGGCGCTGCTGCTCAGCGCGGTCACGCTGGCCGTGTGGAGCGGCCAGTCGCCGGGCAGCCAGCCCTGGCTGGCCGCCAAGCTGTGCGCGCTGGTGGGCTACATCGTGCTGGGCACCATCGCCCTGAAACGCGGCAAGACGCCAGCCGCACGCGGCGCCGCGTTCGCCGGCGCCGTGCTGCTGTTTGCCTACATCGTCGCCGTGGCCGTCACCAAGCAGGCCTGGCCATTCTGATCGATCAGAAGATGTAGCGCAGGGTGACGCTGGCATTGCGCGGCGCGCCCCAGTAAGCCTGGTTGTACATGCCGATCTGGCTGTAGTAATGCTTGTCGAACAGGTTGTTGATGTTCGCCTGCAGCGACAGCTGGCGCGACAGCGCGTATTTCGCCATCAGGCTGGCCACGGCGTAGCCGCCCTGCGCCACGCGTTCGACGCCCTGCGGTCCCGTGGCATCGCGGTAGGCGCCGCTCTGCCAGTTCACGCCGCCGCCCACCGACAATGCGCGCCACCCGCCAGGCAGCTGGTATGTGGAAAACACGCGCGCCAGGGTCTGCGGCACGTAGCTGTTCAGGCGCGCGCCCTTGTTATCCTTGGCCGCCGCGTGCGACACGCTGGCCGACACGTTCCAGCCCTGCGCCAGTTCGCCCGACACGTCCAGTTCCACGCCCTTGCTGGTGGTGCCATCCGCCGCGTAATAGGCCTGCGTCAGCGAATTGCCGACGAAGTGGCCCGTATCTTCCTGCGCCAGGCCATCCTGCGCGATGCGGAACACGGCCAGCGCCGCATTCAGGCGGCCGCCGAAGTATTCGCCCTTCACGCCCACTTCCGCGTTCTTGCCCTGCACGGGATCGAGGTAGCGGCCGAAGCGGTCCTGGTTGCCCTGCGGCTTGAAGATCTTGCTGTAGCTGGTGTACAGCGCATGCTGCGCGTCGATATCCCACACCAGGCCCGCATACGGCGTGACGGCGTGCTTGGCGTAGGCGTAGCTGCCGCCCCAGTCGTCGACATGGTCCGCCTTGTAGCGGCTGTAGCGCGCGCCGACGATCAGCTTGAGCGGATCGGCCAGCGAAAAGCGCGCCGTGCCATAGATGCCGCGCTGCTGCACCGTGTCGAGCAGCTTCCAGCGGTAGAAATCCGGGTCGTTCCAGTCCGGCTCGGGTGCCACGCCCTGCCACCGGTCAAAATTGCCGTAGTCGACGCTGCCGCCCGAGATGCCGGGATTGCTGGCGAACTGGTTGCTGCCCGAGACGCCGAACGCCAGGTCGTGCGTGCGCTCCAGCCACTGGACGGGCCCCTGTACATAGGCGTCGACGCTGTCCTGGCGCCGCGTGCCCGCGTAAAAACCGGGGCTGCCCGTCACGCCCTGCCCCGTGGCCTTGTTCGGCCAGGTGTAGGCGAAGGTTTCGGCGGCCGAGTAGCTGCCCCAGCCGTGATTCAGCATGGCCGTCAGATTCCAGCCGCTGCCCAGCTCCTGCTCCAGGCGCAAAAAGGCCGTCTGGCTGGTGCTGAACCAGCGGCTCCAGGTGGCGGCCGTCGTCGCGGAGCGGGAAAACGTGGCCCGTTCGCCATCCGCATACCACAGCGGCAAGCCGCCATACATGCCGCCGCGCGGGCGGTTGTCCTGGTATTCATAGCCGGCGATCAGCACGCTGCCCGGCGCCAGGTCCGCTTCCACGGTGGCATACGCCATGGCTTTCTTGCCGTGATACAGGCGCACATACGATTCGCTGTCCTGGTAGCTGGCCACGATCCTGCCACGCACCTTGCCGTCCTCGCTCAGGGGCGTGGAGAGATCCGCGCTGGCGCGCGCATTGTTCCAGGAAGCGAGGCTCAGGGCGGCCGCGCCGGCCAGCTGCGTCGACGACGCGCGCTTGCGCACCAGGTTGATGGTGGCCGACGGCTCGCCCGCGCCCGTCAGCAGGCCGGTGGCGCCGCGCACGATCTCGACCCGGTCGTAAGCCGTCATGTCCAAGGTGCTGTCGCCCACGTTATAGGCATTGTCGACCGTGGTGGGGATGCCGTCGTACTGGTAGCTGGCGATGGAAAAGCCGCGCGCGAAAAACGAGGTGCGGTCGCTGTCGTAGCGGTTGATGGCCACGCCGGCCGCGTTCTGCAGCACCTCTTCCACCGTCTGCAGGTTCTGGTCGTCCATCTGCTGGCGCGTGACCACGCTGACGGCTTGCGGCGTCTCGCGCGCGGACAGGCCCAAACGCGTGGCCGAGCGCATGGTCTGCGTCGTGTACGAGCCGCTGCCTTCCGTCGCGCCATGCGCATCGGCGCTGGCGGTGACTTTCATCTCCGGCATGGTCTGGCCCGCACTGGCCGGCGCCGCTTCCAGCACAAAGCCGCCGTTCGCCTGCGGCACGGCGCGCAAGCCGGAACCGGCGACGATGGCGTCCAGCGCCTCGGGCACGCTGTAGCTGCCCGCCAGGCCGGCGCTGCGCTTGCCCGCCAGCGCTGCGGCCTGGTAGGAAATCATGGTGCCCGTGTCCTGGCCGAAGCGCACCAGCACCTGTTCCAGGGTACCGGCGGGTATCGCCACCTGCATGCGGGCGGCATTGTTTGCGTTGGCGGCCATGGCGGCGGGCGCCAGCGCCACGGCGCCGCCGGCGGCCAGCAGCCACAGGGCCTGGCTGACGGCCAGCGCGGCCACGCGGCGGCGGCATGGATGGGAAATGGAAGAGATGGAAGTCGGTGGTTTGCTCGGCATGCGGACTGTTTTCCTGAAAGTGAATGGAGGTTTCACTGTGCTTGTCACGCGAAAATCGAAAACCCCTCACTTTTTCTGGAAATATTTTATGGATGCTGGCGATGCGCCACCACCGTCACCCAGAAGCGCGTGGTCTGGCGCACGTCGACGGGCAAGGTGCGCGTCAGCATGTCGAGCACTTGCCCCGTGTCGGCCAGCGGGTAGATGCCGGAGACGCGCAGGTGGGCGATGGCCGGGTCGCACGCCAGGCGGCCATGGCGGTAGCGGGCCAGTTCGCCGATGAACTCCGGCAGCGGCATGTCGTGCGCCACCAGCATGCCGGTCGTCCAGGCATCGGCGCCGGCCGGCAGGGTTTGTGCCGCAGCGACCTGCATCGACGTGAAGCTGGCCAGCTGGCCCGCGTGCAGCCTGCGCGCCGCAGCGGGTGCACGCTCCGGTTGAATGTCGACGGCGCCTTCGAACACGCCCAGGCGGGTGGCGTCGCTGCCGGCGCGCACGGCAAAGCGCGTGCCCACGGGCTGCAAGCGGCCATGCGCCGTCTGCACGACAAAGGGACGGCCGGCCGGATCGCGCGCCGTGGCGACCATGATCTCGCCCTTTCGTACCGTCACCAGGCGCTGGCCCGCGTCGTAGCGCACGTCGATGCTGGACGCCGTATTGAGCGCGATGCGCGTGCCATCCGCCAGCACCAGGTGGCGCAGCTCGCCCGTGCCCGTACGGTAGTCGGCCAGCCAGGAAGCCGCCTGCTCGTCGCCGCCCGCCAGCCAGGCGCCGCCGCCCACGGCCAGCAGCGCCAGCAGCTTGAGCGACTGGCGCCGCGCGGCATTCGCCTGCGCATGGACGGGTTTACGCGCCAGGGTGCCGTGCGCCAGCGACGCGGGCAAGCTGCGCATGCGCGCCATGCACGCCTCCACATGCTGCCAGGCCAGTTCATTTTCCGGATCGCTGTCGCGCCAGGCGCGCCAGGCCTGCTCCACCTCGGGCGCGCAATCGCCGGCCTGCAGGCGCACCAGCCACTCCACGGCTTGCAGGCTGGCGGCGTGCGGCGTCAGGGCGCCCGTCACGGCGCCGGATGGGAAAAGAAGCACTGGTGCATGGCTTTCACCAGGTAGCGCTGCACGGTGGCCAGCGAGACGTCCAGCTCCAGCGCGATGGCCGCCTGCGGCATGCCGTCGAGCTGCGACAGCAGAAAGGCGCGGCGCACGGGCGGCGCCAGGCCGTCGAGGCGGCGGTCGATATCGCACAGGGCTTCGAGCAGGATGGCTTGCGCCTCGGGATCGGGCGCGCACTGCGCCGGCAGGCTGGCCAGGGTTTCCAGGTAGGCCGCCTCCAGGTCGCGCCGCCGGTACAGATTGCCCAGCACGCCCTTGGCCACGGTCGTCAGGAAGGCGCGCGGCTCGCGCGCGCCGATGGCGTCATCGCGGCTCAGCAAGCGCATGAAGGTATCGTGCGCCACGTCGGCCGCGTCGAAGGCGTTGCCCAGCTTGTGCCGCAGCCAGCCCTGCAGCCAGCGGTGGTGGTCGTGATACAGGCCGCCCACCTCCTGGTGGACGCCGGATTGGGCAGCCGACACGGCATTCCTCGCGCGCAAATAATAATGATTCGCATTCTAACTTGCGCAGCCCGTACCGTGCAACCGCCGCCATGGCCCGTGGCAGGCCGGCAACGGCAGCCCTGTCCGGCAATAGCCGTGACGGCGCGTGCGGCGTCCGTCGAAAAACGGCAAGGCCTGCACTCTTGACAGCCATTGCCGCCGGCCGTGGCGACAGGACGCCCTCGTGCGAGGCGCCGCATCGGCGGGCATGGCGATCAACGGCCGGCCCGCCTGCCATCGCGAACTGCGGGCGTCGCCTGAGCGGCGCCCGCACTGCTGCCCGGCTCTGCGGAGCCGGACAGGCTTATTGCATCGGCAGCGCCGTCACGTCGACGGCCGGCGCCTGGCCCGTCGCCGGCCGCGTGAAGTTCTGGTTGGTCTTCACGTAGTCGGCGAAGAAGCCGCCGTTATGCAGGTAGAACTTGCCGTTTTCCAGGCCGCCCGCGTAATCCATGCGCTGCGCATTGGTGGCCGTGGCGTCGCCCGTGAAGCGCCCCGCCGTCACTTCCGACCAGGCGCCAGCGCTATTGCGCGCCCACTGGTTACCGAACTGGACGCGGCGCTCCGTGTACCCCAGGGTGTCGATGAAGTTTTCGAGGAAGGAATGCACGCCCGTCAGGTAAGTGCTGATCGCCGGCCGCTTCCAGGTGGCGATGTAGCGCCACTTGCCCGTTTCCGGCGCAAAGAACCATGCCGAGTAGTCGCTGCCGCCGTTGCCGTCGGGCCGCGCGCGCGTGATGAAACGGTAGGTCGTGCCGGCCGCCCAGTTATACGACAGATAGGTCTGGCCGCCCGTGCCCTCGCCGCCGAACGCATTGTCGACCACGCCGGCGCCCTTGCTGACCAGGGTGGTCTTGGCGCCATTGTCCGCATCCCAGACGGAGAACAGGATCCAGCGCTCGCTGGGCGACTTGACCTGGATGCCCATGTAGCCCTGGCTGAAGCCATTGGCCATGAAGTACGAGCCGATGGCGTCCTGGCCCACGGGTATCGTCATCTCGTTGTAGAAATACTCGGTATTGGCCGGCACCGTGTAGCCCATGTGCACGGACGGTCCGCGCCGCGACCAGTAGTAATTTTCCGGGTCGTTGGCGTAATTGAGCGCGGCGCCGGACGTCACCTTCAGCGCGGCAACGTCGCCAAACGTGGCCTTCACGCGCGACAGGCCCTGCATGTCCACCTTCACATAGCCGGCTGCCGCCACGTTCACCGTGCCCACGGCATAGGTCTTGCGCGCCTTGCCGGCCAGCTTGACGTCGAACGGCGTGCCGTTGATCTTCACGCGGATGGTGCTGTTGCCGCCATCGGCCAGGCTGGCGTCCAGCGCCACCTGCACCGGCCCCGCCTCGGCGACGCGGAAATACGTGCTGGCGACGGCATTCGGATTGCTCCAGCTGGCCAAGCCTTTTTCATTGATGACGGCGCCACCGGCGCCGCTGGTGATGAAGGCATTGCCGGCCAGTGCCACGGTCGCCGGCGCGCCTGGCGCGGCCACGCTCATGGCCAGCAAGGCCGTGCCGCCCGTGTCCGTGGCCGTGGCGGTGCTGCCGCCGCAGGCTGCCAGCAACATCGGCATGGCGGGAAGGAATGCATAGAGTAATGAACTTCTGTGTTTCATCAACGTCTCCTGGTGGTGCTGCTTGCGACGGGCGTACAGGGACCTGCAGCCTGCGCCGCGGTTGAAAAACTGGGGATAGATGAAAAAACCCGCTACGGCAGGTGGCGCGGTAGCGGGTTGTCGGTGCTTAGTACTTGCCGTCGAAGGCGAAAATCGGCTTGCGCGATTTCCACTGGCCGCCCGTGAAGTCGGGGAAGTCCAGGGTCTGGAAGTTGGCGGCGATCGATTGCTCGGACAACGGCGTGATGGCGCTCCAGGTGACGGCATCGTAGATATCGATCGGCATCGGCGCGTTGGCCTTCAGCGCTTCGACAAAGGCGTGGATGACGAAGAAGTCCATGCCGCCATGGCCGGCACCCTCGGCCTGCGCCGCGTACTTGCGCCACAGCGGATGCTCATACTTGTCCTGGTAAGCCTTGAAGTCGTCCCACGCGTGCGGCTTGCTGACGCCTTCGATGTGGATGGAATTGTTCAAGTCCATCCACAGGCCGTCCGTGCCTTGCACGCGGAAGCCCAGCGAGTACGGGCGCGGCAGGCTCGTATCGTGCTGCAGGATGATGGTTTCGCCGTTTTCGCACGCCAGCGTGGTGGTGACGACGTCGCCCAGCCTGAATTTCACCTTGGCGTTCGCATGCTGCGCGCCGCCCGGCTGCTTGACGATATAGTCGTGCAAGCCGCGTGCCTTGGTGGCGAAGGCGTTGATGCGCGTGAAACGGTTGCCGCGGTTGACGTTGGTGTACATGGCGCATGGGCCGATGCCGTGGCTCGGATACAGCTCGCCGTTGCGCTCGACCGAGTGCTGCGTGCGCCAATGCGCTTCGGACCAGCCCTTTTCGCCGAATTCCACGCCGCCGCCATACGGCTTGGCCGGATTGCCGCTGTTGAATTTGACGGCGCGCAAATCGTGCTGGTAGCCGCCCTGCAGGTGCAGCAGTTCGCCGAACAGGCCGGCGCGCACCATCTGCAGCGCCGCCATCACGTCGCGGCGGTAGCACACGTTTTCCAGCAACATGTACGGCGTGCCCGTCTTCAGCTGGGTATTGAGCACATCCCAGTGGTCTTGCAGGGTGATGCCGGCCACCACTTCGCAACCGACGGGTATCTTCGCCTGCATGGCGGCAATCGCCATCGGCGCGTGGAATTCCCACGGCGTGGCGATGATCACGCCATCGAGGCCGCCCGCGTCGAGCATGCGCTTGTAGGCGTTCTGGTCGCGGTCTTCACCGTAGGTGCGCGGCCGCGGCTTGCCGGCTTTCGCCACCTGGCCCAAAGCATGCTTGAGCATGATCGGTTCGATATCGCACAGGGCCACTACTTCCACGTCGTCGCGGCGCACCAGTTCAGCCAGCAGCACCTGTCCGCGCATGCCCGTGCCGATCATGCCGAGGCGGACCTTGTCGCGGCCGCCGGCGGGGGCGGCAACGGCGTCGCCGGGCAGCAGCGCGCTGCCGGCCATGGCGCCACCGGCCAGCGCTGCGCTGGCGGACAGGAAATTGCGTCGATTGAATTGTGTCGTCATTAGTCTCTTCTCACTCCGTTGGTAATTGCCGGGCGCCCGCCAGGCCGGCACGGGCGCCCATGGATCCTGCCTTACGGCAGATTAATACGTGTATTCCGCCGTGAAGCGCACCGAACGCGGCGCCGTGCGGCCAGCCACCTGCAGGTAATTGCGGGCGATGGCGCCATGGTCTTCTCGCGTTTCGTTGTAGCGCGTCACCGTCTGGCTGTTGAACACATTGAACACGTCCACTTTCAAGCTCAGGCCTTTGACGGCGCTGGGAGTATAGGCCACATTCAGGTCCAGCTGGGCTTGCCATGGCAGGCGGCCCTGGCTGCCGCGCGGCGCCGGCTTGCCGTTGCAATAGAAGTAGGAATCGCCGTAGTCGTTGTCGAACTTCAGGTCATCGGGCAGCGCGCCGATGCAGTTGCGCGGCGCACCCGAGATCAGCGACATGTTGGCGCCCACGGTCACGTCGGGCACGACCTGCATGAAGCCATACGCCTTGAACGCGTGGCGGTGGTCGCCCGGCAGGTAGCCATAGGCGTTGTACATCAGTTCCTTGTGGTCGTCGCTGACCGTCAGGCCCACGTCGCCGCCGCCGATGCTGTCGGTCTGGCCTTCCATATTGCCCTTCAGGCCGGACAGGGTGTAGGTCAGCTTGCCGTACCAGCCGTTCGTGTACGGGTGCTCGACGAACAGGTTCAGGGCGCGGTAGGTGCGCGATGGCAGCGGATTGCCCCACTCCGCCGCCGAGATGTCGACGCGGCGCAGGCCCTTGCCGTCGTCGAAGTCGACCATCAGACTGTTGTCGCGGCCCGGGTTGATGATGGCGCACTGGAAGCCGCCCCAGTTGCTCGTGTCGACGCTGTTGCGCGTGGCCCAGGCTTGCAGCGGACGCGCGTCGCAGACGTCGTCGTTGGTGTCGTTCAGCTTGCGGTACAGCACACTGGCGCCGACCACCAGCTTCTTGCTCAGGGCACGTTCGAAGCCCAGCGAGAATTCATCCTGCGACAGCGGCTTCAGGCCGATGGCCGTCACTTCGCGCGCATCGCGGCTCTGGCCGTAGGCATTGTTGGCCGAATACGGCTTGCTGATGGCGTGCAGGCCCGTCGGCGCGCCCGTCACGGGATCGACGCCCGTGTACGTGTACATTTCGCTGGTGGCCAGGAAGGGACTGGCCATGTTGCTCGACAGATTCGATGGCACCGGCAGGTGGTAGCGGCCGCCATTGGCGAAGAATTTCAGGGTGCCGTCGCCCAGGTAATCCCAGGTGGCGCCCACGCGCGGGGCGATCATGTTGCGCTGCGAGATGAACGCCACGCCGTCGGTGCTGTAGTTGGTGAACTGTTCGCGGCGCAGACCCAGGTCCAGCAGCACTTTTTCAGTGACCTGGTAGTGATCCTGGATGTATTGCGCCGATTGCACGCTGGTGGGACGCGCCAGGTTGGCGTTCAAGTCCTTGCTCACATAGTAACCCTGCGTGCCGTAACCGCCGCCCTGGGCCGGCGTTTCAAACGCGCCGTTGATCGGGCGGTTCGGATCGGCGGCCTTCTGGTAGCTCCAGCGGTAGCCGCCGGCCAGGCTCAGGCCCACCTTCGATTCCACGTCGATGCGGTCGATGCCGCCGCGCAGCGAATGCTTGCCCAGCTTGTATTCCAGGTCCAGGCGCTTGGCCTTCTGGCGGTCTTCCGAGGACGGGTCGATCAGGGTGCCCGTCACCGTCTGCGGATTGGCATACGTCAGCCCTGGCACCTGGGTCGAGGAATTCGACGACGTCTGCGCCAGCAGCGGGTTGTAGCCGTTCGGCGTGCGGGTGTGCGAGGTGCGCGACTGCCCCATCATCGCCGTCAGCGTCAGGTTGTCGGTCAAATAGCCGGTGTACTTGAAGATGTCGATGTTCGCGCCCGGCGCGGCCGACGAGCCGCAGCAGTTGGTCGTCGTCTCGCCCTTGCCGGACTGGACGCCGTTGCTCGAATGCGTGTCGTAGCTGTAGCCATACGACTGGCTGTCCGTGCGGGTGCGGTCATACAGCTTGGTGTACTCGAAGTGATGGTCGTCCGTCAGGTTGTAATCGAGCTTGGCCATCATGCGGTCCACCTTGCTCTGGCTGGTGCTCCAGCCGCGCGCCAGCGCCGTGCCCGAGTCGGCGGCGGCCGCCACGGCCTGGCCGTCGGTGCGCGTCTGTTCCAGCGCGACGAAGGCGAACAGCTTGTTCTTGATCAAAGGACCGCTGCCATACAGGCCCACCACCTTGCTGGTGCTGCCATTGTCGCGGTTCCAGTACAGCAGATTGCCGTCCGTCTTCGGATTGGCGCCCGTGTTCGGGTAGTAGGTGTTTTCCGGCTCGCCCTTCAGCGAGCGGGGAATGATGGAAACCTTGCCGCCGAATTCGACCTTGTTGCCGCCGCTCTTGGTGGTGATGTTGATCACGCCGCCGGTGGAACGGCCGAATTCCGAACCATAGCCGCCCGACAGCACCTGCATGTTCGAAATCGCGCCAAATGGCAGTTCCGACGCGCCCACCTGGGTCAGGATGTTCGTGATCGGGAAGCCGTTGACATAGAACGCGTTTTCCGACTGGCCCGAGCCGCCGATCGACGGCGCGTTGCCGTACACGCTGTTGGTGCCGCGCGAGACGCCCGGCGTCAGCTGCACGATGGACGCGACATCGTTGCCCACCGGCAGGGCCTTGAGTTCCTTGGCCGTGAAGATCACGCCATTGTTGGTGTTCGACACGTCGATCGGGTTGCGCGACGCCTTCACGACGACGGTCTGTTCCTGGCTGACGGGACCGGCCGCGCTAGCCGGGCCGAAGTTGGCCTCGGCGCCGGCGCCGATCAGGGCCTCGACCTCCTGCGCCGCCTCGACGGCGCCGGCGCGCAGCACGCGCACCGCATAGCGGCCAGGCGGCATGGAATTGGCCACATAGCGGCCCGACGCATCCGGCGTCAAGGTGCGCTGCACGCCTGTCGCCAGGTTTTCCAGCACCACGGTGGCGCCGGCCGGCGCGGTCACTTCGCCGAAAATGGTACTGGTGGCGTTCGACTGTGCCCAGGCCTGGCCTGGCACGCCTACCGCCAGCGCGATGACGATCGCGGCGGCGCGGCTGATGTCGCGCAATTTGAGTCGGGTGCTATGCATAATGGTCTCTCCGTCTATATATGAGGGTTATAAGCGCCCCTCCCCGGTCCGAAGAGGGGTGCGTTTTTTTATTGTTGGTGGTAGTTCGGTCAGCGCGGCTTGACGGTCGCGCCTTCCGTGCCGGTCAGTACGGCGTTGGCCCAATTGCCGCAGACCTGGGCCGGTTGGGCGCCGCGCGCGCCCAGGGTGCGCAAACTGAGCTGGCTCAGGCCGCGTACATCGATTTCGGGTTTGACTACCCCGGGAGCCGTGACCAGGCCGCTGTCATACAGCAGCCGCTCACCGCTCCATACCTGGAATTGCAAGCCGCCCGCGCTGCGGCAGCTATCGTCCACGCCCAGGTCGGCGCGCAGCAGATTCCAGTTCCCCGCCAGCTGCAGGTCGATGCGGCTGGCAGGTCCCACGCCGAGGCCCTTGCGGAACCACAGCCCGTTCATGCGCATCTCGGCAGCCTTGCCGGCCGGCCGGTCGCGCCCGATGTTCTTCGGCAGCGCCAGGTCCGACAGGTAGCGCTGCACTTCCGCGCCTTCGGCCACGCGGTGCTCGAGCACGCGGAATTCGGACAGGGTGACGGGCGCCACGTCGGTCGCCAGCGCGGCGTCGAAGGCGCGCGCCACCGGTGCGGCCTGCGCCGCCGTGACCATCGGGTCCGTGCTGGCCGCGCCGTCGCCTTCCGGATTTTGCGTGCTCATGACGCGGAAGCGCAGCAAACGCCCTGCCGTGGCCGGGAAATTGATCGTCTGCATGCCCTGCGCCAGCTTGAGGGTGCCGCGCGCCAGCGGCGCGCCCCATTCGCCGTTGTTGTCGCCGATATAAATCTCGTAGTCGCGCACCTGGCCATGTTTCCAGTGCTGGTCGTTGCGCGGCGCCAGTTCGATGCCGTCCACCAGGCGCCGCTCCGTAAAGCCGATCACCCATTCATGCGGACCGCTCTTGACGGCCGGGCTGCGCACGGTGCGGAACCAGGTCTCGGGCTTGCCGTCGAAGGCGTTTTCCAGCGCATAGCCGCTTTCTTCAAGGGGACGCGCCACCACCTGCATGGCGTCGGCCGGCAAGGCGCGGCCCGGCACCGGGGCGGCCGGGAAATCGGCATCGGTCCTGGCCACGGCCAGCGCGCCGGCGACCTGCAACATCAAGGCCTGGCGGATATCCTGCGCCGCCACCTTCACGTGCAAGGTGCCCTGGCGTTCGGCCGCATCGAAGAACCAGCCTTCGGCCGCCCGGTCGTAGGTGGCGCGGTCGGCTGCGGCGGCAAGCAGGCGCTCGCCGGCATGCACGGTCGCCGGACGCTGGCCCGCCAGCATGCGCAGCGCATAGCTGCGGCGCGCTTCCTGGCCCTGGTACTTGCCGTCGACGGCGCCAATCTCCACGCGCACATCGGCGCCGCTGGCGTGCATGCGCATCACTTGCTGGCTGAAGGCGCCGCCCTGGTACTGGCGCGTGTTGCCGTCGTCTTCATACAGGGTGTATGCCGAGTCGCCGTGCGGATAGATATCGAGCGTGAGTTGGTCCTTCGGCTTCTGGCCGTCGTACAGCATTTCCGGATACATGGGCAGGATGGCGCCGGCGCGCACGAACACGGGCAGCTTTTCCAAGGTCACCTGCAGGTCCAGGTCGCGCCCCCTGGCGCCGGCCGTGGCCTGGCGGCCATCCCAGTAGTCGTACCACGTGCCCTGCGGCAGGTGGATGCCCTTGCGCCAGCCGCCGCTGACGGCCTGGCTGCGGTAGACGGGCGCCACCAGCACGTCGCGGCCCAGCAGGAACTGGTATTTGTAGGCTTCCGTGTAGGCGGCCGGGTCTTGCGGGTAATCCCACATCAATCCCCGCACCAGCGGCGCGCCCGTCTGCTCCGCTTCGCGCGTCAGCGTATACATATACGGCGTGAGGCGCATCTTGAGCTTCAGGTAGCGGCGGTTGATATCGCGGTACGGCTGCTCGAACCACCATGGATGCTTGCGCTCGGCCGCGGCCCAGCCGGACATGCCCATCAGCACGGGCGTGAAGCTCTTCCATTGCAGGTCGCGCAGATAGGTTTCCGGGCTGCCGCCGAAGATGGCGTCGACGTCGCCGGACGCATACGCCTGGCCGGACAGGCCCGAGCCGATCAGGGTCGGGATGTGCCAGCGGATATAGTCCCAGCTGGCGCTCTGGTCGCCCGTCCACGCCACGGCGTAGCGCTGGATGCCGGCCCAGCCCATCACCGTCCACAGGAAGGGACGGCTGTCGGAATTGTTCAGGATGCCGTCGTAGGCGGACTTGTTCGCATCCATGGCGAACTGGTAGCCCTTGCCCGTCCACGCCACGTCCAGCTTTTGCACGCGGCTGCCCGCCTGGCCCACCTCCCAGGCGATCTTGTCGACGCCGTTTTCCGTCCACAGGCCCGTGCGGAAGCCATAGCCGGCCAGGCCCTTCACGGTTTCCGGCAGCTGCGTATAGCCGCAGCCGTAGCCGTCGTTGGGCAGGATCCAGCCGCCCGGCATGTCATGTTCGCGGTACTGGCGCGCCACGGTTTCCACCACGTCCGGCGTCTTGCCCGTCGGGCCATCGCTCCAGCCTTTCGGCACGGAGCCGGGCTTTTTCACGTTGTCGCCATCGTTGTAGCAATCGGCGTCGCCGTATTCCAGCGCCCAGCGTGGCAGCATGCGCGCGCGGCCCGTCAGTTCCGTGTAGCGGGCGACGACGTCGCGCACGTCCTTGCCGACGAAGAAATAGGCGTCGAAACGGCCTTCCGCGTGCTGCAGCGAGATCTGTTCATTGTCGCGCAAGTCGTAATTGCCGTCGGACCAGGTGTTGCGCAGCATGCCCCAGCCCCGTGAGCTCATGAGAAATGGCGCGGGATTCGGGCGGTCACCCTCTTCCCAGCCGCCCGAATAAGAGACGGGCACCTGCCTGCCCTTGAATTCGAAACGGCCGTTTTGCTGGCCGCCGCCGAAATAACGTTCGCCGGGCGCGCTGGACAGCACCTGCACGCCCTGCTTGGCGTCCAGCGACAGCGGCTGCACTTCGCGCCACAGCGGCACGCTGTCGCCGGCGCGGAACAGGGTAAAGCGCAGCGGCTTGCGGTCGATGCGCAGGCTCAGCGCCTCGGTGGAAATCAGGATATGGTCGGCCTGTTCGCTGACTTTATACGCCACCTGCGCGGCCGGCTGGCCGACGACGATGGGCGCGGCCTTGTCGCCAGGTCCCGTCAAGCCCGTTTTCGGCCCGGCCCAGATGCGCAGCACGTCCGCCTGCGGCAGGCTGACACGCAGCTGCACGCCCGTGTCGCTGCGCACATCCCAGCCCAGCCCTTCGCCCTTGGCCACGTCGGCCGCATGCACGGCGCTCAGTGCCTGCAGGTTACCGATGGGAGCGGCATGCGCCCCGTGGAGTGCCAGGGTGGACAGGGCGGCAAGCACGCAGGCGGCGATGGCACGGCGGGGAAGCGGGAGTGGTTTCATCTGGCAAGCTTTCAGAAAAGTGCGATGCGATGGGAATACTTTAAGAAGAAAAATAAACATCGTCAATAAAAAGAAAGTTATTGCGTGAAATTATTCTAAAAAAGCCCAAATATGGCGTATTTATCTTTCGATTCACCAAAATGTCACACTATGCACTTTCGTTATCGTCGTATATCGGCGACAAATCGTCTCGACATGGGCTTGTGCACTGCAAAAAACCGCCATTGCCGGACACATGAACGCAGACATATCGCAAGACAACAAAGTATTTACTTTCGTTTTACTTTCGTATTTGACTTTTCGAAATTTAGTATTTATGCTTTATCACAACAAACACTTTACTGACACTTCCATGACTACCCTTCTTCAGCGTGACATTCAAACCTGGCGCGACATCGGCGGCCTGCATACGGCCGAGGAGATCGCCCATCAGCCAGCCATCTGGCGCGCGCTGGCCGGCATTTTGCGCGCCGAGCAAGCCAGCCTGGCCGCCTTCCTCGGCGACGCGCTGCGCAATCCCCGGCAGCGCGTCATCCTGACGGGCGCCGGCAGCTCGGCCTATGTGGGCGAGATCGTCGTCGATGAACTCAATGCCGCCTGGCCGGCGCAGATCCGCGCCATCGCCACCACGACTTTGCTGACGCACCATGAGCTGTACCTGGAAGCGGATGCGCCCACGCTGCTCGTGTCGTTTGCCCGCAGCGGCGACAGCCCGGAAAGCCTGGCCGCCGTGGAATTGCTGCGCCAGGTCGTGCCTGGCGCGCGCTTCCTCAATATCACCTGCAATGCGGATGGCAAGCTGGCGCGCCAGGGCGCCAATGACGCCCAAACCTACAACCTGCTGATGCCGGCCGGCAGCTGCGACCGCGGCTTCGCCATGACCAGCAGCTTTAGCAGCATGCTGCTGGCGGCCCTGGCGGTGCTGGGCAAGCATACGGACCTGGCGCGCCTGGATACCCTGGCCAGCCTGGGCGAACAGGCGTTGCGCGACTGGTCGGCGCCCGTGGCGGACCTCGGCTCGCAGCCGGTGCAGCGCGTGGTCTACCTGGGCAGCGGCCCGCTGGAAGCGCTGGCCAAGGAAGCGGCCCTGAAAATCCTGGAGCTGACGGGCGGGCGCGTGATGGCGATGGCGAATACGGCGCTGGGCTTCCGCCACGGCCCGAAATCGGCCGTCACCACGGAGTCGCTGGTGATCCTGCTGCGCAGCAGCAAGCCGCTGGCGCGCCAGTACGAGGACGACTTACTGAAAGAACTGCAGCGCGACAGCGTGGCGCAGGCATGCCTGACCGTGGGCATCGGCGGCGACCTGTCGGCCGACGCGCCGGCCTGGCCCGACGCCTGGCTGGCCCCGCTGTGGCTGCTGATGGCGCAGCAATACGCGCTGCACCAGTCCGCGCTGCTGCAACTGCGCCCCGACAATCCATTCGCCGGCGGCATCGTCAACCGTGTCGTGCAGGGCGTCACCATCTATGGCCATGAGCAATTCTAATCCTGAGCAGCACGCGCAGCGGCGCGGCTACCACGGCATCGACATCGGCGGCAGCAAGATGGAGCTGGTGGCGTTTGCTGACCGCGATGGCGCGCTGGAAGAAGTATTCCGCGAGCGCGTGGCCACGCCCGGCGACGATTTCCCCGCCTTCGTGCAAGCCATCGTCGACCTGGTGGCGCATGGCGACGCGGCGCTGGGCAGCGCCGCGCCCGTCGGCATCGGCTTGCCCGGCGTGATCGACAGCGCCAGCGGCCGCCAGCTCAGCTCCAACGTGCCGGCCCTGAACGGCCGCCTGGTGGCGCAGACCTTGCAGCAAACCTTGCAGCGCCCCGTCGCCATCGGCAACGATTGCCAATGCTTCGCCCTGTCCGAGGCGCAGGGCGGCGCGGCCGGCCATGTCGCCAGCATGTTCGGCGCCATCCTCGGCACGGGCGCCGGCGGCGGCTATTGCGTGGGCGGCCAGCTGCTGCGCGGCTTTAACGGCGTGGCCGGCGAATGGGGCCACTGGAGCCTGCCGGCCGCCCTGCTGGTGCAGCACGGCTTGACGGACTACGCCTGCCCCTGCGGCAAGCAGGGCTGCCTGGAGCGCTATGTCTCCGGTCCGGCCATGAGCAAGCTGCACGCGCATTTCGGCGGCGACGGCGCCGAGCCGCTGGCCATCATGGCGCGCGCCAACATGGGCGACGCCGTGGCCCAGCGCACGGTGGCCGTGCACCTCGACATCCTCGGCCACGCGCTGGCCGGCCTGGTGCTGGCCTACGATCCGCACGCCATCGTGCTCGGTGGCGGCCTGTCCAAGCTGCCGCACCTGTACGACAAGCTGCCGGCCGCCGTCAGGCGCCACCTGTTCCCCGGCGTGCACGTGCCGCCCATCCTGCCGCCGCGCTTTGGCGACGCCGGCGGCGCACGCGGCGCCGCCCTCCTGATCCGACAACATACGAAGGCTTGAGAACGATGAACCAAGTGGAAACCCCGTCTTTTACCTTATCGCCCGTCCAGCAAGTGATCAAGGCGCACCGCCGCGGCGAAGTCGTCGGCCTGTATGCCGTCTGCTGCAGCCACCCGAGCGTGCTGCGTGCCGCCATGCGCGTGGCCAGCGAGTACGACACCGTGCTGCTGGTCGAGGCGACCTCGAACCAGGTCGACCAGTTCGGCGGCTACACGGGCATGACGCCGGCCGTCTTCCGCGACACCATGCTGGCGCTGGCGCGGGAACAGGGTTTTCCGTCCGAGCGCCTGGTGCTGGGCGGCGACCACCTGGGACCGAACGCCTGGCAGCACCTCGATGCGGAGACGGCCATGGACCACGCCGAAACCCTGATCGCCGCCTACGCGGCGGCCGGCTTCCATAAAATCCACCTCGATTGCAGCATGCGCTGCTTGGATGACCCCTTGCTGCTCGACGATGAAACCGTGGCCGCCCGCTCGGCGCGCCTGTGCAAGGTCGCCGAAGCGGCGGCCGCCGCGGCGGGCTTTACGCCGCCCGTCTACGTGATCGGCACGGAAGTGCCGATTCCCGGCGGCGAAGCGTCGCTGGCGCAGGCCGGCGCCGTCACCAGCCCGCAGGCGGCGCGCCGCACGCTGGACGTGCACCGCCGCGCCTTCCTCGACAACGGCTTGCATGGCGCCTGGCGCCGCGTGATCGCCATGGTGGTGCAGCCGGGCGTCGATTTCGACCAGAGCAGCATCCAGCACTACGACGCGGATGCCGCCGCCGAACTGTCGGCCTTCGTCGCCGAGCAGCCCGGCCTCGTGTTCGAAGCCCATTCCACCGACTACCAGCGCGAATCGGCCCTGCACGCCATGGTGCGCGACCATTTCGCCATCCTGAAAGTGGGTCCCGCCGCCACCTTCGCCCTGCGCGAAGCGCTGTTCGCCCTGTGCCAGATCGAGGAAGAACTGCTGCCGGCGGCGGCGACCTCGCAACTGATGCAGGTGCTCGACGACGTCATGCTGGCCAAGCCGAAGAACTGGATCAAGCACTACCTGGGCACGCCGGAAGAACAGCGGCTGATGCGCCGCTATGGCTTGAGCGACCGTTGCCGCTATTACTGGGGCGAGCCGGAAGTGGCGGCCGCCGTCGACAAGCTGCTGGCCAACCTGCAGGACCTGGCGATTCCGCTGCCGCTGCTGAGCCAGCACTTGCCGGAACAGTACCTGGCCGTGGTAGAGGGCAGCCTGGCCGTGGCGGCGCCGGCCTTGATCGAGCACAAGATCGGCAGCCTGCTGGCGCAATATGCGCGCGCCTGCAACCGCAATGCGGCGGTGGCCATCGTTGCCGAAGCGGCAATCTGTTAAGCTCGGCATTTTCATTTTTTACTGAGCCCGCCACCATGCGAAATACCAGCCAACGCCGTGAATCCATCCTCCAAATGCTCGCCCAGCAGGGCTCGGTGCAAGTGACCGATTTGGTGGAAAAGCTCGGCGTGTCCGCGGTCACCATCCGCAGCGACCTCAATGCGCTGGAAGCGCAAGGCATGGCCACGCGCAGCCACGGCGGCGCGACGTTGACGCGCACGCCGCCGCCCGAGCACACGATACGCCAGAAGGACGCCATCAACCACGAGCAGAAGGAGCGCATCGGCGCCTATGCGGCGCGGCTGGTGCAACCGGGCGACAACATCATCATCGACTCGGGCACCACCACCATCTCGCTGGCGCGCCACCTGCGCGACGCCACCGGCGTGACGGTGGCCACGAACGGCCTGAATATCGCGTGGGAACTGGCCGATGCACCGGGCGTGGACCTGATCCTGACGGGCGGCCTGCTGCGCAAGCAGTCGCTGTCGATCCAGGGCAGCCAGGCCGAGACCTGCCTGCAAGCCTACAGCTTCGACAAGCTGTTCCTCGGCGTGGACGGCTTCGACCTGCAGTTCGGCGTCACCACCCACCACGAGGCGGAAGCCAGCCTGAACCACAAGATGGTGGAACGGGCAAAGAAAATCATCGTCCTCACGGACGCCTCCAAGTTCGGCCGCGTCAGCCTGCACCGCATCGTGCAGCTGGACCGCGTCGATACCGTCATCACCGATGCCAGCATCAGCCAGGAGTACCGCGAAGGGCTGCAAAAGCTGGGCATCGAACTTTTCATAGCGGAATAACACATGCTGAGCGGCAGAATCCTTACCCCATCTGGCTGGATCACGGGCACCATCACTTTTGACCAGCGTATCGTCCAGATACAGGAAGACCCTGCCGCCGACAGCGCGCTGACCATCCTGCCCGGCTTCATCGACCTGCACGTGCATGGCGCGGCCGGCGTCGACATCATGGAAGGCGGCGACGCCGGCGCCACCGTGGCGCAAGTGCATGCGCGCCATGGCACCACGGCCCTGCTGGGCACCACGCTGACGGCAAAGGAGCCGTCGATCCTGCGCGCCCTGCAAGGCTTGGCCGGCGTCATCGCGCAGCGCCCGGCCAACGGCGCGCGCATGCTGGGCGTGCACCTGGAAGGCCCGTTCCTGAATTTGCACCGCCTCGGCGCGCAGCCGCCCGACGTGGTGCAGGCCAGCCTGGCGCTGGTGCAGCGCTTTCACGCCATCGCCCCCATCAAGGTGCTGACCATGGCGCCGGAAATCCCCGGCCACCTGGAGCTGATCCCCCAACTGGCGGCGATGGGCATCCGCGTGCAGATCGGCCACAGCGCCGGCACCTATGACGAAGGCGTGGCCGCGCTGAAGGCCGGCGTCTCCGGCTTCACGCACCTGTACAACGGCATGACGGGCATGACCCATTACGATCCCGGCATAGTGGGCGCGGCGCTGGCACATGCCGAATACGCGGAAATCATCCCCGACCTGCAGCACGTGGCCAAGGGCGCCCTGCGCGCGGCTCTGCGCGCCATCCCGCGCCTATACGGCGTGACGGACGCCACCTCGGCCACCGGCATGCCGGACGGCGAATACGGCCTGGGCACGCAGCGCGTCTACAAATGCATGGGCTGCGTGCGCCTGGCCACGGGCTCGCTGGCCGGCAGCGTGCTGACCATGGACCAGGCCCTGCGCAATTTCGTCGACCTGGGCCTGGACCTGGCCGACGCCTCGAACCGCCTGTCGCTGTACCCGGCCGACTACCTGGGCGAATCCGAACGGGGCCGCCTGGCGCCCGGCGCCTGGGCCGATATCGTCGTCCTTGACGCCAGCCTGCAGCCAGTGTCCGTCTTCGTCGAAGGCACGGCCATCGATCTTTCCACCCGCTAGACCACTTCAACCCCACCTCCGGAGTTTCCATGCACGACACGTCACACAAGGCCCCCGTGTGGGCCATGCGCTACCTGCTATTTATTGCCGGCATGGGGGGATTGCTGTACGGCATAGACATCGGCATCATCGCCGGCGCCCTGCCCTACCTGGAATCGACGGCCTCGGTGGCGTGGAAACTGACGGCCCAGCAGCTGAGCTTTATCGTTGCCGCCGTGCTCCTGGGTTCCGTCCTGTCGTCGCTGTTCGCCGGCGCCCTGGCCGACCTGCTGGGGCGGCGCTGGGTCATGTTCTGGGCCGGCGCCCTGTTCAGCGCCAGCATCCCCCTGATCGCCCTGGCCGACGGCTACACGCCGCTGCTGCTCGGTCGCTTGCTGCAAGGCATCAGCGGCGGCTTGATCGGCGTCGTCGTGCCCCTGTACCTGGCCGAATGCCTGCCCGCGCAACAGCGGGGACGGGGCGCGGCCCTGTTCCAGCTGCTGCTGACCATCGGCCTGGTGGCGGCCGCCCTGATCGGCCTGGTGCAGGCGCAGACGGTGGAAACGGCCACGCAGGTGGCGCAGGCGCTGCCCGAGGCGGGCCGCATTGCCGCCATCTTCACGGCCAAGGACCACGCCTGGCGCAGCATCTTCTGGGTGTGCCTGACGCCGGGCCTCGTGTTTACCATCGGCGCCCTGCTGCTGGCCGAGTCGCCGCGCTGGCTGGCCCGCCGCGGCCGCGTGGAACAGGCGCGCCAGTCGCTGCTGCGCACGCGTTTGCCCCATGAAGCGGACGCGGAACTGCGCGAGATCCTCGATACCCCCGAAAATGCGGCCAGAGTGGACGGCAAGGGCAAGGCCAGGGACCCGCTGCTGAGCCGCCGCTACGTGCTGCCCTTCCTGCTGGCCTGTCTGATCCTGGCCTGCACGCAGGCGACGGGCATCAATTCCATCCTCGCCTATGTCGTCAACATCCTCAACCAGGCCGGCCTGTCCGGCGCCTCGGCCAACATGGCCGACGTCCTGCTGAAAGTGCTGAACGCCGTGATGACGGTGGTGGCCGTGCTGCTGGTGGACCGCAAGGGCCGCAAGTTCCTGCTGATGCTGGGCACGGGCGGCATCATCGTCTCGCTGCTGGCGGCGGGCCTGCTGTTCCGCGGCGCCGAAGCGGGCCTGGCCGACGTGCGTCCCGCCATCGCCGCGCAGATCCGGAACGATGGCCTGGCCCTGCGCCTCGATGCGGCCACCCTGAGCGCGCTGGGCGCGGCCGCCGACGGCACGCCGCAGCAGCTGACCATCGCCTACGCCTACGGCCCGTTCACCAACGTGAAGAGCCTGCGCAGCGACGATCCCGTGCTGCGCCAGGTGACGATCGCCCGCGAGGATGCGGTGCAGGCCGACAGCGTCATCGGCGTGTTCTTCCGCAAGCTGCACCTGAATCCGTTCGCCGACCCGGCCGCCGGGCGCGAGGCGCCGCTGCGCATCGAGAAGGCCAGCCTGGGCCCCGTGCCCTCGTCCACGCACGGCTGGCTGGTGGCGGTCGCCATCTGCGTGTTTGTCTCCAGCTTTGCCGTGGGGCCGGGCGTGTGCGTGTGGCTGGCCCTGTCCGAGCTGATGCCGACGCGCATACGCTCGAACGGCATGAGCATCGCGCTGCTGGTGAACCAGTTCGTCTCGACGGTGATCGCCGCCATCTTCCTGCCGACGGTGGGCTTGCACGGCTATTCGACCCTGTTCTTCTTCGGCGCCGGCTGCACCGTCGTGTACTTCCTGGCCGCCGCGTTTTTGTTGCCGGAAACCAAGGGAAAGACCCTCGAGGAAATCGAAGCGCACTTCGCCAAGTAAGTCATTAAGCAGGCAAGGCAGTCTCCTTTACGGCCCCGGTCCATCATCCCGGGGCTTTTTTTTGCCTGCTGGACAAGCTTGCAGCGCTGGCGTGCACGGCAAAGTACATATTTCCTTCTAGAATGCCTGCAGGCTGGGCTAGAATCTGGCTGCGTCGTGCTGCCCACGAGGCGGCAATGGCGCCATGACAAAAACACACAGGAGAGACAGTGAGCTTATTTAGAACCAAGAATTTGGATGATATGATCGCCCACAGCAAGAAGCCGGGAGGACTGGCAAAAGTGCTGGGCCCCTTCGACCTGGTGCTCATGGGCATAGGCGCCATCGTCGGCACCGGCATTTTCGTGCTCACCGGCACGGGCGCCCTGACGGCTGGCCCCGCCCTCTCGCTGTCCTTCGTCGTGGCGGCCGTCGCCTGCTGCTTCGCCGCCCTGTGCTATGCGGAATTCGCCTCCACCGTGCCGGTGGCCGGCTCCATCTATACCTACAGCTATGCCACCCTGGGCGAGCTGGCCGCCTGGATGATAGGCTGGGACCTGCTGCTCGAGTACGGCCTGGCCGCGGCCGCCGTCTCCGTCGGCTGGTCCGGCTACTTCCAGTCGCTGCTGTCGGGCTTTGGCATCGTGCTGCCCGTGGCCTTGACGGCCGCCCCCGGCGCCCTGCCTGGCGTGACCACCTTCATCAACCTGCCGGCCCTCGTCATCATGCTGGCCCTGACAGCCATGCTGGGCTGGGGCGTGCGCGAATCGGCGCGCCTGAACAACATCATGGTGGCCATCAAGGTGGGCGTGGTGCTGCTGTTCATCATCTTCGGCGCGCGCCACGTGCAGCCGGCCAACTGGCAGCCTTACATGCCGTTCGGCTACCACGGCATGCTGAGCGCCGCCGCCCTCGTGTTCTTCGCCTTCATCGGCTTCGACGCCGTCACCTCGGCCGCCGAGGAAGTCAAGAAGCCGGCGCGCGATCTGCCGATCGGCATTATCGGCTCGCTGGCCGTGTGCGCCGTGCTGTACGTGGTGGTCTCGGCCATCATGACGGGCATCGTGCCATACCAGAAATTCCTCGGCGTCGACCATCCCGTCTCGCTGGCCCTGCAATACGCGGGCGAAAAATGGATCGCCGGCTTCGTCGACCTGGGCGCCATCCTCGGCATGACCACCGTGATCCTCGTGATGGCCTTCGGCCAGACGCGCATCATCTTCGCCATGTCGCGCGACGGCTTGCTGCCCAAGCGCCTGTCGACCGTGCATCCGCGCTTCCACACGCCGTTCTTCGCCACCTGGCTGGTGGGCATCGTGTTCGGCCTGATCGCCGCCGTGATCCCGCTCAACATCCTCGCTGAGCTGATCAACATCGGCACCCTGGCCGCCTTCACCATGGTGTCCGTCGCCGTCGTGGTGCTGCGCAAGCGCCGTCCCGACCTGCCGCGCGCCTTCCGCTGCCCTGGCGTGCCG
The DNA here is from genome assembly GCF_001865675.1 of Janthinobacterium sp. 1_2014MBL_MicDiv. Classification (NCBI taxonomy): domain Bacteria; kingdom Pseudomonadati; phylum Pseudomonadota; class Betaproteobacteria; order Burkholderiales; family Oxalobacteraceae; genus Janthinobacterium; species Janthinobacterium sp. 1_2014MBL_MicDiv. The sequence continues at coordinate 3,141,186 of NZ_CP011319.1, forward strand.
TATGTGCCGGCGCTGGCCGTGATCCTGTGCGTGGGCCTGATGACCTTCCTCAGCTGGGTCACCTGGGTCGCCTTTTCCATCTGGCTCGTGCTGGGCCTGATCATCTACTTCGGCTACGCGCGCCGCCGTTCGCTGCTGCACCCGCCGCAGTAATCCTTCACGCCGGCGACACGTTTCGCCGCCGGCGCCTTAAGATGGCGGTCTCGCAACCCAAGCAGGCCGCCATCCATGCAACGCTCCCCCGACCTCATCGAACAGCTGGACCGCAGCACGGACCAGCTTCAGCGCGCGCGCCTGCGCAATATGCAGCTGCTGGCCGCCGGCTTGCTGCTGCTGGCGGCGCTGGTGTTTGCCGTCGCCCGCGCGCAGCGCGGCGGCCACCCGGCCTGGGGCTATGTGGAGGCGTTTGCCGAGGCCGCGATGGTGGGCGCGATTGCCGACTGGTTCGCCGTTGTCGCCCTGTTCCGCCACCCGCTGGGCATTCCGCTGTGGCACACGGCCATCATCCCGAACAGCAAGACGGAAATCGGGCGCAGCCTGGGCGCCTTCGTGGAAAACCATTTCATCACCGAGCAAGGCATCGCCGAGCGCATCGCGCAAGCCGATCCGGCCGGACGGCTGGGCGCCTGGCTGGACGACCCGCAGCATGCGCGCCAGCTGGGCATGGCCAGCGCCGGCGTCGCCAAGCAGCTGCTGGCGATGGCCGACCATGAAAAACTGGGCCGGCTGCTGCGCGCACAGGCCAGCGCCTACCTGGGCCAGTTGAACGTGTCGGACGTCGCGGCCGACTGCATCGATGCGCTGGTCGCCGACGGCAAGCCGCAGGAACTGGTGGATTTCCTGCTCGACCGCAGCGCCGCCTACCTGGCCGACGAGCGCCACCACGCCGCCATCGGCGACTTCGCGCTGGGCGCCTTCCAGATCGAGAACGCGCTCGTGAAAAAGGCCTTGAAGGCGTATGAACCGCGCATGATCGCCTCGCTGCAAAAGTTTGCCCTCGCCGTGCGCCTCGACCCCGGCCACCCGCTGCGCCAGCGCATCGCCGGCTGGATCGCCGACAGCGCGCTGCACCTGAAGGCCGATCCGCACTGGCAGGAGACCGTGCGCCGCTACCAGCAGCAGCTGGTCGCCAGCGACACCGTGCAAGCCATGCTGGGCGAGCTGTGGGACACCATCCACGCGCGCCTGCTGGCCGACCTGCACGCCGACCGGCCCGTGCTGGCGGAGGCCATCGCCGGCCTGGCGCAGAACACGGGCAAGGTGCTGGGCAAGGACGCGGCCGCGCGCGCCTGGCTGAACGACGCCATCGTCGCCGGCAGCGGCACGCTGGTGCGCCGCTACCGGGGCGAAGTGGGCGCCTTCATCGAAAACCGCCTGGCCCTGTGGAGCAAGGAAGAAATGAGCAGCCGCATCGAGCTGGCCATCGGCCGCGACCTGCAATTCATCCGCATCAACGGTACCGTCGTCGGCGGCCTGGCCGGCCTGCTCATTTACGCCGCCAGCCAGGCGTTCTAGCGGCCCCTCACCACTGCGGGCCGCGCGCCGGCACGCCCGCATGCGAGGGAAAATGCGGCAGCACCTCCTCGGCCAGCTCCTGCAGCACTTGCGCCGCCGGCCGCTGCCCGTGCTGGATGCCCAGTGCCGCGTGGTTGACGCCCGCGTCGCGCCACTCGCCCAGCAGGTCGATCAAGCCCTTGCGCCCCGTGCGCAGCACATAACCGCTGCGCACGGGCGTGCGCGGGTAATCGGCGTCGTCCACCAGGTCCAGCCATTCGTTGCACATGTGCGGGCGGAAGCCGCCATCGGGGATGCAGGCGCGCCAGGCGCGGATCTTGTCCGCCAGGCGGCGCGGGCCGTCCGGCGTATGCGTCGCTTCCGGATACGTCAGCCAGCCATCCGCGTGGCGTCCTATCCATGCCAAAGGCTGACCCGAGGAACTGGTGACGACCAGGGGAATGGCGCCGGCGGCCGGTTTCGGCAGCAGTTCGAGGCCATCGAGGCTGCCCAGCGGGCCGCTGATCTGTGCCGGGCCGGGGCGCAGCAGCTGGCGGAACATGTGCACCGCCTGCGCATAGCGTTCGCCGCGCGTCGCGTGCGGCACGCCATACGCGGGAAATTCGCTGGCGCGGTCGCCCGCGGCCGTGCCCAGCACCAGGCGTCCGCCCGACAGCTGGTCGATGCTGGCGGCAGCCTTGGCCAGGTCGACGGGATGGCGCAGCGTGAAGATGGCGCTGCCCGTGGCCAGGGCCAGCGTCTGCGTGCGCGCCGCCAGGTATGCCAGGTAGGTCCACGGGTCGAACAGCTGGCCCGCATCGCCGAAGCGGCGGTCGTACAGGGGAATGTCGCGCACCCAGGCGGCGGCAAAGCCTTGCCGGTCCATGGCGGCGACAAGGTCGGCCTGGCCGGCCAGCGCCCGCATGTCGCCCTGGTAAAAGCGCAGCGGCAGGAAGATGCCGAGCGTGAGCGCGCCGGGCGCGAACATGCGGCGGTAGCCGGGGTGATGGGCAAACGCGTGCGAGGACGCGCCGGAGGTGTCAATGGTCATGGGGTTCCTTGTCGTGGATCAGGCGCCCGTGGCGGGCGCGGGAATGGAGATGCCCAGCCGGACGGCCGGGCGGGCCGCCACGCGGGCGTACCAGGCACGCACGTGCGGCCAGGCAGAAAAGTCGAAGCCGACCAGCCGCGCGATGTGCAGCCAGCCGAAGCTGGCGATATCGGCCATCGAATACTCGTCGCCGGCCAGGTAGGCGCAGGCGGCCAGGCGGCCTTCCATGGTGGCGAAGGCCGCGTCGCACAGCTGGCGGAAATGCGCCGCCGCGGCGGCATTCGCGCCCGCTTCGGCAATCTCGAAATGCACGCGCTGGCCCAGCAGCGGCCCCATGCTGGCCGCGTGGAAGGCCAGCCAGGTGATGGCGGCCCAGCGCTGCGCGGGGTGCGCCGGCAGCAGGCGCCCCGTCTTCTCGGCCAGGTACAGCAGGATGGCGGCCGATTCGAACACGGTGATGCCCGCCTCGTGATCGACCAGTACGGGTATGCGGCCGTGCGGATTGAGGGCCAGGAAAGCGGCTTGACGGTGCTCGCCCTGCTCGATGCGCACGTGGCGCAGCCGGTACGGCAAGCCCAGTTCGGCCAGCGCGATGGTGGCCTTGAAACCGTTGGGCGAACTGTCGGTGTACAGCTCGATCATGGCGTCGCCTCCTGGCGCGCGGCCCTGCCGGGCAGGATGGCCACGGCGCAGGCCAGGCCCGCCGCCACCAGGCAGGCGGAAACGAGGATGGCGCTGCTGTAGCCTTGCGCGGCCGTGCCGCCGCCGGCCAGCACGGCGATGCTGACGGCCACGCCCACGGCCAGTCCCACGGCGGAACCGACTTCCTGCGTGGTGGTCAGCATGCCGCCCGCCAGGCCATGGTCCGCTTCCGGCACGCCGTCGATGCCGGCCACGGTCCAGGCGGGAAAGGCCAGGCCGTAGCCGATGCCGGCCAGCACGGTGCCGGGCAGGATGGACGCGCCCCAGGCGGACAATGTGGCCAGCGCGCTGCCCAGCAGTGCCAGGCCGCCGATGAACAGCAGCATGCCGCCGACGATGACGGGCTTGGTGCCGCAGCGGGCGATCAGCGCCGGCCCGGCCCAGGCGCTGGCCAGCGTAAAGGCGATGGCCATGGGCAGCAGTCCCAGCCCCGTGCGCGTGGCGGAAAACCCCAGCACTTCCTGCATGGCCAGCGCCACGACGACAAAGGTGGGGCCCAGCGCCGTATTGGCCAGCAACGACACCACGTTCGCACCGCCCGTCGAGCGGCGCCAGAAGACGGCCAGCGGCATCAGCGGCGCGGCCACGCGGCTCTCGACCCAGACGAACAAGGCCAGCAGGGCCAGCGCCGCGGCGACCAGGGCGAACGTGAGCGGGTGCGCCAGGCCCACATGTTCGCTGTTGGCAAAGGCAAACACCAGCATGGCCGCGCCCGAGGCCACCAGCAGCGCACCCCACACGTCGAGCGTACCGGACGCCGCGGCGGCATCGGGTTTGCCTGCCGGCAAGGCGGGCGACAGCGCCAGCACCAGCGCGCCGACGGGTACATTGATCCACAGCACCCAGCGCCAGCCCAGCAGGTCGGTGATGAAGCCGCCCAGTATCAGGCCCGCGACAAAGCCGCTGGCCGCCACGGCCGTCCAGGCGCCCAGCGCCCGGTTGCGCTGCGCGGGCTCGGGAAAGACGGCCAGCAGCAGCGAGAATGCGGCCGGCGAAAACATGGCGGCGCCCAGGCCCTGCAGCGCGCGCGTGGCCACCAGCATGGCCGGGCTGTGCGAAAAGCCGCCGAGCAGGGACGCCGCCGTAAACAGCAGCACGCCGGCGAGGAAGACGCGGCGGCGGCCGAACATGTCGGCCGCGCGCCCGCCCAGCAGCAGGAAGCCGGCGATGGCCACGCCATAGGCGTTGATGACCCACTGCAAGCCGCCCGGGGTGAAGCCCAGGCTGTGCTGGATTTGCGGCAAGGGAATCATGGTGATGGAAAAATCGAGCAAGGCGACGAATTGCGTCGTGCACAGCAAGATCAGGCAAAGTTGCCGATGTGAAAGTAGCATAGCCATCCTATTGATATAGTTTTACTCAACGTCGAAATGAGCGTCGCAGGCCCGTATAATGCGTTGCTGTCGAATAAAACTGAAACGATGCTTTTTGCCTCATGACTATAGAAAAACTATACCGATGAACCATCCTTTACCGCTCCAGGCACTGCGCGCCTTTGTCGAAGTGGGCCAGCGCGGCAGCATCAAGGCCGCCGCCGAGGCGCTGCATGTGACGTCGGGTGCCGTCAGCCAGCAGATCCGCTTGCTCGAAGAGCGGGTCGGCATGGCGCTGTTTACGCGCGAACGCCAGGGTTTGCGCCTGACGGAAGCGGGCGGCAAGGTTCACCCTGCCCTGCTGGCCGCATTCGCGCAGATCGCCAGCGCCAGCCAGGCGCTGGAAGACATTGCCGGGCGCCAGACGCTGACCATCAGCACGGTGGCCACCTTTGCCGCCGCCTGGCTGGTGCCGCGCCTGGGCCGCTTCAACCAGCGCCACCCGCAGATCGAGGTGCGCGTGGAAGCCACGTCGGCCCTGGTCGACCTGCGCCGCGACCGCGTCGACGTGGCGCTGCGCCACGGCCTCGGCGACTATCCGGGCCTGCTGGTGACGCGGCTGATGGCGCCCGTGCTGGTGCCCGTCGCCAGCCCGGCCCTGGTGGCGGGCCAGCCACCGATAATCGCGCCAGCCGATTGCCTGCGCTACCCGCTGCTGCACGACACGGACCGCGCCGACTGGCCCCTGTGGCTGGCCGCGCACGGCGCGCCCGATGAGGAGCGTGCGGCGCGCGGTTCCGCCTTCGAGGACGATTTCCTGTTGATACGCGCGGCCGAGGCGGGCCAGGGCTTGGCCCTCGTGCCGCAGCTGTATGCGCAGGAGGAAATCGCCGCCGGACGCCTGGTGCAGGTGCTGGACCTGCCGTGGCCCGCGCGCTTTGCCTACTACCTGGTGGCGCGTCCCGATGCGGCCGCGCGCCCCGCCGTGCAGGCGTTCATGGCGTGGATCATCGAAGAGGCACGGGCGGCAGGCGTATCCGGCCAAACTTGATGTAGATCATAATTTTTTGAACAAGCTCTTGCTATCCTGTAAAAAAATGACGGGAGTTCCGGATGAGCAAGAAGCCGCAGCTAGCAACGGCACATGAACGCGCAGGCAGCGCCTGGCAAGGCGCGCCCGTGCCCGATTACCCGGAAAGCGCGCCGGAAGGCGCCACCCTGGACCTGCTGCTGAATGCCTGGCTGGGCAAGTTCACGGGCGGCATCTCGCCCGTCGCCCTGGGCAATGCCTATGCGGACTGGCTCGGCCACCTGGCGCTGGCGCCATCGAAACAGCAAACCCTGCTGCTGGAAGCGTGGAAGAAGATCGACCGCTGGCAGCAGTACGCCATGCATGCGGCGCTGCCGGGCGCCAGCGCGCAACCGCCGTGCATTGCCCCGCTGCCGCAGGACCGCCGCTTCGACGACCCGGCCTGGCAGCGCTGGCCCTACAACCTGGTCTACCAGGGCTTTCTGCTGCAGCAGCAGTGGTGGCACCGCGCCACGACGGGCGTGCGCGGCGTCTCGCCGCACCACGAGGATGTCGTCACGTTTACCGTGCGCCAGTGGCTCGACATGCTGGCGCCGTCGAACTTCCCGCTGACCAATCCCGTGGTGCGGCAGGCCACGCTGGAGAGCGGCAGCGCCAACCTGGCGCGCGGCATGGCCCGCGCGGCCGACGACTGGCAGCACGCGGCCATGGGACCATATGCGCCCGATGCGCGCCGCTATCAAGTGGGCGGGAACGTGGCCGTCACGCCGGGCAAGGTCGTGTACCGCAACGACTTGATCGAATTGATCCAGTACGCGCCAACGACGGCCAAGGTGCACGCGACGCCCGTGCTGTTCGTGCCCGCCTGGATCATGAAGTTCTATATTCTCGACCTGTCGCCGCACAATTCCCTGGTGCGCTACCTGGTCGGGCAGGGCCACACGGTGTTCATGATTTCGTGGAAAAACCCGGGCGAGGAAGACCGCGAGCTGTCGCTGGAAGACTACCGCCAGCTGGGCGTGATGGCCGCGCTCGACGCGGTGGCGGCCATCGCGCGGGCGCCGCAGGTGCACGCCGTCGGCTATTGCCTGGGCGGCACCCTGCTGGCGATCGCCGCCGCCAGCATGGCGCGCGACGGCGACACGCGCCTGGCCAGCCTGACGATGCTGGCGTCGCAGGTGGACTTCAAGGAACCGGGCGAGCTGTCGCTGTTCATCGACGAGAGCCAGGTCAGCTTCCTGGAAGCGGCCATGTGGAAGCAGGGCTATCTCGATACGCGGCAGATGGCGGGCGCCTTCCAGCTGCTGCGCTCGAACGACCTGATCTGGTCGCGCCGGCTGAACCACTATCTGCTGGGTCTCGATGAGCAGGACAGCGACCTGATGGCGTGGAACGCGGACGCTACGCGCATGCCTTGCCGCATGCACTCGGAATACCTGCGCCGCCTGTTCCTGCACAACGACCTGGCCGAAGGCCGCTACCGCACGGCGGGCCGCCACATCGCCCTGCCCGACATCGACGCGCCCATCTTCGCCGTGGGCACCTTGACGGACCACGTGGCGCCGTGGCGCTCCGTCTACAAGCTGCAGCTGCTCACCGACACGGACGTCACCTTTCTGCTGACCTCGGGCGGCCACAATGCGGGCGTCGTCTCGCCACCGGGCCAGGCGCGCCGCAGCTACCAGCTGGCCACGCACCGCCACGACGATGCGTATATCGACGCGGACAGCTGGCAGCGGGACGTGCCGCACCAGCAGGGTTCATGGTGGCCTGCCTGGCAGGCCTGGCTGGCGGAACGCTCGGGCGGGCGGGCGACGCCGCCGGCGATGGGCGGCGCCCTGGGCGACGCACCGGGCAGTTATGTGCTGCAGCCTTGAGCCGAGTCCTCCCTTCCCCCTTTCCCCACTTTCCAGGACGATGCCATGCCCTACACCACCCTGCTGGTCCACGTAGACAATTCTAGCCACTGCCCGCGGCGCGTCCGCCTGGCAGTGCGCCTGGCCATCGCCGAAGGGGCGCACCTGATCGGCTCGGCCATGAGCGGCATCTCGCGCTACGCGTATGGCGGCGGCGTCAACGCCTTGCAGTTCGCGCCGGCGCAAATGCAGGCGCTGCGCGGCCAGGCCAGCGACGCCTTGCACGACTTCGAGTGCATCGCCCGCGAAGAAGGCTTGTCGGCGTATGAAACGCGCTTCGTCGACGACGACGCGCAAGGCGCCCTGCTGCTGCAGGCGCGCTATTGCGACTTGCTGATCCTGGGCCAGACGGACGCGCAGGACACGCCCTCGCGCGTGATCGCCGGCACGGCCGAGTACCTGATGCTGCATTGCGGCCGCCCCGTGCTGATGGTGCCGCACGCGCCCTCGCCCACGGCGACCGCCGCCATCGGCCAGCGCCCGCTGCTGGCCTGGAACGGCAGCGCCGAAGCGCTGCGCGCCATCACCGATGCGCTGCCGCTGCTGCGGCGCGCGCAGCAGGTGACCCTGGCCGTCGTCAATTCCCACGCGCAGCCGGCCGCGCATGGCGAACAGCCGGGCGCCGACCTGGCCCTGTACCTGGCGCGCCACGGCGTCAACGTCGACGTGCTGCAACACGACACGCCGCCTGGCCAGGACGTGGGCGCGGCCCTGCTGGCCATGGCCGCGCAACGCCGGTGCGACCTGCTGGTGATGGGCTGCTATGGCCACATGCGCCTGCGCGAAACGTTGCTGGGCGGCGTCACGCGCACGGTGCTGCAGGAGATGACCTTGCCGGTGCTGGTGTCGCACTAGGAGGCGGTGCCGGCCGGCGCCGTCTTCAGCCTTCCTTCACCCCATCCTCAGCGGCGCTTCATGCGCGGCGCCGATACTGGCCATGCCCTCATCCCTACAGGAGTACCGCATGACCGGAACCGACGACGCCATCCCCCATTTCCACGCCCGCCGGCGCCTGCTGTTCGGCATGGGTGCGCTGGCCGGCCTGGCCGCCTGCGGCGGTGGTGGCACGCTGCCATTCGCCGCCGCGGTGACCGACCGGCGCATCGCCGTCGCCCCCGGCGTCAGCCTGCACGTGCGCGACTGGCGCGGCGCTCCTGGCAGCGAGGACGATGTGATCGTGCTGCTGTCCGGCCTGGGCGGCAATGCGCATGCATTCGACAGCCTGGCGCCCGCGCTGGCGCGCCGCCACCGCGTGCTGGCCGTCACGCGCCGCGGCGATGGCTCTTCCAGCAAGCCGCTGCCCGTGGACGGCGCCAGCTACGCGCCCGCCACCCTGGTGGCCGACCTGCTGGCCGTGCTCGACGCCTTGCAGGTCCGGCGCATCATCCTGGCCGGCCATTCCATCGCCGGCAACGAGGTGACCTTGTTCGCCGGCCGCCATCCGGGCCGCGTGCGCGGCGTCGTCTACCTCGACACCACGTTCGACTACAACAATCCCCTGCCCTGGCGCGGCGAACCGGAACCCGACGAGGATGAGCTGAACCCGCCCGCGCCGGCGCCGGCCGACATGGCGTCGATGGACGCCTCGATCGCCTATGCGCAGCGCATCCACAAGCAGTGGTGGCCGGCCCTCGATGCCTACTGGCGCGATACGCTGCAGGTGCAGGCCGACGGCTCGGTGCGCCCCGCTACGCCGGCGGCCATCGCCACGGCCATGGCCACGGGCGCGTACGCCCATGCCCCCGACTACCGGGCCGTGCGCGCACCGGCGCTGGTGATCGCCGCCCAGCCGGGCAGCCTGCGCGACGTCACGCCCTGGCTCACGGCGCAGAGCGAACCGCGCCTGCTGGCGGCGACGCGCACCTTCCTGCGCATCTACCCGCAGGCGCACCAGGCCGACTTTGCGCGCACCGTGGCGGCGCTGCCGGGCAGCACGCTGCTGGTGCTCGACAACGCCGCCCACGCCGACTTCTTCATCGAGTATGAGACGGCCGTGGTCCATGCCATCGAAGCCATGCGCTGGGAAAAGTAAAACGCCGGCGGCCATGTGCGCCGGGAAGGTCTACAATGGATGAGCACCTGCCGCCGTGTCGTTCCTTCCAGGCAACTGCACGGTATACGTCCTTCCCTACACCACAAGGAGTACCCGTATGAGCAAGCAAGCCACCATCGTCCTCGTCCATGGTTTCTGGGGTGGCGCCGCCCACTGGAGCCGCGTCATCCTGGAATTGCGCCGCCAGGGCCATACGGCCATCCGCGCCGTCGAACTGCCCCTCACCTCGCTGGCCGACGACGCCGAACGCACGCGCAAGATGGTGGCGCAGGTGCAGGGACCGGTATTGCTGGTGGGCCACTCCTACGGCGGCGCCGTCATCAGCGTGGCCGGCAACGCGCCGAACGTCGTCGGCCTCGTGTACATCGCCGCCTTCGCCCCCGACGCGGGCGAAAGCCCGGGCAGCATCACCCAGGAACACCCGCCCCTCGGCGCGGCCAACCTGGAAGGCGACAGCGACGGCTACCTGTGGGTGAAGGCCGAGCAATACCACGACAGCTTTTGCCAGGACCTTGATGCGGAAGAAGGCGCCGTGCTGGGCGTGGTGCAAAAGGCGCCGCTGGCCAGCACCTTCGGCGACACCGTCAGCGACCCGGCGTGGAAACACAAACCCAGCTGGTACCAGATTTCCAGCGCCGACCGCATGATTGCCCCCGTCAACCAGGAACGCATGGCGGCGCGCCTGAACGCGAGAAAAGTCATCACCCTGAACGCCAGCCACGCCTCGCTGGCCTCGCGCCCCGCCGAGGTGACGGCGCTGATCCTGGAAGCAGCGGGCGCCGTGGCGCCGGCATAGGCGGCATAGGCGGCACGGGCGGCACGGGCGGCACGGGCAAAAAAAAGGCTCCTGGAAACCAGGAGCCTTGTGGCGTCGGACAGACGATGTGGTCCGCACCGGCGGCTCTGGGGTACAGCGCCGGCCGGACCGCTATCCACGCCAAGGAGGTTCAGCCACCTGCCATCAACCACCTTCACTAAGACCATTTCATCGTAGCAGCTAATTCGGCGGGAAAACTCTCCAATATTTGCATGCCGCCCGCCGCCGCTACAGCCAGCCGTCGCGCTTCAGGCGGCGGTGCAACAGGTAGCAGCCGACGAAGATGCCGACGATCACGGCCGGGTAGCTGCCGCGCCATTTCAGCTCGGGCATGAATTCGAAATTCATGCCGTACAGGCTGAAGACCATGGTGGGCACGGCCAGGATGGCGCCCCAGCCGGCCAGGCGCTTGACGACCTCGTTCTGGCGGATCGAAATTTGCCCCAAAGCCACTTGCATGGCGGAATTGACCATCTCGCGCATCTGGCCCGCCGTGTGCGTGACGCGCTTCACGTGGTCGAGGATGTCGCGGTAATAGATGCGGTTTTCCTTGGGCACGATGTCGCCATGGAAACGGATCAGCTGGGTGCAGATTTCATGCAGGGGGTTGACGGCCGCGTCGAGTTTCAGCAGTTCCGTCTTGAGCTGGTAGAAATCCTGCAGCTTGTCTTCGCTCAGGCTGGGCTTGAACAGCTGGGTTTCATACTGCTGGAACCTGGCCTGCAGATGGTCGATGCAGGGCTGATACTGGTCGACGATGAAATCGATGATGGAATACAGCACATAGCCGGGACCGCTGGCCAGCTTGTCCGGCACGCTTTCCTTGCGTTCGCGCAACTTCGCATAGCCGGCCGAGGTGCCATGGCGCACGGTGATGATGAAGCGGCAGCCGAGAAAGACGTGGGTTTCGCCGTAGACGATGGCGTCGCCGTCAAGGCTGGCCGTATGCAGCACCATGAACAGGGTGTCGCCGTACTCCTCCAGCTTGGGCCGCTCGTGCGCCCCTTCCGCATCCTCGACGGCCAGTTCGTGCAGGCCGAAAGCCGCCTGCAGCGCCTGCATGGCCGTGGCATCGGGGCCGGCCAGGCCGATCCAGACGAAGCAGTCGGGGTCGCCGAGAAAATCGCTCACCTTGTCGATATCGAAATGCGCGATCTTCTTGCCGTCGCGATACGCTTCGCAATTGACGACGGCGGCGTGGGTACTGAGGTCCATGGTGGTTTTCGGGCTACGATGTCGGGCCGCCAGTATAGCGGAATGGCCTTTGTCACTCTGTTAAGTTGACCGCTCCGCCCGCAACAGCGCTTAAAACAGGCCGAACAGCGATTTTTTCGGCGCCGCGCAGCTGGCGGTGACGGGCGCGGCGATTTCCTGTTTCGCCGCCGGGTCCGTCACGTCGAGCAACACCTGCCTGCACTTGTTGTCACCGAGGAAACGGAACTCCACCTGGTATTTCTTGCCCGCTGCCGGCGTCAGCTGCAAGGTCAAGGGCCCGCAGGAACCGGCGCGCAAGCCATGTTCGGCCGGCCAGTCGGCGTAGGCCTGCACCCACACCGGCTCGCCCGCCGTCAGCGTCTTCTCCACTTCCGGCAGCACGCCCGTCATGCGCCGCGAGCGCTCGACCATCTTCGAAATAAATGGCAGCAATTTCTCGCGCAAGGTCGTGGCGTCGTACACCTTGCCCGCCGGCGTAAAATCCTTGCACTCTTCCGCGCTGCCGCTGGTGCCGTACTCCACCACCATCTGCTCGCCCGACGATACCAGGCTCAGCTTCGCGACGACCGGCGCGGCGGCCGCTCCGGCCACGGCAGGCGCCGCCGCCGGGGTTTCCACCACCGGCGCCGCCACGACCTCGTCACCCGCCTGGCTTGCCCCGGCACTCGCGCCGGCCGCAGCCAGCAAGACACTCAATACACCACGCACACTATGTTTACGCACAAGAAATCCAGATTCAAAGTAAGTTTCATCGAAATATTAGTTGATTCAACACAATTAATATTGCCATAAAAGATAATATATTAAATATTTCCACATAGCAACTCCATGCCATCGAGCCATGCTGCCGCCCATGGCGCCTCCATTGACATTCAGGCACGTCAATGTAAAATGAGAACCATTCGCATTTAAGAAGCACCTGCACGCCTGCGGCATGGGGACTTCCGCGCCAACCTGGAGTGTGCCGTGACGTATGCCGTATCCCCCGCCGCCGATCCCGTCGCCCGACTGTACGGCGAACACCATCCCTGGCTGCTGCGCTGGCTGCGCGGCAAACTGTCCTGCACGGACCACGCGGCCGACCTGGCGCAAGATACCTTCGTCAAATTGCTGGCCACGCCAACGGAGCGCGCCGTCGGCCTGCGCACGCCGCGCGCCTACCTGACCACCGTGGCGCGGCGCCTGCTGATCGACCATTACCGCCGCCAGTCGCTGGAACAGGCCTGGCTGGCCACCCTGGCCCAGTTGCCCGCGCCCGTCACTCCGTCGGCGGAAGAGCGCTTGCTGATCCTGGAAACGCTGCACCAGATCGATACGCTGCTCGATGGCCTGGGCGCGAAGGTGCGCACGGCGTTCCTGCTGTCGCAGCTGGAAGGCCTGGGCTACGCCGAGATCGCCGCGCGCCTGAACATCAGCGAGCGTACCGTCAAGCGCTACATGGTGCAGGCGCTGGCACAATGCATCCTGCTGCTGGCATGAGCACCGCCATCGATGCGCACGCCGCGCATGAAGCGGCGCACTGGATGATGCGCCTGCAAGGCGGCGAACTGGACGACGCGTCACGGCAGGCGCTGGCCCGCTGGCGCGCCCGCCATCCGCGCAATGAGGCGGCCTGGCAACGGGCCGAGCAGGTGTGCCGCACCTTCGGCATGCTGTCCGCGCCGCTGGCCATGCCGGTACTGGACCGCCCAGCCCGCGTCCAGCGCCGCGCCACCCTGAAACCCCTGGCCGTGCTGATCGTCGCCGGACCTGCCGGCTGGGCCATGCTGAAGGTGGCGCCGTGGCAGGAATGGACGGCCGACCTGCGCACGGCCACGGGCGAGATCCGCCACCTGACCCTGGCCGACGGCAGCCGCCTGAGCCTGAACACGGCCAGCGCCGCCGATATCGGCTTCAGCGCCGCGCTGCGCCTGGTGCACCTGCGTGCCGGCGAAATCCACGTGGCGACGGCCCCCGATCCCCATCCTGGCCGGCGCCCATTCATCGTGCGCACCAGCAACGGCAGCGTGCGTGCCATCGGCACGCGCTTCACGGTGCGCCAGGACGCCAGCCTGCTGGGCGCGCGCACCCATGTGGCCGTGGCGCAGGGCGCCGTCGAAGTGCGGCCCGCCGAAGGCCGTCCCGTCATTCTGCAGGCCGGCTGGCAAGCCAGCTTCGACGCGGCGGCCGCCAGCACGCCGCAGCCGCTGGCGCCGCATGCAAACGCCTGGCTCAAGGGCTTGCTGTACGCGGACGACACGCCGCTGGCCGACGTGCTGGCGCAGCTGGCGCGCTACCGCCACGGCGTCGTGCGCTGCGATCCGGCCGTGGCGCGCCTGCGCGTCTCGGGCGTCTACCAGCTGCGCGACACGGACGCGCTGCTGGCCCTGCTGCAAGCGTCGCTGCCCATCCGCGTGCGGCGCCCTAGCCGTTTCTGGATTTCGGTCGAGCCCGCATAAAACTTTTACAAAGAATGTCCCTTTCCGCCATGTGCCCCGTCAATCCACACAGGACCAACACATGAACGAAGGGAAACACGCAATGAAGCACTACCGCAACACCAGCATCACCCTCGCCCTGCTGGGCAGCCTGGCCCTGGCACCGCTCGCGCACGCGCAGCAGCTGCAGCAGGATGGCCCAGCGCGTCACTACCAGGTGGCCGCCGGCCCCCTCAGCACGGCCCTGTCCGCGTTTGCGGCCGAGGCCGGCGTCAGCATTTCCGGCGCCGCCAGCCTGTACACGGGCTTGAGCAGCCGCGGCTTGAACGGCCATTACAAGGTGGCCGACGGTTTCGCCCGCCTGCTCGACGGCAGCGGCCTGATCGCCATCGACCAGGGCGGCGGCCACTACGCCGTACGCCAGCAGCCGTCGGCGGCGGACGCCGCCACCCTGCCCGGCATCGCCGTGCGCGCCACGGCCGAGCGCAGCACCAGCACGGAAGGCACGGGATCCTATACGACGCCGGCCACGGCCAGCGTCACGGGCCTGGTGCTGTCGCTGCGCGAGACGCCGCAATCGGTCAGCGTCATCACGCGCCAGCGCATGGATGACCAGGACTTGCTGACGGTGCGCGACGTGCTGCGCAACACGCCCGGCATCGCCGTCAACCAGTTCGACACGGAGCGCAGCACCTTTTCCGCGCGCGGCTTCGACGTCGACAATTTCCAGTACGACGGCGTGCCCACCACGTATAAAGTGCAGTATTCGGGCGGCGAGTCGGAAATGGATTCGTTGATCTATGACCGCGTGGAAGTGACGCGCGGCGCCACGGGCTTGCTGACGGGCGCCGGCTACCCGTCCGCCTCGATCAACCTCGTGCGCAAGCGGGCCAGCGCCAGGCAGTTCGAAGGCCAGCTGTCGCTGGCGGCCGGCTCGTGGAGCGATTACCGCGGCACCGTCGACCTGGCCACGCCCCTGAACGGCGACGGTTCCGTGCGCGGCCGCGTGGCCGGCGCCTGGCAAGACCGCAAATCATTCACCAGCCACTATGCGAACCAGCGCCAGCTCGTCTACGCCACCGTCGAGGCGGACCTGGCGCCCGGCACCGTGGCCAGCGTGGGCGCCAGCTACCAGAAGAACGACCCGAAAGGCAGCAACTGGGGCGGCTTCCCGCTGTGGTACAGCGACGGCACGCGCACGCATTTCGACCGTTCCGTCTCGACGGCGCCGCGCTGGGCCGCCTGGGCCACGGAGCAGACGAATGTGCACGCCACCGTGGAGCACGCGCTGGGCCAGGGCTGGAAGGCGCAGGCGCAAGCCATGTACAGCAAGCATACGGAAGACACGCCGCTGCTGTTCCTGGCCGAGCGGCCGGACCGCATCACGGGTCTGGGCATGCTCGGCTATCCGAACCGCTACATCGGCCAGCGCGAGCAGAGCAGCGCCGACCTCAAGCTGTCCGGCCCGTTCACCTTGGGCGGACGCCAGCACGAAGTCATCGTCGGCGCCAATTACACGCTGCAGCGCGCCGAGTTCAGCGTCAAGGAAGCACTCGATCCCGAGCCGATCGGCAATTTTCTCGCCTGGGACGGCAGCTACCCGCAGCCGGCCTGGGGCGAGCCCGTGCTGTCGGAAAAATATACCACCAAGCAATATGGGGCGTATGGCGCGGCGCGGCTGAACCTTGCCGACCACACCCGGCTGATCGTCGGCGGGCGCCTGAGCCGCTGGGACAAGGACCGCATCGGCTTCGATGGCAGCGCCCGCTTTGCCTTCGCCAAGAGCAAGTTCGTGCCGTATGCGGGCCTGGTGGTCGACTTGAACAGCGTGTATTCGGCCTATGCCAGCTACACGGACATCTTCCGCCCGCAGGAAAACCAGGACCGCACAGGCGCCTGGCTGGACCCGCTGACGGGGCAAAGCATGGAAGTGGGCTTGAAAGGCGAGTTGCCGGGTGGACAGTTGAACGGCGCCATCGGCATCTTCGAGATCAGGCAGGACAAGCTGGCCCAGCCGGACGGCGCACACAAGATTCCCGGCACCACCACGCAAGCGTATTACGCGGCGCGGGGCGCCACCAGCCGTGGTATCGACGGGGAACTGTCGGGTCGTCTGGCGCCGGGCTGGAACGTGACGGCCAGCGCCAGCCACTTCCGCGCCAAGGACCGCGAACAGCAGGATATCAACACCCTGTCGCCCCGCTCGACGGCACGACTGTTTACCACCTGGAAAGTGCGCCCCGACCTCATCGTGGGCGGCGGCATCAACTGGCAAAGCAAGTTCTACTTTGACGACGAGGGCCCGGACGGCAAGGAAAGAATCACGCAGCAAGCCTACAGCACGGTCAGCCTGATGGCCACGTATCAGCTGTCGCGCCAGCTGACGGCCCAGCTGAACGTGGAAAACCTGCTCGACAAGCACTACATCAACATCAACACCTATGCGCAAGGCACGTATGGCATGCCGCGCAGTGTACGGGGGACGTTGACGTACCGGTTTTGACGCGCAGGCAAGCCGGGCTAGCCGCGCCCGGCTTGCGCTGCATCAAACGGTCAATGACGATCAATACCGGTAGTTCAGGCTCAGCATCGCATTGCGCGGGTCGCCGTAACTGACGCGGCGGCCCGTGCTGATGCCGTAGTAAGTACGGTCGGTCAGGTTGTTGAGATTGAACGACAGCGCCAGGCGATCGGAAATCTGGTAGCGCGCCATGGCGTCGAAGATGGCGTACGAGCCCTGGTGCACAGTGGTCAAGCCGCCGCGCACGGCCCGGGTTTGCTGCCAGGTACGCGATTGCCAGCGGGCGCCGCCGCCCACCGTCAGGCGCGGCATCGGCTGCCAGGTGGAATACAGGCTCAGCTGGTCTTCGGGCGCCAGGGTATTGACCTTGCCGCTGCCGTCGCGCGCGATCTTGTGCGTGTAGCCTGCCTGCAATTGCCAGCCTGGCATCAGCTGGCCGGCCACTTCCAGCTCCACGCCGCGCGAGCGCACGCCGTCGATGGCGCGGTAGGCCTCCATGCCCGTCACCTTGTTGACGACATCGACAGACTCGGCAAAGTTATCCTGGCGCACCTCGAAGGCGGCCGCGCTGGCGTTCAGGCGGCCACTCAGGAACACACCCTTCACGCCTGCCTCGATATTCTTGCCCAGCACCGGGTCCAGGGTCTTGTTGTCGACGTCGCGGCTGTTTTGCGGACTGAAGATATCGCTGTAGCTGGCAAACGCCGTCAAATTCGGCGCGAAATCCCACGTCAGGCCCGCATATGGCGTGAAGATCGACGCTTCGTCGATGCCGGCCGTCGGGTTCTCGTATGACGACAGGCGTCCGCCCACGATCACGTGCACGCCCTGCGGCAGCGAAAAGCGGCCCGTCGCATACACGGCCTTCTGGCGGATGACTTCCCGCGCCGTGTCCAGTTCCCAGCGCGGCTCAGCGACTATGCCACGGTAGGTATAAATATTATCGACCTTGATGAAGGAATACGGGCTGAAGACATCGTCCGACTGCTTGCGGTAGGCGTTCGCGCCCACCACCAGCTCATGCGTGCGGCCCAGCAGGGAAAACGGCCCCTTGGCGTACACGTCCAGGCCATTGCTGGTGGCGTCGCTGTTGTACTGGCGCGCCGTGACGGAAGTGCCGCTGCCGTCCGCCTTCGGGAAGCCATCGAGATAGGCGACGGGCGCGTACAGGGCGTTTGCCTGGTGAATCAGGCGCAGATTGGCCAGCCAGCCATTGTCGAACGTATGCTCGAGCGAGGCGAAGACGGATTTGGCTTCCGTCTGCTGCGTGCTCCACGTGGGGGCGCCATTGAACGAGCGGGGCATGGTGAAGCGCTTGCCGTCCGCGTCGAACAGGGGCGCGCCGCCCCAGTCGCTATTGCGCGGCACCGTGTGCTGGTAATCGGCGCCCACGGTCAGCAAGGTGCGCGGCGACAGGTCCGCTTCCACGGTGCCGTACGCCAGCTCGGAGCGACGCTGGTAGCGGTCGACGAACGAGTGCTTGTCCTGGTACGCCGCGACTGCCCGCGCGCGCACGGAGCCGCTGTCGTTCAAGGGGCCGCCCACGTCCGCCATGGCCCGGTAATTGCTCCACGATCCGACCGACAGATCGGCCAGCGCACGCAGTTCGCGCGAGGGTTTCTTGCGGATCAGGTTGACGGTGGCGCCCGGCGTGCCGGCCCCGCTCATCAATGCATTCGCCCCCTTCAGCACCTCGATCCGGTCGTACAGATCCATATTGGCCAAGGACTCTCCCAGGTTCAGCGAGGCATCGCGCGTCCACGGCAAGCCGTCGTAGCTGAAATTATCGAGCGAAAAGCCGCGCGCATAATAAATCGTGCGTTCGCTATCGATGTGCTGCACATACACGCCCGGCGTATGGTTGAGCACTTCACTGAGCTGCACCAGGCCGAAATCGTCCATCTGCTGGCGCGTGACGACGCTGATCGCGTGCGGCGTCTCGCGCGGCGACAGCACCAGGCGATTCGCCGTGCTGACGGCGCCAGTCGTGTAGGAACCCGTGTCTTCCGTCACCTGGCCCAGGTAATTGGTGGTGATGACGACTTCCGGCATGGTCGCTTCCGGCTGCGCGGCGGCCTGGGGCGCCGCTTGTGCCGCTCCTTGCGCGGCCGCTTGCACGGTATAGACACCGCTGTCCGTCTTCAGCAAGGCCAGCTGCGTGCCCTGCAAGGCGCGGCGCAAGGCCTGTTCCGCCGTGAAATCGCCCTGCACGCTGGAACTGCTCACGCCGCGCGCCAGGTCCGCATCGATGGAAATGCGCACGCCGCCACGGCTGGCAATGGCGATCAGGCTGGCGTTCAGGACTTGAACGGGCACGTCGTAGCGTATGGTGATGGACGCCATTTGCAGCGCTGGCGCCTGTGCAAAAACGGTGGGTGCGGTGCAGGAAAGTAACATTACAGCCAGGGGAATCTGGCGCATCAACAATGGTGGCATGCTGGGACTCTATAGGGTGGTGAAGGAAAAGTGGGGCTACACCAGGTATGAGCCGCGGCGCCTCAAAAGTGACAGTGCCGGCGCAAAATAAATCAGCTTTGTTTCAAATCAATGCCAGACCACCAGCCGGCGGGGCCTTGCCGCAGGGTCACCGGCAAGGTTTCCGCCAGCGCCAGCAAGGTGGCGCCGCTGTCATCGAGCGAGTAATTGCCGGACACGCGCAGCGCCGCCGCCTGCGGCGTGATGTCGATGTAGCCGTGGCGGTACGGACGCAAGGCGGCCACGAGATCCCCCAGCGTCTGGTCGACGGCCACCAGCATGCCCTGCTCCCACGCCGTCGCCTGCCCCGCCGCCATGCCGGGCAGCATGCTCAAGCGGCCCTCGTCGAACCATGCCGCCTGGCCCTGACGCAGTACGCGCGCCAGGCCGGCGCCGGCGGGGCGTACTTCCACATCGCCGAGCACGGCAAGCGCCACAGTGCCGTGTGCTTCGCGCCGCAGCATCAGTTGCCGCCCCAGCGCCTTGACCGTGCCGTGCTTGCTGCGCAGCAAGAAGGGGGAGGAAGCCGCCGCCACGCGCGCCAGCAACTGGCCCTGGCGCAGGGTGACGCGACGGTGTTCATGGCTGACATCCGTGTCGGCCGAGGAACGGGCATCGAGGGTCAGCACGCTGCCGTCGGCCAGCGCAAAGCGGCCCCGTGTGGCGGTGGCCGTGTGCAGGTCGGCGCTCCAGTCCGGCAAGAAGGGGCTGCCGCGCAGCAGCCAGGCGCCGCCGAACGCGGTGCCGGCCAGGCACAGGGCGCCGCGCAGCAGCTGACGCCGCTGCTTGTCGTGCCGGGCGGCACGCGCCAGGGTCTGTCCGACGGCCGCCGCCCCGCCCGCCCCCTGCACGGTGCCGACGCTGTGCTCCACGGCCTGACCCAGGATTTGCCACGCGGCCGCATGGCGCGCATCGGCCGCCAGCCAGCGGGCGAATGCCTGGCGCTGCCCCGCATCCGCCTCGCCCGAACTGAGTTCGACCAGCCAGCCGATGGCGGCATCCTGCACCGATGGTGCGGTCGTGGCGCCTGAAACGTTCATGCCGCGTCCGCGGCGGCCAGGCAGCAGCGCAAGCCTTGCGTCATGTACTGGCGCACCATGCTGGCCGACACGCCCAGTTCAACGGCGATCTGCGCATACGTCAAGCCATCAAGCTGGCTCATCAGAAAGGCGCTGCGCGCTTTGACGGACAAGGTATCGAGCGCCCGCGACAGCCGCTCCAGCGCTTCGAGCAGCACGGCGCGCTCTTCCGGCGACGGCTGGACGGCGTCCGGCAGCTGCGCCAGGGCTTCGATATACGCTTGCTCGATATCGCGCCGTCGCCACTGCTGCAACAAGACGCTTTTCGCCACCGTCGTCAGATACGCGCGAGGTTCGCGAATGGCGGCCAGCCGTCCCGCATGCAGCACGCGCACAAAGGTTTCCGACGCCACATCCTCCGCTTCCGCGCGGTTACGCAGGCGCAACAGCAAGCGCTGCAACAGCCAGCCCCGGTGGCCCGTGAACAGGCTGGCGGCCAGGGTGGCGTCATTCGAGGGGAAAGGCAAGGCAGACAAGGAGCGATCCGGCGACTTTAATGATAATGATTCTCATTATATTGCAGCTACCCGAACATGTCTTCGATTTTTGCTGTTCTTGTCATACACTGGCAACGCTTTCCTGCCCCTGCATGCAGGCTCGCCACCTCAGGCATCACGACCTTTGCGGGAACAGGAATGGACACAGGACGGCAAGCATGCAGGCGCGCGAACGCATGGGCAAGGTCATCGACGATGCCGATAGCCTCATTCGCACAAGCGGTGCAGCGCTTCCTACGACATAATCAACCAAGCCACAATATCCCCCATGAAAACTTCTTCCGCTGACAGCAAAACGATTTTTTCACGACAAATATTGACGATGTCTTTTGTATTGACTCTCTCCACCTTCGTGCATGCCCAGGCCGGCGATCGGTCGTCGGCAGCAAAGACCGATGACTACTCCGCCAAAATTGACCGCCTGGTACAAGCAACCAGTCCAAGAAATTTCAACGGCGTCATCCTCATCACGCAACATGGCAAAACGAAATACTCAAAAGCCTACGGCTATGCGGATATTGCAAATAAAACCCCATTAACGCCCGAAGACAACTTCAGGATCATGTCGAACAGCAAGCAAATTACGGCGGTGCTGATTTTAAGAGAAGTTGAAAAAGGCACAATAGACTTGCGCAGTCCCGTCAGAAAGTACTTGCCTGACTTGCCGCAAGCCTGGGCCGACGAAGTGACCGTGCATCAGCTGCTCAACTTTTCGGCAGGCATCAGCGCAATCGACCAGCCACTGAATTTCAAACCCGGAACGGACTTTTTGTATGGCGTGACCACCTACAGCATGCTGGGCAGTATTTTTGAAAAAGTCTCCGGCAAAACGTATATCGAGGCGGCCAATGACTTGTTCAAGGAACTGGGCATGAAAAACAGTTTTTGCTATGAGGAAAACAAAAGCAATAAGGTCATCAATGGCTATGTCAATGCGAAAAATGCATTCGAATTGCGCGAGCATCCAGTGCAGGGAAAAGACTGGATCGGCTTCATTCCAGCAGGTGGCATTGTTTCAAACGCCAGGGACTTGAATATCTGGGATGAAAAGCTTCACAAGGGAAAGATTTTAACGCCGGAGACCTATCAACTGATGACGAGTTACGACATCTCCAGCCAGCATGTGGCTTTTGGCAGCGAAAAACACGGCTATGGTTACGGTGTCTATGTGAGCGACAAGACGCCCGTCACATACATAGGACACTCTGGCAAAGGCCTGGGATTCGCATCGATCAAGGTGTATTTTCCTGAAAAAGATGTCGATGTGATTGTCCTGGAAAACCAGTACAGCGAAGACAGCGCCCTGCATTACTATTTTGAGATAAAAATAAGAGAAATCGTCATGAATAGCAGTCTTTTACGATAGCGCGGGCCACCTCTAGTACAGCGTTTCCGTCACGCCGCGGAGGAAAAAACACCCGACGGTGCCAAACGATGCCAGGTGACATGGCGCAGCCATCGCGCCATGCTCCCCACGCGTCCGGTTACGCCGTCAGCTTGCCATCGAGCTTGCCAATCAGCTTGTCCAACGTTAGCGGATACTCGCGCACGCGCACCCCCGTCGCGTTGTACACGGCATTGGCGATGGCGGCCGCCACGCCGCAGATGCCCAGCTCGCCCACGCCCTTCGCCTTCATGGGCGAGGACATGGGGTCCGTTTCGTCGAGGAAGATGACGTCCTGGTGCGGGATGTCGGCGTGCACGGGCACTTCGTAGCCGGCCAGGTCGTGGTTGACGAAGTAGCCGCGGCGCCGGTCGACCACCAGCTCTTCCATCAGGGCCGCGCCCACGCCCATGGTCATGGCGCCGATCACCTGGCTGCGCGCCGCCTTCGGATTGAGGATGCGGCCGGCCGCGCACACGGCCAGCATGCGGCGCACGCGCACTTCGCCCGTGTCGCGGTCCACGCCCACTTCGACGAAATGCGCGCCAAACGTCGATTGCTGGAATTTCTTGTCGAGGTCGCCGTATTCCATGTGGTCTTCCGCGACGACGTCGCCATGGTAGGCGGCGGCAGCGAGCGGCACGCTGCGCTCGCCCTGGCTCACCTGGCCGTCGGCAAAGCGCGCGTCTTTCTCGTCGAAGCCCAGCTTGCCGGCGATGGCCTGGCGCAGGCGCACGCAGGCCGCGTACACGCCGGCCGTCGAGCTGTTGCCGCCCCACTGCCCGCCCGAACCGGCCGAGACGGGGAAATCCGAATCGCCCAGGCGCACCACGACCCGGTTCAGAGTCACGCCCAGCATTTCGGCCGCCGTCTGGGCGATGATGGTGTAGCTGCCCGTGCCGATGTCCGTCATGTCCGTCTCCACGGTAATGATGCCCTTGCCGTCGAGGCGCACCCTGGCGGCGGACTGCATGACGAGGTTGTTGCGGAAGGCGGCCGCCACGCCCATGCCCACCAGCCAGCGGCCGTCGCGCCGCGCGCCCGGGTGCGCCAGGCGCTCCTTCCAGCCGAACTCCACGGCGCCCGTGCGCAGGCAGTCGATCAGGCGGCGCTGGGAAAACGGCCGGCCGGGCTTTTCCGGGTCCACTTTCGTATCGTTGAGGATGCGCAAGACGATGGGATCCATTTTCAATTTCTCCGCCATCTCGTCCATGGCGATTTCCAGCGCCATCAAGCCCGGCGCCTCGCCCGGCGCGCGCATGGCGTTGCCCTCCGGCAAATCGAGCACGGCCAGGCGCATGGCCGTCATGCGGTTGGCGCCCGCATACAGCAGGCGCGTCTGCAGCACGGCCGTTTCCGGCTGGCCGCCCTTCAAGTCGCCCGACCACGATTCATGGCCGATGGCCGTGATCTTGCCGTCGCGCGTGGCGCCGATGCGCAGGCGCTGGATGGTGGCGGGCCGGTGCGTCGTGTTGTTGAACATCAGGGGCCGCGTCAGCGCCACCTTCACGGGACGCCGCGCCGCGCGCGCACCGAGCGCCGCCAGCAACGCTTCGGCGCGCACGAACAGCTTGCCGCCAAAGCCGCCGCCGATGTAGGGCGAGACGATGCGCACCTGGTCTTTCGGCACGCCCAGGGTGCGCGCCAGGTCGCCACGGCCCCAGTCCACCATCTGGTTCGCCGTCCACAGCGTCAGCTTGTCGCCTTCCCAGGAAGCAATCGAGGCGTGCGGCTCCATCATCGCGTGCGACTGGTCGGGGGTCGCATACATGGCATCGAGGCGCACGGGGGCATTGGCATAGGCGCCGGCAAAATCGCCGGCGCGGCTGTCGGGCTTGCCGTCTTTCGGCTTGCTGGCGCCGCCCCTGGCCTTGGCCAGGTCGAATGCGCCCTGCTGTTCCACATATGTCACGTCGAGCAACTGCGCGGCCGAGCGGGCCTGCTCGAAGGTTTCCGCCACCACCAGCGCGATGGCCTGGTGGTAATGCTGGATGTCCGGGCCGCCCAGCAGATGGGCCGTATTCATCTTGCCCTTGCCCAGCTTGCCCGCCGACTCAGCCGTGACGATGGCCAGCACGCCTGGCGCGCGCCGCGCGGCGCCGGTATCGATGGACGCGATGCGGCCCTTGGCGATGGCGGCGCCGACGACATGGCCGTAGGCGGCATGCGGCGCGGCGGCGTGCTGTTCATACGCATACGGCGCCGTGCCCGTGGTTTTCAGGGGGCCGTCGATGCGGTCAGTGGGACGGCCCACGACTTTCAGCTGGTCGATGGGATTGGTGGTCGCAGGTGTCGTGAATTTCATGGCCCTAGCCTTTCTTCGCTTGGACTGCTTGTGCTTCCCTCAGCACGGAGGCTATCGTGCGCTCGGCCAGGGTCACCTTGAACGCATTGTCGTCCGTCGGCCTGGCGCCGGCCAGCAACTGCCGGGCCACGGCGGCGGCGCCATCGGGCATGGCCTGTTCCGCGCCTGCAACCCGCCACGGCTGCGGCGCGACACCGCCCAGGGCCAGCCTGCCCGTGCCGTCCGGCAAGATCACCGCCGCGACGGACACCAGCGCGAACGCGTACGAAGCGCGGTCGCGCACCTTGCGGTACATATGCGTGCCGCCCGGCGGCCGTGGCAGCACCACGCCCGTGATCAGTTCGCCTGGCTGCAAGACGGTCTCCACGTGCGGCGTATTGCCCGGCAGGCGGTAAAAGTCGGCGATCGGTATCGTGCGCACGGCGCCGTCGGCGCGCACGGTGTCGATGCTGGCGTCGAGCACGCGCATGGCCACGGCCATGTCGCTCGGGTGCGTGGCGATGCAGGCGTCGCTGCCGCCCACGATGGCCAGCGGCCGGCTGAAGCCGCCGATGGCGGAACAGCCGCTGCCCGGCACGCGCTTGTTGCAGGCCTGGTTCGTATCATAAAAGTAAGGACAGCGCGTGCGCTGCAACAGGTTGCCGGCCGTCGTCGCCTTGTTGCGCAGTTGCGCCGACGCGCCGGCCAGCAAGGCGCGCGACAGCACGCCGTAATCGCGGCGCACCGTGGCATGGGCCGCCAGCGCCGTATTGCGCACGAGGGCGCCGATGCGCAAGCCGCCATCATTTGTTGCTTCCACCTTGTCCAGGGCCAGTCCATTGACGTCGATCAGATGCGCGGGCGTCTCGATCTCGAGTTTCATCAGGTCGAGCAGATTCGTGCCGCCGGCGATGAAGCGGGCACCCGGCATGCGCAGCGCGGCCGCCGCTGCCTCGGCCGGCGTGGCGGCCTTCTGGTAAGTAAACACTCTCATGCCGGCCTCCCCGCCACCTCGGCGATGGCGTCGATGATGTTGGAATAGGCGCCGCAGCGGCACAGGTTGCCGCTCATGCGCTCGCGCAATTCTTCGGGCGTCGCCTGCGGCGCCGCGTTCAGGTCCGCGCTGACATGGCTGGGGATGCCCTGGCGCAGCTCTCCCAGCGCGGCCACGGCCGAACAGATCTGTCCCGGCGTGCAATAGCCGCACTGATAGCCGTCGTGTGCGATGAAGGCTGCCTGCATCGGATGCAGTTTGTCGGGCGTGCCCAGGCCCTCGATGGTGGTAAGCCTGGCGCCGTCATGCATCACGGCCAGGGTCAGGCAGGCATTGATGCGCTGGCCGTCGAGCATGACGGTGCAGGCGCCGCACTGGCCGTGGTCGCAGCCCTTCTTGGTGCCCGTCAGATGCAGGTGTTCGCGCAAGGCGTCGAGCAAGGTGGTGCGCGTGTCCAGTTCCAGGCTGTGGCGCTGGCCATTGACCTCCAGCGTGACGTTCATCAACACGGGCGGCGGCGCCTGGCCGGCCTGGGCGGCCGTTTTTACCGCTTCCGCCGCGCCGGCGACGCCGGGCACGGCCACGGCGGTGGCCGACAGGGCGCCGGCGATCAGCAAGCCGCGCCGGCCTGTATCGATACGATGGACCTGCTTGATCTCGCTCATGTCGCGCTTCCTCCTGGCAGTTGGCTGGGTGGGCGCATGCAGGCCCGAAGTGCCAGTCTGGCGGCAGGACATGTACGCGTCTGTACGCGAACGTACGCAGAACCCCGCTTAACTCCCCATTTGCGCCTGTCCCTGGCGCACGCGCAAACTGCGCCGGGGCGTGCCGACGCCGCCCAGCGCCGCGTAGCCCGTGTGGCGGGCGCAGTGGTCGAGCGCCTGGCGCAGGGCCGTATCGACGTTGCGCAGCGACATGTCGTGCCGCTCGGCCACCTCCTGCCGGGTCAGCTCATCGACGCGCAGCGCTTCGAGCACTTGCCGGTGACGCCGTGGCAACAGTTCGACGGCCTGCGCCAGGCGCCGCAGATCCGCATGCAGCTCGGCCAGGCGTTCCGGCCCCGCCGCCGCATCGGCCAGGCGCTCGATGCCCTCCTCTGCCCCATCGCCCGCGTCCGCATACAGCCAGGCTCGGTTGCGGCGCAGGCTGTCCGTGGCCGCATTGCAGGCGACGCGGAAGACATAGGCGACGGGACTGTGCGCCAGCGGCGCGCCATTGCCCGCCCCCAGGCGCAGCCAGGCGTCGTGCAGGCTGTCGCTGGCCAGCTCGGCGCAGCCCAGGTGCCGCGTCAGGCGACGGTGCAGGCCCGCGTAATGGCTTTCCAGCACCGCCTGCAGCTGCGCGCCCGGCCCTGGCGCCGACGCCATGTCGTTGGCGGCCCGCAAACGGGGCCGCATGGCTGGCCAGCAGCGGGCCATGCGCGCATGCCCCACAGCGCCCGCTGCCATGCGCAATGGCAACATTTCCACCATGCCGGCCATCATGGCGACAGCCTGCTGCGCTCTTGCGCCGTCAACTGGCGCGTGGCCGATTCCGGCAGCGGGCCCAGGCCCAGCACGCGCACGGCGCTGCGCGGGTTGTAGTCGGCCGCCTCGATGCGGGCGCCGTCCTGCGGGGCCGCTTGCGCGCTGTCGGACGGCGCGTCGCCGCCAAAGCCCAGCACGCGCACCGTGAACACGGATGGCTGCGCCGAGCGGGTGGCGGCGCGCTCGCGCTGCACCACGTCCTGCGCCGCCGCCGTGGCCTGGGAAGCCGCCGCGCTGGCGTTCGTCATGGCCGCCACGTTGACGGACGCCACTGTCGGCATGCCTTTCGCTTCGCCCTTGACCTGGATATTCGCGGCGTTCATCACCTTCAGCGCGGCCAGGTTGACGTTGCCCGAGACGCGGATGCCCGCCTCGCCCGCGTCGATGGTGCCCAGCGGCGCCAGCAAGTCCACGTCGCCGGCCGGCACTTCCGCGATCGGCGCCAGCGTGGCGATGCCGGCGCCCGTGCTGGGCACGTCGGACGACAGGGTCACGTTGCCCCAGTTGTCATACACGCGCTTGGGCGGCGTGTAGACGATGGTCGACTTCGAGCCACGGCCCGCGTTGATGTCGCCCGTCGACGACCAAGCGAGGATGTCGCCGCCAAACGTCGTCATGATGCGGCTCTGGCCCAGCAGGATGCTGCCGTGTGAGAACAGGTCGATATTGCCGCCGCCCTTGGTGATGACGCCCGAGGTCGACGGCGGCGCCTCGCCTTCGATGCCCAACACCTGCTGGCCGCCCGGCGTCAGCAGCGCGATATCGCCGCCGAAATTCGTGTGCACGTAGCCGCTGCGGGGAACGATGCGGTCATAGTTCAGCGAAAGCGGGTTGTAGGCGGCATACGTGCCGCGGTACATGACGATATCGCCCGCATACGAAATCGCCTTGCCGCTGGCGTCCGTGGCCGGCGCCAGGCCCGCGATGGCGTTGCGGCTGCGCAAGAAGCTGCCATAGCGCGAGCTGTCCGCATCGTTGTACTCGCGCCCGCCTGCCTTCAGTTCCGCGAAATACACGGTGCGGGCGAACACGCGCTGCTGCGGCTCGGGCAAGGCCAGGTAAAAGGCCAGCACCTCGGCCGCCGTGCCCTTGAAGCCGTAGCGCTCACCGAGCCAGGTTGCCAATTCACTGTCGTACGATTTCACCACCTTGCCCGCCTGGTCCGCCAGCGGCACGCCCTTCTGCGCCACGTTCGCCGGGTCCAGATACGGCTTGACGAAGCGCAGGTAATCGAGACCGGCCGCGCCCACGCCCGCCTGCATGGCGATGCCGGCGCCCGGACGCTTGTCGCCCGCCACCACGGGACCGAGGCTGACGACGCTGCCTTTATCCTGCATCAATATGTTGCGGCCCGCGCTGATGTCCAGCGTGCCGGGGCCGGCCACGTTGAAGGAACTGCCGAGGATGTCGCGCCCGGCCGAGACCACCGATACGTCATATGCATTGTTGTGCACGAAAAGGTTGCTGAGTATCCTGAAGCGCATCTCGCCGGCGGCGGTGCCATCCAGGGCTTCCAGCTGCGCCGTGCCGCTGCTGACGATATCGCGTCCCGCCTTCATCCACACGGGTTGCGCCCCCTCGTACCAGGTGATGCCCGCATGCGCGGCATCGGTGAACTCGATGATGCGGCCGCTATTCACGCCCACCAGGTCGCCCGTGGCGGCATAGATGCGGGCGGCCTGCGTACCGCCGTTCGCAGGGCCGGCCGAGGAATTCGGTCCGAAGGCAAACAGCGGGAAGTTCCATTTCGTTGCTGGCGTCCCCTTGCTTGAGACATTGGCAGCCAGGGGATCGGTCACGTAAGTCCTGATATCCCAGCCCGTAAAGCCAGGCTTGAACGGCGTAACGATGCTGTCGGCGGCGGCACCGGACTGGCTGACGGCATAGCCGCCCGCATAGATGGAATCGCCGGCAAGCCACTGCAGCTGCGCATTGGGCGATGGCGCCAGCACCAGCGGATCAGCATAACTGGTGGCGCCATTCGAGTCGACAACTGCTTTGCCGTAATACAAGCTGCCATGCGGCGCCGCGGCCCGCACGATGGACGGGTAGACGATGGCCAGGTCGGTGGCCGTGCCAAGCGACCCGCTCAGGGGAGTCATATTGCCGCCGGCAGAGAACAGGTCGAGCGCCGTGCGCGGCGTCCACAGGCTGAACCAGCTGTAGCCATAGCCCTGCTCTCCGGACGGGCCGGTGAATGGCGTGGCATTGGGCAGGGTCACGCGGCCGGGGTCGGCCACATCCTGCAGCGCCTGGTCGCCCAGGGTCGCCACGCTGAAGGTGGCGTCGCCGGGTACCAGGAGCATGCCGCCGCGCGGCGTGGCGCGCGTGGCCGTGAAGGCATCATAGGCCCGCGTTTCCAGCGGTACGTGCTGGGTAGGCTGCGAACCGTACTCCAGCGCCAGGCTGCCCAGCTGTGCGGCCGACGTTTCCGCGTGGCCCCGCAAGTCGACCAGCGCGCCATTCAGATAGCCGCCACCGGGCGTGCTGGCGGGATTGAGCGCACCGCCCACGCGCAGGTCGAGGTCGCCGCCGCCCGTTAGCAGCAGGCTGCCGTCGGCCTGCACGCGGCCCGTGCTGCCCACGGCCAGCAGCAAGCCCTGCGAACGGGGATTGATGTTGGCGTTATAAGAACTGCCTGTCAGCAGTGTCTGCACGCCCGCATCCCCCGCCACCTCGGCGCGCACATTGCCGCCGCCTAGGGTACCGAAGCCCGTAAAGCCCAGCACGGTGTCGGCCAGGGTATCGCGGCGCATATAGCTGCCGAAGTTGATCCACCACGCCGTCGGCTGGGCCGGACCGCCCGTGGCCACGCCGCCGCTGCCCTGGCGCCACAGCCAGTTGCCCACCGGCACCGAATCGGCCAGACCATCCTTGCTGACGGGACGCTCGTTGCTGGCGCTCGACGCGTTGAGCAACGCGCCGCTCAAGTTACCCGCCACCTTCAGCAGCAGATTGCCGCCCTGGTCCGGATACCATGCCCGGTAGATGCTGTCGGCGCCGCCATCGACCAGGCCCTCATGCGCGCCGTCGGGGTTGCCCAGCACCGTACCGTTCGCATTGCGCGAGCGCGGCAGGTTGTACGGGTCGCCGGCCGCCGTCGGCGAAGACGACATGCCCGCCGTGTATACGCCATACAGGCTGTCCATGCGCAGGTCGCCGCCGCTGACGAGGTCCAGGTCGCCCGTGCCCGTGCGCAGCACGCTGTGGCGCAGGCTGCTCGCCTTGTAGTCGAACGTGGGGTTCGGCGTGCCGCACCAGGTGGGATTTTCCTCGCAAATGGTGGGCCAGCCCAGCGCCACCGGATCGAGCAGGTCGCCCTCCTTGGTTCTGGGGTCGG
Source organism: Janthinobacterium sp. 1_2014MBL_MicDiv (assembly GCF_001865675.1). NCBI lineage: Bacteria > Pseudomonadati > Pseudomonadota > Betaproteobacteria > Burkholderiales > Oxalobacteraceae > Janthinobacterium > Janthinobacterium sp. 1_2014MBL_MicDiv. The sequence goes on from NZ_CP011319.1 coordinate 3,171,294, forward strand.
CAAACTCTTCCGCGCCTTCTTTGGTCCACACGTAGGACACCCTCAGATCGCACCAGCTGGCGGTGTCGGCGCAGAACTTCGCAATCGTGGTGCCGTTCTGATTGAGAAATTCCTCGGAGATCGGTTCACCCGCCACGATGCCTTCGATGCCCTGCTCTCCCGCTTCCTTGCTCCAGTACTGCACGCCCTTCGGCGGCACCAGCACGCCATACATGCCGTAGTGGCTGTCGGCCAGGCGCAGGGTGCCGCGCGCGGGATGCGCCTGCGCGCTGCGCGTGTCGGCCCCGTCCAGGTCGGCGCCCGCCACCAGGCGCATGCCCCACGCTTGCGAACCTTCGGCCAGCATGGGCGCGATGGCCCACAGCTTGCCCTGGCTGCCCGCCACTTCCGGACGCAGCTCGATTGCCGCCACATTGGGCAACAGCTTGACGTCGGTGCCAGACGGGATCAGGGAGCCCACGGCCAGCGCCAGGTTGCCATCGAGTACAAAGACCGAGCGTTCACCGGCCACGCCAGGCAGCGGCACGCCCTTGGGCCAGGTCATGGCGCTCACTTTCACCGCTTGCTTGAGCACGCTGCCGGCGTCGAGGCGCATGCCGGCCGTAAAGGTCTGCTCCGTGGCCAGCAAGGTGCCGGCCGCGTGGACGATCTTGCCGGCGCTGTCGCGCACGGCAGCGGCCAGCACCGTGCCGGCCGGCGCGGTCATGGCCTGGTCCAGGGTCACGGCCACGGGCAGGCGCGTATTGGCCATCAAATTGAAACCCTTGATGGGCAGGTCGTAATTGAGCGCGATTCCGCCCGGGAACAGCGTGCCATCGGCCACGGTCACGCCCTTGCCCGGCACGATGACGTCGCTGCCATTGATGTCGCGCCCCGGCAGCAGGCGCCAGCCGTTCTCGTCCTTGGTGGCGGGCGGCGGCGCGAAGCCGTCATTGATGCTGCCGTAGACGCTCAGGTCGCCGCCGGCGCGCAGCAGCAGGCTGCCCACCTCGCCCGAGCCGCGCACAGTCGTGCGCTGGAAGCGGGGATTGAGGCTGGCGTAGCGCATGCCCGACAGATCCACGTCGCCCTGCACCACCAGGTCGCCGTCCGCCGTCTTGCTGACGATATCGACGCCGGGACGCACATGCAGCGCATCGGCATACGCGGCCGTGGCCAGGCCCGCCAGTTTGCCGTTGCGCAAGTTCGTGTTGGCCAGCGCCGCGTCGATGAAGGCCGTGCTGTCCCCGTGCTTGCTGTCCAGGTAAGCCTGGTTGATCACCTGGTACGGCCGGCCGCCGGCGGACAGGTCGGGCGCCAGCACGCCATTGGCATCGGGCGTCATGGCGTAGGCCGCGTCGTCGTAGCGCTGCATGGCGTTGACGGCGATGGATTTCGCGCCGCGGATGGTCAGGCCGCCGCCGGCAGCGACGGCGATATCGCCAAAGGTGGCCGCGTCGACGTCCGTGCGGGCGCCGCCGCTGCCCAGGCGCGGCGCGCTCAATTCCAGCGTGCCGCGCGCGGCGCCGTCGTATTCGCCCTTGCCCTTGCCGGCCACGGCGGCCGTGCCGTGGCGCACGTCGATCTGCGCGCCGCCGGCCAGGTTCAATGCGCCCTCGCCCGCATTCAGTTCCACCATGGCCCGGTTCGGGCTGTCGATGATCTTGCCATAGCTATCGACGCGCAAGACCGTGCCATGCGCGTCGAGCACGGCGTTGCCGGCCAACGTCAATCCATGCTTGCCGGCCAGGCGGATGCTGCCCACGCGCTCGCCGCTGGCGTCGATCACGCCAGCGACGGTCAGGCTGCCATTGTCGACGGAGACCTGCACCTCGCCCGCCTTCAGCTCATTGCCTATCGTCAAGTCGCCCCGTTTCAGCTGGAAGCTGCGCCCGCCCGTCACGCCGCCTGCCGTCAGGCGCGTGTTCAGCGACGCGAACTGGCCGTCCAGGTTGCCGCCTGCGCCCAGGGTTTGCGCGCGCACGTCCACGCTGCCCTGCTTGTACGGCACCATGGTGCCGCCCGCGTCGTAGCTGCCGCTGGCGCTGCCCAGTATCTTGCCCTGCAAATCCACCATGCCGGCCCCGCCGTCGAGCGCCACCGCCTTCAGGCTGCCGGCGCGGTTGTGCTCGGCCGACAGGTCGATCACGGCACCGCTTGCTGCGTGGATGTCGCCGGCGCGGCTGTCCAGGGTGACGTCGCCGCCCCAGCTGTATTTATCCACGTCGAAGAAAGTGCTCTTGCGGCCCGCCAGGTCGAGGCGGGCGCCGTCGGCCACGGTGATGTCGTGCTGCGCGCTGACGGTGAGCTTGCCGCTCGGCAGCACCACGGCCGTGGCCACGCTGACGCTGTCGCCCTTCAGGCTCAGCAGAGCACCGAGCCCATCGTTGTTCTTGACGGGTGCCGCCGGCGCCACGCCGGCCGGCGCCGCCACCGTCAGCGCGCCGCCCGCCGTGTAGCTGTGCACGGAGCCGGCGTCGCCCGTCAGCAGCGGCGTGATGATGTTCAGCTTGCCGCCGCTGTACTGGTAGCCCTTGCCCGTCTCATAGCCGTCCTGCGCCTGGTAGACGGACAGGCTGCCCTTGTGGTTGGCCGTGACTTGCCCGCTGGCCTTCAGGTTGACGTTGGCAAAGCCCAGTGCCAGGCGGTCGAACGAGGCGACGCCGGCCGGCTGCGTGAACGGGCCGAAGCCGAAATCGATGCGTTCCGCTTCCAGGTTCAGGGTGCCGCTGCCCGTGCCGGCGCCATGCGTGATCACATTGCCGGCCGGCGACAGGGCGCCGCCCCAGATCAAGTTGGCCGTGCGGATGGTGGCCACCGCGCCGTCGCCGCCCTGGCCATACATGGCCGGCGTGGTCAGCACCAGGCGCTCCAGGGTGGACTTGCCCGTCGTCTTGTCGTAGGTATCGAGCACCACGTCGCCATAGAAATTGACGCTGTCGGCCGCGCTCAGCATCAGTGCCTGCAGGGCCGGCGCGCCCGTGCTGGTGTCGCCGCGCAGCAGGCGCTCCAGCACGCCCTGGTTCATGGCCAGGCCGCTGGAGCGCGTGCCGCTGGCCTGGGCCGCCGCCAGCGCCTCGCTGCTGCCCATGTTGATGGCGCCCACCGCCAGGCTCAGGTTGCGCGTGCCGTAGCGGGCCGAGTTGTCCAGCTCGAAACTGCCATTCGTCGACATCAGCAAGGTGCCTTCCGAGTACAGGCTGGCCGTGCCGGCGCAGGCGTCGCCGCACACGCCGATGCTGATGCCGCCGCGCGCCGAACCGCCGACCGGGGTCACATTCATCAAGCCGTTCGAGGCGGCCAGCATGTGGATGCCCTCGTTGCTCTGGTAGATAAAACCGTCGTTGGAGTCATAGGCGGCCTTGCCGCGTCCCAGCGTGTTGATGCCCGCGCCGGGCGCAACATCGATCAGGCCGGCGGTCCATTCCGTATTCCAGGGATCGCGCGCCAGCAGCATCACTTCCGGCGCCGCCAGGATGGCGCCGCGGCGCAGGTGGATATTATGTGCCTGCGCCGTGCCAAAACTGATGTAGTTGCCGCCCTGTCCGTAATTGATGATGGGCGTGGAACCGATGACGATGCGCGCCGCGCCGATCGCGTTCAGGCTGCTGGCACGCAGCGTGACGCCGCCAAAATCCGGCGTGGCGGGCGCGCCGTCGGCGATGATTTCCAGATCCTCGGGGCCGCCCGCGATCACCGAGACGGTGCCGCCGAAGCCGCCCGTGGCCGCGCCGAACTTGCCCGTGCCCTCGAACTGGAAGGAATCGATGCCGGCGCCGGGTGCCAGCTGCAGCTTGAACGTCTTCGCATCGGCCGGCAGCAGCGGGCGGGGAATGCCCCGCGTTTGCGCGTCGGCCAGGGCAAACGCCGTATAGCCCATTTCGTTGTACTGCGAATACGTGCGCAAGACCTTGGCCGGCGTGAGTATCAGCTGGCTGGCCAGCGGCGCGCGGATATCCGTGCCGGCGATCGACAGTGTGCCGGGCGCGGCCCAGGAACCGTTGCGCAGCGGCTGCGCCGGGGCGCCGCCACTCGCCTGCCCCGCCAGGCCGTTCAGTTCCACGCGGAAGGCGCCCGGCAGCAAGGCGTAGGTCGATGGCATCAGGGTGTAGGTGCCGGCGGGCAAGCCCGGCACGCCGCTGCCTATCGTCACCTGCCGGCCCACGGCCGGGTCGGCAGCGCCCTTGTCGCCGCCCACGGGCGCCTGCGGCGCCTGCACGCCCGGCACGATGGCGTACACGGGATTGGTCGCCAGGCCCGGCAGGACAAAGCCGCCGTTCGCCCCCACCTGCAGCAGCGGATGGTAGCGCGCATCGGTGGAGCCGCCGCGGCCGGCGACAAAACCGGCGCCCGTCAGTTCGCCGCCGCCGGACAGATCCAGCAGCGCGCCCGGCCTGACGGCCACGGCCACGCTGGCGATATCGACGCCGATGCGCATGGCGCCATTGGCGCTGCTGCCGCCGACGCCGAGAAACTCCGTCTTCTTGCCGTCGACGTTCCAGTTCTGGCCATCGGCCGTGCCGCCATACGGCATGACCATGCCGGCGGCGCTGACGGAAGTAACACTGCCAGGCAAGAAATTGATGCTCAGGCTATTCTCGTCCGCGCGCAGGCTGAGACCCAGGTTAAGCAGGCCCAGCGGCGCGCGCACGATGCCGCCCTGCTCGATGTGGGCGGCGCCCAGCTGCAGCATGCCAAAGGCCGAGTACGGCACGGCGGGAATGCTGTCCGTGCTGCGCGCGATGGTCAGGCTGCGCTCGGGGTCGTAGACGATATTGCCATCTTTTATGTCCATGCCCACGCGCACGGCGGCGCCGGCGCCCGTGGCCGGATACAGCTGGGCCGCCTTGAGGGTCATGTCGCCCGGCGCCGACAGCACGGTCGTCGGCTGGTTGCCATCCCAGCCCAGCGGCGACAGCAGGAAGCGCAGGTCGCCGCGGCTGGTCAGGCGCACGTCGTTGGCCGCGACGTCGACCATGCCGCGCACGTCGATCAGGTCGCCCGCAATGCTGATCTGGCTGGCGACCGGCGACTGTCCTGCGCTGCCTGGCGTCGTATAGAAATCGCGGCCGGCCGGCTTGATGCTGGCCAGGCGCACATACGGCGCCGCCACGCTGACCTTCGCATCGGGCGAACTGCCGGGCGAGAGCACGGGCGCGCCGTACAGCTGGAAGCTTTGCTGCATCGTCAGCGCCACGTCGCCATCGAAGCTGGCGGCGCCCAGCAGGGCCAGGTTGCCGAAACCGCCCGCTTCCACTTGCTCCACAGAAAAACGGCCATGGCCGTACTGCAGCGCCTGCGCCCCGTCGCGGGCTGTCACATTGTCAGCCAGGTCGCTGGCCGCCTGGCGCTGCGTCAGCCGCAGCTGGCGGCCCTGCAGCACCCTGGGCGTGGCCAGCACTTTCAGGTATTCGGGCGTGCCCGTGGCCACGGACAGGGTGCCGCCCGCCGCGCCCGCGCCGCCGGCCCTGGCCCGCAGCTGGCCGTCCAGATACAGGCCATTGTTCGACGCCAGCGCGATGCTGCCGCCTGCGCTGGCCACGTCGATGGCGTCGCCATCGACATCGAGCACGGCGTGCGCGCCGGACGCATCGAGCACGGCGCCGTCGCGCACGACGACGAACAGGCTGGCGGCCGAGGTGCTGCCCTGCGCATGGTCGATCTCGCCGCCGACGACGATGCTGCCGCCGTCCACCACCTTGCCGTAGCGCCGGCCCTGCGCATCCGTGGCGCTGACGGCGCGCGATGCCACGTCGAGCACGGCATTCTCGCCGAGCCAGATGGAGCGGCCATGGCCGGCCGCCTCCACCGCCTCGGCGACCGGCCTGTCGACGCCCACGCCGCCCAGGCTGATCTTGCCGCCCCAGGCGTTCAACCGGCCTTCCACCGTCAGCTGGCCGACGCTGGACAGCTTGATGGACTGGCCCGCATCGACGCTGAGCACGGCATTCTTGCCCACCAGCAGTTCGGCGATGGCCATGTCGGCCGCGCCGGACTGCATGTCGCCCACCTGCAGGGCCAGGCTGGCGCCCTTGCGCTGCGTCAAGATGCCCTTCAGCGGATTTTCCGTGACCTGCTCCGGCATCCACAGGGCCAGTTTTTCATTGTCCACCAGGTGCAGCACGGGCATGCGCACGTCCACCTGCGTGCCGTCGGCTACCGTCACGCCCTGCTTGCCGACCAGGCTGTAGCTGGAAAAACCCTTGTCGAAGAAGCCGCCGCCCAGCTGCACGGTGCCTGCCTCGGTTTTTTCCATTGGGCCGATCATGATCTTGTTGGCCTGCAATTCCAGCTTGCCGCCGCCCGCCACGCCATGGCCGCGCACTTGCGCGCCTTCGCCCAGCGCCAGCTCGGCCTTCGCGCCATAGCCGGCCAGGGTCATGCTGCCGCCCTTGCCGCCCTGCTGTTTCGCCTGCGCCAGGATGGCCGCGCCGGAGCTCACGTCGACCAGGCTGCCATTGCCGATGCGTACGTCGCCAAACGCGCGCAGGGACACGCTGCCGCCGTTCACGTAAGGCAGGCCGGCGGCGGCCAGCGGATCGCGCAGCACGTTGCTGAACAAGCCGCTGGCATCGAGCGTGACGCCGTCGGCCAGCACCAGCGTGCCCGGGGGCGCGCCCGGATTGACGTAGGTATCGAGCATACCCAGCGGGCCGATCTGGTTCAGCACGTTGCCGGCCGCGATGCTGCCGCCACGGCTGCGCAGGCTGGCATTGATGGCGACGTCCTTGCCGAACACGGTGATATTGCCGCCATCGGCCACCTGCAGCGCGCTGTCGATGGTGATCGCGCCTTTCGCGGCGAGGCGGATGGCACCCAGCTGCTGCTCATTGAGCAAGCCCGTGTCGAGCAGCAGCCTGCCCTGGCGCTCGGGCGCCAGCACGCTGTCCACGTCGAGTCCGGCGGCGATGCCATCCTGCACGCGCGTCAGGCGTACCTCGTCCATGACGGCCGACAGCGCATGCTGCAGCACGCCCGTGCGCTTGTCGAACATCGGCTGGTACTGGCCGACGATCAGCTGGCCGCGCTGCGCGGCCGCCAGCTGCGACTGCTGGTAGCCGTCGAGCAGCGCCTGCGGCGCCTGGGTCTGGCGTTCGCCCTGGAAGACGTCGCCCGCGATGCCGCCCTCCAGCACGGCCGAACCGGTGGCCACCACCAGCTTGCCCGCATCGCGCCCCACCGTGTAGCCGTTTTCCAGCCGCTGTTGCGCGGCGATCAATGGACTGGCGTAAAACGCGCTGGCATCCTTGCCCCAGCGCGCATGCTCCTCCTCGTAGCCCTTGTACAGGCCCGCATACGCCAGGTCCGCAGGCGCGCTGCCCGCCTCGTGCAGCTTGCCGTCCGCGCCTTTCAGCCAGGTCTGGCGCAGCGCGCCCGTCTGCACGTCCAGCGTGCCGCCCGACAGGTTGATGCTGGAGCCAAGCTGCGTGACGACATCGTGGCCGCCGAAGGTCACCGTGCCGCCCTGCGCCATCCATTCGCTGACGGAGTGGCCCTGCGTGCCCAGGTAACCGGCCACCTCCAGCAAGCCGCCGGCCGTGTACCAGCGGTCGCTGTCGTAGCCGTTCGTGCCTTTCGGTACGAACACGAGCTTGCGGCGGTCGACCCAGATGCTGTTGTTGATCAAGGCCTTGCCGTCGCGGTTGACGGGCGCATCGCGCTGCTCGTTGCCCTGCACATTGATCTCGACATTGTTCGCCGCCATGGCCACCTTCACGCCGACGGCGCCGGCAACGTCAAGCCGGGCGCCGTCGCGCACGAGGCTGCGGCTGGCCGCGTTGACGGCGATCTGGCCGCCCGTGGCCAGGGTCAGCGAATCGCCGAGGAATTCCACCGTGCCGGCGCTGCCGATTTCGATGCGCGACTGGTCGCGGCGGTCGCTCACGGCGGCGATGTTTTCCGTCGCCACGGCCGGCCCGCGCATGGCGTCGCGCTGGCTGTCGAGCGCCGTCGTCTTGCCGTCGTCCTCGATGACGATGGCCGTGGCGGCGCCCCGTCCCAGGGTCACGCCGGCGTCGCTGCCCAGCGCGTTCAGGTGGATGGTGCCGCGCGTGGCCGTGGTGGTCGTGGCCAGCAGCACGCCGTCCTGGCGCACTTCGCGGCCCGCCAGCGTCACGTCGCCTTCGCGCGCCTGGATCAGGCCCGTGTTGACGACCTTGCCCGCCGTGCTGCCTGCCGCGAACTGGGGCGTGACTTCGCTGCCGCGCGTGGTCGACAAGGGGTTGCCGTCCGTGCCCACGCCTTTCTTGATGGCAAAACTGTCGCCGGCGGCCAGCAGGGCCTGGCCCTTGGGTGTGCTGATCTCGCCCCCGTTGTGCACTTCCTTGCCCAGCAGCATCACGTAACCGCCGCCTTCCGTGCTGCCCTTGGGCGCGCTGCTGCTGATGCGCGCGCCGGCCAGCACCTGCACCTTGCCGGCCGCCTCGGTAAACGTCGCGGCGCCGGCCGTGCCGGGGCTGTAGATGCCGCCCTTTTGGAATTGCGCGTCGCCGATGCGGGCCGCGGCCGCCACCAGGCTGCGCGTGTCGACCTGGCTCGTGCCATTGAAGACGATGCCGTTGCGGTTGACGATCAGCACCGTGCCGTCGGCCTTGATCTGGCCCTGGATCTGGCTGGGACGGGCTTGCGGATCGTTGACCCGGTTCAGCACGGCCCAATCCTTTTGCTGCTGGAAGGTCAGGCTCGTGTCCTTGCCGACGTTAAACGTTTCCCAGTTCAGGATGGCCTTGTCCGCCGTCTGCTGCACCACCACGGCCGTCTTGCCCGCCGCCACCGTCTGCACGGGCGCCTGGGCGTTGAGCCAGCCGGCCGTCAGGCTGTTGGTGTCGACCTGCAAGCCGCCTTTCACGAGGCCATCGGGCGCACCGGGCACGCCCGCCGCCTGCTGGCGCGCCTGCGCCTGGGCCGCCTGCTGCGCGGCGATGGCGCGCGCGGCCAGGTGCAGATTGTTGAGCGAGCGCTGTAACTGCTGACTCACCTGCTGGCCCTCGGGCCGGCTGCCCTGCGGCAGCGGCTGGCCGCTCGGCAAACGGCCGGCCGTGCTAGCCGTATTTTGCGCCGCGCCCTTGGCCGCGAACCAGCCGCCGCTGAACGCCTGCTGCGCGCGCGCCGGCGTCGTGAAGGCGCCCGCCATCAGCATGGTGGTCAATGCATAGGCGAGCGGCGTGAGCCGCAAGCGGCTGCCCAGCGTGGAACAACGCTGCGCACCCATGTCAACGTGCGGGACGGGGCGCTGGGCAGTGTGAAGCTTGGTCATGGCAATGGTTTCCTGGCTAGAGAGAAGGGAACGGAGCCTGGCTGTCGCACAAGCGTCCACACCTCCATGACGTAGCTGGATGGCGGAAGGGATAATGTTTTTTGAAAAATATTTTCTATCAACCAGGCCGCGAAGAAAAACGCATCAGCTGAGCAGCACGATGCCGCCCGGCAAGCTGGTCATTTGCGCGCCGTACAGGTCGCGTATCATCGCCAGCGCGCCATCGGTCTGGCCGATGGAAAAGCGCATGCGCACGAGGCGGCGGCCCAGCTCGGCATTGCGCAGCAGCACCTTGCCGGGCCGGTAGCGGTTGATTTCATCGACGACGTGGGACAGCGGCTTGCCGGCGAACGACAGCGCCCCCGTGCGCCAGGCGCTGGCCTCGCCCGCCGGCGCCGCCGTGGCGGCCAGCATGGCCTTGTCGTCGTACACCAGTTGCTGTCCCACATCGAGGGTCTGGCGGCGGTGTTGCCAGGCCACTTCCACGGCGCCCACCAGGCAGGTGACGCAGACGGCATCGTCCGTGTGACGCACATTGAAGCGGGCCGATTGCGCCAGCAGGCGTCCCTCTCCCGCCACCACGGTCACGGGCGTGCTGGCGCCGCTGGCAACGATTTCCGCCTCGCCGGCCAGCAGTTCGATCGCTTCCTGCGTCCGCACATTGATGCGCGTCTGCGTGTTCATCTGCACCGTCAGCTGGCGCGACAGCGCCACTTGCCGCTGCTCGCCCGTACCCGTGCGGTAATCGGCGCTGAGCTCCTGCAGCGATGGCCAGGCGCCCAGCGGCGGCCGCAGGGCCAGCACGGCGACGCCGGCGGCCAGCGCGCCGCCGAGGAAGGCACGGCGTCCCGTCCGCACGGGGAAGGTCAGCACGGCCGCCCGCTGCGGTGCGGCCGCCTGCGCCTCCCCTTGCAGCGCCGGGTCGAGCGCCTGCCACAGCTGCCTGAGCTCGCGCCAGGCGCGCGCATGCGCGGGGCTGCGCGCGCACCAGGCGCGCAAGGCGTCGGCGTCGGCCCGCGTAAAGTCGTCGCCGCGCAGCCGCGCCCACCAGGCATCGGCTTGCCGGCCGATGGCCGCGTCGCTGTCATCGGCGCTGGCGGCGGGGCTGCGTTGATCGGGGTCAGGAGCATTCATGGGTTTCATCAGTATTTACGGCGGCCCGACACATCGCTGCGCTGGACGGCCTCGGCGTCGGCCATGCACGTTTTACAGTGTTGCATGGCGGCCTGCAATTCTTTCTTCACCATCGCCACGGAAATACCGAAGCGCTCGGCAATCTCCGCGTTGAGCAAGCCGTCGACCCGGGCCGCCGTCAGGATGGCGCGACGGCGCGGCGACAGGCCGGCCAGCGCCGCGTCCAGCGCCTGCACGTCGAGACGCGCAGAAACGATGCGCGCCGGGTCGCCGATATCGTCGCCGCTCTCGTCGGCCATGTGCATCAGCTCTTCGCGTTCGCGTTCCGTGACGATGATACGGTCGCGCCGATAGGCGTCGGTGGCGATATTGGCCGCCATGCGCAGGAGATACGCGTCGGGATTGTGGACGGGAGCGGAGGCCGGCCCCGGCGACACCATCGCTTCGAGGCGCAGCCAGGTTTCCTGCAGCGCATCGGCCGCATGGTGCTTGCAGCCGACCACGCGCTCGAGGCGCCAGCGCAGCACGGCGTAGCGTGAACTCAGGTGCCGCTTCAGTTTGGTGCGCAGGTCGGGCATGCTCATGGCGCGGCCCCTCCCGGCGCGCTGGCGGCGCAATCGACTTCGCTGCCCGGACCCTGCGGCAGCAGCAGGATGGAAACGGGCTGCGGCATCGACGGCAGCGGCGCCGCGCCCACGCGCATGCCCAGCACCAGGCGCGCGATGGCCGTGTCGCGCGCGCGCAAGCCCGTGCTGTCGAGCAGCTGCACCCGGTCCACCACGCCGGCGCGGTTCAGGTACAGCTGCAGTGCCAGGCGGTAGCCGCCGGGACGCGTCTGCGCCGCGCGGCACAGCAGCCCCAGCAAAACGTGCTGCAGGCGGCTGACGTAGGCCGCATGGTCGCCGCCGCCGTGCAGGGCGCCAGGAATGTCGGCGGCCGCCACCACGGCGGCCTGCGGCAAGTCGGCGCCGGCCGGGGCATACACGATGACGGCTTGGGCATCGGACTGGCGCGCCTGCAGCCCCGTGCCCTCGAGCAAGGCTTGCAGGGCCACGCCGGCGGCATGCGCGCCGCGCACGGTGCCCGACTGGCGCTGCGCGTAGCGCTGCTCCATGAGCACGGCGATGCCCGTGCGGCGGCTGTAGAGATCGAGCGCGTCGCCGAGGTTCTGCGCGGCGATATCGAACTGGAAGACAGGGGCGTCGGCGGCCTGCGCCCGCACGGGCCCCGCCGCGGCCAGGAAGCCCAGCAGCACCAGGTATCCCGCCAGCGCAAGCACATGGACGGATGCCGGGCTGCCTGTCATATCGCTATCTTGTCGCTATCGTGTGAAGGGGGAACTGCGCAAATTGGGGTATTGCCAAGTTACAATTCTTGCGTCAACTGCAATAGACTACACAGCAAACATGACGGCTTCGTGACATGCCGGCCATCAATAAATTTCGTCATGCGGGATGTCGGGAACGCTGCTGATTTCGGCTACACTGGCTGTCACTCTCCTTTTCCGACGCCGAATGATCGAAAAGAATTTGCCCGAACTGGTCATGCTGAAACGCCTCATCGACGAGGGCGGCAAGCACCTGGAAGTGGCCGCGCCCTGCACTGTCGCCATGGACGGGCGCGAATTTCCCGTGTACACCATTGCGCTGGGCAACCCCGGTCCGGACGTGCCCGTGCTGGGCTTTTTCGGCGGCATCCACGGCCTCGAGCGCATCGGCACGCAAGTGCTGCTCTCCTTTTTGGAAAGCCTGATCGCGCGCCTGCGCTGGGATGCCACCCTGCACCAGCAGCTGGAAACGATGCGCCTCGTGTTCATGCCGCTGGTCAATCCGGGCGGCATGTGGCAAGCCACGCGCTGCAATCCGAACGGCGTCGACCTGATGCGCAATGCCCCGCTGAGCGCGCGCGAAAGCGTGCCGTTCATGCTGGGCGGACAGCGCTACAGTCCGCGCCTGCCCTGGTACCGGGGCGCGCAAGACGCGCGCATGGAAGCGGAAAGCCAGGCCGTGTGCGACTTCGTCGAGCGCGAATTGCTGTCGCGCCAGTTCAGCATCGCCCTCGATTGCCATTCCGGCTTCGGCTTGCGCGACCGCATCTGGTTTCCCCACGCGCATACCAAGGTGCCAATACAGCACCTGGCCGAGATCGGCGCGCTGGAAGAGCTGTTCAGTCAAAGCTATCCGAACCACGACTATGTGTTCGAGCCGCAAAGCCGGCAATACCGCACGCATGGCGACCTGTGGGATTATCTGTACCTGAACGGCACCGGCTACAGCGGACGCGTGTTCCTGCCGCTGACGCTGGAAATGGGTTCCTGGCGCTGGGTCAAGAAAAACCCGCGTCAGCTGTTCAACCGGGTCAGCATCTTCAACCCGACGGCCACGCACCGCCTGCAGCGCGTGCTGCGGCGCCACCTGGTGTGGTTCGACTTCCTCATGCGCGCCGCCAGCAGCCACGGCCGCTGGGTGCCGGAAGGCCTGGCGCACAAGGCCCAGCGCCGGCGCGCGCTGGCGCAATGGTACGAATCATGACGCAGATCAATACGCAGGAAAACTGGATCCTGCTGCGCGGCCTGATGCGCGAACAGCGCCACTGGGGCGCCTTCCCCGCCACCCTGGCGCGCGCCCTGCCCGGCGCCCATATCGTCACGCCCGACTTGCCCGGCAATGGACAACGCCATGCGCAGGACAGCGCCACGCGCGTGGCCGCGATGGTGGAGTCGTGCCGCCAGGATTTGCTGGCGCGCGCAATCGCCCCGCCCTACCGCCTGCTGGCCCTGTCGCTGGGCGGCATGGTGGCCGTGGAATGGGCGCACCGCTATCCGCAGGAAGTGGCCCGCTGCGTGCTGCTCAACACCAGCATGCGGCCCTACAGTCCGTTTTACCGGCGGCTGCGCTGGCAAAACTACGGCGCCCTGCTGCGCCAGCTGCTGCTGGGCGACCAACGCAGCCAGGAAGCGCTGATTTTGCGCCTGACCAGCCGCCGGCATGGCGCGGGCAACGCGGGATTGCTGGCCGACTGGCTCAGTTATCAGCAGCAATACCCGGTCAGCCGCCGCAATGCGCTGCGCCAGCTGCTGTCGGCCGCCCGCTACCGCGCCCCTGCCACTCGTCCCGCCATGCCGGTGCTGGTGATGGCCGGCGCGCAAGATCAACTGGTCGACCACCGCTGCTCGCTGCGCCTGGCGCGGGCCTGGCAAGCGGACTGCCTGATCCACGGCGACGCGGGCCACGACTTGCCACTCGACGAGGGGCTATGGGTGGCGCAGTCGCTGGCACGCTGGCTCGGGGTGGCAGCGGCAGACCATGACCAGGCATGCACGACACCGTCAACATGCAAATAACACACCAGACAGATCCTGCAGACCAGCTGGCCGCGCTGGTGGAAAGCGGCGTGCACGACCAGGTTTTTCCAGGCGCGGCCTGGGCCATGGGCTCCGTCCACCATGGCACGGCGGGCGCGGCCGGGCGGCTCACGCCCGATGCCGCCAGCGCCGCGATGCGGGCCGACACCTTGTTCGACCTCGCTTCGCTGACCAAGATCGTCAGCGTATGGGCGCTGACCGGCAGGCTGGTGGGCCAGAAACGGCTGCGCCTGGACAGCCGCCTGGCCGACGTGCTGCCCGGCACGGCAGGCTATGCGCTGGGGCCGGTGACGATTTTCCAGCTGCTCACCCATACGGCGGGCTTGCCGCTGCGCGCGCGCCTGCGCGCCAGCTACGGCGAGGTGCGCGAGGACATCGTGCGCGGCGTACTGCGCGAGCCGCTGGAAGGCCGGCCCGGCGTGGCCGTGGACTACACGGACCGCGCGGCCCTGATCCTCGGCTTTGTCATCGAGCGGCTGCTGGGCATGCCGCTGGACGAGGCGCTTGCAGAGTACATATTGCGGCCGCTGGGCATGGCCGCCACGGGCTTCGGCCCGGTGGCGCCGCGCCACGGCCAGCTGGTCGCGCCCACCGAGTACTGCGAGCAGGCCGGTGCCCACCTGTGCGGCGTCGTGCATGATTTTTCGGCCCGGCTGCTGGGCGGCGTGTGCGGCATTGCCGGGCTGTTTTCAAACGTGTTCGACCTGCAACGCTTCCTGCAGGCAATGCTGGCGACATCGACAGGGCAGCATGGCGAGGCATTCGATGCCGGCTGGGTAAGCGCTTCGCTGACAGTGCAGACGGGCACGCTGCATCCCGCGCGCGGCCTGTTCTGGCATCCGGCGGCAGGCACGGAACCCGGGGACGACATCTGGTGCCACCTGGGTTTCACGGGCACGGCAATGTGGCTCAGCCCGCGGCGCGGCCGCTATGGCGTGCTGCTGACAAACAAGCTGTATTACACGCGCGATTCCGCCAGAATCAACGCGCTGCGGCGCGACTTCATGCGCTGCGTGTTCAGCGGATGAGCAGCCAGCGGATGAGCAGCGGATGAGGCGCGACCTGCCGAGCCGGCGGCGCCGTCGCCGCCGCCGTTCCCATGCAAGGGACGGACAACGACGCGCCTGCCGGCCTGGCCCTCACGCCGGCTGCTGCTGCGTGGTGCAGTGGATGCCGCCGCCACCGGCCGCGATGGCGTCGATATTCAGTTGCACGATGTCGCGCCCCGGGAATTGCTCGCGCAAGATGGCCTTGGTATTGCGGTCGGCTGTCGCATCGCCGAATTCCGGGCACAGCACGGCGCCGTTGCAGACATAGAAATTGATGTAGCCGGCGGCAAAGTCCTTGTTTTCATACTGCGGGCGCACATGGCCTGGCCCCGGCAAGACCACCACGTGCAGCGGGCGGCCGCGGGCGTCGGTGGCCTTGCGCAGGATGTCGAGGTGGCGCTGCGTGACGGCCCGTTCGGGCGACGTCGGGTCGCTTTCAAAGCCGGCCGCGACGACGCCGGGCGCGCAGAAGCGCGCATAAAAGTCCGTGTGGCCATCCGTGATGTCCTGGCCGGCGATGCCGGGCAGCCAGATGACTTTTTCGATGCCCAGCAGCCGGCGCAGCTCCCGCTCGCATGCGGCCTTGCTCACGCCAGGGTTGCGGTTGGCGTTGAGCACGCAGCTTTCCGTGATGATGGCCGTGCCCTGGCCATCGACTTCGATGCCGCCCCCTTCGAGCACCAGGCTGCTTTCCAGCACGGCCACGCCGGCGCGCCCGGCAACAAAACTAGCCACCAGCGCATCGTCGTCATAATCCTGCTTTTCGCCCCAGCCATTGAAATTGAAATTCACGCCGGCCAGCGCGCCGCCCGCCTGCTTGACGAAGACGGGCCCCGTGTCGCGCATCCACAGGTCGTCGATGGGCTGCACCAGCAGCCTGACCTTGCTGCCGCACAGGCGCGCCGCCACGTCGTAGTCTTCCTCGTTGACGAGCATGTGCACGGGCTCGACGCTGGCAATCGCCTGCGCGATGCGCGCCAGGTTCGCTTGCGCGCCCACCTTCAGGCGCTTGCCCCACACCTCGTCGTTGGCGCCGAACGCCATCCAGGTGGCGGAGTGGCGCTCGCCTTCGTCGGGCATGCGCCAGCCCGCGCCCGCCGCCAGGGCGGGCATGGCAGGCAGGCCGCTGGCGGCGCCGGCCGCCAGGCCCAGGGCGCCAGTCAGGAAGTGTCGTCGTAGCATGCTGTTCTCCTTTTATCCAATTTCCTGCTGCGTGGTGCAATGGATGCCGCCGCCACCGGCCGCGATGGGGTCGATATTGATCTGGATCACGGCGCGCCCCGGATACAGTTCCATATATTGCGCCCTGGCCCGGGCATCGGCCTGCGCATCGCCGAATTCGGGGATGAAAATGGCGCTCCTGGTGGCATAGTAATTGATATAGCCGGCGGCGAAGGTATTTGGATTGTTTCCTGGCCGAATCTGGCCGGGACCATCGACGACGACGATCTGCAGCGGCTGGTTATCCGCATCGGTGGCGCCGCGCAGGATCTCCAGGTGGCGCCGCGTCAGCGCATGGTCGTACGATTCCGTGTCCATCTCGCGGTGCGCCGCCACCACGCCGGGACGCACGAAGCGGGCGTAGAAATCCGTGTGGGCGTCCGTGATGTCCCGGTTCTTGATGCCAGGCAACCAGATCACCTTGCGGATGCCCAGCAGGCGCAACAGTTCAGCCTCGCAATCGGCCTTGCTCCAGCCCGGATTGCGGTTGCTATTCAGCACGCAACTTTCCGTGATGATGGCCGTGCCCTTGCCGTCCACTTCCAGCGCGCCCCCTTCCAGCACCAGGCGCGTGGACAGCAGCGGCACCCGGGCCTGGGCGGCGACGACGTCGGCCACCACGCCATCCTTGCCCGACTGCTGCTTGTTGCCCCAGCCATTGAAGTTGAATTTCACGCCGGCCCGCTCTCCGTTCGGCTTGCGCACGAAGACGGGACCCGTGTCGCGCATCCATAAATCGTCCAGCTCGGCAGGAATCAGGGTGACGCCCGCATCGAGCAATTGCCGCGCACTGGCCAGTTCAAATGGACGCACCAGCATGTTGACAGGTTCATGCGCGGCGATGGCGTTGGCGATGCGCACCAGCGCCAGCTGCACCTGCGGCACTTGCGCGCGCGTCCAGATGGCGTTCGAGGCGCCGTACGCCATCCATGTCGCCTTGTGGGATTCGGCCTCGTCGGGCATGCGCCAGCCGTCGGCCTGAGGCAGGCCTCCGTTGCCGCCACTATTGATCGGCGGCAATGGCGCGGTGGGACCTGTACCCGGCCCGCCCTCGGCGCCACCGCCGCAGCCGGCCAGCAAGCCGCCCATGGCCAGCGCGCTGCCGCCCACCATGCAATGACGCAAGAAATATCGACGTGTGTGCATATCCATCCTTTATTCATTAACAAGATTGCCGCGCGCCATAGCTGGCGTCTCGGGATGGAGAGCATTGTCGGCCGATCAAGACATGAAAACAAATGATATGATTTGCCTTAATTCATAAACTTTTCTCATATGTCAGAACATCGCATTCCTTCGCTGAAGTTGTTGATGGGCTTTGAGGCGGCGGCCCGTCACGGCAATTTCTCGCGCGCGGCCGACGAGCTGCACGTGACGCAGTCGGCCATCAGCCACCAGGTGCAATTGCTGGAAGAACAGGTCAAGCAGCCGCTGTTCCGTCGCGCCGGACGGGGCGTGGAGCTGACGGTGGCCGGCGAAGTGCTGCTGCGCAGCGTGCAGCGCTCGATGACCGTGCTGCGCAGCGGCCTGGGACGCATCGCCACCTACCTCGATCCGGGCCTCGTGGTGCTCGTGTGTCCGGCGCCCCTGCTGCACGGCTGGCTGCAGCCCCGGCTGCGCGCGCTGGAGGCGCAGCTGCCCGAACTGTGCCTGCTGCTGTCGGTGGACGAGAGCGCCCGCTTCGTCGATGAAATCGACGTCGATCTCGCCATCGGCGACCGTCCCCTGCTGCAGCAGGACTTGCAGGAAATCCCCCTGCTGCACGATGAATGGGTATTGGTCGCCAACAGCGAGCTGGCGGCGCGGCTGGCCGGCGTGCCGCAGGAGGCGCATCACCTGCACGCGGATCTGGTGTGTCTGGAAGAAAGCTTGACGGGCGACGCCACGGCGCCCCTGTTCCTGGGCCCGCTGGCGCGCTTCCGCAAGCGGGCCATCTACGACGACGCGCGCCTGTTGCTGGACGCCACCCTGGATGGGCGCGGCGTCGCCTGCCTGCCGCGCCTGCTGGCGGACGCCAGCCTGGCGCGCGGCCTGCTGCACGTGCTGCCCGACTACCCGAGGGTGCCCGGCGCCACCTGGTGGCTGTCGGGCGTGGCCGAACACCCGCGCTCGCCCATCGTCAGGCAGGTATTCGACTGGCTGCGCGCACAGGGAGCGGCGCCAGCGCCGTGAGCGCTGATCTCTCATGGGGAAAAAATTTCCTTGTGGATATTTCAAGATTCATTTAATGTTATCTTGATTTCTTGGCAAGCCGTCGTGACGCCCCAAGCGGGACGCAGCTTGCCGGAAGCCATCCATCGAACATGAAGGCAAATCTGAGGGGGAGCAAGCATGCCTGACGAAGATCTGTGGGAAGTACCCGTTGAGCGCCGCGCGGGGCTGGCCACGCATAACGAGCGCGTGCGCAGCGGCGGACGCGACGAGGCCGTACTGTATTACCCGGGATCCGGCGCCGACATTCTGCACGCACTGTTCGCCACCAGCGCGAAGACGCGGTATTTCATTTTTGTCGATCCGGTAGACCTCGATCAATCGTTGCGGACCCATATCAAGGCCAAGCACAGCCGGCTGGACATGCACGAGTCGCTGCCCATTACCGGCAGGCTCGGCATCCGTTCGCGGCCAGCTAGCGGCTGGATGTTCAGCATGCAGGGCAAGATGCGCTTCTTGTTCCATTTCAATATGCAACACGACGCGTTTTGCAAGGAAAACCGCGGCTTCATCTGCGACACCGTGTTTGAAAAAGACTTCTGGGAAACCGAGGACGAAGTCGAACTGAGCGACGTACTGGCAATGCTGCGCGTGGGTGGCCACTATTCCACGAATGCCAGCCTCGGCTTGCTGATACCCATCCTGTCGCTGGTCGGGCTCGACTACGTCGATACCCAGATCATCAACGGCAACCAGTATCTTTTCAAGCGGCGCACCGCGACCCTGATGACCTGGCCCAACCTGAGACTGGCGCTGGACGAAAGCCTGAGAGTGGTGCAGGAACTGATTTGCGAGGAAACGAGCTCCCTGTACTATGGATTGCAGGCCTTCAACAGTGCGGCCATCAATATCGAGTTGCGCGCCAATCAGGCGGCCATACTCCAGCCCTTCCTGAACAAAGGCATCACCTTGACGCCGCCCATCAACACCCAGCTATGCCGCCAGCTTGCGATCAAGGCGGCAGGCAGCGAAGTGGCGCAATACCTGGATGGCATCAACCTGGCTTTCCCTACCGTGTAAGCGGCCGGTCGCCGGCACGCGGCTCGCGCACGATTACGGCAGCCGGTGGCGGAACGTCGGCTCGATGTTGCGCGCATGCAGCCAGCGCACGATGTCTTCCAGCGTGGCGTCCTGCAGCAGCAAGCCTGGCGCGGTGGCGGCAGATGCAACGGGCGATGCGGCCACCGGCACAGGCGCGGGCGAAGACGCCGAAAGTCCCGCATGCCCCTGCAGCTGCGGCAGCGCCTGCGCGAACTGCGCCGGATTGATGCTGCGCAAGCTTTCCAGGAAGCCCAGCTGTGCCGTCGGCGGCGGCGGCATGTCCAGGCCCGGCTCGTCGACGAAGGCGGCGCCCATGCTGGGGTGGATAAAGGCAGCCCACTTGCCGGACGGCTGCAAGCATGGCGGCAGCGCCGCCTGCTCCACGTAGGCGGGCGGCGCCACGGCGAGGATGTCGGTCGATGCGGGCAAAAAAGTCGCGCGCAGCAGTTGCACGAACTGGCGCGCCTGGGCGACGGGCACGGGCGTGGCCAGCGATAGCCATAACTGGAACGCCGTGCCCGAAATGCTGACGGCAGGCGCCGGCAAGTCCAGCTCATGCTGCACGGCATTGGCGATCGTGCACAGCGCGCTCCAGTGCGCTTCGCCGCCGCCCTTGCCGCCAAACTCCAGCACCAGCGCGCGCGCCAGGCCGCTATCGGTAACCAGCCGCACCGCTACCGTCTGCTCGCCCGACAGATGGCGCGCCAGCACGGCCGGCGTCAGCGGCTGCGCGCCGCCCTCCGCGTCCAGATACTGCTGCTGTGCATCGAACAGATACAGGCGGTTGAGTTCAGAAATCAGTTTGTGCATGTGCGGCTCCGTAATGACGTTGCGCAACACTTGCCAACGTGCGCAGATTATAGCCGCCCGCACGCTAGCGCATGGGCAGACCGGCCACGCGCTGCGCCCGCCCGGCGCCGAACACCAGCCAGCTGGCGGCGGCAAACAGGCAGGCGGCCACGCCGCCGTACAGCATCACGGCGCCGAAACCCTGCGTCAGCGCCAGCCGCACGGCGCCAGCCGACAGCGTCAAGCCCAGTTCGCCAGCGCCCTTGCCTGCCGACAAGCCTTCCGCCACGGCCCGCAACGCGGCGGCGTCCAGGCCGGCAGGCAACTGCGCGCGCACGGCGGACTGGATGGCTGCGACGAGGATAAAGCCCATCAGCGCGATATTGATGGACAGGCTGACCATGCGCGCGCTGATGTCGATGCCCGAGGCCATGCCCGCGCGTTCGTTCGGCACGGCGCCCGTCGTCGTGTTGGTGACGGGCGTATTCGTCAAGCCCAGTCCCGTGCCGGCCAGCAGGCAGCCGGGCAAGATCGTCAGCCAGCTGGCGGCGTCCGCGCGGCTGCCCCACTGCATCAGCAGGAAACCCGCGCCGATGGCCAGCAAGCCGGCGGGGATCACCGCATCGGCCCGGTAGCGCAGGGCCAGCCGCTCGGCCAGCGGCGGCACGAGCAAGGTGGGCAAGGTGTAGGCCAGCAAGGTCAGGCCCGTGCCCACGCTGCTGTAGCCGAGGCAATTTTGCACGTACAGGGGCAAATACATCATGAAAGGCCAGAAACTGAAATTCATGCCTGCCGAACCGAGCAAGGCGCCCGAAAACCGGCGCAGGCGAAACACGGCAAAATCGACCATCGGTTCCGCCCGGCGCCGCTCGATGACGGCAAACAGCATCAGGCTGAACAGCGCCACGGCCAGGCTGGCCACGCTGCGCGGATCCGTGAGACCCAGCGCCGGCCCCTGCGTGATGCACCACGCCAGGCTGAACACGCCCAGCGACAAGCTGGCGATGCCAGCCACGTCGAGCTTGCGCCGCTGCGGGTCGCGCGATTCGCTCACGCCCAGCCACACCAGCAGCAGCGTCACAATCGCCAGCGGCCCGTGCACGAGGAACACCCATTGCCAGTTTGATAGTGCGACGATGGCCGCGCCGATGAGGGGACCAAAGCCCAGGCCGATGCCAAAGACGATGCCCCAGGCACCAAACGCCCGGCCCCGCGCGGCGCCCGCCTGGAATTGCTGCGACAGCACGGCCACCTGGCAGATCAGCATGGCGCCCCCGGCCATGCCTTGCAGGAAGCGCGCGGCGATCAGCACGCCGGTGCTGCCGGCCCAGCCGCACACGAGCGAACTGAGGCCGAACAGGGCCAGGCTGGCGAGAAACAGGCGTTTGCGGCCATAGCGGTCGGCCAGGGTGCCGGTGGCCATCAACACCGTGGTGCAGGCGATCGTGTAGGCGTTCATGATCCATTGCAACTGCTTGAAGTCGCCATGCAGCACGGTTTCCAGCGTCGGCAGGATCACGGGCACGCTGGAAATTTCCAGCCCAAACATGAGCGAGGCCAGGCACACGGCGGCCAGTGTCATGCGATTTTGTTGCGTAGAAGAAAGTAGCATCGGAGCCCAGTCAAAGTCAGTGGTTAAGGCACCCGGCAAGAGATGCCTGTGCCGCGCCATTCTAGGCAGCCCCAATTCATGAGGGAAATGATAAAATTTTGTACAATTCATTCATTTTCATCATGAATCACCAGGATCACAGGCCATGGACTTCGATACCGCATTGCTGCGCGCCTTTGTCGCCGTACAGGAAACGGGCGGTTTCACGCGCGCGGCCGAACGGCTGCACCTGAGCCAGTCCGCCATCAGCCACCAGATCCGCCGCCTGGAGGAACAGGCCGGCACCGCGCTGCTCGTGCGCACGACGCGCCGCCTGCGCCTGACCGAGGATGGCGAGGATTTCCTGCGCCACGCGCGGCAGGTCCTGGCGGCCCACGATGCGCTGTCGCGGCGTTTCCAGCGCTCCTCGATTGCCGGCGCCGTGCGCTTTGGCGTGCCGGAAAATTTCATGGGCACCCGCCTGCCTGCCCTGCTGGCGCAATTCGCGCGCCTGTTTCCCGCCGTGCGCATGGATGTCACGGTGGGCACCTATCTTGACCTACAGAAACTGGTGGCGGCCGATGCGCTGGACCTGGCCGTCGTCATGGCCCTGGCCGGCAGCCAGGAGGACGCGGCCGTGCTGCGCCGCACGCGCTTCGTCTGGGCGGCGGCGCAGGATTTCAGCCATGACGGCGCACTGCCGCTGCCGCTGGCGTTTTCGCCGGCGCCCTGCATGCACCGGCAAGTGGGCGTCGAGGCCCTCGAAGGCGCCGGGCTCGACTGGCGCGTGGCGTTTACCTCGCCCAGCCAGCAGGGCTTGCGCGCCGCCGTGCTGGCCGGACTGGCCATCACGGCCCTGCCGCAAGGCGACCTGGAAGCGGGCATGGTGGTCATCGATGGCCAGCATGGCTTGCCCGCCCTGCCCGCCGCCCAGTTCCAGCTGCTCTGGCGCGGCACCAGCAAGACGGCGGCGGCCGAGGCGTTCGGCCAATTGCTGCGCGAGTGGTCCGCGGCCAGCCACGCTGCCTGAGCTCAAGCCGTCCGCTGTCCCGCCTCGCCGGCGCCCTTGTCGACCGTATCCGAACCGCCCAGGTCCCCCCGCCGCCGGCCGCTGTGTCGTTCCGGTCCGGCGCCTGGCGCGCGGCGCGCACACGGTTTCCCGGCCATCACCGGCGCCACCATCCCGCGGTTTGAGCCAGCGCAATCCTTTACTGGGCGTGAACAAAGAATTGAACGAACACGCATTTACCGTGCGGCAGCGCAGGACTATAGTGGCATCTTTCCCACCTGTTCAAGGATCGCCATGAAACTCTTTTATTCTCCGGGCGCCTGCTCGCTGGCTCCCCACATTATCCTGCGCGAAACGGGCACGCCGTTCACCCTGGTGAAAGTCGACCTGGGCCAGCACCGCACGCAGGAAGGCGGCAATTACTACGAACTCAGCCCGAAAGGCCAGGTGCCGCTGCTGGCGCTCGACGATGGGACTACCTTGAGCGAAGGTCCCGTCATCGCCCAGTACATCGCCGAACAGGCCGGCAAGCAGGAGCTGTTGCCGCCCGTGGGCAACTTTGCCCGCTACAGGGTGCTGGAATGGCAGAACTACATCACCTCCGAGCTGCACAAATCGTTCAGCCCCTTGTTCGATCCCCGCCTCGACGCGGCCGCCAAGGCCTTGTTCACCCAGCAACTGAGCAAGAAATATGCATGGGTCAATAGCCGCCTGGAAGGCCAGTCCTACCTGACGGGCGACGCCTTCACGGTGGCCGACGCCTACCTGTTCGTCATCACGGGCTGGGCGCCGCACCTGGGCGTGGATTTGTCCGCACTGGCCAATGTGCAAGCCTTCCTGGCGCGCGTGGGGCAGCGCGACAGCGTCAAGGCGGCGTTGGCGGCCGAGAAAACGGCGGCCTGACGCCGTCTTGCTGGCCGGGACTCAGGTTCTTTCCGCCTTGCCGTGCATCACCATGATGGTTTGCTGCATCAGCGCGCACAAGGTTTCCCGGCCCTCCTTGACGGCGAACACTTCAGCCTGCGTGACGATCAGGGTGCGGCCCGGCCGCACCACCTTGCCGCGCGCGATCAGCTTTTCGCCATCGGCGGGCGCCAGCAAATTCATCTTGTATTCCACCGTCAGCACGGACGCGCCGTCCGGCACCAGCGTCATGGCCGCATAGCCGGCGGCCGAATCGGCGATCATGCCCACCACGCCGCCATGCACGAAGCCATGCTGCTGCTCGATGCCGCTCCAGTGCGGCACGTGGATTTCCGTGCTGCCATGCGCCACCACGGGCAGGCTGGCCTGGATCAAGGTCATGGCATTTTGCAAGTCAAAACTGGCGCGCACGCGCTCGGCGAAGTGCGGATCGGGAAGATGGGCCATGGTTGTATGCTTTCAGGATAGGCGCTGCGTGGCAAGAGATCATGCGACTGTACCTGCTTATGCCCGGCCGCGGCAATGCTCACCGGTGGCGGCGCACCAGCGGCGAACCACCCCGAACCACCCCGTATACGCCGCACTATGCGAAAATGCCCGCCTTTGCCATTGCCGGACCTTGCCCATGCCGCACGCTGCCATAGCCCCCCTTTCCGAGCGCGACGCGCGACGCATCGCGCGCCATGCGCCAGCGGCCGACGCCGCCCGCTTCCTGCACCCTGCCCAGCAGGCGCTGCTGCACCGGCGCGGCTGGCTGAGCATGCTGGCGCCGCGCAGCGCCGGCGGCGCCGAGCTGCCCCTGCCGCAAGTGGTGCGGCTGGAAGAAGCCGTCGCCGCCGTCGACGGCAGCATGGGCTGGGTGCTGACCCTGTGCGCGGGCGCCGGCTGGTTCGCCGGTTTCCTCGCCCCCGGGATGGCGCGCAGCATCATCGGCACGCCGCGCGTGTGCCTGGGCGGCAGCGGCGCGGCCACGGGCCACGCGGACGAGGAAGGCGACGGCTACCGCATCACGGGCAGCTGGGACTACGCCAGCGGCGCGCCCATGGCGACCCACTTCACCCTGAACGCCCAGCTGCGCGCCAACGGCGTCCCCCTGCTCGATGGCGCAGGAAAACCGCGCATCCGCGCCTTCCTCGTGCCGGCCGCGCAGGTGCAGCCGGTGCCCTCGTGGAACAGCCTCGGCATGCGCGCCAGCGCCTCGCACAGTTACCGCATCGACGGCCAGTGGCTCGGCAAGGAGCATGGTTTTACGATCAGTCCCGACACCGCGACGGCCGATGGCCCCCTCTACCGCTACCCGTTCTATTCGCTCGCTTACGTGACCCTGGCGGCGAACGTGGCCGGCATGGCCAGCCATTTCATGAAATTGGCCGAAGAGTGCATGCGCCACCGCCGCCACGCGCGCGCAGGCTTGCCACTGCTGCAGGTGCCGGCAGTGGCGGACTTACTACAAAGCAAGCAGGATGCGTTTGCGGCCGCCCGCGCGCGCTTTTACGCTGAACTCGACGGCAGCTGGGCCACGGTTGCCGCCGGCTCCTCGCTGGAGGCGGACGCCATGCAGGCCGTGCAGGCCAGCTCGCTGGCCCTGGTGGCCGCCGCGCGCGCGGCCGTCGACGATCTGTATCCGTACTGCGGCCTGTACGCGGCCCGCGAAGACAGCACCATCAACCGCGTCTGGCGCGATTTCCACACGGCCAGCCAGCATGCGCTGCTGCTGCCGTAGCTTTCAGCCGTCAACGCAAACAGCCCGGCCGCCATGCTTGACATTCATCATGGCCCGTTCGGCAGCGAAACGCGTGCCGGCGCGCATAGCCTGATAATATTCAGCATTGCTATTTCGCGGCCCCTATCCATGCACGTCAACACCCTCAGCAGCCTGGCGCAACTCCTGGCCAGTGCCGAAACGGAATCCCTGGCCTTTCCCACCAGCGTCAATACGGCCTTGCTCCTGCAAAAGGAACTGGCCAATCCCGATTGCCATTCGGCCGAGATCAGCCGTTTGCTGCTGTGCGAACCGACCTTGTCGGCACGCGCCGTGGCCCTGGCCAACTCGGCCCTGTTCGCGCCCGGCATGGCGCCCGCCATCACCAGCGTGCGCGCGGCCGTGGAACGGCTGGGCCACCGCAACCTGTATTCGCTGGCGACGGCGGCCGTCATCCGCCAGCTGAACGCGGGCATCAAGGACCCCGAGCTGCGCGGCCGGGCCACCCAGCTGTGGGCGCACACCGTGCACGTGGCCGCGCTGTCCCATGAAATTGCCAGCATCGTCACGGACACGGATGCCGATACGGCCCTGTTTGCCGGCATCGTGCATGAGGTAGCCGGCTTTTATTTGCTGGCGCAAGCCGACAAGACGCCGGGCCTGTACGCGCAGCTGGAAACGCAGATGGCGCCCGCGCTGGAAGTCATCGGCCGCGGCCTGATGGGCCAGCTGGGCGTGCCGCCGTCCGTGGCCGACGCGATCGTCGCCTTGCCCGGCTCGACCATCATGCTGCCGCCGGAAGGCTTGCGCGACACCCTGCTGCTGGCCAAGGCGCTGGCGCCCGTGCCCTCGCCCCTGCCGCAGGCGTCCGTCACCGTCAGCGCGCCGCTGCAAGCTTACCTCGACAGCGACCCCGTGCTGCAGACGCTGCGCGAGCAGCCTTCGGCCGAGGCCAGGGGCCTGATCGCGGTACTGCTCAGCTGATGGCCGATCTGCTATGATGCGCAGGCCGGGACGACCCCGGCTTGCCCCTTATTTGCAATTACTAATGCGTCATCCGCTCACTGGAAAACTGCCTTGACTACCTCCTTACGCATGCTCGGCCTGGCCGCAGCACTGACCATGGCGTGCAACGCCAACGCCGACAGCTTCGTTTCCTCGGCCTCCAGCGCCGGTTCCCAGTCGAGCGGCAGCATTTCCGATTCGCTCAATGGCTCGAGCAACAGCTCGTCGCGCGACAACAAGGTGGCCAATGGCCCTTACCGCATCATCGACGTGGCCGCCATGCCGGGCCGCGACGGCATGACGCGCCTCACCCTGCGGGCCGACGCCACGCAAGCGCCGCTGGTGCTGGACTTGCCGCAAGCGGCCCTCGACAAGCAGCAGCTGGCGCAGGGCGACATGGTGTATGCGCAAAACCGCGCCTACGGCATCGAGTTCTCGCGCAACGACACGCGGGCCGCCTTCTTCCTGGTGCTGGCCGACGACTGGTACGGCGAACTGGCCACGCGTCCCGTCAGCCTTTGATTCGGCGTTTGAGGTCAAGCGTGCCCCCGCGCCGCCTGGCGCTGCTGCTGGCCGGCTGCGCCGCATTCAGCGGTGCCGGCGCGGCGCATGCAGGCACGTCGCCCGCTTCCGCGCGCTTCTGCGACCGCGCGCAGGAACTCACGGCCGCAGAACAGGACCGCCTGCTGCGCTTTGCCGCCGTCGTGCGCGAGGAGCTGTCCGCCACCGAAGGCAGCGTGGCGCTGATCAGCCGCTCGGGCCTGGACCTGGCGCGCTTCGGCATCCGCTATTCGCACGCGGCGCTGGCCTGGCGCCATGACGATGACGGCGGCTGGTCCGCGCGCCAGCTGTACTACGCCTGCGACGAAGGCCGTCCGCGCATCTTCGATCAGGGCACGGCCGGTTTCGCCATGGGCACGGACAATCCCTCGCTCGGCTACATCGCGCTGGTAAAACTGCCGGCGGAGACGGTGGCCCCCCTGCGCCGCGCCCTGCTCGACCCCGTGCGCGTGCAGCAACTGCTGGCGGGACGCTACAGCGCCAACGCCTATGCCTATGATTTGAAATACCAGAATTGCAACCAGTGGGTGGTGGAATTGCTGGCCTCCGCCTGGGGCGAGCTGGCCGCAGGCAGCGACTTGCGCGCCCGCGCCCAGGACTGGCTGCGCGCCGCGCCGTATGCGCCCGCGCCCGTCGACGTGGGATCGCGCTGGCTGATGCTCGGTTCCGTCTTCGTACCGCTCGTGCACATGGACGACCACCCGCGCGAAGCCATCGGCACGATGCGGCTGCAAGTGAGCCTGCCGGCCAGCCTGGAAGCGTTCGCGCGCCAGCGCCTGCCCGCCAGCGAACGCGTGGAAATCTGCCACGACGGCAAGCAGGTGGTGGTGCACCGGGGCTGGGAAGCCATCGCCGACGGCTGCGTGCCGGGCGCGAACGACCGCGTCATCGCCCTCGATTGATTACACAGCCGCGTCGAGCGCCTCGCCGATCGCATAGAAGCGCCCGCCCGCGATGTAATGCAGGCTGCGCCACTCCGGACCGGCATCCTCGAAATGCCAGTGGCCGTCGCGGAACACGCGCGTATCGGCCCAGGCGCCCACCACTTCGCCGATGAACAGGTCGTACGCTCCCTGGTTATGCGGCTCGGGGATCAGGCGGCAGGCCAGCCACGCCGAGCATCCGGCCACGAATGGCATATCGAACCCCTCGCGTTGAAACAGCTGCACGCCGGCGCGCGCCAGCTTGTCCGGCTGCGCGTCGAGGCTGTGCGTGCCGACGGCATGCGTGAGCTGCAGCTGCGCCGCCGTCGGCACCTGGATCACGAAAGTGCCGCTGCCTTCGACCAGCGCGCGCGTGCGCGTGGCCTTGTCCAGCACCACGGTCAGCTTCGGCGGCGCGAAGTCGAGCGCGCAGGCCCAGGCCGCCGCCATCACGTTGTCCACGCCGCCATGGCGGGCCGAGACGAGGATGGAGGGGCCATGGTTGAGCAATCGATACGCCTTTTCCAGCGGCACCGCAGCGACATGGCTGTCGGCGGCGGCCATCTACGCCCGCTCCGCGGGCAATTGCAAGACCATGTCCCACTGGTCGAGGCCGGGCCCGATGCCATCCGGCGTCACCTTCACGGGCACGAAGCCGAAGCGCGCATAAAACTGCTGCGTGTGCTGGCTGGTATTCATGTTCACGCTGCTCACCTGCGGCATGGCGCCGATGGCATCGAGGCGCGCCTGCGTCAGCGCGTGGCCCAGCCCCTGGCCGTGCAAGTGCTGCGCCACCATGCCCCAGGACAGGCTGGCCACGCTGCCGTCCGCCTCGAGCGCATGGCCGCCGCAGGCGACGATGCGCGCCTCACCGTCGATGACGCGCTCGATGACAAAATAGGGGTGCGTCGATGCATCGAGCCAGGCGGCAAAGCGGACGCGCTCCGAGGGGTCGAAAAAACGCGGCGTGTTGCCGTCGAAGAGGGCCAGGCAGGCGTCGCGGTCGCTGGCCAGGTAAGGACGTACTGTCTGCATAGTCTGTACTCGCAAGTCAAGGAACGGGAATTATACGGCGCGCGTTCACAGCAATCTGTCCGAGGCCACCACGTGCACGCCCGGCGCGGCGGCGATGGCCGCTTCCAGCAAGGCGCTGGCGATGCGCGGCGCCGGATTGATGCGCCAGCGCGGCGGCAGCATGGGGCCCAGCACGCGCAGGATGCGCAAGGCGGCGCCCTCGCCCGCGCGCGCCACCTCGCGCTCGCCGCCGATCAGGCCGGGACGCACGTGCGTGAGCGAGGCAAAGCCCAGCTGCTCGAGGTCGCGTTCCAGCTCGCCCTTGACGCGGTTATAAAAGATGCGCGAAGACGCGTTGGCGCCGGCCGCCGAATTCAAGACATACGCGCGCGTGCCGGCCGCCAGCGCCAGGCGCGCCGCGGCCAGCGGATAGTCATGGTCGACGCGCCTGAACACCTGCCGCGTGCCGGCCGCCTTCATGGTCGTGCCCAGAGTGCAGATGACGGCGTGCGCCTGCCACCACGGCGCGTCGGCCGGCAAGCGGTCGAAGTCGACGACGGGCGCCTGCAGTTTCGGCTGCGCCGGCAAGGCCCGCCGCGACGGCGCCACGACGCCCGTCACGCGCGCATCGGCCAGCGCCAGGCGCAGCACTGCGCGTCCCACCAGGCCCGTGGCCCCTATCAGTATCAATTGCATGCTTTCCTCGTTGTGGCGGCTTCTCAAGCGCCACCATACACGGAACTCAGCCCAGGCGCAGCGCCAGCGCCGCCAAGGTCACGAGCAGCACGGGCACGGTGAGCACGATGCCGACGCGGAAATAATAGCCCCAGGAGATGTGGATATTCTTGCTGTCGAGTACATGCAGCCACAGCAAGGTGGCCAGGCTGCCGATGGGCGTGATCTTCGGCCCCAGGTCGCTGCCGATGACGTTTGCATAGATCATCGCTTCGCGCACGGTGCCCTGCGCCGTCGCCGGGTCGATGGCCAGCGCCCCCACCAGCACCGTCGGCAGGTTGTTCATCACGGACGACAGCAATGCCGTCAGCACGCCCGTGCCCATGGCCGCGCCCCACACGCCCCAGGCGGCAAAGTGGTTCAGCATGGCCGTCACATAGCCGGTCAAGCCCGCATTGCGCAAGCCGTAGACGACCAGGTACATGCCCAGCGAAAAGACGACGATGTGCCACGGCGCATGGCGCAGCACGTAGCGCGTGGAAATCACGTGGCCCTTGCCCGCCACGCCCAGCAGCAGCGCGGCGCCCACGGCGGCGATCAGGCTGATGGGCACGCCCAGGGCTTCCTGCGAGAAGAAGCCCACCAGCAGCAGCGCCAGCACCAGCCAGCCGGCGCGGAAGGTGGCCAGGTCGCGGATGGCGGCGCCGGGAAGCTTGAGCTGCGTGGCGTCGTAGTCGCGCGGGATATCCTGGCGGAAAAAGAGCAGCAAGGCCGCCAGGGTGGCCAGCACGGCCACCACGTTGACGGGCACCATCACGGACGCGTATTCGGCAAAGCCGATCTTGAAATAGTCGGCCGAGACGATATTCACGAGGTTCGACACCACCAGCGGCAGGCTGGCCGTGTCGGCGATGAAGCCGGCCGCCATGACGTAGGCCAGCGTGGCTTTCGCGGAAAATTTCAGGGCGCGCAGCATGGCGATGACGATGGGCGTCAGGATCAGCGCGGCACCGTCGTTGGCGAACACGGCGGACACCAGGGCGCCCAGCAGGACCAGCAGCACGAACAGTTTTCTGCCGCTGCCGCCGCCCCAGCGCGCCACGTGCAGCGCAGACCACTCGAAGAAGCCGGCCGCGTCCAGCAGCAGGCTGATGATGATGACGGCAACGAAGGTGCCAGTGGCGTTCCACACGATATGCCAGACGACGGGAATATCGGCCCAGTGGATGACGCCGGCCAGCAAGGCCACGCCGGCGCCGATGACGGCGCTCCAGCCGATGCCCAGGCCGCGCGGCTGCCAGATGACGAGGGTCAGGGTGGCGAGGAAGATCAGGAAGGCGGTGAGCATGCGATAAAGGTCCCGTACGATGCGGCGTCGCGGGCACCATGCGCCGCAGCCTGTGAATGTCAACAATACTTCCATGATACTGGAATTATTGAATCAAAGCAAAGCTGCGGCGGATTGACGTCACTTGAGGGCGATGGCGAGATCGGCCAGCCCCACCGCCCCGTTGCCGATGGCGGACAGGGCCGGCGTGGCCGCGCCGCCGCTCGGCACCGCGGCGCCCGTCGCCAGGTCGATGCGGTACAGCGAGCTGGGGCCCGTGGCCGACGTGCGCAGGGCCGCCAGCGCCAGGCCGTTGGCGCCGCCCGCGATATCGAAGCCGGCGTCGCCCATCACGGCCACGCCGAGCGGCCCCACGTTCGCCAGGGCGCCGTCGTTGGGCGGATTCTGCAGGGCCAGGGCAGCGCTGGCCGTGTCGATATCGAACAGCATGGTCGCCGTCGTGCCCGCATAGCTGTTGGTGTAGGCGGCGGCCGTGACGACGGGCGCCGCGCCCGCGCGGTTGATGGCGCCATCGGTGGTAGTGGCGCCCGTGTCGGCATTGATGCGCAGGCTTTGCCCCGTGTTGCTGATCACGCGCAGGCGGTCGGCGACGGGGTTGAAATCGACGCCGAAGGCCGTGCCGGCAAGGCCCGTGTAGGGCGCCGTCACGTCGGCCGCATCGGCCGCCAGGGTTGCCTTGACGGTGGCCATGCCCGTGGCAGGGTCGATGGTGACGAGGCGCGCGGCCGAGGAAATACCGTACAGCACGCCATCCTTGGGCCGGATGTCAAAACCCAGCAGGCGTTCGCCCGTTGCCAGGCCCGTCACGGCCACGTTGGCGTCGAGGGTGTTCGGCGTGGCCGTCTTGAAGGTAACGATGCGGCCGTCGTCCGTCAAGCCGTAGGCGATGGGCGCCGCCTGGGCCTTCAAGGCGATGCCGCGCAGCTCTTCGCTCGCGCCGATGGCCGCCACCAGGGTCGCCGGCGCGGCGGTCGCCGCCAGGTTCAGGGTGTACAGGTTGCGCGCGCCGGCCACCGTCATGACGGCGTAGCCCGTGTTGCTGCGCGCGTCGATGTCGAAGCCCGCCACGCTGGTGGCCGCCACGCCCAGCGGCACGGCGCCGGCCAGGGTGCCGTTGTTGGGCGGATTCTGCGTGTACAGCGTGGCGTTGGCCGCGTCGATGACAAATAAGGTCGTGCTGGCCGTGCCGGCGAAGCTGTTGGTGTAGGCGGCGGCCGTGATGGCCGTATTCGCGGCGCCGCCATTGATATTGCCGTCCGTGGTGGTGGCGCCCGTGTCGGCATTGATGCGCAGGCTCTGTCCCGTGTCGCTGACGATGCGCAGGCGGTCGGCGAGCGGGTTGAAATCGACGCCGAACTGCGTGCCGGCCAGCGCCGTGAATGGCGCCGTGGCGTCGGCCGCGTCGGCCGCCAGCGTCGCTTTCAGCGTGGCGACGCCGGTCGCGCCGTTCAGGGTGTACAGGCGCCCCGTGCTGCCGAGGCCATACAGCTGGCCGTCGGCGGGCCGGAAGTCGATGCCCAGCAGGTTTTCGCCCGCCTGCAAGCCCGTGACGGTGGCCGTGGTGCGGATGGTGGCGGGCGTGGCGCGGTCGAACGACAGCAGCTTGTTGCTGGCGGTCAACACGAAGACGTCGCCGGCGACCACCGCGGGCGGCGGTGGTGTGACGGAATCATCGTGGCTGCTCCCGCCGCCGCAGGCGGACAAGCTCATGGCGACGGCGGAAACAAGCAGCAGCTTGGCAAATGGCAAGGTTGGCAAATGTGGCATGGTCGTGGCCCCTGTAAGAGTGAATGGACGTGCCGCCATGCCGCATTCGCGGCGAGCGCACCCCTGTACTACGCGCCATGCCCGCATTTGGATGCAGCGGTGCAAAAAAAGTTTTCCCTCGCCCCTATTGTGATTGTCTTTAGGCAACTAAACCGGTGTATAGTGCCAGGGCGCCCGACACGCGCATCGACCCACTCACGACAGGAGAAGCAGGTGGCCCGTATCTACCATACCAGCAACATGGGCGAAGCCACGGTACGGGTGGCCCTGGTGGCGCGCGACAACGCCGAGCTGCTCGTGCACCGCCCGGCCAGCTTGGGCATGGCGCACGGCGACGCCATGTGGTTCTTCATCGACGACCGGAAAAGTGCCTCGGCATGCGTGTACTTTTGTTCGCCAGGCATGGCGCACCTGAGCATCTGCTTTGTCGACCGCGCCGCTGACGCCGGCTGGCAAGTGGCGCGCCCGAAACATATCCACCTGTAAGCGCACACCGCCCCCGAGCATCGACAAGAGAGAGCATCGCCATGGATTTGATCTTATTGGAACCCGGCAACGGGGAACTCGTATTCGGCAAGGCGCCGGACGGTGAAAGCAAGGGAATCGACGCCATCTGGCGCGACGCCGCTGCGCTGCAGGGCATGGGCCCATGCATCGAACTGGTCTCGCTGCACCAGGGCATGAAACAGCAAGTGACGACCGACGTCGGCAACGCGGCGCGCACCGCCGGCCGGCCCGTCATCACCGAATTTACCTGTGTCAAATATGTCGATGCGACTTCGGTCAAACTGTACGAGCTGTGCCTGCTGGCGCGACCGCTGGGCACCGGCGCGACCCAGCCGACCAGGCTGTACATCGCCCGCCATTCGAGCAGCAAGACGGCCAACGTCATCACCATTGCCCTGCGCGACGCGCTGATCAGCGAAATCCAGCTGCAAACCCATGCCGACGACATGCCGACCGAGCAGTTCAAGCTGAGCTTTACGGAAATCCTCTGGAGCCACAGCGTGCAGCAGGCCGACGGCCAGCCCGGCGCCCAGCACACGACGGGCTGGAGCCTGGCACGCAACCGGCCGATTGCGGCCTTTACCGGATAATTACATGAACGACACCATCCATCCGCCAGCGGCGCCCGCCGGCGCGCCCCCGGAAGTCAGCTACGTCAACAACGCCGGCCTGGTGCTGTTCCATCCTTTCCTTGAGATGATGTTGCGAAAAATCAATGTGCTGATGCCCGCGGAGCCTGGCGCGATGCGCGTGCGCAGCGAGGACGGCGCGCGTGCCGTGCACTTGCTGCAATACCTGATCGATGGCAGGAGCGACAGGCCAGGCTCGCAATTGGTGCTGAACAAGCTGCTGTGCGGCCTGGATCCCGACTTTCCGGCGCCACCCGTGCACCTTGCGGCAGAGGATATGGCGCTCGGCGACCACCTGCTGGCCGCCGTCATTGGTAACTGGCTCAACATGCAAAAGATGTCGTCAGCGGCCTTGCGCGAAACCTTCCTGCAGCGCGAAGGCCGCCTGGAATGGCGCGACGGGCTTTGCACGCTGACCGTCCAGCGCAGGACGGTCGACGTGCTGATGAACCAGCTGCCATGGAGCCTTGCCTTCATCGGGCATCCCTGGATGCCGCAGCCCCTGCACGTGAGCTGGTAGGCGCGCGCCGGCCAAAGTTCCCTATTCTTCCAGCCCGCCCCCCAGCGCCTTGTACAAGGCCACGGCCGACTTGAACTGGTCGCGCCGCACGTCGAGCAGGGTTTGCCGCGCCGCATACGCCTGGCGCTGCGCGTCGAGCAATTCCAGGCGGCTGTCCTGGCCCGCGTCGTAGCGCAGCTGCGACAGGCGCTGGCGCTGCTGCGCCGCCGCCACCACGCGCTGCTGGGCGTCGATCTGCTGCGCATACGTGGCGCTGCCGGCCAGGCCGTCGCGCACTTCGCGGAAAGCCGCCTCGATCGCCTGTTCGTACTGCAGCACGGCCACGTCCTTGCGCAGCTGCGACAGGCGCAGTTCCGCGCGCAGCTGGCCGCCCTGGAACAGCGGCTGCGTGAGCTGGGGCGCGAACGACCAGCTGCGCGCGCTGCCACGGAACAGGTCGCCGAGCTCCGGGCTGGCCAGGCCTAGCTGCGCCGTCAGCGACAAACGGGGGAAGAAGGCGGCGCGGGCGGCGCCGATTTCCGCATTCGCCGCCACCAGCGCGTATTCGGCCTGCAGGATGTCGGGACGGCGCGCCAGCAAGTCCGACGGCAAACCAGGCGGCAGCTGCGTCAGCACGGGCTGGCCGTCGAGGGGATGGCTTGCCGGTAAATCGCCAGGCAGCGGCGCGCCGAGCAGCAATTCCAGGTTGTTGCGCGCCAGGGCACTGGCCCGCATGCGGGCCTGCACGTCCGCCTCCGCCGTGGCGGCCTGCCCTTGCGCTTGCGCCACGTCCAGGCCACTGCCCTGCTGCGCGCCATGCAGGCGCTGCGTCAGAACCAGCGCCTGGCGCCAGTCGGCCAGGGTTTGCCGCGCCAGCGCCAGCTGCTCTTCCGCCAGTCGCTGTTCCAGGTAGGCATCGGCCACGCCGCCGATCAGGGCCATGCGCGCGGCGCGCTGGCCCTGCTCCGTGGCCAGGTAGCGCGCAAACGCGGCGTCCGACAAGGAACGCAGGCGGCCAAACAGGTCGATCTCGAACGCGCTCATGGCGACGCCGGCCGAAAACTGGCTTTGTACCGCGTGATTTTGTCCCGCGCCATCGGCAGCGCGCTGGCGCGTGCCGCCGCCGTTGAGGCCAATGGCGGGATAGCGGCCCGCATCCTGGATCTGGTACTGGGCCCGCACGGCTTCCACGTTGAGCGATGCCACGCGCAAGTCGCGGTTGTTTTCCAGCGCCAGCGCGACGAGGCGCTGCAGGCGCGCATCGAGCAGCATCTGGCGCCAGCCCAGGTCGGCGGCGGTGCCGGCCATGCCTGCCGCCGACGGCGCCGCCGCTTCATAACTGGCGGGGATGGGCGGCGCCGGCTTGACCAGCGGCGGCGTCAATGAACACGCCGACAACAGCGCGGCGACGGGTAACAGATAAAACCAACGCATTACGACTCTCCTTCCACCGCCTTGGCGGCGGTGTGACTATTGCGTTTCTTGACATAGCTGCCCACCTTGTCGACGGCGCCCAGCACCACGACAAAGAACACGGGCACGAAAAACACGGCCAGCACGGTGGCGGTGATCATGCCGCCGAACACGCCCGTGCCGATCGCGTGCTGGGTTTCCGCGCTGGCGCCCGTGGCCAGCATCAGCGGCACGACACCCAGCGCGAACGCCAGCGAGGTCATCAAGATCGGGCGCAGGCGCAGCCTGGCCGCTTCCACCGTCGCCTCGACCAGTCCCTTGCCCTGCGCCTGCAGCTGGCGCGCATATTCGACGATCAGGATGGCATTCTTCGCCGACAGGCCGATGATCGTGATCATGCCGACCTTGAAGAACACGTCGTTCGGCATGCCGCGCATCATCACGGCCAGCACGGCGCCGAGCAAGCCCAGCGGCACCACCAGCATGACGGAGACGGGAATCGACCAGCTTTCATACAGGGCCGCCAGCACGAGGAAGACCACCAGCATCGACAGCGCCATCAGCATCGGCGCTTGCGAGGCCGATTCCTTCTCTTGCAGCGACTGTCCCGTCCACGCCAGCGCGAAGCCGGGCGGCAGCTGTTTCACGAGCCGCTCCATTTCCAGCATGGCGTCGCCGCTGGACACGCCGGGCGCGGCGCTGCCCGAGATGCGCGCCGCCGGATAGCCGAGGTAGCGCACCAGCTGCAGCGGCGATTCGCTCCACACGGGACGCACCAGCTCGCCCATGGCCACCATGCCGCCCGCGTTATTGCGGATGCGCAAGGCCAGCACGTCGTTCAGCTGCATGCGCGCGGGCGCATCGGCCTGGATGATCACCTGCTGCATGCGGCCCGCATTGGGGAAGTCGTTGACATAGGTCGACCCCATGGCCGCCGTCAGCATGTCGGCGATGGCCGTAAACGACACGCCCAGCGCTTCGGCCTTGGTGCGGTCGATATCGAGGCGCACGCTGGCGCCGGGCGGCAAGCCGTCCGGATACACGCCCGCCACCTTGCTGCTGTGCGCGGCCAGTCCCAGCAGCTGGTTCTGCGCCGCCTGCAGGGCGGCGACGCCCTGGTTGGCGCGGTCTTGCAGGCGCAGGGAAAAGCCGGACGAGTTGCCCAGTTCATCGATGGCCGGCGGCATCAGGCTCATGATCACGCCCTCCTTCGCCTGCGCCATGGCGGCCTGCGCCAGCGCCACTTCTTCCTGCGCCGTGGCGCCGTTGCGCTCCTTCCAGTCCTTCAGCATGGTGAACGCCAGGCCCGCGTTCGGCCCCGCGCCGGAAAAGCTGAAGCCGAGGATCGACTGGTTCACTTCGATGCCGGGCCGCGTGGCCGTATGCGCCTCGAACTGCTTGACGACATCGAGCGTGCGCTCCATGGTGGCGTCGGACGGCAGCTGGATCGAGGTGATGAAGTAGCCCTGGTCTTCTTCCGGCAGGAAAGCCGAGGGCAGCTGCAGGAAGGCCACGCCCAGCGCCGCGACGATGGCGCCGTACACGAACATCGAGCGGCCGGCCCGTTTCAGCATCGCCACCACGCCCTTTTCGTAGCGGGCCGTCATGCGGTCAAAACAGCGGTCGAACCACAGGAAGAAGCCCTTCTTGTCGTGGTCGTGCGGGCCGATGGGTTTGAGCATGGTGGCGCACAGGGCCGGCGTCAGGGTCAGCGCCAAAAAGGCAGAGAACAGGATCGAGACGGCCATGGCCAGCGTGAACTGGCGGTAGATCGCGCCGACGGAACCGCTGGCCAGCGCCATCGGGATGAACACGGCCGTCAGCACCAGCGTGATGCCGACCACGGCGCCCGTGATTTCGCGCATGGCCTTCGACGTCGCTTCCTTCGGCGACAGGCCCTCGGTCGCCATCAAGCGCTCGACCGCTTCCACCACCACGATGGCGTCATCGACGATGATGCCGATGGCCAACACCATGCCGAACATGGTCAGCACGTTGATGGAGTAGCCGGCCAGCAGCATCACGGTAAATGTCCCCATCAGGGCGATCGGCGCGACGATGGCGGGAATCAGGGTATAGCGTATCTTTTGCAGGAACAGGTACATGACGAGGAACACCAGCACCATCGCTTCGAGCAGGGTGACGATGACCTTTTCAATCGAGATTTTCACGAACGGCGCCGTATCGAACGGCACCGAATACTTGATCCCGGCCGGCATGGTGTGCGCCAGTTCGGCCATGCGCGCGCGCACGGCGGCCGCCGTCTGCACGGCGTTGGCGCCCGGCGACAGCATGATGGCGGCGCCCGAAGCGGCCTGGCCGTTTTCGCGGATGCTGAAATTGAAGCTTTGCGCGCCCAGCGAGACGCGCGCCACGTCGCCGATGGTCACTTTCGAGCCGTCCGCATTCGCCCGCAGCACGATGGCGGCAAATTCTGCCGGCGTCTGCAGCTGGCCCTGCACCGTCAGCGGGATGGTCACGCGCTGGCCCTCCACGGCCGGCGAATCGCCGAGGCGGCCCGGGGCGATCTGCGCATTTTGCTGCGCCACGGCCGCCGTGATGTCGCCCATGGCGATGTTGTAGGACACCAGCTTGGCCGGGTCGACCCAGATGCGCATGGCCCGCTCGGAACCGAACAGCTGCACCTTGCCCACGCCGGGAATGCGGCGCAGCTCTTCCGTCACGTTGCGCGCCAGGTAGTCGCCCAGCGCCACTTCATCGTGGGCGCCATTGTCGGAGATCAGACTGACGATCATCAGGAAGCCGGACGACGCCGATTCCACGGTCAGGCCATTTTGCCGCACGGCCTGCGGCAGGCGCGGCTCGATGGCTTTCAGGCGGTTTTGCACGTCCACCTGGGCCATTTCCGGATTCGTGCCCGGCTGGAAGGTGACGGTGATCGACGCCGACCCCGAGGTATCGGTGGACGACTCGAAATACAGCAGGTGCTTGACGCCGGACAGTTCGCGTTCGATCAGGCCCACCACGGAATCGTTCATGGTTTGCGGCGTGGCGCCGGGATAGTTGGCGCTGATGCTGACGCTGGGCGGCGCCACCGAGGGGAAGCGCGCAATCGGCAATTGCGGTATGGCGATCAGTCCGAACAGGACGATGAAGACCGCCACCACCCACGCAAAGACGGGGCGGTTGATGAAAAATTGAGGCATGTAATTAAACTTTCAACAAGTACGCTTTCAATGAATACGGATCAACGCGTCTTGGCGGCAGCAGCGCTTGCCACGACGGCTGGCTTCCACGGTTGCGGCGCGGCCGTGGCGCCCGGCTGCAGGCGTTCCTGGCCTTCGATGACGACGGTTTCGCCCGCCTTCAGTCCGCCGTTGACCACATACTGGTGGTTGACGACGTCGCCCACGGCGATCGGTTTCAGGCTGGCCTTGTTCGTGCCATCGAGCACCCAGGCCTGCGCCTGGCCATCGCTGCTGCGCAAGACGGCCTGCTGCGGCACGAGCACGCCGTCGGCCTGCACGGCGCGGGCGATGCGCGCGCGCACGAACATCCCCGGCAAGAGCTGGCGCTGCGGATTGTCGACCAGCACGCGGATGGTGGCGTCTCCCGTGCCCGCATCGATGCTGATGCCGGAGAACAGGATGCGTCCCGTGACGGGATGCGGCCGGCCATCGGCACCGAGGATGGTCACGGGCAGCTTGTCGGCGCCGCCCGTACCGTCCGAACCTGCGGCCTGCAGCGCGGCCAGCGCGGCGGCCGGCTGGCGCACGTCGACATACACCTTGTCGATCTGCTGGATGCGCGCCATCGGCGCCGCGTCCGCCAGGCCAACGAGCGCGCCCTCGGTCACCAGTTCGGAGCCGATGCGCCCGGCAATCGGCGCCTCGATGCTGGCAAAGGCCAGGTCCAGGCGGCGCCGCGCCAGGGTCGCGCGCGACTGCGCCACGGTGGCCACGGCTTGCTCGCGCTGCGCCACGGCGTCGTCATACGCCTGGCGGCTGATGGCGTCCGCCTCGACCAGCGGCTTCAGGCGCTCGGCCTGGCTGCTGGCGCGGTTCGCCGTGGCCACCGCATGCTGCAGGGCGGCGGCGGCCGAATCGACGTCGGCCTGGAATGGCGCCGGATTGAGCTGGAACAGCTTCTGCCCCGCCTTCACGTCGGCGCCCTGCTCGAACTGGCGGCGCAGCACGATGCCGCCCACCTGCGGGCGGATGTCGGCCGTGCGGAACGCGGCCACCCTGCCCGGCAATTCGTCGCTGAGCACCACGGGCGCGGCGTGCAGCTTGAGCACCGTCACGGCGGCAGGCGGCGCGGCCCCTTCCTCGGGCGCGGGCTGGGAACAGGCGGCCAGGCTGAGCAGCGCCGCGGTAATCAAACTATTTTTCCTGGTGAAGTACTTTACTGGCATGACTTTTCTCTATGGCTGATCCCAACCGGCGGTCCGGTCGACAGATAACCAGAGCATAAAAGGCCAGCATGGATGTTCCGTCAAAGAAATGTGGAGATTCGATGGAGAGCGCGAAGAATGCTAGACTATTTGCATGAACTATCTCCACAGCTCCAGCCAACCATCGTTCCTTGCCACCACCCCGCCCGCCGCCCTCGTCCTGATCGCCGAAGATGAACCGCAGATCGCCCGCATCCTGGCCGGCTACCTCGAGCGCGACGGCTACCGCACGGCTTTCGCGCTGGACGGGCGCGAAGCGCTGAACCAGCACCTGGCGCTGGCGCCGGACCTGCTGCTGCTCGACGTGCAGATGCCGCAGGTCGACGGCTGGGGCGTGCTGACGGAAGTGCGGCGGCGCGGCGAGACCCCCGTCATCATGCTGACGGCGCGCGACCAGGACGCCGACAAGCTGGCCGCCCTGCGCGTGGGCGCCGACGACTACATCATCAAGCCCTTCAATCCGGCCGAAGTGGTGGCCCGCGTGGCCGCCGTGCTGCGCCGTTCGCGCGTGCGCCATCACCCGGTCGGCGGCCAGCGCCTGCGCTGCGGCCCCATCGATATCGACCAGGAAACCTATGTGGCCAGCGTGCTGCGCCACGGCACGCCCGTGCCGCTGAGCCTGACCCTGACGGAATTTCGCCTGCTGGCGCACCTGGCGCGCACGCCGCGCCGCGTCTGCAGCCGCCTGGAACTGCTGGAAGCGTGCATGCCTGAAAGCAATTCGCTGGAACGCACGGTGGACAGCCATGTCAGCAAGCTGCGCAAGAAGCTCGAGGAAGCCGGCGTCATGAACATGCCGGCCAGCCTGCGCGGCGTCGGCTACCGCCTGGAAAGCGACGCCTGATGCGCTTTACCGGCCTGAACCGGCAGATCGTGCTGTCGATGTCCGTGCTGATGGTGTGCAGCATCCTGCTCATCTGGATCGGTTCCTGGATCTTCTTTGCCGTCGCCTTCAAGATCGATCCCGGCATGCTGTCCGAGCCGGACGACTGGTCGCCGACGACGGCGGAATGGCTGTGGATCTTTGCCATCACCATCTTCGGCTTGCTGCTGGCCGCCTTCTTTGCCATCAAGCTCGCTTCGCGTATTTTAAAACCGATCAATTCCGTGATGGACAGCGTGCGCCGCGTGGCCCATGGCGACCTGTCCGCGCGCGCTTTCGCGGGCGACCGCAGCCTGGGCGAAACGGCCATGCTGGTCGATGACTTCAACAGCATGGCCGAACGCCTGCAGCGGGCGGCCAAGGAAAGCGAAACGTGGAACGCGGCCATCGCGCACGAACTGCGCACGCCCGTGACCATCCTGCGCGGCACCCTGCAAGGCGTCGTCGATGGCGTCTTCAAGCCCGAGGAAGTGCCGTTTTCCAGCCTGCTGGCGCAAGTCGAGGACCTGGGCCGCCTGATCGAGGACTTGCGCACCCTGAGCCTGGCCGACAGCGGCTACATGCAGCTGCGCATGGCGTGGACGGACCTGACCCTGGAAATCGAGGAAGTGGGCCGCCTGCTGGCGCCGGACATGGAAGCGGCCGGCTTTGTGCTGCAATTGCAGCTGTCCGACCATCCCGTCTGCTGCGACGCGGCGCGCATCCGGCAAATCGTGCTGGCCCTGCTCGACAACGCGCGCCGCTATGCGCATCCGGGGCTGCTGCGCGTGCGCACCCGCGTGCAGGCCGGCCAGTATTTCCTCAGCGTCGAGGATGCGGGTCCCGGCATCCCGGACGAACTGGCGCCGCATGTGTTCGAGGCGTTCCGCCGCGGCGACAGCGCGCGGGTCGACCTGCACGCGGGCAGCGGCCTGGGACTGGCCGTGGTCGAGGCCATCGCCCGCGCGCACGGCGGCAGCGCGGCCTGCGCCCGCGGCGCGGCAGGCGGCACCCTGTTTACAGTGAAATGGCCGGTCGAGCATGGCGCGCCGCCAGCCGCTGGCTGAGCACGCCGGCTACGCGCCGCCGTCCGCGCGCAGCATGTCGACAAAGGCGCGCAACACGGCCGGCATCTGCCGCCGGCTCGGGTAGTACAGGAAGTAACGGGGCGGCGGCGGCAACCAGCCTTCCAGCACGCACGCCAGCCGCCCGGCCGCGATGTCCGCGCGCGCATCGGCCTCGTACACATACGCCAGCCCGGCGCCGTCGCGGGCCGCGCGCAGCATCAGCTCATCGTCGTCAAATACCAGCGGGCCGCCGACGGCGATGCTGACGCCCTCGCCGGCCTGTTCGAACTCCCACGCATACTCGCGCCCGCTGGGAAAGCGCCGGACAATGCAGGCATGCGCCAGCAGCGCGCGCGGCGTGGCCGGCGCGCCATGGGCCGCCAGATAGGCCGGCGACGCCACCACCACGAAAGGCTGCGGCGCACCCACGGGCACGGCGATCATGTCCGCCGCCACGTACTCGCCGAAGCGGATGCCCGCATCGAAGCCGTCGCGCACGATATCGATCATGCCGTCATCGGTGACCAGCTCGACCTGCACGCGCGGATGGCGCGCCACGAACGACGCCAGCATGGGCCCCAGCAGCAGCCGGGCGGCCGGGCGCGGCACGTTCAGGCGCAGCTTGCCTGCAGGAACATCCTGCAGCGTGCTCAAGTCCAGCAAGGCATCCGTGATTTCGCGCATGGCCGGTTCCAGCCGCGCCAGCAGCTGCTGCCCCGCCTGCGTCGGCGTGACGCTGCGCGTGCTGCGGTTCAGCAGGCGCACGCCCAGGCGCTCTTCCAGCGCGCGCAGCGCATGGCTGAGGGCGGAAGCGGACACGCCGCGCTCCAGCGCCGCCTTGCGAAAGCTGCGCAGGCGGGCGACGGCGGCAAAAGCCGTCAATTCATTCAGGTCGGCCATTATTCATGAGAAAAATTCAGTAATACATGCAGGATAAGCGATCTTATCGCATGCTGTTGCCTGCTCCATACTCATTGCATCTTTTTTTGAAGAGGAATGACCATGGAATACCGCACACTGGGCACATCGGGCCTGAGCGTCGCACCCATCGGCCTGGGCTGCATGGGCATGAGCTTTGCCTACGGCGGCGCCGACGAGGCAAGCGCCTTGCGCGTGCTGCACCGCGCCGTGGAACTGGGCGTCACCCTGATCGACACGGCCGAAGTATACGGCCCCTACGCCAACGAGGCGCTGGTGGGGCGCGCCCTGAAACAGCTGCGCGGCAAGGTCAGCATAGCCACCAAGTTCGGCTTCCGCATCCTGCCGCACGGCCAGGGCGTGGAACGCATGGCCGGCGTGGACAGCCGCCCGGAACACATCGTCCAGGTGGTGGAAGCGTCGCTGTCCCGGCTGGGCGTCGACTGCATCGACCTGCTGTACCAGCACCGCGTGGACCCCGCCGTGCCCATCGAGGACGTCGTCGGCGCCATGGCCGGGCTGGTGCGGGCGGGCAAGGTGCGCCACCTGGGACTGTCGGAAGTGTCGGCCGCCACCCTGCGCCGCGCCCACGCCGTGCATC
The DNA here is from genome assembly GCF_001865675.1 of Janthinobacterium sp. 1_2014MBL_MicDiv. Taxonomy (NCBI): domain Bacteria; kingdom Pseudomonadati; phylum Pseudomonadota; class Betaproteobacteria; order Burkholderiales; family Oxalobacteraceae; genus Janthinobacterium; species Janthinobacterium sp. 1_2014MBL_MicDiv. The sequence continues at coordinate 3,214,767 of NZ_CP011319.1, forward strand.
CGATCGCGGCCGTGCAATCCGAATATGCGCTGTGGAGCCGCGACGTGGAAGCGGACGTGCTGCCCGCCTGCCGCGCGCTGGGCATCGGCTTCGTGCCCTACAGCCCGCTGGGACGCGGCTTCCTGACCGGCAAGCTCGCTTCCAGCGCCGCGCTGGCGCCCGACGACTATCGCCATAGCTTGCCCCGTTTCCAGCCGCAAGCCATGGCCGCCAACGGGCGCCTGGTGGCCGCGCTGCAACGCCTGGCCGCCGCGCGCGGCGCCACGGCGGCGCAGCTGGCCCTGGCCTGGCTGCTGGCGCAAGGCGGCGACATCGTGCCGATTCCCGGCGCCCGCAGCCTGGCGCACCTGGAAGAGAACGTCGCCGCCGCGCAGATCGTCCTGAGCGACAGCGAGCTGGCCGCCATCGGCGCCGCCATCGCGCCCACCGCCGTGCAGGGCGCGCGCTACCCGCGGCATGAGCTGGACATGCTTGGCCTGTAGACAACCATGCTTGAGTGCGCTATACAAGTTTCTTTTTACCCGCCGCACTTGAAATGGCTGAATCCGCTATCATTTCCAATCTGAACTATTCATTATGAAAGGGATTTATATGTCCGATTTGCTCGAAACACTGCAATGGCGCTACGCCACCAAGAAAATGGACCCGACGAAAACGGTGCCGCAAGACAAGGTCGAGCGCATCCTGGAAGCCGTGCGCCTGACGGCCAGCTCCAGCGGGCTGCATCCCTATGAAGTGTTCGTGGTGACGAATCCGGCCCTGCGCGAGCAGATCAAGCCGCATGCGTGGAACCAGTCGCAAGTGACGGACGCCTCGCATTTGCTGGTGTTTGCCGCCTGGGACAATTACACGGTCGAGCGCATCAACAAGATGTTTGACCTCGTCAACACCGTGCGCGGCTTCAAGAACGAAGGCTGGGAAGCGTACCGCCAGCAAATCCTCGCCACGTATCCGCAGCGCGACGCCGAGACCAACTACCAGCACGCGGCGCGCCAGGCCTACATCGGCGTGGGCACGGCCCTGATCGCCGCAGCGCAGGAAAAAGTCGACTCGACGCCGATGGAAGGTTTCGACCCGGCCAAGGTCGATGAAATCCTCGGCCTGCGCGCAAAAGGCCTGCGTTCGGTCGTCATGCTGCCGCTCGGCTACCGCGCCGATGAAGGCGACTGGCTGGTCGACCTGAAAAAAGTGCGCCCGGCGCGCGGGCAGTTCATCACCGAACTGGCGTAAGCACACCGCGCCTCTCGAAAAAGCGGATGCCGGCAACGGCATCCGCTTTTTTTTCGTTCACGCCGCCTGCGGAAAGCGCACCGTCACGCACAGTCCCCGTCCCGCCTCGCCGTCGGCCAGCGCGATGTCGGCCCGGTGGTGCTCGGCGATGTGGCGCACGATGGACAGGCCCAGGCCGCAGCCCCAGGCATCGTTGCCATCGGGCCGGAAGAAACGATCGAACAGGCGCGCATGGTGCTGCAACGGCACGCCGGGACCGTTATCGCGCACGCGCAGCAGCGGCCGGCCATCTTCCTGCGCCGCCTGCAGGTCGACCCTGCCGCCCTGCTGCGTGTAGCGCAAGGCATTGTCGATCAGGTTGTTCAGCAAGACTTGCAAGCCATCCGGGTCGGCTTTCACCATCACCCTGGTCGGCAATGTTTCAACCACACCCAGGTCGATGTCGCGGCTGTCGGCCAGCGCGCTGTGGTCGGCCACGGCCGCTTCCAGCAATTGCCCCAGATCGACAGACTGCAGCTGGCTGGCCGTCAGCGCCGTCTCGTGGCGCGCCAGACTCAGCAGCTGGCGCACGAGGTGGGTGCTGCGGTCGAGCCGCTCGTGCAGCCTGGCCAGCGCGGCCGCCCGCGCCGCCTCGCCGCTGGCCCGTTCGGCCAGCTGCAACTGCAGCTTCAGCGCCGTCAGCGGCGAGCGTAATTCGTGCGCGGCATCGGCGACAAAGGTGCGCTGCGCCGTCAGCGCCGCCTCGAACTGCCCCATCAGTCCATTCAGCGCCAGCGCCACGGGCCGCAGTTCGGGCGGCATGTCGTCGGCCGCCAGCGGCGTGAGCGCATCCGGCGAGCGGCCCGCCACCGATGCGGCCAGCCGGTGCAGCGGCGCCAGCGCCCGACCCACCACGGCGACGATCAGCAGCGCCAGGATCAGCGCGAACACCAGCAGCGGCGCGCCGGCGCGCATGGTCATCTGCCACGCCAGCTGGTCGCGCACGGCCTGCGCCTGCGCCACCTGCACGTAACGGCCGCGCCGCGTCTCGCCGTACAGGCGCCAGTCCTCGCCCTGCACCAGGACGTCGGCAAAACCGGCCAGCGCATAGCGCGGCAGTGGTGACTGGCCCGGCAAAACGGGCAATGGCTGGCCCGCCTCGTCCCACGCCTGCAGCACGAATGCTTCTTCCGGATCCTGCGCGGCGGGCATGCCCGTCTGCGGTTCGAACTCGTCGGGCAAGGCCACGGCCAGCTGGCGCAGCTGCAAGTCGGCCAGTTCATTGGTTTCTTCCAGCAGCGAGCGGAACAGTGAAATGCCCGCACCGAGCACGCACAGCAAGGTGGCGGCCAACAAGCCGAGCAGCAACTGGCGGCGGATGCTCAGCATGGCGCCACGCGCATCTTGTAACCGACGCCGCGCACGGTCTGGATGCAGTCCGCGCCGAACTTCCTGCGCAGCTGGTACACATACACGTCGACGGTATTGCTTTCCACTTCGCTGTCCCAGCCATACAGCTTTTCGCCCAGCTGGCGCTTCGACACCACCTTGCCCGGATCGTCGAGCAAGGCGCGCAGCACGGAAAACTCGCGCGGCGGCAGCTTGATCTGCTCGCCTTCGAACGTGACGTCATGGCTGGCCAGGTCCAGCGTCAGCGCGCCGTGCTCGATGATGGAGCGCGAACGGCTGACCCTGCGGCGCAGCAGCGCGCGTATGCGTGCCAGCAACTCGTCGAGGTCGAACGGTTTTACCAGGTAATCGTCGGCGCCGCTGTCGAGCCCCTCGACGCGGGCCGGCGTGTCGTCGCGCGCCGTGATGATCAGCACGGGCAAGTCGGCGCCGCGCCTGCGCGTGGCGCGCAGCACCTCCATGCCCTCCTTGCCGGGCAAGCCCAGGTCCAGCAGCATCAGGTCGTAGGCGAAGCCGGCCAGCGCCAGCTCCGCATCGTGGCCATCGCGCACCCAGTCCACGGCATAGCACTCGCCAAGCAAGCCCTCGACCATGCTTTCCCCGATCATCGGATCGTCTTCCACCAGCAACACGCGCACCCCGGTCCCTCACACAATGGCTAAAAATGCCCATATCTTACCGTGGATGACGCCAGGCCGTTGCCGTGGCGCCCGCTCGCAGGCCTCATGCCGCCGCGTTTTACAGGCGTATGCCCAGCACATTCACCAGGCGGTTCAAGTCGCCCTCCTCGCGGATGATTTCCGCGATCACCTCGGGCAGCGGCATGCGGCCCCAGTTGACGGCGCGGCGGATGAGGAACGGGGTCGGGCTGTGCGGCTCGATCTGCGCCAGGTATTCGGCCAGCGCCTCGAGCGTGGCGTAGGCTTCCGTGCGGTTGCGCCAGCGCGCGGCCATGGGCGCCGGGCCGGCGGCCGGCGCGGCCGCCGGTGCCGCATCGCCGCCGTCCGGCGCGGCGCAAGCGGCCAGCTCCGCTTCCGCCTCGTCCGGCACCGGGTCCAGCGCTTGCTCGTCCTGCAGTTGCAGCAGCACGCGCTGGACGGTTTCCAGCACGCCGCGCAGCTTCAGCAGCCGTGGCGCCTGTTCGCCCAGGCGCGTGTCGAGGAAGTCCGCCATGCCGTCGAGGCAATCGAGGCCGTGCGCGACGGCGGCGCCCACGCGCGCCAGCTCGCCGCCCATCTGCGCCGCCGCGAACACGATGTCGGCGCGCGTCAGCGGCGCATCCTCGCCCGCGCCCGCATCGGCGCGCTCGCCAGGCACGGGCGCCACGTCCTGCGCCGTCATGCGCTCCCAGTCGGCCAGGGTCAGCGGCGGCAGCTTGCCGCCCAGTACCAGCAGGGGCGCATGCAGGCGCACGCTCACGCTCAGCGACTCATTCAGCCACTCGAGCGGCGCCAGGCGCGCATCGGCGTCGCCGTCGTCGTCGATCAGCGGATGCACGTCCGGCCAGTAATCGCGCAGCAAGGCGTCGACCAGGCGCAGGCCGTGATACAGGCCGGCAAAGCCGCGCTGGCGCAGCCACGCCTCGGCCAGCCAGGCGGCGATCTGCACATCCTTCGAGCGCGCCGTCAACACCTCGCCGCAATGCTGTTCGATCAGCGCCCAGTCGGCGCGCTTGAGCGGGCGCTCCCATTGCCCCATCGGCAGGCTGGGGTCATCCTCCTCGCGCAGCAGGCGGATCTCCATGCAGACGGCGTCGTAGCGGGCCGACTCGCCGCACGGCGCCTCGGGCGACAGGGGGGCCAGCAAGGCGTCCAGGCGTTGCTGGTCGGCGGCGCTGAGCAGGAAATCAGGAATGGCGTGCATGGTCGTGTCTTTTCGGTTGAGCTGGCGTGTCAGGAACAGCCGCGCCAGGAAGGAGGAAGCGGGCGCCATCGTCAGGCGGCTGCATGGCGGGCCTGCGCGGCGTCGATCAGCCTGGCCACCTGCTGCGCCAGGAACTTGGCCGCCAGCGGCGAGGTACTCTTGTGCAGGTCGACCACCGAGGCGGCCGGCGGAAAGTAGATCTTGTCCGACAGCGCCACCAGCCGGCCCGTGTCGAAGCCGTCGTCCACTTCATGCAGGGCGATGACGGCATGGTCGGCGCCATCGTCGAGCAGGGCCTGGAACGGGTTCGGTCCCGCGTAGGCCGACGGCCAGCCATCGTCCACGCACGGGTGCAGGTTGTAGAAGCCATGGCGCGGGAAGCGGTGCAGGCGCGCGTCGAACTGCTGGCCGAAGGTGGCCGCGATGCACAGCTCGGGGCGCCACTCGCGCTCGTACAGGCGGTAAAACTCCTCGCTCTTCACGCGGCCCCGGTAGGCCGGCAAGCCGTGCGCGGCCGCCAGGCGCGCCACCATCGCCTCCTCGTCCGCGCTGTGCGGATACGACCAGACGCGCCGCTCGCGGCTGACAAAGCCCACGCGCGGGTCATCGGTGGCCACGCCGACCACCTCGATGCGCGGCGCCAGCGGGCCTTTCAGCAATTCGCTGAGCACGTGAAAACCCCGGTAAAAGCTGCCGAACACGGCCACCCGCACGGGCGCCCCGCCCGCATGCCCCCGGTCGGCGGCGCTCACCGCTCGCCCCTGTCGGCCTGCATACTGAGCCTGTCGGCGGCGCCGCCCGTGGCGGGCAAGGCCGCTTCCTGCCAGGCCGGCGCCTGGACCGGAAACACGGCCGGCCAGGCCAGCGGCGTGCGCTTGCCCGGCGCGCTGACGGCCAGGCGCACGAAGACGCGGGCGCGGCTGTCGGCGGCGGGCACTCTGCCCGTGGCGTCGGTATTGGCCAACGGAAACTCGAAACGCAGCAGCGGCGCACGCCCGTCGCTGCCCGGCGCCTCTTCCTCGCGATACGCGCCGATGAACGAGAACAGGGCCCACGGGTCGTCGAAACGGTAACTGACCGTGCGCTCGGCCACGGCCATGTGCGACTGGCCCGCTTCAGCCTTCGGCGTGCCCGTGCCGTCGCGCGCCAGGCGCATGGACAGCAGCACGGCCATGCCCGGCTCCCAGCGCAGCGCGCGCGGGGCCTCGTTCTGCCGCACGCTGGCGCCGCCGATGCTCAGGGTCCATTCGATGATCTTGTTGCCTTCCGCCTCGGCGCCGGGATTGGCGCGGAACTGCGCCGTCACGTCGAGGCCGCCCGCCTGGCCCTCCTCGGCCGGATACAGGGGCGCCAGCACGTCGCGCACGCGGCGCAGCTGCAGGTTGGCCTTGCGCACGGCGGCGCTGACGGCGGGCCGGCCCGGCTCGCGCTCGGCCTGCGCGCTGGCGGCGCTGGCCCGTTCATACAGCTTCATCACGGCGCCCACTTCCTCGCGGTCGGCCGGCACGGCGTCGCTGGCGCGGCCGCGCGTCCCCGCCGCGCCGGACAGCGCGACGAACGGCAGGCGCCGCCCCAGGTCGCGGTTGTAGACCTCGGCGAAACGCTCCCACTCGCCCTGGTAATGGCTGGCCGACAGTTCGCGGCAGCGCGCCAGCAAGCCGCTTTGCAGGCCATGCAGGCGCTCGGCAAACACGTCGGCGCCGCGCCGCTGCGCCATGCGCGCGCCCAGCTTGTCGGCGCAGTTGGCCAGGTCGATGTCGGCGCTGCCGTTGAGGATGAACTGTTCCACCGCCAGCAGCGAACTGGTGGGACTTTTCAGGCGGTAGCGGCGCAAATCGGCCAGGATGGCTTGCCAGCGCGCCACCAGCGGCTGGCTGGCGGCCGCGCCGGACAGCTGCGTCAGCACGCCCTCGACCTGCTTGCCGAGGATCTCGATGAATTCCTGCTGCTGCGCCAGGTAAGCGTTCAGGCCGGCCCCGTCGCCAGCCGCGAAAGCCTCGACCAGCGCACCCTTCTCGCCCTTCCAGCCCTGGAACGCGCGGTCGCGCGGCACGAACACCTCGCCCGCCGTGAACACCTCGTCCAGCCGACGCAGGCGCGACATGGCGTCGCGCGCCAGCGCCGTATCGACTTCGGCCACGGCCTGGCGCGCCCCCATCTCCTCCAGGCGGGCGCGCACGCGCAGCACGCTCGCATAGTCGGCGTCGCTGGCGGCGCTGGGCAATTCCGCCGCCGCAATCGTCAGCGCCTGCGCCAGCGCGCCATGCACGCTGCCGGCCAGGGCCTGGTCGACGAGGGCGCTGGCCGGCTGCTGCAAGCGGCTGGGCAAACGCGTGTACGGCCCCGCCTGGAACGCCTTGCGCGCCTCGGCCAGGCTGGCGGCCCGCTCCAGCTGCGCCTTGTCCCAGCGGATGGTGGCGCCGGCTGGCACGTCAGGCAGGCGCACGGGCGTCTCGGCCCGCATGTACGGCGGCGCCATCAGCGCCGACACGGCTTCATGCAAGGCCTTGCGTTCGGGCGTGAAGGCCCAGCTGGCGGTGGCGCCGGCCCAGGCCAGGCCGGGGCCGCCCGCGTCGACGGGGTTGGGCGCGGCCAGGGTGGCGTCCCAGGCCATGACGAAGCGGCCGAAGCCCTGCGTCGCCAGCTGCCGGCTGTCCTGTGCGCCCACCTTGCCCAGCAGCGAATTGGCACCGATGCGTTCGAGCATGGCGTCGTGCGCGGCGCCCAGGTTCAGGTTACTTTGATGCATCCAGCCGCCCTTGCCCACCATCAGCTGGCTTTGCTGCGCATCGAGCGCCGCGCGCAGGGTTTGCCACTGGCGCAGCTGGGTGTCGAGGTCGCTGCTGCGCTGTGCGCCGTCGAACAGTCCGCCCGTGCTGGCGGCCACGGCCTGCTCGGCGCGCAGCAAGCCATTCTCGTCGAACAGGCGGCGGTACATGGCGCCGCTGGCCAGGTGCAGCGAACAGCGGGCCGCCTCCTGCATCGGCTCGATGGCCAGCGACGGCACGTTTTGCGCCACTTCGCGAAACAGCGCGGCCGTGCGGGCCGGCGTGCCGTTCAATTCCGTGCCCAGCAGCACGCGCACGACGAGCGCCAGGTCGTCGCCCGAGGCCGGCACGGAACTGGGGCCCTTCAGGCGCAGCATGGCGCTGACGACGCGGTCCAGTTCATCCATGCGCGCCAGGTATTGCAGCATCGCCAGGTAGTGCGGCAAGTCTTCCAGGTTCAGCGCGCTGGGCGCCGGCACGCCCGCCTGCTCATGCCAGCGCGCCGGCAAGGTGCACTGGGCGCCCGCGATCAGGCTGCCCGTGGCCGGGTCGCGCGGCACGCCCGTCAGCTGGCTCAGCTGCGCGAAGGCGGCACGCCTCAGCGCTTCGAAGGCGTTGTCGGCGAAGCCCTGCTCCAGGCGCTGCTGCACGCGGTCGTGCAAGTCGTCGAAGATGGGCCAGGAACCGGGCATGAAAAGGGAGCTGAAATGCGCCTCGCCCAGCTGTTCGATGTTGAGCAAGGCGTCGACGGCGCGCTGCTGGCTGCGCTGGGCATTGGGAGCGCCGCCGGCGGCCGCCGTCCAGCCGGCCGCCGCGCGGCCACTTTGCAGGCTGGCGCGGTCGTCGCCGTTCAGCGCATCGAGATAGACGATCATTTCGCCGGCCAGCCGGTGCAGCTGGAAGCTCGAAACAATCAGGCCCAGCGCCCACAGGGCCGGCAACAGCAGCGCCGACCAGTAGGCCAGGCGGCCGACGGCCGGCCGGCGCATACGCTGCGACGACGCCTGCACCAGGCCCACTTCGGCAAAGATCTTGCGTTCGAAGATATCGCGCAAAAAGACGGGCATGCCGTCCTGCGGCGCCGCGACGGCCGCGTCCTGCGCCCCCGCGCCGGCCAGCGCCAGCTGCGTGTGCTCCGCCCCGTCTGTCAATGCGGGCGCCGCGGTCGCGCCGGCTGTGGCGGCCAGCAGCGCGGCTTCGTCGCTGCAGTCGCCCGTCAGGTAGATGCCGCGCAGCAGGAAGGGCTCGTGATAGGCGCTGGGCCGCATCAGCTCCTCGCAAAACACCTTCAGGCCTGCGCGCAGCCGCTCCACCTCGCTGGGCAGGAGGAAATACGCGCGGCTGTCGGCGTCGGCCTGCTCCAGCGCGCACAGTTCGGCGCAGCTGTCGGCCACGGCGCCGACGATCTGGTCCATCGCCGCGTCAACCCACTGCACGCGAAACGGCGCCACCAGTTCATATGGCGATGCCCAGCCCAGGATGGAACGGCGCATCGGCTCGGGCAAGGCCACGCCGAACGTGGAAAAGCCCGGCAGCACCTCGCACTCGGTCACCACCAGGTGGATGGGAAAGCGCAGCGCCAGACGGTTCTGCGCCAGCCACAGGCGCCGGTGGATGGCCTTGGCGCGCGCCACCAGTTCCAGCTGGCCCTGCGGATCGCTGGCCAACAGGGCCGCGCACGGCATGGCCAGCACGATGCCGTCGAAGGGCCGCTGCGGCCGGTAGGCGCGGCACAGTCCCAGGAAATCGTCCCAGATGCCGTTGCTGGCGGCGCTGTCGGGATCGGGCGAGCCCAGGTACTCGGACTGCAGCTGCACCACCACGCCCTTGTCGAAGAAATTCCAGGCGATGCCCTGGGCGGCCGCCGTCAGGCTGCTGTCGGCGCTCAGCGCGCTGGACAGGCCGGACTGCGCCAGCGGCACGGCGCGGCCCGTGCTTTCATTGAGCAGCAAGGTCCACGACAGGTTGTAGCGCTCGGCGCGCTCGGCCAGATTGGCTTCGATCAGCTCGATCGCATGGCGGAAGGACAGGCGCAGCGATTCGGAGCCCAGCAGGCGCAGCTTGCTGCCCGCATTCGCCGTGGCGGCCTGGCCGCCGCTGCGCAGCGCCGCGCTGATGACGACGGCCAGCAGCACCAGCACCAGCAGGGTCACCAGCAGCAGCACGGCGATGGCCAGGTTATCGGAGAGGAAGTTCAGCATGGCGCCACCTCGCCCTGCGCGACAGCTTGCAGCGCCAGCGGCGGCGCGGGCCGCAAGTGCACGATGGCCGGCGAGACAGGCGCGCTGAGGGCCTTGCGCACGGGCCACGATTGCCATAGCCACAACACTTCCGATATCCCCAGCAGTATCAGCAGCACCAGCACCAGGATGGCGCCGCGCCGGCTCAGCCGGGACAGGCGCCGCCCGCCGCTGTACGACAGGGTGCTCGCATACGGCTGCTCGGTGAGGACGGCGTCGCGCGCGCGCATGTCGGGCGCGCGCTGGTAGACGAACTGGAACAGCTCGCGCCGGTAGTCGGCGATCTGCGCCAGGCCCGCGCCGTCGCGGTAGCGGCCCTGGAAGCCCAGCGACAGCAGGTACAGGTACAGCCGCGCCACGGCCCGGCGCGCCGGTTCGCGCTCGCGCAGCAGCTGGTCGATATCGGCGAACACCTGCTGGCCGGCGTGGCCGGAATTGAACAGCGTCGCTTCGAGCAGCACGTGGCGCCAGTGCGTGCGCCCGGCCCAGTCCGTGTGCAGCAGCACTTCGTCGGCCAGGGCCGCCTTCAGGAAGCGTCCCTGCAATTCCGCCTCGGCGCCCGCCTTGCCGCCCTGCCGCCCCGCCTCCAGGGTTTGCAGCTCGATCAGCTGGCTCAGCTTGCGGCTCAGCGCTTCCGCGCCGGCGCGGCCATCCGCCTCGCCCAGGGCCGCGCCCTCGGCAACGGACTGGTTGAGCAGCGCCACGAAGGCGCGGAACTGGACGCTGGCAAGGTCGTTGCCATCGCCGCCGAGAGGGCGCGCGGCGCCTGCCGCCGCGCCGCTGGCGCCGTGCGCGCCATGGACAGTATCCTGGAGTGTCATGCTTCAGCCTTTGATGAACAAAACGACTTCCTGCGGGCGCTGTGCCTGCAGGTGTTCGTTGATGTTGCTAATGAGCAAATCCTGGCCGGCGACGATGAACTGGTCGGTGACCTCGATGGCGAACAGGCTGCAGCCCTGGCTGCCGCGCAAGCCCAGTTCCGGCGCGCCGTCGATGGGGCCGCGCGTCGCGCCCAGCACGCGGCGGTCGCCCAGCGACGCCGACACCGTGCGCGAGCCGATCACGGCGCCCGCCATCCACGCCGCCAGTTCGCGCTCGCGCTGGCCGCGCAAGCCCACCACCAGGCGCGTGCCCTGCCCGCCCAGCCATTCCGGGCGCAGCGGCAGGGAAAACACCTGGCCGTTCAAGTTGAAGGTGCAGGTCTTCCATTCCTGGCTCACTTCGCCGACCAGGTCCAGCAGGTTGCCCAGCACGCTGTCGAAAGCCGCATAGCTGTCGCCATGCACGTAGGCGGGCGGCGCCAGCGGCACGGCGCCGGGGCGCAGCGCCGACAAGGGACCGAGCTGGGCGCACAGGGCCAGGTACAGCGGCAGCGGCTGCACCGGCCCCGCATCGAGCGCCGCTTCCAGCAGCGGCAGGTGCAGGGTCAGGCTGGACAGGCGCGCCCGCTGTTCCAGCATGGCCAGCCGGTCTTCCAGCCGCGACGAGCCCGTGGCCGTCTGGCGCGCGAGGAAGACGGCCTTGTTGCGCATCAGCGCGGCCAGCGCCTGCGCGCGCTGCAAAATGGCCGAGGCGGCGGGCACCTCGAGCTGGGCCGGCCAGAAGGCGCAGCGGCGCACGCTTTCGTTTTCCTTGCGCAAGATCATCAGCTGCAGATGCACCCAGGCCGGCCCCGGCACCTTGCCGGCCATCAGGCACAGGTTGGCGGCCATGCGCGGCACCTCGTCGGCCAGCGCTTCGGACACTTCGTCCTCGACGAGCGGGCTGTCGACGCGGCGGAACATGGCCGGCTGCCCCGGCAGGCGCAGCGAACGCGCAGTGCCGACGGCCAGGTAGACGGGCAAGTCGTGCTGCTCCATGCCGGCGGCGTACGGCGCCAGGTCCAGTTCCAGCACGTAGTCCTGCGCCTGGCCGGCGTCGTACGCCACCGCCATGCCGTTGGGCAAGATGGCTTGCAGCGCCGTGATGCGCAGCTTGCCGCTGCTCAGCCTGGCCTCGTCGATGGCCAGCACGCGCACGCCCCAGGCGGCCGGCTGGGCGGCCAGCGCCTGCCAGCCCACCAGGGCGTCCACGCGGGCGCTCTCCTGCTGGAAATGCTGCGGAGTGAGCAGCATGCCTTCATGCCACTGGATACGGTCATACAACATTGCTTCGGCCATGGCAGATGCTTCCTCGGTTAGCGGGCGGCGCCCGTCTTGATGTCGCTGGCGGCGAACCCCTGCGCGTTCAGCTGCAGCACATAGGCGCTGCTGCCGAGCAGCAAGCGCTCGCGGTGTTCGCCGGGATTGGCATAATTGGCAAAGACCAGCGCGGCCCAGACGCGCTGCTCGCCGAAGCGTTTGGCGTCCAGCTGCAGCGCCTGGCCCGGCGTGATTTCCACGGCCAGCACCGTCAGGGCTTCGGGAAAGGTGCGCTGCAAGTCGCCCTTGGCGGCAAAATAGCGGCTGGCCGGCATGGCGGCCAGGGTGTCGAGCACGGCCTTGTCCCTGACCAGCACCACGTCGACGGCCAGCGCGCTGTTGCCGTTCGCATCGTTGGCGGCCACCAGGGTCACCGTTTGCCAGTCGGGCTTGACGGGCCGCGGGTCCCCGCGCATCAGTGCCAGCGCGCCGCAGCCGGCCAGCATGCTGGCCGCCAGCAGGGCCAGCGCCAGCTGCGTCATCGCGCGGTGTGCGCCGGCCTGCGTCGATTCGGGCTTGAAAGACATGGAATATCCTGTACGTAATGAGTAAGAAAACCTTAGTAAGTCAGCATCAGCATCTTGCGCAGGCCGGCGCCCAGGCCCGCGCCAAACACCGACAGCAGGGCCGCCGCCAGCAAGCCCGCGCCGAGCCAGGCCTGGCGCCGTCCCAGCACCAGCAGCAGCGGCGCGGTCGCAGCGGCGCTGGCCGCCACCGCCTGCTGCGGCAGCGCCGCCTCGCTGCCCAGCGCGATCAGGGCGGCGGCGGCCAGGTAAGACACCAGGTTGCGTGCGCCCTCGCACAGCACTTCGAGCATCAGCAGCACGGGCAGCATGGCGTCCAGCGGCAAGCCCAGCGACGCCTGCAGCACGCCGGCCCACAGCACCGCCTTCACGCCGGGCACGCCGATAGCCCACAGTGCCGTCCAGGCAGCCAGAAAACCGATCAGGAGAATGTCCGCCGCGCCCGGCGGCTGGCCGTACACATTCGCCACGAAAACGGCCAGCACGGCGAAAAACAGCGCCTCGCCCGTCTTGATGAAGACGGGGCAGATCGAGGCCATCAGCTCCACCACGCCGCGGCTGAAACCGAGGCGCACGCTGAGCGCCTCGATGAATTCGGGCAGCGCCGCCGCGCCGACTGGCGCGAACAGGCAGACGGTGACGGGCTCGCGCAGCGCCGTCAGCACCTGCCACGGGTGCGTCTTCAGGCGCCAGGCCAGCAGCCCCACCACCAGCGCGCAGCACAGCAGCACGCTGCCGTACCAGGTGAGCAGGAAGCCCGTCAGCAGGCCGATCGACTCGCCGCCCGCGCTGCTGGTGGCGGCCGCGGCGAGGATGAAGGCCGTCAGCGGCAAGCCGATATTCACGGAGCGGATGGCCAGCTCCATGCCGCGGTACACGGCTTCGAGGATGCTGCTCAGCTGATTGCTGGCCTCCGGGCGCTGCACGGCCACGGCGGCGCCGAACAGCAGCACGCCGATCAGCACCGACGGCGCCGAGCCGAACGCCATCACGGCATACAGGTTGCGCGGCACCAGCGGCGGCGCCGCCACCGCGCCCGCCGCCGCCTCCTCGGCATGCAGGCTGACCACGGGCGGCGCCTCGGCGCGCATGGCCAGCCGGCCCAGCGACGCTTCCTGGCCCGCATCGAGGCCGGCGCCGGCCGCGCCCAGGCTGGCCAGCACGGCGCCGCCCAGGGCGCACAGCAGCATGAGCAGCAGTCCCAGCAGCGCCAGCACGCCGAGGCGGCGCCACTGCTCGCCGGCGGCCGCCATCCGTTGCAAGCCGAAATACACGGCCAGCACGAGGAAGGGCAAGGCCGCCACCTGGATCAGCGACAGATAGATGGTCGACAGGGCGGCAAACAGGGGTGCGCCCTGCGGCCACAGCATGCCGACCCAGGCGCCCAGCATCACCGCGCCAAGCAAGGTGGCGGGCTGGTGCAGGATGTCGCGCAGCAGCTTCATGGCTGCAGGGTCACGGGACGCGCGCAGATCAGCGACACGGCCGCGCAGTTGGCGATGACGGTAAGCGCCGTGCGGGCCATGGCGCAGACGGGATCGACCGCCACGAACAGCACGAAGGCCGCCTCGAACGGCAGCGACAGGCTGGCGCACACCACGCCCATCAGCGACACCGTCACGACGCCGGCCATGCCGGACGAGGCAAAGCCCGTCAGCGCGGACAGCCCGGCCAGCAGGGCCAGGTCGGACGCCGACAGCGTGCGGCCGTACAGGGCGGCGATGAACATGCTGCCGCAGACGAAATACGCGACCGGTCCGGCGCGCAGCAGGGCCACGCTGAGCGGCACCAGCAGTTCCACGCGCGAGCGGGCAAAGCCCAGGCGCCCCACCAGCGCATTGACCATGGCCGGCATGCAGGCGGCGCTGTTGTTGGTCGCCACGCCCAGCGCGAACGGTTCGCGCATGGCCTTCATCACCGCACGCGCACCGACCCCGGCGCGGTGGCGCACGACGGCCATGGCCACGCCGACCAGCAGTACGCTGACGGCCAGGAAGCCGCCGACGAAACCGGCCATGGCCGCCATCGGCGCCAGGCCCGTGCGCGCCACCTGGCCGGCCGCCATGCACACGAGGATCAGCGGCAGCGGCAGGTTGATCCAGCCGGTCAGGGTCTGGCACGCCTTGTAGACGGTTTCCAGCGCATCCTGCAAGCCCGTCGAGATGCGGCTCGGCACCTGGCCCACGGCAAAACCGAACAGCAGCGCGAAGACCAGCGCCTTGAGCGTTTCGCCATTCGCCAGCGCGGCGAAGATATTCGACGGGATCAGGGTGCGCAGTATCTCTTGCGCGCTGGCCGAGGCCGGCGCCGGCTCCGGCGTCAGCAGGGCCATGGCCGTGTTGCTGCCATCGGCATCGCCGCCGACGATATGCCCGAGCGCGGCGCGCGTGCCCTCGGACATGCCGCCGCCCGGATGCAGCAGCCAGGTGGCGACGGTGGCCAGCACGGCCGCGGCCAGCGCCAGCAGCACGAACACCACCACCACGCGCTGCACGATCTTGCCGGCCCCGCCCTCGCGGTACAGGTTTTGCAGGCTCAGCACCACCGCCGACATCATGAACGGCAGCACCACCATCGTCAGCAGGTCGACGTAGACGACGCCGACCAGGCCCAGCGGACGCGCCACGCCGGGCGCCGCCCAGCCGATGCTCGCGCCCAGCAGCACGCAGGCCAGCACCATGAAGGGATTGATGGCCAGCGCGCGGAAGCGGCGCAAGACGGCGCCCGGCTGCGGCGCGGGCACGGCGGCCACGGTGTCGATGTCGGCATTCACGGGGGTATGCATGGTCTACCTCGCCAGTTTCAGAGCGCTGGCCACGCTGGGCTTGTCGGCGCGCGTGCCGATCACCTCGTTGACCAGGGACAATAATGTCGTGTCGCGCACGCCCACCATCACGCTCAGCACGGATTGCGCATCGCTGAAGGTCACCGTGCGCAGGGTCAGGGCCAGGCGCGGATCGCGCTCGAGCACGGCGCGCACCTCGAGCTCGTCGCGGTAGGCGCCGGCCACCTCGCCGCGGCTGACGGCATCCACCAGCGCCGGCCAGGTGGGATACGGCTTCACGGTCGCCTGCGGGAAATGCCGGCGCGCGTATTCCTCCCACGAAGTGTGGGCGATGACGCCGATCTGGCCCTTGAAGTCGCGCATCACCTGCTTCAGCGGGCGCTCGCCGGCCATTTCCGCGAAGCGCACGCGGTTGATCAGCATGGCGTGGCCCAGCAGCATGTACGGCGTCGAGAACAGCACCATCTGGCTGCGCCGGAGCGTGCGCCCCAGGCGGCCGATGGCGATATCGGCCTGGCCGACGCCGACCAGCTCGACCACGCCGTCGATGCTGGCGCCGCTGCGGTCGAAACGCACGGGCACGCCCAGCTCCTTGCCGATGCTGCGCGCCAGATCGACGTCAATGCCGCTCAGCACGCCATTTTTCTCCGTGTAGAACGGCGGGCTGTCGGCCTTGAACATGGCCACCACCAGTTCGCCGCGCGCGACGATGCGGGCGATGTCGGGCGCCATCAGGCGGCCATCGGCGCCGCGCACGAGGGGCGAGCCGGCCGGCAGCGGCGGCAGGCCGTCCGTGGCCAGCGCGGGCGCGCAGGCGTAGGCCAGCGCCAGCGCCAGGGCGCGGCAGCAGTGTCGCAGGCGCATCATGGCGCCTCCCCTGCCGGCGCGGCAGCCGCCACCGGCGGCGCGACCGCCACGGCCGCTGGCGTTGCAGCGGCGGCGCCATGGCCGCGCGCGACGCCATGGCCGCGTGCGACGCCCGGCGCTTCCCCGGCGGCCAGCCTCTGGCCCAGCTGGAAACCCAGCGCGAACAGCAGCACCAGCAGGGCCACCACCGCAAAAAACCCGACGGCCACCAGGCGCGGGGTAAGGCTTAATCGGTATTCCATCGGCTCACTCGGCAAAGTCAAGGTTCATCGGATGTATCGGACGTTCAAGGCACGGCCACGGTCATCTGGCCCGGCATGCAGATTTCAATCACGCCGCCGAACATGCACATCAGCTTGGAAGCGTTGTTCAGGGTCGGCATATTGCCCAGCAAGACCGTGGGCGAACCGGGCACCCACGGCGCAGTGGTCATGGGAATGCACGGCATGGGCACCAGCACGCCCAGCGCCGCCGCCGTGGCCGCTGCCACCTGCGGGTTGGCCATCGACATGCACATGCCGAAGGGCAGGATGTTGACCATGGGCTTGTTGTCCATGATGTTGGCGTCCGGCATGATCGTCATCACCTTGTTCAACGGCAGCACCATCAGCGTGCCGGGCGCCATGCCGAACGAGCATTTCAGCATCGCCCCGGCGCAGACTTGTTGTCCCATCAGTCCCCCCTTAGCAGTTTTTTCAGGCGTTCGAACAGGGCCGGCGCCGCCTCGGCATTGCCCTGGCGCCTGCCCTGCGCATCGAAGCGGGCCGGCGCCGCCAGCGGCACGCCTTCGCGGTAAATCACTTCTTCCATCAGCGCGCCGCCGGGCCAGTAGCGGCGCAGCGGCCCATGCAGCAGGTTGGCGCGGTAGGTGCAGCGCTGCAGCACCTGGCCTTCGGCGTCGTAATCGGCGCTCTCGCCTTCGAGCAGGCCGGCGCGGTACCAGGCGCTGCGCACCTGGCGTCCCTCGTGGTAGAACAGGGCCTGGCCGTCGAGCTGACCGTCGGCCAGCTGCAGCCGCGCCGTCATCTGGCCCGCCTCGTCGAACGACAGCGACGGTCCGCTGGCGACGCCGCCCGACATGGTCTGCGCGGCGATCCGGCGGCCGTGGAGGAAGGTTTCGATCAGGCCGTGCGCCAGGCCGTGCTGGAAGGCGCTGCGCTGCACCACCACGCCATCGTCGCCATACAGGGCCACCGTGCCGTGCAGCTTGCCATCCTGGAAATGCGCCGTCATCGCCGGCTGGCCGCCCGGCCCGTACTGTTCCAGCGGGCCGTGCAGCACGCCGCCCGCCATGGTGCTGCGCAACAGCAGGATGCCGGCATCGTCGTGCTCCTCCACCACGCGGCTTTCGCGCACGGCGGCGGGGGGAGCGGCGGCGGTTGAAAAGTCGCTCGTCATCTAGTTCACCTTCGCCATGGCGCCCTTGAGCGTGAGCATGGCGCCCGCTTCCACCGTCTGCGTGGCGTCGGCCTTGCTGTTGATGACGGGCGCCTTGTGGTCGATCTGCACGCCCGCCTTGGTACTGAGCTTGGTGCCCGCCTCGCAGGCCAGCTCCGTGCCGGCCTTGTTGCTCAGCGCGGTGCCGGCCTTGGCCGCCAGCGTGGTGCCCGCTTCCAGCGCGACGGCGCCGTCCGAGACGATCTTGATGGCGCCCTTCACCGTGATGCTCAGGCTGCCGTCGATGGTCAGCGCATAGTCGCCCTTCACCGTGTGCTTGAACGCCGCCTCGTTGGCGTGCGTCTCGGCGCCCGTCACGGTCACGCCGCGCGTGCCGGCCACCGTGTGCGTTTCCTTGCCCTTCTTGACGTCGACCGTGCGGTCGCCCTCGTCCAGGGTATGGATTTCGGCGCCCTTTTTGACGGTCGTCGTCAGCGCATTCTCGATTTCCGTCAGCATGTCCTTCTGCGCGTGCAGGTACAGCTGCTCGGCGTCCTTCTTGTCTTCGAAGCGCAATTCGTTGCCGGCGCTGCCCTGCTTCGACGACAGCGTGCGCAGGATGGACTGCGTCTGGTTGGCGGGCAAGGTGGCCGGCGTGACGTTCGTGCCGTTGTAGACGCTGCCCGTTACCAGCGGCCGGTCCGGGTCGCCGTTCATGTAGCTGATCACCACTTCGTGCCCCACGCGCGGCAGGAAGAAGGCGCCCACGCCCTTGCCCGCCGTCGCCTGCGCCACGCGTATCCACGGCGCGCGCTTGTCGTCGGCGGCGTCGCGGTCCCAGGGAAAGCGCACCTTGACGCGGCCATGCTTGTCGGTCCAGATTTCCTCGCCGGCCGGCCCCACGACCTTCGCCGTTTCGCAGCCGGCCGCGCGCGGACGCGTCGTCACCACGGGCGCGCGGAACGGCACGGCGGCGGGAAAGGCTTCGAAACAGTTGCTGTAGCCCTCGCTGTTCGCCGTATGCTGCACGCGGCGCAGCACGAAGCTGGCGTTCAGCGCCGCCACGAAATGGCCGGACAGCGCAAAGCGCGTGCCGGCCGCGAACGGATAGCAATAGCTGTCGCCGCGCAGCACCTCGGCCGTGGCCTGGTCCGCCTCCACGCGCAGCTGGGCCAGCGCCTTGGCGGCGGCCACCGTCGGATGGCCGCTGGCAAACTCATAGCTCTTGCCCTTGCCGCCCGTGGCCGCGAAGCTGCCTTCGAGCGAGGTGTCCGGCGTGACGAAGTCATAGTCGTTGACGGTCATCTGCTGCAGCGCGATGCGGTGCTCGCTGGCGAAGCGCGTCACCGTGTCGGCGGGCCGCTGCATGCCCGTGTCGGGCCAGAAGCGGGCCGTGGCCGCGCCCGCGCAATCGGCGCAATGGGCCGGCGCGTCGGCCAGCACCATGGTGTGGCCGCTGCTGCTGAAGGTGAAGAAATAGAAGATGCCGGCCTGCTCCATCAGGCGCGAAATGAAGTCGAACGCCGTCTCGTCGTACTGCACGCAATACTCGCGCGCGGCATACGTGCCCGCCAGCTTGGAATCGAAGGCGATGCCAAAGCTCGTCAGCACGGCCTTGATGACGGCGTCCACGCCCTGGTTGGGGAAGATCTTGCGGTCGCGCGACAGGGTCAGCAGCCACAGGGCCGGCGCCAGTTCCGCCTCGTAGGCGGCGAAATCGCGGTCCTGGCCGCTCTGGATGAAGCGCGTGACGATGCCGCTGACGTAGCGCGACGGGCCGTCGGGCAGCGCGATGGTCACCGTCATGTCCTTGCCCACGACGGCTGCGGCGCTGAGGCTGGTGCTGGGCGAGCGCATGTGCAGGTGGAAGCGGAACAGCTCGGACAGCCCCTCGCTGCCCGTCATGCTGTCGAGCAGCAAATCGTCGGCGCCCAGCGGCGAACTGACGCGCAGCAAGCCCGCCTGCTTGAAGTTGGCCTTCATGCAGCCCCCCGCACGGGGCTGTCCCGGAAGCCGTAGACGAACTGCTGGCCGGCGCCCATGGCCATGTGCACGGCCGAGAACGCGGAGGCCGTGGCGATGCGCTCGAGCACCAGGCCCGACAATTGCGGCAAGACCGTCTGCGTGAGGATGTAATCGATATTGCGCGCGCCGCTGTCGACTTCCGTGCAGCGCGCCGTGATGGCAGCCGTCACGGCATCGTCCCAGCTGAAGCGCGCGTGGTGGTTGGCGGCGAAGCGTTCGGCCAGGCGCGCCAGCTTCATTTCGACGATGACGCTGATTTCCGCGTCGCCCAGCGGGTAGTACGGCACCAGCACCACGCGCCCCAGGAAGGCGGGGCTGAACTGGCGCAGCAGGGCAGGACGCAATTGCGCCACCAGGGCTTCGGGGTCGGGCAGGCGCTTGCCGCGCGCATCCTGGCAGGCGCGCGTGATCACATCCTGCGCCGCGTTCGACGTCAGCAAAATCAAGGTGTGCTTGAAGTCGATGCTGACGCCCTCGCCGTCCTCCATCGTGCCCTTGTCGAAGACCTGGAAGAACAGCTCGAGCACGTCGGGATGGGCTTTTTCCATTTCATCGAGCAGCACCACGCTGTACGGACGGCGGCGCACGGCTTCCGTCAGCACGCCGCCCTTGCCGTAGCCGACATAGCCGGGCGGCGCGCCCTTCAGGCTCGAAATCGTGTGCGCTTCCTGGAATTCCGACATATTAATCGTGATCATGTTGCGCTCGCCGCCATACAGCATGTCGGCCAGCGCGCACGCCGTTTCCGTCTTGCCCACGCCGCTGGGACCCACCAGCATGAACACGCCGACGGGCTTGCCCGGATCGTCCAGCTCGGCGCGGAAGGTGCGCACGCGGCGCGCGATGGCGTCCAGCGCCTGGTCCTGCCCCACCACGCGCTCGCACAGGCGCTCGTGCAATTGCAGCACCGTGTGCACCTCGTCGGCCAGCATCTTGCCGACGGGTATGCCGGTCCAGCCCGAGATGACGCCCGCCACCATGGACGAATCGACGCAGACGGGCACCATGGCTTCTTCGTCCTGGATCGCTTCGAGTCCCTTTTGCAGGCGCTGCAGCTGGGCCGCCTGCGCCGCATGTTCGTCGGCTTCGGCACCGGTATCGCCGCCGGCGTCGGCCCCGCCCACGCGCGCGGCGATCGTGCGCCGCAGGGCCAGGATTTCCTCCACGGCGCGGCGTTCTTCCGCCAGCTTGGCCACCAGGGCCGCGTGGCGCTCGCTCATGCGCGCCAGGCTGGCCGCCTGCCGTTCGCCTTCGGCCGCGTCGCCCTCGCCGCGCCCCAGCTGCTGGCGCACGATGCGCAAGCCTTCCGTGGCCTGCACCATGTCGTATTCGAGCGCCTCGAGCTGCGGCGGCGTGCCGGCCAGCGCGATGGCCACGCGCGCGCACGCCGTGTCGAGCACGCTGATGGCCTTGTCCGGCAGCTGGCGTCCCGTGATGTAGCGCTGCGACAGGCGCACGGCGTCGCGCACGGCTTCGTCGAGGATTTCCACCTGGTGGTGGCGCTCGAGGGTGGCCACCATGCCGCGCAACATGCCGATGGCCGCTTCCGGCGTCGGCTCTTCCACCTTCACCACCTGGAAGCGGCGCGCCAGGGCCGGGTCGCGCTCGACGTGCTTCTTGTACTCGGCCCAGGTGGTGGCGGCGATGGTGCGCAGTTCGCCGCGCGCCAGCGCCGGTTTCAGCAGGTTGGCGGCGTCGCCCTGCCCTTCGCTGCCGCCCGCGCCGATCAGCTGGTGCGCCTCGTCGATGAAAAGGATGACGGGCGTGGCGGCCGCGCGCACTTCGGCGATCACGGATTTCAGCCGCTGCTCGTACTCGCCGCGCACACCGGCGCCCGCCTGCAGCAGTGCCAGGTCCAGCGAGCAGACGCGTACGTCGGCCAGCACGGCCGGCACGCTGCCTTCGGCCACGCGCAAGGCAAACCCTTCCACCACGGCCGTCTTGCCGACGCCCGCCTCGCCGGTGAGGATGGGATTGTTCTGGCGGCGGCGCAGCAGAATGTCGATGATCTGGCGGATTTCCGCATTCCGGCCGCGCACGGGGTCGATGCGCCCGGCGCGCGCCTGCGCCGTCATGTCCACCGTGTACAGATCCAGCGCCGGCGTGCCGTTCGCCCCGCCGCCGGCGCTGCCGGGCATGGCGGGCGCCAGCGGCGCGCCCGGCGCGGCGCCGGCGGGACCGGCGTCCTCGCTGGAGCCGGCCAGCAGCGACGCCAGCTGCGCCTTCAGCGATTCGCGCGGTATCGTCAGCAACGCCGGCGCCGTCTCGATCAGCATGCCGCGCAGGCTGTCCAGTTCCAGCAGGGACAGCAGGACGGTGCCGGAGCGGATCTGCTGGCTGCCCAGCAGCATGGAACTGGTGAGCCAGGCCTCGCGCAGCAGCGGCACGAAATGCGGCGACATGGCCGGCGTGCGGCTGTTGCCGCGCTTGAAGCCATCGATGCAAGCCTGCACCTGCGTGCGCACGGCGTCCGCATCGACGCCGAAGTGCGCCAGCAGCAAGACCCAGTCGGGAGCGCCCGCGTCGAGCAGCGCCAGCAGCAGGTGTTCGACTTCCACATTGAAGTGCGTCTGCTTGACGCACAGTTCCGCCGCACCGCCCATGGCCCGCTTGCACTCGGGATTGAGGTGGGACAGCAAGGTGCGGATATCGATTTCCATGGCGCTCAGTTCCAGTCGTCGGCGTGGGTGGGGGTGGTGCCGGCATGGGCGCCGGCCGCGTTCAGCACGAAACGCACCGGCTGCACATGCGCGGACGATGCGCCGCCGGCGCGGCCGCACAGCCAGGCGCTGTGGCCGAGCCGGGGCGCCAGCGCCTGGGCCGCGGGCCGTTCCAGCGTGCTGGCCGGCGGCGTGGCCAGGGTCAGTTCCAGGGTCGCCGTCATGCCGCGCTGCAGGTGGCGCGCCACCAGCCAGGCCAGCAGCGCGCACTGCGCGCCGCCGGGCAGCAGCGCGGCAAATTGCGCCGGCGCCAGCGCCGGTGCCGTGAGCGCGATGCCAGCCGACTGGTCCCAGGCGCGCGCGCCCAGGCAGGCGCCCATGCCCAGGGTCTGCGCGCCCAGGCCGCGCCGCGCCTGGCGGCCTTGCAGGCGGGCGCGGTCGCTGGCGGCCAGTTCCTGCCAGGCGCCGATGAATTGCTGGCCGCGAAAATCGATGCCCATGCGGTCGCGCAGCAGGGTCAGCAAGGTGGCCATGGAACGGGGGGCGGCCCCCTGCAAGCCCGCGTGGCGCAGCCAGGCCAGCTCGCCGCCGGGCGCCTGCGCGCCCTCGGCGCGGCCCAGGCCGGACAAGGCGTCGAGGCTGCGCGGCAGCGGCGCCGTCGGCCGCTGCCCTGGCTGCGGCACGGGCGAAACGCTGCCCGGCTGCAGCGCCAGGTGGTGCTTGCCGCGCCCCCGGTACCAGAAGCCCAGCAGGCGCTGGTTGAAGATGTCGAGGAAATCGAGCCCGGCGCCGTCGCGCTGGCGGCGCCCTGCCAGCAGCAGTTCCGTGAATGGCGCGGCCAGCGGGCCCTGCGCGCCGGCCAGCGACAGCGCCGCCGTGCGCAGGGTCAGGGCCGGTCCCGGGCGCGCGCTGTCGCCCAGGCTGGCGATGTCGCTGGGGGCAAACGCCATGTCCACGTGGGCGCCCAGGCGCAGCGCCTCGTCCAGGCCCTGGCCGTGGCCAACCTGTGCGCGCGCGGGCGCACTGCGTTCGAGCAGGCTGATGGCCTGGAACAGGTTGAAAGTGTGCGGCGCGCGGCGCAGCAGTGCGATCAGATCAGGCATTGTCGTCCCGTCATGGCAGGCCATTGCATCCAGGGTTCGCCGTGGCGCACGACGGACAGGCGCACGAAGGAATTGGCGGTCGTGTACAGGGCGAAGAAGCGCGCCAGCACGCCGGCCAGCACCAGCGGCGACGTGCCGGCGAAGGCGTCCGTGTCGAATTCGAGCACGATATCGGTGCCGCGGCAGTGGCCGCGCCAGCCCTCGCTGCCGACGCGGGCCGTGCCGGCGCGGGCCGCCAGGCGCTTGATGCCGCGGATCTGCACCTGGTCGCGCGCGCTGCCGCCGGCAAACAGCAGCAGCATGTCGCGCAGCGTATCGGCGCCCGTGCTGCCATCGACGAGCGAACGGTGGTTCAGGCGCAGCAGCGACACGAGCGACCACAGGGCGTGGTTGGCCATGGTGGGCGGGCGCTGCACGCTGGGCTGGTACAGCGCGCGGATGGTCGTCGAGGCAGCCACGCCGTCGCCGTAAAAGCGCGTGCCGGGGCCGATCTGCTCGGCCAGCAGGCGGTTCGTGCACAGCAGGCGCGCATACGCCACCGGCTCGCTCAAGGCTTCCCGCACGTCGCCCCGGTCGACAAAGCCCAGGTACACATCGGTGCCGCTGATGCCCTTGCGCAGACTCGTTTCGCGGCGCATGGTCCAGGATAGCGCTGGCGCCTCCGCGTCAGCGCCCTCGCCGCCCGCCTGCGCAAACGCGCTGGGGATGTCCACGCTGCGTTCGCCGCGCGGGTCGGACACCGTCACGCCGAGGACCGAGTGCACTTCCATGACGGCGTCGCGCCGGCGGTCGGGCACGAGCAGGTATTCATAGTGGCGCCGGTCGAAGACGACGGGCTCGCTGGTGACGGGGAACAGATTGAGGGCCGGTACGCAGCCAAGCAGCACGTTGCCGGCGTCGAGCAGCGCCAGCACGGGCGCGCTGTGGCCGAACACGAGGCGCAGCGCGAAGCCGGCGCCGCTGCCCAGGCGCCCGCGCAAGCCGCTGACGTCGAAAAACTGGAACTTGCGGGGAAAGGCGAAATACTCCTGCAGCAGGCCGTACGCAGGATGCGCGTGGGCCGGGCCGCCCAGCATGGCCTCGTCCTCGGCGAAGCCCACCTCGGCCAGGTGGCGCGCCGCCAGCCGCTGCACGCCGCCACTGGACACCACTTCCAGGTGATCGAGGCTGCTGATCAGCATTTCATGCAGCGGCATGGTGGTCAGCAGATCGCCCGACAGGTGCAGGCGCACGGTGTCGAGTTCCAGCTCGGCCACGTCGACGCCCTCGTCGCAGCGCACCTCGAGGCGCAGGGTGCGCGGATCTTCCTGCACGATGGCATGCACGCGCAACGGCCACAGGGTCGTCTCCCACGCCACCTGGAAGCGGCACTGCTCGCCCGTGGCGGCCGTGGCCGACAGCATGGTGCCGCGCGCCACCCGCGTGCCGGCCGTGACCTTGCCTTCCGTGGGGTCGAGCGTCATCTGCATCACCGTCATGGCCGGCACGGGCTGCGTCAGGCTGGGACACAGGTTATCGAGCATGGCCGCGGCCACGCTGGGGAAATCGCGGTCGAGCTCGCGGTGCACGCGGGCGTTCAGGAAGGCGACGGACTGGATCAGGTGTTCCGTGTGCGGGTCGGCCGTCTCGGCGCCCGTCAGCACCAGGCGCTGCGCCACCTTCGGGTAGCGGGCGGCGAAATCGGCCGACTGCGTGCGCAGGTAGGCCAGTTCGCGCCGGTAGTATTCGAGCAGCTCGTCCTGGGGATTCATGCGCATCGCGTCGCCCCCTGGGCGGCCCGGTCGTCGAGCACGACGTCGAACTGCACCTGGCACAGCTGGCGCCCCAGCATCGCCGTCGCCGCGATGGCCACGCGCGCCGCCGTCGGCTTGCCGGCATCCGGCGCGACCCGCACGCTGACGCGCGACAGCCGCGGCTCGTACAGGGCGATGGCGTGCGCCAGCACCTGCTGCCACAGGGCCAGGTCGGCGGCCGACTGCGGCGACAGCGCCAGGGTGTCGGGCAAGCCGTAGTCGAGCACCGTGGGCGCGTCGCCGAGGAACTGCGCGATGCTCATCCCGTTGCGCACATTGAACAGGCGCGCCAGATCGAGCTGCAGCGAGTGCCGCAAGCCATCCACGTCGAGCACCCTTCCATCGGCGGACGCATCCGGCTCGCCGCCGAGGCGGTCGAACAGGGGAACTAGCGAGCCGGCTGGCGTGGCGTGCATGGAAAACCCATTCAGGTGGTTACTGGAAAGTCCGGCGCCCTGCCATGGCAAGGCGCGCCCGCGGAAACGGAGAGTGCGGATTGATGGTAGGACCGGGGGATGGCGTAACACAAGTAACAGGTGGGTATCAGGGACGGGAGTCGTTGCCGGGCGGATGGATCAAGGACAGCCGGGCGACTAGTCGAACAGATGCATGACTGCCGCCGCAACTTTCTTCATGTCGGCCAGCTTGAATGCATTCGACAGTTTTGATGCAATCTCGGCCATCGCAGTCACCTTGCCCTTGCTGCCAAACGTGGTCTTGAATGCGGTGGGATCACGACGCCGCTGCGCTTCGATCGCCTTGCCCATCGAGGTCGGCATGGCACTGATCGTCACCGGGACAATATTCTGCGTGTGCCAGGCTTCGACCCTGTTGATCGTTACCTGTGGCGACGTCAGGGTATCCATAAAGACCACTTTCTGCCCCCACAATCCCAGCGCGTCCATGCCGCCGCTTTTCATGCCGACGTGCACCACGTCGCAGTCATAGAAGGTGGTCATGTAATTGAAAAAACCGTTCTCCTGGAATCGCCCCATGAAGCCTTCCCGCCGGCTGCGCTTCCAGAATGCGCCGAGATTGAAGACAAAGGGCAATGCCACGGTTTCCTCGTTAAAACCATCGCCCACGAGAAAAATGGCCTTCACGTTACAGAACGCGTACAGCGCGGCGCACAGCTGAAAATTGCCTGTTTCGGAGGAATCATAGTGCGGGTTGGCGCCGCCCAGTGCGCGCGACGGATTCGGCGCGCCGGACGTGCGGCCCCACATGCAGATGAACTTTTCGCGTCCGGTGGACCTGCCGAAACGGTCTATGTATTCCTGCATGAACGACATGCAGATGTCGTTGTAGGCCTTGGACTGCACTTGTTCCCCGCCGCGCACGATATCGGCCCAGACCGGACTCAAAGGCTGGCCCCTGGCCATCTGCTGCACCGCGTCTTTCGCATAGAACGTGGCGTCATACGGTGTGCGGGCATTGTCGAGATTTGCCACCGCCGACATACCCACCATCGCCCAGTTCTTCGTGAGCGGGTCCGTGTGGTACAGGGTAAACCGGTTGCCGACCTTGAGAATCGGCTGTATCGCGAAATGAATATCGTTGAACAGGCCTGCCGCGCCAAATTCTTCCGCTACCACGAGCAGTATCGCAAATGGCCTCGATGGATCGACCGAGAAATGGTGAATCGCCGCCGCGTAGATATGGCAAAAATCACCGGTTTGCCAGCTGCCGATGACGAAAACCGGGCCATCCCTGTGCGCCGCCAGGCAATCCTTGAAACGGTCACAGATGACCGCCCTGTCCTTGCGCTCGTCCGGGGTGAATGTGATGGGGATTTTATACATGGATGCAATTTAATCAATCAATGAGCAACCTGCCTGGGACGCCTGGACGGGAGCAGCACAGGCACCATGAACACATACGGGAACGCTTGCCGTGGCCCGCATCCGCTTGTTTTATCAGCGTGTAATCAGCGCGTAACAAGGCGCTGGCTGCGATGCGCACGCGCAGCACCGCCGTCACTCTCGTACGTGGGGGCACGAACGGCTGCCTTGCCGCCTTCATTGACCTGACTTGCGCCGGCATGGCCTTTGACACTGCAAAGTACCGTGCGCGTTGCCATGGCATATTGAAAGCGCAATACATATTGCAGGCCATGGCCGTTTTCAGATTGACAACCGTTCAATACGATCTTCCCTTGAAACGTGCTCTTCAAACCTTTGGACATGAGCAAATGTGCAAGCTGTTCTGGCGTCACCTGTCCGAAAAATTGCGCTGCCTGTAGCACGTCGGCAGGCACTCCCGCAGCGCCATGCGCATCGATGTACAGCGTGCCATCGTCATCTAGCGTATTGAGCAAGTGTGCTGGCGCCGTCTCCAGCTCAATCGACGTATTTTCTGACGCGTCAGGCAACGGGCATCGTCGCATGCCCTCGGCTGCTTGTTGCATCACGGCGTCTGCATGGCCGGCGACGACGATTAATTTGGCAACCATGTATCATTTCTCCAGTGTATGTCCGTGAAGCGGCGAAGCCCGCTTCAGTGAAAGAAAGGGATGGAGCATTACCTCATCGCTTGCCTGCCAGCTTCCACCGCCCCCTTCACCGGGGTCAGACCCGGCATCCGGACATCCAGCCCGGGTCATGTCGGATGTTGGAACTGCGCCCACGAAGATTCAAAACGCGCCATGGGCTGGAATCGCAATACAGTAGTGGGCCGCCGGCACATTCACGACGGGACATGCCGCCCATTCCACCTGAACGATCAATTCATGGTTGGTCGGGTTGGTGAAGGGCCCCATGTAGACACCATTTGTAAACGTGCCGCCGACACCGATTGCCTGGCGAAAGAAGCGAATTAATAATGCTTCGACATTCACGTTGACTCCATCAATCGCAGTGATCACCTGGGGAGCCGCATAATTGATGGCACCGCCCATTGCCCCTATCACGGCGTTTGGCAGCGGTAGCGGTGCGCCGCCGGCATTTCTGATCACCTGGAAACCCATGGCGGCCGGAGCGACAGGTGCCACCAGGGTGTTGATCAAGGGCGCGGGTGCGCCCATGATGGGTGCGGGCGTGTTCCAGGTATCGACTTCCCCCCAGAAGACGCCGATATTCGCCAGATTTCCCTGGCTCAAACCGAATTCATTGACTGTCAGCATCCGGCCGTCAAAGCGCTGGCGCAGGTTCCCGGATTTGCCGATATAGCGGTTATCGTTGGCCTGGTTGTAAATCAGATAGAGTCCGCCATTGCCCGGCACACCCGCTGGCAATGCGCCGGCCAGGCCTGCCCCCGCCGATGCGAGCGTGTGCAGGCTTCCCGCATTGGATAGGTCAAAGTTGATGTAGCCCATGTGCACCCTTCATTATCCTGTCCCGGATAGCCGCGCCTGCCCGGCGCATGCCAAATGGCTGCCCACCCCCTCGGCACACCGGGGCATCTGGCACACGGATGGCGGGCCATGCTGGCCCTGCCGGATTGCCGGCCTGTGGAAAACAGGGTGCCAGCAGCACGATGGCCCTCTGTCGGCGACGCTTGATCAATCCGCCTTCATCGTCTCCAGGTTCCAGTTCCACGTGCCCGTGCCCTTGGACGTCGAATCCGTCTTCTGCTGCGTGAAGTCGGCCTTGATCTTGGTGAAATTGATCGAGAACGAATCGTTCGGGATGCCGCCGCCGCCGCTGCAGCTCATTTGCGAGATCATGGCGTTGTCCATGACGTAGGTCATGAAGTTCATGTAGACGCCGTTTTCCACGCGGCCGATGTTCAGCTTGGCCGGACCGATCTTGGTGCCCTGGGTGCAAGCCTTGAACAGTTCCGTGGTCGACAGGTCGGACGACTTGGAGAACGACATTTCCGACAGCACGGCACGGCCCATGGTGCGTTCCGTGTTGCCGGCGTCGTTGCCCATGGGCAGGTAGGCGTTGTGGGAAAACGAGCTGACGATGATCTTGTCGGCATAACCGGTGATGGTGCAGTTGCCCTTGATGGTGGCGCCCAGATCAAGGATGAGTACGTCTGACATGAATAGCTCCGTAAGGTGAGCGCAGCGGCAGCGGCGTCATGCCGCGGCCGTGCGGAGGTGCGTTAGGAAAGGACCATCAAGCGGCCGAGGCCGGCAATTCCGCCACCAGGCGTATCGAGGTGGTCAGCTCTTCCATCTGGAAGTGCGGCTTGAGGAACACGGTGGCCGAGTAGGCGCCCGGCTTGCCGGCCACTTCGGTCACGTCAACCCGCCCTTCGGACAGCGGGAAACGCGCCTTCTCGCCCTGCGAGGCATTGGAACTGAGCAGCACGTAGTCGCTGAGCCAGTTGTTGAGGAAGTTTTCCACGCTCGAACGCGTCTGGAAGCTGCCCACCTTGTCGCGCATGATCACCTTGATGTAGTGGGCGAAGCGCGAGGCGGCCAGCACATACGGCAGGCGCGAGGACAGCGCCGCGTTGGCATTGGCCGTGTCCAGGTTGTACAGCTTGGGCTTGTTGACGGACTGGCCGCCGAAGAAGGCCGCCATGTCCGACCCCTTGGAATTGACCACCGCGATGAAGCCCAGGTCGTTGAGTTCCTTTTCGCGCCGGTCCGTGATCGCCACTTCCGTCGGGCACTTGAGCACCACGTCGCCATCGTCCGTCTTGAACGAGTGCGCCGTCAGGCCCGTGATCTTGCCGCCGCCCTCGACGCCGCGGATGGCCGTCG
This sequence comes from Janthinobacterium sp. 1_2014MBL_MicDiv, assembly GCF_001865675.1. Lineage (NCBI taxonomy): Bacteria > Pseudomonadati > Pseudomonadota > Betaproteobacteria > Burkholderiales > Oxalobacteraceae > Janthinobacterium > Janthinobacterium sp. 1_2014MBL_MicDiv. The sequence goes on from NZ_CP011319.1 coordinate 3,244,225, forward strand.
TCCAGCTGTGCTTGGCGAAGGAATCCGTGATGCGCAAGCCCAGCTGGTAGGCCGCGTTGGCCCACAGGTATTTGCCGTGGTCCTTGCCGTCGACGTCTTCCTCGTAGGCGAACGATTCGACCGGGTTGGTCTTGGCGCCGTACGGCAGGCGTGCCGCGTAACGGGGCAGCACCAGGGCCACGTAGCGCGAATCTTCCGTTTCGCGGAAGCCGCGCCAGGTGGTCAACTCGGCGCTCTCGAAGATCTTCGACAGGTCGCGCGGCACGCCCAGCTCGGTAAACGAGGCCATGTCGAACAGCGACGGCGACGCGGCGGCGATGAACGGCGCGTGGGCGGCGGCCGCCACTTTCGACAGGCGCTGCAGCAGGGCCATGTCTTGCGGATCGCGGCCAAAATAATAGTCGCCGATGAACAGCGAGTACGGGTGGCCGCCGAAGGTGCCATATTCCTCTTCGTAGACTTTCTTGAAGAGCACGCTCATGTCGTGGTCGACGGCGCCTTCCAGGTCTTTCAGCAGTTCCTTTTTCGACACGTTGAGCAGGCGCAGTTTCAGCTTGCTGCCCGTTTCCGTGCCCATCACCATGTCGCGCAGGCCGCGCCAGGAGCCTTCCAGCGCCTGGAAGCGCTCGTCGTGCAGGATGGCGTTGAGCTGCTCGCTGAGGATGGTGTCGATCTGCGCCACGCGCTCGTTGATCATGGTGACGATGCCCTTGTCGGGCGCTTTTTTCATGCCTTCGTCGAGCACCTGGGTGGCGAATTGCCCCAGGAGCGTGCGCGCGTAGGCGTTTTGCGATGGCTCGACTGCCATTTTTCCTTCCTGGACGATGCGATCCAACAGGCTGAGTTCCTCGTTGGTAGTGCTTGCACCGGCCTGTACCGCTTGCTTGCTGGCCATGATGGTTTCTTTCTCTGAATGTGGGAGAAAACAGCGCGTGGGCGCTATCAGGATGCGGCGGGCTCGGTGCTCTCGGCAGCCGCTTCAGGTGCTGCGGCCGTGGCCGCCGGGGTGGCCGTGCCGCCTTCCGCCTGCAAGGTTTTGAGCTCTTCCGTGTTCTGCACGATATTTTCCAGCAAGGAATCGAGCTCGTCGTTGCCATCGAGCTTGCCCAGCAGGTCGCGCAGTTGCTGGCGCACTTCCAGCAGCTTGGCCAGCCGCGGGATTTGCCTGGTGATGGCTTCGGGATGGAAATCGTCGAATTGCTTGAAGTTCAGTTCGATCTTCAGGTTGCCGTCCTTCTTGTAGGTATCGGGCACGGACAGGTCGAGGCGCGGCGCGATCTTCGCCATCACCTCGTTGAAATTGTCGCGGTCGATTTCCACCAGGCGGCGCGCCTTGAGTTTCGGTGGCGCCACCAGAGGCTGCCCGGACAGGTCGGCCAGCAGGCCCACCACCAGCGGCAATTCCTTTTTCTCGATGGCGCCCCCCACTTCCACGTCGTAGGTAATCTGGACGCGCGGCGGACGGTTCCGTCCCACCCATTTTTGCAAGCTGTCTGACATCACACCCTCACTAGAAATTTTATGCAGCGGAGAGACGGCCAGGTGGGTGGGTGAAGCGCCGCACAGCTTGCGCAAGCCCGGGCCAACCGTTGAAAACACCGTCCACACATGTTGTAAATCGGGTAGTTCGGAAATGATGGTAGGACTGCGCCGCGGCGTAACACAAGTATCAACGTGGTATCAGGCTCGGACCCATGTGTCGCCTGGGCGCCGTGTTACGCGCCGCTGTTACGCGAAACAGACAGCCGTCAAAAGACGTCCATTTCGCTGTTGCGGCCAAGAAAAATCGTGCTAAGATAGTAAAATTGCATTACAGAAACACATCATCATGTCTGCTTTGCGTGCCTCCGCCCTGCTTCCTTCACCGCACCCGGCCGCCGCATGAAAAACCGGTTTCGCTTTGGTGCCTGGTTCGTCCATCCCTCCACCAACAGCATCGAGAACGCGGACGAGCGGCGCCAGATGGAACCGCGCACGATGGATGTGCTGCTGGCGCTGTGCATGGCGAAGGGCGATATCGTCAGCGCGGACGAACTGCTGGAGCGGTGCTGGGGCAGCACCCTGTACGGCGACAGTCCCGTCCACAAGAATATCGCGCAACTGCGCCGCCTTCTCGGCGATCACGCCACGTCTCCCGTCTACATCGAGACGATACGCAAGCGCGGCTACCGTGCCCTGGCGCCGCTGGACTTCGACTTGCCGGGCAATACCGCGCGCAAGAGCTGGGGCGCCGGCTCGCCGTTTCGCGGCTTGCTGGCCTTCGATGAAAGCCACGCCGACGTGTTTTTCGGGCGCGACGAAAGCATCCGCCAGCTCAGCGACGCCGTGCAGGCACAGGTCAGCAGCGGCTTTGCCCTGATGCTGGTGCTGGGCCCCAGCGGCTCGGGCAAGACCTCGCTGATCCAGGCCGGCCTGCTGCCCGCCCTGTCGGGCGAACGCGCGGGCGCCGAGCTGCGCCTGCTGGCCAGCACTACCTTCGACTTGATCGACCAGGGCGAACAGACCCTGTTTACAGCGCTGGCGGGCGCGCTGCTGGATCTGCAATGGGAAGACCGCTGGGCGTTTCCTGGCGACAATGCCGTTTCCCTCGGCACGCGCCTGGAGCACGGCTGTGCCAGCGTCATCGCCGAGCTGGACGCCGCGCTGGCCGAACGGAAGCTGCCCGGCACGCGCTTTGCCATCTTCATCGACCGTTTCGAGGCCCTGTTCAATGTCACGCGCATCGGCGAGCCGGAGCGGCGCGCCTTCCTGCACACGCTGGAACAGCTGGCCCGCAGCAGCGCCGCCGTGCTGGTGCTGGCCTGCCGCAATGATTTCTATCCCAGCCTCGCCAGATACACCCTGCTGACGGAAGGCAAGCGCCACGGCGGCCATTTCGACCTGGGCCCGCCCGGCGTCAGCGATTTTGCGGAAATCATCCGCAAGCCGGCCGCGGCGGCCAAGCTGACGTTCGGCATCGACCCCGTCTCGCTGGCGCGGCTCGACGATGTGCTGTGCAAATGCGCGGCCGACAGTCCCGACGCCCTGCCCCTGCTGCAATACTGTCTGCAGGAACTGTATCGCATGCGCACGCAGGATGGCGAACTGAGCTTCGAAGCCTTCCATCAACTGGGCGACCTCGAAGGCGCCATCGGACTGCGCGCGGAACAGGTCGTGCTGGCCATGAGCGAGGCCCAGCAAGCGTTCCTGCCGCATATCATGTCCCTCGTCAGCGTGCTGTCGATCGATGAAGAGAACGTCACCAGCCAGCGCGCGCCGTGGTCGGCCCTGCGCGGCGAGGCGGCGCGCCAGGCGATGGACGCGCTGGTCGAGTCGCGCCTGTTCGTCAGCGACCTGGTCGGTGGCGTGCCCGTGTTCGGCATCGCCCACGATGCCATCCTGCGGCGCTGGCCGCGCATGACGGACTGGATCACGGCCCACCGCGGCGCGCTGCGGGCGCGCGGACGCCTGGCGCAGCAGGCGGGCCGCTGGCGCGACGAAGGCCGGCCCGTGGATTTTTTGTTGCCACAAGGGAAATTGCTCGACGAAGCGAAGGAATTGCGGCAAGCCGGCGTGCTGACGCTGACGGAACCGGAAAGCGAATTCATCCGCAGTTCCGAGCGGCGCGCGCGCCAGCGCGACCGCGTGCGCGTGCTGGCCCTGGCGCTGATCGTCGTGCTGGCCTTGCTGGCGTCCATCCTCGGCCTGAGCGCGCTGGCGGCCAAGCGCACGGCGGAATTGCGCCGCAGCGAGGCCGAAAGCCTGATGGATTTCATGCTGGGCGACTTCGCCGACAAGCTCCGGCCACTGGGCCGGCTGGAATTCCTCGAGTCGGTCAGCCTGAAGGCATTGCGCTACCTGAGCGGTTCGCAGGACGACGACCTGAGCCCGAACGCGCTGACCTTGCGCGCCAGAGGCTTGCAAGTGATTGGTGAAGTGAGCCGTTCACGCGGCGACTCGAAACACGCCATCGATGCTTTGCAACAAGCCAACACCATCCTGATGCGCCAGCACCGCATGGCGCCGCAAGATACGCAGGTGCTGAAGAACCTGGGCGCGAACGCCTACTGGGTGGGACAGATGCACAAGGACCAGAACAATTGGCAGGCGGCCGAAGACGCCTGGCGCGAATACCAGAAGTTCGCCGACCTGCTGCACCGGCTGGAGCCCGACAATGTCGAATGGTGGGTGGAACAGTCATATGCCCACAACAACCTGGGCGCGCTGGCGCAGACGCGCGGCATGCCGCAGCAGGCCGTGCCGCAGTTCCTGCAATCGATCGCCCTGAAGCGGCGCGCGCTGGAACACGCGCCCGATTCGCATAGCGTCGCCGCCGAGCTGGCCGACAGCTATTCCTGGCTGGCGTCGGCCAAGGAATCGCTGGGCGAGCTGGACGAGGCGCAACAGCTGTACGCGCACGAAATGCAGCTGGCGCTGGACTTGCGCGAGCGTTTCCCTGGCGAATCGATGTGGATCTACCGCCTGGTGCGCGCCTTGCAGCATCGGGCCATGCTGGGCGTGGCGCGCGGCATGGATGCCGATGCCCTGCGCGACTACGATGAAGCGAAACAGTTGTTTACGCAGATCGTGGGACAGGACCGCAACAACCGGGCCTGGCAGGGAGAGCTGACGAACCTGGAGCAGGAGCAACTGCGCGTGATCGCCCGCGGCACGCCGGCGGCCAAGGTATTGCCCAGGCTGACGGCCGTGCATGGACGGCTGCAAACGATGCTGGCCCTGGACCCGAAGAACGCCTCCTGGGCGCGCCGCGAGGCGCTGGCGCGCGCGCGCATGGGTGCGGCGCTGCGGGCGACGGGCAAGGCGGAAGCGGCGCGGCAGGAAATCGACAGGGCCAGCGCGGCGCTGCAGCAGCTATACGCCGGCAACCCATCCAGCCTGAGCGGCAGGCTGGCCCTGATCGAAACCTTGCTGCTGCTGGCGACGCTTCAGCAGGAACAAAAAGATTTCATATCATTAATGATGACATGTAAACAAGCGTATGGCATGATCGAAGAGGAAGGCGCCTTAACGATGAACCATCAAATCCTCGATCCCTGGGTACGCGTCAATGCCTGCCTGCAGAACGAGGAGGCAGTCCAGCTGGCGGCCGACCGTTTGAAGCAGATCGGTTATCGCGAACACTCGTATGTCCAATTCATCTCCACTCGTTAAGAAGGAATCGTATGGCATTTACTACACCGCAGCGTACCATCACCATCTCCATCATAGGCAACGATCAGAATGCGCAAGTGCGGTACAGCTACTGGTCGCCCATCACCGGCCTGACCTATCAGCAATCCCCGATTTGCGACCTGACCAGCAAGCAGGCGACCTATTGCCTGTTCCTCCTGGACTACGAGTCCACGCGCAATGGCTGGACCATTGTCAACACTTCGCCAAACGGCACGTCGCCCGTGCTGGCGCAGGTGGCGGGCGCGTACAACCTGTCGGTGATGACCATCAACCCCTACACCACGCTCGACACATACAACTTCTATATTAACTACCGCAACGCCTTGACCGGCATCGAAGTATCGTTCGATCCTCAGGAAGGCAACATCCCGCCTGGCCGTCCGGAAATGTAATGCTGCAGCTGGCCGCAAATTGCCGTGGCCAGCTCTTCCTGCATGGCCATGCCCAGCTCGCCCCGGCTGTCGAACTGCGATAGCCAGGCAATATGGCCGGCCGCCGCGTCGACCAAGCGCATGCACGCGCGCACGCGGCCCTGCTCGACGCGGATGCTGCCTTCGAGCCGCTGCGCGGGACGCAAGGCACCGGCCCCGGGCCAGGCCGGCGCCATGTCCGGCAACAGCACGCCACTGCCGAAAGCCTGGAACAAGCGGCAACCCAACTCTTCCTCCAGACCGCTGACAAAGACACTGCTGCTGCCATCGCAGGTAAGATTACGTAACGACAACATTTGCAGCGGAGGTGGCTGGTCCAGGGACTGGAACGACGCCCTCCTTTGCGTGACTTGCGGGACATACTTTCCCAGCGGGATACTAATCTGCACCTCGGGCACGGCCGCCAGACTCTTGTAATAGGCCGCCAGCCGGCCGCGCAAGCGCCCTACCTGCACCCTGACGACGGGATCCAGGCTGGTGTCGTACAGATGCGCGTCGCGGCGAAACACTTCCAGGCCAATCGCATACTCGCTGATCTGATGCTCGAGCCCGCCGAGTTTTTTCTCCACCAGGAACGACAGCAAGCGGCACATGCGCGGCGCCTTGGCGAACGTGGGACTGGCCAGCAATTGCCGTACCGACTGCCATACAGCATCTTGCATAAAAGAAACATCGCTGGCGTCTGCCGCCAGTTGGAGTCGAGCATTCATGAGAGATTCCGATGAGAAGTATTTTCCGCGATGCACTTGTTGCGTGCTGGAAATTACTCTAATGGAAGCCTGGAATTCTTACCTTACGATCACCTTACGGTGGGATTTCCCCGGGCCAGGCGCTTCGCAGATGCGGCAAAAAAACATTTTCCGCCGATCCAGTCCCTGCCCGGACAAGTTCAGGGGCTTGCGCCACGGGCGTGAAAATGTCCCGCGCGAAATGCCCGATGCGGTGACTATGTGCGTATTTGGGCGAGATTTTATGCGGTATATTTTCCTTCCCTGTAATGCCACCTGGAAAGGAATATCATGTCCGGCCCCTCGCTTACTCCCCCTCAAGATACCCGCATCGTCAAGGCAGCCATCTATCCGCCGATCGGCATCGCGCGCGTCGGCAATAGCCCGACGGAATACTTTCTGGGACCGGAAGTACCGGAGCCGGCCCCCAGGCCGGCCGGCTATTACCGCGATGCGGCCGGAGCGATCAAGCGCCAGGCGGCGGGCTTCCGTATCTACGGCCTGAACGCGGCGGGCGTCGCGGTGGCCGAATTAAACGCCAGCAATGCCGACATCGAATGGTCGGTGACGCTGGCCAACACCAAGGCCGCCTGGTACCAGTTCCAGATCGCGCTCGACATTCCGGAAGCCAATGCCACCCAGCCCTCCTTCCTGCGCAACATGGCCGTCACCGACCGCGCGCTGCTGGCCATCACGCCGGGCGAGCGCAAGATCAGCGGCAGCGAACAGCCGGCCGTGGCCTTCGACAGCGGCAGCTTCATGGGCCAGCGCGTCTACCTGGGCGAATTGCGCACGGATGCCATGGGACGGCTGATCGTGCTGGGCGGCCACGGCAAGTCGGCTTCCTGGAATGGCGCGCGCGCCATCACCTTTGCCAACAATGAAGGCTGGCATGACGACACGGCAGACGGCCCCGTCTGCGCCAGCGTGCGCTACCAGGGCAGCGCCTTGCCCGTCGACATGGCCTGGGTGGTCGTCGCGCCGCCCGATTATGCGCCGCAGCAAAAATCGGTCCGCACGATGTGGGATTTGATGCGCGACCTGTTCGTTTCCGAAGGAAAGCTGGCGGCGCCCGCCGTTCCCTCATTCCAGGATGATATCCGCCCCATTTTCGAGCGCCTGTCCAACCTGCAATGGGTCAACGCCGGCTTCGCCGCCGCCTTCGGCTGGGATGGCAGCACGCCGTTCAGCCGCGACGAGTGGATGGCGCGTCTGGCCAGTCCGTCCGAGAACCGCAAGGAATGGCGCACGGTCATCTATAACCAGTTCCGCCAGTTTGAGCGCGACGCCTGGGCGCCATCGCCATGGCCGTGGCTGTATGGCGACGCGATGGCCATCCCGCCGGCAGACACGCCGCGCCAGAACTGCGCGCTGAGCAACTTGCAATTGCGTTTCCTTAAACAGTGGGCGGCCGGCGAGTTCACGGCCGACTATGCGCCCGGCAAGCTTCCGCCGCAAAGCCTGGCCGAGGTGGAACTGTCCCTGCAACCGGACACGCTGCTGCGCGCGGCCATGGAATTCTGCCTGGCCGACGCCTTCCACCCCGGTTGCGAAATGACCTGGCCCATGCGCCAGGCCAGCATGTACAGCGCCCCCTTCCGCCTGGCGCACCGTCCGCCTGGCTGGGTGGAGCCGGATTACGGCGCCGTCTTGACTCCAGACAATATCAGCAGCCCCTGCTCGGCACAGATCGCCGGCGGCGTCACGCGCTGGATGGCCGTGCCATGGCAGACCGACACGGCCAGTTGCCGCTCCGGCTACCAGTCCGACTACGATCCATACGTGCCCACGTTCTGGCCCGCGCGCGTGCCCAACCAGGTGATGAGCAAGCTGGCCTACGATACGCTGATGAACCGCGAAGTGCCCGCCGAGGAACGCCTGGCCGCGTTCGCCCGGCGCGCCGCGTGGATACGCCCGCTGGGCAACATCAGCTATGAAGAGCAGATCAACAACATGATCGCCGACCTGGCCCAGGTGGGCGTGGTGGAAGTGCGTCCCGGCCCCACGGACGTGAGCGGCTTCCCGGCCAGCGTGCAGGTCGAGAACTTGCCGCAGCCCATAGCCGGCAGGCACCAGCTGCGCGCCGCCGCGGCCATACCGGACGAGTTCGTCGACGTCGACCTGGAAGGGACGGAAAAAGCGCGCCACCTGCAGCGGCACCGTTTGTGACGGTGCTGCAGGCCGACGTGCTCGTCGTTGGCGCCGGCCCTGCCGGCGCCACGGCCGCGCTCAACCTGGCGGGCCGGCACCGGGTGTTGCTGGTCGACCGGCTGGCCGCGCCGCTGCCGCGCATCGGCGAATCGCTGCCGCCGGCCGCCGCGCGCCTGCTGCGGGACATGGGGTTGCTCGAACCCTTCCTGCACCAGGGCCATGCGCCCTACCACGGCAACCGTGCCTGGTGGAACGGTGCGCAGACGGAGCACCACTTCCTCAGCGACCCTGACGGCCATGGCTGGCACCTGGCGCGCGGCACCTTCGATCTGTGGCTGCGCGAGGAGGCGCGCCAGCGCGGCGCCGCACTGCTGGCCTCGGCCAGTGTCGCGGCGATGACCGCCGGGGACGACGGCTGGCGCGTGCGGCTGAACACGCAAGGCGGCACGTGCGAGGCCATCGCGCGCATCGTCATCGACGCCACGGGGCGCAATGCACAGCTGGCGCGCAAGGCCGGCGCGCGGCGCCAGCGCAGCGACCGTTTAATATCCGTCTGGCAATATGGGCGCGACCTGGCGCCGTCGCAGCGCGGTTTTTCGCACATCGAGGCATGCGAGCACGGCTGGTGGTACAGCGCCCCCCTGCCCGGCCAGCGGCGCGTGCTGGCCCTGCATACGGACGCCGACTTGCTGCCGCGCGCAGCATTGCGCGACACCGGCTGGCTGGAAACGGCGGCGCGGCGCCTGCCGGGCTTGCAGGCGCTGCTGGCACAGCAAGACTATGCCTCCGATACGCGAGCCATGGCGACACCGGCCCACTCGGCAAGCCTCGACGCTGGCGCCGGACCAGGCTGGTTCGCCGTCGGCGACGCCGCCCTGAGCTTCGACCCCTTGTCGTCGCAGGGCATCTTCAACGCCCTGTACACGGGCCTGGCCGCCGCCGAGGCCGCTGACCGCACGCTGCATGGCGATGCCGGTGCTTTCCACCACTACAATGGGGAACTTGCGGCCATCGGCGCGGCTTACCGGCGCCACCTGGCATTCTGCTATGGCCAGGAAACACGCTGGCCCTCAGCGCCGTTCTGGAACCGGCGCCGGCAAGCGCGGACCGCCTGACATCCCGGCGCCAGTCGTTCAAGGCCATGCAATCGGCAGGGCAAGCGCGCCCACGATCAGCGCGCGCATGCCCAGGTCAAATTCGGCCTCGATCCCGGCCTCCTCCCCGTCCCATTCATCGCCCGCCTGCGCATACACGGTGTCGGCCAGGGCCACGCAGTGCAAGGCCACCGTCGACAGCAGCCAGCGGGCGCGGGCCTTGGGCAGTGCGTAGGCATGCGCGACGTGTTCGTGGTGGGCATCGATCCTGGCCAGCATGACGGGCGGCGTTGCCTTGCGGCGCAGCAGATACGGCGCCAGACCCGGGTGCGCCTTGACAAGTGTCCGCAGCGAAGCACTGAAGCGCACCAGGTAGGCGTCCAGCCCATCGTCGCCGGCAGCCGGCATTTCCCAACGAACAAAAATTTCCTCGGCAACCAGCAGCTTGAGCGCCGCCAGATTCGCCACATGCTTGTAGAGCGCCATATGACTGACGCCGAGCAAGGCGGCGATGCCGACAAAAGTCAGGCTGGGCAAGCCCATCGCGATACCGGCGTCGGCGATGCGCTCGCGCGTGATGGTGCGGGGACGCCCGGGGCGCGGTCCGGGGCGTGTCACAGGCGTTGCAGTATTCATATGTATTTTTGCGTGGCGGCAGCTGCGTTGTCGGTTTTGGATAATTAGTTTAGCATGATGAAACTAATTACCCAAGACTAAGGAGTCAATACCATGGCAGAAATGTCGGAACAGCAACCCAGCGGCCAGCTGCGCAGCGCCGAGCATGACCGCAGCCTGCATGAAGTCACCGCCGCCGTCAGCGCCATCGCGCGCCCCGTTCCCAGCGTGCTGCGCGTCACGGCCAGCCTGGCCCGCTCGGGCGACGACGCCAACTGGTCGCTGCCCAACGTGGCCTTCCGCATCCATCTGGACGGAGCCGACCATGGTGGCACATCGCGCATCTATACCGTGCGCAGCTATGACGCAGCCACGGCCGCGCTTACCTTCGATATCGTGCTGCATGCCCACACCAGCCCGATGATGCGCTGGGGCGCCGGCCTGCGCGTGGGCGACACCTTCCGGCTCACCGGGCCGCGCCCGCAGTTCACCGTGGCCGATGGCAACGGGCGCAAGGTCGCCCTCTTCCTCGACGAGACGGGCATACCCGCCCTGTACGCGATGCTGGAACAATGGCCCGCCAACGTTGCCGGCATCGGCTGGGTGGTGACGGATGATGCGGCGGCGTTTGACGAACTACCCGCCGTGCCCGGTCTGCAGCTGCAGCGCCTCGGCAGCGCGCATGTGGCGCCGGACGGCCCGCTGGCGGCCCAGGCAAGCAAGCTCGCCAATCCGCACGATTATGTGATCTGGGGCGCCGGCGAACGCGACGAAATGCGCGCGCTGCGCCAGCATTTCCGCATCAAGGCCGGCCTGGCCAAGGAACAGGTACTGGTGGCCGGCTACTGGAAGCGCGGCGTCAGCAATACCGAAATCGACGCGCGGCGGCGAGCGAGTTTCGACCGCCTGATCGCCAATGGCGGCACCCTGGCCGACTTCGACGACCTGGCGGTCGAGGTCTAAGCCGCCCCGGGGTGCCGGCGCCTTAGCTGGCGGCGAAGTCGAAGGTCCACAGGCCCTGGTTGCGGCTCAGCGCGACGTCCACTTCGGTGGCCGTGTCCGGCATCACGTACTGCGTCATGTCCGAGAAATTCTGCACGATGTAAGTCTGGCCCACCATGGGCGGCGTGGCCACCATGAAATAAAAATTGGGCAGGTACTCGAAGCTCACCGTCATGTTCGTATCGACATACGGCATGCTCACGACGGGCCTGCCGCTGACATACCAGTTGCTGTCGAACTGGATGTAGGGATTGGTCTGGTTGATCACGCCGCACTGCTGCGGCGTCAGCTTGGTTTGTGCCAGCGACGTGGCGGCGGGCTGCAGCTGCGGCGACAAGCCGTTCGGGCTCACGACCGACAGCAGCTGCCCCGGCAAAACGTTCTTGCGGCCCGAGAAGATCTTGCTGTCGTTGACGTCGGGGCTGCTCACGTCGGTCGAGATCTGCGCCTCGTAATCGAACGATTCGGTAGCGCCGGCCGATCCCGTCAATACTTGCCAGGCGTGGATCTGGTAATTGCGCTGCGGCTGCTGCGGTTTCAAAAAGACCAGCACGGTCTTGCCTTGCAGCTCGTCCGCTGACACGTTGAAGTTGACGTTGAATCGGGTAGCCATCAATTGCTCCTTGCTCAGGCCCTGCGCGGACTCGGGAAAAACAGCGCCGGGGGGACGAGTCCGCGATTTCCTCCAGCGCCGGTGCCTGCTGCATGCACATGCCATGCCCATGGAGCTGGCGTTCATGCGATGTCAGCCAGGGCGGGAATGTCACTGCTTTTAATTTCTCATTTGCAAGTATATGTTATTGCATGGCTTCAAAAGCAACAATATACAAGCGCATGAGCACCCGCCTGTCTCCGGCATAAAGTGCTCCATGGCGGCGCGACAACAGTCGAGAAGGCCAGCGGAGAGGCAGCCGGCAAATACTTGACTTCTAAATCAATATTCATTAACTTGATAGTAAAAAGGCATGCGCTCAACGTCGCACCGCGCTGCCCCATAGCCCCCGCCTGCCGACATGCCGCACCTCGGCGTCGATTCCACCGCACGCGTACACACTGACAGGTCTCCAGGCATGCCGACACACGATCATTCCCCGGCCCATCCGCTGGCCACGGCGCTGGCACTCTCGCTGGGCGCGGCCGTCGCCCTCGGCCTGTCGCGCTTTTCCTATGGCTTGCTGCTGCCGCCCATGCGCGCCGACCTCGGCTGGTCCTACCTGCTGGCGGGCGCCATGAACACCTTCAATGCGCTCGGCTACTTTCTCGGCGCCCTGGCGACGCCCGCCCTGATGCGCCGCCTCGGAGTCTGGCGCTTGCTGGTCGCCGGTTCCGTGCTGGCCAGCATCTTCATGCTGATGTCGGGCCTGGTCAGCGATACCACGGTCCTGTTCCTGCAGCGCGTGTGCGCGGGCGTGGCCAGCGCCTTCATGTTCATCGCCGGCGGCGTGCTGGCGGCGCGCCTCGGTTCCATGCATGGCCGGCATGCCGGCTTCTATATCGGTCTGTATTACGGCGGCACGGGCTTCGGCATCGCGCTATCGGCCCTGCTGGTGCCGGCTGCGCTGGCCTCCGCCCAGGAGCACGGCGCCGCGCATGCGTGGCAATGGCCCTGGCTGGCACTGGGCATCGCCTGCCTGCTCGCCACCGCCATCATGGCCTTGCCGGCCAAGGCGATCGGCGAAGCGCCGCGCACCCTCGACACGCCGCGGCGCTTCGCCTGGCGCGACTTTACCCCCAGCCTGGCCGGCTACTTCATGTTCGGCGTCGGCTACATCGGCTACATGACCTTCGTCATCGCCCTGCTCAAGCAGCAAGGCATGCCGCCCACCCTGGTCACCGTGTTCTACACTTTACTGGGCCTGGCGGTGGTGGCGTCGTCGCGCATCTGGGCGCGCATGCTGGACCGCTACCAGGGCGGCGAATCGCTGGCGATCTTGAATGGCGTGCTGGGCACGGTCACCATCCTGCCCGCATTGACGAGCTTTGTGCCCGTCGTGTTCATCTCCGGCCTGGTCTTCGGCGCCGTGTTCCTGTCGGTGGTGGCGTCGACCACGGCCCTGGTGCGGCATAATTTGCCGCAAGCATCCTGGACGGCAGGCATCAGCGCCTACACGACGGTGTTCGCGCTGGGCCAGATCGTCGGCCCCATCGTCGTCGGCTGGATCGCCGACGGCCCTGCCGGCCTGGAGCGCGGCCTGATCGCCTCGGCCATCGCCCTCTTCATCGGCGCGGCGCTGGCAGCGCGCCAGAAGGCGCTGGCAACGGCTGCATAAGCGACTTTTGCCTTATCTCGTGCTGGCGTAAAAAAACCCCTGATGAATCAGGGGCTTGGCAGGCACTTTGATCTGGCGTCACCTTATGATGCCGGATAAGAAATTATCCCCATTCGATGGTCAACGAGGTGGCTAAGCGGTTGATTTTTCGGTGATTTCCAAACTATTCAGCTACCGATACCCTCAAAAATACCCTCAGCGGATCTATCTGTCATTGCCGGTTCGTCGCGGCCGGGATGGGAGACACCAGCCCGCTTGCTCACACCTGTCACCAGATTTTCTTGGCCGATGACGCCTTCATTTCGGCACATCAGCAATCGCAGCGCTCCGATGAATTTAAGGATACGCCGATCTTCAGCGCCACGCTGTCACCCTGTCATTAACCCCATATCAGGCCCGCTATAGCAACAGAGACGAGGCAATGGCACGCACCTATCTCTCAACCGCTTTTACCATGTCCCACATCGCCACCGCTTTTCACGTGTCAAGCAGGACAGTCAGTCGGGTCGTATCGGCATTTAGTGAAGCTCAACTTGCTGTAGATCGAGACAGAAAATGTTGAGACCGTGTACGAAAGGCGGACTTGACCCTAGCCTTGCTAGCACATCTGATGTATGGCGTGATCCATACTGACAAGCCCTTTGATGCGCATTACTTAGCAAAAGGACTTGGCATTCAAGACGGTATCTGGCCCCGGCTCGTTTGGGGGTGATTGCGTTTGCTCAGTGACTGAAGTTTATGCGATCTGCTGGAACCGTTGGGACGATCGCGCTGGCAAGCCGGCGATTAGCTCATCAAGCATGGCTTTGGCGCGGAACAAAGGCATGCTGCGACGAGGAATATGATCGCACGAAACTAAACAACGACATACTCCAGATCACTGCTCGATCTCAATTTTTCGAGGCGACAAATCGCTTCCCATTAATAACGTTACTTATATAAAAACCATTACAAACCGGACATAGTTGAGCGACATATCGCAGCGAATGTATCTCGCAGTAACGTGGACAATCCGATGGACGATAAGAAGACTGGGTAATAATAAGAGTGTCTTTCTGCACAAAATCCGGAAGCTTCAACAGCAAACCAGGAATATCATCCCAGCCACACCTCACAAAAATCTGTATATAACCATCTATTTTTATAGATTCAGGAACAATTTCGAATGCATCTATTATATATTGAGAGTTCATATTTGCAGTCCAGGCCGCTGCAAGCTTTTGACTATCATCTTTTATTCTGCACCAAACATCGAAATCAATAGGATTATCCACAATTAAACTAATCATAATAAATTACCTCCTTGGCACAATTGCACCATTACTAATTCCATAATCAAGATTGCTATCCTCAACGGAAAATTTAAATGGTGGAGCCTTAACTCCATCACGTCTTTCCAACGGAATTATCGTTGATGTTCGTTGAGGGGATCCTGCCTTCTGCAGCAACTGCAGAACTCCTTGATCCCCTTTAAAAACTTCGCGGCCATTAACAATTTCATAATGCCCACTTGCAAAAGCGGCACCATCAGGGTGAGTATGGCTAATATGGCGCTAACACGCGCGTGTTCAGCCAGAGTTGTGAGAACAGCACCTAGCCGCATTTGCTTGCGCCGATACATATAGCTATCAACGGAGTCGGGAACTCCCCCCTCCAAAATTGACAAAAGATTTTTCAACCTGTCTGCTGGGCTACGTTCCGCCGTCATTTATCACCTTTGTTTAATTTTATGGTCACTGCCCTATTGCGCAGGCCGGAGTCAGGCGTGCTATTAAGACATGATCTTAACCAGGAATACCGACGACATCTGAGCTGGAGTAAGGAGCACGTACGCGGAAAGAGGATCAAGAAAGGAATGGGGGGCCAAGTCTCTCACTCAGCCGCGGACGGAACATTATTCCGAACACCAAATAGCAAATTAATACAGACTCATCAAAGAAAAATAACTAATCAACGCTGAGATCGTGTCTGAATGGCAGACCTGATCCCGCCCCCCTATACACTATCCAGCGCATCGCAGCGACTTTGTAGTGCTATAAAATATGACTACGACCGTTGATGCTCGTTGTTCGCGCTCTTTTTCCTGCTCAATTCGATTCGAATATCAATTAGATTCGGATTCCGTCGAGCGATTGGTGCTTCTCCATCCATGACTTGACCCACAAAGGTTGGCGGCCGCGACCGCTCCACTGCTGCTCTTGATTGTCAGGATTGCGATACTGAGCAGCCACTGCTTTCTTCTCCGCCTTCACCCCATTTTTTGGTACGCCGGCGATCAACTGTGTCAGCGGAATTCCGACACGCTGAGCAATCGCCAGCATTTCAGCACGCGCTTTTTCTAGCTCGTCTTTTTGGCGGGTTTTGATTTCTTGATTTGCTTGCGCTTCCAGCTTCTTTAACTCGGGCAGTGACAATGATGAGATGTCCATATGAACTCCTTGAAAGTATTGCAATTTTTGAGTGACACTTGTATGTGACTTGAGCATGCATGCCAAGTCAACGCCATTCTAGAACAATTCGTGCGTGTTTTAGCAGCCTTCTTCCTCCTTGTGCCATCGAAATACCTTGCTAACCGGGGCGATTTCGACTGGAGCCATTTCATAATCCAGACAACAATAGCGGAGATCCCCTTTGCCGAAAACACAGCCTTATGGCACCACGATCCCCTTCTTGTGCGTTGACCTGGCTTCTGGCCATGCTTCAGGGGCAAACTTATGACCAGATCGCAGAGCGGTTTTGTGTCACAAAGTCGACGGTGTCCAAATCGGTTGCCGATTTAGCGCGAGAACTACAATCCGTCGTAGGTGTGATCGGCATCGACGAAGACAGTGCTCCCACCGCCCACGTGATCCGAGCGCATGCACAAGATTACCTGGAGGCGCTGGAACACTTCGTGCCGCTGGCGAAACCGGTGGCCGCGACCTCGCCGCCGATCATTACGCATGCTCACATTGACCAGCTGGTGCTGCACACGGCACGGCATAGCCGCTGCAAACAGCGCGATCTCGCGCTGCTCCTCATGCTCGTCCACACCGGCGCGCGTCCAAATGAGATCGCCAGGATGACCGTTGCCGACTACATTGACGCGTCAGGACAGCGCCGCTCGCCACCTTGGCTGCCAGCAAAAGCCGCTTCGAGCGGCATAGCACGTCCGCTTCTGCTTCGCGATGCAACAGCGTTGTACTGGCTCGACGCGTATTTGGCGTGGCGCCTGGCCGCTGGATACGGTGTCAGCGATCGGAGCGAATATCGAGGGCTTCAGGGCGACAGTAGCCTATTTCTCAGCCGGACCGGGAAGTCACTTTCCTCGTCGTCATCGAACGTCACGCCCGAAAAAGGCTTGCACGATATCCTGCAACGCATCTTCCGCTATGCCAATCTGCCTGGTTTTGGTGTGCTGTGCGCGCGCCGCTCAATCGCGCATCGGTTGCGGGCCGACGGCCGCACAACCGAGGAGATCGCATTTTATCTTGGGACGCGCACCGGTAGCGTGCGTCGCCTGTTGTCGAAGCGTACCCAGAAACCGCCACATCCGCGTATGCCGTCCCTAGGTTCCCGCGCCTGAACACATTCAGTCTTGCCGTTGCCTGGGCCAATTACCTGCGTTCGCGCCACGGGAAAAAGTCTGGACCCGGATCACGGGGTTGACCCGCTCACGGTCGATGAGAGGATGGTTCATCGCTCATTGTCATGTAAAGGAGACCATCATGGATAAGGAGATCGTCAATCGCTCGTTCCCGCAAGGCGCTCCACCAACTGTCCTTGGCGAACGACCCGCCCGCATTCCCACAGGCGGCACGATCCGCGCCGGCATCAAAGTGCTGACCAAGGCGGCCGCAAGCAACCCGCAAGCCAAGGCAATATACGATCAGGGGCTGGCCTCAAACTCCTCATTTGAAGAGATCGGACAAAAGATTGCCGAGGCTTTTCCAGATATCAAAACACCGCTTGTTCCCAAAAATGTGGCCTGGTTCACCGTACGGCCGAATGACTTTCCCAACCCAGCCCTGGCAGCGCAGATTTTGGCGGCCTTTGGCGAGGATCGGGGTGACGGCGTCATCCGGCTGTATCGTTTTCCAGTCATCTTTCCTGCCGATACCTGGCAACTGGTCATGCCACACGAACTGGCCGCCTGGGCACGCAATGACAAGCGCTACTGGAGCGAGTATGCGTCGGATGGCCATACCCGCTACTGCAAAATGTACGCCCCCGTCCGCTTTGATGAGCGCAGCCAGCGCGTTGTACGTACCTTCGGTGGGCGGCCACTCCAACTGCGGCCAGAAAACAATGGCGTCTGCGATCCTGAAAACTGCCCAGAATTTCAGAACCGGCAATGCAACCTGACCGGAAAATTCATTTTTTATATTCCCGGCATTCCCTCGATCGATGCTTTCGTGCTGCACACGAACAGTTTTTATGCCATGAGCCGCGCCATCGAACGCTTTGAAACCATCTCGTTCATGCGCGGTGGCCGGCTGGCCGGCTTCCTGGATCAGCACCGCACGCCCTTCTATTTCAGTAAAAAGCTACGCGACGTCTCGCATATCGATCCAAAAACCGGGCAATCCATGCGCAGCGCACACTGGATCATCGAGCTAGAAGCACCAATTGACGTCTCCTCGCTCTTGATCCAGCACGACGATGAAAGCGCTTTGCATCTGGCGGATCAGGCAGCCAATATCTTGCAGGGACGACATGAACAACTGGACATTGCGCCAGCGTATCGCAGTCCCGATGATGCAAACGGCGCGACGCTGGGGGAACCTGGGGAACCAAGAGCACGCATGCGGCAGGAGCCAGCCTCCGGATCCCTGCAATCTGCATCAGCTCCGCAGGATGCCACTTCCGCCGAGGATGAAGCCATCAGTACCCTGTTCGACCTGGCCGCGGCCTATGGCGTCGACCGGGAGCGCTTTGGCCTCTTTGCTGACCGCCAGTGGGGCGCCGGCTGGCGGCGCAATGTCAATGGCCGCCAACGCGTGCTGGCGGAACTGGAGCGCTATCAGAATGATCCGGAAGGCTTTTGTGAAAAGGTTAATGCTCGTCTGCGCGCGTCGGATACACCTTCATCCGGCCCACGCGCTCCAACAGCGCCAGCAAAGGAAAAATAATCATGCGCATCGCTCATTTTTCCGATCTGCACTATGCAGTATCGACCTTGCCCGAGGTCGATACGTGCTTCACCTATGCCGTAGACCAGGCGATCGCAAGACAGGCAGAGGTTGCCATCATTACTGGCGACACCACCGATCATGCCCTGGACGCCCATTCGCCGGCATTGATAGCACTTGCTCGCCAGGTCCGGCGCCTCGCCGATCATTGCCCAGTCCTGATGCTGCAAGGGACGTTTTCACACGAGCCACCCGGTACGCTGGAGCTTTTTTCCCTACTGGGGGGACATT
Organism: Janthinobacterium sp. 1_2014MBL_MicDiv; assembly: GCF_001865675.1. Lineage (NCBI taxonomy): Bacteria > Pseudomonadati > Pseudomonadota > Betaproteobacteria > Burkholderiales > Oxalobacteraceae > Janthinobacterium > Janthinobacterium sp. 1_2014MBL_MicDiv. Next base: position 3,263,090 of record NZ_CP011319.1, read on the forward strand.
ATCCCATCCACGTGGCCAACCGCCTGCAGCAGGTCATCCTCAATAGCCGGCGTGAATGGACGGCTTCGACACACGCCCGTTTCGATACCAAAGAATGGTGCGATGTGGAGTGCGCGCTCCTCTGCTCGTGCGTTCCGACCATGAATAAGGCGAATTTGGCCGCCAGTGCCAGCGCGGAACAAGCGGGACAGGCGATGGGCCACTATCTTGCGGACCTACTGGCCGGTTACGCGCCGGGCAATCTGCTGGCGCGCCAGCGGGGCATACCCACCATCGCGCTCTCCCACGGTACCGTGATCGGCTGCATGACAGAACATGGGGTGCCGATGGCGGGAATGGACCATGAATTTACCGCAGGCGCGCTGTTTCAGGCACAAGCCAATGCCGTCATGTTGGGGCATATACACCTGCATCAGGCGTGGGAGCAGCATGGACAGATAATCGCCTACGCTGGTTCCATTGGACGGTTGCATTACGGTGAACAAGGTAGTAAGGGTTTTTTGATGTGGGAGATCACAGCAGAGGGCGCTTGCTGCGAACTCGTTGCGACGCCGGCCCGCCGCACGTTGGAACTGGCATTTGCCGGGCCGCCGGATATGGATGCACTGCACCAATACGTCGCTAGCCACTCCATCGAAGGTGCCTGGGTGCGTATCCGCTGGCAGTGCCTTGAAGAGGACCGCGCCACCATCGACCGCGAAGCGATCACGGCCCTGTTTCGTGGCGCGGCAGGCATCAAGCTCGAAGGCCGTGTGATTCCCATTGTCCGTGCAAGAACGGAGGGAATGGCACGCTGCCTTCAACTCGAAGAGCAAATCGATACCTGGGCACGCCATGTTGACACGCCAGCAGCGCCCCTATTGACCTGTCTGGCCCAGTTAGCCACTCACTCACCCGCCGACATTGCCATGGCCGCCCTGTCAGGAGAAACGGTCGCTGGCGAAGCTTAGACAGGCGGAGGCAATGCTTCGCGAAACGGGCCTGTGCAGCCTTGAGGGGCGCATGCTCCGCTTCATACGAAAAATCAGAAAACACTTTGACCAGGAGAGATCACCATGCGCCCTCTTTCCCTCACCTTGACGGGTTTCATCGGTATTCGCGACGGGATGAACAAAGAATCATTGACACTCGACTTCGAGCGTATGACAGCCGGTGCCCAGCTGGTGGCCATTGTCGGCCCTAATGGACGAGGCAAAACGACCGTTTTAGACAATATGACTCCCTATGCAACCATGCCGTCCAAGGCAGGGGCTGACGGCCTTGGCGGCTTTTCCTACTATGACGAGGTGTATTTGCCAGTCAACCGCAAGGAACTCGTGTGGGAAATGGGGAAACAAAGATACTGTACACAGATCATCATTCGCCTCAACGGCAAGCGCAGGAGCGAGGCCTACCTTCATGAGCTCTGCGCTGGTACTTGGCAGCCCGTACAACTGCCAGACGGCACCCTCTCCGATGGCCGGATGGAGTCGTACCAACGCTGCGTCGAGGATATCGTCGGACCAGCCGCCACTTTTTTTACTACGGCATTTTCGGCGCAGAACAGGCGCCAACTGGCTCACTATCGTAACGCGGAAATCAAAGTACTATTGAGTGACCTGCTAGGACTGGAGCGTGTGCGCAACAAAGGGCTACAGGCTGCGGAGACGGCGAAACTGCTGCGCTGCGGGCTTTCCAGGTTGCAGCAGGAGCGACGCCTATTACAGCAACAGATCGAAGAGAATCAAGAGCTTTCACGGCAATTAATCACGCCGGACGACGCGCTGAATGCCTTGCAACGCTGCAGGCAAACAGCACAGGCAACTCTGGAGGCGAAAAAAAACACCCTGGCGGCACTGAAGGCCGAACAGACCTTTGCTGCGGCCTACGTGAATCAGCGCCAGCAGCTCGAGCAAACACTTCAGCAACTGCGCGATCGCGTTCGGACGGTCAATCAGCGGATGGACGAGCGCGAACACGACCTCATCGAGGTAGGCCTGGCATTGGCACAACAGATCCTGCAACGGCGGCAGGCGCATGCACAGGAGTATCAGGTGGTCACCAGCAGGCACGCGAGACTGCTGTTGCTAACCGCTGATCACTGGCGCGTCACCCAGGCCGCTCGACGGCTGCCGATCCTGACCCGCCTCCTGGAGTACCGCAGCAACCATGCCGCAACCTGCCGTCAGTTGCATGATCAGCATACGGAAGCGGCCTCCCAGCGTGCGCTCGCCGTGCAAAAGATCGATGCGATCAACAGGGAAATAGGTGAAACGGTATGTCAAACCAGAACATTGCACCAGCGCCTCTCGCTCACCTCACTCGTTCCCTGCGCGGGAACCGCGCTACAAGGACAATGCCAGCTTCTCGAACACGCCCGCGCAGCCCGCCCCATCATTCCGCAGTACGAACTGTCCCTGCGCCGACTGGAACAAGCACGGCTCCAGCAAACCGAGCTGCTGTCGCAACTGGAGGCGCAAATCGCAACAATGCCGAACACGGCAGAGCGCTTGGCGCGCGCGCTACACCGCCTGGAACGCGCTCGGGAAAGATGCTCATTCAGCCAGCAGCTTGCCGCACGCACCGGCGAGATCGCGCAAGCACGCGCCAGCATCGACGATGTGGCCCGCCGCATTTACCTGCTCGCACAGGCCGTCGACCATGAGACGGATACCGAAAAGCAGGAAAAAGCACGCATCGACAGGGAACTGGCGACCATTACCGATGAACGTGCCCAAGCCACACAGGATGCCCGCATAGAACGTGAACATATTGAACAGCAACTCTCCGCTCTTCCATTGCCGTTCGATCCGGCTCGCCTCGCACAGGCCGATCGGGAAATCGGTCATTTCGCGATTAAGCTCGCAGAGTGTGAAGCACAACTGCACGGAGAGATCGGGCGCCAGCATCGCCTGACTGAGCTTCAACGCCAGCAACTGGGTCAACATCAAGCGCTAACCACCCTGGATGCCCGCATCGCTCATGTTGAAGAACAAACTGCAACCTGGTCTTTGTTAGCCACATGCATGGGGAACAATGGAGTTATCGCCTTGGCCATTGACGACGCCGGTCCCACCCTGTCGATGCTCACGAACGATTTATTGCTGGCCTGCTATGGGGCACGCTTTACGGTATCCATTCGCACGCTGATCGACTCGAGTAAAGGGGAATCCAAGGAAGGGTTTGACATCATCGTGCACGACGCCAATACCGGCTTCGCAAAGAGCGTATCCAAAATGAGCGGAGGCGAACGCGTCTGGATCAACGAATGCCTCACACGTGCCATGGCCTTGTATCTGGCCCAATCAAATAGCCGGCGCAGCCAAACGCTCTTCTCGGACGAGGCCGACGGGGCTTTCGACGCCGAACATAAACGCATGTTCCTGGCGATGAAGCGTCAGGTCATGCAACTGGGTGGCTATCAACAAGAGTTTTTTATTTCCCATACGCCGGAATTATGTGATTTGGCTGACGCTACGCTCAACCTCATGTGAGGTGAACCATAGGATGGGAGTCAGTCCCTGTGCCAGGTTGGCCTGCGCTGGGCCAACGCTCAGTCACTGAGATGCGAAATTGCGACGCGATCACCCCACTCGCAAAAAAAAGCGCCTCTGATAGAGGCGCTAACTGTTTCCAGACAGGTATTAAGCACTGCCTTCACCAAGCGCTGCAAGGCTCGCCGCCTTATTTTGCCTCTCGCTCACGATAAACTGACGTTGCCCACCTCTCCAACAAACCCCGTCAATCCTTTGAGCACAGGTACATTTCCAGCCACCGTGAGCACGACATAAGCGCATTTCTACTGCACTCCTGGCCAGTTGGTGCCCTTCCAGCCACAGCTGTTGCAAAAACTGGTTGAACAGAAAAGTCATTGGCATGACTTGACGTCCTGCGAAGTAATCTTCGTAACCTAAGTGCAGAGCGGCCTGAAATGCTTCCCAATGCAGTAATTCGTTGCTGTCCAGACGCCACCTCTCGCTCTCCTCCAGGTATTGCTGAACCACGGCCAGGCCGTGCACCTCATCAACGCCGTCCATCATCGCCTCCATGGCGTTCTGCCGCTTCGGCTGGCTCCAGCTGACGCTTCCTCCGCAATTCCATCAACTGCTCAACACTGTCACTGATCGCTGCCTGCGCAAAACCCATCAGCCAAGCATCCCGCAAGCCGACCTCCTTATTAAACAAACGCGGCACTTGCTCATTGCCGCGCTTGTAATCGTCATACCCCATCTCCTCAGCGCGATATAACATCACGCTCATCAGGTCGTGCCGCCGCCGGTCATCGTAGCGGATGCCGAGCGCGCGGCAATACTCCTGATAAATCAAGCCAATCGTTATGTTGATTACTTCGTTCATGACCATACTCCTCAGTGCAAGTGCCCTGCCCCGTCCACGATGGAGCCTCCGTGTACATAGCAAAGGTCCTTTGCTGAACACAGATGTCCTGTCGCCAGGTCGCAAAAGCAAATGCACGTCCTGTTTGTGCGGATAAACTGTGCGCCATCCCGGGTCACGACGCGTGTTCCTGAGGGCAGCGATTCCAGTTGCTCGATGAGCGGATCGACTTCGCCAGCCGGACTGACGTTTGTCGCGCCTCTCCCCTTCAAGATGAATAAATAGTGTTTCATGGTGTCCTCCGTACTTGATGGGATAAATTCGTCATTGGAAATCTGGGCCGGTGTGTGGCGAAAATGCTGGCCAGCGGCTGACTGATGACTTGAAATCTGCCCGATGGATGCCTATCCTGAGCAACAGACGCATATACGGAAAACGATCTGTGCTGGATGACGGATCTGATATGGGCTGCGATCGGAAAAATATGTTACAACTTGGTGTACATATCCGACTGACGTCAAGGGACGTCGAACGCTTGCGCTACATCACCGGCTTCGAACCGGTGGGTATCAAAAGGATCTCCGACCTCGACGCTTATGTCGACCAATGTAAACAGTATTTACAGGGGCGAGCCGATGAGACGCGGCTGCTGCACAGACTGATCGATGAAACGGTAGCATCGTGCTGCTCGTCGACCCGTGCCGTCCGTCACCGATAGATACTGGCGCGGATCGACAAGACGTACCAAGAGGCGCCGTCGGTAAAACATGATCGAAAGCACAAACCACTGACCATGACAAACGAAGCGCGTCATCTACCGCTCATACCACCTCGATGTGCATCAACGCCCCGTCCCGCCAGCGCGCCTTGTCGAGCGCTTTGACACATCGGCACTGGCCAATTGAGCATCTGCTGCTACCACCTGCTCAGGCGTTGAATTGGCAGACCCTGACGGCGATACCCACTGTCCAACATCCGGTTGACTTTCCTGATCAGAAGTCAACTTCCGTAGCTGAATAACTGCGTTGTCGTCACGTTCAGGCAGGCACGCCAGCAAGATCGTGCCCATTGACCTGAGCAACCGCAGCGTAAAGGCAAAGGGAACACCAAACACCAGGTGAACCGCCCAACGAAGACTTGCACTGACCTTGCGAAGACGCACCTGACGTGCCTTTTCCCGTCTCAGTACGTGTTTGCATCGCAGATACAAACCACTATGGTGGGTTCGCATCTCCCCACTGTGTTCCATGTACGCCACCAGCTCCGCGGCAACTACGGGATCCGCCGCGCGTCGATAAAGACCTACCCAAACACGCTCTTCCTCCAGTTCGATTAACGAGCGACGCCGCTTCCCTGTCCTCATCTCTGAATCGTTGTGCATCATTTCCTCCACAACAAAAACAAAAGGGAACGCCGACATCCCGTCGGATGCTGGTGCTCCCTCATCTCTACACGCCTCGCCCCTTGAACCTGAAAACGAGACAACCTAGTTAGTATTCCCACTCATCTGGTAGCGAATAGCCACAGGCGGGGCAATACATGCTGCAGTGCTGATTAATCGCGCCAGACTCGGCGCTTTCCCAGCTGTGATATCTGGCCCGTTCATATAAACACGCCGGGCACTCTGCCTCAAAGCGCTCATTGTCGAGTTCCATCCCTCCAGGCTCGACACCCCTTCCGAATACCATTGTGCCCATGTTGGCCTCCTCAGCAAGCACCATGTCCAGAGCGTGAATGACTCCGGACAATCGACTGCATCAGTTGGGCACACCGCAACCAGAGGCCAGTCGCGCAATGTACACTCGGTGCAAACAACGAACCAGTACCGGACTTCACGTACCGAAACACACGACCAAGATAAGACCGGCAGAACACCAACGTACACGGAGAAGCTGGCATTACCAGCGCATCACCGAGGCTCGAATGCAGCAGTGCGCACACGACCGGCACCTCACCACCCACCTCATGTAATCCGGTACCGCCGAGCAAAACGCAAAGCCGGTGTTGCTGCCCCTGAAGAAATTGTCGTTGAGACATGATAGCTCTCCAAAAAAGAAAGGCACCATGGCCCCGTACGGGGACCGCGATGCCCCGCACACGAGAAGATATGCCTGCCTATCGTCGAAAACCGATAGCCAAGTGCAAGAAGGCCCACCATTCCTAAGAACAGGGGGCCCAATCTGAGAAGTATTAAATAAACGGTACTTCCACGACGCAAACGATCCTCTGCTTGCGCAAATCAGCCTGATAAATGACCAGGCAAAGATCGGTTGCCGAAGCAACGTGTCGAAGTCTTACTCGACAGATGAATGACGGGTGACGACCGCAACGCTCACCACGCGAGTGGCAAGACCCTGTCAGAAACCCGCGATGGGTGAGGCAGGGGCAACGTGAGAGCGATTCTCACAGAAAGCATTCCCATTTTGTACAAAATAGTGAAATCTTCAAGCAAGCGGAAGCGACAAGTTCACCGAATTCTAGCTAGGTAATACACACCGACTCATATGTAGGACAAAACGAGTGCAGCGGGCCTTGCATCAAAACGACGTTGTTGATGGGTCCGCCAATCGAGATCAATGCTCGCAGTGTGAACGTATGATGGGCTGGCTCTGATATTTGGAACGGCCTCAACTTTATCTGTAAAATCGGTTTTTTGGTTGGAAATCGTGGTAAAGACCGTTCCACAAGCGCCACACCATACGCACATTACAAATGTGCCCGAAACCAATATGGATCCTCGGTTCACATATATAACAAGCTTACCACCGCTGTATGCCGCCCTCGCGTAAGCACCTGATCTTGCGAGGGAATATCCGTCAAACTGTCCGATGCCCCACCGTGTTTGCCTTCCAGTATCTATAATTGGGAAACGCATTCCTGTAAAGCTGAGCATGCTGTGCCACCAAGGCTTCGATAGCGCAGCCTACCCGAGACAGCGGCCTCGTCGCCAATGCGAAAGAAACAAAGCCCGTCTCGTTGAGATTGAACAAATCCGTTTGCCCAGCATTTGAGCGCCATCGTCTATGCTCACCTATGACCGAATATCGACCGTTTGCAAATGGGACGGAACCACTGCGCAGCGCAGCGCCTCCCCTGCTCCTGTCAGTTGACCACATCTTTCGGAGATGGGCGTGATAAGGAATCTGCCTCGATTCGCAGCTGCTGACTTGGCTTAGGCGGTATCGTGGAAACCGGAGCTGGACCGCTCCGCATCGTAGCCATGGCTGCTTGGCCACCAAGCATAATTTCCGCGACCTTGCATGTGCTGTCACTGAAGTACAACGCAACCGTGCCACCGTATAGATAAGCGACCAACAAGTCTGTCTTGATGCGATTAATGCCCGGATGTTCAGGATAAATAGAGGCGAAACTGCTTCCGTAACCGCTATTCGAAATACAGTTTGTCAGGGCAGGCGACAACTCGACGTTGACGCCACCATCCTGGGTTACTATAAGTGTTGTCACAACTGATCTACTGGACCAACCTGGACCTTCGGCCGCTACTGACATGGAAAATGCCAGCCCTGCCACCAAAGCAGTTACGCGGCCATGCACCGGCCGAAAAGATGACTTCATGTATTCCTTTTACTTTGACTTTATTAATGCAAGCCTTAACCACACACAATAGCTTACAAAGGCGCACGATAAATGTAAAATTTGCAGTGGTCAAGTCATTCCGGTACCGACGATATATTTCCGTGTCACCACGCCCCTTTAAAGGATAGCCGGCGGCAGATCACCTCGTACACCTTGATTCGCTGGGCATTGTAAAAACCGGTCATATAGGCCCGGATGCAGCGCTTTTATCACGGATATATTGACATCTTGGTGATGCAGACACGCCCCATCTTGACGTTCAGAATGCAGGGTTCAGGCGTGGCATTGCTCATACAATTGTCTTCGCGATGCATGTCGTCGACAACATCGAGCTTTCCCCCCTCAGCCAAAAGCTGCTCTACCGACCACCTTGAGCGGTTTTTCTTGACAAATACTGAGAAAATCACTTTAATTTTCCACTTTTAACGGCGGATTGCACGTATCAACTCAGAGAAACAGGTCTGTTTGACGCTTGCTCGATAATTATTCTATAAATAAATATCCGATCTTTATCAATATCCTTAAAATTGATATAAAATAATTGGTTAATTCAAACCGCGTGCGCTTGCATGGTACGCCGCAATCTCATTTATCCCCCCCCCATTAATATTTACTGCATTCATGTGCATCAGGAGCATCGTTTCGTGTTTTTTGTTAAAAAGATCATTACTTCCCTGATGCACTTGTGTCTGGCGTTATTCCTCCTGTTGGCCATGCCCACCTTGCATGCTGCTCCTCCCGAACGGGAACCCATCGACGGGGCGCAGTTCATTTCGCAAAGCGTGCCATTGTCGATGGTCAGCGGACAAAGCTATCCCGTGTCGATCACGATGAGCAATACGGGCCAGACCACGTGGAACAATACCTATCGGCTCGTTTCCATCAATCCCGCAGACAATACAACGTGGCGAACGTATACGGTGGACGTCAATGCCGACGTTGCCCGGCGGGCTCAGTACACATTTACCTTTCATGTCACCGCCCCTCAAATTCCGGGCGACTATCATTTTCAATGGCAAATGCAGGGCGATCGGTCTTTTGGCGGGCCATCACCCGATCTGGTGATCCATGTGACACCGTCGCAAAATACGCATCCGGACTTCACGAACCCACCCAGTCGAAGCGAGGCGGGAGTACTCCTGACCGTGGTCAGTATGATGCTGGATGACGATACGCCGGAAGTGACGCCACCAACAACCCCTCCCTTGCCACCGAATCCCGACGGCTCGCCGGTCTGGATTGGCAATCTGGCACAACTCAGTAACGCCGATACCGGCGCTCTGCCGGGCACCATGGGCGTCGGCAATGGCGCGGCCACTTACAACCTGCCGATCGCATTGCCGCCTGGCGTAGCAGGCGTACAGCCGAGCTTGAGCCTCAGTTACAGCAGCACCGACACTGGCGGCGTCGCGGGCCTGGGCTGGAGCGTGGCGGGCGTATCGAGCATCGACCGCTGCGGCCGTAGTTTTGCCATCAACAACACCACCGACGTGGCGCGCTTCCTGCCAGCCGACCGATTATGTCTGGATGGCCAGCAATTGATCCTGATTAATGGCAACCACGATAACGACAGTGATTACTGGCGCGATAGCGCCGAGTATCGTACCGAGATCGACACGTTCAGCCGCATCCGCGCCACCCTCGCAAATGGCCACCGCAGCTTCACGGTGGAGACCAAGACTGGCCAGACATTGACCTACGGCGATCGCGCCGATACCTATTTGCTGGGCCAGGGCCGCAGTGATGGGCTGGCGCACCGCTGGTGGCTGTCGGGCAGCACGGATCGCTCGGGCAACACCATTGGCTATTGGTATAACCTCGATGCGGCAAGCGGCGAAAGCCGCCTGGCCCAGATCCGCTGGGGCGGCAACACGCGCTCCGGCCAGGCGATGTTCGTCAAGGCTGAACTGCAGTACGAAGCCCGCCCCGATGCGCAGGTGGCGTATGTGTCGGGCAGCCATTTCGACGCACGCCTGCGCCTGAAAAGCATCGTCACCAGCACCGAGACGCAAGCTGACGGTAGCGGCGGTACGTCGGCGCTGCGCTACAACCTGGCGTATGAACTCAGTGCCAGCAGCGGGCGCAGCCTGCTCAAGTCGGTGCAAGCCTGCGATGCCGGCGGCGTATGCTTGCCGGCCACGAAGTTTGACTGGGGAAAAAAAGATCCGCGTGCGCCGCGCGCCTTTGTCAGTCTGGGCGGCGTGCGTCAGGGACCGAATTTGATGGCAATGGGCAGCGACGCGGCGTGGTTCAGTAACAGCCCGCAGGGCATGCTGGCGTTCGGCGACTTCAATGGCGACGGCAAGACCGACATCATGGAGCGCTACCGCGTCGCCGCCAACGGCTACCAGCAGCGCCTGTTCCTCTCGAACGCCGATGGCAATGGCTGGACGGTCTCGACGCCGATGGACAGTATCTCCGGTCACGTCATGGAAACCGGCGATTTCGATGGTGACGGCCAGCTCGACTTGCTCGTTGCCGACCAGCCACTCGGCCAGTACCGTATCAGCAACTGGCGCTTATGCCATTCGCGTCTAAGTACCGGTGGCGGCTTTGTCTGCAGTACCACGCTCAGTTTCCCTGCCGATGCCTTCAATACCTCCTTGCCTCCGAAGCCATCGCGCATGGTGAGCGACTTCAATGGCGACAACCGTGATGATCTGATGCTGTCGGCCGGTGATGTGTTTGGTGACAGAAAATACAAATGCCTGTCGACGGGCAGCGCCTTCGACTGCAGAGCGGTAGACGGCACCAATGAGGACATGCTCCTGGGCGACAGCCTGAACGAAGGACGCGTGGGCGCACATCCGAATGCCGACATGGATGGCGACGGACGAACCGAACAGATCATGGTGAACCGCTGTGTGTTTGAACTAATCGATCCTCTTATGAACCCGCCGAAGAAGACGTGGGTGTGCCCGCAGGCGGGCGTCTCTGCGTACACGCGCAGTGCAGTGGGTACGCATAAGTATTCGTCTGACTGGTTCCCCATCACGGCTCTCAGCCCAACTCGCGTGCTGGAGCCGGCAACATCGGGCGTCCTGACCAGCGACTTGAATGCCGATGGGCTGACGGATATGGTGTTTGGTGCGGCACTGCTGAAAAACAATAGTGAATTTATATCGACCAATGGCTACGTCTGCTACTCGAAAGGCAGCGGTGCAGGAGGAGATTGCCGCGTCTTGCCCGCTTCCGGCACCGCTTATTCGCACGAGGTCATGACGCTGGGAGATTTCGATGGCGATGGCGTGGTCGATGTCCTGCGTCCGGCCCATGACACCCGGAACACCACCAATATCTCCGCTTACCAGCTGTGTCATGTGGGAGCCGATGCCAGTACACATACCTGCGAAGCCTGGACAGGGCCGACATTTTATACACCATCCGGCTTCACGAACGATACCCCACCGCCAGCGAACACGTATCTTATCAAGGTGGAGTCGCAATTCCTGGGGGATTTCAACGGCGATGGCAAGCAGGATATTGTCAGCTATCTGGGCGGCAGCAGCTGGGAAATTTCCGGCGCCGCCGACCAGGCCATGCCTGGCCAGGCCATCGATAAGCTGGTCAGCGCCACGAATGGCCACGGATTCGTTGAAAAAGTGGACTATGCCACCGTCAACGATGGCACCGTCTACCAGGACGTAGCCTACGATGTCGGCGGCCAGCCGATCCTGCCGGCGTATCCAATCAAGCGTGCGCCGGTGACGCGCCAATTGGTGAAAGCGCTCAGCCGCAGCAACGGGCAAGGCGGCTGGCTGACCTCGCGCTATCGCTATGCGGGCAATGCCAACGACGGCGCCGGCCGTGGCAACCTCGGTTTTGCACGGCAGGATGTGACGAACGCGCAGAGCGGCCATGTCACGACCACCTGGTACCGCCAGGATTTCCCGTACAACGGCATGATCAGTGCCAGCCAGACCACCCAGTATGCGCAGGTCGCGCCGGTAGCGCCGGCAAATATCCTCAGCGACATGCGCCAGACACTGAGCCAGTACACCGTCACGCAGCCGAACAACAAAATTACCCGCCATCCGTACGTGCAAACGTCAAACGTGTTGCGCCGCGATCTTGATCAGAGCGACATGGGCAGCGTTACCACGACCAATGAGGTCGGGGCCTATGGCAACGTGCTTGCCACGACCGTGATCGCCACGGTGCCAGGCGGCGAGACGTTCACATCGAAAATCGAGAACACGTACGACAGCAATGAGACCACCTGGCGCCTGGCCGACCTGAAGAAAACGACCGACACCCGGACCTCGCCGACCGCAACGGTCACGCGCACCAAGGCGTATACCTATGATGCGCAAGGTTTGCTGCTGACCGAAACGCAGCAACAGGATGATGCCGCACTCAAGCTGATGACGTCCTATGATCGCCTGAGTAACTTGTCCGGTCTGGTCAACAAGATCACGCAAAGCTGGTTCGATCCAGCCAGCAACACCGCGCAAACGCGCATGGTCTCCGACGTCGACTATGACACGCGACGCCGCTTCCCTGTCTCGAAGAAGAATGCGCTGGGACAGGTCGAAACGTACCCGGCATACGATGCCACCAGCGGCGCGCTGAAACAGCGCATCGATATGAACGGCCTGGTATACAACCAGACGGTGGATGGTTTCGGGCGCAAGCGTGTGGAAACCGCACCGGACGGCAACGAGACGCGCAGCTACGAGAAGGCATGCGACGCCAGTTGTCCAGCCGGCGCGGTCGCCATCGCGATCACCGACTACATGAAGAGTGGCCTGCGCATCGCCTTGCCCAAGCTGGTCTACAGCGATAGCGCCGGCCATGTACTGCGCACACAAAGCTGGGATTTCGACGGTACGGCGGTGGTGGCCGACAGTCGTTACGACGCGCGCGGCCGCCTGGCCGAAACGTATTGGCCGCGCGCCATTAGCGCGGCGCAGGTGTCGGCAAGTCAGTTGGCTTACGACGAGCTGGATCGTGTGACGCGTACCGTGACCCGCAGCGATGCTGGCCAGGAATTGACGGCCACGACCGAGTACCAGGGGCTGCGCAGCATAGTGACCAACGCCAAGGGCCAGCGCAAGAGCGACACGCGCAATATGCAGGACAAGCTGGCCAGTAGTGTCGATGCGCTCGGTGGCACCACCACGTACGCCTATGATGGTTACGGCAATCTGCTGCAGACCCGGGATCCGGCGGGTAATCTGGTCACGGTCAGCTACGATGCGCTGGGACGCCGGATCGCACTGAATGACCCTGACTTGGGCAAGATCGCCTATGGCGTTGACCCGCTGGGCCAGGTCTGGAAACAGGTCAGTCCACTGCAGTCGGCCGCCGGAACGGCGACGACGCTGCGCTACGATGCACTGGGCCGCATGGTGCAACGCAGCGAGCCCGATTTGATCAGTTACTGGGTTTATGATGTGCCCCCCGGCCAGAGCAATTGCGCGGCGCTGAAAAGCTGCGGCCAGCTGGCGCAAGCGTATACGACGGACCTCACCGGTAAGGTCGATTATCTTCGCCAGCACAGTTTTGATGCACTGGGCCGGCCAGCCAGCACGACCATCCGCCTGGATCAGCTGTATACCGCCACCACCGGCTATGATGCCTGGGGCCGTCTGCTGACCCAGTCCTACCAGCGCGGCAGTGATACAGCCAAAGTGTTTACGCAGCGCTATAACGAGCGCGGCTATGTGAGCGGTATTGCGCGCGGGCCGTTGCTGCTGTGGCAGGCGACTGCGCAGGATGCCGCGAACCGCGTGACCAGTGCCACGCTGGGCAACGGCTTGAAGATCACCCGCGAATACAACCCGTACACGGGCTACCTGTCGTTCGGCACCGTGAACAATGCGCAGAGCCAGGCACAGCTGAGCGAGTCGTATAACTATGATGCGCTGGGCAATGTAAAGCAGCGCGCGCAATACTGGCCAGGTACTGGTCTCGTGGGCTTCACGGAAGATTTTAGTTACGATGGCCTGAACCGTCTGATCACCGCCACGGTGGCGGGCCAGCCGATGCAAAGTTTCCGCTACGATGGTATCGGTAACCTGCTGTCGAAGACCGGTGTCGGCACGGGCGACTACGTATATGCCCCAGCGGGTGGCCGTCTGCCACATGCGGTCAAGTCCATTCCCGGCATCGGCACGCTCGACTACGACCTCAACGGCAACCTGCTCGCGGGTGCCGGTCGTGCACTCAGCTGGACCAGTTTCGACATGCCGCGCTCGATCAGCAAGGGCAGTGAAAACAGCATCTTCATGTATGGCCCGGAACACCAGCGTGCGCGCCAGGAGCGCAACGATGGCACGACGACGTACTACGCCGGCGCCATGGAAGTGGAGGTCAAGGGCGGCGCGGCGACTGTTAAAACCTACTGGCCGATGGGCCTGGGGGTGGAGATCGACAAGCCAGCAGGGGCCACGACACTGAACTGGACGCATCTGGATCGCCTGGGCAGCGTGGTGGCGATCAGCGATGCGGCCGGTACCGTCAAGGAGCAGCTGGCCTATGACAGCTGGGGCAAGCGCCGCACGGTGACTGGCGACGCCATTCCGGACAGCCTCGATGGCGTGACGGATAACCGCGGCTTTACGGGCCATGAAATGCTCGACAAGCTCGACCTGGTGCACATGAACGGGCGCATCTACGATCCCTTGCTGGCGCGCTTCATGAGCGCCGATCCGCTGATCCAGGATCCGATGCATAGCCAGAGTTACAACCGCTATACTTATGTGTGGAACAACCCGACCAATCTGACGGATCCCACCGGATTTGCGGCAAAAAGTGCATCGGGAAATGAAACTGAGAACATTGCAGACAGACTAATGCGTGAGAACGCGGAGCGATGTGAGAAGGCCGGCGGAAATTGTAGTTTAGTTGGGGATCGTGGCAACGCCAAGGCATCGAGTAGTAAGGAGAATACGAGTAACGAGGGTGCGGATAAGGTAACGGCAAACACGACTCCTAGCAAGCAACCTCATACTGTGTGGGAGGATGCCAAAGAGGCTCTCCTGATCAACGATATTCAGCGTGTATATGTAACGACAAAAAAACTCGTTACTGACACGGTGAATTACGTCGGTGGTGATGACAAAGAGAAGCAAGCGGCGGGTTCAAGCTTTAGGGCAAATTGGCAGGAGTATGTAGGGCTTGGGATGATGCTGATTACCCGAGGTCGATCTAGCGAAACGGCGGGGTCATTAGCGAAACCTGGTACCTATCGTCCGGCACGAGCGCTGCCGCGAGATGCGCATGGTAATCCAATGTCAGACTCGGTGTTGCCGCACACGCAGCTAGGCACAGCGACTAGTCGGCGAGCCGGAGAATATACGCAGGCTAGGGAATGGGGATACGATGAGAAGGGTAACTTGGTTCCCATTCGCGATATAGACTTTACGGATCATGGTCGGCCGCAGAATCATACAAATCCACATCAGCACGATTACGTACCGAACCCAACAGGCGGGACTCCACAACACGGTCTTGCGAAACCAATGGAGTGGCCATGATCGAGAAAGCTATTTTTCCAGCCTTTCGTACGGACGGCACGAAGATTTCCTTACAACTTCTTCTGGCAAGAATTCCAGATAACGACCTTAGATGGTCAGTTCTGGTGTTTCATGGGATTGGAAATGCACCCTCCGGCCAGTCAATGCTTGAATTTGAACGATTGGCGGAGTCCACACCCGAGGGATTTGTGATGACATGGCGCGAGCTTTTGGATTTTGCATTTCATCTTGACGACACGATTGAATGTCTAGTCGTTGCTGCAAAGTCTGTTGGTGACTTAATGACAATTGACCGTGATTCGGAAAGTCTCGGCTTGGGCGAACTGTGGCTTGAGTTGAACGACAGTACTGAATGGCTCGTACAAGGTCGGGATTCTAGGCTGGTCTCGAATATAAGCAAGGTGTTCGAGGAAGTCTGAGGTAGCAATAGCCCTGTCTCGGCAAACAGCGCGCAAGGAACTCCAAAAAGCTTGTCGGGAGCAGTTTACCTGCGGCCAAGCGAATACCTATGATGAGAAAGCTTCGAATTTCCACAAGACGCGACTTGTCCGTATAACGCGGACATTCTTCGAAAAAATCGAGACAGGAGCAGCGAATAACGGCGATCAACTCGTTATACATACTGGATCGTGGAAAGAAACGAATGCTGGATATTCTTAATATTCCTCTCAATCCATCCTTGCCGCATGTAATTTTCACTCCGAAAAGTAGAGGCTTTATATGTCAAAGGAAGTGATTTTGTTAAGCAATCCTTCGAATTTTGCTGTCGTGCAATTGCCAGAAAGAAATTTTCCTGGTGTAGTCGTACAAGGCGATACGTTGAATTCTTTAGTTTCCAGTTTGAAAGAAATGAGTCTATTGCTAGAGGCACACGATTTCGAGAATCTGGCTGCGGGATTGGCAGATATGGAGGAACAGCTCGGTGATGCACTCATTAAATATGAGAAAATTTGTCGAGAGAGAGAAATTGAACTACCGTACAGCCCTGCTCAATGAAGTTTTTACTATCATGCCGCCTAGGATGTACTGAAGAGTCTTGGCATCGAGTAGTAAGGATAATACGAGTAATGAGGGTGCTGATAAGGTATCGGCAAACACGGGGCCGACGATTGGGCAAAGGCTTTCTAATCTGTGGGAAAAAGCGAGTCGGTCGTTCGGGCTCTTTGATGGCTTTATACCGAGTCGAGCTTCCTTCGAGAGCGGAGCTTCGCAACCCCGGCCCGCGCCCTACGGCCGCTGCGCTGTGTAAACCTCGATTTCCACTTTCACGCTAGCCACCAGCTTTTGCGCAGATTCGACGCTAACGAACCTATTTGCGGGTCGTCGCGCACCCCGTTTGAAGCACACACATGACGCACGCGAAACGTGCCCTGTTTCTCATGCGCAAGCGATTGAATTGACAGGGGAAAGTGGTACTTACATGTTCCCCTTGGCTGTGCACAAAATTGATGCGGATGGACAAGACGGATCGGGCCGTATTTTGCTCCCCTTCCTCTCATGAAGTCTGACTGCGACGGAGTTACTTATTCAATACAGTTCCCCTCATCGTTTGAGGGGAACTTTGCAGCTGAATTTGATATGTCGTCAAATACCATTGGCCGCGTGCGCTCCCCTCCCCTCCCTCATTGAGCGCATCGACAAAATGTACCAGTCCATGGGTGTCAAGTGCATCAAGCATGATCTGGGTCTGTCCTGTCGCTTGTTCATGTGAGAGCGCTATTATAGCGACTTCGTTCGAATCGGCCTGTTCTATGGTGGAGAAGACGCGAGTCCATGGATAACGCAATGCTGCAATGATCTTTTCCTGCTCTTTCTGGCGCCGCTGCGTTTCCGGGTCACTTTTGGCCAGCTGCTTCTGCGCGGCCTGGCGCCGCTCATGGAGCCTCTGTTCCAGTTGGGCGACTCGTTGCCTATCGCGTAACGCCACTTTCCGCAAGGCGATCGATTCGGCCAGCAGCATAGTCCCCCAGCCAAGCGCGCAGCCCATGCAAAACAAAGCCAGCCAAGGAATGGGGCGACGCCGGATGAATTCGAGCCGCAGCCTCATGCTGCCACCTGGGTAGGTGCCTGGAACAACAAGTCGCGGAAATCGGCATACAGGATCGGTTGCAGGTAATCGTCGCGCTGTAGCACTTTTTCAGCATGTAGCTGCGCCAGCGGCAGGATCTCGCCTGCCACCGCCAGGCGAATAGAATGCTGCGCTTTCTCATCCAACGAATATGCCATACGCCTGATTTCACGCTTGATGACATCGGCCTCTCGACGATGTACCATGGTACTCATCGCTTTCATCGTGTCATTCCTTTCAATCACAATCGTGAAAGCATCAGTTTCCACCATCATCAGTGCCCTGTCGCCGTCCGAGATAGGGGCCAGTGAGCCGGGCCGTTGTTGCATGGCATTCCATACGCCAACGACATACGGCCGCAATGACATTAGCCGCAAGCCGCGCTCTCTCGCCAACTGGCGTAGCCGCACTCCGATATCGGCGCGCAGTGCGCAGACCACCACCTTGCCACGCGCCGCCGGCAGATGGTCCAAGGTATATTCCCACTGCCCGGGACTCAAACCCAGTTGATGCTGCATCTGGGCCTGTGCGGCCAACTGCTCCTCTTGCTCATTCTGTAGGCCAGACGGTAGTTCGAGCATCATGAATTTGCTCAGCGCCGAACCGACATGCACGACCAGCGTCGCATACCGGCGCTTGCGCAACACTAAGTCCTCGAAAGTCAGACTATCAGGCAATCCAGCATTCCACTGCCAGCGCGCGAGCTCCTCGACGCGTCGCCAATGCCCCCACCCTGTTTGCCGGCGTACACGTACCTCACTGGCGGTCAGATACATATGGTAGGCATCAATCATGTTCCACCACCCGGTCGATTTCCTCGATGGTCGTAGCGCCGCATGCCACTAGATCAAGCGCTCGCACATTCAGCGGTCGTACGCCAAGTGATTGCGCATAGCGCTTGATTTCGGTGACGTCGGCACGGTTGAGTATCAGGGTGCGTAATTTATCGTCGAACGGTAGCACCTCTGCCAGCGCATGCCGCCCCTTGTATCCAGTGTTGCGGCAGTGATCGCAGCCGCGGCCTCGTGCCGGGGTTATCTGGCTCGGATTCAGATCGGTCACTTTCAACCGCTCGCTCAATTCCTGGCTGACCAACTCCGGTTCGCTGCAGGCAGGACAGTTCGAGCGAATTAGGCGCTGAGCTACCACGCCATTGAGCGCCGACATGAGGCTGTACAAATCGATATCCATGTGCGCAAAACGACTGATCACGTCAAACACGCTATTCGCATGCACCGTAGTAAACACCAGGTGACCGGTCAACGCAGCTTGCACGGCAATTTCTGCAGTTTCCGCGTCGCGGATCTCTCCGACCAGTATCTTGTCGGGGTCGTGACGCAAAATTGAACGCAAGCCTTGAGAAAAGGTCAGGCCCTTTTTTTCGTTGACAGGGATTTGCAACACCCCAGGCAATTCATACTCCACCGGATCTTCGATAGTGATAATTTTTTCCTGCCCGGTCTGAATCTCCGTCAGTGCCGCATATAACGTCGTTGTCTTGCCACTGCCAGTGGGGCCCGTCACCAGCAGCATGCCATGTGGTTTCTTGGCCAGGCGACGGATACGCTCGATGGCATCGGCGTCCAGTCCCAGACTGACCAGTGAAATGGCATGGGCATCTCCACGTAGTTGAGTTTTGTCGAGCAGCCGTACGACGGCGTCTTCGCCAAAAATGCTGGGCATAATGGAGACCCGAAAATCGAGCTCACGTGAACCTAGCTCGATACGGAAACGTCCATCCTGCGGCACACGGCGTTCGGCGATATCGAGCTGCGCCAGCACCTTGATGCGCGAGATGACTTCCTCCGCACGGACCCGGTCCGTCAATTCAGACGCCGGTACCAACACACCATCGAGACGTAGCTTGACCTTCACGCCGTTACGGTCGCACTCGAAATGGATGTCGCTGGCACCAGCTTTCCAGGCATCATAAATAGCGGCATCGACGAAGCGCACGATAGGGCTGGTGCTGCGTTCGATGGTTTCAATCGAAATCACGTTGCCTGCATGATCCTCGAAAGCGCTACGCTGTTCGGGTGCACCGCCGGACAGGCTGCTTGACGCCTTGATGCAATGCTGAGCCTGGTCCAGTGCGGCCAAGATATCTGTCTTATCGCCCCACGCCAGCACAGGGTAGCCTCCAGCTTTGTTGGCCAGCCATTGCAGCGTGTGGTCATCCCATGGATCTGCCACCACGAAACTATCGCCGTCCGCTAGGCGCAGTGGATAAATCACGCGCTTGACACAGTCTGTAAAGCTCAGCAGCGAGAAATTAGGAACGCAGGCCAGCATGGTGGCCTGGGGGTAGTATGCAATATCCAGTTGGGCAAGAGCTGCCGCGCCAATATCAGCCACCCCGCACCCCGCCAGGGCAGCAAGTTCCGTTGTCAGTGCCAGGCCGCTTTCACGCGCAAGCACGCGCGCTTGCGCCAGCAAGGTGTTTAACGGCGGCACGCAGGATAAAACAGAATCGCTGTGCATGTATCAAATTCCTCCAGCCAGATCGAATACCGGCATGTACATCAAAATAATAATCGCACCAATCATGATACCGACGGCCATCAGCAGGATCGGCTCCGCGACACGGGTAGCCCGATCAATGAATAAGGTGAATTCCTGCCGGTAAGTCTGCGCAATGATGTCCATAATGCGGGCCAGGTTGCCAGATCTCTCGCCGACCCGTAGCAGGCGTTCAGTCACACTGTCCGTCAAACCGTTCTCGGCAAAGGCTGTCGACAAGCGTTTACCATCCTGGATGACGCTCCGCGCACGCACAATTTGGTCCTGTAATTTTTTTTCAAAGGCCAAGTTTTGCGCCAGCGGTATTGCGTCGCTCAGCGTATAGCCGCCCTTGAGTAGCATGGACATGGTTTGATAGATGCGCGCCAGCTGGTACAGACGCAGGTAATACTGAACGAATTTGAAACGCCCTAGTGCGCGTAACAGGCAAATCTTCAGCTTGCCGTTGCGGTAACCAATCACCGCCAGCACGACCAGCCCCGCCAGTGCGGCCAGGATCAGGCCCAGATAATCACTGGAAATCTGCCCGATTTTCATCAGTATCACCGTCGAGAAACTCAGTTTCTGCGAAAAATCGTCATATACTTTGCCAAAACGGGGCACCACATATGAGATCATGAATAAACACACCAGCATGCCAAAACCGACCACCAGGCTGGGATAGATCGCGGCGCTAATTACCTTGCGGCCCAGATCCTGTCCCACCTTTTCATAAGCCACATACTCTTCCAACGCTTCATCGAGGCGGCTGGTGCGCTCGCTGGCACGGATGGATGCGATCAACAGCGGAGGGAATCCAAATCGGTTCAGTTCCAAGGCCGACGACAGTGGTTTGCCCTCCAAGAGCATCTGCCTGATCTCCAAAAGCACTGTATGCTTGGCATTGTCATTATCTTTGCTGCATAAGGTGTCGATGGCTTCTACTAACGACATACCGGAATACAACAGTGTCCGGAGCTCGTCGCAGAACAACACCGGATTGAAACTGCGGAGACCGGAAACGCCGCTCGTACGAACGCGGCGGCCCTGCGCGGCGACGGACAATACTGTGTATCCCTGCTGCTCCACCATCTGCGTCACGGCAGCCGCGTCCTCACCATCCACTGTGCATTCGGCGATGTCGCCGCTGACGGCGTGAAATGTGCGTATCTTAAATTGCATCAATGTTGAATCCATTCTGCGGAACAGCCGTTGGCGTACCGATGGTACCCATCATGGCGCCGCCACATAAACAAATTTCCAGTCGGTATAGTGGCCACCGGTCACCGGCGCGCTGCCCGACAGGAGCAACGGTTGCCGCCGCAAGGTTGCTTTTTCGCTCAAGCTGTATACGCCAGCGATGCCGCCATCAGCTGCCTTGACCACCCCCCACTCCGCTCCCTTGCCCACTGGATCCAGATAGATTTTGCGTAGATGACGCCGCACGCCGACAAAGCGCTTGTCCTCGACCAGGTCCTGCAGAGTGGGTGGATACGATTTCGCAGTTCCGGGCGCTTGCGCATAATAAGTCCCGATGGCGCGCACGTAGGCTTGGCCGATCTGGATTAACTCCTCTTCCCGTTCGCGCTGACTGGCGGCGCTCCACGCTTCACCGACAGCGGCTAGGCCGATGCCGAAGATTGCCAGCGCGAACAGCATGGCGACGTAGGTAAAACCGCCTTGGACTGCAGACACATCACCACGTGGCATATTCGCTCCCGTCGCGTGCGCGGCCTGTCGCACCGCTCCTGACATCAAACACGGCGCCCATATCCTTCTTTTCCGGCGCCACAATGATCCAGCTGTCGAGACGATCGGTGATCGGGTCAACCGGCATCTTGCGCAGGTAGTGGCGCGCCACGATTTCTTCGAGCGAATCGGGATAGTGGCCGTTGTCACCAAAGTACTTGTCGATCGCGTCACGCGTCTGCGCCAGGTTTTGCCGCAGCACCGATTCCTTCGCCTTGTCGACATTGCCGAAATAACGGGGCACCGACAGCGACAGCAACATGCCGATCAGCGCCATGACCACCAGCAGTTCAATGAGGGTAAAGCCGCGCCGCAGGATATGCTTTACCATAAACGATACGCGATGCCGTTCATACCCACCTTATCCGAAGTCGAATAGACGTCGAACACGTCCGCGCCCTCCTTCGGTTCTTCCGGCGGCGACTGATAGCTGCGCAAGCCCCATGACATTTCAGCCTTTACATCAGCCGGGGCAAACGGGTCTTTCGGAATCCGCCGCAGCAAATACATCGTTTGACCACCGGCCGCTCGATCCGGCACTCCCTGCACCAATACCGACAGCGAGGGTGGGTAGCCGCTATCTTGACCACCTTTAACGATACGCCCGGTATCGTAGGCCTGTTTGTAGCCGTCGATAGCGCGACGAATCTCCCAGAGTGATTGCTTCAGTTCACGTTCCTTGTTACGTGTTGCCGTCAACTCGACCAGCGGCATGGCGGCTGTGGCGAGGATACCCAGTACGGCCATCACCACCAGTAGTTCGACTGTGGTATAGCCTGCGCGCAGCGCATGATCAGACCTGTGCAGCTTAAGCATGGCCCGCATTCATTTCACCATCACGCGCAGCGACGCGGGTAATGTTTCGGCGTCGATTGGTGTCGAGGAAATCGCCTTGGCCGACAACACATGAATCTCGGTGGGGCCAGCGGCCAGGGCCTTGAACTTGAAGCTCATCATCGTCCCCTCCCCCTTGATTCCAGCGGCCCCGGTACGCAACACCGCCATCGTCACCATTCCTTTGGCCTGCTCTATCGACTTGCTCGCGCTAGCCGTGGCGCCATCCTGGGTAAAAAAGGCACCTTCATCCGCATCGATCACTTGCAGTGCCTGCGGCGAGAACTGCAGCTTCAACGGCATGCCGCGCAAGGCGGTTGCAGCCTTGACATTGACATGTACTGTAAACGTATCCCCGGCCTTCACTCCTTGCGGCCCCACCAGTGCCACGGCCACTCGCGGTGTGACTGCCGCAGGTGATCCGGCGTCGTGCTGCAACAGCGGCATCCCACCCGCCGGCGCACCCGAGGGGACGGGCAACAGCGCCGCCCCTGGTAAACCAGGGCCCGGAGGCATGCCTTTGGCGGAAACGGGCTTCTCCACTGCTGGCAGGGCCAAAGGCCGGCTGCGCAAATCGTTTTCAGTACCCGACCAAAACTCGGCCTGGTTCAGGTCCGGACGACGGATATTGCGCACGATGCGCGGCGTAATTGACAGTACGATCTCCGTACGCTGGCCATCGTCGCGCTGTGATGAGAACAAGCGCCCCACCACTGGTACGTCACCAATGCCAGGTACGCGGTTAGCACTCATGCGCTCTTCGTTACTGATCAAGCCCGCCAGCAACTGCGTTTCACCATCGCGCAGGCGCAGCACGGTACTGGCGGTACGCGTGCCGATCTGGTAGACCAGCGAGCCAGCGGCTGTCTTGATCTCACGCACCAGCGAGCTCACTTCCAGCCCCACCTTGATCGCCACTTCATCGTCCAGATAAATATTCGGTTCAACGTCGAGCTTCAGGCCAACATCGACGTATTGCACCGATTCGGCAATGTAGCCGTTATTGTTGGAACTGCCAGTTGTGGTCACCACCGGTAGCTTGTCGCCAATCAATATCTTGGCTTTTTCCCGGTTGCGCGCACGAATCTTGGGATTCGCCAGGATATTCACGTCGCCCACGTCGCGGTGCAGGTTGATGCGTACATCGGGCAAATTGATGCCGATGGAATCTCGGTTCAGGCTTTTCAAGTTACCCAGCGTGAAACCGTCCGAACCGGCAGGCGCAATTGGCGTCAGATTGAAACCGTCAGGATACTTGATGCCCAATTCTGTCAAGCTGGAGCGCTTGATCTCCAGCACCTCCACTTCCATCATGACTTCCGGTTCGGACAAGTCGTGTAGTGCGATCAGACGTTCGGCCAGGCGTATTGTCTCCGGTGTCTCGCGCACCATGATCAAGTTCAGCTTTTCGTCGATGAAAGGTTCGCGTATCTTCAGCATGGTTTTCAGCAGTAAGGCAGTCTGCTTGACGTCCGCACTGGACAGATAGAAAGCACGGATCACCAGATCTTGATATTCTTTAGCCTTTTCTGGTGTCTTCGGGTAAATGAGCACAGTGGCCGAATCGAGCACCTTATAGGTCAGCTGGCTGGTCGATGTCAATAATTCCAGTGCATCGTCGATACGTGTCTGGCGCAGGAACACCGTAGCACGCAAATCCTGGCGCACGTCCTTGTCGAGCACAAAATTGATGCCACTATTGCGCGTCAGGGCTTCAAGCACCATGCGCAGATTGCCATCACGAAAGTCAAGGGAAATGGGACGCGACTCCGCCAAGCGTGCCACGCTCAGTTCTGACTGTTTGCTGGCCAGTTCCAGTTGCCGCTGCAGGCCGAGCAATTCAGTATTTTTGGGTGTGTCTTTCAGAGCCGCCTCGATCACCAGCGTGGCGCGCTCGCGCAGGCCTTTTTCAATCAGCTCGCGGGCGCTTGCCACGGCGGCTTTTTGTCGGGCATCTCGTTCAATTTCTAGCAGCATCGCCCTGGTACGGTCATCATTGGGCTGTATCGCCAACGCACGCTGCAGGATTTCCTGCGCCTGCGCCTCATTGCCGCGTGCACGCGCCGCAGTCGCAGCCGTCAACAGGCGCGCCAGGATGGTATCGCGCGCGGCGAGCTGCCCCGTGCGCAGGATGACGCTTTCCGGATCGTTTTGTAAGGCTGTATCGTAGGCCTGCAATGCTTCCTCATACTTACCGGCGCCTATCTGGCGCTGCGCACCATCGCGTATGTATTGCGTGCCGCATCCCGCCAGCAGGACGACGCTGCATACCGCGCCGGCCCAACCCAAATAATTTCCCTTGTCACGCAATGCCCTACTCCCTGTTATGCATAATCGTCCTGCCAGCGCCATACCATTTAATGGGCGGTCTGCACGGCGATCACTATTTTTTCTTTCATTGGCACATACGTCACCACAATCTGCGTCTCTGTCACGGTATCGATGCGGTATGTATTATCCAGCAACTGACCAGCCTGGATGGGAATAAGTGTGTCGCTGCGCGTTAAATAAGTGACCGTCTTGCCATTGACGTCGACCATGCGCCCAAAATACTGATAGGGGAACGCAGGAGCGCTCGGTTTTGGCGCGGGGGCAGCTGGCGGTGGGGGCAAGGCTTTCGGTGCTGGTGGCTGAAAACTGACGAAACGGAACAGATCCGTCGTTGATTCCACCAATGGGTCGCGCTCTAGCAGCCCTTCAGGTTCGCTGCTAGCAAGCAGCTTCCCGACCTCTGGCACTGTAGGGGGCACTGCCTGGCGACGCGGCTCACCGCGCTCGGCCGAACCAACCACCTCATCCTGGTCGCGCCATGCAGTCGAAGCGCACAAGATTAGTGTCAGTAACGCAGCTGCCCACAGCACCTGCCGTCGTTTTGGCGCTGCCACCATTGACATCGCCATCAAGCCGGCTTCCTGTAAAAATACGTGAACCGCAGATCGATGTCGGCCACGATATCGGTGGGCCGCGCGCGTCGCAGTGACAGTGATTCCAGTGCCAGGCCGGGATGCGCGGCCAGTAAGGTGGCGACGGTTTTCTTTAGCGGCAAGTACCCACCTTTGGCGCGGGCGCTGACCTCAATGCGTCCAATGTCCGTGCGGGCTTCACCGTCGGCAGCAGGTTTAAAGGTGGCATCAGACATCAGCAAACCATTTCGCATGGCCAGCGACTGCAGATCGGCGGTCACCTGTGACAGGCTATCGAAGCTCGCCAATTGCGTCGACAGATTTTGCGGCGAGGCGGCTGCAATAGCAGCATGTGCTTGCAACTGCGTTTCCAAAAGCTGCACCTTGTCAGCAACGATCGTGTTGTTCTCGCGTTGCGCTGGCAACGCCAAGAAAAACAGCCAGACCGAACCGCACAGTACGGCACCGGCTACCAGCCATGGCCAGTGGCGGCGTATGACAAAGCGCAAGCTCAAACGACTCTCAGAAAATGGCATAAGAACTTGAAAAGTATACAATACTAATTTTTAATTCGTGAAAAAAGCATTCAGAATCATCGCGATAAGAATGCATGCAAAAAAGATGAAGAAATCGCTAAAAATGAGATTTCTAAGTGTTGTGTTGTGTCCTAAGCTTTCAAAGTATCCTTAATTTCATTATCTTGACCATCTCATCTGCTCATTATTTCACCTCTGGGTTTTTTAATCCATAACTTGCTGAGTCATATCCAACGCTCAGTGGGGTAAAACCGAATCCACCGCAGTGGCGCCGCGATAAGAATCGGATGAGGGCGACGGCCGCTGTCGTTGGGACATGATAGCTCTCCAAAAAAGAAAGGCACCATGGCCCCGTACGGGGACCGCGATGCCCCGCACACGAGAAGATATGCCTGCCTATCGTCGAAAACCGATAGTCAAGCGCAAGAAGGCCCACCATTCCTAAGAACAGGGTCCCAATCTGAGAAGTAGTGAATGAACGGTACTTCCATGACGCCAACGATCCTCTGCTTGCGCAAATCAGCCTGATAAGTGACCAGGCAAAGATCGGTTGCCGAAGCAACGTGTCGAGGTCCTACTCGACAGGTAAATGACGGGCGACGACCGCAACGCTCACCACGCGAGTGGCAAAACCCTGCCAGAAACCCGCGATGGGTGAGGCAGGGGCAACGTGAGAGCGATTCTCACAGAAAGCATTCCTACTTTGTACAAAACAGTGAAATCTTCAAGCAAGCGGAAGCGGCAAGTTCACCGAATTCTGGCTAGCTAATACACTCCGATTCATTTGTAGGACAACACGAGTGCAGCAGGCCTTGCATCAAAGCGACGTTGTTGATGGGCCCGCCAATCAGGATCAATGCTCGTAACCAGCTGGTCCACGTCGCTCACCAGGTCCGGTTTTGGGCACTCCAGAAGACTGGCCACGATGATTGCACTATCAGCCAAACCATAACCGTATTTTTGCAGCAGCAATGCTGGCAGTTCCGGTGTCTCGGCGCCTCGAGCCACCTCATATTTTCGACTCTCTGTATAGAGATACAACTCACTACGAAGAAGCAGAAGGAAATTATCTAAATCAAACATGATATTTCTCCTATGTCTCGAATGAAAACACGGCGAAAAAAAATAGGCCAACTGAGCTGCAACAGGCACCTTGTTATGTCAAGGTTACCTTTCACATAATATGACATAAAAGATTGACCGATTCACATTCGTGTGTGCCTTACTGTCGGCACCGTCAACAGGTGCGATGAAATCAATTCCCTTGCGGATACAAATCGTCCTCCATGGGCCCCAGGCCCCTGAAACGCTCATGAACCAATCGATTAAAACAGCGCATGAATTCCCCGCCATCGTCACAACTTGCAATCACATGCTTTTCCAGGCGCCCACATCGCGAAACGCGGCGCGTGTCAGCAATCACGCATGATGCGTGACTAAAATTGCATAAAACAAACGGCCGTCCCTCCACCGGCGCATCATAATAGGCTTGTGCTGCGAGATGGGCATCGGCCACCTCAATACCCTTGCACCCGCTTTTCTCGATCACCGTATAGGTTGATCCGGCTGTCCGACATGCTCGTAACAATTGACGGCTCTCCGCATTCAACTCCATCCCTCCTCCCCCGCGCGCCTTCCGAGCACCAGTCGTACAAGACTAGCGCCGCTGACCAACACTACTTTGCTTTTAGTCAAATGGGTATACACGGCCGCGCCGCTGCGTCCAGTATGCAAAAATAGTCCCGCGCCGAAACCAAGATGACGAATGGCCTCGCCAAAGGCTGCCACATGGTGATGATTCACATGGCCGCCGTAGCGCTTCGACTGCACCGCATACCAACCCTGTCCAGGCAGCCACACCTTGCCGTCAATCCCACCATCACCAGAATACCTCTGGTTACGCAGCACCATTAGCCCGGCGTCCTCCAGAGCGGAAAGCACCACCTCTTCGAACACCAGAGGATCGACACTGCGCAGATAGGCCAGGCACCGCGCGGCATATCCCTCTCCCTCGAACTGCCGCACAGCCCGCAACACTGCGCGCGATTGACCAACACGCCTGCGATGCTCAGGCAGCCGGCGCATGCGTATAGCATTGAACAGCTGCGACGCACAGCGCACCAGCATGCCGCTCACACCCCGCGACCGGGCCAGCACAACTTCGTAGCGCTCGCGCGGCGGACGCGATCCGCGTGGACCGCCAGGTCTTCTTTCTGCGCTTCTCTCACCTCCACCATCGCTGACCATTGCGCGCTGGCCCAAGCGCGCATGCGAATCTCCCGACGACCAACGCTGCCAATGTCCCCGTTTCATGATGCCGCTCCCATTGATTCCGCTTCGCTACTGTGCCGGCCCACCGGCGAACCCAGATATGCATTGCTGATCTGCCTTCGATGGTGGCCCAGCTGTTCGGCTACCTGCCGATAAGCGTCCGCCATGACCTCACGATCGATCAACAGCTCGCCGCCACGTACAGGCGGCTGCACCTGCGTAATGTCAAAGTACAGATCACCGGCGAACTGGTGCCGCAAGCCGTGTGGCGTCACACCCAGGTCATTCTTGGTCAACCCGACTGCACGCACCACATTCGAAAACAGGTCCAGCGATTGTTTCAAGGACAGCCCAGGATGCCCGATATGCCCCCAGTCCTGCCGGGCGAGACAACGCGCCCGCGCCAGTGCTTGCCGCTGCTGAGGCGTGCGCACGGCCGCATAGCGCAGCCGGCCGCCCTTCGTCCCGCGCTTGATGCGCAAAAAACTGATGTAATGATCGGATCGCGGATGCTGCGCCGGCAAGGCATACGCCGGTATTTCGGCGGCGCGCGGGCAAAACATCACGGCCTCCTTGCGGCGCAGGCCAAAAGCGATCATCATCGCCAGTTGCCCTCCCACGTGACTGTCCACCGCATCGACGGCCGCGATGACCTCATCGACAGCAAGTCCGTGACTCTCCCACCCCTTGTCGATAAGCGCACCATATGAACGGTGTACCAAACGTGGATCGCTCACATAGTTCACGGCACTGCGCACCAGGCCCGGCTTACCAATCCAGCTGGCAAACACCCGGATAAAACTCATTTGCTGCTGAATGTAAGCCGCGCTGCAGGGATATGCGCGGCGCGGTATCGTCGTCGGCATATCGAGCAACACATCCGCCGGTAACGGCTGCGCCGTCCAATACGCCATCAACGCACGCACGTGCCGTTCCGCCAGGTTTTCTGGTACTGGCTTGAATCCCAGTTTGCGCAGCAAAGCAAAGATCCGGTACAAACCCTGGCTGCGCGCCTCTCTGGTGCTATGCGAAACCCCTTTTCCTACGCTGGCATGCCGTTCATTAAATGCGTCCAGCAACGTATCAAGCTGCTCCCTCCATTGCGTGTTATGAGGCATGACTTCTCCCTCCCGATACTCAGGATTGTCGAATTGGCATGCTGCACTGTCTGGCGCGCATGCCCCCGGTGTGGCCTTCAACTGGCATCGGCGCCTGGCCTGCTGCGCCGACGAGGGAGATGTGTTCTATGTATTCCAACGCGCTGCCCCTATCTCAGCGTCGATGGCGGACTCTCTATTTGCCCGAAGGCGCGGTGTCTTAAAAATGCTCATGCGAATAACCAGCGAATTTCTCCTTCTGTGTTAGTCCCCGCGTCTTGCGCGAGCAGTGCGGCGCTTGCGCCACAAAGACATTTAGGTGCCCCGGCCACTCTCAATTGAACCAGGACCTTGCCCCCTCTTCCCTCACGGTCATCCCATCAGCCCTACCACCAGGCCGCTTCGTGATTGCGCACTAACCAGGTTGATCGAAGCTTCTTCGGCAACGTCACAACAAGGCACCGCGATAGGCTCTTCGTACAGCAGGAAGATTGAATAGGTGATAAATCACTCTCCTGCGGTTCGCGGCCGCAGGCGATACATCGACACTACCAGGATCGTAAATTAGCGACGGAGCGCCGCAAGGCCCTCTCCGATTTGACAAGCGTCTCTTGACGAGAAATCACGCGCGAGCAGTTACCCCCGCAGGGGCAGCCCGACATACTTCTTCACTTTTATACCACTCAGTTCGACCGCAGGGCGCGGCCGAGCAACTTCGCTTCGATAGACAGGTTACGACTGCAACGGCATACCACGCTTGCCAGCGCCACATTCGGAACGCGATGTTCCTGGAAGTGGGTCCAGACAGTCGTCACAGAATATGATCAGTTTTTTCGAATGTCAAGCCGATTTTCAGCGTTGAAAATTTGTGATTGAGGTCGAATTTATTTGGTAACTGCGTCTGGCGAAGATTTCTCCCTATGAAGAACGCCGCGTGGCGATTCCTCTGATTGTAAATGGTTTTGAACATGGAAACGGACTGAGCCAAGTACACAGATGAGCGACCAAAATACGTCCGCGGTGCGGCGCAACTCCAGCGCAGAAGCGAGGCGATTGTCCGCCAGCATGCGCCAATATAGCTGCGCCGCAGCGCAACTCCAGTTGAGCCCCAGCACGTCCGGATTGGTACTCGCGACGAACTCGGGCAAA
The DNA here is from genome assembly GCF_001865675.1 of Janthinobacterium sp. 1_2014MBL_MicDiv. Lineage (NCBI taxonomy): Bacteria > Pseudomonadati > Pseudomonadota > Betaproteobacteria > Burkholderiales > Oxalobacteraceae > Janthinobacterium > Janthinobacterium sp. 1_2014MBL_MicDiv. The sequence continues at coordinate 3,293,588 of NZ_CP011319.1, forward strand.
AAAGCGGGCCATTTCCCATGGTGTAGGTGCTGGTCCACTATTACTGTGGATCACTTGCAGCAGACAGGAGGACGAAGTGGAACCGATCGTACGGGCCGTGGACGTTGGCCGGGGAAATACCAAATTCATTGCAACGGCCAGTGCTGGTGATGTGCGCTGCGCGATGTTCCCGTCGCAGGCCCACCCATGTGAAACGGTCTATGAACAGGAAAGCTGGGGAATGAAACGCCGTACCGTCTGCGTCCCGGTCGATAATCTGCATTACGAGGTCGGCCCAGACGCGCACCTGGCTTCCGACATCTTCAATGCCAATGTGCTGCAGCACGACAGCTACAGTGCCACGCCTGAATATCTGGCTTTGCTACTGGGTGCACTGCATTACATGCGTCTGGACCGGATCGATCTCCTGGTACTTGGCCTGCCCGTGGCCACGTATAAGCTCAAGAAGCAGGTGGCGGCGCTGGAACGCCGCGTGACCGGTGAGCACATCCTGGCGGAAGGCAGAAAAATCACGGTCGCGCATGTAAAAGCGATTGCGCAACCATCGGGGGCCTTGATGTACTGCGGGCTGACTCATGGGCGCCTTGCCCAGATGCGCAAGGAGCGAAATCTAATCATCGATCCAGGTCGTCGGACGTTTGACTGGCTTGTGACGCAAGGTATGCAACAAATTGAAAAACGCAGCCACTCGGTACCGCGCGGCATGTTTGACGTGCTCCACTCAATCATCGAAGGCATCAGCCGAGCCACCGGATCGCACTACCGGGAATACGACGCGATCGATCTGGCGCTGAGAACAGGAAAAAAGCCGATCATCTTTCAAAAAGAATATGACATTGCCCAACACCTGCCGCTCGCGCAGAAAATTCCGGAGCAGGCAGTCGCCGAGATGCTGCACTACGTGGGCGACGCTGCCGACATCAAGAATATTATTCTGGTCGGCGGTGGCGCCTTCTTCTATCGCAAAGCACTGAAAACCGCATTCCCGCATCACGAGCTGCAGGAACTGAAGGATCCGATCTTTGCGAACGTCAAAGGTTTTCAGTTTGCCGGCAGCGAGCTAGCCAAGCAGGCCAATGCTTCACCTTCTCGGACAGATGGCACAGATCAGCTAAACATGACGACCTAAACCATGGGCACACCTCTTACCATCCGCTTGAGTGTAGAACTGGAACGCGCGGACAACCCTCCCCTGTATGACGATCTCATCAAATTCCCAAAGGGCCCACGCCGCGTGAATCGCCTACGCACACTGGCCTATGCCGGACTGGTAGTACAGCAATGCGGACAAACCCCATCAGTCATGGAGGCACAGTGGTCCGCTAAGCCAGGTACTGCACCAAACACGCCGGGGCAGGATGCCCTCATCACCCTGGCATCAATGGAGCTTTTTGGCCCGTCAAGAATCGAATAGGAGCCGAACATGGAAAACGAAGAGCTACCTCGTATCAGTGCTAGCCAACTTGCCGAAATGGGGTACTGCGAACGCAAGATCGTTCTGGTCGACAGGTTTGGCCCACGCTGTTCTCCCGAGCGCGAACAGGCACGAGCCTACGGGGAGCTGCAACATATGAAATTCTTCATCGAAACGTTGGAAGTGAATACCGTGCCGTTAGCGGCCACAAGTTTGCGAGAACAGTCGTCCATCCAAGCCAATGCATCGTCTATACCCACTATCAGACGCCAAATATGGCTGTACAAGATGCTACTAAGATGGCGATCGGCGATGCATAAGACGAGCCGCCAGGTAGCGAGATCTGTCAGAGCGAGGTTTATAAAATTATGCGATCGACTGTACCGATCGCAACAGAAACAAGTGGAGATGAGGCGTCGTCGCCGTCTTCACCTTGTCTCACGTTCCCCCGAAAAAAAATGAGCATGTCGATTTTTCTATCGGCACTTCTGCATATTGGTGAGGTATTTCTGCTGCTCTGTCTGGTACGGGGAGTAAGAAGACATGCGATGTGTCGAACGCGCCCCTGCTGGTTCCCGGAGGAACTGCGGTACGCCAGCCTTGCTTATGCAGAACAAACCTTTACGCTTGACGCCCCCATCAAACTCATCGCACGTATCGATCGAGCCTATCGCTACAAAGGAAAACTCACGTTGATGGAGTACAAGATCCGTCGTGTTGAGCGTGTGTTCATGTCAGATGTGATCGAACTCTCTGTCCAAAAGATGATTCTGGAATTGGCAGGCCGAGCCATGGTGAACGATCATGGCTTTGTCGTTGTTGAACACCCTGAGATACCCAGGCGCAGAGCCATCAGGGTTTTTTTACTCAACCACAAACAGATCATCGAGCTTTATCACCACAGAATGGCTTTATTGAGGCAAACGATTTCAGCCGACCACGCGGAGTCGACATCGCGGTGTCGCCGATGCGAGTTCTTGAAGGAATGCAAAAAATATCCTGAAAGTACGCCGTAAACCATATGTTGCTCAGCGAGTACCCTCTGTGAGTATCTAATCCAGTTGACACGCGCATGCGCATTTGCACTTTGGGTTTTGTTGGCACCGAGAAGTAAATAGAGGCAATGTCATTGCATTATCCGTCCCCTTATACAGCCAAAATTCATGTTCTCACGCAAAGTCACTTGTCATATCGAGAGTTAAGATAAAGCCAATCATCTTCTGAAAGTGAAAAATGAGAATGCTGTATTCGCGGGTGTTTATCATCCTGACATCGGGATGCGCAGCCAGCGGGGATCACACATTGGATAATTTGGTTGGTCAGAACAGCTTTACTATCGCCGAACGCTACGGGACGCCTAGCAACTATCGACTTGAGGATGAGCTGTTGCAGCTCAACTATGGGAGCGAGGCTGTTGGCTGCCGGGTCATGATGTTGGTGGACCCAGCGCAACGGGTCGTGGGTTCGATCAGCACTGGTGCAAGGTGTGCGGAACTGTCTGGCAGACAGACCATCCCCTGATGCTTCCTGTCATTGGTATTGCTGACGCACGGTTTCAGTCGTATTGGATGGGATATCCTGTCTATCCTTCAAAGTTCGTAATGATTCTCATTTCGGTTATAGTGCGTGCAGTTTCTATTTACCAACCTTGCGCGCCACTCATCGATGACTACTATTCCCTCTACCGCCCATCCCCTCGTTACCAGCCGCTTGATTCTCGCCGGCCTGCTCATTACCAGCGTGACACCGCAAGCCATCGCCCAGGCCAGGTCCGAAGCGCCTGCCACGCTGGCCACCGTGATCGTCACCGGCCAGGCCGAAGCGGATGCAGGTGGACAAATTGCCAAGAGCGCGCGCGCCGGCATGTTGGGCGAAAAAGACTTGCTCGACACGCCGTTCAGCGTCAACAGCTATACCAGCCAGCGCATGCTGGACCAGCAGGCGCTGACCCTGGCCGAGGTGCTGGGCGGCGACCCGTCCACTCGCTTCACGGGTCAGATCGGCGGCGTCACGGATTCCTTCTTCATCCGCGGCTTTCCCCTCAACGAGGGCAATCTAAGCGAAGTGGCCTTCGACGGCGTGTATGGCGTCTCGCCCAACTACCATTTATTTACGGAATATCTGCAGAGCGTGGAAGTGCTCAAGGGGCCGGCTGCCCTGCTCTACGGCATGTCGCCGAATGGCGGCGTCGGCGGCGTCGTCAACGCCATACCGAAACGCTCGCTGCCGCGCGACCTGACACGCCTGACCGTCGATGTCGGTTCCAGCGCCCAGCTGGGAGCCGCCATCGACATCAGCCGCCGCTTCGGCGAGGAACGGCGCTTCGGCATCCGCTTCAATGGCTTGCACCGCCAGGGCAAGACGCCGCTCGACCACCAGACCTCACGCGCAGAAGTGGCGGCCGTCGCCCTCGACTACCAGGGCCAGCGCCTGCGCGCCTCGTTCGACCTGATCGAGCAATACCAGTGGATCGACGCGCCCACGCGCCCCTTCCTCGTCGCCGCGCGCCTGCCCGTGCCAGAGGCGCCCGATGGCCGGCGCAACATCGCCCAGTCCTGGGGCTGGTGGAAGTCCAACGACCTGGCCACCCTGGGCAAGATCGAATACGACCTAAACGACAGCGTCACGGTGTTTGCTGACGCGGGCGGCACGCGCTCCGACGTGTCGCGCTATTCGGACCAGACGCCGACCATCACCAGCGCGGCGGGCGACATGACGGTCACGCCCATGAACTGGAAATTCCGCGTACGCCGCGCCAGCGCCGACACGGGCCTGCGTGCGCGCTTTCGCACGGGCGGCATCGAGCATGCACTGGTCGTGATGGGCAATGTCTACCAGGACGAATTTGGCAGCGTGAGCAATTCCGGCAAACTTATTTCTTCGAACATCTACCATCCCGTGGCTGTGCCCGATCCCGGCATTGCCGCGCCGGCCCGCGCGCCGAAACTGTCCGCCTCCACGCTTTCCAGCCTGGCCGTGGCCGACACCCTGGACATGCTGGACCAGCGCGTACAGCTGACCCTGGGCGTTCGCCGCCAGCTGGTCGAATCGAAAAACTACCACGCCACCACAGGCGCGCTCACCGCCCACTACAAGCAGGGGGCATTGACGCCGCTGGCAGGCATCGTCGTCAAACCGCTGCGCAATGTATCGCTGTACGCGAACTATATCGAGGGCTTGAGCAAGGGCGATATCGCGCCGAACATCGCCGACAACGCGGGCCAGGTTTTCGCGCCCTACAAGAGCAAGCAATATGAAGTAGGCACCAAGGCCGACCTTGGCGTGGTGTTGGCGACCCTCGCCGTGTTCCAGGTCAGCAAACCCAGCGGCCAGCTGTATGGCAAGGTGTACAGCATGGACAGCGAACAGCGTAACCGCGGCCTGGAACTGAACCTGTCCGGTGCCGCCAGCAAGACCGTGCGCCTGCTGGCCGGCATCACCTTGCTCGACGGGCGCCTGGTGAAGACCAACAACGCCGCCACCATGGGCAAACGCCCCGTCGGCGTGCCCACGTCCATGGCCAACCTGGGCGGCGAGTGGGATTTGCCATACTGGCCTGGCCTGACGGCCACGGGCGCCATCAGCTACACCAGCAAACAATTTGTCGACCAGGCGAACTTGCAATCGGTGCCATCCTGGACCAAGGTGGACCTGGGCCTACGCTACCGCACAGCCATCGCTGGCAAGGCGACGATCTTGCGCGGCGGCGTGATGAACGTGCTCGACCGTCATTACTGGGCCGGCGTGGCCTCGTACGGCACCATTTCGCAGTCGGCGCCACGCACGCTGCAACTGTCGGCCGCCGTGGATTTTTAAGGCACGGCGCGGCCAAGCATCGCTCGGCATGGAACGCGTCGCGCCGGAACTCCAGCGGGCACCCTCCTCTTGGCTATATTGTGCAGCGACATTTTCGGCGACATGATCACACACCGTGGCGGCAATCTCATGGGGCTGGACACATTCGACCTCGCCAGCCGCTACGGCACGCCCGCCCATCCAGCTCACCAAGCGCTTCGTACGAGCCGCGGAGGATCGGCGCTGTGTAACCTGGCCATGCCGAGTTGCTCAACAATACTAGTTTCGTCCCACCATCCGAACTCTACAATTTTGACAACGCAAGAAATTCATGGACCTTGCAGTTTTTGACGTCCTCAGCATATACTGTGTTTATATACAGTAGTTTTGAGAATAATCAACAACCTCTCGCCAGACGCCATGCTTTCACCTTCCCTTCAACGTACCAGCTCTGCCACACTGGCCAATAGCGCCCTATTGCGTGACGTCTGGCGGGCAAGTGAACTGAGCCGAGGCACAACCAGTACGGTTACTACCGGTCACAGCATCTTGGATGGTGAGCTTCCTGGCAACGGTTGGCCGCTATCGACCTTCACGGAGTTACTAGTTCAGCAAGCGGGTATCGGGGAAATGCACTTGTTGCGGCCAGTGCTGGCACAACTGTCGCAACATCGCCGGATCGCCCTGGTGCAGCCGCCGTACTTGCCCAACTCCGCCGCCTGCAAATTCATGGACCTGAGCTGCCCGAACCTGCTCTGGATACGCGCCCCCAGCACCGCCGATGCTCTCTGGTCCACCGAGCAGATCCTGCGCAACGGCAGTTGCGGTGCGGTGCTGTTATGGCAAAGCAATATGCGCGACGAAGCACTGCGGCGCCTCAATCTGGCGGCGCAGACAACCGAAACGTTCTTCTGGCTGGTCCGGCCGATGAGCGCAGCGGCCGATGCCTCACCGGCGCCATTGCGCCTGGCGTTACGCCCCGCCGCCGGTGGCATTTCCACTCACATCATTAAACGGCGTGGCCCACATCATGAGGCGCCACTCTTTATCCCGTTGGCTGACATGCCGGCACGTCAACGATTTTTGGACGATCAAAATGCGGTTCTGGTTCAGCGTACACCTCCCACTGTTGCCTCTCGAATGCCTCAGGCCGCGCTGGTGTGAACCGGGGCCGTATGCGGTGATCGAGAAGGGCCGCATACTCACGGTCTCGCAACAAGCCTATGCCGAAGGGGTACGTGTCGGCATGCGCCCTGGCGGCGTGGCGGCCGTCTCACCGGATACCGTCATCCTGGAACGCAATCTTGAGCGTGAATTGATCACCAGCAATGCCATCGCACTCGCCCTCCTCCAGTTCACCCCGGAAGTGGCGCATGCGGGCGACTTCTGCCTGCTGCTGGACGTGACCGCCAGCTTGCGCCTATTTAACGGGCGAACCGCCATCAGCCGGCGTATTCGCGCTGCCCTGCAAGCGCTTGGGGTGACGGCGCAGCTCGGCACGGCACCAACGGCCATGGGGGCCTGGCTGCTGTCGCGCTGGCAACCGGCCAAACGCCAGATCATTCTGCGGCGCACGGTGCACATGCGTTCACTGGAGCGCCAGCTCGACCGCATGCCCTGCGCCTATCTGCCCAGCACGGCGAACCACCTGGAATGGCTAACAGACATTGGTGCAGATCATCTGGCGGCGCTACGGCGCCTGCCCCGCCCCGGCATCCAGCGCAGGATGAACAAGCAGGTGCTCGATGAGCTCGACCGCGCCTATGGGCTCGCTCCTGAACTGTTTGGATGGATCGCCATCCCCGAGACCTTCTCGGCCCACATCGAAACCTTTGACCGGATCGACCACGCCGATGCCCTGCTGGACGGCGCGACTGGCCTGCTACAACAATTTGTCGGCTGGCTGGTCGCACGCCAGCAGGCTGTGAGCGTTTTTGTTCTGCTGCTAGAGCACGAACGCGGCAAGACTGCGATCCCGCCTACGCCAATCGAGATCGGATTGGCGGAGCCGACCTGGCGCGAGGCGCACCTGATACGGTTGCTGAAAGAACGCCTGGCGCGCACGGAACTGGTTGCCCCGGTCATCGCCCTGCGCCTGGAAGCGCGCCTGCTCACCGCGATGGCGCCGCCGACACAAGACCTGTTTCCCGAGCCTGGCGGCAATCCCGCCGACTACAAGCGCCTGCTGGAATTACTCAGTGCCCGTCTTGGCAGTGACAACGTCCTCTCCCCTGTCGAGCATCACGACCATCGGCCGGAGGAAAGCAATGCCTGGGCTGCCGCCACAGGGAAACACAAGGCGGCCAACACCAAGGATGAGGCTTTTGAGCGCCCGTTCTGGCTGCTACCTAAACCTATCCCGCTGCTGCTGCGCGGCGAGCGTCCCTTCTATGGTTCCCCCCTCAAAATGATCAAGGGGCCGGAACGCATTGAGGCCGGCTGGTGGAACGATCAAATCGCAGCCCGCGACTATTACATCGCTCAAGGAAGCGATGCAACCTGCTACTGGATTTACCTGGAGCGTGTCGTGGACGGCCGCTGGTACCTGCACGGGATGTTCGGCTGATCATGGATCAGCCGCCAGTTTCCACGCTGCCAGACTATGCCGAGCTGCAGTGCATGAGCCATTACTCCTTTCTGCACGGCGCCTCTCCGCCCGACCAGCTGGTGGCACGCGCGGCTCAGCTGGGATACCAGGCCATCACCATGGCTGACGAATGTTCCCTGGCCGGCGTGGTCAAGGCGCATGTGGCGGCGAGGGAGTGGAACATCCACCTCATCATTGGCAGCCAGATGAGGGTGACACCGGAGGACGGCACCCCATCCTTCACTGTGCTGATCCTGGCCATGGACCGCGACGGCTATGGCAACTTGAGCGAACTCATTACCGCTGCGCGCACGCGCGCCGACAAGGGAAGTTACCTGGTGTGGCCACGCGACATTGCCAACCCCACCGCCCCTCTCGCCCACTTAAAAGGGCTGCCGGGCTGCCAGCTCATCCTGTGCCCCAAATATAACGCCCCCTATGAAGAGATCGAGCGGCAAGCCGAATGGCTGGTGCGTAGCGCACCGGGGCGCGCGCGCGTCGCATTGACGTTGCACCACCGGGCCCAGGATGACCGGCACCGCGCCATGGTCGAAGCCATCGGCGCCGAATTCAGCCTGCCGGTAGTGGCCACGGGCGACGTCGTCATGCACCTGCGCTCAATGAAAATCATCCAGGACACCATGACCGCGATTCGTCTGAATACGCCGGTGGCGCAGTGCGGCTATCAGCTTGCGTCGAATGCCGAAGCGCATCTGCGCTCGCGCCTACGGCTGGGCAACCTATATCCGCGCGACGCCCTGGATGAAACCCTGCGCGTGGCGCAGCGCTGCACTTTTTCGCTCGATGAGCTGCGCTATGAATATCCAGGCGAAATTGTGCCAGAGGGACAGACCCCGGCCAGCTACCTGCGCGAGCAGGCGTATATCGGGGCGCACTGGCGCTACCCGCACGCCATTCCGGACAACGTGCAGGCCCAGCTGGAATATGAGCTGGAACTCATTGGCGACATGCACTATGAACCCTATTTTCTGACGGTATTCGACATCGTGCGCTTCGCCCGCTCGCAAAAAATCCTCTGCCAGGGGCGCGGATCGGCGGCCAATTCGGCCGTGTGCTACTGCCTCGGCATCACCGAAGTCGATCCCTCGCGCGGCACCCTCCTTTTCGAGCGCTTTATCTCGCGCGAGCGCGATGAGCCGCCCGACATCGATGTCGACTTCGAGCACCAGCGCCGCGAGGAGGTGATTCAATACATCTATCGCAAGTATGGCCGCATGCGGGCCGCTTTAACGGCCGTCGTCATTTCCTACCGCCCGCGCAGTGTCTTGCGCGATGTGGGGCGCGCGCTTGGCGTGGATTTATCGGTGGTCGACAAGGTGGCCAAAGCCTCGCATAGCTGGGGTGGGCGGGCCGATCTTCAGCAGCGCCTTATTACCTGCGGACTCGATCCGCACTCCCCCATCGCCGAGAAGTGGGCGGCAATTGCCGAGCGCCTGATGCGTTTTCCACGTCATCTTTCCCAGCACCCGGGCGGCTTCGTCATTTCGCGCGGTCCCCTCTCCCGCCTGGTACCCATTGAAAACGCCGCCATGCCCGAGCGCACCGTGATTCAATGGGATAAGGATGACATCGATGAACTGGGTCTTTTAAAAATCGACATCCTGGCGCTGGGCATGCTGTCGTGTATCGCCCGCGCACTGGCTTTGATCTCGGAGCAGCGTGGCGAACGTTTTGAATTGGGCGATATCCCCCACGAGGATGCCGCCACTTACCAGATGATCTCTCAAGCGGACACCATCGGCGTGTTTCAGATCGAATCGCGGGCGCAGATGTCCATGCTGCCGCGCATGCAGCCGCGCGAGTTCTATGACCTGGTCATCGAGGTAGCCATCATCCGGCCAGGCCCCATCCAGGGCGGCATGATCAATCCGTATTTGCGCCGGCGCCAGGGCCTGGAGGCAGTGACGTATCCCAGCCCCGAGATCGAGGCGGTGCTGCGGCGCACGCTCGGGGTGCCGATCTTCCAGGAGCAAGTCATGTCGATCGCCATGACGGCGGCGGGTTTTACGGCCGGTGAAGCAGACCGCCTGCGCCGCGCCATGGCCGCCTGGAAAAGAAAAGGTGGCCTGGAGCAGTTCGAAGACCAGCTCATGAGCGGCATGGCCGAGCGGGGCTACAGCATCGAGTTTGCCACCTCCATTGTTGGGCAGATACGCGGTTTTGCCGAATATGGTTTTCCAGAATCCCACGCGCACAGCTTTGCCCTGCTGGCCTACGCCAGCAGCTGGCTGAAATGCCATCATCCCGCCGAGTTCCTGGCCGCCCTGCTCAATAGCCAGCCCATGGGTTTTTATAGCCGCTCGTCCCTGGTGCAGGATGCGCGCCGGCATGACGTCGAGGTAAGACCCGTCGATGTCTGTACGAGCGGATGGGAAGCATCCCTGGAGCCGATGGCGGACGGCAGACTGGCGGTACGCCTTGGTCTCAATAATATCAACGGGATGGTGAAAGAGGCGGCCTGGCGCATCGAGGAAGCCCGCGCTGCAGCCCCCTTCAAAAACACGCGCGATGTTGCCATGCGCGCGCAACTAGACGCGGGGGATATGAAGGCGCTGGCGTCGGCCAATGCCCTGGTAACGCTGACAGGAAACCGGCGCATGGCCATGTGGGATGCCGCGGCAAGCGTGCCGGAGCGGGATTTGATGCGCGCGACGACCATTGCCGAACCCGTGCTGGAGCTGGTGCCGCCGACGGAAGCCGATGACATCGTGGCGGACTACCGGCATGTCGGCCTGACACTGGGCCGCCATCCGCTCTCTCTCCTGCGCGAGCGCCTCAATAAAATGCGCTTTGTGCCGTCGGATATCCTGAACACCTTCAGCGATGGCCAGCTGGCCAGGGGCTGCGGCATCGTCACGGTAAGACAGCGGCCTGAGACAGCCAAGGGGGTGATCTTCCTCACCTTGGAAGATGAGTTTGGCACCATCAACATCATCGTCTGGCCCACGCTGGTGGAAAAGCAGCGCGCTGAACTGATGAATGCATCGCTCTTGGGGGTGTACGGCATCTGGCAATCGAAGAGCGGCGTGCGCAACCTGATTGCCAAGCGGCTGGTGGATTGCTCGCATCTGCTCGGTCAGCTTGACACGAAGAGCCGGAATTTTCATTAGAGAAGCATCCGGCCCACTTCCAACATTAACTCGCTACGATCAGGCTTCGTCAACTATTTTAGATGTCGGGCCATTGGTTTTGCAGGAGGCAATGCCATTGTCTCGCCCCGCAGACGATGCATACATTTGGCTGTTGCCAATGATCTCGCCGTTGCCAGCTTTAAGAACGAAGTATGGTTGATCGGCTTTCGACGTCAATCGAACATACCGGTCATCGCTAGGGCTGTTGCGTTGGCAGGACGCTATGCCAGTCTGCGCCGCTTGCTTGGTCGTATAGGACTCGCTGGTGAGTATTATCTCGTGATTGTCCGCTTTCAGACTGAAGTGATAGTTCCCTGCGTTCTTCTTCAAATGATAATAACCTGGCATGCGATACTCCTTTGAATTGGCTGGAAATTTCAATTTATCGTATAAAACTCGGATATTTTCTGGCGATTCTAAATCTCAATAGCAGAATCGGATTATTAGCCAGAACGGTGCAGTATTACTCATTTGATGCATCGCTCCCGATTCACTTTCGATTGACGTTATCCTTGACCGAACTATCCGGATTGTCCCTGACGTATTCCTGGCCGTTCACCTTTACGACATGCGCATCGGGATGCTTGCCGGCCTTGACTTCCTTAACGGCGACAGGACGTGGTACTTCTTTCCGGGAGCCAATCTGATAGGACTCATTGCGCCCGCCAGGTCCATCGTTGTTCCCTTTTATTTTCGTCATTCTGCTTCCTTCCAAGAGTTGGAAAAATCCGCTCTCTTTATTCTGTCCGTTTGAGAAAGATAGTTAAGCGGCAGGATAAGGATACACCCAATTTTCAAAAACATATCGATTATGAAGTATTTTCCTAGAGGTTTCCGGTTCTACGGCCATTTGAGCGATTGCCAGCACCGGCAACGGTATTCTAGCGTGGCGCTTGTTTTTACAGCCAATCGATTGTGTGTGGAAGCAGTCGTGCGGGGAAAATATTGACCTTGAAAGGCGGATTTGCTGCGATCAACATCTGAATCGCCACCAGTAGTTTAGACTTTCCCGATCCATAGTTCTTGAAAGATGAAAAACCGGTGGATCGTGTTAGGGCGCTGGGTGTCCTGCCAGACTCCTGGTGCGTGATCCCGTAGCTGCCTGACCCAACGACGAGATCGGGTCTGACGTGCCTATCCCCCTGCCCTGCAGACACTCCTGCCGCGCGAGAGCAAGAGCTGGTTGAGCTTCGGCGGGTTCCTGCATAAACGTTCCCGCGGCAAAACGCCTTACGACGGCAATCTCGGGCTCCGCGGGGCACAGCGCAATTGATTCGGTTCCTCCTTCGCATCAATTCCACTCTGCAACGATGCATTTAAGTTAAAGTGTTGTGTTGATCGATTGCGTCGGCAGCCAGAAGCGGACCTACAACACACATGACGTGGGATACGTAAAATAATTTGGACCAATACCATGGAAGAGCCACGTTTCAAGCCTGAGCAGTTCATACGTCGTTCCGGTGCCGCCCAAGTTGATGCCGAGGTTCGCCGGTGGTTGCGTTCACTAACTGTAGCGCAGCGAATTGATTTTATTGTAGATCTGTATAGCCACAACTACAGATATGCGGTCGCGCTAGTCCGGTCGTCAAAGCTTCCAAGCGACGACGTCACACGACTGCTGCAGCGATGGCTGCTTTCATCGAGCCACAACGCCAGTCGCGGATTGATTGAGGGGTTTGTGCCTATGATCGGCGAAGCCAGGTTTTGGACGATTGCTGCAAAATCTAAGGTGACGCCTACCATGGCGGAGTTCCTGAACTTTCACGGCCAAGAAAAGTTGAACCTTTATCGCGCTGCACTGACCGAGAAGGTTTAATGTTTGAGCAAAAACCTAGCTTATACCGAACGTCCGCAACGAGGCGGAACTTGCCAACGACGGCAATCGGCCAGAAACAGACGCTGCGCCAAAGCACACAGCCCCCTCATATAAATAATCGCTGTATGGCACCTTCATGGACAATGATTGGTAAATGACTACTCTAAAAATTGGTGAAAAAATCAAGCTGATCAAGATAAATCTTGAGGGAGTCACGTATCGCGATTGGATAAGTGAACGCGACCCAATCCCAGGAGATATTGCAAGAGTTGAACAAGTTTTTAATAGCGATGTCACTACATATCACCTTTGCTGCGAACCAGAGCCGGGGTTTATCACCTGGGGCGTAATGATCCTCGAACCATTCATCGAGTATGAAATTATGTGTTAAATGCACACTGGACATTCTTTGCTGCTTTCCGCGAACCCAAGAGACGTCTGCTTTGGGGCGGAACCTACCAACGACGGCAACCGGCCAGGAGCGGTCGTTCAGCAGTGTTCTCGAAAGTAATGATATTGGGGTTAGCCCAGACTGATTGAAAAACTATGCATCAAATACACATTGGTAACGACTCGGAGTTTGTCGAGATAATCATTCGGAAGCATAACGGAACCGATGACTGGGTTGGTGGCGATGCTGAGATTAGGGTCCGTGGATTTAGCGCCTCGATATCTGCTGATTTTGAACCGACTGATTTTCAGATTTTTGAGGCTGAGCTTCGCGCGCTCTACGAAAATTTATGCGGCAAAGCCCAACTATTGCCTAGGGAAGAACAACTAACGCTTAAACTTCGAGGAAATGGGCGCGGAGGAATCGAAGTCTCTGGCACTGCGTGGTTTGTAGCCTGTTATGGAAGTAAGCTGGATTTTGAATTCGAAATTGACCAGACCTACCTTCCCGCTGTCCTTGAACAACTTTCTGCCATCAATGGGATGCTGCGAGTCGTCAAGGGCTAATACTTTGGCAAGTTGACCGCGCACATGCTCGACTGTCCGCTTTGGGGCGAATCCAGCCGGCCGACGCTGCAGCTAGTTTTTCATACTGACAACCTGCTATGCTGGGCTGAAACGGCCGGGTTCGGCCAGAAGCGGACGTTTAACGAAGAGCAGCCCCCCCCCATAGCGGACCTTCGCACCAGCATGTGACAATGTGTGAGTTTTTCCGATTGGCAACTTGTTATGCTCTTGGGCGAAAAACGGCCAGAAACATCCCTTCGCAACATCGTTTTTGATATTTCTACGATACAGAAAAGGAATGATGGAGACTTTGGACAATACTTTAAGCATTCTCGATGAAGAGGACGGCATGGAGCGTTGGCGCCCCGCCTGTTTATAGGGGCGCGCGATCAAGCTTGCGTCAACGCGAGCCATGCCGCGGCTCCCGCTTCCAGGAGCCACCAGTAACCATAACGAACGCGGTATCGTTCGCACCAGGAAAAGAATGAGTATTAACACCAAACTGAAAAAACTCGAAGACAAGGCCATGGCCAAAGGCGAGTATGCGGTCGCCGCAGCCGCAGCCCATCTGTTGCACGATATTGGCTGCGTGGACAAGCAGATTAACCTGGTCGGTGCGCTGCACGAAGTCGGCTACCTGCAAAATTCGTTTTCTCCATACTGGAAAGAATTCAGAACTGATGAATCGGCATGGATAGAACGCTGCTTGGCCAGGCTTGTCACTGCTGATCATGACTATTGGGCGCTTGCCGCGCTTCTGGGTTGCAATGGTCCAACGACCATCAGCATCGCCATTGGCCAGGGTTTCAAATCGGCTGCAACAAGGCTATATGAACGTTTCGACAAACCCAAGGTCCATGTCGATACTTTATATTTGACAGCCAATGGAGAAGTGCTGCTTCCCATATTGGAAGTCGGCTATGACATCAAAGACATGAAAACTGTCGACATGGGAAGAGCACGGGCACTTAGTCTGAAGAATAAACAATGGAAGCCAGGCGATCGTATGGGCGACGGCGGACTTTCTCTTTCCATGCAGGCCAAACTTCCGCATGGCGCATGGCGCTCGGTATGGACGGCTTTTAAAACATGGGATGCATGACGACATGATGAATTGCAGGACAGTCAATGCTTGGCTGGAAATGGCGCAAGACGATGAGGTGTTCATTGATGCCGACGACATCAATCGCGAAGCAATGGAAAACCTGTGGAGCTTTTCACCCACGGCCGAGGAAACGCCGGAGATTCATGCGGCCGATACCGGCCAAGAGCAGACAGTCAGTACCTTACTTCAACCTCACCAGATTTGTAATGACCTCAACGTTCGTATTCTCACCGGATTCATTTTGGCTACGCATTCCGGCACAAGTAGAAACTATTTCGATAAAACCGTTTGTCACGCCCTTCGGAGAGACTGACGAATTGCTTTGCTATGTGGGCGAGACTTTGCTTGGCAAGCTTGTGAAGTGTGGCGACGGTGAGGGAAAAGTGATTGCTCTACTGCCTACACTTGACCGTAAACGTGCATATCTTTGGCCAAACCCAGATATGTTTTTGCAAGCGTTGTTGCATGTTCTGCGCTACGAATCCAACGCTGTCTTGTCTTGTGAGCGTGATACCGACCAAGACCAGGTGTTACCGCTGACCGAGTATCATGACGTCGCCGCTGTGCTGACGCAGGTGGTTAAATTTAGCAAAGATGGGGCGGGAACGTGTCCAACATTCCTGTATCAGAAACTGTGATGCCGGTTCCGGCCACAAGCGGCCAGTCAGCATACATACTTTGGACCGATGATTATGAGCAACCCTGAACGGATCGATGAGTACAAATATCTATGGGATGGATCTCAGCCAGGGTGGGTTTTGAAGCGGTTCTGCGGTAACTATGTCGATCTTTCGCTGGCTTTTCCTACCACCGGTCCATCGACACATGAGCTAATGGCTGTAAGGCGGACTGTTGCGCCCTATACGGCCCTGCCAGTGCATGAAGTGGTGACCCAGTTGCGTGGGCAGGAATCGCTGCTTCTAGGGCGATTTGAGCCGAAAGAAGCCCGCCTAGTTGCTGCAGCGTGTCGCCGCGAGGATTTGAACCTCGTCGAGAGTATCGTCGACGCGCCAGAATTTCTACCGATGAATGAGTTAACCGGCGTCACCTTGATCATCGAAGATGATCTACTTGCCGAGCATGTATATACCGAGGCGCTACTTCACGGGATACCTGTGCGTCAGGTTGAATTTTGAGAGCAGGGACTCACGCAAACAACGCGAACGGCTGCTTCGGGACGACAGCGGCCAGGTCGGCAGGCACTGGTTTTTCGTCGAGTACAATCGACAGCAATCGGCCAAGAGCAGCCCGTGGCGCGAATTGTTGGCTGTAATGTTCTAAGGAGACGAATGTGGAACTTCGGACGCGAACTTTAAAACATGTGACTTAAAGAAATGAACACGATCTCAACAATAATCTCAAAGCCAAAGTTTGCGTCGACAGAACAACCTGTGTTAGCGATTGACGGTGTCCCGGTATATCAATGGGTAAAGTCGCAGATTTTTGACGAAGACGGCAACGATGACACTCACACTCTAGTTCCAGCGCAAACGTGGCTCTACGACCAAGATGAAAGTAGGATCGCTTGGGAATTGCTTGAGCCTACTCATGAGGGGGCCACGGTCGCACCCTTGCTCGTTTGTCCCGACGACATGGATTTAAACTGCACAGTCGTTGTTGTCGAACAAATTGTTGATAAAAAAACTGTCGAGTGGCGGCGATTTGGGCTCTCCATTAATCACATCAATGGAGTGGTCACTTCAGTCCGCTGGTCCGAGTTAGAGCAGCGTGCAATTTTTGACCGCACTCAATTCGAAGAAGCCTTCCTGGATTTCAAACGTCTCAGCCCTAGTTACTGAAGATTGTAATCAGACGAGAAGCCGCCTCACGCACTAACATGCTCGGTCATGCTTCTCACCGGGTAAAGGCGCTGTTTTACCGGACCGAATGGCTGCTTTGGGGCGGAAGCGGACGGTGCCTTTGAATCGCCCCCAGTTACTCAGACTTCCCTAGTCCATAGTTCTTGAAAGATGAAAAACCGATGCGTCGTGTCGGGAGCCTGGGTGTCTTGCAAGGCTTTTAGCGTGCGATCTCGTGGCAGTCTGATCCAACGACGATATCGAGTCTGACCTGGCTATCCCCTGCCCTGCTAAGACTCCTACCGCGCGCTAGCAAAAGCCGGCCGTCCCTAGCCATAACCGCCGGCGAAGGATGGCATAGCTGACCGAAGCAGCAGCAGAGCTTCTGCTTTTGCGCGCGATAGCGGCACAGTTGGCTACGATAAACTAGCCCGTCATCTGCTTCGTGCGCTCGGCCAGATCGGTGACTTTGCGCGATGGCGGTGGAGTTGCGATCACGGCTGACGCGACACGGCACCTGACGGTGTCGCGACAAAACAGAAGCTTGCCATGGCCGCTTAACCTCTACTTTTCGCGCGCTCTAAAAATGGTGGGATTATCGAAGGATAAGTATAATCAAGGTACCAAATCGAACTATGTATGAAAAAAAGCGAACAACGACGAAATTTCTGCTGAGTCAATTGAAAAGCCTTGTTATAGGGATTGTTGCCTTGTGCATATACGCTGAAGCGCACGCATGTGATGGTTTGATCGGAAGTTATGCGGTGCAAGAAGGCGAGCTCGCCCGGATCTGGATAGAACATCAGGAGCAGGATTATGTCTTGTCGACATACGATCCGGAGAAAAAAGCGTGGACCTCTTATCAGGTGCCGCTCACGCCAATGACGCGTGAGCAGTTCAGCCAGATTCCCGTGCAAATGGATGCCGCTTCCTGCGCACTGGCCGGTGCCGGTGTGTTTTTTGTAAAAACCTTTTCTGGGGCTCAATTCTCCGGCGTGGCTGCAAGTCAGAATGTCGCCGCCCCCATGCGTACGAGCAAGACGGGCACCGTCCTGGTTTCATTGGAAGGATTTGCACCGGGCGGCATGGATTTGTTCCCCGTGCGGCAGGCGATCAAGCCACCTGCAGCGGCAAAGAGCGAATATTGTGCCCATGGCATGGCTACGGATATGAGCCTGTCCGCATTCCATGCGCTGCCGCCTGACCTTAAGCGACTCCGTCAGTCCGAGAACTTCCAGCGCGAGGTGATGTGTGGCCAGTATCTGCATGGATTGATGGCAGGGAGCGAAAATCCAACGTCCAGTCCGGCCAATGATGCCCTTGCGCGCGATGCCGTGCTGCGGCACATCCGTGTTTTGCTGGCCGCTGGATCAGTTCCGCGCACCGCCAACGGCGAATCGGCATGGTGGGAGGCATCCCGGCGTTTCTTGGCGGGCAGCGAGCCGCCAATATTCCCGAACCAAACCATCCCGGCCATGCGGCAAGATTATTATGCGTTTTTTGCCGAGGAGATTTTGCCCCGCCTGGCCGCTAGCCGACCCGATCCGGCCGACCATGGCAATACCTGGCTGCTGGCACGGCACACGGTCAATTTGCCTGACGATGTGGCATTGCGCACGCTCGATGTCATCAAGGCCATGCAAGTGCCTGGCGAACTGGTGAAATTCCACAAGTATCTGGTCGATGAGGTGCTGGGAAAAGTCCGCGTCGGCGCGCTAGCCAAGCCAGTATTCGACTGGCTGACGCGGGAGGCGGGGATGGCGGCGCTCGACGCCTCCAGTGTGCTTGACCACGTGATCGTCCATGATGATGTCGCTGGCGTGCGGCGCCTGCTGGCTGCGGGCGCCAGCCCTCTCAATCGCTGGGCTGCGCCGAATGTGCTGAGTCAGTCTGCCGCAGCCACGGCGTACAAGTCCGCCCTGATCGAATACATCCATGGCGGCAAAGGCAAGTTGCAGCCTGACGTGGCCAACGATCTGTTGCGGCGAGCGCTGGACGACTGCAATGGCAATGATGCCATCTCTCTAGCGTTCCTGCTGGGGGCTGACCCGACGCGTTTTTTCCTGCATCCGACTATTCCGAAAAATGTGCTTGCGGTCAGATTGCTATACTGCCCCAGCGTGCTTGGCCCACTCTTGAAGGCAGGCATGCGGCTGGATCAGCGCTATCCGCTGTCGATCGCGCGCGATGGGGAAACCGACACGCCGCTGGGCGGCTACTTGAGAATGCGCGATCCGGCCGGCCGTTTGTCGGCGCAGTCGGCAGACGTAGTGCGTATGCTGCTGAGCAGCCATAACAATGCCAATGAAGTGGCAAACAATGGCTCCGGCAACCCGCTACTAAAATATGCAATTGACACGGGCAGCATGGATATCGTCAAAACGATGCTCGATTTCGGCGCCGCCCCACAAGCAAAAGACACTGAAGGCTTCCCCGCCTGGCTACGCGTCCTTGATGGCGACAAGGACGATATTCTCCTCCAGATCATGCAAGCTAGACCCGATCTCGACCTGAACGCATCGCCGGATGAGCGGATAACCCCGCTGGCGTATGCCGAGTGCTTGGGTGCGCCGCGCGTAGCATCGATATTGCGCCAGCGAGGCGCACTGGAAAAGGGAACGGCGCTTTGCCGGCAAGCAGGTAAGAGGACCTGACCATCGCCAAAGTTCGCATCCATCGGCGATATGCTCGGATAAAAAATAGGACCTTTGGTCGATTTACAAAAGTGTGACTGTTCAGCAGCTATGTGGTGAATCGCCACCCGTAGCTTAGCTCTCCTGATCCATGGTTCTTGAAAGATGAAAAACCGGTGGATCGGGTTGGACATGGATACCCTGCCGGGCACCAGGTGTGCGATCTCGCGGCTGCCTGATTCAAAGTCCAGCTCCGGTCTGACGTACCTCCCCCCTGCCCTGCAAAGACTCCTACCGCGCTCAAGCAAGAGTTGCTTGGGCTTCGGCGCGTTCCTCCATGAACTCTTCCGTGGCTAAACCCTTTGCAAGGTTAATCCCGGGTTTCGCGGGGTGCGTAACAATCGATTCGAGTTCTTTATCGCATCATTTCCAATCTGCAACGATGCATTTAAGTTAAAGTGTTGCGTTGATCGATTGAATCCGCAGGCGAAAGCTGCCAACGACAGCAACCGGCCCAAGACAGACGCCGATGAGCATATTTTTCGATTCACGGAGGGCAATATCAAAACACTTGCATGCGCCATAATATTCGCCACACAATATATAGGTAGTCGAGCCAGCGAGGCCTCGGACGAAGATGTCGCGGCACTCGAAGAGATTTCAGCGGAGTTGAAAAAAGGTTCCGTCGAGGAAAAAAACTGCCTTATCCAAGCCGCAAAAGAGCTCGGAGTTGAATCTTGGCTGGATGAAATGGGCATTGATTAAGTGAGCAGAAAAGGATATTGGAAGGCTGCTGTCGGCCAAAAGCGGACCTCATCTGCTCTAACATCGATGACGGATTGGCCTGTGGGCTGGACTGCAAACCTGTGATTAATATAATGAACCAAGATGATCGATTAGCCTATTTTGTCGTCGTGCATGGAATGGATGTTCAGACCTTCGAACAAATGGCTATTCACTTCGCATGTCGTCGTGGGGGCATGCGAGCGCTGGACGAAAGCAGGTATATCTCTATCCCAGTAACGCTTGACACCATAGGGAGAACCCTTACTTGGGTCAAGACCAAGTTGGACGGATGCTACCGTGAGCTATATTTGATAGTGTCCGTCGAAGCGAAATTGTCTTGGAGCGAGGTTGTCATTCCCGCTGAGATAGCTTTGCTCGCTGGTCAATCTAAGGCGGCAATCAAGGTTCTGCTTTCCAATTAAAGCGAGCGTGATCTCATGGCTGGCACCGTCAGCTTCGGGGCGCAACCTACCAACGACAGCAGCCCGCCAGAAGCGGTCGGTGAGTCTACCCATGATAAATTGGAGACACAATGTATATTCAAGAAGTCGAAATTTTTTCTGATGCATCGAACGCCGTTGTAATGCGCCATCCACAGCGTAATTTCCCCGGGTGCCTGATTCAAGGCGATACACTGAGTGTCTTGCTTCGGTCTCTTAAAGTAGTGCAGTCTGAAGCGGCGTGCCTAAGTGAAGAGGCCGCAGGAGAACTCGCGGACACTGTTGAGCAGCTATCTGACCTGGTGTCTCACTACAAAGTCACGTTAATGAGCAACAATATCTCTCTTCCGTTTAGCGACTGAGCATCTTCGCTCTTTCGTGAAAACGGCGAGCATCTGCTTCGGGGCGGACCCCGCCAACAGCGGCAACCGGCCAATAGCAGACCTATACCTAGGCGAAGGAAAGTAGATGAACCTTTTCGAAGAGGCACTGAAAGGAAGTATCAACGCTGTCCGAATATTAAAATCTAATCAAAAGAAAAGCGATTCGGATATATTTGTATTCCCGAATGATGTTGCAGCCGTGATTAAGATGTACTTGCAGCAGAAAATTTCGGCTTCGGATTTGAAGGAATGGGCATCACTAATTCTTTCCGTTGAGAGCTACATTTGTCCAAATTGGGAAAATTATGAACTAGCTGATCGCTACCAGCCAATGTGGGACATACTACAACGATTGGAGATGCCAGCAATTCATGGGCAAATTTCTGCATCGATAGCAGAAACATATTTGCAGAAACTTGACTCGATTTGATGTCGTATCCAAGAAGCGCCTTTCGGCCAAGAGCAGACGGTCATTTTTGTAGCCGGAAAACAGGATTGTATTGATGGTTAGCACCGAGATAGAAAAGAGGAAAGCTGTTCGACTACAGTATCGTGAGCTCTTCGATGCGCTCTCAACGCTACTGTTCAGGGCTGACCCAATTGGTATTAATTTTGAAACGAACACTGACGAATACGAACCAGAGGTCGGGACAATTATTCCCCGACTGAGGCATGCCAAATCTGAAGCCGATGTGCAACTTATAGTTCACGAGGAATTTTGTAGATGATTCGACAGCGAGACTGCCGGGCCGATAACCGATTATCGTGGCCTCGCTTCTCAAATTTGGGACGAATGGCTACGATGCAAATAATTGCAGTGGGGGATCACGGCGGACTTCGACCAGAAGTGGCCATTCGAACCAGCGTGATAATGTTTGAGTTTTTCCGCTTGGCAATCCGCTATGCTCTGGTGCCGCTACCGGACAGAAGCTACTGGCGACACAATGTAGTGGTCAACCCATCCCGGACACTACGTTAAGTTTTTCTTCGGCGACGGCCGGTGCCAGTCCCTGGTTGAACTGATGTGGTCGTATCCAGTTATACCGGTGCATCAGGTAGTGGCTGATATCCCGCTGTGCTTCCTGTGCCGTCATGTAACCAGTTGACGGCAGCCATTCAGTTTTGAAGCTGCGGAACAGCCGTTCCATCGGGGAGTTATCCCAACAATTTCCCCGACGGCTCATACTCTGTCGTATCCGATAGCGCCACAAGCGCTGACGGAATTTTCGACTGGAGTACTGGCTACCTTGATCCGAATGAAACAGCAACCTCTGCGGTCGACCTCGCTGCTCGTAAGCCATTTCCAGCGCTTGCACAACAAGGTCGGCATCGGGTCGTAGCGAGAATGCCCAGCCCACCGCTCGGCGAGCAAATAAGTCCAACACCACAGCCAGGTAATACCATCGGCCTTGTGCCCAGACATAGGTGATGTCCCCGCACCAGACCTGATTTGGCGCCTCTACTGTGAATTCACGGTTGAGGTGGTTCGGAATATCGACCCGTTCCACCGTAGCCTGCTTATAGGCATGGCTGCCAGGCTGTTTGCAGACCAGCCCTAGCTCTTCCATCAAACGACTGATTTTGAAGCGGCCAATTGCCGTGCCTTCCTCGCGCATCATGCCCATGATGCTGCGGCTTCCCACCGAACTGCGACTCTCGACGAACAGCTCGTGCACACGGCGACGCAATGCCATGCGCTCAACATCAATGTGCCGGGCGCGCTCCCGATGCGCATACAGGCATGACCGCGCTACGTCGAACACCGCGCAGATCAACTCGATTGATTCGTCACCACAAATCTGATCGATTACCTCGTACGTTCTATCCCTTCCGACATCAAGAGCGCGGTAGCCTTTTTTAAAATGGACTTCTCCCGCTCGAGACGCTCAATACGTGCTTCGAGTTCCTGTATTCGCTGCTGATCTGGCGTCATTGCCTTGCTCTGCGGCGTGATGCCTTGCCGCTCCAACTGCAGCTGCTGCACCCAGCGGCGCAGCACCGATTCGCCGATGCCGACCGACCGGCTTGCCTCCACGTGGCTGTATCCTTGATCCAGCACCAAGCATGCTGCCTGCTGTTTGAACTCAGGGGAAAACGTACGTCTTTGCTTGCTCATCAAACACCTCTCCATGGCGAGCATTCTCGCCTAAATCAGTGTCCGGGTACATTAAACCACTACAGTATCTGTGGCCGTTGGTAGGATCGGGTCTATTTGAATCCGAGATTAAAAAGAAAAAAGCCCCTAGCATAAGGGGCTTTTGTTATTTGGTGCGGGTCGGAGGATTCGAACCTCCACGGTCACTATTGGCTGGTGTCCTTGCAGCACTAGGTTCCTATATTTGCTAGCAAAACTCGACCCGCAGCGCCGCTATTCCGCACCAAACAAACACGTTAGTAATTGGAATCATAAAAGCCCCCATGATAGAAAAGAAGTAAGGTGAAAGTGCCGGGAACAAAACCGTTCCCACCGTTACGAAATCAGAGATGATCGCCAACAAACTAGTGAACCTAAAACCGCTAGGCATCATTGAGCCCAACTCGGTTAGAGATATTTGAATATCAATCTAGAATGAGGATTATAGTACTATTTTCATGTAACGGGTTGCTACTTTGCTCCAGTATCTCTGGCCTTCCCTATTTATCACGGGCATCACCGTTTAGGAGGTTGTACGTTGGAGTTGCAAAAAATCCGCCCTTGCTGCCGGGTTCCCAGCGATTGCAGTATCGGCTGGCACCTCCTTGCGCTCATATGTTGGGAGCGGGTCTACGTGAGCCAGGCGAGGCCGCCGCAAGAGGACAGCTGCTTCTGAACGCTATGGCGGCACCGTTGGCAACGACAGGCTGGCCCACAATCCGCTTGAAGCGCTCGATGAGGCGGAGGATTTCGCACGCTGGCGGTGGACTAGTCATTACGAGACCCCAGCCCGTTCAATTGCGAAAAGCAGTATTTTGAGCGTATGAAGAGCGTCTAGCGAACTCGTAGCAGTTCATTTTGAATCGTCACGAGTTTTGTAGACACTCACGAGCCATAATTCTGCCTAAAGAAGAGAAGTCGGCTTCAATGCATCGCCTCCCCAGCATGTGCAAGTGTGAGCAACAATGAAGCTGGTAGAACAACCTAGAATATGCTTCCGGAGCGGATCAATCGTGGCACCAATCAAGAAGTCAAGGAAACCTAATTCCACGTCGAAGTGGATATCCTTAAAGAAGCCGCCTGTAAGCGTACTTGCGACTATCCTTCATTCATTACCGGCGAGTGGCGAAGCCGGTTTTGAGGGAGTGGTTGCTAAGCTGCTCTCGAAGCTCACGGGGATCCCATTTCTAGTACGGAGATCCGGATCCCAGCAAGGCCGCGATGCGGACTCCAGTGGCAACGCAGCTGAATGCATTTTCGTCGAGTGCAAGCGATACGAAGAGTCAAGTTCTCTTGATGAAAGGGGACTGCGCACCCAGATCGAGATCTCGGCAAATGCAGCTCCCGATTTGGATATGTGGGTCTTAGCGACTACACGTTCAATGGATGCCTCAGTAGCGGAGTGGCTAGAGCAGAAGACGCGAGAAATGGGAGCTGACTTTTATGTCCTATCCTGTGGAACTGTCACTCAGCCAGCCGACCTCGATTACCTCTGCGCCGCTTTTGAGAACGAGGTTCTTTTTCATTGTCAAGACAACGGTGCCACCAGGCTTGAACTCAGTGAATATTTTTGTAAAGTGAAAGAGAGCGTCGGATTCGAGTGCGCTCTGACACGCATGAGAAATGCATTTGCGAGCGCCACTGTGGGCCTGCCAAGTTTTCGCACACGTATAAATACGTCGTTGAGCGCTATCTTGGAAGGCGAGGAGATCAGTCGGCTCAGGCTGAATGCTCCATTGGCACCTGGCCAATTCACGTCTGTAAATGTGCCTCGCCCGGCCTTGCAGGATTGCCTAGAAGCTTTCGTTTCGATGCCCCGACGCCCTGGTGCTCCACGCATATGCGTTGTCCAAGGCGAAGAGGGAAATGGGAAGTCGTGGGCAGTCGCCACATGGGTGCGAGGTGTAATTTCCAGGCAAGCTGCACCGCCCGTCTTCTGGTTCAAGTCCTCGGCGAGTAAGGAGTTCGGTCTACGAGATTTAGCTAGACTCGCTGTTAGCCAACTACAGACATCTGAGGAAAGGATCTTCAATTTGAAGCTCCAGAGATGGCTAGGTGGTATATCGGAAGCGTGTGCCATTATCGTTCTTGATGGTATCAATGAGCGGCATGATTATCAGTTTTGGACCGACTACATAGCGAACCTAGTTGCGGCGGCGGGCCAAAATGTCTTGTTCGTGATCACTTGTAGGCCAGACACCTGGCGCCAGCAGCTGAGGCCCCGGCTCCAGCTGCAAGCGATGGAGTTCGACTTAACTGAATTCGACGAGCAAGAGTTTGCGATTGCGATGCACAATCAGTCTCGCGAAAACGTTGAGAGACTATGGGCCCTGGGCCCAGTGGCACGTAAGCCCCGTTACTTGGCGGATGCGCTCATGTACTTGAAGCAGGGCGGTGACGCGAGCGAACTTACGGTTGAGTTGCTGCAGTATCACGCCTGGAAGAACCGCTATCGCACGCGCATGAACTATCCCGTAGGCCTTAATGAGTTTGAAGACGTTCTGAAGCATCTTGCTGGCCAAATGAGTCGGCGCGTCACTGCAGGTGAGTTGAAGGACTTGCTCGTACTCAACCCAAGCACTGTAGATGCATTGGCTGAGCTCGCGTCTGGGGGAGTGTTACGTCGTGAAGGTGCTGCGATGACCCTCGAGCGCCCTTACCTTGTCGAAGGATTAAGCCTCCTGCTGATTGATGCTCTCACGTCAGTTACTGGAACGATTACCGTACTGCGTGAGCAAATTGGTTTTTTTGTGCACGACACACAGCGAAATCCGCTCACTGCCGAAATTTGTGCAGCCGCAGCGTACAAAGCTCTAGCCGATAGGGAAATTAGGGACGAAGTCGCCGTTGCCCTCACCTTGGAATTGCTGGACTGCCAGAACGCTGACCAGACTTCGGTAGAAGGTATCATCTCGCTTGGATCGAAGCGACCCCATGTCGTTGCTCAAGTTGCCGAAGGATTATGGGCAGTGCAGGGTGTGGATTCGACTATCGAACAGATGGTGTTGCACGGGCTCATACAACTGACCAAATGCGCAAAATCTGATAGTGCTATTGTGCATGTTCTGGCTCGCTGGGCTAGCTTCATTCACGAGCACGGTGAGTTATATCGCCAGGATGCTGGAGTCTTAACACACAAAATTAGCGCAAGTGTTCGTGCTGTGGCACCCGTAATTGGTCAAGTCCAGCTCACAAAAGATGGCGTACTTACTCTCACGCGCATAGCGAACCAACGGCTTCTTCGACTTGCGAGGTTGGCACTGGCGGTGATTTCTCTGGCGGATAGGCAAATATTCTTTCAGGTAGCCTTCAACAGCCTATTGGCGGATTCAGTCATGATGACGTCGAGAGGGAATATCAGCGGTTGGATTCTGGGCTCCAGCAGGTCTTCCCTCGATCAGCAGGTGACTGCGGCTGTCCAGCGGATAGAAGCGCTGTCTTTGATTTCGGTCGAAGGCAAGCGCCGGATCCGTAGAATTCTTCTCGAGTCTACAGCGACGCCCTCTCTAGCGGTACAGCTTAGTACAGTGCGACAAGAGTCGGAAGTGGCAATGCACAATGTGGGACTGCCTGGTTTGTTCGGAAACCCAACACGGGAAGCACTTCAGACCTTTCTGGGTAATGGCGCTGTGAAGTTCGAGGCGAAGATAGCGGTGGCGAGTAAGTATGCATCGGACCTGACATTCAAATATCCCGACGACTTTGTTTCCGAGCTGCGGTCGTATGGGCAGAACTTTCCGATTGCGAACCGCCGTGTCGTCCTCGCGCGGACGGTCGAAGATCACGACTGGGATTTACTCGAGCCACTTCTTTGTCGGCTATGTCCAGACGTATATAAGGCTGCGGTTCTCGACTTTATCCGCGGGATCGAGCAGCGGGAGGACGAAGCGATTTATCCCTGGCTTTTCGCCGCAGATGGTTACTTGAGCTTGTTCGAGCTCGCAGACGTTTCAGTTATTCGTCAGGCTTGGGAGAGATTTTCAGTCGTGGTCGGTAGCGACACGGGAAAAACAAGGGTAATCGAGTTCACTATGTTCAGCATGCTCCTCGCTTATATGACGCCTCATGAACAGGTTCACGAGCTTCTGAGGCGAGGTACTATTCGCGTTCAACTGGCAAGTTTTGAAGATGAGTTTCAGCAACTTGATTCGCCCAAGGCACAGGAGCAAATAGCTAATCTTGCGGCCGAAGACGATCAACTGTTGCCTGTGTTGTGGTATGCCATCGCACAAGAAAAGTGCGCAAACAACGTCTGGCTTCCTCTTGTCGACCGCGCCCTCGCGTATTCCAATAGCCTCACTCGCGGATTTGCCATGGAGCTTCTGTCTCAAATGCCCCTAGTGGCGGTCCGTAAGAGAATCGGTCGGTTGGAGCTAACAGGCGAGCCGACGCATTTGGAGAAGCATTGGTTCACTGTGCTTTTGCTACAGCACTCCAACGAGGCAGTATCCGCACTTCTTAATCGATGCGATTTGGCTGTCTGTGCGGCAGTGCTTGGGGAGGTCACTGGCGAGCAGCGTCGGCGAAAGCTGGCCACGGCATTTGCTGGGCATCTGCTCGCGTGGCTTAGATTGCAGGTACACCCTCAGCAGCAGCCATATCCTGAATTGAGGGTGGCGGTTCGAACACCTGCACCAAATCGTGGAGGGGTGACGTCTGTGTCAGTGGATTTGAATCAAATTGATAATGCCGTGTCCTTCCGCTCCGAGCTATCGTCATGGGGTGGGCTTGAACAAAGCGATGGATTCGGCGCGATGTCATACGGCTTCGCTGACCGTCAGTTGGGGGATCTCCAAAACGCTCTGAGGGACGCCATGATATCGGCTGCGGAGCGCGGAGACTGGGCTTACACAGCCTTCTGGTCGGATTCAACAATCACTCTTATGCTCGAAAAAGTGCCTGGTTTTCGGAGGGAGGTTCATCTGCTCGTTGAAGACGCCAAGAACCGCAGGCGTCTGAGGTCGATCGGGAGTTTTGTATCCGCGCTAACCAGAGTGTTGCTTCATTCTGGCGATGCTCTGGGACTTGAACTTATGGCCCTGATTCGAGCGCAAGACATTCCCGTTCGCTCAATTGATGGTTGGACTGAGGGAGACCTGCTTGATGCCGCCCTTTCGTCCTATCCTCGGCCAGACGAAGCGAGTAATCTCTGGCTGGAGCGCATCGAGGCCGCGACGAGCGACGCCTATGTCTTAGCCAATTGTGAATTGTTAGTCCAAGGTGGCAACCGCCAATGGCTTTTCGGGCAAGCAGAACGCGACTTGCAAACGGATGCTCCGTATTTTCGCCGTAGGGGACTTCTGCTATTAGCTGGCTCTGGGTGCGACAAAAGTCACTTTGATGCTACGGTGCGTAAACTCGGCGACGGATCCATCGGGCTAGAAGAGGTAGTGCAAACAGCTACAAGCTATATCGAGACACTTTCCCGGATGCGTCAATGGATTTTGACCATGATGGCAACAGACAGTCCCTCTGAGGCAAAATGCGCGGCCATACTACTACTGCATTGTGTCGATTCCCGTGTCTGGATTCTGCTCGTCGAAGCTGTAGAGGCGCATGGGCAGCCACGCTGTGGGGCGCCCATAATGCAGTTATTACCCCGTGACGACATTAAGAACGCTGTCAAAGCAACTCTGAAACAGCGCGATAAATCGTTGTTCGGATATCAGAAAGTTGAGAATGATGCTGCACCTTGGCTACAGTCGGAGGCACAAGCGTCTGTTCGGCTTCCAATTTGATTCTGGCATCACCTGATCCTGTTCCGCGCAAGACGTCTGCCACGTACTTGCTCCAGCAAGTTAGACTGGCCTTCCCCCACCATAGCGGACGGTGAGAGATGTCATATCGGACCGAGGTGGTAGCAGAGCGCCTGCTTATGCGCGCGATAGCGGCACATTTGGCTACGATAAACTAGCCCGTCATCTGCTTCGTGTGCTGGGCCAGATCGGGGACTTCGCACGCTGGCGGTGGAGTTGCGATCACGGCTGCCGCGATATAGCACTTGCCGGCATCACGCCAAAACAGATGCTTGCCATGGCCGCCTATCCTCCATTTTTAGCGCGCTCTAAAAATGGGGGCATTAACCCGATCCATAGTTCTTGAAAGATAAAAAATGATGGATCGTGTTGGGCATGGGTGTCCAGTCAGACTCCTGGTGTGCGGTCTCGTGGCGGCCTGATCGAATGATGAGATCGGCACGAGCCGTCTGCCCCCCGGCCTATTACTTCGTCACACGCCGAGCCAACCGACAAAAGCAGCGTCGACCTCTGCGCCGGCTCAAGCTGCCCTCGCCTACCAGGATCATCAAACTGCCGACCGACAACGGTTCGCAATTCGCTGACCGCTTAACACCAAAAGACGGGAAACCCAGTGGCCTGCACGCCTACAATAAAGTCTGCGCCGGCATCCGCAAACGAATGGCATGGTCAAACGATTCAACGGCCGTAACAGCGAGCTATTGCAGCAGAACCGATTCGACAGCCGGACCAGTCTGAGGGGCGACCTTGCTCAAATATTTCAAGCTTTACATCCACCACATTCCACAATGGGCCATCGGTGTAAAAACACCCATGCAGGCGCTCAAAGAATGGCAGCACACGAAGCCGGATCTACTCGTACAGCGCGTTTATGATCAAACGGGACTGGACATCTAGCGAGCTCGTAGCAATTCAGATGGTGATTCAACATTACAACAAGACCCTACCGCGATTACAATGTCGGCTATACGACCATCGAACAGACGCCGATGTGCAGTTCAGCTGCGTTAGCAGGAGGCCATGAGTTTAGAAATTTAGGAGAGTAGAGTGCTGTTATCGAACATAAGGATTGAGCACTTCAGAGGGATTAAAGCTCTTAATCTTCACTTAGATGAAATGACTGTTCTTATCGGTGAAAACAATTGTGGCAAGACCTCTATATTACATGCACTTCGCGCTTGCCTTTACTCGCTGCGTGCAACAGGACGCGCATCTCCATTTGAGGAATTTGATCTACATTTTGACGGCATGGCAGCTGACCCAACCACCGCTCCACCTATCGTTATTACCCTAACTTTTCAAGAAAAAATAGTGGGCGAGTGGGCGGATGACATCGAACAGCGGCTCGGTGGAGATGGCGGGGTCATTGCATTGGTTGCGCCGGATGACCGGAATAGAGTGCAGCTTCGTGTTACTTCTTTGTACTCAAAAATCACACAAGAAGTTGAGACGTCATACGAATTTCTCGATGCAGTAGGAAACGCGTTACCAGCAAAAAACAGCGCACGATTAACAGATCTTCAGCAGTTGCGACCATTATTTTATCTTTCAGCATTACGCGACGCAGGCAAAGAATTCTCTCGCACCTCCCAATTTTGGTCTCCTTTTGTCAAAAATTCGCAGATGGATGAGGCAACGAAAGCTAAGATAGAAGTACAACTCGAAAGTATTAACGGGCAAATCATAGAGGCCCATGGGACATTTAAGGGGGTTCGAGACCATCTGGCTAAAGTCCAGCAACTGGTTGAACTTGGTTCTAAAGACGTCGTGAGCGTTGACGCTGTTCCTGCGCGGGTGTTTGATATGCTGAGCCGAACGCAAGTGAGTATTGCGTCGGCAACCGGTGCAAGACTTCCTATTGGAAGACATGGCGAAGGCACTCAAAGTCTTACTGTCTTAATGCTGTTCGATGCATTCTTGAAGTCGGAAATGGCCAAGCGCCAAGGCTATAAAGATTCAAAGCCGATTGTGGCGTTGGAGGAGCCAGAAGCCCACCTCCATCCAAGCGCTGTGAGAGCGTTATGGAAGACGATTAGTGACATCGAAGGTCAAAAACTAATCGCAACCCACTCGGGGGACCTACTATCCGAAGTGCCACTATCGTCCATAAGACGAATTTACAAAGAAAATGGCCAGGTTAGGGTTGGGGCCATTCCAATGGGTACGTTTGAGGAGCGTGACCAACGTAAGTTTCAGTTCCTCGTAAGTCGTACAAGAGGCGAGCTTTTCTTCGCTAGATGTTGGTTGCTTGGCGAAGGAGAAACCGAAGCAATTTTATTTTCTGGCGCGGCCGAGGTACTTGGGTATGACCTCGAAGAAGCCGGTGTGCGGTGCGTCGAGTATCGCTTGGGTGATATCGATTACTTCTTAGATGCTGCAAACTCTTTGGGGATTTCCTGGCATTGTTTAACGGATGCCGATGACCAAGGTGCTAGTGACTTGCAGAAAGCACTGGATAGGCTACCGGGAGGACTCGCGTGTCTGTCGGACCACATATCATCTCTGGATGGAGCATCATCCATAGAGCCCTACCTTGCAGAAAAAGGATTTATTGACGTGTATCAGAAGTTAGCCGTGCCACAAAAGCGAGCGGCAAAGGTAGACGTCTATGCAGGTGATGCCAAGTATGTCGAGCAAATCGTAAAGTGTGTTCCTGACAAACCAACGGCAGCATATGCCATAGTTGAAGCTATGAGAGAACGTGGTGCCTCATCGGTTCCCGCTGCGCTGAAGAGCGCCATTGTTAAGGCAATTGCACTTGCCAGGAGAACGTAATGAGTGATTTTTCCCATTTGAATCAAAGCCAGCTCGCTGCTATAAACTGGGGCCAAGGCCCCCTGCTGTTGCTTGCAGGCCCTGGCTCAGGAAAGACCGCAACGCTGATCATGCGTATCGCTTGCCTCATCAAGCAGAGCGAAGAAGAGTCATACCGGATCCTTTGCCTGACGTTCACGCGAAGGGCTGCCGTAAATGTGCGAGAGCGACTCCTAGATAAGTTACCTCAGGGGACAGAGCGGGCGCTGGTGACCACTTTTCACTCTTTTGCCACTGACATCTTGCGTCAGCATGGTAGTCACTTTGGCCTCACACCGGAATTCGAAATCCTCAGCGAAGCTGAGCGTATCGATTTGCTTAGACTGGTGATATCTGAAAAGCCCGAAGAGTTTACTAAATTTGTCTCGGCAGAGAAAGCGCTGAAAGCTATTGATTTCGTGCTTCGAAACGCCACACCCGTAGAAGAGATACCATCCCTACTTAGGGATGTAGATGCGGCAAGACAGCTATATGTGCTCTTTACCAAATACAAGGAATTGCTGACGAGGCAAAATTGCTTAGATTTCGGATCAATTCTATATTTTTGTGAAGAATTACTCCGCGAGCGCCCGCGTGTTAGTCGGCAGCTACTTACAGTCTATCGTTATATCTGTGTTGACGAGTTTCAGGATACGACGCTCGTGCAATATAGAATACTACGCGCGCTCGCGCCAAAGCGAAATTCAAATTTATTTTTGGTCGGCGATGATGATCAAGTTATTTTCCAATGGACTGGAGCGAGTCCTTCTCGGATTAGAGAAATTGAACGGGACTACGATTTAACTACGTTGCAACTTCCCGAAAACTATCGATGCCCCCCTCATGTAGTTTCATTAGCCAATGCTCTCATTGTTCATAATAGTGAACGGTCGCCGGGAAAGGCACCATCGCTATCAATGAAAGAGCACGAAGTGGGAAACACTGTTGAAGTATTAACGTTCGATGATGACCTGGCAGAGGCTAACGGAATCGCGGATCATATAGCCATTCGCATAATGAATGGTGCAGCTCCATCAGATATTGCGGTTTTAGCTCGGACAACACGACTATTGGAACGTATCCGAATTTCGCTCAATCGAAAGTTAATAGGAAATTATTCGCAGCGACGCACCTCTCAATTTGAGAGCGCACCTCTTCGGTTCATTATGGCAGCTTTGAAACTAGCATTGGTTAGGTCGGATGAGGAACTCGCTTCGGCAGTAACTAAAGCGCTATCAGACTGCGTAGCAGAAGACTTGAGATTGGAAGACCTTATTACATATTCAGCCGACTTGAACGGCGACCAGTTGCAAGCACTTGGCGCGCTCGTAGTTGACAACTTAGACATTCCTAAGGAAATTCAGAAAGCTGTGTCCATACTCGTTCATGGTAACTATTCTCAGTTCATTGAGCAGACGTTAGCTTACTTTGACTCTTTGCAAAGCGGAAGTCGGGATCCAGGCGAAGAGCAATTTGCTGAGTACTCGACAGAGCGTTTAGTATGGCGTTCCATCGTCCTTGAAATTGGTGGCTCTAAAAATCCTTATTCGCTTTCTTTGGGCCAGTTTCTACAAGAGCTTGCATTGGCTAATAAAACCTCCGATACACCTTCCAATGCGGTGCAATGCCTAACCATTCACAGTTCTAAAGGTCTCGAGTTCAGGCACGTGTACTTAGTCGGAATGGCAGAAGACCAGATGCCACCATACCTAAGTAAATTAGCTGGAGATGGAAGCCGAGAAATGCAGGAAGAGCGGAGGAATTGCTTTGTCGCGATAACTCGAACAATACAAACTCTGACGATGAGTTACGCCCATAAGTACGGTGCTCAGCGTAAGAAACCTTCTCGATTTTTATATGAGATGGGACTCCTTTGAACGTATAACTGCGGTAGAGTGTAAGGGTTTGCCTAAGCGCTATGGTTCGGGTCGACAAATTTGTCGCAAAAGGGGCAGGTATGAAAATAGAAAAACCCGTACATATTAGTCCAGGTTGAATCCTCGTTGAATTACTTTAGTCTGCATCTCGCTGCGTCCATGCTCGTAATACTTTATCCTGCTCGCCATGGAGGCGGATTTCCTTAAGAGCGCTGAAGGCGATCATACCGGTCTTTCTGAACACGGATTTTACGAATCATGCTTCGCCTAACTTGATCAGTATCGGTATCGCGGCCGTTGGTGCGAATGACTTCTTTGCTGAGCGAATTGACTATGCACCTTTACGGAATGACTATCCTTAGAACCGACATTGAAAGAGCTCTTGACGAGCTCATTTCCCAAGAAGAAGGCATGCGTTTTCAGGGGCTCGCAGTAGTGCTCGGAAAAATGCGCTGGCCTGAACTCATTGCTCGTGAGCGGAAAAAGGACTTCGGGCTCGATGCCTATGCGCCCGGAACCATGACTCCAGAGCGTGTTGGCAAGGGACTCGCAGCCTCGATCACCCCGAAACTGAAAAAAATTTCTGAGGACGCACGTACTGCCAAGTCAAATTTTCCGGACCTCGGGAAGCTCATATTTGTGACGCCCGGAAAAGTCGGTAATGCTGACCGAAAACGGTGGGAAGCGGCAATTCAGAAAGATTACGATCTCGAACTCCATATCATTGAACGCGAGGAAATCATCGTGCAGATGATGATGCCGGAGAATGCCGCACTACGTGCAAGTTCCCTCCACCTCGGTATAAATGCCGAGCCGCAAATCACAGACCTCATTGAACGTATAAGACGTGCGGCCGACGCTGTTACTCGAGCTTGGGTAACGAAAACAAAAGGGACTCCACTCATTGAACTTACGGCTGTGCAACTTGACTCCGATGGCAAGGAGTCTGCCCATGTGATGTCTCTCCACCAGATCGAGCAGGCATTGGCACAGAGCCGACGCATCGTTCTTGAAGGACCCGCAGGGCGTGGAAAGACCACCACGCTGATACAGCTTGCGCAACGCCCGCGCGCTTCTGGTACAGCGTTCATCGTGGAACTACCTACGTGGATATACTCTCGACGAGGAATTCTCGAATACATTTCCGGCATGCCCGCATTTCAGGCCGAGAATCTGACCTCGGCCAATCTGGCGCGCGTGCAACAATCAGAACCTTTCTTGTTTCTATTGAACGGCTGGAATGAAATTGCGGAATCGAATTCGGCGCAGGCGAAGACTGCGCTTCAGGAACTCGAACGAGATTTTCCGAGTGCAGGCATTATCGTCGCCACCCGCAAGCACCACTTGACACCGCCACTTCCCGGTGCAATTCGGTTGACTTTGTCGCGACTGAACCGTTCGCAACGAAGCGCATATTTGGCGATCCGGCTTGGTGCGAAGAGCTCTGAGCTGCGCACGCGTATCGATATCGATCCATCACTCGATAGCCTGACCCGCACGCCATTCATCCTCTCAGAGGTAGCTTCACTATTTGAAGCCGGAGCGGAAATTCCTTCGACGAAAATCGGAATTCTTGAACAAGTTATCCGTTTACATGAGCGACGGGACGAGCATCAAAACGAGTTGCAGTCCGCGCCGATTTTCGGTCGACAATCCGATTACTTGAAGGCCCTCGCAGGCGAGATGACTAAGCACGGTGCGGTAGCTCTATCCGAGAATAATGCTCGCACCATTGTCTCCTCTGTTGTGCGAGAGCTCGCGGGCTCTGGGCAAATCGAGGCAACAGGAGCACCGGGTGTACTTGGAACTCTCACAGCCCATCACGTTCTTGAACGTATAGATTATCCACAAACGGCGTATCAATTCGAGCATCAGCAGATTCAAGAATACTACGCTGCACTCGACTTACGTGCGGAACTTCTTGCTGCACCTGAGGATGACCTCAATGCGAATGTCCGTATTACAGCCCAGTACGTAAATGATCCGGCCTGGGCAGAGCCGCTGCGAATGATTGCCGAGACATTCTCCAATCAAACTGGCAAGGACGAAGACGACAGAAGAAACGCACGCGCCGGTCGGATGTTAGTGAAAATGGCGCTCGCCGTCGATCCCGTATTTGCCAGCGAACTTGTACAACTATGCGGCACGAGTATCTGGAACGAGTTGCGCGTGGTGATGGGTGCTCGCCTCCGCACTCTCATGACGCTCCACGACGGAAGCTTTCGACAATATGCTATTGCTGCGATGCTTGCGACTGGCGCGGATGACTTCCACGATGTCATCGTTCCACTACTGTCAGGAGAAGACCAGCAAACGCGCCTTCATGCGTATCGACTTTGGCCGGATATCCACGTTTCGTCATTTGGAGCGAACTGGCCCGGACTGGTTCGAACCTGGAGCGATGAAGCACGCTCTGATTTTGTGTCAGAATTACTTCACCATAGAGCCGACGATGAAATTGCGTCTTTCGCTGCCGAGGATAAATGCGTCGAGGTCAAAAAGGCAGCTTTCTCCGGCCTAATTTGGTCGGGTGCCGAAGACGCGCTAACCCGGGTCCTTAATTCTATGGACGTGCAGACTTTCCAGAATGTGGTGTGTGAAAATTTCGATTACTTGCCCGTGTTATTTAGGACTAGGGCCATCGCTGCGGCGTGGAACTTCATCAACACGAGTACTGCCGACAAGCCTGCCCGCTTGCAAGCGGCGATTGAGTTAATCAGGCTCGGTGAATCAGGACTCGACCATGTTATTAAGGATGCATTGTCTACCCTGCCGAATGACTTCATTCGCTTTCCGAACTCATATTATACGAAGCCATCAGTTGAGTATCTGCATCAGGTCGATCCGGCTTGGTTGAGCGAATGGATAATCATCAAGGGCGCCGAAGGCATCCTCGACCCATACAAATCCTGGTCGCCATTCGTGACAAAATTTCCTGATGACCTAGTCGAAAAGTACCTGAGAAGCCTCGAAACGGAAAAGCTCAACGAAGGACGCCATTGTGGCGCAATCGATGTCGTTTCTGCTCATGCAGACGCTAAAATCGCGGTGCGGGTGTTCGCAAAGCTGCGCGAGCAACGGCGAAAAATGCATGCAGAGGAACCGGAAACCGAGCGTGAAATACGACGCCAACTTGAAGATTTATTCCGCAGCTTGCCTGGCGACTTAGCCGTCGCAGGTATTCTATCGTCAATTACCAACGGAGATCCGATAGATATCAGTGTCGTAACGAGGCTTATGAGCAGAGTTGCCAGGTCGGATATGGAGCCCTTGCAGATCTTGAACGAAGGTTTACGGGAACGCATTCAGAATTATCTGAGAAGCAGCATAGATGTTGTCCTGTACCTAGATGATTTTAGCGGTGAGGAGAAGGCGAACCTTGTCTCGGCCATCGCGCAAGTCGGAACGCCAGAGGACATGCCCGACTTATTACGAATTGCCTACGCTGACGTAGAACGAATACGTCGCGGCAGGGTCGCACGTGCAAACGGCGATCGTGGGCCTATTGGAAATGGGGGTGCCATGAGCTATTCTACTTGGCACGTCTCCGCAATTATTCACCTTGACCCAGTCGGTGCGGAGCAAGTGCTCATTGCTCTGCTTCTCGAACCTGAATATCGCTCCGCCGCCGCCGTTGGAATGGCGCGGGACTACCTGCCAGAGCGTTCCTTGGGTCGGTCTACACGCTATGACCTAGTGTGGGCTGCGCGCCTTGGTAATACTTCCGCCTCTGGTGATAATCAAAAGCGCTTAAGAATTGCAGCTGCACTTACTGCTGAAATAGAGCGTCTCAGAGATACCACGCAAGACGGGAAGCCCGCTGCCGGCCTTATAGACCTCGCGAAAGCGCTTGCAGCTGTTGACGGTCGCGGTTCCACTGCGGTTGTGCTCGACATAATTGCCGCGCCTGACCAGTGGAACCAATACACCTGCCTAGATACAATCGATCACCTATTTGTGGCAGGCGTCATATTGCCCGCGACCACTGTTTTCTCGTTGGTTGATTCCGTCATCGCACGAACAGAAAAATGGATGCAGGAATCAGAGAGATTCCTTCTGCTCCGTACACTTATGCTCTGCCCCTTCGTCGACGATCCTACAGCAGGGATCGAAAAAGTGCGCGAGGTCCTCGCCAAACGGCAATTCTCAAGCCACGAACTTCGTGATCTCGTCACAGCCCTTGGAGAAAGCCGATCGGATGGCGCTGTCGATCTCCTGTATGAGCTTGCGCTTAATGCAAAAACCTTCGAACAATGCGAAGATTGCTTCATTAACGCATTTGCAAAGCTCAATTCTCCACACGCGCGCGAACTACTCATGGGCTTTGTTGATACGGACATTCGCGGCCTTCCAATGACGCGCCGTACTTATCGTGAGGACATACCGGTCGCACGCCTCACTGAGCTCGCCCAACGTCATCCTGAGGCGGCCACCCGACTGCGAGAATTGTGCAACCTTGATCTGCCAGAACTGAACCGCCATGTTCTTTCAAAGGTAATGGCGTCTATCGGAACCGCCGATGCCCTCGACGCAAATCTTAACCTAATCGATGACGCAAAACCTCAGCAGGTCCCACAAGGCATTTGGGAACAACTCGAGGGCCTATTTTTCGAAAAACGGCCCTATGGGTCCAGCCTTAATTTCTTCACAGAGCATGCACGCGCGTCGAATGAGGTACGCGCGCGCCTCTTCAAAATGTCGCTTGAGGATACAAAACGGCGGAAGTCCGCCCTAATCCTTCTCGGTCAAATTGAAGAGTGGCGCCTGGAGTATGGCAGGCCGCCAGATGAATCGCGCCATCCCGATTTGGAATCTGGCCTAGATTGGCCTCCCACTGACCTCTAGCCACATCGTGGCTTCCGTCGTATTGGCAACGCGGCCTCCATCTCAGGTAGGCTGCACCATCGAAATTTTGCTGGCACGGCATGCTCAATTTTTAAGGTATGCGTTTTCCGATCGAAGTCATCGTGGTCTGGATCCGCTGATATGCGGCCTACCTGCTGAGCTACCAGCACATCGAGGAAAAGATGGAGGAGCGCGGCGTATCGGTCGACCAATCCTCGATCAATCGATGGGCGATCCATTTCAGTCCACTCATCTAGAAGATGGCTCGCAAGCATAAGCTTTCGGTCAGCCGCAGCTGGTGGATAGACGAGACGTAAATCAAGGTCAAGGGTGCCTGGACATATCCATATTGAATCTCCACCAGTAACTTAGGCTCTCCTGATCCATCGTTCCTGGAAGATGAAAAACCGATAGGTCGTGTTGGGCCTGGGTGTCCTGCCAGGGTCCTGGCGTGCGATCTCGTAGCTGCCTTATCCACCAATGAGATCGGGTCTGGCCTGTCTATGTCCCCTACCCTGCAGAGTCTCCTACCGCGCGCTGGCAAAAGCAGGCCTTCCCTAGCCATAACTGCCGGCGAAGGATGGCCTAGATGATCGAGGCAGCAGCAGAGCGCCTGCTTTTACGCTCGATAGCGGCGATAAACTAGCCCGTCATCTACTTCGTGCGCTAGGCCAGATCGCGGACTTTGCGCGCTGGCGGTGGACTGGTCATCGTGAGCCTCCCAGCCCGTCCAATTGCGAAAAATAGTATTTTGAGCGTCTGAAGAGCGTCTAGTGAACTCGTGGCGATTCAGGAGTGAGTGAAGATATAACCGAAATAGATTTCGCAACGCATCTGGGTTTGACTCTGCAACTCTGTTTGGCGAAGTACATCAAGCTAGTGAACTCGATTTGGACGTTCCTACGATTGGATTTAAATGATCCGCTCACATTTTTAACTGGATTTAAAAAAAACGGCAGCTATCTCAACTTATCGATTTATCTGATCCAAAATTCTCAAAAGCTTATGCAAATTTGGTCGATCTGCCCAATTATGCTTCATTTCATTGGTCAAAACGGTAAAATATTGTTGATCAGTAATTTGCACCTCGCGAAACACTAGGTCAGCGATTTCTGCATCCAATGCAATTTCCGCTAGGCTCGCAGGGGGCCAATTGGAGTTCCGAAACGCAAATACTAATTTCTTGCGTAAATTTAATCCTGGATCGAGGACGCTTGCCCACATCATCTCGAAAAACGTTCGGCTCGCCTTGGGCGCTGTTGTGAGATACACCCTTGCAAACGTCTGGGCAACAATCTCGACAAGGGGCAAATTGGGGTTATCCAACGCCGTGTTCAATGCATCAATTTCACACCTACTAACTTGTCGGGACGTACGCTGTAAATAGGCTAGAATCAACTTCCACTCGCTCGTCATTTGTCGATCCCAAGTAGGCTTGAACATACCAAAAAGCCAAGTACATAAGGGCTCAAACTTCCGTTGTGAAGCCCCCGTTTCTTCTCCAACCAAACGGATATATCGCCAAAGCATCACGCCACTTGAATACGAATTGTGGATTATTTTGTTCAACCCAAGATCTTCACTACTCTGCACTCGCTTCGAGATCAAAACGTTGCGTAGCCAACTTATCAAATCGTCTTGAGACATCCTGCTGCTCAAATACGCATGGACTATACTCCGCAAGATCGATTCACCTAACAAGGAGGCAAATGAATCGTCAAATTCAAAATAATAATTTTTCTTGGCGCTGAGGCGTAATGAGATATCCAGATTATCAAAGCGTCTTAGCAAAATCCGAGCAGAAGTCAGAACATGCTTAGATGGGGCGGATTCGCCATCCAACCATAGCTTCAACCAAGCCTCACTTCTTTCTTCAATTTGATGACTCTCTGAGTCCAGATCCGGCAGGTTTCTAACGAATGCTGCGGTCACTTTAGAGTAGCCAAGGTGACCAATTGATCCAAGAGATTCAATAAGATTAAGCCCGTCCAATGTGCATTGAAGACTTTGAACGAACAGATCTGCAGCTAAATCCGTCTGTATGCCCATTCCCAAAATTGATTCCCGAGACTCTTCTGGGAACCTTTTTACAAGGGCCTCGAGACCGTGCTCAAGATGCCACACCCCATGTGGATCCTTAAGAAGAGCAGAAAAGACGAGGTCTAATTGTCTGACGCCCGCGTGCTCAACGGCGATCCCTACAAGCGCCTCATTGCGAGAGAAAAGTTCTGTCTCAACAATACTCTTCCCAATCAGACCACGTACGTATAGACGTGAGCGGTCATACCAACTTAGAACGTTCGCGATTCCACGCTCAAATCCGAGATTACTCCTGTCCATTGCCATCAAGTGCGAAGGGGCTACTTCTGGGGCGTATCTCAAAAGTGATTCAATTTGTGCTGGGAATTGATCACCAAACTCACCCAATGATTCATGATCATGAATATTCCATGATGGGATACCTCTTCCGATACCACTAAACAGCGGAGCATTTCTGCCTTTGCTACGGGACATGGCCTCCAGCGCAGATTCCGGTGCATCGATGCTTATGCGAGTAATTTCCGTCACCAGATCGCGTCGGAGTTTTCGTAGTGTTCCGAATGAACTCTTCGAACATCGCAAAGCTATCGAAGCGAGATATTCGAGCCTACTTGCCAGAGGTTGCGACATCGCACGCTGAATAGCAATCTTAAGCGCCTGCTCCTTTGCGTCTACAGCGACAGTCGGGGATGGGAAGATGCCACCCAACACATCGAGTGCGGCAATGGACGAGGAAGATGTGTGCTCGGATCTCTTCACGAGATCATCAAAGATCACAAGCCTATGCAACGCCGTTGGATCTGGTGGCAAGTTATCCCAAAGGTCTCGGCCAAAGTACGATGCAAGCTTACCTTCGCCGAACCATTCCGAGTTCACTAGCTCGATAAGCCTTTCTACTCTTGAATCTTCTATACTCAAAAGTTCGCCCGCGTTTCGTATAATCTGACATTCGGGTACGCGACTATATTTGCTCAACGCTGCGGCTGGAGCAAACTGTAGGTCGAATTGGCTACTTCCGATATGTCTTGGCTGCAGCGCATATGTACACCCGGAGAAGCGGGCCCGCAGGGCGGGCCAAATAAGGTCGAGGAATGCAGGAAGGATGTCTCTACCTAGTTCAGCTTCAGCGGTCAGTATGACCAGAGGCTGACCGTTCAAGAAATAGCTACCTGCGATACGTTGAACCTCAGGCCGATATCCCGCTCGAATAGACTCCGAGTTTTCGAACACCTCTATCGCTCGACAAAATTCATCGAAGCCTGCCCTATTGGGGCGACGCAAAAACGTGCTCAGCTGTTGTGCACTGACATCTGCATTTTTCCAAGCGTCCATTGGAACGAGGAGCGTATGCGTGAGCACACATCCATCACGAGGGGCCTCGTCATCGAACCATGTGCACGCAAATGCATAATATTTCTGGCTCGGAAGCGGATAGCACGTCAAGTATGGTTGGAAAGACGGGGCAACTGGATAACCAGATAGATCACTTAATTGAGCAAGGCGGTCTGCATCGCACGTAGCTAGCTCTGTACTGGCAGCAAGCAGTTCATGACCGTGCATGTAGCCATGCACGGTCTGGTGCACCATGATCGACTGTAAATTCATGACGCGTCTTCTAGGCCAAGTGCCCATCCAATAGGTAATGTCAGGTCAAACACTCGCTGAACTTCACCATCGACCTGACGCACAACGAATCCACCTCCGCATGGGTTGTCCGCGTGCAAGCACGCATCTTTGAAGGCCACACTACGTTTTGGATCTCCTCCAAACAAGCTCACTCCGAAGAACTCAATTTCTAAGTTCTTCGAATTGCTCTCCAAGAAGTCAGCCAATAACGGATATTGCTCCGTAAGGTATTCGATGGGTGCAGCTACCTGCTCCTCTTCGGACAACAAATCCCATGCTGAAACAATAATGCCAATACGAGGGCGCGCGGCAGTCAATGAACGAGTTCGAAGTGCTCGAGTAATGATCTGAATCCAATCTACTAGCACAACTTGGGTAGGCGTAGCCACCTCTTGCCGAGCGGGGCCGATGAGATTTCCTTCGTTTCCGTGGAACTGTTGAACAGAAATCCAATCTAATGGAGCCTGATTTAGATCTGAATGCGCACGGACAAGAATTAGACATGCAGTGTCGTCGCCGAGTTTAGCCATCCAATCATTTGGAATTCGCCGTTCCCTATAAATGCGCGACCAATCTTCGCCAGGCCTATCTGGCACAACTACAATCGCCTTTTTTCCATTGGCTAGCACGGGAATCTCGCAAATCTCATTTGTCCCGTGCGGTGTGTGAATTTCGAACTCGCCTATTAGTAGTTTTCCAAC
The DNA here is from genome assembly GCF_001865675.1 of Janthinobacterium sp. 1_2014MBL_MicDiv. Taxonomy (NCBI): domain Bacteria; kingdom Pseudomonadati; phylum Pseudomonadota; class Betaproteobacteria; order Burkholderiales; family Oxalobacteraceae; genus Janthinobacterium; species Janthinobacterium sp. 1_2014MBL_MicDiv. The sequence continues at coordinate 3,336,227 of NZ_CP011319.1, forward strand.
ACCTTGGTTAAGGTATTCCGCCGATGGCGGGGGACCATCTGGCAATAAATTCGAATTTAATCTTGCCCGAATCGCCAACCAGAATCTGAACAGAAAATTAGACTTCCCCGCATCTGGGCCGCCGATTAACAACACCGTGTTCTGCTTAGTCATTGCATATCACCTTGGGCACATGGTAGCCAGCCAAAATTCCGCTCTGCGGCTCGGCCATTGGAGATCGGCGCATCTGGCATATACGGCCTTTCGGTCGCATCAATAAGCAACTCCAGCACTCCTGTTCCCGACGCGACATCACGAAGCTTCGACAGCGATGCAACAATATATGAGCTCGCTCGGAAGCCTTTACTTTCTGCATACTCCACTAGTCGCGCAAGACCAGGAGGCTGCGCCATCGCGACCTCGTCCGCCTTTGTCAAAACGATGTAAACTGGTGTGCCCGGGATCGCAATTTCGGCAATCCTGTCAAGCAACATTTCTTGCCGATGTATTTCTACATGACGTGTCTGTGGCGTTGTTAATAGCGTCCCTTCAACCATAATGAAGATTGCGTCAGATCGATTCAAAAACCTAAATCGTGACGCGTGCCTCGCGTTGCTTACCAAGTCTGACGCCCACTCGCCAGGAATATCCGACAACAAAACTCGGATCGATCTACCGCTTAGTCGGTTAAATAGGTCGATGTGCATGAAGCCAGCGCTGCGTCCTTCTGCAATTTTTGTCCGAATAGACATCCGATCGGGAATTTTCTCCATCTCCCATTTTCTACTTGCACGGGCCCTCTCTTCAAAGCCTGGAAGGGTAAGACTGCCAGCAAAAGCATACCCATGTTCGGACATCACTCCGCATGAGGCAAGTAAATAAAGCGCATTCAGAAACGATGTTTTACCCGAACCATAAAATCCAACAATACCAATAACATGAGTAGCGCGCTCGCACATCAGCTCGGCAGCATCCGCAATGCCCAGCTCGGTTCCCGGGTGTATTAACGCCTCGGTACTGATTAGCTCTCTAGCTACGATTTGTGCCTCGATTACGATTGCGGAAACCTGCTTCGCGACCTCATCCTCAACACTTACTGTCGCTTTCTCACAAAGGCTTGTTCCTCCAGAGCGAGCGCAAATGCCTTCCGATGCGATTAGGCACCCTTCCTCTGTACAGGTTACCGTCATCATCGATCCTCAATTTGAACTAAAATCGTTCGTTCTGCAAAAAGTTGCATAGAAACGATGAGGGCTGACGCTTCTTCCATTGCCCCCCAGTCAGACATAGCCCTGACGATGTCTGTCGCAGTAGCCCCGTCCTCAGTAAGGCGTAATCCAGTATAAGAGACCGGGAAAATTGACGGATGCTTTCGGATCAAACTTTCGGCACGTGTTGTTATATCTAGCGCCTTCCAACAGTCAGTACCAACGTTCTGAAGAATGGTTCCAAATGCAGCTTTTTCATGTGCGTTCGGTGCTGCACGAGTAGCACGAGCGCACAAGGCCGTTAGTGCAAAAGTAGCTGGTGCTTTAATGATTTGAGCTAGTTCACAACCTGCAACGATGGCAGCATCGCTCGCACTCAAGTCTTGAAATGCGCTTTTCCTGAGATGCGAATATCCGCCGAATACCCACCAAAGCGCCTGGATTTCCTCCCTGTCCTTCAGCATCTCCGAGTAGAGCAAATCAATGGATTCACCCGCCGTCGAAAGAGTTGCGCCCTCTTCCGCGAGTGAGTTCTTGAACTTGTCCTTTGGTAGATCCTTTCGCACGCGTCGACGCTCATCCGCGGCATCCAGAATCGCTTCGGCATTTTGTAGGAGGCTATTCATGCATTGGGAAACATGGACACCGGATTTAGTTGTTCGCCAGCGTAGTGCAGCAGCTGTACAACTTGCGGGCAAAACGCTTGATCGCAAAATACTGCGACGTTCCGCCTGGCGTACAAAAAATTCATTTAATGCGACTGCGCAGCACGTTTTCAAGTCTGCGTCTGCAGTTGTTTGTTGTGCATCGAACGACGGATGGGCGTTGAGCACTGCCGCCAGAATAGTTTCGCGCGTTCCATTTTGCAATTTGCGATCATTCGAGAAGATGTCGAGCGCAAAAGCGACGGCATCAATTGCAGCATCAACTGGCAATTTTACCAAATCATCAACGAACGCCGAAGCTGCCGCCCTTCGCTTTCCGAGCAAATCGTCAGTCAAGTCGAGATCGATAAGTTTGTACCACTCTCCGATTGTTTGTAACATGCTCTTCCTATTTCGCAGTAAAGGGGTTTGGACGACGTTCGTCGGGAGGCACCGCGGGCATTATTGCATCCCATAACACCCCTAATTTATTCTCGGCAGCAGCAAGCTCAAAGGCCTGTTTTTCATATGCCTCCGGAAGTACACGCGTAGAAGGCAAAAGCAATCCAAGATTGACCAGGACCTGCTGGCGGGTTTTGCGTTCAAAATATCGCCAGAAAAGAAACCGAAGCGTGTCAAATGCTTCCTGGTCTAAAACACGGTTTGGCAGAGGCTCATTCGTAGGCATCGCAACCTCCTCCTCATGTTCATACTGAACAGGGATAGGATTCTCTAATCGCGCACCAACGGCGGAAGCTGTAGCTACTGCCTTGGGCGGCGAGACCTTTAGCTGAATCCGGACAGAATTTTCTCCGCCCGTTTTTTCCCTATCGGGACCAAAACGAGTCGATGATGTCCAAATGCGCGGATAGACGGTGACATTGATAACCTCAGATCCTTCTTCAAATCCATGACTGAATTCGATCCAGCTGTAGCTAAACGTGTATCCGGTTGATTGACGCGGCGGGTTAAGTGCACCAGCGGCAATGTGCAATTGCTCCCAGCCATCGTCATATACGATCTTCTTTAGTGCAGGGGCGTGCTCATGACCAGTCAAAAGTACCCTTGCTCTCGAGTTGATATATGGTGTGATCTCAGCACAATCTTTATACCAGCTTAAAGGATGGTGCATCATGTACACGTCCTCAACCTGCTGTTCTCGTGGAATCACATACTGGCTAGGGCCGAGCACCATGTTACCAACGTTATCGTCTTTATCGCAGACTAAAACTGAGCAGAGGCCAACAAATCTTAGGGACCTGTTTTCATCTAGTGCATGTGAGTGGATAGCAACCGGGCGCCCCGTGCTGTGAAAATCGCTGCCATACGCCTCGGCGAACGCCCTGTAATCGGTGAATTTTCGTAGTAACGGATTGTCGCTGTCCTTCGACAGATCTTTCATAAAAGCAGGTATTTCACTAGTCGCGAGTGCTCGGATCTGGTCCTGCACAGTTTTCGCTGTCTTACCCATCAAGGTCAAATCTACATCATGATTTCCCGGGATGACGTGGACACTTGTGCGAGGGCAACCAACAACCTCAGTGACCTGGTCAAGCCACTCCACTGCTTGCTTAAACTCAGCTTCCAAACCCTGTTGCGCAATGTCGCCAGTGACCAAAATAGCATCGACACGCTTTTCAAGCAAACCATCTGCAATGACGCGGCGACAATCAGCCAATACTTCGGCTCGAACGTCATTATGAACTTCCCAGGCGCCGAGCCGGTCCTCCTGCCCAAAATGGATATCTGAAAAATGCAAAAATCGTAAGGTCATTAAGGGGCCCGAAATTATGAAGGACTTCAATTGTTAGTCACTAAATTGACTTTGCTATTATGCAATATGTCTTCTTGGAATTCCATGACTCCGTGCCTAAATTTTCGATATGCCACCTCATGTCAACAACGAGGTTAAGCAAACTGACAAGCGCCACCTTCAGGTCCCCCCCTTGCTCCTCTCAAGCTGGGGCTTGGGCACCCGGTAGCACCGCAGGGTTTTGAAGAATCGAAAGCAATGCATTGATTCGTTCCAATGTCCGACTCTGATGCTTGACCCACGTGTCAACGGCGAGTTTTCGGCAGAGTCAGAAAATAGAAACAGCCGTCCCAACGCCTCGTTAATCCACCATTGATTTCAATACTCAATAGGTCCGAAATGCCCGCGATATCCAACCTGGGTGAGGATCAAACGATTAATGCACTCGACACTGACCAGGTCACTCTCCACCGGTCTACCAAATAAGGCAAAATTGCGAATGGTACTAGCATCCACGTATTGTTTTCGCTCTGGATGGATTCGACGAAGCGACATACCGTATACGGTCTCGAAAGGATGGGCTCCTGTGCGAATCAAGCTAAAGAAGGACGAATAAATCACACCGTCATAACCAGCATCCTTCGCAGCGAGAGCAATGTCCCGCGTAATTTCATATGAGTGAGATCTGGCAAGAAACAACATGTGAATAGCCATATCCAGACTCTCGAATTCGGACACAGACTCAGTTTCCTCCAAGGGGTGAGAGAGGTCCAATAAGCGGATATCCCGTTTACACTTCAAGGTCGCGACATAGACTTCATCCTCCGTCGACGCTCTGCATTCGTGAATGCAAACGTCTAGATCTTGCGATCCATACATGACAGGTAGACCGGGAGAGTCCATACGCCCTTTACCCGAAAAAGCTACTGGCGGGCTATCATACTCTGAAGAATCGGCTGGGCGCTCAGGGCCTACACGCAGTCGATAGAATTTACTGCCGACGCTGAGAGTACCCTCAGGATACTACTTCAGGATGCGTTCGATAATCTGAGGTCGAGTAACTGGGTCCTGCAGCGCCTTTAGCGGCTCGACTTCACCGACCATCCACAGTCGTGGTCCATAATGGAAAATTCCAATTTTAGCGGTCTCCTCAATCAGGTTGACATCGTTCTTAAGCCACGCTGACGGGACGATGTCACTCCGACCGTAATGCTCCTCGTTCAACTGAATTACTGGCGCTGCGCCGTACTCGGCCCTGACTGTTGTTCCACTAACGAAAAAGCGCCATGCTAGACTTTTAACATGACGTAGGGTCAGCTTTTGCCCATAGGGGCTTTGACAGTTCGGGCAATTACCGTCTTGTTCAATACCATGTTTTGCAGCATCAATCCGAAGTCCCTCATCTTTAAAGCAGTCAGAGCAAAGCAAAATTTCACCAAGTGGCTCAATTCGGTCGGTCATATAAACTCCCTATTTTTTTTCGCTCGAATCGACAACTGAATACGCCAGAATATTATAAATGCGCGATGACCGCTTCTGGCCGAACGCGGCCAGCGACATCAACATGCAAATATCAAGTTTCTGCTTTGGATGCAGTAAGCGCAACTTGGAATTTACTGCCGCTAGGTGCAGCAACGGTCAAAATTAAATTCATAACGACTTGGCCGTCCACATAGAGATACAGCATAGCTCGAGCTGGATAGGCCAGTAGTCGCATCATCTGGCGTTACAATCTTCGATTGATAAGTAGCCCCTTGAGTCTTCAGGTAATCTAAGAAGCCGACAACCAGATTCTTGGTGGTAATATCGCGTCCATCGGACTAGCACAGTACCAGCCCCTCATACGTCAAATGCCAGCACAAGGCTGGCATGGGTGCGGCGATGGGTTTTCCTCAGTCGTTACCTGCAAGTACTGTGACGTCAAGATCGCCCGTTTTGTCGCGCACTAGGTCAACGACGTCGTCTTTGGCATCCGTGTATCCGTAGACTTCGCCCGTGGCTTGGTCAGCTACTTTGTACTTCCCTTTTGCATTTTTTTCTACCGTTACTGTAATCATGATTTTTCCGCTTCGAGGCGGCCTTCAATTCGCTGGCATCCGGCCAGCACGGAGCGCCAAGCAGCGCTGGTTTTCTTTGTTACTGAGCGCTCAGGTCAAGCCGAGCCGTTTTGTCAGTGCTGCCACAATTACTGCTCCAATAATGCCGAACGTCTACGCTGCTACCGCTTTTGAGGCACCAAAGATTGATGACGAAGAGCCAGGCCACACGTTAAAAGTACTCCGGTCACGTCCTCCCCAGCTTCAGCTAAATGTTCGAGCTTATGACCGTTGCCGGGACTAATGATCATAACTTCGGAGCCTCGGTTCATCTCGGCAATATCCGCCAAATTGGCCTTATTGATTCGGTCCCGTGCTTCCACTTCAGTGTCCAACGTCTTAATGATGCGAATGTGCTGCAGCTCCGTAGGCATGATAATTCTGGATGTTGCCAGAAAGGGAACGCCACGCCGGCAGGGCCTTAAAAATTGTTTTTTAGATAAATAAGCTCAAATCGGCATAAAGCATTTCCCATTGGGAGGTGCCAGCAGCCTTAAAGATGACGGGGTAGTAGCTCATTTGCCTGTCTACGATTAGCTTTTGAAGTAAACCGTAAGTGCTTCGCGTTGGCGATCATCCAGTTGCTGCCAAAGCTTTACTGTGGTCAACGTCGATTCCGGCAACCACAACGAGCGATCACAGGCAGCGAACGCGACCATGATACGTTCGGTCGTCGATACGCTAGAACGGTCCGGACCAAGTTTCAAGGCTTCGCGGATCGTCACAACAGCGAGCCGGACGGACTGCTCATGCGTGAGGGGTTCAATTGACATGCACCACTACTCCATCGGCTGCCGGCCGGTTGCGGGCGCCATTAGGGCGCGTTTTCCTTAGGTCACTTCTTATTTATAGCATTGCATTGCGGCTCATGCTTAAACCGGCGAAGAAACACTTCTCTCGCTTTGCGGCGGTATCTAACCATGCCGTGGCTTTTGACCTTCCGAATCGTCGGATATACGTGCTGGCGGTTGAAGCCAATGCGAATTTGTGGTTGGTTTAGAATGCGAAACGGTGGCGAGAACCGAAAGCTAAAGTGCGGTCGTTTGGATGCGAATACTCAGCGAAAGTCGAGCCTGGCCCTAGCAAGGCGATTTTCACGTCGTTTTTCCCGTATTGGTGTAAAACCCGGACGTCATTCCTTTGGCTACGCTCCACTCGGGGTACAGAAGGCTGAAAACGTGGTTGATCGCCTTATGCGCCTCCCGCAGGTAATCGGCTGCCTGGGTCTCGGTTATCACCACCCCGTCGGGGCGATGCAATAACTTATTGCGCGTTTCCATTCCTGTCTTAATCACAGCCAGATAGGGTGACTTCTCGCCCAGGTAGTGCTTCATGATTTTGTCGTACAGCTTGGTTAATGGGGGCGAAGGCATTTCGAGAATAAGCAACTCAATTTCGGGATGCTTGCGGATCAAGGCTTCCTTGATTGCAAGCTCGAGAGCAATGGTAATGTCAATCCAACGAAATCGAGGCTCCGATTCCTGCATCGCCCTGAACAGATGTCGCATACCGATCAGCGGTCGGTAACCCTTGTCCAGGCCCACCTGCATCGCCGCCGCTCCGCCCGTCGAAAACGTCACCATCGCGGAGCTGCTGGTCTCGGGCGGTATCGGGACAAATTTCTCTTCGCCTTCACCGTCTGACCATGTGAAATTAGCCGCCATCCCAAGCGCATTATCGAAAATATCGGGACGTATGAGGAAATACTTGATCGCCTCAACAACCCGGCGCGCGGCACCGTCCAGGCTTCCGAGGACGCTCGCCAGCTCGGCCGGATAGCTCTTCACCGACATTGTGGAGGACATAAGCCAAGCGTGAAGCTCGGCGCTGACCTCGGCCTCGGCCTGGGCAACTGCATAGATCTCGCCCGCGGGGATATCAACCGCCACGTGCAATGCCCCCGAGGCGACGTGGTAGCACTCGCTCGCTTGTCCAACCGGGGGAAAAGTGCTTTTCCGTTTTTGAATCGGAAAGTGGGCGGTGAATCGTAAATTTGGCATGGTTGCGCTGACGTGGTGGACTTGCCCCATTATATCTATTAGACAACTGCCGTCCATCGGCAATGCTGACTTTCGACAGTTCACTAGCGGCGCACGCACCGTCTCGCGCAAATAAACCGTCGCGGCGCCGCCCCCTGTGTACATTTAATAGAGACTCATGGCTTGATAGAAAAGCACCAGATACCTTGAACTTGGCACGTATGATTTCATAGTGTAGGTGTGCACAATCATCGTAAAATAAGATAAGAGGCTTATCCAAGCTAATCCACCAAGGCAGATATGACATCACCGACCTATATACCTGATCGTCCTGCAGAATCCGACGCGCTAGGGCGCTCGCACTTTGCGAAGTCGCTTGCGAAAGCGCTTCTATTCGTAAGTGCAGGTGAAGGGTTGGTGGTTGGTATCGAAGGGGGCTGGGGAAGCGGGAAAAGCACAATAATTGGCTTTGTAAAAAAAGAATTACCCCGATGTGACGCGGCTGAGTTGCCGCCTATTGTGGTCGATTTCAATCCTTGGATGGTTAGCAACACGGGAGCACTGGTCGACGCGTTGGTCACCCAAATTGCCGCCGCAATTAATCTCGATCCGAGTTCGCCAGAAAAAGCCATCAATGCTGGAGAGAAGCTACTGGGGTATATCGGGTTGTTAAAACACCTTAAGTACCTCAAGTACATTCCTGGCATTGCTTTCGCGGGAAACATTGCGGAGGATGTTGGGGCGATTACCGGAACCGTTGTGGATGGTACAAAGGACGCCACAGACGCACTAGGTGATTTGAAAAAACTTTTGCCTACCCTGGATCTGGCGAAGAAGAAAGCTGATGTAATAGATGCCCTGAGGGATCTCGATCGTCCAATTGTGGTGATCGTAGACGACGTGGACAGATTACCTGCAGATGAGATTCGTACCGTTGTTCAGGCGATCAAGGCCGTTGCTGATTTCCCCAGAACTACTTATTTGCTCGCCTATGACCGCGACGTTGTTGCGGCGGCGCTGGGAAATGGCAACGTTGATTCTGGCCTGTCATACCTTGAAAAGATAGTTCAAGTAGCATACCCAATACCGCCGCTGTTTGAATATCAGCTCAGGAACTTCGTGGACAAACAGGTGCTTCACCTTCTTTCGTCGTTAGGGATTGAACTCCGCGATTATGAAATGTCCGCCTACCAGAAGGCGATTGGATATTTAGCTCGACTTGCGCGCCACCCAAGGGATGTTGTCCGTCTGATGAATAGGCTGATGTTAAGCCTTCCTGCAACCATAAACGAGGTTAACGCTGTAGACGTTATCGTATTCGAAGCCTTCTCACAGCGTTTCCCAAAAGTCCGCGACAGTGTCCACCGTCATCCGGCGGATTTCACCGGTGGTCACTATTTCCGTGGGGATTCTGGTTTTGAATCACATGATTTCGACTGGGCTGAATGGGCTGCACTGGATTCTGAGCGTAAAAGTGATAAACCACTCTGGGCAAAACACCTACCCCAACAGGAATCCGACTACAAGTTGGCTAAAAAAGTCTGCGCATTCCTTTTTCCCGAGGGCGCAGGAAAGCGAAATCGTGTGGCGGAAGCCAATCTTCATATCGCGGATCCCGACCGGCTGGCAAGATACTTCCTCATGACCTCGCTGGAAAGCGTGCCAGAAGCGAGCGACATTCACGAAAAACTATCGAAACCACAAGAGCTCGCAGAGGCACTAGCAACCGACGAGCCTAGTGAACTAGGACTACTTCTCGAATGGATTTGCAATTATCTGCCTTCTAGCCAAAACCTGAACGTAGACGGGAGCGCCAATGCGTTAATAGAGCGTGCGCTTCGCTCGGAGTCTGGCCTAACAGCAGATCTTGCGAATCTTTTCTCCAAATCGTTGGAGTGTTTAATTCGGAAAGCTCCTGCAGAAAAGCGTGAATCAATCTTTCTCCAGGTCGTTGCAAGATCGCCTCTGTCGATTTCGGAAAATGTCCTGCTAGAAGCTGCGACCGATCAGGGAAAATGGATCATGCGTCCCGGAATGGCCAAGGAAGCTGATGATCAGCTAATATCCAGCAGTGATGTGGTCAATGAGGCAATTGCCACCTGGTCTGATAATGTTCGACGGAGCGTCGTGACGGGCGTGCTTTCGGAAGAGCCTCGAATGCATGCGATCCTTCATCGATTCGCCCAGCTAAACTATACATATGGTGAGACCTACGAAGTGGTCGGGAAAATCTGTGCTAACGATAATGGGCTGCGCAAGTTTCTCTCCACTCATGTGAAAGATAGTCCATTCGATTCGCTGGATTCGTACGCCCTTGTGGAAGATGCCTGCCTCTTGGCTGACCGTATCAAAGCTTCTGATCTAAGGGGAGAGTATTCTTGGTTGGCGGATTTCATCGTCGAACCCGGTCGTGCAAAAGCAATTGGTGAGCAATCTGCGCGTCTAAAAAAAATGAACCTAGGCCTTAGAGGCGAATCGCCTTAGGTCGCAGCTTCACTGACTTTGAATCAAGCCTAACTTAACCTAATTTCCATGGGGAGTCGTCGGCGTGCGAGTACGCTATACCGGATCAGGTGTTGATGTAGATGCCAGATACCTGCGAGCCACTACTCATGGTCTAGTTAACCTTTCCTTTCCTTACCATTCCAGGTTGAATCGCTACGAGTTCACTAGACGCTTGCAAGTCGCTTGAAAATAGACTTTTTGTCGGATTGGGTGCAGTGTATTGTTGAAGCGGTGACGTACGCGCCGTTCCCGTCCTGCCGCCCCCTAAGCCGGACACGTCTGGCTGGTGTGGTACTGTGGCGCGGCCAGTAACCTGCCGCCGTTCCATTCCATCTTGTACGCGAGTTACTGCCTGAACTCGTCTCAACCCTGGTCTGGAATGGCACGGTGCAGCCCCGACTTCTGGCTGACCTTCTTGCCCGGCTGTTCGAGGGTGCCTTTGGAGGATCTGGACATATTCCGTACCTGCAAATCCTCAATGCAGACAAGCCCGTGGTTTTTGCTAATCGCCACTGTAGCCTTGTGCAGGAAGTCGCGTCTAGCCTTGGCGATACGGGGGTGAATCTTCTGGGCGCGAGATTTCGCCTTGTTCCATTGACATCCTCCCCGCCTAAAGGGCGGGAATTTCTACGGCGCTGCGCGATGAGTTGCGACGCGCTTCGGCGGGTTCCTGCTTCTTCGAGCGGCCTGACTGCGCCATCTCTCCACAGGCTAAATTGACATCCTCCCTGCCTAAAGGACAGGGATTTCTACGGCGCGGCGCGATGAGTTGCTACACGCTTCGAGGGGTTCCTGCTTCTTCGAGCGGCCTGACTGCGCCATCTCTCCACAGGCTAGCAAGCGGTGCCCCCGCTCTAAAACATTTGCGGCTCCAACTACATCGGCGTGATTTGCGCAGCCGCAATTGACACATAGGAATTTCGCCTGGGTCTGCCGATTGTCTTTTGATATGTGCCTGCAAGTCGGGCAAGTCTGGCTAGTGTGGTGCGGTGGCACGGCAAGCAGCATGCCGCCACTCCACGCCATCTTGTAGTCTAGCTGCCGCTTAAACTCGCCCCATCCTTGATCGAGAATGGCGCGGTTCAGCCCCGACTTTTGACTGACCTTCTTGCCCGGCTGTTCGGCAGTGCCTTTGGCGGACCTGGACATATTCCCTACCTGCAAATTCTCAATGCAGACGAGCGCGTGTTTTTGACAGACTGTTGTCGTGGTTTTGTGCAGGAAGTCTTTCCGGGCATTCGCGATGCGGGTGTGAATGCGTTGAACTTTGGCGACTGCCTTTCTCCAATTACTGCTGAATTTGACCTTGCGGCCCATGCGGCGCTGGTAGCGCGCCAAGCGCTGCTGGTGTTTCTTGAAGCTGTTGAGCGGCGCGATGAAGCTGCCGTCGCTCAGGGTGGCAAAGCGGGCGATCCCAACGTCAATGCCGATCGCAGTCGCTGCTTTAGGCAAGGTTAGGTCGACCTCGCGACGGGTCTGGATCGACGCGAACCACTTGCCAGCTGATTGGCTGACGGTGACGTTGCGGAGTTCGCCCAATACGTCACGACTGTTGCGGTAACGCAGCCAGCCGAGCTTGGGCAGGAAAATGCGATCGTTGGCTTGGTCGAGCTTGAACTGCTTCGGATCAGGGTAGCGGAAGCTGTCGCCGCTACCTTTGCGCTTGAATCTGGGGAAGTTGGCCCGTTTCTCGAAGAAATTCTTGTACGCCTTTTCCAAGTTCTTCAAGGCATGTTGCAATGGGTGGCAGGGTGCGGCTTTCAGCCACGGCGTTTGCGTACCATTGCGCCACCCGGTCAAGTGCTTAGCCATGGCCACGTAGCCGATGAATTTGTTGCCTGCTGCGTGATTTTCTTTTTGCAGAGCTAAGGCTTTGTTGTACACGAACCGGCACGAGCCGGCGAAGCGCCGCATGGCGCGCTCCTGTTCGCCGGTTGGTCTCAACTCGAACCTGTAGGCTTGATATCTTTCCATGATTCTTCAAGCTTACTCGTGTGAAGGCAGTATCGGCCACAAGAAAGCTAGCCAATTTGCGCCGTATTTTTGCTTGACATGGATTGCATACCGTACTGAATTGCAGCTCCGCTCTCCCTCCTCTACCTGAGCTGAAACCTCTGCCTCGCGATGACGTCGTCGAGCAAAGAAATGAACGAGGTTGAGATCAGGGCACCCATTTGGCCAAATCCGCCAGGGTGTGGTCCAAAGTTGAATGCAGTCACATCCTTTTGAGCATCCACGAAGTCATCCATCGTGCCGATGGCATCGATCAGGCCGATTTCCTTTGCTTCTAACCCACTCCAGATTTCCCCGCTGGCGTAATTGACGTCGTGCCGCAGGACGCGGCCGCGCCGTTCCTCTAGTTCGCGCAAAAAGGTTCGCCCTACCCTGTCCACCAAATCCTGCGCCTTGGCTTGCGCGTCCTGGCTAGGCGGTGTGAACGGATTCAAGAATGCCTTCAGGTGACCGGATGCATATACCTGCTGCGAGATTTCCATCCGATCCAGCGCACGCGACAGTTGCCATGGCGCGATGATGGCGCCGATCGATCCTACCAGACTGTATTTTCCCGCGATGATCTTGTCGGCGTGCAACGCAATCATGTAGGCGGCCGATGCGCCGACGTTGCTGATCGCCGCCACTACTGGTTTCGGGTGCTTTTTCCTGAAAGAGTGAATCGCGTTTCCGATACGCTCGGCCTCGACCGGCGCGCCGCCGGGACTATCTATCGCCAGAACTATCTGCGTAACGTTGCTGGACTCAAACGCGCGCTTCAGGGCCGGCACGATCTTGTCGGCGGACGCGAGTGAGGTTGCAGCGATCTCGCCTTCGATGTGCACAATGCCTATGACCGGGCTGAAGGGACCTATTTTAAACTGCAACGTTTGCATGAAAAAGTACAGACCGAACAAGAGTGGCATGAGAACGAGCAACGACTTCAGCGTCAACGTGAGGTGGCGAGAAAATTTTCGATCCCGTTCAAGCGCCAGGCGTTCTTCCCTGAATCCCGCGCGTTGTTCGCGTATCTCGGCCAACATCAGTAGTGCGAGATTGGTGGCCTGCAGTTCAGCTTGAATCTTATCGTCTTTATTTTCCATGGCGTTTCCTTGGGGGTTAGGCGCGATAAGTTAGCGACAACTGCCCCCCCAACCCAGTACGACAGTTTCCCAGGTCATCTTGTCACCGCACGTTCTTTTTTCTTCTTCTCTCCGGTTTGGCGGTGCACTTCGCATCGGCGCGCCGTCCTTGATCATGGCTTCCGTCGGTTTTGCTTTTTCCATTTCGGCTAATGCGGCGGTGGCTTCTTTGAGCTTTGAGATTGGGCAGCGCATAACAAAAGCCTGAGGATATTCTTGCGTGCTCGCTGCTTCTCGTGTGACCTTGGAAACACTACATAACTGAGCAGTAACAACCCGAAAATATTGATCATCGAAAGCGATGCCATCCTCAGAATGGAGCAGCAAGAGCTGGCCATTCTTACAATGACTTGTTATAAATCGAAGAGCTAGCCGAGCGTAAATAACGTTCTCGTCTCGCGTGCGTGCTTCGACGAAAGTTCGTTGGGACAATCTATACGTCGTCATCGTCGACAAATCGCAGACTGAGTCGTCTGTGGGCTTTTGTGCGAGTGCAACCGCTTGCACCGATGAAACCGCAAATGCCAAAATTAGAGCAAAGCTTATATGCAATAATTTCATAATGTAAATCCCCATGAAAAATTAAACCTGTCTATCCCGCTTAGTCTCCCTTGATATTTTTTTTGTTTTTGCTAGTATATTAATATATAAACATGCATTCTTGAGGTTATCGTGAAGGCAATAAGGCAGATGTTTCTTTGTGGACTTGCCGGTGTAATAATTGGGGTTTTGTTGAGTTTCGGCGAGCCTTTACTCTTAGTTGTTGTGGTTGCAGTTATTGGATTTTTTACACTTTTATTTTTATATGGGATAATTTTTTTGGTTATACTTATTCATGAAAAAATTCTCAGAGAGGATCACTTTTATTCATCGCAATTAGTCATTAACACGAATGAATATGAATGTGACGGAACTAAATACTTTAGTAATCCGGCCTATCGATTAGACGAAAGTGGAGATCCAGCTTTGGACCCTCAATGGCTCATGCGCGAACCACAATAGAATTATCGCTTATGAAAAAATTCTTTCAATTTTTTTATGCCTTTTTTTCTGATTTCTTTCATTTCTTCCGCAACAATGTCTGGATCTTCGGTGACTAGTTTGTTCGCCTTGCCGAACAACGACTTTTTCGACGAAATGTTGCCAGTCGGAGTCTCGACAATTCCACTATCATTTCTAAATTTTTGTTGCCCCTTATTTTTCTCATCTCTGGATTTTTCATTTATTGTTTCTATTTCTGACTGAACTTTCGTAGACGATTTATTAATTCTAGCTTGCTCTGCTGTCATCCAATCTTCCCCTTTTAACGGTAGATGTGCTGGTAGAGATGCTCCCTCGTCGTTTTTAACGCTGTTTGTAGGACCATTTTGAGTTGTCGAATGTGTACGTGATTTGTTAGCCTGATGCTTCCTATCGATGTCGGGATGAAGCGATGGATTGTTCTTCATGTCGCGATATGCCACTCTTACGGAATCAAATGATTCTGGAAAATTGCTGTTCGTGGTTGGCAATATGGGAGTGTTTGCAATGCTTCCGAGATGGGAGTCGATAATAATTTTGGCAGCTGCACTGTTCTGGTTGTGTGATAGAAGTGATTCAAACAGTTGAATATTGCGGGGATCCTTTGCAAGATCAAAATTAAAAGAATCCCCGCGCGAATACGCTGCCGATATACTAGTGGCGTAGTTTACTTGTTCGCGCAACGTTGCATCTGCACGCTCCGAGGTCGCTACCGTCTCGGTGATCCGGGCTGCATTTTCGGCGGCGGTCCTTTTATCCGAAATAATAGAGTTCAATAAACTAGTATTATTGACTAGCATTTCGCCCCAATCTTTAAATTTTGAAACATCGTCACTACTCAAGTGTTGCCTTATCTCCGATTCTTTTTGGTCTATTGAGGCGGAGTACTGTTTTCCACCACGGCCTGGTATCGCAAATTTAGCCCCAGGAATTTTCCCCGCTTGCGGCGTGCCAATGTTGAGCTCGGCCGCTACCCCAAATGCTACGCTTGCGACCTGTTGCTCGCTCGCCCCCACGGCTTTCCCAATGGTGTCGGTAAGTTGCTTCAGCTCTTGCGCACGTGCGCCAAATCCTTCCACACTGTTTCTTGTGACACCTTTAGACCGATTTGTTGTAGCACTAGTTCCGTCGACATGCAGCAGGGCATTCGACAAGGCGGCGGCTTTATCCCTTGCTGCAGCAACAGCATTTGACTCCGCTGCCGATACTTGTTGCGTGGCAGCTGCGACATGATTCTCCGTGACCTTCCCCTCCACTATTCTGGATACTGGTCCTTCATTGGCCAACGCCTTAACCGCAGTCAGCCCAGACAACACATTGGTGGTGAAGCTATTTCCTGAAAGATCGTTTTGCCGATTCCTGAAGAACGGTGACGAGCGGACAGGCGTCAAGGTCTTCTGATCCATGGCGATATTGCCCATGGATACATTCCCCGTTGCGGCCGAATTGGTGGCGGTGGTCACGTTTCCTTGCAGCAGGCGCGTGCCATCGATGAGCGCGGTGCCAAAGTTCTCCATGCGCTTGAGAGCGGCCCAGGCAATGAAAGGAATACTCAGCGTCATGTAACCGACCACTGCTTCGCCGGAAATCGCTGTGGAAAAAATGCCTGATGACGTTGTCAGCGACAGGGCGTTGACGCCGTTGCCAACATTAGCGGCTGCGGCGAGGTCGCGCATTGCATACATGGTCGCGGCGTAGTTAAGGATGGCATACAACGGCGGCCAAAGCTGGATCCAGATAAGCACAGACGCATAGTTCTTGAAACCGGCCACGGTATCTTTGCCGTTAGCCAGCATAAGGAGCAGGATCATCAGCGGGAACATTGCGTACGCCACCACTTCGACCACGTTGCGGATGACGGGCAGTGCTTGTTCTGCTACTTTTCCAGCGTTGATCCATGCCGCATTGGTCTGTGCCACCGCCTGCGCGCGGCCGATAGCCAGCATCATGGTGGCCGGATCGTTGACCTTTTGGCTCGCCAGAAGGCTGGTGTCGTTCACCGCATTGATGAGTGCGTTTTGGCGGATGATGTCGGCTGCTGTCGCCGAGGCGTCCGCGATTCTTGCTTTGATATAAGCCTGCTGAACCTGGTCTGCGATCAGCGCCGCTGCGACCGGTCCGGGTAGCGTCGGGTTCATTCGGAATGCCAGTGTGCCCTGGATACGCTGTACTTCGGCAGGCATCTTTGCCGATAGCTTGGTATATGCTTGCGGACAGGGAAGCAACTCCGCCGCGCCGGCCGCATTCGTGACGCCGGTAAACCTGGCAGGATTAGGATCCCCCATGAGCGCCCAAACGTCACCAGAGGTCGCAAATGCTTCCGGTGACAGGTAGCCCGAGGCCAGATCGTACATCGTGCACTGGTGCAGAAAATTAATCAAATCGTTCCTGAAGTACGGACTTTGGAACACGACCTTGGACGTTTCGCGCACCAGCCGGCTGCCGAACATGAGTCCATTGTTCTGATAGCTCAGCTTATCCGGCATGCCGGCCGGCCCCGGGATCACCTGCATGGCAGCCTCTTCGAGTTCTGTCAGGCTGTTGCCGACCGTACTGGTCAGCGAAGCGAGCACCGCCAGACCGAACGGTACGTTGTTAATGAAGACTTCGGCCGAACCTCCTGTCTTGTCGACGATGCCGACGGTCACCTTCGGCACTACGAGTACTGAAAATACCAGGACTACCGAGGCGAGCCACTTCCAGCCCACCATCTTTTCCGGAGCGAAAGCATAGCCGACAAGGGCAGACACGAAGCCACACACGACGGTGATGCCAAGCGCATTGCGGTAGGTATTGGCGCCGACCATGGCAGCAACCGCGTTCATGAGTCCGTACAAACTGTCCGAGTTTTGATAAGCAAAAATTTCCCACATGATATTTCTCCTCGTTTTCCGGTCATCAGTGCATGTAGGCTGCCCGGCGACCTAACATATCAAGCACATGCTGCGGAATATTGGCGCGAATATGCCGTTCCAGGTGTTCCAGGTCGTTGGACACCTCCGTGAGGGAGTTCACCTTCTGGTACACGAGGGTCTTTTCGCGGGACAATTGGGCCAGCATGTCCTTGGCGCGCAGCCGGATTTCTTGGGCTCTCCCCTGCTGTTTCATGTCTAAAGTAAAATCTTTCTCCAGGGCTTGCATCCCCAACCGCAGGTTCTTCTCCAGAAACATGTAGGCGTAATCCGCGGCAATCACATCCCGATAGGTGGCAATCAGCTGCTCATTGGCTGTGGCAGAAGGAAACGATGCGCCGATCGACAGCATGCGGTAGACAGGCTCACTGGTCTGGTTCACAAAACCGACCTCCGGCGACATGTTGGGAATCGGTGTGCGCGTCTCGATTTTGTAGGCGATCGAGCGCATCAGCTTTTCGACCTTGACTGTAAACGGGGTGTGGACGTACTCGGGGTCGATGGTGACCTGGTCGCAGTTGGTGTAGTTGTTGCAGCGCAGGACCGTTTGGTGGACGTTGCCGCTCCCGGCATCCGACTGGCCATAGAGCAGCTGGGAGATCGATGTGAAGGTCGGTGCGATCGGATTCGGGTCTCGTCCTTCCGAATAGAAAATAACGGTCCCGACCATGCTCATGATCATTTCCCGCTCCTTGTCGTCCAGGTAGTTGCCGGCGAGCTTAAGCGATTCCCAGGTGAGGTTGCCGACGAACGGGGCCTTGTTTTTGACCAGGGGATCGGAAGATTTGCGCGCCGTATCGAGAATAGAACCTTTGTCGGATTTGCAGCGGACGGCTGCGGCGGCATAGTCCGATTCGAGGCCCAGCGAGACGGCGATGTCCTCGCAGGCCTTGCTGGAGCTGAACCCCGTGGCCTCGGCGGCCGACGAGACCAGGGATTTGGCGGTATTGCAGGAATTGATTTGCGCATTCGTCATCATGGACTCGAGGTTTTTGGTCCACTTGGTGATACCGCCGAGCATCGGGGACACCGATTCGAGCGCGAGTTGAAACGCCACGCCAGGCAGCGCAGAGGTAACGTTCTTGAGCATATTCTTGAATTCGGCCGCTGAAATGTAGGAAAACGAGCCACCGAAAAGATCGATGCCGCCGCAGCCAGCTTTGGCCGTCGGGTAGTTGATGGCCATGAGTTGATACGTCTTGTTCGGCGCGCGCAGCATCAGGCTGCCGCCGCTATAGGTGTTGTAGACCTGGCCACGGAAGGCGCCCGGCGCCGAGTAGTTGCCGATGGCGCCGAGGTCGTTGAACATCTTGTTGACTTCGGCATTCAAGTCACCGGCGAAGGCCGGATGGGTGCACAGGGTGCCGGTGGACAGGGATAGTGCGATGATGAGTTTGCGCATAGGCATGATGAGCTCCTTAACGAGATGAGTAATGTGGTGTCAGCGGCGCTTCGACGGCTTCTGCGGCGCGCGGCCGCAGGGCATCGATCCGTTCCACCAACTGGCCTTCCGACAGCACACCAAAACCGACCGGCATGATCTTGCCGGTGATGGGCTGTGCCAAAAACAGCGCCGGAACTTGCTTGACGTTGAGCGTGGCGGCGGTACCGTTGTCGGTGCGGGCATTGGTAAAACCCGGCACAGCGCCGCCATCCAGGCTGACTGGCAGCACCTGGATACGGTATTTCGTGGAGAATGCACGCAATACCGGCCCATAGGCATGGCAGTACGGGCAATCGCCACGGAAGAAGAACATCAGGATGTGGTCGCTCCCGATGTTGGCGAGGGCGGAAGATCTCTCCTGCATTTGCACCTGCTCAAATACCTCCAGCGCCTGGGCATTCACGGGGCGGCCCTGCGTGGTGGGGTCCAGGTCCGGATTGGCCCACGCCACTTTCTGCGACAGGTCGGCGAACAGCGAGGCATTCCTGAGGACCTTCGATTCGAGTTCCATGTAGCGGCGCACATTGGAGATAGTTGGATGCATAACGGCGACGGCCTTGAGCTGTTCCAGCTGCACCTGCAGCTCACGCAGCGCCTTGACTTCAGGCGGTGCCTGCGGCCCGGTGGGTTTGATCGGCGCGACGGGCGCAGGCGGTACTGAGGCCCTCTGCGGTTCATTTACTGCCGGGTCGTCATAGAAATGCCAGCCGCGCCGCACTTCGGCTTGCGCGCCAGCAGCGCGGCCTATTGCAGGGACACTGGCGGGAACCTGGGCGTGTACTGCGCCGCAGGCGAGCAGCACTACCAGGCAGTAGTCGTACCTTCTCATCGCGTTTCCTCCCGACGCAGATTGGCGGGCGGCTGGCCATTGCGGCAATAATTGATGCCGATATCGATCGTTTGTTTGTTTGGTGCCTGCCCTGCCGCGAGCCTGACGCCTTCCTGCCAAAATCGGACGTTGAGCCGGCGGCAGCCATCCTGGGCGTAGCGGGCCAGTGTCGTGACCTCCATGAAGAGCGCAG
Source organism: Janthinobacterium sp. 1_2014MBL_MicDiv (assembly GCF_001865675.1). Lineage (NCBI taxonomy): Bacteria > Pseudomonadati > Pseudomonadota > Betaproteobacteria > Burkholderiales > Oxalobacteraceae > Janthinobacterium > Janthinobacterium sp. 1_2014MBL_MicDiv. Next base: position 3,355,923 of record NZ_CP011319.1, read on the forward strand.
AGGTGGCAGAGAAGCGCCGGGTGATCGCGTCCGCCAGTTCTCCCGTCAGCTTGCCGGCTGCACGGCCGTCGGGTGCATCGATGGCCGCCAACATCAGTACTTTCGGATCGTTCACCGCCACGCGGGGTGTGGCTTCCGGAGCCGCACTGGTTGCGGCGCCGAGCATGGCGGAGCAAAGGGCAAGCAAAACCTTGCACGTCGTGGTTCGATTCAGCATTTCCCTCTCCCCAGATAACAGCTTGGCGCGCGCTGGCCGGCAGCGTCCTTGATTGCCGCCAAGTTGGGCAGCGTCGGCACGATCGAGGCATAGAATTCGGTCAGATCCAGTTTTGCGAAGTCGATGCTTTGCAATTGATCCACGCTAAAGCCGGAACAGGCAGGATTTTTTGGCGCGCCCCACCCTATGCCCAGCTGCGCCCTCCCCTGTTCGTTGATCATCCTGGCCAGGCGCGAGTTAAAACAGCATTTGGAGGTCGTGTGCTCGATGCACGCCACGCATTTCCCTAATACGCGGATGCAGGAGCTGCACCAGGTGCCGATGGTGTGACATAGCTGGGCGCCCTCCTTCATCGCCAGCTTGCCCTCGCCGGCGTTGCACGACATCATCGAGACCGCGATGTACATCACCGCAGTCATCGCCAGGCTCCAGGGATTGAACGCGATCGCCAGGTGTTCGGTAGTCGCCAGCGTGACCGATCCCGCTGGCAGCGCCGTGCCATTGACGGCCACCGTCACACCAAACGTCGTATAACTGCCGCTGAAACCGCCACTGGTCAGCAGTGCCTTGGCGCCTTGCGTAATGAACTCGCGGTTGCCACTGTTCATCAGGATGTCGAATACCAGGCGCGAGCCGATGCCAAACAGGGACTGGTTAGTAAAGTGGGCCCCGGCGCCATCGGTATAGCAGCAGTTTTTGAGGAGCCGGTTGCGGCAGGTATTACCCTCGCCATTAAACAAAGTCATCGTCTTCGGATCGAGATAGACGCCGGCCTCGCGCACGGCCTCCATATAAGTCATGACCTGCGCAAAATCGACGTCATTCGTATAACTCGTACTGAAACATTGCGTACCGAGACAGAACGTTTTTGGCGCACAAGTAGCGCCAGCGGGGCAGCCGGTGGTGTACGCGGCCAGCGTCGTCTCGGCACTCAAGGGATCGCGGGCGATCGCTTGCGCGGCGGCGATACTCGGATCGGTGGCCAGCACGGGCGGGCGCGGCGTGTTGGCCGAGTTCAGGGCGCCCACTTGCGCCGCGCAGGCCGGGTCGCCGGGTGTCAGGGCGCAGGCCGCCAGGTGGGTACTGGCATCGCTTTTGAGGTTACTCTTGCCGTGGTAGACGGTTTCGGGTGGCGACAGGGTATAGCCGGGCACGTGGGCAGTGGCGCTCTGGGTGGTGACGCTGGCCCGGGCGGCCTGGTTGGCAGCCGTGGCGCCGGCCAGATCCTGGTTGACTTGCGCCAGGACAATGGCAGGCTGCATGCTGCTCAAGCAGCAGGCGGTCGTCAAGGCGATCAGGCGGCGCATGACTATTTCCCCATCTTGTCCAGGAAGCGGCCGGCGCTGTCGGCGAAGCGCGGTGCGCGTTGCTGGATGGTTTTAAGCGCGTATTCAAGCGAGACGTCGCCGGCGACGCGGACATAGGCATCCGGTGCGAAACAACTCCCTGCCCCGCAGGCCTGGGCGGGTGCGCCGGCACTGAGTAAAACGAAGGTCGGTGCCTGGCGTACGGCAAAGCGGTCAAATGCCTGCGGATCGATTTGCCATGCCACCTTGCGCTCGCCCATGATTTTTTGGACATGCACCACGGTTTTGACCAGTGATCCGTCGTCCAGGCCCCGTAGTAACAGGGTCGCCTGCAGCTGTGCGGCTTGCATTGCCAGCTTGTACAGCGCAGCTTCCGGCATAGCGAAGGTCACAAAGACCAGCAGCCGGTCGCCATTCAACGCGGCAAGCGAGATCGGGTTAGATGCCGCTTCGTAGCCTTTGGCCATGGCGCCCAGATCGACGGGTGGCGTTGCGCGAGGCTGCGGCAAGACGTCGATCCGCATCCGTGGCGTAGTGGAAGTAGGCCCTGGCGGCGGGTCTTGCGGCATGGGATGGGTGTGCATGGCGCGCGCGATATCCTGCTCGGTGATGACCGGCTGCAGCTTTTTGGCGCGTTCGATGTCCGCGTCGGTAATCGTTGGTATCGCCTGCGCCGCCACGGCCTGGGCCAGGAACAGAGAAACGAGCCCTGCCATGGCACGCAGCGCAGCAGGCCTGACGCCCACTGGGGGCACTTGGATTGGATTAGTAGCCAACACAGCAGTTCCTTTTTCGAAACAACATAAACGCAAAATCTTCGCCCTTGACGGGGTATTCCTTGCCCGCTCCCCAGGCGATGGTGGTGCGGCCAAAAGGCTGGCAGCATTTGCCCAGTTCCTTGTCGGTGGCCGGAATCGGATACGTCAGCTGGGATTTGTAGGCCGTCTTGTCCATTTCCGGCAGGAAGTACGGACCGCACAGCCCTTTCTGGCCATGCATGCCCCATGTCAGCAGTTCTCGATGCATCTTGGCGGTAAGGCGCTGCATCATCAGTTCGGCGGTGCGCACCCCGCCCACGTGGTAGGCCGCGTGGCCATCGAGCGGGAAAAGACCTCCCTGGCAGCCGGCGCACCAGAATAATTCCGGACGGCCAAATCCCGCCGTGGCGGCCACGCAGTCCGCAGCGCAGGCGGCGACGGCGCCGGGATTGGCAAAGAGAACCGTTTCTGGATTGATAATGAGTGTCAGCTCGTCGTCACCCCATAACGGGTCGACTTCGGTCATGTACGCGATATCGAAAGAACCGGCTTCCAGGCAGGGGAAATCGGCGACCGCCTTGAGCCAGTACATGACCGGATTCACGTAGAAGTGGGCTTGGTAGAAGGCGTCCTGGGCGCCGCCTGCGTCCGTGGCCCGGGCGGCTTCTGGCGCAGGGATGCCCGGATTGAGATCGATGCCACCGAGGGACACCAGGCAGAACGGTTTGCGCACCACTTCCACGTGGCGCACGGGTTCCCAAAAGCCGATGGACAGGCCGATCACCGGATTGACTTTGCACGAACAAATCGGACTGGACGGATTGGCGCTGTCTTCCTGGCCACCCAGGTTGCCCACAGTGACACTGCCCAGCGAGATCGGCAGGATGCATGACCAGCAAATATCCGTGATCGGGTTCGGGAAGGCGCCAGTGCAGGTTCCGACCGGCGCCGCCTCTGCGTGGCTTGCGCCGAGGAGAAGCAAGAGCACTGCAGCGGTTTGTTTGAATGGATTCATTTCGCCACCATTTCATCAATGCGAAGGCGCATGCCTTCCTGGTACACCAAGGCCGGAACATGCTGGATGCCAAAGCGCCCTACTAATCGGCCCTGCTGATCGAAGTAGATCCGCGTTTTCCACTGTTTCATCAGCTCCAGATAGGAGCCGCCGACGAGTACCGGCCTGATCCGCGCGCCATCGCGCTGGAGCAGGCTGCGCGCCATCCTTGCCTGTGCCGGATCGCGCGCGTCAAAAAACAGCAGTTTTCTCGACATGGACGTGATCGCGAGCGGGTTGGTACGGGTGCCTGCGGGGAACAGGACGCGACCCTGTGCATCGAGGATGTTCTTGTCGAGCACATAGGTGGGATCAACATAGACGGTTCGTGGTGCCTTCGCCGGCGTCAAACCTGCCACCGGCGCCGGGTTGGCCACGGCCGCCCTGCCTTTGGCGATCGCCAGCTCCTGCAGTGCGTGAAGCTGGCCGCTCTCTTCCAGCGCACGCAGGCGCTGGGCGATCATCTCGAGCAAGTTTTGCTCGGCAAGCGAATACGTCGGCCCGATCGCGGCCAGTTCCTCGGCCTTTGCCCGTGCTCCCGTGAGGCTACTGGCCAGCAACAGGATCGACAAGGCGCGCACGGCCGGCTCACCGCATGGCAGGCTGTGAAAGCCCCATGTCGCAGGTGTGGGTTCAAGCAATGCCATCATTTTCTCCTCGCGTCAAAAGATCGGAATGACGACGCCCAGGACCGCGTCGGCGCGTACCAGGCCATTGATGCTGTAGCGTGAATCGAAGCTGTCCGGGCTGGTGCCTTGCACATAAAAATACGATGGCGGAATCACCATCTCGGCGATGGGATCGAGCCGAAGATGTTTGACGTTGGTATGGGTCTTGGCAAAACCGACCTCCTCACCATTGACGAACACGTGGCGATCCCGGACGGTCACTGTGTCGCCGGCCACGCCGCGCACGATCTTGAAGAACGGCTGGTGGTGCAGGCCGGGGAAGATGCGGTCCGCCGCCCCTTCGAATGCATAGACCACATAATCACCGCGACGGATGCCCTTCGCCCGGTAGTCGACCACTGCGACCAAGTAGGGCAAGCTGGGTGTCACGTTAAACAGAATAGGCAAACGCGGCGTGGCATCGATAAACAGACGCACATAGGCGAGTGTCCAGATCACAAGCAGCACCAGGTACAAATACCAGCGTCTGCGCGCATGCCTAAAAAAATCGCGGGTCACAGTTTCACCTTTTTTCTGAGCAATGGGGTGAGATCGATCAGCGTTGTGCGGCTGCCGATCACCGCCGTTTTGTCGACCACCAGGCATGCGCACTCTTGCGGCAATTGCGCCAACGCAGCAGCAAAACGGGGGACGAATCGTTCAGCGTCAGATATCGCCTGTCGTCGTTCTATGTCGGTACGGCTGCTCGCCATGGCTTTAAAGACCTGTTCCTGCTTTGCATTGAAGACGTTCGCCGCATCGACGACTCCGATGACCAGCATCGGCCGCAGCACCAGGCGGTCATATGCCGCAATACCGATCGCCACGAAGCAGGCCGATACGAAGATATTGATCAGCATGATTCTCATTGGAGTCCCCTGTCGGCCAGTACCCGGGCGATGGCCTCGTCGATGGAGTAGCCCTGGGCACGCAAGGCATCAATCGGCTTGTTATCGTCGAGCTTATTAGAGAACAGCAGCTGCGTGGCTGGATCAATGACCAGGCGTACAACGCCTTCGCCGATCGGCGACGAGACATACATTTCCGCGAAGGCGCCGGCCTCGGTGCGTAGCGATTTAAGTAGCCGCTTTTTGGCCGCATCCATGACGATGCGCTTGTTGCTTTCCAGGATTTCAATCGACTCCGGTTTTTGCCGCAGCAGGAAAACCCAGTCGGAGCAGTTGAAAGCGGCTGTCATTTGCACCGAACCGTAATAGTCATCGGCCCCCTGCGTCGCGGTGCCTAGCGCGCCACCGTATTTGCGCGCACGCCGGGCTGCTTCTTCCACCACGGCGGCCTTGACGGGGTCGTCCGCCCCGATCTCTCCAAGCTGTTGCTTGAGTTCATCGATGATCAGGAGCTTCTTGCGATCACGGTTCAGGTACATCTCGCCGGTGATCTGGTACATCAACAGGATATTGACGACGGCATGCAGGTCGGGCTTGCGTTTGAGTTCTTCGTTTTCGATCACCACGAAGTCATTCGAGAAATCGACGTTATTCTTGCCCTCGAAGAATCGTTCGTATTGCCCGCCTTTCGAGTACGGATTGAGCATGATGGCAAGATCGCGGATACGGTCATCGCCATTAATTTCGAGTTCAGCAATACTCCCGGTCTTGAATTCGTCGCGCAATGCGGTGATCGTCAGATCATTGCCGTACGACTTCCATAGCTTCAGCAGGACCGTTGAAATGGCCTTATATTGCACTTCTTGCAATTGCTGACTCATGGAACACATCTTCGCCAGGGCGGGCAACAGCATATCGATGTCTTCGTGAATGTCATTGACCGCCGTAAACGGGTTCAATATGATCTTCGAGCGAGCACTAAACTCGACATGCGTGCCATTGGCTTTCTTGCACAGCTTCTCAAATGAGCGCCCGAGATCAAGCAGGCGCACTTGTGCACCGCCGGAACGGTATGACCAGGCTATCTCGTTGAGGGTGACGGACTTGCCGGATCCTGGGGCGCCGACGACGGCAAAATTGTAGTTGCCCAGGTCGTTGTCATACAGGTCCAGCGTCACGAGCTGGCCACGGCGGCCGGCGAAGATGAGCGTTGGCGTGTCGGTTCCTCGCCATTCCGCCAGCAGGGGCGCGAGATGGATGGCGTTTGCCATGGATTTGCGCGTCACGCGCTTCATCTTCTTCATGTCATTGTGGAATGCGGGTGTCAGGGTCATGGGCAAGCTCGCCAGCAGCGCCTGGCGGTGCATGTACACATCGGCATTGAGTTCAAAGCCGCTGGCACGCCAGATGGCCTTGGCCGCTTCTGCTGCTGCCGTCGCCTCGGCGGGCGGCGAGAAAATGGCCAGCTGGTGGTACATCGAGACGAGGTTGCCGCCGACATCCATGGCGTTGGCAACTGCATTCCAGTCTTCCTGCTTCTTCTGCACGTCCGGCATGATGGCGGCCATCTTGCTGCCGGCGTTCTGTGTCGCGCGGATATGGTTTGCCGTGATCAACGTCCGCGTCGTGTTCGTATCGAGGATGTGCACGCCCATGGTGAGCAGGAACGGCGCACGGTACTGCAGTGCCGGTTGCATGGAGTGGCCGATGAGCGCACCCATCTGCCAGAGCGGGAAACGTCCAGGAAATGATTTAATGGAGAAGAAGCGTGCTTCCACGTGCTGCGGCTTGCCTGGCTTCGAAAACCGGATGCCTTCGTTGGTCGGCTCCTGGACGGTATCGAAGTCCACAATCTGATCCCGCAATTCCCTACCCTCATCGTAGTGAATCCATGGGGTGAAACCGTCTGCGAGCCGGTGCGGATTGGTAAACAGTGCGCACCAGTTGATTAGGTCAGCCGCATCGCATACATTGCTGGGAAAAGAAGCGGCGTCAAGGGTGCTTGCCATCGAGTCGCGCAAACTGATGGCTGCTTCGCGCTTGCCGATATCATCGGCGCGTCCATCCGTCGTGACGCTCATCATCAGTCGAAAGTCGCGCAGCGTAAAATGAAATCCCTTGGTCAGGGATTTTTGGCTCCCGGCCAGCAGATGCTGCACGCGCTGGCGTGCCAGCTGGCGGTACAGGTTGCTATTCCGGGCCGGCCGGCCCCACTGCTGCGAGTTTTCATATTGATCCTCGTCCTCCATGCGCATGTTGGCATATTGGATCAGCGGGGCACGGATGTCCGGCGAGCCCAACAGGTGAAATTGCACACCTGTGTTGGCGGGACAGTTGGTATACAGGCTTTGCAGCACTTCCACCATGCGCTCATCGGCGCCGGCCTGCGGCATGAGTTCGAGCATGAAACCGAGCCGGTGATGGCGGTTGATGAACAGCTGCTCGCTGTCGACATAGGGACCGTACGGTAGCCAGCTGGCAAATTGATCCTTGGAAAATTCCTCGCCTCGGCTTAATCCAAACAGATCCCAGATGCCAGCGCTGATCCCTTCGCCAGCTTGTTCGGGGGTAAAAAACTTGAGCATATTTGTCCTTTCTGCATTCAACATCGCTAGGGGGTTGTTGCCGGCGCTTGAGACGGCGCGCCTTCTGGAGCTGTCGTAGCGGCCCCGATGGGAGGCTCGGTCAACGCTCCCGCTGGCGGCGAGATTGGCCGTGTTTCGGTGCCGGAGTTGGCCTGTCCGGAGGGAGACGCTGTACCCGGAGATGACGCCTGCTGAGGTGCGGGCGGTTTCAGGGGCGCATAGGCGTCACGGATCTGCCGCTGCGCATGGGCAATCTGCCACCGGCCTGGGTCTGTCTGCAGGTAGACAAAGGACTGATCGTGGAGATCATGGTCGCTGTCCTCCCACGGCTTGATCCACAGCCGCATGACGCGCGGCGGAGAGCGCAACTCGGCGGGCTCGAATGCAGGCTGTCCCTGCATGGAACTGGCGCTGGAGGCAGCTTTTAGCATCGTGTACATGCTGCGCGGGGCTGCACGCGGCGTTCCTTTTATGGAAACCCCTTTGGTCGCCGCGCCACCGCCCGATGGTAACGAGTTGTAGTAATTACCGGATACGGAGTTGCACTGCACGCCTTCCGGCGCCTTGCAGGCATACTCGGACTTGCCGCCCAGGCCCGTCATGTCACCGCACCCGGCAAGAAGCGTCAGGCAAACCGCTGCGGCGGACAGGTTGTTGACGCGGAGTGAATTAGATGGAATCAGCTGCATGATTACTCCTTGGGATTCTTGCTGGCTTGGCGGCTGGAGGCGGCTTGCGCCAGATGGGCCTCGATCGCGGCGGCATTGATAAAGCCGGTTTCCTGTGTGCCGTCAGTAAAAAAGAGAGTCGGCGTGCCCTGCACGCCCAACTTGCTTGCCAGGGCCAGGTTGCGGTCGAGCGGATGGGCGCATTGGGCTGGTGCGCCCTGCCCGTCCAGCGCGCCGCTGACGGCACTGCGCCAGGCAGCCAGGCGGTCGGCAGCACACCAGATGCGCATAGGTAAAGCCTGGTCCTGGAATGGCACCATGAAGTTGTAAATGCGCAGGTTGGGGATATTCACCAGTTCAGATTCGAGCTGGCGGCAATACGGACAATGTGGATCAGTGAAGAGATACAGGACGCGTTCGCCCTTGCCCTGCGTGGTGACGATCGCATCGGCCAACGGCAGTTGGCGTACATCGGTCGCCGCTGCCGTCGCCGCTGCCGGGCTGGCGGCGTTGCTCCGCTGCTGCAGTTTCGGCGCGGTCAGGTCGCGCATGGCACGCAGGTCGACCAGGCGGCCGAAGATCATGTAGTCAGGGCGCGTATCGGCGACGAAGCCGACGTTCTCTCCCATCCACACCTCGAAAACGTGGGGGATCGGCGTCGCCGTGACCGTATCAAAGGCCGTGCCGGGATAGGCTTGCTTGAGCGCGGCGAGCAGTGTGTCCTCGGCCGTACTGGCGTGGGAGACAAAGGTGGCCGCGCAGGCAAGTGCGGCGAGGCCCAGTCTAGTCAGCTTCGTCATTGGGAACCTCCATCGTGCGCTCGGCAAGGCCGAGCTGATCCTGCTGGTCAGCGTCGCTGCGTGACATGGGGCGCGCCGGAATGCGTACGCCACGGGTCAGCACCACATCCACTTTGCGGCCCGCATGTACCTCGACGACCGGAAACGTCTGTTCGGCCAGCCGGATGTAATAGTTGGCCAGGTTGTTGAGCGCGCTCCCCATACCACTGCCAATGCCGCGGCGGAATTGATCGCCAGTGCCGCCGGTCGTCGTCGACAGGGTGCCAAACGGCGAGGTCGTAAATGAGCTGTTGCCTTGTGCAAAACCCTGGCCGATGCCGCTGACGATGCCTGCGCGCAGACTGTTGGCTAGCAGCTGCCCCTGTTTGGAGACGAGCGTGCCGCGCAGCCCCAAGTTGCCATCTTCCCCAAAGATGTTGCCTTCGATCTTGACCTCGACCACCGAGCGGTCGTAGCGGACGCAGGAGAGCACATCCGTGCGCAGGTACGCGCGTTCGGAACTGATGTCGCCATAGCCGGAGGCAACCACAAAGCATTCCTTCACGTCCGCGCGGAACTGGTTCGGCAGGATGGCAGCGGCTGAAATCTTAATGAGTGCCGGCAGCGGATTGCTTTGGGCCTGGCCGCCCGTCGGCGCATCGATCCCACCGAGCAGCTCTCCCGGCAGGATGCTCACTGGGAGGAAGTCGTCCAGCGTGTTTGCCGGCTTCACCGCATTGGCCCCGGCCTCCTTGGCCGCCCCGGTGTTCCCGCTGGAGTCTGTCGCGACGCCCAGGGACACGCGGATCATGGGGGCGAGCGTCTCCGGTGTCTCGTTTGGCCGCAGTACGCCGGTGTTGCCACTGGCTACGTCAGTGGCTGGTGGTCCTGGCGGCGCGGTGCCACCTAGTGGCGTGCCGGGAGGGTACTGCAACGGAGCCCGCGCCGATGGCTGGGGAATGGGCGACGTAACGGGTGCGGGCAGCGCAGGTGGCGGCGCTTGTTCTGCCGTGGCGGCCGTTTTTGCTTCCAGATCCGCCAGGCGCTTGAGCAAGGCTGCTTCGACGGCCTTGCGATCGCTGTTGATTTTTTCTTGCGCTTCCTTGTCATTGTCATATTGGGCCAGCTTCTTGCCGGCATTGCCGACCCATTGATCCTCTGGCGAGATCTGGCCCGGCACCATCATGCCGGCACCATCCACATTGACGGTGGCGCGTTTGTCGGTCGACTTGGGAAGCTGCCGGGCGGGACTGCCGGACTCAGAATAGGCCAATACCGCCCACAGGACGCCAATGCAGGCTGTCACGATACTGGCGGCGACCAGGTACTGCTGCTGCCTGGGCGACAACCGTGCCGTGAAGGATTTCAATGTTTGCATGATGCGCATGGCGGTTCACTCCCCTGCCCGAATGACGTAGACCCGCGTGCTCTCGTTCGGACGCAAGTTGAGGTTGTCGATGGCAACGGCCAGGACATCGCCATCGTCGCGGTCAAATTCCTGTTCTGCGAGCACCAGCGGCGCACCGCTGATGTTGCTCAGTGCATAGGTCTCGCCGATGAAGCCACGGCCCTCAAACTGGCGGATGAGCTTCATTTCTGCTTCCGCCCACAGCAGGCGGATTTCGTCGCGCTCTTCCATCCGGACGTCGTCAGGCACCTGCTCGGAAGCCATGAACATCAACATCGATTTCAGGGAGCGGATGTATGTGGCCGACCTCGCCGGCGCCGCGCCACTGGCATTGGCTGCCTTGACCTGGCGTCTGGCCGACTCGTCTGAGATCACAATGGTGTCTGCGGGGACCTCCGCGCGGTTCAGGCGCAAGGTGTAAGTGGCCGTGGCGGAAGAAATAAACAGGTTGATCGGCTTGGCAGCAGTGCCCACCGGCTGAATATAGATTTCGCCTTTGGCCAGGTCGCAGGCAAGCGACAGCTGGCCGCCGGGATTGACGGCAGTGACGGCGCCTGGCGCTACGGGCGGGCTGGCGTCAGTAGGTTTGGGAGCACAGTTGCTACTCGAGTAGATGTTGCCTACGACATCGATGATCTTGCCGCCCTCGATGCGGATACGCGTCGGTTCATGTGCGGCGATGACCGCCTCGATGGTGGCGCCGTCCTTGACCTCTCTGGTCTGTACGGCCCAAGCGGGGAGCTCAACGAGCCCCAGCAGCAGCCACGCTAGTGGCAGTATCCGATTTTCCATCTTTCAACTCCTTAAAATCTTTCAAATGCACGCGCCCACTGCGGAAGATGAAGTCCGCACGGTAGGTCTTGAGGTTGTCGGAGGTATTGGCCCCGTTCACCTGGGTTTTGAGGTAGCCGGTCATCGTGACCGATTGCGTTTCTTCGTCAGGTACCAGCTGCTGCATCTGGAAGTAGGTGCTCGCATTGAGCCTCTTCAGTCTTGCCGCCTCCAGATCCTGGCGTGTCTTGATGCTGCCGGCGTTCTCCGGCAGGCACCAGCCGAGCAGCGTGTCTTTTTTCCAGTCGATCGACTTCGGCGTGACGTCCAGGATCAGATAGGCGACATAGCTGGCCATCTGGACCAGGTATTCGTTACTGGCTTTGTCGTCCTCGATCCAGAATGTCTTGGTGATATTCGGCGGTACGACCGTAGTTCGTTGAGGGCCGGCGATGCGGAAAATGATGGTCAGCGCCAGCACCAGGCAAACGGACAGGATGCCGATGGCCAGGCGCTGATCGAACACGCGGCGCCGCAGTGCGCCCAGGTCATCCTGAAAAGTTTCCAGTTTCACGGTGGTCTCCTTGGCGCTATCCGACCATCTTGCGGATATGCGAGGGCGGTGTTGAGCGCATGGACGTCAGCGGACTGACAGGCAAGTACCAGTACGCCCAGTGCAGGACAAAGGCCGGATGCTTGTCCGCTTTTTTGCGGCTGAGCCAGCGCGACACGGCGACGCCGGCGCAGACCGCGAGGAAAAATCCGAGTTTGCTACTGGCCAGATAGCCGACAAAGATGGAAAGGAGGAACGGAAAGGCGACATCAAAGTCCCATAGGCCAATCTTCCATTGGTCGTCTAGCCGCCGCGGAATATAGGTGTCGGCTTCCATGGTGTCCTCCTTTTCTCAAAGTGCGGTGTCCGCGCCAACCTGGTTCAGATCGTGGCGCCCATGATGGCGCCACCAATGACCAGCCCGACCGCGCCGAAAATCGCCATGCCGATGTAGAACAGCACCGGACCGAAATTACGCAGGGCGGTCAGCGAGATCAGGGCCACCACGAAGCCGATGAAGCCGACCAGTGCTTTAACGCCGGGGGCCAGTGCAGCCAATTGCGTCAGTGCTGACGTCAGCGGGCCGGTGATGCCGGTGAACGCGACGAGGTCGATGGCGGTGGCGGGAATAGCGGCGAGCAGGCCCAGGGTGATCAGGGTCAGCAGTGCCAGGACCTTGGCCGTAGTGGAGACGCGTAGGCCGAGTGGCCGCTTGCCGTGTTGTTTAAAAGGGAGAACTGTGACGTATTGCAGGGTGTTCATGTGCATTCCAATCGTGATAGTGAAGAAAATCGTCTAAAACTGTCTGTACGGGCGGCTAGGTGATGCGGCATGGCGGCATAGGGGGACCACGGACGGGGCATTGCCACGCGATCTTGCCCGGCCGGCACGCTACCCATGCCGAAGTCAGATTGATCAGGTGTGCTTCGCTCCTCATCTCTGCACCTGCCGGGGCGCGTCGACGGTGAGGCTGAGCTCCACCCTCCGGTTGTTCTGGCGGCCCGTTTCGGTCACATTGGCGGCGGCATAACAACAGGCGCCGCTGCTTCCCACCTCAAACTGAACTGCAGGCACGTGCAGATGGCGGCGCAGATAGCGCTCGACCCTGGCCGCGCGCTGGTATGCGATGGCATCGTTCAGGGCCGGCGTTCCAGTGTTGTCTGTTCTGCCGGCAATACGAATACGGGACGCTGGCTGCACCAGCGTGAGAAATTGCTGCAGAACGAGTAGGGCCTTGCTATCGAGACGGGAAGAGCCCGGCGCAAAGTACACCGCAAGTTCGGTGACATCGGACAAATCATGTTCGTTCGCTGTACCGGTTTCCACCGATGTCCCAACCAGTGTCCGCTGGGTGGTGGCTGCCGCGATCGAGGTGTGCGGCATCTCTTCAATGTGCGCATCCCGGCTTGCCAGCGTCTTGGGCGTACGCATAGGGCAAGCTGGATCAATACACAGGCCGTAGCGTGCATGCCTACCGTAGTGAAGCTGAGTGATGTGCTGCATGTGGGACCCAGGCGCGGCAGCGCGGGAAGACAGTCCTTCAGGTTGTGGCTGGGTATACACATTTTCGCAGGAGGCCATCAGCAAGCTGGCTGCAGCCATTGCTGTGGCGGCTAAAGTGGCATGAGCAATAGCGCGTCTCATGTCAGCCCCACTGCCACCAGCGTTGGCTGCGTTGGGGCGACCGACTCAGCACGCGCATTTTTCTGAGTCCGGTACTTGTCCTGCGGCGTAGCGCGGCGTATTGCCGGCGGCTTGGTATGGGTAAGAAAGCCGTATACGCGCCAGGCGTAGCGGGTGCGCGTCGCCTGGCATTGGGCCGCATCCAGTTTGGTACACGAGGCGTTGTATGCACCGATCGCCTCCCAGGTATTGCCGTACCTTTGCAGCTTTTCCACGAGAATTCGGGAGCCAGCAAGAATGTTTTTACAGGGTTCAAGCAGTTCTTGCTGCGTCACACCCAGATTGCGCAAGACCCGTGGATTGGAATTAACGCCCATGTATCCGATATCCACGGTACCGGTTTGGCGCAGATGGCGGCGATTGACTGCGTTCGGATCCAGTGACGATTCCGCTTGAGCAATCGCATAGAGCAGCGGTGCCGGCACATGGTGGCGCACGGCGGCTTGATCCCAGCAAGCCCAGACGGGACCCGGACAAACAACGAGAATCGCTATGAAGCATGAAAGATGTCGTTCCATGGCAAGGAGCAGGCATAAACCCGAAAACGTTAGTCCACCCGGCGCGCGGACGCGCCAGACCATCAAGGGTGTACATCGGGTAAGCCTGGCATCAGCCTGGCAAGGTCACTTCGGGTCGCATATCCGTTTGCGATATGCCTTGCAATCTGCCCCTTATGGCAGATGAGATATTGCTCGCTCGGCGATATTGCGCCGGGCCTGTTCAAATATTTTTACTTGGGCCTCGTCTTCCTGCAGGGCCAGGGAGATACACGCGGTCGTAAACTGTCCTAAGTCGAATCGAGGATGGGGATGCCGGTTCATTTCTGACTTCTGCAGCGCCAGCAACAATACATACTGGGCGCGCCAGATTTCCTCCTGTCGTCGTGGCATGCATTGGTCGCGCAACACCATCCGTGTATGCAAAAATGAAAAAATATGCTTCGCCGGTTCCGGCTGTGCAAAGACTCTTGCAATGCAAGCACTAATTAGATCGGGATGCCGCATTTTTGGTGAATAATTGTGCTGATGGTTGAACAGCTGGTCAAGCTGATGAAATTCCTCCATCCAGACCAGGGTACCGATCGTTTCGTCACACCGCGAGGATGGGACAGCAGAACGATGCGTAGCGGCCGTGTGAGCAGAGGATGAAGACGGCATCGAACGAGATTCAGTATTCATGGCGATTCGAAATCAAAAATGACTGCGTACGACATCATGCTAGCGCATCGCAACACCAATGTTTGTCCAAAAAGTCGCGCTTTTTAAGGGCTATTTGGATTAAGTCACGACCCTGTCGGTGAATAGCGATAGCTGCGGAGCCGCTACTTGTCCGCTCACGCATAGTGCACCGCTATTTGCCCTGCCAGCCACGCCACCCCACCCAACATCGCGGGCAACAGAAGCGGGGACAGTTGAACAGGCAGCACACACACTACTGCCAACAGACAAATGAGCAAGATCGCCGCTCCCATCGCTGCAGCGAACCACTCCGGGTGCGGCTTGGCGAATTCCAGGCGTTTAATTTTCCGGCGCACCACTGCATCCACGACGAAGGCCGTCATGAGCACCGCAAACGTCGACCACCACTGCGCGAGACTTGCCAGTCGATACAGCGCCAGCATGGTCAACGTATCGAGTGAGCGAAAATAGCTGCTCTGGAACAGCTGTGAATGTAGCCGCCCAAGGCTATTGGCGACAGGTTGTGTTACCGGATCCACCGGCACATCGTGGACGTTAATCGATACCGGTTGAGCGGCCAATCCAGCTTGATACTCAAACAATCGCCCCAGCACGCGCCCTGCATACGGACTCCCCCAGTAATCCGCACTGGCGATATGCTCGGCGCGGATCTGCGCGACAAATCGCTGTGGTCGAAAGGCTGAGGGCAGGTACAACACCAGAATCAGCAGCACGCTCAGCGAGACGATAGCCATCAAACGAATCAGCATGTCTCCCCCGAATCCTTGTCTTCAAAACAGATATCGTCCGCGCCGGGGTCGATCAGCGTAAACCGCCCCTTGTAGACATGTCCGCCAGACACAGAGGCGAAGAACTGCAAATTGGGCAACTTACCCAGAAGCGATGGCGGGACTAATTCGTTGACCTCCTCGCTCAATTGGGTCGAATCGACCGCCGTGAAATCCGTGAAGTGGCCGTCTCTGGCCGTGTTATGCCCCACTTTCATACTATGGATGGTGGTCTGCCCCAGAGTTTCATTGATGAACTCCTGAGTAGGCTGATCTTTGGTGCGGAACGCGATGAGGTTATTCAGGTTCCCCAATGCCATGCGTGCCGCCTCCTGGCTGCCAAGGCGTTTCGCCAGGTCGGCAATCGTCTGCATGGCAGCCGTTGTATACAGCCCGCCCTCGGCACCTTTGTTCAGTATTTCGATCAACGGTTGATTAATGACGTTCGACAGCTCATCCACAAACAGGGAAATGCGCCGCTCTCCTCCCAGGTTGTAGCGAATACCGGAGCGGGCCGCCAGGTCGGCCAGCGCCATGGCGCCGATGGCCGTTGCCACAGAAGGATCCGGTAACGAGTCCAGACACAGCAGCAGTACATGTCCCGCGCGCTCAATCTTTTCCAGATTCATGATCGGACGCTGATCATCCGCATCAAACGGGTCCGGAGACAGGCTTTTTCCCAGGTCCCCGGAGGTCAGCATGGACAAGATCGGTAAAAGATTGGCCGTTATTTTCTGATAATGTTCGCGGTTATGCTGAAACACCCGGACCTGTGAACTGACCACAGGATCACGCCGAGCTTCATGTACATGATGATCGTAATAAGTCACATACGCCAATAGCTCCTGGCTAGCGGCTGGCGTTGGCGACTTGATCTGGCCCCTCCCCGCTCTGTCGAGCAGGCGCACCATCTCGGGTGTGTTACGCCACTGCATGCCAAGGAGCTCCTCGTAAAAACGCTCGAGTGCCTGCTCCAGGATCGGCTCAACGCCGCCCTCAATATACTGTTTCAGTTTTGCCAGATTCGGACGTTTCTCTAGTTGCACCATCCCTTGCACGACCACATTCACCGCGTCCCAACCAAATGCGCTGAACGTTCCGGCTGTGTCTGGTGGCATGATTGACTGAATACGGGAAGCGACTTCGGTAGGCTTTTGCCAGTTGAACGTAAAGTCGAGACGGACACCCATTTCCGGAAAGGCGGGATGAAACCACAGAAAACTGTCTGGCTCACGATACAGTTGGCAGGCCTTCATGACCAGTTTCTTGAGACGACGTGAATTTTTTGGGTCAATAATAATGACGACATCACCCCGTCGGATGGCTTGAAAAATCAACCAGCCAAGGCATACCCCTTTGCCGGACTGCGTGGTTCCGACCACCAAGGTTCCCCCTTCAAAGTTCTGCAGCGGCCGCATCAACAAACGTTCCCGCGACTCGACGCCATGAATCCAGGGCAAGCCAATCTCTGCGTCGGATTGTGGATTGGGCTGGTACCCCAAAGCGCGTATGAGCCAAGGTGAAATGGTCATCGCGCGATAATCGATCTTGATCAGCTCGTAAAGCCGCTGAGAGTGCAGTGGCAGCCAGATGAAGCCCAGGCCGAATACGACCTGTTCAGGATCGCCGGTCCATGTCGCCAGCCGGGAGACAGAAACCATTTCCATGGCA
This sequence comes from Janthinobacterium sp. 1_2014MBL_MicDiv, assembly GCF_001865675.1. NCBI lineage: Bacteria > Pseudomonadati > Pseudomonadota > Betaproteobacteria > Burkholderiales > Oxalobacteraceae > Janthinobacterium > Janthinobacterium sp. 1_2014MBL_MicDiv. The sequence goes on from NZ_CP011319.1 coordinate 3,372,859, forward strand.
CGGCCAGATAGCGCGGCACGAATACGCACAACACGCAGGGCTTGCCGGCAGCGAATCAAGGCGATGAGGAGTGAAATAAAAATGAGCGGAAAGCCCGCACGCGGTGGCAAATGATCAGGTATGAGAAAAGTAAAAAATGGCGGCGGCGAGCATCCATACCAGGGCGGCAGCCCCCTCAACGGGACCACGCCATGGCATTTCGTACTGTCGCAGCAACATGGTCAACCTGCGTTCGAATGGATTGGTGCGTCCCCTGCTCCATCCATGCCCTCGACGAATTGGCGTGCGATGACTATACCGGCCACCACCTTGCCATGTAATTTGTGATGCTCAACAGGCTCGGATCCTGCCGGCCCTGCAACCAGCATGTCGGCATCGGCAAGCGCGCGTAGCGCCATCTTCGCATCCACCTGTCGCAGCACGAAAGCGTCCAAGGGGACAAACAGGCCGGACGCCATGGGGTAACATGCCGGCGGCAAGGACCTATCATTAAGAGACCGGACGACCGCCTGCAGTATCTTGGCAATGCCAGGACTCAGGCGAATCGGTGCACGCAAAGCGTACTTTCCCCCTGTCCGCTGGATGGGCTCAGTATGTTTGACCTTCTTAGCCTTTCGTTGGTGAGCACCTGCTGGTGGTTCGATACTGCTGTTCTCTCCAGCTACGGGGATCGGCGCGATGGATGGCAGCGGCAGTTGACGATCGCTCGCATCCGGAGGCGTGGGTGAGGCAACGCGCTCCCCCTGAGCCTCGGGTGGTGTCGCCCTCGCCTGCCGAAGCTTGGTGTCACGCTCGGTGGTTTTCCCCTCCTCATGAGAGTAATCGAGAGCCATATCCGTGTCCAGCGCCACCGGTGGCGGGTGTAACACAGTAAGGACGCAGGCTGGCGTCACTAATTTTAACGCCTCCAAGGGTGCTGCGGCGCCAGGTGGCCGGATTGACCAAACACCCTCCTCCGCACTTCTTGGCAGGATGATCCCGGCAGCGCTCAGAATTTCCATGGCATCCACTGGCGAGGCCGGCAAACCATACAATCCCTCGTCTTCCAGCAAGGTGAGTATGTCGCTTATGCCATTCGGCCACACCAGAAACAGACCGTCCCGTCCAAACCACATGCGGGATCGGTCAGAATTTGGCACCCACCCCTGATGAGACTGAACTAATTCACGCATCGCATTGAGCAGAAACCTGGCAAGGTATGCGCGCGCCCGTGCCTGGCCTGCCGGCGCATCGGCATCGCGCAAGTCCCGGTGTATCACCAAAGTCGATGCTCGATTGACGAGGTGGTCAATGACATTACGATCTTGATATCTCACCTCACCACTGATCGCGGCAAGCATGTGGGCGACGATCATCGAGCCGTCGTGCGCCAGGTAGGCCAACGTATCTGGCGGTAGGATCATCGGTAGCGCGAACAACGAAAGCGAGCGACACCCCTGCCTGGCCTCCCCCCACCTGACGAACAGACCATCAACCTTGTGGATGTGGATCCATTCTTCGAGCGGGTTCAGGTATGGCTGCCAAACCGTTCCATGCGCATCACTGACGACGACAGTGTCGAGCGCGCGGTACAGGTAGGCGCATAATCCCGCGACAAAGGTAGCAAAGCGCCAGCGTGGCTCCAACTGACGACGGGTAGAAATCGTCGCCCTACCAGCGAAAATCTGCGAATCTGTCGCTTGTAATGCGAAGAACGCCGTCTCCAGGCCCAGGCGCACTAAACCTCCAGGGCGAGCAAAAAAACTGTCTTGTGTTGCCGGCAACACATTCACGTAAGCGATGTACTTCCTGATGAGCGGAAGCATTTCCTTGGTAAAGGCATTCGCGTCGCCTCCGTAGGCCAATTTGATGCGCCCCAGGATATTCCGATTGTCGTCCAAGATCGCATCGACACTTAGGGGACGCATCCCACCGTCACGCGCATGAGCGGTTTGGGGCACTGAACGTTGCGGACAGATGGGCGTGGCATGACGGCCACGATCACATTGACGATGGTGGCCCAGCCACCCCAGATACTTGAGGATATTCACACCGGCCATAAGGATCACTCACTTGGCTAGGTGAGCATTATGGCTATGCAGATCGGCCTACGTCCAGATGAAAGCCGGCCCTCCACTGCGATCATTCATCGACACATAGCTCGGTCACCGATCAACAGGCGACCTCCTCAGACAATGCTTGATGTACAAGAAGGTGAGCGGCGATAATGGACCCGAGCATATCGGTCGGCACTACCGTAGCCACAGAGGCAACCATACTGAAAGCACGTTCGCAATCCTGTCACTGCCTGCCGTGTATGTCCGCTTTCGCCCCAAAGCGGAAATTCGTCGCGGCCAGTTTAACTCAGCAAGAAGCGATGGGCTTCGCTACTTCCTTGATCGCAGTAATTTCCAAAACGTCGCATCTATTTCGGAAAGTCACAGATATCTCTCATCGTCCACCGGAGTGCCAGGGGCCAATCTGACGGCGGTGCCAACACGCGATAAGATACGGCATCTTTGTGCATGTAGGACGTGTTGCCGCCCTGCTTGGCGCAGGGCAATGGGGGATTACCCCGCATCCTCGTTGACAGCGACTGATACTCAACAGATACTCTGGTATTGTTTACTTCACAACTCCACGCCCCGCCCATGAGCATCCTGATGAAACAAATAAAGATCGATAAATTAAAGACCGCCCTTGCCGACGGCAACGTCGTCACCGTTGTTGGCACCGGCGTTTCCGTCGCTGCCTGCCCTGGCCTGAAAATAGCTGATCACGCAGTGGCGACATGGCAAGGTCTACTGGCGTACGGTGTTGAGTATTGCCGAAGTAATAATCTCATGACCGGAGACGAAGCTGATGCGCATCGCGGATTGATAAAGATCGGGACCATCAGCTTACTGCTTCTGGTGGCCGAAGACATTACGCAAAGGATGAGAAAAAGCTCGCTTGGCGTTTTCAGGGGTTGGCTGGAAGACACGATCGGCCAAATCAAGGCGCCTGATCCACTACCTCCTATCCTTATGGCACTCAGGACCATGCCGGGCTGGCTTGCCACCTTAAACTATGACAATCTGATTGAGGAGGCCACGGGCCGGTGCGCCGTCACATGGCGCGAGTCAAACAAGGTTGAGAAGTTATTGGAGAGTGTCGCGAACAATGCCGTCTTGCACCTGCATGGCCACTATATGGAACCGGAATCCGTCGTACTAGGCTCGCGCAGTTATGACACTGTCAAAGACGATGCACACGCAGCGGCCGTGCTCAAATCGCTTGCCATCAATCGCACGCTGCTGTTCGTCGGTTGCGGCGACACGGTGCTCGATCCGAATTTCGCCCGGCTCATCGATTGGGCTCGTGACGCACTTCACGACGTGGTGCCGCGTCACTACCTGCTGTGTCGCGACGTAGATGTCAAAGGCTTTCAGGAGAAGCTCGCTGACGCACCGTGGCTGCAGCCGCTCGCCTACGGCGACAATTACGCCGACCTTGCCCCATTTTTGATGAGCCTGCACGACGAAGGTGCGTCGGCAGTGCCGCCCGTCACTCCCCCGCCGGCCGGCCCCACCGCACCTGCCGAGGCGGTGCCAGACGGCGCGACGGCGCGCGGACACTACGGACTCGACGACATCCTGGAAAACTGCTCGCTGCAATTGCAAAGAACTCCCCTGCTGGCCCTGTGCGGCCTAACCGGCGCGGGCAAGACCGTCATCGCTAGGGAGTTGCACCAGCTCCCTGCATGGCGCCACTTACGCATGCACACCCACGTCGCACAGGAGAACGGTGGAGCCGCCGACCTGTTCGGCGCACTGGCGAACTTACTGGGTATTTACGACGAGCGACCACGTCTGCCCGTCGCCGCCAGTGCACAAGAAATGGCGGCCGAACTGCTGGCCATGAACGCGCGCACGCCAGCCTTTTTTTTGCATATAGAACGGGGGCATCTGTGGTTCAACGACGGGCGTTGGCGCCCTGAGTGCATTGGCATCGCCGACTTGCTGTCCGCGCTGGTGAAGGCTTACCGCGGTAGCGTGATCGTACTTGAAACGCGGGAAGCACCCGAAGAGCTGACGACCATTGAGGCGAGCGGCCTGCCGAGGGCGGCGATGAAGCAGTACCTTGCCTCCCCGCCCGTGTCTGACTGCGGCGGTTGGACGCTAAATAAGACGCAGACTGACTATATTTTCCAGCGCATGGGGGGCGGCCATGGGCGAGGCGCCCATGCTTTCGGACTGGCGTTGCTGGCGCAACTGGCGGCGGAAAAAAAGACAACGCCGGAGCAGGTTTTGCGCCAGTACGCCGACGACTATGCGCTCGAACTGTATGCCAAGCTGTTTCGCGACATCTACGAAAACGTGCTGACTCCGCCCGAACGCGCACTGCTATACGCCTGTTCGCTGTACCGTAGCGGCCTGCATTACAGCCATCTGGCACGCCTTGAGACCGTGATGACTAGCTCAGCGGCTGGCGAGTCGCTGATCCGCCGCCGCCTGTTGGCCGAAGACGCGGAGTGGTTCTATCTTCACGACTTGGCGGCCGAGCAGGCACACAAACTGGCGCCGGATGCGGCGCGAACGCTCGACCTGCAACGTCACATCGCCAGTTTCTGGATGAGCGACCTGCAGGGCCAGAACAATCTGCTTGAAGCGAACATCCGACGCGCGCTGGAGGCCTTGTACCATCTGGAGCAAGCCGGCGAAACGTGGCGCATCACCGAAATCGCTGCGGAATTGCTAGGCCGGCGGCCGGGCGAAGCGGCTGCGATCCTGTGGCGCATGGAGAAATCGCTCGTGGCGCAAGGCCCGCGACAAGCCGAGCGGGTCTGTCTCGTCCTCGACTATCTGCTCAAAGTTGCTCCCGACGATGGCAAGGCGATGCGCTTTCTTGGCGAATACCGCCGCAAGCTGTACGGCAAGGACGATGCACGCGCACTGGAGTTGTTTCGTACGGCCGCGCAGCTTAACCCGAGCTTCCCCCCCTCCTGGGCCAACTTCGGCCATGCTGCCATTAGTTGCGGCGAGCGAGCTTTGCAAGGGTTTTTAGCCGCCATCGCGAACGCCCCGCCAGTTGCCATCAACGAACAGGTGGCGGTGATCCTCGCGGGCGCCCTGCAAGCGGCGGGCCGGCCCGACGAGGCCTCGGCATTGCGCCGCAAGCACATCGCGGACGGCAGCGGCGATGCCGCTTTCTACAGCGACGAAGCCAAGTGGCTGCTCGATCAACACGACATCGCCGGCGCCATCGCGCTATTGGAGCAGGCACACAGCAAGGGCAGCGCGGACGACTACACCGAGTCGATGCTTGCGAAGGCCCTGCAGGCCGCCGACCGGCCCGAAGAGGCCTCAGCATTGCGCTGCAAGCACATCGCAGACGGCAGCGGCAATGCCGCTCTCTACAGCGATGAAGCCAAGTGGCTGCTCGATCAGCACGACACTGCCGGCGCCATCGCGCTGCTGGAGCAAGCACGCAGCAAGGGCTGCGCGAACGACTACACCGATTTTATGATGGCAAGCGCCCTGCAGGCCGCCGGTCGGCCCGAAGAGGCCTCGGCATTGCGCCGCAAGCACATCGCAGACGGCAGCGGCAATGTCGTTTTATACTGCGACGAAGCCAAGTGGCTCCTCGATCAGCACGACGCTGCCGGCGCCGTCGCGCTATTGGAGCAGGCACGCACCAGGGGCTGCGCGAACGACTACACCTTGTCGATCCTGGCGGGCGCCCTGCAGGCGGACGGCCGACCCGAAGAGGCCTCGGCATTGCGCCGCAAGCACATCACGGACGGCAGCGGCAATGTCGTTTTCTACAACGGCGAAGCCAAGTGGCTGCTCGATCAGCACGACGTCGACGGCGCCATTGCGCTGCTGGAGCAAGCACGCAGCAAGGGCTGCGCGAACGACTACACCGATTGGATGCTGACAAGCGCCCTGCAGGCCGCCGGCCGGCCCGAAGAGGCCTCGGCATTGCGCCGTAAGCACATCGCGGACGGCAGCGGCAATGCTTATGTCTACTGCGACGAAGCCAAGTGGCTGCTCGATCAGCAGGATACCGCCGGCGCCATCGCACTGTTGGAGCAGGCACGCATCAGCGGCTGCGCGAACGACTACACCTTGTCGATCCTGGCGGGCGCCCTGCAGGCGGACGGCCGACCCGAAGAGGCCTCGGCATTGCGCCGCAAGCACATCGCGGACGGCAGCAGCAATGTCGTTTTCTACAACGGCGAAGCCAAGTGGCTGCTCGATCAGCACGACGCCGACGGCGCCATCGCGCTGCTGGAGCAAGCACGCAGCAAGGGCTATACGGACGACTACACCGATTCGATCTTGGCAAACGCCCTGCAGGCCGCCGGCCGGCCCGAGGAAGCCTCGGCATTGCGCCGCAAGCGCATCACGGACGGCAGCGGCGATGTCATTTTCTACAACGGCGAAGCCAAGTGGCTGCTCGATCAGCACGACGCCGACGGCGCCATCACGCTGCTGGAGCAAGCACGCATAAAGGGCTGCACGGACGACTACACCGATTCGATCTTGGCAATCGCCCTGCAGGCGGCGGGCCGGCCCGAAGAGGCCTTGGCATTGCGCCGCAAGCGCATTGAGGACGGCAGCGGCGATGCCGCTTTCTACACTGGAGGCCAAGTGACTGCTTGATCAGCAGGATACCGCCGGCGCCATCGCGCTGTTGGAGCAGGCACACAACGAAGGCGGGGCGAACGACTACACCGAGTCGATCGTGGCCAGAGAGCGCCGGGAGGGCAATGCAGGGAGCTGCCGGTGTTTGCATGATCCATCAGTTGATCCGCGCTGAGCCCCAAGAATGGGATGGAGGTGTTACGTTCAAGCCAGCTTTTGGCGAACAAACTGATCGATGAGAATCAAGCGTCAACCACGTCATCGAGGAATGCGCACACCAACATTGATGACATGCCTTGCTCAATGAACGAGGTTGATGCCTGATTTCACTCCGCGAAATTGGAGAAGGACGACTGATCTATTGCGAACGGCGGCCGCAGTCCGTCCATCGGCTTACCGAAATGGATGGTAATACGCTTGCCCGGTCCTTACGGGCACAACCGGAAACGGCCGGCGCCTTGCTGATTGCAGTGCCAAGCTATGGTCAAGAACATGATAGCGAAGGGACGCGGATAGCTGGCTTTGATTATCATTTGATGAAGCAGCTCGATACGGATACTTACTCACTTTATTGGCTGGCGTGGAAGACGCGGAAGGCTGCTACGTGATACCAGCGCAGCTGATGACAATGGTAACAAGCAACCCGATGGTGACCACCGCAATGTTGTTTCAACAGCTGCAACGTCCGGTTCTGGCCGGTACCTGGCCTAGAGCCATTAGCCGTCAAGCGCCAAATCGAATTCGCTTGGCGAGGCAGCGCCAATCGTTAAGCGTGCACCTCGTTCTAATATTGCCAAAGCATCTGGTCCAACCCAATAAGCTTTAACGCGGACAAATTTCTTGGTCAACGCAGTAGAGAACGCACGTTGTAGCCTCGTGGCCACCGGAGTGTCTGATGCCGTCGAGATACGACCAGATAACAAAATCTGGTCAGAATAAAAGCCGCCGTGCTGGAAAACAATACTATCAGGATTCATCAACTGGTCGATGGCGAATTTTTTTCGCCCATCATTTTGTTGGATGCCCCTACTCTGGATAAGAGACGCCCGATCAGTGACAAGGTATCCTGGCCCCGCTACCGCACTAGTAACAACTAAGGCTTTTGTTAGTGTCGGAAGTTCAGCCCCGCTGTCAAACGTCGCGTAAGTATCCTCGTCAAATAGCCCAGTTCGCGTATAGCCAAGCGGAATCTTTGCCTCAACAAGTTCGAAAACTGGAAGAAGGTCCTTTGCTGTCGCGTAGAAATGGCGTTGCATAAGCAATTTTCAAAAAAAATATCAGTCCGCTTGTGGCCGTTCTCTGCCGGTCGCGCCAGCATAGCATGTTGCCGTTGCGAAAACATCATGGTCTGCCCTGACACGCCGTTGTCGCCCCGAAGCGGCCGTTCGATCTTGCGACAAAGCTTGGTAGCTGCAAAGTTCTAAACTGCATCGGAAGCATCGTCAATCACCTTGATCATGTGTCTGCCATACGATGTATCGGGACAGCAAGCACGAAGCTCCTCAAGGAGTTTGTGCTTGCTGTCCGGCATTGCAGTAGTAATGATCAGCTTGACGAAGGAGTGAAGGGTGTTCGACTCGGCACGGCCGATGAATGTACTGATCAAGGGTGTGATGAGATCAACGAAATCGAATGCAGCAATAATTTTCGCTGCGACGACCCGCTCCCTCCATCCTTCACTGGAAGTGAGAAGCTCGCAGATTTTCCAGGCGTCGGAAATTGCCACCAGTTGTTCAATCTTGCTGGCCGAACTCGCCCATCTTTCCGTGTACAGAGCGGATACAAGCTCATGAATTCTTGGATCAGATGCCGGGCGGTACGTCATTTGTCATTCTCAACATTTGTGAAGGGGTAGGTCTGCTCCTGGCCGATAGCGGACGTGCTGAATAACTCAGTGTACGAGATTATTGCATTAATGACCAGCATTCAGGATTACTATGGGTATCAAACCTAATAGCTAGCAATGCAATACCGTTAATGCAGAACTACAAGAAAACACTGAAAAATCCATTAAATGACTAATTTTGCTTTACGGCCAGGCGCAGGTCAGGTTTGCCAGCAAAGCTCGATTGAATACGGGAATCAGTGGCAAATCGTTTGACGAGCTTGCAAAACACACACCCGGAGTGGTCCGCCGATGTGTCCCCAAGTGCAATCAAATAACGACAACGGCACCGCGCACAGGTATGCAGCGCTAACTGCGCTGAATGTTGAGTCCAAATGCCCTCCACACTCGCGATCAGCTCGAAAGCGCGGTCAAACGAAATGCTAGACCGACCATTCCATCGCTCTCGATACATCTTGTAGGCGTAGACCATAGCCTTACGGGCCGAACATCCATGCTGTGTGCGCAAGAACTGAAAAATAGTAGCAATCAGTGACGCCTCTGCCCGTTGCACCAGCGTCGCCATATGGTACCAATCCTGCGAGCTGGGCCATCGACCGCCGGTGGCTGGCCGGTCATTATAAAAATATTCCCGCAACAGAGATCCACTCAATCCAGTCAAATAGGTGACGGTTTTCATGCGCGCACCGTGTTCGACGCAGGATTTGGCGAGCTGCAGGGCCTGAATGTGCCGCTCTGCGTGTTCGTACGCCATACGTCACCTATGCAACGCGCGTACGGGCCGCAGTGGCCTGGCTGGCACGCGATGGTCCGCGGGTTGCATCCGGATCCACAGCGCCGACCCGGCACAACGTCATGGCCAATACGGGCGGTGTTTCAAGGAGAGTTTTAAAATTACCTATCGGCTTAAATAGGCTTTCGTGCGACATGCTCGCGGCCAGCAGTTGCAATGAGTCCACGCTCATTGCGGCAAGCGTCTCGGCCGAGGCAGTGTCGAGGTGAAAGGTACAGCACGTGGCCAGGGGATCATGCTTCAGACCCACCTGGATAGTGAGTAGGTAATTCAAGTTGAGGTACTGCACTTCCGTATATCGAATCGCATCTTCCATGGTCCACCCCGCTTTGCCCCGCGATGGCGGGGCGTGGTCATTAATCCGGTTTCCGCTGTGCAAACCTGCCAGGTCGGTCAACTGATTAGCGAAGTCATGGGTAAGACGACTGCACGCGCAGGCCATAGCACATTAAAAAAAGGCTACTCCGCAAACTTTCAAAGGTCAATAGCAACTGCTAATCAAATGAAAATATTTATATGCACTTTGGCAAACTTTCACTGGAGGAAATCCGATTCTCGCTCTAAAATCGAACTCAACCCCATGAAAATACACCTGTAACAACTGCTACAAATAATCTACAAACAAATTAAGGTCTCTTACTTTACCCCTGCCCGGAGACAAAAATCGTGACAATAAGCAATAACATCCCGCTTACCAGAGATGCCGTCCGCGAACTTGACATTGATATCGTCCCTGGTGTGCGGCAACGGCTCGCTGCAGAACTCGACAGACGGGGCGTACACCCAGGTCAACGCGAGCACTTCCTGAGCCAGATTACCGGCCGAGCGCTGCAAACAGTGGCGCGCTGGATCGATGAAGAAAAACCAGGTCTACCCGACCTGAAATCCCTCGCCATTGTCTGCCTGCAGTTCGACATGGATGCGAACTGGATACTGGGATTGACATCGCATCGTCTCCCGTTCCCCAAGCAACAACTATCGCCAAGGGTTCAGGAACAGGTGTACGGTCACGAAAAGCCCACCTTTGACTGGATCGGTCACATGCTCGGACAAACCGCGTCGTTCACCGCCCCCAATCAAGTCGGGGTGATGAAGGGAGATGACATGGCTCCGCTCATCCTTGATGGCGCCCCATTTTTTTTTGATGCGACCGTCAATGAGGTGGAGGTCAACGGAATCTATGTATTGGATTACCAAGGAAGGCGCCTTGTGCGACACATTGAAATCATCGTGGGCGAAGGCCTGTTACTGCGTTGCGAAAACCAACGCTACAACTCAACTCTTGTGAAAATATCAAAAGCAATGCTTACCCTGACAATTTTAGGACGTGTTAAGGCAGCCATTAACATCAACCGTTTTTGACGTATCCAGACCCGCATCACGCTTCATCGGGCGGCATTCCCCGGCAGCCAAGCTACCGGGGAACCCAACCGTCGTGGTGTTAGATTTCATGCCACGCTACTTTGCTTCAGCGACCTCACGCCACTCCTTCAGTGAAAATTCGAGCATTTTTCCACCAAGCTCCTCAAATTCGGTGGCGCGATCATAATCCTCCACTTCCTGCGAGTAACCCGTCACTGCATTGAGCAAGCCGTAACCATTGAGCTGCTGTTCGGCAATCAGATGGCGTAACACGCCGGCACGCTCCACCTCGTTCAATACAAAGCGATTCGCCAACACTTCCACTGCCCTCACGGGGTCTCCCGTCAATGCAATACCCATCGTCTTGCGCATCTTTTCCGATATCAGTTGAAAGGTCGTCTCCGACACCGCAGTCTGCACCATGTCCCGCGCTTTTAAAAAGATCGCGTGGTCTTCGGCCGCCACCGTGTCCTCTTGCAGAACGACATCGTCCCCACATTCCAGCAAACGCCCAGCATGGTTTTTGCGCATCGAGCGCTCACAAGCGATCAGCCCATTGCTGCATTTCAAACGATAAATCAACGGTTCGACACGCAACCGCCCCACCCCAATTTCCGAATTACTGACCACGACGCCGGCCTGCAAAACGTCTCCTGGCGCGACCTCATGCGTCACACTGGCACTGACCACCTTCAAATACATCTTGGTTTCAGTCAGCTCCACCGACTCGAAACGGGCACCCGGCAGTTTAAGCAAGATCGGCAAAATGCTGTCGGCCAGATCAATGTTGTCGAGCCGACGGAAACGCGACGACAGGAAGGCTCGGGCCCGCCCCGCCAAGGTCCGCACCATATAGCTATCTGTGGCATTAATTCTGAGCCACGCATTGATGTTGTCATCAAGCAGTTCGGTATCAAACGAACGCATGCGCTTAAAATACAGCAACGGTATATCCAGTTTCTTTGCCAGTTGCGCGCAGGTAAAGTCGTTCATCAGGTATCGCTTCTTGCCATAGGGTTCATCAATGACGAGATTGCACTGCCCTGCCGCTGTCGTCTCGCTCACCAGCTTCGTCGCCGGCACGATCATGTCCTTCTTGAGCGCCGCCTGCCTCTCAAGTTCGACGATGATCTGATCCAAAGGACGTCCTGTTTTCATCACAACCTCCATGAAAAAAGCGGGCGATGCAGCTCCCTGGCGGGAACGCATCCCCGCAGGGTCAAACACGCAGAATTAACTCGATCCCACGTGGGCGCCACATTGCGCCATCATGCGGCGGCCAAACTGCCACCGCGCCAGATTGACTGTTTTGCTCTCTGCACCTCACGCCGCATGACGTGCGCGGTGTGAAATTTTCAGTAATACCTCTGCCCAATCGGCGCCCGCCGACTTCGGCACGAACACCTCGGCCGCTCTTCCCACCCGGCCCGCATGGGATTTCAGGTAGCGGCGCGCGAGGCCATAGGCAGCGGCCTGCCCATCAAAGAATGCATGCGCATCGTTGTCAGCGTAAATTCGCAGGCGTTTGACGGTTTCCGGGATCCACAATTTTTCCAGGTTCCCGGCACTGATCCCCGCCCACACTGGCTGATGCGAACGCTTCATGACCGCCAGCGCTGTCTCGATGCCTTCACACACGGCCAATTCGTCGGTGGACGGCGCCAGACGAATGGCAGCGCCACCGATGCCAGCACACAGCAGCTTCTTGACCGCGCATTCGCGGGCCTTCTCGCCATTGCTCAAATAAGTCCGATGCAACGACACCGTGTGGCCACTCTTATCCTGTACACAGGCCACCATGGCCGGGTAGCGCCGCACTACAACGGCTTTACCAGTACACACATCGCGCTCGTAGTACCCCAACGCAGGATGCATGCGCAGCGTCGACGGGTAGCGTTCCAGGTTCACCCCCCGGTTCCGCAGATACCTGTCCACCTCGTCGCCGGGCGTAACTGGTACCGTTTCGGCCAGAATCTTCCGAATCAGACCATCACGATCACGTTCGGCACGTGAATCCTGTGAGAGCGAGATTGGCGGCCTCGGCGCACTCATACCAAGGTAGCCGTCTACCTTGCCAAGTGCATCGACAGCACTCAACCCTAAGCAGCCAATCAACAATTTGAATCCGCCACCGGCACCGCAGCCGCGGCAAATATAGTTGCCGTGCCCAAATTGGTCGGTGTACTGAAACCGGTCTGTGCCGCCGCAATCACCCAGGGGACACGGCTGATTGCGCTGGTTGAGCACTTTTGCATCCACGCCCAGCGCCAGCAGAATCTCCGTCCATCGCCCAAACGCGCGCTGCTTAACTTGCTGAAATTGCGCGTTGAATTCTTCCTTGCTCCTGCCCATGTCGACCTCCTCGTTTTAAGAACCTCGAGAATTGCTTCCGCGCGGGCCAGCCACACGACGAGTAAACAGCCACCCGTGATCCATGGCAAGGCCGACTTGCCCCGACAGTAGTTCGTCGACAGTAAAAAATATCGCTCTTCGCTCCGGACGGCCACGCTGTGGATCGACCTGAAAACCGCCCGGTGCCACGGACAAGCGTATCGACCGCAGTTCTTGCCCGAGATAAAAAACCCGGCCCGGCTGTCCCGCAACGATCTCGCTTTCCTTGATTCTGAAAATCAATTCGTCGAGATCTGGCACCTGACAGAAGCGAGCGGACGGAAATGCAGCGGCAATAAAGGAGTCACGCATGGCGCCCTCCCTTGCAACTGGCCTGGCGTCCATGCCTGTTGCTATGGCCACTCAAGCAATCGCCATCCTCCTCTGCAATCGGCGATGCAAAAAGATCGGATTGATGGAGCTTGATCTGCTCATTCATCCATTGTGGATTTTTGAATAAGTTGTCGGAAACCCAGTCTGGCTTTTCCAGTACCGCCTGGCGGGCCCACTCTGGGTAGTCCTGCAGCGCGCTCAAAAACCAGCGGCACAACTGGGATCCAATCCAATCGCGCACTTCCTGCGCATCGATGGCGCCGATGAACGGTAGCTGCGACAGCGGACTACCGCTCACCACCTTCATACAATTGACGAAGGAAAACGGTTGCGTATCCCGAACTGGATCTGTAAACACCCAACGGACCAGTTCAAATTTCTCATCCAGTGGCGTGCGTGGGTCGCTGAGCAAACTCACCTTGCGTAACAGCCACCAGTGCAATGCCACCAATTCCTCTTCTGAAAATTCCATCGCATCGTCGTTATTTTCGCTTGCGGAAACCCTGCTCACAGGTTCTCCCAGCACGCCAGGATGGCAAGAAGTGTCCCGATCCCGGGGCACGCGACAATAGTTGATTTGATATCTGCTCATGATTGCCTCGCACAAGAAAATGAGACGAGGCAACTCCCTCCCGGGCCGCATCGTCCCAAAGGGGGAAATAGCACATCCGGTTGCTGCGACGCACCGGAACTTCCATTGACTGGCTTGATACTGTCGGCTGATGCCGTTTCGGCGGGGATGCCAGCTACCGTCCTGAAAACCCATGCAAAGTGTTTTGACGTAACGGCGCGGTGCGTGCGGCGCGTCAAAACACTCTCGATCCAGGAATACGGGTGTCGCGCCTGAAGCCAGGACACGAACCAATCGGTGCTGCGGTGCGCTTGGCGCAATGGATAAGGCTTGCCGGACGATGCAGGGCTAGCTGCTGCGATAGTTTAATGAATGTAGGCCGCCCTCACCTGCCTGTCAACACAGGTTCGACGAAAAATGCCATCAGCAGCTCGACCTGCAGTGGGAACACGCCGTTGCGTACGCATCAAGCCGTTAATCGACGTGTCCCGTTGGCATGTGCAGTACCCGCAAATACGCTTCCAAAGCTGCGCGCATTCCTCTTGAATCAGCATGATGGCGAGTACACCATGGCATGTAGCCCCATGGGCATTTTCGAGGACATCATCATGAACCACCCAGCTCCCACCCATTTGATCGTCACGCGTGATCACGGCGAAACCAACAGGAAGTTATTGGCTAACGAGGCCGCCGCCGATCTAACGCGTGTCGAATCTGCGAGCCGCAAGGTCAATATCACGCTCGCCAGCCCGGAGGGCAAGCGTTTGTACCTGCGATGTTTCTACGTCTCACAAGCGAGTTTCCATTTTATTTCCGTCTTTGCCAGGATGAAATTACCACCCGAGGATGTCGATAAAGTGGAACAGGAATTGCGCACCATGCTTGACGCGCGCATTGCCCTGGCCAACCAGCGTATCGTCTCCTTCGAGAAACTGTGTCATCACCATGGCATCACCGAATTGGCCAGCTATGACATCGAACCTCTTGCCATCGAAGCGAAAGTATTTTCCATGTTCGGCCGGCGACTACTGGAATTGATCAGCAAAGTCGACCAGCTCATGCCCATGCTCGAAACCCTGTGCATTGACGAGGTGCTCCCGACAAGCCAGCTCATCACCGAAAAATCGCAGATCAAGAAAACCGTACGTGCAGTGACCGCCGCCACGCGCGCGCTGTCCCTGGGCCTGCTCAAACGCATCAATGCCCTGCCCGTGTCCGAACGCAAATCGACCACACCGAACAGCCAGCCATCCCCTGGCGAGGGATCCGCCAAGCACCCGACGTTCAAGGAAGCAACTCAACAATCAGGCGCCCCGGAGCCAAATGCGGCCCCTGAAAGCATTACAAGTGATCCTGCCGGCGAGAATAGCGAAGAGGCGTCCGCGAGTCCCTGACAGGCCTTACAAGCCTTGCTACCCACATCCTGGATAGGAAGACTACAAACCAATTAGCCGGTATGGAGGATGCCATGTGCATAAAAATGATGCTCAGCAGTGAGCTGCCTGTGACCCAGGCATGGTGTATCGCCGCGATGGAGACCGCGCTTGGGCCATCCTATCGTGTGGCACCAGGGATCGACTGTATGCCATCCCTGGACACGCCTCTGATACAACACGGCATTGCAATGATCGTGATCGAGCAGGTATCCGGGTTCGCCCCGAAGGATGTCCGGCAACTGATCAAGTGGTGCCATACCCACGACAAGGCTCTACTGGTGTGCGGAGCGTTGTCAGAGGAAGAGCGGGACTCCTACGGATTAAGCCACTGCATCGAGATCGACATCACTGCCTTACACACGCCGGTATGTATTCACTGGACTTCCTGCGCCGGTACGCTCCAGCTGTTCGAAGAAATGTTCGTACCTACGCTCAAAACCGTCCAGCGGACCGCCCATCTCCATTGTTCCGGGCTACGCTGCCAGCACCATCGTCATCGCGAGGTAACAGGTACTCAGCGGACTCGGGCACCGCACAAGGGTGCGGAGCGGAGGAAAATTCCAATCGCCATCCCCATGCCATCTATTTCCTACAGGGTGAACGCCCCTCCGCCTCCCGCCATTACAGCATCCCTCAATTGCCGAGAAATACGAGCAAAATATGCCGGTTTTTAACTTGATGCCCACGATCAGCGCAGCCACCATGGCGCAGGATCATCCGTCATCGGTCATGGAGACAACTCATCATGAAATACATTCCCCCTTCGAACCAATCGCCCTTTGCTCCCTCAATGTATCCGGCCTTTGGTCAGCGGGCATTTATCGGCGGCCTCAAGCGCCAGCGTCAGGCTGCTCAGAAAGCCAGCCGATCGCCCCGCGCAGCACGTACGCTTACCGAGAGCGACCTCAGGATACCTGGCCGGGTCCTCATTAAACGCCGCCAACTCTTGCAAAAAGTGCCGCTATGCGAGCGCACCATCCTGAACCTTGAAAAACGAGGGCAGTTTCCACGGCGCTTTAGCATCACCTCGCGTTTGGTCGCCTGGGACCTCAAGGAAGTGGACGCCTGGATCGCAGAACAGCAAACGGCGGCACGCCAGCCCTCGGTACCGCAGGCGCAGTCAGTGCCACCCAAAGCGCTCAGGTAATCTCTCACGCTTTCAGCTTTGTCCAGGCGTCGATCATGTCTGCCCACTCCTGCAGCATGGTTCGGCGTTGCGCCGAATACTCGGCCTTGTTGTACACGGCTCGCACGCCCCTCTGCTCGTGGGCGAGACATTTTTCGATCCAATCGGTGTTGTAGCCAGCTTCGTGCAGCAGGGTCGATGCTGTTCGCCGCAAATCATGCGGCGAAAAATCGGCCAGTTGTTTCCCACAGTCGCGTGCCGTGGCGCAGACTGACACCAGGATGCGATTGAGCGATGCACGATTCATCGGCACGTCAGGATCATATCGCGATGGCAAAATATAATCGGATGTGCCAGCACAGGTACGTAACGCAACGAACATATCCAATGCCTGGCGCGACAGATAGACGTTATGGGGATTGCGGCGCTTCATACGTCGGGCCGGAATAGTCCATAGCGCATCAGTAAAGTTCACCTCACTCCATGTTGCCTCCGTCAGTTCGGATTTGCGCACCATGGTGAGCAACAGTAATTTGCAAGCCAGGCGCAAGGTCGGCGCGCACTGCACGTATTCGATATGTTCGTAGAACAGCGCGATCTCTTCGGCCCCCAATGCCCGGTCGCGCGGCTCAAATACGGCAATGGATGAGGGAGCGACCAGATCCGCAGGGTTGACTATCTGTTGTCCTCGTTGTTCCGCATAATTGAAGACCAGCTTAACGATATCGCGCGCGTGCACGGCTGTCGCAGGGGCGCCACGTTTGAGGATGGCGTCGCATACGGAACGCAACTCGTTGTGCGTAATTTCATGCAGCAAGAGATTGCCAAATGGGCGTTTCAGATCGCGCTCGTACACCGCGCGCCGCATGTCCCGCGTCGACTCCGCCATTTTGTACTTGATGAGCCAACGTTCGGCCCAGACGCTGAATGGCTCTCCAGAGGCCAACTGATTGCGCGATTGGGCTTTGAGGCGCGATGGGGACTTGCCTTCCGATTGCACTTTCTTCGCTTCCCGCAAGCGCTCCCTCGCCTCCTGCAAACTCAAGCCACTGGCCCCGTAGCGTCCGAGCACCAAGGTTTCGTATCGGCCATTGACGCGGTAGTTATAGCGAAACGAGATCGTGCCACTGGGGAGTACCGTCGCATACATGCCGTCACGATCCGGCACCTTGTAGGCTTTCTCTGCTGGTTTCAGATTTTTCAATTTCGTATCAGTCAGCATGGACACCTCCCATTCATACAAAGTCTGTATCGGCACCGGATGCATTTCAAACAATCAATCACGTAGCACGAAAAAAAAGTGACATCTGCTACTACTCACGAGGTCCGGATACCCTCGCCGCGACGAGCGTTCGAGCAATCAATAAATACTTTTAAAATCAAATACTTAACCTAAAAAACACCCTCACCGATACCCTCGCCGTGCAAAATGGGCAGGAGGAACCAAATGTGAAGTATTCCGCACGGCAAGTTGAGTACCCATAACCATACCCACAAAAAAACGTGCTTGGCTCTGTCGTGAGTTGCTTGCGTTTGCCAGACAAAATAAAAAAGCCCCTGAAAAATCAGGGGCTTAGCTGTTTCATTGACCCGGCGTTACCTTACGGTGCCGGATGGGAGACTATTCCCATTCGATGGTCGCCGGTGGTTTTCCGGAAATATCGTAGACAACGCGGTTAATGCCGCGCACTTCGTTGATGATGCGGTTCGAGACCTTGCCAAGCAGGCTGTGCGGCAGGTGGGCCCAGTGGGCCGTCATGAAGTCTTGCGTCTGCACGGCACGCAAAGCCACCACGTATTCGTAGGTGCGGCCATCGCCCATCACGCCCACCGATTTGACGGGCAGGAAGACGGCGAACGCCTGGCTGGTCGCTTCGTACCAGTTTGCTGGCAGCGCGTCCGGATCGACGGCCTGGCCGGCAACGAATTCGTATGGCGTGTTGCGCAGCTCTTCGATGAAGATGGCGTCGGCGCGGCGCAGCAGGTCGGCGAACTCTTTCTTGACTTCGCCGAGGATGCGCACGCCCAGGCCCGGGCCCGGGAACGGGTGGCGATACACCATGTCATGCGGCAAGCCCAGGGCCACGCCCAGCTTGCGCACTTCATCCTTGAACAGTTCGCGCAGGGGCTCGAGCAGTTTGAGCTTCATGGTATCCGGCAAGCCGCCCACGTTGTGGTGGCTCTTGATGGTCTGGCCCTTCTTGCCCTTGCCTGCCGATTCGATCACGTCCGGATAGATCGTGCCTTGCGCCAGCCATTTGGCGTTGACCAGCTTGCCCGATTCGACCTGGAACACTTCGACGAATTCGCGGCCGATGATCTTGCGCTTCTGCTCAGGGTCGGCCACGCCGGCCAGGTGGCCCATGAACTGGTCTTCCGCGTCGATGCGGATGACTTTCACACCGAGGTTCTTGGCGAACATGTCCATCACCATCTTGCCTTCGTCCAGGCGCAGCAGGCCGTGATCGACGAAGACGCAGGTCAGCTGGTCGCCGATGGCGCGGTGGATCAGCGCTGCCGCGACGGACGAATCGACGCCGCCGGACAGGCCCAGGATGACTTCATCGGTACCGACTTGCGCGCGGATCTTTTCCACCGCTTCGCTGATGTAGTCGGGCATGTTCCAGTCCGACTTGCAACCGCAGATTTCATGCACGAAACGGCCGATGATGGCCTTGCCCTGTACCGTGTGCGTCACTTCCGGGTGGAATTGCACGCCGTAGAACTGGCGCTCTTCGTCCGCCATGGCGGCGATCGGGCAGCTCGGGGTGTTGCCCATCAGCTTGAAGCCTGGCGGCATGTCCAGCACCTTGTCGCCATGGCTCATCCACACTTTCAGCATGCCGTGGCCTTCGTCAGTGACGAAATCGGCAATACCGTTCAGCAATTTGGTGTGGCTGCGGGCGCGCACCTCGGCGTAGCCGAATTCACGCACCAGGCCGTTTTCCACTTTGCCGCCCAGCTGGGCCGCCATGGTTTGCATACCGTAGCAAATGCCCAGCACGGGCACGCCCAGCTCGAACACGGCTTGCGGTGCGCGCGGCGAATCGCCTTCCAAGGTGGAATTGTGGCTGCCCGACAGAATCACGCCGGCGGCGCCATAGTTGCGCACGAATTCGTCGCTGACGTCGTAGGGGAAGACTTCGGAAAACACGCCGGAATCGCGCACGCGGCGGGCGATCAGCTGGGTGACTTGGGAGCCGAAATCGAGAATGAGGATTTTAGAATGCATGGTCGGAGCTTTATTCAGGGTCAATTGCAAAACCGGCGCACTGGGCGCCGGTCTGGACTTTCGTTACCGCTTACTCGGAGCGATAATTTGGCGCTTCTTTCGTGATCTGCACATCATGGACATGCGACTCGCGCATGCCGGCCGAGGTGATTTCCACGAATTCCGCCTTTTCGCGCAATTCGTCGATGGTGGCGCAACC
The DNA here is from genome assembly GCF_001865675.1 of Janthinobacterium sp. 1_2014MBL_MicDiv. Taxonomy (NCBI): domain Bacteria; kingdom Pseudomonadati; phylum Pseudomonadota; class Betaproteobacteria; order Burkholderiales; family Oxalobacteraceae; genus Janthinobacterium; species Janthinobacterium sp. 1_2014MBL_MicDiv. The sequence goes on from NZ_CP011319.1 coordinate 3,392,756, forward strand.
GCAGTAACCCATCGATTGACGCACGCCGCCCACCAGCTGGAAGATGATCGCCAGCACGCTGCCCTTGTAGGCGACGCGGCCTTCGATACCTTCAGGCACGAACTTGTCGGCCTTCATGGTGGCGTCCTGGAAATAACGGTCAGCCGAACCATCGGACATCGCGCCCAGCGAGCCCATGCCGCGGTAGGACTTGTAGCTGCGGCCCTGGTACAGGATCACTTCGCCTGGTGCTTCTTCCGTACCGGCAAACATGGAACCCATCATGACGGTCGAGGCGCCAGCGGCCAGCGCTTTCGAGATGTCGCCCGAGAAGCGGATACCGCCGTCGGCGATACATGGCACGCCCGTGCCTTCCAGTGCCTCGGCCACGTTCGAGATGGCCGTGATTTGCGGCACGCCCACGCCGGCGACGATACGCGTGGTGCAGATCGAGCCGGGGCCGATGCCGACCTTGACCGCATCGGCGCCGTATTCGACCAGCGCCTTGGCGGCAGCGGCGGTAGCGATATTGCCGCCGATCACTTCCACGTGCGGATACTTGGTCTTGATCCACTTGACGCGGTCGAGGATGCCTTGCGAGTGGCCGTGGGCCGTGTCGACCACCAGCACATCGACGCCGGCGGCGACCAGCAGGTCGATGCGTTCTTCATCCTTGGCGCCCACGCCGACGGCAGCGCCGACCAGCAATTTGCCCTGGCTGTCTTTCGACGCGAACGGGTGCGAAGTCGACTTCTGGATATCCTTGACGGTGATCAAACCGCGCAGTTCGAATGCGTCGTTGACCACCAGCACGCGCTCGAGGCGGTGCTTGTTCATCAGGCGCTTGGCTTCGGCCGTATCGGCGCCTTCCTTGACGTACACGAGCTTGTCGCGCGGCGTCATCTTGGCCGATGCTTCGGCGTCGAGTTCCTGTTCAAAGCGCAAGTCGCGGTTGGTGATGATGCCGACCACTTCCTTGCCCTTGACGACAGGGAAACCGCTGATGCCGTATTGTTCCGTCAGGGCGATCACGTCGCGGATTTTCATGTCTGGCGGGATCGTGATCGGATCGCGCAGCACGCCTGCTTCGAAACGCTTGACGCGGGCCACTTCACGCGCCTGGTCTTTCGGATTCAAATTCTTGTGAATGATGCCGATGCCGCCTTCCTGGGCCATCGCGATCGCGAGGCGGGCTTCCGTCACCGTGTCCATGGCTGCGGACAGCAAGGGAATATTCAAGGTGATATTGCGGGTCAGGCGAGTTTTGAGGGACGTATCGGCGGGCAGAACGTTGGAGTAGGCTGGGACGAGCAGCACGTCATCGAATGTGAGTGCTTTTTGAAGTAGACGCATAGCATTTCCTATTGGCGCAAAAGCAGATTATACAGAAAAAAGCGCCCTCCGTCCTTGCAGCATAGAAAAGATATTTGGAAATAGCAAAAAAATGTCGCGCCAGGCAAGGCCTGCGGGGCCGCCGCCCCTCTGCCCCGCTCAGGCCTTGGCTGGCTTGTTGCCCGCGCGGCGCCGGCGCGCCTCTTTCGGATCGGCTTGCAATGGCCGGTACACCTCGACCCGGTCATGCTCGCGCAAGACGGTATCGAGTGGCTTCTTCTTGCCATAGATGCCGACCATATTGATGGCCAGGTCGAGGCCGGGCACGTCCTGCAGCAAGCCGCTCAATGCCACCGCCTGCTCGATGGTGGTACCCGCAGGTACGCGCAGGGAGCGCAGCAAGCTGCTATCCGGTAAAGCGTGACAGACTTGCACCTGAATGGTGGCCTCAGCCATACACGGTCTCCGCACGCTTGCAAAAGGAATCGACCATGCTGTTGGCAATCATGCCGAAGACGGGACCGATGATCTGTTCCAGCACGCGGCTGGAAAACTCGTAATGCAGGTCCAGTTCAATCTTGCACGCATCCTCGCGCAGGGCCTTGAAGGTCCATACGCCGTCGAGGGTCTTGAAAGGGCCGTCCACCAGCTTCATCTTGATGGAGGTTGGCGGCACGTTCTCGTTGGACGTGGTGAAGCTTTGGCGCACGCCGTGGTAATGTATGCCCACGCTGGCGACGACCGTGTTCTCGCCCCGCTCGCGTATCTCGACCGCACCGCACCATGGCAGAAATTTGGGATAATCCTCCACCGCCGCCACCAGTGCGAACATCTGTTCGGCGCTGTAGCCGAGAAAAACTGATTTATGTACTACTGCCATTGAAGAACCATTTGCTATGATGTTGGATACATTTGATTTTATCGCGCTTGCGCGAGACAGTAGTTTAACCGACCCGCGCACATTTACCATCTCATGACCATAGCAGACAACAGAAAAGCCTTCCACGACTACTTTATCGAGGATCGCTACGAAGCGGGCATCGTGCTGGAAGGCTGGGAAGTCAAAGCCATCCGCGACGCCCGCGTACAAATCAAGGAAGCCTACGTCGTCGTCCGCGGCGACGAGCTATTCCTGTTCGGCGCGCATATCAGCGCCTTGCCGACCGCCTCCACCCATATCCACCCGGAAGCCGTGCGCACGCGCAAGCTGCTGCTGCACCGCGCGGAAATGGATAAACTGATCGGCAAGGTCGAACGCTCCGGCTATACGCTCGTGCCGCTCAACCTGCATTACAAGGGCGGCCGGGTGAAATGCGAAATCGGCCTGGCAAAAGGCAAGAAGCAGCACGACAAGCGGGCCGCAGAACGCGACCGCGATGGCGCGCGCGAAGTCCAGGCGGCGATGAAAACGAATCGCCGTTAATATCGTTCCATGCACCTGGCGTGCAAGGCAAGACCAACCAGCCCGGCACCATGCCGGGTTTTATTTTGCCCATTGCCTACGACTGGCGGATAAATAAACGCAGCGCATAACAGTCAAGCTGGACGAAACAACGAATAAGGCGGGAGATAAGATGCGCAGTATCAAAAATACCACTTCGATAATAGCGGAGAATACAGGTTGACCGAGACCGGCCGGGGGAATGCAGATAAAGGAAGTTCCGGATGCTTGTATGCTGCTTTGTACTACGCCTGTACTACCACACAGGACAAGCATCCGAATGAATGGTGTATTACACCTTCAGCAGATCGCGCGACTTGCCCGAATCAGTCCACTCTTTGACCCATTTCGGTTGACGGCCACGGCCAGTCCATTGTTGCGTTGCATCATCCGGATTGCGATAGCGCACTGCAACCGTACCGGTTTTAGCGCGGATCCCCGTGCCGACCAGATCTTTTACCGAAACGCCGACGCTCTGGGCGATTGCCAGAATTTGCTCGCGCGCCTTGGACAGGTCGTCCTGTTCGCGTTTCTTCATTTGCTTCTTGATGTCATCCTGCAGCGTACGCAGTTCCGACAGGGATAAGCTGGACAGATCCATGATATTTCCTTGTGTGAGTTGAAAAATATAACTGAACAGTTAAATTCTATCCAATTGTAACGCGCCTGAGGTGATTTTTCTTCAGATTCGAATGTTTTTTACGATTCTTTTACCAAAAAAACCAGCTTTACAGGGCCGTGCGAGGGTGGACACGCCAAATCGGTGCAGTTTCCAGGCAGAGAATCTGCCGGGGCGAACATGGAGGATTCAACGCGGCACCAACCGACGCCATTTATTTTGCAGCACTTTTTGATCCATTGCAATTTATAGTAATAATAAATGACAATTCCAAAAGCACATGGGGGCAATACTATCCCCCCATCATTCAGCATTACCTGCGCAAACTGAATATCCATCGACGCAGCTGTCTTATTTTGCATGCCGCAAATAGACAAAGGGCCTCACTGTAATCGAAAACAAAAACATGTGCTGCACGCCTGACATATTATTCAGGTGCACCAGCATAACATGAAGAAAAAAACGCAGCGGGATGCAGCCTGCCTGCATCATGCGGTATTGCTCCCCTGTCCCGCTCCCCAAATGCAAACCGCCCGCTATTAAGCGGGCGGTATTGCCAAATCACACACTATTGAATAACTAGTCAGCTCCGATACTCAGGGAATGGCCACGCCGCTTTTCGGCTTCTGGCTCTTCACCACTTGCATCGCCGTCGCGATCAAACCACTCATGTCGCCCAGGTTGGCCGGTACGATAATCGAGTTATTCGTTTTCGCCAATTGCGCAAACGCGCCTACATACTGTTCGGCAACTTTCAAATTGACGGCATCCTCGCCACCCGGTTCGCGAATGGCGGCGCCCACCTGGCGCAATGCTTCCGCACTGGCCTGCGCCAGCGCCACGATGGCCGTAGCCTGCCCTTCGGCGCGATTGATGGACGCCTGCTTCTCGCCCTCAGATCGGGCAATCGCCGCCTCACGTTCGCCACTGGCGATATTGATCTGTTCCTGCTTGCGCCCCTCCGAAGCGGCAATCAGCGCGCGCTTTTCACGCTCGGCTGTAATTTGCGCCTGCATCGCATGCAGGATCTCTTTTGGCGGCGTCAAATCCTTGATTTCATAGCGCAATACTTTCACGCCCCAATTGGCCGCGGATTCATCGATGGCATTCACGATGGCCGTATTGATATGATCGCGCTCCTCAAATGTCTTGTCGAGCTCCATTTTACCGATCACCGAACGCAAGGTCGTTTGCGCCAACTGCGTGATGGCGGCAATATAGTTCGACGAGCCATACGAAGCGCGCATGGCGTCGGTGATCTGGAAATACAGAATACCATCGACCTGCAATTGCGTATTGTCGCGCGTGATGCAAACCTGCGGCGGCACGTCGAGCGGAATTTCCTTGAGCACGTGCTTGTAGGCGATACGGTCGACAAAAGGCACGACAATATTCAGGCCAGGTCCCAATACCGCGTGGAATTTACCCAGGCGCTCGACGACCCAGGCGTGCTGCTGTGGCACCACATTCACCGTCTTGAAGACAAAAACCAATGCCAGCAATAACAAGATCAGCGTCACGCTTCCGATGCTTACTTCCATAATCTACTCTCCAGGTTATCCAACGATCAAACGGCTGCCGCGCACGGCACGTATGGTGTAATGGCCGGCCTGCGTATCGCTGCCGGGTATCAACTCCACATCCCACAAGGCACCGCGATACATGACGCGCGCCGCGCCATCGACCCAATGCGTGACCGCCACGCTTTGGCCGATATCGATATTCACATTCGGATCCTGCGCCACATCACGACGCACAGCCTTGCCAAAACGGCTGCGCCGCAATAACAGCGTCGCAGCCACGCCGACAAGCGCGGCCGTCACAGCCTGCCAGCTGCCATTCGCGCCCGCCAGCGCCATCAATCCCCCTGCACTGATGCCGATGGCGATCATCAGCAGATAAAACGTGCCTGTGAATAGCTCCAGGATCAATACCGCGCCAGCCGCCACAAACCAGCCCACCCATTCAGCCATGATGCCTCCGTCTATACAAATCCCAAAATAAAAAACCCCGCAGCCTATATAAGCGACGGGGTTTAATGCGCAGCACTGCCTGATTTTATTCTTGCCATACACCTATATACAGGCAGTCTAACGCAATTCCTGATGGCGTCAATAGGCGGCGGCCGGTTTGCCGCCGCATATCAGGCGCGCAGGCCCGGCAGGATGGCCGGCTAGCTTACTCTTCGAGCAGGCTGCGCAGCATCCACGCCGTCTTTTCATGCAGGTCCAGGCGTTGCGTGATCAGGTCGGCCGTCGGCTGGTCATTGGCCTTTTCCAGCAGCGGGAACAAGCGGCGCGCCGTGCGCGCGGTCGCCTCCTGTGCCGCCACCAGGTGGCTGACCATGTCCAGCGCCGGCGGCACGCCATCGATTTCCTTGATCGAAGCGAGCTTGACGAATTCCTTGTAAGTGCCGGGCGCCGGATAGCCGAGCGCGCGGATACGTTCGGCGATCAGGTCCAGCGCGCCCCATTGTTCCGTGTATTGCGTCATGAACATCAGGTGCAAGGTGTTGAACATCGGGCCCTTGACGTTCCAGTGAAAGTTGTGGGTCATCAAGTACAGGGTATAGCTGTCAGCCAGCAGGCCGGACAGGCCTTCCGCGATCTTCGCGCGGTCCGCTTCGGAAATGCCGATATCGATCTTTGCAGCTTTGGTCGGTTTCTTGCTTGCCATGAGAACTCCCGTTTCAATGTATTGGTGGAATCATTTTAGCTGATCTGGCGCAAGCTCATCGAATACAGGCGTGCGCGGCATGGTGATCGCCCGTCCGTGCATGACGGGCATAAAAAAAACCCGCTGCCAGATGCGTGGCAGCGGGTTTTTCATGCGGCAGGAAAAAGGCTTACGCTTTCAGCGCGGCCAGCTTTTGCCAGGTGTCGATCACCGAGTCCGGATTCAGGGACATCGATTCGATGCCCTGCTCCATCAGCCAGACGGCAAAGTCCGGATGGTCGGAAGGACCCTGGCCGCAGATGCCGATGTACTTGCCGCGTGCCAGGCAAGCCTTGATGGCCAGGGCCAGCAGGGCTTTCACGGCAGGATCGCGCTCGTCGAAATCGGCCGCCAGCAATTCCATGCCGGAATCGCGGTCCAGACCCAGGGTCAGCTGGGTCAAATCGTTCGAGCCGATCGAGAAGCCATCGAAATGGTCGAGGAACTGGTCGGCCAGGATGGCGTTCGACGGCACTTCGCACATCATGATCACGCGCAAGTCGTTCTCGCCGCGCTTCAAGCCGTTTTTCGCCAGCAGGTCGATGACTTTCTCGGCCTGGCCCAGGGTACGCACGAATGGCACCATGATTTCCACGTTCGTCAGGCCCATGTCATTGCGCACGCGCTTCATCGCTTCGCATTCCATGTTGAACGCTTCGGAGAAGTCGGCCGACAGGTAGCGCGCCGCGCCGCGGAAGCCCAGCATCGGGTTTTCTTCGTCCGGCTCGTAGCGCGAACCGCCGATCAGCTTCTTGTACTCGTTCGACTTGAAGTCGGACAGGCGCACGATGACTTTTTTCGGCCAGAAGGCGGCGGCGATGGTGGCGATGCCTTCGGCCAGCTTGTCGATGTAGAACGCTTTTGGCGAGGCATGGCCGCGCGCCACCGATTCCACGGCCTTTTTCAGGTCGGCGTCGATGTTCGGGTATTCAAGGATCGCGCGCGGGTGCACACCAATATTGTTATTGATGATGAATTCCAGGCGCGCCAGGCCCACGCCGGCATTCGGCACGGACTGGAAATCGAACGCCAGCTGCGGATTGCCCACGTTGAGCATGATCTTGGTGTCCAGCTTGGGCAATTCGCCGCGCGACACTTCCGACACTTCCGTTTCCAGCAAGCCATCGTAGATCTTGCCTTCGTCGCCTTCCGAGCACACGACGGTGACGAAGGTGCCATCCTTCAGCACATCGGTCGCGTCGCCGCAGCCGACCACGGCCGGCACGCCGAGCTCACGCGCAATAATTGCTGCGTGGCAAGTACGACCGCCACGGTTGGTGACGATGGCCGACGCGCGCTTCATGACCGGTTCCCAGTTCGGGTCCGTCATGTCGGCAACGAGCACGTCGCCTGGCTGCACGCGTTCCATGTCGGCCGGGTCGTGGATCACGCGCACGGGGCCGGCGCCGATCTTCTGGCCGATGGCGCGGCCGGAGGTCAGCACGGTGCCGGTGCTTTTCAGCTTGAAGCGTTCCTGCACGTCGGTCGCCTTTTGCTGCGACTTGACGGTTTCAGGACGCGCCTGCAGGATGTACAGCTTGCCGTCGCGGCCATCCTTGCCCCACTCGATGTCCATCGGACGGCCGTAGTGGTTCTCGATGATGACGGCGTATTTCGCCAGTTCCACCACTTCGCTGTCGTTCAGCGAGTAGCGGTTGCGCATTTCGACGGGCACGTCGACGGTTTTCACGGAACGGCCAGCCTTGGCTTCGTTCGTGAATTCCATTTTCAGCAGCTTCGAGCCGATATTGCGGCGGATCACGGGCGACTTGCCCTTTTCCAGCATCGGCTTGTGCACGTAGAATTCGTCGGGGTTGACGGCGCCCTGCACCACGGTTTCGCCCAGGCCATAGCTGGAAGTGACGAACACCACGTCCTTGAAGCCCGATTCGGTGTCGATGGTAAACATCACGCCAGCCGCGCCCAGGTCGGAGCGCACCATGCGCTGCACGCCAGCGGACAGCGCCACTTCAGCGTGCGTGAAGCCCTTGTGCACGCGGTAAGAGATGGCGCGGTCGTTGTACAGCGAGGCAAACACCTGCTTCATCGCGTCGAGCACGTTGTCGATGCCGACCACGTTCAGGAAGGTTTCTTGCTGTCCGGCAAAAGACGCATCCGGCAAGTCTTCCGCCGTGGCGGAGGAACGCACGGCAAACGACATTTCCGTGTCGGAGTCGGCCACCAGCTTGGCGTAGAACTGGTCGATTTCAGCAGCCAGGCGCGGCTGGAATGGGGTTTCCACGATCCATTGACGGATCTCGGCGCCTGCTTGCGCCAGCGAGCGCACGTCGTCGATGTCCAGGCCTTCCAGGCGCTGGGCGATGCGTTCGGCCAGCGGCAGGCCGCCATTGGCGCTATACGACAGGAAGTCGCGGAATGCCTGTGCCGTGGTGGCAAAGCCACCGGGCACGCGCACGCCAGCCTCGGCAAGCTGGCTGATCATTTCGCCCAGGGAGGCGTTTTTGCCGCCGACGGATTCGACATCCGTCATGCGCAAATGCTCGAACGAGGCGACGTACACCGCGTCCTTGTCTTTCTCCTGCGATACTGCGTTGGTCATAATGACACCCTTACTGATGATAGAAATCTTTACGCGCGGCGCACAGACAGTCTTCTTGTTATTCTTGGCGTCGTGCAGCACAATCATACCGTTGCAGCCATTTTACCTTGTGCGGCGCAAATTGACGACGCACAATCTCGATCCGAAAACCCATGACACAAGATCCACGCCCTCCTCTGCCCCCAGCGGCACGTACCGTTTTCTTCGTTTCCGACGGCACCGGCATCACCGCCGAAACGTTCGGCCACTCGGTGCTGACGCAGTTCGACCTGCGCTTCCGACAGATCCGCCTGCCCTTCATCGACACGATGGACAAGGCCTACGAGGCGGCGCGCAAGATCAACGAAGCCTTCGCCGCCGATGGCCAGCGCCCGATCATCTTCTCGACGCTGGTCAAAAATGACCTGTCGGCCGTGATCCGCAAGTCCAGCGGCATGCACATGGACCTGATCCAGACCTTTGTCGCGCCGCTGGAACAGGAGCTGGGCGTGATGTCGACGCATACCATCGGCCGCTCGCACAATATCGTCGACAGCGAGGAATACAAGAACCGCATCGAGGCGATCAACTATTCGCTGGCGCACGACGATGGCCAGTCGCACAAGAATTTGTCATCGGCCGATGTCATTCTGGTCGGTGTATCGCGCTCGGGCAAGACCCCGACCAGCCTGTATCTGGCGATGCAGTATGGCATCAAGGCGGCCAATTATCCGCTGATTCCCGACGATTTCGAGCGCGAAAAGCTGCCATCGGCCCTGCTGGAATTTAAGAATAAAATTTTCGGATTGAGCATTACGCCCGAACGTTTGTCGGAAATACGCAACGAAAGACGGGCTGGAAGCAAGTATGCGGCGATTGAAAACTGCCGCTACGAGGTCAACGAGGCGGAGAAAATGATGAAGCGCGAAGGTATTCGCTGGCTGTCGTCGACCACCAAGTCGATCGAAGAGATCTCCACGACGATCCTGCAAGAGATCAAGCCGAACCGCCGCGAATATTAATTCACGGCGCGCGACGCAAAAACGGGGCCCTGGCGGCCCCGTTTGCATTCATGCGCGCGATGCCTACGCCTGGCCCTGGCGCACCTGCTCGAAGAAGCAGACGGCGGCGCAGGCGGCCACATTCAGCGACTCGATCTGGCCCAGGTGGGGAATCACCACCTGGTGCGTCGCCATCGACAGCAGATCGTCGGCGACGCCCTGCCCTTCGTGGCCGAACAGCCAGGCCACCGGCTGGCGCAGGTCGACGTCGTACAGGCGCTGCGTGGCATAGCCGCTGGTGGCCAGCGTGGCCACCTTGGCGCCGGCCACCAGCGCGGCCAGGTCGACGTTTTCAAAGATGTCGAGCACGAAATGGGCGCCCATGGCCGCGCGCAGCACCTTCGGCGACCAGCAGAACGCCGTGCCGGCGCTGCAATACACCTGCGTGATGCCGGCGGCGGCCGCGCTGCGCAGGATGGAGCCCACATTGCCCGGATCTTGCAGGTTATCGAGCAGCACGGCCGACACGGACACGGGCTGCGTGACGGCCCGCTCCGGCGTCTCGATGAGGAACATCACGCCCACGCCGTGCTCGACCTGGCTGACGGCGTGGTACAGCGCGTCGGGCAAGCCCAGCACGTGCGCGCGCTGGCTTTCCAGCTGGCCGACGATGTCCGCCACTTCCGGGTTCCGCAAGGCGCTCTCGCTGACGATGCACTGTTCCGGCATGCCGCGCAGCTGCAGATACGACTGGCACAGGTGCACGCCGTCGAGCAAGGTGCGGCCCGACTTGCGCCGCGCCTGCGAACTGCCCGCCAGCTTCAGCAAATCCTTGTATTGCGCGTTGTCGCGCGAGGTGATCGTCTTCATGCCACCACCTCCTGCGCGCCAAACAGATCGATCACATTGCGCACGGGCGCGAACGAGCGGCGGTGCACGGGCGAGGCGCCGTGCAGGTGCAGGCGTTCCAGGTGCAGCTTGGTGCCGTAGCCCTTGTGCTGGTCGAAGCAATACTCGGGGTATTGCGCATGCAAATGCACGAGGGCGGCGTCGCGCGCCGTCTTGGCCAGGATCGAGGCGGCAGAGATGGAATCGACCTTGTCGTCGCCGCCGATGATCGCCATGCCGCGTATCGGCATCACGGGGCAACGGTTGCCGTCGATCAGGGCCAGGGTCGGCACGGTGGACAGCGCCTCGACGGCGCGGCGCATGGCCAGCATCGACGCCTGGAGGATATTCAGGCGGTCGATTTCCTCTTCCGACGCTTCGGCAATGGCCCAGGCCAGGGCCTTGGCCCTGATCTGCGGCGCCAGCAAGTCGCGCTTGGCTTCGCTGAGTTTTTTCGAGTCGCGCAAGCCGTCGATGGGCTGGTTCGGATCGAGGATCACGGCGGCGGCGAAGACGGGGCCGGCCAGCGGACCACGCCCTGCCTCGTCGACGCCGCAGACGATTTCGTCGAGCGAGAATGGCAAGTCGTCAAACAGGCCGGGATAGATATTTTTCACGTTGATTCTTTAATTGAAGCGATGCTCTGGGTTTATTTCCGATGACTGGCGATGACCTGCATGACGGCGTTGGCGCTTTCCTGCGCGCTGTCGCGCAGCAGGCTGTGGTGCATGTCCGTGAAGCGCTGCACCAGGCGCAAGCGCCCTGGCACGTCGCTCAGCTGCCGCCACATGGCGTCGGCCAATGCTTCAGGGCTGGCCGCATTTTGCAGCAGCTCGGGCACCAGGTAGTCGCGCGCCAGGATGTTCGGCAAGCCTATCCACGGCTGGTAGCCCATGTGGCGCATGATTTCCCACGACGCCCGCATCATCTTGTAGGCGATGACCATGGGCTTCTTGTACAACGCCACTTCCAGCGAGGCCGTGCCGGACGCCACCAGCACCGCATCGGCGGCGCAGATGGCCGTGTGCGAGCCGCCATCGGTGAGCAGAATCTCGACATCCTGCAGGCCCGCTTCGGCAATCAGTTGCAGGAAGTACTGGCGCTGCTTCTCGCCAGCCATGGGCGCGACGAAGCGCAACGAGCGGTCGCGCGCCAGCAGCAGCTTGCAGGCGCCGACAAAGGCCGCCGTATTGTATTTGAGTTCGCCCATGCGGCTGCCCGGCATCAGGGTCACCACGTTCGCATCCTCGGGCAAGCCCAGGGTGCGGCGCGCGGCCGCTTCGTCCGGCTGCAAAGGGATCATCTCGGCCAGCGGATGGCCGACATAGGTGACGGGCACGCCCGCCTTGCGGTAGATCTCTTCCTCGAAGGGGAAGATCACCAGCATGTGCGAAACAGCCTTGATGATTTTCTTGATGCGTCCACCGCGCCAGGCCCAGATCTGCGGCCCGATGTAATGCACGGTGGGGATGCCCCCTTCCTTCAACTGCTGCTCCAGTCCCAGGTTAAAGCCGGGATAGTCGGCGCCGATGAAGACGGCGGGACGCTCGGCCAGCAGCTGGTCGCGCAGCGCGTTCTGGATGCCCTTGATTTCGCGGTAGCGGGGAATGATCTCGAACAGGCCGCGCACCGTCAGCTTGTCCAGCGGCCAGTCGGAAACAAAGCCCTGACTGGCCATGTGCTCGCCGCCGATGCCGTGGAAGCGCGCGCCGGGCAGCTGCGGCACGAGGCCGGACAGCAGCCGGCTGGCCAGCAGGTCGCCCGACACCTCGCCGGCGACGATGGCGACCGAGAGGCCGCCTGCCTGGTCAGCGGACGATGCCACGCGACGCCACGCCAAGGAATTCGCGCATGGCGCGTATGTGCGGCGCCGCTTCGGGCGAGGCCACTTCTTCTTCGAACAGGGCCGCCTTGGCTTCTTCCAGGGTCAGCCCGGAGCGGTAGATCAGCTTGTACGCGGTGCGCACGCCGTTGATCTGCTCGCGCGTAAAGCCGCGGCGTTTCAAGCCTTCGATGTTCACGCCATGGGCCTGCGCCGGATTACCGCTCAGCAGCACGAACGGCGGCACGTCCTGCGTCAGGCTGGTACTCATGCCGACGAAGGCATGCGCGCCAATCTTGCAGAACTGGTGCACATTGGCGAAGCCGCTCATGATGACCCAGTCGCCGATCTCCACGTGGCCCGCCAGTTGGGCATTGTTCGAAAAGATGGTGTTGTTGCCCACCAGGCAATCGTGCGCCAGGTGCACATACGCCGAGATCCAGTTGTCGTTGCCCAGGCGCGTGACGCCGCCGCCCTGCACCGTGCCGGTGTTGAAGGTGCAGAACTCGCGGATGGTGTTGCGGTCGCCGATTTCCAGGCGCGTCGCCTCGCCCGCCCATTTTTTATCCTGCGGCTGCGCGCCGATGGAGGAAAACTGGAACAGGTGGTTGTCAACGCCTATCGTCGTGTGGCCGTCGATCACCACATGCGGGCCGACCTTGGTGCCGGCGCCGATGCGCACGTGCGGACCGATGATGGAATACGGGCCCACTTCGACCGAGCTGTCGAGCTCGGCCTTCGGATCGATCACTGCCGTGGAGTGGATGGCCGCCATGTTACTGCCCCGCTGGCTGGCTCGCAGACTGGCTTGCATCCTGCGCGCTGCGGATGGTGCACATCAGTTCCGCTTCCAGCGCGACCTTGCCGTCGACCGAGCCGACCGCCTTGTATTTCCAGATGCCGCGCGAGACGCGCAGGATTTCGACGTCCATCTTCAGCTGGTCGCCCGGTTCGACAGGACGCTTGAAACGCGCATTGTCGATGCCGACGAAGTACACCACCGAATTCTCATCGGGCTTGACGCCCATCGTCAGGAACGACAGCAAGGCCGCCGTCTGCGCCAGCGCTTCGATCATCAGCACGCCAGGCATGACCGGCTTGTGCGGGAAGTGGCCCTGGAAGAACTCTTCATTGACCGTCACGTTCTTGATGGCGGTGATGGATTTGTTCGCTTCCCAGTCCAGCACGCGGTCGACCAGCAGCAGCGGATAGCGGTGCGGCAGCAGCGATTTGATGGCCAGGATGTCGAGGGTCTTTTTTTCAGTAGTCATTTTTCGTCTTGCGTGGTCAGTGTTTTAATTGTTTTTTCAAGCGCGCGGATTTTCTCGCGCATGCTTGACAGGTTGCGCACGATGGCGGCGCTCTTTTCCCAGTCGGCGTTCTTGGCCAGCGGATAAAAACCCGTGTACTGGCCCGGTTCCGCGATCGAGCGCGACACCATGCTGCCCGAGCCGACGTGGACGCGGTCGGCGATCGTCAAATGGCCCAGCACCATGGCGGCGCCGCCAAAGGTGCAGTACTTGCCGATGACGGCGCTGCCGGCCACGCCGACGCAGCCGGCCATGGCCGTATGCGCGCCGATATGGCAGTTGTGGCCGATCTGGATCTGGTTATCCAGCTTGACGCCATCTTCGATGATGGTGTCGGCCAGTGCGCCGCGGTCGATGGTGGTATTGGCGCCGATATCGACATCGTCACCGATCACCACCCTGCCCGTCTGCGGAATCTTGATATATACGCCGCCTTCGTTGGCGAAGCCGAAACCGTCGGTGCCGATCACGGCGCCCGAATGGATGATGCCGCGCTGGCCGATCACGCAGCGCGCATGGAAGGTCACGTTGGCGAACAACTGGGTGCCGGCGCCGATGACGGCGTCGCGGCCCACGACGCAGCCAGGGCCGATGACGCAGCCGGCGTGCACCACGGCGCCCGCTTCGATCACGGCGTGCGCGCCGATGGATGCGCTGGCGTTCACCTGCGCTTCCGCGTCGACAAAGGCGCTCGGATGGATGCCCACCGGCGCCTTGATTTCATGCTGGGCGGCGAAATACTGCGCCGCGCGCGCGAAATACACATAGGGATTCGGGGTGACGATGCGCGCGCCGGCGTACTCGGCGCCGATCAGCGCATCGTCGGCCGGCGTGAGGATCAGCGCGGCAGCGCCGCTCTGGGCGGCCTGCGCGCGGAATTTGCTGTTGCTGAGAAAGCTGATGTGCGAAGCGCCGGCGTCGGCCAGCGGCGCGATACCCGTGACTTCCAGGTCAGGTTCGCCCGCCAACTGCCCGCCGAAGCGTTCGACCAAATCTCCTAGTCGAGTGCCCATCTGATTACCTTTATAAATATAAATACGCCTGACAATGCACGCAGCGCATGCACTGTCAGGCGTAAAACTATTACAGTTACTTGTCCAGCGCCTTCAAGACCTTGTCGGTAATGTCGATGCGCGGACTGGCCCACAGGGCTTCCTGCAGCACGATGTCATACCCTTCGATATGCGCCATCTGCTGGATGATGGTGTTGGCTTTTTCCGCGATGGCGCTGCGCTCTTCATTCGTGCGCTGGCTCAGGTCTTCACGGAATTCGCGCTGGCGGCGCTGCAATTCCTTGTCCAGCTCGAAAAATTCGCGCTGGCGCTTGGCGCGCTCCGCCTCGCTCAGGGTCGGCATGTCCTTTTCCAGCGCCTCGTTGGCCACCTTGAAGCGGGCAGCCAGTTCCTGCACGGCCTTTTCGCGCGAGCGGAATTCTTCGGCCAGCTTGGCGCTGGCCAGCTTGGCCAGCCTCGATTCGTTATAAATACGTTCGCTGCTGATCCAGGCGATCTTCGACTCCTGAGCCTGCGCCTGCACCGGCAACAGCGAACTCCAGCACAATGCAATCACGGCAAGGGACTTGGGCAGGGTAGCGGATGCGGTGTTCATGATACTCCATGGTCAAAAAGTAAAAGCTGGCGCCCGGGTCCAGAGGGCCGGTTAGAAACCGGTACCCATCTGGAACTGGAAGCGCTCCAGGCGGTCGGTCGGCTTGGCGTTCAGCGGCTTGGCATAGCTCAGCTTGAGCGGGCCCACCGGTGAAATCCAGCTGATCCCCAAGCCAGCAGAATAGCGCATTTGCGAAATACGCATTTTTTCGCCTTCCTGGTAGACCTGGCCGCCGTCGAGGAAACCGAACCAGCGCAGGCTGCGGTCATTGCCCGAACCGGGGAATGGCATCTGCAGCTCCGCGTTGGCGATCAGGCGCGAAGCGCCGCCCAGTGCATCGTTGGTGGACGGCTCGACCGCGCCCAGCGAGGAACTCAGGTAGCCGCGCACGGAACCGATACCGCCGCCGTAGAAGTTCTTGAAGACCGGATAGACGTGGTTGCCGATGCCATGGCCGTAGTCGATCTCGCCCTTCAGGGCCAGCGTGACCTTGCTGAACAGCGGACGGAAATACTGGTGCTCATAGATGGCACGGAAGTATTTCTGGTCGCCGATCAGGTCAGCCTCCAGATTGATGCGCTGGTAGCGGCCGATCGATGGCGTCAGGGCGCTGTCGCGGCTGTCGCGCTGCCATGCGGCCGTCAGCGGGATCGAGTTGGTGGTGGCCGAACCGATACCATCGGACGGGCCGCCGTTGTCGATCACATACTGGCGGAAGCGCAGCGGGCTGGTTTGATCCGTTTCGATACGCGAGCGCTCGGCGCCGATACCGAAGAAGACGGTATCCATTTCCGAGAACGGCACGCCGAAACTGACGCGACCACCGGTCTGCTTGATCTTGTAGCTGCCGATGTTCAGCGCCGGTGGTTCCGTCGTGCGCAGGTAGACTTCGAAGCTGCGCGAGATGCCGTCATCCGTGTAATACGGATTGGTTTGCGAAAACGCGATGGTGCGGCTGTAATGGCTGGTATTGAGTTCGATGCCGACCGTGTTGCCGCTACCGGCGAAGTTGGCCTGGGAAATCGAGGCCGACAGCGTGAATTTTTCCGATTGCGAGAACGCGCCGCCGATCAGGAAGTTGCCGGTCGGTTTTTCCACCACCGTCACGTTGACGTCGACCTGGTCGTTGGTGCCCTGCGCTTCCGGCGTGTCGATGGTCACGTCCTTGAAGTAGCCGAGGCGGTCGACGCGGTCGCGCGACAGCTTGATCTTGTTGCTGTCGTACCAGGACGATTCGAACTGGCGGAATTCGCGGCGGATGACTTCATCGCGCGTAGTGGTATTGCCGGCGATATTCATGTGGCGCACGTAGACGCGCTTGCCCGGATCGATGAAGAAGGTAAAGCCCACTTCATGCTTTTCGCGGTTGATCTCGGGATTGGCGTTGACGTTGGCAAAGGCGTAGCCGAACGTGGCCAGGCGGTCCTGGATGCGCTTGTTCGTCGCCGTCAGGCGCGCGCCGGAATAGATCTCGCCTTCGCGCATCAGGTTCAGGGCCTTCAGCTCTTCTTCGCGGCCGAACATCTCGCCTTCGAACTTGGTGCCGGCGATCTTGTATTTCTCGCCTTCGGTGATATTGATCGTCAGGTAGATATCTTTTTTATCGGGCGTGATGGAGACCTGGGTCGAATCGACCTGCATCTCGATATAGCCGCGATCGAGGTAGTAGGACTTAAGCGATTCAATATCGCCCGTCAGCTTGGTCTTCGAATACTGGTCGGCCTTGGTGTACCAGCTGAACCAGCCGCCCGTGTTCAGGGCCAGCTGCTCGCGCAATTCCTTGTCCGAAAACGCCTTGTTGCCGACAATGTTGATCTGCTTGATGCGGGCCACGTCGCCCTCGTCGACGGCGAATACCACGTTGACGCGGTTGCGCTCGATCGGCGTGACGGTGGTGGTGATCTTCACGCCGTACAGGCCATGCGACAGGTACTGGCGCTTGAGTTCCTGTTCCGCGCGGTCGACGGACGCCTTGTCGAAGATCTTGGCTTCACCCACGCCAATCTCCTTGAGTGCCTTGACCAGCACGTCTTTTTCAAATTCCTTGGTGCCGGTAAATTCCACCGAAGCGATGGCCGGGCGTTCCTCGACCAGCACCACCAGCACGTCGCCATCGACTTCCAGGCGCACATCCTTGAAGAAACCCGTCGCATACAGGGCCTTGATGGCGGCAACGCTCTTCTCGTCGGAGAACGTCTCGCCGACCCGCACCGGCAGATAGCTGAAGACAGTGCCCGCTTCGGTACGCTGGATCCCTTCGACCCGGATGTCCTTGACAGTGAACGGCTGGACGGCCAGCGCGTGGCCGGCACAGAAGGCCATGACGGCAGCGCCGATCAGGCTGCGGCGAAAGGAAGGCAAGGCAAAACGAGCAGAATGTAATTTCATTGGGGTTATTCAATGGTAAATCAATGGACAACATACACAAAAGATTGCTTGTGCGACTCACTCAATGGCATCAACCATCGCTTTAATTAATCAGCCGCAATACGTCATTGAAGACGGCAAGCACCATCAAGGTCAGCAACAGACCGATCCCCAGGCGTTGGGCAATCTCGCCTACGCGCTCCGGCAAGGGGCGTCCGGTCAAAACTTCCAGCGAATAATACAGCAAATGCCCGCCATCCAGAACAGGAATGGGTAGCAAATTCATCACGCCCAGACTGATACTGATGAAGGCGATGAAGCTCAGGTAGCTTATCAGGCCGATGCGCGCCGTCTGGCCCGCGTAATCGGCGATGGTAATCGGCCCCGTCACATTCTTCAGCGAAACCTGGCCGGTGATCATTTTACCCAGCATTTTCAGGCTCATCACGCTGGTATCCCATACCTTGGTGGTGGCCTTGCCCACGGCGGCGAACGGTCCCGATGCCACGGTGATCATATCCGGCACCTGGCCCAGCTTCGCCTGGATCTTACCAACTGTTACAGCTCCCCCGGCACCGGCGCCCGGCACGGCTTCGGGCGTGATGGACAGGTTCAAGTCCCGCCCTTGACGCAGCAGTTGCAATTGCAGGGTCCGGCCCGGCGCGCGGCTCAGGATATCGATGATGGCAGCGACGTCCTGCACGGGCTTGCCGTCGATGGCCAGGATCTGGTCGTCCTTCTGCAAACCGGCGCGCGCGGCGGCGCCACCGGGCATGATTTCCATCATGGTCGGCGCAGAGCGGGCCAGGGTCAGGCCCAGCTTGCCCAGCACGTCGCCTTCCAGATCCGCTTCCGTCAGGCTGGCCGTCGGCAGGTTCGCTTCCTGCACGCCGCGGTCGGGCCGGCGTACTTCGATGCGCGCCTGCTGCTTGTCGAGCGCGGCCTGGATCAGTTCCCAGCGCAGCTCGGACCAGCTGGCCACGGCCTTGCCATTCACGCTCTCGACCGTGTCGCCGCTGCGCAGGCCCGCCGTGTAGGCGGCCGTCTGTTCCGCCACGGAACCGAGCTTGCTCGATGGCTCTTCGATGCCATGCATGAACAGGCCCGCGTACAGCACGATGGCGACGAGGAAATTGGCCAGCGGGCCGGCGGCCACGATGGCGATGCGGCGCCACACGCTCTGGCGTGTGAATTCGCGGCGCAATTCGCTTTCCGGCAAGCCGCTCAAGTCCTGCGCACGGCTGTCGAGCATGCTCACATAGCCGCCCAGCGGCAGCGCGGAAATGGCCCATTCCGTCTGGTCCTTGCCAAACTTGCGCGAATACACCACTTTCCCCATGCCGATGGAAAAACGCAGCACCTTCACGCCGCACCAGCGCGCCACCAGGTAGTGGCCCAGCTCATGCAGGGTAATCAGCGAACCGAGCGCGACGATAAACGCCAGCAAGGTGGTAATGAGCGTCATGCGGCCAGCCTGCCGGCGATATACGCCTGCGCCGCCACCCGGGCCAGGCGGTCCTGTTCGATCACGGCCTCGATGCTGGAAGCGGCGCCATGCGGCACCGTCTCGATCACATGCGCAATCACGCGGTCGATCTGGCGGAAGCCGATCTGCAGGTCGAGGAAGGCTTGCACGGCCACTTCATTGGCCGCGTTCAGCAGGGCCGGCGCCGTGCCGCCCGCGCGCAAGGCGTCATACGCGAGCGCCAGGCAGGGGAAACGGCGGAAATCGGGACGTTCGAACTGCAGGGTGGCCACTTGCGCCAGGTCAAGCTGCGCCACGCCAGAAGCGATACGCTGCGGATAGGCCAGCGCGTGCGCGATCGGCGTGCGCATGTCCGGATTGCCCAGCTGGGCCAGCACGGAACCGTCGATATACGACACCATCGAATGGATCACGCTTTGCGGGTGGATCAGCACCTCGATCTGCTCCGCCGGCGCGCCGAACAGCCAGTGCGCCTCGATCACTTCCAAGCCCTTGTTCATCATGGTGGCCGAATCGACGGAAATCTTGCGCCCCATGGCCCAGGTCGGATGCTTGCACGCCTGGTCGGGCGTGACCTTGTCGAGCGTCTCGACGTCGCGCGTGAGGAAAGGGCCGCCGGAAGCCGTCAGCACGATCTTCGCCACGCCAGCGGCGCCAGGCGCGCGGCCATGGCCATGCGGCAGGCACTGGAAGATGGCGTTGTGCTCGCTGTCGATCGGCAGCAGCACGGCGCCGTTGTCGTGTGCGGCGTCGATGAACAGCTGGCCGGACATGACCAGCGCTTCCTTGTTCGCCAGCAATACTTTCTTGCCGGCACGTGCCGCCGCCAGAGTGGGCGCCAGGCCGGCCGCGCCGACGATGGCCGCCATCACGCCCGTGACCTGCGGCGCGCTGGCGATGGCGCACAGGGCGTCCACGCCGTACTCGACTTCGGTGGACACGCCCTGCCCGCGCAGCAGACGGGTCAGCTCAAGCGCGGCGGCCGCCGTGCCGACGACGGCGCGCTGCGGACGGAACTGCACGCACTGGGCGGCCAGTTCGGCCACCTTGCTGTGCGCACTCAGCGCGTACACGCTGTATTGATCGGGATGACGCGCGAGCACGTCCAGCGTGGAGACGCCGATCGAGCCGGTCGCACCAAGGATGGTGATGTATTGCATGAAAGAGTTCCTTAAAGCCAGCTGGCCACCAGGGCGGCGAACGGCAAGACCGGGATCAACGCGTCGATACGGTCAAGTACGCCGCCATGGCCAGGCAGCAGGTTGCTGCTGTCCTTGATGCCGGCGCGGCGTTTCAATTGGGATTCGAACAGGTCGCCGACGATGCTGGCGGCAACGACCAGCAGCAGCACCAGCAAGGCCACCAGCCAGCCGCGGCGCAGTTGCAGCTGCACGGCGAAGGTGTCTTGCAGGACCGGCAGCGATGGCGCGGCAACGATGGTGATGGCGGAAATGACCAGCACGGCGATGCCGCCGCCGATGGCACCTTCCCAGGATTTCCCTGGGGAAATACTTGGCGCCAGCTTGCGCTTGCCGAAAGCCTTGCCCGAGAAATAGGCGCCGATATCGGCGATCCATACGAGGGCCATCACGGACAGCAGGTACAAAGGGCTATGCAGGAACAAGGCGATGATGGCGACGAAGCAGCCGACGATGGTCACCGGATACACGAGGCTGAGCAAGGTATTGCCCAGGCCCTCGGTCGGGGGCAAGCCCGTCGCCAGCGACGGCACGAAACGGATCAGCCAGATGGCCACGCAGAGCGCGAACCAGAAATTGAGCTGCGCCATGCCGTTGCCGACAAAAAACGTATAGGCGAAGGCGGCGGTCCAGACGGCGGCGATCAGCAGCGCCTGGCGATTTTTGAAGATGCGGAAGCTTTCCCAGACGGCGGCGCCGAAGAACGCCGTGGCGATCACGGCGAAGGCGGGGAAATAATTCAGATACAGAACCGGCAGCAAGACCGCCAACAAGACCAGGGCGGTGATTATCCGTGTTTTCAGCATCAGTTTGTCTTTTCGGTTAATTGCGCGCTGGTACGGCCAAAGCGCCGTTCGCGCTGCTGGTAAGAGGCGATTGCCGCGTCAAGGCTGTCGCCATTGAAGTCGGGCCAGAAGGTATCGGTAAAAAACAACTCAGTGTACGCCAGTTGCCACAGCAGGAAGTTGGAAATACGCTGTTCGCCGCCCGTGCGGATAAACAGGTCAGGCTCGGGCGCATACGCCATCGCCAGATGTGGCGCCAGCTGCTCTTCCGTGTAGGCATGTCCGGCAGCCTGGCCACTGGTGGCTGGCTCTACCGTCATTTTATTCACCGCCTGCATGATGTCCCAGCGTCCGCCATAATTGGCGCAGATGGTCACCGTCAGACGTGTGTTGCGCGCCGTCTTGCGCTCGGCATCGGCGATCAGCGATTGCAGCTGCTCATTGAAGCGCGACAGGTCGCCCACCACTTTCAGGCGGATATCATTGGCGTGCATCTTCACCACTTCGCGTTCGAGCATGGTGACGAACAGGCGCATCAGCATCGACACTTCCTCTTCCGGGCGACGCCAGTTTTCCGAACTGAAGGCAAACAGGGTCAGGTAGCCGACGCCCCGTGCGAGACACGCCTCGACGACGCCGCGCACGGCCTCGGCGCCCTTGACGTGACCGGCCACGCGGGGCAGGAAGCGCTTGGTTGCCCAGCGACCATTGCCATCCATAATGATTGCCACATGGCGCGGCACCGTGCCCACCTCGGGTACTGCCGTTGTCGAACTCGAATAGATCATGAAAACGTTAATGCCAAAAATAAAAGATAGCTATTATGCGCCAAATAGCACTGCCCGGAAAAGCCATGCTTTCCCGGGCAGTCTGGAAGAAGCTGAAAACTAGACGGTCAGCACTTCTTTTTCTTTGTCGACGACCATCTTGTCGATGTCGGCGATGAACTTGTCCGTCAGCTTCTGCACTTCTTCCGACGAGCGGCGCTCGTCATCTTCGGAGCAGGCTTTTTCCTTGACCAGTTTTTTCAGCGACTCGTTTGCATCGCGGCGGATATTACGCACGGCAATTTTCGCGTCTTCCGCTTCGCTCTTGACCAGCTTGACCATTTCCTTGCGGCGCTCTTCCGTCAACGGCGGAGTCGGCACGCGGATCATGTCGCCCTGCGCCGATGGGTTCAGGCCCAGGTCGGCGTCGCGGATGGCTTTTTCGACGGTGGTGGCCATTTTTTTCTCGTATGGCTGCACGCCGATGGTGCGCGCGTCGATCAGGGTCACGTTGGCAACCTGGGTCAGCGCCGTCGGCGAACCGTAGTAATCGACCATCACGTGGTCCAGGATACCCGTATGCGCGCGGCCGGTACGTACCTTGGCCAGGTCGGCCTTCAGCGTTTCCAGCGACTTCGTCATGCGTTCCTGGGTGTTCTTTTTAACGTCAGCTAAGGACATGCTGCTCTCCTGTGGTGACGCCTGTCAAAACCTGCTGCGCGTCGGCACAGGCGGCTAGCGATGCTCACCGTACCTTGGTACGGCTGCGCTTCCCGGCCACCTCTGCCATCCGCTCGCGACGGTGTTATCAGGCGTTGTTAGTGATAAATAATCTTAAATTTGCTTCTACATACAGAACGGCTGGCGCCCGTCCAGCGTGCCGAAAACCGCTCAGGGCAAGGCGCGACACCGCAGCCAGCACGAATAGTACGGCAAGGTGGAGCAACGCCGCCAAGGACGGTTTCTCGGCGCTCGCTTATACGTGTACCAGAGTGCCCTCGTCCTCGCCCATGATGACGCGCATCAGCGCGCCAGGCTTGGTGATCGAAAATACCTTGATCGGCAACTTCTGGTCGCGGCACAGGGCGAATGCCGTGGCATCCATCACTTGCAGGTGCTTGGCGATGGCGTCGTCGAACGTAATCGTGTGGAACAGGGTGGCGTTCGGATCCTTCTTCGGATCGGCCGTGTAGACGCCGTCGACCTTGGTGGCCTTCAGGACGATCTCGGCGCTGATCTCGGAACCGCGCAAGGCAGCTGCCGTGTCGGTCGTGAAGAACGGATTGCCGGTGCCGGCGGCGAAGACGACCACTTTGCCTTCTTCCAGGTACTGCAGGGCTTTCGGGCGGACGTACGGCTCGACGACCTGTTCGATGCCGATGGCCGACATGACGCGCGCGGTGATGCCGACGTGGCGCATGGCGTCAGCCAGGGCCAGCGCGTTCATCACGGTGGCGAGCATGCCCATGTAGTCGGCGGTGGCACGGTCCATGCCTTGCGCGCCAGGCGCGACGCCGCGGAAGATATTGCCGCCGCCAATCACGATTGCCAGTTCCACACCCAACTTCGCCACCTCGGCCACATCGGCCACCATGCGCTCGATCGTGGCGCGGTTGATGCCGTAGGGATCATCGCCCATCAGGGCTTCGCCGGACAACTTGAGGAGGACGCGCTTGTAGGCTGGTTTTGACATGAGCTGGGGCTCCATAAATGAGGTTATTCGAGTATGACATGGCGCAGCGCCTTGCAGCGCCGGATAGGCGCGCGGGGCTGCCCATGCCGCCGCCCGGCACGACAGGTGCGGGCGGGCCAAAAAAACGGGCCTCTCGGCCCGCTTTACTTACGCTCCCTGGGAGGCAGCCATCTGTGCTGCGACTTCTGCTGCGAAGTCGTCTTGCTTCTTCTCGATGCCCTCGCCCACTACGTACATGGCGAAACCTTTGACGCTGGTGTTAGCCGCCTTCAGCATTTGCTCAACCGACAGCTTGTCGTTTTTCACGAAAGCTTGGTTCAGCAGGGAAACTTCTTTCAGGAACTTCTGTACGGAACCTTCCAGGCGCTTGGCCAGGATTTCCGGCGATTGCGCTGGCTTGCCTTCGGCGGCCGCTTTGGCTGCGTCTTCTTCGGCTTTCAGTTGTGCAACCGAACGCTCTTTTTCGATCAGTTCCGCAGGAACTTGCTCGGACGACAACGACACCGGCTTCATTGCAGCGATGTGCATGGCCACGTCCTTGCCCACTTGCTCATCGGCGCCGTCGAATTCGACGATCACGCCTATGCGCGAACCGTGCAGGTACGATGCCAGCTTGTTGCTGGTTTCGAAACGCTGGAAGCGGCGGATGGTCATGTTTTCGCCGATTTTGCCGATCAGGGCAGCGCGCACGTCTTCCAGGGTCTTGCCATCGAGTGGCAGGGCCAGCAAGGCAGCAACGTCAGCTGGGTTGTGTTCCGCTACCAGACGGGCAGCGTTGTTGGCCAGTGCCAGGAAATCGTCGTTTTTCGCAACGAAGTCGGTTTCCGAGTTCACTTCGACCAGGGCGCCTACGCCGTTGGCGATGTAGGTTGCCACGACGCCTTCAGCCGTGATGCGTGCCGATGCTTTCGATGCCTTGCCGCCCAGTTTGACGCGCAGGATCTCTTCCGCACGGGCCATGTCGCCATCGGCTTCGGTCAGTGCTTTTTTGCATTCCATCATTGGTGCGTCGGTTTTGCCGCGCAATTCGCCTACCATCGCTGCTGTAATCGCTGCCATGTGTTTCTCCTGATTCGGTGAGTCGATAGTCGCGGCCGGGCTGACGCCTCGCCTGCGGTCACTATCGTTTTTTTGTTAAAAAAAAGGGGGAGCTGCTGCCACCCCTTTTCCCTTACTGCTGTGCTTACAAACGGCTATCCTGCGACAGCCTGGCCATTAAGCCTGTTCGTTCACTTCGACGAATTCGTCGCCAGCGGCTGCTTTAACCATTTCAACAACTTCGTTACCGGCAGCTGCACGGCCTTCGATGATTGCATCAGCAACACCGCGAGCGTACAACATGATGGCTTTCGAGGAGTCATCGTTACCTGGGATCACGAAGTTCACGCCTTCTGGGGAGTGGTTGGTATCGACAACGCCGATGACCGGGATACCCAGTTTAGCTGCTTCGGTGATCGCGCCTTTGTGGTAGCCGACGTCGACGACGAAGATTGCGTCAGGAATGCCGCCCATGTCCTTGATGCCGCCGATCGATTTTTGCAGCTTGATCATTTCGCGGGAGAACATCAGCGCTTCTTTTTTCGACAGCTTCTCGATCGAACCATCTTCAACCATGACTTCCATGTCTTTCAGACGCTTGATCGAGGTTTTGATCGTTTTGAAGTTGGTCAGCATGCCGCCCAACCAACGTTGATCAACGAAAGGCACGCCAGCGCGTTGTGCTTCAGCAGCGATGATTTCGCGAGCTTGACGCTTGGTGCCAACCATCAGGATGGTGCCACGGTTTGCAGCCAGTTGACGCACGTGCTTCATTGCGTCCTGGTACATCGCCATGGTTTTTTCCAGATTGATGATGTGGATCTTGTTGCGATGGCCGAAGATGAACGGTGCCATTTTTGGATTCCAAAAACGGGTTTGGTGACCAAAGTGGACACCGGCTTCCAGCATTTCGCGCATTGTTACGGACATTATTAACTCCAGGGTTGGGTCTGGAATCCGATCAGTCACCATACAGGCACCCTTGTCGACCGGATTCGCGTGTTTATATAAATTAAAGACACTGTTTTACTACATTGCTTAAAAGAGAATTCAAGCAACCCGGGATTCTACACCGAAATGCCCGCCGCATCAAGTCCGCACTGCAAATCGGGCGCCCAGGGAAAAGCCCCCGGCGCACCAGGCTGGTGCAGCGCGCGCTTTGCCGCACAAATCGCCGCCCGCCCCCAGGAAGGAGGCGGCGGATCATGGGCGCCTCGTTTATAATTTCGACATATTTGCAGACTTTTTCCGTTAACCGGGACGCGTCTGTGCTTTTCACCCGAATATCTTGCAGATTGCGAATAACATCATGTCCACCATCCGTATCAATTCCGCCGCCGACATCGAAGGCATGCGCATCGCCGGCAAGCTGGGCGCCGAAGTGCTCGACTACATCACGCCATTCGTCAAGGTCGGCGTCACGACGGGCGAGCTGGATCGCCTGTGCCATGAATACATGGTCAACGTGCAGGGCACCATCCCCGCCCCGCTTAACTATTGCCCGCCCGGCTACACGCCGTATCCGAAAGCCATCTGCACCTCCGTCAACGACGTCATCTGCCATGGCATTCCGGGCGACAAGGTGCTCAAGAGCGGCGACACCGTCAATCTCGACATCACCGTCATCAAGGACGGCTATCACGGCGACAACAGCCGCATGTTCCTCGTCGGCACGCCGACCATCCTGGCCAAGCGCCTGTCGGAAATCACGTATGAATGCATGTGGCTGGGCATAGACCAGATCAAGCCGGGCGCCCACCTGGGTGATATTGGCCATGCTATCCAGCAACATGCGGAAAAAGCCGGCTACAGCGTGGTGCGCGAATTCTGCGGCCACGGCATCGGCAAGGTCTTCCATGAAGAACCGCAAGTATTGCACTACGGCAAACCAGGCACGCTGGAACGCCTGGAAGCGGGCATGATCTTCACCGTCGAGCCGATGATCAACGCGGGCCGCCGCGAAATCCGCGAAATGAACGACGGCTGGACCATCAAGACCAAGGATCGCAGCCTGTCGGCGCAGTGGGAGCACACGGTACTGGTGACGGAAACGGGCTATGAAGTGCTGACCGTGTCGCCAGGCATGCCGCCGCCACCGGCCTTGATCCTGAACAAGGCTTAATTTTTTAATCGCACGCACCGCCACCCAGGGCCTAGATGAAAAAGCAAGTTCGGGAACAGCTGAAGCAGCAACTGAAAGCCGACCGCCAGGTCGTCATCGCCGCCTTCCACGCCGATGGCAAGCCTGAAAAACTGCTGCGCAGCCTGCGCCACAGCGTCGATGGCGTGCTGGCGCGCGCCTGGCAGGAAGCTGGCTTGCCGCCAGGCACGGCCCTGGTGGGCGTGGGTGGCTATGGCCGCGGCGAACTGTTTCCCTATTCCGACGTCGACCTGCTGATACTGCTGCAACAGGCGCCGGACCCGGCCACGCAGGAAAAGCTCGAGGAACTGGTGCAGCTGTTGTGGGACCTGGGCCTGGAAATCGGCCACAGCATCCGCACGGTCGATGAATGCCTGGTCGAGTCGAAGGCCGACATCACCGTGCAAACCAGCCTGCTCGAGGCGCGCCTCGTGTGCGGCAACGCCGAGCTGTTCGCGCAGCTGCAGCAGCGCTACGACGCGGCGATGGACCCGCAGGCGTTTTTCCAGGCCAAGACGGCGGAAATGCGCCAGCGCCATGCCAAGTATGAAGACACGGCCTTCAGCCTGGAACCGAATTGCAAGGAAAGCCCGGGCGGCCTGCGCGACTTGCAGGTGATCCTGTGGGTAGCCAAGGCGGCCGGCCTGGCCAATTCCTGGCGCACCCTGGCCACGGGCGGCCTGATCACCCTGACGGAAGCGCGCCAGCTGATGGAAAAGGAGCGCGCCTTCAAGGATATCCGCGTGCGCCTGCACCTGCACGCGGGCCGCCGCGAAGACCGCCTCGTGTTTGACGTGCAGACGGCCATCGCCGAATCGCTGGGCCTGCAAGCGACGGGCAGCGGGCCGCACATGCGCCGCGCCAGCGAATTCCTCATGCAGCGCTATTACTGGGCCGCCAAGACGGTGACCCAGCTCAACACAATCCTGCTGCAAAACATCGAAGCCCGCCTGTTTCCGCAAGACGATGTGCCCGTGCCCATCAACGCGCGCTTCAATGAGGTCAACAGCCTGATCGACATCAGCGCCGACGATACCTTCGAGCAAACCCCGTCGGCCATGCTGGAAATCTTCGTCCTGATGACGGAGCGTCCGGCCCTGAAAGGCATGACGTCGCGCGCCACGCGGGCCCTGTGGCACGAACGCTTCAAGATCGACGCCGCGTTCCGCCAGGACCCCGTCAACCGCGCCCTCTTCCTGCGCATCATGCAGGCGCCCGTCGGCATCATTCACGCGCTGCGGCGCATGAACGAAATGAGCATCCTCGGGCGCTACCTGCCGAATTTCCGCCGCATCGTGGGCCAGATGCAGCACGACCTGTTCCACGTGTACACGGTCGACCAGCACATCCTGATGGTGGTGCGCAATATGCGCCGCTTCACCATGAGCGAGCACGCGCACGAATATCCGTTCTGCAGCCAGCTGATGGCCGATTTCTCGCAATCGTGGCTGCTGTACGTGGCGGCCCTGTTCCACGACATCGCCAAGGGCCGCGGCGGCGACCATTCCAAGCTGGGCGTGGCCGACGCCACCCAGTTCTGCCAGGACCACGGCCTGTCGGCCGAGGATACGGAACTCATCGCCTTCCTGGTGGAAAATCACCTGACCATGTCGCAAGTGGCGCAAAAGCAGGACCTGTCCGACCCCGACGTCATCGCCGCCTTCGCCAAAGTGGTGAAGGACGAGCGCCACCTGACGGGCCTGTACCTGCTGACGGTGGCCGATATCCGGGGCACCAGCCCGAAAGTATGGAATGCGTGGAAGGGCAAGCTGCTGGAAGACCTGTACAAAATCACCCTGCGCGTGCTGGGCGGCGAACCGCACACGGCCGACCGCGAGCTGAAGAACCGCCAGCAGGAAGCGCTGGCCACCTTGCGCCTGTACGGCTTGCCGCCGGACGCGCACCTGAAGCTGTGGCAGCAGCTCGACGTCGCGTATTTCCTGCGCCACGACGCCTCCGACATCGCCTGGCAGACGCGCTCGCTGTATGACAAGCTCGACAGCAAGTTGCCGGTGGTAAAATGCCGGCTGGCGCCCATCGGCGAAGGCTTGCAGGTGGCCGTCTATATTCCCGACCAGCCCGACCTGTTCGCGCGCATCTGCAGCTATTTCGACCGCAAGAACTTCAGCATCCTCGACGCGAAGATCCACACGACACGCAATGGCTATGCGCTCGACACCTTCCTCGTCACCGAGCAGAACTTCGCCAAGAGCTATCGCGACATCATCAGCCTGATCGAGCACGAGCTGGGCGAACTGCTGCAGTCGCAGGCGCCGCTGCCGCCGCCGGGCAAGGGACGGCTGTCGCGCCTGTCGCGCACCTTCCCCTTCCAGCCGACCGTGGACTTGCGGCCCGACGAAAAGGGCCAGTACTACCTGCTGTCGGTGGCCGCCAACGACCGCACGGGCCTGCTGTACTCGATCGCCAATGTGCTGACCAAGTACCGCATCAACCTGCACACGGCCAAGATCATGACCCTGGGCGAACGGGTCGAAGACGTCTTCCTCGTCGACGGCCCCGCGCTCAACAATGCCCGTAACCAGATATTGCTGGAAACCGATTTACTCGATGCGCTGAAGGTCTGAAGCTTTCCGCGCAGCGCCTACTCTTATTGATTTAGTGAAACACAGACCATGACCGAAGAATTATTACGCCTGTCCAAACGCATGTCCGAACTGGGCCTGTGCTCCCGCCGCGAAGCCGATGAATGGATCGCGCGCGGCTGGGTCCGCGTAGATGGCAAAGTGGTGTCCGAACTGGGCAGCAAGGTCTATCCGAGCCAGCGCGTCACCGTAGAACGCCAGGCGGCAGCCGAGCAGTCGAAACGCGTCACCGTCCTCATCAACAAACCGGTCGGCTATGTCAGCGGCCAGGCCGAAGATGGCTACACGCCCGCCGTGGCCCTGATCAAGGCCGAGAACCGCTGGGCGGAAGACCGCAGCCCGGAACAGTTCCACCCCACGCAGCTGCGCAGCCTGGTGGCGGCCGGCCGCCTGGACATCGATTCCGTCGGCTTGCTGGTGCTGACGCAGGATGGCCGCGTGGCCAAGCAGCTGATCGGCCACGATACCGATATCGACAAGGAATACCTGGTGCGCGTCAGCTACACCAAGGGCGGCACCCTGCCCGACAGCGAATTGAAAAAGCTCAACCATGGCCTGTGGCTCGATGGCAAGCCGCTGCTGCCGGCCAAGGTGCGCTGGCAAAATGAGGATCAGCTGAGCTTTACCTTGCGCGAAGGCAAGAAACGCCAGATCCGCCGCATGTGCGAAGCCGTCGGCCTGAAAGTGCTGGGGCTGAAACGCGTGCGCATCGGCAAGGTCAAGCTGGGCGACCTGCCGACGGGCCAATGGCGTTATTTGAGCGCCGACGAACAGTTTTAATGGTAGCAGATCAAGATGGCATGCCGCGTGGCATGCCAGACTACACAAGTAGCAGGAATATAGTGGCACAAGGATAATTATTGTGATTTGCTTAGCAAATATTGCCCTGAACCTATACACTATTCCCCATTAGAACAGAAGAGATACGCCGTCGTGAACGATCCCATTCCCAATCCCCTGCGCAAAGGCGCGCCCAGCCTGGCTGACGTGGCCGAGCCGATGGCGCCCGGCACCAAGCCGCACCACATGAGCGACCCATGGGATATCGGCGAAACCCTGTGCAGCCTGGCTGATAACGGCGACGCCATTTCCATCTATCCCACGGAGGGCGAAGACGTCATCATGGCACGCATCCTGTCGGTGGACGATGACTTGCCGCAATTCGTGCTGGAACTCAACGAGGGCGCCACCCTGCCCCCGGGCGGCGCCACCTTCGTGTCGTGGGTGCAAAGCGCCAAGCTGCAATTCACCATCAATGGCGAATGGCAAGCCTATCCCGAGCGGCCCAACGTCTACCTGACGAACTTCCCCAGCCATTGCCTGGTGCTCGAGCGGCGCGAATCGACGCGCCTGGAAACGCCGCTGGGCGTGTACTACCTGGCCGCCTTCGTGCTCGAAGGGCGTCCCTACGAATTGCAGCTGTATGATTTTTCCGCCGGCGGCATCGGCATGCGCGCCCACCCGCGCGATACGGTCGGCCTGTACGTGGGGCGCAAGCTGTCGCGCGTGCGGCTGGAGCTGGGGCCGGACAAGGTCATGATCGCCGACCTGGAAATCCGCCTGTCGCGCACCTTCCGCTCCTTCCTGCTGGGCGAGCAGGTGCAGATCGGCTGCCGCTTCCTGAACTTGTCGGTCGCCATGCAGGAAGAATTGAAAATGCTGCTCGATAACATGGGCAGCGGACGCAAGGTACGCTAGGTACGCTGCACGCATGAAAAATGGCCGCCCAGCTGATACTGCGCGGCCATTTTTTGTTTAACAGCCAAAGTCACGAGGCGCCTGAAAAACGTTCAGGGCAAGGCGCATTGCCGAAGACAGTACGAATAGTACGGCGAGGCAATGCAACGCCGCCATGGACGTTTTCTCAGGCGCCGATCAATCGTCGTCGTTCGGGTCCAGGTCCGGAAACATCACTTCCGTAAATCCGAACTGCGTGAAGTCGACGATACGCATCGGATACAAAATGCCGTGCAAGTGATCCACCTCGTGCTGCACCACGCGCGCGTGGAAGCCGTCGCAGTCGCGGCTGATGGGCTGGCCGAACTGGTCGACGCCTTCATAGTGCAGCTCGCTCCAGCGCGGCACGCTGCCACGCAGGCCGGGCACGGACAGGCAGCCTTCGAAGCCCTCTTCCTTGCGTTCCGACAAGGGCGTCAGCACCGGATTGATCAGCACGGTTTCCGGCACTTGCGGCGCATCGGGATAGCGCAGGTTCTGCTTGAAGCCGTAGATCACCAGCTGCAGGTTGACGCCGATCTGCGGCGCCGCCAGGCCCGCGCCATTGGCCGCGTGCATGGTGTCGAACATGTCGGCGATCAGCGCATGCAGCTCGGGCGTATCGAATTCACGTACCGGCTCGGCCATGCGCAGCAGGCGCGGATCGCCCATCTTTAAAATTTCACGTACCGTCATTTGATATCCAGTGTCGATTGCAGTTCTTGCAGGTACAGGCGGAAGGCGGCCCCCGTTTCCGGATGCTTCATGCCCATCGCCGTCGTGGCTTTCAGGTAGCCGAGCTTGGAGCCGCAGTCATAGCGCTGCCCCGTATAACGGTAAGCCAGCACGCGCTCTTCGCGCATCAGGGCGGCGATGCCGTCCGTCAGCTGGATTTCGCCGCCGGCGCCCGTGCCCAGGTTTTCCAGGTGGTCGAAGATGCGGCTGGTCAGCACATAGCGGCCGACGACGGCCAGGGTCGATGGCGCCTCTTCCGGCGCCGGCTTTTCCACGATGGCCGACACCAGTTCCAGGTCGGGCTGGTAATGCTGGGCGCTGACGATGCCGTACTGCCGGGTTTCCGCGCGCGGCACATCCTGCACGGCCAGCAAGGAGCAATTCTCATACTGGAACACATCGGCCATCTGCGCCAGCACGGGACGCATGCCGTCTTCCACATCCATGAAGTCGTCCGCCAGCAGCACGGCGAACGGCTCGTCGCCGATCACGGGGCGCGCGCACAGCACGGCATGCCCCAGGCCCAGCGGCGCCGACTGGCGGATGTAGATGCAGTTGATGTGCTTGGGAATGACGTTTTGCACCATTTCCAGCAACTGGCGCTTGCCGGCCGCTTCCAGCTCCGTTTCCAGCTCATAAGCCGTGTCGAAATGGTCTTCGATGGCGCGCTTGTTGCGCCCCGTGATGAAGATCATTTCCGTGATGCCGGCCGCCACCGCCTCTTCCACCGCATACTGGATCAGCGGCTTGTCGACGATGGGCAGCATTTCCTTCGGTTGCGCCTTGGTCGCAGGCAAGAAGCGGCTGCCCAGGCCGGCGACAGGAAAGACTGCTTTTCTGATTTTCTTCATGGGTCTATCTGCAAAATATTGAATGTATACCGATGACCGTGGATCATGAGCGCGCTATTCCTGTGCCAGCAAGGCCAGCAGGCCGGCTTCGTCGAGCACGGCCACGCCCAGTTCCTGGGCCTTGGCCAGCTTGCTGCCGGCATCCGCACCGGCCACGACAAAGCCGGTTTTCTTCGACACGGAACCGCTGACCTTGCCGCCGGCCGCCTCGATCAAGGCGGCCGCCTCGTCGCGGCCCATGGTGGGCAAGGTGCCCGTCAGGACGAAGGTCTTGCCGTCGAGCTTGCCACCGGCGGCTGGCAGCTCGGGCAATTGTGACAGCAATTCAGTACGCAAGGCGTCCAGTTGACCAAGCAGTGCGACATTCTCTTCCGTCGCCAGCCAGGCGGCCAGCGCTTCGGCCACGGCGGCAGGCAAGCCCGCGTGGAAGCTGGCGCCCTGCGCGGCCAGGCTGGCCAGCGTCACGCCCCGCTCCACCAGCTGCTTGCTGCGCGGCTCCGTCAGTTTCGGAATGCCTAGCGCGGCCAGCAACTTCGTTTGCTCGAGTTGCGTGCGCAGCTTGGCGCTGGGCGCGTGTTCTCCCTGCGGCGTGACGCCGGCGGCCAGCAAGGCATCGAGCGCCTGCTGGTTTTTCGCTTCGGCAAAGAAATCGGCGATCGATTCAGCCACGGTGCCGCCGATATCGGGTAGCACGCGCAACAGGGCCGCCGGCGCCCGCCGCACATAGTTCAGGCTGCCGAGCCACTCGGCCAGGGTCTTCGCCGTCGATTCGCCCACATGGCGGATGCCCAGCGCAAACAGGAAGCGTTCGAGCGGCGGCCGCTTGCTCGCCTCTATGCCCGCCAGCAAGTTTTCCGCCCATTTGGTGGGAATCTTGCCTTGTTGCACCGTTTCCGGCGTGGAACCATCGCGCTCATCGGCACGCAGCTTCATTTCGAGCAATTTGTCCAGGGTCAGGCTGTACAGGTCAGCCAGGCCATGCACGTATTCGAGTTCGACCAGGGTATCGATATAACGTTCCCCCAGTCCCTCGATATCCATCGTGCGCCGGCCCGCGAAGTGGCGGAACGCTTCCTTGCGCTGGGCCGAGCAGAACAGGCCGCCCGAGCAGCGGGCGATGGCCTCGCCCTCTTCGCGCACCACGTGCGAACCGCACACGGGGCATGCTTCCAGCATCTTGAACGGCAGCGGCGCCGGTTCCGGACGCTTTTCCAGCACCACGGCCAATACTTCGGGAATGACGTCGCCGGCGCGGCGCACGATGACGGTATCGCCCACGCGCACATCCTTGCGCAGCACTTCATCTTCATTGTGCAAGGTGGCGTTGGTCACCGTCACGCCGCCGACCGACACGGGCGCCAGGCGCGCCACGGGTGTCATGGCACCCGTGCGGCCCACCTGGATGTCGATGCCCAGCACCACGGTCAATGCCTCTTCGGCGGGGAACTTGTGCGCCAGCGCAAAGCGCGGCGCGCGCGAGACAAAGCCCAGCTCCAGCTGGTCTTCCGTGCGGTTCACCTTGTAGACGACGCCGTCGATTTCATACGGCAGGGCGGGACGCCGCGTGCCGATATCGGCGTAGTAATCGAGCAAGCCCTGCGCGCCCTGCACCACCTTGCGCTCCGACGAGACGGGGATGCCCAGGGTTTCGTACCAGTCGAGCAAGGCCGAATGCGAGGCCGGCATGGCGGCGCCGTCGAGGGCGCCGATGCCATACGCATAGAAACGCAGCTTGCGCTGGGCCGTGATGCGCGAATCGAGCTGGCGCAGGCTGCCGGCCGCCGCGTTGCGCGGGTTGGCGAATTCCTTCTGGCCCGCCTCGCGCTGGCGTTCATTCAGCCGGGCAAAATCGGCCTTGAACATCATCACTTCGCCGCGCACGTCGAGCAGCGCCGGCACATTCTTGCCATGCAGGCGCAGCGGGATGCCGGAAATGGTGCGGATATTCGCCGTCACGTCCTCGCCCGTGGCGCCATCGCCGCGCGTGGCCGCCTGCACGAACAGGCCGTGCTCATAGCGCAGGTTGATGGCCAGGCCGTCGAATTTCACTTCGGCAGCATAGTCGACGTCGGCGCCGTCGAGGTCCAGGCCGTCGCGCACGCGGCGGTCGAAGTGGACGATATCGTCCTCGGAGAAACCATTATTGAGCGACAACATCGGCACCGCGTGCGTGACTTGCTCGAATTGCGGCAAGGGCGCCGCGCCCACACGCAAGGTGGGCGAATCGGGCGCGCGCAGCTCGGGGTGGGCCGCCTCCAGCGCTTGCAGTTCGACAAACAGCTTGTCGTACTCGGCGTCGGGAATGGTGGGATTGTCGAGCACGTGGTAGGCGTGCAGGTGCCGGTTGAGTTCGGCGGTGAGTGCCAGGACGCGCTGGGCGGCATTCCGCGCCGCGGCGTCCTGGTTGGTCAGATCAGTCATTGTTGCGGGATTCTTCAGCTAAATAAACGCATGGCGCGGGTGGAACCGGCGGGAATGTCGGCCGCCTCCATTTCCTGGTAAAACTCCTGTACCTGGCCGGCGATCTCGGCCAGCGCCGCATCGGACAGGGCCTGGTTGTAATCGTCGACGATGGTCGCGTCCAGGCGGCCCACCAGCGCGCGGGCGCAGGCGATCATGGCGCCGAAGCCGTCGCGCGCGGGCGCCACGCAGGGCACGTCCAGCAGCAGGGTCAAGCGGGGCGTGGTTTCCTCGGCCAGGGTGACGTTGGTCGACAGCGAGAACAGGAAACCGCCGTCGCCGTCGGGCATGACGAAGCGGCCATCGGGACGCACGTCGAAGCCTTGTTTCTCCAGCGCAAGCAACAAGGTGGAAATGGCCCACGGCGCGCCGTTGGTGTGCAGGTTCACGCCCAGCTGGGCATCGTGGCCGGCAACAAAGCGGTGCAGATTGCGCGCTTCGGCCATCACTTCCATCATGTCGGGCACTTCCGGCTCGGCGCCGATGTCGTCAGCCACGCCGCGCAGGCGCGTGACCAGTTCCGAGTATTCGAGTTCGTTCAAGGCCGTGCTGCGGCTGGCCAGCTGCACGCCGCCCTGCATCTTGGTATAGACACCGCCATGCGTGATCGGTTCCCAGTCGCCATTCACGTGCAAGCCGATGAAATGCACGGGCTTGTTGCCCACCAGGCGCAAGGTTTGCAGCACGGGCAGGATCTTGTCGCCGCGCACAGGCGCTTCCAGCGACAAGGGCAGCAGGCAGTCGATCAGCGGGTCGACCAGGCTGGTGGCCTGTTCGCTGGCCGCGCTCACTTCCTGCACGGGCGGCGCGGGTGGCGCGGCCACAGGAGCAGGCGCGGCCGGCGCGTCGCCCAGCGACGGTTCCGCATGCACCGGCGCGTCGGGCACGGCGGCCGGCGGCGGCGCGCCGAACGACGGCTCGGCCTTGGCGGACGGGGCCGCATCGAAGCGCGGTTCCTGGCGCAGCACCGGTTCCTGGGCTTCCACGGCGGGAGCGTCGCCATCGCGCATCAGCACGTCGTCATGGTCGGTGGAAAAAGCCCGCTCCACGCTTTTCTTGGCCTTGTATTCCTGCCATTTGTTGTACGAGAAAACGCCGACGATAAAGACGCCGCCGGCGCCGAACAAGGTAATTTGAAGGTCTGTCATGCTGCTTGTGCCTCGGTAGCAAAATTTGCGGCGGACTCCATGTCCACCGCCACGATGCGCGATACGCCCTGCTCCTGCATCGTCACACCGATCAATTGATGGGCCATTTCCATCGCAATCTTGTTATGCGAAATGAAAAGGAATTGGGTCTGGTCGGACATGCGCTTGACCATGCGGCAGAAGCGTTCCGTGTTCGAATCGTCCAGCGGTGCATCGACTTCGTCGAGCAGGCAGAACGGCGCCGGATTCAGGCGGAACATGGAAAACACCAATGCGGTCGCGGTCAGCGCTTTCTCACCACCCGACAACAGGTGGATGGTGGCATTTTTCTTGCCAGGCGGCTGTGCCATGACTTGTACACCGGAATCGAGAATCTCGTCGCCCGTCATGGTCAGTTTCGCCTGGCCGCCGCCAAACAGAATCGGGAACAGCTCGGAAAAGTGGTGATTGACCTTGTCGAACGTGTCTTGCAACAAGTCACGCGTTTCCTTGTCGATCTTGTGGATCGCGTCTTCCAGCGTGTTGATCGCTTCCGTCAGGTCGGCATTCTGGGCGTCGAGGAAATTCTTGCGCTCGGACGCCTGCGCCAGCTCGTCGAGCGCGGCCAGGTTGACGGCGCCCAGCGATGTGATGGCATTCGTCAGCCGCGTCACTTCGCCCTGCAAATACGATGGGCGCATGTCCGGATGCAACTTTTCCGTCAGGGCGGCCTCGTCGGCGCCCGACTCCAGCAGTTGCTGGGCAAACTGCTCCTGGTTCAGGCGCGCGGCCTGTTCCTTGAGCTGCATTTCCATGATCTTGTCGCGCTGCGGCTGCAGGCTGCGTTCCGACTGCGTGCGCGCATCTTCGGACAGGCGCAGCTGCTGCGTGATCTGGTCCAGTTCATGGCGCGCATCGGCCAGCGCCCGCTCCTGCGTCGTGCGGCGCTCGAGCAGATCCTGCAAGCCGTCGGCGGCCGCGCCGCTTTCCAGGCTGGCCAGTTCCTGCTGGCCCGCCTGCAGGCTGTCCGTCACCTGCTGCGCCTGCGTACTGGCCGTGGCGATGTTGCGGCGCAATTCCTCGATCTTCGCGCGGTGGGCTTTTTCCGCGTATTCCGTATCCTTGGCGGCCCGTTCCAGGTCGCGCAAGGCTTCGCGCGCCTCGGCCAGCCGCTGCTCCTTCTGCAGGAAGTCCGTGTGGCCGTCTTCGTGCGCTTCCTGCAAGTTGCCCAGTTCCATGTCCAGCTGTTCGAATTTCTCTTCCGATTCCAGCTTGGTCTGCATCTGTTCCGCTTCCTGCGCGGCGATCTCGGCCAGGTCCGCGCCGATCTGCGTGCTGCGCTGGTTGAAACGCGCTTCCACTTCGGACAGTTTCACCACGTCCAGTTGCAGCGTATGCACGGAAGACGTCAGCTGCTGTATGCGCAAGCGCAAGTCCGACAGGTTGCGCGTCAAGGCTGCCACGGCAGCGTCGGCCCTT
The DNA here is from genome assembly GCF_001865675.1 of Janthinobacterium sp. 1_2014MBL_MicDiv. NCBI lineage: Bacteria > Pseudomonadati > Pseudomonadota > Betaproteobacteria > Burkholderiales > Oxalobacteraceae > Janthinobacterium > Janthinobacterium sp. 1_2014MBL_MicDiv. The sequence goes on from NZ_CP011319.1 coordinate 3,430,456, forward strand.
ACGGAACGGGCGCGCGCCTCTTCGGCCAGCAATTGCTGCGCGCGTAATTGTTTACCGATATTCTCGATTTCCTGCTGGCGGCCCAGCATGCCTTCCTGCTCCGAATCGGCCGCATAGAAGCGCACGCTGGTGGCCGTGACGACATGGCCGGCGCGCGTGACGAAATAGCCGCCCGGCGGCAATTTGCCGCGCTCGGCCAGTGCCTCGGCCGCGTCTTCCACGGCATAGGCGTTGTACAGCCAGTCCTGCAGCAGGCCGCGCAAGCCCGGATCGTTGAGTTTCAGCAAGTTCAGGAACGGTTTCAGGCCGGCGATTTCCGGCACCGGCAGCGGCGCCACCGTCGACGGCGCGTACAGGGCCAGCTTGGCCGGCGGCGCGTCCGCAAAGAAGGCCTTGGCCCAGTCGATATTCGACAGTTGCAGGGCCGACGTGCGCTCGCGCAAAATCGATTCCATGGCCGCTTCCCAGCCCGCCTCGATCTGCAGTTTTTGCCACAGGCGCGGCAAGGTGTCGAGCTCGTGCTTTTTCAGCCACGGCTGGACCTTGCCCTGGGTCTGTACGCGTTCCTGCAATTGCTTCAAAGCGGAAAGGCGCGCTTCCAGCTGGGCGTTGGCGGCTGTTTCTGCATTGACCTGCGTTTGCGCCTCGGCGCGTTCCTGCTCGAGCTTGGGCTGCTGTTCCAGCGCCTCTTCCAGGTAGAATCCCTGCTCTTCCAGCGCCTGCTGCTTTTCTTCCAGCTGCAGCTTCAGGTTTTCCAGGTGGCTGCTGTCGGGCAGGCTCAGGCTGTTCTTTTCCTGCTGCAGGCGCTCGCGGCGCGTCAACAGGCTGGCCAGGATGTTCGAGGCGTTGCGCTGGTGCGCCGATTCCAGTTCCAGCTGCTGCTGTGCCTGCATGATCCTGGCCCGCGATTCCGTGCTCTTGTTTTGCGCGGCGCGCCAGGCGGCATCGAGCTCGGGCAATTGCTCGCCCTTCTGTTCGGCCATCATTTGCGACTGTTCCACCTTCGCGGCCAGCTCTTCGAGGTGGAATTCCGCCTCTTCGATCTGTTCCTGGTATTCGCCGCCCTGCTGCGTCCACTGGTCGCGCTGGGCCGTCAGGGTGGCCAGCTGCGCCTGCAGGCGCGCGCGCGATTCGATGACGAACTTGATCTGCGCTTCCAGGCTGCCGATTTCCGCATTCGTCTGGTACAGATGGCCTTGCGCCGTGTGCAAACGGTCGCCCACGGCAAAGTGCGCCTGGCGCATCTGCTCCAGGGTCAGCTCGACATTGCGCAGCTTGGCCGTCTGCTCTTCCAGGTCCGTCTGCGCCTGTTCCACTTCGCGGAAATAGCGCGTCTGCTCGTTTTGCGCCTCGTTCTTGCGCAACAGCCAGAGCAGCTTCTGCTTTTCTTCCTGGTCCGCCTGCAAGGCGTGGAAACGCGTGGCCACGGCCGCCTGCGCTTCGAGCTTTTCCAGGTTGGCATTGAGTTCGCGCAAGATATCTTCCACGCGCAGCAAGTTTTCGCGCGTGTCCTGCAAGCGGTTTTCCGTCTCGCGGCGGCGTTCCTTGTACTTGGAAACTCCGGCCGCCTCTTCCAGGAAGACGCGCAACTCCTCGGGGCGCGATTCGATGATGCGCGAAATCATGCCCTGGCCGATGATGGCGTAGGCGCGCGGGCCGAGGCCCGTGCCGAGGAAGATGTCCTGGATGTCGCGCCGGCGCACGGGCTGGCCGTTGATGTAATAGGTGGAGGTGCCGTCGCGCGTCAAGGTGCGCTTGACGGCGATCTCGGCATACTGGCCCCACTGGCCCGACGCCTTGCCATCGTTATTGTCGAACACCAGTTCGACGGAGGCGCGCCCGGCCGGCTTGCGGTGGGTGGAACCGTTGAAAATGACGTCCTGCATCGACTCGCCGCGCAATTCGGATGCTTTCGATTCGCCCAGCACCCAGCGCACGGCGTCGATGATGTTCGACTTGCCGCAGCCATTCGGCCCGACCACGCCCACCAGCTGGCCTGGCACCTGGAAATTGGTGGGATCGACGAAAGACTTAAATCCCGACAACTTGATGGAAGAGAGACGCACGTGTTTTAGAGTTCCTGGCCTATGCTGGCGGTTGATTTATGGGTGAACCCGGTTCGTATTCAGTTTTATGGTCACCACGGCCACCGTGACCGCCATTGCGGCGATGGCAGTCCGGTCACGCACGGCTGAAAAGTGGTTCATCATACCATTTCCTGATGCTTTTCTGGCCAAAAAACAGCAGTCCCAGCCTGCGCATCACGGGGCGGGACGGCCATCTTGCGCCAGTTTCCAGTCCGCGCGCGAAAAAACGCGCTCATGGCCGGACAAGGCCATGGCCAGTTTTTGCAGCCACTGCTCGGTCGGCATCGGTTCCGCCTTGAAGCTGAGGGCGATCATCAGCACCAGGCAAGCCAGCGCCAGCGCATGGCTGACGGCGATGTTGACGGCGCCGCGGGCGCTCCACATGAAACCCAGCGCCACCGCCAGGCCCAGCACGCAGCCGCTGACGGCTTCCGACACGCTGTGCGCATGCACCACCACGCGCGAAATGGCCACCAGCACGGCGAACGCCACGCCGCAAGCGACACCCGCATGGCGCCAGCGCGGGTCGGCCCGCTGCAACAGGACATACAGCAAGACGGGAAACACGGCGCCAGCGCGCATGGCGTGGCCGCTGAAACCCGTGAAGTCGAGCGCGCTGCTGCCCACGCCCCAGCTCATGAAGGCCAGCTTCGACAGCACCACCAGGGCCAGGCCGCCGCCGTACCACAGGCTCCAGCTGAGCACCAGCTTCCACTGGCGCGACACCAGCAGCCACAGGGCGATGGCCGCACCGGCCGGCCCCATCAGGGACATGTCGGCCGTAAAAGAAATCCCGTTCCACCAAGTCATCGTGCCTGCGCTTATTCATGATCAACGCGCACTATGCCATGACATGGCCCGGTTCAGCGCGCCTTTTGATGCACTGCGGCGAAGAATTACATTCCATTACAAAATTTCCACATGAAAATAACCCTCGCCGCCATCACCGGTGCAGGCACCGGAATGCTCAGATATTCGTCAGGCGCTTGCCCTTCGGCGGCGTGAAATCGCGGATCGAGGCGATCATGCCCACGTCCAGCGCCTGGTCGGCCGTCAGGTGCAGGTCGGAATATGCGTGCACCTGCCACTGCTCTTCCGTCAGGCTGACGTGGTTGCGCAGGATGCGCTCGGTGCGCATGTCATCGGCGCGCAAGCCCTCGACGATGATGCTGAGCGCATCGGGCCGCGAGCCGGGCGACGCCGTCGCGTGCGACTTGTGCACCATGAAGCGGGCCGTGTCGCTGGCATGGCGCTGGCGCCCCGCCAGGAACAGGGTCACGGCAATCGATGCCACGGCGCCCGCATTGTAGGTGATGATGTCGAGCGGCAACTTGCTGAGGTAGTTGTACAGGCAGATGCCGTCGCTGACATAGCCGCCGTTCGACTGGATCAGGATGTGCGCGGTGGTGAGCTTGTCTTCCGTGATGTCGGCCACGGCATTGAAGACGCGCCGCACCATATCGCTGTTGACGTCGCCGGAGAGGGTGAAATACCCGTGCTGCTCGGTGTTGTTTTGCGTCTCGCTTTGTGTAGTGTTCATGGCAGGCACCCGCAAGAAAGCCAGGCTTTCATGATAGCGCATTCGCGCGCGGGCGGGCGCCCTTTTGCGCCCGCCCGGCCTGCCGCCAGCCCCGCAAACAAGCGCCTTGGCGGCGCCGGAACAACGTCTTTTCAGATTGACAGAAAGACCCTGCTGGCATATATTCCTCACACTTGATCGGGAGAGGGCAAACCAGCGTTGCCGCCGAAGGGGCACTACCCAAAAACTCTCAGGCAAAAGGACCGATCAGGCGGACTGAAGCTGTTGCTTTGGCGACATGTTTTAGCTCAACTCTGGAGAGCGACCGCGGCACATGCCGGCGGTCCACCGAAGGGGCGCACGGGGCAAGCCCCCGTAATCTCTCAGGTACAAAGGACAGGGGGGTCAGTGATCACGCCGACAAGCCGTGTTTGGCTTTGTGTGTTCTGTTAACTTCCCCTTTACCTTCGTCCCGAGGATTCAATGACGCTCAAAGCGACCCCACTCAATAACGCCCACCGTGCCCTCGGCGCCCGCATGGTCGATTTCGGCGGCTGGGACATGCCTGTCAACTACGGCTCGCAAATCGAAGAGCACCACGCCGTGCGCGGCGACGCCGGCATGTTCGACGTGTCGCATATGTGCGTGGTCGACATCGAGGGCCCGAACGTGCGCGCCTTCCTGCGCGGCTTGCTCGCCAACAACGTTGACAAACTGCAAGTGTCGGGCAAGGCGCTGTATTCGTGCATGCTGAATGCCGAAGGCACCGTCATCGATGACTTGATCGTCTACTTCTTCAACGAAAACTGGTTCCGCCTCGTCGTCAACGCGGGCACGGCTGAAAAAGACGTGGCCTGGATGCAGCAGCAAAATACGGCCACCAACAGCGGCCTGACGATCACCGAGCGCCGCGACGGCAATGCCCCCATGGCCCTGGTGGCCGTGCAAGGCCCGAACGCGCGCGCCAAGGTATGGCAAGTGCTGCCGGAAACGCAAGCCGCGTCCGACGCCATCAAGCCATTCAATGTCGTCATCGTCAAGGACACGGCGTTCGGCGAAGTCATGCTGGCGCGCACCGGCTACACGGGCGAAGACGGCTTCGAGATCGGCGTCGCCGCCACCCAGGTGGAAGCACTGTGGAACGCCCTGGCGGCAGCGGGCGTCAAGCCGGCCGGCCTGGGCGCGCGCGACACCCTGCGCCTGGAAGCGGGCATGAACCTGTACGGCCAGGACATGGATGAAAGCGTCAACCCGCTCGACGCGGGCCTGGCGTGGACCATCGACCTGGTCAGCGAGCGCGACTTCATCGGCAAGGCCGCCCTGCTGGCCCAAGGCCAGAACGCGCAATTCGTCGGACTGATCCTGCGCGAAAAAGGCGGCGTGCTGCGCGCCCACCAGAAAGTCATCATCGCCGGCAGCAACGCCACGGGCGAAATCACCAGCGGCACCTTCAGCCCGACCATGCAGGAAGCGATCGCCCTGGCGCGCGTGCCGAACGGCGTGAAGGTGGGTGACACCGTGCACGTGGAAATCCGCGGCAAGCGGCTGGCCGCTTCCGTCGTCAAGCTGCCTTTCGTGCGTAACGGTAAAATCCTGGCTGCGTAAGGTTTTATAGAGCCGCCCGCAAGACCGTACAACCATAATCAATAACGAACACTTACCATCTGGAGCCATACATGAACATTCCTGCAGACCTGAAGTACACCGCATCCCACGAATGGGTACGCCTTGAAGGCGACGGCACGATCACCGTCGGCATCACCGAATACGCGCAGGATGCACTGGGCGACATCGTCTTCGTCGAACTGCCAACCGTGGGCAACACCTACGGCGCCGGCGACGACGCCGCCGTGGTGGAATCGGTCAAGGCAGCGAGCGACATCTACGCGCCGATCGCCGGCGAAGTCGTGGCCGTCAACGACGCCGTGGTCAATTCGCCTGAATCGATCAACGCCGACGCCTACGCCAACTGGCTGTTCAAGATCAAGCCAGCCGACGTGTCGGCCCTGGACGGCTTGCTTGACGCTGCCGCCTATGGCGCCACCACCGGCGCCTGATCGCGTTTGATACACGGGCCGCGTTTGCGGCCCGTTTGCATTTTTTCTGCGCTGCGCCCGCGCGCCGCATCCCGGTTTTTCAGTCTTTTTTGGCCTCTATATCATGACCCGCACCAGCCTGACCCAACTCGAAGCACGCGATGCCTTCATCGCCCGCCACATCGGCCCCTCCCCTACCGAACAGCAAGCCATGCTGGCGACCCTCGGCTATCCATCGCGCGCCGCGCTGATCGACGCCCTGGTGCCGGCCAACATCCGCAACAAGGGCGCGCTGCCCCTGGGCGCGTACTCGCAGCCGATGCCGGAACAGGAAGCGCTGTCGCGCCTGAAAGCCATCGCCGGCAAGAACCAGGTGCTCAAATCCCTGATAGGCCAAGGGTATTACAACACCTTCACGCCCGGTGTCGTTTTGCGCAACATCTTCGAAAACCCGGCCTGGTACACGGCGTACACGCCTTACCAGCCGGAGATTTCGCAAGGCCGCCTGGAAGCCATTTTGAACTTCCAGCAAGTGATCACCGACCTCACCGGCATGGGCATCGCGAATGCCTCGATGCTGGACGAAGGCACGGCCGCCGCCGAGGCGATGACCCTGATCCAGCGCGTGGGCAAGTCGAAATCGAACGTGCTGTACGTCGCCAATGACGTGCTGCCGCAAACGCTGGAAGTGGTGCAGACGCGCGCCCAGCCGATCGGCATCGAGGTGCGCACCTTCGACCCGGCGGAAATCGAATCGCTCGACGGCTGCTTCGGCGTGCTGCTGCAATACCCGGGCGTCAACGGCGTCGTGCGCGACTACCGCGCCGGCGTGGAAAAACTGCATGCGAACGGCGCCATGGTCATCGTCGCGGCCGACCTGCTGGCCCTGACCATGCTCACGCCACCGGGCGAATGGGGCGCCGACGTCGTCGTCGGCAACAGCCAGCGCTTCGGCGTGCCGCTCGGTTTCGGCGGCCCGCACGCGGGCTACCTGTCCACGCGCGACGAATTCAAGCGCAATATGTCGGGCCGCCTGGTGGGCGTGACCGTCGATGCACAAGGCAACAAGGCCTACCGCCTGGCCCTGCAAACGCGCGAACAGCATATCCGCCGCGAAAAAGCCACCTCCAACATCTGCACGGCGCAAGTGCTGCTGGCCGTGATGGCCTCGATGTACGCCGTCTACCACGGCCCTGCCGGCCTGCTGCAGATCGCCCAGCGCGTGCACCGCTTTACGGGCGTGCTGGCGGCCAACCTGAAGACCCTGGGCTACGGCATCGCCAACGCCAGCTACTTCGACACCCTGACCGTCAACGTCGCCGATGCGGAAAAACTGCACGCGACGGCACTGAAGCACGGCGTCAACCTGCGCAAGGTCGACGCCACCCACGTCGGCCTGTCGCTGGACGAAACCACCACGCGCGCCGATATCGCGCTGCTGTGGACGGTCTTCGCCGACGGCGTCGCCAACGCGCCTGCCGCCCCGGACCTGGACGCCGTCGAAGCGGCCGTCACCAGCGCCCTGCCGGCGCAGCTGGCGCGCGAGAGCGCCTACCTGACCCACCCCGTCTTCAACAGCTACCACTCGGAACACGAGATGCTGCGCTACCTGCGCAGCCTGGCCGACAAGGACCTGGCGCTGGACCGCACCATGATCCCGCTCGGCTCGTGCACCATGAAGCTGAATGCGACGTCGGAAATGATCCCCGTCACCTGGCCCGAATTTTCCAACATTCACCCGTTCGCGCCGGATGCGCAAACCGTGGGCTACCGCGAAATGATCTCGCAGCTGGAAGAGATGCTGTGCGCCTTGACGGGCTACGCCGCCGTCTCGCTGCAGCCGAACGCCGGCTCGCAGGGCGAATACGCGGGCCTGCTGGTGATCAAGGCCTACCATGAATCGCGCGGCGAAGGTCACCGCAACATCTGCCTGATCCCGTCGTCGGCGCACGGCACCAACCCGGCGTCGGCCAATATGGTCGGCATGCAGGTGGTCGTCACCAGCTGCGACGCCAACGGCAACGTGGACCTGGCCGACCTGAAGGCGAAGGCGGAAAAGCACAGCGCCAACCTGGCCTGCGTGATGGTCACCTACCCGTCCACCCACGGCGTGTTCGAGGAAGGCATCCAGGAACTGTGCGAGATCATCCACTCGCACGGCGGCCAGGTCTACATCGACGGCGCCAACATGAACGCGCTGGTCGGCGTGGCCGCTCCCGGCTCGTTCGGCGGTGACGTCTCGCACCTGAACCTGCACAAGACCTTCTGCATCCCGCACGGCGGCGGCGGACCAGGCGTCGGCCCGATCGGCGTCGGCGCCCACCTGGCGAAATTCCTGCCGAACCAGCGTTCCTCGGGCTACCAGCGCGACGCTGCCGGCATCGGCGCCGTCAGCGCCGCACCATTCGGCTCGGCCAGCATCCTGCCGATTTCGTGGATGTACATCGCCATGATGGGCGCGGAAGGCTTGACGGCCGCCACCGAGACGGCGATCCTGGCGGCGAACTACATCGCGCGCCGCCTGGCGCCGCACTACCCTGTGCTGTACTCGGGCCACGACGGCCTGGTCGCGCACGAGTGCATCCTGGACCTGCGCCCGATCACGGACGCCACCGGCATCAGCAACGAAGACGTGGCCAAGCGCCTGATGGACTTCGGCTTCCATGCGCCGACCATGAGCTTCCCCGTGCCGGGCACCCTGATGATCGAGCCGACGGAAAGCGAATCGAAAGTGGAGATCGACCGTTTCATCGACGCCATGATCGCTATCCGCGCGGAAATCGCCAAGGTCGCCAGCGGTGAATTCGACCACGACGACAACCCGCTGAGAAACGCGCCGCACACGGCACAGGTGTTGATGTCGGACAACTGGGAACGCAAGTACAGCCGTGAAATCGCCGCCTACCCGGTCGCGTCCTTGCGCCAGCGCAAATACTGGCCGCCGGTCGGCCGCGCCGACAACGTGTATGGCGACCGCAACCTGTTCTGCGGCTGCGCGCCCATCAGTTCCTACGAAGAGGAATAAACGCCAGGCGCCCGCTTTCGCGGGCCTGTCGGCGACAAGAAGGCAGGCCATTCGGCCTGCCTTTTTTCATGCACGCATGAACATGGCTGTGTAGCCTGGATTAGCGGAACGTAATCCAAGCTCGCCACCGGCTTTGTCAACGCTGTTGTCGGATTACGCGCTGGCACGCTAATCCGACCTACTGACTGGCGAAAGCCAGGGGCATTAAAACAGAACGGCAGACCGATGGTCTGCCGTTTTTTTATTGTCGCCAGCCTGATCGTTACAGGGCCAGCAAGGCCGCGCCCGGCACGGCCATGGCGCCGGCCACGATGGTCAGGCACACGACGTCGCGCCGCTCGCAGCGGGCGCGGTGCGAACTCCACGCCGCGAACAGCAGCGCCGCCGCGATACCGCTGAGCATAATGCCGAATTCCATCATGCCATCTCTCCCCGCGCCGCGGGGGCGCCTGCCTTGGCTTCCGTTCTCATCATCATCTCATCCTTTTCATAGTGTGTAAAAATGAAGACTACCTACCGGTAGGCAGTAAGTGTACAATAAAAATGGCAGCGGCGTCCATGCCGCGCTTTTTTGACGATACAAAGGAAGAACAATGCAGCAGCAATCCCCCCTCCCCGCCGCCAGTCTCGGGCTGGCGGCCTCGCTGGCCCTGGTGGCCATCCTCGGCCCGGCCGGCATCGACATGTACCTGGCCTCGATGCCGGCCATGGCGCGCGAACTGCACACCTCGTATGCGAACGTGCAGCTGAGCCTAACCGTCTTCCTGCTGGCGCTGGGCGGCGGCCAACTGCTGTGCGGCCCCCTGACGGACATGCTGGGCCGGCGCCGTCCACTGCTGGCAGGCATTGCCGTCTACATCGTGGCGGCCGTGTGGGCGTCGCAGGCGGAGCAGCTGTCCACCCTGCTGCTGGCGCGGACGCTGCAGGGCCTGGGCGCCGCGCTGACCCTGGTGGTGGTGATGAGCATGGTGCGCGACGTCGCCGACGGCGTCAAAGCGGCGCAACTGTTTGCCCTCCTGATGACCATCGTCGGCCTGGCGCCCGTGCTGGCGCCGGCCGTCGGCGGCTTGCTCGACGCGAATTACGGCTGGCGCGCGGTGATGCTGGCCCTGGCCGCCCTGGGCGCCGTGACCCTGCTCAATAGCGCGCTGTTCCTGCCGGAAACCCTGCCGCCGGCCAGGCGCATCGCGCCGCGCGGCATGCACCGCACGTATGCGCGCATCGCGCTGGACCGCGCCTTCCTGCTGCCCGCGCTGGCCCTATCCGCCAGCTTCTTCTTCCTCTTTGCGTACATCGGCGGCGCGTCGCTCGTCTACCAGCGCGATTTCGGCCTGTCCGCCGGCAGCTTCGGCCTCGTCTTCGGCGCCACGGGCGTGGCCGTGCTGCTGGGCGCGATGGCCAGCGGCCGCCTCGTGGGCCGCCACGGCATGGCGCGCCTCGGCGTGGCCGGCAGCGCCGCCATGCTGGGCGGCGCGGGACTGGCCCTGCTGGGTGCCTGGGCCGGCTTCGGCATCGCAGCCGTCGTGCCCGGCATGTTCGTGGCCCTGTTCGGCCTGGGCATCGCGGAAGCGGCGCTGATGGCCATGGCCATGGGCTCGCAGCAGCAGGCGCTCGGCTCCACGGCCGCGCTGCTGGGAGCCATCCAGATGAGCTTGTCGTCGCTGGCGACGCCGCTGGCGGCCAGCCTGTCCGAATGGGGGCCCGTGCCATGGCTGCTGTTCTTGACCGTGGCCGGCCTGCTGGTATCATGGCTGACCCTGGCAACTGCGCGCGTCCATCCGGCACGCGCCACCGGCCTGGCGGCGCACTGACGCCTCACTGACCAACTACCCTGATGATCAAGAAACGCTCGGCTTCCGCCGATAAAATCTGTGCCGTTGCCGTTGGGCATTTTTCCGAACATGGCTACGATGCCTCGTCCCTCAGCGACATCGCCGAGCAGGCCGGCATGCGCAAGGCGTCGCTGTACTCGCACTTCGCCGGCAAGGACGCCCTCTTCCTCGATGTTTTCGCCGACGCGCTGGAAGAGGAGCACGCGTTCATGCAAGCCTGCTTCGACGACGAGGCAAACCTGAGTCCGCTAACGCCGGCCACGGGCGGCCAGCTGGCCGGCGCCCTGTATTGCGACCGCATGGCGCAGCGCTACGCGGAGTCGGCCCACCTGCGCTTCCTGCTGCGCACGGCCTACCTGCCGCCCGCCACCTTGCGCGTGCAGGTCGGCAGCGGCTTCGAGGCGCTGCTGGTGCAGCTGCTCCAGTATTACGTCGCCAGCCTGGGCCGCCTGGCGCCGGCATTGCCTGCCGCGCGCATCGAGCTGTATGCGCAAGCCTACCTGGGCATCGTCGACAGCCTGCACGTGGAGCTGATCTACGCAGGCGGCGCCGCCCTGCAGCAGCGCCACGCGGCCCTGTGGCAGATCCTGTCCGACTCGCTGGCGATGGCGGCGCGGGCGGCCTGAAGCCGCGCGGTAGAAGGCCATGCAACATCGTGCCACAGCCACATTACACTTTGGAAACCTAAGATTTCTTCAGTTGACACCCTTGCAGCGCATCCATAAGATGCCCTCATTATTCATTTACGGAGTCCCACGTGGGTACTTGTTCTAGTGACAGTAGCCGATCTTGTATCGGTGATTGCCTCGGCAGCTAAACAGCAAGCAACGCGGAACTTCCTTTCCTCCGTGCCTTGCTGAGCAAGGTGCGGTGTCTCTCGCAGCCAGTCCGGCTGCGCGCCTCTCCCCCTCTTTCCGATCGCGACCGGCTACTGACCCGGATTGCCCGCCGGCGCCATGCTTTGCCATGCGCGCTGGCGGCACGCAAGTCTTGCCTGCGGCTGCGCCGCCCGTCAACACCTCGTCGTGAAAGGAAGAGCCATGAATCTCTTCACCCGCTTATTCGAATCGTTCCTGCGCAAGCGCCACACGGCCGGCCATTTCCGCCGCCGCGCCATGCCGCTGGAAAACAGCACGGCCCGCCCCGTGCCCGACCACCTGGCGCGCCAGCTGCTGGCCGCCGCCCACGAAGACCTGGCGACGGCCCTGAACCGCCTGCATACGCGGGCCGAAGGCTTGCGCGATGCCGAGGCGCAAGTGATCGGCGCGCAAACGGGGCCGAACGAGGTCGAGCATGAAAAACCGCTGGCCTGGTACCAGCACCTGTGGCTGTGCTACAAGAATCCGTTCAACCTGCTGCTGACCGTGCTGGCCATCGTTTCCTACCTGACGGAAGATCCGAAGGCAACCATCGTCATCGGCACCATGGTGATCCTGTCGACCCTGCTGCGCTTCGTGCAGGAAGGCCGCTCGAACCGCGCCGCGGAACGCCTGAAAGCCATGGTCAGCAACACGGCCACCGTGCTGCGCAATGGCCAGCAGGGCGAGCTGCCGATCCGCCAGCTGGTGCAGGGTGACATCATCGTGCTGTCGGCCGGCGACATGATCCCCGCCGACTGCCGCTTGCTTTCCGCGAAAGACCTGTTCGTCAGCCAGGCCGCCATGACGGGCGAATCCCTGCCCGTGGAAAAGATGGCCGAGCTGGCCGACAGCGCGGGGCGCGACCCGATGGAGCTGGCCAACCTGCTGTTCATGGGCACGAATGTGATCTCGGGCGCCGCCACGGCGCTGGTCTTGGCTACCGGCAACCGCACCTATTTCGGCACCATCGCCACGCGCGTGACGGCCACCGAGCGCACGCCGACGGCCTTCGAGGCGGGCGTCAACAGCGTCAGCTGGCTGCTGATCCGCTTCGCCCTCGTGATGGCGCCGCTCGTGTTCCTGATCAACGGCTGGACCAAGGGCGACTGGATGGAAGCGTTCCTCTTCGCCCTGTCCGTGGCCGTGGGCCTGACGCCGGAAATGCTGCCGATGATCGTCACCAGCACCCTGGCCAAGGGCGCCGTGAAACTGTCGAAAAAGAAAGTCGTCGTCAAGCGCCTCGACGCCATCCAGAACTTCGGCGCCATGGACGTGCTGTGCACGGACAAGACGGGCACCTTGACGCAGGACAAGATCGTGCTCGAACGCCACACGGACGTCTTCGGCCAGCCTTCCGACGAGGTGCTGCAATTCGCCTATTTGAACAGCCACTACCAGACAGGCCTGAAAAACCTGCTCGATCGTGCCGTGCTCGACCATGTTGAACTGCAGACGGAAATGCAGCTGGCCCGCGACTATGTCAAAGTCGATGAAATCCCGTTCGATTTCGTGCGCCGCCGCATGTCCGTCGTCGTTTCCGAACGCAACGACCACCATGAGCTGATCTGCAAGGGCGCCGTCGAGGAAATCCTCGCCGCCTGCAGCCATCTGCGCCTGGGCGGCGTGAATATTCCCCTCGACGCCGCCCTGCTGGCCAAGGTGCTGGAGACCACGCACGGCTTGAATGCGGAAGGTTTAAGAGTGGTGGCCGTGGCCGTCAAGGAAGTGCCGCCGCATAAAACCGTGTATGGCGTGGCCGATGAAACGGCGCTGACACTGATCGGTTACGTCGCCTTCCTCGATCCACCCAAGGAATCGACGGCGCCCGCCCTGCGCGCGCTGGCGGAACACGGGGTGACGGTAAAAGTCTTGACGGGAGACAACCACCTGGTGACGGCGAAGATTTGCCGCGAAGTGGGCCTGGCCGTGCATGGCGTGCTGCAAGGCCCGCAGCTCGACGACATGGATGACGCCACCCTGGCCAGGGCGGCCGAGGACAACACCGTGTTTGCCAAGCTCAGCCCGCTGCACAAGGAGCGCCTCGTGCGGGCCCTGCGCGGCAATGGCCATATCGTCGGCTTCATGGGCGACGGCATCAACGATGCGCCGGCCCTGCGCGCGGCCGACATCGGCATTTCCGTCGATTCGGCCGTCGATATCGCCAAGGAAGCGGCCGACATCATCCTGCTGGAAAAGAGCCTGATGGTGCTGGAAGAAGGCGTGCTGGAAGGCCGCCGCACCTTCAGCAACATGCTCAAATACATACGCATGACGGCCAGCTCGAACTTCGGCAATGTGTTTTCCGTGCTGGTGGCCAGCGCCTTCCTGCCATTTTTACCGATGCTGCCGCTGCACTTGCTGGTGCAAAACCTGCTGTATGACGTGTCGCAGATCGCCATCCCGTTCGACAACGTCGACGCCGAACTGATCCAGCAGCCGCTGAGCTGGAACCCACGCGACATCGGCCGCTTCATGGTGTTCTTCGGCCCCATCAGCTCGATCTTCGACATCAGCACCTTCATCCTGATGTGGCATGTGTTTGGCGCGAACAGCCCGGAACAGCAGACCCTGTTCCAGTCCGGCTGGTTCGTCGTGGGCCTGCTGACGCAAACCCTGATCGTGCACCTGATCCGCACGCCCAGGCTGCCCTTCATCGACAGCATCGCGTCCGTGCCCCTGCTGGTGGCGACGACAGCCATCATGGCCGTGGGCGTGTTCCTGCCGATGGGGCCGCTGGCGAGCTATTTCAAGCTGCAGGCTTTGCCGCTGGGCTACTTCCCCTGGCTGCTGGGCATTCTCGTCTGCTACACCCTGCTGACGACGTTCATGAAACGCGTGTACCTGCGCAAATTCGGCTGGCAATAGTATGATGGGCCGCTCTTACCCCTACAAAAGGCGCGCATGAGCGGCTCTTCTCTTTCCAAGCGTAATCTCGCCCTGCTGCTGTCGGCCCTGGTGTTTCCCGGCAGCGGGCATTTCGTCATCGGCCGCAAGGCGCGCGGCTGCCTGTTCCTTGTTCCTGCCCTGGTCGCGCTGGCATTCGTATTGCGCCAGATCATGGCACGCTTGGACCAGGTCATGGCACAGATCGACAGCGGCGCCCTGCCCCTCGACGTGCAATTAATCGTGGAAAGAGTCGATGCGCTGTCCGCCAACGACGGCCCGGCCATGACGGTGGCCGTGGGCGTGCTGGTGCTGTGCTGGCTCGGCAGCCTGGTCGATACCGTGCTGTTGAAACCTTAGGATCAACGTCAAACGAGCATCAAGCCGCATCGTCCTTGACGCGGCGCGTCTTCGGTCCGCGGATGGCGGCGATGCGCGCCTCGCTGCGTTCCTGCACGCGGCCGCTGAACCAGCCCTGCACATCGGCGCCAAAGCCGGCCGGCGCCACGCTGCCGAAACCTTGCGCCAAGTCCAGCAAGCTGGTCTTGGCCAGTTCGGCGCGCATGCTTTTCTCGGCGCGCAGCATCAGTGCATGGATGCCGCACACGCCGCTCGTCATCCAGCCCGGCGGCTCGCCTGCGTACAAGGTGCAGCGGCTGCGGATCTGCTGGCAATCGAACAGCGGTTTCGGCCCTTCGATGGCATCCACCACGTCGAGCACGCTGATCTCGCCCGCGGGGCGCGCCAGCTGGTAGCCGCCGCGGATGCCTTCGGACGCCGTCACGATGCCCGCCTTCTCCAGCTTGGGAAAGATTTTCGCCAGGAAGGAGACGGAGATGCCCTGCAACTCCGCCAGATCGCGGCTGCTGGCAGGCTCGGCAAGCGGCTGGGCCAGATACAGCAGGCAATGCAAGCCATACTCGGTGCCGCTTCCATAATGTGCCATGATGCCATTCCTCCGTTGCAAAACGGGGACTTTATCACTCCACGTTAGCTGCCGCAAGGCGCGACTACAGCGACAGTTCGAACGCCGGATCGGCGGCGGCCAGCGCCGCGGCGCTGTCGGCCGGTGGATAGATCACGCGGCCATTGATGGCCACCTTCATGGCCTTGCCCTCGCTGCCCGTCAGCCACACCTTGCGCTCCCAGCCCTGCGTCACGACCGCGCCCCACGCCCCCAGGTCCAGGCAAGTCACATAGTACGGCTGGCGGTAGGGCCGCGTCGCCAGTCCCAGCAGGTCTGCCACGGCATTGTCGCCCGACGAGCGGCCAAGGAACATGGCGTGCTGACAGCTCATCAGCGTGTGATTGCCTGCGTCATCCGTGGCGGCGACGGCGGCGTCGCCCGTGGCAAAGACCTTGCCGGCGCCAGGCACGCGCAAGTCAGGCGCCACCCGCAGGCGTCCCGCGGTATCTTTCTCGCCGGGAATCTGCGCCGTCAGCGCGCTGGCCCGCACGCCCGCCGTCCACACCACGGTGTGCGCCTCGATGCGCTCGCCATCGGCGGTGCTCAAGCCGCCCGCGTCGATGGCGGCAACCGCCGAACCAAGCCGGCATTCCACGCCCAGCTCGGCCAGCGCCTGTTCGATCACGGGGCGCGGTCCCGGCCCCAGGTCGGGACCGATATCGGGTGCCCGCTCGACAATGATCACCTTGATATCGGCATCCGCGCCCAGGATGGCGCGCAGGCGCGACGGCAGTTCGGCCGCCAGCTCGATGCCCGTGAAGCCGCCGCCGGCCACGACGACGGTATTGCGCGCGGCCGATGCGGGCCGGGCGGCCAGCGCGTGCAGGTGCGCATCGAGCGCCACCGCTTCGTCGCGCTGGTCGGTGCTGAAGGCAAACTCTTGCAGGCCAGGGATATTCGGCCGGAACAGGCTGCTGCCGGCCGCCAGCACCAGGCGGTCGTAGGCCACGGTCGAACGGCTGCCATCGGCAGCCACGATGTCGACTTCGTCGCTGTCGCTGCGGATGGCTTCGACCTTGCCGGCGATGAAGCGCACACCCGTGTCGTCGAACAGTTGCTGTAACGGCGCCACCATGCCGGCGGGTGCCGGTTCGTACAGGCGCGGGCGCATCGTCAACATGGCTTCCGGCGCCACCAGCGCCACTTCGACCTCGCCGGCGGGCATATTTTCCAGCCTCAGGCGACGCACGGCCGCCAGGGCACTCCACAATCCGGCAAAGCCGGCACCAATGATCAATACGCGCTGTGTCATGTTTTTCTCCTTGAGTTGATAACGCAGACTATATCACTCCGCGTTATAGCGTGCAAGCGGGCATGCAAAAACGCGACAGCCTGCCTTGCGGTCTGTGCCGCACTCGCGTAGATTCGCGGCACGACGACGAGGGAAAGCCCCATGCAACAGGAATTGGAAACATTGCTGACAGCCGCGTTCAAGAGCGAGCGGGCACAGGCGCGCCGGCTGGCCGCGCGGGAAGGCATCGCGGACGACACGGCGTTGCAGCGGATACTGGAACAGGCAGCGGGCACCTTGGGCCTGGCCGCCCTGCTGGCGACACGGCTGCAGGCGCACGCCGCCGAAGCGCAGCGCAAGGCGCAAAAAATCAGCGACCGCCAGCAGGCGCAGGCGGCGCGGCGCGTGCAGGCGGTGCCGGCTTCGGCCTGGCGCGGCTGGTTCGATGGCTCGGCCCACCCGAACCCGGGCAAGCTGGGCATAGGCGCCCTGCTGCTGGGGCCGCATGGCGAACGCATCGAAGTGAGCCAGGCGGCCGGCCATGGCAATAGCAGCGAGGCGGAATATGCGGCCCTGACGGCCGTGCTGCAGGCGGCACTCGGCGTGCGCCCGCCCCAGCTCTTGCTGTACGGCGACAGCCAGGTGGTGATCAATGACGTGCTGGGGACGACGCCGGTCGGCGCCAGGGGGCTGGAAACGCAGCGGGCCACCGTCGTGGCCCTGCTGGAACAATTCAATGATGTAACGTTGCGCTGGATTCCGCGCCACCGCAATGGCGAGGCGGACCGGCTGTCGCAGCTGGCGATCGCCGGCTGGGTGGAGGAAGAGGCTATTCCTCCGTTGGCAGATTAAGCGGCGCGGCCGATCCGCAAGGCTTCCTTCGGCTCTTTCGCCAGCGGCCGCTTCATCCCCTTCAAGCCGCTGACGCTGGCTTGCTGGCCATTGAGCTTGAAGACGCTGACGACTTGCGCCAGGTTGTGCGCCTGATGCTGCATCGATTCGGCGGCCGCCGCCGATTCTTCCACCAAGGCTGCATTCTGCTGCGTCACGGCATCCATCTGGCCGATGGCGCGGTTGATCTCGTCGATGCCCACGCTTTGCTCGCTGCTGGCGGCCGTGATTTCCGTGATGATGTCGCTCACGCGCTGCACGCTGTCGACGATGTCGTTCATGGTCGAACCGGCCTGCGCCACCAGCATGCTGCCCGCGTTGACCTGCTCCACCGAGGCGCCGATGAGGGTCTTGATCTCTTTCGCGGCGCTGGCCGAACGCTGCGCCAGGTTGCGCACTTCGGACGCCACGACGGCAAAGCCGCGGCCCTGCTCGCCCGCGCGCGCCGCTTCCACGGCCGCGTTCAAGGCCAGGATATTCGTCTGGAAGGCGATGCCGTCGATCACGGAAATGATGTCGACGATCTTGTTCGACGAGGCATTGATCGATTCCATCGTGCCCACCACCTGCGCCACCACCTCGCCGCCCTTGACGGCCACCTGCGCCGCCGACGCCGCCAGTTGATTCGCCTGGCGCGCATTGTCCGCGTTCTGCTTCACGGTGCTGGTCAGCTCTTCCATCGACGAAGCCGTCTCTTCCAGCGAACCGGCCTGCTCTTCCGTGCGGCTCGACAGGTCCTGGTTGCCGGCGGCAATTTGCGTCGACGAGGTGGCGATGCTGTCCGTGCCGCTGCGCACTTCGCTGACGATGGTCAGCAAGCTCGTGTTCATGTCCTTCAGGGCCAGCAGCAGTTGCCCGGTTTCATCCTTGGCGCTGGCGTCGATCTGCGCCGTCAGGTCGCCATCGGCCACCTTGCGCGCCACGTCCACGGCCGTGCGCAGCGGGCGCACGATACCCATCGTCAACAACCAGGCGCACACGACGCCAAAGCCCAGCGCCAAGGCAGCCAGCACCAGCAGCAGGTTGCGGCTGGTCTTGGCCACTTCATCGATATCGCGCGCCGTGGCGTCGATGCTGGCGCGCTGGTGTTCCAGCATGTTCATGATGACTTTCTGGTACTTCGCCGAGCCCGGCACGAAGACGGCCTGAAAAGCCTTTTCCGCCTCGGCTTCCTGGCCGCCCGCCTTCAGTTTCGACACTTGCTCGCGCGCATCCAGATACACCTTGCGCTGTTCGCTGACCTGGCGGAACAATTCCGTTTCTTGCGGACCAGAAATCAGGGCTTCGATTTTCTTTTGCAGTTCGCCCGAGACGACGGACGACTGCTTCGCTTCTTCCGCGAAATACGCTCCCAGCGACGTGTCGGCGCTGCGCACGATGGCCGTGGTGCGGCGGATGCCGCTGTCGATCTTGCTGTACCAGTCGGAAATATAGCGTTCCTTGGCCAGCGGCTGCTCCATCATGTTGCGCGTGGCCGTGGCCACGTCATGCAAGCGCCACACGCTGATGCCCGTAATAAGCATGGAGAACAGCAAAATCACGGCAAAACCCAGGCCGAGGCGCACACCAATACTGACGTTTCTTAACAAATTCATGTGAATATCCTAAAAAAGCGGAACCAGACTACAAAAGAGTACAAAGGAAAGGCCGAACACGGCAGCCACTGCCGCGGGCAAGCACTGCTGCGCTTGCCCCTGATTCGAATATGCGCTTAGCCCAGGCGCAAGGCTGGCGGCGACGCCGGGCGCCGGGCGCCCTGCAAACCGCCGGCCATGGCTTGCTGGCCATTGAGCTTGAACACGCTGACGACTTGCGCCAGGTTGTGCGCCTGGTGCTGCATCGATTCGGCGGCCGCCGCCGATTCTTCCACCAAGGCTGCATTCTGCTGCGTCACGGCATCCATCTGGCCGATGGCGCGGTTGATCTCGTCGATGCCCACGCTTTGCTCGCTGCTGGCGGCCGTGATTTCCGTGATGATGTCGCTCACGCGCTGCACGCTGTCGACGATGTCGTTCATGGTCGAACCGGCCTGCGCCACCAGCATGCTGCCCGCGTTGACCTGCTCCACCGAGGCGCCGATGAGGGTCTTGATCTCTTTCGCGGCGCTGGCCGAACGCTGCGCCAGGTTGCGCACTTCGGACGCCACGACGGCAAAGCCGCGGCCCTGCTCGCCCGCGCGCGCCGCTTCCACGGCCGCGTTCAAGGCCAGGATATTCGTCTGGAAGGCGATGCCGTCGATCACGGAAATGATGTCGACGATCTTGTTCGACGAGGCATTGATCGATTCCATCGTGCCCACCACCTGCGCCACCACCTCGCCGCCCTTGACGGCCACCTGCGCCGCCGACGCCGCCAGTTGATTCGCCTGGCGCGCATTGTCCGCGTTCTGCTTCACGGTGCTGGTCAGCTCTTCCATCGACGAAGCCGTCTCTTCCAGCGAACCGGCCTGCTCTTCCGTGCGGCTCGACAGGTCCTGGTTGCCGGCGGCAATTTGCGTCGACGAGGTGGCGATGCTGTCCGTGCCGCTGCGCACTTCGCTGACGATGGTCAGCAAGCTCGTGTTCATGTCCTTCAGGGCCAGCAGCAGTTGCCCGGTTTCATCCTTGGCGCTGGCGTCGATCTGCGCCGTCAGGTCGCCATCGGCCACCTTGCGCGCCACGTCCACGGCCGTGCGCAGCGGGCGCACGATACCCATCGTCAACAACCAGGCGCACACGACGCCAAAGCCCAGCGCCAAGGCAGCCAGCACCAGCAGCAGGTTGCGGCTGGTCTTGGCCACTTCATCGATATCGCGCGCCGTGGCGTCGATGCTGGCGCGCTGGTGCTCCAGCAAGTCCAGCACCATCTTCTGGTACTTGGCGGCGGCCGGCACGAAGGTTTTTTCAAACACATCGTTGGCGGCCTCGACCTGCGATTCGCCCTTCAGCTTGTAGACCTGGTCGCGCGAACCGATATACACCTTGCGCTGCTCCAGCAAGCCCGCGAACATGGCCTTTTCCTCCGGCTTGTCGATCAGTGCCTCGATCTTCTTTTGCAGCTCGGCCGAGCTGGCCGACGAGACTTTCGATTCCTCGGCGAAATAGCCGCTAAGCGAGGTGTCGCTGCTGCGGGCGATGGCGATCGTGCGGCGCACGGCGCTGTCGATGCGGCCATACCAGTCGGAAATATAACGTTCCTTGGCCAGCGGCTGCTCCATCATGGTGCGCGTGGCCGTGGCCACGTCATGCAAGCGCCACACGCTGATGCCGGTAATAAGCATGGAAAACAGCAAAATCACGGCAAAACCGAGTCCGAGCCGGACACCGATGCTGACGTTGCGTAATACATTCATGTAACTATCCTAAAAAGCCCCAAGGCCAGCGTGGCAACAGGCTGGCGATCCCGCTCAAGAGCGGGCGCTGGCTGGCCGCTATAGCGAATCGGCATAAAAAGTGAAACTGGCGCACGGTTCGGCTGAACCGTGCGCCAGGAAATGCGCTAGCGTGCGCCTTGCAGAAAAAGCAAACAATGCTTAGGGTCAATTGTTTCTCAAAAAACCCTCCCGGCACCGGGGTGTCAGGACTTGTCGAGGGCAATGCAACGCCGTCCTGGACTTTTCCTGGCGGCCTAGGCGGCCAGTTTCTCGATCAGACCCATGTCGGCGCTGGACATCAGCTGGTCGATATCGACCAGAATCAGCATGCGCTCGTCGATGGTGCCCAGGCCGATCACGTATTCCGTGTTGATCGAACGGCCCATGTCCGGCGCCGGCTTGATTTGTTCGGGCAGCAAGGTGGTGACGTCGGAGACGCGGTCGACCACCATGCCCACCACGCGGTTGCCGATATTGAGGATGATGACGACGGTGAACTGGTCGTAGCTGGGCGTGCCCAGGTTGAACTTGATGCGCATGTCGACGATCGGCACGATGATGCCGCGCAGGTTGACCACGCCCTTGACGAACTCGGGGGCGTTGGCGATGCGCGTCGGCGTTTCATAGCTGCGGATTTCGCTG
Organism: Janthinobacterium sp. 1_2014MBL_MicDiv; assembly: GCF_001865675.1. Taxonomy (NCBI): domain Bacteria; kingdom Pseudomonadati; phylum Pseudomonadota; class Betaproteobacteria; order Burkholderiales; family Oxalobacteraceae; genus Janthinobacterium; species Janthinobacterium sp. 1_2014MBL_MicDiv. Next base: position 3,451,781 of record NZ_CP011319.1, read on the forward strand.
ACTTTCTGGATGTCGATGCCGTACTCTTCCTGGCCCAGGGTAAAAGCCAGGTATTCGGCAGCCTTGGCAACGGCCGCGCCAGATTCGCTGGAAGTGGTGCTCATGATAATCCTTTAGTTAAATCGCCCGGGGGCGCAGGCCACGGCACGCTGCATGCATGCCGTTGACGTGACAAGAGCCAGCCGCAAGGAATGGCTCCGACTTATATGTTTTTGCAAATACTTTCCTGCAATTAGCTTATGCTTCTAATTTCCGTGCGGCAATGTTACCCCATGTAAATTTTACATGCACTAAAAAAGAGCGTCTGGCGGCGGGCTTCATTGCCAAAGAGGAAATTACGTGGCAAAAACGGCACGCTGCGCGGCCCCCATCGGATCGCCGGCACAGGCGCCGGTACTGCCCGGCCCGCCGTTTTATGCCACACTGCGGCCTTTGCCTCCCTTGTCTTTTAGAAGTCTGAACCATGCATACCTTGCTTTCCCAATGGCAGCCGCGCCTGCTGGCGCTGGCCACGGCCGGCCTCGGCGACGACAGCGCCCACGACATCAACCACCTGCACCGCGTCTGGCGCAATGCCGAACTCCTGCTGCAGGAGCATGCCGACGCAGATGCGCTCGTGGTCTTGGCCGCCTGCTATCTGCACGACCTGGTCAACCTGCCGAAAAACCATCGCGAGCGCCACCTGGCGTCGCGCCAGGCGGCCGCGCTGGCCTGCCGCCAGCTGGAGGAACTCGATTTCCCGGCGGATAAACTCGCTGCCGTCGGCCACGCCATCGAAACGCACAGCTTTTCCGCCAATCTGCCGCCGCACACCATCGAAGCGCAAATCGTGCAGGATGCCGACCGCATCGATGCGCTCGGCGCCGTGGGGCTGGCGCGCCTGTTCTATACGGCGGCGCGCATGGACAGCGCGCTGGCGCATGGCGCGGACCCGCTGGCGCAGCATCGCGAGCTTGACGACAAGGCATATGCGCTCGACCATATCGTCACCAAGCTGGACAAGCTGCCCGGCAAGATGCAGACGGCGGCGGGACGCGCCCTGGCCGAACGGCGGCTGGCCGTGCTGACGGATTTCCGCGCCACCTTTGCCGCCGAATGGGGCGCCGCTTCCGGTCCGGCTTGATGGCGATAGCCAGCATCGCGCATGCTGTCTATAATATAAGGCTCAGCTATCGCGCCACGGCAGCACCGCGTCGGCGCAACGCCAACAACTGAACCCCGCTGGCCGCACGGCTGCGCGGGGTGTGCGCCGAAAGCATGCATGTCCGATAAAACCAGCCCCGACAGCCATTCCACGTCTTCCCCCGCCGCGCCAGTACGTGCCGGCAACCTCAATTTCATCCTCGTCTGCGTCTTCATCGACATGCTGGGCATCGGCCTGGTGGTGCCCGTGCTGCCCATCCTGATCGGCGACTTTGTCGACGGCAAGGATGCGCAGGCGTTCTGGTACGGCATCATGGCGGCCGTCTTCGGCTTGCTGCAATTCATCTTCATGCCCATGCTGGGCGCCATCAGCGACCGCGTGGGGCGCCGCCCCGTACTGCTGTATTCGATGGCGGGCATGAGCGTCAACTTCCTCACCACGGGCTGGGCGCCCAACCTGGCCTGCCTGTTCATCGGCCGCGTCATCGGCGGCGTCTCGTCGGCCAGCATGTCCGTCGCGGCCGCGTATGCATCCGACGTCTCCACGCCGGACAACCGCGCCAAGAGCTTCGGCAAGATCGGCGCCGCCTTCGGCCTGGGCTTCATCTGCGGCCCCATGCTCGGTGGCCTGCTGGGCGAAATCAATCTGCACCTGCCGTTCTACGTGGCGGCGGGCCTGTCGGCAGGCAATTTCATCTATGGCTACTTCATGGTGCCCGAATCGCTGGCACGGGGACCGGGGCCGCGCGCGCCGTTCACCCTGGCCCGCATCAACCCGTTCGCGGCCCTGCTGAAACTGGCGCGCCGCACGGAAATCCGCGGCCTCGTGGTGGCTTTCGGCCTGATGACGTTTGCGCAGATGATGCTCAACACGACGTGGGTGCTGTACACGCACTTCCGCTTCGACTGGACGCCGCGCCAGAACGGCATCGCCCTGTTCTGCGTGGGACTGTGCGCGGCCGTGGTGCAGGCGGGCCTGCTGGGCATCCTCATCAAGCGCTTTGGCGAAGTGCGCCTGTCGCTGCTGGGCATGGCGTCGGGCGCCCTCACCTATCTGCTGTATGGCCTGGCCACGCAGGGCTGGATGATGTATGCGCTGATCCTGTGCAACCTGCTGGCCTTTGCCGCCGGCCCGGCCCTGCAAGGCATCATCTCGAAGTCATCCAACGCCGGCGAACAGGGAGAATTGATGGGCTCCCTGCAATCGATCAGCAGCCTGGCCATCATCATCATGCCTTTGCTAGGCAGCATGATCCTCGGCGAAGTGAGCCACCTGCCGGCGCAGGACTGGCGCATCGGCAGCACCTTCTACCTGTGCGCCATCATGCAAACCGGGGGCATCGTCGTGGCCTGGCGCTACTTCAAGGCGCAGCGCCAGACGCGACTTGCGGTTTCCACCACAAAGTAGTCAGCAGGATAATATTGCATTTGAGAAATAAATAGGCGAGAATGGGGAATCAGCCGCGCGTTACCGACGTCCGGCATTCGATGGTGAGCAAGGATGGGTATGACTGACTTTTATTCCAGCGCCTGGCGCCGAACCGTGGCCATGCTGGCGCTGGCGCTGCCATCCCTGGCTGGCGCGCAATGCTCGCGCGACATCCAGGTGCCCGTGGCGGCCATCGGCGCCAGCGTCGTGATCAATGGCGCCAGCATCGGCGGCATCTACCCCGACATGCTGCGCAGCATGGGCGCCAAGGTGGGCTGCCATTTCGTCTTCACGGCCGTGCCCCGCGCGCGCCTGGAAGCGATGTTCGAGACGGGCAAGGCGGACATGCTGATCCCCGCCAGCAGCACGCCGCGGCGCGACCAGCACGGCCTGTTCATCCCCCTGATGGGCAACCGGCCCCTGCTCATTTCGCTGCAAGGCGCGCGCGCGCCCATCAGCACCATGCAGGAATTGATGGAGCGGCGCGAATTGCGCGTGGCGCTCGTACGCGGCTACGACTATGGCACGCCGTACCAGGCGCTGGCCAAGGAACTCTCCAGCCAGGGCCGCCTGTTCTACGAGGTCGACGCGCTGTCCGTGGCACGCCTGATGCAAAGCGGCTTCATCGACGCCACCATCATGAGTCCCACCATCCTCGCCGGCGTGGCGCAAAACGATGCGCGCGTGTACGGCCTGGCCGACCGCCTGCGCCTGGAAGCGCTGCCCGAGCTGCCCTGGGGCATGAGCGGCGTCTATCTGTCGCGCAAGACCTTGACGGCCGATGACCAGGCCACCCTGCGCGAACTGCTGGAAAAGGCGGGCCGCTCGGGCACGCTGATGGATGGCTTCCAGCGCCATCACCGGCAGGAACTCTTGTCGCTGAGCATACGTCCCCGCTAGGGCCCTCGCATGTCGGGTTTGGTCGTCGCCGTCGTCCTGTTTGCCGCCCTGCTGCACGCCAGCTGGAACGCCATCGTCAAGTCGGGCAAGGATACCTTCCTCAGCACGGTGCTGGTCTCCGTCGGCGCGGCCCTGATTTCGCTGGCGGTCCTGCCGTTCGTCGCCGCTCCCGCGCCCGCCAGCTGGCCCTACCTGGCTGCCTCGGCCGTGGCCCAGCTGGCCTATTATTCGCTGCTGGCGGCCGCCTACAGGGCGGGCGACATGAGCCACGCCTACCCCCTGATGCGCGGCAGCGCGCCGCTGATCGTCGCGCTGGCCAGCTGGCCCCTGATCGGCGAGCGCCTGTCCTTCACGCAGATGGGCGCCGTCGGCTGCATCTGCGCCGGCATCTTCGCCCTGTATATTGCCTCGCGCACGCCCGCCATCGGCGGCATGCCGAAAAACACGGGGCGCGCCACGGCCTTTGCGCTGGGCAATGCCTGCGTCATCGCCAGCTACACGCTGATCGACGGCATCGGCGTGCGCCTGTCCGGCGCGCCGGCCGCCTATACCATGTGGATTTTTGTCTTGAACGGCGCCGGACTCTTGCTGTGGACGGCGGTGCGCCGCCCGGCCGACCTGCTGGCGTATGCACAAACGCAATGGCATCTGGCCGCGTTCGGAGGTTTCGGCACCCTGGCCTCGTATGGCCTGGCCCTGTGGGCCATGACGCAGGCGCCCGTGGCCGCCATCGCCGCCCTGCGCGAAACGTCGATTTTGTTCGCCATCGCCATCGCGGCCCTGTTCCTGCGCGAAAAAATCAGCCCCCGCCGCTACCTGGCCATCGGCCTGATCGCGGCGGGCGCCGTGCTGATGCGCGCAGGCTAAGGCTTACTCGTTCGGCGCGATCGGCAACTCGATGGCGCTGGCCGCCCCTGCCGCGTGGTACACGCGCTGCGTGGCCTTCCTATAATGGCCCGGGTCGGCCAGGAAGATGTTCGGCACGTAGTTTTGCGGGTTGCGGTCATACAGCGGGAACCAGCTCGACTGTATTTGCACGGCGATGCGGTGGCCGGGCAGGAAGACGTGATTCGCGTTCGGCAAGGCGAAGCGGTAGCGCTCGACCTTGCCTGCCGGTATCGGCGTCGGGTGCTCGAAGCTGTCGCGGTAGCGCCCGCGGAAGATATCCATCGCCACGCCCAGCTGGTAGCCGCCCATGGCCGGCTGCGACGGCACTTCGTCCGGATACACGTCGATCAGTTTCACCACCCAGTCGGCATCCGTGCCGCTGGTGGCGGCAAACAGGTTGACCATCGGTGCGCCGGCGATGCGCACGGCTGTTTTCAAGGGCTCGGAAACATAGCTGAGCACGTCCGTGCGGTCGGCATAGCCGCGCTGGTCGCTGACCAGCCATGGCTTCCACACGTCGCCATCGTTCAGGCGCACGGGACGGGGCACGAAGGGCACGGGCTTGGCGGGATCGGCCACGTATTCATCGAAGGCGCCTTCAGCCGCATCCGCGGCGCCCGATGGCGTCGCAAAGCCCAGCTTGTAGCCATCCTGCAGATAGATCGGCGTCAGCTTGGTGTCGCACGTCTCGCACGCCAGCGGCCACTGCTGCAGGCGCTGCCACTGGTTCGTGCCGCTCTGGTACGACACCACGGGCGCCGTGTTCGCGTCCGGCGCGCCATCCTTCAGGTATTGGTTGAGGAATGGCTGCATGACTTTGGCGCGGAACTGGCGCGCCGTGTCGCCGTCGAACTTCAAGGCGCCCAGGCTCGAGCCTTCATAATTGACGCCGCTGTGGCGCCACGGGCCGATGGCCAGGTAATTGAGGTTGTTGCGCTTGTCGCGCCCTTCCATCGCCGAGTAAGTGGCATACGGGCCATAGATGTCTTCCTGGTCCCATTGCCCCACCACGTGCATGGTGGGCACGATCAGCGGACGCTTGGCGAGGATCTTGTCGAGCGCCTGTTCCTGCCAGTAGCTGTCATAGGCCGGGTGTTCGAACAGCTTTTTCGTGTACGTCAGCTTGTCGATGCCGAACTTCTTCGCGTAGTCGCCGGCCGAGCCGATGCGCAGGTAGGCGTCGTAATCGTCATACACGCCGAGGGCCGGCGATTCGCCGCCGCCGCGCACGCTGGTCTGGCCCGCGATGTACGACAGGCTCGGCATGCGGAAGGCGCCGTTGTGGAACCAGTCGTCGCCGCGCCAGCCATCGACCATGGCGCTCATGGGGATGGCCACCTTCAGCGCCGGATGCGGGTCGACCAGGGCCATCAGCACCGTGTGGCCCTCGTAGGAAGAGCCCAGCATGCCCACCTTGCCATTCGTTTCCGGCACGTTTTTCACGAGCCAGTCGATGGTGTCCCACGCATCGGTGACATTGTCGACCTTGGTATTGTTCAGCGGGCCGCGCACGGGGCGCGTCATCACGTAATCGCCTTCGGAGCCGTACTTGCCGCGCACGTCCTGGAACACGCGGATATAGCCGTTTTCCACCAGGGTGTCGTCGCCCTGCGGCAAGGTGGCCAGCATGCTGGGGCTGGCGGCGCGCTGGGCCCGGCGTGCCGCGTTGTACGGCGTGCGCGTGAGCATGATCGGCGCTTTTTGCGCGCCTTTCGGCACGACGATCACCGTGTACAGCTTGACGCCGTCGCGCATGGGCACCATCACCACGCGCTTGACGTAATCATTCAGATCCGGCATCACCAGCTTGGCGCCGATATCGGGCGCCATCGGCGGCGTTTGCGCCAGCACGGGGGTGGCAAACACGGAATTCAAGGTGGTACTCAAAGCCAAGGCCAGACCGGTGAGCCGGACGGGGGACGCAACGCGCATACTGTTCTCCAATGGGTTCTTGCCACGTAAAAGTGGCCGAATGGCAATAGTACCCGGAAAGCAAGGCCAGCAGAAGGCAAGCTTCTGACGCGGCGCAGCAGATAAATCGGACCGCAACTTGACAGAACGCGTCCGAACTGCAACCATAACGCCATGAAATTTATTCATTCACAACACGCCCGCTTGAATTGGTGGTCCCGCTCACTCCGCGCGGCCACTGCATAGTGATGTGATTTATGATCAACGCCGCCTCGATCGGTGGCGTAACAGGCTGGAGCCTGGATCATCCCCGATGCAGGCGGCTCGAAAGGAAACTTGATGAGCTTGCCTAATACCCCCGCTACCCCAGACACCGAGAATACCCCTGCCGCGCCGCTGTCGGCCGCCGCCATCGCTTCGCAATCCGTGATCCTGACGGGCGACCGTCCTACCGGCCCCTTGCACCTGGGCCATTTCGTGGGCAGCCTGCGCGACCGCGTTGCCTACCAGAACAGCTACAAGCAATTCATCATGCTGGCCGACGCGCAGGCGCTGACGGACAATATGGACGACATCGACAAGGTGCACCGCAACGTCGTCGAAGTGGCGCTCGACTACCTGGCCGTCGGCATCGATCCGACGAAAACCACGGTCTTCATCCAGTCGCAGATCCCGGAACTGGCCGAGCTGACCTTTTATTACCTGAACATCGTCACCGTGGCACGCCTCGAGCGCAACCCTACCGTCAAGGAAGAGATCCGTTTGCGCGGCTTCGAGCGCGACATCCCGGCCGGCTTTTTGACCTATCCGGCCAGCCAGGCGGCCGACATCACGGCCTTCAAGGCGGGCGTGGTGCCCGTGGGCGAAGACCAGATTCCGATGATCGAGCAGACGAATGAAATCGTGCGCCGCTTCAACCGCATGTACAACCGCGAAGTGCTGATGGAATGCAAGGCGCTGGTGCCGGACATCGGCCGCCTGCCCGGCATCGACGGCAAGGCGAAGATGAGCAAGTCGCTGGGCAACACCATCAACCTGGGCGCGACCTCGGCCGAAATCACGGCCGCCGTGAAAAAAGTCTATACCGACCCGCTGCACCTGCGCGTGGAAGACCCGGGCCACCTGGAAGGCAATATCGCGTTTACCTATCTGGATGCCTTCGACCCGGAAAAAGCGGCGCTGGCCGAGATGAAGGCCCATTACGTGCGCGGCGGCCTGGGCGACAGCATCGTCAAGAAACGCCTGGATGTGGTCTTGCAGGAACTGCTGGCGCCGATCCGCGCGCGCCGCGAGGAATTCGCCAAGGACAAGGGACAAGTCATCCAGATGCTGAAGGAAGGCACCTTCAAGGCGCGCGAAGTGGCGGCCCGCACGGCCGATGAAGTCAAGTCGGCGCTGGGTCTGAACTACTTCTAAGCTGCGTCTCATTAACAAATAGCAATAGCAAACTGATGCGCCTTGGCGGAGTCGGGTAAAATCCCGCTTCCCCCAGGGCGCAATTCATTTGTCACCGTGGCACCAGCAATCAGTAGAGAAGACAACGCGCAATGACCGATACCGCTATCGAACGGCTGCTGCAGCAGCATTTTTCCATCGATGCGCTGCAACAGGCGCCCGCGCCCCTGCAGCAGGCGCTGCGCATGCTGGGCGGCTGGCTGGCCGCCGAACGCAGCGAAGCGTATCCGCACACGCCGTACGCCGAACTGCTGACGCAATTGGCCGACACGCGCCCGCCCGCGCACGGCATGGCGGTGGCGGACTTCCTGCAAGAGCTCGATACGACCGTGCTGGCCAATACGGCCCAGCTGAACCACCCGCAATACATCGGCCACATGACCCAGGCCTTGCCCTGGATCAGCGTGCTGGCCGAGGCGTTTACGGCCACCCTGAACCAGAACCAGGTGAAGATCGAGACGGCGTATGTGTCGACCCTGATCGAAAAGCAGATGCTCGGCTGGCTGCACCGCCAGGTGTACCAGCAACCCGATAGCGTCTACGCGCAGGCGATGGCCGCCACCAGCGGCGCGCTGGGCAATGTCGTCAATGGCGGCACCATGGGCAATTTGACGGCCCTGGCCGTGGCGCTGGAAAAACAGTTGCCCGGCACGCGCAAGCGCGGCCTGTTTGCCGCCATGCAGGATGCCGGCCATGCGGGACTGGCCGTGATCGGCTCGGCCCGCAGCCATTATTCCGTAAAGAAAGCGCTGGCGACCCTGGGACTCGGTGAAAACGCGCTGCACCTGGTGGCCGTGGACCGCGACAACCGCATCGATGTCGCCGCGCTGGAAGCGACCATTGCCGATTTAAAACTGCGCAAGATCAAGGTCGTTGCCATGATCGGCATCGCCGGCACGACGGAAACGGGCGCCATCGACCCGCTGGCCGCCATGGCCGCCATTGCCGCGCGAGAAAACATCTGGTTCCATGTGGACGCGGCCTGGGGCGGCGCCCTGCTGATCGCCGAGCAATACCGTCCGCTGTACGACGGCATCGCCCTGGCCGACTCCGTCGTCATCGACGGCCACAAGCTGCTGTGGGTGCCGATGGCGCAAAGCATGGTGCTGTTCAAGGACAGCGCCAGCCTGAACCTGCTCAAGCACAATGCCAACTACATCCTGCGCGACAATTCGGGCGACCTGGGCCAGACCTCGCTGGAAGGCTCGCGCCGCTTCGACGCCTTGAAACTGTGGACCTCGTTCAAGGTGCTGGGCGTGTCCGGCTACACGACCCTGCTGCAGCAGGCGGCCACCCTGTCCGGCCAGTTGCAGGATTTGCTGGCCGACCAGCAGGATTTCGAGCTGGTCACGCGCTCCGACACCTTCATTCTGACCTACCGCTACGTGCCCGTGCACTTGCGCCAGCGCATGGAAGCCTTGCTGGCCGGCGGCCAGGCAGACGCAGCCGCCGAACTGAACAGACAACTGAACACGCTCAACGCCAAGCTGCAAAACCGCCAGAAGGCGGAGGGCCACAGCTTCGTCTCGCGCACGGTGCTCGAATCGACGCGCTACCCTGGCCCGACCAATGTGCTGCGCGTGGTCATGACGAATGTCAAGACACGCCCCCACCACTTGCGCGCCATCCTGGCCGAACAGCGCGCCATCGGCCAGGCGCTGGTGGCGGAACTGGGCTTGCAGGATTGACCATTATCAAAAATCAATAGTCTGCGCCAGCCGGCAGTGCTAGAATTTTGACTGGAGATGGCATTCCTCCCACGCAACTCTTCGTGAACCGCCCCCGGGCTGATGATGCCTGCAGACTTTCCTGGACTTCCGGAAAAATGCAGGCGCGCACCCAGCGCCCAGACATCGCCCGCCGCCTGTCCAGGTTCCATCGACTCCAGACTGGACACGCATGATGACCCGCCGCCCTGCCTTCCTCGCCGCCCTCGCCGACTTGTTGTTGCATCTCGTTAAATGGCTGCTGATCGCATTCGCCGTGGCCGTGCTGGCCGGCACGGCGTCGGCCGCTTTCCTGTTCGCCCTCGACTGGGCGACGCGCACGCGCCTGGCGCACGCCTGGCTGCTCTGGCTGCTGCCCGTGGCCGGCTTTGCCGTCGGCTGGCTGTACTTGCGCTACGGCAGCAAGGTCGAAGGCGGCGCGAATATGCTTATCGATGAAATCCACGATCCGAAAAACATCATTCCGCTGCGCATGGCGCCGCTGGTGCTGGGCGCCACCGTCGTCTCGCATTTGTTCGGCGCCTCCGTCGGGCGCGAAGGCACGGCCGTGCAGATGGGCGGCGCGCTGGCCGACCAGTTGACGCGCCTGTTCCGTTTGAAGAATGAAGACCGCCGCATCATCCTGATGGCCGGCATCAGCGCCGGCTTTGCCTCCGTCTTCGGCACGCCGCTGGCGGGCGCCATCTTCGGCCTGGAAGTACTGGCCATCGGCCGCTTGCGCTACGAAGCCATGCTGCCCTGCCTGGCCGCGGCCGTCATCGCCGACCAGGTGGTCCTGCTGTGGGGGCCGCTTTTGCACATTGCCCACACGCATTACGCCGTACCGCCGGTCCCCGCCATCTCGGCCTGGACGCTGGGCGCCATGGTCATCGCGGGCGTGCTGTTCGGCGTGACCGGTAAAGTGTTTGCGCAAGCCACGCACGGCTTGAGCGGGCTGATGAAGCGCTGGGTCGCCTACCCTCCCCTGCGCCCGCTGGCGGGCGGCCTCGCCGTCGCCCTCGCCGTGTGGCTGCTGGGCACGGACCGCTACATCGGCCTGGGCATTCCCACCATCGTCGACGCGCTCAAGGGGCCGCTGCCGGCGCATGACTTCCTCGGCAAGATGGCGTTTACCATTGTTTCGCTCGGCACCGGCTTCAAGGGCGGCGAAGTGACGCCCCTGTTCTACATCGGGGCGACATTGGGCAATGCGCTGGGGCCGCTGCTGCACCAGCCCGTCACCCTGCTGGCCGCCATCGGCTTTGTCGCCGTGTTTGCCGGCGCAGCGAATACCCCCATCGCCTCGACCCTGATGGCCATGGAACTGTTCGGCGCGGAGATCGGCGTGTACGCAGCCATCGCCTGCGTCGTGGCCTACCTGTTTTCCGGCCATGCGGGCATTTACCGGGCGCAGCGGGGCGGCCATGCGAAGCGCACAGCCAGCAAGGAGCTTGATACATGACACAGAATATCTACGACAACGACGCCTTTTTCACGGCCTACGGCCAGCTGCCCCGCTCCGTTGGCGGACTCGACAGCGCACCCGAATGGCCGGCCCTGCGCGCCATGCTGCCGCAGCTGCAAGGAAAACAGGTGCTGGACCTCGGCTGCGGCTATGGCTGGTTTTGCCGCTGGGCACTGGATGCCGGCGCGGCGCGCGTGCTGGGCGTGGATGTCTCGGAAAAGATGCTGGCGCAGGCGCGTGCCATGGGGGAACGCGCAGCCGTCAGCTATGCCCGACTTGATATGGAACAACTGGCCTTGCCGCCGGCCAGCTACGACCTCGTCTACAGTTCGCTGGCATTCCACTACATCGAGCGCTTCGACGCCTTGCTGGCAGCCATCCGCCATGGCTTGAAACCGGGCGGCAAGCTGGTGTTTTCCATCGAGCATCCCATCTTCATGGCGCCGCGCCAGCCCGGCTGGCTGACGGATGCGCAAGGCCGCAAGAGTTGGCCCGTCGACAGTTACCAGCAGCAGGGCACGCGCGTGTCGGACTGGCTGGCGCCAGGCGTCGTCAAGCAGCACCGCACGCTGGGTACGACGCTGAATTTATTGATACAAGCCGGTTTCCAGATTGAACACGTGGAAGAATGGGGTCCCACCGACGAACAGCTGACGCAACAGCCGGCGCTGGCGGAAGAGCGCGAGCGGCCGATGCTGCTGCTCATCGGCTGCGGTCTCGGCTAAGCACGCCGTCAGCTGGCCACGTTGCGCGTAAAGCGCAAGGTGGAGGCGCCCGCATTGACGTAGGCATACGCTTGCGCGCTGCTGAAGACCAGAAAATCGCCCGTGGTCAGGTGTTTGGTCCCAGCCGCCAACTCCAGCTGCAACTGCCCTTCCAGCACATAAATCATTTCACTGAATCCGGCAGGGTCGGCTTGCGCATCGTAGCGCTCGCCCGGCGCCAGGGTCCATGACCACAGCTCCACCTGGCGGCTGGCGGGGGCCGCGCCCAGCAGCACGGCCTGGCTCGCCTGCGATGCACTTTGCCACACCAGCACGCGCAGGCTGTCGTGCGGCTGCCGCGGCGGCTGGACCAGGTCGACGAAGGCCACGTTCAGCGCGGCCGCCACGTGGTCGAGGTTGGCCAGGCTGATGTTGGTGCCGCCCGCCTCAACGCCGTTGAGCATGCGCCGGCTCAGGCCGGACAGACGGGCCAGTTCCTCCTGGCTCAGTCCGGCAGCCAGGCGCAGGCGCCGCAGATTTTTGGACAGGTGTGCCAGCACGCCACCGGCCTCGGCTTGACTGCGCAATATATTGCTCCTATGATGATGGGAAATATTTTGCTCATAGCATAGCTCCCCATGAAAACACACGCAAGTCCCCCGCCCGCCCTCGGCCTGCCCGAACTGGCCCTGATCGCCATCACCTTCATCTGGGGCGGCACCTTCCTCATCGTGCAGCACGCCGTGACGGTCAGCGGCCCGCTGGCCTTCGTTGCCGCCCGCTTCGCCGTCGCCGCCGGTATCGGCGCCCTGATTTGCCGGGGCCAGCTGCGCCAATTGACGAAGGCGGAGTTGCTGACGGGTATGGCGATTGGCGTCAGCATCTTTGGCGGCTACGCGCTGCAAACCTATGGCTTGATGCATATCACGAGCAGCAAGTCGGCCTTCATCACGGCCTTCTATGTGCCCATCGTGCCGCTGGTGCAATGGCTGGCCTTCAAGCAGCGGCCCCATCCGGCCGTGTGGGCGGCCGTGGCGCTGGCCTTTGTTGGCTTGCTGCTGCTCACCGGCACCGATGGCCTGAGCATGGGCTTTGGCAAAGGCGAGCTGATGACGGCCGTGGGCGCCATCGCCATCGCGCTGGAAATCATCCTCATCAGCCGCGTTTCGCCGCAACTGAACATCCTGCGCGTGACCATCGTGCAACTGGCCACGGCGTCGCTGATCGCCCTGCTGCTGATGCCCGTCATGGGCGAAGCGCCGCCCGCCCTCAGCCAGACCTTCCTCCTCAGCGTGCTGGCCCTGGGCTGCGCCAGCGCGCTGATCCAGTACGTGATGAACTGGGCGCAAAAGCGCATTTCCGCCACCAAGGCTACCCTGATCTATGCGGGCGAGCCCGTGTGGGCCGGCGTCATCGGCCGCATCGCCGGCGAACGCCTGCCAGCCCTGGCCATCGTCGGTGCGATCCTGATCATCGGCGCCGGCATCCTCAGCGAATGGCGGCCGAAGCGCACGCCGGACGCCGGCAAGGCCGTGCAACCCTGAATTTCATTCCACGCCGCGCCGCAGTGCCGGCTCGCCATGCAAGGCAAACGGCACGGCCCTGGCCCAGCGGTTCGAGGATAGCGAGAACGTCAGCGCGCGCACCTGGTGGTACCAGCCGGCGGGCACGTACAGCATGTCACCCGGCTCGACGATGCATTCGATCATGGTCGCCTGGCGCGCCAGCGGGAAGCGCTGGAAATCGGGCGCCTCGGGGTCGAAAGGCGAGCCGAACAGGATGGCGTTCGCCTCGCTGGGATACAGGAAGGCATCGTGGTGCGGCGGCGATAAAAAGATGCGCTTGCTGCCCCACACTTGCGCAAAGATATTGTCGTCGTAATCGCAATGCAGCGGCGTCACCGTGCCGGCCGGCCCGACCCAGAAGCGTGGCGGCCCCATCTTGTCGAAATACGCGGGCCAGTGGCACAGGCTGTTCAATTCGCGCAGCTCCAGGTTGCCCAGGTAAGGCGGCAGCGCGTGCTGTCCCTCTTCCACCAGGTCCAGGTATGCCCCCATCGACATATCCTGCATGGCGCGGTCGGGCGCGAACGCCGTGTTGATGTAGTCGCCCACGCGCGCGCGCACGGGCACGTGACTGTAGCGCTCGCGCAAGACGCCGGGCGCCAGCCCGGACAAGGGCCAGCGCTTGACCAGGCCGCTCATCAGGAAAGGCAGGCCCAGCGCGGCGCGGGCGCGGAAGGCGGCCGCGTCCAGCATGCCCAGGCGCGGCACCTCGGCGATGGCCGGCAAGTGGCGCGCGGCGCGCCGGATGGCCTCGCGCATGGCGTGGATGGACGTCACGCCGCGCACCTGCGCATCCTTGTGCTCGCGCGCGAGCTTGCGGGCAAGGGCCGCCTCGGGCGAGCTGAATTCGGCTGGCGGCCGCGGCGGCAAGGCGCGGGCCGCGCCAGGCGCCGTGGCGGACTGGGGAGGTAACTTTTTCTCTACTGACATAAGCTTCTTTACGATGGACGCGTTGCCTGGCAGACGGCAACAGAGCGCTATTCTAAGCCAGCAAGGTGCGCCTGAGCACGTCGGCCTGCTCGCCAGCCTGGCGCGCCCTGGCGCCGTATTCGCTGGCAGTGCCCGGATGCAGCCAGGCCTGGGCCTTGGCGGCCAGGTCCAGGTACAGCCTTTCCTTTTCCTGCAGTGCCCGGATGGCGGCCCAGATGGCCTCTTCCGCCTTGTCATTCTGCAACTCGCCAAGCACTTGCGCCGTGAAACTGTGGCCCGTATGGCAGCGGAAGCGCTGCGGCTGCTGGCCATGCAGTTCCCATAGGGTGCCTTGGCAGGCCGGGCAGGTAAATGTGGATGGCACGGCAATTTTTTCCAGTTGTTCCATATTCCCCACTCCCCTGGCAAAACGGTTTTCCACGGCGATCCAGTGCGGCGCCGGCTGCAGCGCCTGGGGCGGCGCCGGCTTGCCGCTGACCAGCGCCAGCAGGGCCGGAGCGATCTGGGCGACGGGCAGGCGCCAGTCCACGTCCACGTGGTCGATGGCGCTTTGCGGCATCGACGGCGCCACGGCTTCCTGCGGCTCCTGCACCAGCACCTTGCCGCCGCACGCCTTGATGGCTTGCAAGCCGGCCGTGCCATCGTCGAGGTAGCCGCTGAGGATCACGCCCACGGCCCTGGGGCCGAACGCGGCCGCCGCGCTGCGGAACAGAGGGTCGATGGCCGGGCGCGTGTGGTTTTCCTTCGGGCCGCGCGTCAGCTCGATGGTGGCCTGGCCAGCCGCGATGGCGACCAGCATATGCCGGTCCGGTGGCGCCAGCAGGATGCGCCCCGGACGCACGGGTTCGCGCCCTTCGGCAAAGCGCACGGGCAAGGAGCAAGTCTTGCCGAGGATATCGGGCAGGATGCTCTTGCGCGCGCCCACATGCGCGACGACCAGCACGGGCGCCGGCAAGGTGGCGGGCAAGGCGGCAAAGATGCAGGACAACGCTTCCATGCCGCCCGTGGAAGCTCCGATCAGTATCAACGCTTCCATGCCAGCCCCCTTTCGCGCGACGCATCTCCGCAGTCATTCTGGAACGCCCGCAGCGCCGATTCCGTGCGCCGCCTAACACAGGACGCCATGCGCCGGCGCTGCGGTTACAATGCGGCTCCCACACTGCCGTGACCGCCATGCCCTATCTGATACTTGCCGTATTTGTCCTCGCTTACCTGCTGGCCAGCCTGCTGTGGCACGTGCCCGTGCTGGTGGCGGCCGTGTACGGCGCGATGAGCGTGACTTGCTTTGCCGTCTACGCCATCGACAAGCGGGCGGCCCGCACGCAGGCGTGGCGCACGCCGGAGAAAACCTTGTGGCTGCTGGGATTGCTGTGCGGCTGGCCGGGCGCCGTGCTGGCGCAGCAGTGGTTGCGCCACAAGACGAGCAAGACCTCGTTCCAGGTCGTGTTCTGGATCACGGTCGCGCTGAACATGGGGGGATTTGCCTGGCTATGCATGCGCTATGCGCAGCCAGGCGTCTAGCAGGCAGACTTGCCACACCGCACAAAACCGTAGCGAGCGGCATGGGCTGTGCTTGAGAAGCGCAGCTGTGCGGATGCACGGGGCCGCCGAGTCACTGAGCATCGCACGCCGCAAATCGCGACGCGCTGCAGTTTTGGCGGGTGCTCTTAAACGGGCGTCTTGAAGATCGGATCGACGATGAACTGCTGCGCCTTGATGCGCAAGGTGCGCTCTTCGTCCAGTTCGGCGCGCGTTTCACCCAGTTCCTCGCGTTCCGCTTCCAGCTCCAGGCGCACGGCCGCCAGTTCCGTTTCCACGCGCGTCAGGCTTTCCAGCTTCAGCTGGGCCTGGATCAGCTCGGCACGAGCCGCTTCGGCCGCCTCTTCCAGGCGCGGGATGCCTTCGAGCTTGAATTGCGCCTTGGCCAGGTCCATGCGCGCCTGCTCGGCCGCCTCTTCCAGGCGCGGCAAGCCCTCCAGCCGCAATTGCGCCTTGGCCAGGTCCGTGCGGGCCTGGTTGGC
The DNA here is from genome assembly GCF_001865675.1 of Janthinobacterium sp. 1_2014MBL_MicDiv. Taxonomy (NCBI): domain Bacteria; kingdom Pseudomonadati; phylum Pseudomonadota; class Betaproteobacteria; order Burkholderiales; family Oxalobacteraceae; genus Janthinobacterium; species Janthinobacterium sp. 1_2014MBL_MicDiv. The sequence goes on from NZ_CP011319.1 coordinate 3,467,898, forward strand.
GACCTGGCGCTCGCGTTCGAGTTCCTCGCGCAGGGTTTCCAGTTCGCCCGCCTGCAAGTCCAGCACTTCCTGCTGGCGCTCGTTTTCGCTGGCCAGGTCCATCAATTCCTGTTGATTGTCGTTCATCTCGGCTTCATGCGCACTGTGGCTGGCGCTCAATTCCTGTCCTACATAATCGAGAATGGCTTGCTGCAGCACGGGAGACAGTTCGGCCGCCGCGGCGATCTGGCGCTGCGCACCGGCCTTGCGGCGCTGCAAGAGCTTGCTGATGGTGCCCAGGCAGGCGCCATTGCCCAACCGCTCGCGCAGCGCGCGCACCGTGATGGCCAGGCCTTCGGCCGCCATCGCCTCCATTGCCGCATTGATCTGTTCCGCGCTTGCTTTTGCCATGTCGTATTCTCGTGAATGTTGCCTGGGGCCATATTACTGGGACTATCTTGCCCAGGGGCATTATCTTATGCCAGCGGCGGCAAAGCGTAAAGTATTTCTCAATAGAAATTGCAATTGCACAACGGAAGCGTGTGCAAACATGCGGCCTGGTCGCCGTCAGTCTTCCAGCAAGCCATTTTCCGTGAGCATGTCCTGCACCAGTTCCAGGCGCAGCACGGGATTGTCCTGGCTGAGCAGCAGCTGCTTTTGCATGGCCGTCAGCGACAGCAGTTCGCACCAGCGGTTCGCCACCCAGCCGCACTCGTCGAGCCGGTATGGCGGCTGCAGCGGCATTTGCTCGGGCGGGATCTTTTGTTCCTGCAAGGTGCGTATCAGCGCGCCCAGGGCGTCGGCCACGTTCTGCTGCTCTTGCGGGATGGGGATGGCCTTATCCGGCGGCAAGGTCTCGATCCGCGCCGTCCACAGGCCGTGTTTCAGCTGTTCGCTGGAAACGATGTGGAAGCGCTCCATACCCATGCATTTGATTTGCAGCAAGCCCGACAACGGCGCCGCCCAGTCGATGACGCGCGCCAGGGTGCCTACCGGCGCCAGCGTTTCCAGCTGGCCCGGCTTGCGCACTTCCGCGCCGTCCAGCAACCGCACCACGCCGAACGGCTGCTCGCCCATGATGCACTTGCGTATCATGTCCAGATAGCGCACCTCGAAGATCTGCAAAGGCAGATAGCCGTCGGGATACAGCACCGTATTGAGCGGGAACAAAGGTATCGAGGTCATAGGCGCATGATGGCACGAATGGCATATCCGTGCAGCGCGCCTTGCCCCCGATTACTTGTAGAAGCGGCGCTTCTTGGCGCGCTCGGCCGCCTTCGGCGCCAGCACTTTGACGGCCTTCTTCTGGATCGTGCCGCCGGCGGTCGTGCCCGGCACGCGATGCTCCGCCTCGTAACCGGGTTCTTCGGCGCGTTTGAGGGTTTGCCGGGTCAGCGCTTCGACGGCCGACAGCAATTCCACCTCGTCGGCGCAGACGAGGGAAATCGCCTCGCCCGAAGCGCCCGCGCGGCCCGTGCGGCCGATGCGGTGGATATAGTCTTCGGCTACGGTCGGCAAGTCGAAATTGACGACGATCGGCAATTGGTCGATGTCCAGGCCGCGGGCGGCCACGTCGGTGGCCACCAGCACCTGCACCTCGGCCGCCTTGAAGCGGGCCAGCGCGCGCAGGCGGTTCGGCTGCGTCTTGTCGCCGTGAATGGAATCGGCGCGCACGCCCTGCTCCAGCAAGGTGTTCACCAGTTGCTCGACGCCCTTGCGCGTCTTGACGAAGACCAATACCTGGCCCCAGCGCTTTTTCTTCAGCAGGTGCAAAAACAGTTCCGGCTTGCGTTTCTTGTCGCACACGATCACCGACTGTTTCACGGCCTTGACCGTGCTGTTGCGCGCGCTCACCTCCACCGAGACGGGGTCCTTCAGCATGGTTTTCGCCATGGCGCGGATGGCGTCCGAGAAGGTGGCCGAGAACAGCAGGGTCTGGCGCTGCTTGGGCATGGTCATCAGCAATAAATCCAGCTCGCGCTCGAAACCGAGGTCCAGCATGCGGTCGGCTTCGTCCAGCACCAGGGTTTGCACTTGCTCGAACTTGACGGCGCCCTGCGTCTGCAAGTCCAGCAGGCGGCCCGGCGTGGCCACCAGCACGTCGAGGCCCTTGCGCAGCTTGCTGATCTGCGGCTCGATGGGCACGCCGCCATAGGCGACAAAGCTGCGCAGCGGCAAGTTGCCGCCATAGCTGCGGAAGCTCGCATAGACTTGCTCGGCCAGTTCGCGCGTAGGCACCAGCACCAGCACGCGCACGCATTGCGGCGCCACCACGCCTTCCAGGGTCAGGCGCTGCAGCAGCGGCACGGCAAAGCCGGCCGTCTTGCCCGTGCCCGTCTGGGCGGCGGCCATCAGGTCGCGTCCGGCCAGCACGGCGGGAATCGATTGCGCCTGCACGGGCGTCGGCTTGGCATAGCCAAGCTCGTCAAGTTTGCGGACCAGGGGATCGATCAGGCCGAGGGAGGAAAACGTCATGGGAAAAGCAATCTTGGCAAATGAAAAGGTGGCGCGCACGGACGGGCCGCGCGCGCGATTGCCGAGATTATAGGCCAGCGGGCATGCCGGCCGGGGTTTCACGACGGATTTTCAGCCTGGCATCGGCATCAAAACTTCATTTCCATGGTCGCGCGCGCTTGCGGCGAGCTCGGTGAAATGCTGTTGCGCTGTATCGTGCCGCTGGCGTCCGTGTAGCTGGTGCGGCTTTCGAAGTCTTGCGCCAGCAGGTTCGATACGGCCAGGCGCAGCTGCTGCTTCGCGTTGAATTTCCACAGCGCATAAATATCGAGGTCGCGCCGCGGCGTCGTATAGGCACTCTGGCGCTCGGTGATGCGCACCGGGCCGCCATTGCGGAAGTTGAAGCTGCCGCCCGTCGTCAGCACGCCGTCCGGCGTCTTGTAGTCGAGACCGACGTTGCCGCTGACGGGCGTTTGCTGGTCGAGCCGGTTGTCCGGCCCCGGCACCTGCTCCACCTGCGACCAGTTGCGGCTGACGCTGGCGCGCACATCCAGCGCCGGCACGGGTCCGGCCAGCACGGCGCGCAGCGGGAACTTCGCTTCCAGTTCCAGTGTCTGCGTAGTCGCGCGGCCGTCGTTGACGGGCGTGGATACCCAGCGCTCATTGATATACAGCAAACCCTGGCGCGTGTAGCCATCGATGCGGCGGGCCGAGGCGCGCGCACTGAGCAAGGCGCCTTCGGCCCAGTAATGTTCGTAGGAAGCGTCGATGCCCAGCGCCAGCTCCGGCTTCAGGTTCGGATTGCCTTCGCGGTCAGGCTCGGTCTGGCTATTATTCGTCGACATCATACGGCGCGGAATCAGGCTGGAGGTGGCCGGCGCCTTGTAGGTGCGCGTCAAGGCCAGGCGCACCTGGTCGCCCTTGGTGTCAGGCAATTTCCACAAGGTTTGCAGCAGCGGGCTCCAGACGCTGCTGCGCTGCTGCACCTCGTCATACGTGTTGCCGATACTGCGCGTATCGATGCCTTCCCAGCGCACGCCCGCATACATGGACCAGCGCGGCGTGATATCCCACTCGTCCTGGGCATACAGCGCCAGGCGCTTGATGTCTGCATTGAAGTCTTCATCGACGTTGAATGGCGGGCGCCCGCCCGGCAAGGCCAGCTCGCGCTGCCAGCGCTCCTCGTCCCGCTTGCTGTAGCCGCCATCCCAACCCATCGACAAGGCATGGCCCGGGATGAGCGGCGAAGAATACTTGCCGGTGGAAGAGACGCTCTTTTCCGACGCATCCACGCGCGCGGTACGGTCCAGCGCCAGTCCCACGCCATCAATACGGCCGAGCGGGTGGTTATCGGAGGAATTATTGCTGAGGCCTACGCGCAGTCCCAGTTCCAGCCTGGCGCCGCCATCGAGCTTGCGCACCCAGGTCAGGTCCGTTCGGCCAAATACATAGTGGTTGCCGCCGTCGCTGTCGTTCGTATCGTAGTCTGGTCGCAAGCCCATGATCGTGTCGGTACGGCTGTGAGTACGGCTTTCGTTGCGTCCGAGATTCAGGAAAAATTGCGCCGTCAGATTATCGCCGCCGGGAAAAGCCCAGTTCAGGCGCGGCGACATGTTGATGCCTTCCGAACGGCCATCGCCCGTGCCCTTGCTGTTGCGCAGCAGATTTTGCTGGCCGTCCGGCAAATAGCCAAGGTCCCGTGCCGGGTTTGCATAGTGATAGTCATAGCGATAAAAGGAGGCCGCCAGCGAATAGGAAAAAATGCCGTCCTTGTCCGACAATTGCAGGTTGCCATTGCTGGAAAACGCATCGCGCCCGCCCCCCGCGCCCAGCTTGACGTCGCGCTGCGCCGTCTTCACGGCTTTCTTGAGCACCACATTGATGGTGCCGGCGATCGACTGCGTGCTGTATTCGGCGCTGGCCGCATGCAGAATCTCGATGCGTTCGATGACGTCGGGCGACAGGGTGTCGAGCGAGAAACCGGCCGGCGCCCGTTCGCCGTTGAGCAAAATCTGCGTGTAGCCGCTGCCCAGGCCGCGCATGCGGATTTCGCCGCCCGAGCGCCCGGCCGCGCCGGACACGGTGATGCCGGGCAGGCGCTTGAGCACGTCGGTGACGCTGGTGTCGCCATACTTGAGGATTTCTTCGCTGCTGACCACCATCTTGCTGGCCGTATCGTCGCGGCGCGGATCATAGCCGCCGCCCTTGACTTCGACGGTTTGCATGGCGGGAGCGGCGGACTTTTCGGCCTTCTCGGCCTTCAGCGGCGCGGCGGCGGCATCAGCGGCTGGCGCTTCGGATTGCTGGGCCTGGACATTCCAGGCAAGTAAAACGGCGGAACAAAGAATGGTAAGGCGGAGGCAACGGCGTGGCATCATGACCTGGCTAAAAAAAGTTGGCTGAATAAAAATGGCTAAAAGCTAAAAAACAGGCCGCTGTATTGTGCTGCAATTTTTTCCGAGTGGCACAGTTTCCTGAAAATATACCCTATGGCAAATTAAATTCGGCAGCAGACTGCGATATGTCCCCTTGCATACGGTACATATCATTGCGTACCACATCGCCGCTATAATGCGTTTTCGCCATTATTCCCACCACCCCGTCAAAGGCTTCCCATCGTGTCTGACCGTCTTGCCGTTTTGCCTCAATATCTGCTGCCCAAGGGAGCGTTGACCAACTTCGCCGGCCGCATCGCCGGCGCCAAGGGTGGCGCCATGACGACGCGCCTGATCCGCTGGTTCGTCGGCCGCTACAACGTCAACATGGATGAGGCGCTGGACCCGGACATCACGCACTACGCGAGCTTCAACGACTTCTTCACGCGCGCGCTGCGCCCCGACGCCCGTCCGCTGGCGCAAGCCGACTATGTCTGCCCCGTCGACGGACGCATCAGCCAGTTCGGCACGATCGACAAGGACCAGATCTTCCAGGCCAAGGGCCACAGCTTCAGCACCACGGCCCTGGTGGGCGGCGATGCGGCCCTGGCAGCGCAGTTCGAACACGGCAGCTTTGCCAATCTGTACCTGAGCCCGCGCGACTACCACCGCATCCACATGCCGTGCGACGGCCGCTTGACGCGCATGATTTATGTGCCCGGTGAATTGTTCTCCGTCAACCCGACGACGGCGCGCGGCATCCCCGGCCTGTTCGCCCGCAACGAGCGCGTCGTCTGCGTGTTCGAGACGGCCAACGGTCCGTTCGTCATGACCCTGGTGGGCGCCACCATCGTCGGCAGCATGGCCACCGTCTGGCACGGCGTCGTCAACCCGCCCCGCACGGGCCAGGTGCGCGACTGGAGCTATGCCAACGACAATGTCGTGCTGAAGCAAGGCGACGAGCTGGGCCGCTTCCTGCTCGGCTCCACCGTCGTCATGCTGTTCCCCAAGGACAGCGTGCAATTCAATGCCAACTGGCAACCGGCCGGCCCCGTGCAGCTGGGCGAAGTCATGGGCAAGCTGCCCAAGTAAATGGCGCTCGGCGCGCGCCTACACGGGCGCGTCCGTGCGATACATTTCCTCCATCAAGTCCAGGAACGCGCGCGTCTTGGCCGGCATCAGCCGCCGGCCGGGAAACACGGCCCAGCCCGTGACCAGCGGAAAACTCCATTCGGGCAAGACCCGCACCAACTCCCCCGTCGCCACGTATGCCTTGGCAAAGCGGTCCGTGCTGGCCGCGATGCCCACGCCCGTGCACGCCATGCGCACCAGCAACTCCGGAGAGTTCGCCAGCAGGCGCACGGGCAAGTCGCGCTCCCATGTCGTCTTGCCGCGAATCAAGGTCCAGTGCACGAGGCCATGCACGGCCCGTGGCAGGCTGAGCAAGTCATGGCCGTACAGGTCGTCGGGATGCTCGGGCAAGCCGTGCACGCTCGTGTATTGCGGCGACGCATACAGCGCCAGGGTGCTGAAGGCAACGCGGCGCGCGGCCAGGCTGGCGTCGTCGGGCAAGTTGCCCATGCGGATGGCCAGGTCGAAATTTTCTTCCAATAAATCCACGCGGCGCGCCGACAGGTCCAGCTCCAGCGAAATGGCCGGATAGCGGCGCACGAATTCGGCCAGCACCTGGCGCATCAGCGCGTCGCCGAAATCGGCCGGCATGGAAATGCGCAGCAAGCCGCTGGGCCCCGCCTGGCGGTGCTGCGCCAGGGCACCTGCCGCCTCCGTTTCCTCCACCACCTTGCGCGCATGCTCGAGCAGGCTGGCGCCAAACTCCGTCAGCGCCAGCTTGCGCGTGGTGCGCAGCAGCAGCCGTTCGCCCAGTTTCGCCTCCAGCTGCGACAGGCGCCGCGACAAGGTTGACTTGGGCAAGTCCACGCGCACGGCGGCGCGGCTGAAACTGCCGCATTCGACGACGCGGGCAAACAGCAGCAAGTCTCCGGGATCGATATCCATGTTTGACCTCTCAACTTTATTGTTCCACCAGTGGATTAATGTTATCCATTTTAACGGCTTCCGCATCAATTTTGGAATTGCTATAGTTCATCCATCGCAAGACACCTCACACGGAGAAACAAGATGAACATCCTGCAAATCAATTCCAGCGCCCGCAGCACCGGTTCCGCCTCGACCCGCCTGGCCGACGCCCTCGTCGCCCGCGTACAGGCGGGCAACCCGGACGCCGCCCTGGTCCGCCGCGACCTGGCCGCCGTACCGCACCCCGTGCTCGACGAGCCGACCCTGCAAGCGCTGTTCACCCCGGCCGACAAGCGCACGCCGGAACAGGCGGCCCGCATCGCCCTCGACGACGCGCTGATTGCGCAAGTGCAAGCGGCTGACGTGATCGTCATCGGCGCGCCGATGTACAACTTCGGCATCACCGTGCAACTGAAAAGCTGGTTCGACGCGATTGCCCGCGCCAACGTCACCTTCAAGTACACGGAAAACGGCCCCGTGGGCCTGCTGACCGGCAAGAAAGTCTATGTGGGCCTGTCCCGCGGCGGCTTGCACCGCGATAGCGCCCACGACAGCCAGGTGCCATACCTGAACACCATGTTCGGCTTCCTCGGCATGACCGACGTGCAATATGTGTATTCGGAAGGCATGGGCATGGGCCCGGAAGCCGTGGCCAAGGCGCAAGCGCAGGCCGATGCCGAGATCAACGCGATCCTGGTATAAGTACAACGATTGATGGGCATCAACCCGGGACGGCGCACGAGCGCCGTTCTTCCCAACTGGAGAGCAGCATGAGCGACATCAATACCCTCAGCAAACCGCGCGCCGTCGAGCGCGTGATCGCCGGCCAGGCCGTCATGGATGGCGCCGGCGTGAAGATCAACCGCGTGCTGACGCAGCAGCTGCAGCGCCGCCTCGACCCGTTCCTGATGCTCGACAATTTCGCCAGCGACAAGCCGAACGACTATATCGCCGGCTTCCCCGAGCATCCGCACCGGGGCTTCGAGACAGTCTCGTACATGATCACGGGACGCATGCGCCACCGCGACAGCGCGGGCAACGAAGGCTTGCTGACCTCGGGCGGCGTGCAATGGATGACGGCCGGCAGCGGCGTGGTCCACTCGGAAATGCCGGAGCAGGAAGCAGGCGTGATGGAAGGTTTCCAGCTATGGCTGAACCTGCCAGCGCGCGACAAGATGCGCACGCCGTGGTACCGCGATTTCGAGAGCAGCGAAATTCCCCGCTACACGACGGATACGGACGTGGTCGTGCAAGTGATCGCCGGCGAGAGCCATGGCGTGACGGGCGCCGTGCAGCGCGAGCTGACGCAGCCGCTGTACCTCGATATCGACTTGCCGGCCGGCACCAGCTTCGAGCAGCCCTTGCCGCCAGGCCATAACGCCTTCCTGTACACCTTCCGTGGCGAGGTGCAGGTGGATGGCAAGGCCGTGCCGGCCCTGCGCATGGCGATCCTGGCCAATACGCCGGGCAGCGACGGCGTGCGCATCGAGGCGCCCGAAGGCGGCCGCGTGATCCTGATCGCCGGCCAGCCGCTGAACGAGCCGATCGCGCAATATGGTCCGTTCGTCATGAATACCCAGGCAGAGGTATTCCAGGCCGTGCAGGACTTCCGCGAAGGCAAGTTCGGTGTAACGGCCGCGCCAGCCGCCTGACGCCGACAAGGCGCGGCACGGCCGCTCACAGCGCCTGGAACACGTGGCCGGCGCGCGTCGTGACGCTCGCCCTTGCCGCGCGTTTCAGCTGCTTCACGTTGCCAGCCACGCGCCGCGCGCCGCGGGCCAGGCTGGCCACCGGCGCCACCGCCGTGCTGGCGGCCCCCGTCGCGGCCAGCTTGAAGATGCTGACCACCTGCACCAGGTTGGCGGCCTGGTCCTGCAAGGATTCGGCCGCCGCCGCGGCTTCCTCCACCAGGGCCGCATTTTGCTGCGTCACGGTATCCATCTGCGTGATGGCTTGATTGATCTGCTCGATACCCGACGTCTGCTCCTGGCTGGCGGCCGTGATTTCACTCATGACGTCCGTCACGCGCTTGACGCTCTCGACAATTTCTTCCATCGTCGCGCCCGCCTGCTCGACCAGCTTGCTGCCGGCATCGACGGCGTCGACGGAATGCGTGATCAACTCCTTGATTTCCCGGGCCGCGGCGGCCGACCTCTGCGCCAGGTTGCGCACCTCGCTGGCCACCACGGCAAAGCCGCGTCCCTGCTCGCCGGCCCGCGCCGCTTCCACGGCCGCGTTCAAGGCGAGGATATTCGTCTGGAACGCGATGCCATCGATGACGCCGATGATGTCGACGATCTTCCTGGCCGATTCGTTGATCGAGCCCATGGTGCCGACCACTTGCGCCACCACGTCCCCTCCCCTCAGCGCGACGTTCGATGCCGACTGCGCCAGCTGGTTCGCCTGGCGCGCATTGTCCGCATTCTGCTTGACGGTCGAGGTCAGTTCCTCCATCGACGAAGCCGTTTCTTCCAGGGAACTGGCTTGCTCTTCAGTACGCGAGGACAGGTCCAGGTTGCCTATAGCGATCTGGCCCGAGGCAGTGGCGATCGTATCGATGGATTCGCGGATGTCGCCAACCGCCTGCGCCAGGTTTTGCTGCATGATCTGCATCGCATACAGGAGGCTGTGGTCGTCGCCGCTGTGGGTCGTCACCGGCACGGCCAGGTCGCCGGCGGCGATGCTGCGCACGATATGCGCCGCGTATTCCGGCTCGCCGCCCAGCTGGCGATAGATATTGCGGATCAGGAAAAAGCCGATCACGGCAGCCAGCAGCGCACCGAGGACTATGATCGCAATGATGATCGTACGTAAAGTGACATAGCGGGCGCTCGACTCCTCGTATTCCTTTTTCGCCTCGTCGACTTGCAGCTTGTGCAAGGCATTGATGCCTTCGCGCATCGCCGGGATCAGCGTTTGCAGGTGCGCCTCGGCCTGCCTGGCGCCGTCGATCTTGCCTTCGCGCAAGGCAGCGACGGCCGGCATCAGCCCTTCCCTGACCATCTTCTCGCGGTCGACGGCAAATTTATCGGCCAGCAATTTCTCGTGCGGCGTCAGGTACGTTGCCATGTAGGCATTCCAGATCTTGTTGACCTCGGTGATCGTCGCCTCTATCGTTTCCGCCTTGGCGTGGATCTTCGCGGCGACGGGGTCAAGCAAGGCCTCGGCCAGCTGCAGCCGGCTGCGCACCAGCAGGCTATCGATGCGGGCGACTTGCTCCAGCGCCACGGTACGGTCTTCATAGGCCGTCTTCAAGCCTTCATTCGTCTTGTTCATGCCATACAGGCCAAACAAGCCGATCACGATGGACAGCAGGGACAGAAAACCGATCACGACACTCAAATGCGCCTTCAATGTCATCTTCATTGCTGGATCTCCAGGTAGGTCAAGCGACTTTCATGCGTTCTCACCTTGTCATGCCGCCATGCGCCAAGTTGGCTGGCATCAGCAATAAATTATGCAGGGAACTGTGCAAACAAATCTCCCGCTTTGTCACCGGCCAGTTTCCCCCTCCTTGCCGCGTGCCTGCGCCCGGCATCGCCGCATTTCCTTTACACTAGCGCAACATCCACCCACCACCGACTCCATGCACGAGACTACTGAACACGATGCCACCCACCTGCACGCCCATTTAAAAGGCGACGCCAAGCACACCCATTCGTTCGAGGGACGCAGCCAGAGCATCCTGGCCTGGGCGCTGGGCCTGACCCTGTCGTTTGCCGGCATCGAGGTGGCGGCCGGCTTCCTGTCCAATTCGCTGGCCCTGATTTCCGATGCAGGCCACATGGTCACGGACGCGGCCGCGCTGGGCCTGGCCCTGCTGGCGCAACTGATCGCGCGCCGTCCGCCATCGCCGCGCCACTCGTTCGGCTTCGGCCGCGCCGAGGCGCTGGCCGCCTTCGTCAACGGCCTGGCCATGCTGTGCGTGGTGGGCTGGATCTGCTACGAAGCCGTGCTGCGCTTTTCCGCCCCGCAAACCGTGCAGGGTGGCATGGTCTTCGTCGTGGCCTTCATCGGCCTGCTGATCAACCTGGTGGTGGCGTGGGTCTTGTCGAAGGACAAGCAAAGCGTGAATACGCGCGCCGCCCTCGTGCACGTGATGGGCGATTTGCTGGGATCGGTCGCCGCCATCGTCGCCGGCGCCGTGATCTATTTCACGGGCTGGATGCAGATCGACCCGCTGCTGTCGATGCTCGTATCCCTGCTGATCCTGAAATCCACGTTCGGGGTATTGAAAGAGTCCTACCACTTCCTGATGGAAGGCGTGCCCATGCAGATCGACTACATCGCCGTGGGCACCGATGTGGAACAGGTCGATGGCGTGATCGCCGTGCACGACCTGCACGTCTGGGACATGTCGCCGGGCCAGCCGGCCCTGATCGGCCATGTGGAAATCGAACACCTCGACCACTGGCCGAAGGTCTTGCGCGCGATCAAGAAGATGCTATTGAGTAAGCACGGCATCGACCATATCACCCTGCAGCCGGAGACGGCCACGATGGCGGGCTTGCATGCAAGCGACAAGACGCACTGACAGGGAGACGTGGGAATCCGGGCCGGATTCCCACGGATAGATTAACTTCTTCTTGCCTCAAGCACGCCACTGACGTCCTTGATCACATTCAGCGCCTTCAACAACTGCGCCGTCGAACTGATCTCGGCCGTAAACGTCATGCGGGCCTGGCCCTTGGCGCTTTGGGTGTTGACGCCGATCACGTTGATCTTTTCGCGCGAGAAAATTTCGGAGATGTCGCGCAGCAAGCCCTGACGGTCGCCCGCGAGGATGAAGATGTCGACCGGATAGACGGTGTCGTGGCCCGTGCTGCCCCACTCCGTGAAGATCACGCGTTCTGGCGCCTTGGCGCGCATTTCCTCGAAATTCTTGCACGTGGCGCGGTGGATGGAGACGCCCTTGCCGCGCGTCACGAAGCCGACGATGCTGTCCGGCGGCGCCGGCTTGCAGCACTTGGCCAGCACCGTCATCAAGCCTTCCGTGCCCACCACCAGCACGCCGGACTTGGCGCCCTGCTCCACGCTGGAAGCGCGGCTCTTGCCCACCAGCACGGCATCTTCCGGCACCACCACTTCGCCATTGTCGTGCAGCGCCTGCTCCACGTGGCGCAGGCTGAATTCATCCTTGCCGACCGACAGGAACAGCTCGTCGACTTTCGCAAAGCCCAGCTTTTGCGCCAGCGCCTCGAGGTTGACGGCCGTCTTGCCTTCGCGCTGCAGCGATTTTTCCACCAGCGCGCGGCCGTGGGCCAGGGTTTCCTGCATGTCGATGGCGTGGAACCAGGCGCGTATCTTCGAACGCGTTCGGGTGCTGACGGCGTAGCCGGCGCTGAGCCAGTCGCGCGACGGCCCGGCCGTGCCCGGCGCGCCCTTGGCCGTGATGATTTCGCAGGTCTGGCCGTTCTTCAGCTGCGTATTCAGGGGCACCATGATGCCGTCGACCTTGGCGCCGCGGCAGCGGTGGCCCACGTCCGTATGCAGGTGATAGGCAAAGTCGACGGGCGTGGCGCCCACGGGCAATTCCAGCACCCTCGCCTGCGGCGTCATGACGAAGATGCGGTCGTCCAGCGTGGCGGATTTGAGCTTTTCCACCCATTCGCGCTGGATTTCTTCCTGGCCCACGACGGCGTCGGCCACTTCCGTCTTCCAGGCCAGCAACTGGCGCAGCCAGGCGATCTTTTCGTCGTACTTCTGGCCGGCGAAGTTCGAGCCGCCCTCTTCCTTGTAGCGCCAGTGCGCGGCCACGCCGTATTCGGCAAAGCTGTGCATTTCATTGGTGCGGATTTGCACTTCCAGCGGGCGGCCATCCTCGGCCGTCACCACCGTGTGCAGCGACTGGTAACCGTTGGGTTTCGGCCGCGAGATGTAATCGTCGAATTCTTTCGGGATCGGCGTCCAGATATTGTGCACCACGCCCAGCACCGTGTAGCAGGTCTTGACGTCGGCGACGATGACGCGGAAGGCGCGCACGTCGTACAGGGCCGTGAAGTCCAGCTCCTTGCCACGCATCTTGTTCCAGATGCTGTAAATGTGTTTCGGGCGGCCAAAGACTTCGGCCTGGATGCCGGCCGAAGCCAGCTCCGTCTGCAGGCGCAAAATCGCCGAGGAAACGAAGCCCTCGCGCATCATGCGCTTTTCTTCCAGCATCTTGGCGATGCGTTTATATGCTTCCGGCTCGATGAAGCGGAACGACAGGTCTTCCAGTTCCCACTTCAGCTGCCAGATGCCGAGGCGGTTCGCCAGCGGCGCGTACAGGTCCAGCGTTTCCTTGCCGTACTCGCGCGTCATTTCATTGAACAGCTTCAAGTCGGCAAAATAGCGCAAGGTGGTGACGCAGGCGGCCAGGCGCACCAGCACGACGCGCATGTCGGACGCCATCGCCAGCAGCATCTTGCGCAGGGTTTCCACCTGGGCCACGGCTTGCTGCGCCGCATTCTTGCCACGCCCGCCAGTGCTGCCGTGCTGCGCCTGGGTCAGCGCGCGCAAACGTATCAGCTGGCGCACGCCGGTGGCCAGGTCGCACACCTGCTTGCCGAAGCGCGGCTCGATATCGGCCGCGGTGTCCGGCTCGAGCAGGGTCAGCTCGAACATCAGGCCGGCGATGCGCGTTTCCGCATCGCTGCGCAGGAAGGCCAGCGTGGTGGCGACGCCAATGGCGAAGTCCAGCGCGGAGCGGCCGGCGAAGGTCTGCTTGTCGCCGTACGCTTCGGTGGCATACGCGAGCGCGTCCAGCACGCGCGCGCTGTCCGGCGCACTCAGGCCCTCTACCAATTGTTCCGATGTGGCGCTATGCGGGGCCGAGATGGAAACCATGTAATACCTTCAACTTAGTAAATCAACAGCTTAACGTTCTGCAGCGATGATGACGATTTCAACCAGGCAAGCTGGATTGGCCAGTTTGGCCTCTACCGTGGCGCGCGGCGGCGTGTGGCCGGAAGCCACCCAGTCGTCCCACACTTCATTCATGCCGGGAAAATCCTTCATGTCGGCGATATAGATCTGGCACGACAGGATGCAAGTCTTGTCGCTGCCCGCTTCCATCAGCAGGCGGTCGACGTGGCCCAGCACTTCGCGCGTCTGGCCGACGATGTCCTGCGTCGTGTCTTCGGCGATCTGGCCCGCCAGGTAGATGGTGCTGTTATGAATCGCTACTTCGGAGAGGCGTTTGCCTACGTGCAATCGTGTAATTTCCATCTTATTTCTCGTTTCGGTTGTTTCAAAATCGGTCGTGCGTTACTGCGGTATGACGGTGTGACGCTATTACTTGCCAAGCAAAAACTTGCGCGCGATGGCGATCTGGTCGTCGTGCACGAACGTGGGGGCATGGCCGACCCCGGCAATTTCCACCAGTTCCGCCTTCGGGCCGCGGCCCAGCATGAGCGTGGCCGTGTCATGCGACAGCAAATCGGATTCCGAGCCGCGCACCAGCAGGGTCGGACAGCGCACGGCATCGTACGCGGCCCACAGCATGGCTTCGTCGCTGGCCGCCGATTCCGGCGTGGCCGAGCGGAACGGCATCGCCAGTCCCATATCGTAATGGCGGCGCCAATGGCCATCCTTATCCTGGCGCAACACATCGACCGCCAGTTTATGCCATTCGGCGTCCGTGTGCGGGCCGAAGCTGGCCGACACGTCGCGCACAAACTTGGCGCCCTGCTCGAAGGTCTCGAAACGCAGGTCCTGGCCGATATAGTCGCCGATGCGCTGCAGCGCTTCCGGCGCCAGGGTCGGGCCGATATCGTTCAAGACCAGCTTGCTGATCGGGCTGTGCGGCAGCGATGCCAGGCCCAGGCCAATCAAGCCGCCCATCGACGTGCCGAACCAGTCCACCGTCTGGCGTTCGCCATTGGCCAGCACGCGCGCCAGCAGGGTCACCATGTCGCTCACATATTGCGGCACGCGGTAAAACTGCGGGTTGGCCAGCCAGCCCGAGCGGCCACGGCCCACCACGTCGGGACAGATGACGCGGTAATCGCTGGCCATGGCGCGCGCCAGGTTGTCGAAGTCGTCTGCCACGCGCGTCACGCCATGGGCGCAGACCAGCACGTTCGGATTGTCCGCCGCGCCCCATTCCTTGTAGGACATGGTGTGCAAGCCTGCGGGGGAGATGCACTGGACAGATTTGATGCTTGCTTCGATCATGCGATTCCTTATAAGGCCAGACAAAACCTGCTACGCGTCGGTGCTTGCGGCCGGCGGTGCTCGCCGTACTCCGTACGGTTGCGCTTCCCGGCCAGCACTCCCTTCCGCTCGCTACGGTTTTGTCAGGCGTCGTTATTTGGTAGTAAAAAAACAAAGAAACCGGCAATTTGCCGGATGCCCCGCGCTCGACTCTTCGGCAGTGTAGCGCAGCGCGGGCAATGCTCCAAGCGCGCGCCTGAAATGCTGCGCCGCAGCACTCCATTCATGGGGCGATACCCGATATAGCGAAAGTGCATATCTGCGGTTATCCACAATTGAGCGGCCCGTCCAATCGGTAGATGATCGCAGCATCAACCCGCAAGAGGAGACCACTCGTGAAAAAACCATTCTATAAAATCCTGTACGTCCAGGTGCTGTTCGCCATCGTGGCAGGCGTGCTGCTGGGCGTGTTCTACCCATCGAACGCCGTCGACATGAAACCGCTGGGCGACGGCTTTATCAAACTGATCAAGATGATCATTGCCCCGGTGATCTTCTGTACCGTGGTCTCCGGCATCGCCGGCATGCAGGACGTCAAGAAAATCGGCCGCGTGGGCGGCAAGGCGCTGCTGTACTTCGAAGTGGTCTCCACCTTCGCGCTGGCCATCGGCTTGCTGGTTGCTAACATCCTGAAACCGGGCGCCGGCTTCAACGCCGATCCGGCCCACCTGGACGCCAAGTCGATCGCGCAATACACGCACGCCGAAGGCTTGACGACGACCGACTTCCTGATGAACATCATCCCGAAGACCTTCGTCGACGCGTTCGCTAAGGGCGACATCCTGCAAGTGCTGCTGATCGCCGTGCTGTTCGGTTTCTCGCTGTCCTTGCTGGGCGAGCGTGGCCGCCCTGTCACCAAGCTGATCGACGAGCTGTCGCACGCCATCTTCGGCATGGTCAACATCATCATGAAAGTCGCCCCGATCGGCGCGTTCGGCGCGATGGCCTTCACCATCGGCAAATACGGCCTGGCTTCGCTGATCCCGCTGGCTAAACTGATGGGCTCGTTCTACCTGACCT
The DNA here is from genome assembly GCF_001865675.1 of Janthinobacterium sp. 1_2014MBL_MicDiv. Taxonomy (NCBI): domain Bacteria; kingdom Pseudomonadati; phylum Pseudomonadota; class Betaproteobacteria; order Burkholderiales; family Oxalobacteraceae; genus Janthinobacterium; species Janthinobacterium sp. 1_2014MBL_MicDiv. The sequence goes on from NZ_CP011319.1 coordinate 3,483,956, forward strand.
GCTTCCTGTTCGTCTTCGTCGTGCTGGGCCTGATCGCCAAGTACACGGGTTTCTCGATTGGCCGCTTCCTGCTGTACATCAAGGAAGAACTGCTGATCGTGCTGGGCACCAGCTCGTCGGAATCGGCCCTGCCGGCCCTGATGAAAAAACTCGAGCGCCTCGGCTGCTCGAAACCGGTGGTCGGCCTGGTCGTGCCTACCGGCTACTCGTTCAACCTGGACGGCACCAACATCTACATGACCATGGCCGCCCTGTTCGTGGCGCAGGCAACCAACACGGAACTGACCATCTGGCAAGAGCTCACCATCCTCGGCGTGGCGATGCTGACCTCGAAAGGCGCCTCCGGCATCACCGGCGCCGGCTTCATCACCCTGGCCGCCACCCTGGCCGTGGTGCCGACGATTCCCGTGGCCGGCATGGCGCTGATCCTCGGCATCGACCGCTTCATGAGCGAATGCCGCGCGCTGACTAATTTTGTGGGCAACGGCGTGGCGACCATCGTCGTGTCGAAATGGGAAAAAGAGCTGGACATGGACAAGCTGCATAGCGAGCTGGCCAATCCGACCTCGCCCGTCGACGACGCCTACATCGCCCCGGCAGTCAATATCGTCAAGTAAGCGGCCTCCCCCGCAGCGGCAATACGAAGAAGCCCCGCAGAGCGATCTGCGGGGCTTTTTGCATGGGCGCCCGCTGTTGCATCATCAACCAATAGTTAATGATGCATCAACTTGAAGCCAGATGATTAATCGACGGAAAACAATTACAGTTACAGCACTGTTCGCCAGCAAGCTCCCGCATAATGACATTGCGTTAATGCAAGCCTGACACCGAACCATCGACCTTTTTGAATGGAGTACTCATGTCCCTCACGCCCGCCTTTTACGCCACCTGGAGCCCACGCCTGCTGGGCTTGCTTCGCATCATCCTCGGCTTTCTCTTCCTGCAGCACGGCACGGCCAAGCTGTTCGGCGCGCCGCACGTGGCCATGTTCGACGGCCTGCAACTGTTTTCCGTGATGGGCGCGGCCGGCGTCATCGAGCTCGTCGGCGGCACGCTGCTGCTGATCGGCCTGTTCACGCGCCCCGTCGCCTTCATCCTGTCGGGCCAGATGGCGGCCGCCTACTTCATGGCGCATGCGCCGGCCGGCTTCCTGCCCATCCTGAACGGCGGCGAAATGGCCGTGATGTACTGCTTCACCTTCCTGTATTTCGCGGCAGCGGGCGCCGGCGCCTACAGCCTCGACGGCTTGCGCGGCAAGGCGGGCGCATAAAAAAAGGGCGGACATCGCTGTCCGCCCTTGCATTTCCTGCAACCATCCGTTTATACGGCGGACACGTCCAGCTCAGCGCCCGTGGCCGCCTGCACCTGTTCCTTGCTCACGCCTGGCGCCAGCTCCACCAGCTTCAGGCCGTTTTCCGTCACGTCGATCACGCCCAGGTCGCTGATGATGACGTCGACCACGCCCACGCCCGTCAGTGGCAGGTCGCACTGCTTGAGCAGCTTGTGCGACGTCGTGCCATCCTTGGCCGTGGCCACGTGTTCCATCAGCACCACGACGCGCTTGACGCCGGCCACCAGGTCCATGGCGCCGCCCATGCCCTTGACCATCTTGCCTGGAATCATCCAGTTCGCCAGGTCGCCCTTTTCCGACACTTGCATGGCGCCCAGGATGGCCAGGTTGATCTTGCCGCCGCGGATCATGCCGAACGAGTCGGCCGAGCTGAAGTAGGCGGCGCCCGGCAAGGCCGTCACCGTCTGCTTGCCGGCATTGATCAGGTCCGCATCGACTTCCTCGTCGGTGGGGAACGGGCCGATGCCCAGCAAGCCGTTTTCCGACTGCAGGAACACTTCGATATTTTCCGGTACGTAATTGGCCACCAGGGTCGGCAAGCCGATGCCCAAGTTCACATAAAAGCCATCCTGCAATTCCCGCGCAGCGCGCGCAGCCATTTCGTCTCTCGTCCAAGCCATGATGTTCTCCGTATTCTTTTTTAAGCTTCGCTGCGCACGGTGCGCTGCTCGATGCGTTTTTCCGGGTTCGCGTTGACCACGATGCGGTGCACGAAGATGCTCGGCGTATGCACCTGGTCCGGGTCGATCTCGCCTACTTCGACCAGTTTTTCCACTTCGACGATGGTGATCTTGCCCGCCATGGCCACGTTCGGGTTGAAATTGCGTGCCGTCTTGCGGTAGACCAAATTGCCCGCGCGATCGGCCATGTAGGCTTTCACCAGCGACACGTCGGCCACGAGACTGCGCTCCATCACGTACTGCTCGCCGTCGAATTCGCGCAGCTCCTTGCCGTCGGCAACGATGGTGCCCACGCCGGTTTTCGTGAAGAAGGCGGGGATGCCGGCGCCGCCGGCGCGCAGCTTCTCGGCCAGCGTGCCTTGCGGCGTGAATTCCAGTTCCAGCTCGCCGGCCAGGTACTGGCGCGCGAATTCCTTGTTTTCGCCCACATAGGAGGCGATCATTTTCTTGATCTGGCGCGTGGTCAGCAGCTGCCCCAGGCCGAAGCCGTCCACGCCGGCGTTGTTGGAAATGGCTGTCAGGCCCGTCACGCCCGAATCGCGCAAGGCGCCGATCAGGGCTTCGGGGATGCCGCACAGGCCGAAGCCGCCGACAGCGATGGTCTGGCCATCTTGGACGATACCGGCCAGCGCCGCAGCGGCGTCAGGATAAACTTTATTCATGGGTGTCCCTCTATTTTGTTAAGCTTTGGCCTAGAGTCCAGGACTCTGGCAGCGACTCAGCATAAAATACGCGAGTGGAAAGTACAATACCGTAGAACTACCGGCGCCGTGCCGGCAATCCCCCTGTGAGAGTGATACGCATCAGATGAACGCCGCGTCAGCCATCGACTATGAAAGCATCTTCCTGCACGCGCCCGTCGGCATGTGCATGTCGGAAAACCGCATCATGCGCAGCTGCAACGAAGCGCTGGCGGCCATGTTCGGTTACGCGCGCACCCAGCTCGACGACCAGTCGTTCGAGGTACTCTACCCCACGCACGATGAATTCCTGCGCACCGGTGACCGCATCATTCCCATCATGAATGCCAGGGGCCGCTATTCGGATGAGCGCATCATGCGCCGCAGCAATGGAGAATTGTTCTGGTGCCACGTCACAGGCCACGCCATGCTGCCCGCGCAGCCGCTGGGGCCGGGCATCTGGACGTTCGAGGATGTCAGCGAGAAACGTCCCGTGACGGCGGAACTGACGCCGCGCGAGCGCGAGATCGCCGCCCTGCTGGTGGAGGGCAAGACGAGCAAGCTGATCGCCCGGCAGATCGACCTCAGCCCCCGCACGGTGGAAATGCACCGTGCCAAGCTGATGCGCAAGTTCGCCGCCTCCACCTCATCCGAGCTGGTGCACAAGCTGGTGGGCTTGCAGCTGCAGCGCTGACGGCGGAGGTCAGGGCGCGCCGGCCTGCTCCCGCCTTGCCTGTTCGTACTTGATGATTTTCAGTACCCTGGAGTTGGCAAAATACTGGATGCAATTGAGCGGCGAATAGAAAATATCCGTTTTCCATTCCCCCGACACCAGCGCCTTGCCCGTCGGGTCGTCGGCAGGCTGGAAAATCGTATCGGCCAGAATGCGGTGGACGCCAGACACATTCGGCCCCGACTCATGCCACGTCGAGCTGTTCATGACCACGAAATCGCCGGCATTCAAAACAGGCGTGACCTTGACGAACTTGATGCTGAAACTGTCGGGATTGATTTCGCCAGCATCGCCGAGATAACCGAGTTTATGCGAGCCGACATAAAAACTCATTGCGCCGTTGGCCTCATCCACACGGCTCAAGGCGGTAAAAACGCTGCACTTATTCAGATTGCCCAGGTGATAACAGCTATCCTGATGCAGGAATACCCGGTTCGGGCTGAACGCATCCTTGATGACGAAGCGGTGATTGTATAGCGCCACGTCGGGACCGAATATCCGCGACAGCGTTTCGGCATAGACCGGCGCACGGTACATTTCCAGCAATTTTTCCGGCAGCTCTTCGGTCAGCGACACCGGATTGGCCTGGCTGACATTGCGGCCGGAGCGCAGCTTGGCGTCATAAAACATGTCCCACTCGTGCTGCCACTGCGCCAGCAGATCCGGTGCAATGGCGTTACGCACGACAAAGACGCCCGTCTCCCGGAATATCTCCGGCACGAATCGATCCCCGCTGATGCGCCGCAAGACGTCCTCGGCCTGTTCATTTACTGCAGCCAGTACCATCGCCACTCCTAGATAAAACGGAACGTCAGTTCATTGTCCTGCGTGTTCTTGAACTTGTTGCACTTCGCCAGCACGTTATATTTGATCGGGAACAGCTCACGGTCGGGCGTTTCCAGAATATCGATTTCAATGATGTCGAAATCGCGCAGCAAGGCGCTCCAGCCATGCTCGGTAATACGCCAGCAATCCGGAATCGGGCCATGGATGCGCCAGTTCAAGGGAGCGGAAATGAGCAGGTAGCCTTCATGCTTGAGGATGCGGCGGATTTCCTTGACGGTGTCAAACGGATTGAGCGTATGCTCAATCACTTCCAGGCAGACGACGCAGTCATAGGCACTGTCCGCGATCGCCGCATTGACCTTGGTGATGTCGCCCACCAAGGTGGGGCTGTAGGTATCGACGATATCAAAGGTATCGACGCTGAAATTGCTGAAGTTTTCGCGCACGGTGGAGCGATCCTGCGGCCCCACTTCCAGCAGCTTGCCCGTCTCACCGGCAAGCTTGGCGGCGGTCCTTGCAACAAAAGCGTTCAAGTGATCGCGGGCCAGCTGAAACGTGTCATTATCAAACTTCGAGGGAGTTGCCATCGTGAAATTCTCGTATATTATGGTTATGCTCGGACGCTATGCCGCAAGCAAAACCATCATAGCCGCTAATTTTCCATGTGGCAACAATCCCCTGCCCCATGCCAACTACATGCTGGCCATGCCGCCATCAGCGGAAATAATCGCGCCGTTGATGAAATGCGAATCCTCGCCCGCCAGCAACAGCAGCAAGCCGTCGAGGTCTTCCGGCTTGCCTGGGCGCTTGTTCGGCAGCATCTCGATCAGCTTCTTGCCTTGCTCGGTGGCGAAGTAATCTTCATTGATCTCGGTGGAAATGTAGCCGGGACAGATGGCGTTGGTGTTGATGCCATACTTGCCCCACTCCACGGCCATGGCGCGCGTCATGTGCACCATGCCCGCCTTGCTCATGCAATACACGCCGATCTGCGGCAGCACCTGCAAGCCCGCCATCGAGGCGATATTGATGATGCGGTGCTGTTTCTTCGGGTCGCCCTTGGCGCGCGCGATCATGCGCTTGGCCGTTTGCTGGGCCACGAAGAACGATCCGCGCAGGTTGGTGTCCATCACGAACGAGTAATCTTCGGGCGTGACGTCGACCAGGCGTTGCGTGGTGGAGACACCTGAGTTGTTGACGAGGATATCGATGGGCCCCGCTTCCGTTTCCGCATGCGCGATGGCCGACTTGATGCTGGCGAAGTCAGTCACGTCGAGCGACACCACGTGTGCGGCGCCGCCATCGGCTTCGATCTCGGCGCGCAACTCCTTCAGGCGTTCGGTGCGGCGCGAAGCCAGCACGACCTGGGCGCCGGCCTGGGCCAGCACTTTCGCAAAGCGCGCGCCGAGGCCGCTCGATGCGCCGGTAATCAGGGCAATCTTGCCCTCGAAATTGACTTCTATGCCCACGAGCTACTCCTGTTTTATTTTAGACAACACTTTACGCCGTGCCACTGGCACAGGGGCAAAATCGCCCGCGGCGCACTTGAGCAAAAGTAAACGCCATCATTACACAAAATGGCGGGATTTAGATTGCGGCGAGGGGCAATGTCACGCAAAATGGCGCCAAAGTTGCAATCCTCGCCAAAAACAAGCACACTCGTGCTTAAATTTCCCCCGATGATGCTTTATTATCCTTTGCTATCTAATTGAGTGACTATAAATCGAGACCATGACACAGCCTAATAACTTAGTTGAACAGTACGGACCGCGCGAGACCATGGAGTATGACGTGGTCATCGTGGGCGGCGGCCCCGCAGGTCTGGCGGCGGCGATCCGCCTGAAGCAGCTGGCCGCGGAAAAGAGCCAGGAAGTGTCCGTCTGCGTGCTGGAAAAAGGCGGCGAACTGGGCGCGCATATCCTGTCGGGCGCCATCATGGACCCGAAAGCGTTGACCGAACTGATCCCGAACTGGAAAGAACTGGGCGCGCCGCTGAACACGGAAGTGACAGAAGACCGCATCCTGTTCCTGACGGAAACCAAAGCGTATAAAACGCCAAACTTCGCCGTGCCGGCCTGCTTTGAAAACCACGGCAACTACATCGTCTCGCTGGGCAATGTGGTGCGCTGGATGGGCCAGCAGGCGGAAAACCTGGGCGTGGAAATCTTCCCCGGCTTCCCTGCCGCGGAAATCCTCTACAACGACGACGGCTCCGTGAAAGGCGTGGCGACCGGCAACATGGGCGTCAAGCGCGACGGCCAGCCCGGCCCCGATTTCCAGCTGGGCATGGAATTGCACGCCAAGTACACCCTGTTCGCCGAAGGCGCGCGCGGCCACCTGGGCAAGCAATTGATGGCCAGGTATGACTTGAACGCCGGCAAGGACCCGCAATCGTACGGCATCGGCATCAAGGAATTGTGGGAAATCGATCCGGCCCAGCACAAGCCGGGCCTGGTGATCCACTCGAGCGGCTGGCCGCTGGACACGAAAACCTATGGCGGCTCCTTCCTGTACCACCTGGAAAACAACCAGGTGATGGTCGGCTACGTGGTGGGCCTGAACTACGAAAACCCGTATTTGTCGCCGTACGAGGAATTCCAGCGCTATAAAACGCATCCGGAAATCCGCAAGTTCTTCGAAGGCGGCAAGCGCATCTCGTACGGCGCGCGCGCCATCGCGGCCGGCGGCCTGCAATCGTTGCCGAAACTGGTGTTTGCCGGCGGCGCGCTGATCGGCTGCGATGCGGGCTTCCTGAACATGAGCCGCATCAAGGGCAGCCACGCCGCCATCAAGAGCGGCATGCTGGCGGCCGAGGCGGCTTTCGGCGCGCTGGGCGAACAGCGCCAGCACGACGAACTGACGAGCTACCCGGTCGCATTCGAGCAATCCTGGCTGCATGAGGAACTGCACGTGGCGCGCAACGTCAAGCCATGGCTGTCGAAAGGCCTGTACCTGGGCAGCCTGATGACGGGCATCGACCAGCTGATCTTCCGCGGCAAGGCGCCATGGACCCTGCACCACACGCATGGCGACCACGAATGCCTGAAGCCGGCCGCCCAGTCGAAGAAGATCGTGTATCCGAAACCCGATGGCAAGCTGACCTTCGACAAGATGTCGTCCGTGTTCATCTCGAACACGAACCACGCGGAAGACCAGCCCATCCACCTGACCTTGAAGAACGCCAGCGTGCCCGTCGATGTCAACCTGGCCACGTATGCGGGCCCGGAAGCGCGTTACTGTCCGGCCGGCGTGTACGAGTTCGTGAAGAACGACGATGGCGCCGAACGCCTGCAGATCAATGCGCAGAACTGCGTGCACTGTAAGACCTGCGACATCAAGGACCCGACGCAAAACATCGTCTGGATCACGCCGGAAGGCGGCGGCGGGCCCAACTACCCGAACATGTAAGCGCCCCCGGGCGCAACTGGCGGGTTCGCGCCCGCCAGCGCATGCGACGACAGCGCGGCACCTTCGGGCAGCCGCGCTTTTTTATTTTCATGACAAGCTTTCCTGCCGCTGTGGCCTGCCGGGAACAGCTGGAATTGCTCAATGATGCTCTAAAGCAAAATTCCGTAGGGAAATTTTCTATTCATCTCTGCCAGCAGTTACAATTGCCGCTGGTACATTTTCCCTCCCTCCCATGAACACTGACGCCACCTCCGCAACGCAACTCGACACCCAACTGGAGCTGGCACTGAGGGAGCACCAGGCTGGCCGCCTGGAGCAGGCGGAAGACCTGTATGTCGCCATCCTGCAGGCACAGCCCTACCATGCCATCGCCAACCACAACATGGGCCTGCTCGCCGGCCAGGTGGGGCAATTCCGGGCAGGACTGCCATTCCTGCGCAAGGCCCTGTCCGTCAATCCGGACGAGGGCCAGTTCTGGCTGTCGCTGGCCGACGGCTTGCTGAAGGCGGGCGAGCGCGACGAAGCGCTCGACATCATCGACACGGCCATCGGACGCGGTCTCGACAACGAACAGTCGCAAGCGCTGCGCGCGCGCATCGCCGAGGCGATCGCCGCCGCGCCAACGGCTGCGCAATGCCAGCAGCTCATCGACCTGTACCAGGCCGGCCGCTACGCGGACCTCGAACAGGGCGCCCACGCGCTGATCGCCCGCTACCCGACCTCCGATTTTGCCTGGAGCGTGCTCGGCACCGCCCTGCAGGTGCAAGGCAAGGATGCGCTCGACGCGCTGCAAACGACGACACTGCTGACGCCATATGACGCCGAAGCCCATTGCAACCTGGCCAACGCCTGGCAGGCGCGCGGCGACTATGCGCAAGCCGTGCAGGCGTATCAGCAAGCACTGCAGTTCAATCCCGCGTTTGCCGAGGCGCACAGCAACCTCGGCGGCGCCCTGCAAGCGCTCGGTGCGCTGGACGAGGCGGAGCAAGCCTACCTGCAGGCGATCGCCCTGCGCCCCGACTATGGCATGGCGCACTTTAACCTGGGCAACACGCGCAAGGCGCGCGGCGACCTCGACGGCGCCGTCAACGCCTACCAGGCGGCCCTGGCCAGCATGCCCGCCGACGCCGAAGTGTTCAGCAACCTGGGCAATGCCCTGCAGGGACTCGAACGCAACGAGGAGGCGGCGGACAGCTATCGCCGCGCGCTGGAACTCGATCCCCGGCTGGTCATGGCGCACAGCAACCTGGGCGCCGCCCTGCTCAATCTGGCCCGGTTCGACCAGGCCGAAGCAAGCTACCGCGCGGCACTGGCGCTGGCGCCGCGCGATGCCGGCCTGTGGAATGGCCTGGGCAACAGCCTGCAGTCGCAGCAGCGGCTCGACGAGGCGGCCGACGCCTACCGCCAGGCCCTGGCCGTCCAGCCCGGCTATCCGCAAGCGCAGTCCAACCTGGGCAGCGTACTGGTGAGCCTGGCCGAGTTCGACGCGGCCATCGCCTGCTACCGCCAGGCCCTGCTCCTGCAACCGGACAGCGCTGATGCGCACACCCAGCTTGGCCTGGGCCTGCAAGCCATCGGCGCACCCGATGAACTGGACGAAGCGCTGGCCATGCACCAGCGCGCAGTGCAACTGGCGCCCGAGAAACAGCAGGCATACACCTGCCTGGGACATTGCCTCAAGCAGATGCGCCGCTTCGAGGAAGCGCAAGGTGCCTACCGACAAGCGCTGGCTTTTTCGCCCGATGTCGCCAACCGGCATAACGACCTGGCCATCGCCTTGCAGGATGCCGGCGATTATCCCGAAGCCATCCGCATGTATCAGCACGCGCTGACACTGGACCCGCAGTCGACTTTGATCCATTGCAACCTGAGCGTGGCGCTGGAAGACAGTGGCCAGCCGGAGCAGGCGCTGGTCTACCTGCAGCGCGCGCGCGACTTCGCGCCCGATTCCAGCCGCGTGCACTTTATAATGGGCAACTGCCTGCGCTCCCTGAAACGCTACGACGAAGCGCTGGCCAGCTATGGCCGCTCGCTGGAAGTGCAGAAGGATTTCATCGGCTCGCACCTGAACATCTGTGCCACCTACAGTGAAATGGGACGTACCGACGATGCCGTCCAGGCATGTCGCTCGGCACTGGCCAAGTATCCGGAATACGATGATATCTACAGCAACATGCTGTTTGGCCTGTCGCATGTGCATTGCGACGACCCGGCCACGCTGGTGGCCGAGCATTTCGGTTTCGGCGAGCGCTATGAAACGCCCCTGCGCGCCGCATGGCAGCCGCATGCGAACGACCGCGATCCGCAGCGCCAGCTGAAGATCGGCCTGGTCTCTGGCGATTTCTGCAACCATGCGGTGGCGCATTTCATCACGCCCCTGCTCGAGGAACTGGCCACCATGCCGCAGTTTGCGTTGTATGCGTACTACAACAACAGCCGCGTCGACAGCGTGACCATGCGCATCGCGCAGCTGCTGCCGAACTGGCTGCCCGTCACCCACCTGAGCCAGGACGCGCTGGCCAAACGCATCCGCGCCGACGGCATCGACATCCTGATCGACCTGTCCGGGCACACGGCGAAGAATTGCCTGCTGGCCTTTGCCCGCAAGCCGGCGCCCATCCAGATGAGCTGGATAGGCTACCCGCTGACGACGGGCCTGCAAGCGATGGATTACTACCTGAGCGACCGCTTTTTCTCGCCGCCCGAGGAATTCGCCAGCCATTTCACGGAAAAACTGATCTTCCTGCCGACCATCGCGCCCTTCCTGCCATCCGAACATGCGGACGGCATCCTGCCGGCGCCCGTGCTGACGAATAAATACCTGACCTTCGGCAGTTTCAACCGTCCCAACAAGCTGAATCGCCCGACCATCGCGCGCTGGGCCAAGGTCTTGCGCGCCATCCCGGACGCGAAAATGCTGCTGGCGGCCATGCCCGAGGCGGGGCCGCATCCCGTGCTCACGGCCTGGTTCGCCGAGGAAGGCATCAGTGCCGACCGGCTGATCTTCGAGCCGCGCGCCAACATGGCCAACTTCCTGTCCATGCATCACCGCGTCGACATCTGCCTCGACACGGCACCATATGGCGGCGGCACCACCACCTTCCATGGCTTGTGGATGGGCGTGCCCACCCTCACCGTTGCCGGACCAACAGTACCCAGCCGCGCCGGCACGTCCATCCTGCGCCACGTGCAGCTGGAAGAATTCATCGCCCGCGACGACGAGGAATTCGTCAGCAAGGCCCTGCATATGGCGGCCAATCCCATGCTGCTGGGCGCCTACCGCTTCAGCACGCGGCACCGCCTGGTGCAAACGGCGCTGGGCCAGCCGCGCCTGATTGCCGAAGGCGTGGCCAACAGCCTGCGCCTGGCCTGGCAGCGCTGGTGCGACGACTTGCCACCGGTCAGTTTCGATGCCCCGCTCGACAGCCAGCTGCCCGGGGAGATCGCGGCATGAGCGGCAACAAACCCGTCTACGTGACGCAGCCCCTGCTGCCGGACTTGCAGGATTTCCTGCCTTACCTGGAATCGATCTGGGAAAACAAGATACTCACGAACGGCGGCCCCTTCCACCAGCAGCTGGAACAGGCGCTGTGCGAGTATCTGGGCGTCAGGCATATCTGCCTGTTTACCAACGGCACGCTGGCACTGATGACGGCCCTGCAAGCCTTGCGCATCAAGGGCGAAGTCATCACGACGCCGTATTCCTTCGTCGCCACGGCCCATTCGCTGCTGTGGAATGACATCAAGCCCGTCTTTGCCGACATCGATGCGCGCACGCTGAACCTCGATCCGGCGCGCATCGAGGCGGCCATCACGCCGCACACGACGGCCATCATGCCCGTGCACTGCTATGGCCAGCCCTGCGATGTCGAGGCGATCCAGAAGATTGCCGACAATTATGATCTCAAAGTCATCTATGACGCCGCCCATGCCTTCGGCGTGCGCCACCGCGGCACCAGCGTGCTGAACTATGGCGACCTGTCCGTGCTCAGCTTCCACGCGACGAAGATCTTCAACACCTTCGAAGGCGGCGCCATCATCTGCCCCGACGCCAAGAGCAAGCAGCGCATCGACCACCTGAAGAATTTCGGCTTCGTCGATGAAGTGACGGTCGTCGCCGCCGGCATCAACGGCAAGATGAGCGAAATCAATGCCGCCTTCGGCCTGCTGCAACTGAAGGGCATCGACCAGGCGCGCCAGCAACGCCAGCTCATCGACGCCCATTACCGGCAGCGCCTGGCCGGGGTGGCCGGCATCACCTGCCTGGAACAAATGGATGCCGAAGCGGCCAACCATGCGTATTTCCCCATCCTCGTCGGCCCCGACTATCCGCTGGCGCGCGACGCCCTGTTCCAGCTGCTGCGCGAACGCGAAATCTATGCGCGGCGCTATTTCTACCCGCTCATCAGCGATTTCCCCATGTACCGGGGCATGCCGTCCGCCGCGCACGCCAACCTGCCGGTGGCGCGCCTGGCCGCATCCCAGGTGATCTGCCTGCCGATCTACCCGGCGCTCGAGCTGGCGACCGTGGACGCCATCACCGCCGTGATCGCCAGGACCGCCTGAGCGCCGCGCCCTCCCCATCGACCCAGACAACGGCCACCGCATGTCCCACTACGCCCAACTTACCGCCGTCGCCTACCACCTGCCGCAGGCCATCCTGACGAATGCCGCGCTGGAACAGGAATTCAGCGACTGGCCGGCGCAAAAGATCCTCGACAAGACGGGCATCGCGCAACGCCATATCGCCGCGCCGGACGAAACGGCCAGCGACCTGGCCTATCATGCCGCGGAAAAACTGTTTGCCACGCATGACATCGCGCGCGCCGACATCGATTTCCTCATCCTGTGCACGCAGGCGCCCGACTACCTGTTGCCCAGCAGCGCCTGCGTGCTGCAGCAGCGCCTCGGCTTGCCCACCTCGTGCGGCGCGCTCGACATCAACCTGGGCTGCTCCGGCTACGTGTATGCGCTGGCGATGGCCAAGGGCCTCGTCGAGAGCGGCATCCGCAAGAAGGTGCTGCTGCTGACGGCCGACACCTATTCGAAGTACATCAATGCGCGCGACCGCAGCGTGCGCACCCTGTTCGGCGACGCCGCCGCCGCCAGCGTGATCGCCGGCGGCGCGCCAGAACAGGCGCTGGGACCGTTCGTGCTGGGCACGGACGGCAGCGGCGCCAACAACCTGATCGTGCCGGCCGGCGGCATGCGCACGGCGCGCAGCGCGGCGACGGCCAGCGAAACGGAAGATGCCTCGGGCAACTGGCGCAGCCAGGACGACCTGTTCATGGATGGCGCGCAGATCGTCCAGTTCACCCTGGGCGCCGTGCCGCGTACAATGCAGGAATTGCTGACCGCCGCCGGCAAGACCCTGGACGACATCGATCACGTGATCTTCCACCAGGCAAACAAGTTCATGCTCGACGCCCTGCGCCGCAAGATCCGCATCCCGGAAGACAAGTTTGTGATTGAAATCGATACCGTCGGCAATACCGTCTCGTCGACCATTCCCATCGCCATCGCCCGCGCCCGCGCCTCGGGCCGCATCCGGCCGGGCGACACGGCCCTGCTGCTGGGCTTTGGCGTGGGTTATTCCTGGGCCGGCACGCTGGCGCGCCTGTAGGCGCCCCGTCCGCCCCAGTACTGAACACCTCTGAAAGGAAACATAATGCAAGAATTTTTCAACGGCATGGCCGACATCCTGGAAATCGACGCCGACAAGGTCGTGCCCGAGCTGAAACTGGGCGACTACGCCTGGGATTCGCTGGCCATCATTTCCACCATCGCCCTCGTCGACGACCTGTTCGACCAGATGCTCGAAGGCCAGGCTCTGGCCAAGTGCGAGACCATGGCCGACGTGCTGGCATTGATCGCCGTCAAGGTCTGACCATGTCCAGCCAGCGCCTGGAATCGGGACTGCCCTTCAGCAGTGCGCACCTGGCCATGCGCGGCGTCGTCTGCGCGCTGCCGCGCACGCAAATCCACAATGCGGACCTGGCCGCGCGCTTCGGCGCCGAGGCGGTCGCCGATGTGAGCAAGATGATCGGCGTGCAATCGCGCCGCCGCGCCGCCGACGGACAGACGACGGCCGACCTGTGCCAGGCGGCCGCGCAAACCCTGCTCGACGACCTGGGCTGGGAGCGCGATAGCATCGACGCCCTGATCTTCATCTCGCAAACCCCCGATTACGTGCTGCCGGCCACGGCCTGCGCCCTGCATGGCCGGCTGGGCCTGCACAAGGCCTGCGCCGCCTTCGACATCAACCTGGGCTGCTCAGCCTACGCGTATGGACTGTGGCTGGCGGCCAAGATGCTCGATGGACAAGCCATGTGCCGCATCCTGCTGCTGGTGGGCGACACCATCAGCAAGACCGTCGACGAGACGGACCGCGCCACCGCCCTGCTGTTCGGCGACGCCGGCACGGCCACGGCGCTGGAATTCGATGCCGCCGCGGCGCCCGCCCACTTCATCGTCGGCAGCGACGGCGGCGGCGAACGCCACCTGATGATGGCCGCCAGCGCCTGCCGCCCGTATGCCGGCGACGATGCGCGCCTGGCGCAGCGCGATCCCGCCAAGCTGTACATGGATGGCGGCGAAATCTTCAATTTCACGCTGAAGAGCATTCCGCCGCTGGTGGCGGACCTGCTGCGCCTGGCCGGCCGCACGAGCGACCAGGTCGATGCCTTCCTGTTCCACCAGGCCAATACCTTCATGCTCAAGCACATCATCAAGAAAGCCAAGCTGCCGCCCGAGCGCGCACCGATCAATATGGACCGCTACGGCAATACGTCGAGCGCCTCGATTCCCCTGCTGATCGCCGACAGCCTGGGCGCCGCCGCGCAGGGCCAGACCATCGCCATGTTCGGCTTTGGCGTCGGCTATTCCTGGTCGGCAGCCGTGCTGGGCCTGCAATCGCTGACCGTCAACCGCCTTATCGAAGTCTGAACCATGATCTTTCAACCCGACATGCTGGCTGGCCAGCGCATCCTCGTCACCGGCGCCTCATCCGGCATCGGCCGCGAAACGGCCCAGCTGCTGGCGCGCTGCGGCGCGCAATTGCTGATCAGCGGACGCGACCCCGAACGCCTTGAGCAGACCCTGCAGTCGTTGCAAGGCGACGGCCACCGCGCCGCAGTCCTCGAACTCGATGGCGGCGACCACATCGTCGACTTCCTCAAGCAAGCCACGCAGGACGCGCCCCTGTCCGGCATCTTCCATGCGGCCGGCGTGGAACTCTTGCGCCCGGTCAAACTGTCCAAGGCCCAGCAGTTTGACGAGGTGTTCGCCTCCAGCGTGAAATCGGCGCTGGCGCTGGCGCGCGGCGCGGCCCTGCGTGGCGTGCTCAACGATGGCGCCGCCCTGCTCTTCATGTCGTCCGTGGCGGCCCAGAGCGGCCAGTCCGGCATGAGCGTGTATTCGGCGGCCAAGGCAGCCATCGATGGCCTGGTGCGCGCGCTGGCCGTGGAACTGGCGCCGCGCGGCATGCGCGTCAACAGCATCGCCGCCGGCGCCGTCGAGACGGAAATGCATGCGCGCCTGAGCCGCGGCTTGCCGGACGAGGCCATGCAGGCCTACGCGCAGCGCCATCCGCTCGGCTTCGGCCGCAGCAGCGATATCGCGCAGACGGCGGCCTTTTTGCTGTCGCCGGCCGCGCGCTGGGTCAGCGGCGCCACCTGGGCCGTCGACGGCGGCTACCTGGCCCGCTAGGAGAACCCATGCAAACCATCCTCATCGTCGGCGCCGGCCGCTTCGCGCGAGAAATGCTGTGCTGGCTGGAAGACAGCCTCGATCCCGCCACGGCCCGCATCGGCGGCCTGCTCGACGACACCCTGGCGCCCGCAGCGCAGCTCGATGCCGACTACCCGTATCCGGTGCTGGGCAGTATCGTCGACTACCAGCCGGCGCCCGGCGAGACGCTGCTGCTGGCCATCGGCGCGCCGAAGGCCAAGCTGGACATCGCGCTGGCGCTGGCGGCGCGCGGCGCGCGCTTCCATACGCTGATCCATCCGAGCGCCATCATCGCGCGCACGGCGCGCATCGGCCAGGGCGCCGTCATCTGCCCGTTCGCCCTCGTTTCGGCGGGCAGCGAACTGGGCGACTACGTCACCATCAACAGCTACGCCAGCGTCGGCCATGACGCCGTGCTGGAACAGGGCTGCACGCTCAGTTCCCACGTCGACATCACGGGCGGCGTGCGCCTGGGCCAGGCCGTCATGGTCGGCTCGGGCGCGTCGATCCTGCCACGCGTGGCCGTCGGCGCCGGCGCCACGGTCGGCGCCGGCGCCGTCGTCATGCGCCGCGTGGCCGAAGGCGCCACCGTGTACGCTCCACCCGCAAAGACTTTATGACTTCCACTTCCCAGGCGCGGCAGCTGCGCGACCACTTCTGGCACCTGCTGTGCCACCGCAGCGAATTGCCCGACAGCGGCGACTACCTGAAGCTCGACTGGCTGGGCGAGGAAGTGGTCGTGTATAACGACCAGGGCGAGCTGATCGCCTTCGACAACCTGTGTCCGCACCGCGGCACGCGCTTTTTCACGGAAAAACGCGGCAATGCGCCGCTGGCCTGCCCCTACCACGGCTGGGCCTACCGGGCCGGCGCCATGCATATTCCCTGCCGCGAGCGCTATGCGCCGGCCGAACTCGAGCACGCCCGGCTGCAGGTGCTGCAGCTGGACTGGTGCGCCGACTTCCTGTTTGCCGCGCCGCAGCCGCGCATGTCGCTCGCGGCGCAGCTGGGCGACACGCAGGCCACCCTGGAAAATATCTCCTTCAACATCGCCGGCCTGGGCGACTTCAACGCCTATGACTATGAGTGCGACTGGCGCATCGCGCTGGAAAACGCGCTCGAGCCGCTGCACGTGCCCTTCGTGCACCCGGAATCGCTGGCACAGTTGCAACTGGACGATGGCGACAACCGGTTCACGGACTGGACCTCGACATGGGAAGCGGGCCTGGGCAACGCCGGCATGGCGAGGAAACTGCGCTCCATCAAGCGCCTGTTCCAGCTCGACAGCCAGTTCGAGGGCTACCAGAGCCTGTACCTGTTCCCGTTCACCATGCTGTCGTCGACGTTTTCGTACTCCTATTCGCTGCAGCATTTCTTCCCCTCGGCCCAGCCGCAGCGCACGCATTTCTCGAGCCGCCTGCTGAAGGCCGTCACCAGCCCCGCCGCTGCCGCCTCGCTGCAGGGCTTTTTCGACTCGAGCGCGCAGATGAACCGCCAGGTATTCGAGGAAGACCACGCCATCTGCCGGCGCATCGCCGTGCAGGCGGCCGACAGCGCGCGCTTCAAGATCCTGTCCAGCGACGAGGCCAAGATCGCGCATTTCCGTGCCTGCCTCGCGGCGGCGGGGCAGCCGTGACGGGGCTGGCGGCCCGTCCGCGAGCCGATGTGAAACTTTTTTAAAAGAATTTAAAAAAATTTCCACAAAGCATTTAATAAGCTTATGCGGATGGTCGTCTTGTACTTGGGAGAGCACAAAGAACCGTTGCTCCGGACTGAACCCACCAAACCAGGAGTTACACCATGCTGAGCCTTCACACTAACAACGCTGCACTGTCCGCACAAAATTCGATCACCCGTACCCAAAGCCAACTGTCGACCTCGATGACGCGCCTGAGCACCGGCTTCCGCATCAACTCGGCAATGGATGACGCAGCAGGCCTGCAAATCGCAACCCGCCTGAAAGCACAAACCAGCGGCATGACCGTTGCAATGTCGAACACCCAAAACAGCACCTCGATGCTGCAAACGGCCGAAGGCGCGTTTGACGAAGTCACCAACATGCTGATCCGCATGAAGGATCTGGCAACCCAGGCAGCCGATGCTTCGTCGGGCGCCAAAGACAAAACCGCAATGCAATCGGAATACGATGCACTGGGCCTGGAACTGTCGAACGTGATGAAAAACACCACCTTCGGCGGCAACAAGCTGCTGGTAGGCGGCACCCTGGCATCGTCGATGACGTTCCAGATCGGCGCGAGCTCGACCGAAACGATGGCATTTGACGTTTCCGCCAAAATGACCAGCCTGACGGCATCGCTGACGTCGGCTACCGCCAACTACGCTGCAGCTTCGACCGGTACCGAACTGACCAGCACCGCCAACGCCACCATCGCTCTGCTGGAAACGGCAATCGGCGACGTCGGCACCGTTCGCTCGGCACTGGGTGCTGCTGCCAACCGTCTGGACCACGTCAACACCAACTTGTCCAACATCGCCACCAACACCAAAGCCGCTACCGGCCGCATCATGGACGTCGACTTCGCTACCGAAAGCTCGAACATGACGTCGTCGCAAATGCTGCTGCAAGCTGGCACCGCAATGTTGAAACAAAGCAACAGCATGTCCTCGATGGTCATGTCCCTGCTGCAATAATATGTCCCTGCCTGGCCGTTCGCGGCCAGTCGCTGAAAACCAGGCCGCGGCCTGGTTTTTTTTCGTCCCGCCCCCGCCCCGCCTTTGCATGCAAAGGAAACTATTTCCTGGCAATCTTTAACGATGTGGCCCGCGCGGTCGCCTGTCTGATAGGTAAGCCCATCCAACAGCCGTCATCCACAGGAATTGCCGAGTGCTGAGCCTCCATACGAATATCGCCGCACTAGCAGCACAAAATGCCGCCGCACGCGCGCAATCGCGGCTGTCGACGTCGATGACGCGCCTCTCCACCGGCTTTCGCATCAATTCGGCCATGGATGACGCGGCCGGCCTGCAAATCGCCACGCGGCTGCGGGCGCAGGCGAGCGGCATGGCCGTCGCCATGCGCAACACGCAAAACAGCACCTCGATGCTGCAGACGGCCGAAGGCGCGTTCGACGAAGTGACCACCATGCTGATCCGCATGAAGGACTTGGCGACCCAGGCCGCCGATGCTTCCTCGGGCGCCAAGGACAAGGTCGCCATGCAGGCCGAATACGACGCCCTGGGCCTGGAACTGGCCAACGTGATGAAAAACACTAGTTTCGGCGGCAACAAGCTGCTGGCCGGCGGCACGCTGGCATCGTCCATGACGTTCCAGATCGGCGCCAGTGCGAGCGAAACGATGACGTTCGACGTCTCGGGCAAGATGGCCGGCGTGCTCGCCTCGCTCGGCGCGGCCAGCGCCAACTTCGGCGCCCCCGCCACCGGCACGGAACTGACGGGCAGCGCGAATGCCACCATCGCCCTGCTGGAAACGGCCATCGACGACGTCGGCGGCGTGCGTTCGGCCCTGGGCGCGGCCGGCAACCGCCTCGACCACGTGCATAACAATCTGTCGAACATGGTCACCAACACCAAGGCGGCCATCGGCCGTATCATGGATGTCGACTATGCGGCGGAAAGCGCGAACATGACGTCGGCGCAGATGCTGCTGCAGGCCAGCACGGCCATGCTCAAGCAAAGCCAGAGCATGCAGAAATTGATACTCTCCCTGTTGCAGCCATGATGGCTGACGCGGCCCGCGCGGCCGGCCTTTTTATGGAACCCGACCTGGAAGCAGTGGCATGGCGATAGACCGCATTTCATCAGGCAACCCTGTCCCCCTGATTACCCAGCGCTTCGACGTCAGTCCCGCCACGCCGATGGTGCCGGGCGTGGTCCAGCCGCTGGTGCCCGTCGGCCCCTACATGGCGCCGGCGCCCGATGCCGGCACCCTGCCCGCCCAGCTGCAGCAAAAGGCCCAGGACAGCCTGGCGTCCCTGATCAAGCCGAATGCCGATGGCGCCGGCGCCACGCCGCGCGACAGCAGCGCCATGCAGGTCAACCAGCTGTTCTTTACGCGCCAGCTCGTGTGGCAGCCGCCCGATGCGGCGCAGCTGGCCGCTTCCTGGCGCGTGATGGTCAAGACGTATGGCGAGCAATACGCGGCCCTGCAGGAACAGGCGCGCGGCCAGCATGTGCCGGGCAACCTGTTCATGGCCGAACAGCAGCCGGCCCTGCTGCGCGAAGGACCGCGTCCGCCCCTGAGCATCGACAGCGAAGCGTGGCGCTTTGCCGTCTACGGCTGGGGCGGGCAACGCTTGCTGCTGCGCGTGCTGGCCAGCGACGACGATGAAGACGCGGCACCGCCACGGCGCGGCGGCAAGGTGGCCCTGCGCGTGGAACTGATCATCCTCGGCATCGGCCGGGTCGTGATCCAGATGGAGCCGGCCGGCGACGGCGTGCTGCTGGAACTGGCCGCCGATGAAGAGGCCGCCCTGCGCCATCTGCGCCTGGCCCTGCCCGACATCGCCGACGCCGTGCGGCGCGCCGGCCTGCGCGTGCTGCGCTGCCGCCTGAACCGTCAATTGCATGCGCAGCGCGTGCATGGCAACTATCCGATGCAGGCGGCGGCCGCCTCGCTGTCGCTGCCCCTGTTCCGCGCCATGGCCGAAGTGGCGCTGCTGCTGACACGGCCGGAAACGGAAGCGGCGGCCGAACCCGACGCCGCCGCGCCGGCCGCCCACGCGGAAGCGGAGGAAGAAGTCTTTGTTTCGAAGGAAGTGGCGGCGCCGCTCGATTACGATTACGGCGACGAAGAAGAGGACGCGGCGCCAGGCGGCACCGTGCTGCTGCTGGCGGACGGCCAGGAGCACGAGCTGCTGCCGCCGATCGACGAGCAGGATTGAGGCAATACCCATAAAAAAACGGCGCCCGTAGCGCCGTTTTTTTTGCCTAGCCCACCGTGCCGATGATGCTCACTTCGCGGTTTTCCGGGATTTCGTTATACGACAGCACGTGCAGGCCCGGCGCGAACAGGCGCGCATAGCGGGCCAGCAGCGGACGGATCTGCGGCAGCACCAGCAGCAGCGGCGGCGTCGCCTGCTGCTTCATCTGTTCGCGCGCCACCGGCATGTTCACTTGCAGCTGGGACAGCAAATGCGGGTCGATCGGATAATTGTCCAAAGTGACCTTGCCCGACTGGCGCGCCTGGTTCAGCGAACCGAGCAGCATGTTTTCCAGCTCGCCGCCCAGGTTGAATGCCTGCATTTCCATCTTCTGGCCGAACAGGCTGCTGACGATCTGGCGCCGCAGCGCGCAACGCACTTCGGCCGCCAGCAGGATCGGATCCTTGGTCGTTTCCGAACTGTCGAGCAAGGTGGTGGCGATGGGCACGATATCCTTCAGTGACACGTTTTCAGCCAGCAAGACGCGGAATACGCGCAGCAGCTGCGTGTGCGTGAGCGCCTTGTCCAGCGCGCCGGCCAGCTTCGGCGACAGCGCCGTCAGGCGTTCCATCATGGCCGACACGTCTTCGTGGCGGAACAGTTCAGGCAGGTACTCGCGCACCATCTTCGACAAGTGCGTGGCGATCACGCTGGGCGCCTCGATGACCTGGTAGCCGAGGCCCAGCGCATGCGCCTTCTCGCTCGGCTCGATCCACGTCACGGGCATGCCGTAGGCGGGCTCGATGCCGGGAATGCCGTCGAGCTGGCCATACACGTTCGGCGACGGGATCGCCATCAGGCGGTCGGCCTGCACTTCCGCCTGCGCCACCACGGTGCCCGACAGCACGATCGCGTACTGCGACGGCTTCAGGGCCAGGTCGTCGCGCACGCCGATGTTCGGCAGCAGCAAGCCCATGGCCTCGGACAGGCTCTGGCGCACGCCCTTGACGCGCTTGTTCAGCGGTTCGCCCTGCGTTTTATCCACCATGCCGACCAGCTTATAGCCGAGCATCACCATCAATGGCTGCACGGCAGGCAGTTGCTGCCACTCCAGCTCGGCCGGACGCTCGTCGCGCAAGGCCGCCTCGATGGCCGCCATGCCGGCCGCGTCGGGTCCCTTCACGCGCTTGGTCAAGCGCCAGGCGACAAAGGCCAGCACGGCGGCGAAGGTCATGAACATGAACCACGGCATGCCCGGAATCAGGGCCAGCGCCACCATCATGCCGGCCGCGCTGAAGATCACCGTCGGCGACGTCAGCACCTGGCCCGCCACCTGCTGTTCGAAGTCGCCCGAATCGCTGATGCGGGTGACGAGGATGGCGGCGGCGGCCGACAGCAGCAGCGCCGGGATCTGCGCCACCAGGCCATCGCCGATGGTCAGCAGCGCGTACTGGCGGAAAGCGTCGCCGAACGACAGGTCGTGCATCAGCGAGCCGATGGCCACGCCGCCGACCATGTTGATGATCAGGATCAAAATACTGGCGACGGCGTCGCCGCGCACGAACTTCGAGGCACCGTCCATGGCGCCGTAGAAATCCGCTTCAGCAGCCACGTCCTTGCGGCGGATCTGGGCTTTTTCCTGGTTGATCAGGCCGGCGTTCAGGTCGGCGTCGATGGCCATCTGCTTGCCCGGCAAGGCATCCAGGGTAAAACGCGCCGACACTTCCGAGATGCGCTCGGCGCCCTTGGTGACGACGGCGAAGTTGATGATCATCAAGATCACGAACACCACGATACCGACGACGAAGTTGCCGCCGATGACGACGTTACCGAAGGCCTCGATCACCTTGCCGGCCGCGTCCGCGCCCGTATGGCCATGCAGCAGCACCACGCGCGTGGACGCCACGTTCAGCGTCAGCCTGAGCATGGTGGTGGCCAGGATCACCGTCGGGAAGACGGAGAAATCGAGCGGCCGCTTGGCCGAGACGCTGACCAGGATGATGATCAGTGCCAGCACGATATTGAAGGTGAACAGGATATCGAGCAGCACCGGCGGCAGCGGCAAGATGATCATCGCCAGGATCACCAGCAGGAACAGCGGCGTGGCGAACTTGTGGCGGCGCATTTCGGCAACCACGCGGTTCAGGAAATTCATGAAGGTACTACCTCGCTCAAATGAGATGGCACGACCACCTCGGTGGGAAATGGGGGCTGGGCGGCGCGCTGCCCAGAACGGAATGCTTTCAGCTGCAGAATATAGTTGAGCACCTGCGACACGGCCTGGTACAGCTGCACGGGGATCTGCTGCTGTACCTGGCTGGTGTTGTAGATGGCGCGCGCCAGCGGCGGCAACTCCAGCGTCTCGATATGGTGTTCCTTCGCCACTTGGCGGATGTACAGCGCCATCTCGTCGACACCCTTGGCGACGACGAACGGCGCCTCGGCGCGGTCCTGGTCATACTTGAGTGCCACGGCGTAATGCTCGGGGTTGACGATCACCACATCGGCGTCGGGCACGGTCTTGCGCACGCTGCGCCGGCCGATCTGCTGCTGCAGCTGGCGGATGCGCTGGCGCACTTCGGGCCGCCCTTCGCTGCTCTTGTGCTCTTCCTTGACGTCCTGCTTGCTCATGCGCTGGTTGCGGGCAAAGAAGAACGCCTGCGCCGGCACGTCGATGATGGCGAACAGGACGAAGACGGAAATGAGCGCCATCAAGCCGTCGAGCATCAGCGACGAGCCATCCAGCATGGCTTGCTGCAGGGGCCGGTGCTGCAAATCCACGTATTGCGCCAGGCTCGAGCGGCTCACGTGCACCAGCACCATGCACAGCACCACCGCCTTGGCGATGGAGATGACAAACTCGAACGCATGCTTGGGCGCGAACAGGCGGCCCAGGTTCTTGGCCGGGCTCAGGCGCTCCATCTTCGGCATCCAGTTCTTCGTGCTGATGACCCAGCCGCCGGGCACCATAGAGCCGAGCACGACAAACAGGGGCACGCAGAACAGCGGTATGACCATCTTGATCAGCAAACCCACCGAGGTGGTAAACGCCATCGACATGGCATTTTCGAGCGCGCCCTTGCTGTCGAGCGGCATGAAGGCCATGGCGAACAGTTCGCGGAAACTTTCCAGGTAGCCCGGCAGCAGGAAAATAAACACCTTCATGCTGATCAGGATGCCGAGCGCCGTCGACAGGTCGCGCGACCGCACCACCTGCCCTTCCTGGCGCGACTTCTTCAGCTTTTGCTGTGAGGCCTTTTCTGTCTTGTCGCCGGTGCTGTTATCCGCCATGGGCCACCCGCATCTGTTCCTGGATCATGTCCAGGACCCGGTTGGTCATGGCGATATAGTGCTCGGGCACGTAGCGCACGATCTGCGCCAGCATCAGCAGGCCGAACACGGTAATCATGGAAAACCCCAGCGAAAACAGGTTCAGCGACGGCGCCACGCGGTTCAGGAAGCCAAAGCCCAGCTGCACCACCATGGTGGAAAACACGATCGGCAAGGCCAGCAGCATGGCGGCGGCAAAGATCCACGCCACGTTGTAGGCTACCGCCTGCAGCAGCATGGGCCCGTAGCCCTGCCCCACGGGCCAGGCCGTGAAGCTGGCGCCGATCACGCCCGTCAGCACCAGGTGGCCGTCGATGGCGAAAAACACGATCATGCACATGATGGTGAGCAAGCCGGTGATGACGTCCGACGACGTGCCGTTCAGCGGGTCATTCATGACGGCCATGGAAAAGCCCACCTGGCTCGACACCAGGTAGCCGAGCACCGACATCACCGACATGGCGAAGTGAAACGCCAGGCCCAGGATGAAGCCGATGACGGCCTGCTCCAGCGTGGCGACGAGGGCGTGCAGGGAAAACGGATCGATCTTCAGCAAGTCCTGCGAGGCGCCCGAGGCTTGCATCACGGGCAGCATCAGGATCGCCAGCACCAGCGACAGCAGCACCCGCACGGGCACGGGCACCATGGCGTCGCCGATCACGGGCGACGCGCTGAGCATGGCCAGGATGCGGCAGAACGGCCACCACACGGCCAGCATGAACGGCAGCACCTGATTGAAAATCTGATCCATGGGCGCGCGGCGCTATCCGACCAGGGTGGCCGCGCGCTGAAAAATGGAAACGCAATAATCCATCAGGTAACCCGACATCCAGCGCCCGGCAAGGATCAGGGCCAGCAAGGTGACCAGCAGGCGCGGCAGGAAGCTCAGCGTCTGCTCGTTGATCTGCGTGGCGGCCTGTACCAGCGCCACCACCAGGCCCGTCAGCAGACCGGGCACGACCAGTATCACCACCAGCAGCATGACGATGTGCAGCGCTTCGATGACGAGGTCGACGGCGACTTCAGGGGTAAACATGCTTCAATAGCCCTGTATGCTGGTGACTAGGGTGTTGACGGTCAGGGTCCAGCCATCGACCAGCACGAACAGCAGCAGCTTGAACGGAAGGGAAATGACGAGCGGAGACAGCATCATCATGCCCATCGCCATCAGCACGGACGCCACCACCAGGTCGATGATGAGGAACGGTATGAACAGCATGCAGCCGATCTGGAACGCCGTCTTGAGTTCGGACAAGACAAACGCGGCCAGCTTGACCGTGAAACTGTGGTCTTGCGGGCGCATCGTCGACGGTTCGCCCGCCAGGTGGGCGATCTGCGCCAGCGCCGCCTTGCTCGTCTGCGCCAGCATGAAGCGCGAAATCGGCACTTCGGCGATCTTCAGCGCTTCCTGCATGCCGATCTGGTCGCGGTCGTAAGGCACGAACGCCTCCTTCCACACCTGGTCGCCGATGGGGCGCATGACCAGCAGGGTCAGGATCAGGGCGATGCCGGTGACGATACGGTTCGGCAAGCCCTGCTGCAGGCCCAGGGCCTGGCGCAGCAGGGACAGCACGATGACGAAGCGGGTAAAGCTGGTCATCATCATGACCATCACGGGCAGCAGCCCGAGCAGGGTCATGACGACGAGGATCTGCATCTTGACCGACAGGTCGGTCTTCGCGCCCGGCACGATGCCGGACAATAAATCCTGCGCGCCGGCGGCGCTGCAGCACAACATCAGGACGGGAACGGCCAGCGCAGCAGCCAGCGTGCCGCGGCGCCGGCTCAAACCGGGTACCGCCAGCTTCATGCTGTCATCATGTCGAGATTGAGGCCGTCGAGGTCGATGACTTTCAGGCCATAGTTCTCGCCGGCCACCACCACTTCGGCGCGGCCGATCGGCGTGCCGTTGACCTTGATCACCAGCGGTTCGCCGGCCAGCATGTCGAGTTCGATCACGCTTTCCGGGCCGATGGCCATCAGCTCCTCGAGCGAGATGCGGGCCGAGCCCACTTCCAGGGTCAGGGTGACGGGAATCTTGCGCATCATTTGCGGAATGTCGCGCCGCGCGCGGGTGCTGGCCACGTCGGAGACGTCGCCCTGGTCGATGATCATATCGTCGCCCAGGTCTTCCAGCAGGGTTTCGCTCTGGTTGGTATCGGTCATATTCATATTATTCGACATCTTCAAATGAGGTTAAACAGAGCTTGCCCTTGTGTTCGGAAACGGCTGCCGTAAACAGACGGGAATCGTCGAGCATCACATCGGTGCGGCTCAGGCTGACGGGGATCACGTCGCCCACGCGCAAGTCGAACAAGGCGCCCAGCTGCACTTGCTTGCTGACCAGGCGGCCTTCCAGCGTCACCTGCAGGCGCGAAGCCAGCGGACGCACGCTGCGCAGCGCCTTCTTCGCCTGCGCGCGCTCCGGCAGCAGGCCGCGCAGCACGTCGGCCATCAGGCGCTTGTCCAGCGAGAACCAGAAGGTACCGCTCTGCCCCGCCTCGACATCGCTGAGCGAGACGGTGACGATCCAGCTGCCGCGCGGCGGATGCACGCCCGACTGCACGGCCACCTCGGCGCTGGCGTCGATGCTGCTGCTCTTGCCCAAGGTGTGCAGATTCTTGTGGATGCGGGCGAACAGGCTGGTAACCAACTGTTGTCCGAGCACCACAGCCAAACGCTCTTCCGTGGCCGTCACGCGCACCTGCGCCGGATCGGGCAAGGCGCCCTTGGCGCCGGCACTACCATAGCGATAGTTCAGGACACTGAGCAATATCTGGCGTTCGAGGGTGAAGCCGGTCTGGCCCGCAGGCGTGGAAAAACTCAGCCAGCGATTCACGCTGTCCTCGTTTTCGACGCGCGACAAGGCGACGGCGTCGATCTGGAAATTACCCCAGTAGCGGCGGTTCATGGGCTGGCGCAGGGCCACGGCCAGGTCGTCGCGCAGCTGGGCGCCGAACACATGCAGCAAATGGACAGGACGTCCAAGCAGACAGGAATCCAGGACTTGATGGCGCACAGTTTGATCTGTCTTGGTAATGGTTGTCATGTAGTGGTCATGTCGGTATTGCGGTGGCAGAACAAATTATACGGATCGCCCGAAATTAAATACAGCATCATCTTGCCTATGTGAACGGCGGCGCAAGCAAACGATTGCGCATCGTATCGCATGCTGGATGACTACGGTGCTGAACAATACATGAAAATCATAAATATTGCCATGTATCAATATTCCTTGAGCCAATCCACTCTTTACTTTATAGTTGCCGCGAGGTAAGCTTATAGCGACATAATTTAGATTTGCAGTGCGCCATTCCGCTTACCTGATTCCGGTTTTTATGGCAGTTTCCAGCCCCTCTGATTGCCACCTGTAGAAACTTTTATCAGCTAGACATTCGTTGTCATGGCCTTGCAAATAGTGTGCGTTCGTCAGCGTGGGTTTGCTTGATACTGCTCGCAGCGGATGGTGTGGCAACTGATAAAACTGATGGGTCCAGGGGCATCGGACCAGGCAAAAAAGGCACCGCGGTGCCGCTTGCGCCGGAATGGCAACACCAGTATTTCTGATTGATACGTCACCGCATATTGAAAGTAGAGGGCAAGATGAGCAATGAACTCGCAGGTCTGATCAAGGCCGATCTGGCAGCACTGAGCAACGACGCGCGCGCCCTGGGCGCCAGCATCATGCCCGCCGCCCAATTCGGCGCAGGGGAAACATCGGGCTTCTCCTTCGCGCAAACCATGAAAGACGCCGTCGGCAAGATCAACAGCGACGACCGCATGGCCGCGCAAAAAATGAGCGACGTCGACAGCGGCAAGAGCGACGACCTGGTCGGCGCCATGCTGGCCAGCCAGGAAGCGAGCCTGTCCTTTTCCATGTTGATGCAAGTGCGCAACAAGGTCATGGGCGCCGTCGACGAACTGATCAAACTGCCTTTGTAAGCTCCACGCCCCAGCCTCCCAGCGAAAGTTACCCCAAGTGATTACCACCATGAAGTCCGCATTTGCGCGCTGGCGCCTTGGCGCCCAGCCCGCCATCCCGCCTGCCCTGCTGAAAAACCTGGTTCCCATCGTCGTGCTGGCCATCGGCATCACCGCCATGGTGACCATGTATTTCTGGCGCGACCAGGCCAACTACAAACCGGTCTTCGGCGCACGCGAAAAAGTGGCCGTGACGGACATGATGGCAACGCTGGACGCCGAACACATCCCTTACCGCCTGCATCCGGACAGCGGCCAGGTGCTGGTGCCGGACGCCATGCTGGGCAAGGTGCGCATGCTGCTGGCCTCGAAAGGCGTGACGGCGCAGCTGCCGGCCGGCCTGGAACTGATGGACAAGAACGACCCGCTGGGCGTATCGCAATTCGTGCAGGACGTGCGCTTCCGCCGCGGCCTGGAAGGCGAGCTGGCGCAAAGCATCATGACCATGGACGCGATCGCTTCGGCGCGCGTCCATTTGTCGATTGCGAAATCGACTTCCTTCGTCGCCAGCGACGGCGACAAATCGTCCGCCTCGGTAGTCGTGGCCCTGAAGCCGGGCCGCACCCTGGCGCCGGAACAGATCGCCGCCGTCATCAACATGGTGGCCGGCAGCGTCGCCAGCCTGGCGCCCACGCGCGTCAGCCTCGTCGACCAGGGCGGCAACCTGCTGTCCTCGCACATCGACCTGACGGACGGCTTCGACGCCTCGGCCGCCGGCAACGAAGGCGCGAAACGTTTCCAGGATGACATCCGCCGCAACGTCACGGGCCTGCTCGGCCCCGTCATCGGCGAAGACAACTTCAAGCTCAGCGTGACGGCCGCCGTGAACAACGACCGCGTCGATGAAACGCTGGAAAAATACGGCGAAGCCCCGAAAGTGACCAGCGAAGCGATGCGCGAAGAACAGGAGCGCAACCGCACCGTGGCCGGCATTCCCGGCAGCCTGTCGAACCGTCCGCCGGCAGCCGCCGTGCCGGCCCCGGCCGATGCCGCCGGCGCCGCCCCTGCCGATGGCGCACCGAAGCCGTCCGACGATGGCACGGCACGCAAGAACGCCACCACGCGCCAGTACGCCTACGACCGCAGCATCACGCAGATCAAGCGCAGCCGTGGCCGCCTGGAAAAACTCAGCGTCGCCGTCGTCCTCAACAGCGCCGCCGCACCGAATCCAAAAACCGGCTGGACCCCTGCCGAACTGGGCAATATTGAAAAAATGCTCACCAGCGGCCTCGGCATCAACGCCCAGCGCGGCGACAGCCTGAGCCTGACAGCCTTGACCTTCCCCGCCAAGCCGCCCGTGGCGCAGTGGTGGGAAGAGCGCGACACGGTCGTCGACTTCAGCAGCTGGCTGCTGTACGCGCTCGGCGCCGTACTCGGCTACTTCCTGATCCTGCGCCCCCTGCTGCGCCTGCTGACTTCGCGCCTGGCGCCGCCAGCGCTGAAACAGATCGATCCAGCCCTGGCCCTGGGCGGCAGCGCCGCCGGCGCCAGCGGCGTGACCGTTGCCGGCGCGCCAGCGCTGGGCTTGAACGGCTTGCCGGCGCTGGAAGGCGAAACGGGCGCCGGCAGCATGCCGGTGGTGCCGCTGCTGGAAAACTATGACTTGCCGCCGCCTGGCTCGGCGGTCGACGTGATGGTCGACCACCTGAAAGTGCTGGCTGAAAAAGAACCCGAGCGTGTCGCCGAAGTCGTCAAACAATGGATGCAGAAAAATGGCCGAACTCAACAACAATAATTCCCCTGACGCCAACGAGTACGAAAGCGTCAGCCTGAATCCCGTGGAACAGGCAGCCATCGTGCTGCTGAGCATAGGCGAAGAACAGGCGGCCAACGTGCTGCGCTGCCTGTCGCGCGAAGAATTGCTGGAAGTCACGCAAGTGATGTCGCGCATGAGCGGCATCAAGGTCGAGGCCGTGAAAACGGCCATGCAGACCTTCTTCGACGACTACCGCCAGCAAAGCGGCGTGCACGGCGCCTCGCGCAGCTACCTGAAGCGCTCGCTGGACATGGCGCTGGGCAACGATATCGCCAATAGCGTGCTGAACAACATTTACGGCGATGCCATCCGTCCCAAGATGGCGCGCCTGCAGTGGGCCTCGCCGAAATGGCTGGCCGAATACATCGTCAACGAACACGTGCAGATGCAAGCCGTCTTCCTGGCCTTTTTGCCGCCCGCGCTGGCCGGACAGATCCTCGACGCCCTGCCCGTCGAAGGCCGCGACCTGGTGCTGCTGAACCTGGCCCGCCTGGACGAGATCGACCGCGACCTGCTGGTCGAGCTCGACGAACTGGTGGGCCGCTGCCTGGGCACGCTCGACACGCAAAGCACCAGCGTGGAAGGCATCCGCCAGGCGGCCGAGATTCTCAACCGCATGCCGGGCAACCGCGCCGCGCTGGTCGAACTGCTGCGCGCGCACGACCCGGACGTCGTGTCGGAAATCGAACTGAGCATGTACGACTTCCTGATCCTGGCCACGCAGAGCGACGTCACGCTCACGCGCATCCTGGAAGACGTGCCGATGGAACAGTGGGCCATCGCCCTCAAGGGCGCGGAACCATCGATCCGCGACGCCGTGCTGAAAACCATGCCGCGCCGCCAGGCACAGAGCTTCGAAGACATGATGCGCCGTTCCGGCCCCGTGCCGTTGAGCCGTATCGAACAGACGCGCCAGGAAATCATGGCCACCGTCAAGGGCCTCGCCGATGCGGGCGAGATTGAAGTGCAACTGTTTGCCGAAGCGGTGATTGAATGAAGCACTTTCGCTCGTATCGTTTCCCGCCGCTGTCGCAGTTCATCGCCGCCGGCCAGCGCAGCGCCAACGAGGATACGGATGGCCAGTGGCAGGCGTCCGTCTCGGAAGGCTTCGAACAGGGCCAGCGCGACGGCTATGAAGTGGGCCTGGTGCAAGGCCAGCAGGATGGCTACGACACCGGACGCAACGATGGCATGGCGCAGGGCCGCGAAGAGGGCCGCAATGAAACGCTGGTGGCGCTGGACCGCCTGGCGCGCCCCGTCGACGCCATTTTGCGCGACCTGAAAAAGGTGCGCGCCGACTACCGCGCCGCGCAGCGCAAGGAAGTGGTCGACCTGGTGGCCAAGGTGGCGCGCCAGGTGATCCGCGCCGAACTGGCGCTGCAGCCCGTGCAACTGCTGGCCCTGGTCGATGAAACGCTGGCATCGATGCCGCCCACGCGCGAGGAAATCGACGTCTTCCTCAACCCGGAAGAATTGAAACGCATCAGCGAACTCGATCCGAAGCGCGCCAAGCGCTGGAACCTGATCGCCGACGCCCGCCTCGACGCCGGCGAATGCCGCATCAAGGCTGGCGACAATGAAGTCGATGCCGGCTGCCATCAGCGCCTGTCGGCCTGCATGGAACAGGTCAGCAGCCACCTGGCGCTGGCCGCCGAACACGCGGACCAGGGCGCGCCTGCATGATCGCCGACACGCTGCGCAGCTTCGAGATCGGCGACATCCCGGTCGCGACCCCGACCGGCCGCCTAGTCGGCGCTTCCGGCCTGCTGCTGGAAAGTGCCGGCTGCCGCCTGCACACGGGCCAGCGTTGTCAAATTGAAACTGTGAATGGCGAGTGGCTCGATGCGCAAGTGGTCGGCTTCCGCGAAAAACTGTCCTACCTGATGCCGTTCAAGAAGGCCACGGGCCTGACCACGGGCGCGCGCGTGCTGCCCCTGCCCGACAAGGCCAGCCTGCAGATCGGCCCCTCGTGGCTGGGCCGCATGGTCAATGGCCTGGGAGAGCCGATCGACGACCTGGGCCGCCTCGGTGGCGAACACATCCTGGAAGTGACGCCGCCGAAGGTCAATCCCCTGAAGAAACAACCGGTGGTCGAACCGCTGGACGTGGGCGTGCGCGCCATCAACAGCATGCTGACCCTGGGCAAGGGCCAGCGCGTGGGCCTGATGGCCGGTTCCGGCGTCGGCAAGAGCGTGCTGCTGGGCCTGATCACGCGCCAGACGGTGGCCGATGTCGTCGTCGTCGGCCTGATCGGCGAACGGGGCCGCGAGGTGCGCGAATTCGTTGAAAAGTCGCTCGGTGCCGAAGGCTTGAAGAAAGCCGTGCTGGTGATCGCGCCGGCCGACGAATCGCCATTGATGCGCATCATGGCCACCGAGCTGTGCCACTCCATCGCCGCCCACTACCGCGACCAGGGCAAGCACGTGCTGCTGCTGGTCGATTCGCTGACGCGCTATGCGATGGCCTTGCGCGAAGTGGCGCTGGCCTTGGGCGAACCGCCGGCCACGCGCGGCTATCCGCCATCCGTGTTTTCGAACTTGCCGCAACTGGTCGAGAGCGCCGGCAACGGCGCCCATCCGGAAGGCAGCATGAGCGCCATCTACACGGTGCTGGCCGAAGGCGACGACCAGCAGGATCCCGTCGTCGACACGGCGCGCGCGATTCTCGACGGCCATATCGTGCTCACGCGCGAACTGGCCGAACGGGGCCACTACCCCGCCATCGACATCGCCGCCTCGATCAGCCGCTGCATGGCGCAGGTGATCACGCCCGGCCACATGCAGGCGGCGCGCGCGCTGAAGGCATCGATGGCGCGCCATGCGCGCGTGCGCGACCTGATCCCGCTGGGCGCCTACGTGCCCGGAGCCGACCCCATCACCGACCGCGCCGTGCAACTGCACGCGCCGATCGAGGCATTCCTGTGCCAGGGCACCAAGGAAGAGGCGCCGATGGCGCCCTGCATCGAACAACTTGAACAAATCATGGCCTAGGAGCATTTGTGAGCGACTCGCATACCATCCGCAACCTGACCACGCTGGTCGGCCTGCGCAGCACCGAGGTGGAACGCCTGCAGGGCGAAATGGCGGCGCAGACGGCCGTGCGCGAACGCTACCAGAAGAACCTGGAGCGCCTGACGGGCCTGTACACGGATAGCGGCCCCAGCGGCGCCCTGCCCCTGGCCCTGTCCGTCAACTGCGGCAACTTCAAGCAGGCGGTCATGCAGATGGCCGACCAGCACCGTACCGACCTGCACTTGCATGAGGCCAACATGGCCGTGTCGCAGCGCGCGCTGAACACGGCCTGGGCCAAGCGCGAGGTGCTGGACCAGGTGCTGACGCAGAAACAGAAGCATGTTGCAAATGAGCAACAAAGAGTCGATGCCAAGCGCCAGGACGAACTGGCGACGCAATTCTGGTTCCGCGGGCAGGTAAAATGAAGCTTGTGTAAGTTTCTTTCAGGAAAACTTCACAAAACGGGAATGGGGGTCGCCTTGTACCGGTATATCCCTTTATTCAGGAGTCTGGCATGGCAAACGTAATTACTGCACCGCAATACGATCCGATCGTCACCGCAAAAAACCTGGCGACCAAGGCAGTCGCGGCGCAGCAGGACAAGTTGACTAAGCAGACCGCGCTGGCGAACAACACGGCCACGGCGCTGAACAACCTGAAGCTGGCCATGAGCGCCTTCCAGAGCTCGATGACGACCATGAGCAGCAGCACCAAGTCGCTGCTGAGCCAGTCCGCCACCTTCAGCAATACCGCATATGGCAGCGGCACGGCCGACGCCACCGCCGTCGCCGGCAGCTATTCCTTCTTCGTGCAGCAGCTGGCCACGGCCAGCCAGACCTCGTACGGCGGCCTGACCAGCAGCCCCGCCGCCGGCAGCGGCACGCTGGCCGTGCGGATCGGCGACCCGCTGGCCCCCGTCACCGCGGACAACAGCTTTGACATCGACCTGAGCGCCGCCGACAAGGATGCCGACGGCAACCTGACGCCGCAGGAAATCGCCGCCGCCATCAATGGCAACAGCAAGAACAATTCGCGCGTGACGGCGTCCATCGTCACCATCGGCAACCAGGCGCAGCTGGTATTGACGTCTAACCTGACGGGCAAGGAAAACGCCGTCACGCTGGACGCCTCGAGCGTGACGAATACGGCGCTGACCAAGGCGCTGGTGACCGATGCGGCCACCAACATCAAGGAAGTCGTCAAGGCGCAGGACGCCATCGTCTGGCTGGGCGCAAAAGACACGGGCACGCAGATCACCCAGGCATCGAACACCTTCACCAACGTGACGGGCGTGAAGATGACGTTCAGCAAAGCCATGAACACGGGCGACGCGCCGGTGACGGTCACGGTGGCCACCGACAGCGGCGGCACGGCAACCAATGTGCAAGCGTTCGTCGACGCCTACAACAAGCTGAAAAGCGTGCTCGACGGCCTGGCCAGCTCCGGCGATCCGGACAAGAACGTGGCGGCCGGCATCTTCGCCCACGATTCGGGCTTGAACGCGCTGCGCAGCAACATGAACAATCTGCTGCGCCAGAGCATCGGCGGCGTTTCGCTGGTGTCGTATGGCGTGACCGCCAACCGCGACGGCACGCTGAGCCTGAATACGGCCAAGCTGACGGCCAAGCTGGCATCGAACCCTGGCGACCTGGACAAGTTGTTTGGCAACAACAGCCTGTCGGCCCCATCGGGCGTGTTCGGCGGCCTGGACAAGGCGCTGAGCCAATGGAGCAACATCACCAAGGGCCAGCTGGTGCAGCGTCTCGACGCCAATACCAGCCTGCAGAAATCGCTGACCAAGAGCACCGATTTGCTGACGGCCCAGTACAACACGGCCTACAAGCGTTTCCTCGATCAATTTACGCGCCTGCAAGTGATGCAGGAGCAAATGTACAAGACGGTCGACATGTTCGACGCCATGTTCGGCAACGACAAATCCTAAGGCGAGCGTGCCTGCCGCGCCGCCGCAAGTTTAGACAGTGAGAAATAAGACATGTTAAACAATGAAGCTTACGGCAACTACCATGCAGTCAACCTCGATGCGCAGACGTCGCGCGCCTCGCCAGTCGAACTGGTGCTGGTGCTGACGGATGGCCTGCTGGAAGAACTGGCGCGCGCGCGCGGGCATATCGTGGGCAAGCGCTACGAACAGAAGGCGATCAGCCTGGATAAATGCACGCAGATCATCAACGGCCTGTCGAGCTCGCTCGATTTCGACAATGGCGGCGAAGTGGTGGTCAACCTGGCGCGCCTGTACGACTATTGCGTGGCGCGCCTGTACACGGCCGGCATCAAGCTCGACCCTGCCCTGATCGATGAAGTGACTACCTTGATGACCACCATCAAGCGTGGCTGGGTGGGCGTCCAGGCCAACAATGCCTAGGCGCGGCGTCCTGCAACAGCTGAACCGGCAATTGAGCGCCGCCATTGCCCAGAAGGACTGGGATGCGATGGGAAAACTCTCTGCCAGCCTGGCGAAAAACATTCCCCTGCTGGCAGAACGTGGCGCATGGAATGCGCTGGAACAAACAGAATTGTTGCAATTGCGCAAAATTCACGCGCAAGCGGTTAAAATTTGCTCTGAGGAAAAAGAACGCCTGGGTTTGCACCTGGGCGCATTACAGGCAAATAAGGAAGGTTGGGTCGCCTACGCCGCGCTCGGCGAATTCGACTCTGAAGGGTATCAAGCATGATCATGAGCTTCAACACAGCACCGGCGCAGCCTGCGCCGACGACCAACGCAGCACCGGCGCTGCCGGCACTCTTGCCCGGCTTGCCAGGCGGCGCCGCGCCCGCGGGCACGACGGCCAGCGCGCCATCGGCCCTGCCCCTGTTCGCGCAAGTGCTCGATGTGACGGGCGTGACGACGCAGGACACCGCTGCCGTCCCCGCCAACGATGGCGACACCGACACCGACACGGCCAGCAAACCCGACGGCGGCAGCCTGCCAGCGATGGCGCTGCCCGTCATCGGCTTGCCGCTTGCCCCCTTGCCCGTTGCCCTGCCGCAACAGGCGGACGCGGCGGCGGCAGAAGCGCGCGGCGCCGCGGCGCAGACGCAGGTGCAGGCCAGCGCGGCGCAAGCCAATCCGGCACTGAACATCAGCCTGCATCCGGCCGCCGTCACCCTCAGCAGCCAGGCTGTGCCGCAACCGGCGGGCCGCGACACGCGCGAACCGCTGGCCGCCGCCAACCCATTGCCGGCAGCCAAGGGCGGCGCGGACAGCGCCACGGCCCTGCCGTTCGAATCGCTGCTGAAACAAGCCGCCCCCGTCGCTGCCGCTGTCGCCGCCCCCGCGCGCGATGGCGAGCGGGCCGCCAGCCCCGCCGCATCGGCCGCGCCCAACCTGGGCCTGACGGGCGCCGTGGCGAACGCCACGCCGGCCGCTGCCGGCGGCGACACGATCAAGCTCAACGGTCCAGCCCAGCAATGGCAGGAACCGCTGCGCGAGGCGCTGGGCGAACGCCTGCAGACGCAGATCGGCCGCAACAGCGAGCACGCGACGATCCGCCTCGATCCCCCCATGCTGGGCCGCATTGAAATTTCCATCCGCCACACGGCCGGCGCGCTGCAAGTGAATGTCACGGCATCGAACACGGAAGTACTGCGCCAGTTGCAGGGCATCGGCGAAAACATGCGCAGCGACCTGGCGCAGCGCCAATATACCGACGTGGCCGTGAATATCAGCGCCACGCCGCGCAGCCCGGCCGCGCAGGCGTTTGCCGAGGGCGATGCACGCGGCCAGCGTCAGCCGGGACGCCAGCAGGACGAGGCGGAACCGGGCCGCGCCCTGTCCGACGGCACGCCAGCAGGCACATCCTCCAGCAACACTTACGCCATGCATGAGCGAGAGTACAACTGATGAATATGAAAATGAAACTGATAGCCGGCTTTGTCGCGGTGGCCGTGCTGGCCGCCGGCGCGGCCGGTGGCGCCATCTGGTACCTGGCCAAGCCCGTGTCCGCACCTGGCGCGGTTGCTGAGGCAAAAGCCCCGCCGCCGCCCGCCACGGGCAAGAAGGCGCGCAAGTTCATCACGCTCGACAAGGTCATCGTGATGCTGCGCCGCGGTCCTGGCGACAGCGACACGCACTACCTGTCGGCCGACCTGGTGATCGCCACCACCGAGGAAAAGGAAAAGCTGACCAAGGATCACTTGCCACTGATGCGCTCGATCGCCGTCAGCACGCTGTCGAGCTTTCCCATGGACAAGGCGCAAACCATGACGGTGGAGCAGTATGCCGAGCAGATCAACAAGGCTTTCAATGTCAGCTATGAACGCGAACAGATGGAAAAGCCGTTTACCGAAGTCATGGTCGGCAAGCTGATCATTGAATAAGCCGACACGCCAGCCGACCTAGTGGGAGATCCCTTGGCCTATGTAGAGCAATACCAGGAAGCGTATGGCGCCGGCGAATATGCGGCCGCCAGCGCTTGCGCGGCCGTGCTCAGCGTTGCCGAAGAGCAACAACATCTGGTGGCGTATGCCCCCCTGGTGAAACGCATCGTGCGTCAGCTCAATTCGCAGGTATCGGGCGCCATCGACCGCGACGACATGGAACAGATTGGCCTGATGGGCTTGCTGGAAGCGCTGCGCCGCTACGGCGTGCCCGACCAGTCCTTCGGCAGCTATGCCAGCCTGCGCATCCGCGGCGCCATCCTCGATGAATTGCGGCGCCAGGATTGGCGCCCGCGCGCCGTGCGCCAGGAAAGCCACCGCCTGCGCGACAGCGTACGCGCCCTGACCCGGCGCCTGGGCCGCGAACCGCTGGATGCGGAAATCATGGCGGCCCTGAAGCTGACGCCGGAAGCGTTTCAAGAATACCAGCTGGCGGAAAACGCCGAGCTGATCGCCAGTTTCGACGAAGTGCTGCAGGAAAGCCTGGGCCAGGCCGACAGCGCACCGAGTCCGGAAGAGCAATTGATGGTGCGGCGCAGCCTGGAGCAGGCCCTGCGCGCGCTCGACGAGCGCGAACAGCGCGTGGTGCAGATGTATTACGAATTCGAATTGAGCTATAAGGAAATTGCCGCCGTGCTGGACCTGAGCGACGCCCGCGTCTGCCAGCTGAACAAGACGGCACTGGGCAAGATGAAAGCCATGCTGCAAGACGATTAACAGTGAAGCGCCAGTTCGGCAATAGTTTCAGTAAAACCCATCAAATTGATGCAGCACAATGACGCAGAAAGGCAGTTGACATGGTAATTATCGGTATCTTAATCGTGATGGGGTGTGTATTCGGAGGCTTCGCCCTGATGGGCGGCACCGTCCACGCGATCTGGCAACCGGTGGAGTTGATCATCATCATCGGCGCCGCCGTCGGCGCCCTGGTGCTGGGCAACCCCAAGCATGTACTCGGTGAAATGCTGCACCAGATGCGCAAGATCGTCACGCACAAGAAGCAAGGCTCGGAATTCCAGCGCCAGTTGCTGCTGCTCATGTATGAACTGCTGCAAACGGCGGCCGGCGGCCTGAAGGCGCTCGACGCCCACGTCGAGGCGCCGCGCGAAAGCGCCCTGTTCCAGCGCTATCCGCTGGTGCTGGAAGAGCCGAAACTGCTCGCTTTCATCGTCGACAACTTCCGCTTGATGGCGATGGGCAAGATCAACGCGCATGAACTCGAAGGCGTGCTGGAGCAGGAACTGGAAGCCATCCACGACGAATTGCTGCAACCGTCGAAGTCGCTGCACAAGATCGCCGAAGC
Organism: Janthinobacterium sp. 1_2014MBL_MicDiv; assembly: GCF_001865675.1. Taxonomy (NCBI): domain Bacteria; kingdom Pseudomonadati; phylum Pseudomonadota; class Betaproteobacteria; order Burkholderiales; family Oxalobacteraceae; genus Janthinobacterium; species Janthinobacterium sp. 1_2014MBL_MicDiv. Next base: position 3,521,942 of record NZ_CP011319.1, read on the forward strand.
CATGCCAGGCTTCGGTATCCTGGCCGCCGTGCTCGGCATCGTGATGGCCATGAATTCCGTGGCCGACGGCGCCGATGCGGCGGAAATCTCGGAAAAAGTGGGCGCCGCCATGGTCGGCACCTTCATCGGCATCTTCTTTTGCTACGGCGTGCTCGACCCGATGTGCAATATGATGAAACAGCTGGTGGGCGAGGAAGGCTCGACCATGGAGTGCGTGAAGGTCGTGCTGGTCACGCACGTGGCGGGCAAACCGCCGCTGCTGGCCATCGATGCGGGCCGCCGCCTGGTGCAGCTGAACATCAAGCCGAGCTTCGCCCAGCTGGAAAGCTGGATCAATGCGCTGGAAGATGGCGGCGCGGAACAAGAGCAAGGCCAAGGCCGGGGAGGCCGCCGTGCTAAAGCCGCATGAGAAACATGAACAGGCCATCATCAAGCGGGCCGGTCGCAAGCATGACGACGACGGCCACGGCGGCGCCTGGAAGGTAGCGTTCGCGGACTTTTGCCTGGCCCTGCTGTCGCTGTTCCTCGTGCTGTGGCTGATGGCCGCGCGCGAACAGCAGGCGATGAAGGAAATCATGATGGATGCCAGCGCCGGCAGCCGCCAGGGCGAAGGCCAGGGCGTGATGCCGGAACAGAAAGGCGGCCCCCGCGGCAGCCTGATCGAGCGCTTCCCCATGCCCCGCAAGGGCACGGGCGACACGCGCACGGAAGGCAAGCAGATGCATGATGGCAAGGCCGGTTCGGCGCCGAAGAATGAAACCAAGGTCAGCTACCAGTCGCCGGAGGACTTGATGGCCCTGTCGCGCGCGCTCGACAAGCTCAGCGATGAAGCGGGCCTGAAGAGCAATCTGCAATCGGTGATCACGCCCTACGGCTTGCGCGTCATGCTGCACGATACGGACAAGCAAGGCATGTTCGTGCGCGGCAGCGCCGTGCCGACCGACCGCTTCCGCAAGCTGTTGCGCCAGATGGGCCCCGTGTTTGCGCAGATGGAGAACCAAATGCTGATCGTCGGCCATACGGATTCGATGCAGTACGCCAATACCGGCTATGAAGGCTATTCGAACTGGACCCTGTCGGCCAACCGCGCCATGTCGGCGCGCGCGCAATTGCTGATTGGCAGCATGAGCCCGGACAGCGTGCTGCAAGTGGTGGGCATGGCCGACCGCGCGCCGCTGGACGTGAAAAACGCCAGCGCCGGCATCAACCGCCGCATCGAACTGTTAATATTGACGCGTGGCCAGGCTGACAGCATCGCCGCCATGTTCGGCATGGCCGGGCAAAAGGCGCAAGGCGAAGAGCTGCAGGTGGGTGAGCCGGACTCGGGCACGCTGCAACGCCTGCGCGAGAAACTGGGCTTGCCCGCCAAGAAAGAACGGGACGAGCATGCAAATTAAGGGCAAGGGACAACGTATGAAAATCTCCTCCGGCAATACCGGTGTCACCGTGCGCAGCGGCGCCGTGGCCCCTGCCGAGGCAATCGCCGAGAACGCCGGCGCCGGCGCCGTGTCGCCCGGCTCCTCGGCCGGCACGGAAATGCAATCGGCCGTGCTGCAGCCTGCCATGGCCGCCCTGCGCGCCATGCCCGAGATCGACCACGAGCGCGTGGCCATGCTGCGCGATGCGCTGGCCAAGGGCGAATTACCATTCGACCCGTCGAAACTGGCGGGCCTGATCCAGCGCTTCCATGGCGGCGAATCGTGACCGCGCCGCGCAAGGGCATCACGCGCCAGGAAGCCGTGCGCCGCGTCCTGCAGGGCATGGCCGATGACCAGCTCGGCTACGCCGCGCTGCGCACCTTGCTGGACGAACAATTCCAGGCCGCTTTGCAGCACCAGAGCGCCCAGCTGACGGCCCTGGCCGAACCCGTGATCGCCGCCGTCGAACAGCTCGATGCGCGCCGGCGCCAGCGCGTCAGCCTCGTCACTGCCCTGCTGGGTCCGCAAGGCGATATGGCGCAATTGTTTGCGTTATTGCAAGACGAAGCGCGCAGCAAGGCCCAGGCCGACTGGGCGGCGCTGGAACAGATGGTGCTTGAATGCAAGCGCCTGAATGCCCGCAACAGCGAATTTTTAACAGAACAGTACAGCATCATGCAGCGCGTGCTGCATGGCGAGGAAGATACCTATGCGCCAGGCTGATTTTTCAGGCATCCGCGCCACGGCGGCGACGCCATCGACGGCGGCAACGAATGCCGTGCAGAGCAATATGCGCGCGACCAGCGGCACCGCGTCCACCGGCAGCTTTGCCAGCGTGTTCCAGCAGGTGCAGGGCGAAGTGGCCCGGTTCATCGAACAGGGCGGCGGCAACGCCACCACCCTGAACCCGCAGGGCCGCGCCTACCTGGAACAGGGCCAGCCCGTCAATGTGCTGGGCAGCATCAACCAGGGCGGCGAGATCGGCGAAGTACAACAGCAATTCCTCGCTTCGATCAAGCCATGGACGGAAGAAACGGGCTCGCGCCTGGGCGTGGCGCCGGAAATCGTCGCCGCCCACGCGGCGCTGGAATCGGGCTGGGGCCAGCGTCCGCTGCGCCAGGGCACGGGCGCCGACACGAATAATTTGTTCGGCATCAAGGCCAGCGGCAAATGGCAGGGCGACGTGGCCAGCAATGTCACGACCGAATACGAAGCGGGCAGCGGCACGGCCCTGAAGAAGACCGAGCGCTTCCGCAGCTATCCGGACCAGGCCAGCGCCTTCCGCGACTATGCGCAGGTGCTGCTCGACAATCCACGCTACCGCGCCGCCCTGAACACGGGCGCCGACGCGGGCGCCTTCGCGCAAGGCCTGGCGCGCGGCGGCTATGCCACCGATCCCAACTACGCCGCCAAGCTGACCCAGCTGGCGACGCGCCTGCAGCGCACGGCCGCCGCAGACTGATCGTCCCTTAACGGCCGGGAATCTCGGCCGGTTCCACCACGCCCGCATCGACCACCCTGGCACGTATCACCGTGCCGCTGGTGGCGTTGCGCACGCGTATCACCTCTCCCAGCGCACCGGGATCCATGGCTTCGCCGGCCATGCTCACTTCCACCTGCTCCTTGCGCGCGACGATGCTGACCGCGCTGCCGCGCTTGATCAGCATGGGCGACGCCAGCTGTCCCTGGCGCAGCACTTCGCCGGCGCGCAAGCTGCGCCGGCTCGACAGGCCGACGGCGCCGGGCAAGGAGGAAATACTGTCCGGCACCATCGTCACGTCGCGCCGCGCCAGCACCACGTCGCCGGCCTGCAGCGGCGTATTCGCCGTCACGGGCGCGCTGGTGACGGCCACCTGGGCCGTGACGCTGCCACGCACGAGCATTTCATAACGCCAACCGTTGCTTCCAGGACACACTGCCACGAAGCGCATGCGCTGCGCGGAGCGGCTGTCGGCCGCTTCCAGCGCGACGGGCGCCGCGCACGCCGGCACGGGGCGCGTGCTTTTCACGACGGCCACCTGGAATTGCGGTTCCAGCAACCCGGCCGTGGCCGCCTGGTGCGCCAATTGCTCACGCGCCAACTGTTCCACACGTGAAAATATATTGTCGGCTGGCAATTCTGCGCGTCCTGCACTACTATATAGGCTGGTCAGTAAAAATAGGCCCGGAAGCAGTATGTGAGGACGTGGCGCCTTGTTTCGGATCATCGTAATGCTGTTGAAATGAATCATTGCTAACCTTAATCAAAGATACTGAAGCGGCATGACCTTACCATGCGTCAACATGACCTGGCTGGGATTTTACCTCCGCACCACCTGTTTTCTGGCCCGAACTGCAAAAAGCACGATCGAATTCAACACAAAGGATGACCATGGGGATTAATTTCAAGGAAGCGCTGGGCGTGCATGCCGACGCACTCGGACTACGTGCCGACCGCACGCGCGTGCTGGCAGCCAACATCGCCAATGAGAACACGCCTGGCTTCCAGGCCATGGACATGGATTTCGGCAGCGCCCTGCAGCAACTGCAGGACAATGAAGCCGGCCTGCTGTCGACCGATGACGATGCCAGCGCCCTGTACCGCGTACCTTTCCACCCCAGCCGCGACGGCAACACCGTCGAAATCGGCGTCGAACAGGCGGCATTCTCGCAGAATGCCACCGACTTCCAGACCAGCCTGACTTTCGTCAACATGAAACTGAGGGGTCTGTCCAAGGCCATCTCCGGACAATAAGGACCCGCATGAGCTTCCAGGATATTTCCAAGATCGCCGGTTCGGCGATGGCGGCGCAGACCGTGCGCCTGAACACCATCGCCAGCAACCTGGCCAATGCCGATTCCGTCGCCGGTTCCGAAGGCGAAACCTACCGCGCGCGCAAGCCCGTGTTTTCCGCCGTGATGGATGGCGCCAGCGGCGCGGGCGGCCGCGTGCAGGTGCTCGACGTGGTGCAGAGCGATGAACCGCTGCGCAAGGTCTACGAGCCGGGCCACCCGATGGCCAATGCCGACGGCATGGTGTACTACCCCAACGTCAATCAGGTGGCCGAGATGACCGACATGATGTCGGCCTCGCGCGCGTTTGAAACGAATGTCGAAGTTCTGGGCCGCATCAAGTCGATGCAGCAGTCGCTCCTCAAATTAGGTGAAGCATAAGCCATGGAAACGAATCTCTTTACAAACAACAGCAGCGGCAGCAACAGCGGCAGCAACGCCGTCAAGTCGCAAAGCAATGCCACGCAAGACATGTTCACCAAGCTGCTGGTGGCCCAGATCAAGAACCAGGATCCGCTGGCGCCGACCGACCCTAGCCAGTTCGTCAATCAGTTGACGCAGCAGGCGCAGACGGAAGCGATGCAGAACCTGTCGGCGCTGACCAGCGCCAATGCCAGCGTGCTGCAATCGATGCAGGTGCTGGCCCTGGGCGCGCAAGTCGGTTCCGAAGTGATGGTCAACAGCGACACCGTGCAGCTCGACAAGAGCAAGGTCAGCGGCAGCATCGCGCTGGCCGCCGGCACCACCAAGACCACGGTGACCCTGAAAGGCGTCGACGACAAGGAATACAAGATCGAACTGGGCGCCAAGTCGCCCGGTACCGTGCCCTTCACCATCGACCCCGTCGCGTTGGGCTTGCCTGCCGGCACCTATAAAATGACGGTCACCACCAATGGCACTGAAAAGCCGTCGGTCGACATCGCAGGCAAGCTCAACAGCGTGCGCCTGTCGTCCTCCGGCAGCATGATCTTGAGCGTGTCGAACCTGGGCGAAGTCAACCCTGGCGCGATCACCGGCTTCAACGGTAAGACGGCCTGATCCGCCCTCACCTTTCCTGAACACTAATCTCGTCCTTCACTAAAGGAAGTCAACATGAGTTTCGACATCGCCCTGTCCGGTATCCAGTCCATCAACCAACAGTTGAACAGCACCAGTAACAATATCGCCAATGCCGGCACCTACGGTTTCAAGAGCAGCCGCGCCAACTTTTCGGCCATGTACGCCGGTTCGCGCGCGACGGGCACGGAAATCGGCTCGGTCACGCAAAGCATGTCGCTCAATGGTGGCGTGCTAAACACGGGCCGCGCGCTCGACGCCGCCATCGACGGCCGCGGCTACTTCGTCACGCGCGATGCGCAAAACACCATGAACTACAGCCGCGTCGGCATCTTCTCGGCCAGCAGCGACGGCAAGCTGATCGATTCGAACGGCCGCCTGGTGCAAGGCTATGCGTCGGTAAAAGGCAGCACCACCCTGGGCACCATGGGCGACATGGTCATTCCGACGGGCCAGATTCCCGCCGTGGCGTCGACCAAGCTGGCGTATGCCGCCAACATGTCGTCCGAATGGACCATCAAGGCCGTGCCCTTCAACAAGACCAACGAACTGAGCTACAACAGCGGCAAGTCCTCGATCGTCTACGATTCGCTGGGCGCCAAGCACTCGCTGGGCCAGTACTTCGTCAAGACGGCGACGGGCGTGGACGTGCACTACACCTTCGACAACGTCGACGTGACGCCGGTGACGAGCATGACGTTCGACACCTCCGGCAAGCTGGTGACGGGCACGACCGCCTCGCCAGTCCTGCCGACGCCGCCTGGCGCGGCAGCCATGACGGTCGCCATCGACTACACGGGCACCACCCAGTTCGCCGGCGAAGCAACGACCTCGACCGACCGCGCCGACGGTTATGCCTCGGGCACCTACACGGGCGTGGAACTGGCCGACGACGGCTCCGTCGTGGCGAAATACACGAATGGCCAGAAACAAAGCATCGGCGTGATCGCCCTGGCCACCTTCCCTGACGAAGGCGCACTGACCGCCGTCAACGACACCAGCTGGGTCGCTTCGACCACGTCCGGCACCGCCATGTACGACCGTCCCGGCGTCGGCATGGCCGGCAAACTGGTGACGAGCTCGCTGGAACAGTCGAACGTCGACATCACCTCCGAACTGGTGGGCCTGATGACGTCGCAGCGTAACTACCAGGCGAACTCGAAGGTCATCTCGACCGAGAACGCCATGCTGCAATCGCTGATGCAAGCGCTGTAATCGCCACCACGCAAGGGTAAAGCATAATGGATGCGCTGATTTATACCGCCATGAGCGGGGCCGACCGGGCCCTGCGGGCACAGCAGGTACACGCCAACAACCTGGCCAACATCGAGACGGGCGGCTTCCGCGCCAACCTCGAGGTGTCGACCGCCCAACCGCTGCAAAACGGCTATGGCTACGACGACCGCCACATGACGCAGACGCAGTCGAGCGCCATCGCCACGCGCACCGGCACCATCAAGGAAACGGGGCGCGAGCTCGACGTGGCCGTCACGGGCAACGGTTACCTCGCGGTGCAATGGCAAAACGGCGAAGCCTACACGCGCGCCGGCGCCATGGACCTCGATGAAACGGGCGCGCTGACCATCAACGGCCGGCCCGTGCTGGGCGAAGGCGGCCCCATCACGATTCCCGAGCACACCAGCCTGTCGATCGGCGGCGATGGCACGATTTCCATCCAGGTACCGGGCACGGCGCAGATGCAGACCGTCGACAAGCTCAAGCTGGTCAACGCGGAAACGGGCGAGCTGACCAAGAACGAGGCGGGCCTGATCGTGGCGCGCAGCGGCGAAGACTTGCAAGCCGACCCGACGGTGCGCCTGCGCGACCGCCACCTGGAAGGCAGCAACGTCTCGGCCGTCGAGGAAATGGTCGCCACCATGAGCTTGAACCGCAGTTTCGAGTTGCAGATGAAAGTATTCAAGGCCAGCGACTCCATGACTGAGTCCGGCAACCGCCTGCTGGGCGCCTAAGCCCAACGCCCATCAAATTATCAGGAGTAAATCATGAATCCAGCAATGTGGATCAGCAAGACCGGCGTGCAGGCACAAGATGCAAAACTGCAAGCCATCGCGAATAACCTGGCCAACGTCAATACGGTCGGCTTCAAGCGCGACCGCGTCGTCTTCGAAGACCTGTTCTACCAGGTCGAGCAGCAGCCGGGCACGCAGCGCGCCGACAACACCCTGTCGCCATCGGGCGTGCAGCTGGGTAACGGCACGCACATGGTCGGCACGCAAAAGGTGTTTACCACCGGCAGCCTGCAAACGACGAGCCGCGAATTCGACGTCGCCATCACCGGCAACGGCTTTTTGCAAGTGCTGCGCCCGAACGGCGAAGCGGCCTACACGCGCGCCGGCCAGCTGAGCCTGAATGAAAATGGCGTGATGGTCAACGCCCAGGGCTTGCCGCTGGTGCCGCAGATCACCGTGCCCAACAATGCCACGGCCATCACCATCGGCGAAAACGGCATGGTCACGGCCACGGTGCCGGGCAATGTGGCCGGCACGGAACTGGGCCAGCTGAACCTCTCCAGCTTCGTCAACCCGACCGGCTTGCTGGCACTGGGCGAAAACCTGTTCCAGGAAACGGCATCGAGCGGCACGCCGACGGAAGGCCGTCCCGGCGAAGGCGCACTGGGCAAGCTCAAGCAATACGCGCTGGAAGGCTCGAACGTGCAGGTGGTCGAAGAGATGGTCGACATGATCGCTGCCCAGCGCACCTATGAAATGAACACCAAGGTGCTGTCGGCCGCCGACAATATGCTGCAATACCTGGCGCAAGCGGCACGCTGATGAAGGCCGCAATGAAAGCTTCGGCGGCCCTGCTGCTGGTGCTGGCGGCCGGTTGCGCCAGCCGTCCGGCCGCGCCGCTGGCGCCCAGCTTTTCCGATACGCCGCTGCCGGTGGCGCCGCGCAGCACGGCGCGCGGCGGCGTCGCCGGCGGCGTCTTCAATCCCGATGCGGGCCTGGCCCTGACCTCGGACAGCCGCGCCTTCCGCGTCGGCGATGTCGTCACCGTGGCCCTGCAGGAAACCACGCAGGCAAGCAAGAAGGCCGGCACCTCGTTCAACAAGGGTTCGTCCGTCGGCGTCGCCGCCGCCGGCCTGCTGGGCAAGACTTTCCCGAAGACAGGCATCGACCTGTCCGCCGACCGCAACTTCGCCGGCGACTCGACCAGCACGCAGCAAAATGCGCTGTCCGGCGCCATCACCGTGATCGTGCAGGAAGTGCTGCCGAACGGTTTGCTGCGCGTGCAGGGCGAAAAAACCCTGACCCTGAACCAGGGCGAGGAATTCGTGCGCCTGCGCGGCTACCTGCGCTCGGCCGACATCGATTCGAACAACCAGGTGTCATCATTGCGCATCGCCAATGCGCAGATCGCCTATTCCGGCCAGGGCACCCTGGCCGAAGCCAACAAGCCAGGCTGGCTGACGCGTTTCTTCGTCGGCCCATGGATGCCGTTTTAAGGTGACATCATGAAATTTCGCTCCGCCCTGCCCCTGGCAGCCATGCTCGCAGTGCTGTCCGGCCTGTCCCTGCCCGCCAGCGCCGCGCAAGTGCTGCGCAACCTGGTCAGCATCGAGGGCGTGCGCGACAACCCGCTGGTCGGTTACGGCCTCGTCGTTGGCCTGAACGGCAGTGGCGACACGACGCAGGTGAAGTTTTCCAGCCAGTCCGTGGTCAACATGCTCAAGCAGTTCGGCGTCAAGATGCCGGACGGCGCCGAATCGAAAAGCAAGAACGTCGCCACCGTCATGGTCAGCGCAGTGTTTCCGCCCGGCTACCGCCGTGGCCAGGCCATCGACGTCACCGTGTCCTCGCTGGGCGACGCGAAAAGCCTGCGCGGCGGTACTTTATTGCTGACGCAGCTGCGCGCGGCCGACAATGAAACGTATGCGCTGGCGCAAGGCAACGTCGTCGTCGGCGGCCTCAACGCCACCGGCAAGAGCGGCTCGTCCGTCACCGTCAACACGCCCACCTCGGGCCGCATTCCGAACGGCGCCAACATCGAGCGCGAAATCCTCAGCGATTTCTCCACCAAGCCGACCGTCACCCTGAACCTGCGCCACCCGCACTTCGAGACGGCCATCAACATCGTCGAAGCCGTGAACCGCCGTTTCGGCGCCGTCGCCACCACCAGCGACGCCACCAGCGTGGAAGTGCTGGCGCCGGAAAACCCGACCCAGCGCGTGGCCTTCATGGCCAAGCTCGAAGCCTTGAGCATCGACGTCGGCGCCGATACGCCGAAAGTGGTCTTCAATTCGCGCACCGGCACCGTCGTCATCGCCGAAGGCTTGCGCGTGAAGGCGGCCGCCGTCACGCACGGCTCGCTGAAGGTCATCATTTCAGAAAGTTCGGCCGTCAGCCAGCCGGCGCCGTTCGGCCGCGGCCAGACCACCGTCACGCCGCAATCGAAGGTGTCCGTCGACCAGGGCAACGGCAATATGTTCAAATGGCCGGCCGGCGCCAAGCTGCAGGCGATCATCGACGTCGTCAACAGCCTGGGCGCCTCGCCCGACGACATCATGGCAATTTTACAAGCCCTCGACCAGGCAGGCGCCATCGAAGGCGAACTGGTAGTAATTTGATGATCAATATCAACGACAGCAGCAGCGCCCTGCCCTCGGCGCTCGACGACCGCTCCCCCGCGGCGGCCACGCCGGCCGATCCGCGCTACGCGGCCAAGGCCACCGAGGCGGCCGTCAAGTTCGAAGCCTTCTTCATCTCGCACATGCTGCGCCAGATGCGCTCGGGCACGCGCGAGATGGCGGGCGAAGACAGCGTCTTCAAGGACCCCATCAACAGCGACATGCTGGAAATGGCCGACAATCTGGTGGCCGACAAGATGGCCGGCCAGCGCGCCTTCGGCATCGCCGACGCCATCCTGCGCCAGCTGCTGCCGGCGGCCAGCGCCCCCGTTTCAGCCAAAGGCGCTGTCAAAACCGACAATATTGCAGCGGCGCTTAATAAGTCCGTCTGAAGCGTCGCCTGTTGTAGGTAACAACGAATCCAGGCCTGTCCACCCGCACGCGCCACACTCTTCACGAAAGAACCTTGCCCAATGAGCATCATCAGCAATGCATTGTCAGGCAGTATCGCCGCCCAGGCCGCACTCAATGCGGCCAGCCAGAACATCGCCAACCTGCAAACGGCAGGCTATACCCGCCAGGGCGTGCTGCTGTCCTCGCTTGGCGCCGGCGTCGGCGTACGCTCGGCCGGCAATGGCGTGGAAGTGTCGGCCCTCCTGCGCTTTGCCGATGCCTACAAGAGCCAGCAAATGTGGCGCGCCGCGTCCGACCAGGGCGCCCGTTCGCAGACCCAGCCTTACCTGACGCAGCTCGAACGCGTGATGGGCGACGATGCATCGAGCATCAGCAACGGCCTCGACGGCTTTTTCGCCGCCCTCAACGCGGCTGCCGTCGACCCCACGTCGACGCCGCTGCGCCAGCAGATCATCACGGCGGCCGACGCCATGTCGCAGCGCTTCAACAGCATCAGCACCGTCATGGGCAACCAGTTGCTGTCGGTGCACCAGCAACGCGCCGCCATCGTGCCGCAGGCCAATACGGCGCTGCAGAATATCGCCGCGCTGAACCAGCGCATCAGCACCTCGACGGCCTCGGGCACGAACGTGTCGTCGCTGATGGATGCGCGCGACCAGCTGATCGACGGCCTGGCCGCGCAAATGGGCATCGAAGTGCTCGACCAGCCCGACGGTTCGCGCAATGTCTCGCTGAAATCGGGCCAGCCGCTGGTCATCGGCGGCATCGCCGGCTCCCTGAGCAGCACCATGACGGCGACGGGCGACCAGACCCTGAGCCTGGACTTCGCCAAGTCGACGTACACCCTCGACACCGTTGCCATCGGCGGCCAGATGGGCGGCCTCGGCGAATTCGAACAGAACACCCTGAAGCCGCTGCAGCAGTCGCTGCGCGACATGGCCAGCAGCGTGGCCAGCAAGGTCAACGCGCAGCTGGCCCTGGGCCAGACCATGACCGGCACGACCGGCGGTCCCCTGCTGGTGTACGCGAATGACAAGCTGAGCATCACCGCCGGCTTCAACGCCAAGGACCTGGCCCTGTCGCTGACGGGCGCTGCCGGCGACAGCGGCAACTTGCAGAAATTGATCGACATCAAGAATCAATCGATCAATGTCAACTGGGTGGGTTCGGTCCTGATCAGCGACGCCGACACGCAGCTGGTCGGCAAGCTGGGCATCTACAGCCAGCAGAACCAGGCCTTGCTGAAGACGGCCAATACGGTGCGCGCGCAAGCCATCGACGACTGGAAGTCCACCAGCGGCGTGAACAAGGACGAGGAAGCGATGAACCTGGTCGAATTCCAGAATATGTATCAAGCAAACATGAAGGTCATTTCCGTGGCGAATACCTTGTTTGACGCCACTTTGGCAATGATGGGTTAAGGAGAAGATCATGCGTGTCGCCAGTAGCCAGTACCAATCGCTGATCAATATTTCGCTTCAGCAAAACCAGGAACGCATCAATTACCTGACCCAGCAGATGTCGTCGGGCCTGCGCATCCAGCTGCCGTCGGACGACCCGATCGGCAACGTGCGCATTTCGCGCCTGACGCGCGAGCAAGCCATGGTCTCGCAATACCAGGACAATATCGCCACGGTAAAAGTGCGCCTGCTGAAAAATGAAAATTACCTGTCGAGCATGGTCACCGACATGGGCCAGGCGCGCGACCTGCTGGTCTGGGCCGCCGACGGCGGCAATGCGCCGGACGACCTGAATGCGATGACGCAATCGCTGACGGCCATGCGCGACAGCGTGCTGTACACGGCCAACCTGAAGGACCAGGAAGGCCGCTACATGTTTTCCGGCACCGCCACCGACCAGCCCGCCATCAAGTACGACCCGACGGCCGCCGTGGGCGCGCGCTACACATATATTGGCAACACCGACACGCAAACCGTGGTGGTGGGCAATGGCGTGACGCAGGCGGCCAACGTCGACGTGAAAAACCTGGAAGTGTGGCTGAACAAGATCGACCAGGCCATCACCACCCTCAGCGTCCCGGGCGTCAACGCCAACGATCCGGCCGTGCGCACGGTGGTGGGCGCCGCGCTCGACGGCACGGATGACGGCATGGATTTGCTGGCCGGCAAGATCGCCATCTTCGGCGGCGCGCAAAACATCCTGACCACGCTTTCCGGCAACCTGGACAACGTATCGCTGTCGAACAATACCGCCCTGCTGGACTTGAAAAAGACCGACATGGGCGCGGCCGCCATCGAACTGACCGGCTACCAGACGGCCCTGCAAGCGACTTACAAAGCCTACGCCAAGGTGGGCACCATTTCCCTGTTTGACCTTCTCTGACCATCATGCACATCGCTCAGACCTCTTCCTCCTCCGGCGTCAGCGCCAAGGGCGCCGGCACAGCCCGCGTCGTCGATGACGCGTCCGCCGCCATCAACGGCAGCGCCAGCTCCAGCGCGCGCCCTGAAGCGCCGGCGCCGGCGGCGAGGAGTTCGACGGCGAGCCTGAAGCGTGGCCTGAGCAACTGGGATCACCAGCTGCAGGGAGAAATTTCCAACGCCCAGCAAACGCTCGACTACCTGGCGCGCAGCAGCAGCCAGCTGCAGGCGCTGAAAAGCGAGCTGGCCGCCAAGCTGGTCGCGCGCCAGGGCCGCGAGGGGCAGGTCGAGGCGCGCGTGCGCCAGTTCAGCAATACTTGGCGCCAGCGCGCCAGCGCCTCGGGCGGCACGCTCGATGCACAGCTCAGCTACACCAGCCCGCAGCCGGCGCAGCAGAACTTCAGCATCCGCGGCCTGACCATGGCCAGCCTGCAGGAAGGGCCGCAGGAAGTGCTGGCCTTCTCCGTGGGCGGCGCGAACCAGGCCTTGCGTTCCGTGAATATCGAACCGGGTCTCAGCGGCGAGCAGATCATCGCCCGCTTCGACCAGGCGCTGATGCCGTCGGGCATCCGCGTCAAGCAGGGCGAGAATGGCGAACTGGTGTTCAGCACGCCGGAAGCGGCGTGGGCCAACGTGCGCGACAGCCTGTCCGTGCGCGGCAGCGGCATCCGCTACCCGACCGGCCAGATGAGCCGCGTGCGCACGGATGCGGAACCGGCCGCCATCGCGCCGGAAGAATGGAATACCGGCGACGTCGAAGCCCTGCGCGCCACCTTGCAGCAAGTGGTGCAGGCGCTGGCGCACCTGCAGCAGGCACGCAGCTCCGTCAGCCTGGCGCTGGCGCAAGCCACCGGACGGGTGGCGCGGGCGCAGCCGGCGCAGGTCAGCGTCAGCATGGACACGCTGGCGGAAAATTTCACGGAAAAAGCCAGCAAGCCCGGCTATGAATCGCTGCTGGCGATCAGCTCGGCCCTGGTCGGCATCAGCCGCGAGCGCGTGGTCGCCCTGCTGGGACTGGGCTAGGCGCCGCCTGCGCGCCGCGCCGTCACGCGGCGCGGCGCACATTAAAATCGGCGCTCCCCTATCTGCCGGCGGTGAAAATCCGTAAGATGCTGCTGGTGCGCCGGCGCCATGCGATGGCCGCCAGCACATCCCCGTCATCCACACCCGGAGTTCCCTTGATTAAGACCGTCGCCCGGCTGATCAGTCATGCCCTGCTGGGCAAACGCGGCAAGCAGCCGCTCGATATCGCGCGCGTGCGCAAGGTATTGATTTTACGCAATGACAAGATCGGCGACATGATCGTCACCACGCCGCTGCTGCGCGCCTTGAAGCAGCATTATCCCCACTGGCAGATCGACGTGGCCGCCAGCAGCGCCAACCGCGCGCTGCTGGTCGGCTGTCCGCATGTCGACGACGTCGTAATCTGGGACAAGCAATCGCTGCTGCGCGATCTGCGCACCACCATCGCCGAGCTGCGCCGGCGCCGCTACGACGTCATCTTCAACCCCTACAACCGTTTTTCCATTCCCTTGCTGTTGCGCATCAAATGGCTGGGCGCCCGCTATTTGACGGGCTTTGCCATCCCCAAGTACGGCACCTCGACGGCCAGCCTGGGCATGTTCGACCATACGGTGCCGTGCGACCGCAACGCGCACATCCTGCGCAGCTACTTCGCCGCGTTTGCCGCCTTTGGCTTGCGCGACATCGATGAGCGCTACGAACTGTATGGCGTCGATGCGCATGCGGCGCCGGTCGATGCGGCCTGCGACGCCCTGCTGCGCGACTACGCGGGCCTGTTTTGCCTGAATTTCCAAGGAAGCAATACGCAACGCACGGTCAGCGTGGCCGACGCCCAGCGCTGCTGCGCCGCGCTGGCGGCGCGCTATCCGCGCCATGCCTTGCTGGTGATCGCCGCGCCGGGCGGCGAAGCGCGCGCCGGGGAAATCGTGCACGGCGCCGCCCGGCCGAATGTGCTGCTGGCGCCCGCGACCGCTCATATCCTGGCGCTGGCGGCCCTGGTCCGCCGCTGCGAACTGGTGGTGTCGCCCGACACGTCGGTGATCCACCTGGCCTCGGCCTACGACAGGAAAATCGTCGGCTACTATATCCGCACCGACAATTACCGCTGGTTCTACCCGGCCAGCAGCCGCTACCGCGTCCTGCTGGCGCCCGGCCTGACCCTGGACAGCGTCAGCGCCGCCGACACCGTGGCGGCCGTCGAGCAGCTGATGGACGGCGATGGCGAGGCAGGCCAGCCCCTTCAGGCAGCCGGCTGAGCGGCCAGCATGGCGCCCAGCTGCGGCGCCGGCAAGGCATCGGAAAAGAAATAGCCCTGTGCATAATCGCAGCCGGCCGCGCGCAGCAGGTCGCGCTGCACGGCCGTCTCCACGCCCTCGGCCACCACTTTCAGGCCCAGCCGCTGCGCCAGCGCGATGATCGCTTCGCACAGGGCCAGTTCGGCATCGCCCTGCCCCAGTTCGCGCACCAGCGAACGGTCGATCTTGAGAAAATCGATATCGAACTTCTTCAGGCAGCCCAGCGAGGCCTGGCCGCTGCCGAAATCGTCGAGCGCCAGCGCCAGGCCCATGGCGCGGAACTGGCGTAGCCGCTCGCCCACCTGGCGCGCCTCGTCGAGCAGCACGCCTTCCGCCATGTCGATCACGATGGCGCCCGGCGCCAGTCCTTCGCGCGCCAGGTGCGCCGTCCAGTCCTGGTACAGCGCCGCATCGCAGCGAAATTCCACGGCGGACTTGTTGATGCTGATCTGGAATGCGGCGCCGGACGCGGCCTGCCACTGCCGGGCCTGGCGCACGGCCTGGCGGAAGACCCAGTCGCCGATATCGATGATCAAGCCATTGGCTTCCGCAAACGCCATGAATTCGGCGGGCGCGAGCAGGCCGCGCTGCGGGTGGCGCCAGCGCAGCAACGCCTCGGCCCGCGCGATGCCGCCGCCCTGCAGGCTGACGATGGGCTGGTAATGCAGCTCGAACTGTTCCTGCGCCAGCGCCAGGCGCATGTCGCGCGCCGTGTTGCGGCGCAGTTCGGCCGCCTGCTGCAAGGCCGGCGTGAAATAGCTGTAGCAGTTGCGCCCCGCATTCTTGGCCGCATACATGGCCTGGTCGGCATGGCGCAGCAGGGTTTCCGTTTCCTCGGCGTCAGCCGGATACAGCGCCACGCCCACGCTGGCCGATACTTGCGCGCTGTCGCCATCGAGCATGAAAGGCGCGGCCAGCGCCGCGATCAGCCCCTGCAGCACGCGTTCGATGCCGCCCAGCTGGCCCACGCCGGCCAGGAGGACGGTGAATTCATCGCCGCCCAGGCGCGCCACCGTATCCGTCGAGCGCACGCGCTCGCTGATGCGCCGCGCCGCCAGGCGCAGCAGCTGGTCGCCCTTTTCGTGCCCGAAGCGGTCATTGACTTGCTTGAAATGGTCGAGGTCGATGAACAGCAGGGCCAGGCAAGCACCTTCTCGCTTGGCGCGGCGCGCCTCGTTATGCAGGCGGTCGAGGAACATGTGGCGGTTCGGCAAGCCCGTCACCTGGTCGAAGTTGGCTTGCTGCCAGATGCGCTCGGACGCCTCGCGGTGGGCCGTGATGTCGCTGACCAGCGCCAGCGCGCCCAGGTAACCGCCGCCGGAATCGAAGATGGGATTGGTGGCCAGCGTGGCCCACAGCGCGCTGCCGTCGCGGCGCAGGAACTTGAATTCATGGCGCTCGGCGATGCCGTCCTGGCGCCGCGCGATGTTGCGCTCGAGAATGGCGCGCCCCTCGTCGTCCATGAAGGCCACCAGCGGCTGGCCCAGCATGTCCTCGATCTGGCAGCCCAGCATGTGCGCCATCTTCGGATTGACAAAGCTCGTCAGCGCCTGCGCATCGATTTCCCAGATGCCCTCCTCGGCGCTGTGGACGATGCGCCGGAAACGCTCCTCGCTGCGTTCGAGCGCGGCCAGCTTGCCTTCGGCCTGCTCCAGCACCAGGCGCAGCGTCTGCCCGCCAGGGTCGGCGCTGCC
This sequence comes from Janthinobacterium sp. 1_2014MBL_MicDiv, assembly GCF_001865675.1. NCBI lineage: Bacteria > Pseudomonadati > Pseudomonadota > Betaproteobacteria > Burkholderiales > Oxalobacteraceae > Janthinobacterium > Janthinobacterium sp. 1_2014MBL_MicDiv. Next base: position 3,538,583 of record NZ_CP011319.1, read on the forward strand.
CAGCAGGCTGACGGGCAAGCCCGGTTCCGGCGCATCCGGGCGCAACCGCACTTGCAGCTGGATGCGCTCCGGTTCATCGCTGTTGAGCACGCGCTGCACGAACTGCGCGTAATCGTGGCGGAACGCCTCGTGTACATAGGAACGGAACAGCACATGGCCGGGGCAGCCGCGCGCCAGGCCGAACAGTTCGGCGGCGACCAGGTTCAGCTGCAGGATCACGCCATCGAGGCCCAGCACGAAATAGGCGACGGGCGCCAGCAGGTACAAATCGTTGAAATACGCCTGTTCGCGCTCGACCCGCACGCGCGCGGGGCTGAAGACGCCGTCGTCGAGCAGGGGGGCGTCAGGCCGCGGCGCGCCGTCGTCGGGACGCGCGGAGGAATCCAGTCCAGGTACCGCATGCGGTGGTTTGTCCATGGCTATCCTTTGCAGCGCCGCCCAGACAATCAGGCGGACACTGCCCCGAGACTAGCACTTAGCCGGCCCAGTGTCGAGCCATGCGCGCCATGGATAACTTTTCTACAACAAGCGCCTCAGCGTCCGTGCGCCATGGGGCGCCGGCGCAAGCCGAAGTCGTGCCCCACCACCAGCAGGGTGCTGGCCACCAGGCTGGACAGGCCCACGATCAGCTGGATCAGCTTATCGTCAGGCAAGATCCACAACGAGGATGCGGGCGTCTCGCAGCCGGTGGCGGCGCTGATCAGGGGCGCCACCCAGGCCGCGTCCGGCGTCACGTCGAGCACCACCGCGCCATCGGCGCTGGTCTGCATGTAGATGTCGCCGCCTTCGGCCAGGGTGAAGCAGATGCCGACGCCCGTTTCCGTGGCGCGGATATTGTCCTGCATGCTGCGGTTATGTTCCTCGATCCACACTTCCACGTCATACGGCGTTTCCAGGTGCTCCCAGGGGCGGGGGCGGAAACGCGGGCGTTCGTCCGGCGTGGCGGGGGACTCCGGGGTGTTGCTGTCTGCTGCGCCTTGCATGCTCTTGACCTCATCTGCGGTGATACGGCGGAACCAGTTGCCCGCCAGCCCACATTATCCACCGTCTGCCCGTTGCGCGGTATGCCGGCGTGCGCCTTCATTCCATGGAGCCATCAGAAAAACTGACAACTATCAACTTCAAACATCAGCATGACTGACTTAAAATATGCGCCACTTCTTCTTTACAGGCTTTACATGCAAGGCATCAAGCGCAAAATCGTCTACGTCACCGCCTTTGAAATCATCGGCATGGCCATTTCCACACTCTGGCTGACCCTGCTTTCGGGCGAATCGCCCACCAGCACGGGGCCGCTGGCGATCATGATCACCACCATCGCCGTCATCTGGAACCTGCTGTACAACACGGCCTTCGAATACTGGGAAATCCGGCAAGTGTCGCGCACGCGCACCGTGTGGCGCCGCATCCTGCATGCGATCGGCTTCCAGATCACCCTCGTCATCTACCTGATCCCGCTGATCGCCTGGTGGCTCGATATCAGCCTGTGGCAGGCGTTCGTGCTCGACTTCGCGCTGATGCTGATCATTCCCTGCTACAGCTTCATCTTCAACTACTTCTTCGACGGCCTGTTTGGCGTGCCCCTGTCGGCGCAGCAGCCGAAAGAAGAGCCCACCGACGTTCAGGCCGCTTCGCTGAGCAACTGAAGAAAGGACCGCGCCGCCATGCCCAGCGGCCGGTCCTTGCACCACACGAGGTGGATAGGCAGCACCAGGCCATTGCCCGTGTTCTTGAACGCGACGCGGCGCACGCGCCCCGCCGCCAGCGAATCGGCGATGGCCGAGGCGGCGAAATTGCCCCAGCCCAGGCCCGCCTCGACCATGGACAGCGCCATCGGCAAGCTGTCCGTGCGCCAGTAGGACAGTCCCACCACGGGACGCGCATCGGCCAGGTCCAGTTCGCGGCTGGCCACGATGATCTGGCGCAAATTCACCAATTCCTCGATATACAGGGGCCGGCCCGCCTCGCTGGGTGCATGCTGCGTGGAAATAATCGCCAGCAAGGCATCGCTGCCCACCAGCTGGAACTGCTCTTCATGGTTGATGCGCCCGCCGCCGAAGGCCATGCAGGCGCTGATGCGGCCCCGGTGCAGCATGTCGAGCACGTCATCCTGCGGCGCCGTCAGCACCTCGATGTCGAGCAGCGGGTGGCGCTGCGACAAGGCCCGCACGGCGCGCAAAAAAGGCGCATGATCGAGTTCTGCCGCGATGCCCAGCGAAATGCGGCTTTCCAGGCCTTGCGACAATTGCTGCGCATGCAAGTGCAACTGTTTCAGCTGGTCGGCGATCAGGCGCGCATGGGGTATCAGGGCCACGGCGGCCGGCGTGGGCACGGCTTCGCGCGCACCGCGGTCGAACAGGACGATCCCCAGTTCCGCCTCGATATTCGCGATCGCCATGCTGACGGCCGACGGCGCCCGCCGCAAGGCGCGCGCGGCGCTGGAAAAGGAACCGCCGTCGACGACGGCCAGGAACAGTTCGATGTTATGGCTGGACAGTTTCATGGGGCAGGAAGGGAAAAGCGGCACTTTTGCGCGCGCCGGCGGTCAAACAGCAAGGACAAGCACAGGAGCAGCCATGCATCATGCACTCACCTACCGCCGCGGCGGCTATGTATCGGACTTTACCCGCTTTATCGATGGCTATCTGCAAGCGCATCCCGAGGTGCAGGCCAGCCAGCGCCGGGGCTGGCGCATCTTCTGGGAGCGCCCCGTGAATTTCGACGCATGGCGGCGCGCCGGCAACGATAGCGTGCCGGAGCCGCCCTACCACTACGATTAGCGAGCAAGCGCCTGACAACATCGTCGTGGCATCGTCGTGGGGCAGCGACTGGCGGGCAGGACTCCAGCCGTACCAGGGCACGGCTGCAGTGGCCATCGCAGGCCGCAAGGCGCGCCGCGCGCGGTTGGGCCTGGCGCTTACCCTTTCCAGGTGCGCTGCAGCCCCGTATCGGCATGGATCCAGCCGCCACGGGGGCCGGAACGGTAATAGAAGCCCACGCCGCCCTGCTTGAAGCTGCGCACGAGCGAACCGAGCACTTCCGCGTTCAGGTTGGCCACGCGGATGTCGGCGGCACGGCCCGAGATGTGCAGCGACTGGCGCGCGGCCGGCACGCCCGCTTCGCGCAGCCGGCTGTTCGACTCGGCCGTGCGGTAGCCCGACAAAATCTCCAGCGGCTGCTCGATGCCGTAGCGGGCCACGAACGCTTGCGTGCCCCACAGGGTTTCCAGCAGTTTCGGGTCGATCGGCGCCGTCTTCTTGCCGTTGACGTCGCGCAGCAGATGGCACAGCTCCTGGTAGGCTGAATCGATGACCTCGCCATCTTTCCAGTACAGCAGTTTCGCCTTTTCATTGCTGGCCGGGCGCACCACTTCCAGCGTGCGCGGCTTGAGCCAGAATTCCAGGTCCAGCGCCTGCGCGTCGAAGATGTCGGGTGGCGGTTCCAGCTCCGTGATGGGCTGGCGCGTCTGCGAGGTGACGGAGCGGTCGATGCTGGCCAGCTGCGTCGGCTGCGGCGGCACGCCCGTGCGCGGGGCGCGCGGCTTGGCGCTGGCCGTGGCCGAGGCGGGAGCGGCCGTGCGCGAGGCGCAGCCGATGAGGGGAGTGGCAACCAGGCCCAACGCGGCCAAGCTCATACCGTGGTGTAGAAAATTTCTGCGCGATGCCATAGTCATTCCAATATAACGATACGAATACTATAGCGTATTGTGCTGCGAAGAAAAACCCTCAATGCCTATCGTACGGGCCTGATTGCGGCCCATGGCGCCTCAGGCGGCAAAAGCGACGGGCGCGATCGCCCCTTTTGCCTGTGCCAGCGCCGTCAGGGGCTTGTCCAGCAAATAGCCCTGGGCCACGATGGGCAAGCCCGTAGCCGCGGCGATGCGCTGCAGCGCGGCCAGCGCGGCCGGCGTATCGAGGCGCTTGAAGACGACGCGTATCTTGGCCGCATGGCAGAGGGTGACGAAACTGGCGGCCGCGTCCTCGTCGCTGAGGTTGCCCGCGTCGAGCTTGAAGGCGTGCGGATGCAGGCGCTCCAGCATGCCCGTGGCCTCGTGCACGCTGGCCACGTTGATGGCCAGGCGGAAACCGTTGCGGCGGTAGTTGTCGGCCACGTAATTGAGCAGCCAGCCCTGGTTCGGCGTAACGGCCGGCAATTGCAGCACGATGCGCTCGATCGGCAAGCCCAGCGCGTCGAGGATGCGCTGGAAGGCGTGGCCATGGTTGCTGCTGACGGCGCTCAGCAGGCGGTCATGCACGTTCAGGTACAGGTCCGACTGTTCCGCTTCCGGCTGGCGGAAGAAATTGATGGCGTGCAGCATGCGGCACAGGCGGTCCAGCTCCACGGATTCATCGTCGCTGGCCGCGTGGTCGAGCAAACGCCACAGCGACAGGCCCTCATCGGCCCTGGAGACGCTGCGCGCCAGGCCTTCGAAGGCCACCAGCTTGCCGCTTTCCAGTTCGCGCAGCGGCTGGAAGGCGCTCGTCATGGTGCAATTGAAGAAGCGCCCCAGCGCCCTGCCCTCGTCATCGAGCCAGACGCTGGTGCCGGCCTGGGTTTGGTGCGACAGGCGGGCCAGGTAGTTTTTCAGGACGGGAAACGGCATGGAGGGCTCCTTCATCGGGCTGCACCAAAGCCCCTTATGGGGACGGCGGTGCCAAAGTGTGCAGACTAAGGCAAGGCGAATCGCAGGAGAACGAATGGTTTCGCCGTTTGATATGCGCCCAGCGCATAAGGAGAAGACAACGGCCGGCGCATAACGATAGTCAGAAACATTCCTTCCCGCCCCCTGGTGCAGGCTTTACTGTTGCCGTGTACCGATATCATCAGGAAGGGCCGCCATGTGCCAGTTACTCGCTATGAACAGCAGCAAGCCCGCCGCGCTGGGTTTTTCATTCGCCGGCTTCGCCGAACGGGGCGGACGCACGGACGAGCACCGCGACGGCTGGGGCATCGCCTATCATTCCAGTAGCGGCTGCACCCTGCTGACGGATCACCTGGCCGCCATCGATTCGCCGCTGGCGGCCACGGTGCAGCAGCATCCCGTCAAGGCGAAGAACATCGTCGCGCACATCCGCAAGGCCACGCAGGGCCGCATCGCGCCGGAAAACACGCACCCGTTCGCCCGCGAGCTGTGGGGCAAGACCTGGTCCTTCGCCCATAACGGCGACTTGAAGACGTGGGCCGCGCCCGCCAATGCGCATTACCGCGCCAGCGGCGACACGGACAGCGAACAGGCGTTCTGCCACTTGCTGGCCAGCCTGCGCGCGCGCTTTCCCGGCGGCGAACCGGCACGCGGCCTCCTGCGCGCCGCCATCGCCGAGGTCGCCACAGAGATCGCCGCGCATGGCAGCTTCAATTTCATCCTCTCCGATGGCGAGGTGCTCTTCGCCCACTGCTCCACGCATCTGCACTACGTGATCCGCGAATACCCATTTTCCGTGGCGCAACTGATCGACTGCGAGCGCAGCATCGACTTTCGCCAGCACAACCACCTCGACGACCGCATCGCCGTCATCGCCACGCATCCGCTGACGGAAAACGAGGACTGGGTGGCGTTCGCGCCCGGCGAATTGAAACTGTTTGCCGGCGGCACCCTGCTGCAGGCGAGCGAGACGGCACCGCAAGGCGTGTATATCCAGATCAGTTACTGAAGGGAAATTGTGAGGGAGATGCTCAAACGGAGGAAAAGGCCCGCCGCCGGATGGGCGGGCTGAGGGGAATAGCCGTCAGGCCGAGTTGCAGTTGCAAAAGCGCTTGCGCTTGGGATCGCCGCTGGCCAGGCCGGCCGGGTCGATCTGTTTCCAGCAAAAAATGGTTTCCACGCCATACGGCGAGCGCACATTGCCCGCCTCGACATAGCCCTGCTTGACGAAAAAGGCCTGGCTGCTGGCCGTGCTGTGCAGCTGCAGGGCCTTGATGCCCCACTCCCGGGCCTGCTCTTCCAGGCGTTCCACGAGGGCCTTGCCCGCGCCCCGGCCTTGCGCCTCGGGCAGCAGGTAGCACAGGGCCAGCTTGCCGGCACGCGTCAGCAGGCCGACGCCGACGACGGCGCCCCGGTCGACGGCGACCAGCGAAAAATTGGTGGGCGAGGCAAACCAGCACGCCACCATCTGCGGTGTTTTATTGCCCAGCCAGGCTTCCAGGATGGCCGGATCATCGCGATGATCGAGGCTGCAGCATTCGACGATCGAGCGTCGTAATACATTGCACGCTTCGAATGCGTCAGTCGATGTTGCAATACGAATTTCAAGACTCATGTACGCTCACAAAATATTCCAGTTGCCGATACAGGCGGTTTTCACCCTGTAGCGCGCAATTCGACTATACACCAAGCGGCGCTTTCGGGTTTTTTCGCGCCACGCCACGGGTCGGTTTTACCCATGGCATGGCGTTGCAGATCAGCGCCCATCCCCGTAGATGAATACACCCCCTGCCGGGATAAACTCTAGGCCCTGCCACGCATCTTGCCCACGAATGTTTCCAAAAAACGATATCTGTTTTTTAGAGGAAACGGGAATCGGATCTAAGCATATTACGAAAAATTCGTTTCTTTTCCGGCCGGAATTTTAGACTATGTCTATCTATTCTCACAACAAGAGTTCAACATGACCCATACCAACGCCGTATCGACGACCGTATCGACGCTCAGCCAACGCTCGCGCCGCTGGTTCCTGGCCAGCGCCCTGGCCGCCTCCGCTGCCGCCATGAGCCTGCCGATGTCCGCCAGCGCGGCCGAACCGGTGGTCTTGCTGAATGTCTCGTATGACGTCATGCGCGAACTGTTCAAGGACGTGAATCCCGCATTTATTGCTGAATGGCAAAAGAAAACGGGCGAAACCATCACCATCAAGCAATCGCACGGCGGCTCCAGCAAGCAGGCGCGCTCCGTCGCCGATGGCCTGGAAGCGTCCGTCGTGACCATGAACCAGGCCAACGACATCGATCTGCTGGCCGACCGCGGCCTCGTGGTGGCCGATTGGGCAAAAAAATTCCCGAATAACGCGGCACCGTTCTATTCGACCATGGTGTACCTGGTGCGCAAAGGCAACCCGAAACAGATCAAGGATTGGGACGACCTGGCCAAGCCCGGCATCAAGGTCATCGTGCCCAACCCGAAAACTTCGGGCAATGGCCGCTACACCTACCTGGCCGCGTGGGGCTATGCCGTGAAAAAAGGCGGCACTGAAGCGCAGGCGCGCGACCTCGTCACCAAGCTGTTCAAGAACGTGCCCGTGCTCGACGGCGGCGGCCGCGGCGCCACCACCACCTTCACGCAGCGCGAAATCGGCGACGTGCTGGTGACGTTTGAAAATGAAGTGCAACTGGTGCGCAAGGAATTCGGCGACAACTTCGAAGTCGTGTATCCAAGCATCTCCATCCTGGCCGAGTCGCCGGTGGCCGTCGTCGACAAGGTGGTCGACCGCCGCGGCATCCGCAAGGAAGCCACGGCCTACCTGCAATACCTGTACTCGGAACCGGGCCAGGAATGGGCCGCGAAGCACTTCCTGCGCCCGCGTTCGGCCGCGGTCGCGAAGAAATACGCGGCCAGCTTCAAGCCGATCACCCTGTTCACGGTCGATGACGTATTTGGCGGCTGGAAACAAGCGCAAAAGAAACACTTTGACGATGGCGGCGAATTCGACAAGATTTATCAGAAGTAAGTTTGCGCTACAACAAAAAAACCGGGACATGTCCCGGTTTTTTTATTGCCGCCACGCCGTCACTGTTTCTTCAGCAGCAGCTTAAATTGCGGCAGCCAGCGCTCGCCCGACTGGATTTCGCTATGCGCCTCGTAGGCGTCGCCCGACGGCGTCCAGCGCACGCGGTACGTCAGGACCTTGCCGCCGGCGCCCACGTACTGCGTGGCGGGAAAGTCGAGGCCACCATCGGCCGGCAGCATCGTGCCACGGCTGTAGCCGCCGCTGTTTTCCACGTACAGGAAGGCCACCTGGTTCGCCGCCGCGTCGTGGTAATACGTGGTTTCGCCCACGTAATCGGGCTTGCCGGGGCTGCGCACCGTATGCACGTCGCGCAGCATCTTGCCGCCATATAGCCACTGGAAACAGTGCTCATCCGTTTGCCTGCCACCAGGGAACTCGCCCTTCCAGCAATGCCCGGCCAGGAAGGCCATCGGCTGCAGCGCCGCGACGGCTTGCGCCTGCACGGCGGACGAGGATAACAGCAGCAGCGGCAGCAGGATGCGCATGGTGGAACTCCCGTTGGTAAGCGTCCAGTATAGGCGAATAATATGCTTGCGTCAGCGCTGACGCACGCTTTGCGCATAACGATATGCGCATCGATTCGTGGTCAAAACGGCGCGCGGGCCGTACTCTGGCCATGTCGCGCCGCACGGCGTATTACGGGAATAAAGGAAACATCATGGCTATCTCGGAAGTGAATGTACGCAACCAGTTTCGCGGCAAGATCAAGGAAATCATCTTCGGCCCCGTGGTGTCCGAGGTGGACGTGGAAACGCCGCACGGCATCGTCACCTCGGTGATCACCTCGCGCTCGATCAAGGACCTGGACCTGAAAGTGGGCAGCGAAGTCATCGCGCTCGTGAAATCGACGGAAGTGTCGATCGCCAAGATCCAGTAAGCGCCGTCTCCCCCATGCGCCGCGCCCCGCCATCCTGGCGGCGGCGCGGTTTTTTTGTCTTACGGCTTGATATACACATACCCTTCCTGCGCCTGCAGGCGGGTCACCTCGGCCACGCCCGACGGCACGATGACGGCTTCGGGCAAGACGCGCTGGCGGTCGATCTTGCGGCCTTCGAGCGTGTTATTGCAGACACGAAATCCCACGCCGCGCCGCGCCAGCTCGCGCACCGCGACGTCGTACGGCGTCCCATCCTTGGCGATGGCGCCATCGAGCAGGAAGTCGATGCCGGCGCCATGCGCGACGAGCACGATGGTGGCCTGCGGGCTGGCGTCCAGGTGATTGCGGATATTCCTCAGCGCAGCCGTGGCATTGCTGGCGTCATTGACGTGATAGACGACTTTTTCCGCCTTGGCTTCTGCCTGCGCCGCGCTGGCGGCAGTGCAGGAAAACAGGGCGAGGAGGACGGCGGCGAAGCAGCGGCGAAACATGTTCATGGGATTCCCATTCAGTGGCAGATTAAAAACATTGCCATCATATCAATCCCTGAACAAATACGTAAAGGTCCGGCTGACGGGCAGTTTTTCCGTGCTGCCCCGCAGCAGCACCTGCATGCGCTCGGCGTCGATGCGTTCGGCCGCCGCGATGGCGCTGACATTGACCATGGTGCCGCGGTGGATTTGCCAGAATTGCTCAGGATCAAGCCCGCCCAGTAAATCCTTCAGCGGCGTGCGCACCAGCGCTTCCGCGCCGGCCAGCACGACGCGCGTGTACTTGGTGTCGGCCTGGAAGAACAGCACGTCATTGACGTCGATCAAGCGGATCTGCTTGCCCACGCTGGCCTTGATCCATTTCAGTTTTTCGCGCGGCGGCGCCGGCAGCGCCGCGCGCAGCGAGTGCAGCAGGCTGGCCATGTCGGCCGGCTGCGCATCGAGCTTGCCGCGCAGGCGGGACAGCGCGCGCGCCAGCCGCTCGCCCTGCACCGGTTTCAGCAGGTAATCGACGGCGCCCGCGTCGAACGCGTCGACGGCATACTGGTCATACGCGGTGACAAACACCACGTGCGCGCGCGTGCCGATGCGCTCGGCCACTTCCAGGCCCGACAGGCCGGGCATGCGGATGTCGAGGAACACCACCTGCGGTTCATGCTCGAGGAAACCGTCCCAGGCATCGTTGCCGTTTTCCGCCACCTGCACGATGCGCGCCTCGGGCCAGGCCAGCGCCAGCATGGCTTGCAGGCGCTCGCGCATCAGCGGCTCGTCTTCGGCGATCAGGATGGTGGCGTTCATGCGGCCATCTCTTTCGTCATGACATTGATCGGCAACACAATCTCGGCCACCACCCCGCCCTCGGCCCCATCGCGCACCTGCAGGCTGGCGGCGGCCGTGGCCAGCCGCAGCCGGCCGCGCACATTCTCCAGGCCCAGGCCGCCGCCGGGCACGCCGCCCGCGCCCAGGCCCACGCCCGTATCCCGCACGCGCAGGCGCATGGCGCCATCCGCGTCCAGCACGGCCGAGACGGCGATCTCGCCGCCGCGCAGCGACGGTTCGATGCCATGCTTGATGGCGTTTTCCACCAGCGTCAGCAAGATCATGCTGGGCACCGGCGTCCGCGCCAGGCCGGGCGGCAAGTCGAGCCGGAAGGACAGGCGCGCGCCCATGCGCACCTGCATCACTTGCAGGTAGGCTTGCACCACGTCGAATTCCGTTTGCAGCGGCACCTGGTCGGCGCGCATCTCGGCCAGGCTGGCGCGCAGGAAGGCGATCAGGTTGGCCGTCAGCGCGGCCGCCTGCGCCGCGCCCTGGGCGCCCTGCTCGGCCAGCTGCTGCACGGCGCCCAGGGTATTGAACAGGAAATGCGGTTCGATCTGCGCCCGCAGCAGCCGCAGCTGCGATTCGCTCAGTTCGCGCGCCAGGCGGTCGCGCTCGGCATCCTGCTGCAGCTGCAGGGCCAGCGCCTCGTACTCCCTGTTGCGCCAGACGACGACGATCATGACGGGCACCAGATACACGAGGCCGGAAACGAGCGCGGCCCAGGCGCCCACGCGCGCGCCGCGCTCGAGCGCCGCGCCGACGGAACTGTTGCCCTCCAGCATAGAGCGCAGGATGCCGATGCCGACGCCGGCCAGGGCGGGCAAGACCAGCAGCAACAGCGCCTTGAGCTTCTGTTGCGCCAGCTTGCGGTAATTGAACCAGACGCCCAGCACGCCCCACGCCATCGCCAGGCCGAGGACATTGCTGAGCACCACGGCCTTGGCCCAGCCTACCCTGTCGGGCAGCAGCAGGTGCAGCGCGACGCCAATCAGGCTGAACAGCAGCACCAGCCTGGCCGCCGCCAGGTAAAAGCCGGCGCCCCGGTACTTGAGCATGAAGGCATGGAATTGCTGGCGCTCGATCGGCGTCAGGGTAACCAGCCGCAAGGCCACCCAGCGCCGCCAGCCAGGCGGCAGCTGGGCCGCCGTATCCGGATGCGCGAGTACCCTGAGGGTTTCATCGTCGTAACAGCGATACCATCCAGCAAATTTTTTCCACATGCTGCGTTCTCCCAGTCGCGTTAATCAGGCATGAACGCAGTCTACGGCGCGCCGTTTCCAGGGCACAGCGTCGGGCGACGAAACACGAAGCGGCAGGCATCAACGACGAAGCGCGCGGCGCGCATCGGGGACGTGCCGGCCAATATTGCTGAAATAATACGAAGTTTCCATAACGAAATCAATAATTGCGTAACAATTTTCACTCCGGCAAGAATAAGCGCTTTTATTTGCCAAATTGGCCGCAACGCCGCCTGTGGCGCGCCTGTACCGTAGACATCGCTTGATCTTTAATGGTATTGTCTACACTTGGCAAATATTGCCTCCGAGATACATGCCGCGTTCCCTCGCGGCCCTGTCCCGGCTTTGCGCGCAGCGCCCACGGTGGCGCCCCAAAACTGCTTTCCCACATACGATCCCATGCTCAAAAAAATGTTCGCCGCGGTGCTGATGACGCTTTCGACAGCGGCCATCGCCGTGCCTTTCGGTTCCCAGTCGATACTGGTGGTCGAAGACGGCACAGGTAAAGTCTTGCTTGAAAAAAATTCCAACGTGGTGGTGCCCATCGCCTCGCTGACCAAACTCATGACAGCCATGGTCGTGCTCGATTCCAAGGCCAATATGCAGGAAGAGATCAGCATCGACCGCGAAGACGTCGATACGCTGAAACACAGCACCTCGCGCGTGCCCGTGGGCGCCACGCTGAGCCGGCACGACGTGCTGCAACTGGCGCTGATGTCGTCCGACAACCGCGCCGCCGCCTCGCTGGCGCGCACCTTTCCCGGCGGCCCGACCGCGTTCGCCGTGGCCGTCAACGCCAAGATCAAGGCGCTGGGCATGCACCAGACCGTGATCGAAGAGCCGACGGGCCTGTCGCCGAACAACCAGTCGACGGCGGCCGACCTCGTCAAGATGGCCGTGGCCGCCTCGCGCTACCCGGAAATCAGCCGCATCACCACCGATTCGAAGGACGTGATCCAGATCAAGGGCCGCGACGTGGAATACCACAACACGAACCGCCTGGTGGGCGCCAAGGGCTGGGATATCGGCTTGTCGAAGACGGGCTACACGAATGAGGCGGGACGCTGCCTGATCATGCGCATCAAGTCGGCCGGCAAGTTCGCCACCATGATCCTGCTCAACGCGCGCGCCAATTCCGTGCGCGCCATGGACGCCGTCAATATCCGCCGCATGCTGGCGGCCGAGAACGGCATCGAAGAGCCAAAGGTGATGCGCGCCTCCGTCAGCCGGCACAAGAAGGCGCCGGCGAAGCCATCGAAGCGTCGCCGCGCACGTTAAGCACGGCTGAGAAAACGCCCATGGCGGCGTTGCAGTGCCTGGCCGTACTAGTCGTACTGCCTGCGGCACTGCGCCTTGCCCTAAACGTTTTTCAGGCGTGCTTTCATACCGGAAAAATACTTATTTCGCTTGCCGGTTGGTCATCACCACGCCGGCTATCGTCACCGCGCCGCCCACCAGCATCGAGGCCAGCACGGGTTCGCCCAGCAGCGCCGCCGCCAGCACGATGCCGAACACGGGCACGAGGTTGTTGAAGACGGCCGTGCGCGACGGGCCCAGCGCCTTGACGCCCTCGTAATACCAGACAAAGCCGATCACCGTGCCGAACACGCCCAGGTAGCCGATGGCGGCCCACACTTGCCAGCCGAAGCTGCGCCACGGCACGCCCGGAAATTCCACGGCCGCGCCCACCAGCAGGAAAGCCAGGCCCCACATCGATGCATACGTGGTGGCGGCGATCGGGCTCAGGCCCTTCAGCGCGACCCGGCCGATCAGGGTGTAGGCGGCCCAGCTGGAGATGCCGCAAAACATGAAGACCTCGCCGGCGCCGATGCCGCCGCCCGTGCCGTGCAGCACGCCGGCGATATCGCCGCGCGTGATGACGATGGCCGTGCCGCAGAATGCCAGCATGATGCCCAGCCACTTGAAGGAACCGAGCCGTTCGCGGAACAGCATGGCCGAGGCCAGCGCCGTGACGATGGGGTTCAGGGCCACGAACAGGGCCGTGCGGCCGGCCGGCATGCGCGACAGCGCCGCCAGGAAGCACAGGTTATACAGGAAGATGCCCGTCAGGCCCAGCGCCGCCGTCGTCGCCAGCTGCTTGCGGTCCAGGCGCGGCAAGCCCCCTTCGAGTTTCCATGCCAGCACGACCAGCAGCAGCACGGCGACGCCGAAGCGTCCGCTGGCTGCCGTCATCGGCGGCATCTGCTGCGCCAGCACGCGGCCCGCGATAAAGGTGCCGCCCCAGAACAGGGCGACGAAAATCAGTTTGAGGTAGACGAGCGGCGATTGCACGGAAGGCAAGGCGGCTGACGGTACGGCGGTAGTGCGCATGGAAAGTCCTATGATGTCGCTTGTGCAGCGGACGCTGTACGTATATATTAATACTAATATTAACTCATGAAATAATGAGCAAATACTCATAGCTCAACAAAACCACACCATGACCTTCACGCAACTGGAAATATTTACCCTGGTGGCCGAACTGCACGGCTTTTCCGCCGCCGCCGCGCAGCTGGGCATCAGCCAGTCGGCCGTCTCGCATGCGCTGAAAGCGCTGGAAAAGGAGATGGGCGTGGACCTCATCGTGCGCCACCAGGCCTCGGCCGAGCTGACGGACGTGGGCCGCCAGTTGCTGGTGCGCGCGCGCGAAATCCTCGGCCTGTCGGAAGCCATGCGCCAGGAGGCGGCCGACGTGCTGGGCCAGCGCCAGGGCACCTTGCGCATCGGCTCGTTCGGCCCCACCTCCTCGCTGAATCTGCTGCCCGCCATCACGGCGCAGTTCCGCCTGCGCTATCCGGGCATCGACCTGCGCATCGACGAGGGCGCCGACCATGAAGTGGTGCAATGGATACGCGAGCGCAGGGTCGACGTGGGCTTCGTCGTGCTGCCCGACGAGCGTTTCGACACGGCGCCGCTGGTGGAAGACCAGATGATGGCGCTGGTGCCGCGCAGCCACCCATTGGCGCAACTCGACACCATCACCCTGGCGCAGCTGTGCGAAGGGCCGTTCATCATGTCGGAAGCGGGTTGCGCCTGCCTGATCGAGCCGCTGTTCGCCAACGCGGGCCTGCAGCCGCACGTGCCCTACCGCATCAGCCAGGTGATCACCATCCTCGACATGGTCAGCCGCGGCGACGGCCTGTCCATCGTCGCCGAGCTGGCCCTGCCGCAGCGCCTGCGCGAGCAGTATCCGGAGCTGGTCGCCCTGCCATTGAACCCGCCCGTCAGCCGCAAGGTGGGCCTGGCCGTGCGCGACCGGCGCCAGAACACGCCGGCCACCAACGCCTTCTTCGACGTGGCAAAGCAGATGGCGCCGACCCTGGCGCCCCGGCGCGCCTGACACCCGACTTAAAAAGTCTCCCACTCCTCGCTGCGCTCCGCCTTGACGGCGGCCATCCTTGCCGGACGGCTGGCGAGGCGCGGCGCGACGGGCGCGCGCACCACGGGCCTGGCTGGCGGCGACATCTGCTGCGCCGGCGCCGGCCCGTCATCGAGCTTGAACACGCTGACCACCTGCGACAGGGTGCTGGCCTGGTCTTGCAGGCTTTCCGCCGCGGCGGCCGCCTCTTCCACCAGGGCCGCGTTCTGCTGCGTCACCTGGTCCATCTGCGCGATCGCCTGGTTCACCTGTTCGATACCGGAACTCTGTTCCACGCTGGCGGCCGTGATTTCGCCCATGATGTCGGTAACGCGCCGCACGCTGTCGACGATTTCCTGCATCGTCGCTCCCGCTTCGCCGACGAGCCGGTTGCCCGTGTCGACGGCGCTCACGGAATCGTCGATCAGCAGCTTGATTTCCTTGGCGGCGGCGCTGGAACGCTGCGCCAGGCTGCGCACTTCCGTGGCGACGACGGCAAAGCCGCGTCCCTGCTCGCCCGCGCGCGCCGCTTCCACGGCCGCATTCAAGGCCAGGATGTTGGTCTGGAAGGCGATGCCGTCGATCACGCTGATGATGTCGACGATCTTGTGCGACGAGGCATTGATCGAAGTCATGGTCTCGACCACTTGCGCCACCACTTGCCCGCCCTTGCTGGCCACGCTGGAGGCCGAACCGGCCATCTGGTTGGCCTGGCGCGCATTGTCGGCATTCTGCTTGACGGTGCTGGTCAGTTCCTCCATCGAGGCGGCCGTTTCTTCCAGCGAGCTGGCCTGCTGCTCCGTGCGCGACGACAGGTCCTGGTTGCCGGCGGCGATTTCCGACGACGATATCCGCACCGATTCGCTGGCCGTGCGGATCTTCACCAGCACCACGGCGATCTTGTCGACGAAGCGGTTGAAGGCGCCGGCGATCTGCGCCAGTTCATCGGCGCCGGAAGCGTCGAGGCGGCGCGTCAGGTCGCCCTCGCCCGAGGCGATGTCGTCGAGCGCGTCGCGCACCAGTTCCAGGCGCTTGAGCATCTTGAATACCAGCAGCGACAGCAGCAGCGCCGCCGCACCCGTCAGCAGCAAGGCCGTCACCGTGGCCGTCGTCAGCATCGTCTGCAAGGCTTGCATGGCTTCCTGCTGGTCGAGCACCACGGCCAGCAGCCAGTCCGTGCCCGCCACGCGCGTCACATACAGCTTGCCGTCGCGCCCGCCCAGGCGCACGGCGTCGCTCTGGCGCGCGCTTTCCAGCCGGTTGATCTGCGCGGCCGACAGCGCGGCGTCGAGTTTCGATACCGGCTGCAGGCTCAGTTCCTTGTCGGCGTGGGCGATGATGGTGCCGCCCTGGTCGATCAGGAAGGCAAAGCTGTGCGGCGTCGGCTTGATCGCCACCACGTTCGCAATGACGGTATCGAGCAGCACGTCCGCGCCCGCCACGCCCGTCGGCGCGCCCTTGGGGCCCACGGGCGCCGTGAACGACACCACCAGCTTGTGGCTGGCCGCATCCACGTACGGCGGCGTCAGCATCGGCACGCCGGCCTTGACGGTATCCGTGTACCAGGCCCGCGCCGTGGGATCGAAATCGGCAGGACGTCCGGGATGGGTGAACACCGAGCGCTTGTCCGCGTAGCCGATGAACACTTCCGCGAAATCGCCGGCCTGCTCGGCGATCTGGAAGGCGCGCAGCGGATCGGGCGTCTCGGCCGACATCACGACGGAGGCCATGACCTTTTTCTTGCCATCGACCCATTGCGCCAGCACGGCCGACTGGCTTTGCAGCAGTTGCTGCATCTGCTGGTCCGATGAGGCCAGCATGCTGCTGCGCGTGGTGACGTAATTAGCGACCGAGAGGGCCAGCATGGACAGCACGACGATGGCAACGCAAATCAGCACCAGCCGCGTGCGCAACGATGAAAACATGGTGTACTCCTTGAGTGTGATTTTGATGGTGTAAGGCGGCAATGCTGCCGTGAATGCCCGCCCCAGCATTCTCACACAAAAAATTGGAACATTATCACTCAATATCCGGAATACACAATATTTATTACCTCATAGCAACACCCTCGGTCATGAATGTAACTGCCATGATTGCATCCTGGTCAAGTTTTCGGCCAGGGGATCGCTCAGCCTATCAATGCGCGCAGCCCGCTGGCGCGCTGCGTGCGGCGCAAGATCGCGTCAAACAGCACGGCTTGCGTGGGCGAGACGAGGGTAAAGAAATCGCGCGCGCGCGTGATGCCCGTGTAAACCAGCTCGCGCGCCAGCATGGCGCCGCCTTCCTGCGGCAGCACCAGCACCGTGTGGCGAAATTCCGAGCCCTGCGACTTGTGCACCGTCATGGCGAACGCCGTTTCCACATGGCGCAAGCGCGTGGCCAGCACGCTGCGCACGTTGTCGCCTTCCAAGAAGTACACGCGCAGGGAACCGGGCCGCGCCGGGTCGCGCAGGGTCAGGCCGATGTCGCCATTGAACACGCCCGTGCCGTAGTCGTTGCGCGTGACCATCACGGGACGGCCCACATACCACTCGCTGCGGCGGATCCAGCCTTCCTTTTCCAGGCACAGCTCGATGGCCGCGTTCAGGCCCGCCACGCCCCACTCGCCTTCGCGCACGGCGCACAGGATGCGGAACGACTCGAACGCGTGCAGCACGGCGCGCACCCAGTCGTCATGTCGCGCATGCGCTGCTACGCCGGCATGCACCAATTCCAGATAGGGCTGATAGCCGCCCGGCGCCTCAGGACGTCCGCGCAGGGCCAGGCGCAGCACGTCTTCCTGCTGCGCGGGCACGATCCACGCCACCTTGCCGCCGCTGTCGCGCGCCAGGCACTCTTGCGCGGCGCGGGGCTGGCCCGCATTCACGGCCAGCGCCAGTTCGCCGATCGGGCCGCTGAAGCGGTGGCTGTGGCGCAGCATCACCGTCTGCTGCGCCAGCGCGCCGGCCGCCCCCGCAAAACCGGCGGGTATGGCCACGCCGCTGGCCGCCAGCGCGTACGCGATGGTGTCGGGCGCATAGCCGCCCGCCTGCGCGTCGTGGCACAAGTCGCCCAGCACGGCGCCCGCCTCCACGGACGCTAGCTGGTCCTTGTCGCCGAGCAGGATCAAAATGGCCGTGGGCGGCAAGGCGTCGAGCATGGACGCCATCATCTCCAGGTGCACCATCGACGCTTCATCGACGATCAGCACGTCGACGTCGAGCGGATTGCCCGCGTGGTGGGCGAAGGCGCGCGTATCCGGACGCGCGCCCAACAAGCTATGCAGGGTGCGCGCGGCGCCCATGCGCCGCGCCAGCTCCAGCAAGGGCAGCGCCGCGCCCGCCTTCGCCGCCAGGCCCTCCAGGGCCTTGTCGATCGACTGTTTCAGGCGCGCGGCCGCCTTGCCCGTGGGCGCGGCCAGCGCGATGCGCAGCTGTTCCGGCTGCGGCGAGACGGCAAACAGCAAGGTCAGAAGGCTCGCCACGGTGTACGTCTTGCCCGTGCCCGGGCCGCCCGTGATGATGGCCACCTTGCCGCGCAGGGCGATGGCGCACGCCACCTTCTGCCAGTCCGGAGCGCCATCGCTGGTGGGCTGGTCGAACAGGATATCGAGCCATTGCCGCACCTGCGCCAGCGGCGGATTCGCCAAATCCTGCGCGCGCGCGGCGATTTTCCCGCCCACCAGGGTCTCGTCGCGCCAGTAGCGGCGCAAATACAGGCGCGCGCCATCGAGCACCAGCGGCTGGCGCACATCGGCGGCGCCCACCTGCCACACCTGCGGCGCAGCGGCCAGCAGCGCGCACCAGCCATCGACAGTGCCCGGCAGCGGGCCCGATACGGCCAGCACGGCGTGCCACAGCTCCTCGCTCCAGCCCAGCAGCTGCGACGGTTCGCCGGCCAGGTCGGCCAGCATCAAACAGCTGTGGCCCCGCCCTTCCAGCTCGGACAGCACCACGCACGCCACGCCCACGGCGGCCGTATCGGGTCCGGCGGGCGCATCTTCGTCCAGGGTGACGATGAAACGGGCAAAGGCGGCGCTCAGGCGGCGCAGGTGGCCCGCCTCGGCGACGCCGTCGAAATGGGTGAACAAGGCGTCCAGGGCCGCGTCATGCTTCATGGTGTTCCGTTTCTTCCAACAGTTGATCGAGGCCGTCCAGCAATTCCAGCTGCGGCGCCAGCCAGTAGCAGCCATGCGTGTCCGCATTCGCGATGCCGCGCAGGAACAGGAAGATGGCGCCGCCCAGGTGCTGGGCGGGGTCATACTCCGCGCCGAGCCGGCTTTTCAGCAGCCGGTGCAACGCCAGCATGTAGATGGCGCCCTGGATGTCGTAGCGGTGCTGCGCCATGCCGGCCGCCAGCGCCGGCGTGTGGTAGGCGGCGTCATTGCTGCCCAGCGCATTCGACTTGTAGTCGAGCACCCAGTAGCGGCCCGCCCTTTCGATGACCAGGTCGGCAAAGCCTTTCAGCATGCCGTGCAGCTGGCGCCGCGGCAGCACGGGACGCGGCGCGCCATCGAGCAGCAATCGCGTGCACAGCTTATCGAGCGCCTCGGTCGACAGGTGCTCGCTGGGGAACCAGAACTCCATCTCCGACAGGGTGCTGTCCAATTCGGACAGCGAAGCGCCGAGCAGCGGCAGCGGCGTGACAGCCACTTCGCGCAGCCAGGCGATGGCGTCTTCCTGGCGGTGGCCCCAGCCGGCCCGCTCGCAGCGCGCGGCCAGGCGCGCGTCGAAACTGGCCGCGTTGACGCAGTCGAAGCCTTCGCTGCCCATCCATTCGAGCTGCTCGTGCAGGAAATTGCCAGGCACGGAACCGCGCGGGAAACGGTGCCATGGCGCGTCGCCCGTTTGCAGCGACGGCACGGCGGCCACGCCCGTGCCGTCTTCCAGCAGGGTCTCTTCCAGCGCCCGCTGCGGCACGTGCACGCTGGCCACGGCGCCGATCTGGCGCGTCAGCGAGGTAAAGCTGCCCACCGACCAGTCGCGCTCGAACTCTCCCGCAAACACGGGCGCCGGGCGCAATTCGGGACGCCGCTCGACGCGGTCGAGCACCGTACAGGCGTCGGGCTGCGCCAGCGACCCGACGCAGATGGCGTCGCAGCTGCCCGCCACCTGCTGCCAGCGCAGCAGCAGCTGGTCGGCCGGCAGCCTGTCGCCGCCCGTCAGCAGGTAGCCGAGCGCCGATTCGTGCAGGGTGTTGTCCCCTGCCTTGCGCGCCGCCAGCGCCGCCACGCCCAGCCACAGGAAGTGGCGCGCGCGCGTCAGCGCCACGTACAGCAGGCGCAAGTCTTCCTCGATGCGCGCCTCTTCCACCAAGGCCATGGCCTCGTCGGACAGCGACAGGTCGAGGCGGCGTTCGCCGTCCTCGCCCGCATACTCGAAGAAGCTGCGGTTGCGTTTATCCACCTTGCGCGCCGTGACGGCGAACGGCAGATACACGAGCGGGTATTCGAGGCCCTTGGACTTATGCACGGTGATGACCTTCACCAGTTCCGCATCGCTCTCCAGGCGCAGCACGCGCTCGTCACCGCTCTCGCCTTCGCCGGCGATCTGCTCGGCCAGCCAGCGTATCAATGCCTGTTCGCCATCGAGCTGGCGGCTGGCCGACTGCAGCAGTTCAGCCAGGTGCAGCAGATTCGTCAAGCGCCGCTCGCCGCCCGTCTGCTGCAGCAGCATGGCCGGCAGCTGCAATTCATGGATGAAGCGGCGCAGCATGGCCAGCACGCCCTGGCGCTGCCAGATCAAATGCAGGGCTTTGAGCTGCTCGACCCGGCGCTCCCATTCCAGCTCGTCGCTGGACAATCGCGCCAGCTCGCCCAGCGGCAAGCCGATGGTGCGCGTGGCAAACGCGGCGCGCGCCAGGCCGCCGTCGAGCGGGTTGGCCAGCGCCGCCAGCCAGCGCAGCACGTCCTGCGCCTCCTCGCTGTCGATGACGGAATCCTTGTCGGACAGGTACACGCTGGCGACCCTGCGGCGCGCCAGCGCGCGGCGGATGGCCGCCGCTTCCTTGCGGTCGCGCACGAGGATGGCGACATCGGCCGGCTGCAAGCGCGTAAAACCGTCGGGGCCGGTGAAGCCCGCCTGCGGATCGCCCAGCATGGCGACGATGTGTTCCGCGCAGTGCTGGGCGAAATATTCGCGGTAGCCGTCGCCGCGCAGCGCTTCGTCGCTGGCGCAGGCCGCCAGCAGGGCCGGCAGCGGACCGCCGGCGTTCACCAGCCGCTCGTCGCGGCCCTTGGCGTCGACAGCCTCGAACGGCAGCGGATTTTCATCCCCTTTGCGGTAGCGGAAGGCGCCGGCCGGCACTTCGGCGCGCTCGGCGTGCAGGAACAGCTGGTTGACGGCCGCCACCAGCGGCGCCGTCGAACGGTAATTGGTGCCCAGCTGGTAGTGGCGGCCGTTCGTCGCGCGCCGCGCCGCCAGGTAGCTCTGGATGTCGGCGCCGCGAAAGCCGTAGATCGACTGTTTCGGGTCGCCGATCAGGAACAGGCCCAGCGACGCATCGTTGTCGGCGATGCGGTACAGCAGATTGAAGATCTGGTACTGCGCCGGCGCCGTATCCTGGAATTCATCGACCATGGCCAGCGGATACTGGTCGACGATGCGCTGGCGCAGGGCCGCGCCATTCTCGCCGGCCAGCGCGTCGTGCAGGCGCTGCAGCATGTCGGCAAAGCCGAACTGGCGCGACTGGCGCTTCAATTGATCCATGCGCCGCGCAATCGCCGCCGCCGCATGCAGGTGCAGCTTGTGCGCCAGCGGCGTCAGGGCCGCCAGGGCGATCCCCAGCGCCTCCGTATGTTCGAAGCACTCGGGCACCTGCGCCGTGAAATTCTTGGCAAACGCATCCTCGATGCCGAACGGCGTCAGGCGCTCCCACGCCTTGGCCGTGATGGCCGGCTGCAGCAGCAGCGGATCCTGCGCCCACTTGCGCAAGCCATCGAACCATTTCGCCAGGTTTTCCGGCTTCATCTTGACGCCATTAAAACACTTGGGATTGACGGCGCGGTGCTCGTTGATCCACGCCGCCATCCGGTCGGCGCGTTCGACCCAGCCCGCCTTCAAGGTGGCCAGCTGCGCGGCCAGGGCCCGCTGTTCGCGCGCGATCAGGGCCGACAGCGGCTCATCGTCGGCGATCCGCATGGCGCCGGCGCGGCGCGCCAGGTCGCGCACGCCTTTCTTCAGGACGCCGACGTCGGGCCAGCAATCGAGCAGCACCTCGAGCGCCTGCGGCGCCAGCGGATAGACTTGCTGGCGCCAGTAATCGTGGGCCGCATCCTCGAACAGGGCCTGCTCGTCGCTGACCAGCTCCTCGTCGAACAGGCTGCCGCTGTCGAACGCGTGCTCGCGCAGCATGCGCTGGCACCAGGCGTCGATGGTGAAAATGGCCGCCTCATCCATCGTCTCGGCGGCCAGCATCAGCCGGTGCGCGGCCTTTTGCCGTTCGCTTTCGTCCGGATAGGACTCGAGCAAGGCATCGAGAAAGGAGTCGCTGCCGCCGGACTCGTGGCGGAAATACGCGGCCGCCTCGATCAGGCGCTCGCGCACGCGGTTCGACAGCTCGCGCGTGGCGGCGCGGGTAAACGTCATCACCAGGATATCTGCCGGCAGCAGCGGGCGCACGAAACGGCTGGCGTCATCGCCATGCCCCAGCACGAGGCGCACGTACAGCGCGGCGATGGTCCAGGTCTTGCCCGTGCCGGCCGAAGCCTCGATCAGGCGCGAGCCATGCAGCGGGAACGCCAGGGGGTTGAGCAAATGGCTCGTCATGCTTCTTCTCCGGCGCCATCGACAGGCGCGCTGATCGGGTCGAGGGTGATGTGTGCGCGCAGCCATTCGGCCAGCGGGCCATACAGCTCGCGCGTGCAGTCCTGCCACGCCTCCTCGAGCGCCAGCGCGGAAAAATCGGGCCACAGGCGCGCCAGGCACAGCTCCTCGCGTTCGCCCGAGACTTCAAAGCCGCCATCGTAGACGGCGCGCGGGTCGCCATCCTGCACCAGCGCCAGGCCCGTCTTGCAAGCCGTCGGCAACGGATGGTTCATGCCTTCGCGCCATAGCGCCAGCAGGGTCGCCAGCGCCGCGCGCGAACTGGCGGCATCGAGCGGCGCCATGCAGACGATGGCGTCGCGCGCCACCAGGTAGCCGGTGACGGAAAGGCCGAGGGCGGCGGCGGCCAGCTGGCGCAGCCACATCAGCATCAGCTTGTCGCCGCGCGCCTGGCCGGCCTTGTTCATCACTTTCGAGGAAATCTGCATCAGCCAGGCCGTTTCCTGCCCGTTGCTGCATAATTTGTCGAGCCAGTCGTCGATCTGCACGTCGCCGAACGCCAGGTTCACGGCGCGCTTGTCGGCCGCCAGCGGGAACGAGGCGCGCAGCGACAGCCAGGCGCTGCGCACGGGCAGCAGCGCCTCGACCAGCTGCTCCTGCACCTGCTGCCCGATCAGGCCGATCGGCAGCACGCCCTCGCGTGCCAGGCGCTGCGCCCTGCCCTGCAGGCTGGCGCGCACGTCGTCGAGCGCTTCCACGGCGCCCGCGTCGTCGAGCATGGTGTCTTCCAGCAGATAGCGCTCGAGCGCAT
Source organism: Janthinobacterium sp. 1_2014MBL_MicDiv (assembly GCF_001865675.1). Taxonomy (NCBI): domain Bacteria; kingdom Pseudomonadati; phylum Pseudomonadota; class Betaproteobacteria; order Burkholderiales; family Oxalobacteraceae; genus Janthinobacterium; species Janthinobacterium sp. 1_2014MBL_MicDiv. Next base: position 3,561,643 of record NZ_CP011319.1, read on the forward strand.
TCAGGCCAAACGGTTCCTCATCCTCGCCCAGCATGGCCGCATCGGCAAAATGCACGCTGAGGCGGCGGCGGAAGAAATACTTGACGGGCTGGCGCAGGAAGCTGGCCAGCTCGCCCAGTTTCAGGCGCGTGCCGGGATCGAGTTCGTAGGGCCCCAGCGGCAGCGTCTCGGCCTGCGCCTGCGCGTCGGCATGCGCCACGCGCCATTCGCGCGCATACGTGAGCAGGCCGCCGGCCTCGAAATAGCGGCGGCTGAACGGCTGCAGCGCATGCACCGTCGTCAGGCTGGCCAGGTGGCGGTCCAGCGACCAGCCGGCCGCCAGATAATCGCGCAGCTGCGACACCAGCACGGAGGGCGGCTGTTCGGAATTGTCGCGCACATTGCGCCCCACCCAGCTGACGTACAGCTTGTCGCGCGCGGCCAGCAGGGCTTCCAGCATCAGGTAGCGGTCGTCGTCGCGGCGCGAACGGTCGCCCGGGCGCGCCATGCCCGGCAGCGCCAGCAGGTCGAAATCGGCTTTCTGCGCGCGGCGCGGGAAGTCGCCATCGTTCATGCCCAGCAGGCAGACGACGCGGAACGGCACGGCGCGCATCGGCATCAGCGTGCAGAAGGTGACGCCGCCGGAGACGAATTGATGGTTCAGGGTCGGTTCGTCGAGCGCGCCCAGCCACGCCACGCGCAGCACGGACAGCGGCACCGGTTCGATGAAGCCCGCGTGCTCGCAGGTTTCCAGCCAGCCCTGCAAGGCGCCTTCCAGCTGCGCCAGGGTCAGGCGGTCGCCCTCGTCGTCGGCGTCGAAAAAGGCCGCCAGCAGCGCGCGCGCCTGCTCGCCCCACTCGGCCGGCGTGCGCGCGCCGGCCAGCACGCCGCGCCAGTGCAGCAGCGCCTCGACCAGCTGCGCCAGCGAGCCCGCCAGCGCCGCATCGAGGCCGCCCACTTCCGCATACGGCTCGATGCCGCCAAAGCTGACGCCAACGCCGCTGGCATAGCCGAGCAGCATGCGCCGCACGCCGAAGATCCACGCATTCTGTTCGCCGGCCGCGCCCAGTCCCAGGCCGCTGCGGTGATGCTGGTCCAGGCCCCAGCGCACGCCGGCCCCTTCGATCCAGGCGCCCAGGGTGACCAGGTCGTCCGGCTGCAGGCCGAAACGGGCCGCCAGCGCCGGCACGTCGAGCAGGTCGCGCACCTCGCTCTGGCGGCAGCGCTGCTGCGGCAGCTGCAGCAGCCACTCGAGCGCGACGAGCAGCGGATTGACGCTGCGGTCCTTCACGTCGCCGATCTCGAAGGGGATGAAACGCTCGTCGTTGCGCCGGCACTGGCCAAACACGGCGTGGATGGCGGCCGTGAAGGTGTCGATGTCGGGCACCATCACCACCACGTCGCGCGGGCGCAGGCCCGTCTCGCCGCTATGCGCAAACATGGCCAGCAGCTGGTCGTGCAGCACCTCCACCTCGCGCTGCACGCTGTGCGCCACGTGGAATTCGATCGAGCGGTCGGCCGCCTCGGGCGGCGTTTGCGCGTGTTCGGCCAGCGGGCGCAGTTCGCGGATGGCCACCTGCACCTGCTGCAGCAGGGTCTCGCCCGTTTCCTCGCCGAACAGGTCGATGCGCAGGCTGTCGTCGCGCCCTTCGGCGGCTGCATGCTCGTCGAATTCATCGAGCATGCGGATGAAGTCGCGCCCCTGCCTGCCCCAGCTGGCCAGCAGCGGATGGCTGTGCGCATGCAGTTCTTCGAGCGGAATCTCGGCCAGGTCGGTGCCGTTGCGCTGGCGCTGGCGCTTGTTTTGCGCGCGCAGCAAGTCGCGCCCGTCGATGATGTCGCCCCAGTAGAACTGGCACGGATTGGGCACGGCCAGCACCACCTGCGTGTGGCGCGCCAGCGCGGCCAGCGCCTGCAGGGTTTGATACGGCAGGGCCGACACGCCGAACAGCACCACGCGGCGCGGCAGCTTGCCGGCCGCTTCCTCGCCGGCGGCAATCGCCGCCAGGAAGGCGTCATGGATGTCGGCGCGGCCCGTGTCGCGCTCGGCCGCGTCGACATCGAGGCCCACGGCGCGCCACAACTGCGCCTGCCAGCGCTGGTCTTCCCTGAGCGCGATGGACTCGCCGCGCGCCGTGCGCAGCATGTCGCGCCCCGCCGCCCAGTCGGCCAGCCAGTCGGCGCGGTAGACCTGGTACTGGTCGAACAGGTCGGCCAGGCGCTCGGCCAGCTGCAGCCGGCGCTCGGCATCGCCATCGGCCAGGAAATAGCGCAGCGGCGCGAAAACGGGATCGGCCAGCAGCGACGGCAGCAAGCGCATCAAACGCCACGTCAGCGGCGACTTGTCGAACGGCGACACGCGCGGCACGCGTTCGCGGCCCAGCATGCCCCGGTAGCTTTCCCACAGCAGGCGCGCCGGCAGCGCGATGCGCGTGGCGGCGCACACGCCCATCTCCTCGGCCAGCGCGATCTTCAGCCATTCGGCCACGCCATTCGACTGCACCAGGAAGATGTCGGTCTCCAGCGGCGCCAGCGGATGGTTGCGCAGCCACTGGAAGACGGCGGCGCGCAGCTGCTCCAGCTGGTTGCCGTGCAGGATGAGGAGGCCGGGCGTGACGGGAGTTTGCATGCTGTTCCGATGAATTGGCGCGCCTGCGGCCATCGTGGCGCAGGCGCAAAACGCGTATTATCGCCGCTCCCGCGTCAGGGGGCGTCGCTGGCGGCAAATTCCAGTGAAATTTGTTCGGCCACCTGCGCCAGCGCCGGCTCCAGCGCCGCCAGCAGTGCGCGCGCCTGCTCCATGCCGCCATCGCGGCGCAAGCCTTCGATCGACTGGCACAGCGCGGCAAACGCATGCGCGCCCACGGCCAGCGCCGACGACTTGCTGCGGTGCCCCAGGTCGGCCAGGCGCCCCAGGTCCTGCAGCGCCATCGCCTGCTCCATTTCGGCGATGCCGTCGCGCGCCGTATCCAGGAACAGCTGCGCGTACTTGCGCATCTTGACGCTGTCGTTGCTGAAGGTCAGGGCCAGCGTGGCCAGGTCGAGGATGGCCGTGTCGCGCCGCTCGGGCGCCGCGCGCGGGACCGGCGCCATGCCGTCCGCCCGGGCCGCCAGCTGCCCATGGCCGATGCCGCCACGCAGGCGGAACCATTTCGCCAGCAGGTGGAACAGCAGGTTGGGCGCGATCGGCTTGGTGACGAATTCGTCCATGCCCGCCTCGAGGCAGCGCGCGCGGTCCTCGCTGCCCGCGTTGGCCGTCATGGCGATCACCAGCAGGCCGGACAAAAGCGGGTCGGCGCGGATGCGGCGCGTCGCCTCGAAGCCGTCCATTTCCGGCATCTGCACATCCATCAGCACGCAGTCGTAGCGCTGCCGGGACAGCAGCTCGAGCGCTTCGCGGCCATTGCCGGCCACGCACACGGTGGCGCCCGCGTCTTCCAGCAGTTCGCAGCCCACCTGCTGGCTGAAGACGTTATCTTCCACCAGCAGGATGGAGGCACCGCGGATCACGCCCAGCACCTCCGGCTCCACCTGGGCGATGCTGTCGTCGCTGGCCGGCACGCTCTTTTCCAGGCGCGCCGTGAACCAGAAGGTGCTGCCCAGGCCCGGCTGGCTGTACACGCCCACCTTGCCTTTCATCAGCTCAGCGAGCTGCTTGCTGATCACCAGTCCCAGTCCGCTGCCGCCATACTTGCGCGTGGTCGACGGGTCGGCCTGGTGGAAGGAGCGGAACAGCTGCGCCACCTCCTCCTGGTTCATGCCGATGCCGCGGTCCTGCACCTCGAAGCGCAGCATGCTGTGGCTGCCGCGCTCCTCGGACTGGCGCACGCGCACGAAGATGCTGGCATTGTCGGAAAACTTGATGGCGTTGCTGACCAGGTTCAGCAAGACCTGCTCCAGGCGCAGCGGATCGCCGCGCCAGCGCTGCGGCAGGTCGAGCGCAATATCGAACTGCAAGGTCAGCCCCTTGACGGCGGCCGCGTCGCCCAGCTGGCTGGCGATATTCGCCAGCAAGGTATCGAGGCGGAAGTCCAGCACTTCCAGTTCCAGCTTGCCCGCCTCGATCTTGGAAAAATCGAGGATGTCGTTGATCAGGCCCAGCAGGTGCTGGCCCGAATGGTAGATTTTTTGCAGATAGTCGCGCTGGCGCACGTCGGCCACCGACTTCAGGGCCAGGTGCGCCATGCCGATGATGCTGTTCATCGGCGTGCGGATTTCATGGCTCATGTTCGACAGGAAGTCGCTCTTGGCCTGGCTGGCCGCATCGGCCTGCTCCTTGAGCCGGTGCAGCTCCGTGACGTCGGTGGACAGGCCGATCAGCCCCGTCACGGGACCGGGCAAGCCGAGTGGCACCTTCACGCTCCACAGGTGGTGCACCTGGCCTTGCGCGTCGACGAAGCGCTCCTCGCCGACGAACTTGGCGCCGCTGTCGAAGACCTGGCGTTCCGTGCGCTGCGCGGCGGCAGCCGCATCGCCGACCATCAATTCCCCATCCTGGCGGCCGATCACCTGTTCCGCGGAGCGCCCCAGGATCGTCGCCGTGCGCGCGTTCACGTAGCGGTAGCGCAGGTCGGCATCCTTCATGTAGACGTAGGCGTCGACGCTGTCGAGCACCGTATCGAGCAGGACGCGCTGCGCCACCGCGCGACGACGCGAGCGGTACAGCGTGTAGATATAGCCATAGATCAGCAGGGTGCCCGCCATGCCGACGGCCAGCGCCAGCCACGGAAAATAGCGGTCGAAGCCGCTGTACAGCTCCGCCTTGCGGACGCGGAAATGGGCTTTCCACAGGCCGCCCTGGTAGGCCACCGGCAGCACCTGGTCGAAATACGCGGCATCGCTGCCGGGCCGGGGCGGCGCCGCGGCCAGGTCGCCGTCATCGTTGAACAGCAGGCGGTCCTGCGGCGTGATACGCAGCACGCCATCGGCGGGCAGCGCTTCGGCGGCGCTGTACAGGGTCAGGTGCAGCGGTTCGAGCGCGCTGCGTTCGAGCGCGCTGTGCACGAGCTGCGCCACGCCGAAGCCGATGCCCACGGACCCCTGGTAGGCGGCGCGGCGCTCGGCCACGCTGCCCTGCGGCATGCCGTTGCGGTACACGGGCAGGCGCATGCCCAGGCCCACGTGCGCGGGCGGCCCCTTGATCATGATTACCTGTCCCGACGCGCTGATTTCGCCGCTGTCGCGCGCCTGGTTCAGGGCCCGCGCCACCAGCGGATTGGCGCCGATATCGACGCCCATGCGTTCACCCAGCAGGGAATCGGGTTCCAGGTAGGTCAGCACCGTGTATTCGGGCCGCTCGCCGGCGGGCCGGATGGTGAAGGCCGGATAGCCGCCCGGCGCCAGGCTGCGGTCCTGGCGCACGGCCTCGATAAAGGCCGCGCGCTGCGCCTGCGTGACCGCCACGGCATAGTTGACCGATTCGATGGCGGGAAACTGGCGCGCGATATCAAGGCCGCCGACATAGTCGTGGAACTGCCGGCGCGTCAGCGGGTCGCTGGTGCGGAACAGGGCTTCGAGCCCGCGCAGCAGGTCGGAATAGCTTTTCACGCGCGTGGCCAGGCTGTGCTGGGCGCCGTGCGTGAGGTTGTCGAAACGCTGCTCGGCATCGTCGTTGACGGTGCGCGCCGCCCCCGCATACAGCGCGCCGCCCACCGCCAGTGCCAGCAGCAGTCCTCCCGCCCAGATTCCGATGCCTGATACCGCCCCGCCCTTGCTCAAAGTGTGCATTGTCGATCGCTTATTCCGGTTCCTCGAATGTGGGGCGCAAGTGCGCACAGCACGAGGATACTATCAAAGCCCCCGCCCCACGCGTTTGCGGACGAAAAAAAGCCCGCGCGATGGTTGCCCTGGAAAGCACCTGGTAGCTAGCCCGCCTGCAGCGCCTCGGCCAGGAAATCGCAAAAGGCGCGCACCTTCTGCGGCACATGGCGGCCGTCCGGGTACAGCGCATACACGCCGCGCCTGGCCATGCCGTGCGACGGCAGCACGCGCGCCAGGGCGCCGCTGGCCAGCAGCGGCGCGGCAACGAACGACGGCAGCGCGCCCACGCCCATGCCGGCCACCAGCATGTCGGCCAGCAGCAGGCTGCTGTCGGCGGAAAAGCGCACGGGCAGCACGATGCTGCTCGCCCCTTCCGGGCCGTCGAGCTGCCAGATGCCGGGACTGTCGGCCAGCCGGTAGGCCAGGCAATCGTGGCCGTGCAGGTCGAGCGCCTGCCGGGGTGTGCCGCGCCGCGCCAGGTAGGCGGGCGCCGCGCAGATCATCTGCTCGACTTCGCCCAGGCGGCGCGCCACGAGGGTCGAATCGGCCAGCGCGGCGCGGATGCGCAGCGACACGTCATAGCCCTCGCCGACGACGTCGCGCAGCCGGTCGTCGAGGGTCAGCTCCAGCTTCACCTCGGGATAACGCGCCATGAACACGGGCAGCAGCGGCGACAGCACCTTCAGGCCGAACGACAGCGGCACGTTGACGCGCAATCGCCCCGCCACCTTGCCGGCGCAGCCGCGCGTGGCCAGTTCCAGCGCGGCGATCTCGTCGAGCAGGCGGCAGCATTCGAGGTAGTAGGCGCGGCCGCTGTCCGACAAGCTCATGCGCCGCGTCGTGCGCACCAGCAGCAGGGTGCCCAGCCGTTCCTCGAGCTGGCGCACCTGCTTGCTGATGGCGGCCGCCGACTGGTTCAGCTCCAGCGCCGCCTTGCTGAAACTGTCGCGTTCTACCACGGCGCGAAATACGCGCATGTGCGCGAGGACATCCATCATTCTTTCCTTCTGGTTAAATATATTATTATTTTATCGCTGATTATCATCGAAATGGAAAACAATATGATGGTGGCTTCTCATTCACCGTCATGCAAGGAGTTCCCATGTCCCCATTCTCTTCCTCCCTGAAAACCCTGCCCTTGCTGCTGGCCCTGCTGGCTGGCGCAGCACACGCCACGCCGGTCAGTCCGGCCGCCGCCCCGCCCGAAGTGGGCATCAGCCCCTGGGGCCCGAAAGACGAGATCGGGCGCCTGAACCTGATGACGCCGGCCTCGCGCGCCGCCATCCTGGCCCGCATCGACGGCGGCAAGAGCTATGACCTGGCCGTCGATTTCTATATCGGCATGCCCAGCTGGCAGGCGGCAGGCGACCCGCCCTACCTGATGTGGATGACGCACACGCCGAAAGGCAATGTGGTGGCCGACTCGATGAACGTGGGCGAGCAGATGAACCGCCACGTCAGCTACACGGGCTCGGCCGTCTCCATGTATGCACACATGGGCACGCATATCGACGCCCTCAACCATTTCGGCTTGAACGGCAAGATCTGGAACGGTTTTACGGAAGAGCAATACCTGGGCGACCGGGGCTGGACGGTGACGGGCGCGGAAAAGCTGCCGCCCATCGTCGCGCGCGGCGTGCTGATCGACGTGGCCGTGGCCAAGGGGCTATCGCAGCTGCCCGACAATTACCGGGTCACGCGGCAGGATTTGCGCGCCGCGCTGGCACGCCAGAAGGTGACGCTGGAAAAGGGCGACGTGGTGCTGATACGCACGGGCCGCATGCAGGACTATGAGCAGGCGCAAGCGTACATGGCCAATCCGCCCGGCCTGTCGCTCGATGCCGCCAAATTCCTCGTCGAAGATGGCGGCGCCATGGTAGTGGGCGCGGATAACCTGAGCTTTGAAGCGTTTCCGTCCGAAGTGGCCGGCAACTACCTGCCCGTACACACTTATCTGCTGGCGCAGCAGGGCACGCCCATCATGGAGCTGGTCGACCTGGAAGCCTTGTCGCGCGACAAGGTCTACCAGTTCGCCTTCATCGGCGCCTCGCTGAAATTCCGTGGCGGCGACGCGGCGCCCATCCGCCCCGTGGCCCTGCCGATCCGCTAAGCCGTCCGCTTCAGGCGGAAACGGCCAGCGGCCGGCCCGCGCCATGGTCATCCCAGGCATCGGCACAGCGCACCACGTCGCCCACGACGATGATGCTGGGACTGCCCAGGCCGCTGGCCAGCAAGTCGCCGGGCAGGCTTTGCAAGGTGCCCAGCAACTGGCGCTGCGCCGGCAGGCTGGCCGATTGCACGACAGCCACCGGCGTGCCGGGCGCCATGCCGCCGGCCAGCAAGCCGGCCTGGATGGCCGCCACCCTGGCCACGCCCATGTAGATGACGAGGGTGAGGCCGCTTTGCGCCAGCGCAAACCAGTTCGGCTCAGACGCGCCATCCTTGCCATGTCCCGTGACGAAAATCGCGCCTTGGCTCCAGCCGCGGTGCGTCAGCGGCACGCCGATGCCCATTGGTGCGGCCAGGCCGCTGCTGATGCCGGGTATGACCTCGACGGCCACGCCATGGCTGCGCAGATAGGCGCGCTCTTCGCCGCCGCGCCCAAACAGATAGGGGTCGCCCCCTTTCAGGCGCACCACCCGCTGGCCGGCGCGCGCTTCGGCCAGCATCAGGCGCTCGATGAACGCTTGCGGCGTCGAGGCGCAGCCGCCCCGCTTGCCCACCTCGACCACGCGCACGCCGGGCGCCGCATGCGCCAGCACTGCGGGATTGACCAGGTCGTCAATCAGCACCACGTCGGCCCGCGCGATGGTTTTCACGGCTTTCAATGTCAGCAAGTCCGGGTCGCCGGGACCGGCGCCCACGAGGGTAACGCAGCCTTGTCGTGCCATGATGCACTCTCCAGTCAGAAAAAATGGCCAATGGCGAACGACGCCGCATACGCTTCCGGCGCGCTGCCGTCCCACAGCACGCCGTCGCACAGGGTCGAGCTGCGCATGAGCGCCGTCGGCACGGGCGTCTGCGTCATTTCCGCCGCCTGGCGGTACAGGTCGATGCGGTTCACCTGCCGCGCCACGCCCAGATAGTCGGGTTCGTCGCGCAGCAAGCCCCAGCGCCGGTGCTGGCTCACGAACCACATGGCGTCGGACAGGTAGGGAAAATTGACGGCGCCGCCATCATGGAATTTCAAACCGTGCGCATCGTTCCAGGTCTTGCCCAGTCCATCCTGGTAATGGCCGAGAATGCGCGGCGCCAGCAGGTCCTGCGACGTATTCAGGTAGGCCGGCTCGGCCAGGATGGCCGCCATCGCCAGCCGGTTGGCATCGCTGGCGTCGATCCAGCGCCCCGCCTCGAGCACGGCGGCGATGAGGGCGCGGCAAGTGTTCGGGCAGGCGCGCGCGAACGCGGCGCTGGTGCCCAGCACCTTGCCCGGATGGTCGGGCCAGATATCCTGGCTGGTGACGGCCGTCACGCCCACGCCATCGACGATGGCCTTGTAACCCCACGGCTCGCCCGCGCAAAAGCCATCCATCTGGCCGGCGCGCAAGGCCGCCACCATCTGCGACGGCGGCACCGTCATCACGCGCGCGTCGCGCAGCGGGTCGATGCCGTGCGCGGCCAGCCAGTATTGCAGCAGCATCGCATGGTTACCTGTTGGAAAAGTATGCGCAAACGCAAGCGGTCGTCGCATGGCGCGCATGGCCGTCGCCAGCGACGGGCCATCGACGGCGCCCTCGCGCGCCAGCGCCGCCGACACGGTCACGGCCTGGCCGCTGTGATTGAGGTTCATCAGCACGGCCATGTCGCTGGGCTGGCCGCCGATGCCCATCTGCACGCCATACACGAGGCCGTACAAGACGTGGGCCGCATCGAGTTCCCCGCTATGCAATTTGTCGCGCACGCCGGCCCACGACATCTCGCGGCTCAGTTCGATCTTGATGCCATATTTCTCATCCAGGCCCAGCCTTGCCGCCATGACCAGCGAGGCGCAATCGGTCAGCGGCAAGTAGCCGATGCGTATCGTCTGTTTTTCCGGATGCAGCGATCGCATCACGTGGGCGCTGGCGCCCGTTTTCTCTGTCATACCATTCCTTACTGATAAGTACTGTTTTGCCGCGCCGGCAGGGGCAAGGCCATGCCCATCCAGCAGCAAGGAACGTGCCTGTGCACGCCCTGTCCGCTGAAGCTGGAAACGCACCGGAATGGTGCATTGCACCACCATGTATCAGGAAAGGCGCGATTCATCCCAGCAAGTCTTCCACGTCGAGGATGCGCTGGGCGATGTCCGCCAGTTTCAACTTCTTGTTCATGGCCATGCTGCGCAGGCGCTGGTAAGCCTGCTCTTCCGTCAAGCCGTGGTGCGTCATCAACAGGCCCTTGGCCCGCTCGATGACCTTGCGCTCCTGCAACTTGTGCCGCGTGTCGAGCAATTCCGCGCGCAGTTTTTCTTCCTGGCGAAAGCGCGCCAGCGCCACGTTCAGCACGGGCTGGATGCGCTCGGCTTGCAGGCCGGCCACGATATACGCGGACACGCCGGCCGCCATGGCCGCATCGATGCTGGCCGTGGCGCCGTCTTCCGTGAACAGCACGATGGGGCGGCGCTCGTCGCGCGTGGCGATGACGATGTGCTCGAGCACGTCGCGCGCATCCGATTCGGCGTCGATGATGATGAGGTCCGGCTGCAGTTGCGCGATGCGCTCAGGGAGGTAGAGGTCGGCTGGCAGCGAGGCGACGATGTCGAAGCCCGATTCCAGCAAGCCGATACGCAAGGCATTGCCACGCCGGGCTTGCGCCGCCAGGGCCACGTCCGCGTGCACGCCGTGCTCGACGATGGGATTGACGACAACAATGCGCAAGGGGCGATCCGGCGCTGGCGGGGTACGGCTGGACGTCATGGGGGCGATCTGCAGTGGCTAAACGATTAATCACTGCAGTAAGCAAGAAGCGAACCAGATGGAATTACTTCAGGGTCGGCATGGCAAACTCGGCGCCCGCCGCCGTCGACGCCGGCCAGCGCTGCGTCACGGCCTTCTGCTTCGTATAGAAACGCACGGATTCCGGGCCATGCGCGTGGTGGTCGCCAAACAGGCTGCGCTTCCAGCCGCCGAAGCTGTGGAAGGCCATCGGCACGGGGATCGGCACGCTGACGCCGGCTTTTTCCATCCCTGCCCGCCTGCGCGCGGTGCGTGTACCCGCGCGCCGCGTGCAGTCTGGACCGGTTTATTTCAAGGTCGGCATGGCAAACTCGGCGCCCGCCGCCGTCGACGCCGGCCAGCGCTGCGTCACCGCCTTCTGCTTCGTATAGAAACGCACGGATTCCGGGCCATGCGCATGGTGGTCGCCAAACAGGCTGCGCTTCCAGCCGCCGAAGCTGTGGAAGGCCATCGGCACGGGGATCGGCACGTTCACCCCTACCATCCCCACCTGCACGCGGTGCGTGTATTCGCGTGCCGTATTGCCGTCACGCGTGTAGATGGCCGTGCCGTTGCCGTACTCGTGCGCGTTGACCAGATCCAGCGCGGTGGCAAAATCGGGTACGCGCACGATGCACAGCACGGGACCGAAGATTTCTTCCTTGTAGATCGTCATTTCCGGCGTGACATGGTCGAACAGGCTGCCGCCGAGGAAAAAGCCCTTTTCATGGCCAGGCAGGACGAAGCCGCGCCCATCGCTGACCAGCTTGGCGCCTTCCTTGACGCCGGTGGCGATGTAGCCGGCGATCTTGTCCTTGTGCACTTGCGTGACGACAGGGCCCATTTCCGCCTTCAAATCCATGCCCTGCGTAATCTTTAACGCCGCGATGCGCGGCACGAGCGCCTCGACCAGCTGGTCGCCCACATTGCCCACGGCCACGACAACGGAAATGGCCATGCAGCGCTCGCCGGCCGAGCCGAACGCCGCGCCCATCAGCGCATCGACCGTTTGCGCAATATCGGCGTCGGGCAAGACCACCATGTGGTTTTTCGCCCCGCCCAGCGCCTGCACGCGCTTGCCCTGCGCGCAGCCCGTGGCATAGATGTATTCGGCAATCGGCGTGGAACCGACAAAGCTGACGGCGCGCACGTCCGGGTGGTGCAGCAAGCCGTCCACCGCCTCTTTATCACCCTGCACCACGTTGAAGACGCCGTCGGGCAAGCCGGCGTCGGTCAGCAGCTGCGCCAGCAGCAGGCTGGCCGACGGGTCGCGCTCGGACGGCTTCAAGACAAAGGTATTGCCGCAGGCTATGGCCATCGGGAACATCCACATCGGCACCATGACGGGGAAATTGAATGGCGTGATGCCGACGCACACGCCCAGCGCCTGGCGGATCGACCAGGCGTCGATGCCGCCGGCCACCTGCTCCGAATACTCGCCCTTCATCATTTGCGGAATGCCGCAGGCGAACTCGACCACTTCGATGCCGCGCGTCACTTCGCCCTTGGCATCCGTGAACACCTTGCCGTGCTCGGCCGTGATCAGGGCCGCCAGCTGGTCCGAATGTTCTTCCAGCAATTCCTTGAACTTGAACATGACCCTGGCGCGGCGCAAGGGCGAGGTTTGCGACCAGGCGGGAAAAGCCGCGTGGGCGGCGGCCACGGCCGCGTTCAGCTCCGATGGCGTGGCCAGCGCCACTTTCGCCGTCACTGCGCCCGTGGCGGGATTGAAAACCTCGCTCGTGCGCTCGGAGCGCGAAGCCATGGGGTTGCCACCGATAAAGTGGCCAATCTGCTGCGTCGTCATTGTGATTCCTTTTATTTGGTGTTCATCAGCCATTCATGGGCCGGGTCGTTCTTGAAGTGCCACACGCGTTTCGGGCCGGCCATCACGTTCAGGTAGTAGCCGTCATAGCCATACGGCACGGTGACGGGGTGGTAGCCGCGCGGCACCATCACGACATCGTGGTTTTCCACGGCCATCGCTTCGTCGATGCTGCGGTCATCCGTGTAGACCCGTTGATACGCGAAACCCTGCTCGGGATTGAGGCGGTGGTAATACGTTTCCTCCAACGAACTTTCCAGCGGCACATTGTCGCTATCGTGCTTGTGCGGCGGATAACTCGACGAATGGCCGGACGGCGTCAGCACTTCCACCACCAGCAAGCCATCGGCCTCTTCCGTTTGCGGCAGGATGTCGCACACATAGCGCGTATTGGCACCCTTGCCACGCACGGAGCGCGTCATCGACTGCGGGTCGATCAGCCGCGCCGCACGCTGGGTCGTGGCCGGCGCGCTGCACAGCGCCACTTCGGCTGCGGTCACGGCCGTGATGCGCACTGGCATGCCGCACGGCACATACACGGCATACGGCGAACGCTCCTCGAAGACGCTGGCGCGTTCGCCGATGTCGCGCCACTCCTGTTCACCGGCCTTGACGGTGACCGTGCCCGTCAGCACGACGATGCACAGTTCGCGCATCCCCGTTTCCTGGCTCAACCGTTCTCCGGCCGCCAGGCGGTGGGCGGCAAAGCCCACATGCGTCCAGCCGGCGGACTCGGGCGTGACTTCCACGATCTTGCCGCCGGCCTGGCTGGCCTTCACCAGCAGCGGGCTCATGCCGCCTCCCGGCCCAGGCGGGGAATCGCCTCGACGAGCTTGGCAAGGCAATCATGGCCCATCTTCGCGTACTGGTAGCTGGGGGCGACGGCCGGATCCTGTTCCGCTTCCACCACCAGCCAGCCTTCATAGCCGTGCAGATACAAGCGCGTCAAAATCGCCGGAAAGTCGATGCTGCCGTCGCCGGGCACGCTGAACGCGCCATTGATGACGGCTTGCAAAAAGCTCCAGTGGCCATTGCGCGCCAGTTTCACCACGTTGGGCCGCACATCCTTGCAATGCACGTGGCAGATGCGTTCGATATGCTTGTTCAGCACGGCCAGCGCGTCGCCGCCGGCGAACGTGATATGACCGGTATCGAACAGCAGTCCCACTTCCGGCCCCGTCAAGGCCATCAATTGATCCACGTCCGCCGGGGTTTCCACGTAAGCGCCCATATGGTGGTGGTAAGCGAGGCGCACGCCGTGCGCCAGCAAATGCGCGGCAAAGGCCGTCAATTTATCGGCATACGCCTGCCATTGCTGCGGCGACTGGAAACGCGGACGCTTATACAGCGGGCGCGCTTCGCCCTGGATGGCGTCCGCCACTTCGCCATACACCATGACGGTGGCGCCGCTGTCGGCCAGCAAGCGTAAATGCGCTGCCACGGAAGCGATCTCTTCTTCCACGGAGCGCTGCGCCAGGCGGCCCGAATACCAGCCGGAAACGCATGCCAGGCCATACTTGCCCAGCACCGCATTCAGGGCGGACGCTTCCTTCGGGAACTTGTTGCCCAGCTCGAAACCGGCATAGCCGATCTCGGCGCCCTCCTTCAGCGCCGTTTCCAGCGGCGTCTCGCCGCCCAGGCTCGGCAAATCGTCGTTCATCCACGAGATCGGGTTGATGCCGATCTTGACATTCCATGTGTTCATTTCAATTCCTTTGTTTCTGGCGATCGGTTTCATAACGGGCGCGGGCAAGCTGCACGCCAGCCTGGGTCGACACTTCCGGCACGGCCACTTCCCACCAGCAGCCGCCCTCTTCGGTCGTGCGCGTATCGTCCGTATTGATGCAGATCACATACGTGCGCGGCGCGGCGCGGGCGCGCAGCATGGCTTGCTCCAGTTCGGCAATGGAAGCCGCATGTTCGCTGAGGGCACCCAGCGCGCGCGCATGCAGGGCAAAGTCGATGACGGGAGCGCCCTCGCCCGCCTGCAGGCAGTCGGCCAGCATATTGTTGAACGGCGCATTGCCGCAAGCCTGCTGCAGGCGGTTGATGCAGCCGTAGCCACGGTTGTCGAGCACGACGATGATGAGTTTCTTGTCCAGCATGACGGAAGTGGCGATTTCCGAATTCATCATCAGGTAGCTGCCATCGCCCACCATGACGATGACTTCCGCCTGCGGTTTCGCCATCTTCACGCCGAGGCCGCCGGCAATTTCATAGCCCATGCACGAATAGCCGTATTCCATGTGGTAGCCGCCGGGCGTACTCGTCCGCCACAGCTTGTGCAGTTCGGCCGGCAAGGTCCCTGCCGCGCAGACGACGATGTCGCGCGACGTCGACTCCGGCGATGAGCGCTGCACGGCGCCGATGACTTCGCCGTCATACGGCAGACCGGCGACTTCGCGCTGGCCCGTGATGGCCAGCACGGTGTCGCGCCATGCCTGGCCCGCCTGCTGCGCGCGGTCCATCCACTGGCCGGCGCTGTTCCAGCCGTCGAGCCGGCGCGACAGGCCCTGCAATCCCAGAGTGGCGTCCGCCTGCAAGCCCAGGCCACGGCCCTTCAGCACGTCGAAACTGTTCACGTTGACGCTGATCAGTTGCGCTTGCGCAAACAGCGAGTTCGACCCCGTCGTAAAGTCCTGCAAACGCGTGCCGACGGCCAGCACGACGTCCGCCTCCGCTGCCAGCGCATTCGCGGCCGGCGACCCCGTCACGCCGATGGCGCCCAGCTGCAGCGGGTGATTCCACGGCAAGGAACTTTTCCCCGCCTGGGTTTCCGCGACCGGTATGCCATGGCGCTCGGCAAACGCCTGCAAGGCGGCGCTGGCCTTGCCGTACAACACGCCGCCACCGGCCACGATCAGCGGCTGTTTCGCGCCCTGCAGCAAGGCGGCCGCCTCGTCCAGTTCGCATTCGACCGGCGGCACGGCGCGGAAACGCACGATTCTCGGTTCAAAAAAATCGGCCGGATAGTCATGCGCCATCGTCTGCACGTCTTGCGGCAGCGACAAGGTGACGGGGCCGCAGGCGGCCGGGTCCGTCAAGGCGGCGATGGCGCGCGGCAAGGCCGTCAGCAACTGTTCCGGATACACGATGCGGTCGAAGTAGCGCGACAGCGGCTTGAAGGCGTCATTCACCGTGACGCTGCCGTCGCCCATGTCTTCCAGCTGCTGCAAGACCGGGTCCGGTGCGCGCGAGACGAACACGTCGCCGGGCAACAGCAGCACGGGCAGACGGTTGACGTGGGCCAGGGCGGCGGCGGTGAGCAGATTCGTGGCGCCGGGGCCGATGGACGTGGTGACGGCCATCATGCGCCGGCGCATGTGGGCCTTGGCATAGGCGATGGCCGAGTGCGCCATCGCCTGCTCGTTGTGGGCGCGGTAGGTGGGAAATTGCTCCCGATACTGGTACAGCGCTTCGCCCAGGCCGGCCACGTTGCCATGGCCAAAGATGGCGAAGGCGCCGCCGAACAAGGGAATCAAGCCCCCCTCGCCATCGTCCGTGCGCAGGGCGGCCAGGTAGCGCACCAGGGCCTGCGCCATGGTCAGGCGGATGGTCTTGTGCAGGGTCGCGCTCATGCCGCACGCTCCAGGCGGTTGCGCGTGCGCTGCCACAGGGAAATCAGCTGCTCGAAGTTGGCGCGCACGGCGGCGATCAGGCCCGCATCGTCGAGTTCGCCGGCCAGCCAGCGGCGGCTCGGCTCCTGGAAGATCGTGCGTCCCACCATGAAGCCACGGCAAGTGGTGCTGGCACTGGCCTGTTCGAAACTGGCGGCCAGCGCGGCGATGGGGGCATTCAAGCCCAGCAGCACCACGCCACGGCAGTACGGATCGCGCTCGTGCACGAGGGCATCGATCGCTTGCCACTGCTTGGCCGTCATGCTTTCCAGCTTCCACCATTCGGGATAGATGCCCAGGTTGTACAGGCGCTTGACGGCGCGCAAGACCGTATCGTCGCCGTGCGGCAGCCAGTCCGGCGGTATGACTTCGAGCAAGAGTTCGTGACCGCTCACTTGCGCCGCGTCATACAGGGCCTTGATCTGCGCTTCCTGTTCCAGGCGGTTTTCCACGGCGTCGTCCGGATGCAGCTGCACCAGGCACTTGATCACGTGTTCCTTCGGCCAGCTGACGAGATGCGAGCCGATGGAGCGGCCCCAGTCGAATTGCAAGGGATTCGAACCGGGCAATTCCACGGGACGGCCTATCCACCAGCCGCGTCCCGTCGCATCGTTGAGGGCGTCGACGCCATAGCGGCCATCGATCAGCACGCCCGTCTTGCCCGTCAATTTCAATGCCGTTTCCGTCTGCGCCACGGCTTGCACCATCAGCTGTTTCAAGGCGGAGATACGCGATTCGGGCGCCCCCGTCTGTTGCGCCAGCTCGAAAAATTGCGTGCGGTGGTCGAAGGCGAACACGCACAGTTCCTCCCACTGCGGGCGCGCCACCGTCGTGCGGTGCAAACGGGACAAGGTGGCGTCCTGGTCCGGCTGCGTGAGTTTCGCCGCGTTGGCGAGGAAGTAGTCGAGTTCGACGGGCGACGGCATGGCCGGCGCGCAACCGTGGCGCGACACGACCAGCGCGCCGCAGCCATTCGCATAGCGGCAGCACGCTTCGTAATCCTCGCCGCGCAGCCAGCCTTTCAGGAAACCGGAAAGGAAGGCATCGCCCGCGCCCAGCACATTGAGCACGTCGACGCGCACGCCACGGTAGTTATACGCATCGTCGAGGCTGGCCGGCACCACGCTGTCGATGACGGCGCTGCCCAGCGGGCCCCGCTTGACGACGAGCGTGGCCACGGTGGCGGCCCGCACGGCGCGCAAGGACGCCATGATGTCGGCGCCGCCGCCGGCGATCATGAATTCCTCTTCCGTGCCGACGATCAGGTCGAACTGCGGCAGGATGGCCTGCAGGTGGCGGGTCACGCCCTCGTTCGAGACGAAACGCGTTTCGCCATCGGCCTTGCCCGACAAGCCCCACAGCACGGGCCGGTAATCGATATCGAGCACGGTGCGCACATTGCTGGCCCGCGCCAGCGTCAGCGCCTGCATGCTGACGCCATGCATGGCAGCCGTGGAGAAATGCGTGCCGGTGATCAGCAAGGCTTTGCTCGAGGCAATGAAGGCCGCATCCACCGACGCCGGGTCGATGGCCATGTCGGCGCAATTGTCGCGGTAAAAAATCAGGGGAAAGGTATTCTTGTCCTTGATGCCCAGCATCACCAGCGCCGTCAGGCGGTCGCGGTCGATGCCGACATGGCTGACGTCGCAGCCTTCCTTCGACAAGGTATCGGTGAGGAATCGTCCCATGTGGTCGTCGCCCACCTTCGACAGCATGGCCGATTTCAGGCCCAGGCGGGCCGTGCCGAAGGCGATGTTCGCCGACGAGCCGCCCAGGTACTTGGCGAAGCTGGTGGCGTCTTCCAGCGGACTGCCGATTTGCTGCGCGTACAGGTCCACCGCCAGACGGCCCAGGCAGATCACGTCGAGCGCGCGGCCCTGGGCAAATTGTGTGGAATTATTCATGGCTATCCTTAAATCGTGACACCGTCGAGTTCACTCATCAGCGTTTGCATTTCCGCGCCGCCCGCCATCATGTCCAGCAAGGCATCCTTGGTCACCGTCTCCTTGGTGAACGTGCCCAGCGACTTGCCCCGGTTCAACAAAGTAAACGAATCGCCGACCGGATATGCATGGTGCACATTGTGCGTAATGAAGATGACGGAAATGCCCCGTTCGCGCGCCTTGTAAATCAGTTTGAGCACGTTGAACGATTGTTTCACGCCCAGGGCCGCCGTCGGTTCGTCGAGGATCAGCACGCGGGCGCCGAAATGGATGGCGCGCGCAATGGCCAGGCACTGCTTCTCGCCGCCCGACATGGTGCCGATGGCCTGGTGCGGGTCGCGCACCATGATGCCCATCTCGGCCAGCTTGGCGCGCGCCGTCTCGGCCGCATACTCGATATCCATCACCGGCACCAGGCCCAGCAGCTTTTTCATCGGCTCGCGGCCCATGAAGAAATTGCGCGCCACGGACAGCAGCGGCACCAGCGCCAGGTCCTGGTAGACGGTGGCCACGCCCATGTCCAGTGCTTCGCTCGGCGAATTGAAGACGACGGGCTGGCCATCGACCAGGTATTGACCGTCGGTCGGCTTGTGCACGCCGGCCAGGGTCTTGATCAGGGTGGACTTGCCGGCGCCGTTGTCGCCCAGCAAGCAATGAACTTCCCCCTCGCGCAAGCGCATGGTGATGTTTTGCAGCGCCAGCACGGAGCCGAAACGCTTGCTGACATTCTCCAGAGCAAGAATATAGTCGCTCATGATTTACCTCGCTTCCGTGACGCGTGAGCGTACAAAGTTATTGAACAGCACGGCGATCAGCAGCATCACGCCGAGGAACACGCGGAACCAGTCCGAATTGATATTGGTGTACGTAATGCCGATCTGCACCACGCCGAAGATCAGCGCGCCGAAGCAGGCGCCGACGACGGAGCCGTAGCCGCCCGTCAGCAGGGCGCCACCGATGACGGCCGCGATGATGGCTTCGAATTCCTTCTGCATGCCGCGGTCGGCGGCGGCCGAACCCACGTCGCACACTTGCAAGGTAGCAAACAGGCAGGCGCAGAAGGCCGTGAAGACGAACAGCGAGATCTTGACCTTGCGTACAGGCACGCCCACATTCTTGGCCGCGTTGGCGTCGCCGCCGACGGCAAACATCCAGTTGCCGAAGCGGGTGCGCGACAGCACGAAAGCGGCACCGGCGGCCAGCACCAGCCACCAGGCGATGACTTTCGGCACGCCCTTGACGAGCGGCGAACCGTCGTCGAGCACGGCGATCCAGCCGTGTGTTCCCATCCACTGGAACAGTCCCGTGGCGAAGTTACCGTGGAACAGCAAGCTGGCCAGCCAGTCCTGCGCCGCCAGGTCGCCCACGCCGCTGACGATGGTGCGGTTGGCGAACATGATCGACAGGGCCAGGGTCAGGCCGCGCAGGATGAACAGGAAGGCCAGCGTGACGATGAACGATGGCAGGCGCGTCTTGATGACGATATAGCCGTTGAGCCAGCCCAGCGCCATGGAACCGGCGAAGGCGAAGATGATGGCGGCCCACAGGGGCCAGTGGAAATAAATCGTCGGGATGGCGATCATCATGCCGGCAAAGCCGATCATGGAGCCGATCGACAGGTCGAATTCGCCGGCGATCATCAACAGGCAGGCGCCGATGGCGATGATGCCCAGGTAGGACGCCACCTGCATCCAGTTGACGACGCCGTCGAGGTTGAACATGCCGGAATCGCCGGCCGTGATGACGAAGAAGGCAAACACGAGCACCGCGCCGGAAATGGAGGCGAACTCGGGACGGCCGAAAAACCGTTTGACCCAGCTGGTCGCGCCCACGCGCTCGTCGGCGGCGGCTGGTTTGCTGGAGGCGCCGGAAGGCGGGGGAGGATTCATGCCGGGGCTAGCCAGGCTGGATTTGAGCGCAGTCATACAAATTCCTTTTAGTAATACTTGCAACAATTCCTGCTACCGATGTCAATTACTTTCCTGCCAGCATCGCTGGCGCCAGGCGTGTTCAGTCCCGCCCGCCGCCAGCCCGAGGGCGGCGGGCGGCGGGCCGGAACACTCTGGAACGCGATGAATTAACGGTATTGACCGGCGTACTTTTCGACCTTGGCGATGTTTTCCTTGGTCACGAAACCGGGGCCGGAGCTGATGTGGCGCGGGCCATAGATGGGCGTCAGGCCGTATTCCGCCAGGCGCGCCTGGTATTTCGGATTGGCAATCAGGATTTCCTTGACCTTGGCCAGGTCCGTGATCTTTTGCTGTTTCATGATGGCCATCACGGCGACGGGAATGTAGCCTTGCAGGTAGGGTTGCTGGTCGATGGCAAACTGGATGCTGCCATCCTTGATGCCCTTGGCAATTTCTTCCGACAGATCGAAACTGGCGAAGTACATCTTGCCTTTCAGGCCCAGTTTCTCGACGGCGCGCATGGCGGCCGGCGCCGAATCCGGTCCCAGCGCCAGCACGGCCTGGGTCTTCGGATTGCTGCGCAGATAGGCGCTGACCTTGCTTTCGATCACGCCAGGATCGACACCGTTGGTATCGAGCGTGGATGACTTGAAGTCGACGCCCAGCGCATCGGCAAAGCCGCGGCAGCGTTCGAACGACGAGGCATTCATCGCATAGTGGTTCACGCACACGAACGATTTGATGCCCGCTTCCTTGGCCCGCTTGCCGGCGCCCAGGCCCGCGTCATACTCGGGCTGGCCCACGTGCATGATGGCTTTCAACTGTTCGCTTTGCGCCAGGGTGCCCGAATTGATGGTCACGAGCATGATTTTCTTGGCCACCACCGTGCCCAGCGGCTTTTGCAGCACGCTGAAGTCGGCGATGTCGGCGATCAGGCCATCGTAATTGCGCGCGGCCGACTGCTCGATCAGGCGCGCCATGTCGGCCAGGTCGCCGTTCGGCGGATTGCGGTAGTCGACCGTGACGTTGAAGTCTTCGCCGGCTTGCTTGATGGAATTTTTGATCGTGTTCCACCAGGAATCGGAATCGGGCGCATGGCTGACCATGACGAATTTCTCGCCGGCAGCGTGGCTGGCGCCGCCGCTCAGGCCCAGGCCCAGTCCCAGGCTGGCGATGGCCAGGCACTTCATCAAACCCTTGCTTTTATTGCTATGCATGAATGTCTCCTAGACGGATTAATTTTTATAGTTGCGAGCTTTTATGAAGGGTGTCATCGGCCTGGCCTTGCGGCACGCAAACCGATGCACTGCGCACAGCTTAGGCCACAAAAAAGACAAATGCAATAAAATTTTCAAAATAAATATAAATAGAAATTTGTTTCTATTTTTAGGATTCCCTCCTATAATTCTCGCCAGAACCAGCCGCCGGACAAATTGATATGCCAGCGCGGCCCCGCAAGCACACAGAGGAAAAAATCATGGCAGCCACCGCCCCCATCGAACAATTGATGCAGCACATTGCCGCCGAGTACGACAACCTGTCGCGCCAGCTGAAAGTCATCGCCCAGTACATCGAGAAGCACCGGGCCAGCCTGATGCTTGAGCGCATCAGCGACATCGCGGCCGCCTGCGACGTGCAGCCGTCGGCCATCGTGCGCTTCGCGCAGCGCTTCGGCTACACGGGCTTTTCCGAAATGCAGGATGTGTTCCGCCAGGCATACACGGACCAGGCCAGCGCCACGCCCGACTACCAGCAGCGCATCCGCAAGCTCATTTCCACGCGCGACACGGCCCTCAGTGCGGGCGACCTGACGCGCGAATTCGTCGGCGCCAGCCGCGCCGGCCTCGACGACCTGGCGGCCGGCCTCGACGACGCGCAGCTGGAAGCGGCCGTCAATCTGCTGCTGAAAGCGGACAACATCTATGTGATCGGCGTGCGCCGGTCGTTTCCGATCGCCTCCTACATCGCCTATGCGCTCGAGCATACGGACAAGCGCGTGCACCTGATCAGCGGACTGGGCGGCATGCACCGCGAACAGATGCGCAGCGTGCGCGAACGCGATGTGGCGATCGCCATCAGTTTCTCGCCTTACGGCAAGGAAACCCAGCAGTGCATCAAGGCGGCGCAAGACAAGGGCGCCAAGGTTCTCGTGATTACCGACAGCAAGCTGGCGCCGCTCGCGCGGGCCGCCGACGCGCTGTTGACCGTCACCGAGGGCAGCGCCTTCGCCTTCCGCTCGCTGACCAGCACCATCTGCCTGTGCCAGGCGCTGTTCATCGCGCTGGCTTACAAATTAGAGCTCGACATCGAAGAAATCCACACCCCAGGAGAACATGATGATTGAAGTAGCGTTGTTCGGCGCCGGACGCATCGGCAAAATCCACGCGGCCAACCTGGCTGCCCAGCCGGGCGTCCGGTTCAAGTACGTGGTCGACGTCAACGAGGAAGCGGCATCCGCGCTGGCCGTCTTGCATGGCGGCAGCAGCGCCACGGTGGAAGCGGCATTGGCCGACCCGGCCATCAAGGCCGTCGTCATCGCTTCCAGCACGGACACGCACGCGGACCTGATCCTGCGCTCGGCCGCCGCCGGCAAGGCCATCTTTTGCGAAAAACCCGTCGATCTGACGATAGACCGGGCGCGCGCCTGCGCCGCCGCCGTCAAGGAAGCCAAGGTCATGTGCATGCTGGGCTTCCAGCGCCGCTACGATCCCACCTTCAATGCCGTCAAGACACGCATTGAAGCGGGCAAGATCGGCACGCCCGAATTGCTGATCGTCACCAGCCGCGATCCCGGGCCGCCGCCGGTCAGCTACATCAAGGTGTCGGGCGGCATCTTCAAGGATATGCTGATCCACGATTTCGACATCTTCCGCTGGATACTCGACGACGAGGCCGTCAGCGTGCACGCCACGGGCAGCTGCCTGGTGGACCCGGCCATCGGCGAGGCGGGCGACCTGGACACGGCCGTCGTCACCATCCGCACGGCCAAGGGGCGTTTGTGCCAGATCAATGCCTCGCGCCGCGCCGCCTACGGCTACGACCAGCGCTTCGAAATACTGGGCAGCGCCGGGATGCTGCAGGCGGGCAACCACAAGCCGACGGAAGTGACGGCCTATGGCGCCGTCAACGTCAGCGTGGACAAGCCGGAAGATTTCTTCCTCGAACGCTATCGCGTGGCGTACGCGCAGGAAATGGCGCACTTTTTTGACGCCCTCAGCCACGGCACGCCGCTGCGCACCACGGTGCACGATGGCTTGAAGGCGCTGGAACTGGCCGAGGCGGCCACCCTGTCGTGGCGCGAACAGCGCGTCGTGGCTGTGTAAAAAGACAATAACAAGATACTGGAGACCAGATGTCATCCCCAACATTGAAAGTAGGCATCGTCGGCCTGGGCCGCCTGGGCCAGCGCCATGCCATCAACCTGGCGCAGCGCGTGCCGAATGCGCAAGTCGTGGCCGCCTGCAGCCCCGTGCAAGCGGAACTGGACTGGGCCGCCGGCACGCTGGGCATCGCCACCGGCTACGCCGACTACGACGCGCTGCTGGCCCACCCGGGCCTGGACGCCGTGTTTCTCGTCACGCCCACGTCGCTGCATGCGGACCAGATCATCGCCGCCTTGCGCGCCGGCAAGCACGTGTTTTGCGAAAAGCCGCTGTCGCTGGACCTGGCCGACTGCCTGAAGGTGGAAGCGGAAGCGGCGCGCCATCCGCACTTGACGGTCATGATCGGCTTCGTGCGCCGCTTCGACGCCAGCTACCATGACGCGCAGCAAAAGATCGCCCAGGGCCTCGTCGGCAAGCCCTACCTGGTGCGTTCGCAGACGTGCGACCAGAACGACCCCAGCGGCGCCTTCATGCGCTTCGCGCCCACCAGCGGCGGCATCTTCCTCGATTGCAGCGTGCACGATATCGACCTGGCGCGCTGGCTGCTGGGCAATCCCGTACCCAAACGCGTGTATGCGAGCGGCACCAATGCCATCCACACGGGCTTGCAGGCGTTCGGCGACGTCGACAATGGCCTGGCGACGGTCGAGTTTAGCGATGGCAGCATGGCCAGCTTCATGGCCTCGCGCACCATGGCGCATGGCCATGAAACCTTGACGGAAGTGTTCGGCACTGGCGGCAGGCTGGCCGTGGGCAGCAATCCGCGCCTGAACAGGGTGGAAATTTCGGATGCGCATGGCGTGCGCAATGAATGCACGCCGGACTTCTATGCCCGCTTCGCCGACGCCTTCTTGATCGAGGCGCAGGAATTCACGGACGCGGCACTGGGCCGGCGCACCCTGTCGCTGACCCTGCACGACGCGACGGAAGCGACGCGTATCGGCCTGGCCATGACGCAAGCCATGCGCGAAGCGCGGCCAGTGGAGTTCTAGCCATTTGCAAACAGCCCAGGCGGCCGGTGCGGGAAACGGCTGCCTGGGTTCCATAGCCAGCCGCAAGCCCATGGCGCCGAGGATGGCCGTGAGCGTGCTCAGCGAGGGATTGCCATCGGCCGACAAGGTGCGGTACAGCTGGGTAGGATAGAGCCGGGCCGCCTGCGCCACGGCGGGCACGCCGCCAAGGGCGCGCGTCAGCTGGCGCAGCACGCTCAGCAGTTCGCCATGGTCGCCATCGACGAGGATATTGTTGATCAGTTCAAGGGCGAAATCGGCATCGCCGCGGTACAGCTCAGCCATCGCCTCCTCATGCGAGCGGTCTCTCGGTGGCTTGCGGATATCCTCTTTCATGTCCCCTCTCCTTCCAGTCGTGCCAGCAGGCACAGGCACGCCATTGCGCTATACAATAAGTGCCTGCCCAACCGCGAAAAGCCCTGCCACCATGACGCATACCGACAGCAACTCCCCTTCCCTTGCCGGCGTGGCCGAACGCTACGTCAAGCTGGTCCTGGCCATGGGCCGGCACGACGCGTCATATGTCGACGCCTATTACGGCCCGCCGGAATGGCAGGCAGCCGCGCTGGAACAGCAACAGGGCTTGCGCGATATCCAGGCAGCCACGAACGAAGCGCTGGCCCTGCTGGGCGACGAATCTTGCCTGCGCGCCAACAACCTGCGCAAGCAATTGCAAGCCGTGCTGGCCAAGGCGGAGATGCTGCAGGGCGTGCGCCTGGATTTCGACACGGAAAGCGCGCGCCTGTACGACGCCGTCTCGCCCCATCACAGCCGTGCCCACTATGAACAGCTGGTGAGCGAAATCGACGCCCTGCTGCCTGGCGCCGGCACGGTGAGCGACCGGATCAACGCCTTCCGCAGGCAATTCATCATTCCCGCCGACAAGCTGCGCGCCGTGATGGACGCGGCCATCCGCGCCGGCCGCGAGCGCACCCTGCAGTACATCGCCCTGCCGGAAGGTGAAGATTTCGTGCTGGAATTTGTCACCGACAAGCCGTGGAGCGGCTACAACTGGTACAAGGGCAACTACCAGAGCGTGATCCAGATCAATACGGACTTGCCCATTTATATAGACCGCGCCGTCGACCTCGGCTGCCATGAAGCGTATCCGGGCCACCACGTCTACAACGTGCTGCTCGAGCGCGACCTGGTGCGCGGCAGGGGCTGGATCGAGTACTGCATCTACCCGCTGTACTCGCCGCAATCGCTGATCGCCGAAGGCACGGCCAACTACGGCATCGAACTCAGTTTCACGGAGGCGGAACGGCTCGAATTCGAACAGCAGGTGCTGTACCCGCTGGCCGGCATCGATCCGGCGCTGGCGCCCCGCTACGCGCAGCTGAACAGTCTGCTTGCGAGGCTCAGCTACGCCGACAACGACATCGCGCGCCAGTACCTCGAAGGCGGCCTGACGCGCGAGGAGGCGCTGGAATGGCTGGTCAACGTACGCCTGTATCCGGCCGAAAAATCGGCGCAGCGCCTGCAGTTCTACGACGCCATGGGCGCGTACGTCATCAATTACAACCTGGGCCAGGACATGGCGAAAGCCTATGTCGAGCGCCAGGGCGCCACGCGCGCAGCGCGCTGGGCCGCGTTCCGCGATTTGATGTCGTCGCCGCGCGTGCCCAGCGCTTTGCGGGCCTGAACCTTACTTCGGCGGCAGGCGGTACAGCGGCACGGCCACGGCCAGGCACGCCAGTCCCGCCAGCAGCATGGCCAGCTGAAAACCGCCTGCCAGGGCCGCAACCTGGCCCGCCCGCTCCAGCAGCGCGGCGGCGCGCAAGCTCATCACGCTGCCCAGCACGGCCACGCCCAGGGTCATGCCCGCCTGGCGCAAGGCATTCATGATGGCCGAGGCCATGGCGGCTCGCTCGCCGCCCACGGACGCCATCGCCAGCAAACCGGTGGCCGGCACGGCCAGTCCCATGGCCAGGCCCAGCAGGCCGAACAGGCTGCCGACGATGGCGTAGGGCGTCCGCGGCGCCAGCATCGCCGTCGCCAACAGCACCAGCCCCGCCAGCACATAGCCACCCAGCATCAAGCGCCGCAGGGACACGTGGCGGCTGAGGCGGCCAAAGCACATGGAAACGACGCCCATGGCCGCGAACTGCGGCAACATGCGCCAGCCGCTGGCCCCAGCCGGCCAGCCCTGGATTTGCTGCAGGTACAGCGAGAAGAAGAACAGGCTGCTGTAGCAGGCAAAGCCCAGCACCAGCGACGCCAGGTTGATCGACGCAAAGGCCCTGTCGCGAAACAGCCGCAGCGGCAACAGGGGGCGCGGCGCGCGCGCTTCGACGGCAAGAAAGGCAAGGAAGGCCAGCAGCGCCACGCCCAGCGATGCCCAGGCGGCCGCACCGCCCGCCTCGCCCAGCGCGATCAAGCCATAGGTGAGCGCGCCGAGCCAGACGATGCTGAGCACCTGCCCGGCACGATCCAGCGCCGCCTGCTCACGGTAGTGGCGTTCCGTGATGCCCCAGGCGCCCAGCAGCATGGCCAGCACTCCCAGCGGCAGATTGATCAGGAAGATGCTTTGCCAGCCCGTGGCCTCGAGCAGCATGCCGCCCAGCAGCGGCCCCAGGATCAGCGCCAGCGCGCTGAAGGCCGACCAGCCGCCGATCACGTGCGCCCGTTCGCGCGGGTCGGGAAACGCGTGGCTCAGTATCGGCATGGCGCCCGGTATCAGCAAGGCCCCCGCCACGCCCTGCACGGCCCTGCCCGCCAGCAGCAGCGGCAGGCTGGCCGCCAGCGCGCACAGCAGCGAACCGGCCGTAAACAGCGCCACGCCCAGCAGCCAGATGCGCTTGTGCCCATGCCGGTCGCCCAGCGGTCCGGCCGACAGCATGCAGGCCGACAGGCAGAGCGCATAGGCGTTGACCACCCACTGCAAGCCTGCCATGTCCGTCGCCAGCGCCGTTTGCAAGGTGGGCAAGGCGACGTTGACGATGCTGATGTCGAGCGAGGCGAGAAAGGTCCCCAGATAGGCGGCGGCCACCAGGGCCGCGCGGCGATAACGTTGCATGGAGTCGCTCCAATTCATGAGTTTGCCTTCATCATATCAATCGACTGACCGTCGGTCAATTGGAAATAACAAAGCAGTCCGGCCATGTCTGGGAATCGAGCGCCGCGTCATTTATACTGCAGGCATGTCTCCATCCCGCCCAGCAAGCCCCGCCATGCCTGATGCCGCCCCTGCCACGGACGCGCCGGCGCGTCCCCGCACCAAGCCAGCCGAAGTGCGCCTCGATGAATTGATGGCCGCCGCCGAACGGCTATTCCTCGACAAGGGTGTCGAGGCGACCACCGTCGGCGACATCACCAGCCTGGCCGGCGTGGCGAAAGGCACCTTCTATCATTATTTCCCATCCAAGCACGAGATGCTGGCGGCGCTGGCCGGGCGCTATACGCAGCACTTCCTGGCCAGCCTGGAAGCGGCCATCGGCCTGTGCATGCCCAACGACTGGGAAGGCCGGCTGCGCGCCTGGGTGCAGGCGAATGTGGCCACCTACCTGCGCACCTGGCAATTGCACGACATCGTCTACACGAGCCACCGCCGCAGCATCGGCATCGATCCCGCGGACAATCGCGACAAGGACGCCATCCTGGCCCAGCTGGGCGCCATCCTGGCGGGCGGCGCGGCGGCGGGCGCGTGGCCTTTGCCGCAGCCGCGCCTGGCGGCCCTGATGATTTACTCGGCCGTGCATGGCGTGACGGACGACGCCATCGCCGCGCAACTGCAGGACAGCAGCGCCTTCGCCACCGACGTGGCCGACGCCTGCCTGCGCATGCTGGGCACGCAGCGCTGACGCGGGCGGCCTGGCGACAGCTCAGTGCGCCGGCAGGCGGATGGTCGCTTCCAGGCCGCCGTCGCGGTGGTTGGCCAGGGTCAGCTCGCCGCCGTGGGCCTGGACGATGCTGCGCGCGATGCCGAGTCCCAGCCCCATGCCATGCGCGTTTTGCTCGCGGCCATGTTCCAGGCGCACATACGGCTGGAACAGGCTGGCGAACGCCTCTTCTGCCACGCCGGGGCCGTCGTCGCGGATGCGGATGACCACGTGCCCTCCTTCGCGGCATGCCGACAGATGGGCCGTCTTGCCGTAAAACAAGGCATTGTCGAGCAGATTGCCGATGGCGCGCTTCAGCGCCAGCGGCTTGGCCTTCACGCTCAGGCCCGTCTCCTCGTAATGCACGTCGTGGCCCGCCAGCTGGGTACCGCGCACCATGCGCTGCAGCAAGGCGTCGAGCCGCACCTCGGTGGCGTTTTCATGGATGTCGCTATCCTTCACGCATTGCAGCGCGCCCTTCACCATCATGTCCAGCTCATCGAGGTCATCGTGGAATTCGTTGCGCTGCACATCATCGTCGAGCAGTTCCGTGCGCAGTTTCAGGCGCGTGATGGGCGTGCGCAAATCGTGCGAAATCGAGACGAACAGCCGTTCGCGGTCTTCCAGGTAGCGCTGGATGCGTTCGCGCATGGCGCTGAAGGCGCGCGCCGTCTGCACGAATTCGCGGCTGCCCGTCTGCGGCAGCGGCGGCGGCGTCTCGCCACGGCCAAACGCTTCGGCCGCGTCCGACAGGGCCGCCAGCGGCCGCGTGGTCCAGCGCACGACGAGGATGGACAGCAGCAGCACGGCCGCCAGCGACAACGCTTGCAGCAGCACCCGGTCCAGGGTCCACGGGTTACTGCTTTGCAAGAAATACGGGTTGGGCATCAGTGCCGCCAGGTACAGCCAGTTGCCCGGCTCCAGCTCGGCCTGGATCACGAGCACGGGCGCGGGATTCGGTTTCAGCAGCAAGATATGCTGGACCCAGTTTTCCGGCAAGTCGCCGATGTGCGCGCCGCTGTCGGCCACCACCAGGTCGCCCGGCCAGGCGAAGCCCACGCGGTAGCCGGCCAGCTGCGGCAAGTCGCTCTTCAGCGCCGCGCCCACCGTGGCCACCACCGTATCGGCCAGCGCGTGCGGCGCGATTTCGCGGATGGCCAGCGGCCCCTGGTTGACGTTGACAAAGAAGCGCGTGCCGCCCATCTCGCGAAATTGCTGGATCAGGATGGGCCGGTAATTGGCCGGCAGGCTGAGGAAAAAGCGGATGGTGCTGGCGGCGCTGCGGGCCAGGTGCTGCGAAGCCATGCGCGCCTCCACCGCCGAGTCGCGGCGCAGCTGCGTGGCCCAGATCAGGTTGCCCACCAGTTGCGTAGCCAGCACGCCGGCCACCATCACCACGGACAGGCGCCCCAGCAGCGATGGCGGCAGCAGGCGCCCCAGCAGCCGGCGCATGCCGCGCTCAGGCATGCCCACTGCTCACGTCGGCCGAAAACACATAGCCGGCGCCGCGCACCGTCTTGATCAGCATGGGCTGCTTGCCGTCATCCTTCAGGCGCAGGCGCAGCCGGCTCACCTGCACATCGAGCGAGCGGTCGAGCGGCCCCGCGTCGCGCCCCCGTGTCTGTTCGCACAGCACGCTGCGGTCGAGGATATCGCCCGGATGCTCGACGAAATAGCGCAGCAGCTGGAAATCGAGGCCCGTCAGCTGCAGCGCTTCGCCGTCGGCATCCGTCACCGTGCGCTCCAGCGTGTCGAGGGTAAAGCCGACGAAGCGGTAGTAGCGGGGCGGCGCGGCCGCGTCGATGCCCGTGCGGCGGTGGATGGCCTTGATGCGCGCCAGCAATTCGCGCGGGCTGTAGGGCTTGGCGATGTAGTCGTCGGCGCCCAGCTCCAGTCCCACCACGCGGTCCGTCTCGTCGGAACTGGCCGTCAGCATGATGATGGGCACGTTCGAGCGGGCGCGCACCACCTTGCACAGGGCGAAACCGTCCGTGTCGGGCAGCATCACGTCGAGGATCACCAGCGACAGGCTGTCGACGTGGCGGTGGAATTCGGCCAGGAAGGTGGCGCCGTCGTGCGCCAGGCCCACCTCGTACTGGTTCTTTTCCAGGTAGGCCTTCAGCAGCATGCGGGTCTTTTGATCGTCGTCAACGACCAGGATTTTGCGCGACATGGTCTCGTCCTTTTTTATTCAGTGCCTGCAACATGCTGCCGATGCGGCGCTGTGCGTCGGCCGCGCTGATCGTCTCGTCCAGGAAATAGCGGTGCACTTCGGCGATGATGGCGTCCTTGCTGGTTTCATCGGTGGCCATGCGGTGCACGAGGCTGGGCGCCTGGAAGGCGGCGCCACGCGCGAATGCCTGCGCCGAGGCGCGCCCGCAGCTGTCCAGGCGCGACAGGTCGGCCTGGCGCAAGGCGGGAATCGAACCCTTCACCTGGCTGTATTCGAGCTGCACGGGCGGCGAAGCGACCACCTGCGCCAGCTTTTCCTGCGCGCCCTGGTGCGTGTAATCGGATGCGAACATGGCCAGGGTATCGATGCTGTACAGGTGGTAGTCGCCCGTGTCGGGTGCGGCGGCGCAGCCGAACACCTCGTCCGTGGCGCGGCCCCAGGCGTTCAGCTCGCCTTTCGCCCAGTCGCCCATGATGTACATGGCCGCCTCGCCATCGCCCACCTGGCGCGCCATTTCGGGCCAGCCCTGTTCGCGCAGCGGCGCGCCCATCCATTGCTTCAGCGACCTCAGCCGCTGCAAGGCGTGGCGCAGGCGCGGGTCCGCATACGCCTCGGCCTTCTTCTCGACAAACAGGGCGCGGTAATACGCGGGCCCCGATTCGGCCAGCACCAGCGTTTCAAACAGCGTGGCCACCTGCCACGCTTCGCTGCTTTGCGCCAGCGGCGTGATGCCGGCCTGGCGCAGCTTGCCGGCCACGCGCTCGAAGTCGCTCCAGCTGCGCGGCACGGCCAGGCCCAGGCGCTGGAAGATCTTGCGGTTGTAAAACAGGGTGTTGATGCGGTGGATGCCGGCCGGCACGCCCATCGTATGGCCGCGGTTCTGCAGCAAGCCCCACACGGTGGGATACATGGTGGCGCGCCAGTTGTTGCTGGCGGCGACGCTGTCGAGCTGCAGCAGCAGGCCCAGGTCGCTCCACTCGCCCAGCGTGTAGCCGATCAGCTGCATGACTTCCGGCGAATTGCCAGCCAGCACGCGGCTCTTCAAGACCTTGCCCGCGCCGACGCCGGCGCCGCCCGCGATGCCCGCGTCGCGCCATTCGATGCCCTCCTGCGCCAGGCGCGCCACCAGTACGTCGGCGGCGCGGCGCTCGCCGGCCGACGTCCACCAGTGCAGCACTTGCAGCGCTTCGGCCCGCACGGGCACGCTGCCAAACAGGGTCGCCAGCAGCGCCAGCGCCGCCACGCCGCGACGGCGGGCGGCCCCGGCATGGCGGTCGGCGGTGCTGCGCGGTGGCGTCTTCAATCCTGTCCCCTTTTTCTTGTCGCGACAAACTATAGCCCAACTACAAAACAGCATGTTGGTAATTTAGTACCTTGATTTGTAAAGAAATGTGAGCTTTTGTTGCCCTATCTTGTGCGACTCATCAACCAGCGCGGCCGCCTGACGCCCCGCGCGGCGCGCCACGGCAGTGAACGACGGTAAGGAAAGGTAAGCAGGCGCGCCTGCGCATTTCGACATTTCCCTTTTGAATCAATGACATGCGCGATGCAGGCCGGCGCCATGCCGGGTGCTGGCGTCACATTTTCCCCGATGCTACTGTCCGCCAACTGCAGCGTAACAGGCAGCCAAACAAGACCAACACCAACAAGGAGACGACATGCAACAGCATGCAAAAGGCGGCGTGGCCGCGCGCAACACATTGCTGGCCCTGCTGCTGGCCAGCGGCACGGCACAGGCGGGCACGCTTACCATCGAAAGCTGGCGCGTGGATGACAAGACGCTGTGGGAAACGGTGCTCATCCCCGCCTTCCAGAAAAAGCATCCTGGCATCGACGTCAAGTTCTCGCCCACCGCCCCCACCGAATACGATTCCACCCTGAATGCGCGCTTGAGCGGCGGCACGGCCGGCGACTTGCTGGCTTGCCGCCCGTTCGACGTCTCGCTGGCCCTGTACAAGCGGGGCCAGCTGGAAAAGCTCGACGGCAAGGCCGGCATGGACAACTTCCCCGCCTCGGCCAAGGTGGCGTGGCAGACGGACGATGGCAAGGATACCTTCTGCATGCCGATCGCTTCCGTCATGCATGGTTTCCTGTACAACAAAAAAATCTTCCGCGAACTGAAGCTGCAGCCGCCCGCCACGGAAGAGGAGTTCTTCAAGGTGCTGGAAACGGTCAAGAAGAGCGGCAAATATGCGCCGCTGGCGCTGGGCACGGCCGACCAATGGGAAGCGAACCAGGTAATCTTCACCAGCATCGGCGCCAATTACTGGAAGGGCGAGGATGGCCGCAAGGCGCTGATCGCCGGCAAGGCCAAGTTTACCGATCCGCAATTCATCGCCGCCTGGGAATATGAAGCACGGCTGGGCAGCTATCTGTCCAAGGGCGCCAGCGCGCAAACCTATGGCGACAGCCAGAACCAGTTCGCGCTGGGCAAGGCCGCCATCTACCCGTCCGGCTCCTGGGACATCGCCTATTTCAAGCAGGATCCGGAGCTGGAACTGGGCGCCTTCAACCCGCCCGTGCGCAAGGCCGGCGACAAGTGCTACATCTCGGACCACACGGACATCGGCATGAGCGTCAACAAGAAGTCGAAGAACAAGGAAGACGCCTACAAATTCCTCGCCTGGCTCGGATCGCAGGAATTCGCCGACATCTATACCAACAAGGTGACGGGTTTCTTTTCGCTGTCGAACCATTTGATCTCGATCAAGGACCCGCTGGCCAAGCAGATGAATGGCTGGCGCGCCAGCTGCGCCTCGACCATCCGCCTGAACGCGCAAATCCTCAACCGTGGCGAACCGAGCATGGAAAACGAGCTGTGGAACGTCAACGCCCAGGTCTTGAACGGCAAGCTGGCGCCGAAGGACGCGGCGCGCCAGATCCAGGCCGGCTTTGCCAAGTGGTACAAGCCGCAGCAGTAATCCTCCCCGCCATCCTCCCCGCGCGACCGGCCCGAGCAGTGCGATGCAGCGACCGGCGGCGCGGTTTTGCCGGCGGCCCCGCCGCCGGTGCTTTTCTTCGTCTGGAGTTTCGCCGTGAAAAAAGCTTTCCCGTGGCACGTGCTCGTGTTCCTGGCCCCGGCGCTGGTCATTTACTCGCTGTTCAGCGCCCTGCCCCTGGCCGATACCCTGCGCCTCGGCCTGTACACGACCGATGAGGGCGGCCAGCACCATTTCGCCGGCCTGGCCAACTACGCCACCATCCTGTTCGACCCGCAATGGTCGCAAAGTTTCTGGAATGCGATGTGGAACAACTGCAAGTTTTTCCTCATCCACATGCTGCTGCAAAATCCCATCGGCCTGCTGCTGGCCACCCTCTTCAGCCTCAAGGGGCTGAAAGGCGAACGCAGCTACCGCACCCTGATCTTCCTGCCCACCCTGCTGTCCGTCGTCATCATCGGCTTCATCTGGCAACTGATTCTGTCTCCGCTGTGGGGCGTGGGCCAGTCGCTGATGGATGGCGTGGGCATCGGCAGCCATTTCGCGCCGTGGCTGGGCCAGGAATCGACGGCCCTGCTGACCATCGCCCTCATTTCCGTTTGGCAATATATCGGCATCCCCATGATGCTGATCTATGCGGCCCTGCTGGCCGTGCCCGAGGAAATCATCGAGGCGGCCCACGCGGAAGGGGCCAGCGCCATGCGCATCTTCTGGCAAATCAAGCTGCCGCTGATCTGGCCCACGCTGGGGCTGGTGACCATCCTCACCTTTGTCGCCAACTTCAATGCCTTCGACCTCGTGTATTCCGTGAAAGGCGCGCTGGCGGGGCCGAACTATGCCACCGACATCCTCGGCACCTTCTTTTACCGCACCTTCTTCGGTTACCAGGCCCAGCTGGGCAGTCCCACCATGGGCGCCGCCGTGGCCACCATGATGTTCCTCGTCATCCTCGCGGGCGTGGGCGTGTATTTCTTTTTCGTGCAGCGCAAGCTGACACGCTACGAACTGTAAGGGCCGCCATGCGCAACGTTTCCACCCGCCCCCTGGGCCGCGCCGCCGTGCATGCGATCCTGGCCGGCTATACCATCATCGCCCTGTTCCCCATCGTCTTGATCCTGATCAACTCGGTCAAGACGCGGGCCGCCATCTTCGACAATCCGCTGGCCCTGCCCACGCCCGCCACCTTTTCCCTCGTGGGCTTTCACAAGGTGCTGGCCAACTCGGACTTCCTGCTGTATTTCGGCAACAGCCTGTTCGTCACCTTGCTGTCGCTGCTGCTGATCGTGCTGTTCGGCGCCATGGCTGCCTGGGCCTTGTCCGAATACACGTTTACGGGCAACCGCCTGCTGACCCTGTACCTGGCGCTGGGCATCATGATCCCCATCCGCCTGGGCACGGTCTCCATCCTGGAACTGGTGGTGCGGCTCGACCTGATCAACACCCTGACGGCGCTGGTGCTGGTCTACACGGCGCAGGGCCTGCCGCTGGCCGTGATGATTCTGTCCGAATTCGTGCGCCAGGTGCCGCGCGAACTGAAGGATGCGGCGCGCTGCGACGGCGTGGGCGAGTTTGCCATCTTCTTCCAGGTGATCCTGCCGCTGATCCGCCCCGCCATCGCCACGGTGGCCGTGTTCACCATGATACCCGCCTGGAACGACCTGTGGTTCCCGCTGATCCTGGCGCCGTCAGACCGCACCAAGACCGTCACGCTGGGCGTGCAGCAATTCATCGGCCAATACGTGACGGACTGGAACTCCGTGCTGGCGGCGCTGTCGCTGGCCGTCATTCCCGTGCTCGTCATGTACGTCATTTTCTCTCGTCAACTGATCCGCGGCCTGACGTCCGGCGCGGTCAAATAATAGGTGCGCCATGGCCCATGTAAGCCTGCAACAACTGACCAAATCCTATGACGGCCACAACAATGTGCTGGCCGGCATCGACCTCGACATCCGCGACGGCGAGTTCGTCGTGCTGGTGGGCCCTTCCGGCTGCGGCAAGTCAACCCTGCTGCGCATGCTGTGCGGCCTGGAAAGCATTTCGCAAGGCACCTTGTCCATCGGCGGCAAGGTCGTCAACGACTTGCCGCCGGCCGAACGGGGCATCGCCATGGTCTTCCAGAGCTATGCGCTGTATCCGCACATGAGCGTATTTCGCAACATGGCCTTCGGCCTGAAGATCGCCGGCGCCAGCAAGGACGCCATCGCCCGGCGCGTGCGCCACGCGGCCGCCATCCTGAAGATCGACCACTTGCTGGAACGCCTGCCGCGCGAACTGTCGGGCGGCCAGCGCCAGCGCGTGGCCATCGGCCGCGCCATCGTGCGCGAACCGCAGCTGTTCCTGTTCGACGAGCCGCTGTCCAACCTCGACGCGGCCCTGCGCATGCAGACGCGGCTGGAAATTGCCAAGCTGCACCGCCAGCTGAACGCCACCATCGTCTACGTCACGCACGACCAGGTCGAGGCGATGACCCTGGGCGACAAGATCGTCGTCATGCATGGCGGCCATATCCAGCAGGCGGGCACGCCGCTCGAGCTGTACCAGCAGCCGGCCAACCGCTTCGTGGCCGGCTTCATCGGCGCGCCGATGATGAATTTCTTCGAGGGCAAGGTCATTGCCGCGCAGGACGATGGCGTGCGCGTGGCGCTGGCCAGCGGCCAGGAAATCACGGCCCTCGTCGATCCGGCCGGCCTGCTGGCGGGCGACGCCGTCACGGTGGGCCTGCGCGCCGAGCACATCCTGGAAAACGGCGCCGGCAGCGCCCGCTTCCAGGGCGTCGTCAGCCTGGTGGAACACCTGGGCGAAGCCAATTTCATCTACCTGACGCTGGACAACGGCCAGGAACTGGTGATACGCGGCGACGGCAACAACCGCGTGCCGCTGGGCCAGCCATTCACGGTCTCGGCCGCCAGCAGCGCCTTCCATCTGTTCGACGCGCAAGGCGTGGCGCGCACGCGGCGCCAGCCCGGCAACCTGGTTTCATCGAAACAGATACTGGCCGCCTGAGCATCGCGCCCAGGCAGTCCCCCCGATTGGATCGGCAGCGATCCGGTACGACGTGCCCAAGCACGCATTTTTATAACGACAAGGAGACTCCATGCAACACCCGATCAAGACCTCGCTGGCCCTCGCCTGCACTGTACTGCTGGCCTGCGGCGCGGCCCGCGCCAGCGATGCCGAAGGCGAATACCACGGCTACTTCCGCGCCGGACTCGGCTCGAGCACGGACAGCCGCGGCCCGCAAAGCTGCTACGGCCTGGGCGGCAATACCATGCGCTACCGGCTCGGCAACGAATGCGACACCTATGGCGAGTTCGAATACCAGAAGGAAATGGCCAGGTCGGCCAACGGCGTCAGCTTCGTCGGCCATATCATGGTGGCCGCCTACACGCCCAGCTCCGCCGTCAGCGATGCGGACCTGAGCATGTCGAAGATGTATGTGGAAGCGAAAAACATACCCGCGCTCAATGGCGGCACGGCCTGGATCGGCAAGCGCTACTACATGCGTCCCGACATCCACATGCTGGATCTGCAATACATCAATATGAACGGCACGGGCGGTGGCATCGACCAGTACAAGCTGGGGCCGGGCCGCATCAGCTATGGTTTCTTCAAGGATAACGACAAGCCCGGCAACTCGGCCATCCGGCAAAACCTCGTCTACCAGGGCATCCCGATCAACCAGGATGGCACGCTGGAAGTGCTGACCACGCTCATCACGCCCGACAAGAAGGACAGCAGCTCGCACAGCGGCTGGCAAGCGACCGTGCTGCACAAGCAGGATAAGGTATGGGGCGGCGCCAATACCTTCGGCATCCAGTACGGCGTCGGGCCGGGCACGGGCGCCGGCGGCCAGTGCTGCGACCGCATGGGCACCACGGGTTCGATCCGCAACGGCAGCGACGTCACGCGTTTGCGCATCTTCAATTCGCTGTGGATACAGCCGACGCCGGAATGGAGCGCGGAAATGATCGCCATCGTGCAGCGCGACAAGTCCGACGCCTCGGGCGGCAGCTCGACCTGGACCACCCTGGGCGTGCGCCCCGTGTATGCCGTCAACGACAACTTCAAGCTGCAGTTCGAACTGGGCACGGACCGCGTGACGTCGCCCACGGGCGGCGGCGCGCAGCGCCTGACCAAGCTGACCTTCGCGCCCACCCTGACGGCGGGCAAGGGCTACTGGTCGCGTCCCGAGCTGCGCGCCTTTGTCACTTACGGCAAATGGAACGACGCCGCCACGCCTGCCGTCAACAAGGCCAATGAATCGGGCCCCGTGTACGGCAACGCCACCAGCGGCACCTCGTTCGGCCTGCAAGTGGAGACGTGGTTTTAAGCGCCGGTTTCAAGCCTACATCTTGATATGGCGCAGTGCATGCGCCTGTCGGACTGCGCGAAATCGCGTGCCGCGCTATGCTGCACGCCATACCGCACACTTCGGAGGTCGCATGCACGCCGCATTTCCACGGGTCGCCGCCGCGCTGGCCCTCGCTTTCGCCAGCATGGCCTGGGCCCGCGATGCCGCCGTGGCGCCCGTCCTGAGCACGCGCCAGCAGGCGCTGATGGCCACCGTCGTCGGCAGCGCCGCCCAGCCGCGCATCCTGCAGGTGAGCCTCGATGAACTGCATCCGACCCAGCCGGCCATCGGCTACGACCAGGTGTATTACAAGCTGGGACGCTATGCGGCCGAAGAAAAGCACATCGCCGACATCGCCAAGCCAAAGAAATTCGCCGACCTGTGCGAAGCCAATGGCCAGGGCGACGTCCTGTCCGGCACGGCCAATGTGGCCGGCGCCACCCTGGGCGCCCCACCGCCCGGCTACCGCTGCAAGGCGGCCGTGGGCAGCCGTCCGGACGACATGAAGTCCGTCGTCATCGGCCCGCAAGGCAAACTCTACCTGACAGATGGCCACCACACGTTTTCCACCTTCTGGGAGGCCGATGGCGGACGCAACCACCGGTTGAAAGTCTGGGTCAAGGTCAGCGACAATTTCAGCGCCCTGGACGAATCCGCGTTCTGGACGCGCATGCGCGCGGAAAACAAGGTGTGGCTGAAGGATGGCCGCAACCAGCCCATCGCGCCGCAGCAGCTGCCGGCCGCCATCGGCCTGCAGTCGCTCGGCGACGACCGCTACCGCGCGCTCGTCTACTTCACGCGCGAAGTCGGCTACGAGCCGCCCGACCATGCCACGGAATTCCTCGAATTCTATTGGGCCGACTGGCTGCGCGGCAAGCCGGCGCTGGACCTGGCGCGCATCGACCTGCTGAACCCCGCCGCGTATGCCAACGCGATTTTGCAGGCGGCGCAGGCCATGGTGGCGCTGCAACCGGCCGATATCGTCAGCGGCGGCAAACGCGCGGCGGACCTGGGCGCGCTGGACGAGGTCGACCATGAAACGCTGGCTGAATTGACGCAGGACAAGGGCAAGCTGCGCTACGCCATCGACTACCGCAAGTCGCTGGGCAGGCAGGGCCGCATGCGAGGGAGCGTGCCGCGGACCTCAGTCCGGCCGCTCCACCAGGTAGCCCTTCCCTTGCAGCTCCGTCAGGTAGCCGTCCGGCCGCAGCAAATCGGCCAGGCGCAAGGTGGCGAAGGTGCTGGCATTGGCCGATAGCGCTTTCTCGGCGGCGGCGATCCACGCCGTCTGAATGCGCGCCTTCACATTCTGCAGCCCCGCGTGCTTGCGGGTGAACTCAGCATTGCGCATGGCGTCGCCGCAGGCGCTTTCCTGGTCCTCGAAGCCGAGTTTTTCGATGCCTTCCAGATCGCCCTTGGACCAGGCGCTGGCCCGTACCCGCATGGCGTCGATATCGCTTTCGAGCCGGGACAAGGTACGGGAAAAGCACTCGACATCGGCCAGCGCCGATTTTTTGAAATCACTCATGACCTGCGCGGGATTGTCCATCTCCAGATCGATGCGGGTCCTGACTCTTTCCAGCTTGTGCTGTTTGACCATGGCCGATATCTTGCGCTCCACCTCGTATCCCTTGCCCAGTCCCGCATGCTTCAAGCCGGCCTGGAACAGGGCATCGGCCGCGAAGATGGGGCGCTCGCGCTCGATACCGTCGTCATCGCCCAGATATTTGGCCTTCAAGGGCTGCCAGCGCGCATAGACATCGGCGGGCAACACGTCATGCAAGGTGGCGCCATCGGGATTTTTCTTCAAGCCGATGACGCCGGGCAGCAGCGTCAAGCCGCGAAAGAAGCCGACACTGGTGCTGGCGCCCGGCGGCTCCAGGTATTGCTGCGACTGTCCAAGCACGCTTTCCACCTGCTGCGAGCGCCACTGCATCTTTTCAGGCAGCGGCGAATACGTGGCGAATACCCACAGCACATGGCCATCCTTGCTGACCTTCCACAAGCCCGGACCGGGACGCTGCGCACTCACCACGATACGCTCCGTTTCCCGCTCCGTTTCCCGCTCCTGCACTTGCGCCTGCTCGGCCTCGGGCGCCTCCTGCGCCCAGGGGGACGACGCGCACAAAAACACCGGGAGCGTCATTGCGGAGACGGCTAGCAGGCGCAGCAACATGATGGTCTTCCTTGTAAAGTTTTCTAAACAATAACACGCCGTTTGCCGTACCGGGGCAGCGCAGGCGCAAAAAAGCCCGCCGGCTCCGTGGAGCGGGCGGGCCCGGATGACGCAGCGGCGCTTACGCGATGCGCTCGCCGTTGGCCGGATCAAACATGGCCGCTTTCGACAGGTTGAACGACAGCTGCATGGTCTGCCCCGGCAGCACCGCTTCGCGCGGGTGCGTGCGGCAAGTGACTGCCGCGCCGTTCAGGCGCGTCGTCAGCAGGGTGTCGGGACCGGTCGGCTCGACCAGGTCGATCAGGCAGCCCAGTTCCTGGCCGACGTCGCCGTGCGCGCTGCTCATGTCCGTGATCTGTTCCGGACGCACGCCCAGGATCACCTCGCGGCCAGCATGGCTGCGCAGCTTGTCGGCGGCGAATGGCAGGGCCAGGCGCATGCTCTTGCCCGCGTTCTCGATGGCGGCAAACACGTCATTGCCTTCGATGACAGGCTTGACGGTGATGAAGTTCATCGACGGCGAGCCGATGAATCCTGCCACGAACAGATTGGCCGGATTGTCGTAGATTTCCTGCGGCGTGCCCAGCTGCTGCACCACCCCATCCTTCATGACGGCGATCAAATCGCCCATCGTCATCGCCTCGATCTGGTCATGCGTGACGTAGACGATGGTGGCTTTCAGGCGCTGGTGCAGCAGCTTGATCTCGGCGCGCATTTCCACGCGCAGCTTGGCGTCCAGGTTCGACAGCGGTTCGTCGAACAGGAACAGCGACGGCTTGCGCGAAATGGCGCGGCCCATGGCCACGCGCTGGCGCTGGCCGCCCGACAGCTGCGCCGGACGGCGGTCCAGCAAGTGCGTGATCTGCAGCGTTTCGGCGACGCGGGCGACGATTTCCTCCTGCTCGGCCTTCGGCACTTTTTTCACATTCAGGCCAAAGGCGATGTTCTCGCGCACCGTCATCGACGGGTACAGGGCGTAGGACTGGAACACCATGGCGATGTCGCGGTCCTTCGGCGGCAAGTCGTTGACGACCTTGCCGTCGATGAGGATTTCGCCCGAAGTGACGCTTTCCAGGCCGGCCACCATATTGAGCAAGGTCGATTTGCCGGAGCCGGAGCCGCCGACGAGGATCAGGAACTGGCCATCCTTGATCTCGATGTCGATGCCTTTCAGGACTTCGACGCCATTCGTGTATACCTTGCGGATGCTGCGTATCGATAAACTGGACATATTCTTTCCTTAACCTTTGACTGCGCCTGCGGTCAGGCCGCGCACAAAATAACGGCCTGCGACCAGATAGACCAGCAGGGTCGGCAGCGCGGCAATCACCGCGGCCGCCATGTTGACGTTGTATTCCTTCACGCCCGTGGACGTGTTGACCAGGTTGTTCAGGCCCACCGTGATCGGCTGCGAATCGCCGCTGGCGAAGACGATGCCGAACAGGAAGTCGTTCCAGATCTGCGTGAATTGCCAGATGATGCAGACGACGAAAATCGGACCCGAAATCGGCAGCACGATCTTGCGGAAGATCAGGAAGAAGCCGGCGCCGTCGATGCGGGCCGCCTTGATCAGTTCTTCCGGCACGCCGATGTAGTAGTTGCGGAAGAACAGGGTCGTGAAGGCCGTGCCATACACCACGTGCACGAAGACGAGGCCCGTGGTGGTATTGGCCAGGCCGAATTCGCCCAGCAGGCGCGCCATCGGCAGGATCACCACCTGGAACGGGATGAAGCAGCCCACCAGCAAGGCAGCGAACAGCGCTTCGGAACCGCGGAAACGCCAGTGCGCGAACACATAGCCGTTGAAGGCGCCCAGGAAGGTCGAGATCAGCACGGCGGGAATCACCATCTTGATCGAGTTCCAGAAGAACGGCTGCATGCCGTCGCAGGTCACGCCCGTGCAGGCCGATGACCAGGCCTTGGACCAGGAATCGAACTGCCACACGTGCGGCAGCGCCAGCAGGTTGCCGCTGCGGATCTCGTCGAGCGACTTGAACGACGTCGACAGGGTCACGTACAGGGGCACGATGTAGTACACCGCGAACAGAATCAGCAGCAGGTATACAACCACCCGTCCGAGGGTGAGCCGGTTATTGCGTGTGTGTGTCATCTCATCGCCTTTGCGCTGCGCGTTTCCAGGTACATCAGCGGCACGAGCACGGCCACGATGGTGGCCAGCATCATCATTGCCGATGCCGAGCCCAGGCCCAGCTGGCCGCGGGTGAAGGAAAACTGGTACATGAAGATGGCCGGTACGGACGACGAGTTGCCAGGTCCGCCAGCCGTCAGTGCGATGACCAGGTCGAAGCTCTTGATGGCGATATGCGCGAGGATCAGCAGCACGCTGAAGAACACGGGACGCATGGCGGGAATCACGATGCGCCAGTAGATCGTCGGCAGGGACGCGCCGTCGACTTGCGCCGCCTTGATGATTTCGTCGTCGATGCCGCGCAGGCCGGCCAGGAACAGGGCCATGACGAAGCCCGACGACTGCCAGACGCCGGCGATCACCACCGTGTAGATGGCCATGTCGGAGTTCACCAGCCAGTCGAAGGTAAACGAGGTCCAGCCCCAGTCGTGCATGACCTTTTCCAGGCCCAGGCTGGGATTGAGCATCCATTTCCAGGCCGTGCCGGTAACGATGAAGGACAGCGCCATCGGATACAGGTAGATGGCGCGCAGCGCGCCTTCGGCGCGGATTTTCTGGTCCAGCAGGATCGCCAGGAACAGGCCGATGGCAATGCTGCAACCGATGAACAGGACACCAAAGATGCCGAGGTTCTTGAGCGAGGTCCACCAGCGCTCATTGTCGAACAGCTCGTAGTATTGCACCAGGCCGGCGAACTCGTAGTTCGGCATCAGCCGCGATTCGGTCAGCGAGAGCCAACCGGTCAGAAAGATAAAACCATAGACGAATACCAGGCTGGCGATGAGCGTCGGGCCCAGCACCATCTGCGGTATCCATCGGTCGAATTGCTTGCGTATGGACATAGGACAGCCGTAGAAGTAAAACTGCGTGTGGCACGCGCCTGGGCGACTGCCAGGGTGCGTGCCTGCGATGCATGCGATGCAGAACGCGCCGGCGGGGACGCCGGCGCTATCGTGATTACTTCACTTTTGCCGCTTTGGCCAGTTCGGCAACGGCGTCTTTCGAGCTCATGTTGGTGTTCATGAACTTGGCGACGACGTCGAACACGGCGCCTTGCGTGGCCGATGGCAGGGCCATGCCGTGGGCGAACGACGGCAGCAGCGCGCCGGTCTTGTTGGTGGCGTCCATGTCTTCCATCGATTTCAGGGCGCAAGCGTCGAACTTGTCCTTGGAAACGCCGGTGCGCACAGGGATGGAACCCTTGTTCAAGTTGAAGATCGACTGGAACTTCGGATTCATGATGGCGTTGGCCAGGGCGATCTGCCCTTTCTTCGCATTCGCATCCTTTTGCGTGAACATGGCAAACGAATCGATGTTGAAGGTGTAGGCTTTTTCGGTGCCTGGCGCGGCCACGCACAGGTAGTCCTTGCCTGGCACCTTGCCGGCGGCCGTGAACTCGCCCTTGGCCCAGTCACCCATGAACTGGAAGCCGGCCTTGTTGTTGATGACCATGGCGGTCGCCAGGTTCCAGTCGCGGCCGGCCGCGTCCTTGTCGATATAGGTCTTCACCTTGCCCAGGGTGTCGAACACCTTGAGCATGGTCGGGCCGGTCAATTCCTTCTGGTCCAGCTTGAGGATAGCCTTCTTGTAGAATTCC
The DNA here is from genome assembly GCF_001865675.1 of Janthinobacterium sp. 1_2014MBL_MicDiv. NCBI lineage: Bacteria > Pseudomonadati > Pseudomonadota > Betaproteobacteria > Burkholderiales > Oxalobacteraceae > Janthinobacterium > Janthinobacterium sp. 1_2014MBL_MicDiv. Next base: position 3,605,189 of record NZ_CP011319.1, read on the forward strand.
GTGCCGCCCACGCCCAGCGCGACCGATTCAAACACGGTGGCGTCCTGCCATGGCTGGCCGCCGTGGGCGATCGCGATGCCGCCCGATTTCTTGATCTTCTCGGCCGCTTCGAAGAAGGCTGGCCAGGTGGTCGGGGTGGTGGCGACGCCGGCTTTTTTCAGCACTTCCGGATTGACCCACATCCAGTTGACGCGGTGGACGTTGACGGGAGCGGCGACGTAGTGGCCCTTGTATTTCATGATGTCGGCGACGACTTTCGGCAGCACGGCATCCCATTTGCCTGGAATGGCGGCATCATCGATATTGGCCAGCACGCCTTCCGCGCCCCACTCCTGGATCGACGGGCCCTTGATCTGGGCGGCCGTTGGCGGATTGCCGGAAATGACGCGGGTCTTCAGCGCGGTCGCGGCGTTTTCGCCAGCGCCGCCAGCCACGGCGAAGTCTTTCCAGCCGAAGCCGCTTTCTTTCACGATTTGCTGCAACTGGCCCACGGACTTCGCTTCGCCGCCGGACGTCCAGTAGTGCAGCACTTCCACGTCGGTCGCGAATGCGCTGCCAGCGAATGCCAGGGTGGTCAGTGCGGCCAGTTGGGTAATCTTGAATTTCAGTTTCATCTCCACATTCCTTTTTTGATCAAGCTTTTAGGGGGCTTCGGCATACGGGGGCCGAAAAAGGTGAAAAATGCGCCTGTACCGGCGCTCTTGTGCTCAGACCCGCTTGCAAACGGGCATCATCTTCAGTGAAAAGACGGCGCCGTGATCCATGACATAGTCATAACACGATTTATATCACGGGACGGCGCCAAAAACGCATCCGCGAAGGATGCGCCAGGTTGATCTGCATTTAAAACCAAATAAACCCCGGACAAAACCGTCGCGGAGGGCTGTGATGCGTGGCCGCGAAGCGCAGCCGTGCTGGACAAGGGGGTACCCAGCCGGTGCGCATCGCAGGCCGCATTCACGGCGCGCGACAGCCTGGATCCGTGTGTTTAGAACCAGGTTTCCACTTGGAAACCGTACGAGGTGCCGCTGGTATTGTTGTTGTAGATCGGGCCGCCGTTGTTCGACGCGTTGACCGAAGCGGTGGCCGCATCGTTCCATTTGCCGTAGGTCACGAAGGCGCGCAGCTCGGGACGCGACCACAGGCCAGGGCCGGCCGAGATCGTCGGCGCGATGGTCAGCTTGGTCAGGCGCTTGGCCGGCAGGCCGCCCGCTTGCGTCACGCGGTCCGTGCCCAGTTCCGTCACCAGCTTGAAGTTGTTGGTGAAGGCGTACACAGGACGCACGCCGATCGAGGTCCAGGTCGAGGAACCGGTGACGTTCGACTCGTCTTTCTGCCACAGGGCGACGAATTCCATGCCGAAGTTTTCCATCGGCTGGATCGCCATGTCATTGAAGATGCGCGTGCGCTTGCGGTCCGAACCGTAGGAAGTGCTGCCCGAGGCGCCCATCTGGCCGTTGCCGTCGCCGCCGATGCCGGGGCCGACGCCATATTGCACGCCGAAGGTGTTGCCGCCGCCGAAGACTTTGCCTTGACGGTGGAATGCCGACAGTTGCCAGCCGTTATGTTTCGGGCCGTAGATGTCGTTGTCCTTGCCTTCGGCCGTGATGATGGTGGCCGCCAGGTCCAGCGTGCCGTTGACGTTGACGGGAATGTCGCCGTAGATGAAGTTCTGGCGCACGGCCGAACGGGTGCCGAGGATGGCGCCCGTGTTCTTGTCGCGGGCGTTGACGTCGTTGTCCTTGAAGAAGGCGTACGAGAATTTGCCGGGGCCCACTGGAATGCGGTCGAGGCCGGCGCCCGTGCCGTTCATATTGATGTACTGCAAGTCCAGCATGTGGATGTCAGGACGGTAGTAGAAACGCTTGCCGACCCAGGCCGTGCCGCCGTTGAGGAAGTCGAGTCCCTGCGCTTCCACGTAGGCCTTGACGATGCCCAGCTTGTTGTCGCCGAAGTCCGAGTTCGGCGCATACGCGTTGACCCAGATGGTGGCCAGGTAGTTCACGCCGCCGGACTTGGCGACGGACTTGGTGTAGCCGAATTCCGTGTAGGCGTCGCACTCATTGCCCAGACGATATTTCATGGTATTGCCGCCCAGACCGAAGCAACCTTGCGAACCGCCGTCGCCGGAGGTATTGCTGCCGGCGCCGGCGCGCAGGTAGCCGTGGAAGCCTTCGGAATCGGATGGATACATGGGGTCGGCAGCAGCGGAACCGCTGGCGATGGCTAAGACGATGGCAGCTGGCAGCGTTTTCAACACGGCCTTCAACATGGTGCGATGCAGCATGGTAAGTCTCCTCAGTAATTTGTTTTTATCTAGTCATTCGTGGCCGAATGTACTGGCCAGAATTCTTTCCAGCAGGGACATAGTAACTATACTACGAACAAATATCAACATATTATGTTGTAATCCTACGACTACTCTGCGACACTTTATTTGCGTCCTGATTTGCCGTTTTATCGGCCTGCTTTTTTCTCCTGCGCTGCCGATTCCTGGCGCCGCAGACCACAATTGCGCGGGCATCCCGCATTTTTCGGCACGCGGGACGTATACGAATTAAAATCCTTGGTTTTTGCCCATAACGACAGTGCGCCGCCATGACAGCGCACGCATACGAGATAAAGCACCGCCATGAAAATTGATGAAAAAATGGAAGTAGCAGGCAGCGATCCGGCGGAGCGCTTCACTGACGGGCCGCGCCTGCTGGCCGACATCGGCGGCACCAATGCCCGCTTCGTGCTCGAAACGCGCCAGGGCCACCTGGAAGCCGTGGCCGTGCTGCCCTGCGACGACTACGCCTCGCTGCTCGACGCCATCACCGCCTACATGGACAGTGCCGACGCGCGCGCCGCCGGTTCGGCGCGCGTGCGCCATGCGGCCATCGCCATCGCCAATCCCATCGACGACGACAATATCCGCATGATGAACCACCACTGGTTCTTCTCGATCGAGGCGATGCGCGAAGCGCTGGGCCTCGACACGCTGCTGGTGGTGAACGATTTCACGGCGCTGGCCATGGCCCTGCCCTATCTGCGCCCCGACCAGCGCCTGCAGATCGGCGGCGGCATGGCGCGCGCCGACAGCGTCATCGGCCTGCTTGGCTCGGGCACGGGCCTGGGCGTGTCGGGCATGATCCCCGCCGAAGACCGCTGGATCGCGCTGGGCAGCGAAGGGGGCCACGTCAGCTTCGCGCCGTGCGACCAGCGCGAGATGGATGTGCTGTCCTATGCCTGGCGCGAACTGTCGCACGTCTCGGCCGAGCGCCTCGCCTCCGGGCGCGGGCTGGAACTGATCTACCGCGCCCTGTCCGACCGCGCCGGCCACCCCGATGCGGCACCGCTGCTGGCGGCCGAAATCACCAGCCGCGCCCTGAACAATGAATGCGAAGTGTGCCTGGAAGCGGTGGACTGCTTCTGCGCCATCCTCGGCTCCATCGCCGGCAACGTGGCCATGACCCTGGGCGCGCTGGGCGGCATCTATATAGGCGGGGGCATCGTGCCGCGCCTGGGTCCCCTGTTCGAGCAGTCGCAGTTCCGCGCCCGCTTCGAGCAGAAGGGCCGCCTGAACGAATACCTGGCGCAGATCCCCACCTTCCTGATCACGGCCGAACTGCCGACCTTCCTCGGCATCGCCGCCATCCTCGCGCAAAAGCTCAAGCGCGCCCATTCCGGCGCGCCCGTGCTGGAATCCGTGCGCCAGGCGCGCGGTCGCATGAGTCCATCGGAATGCAAGGTGGCCGACTGGGTCTTGAAAGAGCCGAATGCCATGCTGACCCTGCCGATTGCCGAAATCGCCCAGCGCGTCGGCGTGAGCCAGCCCACGGTGATGCGTTTCTGCCGCTCGATCGGCGTGCAGGGCCTGGCCGATTTCAAATTGAAGCTGGCGTCCGGCCTGACGGGCGGCGCCATCACGGTGGCGCACTGCCACGTGGAGATATCGGACTCCGACGCCGAACTGGCGCGCAAGGTGCTGGGCAACAACGCCTCGGCAGCCCTCGCCATGCGCGACATGCTCGACGTGAAGGCGCTGACGGCCGCCATCGAACTGCTGCGCGGCGCGCAGCGCGTGGAATTGCTGGCCGTGGGCAGCGCCCGCGTGGTGGCCGACGACATGCAGCAGAAATTGCTCAACCTGGGCATCGTCAGCAGCTTCTTTGCCGACCCGCAGGCACAGGAAATGAGCGCCGCCATGCTGAAGCCGGGCGACGTGGCGCTGGTCATTTCGCGTTCGGGCGCCCTGCCCGAGCTGCTGCGCACCGTCAAGGTGGCGCAAGGCTGCGGCGCGCGGGTGCTGGCGATTACGGCCAGCGGTTCGCCGCTGGCCAAGCTGGCCGACGTGCTGCTGACCCTGAACCACCCGGAAGGCAACCTCAATTTCGTGCCCATGATCGTGCGCCTGCTGCAGCTGATGATGCTCGATATCCTGTCGGTGGGACTGGCGCGGCGCGACACGGCGCAGCGCACCAGCGCCGCCGAACTGGAAGAGGGCCAGTTGCACGGCATGCGCATCAGCGGCAAGCTGAAATTCGGTGGACACCTCGAATAAGGCGGCACAAGCCGCCCTCGACACCGCCAGCGGCGCTACCGTGCACGACGTGGCGCGCCTGGCCGGCGTGTCCGCCATGACGGTGTCGCGCGTGATCAACGGGCGCGCCAGCGTCAGTACGGCCACGCGCGACAAGGTCGAGGCGGCGATAGCCGCCCTGCGCTACCAGCCCAACCTGGCGGCGCGGGCGGCGCGCACGGGCACCCTGCGCATCGGCCTGCTATACAGCAACCCCAGCGCGGCCTTCCTCAGCGAATTCCTCGTCGGTGCCATGGACCAGTGCCGCCAGGGCGGCGGCCAGCTGCTGCTCGAACGCTGCGGCGACCTGGCCAGCCAGCGCGCCGCCATCGACTGCCTGGTGGCGGCCGGCGTGGACGGCATCCTCGTGCCGCCGCCCCTGTGCGATTCGCCGCAAGTGCTGGCGCAGCTGAACAGGATGGGCATCCCCGCCATCGCCGTGGCCACGGCGCGGCCCTCGCCCGATGTATCGGCCGTGCGCATCGACGACTACGAGGGCGCGCTGGCCATGACGCGCCATTTGATCGGGCTCGGCCACCGCGACATCGGCTTCATCGAGGGCGACCCGGAACACACGCCCGCCCTGCTGCGCCGCCAGGCCTTCGAAGACGCCATGCGCGCGGCGGGCCTGGGCGTGCCGCCGCAGCGCGTGGCGCAAGGCTATTTCACGTATCGTTCGGGACTCGACGCGGCGCGCCAGCTGCTGGCCGCCAGCCCGCGTCCGAGCGCCATCTTCGCCAGCAACGACGACATGGCCGCCGCCACCCTGGCCGTGGCGCACGGCATGGGCTTGCAGGTGCCGCTGGAATTGAGCGTATGCGGCTTCGACGACACGCCCGTGGCCACCACCGTCTGGCCCGAGCTGACCACCATCCACCAGCCCATCGCCGACATGGCGCGCGCCGCCGTCAATCTCGTCATCGACGAGATACGCCAGCGCCGCGCGGGCGAAGCGGCGCCCGCCACGCACCACCTGATGGCGTTCACACTGATGGAACGGGCGTCGTCGGGACAATGTTCTCCGGGGGCGCACATGCCGGCCACGAAACGACTCCCCCGCTAAGCCGCTGAGCGTGCCTTAGCGCACCACGGTGCGCTGCGCCAGCGACTCCACCAGCGCCACGGACGGCGGCGATCCGCCCGCCGCCAGGCAGGCGCCCGCGCCCGCCGCGACGGCAAAGCGCAAGTGCTGGCCGCCGTCCGCATCGGGCCGGTACATCAGGCTGTACAGCAAGCCGCCGATGCTGGCGTCGCCCGCGCCCACGGAATCGACCACCTCGATCTGCGGCGGCGCCGCCTGCCAGACCTGTTCGCCCCGGTACAGGGCCGCGCCCTGCGCGCCGCAGGTGTACAGATACGTGGCCTGCGGGTTCCAGCTGCGCAAGGCGGCAAACGCGCCATTGACGTCATCGTGGCGGAACAGGCCCGCCAAATCCTCGTCGGACACCTTCACCACGTCGGCCAGCTCCGTCATGCGGCGCAGGGTGGCGTCGTAGCGCTCATCCATCATGACGCGGAAATTCGGGTCGTAGCTGATCTTCACGCCGGCCGCCTTCAGTTCCTGCGCCAGCGCCACCAGCTTGCCCGCCAGCGGTTCGCGGGCCAGGCTGATGCCGCCGAAATGCACCCACTGCGCCGCCTGCATCCAGCCGGCCGGCAGCAGGGCCGCGTCGAAATGCAGGTCGGCGCTGTCGTCGCCGATGAAATAATAGGTGGGCGGATGCAGTTCATGCACAATGGCCAGCAGCGGCGACTTCGCATAGCGCTGCAGGAAGCGCATGTCCAGGCCCGCCACGTCGGTCGCTTGCGCCAGCGCGTCGCCGAACACGTCGCGGCTGACGCCACCGGCAAAGGCGCTGGGCACGCCCAGGCGCGCCATCACGCGCGCCACGTTCCAGGTCGAACCGCCCACCTGGCTGCTCCACTGGTCGGCGCCGGTGCGCAGCATGTCCGTCAGCGCCTCGCCGGCCGAGACGAAAGCAGGGAAATTGGGAAAAGCGGCGGCGCTCATGCGGCACCGCCAATCACGTTCAGCACTTCATAGCAGGCGCCCATGGTGTGGTAATCGACCTTGCCGGCCGGGCTTTTCTCGTTGCTGATTTTCTGGTTTTCCGGCGTGAGGATGCGGTACCAGGCGCCGTGCTCGTGATCGACGAAGTGGCTCCAGCTGTAGTCCCAGATCCTGTCATAGCTGTGCCAGTACGCTGCGTCGCCCGTGCGCGCGGCCAGCACGGCGGCGGCGGCGAAGCTTTCGGCCTGCACCCAGAAGTATTTGTCGCCATCGCAGATCTCGTCCTGCGGGCCGAAACCATAGAAAATGCCGCCATGCGCCTCATCCCAGGCCTTGGCCAGCGCCGTGTCGTACAGTTCGCGCGCGCGCGGCAGCAGCCAGCTTGAGGAGCCGGCCATGAATCTGGCGTGGCGCTCCATGATCAGCAGCAGCTTGGCCCACTCCGTGAAATGGCCGGGCTGGTAGCCCCAGGGGCGGAAGATATTGCTCTTGTCGTGCAGGTTGTATTCCCAGTCGATCGACCAGTCGGGCTTGTAGTGTTCCCAGATCATGCCGCCGGCCAGTGCCGCCTGGCGCACGGTGATGTTGTGCGCGAGGGTCTCCGCGCGGTGCAGGTAGCGCGCCTCGCCCGTCGCCTCAAACGCGGCCAGCATGGCTTCGCAGGCGTGCATATTGGCGTTCTGGCCCCGGTAGCCGTCCAGCGTGGACCAGTCGGCGCTGGCCACGTCCGCATACAGGCCGTGCTCGGGCAGCCAGAAGCGCTGCTCCATCAATTCGAAGGTTTCGTCCAGGTAGGCGCGTGCTTCCGCCATCCCCGCCTGCAGGGCGTGCGCATACGCGAGCAGCACGAAGGCCAGGCCGTAGCAGTGATTGGCGCCGTCTTCGACCGTTTTGACGCCGTCTTGCCACCGCAGTTGCCAGGCATAGCCGCCCGTGACGGGGTCGCGGTGCACGTCGCGCAAAAAGGCCACGCCGTGGCGCAACGCCGCCTGGTAATCGTCATCGCCAAAATGGCGGTAAGCCATGGCGTAATTGAAGATGAAGCGCGTGCTGCTGACCAGGTGGCGCGTGCCGGCGTCGTAGACGGTGCCGTCGTCGAGGAAGAAGTGATAGAAGCCGCCACTGGAATCGATGGCGCGCGGGTGATAGAAACGCATGGTGTGCAAAATATGCGCTTCGAGCATGCCCTTGGAGCGAAAATCGGGATTCATGAATGTCTCATCGTCATTGTTATCGATAACAACGATGATAGCATGCCGTTTTTGCGCCGTCTCGGTCTATCAGGGGGCGGGCGCCACGCGCAGCTTTTCGCGCCACAGCGCCGCCCGCATGGGACTGGCCGGCTGCCCCAGTTCGCCGTTCTCGAACACTTGCACCAGCCTTTGCATCGCCTCTTCGTCGCCCTGCTTGGCTGCCAGCAGATACAGTTCGAACGGCTGCGGCGCCGGGCCTTGTCGCGTGGGGCCGCCCCGGCCCTGCTCCAGCAGGCGCGCAAAACCCGTCTGGCCGGGCGGGCTTTTCGCGATGGCCGCCAGCTCATACCAGCCCAGGGCCGCCTCGTCGCTCTGCTGCACGCCCTGCCCCACTTCATACGAATAGGCGACATTGTTCAAGCCGGGCGGATCGAGCGCCTTGGCCGCCAACATGTACCAGCTGAACGCCTCCTGGCGCTGCGCCTCGTCCTTCGCCGTCATCATCAGGCGGTAGCCGATTTCATTGTAGGCGGGGATAAAGCCGTTCTCGGCGTAGAACTTCAGCCAGTGCAGCGCGTGCGCCTGTTCCTCGGGGCTGCTGTGGATATTTTCAAAGTGCATGGCCACCGTGAAGTTGGCCAGTTCCACGCCTTGTGCGGCGCCCTTGCGCGACCAGTACTCGCCCAGTTTGCGGTCCACCGCCATGCCCTGGCCCAGCGTCAAGGCCACGCCGAGGAAGGCTTGCGCCGGACCATGGCCGCCTTCGGCCGATTTCTTCATCCACGCCAGGCCGGCGTCGTAGTCGCGCGGCGTGCCCTCGCCTTCGTGCAGCATCTGCGCCAGCTCCAGCTGGGCGGCGCTGTCGCCCCCTTCCGCGGCCAGCCGCGCCTTGCCGAAGGCGGCGACTTTTTCCGGCGACAGGTCGGCCGGGCGGCTGACCACGGCCTGCACGCGCGCGCGCATCTCATCGAGTCCCCGGGTATCGAATTCGGCCAGCGCCGGATGCTGGCGCGGCGCTTGAGCGGACGCCGGCTGCGCCAGCGCCAGGCTCAATACAAACAGGATCATCTTCATTTCTTTTCTGCCTCTGCCAGCCTGTCACGCCATTCGGCGGCGTCCTCGGCACTCGCCTGTTGCCCCAGTTCGCCTTTGACATACACTTCGATCATGCGCCGCATGGCGGGCTTGTCTCCGCTCCATCCCGCCCGCTCGTACCAGACCAGGGCCCACTTGTCCGACTGCGCCACGCCCAGGCCCAGTTCGTGTGCGCGGGCCAGGTTGCGCATGCCGGCCGGCTCCTTTTCGCGCGCCGACCTGTAATACCAGTGGAAAGCCTCGCCGCGATCCTGTTCATCGACGGCGGCGCGCATCAGGTGCTCGCCCAGCGCATTGTAGGCGGGCACAAAGTGCTGCTCGTTCGCCGCCGCCTTCAGCCAGGTGATGGCCAGCGCCTGTTCTTCGGCAGGGCTGGCGCCATCGATGAATTCCAGCGCCAGGATGGTTTGCGCCTCTGCGTCGCCCTGCGCCACGCCCTTGCGCAGCCAGTATTCACCCTGCACGCGGTCGACGGGCACCTTGCCACCCACCGTGTAGGCCACCCCCATGGCCGCTTGCGCCGGCGCATAGCCGCCTTCGGCCGACTTGCGTATCCAGGCCATCGACCGCGCCGTGTCTTGCGGCGTGCCGACGCCCAGCTGCAGCATGCGCGCCAGTTCCAGCTGCGCCTCGACGTCGCCCGCTTCGGCCGCGCGCCGGGCCTGCTCAAACTCGGCGATGCTTTCCGGGCTGCTGGTCCGCGCCTCGGCCCTCGCCTCGGCCCTGGCCTCGATGGCGAGCAGCTGCAGGTCGAGCAAGGTGGGCGAGGCTTGCGCCATGACAGGGAGCGGCAGCAGCAGCGGAAGCAATGGCAGCAGCGACAGTGATTTCTTGGACATGCGGCGGAATCGGGAAGCAGAAAACACGCATGGTAGCCGATGCCACGCTGGGGAGGCGCGCACTGCACGGGAAGTTTGACAGGGCACGCTGGCAGGCTTACATTGCACGAGCCCACCACTTACACAGGAATGCCATGAACCGTCTATCCAAAACCGCCCTGACCTTGCTCATCGCCCTCGCCGCCAGCGGTGCCGCCAGCGCCGCCGACACCCAGTTGACGGGCTGCGCCGCCAAGCGCGAAAGCATCCGCAGCGAATTGCGCCAGGCGCAGGAACAGGGCTTGTCCGACAAGGTCGCCGGCCTGACGCGCGCGCTCGACGAAGTCAACGCCCACTGCCGCGACAGTACCCTGGTCGAGCGCCACAACAAGAAAATCGTCAAGGCACAGGCCAAGGTAAACCAGACGGAGCGCTCGCTGCGCCTGGCCCAGGAAGCGAACAAGGAGCCGAAGAAAATCGCCAAGCTGGAAGGCAAGCTGGAAAAAGCCAGGGCCGAACTGGCCGCCCTGCAAGCCCAGCAGCCTTAGGCTTTCTCGCCCAGCATCTGGTAGATGCTGGAAAAATCCAGCGCGCCCGACCCCGCCTTGCTGTGCATGCTGTACAGATTGCGCGACAAGGCGCCCAGCGGCACCGCGGCGCCGCTGGCCAGCGCGCTTTCCACGGCCAGGCCCAGGTCTTTCAGCATCAGATCCACGCCAAAGCCGCCCGTGTAGCCACGCGACGCGGGCACGTTCTCGGCCACGCCCGGACACGGGTTGTACACCTCCAGGGTCCAGTTGCGGCCCGAGCTTTTCGCCATCACGTCCGACACCACCTTCGGATCCAGGCCATTCGCCACGCCCAGGCGTATGGCTTCGCTGGTGCCGATCATGAGTATGCCCAGCAGCATGTTGTTGCAGATCTTGACCGTCTGGCCGCTGCCCGATGCGCCCGCGTGGAAGATGGCCTTGCCCATGGTTTCCAGGTAAGGGCGCGCCACCGCCAGCGCGGACTCCTCGCCGCCCACCATGAAGGTCAGCGTGCCGTTGGCGGCGCCCGCCGTGCCGCCCGAGACGCGGGCGTCCAGCATCGGCAAGCCCTTCTCCTGCGCCGCGCGGCCCACCTGGCGCGCCGCCTCGGTGGAAATCGTCGAGCAGTCGATCAGCAGGGTGCCGGGCCGCGCCTGCGCCAGGATGCCCGCCTCGCCAAGGTAGGCGACCAGCACGTGGCGGCTGGCCGGCAGCATGGTGATGACGATGTCGGCGGCCTGGATCGCGGCCCCCTGGTCATCGGAGACGAGGCCGCCGCCGTCGGCAAACTGCTTCACGCTGGCCGGCAGCAAGTCAAAGCCCGTGACGGCATGGCCGGCCCGCACGAGGTTTTGCGCCATGGGCAAGCCCATGTTGCCCAGGCCGATAAAAACGATGTTGCTGCCCATGGCCGCCCCCTTATTTCATCGCAATGGTGGTGTTGACGCCGCTGCCGCCATCGTCCGGGGCAAACCAGCGCGCCGTGACGGTCTTGGTCTGCGTCCAGAAATACAGCGCCTGCTTGCCGTTCGGGCCCAGGTCGCCCAGTTTCGACGCGCGCGAGCCCGTGAAGCTGAAATAGGCGACGGGCACGGGAATGGCCACGTTGATGCCCACCTGGCCGACGTCGATCTCGTTCTGGAACTTGCGCCCCGCCCAGCCGGACGAAGTGAAGATCGAGGTGCCGTTGCCGTTCGGGTTGGCGTTGATGAAGGCGATGGCCTGGTCCAGCGTATCGGTCTCGACGACGCACATGGCGGGACCGAAAATCTCCTGCGTGTAGACGGAATTGGACGCTGCCACCTTCGAGAAAATCGTCGGCCCCATGAAATTGCCGCCCTCGTAGCCCGCCACCTTGTGGCCGCGGCCATCGAGCAGCAGCTGCGCGCCTTCGTCCACGCCGGCCTGGATCAGCTTTTCCGCGCGCTGCATGGCGGCCTTCGACACCATCGGGCCCAGGTCGGCATCGCGGTCGCTGCCCGGCCCCACTTTCAGGGCCTTCGAGCGGGCGACGATTTCCGGCAGCCAGGAACGCGCCTCGCCCACCAGCACGACGACGGAATTGGCCATGCAGCGCTGGCCGGCCGCGCCGAAGGCGGCGCCGATCAGGTTATTGATGGCCTGTTCCTTGTTGGCGTCAGCCAGCACCACGCAATGGTTTTTCGCGCCCATCATCGACTGCGCGCGCTTGCCCGATTCGCTCGCGCGGCGGTACACATGCGTGCCCACGTGGGTGGAGCCGATGAAGGAGACGGCCTTGATGTCGGGATGGTCGCACAGCATGTTGACGACGTCGGCGCCGCCGTGCACGACGTTCAGGACGCCGGCCGGCAAGCCCGCCTGGTACATCAGCTCGACCAGGTACATCGACGAGGACGGGTCCTGCTCCGACGGTTTCAGCACGAAGGTATTGCCGCAGGCGATGGCAATCGGGAACATGAAGCACGGCAGCATGACGGGGAAGTTGAACGCCGTGATGCCGGCGCCCACGCCCAGCGGCTGGTAGATATTGTAGACATCGACGCCGGTGGCCGCGTTTTCCGCGATCTCGCCCAGCTGCAGGGTGGCGATCGAGCACGCGTGCTCCACCACCTCCAGGCCGCGCATCACCTCCCCTTCCGCGTCGGGCAGGGTCTTGCCGTGTTCGCGCGTGATCAGCTCGGCCAAGGTAGCGATATTTTCGCGGATCAGGTGCTGGTACTTGAGCATGATGCGCATGCGCGCGGCCAGCGGCGTGTTGCGCCAAGTCTTGAACGCTTCCTTGGCCGTGGCGACGGCCAGGTTGACTTCGTCCGGCGTGGAAAACGGCACCTTGGCGACGATTTCCTGCGTGGCCGGGTTGACGACATCGCGCCATTCGGTGCTGTTCGATGCGTGATGCTTGCCGCCGATATGCAGGGGGACGGCGGGGACTTGGGTCAGGGCTTGGTTCATGTGAGGCTCCGTAAGGTGTTCGGTGATTATTTCTTGACCAGGTTGCATGCGGCCGCATCCATCGGCTTGAAGGCCTGGTCGGCGGGAATGGTGGACAGCACTTTCAGGTAATCCCACGCGCCCTTCGATTCGGCCGGGGTTTTCACCTGCACCAGGTACATATCGTGGATGACGCGGCCGTCGGGGCGGATCGAGGCATTGTTCATGACGGCGTCCTTGATCGGCAGCTGGCGCATCTTGTCGGCGACGATCTTCGAATCGTCGCTCTTCGCCGCTGCCACCGATTTCAGGTAGTGGTAGACGCTCGAATACACGCCCGCCTGCACCATGGTCGGCTTGGCGCCCTTGTTGAGCGCCTCGAAGCGCTTGGCGAACGCGCGGCTGCGGTCATCGTAGTCCCAGTAAAAACCGTCCGCATAGACGAGGCCCTGCGCCGTGTCCAGGCCCAGCGCATGCACGTCGGACAGGAACACGAGCAAGGCGGCCAGGCGCTGGTCCTTGCCGCTGCCGATGCGGAATTCGCGCGCCTGCTTGATGGCCGACACCGTGTCGGCGCCGCCGTTGGCCAGGCCGATCACCTGCGCCTTCGAGCCTTGCGCCTGCACCAGGAAGGACGAGAAATCGGACGCGTTCAGCGGATGGCGCACGGCGCCCAGCACCGTGCCGCCATTGCGCTTGACGACATCGCTGGCGTCTTTTTCCAGCGAGTGGCCGAACGCATAGTCGACGGTGACGAAGTACCACGACTTCTGGCCCAGCTTCGTCAGCGCCGCCGCCGTGCCGGCCGCCTGCGAATACGTGTCGAACATCCAGTGGAAGCCGTTCGGCGAGCAGTCTTCATTGGTCAGGCGCCCCGTGGCGGGGCCGCTGAACATGGCGATGCCGCCCTTCTCCTTCATCAGCTTTTGCACGGACAGGGCCACCGAGGAATTGGTCAGGTCGGCGATGGCGTCGACCTTGTCGCGGTCGATCCACTCGCGCGCCTTCGAGGCGGCGATGTCGGCCTTGTTCAGGTGGTCGGCCGACAGGATTTCGATCTTCATGCCCTTGCATTCGGCTTTCAGGCAATCCTCGACGGCCATCTGGCTGGCGACGACGGAGCCGCGCCCGCCCATGGCCGAATACGGGCCGGACATGTCGGTCAGGATGCCGACCTTGACGACGCCGTCGGAAATCTGCGCCTGCGCGCCGGTGCAGGACAGGGTGAGCGCCAGCGCGCCCAGGGCCAGAACGGTTTGTTTCATGCTTGTCTCCAGGTGGATAAGTTTTCTTATATGTTTAGATGCATTCTGCATGTGTAAAAATATGCGCTCAAGTGAAATTAATGCATAATTCCTTTGCAAAAATGCACAAGGAGAAAAAAGTGCTCGATTGGGACAATGTACGGGTGTTTCTGGAGCTGACGCGCAGCGCCGGCCTCGTGGATGCGGCGAAAAAACTGGGCATCGACCATTCCACCGTGTCGCGGCGCATGCGCAAGTTCGAAGAGCAGGTGGGCACGCAGCTGTTCGACCGCAACTACGTGGGCTACCAGCTGACGCCGGAGGGCCACCGCCTGATGGAATACGCGGAAACGATGGAAAGCACGGTGTTTGCCGCCACCGAGGAGCTGGGCGAACATAACCGGCTGCTGTCGGGCCAGGTGCGCCTGGGCGCCACCGAGGGCTTCGGCGCCGTCGTGCTGGCGCCGCACCTGGCGCACTTTTGCGGGCGCTACCCGCACATCAGCGTCGACCTGATCGCCGTGCCCCGTTTCGTCAGCCTGTCCAAGCGCGAGGCGGACGTGGCCATCTCCATCGAGCGGCCCCAGTCCGGCCCCTACGTGGTGACGAAGCTGTCCGACTACCGGCTCAAACTGTACGCCACCCCAAGCTACCTGGCGCGCCATGCGCCGATCACCAGCGTGGCGCAACTGGCGCAGCACCCGATCATCGGCTATGTGGACGACCTGGTCTTCAGCGCGGAGCTGCGCTACATGGACAATGTGGCGCCCGACTCCCTGCGCGCGTTTCGCAGCACCAGCGTGATCGCGCAATACCATGCGGCGCGCGCGGGCCAGGCGCTGGCCATCCTGCCCTGCTTCGTGGCGCAGCAATCGAACGAGCTGGTGCCCGTGCTCGACGGCGAGATCGACCTGCTGCGCGCCTTCTGGATGATCTCGCCGAGCGAGCGGCGCAACATCGCCCGGGTCAGCGCCCTGTGGAATTACCTGCGGACCGCCATCGAACTGAATCATGCCTACCTGATGGGAGAAACGGCCACGCCCAGCTGGCCCGCCTGAACCAGCCGCGGCGCGCTACACTGTCGCCACAGACTAATTAAAGGAGGATGCGATGCTGATGGATGCCAGCCAGGCCGTACTGGTGATAGTCGACCTGCAGGGCCGCTTGATGCCGGCCATCCACGACGCCGGCCTCGTGCTGGCACAAAACCTGCGCCTGGCAAAGATCGCCCGCCTGCTCGATGTGCCCGTGCTGGGCACGGAGCAGAACCGCCAGGGACTGGGGCCGAATGTGGAGGAAATCGCCGCGCTGTGCCAGCAGACCTTGCACAAGACGCATTTCGGCGCCTGTGCCGACGGCTTGCAGGCCATCCTGCCGCCCGGGCGCAGACAGATCGTCGTCACGGGCTGCGAAGCGCATGTCTGCCTGCTGCAGACGGCCATCGGCTTGCTGGAGCTCGGCTATGAGGTGATCGTCGCCATCGACGCCGTCGGCTCGCGCCAGGCGGCCAGCCGCGACGCCGCCCTGGCCCGCCTGGACAGGCTGGGCGCCCACCTGGTGACGGTCGAGATGCTGGCCTTCGAATGGGTGCGCGATTGCAAGCACCCGCGTTTCCGCGAAGTGCTGACGTTAATTAAATAATACGCGAGGTTTAAGCCAGATCAAGCCCATCGACGCCCCATTTGCTAGCTTGGTAACAGCGCCGCCTTTCCGCGCGGTGCGCCTGTTCCAACCAGCAAGGGAGCCATCATGGCCTACATCCTACGCGGCAAGCTGTGCGGCCTGATTTGCGCCGAGTGTCCTGAGCCGTTGTCCCACGTCACCGTGCGCCTGTACCGGCCGCGCGAGACGCAGAACGTCACGGCCCTGGCCGTGGCCAGCGCCAAGG
The DNA here is from genome assembly GCF_001865675.1 of Janthinobacterium sp. 1_2014MBL_MicDiv. Taxonomy (NCBI): domain Bacteria; kingdom Pseudomonadati; phylum Pseudomonadota; class Betaproteobacteria; order Burkholderiales; family Oxalobacteraceae; genus Janthinobacterium; species Janthinobacterium sp. 1_2014MBL_MicDiv. Next base: position 3,620,944 of record NZ_CP011319.1, read on the forward strand.
AAACCTTCGCCATCCTCAGCGACGAGGAAGTGCAGGCCAAGGCCCCGTTCCTGCTGGCCGAGGCGCGTACGGATGCCGACGGCAACTACAGCTTCACCCTGGGCGACAACGAGCAATACCATGGCGAGGCCGTCGAGGTCGACATCCTGTGCCCCAGCGTGCCGCACCTGAAGCCGGGGCCGAAGGATCCCGTGCCGCTGCAGTTTTCCATCACCACCCTCCAGCCGCGCTGGCGCCAGGTCGACAATGATTTCCTCGCCGTCTGGGACTACTGCCTGCCGCAACGCTTCTGGTGCCTGGTGCGCGCCCGCTTCGGCGCCTGGACCATCTGCGGCCGCCTGCGCACCTGCGACGCGCCGCACACGCCGATCGCCGGCGCCACCGTGCGCGCGTTCGACGCGGACTGGCTGCAGGACGACGCGCTCGGCGACGCCGTCACCGATGCCACGGGCCGCTTCCGCATCGACTACCTGACGTCCGACTTCACGCTCACGCCGTTCTCGCCCTTCATCAACGTGGAATTTGCCAGCGGACCCGACGTGTATTTCACGGCGCAGCTGGGCAGCGTCACCATCCTGTCGGAAACCCAGGCCAACGGACGCCAGCCGGGCCGCGAAAACGTGGGCCACTGTTTCTGCGTAGAACTGTGTTCGAAAGACGTCCTGCCGCCCGATGTGGAGGGCGTGCCCCACTGGCAGCAGGTGGAAGTGTTCGACATCCACCCGTTTCCCGCGCCGGCCGGCTTCTCGGCGCAAGGCTATGCGGGCGGCGCCGGCGCCTCGTATGTGTTCGGCGGCGGCGTCACCTTGAAAGGCAATTGCCCGCTGCGCAACAGCGCCATTCCCGCCAACCCGCTCGAATACCGCTTCCTCATCGGCGAATGGACGTGGCCGGGCGGCAGCGACGACCCCACGGCCCTGCCCTCGGTGGCGCCGGCCAGCCTGGCGCCGCTGACGCAAATCCTCGGCACCCATGTCGGCTATGTGTTTTACACGAATGGACTGGGCCTGGGCGACTCGGCACAGGTCATCGTCGATGCAGGCGACTTGAAGCCCGGCGGCTGGATACGCGTCGACGGCAAGCCCGTCACGGTGGACATGCGCGACGGCACGACGGCCACCGTCAACGTGGCGCCCAATATCTTCCTGCGCACCTTCGACTTGCTCACCGTAAATACGCCGGCCATCACCAGCCTGCATCCGGCCAAGCTGCCGGGCGGCTTGCCGCTGCCCGACGCGGGCCGCAGCCTGACGGCGGCCGAGAGCGAGCCGATACGCCGCTACCGCCTGGGCTTCGAGGTGCGCGACGGCACCAGCCTGGCGCCCGTGGCCAGCGACGGGCTCGATGCCATCGTCTTCGACAACTCGCCCGTCATCGTGGCGCTGGACCTGGAAGAGCTGCGCAGCAATGCCTGCAACCCCATCGCGGGCGGCCTCGTGCATATTCTGTACACGATCGACCATCCGCACCTGCGCTTTTTCAACATCACGATTTCCAACAACAATGGCATCCAGCATCCGCCGCCACCGATGCCGGCCGCCAGCTTCACGCCACCGCCGCCACCCGGCAATTATTTGTTCCGTGGCGGCGCGGGCGGGCCGCATCTGTCGGGCAACAATGGCGGCTTCCCCGTCAACGTGGCGCTCGATCCGCCATGCGCCTACCGCGTGGCCATCACATGGCAAACGCGGCACTACCTGGCATCGGCGCATAGCATAGACCGCCTCTACTGCAAATAAGGCGTAAAAGCCTGCTGCGCGTCGCCACTGGCGGCCGGCGGTGCGCACGGTGTCGGCGCTCCTGTCTCGACGGCTCCGCCTTGGCGGCGCCATCTCGGCAGTCCCCCCTCGGCGGCCCCGTGCCTGGTACGGTTCCGCGCTTTGGGCCGGCGGGGGCGCCGGGCCTCGCTGCCGCTCGCTACGGCATGCCATGCGTTATTGCTGGTCAGGGCTGGTCAGAAATAGCGCACCCAGGCTTGCTTCGAGTTGCGCTTGTAGCGGGCAAAGGCGCGGCAGGGAAAGTACAGCACGGGCATCAAGGCCAGCGCCAGCAGCCACACTTGCCAGATGTGCTCGACACCATGGCGGTTGCCGTGCTTGGCGCCCAGCACGGCCGTCAGGGTCAGGCCGATGGCCAGCAGCAGGTACAGATGCAGCAGGTAATAAAACATGGGGGCGCCGCCAAACGTGGCGCAGGCGCGCGTGAACCAGTTATCGATGCGTTCCAGCCAGGCCAGACCCAGCAGGCCCAGGCCCAGGGTGAACAGCAGGAAGTCGAGCGACGGCGGATACTTGGTGAAATTAAGCATGCTCATGGCCGTGCGCAAGGCCGTGTCGCCCGCCACCCACGGCAAGGTTTCGCCATAGAGATTCAAACCGCGCAGCACGGCCAGCAGCAGCAAGCCGCCGCCGCCCAGGGCCAGCAGCCAGCGCCGCCTGGCCGCAGGAGCAAAGGCGCGGGCGTACAAGGGACCGGCCGCATAGCCGAGCACGATCACGCCTATCCACGGCAGCAGCGGATAGCTGACCTTGATCTTCATGGCGCCATCGGCCACCAGGTAGCCGCGCTGCAACAGCACCGTCAGCAGGTAATAGGCAACGCTGCCCTCTTCCGCGCGCAGTCCCGTGAGCACATGCTGGCCGGCGATCGTCGCCACGCCCAGCGCCACCAATAGCGGCACAGGCAATCGATGCAGCACGGCCAGCGCCATCATGGCCAGGCCGATGACCCAGATCACCTGCAAGTACAGCACGGCCGGTGGAAAGGCGCCGCTCCACGCGAAGTTGACGAACACGAGTTCCAGCACGACCAGCAGCAAGCCCCGCTTGAACAGGAAACCGGCCGCGCTGCGGGGGCCGGAAGCCGGGTGCGCATACAGCCAGGCCGACAGGCCCGTCAGGAAAACGAACATGGGCGCGCACACGTGGGCGGCCAGGCGCGTGAAGAACAGGGCCGGATCGACGCTGGCAGCTTCCATCGGATCGCTTACCTGGTGGTGCAGGAAGACGGTTTCACGCACATGGTCGAACAGCATGATCAGCATGACGAGGCCGCGCATCACGTCGATGACGGCAATGCGCGTGCGCAGGGTGGCGGGGAAAGTCAGTGGCATGGTCATTATTTTCAGAAACAGCAATTAAAAACGGTAGTGCGCCTGCAGGGTCAGCGTGCGCTCGGCCCCCGGCGCCACCCACAGGGGGCTGTAGGAACTGGCGTAATAGCGGCGGTTGAACAGGTTGTCCACGTTCAAGGCCAGACGCAGCTTCGTCGTTGGCGAATAGGACGCCAGCAGCCTGGCCGTCGTGTAGGCGGGCAAGGTGAACTTGCTGCTGACGGCCACGTCGCCCAGGCGCTCGCCCACGTATTGAACCCCGCCGCCCACGCTGGCCGTGCCCGCGCCCAGCGCGAATTGCTGCGTAGCCAGGATATTGGCGCCATGGCGCGGCACGTTGGCAAAGCGGCTGCCCGTGACGATGGTGTTGTCGCCGCGCGTGACGGTGGCGTCCGTGTACGCGTAGGCGCCCGACACGCGCAGGCCGCGCGCCAGTTCGCCCGACACATCGAGTTCCAGGCCCCGGCTGCCCACTTCGCCCGCCGCGATGGCGAAGTCCGTATTGGCGGGATTCGTCGTCAGCACATTGCTCTTGCGAATGTCGTAGACGGCCACCGTGCCCGTCAGCTTGCCCGTCTCCAGCTTGGCGCCCAGCTCATACGAACGGCTGCGCTCGGCCGGGAACGCCTGATTGGCGATACTGATGCCGCTGTTCGGCCGGAAGCCCTTCGCCGCGCTCGCATACAGCGACCACGTTTTCGACGGCCGGTACACGAGTCCCGCGCGCGGGCTGGTGGCCGACAGCGACTGGCGGTTGCTGACGTTTAAGCGATTGTTCGTCACGTCCTGCGTGTACGTATCGTGGCGCACGCCGACCAGCGCCTTCCAGTGCGCGCCCAGGCCGAGCTGGTCCTGCAGGTACAGGCCGCGCGCCCGCTGCCCTTCCTGCGTGTCGATGGACAGGGCCAGCGGCGCGGCTTGGCCGCCGTACACGGGCGCATAAATGTCGATCGCATACGGGTTGGCGCTGGACGGATTGCGGCGCAGCTGCACGCGATGGTCTTCGAAATGATACGCATCGACGCCGGCCAGCACTTCGTGCGCCAGCGCGCCCGTCGTGAACTTGCCCAGCAGTTCGATCCTGGCCGACACATCGGTGGCCGAGAAATCGCGGTGGCGACGCTGGCGGTTCAAGGTACGCCCATCGGCCAAGAGCTTGTTCGCCTCGGTCGAATAGCCGCTCAATGCGCTGTCGCGGTAGGAAGCGCCCGCCTGCAGCGTCCAGGCGTCGGACAGCGCGTGGTGGATGAACAGCTGCTGCCCCAGCGACTTGACCGTCATGGGGCCGTCACCTGGTTCGCCGAGAAAGCGCGACACGGGCACGGCACCGAGCCGGCCGTTCACGGCCAGCACGCCGCGGTCGAACGGCGCGCGCTGCCGCACCGCCTCGATTTCGTACGACACGCTCGTGTGCTCGCCAGCCAGCCACAGGAACGAGGGCGAAAACAGGCTGCGCTCGACGGTGAGCGTGTCGCGGAAGCTGTGTCCCGCCTCATGCGCCGCATTCAGGCGGTAGGCGACGGTGTCGCTCAACGGCCCCGTCAAATCCAGGGCCGCGCGGCGCGTGCGGAAACTGCCGAGGGAAACATCGGCGCTGTATTCGGGCGCGAACTTCGGCTTCTTCGTCGCGATATTGACGGTGCCGCCCGGCTCGCCCCGGCCGTACAGGGCCGACGCCGGGCCTTTCAGCACTTCCACGTTCTGCGTATTGGCGGCGTCGCGCATGCCGTTGTAGCCGCGGCTGGAACTGAAGCCGTTGACCATGTAGTCGGAGCCGAAGCTCGGGTCGCCCGTGAAGCCGCGCATGGCATAGCTGTCCCACAGGCCGCCCAGCGGACTTTGCCTGGCGATGCCGCTGGCCAGTTCCAGCGCGCCGGCCAGGGTCGTCACGCCCGCGTCGCGCAGCAAGTCGCCGGTGAGCACGCGCACGCTTTGCGGCAAGTCCATCAACAAGGCGTCCGTCTTGGTGGCGCCCGTGGCCAACAGGCTGCGGTAATGCTGGCGCTCGCCGCTGACGGTGACGACGTCCGGCAGCGGCACTGCCGCCGCTTCGGCATCGGGCCCGGCCGCCAGCGCCAGGGGGCTGGCGGCGGCCAGCAGCAGCGCCATCGGACGCCGGAAAGGGAGGGACATGGGAATTCCTGAGAAAAAATGAGATGCAAACGGATTGCATTATAAATGATAATTCATTCTCATTAATGACTTCCTCGGCATCGCCACCTTCCTGCAATTGATACAGCACAGACTTGGTCGCGTACGCGATAGCCATTCCCGCGTTTGCGCATCACACTGAATGTCGACCTCAAACCCTGAATATCGACCTCAAACCGGAGAATTGGCATGCTACGTACAATCAATTGCCTGCATCGCCTGCCGCATATGCTCTTGCTGCTCGCATTATCACTGAATGCCCAGGCACAGTCGTTCAAGCTGTGGCAACCAGGCACGTTTTCGGATTTCGAATACAAGCCGGCAAGCCTGTGCGCGGATTGCTATGTACAGCTGGTGGAAGTGACTGCGCCCGCCACGGGCATCGTTGTGAGCGGCAGCGATCCCGCCTGCGGCACCAATGAAGTCACGACATTCTTTGATGTCGTCGGTGCGGCCGTGGCAACGCACATCGATCCGGATGCGTCCGCCAACCTGGCAGAACTGGGCAAGCGCCTGGTTTACCGCTCCGTGCGTAATCAGGTGGGCGGTTCATTCCAGACATTTCTCGACGCCAATGGTCCTCGTAGTCCATATGCCAACTGCGCGCCCATTGCCGCACTCATTCCCGCCGATGCGATGGTGACGACCATACATCTGGGTATTAACGACCTTGCCGCCGGACCCGGCAGCTGCCTGCCCGGAACAGACTGTTCCACAGGCTATGCGCGCTTTCTCAATGCTCCAGAGGTAAGGTCGGTTGCCAATGGCGGGCAAATCGTTGCCACCACGTTTGCCAACTGGTCGCACGACAGAGACAGGGTGGGCAGGATGTTCGTCGTCTTTCGCATGCCGGATGGCAAGATACCGATCACCTATGAGTGACTTCGAAAAAATTCCACACCAGACATAGGATGTAAGGCTGATCCGACCGCACATGGTTTTTTGAGCACGCCGAAAAACAAGGTGGGTTCATCCTGCCCGCAAGCTATCGTCGTTCATGCTTGTTCGCGAAAAACTTGCGCGAGAAATTCGACGAACACTTGCACCTTGGCCGCGCGCAGCTGGCGCGGGTGGAACAGCGCCCACACGTCGGGGCCGCGCGTGCGGAACGGCTGCAGCACGGGCACCAGGCTGCCCTCGCGCAGGGGTTGCAACACGGAAACGGAGAGCGCCTGCACGATGCCGCAGCCGGCCTGGGCGGCGGCAAGCATCGATTCGATATGGTCGAAGGCCACGGTGGCGGGCGGGGTATGCGCCTGGATGCCGCCGTCGTCCTCGTCCTGGAACAGCCACGGCCGCACCTGGCGCGATTTCGGATATAAAAAATGCAGGCAGGCAAACTGGTCCAGTTCCTGCGGTGACCGCGGCATGCCGTGCCGGGCGATGAAGTCGGGCGACGCGCAGCACAGGTAATCCATGGCAAACAGGCTGCGCGCCACCAGCGCGGAATCCTGCGGCGCGCCGATGCGCAGCATGACGTCGACGCCCTCCTCCACCATGTCGATCAGGCGGTCGCTGACCGTCAGGCGCAGGGAGATGTCGGGATAGGCGGCGATAAAGCGGGGCAAGGCGGGCGCCACCATGTTGCGGCTGATGCTGCTGGGCATATCCACGCGCAGGCTGCCCGAGGGACGCTCGGCCGCCTGCTGCAAACCCGATTCCAGCGCCGCCATGCCAGCCAGCACCTGGCGCGCCTGCGCATGGCATTGCAAGCCTTCGGCCGTCAGCGACATGCTGCGCGTCGTGCGCTGCAACAGGCGCACGCCAAAGTGCTTTTCCAGCGCTGCCACCTGGTTCGTCACGGACGAGGTGGAAATGCCGAGGCGCTGCGCCGCCTTGCTGAAACCGCCCACCTCGACCACGGCGCAAAACACTTGCATCGCTTCCAGCCTGTCCATGCCCGCTCCCCTCGCTCATCGTAGCTGGCGATTATCCACGATACTGAAATAGTGCATCGCGCCATGCCCCGTTTTTCTTTGCCGGCATGCCGCCTAGACTGGCCGCATCACCCCAACCGGAGAAACTGATGCAAGCCCTCGTCCTCAACGCCTTTGCCGCCCCCATGACCATCGCCTCCCTGCCCGTACCGCGGCCGGGGCCGGGGCCGGGACAGGTCCTCGTGCGCATCGCCGCCAGCGGCGTCAATCCGCTCGACACGAAAATCGCCGCCGGCGCCGCACCGCATGCCCGGCCGCGCCTGCCCGCCATCCTCGGCGTCGACCTGGCCGGCACGGTGGCGGCCGTCGGCGACGGCGTGACGCAATTTGCCATCGGCGAGCGGGTCTACGGCATGGCGGGCGGCATCGCCGGCATTCCCGGCTCGCTGGCCGAGTACGGCGTCTTCGAGGCGGCCCTGCTGGCGCCCGTACCGGCAGCGCTGAGCTTGCGCAAAGCGGCTGCCCTGCCCCTCGTCTTCATCACGGCCTGGGAAGGCCTCGTCGAGCGCGCCCACGTGAAGGCGGGCGACATGGTGCTCGTGCACGGCGGCGCGGGCGGCGTGGGCCACATGGCCGTGCAGCTGGCCGTGAGTATGGGCGCCAAGGTATTTGCCACGGGCAGCGCCGCCAGCCGCGGCGCCATCGAGGCGCTGGGCGCCCGCTTCATCGATTACGGCGCAAGCGAGGTGGACGACTACGTGGCCGAGCACACGGGCGGCGCCGGTTTTGACATAGTCTACGACACGGTGGGCGGCGCCACGCTGGAGGCCAGCTTCAAGGCGGCAAGAATCCACGGCGGCCACGTCGTCAGCTGCCTGGGCTGGGGCACGTTTTCCCTGAGCCCGCTGACGGCGCGCGCGGCCAGCTATTCGGGCGTGTTCACCCTGCTGCCGCTGCTGAGCGGCAAGGGCCACGCGCGCCATGGCGCCATCCTGCGCGAAGCGAACAGGCTGATCGAGGCCGGCCAGCTGCAGGTGCGGCTCGATCCTCGCCGCTACACGCTGGGCACGGCTGAGGAAGCGCATGCGGCGCAGATGGATGGCAGCGCGCGCGGCAAGCTGGTGGTGGAGTTGGGTGACTGAGCGATGAACCATGGCTTGTCTATCCCAGGTTCCGGGATTAATATGCAAGAATATGTTTGCATATTAATCCGGGGTCAAGAATGCGGGAAAAATTGGAAAAAATGCTGGCGGATGGGCGCGACAATGCGCTGCTGCGCTTCGGCCTGGGCGACGCCTGCCTGAAGGATCATGATGCGGAGCAAGCCGCCATCCACCTGGCGCAGGCAACCGTGCAGCAAGCCGGCTATTCGGCCGCCTGGAAGCTGCTGGGCAAGGCCTTGCACCAGCTGGGCCGGCTCGAGGAGGCCGAGGCCGCCTGGACGAGCGGCCTGGCCGTGGCCCGGCAGCAAGGCGACATGCAAGCCGTCAAGGAAATGACGGTGTTTGTCAAGCGCCTGCACAAGGCCAGGGACAGCCAGGCGGATGCTCCTCCCGCCGCACCGTAGGCGCCGGCGGGAAGGCCGTCATTTAGTGCGCGTGCGCCGCGTCCACGGCAGCCGTTGGCACCGCATCGCCCCGCTCTTTCGCCAGTTTCTTGGCCAGCAGGCCGCCCGCTTCGGCCGCATAGGCGCGGCAGGCGCTGGCGTCGATCAGGGGATTGCTGTCGCCGCTGCGCTTGGCGGCCTTGCCCAGCACGTCCGTCGTGCCCGGATGCACGGGGATGATGATGTCGCAGGGCAAGGCAGCGACCTTGGCGATGCTGGCTTCGAACGAGGCCGAGATATCGGGCGTGCCGCCCTTGCCCGTGCCGGTATAGCGGAAGTCGCCGCTGGAATACGGGTTCAGGCTGTCCGCATACACGACGTTCAGGCAACGCTGGCCTTCGCACGAGGTCCACGTCCACGTCGTGCCGCCGGGCGTGTGGCCGGGCGTCATGTGGGCCGTCAGCGCCAGCGCTCCCACCTTGACGGCCTCGCCCTCGCCCACCACGCTGACCGTCTTCACCTTGGCGACATGGACCACCGGCTTGGCCTGGTATTGCGGATCATCCTTGCCGTTGGTGCCGCTTTGCAGCACCGGGGCGCTGGCCGCGCTGGCCACCACGGTGGCGCCGCTGGCGCGCTGCAGCGCGGCGATGCCGCCCGCATGGTCCCAGTGCGCATGGGAATTGAGGATGTATTTCACGTCCTCGATGCGGAAACCGAGCGCCTTGATGTTTGCCACGATCAGCGGCGCCGATTGCGGCAGCGCGCCGTCGAGCAGGATATGGCCCTGCGGGCTGGTCACCAGCACGGCCGACAGGCCGGCCGTGCCCACATACCAGGTATTGCCATAGATATTGAATGGCTTGACGGCGGCATTCCACTCCTTGCAACTATCGCAATCGACAGGTTTGTCCTGCACGGGTGCCGGCGCTTTCGCCTGCACCGCGCCCGTTGCCATGGTCGTAACCGTAGCCAGCATCAACTTCGCCAATAGTGTCATCTTCATCTCCAGTGTGTAAAAAAGAAAGGCGGCCGCGACGCGGCGCGCCCGGGGTCCATCAATGCATGCGGCCTGTGCTCCCGGCCAGGGTGTCGCGGATGTTTCCGGCGTCGAGCGAGCGCCGCTGCGCGCCATCGGCGTCGAGCAGCACCACGGTGACGTTCTTGCCGCCGCTGCGCATGCGCATCGTCAGGCAGCTGCCGGCCTCGTTGCTGCTGCCCGTCTTCGACAGCAGGATGTCCCAGCCCTTGCCGCCCACCAGCGGGTTGGTGTTGTGCAAGGTGCGCACCTTGCCGTCGACGGCCACGCTGGCCTGCGGGTGGCTGGTGATGCGCGCGATATCCGGATAGCGCGCGGCGGCCGCCACGATCTTTGCCACCTCGGTGGCCGTCGACGTATTCGCCGGCGAACTGCCCACCGCATCCGTCAGGGCCGTGCGGGTCAGCCCCAGGCTGCGGATCTTCGCTTGCAATGCCTGATGAAAGGCCGCGCTGCCACCCGGATAGGTGCGCGCCAGCGCGGCGGCGGCGCGGTTTTCGGATGGCAGCAGCGCCAGTTGCAAGAGCACGCCACGCGGCACTGCCACGCCGTCGGCCAGCAGGCTGTGGCGCTGCAGCGATGAATCGCCATCGGCGCGCACGATGCGCAGCCGTTCATCGGGATCGAGCCCGGCGTCGAGCACCACCATGGCCGTCATCAGCTTGGTGATGGAGGCGATCGGCACCACGGCGTCGGCATCCTTCGCCATCAGCACCTTGCCGCTGGCGTCATCAAACACCAGCATGTGTTTCGCGTTGACGGGAAGCTCCAGCATGCCGGCGGCGGCATCGGCCAGGGTCGCCGCACTGACGGCAGGCTGTCCATGTGCCTGCAGCAACACGGTGGCGCAAGCGAGCAGCAAGGCGGGCAAGGCCAGCTTCCAGCCGCCCGTCTCCGGCACGGGCGCCATCAGGCGCCGTATGCGCGTCAGCAGCACGCCGCCCCGGGCCGACATCGCCAGGCCAGGCTGGCTCAGCGTGGCCGCCTGCCGCGACAACTCGTGCAGCGCCGTGGCCAGCTGCTGCGGATCTTGCAGCGCCTGCGCCGCCAGTTCGTCGGCCACCAGTTCACGCTCCACGCGCATGCGCGCCGACAGCCACCAGACGACCGGATGGAAGAACAGCAGCGCCTCGACCAGGCTTTGCAGCAGATTCACGAGGTAATCCCAGCGCTGCACGTGCGCCAGTTCATGCGCCAGCAAGGCTTCCAGCAGCGGCACCGGCATGCCGCTCAACAAAGAGGCCGGCAGCAGGACGATGGGACGCCAGCAACCGAGGACGACGGGGCTGCCCAGTCCCGCATGCAGCTTGAGCGGAATGGCACGGTGCAGTCCCATGCGCAGCGCCAGCGCATCGAGGCGGGCTTGCCAGACGAGAGGTGCGGCCACAGCCTGGCGGCGCAGCCGGGCGACCCAGGCCAGGCCCAGGCCCAGGCGCAAGCTCATCAGGCCAACGCCGGCGCTCCAGGCCACCACCAGGGCGGGCATCCACGCCTGCAGTTCGGCGCGCCAGGCGGCCGGCGCGGCCATGAACGGCGAACCCTGCGCGGGTCCCTGCCCCAGCAGGTACAGCAGGTGCAGGACAGGAATACACAGGCACAGCAGCAGCGCCAGCGCACACACGGCGTAGCGCCAGCGCGCGCTGGCATGGCGCAGCAGCCACAGCAGGACGGCCGATACGGCGCCGACGACCAGTGCCTGCCAGACAAAATACAGCAAGGCCCAGCCCAGCGCGGGAACCACCGCGTGCCAGTCCATGCCCATGCTCATGGCAGACAGGCTCATCGCGCGCCGCCGTCCTTGCCATCCACCTTGCCGCGCAGGATTTTTTCAATTTCCACGCGTTCGGCGTCGCTGACATGCTCGCGCAGGGCCGTCAGCACCAGCGCCTTGCCGGAACCGGAAAACACCTTGCCGATCAAGTCCTTGAGCAAGCTGGTCTGCAGCTTTTCCTGCGCCTCGACGGCCGTATACAGCTGCGGCCGCTGGCTTTCATCGCGGCTCAGCAAGCCCTTGCCATGCATCAGTTGCAGCTGGCGCAGCACGGTGGCGTAGCTGGCGTCGGCGCGTTCGGCCGCCAGGGCGTCATACACGGCGCGGGCGTCGGACGGACCGCGCTGCCACAGTATGCGCAGCAGGTCCAGTTCGGCGGCGGTGGGATGGGGAGTGGGAGTATTCTTTAACATGCCGCTAGAATATCCGGTCTAGAACTCAATGTCTAGAACTTTTTTTCTAGCTTGGCGAGTCAGACTGACAACGCCGGACAATACCGTAGCGGGCGGAAGGAAATGGTGGCTGAGAAGCGGAACTGCGCATGAGCACGGTGAGCATCGCAAGTCGCAAGTCCCGACGCGCGGCAGGTTTTGCCGCGCGTTTAAAATTCGCGCAAGCGGTCGAACCGTTCCAGCAAGGCCGCCTCGTCGACCAGCGCCGCCCCCTGCCCGCCCGCTTGCTGCAACTGCTGGCGCAGCTGCGCCAGCAGGTCCGCCAGCACCGTGTAGATTTCCTCGCGCTCGACCGTCTCGATGATGCTCGCACGCCGCGCGATCCTGTTGAAGGCATCGACATAGGCGGTGACCATCGCTTCCAGCGCGGCGGTGGCGGCCGGCGCCGCCATGGCGACGTCGATGTCGCGCGTCACGGCCAGCATGTTCTTGTAGGCCAGCGCTGCCTTTTTCGCATACGCGGGGGAAATATGCTCGCGGCCATCCCAGTCGCGGAAGGGGTTGAGCAGGTTTTCAGCCAGCCATTCCGGCTTGCGCGCCTTGCTGATCGACAAGTCGAGTCCTTGCGCCGCCGCCTTCTTGTAAGCGGCCTTGATGCCCTTGGCCGCATCGGCGGGCAAGCTGGTCATCCACAAGGCCGACAGCTGCGGCAATTGCGCGGCCGATGGAAACTCGTCCGCCGTGAAACCGAACAGGTCATAGGTGGTGAACATCCGCAGCTGGGTCAGCTGCGCAAGGCTGCCCATCTGCGACGCCAGCCCCGGCTTGCCCCAGATGCGCAATGCCGTCAGGTAGGGAAAGCGCTGCGCCACGTGCGCCAGGTCGGATTCCTTCATGCCGAGCAGCGACAGGCCGCCCAGCCGCTCGAGACCGTGGAACGGCGGCAAGGCGTGCGTGCACTGCAGTGTCAGATGGCGGCCATCGGCGTCATCCGCTATGCGCAGCGCCGGCGATGGCGCGCTGCGCAGCGCGAGAAGGCCCAGGCCTTCGTTCAAGACCAGGCTGGTGACGCCATCGGGCTGCAGGATCAACCGGTTCAAGCCGCTGCCGCTGAAATCGAGCGCGTGCACCGTCGATGATTGCCAGTGCAGCTCATTGATGAAGGGATTGCCCTTGATAAACTCCATCAATGCCTGCGTGCCGTCACTGGTCTCGATGGACATCAGGCAAGGCAGCTGCGCCAGCTCGGACAGATCGTCCAGCGCCCGCAAGGCGCTGTCGTTGATTTTCGTCGCGTCCTGCCGGAAGACCTGGCCGCCGAGCGTCACTTCACGCTCGTCCGACGCGGCCTTGAATTGCTGGCGCCGCACCGGATCGATGCGCTCCCAGTTCCGCTGGCGCAGCACGCTGTCGCCGACGTTCCAGCCGCTGCGGTAGCTGTTGACTTCCACATCCACCAGCGGCGCGATATTGCCAACGAGGGTATGGCCAGGCGGCACGTTCGCCGTGGCATAGCAGTGATCGTGGCGATTGTTCCAGAAGAAATAGTCGCACAGCAGCGGCCGCATGGCTTGCACGGCCGCCGCATCGGGCAAGGCGTCGCCGGTCCAGTCCAGCTCCAGCACGGCAGCTACCGGCCTGGACGATGAAGCATCCTTGATGCGGGTGACCTGGCAAGCCACATACTGCTGCAGCTCGGACGAAAACACACTGTAAACGTCTCCAACATTGGCTAGCACGCAACTTCCTTTTCAGAAGACCTGATGGTCGAATGTTGAAAGATAGCAAAAATGATGGCCCGGTGTCGTCCGGCTCAGTCCGTGTGCAGCTTGTGGTGCATGCGCCGCAAGCCCAGCCACACGGCGGCCGCCACGAACGGCACCAGCGCGCCGACGAGGATTTCCGGGTTCACGGGCAAGCCCATCACCTTGGCCGCCTTGCCCGTGTAGCTGAACAGGCCGATCACGTAATAGGAAATGGCGGCCACGGACAGGCCCTCCACCGCTTGCTGCAGGCGCAGCTGCTGGGCCGCGCGCGCGTTCATCGATTGCAGGATTTGCCGGTTCTGCAATTCCTGCACGATGCCCACGCGCGTGCGCAGCAAATCGTTGGTGTTGGCGATGCGCTGCGCCATCGCTTCCTGGCGGCTGGCCATCGCCTCGCACGTGTTCATGGCCGGCGTCAGGCGGCGGTCCATGAATTCCTCGACCGTGGGAATGCCCTCGATGCGCACTTCACGCAACTCGTCGATGCGCGCCTTGACAAGGCCCATGTAGGCTTTCGAGGCGGAAAAACGGTAGCTATTGTCGAGCGACAGCTTTTCGATGCGGGCCGCCAGGCGCGTGATGCGGTCGAGCAAGGCTTGCTCGGACACGCCTTCGTCGGCCTTGCTGACGGCGGCGCTGTCGTCCGTGTCCACCATGGCGGCGGCCAGGGTCGCCAGCTCGTTCTCGATGGCATTCAGCGACGGCGCCGCCTGCATGGCGTAGGGCAAGCCCAGCAAGGCCATCATGCGGTAGGTTTCGATTTCCAGCACGCGCTGCACCAGCCGGCCCGACTGCTGCGAACGCATGCCCGCGTCGCGGATGACGAAACGGCTGAAGCCATCGGACTGGATGGTGAAATCCGTCCACAGCTCGCCGCCCTGCAGCACCTTGCTGCCGGCCAGGGTATTGCCCTCGAACACGCGCGACAGGCCTTGCATGAAGATTTCGGCTGGTTCAGTCGCTTGCTCGAGCACCACGTGGGCGGCCACCATCAGCTTGCCCTTCAAGCCCACCAGCCACTGCTGCGGCAATTGCTCCAGGGGCATGCGCTCGAACGCCTGCTCCAGGGGCAGCGCCGCGTCCGGGTGCTCGGCAAACGTGTAGGTGGCAAATTCCGTGTGGCATTCCCATTTCAGGCGGAAGCGGCCAAAGTCGTAATAAAAATACTTGGCTTCGGCGGCGGGCGGCGTGACGCCGAAATGCGTGCACAGCGCTGCCAGCGTGGCGTGCTGGGCCGACATATTCGACACGCCGGGGGCGGAGTCGTCCTTGTAGACGGCCAGGTGGGTGATCAGCTCGGGAGCGTCGAGCTGCAAAAAGGGCCGCGAATGGATTTCCGCGGCCAGCGGCACGCGCAAGGCGTGGTTCAGACTGGAGTTAATCAAGTGCATGATAGCCAAAGGTAAAGTTGCAAAACTGCTTAGACCCGCGCGCGTGCCGTGGCGCCCGCGGCACGGGTCTGATTGTCACAGTGTAACAAAGCAGAAAGCATGCCCACCTTTTAGCAAGCCCGTCATGCTGTTTTGACAATCCCCGCAGCGCCCTCCACCGCGCGCTGGCGCGTGCCCAGCCACCAGAAGAATGCGGCCAGCACGACGGCCGAGGCCTGGCCCAGCGCCAGCTTCAGGCTGCTGTCGAACAATAAGGGGGCGACAAAGCCGGACACCAGGGCAAACACCAGCATTTGCACGAAATTCTGCAGCGAAGCGGCCAGGCCACGCATCTGCGGGAAGATGTCGAGCGTGGACATGGTCATGCCCGGCAAGGCCAGCGACATGCCGAACGCATACAGCATCACGGGCACGACGGCAAACGGCACGCTGGCGGCGAACCAGTGGTTATACGCAATGTTGAGCGCCCCCGTGGCGGCCATGACAAGCAAGCCCCAGCGCACCAGCACGGTGCTTTTCACCGCATGCGCGAGCTTGCCGGACAGGGCCGAGCCGCCCACGAGGCCGGCCACCATGGGGATGAACATCCAGCCGAACGCCGTCTCGGGCAGGCGCAGCAGCTCCAGGATGAAATGCGGCGCGGAAGCGATGTACAGGGCGAAGCCGCCAAAGGCGAAGGCCACGGCCAGCGAACGCAGGAGGAATTCCCCGTGGCGCAGCGCCTGCCAGTAATTGCGCGCAATGTTGCCCGGATGAAAAGGCTGGCGTCGCTCGATGGGCAAACTTTCCGGCAAGCCCTTCAGGCAAGCGAGCGCCAGCAGCACGGTGACGGAAAACGTGAAGACAAACGTGGATTGCCAGCCGTACGCCACGTGCAGCCAGCCGCCGATGATGGGGGCGATGGCGGGCGCGATGCCGAACACCATCATGATATTGGCCAGCATCTTTTGCGCGGCCGCGCCCGACAAGCTGTCGCGCACGATGGCTTGCCCGATCACCCTGCCCGCCCCGGCCGACGCGCCCTGCATGCCGCGGAAGAACAGCAGCCAGCCAAAGCTGGGCGCGAATGCGGCGCCGATGGAGCCGGCGGCAAAGAGCACGAGCGACGCGAGGATCACGGGACGGCGGCCGAACGAGTCGGACAGGGTGCCATAGAACAGGGTCATGAAGGCGTAGGCGGCCAGGTAGACGCTCAGGGTCTGCTGCACCAGCACGCTGCTGACGTCGAAATGCGTGCTAATCGCAGGAAACGACGGCAGGAAGGTATCGGTGGCGAACGGGCCCAGCATGGACAGCCCGGCCAGCACCAGGGTCAGGTTTCTCGCCTTCATGCGCCCGCCTGCGCGGTGTCGCCGCTGTCGTGCTGGCGGCGCAAGCCGTCCAGGGCCGCCAGGGAAAACTCGGCGATATGCCGCGCGATGCCGGCAATGCCGGCCTCGTCATAGGTGATTTCCGGCGCCACGATCTCGTGCACGATGCGCGAACGGGCATAGAACACGGCCTGGCCGATCACGCTGAACACGCATTTCTGCACCACCTGCGCCGGCATGGCCGGCCCCACCACTGCACGGATCAGACTGGTAAACAAGGCGTGCTGCGGGCGCACATTGCGTTCGGCCAGCTTGTGGATGGCGGCCGTCGGTTCGATCAGCTCGCGCGCCACCAGGCGGCTGAACAGCGACGCCGGGCCCGAGCGCAGCATGTCGAACACGAGCGCCTCTATGGCCAGGCGCAACTGTTGCACTGGCGGCAATTGCGCCTGCGCGCTGGCGGCGGCCACGTCGGCCGCCGAGGCGCGCGCCAGTTCGCGCGCATAGTCAAACGCGGCCAGGTGCAGCTCTTCCTTGCTATGAAAATAATAATTGACCATCGCCACATTCACGTGGGCCGCCTCGCAAATCCTGCGCACGGACGCCACCTTGTAGCCTTCGTCGGCAAACAGCTGGGCCGCCGCCTGCAGGATGCGCGCGCGCGCCGGTTCGCCTTCGTTTTCCTTCTCTTGCCGCATGCCATTCCCATCATTCAAACAGTTGTTTAATATTCTGCGAAATTATATCAAACAGCTGTTTAATTTTCAAATGGACGCAAAAAAGCCCGGCGTACCGGGCTTGTGCAAGGCATGGCAGCGATCAGTGCTTCATCGCTGGCATCGGGGTCGAGGTGGCGCCCAGTGGGCGGGCCACGGCGTTCACTTCGATGGTTTCTCGGTGCTTGTCCTCGCCTTCGAGCACTAGGGTCAGCGGGATCTTGTCGCCCGCCTTCACCTGGCCTTTGAGTTCCAGCAGCATGACGTGGTAGCCGCCCGGCTTCAGCTCCACGGCCTTGCCGGCTGGCAAAGCGATTTCCTTGACCTGGCGCATGCGCATCATATTGTCCGTCATGCTCATTTCATGGATTTCCGCCACGCCGGCCACGGACGAGCGCACTTCCAGCAGGCGCATGGCTTTCGGCGCCGTGATCTGCATGAAGGCACCCGTGGCCTTTTGCTGGGGCACGGTGGCGCGCACCCACGGGTCGGTGATTTGCACGCTGCTTTGTGCGATGGCGGAGAACGACAGCACGGTCAGGGCCGTGGCCAGCAGGGTTTTCAGGTGGGTCATGATTGTTTCCTCGGTGTAGTTATAAGGTGTATTTCGATGTCATCAAGGTCTTGATGTCCTGCACGCACTCGTCGCCAGTCAACTGGTGTTTCAGGCCCAGGCGCATGCGCCCCTCTGTATCGAGCACATAGCTGATGGCCGTATGGTCCATCGTATACGAGCTGCCGCTGGGCACGCGGCGATAAAACACTTTGTAGTTGAAGGCCGTCTGCGCCGTTGCCTGCGGGTCCGTGCGCAAGCCGAGGAAGCTGGGGTCGAAGGCGCGCATGTATTCGTCCAACAACGCCGGCGTGTCGCGCTCGGGGTCGATGCTGATGAAGATCACTTGCAGCTTGTCCGCATCGGCGCCCAGCTTCTGGCGGATTTCCAGCGCGCGCGACAGGGCCGTCGGGCACACGTCCGGGCATTGCGTGAAGCCAAAGAAGACCATCACATACTTGCCCTTGAAGTCGGCCAAGGTATACACCTTGCCGTCGGGGCCGCTCAATTTGAAATCGGGCTTGTAATCGCCGCCCGTCAAGTCGAGGCCGTTGTAATGGGGTTTCGGCGCTTGCTCGCAAGCGGCAAGCGTGAGCAATCCCGCCGTGCCGGCGAGAAGGAAAAGACGACGTTTCATAGCATTTCAGGCCCGATGGGCGTAGTTGATACAGGTTAGGACGTAGTGCCTTGGCGCATGGCCGCAGGCAGAGAAGTAGCGTTCAGGCCAGCGCGGGCGGGCCGCGCGGACTGGCACTGAGCCAGGCGAACTGCGGTTGCGGCGCCTCGTAAGACAGGGCCGGATAGCGGTCGTGGCCCGTGATGACGGCCAGCGGAGATGAGGATGGCGGCGGCAAGCCCACGCTGCCCGCGTGATTCATGCAGAACGGGCAATGCTCGATGTGGTGCAGCACGGAATCAGTGGGGGATGTGGCGGCCGGCGCCAGGTCCGCCTGCGTGTACACGGCGCCGCTGGCCGAGCAGATCTCGACGGCGGCATTGTTCGCATTCGCGTGCAGCGAGGCAAACGCATACGACAGGGAGGGCGACAGCGCATTGAGCAGTATCGCCAGGCAGGCGAACCACATATGCCACTGTTTGCGCTTCAATAAATGTCCCATGGACACGATTATAGCGGAGTATCGCTATCCGGGCGCAGGCGCCGGTCCGCGCAGAAACAGGCTGGGCCGTACACCGGCCACGTCCACGCAGGCATCGCAAAATGCGGGGATCGAGGCAAAGCCGGAGCCGGCCGCCACTTGCGCCAGGTCGAGCGCGGCCTCGCCATGCCCTTGCGCGGCCGTATGCAAGGCATGCGCGAGGCGCTGCTCGCGTACCAGGCTCAATAACGCTTCGCCTTCGGCAAACAGGCGCGCCCTGGCCTTGTGCGGCGTCACCTGCCACAGGGCGGCCAGGCGCGCCGCCGTCCACTTGCCTTGCGGCGAATGGAAGATATGCTGCGCCAGCGCCTGGCTCCAGCGCTTGCCGCCGCCGTGGCTGCCCTCCGCTTCATCGTGCTCCAGCGCCAGGGTGAACACGGCCGGCTTGCCGCGTCCCGGCATCACGTCGCAGGCAAAGCGCAGGAAGGCGGGCACGACGAAGCTGTCGCCGCTGCCCAGTTTCTTGGTGGCGATTTCATTATGCAAAGTCACAAACCCCTGGCGCACGGTGACGCGCAGCCGGAGCGGAAAGCGCAAGCCCAGCAGGTGCAAGGGATGATCGGAAACGAGGGCCATGCGTCAAGTCGGTTCAGTGAGCGAGGCGCCAGCATGCCATAGTTCGCGCCGCCAGTCTGTCATCACAGCGACGCCACGCCATAACGGCGCAAGCCATCGAGGTCGACCACGCGGATGGCCTGGTAGGCGATGCTGATCAGGTTCAGTTCGGCCAGATGGCCCAGCGCCTGGTTCACGCGCTGGCGCGAAATGCCGGTCAGCAAGCCGATTTCTTCCTGCGACAGCTCAAGCACGCTGGACGTGCGCGGGTATAACATGGGATGGAACAGTTGCGCGATGGCTTGCGCCACCTGGGCATCCACGGCCAGCAGGCGCTGGTTCTGGATGGTGGCGATGAATTGCCCCATGCGTTCGTTCAACTGGCGGATGACAAAGGCATTGAAGGACAGGCTTTCGGCCAGCAGCAGATGGAACAGGTCGGCGGGCACGAGGATGATGGTCGAAGCACGCACGGCCACCACGTCATAGCGGCGCAGTTCGCGCTTGAGCACGCTGCCCTCGCCGCACCAGCCGCCGGCCGGCACGCCGGAAAACGTGGCGCCGCGCCCGTCCGCGTTGTAGACGGCCAGCTTGATCAAGCCCGTGTGCACGCCGATCCAGTGTTGCGACGGCTCGCCGCGCCGGGTGATGACGGCGCCCGCTTCATGCTGCCGGATGACGCTTTGCGCGCGCAGCAGCGATTGATGCCGCGCCTCGAGGGCCAGGAACCAGTCGTGGCTGTCGAGTTCCGCTACCGCACTGCCTGTCATTTCCTTGCTGTCCATGCCATCCTTCAGTTGCTGGCCCTCACTTGTCACTAAGATGACAGTGATTTTTAAGCGCCGGTGCTATGCTGGCCCGTATCAATCCCGAAACAGGGAGCTGCAGAATTTTTTTACCAGGAGACCAGCATGACACCCGATTTCAACACCGGCCTCGGCAAAAACAGTGCCAACTACGCCGCCCTCACCCCGCTCGACTATATCGCCAGGGCAGCCGCAGTATATGGCAATCGCCTGGCAATTGCACATGGCAGCGTGCGCCAGACGTGGCGCGAAACGTATGCGCGCACGCGCCGCCTCGCCTCCGGCTTGATCAAGCTGGGCGTGGGCACGGGCGACACGGTGGCCGTGATGCTGCCGAACACGCCCGCCATGGTGGAAGCGAGCTTTGGCGTCCCGATGGCCGGCGCCGTCCTCAACGCCCTGAACATCCGCCTCGACCTGGCGTCGCTGACCTTCATGCTGCGCCATGGCCAGGCGAAAGTCTTGCTGGCCGACACGGAATTTGCCGAGCTGGCGCGCCAGATGGCGGCGCAGATTCCCGGCCTGCGCGTGATCCAGGTCAATGACGTGCTGGGCCCGGAAGTGGAGGCCTTCGCCGAACTCGACTACGAAAGCTTGCTGGCCAGCGGCGACCCCGCTTACGACTGGCAGCCGCCGGCGGACGAGTGGAACGCCATCGCCCTCAACTACACGTCCGGCACCACGGGCGACCCGAAAGGCGTCGTGTATCACCACCGGGGCGCGGCCCTGAACGCGCTGTCGAACATATTAGAGTGGGACATGCCCAAGCATGCCGTCTATCTGTGGACCTTGCCCATGTTCCACTGCAATGGCTGGTGCTTCCCGTGGACCGTGGCCGCGCGTGCCGGCGTCAACGTGTGCCTGCGCAAGTTCGAACCCAAGCTCGTCTTTGACCTGATGCGCGACTTGCGCATCACCCACTATTGCGCCGCCCCCATCATCCACGCGGCCCTGGCCAACGCGCCCGCCAGCTGGCGCGACGGCATAGACTGGACCGTGCGCGGCATGGTGGCCGGCGCGCCGCCGCCAGCGGC
Organism: Janthinobacterium sp. 1_2014MBL_MicDiv; assembly: GCF_001865675.1. Taxonomy (NCBI): domain Bacteria; kingdom Pseudomonadati; phylum Pseudomonadota; class Betaproteobacteria; order Burkholderiales; family Oxalobacteraceae; genus Janthinobacterium; species Janthinobacterium sp. 1_2014MBL_MicDiv. The sequence continues at coordinate 3,642,120 of NZ_CP011319.1, forward strand.
CATGGTGGCGAAGATCGAAGCCATGGGTTTCGACCTGATCCACTCGTATGGCTTGACGGAAGTGTACGGCCCCGCCGCCATCTGCGCCGAGCAGGATGAGTGGACCGCCCTGTCGCAGGAAGAGCGGGCCGTGCTGAAATCGCGCCAGGGCGTGCGCTACCACCTGCAAAGCGCCGTGGCCGTGATCGACCCGGACACCATGGAGCACGTGGCGGCCGACGGCGAACAGATCGGCGAGATCATGTTCCGTGGCAACATCTGCATGAAGGGGTATTTGAAAAATGAAAAGGCGACGCAGGAAGCGTTCGCCGGCGGCTGGTTCCACACGGGCGACCTCGGTGTGATGTATCCGGACGGCTATATCAAGCTGAAGGACCGCAGCAAGGACATCATCATTTCCGGCGGCGAGAATATTTCCAGCGTGGAAGTAGAGGATGCGCTATACCACCACCCGCAAGTGCTGGCCGCCGCCGTCATCGCCCAGCCGGACGAGAAATGGGGCGAAACGCCATGCGCATTCGTCGAACTGCGCGAAGGGGCCACGGTAACGGAAGCGGAACTGATCGCCTTCTGCAAGAACAAGCTGGCCGGCTTCAAGGTGCCGAAAGCCATTTATTTCGGCCCCCTGCCCCGCACTTCGACGGGCAAGATCCAGAAGTTCGAATTGCGCAAGCGCATGCAGTCGGACAAGGCCATCGACGTCTGAGCGATACCCGTCAGTCGCGCTTGCCGGCCAGCCACGCCGGCTGCGCCACCGCCAGGCGCGCAAAGCTGGCGATGCTGGCCACGGCGGCAAAACCTGCCGCCAGGCACAGCGCATACGTCGTGCCGCGGCTGGCGGAAACCGTGAAGCAATACGCGACGAGCGCGGCGCCCGTGGCTTGCCCGATCAGGCGCGACGTGGCGACCACGCCGCTGGCGCCGCCGGCCCGCTCGGGCGGCGCGCTGCCCATGATGGCTTTCAGGTTGGGCGCCTGGAAGAAACCGAAACCGACGCCGCACAGGGCCATGCGCCAGCCGATGTCGAAGGCGCTCGGGTGCGCCGGTATCCATACGAGTGTCAGCAAGCCGCCGGCCAGCGCCGCCAGGCCGATGCCGCCCAGCACGCCGGGCGCATAGCGGTCGCTGAGGCGGCCGGCCACGGGCGCCATCACGGCCACCAGCACGGCCCACGGCGTCATCAAGAAACCCGTCTCGATGGGCGAGCGGCCCAGGGTCACTTCAAAATAAAACGGCAGCGACACGAAGGCCAGCCCCTGCGCGGCAAACGTGCAGATGGCCGTCAGCGACGACAGCAGGAACAGGGGACGGCGGAACAGGTCGATCGGCAGCATGGGCGCCGCGTGCCCCGCCTGGCGGCGCAGCAACAGGACAAAGAAAATCACCACGGCCACCAGTTCCGGCAACAAGGTGGCAACCGGCGCGTGGTGGGCGGCGTCGCCAAACAAGAGAATCAGCAGGCCGAAGGCGCCCACGTTGTACAGCGCCGTGCGCAGGTCCAGCGTGTGCCCGGAAAGCCGGGTCGCCGGCAGCATGCGGCTGGCCAGCAGGAAACCGAGCAAGCCCAGCGGCACATTGATGGCAAACAACCATGGCCACGACGCCGTCGCCAGGATCAGCGAGGCGGCCGTGGGTCCGACGGCGAAGGCGACAGCCACCACCAGCGCATTGTTGCCGAACGCCCTGCCCAGCAAATGCTTGGGATACAGGGCGCGCAGCAGCGCCGTATTGACGCTCATCATGGCGCTGGCGCCGACGCCTTGAAATAGCCTTGCCACCACCAGCGACGGCAAGGACCACGCCAGCGCGCAGGCCAGCGATGCCAGGGTGAACAGAACCATGCCGGAGATAAACACACGGCGGTAGCCAACGATCTCGCCGAGCGCGGAAAACGGCAGCAGGGTCGCCACCATCGCCAGCTGATACACATTCACGATCCAGACCGAGGCGGCCGGCGTCGTGTGCAGTTCGCTGGCGATGGCCGGCAAGGCCGTGTTGGCAATCGCCGTGTCGAGCGACGCCATGCCCACCCCGATGGCCAGCGACAGCATGGCCCACAACCGCGCATTGGGCGGCAAGCCGTCCTCACCCACCGGGACGGCTGGTCCCCTGTTTTGCTTGAACATCATTGATCCGATACGAATGCCATGCCGCGCCGCCAGCCACGCTTACGCCGGGCATCTTCTTGTTAGCAGCCAATCATGTGGCCGCAGGCAAGACACTAGCATGGATGAACGGAGTCTGCCGGACAGCCCCGCCGTGGGCCGGGCTGCCTGTTATCGGATGGCTACGCGAATTTCATTTCTTGCAATCGATGACTTTGAAATCTTTCGAATAGCAGATGCGCAACTCGCCCGAGTGCTTTTCATAGCCGAGCCAGCGGCCTTTCAGCTGCGGGTTATGCTGCTTCATCCACTGGAACAGCGCGTTTTTCGGCATGGTACTGTCTGGCAACTTCAAGGCCTGGAACAGTTCGCGCTCTTTCTCGAAATACTGCTTGGCCGTGTCGAAGTCGCAGGCGCCATGCTTTTCCCATTCGCCCTGCAGCAAGGCTTCGCCCGGCTGCATGCACATGTAGGGCAGGATGTCCGACGGCGCCAGCTTCGGCAAATTGCCCTTGCAATAGCGCGGATGCAGTTCCGTCTTGCGCGGCGGCGTCACGGAAATATCGTCGCAGCTGGCCGGATTGTCCGACTGCGCCCACAAGCCATGCACGATCCAGCCGAAGTGATTGCTCTCGGCGCACTGGAAGGCGGCCTTCTTTGACACTTCGCCACGGCGGCGCTGGCTGTCGCAAAAGCCGGGCGACCACGACAGCGCCAGCATGAAGTAGTCGGTGGGCACATTCGTGCTTTGCTTGTAGCACGTGTTTTTCTCATCCGACGGCTTGACGTCGTAATCGTAGTAGCTGACGTTGCGGGGAATGGCGCACGTGGCATCGGCCGCGTGGGCGGCACCGGCGGACAGGCTGAGGAACACGGCGGCCAGCGCGGGCAAGACAGAGCGGATTTTCATCGAGTTTCCTTCAGGATATAAAAACGCCGGCAACTGAGTGCCGGCGCGGTATTAAAATGACGCCATCAATTTAGCAGACGGTGTGCATCCAGTTATGCGTATCCGGTGCCGTGCCATGCTGCAGACCCAGCAACGCTTCGCGCAGGGCCAGGGTGACGGCGCCATTTTCATTATTGTTGATGGTCATTTCAAAGCCGTTGGCCTTGGCCACGCCCACGGGCGTGATGACGGCGGCCGTGCCGCAGGCGAACACTTCGGTCATGCGGCCCGAGGCGATATCGTCGCGCCATTGCTGGACGGACAATTTACGCTCTTCCGTGGCATAGCCGAGGTCTTTCGCCATTTCCAGCAGGCTGCGGCGGGTGATGCCTGGCAGCAAGGTACCCGTCAATTCCGGCGTCACGACGGTGACTTTTTCGCCATCCTTGTAGACGAAGAACAAGTTCATGCCGCCCATTTCCTCGATGTACTCGCGGTGCACGGCGTCGAGCCACACGACCTGGTCGCAACCCTTCTCTTGCGCTTGCGACTGGGCCATCAGGCTGGCCGCGTAGTTGCCCGCGCACTTAGCTTCACCGGTGCCGCCCGGCGCGGCGCGCACGAAGTCTTCGCTGATCCACACGGTGACGGGTTTCACGCCTTTCGGGAAATAGGCGCCCGCCGGCGAGGCGAACAGCACGAACAGGTATTCTTCCGACGGACGCACGCCCAGGTAAGGGTCGGTGGCGATCATCAGCGGACGCATGTACAGGCTTTCGCCCGTGTTCTTCGGCACCCAGTTGCGGTCTTGCGCAATCAGCGCATCGCCCGCTTCCAGGAACAGCTCGACAGGGATGGCCGGCATGGCCAGGCGCGCGGCGCTGCGGTTGAAGCGCTCGGCATTCTGTTCCGGACGGAAAGTCTTGATGCTGCCGTCAGGCTGGGCAAACGCTTTATACCCTTCGAAGATGGCCTGGCCGTAGTGCAGGGACGAGGCGGACGGGTCCAGCATCAGCGGGCCGTAGGCCTTCAGTTCGCCTTGCTGCCACTTGCCGTCGCGGTAAGGAATCACCACCATGTGATCGGTGAAGATGCGGCCGAACGCAGGGTTGACCATGCGCGCGGCGCGTTCGGCGTCGGACAAGGGGTGGGCGGACGGGGTGACGACGAGATTCGGTGTGGAAGTGGTCATGGCAGCAGGGAAACGAGTAAAGAGTATCCCTATTGTAGCGCCTAATGCGCGCGCCGAGGAGGCGGCGCGGCCGCCTGCCATTGTTGCGCCGTGCCAAACAGCGGCGCCGTCAGCAGGCCCGCAACGGCCTGCCCCGCCCCGCCTGCGCTTCCTCGGCGCAATGGCTGCAGCGCATCTGCACGGACACCACGTTCGCGCCGATTTCCATGCCATGCGACACGGCCGCCTGGCGCAGCTGCTCCACCAGCGGCGCATCCTGCACCAGCACGCTGCGCTCGCACACGCGGCACACCAGGTAACAGCTGTCCGCCTCGACATGCTCGGGCTTGATCAGATAGCGTGCCTTGTTGCCGCTGGCACTCGCCTCGCGCTCGCGCAACAGCAAGCCCGCCTGTTCCATTTCCTTGAGCACGCGGTAGATCGTGCCCAGGCTGACGGCGATGCCCATGTGCAGCAGTTGCTGGTAAATGCCTTCCGCATTCATCGCCTGCCGCTGCGTGCCGGCCAGCACTTGCAGGATGCAGACGCGGGCACTCGTCGGACGCAGGCGCGCGCCGCGCAGGCGCTCGAACACGCGGCCACCGTCCTGGTATTGAATGTCTTGCATGGAATTCTCCGCTTGTGCGTTCAGCTCTACTGTCATTGCCAAGCGAGAACGTCAAAAGGGAACCGGGGAATGAAAAAAAAGCGCCATTCCATCCACTGGAACGGCGCCTTGCGCTACATCAGACGGACAAACATCAGAACTTCATGTTGGCCGTCAAGGTTGCCGAGCGGCCTGGCGCCACACCGGCATAGTGCGGCGACGAAACCTTGTCGAAGTACAGCTTGTTCGTCAGGTTCTGGATGTTCAGCTGCAGGGTCACATTGCGGCTGACGACATAGCTGGCCATGGCGTCGAAGCGCGTGTAGGCCGGTGCATACTTGTTGTTGGCCACCGAGGCGTAGACCTTGTCGACGTAGTTCACGCCGCCGCCCACGGTGATGGCTGGCGTCACTGCATACGAGGTCCACAGCGAGGCGCTGTTTTTCGGCGTGGTGGGGAACTGGTTGCCGTTGTATGGCGATGGCGTATACACGGGCACAGCCGTCGTGCCCGTATTGACGTAACCATTGTTTTCCACGATGGCGTTCAAATGCGTGTAGCCGCCGAACACCGACCATTCCTTCGTGATATTGCCGCTCACGCCCAGCTCGATACCCTTGACTTGCTTGTCGCCCACGTTTTGCGTGGTGCCGTCCGGCGCCGTCACGCGCGCATTGCTCATGTCGCTCTGGAAATAGGCGCCGCTGAGGGACAGCCGGCCGCCCGGCAGCACTTCCCATTTCGTGCCCAGCTCGAAGCTCTTGCTCTCCTGCGGCTTCAGGTTCTGGATGGCGACCGTCAAGCCGTCGATGCCGTCGCCGCCGTCATTGCCCGGTGGCGTGGACGAGGTGCCGTAGGAAACATACACGCTGCTGTTGGTCGATGGCTTGTACACCAGGCCCGCCTGGTAGCTGGCGAACGTGGCGTGCACCTTGGCGCTGCTGGCGGCGGTGACCTTGTTGTCGAGCGTGTATTGCGGCGTGTTCAGCGAACTCTTGTAGTCATCCCAGCGGATGCCCACGTTGAGCAGCCATTGCGGCGTGAACTCCAGCGTGTCGAAAGCGTACACGGAGCGCGTGTTGGTGACGATGTTCGTGCGGGCTGGCGACACCGTGCGCGTGTAGACCCATGGGTCGTTGGCGTTCGGGTTGAGCAAGGGCGCGCAGTTGTACAGGGTGGCCGCGCCATAGGTCGGGCAGCTGGAGCCGACTTTTTCCAGCGGATTGTTCGTCCCCGGGCTGAACAGATAAGAGCTGCGGTCCGTTTCTTCGCGGCCGATTTCCAGGCCCAGGGTATAGGTGTGCTTCACGCCGCCGGCCAGGAATTCGCCGCCCAGGCTGGTCGCATTGGCCAGCGCATCCGTATCGGTCGTGCGCGTGTTGGCACGGCGCCAGACGGTGCCGTACAGCATGGTGTTGCCCTTGGAATCGTCGGGCTGGGTCCACACGTAGTCATTGCTGGTCTTGCCGTAACGGGTGACGTTGCGCAGAACCAATTTATTACCGAAGTCGTGGCGCACGTCGATGGTGCCGATATCGCTCTGCGTGTCACGGAAATCGCGGTTCACCAGGCCATAGAAGGTCTCGCGCGGCACGTTGACGGGCGTGCCGTTGCCGTTTTTCGATACGTTCGCGCCCGAGGAGAACGGGTTGTTGAACGGCAAGCCAGTGTCTGGCAATTCGCTCGACTGCATGTGGTAGTAGCTGAGCGTCGCCTGGGTGGCCGATTTCAGGCCGAAGGTGATCGACGGCGCGATGCCCCAGCGGTCGCCATTGATGTAGTCGCGGCCGGCAACGTGGGCGTCGTGCGCCATCACGTTCAGGCGCACGGCCACGTCGTCGCTGATGACGCGGTTCACGTCGGCCGTGGCGCGGCGGTACTTGGCGCTGCCCAGGCCCACGGTGGCATTGGTGAAGTTGTCGACTTTCGGCGTCTTGCTGATCAGGTTGACGCCGCCGCCCGCGGACGAACGTCCACCGTAGGCCGAGTTCGGGCCCTTGACGACTTCGATTTGTTCCAGCGCAAAGATTTCACGCGATTGCGACCCCGTGTCGCGGATGCCGTCGATATACGTGTCCGTTTGCGCGTTGTAGCCGCGGATAAACAGATTATCGCCCACGGGATTGCCGCCTTCGCCGGCGCCGATGGTGATGCCCGGCACGGTGCGCAATGCGTCCGTCAGCGAGACGGCGCCCGTTTGCGCAATGATTTCGGCGGGAATGACCGTCACGGATTTCGGCGTGTCGAGCAGCGGCGCCGTCAGCTTGTCGCTGGCCGATTTGACGGGCGCCTGGATCAGGCGGTCAGCCGTGCCGACGACCTTGACTTCCTGCAACTGCTGCGGCTTGTCCGTCGTTTGCGCGTGCAGCGCCAGCGGCATGGCCAGGGTGGCAAACGCGGCCAGGGCCGTGCCATGCAGGCGCGGCGTGGAAGTGGTCTGGTGCTTGCGGCTGCGGATGGTAACGCCCGCTTTGTCTTTCGATGTCATCGCTATCTTTCAATCTATCGGATGGAATAAGTTGGCTGGCTACTGCCCCCCGGCAGTTGGCTGGCTCGTTGATTGCTTGGGTACTACAAAACTAGAACCGCCACCGCGCCGTCATGCGCAGCGCCCGGGGCGAACCGGGCGCGATGTTGTCGTTGCTGTGGGCGGAGGCGACATATTTTTTATTGAACAGGTTTTCCACATTCAGCTGCAGCTGGAAAGGACCTGGCGGCTTGAAGTACACGGCGCCGTCGAAGCGCGTAAAGCCGGGCAACGCCACCGTGTTGGAGACGGAGGCGAACACGGCGCTGCGGGCGATCACGCCCAGCGCGGCGCCCCAGGCCGGCGAAAAATCGTAGCGGTTCCACAGTGACAGGCTGTGCCTGGGCACGTGCGCCACCGTGGCCCCTTCCAGGGCAGTGGCCGATTGCGTGGCCGTCAGCACGGCGCGCTGCCACGCATAGCCGCCGGCGATGCTCCAGCCAGCTTGGACCTTGCCGTTGACTTCCAGTTCCAGGCCTTCGCTGCGCTGGCCGTCAACCAGCATGGCCCGCGTCGCGTCCGAGGGGTCGGTGACGGCGACATTGCTGCGCTCGAGCCGGTACAGTGCCGCGCTGGCCGTCAAGGCCGGCGTGACATCCCACTTGGCGCCCAGTTCCACGTTGCGGAAGCGCTCCGGCTCGAACACGGCGTTACTGGGCGTTAACGACGCCAGCTGTTCGCCCGCGCGCGGCAGGAAGGACTGGCTCGCGCTCGCATACAGCGACAGCGCGGGAAACGGTTGATAAATGAGGGCGGCGCGCGGCGACCACGGCGTATCCGCGCGGGCGATGCGCGCGCCATTGCGGCGGTTGACGAAGTCGACGGCAAAACGCTCGTAGCGCAATCCCGCCACGGCCTGCCATTGCGGGTTGAAGCGCAGCTGGTCTTGCAGGTAGATGGCGGCCGTGTCCGCCACGCCGTGGTTGTCGGCATCCGTGGCGCTGGGACGGAAGGTCACGGGCAAGTCCGTCACCGGGTGCGCCGTGGGCAGGCTGATGTGCGTGACGTTGTCGCCCAGTGTCGTGAAATAGCCGGTGTTGCGCAGATTGTCCGTCGTCTGGCGGCCCAGTTCCAGGCCCGCCGTCAGCCGGTGCCGCAGTGCGCCCGCCCTCACGGTCCATTCCACGTCCGTCTGGTTGAACAGGTTGCGCCGCACGGTGGCGCTGTTGTAGGCCAGCACGGTTACGCTGGCACCATCCGCGCTGACGGGACCGGGAAAGGCATTCTGGTACAGCTTGTCGTAATCGGCCAGGCGTGTGCGGTTGCGCACGCTTGCACCGCCGCCCAGGTCATGCTCGATGGATACGCCCAGCGCGTCGATGTAGGCCCACGACGGGCTGCTGCCGGCGATGCCGAAAAAAGTGGACGGGGCCGTCTCGAACGGCCGCCCCTGGTAAGAAGGCACGCCCCGGTCCGTCACGCGGTCGTCGCGAAAGCGTTCATAGCTGGCCACTACGCTGGTGCGCGGCGACAGACGCCAGGCCACGACGGGGTTGATGGCGCTGCGGCGCACGTTGACGCCCTGGCGAAACGAATCGCTGTCTTCCGCCATGGCATTGACGCGCACGGCCACCTCGCTGCCGAACGCGTGCTGCAAGTCCAGCGCCGCGCGCCGGTTGCGCCAGGCGCCCAGGCTCACGCTCGCTTCGCCATCATTGATCCATTGCGGCTGCTTGGTGGCGCGGTTGATGACGCCACCGCCGCCGCCGCGACCAAAGACCATGGCGTTCGGTCCCTTGATGGCTTCGACCCGTTCGATATTGTAGAAATCGCGATAGTACTGCACGTCATCGCGCATGCCATCGAGATAGAAGTCCGACGTCGAACTGTTGCCGCGCATCACGGCCGTATCGCGGTTGCCCTCGCCTGCCGCCGTGCCCACGCCCGGCATGTAGCGCATGGCGTCGGCCAGCGTGCGCATGTCCTGGTCGCGTATCAGTTCGCCGCTGACGACGCTGATGGCTTGCGGCGTGTCGCGCAAGGCCGTGTCGTTGCGATGCGCGGCGGCCGAGCCGGCGCGGCGGTAGCCGTCATCATTGCCTCCCTGCACGGTGACGGGCGCCAGCACTTGCAGGCCGGCCCCGACTCCATCGAGGTCGGTGCGCAGGGGCGCGGGCGCCAGGCGGACGATGTAGCTGCCATCGGGCAATTGCACGGCCACCAGGCCTGTGCCCGCCAGCAATTGCTGCAAGCCCTGGCCCGTGGCCACGGTGGCGTTCAAGCCGGCGCTGCGTTTGCCCTGCGTCAAGCCGCCTTCGGCCGACAGCAGGATTCCCGCCTGGCCCGCGAACTGGCGCAAGGCCTGGCCCAGCGGCGCGGCGGCGATGCGGAAGCTGCGCAGCGTCTCTTCCGCCGCCGGCGCCATGGCAGGCGCGGCCAGCAGCGCGACGGCCACGGACAGCGGCAGCAGGCGGCGGGCAAACGGCAGATAGATGGGCGACAGCGGCACGGCATTCCTTATTGAAGTTGAGCAAGCTACTTCTACTTTGCCAAACAACTTTTCAAAAGGGGAACCGCATCTGGAAAAATATTTTATTTATTCTGCGGCAAGGGTTCGACGGTGACCCACCAGTCATGCAGGCGATGAATTCTGACCGGCAAGGTCGCCTCCAGCGCGGCCAGGATGCGGTCCGTGTCGGCCAGCGGATAGCTGCCCACGAGGCGCAGGTGCGCCACTTCCGGTGCGCAACCCAGGTGGCCGCGCCGGTAGCGCGACAGTTGCGCGAGGAAATCGTCGAGCCGCATCTGCTCGGGCTGCAAGCGGTACTCGATCCAGGCGGCCGCATTCGGGTCGACGGCGAACGGTTCGCCGATAACGCCGTCGCCAAAGCGGCATTGCTGGCCCGCCGGCACGATGCGCGGCGCACCGCCGTCGCGCGGCGCCACCTCGACGCGTCCCTCGTAGACGGCCAGCAAGGTGGTATCGCCCTGCGGCTGCACGCTGAAGCGCGTGCCCAGCGCGCGCAGGCGGCCGTGCACGGTGTCGACCACCAGCGCACGCGCCTGCTGCCGGCTGTCGCGCGCGGAAACGATATAGATTTCCCCCTCATGCAGGGCGATGCGGCGCAGATTGTCGCCATAATCGACATCGAGGGCCGTCGCCGTGTTCAGCCACAATTGCGAACCGTCGGCCAGCGCCAGCTGGCGCACGCTGCCAATGGCCGTTTTTTCAGTCGCGTTCAGGCTGGCCACCCAGCTGCGCGTGTCGCGCCGCAGCAGCATGGCGCCGCCCAGTCCCGCCGTCAGGCACAGCGCCAGCAAGCCCTTCACGAGGCTGCGGCGCTGGGCGTCGTTCTGGCGCGGGCCCGCATCGTCGAGCGCCTGGCGCGCCGCTTCGCCAGGCAGCTGGCGAAATTCGGCGCTGACGGCTTCCACCCTGCGCCAGGCGGCGCGGTGGACGGCAGACATGGCATGCCAGCGCTCCCACTCTTGCTGGTCAGCATGGCTGGCGTCTTCGCCGCGCAGCACGGCGAACCACTCGGCCGCTTCCTGCAGGATGGCGTAGTCGGCGGATGGCTGCGCCTGAGCGGGTTCAGGTGCCATCGTCCATGCACAGCATGCATTGCAGCATGGCTTGCGCCATATACTTTTTCACCATGCGCTCGGACACTTCCAGCTGGCCGGCGATCTGCGCATAAGTAAGGCCATCCATCTGCGCCAGCAGAAACGCCTGGCGCGCACGCGGCGACAGCGTGTCGAGCATGGCGTCGATGCGGCACAGGGTTTCGACGACGAGCGCCCGCTCCTCGGGCGACGGCGCCGTCAGCTCGGGCCGGCTGGCGAGGGCGGCCAGGAACGTGCGCTCCAGGGTCAGGCGGCGCCAGTGATTGACGAGCAAGCCATTGGCGACCGTGCTCAGGTAGGCACGCGGTTCGCGCAGGCTGTCGGCCGACTGCGTGGCCAGCATGCGCACGAAGGTGTCTTGCGCCAGGTCCGCCGCACCGTCGCGGCAACCGAGCTTGCGCCATAGCCAGTTATACAGCCAGCCATGATGGCTACTGTACAGGTCACTGAAAACGTCGAGGGAGGGAGAAATGGTGGACACGGGCAAACAAACAAAGGGGCTGCCAAACTTGCCGGTCAAGTGGGTCAGCACTGCATCATGATCACGAATGAGAATGATTTTCATTTTCACACAATTTCACGACGATGTAAATTATCAAGACGTCATCTGCAGCATGCCGGGGCGCGAACCGCGCCTTCCGCGCAACAGCTGGCCACCCTGCCATCATTTGCGAATGATTCTCGTTTGCGTTAAAATGCCAGCCTTCCACCATCGTCCCTGCCATGCCTGACGCCCATGGCTGCACTATCGAAAGCCGCCATGACCTCCTCTTCCTCCCTGCCCCAGCCGCAACTGCGCGCCGCTGCCGACGATGCGCAGGACGCCAGCCAGGCCAGCCAGGCGCCCGCCGCCAGCGCGAAACGGCGCGCATGGCACTGGAGCTGGAAGCAGGTGTGGTTTCAATTGCACTGGTTTATCGGCATCACGGCCGGTACGGTGCTGGTGATCATCGGCTTGAGCGGCGCCACGCTGGCCTTCAAGGATGAATTGCTGGACCTCATGAACCCTGGCGTGCGCCATGTCGCCGTGGAAACGCGCGCGCCGCTGACGCCGGCCCAGCTGGGCCGCCTCGCCGAGACGGAACACGGCCAGCGCGTCGCCTCGATCACCATGTATGCGGAAGCGGGCGCGGCTCCCCGTTTGTTCTTCGCGCCGAAGAACGGCCAGCGGCGCGGCGAGTCCATTTACGTCCATCCGTACACGGGCGCGACGCAGCCGGCGCTGGTGGGCGCGGGCTTTTTCGAGTGGACGGAATCGCTGCACCGCTGGCTGCTGCTGCCGCGCGATCCGGGCCGCCAGGTGGCGGGCGCGCTGGCCCTGTGCCTGCTGGGCCTGGCCTTGTCCGGCCTGTACTTGCGCTGGCCGCGCCGACCGCTGGACTGGCGCACCTGGCTGACCTTCGATCCGGCCCTGAAAGGCCGCTCCTTCCTGTGGAATCTGCATGCCGTGGCCGGCACCTGGTGCCTGGTCGTGTATGTGGCGCTGACCCTGACGGGCATCTACTGGAGCTACGACGTGGTGCGCGACCATGTCGACGCCTGGGCCGGCAAGCCGCCCCGCGTGGCGCAGGCGCCGGCGAAAAAGGGACCGGCCAGGGAGAAAAAAGACATGCCCGCCGTCGACATCGGCCTGGCCTGGAGCACCTTCCAGCAACACGCCGCCGGCTGGACCCTGGCCAGCGTGCGCCTGCCCACGCGCGCCGGCGACGCCGTGCAATTCACGTGGCTGGCCAGCGACGCGCCGCACGAGCGGGCGCGCAGCCGCCTGTCCATTTCCCCGGCCGACGGCACGATCACGAAAAACGAGCCGTACAGCCAGCAGGCGCTGGGTGCGCGCCTCGTCAACATCATTTATCCGCTGCACATGGGCACGTATTTTGGCTTGCCGGGCCGCATCATCGTCACCTTGGCCAGCCTCGGCCTGCCCCTGTTCGCCATCACGGGCTGGATGCTGTACCTGGGCCGCCGCAAGGCCAAGCGGGCCGTGCAGGCGCAGCGCGCCATGCTGGGCGCCGGCGCGCCAGGCAAGGCGAACACGGGCCTGCCCACGCTGGTGGCCTACGCCAGCCAGTCGGGCCAGGCCGAGCGCCTGGCGCTGGAAAGCGCGCGCGCCCTGCAGCAGGCGGGCGTGGCCGTCGACGTGCAATCGCTCGACCAGCTCGATCCCGCGCAATTGCGCCAGTATGAACGGGCCCTGATCGTCGCCAGCACCTTTGGCGAAGGCGAAGCGCCGGACGGCACGCGCCGCTTCGCGCGTCTGCTGCGGCAAACGGCGGGCTCGCCGCTGGCGGGCCTGGAATTCGGCATGCTGGCCCTGGGCGACCGCCATTACAGCGCCTTCTGCGGCTTTGGCCACGCGCTGGACCAGCAGCTGCGCGCGCTGGGCGCCACTGCCCTATTCCCCCTGATCGAAGTGGACAAGCACGACGCGCAAGCGCTGGCCGACTGGTCCAACGCGCTGGCCCGCTGCAGCGGCAGTGCCATCGACGCCATCGGCGTGCAGGAAGCCGCCTCGTATGACGAGTGGCGCCTGGTGCGCCGCGTGCTGCTCAACCCGGGCAGCCTGGGCGGCGAACTGCATGAAATCACGTTGACGGGCCCGGCCGGCGCCAGCTGGGAAGCGGGCGCGCTGGCGGAAATCATTCCTTGCAATGCAGATGGCAGCGATGGCGACGCGCAGGCTGCGCCGCATGCGCCGCGCAGCTACTCGCTGGCCTCGCTGCCGCAGGATGGCGAACTGCAATTGCTGGTGCGCCAGGAACGCCATGCGGGCGCGGCCAACGAGGGCCATGGCCTGGCCTCCGGCTGGCTGACGCGCTTCGCGCCGCTGGATGGCCCCATCCGCCTGCGCCTGCAAGCCAACCCCGCCTTCGCCCCGGCCCTGGCGGATGTGCCCTGCATCTATATCGGCAACGGTTCCGGACTGGCCGGCCTGCGTTCGCACTTGCGCGCGCGCAAGCAGGCGGGGCTGGCCCGCAACTGGCTGCTGTTCGGCGAGCGCCAGCAAGCCGTCGACAGCATCTGCGCCGCCGAGCTGGAAGGCTGGCTGCGGGACGGCCACCTGGCGCGCCTGGACCGCGTCTTTTCGCGCGATGACCAGCGCGAGTACGTGCAAGACCGCCTGCGCGCCAGCACGGATGACTTGCGCGCGTGGCTGGAACAGGGCGCCATCGTCTACGTGTGCGGCAGCCTGCACGGCATGGCGGCAGGAATCGATGCTGTGCTGCAAGAAATTCTGGGCCAGGATGGCGTCGACGCCCTGATGATGGCCGGGCGCTACCGCCGCGACGTGTATTGAGCCAGCACAAGGCGGTGGCCGGACCGCCCGCCAGTGTGGTCCGGCGCACAGTCAGGGCCAGCCATCGGCATACAGTGGGGGCATGGCGGCAGGTGCGCCGCCCCCACTCCCTGTCTGCGAGGTCTCCCATGAAAAACCCCTGGATGAGCATGTACCTGAGCGCCGCCAACCGCATCGCCAACACGGCGCGCGGTCACGCCACGGCGGCCGTCAAGCGCGAAGCGGCGAAAAATACCCGGCAATTGACGCAAGTGTGGTTCGATTCCTTCCTGCCGGCTGCAGGCAAGCCGCGCCGCGGCCGCAAGGCCAAATAGCGCTCAAGCAAGCCACGCCGGCGGGCAGCTTGATGCAGTGCGTCACAGCAATTAGTTGAACTTTCAATCAAGTGAACTAAACTGCAAGCATGGTGATACGTAAGGCGTACGCAGTCAAAATACGTCGCCGGCTACGTAAATGGAGTGACCGGCAGGCGCCGCATCCCCGCGCCGCCGCCGGGACACCGGGAGACGATCATGTTGACGCTCAAAGTGCTGGCCTGCCTTGCCCTGTCGGCCCTGTTGCTGGTCCCCCTCGTGCTCAGGGATGCCATGCAGACGTCGGCAGTGCAACAGCTGCAGGTGCCCAATGTGGATGCACAAGGCATGTTTGCCCACTGGCCCAGGCACTAAAAGGACGTGCGGCTGAGATACGCGCGGCTGAGAAAACACCGCTGGCCGCGTTGCCTTGACTTGCCGTACTAGCGTACTGCCTGCGTCAAGGACGCCTTGCCAGCCGCGTTTTTCAGCGGCGCTCGCTCGTGGCTTGCCTCTTTTTAAAAGCCGTTTTTTTGCGGGTGGGGATGTGCTCCCCCTCTCATTTATTTTCTCCGTCTTTCCCGCATCCCCTCTTCATCACATTTTTGATCCAGATCATGGATTTCCACCTTCGCTGCGTCCACACTGGAACAGTCCGCCTTGCATCGCAACGGACTTAACCGGGAGTATCGGCATGGGAAAATCGCACTGGAAGGATGAGATGGCGCTGGGCGTGCCCGCCATCGACGAGGCGCACGAAGCGCTGTTTGCGGAACTGGCGCGGCTGGCGCACCTGAGCGACCAGCACTTCAGCGTGGCGTTCCGCGAGCTGATCGCGGCCGTCGAGCGCGATTTCCGCGAGGAAGAGGATTTGATGGAGCAGATCGGTTTTCCCTCGCTGGCGAACCACCGCGAACAGCATGCGCGCGTGCTCAGCGGCTTGCACCATGCGTGGGCCGCCGTCGACGAGGGCGACCTGGCACAGGGACGCCATGCGCTGTCGCTATTGCCGCAATGGCTGATCTTTCACCAGGCCACCATGGACCTGGCCCTGGCGGCGGCGCTGGAACTCGTGCAGCGCCAGCCGCAATGACTACAGCAGCAGGACCGTGGCCTGCTCGGGCAAGACGACGCGGTAATGGCCTGGATATTTATCCTCGCCATCGAAGATCTTGCAAAACACGGGCGCGTTGATATCGTTGACGGCCGGCTCGTTCATGGGCAAGGTGGCGATCAGCTGCTCCCCATCCATCAGGTGCAGTGCACCGCCCCGCTCGGCCGCGCAAAAAGCCAGCGACTGCACTTCGCTGGCGAACGGCCGCTTGTACCACGGCGTGATGGCGCGCACGGCGCGCCGCGCGTCCCGCAACACCTGGCCGACGCGCGTCACGTTCCATGCGTCGCGCGCGACGGCAGGCTGGATCACGATGTTCGCCGTCAACTCGCCCCTGCCCTTATTCACCAGGAAACTGCCATCCTGCGCGGCGATATCGTCGTTGAGGGGCACGACGAACACCCCGCCTTCGGCGACCTTGATCGGCAGCGGCGCGCCATTGCCCACCAGGGCCACGCGCACGTCGTCGATGGTCGCGCTCAGCTTGGCGGGAATCAGGCGCAGGGCCATGACCACGCTGCCGCTCGACACTTGCCACACTTTCCTGGCCGTCTGATAACTGTCCCGGTACGCCATGAAGCGCACGCGCGGCGCCTTCGCATCGCTATTGGCCGTGATCGTCACCGTTTGCGAGGGCAAGGCTTCCACGGCCGGGACTGGCGCCGGCACCGCGGCGGGATCGGTCGCCGGCATAGGCGCCGCGACTGCGGCGGGCACAGGCTCGGCCACGGCGGGCGGCACGCTGGCACTGTGCTGCGGCGCGGAAACCGCCGGCGGCGGCGCGAGCTCCTGGGCCTGGCCCAGCGAGACGACACACAACCATCCTGCACAGGCTATCCATGTACGCATGCATTTCTTTCATTAAGGAAAATATTTTGTCAGCGCCTGCATTATCGCAGAAGCCCCGCCAACGCGCCGCTACCGGCCCGCATGCACTCTCTTGGTGCACACGCTTGATTATTTGGCAAATACCACTTATATTGATAATGATTCTTATTCACGAATCGTGACAGGAATCATGCACGTCCTTTCCACCGCCATGCGCGGTGGAACTGCTATCCAAGCCAGATTCCGGGCCAGCGTCATGCCATCCCCCCAGCTACTGCGCACCTCGCCAGACGAGATAGGAACACCCACGACTAAAAATATTCCAGGAAAATGATGCAATCGACTACCACCGTCTTCTCTTCTTCGCGCCAGCCCGCCTTGCGCCCCCTCCCCCACCTGCTACAGATCGCCCTGCTCAGCCTTGCCGCCGGCGTGGCCGTGCCGGCGCTGGCGGCCGACACGGCGCCGGCCGACACCGCCGCGACCATGCCGGCCGTTACCGTGATAGGCCAGTCGACGGCGACGACGGAAGGCACGCAGTCGTACACGGCGGGCGAAACGCGCAGCGCCACGCGCATGGAGCTGTCGCTGCGCGAGACGCCGCAATCGGTCAGCGTCATCACGCGCCAGCTGCTCGATGACCTGGGCGCCGTGCGCCTGGACCAGGCGCTGGCGCAAACGACGGGCATCCAGGTAGGCCAGAACGATACGGAGCGCACGACGTTTTACGCGCGCGGCTTCGGCATCAACAATATCCAGATCGACGGCATGGCGCGCGGCGGCAATGCGCCGCTGCAAGACACGATCCTATACGACCGCATCGAAGTGATACGCGGCGCCACGGGCTTGATGGGCGGCAAGGGCGACCCGTCGGCCACCATCAACATGGTACGCAAGCGGCCGACCAGGGAATTCCAGGCCAGCGCCGGCCTCATCATGGGTCGCTGGGACGACCAGCGCTTCGAGGCCGACCTCTCCACGCCCCTGAATGCGGACGGCAGCGTGCGCGCCCGCACCGCCCTGGCCTGGCAAAAACGCGATTCCTACCTGGACATGTACCACGAACGCAAGACGGTCGGCATGGTCATCGTCGAGGCGGACTTGCGTCCTGGCAGCCTGCTGACGGCGGGCGTCGACTTCCAGGATAACAAGCCCACGGGCGCCACCTGGGGCGCCGTGCCCTACTGGAACGCGGATGGCAGCCTGGCCAACTTGCCGCGCAATACCAGCTTCACGACGCCATGGAGCACCTGGGCCAACAAGCAGCACACGGTCTTCACTTCGTTGGACCAGCGCCTGCCCGGCAACTGGAATATGCACCTCGGTTATGCGCGCACGGAAAGCACGAACCGCACCACCGTCGCCTACGCGGGCGCCGGCCATCCCGACCCGGCCACGGGTGCAGGCATGCGCCTGTGGACGGGCGCCTGGGGCGCCGGCAAGAACACGGGCGACAATTTCGACGTCTACGCCAGCGGCCCCTTCACCTTGCTGGGGCGCAAGCACACGGCCATCGTCGGCTGGAACGGCGGCAACCAGCGCGCACGCTCGCTGGGCGGCGAGGCGGAAATCAATTACCCGGACTTCATCCCCGATTACCGCAGCTGGACGGGCAACATTCCCCGTCCCGTGTTCCACCCGGACGGCTCGCACACGGAAACGGTGACGCGCCTGGCGGGCGGCTACGTGGCCACGCGCCTGAGCCTGGCCGACCCGCTGCACGTGATCATCGGCGCGCGCAGCAGCACCTACCGCACGGACACGCGCAGCTACAACACGCAAGGCGTATACACGGGCAGCGGCGACTTCGCGGAAACGCGCAATGAAGTCACGCCGTATGTGGGCGCCGTGTTCGACATCAGCAAGCAATATTCGGCGTATGCCAGCTTCACGCAACTGTTCAATCCGCAGACGAGCAAGGACCGCAACGACAAGTTCTTGCCGCCGGAAACGGGCGACAACGCCGAACTGGGCATCAAGGGCGAATTCTATGACGGCAAGCTGAACGCCTCGGCCGCCCTGTTCCACACGAAGAAAAAGAACCTCGCCGAACTCGACCGCTCGGTGCCGCCCGGCTTCCTGCTGCCCGACGGCAGCCAAGCCATGGTGGCCAATGGCGCGGGCGTGACGGCCAAGGGCGTGGAATTCGACGTCGCGGGCCAGATCACGCCGGCCTGGGAAGCGAACGGCGGCTACACCTACCTGCACGCGGCCGAAGCCGATGGCCGCCGCGCCGCCACCACGCAGCCGCGCCACCTGCTGCGCCTGGCCACCAGTTACCGTTTCGACGGCCGGCTGGCAGGCTTGAAAGTGGGCGGCAGCATGACGGCGCAAAGCGCCACCTACAGCGAATCGTGGTACGGCCGTCCGCCATCGGGCGACATCACGAATATCCCGCAGGCCGGCTACGCGCTGTACAACGCCATGGCCAGCTATGCGCTCGGCAAGCACGCCAGCGTGCAGCTGAACGTCAACAACCTGCTGGATAAAAAATACTACCGCAACGTGGGCTTCTTCGACGGCGTGTTCTGGGGCGAGCCGCGCAATATCAGCCTGTCCGTGCGCAGCACGTTCTAAACAGGCGGATCGCCGGCGCCGGCACGGCGGACGGAACAATGTCCGCCGTGCCGGCATGGCAGTGGTCCACTGCCATACAAAGGCGCATTGATGGACATGGCATTGAAATAGCCAACAATCATCGATGAATGCGTCCTTGTTTTAATGTTTTTTTGATATTATCAAAAATTTAAAACAGGGATCTCCGATGAACATGAACAGAACGACCATCTGGACGGCGCTGGCAATGGCATGCGCGACCGTGCTGCCCGTGCTTTCCGCAAGCGCGGCCACGCCCGCCTGCACGAACTGCTTTGAAAAACGCTGGATTTATTATGGCGGCAATATTACGGCGGCCGCTTCCACGGCCGACGCCAGTTTCAACAAGGTCATCGAACTGATTCATGTCGCCAAGGCGGAGGGGTATAACGGCATCGCCCTCAATGCGGGCGGCAGCGGTTCCTATGTGGCCATGCTCAATCCCGCCACCGCGGCCAGATATCCCCATTACTTCCCCAATTTTGCCCTCGTGGTGCAGGCGGCCAGGGATAACGGCATCGAATTGATACCGGTCGGCGGCGGCCCGGAAGTGCCCGTCAGCGCCGCGCCGGACTTGATCGAGGCCTTGCCGACCATCGACACGCCGTTCATCGTGCAAGACAGGCGCGCGGTGCCGGTCGGCCTGTCCGCCATCGACGACACCAGTTTTGAAAACAACAGCCCGGCATGGGAATTGTTTGAAAAAGCGGTCGGCAACACGGTCTATGACCATATAGGCGCGCATACGGGCCAGCGCTCGCTGAAGTTCAGCAAGGCGGGAAACAGCAATATGGCCCGCCTGCACCGCAAACTAAGCAATCTGCGGCCGAATACCGCCTACCGCGCATCGTTCTGGGTCAGGACGGAAAACTACAATCCGGACGCCGCCTTCAGGATACAGATCACCGATCCCACGGCAAAGGCGCCCATGTACGCGAATGCCAGCGCCGGCCTGGGCTGGGGTACGCAGCAGAACGGCGCCTGGAATGGCAGCGGCAACACATTGGCCAGCAACCAGGATTGGCAACAATATAATCTGGACTTCAATACGGGGAATAATCCCCTCACGTATTTGTACATCGGCAGCTGGAAGGCGGATCTGCTGCAAGCCGGCGCCGTCTGGCTCGATGATCTGGAAATCAGGCAGATCGGCCTGGCGCATACGATACGCCGCAATCCCGCCACCCTGCCCGTCACGGTCAAGTCGGAAGACGGCAGCATCACCTATGTGGAATCGCTCGATTACGTCGTTGGCGTGGAATCGCTGAGCCTGCCCGCGCAAAGCAGCATCGGCGAAGGGGCCACCCTGCGCGTATCGGCCTATCAGTCGGCGCAGAACATGACGTCCATGTGGGGCACGCCGGCCAGCGCCTGCTATCAGAAATTCTTCGACATCCAGAAACAGTACTACGACAATATCCACGGCCTGCTCGGCGGCCCGACGAAATTCTTCCTCTACTACGATGAAAACCGGGTATTCAACTGGGATCCGGCCTGCGGCAACGTCACGGCCGGCAAATACCTGGCAAATATGATCGAGAAGCACCAGGAAACCCTGCTGCAAGCGTATCCGAACCTGGAACTGTATGTGTGGAACGACATGTTCGACCCGAAGATGAACGCCATTGCCAAATACTGGGCCGTCAACGGCGACGCGAGCAATTCATGGGAAGGCTTGAAAACGAATACGGTTATCGTCAACTGGAGCGACGAAGGGACGGCCAAGCGCAAGGCGTCGCTGGAATTCTTCCATGGCCGCGGACACCGGCAAATGATCGCCGGCTACTATGACGACAGCGCCCTCGCCACCGGCAACGTGCACTCCTGGATGGAGGCGCTGGCGCAGGCGGAAAGCAATGGCGTGACGGGCGTCAACGGCTTCATGTACACGGCCTGGCGCGGCAATGCCGGCTATGCCGACGTCAAGGCCGTCGCCGACTACATCAAGCTGCATTATCCGCAGCGCTGGCCGCAGCAGTAAGTCCCCCTGGCGCGCCGGCGGCCGCCGCCTTTACTGCGGCGCGCTGCGCCAGTGCGCGGGCGCCGGCAGGCAGAAGCCATGCAGCAGGGGACCGCCGACGGGCGCCAGCATGGCGGCGCTCACGTGTTCGAAGGCACGCTGGCCGGCCGGCAAGTCGGCCGCCGCCAGGCGCAGCGCGCCGTCCAGCTGGCCGGCGATGGCGGCGTCAACCGCCTGCAGCCGGCGGAACAGATGCTTGCCGCCGCCGCTCCAGGCACCGGCCGCGCGCAGGTGCAGGTCGGCCAGCAGTTCGTACAGCTGGCAGGCCACGGCCAGCGCCTCGCCCGGGTGGGTGCTGTCAACCAGGTCTTCCAGCGCGGTGGTGATGGCGTAGCGCCGCCGCCGCAAGTTGTCCATATCGAGCACGGGCGGCCCGGACGCGTCGATGGTTTGCGCCAGCGCCAGCAACTGGGTGTAGTGCGGGCCGGACGCGACGATGTTTTCCCCTTCGGTCACCATGTTGACCAGCGGCACCGTGCCGCGCGGCGCATCGATTTCTTTACAGAAATATGTGAACGTGGCCACGTCATGCGCGAACAATTCCACCGTGCGCCCTTCGGACACGATGGTCGAGCGCCAGGCGCAATCGACATGTTCGAACAGCAGCAGCAAGTCGATATCGGACGTGGGCGTCTGCCGGCCCGTGGCAAACGAGCCGCCGATGATGGCCGCCACGGCCGTGGGATAGCGTTGCTGCACCAGCCGCACGGCTATCGCGCGGATGTCGTCGTAGGTAGGGATAGTCGTCAAGGCCAGCTTTCCGTGCAAAAAACGCTATCCTACACGCGATATGCAGCATGCCGCCATCCTGCTACACTGGCGCTCATCTCATTGACCACGGCCTGCGCCGCGGCGGCATGGACAAGGAACGACAATGGAAACCATATGTAAGGTGATACCCTCGCCCGTGGGCGAGCTGACCCTGGTGGCGCGCGGCGCGGACCTGGCCGCCATTTTGTGGGAAAACGACAAGCCGAACCGCGTGCGCCTGGGCGACATGCGCGTCGACGACAACTGTGCCGTGCTGCAGGAAACGGCGCGCCAGCTGGGCGAATATTTCGCCGGCACGCGCCAGCAGTTCGACGTGCCGCTCGATTTTGCCGGCACCACCTTCCAGCAGGAAGTGTGGCAGGCGCTGCTGACGATTCCCTATGGCCAGACGCGCAGCTATGGCGAGATCGCGCGCCAGATCGGCCGCCCCGCCGCCGTGCGCGCCGTGGGCGCCGCCAACGGCAAGAACCCCATTTCCATCATCGCTCCCTGCCACCGGGTCATCGGCGCCACGGGAGAATTGACGGGCTTTGCGGGCGGCTTGCATGCCAAGGAAACCTTGTTGGCGCTGGAAGGCATATCGCTGTCGAGCGACCGCGAAGCATTGAAGACGGGCCACGCCCGCCGCCGCGCCGTGCAGATTGATGCGGCGCAAGGCTGCCTGTTTTAGGTCGCCTGTTTTTTATCACGGATGGATGACCACGCCATCCGCTCCAGCAACCCTACCCCCACCATGCCTTATCTAGCCATCCTGCTGTTTGCCATCCTGTATTTACTGGCCACTTTCTTTTTCCACATCCCCGTCCTCGTCGCCCTCGTGTATGGCGTGCTGAGCCTGTGCTGCTTCATCGCCTATGCGCTCGACAAGGCCGCCGCCAGGGAAGGACGCTGGCGCACGTCGGAGCGCACCTTGCTGCTGCTGGGATTATGCTGCGGCTGGCCGGGCGCCGTGCTGGCGCAGCAATGGCTGCGCCACAAGTCCGGCAAGCGCGCGTTCCGCGTGCTGTTCTGGCTCAGCGTCGCCATCAATATCGCGGCCTTCGTGTACTGCAGCATGCATTATGCGGCGCCCGATATCGGCACGGAAGTCGCCCCCATCGAGCTGTAAGGCCGCGTCCGGCCCCTTATTCGCCCAGCAGGCGCAACGATTCCAGCCAGTCGGCCTTCCACTCGCGCAGCAGGGGCTGCGTGGCGAACGCCTTCTTCAGGTGCGCCATCGGCACGCGGTGCACGTCGTGCAGGCCGAACGCCAGGGTGACGGGATGCCATACATGGCTGTTCTTGCCGCCGCGCGAATTCTTGCGCACGCGCGCGCCATCGTCGCCAAAGATGCCGACGCCACTGGCGAGCCCCTGCTCCAGGTTCACTTTTCCCACGCCGGCAAAGGCAATCAGGATCTGTTCGCGGTCCAGGCCCTTCAAGGCGCTGGGCAAGACAAACGGCGCCTTGTCCGTTTCGGACTCGGCCGGCGGCGGCTGCAGCAGTTCCTTGACCAGACGCAACAGATCGCGCTCCTGGAAGTGCAAGCCGGCGTTGGACACGCGCATGCCCGGCGCCGGCAATTCGATGGGGATATTGCCGGAGTCGCGCGTCAGGCGCAACCGCACGTCGTCGGCGCCCGACGCCAGGTGCCGCTTGTCCTCGATGAAGACGACGGGCGCCGCATAGCGCGTGACGCCGTCATGGAACAGCTGCGCCCACGCATCGCTGTAATCGAGCCAGACATAGGGCAAGCCGCCCTGCTCGAGCAGGCGTGCCAGGGTCCACGGCGTGCCCGTCTGTTGCGCCAGCCAGGCGCAGGCTTCGGCAGCGGTGGCGCGGTATGGCAGGGATATGGTGGTCATGGCGGTTCCATCGATCAAAGTGGAGCGCAGTGTAGCAGACGCCGCCATGGCAGCCAAAGCCAGCGCATTGGGCGCGCCTTTTTCATGCGATGTGCTAGGCTGGATGCAGCTGCACATTTCTGCACGCGCCTGTGCCAGCCCGGCCGCATGGCGCACCATAGCGAGGGGAAGATCATGCAATCCAGCACCAACGCCGCCACCACGCCCGCCCCGCCACCGGAGCGCGATTCGCCCACGCCGGCCCGCGAAAGCCATGCCGAGGAAGCGCTCGATGAAGCACTGAAAGAAAGCTTTCCTGCCAGCGACCCGATCGCCATTGCCGTGCCGAAACCATCGAACAAGGCGCCGGCCTGACGGCCAGTCCTTCCAGCACCACACCAGCCACCGTTGCGGTGGCTTTTTTGTTGCTGGCGGAATCCGGCATCGAAGCAAAAAGCCCCGCCGGGCGGCGATGGTCTAGGCATCGCGCCGGGCGGGGCTCGTCAATCGCGAAGGCGATTAGTCGGACGTGTCGCGGTACTGCTCCGGCGTCGTGTCGCCGTCGGCTATTTCATACCACATCGCATTGAGCACGGCGAAGGTCGCCGCCAGAGGCAGGCCCAGTATCCAGGCGAAATACCACATAATTATTTCCTTTCGTTAATTCTTAGTAGGCGTGACCGCTGTCGTCTTCGATGGCCTTGCCGTCGACCTTGCCCCACAGCACTTTATATACCCAGGTCGTGTATGCCACGATCAGGGGAATGAAGATGGCCGTGACGACCAGCATGATGAACAGGGTCAGGTGGCTGGACGAGGAATCCCACACCGTCAGGCTGGCGCGCGGGTCGATCGACGAGGGCAGGATGAACGGGAACATGGCCGCACCCACGCCGAGGATGATGCCGGCGATGCCGGCCGCGCTGGCCAGCAGGGCGGGCACTTCGCGGCGCGCGCGCAGGAAGGCGAAGGCCAGCAAGGGCCCCAGCAAGCCCAGCGCAGGCGCGATCCAGATCCACGGATGGGCCGCGAAATTGTGGAACCAGGCGCCGACGTGCACTTCCGCCGTTTTCAGCAGCGGATTCGACGGTCCATCGACAACGATGGCGCTGGTGATGCGGTAGCCATCGACCCACAGCCACAGGGCCAAGCCGGCCAGCGCATACAGCGCCACGGTGGCAATGGCCGCCACGCTGCCGTAGCGGCGCGCGCGCTCGGCCACGGCGCCATCGGTTTTCACCTGCAACCAGGTCGCGCCATGCAGCACCAGCATGGCGACCGACACCAGGCCGCACAGCAAGGCGAATGGGTTGAGCAAGGCAAAGAAGCTACCGTCATAGAAGATGTGCATGTCCGGCGAGAAGCGGAACGGCACGCCTTGCAGCACGTTGCCGATGGCCACGCCGCAGATCAGGGCCGGCACGAAGCCGCCGACGAACAGGGCCGCGTCCCAGCGCGCGCGCCAGCGCGGATCTTCGCGCTTGCTGCGGAACTTGAAGGCCACGGGGCGCACGATCAGCGCCACGAGGATGACGAACATGGCCAGGTAAAAGCCCGAGAACGAGACGGCGTACAGCTGCGGCCAGGCGGCGAAGATGGCGCCGCCGCCGAGGATCAGCCATACCTGGTTGCCTTCCCAGACGGGCCCGATGCTGTTGATGACGACGCGGCGTTCGAGGTCCGTCTTGCCGACGAACGGCAGCAGGATACCCGTGCCGAGGTCGAAGCCGTCCGTGATGGCAAAGCCCACCAGCAGCACGCCGATCAGCAGCCACCAGATCAGGCGCAGTGTTTCATACGAAATCATTTCATGCAAAATCATGGTCTGGCCCTCCTTAGGCGCGTTGAGTACGAGTGGCTGCGGCAGCTGGCGCGGGGGCCGGCGCATGCTCTTCCGGCCCCTTGCGTATGGCCTTGAGCAACAGCTTCATTTCGATAATCAACAGCACGGTGTAGATGGCGGCAAAGCCGGCGATCGTGAGCAGCAAGGTCGTCGCGCCCAGGTTGGAGACCGCCACGGCCGTCGGCAGCACGCCTTCGATGACCCACGGCTGGCGGCCCACTTCGGCCACGATCCAGCCGGCCTCAATGGCCACCCACGGCAGCGGGATGGCGAACACGGCCACTTTCAGCAGCCAGCGGTGCTTGTCCAGCGTGCGGCGCGTCGACAGCACGAAGAAAGTGCCAGTCAACAAGATAAAGAACATGCCCAGGCCCACCATCACGCGGAAGGACCAGAACAGGGGCGCCACAGGCGGCACGGTGTCGAGCGCGGCCTTGCGGATCTGCGCGTCCGTCGCCTGGCGCGGATCGTCCACGTAACGCTTCAGCAGCAAGGCATAGCCCATGGACTGGCCTTTCGACTCGAACACGTCCTTCGCCTCTTGCGGCACCGGGCCGCCCGGGGCCACGCCACGGATGGTTTGCAGCGCGTCATACGCCTTGATGCCGTCGCGTATCAGCAGTTCGCCGCGGTCGACCAGCTGCTCGATGCCGGGGATTTCCGTCGTCAGCGAACGCGTGCCGATCAAGCCCATGACCATCGGGATGTGCACGGCGTAATGCGTCTCGCGCGCTTCCTGGTCGGGGAAGCCGATGGCCGTGAAGGCGGCCGGGGCCGGCTCCGTGGTCCACATCGCTTCGATGGCGGCCAGCTTCATCTTCTGGTGTTCGGACGACAGGTAGCCGCTTTCGTCACCGAGCACCACCACCGACAGCGAGGCGGCCAGGCCGAACGAGGCGGCCACCGTCATCGAGCGCTTGGCCAGCTGCACGTGGCGGCCCTTCAGCAGATACCAGGCGGAAATGCCCAGCACGAAGATCGACGCTGCCGTATAGCCGGCCGACACCGTGTGCACGAATTTCGCCTGCGCCACGGGATTGGTCAGCACGGCGCCGAAGTCGCTCACTTCCATGCGCATGGTTTGCGGATTGAAGGCGGCGCCGACGGGATTTTGCATCCAGCCGTTGGCGATCAGAATCCACAGGGCCGAGAAATTCGAGCCGATGGCCACCAGCCAGGTGGTGATCAGGTGGCCCCGCTTCGACAGCTTGTCCCAGCCGAAGAAGAACAGGCCGACGAAGGTCGCCTCCAGGAAGAAGGCCATCAACCCTTCGATGGCCAGCGGCGCGCCGAAGATATCGCCCACATAATGGCTGTAATAGCTCCAGTTCATGCCGAACTGAAATTCCATGACGATGCCGGTGGCCACGCCCATGGCGAAGTTGATGCCGAACAAGACACCCCAGAACTTGGTCATGTCGCGCCAGATGGGGCGGTTCGTCATCACGTACACGGTCTCCATGATGGCGAGGATGACTGACAGGCCGAGCGTCAGCGGAACGAATATAAAGTGGTACAGGGCTGTCAGTGCAAACTGCAGTCTGGATAAAGCGACAATATCGAAGTCCATATGATTTCCTTGGTGTTTCCCTACTGTAATTGTAAACTTGGTATCAACATGATGCTGTTTCGATTGGCATGCTTGTTGTAATGAAGTCAGCCGCTACGTCCGGCATCTGCATCAATCTCCGCGCAAGCCGGCCAACGCCGCCGCGAAACCGTCCGTGCCCCGCTGCAGCTGCTCGACGATGCGCCCGTCGCGGATGCGGATCAAACGGTCGGCCAGCGCCGCTTCGCGCCGCAAGTGGGTTGCGATCAGCAAGCTGCGCCCTTCGCAGCGCGCGCGCAGGCGCTGCAGGACGTCGCCCGCCGTCTGCGCATTCAGGGCCTCGGTGGCCTCGTCCAGCAGCCACAAGGTCGACTCGTGCAGGAACAGCCGCGCCAGGGCCAGCCGGCGCGCCTGGCCGCCGGACAAGCCCAGTCCCCCTTCCCCCAGCATGGTGTCGAGGCCGCCCGCAAACGCGCGCACCTCGTCCTCCAGGCCGGCCGCCTGCAGCGCTTCCCACAGGCGCGCGTCGCTGGCGGACGGATCGGCCAGGCGCAGGTTGTCGCGCAGGCTGTCCTGGAACAGTTCCGTCTTCTGCGTGAACAGGCAGGCGCGCGGCGCATGCACCTTGCCCGACAGCGGCGCCAGTTCGCGCGCGGCGATGGCCAGCAAAGTGGACTTGCCGGCGCCGCTGGGGCCGATCAAGGCCACGCGTTCGCCGTCCGCGATATGCAGCGATACGTCATGCAAGATGGCAACATTGCTGCCCGCATGCGCGGCGCTGACGTGTTCCAGGCGCAAGCCAGGCGCCGTGTCAACAGGCGCCGCCGCCACCGCGTGATGACCGAGGCGCGGCGCCAGGCGGCGCATGGCCAGCAGCATGCGCCCTGCTTCCAGCGCGCCGCGGCGCAGGCCGGCAAATGGCTCGACGGCCGTCAGCGCGACCAGCAGGGCCAGCGCCGCGGCCGGCATGCTCAGCGCCTGCTGCTCCACCAGCGCGGCCACGGCCAACAGCATGCCGGCCAGGGTCAGGCTGCCTGCCACGCCGTAGGCGGCGCCGGCCGCCGTGTCCAGCTTCAGCAAGGCCACGTCGGCTTGCGCCAGCGACCGGTCGATCTGCGCCAGCGCCTGGCACTGGGCGTCGATACGGCCCGCCATCACCAGGTCCGTCTGCCCCGCCACCAGGTCGATGGCGCCCGAACGCAGCCTTTCGATGGCGCGCGAACGCACGATGGCGGGACGGCGCGCGCCGCGCACGACGCGCCAGCCGATGCCGCCGCCGGCGGCCAGCAGCCAGGCGGCCAGGCCGAGGCCCAGTTGCCACTGCATCACGCCCAGCGCCACGCCGGCCAGCAAGGCCGCGCACAGGGCGGAGAAAGCGGGTACCAGCAGGCGCAGGTACAGCGACTCGAGCGCGTCGATATCGGCCGTCAGGCGGAACAGCAGCTTGGCGGGCTGGCGCAACAGGCGGCTGGCCGCCTCGGGGCGCGACCAGCCGCGAAACAGCTGCACGCGGATGCTGGCCAGCGCGGCGAACGTGGCGTCATGCGTGACGAGACGCTCCGCATAGCGCGAACCCGTGCGGCCGATGGCCAGCAGGCGGATGCCGGCCGACGGGCCGAACACATCGAACACGATGGCCGTCGAGGCATGCAGGCCGGCGACCGAGGTGGCCGTGATGAACCAGCCGGACAAGCCCAGCAACGCCATGCCGGCCACCACCGTCAGGGCCGCCAGCAAGGCGCCCCCGATCAGCTTGCCGGGCTGGGCCAGCAGCAATTGCCGCAGGACGGGATGCCATATGCGGGAAGTTGTCATGCGCGCGCCTCTGCCTTCTGCGCCAGGGAGCGGGCCGGCGCATCGACGCGCACCGTGCGCTGCAGCCGGCTGGCCAGCACGGGGTCATGCGTGGCGACGATCAGGGTCTTGCCCCTGGCCAGGAGCAGCAGGGCATCCGTGACGCGCGCCGCCGTTTCGCTGTCCAGGTGCGCCGTCGGTTCATCGACGAGCAGCAAGTCCGCATGCGGATGCAAGGCCACGCGGGCCAGCGCCAGGCGCACGGCTTCGCCGCCCGACAGGCCCTGGCCGCCATCGCTGAGCATGACGGCCGGCTGCGCCTGCGCCACGGCGGCCAGGTCGGCCAGGTGCAGCGCCTGCGTCACTTTTGCCTGCGTCGCAACGGCGCTGGCATCGGTGCGGCCCAGCGTGACATTCTGGCTGACGGACGCGGCAAACACGTGCGGACGCTGGCCCATCCAGGCCATGCGCTGGCGCAAGGTATTGACGGTGCTGTCGTTCAGGCGCACGCCGCCGATGCGGATCTCGCCGCCGCTGGCGGGCAGCAGGCCGGCCAGCAGCGACAGCAAGGTGGTCTTGCCGGCGCCGCTGGCACCCAGCAGGGCCACGTGCTCGCCGGCGCGCACGCTCAAGTCGAACTGCGCGAACACGGGCGCTTCGCCCGGGTGGGCAAAGCGCAGTTGATGGATGTCCACGGCGGGCGGCGCGGCCACCGCCATGGCGGCGGCGGAAACGGCGGCAACCGCCACGTCGGCGCCGGGCAAGGGCATGCCGCCCTCGGCCAGGTCATGCAAGCCGGCTAGGCCAGCCTCGCCGGCCGCCTTGTCGTGCCAGACGGCGGCCAGTTCGCGCAGCGGCTCGAAAAAGGCGGGCGCCAGCAAGAGGATGAACATGCCCTGCGCCAGGCTCAGCTCCCTGCCCCAGGTGCCGAAATGGATGCTGCCCAACAGGGAAAAACCGATGAAGGCGGCCACCATGGCCACGCCCAGCGCGGAAAACAGTTCCAGCACGGCGGACGACAGGAAGGCGATGCGCAGCACCACCATCGTGCGGCGGCGCACGGATTGCGACGATGCTTCCAGCCGTTCGGCCGTGGCGTCGACGGCATCGAGCGCGCGCAGGGTGGCCAGGCCGCGCAGGCGGTCCAGCAGGAAAGCGTTCATGCCGCCCATTTCCACCATCTGCGCGCGGCTGGCCGCCTGCGCGCCCATGCCCACCAGGGCCATGAAGACGGGAATCAGCGGCGCGGCGATCATGAGGATCAGCGCGGCGATCCACGACAGGGGCGCCACCACGGCCAGGATCACGAGCGGCACGAGCATCACTTTCCAGCGCGCGGGTTTGTAGCGCACCAGGTAGGGCACGATCGCTTCGGCCTGCTCGGCGATGACGCTGGCCGCCTGGCCCGACTGGGCCCGCTGGCGGTCCAGCGGCGAGCGCCGCGCCAGCGCCAGCGCCACCTGCGCGCGCAGGGCCGACAGGTGTGCGCGCGCCGCCGCATACATGCGCCGCGCGCCCCACGCTTCGCCCCAGGCCCGCAACACGCCCAGCAGCAGCACGCCGGCCGCCGGCGCCAGCGCGGCGCGCCAGCCGGCGCCGTCGAGCATGGCTTGCAGGGCCCAGGCCAGCAAGGCCGATTGCGGCAACCACAGCAAGGCGGCGCCGCCTTGCACCAGGCTGGCGACACGGGGAAGGATAAAGCGGGGCAAGGACAGTGGCGTGATAGGCATCTCTATACTTTTTGAGTTTTCAGAATTTTCTGTAAATTCGATTTTTTGTATAATACTGCGAAACATGACATATATCAATTGACCCTGCGGGTGTGGCGTGAAAAAATTCAGATAATTATGAAAACTCAAAATATCCACATGACGCCGCTGATCCTGACCTTCGTCAGCCATTTTGGCGAGATGGGCAGCCGCTGGGGCTTTAACCGCACGGTGGGTCAAGTGTACGCCTTGTTGTTTGTCGCAGAGCATCCTTTGCACGCGGACGAAATCGCGGAACACCTGAGTTTTTCGCGCTCGAACGTCAGCATCGGCCTGAAGGAATTGCAGGGCTGGGGCCTGATCCGCCAGTCACGCATTCCCGGCGACCGGCGCGAATATTTTTCCTCGCTGGGCGACGTGTGGCAAATCTTCCGCGTGGTGGCCGCCGAGCGCCGCCGCCGCGAAGTGGCGCCCACCCTGACGGTGCTGCGCGAATCGCTGCTGGCGCCGGCCACGGAACCCGTGGACCAGTATGCGCAGGAGCGCATGCGCGAAATGTATGAACTGGTCGACCTGGCCAACACCTGGTTCGACGACTTGCAGCGCCTGTCGCCCGAATCGATGGCGCAACTGATGAAAATGGGCGCCAAGGTACAGAAGCTGCTCAATGCCAAGGATCGCCTGTTTGGCGTCAGCAACAGCAGCGATTAACCCCCGCCATCCCTCCTCTCCCCTTCGCCCGGCACGCCATCGCGCCCGCCGCGGCGCCCCGTCACGCCAGCCTCGTCCGGCCCAGCGCCCTCCGTATCCTGGCGTACATAGCCGCACGCGATATTATCAACTTAACCAATAGTATTATTTAAATTGTATTAATTTAAATCAAACCTAAGCTGGCTTATGCGTACTCACGCACAGGGCAACCGGGCGACAGGATGAACTCCTCGACAGGAAGGAGCGCGCCTGGCTACGGTGAAATAACTGCAACAAAAAAAGGGGATTTTCATGAAAAGCATAAAGAGCATTGCCATCCGGGCATCCATGCTGGCCGCCGTGACGGCGCTGGCTGGCGCGGCACAGGCTGCCACCTGGGTGGACGTGGGACCGGCCAGCGGTTTCGTCATCGGCGGCAGCACCGTCACCTACACGCCGTCGCCGGCGCTGATGGTGAAATACTATGACGACAATCTCACGCCGCAAAGCCCGTCCGATATCCAGGGCTATATCAACGGCGTCTTTGGCACCAGCCTGGGCGCCGCCGTTTCGTATTGCGACAATGCCACATCGGGCTGCACGGCCGGCACCACGGCGGGCCTGAGCGGCGGCGTCAATTCCTATACGAGCGCGGCCGCCTATGACTACCTGGCCATCCATTTCGGCCAGGGCGAACTGGTGTTCCACTGGGCCGCCCCTGTCGCCGCCGGCACCACCTTCACGGTAGCGGGCCTGCCGAAAGACCTGAGCAATTACCGCGCCTACGTTTCCGCCATTCCGGAACCGGAAACCTATGCCATGCTGCTGGCAGGTCTGGGCCTGCTGGGCTTCCTGGCGCGCCGTCGCCAGGGGCAATAAGTATGCGCAACGCGGCAACGGCGCGCTCGCGCCGGCTGCCGCCTTCGCGCCGCCCGCGCCCATTGTTTACGCCCCGTTTGCGGCGCGCACGCGACTCTTTACACCGTGTTTAGACCAGGCTCGCTATGCTCGATGGCATCAACCATCTCGCAGGGGAGCAAGCATGCACGAACCACCATTCCAGCCACGCGCGCGCGGCGTGCTCCGCCAGCACTTGCCCATACGCGAACGGCTGCGCCTGGCGCGCCTGGCCAGCAGGAAAATGCTGTCGCTGGGCTCCGCGCTGCTGTGCGCGCTGCCACTGCTGTATTTACTGAGTGAGGTATTGTGTGCGCAGCCATGAACCGGTGCGCAGAGAAAGGGCCAGTATGGAACTGGTCCGCCCAGAGGGAATCGAACCCCCATTCACGGTTTAGAAGACCGTTGTCCTATCCGTTGAACGATGGGCGGAAAGGTGCAGTATTTTAATGCATGCGCGCCAGCAATGGAAATAGCGGCGCGGAATAGAAAACGGGCTGTCATTTCTGACAGCCCGCTTATGACTTTGGTCGGAGTACAAGGATTCGAACCTTGGACCCCCTGGTCCCAAACCAGGTGCGCTACCGGGCTGCGCCACACTCCGAAGACAAGATAATAACGCCCCTACCCAATTTCGTCAATTGCCATAGACAAATTAGATGGAAATAACTATCGCTCCCGCTTGGGGCGCTTGCCGAGAACGTTCAGGGCGAGGCGCGCGGCCGAAGACAGTACGCCAGTACGGCAAGGCAGTGCAACGCCGCCCCGGGCGTTTTCAGCTGGCGACCTTGTCGGCGATGCGGCGCGCCATGCTCTCCGCCTTGGCCGCATCCTTGGCCTCCACCATCACGCGGATCAGCGGCTCCGTGCCCGAAGCGCGGATCAGCACGCGGCCCGTGTCGCCCAGCTCCGCTTCCACCAGCTCCTTCTCGGCCACCATGGCGGCGTTCTTTTGCCAGTCGAAGCCTGGGGCCACGCGCAGGTTGATCAGGGTTTGCGGGAACAGCACCAGTTCGGCCAGGCATTGCTGCAGGCTCTGGCCGCTGCGCTTGAGCGCGGACAACACTTGCAGCGAAGACACGATACCGTCGCCCGTCGTGTGCTTGTCCAGGCACAGCAGATGCCCCGAACCTTCGCCGCCGAGCAGCCAACCCTTTTCCTTCATGATTTCCAGCACATAGCGGTCGCCCACCTTGGCGCGCGCAAAACCGATGCCCTGTTCCTTGAACAGCACTTCCAGCGCCATATTGGTCATCAACGTACCCACGGCGCCAGCCACGGGGCCCGTCGCCAGGCGGTCCTTGACCATGACATACAACAACTCGTCGCCGTTATACAAACGGCCCGTGGCGTCGCACATGATCAGGCGGTCCGCGTCGCCGTCGAGCGCGATGCCCAGGTCGGCGCCATGCTCGATGACGGCTTCGGTCATGGCTTTCGTTGCCGTGGCGCCAAAGCCCGCATTGATGTTGAAGCCATCGGGCTTGTTGCCGATGGAAATGACTTCCGCACCCAGTTCATGGAAGACGTGCGGCGCGATATGGTAGGCGGCACCGTGCGCGCAATCGACGACGATCTTCAAGCCGCGCAAGTCCAGTTCGTTCGGGAAGGTGCTCTTGCAAAACTCGATGTAGCGCCCCTGGGCATCGTCGAGGCGCTTGGCGCGGCCCAGCTTGTCCGAGGGCACGCAAGCCATGGGGGCGTCGAGCGCCGCTTCGATTTCCAGCTCCACGCTGTCGGGCAGCTTGGTGCCCTGGCCGGAAAAGAACTTGATGCCATTGTCCTGATACGGGTTGTGCGAAGCGGAAATGACCACGCCAGCCGCCAGGCGCAGCGCGCGCGTCAGGTAGGCAATCGCCGGGGTCGGCATGGGACCGGCCAGCATCACATCCACGCCGGCCGCCGACAGGCCCGCCTCCAGCGCCGCTTCCAGCATGTAGCCGGAAATACGCGTATCCTTGCCGATCAGCACGGTTGGACGCACCTTGCTGCCCTGCGACTTGGCCAGCACCGTCCCGGCAGCGTAACCGAGGCGCATGACAAAGTCGGGCGTGATCGGAGCAACACCTACCAGGCCACGGATGCCATCGGTACCAAAATATTTACGCGTCATAGTATTTCTCTTCTTGTTGTTTATAATGAAATTTTACAGGTTCAGTGCGCCATGCGCCACACCTTCAGTGCATCGGTGGTTTCAGCCACATCATGCACACGGATGATTTCTGCGCCTTGCGCTACCGCAGCAAGCGCCCCGGCAAGGCTGCCGGCCAGGCGCTGCTCGACGGCACGGCCCGTGACGGCGCCTATCATCGACTTGCGCGACAGGCCAGCCAGCACGGGCAAGCCCAGCTCGCTGCGCAACTGGCGCGTGGCGCGCAGCAAGGCATAGTTCTGCTCCACCGTCTTGCCGAAACCGAAGCCGGGGTCGATGCACAGGCGCTCGCGCTCGATGCCGGCCGCCGTCATCGTCTCGACGCGCTCGTGCAGGAAGGCGATGACTTCGCGCACCACGTCCTCATACTGCGGCTGGATTTGCATGGTTTCCGGCACGCTTTGCATGTGCATGATGCACAGCGCGCAATCGCTATCCTTCACGGCATCGATGGCGCCTGGCGCGCGAAAACCGTTGATATCGTTGATCATGTCGGCGCCGGCCAGGATGGCTTCGCGCATCACTTCCGGCTTGTAGGTATCGACGGAGAGCGGCTTGCCGCAGTCGCGCAAGGCATACAGCACCGGCATGACGCGCTGCAACTCGTCCTGCAGCGGCAGCGGCGGCGCGCCGGGACGACTCGATTCGCCGCCGATATCGATGATGTCTGCACCGTCAAGTATCATCTGCTCGGCGCGCGACAGGGCGAATTCCAGGTGTTGATACTGGCCCGCGTCGGAAAACGAATCGGGCGTGACGTTCAGGATGCCCATCACCAGCGCCTGCGTGCCCTGCAGGTTGAAGCCGAAACGGCCGAATTGCAAATAGTGTCGCATGTAACTCTTTTTTATCATCAGGAAAAAACTGCTGCGGCAACGAAAAAGGGCAAGGATTGCTCCTTACCCTTCTTATTGCATGCCACCGGTGAGGGGGCTGCAGCTATCAGGCTGGCGCCGTCGCGTTCGGCGAGATGCCGCCCGCGCCATTGTCGCCCGCATTGCGGCGTGGCGGAATGACTTTTGGCGGACGCGGCTCGAGGCCGGCCATGATGTCGTTGATTTGCTCTGCGTCAATGGTTTCCCATTCCAGCAAGGCCTTGGTCATCACTTCCACCTTGTCACGGTTCTCTTCCAACAACTTGCGCGACAGCGCATATTGCTTGTCGAGAATGTTGCGGATTTCAGCATCGACCTTTTGCTGGGTCGCTTCCGAGATCGTCTTGGTGGCGCCGCCGAAGAAACCTTCGTTTTCGCTGTCTTCGTAGACCATCACGCCCATGCTGTCGGACATGCCGAAGCGGGTCACCATGGAACGGGCCAGCTTGGTGGCGCGCGAGAAGTCGTTCGATGCACCGGTGGACATCTGTCCCACGAAAATCTCTTCGGCGATACGGCCGCCGAACAGGATGGAAATTTCTTCCAGCATCTTGTCCTTGTAAGCGGACAGGTTATCGTGTTCCGGCAGCTGCCACGTCAGGCCCAGGGCCCAGCCGCGCGGCATGATCGTCACTTTATGCACGGGATCGGCTTTCGGCAGCAATTTGGCGACGACTGCGTGACCGGACTCATGGTAAGCCGTATTGCGACGCTCTTCCTCGCGGATGATCATCGATTTACGCTCTGGACCCATGTAGATCTTGTCTTTCGCATCTTCGAAATCAGCCATTTCCACCAGGCGCTTGCTGCGGCGGGCGGCAAACAGGGCTGCCTCGTTGACCAGGTTGGCCAGGTCGGCGCCCGAGAAACCAGGGGTGCCGCGGGCCAGGATATCGGCTTTCACGTCGGTGCCGATAGGCACTTTACGCATGTGCACGTTCAAGATCTGTTCGCGGCCGCGGATATCGGGCAAGCCGACGGAGACCTGGCGGTCGAAACGGCCTGGACGCAGCAGCGCTTTATCGAGCACATCGGCGCGGTTGGTGGCGGCCACGACGATCACGCCGGAGTTCGCTTCAAAACCGTCCATCTCGACCAGCAACTGGTTCAAGGTCTGTTCGCGCTCGTCATTGCCGCCGCCCATGCCGGCGCCACGGTGACGGCCGACAGCGTCGATCTCGTCGATGAAGATGATGCACGGCGAGTGTTTCTTGGCGTTTTCAAACATGTCGCGCACGCGGGACGCGCCCACGCCGACGAACATTTCCACGAAGTCGGAACCGGAAATCGAGAAGAACGGCACCTTGGCTTCGCCGGCGATGGCGCGCGCCAGCAGGGTTTTACCCGTGCCCGGAGGACCGACCATCAGCACGCCGCGTGGGATGCGGCCGCCCAGTTTCTGGAATTTGCTTGGATCCTTGAGGAAGTCGACCACTTCGTTGACTTCTTCTTTCGCTTCGTCGCAACCGGCGACGTCGGCGAAGGTGACGGTGTTGCTGGCTTCATCCATCATGCGCGCCTTCGACTTGCCGAACGAGAATGCCCCGCCCTTGCCGCCGCCTTGCATCTGACGCATGAAGAATACCCAGACGCCGATCAACAGCAGCATGGGGAACCAGGAAACGAAAATTTGTTGCAGGAACGACGCTTCCTCAGGCGGACGCACGTCGAAATGCACGCCATTGTCGCGCAAGTCGCCGATCAGGCCCTTGTCGAGGCTGGTGGCGGTGGTACGCACCTTGGTGTCGTCCATCAGCTTGGCGGTGATCGACGAACCTTCGATCACGACATCCTTGACGCGCTTGGCTTTGACTTCATCCAGCAAATCGGAATAAGCGATGGCCTTGCTGCCGCCTGTGGCGCCATGACTGTCGAATTGCTTGAACAGCATGAACAACAGCAGCAATACGACTACCCAGATGGCAGATTTGGAAAACATGTTATTCACGAAGACTCCTTGGATGCAGTGCGCATCTCTTTACCTATAGCTAGAAACACGATTTTACTCGCAATAAGCGGGCCGTGCCAAAGCCCGCCGATCCGTGCGCGCGAAAAAAAATCGCGTTCACGCAAAAAAATGCAGTATAAACAATTTAGGCTTTTATACCACTGCCCACTACCGCACTTCTCGTTCCCATGTGCGGATCACGCCTTAAATATCAAGAGCGGAATCATCTTCTTCAACGGCATTTTTCAGCGGATTCTTGATCCCACGCCCCATCAGGAAGATTTCCGACGATTTATCGCGGCTGGCCTTGGGCTTTTTCTGTACCACGACCTTGAATTCGGCACGGAATTTCTCCACGATCTGGCTGAAACCCATGTCTTTAAAGCATTTCACCAGCAGCACGCCGGACGGCTTCAAATGCAATTGCGAAAATTCGATGGCCAGGTCGATCAGATGTTCCATGCGCGCGGCGTCCGCCGTGGCGATGCCCGACAGGTTGGGCGCCATATCGGACAGCACCAGGTCCACCTTGCGTCCCTGCAATACCACTTCCAGCTGGCGCAGCACGCGCGCTTCGCGGAAGTCGCCCTG
Source organism: Janthinobacterium sp. 1_2014MBL_MicDiv (assembly GCF_001865675.1). Taxonomy (NCBI): domain Bacteria; kingdom Pseudomonadati; phylum Pseudomonadota; class Betaproteobacteria; order Burkholderiales; family Oxalobacteraceae; genus Janthinobacterium; species Janthinobacterium sp. 1_2014MBL_MicDiv. The sequence goes on from NZ_CP011319.1 coordinate 3,679,773, forward strand.
GATGAAGTGGAAATCGGCAATCGGCTCCATTTCCAGCATGTCCAGGCCAATCAGGGTACCATTGACCCCGCCGCCGTCCTTGCCGGCCAGCTTGCGCCGCGTGTACTGGGCCCAGCTGCCAGGAGTGCAGCCCAGGTCGACAATTACCTGGCCAGGTTTGATCAGTTTCTCGTCTTCATCGATTTCTTTGAGCTTGTATGCTGCCCGGGCACGGTAGCCCTCTTTTTGCGCCAACTTCACATAAGGATCATTTATGTGGTCGTGCAACCAGTTTTTGTTTAATTTCTTCTTTGCCATTCGCGTAGAATACTGCTTTTAAGGGAATTACTAAATATTATTATGCTAAAACTTACACCCGTAGAGCGCAGCGCACTGCGCGCCGAAGCACACGCGCTGAAGCCTATCGTCATCATTGGCGAAGCGGGCTTGACACCTGCTGTCCTCAAAGAGATCGACCTTGGCCTGGATTCGCACGGCCTGATTAAAGTCCGCGTGTTCGGCGACGACCGCGAAGCCCGCGTCGGAATGTACGATACGATTTGCGGCAATCTCGGCGCCGCCCCGGTACAACATATTGGCAAACTGCTGGTAATTTACCGTCCGAAAAAAGAAGTGGTTAAGGAGAAGGTCAGCGCCGGCAAAGGCATGCGCGAAGTGACCATCGTCAAGGCCAGCGCCAGCGGCACCAAGCGCCCGAGCGTGACGAAAGTCATGATCAAAGGCAATGAGCGCGTCACCGAAGGCGGTTCCATCAAGCGTGCCAAGCCACGTCAGAAGAGCGCCAAGAAAAGCGCACTGGGCAGCAAGTAAGCCTCTCTCGGCAGCCGCAAGGCTGTTGAAACAAGAAGCGGAGCACGGGATCTTCCCTGCTCCGCTTTTTTATTGCCATTACGGTATTGTCGGATTACGCGCTGTGCGCTCATCCGACCTGCCAGCAGCACCGCAGGTCGGATGGGTGGGGCCGCAGGCCACGCGTAATCCGACAACACGGCCAACGCTTACTGCTGTTTCCAGATCAAGACGCCCGCCAGCAAGCTCTGCACGGCAAAGATCACGGTCGACACGCCATGCAGCATGCCGAAACGGCTGCGCATGGCCTCGTCCATCACGCCGGCCGGCGCTTGCGCCTTCAGCTCGGCCATCAGGGGCGAAATGCCGAAATGGCTGACCAGCGCGCACACGAGCATGGACAGCACCAGCGCGCCCAGGAGGCGCCGGCGCTTCAGCGCCACGGCGCCAGCCCCCCATTGCAGCAAGGCCAGCAGCACCAGGGCACAGGCGATGGACAGCCACGCCTCGGCGCGAAACATGCTGCCGGCGATATTGCCTGCCAGCACGCGGTCGCTCAAGGTCGCGAACAAGGTCGGCGCCACGATGAAGCCGATGGTCCACAGGCTGCCGGCCCACAGGGTGGCGACGAGGAAGCGCAGGCGGCTCAGCATCAGATGTACAGTACTTCCAGGATTTCGTATTCGCGCGGGCCGGACGGCGCCTGCACTTCCACCACGTCGCCGGCATACTTGCCGATCAGCGCGCGGGCGATCGGCGACGTGACGGAGACTTTGTTCATCTTCAGGTCGGCTTCATCGAGGCCGACGATCTGGTACGTGACTTTCTGGCCCGATTCCAGGTCTTCCAGGTTCACGGTCGAGGCAAACACCACGCGGCCTTCCGCGTCGAGCGCGGTCGGGTCGATGATTTGCGCTGCGCCCAGCTTGCCTTCGAGTTCGGCGATGCGGCCTTCCACGAACGCCTGGCGCTCCTTGGCGGCGTCGTACTCGGCGTTTTCCGACAGGTCGCCGTGCGAACGCGCTTCGGCGATCGCATCGATGACGATGCGGCGTTCCTTGGTCTTCAAATGATGCAGCTCTTCTTTCAAGAGTTCTGCGCCGTATTTGGTCAATGGGACTGAGGTCATGTTATCTCTACTATCTGCTAGTTATCGGCGCCGTTGCCAGTGTTTTATCAAGGTTAACGGACTTACCAAGTGAAAACCACAGAGGCCGCGCGCTGCTCTGCACGGAACTCTGTGGTTGATAAGCATGCAGTGTACCGCCTAACGGCGGCCACTGCAAATAACACGCGGACTACTAAGCTTGTTGCAGGGTCTTGTGCAGACCTTGCAGATCGTACACGCGCAACTCATCGAGGTGACGGATGCCTTCGACGGCCGCTTCCGCGCCGGCGATGGTCGTGTAGGTCGTCACGCGCGAGGCCAGGGCCGACGTGCGGATGGCCCGCGAATCGACGATGGCGCTGCGTTTTTCTTCCACGGTGTTGATCACCAGCACGATTTCATGGTTCTTGATCATGTCGACCACGTGCGGACGGCCTTCGATCACCTTGTTCACTGGCGTGACGGCGATGCCGGCAGCAGCGATCACGGCGGCCGTGCCCTTGGTGGCGACGACGGTGAAACCGGAGTCGACCAGGTCGCGCGCCACTTGCACGGCGCGCGGCTTGTCCGACGCTTTCACGCTGATGAAGACCTTGCCCGATTTTGGCAGGTTCACGCCGGCGCCCAGTTGCGATTTCACAAACGCTTCGCCGAACGTCAGGCCAACACCCATGACTTCGCCCGTCGATTTCATTTCAGGGCCCAGGATGGTGTCCACGCCAGGGAACTTGACGAACGGGAACACGGCTTCCTTGACGCTGAAGTATGGCGGCACGACTTCCTGCGTGATGCCTTGCGAGGCCAGCGACTGGCCGACCATGCAGCGCGCGGCGATCTTCGCCAGTTGCAGGCCCGTGGCTTTCGAGACGAAAGGCACGGTGCGCGAAGCGCGCGGATTGACTTCCAGCACGAAGACGACGTCTTTCATCTGGCCGTCGATCTCTTGCTTCTGGATCGCGAACTGCACGTTCATCAGGCCGACCACGTTCAGGCCCTTGGCCATCAGCGCCGTCTGGCGTTTCAGTTCTTCAATGGTTTCCGGTGCCAGCGAATACGGCGGCAAGGAGCAAGCCGAGTCGCCCGAGTGGACGCCAGCCTGTTCGATGTGTTCCATCACGCCGCCGATGAAGGTGGTTTCGCCGTCGGAGATGCAATCGACGTCGCACTCGATGGCGTCGTTCAGGAAGCGGTCCAGCAACACGGGCGAATCGTGCGAGACCTTGACGGCTTCGCGCATGTAGCGCTCGAGGTCGCGTTGCTCGTGGACGATTTCCATGGCGCGGCCACCGAGCACGTACGAAGGACGCACGACCAGCGGGTAGCCGATTTCCTGCGCCAGCGCCAGGGCGTCGGCTTCCGTGCGCGCCGTGCGGTTAGGCGGCTGGCGCAGCTCCAGGGTGTGCAGCATTTGCTGGAAGCGCTCGCGGTCTTCGGCGGCGTCGATCATGTCGGGCGAGGTGCCGATGATGGGTACGCCATTCGCTTCCAGGTCCAGCGCCAGTTTCAATGGCGTCTGGCCACCGTACTGCACGATCACGCCCACCGGTTTTTCGATGGCGACGATTTCCAGCACGTCTTCCAGGGTCAGCGACTCGAAGTACAGGCGGTCCGAGGTGTCGTAGTCGGTCGAAACCGTTTCTGGGTTGCAATTGACCATGATGGTTTCGTAGCCGTCTTCGCGCATGGCGAGGGCCGCGTGGACGCAGCAATAGTCAAACTCGATACCCTGGCCGATACGGTTCGGGCCACCGCCCAGCACCATGATCTTTTTCTTGTCGGTCGGATTCGATTCGCACTCTTCGTCGTAGGTGGAATACATGTACGCCGTGTCGGTCGAGAATTCGGCCGCACAGGTATCGACGCGCTTGTAGACGGGACGGATGTTCAGCGCATGGCGCTGCTGGCGCACGGCCGTGTCCGTCGTCTGCAGCAAAAAGCCCAGGCGACGGTCCGAGAAACCCTTTTGCTTCAGCTTGTACAGGGTGTTCTTGTCGAGGTTTTCCAGCTTCTGCGTGTCGAGCCACAGTTCCAGGTCGACGATTTCCTTGATCTGGATCAGGAACCATGGGTCGATCTTGGTCAGCTGGTGCACTTCTTCCAGGGTGAAGCCCTGGGCAAATGCATCGCCCACGTACCAGATGCGCTCGGGACCAGGCTCGCCCAGTTCCTCTTCGATCTTTTCGCGGTCCTTGGTCTTTTCGTTCATGCCGTCCACGCCCACTTCCAGGCCGCGCAAGGCTTTCTGGAACGATTCCTGGAAGGTGCGGCCGATCGCCATCACTTCGCCGACGGATTTCATCTGCGTCGTCAGGTGGTGGTCGGCGGTCGGGAATTTCTCGAACGTGAAACGGGGGATCTTCGTGACGACGTAATCGATCGACGGTTCGAACGATGCCGGCGTGGCGCCGCCCGTGATTTCATTGCGCAGCTCGTCCAGGGTGAAACCGACGGCCAGCTTGGCGGCGATCTTGGCGATCGGGAAACCCGTCGCTTTCGATGCCAGGGCCGACGAACGCGACACGCGCGGGTTCATCTCGATGACGATCATGCGGCCATCGACGGGGTTGATCGAAAATTGCACGTTCGAGCCACCGGTGTCGACGCCGATCTCGCGCAGCACTGCCAGACTGGCATTGCGCATGATCTGGTATTCCTTGTCCGTCAGGGTTTGCGCTGGCGCAACCGTGATGGAGTCGCCCGTGTGCACGCCCATCGGGTCGAGGTTTTCGATCGAGCAGATGATGATGCAGTTGTCCGCCTTGTCGCGCACCACTTCCATCTCGTACTCTTTCCAGCCCAGCAACGACTCTTCGATCAGCAGCTCTTTCGTCGGCGATGCTTCCAGGCCGCGCTTGCAGATGGTTTCGAATTCTTCTTCGTTGTAGGCGATGCCGCCGCCGGAGCCGCCCATGGTGAACGATGGACGGATGATGGTCGGGAAGCCCAGCGTGCGCTGCACGGCCCACGATTCTTCCATCGAGTGCGCCACGCCGGAACGGGCCGAACCGAGGCCGATCTTGGTCATCGCGTCCTTGAACTTGGAACGGTCTTCGGCCTTGTCGATGGCTTCCGGCGACGCGCCGATCAGCTCAACGTTGTATTTTGCCAGCACGCCATTGTTGAACAGGTCCAGCGCGCAGTTCAGCGCCGTCTGGCCGCCCATCGTCGGCAGGATGGCGTCAGGACGCTCCTTGGCGATGATGCGTTCGACGACCGACCAGGTGATCGGTTCGATGTACGTCACATCGGCCATTTCCGGATCCGTCATGATGGTCGCAGGATTGCTGTTGACCAGGATGACCTTATAGCCCTCTTCGCGCAGGGCCTTGCACGCTTGCGCGCCGGAATAGTCGAATTCGCAGGCCTGGCCGATCACGATCGGGCCAGCGCCAATAATCAGAATACTTTTAATATCTAAACGTTTAGGCATTTTTCTTTTTCTCCTCCGCAGCCATCAGGTTGATGAAGCGGTCAAACAGGTAAGCAACATCCATCGGGCCCGGCGACGCTTCAGGGTGGCCCTGGAAGCAGAAGGCCGGCTTGTCCGTGCGGGCAAAGCCCTGCAGGGAGCCGTCGAACAGCGATTCATGGGTCACGCGGCAGTTCGCGGGCAAGGTTGCCGCGTCGACGGCGAAACCGTGGTTTTGCGAGGTAATCAAGACCTGTTTCGTTTCCAGGTCCTGCACCGGGTGGTTGGCGCCGTGGTGGCCGAACTTCATCTTCAGCGTTTTCGCGCCGGAAGCCAGGGCCATGATCTGGTGGCCGAGGCAGATGCCGAAGGTCGGGATGCCCTTCTCGATCAGCTCTTTCGTCGCCGCGATGGCGTAGTCGCATGGTTCCGGATCGCCGGGACCGTTCGACAGGAAGATGCCGTCCGGGTTCAGCGCCAGGGCGTCGGCGGCGGAGGCTTGCGCCGGCAGCACGGTGACCTTGCAGCCACGCGCCGTCAGCATGCGCAGGATGTTGCGCTTGACGCCGTAGTCGAAGGCGACGACGTGGTATTTCGCGTCGGCGTCGGCCAGCTGGCCATAGCCTTCGCCCAGGGTCCATTCCGTTTCGCGGTATTCGTAGGCTGCCTTGCTCGATACGACCTTGGCCAGGTCCATGCCGGCCAGGCCGGGGAAGGAACGGGCCAGTTCCAGCGCTTGCGCGGCCGATGGCTCATTGCCTTGCGTGCCGACGAGGATGGCGCCGCCCTGCGCACCTTTTTCACGCAGGATGCGCGTGAGCTTGCGTGTATCGATGCCGGCGATGGCGACGATATTTTCAGCTTTCAGGTAGTCGGACAGGGAAAGGGTGGAACGGAAATTGGATGCCAGCAAAGGCAGATCGCGGATGATGAGGCCAGCGGCGTGAACCTTGGAAGATTCGACATCTTCCGGATTGACGCCCGTATTGCCGATATGGGGATAGGTCAGGGTGACCATCTGGCGGCAATAGCTTGGGTCGGTAAGGATTTCCTGATACCCGGTCATCGAGGTATTGAAAACAACCTCGCCCGTGGTATGACCGGCGGCACCGATCGAAAAACCTTTGAAAATCGTTCCATCAGCAAGCGCTAATATGGCTGGAACGGCAGGGCCAGAAAAAAATGGCGGCAAGGGCAACTCCTGATAAAGTTACCGTAGCTGCGCCACGTCAGACCGACCGCCTAGATACCCGAGCTGCATGCACTCAGGGTGTTTCAACGGTCATTTTGAATGAGGGGATGGGTAGTCGCTACGGTATATGTGTGATTGGCTAAACCTTTGAATTATAACCAAAAGGAAGCTTTTCCACAAGGAAGAAAATTCAGAAAGCACGGCATTTTTTTGCGCAGCAACAAAAACCCCCGCCCCATGAAAAAAGCCGCCCGGCGTGTGCGGAGCGGCTCGTTCATTCTTCCCAATCCGCCATAGCGGCTACTACTTATCTTCCGCTTAGCCTGTTGCCAGCTTCACGGCACCTGGCAAAACCGTAGCGCGCGGAGATGATTTGTGGCCGAGAAGCGCAAGCGTACTAAAGTACGGCGAGCATCGCCGGCCGCAAAGCGCGCCGCGCAGCAGGTTTGGCCACGTGTCCATCACACCAGTGCGGCGATACCTGCTTTGGCGATTTGCGCGTCTTCCGCCGATTTGACGCCAGAGACGCCGACGGCGCCCACATAGTGACCGTCAAACACGATGGGCACGCCGCCTTCGAGCAAGCCGTCGATTTCCGGCGCGCTCAGGAACGAGACGCGGCCGCCATTGATCATCTCTTCATAGATGCGCGATTCGCGGCGGCCCAGGGCGGCCGTCTTGGCTTTCGACGGGGCGATGTGCGACGAGATCGGCGCCACGCCGTCCATGCGCTGCAGCCACAGCAGGTGACCGCCGTCGTCGACGATGGCGATCACGACCGCCCAGTTATTCTTGACCGCTTCCGCTTCGGCGGCGGCGGCGATTTTCTTCACGTCATCCAGGGTCAAAATCGGTTTCGATTGCATGATGCTTCCTTGTTATGTTGAATCAAAATTGTATACGAAATGCACGGCGTCACCGCCCTTACTGCTCGCGCTTGGCTTTCAGTTTTTGCTTGAGCTGCGCCATGACGGCAAAGGTCGCCTGCTCGCCGGCCAGGATGGCCTGGTTGCGGCTGTTGAAATCGTTGCCCTTCATGGTGCCCAGGCTGGGCTGGATCACCACGTCCGCATCCTTCAGCTCGAACTGATTGATGCGCTGGCCCATGATGGCGAAGGTTTGCATCAGCACTTCCATCGAGCTGATGGCCTTTTGCGTATCCGTTTGCGACGAAATATTCACGGCGATGATGAAATCGGCGCCCATGTCGCGCGCGAAGCGCACGGGCACGGGCGCCACCAGGCCGCCGTCGACATAGGTATGGCCGGAAATCGTCACGGGCTGGAATACGCCCGGCACGGCCGACGAGGCGCGCACGGCCATGCCGGTATTGCCGCGCTGGAACAGGATCGGCTGGCCATTCTTCAAGTCCGTGGCCACCACGCCAAACGGTATCTTCAGCTTTTCCAGCGGCACGTTGTTGACTGCCTTGTTGACATAGCTTTGCAGCGCTTCGCCCTTGAGCACGCCGGACGACTTGCCGAACAGGGGCAAGGCCCAGTCGGAAATGGCCGCCTCGTCCATGTCGAACGCCATCTTTTGCAAGGCAAAACCGGAGTTGCCCGCCGCATACAAGGCGCCCACCACGCTGCCGGCGCTGGTACCCGTGACGAGGTCGGCGACGATGCCCTGCGATTCGAGCGCCTTGATCACGCCGATATGCGCGAAACCGCGCGCCGCGCCGCCGCCCAGCGCCAGGCCGATCTTGATCTTGCGCGGCGGCACGACGATGGGCTCGCGCGGCGTCAAGACTTGTACGGGTTTCGGGGTGGTGGTATCGCAGCCGGCCAGCGCAAAGGCGGCCAGGGCAAGCAGGGTCAGGCGTTTAGGAAACATGGTGGCGAGGGGGAACCGCACGCGGCAGTGGCAATAAAGGAGAGCCGATTGTAGCGCAAGCGGGGCCGCCGGCACTGAAGCCTGTCTTAAATGTTTATAAATGACAATGTTTGTGCGCACCGCGGTTGCCACCAAACTGCTGCTAGACTGGCGCCTGATTTTTTTACCTGCTCCCGATATGACAGAACATCAATTTGCCGACAGCCGCGCCCTGCACGCACCGTTTGCGCAACAGTTATCCGCCTGTCCGGCCGACGGCGCCCTCGCCTGGCTGACCGCCATCCTCGCCACGCAGGCGCCCGCACTGCGCTCCGCGAACGCCATCTTGCTGGCCTACACGGGCAACCATGCCGCCATCGGCTGGATCGACGCCAATGTCGGCTCGCCGGTGGCAGGGCAATGGGGCGTGGCGGCGGCCCTGCTGGACACGCCCTGGCCCCGCATCGCCGGCTGGCTCGGACAAGGCGGCGCGCACCGGCTGATGGCGCTCGACGCCCTGCTCGCGTATCGCAAGCCAGCGGTCAACATGTCGCCGCTGGAACAGATCGCCGCTCCCGTGCTGGCGCAGGCGCCCGCGCGCGCGGAACTCGACGCGGCACTGGCAGCCTGCCTGGCCGCGTCCGCCACGCCGCGCATGCAGGCGGCGGTGAACTCCATCGGCAAGCATGCCGGCGAGATCCTGCGCGGCGGCCCACGCGGCGTGGCGGTGGCGGACTTGCCGCGCCTGTACCTCGACCCGGCAGCGTTCCAGGATGCGCCTGCCATCCTGGAGCGCCACGAGACGGTGGTGGGCGGCATGCGGCAAAACCTGCAGAACTTGCTCAAGGGGATATTATGAGCAGGCCGGCCCATGTCCGCATCGACTTGAGCGAGATCCACTCGCCGCGCCAGTTGCATGCGGCCCTGGCCGCCGCGCTGGGATTTCCCGCCATCTACGGCATGAACTGGGACGCCTTCTGGGATGCCGTCACGGGCCTGGTGGACATGCCGCAACAGCTGGACTTCGCCGGCTGGCAGGCACTGGAAGCGCGCCTGCCGCGCGAGGCCGCCGTGCTGCGGCGCAGCCTGGCGCGCCTGGCCGCCGAGTTCCCCGCGCTGGCCGCCCACGTACGTTACGCCTGAAGCAAGGTGTCACCAGTAAACGCTTGACAGGCCGCCCCAACCTCCCTTACATTAAGTGCATGTCCTCCCTCAAACTTCATTCCCCTTCCCTGCTGTCGCTATCGCGACTACTACTAGCACGCGCATAAGTTTGCCGCATTGCTTCGCCTGGCCACACGCCGGCGTGTTTCAAAAACCCTGGAAGGTTTGATGATGTTTGCACCATCCCCCGCTACACCCGTAACTTCTGACGCGACCGCCGCTGGCGCCGTTGCCGTGCTTTGCCTGCTAAAACTACCGATCGCTTGCCTGGCCTAGTGTCTCGTGGCCGCCCGGCAAGCTTGCGCCACAACCATTGATTTCCCCCTATCTTCAGGAGTACCCGATCATGATGTTGCAGAACCCAGCTTCCAAGTACCGCGCCTTCCCTCCCGTCAAATTGACCGACCGTCAATGGCCGAACCAGATCATCAGCAAGCCGCCTATCTGGATGAGCACCGACTTGCGCGATGGCAACCAATCGCTGATCGAGCCGATGAGCGCGGAAAAGAAGCTGCGGTTCTTCGACATGCTGATCGCCATCGGCCTGAAGGAAATCGAAGTGGGCTTCCCTTCCGCCTCGCAGACGGATTTCGACTTCGTGCGCAAGCTCGTCGATGAAAACCGCATCCCGGACGACGTCACCATCATCGTGCTGACGCAGTCGCGCGAAGAGCTGATCCGCCGCACGGTGGAATCCGTGGCCGGCGCCAAGCGCGCCATCGTCCACCTGTACAACTCCGTGGCGCCCGTGTTCCGCAAGGTCGTGTTCGGCATGTCGCGCGAGGAAATCACGAACATCGCCACCACCGGCACCACGCTGGTGAAACAACTGGTGGCGCAGCATCCGGAGACGGAATGGGGTTTCGAATACACGCCGGAATCGTTCTCCACCACGGAACTCGATTTCTCCAAGCATATCTGCGACGCCGTCAGCGCCATCTGGAAGCCGACACCGGCCAACAAGATGATCATCAACCTGCCGTCGACCGTGGAATGCAGCACGCCCAACGTGTATGCGGACCAGATCGAATGGATGTCGCGCAAACTCGCACGCCGCGATTCCATCATCATCAGCGTGCACCCGCATAACGACCGCGGCACGGCCGTCGCGTCGGCCGAGCTGGCCGTGATGGCGGGCGCCGACCGCGTGGAAGGCTGTTTGTTCGGCAATGGCGAGCGCACCGGCAATGTCGACCTGGTGACCCTGGCCATGAATCTGTACACGCAAGGCGTGCATCCGGGCCTCGATTTCTCCGACATCGACAGCGTGCGCAAGTGCGTCGAGGAATGCAACCAGCTGCCCGTCCACCCGCGCCACCCGTATGCGGGCGACCTCGTGTTTACGGCGTTCTCCGGTTCGCACCAGGATGCGATCAAGAAAGGTTTCGCCAAGCAGGAAGCTGGCGCCATCTGGGAAGTGCCTTACCTGCCGATCGACCCGGCCGACCTGGGCCGCAGCTATGACGCCGTGATCCGCGTCAACAGCCAGTCCGGCAAGGGCGGCATGGCGTACTTGCTGGAGCAGGAATACGGCCTGGTCTTGCCGCGCCGCCTGCAGATCGAATTCTCGCGCGCCGTGCAAGCCGTGGCCGACGCCACGGGCCGCGAAATCGCCGCGCACGATATCCACGACATCTTCCAGAAGGAATACCTGGAGCAGACGGCGCCGTACGCCTACGCTTCGCACCGCATGGTGGAAGACACGAGCAGCGATGAATCCGTGCAGATCGACATCAGCCTGTCGCACCGCCAGACGCCACTGGCCCTGCAGGGCGGCGGCAACGGCCCCATCGACGCCTTCGTCAATGCGCTCGGCCTCGACATCAAGCTGATGGATTACCATGAACATTCGATCGGCTCGGGCGCCAATGCGCAGGCCGCCTGCTATGTGGAATTGCGTCTCGATAACGGCCCGACCCTGTTCGGCGCTGCCATCGACAGCAATATCGTCACCGCCTCGTTCAAGGCCGTGCTGTCGGCCGTGAACCGCCGCATCAAGCAGACGGACGCGGAAAAAACAACGGCAGCCGAGGTGGCGGCGAACGCCGCCTGAGTCCTCGTCACGCGCCCTTCATAGGGAGAAAAAGCGGTACGGCTTGATCGCCGTGCCGCTTTTTCATTTCTATGGGGCAATTAGTAGTGCCAATCAGGTATTGCCCACCGTATAATCAATTCATAACAAGACCACCGGAGACAGATCATTAGCTACCGAGGGAATCACAATGAAATTGACGGATATGAAGATAGGCGCGCGCCTGGGCGCCGCGTTTGGCGTGGTACTGCTGCTGATGGCGGCACTGGTATTGACGGGCTTGTTGCGCCTGGACAAGATCGGCGCGCTCAGCGACTCCATCATCGAACGCGACTGGGCCAAGGCGGACGCCATCGCCACCATCCGCAGCACCACGCGCTCGAACGCGGCGCTCGTGCTGGAACTGTTCATCCATGAAGATCCGGCCAGGGCGGCGGCCATCCACGCGGAAATCGACGTCAACAAAGTCACCATCACGCAGGCGCTGGACATTCTCGACCGCCTGATCGTCTTGCCAGAAGCCAAGCAACTGCTGGCCACCCTGAAACAGCAGCGCAAGGCCTATGTCGTTTCGTTCAGCCAGGCCGACAAGCTGCTGGTGGCGGGAGAGCGCGCACAGGCGGCCACGCATGTGCGCGACGATACCCTGCCGGCGCTGAGCCGCCTGCAACAAACCGTCAATACCCTGAACGACGTGCAGCGCGGCGTGGTCGTGCATGGCGGCGACTTGATACACCAGAATATTTCAGCGGCGAATGTGCTGATGGCCAGCTTCGGCGCCACCGCCCTGTTGCTGGGCATCCTCTTTGCCTGGCGGGTCACGCGCTCGATCACGACGCCCGTCGCCTACGCCTTGCGCGTGGCGCAAGCCGTGGCCGCGGGCGACTTGAGCAGCAAGATCGTGGCCGAGGGCAAGGATGAAACGGCCCAGCTGCTGCATGCGCTGCGCGAGATGAACGACAACCTGGCCACCCTGGTGGGGCAGGTGCGCGGCGGCACGTGCACGATTGCCGTGGCGTCGAGCCAGATTGCCAGCGGCAATGCCGACCTGTCGGCCCGCACCGAGGCGCAGGCCAGCGCGCTGGAAGAGACTGCGTCGTCGATGATCGAACTGACCGGCACCGTGCGCAGCAACAGCGACAATGCGCGCCAGGCGGACAGCCTGGCCCGTTCCGCCTCCGCCATCGCCCAGCGCGGCGGCACGGCCATGGCCCAGGTGGTCGACACCATGGACGCCATCAATGCGTCTTCGCGCAAGATCGTCGACATCATCGCCGTCATCGACGGCATTGCCTTCCAGACCAACATCCTGGCCCTGAACGCGGCCGTGGAAGCGGCGCGCGCCGGCGAGCAGGGGCGCGGCTTTGCCGTCGTGGCGTCCGAAGTGCGCAACCTGGCGCAGAGGTCTGGCCAGGCGGCCAGGGAAATCAAGGAACTCATTGCCGACTCCGTCAACCGTGTCGGCCAGGGCGCGCAGCTGGTCAGCCAGGCCGGCGCCACGATGGATGAAGTGGTGGCCAGCGTGGGCAGAGTGAGCGCCATCGTCGGCGACATCAGCGTCGCCAACCACGAGCAGAGCGAAGGCATCGAACAGATCAATGCAGCCATCATGCAGATGGACCAGACGACGCAGCAGAACGCGGCCCTGGTCGAACAGGCGGCCGCGGCGGCGGCGGCCATGCATGAACAGGCGGGCGACCTGGAAACCCTCGTCAGCCAGTTCAAGCTGGAACAAGGCGGCAAGGACCTGGCGCCGCCCCGCCCTGCACCGGCCGTGCCGCGCTTGCAGTAAGCGAGTTACTCCACCTGGCGCGCCAGGCGGATGCCGGAAAATTGCCAGCGCGCGCCAGCCGGAAAGAAATTGCGGTAGCTGGCGCGCGCATGGCCGGCCGGCGTGGCGCAGGACGAGCCGCGCAGCACATACTGGTTCAGCATGAACTTGCCGTTGTATTCGCCGAGCGCGCCCGGCGCCGTGCGGTAGCCCGGATATGGCGCGTAGCTGCTGCTCGTCCATTGCCAGCAATGGCCGAACAGTTGCCGCAGCCCCGTGCCGGGCGTGGCGGCGGCCGGATGCAGCTGGCCGACCTCGACGGCCATGCCTTGCGCGGCCACTTCCCACTCCGCTTCCGTCGGCAGACGCGCGCCCGCCCAGTGCGCATAGGCGTCCGCCTCGAACAGCGACAGGTGCGCGGCCGGCGCCAGCGGATCGAGCGGGCGCAAGCCGAACAAGGTGAATTCCTGCCAGCGGCCCGCCTCATCGCGCTGCCAGTACAGCGGACACTGCAGTCCCTGGCTGCGCACCCAGTCCCAGCCTTCGGCCAGCCACAGGTGCGCCGCGCGGTAGCCGCCCGCCTCGATGAAGGCCAGGTACTCGCCATTCGTCACCAGCGCGCAGGCCAGCTGGAACGGCGCCACGTATTGCGGATGGCGCGGCAATTCATTGTCGAAGCAAAAGCCGTCGCCCGCGTGGCCGATCTGCGCCAGGCCGCCGTCGAAGGCGACCCAGTCGACGGCAACGGCGGCCTGCTGACCGGACGCGGCAATGGCGCTGTCCAGGTAGGCGGGAAACAGGGGGCTGTGCGCCAGCAGGTGCTTGACGTCCGTCAACAGCAATTCCTGATGCTGCTGCTCGTGTTCGAGGCCCAGCGCCAGCAGCATGGTCAGCCGTTCGCGCTCGGGGCGCGCCAGTTCGCCGGCCAGCAGGCGGGCGATGCGCGCATCGACATCCATCCGGTAGGCGCGCACGACCTCCATGCCGGGCCGCGTCAGCAAGCCCCGCTGCGCGCGCGGATGCTTGTCGCCGACGCCGTTGTAATAGGAATTGAACAGCACGCGGAAGGCCGGATGGAATGGCGCGAACGCCGCTTCCATGCTTTCCAGGATAAACGTTTCGAAAAACCAGGTGGTATGCGCGAGGTGCCATTTCACGGGACTGGCGTCCGGCATCGATTGCGCGCCGCAATCCTCGTCCGACAGCGGTTCGGCCAGCCGCAGCGAGTGCCGGCGCACCTTGTTGTAATGATCGATCAGCATCTTTTTCTTAGTCCCTGATGACGCGCGCGTAAATCACGGCAAACCACTGCTGCGCGTCCATCCAGACTTGCGCCGTGGAAAACCCCGCCTGCTCCAGCAAGCCGACGAAACCGGCCCGCGTGTATTTATAGCTGTCTTCTGTATGGATGCGCTCGCCTTTCGCGAAGCGGCGCTGGCCACCCTGCCAGCGCACCAGCTGCTCGCTGCGCGCTTCCAGGTGCATCTCGACGCGGCTTTCGTCGGCATTGAAAAAGCCGTGGTGGCGCCACGCGCGCACGTCGAAATCGGCGCCGATCAAGCCGTTCACGTGGCGCAGCATATTCAGGTTGAAGGCGGCCGTGACGCCGAGCGCGTCGTCGTAGGCCGCGTCGAGGATGGCGTCGTCCTTGATCAGGTCGACGCCGATCAGCAAGCCGCCATCGCCGTCGGCATTCGCGCGCAGGCGGCGCAAAAAGGCGACTGCTTGCTCAGGAGCAAAATTGCCGATCGACGAGCCGGGATAAAAGAACAGGCGCCGCGCGTCGCGCACGCTGGCCGGCAAATCGAGGCGGCTGGAGAAATCGAGGCCCAGGCCGCTCATCTCGATATGTGGGAAGCGCTGCTGCAAGCGGCTCAATGATTCACTGAGGAAATCATAGGAGATGTCCACGGCCACGTACTGGGCCGGGTGCAGCAGCGGGAACAGGCTGGCCGCCTTGGCGCAATTGCCCGCGCCCAGGTCGATCAGGGTGCTGCCCGGCCCCACCGCATGCGCGATCTCGGCGCCGTGCTGTGCAAAGATGGCCGCCTCCGTGCGCGTCGGGTAGTACTCGGGCAAGGCGCAGATGGCCTCGAACAGTTTCGAGCCCAGCGCGTCGTACAGGTACTTGGGCGAGGTCCAGGCGACCTGCGCCAGCAAGCCGCTGGCGATCTCGGCGACGGTGGCGGGCGTGGCGCTGGCCGTTGCCCGGCTGGCGGATGGAAAATCGGACTGCTGCTGCGCGAATGGCATGGTCATGGGCTGGCGTCGTCTCTCAAGGTTCTCGATGGGCTTGCTTGACTTGCACCTGGCAACACCCCTGCCGCAGCCTGCGCTGCAAGCCCTGGCGGGCGCCTTTGCCGATGCCTTTTTCCCATCATAGCGGAATCCTCCAAAGCCAGCCGTGCGGCAGGTAACTTAAGGTCAACACGGGGCCGCGCGAGGCGGCGCGCACGCAAAAGTGGTATTGCCAAGCAAAAAGGGCAAGCCTGTCGTATACTACACATTGCCGGCCAAACAATCCGCGCGCCATTGTAGTCCCCAGGCCCCCCTCTCCCCCGCGTGCCTCCCTTTACGATAGTCGTTAACACCATGCTCGAATTGCGCCATCTGTCGAAGTCCTATGCCAATGCCCGGCCCGTCCTGGCGAATATTTCCTGCCGCTTCAAGGCGGGGGAATTCATCGCCATCATGGGCGACTCGGGCGTCGGCAAGTCGACCCTGCTGAACCTGATCGCCGGCCTCGATACGCCCGACGCGGGTGCCGAAGCGCACCCTATCCTGGTGGACGGCATCGCCATGTCCAGCCTCGATGACGCCGCCGCGACCCGGCTGCGTCGCGCCCGCATGGGCTTTATCTTCCAGGCTTTCCACGTCTTGCCGCACCTGACCCTGCTGCAAAACGTGGCCCTGCCGCTGCTGCTCAACGGCTTGCCCCAGGAGCGTGCCGCCAGCATGCTCGAGGCGGTCGGACTGGGCGGACGCGGCGGCGATTTTCCGCAGCAATTGTCGGGCGGCGAAATGCAGCGCGTGGCGATCGCCCGCGCGCTCGTGCACAAGCCCGCGCTGGTGCTGGCCGATGAGCCGACCGGCAACCTCGACCCGGACACGGCGCACGGCATCCTGCAATTGCTGCGCGCCGAGATCAAGGCCAACGGCAGTTGCGCCATCATGGTCACGCATTCGCTGGCCGCCGCCGAAATGGCGGACAGGACCATGATATTGACCAAAAGCGGATTACAAAATACAACAATCGTCAACCGAATTGATCAAACAATCAGTTAATTTAACTGACCATGTGTCACAAGTTTTGTTATCGTAGTATTATTGAAAACACTTGCCTGGTTATCAATGTTTTAACGCGAATGTTGTACTACGTCAGCCAGAGAGCCGTACTGCGATGACGAACTATAGCCGGGGCCCGTTTTCCGGGCTCCGTCCCTTGCATAACCTGAAGGAGGAGTAAATGAACGTTCGGCAAAAGAAGCTGGAAATGATTGAAGCGATGAACCGGGCGCGTGCGCTCGAACCATCGAGTTTTGTGCCCAACAAGCTGCTCGATACCCTGATCGAGAAGATGAATCTGAAAAATGATGCGGAACTGTGCAGAGTACTGGAAGTTCAGCCTCCCATCATCAGCAAGATTCGGCACGGCAAATTGTCGGTCGGTGCAACGATTTTATTGCGCATGCATGAAAAATCGGACATCACCATCCGCGAACTGAAGGAACTATCGGCTACCCCGGTACACTGAAACACCACGCTGTTGTCTTGCCATGCCAGGCACCCAGGTCCCCGGCGCCATGAACTTTTGCCATGAAATTCGCGTAGTTCGCTCACAGCAGAGCACCCTTTACCGAAGAAACCCAGCCCAAACCATGCTGCCTGTTTCTCCGACCATGCGCTCCAGCGCAACATCTGCCCTGCCACTCCCTCCCGCAATACCGTCCGCCCGCCACATTCCCGCTTCGACTTGATCTGACGCAACACGCATTGCCGCCTCCCGTATCAAGGTCAGCTTTTAGCCCATTCCTTCGATAGCATGTCCAGCGACCACACCGCGCCGGGCGCGCCGCCCGTGCTGCGCCTGACGCTCACGCGCGATGCCCTCGCCAGTGCCGGCGACGGTCCCGTCGCGCCCGGCTGGCATAGCGAAACGCATGTGCTGTCGGGCGCGCGCGGCATCGGCAGCTGCCGCGTGGCGCTCGATATCGGCCCGGGCGACGTGGTGGAGCTGCTGCTGTGCGACGGCAACTCCTTGCTGGCGAGCAGCCTCGACCTGCCCCGTTACCTGGGCCCGCCCGGCGCCGCGCGCGACGGCGTCCCGGCCAGCATCGAAGTGGGCCTGGCCCTGCGGCCGCAGGCGCCGCGCCAGCCGCCGGGCGCCAGCCGCGACGGCCTGGGCGCCTGGATGCTGCGCGCACTGCGCGTGTACCGCAGCGGCGCCGGCGCCATGACGGCGCTGGCGGCGGCCGGGGCCTTCCAGGACCGCCAGCTCGAGCAGCGCCTGGGGCTGTACCGCTGCGGCATGGAGCCGGGCAGCCTGATACAGGTCGCCAGCGTGCCGGCCGGGCCCGAACCCGTGCTGTTGCTGCTGCACGGCACGGCCTCGTCGACGCCGCGCAGCTTTGGCGGCCTGTGGCGCGCCGGCCTGGCGCCGCAGCTGATGGCCCTGTATGGCAACCGCATCTATGGCTATGAACACCGCAGCCTCAGCGAAAGTCCCATCCACAATGCGCTGATGCTGGTGCGCCAGCTGCCGCACGGCGCCGTGCTGCACCTGCTGGCCCATTCGCGCGGCGGGCTGGTGGGCGAATTGCTGGCGCGCGCGCAACGGATCGACAGCCGCGGCGCCGTCGACCTGGCCGACGACGGCCTGGGCCGCCTCGGTGAAAACACGGTGGGCGGCGAAGCGTTCAACGGCCACGATATCGAGCATTTCACGGCGCAGTCGCAGCTGTGCGGACGCGGCGGCCATGCCGGCGATGCGGCCTGCCTGCGCGAACTGAGCATGGAACTCAAGACGCGCGCCATCCGCGTCGCCCGCTTCGTGCGCGTGGCCTGCCCCGCGCGCGGCACCACCTTGCTGTCGGGCCGCCTCGACCGCTGGGCCAGCGTGATGTTCAACCTGGCCAGACCGGCGGCGCGCGTGGACGGCGGCGGCGCGGCGCTGGCCGAGGCGGCCGATGGCTGCGCCGCCTTCCTGCTGGCCGTGGTGCAGCAGCGCTGCGACGCGCGCATCCTGCCGGGGCTGGCGGCGATGATGCCCGACTCGCCGCTGGTGGCCCTGCTCAACGCGCCCGACGTGCGCGTGGCCAGCCCCCTGCATGTGCTGGCCGGCGCGTGCAGCGGCGACAGCCTGCTGGGCTGGCTGGGCGACTGCCTCGGCAGCATTTTCTATGGCGGCCAGAGCGACCTCGTGGTCAATTGCGCCTCGATGGCCGGCGGCGCCACGCGCAGCACGCCCGTGCGGCAATTGCTGCTGTGCGGTCCGCAGGTGCACCACCTGAACTACTTCGAACGCGCGCCATCGAGCATGGCCACCCTGCAGGCGCTGGCCGGCGACGACGCCGCCTACCAGTCCCTGCCCGGCATCGAGCACGGCATGCTGGCGCGCGGCGGCGAAGTGCCGAAGCGGCGCGCGCAGGCGCCCATCGTGCTGCTGCTGCCCGACATCATGGGCAGCCATCTGCAGGTGGGCAGCAACCGCATCTGGTTCGACCCCGTCAACCTGGTCGAAGGCCGCATCGAACGCCTGGCCGTAGGCCAGCCGCACATCGTCAGCGCCGGCTGGCTCGAGCCGTGCTACGAACCGTTTGCCCGCTTTCTCGCGCAAAGCCAGGAAGTGCGGCCATTTACCTATGACTGGCGCCTGTCGCTGCGCGATGGCGCCGCCGCCTTCCTGCCCGTGCTCGACGCCGCCCTGCGCGATGCCGGGGAACGCGGCCAGCCGCTGCGCATCGTCGCCCACGGCATGGGCGGCCTCGTGGCGCGCCTGGCGCTGAAGGAACGCTGGCAGCGCCTGGGCGAGCTGCCCGGCAGCCGCCTGCTGCAGGTGGGCACGCCCAACGGCGGCACGCAGACCATGGTGCAAGTGCTGCTGGGACGCGATCCGCTGGTGCAGATGCTGGCCAGCTGGATAGGCTGGAAGCACACGCGGCGCCAGTTTCTCGGCTTCGTGCGGGCCTTTCCCGGCGTGCTGGAAATGCTGCCGTGGCCGCGCGCGCAGGCAGGGCGCGATGCCATCGATTATTTCGACGCGGTCGCCTGGCGCCAGCTGGCGCAGGGCGACCACGCAGCGGACCTGCCCGGCGGCTGGCAGGCGCCCGAGGCACAGGCGCTGGCGGCGGCGCGCGCCACCGTGGCCCTGCTGGAAGCGGCCCCGCTCGAGCCGCGCCACTGCAGCTACCTGGCCGGCTGCGCCGACACGCCGGTGGCGCTGCGCCTGCGCGATGGCGGCATCGAAGTGGCCTGGTCGCCGGACGGCGACGGGCGCACGGCGTGGGAAGGCGCCATCCCGGCCGGCGTGCGCGCCTGCTATGTGCCGGCCGCGCATGGCGACCTGCTGCTGCAGAAGGAGCTGTACCCGGCCATCGCGCAGCTGCTCGACAGCGGCCATGCGCCGCAGCTGGCCGGGCACCCGCCGCACCAGCCGGGCAGCATGCCGCCCCGCTTCCGTCCGCACGCGCCGGACGCGGCGCCGCTGTATCCGCTGCCGCAGGAATTGCTCGACGCGGCCATCGGCGCCGCCCGCGCCGCCGCCGCGCCGGAGAACCAGCCGCCGCGCCTGAGCATTTCCGTCATCCACGGCAGCATGGCCTCGGCCGACGCGCCCGTCATGAGCGGCTGCTATGCGTATGAATCGCTGCGCGGCAGCATGAGCTTTCTCGACCGCCTGCTGGGCGGCAAGCTGCAGGAAATCCATGCGCTGGGCCGCTTCCCGCAGCGCCCCGACGCCGCGCTGGTGGTGCTGCAGCCCGACGCGGCGCGCCGGCCCGGCGGCGCCATCGTCATCGGCCTGGGCGCGCTGGGCGAACTGACGCCGGGCGAACTGGCGCGCGCCTTTGCCGGCGGCCTGCTCGAATACGCGTGCGTCTGCCTGCAGGTGCGCGCCGCCGGCCAGCTGGCCGCACCGCCCATGGCCGAACACGGCTTGCGCGTGGCCAGCCTGCTGTCCGGCTCGGGCTATGGCGGCTTGAGCATCGCCCTGTGCGCGCGCGCCCTGATCGACGGCGCGCGCAGCGCCAACCGGCGCCTGGAAGACGCGGGCATGGCGTGCCGCATCGGCCATATCGGCATCTACGAGCAATCCGAGGCGCGCGCCATCGCCGCCGCCGTGGCCATCGAGCAGATCATGGCCGAAGCGCGCTACCAGGACAGCTTCGCGTTCGAGCGGCGCATCCGCCACAGCCCCGGCGGCTACCGGCGCATCCTGCCCAGCCTGAGCGGCGACAACGGCTGGCGCCGCGTGCAGATCGTCGCCGCCGATCTCTCCGGCGCGCTGCGCTTCACCCTGCTGACGGACCGCGCCCACAACAGCGTCGACGAGGAACCGAACCAGCGGCAAGCCGTCGATGGCCTGATCATGGACGCCACCGACAACACCACCGACCAGCCGGGCCTGTCGCGCGCCCTGTACGAACTGATGCTGCCCAACGGCCTGAAGGCGGCCATTCCCGAGATGCGCGGCCTGATCCTGGCCGTCGACCAGAGCGCCGCCATCTACCCGTGGGAGCTGATGCGCGACGAGGCGGGCAGCGAGGAAAGCCCGCTGTCGACGCGCATCGGCATGGTGCGCCAGCTGGCCAGCCTGCGCGAACAGCCGCCCGCCATCAGCCCGCCCAGCAACAGCGTGCTGGTGATCGGCGACACGGATTCCGGCCTGCCCGAGCTGCCCGCCGCGCAAGCCGAGGCGCAGGACGTGGCGCGCATGTTCGGCGCGTATGGCTACCAGGTGCGCGAGCTGCTGCGACCGCAGGCGCAGCGCGTGCTGGTGCACCTGTTCGACGAGCGCTATTTCGCCATCCACCTGGCCGGCCATGGCGAAGTGGCCGGTCCCGGCATCGCCCATACGGGACTGGTGCTGGGGCCGAAGACGCGCCTGACGGCGGCGCAGGTGAGCAAGCTGAAACGCGTGCCGCAATTCGTCTTCGTCAATTGCTGCCACCTGGGCGACATGCGCCCGGACGCCATCGCGCCGTGGTCGAAGCTGGCCGCCAGCCTGGCCACGGCCTTCATCGAAATGGGCGCGCAGGCGGTGATCGCGGCCGGCTGGCGCATCGACGACCAGGCGGCCAGCATCTTCGCGCACAGTTTTTATCACGCCATGCTGAGTGGCGAATATTTCGGCGACGCCGTGCGCCTGGCGCGCGAGGCGACCTACCTGCAGTTTCCCGCCTCGAACACCTGGGGTGCCTACCAGGCCTATGGCGATGACCGCTACCGTTTTCCGAACACGCAAAGCCGGCCCTGGCAGGCGCCCGACTACCGCTACCACGGCCACTTGCTGGCCGACCTGGAAACCCTGCACGCGCGCCTGGCCGGCGCCGATGCGGCGCGGCGCGCCGCCATCGAGAAAAAACTGTCGAGCATCGAGGAAGCCGTGCGCGCGCGCTTCTTCGGCTGCGCCGACATCCGCGAAAACATGGCCGCCACGCGGGCCGGCCTCGGAGGCCTGGACAACACCCTGCGCGCCATCGAACATTACCGCGCGGCGCACAGCGCGGCCGACGGCAAGGTGGCCTTGCGCGCCATGGCGCACTGGGCCGAACTGGAAATACGCCAGGGCGCGGCCCTGTGCGGACTCGATGCGGGCGCCGGCATCGACGTGCCGGCCACGCCCGACCCCGAGCAGGGCCGGCAGCTGATGCAGGACGGCAAGCAGCATATCGACCTGCTGGTGGCACTGGCGCCCACGGCGCAGCGCCTGGCCCTGCTGGGCCGTTACTGGGCCTACGTCGCGCGCCTGGCCTGCAGCGGGGGGAGCTCGGGCGCGCCGGCCCTGCGCGCCATGACGGATGCCTGCCTGGCCGCGCTGGACGAGGCGTGGCTGCGCAGCGGCGTGGCCGACTGCGACCTGATTTTCCAGGTGCTGGCGGGCGCCCTGCTGCTGAAGGTCCATGGCGACGACAGCGCCTGGCGCGCGCTGCACCCGCAGCTGGGCGAGCTGCTGCACGACGCCATCGCCTATGCGCGCCAGCGCCATGCGGACGAACACCGCGCCATCGACGCCGGCGCCCCCGTGCGCGCCGCCCTGCTGGCGGCCCTGTGGCAGGTGCCGGACGGCCAGCCCTTCGATGCGCCGGCGCGCGCCGCCTTCCTGGCGCTGTACCACGACGCCGTGCGGCGCCACGGCAGCATCGGCGAACCGGAAGCGCTCACGCTGCCCGTACGCTTCCTGCTCGAACTGCTGCCGCCCGACGGCGCGGACGCCGGCCTGCGCGCCGCCCTGCGGGCGCTGGCCGGCCAGCTACGGCCGTGAGATGCGCAGGCGGCGCCTAGTTGGCCGGCACCACGCCGTAATGGCGCGCATAGCGTTCATCGAGATTCGCCAGCGGCATCATCATGAACATGTCGGCGCTTTCGAAATCGGGATCCCACGCCGGTTCGCCGCAAATCCATGCGCCCGAGCGCAGGTAGCCCTTGATCAGCGGCGGCACTTGCGGCTTGTGCGCCGCTTCCACCTGGTGGATGGGGAACGGCAGGTGCGGCGTGACGCGGTATTCGGCCGGCGCCATGTGCTTTTCCGCCAGCGCCTGATACACGGCGACGGCATTGTGGCCGCCATCGGCCAGGCTGATGCTGGCGCAGCCGACCAGGTAGTCGCAGCGTTCGCGGCGCATGTACTCGGCCAGGCCAGACCACAGCAGCATGATCACGCTGCCGCCCCGGTATTTCGGGTGGATGCAGGCGCGGCCCGCTTCGACCATGCGCCCGCGCAGGTTGTTCAGGCGGCTCAGGTCGAATTCGTTTTCCGAGTACAGGCGGCCGATCTTGGCCGCCTTGGCCGCGCTCAGCACGCGGTAGGTGCCCACCACCTTCAGGGTATCGGCGTCGCGCACGATCAGGTGATCGCAATGGGCGTCGAATTCATCGCTGTCGAGGCCATCGGCGTTCGCCAGCGACGTCAGGCCCATGGTCTCGATAAACACCTTGTAGCGCAAACGCTGCACTTCGCGCAATTCTTCGGCCGTACTGGCCTGGCTCAGCACCAGTTGGACCGGCCGGGCCTTGGCTTCGGCCGATGCGATTATGTTTTGCATGGTTTCATCCCCTGTGATCAAGACGACTCCAGCGTACTTGCCTAATATGTCAGGAAAATGACAGCCAAATGTCATTTCCATGACGCAAGTCAAAACCGTGGGCAGATCGTGCATAATTACCACACTCGCCCAGCAGGAAGACACCATGAAAGACGCAGACGCCGCCCCGGAAGCGGCCCCGGAAGCCGCCCACATCACGCCCTACACGAAGCCGGCCGCCGGCTGGGACGCGCTGAAACACGTGGCCATCAGCCTGCGCCAGGAACGCGTGGCGCCCGGCAACCTGAAGGCGCTGCTGGCGCAAAACCAGCCGGACGGCTTCGACTGCCCCGGCTGCGCCTGGCCCGACCGCAACCACGCTTCCACGTTCGCATTTTGCGAAAACGGCGCCAAGGCCGTCGCCGCCGAAGCGACCAGCCGCCGCGCCGGCCCCGAGCTGTTTGCCAGCCATACCGTGACGCAGCTGCTGGCGCAGTCCGACTATGCGCTCGAGCAGCACGGCCGCCTGACGCAGCCGATGGTCTACGACGCCGCCAGCGACCGCTATGTGCCGATCGCCTGGGACGACGCCTTCGCCCTGGTGGGCCGCCACCTGCGCGCCCTGCCCGATCCGAACCAGGCCGCCTTCTACACGTCGGGGCGCGCCAGCAACGAGGCGGCCTTCCTGTACCAGCTGATGGCGCGCCTGTACGGCACCAACAACTTCCCCGACTGCTCGAACATGTGCCACGAGGCGACCAGCCGCGGCTTGCCGGCCACCGTGGGCATCGGCAAGGGCACGGTGACCCTGGACGACTTCGACCTGGCCGACACCATCCTCATCTTCGGCCAGAACCCCGCCACCAACCATCCGCGCATGCTGGCCGAACTACGCGGCTGCGCGCGGCGCGGCGGCAGCATCGTTTCCATCAATCCCCTGCGCGAGCGCGGGCTCGAACGCTTCATGGACCCGCAAAGCGCGCTGGAAATGGCGACCCTGGGCAGCACGCGCCTGGCCGGCCTGTTCGTGCAGCCGACCCTGGGCGGCGACTTCGCCCTGATCAAGGCCGTCGCCAAGCGCGTGCTCGAACGCGACGACGCGGCGCTGGCGGCCGGCGCGCACGCCATCATCGATCACGAGTTCATCGCGGAGCACTGCAGCGGCTTTGCCGCCTTTGCCGACGACCTGCGCGCAGAGAACTGGCAACTGCTCGTGGCGGAATCGGGCGTGGCGCGCGCGCAGATCGAGGCGCTGACGGACATCTTCGTCAACGGCCAGCGCATCATCGCCACCTGGGGCATGGGCTTGACGCAGCACAAGCACAGCGTGGCAGCCATCCGCATGCTGTCGAACCTGATGATGCTGCGCGGCCAGGTCGGCAAGCCGGGCGCCGGGCTGTGTCCCGTGCGCGGCCACTCCAACGTGCAGGGCGACCGCACGGTGGGCATCGAGGAAAAGCCGAGCGCTGCATTCCTCGACCGCCTGGGCCAGGTCTATGGCTTTGCGCCGCCGCGCGCACACGGCCACGACGTGGTGGCCACCATCGAAGCGATGCAGCGCGGCGACGTCAAGGTGTTCATCGCCCTGGGCGGCAATTTCGCCGCCGCCTCGCCCGATACGCCCGTCACCTGCGCCGCCCTGCGCAACTGCGCGCTGACGGTGCAGGTGGCCACCAAGCTCAATCGCAGCCACCTGGTGATCGGCCGTGCCGCGCTGCTGCTGCCCACGCTGGGACGCACGGAGATCGACCTGCAGGGCGGCGTAGCGCAGGGCGTGACGGTAGAAGACTCGATGAGCATGGTGCATATCTCGTATGGCCGCAACGCGCCCGCCGCGCCGCAGCTGCTGTCGGAAGTGGCCATCGTGGCCGGCATGGCCGAAGCGACGGTGGGCAACGGCCTGGTCGACTGGCGCGCGTATGCGGCCGACTATGCGCGCATCCGCGACGACATCGAAAAGGTCTTCGACGACTTTTACGACTACAACGCCAGGGTGGCGCAGCCGGGCGGCTTTCATTTGACGGTGGCGTCGCGCCAGCGCGTGTGGAAGACGGCCAGCGGCAAGGCCAGCTTCCTCGTCGCGCCGCTGGACCTCGACACGCCGCTGCACCGCGCCCGCAAGCGCCATGGCGAGCGCCTGATGGTCCTGATGAGCACGCGCTCGCACGACCAGTACAACACCACCATCTACGGCATGGACGACCGCTACCGGGGCGTGTACGGCACGCGCCGGGTGGTCTTCGCGAATCCGGACGATATCGCCATGCTGGGCTTTGCCGATGGCGACCTGGTGGACCTGCTCGGCGCCTGGGATGACGGCGTGGCGCGCCGCGCCGACGGCTTCCGGCTGGTCGCCTATGACATCCCGCGCGGCTGCCTGGGCGCCTATTATCCGGAGACGAACGCGCTGGTGCCGCTGGCCAGCACGGCCGACGGCGCCGGCACGCCGACGTCGAAGTCCGTGCCCGTGCTGCTGCAGCGCAGTGCCGCCTAAATGCTGATACCGGGCGTGTAGTCGACGTACGCATCCTGGCGGCAGAAGCCCACCAGCTTCATGCCGGCCTGGGTGGCGATGGAAATGGCCAGCGAGCTGGGAGCGGAGATCGTCGCCAGCAGCGGAATCTGCATGCGCGCCGCCTTGCGCGCCAGCTCGTAACTGCCGCGGCTCGACAGGAAGACGAAGCCGCGCCGCAGGTCGACATCGTGCAGCGCGAGATGGCCGATCAGCTTGTCCAGGCCATTGTGGCGGCCGATATCCTCGAACACGTGCACGATGGCGCCGTCGGGCGCGCACCAGGCGGCCGCATGCACGCCGCCCGTGGCCAGCATCAGCGCCTGGTGCTCGCGCAGGCCGGCCGACGCGCGCGCCAGCGCGGCGGGCAGGTCGACGTGGATCAGGGCCGGCGGCAGCGCTTGCGGCTGCAAGTCGAGCATCTCGATGCTGTCGATGCCGCACACGCCGCAGCCGCTGCGGCCCGTCAGCGCGCGGCGGCGGTCCTTCAGGCGCACGAAATCCTCCTGGGCGATGGTCAGCGCCACCTCGGCCGAGTCAGGACGCAGGAACACTTCGCAGTCGAAGATGGCGCCGGCGGAGGCGACCACGCCTTCCGTCAGCGCGAAGCCATACGCAAACGCTTCCAGGTCGCGCGGGGTGGCCATCATGACGACGTGGGAAATGCCGTTGAAGACCAGCGCGACGGGAATTTCCTCGGCGACGTGGTCGATGGCGGCAGTGGATTCGCCGCCGCGGTGGCGGACGATGGCGCGCTCGACGAAGCCGGCGCGTTCGATCTCTGTATCTTCTGACATGGCAACCATGGGGGAACTATCACAGGCCCCATGGTAAACCAGAATGGCGCAAGCGGCATGGGAAGCCGCCCGGCCTCCCGCCCGCCGCCATCAATCCTTCTTCGGGCGGCCCGTTTTCAGCTGCGGCAAGCCGGCCAGCACGTTTTGCAGGGTCGCCAGGTCGATCTGGCTGATCAGCGCCACGCCGATGCGCAGCAATTCGCTTTTCTTGATCTCGAAACCGGCCTTCAGGCAGGCTTTCTTGACCTGACCCAGGACTTCATATTCCGCTTCCGGCATGGTGAAGCTGTCGCGCACCAGCTTCGGCTTGCGGGCCTTTTCCTTGACGGCGACAACCTTGGCGGCCGGCGCTTTTTTCACGGCGGCAGGCTTGGCGGCGGCTTTCGCTGCCGGCTTGGCGACGGCCTTGGCCGCTGGCTTGGCGGCCGGCTTGGCAGCGGCTTTGGCCAGCGGCTTCGCGACCGCCTTGGCAGCCGGCTTGGCTACGGCTTTCACCTGCACCTTGGCGGCCGGTTTGGCGGCCGGCTTGGCTGCAGCCTTGGCGACAGGCTTGGCAACAACGGCCTTGGCCGCTGGCGCCTTGGCCACGACAGGTTTGGCGGCAACAGGCTTGACCGCTGCCGGTTTCGCTGCCGCTGGCTTGGCAGCCGGCTTCGCGACAGGCTTGGCCGCCGGTGCTGCCTTGGCGGCTGCGGCGTTGATCGAGGCGCTGGTGGGGAACATCGAGACGGGCGCGCTGTCGGCTTTTTTGGCTGGAACGGGTTTGGTCATGGGTTTTCCAATCTAATAAATAATATAAACAATATATACTGTTTTTCAAAACCTTGCTTGCTGCACATCAAGTTGCGCCAATATTATCCCCTCCTCACGCGCTTGCGCGTATCGTGAAATCGACCCCGACTTCGTCCCAGAACTCCTGCTCCTTCTCGATCCAGAACGAGACGGTGGGATGGTGCGCCACCCAGCCGCGCTTGATGTCGAGTTCGATGCGGCTCTTCATGCGCAGGCGCAGTTCGCTGAAATCGGCCTCGATACGCGCATGCATGAGCAGGATCGACAGACGCAGCGCCAGCACGGCCTTGGCGAAATCGGGATCGGACAGCACTTCGCCGATCTTGCGCAAATTGCCCTTCTGCGCCAGGATCAGGCGGCTCATGGTCTTCTGCTCGCGCGTCGTAAAGCCGGGCAAATCCGCATTTTCAACGATATACGCCGCGTGCTTGTGATAGCCCGTCTGCGACACGGCCAGGCCCACCTCGTGCAGCAGGCTGCTCCAGCGCAGGCATTTCACCAGGGCTTCGGATGTGGGCTTGAGCTGTGCATACATGGCCAGCGCCTGCTGCGCCACCTTGCCGGCGCGCTGCTGGTCGATATGGAATTTGTCCATGCAGCCCTGCACCGACTGCTCGCGCCGGTCGCGCTTGGTGGAGCGCAGGTACAAGTCCCACATCACGCCCATGCGCAAGCCCGCCTCGATCGGCGTCATGGCGGGAATATCGAGTTCGCGGAACAGGCCGATCAGGATGGCCAGGCCGCCGACGATGGTGCTGGCGCGGTCGGGCCGCAGGCCGGGCATGTCGATCCGGCTCGTGTGACCGAGTTCGATGAAGCGGCGCGCCAGCGCATCGAGGCTGGCGCCCGTGAGCAAGCCGTCGCCCAGCTTGTTGCGGGCGATAATGTCGGCGATCGTGCGGATGGTGCCGGACGAACCGTAGGCCGTCGTCCAGTGCTGCGGGCGGTATGGCGGCGCGGCATCCTCGAAATGGCTGCGCGCCGACAGGATCGCCGCCTCGAACGACGGCGCGTCGATGCGCCCGCCGATGAAGAACGACAGGCTTTGCTTGACCGTGCCCAGGCTGAACGACTCCACGCGCTCGATATCGTGGCCACGCCCGAGTATCAATTCGGTGGAGCCGCCGCCGATATCCATCACCAGCCGGCGCTCGCCGGGAACAGCCAGCGAATTGGCCACGCCCATGTAGATCAATCGCCCCTCTTCCTCGCCCGAGATGATTTCGATCGGGTAGCCGATGGCTTGTTCGGCCAGCGGCAGGAAGACGGCGCCATTGCGTGCCACGCGCATGGCCGACGTGGCCACCACGCGCACGGCTTCCAGCTCAAAACCGGCCAGGATGGCGCGGAAACGCTGCAGGCAGGCCAGCGCCGCCTGCATGGCCGCCTCGGTCAGGTCGCCATTGGCGTCCAGACCCGCGGCCAGGCGTATCGGATCGCGCACGCTCTTGACCACGCGTATCGTGTCGCCATCATGCTTGCCGACGTGTAAACGAAAACTGTTGGACCCCAGGTCCACCGCTGCATACATACTGGCCTCTTGTCTTGTCATTGCTGCACCAACCGCGAAAAAGTTGGCAAACTCAGTTGCTAAACTATATAAATCATTTAAACGATTTAAAAATCCTACCACACTACCCCCATCGTATGACAGCGGCATGACAGGATTGTGACAGGAAGTCGCGTAGTAGTAACATTTAAGAACGCCTGACAAAACCGTAGCGAGCGGAAGGAAGTTGTGGTTAACAAGCGTAACTGTACGAAGAAGGTACAGTGAGCATCGCAGACCACAAATTCCGACGCGCAGTAGGTTTTGACAGGTGTTCTACGGTACGATGGTCGTGAACAGGTAGACCGCGAAAATCACCAGGTGCACCGTGCCCTGCATGACCGTGGTGCGACCCGTGCCCAGCGACAGCGTGGCCACCATCAGCGACAGCAGCAGCAGCACTGTCGATTTGATATCGAGTCCCAGCGTGATCGTCAGGCCCGTGGCCAGCGACACGACGACAACGGCGGGAATCGTCAGGCCGATGCTGGCCAGCGCGGAGCCGAGCGCCAGGTTCAAGCTCGTTTGCAGGCGGTTCGCGCGCGCGGCGCGCACGGCGGCCAGGCCTTCGGGCAGTAGCACGATGGCGGCGATGACGATGCCGACCAGGGTTTTCGGCGCGCCCATGGCGGCAATCGCCGTTTCCAGCGCCGGCGCCAGCGACTTGGCCAGCAACACCACGGCGCCCAGGCACACCAGCAGCGCGCCGGCGCTGATCCAGGCCACGGCCGGCGTCGGCGGCGCGGCGTGCACCTCCTCGTCGCCCACGGCTTCCTTGGGCAGGAAGTAATCGCGGTGGCGCACCGTCTGCACCAGCACGAAGGTGCCGTACAGGACCAGCGAGATCACGGCGATGAAGATCAGCTGGCTGGAGTTGTAATACGGGCCGGCGGCGCTCGACGTGTAGTTCGGCAGCACCAGCGTCAGAATGGCGATGGCCGCCAGCGTGGCCAGCGAGGCGCTCACGCCCAGCAGGCCGAAGGTCTGCTCCTTGTGCCGTCCGGCGCCCAGCAGCAGGCAGATGCCGACGATGCCGTTCAGGATGATCATGATGGCGGCAAACACCGTGTCGCGCGCCAGGCCCGTCGTTTCCGGCCCGCCCGCCAGCATCAGCGAGACGATCAGCGCCACCTCGATCAGGGTCACGGCCAGCGCCAGCACCAGCGTGCCATACGGTTCGCCGATGCGGTGCGCCACCACTTCCGCGTGGTACACGGCGGCCAGCACGCTGCCGATCAGGCCGGCGACCAGCAGAATCTGGTAGGCGCCGCCAAAGTTGAACGTGGAGCCGAACAGGAACAGCCAGCCGGCAATCGGCGCGGCAAGGGGCCATACAGGCAGGGATTTAAGAATTTTCATTATGGGCCTGACAAGAGTAAAAAAGGGGAACTGCGGCGCGGACGGCAAAGGCAAGCAAGCGTGCGCCCCACAGCATAACTTGCTTAGCTTAAATGAAAGTTAGGGAATGCACACGTCTTGCATGCTGGCGCCCCGCCCCTCGGCCATCTTGCTGCGGCGCACCTGCTCGCTACCAGTAACTATAGTCCCTTTGGTAACATGCAGTTTCAATTTTCTTGTCTTTTTGCTTCTTCATGCCGTCATACTAGCGGGACGCCTTCCCGGCATAGCTTAAGGAGAGACCATGATTTCAGTATGCAGCACAGCCACGCGCGCGGCGTTGCTCGTCTTCGCAGGCGGCTTGCTCTGCGCCGCCGCTCAGGCAAGCACGCAGGCGCCACGCGCGGACGCCAGCACGGGCACGCCGCCGGCGCGCCTTGACGTTGATGCGGACTGGGCCACGCCGCCCGCGCCCGCCGCCCTGCCAAAGCGGGTGGACCTCGACAGCCTGCCGCCCGCGCCACCGGTGTCGCCACGCGAAGAAAAGATACTGCCCAGGAGCGAGTGGCTGAACGTGGAGCCGATGAAGGCGCCTGACCGGCGCTGCGATCCCGGCCTCGACGCCCTGTTCCTGAGCAAGGAATGCGGCAAGGACCCCAGCTGGCTGGGCTCGCACAAGAAGTAAGGCTGGCCTACGCGTCCAGCGTGCTGGCGCCCTGCGCCTCGACGACCCTGTTGCGGCCGGTCCGCTTGGCCGCCTGCAGCGCTTCGTCGGCGCGCTGGAACAGGCTGACGGTGCTGTCCTCGGCGCGGATGGTGGTCACGCCCAGGCTGGCTGTCAGCTGCAGCACGGCGCGCTCCGTCTTCACGGGCAGCGCCTCGACGGCGGCGCGGATGCGCTCGGCCACCATCAGCGCATCGGCCAGGTTGGTGCGCGGCAGCTGGATGGCGAATTCGGCGCCGCCCAGGCGACCCATCAGGTCGCTGTCGCGCAACTGCTGGCGGCACGTGTCGACGATGGCCTTCAGCACGGCGTCGCCCACCGGATGGCCGTAGCTGTCGTTGACGCGCTTGAAATGGTCGATATTGAGCACCACCAGCGCCGTCGGCAAGCCGGGCCGGCGCGCCAGCGCCATCCACGGTGCCAGCGCCTGGTAAAAACCGCGCCGGTTCGGCACGCCCGTGGCCGTGTCCAGCACTTCCAGCCGCGCCAGCTCGCCGCCCAGCTTTTCGCGCGACAGCAGCAGGTAGCCGAAGGCATTCGTCAGCATCATCAGGTACAGCGCGCCGAAGCCAGCCAGCTGCATCAGTTCCGCGTCAAAATCGGGCACGGCCGCCGCCAGCACGCCGCGCGCGGCGATCAGCAGCGACAGGATGCCCATGCTGGCGACGAGGAAGCGGCGCAGCATGCTCGCTTCGCGCCATTTCAGGCACAGGGCGGCCACGCCGGCCAGGAAGAAGCCGGCGACGATCAGCGAACCGCCGGCGCTGCGCAACAGCGGCGCCACGTCGAACAGGTAGCAGGCGGCAAACAGCGCGACCGACACGCCCAGCGCGGGCAGCACGTAGCGGCGCCAGCCGCTGCGCCCGGCCGCCTGCCACAGGGCGCCCGCGTCGAGCGCCATGCCGGCGAACAGCAGGCTGTTGCCCAGCAAGATGGAGAGGAAATCGGGCAGCACGCCGCGGAAGTACAGCAGGCACCAGGCCACGGCCTGGCACTGCTTGGCCACCGCCCAGGTGGACATGCTGAGCGACTTCTTGCGCTCGTACTCGAAGAAGAACAGGGCCGCGCACAGGCTCAGGTTGCCGAGTGCCAGGGCCAGTACCAGGGTCTTGATATCCATGGGCTAGGCGGGCGCCGCGGCGACGCGGCGCATCAGGTCAGATTTCGTGTTCGACATTGGTGCTGCCGTCGCCGACCTTGCTGGCCCAGGCCTGCACGAAGTACTGCTTTTCCGCGTCGCTGGGCGCCTCATGCCAGAAGACGATAAGGGTGCCCTTGTGATCGTGGATCTGCGCCACTTTTTCGATAAAGACGAAATTGTCGGCCTGGTCGGCCAGCGCCGCCGCGTAGCCATACACGCGCGTCAGCCGCTCGATGCGGTCCGGCTCCGTAAAACTGTTCGTCGCCGTAATGATGGGGTGATCCAAAAACATGCTTGTCTCCATGGTGCCCGACCGCGCGGCCCTGCCGCTGCGCGCCGTATACTGCCTTGCGCTGCCTGCCATCCCGCGCGCAAAAAGACGGGCGGCCAGCCCGCCGCCGCTGCACGCGGACGCTGTGTGCGGATTAATCGGGTATGCTCATGGGAGCTTATCAGATTTCTCTGAATGCAACAAAACATCGAGCCCAAGTTTACTCAGCGAAGTCGTCCTATGTCGGAAAGCAAATTCACCACGCTGCGCGCCCCGCAAGTGCATACCTGCGGCGACCGGCGCCGCCTGGAATTCGAGCCCGGCATGATCCAGAGCGAAATGCTGCTGTCGCGCCCCGACCACCTGCTGCTGCGCTATGCGCGCGCCATGATGTGCTTTACCCTGTTCGTGCCGCGCCCGCGGCATATCCTGATGGTGGGCCTGGGCGGCGGTTCGCTGCTGAAGTTCTGCCACCGCCACCTGCCGCACGCGCGCATCACCGTGCTGGAACTGCGCGCCGACGTGATCGCCCTGCGCGAGCAGTTCATGCTGCCGCCCGACGACGCGCGCCTGCGCATCATCGAGACGGACGCCGTCAGCTACATCCGCCAGCATCCGGGCTGCGCCGACGTGCTGCTGCTCGACGGCTACGACGAGACGGGCTTGCCGCCGGCCCTGGGCAGCGCGCGCTTTTATGCGGACTGCCTGCGTGCCCTGCTGCCCGGCGGCGTGCTGGTGGCCAACCTGTTCAGCTATGACCGCCAGTATCCGGCCATGCTGGAGCGCCTGATGCTGACCTTCCGCGGCGCCGTCTGCAGCTTCGATGGCATCGCCGGCAACAACCGCATCATCTTCGCGGCCAGGCCGGACAAGCTCGGGGCCGGCCGCGCCCTGCGCGTCGTGCGCCTGGCGCGCTGGCGGCGCGCCTGCGGCATGGGCTTCCTGAACCGGCTGCTGCCGGCATGGCAGCTGTGGCGCCTGCGCCGGCAAGCGGACGCAGGCACGGGTGCAGGCAGCGACCGATAGTCGTCTTCCCCGGTCATAGATTTTGTTGCTTATTAGCAGTAATTTGGTGCAAAATCAGCATGATGGATGTGGTTTATGACAAACTACGGCCTGCGCGGGCCGGCCCGCGCAGGCCGAACAATTGTCACCATGAAGTGAAATAGGAATCCCCCATGTTGCGTGGCCGCCTGCCATTCTCGATTTCCGCCGCGGCCGCACTGACCTTTGCCTGCGGCGCCAGCGTGACGGCCGTGCTGTTCGCCGCCATCAGCCAGCTCGAATACGACAAGATGAGCCTGAGCCTGCAACAGCGCGCCGGCGCGCGCGTGGCCGCCATCGAACAGGGACTCGACGACGCGGTGGAAGTGCTGACCACCACCAACCAGCTGTTTGCCGCCATCGTGCCCGTCACGCGCGAACAGTTCCACGACTTCACCACGCCGCTGCTGCAGCGCCACCCGTTCATCCAGGCCTTCAATTTCCACCGCTTCGTGCCGCACGCGCAGCGCGCCGAATTCGAGGCCGGCCTGCGGCGCATCGTGCCCGACTACGCGATGACGGAAATGCGCAATGGCGCCGTCGTGCCGGCCGCCGCGCATGCCAGCTACCTGATGGTCGACTACCTGGAACCGCTGGAAGGCAACCGTCCCGCCTTCGGCCTGAACGTGCGCCCGGACGGCTTGCTGGCCGGCGCGCTGGAACAGGCCATCATCAGCGGCCAGACCACGGCCACCGGCCTGCTGGCCCTGGCGCAGGGGCCGCAGCGCGGCTTCGTCATCCTGCGCCCCGTGTACCGCCATGGCATGCCGCTGCAAACCATACAGCAGCGGCGCGCGGCGCTGATCGGCGATACGGCGGCCGTCATCCGCGGCAGCGAACTGGTACAGAAAATCCTCGCCGGCGCCGACCTGCTGAGCGATCCGCAGCTGGAAATCAGCGTCTATGCGGACGCGGGCGCCGACCCGCGGCACATCATCTTCCGGCATGGCAAGGACACCACCGACCAGCCGGCCAGCGCCTGGGAATCGCTGCCACGCTGGCTGCAATTCGCCTACCACAACGGTTATGACAGCGCCTTTGCCGCCGCCGGCCGGCCCTGGCATGTGCGCGTGGTAGCCCATCCGCGTCCTTTCCTGGCCGACCACCTGGGTTCCCTGTTCACCCTGCTTACGGGATTGCTGTTCAGCGTGCTGACGACCGCCTTCGTGCAAACGCTGACGCAGCGCTCGCGCCGCGTGCAACTGCTGGTCGAGCAGCGCACCGCCGACCTCAAGCGCAGCAATGAACTGCTGAGCGCCGACGTGCGGGCGCGCCAGCGTACCGAGCGGGCGCTGCAGGAAAGCGAAAAGCGCTTCCGCCGCCTGCTGGCCCTGTCCTCGGACTGGTACTGGGAGCAGGATGCCCATTTCTGCTTCACCCACATCACCAGCGGCTTCACGGACAAGTCGAACATGCCGCTGGAACGCTTCATCGGCATGACGCGCTGGGACAACAACCCGGAGATGCGCAATTCGCGCTGGGGCAAGCAGCATATCGCCAACCTGGAAGCCCACCTGCCCTTCTTCAACCTCGAATATGCGATGAACGACCGCGATGGCCAGCTGCGCTGGTTCAGCATCAACGGCGAACCGCTGTTCAATGAGCTGGGCGAATTTCGCGGCTACCGGGGCACGGGCTCGGAAATCACGGAACGCAAGCTGGCCGAGCAGCAAATCCAGCATATCGCCCACCACGACGTGCTCACGGGCCTGCCCAACCGCGCCCTGCTGCGCGACCGCCTGGCGCAAGCCATGGCCCTGTCGCGCCGCAAAAACCGCGCGCTGTGGGTGCTGTTAATCGACCTCGACCGATTCAAGTTCGTCAACGACAGCCTGGGCCACAAGGCCGGCGACCTGCTGCTGAAAACCATCGCCGCGCGCCTGCAGGCCAGCCTGCGCGAAAGCGATACCGTGGCGCGCCTGTCCGGCGATGAATTCGTCACCATCCTGTGCGAGCAGGCCGACGAAACCCTCAGCAGCGCCATCGTGCAGCGCGTGATGGATGCCGTGGCGCAGCCGGTCATGCTCGACGGCAAGGAGTTTTTCGTCACCTGCAGCATCGGCGTGGCCGTCTACGACATGTCGCGCTACGACATGCCCGGCGACGTGACCTTGAATGGCGAGACGCAGAACCTGATCGAACAGGCCGACATCGCCATGTACTGCGCCAAAAAGCAGGGCCGCAACAACATCAAGTTCTACACGCCGGCCATGAACCAGGCCACGCTGGAGCGCCTGCGCATCGAGACGGCGCTGCGCAACGCCCTCGAACGCGAGCAGTTCGTGCTGCATTACCAGCCGCAGCTGGACCTGGCCAGCGGCCGCATCGTCGGCCTCGAAGCGCTGCTGCGCTGGCAGCATCCGGACCTGGGCATGGTGGCGCCGCAGCGCTTCATCGCGCTGGCCGAGGATACGGGCCTGATCGTGCCGATCGGCGCCTGGGTCATGCGCCAGGCGTGCACGCAGATGCAGGCCTGGCATGCGGCGGGACTGGGCCGGCTGCGCCTGGCAGTGAACCTGTCGGCGCGCCAGTTCAACGAGCCGAACCTGGTGGCCTCGATCGCCGACGTGCTGGCCGAGACGGGCCTGGCGCCGGCCTGCCTGGAACTGGAGCTGACGGAAAGCCTGTTCATGCACGACGTGGCGCTGGCCGTCAGCCAGCTGCACGACATGAAGGCGCTGGGAGTGCAGCTGTCGATCGACGATTTCGGCACCGGCTACTCGAGCTTTGCCTACCTGCGCACCTTCCCCATCGACGTGCTGAAGATCGACCGCAGCTTCGTCAACGACGTCGCCAGCGACGCCGACGACGCGGCCATCGTCGTCTCCATCATCGCCCTGGCGCACAACCTGAAGCTGCGCGTGGTGGCCGAAGGCGTGGAGACGGCCGAACAGCTCGACTACCTGCGCCGCCACGGCTGCGACGAGGCGCAAGGCTTTTATTTCAGCCATCCGCTGCCGGCGCACGAGGTGGAAGCGCTGCTGCGGGCGGAAGAAGCGGCCGTCGCGCCCTAGCCAGCGGCGCCAGGACTACGCTGCCGGCAGCCTGGCGATGATGTCGAGTTCCTGCCATTCCCCGTCCAGGCCCGCTTGCGCCAGGAACGAGGCCACATCCGTGGCGCGCGCCGCATCGATGTGCCGGTCCGCATGCGGCCACAGCAGATCGCACTCCGTGCAGACGATGACTTCCTGCCCTGTTTTCCGGACCCTTGCGCGTACCAGGTCGCCATACGCGTCGCAGGTCGGACACTGCATGCCGTTCTCCTTCATGGCCGGGCTACAGCTTTTGCTGCAGGAATTCGAGGAAGCAGCTGATGCGCTGCGCCAGCTGCGTATTGCGGTAGTACACGGCGTGGATCTGCTGCCGGTAGCCCGTGTAGTACGGCTGCAGCACCTGCACCAGGCGGCCGGCGGCGATATCGTCCTTCGTCATGAAGTCGGACAGGCATACGATGCCCTGGTCGTGCAGGGCCAGCTGGCGCAGGGTCTCGCCGCTGGACGCGGCCAGCGCGGGCACGATCTGCAGGCTGTTGCCGGCCGCGTGGCGCAGCGGCCAGTTGTTGCCCAGCTCGTACTGGGCAAAGCCCAGCAGCGCATGGCCGGCCAGCTCTTCCGGCGTGGCCGGCGTGCCGTGGCGCGCCAGGTAGGCCGGCGTGGCCAGCACGTGCAGGGGGCTGGCACTGAGCGGACGCGCATGCAGGGTCGAGTCGACCAGGGCGCCGATGCGGATGGCGATATCGGTGCGGTGCTCGAGCAGGTCGGCGATCTGGTCGTTGCTGGTCAGTTCCAGGCGGATGTCCGGGTACATGGCGCGAAATTCGGCCACGTGCGGCACCACGCAATGCAGCATGAAAGGCGAGGCGGCGTCCACGGACAGGCGGCCGGCCGGTTTCTGGCGGCGGATGCGGATCGACTCTTCCACGTCTTCCATCGAGGCGAGGATGGCGCGCGCCTTTTCCAGGAACAGCTGGCCCTCTTCCGTCAGCTCCATGCGCCGCGTGGTGCGCGTCAGCAGCGACGTCGCCAGCTTGTCTTCCAGTCGGGACAGGGCGCGGCTGACGCCCGAGGTGGTTTGTCCAAGGTGCACGGCGGCCGCGCTCAGGGTGCCGCTGTCGATGACGGTGACGAAGATTTTCAGATCGTCGGAATTGATATCCATTCTAGCCTTATTATTGCCTGCATTTCACATATTCCGCCATTATAATGGAATTATGGCAACAGTGAAGGCGGCGGCCAACGTCAGGCTACGTAGAATAAAATGGCGATAAAATGGCAGCTGCTGCCGGCCAGCACGAACAGGTGCCAGATGCCGTGGCCATGGCGCAGCTTGTGGTCGGTGGCGTAGAAGGCGATGCCGCCCGTGTAGCACAGGCCGCCCGCCACCAGCCACAGGAAACCGTCCCATTCCAGCGCGGCCAGCAAGGGCTTGATGCCGATGACGATCAGCCAGCCCATCGCCACGTAAATCACCAGCGAGAGGATGCGCGCGCCCCTGGCATACACATATTCCTGCACGATGCCGATCAGCGCCAGCCCCCACACGACGCCGAACAGCGACCAGCCCCACGGCCCGCGCAGGGTGACCAGCATGAACGGCGTGTAGGTGCCCGCGATGAGCAGGTAAATGGCGCAATGGTCGAGCCGCTGCAGCACGGCCTTGGCCTTGCCGCGCACGCTGTGGTACAGGGTGGAGGTGAGGTAGAGGGTCAGCAGCATGGCCGCATACACGCTGCAGCTGACGATTTTCCACGGGTCGCCCGTGCGGGCCGCCACGACGATCAGGATGACGCCGCCGATGGCCGCCAGCGCGGCGCCCACCGTATGGGAAATGCTGTTGAAACGTTCACCGTAATACATGCACCACCGCCCGCCCCGTTGAAAACAGGCTCATCGTACACGCTTGGGGACCAGGTGAAGCAACTTCACCCAATAGAAATGCCGGGGTCGGCCCCTGAGGGTCCGCCCCCGGTACCTGCTTTGGGGGTGTCAATCAAGCCGCTTCCGCCTTCTTGCGCGCCGGACGGCGCGCCGGCGTCTTGCGCGGCGCCTTGGCCGGCTTGTCTTCGGCCACGGGCGCGATTTCCACCGGTGCCGCTTCGACAAGCACTGGCGCTGCCTCGACCACGGCGTCTACCGCCTTCTTGGCAGGCTTTTTCGCCGCTGCCGCCTTGCGGGCCGGCGTGCGCGGCTTGGCCTTCGGCTTCGCTTCGGCTACCGCTTCCACGACCAGCTCAGGCTCAGGCACTGGCGCAGGCACGGCTTCCGGCACGGGCGCTGCCTCGACAACGTCGGCGCGCGCTTCGCGGGCGCCATCGCCATTCTTGCGGCCGCCACGGCCATTGCGGCGCGCACCGCGCTTGGCATTGCCTTCGTCGGCCGCCGCTTCGACTGCAGCTTCGGCCACTTCATGCACCACGTCCGGCTGCGGCGCCGGCGCATACTGTTCCACGACGACCGCTTCGGCGTCGGCCACGGGCACGAAGGCCTGTGGCGCGGCTTCGCCGCGGCGATGTTCGTTCTGCTTGCGGCCGCCACGGCCATTGCGGCGCGAATCGCGGCGGCTGCCGCCCTCGCGGCTGCCCTCTTCCGTCACGGCCGTCTCGCCGGCGACGGCGGCGTCGCTGCCCGTCTCCGCGCTGAGCGGCGCCGCTACCGGCACCAGGCCGCTGCTGCGGTAGACATAGGCGCCCGATTTCTCGTCGCGGCCGAACTCCAGCAAGCCGCGCGTCTGCGCTTCTTCCAGCAGGTTGCCGAAGGTGCGGAAGCCGTAATACGACTCGCTGAAGTCGGGTTTGCGGCGCTTGATCGCCTCTTTCAGCATCGAGGCCCAGATCTTGCCGCTGTCGCCGCGCTCGGAGACGAGCGCGTCGAAGGTCTCGACGGCCATCTCGATCGCTTCCGTCTTGCGCGACTCGTATTTTTCCTTGCGGCGCACTTCCTCGTCCGGCGAGCGCTTGGCGGCCGGCGTTTCGCGCGCGTCGCGCTTGGCGGCCGTGCGGCGGCTTTCGCGCACCAGGTCGTCGTAGAAAATGAATTCGTCGCAGTTGGCCACCAGCAGGTCGGAAGTCGACTGCTTGACGCCCACGCCGATCACCTGCTTGGCGTTTTCGCGCAGCTTCGACACCAGCGGCGAAAAATCGGAATCGCCGCTGATGATGACGAAGGTGTTGACGTGGGCCTTGGTGTAGCACAGGTCCAGCGCATCGACCACCAGGCGGATGTCGGCCGAATTCTTGCCGGACTGGCGCACATGGGGAATTTCGATCAGCTCGAAGTTCGCTTCGTGCATGGTGCCCTTGAAGCTTTTATAGCGGTCCCAGTCGCAATACGCCTTCTTGACGACGATGCTACCCTTGAGCAACAAGCGTTCCAGGATCGGTTTGATATCGAATTTTTCGTAATTTGCATCTCGCACGCCGAGCGCGACGTTCTCGAAGTCGCAAAACACGGCCATGCTGAGGTTTTCTGGGGATGACGCCATAAGGGTGAATTCTCGCTTGATGATAAGGGCGGACGGGAAGCGCAACGCCTCCCTTTTCGCCTAGTATATTCGCCCGCCGCCCGTTTCGGCGACAACTATCGTGCGCGCCCGCCTATTCCGCGCCGCCGGCGGCGCCCGCGCCACTACGGTTTCCCGTCCAGACGACGCTTTCATCGACCGAATACAGCTGGCACGGCGCACTGCTGCGCTGCTGGCACGACGCCAGCGCGCGCACATCGGGACTTTCGCCCTCCGCCGCCCAGCCCCAGGCACCGCTGGCAGAGACGGCAAAGGCGCGCGGCGCCGTGTTGTCGAGGAAGTCGCGGTAGGCGGCGCGGCCCGGCGCGGCCAGGTAGGGCACGGCGGCGATATCATCGAACGGCGCGAAATGCGTCTCGCAAGGCGGCGGCGGATCGGCCACGGCGTACACCTGCCGCACCGGCATGCCGATCTTTTGCAGGAAGCGCAGGGTGGCCGGCAGCCACACGGCCACGCCATCGCGGCTGCCCAGGGTCAGGTGGGCATCGCGCTTGAACGGCCCATACGCGACCAGTTCCCCCTTGCCGCCCGAACCGCGATACGAGTTGAACAGGCGCCGCGCCAGCGCCGGCCCGAAATAGGAGTCATTCGCGCCGTACAGCCACAGGCTGGGAATGCGGCTGTAGGCGCCCAGCGTGGCAAAGGCCCTGGCAAGCGCCGAAGGCCAGTCGCAGCCGGGCGCATCGACGCGCAGGCCGCCGGCAAAATTGAGTACGCCGCGCACGCCGGGCAGCGCCCGCGTCGCCAGCGCCAGCGCCGCCATGCCGCCATACGACTGGCCGGCCACGACGATGCGCGCGGGGTCGACCCAGCTCTGGCGGCGCGCATAGGCCAGCGCGTCGAGCGCGTCGAGCGCCTGGCCCTGGGCATTGGCCA
This sequence comes from Janthinobacterium sp. 1_2014MBL_MicDiv, assembly GCF_001865675.1. Classification (NCBI taxonomy): domain Bacteria; kingdom Pseudomonadati; phylum Pseudomonadota; class Betaproteobacteria; order Burkholderiales; family Oxalobacteraceae; genus Janthinobacterium; species Janthinobacterium sp. 1_2014MBL_MicDiv. Next base: position 3,720,857 of record NZ_CP011319.1, read on the forward strand.
GCATGTCGCAGTCGGCATCGCGGTACGCACCCGTGGACTGCGCATACCCGGCGCGCATGGGCAGCATGACGGCATAGCCGCGGCGCACGAATTCCGTGGCCATGTAAATGAAGCGCTCGCGCTGCTGCAGCCGCGCCGGCCCCGCGGACTTGCCATGATTCATCAGCAACAGGGGAAACGGGCCGGGACCGGACGGGCGGAACAGCGTCGTTTGCAGCGCCTCGCGCCTGCCGTCGCCGGCCGGCACCAGGATGACCTGCTCGTTCAAGCGGGCGTCGAGCGGCAATGGCAGTGTGGAAGCCTGGGCGTGCAGGGACAGGCAAGACAAGCCGAGCAGCAAACTCGGGAGCAAGTGGCGGACAGGGCGGGAAATGACGCACTCCATGGATGACTACCCGGCCAGTCTAGGCAGCGCCATGCCACAGAACAAGATCAAAAAGTTACGTCAGATAACTATTTTTCGCCGGAATCAACCCGCCGGCGAATTGTTGCCTTGCGCCAACCATTTTTACCCGATACGGGAGTAAACTGGCGGTATTCTGAAGGAGTCGCCATGTCCATATCCGCCCTCACCACCGGCACCTCGGGGCTGACCGCCAACCAGCGCGCGCTGGACGTGGCCGCCCATAATGTCGCGAATGCGAATACGCCAGGCTTCCAGCCGCAGGAAGCCCGCTTCCAGGAAGCCAGCCCGGCCGGCACGGGCGTCACCCTCTCCGTCGAGGGGCGCAAGCTGGCCGCCGGCGAAAGCGTCAGCGGCGCCAATGCCAACGCGGCCAAGGCTGCGGAAAGCCGGCCGAACGGCGTCGGCCTGGCGTCCGAACTGACGGATAACCTCGTCTACAAGGCCGGCTTCAATCTATCGGCGAATGTCGTCAAGGCGGCCGACCAGGCGCTGGGCAGCCTGATCGACGTCAAGACGTAGATACTGCGACTATCGGCAAGATAGTCTGGTTTTTCATTTCCAGCGCCAGCGGCGCCATGGCCGGCGCAATCAGCGCCAGCAGGCGCTCGGCGGGAATGCCGTCGCGCGCCTGCACCGACAAGCCATGCAGCAGCGCCGCATAATAATCGCCCAGCGCCTGCACGTCCGCCTCCTCTTTCAATTCCCCCGCCAGCTGCGCCGCGCGCAAGCGAGCGATGACGGCTTGCGTGCGCGCGCGGCGGTGCTGCGCCAGCCAGTCGGCGATGCCGGCGTTGTCCGCGCTGGTGTTGGTGGCGGCCGTCACCACCATGCAGCCTTGCGGCTGGCCGCTGCGCGTATATAGCAGCACCGCTTCTTCCAGCATGCGCGCCACCGCGTCGCGCACGTTCAGGCTGGCGGCCAGGGCGTGCACGGCAAACGCGCCCTCGCCTGTTTCATACAGTTCCACGGCTTCGCGGAACAGCTGCTCCTTCGAGCCGAACGCCGCATAGATGCGCGCCGAGGCGATGCCCAGCGCCGCCACCAGGTCGGCCATCGACACGCCTTCGTAACCGCGCGTCCAGAACGCGTCGCGCGCTTTTTCCAGCGCCAGCGCGCGGTCAAATTCCCTCGGTCTTCCTGCCATCTTGATCCTCTGCTTGCGAAGTGGCGGCCAGTATAACGCCTGGGGCGCGTACCGCGTTCCCGATTTATTTTGCATGACGGCCTTGACCGCGCGGAAAATTTCGCCTATTCTTTGTCGATCGACAAACAATAGGAGCCGATATGAAAACCATCCAAGGACCAAGCCTGCACCTGGCACAATTCGCCGCCGATACGGCGCCCTTCAACACCCTGCCCGCCATCGCCGAGTGGGCGGCCGGCATGGGCTTCAAGGCCCTGCAGATTCCCGCCTGGGATGCGCGCCTGTTCGACGTGGCGCAGGCCGCCCACAGCCAGCAATACTGCGACGACCTCGTTGCCATGCTGGCCAGCCATGGCCTCGTCATCAGCGAACTGACGACGCACATCCTCGGCCAGCTGGTGGCCGTGCACCCGGCCTACGACGCGCTGTGCGACAGCTTTGCGCCGGCACACCTGCACGGCAAGCCGGCAGCGCGCACCGAGTGGGCCATCGAACAGGTCAAGCTGGCGGCCATGGCCTCGAAGCGCCTGGGCCTGACGGACATGGGCACGTTTTCCGGATCGTTCGCCTGGCCCTACCTGTTCCCGTTCCCGCAGCGCCCGCCCGGCCTGATCGAGGCGGCCTTCGACGAGCTGGCGCGCCGCTGGCTGCCCATCCTCGACGTGTGCGAGGAACAGGGCATCAACCTGTGCTACGAAATCCACCCGAGCGAAGACCTGCATGACGGCATCAGTTTCGAGATGTTTTACGAGCGCGTGGGCCGCCACCCGCGCTGCAAGATGCTGTTCGACCCGAGCCACTTCGTGCTGCAGCAGCTGAACTACCTGGAATTCATCGATATCTACAAGGACCACATCCGCATGTTCCATGTGAAGGATGCGGAATTCAATCCGACAGGACGGCAAGGCATCTACGGCGGCTACCAGTCGTGGGAAAACCGCGCCGGGCGCTTCCGTTCGCTGGGCGACGGCCAGGTCGACTTCAAGGCCATTTTCTCGAAGATGGCGCAGAACGACTACGCGGGCTGGGCCACGCTGGAATGGGAATGCTGCCTGAAGGACCAGGAAGTGGGCGCGCGTGAGGGCGTGGCCTTCATCAACGCCCACATCATTCCCGTGACCGACAAGATCTTCGACGACTTCGCCGGCGCCCCCGTCAGCGCGCAACAGATCAATACCCTGCTGGGCATCCAGCACAACTAATCAACTGAATAAATACAAGGACTTGCCATGCATCAGAATGACAACAGCTACACCCACGACTACGTGCGCATCGACGGCCAGCGCCTGCATTGCGTCATCGCCGGCGAAGGAAAACCCGTGCTGCTGATCCCCGGCTGGCCGCAGACCTGGTACGCCTGGCGCCACGTGATGGCGGCCCTGGCGGCCCAGGGCTACCAGGCGATCGCCATCGACCCGCCAGGCAGCGGCCACTCCGACCGCCCGGCCGGCGGCTACGACACGGGCGCCGTGGCGGCCACCCTGCACCGCGCCATGCTGGCCCTGGGCCATGCCCAGTACGACGTGGTCGGCCACGACATCGGCATGTGGGTCGGCTATGCGCTGGCCAGCGATTTCCCGCAGGCCGTGACAAAACTGGCGCTGACGGAAGCCGTGATTCCCGGCCTGGCGCCGGCGCCGCCCATCTTCGTGGCGCCGTCCGACAACATCTTCCTGTGGCACTTCATGTTCAACCAGGTGCTGGACTTGCCGGAGATGCTCACGGCCGGCAAGGAGCGCGAATACATCCGCTTCATCCTGGACCGCTGGTCATACCGCCGCGACAAGGTGGCCGTCGACGTGTATGCGGACGCCTACGCCACGCCAGGCGCGCTGCGCTCCGGCTTCGCCTACTACCGGGCGATCCCGGAAACCATCCGGCAAAACCTGGTCCGGGCGAAAACGAGCCTGTCCATGCCCGTGCTGGCCATCGGCGCCGACCACGCCACCAACGACGCGCCGCTGCTGACCATGCAGGGCAAGGCAAAAATTCTGCAAGGCGCCATCGTCGCCGAGTGCGGCCACTTCATCATGGAAGAACAACCGGAAGCGTTCATCGCCCACCTGCTGCCCTTCCTGGCCGGAGAGCCTGCATGAGCCTCGATCCACGCATAGCGGCCTTCCTGGCGCAGGCGAACGGTGCGCCGCAGCCCGCCTCGCTGGCGGACCTGCGGGCGGCCACGGAAACGGGCTTGCGCCAGCTGCACGGACCGCTGGAAGAGGTGGCGTCCGTCAAGGACTACATCGTGCCCGGCGAACACGCACTGGCCGTGCGCGCCTACGTGCCTGCCGGCGCGGACACAGGCAAGCCCCTGCCGGCCATCGTCTTCGCGCATGGCGGCGGCTGGTGTCTGTGCTCGCTGGAGCTGTACGACAATCCGTGCCGCGCGCTGGCCAATGCCACCGGCTGCGTGATCTTTTCCGTCGATTACCGGCTGGCGCCCGAGCACAAGTTCCCCGTGCCGCTCGATGACTTTTACCGTGCCCTGTGCTGGGTGGCGGACAAGGCGCAGGCGCTGGGCATCGACGCGAAGCGGCTGGCCGTGGGCGGCGACAGCGCGGGCGGCAATCTGGCGGCGGCCGCCGCCCTGATGGCGCGCGACCAGGCCGGACCTGCCCTGGCGCACCAGCTGCTGCTGTACCCGGCGCTCGACTTCGCCTTCGACACGGCCTCGTACCAGCGCTATGCGGAAGGCCATTCGCTGACACGGGACGCCATGCGCTTCTGCTGGTCGGCCTACCTGAACGTCCCGGCCGAAGGCACGAACCCATATGCGGCGCCGCTGCGGGCTGGCTCGCTGAAGGACTTGCCGCCGGCGACCGTGCTGGTATGCGAATACGACCCGCTGCATGACGAGGGCGAGACGTATGCGCGGCGCTTGCGCGATGACGGCGTGGCAGCCGCGTGCGTGCAGCTCGACGGCATGATCCATGCGTCCATCCACATGCTGGGCTTGACGCCGGCGGCGCGGGGATTGTTCGATGTAGCGGGCCCGGCCATGCGAACGGCGCTGGCGGCATAAAAAAAGGCGCCGTGGACAGCTCCACGGCGCGTTTTTTCTCCACCAGGTGGACATCACTCCACCAGCTTGCGCACCTCGATGCCGTTCAGCCATTTCACGTGGCGGGGCCCCGTACGGATGTCTTGCGCAGAAATCAGGGCGATCTCGCCATCATTGTCGTCGAGGGCCTTGCCGTTTTTCTCGTAATAGACGATGACGCCCTCGCCGGCCGGCGCGTTATACAGCTCGCCCCACGAGAACACCACCGCGTAGCCATCGGTGGCCGTGGCGATGATGGCAAGCTTCTTGACGTCGTTGTGGCCGGGCGCATCGAGCACGGCCTTGTCGAGGATATCGCGCAGGCGCACGCCACGATAGCCGGTGATGGTTTCGGCCTTCTCGCCATTGTGGCGCGTGACGGCGATTTCACCGCCATTGGCCGGCGGCAGCTGGCGCAGGTCCCCCACCTTCAGGTTCAATGGCATTTCCACCATGCCCGTCACGGCCAGCGCGTGGCTCATATTGTCGCGCGCTGGCGCCGGGTCCGCCCACGCGGGCGCCGCCGCCAGCAGCGCCGCCGAAGTGCAGGCAGCGAGTATTTTCTTCAACATGCCGTATCCTTTCATGGAACATTCAAAACATCAGAACTGGACCTGCGCATTGGCCAGCCACGTACGTCCCGCGCTGGGAAAACCGTCGGACAGCGCGTAATTGCGGTCGCCCAGGTTCGCCACGCCCGCTTCCAGGCTCAAGGCCGGCATGGGGCGGTACACGGCCTTCAGGTTGACGGTGGTAAAACCGCCGAGTTCGAGGGTGTTCGAGACCCAGCGGCCGCTGTTTGATTCAGCGATCGCCACCACGTCGACCTGGCGCGCCGCGTGCAGCACGGCGTGCGCCGTCAGCTTGTGGCGCGGCACGTCCGTCAGGCGGATGGCGCGATCGCTGACGTTCTTCATGTCCGTGTACGTGTAGTTGCCGCCGAAGTCCAGCCAGGCGCCGGCGCGGCCGCGCAAGCCCAGTTCCACGCCGCTGATATGCGCCCTGCCCGCGTTCTGCATCTGCGCGCGCACGCCCGCCACATTCGCCACGCTCTGGATCTTGTCCTTCACGTCGCTGTAGAACAGGGCGGCGTCAAACGCCAGCCCGCGCACGCTTGCCTGGTAGCCCAGCTCATAGTTCAGCGCTTCTTCCGCGCGCAAGGCCGGGTTTTCGATATATGTGCCCAGGCGTTGCGAGTAGCGGTCCTTCAGGGTCGGCAGGCGCGACTTGCGCGCCACCGTGGCGTACACCTTCGCCTCGGGACTCATGTTGTGGAACAGGCCCGCCTGCAGGTCGGTCGCCGCCTGATTGCCCGGCAAGGTGTAGGCATTGCCGGCGCTGTAGACCGTATCGGGGCGCAGCTCGTTGCGCGACACACCCAGCGACAGTGCCGTCGCCGCATTCAGGGCGATGCTGTCTTCCGCGCCCAGGGTCCACAGGGCATCCTTGTACCAGGTGGTGCGCACGCCCTTGCCATCGCGTTCCTGGTGCTCGTCCGCCTTGTAGCTGGCGACAAAGCGCAGGCTGTGCGCGGCCAGGCGGAACGATTCGAGTTCCACCGCGCCGCCATTCGTGCGGTCATTGTAGATGCTGCGCCCGCCGCTGACGCTGCCCTGGCCGCTGGTCTTCAGCGTCGTGTAGCTGCCGTTCGTGTACGAGGTGATCTCATTGTCGTAGCTGTCGTGGTACAGGCGCAATTTGAGGCGTTCGGCGTCGCCCAGGCGCGTCTGCGACACGAAATACACGCTTTCCTTGTTCCAGTACGGCCATTGCCAGTAGCGCGCGCCGACGGGGTTGGTCGATGGCGGCTGGCCCTTTTCGCCATGCTGCTTGTAGTAGCTGAGCGCATATTCGTCGCCCGCCTGCGCGCCGCCCGGCGTCAGCCCCACCTTGAACGACAGTTTATGATCCTTGCGGTAGGAATTGTTGCGCGTGCCGCCGTCTTCCGTGGCCGTGGGGCGGAAATCGGACGACATGGGAAAGCCGTCGCTGTCGATATACGACACGCCGGCCTGCAGATACCACAGGCCCTGGTTGGTGCCGACGTTGGCCGACATCTGGCGCTCGCTGCCCGAGCCAAAACCGATGGAGGCATCGCCCTCCATCCGGGCCGTGGGCTTGCGCGACACCAGGTTGATGGCGCCGCCCAGGGTGTTGGCGCCATACGCCACGGAGCTGTAACCCTTGGCCACCTGGATGGCGGCCAGGTCGCTGGTCGTGAAGCGGTTGAAATCGACGTAGCCGTCGTACGGCACGTAGACGGGAATGCCGTCGATGTACAGCGGCACCTGGCGCGCGTCGAAGCCGCGGATGGCGACGGTTTTCTCGTTGCGCGAATTGGTCGACACCGACACGCCCGACAGCAGGTTCAAGGCATCGCCCACGTTGTCGCGGTTAAAGCGGCGCATCTCGGCGCGGCTCACCTGCGATCCCACCTGCTGTGCGCTGAGTTCATCGCGCTGGCCCACCACCGTCACCGTGCCCAGCACGAATGGCGCCGCCGCCTCGTCCTTGCCCGCCGCTTGCTGCGCCTGCGCCTGCGCCACCTGTGCCAGCGCCAGCGCTACGGCACCCGTCATTAGCTGTTTCAACATCGTTTATTCTTCCATCTTTTCGTTATATATCGTCTTATATAGCGATATGCAAAAAAGCAGCCGCCCACAGGCAGCCGTCATCCCACAGCGCAATATACAGACGTATATAGCGATCCTCAAGCGACAAGGCGGAAAACCCCTGCGCAGGTCAATTTTTCCCGCAATTTTCATGCAGCGCAGCATTTCGCTGTGCGAACGAATGTTTCACAAAACGATTGACACGTCCGATTCGACTAGGCAAACTGGTTTCCAGGGAGCCTGAAAAATGACCGCAAACATGAGCAATACGCCAGCCGCAACGGATCCGGAACTCATCGTCTTCAGCGACGACGAGGAAGGCAAGGACCGCCAGTTCGTCAACGCGCTGGCGCGGGGCCTGGAAGTGCTGCGCTGCTTCCGCCCCGGCGAAGTGTTCCTGTCGAACGCGGACATGGCCAAGCGCACGGCCATCCCGAAACCGACGATCTCGCGCCTGACCTACACGCTCACCAAGCTGGGCTACCTCAATTACTCGGACAGTCTGGGCAAGTACCAGCTGGGCGCCGGCGTGCTGGCCCTCGGCTACCGCATGCTGTCGAACCTCGACGTGCGCAAGATGGCGCGTCCGCTGATGGAAGAACTGGCCGAACATGCGCAAGCCTCCGTTTCGCTGGGCACGCGCGACCGCCTGAGCATGGTGTATGTGGAAACCTGCCGCAGCAGCGCCAACGTCACCCTGCGCCTCGATGTCGGTTCACGCATTCCGCTGATGACGACCGCCATGGGCAAGGCGCTGCTGTGCATCCTGCCGCAGGCCGAACGCGACTACCTGATGGACCACGCCAGGGCGCACGAGACGGAACGCTGGCCGCGCATCAAGGCAGGCATCGAACAGGGCTTCAAGGATTACCAGGACCGGGGCTTTTGCATCTCGGCCGGCGAATGGCAGAACGACGTGCACGCCGTGGGCGTGCCCATGCTGGGCGCCGACGGCGAACAGGTGATGGCCTTCAATTGCGGCGGCCCCGCCTTCCTGCTGTCGCGCGAAAAACTCGAATCCGACCTGGGACCGCGCCTGGCGGCCCTCGTCAAAACAGTGGAAAAAAACCTGGGCCGCGGTTAGACTGCGCGCCCCTCTCAATGACAGCTCCGACAACCGCGCCGAGGACCCCGATGATACGCGACGAAGAAACCCTGAACATCCTGCTCGACAGCATCGCCCGCTTCGTGCGCGAAGTGCTGGTGCCCAACGAGGCGCTGGTGGCCGAAACGGATACGATACCGCCCGCCATCGTGGCGCAGATGCGCGAACTGGGCCTGTTCGGCCTGTCGATCCCGGAAGCCTATGGCGGCCTGGAACTGAGCATGGAAGAGGAAGTGCGCGTGGCCTTCGAGATCGCCCGCACCTCGCCGGCCTTCCGTTCGCTGATCGGCACGAACAACGGCATCGGTTCGCAAGGCATCGTGATCGACGGCACGGAGGCGCAGAAACAGCATTACCTGCCCAAGCTGGCGGCCGGCGAGATCATCGGCTCGTTCGCGCTGACGGAAGCGGGGTCCGGTTCCGATGCGGCTTCGCTGCGCACGACGGCCGTGCGCGATGGCGACCATTACATCCTCAACGGCAGCAAGCGCTATATCACCAACGCCCCCGAGGCGAGCATCTTTACCGTGATGGCGCGCACGGACCCCGTCAAGCGCGGCGCCTCGGCCATTTCCGCCTTCATCGTGGAAAAGGATACGCCGGGCCTCTCGCTGGGCAAGATCGACAGGAAAATGGGTCAGCAAGGCGCGCATACCTGCGACGTCATCTTTGAAAACTGCCGCGTGCCGGCCGCGAATCTCATCGGCGGCAAGGAAGGCGTGGGCTTCAAGACGGCCATGAAAGTGCTCGACAAGGGCCGTTTGCACATCGCCGCCGTCTGCGTGGGCGCGGCCGAACGCATGCTGGCCGACGCCCTGGCCTATGCGATGGAACGCCAGCAGTTCGGCCAGCCCATCGCCGAATTCCAGCTGATCCAGGCCATGCTGGCCGACAGCAAGGCCGAGATTTACGCGGCGCGCAGCATGGTGCTCGACGCCGCGCGCCGGCGCGACAACAGGGAAGACATTTCGACGGAAGCGTCGTGCTGCAAGCTGTTCGCCTCCGAAATGTGCGGCCGCGTGGCCGACCGCTCCGTGCAGATCCACGGCGGCGCGGGCTACATCAGCGAATACGCGGCCGAGCGCTTCTACCGCGACGTGCGCCTGTTCCGCATCTACGAAGGCACGACGCAGATCCAGCAGATCGTCATCGCCCGCAACATGATCAAGGCAGCGCAAAAGTAATGGAGACCGCGATGGACATTCCCGCACTGCTGGCCGGCTTGCCGGCGCGCCTGTCGGCCATCCCCGCATATTGGGCCGACCGCACGCCCGACGCGCCGGCGCTGCACGAAGGCGGCCGGCAATGGAGCTACGCCCAGCTGCGGCACGGCGTGGACAACGCCGCGCAGCTGCTGCGCGAGCTCGGCGTGCGCCCCGGCGACCGCCTGATGGTGGTGGGCGAGAACTGCGCGCTGCAGGTGGCGCTGATCTTCGCTTGCGCCAGCATCGACGCGTGGATCGTCAACGTCAATGCCCGGCTGTCGGCGCGCGAGATCGACAGCATCGCCGGCCACTGCACGGCGCGCAGGATGCTGTTCCTGGCCGGCGCCTCGCCGGAAGCGGCCGCGCATGCGGCGCGCCACGGCGCCAGCACTGTCACGGTCGACGCCATGGGCGAGCTGCTGGCGGGCGGACTGAATGAAGCCAGCATCGCCGAAGCCTGCGTGCCCGGCAACGGGCAAGTGGCGGCGCTGATCTATACCACGGGCACGACGGGCCAGGCCAAGGGCGTGATGCTGACGCACCGCAACCTGCTGTTCATCGCCGCCGTCTCCAGCACCCTGCGCGGCCTGACCAGCTCCGACCGCGCGTATGGCGTGCTGCCCATCTCGCACGTGTATGGCCTGGCCTCGGTGGCCCTGGGCACCCTGTATGCGGGCGCCGCGCTATACCTGGTGCCGCGCTTTTCCGTCGACGGCCTGCTCTCGTCCCTGAAGGACGACGCACTGACCATCGTGCAGGGCGTGCCGGCCATGTACGCGAAACTGCTGCAAACCCTGGGCGGCCCCGACACCCCGCTGCCCACGCGGCTGCGCTTTGCCTATGCGGGCGGCTCGCCGCTGGCGCCGTCGCTCAAGCGCGACGTGGAAAAACTGCTGGGTACCGCGCTGCACAATGGCTACGGCATGACGGAAAGCTCGCCCACCATCAGCCAGACGCGCCTGGAGTCGCCGCGCCCCGACGATTCCGTCGGCACGCCGATACCGGGCGTGGAAGTGCGCGTGGTCAGCTTCGAGGGCGTCGACGTGGCGCCGGGCGAGGCAGGCGAACTGTGGATGCGCGGACCGAACGTCATGGCCGGCTACTACCGCGAGCCGGCCATGACGGCGGCCGCCATGCGCGACGGCGGCTGGCTCAATACGGGCGACATGGCGCGCCAGGAAGCGGACGGCGCGCTGTTCATCGTCGGGCGCACCAAGGAACTGATCATCCGCTCCGGCTTCAATGTCTATCCGCTGGAAGTGGAAACGGCCCTGAATGCCCATCCGTCCGTGATCCAGTCGGCCGTGGTGGGACGCACCCTGGACGACGGCAACGAGGACGTCGTCGCCTATGTCGAGCTGGATTCGCGCCAGAGCACCACGGCGGCCGAGCTGCAGGCCTGGCTGGCGCAGACGCTGTCGCCGTACAAGTGCCCGTCCGCCATCATCGTCATGGAAGCCTTGCCGGCCGCCGCCACGGGCAAGATTTTGAAGGGCCAGTTGCGGCAGATGGCGCAAGATAGGCAGTGAATTCGAGTTGTTAGCAAGAGACCCGACAATAAAACCCAGGCGGGTAGTGTTGCCGGCGCCGATCCTGGCGCCGGCAAGCCAAGTCACATCACCGGAGGAGACACGATGAAACGCACATACACACGCATCGCCATGGCAGCGCTGGTTGCCAGCGCCTGGCTGTCGCAGGCCAGCGCCGACGAATTCCTGGTCGGCGCGGAAATTCCCCTCACGGGCAACCTGGCGCGCGTCGGCGCCGGCATGCAGGAAGGCATCATGGTCGCGGCCGAAGTATTCAACAAGACCAACGGCAAGCACAAGGTCAAGATCGTCACCGTCGACGACGAATCGGCGCCGGCCAAGGCCATCGCCGCCGTGGAAAAGCTGGCCAGCCAGGGCGTCGTGGCCATCACGGGCGGCTACGGCTCGAACAATATCTCGCCCGCCTCGGATACGGCCAACAAGCTGGGGCTCGTCTACATCACCTCGGGCGGCGTCGACGACAGCCTGGTGGCCAGCGGACGCAAGAATTTTTTCCGCATCAATAACACGGCCGGCTACGAAAAAGCCATGCTGGGCATGCTTGCCGACGTGGGCGCGAAATCCGTCTCCATCGTGTATTCGACCAAGGACGCCACCACGGGCCTGGCGAAGGACGTGGAAAAGGCGCTGGCCGCCAGGGGCGTGAAAGTGACGACGCACTCGTTCGACCCGGCCATCACGGACTTCAAGCCCATCATCAACAAGATCAAGCTGCAAGACAAATCGGAAGTGGTGGCCATGGTCGGCTATGAAAACGATTATGTGGGCATCATCCGCGCCGCGCGCGTGCTGAAACCGAAGATCAAGGCCATGGTGGGCGTCTGGTCGCTGGCCACGCCAAAGATGGCGGCCGACTTCCCCGACCTGATGCCGAACGTCTTCGGCACGGCCCTGCTGCCCTTCCCCACGGAATTCAAGACGGCCGACGGCAAGGCGTTCAGCGACGCCTACAAGCAGCTGTACAAGAAGGAGCCGGACTACCTGGGCCAGTTCGGCTACGTGCAGTCGATGCTGCTGTTCGAAGCGATCGCGCGCGCGGCCGACAAGGGCACCATCAAGAAAGGCGGCGTGGCCGAGGAAATGCGCAAGACGGACCGCGAAACCCTGATCGGCCGGGTGCAGTTCGCCGCCAACGGCGACAACCAGAACTTCGTGCACCGCATGGCGCAGCACCAGGACAAGAAAGTGGTGATCGTCTGGCCGAAGGAGCACGCCACGGGCAAGCTGGCCTACCCGGCCGTGCCCTGGTAAGCGGCAGCCTCCCGCTGCACACGCGCGTGCCCTTCCGGGCGCGCACCGATGAACGGCGGTCCTGCACTGCATGCACGCTGCGTACATGCTGCGCCAGGCCGCCTGACGGGATGACGACATGACTGAATTAATCTTGCAAGCCCTGTATTCGGGCTTGCTGCAGGGCGGCTCCTACGCCCTGATCGCACTGGGACTGGCGCTGGTCTTCGGCACCATGAAAGTGATCAACCTGGCGCACGGCGAACTGGTGCTGCTGGCCGCCTACATCGCCTACAGTGTGGAGTCGGGCCTGGGCCTGGGCCCCATGTTCGCCATTCCCATCGCGCTGGTGATCGTCAGCCTGACGTCCGTCGGCGTCTACCTGATCGTCAGCCGCATCAAGAAGGACCGCGAAATCAATTCGCTGATCCTGACCTACGGCATCGGCGTCATCCTCACCAATTTCATCCTGCTGGTATGGAAGGCCGACATCCGCTCCACCTCGTCGAGCTGGCTGCAGGAAGGCATCGAGATCGGCCCCTTCTTCAGCATGCGCAGCGAAGTGATTTTCTTCGGCGTCAGCCTGGTGCTGATGGCGGCCCTGTGGCGCTGGCTGGCCACCAGCTGGTATGGCCGCGCCGTGCGCGCCGTCTCCAGCAACCGCGACGCGGCCAAGCTGATGGGCATCGACCCGGGCCGCACGGAGCTGGTCTCTTTTCTGGTCGCAGGCATCCTGGCCGCCTTCGCGGGCGTGGCCCTGTTCAGCTATGGCGTGATCCAGCCGGCATACGGCGGCGCGCTGACGGTGAAAGCCTTCATCATCACGGTACTGGCCGGCATCGGCTCGATACCGGGCGTGCTGATCGCCGCCGTGCTGCTGGGCGTGGCCGAAGCGCTGACCGTCACCCTGGCCAGCTCCGCGCTGCAGGAATTGTCGGGCATGGTGCTGTTCCTGCTGGTGCTGTTCATCATGCCGAACGGCTTGTTCGGCGCACAACGGAGGCGCGGATGAAGCGTTCAACACTGATGGCCACGGCGGCCCTGCTGCTGGCCGCCTATGTCGCCGTGCCGCTGCTCCTGGGCGCCAACCAGTATGTGATGAGCATAGTGGTGGCGGCCCTGATCATCGGCGGCGTGGCCATGTCCTGGGCCCTGTTGGGCAACCTGGGTGGCATGGTCAGCTTCGGCCACGCGGCGTTCTTCGGCGTGGGCGCGTATGTATCCGCGCTGGCCACCGTGAAACTGGGCTTGCCCGTGTTTGCCGCCATGCTGCTGGGCGGCGCGGGCGCGGCCATCGCCGCCATCATCATGCTGCCAGTGCTGCGCCTGCGCGGGCCGTATTTTGCGCTGGCCATCCTCGCCTACGCCCACATCTTCCGCATCCTGGCCACGGAATGGAGTTCCGTCACGGGCGGCGCCGGCGGCATCAACAACATTCCCACCCTGCCCACCGTCTTCGGCTTCGACCTGGCCAGCAAGACGGGCGCCTACCTGGTGGTGCTGACCCTGGTGGTGTGCTGCGCCATCGCCTACAGCCGCATCCGCGCCAGCCACTACGGCATCGCCCTGCGCGCCATGCACGACAGCGAAGACGCCACGCGCGTCGTCGGCGTCAACAGCACCCTGTTGAAAGGCATGATGCTGCTGGTATCGGCCTTCATGGCGGGCCTGTTCGGCGCCTTCAACGCCCACTACATCAACTTCCTCGAGCCCGACTACGCCTTCAACAGCCTGTGGGTCACCCTGCCCATCGTGGCGGCCATCTTCGGCGGCTACCGCACCATCCTCGGCCCCGTGCTGGGCGCCGTCGTCGTGTACCTGGTGGACCAGCTCATTTTCAAGTCGCTGATCCCCACCGGGCACCAGCTGGTGCTCGGCGTGCTGCTGGTGGCGATGATCGTCTTCAGCCCGAACGGCCTGCTGCCGCTGCTGCAAAAATGGCTGAAAAACGCGTTCAAGGCGAAGGAGAAAACACATGCTTGAACTCGATAATGTGTCCGTGCGCTTCGGCGGCCTGACGGCCGTCGACAGCGTCACGCTGAAGGTGGGCAGCCACGACGTGATCGGCCTGGTCGGCGCCAACGGCGCCGGCAAGACCACCCTGTTCAACGCCATTTCCGGCCTCGTGCGCCCCACCAGCGGCCATATCCGCTTCGAGGGGCGCGACATCATGGCCACGCCCATGTACCAGCGCGCGCGCCTGGGCCTGGGCCGCACCTTCCAGATCCCGCAACCGATGCATGAACTGACGGTGCGCGAAAACCTCATCGTGGCGCAGCGCTTCGGCACGGGCAAGGTGGACATGCGCCAGATCGACGAAATCCTCGATTTTACTAGCCTGGCGGGCAAGGCCGGGCGCGACGCGGCCAGCGAACTGGCGCTGACGGAGCTCAAGGCGCTGGAAGTGGCCAAGGCGCTGGCGACGAATCCCAAGCTGCTGCTGCTCGACGAAGTGCTGGCCGGGCTGGAAACGAACGGCAAGCGCCGCTTCATGGGCATGCTGAAGGACTTGCACGCGCAGTTTGGCGTCGGCATCGTCATGATCGAGCACGATATCGAAACCATCAGCAATCTGTGCCAGCGCGTGGCCGTGCTCAATTTCGGCCAGCTGATCGCCGACGGCACGCCGGACGCCGTCTTCCGCGACCCCGCCGTCATCGAAAGCTACACGGGAGCAGTTCATGCTTGAAACGACGCTGAAGATAGAGAACCTGCGCGCCGGCTATGGCGCCATCAATGTGCTGTGGGATGTCTCCCTGGACATCCAGAAGGGCAAGCTGACCACCATCATCGGCCCGAACGGGGCCGGCAAGACCACCCTGCTGCGGGCCATCATGGGCCTGCTGCCGGTGGGCGCCGGCCGCATCGCGCTCGACGGCGTGGCCATCAACGGCACGCCGACGTGGAAGATGAGCGATGCCAGGGTCACCATGATCCCCGAGGGCCGCATGACGTTTCGCGACATGAGCGTGGAAGAAAACCTGATCATGGGCGCCTTCCCGAAGGAGCACCGCAGCCACATGCCGGCGCGCCTGGCCGAAGCCTACGCCATGTTTCCGCGCCTGCACGAGCGGCGCCGGCAGCTGGCAGGCTCGCTGTCGGGCGGCGAGGCGCAGATGCTGGCGATGGCGCGCGGGCTGATGTCGGACCCGTCGCTGCTGATCATCGACGAGCCGTCGCTGGGCCTGGCGCCGCTGGTGGTCAACGAACTGTTCGAGATCCTCGCGCGCCTGAACGACGGCCGTCGCACCATCATCCTCGTCGAGCAGAATACGGCGCGCGCCGTGGGCGTGGCCGACCACGTCTACCTGATGCAAAGCGGGAAAGTGGCGCTGTCGCAGGCGGCGTCCGAGGTCGATCTCGAGCACCTGCATGCGCTCTACTTTGCGCGCTAGTCGCCGGAAAACACCAGTCCCTGCATCCTGGCCACGCAGTCCAGGTTCAGGGGCGCGCGCGGGTCGCGCAGGAAGGCCAGCGTCAGCTGCCCGCCGCAGCGGTTGAACATGGCGCCATGCGCCTGTCCCGGAATCTGCACGAAGCGCGCATTGGGCATCGTGCGCAGCAGGCGCCGTCCCCACGCGGGCGGCGTCACGGGATCGAATTCGCCGGCCAGGATCAGCACCGGCACCTCGCTTTTCACGGCATGGTTTGCCTGCGCCGCGGCCGCTGCGACGCGCCAGGCGCCGCACATGTCGGGCGTCGCCGTGCGGCTATCCACGCCGCCCAGCCCCAGGGCCGGCGATACCTGCGCGGCCATGCGCCCGGGCTGTTCAAACGGCATTTCCTCGCCACACCAGATCGACAGGCGCAGCCCCCAGTTGAAGCTGGAAGGCGCGCTGCGCAGCAATGGCAGCAGGCCTTGCGGGCGGCCTTGCGCCGCTTCGCCGATCAGGCGAGGCAAGGTGGGGATCAGCGCCGGCTGCTGCAATCCCTCGGCCAGGGCATGGACGATGTCGCGCCGGCGCAGCACGCGCCCCGGCGCCGCGATGCCGTCGCGGTCGGCGCGCGCAAGCAGCGCCATCAGGCGTCCGCGCAGGTCCGGGTAGCGCGCGTCGCACGCGGGCTCCGTCGCGCAGCCGTCGAGGACCAGGTCGATGGCGCGCTGCAGCGGCGCCGCGGCCATTTCATCGTAGTTGATGTCGGCCGGCAGCACGGAGTCGAGCACCACGCTGCGCACGCCCTCTGGATGGCGCGCCAGCACCGCCTGTGCCAGGCGCGTGCCGTACGAAAAGCCGATCAAATTCCACTGTGCGATGCCGAGCAGGCGGCGCAGGTCGTCGAGGTCGTCCGCCGATTCCGCCGAGGTGTAGCCATCGAGGTCGATGCCGGAGGCCGCCAGGACGGCGCGGCAGCGCTCGACCGCCTGCGTCTGCGCGGCAGGCGCCGCATCCGCCGCCCGTAGCACGTTCAATTCGGGACAGGCCAATGAAGGCTGGGCGAACTTGTTGCCGCGTCCTTCGAGCAGTATCTGGTCGCGTTCCAGCAAAAACGGATTGCCCTTGCCGCTGGTGCGCCCGTCGATGCTGCTCAGGCCTGGCCCGCCGGGCAGATACACGACGGGATCGGCTGCGGGCGCGGCCGCACTGCTACGGAAAATCATGACGGGCAAGGCGATGGCGCGGCTATCGGCCTTGCCCCGGTGCTCGGGCACGCTCAGCATGCCGCACTCTATCTTCTCGCCCGGCAGCACCGGCACCACGCAGGCGGAGGGCGTAAAGGCCGGTTTGACGGGCAGTGTGTCCGGCGCGGCGGCGCAGAGCTGTGTCGCAGTCAAAAAACACGCGGCAGCCAGCATGGCATGGCGAGATTGGAGCAAGGAACCTCCTCGGTAGCATGAGCATACGGTCGGCATCAATAGCGGCTTGCGGACGCTTGAAGCCATTCAGTTAGTTGCTACATTACTACACAATCCCGGCCCGCGGCCATCAATCCTCGTCGTCGGCCAGTTTGTCGAACACCTGCAGGTCACTCTTGCCGAGTCCGGCCGTCACGAAAGGATCGTCGGCAGGAAAGCGGCCGGTATCGACCAGCATGCGCAGCTTGCTCAAGCGGTCGCCCCGCGCCAGCGCCTGCGCCTGCGGATCGGCATCGGCCTGCCCGATCGCGCGGGTCACGGACTCGGGAAACTCCCATAATTCGGCGATCCGCACCGACAAGATACGCGCTTGCGCAAATACCTGGGCAATGAAGGCATCCGATTGCGGGAAGGCATCGGGCGCATGCATCTGGTCGATCAGCCGGAACGCCACCACCAGGCCGACATTCGACATCAGTCCCGCGAGATAGGCATCGAAGGCGTTTGCCTGCAGTGCCGGCGCGACCAGGTTGGCCGCCAGCGCGCATTTCTCGGACTGGCGCCAGATCAGCGGCGCCGTGCGTATGGTCAGCCCGCCGCTTTGCATGCTGACGATGGGACGGAAGGCGACGCGGGCGAGCAGCATGCGCATGCCGTTTTGCCCCAGCAGCATGATGGCGCCCTCCATGTTGTTGATCGACGGGCTGGCGTTGTAGCGCGAGTGGTAGCAGGGCCGGTTCGCTTCGCGGTAGACCTCGGCAACGAGCACCACGTCCTGGGCCAGCTGGCGCGACAGCTGGGCCGCGCTCATGTTCTCCTCTTGCAAGGTACGCATCAACTGCGGAATGATGGCCGGAATACGCGGCACCAGCGCAGCGCCCGCGATCGGTTCACGGGCCAGGCGCGTCAATTCGTCCAGAATCTGCTGTTCCGCCTGCTTTGGTGCCTGCGCCGAACCCGCGGCAGCCAGCCAGCGGTAATAGATGGCGTCGATTTCGCTGATGCTGGCTGGCTGCCGTGCCATCTCGGGCGCCGCCGCTGCCGCGACTGGCGCAGGCTTGTTTTTTTCGTCGCCGCCGTTCAGTAATTTTCCTATCCAACCCATTTTGCTATCCACACCCTATATGCATCACTATCGCGACATCCGCCCGCGATTTTACTTGATGACAGACGTGCCGGTGCGGCAGGCGTTGTCACGTGCGGCAAGCTGCTACAGTAGCGCTCTCGCCACTCCCCTGCTTTGCAAGGCACATCATGAGCAACATACTGGCCCGCTACGTCACCAGCCAGGCGTATAACAACGCCTGGGCCAACCACCGCCTGCTGAAGGCTTGCCGACAATTATCGCTGGCCGAGTTCCAGGCCACGCGCGTCAGTTTCTTCCCCACCATCCAGCTCACCCTGAATCACATCCTCACATGCGACTGGTTTTATCTCGATGCGCTCGAGCGCGAACTGCGCGCCGAATCACCGCATCCGGACTGCCATGTCTTCTTTGAAAAGGACGAACCATTTACGGACTGCGCCGCGCTGCAGGCGGCACAGCGGGCGTCCGATGCGCGCCTGGTCGCCCATTGCCGCAGCCTGTGCGATGCGGACCTGGCGCGGCCCGTGACCATCCTGCGCGACACGCCGCAAGTCGACACGCGCCTGCGCCTGCTGGCACACCTGTTCCAGCACCAGATCCACCACCGGGGGCAAGTGCATGCCATGCTGGCCGGCACGCGCATCGCGCCGCCGCAGCTCGACGAATTCTTTTGTGCCGGCGAGGCGGACGAGCGGGCGCAGGATTTTCTGGAACTGGGCTGGACGGAAGACGAGGTCTGGGGAGCGCGCTGAATTATTCTTCGGCGTGGCAGCAGACGCACAGCTTGTTGCCATCGAGGTCGCGGAAGTAGGCGCCATAGTAATGGGCGTGGTAATGGGGCCGCAAGCCGGGCGGCCCTTCGCACACGGCGCCCAGCGCCAGCACGGCCTGGTGGCAGCGGTCCACCTGCGCGCGGCTGGCCGCCAGCAAGGCCGTCATCTGCCCATTGCCGGGCGCGGCCGGCAAGCCGTCATGCGGCGCGCCCAGCACGAACAGGGGGCGCGCCGCATCGCGCGCCATCCAGCCCGCCCACGGCTTGGCCGCATCATGGAATTTCTCGAGCAAGCCCAGCTCCCCCAGCAGCACTGCATAGAAGGCATAAGCGCGGGGAAAATCATTGGTGCCAAGGCAAATATGGGACAGCATGCTGCTCCTTCACAAAATCCTGCACGTATGCGGCGAATTGCGCCTGTTGATTATAATGGCGCATCGCCTTTCGACCCGATCCCATGCCAGTCCCCGACCGCCTGCAGCTGCTCCCGCCCACCAGTGCCGACCTTGCCGGCTTGCTGGATTTCGAACTGGAAAACCGCGCCTATTTTGAAAGCTGGGTCACGGCCCGCGCGCCGGGCTATTACAGCCAGGAAGCCATCGCCGCCGCCATCGAGCAGGCGCAGCACGAACGCCAGCAAGACCGCGCGCACCAGTACCTGGCCAAGCTGGACGGACAGATCGTCGGCCGGGTCAACCTGACGGGCGTCACGCGCCCCTATTTCAACAAGGCGCAGCTCGGCTACCGCATCGGCGAACGGTTCGGCGGACGCGGCTACGCCACGCGCATCGTGGCCCTGTTGCTGGAAGAAGCATTCGGCGAGCTGGAACTGTGGCGCCTGGAAGCGACGGCGCGGCCGCAAAACCTCGGCTCGATCGCCGTCATGCGGCGCAATGGCTTTCATCAGTACGGCAAGTCGGAACAGGCCATGTTCTTCCAGAATGCCTGGTCGGACTTGCTGTATTTCGAACGGCGCAAGGAGCACGCCGCCGGCTGACAGTTCCTGGTGGAAATGTGCACGTCCCCGTATCGGCCACGGCCTTGTCACAGCGCAAAGCACGGCGATACTGGACGGATAGCGTCAAGGTTCGTCAATCTGCCATCGCTTGCAAAGTCCGGCATGACACTGCGTGGCCGGCATTGCGCGTCCTGCCGTGCGCGTCATTTAAGACTGGCTTCAGCTACGCCGTGCATCGTACAGATGACGCCAGCAGCAATGGCGCCCTCCCCAACGATCACCGGCACAGGCCGAAAGCGAGACACGATGAAAACATGGATACGCGCCAACAAAGGTTTTTTGATGTTTATCCTGCTGTTCGGCGTGTTCCGCACGGCCGTGGCCGACTGGAATCCCATCCCCTCGGCATCCATGCGCCCCAACCTGCTCGAAGGCGACGTGGTCTTCGTCAACCGCCTGGCCTTCAACCTGAAAGTGCCGCTGACCGATATCGTGCTGCAGCGCCTGGGCGAACCGCAGCGGGGCGACATCGTCACCTTTTCCTCTCCGAAAGACGGCACGCGGCTGATCAAGCGCATCATCGCCCTGCCCGGCGACACCGTGGAAATGCGCGAGGAACAGCTGATCATCAACGGCCAGCCCGCCCAGTACACGGCGCTCGATACGGCGCCTGAAACCATCGCCCACGTGGGCCAGCTGACGGCCCAGCGCATCCGCGAGCGCAACCAGACCGAGCAGCACCGCATCCAGGTCTTGCCGCAGATCGCGGGCGCCGCGCGCAGCTTTGCCCCCGTGACGGTGCCGGCCGACCATTTCCTCATGCTGGGCGATAACCGCGACAATAGCGCCGATTCGCGCTATTTCGGCTTCGTGCCGCGGAAATTGCTGATCGGCAAGGCCGAGCGCATCCTCGTCTCGGCCGATATCGAGGATCACTGGCAACCGCGCCTGCAGCGTTTCGGCATGAAGCTGGAATAAACTGCGTGAAATAAACGGCGGCGCACGCGGCAGCCGGCATGCGCGAGCGGCGCGGCCCCGCTACGGCGCCGCGCTTTTCGGGTAGCATGGCGCATCATGCACATTTTCCCCCTCGCCAGCCAGCGGCCCGCCAGCGACGATCCCGCCCTCGACCAGCTGGCGCAGTTCCTGCAGCGCCATCCGGACGCGCTGCTGCTGACGGGCGCCGGCATCAGCACGGCGTCCGGCATTCCCGATTATCGCGACACGGACGGCGTGCGGCGCGGCAACGCGCCCGTGCAAGGCCCCGACTTTCGCCGCCAGGAAGCCGTGCGCCGCCGCTACTGGGCGCGCAGCATGGTAGGCTGGCCCACCCTGGCGCGCGCCGCGCCAAATGCGGGGCACCTTGCCATCGCGCAACTGGCGCAGCGCCGGCGGATAGGCGGCCTGGTGACGCAAAACGTGGATGGCCTGCACCAGCAGGCGGGCAGCGTCGCCGTCACGGAATTGCATGGCAGCATACATGGCGTGGTGTGCCTCGATTGCCGCGCCCGCCACACGCGCCGCCTGATCCAGGAAGTGCTGGAGCGCGACAATCCGCAGATGCTCGGTGCCACGGCCACGCCGGCGCCCGACGGCGACGCCCTGCTGGAACCGTCGCAACTGGCCACTTTTCACCTCCCCTGCTGTCCGCATTGCGGCGGCACCCTGCAGCCGGACGTGGTGTTTTTCGGCGATGGCGTGCCGCCCGCCTGCGCGGCCGAGGCCGGACGCAAGATGGGCGACGCCAGCGCGCTGCTGGTGGTGGGTTCGTCCGTCATGGTGTATTCGAGCTTTCGCCTGTGCCGCATGGCGGCCGAAACGGGCAAGCCCGTGGCCGCCATCAACCTGGGCAAGACGCGCGCCGACCATTTGCTGGCGTTCAAGACCGAAGCGCCGGCACAGGACATCTTGCCTGCATTAGCGGCCATGCTGGGCTGATCCCGGCTCAGCCGCATGCCACTCTCGTTATACTGTGGGATTGACGAGGAGAATTCATGCTGGAACTGTTGAGTGAACACGCCTGTTTTGGCGGCGTACAACGTTTTTATCGCCACGACGCGCAAGCCATCGGCTTGCCCATGCGTTTTTCGGCCTTCATTCCGGACACGGCGCCAGGCGCCACGAGTCACGCCAGGCGCCCCGCCCTGTTCTACCTGGCGGGCCTGACCTGCACGGAAGAAACGTTCATGACCAAGGGCGGCGCGCAGCGCGTGGCCGCCGAGGAAGGCCTGATCCTGATCGCGCCCGACACCAGCCCCCGCGGCGCCGGCATCGCGGGCGAGAGCGAGAGCTGGGATTTCGGCGTAGGCGCCGGCTTTTATGTCGACGCCACCGAGGCGCCATGGAGCGGCCACTATCGCATGTATAGCTACATACTCGAACTGCGCGCGCTGCTGGAGCAGGAACTGGCCATCGATGCGCAGCGCACGGGCATTTTCGGCCATTCCATGGGCGGCCACGGCGCGCTGGTGCTGGCCTTGCGCAATCCTGAACTGTTCCGTTCCGTCTCCGCCTTCGCCCCCATCGCCGCACCCAGCCAGTGTCCATGGGGCAAGAAGGCGTTTTCGGGCTACCTGGGCAGCGACGCGGCCAGCTGGCAGCAGTATGACGCCAGCGCACTGATGCGTGGCCTGCAGGGCAAGACGGCGCCGTTTCCTGACGGCATACTGATCGACCAGGGCCTGGCCGACAAATTCCTGCCCGAGCAACTGTTCCCCGACGTCTTCGAAGCGGCGTGCCAGGACGCGGCCCAGCCACTGCAGCTACGCCGCCATGCCGGCTACGACCACGGCTATTACTTCATCGCCACCTTCATGGAAGAGCATGTGCGCTTCCATGCGCGCCAGCTGCGCGCCATCGCCTGAGTCCCCGCTACTGGGCCGTGCTGGTATGCCCGTTGAAATGGCGCGTGTACCAGTCCGTGGCCAGCAAGGCGGCCTGGTGGCGCGTGTCGGGGCCGCCCGGTGACGCGATCTGTTCCAGTTGTTTATCGCAGCGCAAGGTGGCGAAGGCCATGCGGTTCAGGCCGGCCACGTCGGGATCGCGGCCGCCCACGATGAGCAGCGACGGCACGCGCACGTTTTCCAGCGCCGCCTTGCCCGCCATTTCCACCTGGCCATCGCAGACGGCCAGCGCGGCGATCTCGCTGCTGCGCCAGGCCGCCAGCTGCATCACCACGGCCGCGCTCGTGCCATAGCCATACAGGCCGCACGGCAGGCGCCGCGTGGATGGATCGACTTGCAGCCAGCCCAGCGCTTTTTCCAGCTGGCGCGCCAGCAGCACGATATCGCTGCGCACGAAATACGCATGGCCATTGCTGCCGCCGGCCGGCGCGATGCCGCCCTGGTCGAAGCGCAGGGTGGCGATGCCCGCTCGCAGGAAGTCTTGTGACGTGGCATGGCTGGAGGCGCCCAGATAGTCGCTGTCGGCGCCAGCGCCGTGGGCAAACAGGACGATGCCGACCGGGCGCTCGGGCATGTCGAGCACGCCATCCATTTGAAGTTCATCGGCCGTGATGCTGACAAATTGTTCTTGCATGGTTGCCTCCGCTATCGAGCTGGAATCAAGCTGCTATGACGCTGATTTTGCCGGGCCGGGCGCAGCCTGCACGCCTTGAGCGGCAACCTTCAGTGTACCAGTCTGCGCCCGTTTCTGCGCGGCCGTTCTCGCCTGGGCTGCGCGGCAGGCAATAATTTCAAAAAAGCAATTTTATACGGCGCCATGCCGGTCCAACCCCTTCAGCACGGCTTCCGGACGGATCGGCAAATGCCGCACGCGCGCAGCCACTGCCGCAAAGATGGCGTTGCCGATGGCGGGCGCCACGGCCGTGGTGGGCGGCTCGCCCATGCCCGTCGCCGCCTGCGTGCTGCTGACGAATTCGATGTCGAGCTCCGGCACGTCGGCCATGCGCAGCGGCGTGTAGGTATTCAGGTTGGTATCCTTCACTTCGCCATTCAGGAACGCCGTGCCTTCATGCAAGGCCATGCTCACGCCCCACAGCGCCCCGCCTTCCGCCTGCGCCAGCGCGCCATCGGGATCGACGATGGTGCCGGCGTCGATCACCATGGTCAGTTTCTCGACTTTCACCATGCACGTGCCGCGGTCCACCCTGACGCGGGCCACGCACGCCGTCCAGGTCGGCATGTCGCGCTCCTGGCCGAACGTGGCGGCGATGCCCAGGCCCGTGTCGGGCGGCATGGCCGTGCCCCAGCCCGCCTTTTCCGCCGCCCGGCGCAGCACGTGGGCCAGGCGCGCGGCGCCGCCGACGGCGTTCGGCGCGCTGCCGCCGTTGCGCCCCGTCGCCTGCAGCAGCGACAGGCGGAACGCCAGCGGGTCGACCTTGGCCGCCTGCGCCGCCTCGTCCATGAAGCTTTCCACGGCCCAGTTCGTCCAGCCCGGCCCCACGGAGCGCAGCCAGCCGGGCCGGAAACTGCTGTTGGCCAGGTCGTTCGACACGGCCCGCACGCGCTGCGCGCCCACCGTGTACCAGTGGTCGGCGCCGGCGATGGCGAACGGGTCGTACGGATGGCCCTGCTTATCCTTGGCCAGCAAGGCCGGTATCATGGCTTGCGTGGGCCAGCCCGCGCTCGCCTCGTGCACCATGGCCGCCACCTTGCCGTCGCCATCGAATGCCATGCGCAGGTGCTGCACGGAAGGCGAACGGGGCGAATCGAAGCGCGCATCGTCGGTGCGCGTGCAGATCATCTTGACGGGGCGCCCGACGGCTTGCGCCGCCAGTGCGGCCGGCACGCAATAATCGCCGTTCAGGCGCCGCCCGAAGCCGCCACCGAGCAGATAGGTATGCAGCATCACCTGGCTTTCCGGCACCTTCAGGGCCTGCGCGAGGACAGGCAATATCAGCGATTGCCACTGGTTGCCCGCATGAATATGCCAGACGCCGTCGATTTCCTGCGCCACGGCATTCACCGGTTCCAGCTGGAAATGCAGCACCGTGCCCGTCGTGTAGTGGCGTTCCAGCTTCAGGCTGGCATCGTTGAACGCCTGCTCCACGCCGTCATCATCGACCACGCGCGCGCCCAGCGTGGCATCGGCCAGCTGCTTGGTGGCGTAGTTGACGATATCCTGCTCGGACACGTGGGCGGCCGCGCCGGCCCGCCATTTCACCTGCACCAGCTCGGCCGCGCGCATGGCGGCCGCATACGTTTCGGCCACTACCATGACCCAGCCGGGCACCGTGCCGCTGGGGTCTTGCAGGGCCACGCTGCGCAGGTAGCCCCTCACTTTTTTGGCCGCCGTATCGTCGATGGACACCACCTTCGCGCCATAGCGCGTGGGCGGTATCTTCGGGCGCGCATACAACATGCCCTCGATGTGCGCATCGATGCCGTACACGGCCGTGCCATCCGTTTTCGAGGGGATGTCCAGTGCCTGCACGGGCTGGCCGACCAGGCTGCGCTGCTGCGGCGTTTTCAGCACGATGGCTTGCAGCTGCTCGGGCGTATAGTGGCGCGCCAGCTTGCCACGGCGCACGATGTCGCCATAGGCAATCGACCGCCCCCGTCCATGCACCATGCCCAGTTTCGCATGGCAGGCGGAGACGGGCACGCGCAGCAGGCGCGCGCCCTCCTCGACCAGCGCGAGGCGGCCGGCCGCGCCGGCACGGCTGAGCGGGTCGAAATTCTGCCAGACGGACCAGCTGCCGCCCGTCACCATCAAGCCCCATTTCGGGTCCGTGTCGACATAATGCAGGCGCACCTTGCTCCAGTCCGCTTCCAGCTCGTCGGCGACGATGCGCGCCAGGGCCGTGCCGATATGCTGGCCCATTTCCGCCTTGGCGATATTGACCGTGATCACGCCGTCGACATCGATGCTAAACCAGATGCTGGGATCGAACACGGGCGCGGCCGGCATTGCGGCCGGCGCCGGCGCCGCGCGCGTCTTTGCCGCGGCCAACGACGTATCGGCGCGCAGGAATGCCAGGGTAAAGCCCGTGCCGGCGGCGGCGATGAGGAAACCGCGCCGCCCCGGCGACGGGAGACGGCCGGGGCCTTCTTTTGGCAACTTGCCTGGAAATTCAAGCATGCGGCGCCTCCTGCGGCATGCCCGCGGCCAGCTTGATGGCCTTGCGGATGCGCACGTACGCCATGCAGCGGCACAGGTTGCCGCTCATGACGGCATCGATATTCGCGTCCGTCGGCTGCGGATAGTCTTTCAGCAGGGTGGCCGCCTGCATGATCTGGCCCGACTGGCAATAGCCGCACTGCGGCGCCTGCGTGGCGATCCACGCCTGCTGCAGCGGGTGCGTGCCATCGGGCGACAGGCCTTCGATGGTGGTGATGGCGCAGCCGGTCACGGCCGCAATCGGCGTGATGCACGAACGCATGGCGCGCCCATCGACGTGCACGGTGCAGGCGCCGCACATGCCGATGCCGCAGCCAAACTTGGTGCCCTTCAGATGGGCCTCGTCGCGCAGCACCCACAGCAAGGGGGTGTCGGCATCGACGTCGGTGCTGAAGGGCTGGCCATTGACGGTAATATTATGCATAAAGTCTTTCAATTTCAATCACTTGGCGGCGCGCGTGCATCACTTGGCGGCGCGCGTGCGCGCCACGGCCGCTTCCAGATTCGTCCAGGCCGGTTGGTGGCTGCGGCTGCGGCGCAGGTAGGCGGCCAGCTGGGCCACGTCGTTGTCCGTCAGCGACTGGGCAAAACCCGGCATCAGCACGCCCGGCATGGCTTCATCCTTGCTGATGCCGCGCAGTATCACCTGGATCAGGTTGGCGGGATCGGGCGCGCTGACGGCGCTGTTCAGGCTCAGTTCCGGGCGCAGGGCCGCAGGCTGGCCATCGCTGTTCGAGTGGCACGCGGCACAGGCGGCCACGTACAGGCTGGCGCCGCGGTCGTTGTCGACCAGGCTGACGCGCTGCGAGCGCGCGATGCCGGCTTTCACCACGGCATCCACGTCCACCTGGCGCTGCTCCGCGCCGGCCACGCCGGCAAAATACACGGACAGCGCGCGGATATCGCTGTCCGGCGAAGCGCCCATGCCTTCATGCACGACTGCCGACATGGGGCCGGCCGCCACGCCATGCAAGGCCGTGGCGCCCGTGCGCAGATAGGTGTACAGCTCATCCTGCGTCCACGGCAATGGCGCCGTGTTGGCGCTGTTCAAGGCCGGCGCATACCAGTGGTCGATGGCCGCGCCCACGTAGGGCGAGCCGGCGATCTCGGCGCCCAGCGCATTGCGCGGCGTGTGGCAGGCGGCGCAGTGGGCCAGGCCCTCGGCCAGGTAGCGGCCCCGGTTCCAGTCCAGGCCTTGCGCAGGATCAAGCTGATAGCTGGCCGGCTTGAAGTACAGCAATTTCCAGCCGGCCTGCAAGGCGCGCAGATTGAGCGGGAACGGCACCGTGTTGGCGGGCGCGGCCGCATACACGGGCGGGCGCGTCATGAAATACGCGTACAGGGCCGTCAAGTCCGCGTCCGAGACGAGCGTGAAGTGCGTGTAGGGGAAGACGGGGAACAGGTGCGCGCCGTCGCGGCCCACGCCTTCGCGCATGGCCCGCTGGAAGGCCGCCAGCGACCAGCGGCCGATGCCCGTCTGCGTGTCGGGCGTGATGTTCGTGGCGTGTATCGTGCCGAACGGCGTGGCCAGGCCGCGCCCGCCCGCGTAGTCGGCGCCCCCCTTGGCCGTATGGCAGGCGGCGCAATTGCCCATGCCGGCCAGGATGCGGCCTTGCTCGACCACCTGCGGGGAAAACGCCGTGGCGGCGGGCGGATTGCCGGGCGCCAGCGCGGGGCGCCAGTAATACAGATAGGCGGCCAGCGCCGCCACGGTGAGCAGTGCCAGCAATAGCAGCAGGCCGGTGAAGATCTTTTTGAGCAAAACAGGAATCCGGTAAGTGTCCAGGCGCGCGCGCCGGCCGCACGCGCATGGCAGCGGCGGCAGGGCCGATTGTTACAATCTTACCGCGATTGTGACTTGTTGTATGTACGCAATGACACCTGGTCCGCCCCGCCTTCCCGCCGCAGCGCGTACAGCCCGCTTGCGCGGCCAGCCGCCGCCACACCTTATAATCACCGTTTCAGCACCTGTTCCAACCATGCATACCGTCACCATCATCCTCATCCTCGTCCTGACCGTCGTCCTGTGCGGCTTCATCGCCCGTTCGCGCTGGGTCAGGCTGCCGCTGCCCCTGATCCAGATCGCCGGCGGCACGGGATTGGCCGTGTTTGGCGTGCAAGTGCCGCTCGATCCCGACATTTTCTTCCTGCTCTTCATCCCGCCGCTGCTGTTTCTCGATGGCTGGCGCATCCCGAAGGGCGCCTTCTTTTCCGATGCGCGCTCGATCCTGATGCTGGCCATCGGCCTCGTGCTGTTTACCGTGCTGGGCATGGGCTTTTTCATCGACTGGCTGATCCCCAGCGTGCCGCTGGCCGTCGCCTTCGCGCTGGGCGCCATCCTGTCGCCGACCGACCCTGTGGCCGTGTCGGCGATTGCGGCCGGCAACCCGATCCCGCCGCGCCTGATGCACATCCTCGAAGGCGAATCGCTGCTGAACGACGCTTCCGGCCTCGTCTGTTTCACGTTTGCCGTGGGCGCCATGATGACGGGCGGCTTTTCCATCGGCGCCGCCTCGCTGAGCTTTCTGCAGGAAGCGGGCGGCGGCATCGTCATCGGCCTGGCCATCTCATGGGGCGTGGGCCTGGCGAATAAATGGCTGGTGAGCAAGGTCGGCGAGGAACCGGGCCTGCAGATCCTGATCAGCATCCTGATCCCGTTCGCCGCCTACCTGGGCGCCGAGCAGATCCACGGCTCGGGCATCCTGGCCGCCGCCACGGCCGGCGTCTCCATGCATTACGCCGACCTGATCGGCCGCCCCCTGGCCGCCACGCGCACGCAGCGCAAGGCCGTGTGGGATACCGTGCAACTGGTCTTGAACGGCGTGATCTTCGTCATGCTGGGCGCGCAACTGCCCACCACCGTCGCCGGCTTGCCGGCCGCGTCCGCCGAAGTGGGCGCCGGCAGCGCCTGGAAGCTGCCCCTGTTCGTCGTCGCCATCACGGTGGGGCTGACCTTCATGCGCTTCATCTGGGTCTTCATCTCGATGAAGCTGACCCTGTTCAAGCACCACAAGAAGATGGCGGGCGAACCGAAGGACGCAGCGCTGCTGGCGCGCCCCAGCCTGCGCCTGCTGCTGGTGGCCTCGTTTGCGGGCGTGCGCGGCGCGCTGACCTTGGCCGGCATCCTGACCCTGCCGTTGTTTTTGCCTGACGGCAATCGTTTCCCTGCGCGCGACCTCGTCATCTTCCTGGCCATGGGCGTGATCCTGCTGTCGCTGCTGCTGGCCAGCGTGACCCTGCCCCTGCTGACCAAGGGCCTCGTCTTCGCCCCGCCCGCGCGCCGCTCGACGGAAGAGCGCAACGCGCGCGCCGCCGCCGCCGAGGCCGCCATCGCGCGGCTGGAAAAAATCTGCGCCGGCATCGACAAGGATGACAAGCAGCAAGTCGTCACCGAGGCGTCCAACCGCCTGATCGAAGCCTACCGCCGGCGCCTCGCGTATGGCGAAAGCAGCAACGACGAAGCGACGCGCATGCAGGAGCTGGCCCGGGCCGAGCGGGCGCTGCGCCTGGAAGCGCTGAATGCGGAACGCGACGAGCTGTTCCGCCGCCGCATCTCGGGCGAACTGGACGACACCATCCACCTGCGCCTGCTGCGCGAGATCGACTTGCTGGAAGCGACATTGGAGGAATAGCCACAGTCCGGCCCGGCTTCAGCCATGTTGACGTGCAATTCTCATGGTAAAGAATGCAAGTTTTCACATTAGTGTTTATAATGCAAGGTTATATCGCACAATTGATTTACTTTCAGCACGCAGTTCCGTACAGTCTGTGTTGATGAGTAGCAGTTTGAGTAGCCATCCCGACCTGAATAAAGACACTCAAAGCCGTGCCTTCCTCTCACTGCCACCGGCAGCGCACCGCGCCGCCCGCACTGCTCGCCGCCCTGCTGCTGGCCTCGCTGTTCGCCTGCGGCATGCTGGCGCCCGCCACGGCGTGGGCGCAGGGTAGCGCCGCAGCGGACGCCAGGCGCCAGGCCGACGTGGCGCAAGTGTTGTTCGGCATCATCAGCTATGTGCGCTGGCCCGTGGCGCGCCCCGAAGTGCGCGTCTGCATGGTCGGCACGACCCGCCATGGCGCGGCCATCGTCGACACGCCCGCCTCGAGCATGGGACAACGCATCCGCGTGAAAGTGCAGCCGGTAGCGGGCGCCGTGCATGAATGCGACGTCGTCTACATGGGCAGCCTGCCGGAAAACGAACGCGAACTGCTGCTGACGCAGATCATCGGCAAGCCTATCCTGTCCGTCAGCGAACCGGGCACGGCCTGCCCCGTGGGCACCATGTTCTGCCTGCGCCTGCTCGATGCGCAGCTCGGCTTTGACGTCAACCTCGACGCCATCGCCCGCAGCGGCCTGCGCGTGCATCCGAACGCCTTGCAAATTGCACGTCGCAAGGGACCCCAGCCATGAACCTCCGACTACGCGGCAAGCTGGCCGGAAAACCGCGTCCCACGCTCGACAGCGTGCTGCGGCGCGCCCACCTGAGCGTATCGCTGATCGCCGTGCTGGCGGCCGGCCTGACCCTGACGGCCGTGGCGCTGCTGGCCCTGCGCGTGTATTCGGACCAGAACCTGCGCCTGGTGGCGCGCTCGATGAGCTACACGGTGGAAGCGGCCGTCGTCTTTGGCGACCCCATGGCCGCCAAGGAAGCGCTGGCCTTGATCGGCGTCAATGAAGACATTGACCGGGCGCAAGTGAGCGGCAAGGATGGCAAGGTCCTGGCCCGCTGGGAACGGGGCGAGCACGGCACCCGCTACTACATCGAACGGGCGCTGACGGGCTGGATGCTGCCCGATTCGCTGACCTTCCCCATCACGCACGACGACAATGTGATCGGTAGCATCAAGCTGGTACCGCACAGCCGCAGCCTGCTGCCCTTCCTGTTGAGCGGTCTCAGCTGTTTGCTCGCGTGCCTGGCGCTGAGCCTGATCGTCGCCGTGCGCCTGTCGCGCCGCATGGAAACGGAAATCACGGCGCCGCTGCGCCACCTGGCCGAGACGGCGCACCGCGTGCGGCGCGACCGCTCGTTCGAGTTGCGCGTGCCGGCCGCCAATATCGCCGAACTGAACCAGATCAATGACGACTTCAACGCCCTGCTCGACGAGCTTGAGGCGTGGCAAAGCCATTTGCAAAAGGAAAATGCCTCGCTGTCGCACCGCGCCAACCACGACAGCCTGACGGGTTTGTCGAACCGCGCCTTCATGGAAGCGGAACTCGAGCGCGCCATCATCGACGCGCGGGTCGGCAACGGCAAGGTGGCCGTGCTGTTCCTCGACAGCGACCGCTTCAAGTACATCAACGATACCTTCGGCCATGCCTCGGGCGACCGCGTGCTGGTGACGATCGCCGCGCGCATCAAGCAGCAGTTGCGCGAAGGCGACCTGGTGGCGCGCCTGGGCGGCGACGAATTCGCCATCGTGCTCAAGCCGCTGCGCAGCAGCGCCGACGCCATGCATATCGCCGACAACATCATCGCCGCCATGTCGCACGCCATTGAATTACCAACAGGAAACAGCATCGTCACCTCGCTGACCATCGGCGTGGCCGTCTTCCCCGATCACGCCATCGACGCCGTGTCGCTGGTGGGCGCGGCGGACGAGGCCATGTACCGCGCCAAGCAGGCCCAGCGCGGTACGCGCCAGGTGGCCCGCCTGCCGCACACCCACACCCACCCCTGACCACAAGGAGCATCACCATGCAATGCATCTACAAGCAGTTACGCCTGGGCTTACTCGCCCCCTTCCTCCTGATGCTGGGCCTGCTGACGGCCTGCCAGAGCGCGCCCGAGAAAAAGCCGCTGTTCAACGCCGAGCAGGTCGCCGTCCTGAAGGAGCAGGGTTTCAACCAGACGGACGAAGGCTGGGAGCTGAGCTTCACAGACAAGCTGCTGTTCGAATTCGACGCCGCCAAGCTGACGCCGCCCAGCCGCAGCGCCATCCAGAAGATCAGCGCCGCCCTGCTGAAAGTGGGCATCACGCACATGCGCGTGGAAGGCCATACGGACAATGAAGGCACGGAAGCGTACAACAACAAGCTGTCGCTGGCGCGCGCCAACGTGGTGGCCGACGCCATGAGCGCGACGGGCGTGCCGCGCGACAACATCACCGTGAAAGGCCTGGGCATGAGCAAGCCCGTGGCCTCGAACGCCAGCAAGACGGGCAAGGCGGAAAACCGCCGCGTGACCATCATCGTCTCGGCGCCGTGAGTGCCGGCATGCCCGCCGTGCGCTGGGTCGTGATGGGCGTGTCCGGCTGCGGCAAGAGCGCCGTCGGCAGCCTGCTGGCCGGCGCGCTGGGCGTGCCATACGTGGAAGGCGACGAGCTGCACCCGCCCGGGAACGTGGCCAAGATGAGCGCCGGCGTGCCGCTCGACGATGGCGACCGGGCCGGCTGGCTGGCCGCCTTGCGCGAACGCATCGCCACGGCCAGGGCCCAGGGCAGCGGCCTGGTGGTCTCGTGCTCGGCCCTGAAGCGCGCCTACCGCGACCTGCTGCGCGAAGGCGATCCGGCCCTGCGCTTTGCCCACCTCGACGGTCCGCGCGACGTGCTGGAACGCCGCGTGCAGCGGCCCGGCCATTTCATGCCGCCCAGCCTGCTCGACAGCCAGCTGCGCACCCTGCAGCCGCTGCAGCCAGACGAGTCCGGCATCGTGCTCGACATCCGCCAGCCCCTGGCCGTGCTCGTGGAACAGATCCTGCAAGCGCCCTGAAGCATTGCGCGCGGCTGGACAGCGCGCAGCCCGCTGTGTAGACTGACGCGCACTTTCATGAGGGATTTTATGAGCACACCAAGCACCAAACCAGCGCCGGGCCCGGAATTCTGGGAGCGCGCCGACCAGGTCATCGCCCTGGCCAACGAACAATGCATGCACAGCGGCGGCAATGAAGTGGCCACTTCGCTGCTGTACGCGGCCGCCCGTTTCAACGCCTTCCTCGTCGCCAGCAAGAGCAATGACGTGGCCAAGATGCAACAGGAAAAGGAAGGCGCCGTCGCCTTCTTCACGGAACAGTACAAGCGCATGCTGACCGACAACTTCAACGACTACATCACCAATTTCGACAAGTACACGCAACCGTCGTCGGCCCCCAAGGGCTGATGTCCGCAGCCAGCCTGGCCGGCCACCGCGCCCGCGCCACGCACGCCGACAGCGTGCTCAATGGTTCAGTACGCTATGCGCCGCTGCAATCGCTGTGGCTGATCGCCATGCTGGCCGGCACGCTGTGCGGCGCCCTCCTCGCCTTCAGCTGGACCGGTCTGGCGCTTTTTCTCATCAGCACGGCCATCGTTCTGCTCTTCGGCCATTCCCTCGGCAGCCATAGAAAACTGATACACGACAGCTACCGCTGCCCCCGATGGCTGGCATACCTGTTCGTGTATCTGGGCGTGCTGGTAGGGCTCAGCGGACCGCTGGGCCTGCTGCGCCAGCATGAACTGCGCGACTATGCGCAGCGCCTGCCCGATTGCCACCCGTATCTGCGCCATGGCGGCGGCTTCTGGCGCGATGCCTGGTGGCAACTGCATTGCCGCCTGGTGCTCGACCATCCGCCGCAGATCGCCATCGAGCCGCGCATCGCGCACGACCGTTTCTATCGCTTCCTGGAAGCGACGTGGATGTGGCAGCAGTTGCCGTGGGCCATCCTGTTCTTCCTGTGGGGCGGCTGGGGCCTGGTCTGCTGGGGCGTGTGCGCGCGGGTCAGCGCGGGCGTGCTGGGCCACTGGCTGATCGGCTACTTCGCCCACAACCATGGCCAGATGCATTTTCATGTCGATGGCGCCGCCGTGCAGGGCAGGAATATCCGCCTGACGTCGCTGCTGACCATGGGCGAATGCTGGCACAACAACCATCACGCCTATCCGGGCTCAGCCAGGCTGGGCCTGCTGCCGGGCGAATGGGACCCGGGCTGGTGGGCGCTGCTGTTGCTGCGACGCATGGGCCTCGTATCCGGCCTGCGCTTGCCGCAAGACCTGGCGCCGCGGGCGGAACTGCGCCGCCTCGACGACGCCAGCGCGAATTGAATCAGGCGTCGTCCCGGCCCGCCAGGTAGTTGTTCTTCACGCGCACATAATGTTCGGCCGAATAGCGCAGGTAGGCGATCTCGGCCTCGGTCAGCGCGCGCACCTTGGCGGCGGGCCTGCCCACATATAAATGCCCGCTTTCCAGCACCTTGCCCGGCGACACCAGGCTGCCCGCGCCCAGCATCACGTGTTTTTCCACCACCACGTCATCCATGACGATGCTGCCCATGCCGATCAGGCACTCATCGCCAATCGTGCAACCGTGCAAGATCACGGAATGGCCGATGGTCACGTACTTGCCGATGGTCAAGGGCGAACCATCGGGCTTGGCCGCATTCTTGTGCGACACATGCCCCATGGAAAAGTCCTGGATATTGCTGCCCTCGCCGATGACGATGCGGTTGACGTCGCCGCGCAGCACGCTGTTGCACCAGATGGAACAGTCGTCGCCGATCTGCACATCGCCGATCACTTGCGCCGTGTCATGCAGGTACACGCGTGCGCCCAGCACGGGACGGGTATTCAGGTAGGAACTGACAGGCATCGCATTTTCACTTTCATTCACTCTTGATTAATGGTCAACAACAAACATCATACCCAGCCGGCCGCCAGCGTAAAAATCGCCAGGCCATGGGCCAGGGAAGCCCCCAACAAACCGGCACGGCAATATACCAGCCCCGCCACCACGCCTTCGATCACGGTAAACACGAGGATGGGCGCGCCCACCTGCGTGACGGTGGTGGCGAGGAAAGCATGGCACAGGCCAAACAGCAGGCCCGACACCAGAGCCGCGCGCCAGGCCGGCAGCCAGGCGCGCAATTGCTGCTGCAGCAAGCCGCGAAACAGCAATTCTTCATAACAGTTGGCCGCCAGCGCAAAGCCCAGCAGCAAAGGCAGCATGGAAGGCGCCACGGGCGCCAGCGACGGCAAGCCAGCCAGCGTCTTCAGGACCATGGCCAGCCCGACGATGAGCATGGCACCGGCCACGCCCAGCAGCACGGACAGCAGCGGCCGCCTGCCCATCCAGCTGATCTGGCGGCGCGCCTCGCTTTCCAGCCAGCACGTACTGGCCACCAGCCCCAGCGACATGGCCGCCAGCGCCAGCAAGACCAGCGGCGGCGCCGTGAAGCGCAAGCCGCCTGCCACCACCTGCCAGTAGCCGTGCGCCGTCATCGCATCGCGCGCCAGCACGAAGAACAGGATATGCACGAGCACGCGCAGCAGCGGCACAGTACCTTGCGTTGCCAGCAGCAAGGCGGCGCAGACGAGGAAGGCGGGCGTGATCGCCAGCAGGTACTGCGCCAGGGAAGTGATCTCGGGCATCGTTCAATTCAAGTCGACAGCAAGGTGCCAATGGGCACGGACGACTGCAATTGTATGCGGCGGCCGGGGCCTTGGGCGAAAAATCGCCCAAGGCCCCGCTCAATGCGCCACCGCCTTGCGCCAGCCATGCATCAGGCCATGCGCCGCCAGCCCGGCCGCCAGACCCCACAGGGCGCCCCCCACGCCCAGCACGGTGACGTTCGCGGCCGTGGCCAGGAAAGTGATCAGCGCCGTCTCGCGCGTGCGCGCGTCCGCCATGGCCTGCGCCAGGCTGTTGCCGATGGCGCCCAGCAGGGCCAGGCCCGCCAGGGTCGTGATGAAGGTGCGCGGCAAGACCATGAACAGGCTGGCCAGGGTGACGCCAAAGATGCCCACCGTGATGTACAGCACGCCGCAGGCCAGGCCGGCGATATAGCGCTTCGACGGCTCCGGATGCGCATCCTTGCCCGTGCAGATGGCGGCCGTGATGGCGGCCACGTTGAACGCATGCGCG
The DNA here is from genome assembly GCF_001865675.1 of Janthinobacterium sp. 1_2014MBL_MicDiv. NCBI lineage: Bacteria > Pseudomonadati > Pseudomonadota > Betaproteobacteria > Burkholderiales > Oxalobacteraceae > Janthinobacterium > Janthinobacterium sp. 1_2014MBL_MicDiv. The sequence continues at coordinate 3,756,671 of NZ_CP011319.1, forward strand.
CCGAACGGCGCCATCAGCAGCGAACCGAGTCCCGTCACCGTCAAAATGGGATTGGCGCTGACGCGGTAGCCATCGTTGCGCAGCACCAGCATGCCGGGCATGTACTGGCCCGTCAAGGTGATCAGGAACAGCGGCAGCGCCACGCCCAGCAGCGACGCCACGGAAAAGCGCGGCATCTCGAACACGGGCGCGGCCAGGGTCAGGGCTATGCCCTGCGCGTCGATGCGCCCCTGCGCCAGCAGCAAGGCCACGCCGATCAGCATGATGCCGACCACGGCGTAGCGCGCCGTGAAGCGGCGCAGCACGGCATACGACAGCAGCAAGACCGCCACCAGCAGCGGATCGGCGCTGGCGCCGCCAAACGCGTTCACGCCGAACTGCAGCAGGATGCCGGCCAGCAAGCCGGCCGCGATGCCGCCCGGGATCAGCCGCACCAGGCGCTCGAACGCGCCCGACATGCCCAGCGCGATGAAGGCGATGGCGGAAAGCAGGTAGGCGCCGATCACCTCGGCATACGGCGTGTGCGGCATGACGGTGGCCAGGAAGGCCACGCCCGGCGTGGACCAGGCCGTGACGACGGGCGCGCGGTAGCGGTAGCTGAGCCAGATGCCCGTCACGCCCACGCCGATGCTCAGCGACCAGACCCAGGACGCCGTCTGCGCCGCGCTGAGCTGCGCCAGCTGGGCCGCCTGGAACACCAGCACGAAAGTGCCGCCATAGTTGACGAGGACGGAAATGCAGGCCGCCATGGTCGGCGATACCAGATCCTGCCAGCGCAGCCGTCCTGCCGTCGCTGCCGTTTTTTCGATTGTTGCGCTTGTCGTCATGCGGAATGCTCCCTTGCCTGTGAAAGGGGGCATCTTAATGCCGGCATGGACTGCCCAGACAGGCCAATTTTCCGACATGCAGCAGACCACTTTCGCGTCTCAACCCAGTGCGCGCGCCAGGCGGGCGATGCCGCTGTCGATCTCGTGCGGGCTCAACGCTGCAAAACCCAGCAGCCAGCCACCGCGGGCCGGCGGCCGCGCATACAGGCGGCTCAGGCCCGGCAGCACGATGCCGGCCCGCGCCGCCAGGCGTATCGTCTCCGGCTCCGCCCTGCCCTCGTGCAGCAGGCAGGGCATCTGCAAGCCGCCCGGTGGCAGCTGTGCCGCGACGACGTGCGGCAGATGCCGCTGCACGGCCCGCGCCATCGCATCGCGGCGCACGGCGTAGACTTTGCGCATGGCGCGCAGATGGGCCGCGAAATGGCCATCGGCGATGAAACGGGCCAGCGTCAGCTGGTCCAGCTGCGGCGTATGCCCGTCGAGGATGCTGCGCGCGGCCGTCATCGGCGCGACGAGGGCCGGCGGCAGCACCATGTAGCCGATGCGCAGGCCCGGATACAGCGACTTGGCGAAGGTGCCCAGATAAATCGTGCGCTGCTGCCGGTCCAGCCCCTGCACGCAGGCCGTCGGCAAGCCCGCGTAGTGAAACTGGCTGTCGTAATCGTCTTCGATGATCCAGCCCTGCCGCTCGGCGGCCCAGGCGGTCAGCGCGAGGCGGCGCTCGAGCGCCAGGGTGACGCCCGTCGGATACTGGTGCGACGGCGTCACATACACCGTGTTGGCGCCGCTGCGGTCGGCGCGCAGGCTGTCCATGCACAGGCCGTGCGCATCAACGGGCACGGGAACCACCGCCAATTGCGCCATCTCGAAGGCCTTGCGCGCGCCGAAATAGCCGGGGTCTTCCATCAGGATCGGACCATGCGCGTCGGCCAGCACCTGCGCGCACAGGTACAGGGCCTGGCGCGTGCTGCTCAGCACCAGCACCTGGCCGGCCGTGGCCCGCGCGCCCCGCTCCAGGTTGACATAGTCGGCGATGGCCTGGCGCAGCGGCTGCGCGCCCTGCGGGTCGCCGTGCAGCAGCATGCTGGCACGGTGTTCGCCCGCGGCCTGGCGCCGCAGCCGCTCCCACACATCGACGGGAAAGGCGCGCGTTTCCGGCAAGCCCGTGGCAAACGCCTTCACGCTTTGCTGGTCGGCCACACCGCCGCTGGCGAGCATCTGTGCGCCCCTGGCGCTGAGCGCTACCGGTGGCGCAGGCAGGGCTGGCCGCGCCGCCGACGGTGCGTGCCTGCCTGCGCCCAGCAAGCTGGCGCCCATCGATTCCGAGACAAAACTGCCCGCTCCCGCCTGGCGCCGCACATAGCCGTCCAGGCGCAGCTGCGCATACGCCATTTCCAGCGTGTCGCGCGACACGCCCAGCGATTGCGCCAGCGCCCGCGTCGCAGGCAGGCGCAGGCCGGGCGCCAGCACGCCATCGAGTATCAGCTGGCGCAAGGCGCGCTGCACGCGCACGCGCAAGTCGAGCGCCGCCAGTTCGGGAGCGGCGAGACGGATTTTCAGGGTGTCGAGCTCGAACCGCGCCGTCATGTCGCCTTCGGCCCGGCGCCGGCGGCCGCCACGGCGGCCATGCTGCTGGCGTGCGAAAAGCCGTGCTGCTGCAGCACGGCCACCAGCTGCTCGCTGGCGCAGCCCAGGCGCAGGTTTTCCGCCACCCAGTCCTGCCACTCGCGGCTGACGTCCGGCATGGGCTCGGGCGCCAGAGCAAGGCCGAGTATGCATTGGGCCAGCAAGCCGTTGATGCGCTTCGTGTCGATCAGATGCTGCACCACCGCGTGGCCCGAATGGGGAAACGGATGCAGGGTGCAGTTGCCAAAGGCGGCCAGGCGCTGCGCGTGCATGGCGTCAAGGTTCACCGATTCGCTGGCACTGGCGCCCGCATTGGCGACGTCGGGCCGCGTGCCGAACACCAGGTGCAGCTGCGTATCGGCCGTCGCCCTGGCGCGGCACAGGGCGGCCAGGTCGTAGTAGCCCGAGCGTGGCGGGTCCTGCGCCAGCGACTCCATCACGGACAGCCAGCGCAGCTCGTGATACAGGCGCGCCTGCTCCACGTCAAGGAAGGACAACGGGCCGAAGGCGACGATCTGCTGCGCCTCGAGCAGCAAGCCATACATGACGGCCGCGTACGCGCCCATGGACTGGCCGAGGGTGGTGACCTGACTCGGTGCGATGCTGCGCACGAGGTCGCGCAAGGCTTGCGCCGTCTCGTCCACATGGCTGCCCAGGCCGGCGATGCGGCGGTGATACCAGGCGTTGCCCGAATCGCGCACGAGTATCTTGTTCAGATGCTGCCCGCTGGCCTGCTCCAGCTTTTTCAGCCTGCCGTAAAAGTCGAAGGCCGGACGCGTCGTCCACGAAACGAAGCCGAAGGCGATGACCAGCGGCGCGCCGGGCACGATGCGGTCCACCAGCACATCGTCGCCAGTGGTGGCGACCAGTCGATTATCCAGCGCTTGCGCTTGCAGCATCGGCCAGGCTCCCCGATCAAGGTTGAAACAGCAGAAAGCATGAGTTTAATGCCAGGACTGGCAAAATGGAAACATTTGCCGCAGCGGTACGCAGGCCGGTGCGGGAAAACTGCTAGTCTTGCGAACATTTCCCTTGAATACCCCTTTTACACAGGAGACTTCCATGCTGCATCGCCTCACGCATCGCCTCAAATACCTGCCCCTCGCGGCCGCCATCGCCATGGCCGGCGGCTGCGCCGTGACGAACGACGGCGCCGCGCCGGGCACCGACCTGACGCCCAGCTACAGCCTGACGAACACCTACTGGAAGCTGACGGAGCTCGATGGCGCCCCGGTGGTCATGGCGCCGGAGCAGGAACGCGAAGTGCGCATCACCCTCACCGACGAGGGCAGGGTCCACGGATTCACGGGCTGCAACCAGGTCATGGGCGGCTACACGCTGGACGGCACGGCCCTGCGCTTCACGCAACTGGCCGGCACCCGCATGGCGTGCCCGCCGCCTTTGATGCAGCTGGAAGGCGCCGTACTGGCCAAACTGAACAGCGTGACCGGCTACCGCTTCGATGGCGAATTCCTGGTCCTGCTCAAGGATGGCGCGCCCGTGGCCAGGTTTGAATCGGTCTACCTGTGAAATAAAAATCGACTGCCGTTACAATGGCTTCCAGCCCATCTTTTGGAAGGAAGCCATGTCCGCCCTGCCCTCGCCGTCGTCTCCATCACTGCCATCGGCCGCCGGCCGCTACCGGGCTTTTCTGTTCGACATGGACGGCACCGTCATCAATTCCATCGCCGCCGCCGAACGCATCTGGGGCACGTGGGCGCAGCGCCAGGGACTCGACGTGGCGGCCTTCCTGCCCACCATCCATGGCGCGCGCTCGGTCGACACCATTGCCAGGCTGCGCCTGCCCGGCATCGACGCGCAGCGCGAGTCGCAGGGCATCACGGATGCGGAAATCATCGATGTGGACGGGATTGTCGAAGTGGCGGGCGCCGGGCGTTTTTTGCAGTCGCTGCCGCCGGCGCAATGGGCCATCGTCACCTCGGCGCCCAAGGCGCTGGCCACGGCGCGGCTGAAGGCGGCCGGCATGCCGATACCGGCCATCATGGTGACGGCCGAAGACGTCAAGGCGGGCAAGCCGAAACCCGATTGCTACCTGCTGGCGGCTGAAAAGCTGGGCGTGGCGCCCTCTGACTGCCTGGTGTTCGAAGATGCCTCGGTCGGCATCGAGGCGGGCGAAGCGGCTGGCGCGAAAGTCGTCGTCGTCACCGCCACGCATGCGCACCCGCTGGCCACGCGCCACCCGGCCATCGCCAGCTACGAGGGCATCGTGGCGACGGTCGATGCCGACGGTTTCATCGTACTGGCGGAGTCGGTTGCAGCACCCGCGACAAGATAGCCTGCTCCAGCGCGGCGAAGGCCGCATGGCCGCGCTGGCGCGGGCGCGGCAAGTCCACCTGCACATCCAGCGTGATCTGCCCCTCCTCGATCAGCAGCACGCGGTCGGCCAGGGCCACCGCTTCGGCCACGTCGTGCGTCACCAGCACGGCCGTAAAGCCGCGCGCCAGCCACAGCGACTCGATCAGCTGCTGCATCTCGATGCGCGTGAGGGCGTCGAGCGCGCCAAGCGGCTCGTCGAGCAGCAGCAATTGCGGCTCGTGCACGAGGGCGCGCGCCAGCGCCACGCGCTGCTTCTGCCCGCCCGACAGGGCCGCCGGCCAGTCGTCCGCGCGCTCGGCCAGGCCCACCGTCCATAGCGAGGCGGCCGCCGCGCCGATGGAACGGGGCAAGCCCAGGGCCACGTTGTCGAGCACCGTCTTCCACGGCAGCAGCCGCGATTCCTGGAACATGATGCGGATATCGGGGGCGCCGACGCCGCTGCCGATGTCGACCGTCCCTTCATCGATGCTTTCCAGGCCCGCGATCGAACGCAGCAAGGTGCTCTTGCCGCAGCCGCTGCGCCCCACGATGGCGACAAACTCGCCCGCTTCCAGCTGCAGGTCGACGTTTTTCAGCACGGGACGGCTGGTGTAGGACTTGCTCAGCTTTGTCAACGCCAACGGCACGCCGCGGCGCTGCAAGGGCGCGGCGGGCGCCGTCTTCGCCTGCGGCGGCGCGCCGGCGGGGTCGTATTGCACGAAATGGGACAGGAAGTCCGTTTCGATCTGGATGGGGGCGAGCAGCATGGTGTCCTCTTCAGTCATTATCGGTAGGCGGGGTTCCAGCGCAGGCAGTGGCGTTCCAGCCGGCGCGAAAACAGATCGGCCAGTTTGCCCAGCAAGGCGTACAGCAAGATCCCCACCAGCACCACGTCCGTTTGCAGGAATTCGCGCGCATTCATGGTCATGTAGCCGATGCCGGCCTGCGCCGAGATGGTTTCGGCGACGATCAGCAGCACCCACACGAGGCCCAGCGAAAAGCGCACGCCGACCAGGATGGACGGCATGGCGGCCGGCAGGATCACGTCGCGGTACAGGGGCCAGCCGGACAGGCCGTAGCTTTTCGCCATTTCGATCAGGCCCTGGTCGGCCGAGCGGATGCCGTGGAAGGTGTTCAGGTAGACGGGAAAGAACACGCCGACGGCCAGCAGGAACAATTTGGCCGTCTCGTCGATGCCGAACCACAGGATCACCAGCGGGATCAGGGCCAGGGCCGGGATGTTGCGCACCATTTGCAGGGTGGTGTCGAGCAGGGTTTCCGCATGGCGGAAGCTGCCCGTCAACAGCCCGAGCAGCAAACCCAGCCCCGCGCCGATGACGAAGCCCACCGTCGCCCGCCACAAGCTCGTTTTCAGGTGCAGCCACAGCTCGCCCGACGCGGCCAGGCTCCAGAAGGCTTTCGCCACGGCCCACGGCTCGGGCAGGATGCGGCTCGACAGCCAGCCCCACTGCGACGCCAGCTGCCAGGCCAGCAGCAGCGCCACGGGCAGGGCCCACGGCGCCAAGCCATCGCGCCACGGCGTGCCGGGCGCGCGTTTGGCGATGCCGGCCGCCATCTCAGGCCGCCTTTTTCTGCGGCGCGGCCGGCACGATGTTGCTGGCCATGACTTCGCCGAAGGGGCCGCTCAAGGATTGCTCGCCCACGGCCTTGCCCTTGCCCAGCAGCGGGAATACCAGTTCGGCGAAGCGGTACGACTCTTCCAGGTGCGGATAGCCCGAGAAGATGAAGGTGTCGATGCCCAGGTCCGCGTACTCCTGCATGCGCGCCACCACGGTCGGGCCGTCGCCGACGAGGGCCGTGCCGGCGCCGCCGCGCACCAGCCCCACGCCGGCCCACAGGTTGGGCGACACTTCGAGCTTGTCGCGCCGCCCGCCATGCAGGGCCGCCATGCGCTGCTGGCCCACGGAATCCATCTTGCCGAAGGCCGCCTGCGCCTTGGCGATGATGTCGTCATCGAGATGGCTGATCAGTTCATCGGCCGCGCGCCAGGCCGCCTCGTTGGTGTCGCGCACGATCACGTGCAGGCGGATGCCGAAACGCACCGTGCGGCCTTTTTTCGCGGCGCGCGCGCGGATATCGGCGATCTTTTCCGCCACGGCGGCCGGCGGCTCGCCCCACGTCAGGTAGACGTCCATCTGCTCGGCCGCCAGTTCGTGCGCCGGCTCCGACGAGCCGCCGAAGTACAGGGGCGGATACGGTTTCTGCACGGGCGGATACAGGGTTTTCGCCCCCTTCACCTGGATATGCTTGCCCTCGAAATCGTAGCCGGCAGCGCCGCCCTCGCCGGCCAGCGTGGCGCGCCACACCTTGATGAATTCATCGGAGATTTCATAGCGTTTGGCGTGGTCGGCAAACAGGCCGTCCGCTTCCAGTTCGCCCTGGTCGCCGCCCGTAACGACATTGATCAAGAGGCGCCCGTTCGACAGCCGGTCGAAGGTGGAAGCCATGCGCACGGCCAGGCCGGGCGTGGACAGGCCGGGGCGGATGGCCACCAGGAATTTGAGCTTTTGCGTCACGCTGATCAATGACGAGGCCACCACCCAGGCGTCTTCGCAGGAGCGGCCCGTCGGCAGCAGCACGCCGTCGTAGCCCAGGGTATCGGCGGCGACGGCCACCTGGCGCAAGTAATCGGCATCGACGGGGCGCGCGCCCTGCGACGTGCCCAGGTAGCGGCTGTCGCCGTGGGTGGGGATAAACCAGAAGACATTCAATGACATGGTGCGCTTTCCTTTGCTTGTTTCTTTGCTTGTTTATTTGGTGCTGGTGGCCAGCTGGCGCGCCGGCAGCAGCGCGTCCTTGACGACGATGGGTTTCGGGATCAGCTTCAGGCTGGAGAACGCGTCCGCCACCCTTTGCTGCGAGGCGATGACGTCGACCGACACGGGTTTCACGCCGTAGGCATAGCGCGAGGCGGCCAGCGCCACGACATCCTTGCTCAAGCCCGTCTGCGCCGAAAGAATCGTCGCCACTTCGTCCGGGTTGTTGCGGCCCCAGTCATCGACCTTGGCCACTTCGTCAAGCACGATGCGCAGGATCTCGGGATTTTTTTCCGCATAGGTGCGCGACGCCAGGTAGAACTGGTAGTTCGCCACCAGCCCCTTGCCATCGGCCAGCACGCGGGCGCCCAGCTGCTTTTCGGCGGCAGCCAGGAACGGATCCCAGATGGCCCAGGCATCCACGCTGCCGCGCTCGAAGGCGGCGCGCGCATCGGCCGGCGGCAGGAACACGGGCTGGATGTCGGCATACACGACGCCGGCCTTTTCCAGCGCTTTCAACAGCAGGTAATGCACGTTCGATCCCTTGTTCAGGGCGATCTTCTTGCCTTTCAGGTCGGCCAGGGTGCGCAGGCCAGAGCCCTTGGGCACGACGATGGCTTCGCTGGCGGGCGACGCCGGCTCATTGCCGACGTACACCAGGTTGGCACCGGCCGCCTGCGCAAAGATGGGCGGCGCCTCGCCAACCGTGCCGAAGTCGATGCTGCCCACGTTCAAGCCTTCGAGCAGCACGGGGCCGGCCGGAAATTCCGTCCATTTCACGCCCACGCCCTGTTCGGCCAGACGCTTTTCCAGCGTGCCGCGGCCCTTGAGCAAGGTCAATGTGCCGTATTTCTGGTAGCCGATGCGTACCTCCCCCCTGGCTTGGGCCTGCGCCGTCACCGGCATGCCGGCCGCCATCACGCCGGCAGCGGCGGCGAACAGCAGGCCCAGGGTGGTACGGCGCGAGAGGCGTTGTGCGTGGCGGTGTGTCATGGCGTTTCCTTGGTCGGTGAATAGTCAGGCGGCTTGAAACCGGGGAGCGTAAGGCTGGTCCTGCAGCGAACGGACGGGCACCGCAATATCGGCTGGCGCGGAAGGACGCCGGCCCTGCAGCACGAACAGGCCGGCCGACAGTTCCTCGATGCCGGCCTGCACGCGCGCGGCGATCGGCGCATCCAGGCTCAGGCCCCGTTCTTCATGCCAGTCCAGCTGTTGCGAATTGGCGTAAATGCTGGTGAAGACCTGCTTGGCGCCCAGCGCATGGAGCACGGGACGCAGCGCATAGTCGAGCGCCAGGGTGTGGGCGTGGCCGCCGCCCGTGGCCAGCGGCAGCACCAGCTTGCCGGCCAGGCCATCTTGCGGCAGCAGGTCCAGGAAGGCTTTCAGCAGGCCTGTATAGGACGCCTTGTAGATGGGCGTGGCGATGACGATGGCATCGGCGTCGGCCACGGCGCGCACGGCGCGGGCGATCGTCACGTCGTCATAGTCGGCCAGCAGCAAGGCGCGCGCCGGCAGGTCGCGCACATGCAGCTTGGCGTAGCTGTGGCCCTGCAGCGCCAGCTGGTCGCCGATATGCAGCAGCAAGCGGCTGGAACTCGATGGTAGCTGGGGGCTACCGCCCAATAACAAGATGCTCATGTAATGCCCGTCCCTGTGCGTTATCGAAAGTGCGAAAGTGGATCTGCCCGGATGCTTGCAGCCTATCGCCATCAGGACTCCGGCAAAACGAATGCTTTCGCGCTTCGATATGCGTTTTCCGACTATCCGCGCCTGACGCCCCGCAAGACATGCCGCAGGCGCCCGCGCGGCTTTTTCCGCATATGCATGCGCGGTTTTCTTCGTGTACGGCGCTCGCCTGGCGGTGCAATATCGGCTGCATCGTCTTTCTGGAATTTCGCCAATGCCTACCGCCTTCCTCCACGCCACCCGCCCCGCCATCCCCACGCCGGAACCACTGCAGGACGCCATCGGCATCGCCACGTCGCTGGCCGCGCGCCTGGCCGAAACGGCGAATGCCCGCGACCAGGCCGGCGGCCATGCGGCACAGGAGCGCGAATGGCTGCGCGATTCAGGCTTGCTGACGTTATCGATCCCCGTGGAATTCGGCGGCCAGGGCGCGTCCTGGCCCCTCGTGTACCAGGTGATCCGCATCCTGGCGCGCGCCGACAGCGCGCTGGCGCACGTCTTCGGCTTTCACCATTTGCAGCTGGCCGGCCTGCAGCTGTACGGCAGCGCGCAGCAGCAGCGCCGCCTGCTCACGCTCACCGTCGACGAGCGCCTGTTCTGGGGCAATGCATTGAATCCGCTCGACAAGCGCGTCACCGCCATCGACACCGAAGACGGCTACCTTCTCGATGGCGTCAAGAGCTTTTCCTCCGGCTCGGTCGGTTCCGACTGGCTGACCGTCTCCGCCTGGCACGCGCCCACGCAGACGGCGCTGATCGCCGCCCTGCCCACGCGCCAGGACGGCCTGACCGTGCAGGCGGACTGGGACGCCTTCGGCCAGCGCCAGACGGACAGCGGCAATGTGCATTTCCAGGGCGTCGCCCTGCCGCGGGAGCTGGTGCTGCAGGCGCCCGCGCAGGCGGCCACGCCGCAAGCCACCGTGCGCTCGCAGATCGCGCAGCTGATCATGGCCAACCTGTACCTGGGCATCGCCGAAGGTGCGTTCGAGGCGGCGCGCCGCTATACGGGCGAGCAGGCGAAGGCCTGGTTCGCCTCCGGCGTGGCGCAGGCCACGGACGATCCCCTGGTACAGCACCGCTACGGCCAGCTATGGCTGCTGCTGCGTCCCGCGCAGGTGCTGGCCGACGCGGCGGCGCAGGAGCTGGAAAGCGTATTTCGCAAGGGACCGCTGGTGACGGCGCGCGAACGGGGATTGCTGGCCGTGGCCGTGGCCGAAGCCAAGTGCCTGGCGCACAAGGCGGGACTGGAGATCAGCAGCCAGATGTTCGAACTGACGGGCGCCCGCTCCACCTCGGCCCGGTATGGCTACGACCGCTACTGGCGCAACGTGCGCGTGCATACCCTGCACGACCCCATCGACTACAAGCTGCGCGACCTGGGACGCTTTGCCCTGAACGGCACCGTGCCCGAGCCGACGGCTTATTCCTGATTCACCCACCAAGGAGCCACCATGACCATCGCCCGCCGCAGCATCGTTCTCACCGCCCTGGCACTCGCCCTGTCCAGCGGCTTCGCCCACGCCAAGGATCCCAAGGACATCACCATCGGCACCAGCGCCGGGCCATATGCGGACCAGATCAAGCTGGGCATCAAGCCTATCCTGGAAAAACAGGGTTACAAGGTCAAGCTGGTCGAATTCAACGACTACATCCAGCCCAATTTCGCGCTGGCCGAGGGCTCGCTGGACGCCAACGTCTTCCAGCACATCGTCTACCTGAAGAAATTCGCGCAGGAGCACAAGCTGGCCCTGACGGACCTGATCACGATACCCACGGCGCCGATCGCCATCTACAGCAAGAAGCACAAGACGCTCGACGACGTGAAGGAAGGCACGACGGTAGGCTTGCCGAACGACCCGACCAACCAGGCGCGCGCGCTGGTGCTGCTCGACCAATTGAAATGGATCAAGCTGCGCGACAATTTCGACCCCGTGCGCGCGTCGGAAAAGGATATCGCCGTCAACACGAAGAAAATCAAGCTGCTGCCGCTGGAAGCGGCGCAGCTGCCACGTTCGCTGGGCGACACCGATTACTCTTTCATCAACGGCAATTACGCGCTGGCGTCCGGGCTGAAACTGACGGACGCGCTGGTGGCCGAGAAAATCTCGCCCAACTACATCAACCTGGTGGCCGTGCGCACGGCCGACAAGGACAAGCAGTTCGCGAAAGACCTGGCGGCCGCCTACCGCTCGCGCGAATTCCTCGACATCACCAACAAGCACTTTGCCGGCTACTCGAAACCCGACTACCAGCAAGCCTTGCAGACGGCGGCGAAGTAAGCCATGAGCAAGACCATACGCTTCAACGCCTTCCAGATGAATACCGTCGGCCACCAGTCGCCGGGACTGTGGACGCATGCGCGCGACCGCAGCCACCGCTACACCGATCCCGGGCACTGGACGGAACTGGCGCGGCTGCTGGAAGCGGGCCTGTTCGACGCGGTGTTCCTGGCCGACGTGCTGGGCGTGTATGACGTGTACCGGGGCAGCCTCGATGCAGCCCTGGAACACGGCGTGCAGGTGCCGCTGAACGACACGCTGGCGCTCGTGCCCATCATGGCGCAAGCCACCACGCACCTGGGCTTCGGCGTCACCTGCGCCCTCACCTACGAACACCCGTACACGTTCGCTCGCCGCATTTCCACGCTCGATCACCTGACGGGCGGGCGCATCGGCTGGAATATCGTCACCGGCTACCTCGATAGCGCGGCGCGCAACCTGGGACTGCAGCAGCAGCTGGGACACGACGAACGCTACGACCTGGCCGACGAATACCTCGACGTCGTCTACAAGCTGTGGGAAAAAAGCTGGGACGACGACGCCGTCGTCAACGACAAAACGCGCGGCATCTATGCCGATCCCGCCAGAGTCCACCCGATCAACCATGCCGGGCGCCACTACCAGGTGCCCGGCATCCATTTGTGCGAACCGTCGCCGCAGCGCACGCCGCTGCTGTACCAGGCGGGCACCTCGCCGCGCGGCACGCGCTTTGCTGCGCGCCATGCGGAAGCGACCTTCGTCAGTGGCCCCAGCAAGACGGTGGTGAAGCGCTACGCCGACGAGCTGCGCGCCGCCGTGCGCCTGGCGGGACGCGACGGCGACGCGCTGCTGATCTACGCGCAGGCGCTGGTCATCACGGGCGCCACCGAAGCCGAGGCGCGCGCCAAGCACGCCGACTACCTGCGCCACGTGAACATCGAAGCGGCGCTGGTGCTGCTGTCCGGCTGGACGGGCGTCGATTTCAGCCGCTATCCGCTCGACGCCACCATCGAATACATCGACTCCGAGGCGGGCCGCTCGGCGCTGGCCTCGTTCAGCCAGGCCGACCCCGATCGCCGCTGGACGGTGCGCGAGGCGGCCGAATACATCGGCCTGGGCGGGCGCGGCCCCGTCATCGTCGGCGATGCGCGCCAGGTGGCCGACCAGCTGGAGGCATGGACAGATGAAACGGGCATCGACGGCTTCAATCTCGCCTTCGCCGTGGCGCACGACAGCATGGCCGACGTGGTCGCCCACATCGTGCCCGAACTGCAGCAGCGCGGGCGCTACCGCACCAGCTACGACGACGGCACCTTGCGCCACAAGGTGTTTGGCCACGGCCCGCGCCTGCCGGCCGGCCACGCGGGGCGCCAGGTCAGCATCGCGCCGGACAACGCCACCCTGGCAGCTGCCTGAACGCCAGGTGGCGGGGCAGTGACAAGCCCTGCCATTCATGTTAGCTTGCCGTGTTAATAATACATGGGCAAGTGCGTGCATTCCTTTTCTTCTCCAGGCAAACCAGCGCCCCTCCTCGCCTGCGGCGTCCTGGCCGCCAGCCTGCTGTGCGGTGGCCAGGCCGCCGCGCAAAACGACGGGCGGGCCGCGCCGGCCGACACCAGCCAGTCCATCCACGTCAGCAGCATACGCGACCCGGAAATCACATCCTACCGCGCGATGGCGGCCGGCCTCGATGCCTTTGACGACCACCATGCAATGGCGCCCATGGCACGCGAAGTGCGCTTCCGGCTCATTCCCGGCCCCGGCATCGCGACCGATGCCCTGCGGGACGCAACCTTGCGCATCGTCGGCAACGAGACGGCGATCAGCGTACCCCTGTCTGCCGATGGCAGCTTTGTGCTGCCCCGCAGCGCGCAAGCCGACAGCGACGACGCGGACCTGGTCACCAACCAGAAAAAAGACCGGTTCCGCTGGCAGGCCAGCGTGCGCAGCGACGACGTACCGCCCGGCATGCGCCGCCTGGGCGACCTGCGCCTGCAATGCCAGGTAAGCAGCGCGATTGCCAGGAAAGAAATGCCGTTCTGGCTACGCGCCCTTGTCGCCGCCAAGCTGCGCGGCACCGACTGGTGCGCCGCCGGCAAGCTCAAGATGGGCACGTACAGCGATCCGGCCATCGCCAGCGCCACCCTGCTCGATGGCGTGCGCCGCATCGCGCTGCCGGTGAACGATACGGGCACGTCCTTCCAGGCCCCCCTGGGCGACAGCCGCTATACGGACGATACCCTGATCGAACTGGTGTACCTCGATGGCGCCGGTGCGCCGCCCGCATCCTTGTGACCATTTGCGTCGCGCCCTGTTCCGTGTCAGCATACGCCACCTTGGCAACACGGATAAGGACTGCAATGCCCCTCACATCTCCACGCGCGCTGGCCGGCCACGGCGCTCTCGCCCTGGCCCTGCTGCTGGCCGGCCAGGCCTCCGTGGCGCTGGCGCAGGTTCCCGCCACAGCGGCCACGCCCGGCTGCGAAGTCTGCGCCGCCTGGAACGCCGACCAGGCGCCGTTCCGCATCTTCGGCAATACCTATTATGTGGGCGTCAAGGGCCTCAGCTCCGTGCTCGTCACGTCGCCGCAAGGCCATGTGCTGATCGACGGCGGCTTGCCGGAATCGGCGCAAAAGATCATCGCCAACATCGCCGCGCTGGGTTTCCGCATCGAGGACGTCAAGCTGATCCTCAATTCGCACGGCCATATCGACCATGCGGGCGGCCTGGCCGAGCTGCAGCGGCGCAGCAATGCGCTGGTGGCCGCCAGCCCGTCGGCCGCACTGGACCTGGCGTCCGGCGAAGTGGGGCCGGACGACCCGCAATACCATGCGCTGCCCAAGTACCCGCCCGTGAAGGACATGCGCCTGGCGCGCGACGGCAGCCATTTCGACGTCGGCCCCGTCAACCTGACGGCGCACGCCACGCCGGGCCACACGCCCGGAGGCCTGAGCTGGACGTGGCAATCGTGCGACGGTCCGCGCTGCCTGAACATGGTGTACGCGGACAGCCTCAATGCCGTCTCGCGCCCCGGCTTCAAGTTCAGCGCCAGCAGCGAGTATCCGCAGGCGCTGGCCGACTTGCGCCACAGCTTCGAGACGCTGGAAAAGCTGCCGTGCGACGTGCTGATCTCGGCCCACCCGGAAGCGTCGCAATTGTGGCAGCGGCTGGAGGCCAGTGCGACGGCAGGCAGCGAAGCCTTCGTCGACCCGCAGGCCTGCCGCGCCTACGTGGCGGCCGCGCGCACCCTGCTCGAAGCGCGCCTGGAGCAGGAAAAGCAGGAATGAGCTTGTCAACCGTGCACGCTGGCGCGGCGCCTATCTGCTAATCTGGCGCCATTCTGTTACCCCTGATTTCATAAGGAATTGCCATGTTCAAGATCGCCACCCTGATTCCCCTGGCCGCCATCGTCGCCTTCACGGCCGGCTGCGCGCAAACCCCGGTGCGCAGCGATGCCGCCGCCGCGGCGCCCGGCGCCACCTCGCCCGCCAGGCCGGCGCCGAAACTGACGGACACGCAGTGGAAGCTGAAGGAATTGAAGGGCAAGAAAATCGTGCGCAAGGCGCCCGAACAGCGCGACGTGACCCTGCTGCTGGCCGAAGGCCGCGCCGGTGGCCACAGCGGCTGCAACCAGATGATGGGCGGCTACACCAGCGATGGCGTCAGCACCCTGAGCTTTGGCCAGATGGCCGGCACCATGATGATGTGCCAGCCGCAGGACATGGAGCTCGAGCGCGAACTGCTGACCACCCTGGGCGAAGTCAATGGCTACCGCTATGCCGACCAGGAATTGCTGTTGCTGAAGGATGGCGTGCCCGTGGCGCGCTATGAAGCGCTGACGGTGAAGTAAAACCCGCACTCCCGCATGTGAAGAGTGCCCGAAAAACGTTCAGGGCAAGGCGCGGCGCCGCAGGCAGTACGCTAGTACGCCAAGGCGCTGCAACGCTGTCATGGACGTTTTCTCGGCCACTCTTCAGTCATTGCGCATCTGCGCCTGCGATACATTGCTCTCCGGCGGCACGCTCTGCGTCAGCCACACATTCCCCCCGATGGTCGACCCCGCGCCGATGGTGATGCGCCCCAGCACCGTCGCGCCCGCGTATATCACCACGTCGTCCTCGACGATGGGATGGCGCGGCGTGCCCTTGATCAGCGCACCGCTGGCATCTGCCGGGAAGCGCTTGGCGCCCAGGGTGACGGCCTGGTACAGGCGCACCCGCTGGCCGATGATGGCCGTCTCGCCGATCACCACCCCCGTGCCATGGTCGATGAAGAACGACGCGCCGATATGCGCGCCCGGGTGGATGTCGATGCCGGTCAGGGTATGCGCGATGTCGGCGATCAGGCGCGCGAGGAACGGTGCACCCAGCGCATGCAGGCGGTGCGCCAGGCGGTGGTACAGGATGGCGATGGTGCCCGGATAGCACAGCATGATCTCGGCCACCGAGGTGGCGGCCGGATCGCCCGCGTAGGCGGCCTGCACGTCCGACACCAGCAGCGCGCGGATGTCGGGCAGGCTGGCGGCGAACGCGCGCGTGATGTCGCGCGCCTGCTGCGCCAGCGCCGCGTCGTCGCTGGCGGCATCGCCCTCGTCGCCGGCGGGCACGGCGTGAGCCGGGGCAGAAAACAGCAGGCCGCGCCGCACCTGCTCGCTGAGGCGGTTCAGGGTGGTGTTCAGGGTATCGCCGACAAAGTAGTCGATGCTTTCATCGGTCAGGTTGGGCCGCCCGTAATGGGTGGGGAACAGGGCCGCCGACAAGCCGTTGACGATGGTGGTCAGGGCTTCGCGCGACGGCAGTTCGCGCACCCTGCCGTTATGGCGGATCTTGTGCTTTTCCTCGCGCGAGGTGCGCAGCGCCTGGATCACGGGACCCAGGTTCCACTGGACCGTGTCGTCGGCGGGTGCTGCGGGACAGATGCTGTGCATGGGGACTCACTTCCGGAAAAACGGCGCGCAGGCCGGGTCGCCCCAGCTTAGCGGCCGGCACTGGCGACACCAACGAAGAATTTCACGCTTGCATATGCGAAAAACGCATATGCCAGGCCAGCAGGGGCGTCGGCAAACCCGATTGCCTCCACTAGCGTAAAATGACGGACTAACAAAAACACTCTTCAACATGACTAAATTATTAACATGGATCCTGGCGGGCCTGGCGATGGTCGGACCGCTTGCAATCGACACCTATCTGCCGTCTTTCCCCGCCATCGCGCAAGATTTCAATGCCAGCCCCCTGCTGGTACAGCAAACCCTGAGCTTTTTCCTGTTCACGTTCGCCTTCATGATGCTGTTTTACGGCACCCTGTCCGACTCGTTCGGCCGCCGCCCCGTGATCCTCGTCTCGCTGGTGCTGTACGTGATCGCCTCCGTGGGCGCGGCGCTGGCGCCGTCGCTGGGCTGGCTGCTGGCCTGGCGCGTGCTGCAGGGACTGTCGGCGGGCGCCGGCTCCGTGATCGGCCGCGCCATCGTGCAGGACCGCTATTCGGGCGCCGCCGCGCAAAAAATCCTCTCGCACATCATGATGGTCTTCGCGCTGGCGCCGGCCATCGCGCCCGTGCTGGGCGGCTGGCTGCAGGTGGGCCTGGGCTGGCGCTGGATCTTCTGGTTCCTCACGGCCTTCGGCGTGCTGATGTTCGTCATCGTCTGGCGCGCCTTGCCGGAAAGCTTGCCGAAGGAGCAGCGCCACGCCTTCCACCTGGGCGACATTGCCGTCAATTACTGGAAAGTACTGTGCCACCGCCAGTTCCTGCTGCTGTCGACGGCCATCGGCGCGGCCTTTGGCGGCTTCGCCCTGTACATCGGTTCGGCCGCCTACTTCATCATCAACATCCTGCATTTGCCGGAGACGGCGTTCGCCTGGCTGTTCATTCCCCTGATCAGCGGCATGGTGATCGGTTCGGCCCTGTCGGCGAAAATCGCCCACCGCTACAGCCAGCGCCAGATGATCTGGGCCGGATTTATTTTGATGCTGGTGGCCGCGCTGGCCAACATCGGCTACAACTACTTCTTTGCCGCCGAAGTGCCATGGGCCGTGCTGCCCCTGTTCTTCTACTCGTTCGCCCTGTCCATCGCCATGCCGCCGATGACCCTGATGGCCCTGAACCACTTCCCCAACAACAGCGGCCTGGCATCGTCGATGCAGTCGTTCATCCAGATGCTGCTGTTCGCGCTCGTTTCGGGACTGGTGGCGCCGCTGCTGTTCGACAGCGCCCTGAACCTGGCGTATGGCGTGATGGCGGGATTGGTGGTGAGCTTGCTGTGCTGGGTATTTGCCCAGGGTAAGGCAGACGCGTAGCTCGGATTAGGCCTGACGGGCCGTAATCCGAAACATGGTTCGCGGGTGAGGTCGGATGACGCAATTGCGCGCCAAGCCGACCTGCGACTTCGTTGAGGATTGCCTCAAGGCCAGGGCGCGGGGGTGACGTCGACATACTGCGCCCCGCCCTGCTCCGGCTCCGGTTCGGCCCCATCGCGCGCGGCCGGCTGGTTCAATGAGCCGGCCGGCGAGCGCAAACTCAGAATTTCCTTGCGCGCCTCGACGAAGTCGGCCGAACTGAGGGGATTTTGCTGGTCCGGCCAATGGCTGACGGCCCATTCCTGCAAGGCTTCAAAGCGCCGCCACAGTTCGGCGATGAAGGCGCGGCGCGCCTCTTCCTGCGATGCTTCAAGTTGCTGCGGCGTCTTGTCGACGGCGTCACCGGTATGTATGTCCATGGCGGCTCCCTGGCTGATAAGTCATCGTGCCAGATTACACGGGGGCCAGCCAGCTGTCTGTTCGAGAACGAACACAGGATTTACTCGGGCATCTTGCGGAAACCCACGGCCAGGCGGTTCCAGGTATTGATGGTGCCGATGGCCAGGGTCACGTTGACCATCTCCGCCGGCGTCAATTGCTCGGCCAGCGCCGCGTACACGTCGTCCGGCGCCTGGCTTTGCGGCAGCAGGGTCAGCGCTTCCGTCCAGGCCAGCACGGCCCGCTCGCGCGGCGTGAAGAACGGCGTTTCGCGCCAGACGGAGACGGCGTACAGGCGGCGTTCCGTTTCGCCGGCCTTGCGCGCGTCGCTCGTGTGCAAGTCCACGCAAAAGGCGCAGCCGTTGATTTGCGACGCGCGCAGGCGGATCAGCTCGAGCAGCGAGTGTTCCACGCCCAGCCTGGCAATCGCCGCTTCCAGCGCGTACATGGCCTTGACGGCGTCCGGCGAAGCTTGTGTGAAGTCGAGTCGTGGCTGTGTCATGATGCATTCCTTGATAGAGTAAAGATGCACTATTGTAGAAGCGCGAACAGCGCGCGCGGCAGGCCAATCCCGCCGAAAAATGGCAGACCACCAGCAGACATCCCATGGAATTACATATCCTGATCGACGGCACGCGCGACCTGGGCGGCCAGCTGTATCGCCAGCTCAGCGAAGCGATCCGCTCCGGCCGCCTGGCCGATGGCCAGCAACTGCCCCCCTCGCGCCTGCTGGCCAGCCAGCTGGGCCTGTCGCGCAAGACGGTGTCGGACGTGTACGACAAGCTTGCCTATGAAAAACTGCTGGTAGGCAAGGTCGGCGTGGGCAGTTTCGTGCAGACGCCGCATGCCTCGCCGCAGCGCCGTCACGCCAGCACGCCGCTGGCCAGCGCGCAGCGCATCGCGCAGTGGGAATCCATGCCGCTGCCCCTGCGCCGGGCGGGACAGGAAACCCCGGCGCGCTATGCCTTCATCGGCGGACG
This sequence comes from Janthinobacterium sp. 1_2014MBL_MicDiv, assembly GCF_001865675.1. Classification (NCBI taxonomy): domain Bacteria; kingdom Pseudomonadati; phylum Pseudomonadota; class Betaproteobacteria; order Burkholderiales; family Oxalobacteraceae; genus Janthinobacterium; species Janthinobacterium sp. 1_2014MBL_MicDiv. The sequence continues at coordinate 3,775,871 of NZ_CP011319.1, forward strand.
CGCCACGCCATCGCACTTCCCGCAGGATGAATGGCGCGCCTGCGTGCTGCACGCGCTGCGCCAGGATGGCCAGGCGCGCGGCCGCTACAGCTCCGTGGAAGGCTTGCCCGCCCTGCGCACGGCGATCGCCGGCCACGCCGCCTTCAGCCGCGGCATCCATTGCACGCCAGAACAGGTGCTGGTGACGAGCGGCGCGCAACAGGCGTTGAGCCTGCTGGCGCATGCCCTGCTGGAAGCGGGCGATACGGTTGCCGTGGAAGAACCCGGCTATCCCGTGGCGCGCGCCGTGTTCGCCAGCCATGGCGCGCGCGTGACGGGCGTGGCCGTGGACGAGGACGGCCTCGTCGTCGAGCAGATACCCGATGGCACGCGCTTGATCTATGTCACGCCGGCACACCAGTTTCCACTCGGCATGCCGATGAGCATGGCGCGCCGCCATGCCCTGCTGGAGCGGGCCAGGCAACTGGGCGCCATCATCATCGAGGACGATTACGACAGCGCCTTCCGCTACGAGGGCCGGCCCGAGGATTCCCTGCAAAGCATGGACCGCTACGGCATCGTGGCCCATGTGGGCAGTTTTTCCAAGATCATGCTGCCGGAATTGCGGCTCGGCTATGTTGTGCTGCCGCAAGCCATCGTGGCCGCCGTGCAAACGGTGAAATACCTGGACGATTGCCATACGGCCAGCCTGGGCCAGCACGCGCTGGCCAAGTTCATCCAGGATGGCCATTTGCTGCGCCACATACGCCGCTGCCACGACATCTATGCGGGACGGCGCGAACGGCTGCAGCACTGGTTCAACGGCCCGCTGGCGCCCTGGTTCCGCCTGGTGCCGGCCAGCGCCGGCTTCCACGTGGCGGCCGTGGCGCAGGCGCCGCTCGACATCGCCGAACTGCTGCGCCGGGCGCGCCTGGCCGACGTCAGCCTGTATGCGCTGTCGAGCTTTTACCATGGTCCGGCGCGCCATGAAGGCTTGTTCCTCGGCTATGGCGCCATCGACCGGCTCGATATCGACACGGCGCTGGCCATCGTGCTGGCCATCCTGCAGGAAATCGCTCCCCTCAGCGCGCCTGCCAGCGGTAATGCCCCGTGACCGGATAGCTGAACAGGATATTTTCCTCGCGCGCCCCTTCGCCGATGTTGTGGATGATGAGCGGCACGCCATTCCACGACTGCCTGTCGCTGACGATGCCGATATGCGTGAGATTGCGCGGCAGGCGCCACGTGACGATGTCGCCGGCGCGGTAAGCGCCCGCCTTCTCGCTGGGCCGCAGGCTGGTGCCGTGGCGCGCAAAGAAGGTGCCCAGGTTCGGCACGCGGCGATGGTCGATATTGCGGTCCGGCCCCTTCATCTGCCAGCGCCCCTGCTGCTGGTACACCTGCCACGCCTTGCGCATGTCCTCGTGCACGAGCACCTGCAAGTCCTGCCCCAGCTGGCGGTAGGCGCGCACCACCACATCCGTGCACACGCCCCGCTCGAGGGGCACGTCGCCGCCCGGATAGGCGAGGCGCTCGTAGCGCGGGTCATACCGCACGGTCACGCCCACCTGGCTGCGGGCCGCGGCGACGAGGGCTTGCGGCGTGGCGGCCGGGGCGGCGTGCGGCGCCAGCGGCAAGAGTGTAAACAGCAGGATGGGGAGCAGTCTGGACGGCATGACAGTCAGGTAATTATGGCAATACGGCAAACTTTACCCGATGCGGGCGCAAAGCGCCGTTTACCTAGAGCGCTGCCAGCTGCGCCAGGTGGGCGGGAAAATCCACGGCCGGGCCGGCCGCATTGATGGTATCGAAATAATCATGCCAACCCGTGGCGGCGATCCCCGCCAGCAAGGCGTCGAGCGCCGCCTCGTGCGGCAAGCGCCAGACGGCATAAAATTGCTGGGTCGCCCCATGCAACTTGCCGCCATCGACGGCGCCCATGGCCAGCGCCTCGGCGCCGCTGCCCGACAGGGCCGCCATGCCGGCGCCCACCGCGGCGAAATACGCCTGGCGCGCGGCGCCATCGAGGGCCAGCCAGGCCGGTTTCGGGCTATACAGTTCCAGCAGATAGTGCATGTTTTCTCCTTGAGTGATCCATCGTCAGGCCAGCGAACGCCGGGCCCGCTTGCAGATGCGCTGCGTGGCGGCGTTGCTGCCGTCCGCCAGCCATTGCCCGCACAGGTCGCGTACCCACTCCGGCTGGCTCTTGGCCGCATCGTTGAGCCAGTTCGCCACGGAATCCTGCACATAGACGGCCGGGTCGGCCCGCAACGGCTGCAGCAGCGGCAAGGCCAGCTGCGGCTGCTGTTTTAACCGGGCGATATGCGCGCACCACACGCCGCGCGGACGCAGCGCTTCGCAGGCAAAGCGGCGCAGGCGTTCCGACGGCTCCGCCGTCCACGGCGCCAGCAGCGCGATGGCCTCGTCCAGGCTCGCCGCCAGCCGGGGCCGCAGCGCCAGCCAGGCCCATTCGCGCACGCCGAAGTGCCCATCGTCGGCCAGCGGACGCATGGCGGCCAGCTGTTGCGGCAAATCCAGGTCAGGCCGGGCGGCGATGGCGAAACAAACCCAGCCCCGCACCGTGTCGGACGCATGCGCCTGCAGCGGCGCCAAGTCCACCCGGGTATCGAGCAGCAATTGCGCCGCCAGCGCCATGCGCCTGGTGATGCCTGCCCCCGCCTGCGCCCGCATCAGGGCCAGCCTGTCCTCGCCGATGGTGGGCACGGCCGCCGCCAGCAGCATGCTGAAATCGATGGCCAGCCCCTCCGTCAGGGTGGCGCTGGCCACCGCGCCCCCGTTCAACAGGGCCAGCCGCGCGGGCGCGATGTCGGCGACGCCTTTGCTCATGCCGCGCCCCGGTCTGTTTTGCGCCAGGCTTTTTCCAGCAGGGAACTCAACACGTGCATTTCTTCAGGCGTGAAATCGGCAAACAGGCTGGCGATCCACTGCGCGTGTTCATCGACGAGCGTCGCGGCCGCCGTTGCCCCCTTGGCGCTCAGACGCACCAGCAGCTTGCGCCGGTCAGCCTGATCCGCGTGGCGCGCCAGGAAGCCATCGCGCTCGAGGCCGTCGAGCAAGCCCGTGATGGTGCCGCGCGTCACGCCGGCCCGCTCGGCCAGTTCGTGCGGCGAGAGCCCCTGTGGCACGTCACGCAGCAGGAACAGCAAGACAAACTTGCCTTCCGACAGGCCGTGCCGGCCCAGGCGCGTGGCGCAATCGCCATCGATGGCGGACGCCAGGCCCAGCACTTCAAAGCACAGGCGCAGGTGTCCGATGGCTTCCGGCATGGCCGCGCCGGGCGCGCGACGTTGCACGTCGTCCAGCAGGGCCGTGTATTTCTGTTCGAGTTTTATCATATGGCGCAATATAATATGGCGCCATACTTATTGTCAAATAAAAAAGCACGACGGTTGCCCGGCGTGCCTGCCTGCGTGCTGCGTGCTTAGCCGCGCGCCTTGTCGCGCGCCCAGGCGATGATGGCATTGGCGTCGATGGCACCAGGCTGGCGCGCCACTTCCACGCCATTGCGGAACAGGGCCAGGGTGGGAATGCTGCGGATATTGAAACGGGCGCCCAGGTCTTGCGACGCTTCCGTATTGACTTTGACCACGCGGAACGCCGGCTCCAGCACTTTGGCGGCCTGGACATAGAACGGCGCCATGCTGCGGCAGGGACCGCACCAGGGCGCCCAGAAGTCCACCAGCACGGGGATGTCGCTGCGTCCGATATGCTTGAGGAAACGGGCGCTGGCCAGGTCCACGGGCTGGCCCGTGAATAAATCCTTCTGACACTTGCCGCACGTGGGCTGCTCGCTGAGGCGGGCTGGCGGCAGGCGGTTGACGGCGTCGCAATGGGGGCAAACGATGTGCAGGGAGTCTGGCGTGGTCGAGGTCATGGCTTTCCTGAATACATGCCGTGGAATCGGCAAACCAGCATTTTACGGCCAATTGCGCGCAAGCCTCGTGCATGCGCACGATTGACGATAGACAATGATTGCTGGATCCGCAATACTGCAAAATGCGCATCGTTGCCGGATTGCAGTACCCTGCCATGCCAACGACGCCAGCCTACGCGAGGAAACCCATGCACATGACCGATCCCCCGGCGCACGCCGTGCTCGACGCTACCCTGGCGCGCCAGCGTGCCGCCTATCTGGCGCACCCGGTGCCGTCGCTGGCCGAGCGCAGGCGCGATTTACTGACATTGCAACGGTTTATCCGCGAGCACAAGGCGGCACTGTGCGCGGCCATCAGCGCCGACTATGGCAACCGTTCCGAACACGAAACCTTGCTGGCGGAGATCTTTCCTGCCATCGACGGCATCGACCATGTGCTCAAGCAGCTGAAGAAATGGATGCGGCCGCAGCGGCGCGCCGTGGACTGGCGCAATTTTCCCGGTGCCCGCAACCGCGTGATCCCGCAGCCGCTGGGCGTGGTCGGCGTCATCGTGCCGTGGAACTTCCCCGTGAACCTGAGCCTGGTGCCCTTGACCTACATCTTCGCCGCCGGCAACCGCGCCATGGTCAAGATGAGCGAGAATTCGCGCCACCTGGCCCGGCTGCTGATCGAGACCATGCCCGCCTACTTTCCAGCGGAAAAACTGCAGTTTTTTGAAGAGACGGGCGGCGTGGGCATTGCTTTTTCTCGATTGCCATTCGACCACCTGCTGTTTACGGGCTCCGGCCAGACGGGCCGCGCCGTCATGGCGGCCGCGGCACAGAATCTGTGTCCCGTGACACTGGAGCTGGGCGGCAAGGCGCCGGCCATCGTCTGCCCCGACTTTAATCTGCGCACGGCGGCCGAGCGCATCCTGTTCGTCAAGTACCTGAACGCGGGGCAGATCTGCACCAGCGTCGACCACGCCTGGCTGCCGCAGGACAGCATCGCCGCCTTCGTGCAACATGCGCGCGACATCGTGCCCGCGCGCTATGCGCGGCTCGATACGCCCGATTACACGTCCATCATCGATGCGCCATCGTTCGAGCGCCTGCTGCAGGCGCTCGACGAGGCGCGCGCGCGGGGGGCGCAAGTCATTTCGTTGCTGCCGGGACCGGCCTATGACCGCGCCACGCGCAAGATCGCGCCCCACATCGTGCTCGATGCGCCCGCCGACAGCCTGCTGCTGACGCGTGAAATCTTCGGCCCCATCCTGCCCGTGCGCGGCTACACGACGCTGGAAAGCGTGATCGACAGCATCAATGGGGGACCGGGCCCGCTGGCCATCTATCCTTTCAGCAACCAGGGCAAGACCGTGCACATGCTGATCGAGCGCGTGATGTCGGGCGGCGTTTCCGTCAACGACGCCCTGTTCCATGTGGGCCAGCACGACTTGCCGTTCGGCGGCGTGGGCGAGTCCGGCATGGGCCACTACCACGGCGTCGAAGGCTTCCAGACGTTCAGCAAGCTGCGGCCCGTGTTCTACCAGGCACGCTACAGCCCTTTGACACTGCTGCGGCCGCCGTATGGCAAGCTGGCCAGCCGCGTGCTGGGCTTCCTGACGCGCTGAGGCGCATCAGGAAGCGTCCTGCTTACAGGAACAGCGAGGCGGCGATGGCCCACATGACGAGGGCGATGATGCCGTCGAGCACGCGCCAGGCCATGGGCTTGGCAAACACGGGCGCCAGGTAGCGGGCGCCAAAGCCCAGCAGGAAGAACCACAGGGCCGAGGCCATGATGGCGCCGCCGGCAAAGTAGAAGCGTCCCATGCCTTCATGCTGGCCGCCGATCGAGCCCAGCAGGATGACCGTGTCGAGGAAGGCGTGCGGATTCAGCAGGCTGAACGCCAGCGCCGCGCCAATCACGGCCCAGTAGCCTTCCGGCGACTTGGCGGCCGATACCGTCATGGCCGTGGGGCGCCACGCGGATTTGGCGGCGCGCAAGCCATAGGCGATCAGGAAGGTGGCGCCGCCGGCCTTGGCCCACAGCAGGAAATTGGGGTTGTCGGCAATAAACGTGCCCATGCCGGCCACGCCGGCCGTGATCAGGATGGCGTCGCACACGAGGCACACCAGGATGCAGGTGAGCACGTAATGGCGCTTCAAGCCCTGTTTGAGCAAGAATGCGTTTTGCGTGCCGATGGCCACGATCAGGCTCGCTCCGAGCCCCATGCCTTTCAAGAAAATTGCGCTATCCATATCGATTCCTTTCCATTGCTTTCCATTGCTTTCCATCACGCGCACGGCCGCCCACGCTCTGCCGGTAATGGCAAAGTCATCAGAAGTAGGTGGAGGGTGTAGCGGTACCTGTCAGGCCGCGCTGCGGAGTGGAGTTGTTACCCTATTTCAACAGTGTAAAGAAAAAGTAAATATAAGTATAATGAATGATTCTAAACATATATAAGAGAAACTTATGCGCGTCGTCGACTACCGTGGATTGGCCGCCCTCGACGCCGTGATCGGCCTGGGCAGCTTTGAAAAGGCCGCGCATGCGCTGGCAATCAGCCAGCCGGCCGTGTCGCAGCGCATCCGCACGCTGGAAAACCTGGAAGGCACCTTGCTGATCATCCGCAGCCACCCGCCCGCGCCGACGGAAGCGGGCCAGCGCCTGATCGCCCATTACCGCCAAGTCAAGCTGCTGGAAGCGGCGCTCGACGCCCAGCCCGGCCCCACCACGCAGCTGCCGGCGCTGGCCATCGCCGTCAATGCCGACAGCGCCGCCACCTGGATACCGGAAGCGCTGGGGCCGCTGCTGACGCCGCCATCGTGCCTGCTCGACATCCGCCTCGATGACCAGGACCACACGCTGAGCCAGTTGCGCGAAGGCCGCGTCTTTGCCTGCGTCACCAGCGCCACCGACCTCGTGGCCGGCACCACGGCCACGCCGCTGGGCGGCATGCGCTACCTGTGCGTGGCTTCGCCCGCATTTGCGCAGCAATGGTTTCCCCATGGATTTACGGTCGACGCCGTCAGCCAGGCGCCCGCCATCACGTTCGGCAGCAAGGATGCGCTGCACGAACGCTACCTGCAGCACCGCCTTGGCTACACGGGCCGCTATCCGCACCATGTGCTCGGCTCGGCGCGCGACTTCGTGCGCTTCATCGAAGCGGGTTATGCCTATGGCATGGTGCCCCTGCTGCAGGCGGAAACGGCGCTGGCCGCCGGCAGGCTGATCGACGTGGCGGCAGGCCAGGCGCTCGACGTGCCGCTGATCTGGCATGCGTGGGATATCCAGACGCCGCTCACGCGCACGCTGTCGGACGCCGTCATCGCCACGGCCCGCAAGTGGCTGCTGCAAGACTGAATGTTATCTCCTGATTAATTATCTATGCCACTTTGCAACAATTGCGTGCATGCCACGCCCTGCTTGGCCTACACTGCAAGCATAATGCATAAAAACAAGGGGCAAGCATGACGATCCTGCGCACTACCCTGCTCGGCTTGCTGGCTGCAATTCCGCTGGCTGCCGGCCTGATTGCCTGCTCACCCTTGACAGCCATCAATGCCCTGTCGTCCGGCAGCGCCTCGCAAGTCACGCGCGGCCTGGCGTACGGCCCCCTGCCGCGGCAAAAACTCGACGTGTATGCGCCCAAAAACGCTGCCGGCCCCGTGCCCGTGGTGGTCTTTTTTTATGGCGGCAACTGGACTTCGGGCGAGCGCGCCGACTATGCCTTTGTCGGCCATGCGCTGGCCTCGCGCGGCTACCTGGCCGTGATCGCCGACTACCGCCTGTATCCAGACGTACACTACGCTGACATCCTGCAGGACGCGGCCCGCGCCGTGGCCTGGGCCGCGATGGAATCGAGCCGCCATGGCGGCGACCCGACGCGGCTGTTCGTCATGGGGCATAGCGCTGGCGCCTACAATGCGGCCATGGTGGCGCTCGACGCCAGCCTGCTGGCCCGTCACGGCATGCGCCCGCAAGACTTGCGCGGCTGGATAGGCCTGGCCGGTCCCTACGACTTCCTGCCGATCGAAAACCCCACCGCCCGCCCCGTGTTCTTTTACCCGGACACGCCCGTGTCTTCGCAACCGATCCACCATGTAACAAGGGCGGCACCACCGGCCCTGCTGATCGCGCCGGCACCGGGCCACGACAAACTGGTCAATCCGCAGCGCAACACGGGCGGCCTGGCCGGCGCCTTGCGCGCCCTGCACCGGCCCGTCACGGAACGCTATTTCGACAGGGTCAGCCACGCCTCGCTGGTGGCGACCCTGGCCGGCCCCTTGCGCGGCCTGGCGCCCACGCTCGACGATATCAGCGCCTTCATCGATGCCCACGGCAAGGCGGACACGGCGGATTCGACGGATACGCCGCCAATCCCGGCCACGCGCGCTTCCACTCCGGTGCCGGCAAACGCCGTCACGCGGGCCGCCGCAACGCAACTGGCCCCCGACGACAAAACGCCCGCCCCCTGAGGGACGGGCGCTGCACCAGTCAAGCAAGCCCGACACTGCTGAACGGCTCTTGCCGGCGCCGCCAAGGCTCGGCCCTTGGCGGCACGGCCAGGCCGCCGGCAGCGGCCCGCTTACTCTTTACGGCTGGCGCTGCTGGTGCTTTTGCTTTGCGCGCTGCTGGCTTGCGCCGCGCCGCTTTCGCTGCCGGCCGACTGCTGGCTGCCCTGGTGGCTGGCGCTTTGCAGGCTCTGGCCGTCGCGGCTTTGCGCACCGCGCTGCTGGTCACGGTTGGCGCCGTTCTGGTGGTAAGCCTGGAACGGCTCGGCGATGCGCTGCATGGCTTCCTGCTGCTTGCGCACGTTTTTCTCCGTTTCTTCCGATGCCGTGCGGGCCACTTCCTCGGCCAGCGCCTTGGCCGTGCGGCTCGTTTCAGTCACATGCTGCTCGGCCACGTTGGCCAGTTCGACCTGCGTATCGGCGGCCAGGCGCGACACTTGCTGCTGGTATTTGCGCAGTTGCTCGGCGGCAGGCTGGCCCGATGCGGCGGCGACCTGAAACACATCTTCCACGCGCTCGACCGTCAGCAAGTTCTGGCTGGTGATCGTGCTCTCTTCCAACAAGCCTTGTGCCAGTTGCATGTTCAAATCATTAAATTGCTGTGCCGACTGGAACAGCGACTTCGACAGGCCATTAAAGAACGCCAGTTGGGCTTCCAGGTGGTTTTTGGCGGCAGGAGTAACACTACGGGAATATGGATACATGGAGTTTCCTCATTAAATGACGGTTGGGATGAACTGCTTGTGTGACGGCCCGGCCATGCAAGCTGCAAGGAGAATGACCAAGCTGTGCCACGAGACGCGAAAAACATATCCGGTTGGCGGGAAGATGCTTTACAACGCGAGTCCCAAGGCTACGTGAGCACCGCCGGCGAGGCATGATCTGGATCAAAGGTGCGCTAGGCTGCGCAGAAAGTTTTGGCTGGACGGCTCACTCTTGCCGAGCGTCAGTGTCAGGATGGAAAATATATGCCAGTCAGTATCCATACCGCAGGCCGGCGCCCGGCACGACGGGCGCATAGCCATGGTTGCGCAGCGAGGCCTCGAGCCAGCGGTTGCCATACCAGCCGCGCGCCAGCAGATAACTGAGTTCCGCGCTCATCATCAGCAGCATCAGCGGCCCGATGCGCAACTGCGTGGCGTACTGGCTGCCGAACCACAGGCACAGCTCCATGGCCAGCATGGGCAGCAACAGCCACCAGCGGCGCTTGGCCACGGCCCACAGGGGACCGAAGAAAAACGCGGGCCAGGAAAAGCCGTCGCTCACGTACGCGTAGCGACCGCCAGCGTCGGCATACAGGGTGGCGCCCGGTTTCATGCGGTACTCTTCAGATGAGGGGCGATATCAATCCTCGGGGGCATGGCAGACGGCTTCGATATTGTGGCCGTCCGGGCCCAGCACGAAGGCGCCGTAGTAATTCGGGTGATAGATGGCGCGGATGCCTGGCGCACCGTTATCCTTGCCGCCAGCGGCCAGCGCGGCCGCGTAAAAGGCGCGCACCTGGGCCCGGTTCTCCGCAGTAAAGGCGATATGCATGCCGGCATGCGGCGCGCCGCCCGCACCGAACCAGAAATCCGGCTTGCCGTCCTTGCCCAGGCCAACCCAGCCCTGCACTTCCAGCACCACCGAAACACCCAGGGGCGCCAGGGCCGCTGAAAAGAAGGCCTTGCTGGCCGCCGTATCGCTGACGTTTAAACCGATGTGATCAATAATCATGGTGACCTGTCATGGATGTTAAAAAAACAGGATCGTAGTATGCGCCAGCGCCGCGCCCTTGCCAAGCCCCCCGCTACAGGTCCGGCGCATAGCGGGCGGCCATCTGTTCCTGCGTTTCCACCGGGCCAGTGCCGCCCGTCTGCTCCTGGATCATCTGGCCCATCGTCGGCAAGACGCTGCGTTCGACCTGGGCCGCGCCATCCCACAGGCGCGAACGCATGAGGGCCTTGGCGCAATGCAAGTAGGCTTCCGCCACGCGCAGGCGCATGACCAGGCGCGGCGGGTTGCGCTCGCCGGCAAAGTGCGCCAGCAGCGCGGCATCGTCGCTGAGGCTGGCCTCGCCATTCACGCGCAGGGTTTCATCGACGCCGGGAATCAGGAACAGCAGCCCCGCCCTGCCCGACTCGGCGATGTTGCTGAAGCTGTCGAGCCGGTTATTGCCTTTGGCATCGGGCAGCAGCAGGGTATGGCGATCGAGCACCTGCACGAAACCGGGCGCGCCGCCGCGCGGCGAAGCGTCCAGCTGCCCCGTGGCCGCGCCCGTCGCCAGCACGACGAACGGCGACAGGCCGATGAATGCCACGCAATGCGGGTCGAGATGGTCGAGCTGCTTGCTCAGCGCCCGCCCCTGCGCGGGCGGATAATGCGCGCGCAGTTGCTCCACGGAATCGATGCGCATGCGGCAGCGACTAGCGCAGGTTGCCCGTATGACCGAGCGAATAGCGGCCCGGCTGCGGCCACACGGTCAGGCCGTGCGGCTCCTGCCCCACTTTCACTTTCGCCACGTCGCCATTGCCCGTATCGATGCGGTAAACCACATCGTCGAAACGGCCCGACAGCCACAGATACTTGCCATCGGCGCTCACGTTACCCATGTCGGGACTGCCGCCGCCGGGAATCGGCCAGTTCGACACGACTTTTTCCGTGGCGAAATCGATCACGCTGACGCTGCCCTTGCCCTTCGGCTTGCCATGGATGCGGTGCGTGCCGCGGTTGGCCACGTATAACTTTTTACCGTCACGGCTGGGATACAGGCCATGCGCGCCCACGCCCGTCTGGATGAAGCCGATTTCCTTCAGGGTGGCGCCATCGACGATGTGCACGCCGTCGGCGTCCATGTCGGCGATATAGAATTTCTTGCCGTCCGGCGAGATGCGTATGTCTTGCGGCATGCCCTTCTTGACGCTGCAGATCTCGTTCGCCGGGCCGCCCACGGGGCCGGATTCGGCAAAGCGCTTGGCCGGCATCTGCAATTTCAGGTAGCCGTCGACCTTGCGCCCCACCAGGTCGATCTTGGCGATGGTGCCGTCGAACTCGCAGGTGAACATGGCGTAGCGGCCGTCGTTCGAGAAGTCGGCATGGTTGATGCCGCCGCACTGGGGCGTGTCGATCGAATACTGCACGGCCATGGTCTTTGGATCGCGGAAATCGAGGCGGTGGCGCGCCTCGGCCACGACGATGGCCGACTTGCCGTCCGGCGTGTAGTACATATTATACGGATCGTCCACGGGCACTTCCTTGCCCGGCTTGCCCGTCAGCGGGTCGATCGGCGTCAGGCTGCCCTTGTCCGTGCGCTCGGCGTTATTCGCCACCCACAGCGTGCGCAAGTCCCACGACGGCACGACGTGCTGCGGGCCGCTGCCGACCTTGAACTTGTCGACCACTTTCAGGGTCTCCTGGTCGATCACGTAGACATCGTTCGAGCGCAGGTTGGGCACGTAGACACGGCGCAAATGATCCTTGACGACGGGATTCATATTGCTGCTGGCAATGCTGCCATACACGTTTTTCGGGTCGACCAGCGGCGGCATGCCCGGCAGCGGCGAATACGCGGCGGCGGGGGCGACTGCCGCCGGGGCCGGCGTACTGGCGCCGGTGACCTGGCTGGCCACACCCAGGCCTGCCAGTGCGGCAGCCAGGGCGGACAGGGTAACAATGGTGCGTCGTTGAGATTTTTTCATGTAAGTTCGCGTCTTTTCGTTGCAAAAGCCGGAAGTTCAACACTTCCAGCGGAAGATTATTTATTGCGTTGCAGCAGTTGCCTGATAGCCGCCACCGAGGTGTCCACCTGCAGCTTGACGCCAATCTGGCCCAGCTCTGCCGTAGCACGCGTGGCATCGCCGCGCACGCCATCGGCCACGCCCGGCTTCGGCCCATGGGCCATGGCCTCGCTGCGCACGAGCGACGGATCCGTCGCCAGCATCAGCGCCGCATCCGCCAGGCCCGCATGCAAGCCGATCTCGGCACTGCTATGGCCGCGCTTTTGCAGCTCGGCAATGTAGGCCGTTTGCGTGATGTCATAGTAATCGAGCAAGGCGTAGGCGCGCGCCGCGTTGGCGCCGGCCGTCTTGCCCCAGGCACGGTTGAGCTTATTCGCCACGTTCTGCTCGTTCTTCTGGTAACCGCCGTGGTCGCCGAGGAAAATGATGTCGCGGAAACCATGCTGGCGCAGGCTGGCCGCCGCGCCTTCCAGCACGGCCTCGAAGGCGGCGGGCGGAATCGACAGCGTGCCGGCATGGCGCATGTGGCCGGCCGGCGGGGAAATCGCCCCTTCCGGCACGTAGGAAACGACGGGCGCGACGATGGTATTGCCGAGCTTTTGCGCGATCTGGCGCGCCAGCAGGCCGGCGCGCACATTGTGCTTGCCCAGGGCGATGTAGGGACCGCTCTGCTCGACGCCGCCTATCGGTATCAGCACGGTGGTGGCGCCATGGTCGATGCGGCTGCGCAATTCCGTGCTGGTCAGCTCTTCCAGCATGACCTTGTCGCCGGCAGGCGCGGCCGCCATGGCCGGCGTCGCGGCCAGCAAGCACGAAAACGTCAGGGCGAACAGGGAAACGAGGGGCTTGCGTGAAATGCGGAGCGTGGATGGCGCGCGGGGCGCAAGGGACACATTCGGCAAAGGGAACTGCAGAGTCATAAGCCAACATCTTTCCAGGATCAAAGCGTGACGCCGTGCCCGGCCTTGCCAGGCAAGCTGGCTGCCACGCAAGAATTGTATTCCATCATGACGGGAACGGCACGTTAATTTGACGCGCTGCTTTGCAAGGAATTGACGAAGAGCAGCTAACTATGACGTGCCGTCCCCCATCCACAGGGAAAAAGCCGCGCCTGAAAATGTGGCTATGCAGCAGTGCACGGCCATGCAAGATCAGGCGTCATGACTGGGCGTCGCGTTTCTCGGCGTAGGCTTTCAGCGAGCGCATGGTCTTGGGAAGTCCTTCCCTAACCTGCCTGGCAACCCCTGGCCCGAACAGAAAGGCAAGGGCTCCAGTGAACCACACGCGGTGAGCGACGAGCGATCCGCCATCCACCGTGGCCACCGTGTGCTCGAAGTGTATGCGGAACAGGGGGATGTAGCCTTCGACAGTGAACGAACGGCCTGCGGAGCGCTCCGTGACCACCATCGGAATGCCCATCCCCTTGCTGGGAACGATGCGGCCACGCGTGCCGACGGCAAATGGCCCATTGAGCCGCGCTTGCTTTGTATCCGGATCCCACAGGTGCCATCGGTCGACCTCGCTCCAAACCTGATCGATGACCGTGGATGGCACGGCAATGTGGATGCTTTCTTCAATATGCGTCAATTGGGGAATCTCCCTATCATTTTAATCAACGTTACGGGCCGCCGGGCCGGCACCGCGCAAGGCCTGGCTGCCTGGCTCCGGCTGCAGGGCTTGCATGCCGGCAGGCGATCCCTGACAATTATCAGTCCAACGATGGCATACCTGGCAATGCCGCTGCTTTTCCTTGCTCCGGCAGAAAATACGTGCCGCGATTACAGGATACACTGTTATTTTCTTGCCAGATCAATACAATTGCATTGTGCTGCCACGCTGGCCCTTATCGCAGACAAGGCTGCATCAAGACTGCAGCCGGCCCCTGTCGGTCCGCCCGCGTTTCCGGTATCATTCGGCATGAATAATATTCCTTTCCAACCATTTATCATTGGTGTCGCTGGCGGAAGCGGCAGTGGCAAATCTACAGTCTCCCAGCAGGTACTCGCGTCGTTTGGCGCCGACATGGTCTCGGTCGTGATGCAGGACGACTACTATTGCGACCAGACCCATCTCAGCCCGGAAGTTCGCCGCCAGCAGAATTACGATCATCCGCAGGCCTTCGAGTGGCCATTGCTGGTGCAGCACATCCAGGCCTTGCGCAACGGCGAAGCGATCGAGATGCCGGAGTACGACTTCACGCTGCACAACCGCTCCAGCAGGACCATTCCCGTCAAGCCCGCCCCCGTGATCGTGATCGAAGGCCTGTTTGCCTTGTATGACGAGGACTTGCGCGACATGATGTCGCTGAAGATCTTTGTCGACACCGCCTCCGACGTCCGCTTCATCCGCCGCATGCAAAGGGACATTACCGAACGCGGCCGCTCGGTGGAAAGCGTCATCGAGCAATATCTGGAAACAGTCCGCCCGATGCACAAGCAATTCATCGAGCCAACCAAGCGCAATGCCGATGTCATCTTGCCGCATGGCGCCAATGGCCCTGCGGTCGACATGATTACCGCCAAGGTGGCCAGCGTTATCGGCCAGTTGAAGCGCTCCTGACCTCATCCAACAGATGCCTGCCGCATGCCCGGCTGCCCGCTATCCGGCGCCGGACTTGGGCATTTGCCTGAAGACTCACTGAAGGCAACGCTGGCAGCGCGCCCACATTTGACAGCACCACGGCAAAAGAAAAACCCCGGCATGCCGGGGTTTTTGCCATGTTTAAGCCCGGGCGCTGCGGCCGGGCAACGCCAGCCGCCGGCTGGCGGCCGCCGCCGGGGCCGGCAAGCCGCCCGCCACTTTCAATGCTTTCCCTTGGGCATCGCCGCGCAGGCGGAACACGGCCACCACGTCGACCAGTTCGACGGCGCGCTCTTGCAGCGAAGATGCGGCCGCGGCCGCCTCCTCCACCAGGGCCGCGTTTTGCTGGGTAACTTGATCCATCTGGGAAATGGCCTGGTTCACCTGCTCGATGCCGGCGCTCTGCTCATGGCTGGCATTGGCGATGTCGCCCATGATGTCCGTCACGCGGCGGATGCTGGCGACGATTTCTTCCATCGTGGCACCTGCCTGGTCGACCAGCACGCTGCCCGTATTGACTTTCTCGACCGAATCCTCGATCAAGCCCTTGATTTCCTTGGCCGCCGCCGCCGAACGCTGGGCCAGATTGCGCACCTCGGTAGCCACCACGGCGAAGCCACGGCCCTGCTCGCCCGCACGGGCCGCTTCCACTGCCGCATTCAACGCCAAAATATTGGTTTGGAAGGCAATGCCGTCGATCACGCCGATAATGTCGGCGATCTTCTTCGCCGATTCGTTGATCGAGCCCATCGTGCCCACCACTTGCGCCACCACGGCGCCACCCTTGCGCGCCACGTCCGAGGCGGACACGGCCAGCGAGTTGGCCTGGCGCGCATTGTCCGTATTCTGGCGCACGGCCGACGTCAGCTCTTCCAGGCTCGATGCCGTTTCTTCCAGGGACGATGCCTGCTGCTCGGTGCGCACGGACAAGTCCGCGTTGCCGGCGGAAATCTGCGCGGCCGCCACGCTGACCGTATCGGCCGAGGTGCGCACGGTGGCGATCACGCCGACGATGCGCTCGAGGAATTTATTGAACGCGGTGGCCGTGCGGCCCACCTCATCCATGCGCTCGACGGGCATGGCGGCGGACAGGTCCAGCGAGGCGCTGACGCGCTCCAGGGTATGTTCGATATTGCCCAGGCCGCCGCTGATGGTGCGGTAGATATGCCAGGCCAGCGCGCCCGTCAGCAGCACGGCCACGCCCAGCACGGCCAGCATGGTGTTGAAGGCCGTGTCGTAGGCGGCCAGGCTTTCGGCCTTCACGTCGTCGACCAGCTTGTTGTTGTAGGCGATATGGTCATCCATGCTTTTCTTGGCGGCGGCAGCCGTGATGGCCAGTGGCGTGCCGGCGAGCAAGGTGGCGCGCACGCCATCCATGTCGCCCGCGTAGGCGGCGGCAAAGAATGGCGCCAGCGCGCGGCGGTACGCTTCCATGGCGGCCTGGTCGGCGTCGAGCATCTTGCTGTCCGTCGCGTCGTACAGGCGCTCGGCGCGGTAAGTGGCGATGACCTTGTCGAAATTGCTGTTGGCGTCGGCCACGGCCTTGTCCAGCGCCGTCTTGTCGGCCAGGTTCGAAAATACGGACAGGCGGTAGCCGGCCAGGCGCGAGTCGGCCAGGAAACCCTTGGCGGCATTCAAGCCCTGGATGCTGGGAATGATGCGATTTTGCACGGTGTCGAAACGTTCCTGGGCGCGCTGCAGCTGCATGGCGCCGCCGGCACCCAGCACCAGCAGGGCCAGCAAGGCGATGGCGAGGGTCAGGATTAATTGCTTGGTAATATTCATAATGGCTTCACAGTAAAAAGGCAACCTGGCGGCGCCAGGCGGGACAGGAAAGCTGCCGATCAGGTGGCCGGAAAAAATCGGGTGGAACCGGTCTTACGCCGCCAGCGGCGCGGCGTCTGGCGTACGGCGCAGCAAGTCGCCATGCTGGCGGCAAAACGCCAGGCCCGCCTTGTGGCCCACGTCGAACAGCAATTGCATGTTCGAACTGGACCAGTCCAGCGTGTCGGGCCAGTGCTGCTCGGGTATGCCGTCCATCAAATCGAGTTTCAGCAGGCGCCGCTTGGGCTGGCCCGTGCGCGCATCCGTGTTGTGCTCGAGTTCGAACAAGCGCAGTTCGCTCTTGGAAATCTTCACCAGCGGCGTGATGATGGAGCGCACCCAGGCGTCGTACAGGTTGCGCGGCTTGCGCAGCAGGCGCTCGTCGCCGAGGATGTCGAGGATCACCAGGGTGTCGGCGTCAGCATGTTCGCCCTTGCCTTCGATAAACGGGTCGAAATTGAGCGTATCGAGGGCCGCGCCCTCGATGTAGTCGTCGCCCGCGATGGTCGTCGGCGCATACAGGAAGGGAAACGACAGCGCCGCGCGCACGTGGATAGGCTCGATCTCGTGCTTGCCCCAGATTTGCATGCGGTGCGCGCTGAGGTTGTAGGCATTGATGTAGAAATCGGGGCGCATCTGGGCCACGCCCGAGAAATCCACGGCTTTTTCCAGGAACGGCAGGTGCGCGCACAGGCCCAGGCTCTTCGCCGACAGGTCGGACGGCGACAGCGACGACACCATCAGCTTGCCCCAGTCCGACCACGCGGTCGGCACGCCCGCAAACGTTTGCTTGAACGCCTGAAAAAATGGATTGTTGGCCGGCGCCTGGAAGGCGTCACGGAAAGTGCTCGCGTGCATGCCCGGCTTCTGGAACACCTTGTAGTTGATCGGGATCATCTTGTAGATGCTGTCGGCCACGCCCGTGTCGGCCCAGCTCTGCAGCGCCTGGCGCGGCGTCGCGTCGTGCGGCGTCGTGTAGAGCAAGCCCATCAACACACCGGCGCCGGAGGCGGAGATGACGTCGAATTCGATGCCTTCGTCGAGAAACGCGGCCAGCGCGCCCGCGATCAGGGTTGAATTTGGTGCGCCGCCACCGAGCAGCAAGCCCGTCTTGCGGGCCGGTTTTTGCGTGGCGGCTGGCGCCGGATTTGGCGGCGTCGTCGTTACTGTCTTCATGCACACTCCCTGAGCGGAACAGGGCTCGCGCCCCTAATTGTTGGTTACTACACGCTTATTACGCCTATTCATGTCCATGTTCCCGCAACCATCGAACACATGCAATGTTGCAGAAACAGATATGAAATTAACATAAATAAATTCCACATGGCAATTTAGATAACGCATAACCGGTATTCAGGAAGGGCATAAGCTGATGCTGCGCGGCATAGCGTGGTGCGTCGCAGCAAATAAAAATTCTGCAACGTTAGGAAAAATCTCTTTTGAGTAGGAATATTCCTCAACCGGCCGCCACGGCGGCTGCCGAGCCCGTCAGCGTACGGGAGGGGGGGCGGAAAAATGCAGGTGGGTACACAGATGGTCAACAAACACGCGGATTTTCGGCGACAGGTGGCGGCTCGATGGCCACAGCACCCAGAACTTGCTGGAGTGCAGCAGGTACTCCGATAGCACGGCTTGCAGCTCGCCCCGCGCGACGGCGTCACGCACGATGAAATCCGGCAGGTAGGCCAGGCCCACGCCCTGCGTGGCGGCGCCGATCAGCGCTTCGATATTATTGCAGGTCAAGGCGGTCGGCAGGCGCAGTTCGCCGCCGCTGTCGCCGTCGGCGCGCTGCACGGCCCACTCCTGCAATTTGCCCGTGGTGGGAAATTTATAGCGCACGCAGGCATGGTGTTCCAGCGCGCGCGGCGTGGCCGGCACGCCGTGGCGGGCGAAATACGCGGGCGCGCCGATGATGGCGAAGGCGAAGGGCCCCAGTTCGCGCGCCATCAGCCGCGAATCGGTGAGCGTGCCGCTGCGCACGGCCACGTCGACGCCTTCGGCCACCACGTCGACCAGGCGGTCATTGAAGTCGAGGTCGAGTTCGATTTCCGGATACCGCCGCGTAAACTCGGCCAGCAGGGGCAGGATGATGCGGTAGCCGATCACGGGCAGGCTGACCTTGAGCTTGCCGCGCGGGGCCTCGGCCAGGTGCGACAGTTCCGCTTCGGCATCACCGAGATCGGCCAGGATGCGCTGGCAGCGCTCATAGAACAGCGCGCCTTCGTTGCTCAGGCTGATGCGCCGCGTGCTGCGGTTGAGCAGTCGCACGCCCAGCTTTTCCTCGAGCCGCGCCACGCTCTTGCCCACGGCCGAGGCCGACACGCCGAGCAGCCTGCCCGCAGCCACGTAACTGCTGGTTTCGGCCGCGCGCACGAAGGCGGCAATGCCGTTCAGATTATCCATTCCGCCCCTATTCAGGATTTTTTGTCCGTTATGAGTGGATTTTCAGCCACTTTTTCATTGATTGCGTCCATATTATCATCAGATTCCCTCTTTCTGGAATCACTCCCATGGATACGAATCACCTTGCCGAAGCGGCTTCCCCGCGCCGGCGCGCCCTCGTGCTGGCCGCCGTCTGCCTGGCCGCGCTATGCATGCCGCTCAGTTTTACGGGACCGGCCATCGCCATTCCCGCCATCGCCGGCGAGCTGCACGCCAGCCCCCTGGCGCTGGCGTGGATCACGAATGCCTTCATGCTCAGCTTTGGCGGCTGCCTGATGGTGGCCGGCGCGCTGGCCGACCGCTACGGCCGCAAGCGCGTGTTTGTGCTGGGCATGAGCGTGTTTTCCGCCGCCGCGCTGGCGCTGGCGGCTGCGCCCGGCATCCTGCTGCTGGACCTGCTGCGTGCCGCGCAGGGGCTGGGCTGCGCCATGGCCTTGTCCAGCGGCCTGGCGGCGCTGGCGCAGGAATTCGACGGCCCGGCCCGCGCGCGCGCCTTCAGCCTGATCGGCACGGCCTTCGGCGTGGGCCTCGCCTTCGGCCCCTTCCTCGCGGGCGTGCTCATCGCCCGCACGGGCTGGCGCGCCATCTTCCTCGTGGCGGCGGGAGCGGGCCTGATCGCCCTGCTGGCCGCCGCGCGCGCCATGCGCGAGTCGCGCAACCCGCAGGCGCAGGGCGTGGACTGGCCCGGCGCGCTGACGTTTACGGGCGCGCTGTCGCTGTTTACCTATGGCTTGCTGCAGGCGCCCGATAGCGGCTGGGGCAGCGCCGCCAGCCTGGGCTTGCTCGGCGGCGCGGCCGTGCTGCTGGCCGCCTTCATCCGCGTCGAGCGGCGCGCCGCGCGCCCCATGCTTGACCTGTCGCTGTTCCGCCTGCCCGCCTTTGCCGGCGTGCAATTGCTGGCCGCCGCGCCCGCTTTTTCCTTCGTCGTGCTGCTGGTGCTGCTGCCGGCCCGCTTCATCGGCATCGAAGGCTACAGCGCCTTTGACGCTGGACGCATGATGATCGCCCTGTCGGCGCCCATGCTGGTGCTGCCTGTCCTGGCCGGCATGGCGGCGCAGCGCATTGCCCCCGCGCACATCTGCGCCAGCGGCCTGCTGCTGGCGGCAGGCGGCCTGCTGTGGCTATCCGCCTGCGCGCCGGGCCAGGCGCCCGCCACCCTGCTGGGACCGCTGCTGCTGATCGGCTGCGGCATCAGCCTGCCCTGGGGCTTGATGGATGGCCTGGCCATCAGCGTCGTGCCCGTGGAACGGGCCGGCATGGCGGCCGGCATCTTCAATACGACGCGCGTGGCCGGCGAAGGCCTGGCGCTGGCCATCGTCAGCGCCCTGCTGGGCACGCTGACGGCGGCCGCGCTGGCCACTGTGCCCGGCATCGTCCCTCACCAGGCGGCATTGGCGGCGCCGTTCCTGGCGCTGGGCGAACTGCGCCATGCGGGCCAGTTGTTGCCGCAAGCGGGCGCCGCCGACCTGGCGCAGGCGTACGGCACGGCCTTCCGCCACCTGCTGTATGTGCTGGCAAGCATTACGACAACCTCGGCCCTGCTGATCCTGGCTTTCCTGCGCCATCCGGCCGATGCGGCGGCCAGCACGGCCGCCGCGCCCGCCTGCAAAGTGCCCAACTAGGCGCCGTCGCCCGGCACGACTCCCCTCCCGCAAGACCCGGCGGCGCCAACGCGCCGCCCCCCCTCCCTGATGCTTCCCCGCAACACCAAGCAGGTTTCAAAGGCATGCCGAGGATTTCAAGGATAAAACGAGTTTACTTATCAAAGCGCTTTGAACTATACTCAAAGCGCTTTGAAACAAAATTAAAGCGCTTTGGTTGTGCGAATTGCTGCGCACCGATCCTGCAGTCATAAACCTATAAAAACACTGGAGACACGATGAACAAATTTTTCTTGAAGGCTTTGCCCGCCGCAGTCGTCATGACCTTGAGCGCGTCGACCGCGCAGGCCGCCCTGCCAATCGACTTCGGCGGCTACATCCGCTCGGGCTTCGGCACCAGCAGCGAAGGCGGCAAGGAAGCCTGTTTCGGCCTGGCCGGCGCCTCGTCCAAGTATCGCCTGGGCAATGAGTGCGAAACCTACGGCGAGCTGAAATTCGGCGGCGAAGCTTTCAAGGCGGCCAACGGCACCACCTTCCGCATCAATACCCTGGTGGCGTTTTCCGTCAACCAGAACCAGGACTGGGAACAAGCGGACCCGGCCTGGCGCGAAATGAACGTGGTAGCCGACAAGATCGGCACGGGCGCCTTCGCCGAGGCGCGCGCCTGGGTCGGCAAGCGCTATTACGACCGCCAGGACGTGCACATCACCGATTACTACTTCTGGAACAACAGCGGTCCGGGCGCCGGCCTGGAAAACATCGACCTGGGCATGGCCAAGCTGGCCTACGCCGTCGTGCGCACGGCCGATGACGGCGACAGCAAGCGCATGGGCCTGTCCCACGACCTGCGCTTCTCCGGCATCAAGGTCAACCCCGATGGCGAACTGACGCTGGGCGTGCAATACAACCAGAAACGCAACGCGGACGGTGCCGCGCCGATTGCCAGCGGCCATTTGCTGACCATCATGCATACGCAAGGCAATCTGCTGGGCGGCTACAACAAGGTGGCTTTGCAGTTCGGCAAGGGCAGCGGCGCCAACACGGGCGGCTTCAGCCTGGGCGCCGGCAAGGATGACAAGGTCGTGCGCCTGACGGAACAGCTGATGATCCAGCCGAAAGGCGCCTGGTCGGGCATGGCGACGTTTGTCTATGAAGACAAGGAAACGGCGGGCGTCAGCAGCAAATGGACGTCGATCGGCGCGCGTCCCGTCTACCACTTCACGGACAACTACAGCCTGGCCGTGGAACTGGGCCACGACATCGTCAAGCCGGAAGGCGACAAGACGCGCAACCTGACCAAGCTGACCATCGCGCCGCAACTGTCGGCCGGCAACAGCTTCTGGTCGCGCCCCGTGCTGCGCGCCTTCTACACCTACGCCAAATGGAACAAGGCGGCCCAGTCCGCGGCCGCGGCGGAAACGGCGCTGTCGTCGACGGGCGTGTTTGGCGGCAAGACCAATGGCAGCACGGTCGGCGTCCAGGTCGAAAGCTGGTGGTAAGAGCATCTGAAAAACGTCCATGGCGGCGTAGCAAGGGTTTGCCGTACTAGCGTACTGTCAGCACCCTTGCGCCTGGCCCTGAACGTTTTATCAGACGCTCTTTGTTCAGAGGCATCAAACACAGGCTGGCGTCTGCGGGCGTCTGCCAGTGGCAGCAACACCGCCCGCTTTCAAAGGGGCACGCAGTAACCGGATGCACCAGCGCGCCGCTGCACGCGATGGCCGGCAGCTTCAATGTAGTGATTCAGCAGTATCCTCTTTTAGCGCGGGCGCCCCTGGGTTTGCCCGCGTATTTTTTTGGGCGCCGCCGCCGGCTGTCACGACCCTGATCATTCCGGCATTTATCAGATAAACTACCCGTCATCGCACCGCACCGCCTCCGCCCACCGGCAGGATGCCGGCAGCGGCAAGACTCACCCAGGATAGACCCCGACTGCAGCATCCATGAACCTCAAAAATCTCGCCAAAACGCTAGGAATTTCCGAAACCACCGTCAGCCGCGCCTTGAATGGCTATCCGGAAGTGAGCGAACGCACGCGCGAACGGGTGCTGGCCGCCGCGCAGGCGGCCGGCTACCGCCCCAACCCCATGGCCCGCAGCCTGGCCGTGGGACGCACCAACATCGTCGGCATCATCTACCCGCTGATGCCGAACGACCTGGCCGACCCCATGTTCATCGAGATCGTGGGCGGCATGTCGGAAGCACTGGAAGCGCAGCAGATGGACATGATGATCGCGCCGGCGTCGGCCAACAACGAATTCCACACCTATGAACGCATGGTCAAGGGGCGCCGCATCGACGGCCTGGTGGTCGGACGGACAAAACCGTTCGACGAGCGCATCGCCTACCTGGCGCAGCAGGGCATGCCCTTCGTCGCCCATGGCCGCACGCAGCTGAACCAGCCGCACGCCTGGTTCGACTACGACAATGAAGCCGGCATGCGCCTGGCCGTCGAGCGCCTGGCGTCGCTGGGTCACCAGCGCATCGGCCTGATCAGCGCCACGCCGGACCTGAACTTCGTGCGCCAGCGCGTCGACAGTTTCCAGGCAGCGATGCAGGCGGGCGGCCTGGCCGTCGATCCCGACAACCTGGTCGACAACGCGCACGACCGCCGCGCCGGCTACCAGGCCATGCAGCGCCTGCTGGCGCGCTCGCCCCGCCCTACCGCCGTCATCGTCGACAACCACATGTCGGGCGTGGGCGCCGTGCGCGCGCTGCTCGACGCGGGCATCGCCATCGGCCGCGACATGTCGCTGATCGTCTGGGGCGTGATGGAGGATTCGCTGGCCGGCCACAACGTCACCACCGTCGTCCAGCCCGACCCGCGCGGCGCCGGCGCGAAGATGATCCACATGCTGCTGGCCCTGATGGACGGCACGCCCGCCACCGAGCTGCAGGAACTGTGGCCGTGCGAACTGCTGCCGGGCGAGTCGGCCGGGCCCGTGCCGAACTAGGCGTTTTCCGCCCCTCCCCCACACCGCCGGCCGCCTGGCCGGCGGCGCCGCCATCGCTTCCTGAATTACCCCCATAAAAAAATCGTATGTCTGTATCGTGTATCGCTTTACTTTTCAAAGCGCTTTGAACTATACTCATTTCACACCCAAAGCGCTTTGAATTCTAAAATAAGACGATCACCGACCAACCAGCAGCGCGCGCCCTGATAGCTGACGCTACAGGCACTTTTAAGAAATCATTCATGCCTACCATCCAGAACAACCTCGCCCACCTGCCAGCCGACTGGTGGCGCAGCGCCGTCATCTACCAGGTCTATCCACGCAGCTTCCTCGACAGCAATGGCGACGGCATCGGCGACTTGCCTGGCATCACCTCGAAACTCGACTACATCGCCGCCCTGGGCGCCGACATTGTCTGGATCTCGCCCTTCTTCACGTCGCCGATGAAAGACTTCGGCTACGACGTGGCCGATTTCTGCGACGTCGACCCCATGTTTGGCACCCTGGCCGATTTCGACCGCCTGGTGGCGCGCGCCCATGAACTGGGCTTGAAAGTGATGATCGACCAGGTGCTGTCGCACTCGTCCGACAACCACCCGTGGTTCGTGGAAAGCCGCTCCAGCCGCGACAACCCGAAAGCCGACTGGTATGTGTGGGCCGACCAGAAACCCGATGGCACGGTGCCCAACAACTGGCTGTCCGTGTTTGGCGGCTCGGCCTGGCAATGGGAGCCGCGCCGCGGCCAGTACTATCTGCACGACTTCCTCGCCAGCCAGCCCGACTTGAACTTCCACAACCCGGCCGTGCAGCAGGCGCAGCTGGACAACCTGCGTTTCTGGCTGGAGCGCGGCGTCGACGGTTTCCGCTTCGACTCCTGCAACTTCCCGTATCACGACCAGCAGCTGCGCAATAATCCGCCCGCCGCGCAGCGCGACGCCAGCAGCGTGTCGGCCATCAACCCGTACGGCATGCAGTCGCATGTGTACGACAAGACGCAGCCGGAAAACATCGCCTACCTGCAGCGCGTGCGCGCCGTGCTGGACGAATATCAAGCCATTTCCATCGGCGAAGTCGGCGACGACAATGCGCTGGCGACCATGGCCGCCTACACCACGGGCGGCGACAAGCTGCACATGGCCTACAGCTTCAACTTGCTGACGGCGGAGTTTTCGGCAGCGCATATCCGCACGCAGGTCGAAGAGTTCGAGGCCAAAGTGGCCGACGGCTGGGCATCCTGGTCCGTGGGCAACCACGACAGCGTGCGCGTCATGACGCGCTGGGGCGGCGAGCAGCCGTCGCCATCCTTGGCCAAGGTGGTGCTGGCCGTGCAGGCCGCGCTGAAAGGCACGCCGTGCCTGTACCAGGGCGACGAGCTGGCCCTGACGGAAGCGGACCTGCCCTTCGAAGCCCTGCAAGACCCGTACGGCATCCCATTCTGGCCCCAGTTCAAGGGCCGCGATGGCTGCCGCACGCCGATGCCATGGGTAGCCGATGCGCCGCACGGCGGCTTCAGCGAAGCGAAACCCTGGCTGCCCGTGCCGCCCGAGCACCTGCAGCGCGCCGTCGACGTGGAAGAACGCGACGCCGCCTCGCCGCTGCGTTTCGCGCAAGCCATCCTCGCCTGGCGCCGCACGCAGCCGCAATTGCTGCGCGGCGAGATCGCCTTCTTCGACGCGCCGGAACCCGTGCTGGCTTTCCGCCGCGACCTGGCAGGTCACCCATCCGTGCTGGCCGCCTTCAACCTGGGCACGGACGCCGTCACGTTCACCTGGCCAGATGCGGCGCAAGCGGCCGGCCTGGCGGGCCACGGCTTGCCAGGCAACAAACAAGGCAGCCAGATCACCCTGCCCGCGCATGGCGGCTGGTTCGGCACGCTGGCGTAAATCGCAGGCTTTGGCGGCCATGCCGCCAATTACAATAACGAGCCCCGCGCATCAGCGGGGACGAACAACAGAGTATCAGTGCTTGGCAAGATCGTCGCGGGCGGATGAAAGTTGTGGCTGAGAAGCGCAGCTGTGCGAATGCACAGCGAGCATCGCCAGCCGCAGATGTCGACGCGCAATAGATTGGGCCAGGCACATTCAGTGAGAATGAGGACGACATGGCTGGACTGAAATTGGCAGGACTGAAGAAAGCGTATGGCGACGTGCAAACCCTGCACGGCATCGACCTGGAGATCGCCGACGGCGAATTCATGGTCTTCGTGGGCCCATCGGGTTGCGGCAAGTCCACCTTGCTGCGCAGTATCTGTGGCCTCGAGGAAATCAGCGGCGGCGATTTATTCATCGGCAAGACCCGCATGAACGACGTCCCCCCTGCCAAGCGCGGCATCGCCATGGTATTCCAGAGCTATGCGCTGTACCCGCACATGAGCGTGGCGCAAAACATGGCCTTCGGCCTGAAGCTGGCCGGCATGAACAAGGTGCAGATCGCCGACGCCGTGCAGCGCGCCGCGCAGATCCTGCGCATCGAGCCTTTGCTGGAACGCAAGCCCAAGGATTTGTCGGGCGGCCAGCGCCAGCGCGTGGCCATCGGCCGCGCCATCGTGCGCAAGCCCGACGTCTTCCTGTTCGACGAACCGCTGTCCAACCTCGACGCCTCGCTGCGCGTGCAGATGCGCATCGAACTGGCGAACCTGCACCGCGAATTGCGCTCGACGATGATCTACGTCACGCATGACCAGGTCGAGGCGATGACCCTGGCCGACCGCATCGTCGTGCTCAACGCGGGCCGCATCGAACAGGTGGGCGCACCGCTCGAGCTGTACCACCACCCCGCCAACCTGTTCGTGGCCGGCTTCCTCGGTTCGCCGCGCATGAATTTCCTCAAAGGCAAGATCCACAGCTATGCGGACGGCGTGGCCATGATCGCCACGACGGCCGGCGGCATGCTGCAGGCGGCGCTCAGGCAGCCATTGGCCAGCGGCACGCCCGTCACCATCGGCGCGCGCCCCGAACACGTGCAGGCGTGCGCGCCCGGCGCCGCATCCGCCATCACGGCCAGCGTGCAGGCGGTGGAAAAACTGGGCGACATCAGCTACCTGTATGTGCAGGTGCCTGGCGGCGACGAGCCGCTGGTGGTGCGCGCCGACGCGGAAACGGACTGGGCCATCGGCCAGCAGGTGGCGCTGCAAGTGGCCCCGGCCCGCGTCCACGTGTTCGACGAGCACGGCCAGACCCGTACCTGACGCCTTGAATTTTGCGGGCCAGGCGCTACAGGCGCCGCCTGGCCTGGTTACATGGGTTCAGCCTTGATACACACCTCATAAAAATACAACTGGAGATCGACATGTCCATCACACACCCGAAACGCAGCTTTATCAAAACCACCCTGATCGCCGCCGCCCTGGCCGGCATCGGCAACCTGGCCGCCGTCGGCATGGCCAATGCGGCCGAAGCGGGCACCCTCCTGATCTGGATCAATGGCGACAAGGGCTACAAGGGCCTGGCCAAGGTTGGCGAAGAATTCACCAAGAAGACGGGCGTCAAGGTCGTCGTCGAGCACCCGGAAGATGCGCCGAACAAATTCCAGCAGGCGGCCGCCGCCGGCAAGGGTCCGGACATCTGGATCTGGCCGCATGACCGCATCGGCACCTGGATCGACGCCGGCCTGCTGCAGCCATTGACGCCAAGCAAGGAAGCGCGCGCCGCCATCCTGCCGCTGGCGTGGAACGCGTTTACGGTCGGCGGCAAGACCTGGGGCTACCCGATGTCGATCGAGGCCGTCGCCCTCGTCTACAACAAGGACCTGGTGCCGAATCCGCCGAAAACCTTCGAGGAAATCGCCGCGCTGGACAAGAAACTGACGGGTCAGGGCAAGAAAGCCATCCTGTGGGACTACACCAACACCTATTTCACGTGGCCGCTGCTGGGCGCGGGCGGCGGCTTCCCGTTTGAAGTCAAGGGCGACGGCCGCTACGATGCGGCCAAGACGGGCGTCAACAACGCCGGTTCGCAGGCGGGCGTGAATGCGCTGATGGCCCTGATCAACAGCGGCGCCATGCCGAAGGGCGCCGGCTACGCCGAGATGGAAGCCGGCTTCAACCAGGGCAAGATCGCCATGATGATCAACGGTCCATGGTCGTGGGACAATGCGCGCAAGTCGAAGATCAACTTCGGCGTGGCAACGATTCCTACCGTGGCAGGCAAGACGGCCACGCCGTTCGTGGGCGTGCTGGGCGCGATGATTTCGAAAGCCAGCCCGAACAAGGACCTGGCGACGGAATTCCTGGAAAACCAGATGCTGCAGATCAATGGCCTGAAAACCATCAATGCCGACGTCCCGCTGGGCACGCCAGCGAACAAGGTGCTGTTCGCGGAGTTGAAATCGAACCCGAACATCCAGGCCACGATGGAAAGCGCGCAGGCGGGCCGCCCGATGCCGAACAACCCGGAAATGGGCCGCTTCTGGTCATCGATGCAATCGGCGCTGGAAAACATCACGCAGGGCCGCCAGAGCACCAAGGAAGGCCTGGACGCGGCGGCGAAGCGGATCACGACCGCCAATTAAGCAGGTCAAGGCGTAGGTCGGATTAGGCCCGAAGGGCCGTAATCCGACACCAGCAGCCAACAATGTTGTCGGATTACGCAGCATAGCCGCCAATCCGACCTACGCCATCTCGTATCACTCCATCTTCACAGGTATCCCATCGTGCGCAAGTTTATCGGCCCTACGGTATTGACCATCAGCATGGCGCTGGGTCTGTATCTGCTCTTCATGTTGTACATCTCCGGCCAGACCATGCTGGCCGCCGTCTTCCTCGGCTTGCTGACCCTGACGACGTTCGTCTTCACGTCGCCGCGCGCCTACGCCTACCGCTACCTGTTTCCCGGCATCACGGCGGTGATCGTCTTCGTGCTGCTGCCGCTCGTGTACACGGTGTCGATCGGCTTTACCAATTTCAGCTCGCGCAACCTGCTCACCTATGAACGGGCCACGCAATACCTGCTCGACGAGACGCAGCGCGTGGAAAGCACCGGCTATGCGCTGACCGTGCATCGCGAAGACAAGGAATACCGGCTGCGCCTGGAAAGCCCGGACACGGGCGAAGTGCTCTTGACGCCGCCGCTGGCCCTGAAGAGCGCCGTGCCCCTGAAAGTGGAAGTGGCGCCGCTCGATCCCGTGCAGGCGCCCGTGCTGGCTGCGCCGCTGCCCATCAAGGACATCATCGCCCTGCAAAAGGACTTGAAGCTGCTGACCCTGGTCATGCCGAACAGGATAGAGCTGCGCATGGTGGGCTTGCGCGAATTCGGCCCCGTCGCGCACGTCTACAAGCAATTGCCGGACAAGACCCTGAAGAAGATCGCCACGGGCGAACTGGTCAAGCCGAACTTCAAGACAGGGTTCTACGAAATGCCGGACGGCACGAAACTGGAACCGGGTTTCAAGGTCAACGTCGGTTTCGCCAATTTCGTGAAAATCTTCTCCGATGAAGCCTTCCGCGGTCCCTTCCTGCGCATTTTCGTCTGGACCATCGTCTTCGCCCTGATCAGCGTGGCCACCACGACGGGCCTGGGCATGGTCTTGGCCGTCCTGCTGAACTGGGATGCGCTGCGCTTCCGCGGCCTGTACCGCACCCTGCTGTTCCTGCCGTACGCCGTGCCCGGCTTCATTTCCATCCTCGTCTTCAAGGGCTTGTTCAACAACAACTTTGGCGAAATCAACCTCGTGCTCGACGCCCTGTTCGGCATCAAGCCCGCCTGGTTTTCGGACACCACGCTGGCCAAGGCGATGATCCTGATCGTCAATACCTGGCTCGGCTACCCCTACATGATGGTGGTGTGCATGGGCCTGATCAAGGCGATTCCGTCGGACCTGTACGAAGCCTCGGCCCTGGCCGGCGCGGGACCGCTGACGAATTTCTTCAAGATCACCCTGCCGCTGATCATCAAGCCGCTGACGCCGCTGATGGTGGCCAGCCTGGGCTTCAATTTCAACAACTTCGTACTGATCAGCTTGCTGACGGGCGGGCGTCCCGATTTCCTCGACACGACCCTGCCGGCCGGCACGACGGACTTGCTGGTGTCGTATACCTACCGCATCGCGTTCGAGGATTCGGGCCAGAACTTCGGCCTGGCCGCCGCCATCTCGACCCTGATCTTCTTCCTCGTGGCCGCGATTTCGCTGGTCAACATGCGCCTGACGCGCATGAACAAAGCATAAAGGACAGACCATGGCTATCGTTGTCGACCGTTCCAACCGCTGGCGCATCCTGGCGGCCCATGCCGCCGTGATCGCGCTGATCGCGCTGGTGATGTTCCCCTTCCTGATGATACTGTCGATTTCGCTGCGGCCCGGCAATTTCGCCTCGGGCAGCCTGATTCCGCCCGAAATCAGCTTCGAACACTGGCGCCTGGCGCTGGGCATGTCTTACCAGGCGGCCAACGGCGCCCTGGTCGAGCCGGACTTCCCCGTGCTGCTGTGGCTATGGAATTCCATCAAGGTGGCCACCATGAGCGCCACCGTCACCGTGCTGCTGTCGACCACCTGCGCGTATGCGTTCGCGCGCATGCAGTTCCGCTTCAAGTCGCAGACCCTGTCCGCGCTGATGCTGCTGCAGATGTTTCCCGCCGTGCTGGCCCTGGTGGCCATCTACGCCATCTTCGACTTGCTGGGCAGCTATGTGCCGTGGCTGGGCATCGACCACCACGGCAGCCTGGTGCTGGCCTACACGGGCGGCATCGCCATGCATATCTGGACCATCAAGGGCTATTACCAGACCATCCCCATCGAAATCGAGGAAGCGGCCAAGGTCGACGGCGCCACGCAGTGGCAAGCCTTCGTCTACGTGCTGCTGCCGATGACGGTGCCCATTCTGATGGTGGTGTTCCTGCTGTCCTTCATCGGCGCCATCATCGAATACCCGATCGCTTCCGTGCTGCTGCACGAACAGAACAACCTGACCCTGGCCGTCGGCTCGAAACTGTTCCTGTACGAGCAAAAATACCTGTGGGGCGACTTCGCGGCGGCGGCCATCCTGTCCGGCTTGCCGATCACGGCCGTCTTCCTGCTGGCGCAAAAATGGATGATCTCCGGCCTGACGGCTGGCGGCGTGAAGGGCTGACATGCGGCGCACCCTGACTACGCTGGCCGCCCTGCTTGTGTGCGCTTCGGCGCAGGCAGGGAAGCAGGTTTCAGCAACATTCTCCGACAACCCCATCGTCTATTTTGCCGTGACGGACCGTTTCGCCAACGGCAATCCCGGCAACGACCACAGCTATGGCCGCGCCGCCGACCCCGAGGGCGGCAATATCGGCAGCTTTCACGGCGGCGACATCGCCGGCATCACGCAGCAGCTGAAGGCCGGCTATTTTCAAGCACTGGGCATCAACGCCCTGTGGATCACGGCGCCCTACGAACAGATCCACGGCTGGGTCGTGGGCGGCAAGCAGCAATTCCGGCACTATGCCTACCATGGCTACTGGGCCCTCGACTACACCACCATGGACGCCAACATGGGCACGCGCGAGGAATTGCGCGAGATGATAGCCACGGCGCACGCGCAAGGCATCCGCGTGCTGTTCGACGTCGTGCTCAATCATCCAGGCTACGCGGACCTGCGCACCCTGGCGCAGTACAAGGTGCCCGTGCTGTGGCCCGGCCACGAAACAGCCACCTTGCGCGATTATCACAGCTACCTCGACTACAACAACTTCGAATTCAGGCAATGGTGGGGCCCGGACTGGGTGCGCGCCGGCCTGCCCGGCTATCCCGACGGCGGCCAGGACGATTTCACCATGCAGCTGGCCTACCTGCCCGATTTCCGCACGGAGAGCGGCAAGGCCGTGGGCCTGCCGCCGATTTTGCAACGCAAGGCGGATACGCGCGCCGTGGCCCTGCCCGGCGCCAGCGTGCGCGACTACCTCGTCCACTGGCTGGCCGACTGGGTGCGCGAATTCGGCGTCGACGGCTTTCGCGCCGACACCGTCAAGCACGTGGAGCCGGCCAGCTGGCTGGCCCTGCGCGCGGCCGCCACCGATGCGCTGGCCGACTGGAAGGCGCGCCACCCTGAACAGAAGATCGACGACGCGCCGTTCTGGATGACGGGCGAAGCGTGGGGCCATGGTCCCGAGCGCAGCGGCTGGCACGACGCGGGTTTCGACTCGATGATCAATTTCGACTTTCAACACCGCGCCGGCGGCGACTGGAAAACGCTCGATGGCGTCTACCGCCAGTATGCGACCTTGCTGGGCAAGCGCATAGGCAATGAACCCCGCCACGACATCCTGTCGTACATCTCGTCGCACGACACCAGCCTGTTCCCGCGCGAGCAGTTGAAACACGGCTTGTCCGCCCTGCTGCTGGCGCCCGGCGGCGTGCAGCTGTTCTACGGCGATGAAAGCGGCCGCCAGCCTGGCGCGGCGCCCATCGGCGACGAACAGCAGGCGACGCGGTCAAGCATGAACTGGACTTCGCCCGATGCGGCCACCCTGGCGCATGCGCGCAAGCTGGGCCAGTTCCGTTTGCGCCATCCGGCGCTGGCGCGCGGCGAACACCGCTTCATCAACGACAAGCCATACGCGTTCGCCCGCGTGACGCAGGACGATGCCGTCATCGCCGTGCCGGAGGCGCAAGGCGCCATCGACCTGAAGGTGCACGGCGTGTTCGCCGACGGCGCCCCGCTGCGCGACGCTTACACCAATCAAACCTACATCGTCAAAGATGGCGCCGTCGCGGTGAACGCGGGCGGCACCGTCCTGCTGGAGAAAACTGCACCATGAGTACCTACGATATCTTAGTGGTCGGCGGCGCCGGCATCGACACCATCGTGCGCGTCCCCGACCTGCAACTGCCGGTGGCCGATTCCGTGCACGTGCCGCCCATCCTCGACTACGTGGCGCACACGGGCAATGGCGTGGCGCTCGGCTGCCACGCGCTGGGCTTGCGCTGCAAGTTCATCGATTTCATCGGCGACGATGCGCAGGGCGCGGCCATCCTGCAGCGTTACAAGGCGGCCAAGCTCGATTTCTCGCACATCATCGAGCCGTCCGGCACGCGGCGCAGCGTCAACCTGGTCGACCCGCAAGGGCGCCGGATGTCGCTGTACGACGGCCGCCACCCGGAAGGCGTGCGCATGCCCGCCGCGTTTTACCTGCCCTACCTGGGCCCCGCGCGCCACGCGCACTTTTCCATCATGGGCTGGGTGGCCGATCTGTTTGACGACGCGCGCGTGTGCGGCACCACCGTGTCGACCGATTTGCACGACTGGGATGGCGTCAACCCGCACCATCAGGTCTTTGCCCTGCGCGCCGACCTGGTCTTCCTCAGCACGGCCGCGCTGGGCGCGCGCGCGGAATCCGTCATGCGCGGGATTGTCTCGGCCGGCCGCGCGCAGGCCGTGATCGCCATGGCGGGCGCCGATGGCGCCTACCTGCTGGAGCGCGGCAGCGACGAGGTGCGCCACTTCCCGTGCGCGCAACTGGACTTGCCCGTGATCGACACGAATGGCGCCGGCGACTCGTTCGTCGCCGCCTTCCTGCAGGCGTGGCTCGATGGTGCGGGCATGGACGCCGCCATGCGCCGTGGCGCCATCGCCGGCGCGTTTGCCTGCGCCCAGCATGGCACGCATGAACGTTTCATCGGACTGGCGGAGCTGCATGACTTATATCAAGACCGCACTAGCTTATGACTTAATATTCTATCAAGCGTGATAGCTTGGCAAGTGGCTCATGGCACAATGGCTGCGGATTTCACCACCGCATACCATAGCAACCGGAGACACCATGAGAATCGAAACCCTGGCCGTGCATGCCGGCTACACCCCAGACCCCACCACCAAGGCGGCCGCCGTTCCCATCTACCAGACGGTGGCCTACGCCTTCGACAACGCCCAGCATGGCGCCGACCTGTTCGACCTGAAGGTGGCCGGCAATATCTACACGCGCATCATGAACCCGACGCAGGACGTGCTGGAAAAGCGGGTCGCGGCGCTGGAAGGCGGCGTGGCCGCGCTGGCCGTCGCTTCGGGCATGGCGGCCATTACCTACGCGATCCAGACCATCGCCGAAGCGGGCGACAATTTCATCTCCGCCAGCCAGCTGTATGGCGGCACCTACAATCTGTTTGCCCACACCCTGCCGCAGATCGGCATCGAGGTGCGCTTCGCCGATGCGCGCCAGCCCGAGACCTTCGCCGCGCTGATCGACGCGCGCACCAAGGCCATCTTCTGCGAATCGATCGGCAACCCGCTGGGCAACGTCACCGATGTGGCCAAGCTGGCCGAGATCGCGCACGCGCACGGCATCCCGCTGATCGTCGATAACACGGTGCCCAGCCCCTACCTGTTCCGTCCCATCGAGCATGGCGCCGACATCGTCGTCCACTCGCTGACCAAATACCTGGGCGGCCACGGCACCACCGTGGGCGGCGCCATCGTCGACAGCGGCAAGTTCCCGTGGGCCGAACACAAGGAGCGCTACAAGCGCCTGAACGAGCCGGACGTGTCCTACCACGGCGTCGTCTACACGGAAGCGTTCGGCCCCGCCGCCTTCATCGGCCGCGCGCGCGTCGTCCCGCTGCGCAATATGGGCGCCGCCATCTCGCCGCTGAGCGCCTTCCAGCTGATCCAGGGCATCGAGACGCTGGCCCTGCGCATGGACCGCATCTGCGACAACACCCTGGCCCTGGCCAGGCACCTGAAAAACCATCCGAAAGTCGCGTGGGTCAATTACGCGGGCCTGGAAGACCACCCTGACCACGCGCTGGTGAAGAAATACATGCACGGCCGCGCCTCGGGCATCCTGTCCTTCGGCCTGAAGCTGGCAACTGGTGAAGACCCACGCGCGGCCGGCGCCCGCGTGCTCGACGCCCTGCAGCTGTTCACGCGCCTGGTCAACATCGGCGACGCCAAGTCGCTGGCCACGCACCCGGCCTCCACCACGCACCGCCAGCTCAATCCCGAAGAACTGGCCAAGGCGGGCGTCTCGGAAGACATGCTGCGCCTGTCCGTCGGCATCGAGCATATCGACGACTTGCGCGAAGACCTGGAGCAGGCCTTGAACGCGGCCTGAGACCCTTTTTCAAGCCGCAGCGAGGGGAGTTCATGCCATAATCGGCCGCATGTCCTCCCCTCCTACTCCCCCTGTGCAGCCGGCGTCCGGCCAGTTCCGCGCCGAGTACGCGCGGCGCATGAACGCCGTGCTCGACCATATCGACCGCCACCTGGACACGCCGCTGGACCTGGCGCAGCTGGCCGACGTCGCGCATTTTTCCCGCTTCCATTTCCACCGCGTGTTTGCCGCCTGGATGGGCGAAACGCTGGGCGACTATGCGCGCCGCCGGCGCCTGGAAACGGCCGCCTTGCGGCTCGCCTGCCGCCCCGGCGAAGCGATACTGGACATCGCGCTGGCGACGGGCTTCGGCTCCGGCGAGGCGTTCGCGCGCGCCTTCAAGCTGAAGTTCGGCTGCACGCCGACGGCCTGGCGCGCCGGCGTCGCCGCGAAAAACGCTGCCATGCTCGCGGCCATGCGCCAGCGCCGGCAAGATAGCAATCCTGATCAGGCCTTGCGCAATGCCGGTCAGGAAAACGGGCCGGACTTCCAGCACCATGGGCACTCCAATTCACTTTACAGAGAGAGTCCCATGCAAGTCACCATCCTCGACCTGCCGCCCGCCACCGTGGCGTGCCAGCGCCATATCGGCCCTTACGGTCCCGCCATCGGCGCCTTCTGGCGCGACACCGTCGCGCCATGGATGCAATCGCACGGACTGGGCGACGCGACCTGCTACGGCATCGGCCATGACGATCCCAGCCTCACGCCGCCGGACAAATGCCGCTACGACGCCTGCGTCGCCGTACCCGACTCTTTCCAGCCAGGCGGCAGGGCCAGCATCACCACCCTGCCGGGCGGACGCTATGCGGTGGCGCAATTCAAGGGACCGTCCAGCGCCATCGCCGAAGCGTGGACGCGCATGGCCCGCGAATGGATGCCGGCCAGCGGCCTGCAATGGGATGAGCGCCCCTGCTTCGAGCGCTTTTCCGCCGCCACGGCGCTGGACCCGGCCACCGGCGAATTCTCTTGCGAGATCTGCATCCCCGTGCGGCCGCTGTAGCTTCTGCTCGCGCGCGTATCAGCCCGCGATGGCATAGCGCGATGCCGGCTTGCCGCGCATCGCGCCCGCGAACAGGGCCAGGCGGGCCGCGTCAAAACGCTCCCACAGTTCCTTGTCTTCCACGGAGGGCAGGGTCACCAGCTCGCCCTGGTCGAGGCCCGCCAGCGCCGCGTCGACGCAGTCTTCCGCGCGCATGATGGTGGCCTGGTCCAGCTGCGCCAGCGGCACGCCGCTCAATTCCCAGATTTCCGTCGCCGTCGAGGCAGGCAGCACCAGCTGCACCACGATGCCCGTGCCGGCCAGTTCCTGCTGCAGGCCGCGCGTGAAATTCATCACATAGCCCTTGGTGGCGCTGTAGATCGTGCTGACCGGCAAAATGTGGAAGGACAGCACGGAGCCGATATTGATGATGGTGCCGCTGTTGCGCAGCTTGAATTGCGGCAGCACGGCATAGCTCAGCTCCGCCACGGCCGTCACGTTGACCTTGTCCATGGTGGCGATCCCCGCTTTCGGGGTATCGAGTACCGGCGCCAGGGTCGAGGCGCCCGCATTATTCACCAGCATGGTGATGGCCGGATTGGTGGCCAGTTCATCGGCCACGCGCTGCAGGTCGGACGGCGCGGACAAATCGGCCGCCATGGCGCGCACGGCCACGCCGTATTTTTCCGCCAGCGATTTGGCCAGCACGCCCAGGCGCTCGACCCGGCGCGCCACGAGGATCAAATCAAAGCCGCGGCTGGCCAGGCGGTCCGCATACACGGCGCCCAGGCCCGACGAGGCGCCGGTGACGAGGGCCGTGCCTTGTGTATTGATTGTACTCATGATAAATCCTTTGCAAGTTGACTAGTTTCAAATAAATCACGTCCAAGCATGATAGGTATCATGCTTGGCACCGATAATAAACATGACCATCATCATATTTAATATCAAGCATGACGTACGTAATGTATGATGTCAACAGAAATTATTGATTCACGGGAGAACAGCATGCGATATCCAGCGGCCGAGACGGCGGAAAAACACCAGCGCATCCTGACGGAAGCGGCCCGCCTGTTCCGCGAACAGGGCTTTGACGGCGTCAGCGTGGGACAGATCATGAAGGCGACGGGACTCACGCATGGCCCCTTCTACAACCATTTCTCCTCAAAGGAAGCGCTGATGGCGGAAAGCACCCTGCACGGCTCGGCCCATTCGCGCGCGGCGCTCGATGCGGCCACGGCCAGCCCGGAGGCGATGCGCCAGTATGTGCGCGATTATGTGAGCACGGCCCACCGCGATGCGCCCGGCAATGGCTGCCTGCTGGCCGCGCTGGCCGGCGACGTGCGCAAGCAGCCGGCCGTGCGCCCCGCCTTCACCTTCCACCTGAAAACCATCATCGGCAAGCTGGCCACGCACTTCCCGTGGCAGAAAAGGCGCAATCCGCGCCAGGACGCCATCGTCATGCTGTCGGCCATGGTGGGCGCCGTGGCGCTGGCGCGCGCCGTCGACGATGAGGCGTTTTCAGATGAGATCCTGGCTGCGGTAAGCGCTGCGTGCGCAGAGGCGTAGGGCGGATTAGCGGAGCGTAATCCGACATCACCACATACGCTCACAATGTCGCCGGATTACGCGGCGTACGCCGCAAATCCGCCCTACGGCGCCAACAGCAATTGCGCCACCTGCCTGACCCTGTCGGCCACCGTGCCGGACACAGTGACAAAGGCGATGCCGCGCCGCGCCAGCTCGGCCTGGTACCACGCATGCTGGCGCGCGCGAAAATCCCCGTCGCGGCGCGTGCCATCCTGGATGAACGGGAAATCGGGCGCGCACAGCACGACCAGGTCGTAACGATGTTCGGCCAGCTGCGCCAGTTCCGCCTCGGCCTTGCCAAACATCTCGACGCAGTAAAAATACGTGGTCAGGGGCGAGGTATCGCAAAACAGCCAGCGCCGCGCCTGCCCGGCGGCCGCGGCTTCGCGCCTGAGCTGCTCCCTGCCTATCATCAGCAGATCGTCGTAGGCCAGGATGCCGTCCTGGCTTTCCCACAGCTCGCGGCCATATTCGGCCACCCAGCCCGTGTCGCAATGCGCCGCCAGCGCTGCGGCCAGGGTCGTCTTGCCGCTCGACTCGCCGCCAAGCACGCACACGCGCCGCACAAAACTGGCGCGGACGAGCGGCGACAGGAAGGCGCCGTGCGCATGCGGGTCTTGCCGCACCTGCGTGCCGGACACGGGCACCAGACTGCGTGCCTGGTCCACGCTCACATGCGCCACCGCGCCCATCGCGTAATGCCGCTGCAGCACCTGCGCAAAGCCGGGGCCATACTCTTCGCTGCTGAAGACGGCATCGACGGGCAGCTCCAGCACCGTCCAGCATAGCCAGCCCATGAAGTGGCGATGGAGATCGCCATCATCATCGTTATGCGGCAAGGTCCGTGCCGGCAGGCCGCGCGCCGCGCACAGGGCGGCCAGGCGCGCATCGTCCAGCACCACGACCGCCGCCTGAGGAAATTGCGCGCGCAGCCAGCCTTCCCTGCGCGCCGGTTCCAGTCCTGGAAATTCGGACTTGGTGTAGCTGACCACCAGCAGCTCTTCGCTGGCATCCAGCGCGCGCCGTATCAGCAGCTCATGACCCAGGTGCAGCGGGCAGAATTTACCCACGACGAGACCGCGCTTGTATTTGTTCACTGCAAATCCTGTCATGCCACCGCTTCCCGCAAATCCGACGTGTATTGAATGATCTTGTCTTCCGCCAGCAAGACTTCCACGCCGATGGCGCCAAAGAAAGGCGCCAGCAAGGCGCGCGCCTGATCCTCATGCGGCATGGCGTTCGGCGCCAGGCGCAGCACGACGGAGGCGTCGCCCTGCTGGTGCACGCCAAACACGGCGATGGCCAGCGGCTTCAGGGCGTGCGTGATGTCGATATTATTGATCCACCCGCCGTGGATCGTTTTGTAGCGCAGGGGACTGCGGCCCGCCAGTCCCACCAGCACGGGGCCGTGCGGACCATGCGCCAGCGAAGCGTAGTCGCCCGTGCGGTAGCGCACGAGGGGCAGGCAGAAATTGAAGCCGCCCGTCAGCGTGATCTCCCCGCGCGTGCCCTCGGGCACGGGCCGGCCAGCCGCATCGAGGATTTCCACGTACAGCCGGTGCTGCAGCAGCACGTGGCCGCCCGCCTGCTCGTCATAGACGGCCACGGGTCCCACCTCGTTGAGCGAATAGATATCGAGCACGGGACAGCCGAAAGCCGCTTCGAGACGCGCGCGCATGCCCGGCAACAGCATCATCGACACGGACAGCAGCGCGGCCGGCCGGTGCGCCATGGGCAGGGTCAACAGCTCGGCAAACGAGATGGGGTCGCCCGCGATCAGCTCGGGCGCCATGGCGTCGAGGTAGCGCGCGCGGTCGTCAGGGTCGCGCCAGTCGTCCACGTGCAGGTTGATCTTCGCCAGCCCCGACTCCCCCATCGTGGGCGTGACGGAGACATAGGTGAAGCAGCGGCGCTGGTGCCCCAGCAGCATGATGCCCACCTGTCCCGCGCCATGCCGCAGGGTCACGCCGAACCGCTGCAGCGCGCGCTTGTGGAAAGCCAGATAGCGCCCGGCCACCAGCGGGTGCGAGGCGATCAGCAGCGGGTGGCCCGTGGTGCCCGTGGTCTGGAAATTGATCATGCGCGCCAGGTCCGCATCGTCGGGCACGAAGGCGGCGATGTCGTGCGCCAGCTCGGCGCGGCTGATGGGCGCCACGTCGACAAGGCGCGCGGGCGGCGAACCGCAGGCGCGGTAATAGGGGACGGCGGCATAGGTCTTTCTGAGGAAATCCGCCAGCCAGGGCGGCGGCGCATCGGCGCTCCAGCCGATGCCGGCCTCCATCACCTCGCGCTCATAGGCGCGCAGCGCGTCGACTTCTTCGGCCAGCAGCTTGTTGCCGCTGCGGTTGCGGTAGCGGGGCGCAGAAGGGTGACTGCGCAAACGCTCCAGCATGTCCCTGCCCGCCTGCGTCAGCGTGGGACAATATTCGCGGTCGGATGCCCAGGCGCCGCCAGGCAGATTCGCATCCACGCTCATTCGCGCGACCACTTGTCGGCCGATTCCTCGGCCGCCTTCTTCGCCAGCGCTTCGCGTATCTCTCGCGCGCGCTGCTCGGCCAGGCGGCTCGCTTCGAGCAGCCTGCGGCGCTCCGTGCCGCTGATGGCCGACAGCCTGTCCGTGGCCTGCGCCACGCTTTCATCGGCGGGCCGGAAACCCAGGCGCGCCAGCACGATGCGCGCCAGTTCCTCGCGCCGCTCGGGATCGTGCGTGAACTGGTGGGCCGGCGTGGCCGCGGCCAGCTCGCGCGCCGCCTCGCCCAGCACCTGCAGCAAGTCCTGCTGCGCCAGCCGCTGGGCGATGAACCAGTCGTCGGCCAGCAGCCAGCACAGGACCATCGCCAGCGCGAGCCGGTTGCGGTCCGCCTTCACGTGGGCGCCGTGAAAACCCTGCAGCGAGGCGGCAGGCGCGCGCGCGCCATGCAGCAGCAGAATATCATTGACCAGCGCAGGCACCGCCACGGCCTGCGCGTTGGTGACGCCGGCGATGCGCGGCTCACCCAGGAACTCGACGGGGGTGTCGGCCAGGCGGTGGGTCAGGATTTCAAGGTGGGGACCGGGAGTATGCATGTCATGATTTTATATAGTAGCGCCGGCTGAACGCCCGCGCAAAGTCCAGCAAATCCTCGTAGCGCTCGACGGCGTGGATATCCCAGCCCTGTTCGCGGCGCGCGCGTTTCAGGTCCTCATAGGTTTGCTGCAGCCACGTGTGGGTTGCCGCGCCATCCCAGCCGCGTTCCAGGTTCAGGGCCATGGTGCCGCCCGCGCCGCCCTGGGCCAGCGCCTTGGCGGCAATATCCCAGCCGCTGTTGCCCTGTTCATCGCCGTCGAACATGGTGGTGATGCCGTCGTCGGAAATCATCAGGATGTGCGCGGGCCGTTCGCGCCTGGCCGCATAGGTCTTGCGCAGACAGTGAATGGGGAAACAGGTGCCGCCGCCAAAAAATCCCGTCAGCACGCCGAGGATCATGTCTTCGTCGCGCACGAAACCGGGCGTCTGCATCACCTCGTTCTTGCCGCTCCACAGGGTCACCTGCACTTTCGAGCCGGCGCGCAGGGCCGACAGCGCGATGACGGCGCCGGCCAGGGTCAGAAAAGAGGTGTGCGCCTGCGGATTCGGCATGGAACCGGAGCTGTCGACATACATGTCCAGGTCGACGGGCATGGCGTCCACGGCACGTGCCGGCTCGCGGCCGTACACGCGGCGCACCGTGGTCACGCCCGGCACGGGCCGGGGCGACTGCAGCACCGACTGCAGCCAGTCGATGTCTTCCAGCGGATCGCCGGTTTCCCACGCTTCCAGCCCCTCCATCTGCGGCTCCTGCGATTCGGGCGCTGGACGCGATGGAAACGCCACCAGGTGCGGCAAGGCCCGCTCGCGATAGTAGCGGATGGCGATTTCATGGTCGCTCAGGTCCACGCCCGACGCCTTCAGGATGTCGCCCAGCTCGAACGGCTCGCGCAGCTGGCCGCCAGCCGCCCTGGCCGGCGCATCGGCGGCGGCTTCTTCGCCATCGAGGCCCGAGATGCGCTGGTCGTGCACGGGATGGATGGCGCCGTCCTCCTCGTCATCCTCGATCTGCTGCGCGCCATACGTCTGGCAGCCGCGCGCCGCGTCGCGCGTGTCGTGCAGATAGCGGCTCGGACTCAAGGCATCCGTGTCTTCCACCAGGTAAGGCAGCAGCAAGGTGGCGAAGCGGCCCGCCGCCAGCATCCAGTCGTTCGCGTAGACGCGGATCAGACGCGCGCCCAGCCAGGCATCCGTATCCAGGCGCTCGTCCGCATCACTACCGGTCGCTGCGCCCCCCAGCTCGCCCTTTTTCAGCTGCCACAGGTTTTCATAGATGCGCATGTACAGGGTCCATACGCCGCCGCTGGCCCTGGCCTTGCCATCCGCTGCCGGCTCCCTGCCCTGCTGCAGCTTGCGGTAAATGTCCGCCATGCGCAGGTTCGCCTGGCGCTGCAGGCGGTCGTTGATGAACAGGTCCGTGTACAGGTTGGCCACCATGGGCGCGTGCTGCTCCAGCGTGGGCAAGGCGCGGCGCATGCGGGCCAGCAGGCGAAACTGGTCGCCGGCGCTGCCCGGCGCAAGGATGTGGTGGCCCACTTCATGCGCGAGGATTTCCAGCGCATAGGCGTCCAGGCCCAGCTCCGTCACCAGCGGCAGATCGACCACCACGCTCTGGTCCAGCAGGCGGATCATGGCGAAACTGCCGGACAAGCCTTCTTTGCTGGCCTGGACACGGCTGGCGCACAGGCTCGGGTCGCGCAGGCGCGTGAACTTGCTCCACACGGCCAGCGCCTCGGGCCAGGCGGCGCGCCAGGTGTCGATCAACGCGGTGTCGGCGCCCGGTTTCATACGAGCGGCAGCAGGCGGATCGCATGCGTGTAAGGCGACGTGATGGCCACGGTATGCGCATTGGCGGCGATGGCGATCTCGCCCGCCGGCAGGTCAAGTTCAATGCGGCGCGCGCCGATCTGCACGGCGGCGCCCTCAAGGCGCACGGACGCCGGCACGTCGCTTGACGCCTGCGCGTATTCTTCCGCCGTGGCGCCATGCAGCACGGCGCCACAGGCATCGGCCACCAGCAGATAATGGCGTTCGCCGCTGCACACGACAAAGCCCTCGGCCGTGGCGCGCACCTGCGGCGGCGTGCCGAAGGCGCCACCGAAGCCACTGAAGCTGCCGAACTCCCTGCCTTCGGCATTGCCGCGCCACGGATTGGCCAGCAATTGCGCGTGGACGTGCGGCCAGTGCGCACCCGGTTCGCCAAAGGCGGCCAGCGCCAGCGCGGGCGGCAGGGTATCGGCGGCAGCCAGCGCGCCAAGACGGAAATGCGCGACGCCGGCGCGCCAGGCCAGCACCTGGCCCACGGCGCGCAAGTCAGCCACAGCACTGATCTGCGGCGCCAGCGCCGCCAGTTCGCGCTGCCATTGCGCGGGGCGCGCGCCCGCCACGCCCGCAAGGTGGATGGCAGCGTTGCTGAGCAAGCCCAGCACGTCCACGGCAGCCGTCGCCAGCAGCGGCGCAAACTGCGGCGCCAGCGCGCGCCACACGCCATTCAGGAAAGGATTTTTCGCGGCCGGTCCGGCCAGGCCATGGCCCACCAGTTCCAGTGCCATGTCGTAGGCGGCCAGGGTGACGCTGCCGGCCCGCTCGGGCGCGGCAGCGTCCACCGCCGCCACCAGCGGATCGACGCCATCGTGCAAAAAGGCGCCGAAGGCGGCCATGTCGAGCGCGGGAAAACGCCGGCGCGCTTCCGCCGCGCGGCCGTTGAACTGGGCGCGGCCGCTGGCAAGGATGGACGCAAAGGCAGGAGAAATCATCGCCGTCCCTCAATCGCTGTGCGAAAAGTGCAGCAGATAGCGTTCGCCATCGCGCTCGAACGCGATCTCGTCCCAGTGGATCGCATACCAGACGCCAGGCGGCTGCGTCATCTTCACGCTGTGCACCGTAAATCCGCTCAGCGACATGTCCAGCGCTTCGAGGAAAGCGTTGACGAGGCAGGCGCGAAAACGGCCGGGCGGCGCCGTCTGCA
Source organism: Janthinobacterium sp. 1_2014MBL_MicDiv (assembly GCF_001865675.1). NCBI lineage: Bacteria > Pseudomonadati > Pseudomonadota > Betaproteobacteria > Burkholderiales > Oxalobacteraceae > Janthinobacterium > Janthinobacterium sp. 1_2014MBL_MicDiv. The sequence goes on from NZ_CP011319.1 coordinate 3,819,011, forward strand.
TGTGGTCCGACGAGAAGAACCAGCGCTGGCATACCTGTTCCAGCTGCGCGCGCCCGCACGGCGCCACCGTGATCTGCCACAGGGGCGCCGGCAGGTCGCGCGCCGGGGCGATCACATTCAAGGCGTAATCCTCGACGCGCAAGCCCAGCGCCGTGACCAGGTCCGGCGCGTCGGGCAGGCGCTGCAGTTCGTAGCTTGCGCACAGGTCGCTGGCCTCGCCGTTCAACACGGCCAGCGCATCGAGAAAGCCGCGGCAATGGTCGACGTTCAGCGCGTAATTCATTGTGAACGCAGCCAGCTGCGGTAATTCGTATAGCGCTGATGCAGATACTTCAATTTCAGCAGGTCGTCGTACAGGGGACCATACAGCTTGCGCCCTTTTGTACGTTCGCCGATCAGCTTTTCGATGCGGTTCAGGCGCGCCAGGGTCTCGCGCTCGCTGACGCCGTCGAGGCCCAGGTCGAATTCGGCCGACAGCACGCCGACGGGATCATCGCGGTCGAGGTCCAGGCGGTTGAATTCATCGTTCGACAAATCGAACAGGCGGCGCAGCCAGCCCAGCCTGTCGCTGCGGTAGGCGGCGTTTTCCGGCAGGGCGAAAAAGGGCGCATCCGGGTCCGGCTGCAGCTTGTTATGCAGCACAAACGGCAGCACCTGGCGCAAGTCTTCCAGCGCCACCTCGCTGGTGCCGCGAAAATACGCCATGGCCTTGGCATAGATCAGCAGCGCCATCAGGGTGCGCACGGAGATACCGTTCAAGGTCTGGCAGCCGAGGTCCTTCAGGCGGTCGCGCCCATTGTCGGCCGCCTGCGCGGCGCCCCGGTCGGCGCCGGACAGGCGCGCCGTATCCTTGGTCATGTATTCGAACTGGCCGCCGGCCGTCTCGAACAGCTCGAACTGGCTGGCGAAAAACTCCAGGCGGCGGCGCACGGCGTCGGGCACGGCCACCTGGCGGATCGATGCGCCGATCTGGTCGACCTCCGCTTCCGTGAAGATGATCTCGGGCGGCACCAGTTCCTCGGGGCGCACGTTTTCTTCCACGCGCAGCAGCAATTCACTTAAAAAGCGCGGATTGAAGGCCAGCGCCTGCACCGTCACGTCGACCCGGTCGCGCAGCGCCTCGATCACCTGATAGGTGCCGCCGCCCTGGTCGTCGTTGGCCGTCAGATACCAGGCCGCTTCCGGGCATTCGTAAATATGGTTCAGCACTTCCGCGTAGTTGTCGCCCATGACGGTGAGCAGCGCGCTTTGCGTGCGCGTGGGGATGCGGTTGTATTCATCGACGATTTTCACGCGCATGCCCAGCCAGGCGCGCCAGGCGATGCGGATATCGTCCATGCTTTGCGCGTTGACCAGGTCGGCCGGCAGCGGATTGCCGAGCAAGTCGGCCACCGTCATCTGCGGATGGCCGTGCTGCATGGCGCGCTTGACCTCCTTGACGGTGGAGCCGGCCAGCACGCCCATCAGCAGGGCGCTGGCCGTCTTGCCCCGCCCCGGACCGCCGACGAACAGGCATTTTCGGCGCGTGGCGAACGTCAGCAGCGGCAGCAGAATAAAACTGGAATAGCTTTGCGCCGACGGCAAGTTGAGCGTGCGCCGGCTGTCGCCCACGGCATACGTCTGCGACGGGCCATCGTTGTACTCGATGTCGTAATGGGGGCTGATGATGGCGTGGTTGACGATCCAGAAATAGGCCTGGCGCAGTTTTTCATCGAAAGGCCGCGCTTGCGCCTCGCCGTCGCCGCCCAGCGCGATGGGTCCCTGGTACAGGTCCGCCACGTCGAACTGGCGCGCGGCGGGCGCCGCCTTCGGCTTGGTGGGGGCTTGGGACAGGCGCTGGAACAGGTTGAAGGCGGACATGGCTGGTTGACGCCGATCAAAACCTGCTGCGCGTCGGTTTTGTCTGGCGTTGTTATTTAATGTGAAAACGAAATTATTGCATACCGTTCCCGTTACGCCTTGTTCAAATCGACAAGCGTCTCTTCCATCCTGCGCCAGCGCCACCAGCCCAGCGCCACGCAGGCCAGCAGCAAGCACAGCAATCCTGCCACTTCATGGCGGATTTCGTGCAGCGAGGCACCCATTTGATTGAGCGCAACAAAGCCCTGGATGCCGGCCGTGGACGGCAACAGCCAGCGCAGCCATTGCAGCACGACGGGCATGGACGACACGGGCCAGGTCAGGCCGGCCAGGAACAGCACGGGCATCGAGGTGGCGATCATCAGCTGCGTGCCCCGCTCGCGCGTGCGGAACAGCATGCCCAGCAGCATGCCGAAGGCCGCTTCCGCCAGCGAAAACAACAGCAGCAGCAAGAGCATGCCGCCAAAGTTGCCGCCGCGCGGGTAATCCTGGAACCAGAAGACGAAGCCGAAGAAATAGCAGCAGTTGAGGAATGCCACCGAGGCAAACGCCAGTAGCATGCCGAAGTAGCCGCCCGCCGTGCGCCGTTGCGCCAGCGGGAACGCCTTGCGCTGGTACCAGGTGCCGAACAGCATGGTCATGCCGATCAGCAAGGTCTGCTGCACGATCAAGGTCGCCACGCCGGGCACGACATAGGCGCCATAGCCTTCCTTGATGTTAAACAGGGGCACGGCATCGAAGGCGATGGGCGAGCGCTGCTGGTTGGCCTGGATGGCCGATGGCGTGCCCGCGCCCAGGCGTTTCAATTCGATGCCGGCCGACACCGTGCCCACCACTTCGGCCAGGCCATTCAGGGCCACCTTGTTCAACATCAGATACAAGCCATTGCCCGCCACTTGCGCATGGGCGGCGCGGCCGGCCAGCACGTCCGTCTGCAAGCCGTCGGGAATGATCAGCACGCCCATGACCTGCTCGCGCCACAGCAAGTCTTGCGCCACGGGCAAGTCTGGCGTCACGGCAATCACCTCCAGCGATGGATGGGCCATGGCAAAGCGCGTCATCTGGCGCGACATGGCGCTGCGGTCCTGGTCGACGACCGCCACAGGCACGCGCTGGACGATTTCCGTCGAATACGGCAAGGGGTAAAAAAACGAGTAAATGATGCCGCCGACAAACAGCAAGGTCAGCGCGCCCTTGTCCGTCAGCATGGCGCGCCAGGTGGCGAGAAAGGCGGACCAGATCATGTGCGCCCCCATGCATCGGGCCCATTCGCGCGGCGCGCCAGCAGCAACAGGCCCACGGCGCCGCAGCCGATGGCGATACCGGCCAGTATCAGCATTTCCTGGACGCCATAGCGCCATGGCGCGCCGGCCAGCCAGTATTTCGTTTGCAGCTGCAGATAATGCGTGAGCGGCAAGGCTTCGGCCCAGGCGCGCGCCAGCGGCGGCATCGACAGCAGCGGGAAAGCCTGTCCCGCAAATGCGAAGGCCGGCGCCGTGATGAAGGCCGCGCCCGACAGCGCCAGGCGCAGGGACAAGGTGGCGCCGATCAGCAGGGTGGCCAGGCCGCAGTAGGCAAGCACCAGCAGCAACATGCTCAGCAGCAGGGCCGGCAAGCTGCCCGCCACGGCCCAGCCCCGCGCCAGGCTGAAGAACAGCAGATACAGCAGCGCCAGCGCAACATAGGCAAGCAAGGGAAACAGCAGCTTGGCGCCGACGGCGCGCAGCCAGCTGCCGTTTGCCGAGGCCAGCCACTGCGGCACGGTGCCGTCGCGCAACTCTCGCCCGATGGAGGTGACGACGGCGACGACGATGAAAATCTGCAGCATGGCCGGCATCAGCGCCAGGGTAAGGAATGCTTCATAGCTGATGTTGTCGTTGTACAGGCTGTTCAGGGTGGTGCGGACAGGCTCGAACTGGGCCGCCGCCTGCACCGTCGACATGCCCTTCTTGCTCCTGGCCGTCATCTCGATGCCGGCCGACAAGGTGGTGCTGACCGTGCGCACGTCGCGCAGCAAGGCGCCCGCGTGCGAGGAAAATTGCGCGTTGTACAACCATTGCACGGTGGCTTGCCGGCCGCCCAGCAACTGTTTTTCAAAATCACCGGGGATCACGAGGTAGCCGAAGGCCGTGCGTTCGCGGATGTGATGCAAGGCATCGTCGCTGGACGCCACTTTCGCCGCCACGCTCATCCCCGGCGAGGCGTCGAGCCAGCGCGTCAGTTGCCGCGACAGGGCGGAATTGTCATTGTCGATGACGACGATGGGCAAGTCGCGCGCGATGCCGGCGGAAAAAATCAGCCACAGCATGCCGCACAGCACGACGGGAATCCAGCTGAGCATGCCAAGATCCCAGAAATCGCCGCGCAGCCGCGCCCACTCGCGCGCCAGCGCCGCCGGCTGTTCTTTGTCCGTCTCGCTCATCGGCGATCAGAGCGGCGGAAACACGACCGACATGCCGGGACGCAAGCCATCGACCTTGATGGCCGGGCGCAGGCGTATCTCGAACGTGCGCAAGTCCGTGCCGCCCGGACGGGCCGCGCGCCACGTGGCGAAGTCCGGCAGCACGGCCACGGAACTGACCTTGAAGCTCAGCTGCTGTTTCAGGGCCGGCACGTTGGCCGTGTGCGTGCTGCCCATGGAAAACGCCCCCATCTCATCTTCGCGCACCTGCAGCACGGCCCAGGCGTCGTCGAGGTTCACGAGGGTAATCACGGGGAAGCCTTGCGGCGCCAGTTCGCCGGGCTGTATCTGGATCTTGCTGACCTGGCCCGCCACCGGCGCGCCGATCTTCGTTTCGGCCAGGGCGATCTGCGCTTCCGTCAGCACGGCGCCCACCTGGCGCGCCTGGGCGGCGGCCGCCGTCTTGTCTTCCGGACGGGCGCCCTTTTGCGCCATGTCATATTGCGCGCGCGCAGCCTGCGCCAGCTGCTCGGCGGCGCGCCACTGCGCTTCCGCCTCGTCGCGTTTCTGGCGCGCGATCACGCCTTGCTCGAACATATTGTTGACGCGGGTAAATGTCGTTTTGGCGATGGTGGCGCCCGTCTGCGCCCGTTCCCAGTTGGCTTTCGCGGCCGCGATTTCCTCGGGGCGCGCGCCCGCTTCCGCTTTTTTCGCCACGGCATCGGCCGCCTGCGTGGCCGCCGTCGCCTGGGCGATCTTCGCGTCCACTTCCGGGCTCGTCAGCTGGAACAGCAACTGGTTTTTCTGCACATTCTGGCCCAGCTTGACGTACAGCTCGCCCACCCGGCCCGGCACTTTCGACGAAACGTTGACTTCCTGCGCATCCATCTGCCCCTGCAAGGGCAGGCGCTGCGGCTGGAACGCCTGGTACAGGCCCCAGCCCACGAAGGCCAGCACGATGATGGCGGCGCCGATGGCCACTGTTTTTTTGGAATTGCTCATTATTTGGTGTCCACAGGTAATTGGATGTCGGCCGCGGCGGCCAGGCTGCCCAGGCGCTGCGTCTCGCCCGTCGCTTCCAGCAATTGCGCCAGGCCCATCACATAGTTATAGGCCGTCTGCGCGCGCTGGGTCTCCACCTTGGCCAGGTTCAGGCGCGCGTCGACCACTTCCAGCGACGTCACCTGCCCTTGCTGGAAAGCTACCGTCTGCAGGCGGATATTTTCGCGCGCCAGCTCCACCGACGATGCCGTGGACAGGTACTGGATGCGGGCGTTTTCCAGCGCGCGCCAGTTTTTCTCGATCAGGGTGGGAATGTCGCGCTCGGCCTGGCGCGCCACCACTTCCACCCGTTCCTGGTCCAGCTTGGCGGCGGCGATCATCTTGCCCGTATTGATGCGGTGCACCAGCGGCACGGCCACCACCAGGCCGATGGCCCAGTTCGAGCGCACGAGCTTTTCATTGCCGCGATTCAAATTGTAGTTACCGATGGCAAACACGGTGGGCGCGTATTCCTTGCCGTGCAGCTTCAAGGCTTGCTCGGCCTGTACGCGCTTGCTGTCGATCTTTTTCCAGTTCGCATTTTCGCGCATGCCCGTGCTGATGAACGATTGCAAGGTGCCGACCGGCAAACTGTTGACGAACAGCGGCGTGCTGGGGCGCACCTGCGTATGGACGGCGAGCAAACGGTCGAGCGCCACCTGGGCGATTTCCTCGTCGCTGCGCGCCTGCGCCTCGTCGCTGCGGGCGCTGTCCAGGGCCACGTCGGCGCGCAGCCGCTCGGCGCGCGAAATCAGGCCGCCCTTTTCCAGCTTGGCCGCGTCGCGCTGGTGCTCGATGACGCCGGCAGTCACTTCGGCGCGCACGGCCACCACCCGTTTCGCCAGCAATAACTGGAAATAGCGCTGCGCCACCAGCGTGGCCAGCTGTTCTTCCGCCTCCGCGCGCTCCGCTTGCGCGGCCAGGGTCAGGCTGGAGGCCAGGCCCTTGACGGCGTCCAGGCGCCCGCCCGTGTAGATGGGCCACATGCCCAGCAAGCCGAACGAGGTCAGGTCAGTGACCACTTCGCGGTTCAGGGAATTGGGAATATGGGGCGTAGGCAAGCCCGGTATCGGCGGCAGCACCGACTCGATGCCGCCCACCACGCCGGACAGGCCGCTGGTATCGATATTCAAGTCCGTCGACAGGCGGCCGCGAAACGCCGTCAAGTCCACCGACGGGCCGTCGATATTCGACAAGGCCTCGGCCTTCAACGTTTTCGCGCGCACGTCGAGCGCCGCGCCCTGCACCGCGCCCGAGGCCGAGGCGGCTTGCTGCAGCGCTTCGCCAAAGGTCAGCGGCGCGCCCGCCGGCGTTTGCGCCTGGACCGGCAAGGCCGCGCCCATGGCGCTGGCCAGTAATAATGAGATGTATGCTTGCAATCTGCCCATGTAGCGTCCAGTCAATGAATGAGGGGAAAGCACGGGATTGCCATGTTTATACTTTCACAATAGCAATTATATGCAAGGAAGTCCATTCCAGCCTGCACTGGAGGAAACTGTCGCTTCCACGCAAAAACGGGCGCCTCCTGCGAAGCGCCCGTTGCGGTCAGTTGGCCAGCAAGCCCTTACTTTTTAGCTTTCTTGGCGCCCTTGCCCGCCTTTTCCTTCTCAAATACGGCGAAGAACTCGGACGCCATGCCACGGATGGCGCGGCCGATATTGGCGTAGTCGTACTCGTTCAGGTTGGCCAGCGAGACGCGGCCCGACGGATGCGTGGTGCCGAAGCCGCGGCCCGGCAGCAGGATCACGCCCGTTTCCTCGGCCAGGCGGAACAGCGCTTCGTTCGGTTTCAGCTTTTTCAGCAGCCACTGCGAGAATTCCTCGCCATGCATCTGCGCGGCCAGCGATTCCATGTCCAGCAAGTGATAGTAGCGCACGGAGTTGGCGTCGTGCACCATCGGCAAGCCCAGTTCACGGTACAGCGCTTCCTTGCGGCGCAGCACGATACGCTTCATCGACTGCTTGTACTTTTGCTCCTCATCCATCAGCGAGAACAGGGAGAACAGGGTCATCTGCGCCTGTACGGGCGTCGACAGGCCGGCCGTGTGGTTCAGCGCCACCGTGCGGCTGTCGGCCACCAGGCGGTCGATGAATTTCAGCTTGCGCGGCTCCGTGGTAATCGAATGGTAGCGCGCGTCGAGCTGCTTCTTGACGGTTTCCGGCAGTTTGGAAATTTTTTCGTCGAGGATATTGTTCTCGTGCGTAGCCACCACGCCCATGCGCCAGCCCGTTGCGCCGAAGTATTTCGAGAACGAGTAGACGAGGATGGTGTTGTACGGGCACATGGCAAACAGCGAGACGAAATTGTCGGCAAACGTGCCATACACGTCATCGGTAAGGATGATCAGGTCCGGGCGCTTCTTGATGATCTTGGCGATGTATTCGAGCGTCTCGTCGTCGATCTTGACGGATGGCGGATTGCTCGGATTGACGAGGAAGAAGGCCTTGACTTTCGGGTCCAGCAGCTTGTCCAGCTCCTTCTTGGTGAATTGCCAGTTATTCGATTGCGGCGCGTCAATATGCACGGTGTTCAGCTTGTAATCGTTCAGCTGGGGAATCTCGATATACGGCGTGAAGATCGGCATGCCCAGGGCGATGGTGTCGCCTTCCTGGATGATGTGGTTCGATTTCAGGCTGGCGAACAGATAGGTCATGGCCGCCGTGCCGCCTTCGACGGCGTACATGTCGAAGTTGCCCACAAAAGGATGGTCGCCCACCATTTCGCGGTGGATATACTGTCCGACGATCTTTTCCGACAGGCGCAGCATGCGGTCCGGCACCGGATAGTTGCAACCGAGAATCGCTTCGCACATCTCGTAGATGAAGTCGCCAGCGCTCAGGCCCAGCTGGTCGCGCACGTACGACACGGCCGCCTCGATGAAATGCACACCCGGCGTATCGGCATGCTTGCGCACGAAGATTTCAAAGCGCGCCTCGATGCCGTCGCGCGTGGGGAAGCCGCCCACGTCTTCCATGTAAACATAGGAACGCTCCGCCTCCGTCATGGCGAACTGGCCGAACTGGAAGAAACCGTGGCGCGGCGTGGTGGCCAGGAAGTTCGGGTTGCCGCGGCCCGCGTTCAGCATCAAACGGTTGCTTTGCTTGGCCGTCTGGATCAGCGCATCCTTCAATTCGAATGGGCTCAACAGGGCGAGTTTGCTTGGGTTACTGAAATCCATTTCTGCTACTCCTTATCAACTTACAGTGAGGAAGCCCCGTACCGGCGGCTGGGGTAGTACAAACACTCGCTGACTAAACAAAGGCCACGACAAGCGGGCCCAGCAAGGTCAGGAAGACATTGGCCAAGGCATACGTGATGGCAAATGGCACGGTGGGAATCGAGTTTTGCGCCGCGTTCAGCACTTCGCCGAAGGCGGGGTTGGCGCTGCGCGAGCCGGACAAGGCACCGGCAAACACGGCAACGTTGTCGTAGCGCAAGATATAGCGGCCGATCAACATGGTCAGTATCATCGGCAGGATGGTCACGACGACGCCCACGCCAAACAGGGTCAGGCCGTGCTGGCGCACGGTTTCCACCGCTTGCAGGCCCGACGTGAGGCCGACGACGGCGACGAAGCCGGCCAGGCCCAGGTCTTTCAGGATTTGCACGGCGCCGCTCGGCATGTAGCCAAAGGTCTGGCGCTTGGCGCGGAACCAGCCGAATACCAGGCCCGACAGCAGCACGCCGCCGCCGCTGCCCAGGGTCAGCGGAATCGAACCGATGCGCGCCACCAGCAAGCCCACCAGCAGGCCGACGACGAGGCCGGCGCCCATGTAGACGAAGTCCGTCTTGGCGCTCGGCACGATCATGTAGCCCACTTCGGCCGCTACGCGCTTGACGTCCTGCTCGGCGCCATAGATGGTCACCACGTCGCCCGTCTGCACGACGGTTTCCGACTGCATGGGCAGGATCTTGCCCATGCGGCTCAGCTGCACGACAAAGATGCCGTGGCGCACGCCCGGCGCCGTCGCGTTGCGGATCTCGCCCACCGTCTTGTTGTGGTACACCTTGTTGGTCAGCACCATGTCGCGGCGCTGCATGACCAGTTCCATGCCTTCGACGGCATGCAATTCCTTGCCCAGCTGGGAAGACACGCTGAGCATGGCTTCGCGGCGCCCCACCAGCAGCACGATGTCGTCGGCCGCCAGCACGAGGTCGGGGCTGACGTCGACGATCTGGCCATTGCGCTTGACGCGCTCGATGGTGATGGCCGTGTTCGGATTGGCGCTTTCGATCTCCGCCACGGAGCGGCCGGCGCCCGGGCCCACTTCATAGATGCGGCCGATGAGGTCGGGCGCGGCCGGCGTCTGGCCGGGTCCCAGCACCTGCACGCCCGCTTGCAGTGCCGTTTCCGCCTTGATCGCGTCTTCGCGGATGGTGCGGCCCATGAGCTTCGGCAGGATATTGACGCAGACGATGATGGCGCCGAACGAACCGAACACATAGGTCACGGCATAGCCGACAGCCACATTGCCTTGCAGGCGCGCCACTTCGTCGGCCGCCAGGCCCAGCTTGGTGATGGCGTCGCCGGCCGTGCCGATGATGGCCGACTGCGTCAAGCCGCCCGCCGCCACGCCGGCCGCCAGGCCCTTGTCGAGGCCGAAGATCTTGGCCATGATGACCACCGTCAACAGCGCCGTCACGGCCAGCACCACGGCCAGGATGATTTCGCGCACCGACTGCCGCCCCAGGGAATTGAAGAATTGCGGGCCGCTTTCATAGCCGACCGCATAAATGAACAGGGCAAACAGCACCGACTTGACGCCCGGGTCGATGGCGACGCCCACCTGGCTGACGAGCACCGCCACCAGGAGTGAACCGGCGACCCCGCCCAGCTGAAACGAGCCGAACTTGATCTTGCCGATGTAGTAGCCCACTGCCAGGGAGAGGAACAAGGCAATTTCAGGCGACTTCTTGAATAACTCATGCAACCATTCCATGCTAACCGCCTTTCGTTTTGAAGGAATTCATTGAAACCGGCCCGCGGCCGCGCTCACGCGTGCACCGAGCCGGCCAGGGCCACGATCAGGGGCCCCATCAGGGGCAACACCACATTCGAGATGGCATAGGTAATCGTGTAGCCCAGCAAGGGCGTCGAATTGCCGGCCGCGTTCTGCACGGCGGACAGGGCCGGCGTGCTGCACTGCTGGCCGGCAATGGCGCCCAGCAGCACGGGCGCTTCCAGCTTCAGGAAAAAGTGCCCGACGCACAAGGAGATCGAGGCGGGGATGACGGCGATCAGGACGCCCATCAGCGGCAGCGACAGGCCGTACTGGCGGATCAGGTCGATCGCCTGTGGCCCCGACGCCAGGCCCACGCAGGCGATGAAGGTGGCCAGGCCGATATCCTTCATCATGTCGAGCGCGCTGGGGTGGATGCCCGGCATGCCGGGCTTGCGCGCCTGGTACCAGCCAAACACGAGGCCCGTCAGCAAGGCGCCGCCCCCCGTGCCCAGCGAAAAGGGAATGCCGCCCAGCCTGGCGGAAAAACCGCCGATATACACTCCCAGCACGATGCCGATGCTGGCATACACGATATTGCTGCGGTCGCCCGTGGGCACGCGCTTGCCGATGGCGGCCAGGGCCGTGTTCAAGTCGCGCCCTTCCGTCGTGCCATACAGGCGCAGCACGTCGTCGCGCTGCAGGGTCAGGTCCGGCAGCGGGGGCATGCTGTGTTCGCCGCGCACGACGGCCGCCACATGCACGCCGGCCGGCAGCGCCACCCGGCGCAGCGACTGGCCCACCAGCGACGCCTGCTGCAACACCACTTCGACGGCGGAGACGGCCATGTTCAAGCCCGTCGTATCGGCGAATTCCTCGCCCAGGATGGCTTCGGCCGCCACCAGCGCGGGCCGGTGGCCGATCACCAGCACTTCATCGTTGGTGCGCAGGCGCAGTTCCGGCACCAAAGCCAGCACCTTGCCATGCCGGCGCACGCGCGTGATGCTGGCGCGGCCCGCAAAAATATGTTGCAAGGCATCGAGACGACGCCCCGCGCCACGGCTGATGCGGTAGGCGCGGCCCACCATTTCCGGCGTCGCCTGCAAGGCATCGGCGTCCGCCTGCGCGCCGCCCATCTGCGCCCACAATTTGTCCGCTTCCTCGCGCAGGTTGACGCGCAACAAGATGGGGAAAATCTGGCTGGTGGCGATGACGATGGTGATCAGGCCGAAGATATAGGTAATCGAATAGGCGGTGACGACGTTCGCCTGCAGCTCGGCGATGCGGGCCGCAGGCAAGGCCAGCTTGGAAATGGCGTCCGTGGCCGTGCCGACGACGGCCGATTCCGTCGCCGCGCCCGCCATCATGCCGGCCGCCGTGCCCTGGTCCAGGCCCATGATGCGCGTGGCCAGCAGCACCAGGGCCAGCACCGCCACCACCTCGATCAGGCACAGTATGCCGAGGCGCAAGCCCTTGGCATTCAGGTTGGCAAAGAACTGGGGGCCGCCCGCATACCCGAGGGCAAAGATGAACAGCATGAAGAAGACATTCTTCACGCTGGCGTCCAGGGTGATGCCCACCTGGCCGATCAGCAGCGCGGCGATCAGGGTGCCGCACACGCCGCCCAGCTGGATCGGACCGAAGCGTATCTGTCCCACCGCGTAGCCCAGGGCCAGGGCCAGGAACAAGGCCAATTCGGGAACCTGGTGCAATACCGACGCGATCGAATCGAGCATGAGCAAACCTTCGAAAAGATACGGATGGCTGCGCGTTCTTGGGCTGGCAGGCGCTGGCTGTCGAACGGGCGTATGGGGTCCCGCGCAACACCTGCCATAGAGGGGGAAGCACTGGGAAAATGTTGTAACGTGGAATCATGTTCGGCGAAAATTTTCTAAGTGTCAACAGGTGTTCTGTTGAACTCGTCTTGATATTTCTCAAACAGGCTGCGCACGATTGAAGTGCCTATTTGACACCGATCAACAATACCACTAGTAATATTTTGGACGGTACCAGAGCGCCTTGCGCGCCAATGGCGTCTCTTCGGGCAGGTCCGGATTGGCCAGGTCCAGTACATGACGCTGGGCCAGCTTCAGCTGGTCCGCCAGGCGGCCGAAATGGCGCTGGAACAGCTGGGTGAAACTGCCATCGGCGAGCATTTTTTCCAGTCCCGCCTCGATGTGGCGGGCCAGTTCGGGCCGGTGCTTGCCGACAAAAAAATACAGGGCCGCCGGATAGCGGATCACCAGGTGCGTATCGAGCGCCAGCGGCAGCCGCGCATGGCTGGCCAACTCGCTTTGCGCCTCGATCACGGAACGGGGGAAGTAATCGATGCGGCCCGCCGCCAGTTGCTGGAACAAGCCCTCATAAGTGCTCGACGTATCGATGCGCAAGCCGTTCGCCTGCAGGATGGCCGCGTCGGGCCAGTCGCGCATCTGCCCGGCGGACAGGCGCGCCAGGTCGGCCAGGCTGCGCACCTGGCGCAGCAGCTGAGCCTGGCGCGCCTGCACCAGGGCCACGCGCCAGCCGATCAGGCCACGGTCGATGGGTATGCGCACCGGCAACAACTGCGCTTCGCTGGCGCGGCTGGTCATGGCCCAGACGACATCCACGCTGCCCGTCGCCGTGGCGATTTCCTGCATGGCGCGCGTCTGCACCATGCGCAGCGCGGAACGGCGCAGCACGTAGGCATGGCCCGAACGGGCGAGCGCCAGCCGCAGCAAGGCCGTCACATAGGCTTGCTGCGGATCGTCTTGCGCCTGGTGGCGCGGGTATAGCAGTGCTTGCGGCAGCGACGGCGCGCCGATGGCCGCATCCAGCGGCCACAGGCAGGCGAGCATGAGCAGGGGGCGGCGCTGCATGGCCCCTCCTTTCCAGCATATTCTTACCAGAATAGCATTCTCGCGCAGCAGAGCACGCTTGTCGACTGGAATATGGAAACTGTGTATAAAACAACAGTAGTTTCAGGCAGTCCTGGATGAGCTGGAATTAATCCAGATCAATAAAAGCACAAATATAAAAAAATTTGTGCGTGCTGCTCTGGACGGCATGCACGCCCCTCGCCTACGCTCTTTTTTTATCTGAAAAACAAGAGGAATCCATGCAGACAGCGCGTTTGAATATTATCGGAATGGATCACGAAGGCTGCGCCGACAGGCTGACGGGCGCACTCGAAGCCGTCAGCGGCGTGGCCACGGTGTGCGTCTCGCTGGCCCGTCACGGCGCCACGGTGCAATTCGACGAGCGGCTGGCCAGCCAGGAGCGCCTGCTGGCCGCCGTCAACGATGCCGGCTTCATGGGCGAGGCATCCGATGAGGAGCAACTGCCGTCGTGCAGCGGCGCCTGCGGCCACTGCCGCCACTGAACACCCCCACGGCCGGTCAGCCGCCGCGCGCGCCGCGGTCGCGCAGATGGGCCAGCACGCGGCGCGGCCCCAGCGCCTGCAGGTCGAACGGCGGCAGCTCGATGGCGTCGAGCGTGTTCTTGAACAGCAGCCCCAGCTCCGTATCGCCTTCCAGGCTCAGGCGGCGGCTGAAAAACAGGGTGTCGGGATCTTCCTGGCGCCGCGCCAGCAGCATCAGGTCGTGCACGCTGGCGGCGATGCACAGCTCGGGCACGTCGACATAGCGCTCGGCCACGAAGACCGTGCCCTGCCACTCGAAATCGAAGGCGATGCCCGCATCCAGCAGGCGCAAGCGCAGACTGCGGCCTTCCAGGCTCTGCCGCACATCGTCGGGCAACTGGGGCGCCAGCAGGCGGTTCAGCCCCTGCACGAACAGCCAGGACGCCGGATACGGCGGCAGCTTCGACAGCAATTCGGCCAGTGGTTCCGGCAGCCGGTAAGCCAGCGGCCCCTTCGGCAGGCCCGCCCTGGCCTGGGCGGGGGCCGGCACGGGGACGGGCAATCTTTCCAGTTGATCTTGCATGGTGCTTCCTTTCGATGCGTTCAATGAGCGGCGTGCTGTTCCATGCCGGGCTGGCCATGCCAGTAGCCGTCGCAGGCGCCGGCCGGCTGGCAGGCCGCCAGCTGGGCCTGCGCACCGACGCCGCTGACCAGGCCGCGCCGCGCGCGGTCGAAAATGGCGATGACCTGGTCCGTATGCATGGCTTGCGGGCTGAGGCGCGCGACGGACACGCCCATGGCATGCATGGCGTCGAGTTCGCGCACCAGGTTGTAGACCAGGGCCGACTGCGTCTGCGTGCCGTTGAGCACGAGGAACGGCACTTCGTCGCGCGTGCGCAGCAGCAGGCCATCCGGCTCTTCCAGGCAGCTGTAGCCGCAATCGTCCTTCGGCAGGTTGCGGTTGCGCGCCGTGAAGCAGCGCGCGGAAAACGCCAGCGGCATGCGGCCATAGGCAAAGACTTCCGTTTCCAGCCCTTCCGGTTTCTGGCGCTGCATCTCGGCCAGCGCTTCCTGGCCCATTTCCAGCGGCATCACCCAGCGCCGGGCGCCCAGGCGCGCCAGCAATTGCAGGCTGGGACCATTGAACAGGTTCAGGTGCGGGCCGGCGATGAAAGGCGCGCCCTTCGCCATGCAATGCACGGCGCCCATGTCGTTCGCCTCGACCGCATAGCGGCCATTGCCCGTGATGCGGCGCAGGGTCGCCAGTTCGGCGCCCGCCTCGATCAGCGCCTGCGTCGACAGCACCACTTCCTTGCCGGCTGCGGCCAGCATGTCGGCGATATCGAGCCAGTCGGCCAGGCGCAGCTCATGCCGGCGCGAGCACACGGTTTCGCCCAGGTAGACGATATCGACGGCGGTGCCGGCGATCTGCTGGTAAAACTCGAACACAGTGGCACGCGGCCAGTAGTACAGCAAGGGGCCCAAAGAGAGTTTCAGCATGTTCATCCTTTATTTCCAGGAGCGGTGGTAAGCGCCCAACGTGTGCTGCTGGCCCTCGGCCAGCTTGTCCATGGCCGCCATCCAGCCCGGCTTGACGGCGTAGCGCGCATTGCCTTCGCGGCAGGCGTCGATCGCCTCGCGCCAGACGCGCGTCACCTGCGCCACGTAGGCGGGGCTGCGCTGGCGCCCTTCGATCTTCACGGCGCGCACGCCCATGGCGATCAATTGCGGCAGCAGCGCCAGGGTATTCAGGCTGGCCGGCTCCTCGATCGCGTAATACTCTTCGTCGTTGACCTCGAAACGTCCCTTGCACAGGGTCGGGTAGCTGGCGTTCTCGCCCGGCGCGTAACGGTCGATCAGCACGCCGTTCAGGCGCGACTCCAGGCCGTTCGGCGTCTCCAGCCAGCGCACGGATTTCGCCGGCGAGCACACGCCGTGGGTATTCGGCGCCTCGCCCGTCGCATACGAGGACAGCGCGCAGCGGCCCTCGACCATCACGCACAGGCTGCCGAAGCCGAAGACCTCGATCTCGACATCCGTCTTGGCGATCAATTGCTCGACCTGCGCCATGGACAGCACGCGCGGCAGCACGGCGCGGGCGATGCCGAAGTGTTCATGGTAAAAATTGATGGCCTCGTAATTGGTGGCCGACCCCTGCACGGACAGGTGCAGGCGCAGCTGCGGCTGGTGCTGGGCCGCATACGCCATCAGGCCCGGATCGGCGACGATCATGGCGTCGATGCCGGCCTGCGCGGCGCGGTCGATGGCGCTGCGCCATACGGCCCAGTTGTGCGGCTGCGGATAGGTATTCAAGGCCAGCAAGACCTTGCGTCCATACTGGTGCGCATAGCGCACGCCCTCGGCGATGGCCTTCTCGTCGAAATTGAGGCCGGCGAAATTGCGCGCGTTGGTGGCGTCGCGAAAACCCAGGTACACGGTGTCGGCGCCATTGTCGACGGCCGCTTTCAGGGCGGGCAGGCTGCCGGCGGGACAGACCAGTTCCAGCGGTCCGGCCACGCGGGTGGCGGTGGTTGCTTCAAGCATCATGATATTCACATTCCTGTGTCGGCTCAGGGTGCAGACTATAGCCCCGCCCATGGCGCCCAGTCCTTGACCCAGGTGAAGGAATGCATGCATGGCCGGCACGCGCGCGAATTGCTTGACCTGGCTGTAAAATGCCCGTCCCATTATCCGATTCCACTGACCGCCATGCCCCGCAAACCGCTGCTGATCTTCCTGCTGACCCTGTTCCTCACCGTGCTGCAGGTGCAGTGGGCGGCGCCGGCCGACGGCCTTGACGCCGAGACGCTGTCCATCCTGTCGCCCGAGGTACTGGGCGCGTATCCGGGCGTGCTGCTGCTGTTCCTGCAGGCCGCCTTGGCGCGCCGCGCCATGTCCGTGCCGCGCCAGGCGGCCATCTGCACGGGCCTGCTGGCCGTCTACTGGCTGCTGGCGAACTACGTCACCTTCGACTTGCGCGTCGCCAGCTGGAGCACGTTCTCGCCGCTGGAAATCTGGGCGCACGTGCTGCCCGCCTCCCTCCTCAGCATCGCCGTCTGCGGCGCCGCCTGGTTCGGCCTGAGCTGCTTCATCCTGCGCCAGGGACGCGCGAAAAAGTAAACGGGGGCGCTTTTTTCACCTGCGTCAAGGATTTGGCAAGCAACTGCACGCCCCCTTTGACGTCACTACATTTAGTGATTAATCTCCATGAAAACACCGCATGTTGTGTTTATTGGAGATTCCATGTCAACTACAGCACCAGCAAGAGCAGCCCCCGGCCAGGTCGATGTCGCCGCGTCCGTCAATGAATATCTGGACCGGCGCGACTGGCGCGTCAACGCCAACGCCAACCAGGGTTATTCCCTGGGCGGCCTGATCCTCAACGTCTCGGGCAAGGTCATCGCCAACTACTGGCTCGACCAGGTGTACCCGCCGGCTGTGGGCGCGGCGCACCGCGAAGCGGCCCTGCACATCCACGACCTCGACATGCTGGCCGGCTATTGCGCCGGCTGGTCGCTGCGCACCCTGCTGCACGAAGGCTTGAATGGCGTGCCAGGCAAGATCGAATCGAGCCCGCCGAAGCATATGTCGAGCGCCATCGGCCAGATCGTCAACTTCCTCGGCACGCTGCAAAACGAATGGGCCGGCGCGCAGGCGTTCAGCTCCTTCGACACCTACATGGCACCCTTCATCCGCAAGGACAGCCTGCGCTACGAGGACGTGCGCCAGTACATGCAGGAGCTGATCTTCAACCTCAACGTGCCATCGCGCTGGGGCACGCAGACGCCGTTCACCAACCTCACCTTCGACTGGGTCTGCCCGGACGACCTGCGCGAGCAGATCCCCGTCATCGCCGGCCAGGAGATGGATTTCTGCTATGGCGAGCTGCAGGCCGAGATGGACATGATCAACCGCGCCTACATCGAGATCATGATGGCGGGCGACGCCAAGGGCCGCGTCTTCACGTTTCCCATCCCGACCTACAACATCACCGAGGACTTCGACTGGCATAGCGAGAACGCCGAACGCCTGTTCGAGATGACGGCCCGCTACGGCCTGCCCTACTTCCAGAATTTCATCAATTCGGAACTCAAGCCGAACATGATCCGCTCCATGTGCTGCCGCCTGCAGCTGGACTTGCGCGAACTGCTGAAACGCGGCAACGGCCTGTTCGGCTCGGCCGAGCAGACCGGCTCCCTCGGCGTGGTGACGGTCAACTGCGCGCGCCTGGGCCATTTGTGGCGCGGCGACGAGAAAGCGCTGCTGGCCGACCTGGACCGCCTGCTGGAACTGGGCAAGTCCAGCCTGGAAATCAAGCGCACCACCATCGAGGAACTGATGCAGCAAGGCCTGTTTCCCTACACGAAACGCTACCTGGGCACCCTGCGCAACCACTTTTCCACGCTGGGCGTGAACGGCATCAACGAGATGATCCGCAATTTCAGCGGCGACGCCTATGACATCACGGCGCCAGAAGGCCATGCGCTGGCCGTGCGCCTGCTCGACCACGTGCGCGCCCGCATGCTGGCATTCCAGGAAGAGACGGGGCATATGTACAACCTGGAAGCGACGCCGGCCGAGGGCACGACCTACCGCTTCGCCCGCGAAGACCGCAAGCGCTTCCCCGCCATCCTGCAGGCGGGCACGCCGGACAACCCCTACTACACGAATTCCTCGCAGCTGCCCGTCGGCCATACGGACGACCCGTTCGAGGCGCTGGAACTGCAGGACGCGCTGCAGCGCAAGTACACGGGCGGCACGGTGCTGCACCTGTACATGACGGAAGCGCTGTCGGACGCCAACGCCTGCCGCGAACTCGTGAAGCGCGCCCTGGGCCGCTTCTCGCTGCCCTACATCACGGTCACGCCCACGTTTTCCATCTGCCCGCGCCACGGCTACCTGGCCGGCAAGCACGAATTCTGTCCCACCTGCGACGCGGAGCTCATCGCCCGCAAGCAGGCCCACCCTGTTGCATCTCTTGAGGAAACGCCATGAACGCACGTCCCGACTTCACTCCCGCCATCACCCTCGTCGACAGCGAACGCCAGCGCTGCGAAATCTGGACTCGCGTGATGGGCTATCACCGTCCCGTCGCCTCGTTCAACATCGGCAAGCAGGGCGAATTCCACGAGCGCCAGTACTTTACGGAAACGGGCGCCCGGCTTGGCCAGCCCGCCTGCCATGGCGGCTGAACTGAAAGTGGGCGGCCTGACGCCCTTTTCCGCCAGCGACTATCCGGGCAAGCTGGCGGCCGTGGTCTTCGTGCAGGGCTGCCCGTGGCGCTGCGGCTATTGCCACAATCCGCACCTGCAGGCGCGCACGCCGGACGGCGCGATGCCCTGGCGCGACGTCCTGACCTGGCTGCGCCGCCGCGTGGGCCTGGTCGACGCCGTCGTCTTCAGCGGCGGCGAGGCCTGCATGGACCCGGCGCTGGGGCGCGCCATCGGCGAGGTCAAGGCGCTGGGCTTCGGCATCGGCCTGCATACGGCCTGCATCTATCCGCAGCGCCTGACCGAGGTGTTGCCCCTGCTCGACTGGGTGGGCTTCGACATCAAGGCGCCGTTTGCCGACTATCGTCATGTGACCCGCGTCGCCGGCAGCGGCGATCCGGCGCGCGCCTGCCTGGACGCCATCCTGGCCAGCGGCGTCGCCTACGAATGCCGCACCACGGCCCACCCGGACCTGCTGCCCGATGAACAGCTGCTGGCCCTGGCCGCCACCCTGGCCGGCAAAGGCGTCAGCAACTACGTGCTGCAGCAGTTCCGCGCCGACGGCTGCCTCGATGCGGCGCTGGCCGGCCGCCCCCTGCACGGCTATCCGGCGGCGCAGACCCTGGCGCAACTGGGCGCCATGTTTCCCCGTTTTACATTCCGTAACCATGGCAATTGAGCCTGCAGCCACATAATTGCTGAAAGCCCCACAAAATTCCCCGTTCTGCAACGCTGAAATGCCCTGCTTGCTGTAATGTATCAACTGCGCCGCGCACCACGCGCGGCCCGTCTGATCCATCACACAGCACTACAGATAAGCGTCATCCATGAACGATTTCACCGCAGCCAGTCCAGGCACCCCCTCCACCCACGCCGACATCCTGTACGGTCCGCCGCGACCGGATTTGCTGCGCGAGGAAGTGCTGGCCGACCTGCTGGAAGCGACGGCGCGCCGCTGCCCGCAGCAAGTCGCCCTGATCGACGGCGCGCGCCGCATCACCTATGCGGAACTCGATGCCCAGGCCGGCCTGGCGGCGGCGCGCCTGGTGGCGGCCGGCGTCCAGCCCGGCGATATCGTGGGACTGTGGCTGCCGCGCGGCGCCCACCTGCTGCTGATGCAGGCGGCCATCGCCAAGGCGGGCGCCGCCTGGCTGCCCGTCGACGAAGACACGCCCGTCGAGCGTCTGCAAGTGTGCCTCGACGACGCCAATGGGGCCGGCGTCGTCAGCTGCGCGCAATTTGCGCCGCGCCTGGAAGCTGCCGGAGTCCAACGCCCCGTGTGGACGGCGGAAAGCCTGCTGGCGCCCGCCACGCCGGGAGAACGCCTGCCCGCGCGCGGCGCCGTGCAGCCCGACCACCCCGCGTATGTGATCTACACGTCCGGTTCCACGGGCAAGCCGAAGGGCATCCTGATCAGCCAGCGCAGCATCTGCCACTTCCTGCGCAGCGAAAACGCCGTGCTCGAAGTGCGGCAGGACGACACCGTCTACCAGGGCTTTTCCGTGGCCTTCGACATGTCGTTCGAGGAAATCTGGATTGCCTACCTGGTGGGCGCCACCCTGTGGCTGGGCCCCAAGGACATCTCGGGCGACCCGGAAGCGCTGCCGCGCGCGCTGGCGGCCAACCACGTCACCGTGCTGCATGCCGTGCCGACCCTGCTGGCCCTGTTCGCGGAGGACGTGCCGAGCCTGCGCCTGATCAACCTGGGCGGCGAAATGTGCCCGGAATCGCTGGTCGAGCGCTGGTCGCGCCCGGGCCGCGCCATGTTCAACACCTATGGCCCCACCGAGGCCACCGTGTCGTGCAGCCTGGCCCGCCTGCGGCCGGGAGAGCCCGTCACCATCGGCACGCCGCTGCCCAATTACGGCTTGCTGGTGCTGCAGGTGGCCGAGGCGGGAGAAAACCGTCCATTGGCCCTGCTGCCACGCGGCGAGACGGGAGAGCTGTGCATCATCGGCCCCGGCCTGGCCGAGGGTTACCTGGGCCGGCCCGACCTGACGCTGGAAAAATTCCTGCCCAATCCGTGGAGCACCTGTCCCGACGATGCGCGCCTGTACCGCACGGGCGACCTGGCGCGCATCGATCCTGACGGCCAGGTGCTGTGCCTGGGCCGCGCCGACGACCAGGTGAAGATCCGCGGTTTTCGCGTCGAGCTGGGCGAGATCGAAGCCGTGCTGGCGCAGCAGCCCGGCGTGGGCACGGTGGCCGTGTTGCTGCGCAAGGACGACGGCATCGACCAGCTGGTGGCCTACATCGTCGGCAGCGACGATGCGCAGGAAGACGCGCTGGCGGCGAAAACCCTGCGCGCGGCCCTGAACCTGCACCTGCCGCCGTACATGGTGCCGGGCCGCTTCGAACTGCTGCCGCTGATGCCGCGCCTCACTTCCGGCAAGATCGACCGCAAAGCGTTGAAAGCCATGCCTTTGTCCGCCCCGCCGCCGGGCGAAGCCGGTGCATCGGACGTGCCGGAAACGCCGGCCGAGACAGCCCTGTTCGCGGCGCTGGCGCAGCTGTTCCCCGGCCAGGCGATACTGCGCCAGCTCGATTTCTTCAGCGACCTCGGTGGCCACTCGTTCCTGGCCGCGCGCCTGGCGTCCAGCCTGCGCGCCAATCCGGCCTACGCGCACATGACGGTGCGCGACATTTACCAGAACCGCCAGATCGGCAAGATCGCCGCCGTGCTCAATGAAGCGCCCGCACTGGCCACGCCGGAAGCCGAGTGGACGCCGCCCTCGACGTGGAAACGCTGGATCTGCGGCGCGGCGCAGGCGGCGGCCGTGCCGGGCCTGGTGACCCTGCGCATGGCGCAATGGCTGGCGCCCTTCTTCACCTACCACTTCTTCACGGGCGACGCGGGCGACACGGTGCCGCGCGCCGTCGCCGCCTCGATCGGCGTCTTCCTGCTGGCGACACTGGCCGAATTTGCCATCGCCATCGGCGGCAAGTGGCTGATCGCCGGGCGCCTGAAAGCGGGCAGCTATCCGCTGTGGGGCATCACGTATTACCGCTGGTGGCTGGCCGACCGCCTGGTCGAATCGGCGCCCACCTACCTGCTCAGCGGCTCGTCGCTGAACAGCTGGTGGCTGCGCGCGCTGGGCGCGAAAGTGGGCAAGGAAGTCGTCATCGGCTCGATGACCCTGCGCGCGCCCGATTTGCTGGACATCGGCGACAACGTCAGCGTGGGCAATGCCGTCAACTTCGAAAACGCCCGGGTCGAACGGGGTCGGCTGCTGCTGGGCCAGATCCGCATCGCCGACGATTGCTGCATCAGCTCCTACGCGATCATGGAAGGCAATACCAGCATGGCTGCCTTCGCCCACCTGGAAGGGCAGTCGGCGCTGGCCGACGGCGTGGCCGTGCCGGCGGGCCGCATCTGGACCGGTTCGCCCGCGCGCGACATCGGGCCCTACGACCCGGCCAGCCAGCCGCCGCGTCCTGCCATCTCGCGCCTGCGCCTGATGGGCGAAACCGTGTTCTTCTGCTACGGCATGGTGCTCATCGCCGTGCTGTTCTTCATGCCCGTCTTCCCCAGCTTCGTGCTGATCGACTGGTTCGACGAACGCGAAATGATGCCGTGGCTGCAGGGCCGCGACGTGACGACGCAGCTGGCCCGCTACTTTGTGCTGGCCTTCCCCGCCAGCGCCGTGCTGATCGTGCTGACGGCACTGCTGTCGGCGGCCATCCGCTGGGGTGCGCTGCCGCGCCTGAAGCCGGGCAGCTCGCCTGTGCACAGCAATATCTATTGCGCCAAGTGGCTCGTCAGCCACATCCAGGAATCGAGCCTGAACGTGCTGCACGGCATTTACGCCACCGTGTACGCGCCGTACTGGTACCGGCTGCTGGGCGCCAAGGTGGGCAAGGGCGCCGAGATTTCCACGGCGCTGGGCGTGGTGCCCGACATGCTGACCCTGGGTGACGACACCTTCATCGCCGACGCCGTCATGCTCGGCGACGAACAGATCGACGGCGGCTGGATGACCATGCGCCCCACCGTCATCTCGCACCGCAGCTTCGTCGGCAACGGCAGCTACATCCCGGACGGCACCGTCCTGCCCGAGCACGTGCTGATCGGCGTGCACACGCACGCGCCGCGCAACGAACAGATGCACAGCGGCGACACCTGGCTCGGTTCTCCGCCCATGCACCTGCCGGCGCGCGAACAGGTCAGCGGCTTTGCCGAGCACCTGACCTTCAAGCCATCCATCCTGCGCCGCCTGGGCCGCAGCCTGATCGAAGCGTTCCGCATCGTCGCACCGCACGCGGTGGTGATCGCCGTCGGCTACACGCTGGTGCTCGACGTGATGCCGATCGCCGGCGCCGGACGCTGGGGCGAAGTGGTGGGCGACCTGGCGATTGCCGGCATCGCCTACGGCATCGGCAATTTCGTCGTCGTCCTGCTGTTCAAGTGGCTGCTGCTGGGACGCTACCGCAAGCACGCGGCGCCCATGTGGACGCCGTTCGTGTGGGTATCGGAAGGCGTGACGAATCTGTACGAAGGCATCGCCGTGCCCAACTTCATGCGCTACCTGCGCGGCACGCCGTGGCTGCCGCTGGCCTTCCGCCTGTTCGGCTGCAAGATCGGCCGCGGCGTCTACATGGATACCACCGACATCACGGAATTCGATTGCGTGCACATCGGCGACTACAGCGAATTGAACGCCCTCACCTGTCCCCAGACGCATCTGTTCGAAGACCGCGTGATGAAGATCGACCACGTGGAGATCGGCAAGCGCGTCTACATGGGCCCGCGCAGCTCCGTGCTGTACAGCGCCAGGGTGGGCGACAATGCGCGCCTGGGCCCGCTGACCCTGGTGATGAAGGGCGAACACATCCCCGCCGGCAGCAACTGGGCCGGCTGCCCGGCCGCGCCGCTGCGGACGTGATGGAGGCGACGCAGTACTGGTCCGGGGATGGATTGCTGGTGATCGGCATCCCTGCCCCGACCTCGCGCCCCGAGGCACGACGGCGGTTGCGGCTAGCCGTGCGCGAGGCCGTGGCGCGGTGGCTGAAGCTGGACATCACCGCCATCGCGCTGGAATCGACGCCAGGCAGCCCTCCCCGTTTGCTGCTGGCCGGCCGAACTGCGGGCCTGTCGTTCAGCCATGACGAGGGCATCTCGCTGGCCGCCATCGGCCTGCATGGCGCCGTCGGCATCGACGTCATGCGCGTGCAGGACATTCCCGACTGGGCGAATCTGGCACGCGACTACCTGGGGCCGCTGGTGACGCGGGAACTGGCCGCCTGCCCCGCCGCGCAGCGCCCGCTGCGGCTGGCGCAGGCCTGGACGGCGCGCGAGGCGGCGCTCAAGTGCGCGGGCTTGCCGCTGGCGGAGTGGAGCGCGGCCGCGCCAGCTTGCCGCCTGCAGGCGCTGACGTTGCCGGCACCGCATGTGGCGACCCTGGCATACTAATCTTCCTTGCCCTCGGCCGCCCCGCCGACCTGGACGAAAATCAGTTTTACGATAATACTGACGAGCAGCCCCAGTAGCCCGATCAATTCCAGCATGGTCTTTCCTTTGCAGTGACAGCAGACCAGTCCACTGTAGCGTGCTTGCGGGACCCAGGCTAATATCAAATCAGGCAGTCAACGATCTCGAAAAGGCATACGATTGATTTCCCTCAAACAGTTCAAGTACTTTGTCGAGATTGTCGATGCGGGCAGCTACTCGCGCGCGGCGGAAAAGCTGTATATCGCCCAGTCGGCCCTGAGCCGGCAAATCAAGGAGCTGGAAAACGAGGTGCAGGCGCTGCTGCTCACGCGCGACGCGCGCCATATCGAGCTCACGCCGGCCGGCCAGGTATTTTATGAACGCGCCAGGCGCATCCTCGAAGATATCGAGGAAACCGTGCGCCAGACGCGCCACGTGGGACAAGGGGCGCAAGGCATCATCCGCCTGCTGCATTCAAGCTCCGTCACCCTCACGCCCGCCATCGGCGCCGTGCTGAACCGGCTGCTGGCGCAGTTTCCCGGCGTCTCGCTCGATATCTCGAAAGGCTCGTCGGAAAACCAGGCGGCCGACATCGAGGAAGGCCGTGCCGACCTGGGCCTGGTGCGCCTGCCCACCCTGCGCAAGCACGCCAACATCGTCGTGCGCGAACTGTACGCGGAAAAGCTGGTGGTGGCCGTGTCGGCGGCGTCGCCGCTGGCGGTGCTGCAGAACACAACCATTGCCGCCCTGCGCGACGAAGCGTTCGTCTCGATCCCGCACAAGGACCGCGGCGGCCTCAGCTACCTGGTGGCGGGCCTGTGCCTGGCGCAGGGCTTCTTTCCGAAGGCGGCGCGCGCCCTGTCGCGCAAGACGTCGCAGCTGAACCTGATCGAAGCCAACATGGGCATCGCCATCGTCCCCGACAGCATGCGCCTGGTGGCGCCGCCCGGCGTGCGTTTTATCGCCCTGCCCGACGACGAGTCGCATTCCGTCGTCGGCCTGATCTCGCCGCGCGCAGCCAGCGGCATGGTGGCCGCGTTCACGGAAGCGTTCGTGCGCGAGATGAACGGGCTGCAGGCGGCGGATTAACCTTCCGCGTACAGCGCCGCATCGGCCTCGCGCACGGCCGCCATCAGCAAGGCCAGTTTCATGACATCGAGCTTGCCGTCGGTGCGCACGCGCGAGCACAGGTCGATGCCGTACGGGCGCACCTGGCGCAGCGCGTCCGCCACATTGGCCGCATCGAGGCCGCCAGCCAGGAAGACGGGACGCGGGCTGGCGCGCACGAAGCGCGCGCTGATGCCCCAGTCGTGCGTGCGGCCCGTGCCGCCCAGTTCCGGGACAGGCGCGCCGGGGCGGCCCGAGTCGAGCAAAAACGCATGCACATGGGGCGCGTAGGCGGGAATCAGCTCCAGCGCCTCGTCTCCCTCCACGTGGATCACCTGCACACGCCGCACGTGGGGCAGCAGGCGCGCCAGTTCGGCCACCTCGCCCGGGTCGACATGGCCGACGATCTGCACGGTGGTCGGCTGCGTGGCGCGCACGTGCCCGGCGATGGCCTGCGCCGTCGTTTCGGATGTCAGCAGGAAGGTGGACACGGGCGGCGGCGTCCACGCGGCGATCTGCGCGATGCGCGCATCCGGGATCGGGCCGGGGCCGGACGGCATGGCGCCCACCAGGCCCAGCGCGTCGGCGCCGGCAGCAATCGCCAGTTGCGCCTCGTCGATGGAAGCGATGCAGCAGATCTTGATGCGGGTTCTCATGGTCTTGGGTCGTCAGTATGAATGATCAACATTACAACACAGGGAGAGTGCGCACGCCAAGGCACGCGGTCAAGCGCGCATGCAATTGTGTGCCAGAATGGGGCCATCGCACACTTCCAGAGGAACCCATGGCCGACTACAAGAATCCCAGCTACGTGGCCCGCTCCATGCATCCGCGCTTCGACGAACTGACGTCGCCCGGCGAAGCCGTGCCGTATTCGGGCATTTACCGCTGCGACGGCTGCGCGCATGAAATCGTCTCGACGGAAGGCCACGTCATGCCGCCGCAAAACCACCACCAGCACAGCAGCGAGCAGGGCGCGATCCGCTGGCGCCTGATCGTCAGCCCCCGCTGACGGCGGCGCGCGATTGTGCGTGGATTGTGCGTGGATTGTGCGTGGATTGTGCGGCGCAGATTGACAGGCGCCGGGCGCCGGCCGATACTTGATTCATCCCGGATCGCCAATAGAACGCCACTGGAACGCCCGCATGCGCATCGTCGATTTTGAAGTCCGCAAGGAGTGCCCGCCGCAGCTGTGCGACTGCGAGCGCGAGCGGCTGCTCGCCGATCCGCAGGCGGATGTCACCATCCTGCGCCTGAACCTGACGGAAGAAAAGCGCCTGCTCGCGCATATCGACGGCATTGCCACGTATGCGCAGCTGAAACAGCTGCAGCAGCGCCTGCAGGCCAACCTGGGAGTGGAACTGCAGATTGCGCCGGGCGGCGGCGAAGTGCGCACCGTGCGCGGCTTCCAGATCCGCCTGCTCGAGCGTCCGGGCCTGTGCCGCAAGACGCGCGCCGCCATCCCCGCCGCCGTGCGGCGCTGCCTGGCCGCGCATCCCGAGATCGCGTTTGCGATCCTGAATGAAAACGATCTGCTCGGCGGGGTGTGAACCGGGCAGGTCGGATTAGCGGGCACCGCGTAATCCGACACCATTGTTGGCGTATGTGCGAATGTCGGATTACGCTCCGCTAATCCGACCTACGCCGTCACGCCGGCACGGATGGGAATGACCTTGCCTTTCGCCTCGCGCGCGCGTAGCTGCCCGCAGCCCCCTTCCACGTCCTGCCCCGCCGAATCGCGCAATTTGGTCAGCACGCCCCGCTCGTGCAATGCGGCGGCAAGCGCACGCGCCTTGTCCCAGCTGGGGCGCCTGAACGGCAAGTCGTCGATGGTGTTATACGGGATCATGTTCAGCACCGCATATTTCCCCTTCAGCAGGTCGACGATGCCATCCATCTCGTCGTCGCCATCGTTGACGCCTTCCATCAGGGTCCATTGATATTGCACCGGATAGCCGGTCAGGCGCGCATACGACTCGCCGAAGTCCACCAGTTCGCGCGGGGAGAGCCTGGGCGCGCGCGGCAGCAGCTGCTCGCGCAAGTCCTGTTTGGTCGTGTGCAGCGACAGCGCCAGCGCGGGCTTCACCCGTCCCTGCGGCAGGCGCTCGAAGGCGCGCGGGTCGCCCACGGTGGAAAACACGAGGTTCTTGTGGCCGATATTGCCCTCGGTGCCCAGCAACTCGATCGCTTCCATCACATTATTCAGGTTATGCGCCGGTTCGCCCATGCCCATGAAGACGACCTTCTTCACGGGGCGCAGCGTGCGCGCCAGCACCACCTGCGCGACGATCTCGCCGCTCGTCACCTGGCGGATCAGGCCATCGCGGCCCGTCATGCAGAACTGGCAGCCGACGGCGCAGCCGACCTGGCTGGAGACGCACAGGCCGTCGCGCGGCAGCAGCACGCTTTCCACCGTCTGGCCATCATGCAGTCCCACCAGCAGGCGCGCCGAGCCGTCCGCGCCCGGATGGGTGCTGAGCAGCTTGAGCATGCCCTGCAATTCGAGGTCCAGCGCAGGCAAGGCCAGCCGCACGGGCAGCGGCAGGAAATCCTCGGCGCGGCGCCGGCCCTGATCATGCGGCTGCGCCTGTATCCAGTCGCGCAGCACGCGCTGTTCGTGCAGGGGCTTGGCGCCGAGCGCGCGCAGGCGCTGGCGGAGGTGGTCGATTTGCATGGCGTCTGAATAAGAAAACGGCGCGCAGGAATGAAGCCCGGCGCGCCGTATTACGGGTAAAAGCGTTAGACTTTTTTGACGAATTCCGTCTTCAGGCTCATCGAGCCGAAGCCGTCGATCTTGCAGTCGATGTCATGGTCGGCATCGACCAGGCGGATGTTCTTGACCTTGGTACCCATCTTGACGACACCGCCGCCGCCCTTCAGCTTCAAGTCCTTGATGACGCTGACCGTGTCGCCGTCCTGCAGGATATTGCCGGCCGCGTCGCGGTACACCTTGACGCCCTCTTCCACCGCATCGCCAGCCGTGGCCGACCATTCATGCGCGCATTCAGGGCAGATCAACTGGCTGCCATCTTCGTACGTGAATTCGGATTTGCATTGCGGGCATGGTGGTAATGTGCTCATACTTCTCTCTGTCTGGTGAACAGCGTTGTGCTGTAAAAGCCGACAGTATACTGCCTACGCCCCGCATCAGCGTGCTTTTTTAGCCATCATTATCAAGTACGGCGCACAATTTCGATGGTGCTGTGGACGATTTCCTCGTGGACGCCGATGCGCGCGCGCAGCTCGGCGGCCGTCAAGGCCGGATCGCGGCTGACGACGGACAAGGCGCACGAATACAGTTGCTTGCCCACGCGCCAGACGTGCAGGTCGACGATGCGCGGCGTGTCGCCGGCGCTGTCCACCTCCACCGCCTCGCGGATTTCCTGCACCACGGGGTGGTCCATTTCGCGGTCCAGCAAGACCTTGCCCGTCTCCTGCATCAGCTTTTTCGCCCACAGCGCCACCAGCACGGCGCCGACGATGCCCATCACGGGATCGAGCCAGCGCCAGCCATACAGCCAGGCGCCCGCCAGCGCGACGATGGCCAGCACGGACGTGGCGGCATCGGCCAGCACGTGGACATACGCGGCCTTCATGTTCAGGTCTTCGCCATGGTGGTGGCCGTGGTGCTCGTGATGCTCATGCCCATGGTGGTGGCCGTGGTCATGGTGGCCGCCGAGTATCAGCGCGCATGCCAGGTTCACCAGCAAGCCAAAGGCGGCTACCGCCATCGCCTCGGGATAGTGGATGGCCTGCGGCGAGAACAGGCGCTCGACGGAAGCGGCCAGCATCAGCACGGCCACGCCCAGCAGCAGGATGGCGCTCGTGTAGCCGGCCAGCACCTCGATCTTCCACGTGCCGAAGGCAAAGCGGGGATCGCGCGCATAGCGGCGCGCCGCCGCATACGCAAACGCGGCCAGGCCGATGGCCAGCGCGTGCGAACTCATATGCCAGCCATCGGCCAGCAAGGCCATGGAGTTGTACCACCAGCCGGCGGCGATTTCCAGCGCCATGGTGGCCAGGGTGATCCACATGACGAGGCGCGCGCGGCTTTCCGCCTTGCCATTGGCGCCGTCAAACACATGCTCGTGCTGCCAGGCGGAGAGGTCTTCCGCCATGTTTTGCTGTTTCATGCCGTTCTTCCTTGCCGTGTCATTTGAGGTAGGTGCGCAAAATGCCCGCGATATCGTCGGCGCCCCTGGCCCGCTCGTCGCTGCCGATGTCCGGGCTGGCCACGTGCTCGCGCAGGTGCTCCTCGATGACTTCCGCCATCAGGCCATTCACGGCGCCGCGCACGGCGGCGATCAGCTGCAGCACCTCGCCGCAGTCGCGCCCCTCTTCCAGGCCCCGCTCCAAGCCTTCCACCTGGCCGCGGATGCGCTTCACGCGATTGAGCAGCCTGGTCTTGTTGTGCGATGTGTGTCCCATGATTTCGTCTCGATAAATACTATAGGGGGGTATACTATCAGAAACCACCGCGGCCGCGGCAAGGCGCAAAAAAAGCCGCGCATCCTGGCGGATGGGCGGCTGCATGGCGACGACGTTTTATGAGGCAGGATCGGCGATCTTTTGCAGCTTGCTGGCCAGCGACGCATCGGACA
Organism: Janthinobacterium sp. 1_2014MBL_MicDiv; assembly: GCF_001865675.1. Taxonomy (NCBI): domain Bacteria; kingdom Pseudomonadati; phylum Pseudomonadota; class Betaproteobacteria; order Burkholderiales; family Oxalobacteraceae; genus Janthinobacterium; species Janthinobacterium sp. 1_2014MBL_MicDiv. The sequence continues at coordinate 3,848,939 of NZ_CP011319.1, forward strand.
ATTCACCCAGGTGCGTATCGACCAATCGCCCTTGCGCGTCGTAGAACAGGGTGGTGGGCAGGGCCGAGGAACCGGCCGCCTTGCCCAGCGCCGCCTCGCTGTCGAGCACCACATTGCGCAGCGCCAGGCCGCCCGGCGCAAGGAAGGCGTGGACGGCGGCGGCGTCCTCGCGCTGGTTCGCATACACGAAGACGATACCGGCATGCGCCTTCTGCGCGGCGGCCAGCACGGGCATCTCGCGCCGGCACGGCGGGCACCAGCTGGCCCACAGGTTGACCACCATGGGCTTGCCGCCGGCCAGCGCCGCCAGGGTCGTCGGCGCGCCGTCGACAGTCTGCAGCGCCACGGCCGGCAGGGCCGTCGGCTTGTCATATGCCAGCCCCAGGCCCGCACTCAGCACGCCCCAGGCCAGCGCGCCCGACGCCACGCTGAGCGCCAGCGGACGGCGCGCGGCCGCCATGGCGGGACGCCGGCAGCGCCACGCGGCCACCAGCAGCGCGCAGGCGATGCCGGCCGGTGCCAGGAAACCGCCATCGCGGATATTGATGATGGACCAGGGCGCCGCCAGGTACTGTTCATGCCAGCGCAGCACGAAGGCCAGCCGCGCCGCCAGCAGCCCGGCGATCAGCATGTCGGACACGAGGGGGCCGGCATCGGGCATCTGGCGCCGGCGTTGCAGCCAATGCGCCACGCCGTAGGCCACGCACAGCGAAACGATCAGCAGGACCAGGCCTGTGGGCAGGGCCAGGGGGCCGATTTGCAGGGACAGCATGGGCGCTCTCTATCTCGTCGAATGGACGACCATTCTGCCCCATGCGGATTAAGCAGGCGTTAAGCGGCGCGAAGTCAGGTGGCCAGCGCTTCCTTGCGCACGAAGTGCATGGCTTGCGGCTGGTCCACCAGCACGCACTGCTTGCCCGTGCGCTTGCAGTGGTCGTGCACGCGCCAATAGGCGTCATGGCTGACGCAGCCCGTCTGGCAAATCACCAGGTCGGCCGCCACCAGGCCCGCTTCCAGCGCCGCCGCATCGTCTGCGCCATCGTCGCCGCCTGCGTGATGCAGGAAGCGTCCGCCGGCCTGCTCGATGGCTTGCTGCGCCACGTTGGCGCCATCCGCGTCCTGGCCCGCTTCCGGGTGCAAATAGTTACCCACATACAGCACGGCCTTTTCGCGCACGCCCGCCAGCAGGTCCGCTTGCAGCGCGGCACGGGGCACGGCCGAGGGCGCAGGCACCCACTGCAGACGCAGCAATTCGCGCATCAGGTCCTGCACCCGCTCGGTCAGCCATTCGACCTTGCGCGCCAGCCGCGCGCGCGTCGGCAAACCCGGCGCGGCGGCAGCCAGCTCGGCCAGTTCCTCGCGCGCCAGCGCCAGCTTCGTGTCGCGGATGACGACCTGTGCCCGCGCGCGCATCAATTCCGCTTCCAGCTGCGCAATGCGCGCCGCCTGCCCGGCCAATTGCGCACTGCAGCGGGCCTGCGCCCGTCCATATTCGCCCATCAGCACGCGATGTTCGTGCGCAATCAAATCCTCGTTACCGTACAAACTGCCCATCATGCCCTCCTTCACACGCGTGGCGCCATTGCGCCGGCCCATCGCCACCCCATTGAGCCGCATTATAAATGAGAATCATTATTATTTGCGCATGCACGTGTGCGCAGTAGGGATATGCGAGCGCCGCCGGCGTCAGGCAGCGGGCGAACAGGACAGCATGTGCTGCCAGACGTCATCCTGCACCTGCCGCACGTGCCGCAAGCCGTCCGCGCCGCGATACGTGTCCAGGGCATTCGGCCACGCGATATCGATGAACAACAGCCGTTGCGGATCGATCAGCAGGGACTGGCCCACATAATTTCCCTTGATCTCGCCCTTGTTCACGGCCAGCAGGCGCGCGCCGCCGGCCAGCGCCCGCTCTTCGAGGACCACGCCGCTGCGTTCGGCCACATCGCGCAGCCAGCGCTCACGCCAGCGCGCCTGTTCCTCGAATTGCCCCGCCGGCGGCCGGTCGAGCTTGACCACGGCCGCCACGGGCCCGCCGATGCCCGCCTGCAGCGAAAAGCCCATGCGTTCCTGCAGTTCGACCGTGTACGCCTCGCCCTTGACCTCGATCCGGTAGCGCCCCGCCCCGTCCTGCACCCGCAGGTCGGCCTGGTGATAGGCGGGCCGGACGCAATTGGCATATTGATAGGCGAGCACATCGAGGAACGGCGGTTCGGCGGGGGCTGACGCCGCCATGGCGGGCGACAGGCTGGCACACAGCGCGGCGGCGGCGCATTTCATCGTATTCATACTTTCTCCGGTTCACGTGGCACGGCAATGACGGCCGGAAACAGGTCCGGCCCGCCATCATGTTGCTTCTACATAATATTTTGCACAATTTTTTATTGATGGTGGAATTGGCAAGAGCGGCACTCTACCTGACGGAGAAAAAATCGCCCGCACGGCCTGCGCAAGACAGCCCCTGGCGCGCGATTCAATTGAATCGCGCTTGTGAAATCGCTATTTCTAAGGTGTAATCTTATAAGCAAGTCATTGAATTAATTGCAAGTACGCTCATTTCGCCACACGGAGTTCCCTTCAATGTCCGAATTGGTCCAAGCAAGCGCGTCGCCGTCACCCGTCGCCAACGGCGTCAGCCAGGCCACGCGCCTGCTGAAGCTGAGCACGCCGCTGGGCCCGGACAAGCTGCTGGCCGAATCCGTGCGTGGCGAGGAAGGCTTGAGCCAGGGATGCGTGTTCCATATCACCGCCCTCTCGCTCGACGCGGCCATTCCGCTCAAGTCGCTGATCGGCCAGCCCGTCCTGCTGGAATTGCTCATGGCCGATGGCGGCTGGCGCCCGTTCCACGGCCACGTCACCGCCGTCGAACTGGCCGGCGCGAACGGCGGCTTTGCCCGCTACAAGCTGACGATGGAGCCGTGGAGCGCCTTTCTCGCACACGGCCGCGACAGCCGCATCTTCCAGGACATGGCGGTGCCCGACATCCTCGAGGTCCTATTCCAGCGCTACCAGGGCCAGGGCATGCTGGCGCCGGCCTGGCGCTTCGAGCTGCTCGACCGCACGCGCTATCCGAAGCGCAGCATCTGCACGCAGTACCAGGAAAGCGACTGGGCCTTTGCGGAGCGGCTGATGAGCGAGGAAGGCCTGTTTTACCATGTCGAGCACCTGGGCGACGCGGGCAGCGCCAGCCTGGGCAGCCACACCGTCGTGATCGCCGACCATAACGGCAGCTTCAAGCCGAATGCCCAGGCCAGCATCGCCTACACCCAGCCCGGCGCCGTCATGCCGCAGGACAGCATTGACCGCTGGCGCATGCATGTGCGCCAGCAAACCAACGGCATCGAGCTGTCGAGCTGGGATTACCGCACGCGCGGCGAGCGTCCCGTCAGCGCTGGCGGCGCCGCCGACGGCATGCCGCTGGTCAGCCGCGACGCGCCTGGCGCCTATGCCTATGCCTCGCGCGAGCAGGGCCAGCGCATCGCCGAGCAGCAGCTGCAGGCGCTGACTGCCGGCAAGGAAGTCTTTGTCGGCGCCGGCACCGTGCGCACCCTGGCGCCGGGCACCACCTTCACGCTCACCGGCCAGGCGCAGACCGATGCGGCGGCCAATGACGACGAACGCAGCTTCCTCGTCGTGCGCACCGTGCACCTGATGCACAACAATCTGGACGCGGAACTGGGCGGTGGCCTGCTGCAGCGCTTTGGCCAGGGCTTGCTGGACATGCTGACCGGCGATGCGGAAACGGACAGCCTGCAGGCGGCCGGCAAGTCAATCGCCGAGCGCGCGCCCTATCGCAACCGTATCGACGCCATCCGCAGCAAGATACCGTACCGCAGCAGCCGCGCCGACAGCCACGGCCACTTGCTGCATCCGCGCCCCACCGTCTTCGGCCAGCAGACGGCCATCGTCGTGGGGCCGGCCGGCGCGCAGCTGCATACGGACCGCGACCACCGCATCAAGGTGCAGTTCCACTGGCAGCGCGGCGCGCAAAGCCACAGCCGGCTGGCCCATCCTGCCGCCGATGGCCATGCGGGCGCGCCCGGCGACGACAGCGCCGGCACCTGGGTGCGGGTGGCAACGCCGCTGGCGCCCGTCGCCGGGGCCAACTGGGGCAGCAATGCCCTGCCCCGCGTGGGCCAGGAAGTACTGGTCGACTTCCTGGAGGGCAATATCGACCGCCCCGTCGTGATCGGCACCCTGTACAACGGCCGTGGCCAGGCCGATGCGCAAAGCAACCAGGTCAGCCAAGGCACGGGCGCGGCGACGGGCAATGCACCGGCCTGGTTTCCCGGCCAGACCGGCGCCCACGCCCACCCTGCCGCGCTGTCTGGCATCAAGACCCAGGCGATGCAGGCGAGCCAGGGCGGCGCCGGCGCCTACAGCCAGCTGGTGTTCGACGACAGCCCGGGCCAGGCCCGCGTCGCCCTGCAGCGCCATGCGGGCGTGCACGCGGGCACGGCCGAGCTGAACCTGGGCCATTTGCGCCACCAGAGCGATAACCAGCGGCTGGCGCCGGCCGGTTTCGGCGCCGAGCTGAAAACGGAACACAGCGCCGCCCTGCGCGCGGGAGCGGGCCTGCTGCTGTCGGCGCATGGACGCGATGGCGGCGCCGGCAGCCAGATGGATGCGCAGGAAGCGCTGGAGCAAGTCCGGCAAAGCCTGCAATTACAAACCTCGCTGGCCGAGCAGGCGCACAAGCATCAGGCACTCCAGCTCGCCATCCCGGAGGGCGCCGGCCCGCCAGCAACGGCGGCGCAGACGCAGCCGAACACGGCGCCGGAGGCGGCCACCTTGCCCGCCATCGTGCAAATGGAACACAGCATGACCGTCCTGGGCGCAACGGCCGCCGGCCAGGCGGCGGACCCAGGACAGGGCCAGCAGGCAGCGGGCGGCCAGGGCCAGGCCAGCGCCTACAGCGAAGCGCATCTGCAATTGTCCAGCCCGTCGGGCATCGCCGCCACCACGCCCGCCAATGCCGTGCTCACCGCGGGCGGCAGCGCCAGCGTGACGGCCGGCGCCGACATCAACTTCGCCGCGCAGGGCAACAGCATGTACGCGCTGGGGAAAGGCATCAGCCTGTTTACCTACGGCAAGGCCAGCAACAAGGACAAGCCGAACCAGGAAACCGGCATCCGCCTGCATGCGGCCAGCGGCAAGGTCAGCAGCCAGAGCCAGGCCGACGAAACGCGGCTCACGGCGGACAAGGCCGTCACCGTCACCAGCACGGCCAAGAGCGTCGGCGTGGCGGCCCAGCAGCACGTGCTGATGACGGCCCAGGGTGCCTACATCCGCCTCGAAGGCGGCAACATCATGCTGCACGGCCCCGGAAAAATCGACTTCAAGGCCAGCATGAAGGAATTGACGGGGCCGGCCAGCAGCACCCCAAAATTACCGTTGTTACCGCAGGCTGGGGATGCAAGCAATTTCATGGAATTGAATTATCGCTGGGATGATTTACAGCCCATGGTGGGGGCGCCGTACGTCTTGCTGTTCGACAACGGCACCCGCCTTGAAGGCAAGCTCGATGCCAACGGCTTTGCCCGCCTGGAAAACCTGCCTGATCGCAATGCCGTCGTGATCTACGGCGAAGACGAAAGGGAAGCGGTTCCACGCCACAAGCAGAAACCGAACCAGCTGGCTGGCAGCAAGCCGAAAAGTGACGACGAGGCGCAATCGGTCCTCGAACGTTACCTGGCACAGGAGGCGGCCTATTACAAAGACAATTTCTTTCCGGATGAGCTAGACGACATGGCGGACGACTTTCCTGCAGGCGCCACCGCCAGCACCCTGGAATACGATTTTCACTACGACGATTATCGCTACAAGGACGAAGACAGCAGTGCGGACAAGGCCGCAAGCAAAAGCTACCGCGACTTGCACGATCAGCAAGACGGCGAGTCATGAGCGGCCTCACGCCAGCCGTCCCGGCCAGCACCATCCGTGGCGCCTCGCCAGCCAGCCGCGCGCTCAGGCAAGCCGATGACGGCATCGGTACCTGGCTGAGCGACCTCGTCACCGGCTCCGGTTCCTCTCCCGCGCACATCATCATCACCGGCATACTCGGTGTCGTCCCTGGCGTGGGACAGGCCATGGATGCGCGCGACCTGATCCTTGGCATCATCGTCATCAGCAAATCACCGTCCGCCATCGGCGCCTGGGTGGAACTGGCCATCACCCTGGTCGGTTGCGTACCGGCCGTGGGCGATACGCTCAAGGTCGGTTTCAAGCTGATGAACAAGGGGCACAATTTCGGCCGCGTGCTGGAAGCCGTCTCGCCCAAGCTGCGCGGCAACGTCGAAAAATTCATGCGCAAGATCGACTGGAACGTGCTGGCCCATGAAAGCAAGGGGCTCTTCAAGGGCGTGATCGACACCTTCATCGACGGCATTGACAGCTGGGTCGTCAAAGCCGTGGCGGGAAAGTCGGAAGTCAAGCTGTTGATCCAGGAAATGCAGGCAATCCAGAAACGCGGCCCGAAAATGATCGAGGACGCCTTCGCCGAACTGAAAAAACTGCACGGCAAGATGATGGGCCATGACTTGCCGCATAACACGGCCGCCGTCGGCAACGCCACGGGAAAGACCGTGCAGCATGAAGCACGGGAGGTGGGAAAGGATATCGCCGGCAAGGAAGCAAAGGCCGCCAGCAAGGCCGAAAAGAGGCTCGCCGCGAAAAAGAACAAGGATGTCACAGGAAATCAGGCCAAGCCGAATTCCAGCAAGGTCAATACCAAGAAAAAAGGCGAAAAGAAAAAACAGAAATGGCGCACCGGCGTGCCGGCCGAGCACATCACCGATTACTTCGTAAAGAAAAGACATGCGCTGTTCAAGAAGGCAAACAATGCCGGCAAGCTGACGGAAGAGCATAGCGTGCCGCACACCGGACTCGATCACCTGTGGTTCAAGGGCGCCGGCCTTAGCCAGCCTTTCATTGTCGGCGAAACCAAGTCGAGCATCTTCGACTCCTTTCGCCTGATGGCGGCGCTGCCCGCCGATCTGCAGGAAAAATTCAGTTCCCTGAGGGCGGACGAAGCGGCGAATCCCACGCCAAACAATAACAAACCGAATATTTTCGATAACGCGGACCGCGATGCCCATGCGAATCAAAGCGCCAGCATGGGAAACAAGGAAGCGGATGAAAAAGAACTGAGAAAAGGCTTGAACAGGGAAAATAAGGAAACAAAGCTGCCCACGCAAATGAGCCACGCATGGATAGCCCGCTCGCTCAAACAGGAAAAACTGACGGCTACCGGACTCACCATCAAGCCCTTGATGAAAAAATACGCCACCGGCCAGCTCCTCAACCCCGACGCCAAGCCCCCGTATCTGCGCTGGATCTCGCTGGTCACCGGTCGTCAGTTGAACAAGCATCGGCAGTCAAAGGGAAGCAATCATGAAATCCAATTGATGCTGGATATTCCAGACAACATATTAAGGAAATAAGCATGCAGACACTGGATGAAAAGACTTTTCTCGCATCCCGCAGGGAATTGCTGTTGTCATACGCCATTTATGTTGAAAGCAAAACCAGCCAGGACGAGGGTTTCGACATGGTGCAGGCAGGTTTGCAACAGCCGGCGGAAGTACTGCAGAATATTCCCCCCGAAAATTTCATGACGGCGACGCGCGAGCGGGCCTGGGACGGCATCGACCAGCTCTCCCTCGCATACAGCGCCGGCCATGCCACGGCCGATCTGCGCGCGCTGTATCCCACGATACTGGAATACTGGGAAGAGTATGCCAAATATGACAAGGCTTTCGACGTGCAGGCAAGCGCCGCGGAACAGGGATTTCCCCACTTCGCCCTGCCCGACGTCGCGTACGAACAAGTCAACCGGATGATCTGCCTGGGCATACTCCTGGGTTGGGGCAACTTGCTACCCCGCCTGGCGCCAGTCATCGATTTCAACAACCATGAAAAAGATGGGCTGGTCGAACGCCTGCTGGCATTTTCCATCGCCGGCCGGGATACCGACTGGCCGGAATGCACGCGCCACCTGCCCTACTTCAAGACGCTCAAGATATTCGCCGCAGAAAAAAATGATCGCCCGGCGTTGATGCAGGACTACCTGGACGAATGGTATTACGCCAGCCGCCGCGAGCCCTACTATGGCAGCCACGAGCGCGACACCTCCTTTTCAGGCTACTGGTCATGGGAAGCGGCGGCCATTACTTGCCTGCTCGATATCGACGACAGCAGCTATCGCGATGCCAAATTCTATCCGGCAGACCTGACGGCCTTCTTCCGGCAGGCACGCATGGACTATGCGCCGGCCGGCAGCGGCCCTGTGCCGGCAAACGAATTGCGCGCCAAGGCCGGCGATCCCTGTCCCAAGGCGGGAACGTGGGAATCGCTCGATATTCCCGCGCGCGCCATGTCGTACGAGCGAGAGCAGCCCATGTTCGACCTTGGTTCAGGATATGGATTGACCGTCTGGCGCTATCTGGAAAACTGAGCATGCCCGCCTTTACCGCGACTGGAAGCAGCAGGCAAAGCAAAACCGCCGTCATGGCGGCCATCGCCGGGGCTGGCTGCCTGTTCCTCGCCGTGGCGCCGCCTTCGCATGCCGCCGACACGCCCTTCCCGGGGATTTATTCCGTCATCGATCCCGTCACGGGCATGGCCCGGGATGTGCTGAAAATCGAACCGTTCATCCACGGCGAATTCAACGTCTTTCCCCGCTTCGCGGGGGAACGGGCGTGGGCCGGCGTCCTTTCCGCCAAGGTCATGGGCGCCAGGGATCGCTATCTGGAGCAAGCATTATTTCCCCAGGATAGCAAGGTGCGCGCCCTGGCGATCGCCGACATCGGCTACCTCTACCACACGCCCGGCGACAGCTATTCGCGCGACGGCCGCTCGGAGTCCGGCTACCTGAGCCATATCTTTGCCATCGGCATCCAGTCCATGCAGCGCCGGCCGCTGCTGGCCGGCCATGCCGAACGCGGCGAGCGCGGCCAGCACGACTACCGGCCCGGGGCCGATGAAGCGAAGATATCGGTCAGCACCCTGAACTACAGCGCGCGTCCCATCCAGGTCGGCGTCAGCGACGCCGGCAATCCCGCGAATGCCGTCGATACGGATCCCCTGAACCCCTACATGAGCAGCGCCGCCAATTGCTGTTTCTACCTGCCGGCCGCATCGCAGCAGCCCCTGCAGGTCAACATCGAGTACCGCTGGCTGCCGGACGGCAAGCGGGAAACGCGCACGCTGGCGCTGCCGGCCGGCAATGCCACCGACGAGCTGCTGGTCGTCGTGCAAGCCGATGGCAAGCTGGCGCTGGAATTTCGCGCCCCGCACGAATCGCTGTCGATGACCTCGGATGGCAGCGTCAAGGCCGGCAATGGCAGGCCGTATCCGGCCCTGCCCGCTGCCGAGCGCAAGGCCGTGCTGGCGGCGGAGCTGGCGCGTCAGCAACGTTTTCTCAAAGACATCAGCAAGAAACTGGAGAAACTGCCCTCGTCGACACCGCAGCAGCTCACGCAGCGGGTGGCAGAACTGGTCGAAGAGCGGCAAGCCACCGTGACCTATCTGCAGGCGTTTTCCGCATGCAAAGCGGCCGTGCGCGAGTGCGACCAGCAAGCCGCCGCGGCGGCCCGCGCCCGATAGCGACAAGACAAGCCCGCTTGCCTGGCAGCTCAGGCGATGGCTTCTTCCGTCGCCTTGCCATTTCTCGAGATCAGCACGCTGTCATAGCCGCTGTACACCTTGCGGTAACGCAAATAGCCGGCCCGGCCGGACAGGCCATAGCTGGCCCAGCTTGAATCGAATGGTTCGCGTCCCTCCGTCTGCATGCGCGGAATCTTGCCCGTGCGATCAAACTCCTCGACAGCCTTGCGCTGCGCATCGTCCAGGCCATCCTTCATCGGCGTATAGGGCTGCAGGCCCGTTGTCGATTTCATGCCGTAGGCGCGCGCCATCATCTTTTGCCGTTCCTCGTGGGCCAGTGCTCCGCTGACATTCAGTTGCTGCACCCTTTTTCGCTTCGCGCTCCAGGATTGCAACTTCTCGATCAAATCCCCTTCATTGTCAGGATTTCCAGGAATCAATTTAAACCAGGCACGCGAGTCGTGCACGTAATTGTCAAAGAAATGGAGCGTCTCGGCGCCAGGCTGCGGCGCGCTGCCCCACCAGGTCGCGATCTCTTCCCATTCATTGTCGTGGTCATTGTCAAAACCCGGCTCCTGCGCCTTGGCTCTGTAGCCTTTGCCCTTCTCTGCCAGCCAGGTCTCGAACGCCCGAATTTCCTGTTCAAATTCCTGGTTGGCGCTTTGCAGATCGTTCTTGTCGAAGTTCGAGGCGCGGCCAAAGCTGGCCGTCGATTCCAGCGGGGTTTTGCTGGTCGGTCGTCGCGACCTGTGCCACAAGATATGATTCTTGCCCTGTTCGCGCATGATGGCAGTCAAGGTGCCCGTCTTCACCTTGCACGTGGCCAGGTAAGCGTTCAGTGCCGTGATCGTCTCCGGCGCGACCTTGAAACGCTCCTTGGCCACGGCGCTGGCGAATTCCAGCTTCAGGGGCACGCCTGCCAGCCTGGCCGCCCGGTACATATAGATCAACGGAATGCGCGACAGCATGTCGGCCCCCATCTTGTCCAGACCACGGCCCTGCTCGCCCGGCATGTAGCCGCAACCGAGGTCGGAGTGCACGCCAGGGACGACCACCTCATCGCAATTCGGCGGCAACGCCTGCTTGACGGAAATCGAATCGAGCGGAAAGCTGCGCCGCAATTCATGCGCGGCGACCAGGTGCAGGCATGGGATACCCGGGGGGATGCGCAAGCTGTCATCGGTATCGGCCCAGCCGCCATGGCCATCGAACATCTTGCCCAGCAGGCTGTTACCCAGGGTATTGCCCAGGCCGACGGATGCCACCGTATCGAACAGGCCGAGGAAATTGAATGCCACCTCGAAACCACCGAGCGTCATCACGCCCGCTTTTTTACACAGATGGGCATCGAGCGTGCACATCGACATGAGCCAGTTGACAAAGGCGCGCGCCTGGGTGGCGCCGCGCGAAAAGCCAAAAATGGAAATGAAGATTTTCTTCACCGTCGCCGGGTCTTTTTGCTTGACATTGCCATATTTATCCGGCATGTGCACGGCGATTGCCGCATGCAGGCGCTTCAGGATTTTTTCAAATTCGAGACGCGTCTTTTCATTCTGCTCGTCATTCGGCATCTCGCGTTCAAACCGCTGGCGCGGTTTCATCAGGCGCCGCCGTGCCCTGTCGAGCACGATTCTATTCAGGATCGACTTTGTTTCATCGGGCGATAACAGGGGTTTCTTCAAAAAATAGCGGTGTATATTATTAATCGCCTGCAGCAGCGCCCACAGAATGCGCGCTTCGCCGCCATAACCGGCAGCCGCGCCCCGCGTCAGTTGCAAGCCCTTGCCGCTGTCGCCGATCTGCTCGAACGGCGACGCCACGCCAGGAATATACACCTTGAAGAAATGCGAATACGCTGCCTTTTCGTGTACCCAATCGGTGGCATCGGGCAGCACCGTCGGCGTGCTCAGTCCGGGAAAACAGTCATACAGGCGGGCGACGTTCGAGTGATTCTTCCCGGCGTCGGCCTGAATATAATTATTTTTTGTGCCGTCAAAGAAAAAACCAAAAAAGAGATTGGTTTTGCAGGTTGCGCAGGGAGGCTTGACGACAGACTTCTCGATCTCCTCCGCTGTCTTGCGTATTTTTCTCGATTCAATAGCAGAAAACAAGGTATCGAAATCGGCAGCCTTGGAAAACTCCGCGGGGACAGGCTCGATCAATCTGAAACTCATGGACGCTCCTTTTTTAACTGTTCCAATTTGCTTCGGCTGCCAGCCAGCAAACGGGCATAGTCCGCGCGCAAATACGCGTGAAAGCGCGTATCGTCAGGTCCCGTATAGTCGCTGAACGCTTTCGGGTCTGATTTCCGCTCAGACTCCCACACTTCCCTGGCATGCTTGAGCGGCGCCAGGCGCATCTGTTCAAGCAGCTTTTCCCACAATTCGACGCCGCCCTCTTCATGCTGAATGTAGGCATCCCATTTCTCTCGCCGATACTCCAGCGACGGCAGCGGCCAGCCCTTGACCTTCCCTGGCCAGCTGGCGTGATCGGGCTGGTAGTCGCTGGAAATGATCGCCAGCTTTCCATCGGCGCCGCGCAGCACCCACAGCTCGCCCGGCTTGCCGTCGGCATACGCGGGAACTTCGAGCACCTGCGTCTGCTTCACTTCCGGCAGGCTGCCATCGGCCTTCCGGGGCAGCCAGTAGGTGGCGTCCACCTGCACCTGAATGCCGGGTCGCCAGCGCCGGGGCAAGTCGTAGCAGCACATCGTGCCGCCGGCGGCATACGGGTCGATCGTTTCGCCGCCGCCCGCATTGTCCTTGTTGGCGGGATCGACGATGGCGTAACGAAAGACTTCTCCGCTGTAATTGACGCCGTGTATGCTGACCGGCACGTTCTTGTCGGCGCAAGCGCTCAGCATGGGCAGCAACAGCACGCCCATTGCCAACGCGCGCCAGCCCGCGCCGGCGGCTGTTCGAACGATCATCATGCGTCCCCCTGCGCTTGCAGGCTGGTTTCAGGCGGCCGCGCGGCATCGGGCGCTGCGCCACTCTGCAGCCAACGCTCGCACCAGTCGGCCTTTTCATAGTAATCGAGCGGCTCGCCCTGGATGGCGGCCAGGGCTTGCGCCACGCCGCGGTAGGCGCCATGGCGGTCATGGCTGTGGTCGTGCCCGCATTCATGCAGCATGGCGAGGATTTCATCGGCTTCGCTGTCGCCGATCAGGCTGGCAAACTGCTGCTCGCTCAGCGCCACGGGCCGCTCCGCCAGCGCACTGTCCAGCCCAGGCACCGGCAACTGCCGCCAGTTGCCGTCGCGGGCGATATAGGACCAGCTGACGGCGGGCCCAGCCAGCTGCGCCTGCTGCACCGGTGTCAGCGCGGCATAGATGGCCGGCAGCCGGCGCGTGTCGGGGAAACGAAAATTGAAGCGCTGGCCTTCGCCTTCGATGACGCACCAGGCCGCCAGCCTTTCGGCCAGTGCCGCCTGGCTTTCCCGCGTGGCGATGGCGCTCAGCATGGGCCAGCCGCTGCAGCGCTGCAGCCAGGACGCCTCGGCCATGCCCATGCCCGGGCCGGGATACGCCAGCAGCAGCGGCGATACGTCGCGCGTGGCGTCATTGCAGCCTGGCAAGCTTTCAAACAGCAGGGCCGGCGACAGCGTGGCCAGCTTGCGCTGCAGCCCCGGCAGGAAGACGCCGTCGAGCAAGAGATACAGCCGCGCGTTTGCCGGCGCCGCCTCGCGCGCCAAGGTGTCGCACTGCGCCAGCCAGCCATCCGTATAAGGGGCAATCAGCATCGTCTATCCTGCCATGGTGAAAGCGGAGCCGGCCATCAGGGACTTTTTCAGGCACTCCACGCATATGCTGCTGGGCAAACCGGGCATCGCATACGCCATGCTTTCCGGGCCGATAAAACTTTTCTTGCCGGCATGGATCGTGATCTTGCCCGGACACTGGATGGTGATGTTGCCGCCCTCGATAGTGATATTCGCCCCGCCCGCCGTCGACAAACGGATGCTTTTCGCCGCCGCCCAGTCGATGTGCGCCGTGGCGCTGATCACATTGACTTCGTCGCGCGCCTGCACCTTGAGCACGTCGGCCTGCGCCTGCAGGTCGATGGCTTGCTTGGCGGCGATCATCTGCAGGCCGATATTGTTCTCGCCCGCCTTGACGACGCCGCCCAGGGTGCCGATGGCCTGGCCGGCATGCACGCGCAGCTGGCCGCCGCCGACGAACTGCGTATCGAGTCCGCTCATCAGCGACACGGTTTCGCCGTTCGCCAACTGGATATCCTTGCCGGCCAGCACGCCAAGCCCGGCCCGGGCAGCGATGGCAATGATGGCGTCGCTGCTGTGCGGCAGCTTGTCGTCGCCGGGAGTCGTGGGCTTGGCGGCCGCGTCGCGCCTGGCGGCTGTCGTATTGTCCTGGCTGAGCATGCCCGACGCCGTCGTCAGGAATGCCTTCAGCGGCGCCGCCTTGTCGTCCAGCACGCTGGCATCCGCCTTGGCCGCGCCCAGATGGCCGGCCAGGGCCACGGTCTGGTGCGTGACGGCGGCGGCGCTGAACGTTTCGCCCAGCTTGGCCGCCTGCTTGAGCAATACCATGCCAGGCGCATTGTCGCCGGCCGGGTCGCGCGCCTGCACGTCATGGTTGACGAGGTAGCTGGAGACCAGCAAGCCCGCGCCCGCCCGCACGGCGCCATAGTGATCCGTGCGCAACTCGGCGCCCGTGCCGCGCAGGCTGCCCCGGTAATTGTCTGCCGCGTGGATCAGGTGGCCAAGATTGAGCTCGCTTGCGCCATGGCTGCTTTTGAGCTGGATGCGGCCCTGCTGGTCCGTATCGTCGAACAGCAGCTGGTTATAGCCGCTGGCGCCGAATTCCTTGCTGCGGATGCCCCATTGCGCCGTGCCGTTGCGGTGGCCCGCAGTGCCGCCCGCCGCGCCATGCCACAGCGGACTGTTGCCACCGGCCACGTTGCCCTGCGCCGATGGGGCGTGGTCGTGCGCCGCCTCGAACACGCCGGCGGCGCTCGCATTCGCGCTGGCGGCGCCGCCCGGCGTCGGCGCCAGGCCGCCCTCGCCCTGGCCGTTGTACAGCGCGCCGACGATGATGGGGCGGTCGATATCGTTTTCCAGGAATTGCACCAGCACTTCCTGGCCGATGCGCGGCAGGAACTGGCTGCCCATGCCGCCACCGGCCGAGCGCTGCGCCACGCGCACCCAGCAAGTCGCACTGCCGTCCTGCTGCCAGTGAAAGCGGATGCGCACCCGGCCCAGCCTGTCGCAGTAAATCTCGCTGGCGCCGCCGGCCGCATTGCCGCCATCGGCGCCCACCACGATCGCGCTCTGGCTGCCCAAGGCCGTGGGTTTCGGATGGTGGCGCACGTCGCCGCCGTCCTGTGCCGGGCGCCATGGCGTATCGGCCGAGATCGCTTCAATATGGTTGGCATAGCCGCTCTCGGCCGCCTGCGCGATCACCTGTCCGAAATGCGCGATGTCGCGCGGCGCCAGCGCCTGGTCGGCCAGGCCTTCCTGCAGCAAGGCGGGAATGGGACCGAACAGCTCAGCCAGCCCCTCGCGGGCCGGCGCCGGCAAATTATTGACGCCCACGCTGCACACGCGCAACACGACCAGCGCGGGCGCCGCGCCGCCCTCCTGCTGCAATGGACCTTGCGTCAGCGTAAAACGGGTGCCGGCGCGCAAGGTGCGCACGGTGGAGCGCGCCTCCCAGCGTTCGCTGCGCGCTTCGATGGCCTGCATCTGCAGCAAGGCATAGCGCGCGGCCTGGGCGGCATCGGCATAGAAATACTGGCCCGGCGCATCATAGCTTTCCAGCACCATGGCGTTCTTTCCGCCCGGCACCAGCCGCGTCGGCACGCTGGCGCTGACGGCTTTCTTGGCCTTGTAATCGTAGCTGAGGACGGTCGCGACCGACGTGCTCAGCGCCCGCCCACGGCTGATCGCCTGAACCGCATCGGCCTGTTCCATGGCCCGCGCGCCATGGAAACGCAAGCCGCCGCCGGCAGCGCTGCTGGCGTCTTCCGGCACGGCGCTCAGCGCGCTGCTGTCGGCGAACAGCACCAGGCAGTGGCCGCCATCCTGTT
The DNA here is from genome assembly GCF_001865675.1 of Janthinobacterium sp. 1_2014MBL_MicDiv. Classification (NCBI taxonomy): domain Bacteria; kingdom Pseudomonadati; phylum Pseudomonadota; class Betaproteobacteria; order Burkholderiales; family Oxalobacteraceae; genus Janthinobacterium; species Janthinobacterium sp. 1_2014MBL_MicDiv. Next base: position 3,864,592 of record NZ_CP011319.1, read on the forward strand.
CTTCGAAACGCCATGCCAGTCCTTCTTCTGCCAGCAGGCGGCTGACGAAGGCCAGGTCCGATTCGCGGTACTGGCAGCAATAGCTGCGCGGCGACGCCTCCTGCATGAACGGCCCCGTGTCATCGCTCCAGCGCCAGACGGCCTGCGGCGCATAGGCCTCGAAGACGCTGTCGACGATCTCGATCACGCTCTTGTCTTGCCACACGCGGCTATTGCGCGCCTGGCTCAGCAGCCACAGCCATGGCGTCAGGCGCAGCCGGAAACGGGCCAGTCCCCCTTCGCTGCCCAGCATGGCCGCCTCGCTGACATGGCCGCTGAATGCGGCACGGCTGCCGTCGGCCAGGCTGACCTGCAAGGTGGCAGGCTGGCCCAGCAGCGGCGCCAGCGCCAGATTGGCGTTGGTGGACAGCACGATGATGTCGCGCGCGCCCACCCCGTGCAAGCGCTCGTCGGACGCAAACGCTTCCACCAGCAATGCGTCCGCCGCATCGCCGCCCTCGCCGCCCAGGACCAGCTCGTACAGCCGCGTCACGCTGCTGAAACCGGCCAGCGACGCGCCGACCTGCGCGGCCTGGTCGGCGCGCGCGCCGCTCATGCGCCGGCCCTCGCGGCGGACCTGGCCGCCTTGCATTGCGCATTGCCGGCGCCGCGGCCCTTGCACACGCGTTCGCGGCAGGCGTCGGCGGCCGTCCGTTTCAACTTGGCGCATTGCTGAAGCTGGGATTGCAGGCTGGCGACGGGCGGTGCGGGAACAGGAGCAACTTGCGCGTGCGCCACGAGGGCCGCCAGCAAGGCGATGTCGCTTTCTTCCTCGCGGCTGGCTGCTGGCGCCGTCTCGGCCTTGGCGGCCGGCTTCTTCGCCGGCGGATGAGAGGCTTTAGGGACACTCCTGGCTGGCGTTTTGGCCGGCCGCGCCGCAGGCGCCGAGGGCGTTTCCAGGGCCTTGCTCAGCACATCGCCGGCAGGCGTGGCGGCGCTACGGGCGGGAGCGGCCGTCAGCATGTCATTCAGGCTTTGCCGCGGCGCCGGGTCGATGGCGGCCGGCACCTCGTCATGAATGCGGGCGACGGCGGGCGGCGCATCCGGGACAGTCGCGGCGGCGGCCGGCAAGGCCGCGACCACCGGCGCCTGTGCGTCCGCTCCCCGCTGCCCCAGCCAGACACCGGCCGCCAGCAGCAACAGGGCGGCAGCCGCCCCTGCCCCATAGCGTACCGCCAGCCGGCCACCCGTCGCGCCGCCTGCGACAGCCCCGCCCTTGCCGCCTTGCAGCGTGGTCAGGATACGGTTACGGTCGGCCTCGGCCTGCTGCGCTGGCGTCAATAGGCTGGGCCGGGCCGAGGCCCTGGGGCTGTCGTCGTGAGGTCGCAAAATGTGAGCTCCTGTAATATTTGCAAGACTTTACGCTATTCAACAAAATGATGACGCGTGCCATAAAATCAACAGTGCGCACCCCCGCACAATTGAAATGCACAGCCCGTTAATTAGCAGTTTTGTAAGATATACTCCCGAGCAATATCCGTGTCCATGCACCGGCATCGCGCCGCGGATAGCACAAACTCTGCAGCCAAACATTCTTTTGATTGAGGTGCGCGTGTTTCTACTCGCGGTAGCACTGTATTTCATACTGGCATGCCTGGTCAGCTGGCTGGCGCTGTTTCCGGCCGGGCGCGATTTCGTCATGCAAGCAATGTATGGCGCGGAGCAACGCCTTGCCGCGTACGTCAGCCGCTTCACCAGACAGCGGCAGGCGGGCCTGGCCAGCGTGCGCCAGGGCGGGACGGCGGCGCTCGGCCACACGGCGGCCTTCCTGCGGCGCCACTACCTGCTGTGCCTGGCGGGCATGGCGGTGATCAGCCTGCCGACGGCACTAGTCCTCATGACGGACAGCAAGCGCATGCTGGGCGCCTACGACGTCTCCACGCGTGAAATGAATGCCCAGGTCGCCAGCCTGCTGCAGGGCGAGCAACTGGTGCCGCCCGTCGACCTCCCGCCGCTCGTGTTTGCCACCGAAGAAGTGCGGCTGGAGCGGCCCTTGCTGATATCTGCCAGCCGCAACTGGACACTGTTGAATACGGAATACGCGCAACGTTTATTGCTTGTCTTTAAAATAATGAAGGAAAAGCATGGCTACGACATGGCGCTGCTGGAGGGCTATCGCAGTCCGGAGCGGCAAAACACCCTGGCGGCCATGGGGCCCAGCGTAAGCAACGCGGCCGCCTTCCAGAGCTGGCACCAGTATGGCCTGGCCGCCGATTGCGCATTTTTGCGCGACGGCAAGCTGGTCATCTCGGAAAAGGATGCGTGGGCCATGCGCGGCTATCAGTTGTATGGCGAAGTGGCCGAATCGGTCGGCATGACGTGGGGCGGTCGCTGGAAAATGATGGATTTCGGACATACCGAGCTGCGTTTGCCCGGTGTGATGAAAAAAGCTGACAGGAGCGCATATGGCGGGTCCGGTAATCAGATTGGGCGATAAAACCTCGCACGGCGGCACCGTGCTCGAAGCGTCGACCGTGAGCGACAGCGGCGGCATCGGCATCGCGCGCGTGGGCGACAAGGTTGCCTGTCCCCTGCCGGGCCACGGCGTCTGTCCCATCGTCAGCGGCGACCCGAGCCTGGTCGTCGATGGCCGGCCCGTGGCCCGCCATGGCGACAAGACCAGCTGCGGCGCGGTGCTGATCGCCAGCCAGCAAGCGACCACGGACCAGGCATGAGCGCGCGCCGGCACGAGGAACAGCGCTGATGCGCGCGTGGCTGCGGCGCTGCCTGCTGGTGCTGGCCGTATTCGCGCTGTGCTGGGGCGGCGCCATCTGGTACTGGCGCGCCGGCACGCGCGTGCCGACGGCGGGCGACCTGGCCGGCGCCATGCTGTTGCTGCCGCTGTCGCTGTTGCTGGCCTTCTGGCTCGGCAAAAAGCTGCTGGCCAGGCTGGCGGCCGCACCAGCCTTGGCGGCGGCCGTTGCGGCGACGCCACAGGCCGACGCCGCGCCCACGGCGCCGCCGCCGGCGCCGCTGCATATCGTCGCGGCCGCCCTGCGCATGCCGGGCGGCGCCACGCCCGAGGAACTGACTACGGCCATGCAAGCGAGGCAGGCCCGTCCCGCTCTCGACCCGGACCTGCTCGATGAAAACGGCTACCCTTTGCTGTGTGGAAAAGTGGCCGGGGTACAGGAAGACACGCAGCAGCAAACCCTGGCCGCCTGGCTGCGCCAGCATCCGCAGCCAGGATTGGATGCAGAACGCTTCCCCTTCAATCCTGAGGATGTGCGCGCGCTGGCCCTGGGCGCCGAAGTGCTGGCCGACCTGATGTACGCAGCCATGCGGCATCCGCTGCTGCCCGCATGGTTGATGGCGCCCGCCTCGGCCCGCGCGGCCATGGCGCTGCCCACGCTGCAACTGCACCTGCTGCTGCCGGCGGCGTGGAGCCCCGCCCAGTCGCAGGCGGGCAGCGCCTGGCTGCACCGGCTGCTGCTGGAGCAGGGCTGGCCGCCCGAAAAGCTGGCCTTGCCGACGCTGTCCGCCACACCGCAACCGGCGCCGTTCGCGCTGCTCGCACAGATTGCCGCGCGCGCGGCGCAGGACGGGCAACCTGTCCTGGCCATCGTACTGGCCTGCAACTCCTACATCGGCGAGATGAGCGTGCACGACTGGGCCAGCAGGGAGCAGCTGTTCAGCGCCGGGCAGGCCGACGGACAGATACCAGGGGAAGGCGCGGCAGGCCTGCTGCTGGCGAACTCGGCCGAAGCGGCGCTGCTGGAAGCGCCGCCGTCCGTACTGCTGCACCGCGGAGCCGCGCAGGCGCGCGACAGCGCCGCCGGGCCGCGCAAGCAGGGCGAGCCGGGCTTGCTGGCAAGCCTCGCCACGCAGGCGCTGGCCAGCGCCGCCGTGGCCAGCGCCGACATCACGCTGGTAAGCGCCGATACGGACCAGCGCGCCGGCCGCATGCTCGAACTGATGAATTGCACCAGCGCCCTGCTGCCTGAACTCGATCTCGGCACCCAGGTGTTGAGCGTCGGCACGGCGTGCGGCCATGCCGGTCCCGTCGCCGCCCTGGCGGCGCTGGCACTGGCGCAGCACGCGGCGGCCAGCGGCGGCCAGGCCTTATGCCTCAGCAACCTCGATCCACTGCACTACGGCGCCATCGTCGTCGGCCCGCCCGCCGGCAACGGCGACGCCGCCGGCTGACGCTGACACCTTCCACCCACGCACATTAACGGCTTGCTCACTACACTATGATGCAACGATTTTGGCACCTCCTCACTACCCGCTTCAGCCTGCTCATCCTGGGCGGCGTGGCTTTCGTCCTGCTGCTCCTGGTGTGCACCGTCATCTTCGAATGGCCTTACCTGCCCGTGCTGGCGGTCTTGGCCGCGGCGGCGCTGCTGGTCGCCATCGCGTGGTGGTGGCGCCAGCGGCGGCGGCGGCGCGACGGCGCCAGCTTCAGCAACATGCTGGAACAGCAGGCGGCCGGCGCCGCGCCGAAGGCGGGAGCGGTGCAGCGCGAGGAAACCGAAGCCATCCGCAAACGCATGCTCGAAGCGATCGGCACCATCAAGACCTCCAGGCTGGGCCAGCTGTCGGGCGACGCGGCCCTGTATGAATTGCCCTGGTATATGATCATCGGCAACCCCGCCGCCGGCAAAAGCACGGCCATCGCCAATTCCGGCCTGCAATTCCCCTTTGTCGACAGCAAGATCGTGCAAGGCCTGGGCGGCACCCGCAATTGCGACTGGTTCTTCACCACCGACGGCATCCTGCTCGACACGGCAGGCCGCTACTCCGTCAACGACGAAGACCGCGCCGAATGGTTCGGCTTTCTCGGCCTGCTGAAAAAGCACCGCAAGCGGGCGCCCATCAACGGCATCATCATCGCCGTCAGCATCGCCGAACTGACGGGCAGCCGGCCCGAATTCGCCATCGAACTGGCGAAGAACCTGCGCCAGCGCGTGCAGGAACTGACGGAAAAGCTGGAAGTCCACGCCCCCGTGTACGTGGTATTCACCAAGGCCGACCTGATCACGGGCTTCACCGAATTTTTCCAGGATGCCGAACGCAGCGAGCGCGACAAGGTCTGGGGCGCCACCCTGCCCTACAGCGTGAGCAGTTCGAAACAGGACGTGCTGGAACAGTTCGACCAGCGCTTCGACGAACTGTACGATGGTTTGAAGGACCTCAGCCTGGCCAGCATGGCCCTGCTGGGCCGCGAGCGCATGCCGCCCGGCGTGTTTACGTTTCCGCTGGAATTCAGCTCGATCAAGGGGCCGCTGCGCACCTTCATCGCCACCCTGTTCGAGGAAAACCCGTTCCAGTTCAAGCCCGTGTTCCGTGGCTTCTATTTCACCAGCGCCTTGCAGGAAGGCGTGTCGGTCTCGGCCTCGTCGGAACGGGTGGCGCAGCGCTTCGACCTCAAGCTGCAGCCGCAGGAACAGGCGGCGGTACAGGACCAGCACGGCTACTTCCTGCTCAACCTGTTCCGCAAGGTCATCTTCGCCGACAAGGACCTGGTGGCCCAGTACGCCAGCCCGCGCAAGACCCGGCTGCGCTACGCCACCTTCTTTGCCGCCATCGCGCTGGCCGGCCTGGCGCTGGGCGGCTGGAGCTGGTCCTACCTGGCCAACCGCCAGCTGGCGGCCAATGTGCAGGCCGACCTGGACCAGGCCATCAAGGTGCAGGACAAGCGCCTGGACCTGCATTCGCGCTTCGAGGCGCTGGAAATCCTGCAGGACCGCATCGAACAGCTGGAAGCGTACCGCAGCAAGCGCCCGCTGGCCCTCAGCCTGGGCCTGTACCAGGGCGACTTCCTGGAGCGCAAGCTGCGCGAAGAATATTTTTCCGGCGTGCGCGAAGTCATGCTCAAGCCCGTGACGCAATCGCTGGAAGCGTTCTTGTCGGAAGTCAATGCTGGCGCCGGCCGCCTGCAGCCGATGGCCGGCACGCCGCCAGCGGCCGCCGTGCCGGCAGCAACGGCCACTGTCGCCGTCGCCCCGGCTGCGGCTGCGGCTGCCCCAGCGGCGCCTTCCGCCACACCTGCCGTCCAGCAATTCAAGGATGCCGCGCCGGCGAACGTGGAAGACGCCTACAACGGCTTGAAGACGTATCTGATGCTGAGCGACAAGTCGCGTGCCGAGGCCAGCCACCTGAACGACCAGCTGACGCGTTACTGGCGCGGCTGGCTCGACGCCAACCGGGGCAGCATGCCGCGCGAACAGATGATACGCAGCGCCGAGCGCATGATCTCGTTCTACCTGACGCAGATCAATGATCCGTCGTGGCCGCAGATCGACAGCAAGCTGGCCCTCGTCGACCAGTCGCGCGACAGCCTGCGCCGCGTCGTGCGCGGCATGCCGGCGCGCGACCGCGTGTATGCCGACGTCAAGGCGCGCGCCGCCACGCGCTTCCCGTCGATGACGGTGGCCCGCATCGTTGGCGAGCAGGACAAGGAACTGGTGCTGGGCAGCTACGCCATCCCCGGCACGTTTACCCGTGACGCCTGGGAGAAATACATCCAGCAAGCGTTCCAGGAAGCGGCCAACCGCGAATTGCAAAGCGCCGACTGGGTATTGAAAACGGCGTCGAAGGACGACCTGACCCTGGAAGGCAGCCCCGAGCAGATCCAGAAAGCCCTCGTCGAACTGTACAAGAACGACTATGCGAAGGAATGGCAGAAATTCCTCCAGGGCGTCAGCATCCGCGAATTGAACGGCTTCGACAACGCGGCGCAGGCCATGAACCGCCTGGGCGACCCGCAATCGTCGCCCATCAACAAGCTGATCGAGACGGTGTACCAGGAAACCTCGTGGGACAATCCTTCGCTGCTGGGCCAGGGCTTGCAGCGGGCGCAGCGCGGGGTGATGGACTGGTTCAAGGAAACGGTGCTGCGCCAGAAACCGGCCGTGGCCGGCGGCCAGGCCGGCAGCGCCCTGCCGATGGGGCCCGTCGGCCGCGAATTTTCCGGCGTGGCCCGCCTCGTCGTCGCCCGGGACAAGGATGCCTCGCCGATGCGCGGCTACCTGGCCACGCTGTCCAAGCTGCGCGTGCGCCTCAACCAGATCAAGAACCAGGGCGACACGGGGCCGGGCGCCAAGCAGCTGATGCAGCAAACGCTCGACGGCAACGGTTCGGAACTGGCCGATGCCCTGAAATATGTCGACGAACAGATGCTGACGGGCATGAGCGATCCGCAAAAACAGGCCATCCGGCCGCTGCTGGTGCGCCCGCTGATGCAAACCTTCGCCGTCATCGTCAAGCCCACCGAAACGGAAATCAACAAGGTCTGGCTGGCGCAGGTGCTCGAACCGTTCCAGAAAACGCTGGCGGCGAAATACCCGTTCGCGCCCGATTCGCGCACCGAGGCGAGCAACGCCGACATCGGCCAGGTCTTCGGCCCGGAAGGCGCCATCGCCAAGTTCTTCAATACCGCCATCGGGCCGCTGGTGGTGCGCCGCGGCGACAGCATCAGCGCCAGGACGTGGGCATCGATGGGCATCAGCCTGGCGCCGCCCGTGGTGGCCAGCCTGCCGGGCTGGATCGCGCCGCTCAGCGCGAACGGCGTGGCGACGGCGGCCGGCGCCGCCGAAGCGCAGACGCGCTTCGACTTGCAGGCGCTGAGCGCGCCCGGCGCCAGCGAATACACGATCGAGATCGATGGCCAGGCGCTGCGCTGGCGCGGCCAGCCGCAGCCGTGGATACACATGGTCTGGCCCAACCCGGAAGGCGTGCCCGGTTCGCGCATCAGCGCCATCACGCCGGAAGGGCGCAACGTGGTGCTGCTGAATGAGCCCGGCCATTTCGGCCTGAAGAAAATGATCGATTCGGCCAAGCGCACGCGCAAGGAAGGCGGCGTATTCGAACTGAGCTGGGAAAACAGCGGCGTCACCGTGACGGCCAACCTGAAGATCGTCACCACGCCGGCACCGGCGGCGGCCCCCGCCGGCGGCCAGGGTTTCCGCGGCCTGAAGCTGCCGGAAACGGTGGTCAACAGCGTCCCCGACACGGGCGCCGCACTCGCGGGGAACACGCCATGAGCCGCCCGACACCCACCGCGATCGGCTATTTCGGCAAGATCCCCAGCCGTGGCGACTTCGTCAAGAGCGGCGACAATCCCGCGCTGCTGAAGATGCTCGACGACTGGCTCGCCAACGCCATGGACCTGATGAGCGCCGACGCCCGCTGGAAGCTCACGTATGACGCGCTGGCGCCGCTGCATTTCGCCTTCATCGGCCCGCGCCGCGGACGCGCCATCGCCGGCCACATCGCCGCCAGCAGCGACGCCTCGTCGCGCCGTTTCCCGTTCCTGATGATGAGCGCGATGGAAGTGGGCAACCCGGCCGGCTTCGTGCCCACCAGCCCGCTGGTGCTGTCGCGCCTGTGGAACCGGCTCGATGCGCTCAGCGGCGGCCTGCGCGGCGCCGAAGCGGCTGCCGCGCTGCAGGCGGCAGCCAGCGCCAGCATCGAGCTGGACTTGCGCAGCAGCGCCTATGACGCCGCCTTCGACGACTTCCTCGACCTGCAGACGGTCGGCGCCCTCGACGCGCTGCTGGCGCCGACGGGCTTTGGCGGCTCGGTGCGGCAAGTCCTGCTGGCATTGGGCATGCTGCTGCAGCCCGTCATGGCCAGCAGTTCCAGCCGGCTGGAAAAAAGCCTGGAACTGCCGCTGCCGGACGACCCGCTGTACCGCAACCTGGTGGCGGCGTTCTGGATGCACCTGATCGCGCCCTTCCTGGCGCGCGCCGATTTCGAACTGGCGCTGTTCCTCACCCGCATCCGCGGCCGCCACGCGCTGGTGCTGGGCTTTTGCGGCGCCTCGGCACAGACGCTGCACGCCATCATGGAGCCGCAGGCGGCGCTGGAGCACCACATCGCCTTCGACGACCTGGCCTGGGTCGAGGAACACGTGGGCGCCGACTACGCCATCAAGAAGGTTTCAACCTACCTCGCGCAGGCAAACCTGTCACTCAAATCGGCGCACGACTCGTTTCGCGCCGCCTTCATCGGGACCTGATCATGCGCCAACTCCGGATTGCCCTCCTCGCCTGCCTGGCGCTTGCCGCGTCCGGCGCCCGCGCCCAGGCGGCCGCCGCCCCTGCCGCCATGCCCGCGATACCGGCGGCCGCCACGCCGCAGCCTGGCCAGGTGCTGGCCAGCGGCACGGTGCCCGACGAGGCGTCCAAGGCCGCCGTGCTGGCCCGCCTGCGCGACCTGTATGGCGCCGACAAGGTGGTCGACCAGATCGCCGTCGGCCAGGTCGCGCTGCCGGCCAACTGGAACGCCTACGTGCAAAAACTGCTGACGCCCGACCTGAAGCAGATCCGCCGTGGCCAGCTGACGATCGACGGCAGCGTCGTCAGCGTGCGCGGCGAAGTGGCCAACGAGGCGCAGCGGCAAAAGATCGCCAGCGATATCGCCACCAGCCTCAATCCCACCTACACCGTCAACAATGGCTTGCGCGTCTCCGCGGCGGACCAGAATATCCTCGACAGCACGCTGGCCAACCGCACCATCGAGTTCGAAAGCGGCAAGACCACGCTGACGCCGTCCGGCCGCGCCATCCTCGACGAAATGGGCGCGGCGCTGCAAAAGCTGGCGGGACGCAAGGTCGACATCATCGGCCACACGGACAACCAGGGGCTGCGCGCCAGCAATCAGCACCTGAGCCAGGCGCGCGCCGAGGCGGTCAAGGCCTATCTGGCGGCCAAGGGCATCGATGGCGACTTGCTGAGTGCCTCGGGCCAGGGGCCGGACCGGCCCATCGCCAGCAACGACAGCATCGACGGCCGCGCGCGCAACCGCCGCATCGAATTTCGCATGGTCCAGTAAGACCTGGCCGCCACACCCGCCAAGCCATCCGCCACCATTTTCGGGAATACCATGATTTCAGCCGACCAGCTTCTCCTTCCCATCAGCGCCGTACAACCGTGCGGCATCGACCTCTCCTTTTCCGCCGACCTCGATGCGATCAGCCAGGCGCGCAAGTTCGACGATCCCTCGCTCGACCAGGGCGAATGGGTCACCGACCTGAAGGAAGCCGACTGGGATTTCGTGCAGCGCCGCTGCGCCGCGCTGCTGGCCGAAAAAAGCAAGGACTTGCGGCTGGCCGCCTGGCTGGCCGAAGCGAGCGCCAGGCAAGACCATTTGCAGGGGCTGGGCCAGGGCTACCGCCTGCTGGCCGGCCTGTGCCGGCAATACTGGGACCTGGGCCTGTATCCGCAAGCCGATGACGGCGACCACGAGCAGCGCATCGGCAACCTGAGCTGGATTCTCGCGCGCACGCCCGCCCTGGTGCGCGCCATGGCCTTGACGGACAGGCAGTCCGGCGGCTGGTCGAGCATCGACTTCGACGCGGCGCGCAAGCGGGCCGCCAGCAACCAGGATGGCGTCAACGGCGTGAAACTGGCGGACATGGAGGCTGCGCGGCGCAACAATTCGGCGCAGTTCCGCGCCGCCTTCGCCGCCGACGCCCAGTTCTGCCTGGACGCGCTGGCGGAACTCGAGCAGGCCGCCGATGCGCGCCTGGGCCGGGACAGTCCCGGCTTTTCGCTGGCACGCGAAGCGCTGCAAGCCATGCAGCGCGCGCTGCCCCCGGCCGCCGTCGCTGCCCCGGGCGCGGCAGCGGCCGTGCCTCCTGCCAGCGTCCAGGTGCCTGGCGCCGGCATGCCGCCGCTGCCGCTGCCTGCGGCGGCGCCGGGCGAGATCCACAGCCGCGCCCAGGCCCTGGCGCAGCTGCGCCAGGTGGCGCTGTACTTCCGCCAGACGGAACCCCACAGCCCCGTCTCGTATTTCGCCGACAAGGCGGCCGACGCCGGCGAGCAGACGCTGCACGAATGGCTGCGCGGCGTGGTCAAGGACAGCGCCTCGCTCGCGCATATCGAGGAACTGCTGGGCGTTGCGCCGCCCGCCGGCCAGTAAGCACCCAGGGCCAGCAGGCGGCGGCCCGCTGGGGCCTACCTGATCGTGTACTTGAACTGACCCTGCTTGCCCGCGCTGACCTTGATCTTGCTGATCGCCAGCCCCTCCGCCATCCTCGCCAGCACGGATTCGGCAATTTCCGGCAGCAGGCTGCCGTTGAGGATATGGTCGACGTTGCGCGCCCCCGAATCGACTTCGGTGCAGCGCGCCAGCACGGCCTCCACCAGCGTCTCATCGTAGCTGAATTCGGCCTGGTGGTTGGCGCTGACGCGCGCGGCGATCCTGCGCAGCTTGAGATCGATGATCCTGGCCAGCACGTCGTCGCCGATCGGATAGTAGGGAATCACCTTCAGGCGCCCCAGGAAAGCCGGCTTGAACACCTTCAGCAGCTGCGGGCGGATGGCCAGTTCCAGCTGCTCCGGCGTGGGCACATCCTCGGACGCCAGGTTCAGGCATGCCTGCATCATGGTGGCCGACGCCACGTTCGAGGTGAGGATGATGATGGTATTCTTGAAATCGATCTCGCGCCCCTCGGCATCGTCCATCACGCCCTTGTCGAACACCTGGAAGAACAGCTCCATGACGTCGGGATGCGCCTTTTCCACTTCGTCGAGCAGCAGCACGCTGTACGGATTGCGCCGCACGGCCTCGGTCAGCACCCCGCCTTCGCCATAGCCGACATAGCCGGGCGGCGAGCCTTTCAGGCCGGACACGCTGTGCGCCTCCTGGTACTCGCTCATGTTGATGGTGATGAGCTTGCGCTCGCCGCCATACAGGGCGTCGGCCAGCGCCAGCGCCGTTTCCGTCTTGCCGATGCCGGACGGACCGACGAACAGGAACACGCCCTTGGGCTTGTCGGGATCGTCGAGGTTGGCGCGCGAGGTCCGCACGCGCTGCGCCACCGCCTCGATCGCATGGGGCTGGCCCAGCACGCGCTCTTCCAGCAGGTCCTTCAGCTTCAACACGGTACGGATGTCATCCTTGACCATTTTCCCCAGCGGGATGCCGGTCCAGCCGGCGACGATTTCCGCCACCACGTGGCCATCGACCTGCACCGGCACCATCGGCGTCTCGCCCTGCAATGCGCGCAATTGCTGCAGCAGCGCCTGCAGGTCGCCGGCCTGGCTGGCGTCCGGCCTGGTCTCCGGCCTGGCCGCACCGGCGTCCTCGAGCTCCTGGCGCGCCGCCCGCACTTTTTCGCTGAGCGCCTTTTCCGTTTCCCAGCGCGCCGCCAGCGCCCCGTGTTCGCCGGCGGCGGCGCCGCGCGCCGCGCGCAACGCCTTCAGGCGCGCCGCATGGCTGGCGCCGCCGCTTTCCTCGCGCGCCAGGGCCGACGCTTCCGCATCGATGCGTTCGAGCTGGCGCGCCAGGCTGTCGAGCAGCACCGGCGTGGCGCGCTGTCCCAGCGCCACCCTGGCGCAGGCCGTATCGAGCACGCTGATCGCCTTGTCCGGCAGCTGGCGTCCCATGATGTAGCGGTGCGACAGGCGCACGGCCTCGGTGATCGCCTCGTCGAAGATGCGCACGTTGAAATGCTTTTCCATCAGCGGCGCCATGCCGCGCAACATCGCGCACGCCAGTTCCTCGCTCGGTTCCTCGATCTTGACCACCTGGAAACGGCGCGCCAGCGCGGCATCCTTCTCAAAATATTTCTTGTACTCGCCCCAGGTGGTGGCGGCGATGGTGCGCAGCTCGCCCCGCGCCAGCGCCGGTTTCAGCAGGTTGGCGGCGTCGTTCTGCCCGGCGCTGCCGCCCGCGCCTATCATCGTGTGCGCCTCGTCGATGAAGAGGATGATCGCATGCGGGCTTTTACTCACTTCGCCGATGACGTTTTTCAGGCGGTTCTCGAACTCGCCCTTGACGCTGGCGCCGGCCTGCAGCAGTCCCATGTCCAGCGTGTGGATTTCCACGCCCTGCAGGATGTCCGGCACGTCGCCCTGCACGATGCGCAGCGCCAGCCCTTCGACCACCGCCGTCTTGCCGACGCCCGCCTCGCCCGTCAGGATCGGGTTGTTCTGGCGCCGCCGCATCAGGATGTCGATGGCCTGGCGAATTTCCAGGTCGCGCCCGATCACCGGATCGATCTTGCCGTCGCGCGCGCGCGCCGTCAGGTTCACCGTGAACTGGTCCAGCGCCGGCGTCTTCGATGCCGCCGCGCGGCCTTGCAGTTCGCCCACAGGGTCGCCGCCCGCGCCGTCGGCTACCGTTTCGCCAGCAGCGGCCCCCGCAAGCTCCTGCGAACCCTCGGTCAGCGACTCCAGCTTGTGTTTGAGCTCGTCGAGCTTGAACTGCTGGAACAGGGCCGAGCCGCGGTACGCGAGCTGCGCCAGTTCCGGCTCGGTCAGCAGTGCCTGCAGCAGGTGCGCGCTGCGGATGCTTGCCTGGTATCCGGCCCGCAAGTCGAGCGAGGCGATCAGCCAGGCATGTTCGAACAGTTTCGGCAGCCGCGGCGAAAACACGGGCGTGCGCGCGTTCCCCGTCTGCAGCCGGCCTACCTCGGCCCGCAGGTCCGCTTCCAGCATGCCGACGCTGATGCCGCTGCGGCGCGCGATCAGCACGAAATCGCTGCGCGGCTGTTCCAGCAAGGCCAGGAATACGTGCTCCAGGTCGACCTCGTACTGTCCCAGGCCGACGCAGATACTGGCGGCGCGCGTGGCGGCAATGCGGCAGGTGTCATTCAGCTTGCTGATCAGCGTCTTCAGGTTGATGCTCATGGGGAAGCGGTCCTTGTGTCGGGTTGGAAGGGAGGCGGAATCGGTGTTACGGTTCAGGCAAGCGCGTGCAATTCGTAGCGGACGTCGGCGCGGTCCTGCGCTTCGCCGCCCGTGATGAGGAAACTGTCCCAGCCCAGCCTGCCGCCGCCGCGCGGCTCGTCCAGGCGCACGCCCTGCACGTCGCTGGCGCGCAGCACCAGCTGCACCTCGTACTCGAGGCACAGGCTGGTGAACATGGCGAGCATTTTCTCCAGCGCCCGCGCGGCCGCGCCGCCGGGCAGGAAGGCGTCGAAATGCGCGCGCGCCAGCGGGCCGATGGTCAGCCGCATGCGCAGGTCGCGCTGCCACACGCGCCCGCCCACCAGCGCGGTGGCGCCCAGCACGGCGTTATTCGCGCCCAGGGTGCTTTGCTGCTCGCGCGGCACGTCGTACCAGCAGCCGATGAACTGGCTGACCGTGACGCGCTGGCCGAAATATTCGGACAGCACCTGGCCCATCATCACGGCCGAAGGCGGCCGGTGGCGCATGGCGGCGGCAAAAAAACCCACCGATTCGTCCAGCACGCCATCGCCGGACAGGCGCTCGCGCAGCGAAGCGTGGCCCAGCCCCGCCAGCGACAGCAGCAGCGGCAGGAACTGGTCCTTGCCGTCCAGCTGGTACTTCAGCTCGAGCCGGTACTTGCGCCAGGCTTCGTAAAACAGGGCCAGGGCGCGGTTCGAAAACGTGTCGAGGAAGGCGCGCGGCCCCTCGTCCCTGGACTCGAACTGGTGGCTGGCGATGCGTTCCGTGTAGTGCGCCGGCAGCGCGCCGGCGACGCCGAGAAAACCCATGAAGGCGGGCGTGATGCGCACATACTTGAGCTGCGCACTGCGCAGCGCCGCGCCCAGCGCGTCGGCATCGGTCGCCAGCCCGCGCGGCTCCGGCCGCAACGCTTCGATCTGGCTGGGGGCGAAGTCGAGCGAGACGGAATTCTGGAAGCGCAGGAAGTTGGCCACCGCGCCTTCGTGCGGCATGCCGTTGCGCCGCAGCCAGAGCTCCAGCAGCCGTACCGCCTGGAAGTACTGGAAGCGGTACGGTTGCGCAAACAGGCGCTCGATTACACTAGGCTCGAATCGCCGCTTCGTGGTTTGCATCGCAACAGCTCCTCTCCCGATTTCTTCGCCACCAGCACCAGTTGCGTGAAGCTGTTCGCATGCACATACAGTCCCAGGAAACAGTCGATGACCTGGGCGAAGGCATGGATGCCGCTGCCGACGAACGCCTCCTCGTCCAGCGTCAGCCGCACTTCGATGCCGCGCACCAGGCAGGCGAAGGGATTGCCGGGCAGCCAGGCATTGACGGCCTTGTGGGCGATCGCCGTCAGGCCGCGGATCTGCCGCTGCGAGGTCGGCGAGCGCGGCAAGTCATACAGGGCCAGCATCTCCTGGAAGGCTTCCAGGCCGCTGCCGGCCAGCGACAGGTGGTTCAGCGACAGGTGCGAGATCAGGCGCCAGTGGGCGCCCCGCCCCCGTTCGAATCGGTGCGACTCGGTGGGCTTGCGCAGCAGGCTGATGCTGCGCACGCTGGAGCCGCCCTCGAGGAACAGGTCGCCGCCGTGCAAGCCATAGGTCAGCTGCGCCGGCAGGTCGCGGTTGGTGCAGCTCAGTTCCAGGCTGAGCGTATCCGTTTCCACGGCGGCCGGATCGAAGTCGATATCGACGATCGAGATCTCCGTTTCATGGCCGGGACTCTTGTGGGCGATCACTTCGTCGCGCCGCATCACCCAGTAATGTCCGTCCCTGGCCGGCGTTTCGCCGTGGCGCAGCGAGTAAAACGGCCGGAATTCGACCACCGACTCGCCTTGCGGCGTCTGCCGCACCAGCTTGACCGCCTCGATGGCGTGCACCTCGAACGCATACGCGCGGCGCGCATCGGCCAGCACCGGGTAGCTGGCGGCCGTATGCGTGATGCGTATCGGCTCGCCGCGCTGGCGGAACAAATTGACCACCGGCGTGCAGCCGAGCAGCAGGTTATGCGTCGCCATGGTGCCCAGCAGGCGCGCCGTATTCGAGTCGGTGCGCAAGCCGCTCAGGGCCAGGTGCAGGGTAACGCGGCGGCATCCGGCCGGCAGCACGGCGCACAGCGCGCCCAGGTCGATGTCGAAGAAATTGAATTTTTCGGGAAAACAGAAATACTCGGTCAGCAGCCGGTACGCCGGATGCGAGCGGGCCGCGAACGGGATCAGCGCATCGTCTTCGGCGAAACCGGCGCTGCTGACGGGATTGACGGCCAGCGCGATCCAGCGGCCGCTGTCGTCCGCCTCGGCGTACGCCTGCACGGTGCGCATGAACAGCGCATCGCGCAGCGCGGCGCAAAACGAGGGCTGGCCGTCGATGAAGACGCGCAGCGATGGCAGGCCCAGCTGGGCCAGCGAGATCTGCCCGGCAGTCGATTCGAGGCGCATGCTCACGCCCGAGGTGGCGCCGGATGGCAGCTGCGCCTGCTCCGGCGCGGCGATGATGGGGGAAAACGCCGCATGCGTGAGCGCCAGCGGCGCCACGGTGACGGCATACGCGGTGCGGAAGGTGCAGGCCACGCCCTTCACGGGACGCGTCGTCAGTTCCGTGCCGCGGGCGATTTCGGTGGCCGCCGTCAGCTGCGCCGCCGCGGCCGCATAATCCATGCGGGCGATCGAACAGCTGGGGAAAGGCCGCAGATAATGCGGATACAGCACCTCGAACAGGGCTTCGGTGAATTCGGGGTAGTCGTCGTCGAGGCGCTTCGAGATACGCGAATTGAGCAGCGCGAAGGACTGGATCATGCGCTCGATATGCGGGTCTTCGCACACTTCGCCGCCCATTAGCAAACGCCCGGCGATCTTCGGGTAGCGTTCGGAAAACTCGCGCGAATAGCGGCGCAGGAATCCCAGCTCCCGCTCGTAGTACGGTAACAGTTCTTCCAAGGTCAGGCTCCCGTCTGCGCCGCGCGGCGCCCCTTGCTGATGGTGTAGTGCAGGCTGGAAGGCTGCAGGATGGCGTCGAAATTGACGGGTTCGTGCGCCGCGTGCACCACTAGCAGCGCGCTGATGGCGAAATTGAGGCGGTTGATCGAACCTTCCTGGATTTCCAGCGAAGCGCGCACATTGCGCAGGCGCGGCTCGTGGCGGGCGATGGCCTTTTCCAGGCACTGGCAAATATGCGCGCGGTCATCGGTGCTCGACAGGCTCAGGCCGGCGAAATCGTTCAAGCCATAGGTGATGATGGACTTACCGCATTCGGGGAACTTTTTCAGCAGCGCCTCGGGCAGCACCGTGCGCGTGTTGAGCAGCGCCTCCAGGTCGCGCGCCACGGTATCCTTCAGGTCCTCGAGCGAAAGGCGCGAGATGGTGCCGCTGGAAGCCCCATGGATGGGCGTGTCCATCAGGCGGTCGAACAGGCCCGGCGTAAAACCTTTCATAGGCATCCCGCATCAAGAGGTGGGAAGGGCCCGCAACCCGCGGCCTGGACAGCCAGCGGCGGGTACGGCAGGCATGCGCGCGAGCGCGCGGTACGGCGCTGTCAGACGGTCTTGTTGGCCGACAGGTCCCAGCCGCCGGAGGTATTGCCGCCCGAACCGCCGCCGACTTTTTGCTGCGTGTATTTCCACTTGACCTTGGAATACTTGAGCGACAAGTCTTCGCCGAGAATGTCGCCGGCGGCCACCGAGGGAGCCACGCTGCTGATCATCACGTTCTCGAGTTCGATTTCAAAGTACTTGATGCGCTCGCCCTGGCCATCGGCGCGCAGAAACTCGAGCTTGGCTTTCGGTATGGTTTTGCCTGAGGAGCAGGTCTGCAGCAGCAAGGGACTGGCCAGGTCGGCCATCTTGGCGATGACGATGTCCTTGTGCTCCGTGCGTTCGGCCGTATGGCCGCCGCCCGTCGATGCCGTCGCCGACTTCGGTTGCAATACCTGCCACTGGACCGACTTGCATTCGATCCAATCTTTATGGCTGTTGTCCGTAGATTCGCCTTTGATGCCGTCAATTTGCAAGTAAACGTCGATTGCCATGTTATTCCTTTCAAGGGTAGGAAGAAAAATGCCTTACGATTTGGTCGACTGCGGAAGCTCCGCGACCAAACGGAGTGAAACGGATAATTCGTCGAGCTGGAAATGCGGGCGCAGGAAGGACACGGCGCGGTACACGCCGGGACGGCCCGGCACTTCGGCCACCTGCACGGACGCTTCGCGCAGCGGGAACTGGGCTTTCTGTTCCTGGCTGGCGTTATCGTCGAGCAACACATACTGCATCAGCCAGCGGTTCAGGAAATCCTCGACGTTGGAAGCGGCGGCAAAGCTGCCGATCTTGTCGCGCATCATGGCCTTCATGTAGTGGGCGATGCGCGACACGGCAAAGATGTATTGCAGCTGGGCCGACAGCACCGCGTTCGCATTGGCCGAATCGGTGTTGTATTTTTTCGCCTTCTGCGCCGATTGGGCGCCGAAGAACGCGGCGTAGTCCGTGTTCTTGCAATGCACGAGCGAGATGAAGCCCAGGTCGCTCAATTCCTTTTCGCGGCGGTCCGTGATGGCGATCTCGGCCGGGCATTTCAAGGCCACTTCCCCTTCATCCGTCTTGAAGGTATGCGTCGGCAAGTCTTCCACCAGCCCGCCGCCCTCCACGCCCCGGATGGCCGCGCACCAGCCGTAATCCTCGAAGGCGGCCGTGAGCTTGGTGCCGAAGGCATAGGCGGCGTTGCACCACAGGTACTTCTGGTGGTCGGTGCCGTCCACGTCCTCGACGAAATTGAAGCCTTCCACGGTGGCGCCATCGGCCGGGTTGAATGGCAGGCGCCCCAGGAAACGGGGCAAGGTCAGGCCCACATAGCGGGCATCTTCCGATTCGCGCAGCGATTTCCACTTCGCGTATTCGACCGTGTCGAAGACCTTGGCCAGGTCGCGCGGCTTGCCCAGGTCGCTGTAGCTTTCCAGGCCAAACAGTTCCGGCGAGGCGGCCGAGATAAACGGCGCGTGGGCGGCGGCGGCCACGTGCGACATCTGCTCGATGAAATACATGTCTTCCGGCTGCCGGCTGAATTCGAAGTCGCCCAGCAAGGTGCCGAACGGGGCGCCGCCAAACGTGCCGAATTCCTCTTCGTACACTTTCTTGAACATGGTCGACTGGTCGAATTCCAGCGCGCTCTGGAAATCCTTGACCAGCTCGCGCTTGGTCGCGTTCATCATCTTGATCTTCAGGTTCGTGCCGGTCGACGTGTTCTTGACCAGGTAATGCAGGCCGGTCCAGCTGCTTTCCAGCTTCTGGAATTCGGGCGCATGCATGATCGCGCTCAGCTGCTGGGAAATCAGCTGGTCCAGCTCGGCCACGCGGGCATCGATGGTCGCCGCCAGGTTGTTCGACACCACCACCGTGCCGTCCATGACCTGGCTGACCAGTTCGGAAATGAGGTCCTTGGCGCGGGCATGCTCGACGCTGGACTTGGCCACCTTGCTCTGTTCCACGATCTGGTCGAGCAAGTCGATCTCGGTGCTGGCGGAGGCGGTCAATGAGGGAGTCATCTGTGCGGACATATCAGTCTTTCCTGACGTGGGAGTGTTGTTCCAGCTGGGCCAGCTTCTCGGTACTGTTGAGCACATCGTTGAGGATGTCTTCCAGCTTGTCGTTGCCGGCCAGCTTGTTGCGCAGGTCGGCCAGCTTGGTGCGCGCCTCGAGCAGCTTGCGCAGCGGCTCCACCTGCTCCACCACCGCCTCGGGACGGAAGTCGCTCATCGAATGAAACTTGAGCTCGATGCCGAACTGGCCGCCAGCGTCGCTCAGCTCGTTGGGCACGCGGAAGGTCGCGCGCGGTTCGATGCCCTTCAGCACGGCATCGAAGTTGTCGCGGTCGATGTCGACGAACTTGCGGTCCTTCAGGCGCTTCTGTTCCAGTTCGGAATTGCCGCCGAAGTCGCCCACCACGCCGACCACGAAGGGCAGCTCCTTGTTTTCAATCGCGTCGCCGATCTCGACGTCATACGTCATCTGCACGCGCGGCGGGCGTACCTTTTGCAGGCGCTTCTGGACACTATCTTTCTTCGACATGACATCCCCTTCGAAAAGAATCGGCAACATCGGCGATGCGCCTGTTGAACTGCGGCGTTTGGCTAGTCACTGCTCACTTGAGCGCATTGAATGGATTGGCGCTGCCCTCGTCGGCGCTGCGCTTGCCTTGCTGCTTGCGCGCCGGACGCGCCGGCGCCTTTTCCGGCGGCGGCACGAGGACGCTTTCGCCCAGGCTCTCGCGCAGCAGCTTGGCCAGGTCCTGCGATTCCGCACGCAACGGGCCGGACAGGTTGTTCTGGCGGCTCAAGTCGGCCAGCGCCCGCGTCGACAGGCGCAGCCCGCTGATGGCGATCACGCTGTTGGCCAGCTTGTCGGCCGGATCGCGCACCAGCACTTCCTGCGCATTCAGGATGGCCTCGCCATACTGGCCCGCCTCGTAGCGCGTCTGCGCCATGCGCACCCACGGCTGCTTGTCGGCCGGGAAAGCGACGGCGGCCTGTTGCCACAGCCCCAAGGCCGCCTCGTTACTGCCGCTACTGGCCGCCTGCGCCGCCTTGGACATCATCTCGTCCATCGTGGGCGGCGCCATGACGGCCGGCTTGGCCGCGGGCGTGGTGTCGCAGGCACTCAGTGTCAAGGCACATGCAATTGCTGCGAGCAGCGAAACCGATCGTGTCATATGGTGCTTTCCCTCACAAAAAAGACGCGTTGACGATCAAAATAAAGTTGTAATTTATAGTTGCTAATTATTTATTTTTCGGAGCCTAACATGATTTGAATATTTATCGCGCTCAATAGAAAATACGCGAAAACTCACTATTCATGCGGCTTTCCGGGCAGCGTGCGCTATGGAAACGTACCGTACGCGCCCTTCCTCAAGATAATGTTATGGTGCTTTCAGTTGCGAAAAAAGCACCACCTTGTGCGATGCAAAGGGTGGATGATTTCAGCGGCAAGAACACGGTAGCGGCATGCCGGCGCGGACGGGTCAACCGGTCTCCACGCCTCACTTGGTCAGGCAAAAGGGCAATCCATGAGCGTTGCAAACAAATTGTTGTGGGGCGAAGGCCTGTTCTTGCGGCCCCAGCATTTTCAGCAGCAAGACCAGTATCACGAACACCGCCTGCATGAGAGCGTCAAGGCGCTGCATCCATACGCATGGGGCGTGAGCCAGCTGCAGATAGACCGCGATGCGCTCGGCAACCATACCTTGCGGCTGCTGGAGCTGTCGCTGATCTTCCAGGACGGAGAAATCTACAACGCGGCCGGCGCCGACGAGCTGCCCGAGGCCATCGACCTTGGCAACCTGCCGCCGTCGCAGCAGTCGGTGACCTTTTACGCCGCCCTGCCCGCATTCAAGCAATTCGGCGGCAACTTTGCCTCGGCCGGCCAGCCCAACAGCGCGGCACGCTACGGCCAGGCCAATCTCAGCACGCCGGACCTGTACACGCAGGCCGCGCAGGCCGAACTCACCTACCTGAAGAAATCGCTGCGCCTGGTGGCGGAATCGGATCCGCGCGACTCCTACGTGAGCTTCCCGCTGCTGCGCCTGCGGCGCCTGTCGACGGGCGGCTTCGAGCAGGACCCGGCCTTCGTGCCGCCCAGCCTGTCGATCCGCAGCGCACCGCTGCTGTTCCTGCAGCTGCGCCGCCTGATCGACGCGCTGCAAGCCAAGGTCAATGCCCTGTATGGCCACCATCGCGAGCCGAGCAAGAGCGTGATCGAGTTCCGCTCCGGCGACATGTCCTCGTTCTGGCTGCTGCATACGGCCAGTTCGGCCTTTGCCTCGCTCAGTCATTACTTCCACCATCCGGCCCTGCATCCCGAGCGCCTGTACGAGCAGTTGCTGGGCCTGGCCGGCGCGCTGATGACGTTTTCGAAAACCCATGCGCTGGCCGACCTGCCGGCGTACCGGCACGCCGATCCCGGGCCGCCGTTTGCGCAGCTGCACGCGATCATCCGCGAATTGCTCGACACGGTGATCTCGTCGAAGTATTTTGCGATCGCGCTCAGCGAAACCAAGCCGTCCTACCATCACGGCAAGCTCGATTCGGAAAAAATCGACGGCAAGACGGCGTTTTACCTGGGCGTCTCGGCCGACATGCCGGGCATGGAGCTGGTCGACGTGGTGCCGCTGCGCTTCAAGGTGGGCGCGCCCGACGACGTGGAAAAGTTCGTGCTGTCGGCCTTGCCCGGCGTGCGCCTGCAGCATGCGCCGCAGGTGCCGGCCGCCGTGCCCGTCCGTCCGGATGCGTACTACTTCACCATCGAGGCCAAGGGCCAGATGTACGAGCGCATGCTGCAGGCGCAATCGGTCCTGATTTATGTCCCCTCCGGCATGCGCGACCTGAAGCTCGAGCTGGTCGCCGTCACCTCCTGACATAGAAATGACACGATGAACCTCTCCGCTCCCCCTTCCCTGATGTCCGGCAGCCAGGCTGCCTATTCGGCCAGCGTGCTTGCCGGTCCCGGCACCGAACACACGCTGATGGACCTGATGTACGACGGCTTTTACGCGCTGTTCATGCTGAAGAACGGCAGCGGCCCGCAGGACAATGCCGATTTCATCGCCAAGATGACGCAGTTCCTGGACGAATTCGGCCGCGGCGCAAAGAAACAGGGTGCCTCGGCCGACGATATCGACGCGGCCAAGTACGCGTTCTGCGCGGCCGTCGACGAAATCATCCTGCGTTCGCCCTACAGCATCCGCGACGAATGGGCGCGGCGCCCCTTGCAGCTGGTGCTGTTCGGCGACCAGCTGGCCGGCGAGAATTTCTTCATCCGCCTCGAAGCGCTGCGCGCGCGCGGCAGCGCCCACCTGCAGGCGCTCG
Organism: Janthinobacterium sp. 1_2014MBL_MicDiv; assembly: GCF_001865675.1. NCBI lineage: Bacteria > Pseudomonadati > Pseudomonadota > Betaproteobacteria > Burkholderiales > Oxalobacteraceae > Janthinobacterium > Janthinobacterium sp. 1_2014MBL_MicDiv. Next base: position 3,887,060 of record NZ_CP011319.1, read on the forward strand.
AAGTGTTCCACATGTGCCTGCTATTGGGTTTCCAGGGCCGCTACATCCTCGAAGGCCCGGAAAAGCTCAATTACCTGACGGCGCGCCTGGGCGATGAAATCGCCCAGATGAAAGGCAAGAAGACAGGCTTCGCGCCGCATGCGGAACGGCCGGACCAGATCATCCACAAGCTGCGCAACAATGTGCCGCTGTGGGTGCTGTGCTCCGTGTTCGCGCTGATCTGCGCGCTCGGCTACCTGGGCTTGCGCACCACGCTGGCGAAAAATACCGAGGAGCAGATGCATGCCTACCAGGATATCGTCAAACTGGCGCCGCGCGTGGCCAACCTGAGCATCACCTTGCCGTGATGGGCGACACGCCACAGGGCGACGGCGGCGCGCCGCAGGGACAGTTCGGCACCGGCTTGAGCCAGCATGCGCGGCTGATCGCGCTGGCGACGGCCCAGCCATCGGAGCAGGCGCAATCGCTGATGGCGGAGCAGTTCGACGGCCGCGAAGCCGTCAACGAACTGTTCCGCTTCGATGTCGACGCCCTCAGCACCGCGGCGTCGCTCGACCTGGCCTCGTTCATCGGCGAGGAAATGACGCTCACCCTGCTGCAGCCCGACGGCAGCCAGCGCGCCTGGCACGGCCTGTGCACGGATTGCGCCTGGCTCGGCGCCGATGGCGGCGTGGCGCGCTACCGGCTGCGCCTGGAACCGGCGCTGGCCCTGCTGCACCTGCGCCGCGACTGCTATATTTTCCAGGACAAGAACGCGCGCGACATCGTCAGCGAGCTGCTGGCCGACTATCCGCAAGCGCGCTACCGCTTCGACATCAGCCAGCCGCTGGCCACGCGCGCCGTCTGGACCCAGTACCGCGAAAGCGACTTCGCTTTCCTGGCGCGGGTACTGGCCTTCGAAGGCTTGAACTGGCGCTTCGAGCATGAGCAGCCGGGCGGCGCGCAGGACGGCGGCGCAGGCCAGGGACAGTCCAGGCACACGCTGGTGATCTTCGACAGCAAGGCCGGCGCGCCCGACACGCCTGGCGGGGCCGAGCTGCGCTTTCACGGCGTGCGCGCCAGCGACAGCGATGACGCCATCGACATCTTCGGCGCGCGCCGCCAGGTGCAATCGAACGCCGTCGGCATCAGCAGCTGGGACCCGCAGCAAGTGACGGCGCCGGCCGCCGAACACGCCTCCAGCCTCGATGCGGGCACGCTGCCGCAGCTGGCCGTGTATGACGGCGCCGGCGAGCGGCGCCATGCCGACCGGGCCGCGGCCAGTCCGCACGGCGCACGCATGCTGCAGGCGCTGGAGCTGGAAAACAAGCAGTTTGACGGCGCCGGCGCCGTGCGCCGGCTGGCCGCCGGCCACGCCTTCCGCCTGCTGCAGCACGCACAGTACGCCGATGGCGCCAACCAGTTCAGCGTGCTGTGGGTGGAGCACCAGGCGCGCAACACTGCCGGCCCGGCCGGCGACGGCTTGACGGGCGCGCTGTCGCGCCTGGCCAGGGTCGCCAGCCTCGATGGCGTGGCCGACTGGATCGCCGGCCAGGTCGAGGCCGGCACCTACCGCAACCGCTTCGGCTGCGTGCGCAGCAGCGTGGCCATCGTGCCGCGCGCCACGGCGGAAAGAGCGCAAGCCGTGGCGCTGGGGCCGCAGACGGCGCTGGTGGTCGGCCTGGCCGACAGCGTGGCCACCACGGGCCGCGACCACCAGGTGCGCATCCAGTTTGCCTGGCAGCGCGGCGCCGCCGCCAATCCGGGCGGCCTGGCGCACAACACGGACCGGCAAGGCAACGCGCCGGGCAATGAAGCGTCCGGCACCTGGGTGCGCGTGGCCGAGGCGCTGGCCGGCCCGAACTGGGGCTCGCAATTCACGCCGCGCATCGGCACGGAAGTGCTGGTCGACTTCATCGAAGGCGACATGGACCGCCCGCTGGTGGTGGCCCAGCTGTACACGGGCAGCGACACGCCGCCCTACGCGGCCGGCGTCGACGCCGATGTCAACCATGCCGGCGTGCTGTCGGGTATCCACAGCAGCAACTTCGACGGTGCCGGCTACAACCAGTGGGTGCTCGACGATACGCCGGGCCAGCTGCGCACCCGGCTGGCGTCGAGCAGCGCCGCCACCGAACTCAATCTGGGCTACCTGGTCCAGCAAGGCGCCGCATCGGCGCAACGGGGCGCCTATCGCGGCCACGGCTTCGAATTGCGCACGGATGCGTGGGCCATGCTGCGCGCCGGCGAAGGCTTGCTGCTCTCGGCCACGGCGCGCGCGCGGCAGGGCAGCGGCGTCGCATCGACCCAGCTCGACACCCGGGAAGCGCTGGACCTGCTGCGCGGCGCCTGTGAGCTGAGCAAGGCAACGGCCGCGGCGGCGGACCAGCAGCATGCGCTGGTGAGCAAGGATGCCAACCAGGCGCAGCTGGACCTGGCCAGCCAGATCGACCCGAAACAGGATGGCAAATACCAGGGCAGCGTGGGCGGCCACGAAGCCTTCAAGGCCGGCAACGGCGCCCGCGCGCCTGACACCGCCCAGCCCGTGGAACGCTACGCCAAGCCGCTGGTGCTGATGGAAGGACCGAACAGCATCAACTGGGCCACGCCCGCCTCGACCGTGCTGTTCGCGGGCCAGCACCTGCATGCGACGGCGCAGACGGACCTGCACCTGGCGGCCGGCCATACCGTGGCTTCGGTGGCGGCCAATGCCGCCACCCTGTTCAGCCAGGACGGCGGCATCTCGGCCATCGCGGGCAACGGCCCCGTCTCGCTGCAAGCCCATACCGACCAGCTGGAGATTTTGGCCGACAAGGCCATCACGGTGATCTCCGTGAGCGACGTCATCGAGATCAAGGCCAACCAGAAAATCACTGTGCAGGCGGGACAATCGTCGATCACGCTCGAAGGCGGCGACATCACCTTCAAGTGCCCGGGCAACTTCACCGTCAAGGGTGGCCAGCATCTCTTCAACGGCGGCGCCAGCGCGGCCGCCGGCCTGCCGCCGCTGCCGGACAGCCGCTTGAAACTGTTCGACGAAGGCTTCGTGCTGAAGGACCGCGACACGGGCGAACTGATGCCGCGCCAGCCCTACCGCGTGAAGCGCGCCGACGGCACGTACGAAACGGGCATGACGGACGCCAGGGGCTTGACGCACGTGGTCGCCGCAGCCGCCGTCGAGGCGCTGGTGATCGAATTGCTGAAATCGCCGGGCCAGGCGCCCGAGGCGGCGGGAGATCCCGCGCCGGCGCCGCCCGCCCCGGCGAAAACGCCGGCCGGCCGCGCCCCCGCGCCAGGCACGACGGGCAAGGCGCCGCAGCGCGTCCCGCCGGCCAGACCCGAACCGAAATTCAAGGATAGCGCCACGTCGAGCACCAGCCCGGTCGACAACAAGCAGCGCAAGGAAGTGCTGATCAAGCGGCCCGCCTGCTGGATCGCGGACTATGAAAAGGAGATCGACGTCTCCAGCGTCCCGCGCTACAACAACACCTTCGGCGCCAGCGGGGCGCCGCATAACTATTTCGACACCGTGCGCTACAAGATCTACGTGCCCGTGAAATCGAACACCAGCATCATCGCCGAATTGCGCGTCAAGGTGATCACGGTGCTCGAGCCGGCCGACCAGGCGCTGGAAGACCGCGAGCGGGGCACCGAGCAGGCCGCAACGCGGGCCAAACAGCGCGCCGCCGTCATCAAGTACGTCAAGGGCATCGCCACTGCGGGCCTGGAAGCCCACTGGAACAATAAATTCCAGATGGAAATCAGCGACCCCGAATGCGGCACGCGCATCCTGCCCATCGTCTACCGCGTCGTCTATGTGGAGAGCAACGAGCATTACATCATGCAGATCCACAAGCGCTACGACCGCGAGGGCGTGACGGGCACCGTGATCGACGTATCGGCGTCGACCAATGGCCAGGTACACGCGCATGAATTCGGCCACTGCTATGGCTTGCCGGACGAATACTCGTACGTGGCGGGCGACGACGAAACCGTCAAGTACAAGAAACCGGACGGCACCTGGGACGCGCCCGTGCCCTCGCTGTCGGACGATGAGGAACCGGAACCGGCCGCTGCCAACATCATGAACTCGGCCGGCTCCATCATCCTGCGCCCCCGGCACGCCTGGCAACTCGCCATCGAAGTGCAGGAGCTGCTGCGGACGAAAATAGGACGGAAGATCAAATGCGATATCATCCTGAACGGCTCCTAATCGCACTGCTCGCAGTGTCCCTACAACTCCCAGGAAACGCCATGCCGAACGACGTCCTCTCCATCAGCGCCCGCTGCATCGACAATCCGGCCTGCATTTTCACGGGCGGTGACATGCGCGTCGAGGTGCTCATCCAGAATACCGGCAACGGGGAAGTCGGCTATCCGCTCGAATACATGCAACTGCGGGGACCCAACATGCGCCTCATCGACAACGCCAGCGAACAAAGCCAGGTATTGAAGACGGGCCTGGCAAACCATGCCCTGAAGCGCGCCTTCACCAGAATCGCGCCGGGCCAGTCGGTTGCGCTGCAAAGCATCATCAAGAACACGGAACTGCTCATGTTCCGCAAGGAATTCGTCGACGTGACGGCCGAAATCGGCGTCTCGACCAATATCCAGGCCGGCGACAGCGAGGAATTGCTGCCATTCAAGGGCAGCGCCAGCCTGAAAATCATCGGCAAGGACACGCTGGAGCGCGAGGCGCAGCGGCGATAAGACCGCTATCGCGCCGGGACAGGGCCGCTGGCGCGGACCTGGGCGGCCGGCGCCTCCGCGCCGGCGTGCAACTGGCGCCAGAACGGCGCGTCGGGCCAGCGCTGCTCCCAGCTGTAATATTGCCGGCGCTGCGCCAGGTACTGCCCGTAGCGCTGCGTCACCGTGTGCGCAACATCGCCCAGCGTGGACTGGCCGGCGACGGCGCCGGCCGCCGCCATGCCGTTGGCGAGCGCCTTGACGATGCCCTGCGACGTGACGGGATCGTAAGCCGAGGCGGCGTCGCCGATGGCCAGCCAGCCTTCGCCATGCAGCTGGTCGAGACAGTACGATGGCGCGGGAAAGCTTTGCACGCCGCCCGCCAGCGGCACCATGCCGCGGGCCAGGGCAGCCGTGTTGGGCGCGGCCGCCAGCCATGCCAGCCAATGGCCGACTTGCTGCAGGCGCTGCGCCTTGACGGTGGCCGCATCGCCGTAAAACGCCAGCAGCAAGGTGGCGTCGGGCAGATGGGCGCCATACCACCAGCCATGTTCGACCGCTTCCAGGTGCGTCAGGCCGGTATCGGCGTGCCCGCCGCCGCCGGCGGGCGGAGCGAAGCGCATGGCCAGGCACACCAGCGGCAGGCTGTCGACCTTGCGGCTGCCGCGCTGGCGCGCGAAGACGGCGCGCGTGCCGCTGGCGTCGACCACCAGGTCGGCATGGATGCTGGCCTGGCGCAAGGACCCGGGCGCACCGAGCGCCAGTTCCAGTCCATGGCCGCCGCCAGGCACCGGTGCCGAAGCGGCCAGGCTGGCGTGCATCAGCACTTCCGCCCCGCGCAAGCGGGCCTGCCGCGCCAGGAACTGGTTGAAGCGGGTCCGCTCCAGGTGCCAGCCGTGGCCCAGTGGATTCATCAGTGCATCGTTGTAGCCGCGCTTCTCGCTGCCCCAGTAAGAACAGCTGCCATGGCAAGGCGCGTGCGCTTCCGCAAAAAAATCCCGAGCGATACCCAGCGCCTGGAACAGGCGGTTCGCCTCGGGCGGGATGCTTTCGCCGATGCGGAACTGCGTGTAGTCGCCGGCCTCGATGACGATCACCTCATGCACGCCAAGCTGCGCCAGCGCCAGCGCGCAGGCGCAGCCGGCCGGGCCGCCGCCGATGATGGCGACCCGGTAGCGCTGCCTGGCCGGCGCAGCCGAAGCGGAATGCGGCGCTGTCACCAGCATCAGGATTTCGGCTTCGGCCGCGGATTGGGCCGGTACACCTTGTCGATGGCCGTGTTGCGCCAATACTCGACCAGGTTGCTTTCGTCGCCGTCGAACAGGCTCGCCACTTCCAGGTAGTAGTCCTTGCAGATGGCCTTTTCGCCGTCCTTGCGCGCAATCGCCGTGCCTTGCACGACCACGCCGATGCGGTGCCAGTTCAGCAGGAACTGCGCGCGGTCCTGGTAGCGCCCCACATGCATGGCGGGCCGGTCGATCTCCGCATTGTCCGGCGTCGTCGATGGCACGCCATCGGCCCGCGTGCCCTGGCCGCGCACGGAATAGCGCGGCGTCGCCAGTTCGCCGCCGTTGGCGACGACGTCGTCATAGGTGTAGACGGCCACGGGCCGCTGCGCCGGCCAGGACGAATACAGCAAGGTATTGTAGCCATTGCCCTTGATCGCCGTGGCCGCATCGATCGCCTGCTGGTTATTGCGCACCGTGCCGCCGGGATTCGGATCCGGCAAATGCGTGGCGCAGGAGTTGTAATCGGTATGCCAGGGCAAGGCCATGAACTTCGACAGGTCGCCGGGCTGCACCTCGCCGCCGCGCAGCGGCACATAGCCGGCGCCAAGAAAGGGCTGGTCCTTGACGGCGGCCTGGTAATCGAGCCGCTGCCCATTGATGCGGAACGGGCCGCCGCCGTCATGGCGCCGCCATCCCTGCCGGTACAGGCCGGGGTCGCGCACGATGAAGCCCATCTCGATGCCGGGGCTGTAGCGGCCGCCCAGGCAGTTGAACAGGACGGTGCGGTCCAGCGCTTCGCCGGCGCCCAGCAGGAAACTGCCGCTGTCGGGCACGTAACGGCCATGCGCCCATTGGTCCATGAAAAAATACTGGGCGCGAGTCAGGGTCAGCAGGCTGCTGCCCGCGTCGCCCAGCGACAGCGGCATTTGCGGCCGCAGCGACGGCGCGCCCGTCTGGTCCGGATGGCGGATGAAATTCATGATCGGATAAGTCAGGCCATCCGCCTTCATCTTGCCCAGCAAGTCGTGCTGCTTGATCGCCCTGGGCGGCAGGCTGGTCGTCCACCGCTGCAGCGAGGCCGCGCGCAGGATGGGCTGGACATCGGTGCTGAAATCGCTGCGGTAGCCGGTTTGATAGGCGCCGTCCGCATAGACGGCGGGCCGCAGCGCCATCTTTTCCAGCCAGGTGCAATACAGGTCGTCCCACAAGGACACGACGTTCGCCGTTTGCGGCGCATATGACGGGTCGCTGGACACCACCCAGGCGCTGCCCTCGACGGCGCGCGCCGTGCCGTCGGCAAAGAGCAGCATGGCCGTCACGGGGCCATCGGCCACGTCGTCGAACCAGTTGTCGTTGTTGACATTGTCATCAAGGGGCGCGGCGGGCGCATAATTGCCTTGCGCATCAAAGCCGCAGGCCTTGCCATAGCCGCCCAGCACCAGCAGGCGGCCATTCTTTTCCGTGCTGATGGCGCCCAGCGAGGCGATGATGGCGCCAGGCGCGTGCGCCGGTGCGCCAGGCTGCCCGCCGCGCGGGAACGAGACGGGATAGTCGGGCAGGCTGCGCACGGCGCCGCTGGCCGCATCCGCGCACGACGGCGGCGTGGCGGCGTCGAACTGCTGCACGGACTGGCGCGATGCCTGCACGGTGCGCGGTCCGGCGTCGATGACCAGCAGCTTCAGGCGCAGCGGGTCGGCCGGCGTGCCGAAATGCGGCGAGTCGCTCTCGCCGAAGCGCGGATTGCGCAGGGGCGGCGCGCGCCTGTTTTCGAACGGCGCCACGCCGTCCCCGCCCTTCCAGCTATTGGCTTTCTTGTTGGCCAGGTGCACGGTCCAGACGATGTCCTTGACGATCTTGCCATCGACCATGCTGCCGATGGCCACTTCGGCCGCCGCCCCCCGCCGGCCGAGCGGATAGGTTTCCACGCCATCGGCTGCGTCGAACGCATACTGGTAAATCCGGAAGCGGGCGGCCTGCCGCTTGAGTTTTCCGCCGGCGTCGCGCAACTCGGTGCTGAGGATGGTCGTGTCTTCCGTGCCGGGCCGGATCGGCAAGCCGCCCGTACCCTCCTGGCCATCGAGCGGCATGCCGGCCAGGCTTTCCGGTCCCAGATAGTATTCTTCGCTGTTGCCGACGCGGGCGATGCCGATGGCCGGGTGAATTCTCAAACCTGTGTATGCCATGCTGAACTCCTGATCATCAAGGGTGTCTGTGCCGGTTGATCAACGCGTCACGGCGGCATGCCGTCCCTGACCCACTGGTCGAAGATATCGATGCCCTCCTGCGGCATCCTGCCGTCCGGCGGCATCGGGTGCGGCGCGGACATGACATACTGGCCTTCCCTGCCCCCCGGCTTGCGCAGGCGGTGCCCGGCCTCCACCAGCCATTTCTCATTGCGGCTGTCGTAGTCGTAACCGTGGATCGCCACCTGGATCTGCCAGGCAAACGCCTTCACGCTCGCATAGTCGTTCAGGTACAGCCGCTGCACGCCCGTCGATTCGGAGTTCGACAGCTTGACCTTGCTCATGTCGGCCACATAGCGCGAAAACAGGCCCTGCACATCGCGTTTGAAACTGGTCCGTTCGCTCATGGCTTGCTCTCCTCATACGTGGGTTCGGCCGGCTTGCGGCGGTCGACGATCCTGACCACCGGCGCGGAAAAATCTCCCTGCCGTATCAGGCCGCGGCCCTTGTCATTGGTGGTGATGGCCGCCGTGATGCGCCAGGCCTGGTTGCGCTTTTTCGGGACCAGGCTGTCGACGATGCCGGTGACATCCGTTTCGATCGCATACTTGTCATGCTGGTGTGCGCCGGACAAGGCCCAATGGCTGCTGCTGGTGACCAGGTAGCGGTCGCGGAACGATTTTTCGCCGATACGCGCGACCACGCTGGCGGGATGCAAATAGATATCGGCCTGAAAACTGTAATCTTCGTCGGCATGCGCGCGGTCCAGCACCATGTTGGCCCGCTTGTCGCCTGCGACCCGCCGCGCCGGTATCCTATAGGCGCTGGTCACGGTGAGGTCGGGCCTGGCGACCGTGCCATCGGCCGCATCGTCGCTGAGCAAGGCGGCGAACAGGCTTTTCTGGTTGTTGCCGAAGACAAAACCCGCCTGCTGGTGCCGGTCGATCAGGGCCTGGATGTCCTTCTTGCGGGCAAACTCGCCGCCATAGCGCGGCTGGAAGCCATAGCCCTGCCGGATGGTGTCGAAGTACAGATCCGCCCGGCCCATGTTGGCCGCGTAGTCGCCCGAATCGCTGCGCTGCTCATCGCCGCTGCCGGCGCTCCAGCCGACGGGCCGGGGCAGGCTGGCATCCTGCTCGCTGCGCATGTAGCTGGTGCGCCCGCTGCCGCGTATGCCGGCGTCCCCATGCTCGTCGAGCCACTTCTCGAAACTGTAATCGAGGAAATTATGGAAGGCATAGAACAACGGATCCAGGCCGGCCGTGACGTTGTCGCCCATATTGCCACCCATGTAGGTGGCGTGCATGTGATTGTGGATCTTCGTCTCCAGGTTGCCGCCGCCCAGGCTGCCGTATTCGTCGCCGCCGAAATCGGCCCAATCCATGTAGTAGATCTGGTAGGCCAGCAAGTTGGGCGAGGCCGTGGCCAGCGAGCTATCGAGCCCCTCTTTCTTGCGGGTCGCATCGTACAAGGGCGAGTCGACATCCTCGAAGGCTTGCGGATAGCGCACGCCGCTGGGCTTGCGGGTGAAATTCCAGTACGGCAGCGCGACATCGCGCGTGCTCGGCCCCCGTTCGCCGTTCGGGTCGGCGGCCTGCAGGGCTTGCTCATAAAAGTACAGCTGCGCCCGGTGCCATTGCAGGAAGGTGTTCTTCTGGTGCTCGCACTCGCCCGGGAATTCCTCATGGGCGTTGTCCTCGGTCGCCACCTTGTCGAGGAAGTAGGCAATGTCGCAGCTGTTGCGCGTCGGATCGCCCAGCAGCTGCTTCAGCCTGTCCCCTGGCAAAGCCGCCTGGCGGTCATTGAAGACGTCGACGGAAGTGCAGTTGTGCACCCAGGCTTGCCACAGGAAGCCGCGCCGGTCATACACGTTTTCCTGGCTCTTGCGTTTCATCTCGCTCACCGCATGCTTGAAGGCGTCGAGCTCGGCTGGGGTCAGTTCGTCGATATTCTTGCGGTAGCGCACGACGCGCGCGCCGCCCTGCTCCAGCTGGGCCCGCGCTTCAGGGGCGCAGCGGGCGACAGCCAGGGCGCCCGTCTCGGCGCCGGCAACGGCGCCAGAGCACAGCAGGCAGGCCAGTATGGGAAGGATAGAGGTTTTCATGCGTGACATGCGCCAGGCTCCAGGGACAGGTTGGGAAAGGCGGGAACGCGGCCGGCGCTCCCGCCAGGAACGGTCAGTGTCCGTGTCCGCCGGCGTCGCCGCCACCCTTGCCATCGGGCAGCACGACCTTGACGTTTTGCATCATGCCCTGGTCTTCATGCTCGAGGATGTGGCAATGCAGTACGTACTCGCCGATGTAGCGCTGATAGCGCGTGGCGATCTCGATCTTGTGCTTGGGAATCACCAGCAAGGTGTCCTTCCACGTGCCGACCAGGTCCTTGTATTGCGGATCGACCGGCGGCGGAGCCTCGCTGCCCTCGACCTTGTCGGTCCTCACGATGCTGATGATCTGGAAGGGATTGACGTGGATATGGAAGGGGTGGCTGCCATTCTTGGAAGCGAGTTCCCATATCTGCTGCGTGCCCAGCACCAGCGTGTGGTCGATGCGGTGCGGATGATAGACATACTTCAGGTCGGGCGTCGGCGAATCTTCCGGCTTGCCCTCCACCATGAAGCGGTACTCGTCCTTCACCTTCGCAATATTGAAGGTCACATACTCCTTCTTGTCGCTGCGCATGGCTTCCTGCTCCTTGTCGCTGAAAGCCTTGTGCGGGACAAATTTCGTGAGCTTGAGCCCATTGTTCAGGTCATTGAGGATGTCGGTCTTGAGGTTGCTCGGCAACTGCGCGCTGGGCAGGCGCTTGACGGCGCTGCGCAACTCGGCCAGCAGAAAGTCGCGCGGCGACTCGCCCGCCTTGGCGCGGGCGGCGGCCCTGGTGCTGGTCTCGGCGGCGATCACGCTGATCAGGCGCGTGTTGTTCACGTCATGCATCTGCGTCAAGTTGTTGAGATTGGTTTCCGCATACACGCAATACGCGCCCGCCTTCGGCAGGGAGAACAGGATATCGCTGCGGTAGCCCGGCTGCAGGTAGTTGAGGGTCTTGGCAATGATCCTGTCGTGCGTCAAGCCATCGCTGGCCACCTCGAATTGCGTGATGTCCTCGCCATCGCACAACTCCATCACGTCCTTGTCCTGGTTGGCCACGCTGAGCGCCTGGAGCAGCTTTTGCGGATCATTGGCGCGCCGGATGCGCAATACGACGGAAGCCTGGAAGCCCGTGTCGATCAGGCGCCAGCGGTACAGCCGCTGCGTATCCATCTTCAGTACCGGCTGCACCTTGCCATTGACGGAGGTATAGCGGCCCGACATCAACCAGGCATCCGGGTCTTCGACCTGGCCGAAATCCTCGAGCACGCCCACCGCATCCTTGTCGCACGGCTTCGTTGGCGCCAGGCTGTTGCTGGGGCAGTCATACGGGATTTGCTGCAACAGCATCACTTCTCCGGCGCTGCCGCTGCCATCGTCGGGCTGGAATTGCTTCAGCATGACGTCGAGGTCGCCCTGTGCGGTGGCGGTCGGATAACGGTCGCCTTCGACCACCAGCGCGCCGGCCATGCCGCTGGCAACCTGCATGGCCGTCGCGCCATGCTGATGCGGGTGATACCAGAACGTGCCGGCAGGATGGTCGATGGGAATATTGTATTCATACTCGAAATCCACGTCAGGCTTGATCGAGATCAGCACATTGTCGCTATTGCCCGAGGGCGAGACCCACAAGCCATGCGAATGCAGGTTGGTGTCGTTGAAGCAGCCGCGCGGACGCGGCGCGTTGATATCACTCGTCGCGCACTGCTCGGCTGGCAGCACCGGCAACTGGTTGTGCAGCTTGAAGCGCACGGTCTGTCCCGGCGCCATCACCACGGTGGGCGCCATGAAGGTGGCCGCATTCTCGTCGCGACCGTCGAGCGCCAGGCCGCTCGTCTGCTGGTACGAGCGCAGGCGCACCTTGTCATGCTTTGCCGTGGTCGGGTTATAGATGGTGCCGTTGGCATAGCGGATGTACAGGTCGTACGACTTCTCGTACTCGTCGCGCTTGCTCGCCGCGCGGCTGACAGGCCTGGCCCGCGCCTTCAGCTTTGGCGGTTCCTGCAGCAGGCGCAGCTCGAGGTCCGGCACGGACTTCAGGCTGCGATCGAGTGTGAGGTTGACCTTGGTTTCCGCGGCGAACGCGGCACTGCAAGCGAACGGCATGGCGGCAAGACACAGCAACACGTACTTGCTGGGAAGACGATGGGACATGGCAACTCCTCGATTGGACTCGGCAATGGAAGCATGGCTGGGCATGCATAGTTTTTATTAGTAACATTGCCATTATGCATAATGACAAAGAGTCAATACTCACACTAAATCACATGTTGTATTTATGGGTGGGGGGATTACGGGCTGGGGCGGCGGAGCTAGTTGCCAGCGCCGGATGCGAGGGGACGGCGCTGCGGACTGGAGGCTGAGGCTGAGGCTGAGGCTGATGGGGCGCTGGCCACTAGTGCCGGAGATGAGGGGACGGCGTTGGCCGCCACGCGGCCAACGTGCGCGCGCAGCGCGGCAGCATGAGGATACGGGGAGCCTTGCGCGAGTACGCGCAAGGCTTCGCATCCCACGCGCAAAGCGCGCAGGCGCTTTGCTCGTCTCCGCAAGGCGGAAATGAAAAAACCCGCTGCTTCTTTCGAAGCAGCGGGTTTTATTGTACTGGCGGAGACGGTGGGATTCGAACCCACGATACAGGTATAAGCCGTATGCATCCTTAGCAGGGATGTGCCTTCGGCCACTCGGCCACGTCTCCTAGCTGATTACTCAACTATGTCTCTGTAGCTAACTGCGCTGCAGCGACGAACGTCATAATATCGACTGCCCCCCCTTTGGTCAAGGGCGTGGGGCAATATTTTTACATTTTTAAGCTTTTTCCAGCTCGAACGCTTTATGCAGCGCGCGCACGGCCAGCTCCATGTACTTTTCATCGATCAGGACGGAAATCTTGATCTCCGAAGTCGAGATCATCATGATGTTGATGCCCTCTTCCGACAGGGTGCGGAACATCTGCGATGCGACGCCCACGTGGCTGCGCATGCCGACGCCGACGACGGACAGTTTCGACACTTTGGCGTCGCCCGTGATGCTGGCCGCGCCCAGCGATTCGCGGTTCGCTTCCAGCACGGCCAGCGCGCGTGCATACTCGCCGCGCGAGACGGTGAAGGTGAAGTCCGTTTTACCGTCGACCGACTGATTCTGTATGATCATGTCGACTTCGATATTCGCGTCCGCCACCGGTCCCAGGATGTGGTACGCCACGCCTGGACGGTCGGGCACGCCGAGCACGGTGATTTTGGCTTCATCGCGGTTGAAGGCGATGCCGGAGATGACTGCTTGTTCCATGTTTGTATCTTCCTCAAACGAAATCAGGGTGCCTGAATTGGCTTCTATTTCCAGCGGCAACATCGGGTCGGTCAGCGACGACAGCACGCGCGTGGGCACGCGGTAGTTGCCGGCAAATTCCACCGAACGCGTTTGAAGCACTTTGGAACCCAGCGAAGCCAGTTCCAGCATTTCTTCAAAGGTGATGGTCTTCAGGCGGCGCGCCTCGGAAACCACGCGCGGGTCGGTCGTGTAGACGCCATCGACGTCCGTGAAGATCAGGCATTCGGACGCCTTCATGGCGGCGGCGATCGCCACGGCCGAGGTGTCGGAACCGCCGCGGCCCAGGGTCGCGATATTGTCGTTCTCGTCGACGCCCTGGAAACCGGTAATGATGACGATCTTGCCCGCATCGAGGTCGCGTTTGACTTTTTCGTCATCGATCGACTGGATGCGTGCCTTGGTAAAGGCGGAATCGGTCTTGATCGCGACTTGCCAGCCAGCATAGGATACGGCTTGTTTGCCGATCGCCAGCAGTGCCATCGACAATAGGCCGACGGACACTTGTTCGCCTGTCGAGGCGATCATGTCAAGTTCACGGGGATCGGGTTGATCCATGATTTCCTTGGCCAGTCCAATCAGGCGGTTCGTTTCGCCCGACATGGCGGATGGCACCACCACGATTTGATGCCCAGCGTCGTGCCACTTGGCAACGCGCTTGGCGACATTCTTGATACGGTCAGTCGAGCCCATCGACGTACCGCCATATTTGTGGACGATTAAAGCCATAAGAGTGAAGTTTCCGCTCAAGAAGAATAAAAAAGGAGGGCTTTACTCTACATGCCGCAATGCAAAATAACAAGCTAAAAAGCGCATTAGCTCATACCAATTACACATATGGAAATAACCAATCCATGCAGTCCAGCTGGCTTGAACAGCCACTTGCCGGCCACCCCGGGAGTGGCCGTGGCAGCCGTCCCTGCGCTCAGCAGGACTGCCAGCGCAAGGTCACGCGTGGACGATCCAGCAGACTCAGGCAATGGCAATCGAGGCCAATACCAGCTGCATACAGCAATTGTTGCGCCGCACAGACAAGGGGCAGGCGTTCGCGCTCCCAGGCCGGCACGTCGAAGGCCTGGTAATGGTATTTCAAGCTCTTGGTGGGACGGTTCAGCGCCAGCTTCAGCCGCTCGCCGCCCTGGCGGAAATCGATGGTCAAGGCTTGAGTTTGCAGCCAGGCAATATCGATGCCCTGGCCACCCTCCGCCACGGCATCGAAATGCAGCACGCCGCCGTAGGCAGGAAACGCCAGGCTGGCCTCGCCGCGCCACGCAAATTGCTGGCTGGCTTTTTCCAGGCCCGGGATATTCGCGTCGCTCCTGTCGCGCATGCCCGCGAGGTCGTCGAGCTTCGGCGTCAAATACAGGCGGTCGCGGTGACGCCGCACATGGCATTCGGGATGCGTGACGAGCAATTGCGCATCGGGCCGCGCCTCGAGCAGTTGCGCCAGCATTTCCGCCAGCCACGCCGTCGACGGCATGCGCAAGCCGCGCGTGCCGAACCAGTGGCGCAGCAGGTTGTAGCAGCGGTCCATGCTCAGCGCGCGCAATTTCGCCAGTTCGATGCAATCGCCATCGAGGCAATCTGACAAGTCCTGCGTCGCCAGCTCCGTCAACAGGCGCTGCGCCGATTGCGCATGCTGGGCGCTGCGGGCGAAGCGTTCCTGGAAACCGGGAAACGCCTGCGCCAGCACGGGCATCACCTGATGCCGCAGGGCATTGCGGGCGAAACGCGGATCGTCATTCGATTCGTCGTGGATGTGCGCGATCGCATGTTTCGCCACGTACGTTTCGAGTTGCCGGCGCGACACGGAGAGCAAAGGACGCGCCATCACCAGGTCCGGATTGCCCAGCAGTTCGGGCGCGCTGTTGGCGCCGTCCATGCCGGACAAGCCCGCCGTGCCCGAGCCGCGCAGCAATTGCAGCAGCACCGTTTCAGCCTGGTCATCCTGGTGGTGGGCCGTCAGCAGCAGGCGCACGCCATGCGTGGCGCACAGCTCGCCCAGGGCTGCGTAGCGGCGCTTGCGGGCCGCCTCTTCCGTGCCCGTCTTCGCATTCTTTTCCAGCGCGACCTTGCGTGCCTCGAAGGCGATGCCCATGCCGGCGCACGCATGTTCGCAGTGGGCCAGCCAGGCATCCGCGTTCGGGCTCAGGCCGTGGTGCACGTGGAAGGCATGCAGGATTGCGCCCTGCTCCTGCGCCCAGGCATGCGCCAGGTGCAGCAAGGCCGCGGAATCGAGGCCGCCGCTCAGGGCAATGCCAACGGGACTGCCCGCTGGCAGCGCACAGGCGTCCAGCGCACGGGCGAAGATATCGGGCACGGTGGCGGTTTGTTGCTTTTTCAATTCGGACTCCGGGAATGCAAAGAGGGACAGGTGGATAGCCGAGTGTGTTCGGCTACCTGCCTGTCCCTGGTGTTTTACTGTCTTGTCGACTTACGTCTTGTCGGCTTACGCTGCGCTAAGCCGACCTACGCCAACCTACGCCGACCTGCGACGGCTTACTCGCTCGGCGTGGTTTCCTTGAACTTGCCGTAGCTCAGCAACTTCTCGTGGCGCGCGGCCAGCAGGTCCTTGGTTTTCATGCCGTGGAACTGGCGCAGGGTATCGGCCAGTGCGCGTTTCAGCAAGGTGGCCATCTGTTTCGGATCGCGGTGGGCGCCGCCCAGCGGTTCGTTGATGATCTTGTCGATCAGGCCCATGGCTTTCAGGCGGTGCGCCGTCAGGCCCAGCGCTTCGGCCGCGTCGGACGCGCGTTCGGCGCTCTTCCACAGGATCGAGGCGCAGCCTTCCGGCGAAATCACGGCATAGGTCGAGTACTGCAGCATCAGCACGGCATCGCCCACGGCAATGGCCAGTGCGCCGCCGGAACCGCCTTCACCGATGATGGTGGCGATCAGCGGCACTTTCAGTTCCGCCATCACGTACAGGTTGTGGCCGATCGCTTCCGACTGGCCGCGCTCTTCCGCGTCGATGCCGGGGAAGGCGCCTGGCGTGTCGACAAACGTGAAAATCGGCAAGTTGAACTTTTCAGCCACTTTCATCAGGCGCATGGCCTTGCGGTAGCCTTCCGGTTTCGGCATGCCGAAATTGCGCATGGCGCGCTCTTTCGTGTCGCGGCCCTTTTGATGACCGATGACCATGCATGGCTGGCCGTTGAAGCGGGCCAGGCCGCCGACGACGGACAGGTCGTCCGCGTAACTGCGGTCGCCATGCAATTCGTGGAAATCGGTAAAGATTTCATTCACGTAATCCATGGTGTAGGGGCGCTGCGGGTGGCGCGCGATCTGCGCCACTTGCCAAGGCGTCAGCTTGGCGTAGATATCCTTGGTCAGCTGCTGGCTCTTCTTGGCCAGGCGGTCGATCTCTTCCGAGATGTCGACGGCCGAATCGTCTTGCACGAAGCGCAACTCTTCGATCTTGGAATCGAGTTCCGCGATCGGCTGTTCAAAATTGAGGAAAGTCGTTTTAGTCATTGTACCTCCAGGTTTTACCGGCCACGGCGCCAGGGCGCGCGGCGTCATCTATGTTTATTTTACCGTACCGGCTGGTGCGCCGGGGGCTGTATCGGATGCGGCAGGGGCGGCTGCAGGGTCGAGACTGCGCCACAGATACCACGTCGCCACGGTGCGCCACGGCTCCCAATTGGCGGAAACTTCGCGCGCATCGCTGCGGGAAACAGGTTCGCCGGAGAAATAATTGACGCTGATACCCTGGATCAGACCAGGATCGTCGAGCGGCAAGACATTCGGTCGCAGCAAATTAAATATCAAAAACATCTCGGCGGTCCAGCGGCCGATGCCGCGGATCTGCACCAGCTCGGCGATGACGGCTTCGTCATCCATCTGGTCCCACTGGCTGGCGTGCACGCGCTTGGCCTTGAAATGGTCGGCCAGGTCGAGGATGTATTCGGTCTTGCGTTTGGACAAGCCACAGGCAGCCAGTTGCTCGGCGCCTGCCTTCAGCACTTGCGAGGGCGTGCATTTCGGGCAGGCCAGCAGCAGTTTTTTCCAGGCGGCATCCGCCGCCTTGGGCGTGATCTGCTGCCCGACCAAGGAACGGGCCAGGGTGGTAAACGGGTCGCTATGGCCGACCAGGTGCAGGTCGCCAAATTGCGGGATGAGCTTTTTCATGATGCGGTCGCGCTTCATCAGCTCGATCTTCGCCTCTTCCCAGTAGTGCGGCACCTGGATCACCTGCGCCGCTACCGGGGCTTCCCCGTTGTCCCTGGACGTTGGCATCATGCGCGGCGCCAGTTGGTCGAGCCGTCAGGCTTGTCTTCGAGAATGATGCCCGCAGCCAACAGATCGGCGCGGATCTTGTCCGATGCGGCAAAGTCGCGCGCCTTTTTCGCCGCGCTGCGCGCCGCGATGGCCGCTTCGATGCCTGCCGCCTCGTCCTGGCCGCCGGCGGCGCCGACGGTGGCTTGCAGGAATTGCTGCGGCGTGCGCTCCAGCAAGCCCAGCACGCCCGCCAAGCCTTTCAGCTGGCGCGCCAGGGTCGGCGACTTGCTCTTGTTCACTTCCGTTGCCAGGTCGAACAGGGCCGCCACGGCCAGCGGCGTGTTGAAATCGTCATCCATCGCTTCGCGCACGCGCACGGCGTGCGCTTCGCTCCAGTCGATCGCGCCCTCTTCCACCGCCACGTCGGCCAGCGCCGTGTACAGGCGCGTCAGCGACAGACGCGCATCGTCCAGGTGCACGTCCGAATAATTGAGGGGGCTGCGGTAATGCGCGCGCAGGATGAAGAAGCGGATCACTTCGGCGTCGTACTTTTGCAGCACTTCGCGGATGGTGAAGAAGTTGCCGAGCGACTTGGACATTTTTTCATTGTCCAGGCGCACGAATCCGTTATGTATCCAGTAATTGACGCTGGTATGGCCGAACGCGCCTTCGGATTGGGCGATCTCGTTTTCGTGGTGCGGGAATTGCAAGTCCGCGCCGCCGCCGTGGATGTCGAATTGTTCACCGAGCAAGGCACACGACATGGCCGAGCACTCGATATGCCAGCCCGGGCGGCCCTTGCCCCACTTCGAATCCCATTTGACTTCTTCCGGCTCGGATTCCTTCGACGACTTCCACAGCACGAAATCGAGCGGATCGCGCTTGCCCGTGTTGACGTCGACACGCTCGCCCGCGCGCAGGTCGTCGAGCGACTTGCCCGACAGCTTGCCGTAGTGGGGGAAATTGCGCACGGCGTAATTGACATCGCCGTCAACGCCCTGGTAGGCGAGGTTTTTCGCTTCCAGCTGCTCGATCAGGCTCAGCATCTGCGGCACGTATTCGGTGGCGCGCGGCGTATGGTCGGGCGTCAAGATGCCCAGCGCGGCCGTGTCTTCATCCATGTAGCGGGTGAACCGCGTCGTCAGCTGCGAGATCGTCTCGCCGTTTTCCACGGCGCGGCGGATGATCTTATCGTCGATGTCCGTAATGTTGCGCACATAGGTGACGTCGAAATCGGACGCCTTCAGCCAGCGGTAGATGACGTCGAAGGCCATCATCATGCGCGCATGGCCGATATGGCAATAATCGTAGATGGTCATGCCGCAGACGTACATGCGTACCTTGCCCGCTTCCATCGGGACGAATACCTGCTTCTCGCGAGCCAGGGTGTTGTAAATCTTTAGATTGCTCATCGTACTTTGCAAGTGGAGCGGCCGCCAGCCAGGCAAAACGACAGACAGGCGCGGACACCAGGGGTGCCGCGCCACTGAACTGCCGTGTGCGCCGAGACTGTACGACCCGCTATATTGTTGTTCTTGTTTGTTAGAATTAGGGCGTTAGCGGTCAAGTATAACATTGATAAAAACCATACTGGCCCGATATGAATCAGGTTTTTACGATGTTCAACCGAATTTTCACTTCTTTACAATTAAAGCAAGTTTAGAGAAAAATAACGATTAAGGACGCCTCCATGCAAGAAACCAAATCGAAACGCCTGCCATTCCTGGCCCGCTTCTGCACCCTGTTCGCCAGCCTGACCCTGGGCGGCGCCGTCGTCGCGGCCACGCCTGCAACGCCGTCGGCAGCCCTCGATCCCACGCCGCACGTGGCCCTGAAAACCAGCATGGGCGAGATCGTGCTGGAACTGGACCAGGAAAAAGCGCCGAAAAGCGTGGCCAACTTCTTGCAGTATGTCAAAAGCGGATACTACAAGGGAACCGTGTTTCACCGCGTCATCGATGGCTTCATGATACAGGGCGGCGGCTTCGACAAGAACATGAAACAGAAAGCCACCAAGGCGCCGATCAAGAACGAGGCGCAAAACGGCTTGCAAAACGTCACCTACAGCATCGCCATGGCGCGTACGGGCGACCCGCATTCGGCCACGGCGCAATTTTTCATCAACGTCAACGACAACGGCGCGCTCGACTATCCTGGCCGCGACGGCTTCGGCTATACGGTGTTCGGCAAAGTCGTCAGCGGCATGGACGTGGTCGACAAGATCAAGGCCGTGCCCGTGGCCGACAAGGGACCGCACCAGAACGTGCCCGTCACCCCCGTGCTGATCGAATCGGCGACTTTACTCAAGACAGCGCCCGCAAAACTGTAAAATAGCGTTTTTGCGGTCTCCGCATGCCGCCGTGGCATGCCACGGCCCAAATCAACTTTTCATCCAATTTATTAAGGATCATCATGACCTCCGTCATCATCACCACCAATCTGGGCAAGATCACCGCTGAACTGGACGCCGAAAAAGCGCCGAAAACGGTTGCCAACTTCCTGGCCTACATGAAAGCCGGTCACTACGACAACACGATTTTCCACCGCGTCATCGACGGCTTCATGATCCAGGGCGGCGGTTTCGAACCAGGCATGAAACAGAAGCCTGCCGACACCACCGTCGAAAACGAAGCCAAGAACGGCCTGAAAAACGATACCTACACGCTGGCCATGGCCCGCACGTCGGATCCGCACTCGGCATCGGCCCAGTTCTTCATCAACATCAAGAACAACAGCTTCCTCGACTACCCAGGCCAGGACGGCTGGGGCTATGCCGTGTTCGGCAAAGTCACCGATGGCAAGGAAGTCGTCGACGCCATCCGCGCCGTGAAAACCTCGCGCGCCGGCATGTTCGCCGACGTGCCGGTGACCGACGTGATCATCGAGAAGGTAGAAGCCGCTTAATTCGGCTCTGGCACCATGAATAACAGGCATTGCAGCGTTTGCGCCTCTCCATGTACATCACTTTTTGGGAGCGTTGAACGATGACAATGCCTGCCGCACTCTTTATTTCCGACCTGCACCTGCAGAGCTCGCACCCGCGCACCAGCGCCGCCTTTCTTTCCTTCCTGGAACACCATGCGCAATATGCGCAAGCGCTGTACCTATTAGGCGACCTGTTCGAATACTGGGCCGGCGACGATGACCTGGAAGACCCGTTCAATGCGCGCATGACGGCTGCCATCCGCGCCGTCAGCGATGCTGGCGTACACGTGTACTGGATCGCCGGCAACCGCGATTTCCTCGTCGGCTCCGGCTTTGCCGCCGCGGCCGGCGCCACCCTGCTCAGCGAACCGCACGTGGCCACCATTGCCGGCCGGCGCATCGTCCTGCTGCATGGCGACGCCGAATGCACGAAAGACGTCAAGTACATGGAGTTTCGCGCCATGGTGCGCCAGCCGGCCTGGCAAAAACAGTTTTTATCCATGCCGCTGGCGCAGCGCAAGACCATCATCGACGGCTTGCGCCAGAGCAGCCGCGAGCACAATGGCGAAAAATCCATGGACATCATGGATGTCACGCCCGATGCCGTGGCGCAAGTATTTGCCGAACACGCGAGTACCGTGATGATCCACGGCCATACGCACCGCCCTGCCCTGCATAAAGTCGACGACACCTTGCGCTATGTGCTGCCCGACTGGGAATGCGACGTGACGCCGCCGGAAGGGCCGCGCGGCGGCTGGATCGCCATCGATGCGCGCGGCAACATCACGCGCCACGACCTCAATGGCGACATCATCGACTAGGCGACCGCTGACCGCGCCACGGGCGTTTGTCCGATAGCCGCGCCCGCCCGGCCCTGCTGTAATGGCGCCATGCACACGCATTACATCGGCACGGCCGGCTGGAGCATCTCCAGTGCCGCCGCCAGCCACTTCCCCTCCGCAGGCAGCCACCTGCAGCGCTACGCCCGCGCCCTGTCCTGCGTGGAAATCAACAGCTCGTTCTATCGCCCGCACCAGCCCGCCACCTACGCGCGCTGGGCCGACGGCGTGCCCGACCATTTCCGCTTCAGCGTGAAATTGCCGCGCAGCATCACGCACGAACGGCGCTTGCGCGATGGCGCGGCGGAACTGGATCGCTTTACGGGGGAAGTGTTGCAACTGGGAACAAAACTGGGCTGCGTACTGGTGCAGCTGCCGCCCAGCCTGCAATTCGATACGGCCGTGGCCGCCGCATTTTTCAGTGCGCTGCGCCAGCGCTTCAGCGGCATGCTCGCGTGCGAAGCGCGCCACCCCAGCTGGTTCGAGGAAGGCGCGACCGGGCTGTTAACGCTGCAGCGCATCACGCGCGTGCAGGCCGATCCGCCCGCCGGCCAGCCTGGCCCGCACGTGCCGACGACGGAAGTGGCCTATTTGCGCCTGCACGGCAGCCCGACAATCTACTACTCCGACTACCCGCCTGCGTACCTGGCAAGCCTGGCTGCCTGCCTGCGCGAACCGGCGCAGGCAGGCAGCTGGTGCATCTTCGACAATACGGCCGCCGGGGCCGCCCTGTTCAATGCGCTGGACTTGCAGGCGCGGCTGACGGACTTGCCAGCCGCGCCTGCCCATAGCCGGGCCTAAGGCAAAGGCGTCTGGACGATGGCACGGGCGGTATAGCCGTACAGCGTGCCATTGCCAAAAGCTACGATGTCCACGATGGGATTGCCCCATGCCAGCTGCGGTGTGGAAATAACCCCAGCCGGGTTGATTTTGCGCACGCCATCCTGGCCGCTGACGTACAGGTTGTCGGCCTTGTCGATGGCCAGGCTGGGCATGCCCGCAAATGACAGGCTGCCCACGCCAGGCGCACCGTCGATATTTTTACTCGAGTACAAGGTGCCGGCAAACACGGTCACGCTGCCGGAACGATTCGCCTTGAATATCACCTGATGATAGTAGTCATCAAAATACATCTCCCCTGTGCTGTCAAACACAATGCTGTAGGGGAGGACAGATTGGGGGCCGGGATCGCGATCGCCGAGGGCGCGCGTGAGCGCGTCAAAGGACACGAACAAGGAAAATACGCCGCCGGGCGGGCGCCGGTAAATGCCCTCGCCGAAGATCTCCATCCATGTAATATAGCCATCCTTGTCAATCGCCAGGATATACTGCTGAAGGCTATTGGTGTCAGCCGGCAATTGCTCGATGGTCGACATGACCCCGTCGCTATTGATCTTACGTAAATTAAACGCAGGCGCATCCGGCGCCCTGTCGGCAACATACACGGCCCCATCCGCACCGCAAGCGATCGCCACGGGGCTGGCCATGGTCGCGCTGAGCCGCGCGCCGTCGTCGCTGCCGGCGCGGCCGGCAATCCCCGCATACAGCTCGAGCTTGCCATTTGGCGCCAGCCGGCGCAGCACCTTGCCGACCGCATCGAGCAGATAGACATTCCCCGCGGGGTCGCTGCACATGGTCGATGCCCTGACATTGCCCACGCGAGCTGCAGCGCCCACGCCGTCCGCCGATCCGGCATCGCTCAGCATGACAGGCACGGTCGCAATCCTGTTGCCGGCATCCACCCGGTTCAGCCGTTGCAGGCTGGAATCGAAGACCAGCATGGCGCCTGAATCCTCGCTCGATATCAGCGCCAGATTTTTCCAGTCGAGAGATTTCCCTGTCGCGTCGGGCACCACGCGCCCCGCCACCGTCGTCACCTCGCCATCGGGTGTCATGCGGCGGATGGCGTCTCGGTCGGCCAGCAACAAATTGCCGCTGCGCTCGAACATCATGCTGCGCACGCCCCGGAAGCTGGCATTCGCCCCCTTGCCATCATAGCCAGTCGTTCTCGCATTTCCAGCAACCAGGGTCGCCACGCCACGATCGAAGCGGTAGACCTTGCTGCCGCCACTGTTGCTCAAGTAAATGACGCCGTTGGCATCGACCGCTATCTGCCCCGCTAGTCCTGCCCTTGGCAGGCCATTCGGCTCGGCAAACAGGACATTGATGGAACTGACCACGCCAGCTGGCGTCACCCGGCGAACCGGCGCCGATCCGTCATCGACGAGCAGCACATCATCGTTGCGGTCCATGGCCATGCTGGTGATCCATCCGAACCGCGCCTGCGTCCCCGCGCCATCGGCGTATGCAGTATCGCCATCCTGCCCCTCCTGCGGCCCGCTGCAATTGGCGCGGCGCTTCCCGGCCAATGTACTGACCACCCCGGCAGGCGTAATTTTTCGCACCAGGCCATTGCAGCTGTCGGCCACGTACAGATTCGCCTTGCCGTCGATCGCCAGCGGTGCGCGACCGCCGCTCATGTAGAAGGTCGCGCTGGCGGCAGGCCCGTCGACGGCACCCGTCTTGCCCGGCATGCCAGCGTAAA
Source organism: Janthinobacterium sp. 1_2014MBL_MicDiv (assembly GCF_001865675.1). Lineage (NCBI taxonomy): Bacteria > Pseudomonadati > Pseudomonadota > Betaproteobacteria > Burkholderiales > Oxalobacteraceae > Janthinobacterium > Janthinobacterium sp. 1_2014MBL_MicDiv. The sequence goes on from NZ_CP011319.1 coordinate 3,911,081, forward strand.
TACTGAGGCTGCCGTCGGGGGCAAGCTTGTGGATCACCTGCGTGGACGAATCGGAGAAGTAAGAATTGCCCGCAGCATCCTGCACCATGCCATCGATACGCTGGATACGCTCCTGCACGCCGGCCAGCACGATGGGCAGGCAACGCACGGCAAGCGTGCTGACATCCGCACTGCCCATCGTCGCCGCGCCTTGCGCGATGCTGCAGCCCAGGCCAGCGGAGGCGCTGTCGACCTTGCCATCGTAACTGGCACCCGCCGCCAGCTTGCCGGCAAAGCTGAACGCGCCGTTGGCCGTGACGGTCACCTTATCCGTGCCGTTCGCCAGCACGACGCTGGCGCCGGGCAGCAGGCCGCTGACCGTGCCGCCCAGCAGGTAGCGCGGCGTGTCGACCGGCGGTACAGGCGGCGGCGTGGCCGTGCCACCGCCGGAACCGCCGCCACAGGCGCTCAGTACGGCCAACAGGGCGACGCCGCAGCCGGCGCGCCTGAACAGTTTATGCAACTCGTCATATCGATTGATCATTGCTGCTTTCATGGTGACTGGCGATGATATTCGCCAGAAGTTATCAAGTAAGATTCTCAAAGACGCAACATTATAGTTTCCTCATGGATAGAAAAACATGATTTTGTTGACATTTGAATTTTCACTGTTATAGTTAACTACAACACCAACTCAATAAATCACGGAGCTTCGATGCCTACAGCACTTTTTACGCGCCGTCCCGCCCCGCCCTTGTCGGAGCGCATCCCATGAGCGCGGAATGGAATGACAATAGTCCCATCTACCGCCAGCTCAAGGCCAGGGTAGTGGGCATGATGCTCGATGGCGTGCTGCAGTCCGGCGACGCCTTGCCTTCGGTGCGCCAGGTGGCGGCCGACTATCAATTGAATCCCATTACGGTCTCGCGCGCCTATCAGGAACTGGTCGACGATGCCCTGGTGGAAAAACGCAGAGGACTCGGTATGTATGTCTTGGAAGGCGCCCGCGACAAATTGCTGGCCAGTGAACGCGAGCGCTTCATGCGCGAAGAATGGCCGGCCATGCTGGAACGCATTACGCAACTGGGCCTGAATCTGGAACAACTGCTGCTGGCCAGCCGCCAGGACGGCGTCAAGGGAGAAGGCGCATGAATGCATTGAACAACGACAGCGTCATCAGCGCGCGCGGCTTGCGCAAGCAGTACGGCAAGCAGGTGGCCGTCGACGGCATCAGCTTCGATATCGCGCCGGGACGCATCGTCGGCCTGATCGGGCCTAACGGCTCGGGCAAGACCACCACCCTGAAAGCCATCCTGGGCCTGACGGGCTTCGATGGCGAGCTGTCGGTGCTGGGGCGCGATCCGCGCCTGCAGCGAGACGCGCTGATGGACGATGTCTGCTTCATCGCCGACGTCGCCATCCTGCCGGGCTGGCTGCGTGTGCGCGACGCCATCGACTTTGTCGCCGGCGTGCATCCGCGCTTCGACCGCAGCAAGGCCGAGCGCTACCTGGCGCATACCAAGCTGGCGCCGAAGATGAAGGTCAAGGCCATGTCGAAGGGTATGATCGTGCAGCTGCACCTGGCGCTGGTGATGGCCATCGACGCCAGGCTGCTGGTGCTCGACGAGCCGACCCTGGGCCTGGACATCCTGTACCGCAAGCAGTTCTACCAGAACCTGCTGGAAGACTATTTCGATGAAAACAAGACCATCGTCATCACCACCCACCAGATCGAGGAGGTGGAACACATCCTCAGCGACCTGATGTTCATTCGCGACGGCAAGATCGTGCTGGCCTCGACGATGGAAGAAGTGGGCGAACGCTATGTCGAGGTGATGGTGGGCCCGCAGCACGTCAACCCGGCGCGCGCCCTGCAGCCGATCAGCGAGCGCAGCGTGTTCGGCAAGTCCGTGATGCTGTTCGATGGCGTCGCCCGCACCCAGCTGGCCGCCCTCGGCGAATTGCGCACTCCCAGCCTGGCTGACCTGTTTGTCGCGACCATGAAAGGATCGTACCAATGAGCATTTCCCCCATGAAAAAAATGCAATGGCTGCTGCGGCGCGAGCTGTGGGAGCACAAGGGCATGCTGCTGTGGACGCCAGCCGTGATCGGCATCGTCATGACCTTGCTGGGCGCCTTGATGACGATCGGCACCATCGCCAAGACCAAGACGCGCACGGCGCTGACCATCAATGGCGAGGAAGTGTCCTGGAGCGCCATCTTCAATACCCGCACCTTCGGGCCGCGCCGCACGGAAATCATCGACGCCGTCGCCAACAACTACACGTACGCGGCCGCGCCCCTGTTCCTGGCGCTGGGTTTCCTCGTGTTTTTCTATTGCCTGAGCGCTCTGCATGACGACCGCCGCGACCGCAGCGTGCTGTTCTGGAAGTCGCTGCCCATCTCGGATACGCAGACGGTGCTGTCGAAAGCCATCATCGCCCTGCTGGTGGCGCCGGTAATCGTCGCCGCCGCCGCCAGCATCACCTCGCTGGCGCTGGTGCTGATACTGAGCGGCGTGCTGGCCGCCAACGGCATCCACGTGTTTGCCGACCTGGCCAGCTCGCCCGGCCTGTATCTGGGACCGCTGCGCGTGTTCGGCTTGCTGCCCGTGTATTGCCTGTGGGCCTTGCCCACCGTGGGCTGGTTGCTGATGGTATCGAGCTGGGCCAAGTCCAAGGTCTTCCTGTGGGCTGTCGGCGTGCCGCTGCTGCTGCTGATCTTGACGGTCTGGGCCGGCAAGATGACGCTGACGGAAAGCGACGTCAGCTGGATACAGATGAATGTCATCGGACGCGCCCTGCTGGGCACCCTGCCCGGCAGCTGGTATCTGTTCGAACCGGAACTGCTGCCGCAAATGCGCGCCCTGGCAGAAGGCGGCTCGCACATGACACGCCTCGGCGTGTTCAGCAATTCCTGGTCCAGCCTGGCCCTGCCAGCCGTCTGGCTGGGTGCCGCGGTCGGCGCGGCACTGCTGTACGCCGCCATCCGCCTGCGCCGCTGGCGCGAGGAAGGCTGACCGCCCCCTCCCCTGCGCCGCAAAAACGCCCCGCCCGCCGGGGCGTTTTCTATTTCATCCCTCCCTCCTGCCCGTCGGCGTATCTCACTACGCTTCCGATAGTGATTATCAAGAATTTCCCTTCGCAAATAAAGACTATTGATTCGATAGCAATTATTCGATATTGAAATTACAAATAATTATTTCTATCGCATTTTATTGGCGATCAAATTTAATAATCACCAACCAAAAAACAACAACTACCAATTTGATAGCGAGACGGTTTTTCAAGGAAAGTCGCGAAAATAATGGAACCTGGCAGCGGATTCAACTGAAAAGCTCCGTTTCGTGACAATCCGTGATTGTTTCCTTCAGCAAAGCTTGAAAGAATAGAGCCATGGCGAATGATCAAAATGAAATTGAATGTTTCAAAATTGAAACTAACATCAGAGTGACAGCAAGAGCGGAGATAGAAAAACATCCGCATCCCGACAGTGGATATCGCCAGGCAAGCCAGTCCCCGGTGCCGCGCAAAACGGGAAAATGAAGGAGCCGAAAAACAAATGCAAAAATAACATTTTTATTATTTTGAAATAGCCGCACTTTTCTCCCAGCGGTTTTTATTCAAATATGTTTTACTTGCCACCATACGCATCAGCAGTACCCAAGATCGATCACGGCCCAAGCCACGCCGGAGAAACCATGGAAACAAATTATATTTATTAATTTTTTAATATCTTAAAAAATTTAACGAACACATAACCTATTCCGGAGATTTTCAAATGGCCACCGCACAAAATCCAGCACAAGTTCCCGTCAATGCCGAAGCCGCCGGCGCCAAGCTCGCCACGCCCGTCAAAAAAGCCGCGAATGCCAAGAATGGCGAGCGCAAACAATACGACGAGGAAGAGCTGGCGCGAGGCGCCGTGGCCGACCAGACCATGCCGCCAGAGAACGTCGTCGAAGTCACCGGCAGCGCCGACAGCAATGGCACGGCCGGCGCCCTGGGCGCCGCGGCGGCCGTGGCAGCCGCGGCGGCGGCAGCCGGTGGTGGTGGCGCCGCAGCGGGCCAGGCAGGCGGCACGGGAACGGCCAATACGGGCACGCCACAAAGCGACAACAATGGCGGCGCTGCGGGTGCAGGCGCGGGAGCCGGGGCCGGAGCGGGCGCCATTCCTAGCGGCAGCGTCGTCGACGTCGCCGGCGCATCGGCTGGCGCTGGCGCAGGTGCAGGCGCCGGTGCGGGCGCTGCTGGCGGCCTGGGCGGACTCGGCGCCCTGGGCGCGATTGGCGGCCTGGGCCTGGTTGCCGCCGCAGCCGGCGGTGGCGGTGGCGGCGGCGCCGCCGCTGGCGGTTCCGGCACGGGCGGCACGGGTACGGGAGGTACGGGCGGTACGGGCGGTACGGGCGGCTCGACCGGCGGCCAGGGCGGCACGGGGAATCAATCCACCACCACCACCGTCACCGATGCAGCCATCCTGGCCGCCGCCGCCGCTCTCGCCGCCGCCAACGCCGCGCTGGCCGACGACGCCAATGCGGCCACGGCCGCGGCCACGGCTGCCGCTTCGCAAGCCGCGGCCAACGCCGCCCTCCTCGCCGACCAGCTGGCGGCGCAGGCAGCGGCAGCGGCGGCGGCGGCACTGGCTGCCGCCAATACGGCCACCAACGACGACGCGCTCGCCATCAGCACGGCCGCCGTCCTTCCCGGCATCCAGGCGGCCGCCAGCGCCGCCACGAATGACGACAGCGCTGCCGCGGCCGCCAACGCCACGGCCGCCGCCTCGCTGGCCGCCACGACGGCCGCTCAGAACGCCGATGCGGCCGCCATCACGGCCGCCGCCAATGCCGCCGCCGCACAGGCCGCTGCAGACGCGGCACAAACGCAGGCCGACCAGACCAACGCGCCAGCACTGCAATTGATCGCCGATGCGGCCGATGTCGTCGCCGCCGCCGCCAACACGCAAGCGGCGCTGACGGACGCCGCGGCGCTGGGAGCGATCTCGGCCAACGACGCCGCCGCTGCCGCTGCCGCCACGGCCCTGGCCAATGCCACGGATGCCGCCGCGCTGGACGTGGCGGCAACCGCCGCCGCCAACGCCGCCGTCGCGGCCGGCATACAAGCGAGCCTGACCGACGCCGCCACCCTGTCCCTCACTTCAGATGCGGATGCAGCCGCCGCAGCGGCCGCAGCCAGCGTGGCCAACGCCACCGACGCCGCCGCGCTGACGGCCGCCTCGAACGCCGCCGCCACGGCGGCAGCGAATGCGGCCACGGCCGCCAATGCCAGCGATGCGGCGGCGCTGGGCGTGGCCGCAAGCAACGCCGCCACGGCCGCCACGGCCGCCGCCAACCAGGCGGGCCTGACCGATGCCGTGGCCCTGACGATGGCCTCGGACGCCGCTGCCGGCGTCGCCGCCTGGGATGCGTCGATCGCCAATGCCACCGATGCCGTGGCCCTGCAGGCAGCCGCCAACGCGGCCGCCACGAACGCGGCGAATGCCCAGACACAGGCCAACATGACGGACGCCCCCACGCTGGGGCTGATCGCCGACGCCGCCACCCTGGCGTCGGACGCGGCGCAGGTGCAGGCCGACCTGACCGACGCGGCCGCGCTGGCCCTGATTTCCAGCGCCGACGCCGCCACGGCGGCAGCGGCGGCCGCCCTGGCCAACAACACGGATGCCGCCGCGCTCGACCTCGCCGCCGCCGCTGCCGCCACCGCGGCTGCCAATGCCGTGGTGACCGCCAACCTGAGCGATGCCGCCGCCCTGCAGATCACGGCCGATGCCGCCGCCAGCACGTCCGCCAGCGCCGCCGCGCAGGCGGCCCTGACCGACGCGGCCGCGCTGCAAGTGATTTCCGATAACGACGCCGCCGCCGCGCTGGCGGCGCAAACCACGGCCAACCAGACAGACGCGGCCGCCCTGGCCGCTGCCGATGCCGCCGCCGCGAACGATGCCGCCAATGCCCAGGCCGTGGCCGACCAGACCGATGTGGTTGCTCTGCAGCAAGCAGCCGACCAGGCCGACGCCGATGCAGCGGCCGCCAATGCGCAAGCCAGCCTGCTGGACGTCAACGTCGCCCTGAATGCCTTCAATCTCGCCAACCTCGCCGCCCTGGCCGCCAATGTCACGGCCGGCCAGACCAGCGTGATCGACCTGACGGCCACCGTCAACGCCTTGCAGCTCGATGCCGATGGCGCCGATGCCGATGCCAACCTGACGGATGCCCTCATCCTTGCCGGCATCTCGACCGCCGATGCGCTGACGGCGGCCGGCTTGCAAGTCACCGCCAACCTGACCGACGCCGGAGCGCTCATCAGCGCAGCCGCCGCTGCCGTCTCGGCGGCGGAAACGGCCGCCCTGCTGGGCGGCATCGATATCTCGGCCGTCAGCGCCGCCGCTGCGGCCCAGGCCGCCGCCACGGCCGCAGCGGCCACGGCCGCACTGACCGATGCCGGCGCGCTGGGCCTTGTCTCCACCGCCGATGCCGCCGCCGAACTTGCCGCCCAGGCCGCCGTCACCACCCTGACGGCCGCCAATACGCTGGCGCAAAACGCCCTGACCACGGCGCAATTGCTTGCCAATCAAACCGATGCCGTGGCCCTGGGCCTCGCCTCGTCGGTCGCCGATGCGGCCGCCGCTGCCGCCGTCACGACGGCTGGCCAGACGGACGCCATCGCGCTGAGCCTCATTTCCACGGCCGATGGGCTGGCTGCCGCCTCGGCCGCCAGCCTGGCCGCCCTGACGGACGCCGCCGCGCTGGGACTCACCTCCACCGCCGACGCCGCCACCGCCGCCGCCTTGCAGGCGACGGCCAACCTGACGGACGCGGTCGCCCTGGGCCTGGCCGCCACCGTCGCGGCGGGCGCCGCCAATACGGCGACGAATGTTGCCAACCTGACCGATGCGGTTGCCCTCGGCACGCTCTCGGCCGCCGCCGCCACGGTAGCCAGCACCACTGCCGGCACCGCCGCCCTGACGGACGCCGTGGCCCTGGGCCTGGTCGCCACCGCCGATGCGGCACTCGCCGCCACGGCCCAGACGACGGCCAACCTGACCGATGCCGTGGCACTGGGCCTCGTCTCGACGGCCGCCAACACGGCCGCCGGCCTGGCTGCCGCCACCGCCAACCTGACGGATGCCGTGGCGCTGGGCACCGTCTCGACGGCCGCCACCGCCGCCGCCAATGCGGCCGCCGCCACCGCCGCGCTGACCGATGCCGTCGCCCTGGGCCTGACGGCAACCGTCGATGCGGCGGCCGCCACCGCCGCGCAAACGACGGCCAACCTGACGGACGCCGTCGCCCTGGGCCTGGTGGCGACGGTGAATGCCACGGCCTCGACCCTGGCCGCCACCACGGCCGGCCTGACCGATGCCGTCCTGCTGGGCACCGCCCACACGCTCGACGTCACGGCCGCCACCGTGGCCGCCACCAAGGCCGCCCTGACGGATGCCGCCGCGCTGACCACCATCGCCAATAACGACGCGGCGAATGCCGCCGCCCTGGCCGCCTATTCGGCAGCCCATCCGCTCGACCTGGTGGCCGCGCTGGCCGCCACCGTGGCCGCCACGACGGCCGGCCTGTCGCACACGGCGGCGCTGGCGGCGCAAGCCGACGATGCCGCTGCCGCCTCGACCGCCGCCACGGCGGCCGCCTCGCTGGTCACGCTGAACAATGCGATCGCCGCCGACAATGCCGCCACCGCCGCCGCCACGCTGGCCCTGACCTCGCAGGCCGCCGCCACGGCCGCGCAGCTGGACGACACCCTCGCGGCGACCGCCGCCGGCGTGGCCGCCACCTCGCTGGCAGCGGCCCAGGCGGCGCAAGCGGCCGACGCCGCCGCCGCCGCGACAGCCGCCACGGCCGCCAATGCCCTGGCCGCCCTGAACGCCGCCCTGCAGGCCGACGCGAATGCCGCCGCCACGGCCGCCGCCGCCGTGACGGCCAGCGCCGCCGCTGCAGCCGCCGTCGCCGACGACCTCGCCGCCGCCACGGCCGCGACCATCGCCAGCACCTCGCTGGCCGCCGCACAAGCGGCACAGGCAGCCGACAACGCCGCCGCCAGCGCCGCCACCATCGCCGCCAACGCACTGGCCGCGCTGAACCAGGCCCTGGCCGACGATGCCGCCGCCGCCGCGGCCATCCTCAACTCCACCAACGCCACGGCCGCCGCTGCGGCCGCCACCGCCGCCGATACGGCTGCCGCCGCTGCCGCCGCCATCGCCGCCATCTCGGCCGCCGCCACGCAGCACGCGCAGGCGGACGATGCCGCAGCAGCGGCAGCCGCCCTCACGGCGGCCATCTCGCTGGCCGCCACGCAGGCCGCGCAGGCGGCCGACCTGGCCGTCGGCACGACGGCGGCGACGGCAGCCAGCGCGCTGGCCGCGCTGAACCAGGCCCTGAACGACGACAGCCTCGCCGCAGCAGCGGCCACGGCGGCCAACAATGCGCAAGCGGCCCTGAATGCGGCCACGACGGCGCTGAACGCGGCAATCCTGACGGCCAGCGCCTCGCTCGCCGCCACCAATGCCGCCCTGGGCGCCGACGCCACGGCGGCAAGCACGGCAGCCGCCGCCGCGGCCGCGCAGGTCATTGCCGACGCCGCGCTGCTGGCCGACGCCGGCCTGGCCGCCCTCGCCACGGCGGCCAACAATGCACTGGCCGCGGCCAGCGCCGCACTGGCCGCCGACGATGCCGCCGCCAGCGCCGCGCACACGGCGGCCCTGTCGGCAGCGGCCACGCTGGCGGCGCAACTGGCCGACACGGCGGCCATCAATGCCCATGCCGCGCTCAACGCAGCCATCGCCAACCTGAACGCGGCGGTAACGGCCGATACCAACGCCCTGGACGCCGACAATGACAAGACGCTCAAGCTGAACCTCCTCATCTCCGCGCAGAATGCGTCCGATGCGGCAGCGCAGGCCAATGCGAATGCGGCAGCGGCCCATGCGGCGCTGGCGGCGGCCCAGGCCGACGATGCGGCGGCGGCCACCGCTGCCGCAAACGCGGCGTCGGCGCATGCGGCAGCGGTGGCAGCGCAGAATGCCGATGCCGCCGCCGCAACGGCGGCGGCCCAGGCGGCAATCTCGCTGGCCAACACGCTCAATGCCCAGGCCGACGACGCCACGGCGGCAGCGGCCGCCACGGCCGCCGCGAATGCGCAGCTGGCATTGAACGCGGCCATCGCCGCCGACGCCAATGTCGCCGCCACCGCGGCGGCAGCAGCCGCTGCCCAGCTGGCGGCGCAAAATGCGCACGCCGACGATGCCGCGGCAGCAGCGGCGGCAGCGGCGGCAGCCATTTCCCTGGCCGCCACGCAAGCGGCCCAGGCCAGCGATGCGGCCGCCGCCGTGGCGGCCGCCAATGCCGCCAACGCCCAGGCGGCGCATGACCAGGCCGTCGCCGACGACCAGGCAGCGGCCGACGCCGCAGCAGCCGCATCGGTGGCGCAAGCGGCCGCCACGGCGGCGGCAGCAGCCGACGCGGCAGCCACGGCCAGCGCAGCGGCCGCAGCGGCGGCTCTGATCGCCGCCCAGGCAGCGCAGGCCGACGACGCTGCCGCCAACCTGGCAGCGGCCAATGCCGCCGCCTCCGCCGCCGCGCACACGGCAGCCATCGCCGCCGACGCCCTGGCCGCCAGCACGGCAGCAACGGCGGCCACGGCCCTGGCGGCGGCCACGGCGGCCCAGAATGACGACGACGCGGCGGCAGCAGCAGCCGCCCAGGCCGCCATCTCGCTGGCCATCACGCAGGCGGCGCAGGCGGACGATGCGGCAGCGGCGGCCGCCACGCTGAATGCGAACAACGCGGCGGCGGCGGCGCTGGCCGCCCATGCCGCCGATGCCGCCGCGCCACTGGCGCAAGCGCAGGCCGCAGCCTCCCTGCTGGCCTTCCAGGCGGCCCAGGCTGACGACGCGGCGGCTGCAGCGGCGGCCGCCAATGCCGCCACGGCGCACGCCAACGCCAACGCCGCGTTTGCCGACGATGCGGCCGCGGCCCAGGCCCACGCCGATGCGCAGGCGGCCGACGCGGCGCTGGTGCAAGCCAATGCCGTGGCGGCGCAAACGGATGCCGCGGCGCTGGCCCTCATCTCGGATGCGGACGCCGCCCACGCCGCCGCCGTGCAAGCCATCGCCGACCAGACCGATGCCGTGGCACTCACGCAGGCTGCCGACGCGGCGGCGGCGGCGGCAGCGGCGGCAACGCTGGCGGCCAGCCTGACCGACGCCAACGCCCTGCACCTGGCAGCCGATGCGGCAGCGGCAGCGGCCCTGCAAGCGCAGGCACAGGCAGACCTGACGGATGCCGCGTCGCTGACGGTGGCGGCGAATGCCGATGCCGCAGCCGCGGCCGCCGCCCAGGCCCAGGCCGACCTGACCGACGCCAGCCAGCTGTTCGTGCTGAGCCAGAATGCCCTGCACAATCCGCTGACGGTCGCCGACTTCAGCACCGGCCTGCCGGCTGCCGGCGGCGACGTCATCGACATGTCGGCCATCGCCCACCTGACGGCGTCGGTGGCGGTGGGCGTCAACCTGAGCACGGACTTTGGCAACGACAACCTGTTCATCTTCGACGGCACATCCGTGTCGATCGGCGCGGCGGCCAGCGCCATCGCGGCCGACAGCAGCGTGCTGTCGGGCCAGGGCTACATCGTCATCGCCGATGCGCAGAACAGCGGTGCCGTGACGGTGTATCACTCGAGCGACCTGAGTAGCGCCAATGCCATCGACACGGCGCTGGTGCTGCTGAGCGGCGTGAATATCACGCAATTGACGGCGGCCAATTTCCATGTCTGAAACCATCGCCATGCAAGGCTAGCTGAAACGGGTACGGGAGCGCGGCGGTTCTGCCGCCGCACTCCCGCTATCCAGTGATACCGAATGCAGATCTGCAGGCCGCACGGCCGGAAAAACACGGGATGAGATCACGCAGTTTCCCAGCAATACCCCTCCGCCGGGCCCTCTGGCCCGGCATCCTGCCCTGCATCGCGGCCGTACTGGCGGCCGTTGCCATGGCAACGGCCGCACCAGATGCCAGCGCCCAGAGCAGTACGGCGTGGAATTTCGACCAGGTCTTGCAGCAGGCGCTGCAAAGCCATCCGGCGGTACAGGGCAAACGCTCGGCGCAGGCGGCCGCGCGGGCCGACCTCGATGGTGCCCAATGGCAGCGCTTTCCCAGCCTGTCGGCCGAAGTCCCCACCGGTTCGCAGGAAACGGGCGGCGTGGTGCGCATCGAGCAGCCGTTGTGGAGCGGCGGGCGCATCGACGCCGGCATCGACGCGGCCGGCAGCCGGGTCGATGCGGCCGGCGCGGCCATTGAGGAAGAACGCCTGAGCCTGTCGCTGCGCGTGATCGCCGCCTACACGGAAGCGCTGCGCCAGACGGCGCGCGTGCGCTCGGCCGAAACGGGGCTGGCCGAGCACCAGCGCCTGCTGGACATGATCAAGCGCCGCGTGGCGCAGTCGGTCAGTTCGCAAACGGACCAGCGCCTGGCCGAGTCGCGCGCCTACCAGGCGGCCAACGACGTGTCGAGCGCGCGCCAGGCGCTGGAGAACGCGCTGGCGCAGCTGTCGCAGCTGGCCGGCAAGCCCGTGCGCCTCGTCAGCGCCACCGGGGTCGGCGTGGGCGAACCGCTGCCCGACGCCAGCCTGGAGCGCGTCATGCGCCAGGCCATCGCCTACTCGCCCACCCTGCAGCGCCTCGATTTCGAAGCGCAGGCGGCCGACTCGGAAATCACCATGCAGCGCTCGGCCTACATGCCGAAAGTCGTGCTGCGCATGGAAAAACCCACGGGCGGCATCAACGCCGACAACCGCACGCGCGCCATGCTGGTGCTGCAGGCGCAGCCGGGCGCCGGCCTGTCGGCGAAGGCCGGCGTGGATGCCGCCGTGGCCCGGCGCGAAGGCGCGCGCGCGGCGCACGACGTGGCCGAGCGCGAGGTGCGCGAACGCTTCACCCTCGACTGGAACGAGGCCGAAGCGAGCCGCCAGCGCCTGGGCAACGCGGGCGAGGCCAGCACCACCTCGACGCAGGTATTCGAATCGTATGCGCGCCAGTACGTGATCGGCCGCAAGAGCTGGAACGACGTGCTCAACGCCGTGCGCGAAGCAACGCAGGCGCAATTTTCACTGGAAGACACGCGCGCGCAGGCGATCGCCGCCAGCCTACGCCTGGCCGCGCAGACGGGCACCCTGGCCGGACGCACGGCGCCGGCCGGCACGGCGCGCGCGAATTGACACCGACATCATGCAAACAGGAGACAGCGTGGATACCTCCATCAAACATGGCTTGCTGACGCTCACCGAGCGCGCCGCGCGCCTGACGGGACAGCACCTGGCCGCCGCCCGCCTGGCCGACTTGCAGCGCCAGCTCGATGACATAAACGACGACGCCGGCCCCGGCGTGGCCCTCACTACCGTCTGGCAGGCGGCCGGGCTGGAAGGCGCGGCGCGCCTGCTGCACGAGCCGACGCCGGGCGAACTGCCGTTCGCCGTCTACAGCGCCAGCACGGGCTGGGGCTTGCTGCAAGCGCGCGGCGCCGATGGCGCCTGGAGTGGCGAAGGCATCGACGGGCGCCCCTTGCAACTGGCCTCGCTGGCCGGCCTGGCCTGCGTGGGACTGCCGCGGCGCGCGGAAAAAAGCGCGGCCCGCCCCGGCGCCCTGGGCCTCGTGCGCAATGCGCTGTGGCTGAAAAAGAGCGTGTTTGTCGACGCCGTGCTGGCCACGGCGCTGGTGACCCTGCTGACCATGGCCACCTCGCTGTTTTCCATGCAGGTGTACGACCGCGTGATCCCCAACCAGAGCTTCAGCACCCTGTGGGTGCTGGTAGTCGGCGTGGCGCTGTCGATCGGCCTCGAATTCATCCTCAAGCAGGTGCGCAGCCGCATCGTCGACCACTCGTGCAATGACGTCGACCACGAATTGTCCGAGTGGTTCTTCCAGCGCATGCTGGGCATCCGCATGGAGGCGCGTCCCGCTTCCGTCGGTACCCTGGCGGCGCAGGTGAAGGGGTTCGAGATGGTGCGCGGCGTGCTGACGTCGACGTCGCTGTTCGTGCTGACGGACGTGCCCTTCGCCCTGATCTTCCTCGCCATGATCACCATCATCGGCGGCTGGCTGGTGGTGGTGCCGCTGGTGGCGCTGCCGCTGGCCCTCGTGTGCGGCCTGATGTTCCAGCGCGCCATCCAGAACCACACGCGCAAGAACCTCAACGCCAGCAACCGCAAGGCCGGCTTGCTGGTGGAAGCCGTCGACGGCGTCGAGACGCTGAAAGGCAGCAGCGCCGAATGGATGATGCAGGCGCGCTGGGCCGAGCTGGTGGCCGAGACCAGCCACGCGGAGCAGAATATCCGCGACTATGCGGCCCTGTCGCAAAACATCACGGCCGCCTTCCAGCAGCTGACCAACGTCGCCCTCATTTCCATGGGCGCCTGGTTCGTCGCCGAAAACCAGATGACCATGGGCGCCCTGATGGCCTGCACCATCATCAGCAACCGCGCGCTGATGCCCATCGTGCAGCTGCCCGCCGTGATGGTGCAATGGGCGCATGCGCGCGCTTCGATCGACGGCCTGGAACAGGTCATCAGCCTGCCCAATGAAGCGGATAACGCGCAGTTCGCGCTGACGCCGCGCAGCCTCGATACGGGCCTGCGCTTCGAGCGCATCCGCTTTACCTACGGCGGCGCGCAAAAGGTGGCGCTGGAAGTGGACAACCTCGCCATCCGTCCCGGCGAACGGGTGGGCCTGGTGGGCGCCATCGGCTCGGGCAAGAGCACCCTGCTGAAACTGGCTTCGGGCCTGTACCAGCCGGCCGAAGGCAAGGCCTACCTGGGCGACGTCGACATGGCGCTGCTGGCGCCGCCCGTGGTGCGCGAAATGGTCGGCTACCTGCCGCAGGAAACGCGGCTGTTCAGCGGCACCCTGCGCGACAACCTGCTGCTGGGGCTGGCCGACCCGGGCGAGGAAGCCATCCTGGCGGCGGCCAGGCGCACGGGCTTGATCGAGCTGATACTGGGCCAGCCGCGCGGACTGGCGCTGGCCATCACGGAAGGCGGGCGCGGCGTGTCCGGCGGCCAGCGCCAGCTGATCGCCGTCACGCGCCTGCTGCTGGCCAGGCCGCGCATCTGGCTGCTGGACGAGCCGACGGGCGCCATGGATGCGAAGACGGAGGCGCGCATCGTCGGCCTGCTGGGCGAACTGGCGGCCGAAGGCGTGACCATGGTCGCCACCACGCACAAGAACGCCCTGCTGCCCCTGCTCGACCGGCTGGTGGTGCTGCAGGCGGGACGCGTGCTGCTCGATGGCCCGCGCGACGTTGTCCTGGCCAAGCTGTCGGGCAAGCCGCAAGCGGTTCCCGCTTCCGCGCCCGCGCCGATGGTCCAGCCGGCGGCAGCGCAAGGAGCCGTCGCATGAAACTGGCCAAAGTCGAAACGCGGGAAGAAGCCAAACGGGGCCGGCTGCTGATCTGGAGCTGCGCGGCGGCGCTGGCGGGCGTCATCGCCTGGGCCTCGTGGGCGGAGCTGGACCAGGTCACGCGCGCCAACGGCCAGGTGATCGCCAGCTCGCGCAACCAGATTATCCAGGTGGCCGACGGCGGCGTGCTGGCCGAGCTGCGCGTGCACGAAGGCAGCATCGTGAAAAAGGGCGAACTGCTGGCCCGCTTCGACCGCACGCGGGCCGAGACGAGCTACCTGGAAAGCACGGCCAAGGCGGCCGGCCTGAAGGCGGCCGTGGCGCGGCTGCAGGCGGAAGTATTTGGCGGCGCGCCGAAATTTCCGCCCGAATTGCAGGCGTTCCCGGAATTTCGCGCCAACCAGCTGGCCCTGTTCAGCAAGCGCCAGGGCGCCGTGCAGGCGGAAGTGAGCGCGCTGGAAAGCGCCATGAAGCTGATCAAGGAAGAGCTGGAAATGAACTTGCCGCTGCTGGAAACGGGCGACGTCAGCCGCGCCGAGGTGCTCAAGCTCCGGCGCCAGGTGGTCGATATCCAGGCGCAGATCACCAACCGGCGCAACAAGTATCTGCAGGATAGCCAGACGGACATGGTGAAAGCCCAGGAAGACCTGGCCGGCGTGCTGCAGACCGTGACCCAGCGCAAGGAGCAGCTGGGTTCGACCGACATTTACGCGCCCACCGACGGCATCGTGCGCAATGTGCGCCTCACTACGCTGGGCGGCGTGGCCAAGCCGGGCGAGGAAATCCTGCAGATCGTGCCCACCGACGACGACCTGATCATCGAAGCGAAAGTGAAACCGGCCGACATCGCCTTCATCAAGCCCGGCCTGCCCACGGCCGTGAAGCTGGACGCCTACGACTACGGCATCTACGGCCGCCTGCGCGGCACCGTCAGCTACATCAGCGCCGATACCTTGAGCGAGGACAACAAGGGCAACGAGCAGCCCTATTACCGCGTGCAGATCAAGACGAGCGGGCGCAAGCTGATCGGCAAGAACGGCGAACCGATTTTGATCCAGCCCGGCATGACGGCCACCGTGGAAATCAACACGGGCCGCAAGACGGTACTGCGCTACCTGACCAAACCGATCACCAAGACGTTTTCCGAGTCCATGGGGGAAAGGTGAAGCAGCGCGTAAGCTGGGCAAGGCTGGCTCCAGGCAGTAGCCGGCCTCGCCAGCCTCGCCCGTCCGGCTACCTGCTGCAACGGCCATGTCGTGACCAGTACCGAGTGGCAAGTCGCGGTCACTGATTCTGGATGGCAGTACATATTCGGTACTTTTGGTTAACAAAGATGAGCCAAACTTGCCTGGGAGGGCGCTAAAATAGCGTCCCTCCCTTCATCGGTTTATCCGGGCAATCTCACGTCCCTCCTGATTCATGGCACTCGATCCCTCCACCACCCTCATCCTCTCGACCGCGCTGGCCGCCGCCGCCGCGCTTTACCTGGCCGTGGAGTGGCGCGGCGTGCGCGAAAAATCGCTGCTGTTCTGGAGCGCGGGGTTCGCCGTCATCACCGTCGGCTGCGTCCTGGCCCTGCTGCGCACCAGCGGCTACCTGCTGATCGGGATCTGGTTTGCCAACGGCTTGCTGATCGCCGCCCACTGGCTGTTCCTGGCAGGCGTCGCCAGGTTCACGAACATGCGCCTGTCGCGCGCGTGGTATCTGCTGGGCCTTGCCTGGCTGGCCATGCTGCTGGTGCCCGGCGCGGCATGGTGGTCCAAGGTGATGTTCGTCATCCAATCGCTGCTCATTGCCGGCATCAGCCTGCGCGCCAGCTTCCTGCTGCGCCCCCATGGCGTTTCCCTGAGCGTGGGCGCCGTGCAGCTGCGCTACGTCCTGCTGCTGCACGGCCTCTTTTATTTTGCCAAGGCCGCATCCATCGTTGCACTCGATACCTTTGTCGACCTGGCTGCCTTCCGTGGCGAGGTCATCCAGGTTTCTCTGGTGGAAGGTGCCATGGCGATCATGCTGATCGCCTTGTCCATGACCGGCACGGAACGCCACCGCCGCGAAGAACGCATCGAGCAGCTGGCCGCGCGCGATCCCCTCACCGCCCTGTACAACCGCCGCGCCCTGGAGCAGCGCGCGCCCGGCCTGCTGGAACAGGCTACGCCGCACAGTCCCGGTGCCTTGCTGCTGATCGATATCGACAACTTCAAGCAGGTCAACGACCTGCACGGCCACAGCGCCGGCGACAAATTGCTGGTGGCCCTCAGTGAAATGATCTGCAATACGCTGCCGCAGGGCGCGCTTGCCGCCAGGCTGGGCGGGGATGAGTTCGTGATCCTGCTGCGCGGCGCCAGCAGCGACAGCGTGATCACGCTGGGCAACGCCTTGCGCGGCTTGTTCGGACAGATGGCGCAACAGGCATTTTTCACGCCCAAGGCGGTCACCCTGAGCGTGGGCGGCACGCTGTTCGAGCGGCCGCCAGCGGGCCTGGAGGCGCTGCTGGAACTGGGCGACGCCGCCTTGTACGCGTCAAAGCGCGACGGGCGCAACAGCGTGCGGGTGGTGCGGGCCGCCTGATGCCAGGCGGCGTTTCCAGCTTGTCGGCCGCAACGACAGAGGCGCGCTCCGACGAGCCGATGCGCTCAGCCGCCGTGCATCAGCCGCGCATACAGCTCAGCCACGCGCTCGACCGTGATGCCGTCGCGCTGCTCGACGGCCAGCGGGTGCTCCGTCGGTTCCAGCTCGATGGAGGGACGCACGCCATCGTCGCGCAGGTGGACGCGGGTTTTCAGGTTCAGGGTATCGGGGTATACGCAGAGCGGCGTGCTGAGCCAGCCGAAGAAGGGACCGATGTGGGCACGTTTCGCGTCGTTGAAGCAGGCGTCCCAGGCGTCGAAACTGTCGCCGCTCAGCGATACCCACACGCCCCAGCTGAACGGTTCATCGTGGCCATGCACGGGGATGTCGATGGTGGCGCGCACGAAGCAGTGCTCCTCGTCGACGATGCAGGCGTCGCTGTCGAGCTGGCAGCGCGCCGCCCGTTCGGCCGGCGCCATCTGCTCGTACAGCCATGGCGCGTCCGCGCCGAAGCTGGGCATGCCCGTGTGGGTCTCGCCGCAGGAACGGCACAAAAAGGAAAAAGTCACGCGTGCAGGGCCCTTATTCGAACTGCTTGCGGAATGCCTCGAACTGCGCCGCCAGGCCATCGAAATCGCTGCGCAACTGCAGCACTTCCTGTTCCAGCTGGGCCACACGGCTGCCCTGCTGCGGCGCGCTGACGGCGCCCGCGTAGCCGGCGGCCGTCTCGTCGCGGGCCAGCGCTTCCTCGCCGCCCAGCAAGTGACCGTAGCGCGGTTCCTTGGCGCCAGGCGCGACGGCCAGTTTCGCCACCAGCGGCGGGTATTTGTCGATCAAAAATTGCAGGCCGGACTCCACCTCGGCGACGGATTTGAAATCATGCACGCGGCCGCTGCGGCTGCGGATTTCGCCGGCCGTCTGCAAGCCGCGCAGCATCAGGATCGTCAGGATGGCCAGCTTGTCCTGTTCCAGCGACCATTTGATGCGCATGCGGTGTTCATACTTGGCGACCCTGGCGCCCGCCTGCGTGATGCCGTTGACGAACTTGCGCTGCATCAGGCGCTGCAGCACGTCGTACACGGTTTCCTCGGTCAGGGCCATGACGGGGTCGCGGCTGGACAACTGGTTGCAGCCGTTGGTCAGGGCATTGAGCGACAGCGGATAGCTGTCCGGCGTCAGCGCTTCCTTCTCGGCCAGCACGGCCAGCACGCGGATCTCGAACGGGTCGAGCAGATTGGGATTGTCGCTGCTCTTGTCAGCTGCCGTCACATCAGTATTCATGCATAAATCCTTAATCGACCAGTTTGTTCATTTGTTCCGAATCAAATTTATCACATTCCGGCACGCCCTGGCAGCAAATGCCCGCCGCCTTCAGGGTGGCGAGGATGGTTTCGATGCGCTGTTCCTGCGCCACGGCGTGCGTGATCAGGCCTTGCAGCGCCTTCGACAGCGGATCGTCGCCGTTCGGCGTGACGCCGTACGCGGCGAACAGGTGCGCCGTGCTGCCTTCGCGCAAGGCGTTGACATCCTTTTGCACGATGTGCGCGGGGTTGCCGACGGCCGTGCCGCCGGCCGGCACGGGTTTCAGCAGCACGGCGTTCGAGCCCACCTTGGCGTACTCGCCCACCGTGAAGCTGCCCAGCACTTGCGCGCCGGCGCCGACGATGACGCCGCGCTCGAGGGTCGGATGGCGCTTGCTGCCGCTATGCAGCGAGGTGCCGCCCAAAGTGACCCCCTGGTAGATGGTGCAGTCGTCGCCGACGATGGCCGTCTCGCCGATCACCACGCCGAAGCCGTGGTCGATGAAGACGCGGCGGCCGATGGTGGCGCCCGGGTGGATTTCGATGCCCGTGATGATGCGGCCGAGGTACGAGATGAAGCGCCCCACCCACTTCATGCGCCGCGTCCAGCACCAGTGCGCCCAGCCATGCATGACGATGGCGTGCAAGCCCGGATAACAGGTCAGCACCTCCCAGCCATTGCGGGCGGCGGGGTCACGTTCAATGATGCTGTTGATATCTTCGCGCAGGTGGTGGAACATAAGACGGATTTCTGAATGGGTAAGAGACAAGACGCTAAATGGTAGCGTATTCGGCGGCGTGCTGCCGGAGAGGCAGATAAACAAGCGCCGCCTCGAGGGCGGCGGCTTGTCAGGGAAGCGCTACAAAACGGTCAGGGCAAGGCGCATTGCCGAAGACAGTACGCAAGTACGGCGCGGCAATGCAACGCCGCCCTGGACGTTTTTTAGCCTTCTTTCGCGATGCGCTGGCGGCGGGCTTCGTACAGACAGACGCCCGAGGCGACCGACACGTTCAAACTCTCGACGGAGCCGAACATCGGGATGCTGACGAGCATGTCGCAGGTATCGCGCGTCAAACGGCGCATGCCTTCGCCTTCGGAACCCATGACCAGAGCCGTCGGGCCCGTGAAATCGGCTTCGTACAAGCCTTTTTCGCCGTCGTCCGACGTGCCGATCAGCCAGATGCCGCGGTCCTTCAATTCGCGCATGGTGCGCGCCAGGTTGGTCACGGTGATGTACGGGACGGTTTCGGCGGCGCCGCTGGCGACCTTGGCGGCCGTGGCGTTGAGGCCCACGGCGCGGTCCTTCGGCACGATGACGGCATGCGCGCCGACACCGTCGGCCACGCGCAGGCAGGCACCCAGGTTGTGCGGGTCGGTGATGCCGTCGAGAATCAACAGCAGCGGCGGGCCATCGATGGCGTCCAGCAATTCGTCGAGGTTACGCGCCAGCGACAGTTGCGAGGCAAACGCGATCACGCCCTGGTGGCGGCGCGTGCCGACGATCTTGTCGAGGCGCGACGAGTCGACGGGCATGACGCGCACGCCGGCCGACTTGGCGGCGGCGATCATGTCCTTCATGCGGCCGTCAACACGGCTGGCATCGACAAAAATTTCTTCCACGGACGACGCTTCATGACGCAGGCGCGAGGTGACGGCGTGGAAGCCGAAAATCATTTTATTCTTCATTATCTATCTATCGCTTATCGCTTGTTCTTGCTTGATTTTGATACAGTTTTTGCTGCACGTGGTGCCGCCGCGGCGGGTGCCGCGGCTGGTTTCTTGCTGCGCTTCGGCTCGCCCTTGGGCGCGGCCTTGGGAGCTGCTACCTTCGGTGCGGCCTTGGCTTGCGCCTTGCCTGCAGGCTTGGCGCCATTGCTGCCATGGCCAGCCTTGACGCTGGTCTTGATCTCATGGCGCTGCTCGGTCGCGGGACCGGGCTTGACCATGGATTTCTTTTCGCCCTTGCGCTTGCCGCTGCCGTTCGGCTTGGCAGGCGCTTCTTCGCCCGCCAGTTCCGCATCGGTAACCAAACGCAGGTCGATCTTGCGCGTTTCCAGGTCGACTCTTGCCACTTGCACCGTCAGGCGGTCCGTCAATTGATAACGCTTGCCCGTGCGTTCGCCGCGCAGTTCGTGGCGCGCATCGTCGTACTGGAAGTAGTCGGTGCCCAGTTCGGTGACGTGCACCAGGCCTTCGACGAACAGGGTGTCGAGTTGCACGAACACGCCAAACGTGGTCACGCCGGTGATCGTGCCGGTGAATTCCTCGCCCAGCTTGTCCTGCATGAAGTAGCACTTGAGCCATGCTTCGACGTCGCGCGACGCTTCATCGGCGCGACGTTCGTTGGCCGAGCAATGCACGCCCAGCGCATCCCAGATGGTCAGATCCGTCTTCTTCGGCTTGCCTTCGGCCTTGTCCTTCGCCTGCTGCTTGCGCGTGGCGTTCGACACGTTCGTGTTCAGCACGGTCTTGTCCGACAGCTTCGGCTCGTATTTCTTGCCTTGCAAGATGGCCTTGATGGCGCGGTGCGTCAACAGGTCTGGGTAGCGGCGGATCGGGCTGGTGAAGTGGGCATACGCCTCGTACGCCAGGCCGAAGTGGCCGATATTATCCGGGCTGTAGACGGCTTGCTGCATCGAGCGCAGCAACATCGTTTGCAGCAGGGCCGCGTCGGGACGCATCTTGATCTGCTGCATCAAGGTCTGGTAATCGGATGCCGATGGCGTGTCGCCGCCCGTCAGGTTCAGGCCGACCTGCTTGAGGAAGGTGCGCACTTGCGTGAGCTTTTCCTTGGTCGGGCTGGCGTGGATGCGGTAGGTGCCTGGGTGCTTGTTGCGCAGCAATAAATCGGCCGCGCAGACGTTGGCCGCCAGCATGCACTCTTCGATGATCTTGTGCGCTTCGTTGCGCGTGCGCGGAATGATCTTTTCGATCTTGCCGGCGCTATTGCAGACGATATACGTTTCCGTCGTCTCGAAATCGATGGCGCCCCGCTCCGTGCGCGCCTTCAGCAAGGCGCGGTAGACGGCTTCCAGGTTCTGCAAATGCGGCAGGATGTCGGCGCGGCGTGCCGCTTCCGGCCCCTTGGTGTTGCCCAGTACGGCGGCCACTTCGTCATACGTCAAGCGCGCGGCCGAATGGATGACGGCCGGGTAGAACTGGTACGCCTTCAATTCGCCCTTGTCGCTGACGACGGCGTCGCAGACGAGGGTCAGGCGGTCGACGGCCGGGTTCAGCGAGCACAGGCCATTCGACAGCTTTTCCGGCAGCATCGGGATCACGCGGCGCGGGAAGTAGACGGACGTGCTGCGTTCGAGCGCGTCGGCATCGAGCGCGTCGTTCGGTTTCACGTAATGGCTGACGTCGGCGATGGCGACGATCAGGCGGAAGCAGTTGGCGCGGCCGATCTTGACGGGCTCGCAATACACGGCATCGTCGAAATCGCGCGCGTCTTCGCCGTCGATGGTGACCAAGGGCACGTCGCGCAAGTCGACACGGTCTTTCAGGTCGGCGGCACGCACTTCGAACGGCAGTTTTTCAGCTTGCTTGAGGGCGGCGGCGGAAAAGATGTGCGGCACGTTGAATTTACGCACGGCAATCTCGATTTCCATGCCGGGGTCGTCCAGGGCACCGAGCACTTCGACGATCTTGCCGACGGGCTGCTTGAAGCGCATCGGCTGCTCGGTCAGCTCGACGCTGACGATCTGGCCGGCCTTCGCCTTGCCCAGCGAACCGGTCACTAAAATGTCCTGGCCGATGCGCTGGTCTTCCGGCGCCACGACCCAGGTGCCGTTTTCCTGGATCAGGCGGCCGATGACGTGGGTATTGGCGCGCTGCGTGACTTCCACGATCGTGCCTTCCGGACGGCCGCGGCGGTCGGTGCCGACGATGCGGGCCATGACCTTGTCGCCATGCAGTACTTTCTGCATTTCTTTCTCAGGCAGGAACAGGTCGGCGCTGGCGTCGTCGGGAATGACGAAACCGAATCCATCGCGGTGGCTGGTGACGCGACCGGCGACGAGCGCGCTCTGGTCGGCCAGCGCGAACACGCCGCCGGCATCAGACTTGAGCTGGCCGTCGCGCTCCATCGCCTTCAGGCGACGGACCAGGACATCCATGGAATCGGCATGCACTTGCAGCGTTTTCCCGAGAGACTGCGGATCGAGAGGCGCGTTGACGCTGCGGAATATGCCGAGAATGTCCTCCCGGCTGGGGATGGTGTGGGTATTTTGGCTCAAAAGTATTTCTATAGTTGGTATTGACAGTGATCAAACGGAGAACAAAGACCGATGACATCACCGTCAATATTGACGCGGTGATGTCCGGTAGTGTACCGGACGACGCCTTGGTTTGCCTAACGGACAGCGTAGCGGAAACCGTACAAGTACCCCGCCGATGAAAAAAAGGAGAAAAGCTGCGCAATGCATTTGACTTCGGCAAATATTGCTCTATAATCTCGGTCTCTTGCAGCGACAAACCTTCACGGGAATGCAGTTGCAGGAAAGCGGTACAGGGTTGATGTGCAGTATGGAGCGAAAGCTCATCTGGCGCAAAACTCTTCAAGTCGCTATAATAGCAGAATTGTTGTTGTAAGTTGTTTTGCAACAAATACTCGAGCAGTAAAAAGTAGTAAGTCAGCAGCATCAGTGCCCACGTGGCGGAATTGGTAGACGCGCATGGTTCAGGTCCATGTGCCTTCGGGTGTAGGGGTTCGAGTCCCTTCGTGGGCACCATTACCTAATTCGCAAAAAAGCCGCAAACTTTCACGAGTTTGCGGCTTTTTTCATGGTCGCAGCCACGACATCGGCGGCCAGGCAGTTAATTATCAAAAAGAAACTTCCTCCCATCCATTTGATAGTATATTGACATCTCCCCATGCCACGCATCACGCTTGGCTGGCAACGGCATTTTGGAGATAAGTCATGACATGCAGGCCCCGCAAACACCAACGAATTCTTCTCGGCAGCTTTATGGCATTGAGCCTCGGCGCTGGCGCCAGCCCGGCGGCGGACTGGGTGAGCACCCGCTCCAGCAGCCCGGAAATCGTCAAGCCGGCGCCGGAACAGGTGCAATTGCAGGTGCAAAATCCGCCGTCCTTCGCCTGGCCGCGCCATGGCAGTTATCCCGCACAATATGTCGTGGAGATTGCGCCGGTTGGCGGCGCCGCGAGCAGCTACACCGTCTCGCGCAACTTCCTGCTGCCATCGAGCGCACTGCCTCCCGGCCAGTATGAATGGCGCGTGAGCCCACGCGCCACATCCCCCGACTGGTCCGACAAGCGCCCGTTTACCATCGACAGCAATTCACGCAATTTTGTCGTTCCCGAATCGTCCGAGCTGGCGAGCACCGTGCGGGCCCATCCGCGCCCCCGCCAGTTGCCAGCTTCATTTGCGCAAGCCAGCGCCTGGGATGCCGCCATGGATGGCAAACGGCGCCCCTTCCTGAACCGGCTCGTCAGCGAAGTCAATCTGAATACCACCGCCGTGGCCAGCGTCAACGATGGCCTGTGGACCACGCCCAACGATGGCGGCCAGTACGGCCGCATCGCCAATGCCGCCGGCGCCGTGATCCGGCAAATGGAGGCGGCCGCCCTGCTATTTCGCCTGACACAGGAACGCAGGTATCTGGACGAAGCCATAGTGCGCGGCGACCAGCTGGCCGCGCTGAGTCCGGATGGACCCACCAGCTATAAAGCCCAGGATCAGGTGGCGCGCATGATTGCCCTGGTACTCGCCAAGGGCGCCGATTTCCTGTGGCTGGACCTGGACCTGCCACGCCGCAGCCGCTGGCTGTCGGTCGCCGCGCAACGACTGACACCCATTTATGCCGATCTGTCCGCCGCCGGCGGGCGCCTGGATCAATCCCCCATGGACTCGCACGGCGTCGAGGCACTCGGCTACCTTGCCGCCACCTCAACCTTGCTGCTCGACGCCAGGCCGGAAGCGCAAGCCTGGTTCGACTTCGCCGTGCGCTCGTACATGCATATCGTCCACGTCTGGAGCGGTCCGGAAGGCGGCTTTGCCAATGGCTCGGCGTATGGCCAGTACACCACCGACATGCAACTGCAATTATGGCAACCGCTGGCCGAAGCCACTGGCGTCAGCCTGTTCAACAAACCCTGGGCCGCGGGATTTTCCGATTATTTCATGCAGTTCATTCCACCGAACGCACCGCGCCACGTCTTCGGCGATGTCCATGAAAGCAAGCCGGACCCGGCGCTCCTGAAGGCGTATGTGGCACGGCAAGCCACGCCGGCGGCGGCCTGGTACAGCAGCCAGCCAGGCGCGCAGGAAAATCCCATTACCCTGCTGCAAGCACCCTACCCGCTCCCCGCCGACACAATCGCGCCCGAGGCACCACCCAACGCCATGCTCTTTCCCAGCATCGGCTGGGCTGCCATGCACAGCGACATGAGCAACCCGGCCCGCACTTCCGTCTACTTCAAGTCGAGCCCGTTTGGCGCCTTCAATCACAGCCACGGCGATCAAAACAGCCTGGTCATCAACAGCGGCGGCAAGCCACTGCTGATCGAAGCCGGCTACCAGGACTACTATGCATCGCCGCTCTCGAAAAGCTGGTACCGCCAGTCGCGTGCGCACAACGCCATCACATTTGATGGCGGCAAAGGCCAGTTCATCGAAGGCCATTACGAGATGCGCTACAAAAACGGCAAGATCACGACATTCACGCACGCGACAGACCTCGACTACGTGGAAGGCGATGCCAGCGCCGCCTACAGCAACGACTTGAGCCTGGCCAAGCGTCAGGTATGGTATTCGCGCCTGAACGACGTGGTGGTGGTGCGCGACAAGCTGAACTCCGCCACAGCCCGCACTTTCGAGTGGAATATCCATGCGCTCAATACCTTATACCTGTACCCGAATGGCCGGGCCAGCATAGAAAATGGCACGGCTTCGCTGTGCCTGCAATCACTACGGCCGGACGAGGAGCAATTGTCCGGCTTTAGCGCCCCCAATCCGCCCCTGGAAGCCAGCCAGCAACATGCCGCCTATATCAAGACGACCCCGGCCATGACGGCGGAGTTCCTGATCGTGCTCGATGTCGGCTGCAAATCGGTGCCCACCTCCTTGCAGCTGGTGCCTGGCGGACGCTTGCTGCAGATAGGCACGCAAACCATCACCCTGCCGCAATAAGCGGCAAAGGCCTGTTTTTGCTTAAAAAACAGGCAGAATTATCCCCTCTTTCATAGGGAAATGCCTTTTTTCAAGTGAAAAAGGTATTTCTTGAAGAAAAGTGCAAAATGTTGATTGACCGAATGCGCGCCAGCCCTTATGATTTTGTCCTCGCTGCAGAACACGCAGCGACTAGCAGCAAGCAGTAACAATGCCCACGTGGCGGAATTGGTAGACGCGCATGGTTCAGGTCCATGTGCCTTCGGGTGTAGGGGTTCGAGTCCCTTCGTGGGCACCACCAGCAACGGTTTGCATGACGTTGTGATCCGCAGTAAAAAGTAGTAAGGTAGCACAGCAGTTAGCAGCACAATGCCCACGTGGCGGAATTGGTAGACGCGCATGGTTCAGGTCCATGTGCCTTCGGGTGTAGGGGTTCGAGTCCCTTCGTGGGCACCACCAGCAACGAGTCGTTCATCGTTGTAATCCGCAGTAAAGTAGTGAGACATCGCAGTAACAGTAGCAACAAGCAGCATCAGTGCCCACGTGGCGGAATTGGTAGACGCGCATGGTTCAGGTCCATGTGCCTTCGGGTGTAGGGGTTCGAGTCCCTTCGTGGGCACCATTACCTAATTCGCAAAAAAGCCGCAAACTTTCACGAGTTTGCGGCTTTTTTCATTCCAGAATGCCGCGCAGTCTTCCCGACCTGCGGCACCCTTCCCTTATTTGACCAGCGCCGCCTTCACGGCCTCGGCCAGGGTCGTCGTCGGACGGCCGATCAGCGTACTCAGCTGCTTGCCGTTCTCTTCCAGCCCGCCTTGCGCCGCGCCCGCATCGGAATCGGCCAGCAAATCGGCAAAGCCTTCCGGCACGCCCACGCCGACCAGGGCCGCCTTGAAGTCCGCCTGCGGCATATCCTTGTAGACGATGCCCTTGCCCGACTGGCGCGCCACTTCGGCCGCATAGTCCGTCAAGGTAAAGCCGTGGTCGCCTGCCAGTTCATATATGGCTTGCGGCTGCTGCGCCGTCAGGACGGCAGCGGCGGCGGCGGCGTAGTCGGCGCGCGCGGCCGACGAGAAGCGGCCCTGTTGCGCCGCGCCCAGCACGACGCCGTGCTCGAGCACGGGCGCCAGGTGTTCCGTATGGTTTTCCAGGTACCAGCCGTTGCGCAGGAAACTATAGGGCAAGCCGGAGGCGCGGATGGCCGCTTCCGTCACCACGTGCTCGGCGGCCAGGCCCAGCGGCGACGTATCGGCGCGCAGGACGCTGGTGTAGGCGAGCAGCGCCACACCGGCGCGCCTGGCTGCTTCGATGACGTTCTGGTGCTGCTGCGCGCGCTGGCCCACTTCGCTCGACGAGATCAGCAGGATTTTCGTTGCCCCCTGGAATGCCGCATCGAGGCTGGCGCCATCGTTGTAATCGGCCTGGCGCACTTGCACGCCTTGGGCGGCCAGGCTGGCGGCCTTGGCCGGGTTGCGCACGGCGGCAATGATATTGCCAGCAGGGATGGATTTGAGCAGGCTGGCGATGACGTGCTGGCCCAGCTTGCCTGTGGCGCCGGTAATGACGATCATGATTTTCTCCTTGGAAGGTGATGGCTAAAATCCTATAATAGGACTATTGCTTACTTATTGTAAGTACGTACCTTTTGGTAAGTATGAGATTTTCTTTTCCATGCATCACCCGGCGCGCTTGATGACGCCACTTTTACGGACACCCTATCATGGACATAGACACTCCCGGCGCCAGCATGCGCGCCGCCCTCGCCCGGCAAAACCAGGGGGCGCACCTGCTGGCGGCCGCCTGTCCGTCGCGTGCCGTGCTCAGCCACCTGACCAGCCGCTGGGCCGTGCTCGTGCTGGTTCTGCTGCTGAGCGGTACGCGGCGTTTTAGCGAGCTGCGCCGTGAAGTGGGCGGCGTCAGCGAGAAAATGCTGGCGCAAACCCTGGAAGCGCTGGCCGGCGACGGTTTCGTGCTGCGCCAGGCCTACCTGGTGATTCCGCCGAAAGTGGAGTACAGCCTGACGCCGCTGGGACGCGAGGCGGCCGAACGCCTGGCCGTGCTGGTCGACTGGATAGAGGATAATTACCCGCGTATCGAACAGGCGCGCGCCGAGCTGGCAGCGACGCCGGAGGCGAAAAACGCCGCTTGAAGCGGGCGTGACGGTCGCGCAAACGCGTTGCTTTGCATAATTATTAATTATCGTTTACTCCTCCTTGCCTTGATGTAATATTAGTCCCATGAACCGCGTAAGGGCGCGACACCATGAATCAGTTGATTTCCTCCATCGCCGACCGCGCCAAGGTGCTGCTGGTCAGCAGTTCGCCGAACGATGTGCGCGAACTGCTGTATGTGCTGGACCGGCACAACCTGGGCACCGGGCTTGCCGGCGATATCGATGAGGGCGTGGAACTGGCGTCCGGGGGCACGGACCTGATCCTGCTCGACGCGGCGCTGGCGGGCACGAATATCGGCGCCACCTGCATGCGGCTGCGCAATGCGGGCGGGCGCCACAGCGTGCCCCTGCTGCTGATGTCGGCCACCCCCAGCGCCGAGGAACAGGGCCGCAGCGTGGGCGCCGGCGCCAGCGACTACATCCGCATGCCCTTCAATGCGCGCGACGTGGCGGAAAAAATCCTCATGGAACTGGCGCTGCACAAGGCCGAGGCGCCCGCCGCCCGGCCCCTGGCCGACACCGCCACGCCGCCGCGGCCCCTGCATCCGCAGACGCTGGAAGTCAATTACCATTCGATCCTGGCCGGCTCGCCCGATGCCGTGCTGCTGTTCGACATCGACAACAAGCTGCTGATCGACGCCAATCACCTGGCCGAAGAGCTGTTCGGCTTGCCGCTGGCGGAATTGCTGCAAGGCGGCATGGAGCAACTGTTCCCGCAGACGCAGGACGATGGCCTGTCATCGCCGCAATTGCTCGATGAAAAGATCCGCGAGACCCTGCAGGGCAAGATCGTCGTCTTCCGCGCCACTTGCTGCCATCGCGACGGCCACCCCATCGCCTGCGAGCTGCGCCTGATGCGCCTGTCCGTGCCGGGTCGCCAGCTCGTGCATGCGCGCATCATCGACTTGACCGAACGCAACCTGGCCGAAGCGATGCGCTCGGGCCAGAGCGCCTTGCTGGAAATGGTCGCCAAGGGCGCGCCGCTGATTCCCACGCTGAACCAGCTGCTGCTGCTGATCGAAGGCCAGTCGCGCGGCGTCTACTGCTCCATCATGCTGCTCGACGACGACGGGCGCCACATGCACAGCGCGGCAGGCCCCAGCCTGCCGCCCGACTACATGGCCCTGCTCGAAGGCGTGGAAATCGGCCCCGGCGTGGGCTCCTGCGGCACCGCCATGTTCCGACGCGAGCCGGTGGTGGTCAGCGACATCATGCACGACCCGCTGTGGGCGCCCTACCGCGAGCTGGCCGCGCCATTCGGCTTGCGCGCCTGCTGGTCGCGCCCCATCTTCGGCCAGGATGGCAGCGTGCTCGGCTCGTTCGCCATGTATTACCGCGAAGTACGCAGCCCCGACGCCCACGACCAGGGCTTGATCGACGCGGCCACCGACCTGGCCGGCATCGCCATCGGCCGCATGCGCCATGAACGCGAGCTGCAGCGCCACCGCGCCCACCTGGAGGAACTGGTGGCGGAACGCACGGCGGCATTGACGCAGGCCAAGGAACAGTCCGAACAGGTGAACCGCGAATTGGCGGCCGCGCTGGACAACCTGTCCATCACGCAAGAGGAACTGGTGCGGCGCGACAAGCTGGCGGCGCTGGGGGCCCTAGTGGCCGGCATCGCGCATGAACTCAATACGCCGATCGGCAACGGCCTCGTGGTGGCCACCACGATGGCCGAGCGCACGCGCGAAATCCAGGCCAGCTTCCACGACGGCTTGCGCCGCTCGGAACTCGACGCCTACCTGACCCAGGCGGGCGAGGCGGACGCCATCATGCTGCGCAACCTGCAGCGGGCCGCCGACCTCGTCTCAAGCTTCAAGCAGATCGCCGTCGACCGCGCCAGCTCGCAGCGCCGCCACTTCCTGTTGCGCCAGTTCATCGCCGAACTGATGCTGCCGATGTCGACGCCGCTGAAGGCCGCCGGCCTGAGCCTGAAGCAGGACGTGCCCGACGGCCTGGCCATGGACAGCTATCCCGGCCCGCTGGGCCAGGTACTGAGCAACCTGCTGGAAAATTGCCTGCGCCACGCATTCGAGGGCCGCAGCGGCGGCAGCATCACGCTCACGGCGCGCGGCAGCGACGATGGCCAGGGCATCACCGTGTCCATCGCCGACACGGGCGTGGGCATCACGGCCGACGACCTAACGCACATCTACGACCCCTTCTTCACGACCAAGCTCGGCTCGGGCGGTTCGGGCCTGGGCCTGCACGTGGCGCACAACATCGTCACGGGCGTGCTGGGCGGCCATATCGACGCCAGCAGCAGCCCCGCCGGCACCACCTTCACCCTGCAGCTGCCCGCCGTGGCGCCGCAGTCGCCCGCCCCCTGACGCCCAGGCACGCTACAATGCGGGCACGCTTTTCTTTCGGAGCACTGCCATGAAATACCTGATCGCGGCCAGCCTGCTGCTGGCCTGCACCTGCGCGTCGGCCGGACCTGCCCCCTGGTACCAGTGGCGCAGCAAGGTCGACGGCACCCTGTCCTGCGCCCAGTCGACGCTGGGATTTGGCTGGGAGCTGGCCTCGGGACCGTACAAAGATAGCCGTTGCGAAAAACCGGCGCTTGTTAAATAATGGGGTCATAACAACACGGGGAACCGGCTTGATTGCTTAAAGAATTAGCGATGGCAATGCGGCGTCGAAAGAGTATGGAACGATAAGAACGTATCTATTCAAACCGAGGAGACCACATGTTTACGAATCCCGAACAATTCGCATCGGCCACCAAGGCCCTGTTTGAATTCCAGCTGATGACCTTCAATACCCTCACCACCAAGGCCGTGCAAGGCGTGGAACAGGTGCTGGCGCTGAACATGGCCACCGCCAAGTCCGGCATCGCGGATGGCATCGCCGCTGGCAAGGAAATCAGCCAGGCCAAGGATCCGAAGGCCGCCATGGCTGCCGCCGCCGCCCAGCTGCAACCGGGCGTGGCCGGCGCGAAAGCGTATAAACAGCAACTCGACGACATCATCAAGGAAATCCACACGGAATTCACCACGGCCGCCGAAGCCCACGTGGCCGAAGCGAAAAGCAATTTGAGCGCGCTGATCTACGACGTGACGAAAAACGTGCCGCCGGGCTCGGAAAACGCCGTCGCCATCGTCAAGGCCGCCATCGACAACGCCTTCCTCGGCTACGAGCAAGTCACCAAGGCGACGAAACAGGCCGTGAAAACGGTGGAAGAGCAGATCGCCAAGGCCAGCGCGCAAGTGGCGCAGGCCACGGAAAAGGCGACGGCCGGCGCCACCGCCGCGGCTGAAAAAGCAGCGCCTGCCGCCAAGCCCAAGGCGACTAAAAAGTAAGCGATGTAGGTAGGATTAGCGCGGCAACGCCGCGCGTAATCCGACGCATTGTTGGCGCCAATGGTGATGTCGGGTTACGCGCGCAGCGCTAACCCGACCTACAACCCGGCGGACGACACATCCACCGGCATGATCCTGTACACGCAGCGCCTGCCTCCCTCCAGCAGGTATTCGCTGCGTTCCACCGTGCAGTCGCCCCCCAGTACCCGTTGAAAGATGGCCAGTTCCGAGCGGCAGAAATTCTGGCATGCCGTGGCGGCCGCGCAGATGGGACAATGGTTTTCCACCAGTAACACGCTGCCATCGTCCTGCGCCTCGGCATGGGCCATGTAGCCCTCGCCATCGCGCGCCTGGGCCAGGGACTCCACCCTTTGCGCCAGATCAAGCCGCACGTCGACCAGCTTGCCATACGCGGCTTCGCTGCTGCGTTCGCGCGCGCTGATCAGCTTATCCAGTCCCTCGTCGCCAAACAGGGCTTGCACTTGCGCGATCAATTCCACGGTCAGGTCGGCATGGCGGTCGGGAAAGCGCGCATGGCCCGCCGGCGTCAATTGCCAGCGCCGCGACGGCCGCCCTACCTTGTCGGCCACATCCTCGAACGCCACCAGCCCCTTGTCGCGCGCCGCTTCCAGCTGGCGCCGCGCACCCATGGACGTGATATCGAGCAAGGCGGCCAGCTGCTGCGCCGTCTGCGGCCCGCGCATCTTCAGCAGGAACAGGCTCTGCTCCGACGTGCTGGCGTTCATGCCACCGCCTTCGCCTCGCCGACACCGGCCAACTGGCGACGCCAGGCCGCCATGCGCCAGGCGGCCCAGGCTGCCGAGCAGGCGCCGGCGACGAGGATCAATCGCGTATCGATCAGGGTCAGCACGGAGCCGCTGAGGGCGACGACGATGTTGGCGATGCAAAAGGTGGTGGCCAGCAAGCCCATCACGGCGCCCTGCCCGTGCGCGCTGAAACGCTCGGCGCACCAGCCCTGTATCACCGTGTTGTACAGCGCATTCGGGATGCCGAACAGCACGATGGCGGCGATGCCGACCCAGATATTCCCCAACGCCAGGACTCCCACGGCCAGCGCCACGCCGCAGGCATACCAGCAGGCGCGCAGCAGCGGCGCGTGGCGGCTGGGGCCGCCTGCCAGCAAGAAGGTGATGGTCATCGTGCCGCACAGGCCGACATTCACCCAGGCAATCGCCTGCGCATTGTAGTTGGCCGTCTCGACCAGCCACAAGGGATAGAACTCATAGAAACTGGCCACGCCGCACGTCAACGCCAGCTGCACGATGAACAGGGTGCGCAGCTCGTCGTGGCGCAGCAGGTTCAGCGAATGCTGGTCGCGCGCCACCTGCCACCAGGACGTCGTCAGCAACGATGGCGTTTCGCGCGGCAAGCCGACGGCCACCAGCACGGCGACCAGCATCAGGGCGGCGGCGGCGATCCAGAACGGCACCGTCACGCCCCACACGAGGGTCGCGCCGGCCAGGATCGGCCCCACCAGCCAGCCCAGGTAAAACGCGCCGTTCAGCCACGACATGGCGCGCAGGCGCAGCGGCCCCTGCAGCTGGTCGGCCAGCATGGCGCGCGCCACGGCGCCATTCCCTTCCAGCAAGCCGGTGATGAAACGGGCGACGATGAACAGCGGATAGGACTGGATCACCAGCGCCCAGGCCGTGATGGCGTGGCCGATGGCGGCGCCCACGGCCGTGCGCATCAGCAGGGGACGGCGGCCATAGCGGTCCGACAGCGGTCCCAGCAAGGCCGAACCGATCAGCAAGCCCAGCGGATTGATGGTCAGCGCCAGGCCGAACAGCAGTTTCGATGGCAGGCCGAGGAAATTATTGAAGGCATTCGGCGCCTCGGCCGCGAACAGCGGCGGCAAAATCGGATACGGCAGGGATGCGCCGATGGTCGACAGCAGCGCCAGCAGACAGGCGGCGGAGATCAATATGATGTTTTTCATGCAGCCTCTATCCGTTTCTTGATTATGTGTATATGGCAAGGCTACGTGGACAGCGCAGATAAGTAAACAAAAAAGTTTATTAATTGAGTGACGCCACTGCGTGTCCCCTGGAATCCTGCAACGCCTTGCTGCCGTGCATGGCATTGCGTCGGCTATCATTCCTGCTTACCACGTTGAACAGGGCACATATGACACTGTCGCAGATTGAAGATAGCCACGGCTTTTCTTACCCGCCACTCTATAAGCGGCTCGCCCAGGACGGCATGCTGGAGGTGGGCGAATACGGGCCGGACTGGTACCGCCTGGTATTTCCGACACTCAAGGAGCATCCTACCCTGCTGCTGCATGCGGACGACTTCGAATTGCTCAATGTAAAGGGCGTCGCTGAAGCGATGGAAGAGCTGGCAGACGCCGGCGACTACCGGCAGATCGACCCGGCCTTCCAGTTCATCCCGTTCGCGCAAACGGGCGCCGGCGACCATTACTGCTTCTTTGCTTCCCGCCAGCAGGACGGCGAGATGCCCATCGTGCTGCTGTGGCACGACCAGAATGAAGCCCAGTACCTGGCGAAGAACCTCCACGATTTCATGTTTCACATGCTGCTCCATGCCATGGCCGACCAGGATACCTACAACGAGGTGAGCGACGAGGAATTCAGGGATCAGCTGGAAAAAACCCTGACCACGCACGCGCGCTACCTGACGCCGCAGCAAGGCGAGGTATTGCAGGCGCTGCTGGCCAGGGACCTCATCGATTACGAGGTGCCGTTGCCGAAGGGACGCAAGGAGGTGCACCGGGGCTTGCTGACCGACATAGAACTCGCCAGGCTGCGCGAGCAATTCATTCCTTACGACAAGTTCGACAGCTATTTTGCCTACAGCACGGCTGGCTGAACATAAAATCGCTGGGCAAGCGGCGGATGAAGGTTTAAACTGTATATAAACACAGTAAAACCCGTTACATTGCCGCTAGCCCTACTATTATTCCCATGTTGAGAGTCCTGGAAAATCCCCTGTACTATCTGGATAATTTCCAGGATGTGCTGAACTGGATCGGCGCGCGCTATGCCGATCTGCTGAGCGCGGAAGAAACGCAATTCATCACCCAGTTCGGCACGCTGCCGCTGGCGTCACGCGCCCTGTTCGTGCGCCTCGTCATGCGCAAGGGCTGTCTGTTCCGCGCAAGCAAGCTCAACTACGACGAGATCGGCGACACGCGCGCCGCCGCCCTGCCCCTGCTGGCCTTGCACTGGGTGGCGGCCGATCCCGCCATCTCGCTCGACGAACTGTTCGAACTGCTGCTGAAAGGGGAAATCGGCCAGGCTTTCGGCCTCGCCGCGCCCCTGAAGGCGGCGCGCAAGGCCGAGCAGCTCGAAGCCTTGCGCGAGGCCCATGCGGAAGACAAGCCGTTTTCCGCCTGGTATCCGTCCTCGGACGACGTGCTGTACCGCATCGACAAGCAGGCCCTGTGCGACCGCCTGCGCCTGATTTACTTTGGCAACTATCACCAGGACTGGTCGGAATTCGTGCTGTCCGACCTCGGCGTGTACCAATACGAAAAAGTGGAATTCTCGCCGCAGTCGCGCGGTTTCCGCACGCGCCAGGATATCGAACACTATGAAGTGCTGCACCAGTGCCGCGAACGCTACAACGACAGCGCGCCGGCCGACGAGGTGCTGCAGGAACTGGCGGCACTGCCCTTGTCGCAGGACAATACCTGGCTGCTAGGCCGCCGCGACAAGCTGCGCTTCCAGATCGCCCAGCACCTGGAAAAATGCCAGGACTGGCCCACCGCCTACCGAGCGTACGCCGATTGCCGCTATCCGGGCGCGCGCGCCCGCGCCATCCGCGTGCTGGAAAAGGATGAACAGCCGCAGGCGGCCTACGACAGGCTGCTCATCGCCCTGGCGGCGCCGGAAAGCGAGGCGGAACAGCAATTACTGCTGCGCATGGCCCCCCGTTTGCGGCGCAAGCTGGGCCACGCCAGGCAGGCGGCCAGCGCGCCCGCCAGCGTCGAGCGCATCGACTTGCAACTGCCGTTTCCCCGCGAAGCATGCTATGTGGAAGGCGTGGTGCAAGCCCATCTGAGCCAAAGCGACGCGCCCGTGTATTACGTGGAAAATACCCTGATCAACTCGCTGTTCGGCCTGCTGTGCTGGCCCGCCATCTTCAAGGCCATCCCCGGCGCCTTCTTCCACCCGTTCCACCGGGGGCCGGCCGACTTGCACAGCGCCGACTTTTCCCTGCGCCGCAGCGCCGACTTCGCCGCCTGCCTGGCGCAGCTTGACGACGGCAGCTACCGGACGGCCATCCGCGCCACGCATGCCGCCAAGCACGGCATCGTCTCGCCCTTCGTCAGCTGGGAGGTGCTCGACGATGGCTTGC
Organism: Janthinobacterium sp. 1_2014MBL_MicDiv; assembly: GCF_001865675.1. Lineage (NCBI taxonomy): Bacteria > Pseudomonadati > Pseudomonadota > Betaproteobacteria > Burkholderiales > Oxalobacteraceae > Janthinobacterium > Janthinobacterium sp. 1_2014MBL_MicDiv. Next base: position 3,946,297 of record NZ_CP011319.1, read on the forward strand.
TGGAACTGGCGCTGGCCTGCATGCCGGCCGCGCACCTGAGGAAGGCGTTCGAACGCATCTTGCTCGATATCAAAAGCAACCGCAGCGGCTTGCCCGACCTGATCCAGTTCTGGCCGGCCGAACAGCGCTACCGCATGATCGAAGTCAAGGGTCCGGGCGACCGCCTGCAAGACAACCAGCAGCGCTGGATCGCATATTGCGCGCAGCACGCCATGCCCGTCAGCGTGTGCTACCTGCAATGGGAGGCGGCCGCGTGACGTACACGATCGCCGTGCGCGCCCTGTGCGAATTCACCGCCAAGGCGGGCGACCTGGACTTGCGCTTCACCCCCTCGCCCACGGCCCAGGAAGGCATGGCTGGCCACGCCACCGTGACGGGCCGGCGCGACGACGGCTACCAGCGCGAAATCAGCCTGTGCGGCGACTTCGGCCCCCTGCACGTGCGGGGCCGCGCCGATGGCTACGACCCCGCGCGGCGCCAACTGGAAGAGATCAAGACTTACCGGGGCGAGCTCGACGCCATGCCCGCCAACCACCGCCAGCTGCACTGGGCGCAGGCGCGCATCTATGGCCACTTGCTGTGCCAGCAGCTGAAGCTGCCCATGCTGCGCGTGGCGCTCGTGTATTTCGACATCGCCAGCCAGAAGGAGACCGTGATGCACGAGGAATGCACGGCCGAGGCGCTGCGCACCTACTTCGAGCAGCATTGCGCGCTGTTTCTCGACTGGGCCGAGCAGGAAATGGCGCACCGGGCCAGCCGCGACGCGCAACTCGCGGCCATGGCCTTCCCCCACGCCGACTTTCGCCCGGGCCAGCGCCAGCTGGCCGAAGCCATGTACAAGGCCAGCAGCCGTGGCTGCGGCTTGCTGGCGCAGGCGCCGACGGGCATCGGCAAGACGGTGGGCAGCCTGTTTCCCATGCTCAAAGCGACGGCCGCGCATGGCCTCGATAAACTGTTCTTCCTCGCCGCCAAGGTGCCCGGGCGGCAAATGGCGCTCGACGCCTGCGCCATCCTGAAGGACAGCGCGCCGCTGCTGCCGCTGCGCGTGCTGGAACTGAGCGCCAAGAGCAGCGCCTGCGAGCATCCGGACAAGGCGTGCCACGGCGAAGCGTGTCCGCTGGCCAAGGGCTTTTACGACCGCTTGCCGCTGGCGCGCGAGGTGGCGCTGGCCAGCGGTTTGATACTGGACAAGGAAGCCGTGCGCGCCATCGCCTTGCAGCAAGGTATCTGCCCGTATTACCTGGGCATGGAATTGGCGCGCTGGAGCGATGTCGTCATCGGCGACTACAATTATTATTTCGACCTCAGCGCCATGCTGTACGGCATGACCCTGGCCCACGAATGGAAGGTCAACGTGCTGGTCGACGAGGCGCACAATATGGTGTCGCGCGCGCGCAGCATGTATTCGGCGGAACTGGCACAGATCGACCTGAAGATGCTGCGCAAGTTCGCGCCCGAGGCGCTGAAAAAACCGCTGGACCGCGTGTCCCGCCAGTGGACGGCCCTGCTCAAGCAGCAGGAGGGCGATTACCACGTGCATGCGGCCTTGCCGGACAAATTCTTTGGCGCCCTGCAAGGCGTGGCGACGGCCATCGGCGACTACATGGCCGAGCACGCGGGGGCGCTGGACGAAGACTTGCAGCGCTTTTACTTCGATGTGCTGCTGATCAACCGGCTGGCCGAGAGTTTCGGCACGCATTCGCTGTTCGACGTCAGCAAGACAGAGACGGGCTCCACCGTCTGCATCCGCAACATCGTGCCGGCGCCCTTCCTCAAGGAACGCTTTGCCGCCAGCCACAGCACGGCCCTGTTTTCCGCCACCCTGAGCCCGTGGAATTACTACAGCGATACCTTGGGCATGCCGGAGAACACGGCCTGGGTCGACGTGGAGTCACCGTTCCATGCGGAACAATTGTCCGTGCGCGTGGCCGACAGCATTTCCACGCGCTACCAGCACCGCGCCGCATCGCTGCTGCCCATCGCGCAACTGATGGCGCGCCAGTACGCGGAAACGCCAGGCAACTACCTGGCCTTTTTCAGCAGTTTCGACTACATGGAAAAGACGGCCACCCTGTTCGCCCAGCATTACCCGGACGTGCCCATCTGGCAGCAGCCGCGCCGCATGGATGACGCGGCGCGCGCGCAATTCCTCGGCCGTTTCGGCCTGGACACGCGCGGCATAGGCTTTGCCGTGCTCGGTGGCGCCTTCGGCGAAGGCATCGACTTGCCCGGCGCGCGCCTGATCGGCGCCTTCATCGCCACCCTGGGCTTGCCGCAAATCAATCCCGTCAACGAGCAGATCCGCCAGCGCATGGGCGACATCTTTGGCGCCGGCTACGACTACACGTATCTATACCCGGGCATGCAAAAGGTGGTGCAGGCGGCTGGCAGGGTCATCCGCACGCAGTCGGACAAGGGCGTCGTCTACCTGATCGACGACCGTTTCTCGCGTCCGGAAATCCGCCAGCTGCTGCCGACGTGGTGGGATGTGCAGTCAAGCAGGCCGCTATAAATATTGCGATTTCTGACGTCCATTCGCGGCGCTCTGCGGTGTGGCCCGCTGCTGGCAGTGCCCGCACTGCGTCGCAACGGGCGCCTTGCAACACATCCGCTTCTGTTCTTCATAACGTCACAATAATTGCCCACGACCTGCTTAGCCAACCAGTACCTTGAGCTTCTGGTAGCCCGCCTTGCTGACGGGAATGCGCGTGTCGTCGCGCAGGATGGCCACGTGGCTGTCTTTCGTCGCCGCCTCGATGCGGCAGATGCCGTCGATATTGAGCAGGTACGACCGGTGCACGCGCACGAACTTGGCCGGGTCCAGCTGCGCCTCGAGTTCGGCCAGGGTCTGGCTTTTCAGGTAGGACTTGCCTTCCGCGCGAATGCGGATGTAGTCGTCCTGCGCCTCGATGTAGTCGATGCGGGCGCTGGCGATCACGTGGACCTTGGCGCCGTCGCGTATCAGCACGCGGGCCAGGGGCGCGGCGCGCGTGGCCGCCTCGCGTGCCGCCGCGTGCACGGCGGCTTGCAGCTGGGCCGGCGCGCGGCGCTGCGCGCGCGCATGCGCCAGCGCCTGCTCGAAGCGCTGCTCGCTGTACGGCTTCAATAAATAATCGAGCGCATGGCATTCGAAGGCCTTCAAGGCGTACTGGTCATAGGCCGTGACAAAGATCAGCCGCGTCTTCGCGCCGATCAGCTCGGCCACTTCGAAGCCGTCCAGGCGCGGCATCTGGATGTCGAGGAACACCAGTTCCGGCGCCAGTTCCGCGATGGCCTTGACGGCGTCGAAGCCGTTCGCGCATTCGGCCACGATCTCGATATCGTCATGGCGCGCCAGGTATTCGCGCAGCACGCCGCGCGCCAGCGCTTCATCGTCGACGATGGCGACCCGCATTCTTGCCTGCATCATTGCTCCTCCGTGTCGCCGGTCTGCGCCGGCATGGAAATCGTCACTTCGAAAGCGTCGCCGCGCCGCGCCCAGTGCACGCCGGCTTCGTGGCCATACGCGCCGGCCAGGCGCTGGCGCACATTTTCCAGGCCCACGCCATTGCCGCCGGCTGGTCCTTGATCCACGTCAACAGGATTGCGTACCTCGATCTGCAGCAGGCTGCCGGCACGGCGCACGGCCAGCGTGATGCGGCCGCCGTCCGTCAAGCCGCAGATGCCGTGCTTGACGGCGTTTTCCACCAGCGGCTGGATCAGCATGGGCGGCAGCAGGCACGCCAGCGCGGCATCGTCCACGGCAAGCGCCACTTGCAGGCGTTCGCCGAAGCGCACTTGCTCGATGTCGAGAAAATGGCGGATCAGCACGAGTTCCTGTTCCACGGTAATTTTCTTGTGCGCTTCCATGCTCAGGCTCTGGCGAAAGAAGCTGGCCAGCTGCAAGGTCATCTGGCGCGCACCCGCCGCATCGATCGAAGTCAAGGCGCTGATGGAATTCAAGCTGTTGAACAGGAAATGCGGATCGATCTGCGTGCGCAGCATGCGCAATTGCGCCTCCTGCGCCACCAGCTGCGCTTCCAGGCCCCGCTGTTCGGCCGTCTTGGCGCGCACGAATTCCAGCAGCAGGTAATGCACGGCGGCGGCCAGGCAGTACAGCAGCACACCCAGGCCGAAGAACAGGGCCAGCAGCGATTGCGCCAGGTGCACGCCCAGCCAGCTCACCTCGAGCAGCAGGCTGACGCTGTTGAGAAATTGCAGCAGGGTCGCCCACAGCAGGCCGGCGAACAGGGCCGCCACGGCCAGCACACCGGCAATCGCGGCCGGTTGGCGCTTGTTCAGCGGATAGGCGCGGCACAGGTAAAACGCGGAAAAGCCCGTGCCGATCGCATACACGAGCGTGGCGGGCGCCACCAGCAGGACGGCGTTGAGCCAGGGCGCATGGGCCACCCTGGCCAGGATGGAGGCCAGGGCCAGGCCCAGGGCGATGCAGACCAGAAACACCACCACGGCGCCGCGCCGCTTCGACAAGGGCCCCGACATGCGCGCCTAGTTGCGGATTTCCAGGCCGCCCATGATGGCGTAGCCCGTCACGTACAGGCGCTTGTCCTGGTTCGGCGGCACGATGGTTTTCTCTTCAAAACCGCCGAGGATGGGCGTGCCCTGCAGCACGACGCTCCAGTCGGGCGGGATCTTGATGGTGATGCCGCCGCACATGGCAAACACATTGAGCACGGCCTCGCCTTCGATCGACGCCTGGCGCAGGTCGATTTCGCAGCCGGCCATGATGACGTTGATATCGCCGCCCTTGAAGCGCTGCGACGACACGCGCCGCACATAACCGCCCAGGATGGCCGTCACTTCGATGATGCTGTCTTCATCCACCTGGCCGCTGGCGCCGGGCGCTGCCGGTTCCTTGTCGAGCGAGACGGCGCCCTTGCGCGGCTGGCCGAAGTGATCGGCATCGTCGGCGGGCAGATGGCGGCGGCGCTGGCGCTGCTGTGCGCCGGGCAAGGACTTCGACACGACGGCCATGCCGACGGCGATGATCACCAGCGGCCACAGCATGCTCCAGTTGATGTAGAACAGGCCCATGGCTTTCAGGGTCCAGCTCACGCCCAGCAAGACCATCACGCCGCCGACGATGTAGCCGGAGCGGCTATGGCTTTGCGAAATCTTCAGCAAGCCGAAAATGACGAGGATGGTGGGCCAGAAACGGAAGGTGTAGCGCACGTTGATGAAGCCGAGGTTATCGAGCAGGAACAGCAACCCCAGCCCGATGACGATCACGCCCAGCACGATCTGCGACGGCGAGTGCAGCTGCGGTTTATTTTTCATGCTCGGACTCCCGGTAGGCAATAAAATGTTGGTTCAACAGCGGTTCGAGCACCAGCCCCACGCCCCAGGCGATCAGCAGGGCCGGCCAGCTATTGTAGAAGTTCAAGTTCCACAGTTCCTCGTACGACACATACCACCAGGCGGCGAAGAAGATCAGCCACAGGCCGCTCAGTATCTGCCTGGCCGAGACGGGCGCCAGCAGCTTGTTGATGCCGAAGACGACCAGTATCAGCGGCCAATAATGCCATAGAGAATAATAATCGTGGAGGATGATCATATCGAGCCGGTCCAGCAGGATGACGGCGCCTATGGCAATGAGCAACACCCCCCACAGGAGCTGGGTGCGGCGGCAATACGCTTGTTCGGATTTCACGATACCCCCTTGATGTTGGTTGATCGTAAAGATACGCGCGATCGATGCGCAACGATAGCCCGCGTCGGCGAATGGCGGAAATGGCACGGTGAATGGCGGCGGGAACGGCGGATGGCGAAAAAAAGGGCCGGCAAACGCCGGCCCATAAGGGGTTAATGCAGCAGTACACGACTTGGGGAGCCCTTGCGCGATCCCATGGCGGGACGCGCATGCGGAGGCAAAATCTGGTGCCGATCCTTGAGGCGACCGGCTGACCTGCTGGAAGATCGAACATGCCGCCAACTTCACGGCAGTGCGTCTCAACCAAGCAAAGTCATCATACTCCCGATCGCGAAAAAACACCGTTCGCTAGCGCACACAGAAGTGGCTTTACTGCGCTGTATCAAACCCTGCCCCCATTCAATGCGGCGGATGGAGCATATCGCGCTCGATCCAGTCGATCACCGATGATCCCCGCGGCTGCCAGCCCAGCAGCTTGCGCGCCCGTTCGCCACGCACGCGGCTGTTCGAACCGAGGCCGTACGAGGCCATTTCATAGCCCCACTCGGCGATGGCGTCCGGCAAGGGCCAGTCTTGTGCGGGGCCCAGTTGCAGGGCACCGGCGATGGCGGCCGTCATGTCGCGGAACGCCGCTTCGCCCGACTCGACAAAGTAAAAGGTGCCGGCCGGCGACTTTTCCAGCGCCAGCAGGTACAGGCTGACGACATCGTCGATATGCACGTTCGACCAGATGTTGCGGCCCGGCCCCACGTGGCGCACGATGCCGCTCTTGCGCGCCTGCTTCAGCAGACGCGGCAGCTGCACGCTGTCGCGCGGCAAGGCGCCGTGGCCATAGATCAGGGTATTGCACAGCACGCTGGCGCGCACGCCCTGCTGCGCGCTGGCCAGCACCAGCTCGTCGATGGCGACCCTGGCCGCCTTGTCGGCCGTGGGTTCCGGCAGCTTGTCTTCGTAATAAATCTGCTGCGTGCCCTCGCCGCCCGAGGCGTCGCCCACGATGGACGAGCCGCTGGTGTGCAGGAAGGGCTTGTTGGTGCCCGCCAGCGCTTCGATGATGGCTTCCACGGCGCCCCGGTGGTCGCTGCTGGCCGCGTTGACGACGGCGTCGGCCGCGCGCGCCTGCTCGATGATCAGTTCGCGATCATTCAGGGTGCCGACGACGCCCTGCACGCCGATGGTGGCCAGCTCGGCCACCTGCTCCGGCTTGCGCACGAGGCCCGTGACCTGGTGGCCGGCGCGCACGAGGCCCGCCGCGATGGAACTGCCGATGAAACCTGCCGCGCCTGTCAAAAATACCTGCATATTTACTCCCTGTCTGGTTAGATTGCTTTCAATCACACCAACCCAGTATGCCCGCTTTCTTCTTTCGCAAAAAGCGTTCGCGCGGCAAAGGATTTATGACTTGGGCGCAACAATCTTCTGTTTGAGCTGCAGGGCGGCGATGTAGCGGCTCCGGTAGGCGGGGTCTTCCGGCGTCAGCAAGGTGAGCCTGTCGCGCGCGCGCGTGGCGGCCACGTAGAAGCGGTTTTCTTCTTCCAGCGGATCAGTCTTGCTGCGCGGGAACTCATCGACGGCCAAATAAGGCAGGATCACGTGGTTGTACTCGAGGCCCTTGATCTGGTCGATGCAGGCGATCACCAGTTTGGCCTTGCCGCTGGTCACGGCGACGGCGTCCTCCATCTCGCCCAGCCAGCCGGCAAAGCCGCCCAGCGCCACACCCGCTTCGCTGCAGACGGCGATGAAGCCGTGCAGCGAACGGGCCACGACGCGCGCCTGGGCCGGGTCGACATAGATGCGCCGCGCCGTCTGTTCCAGCTGCATCAGGCCGAAGATGTGCTGCAGCGCGTCGCCGGCCAGCGCATCGGGAGGCAAGGCGCGCAGGTAATCGACGGCAGCCAGGGTCAGCGCTGCCTTGTCCTGGTTCTGCGACTTGCCCAGCTGGTTGGTCAGGAATCCTTCCAGCAAGTCCGGATAATTGGCCACGTCGGCCTTGGCTTGCTGCAGCTCGCCGCGCGTAAACGGGATTTCCGCGAACGCCACCAGGGCTTCGAGGATCTCGCCGCGGCGCGGGCCGCTCTTGATCGCGTGCAAGTCCTTGCGGGCGATGGCCACCATGCCGCGCAGCATCAGCACTTCCTGGCTCAGCAAATAGCTGTTCATGTCCACCAGTCCATAGGCGATGCCGCTCTGGAACAGCGCCGTTTCCACGCGGATGGCCTGGTCGCGGTCGCGCAGCAAAATGGCCGTCGTACCCGCATGGGCGTGCTCGAGGGCCGCGATCAGCTGCGCGCTGCACGCCTGCGGCAGCGCATGGTCGTACTGCAGCACCTCGATGTGGGTAGCGCGCGACAGCGCCGACACGCTGGCCTTGTTTTTCAGCACGCCCACGGCGTGCGCCAGTTGCGTGCCGTAGCGGTAGGACGCCGTCAGCGGCAAGCGCTGCAAGGCGGGGAATTCCTGCTCGAAGCGCTGGCGCAGGAAGCGGTGATCGGCGCCCGACCACGTATAAATGACCTGGTCCTTGTCGCCGGCGCCGCAGAAAAACGCGTTGCCGCGGCGTATCAGCATGGTCAGCAGGCGGAACGACGCCTCGTTCAAGTCGTGCAATTCATCGGCGACGATGATCTGGAAGGCCGGCAACTGCTGGCGCAGCGGCTCGTCGCCATCGAGCATGCGCACCAGGTCGTAGGTGGCGTCGAACGGCGCGCGGAACTGGATATCGCCCGTGTCGGCGCCGCGCAAGCCTTCGTATTCACGCAACCACAGATAATGCGTGCGCGACATGCCCAGCAGCTCCAGGTTGTCGTCCAGGGAATTGCTCTCGAAGTCGGGATTCTGGAAATCCAGGCGCGCCTTGGTGCGCAGCTGCAATTTGAGGAATTCGGCGATGGCGCCATTCGTCGTATTGATTTCCAGCGGGTAGCGGTGAGCGTATTTCTCCGACACCACCTCCAGCGCTTCCCACGCCACCGGGCGCAGCTCTTCATCGCTGCGCATGAACGCCACCTGCACGTGTTCCAGCTGCAGCAGCACCTTGGCGGCAAATGCATCGAAGGTGTCAATGACGAGGCGCTTGACGACGCCGAGCGGCACGCCCACTTCCAGCAGGCGCTGGCGCAGGGCCACGCGCGCCGCTTCCGTGAAGACCAGGGCCAGCATGCGCTCGGGCGCGCGGCCACGGTGCAGCGCTTCGGCCAGGCGCAGGGCCAGGGTCGTCGTCTTGGCGGCGCCGGCATTGGCGTCGATCAAGACCACTTTCTTTTGCGCCGTCTGGATGGCGACCTGTTCCGGCGTAGGCGTGATGCGTTTGGGAAGGAACTGCGGGGCGTTATCTGTACTCAAGGGTATCCTGAAATAATGTCTGTTCTCGGCGCGCTACCAGGCGCAGGTGCGCAAGCCGGCAAAGATGTCGCCGCGCTCGGGCGCATGGAAGGCGCGCATGCGCGCCGACTGCAGGCGCGGCGGCGTGGCGAACGAGGCGCCGCGCAGCACCTGGTGGCGCATGAAATACGGCGCCGAATATTCGCGCCAGGCATCGGGCGCAAAGCCCGGATACGGCTCGAACGGCGTCGCCGTCCACTCCCACACCTGTCCCCACTGGAAGCGCGGATGGCCGGACAGCGCAGCATACTCCCATTCCGCCTCGGTCGCCAGGCGCCGCCCGGCCCAGGCGCAATACGCTTGCGCCTCGTACAGATTGATGTGGCGCACGGCTTCGTTCGGCGCCAGGGTCACCGGCTGGCCAAAGCGCAGCGTGCGCCACTGCGTGGCGTCGCGCAGCCAGTACAGCGGCGACGAGCGCTCCTGCTGCATCAGCCAGGCGCTGCCGGCCGCGCTCCAGAACTGGCGGTTCTGGTAGCCGCCATCGGAGACAAAATCGGCGAACTGGGCGTTCGACACGGGCACGGCGTCGATGGCGAAGGGCGCTACATAGCACGCGTATGGCGGGCATTCATTGTCGAAGGCGAAGCCGGCGTCGCGGCGCGAACCCAGTTCGATGCTACCACCTGGAAAGGCGATCTCGCCCAGGCCCGCCGGCAAGGCGGGACTGGCCGCCAGGGTCCCGGGCGCTGCCAGGCCCAGCCATTGCAAGCCGGCCAGCAATTGCTCGCCGCACAAGTCTTCATGGGCCAGCGCCAGGCGGTACGGGTACAGGGCGCCGTCGACATTGGCTTCGCGCGACAGTTTATCGAGTACCCGGTCGAGCACTTCGTGGCAATACGTCTTCACGGCGCCGGGGCTGGGCAAGTCCAGCTTCCAACGCGTGCGCTGCTCGACCATATTGGCGTCGAACAAATCGTCACCGCGCGTCAGCAGGGAATTGTAGACGGCGTCCGCCGGATGGCTGGAAGCCGCTTCGCGCAGGATGAACCACTCGGCGAACCAGGCGATATGCGCGAGTTGCCACAATGGCGGATTGAGCTGTAGATGGCGGGGCATGCGCTCCACCACGTCCAGTCCGGCGGAAACATAACAGTCGAACAGGAACAGGGTGGCTTGGCGCGCGGCCAGCAGCGACTGGGCCAGTTGCTGCGCGCCGGCGTGGCGAAAAGAAGCGTTGATTAAAGTCATGGCCCGATTGTAACGACTTTTGCCAACATCGCACGACTCGCAGGGGAAACGCAGGGGCGCAAGCCCCCTGCTCCCGCCAGCTACTTGACCAGCAATTCGCCCTGCAGCGGCGTGACGACGGACTTCGGCATGCTGACGATGAAACTGCTGCCCTTGTCGGCCACGGACTGGATGGCCAGGGTGCCCCCGTGGCGCAGCAGCACGTGCTTGACGATGGCCAGGCCCAGGCCCGTGCCCTGGGTTTCGCGCGACCGGCTCTTGTCGACGCGGTAGAAACGCTCGGTCAGGCGCGAGATATGCTCGGGGCTGATGCCGATGCCCGTATCCTGCGCGATGAATTGCGGTCCCGCCGCGCCATCCTGCCAGCGCAGGGTGATGGTGCCGCCGGCCGGCGTATAGCGCACGGCGTTCGAGGCCAGGTTGCCGAACGCGCTGTACAGCTCGTCGTAACTGCCCAGCACGTCAGGGCCCTTGCATTCCATCGTGATTTCGTGCTTGCCGGCCGATAAGCCCTTGGCATCGCGCAAGACCTGCTGCATGAGCTTTTTGACATCGACGGGCTCGGGGCGCAGCGGATAGTCGACCGATTCCAGGCGCGACAGGGTCAGCATGTCCTCGATCAGATGCTGCATGCGGTGGCCCTGCTCCGTCATCAGCTTGAGGTGGGCGGCGCGCGTGGTGGCGTCCAGGTCCAGCTCGGCGGAGGCGATTTCCAGGAAGCCGACGATGACGGTCAGCGGCGTGCGCAATTCGTGCGAGGCATTGGCGATGAAGTCGCGGCGCATCATTTCGATGCGTTCCGTCTCCGTCACGTCGTGCGTGACGAGGATCTGGCGGCGGTTTTCAAATGGAATGATCTGCACGATCAGCTTGCGGTTGCGGAAGGTGATCGTCAGCGGCTGGTCGTAGCGGCCCAGGATGATGTAATCCATGAACTCGGGACTGCGGATCAGATTCGTCACGCGCATGCCCTTGTCGCGCTCGTGCGTGAGGCCCAGGTGCTTCTCGGCGGCAGGGTTGCACCATTCGAGGAACAGCACGTCGTCCATGATGACGACGCCATCGGGCAGCAGGTGCATGGCCTGGCGGAAACGCGCCAGCCATTCCGTCAGCTCGGCCTGGTTTTTCTCATCGTCGCGGCGCATGCGGTACAGGCGCGCGAAGATGCTGGTCCAGGCGCCCCAGCCATCGGGCAGCTTGGCGCTTTGCGGATTGTCCAGCCAGTTACTCAGCTGGAACAGGTAGGACAGCTGCACGAACACCATCATGGCCATCAGCACGAAGGCGATGCCCAGCGCATACGTGGCGCCAAACAGATACCAGACGACGGCCACGCCCAGCAGCGCCAGCACCATGCGTAAGGCGGCCGGTACCCAGAACAGCAATTTCGGATTCATAGAGGCTAGCTTTATTTTTCAGACAACATGTAGCCGACGCTGCGCACGGTCTTGATCAGGCTTTCCGCCTCTTTCAAGGCTTTGCGCAAGCGCAATACGTGGACATCGACCGTGCGTTCCTCGATCACCACATGGTCGCCCCACACCTTGTCGAGCAGCTGGCTGCGCGAAAACACGCGCTCCGGATGGGCCAGCAGGAATTTCAGCAGCTTGTATTCGGCATGGCCGATATCGATCTTCTGTTCATCCATCATCACGGTGCAGCTGACGGGATCCAGCGCCACGTTGCCGGCGCGCATGGGCGCCTGCGCGTGTTCCGGGCTCTTGCGTCGCAACAGCGCCTTGGCGCGCGCCAGCAGCTCGCGCGGCGAGAACGGCTTGGTGACGTAATCGTCGGCCCCGCTGTTCAGGCCGGCCAGCTTGTCTTCTTCCATGCTCTTGGCGGTGAGCATGATGACGGGGATGGCGGCAAAATTGCGGTCGGCGCGGATGCGCGACAGCAGGCGCAAGCCCGTTTGATCCGGCAGCATCCAGTCCAGCAGGATCAGGTGCGGCGTGCGGTGCTGGATGAATTCCCAGGCATCGGCGACGTTTTGTACAGAACAGCAATTCCAGCCGGATTCGCGCAGCGAATAGGTCACCAGTTCAACGATGGCCGGCTCATCTTCAACAATCAATACCGTGGTTTTATCAGATGCCATAAAGCTTACTCAGGGAGCTCCTCGGAAATGGCGGGAGCAGCCACCTTGGTGTGGCGGATGTCCTTGCCTTCAACCACGTAAATCACGTATTCGGCGATGTTTTTCGCATGGTCGCCGATCCGTTCGATGGCCTTGGCCACCCACAGGGTGTCGAGCGCCGCCGAAATCGTGCGCGGGTCTTCCATCATAAAGGTGATCAAGTTGCGCATGATAGACCGAAACTCATGGTCGATGATGGCATCTTGTGCAATTAATTGTAATGCCTGCTTGCCATCGTTGCGCGCGAACGCGTCCAGCGCGTCGTGCAGCATGTCGGTGGCCGTGTTGGCGATGCCGCGCACCATCTCGTAATGGTTGACGACGGCGTTGCCGCGCTTGTGCAGATTCTTCGCCACGCGGGCGATTTTTGTCGCCTCGTCGCCTACGCGCTCGAGGTCGGTAATCACCTTGATGGTGGCCATGATGGTGCGCAAGTCGTTGGCGGCCGGCTGGCGGCGCACGATCAGGTGGCTGCAGGCGTCGTCGAGCGACACTTCCAGCTGGTTGACGACGTCGTCTTCGCGCATCACGCGGTCGGCGCGTTCCGGATTGCCGATGCGAAAGCACGTCATCGCGTCGAGGAACTGGGTTTCAACGATGCCGCCCATCAGGAGCACTTTCGAGCGGATCGCTTCGAGTTCGTTGTCGTATTGCTTGGATGAATGTTCGCCTATCATGCCGTCTCTCCGTATTCAGTTGTCTTGTATATATGGCTATGCGGGTGGATCAGCCGAAGCGGCCCGTGATGTAATCCTGCGTTTCCTTGCGAGCCGGATTCATGAAGATCTGGTCCGTTTCGCCGAATTCCACCAGTTCGCCCAGGTACATATAGGCCGTGTAGTCGGAGCAGCGCGCCGCCTGCTGCATATTGTGCGTCACGATGGCGATCGTGTAATCCTGTTTCAGTTCGCTGATCAGCTCTTCCACCTTTGAGGTCGAGATCGGGTCCAGCGCCGAGGTCGGCTCGTCAAGCAACAGCACGTCCGGCTTCACCGCCACGCCGCGCGCGATGCACAGGCGCTGCTGCTGGCCGCCCGACAGCGACAGGCCGCTCTTCGACAGCTTGTCCTTGACTTCGCCCCACAGCGCGGCCTTCTTCAGGGCCCACTCGACGCGCTCGTCCATCTCGCCTTTCGACAGGTCTTCATACAGGCGCACGCCAAAGGCGATATTGTCGTACACGGACATGGGGAACGGCGTTGGTTTCTGGAACACCATGCCGACCTTGGCGCGCAGCATGTTGACGTCCTGGTCGGCGTCAAGCACGTTGCGGCCGCGGTACAGGATCGAGCCTTCCGCGCGCTGGCCAGGATACAGGTCATACATGCGGTTCAAGGTGCGCAGCAAGGTTGATTTACCGCAACCGGACGGGCCGATGAAGGCCGTCACCTTCTTCTCGTGGATATCGAGATTGACGTTATGCAAGCTTTGCGTTTTGCCGTAAAAAAAGTTCAGGCCCGAAATCTCGATGGTTTTCTTCTTTGGTGCCAGGTCTTGGGCTGGATTCATTTGCGTATTCATGTGGGTTCGCTTCGCTCGATATCTGTTTAATTAGGGACTTTTTGGCTGAACACGGTGCGCGACAGGATATTCAGGGCCAGCACGCTGAAGGTGATCAGCAGTGCGCCACCCCAGGCCAGCGAGCGCCAGTTGTCGTACGGGCTCATCGCAAACGAAGCGATGACAGACGGCAAGTTGGCCATCGGCGCATTCATGTTGAAGCTTTGGAACTGGTTATTCAGGGCCGTGAACAGCAGCGGCGCCGTTTCGCCGGCGATGCGGGCCAGGGCCAGCAGCACGCCCGTGATGACGCCAGCCTTGACGGCGCGCAAGCGCACCAGGGTGGCGACCTTCCAGCGCGGCGCGCCCAGGGCAAACGCGGCTTCTAGCAGGCTGTTCGGTACCAGGCGCAGCATATTGTCCGTCGTGCGCACCACCACCGGCACGGCGATCAGCGACAGGGCGATGGCGCCGGCGTAACCCGAGAAATGTTTGACGTGGGCCACGTACAGCGCATACACGAACAGGCCGATGACGATCGATGGCGCCGACAGCATGATGTCCGTCACGAAGCGCGTCACTTGCGCCAGCTTGTTTTCCTCGCCGTATTCGGCCAGGTAGATGCCGGCCAGGATGCCGATCGGCGTGCTGACCACGGTGGCCAGGCCCACCATCAGGGCGCTGCCGACGATGGCGTTGATCAGGCCACCGCCTTCGCTGCCCGGCGCCGGCGTCGTTTGCGTGAACAGGTCGACCGACAGGGCGCCAAAGCCCTTCACCACCAGGGTGAACAGGATCCACACGAGCACGGCCAGGCCCAGGGCCATGGCGGCCACCGACAAGGCGATGCCGATGCGGTGCATCAGCAATCGCTTGCGGTAGACGGGGTTCATGGCCGGCTTGGCCGGAACGTCGAGGGTGCTAACTTGGCTGAGCTGGCTCATTTCGTGCCTTCCTTGCGGGACATGCCAGCCAGCATCAGCTTGGCGGCGGATAAGACGATAAAGGTGATGACAAACAGGATCAGGGCCAGCGAGAACAGCGACGCCACGTGCAGCTCGGACTGCGCTTCGCCGAATTCATTGGCCAGCAAGGAGGTGATGCTGTTACCGGCGGCAAACAGCGACCACGACAGCTTGTTGGCGTTGCCGATGACGAAGGTCACAGCCATGGTTTCGCCCAGCGCGCGGCCCAGGCCCAGCATGACGCCGCCGACGACGCCCGTCTTGGTGTAAGGCAGCACGATCTTGCGCACCACTTCCCAGCGCGTGCAGCCCAGGCCGTAGGCCGATTCCTTCAGCACGGCAGGGACGATTTCAAACACGTCGCGCATCACCGAGGCGATGAAGGGGATGATCATGATGGCCAGCACCAGGCCAGCCGTCAACAGGCCGATGCCCATCATGGGGCCGCTGAACAGGGGACCGATGATGGGCACGTTGCCCAGGGTGGCTTTCAGGATGGGCTGGACGTGGTCGGCAAACAGGGGCGCAAACACGAACAGGCCCCAGATGCCGTAGATGATCGACGGCACGCCGGCCAGCAGCTCGACAGCCGTGCCCAGCGGGCGGCGCAGCCAGGCCGGGCAGATTTCCGTGAGGAACAGGGCGATGCCGAAGCTGACGGGGAACGCGATCAGCAAGGCGATGACCGACGTCACCAGGGTGCCGATGATGGGGATCAGGGCGCCGTACTGGTCATTGACGGGGTCCCACTCGGCCGAGACGATGAAATGCAGGCCGAAGGTGCGGAAGGCGGGAATCGATTCCATGATCAGCGAAATGATGATGCCCACCAGGACGATCAGCACCGACAGGGCGAACAGCATCGTCACCTTGTGGAACAAAAAATCCTGGATACGCTGCTTGCGCATGGTGGAAAGCATTTGCGCGTGACTGATGGAATCGGTCATGGTGCCGCCTGGCATGGGGATCGTGGAGGAGGTAGATTGTGCGCTCATATTGTGCCAGATGTGGGTGGTACTGCCGGTCTTGCTGTTTTAATACGCCTGTCAAAACCTGCTGCGCGTCGTCGGTCTCGGCCTGCGATGCTCGCCGTACCTTCGTACAGTGGCGCTTCTCGACCGCAACTCCCTTCCGCTCACTACGGTTTTGCCAGGTGTCGTTGCTTTTATTCTCTGTATTCTTTTAGCCGGGACCGTCTGCAAGGGCTTGCGGGCGGTCCTGGCTAACTCCCTGTCCCGCCGTGCTGCTGGCGGGACAAGGATCGGTACTTATATGCTCAAGCTAGCGGATCAGTAGATCGACTTGCCCGATGCGTCTTTCAGGTTGGCTTTCCACGATTCCTGCACCAGCTTGATGACCGATGCCGGCATCGGCACGTAGTCCAGTTCAACGGCAGCAGGACCGCCATTTTTGTAGGCCCAGTCGAAGAATTTCAGCACTTCTTTTGCCTTGGCTGCGTCAGCCTGGACTTTGTGCATCAGGATGAACGACACGCCCGTGATCGGCCAGCTGTTCTTGCCAGCCTGGTCGGTCAACACCACGCCGAAGCCTGGGGTTTGCGTCCATGGTGCGGAAGCGGCAGCGGCCTTGAAGTTCTCGTCGTCCGGTTGCAGGAAGTTGCCGTCCTTGTTTTGCAGCTGGGTGTGCGACATCTTGTTTTTCTTGGCGTAAGCCCACTCGACGTAGCCGATCGAACCCTTGATACGCTGCACGTTGGCGGCGACGCCTTCGTTACCCTTGCCGCCTACGCCCACGGCCCACTTCACAGCCGAGCCAGCACCGATTTTCGATTTGAATTCCGGGTTGGTTTTCGACAGGAAGTCGGTGAACAGGAACGAGGTGCCCGAACCGTCAGCGCGGTGCACCACGGTGATTTCCGTATCCGGCAGCTTGACGCCCGTGTTCAGTGCGGCGATCTCGGGAGCGCTCCACTTGGTGATCTTGCCCAGGTAGATGTCGCCAACGACTTTGCCCGTCATTTTCAGCTGGCCTGGGGTCACGCCGTCCAGGTTGACGATGGTGACCACGCCGCCCATGATGGCCGGGAATTGCATCAGACCCGCTTCTTCCAGCTCTTCCGCCTTCAAAGGCATGTCGGATGCGCCGAATTCAACAGTCTTGGCCTTGATTTGCTTGATGCCGGCGCCGGAGCCGACGGACTGGTAGTTCAGGCCGTTGCCGGTGTTGGCTTTGTAGGTCTCAGCCCATTTGGCGTAGATCGGGTACGGGAAGGTTGCACCAGCACCTGTCATATCTGCCGCCATGACGGAAGCGGAAGAAAATGCCATCGCTGCCGAAGCACCCACGACGATAAATTTGAACATTTGCTTCATTTGCATATCAAGTCCTCAGGGTTGTTAGGGCTCAAAGTCCCGGTTGAATGCTGCGCAGTCTAGCAAGCGAATATGACAGCTTTATGACATGCGTCAGATTTCTTGAAATATTTGCCTACGCCCGGGAAATCGCCGTTTTGACGGCCGAAAATGACATCCGCCCCCATGCTTTATGACAGAATATGTCACGGCTACGTCATATTTCATGATTACACTCATTGCGCGTCATACAAGCAAAAATACCGCTAGAATTAATCATCTGCAAAGACAAAAGAATATGAAACCTGAACTGCACATGGAAGTGACCAAATCGGGCATCCTGCTTGACCGCGAGCTGTCGCAACTGACTTTCAACCGGCGCGTGATGGCCCAGGCGGAAGACCCGAACATTCCCCTGCTCGAGCGCCTGCGCTACCTGTGCATCGTCAGCAGCAATATGGATGAGTTCTTCGAGGTGCGCGTGGCCAGCCTGCTGGCGGCCGGCAGCATCGGCGGTTCGCTGGCCGGCCACCCTGCCCTGGCGGCCAACCTGGAGCGCATCGGCAAGGAATGCCATGCGCTGGTGGAACGCCAGTACGAGATATTAAATAGCGACGTCTTGCCGGCCCTGCGCGAAGCGGGCGTGCATTTGCTGCGCGACAGCGACCGCAACGAGGCGCAGCGCGCGTGGGTAAAGCAATACTTCGACCGCGAAGTGCGGCCCCTGCTGACGCCGATCGGCCTCGACCCGGCCCACCCGTTCCCGCAAGTGGTCAACAAGAGTCTCAACTTCATCGTGTCGCTGAGCGGCAAGGATGCATTCGGCCGCGGCACGGCCATCGCCATCGTCAAGGCGCCCCGTGTCTTGCCGCGCGTCATCAAGCTGCCGGACGAGATTTCCGGCGACGGCGTGTCCTTCTGTTTATTGTCGTCCGTCATCCATGCCCACATTTCCGACCTGTTCGCCGGGCGCGAAGTGATTGCCTATTCGCAGTTCCGCGTCACGCGCGACAGCGACCTGTGGGTCGACGAAGATGAAGTCAAGAACCTGCGCCAGGCCCTGAAAGGCGAACTCGTGGGCCGCCAGTTCGGCACCTCGGTGCGCCTGGAAGTGGCACGCAACTGTCCACCGGAATTGTCACAGTTCCTGCTCGACCAGTTCAACCTGGATCAAAGCCGCCTGTACCGCGTCAACGGCCCCGTCAACCTGGTGCGCCTGTCGGAGATGATCGACCACGTCAAGCAGCCCGCGCTGCGTTTCCCGCCGTTCTTCCCCGGCCTCGCGCACAAAGCCATCGGCAACGACATCTTTGCCGCGCTGAACAAGCACGACATCCTGCTGCACCACCCCTACCAGTCGTTCCAGACGGTCATCGACTTCATCCGCAGCGCCGCCTACGATCCATCCGTCGTCGCCATCAAGCAGACGATCTACCGCACGGGCATGAACTCGGACTTGATGGAATCGCTGATTACGGCGGCAAAGATGGGCAAGGAAGTGACCGTCATCGTGGAACTGATGGCGCGTTTCGACGAGGAAGCCAATATCAACTGGGCCGACAAGCTCGAGCAGGCTGGCGCGCAAGTCGTGTACGGCGTCGTCGGCCTGAAAACCCACGCCAAGGTGGCGCTCGTCATCCGCCGCGAAGAAGGCGCGCTGCGCTTCTATGCGCATTTGGGCACCGGCAACTACCACCCCACCACCACCAAGCTGTACACGGACTTCGGCTTGCTGACGGCGAACCAGGACCTGGCCGTGGAAGTGAATGAAGTCTTCATCCACCTGACCAGCCTGACCAAGCCGCACAACCTGAACCACCTGTGGCTGGCGCCGTTCGGCCTGCAAAGCGAGATCATCAAGGCTATCCGCAACGAGGCGAAGATCGCCCGCTCGGGCCGGCGCGGACGCATCATCGTCAAGGTCAACGCGCTCGTCGACGAATCCGTGATCCGCGCCCTGTATGCGGCCTCGACCGATGGCGTGAAGATCGACCTGATCGTGCGCGGCGCCTGTACCCTGAAGCCGGGCGTGCTTGGGCTGTCGGAAAACATCAAGGTGCGCTCCGTGATCGGGCGTTTCCTCGAGCATAGCCGCATTTATTACTTCCGCAATGACCTGGCGCACGATGTCTACCTGGCCAGCGCGGACTGGATGAGCCGCAACCTGTTCCGCCGCGTGGAAGTGGCCTTCCCGATACTCGACCGGGCGCTGAAGCGGCGCGTGATCGCCGAAGGCCTGAATCCGTATTTGAAGGATAATACGAATGCATGGGAACTGGAGCCGACGGGCCACTATGCGCGCCGCAAGCCGCGCGGCAAGCAAAGCCCGTTCAGCGCCCAGCAATACCTGATGCAGACACTGGGCACGCCGGGCGCGGAGGTCGGCGAATAAGCGATAACGACGTTCAACACAGAGGAGTACAGCATGGACCTCATCTTGTGGCGGCACGCAGAAGCCGAGCCGGGCGTGCCGGACCTGGAGCGCGCACTGACAGTCAAGGGGCAGAAACAGGCGCGCCGCATGGGCGAATGGCTCGCTTCGCAATTGCCCGAGAATTGCCGCATCCTCGTCAGCCCGGCCCTGCGCACCCTGCAGACGGCCGAGGCGCTGGGACGCAAGTTCAAGCTGATGCCGGAACTGGCGCCCGGCGCGGAAGCGGAAGACATCCTGAAGGCGGCCAACTGGCCCGGCGGCAAGGAAACCGTGCTCATCGTCGGCCACCAGCCCACCCTGGGCCAGGCGGCCGCCCTGCTGCTGACGGGCGAAGAACAGGAATGGGAAATGCGCAAGGCCAGCGCCTGGTGGTTCTCCCAGCGCGAACCTGGCGATCCCGTCAGCGTTTATCTGAAGGCCGTGATGGCGCATGATCTCGTCGTGAAATAGGGACAATGCGCAAGGCCAGCGCAGGATGGACAGGTTTTCCCGGCACGAACCAGGCGATCCCGTCAGCGTGTATTTAAAGGCCGTGATGGCACATGATCTCGTCGTGAAATAGGGGCAATGCGCAAGGCCAGCGCAGGATGGACAGGTTTTCCCGACACGAAACGGACGAACCCGTCAGTGTGTATCTGAAGGCCGTGATGGCGCATGGCCTGGTGGTCAGACAGGGAAAAATGAAAAATAATGCGCTGGAACAAATACTGGTGGAATTTACAACACGGCAGCCTTGTAAAGCGCGGCCGATCTGCTAGAGTTTAATTGCATCAACTACGTGTCGGAGCACTGCCCTGTCACCTTGAGCAACCCAGCGGACAGCCGTCCAACGGCGGCTGAAAGACCATGTTAACCTTCCTCGTTTTTCTCTTCATCGCCATCTTCGCCGCCATCATCGGCTTTGTCGCCTTTGAACTGATCGAAGAAATGCGCGGCAGCAACCACAAGCTGATGGATCGCTACCACGAGTAGTGTTCACCTCGGCACTATCGCATGGCGCCAGCGACGGCCTACAGGTCCGTCTCTCGCGCCATCCTTGTATCTCCCGACAAAACGTACTGCGCGTGGCGATTTGCAAGCGGCGATGCTCGCTGCCGCAGCGGCCCCGTGCAAGGCACAGTTCCGCTTCCCGATCACAACGCCCTTGCGCCCGCTACTGTTTTGCAGGGCGCCCCTCTACCTCACACTCCCGTCTTGAACTTCGTATAGATGCGCGTCATCAGGCGGCGGATATCGGCCGTGGTCGCTTCCGGCGCGGCCATGCGCTGCTTGTCGGCGTCCGACAGGAAGATGGCCTTATTCTCGCCGATGTCCTTGCGCACATACTTGATGCTGGCAGGATTCGGATTCGCGTAGAAGACCTTGTTGCTCAGGCTGGCATGCACTTGCGGACGCAGGATGTAGTTGATGAACAGGTGCGCGTTGCCCGGGTGCGGCGCGTCAGCGGGGATGGCCATGGTGTCGAACATCAGCGCGGCCGTCTTCGGCACCAGCACCTGGATCACGTTGCCGTTTTTCGCGTCGATGGCGCGCTGGCGCGCGATATTGATGTCGCCCGACCAGCCCAGCGCAACGCAGACGGAGCCGTTGGCCATGTCATTGATGTAGCCTGACGAGCTGAACAGGGTAACGTAGGGACGGATCGCCTGCAGCACCTTGCCCGCTTCCTGGTAGTCGGCGCTGGCTTTCGAATACGCGGGCTTGCCCAGGTATTGCAGCGCGGCCGGCAGCACTTCCGACGGCGAGTCGAGGAAGGAGACGCCGCACGACTTCAGCTTCGACGCGTACTTCGGGTCGAAGACCAGGTCCCAGGCGTTCTCGGGCATGGGCATGCCGCCCAGCGCCGCCTTGACCTTGTTGACGTTGATGCCCACGGTCGTGTAGCCCCACAGCCAGTCGACCAGGTAATCGTTGTTCGGGTCGATCTTCGACAGCTTCGCCTGCAGGCCCGGATCGAGGTTGCCGAGGTTCGTCAACTTGCTCTTGTCGAGTTTACGCAGCAGGCCCGCATCGATCTGCAGGCGCGCCCACTGGGCCGTCGGCACGACGATGTCATAGCCGGACTTGCCCGCCACCAGTTTCGCGTTGAGGATTTCGTTGTTGTCGAAAACGTCGTAGCGTACCTTGATACCCGTTTCCTTCTCAAAATTCTTGATCGTATCGTCGCCGATATAGTCCGACCAGTTGTAGATATTCAGTACTTTCTCTTCCTGGGCGTAGGCAGGCAATGCCAGCACGGCTGCCGCCAAGGTCAATCCCACTCGAATGCGCCGCCCTGCTTGCCATGTGTTTGCCATCGTACCGCCTCCGGAATTAGTCAGAAAATAGTGCCGATGATAGCAAGAAGGGCGGCATCAGGTCCAGCCCGATACCGCCCTGCTTTCACTGCCGGGGCCAGGCCCCGGACAACGTTACACCTTGTCCAGCCCCACCGTGGCGCCCGTAAACACCAGGTTGCCATTCTGGGCGTCGATGCGGATCTCGTCTTTCGGGCCAAAGCGGCCTTCCAGGATCAGCTTCGACAGCGGATTTTCGATCTGCTGCTGGATCGCCCGCTTCAGCGGACGCGCACCATACACCGGGTCGTAGCCCGCTTCGGCGATTTGCTGCAAGGCGGCGTCCGTCAAGCTCAGCGCCATGTCCATGCGCGCCAGGCGTTCTTCGAGAATCTTCAGCTGGATCTTCGCGATCGCGCCGATGTTTTTCTCGTCGAGGCCGTGGAACACGACGATTTCGTCGATACGGTTGACGAACTCGGGACGGAAGTGCGAGCGCACCTCGGCCATCACGGCCAGCTTCACGACACCGGGGTCATCGCTTTCCATGGCCTGGATTTTATGCGAACCGAGGTTCGAGGTCATGATGATGACGGTATTCTTGAAGTCCACCGTGCGGCCCTGGCCGTCCGTCATGCGTCCATCGTCGAGCACTTGCAGCAGCACGTTGAAGACGTCCGGGTGCGCCTTCTCGACTTCGTCGAGCAGGATCACGCTGTACGGCTTGCGGCGCACGGCTTCCGTCAGGTAGCCGCCCTCGTCGTAGCCGACATAGCCGGGCGGCGCGCCGATCAGGCGGGCCACGGAATGCTTCTCCATGAACTCGCTCATGTCGATGCGTATCATCGATTCTTCCGTATCGAACAGGAAGGTCGCCAGCGCCTTGCTCAACTCGGTCTTGCCGACGCCCGTCGGTCCCAGGAACATGAACGAGCCATATGGACGGTTCGGGTCGCTCAAGCCGGCGCGCGAACGGCGGATGGCATCGGCCACGGCCGTGATCGCTTCATCCTGGCCCACCACGCGCTCGTGCAGTTTCTCTTCGATGTGCAGCAGCTTGTCGCGTTCGCCCTGCATCATGCGCGACACGGGAATGCCCGTCGCGCGCGACACCACTTCGGCGATTTCCTCGGCGCCCACTTCCGTGCGCAGCAGCTTCGGATGATCGGGATCGACCTTCGGCATGCCGCTGTCGGCCTGCTTGAGCTGGGCTTCCAGCTGGGGCAGCTTGCCATATTGCAATTCCGACACTTTCTGCCAGTTGCTCTCGCGCGTCGCCTGCTCCATCTGCAGCTTGACGTTCTCGATCTCTTCCTTGATGTGCGTGCTGCCTTGCACCACGGCTTTTTCCGCCTTCAGGATTTCCTCGAAGTCATTGTATTCGCGCTGCAGCTTGACGATTTCTTCCTCGATCAGGCCCAGGCGGCGCAACGACGCTTCGTCTTTTTCCTTCTTCACGGCTTCGCGCTCGATCTTCAGCTGGATCAAACGGCGTTCCAGCTTGTCCATCACTTCCGGCTTGGAATCGATCTCGATCTTGATCTTCGCCGCCGCTTCATCGATCAGGTCGATCGCCTTGTCGGGCAGGAAGCGGTCCGTGATGTAGCGGTGCGACAGTTCGGCCGCGGCAATGATGGCCGCGTCCGTGATTTCCACCTTGTGGTGCAGCGCATACTTGTCCTGCAAGCCGCGCAGGATGGCGATGGTCGCTTCCACGGTCGGCTCGTCGACCAGCACTTTCTGGAAGCGGCGCTCCAGCGCGGCATCCTTCTCGATGTACTTGCGGTACTCGTCGAGCGTGGTGGCGCCCACGCAGTGGAGTTCGCCGCGCGCCAGCGCCGGTTTCAGCATATTGCCGGCGTCCATCGCGCCTTCGGCCTTGCCGGCGCCCACCATGGTGTGCATCTCGTCGATGAAGACGATGGTTTGCCCTTCATCCATGGCCAGTTCCTTCAGCACGGATTTCAGGCGCTCCTCGAATTCGCCGCGGAATTTCGCGCCGGCCAGCAAGGCGGCCATGTCCAGCGAGAGTACGCGCTTGCCTTTCAGCGATTCGGGCACTTCGCCGTTGACGATGCGCTGCGCCAGGCCTTCGACGATAGCGGTCTTGCCCACGCCCGGTTCGCCGATCAGCACGGGGTTGTTCTTGCTGCGGCGCTGCAGGATCTGGATGGTGCGGCGGATTTCATCGTCGCGGCCGATCACGGGGTCGAGCTTGCCCTTGCGCGCCCGCTCCGTCAGGTCCAGTGTGTATTTTTTCAAGGCTTCGCGCTGGCCTTCGGCCTCTTGCGAATCGACCTTGTTGCCGCCGCGCACAGCCTCGATGGCCGCTTCCAGCGCCTTGCGGCTCAAGCCATTTTCGCGCGCCAGCTTGCCGCAGTCGGACTTGTCTTCCGTCATCGCCAGCAAGACCATCTCGCTGGAAACGAACTGGTCGCCCGCCTTCTGCGATTCCTTGTCGGCCAGGTTCAGCAAGGCCACGAATTCGCGGCTGACCTGCACGTCGCCGCCCGTGCCCGACACTTTCGGCAGGCGTTCGATGGAGGCGCCCAGGGCCTTGGACAGGCCGCCCACGTTGACGCCGGCCCGCTGCAGCAGCGAGCGCGCGCCGCCGTCGTCCTGGTTCAACAGGGCCGTCAGCAGGTGGACTGGTTCGATATAGGGATTGTCATTGCCCACGGCCAAGCTTTGCGCATCGGCCAGGGCTTCCTGTAATTTGGTAGTCAGTTTATCTTGTCGCATGAAAAGCGCTCCCGGTTAATTAGTTGTTAACCAAATTGGGGTGAGGCAGTACTTTTCAAGCATACACAAAGCAGAAAACCGATGCACTTGGGCAAATGCTACCGTGCGCCGCGCGCACGCTTCAAATGGGGCTTGCTTTTGCCGCCCATTTGTCTAGGGCCGTCTCGTCGCTGTCGCGCGCATCGACCCAGCGCGCTCCGTCGGGCGTGTCTTCCTTCTTCCAGAACGGCGCTTCCATCTTCAGGTAGTCGATGATGAACTCGCATGCGGCGAACGCCTCGCCCCGGTGCGCGGACGACACGGCCACCAGCACGATCTGCTCCTGCGGCAGCAAGGGGCCGACGCGGTGGATCACCAGCGCACCGGACAGCGGCCAGCGCGCGCGCGCCTGCTCGACGATGGCCTCGATGGATTTCTCCGTCATGCCCGGATAATGCTCGAGCTCCATGGCCGCCACGTCCAGCCCCTCGTTCATGTCGCGCACCGTGCCGACAAAGCCGACGACGGCGCCCACCTTGGGGTTGCCTGCACGCAATTGTGCGATTTCTTGAGTCAGGTCAAAATCGGCCTGCTGGACGCGGACGGAAGTGCTCATTTGGCATGGCCTCCGATGCGGCGCAGCAGGGTTTCGATGCGGCTGGCCGTACGCGCATCGGTACTGGCGGGTATCGCGCACAGTTGCATCAGCTGCGACACTTGCGTGAGCGGCTTCTGGCCCGACTTCAGCGACGATTGCAGCACTTCCACCTGCATCTTCAGGCGGTCGCGGGCAAATTCGGCACCGCTGTCGACGCCGGCGACGATTTCCAGGCGCAGCACTTCATCGAGCAAGCGGGCCTGGTTGGCCTGCAATTGCTGCGCATAGGCGGCGCTGCCTTCGCCCAGTGCGGCCTGGGCGGCGGCAAAGCGCTGCTGCAGGCTGCGTTCGTACTGGGCGTCGAGCGGCGGCAAGGCGCTCCAGCGCTCGCCCCACGCTTGCGCGTCGGCGCTGTCGCCGCCATCGGCGATGACGGTCTCCAGCGCCTGCGCCAGGCGCAGCTTGTCGCGCAAGGCGTTCGCCTGCGCCGCGCCGGCACGCTCGGCGATGGCGTCGGCCTGCGCCTGCACGCCGGCAACGGCCGCCTGGTAGCGCTGTTCGATCTTCGCTTCGCTGGCGCGCGGCACGGGACCGGTGGCGTTCCAGGCGGCGCGCGTGTCGCGCAGCAAGTGGTTGATAAAGGCCGTGCGGGCCCTGTCGTCGCCGTCCGGCACGACCGCCGTTTCCAGGGCCGCGCACAGCGCTTCGCGCGCATGCAGGTGTTCGCGGCGCTCGTGGTCGGCCGCATGGGCCGTTTCCTTGCGCTTGGCAAAGATATCGTCGCAGGCGGCGCGGAAACGCTGCCACAGCGCCTGTTCGGCGCGGCGTTCCAGCGGCAGGGCCTTGGCCAGCTCCTGCCATTTATCCTGCAGGGCTTTCAGCATGTCGACCGTGTTGCGCTCGGACGGCTTGAGCAAGCCCACTTCGACGATCAATTGTTCGCGGCGCGCCGTCTCGATCTGGCGCTGCGTGTCGAGCGGCTTCGACAGCGCGTCCAGCGCGGCGCCGAACTCGGCGTCCAGGCGTTTCTTTTCCTTGCGGTCGATGGTGCCCAGGCGCGTCCAGGCCTGGCGCAAGCGCTGCGAGGCGGAAGCGATGTGTTTCCAGTCGGTACTTTCTTCGGCAGCCAGGGTCGCCGTTTCCGTAATCAGTTCCTGTGCCTTGGCCGCATTGCCGTGGCGTTCTTCGGCCAGTTGCTTGAAATGCTGGGCCGCCGGCGCGTACGCCACGCTGCAGGCCGCGTCGAAACGCTCCCACAGGGATTTGGGCGCCGGGCCGGACAGGGTATCGAGCGACTTCCAGCGCTCGCGCAGGCTGCCCACTTTCTTGGCCAGCTCGGCCATGGCCAGCTGCTGCGCCGGCAATTCCTCGCCCGCCTTGACCAGTTCTTCGCGCGAGACGTTGCCGCCCCAGCGCGCCCAGTCGGCCAGGCGCTTGAATTCGGCGCGCACATGGGCCAGGCGGTCGGACTGGGCCGGCGTCAGGCGGCCATGCTTGCTATCGCGCAAGGTCTTGTCGTGCTCGGAAGCCACGTGCAGCAAGCCATCCTGCAGCGCCGCTTCCATGGCGTCGAGGGTCTTGACAAACTGTTCCGTCGCTTCCTTGGACACGGGCGCATGCTCTTGGCGCGGCTTGCGCGACGCTGGCTCGGCCTGCGCAGGCGTGGCGGCGGCCACGGCGCTGTGCGCGGGTGCCGGCGCGCTGGCCAGCAGGGCGGCAAATTGCTGCTGCAGGCTGTCGGACAGCGGCGACTCGGGCAGGCGCGGCAAGGCTTGCCAGGCGCGTTTCAAGGTCTCGGCGTCGAGCGTGGCGGCGTCCTGCGCCTGCCACCCGGCCAGCGCGACCTGGCGCGCATCGAACACGGCCTGGTGCTGCTGCAGCGCCTGCAGGGCGGACTGCGCCTGCTCGCGCGCCTGGGCAAAGTCGCTTTCCAGATGTTTGGGCAAGGAAGCGCGTTCGGGCGACTGCGCGTGGCGTGCATGCTGCGCGTCCAGGCTTGCCAGCGCCTGCGCCAGCTGCTCGGCGGACTGGCCATTGCTCGCCAGCGCGCGCGCGGCGGCCACGGCGTCGATCACGGCGCGCTGCAGCAGCACTTGCGCTTCCAGGCGGGCGGCCAGCGCGGCACGCGCGGCGGCAAAGGCGGCGGCCAGCTCGGGCGTGGCCTTGATGACCTGCCACTGGCGGTCCAGCTCGGCCACCTGGTTCGGGCTCAGCTTTTCATCGCTCAACAGGCGCTGCGCCGTGTCGATGCTGGCCTGGGCGCGCTGCGTCTCGGCCGCCTGATGGCGGATCAAGTCGATACGGCCCTGCATCAGCTTGGCAACGCGGCGGTCCGTGTTGCGCATGGCTTGGTGGACTTTTTCCAGCAGGGGCAAGGCATGGACGTGTTCGGCAGCGATCAGACGGGCATCGGCAAATTCGCTGGACACGATGAATTCAACGGCGGCGGCTTCGTCGCCCGCCACGGCATGGGCACGCGCCACCTGTTCGGCGCGGCGCGATGCGCTCTGCGCCGAGGCGGCGGCCTGTTCTGCCACGACAGGGTCTGGTGCGGATGGCTTGCTGGCAGAACGCTTGAAAAGAAATTCGAACATGACGGGTTTCGCGTGGATCAAAACCACCATCATAACAAAGCCCGGGGTATCGCATCGGACAGGGCTGAACAAGTTGCCAAATGAATCAAATAAAAATTAAAGCAAGCATTTTCCCCATGCCGGCGCCGCCTTCACGGCAAAACCGCGGCAGCGGCCCGTGCCGCCCTGCGCCGTGTGCGCTCGCTACCAGTTCAAGCCCGCGCGCGCTGCGGCTGATCCGGTGCAAGCGGCCCGGCGCCGGCAGCGGCGTCCGGGATTGCCGTGGCGGCGTCCGGCGTGCCGGCGGCCGGCAACACGAAAGGCAGCACTTGCGCCCGGCCGCGGCGCGCCTCCTGGGCGCGCGCATCGTGGGCGAGGAATTGGTAGGCGATGGCGAACCATGCCTCGCCCACGATGACCTT
Source organism: Janthinobacterium sp. 1_2014MBL_MicDiv (assembly GCF_001865675.1). Classification (NCBI taxonomy): domain Bacteria; kingdom Pseudomonadati; phylum Pseudomonadota; class Betaproteobacteria; order Burkholderiales; family Oxalobacteraceae; genus Janthinobacterium; species Janthinobacterium sp. 1_2014MBL_MicDiv. The sequence continues at coordinate 3,974,457 of NZ_CP011319.1, forward strand.
GCGCGCCAGCGCGAACAGTTCGCGCTCCTCCTTTTCCAGGCGCTGCAGCAAGGCGGCGCAAAAGGCGTCGATGGCCGCGCACAACTGTTCGGCCTGCAATTCGGAATTGTCGATGGCGGCGCCCGCGCGCTGCTGCACGGCATTGATGCTTTCCAGCGCGGCGTGGTTCAAGCCGTTCAACTCATTGAGCAAACCATCGGCATGGGGCGTGGCCTGGCGGATGGCGGGAATCAGATACATCTCCACCTTGCGCCAGTAGCCCCCCTGGTACAGCCGGCTCAACCAGTCTCCCGTGTACTGCATCTGGGCCAGGCTCAGGCGGCTCTGGTGACGCAGCTGCACATGCATGTATTTTTGAAAGGCAAGCAAACTCATGCGAATACTCGCCTGCTCCACTGACAGGGAAACCAATATGTATGTTGCCGTTAGCATGCACTCACTCCCAAAGCGTGCCGGATAGATCATCCTGGAAATGAAAGTGTAAAGACTACCGACAGGGGCGGGTTTGATCCTGCACAAACCCGCAGCGGGCCAGCCGCGCTTTCTCGCGCTTTCCTTTACGGCGCGCGCAAGCCGATATGCAGGTTGACGACGCCCGGCTCTTCCGACGGCGTGACGTCGCCGCCAAAGCTTTTCACCAGCCGCTGCATGCCCTTGTTGCGCGCCATGGCCTCGCCCACCAGCGCCTCCGTGCCGCGGCTGCGGAAATAGTCGACGAGCTTTTCAAACAGGATATGCCCGAGTCCCTTGCCCTTCAGGGCCGAGCGCACGGCGATGGCGAAGTCGGCATGGATATTGTCCGGGTCGGCCACGGCGCGCACCACGCCCAGGGTTTCCGGCTTGCCGTCCGGCCCCGTGTGCGTGGCGATGAAGGCCATGGCGCGGTCGTAGTCGATCTGCGTCAGGCGCGCCAGCTGCGATACGGGCAATTCGCGCATGGAAGTGAAAAAGCGCAGGCGCACGTCGTCCGGGTCCAGCGCGTGGAACAGTTCCATGTGCTGCGGCGCATCCTCGGGACGGATGGGACGCAGCAGGATGGGCTGGTCCATCCACGTCACCTGCTCCTCCAGTTCCTGCGGATACGGGCGGATCGCCAGGCGGTCGCTCTTCTGTCCCGGCTGCAGGCGGATGCGCGCATCGAGGGCAATCACGCCGTGGGCGTCGGCCAGCAGCGGGTTGATATCGAGTTCGGCCAGCTCGCCGATGTCGGCCACCAGTTCGGCCACCTGGATCAGCGTGTAGCAGATGGCGTCGATGTCGGCCGGCGGCTGGTTGCGGTAGCCGGCCAGCAGTTTCGACACGCGCGTGCGCGCCAGCATGTCGCGCGCCAGCACCATGTTCAGCGGCGGCAGGCCGATCGCGTGGTCGGCAGTCACTTCCACGGCGATGCCGCCCTGCCCCACCAGGATGACGGGGCCGAAGGCGGCGTCCGTCGTGACGCCGACGATCAGTTCATGCGATTGCGGACGGCGCGCCATCTGCTGCACCGTGAAGCCGTCGATCAGCGCGTCGGGGCGCATGCGGCGCACGCGCTTCTCCATGGCGGCCGCCGCCGTGCGCAGGATGTCGGGCGTATCGAGGTCGAGCGCCACGCCGCCCACGTCGGATTTGTGCGCGATGTCGGGCGAATGGATTTTCAGCGCCACCGGGTAGCCGATGTCCGCCGCCACGGCCAGCGCCTCTTCCACGTCGGCCGCCATGCGCGTGGTGGCCACGGGTATGCCATAGGCGGCCAGGATTTCCTTCGAGCGGCATTCGCCCAGCACCGTCTGGCCGGCGGCCAGCGCGGCGGCGACGATTTCGCGCACGCGCGCGCGGCGCGGCGTGGCCGACATGGGCAGCTGCGCCGGCACCTGCATCAGGGTTTCCTGGTTGCGCCGGTACTGCACGATCTGCATGAAGCCGTGCACGGCTTTTTCCGGCGTGTCGTAGGTGGGAATGCCGGCGCGGTTGAAGATCTGGCGCGCGGGCGCCACGGTGGTGCCGCCCAGCAGGCAGGACAGCACCGTGCGCGACGTGGCCTTGATCAGCGGCGTGACGGCTTCGGCGATGTCGACCGACGACACCATGGCCGTCGGCGCATGCAGCAGCAGCAAGGCGTCCGCCTGCGCTTCGTCGAGCAGCGGCGCGATGGCGTCCACGTAGCGCTGCACGGGCGCATCGCCGGGCAAGCCGACGGGGTTGTCGTGCGACCAGCCGCGCGGCAGCGCCTTTTCCAGCGCGATCACGGTATCGGGCGACAGCTCGGCCAGCTTGCCGCCGCTGCCCACCAGCGCATCGGTGGCCATCACGCCCAGGCCGCCGCCGTTGCACAGGATCGCCAGGCGCTCGCCGCGCTGCGAACGGATATGCGTGAGCGTTTCCACGGCGTCGAACAGTTCCTCGGCCGAGTACACGCGCAGCATGCCGGCGCGGCGGATGGCGGCGTCGTAGACGGCGTCCGAACCGGCCAGCGCGCCCGTGTGCCAGGCCGCCATGGCCGCGCCTTCCGCTTCGCGCCCCGCTTTCAGCACGATGACGGGCTTGCTGCGCGCGGCCGCCCGCGCCGCCGACATGAACTTGCGCGCCGCCTGGATGTCTTCCATGTACAGCAGGATGGCGGCAGTGTCGATGTCGCCGGCCAGGTAGTCGAGCAGGTCGCCGAAATCGATGTCGTAGCTGGCGCCCAGCGAAATGAACTTGGAAAAGCCCACGCCATGCGCGTTGGCCCAGTCGAGCACGCCCGACACCAGCGCCCCCGACTGCGACACGAAGGCGATCTTGCCGGCCGTCGCCCCCAGGTGGGCGAAACTGGCGTTCAGGCCCAGCTTCGGCACCAGCAAGCCCATGCTGTTCGGCCCCAGGATGCGCAGCAGGTGCGGTTTTGCCGCTTTCAGCATGGCCAGGCGCAGCGACTGCTCGCGCACGGGGTCGAGGCCCGACGTCATGACGATGGCGGCGCGCGTGCCCAGCGCGCCCAGTTCGCGGATCAGGGCCGTGATGGTGGCCGGCGGCGTGCAGATGATGGCCAGGTCCGGCGCCTTCGGCAGCTGCGCCAGCTTGCGGTAGCATTTCAGGCCCATCAGCTCGTCGTACTTGGGATTGACGGGCCAGAGATCGCCCTGATAGCCGCCGCCCAGCAGGTTGTACAGGGCGATGGCGCCCAGCTTGCGTTCGCGCGCGGTGGCGCCGATCAGGGCTACCGAGGCCGGCTTGAACAGCTTGTCGAGATTACGGATGCTCATGTTCTGGCCTCATGGATTGCCGGAGCGGCTAGGTAACCCCAATAAATTATTGGGATTTCTGACGTCCATAAGCGGCGCTCTGCGGCGTTACCTACTGCTAACAGTGCTCGCACTGTTAGCAGCATGCGCCTTGCATGGCATCCGCTTCTGTTCTTCATAAATTCACAGTAAGTCCCTGAGGATTACTTAGCGCCAGTGTAAAGGATGCGTTGCCAAAAAAACTTGACCTTGCATGGCATTTTGCAAAAAATCCCGCGCCCCTACCAGCGCGAACGGTGGCTTTCCGTCACGCCCGCCAGCTGCGCCACGATGCGCTTGGGACTATCCGCGCTGGCGCGCACCCAGCCGCTGAAGGTGCCGACAGGCTGGATGTAGCGGCTGGCCGCGATCCACAGGTTCTTGTCCTCGCGCCGGGCGCCCTCTGGCCTGAAGTGCAGGTCGAGCAAATCGTCGTCCGTCCACACATGCCACGGCGCCAGCGGGTTGTCGGGGTTGAAGTCGAAGTGGGCGCGTCCCAGCGGGTACAGCTGGCCGTCGAGCCACAGCGCATTTTCATGCGCGCCGAAATAGCCTGCCTGCAGGTTGAAGCCCAGGTCCAGGCCGTGCGCCGAGGCCCAGCGCCATTCCGTCTCGCGCGCCAGCAAGCCGTTCGAATAGTCGAAGCTGGCCACGCCGTCATCGAGGCTGTAGCCCATGGCGCCGCACCGCACCGTGCCCCACAGCGGCAGGCCGCCCGACTTTTGCGTCGCGTGCACGCTGCCGCCCTCGCCCACGGGCCCGACGGCGAGCAAGGTGGGCGCCACGGGCGGGCCGAATTCCGCATCGATGCCAAAAAGACCGCAGTCGAGCAGCAGGCGATAGCGGTGCTGGGCCTGGGCTTCGATGGAGATGCTCTGCGACAGGAAGCGGAAACGGCTGCTGGCCCCCGCATGCGGCGCCACCGAAGCGCTCAGGCCGGGCAAGCCGTCCTGCGAAAAGGCGGCCACAATCTTGCCCTTGTGGCGGTCGAAGGCGTAGGCAAAGGCGGTGCTGGTCCAGCCCAGGTCGACGATGGCCACGCCGCAGAACACGCTGGGCGTGGACAGCGCCACGTAATGCCAGCGCTTGTGATGGAACAGACGCCAGATGGCGCCGCGCGCATGCGGCGGCGCCAGCGCGGCCCAGTCGAACGCGCCGACCAGGCCCGCATAGCGGCCAAAACGGGGCACGCCATCGGCGTCCAGCACCTGGGCAGGGGCAGGCGGCAGCATCATGCGGCCCGCCTTGCCGCGTCGCCCGCATCTCGCAGGGCGGCCGCCAGCTGCACGCCGAACGCGGCCGGCTGTGCTTGCGCAACATCGACATCGGGACAGGCATGCCAGCCGGCCAGGCGCCGCACGGCGCCGGCCACGTCCTGCACCAGGCGCGGGCTGATGCGCACGCCATCCTCCAGCGCCAGCGACTTGATTTCAAAGCGCCCCTGCGCGCGGTGCGCCTTGGCGTCCAGCCGGCCCACCAGCGCGCCACGGCGCAGGATCGGCAAGGTAAAGTAGCCGTGGCGGCGCTTCTCGGCCGGCGTGTAGCACTCGAGCCGGTAGTCAAAGCCGAACAGTTCCAGCGCGCGGCGCCGGTCCCAGACGACGGGATCGAACGGCGACAATATCGTCGTCAAGGTGGGCGCCAGGCGGCCGCAAGCGGCGCTGCGCGCCAGTTCCGCATGCTCGGCATGCACGTACACGGCGTCAATCCAGCCCTCCACCGTGCAGCACAGCAGCGCGCCCTCCTCCACCAGCGCCCGCAGATCGTGCGCCAGGCTGACGCGCGATTGCTTCGTGCGGAAGTAGTCGCTGATCCAGCTGGCACGCGCCAGGCCCAGCGCCTTCACGCTGGCCAGCAGCAGGCGCCGGCGCACCGCGTCTTCGGCTGGCAGCAAGCCGTCGTGCCAGCCCGGCAGCACTCTTTCGGCCAGGTCGTAATAGCGCTGGAAGTTGTGGCGCCTGGCGATCATCAGCACGCCCGACGTAAACAGCACTTCGAGCGAGCGCTTTTCCGGCTTCCAGCTCCACCAGCCGCCGCCCTTGCCATCCGTGCGCTCGAAGTCGGCCGAGCGCGCGGCGCCGTTGGCGCGGATGTGCGCCAGCACGGCGGCCACGGCGTCGCCCTGCTCCGCCATCCATTTCACGGAATACTTCCAGCCCATGGCGGCAGGATCGAGCATGCGATGGCGGTACAGGCCGTAATCCTCGATCGGCACGAAGCACGCTTCATGCGCCCAGTATTCGAACAGCGCGCCCTCGGCCAGCAACTGTTCGAGCCAGGGCTGCGGATAGTCGCCCAGCCGGCTCCACAGCACCAGGTAGGGGCTGCGCGCCACGACGTGGATGGTATCGATCTGCAGCACGCCCATCTGGCGGATGGCGGCCAGCACGTCGGCCTTCCCGGCCTTCTTGCGCCGCGCCTGCAACAGGCCCTGCGCGGCCAGGTGCAGCGCGCGCGCGGCGGCCAGGGAGAGCGGCGGAAGGTTCGGTGCGGCGGGCGGAATCGGCAAGGTCAGTTCTTCCTCAAAAAAAAGGGGGCACGCGTCGTCGGCAGGCATTTCAGGAAGATACCGCATTCCCGTCGCGCGCCACGCATTTTTTCCTGAATTTTATTCATGCTATCGCGCAATTTCATTCACCTTGCGCACCGCCATAGTGCAAAAAACCCGGGCAACATGAACAGTTAATGACAACTGCACGAGACCTCTTGACATGCCTCATGGGCTTCTATAACTTGAGAAAATATTGCCATGAGGCAATTAAAAACCGCTCCCCGATCTTTGCCCGCCATGCCCTTCCTTGCTGCCCCCTGGCCGCAGGGCGCCGCCGTGACGGTGCAGCATGCGCAACAGCATGGACGGGGATGCGGCGACGGCCAGTCTGACCAATCTCGCATAATCAATAAAAACAAGGAAGATCGCATGCACACATCCCTGCTTCGGCCCCGGCGGCACCAGGCCGGCTTTATTCACTTTTCCAGGCGGCGCCTGCCGCTGATGCTGGCCCTGCTGCTGGCTGCATGCGGCGGCGGTGGCGGAGATGGCGCCAGCGCGCCGCCCATGGCGCAGCGCCTGCTGGCGGAAACATCGCCTGAAACGGCGCTGACGCCGGTCGCCGCCACGGCCAGCTCGGCGGAACGGGGCGACCTGTCGGCCAGCGCCGCCATCGACCGCAATGACGGCACGCGCTGGGGCAGCGGCTTCTCCGACAACGAGTACCTGACCCTCGATTTTGGCACCTCGCAGCGCATCACCCGCGTGCATATCGCCTGGGAAAACGCGCACGCCAGCGCCTACCTGCTGCAGGTCTCGGACGACAACGCGCACTGGACCACCGTCCAGCGCATCGACGACAGCAAGGGCGGCATCGAGGACATCACGGGATTTACCGCGCAGGGCCGCTACCTGCGCATGCAGGGCGTGAAACGGGCGGGCCAGTACGGCTATTCGATCTTTGAAATCCAAGCCTTTTCGGGCACGCCCGTGCTGCCGCCCGTGACGCCGCCCGTCACCGAACCGCCCCCCGTCACCATCGACCCGAACCAGCCCGGCGTGGCCATCTCGCCCGTGGCCGCCACCTCGTCGCCCGTGGAAAACAACGGCATGTCGGCCGCCATGGCGATCGACGGCAAGACGAATACCCGCTGGGCCAGCAAGTTCGAGGACGGCGCCTGGATCCAGTTCGACTTCGGCGCGAAGACGCCCATCGGCTACATGAAGCTGCTGTGGGAAAACGCGTACGGCAAGCAGTACGCGCTGCAAGTGTCCGACGACGGCCAGCAATGGTCGCAAATCCGCTACGTGACGAATGGCCGCGGCGGCACGGAGGAATTTTTCAACCTGGGCGTGAACGCGCGCTATCTCCGCCTGCAGGGCGTGGCGCGCGCCACGCAGTATGGCTACTCGCTGCTGGAAGTGGCATTCAAGACGCCGGGCAGCGACAACAGCCTGCCCACGAGCGCCACCTCGGCCCTGAAATTTCCCGTCGACGGCCATGGCTGGACGCCGCTGCCCGCCGCCGCGCAGCCGCTGGAAAGCCTGCAATTCACCCTGGCCGACGGCACCCTGGTGACGCGCTTTGGCGCGCGCGGCCTGGCGCGCCACGGCCGCGAACGGGGCGAGGAATGGAACGAGATCGGCTACGGCCCGAATGAAACGGTCGATCCCGTCACGGGCCTGCCACGGGACAAGGGGCCGGGCAACTACCTGACCTTCGTGCCGCAGTACTTCAAGAACCGCACCTGGGGCGTGGAAATCATCGACAACAGCAAGGTGCCCGGCGTCGTCAAGCCCACGCTGATCGTCAACCAGTACACGACCGTCGACTTCCTCTCCGGCGGCGTGGCCTTCTTCCGCGGCTTCGACCGTCCCGGCGTGACAGGCTACGGCTGGATGTCGCCGGGCGAACTGGTCGACCGCAACGTGCCCGTCTGCAAGCCCATGGCCTACCCCGCCAACGACCGCCTAACGAACGCCAACGGCATCAACGGCGCCTGCACCCTGCTGATCAAGGAGTACCCGGGCCATGGCGGCCTCGATGCGAACGGCATGCCGAATGGCACCGACGTCAAGTCCCGCGCGCTGACGGCCGGCGACATCATCGAAGTGTCGCCGTCGATGTTTTCCACCACCGCCTCGATGGCCGCGAAAGGCGACGATGGCGGCATCCGCTACTACTCGTACGAATGGACGTATGTGGTGGGCGCCGGCCTGCGGCCGTGGTATGGCGTGCAGCCGCGCCTCAATTCCGTGCCGCTGCCGCAAGAAACGCTGTCGGGCGGCCTCGGTTCCGTGTCCTACAATTACTCGGACAACGCCCTGTTCATGTTCCAGCAGCCGCACAACAATATCGGCATGCAGAACATGCAGCGCTTCGTCGAAGGACGCCGCCTGGTGCACACCAACTTCACCACGGGCGAGCACAATGAGGGAGGCAACGACCGCTACGCGCCGGCCGTCAAGCTGCAGGGACAGCGCTACGGCCAGTCGGCCTGCATCGCCTGCCACGTCAACAATGGCCGCAGCCCGGCGCCCGTGGCCCTGAACCAGCGCCTCGACACGATGGCCGTGCGCGTCGCCAGCCTCGATGGCGCGGGGCAGCAGGTGCCGCATCCGCAATACGGCACGGCGATCCAGATGAACGCCGTGTCGCCATCCGGCGTGGCGCAAAACTGGGGCAACAGCGTCAGCGTGGCAGGTTTTGCGACCAGCAAGACGACCCTGGCCGACGGCACGGTGGTCGAACTGCGCAAACCGACCCTGGCCTTCGAAGGCCCCGTGCCGGCCATCGTCTCGCTGCGCGCGGCGCCGCCGATGATAGGCGCGGGCTTGCTGGAAGCCGTGCCGGAAGCCGACATCCTGGCGCGCGCCCGTTCCACGCCGGACGCCGACGGCGTCAAGGGCCAGCCGAACTATGTGTATGAGCCGGAAACGGGCGCCGTGCGCCTGGGCCGCTTCGGCTGGAAGGCGTCGAAGGCCACCCTGCGCCACCAGGCGGCCGATGCGCTGCTGCTGGACATGGCAGTCACCTCGCCCGTGTATCCGAACCGCGCCTGCATGGCGGGACCGGTAGCCTGTGCGGCGGGCGGCCGCCAGCCGGGCATCTCGGAAGCGGACCTGCAGTCGATCACCCAGTACCTGGCCCTGGTGGCCGTCCCGGCGCAGCGCAGCCTGGCCAGCGGCTTCCCGAAAGGCGTGGCGCCGATCGACGAACTCAAGGTCGACCCGCAGCAGGTTGCCGCTGGTGCCAAACTGTTCCAGGGCATGCGCTGCGCTGCCTGCCATACCGCAGAAATGAAGACCGGTTCCGGCCATTTGTTTGCCGAATTGCGCAATCAGACCATCCGCCCCTACACCGACCTGCTGCTGCACGACATGGGTCCCGGGCTGGCCGACACCTTCACGGAAGGCCAGGCGCAAGGCAGCATGTGGCGCACGGCCCCGCTGTGGGGTATCGGCTACACGGAAAAAGTCATCGGCAATGGCGGCAAGGCCGGCTACCTGCACGACGGCCGCGCGCGCAGCCTGACGGAAGCGATTTTGTGGCACGGCGGCGAAGGGACGAGGGCGCGCCAACGCTTCGAGAACCTGTCGGCAAGCGACCGCGAGGCGCTGCTGGGCTTCCTGAAGTCGCTGTAGACGTTTGCAACACCGCTGGCGGCACCATCATGGAAAGATGACGGTCACCGCCAGCCCCCTGCCCTGCAGGCCGGCGCCGAGGACGATATCCGCGCCGTGGCGTTCGGCGATGCGGCGCACGATGGACAGTCCCAGTCCGCTGCCGGGCTGCTGGGTGCCGCCCAGGCGCACGAAGCGTTCGAACACGCGTTCGTGCAACTCCTCGGCGATGCCCGGCCCACTGTCGGCCACGCGCACGAAGCTGCGCCCCTCTTCCACGCCACAGCTGATCGCGACGACACCGGGCGCCGGCGTGTAGCGCAGCGCATTCTCGAGCAGGTTGCGCAGCAGGATCTGCAGGCTGTCCGCATCCAGCGCGCATGGCGCCGGCGCCATGCTCACCGCCAGCGACAGCTGATGCTGCCGGCCCCATTGCCGCCACTGCGCCGCCTGCTCGGTCAACAGGTCGGCCAGGTCTCCCGCGCGCAGGTCGACCGCCGCGCCCGCCTGCGGGTCGAGCTGCGCCAGCGCCAGCAGCTGGTTGACGAGGCGCGTGGCGCGCTCCACGCTGGCACCCAGCGCGGCGATGAATTCATCGCGCTCGGCCGCGCTGCGGGCCCGCTGCAGCACTTGCAGGTTGGTCTTGATGGCGGCCAGCGGCGTGCGCAATTCGTGCGCCGCATCGGCCGTGAAGCGCTGCTCGTTGTCGCGGCTTTGCCGCACGCGCCCGAACAGGCGGTTAATTTCCAGCAGCAGCGGGTGCAGCTCCGCCGGCGCGCCCACCAGGTTGACGTCGGCCAGCTCGTTCGGCGTGCGCGCCGACACTTCCTGCGCCGACGTTTGCAGCCCGCGGAACACGCGGTGGATGCTCCACCAGATGGCGATGGTGGCCAGCGCCACCAGCAGCAGCCCGAACACGGCGATGCGGTAAAAGAAGCCGCGGCTGATGTCGTCGCGGTGGCTGGTCGGCTCGGCCACCAGCAGCTGCAGGGTGCGCGCCTGGTTCCACAGCGCATACAGGCGCCAGCGCTGGCCGCCGATGCCGGTCCACGACAGGCCGTCCGGCGCGCTGCGCGACAGCGCGATGTCGGACGCCGCGTCATTGCGGTACAGGACGCGCTGCTGCGCGTCGCGCACCTTGAACAGCAAATAGTGGTGCGGATTGGGCTGGCCCCGCATGGGCAGGTCGACGGGCCCCGTCAAACCGTGCTCGCGCACCTCCTTTTCCACCAGCGACAGCAGCAGGTGGCCCGTTTCCACCAGCGACTGGTCGAACAGCTCCTGGCTTTCGCGGCGCGCCTCGACATACACGATGGCGGCGCTGCCGACCCACAGGCTCAAGGTCAGGCCCAGCAGGACGGTCAGCAGGGTGCGCCGCAGCGACCAGGCGCTCAGGGCACGCCCGCTCATGCTGGCGCCGGGCAGGCGCCCGCTTTCCAGCCGGTTTCGGTGAGAACAATATGCATGGGAAGGGCCTGGGATGAAATTCGCATGATGCCGCGGGCTGGTTAAGAATCTCTTAAGAACTCCTGCGCAAGATTCTGTGCGAAATATTTTTTGGGAAATAACGGCCGCAATTGTAAATGATTCTTATTTTCCCCATGATTCCCATTACTTCAGCTGCATAAACCAATAACTAATCAACGATCAGGAGTTTGCATGTCCAACAGCACCCGCCGCGCCAGCCTGCCGCGCCCCACCACCGTGGCCCTGGCCATCGCCGCCCTGTCCTGCCTGCCAGCCGCCGCCCAGACGGGCGCGCCGGCCAGCATGCCGGAAGTGGTGGTATCGGCCGCCGGTTTCGAGCAGGATATCAAGCAGGCGCCGGCCTCGATCACGGTGCTGACGCGCCAGGAACTGTCGAAGGAACGCTTCGGCAACCTGACGCAGGCGCTGGAAAGCGTGGAAGGCATCGACGTGGGCGCGGCGGGCGACAAGACGGGCGGCATGAACATCAGCATCCGCGGCATGCCCAGCGACTACACCCTGGTGCTGATCGACGGGCGCCGCCAGAATGCGGCCGGCAATGTCACGCCGAACGGCTTCGGCGGCACGCAGACGAGCTTCATGCCGCCGCTGGCCGCCATCGAGCGCATCGAGATCATCCGTGGCCCCATGTCGACCCTGTACGGTTCGGACGCCATGGGCGGCGTGATCAACATCATCACGCGCAAGGTGGGCAAGCAGTGGATGGGTTCCGTCTCGGCCGACTACACCGTGCAGCAAGAATCGGACTTCGGCGACGTCAAGGCCGGCCGCTTCTACCTGAGCGGCCCGCTGGTCACCGACATGCTGGGCCTGTCCCTGCGCGGCAGCAAGCAGCGCCGCGACGCGGCCGACATCCGCCACAGCAACGCGGCCGGCGTGCAGGTGCCCGCCAGCATGGGCGCCAACCCCGTGCGTTCGGACGTGGACAACTTCGGCGCGCGCCTGGCGTTCACGCCCAACCGCTTCCATACCGTCATCCTCGACGCCGACGCGGGCCGCCAGACCTACGACAATTCGAAGCAGCAGCTGGGCACCCTGGGCCTGCAGGGCGGCTACGGCCCGGAACAGAAATACAAGCGCGACCAGTGGACCCTGTCGCACACGGGCCGCTTCGGCTTCGGCACGCTCGACAGCAGCTACATGGTGAACAAGACGGAAACCCTGGGCCGCACGATCCCGCCGGGCACGCCAGGCGCCGTGGCCGGCAGCGCGCGCACGCTGGAAGTGGAGAGCCAGGTCTTCGACACCAAGCTGGTCCTGCCTTTGGGCAAACACATGGCCACCGTCGGCGCGCAATGGTGGAAAGCGGAAATGACGGACGGCGTGGCGCCAAAGACATTCGAATTCACGCAAAAAGCCCTGTTCGTCGAAGACGAATGGCAGGTGCTGGACACCGTCGCGCTGACCATCGGCGCCCGCTATGACGATCACAGCATCTTTGGCGGCCAGACCAGCCCGCGCGCGTATGCCGTGTGGAATGCGACGCCAGGCTGGACCGTCAAGGGCGGCATCAGCAAGGGTTACAAGACGCCGCGCGTGGAACAACTGTCCCCAGGCATCAACGGTTTCGGCGGCCAGGGCACGATTCCCCTCGTCGGCAGCCCGAACCTGAAGCCGGAAACGAGCACGACGGCGGAAATCGGCGCGTATTTCGACAACCTGGCCGGCTGGACCGCCAGCGGCACCGTGTTCAACAATGAATTCAAGGACAAGATCACGACGGGCACGGGCCTCGTCAACTGCGACTACCGTCCCTCGCCCAACCGTCCCGGCTGCGTCAGCTTCGGCAACTGGCCCAACGTCGATGCGTTTGGCCAGTCGATCAACGTGGACGAGGCCGTCACGCGCGGCGTCGAGCTGAACACGCGCTTCCCCTTGGGCAAGACGCTTTCGGCCAGCGCCAACTACACGTACACGGACAGCGAGCAGAAGAGCGGCAGCAACGCCGGCAAGCCGCTGAGCGACACGCCCAAGCACGCCGTCAACGCGCGCCTGAGCTGGGATATCTCGCGCGAGTGGAACGGCTGGCTGCGCGCCGAATACCGCAGCGAGCGCTTCCGCGATCCCGGCACCTCGGCCTCCACGCGCGCCGCCAAGGCCGCGCTGGGCGACTACAAGGGCTACACCATGCTGCACCTGGGCACCAGCTACCAGCTGAGCAAGCGCGTCACCCTGAATGCGGCCGTGTACAACCTGCTCAACAAGGACTTCATCGATTACCAGCCTTACCGCGCATCGTCGGCGCCGACGCTGACCTACGCCAACCGCTACGTCAACAGCCTGGACGGCCGCCGTTTGTGGCTGTCGGCCACCGTGGATTTCTGATGCGTTGATGGCTGAACCGCCATCGAACGCCACGGGCCGCCTCAGGGCGGCCCTTTTTTTCGTCAGGCCGCCGCCACCTTGTCGATGCAGTAGCCGATCGCATGCACCGTGCGGATCAGCTCGCGCCCCAGCTTCTTGCGCAGGTGGTGGATATGCACTTGCACGGCGTTGCTTTCCACTTCGCCGCCCCAGCTGTACAGGCTTTTTTCCAGCTGTTCGCGGCTCAGCACGCGGCCGCTGTGCTCGAGCAGCAGGAGCAGCACGCGGAATTCCTTCAGGGTCAGGGCCACCGGCTGCCCTGCTTTCTTCACCTGGCGGTCCGCGATATCGAGCACCAGGTCGCCATGCACGATGTTTTCGCGCAGGCGCCCGCTGGCGCGGCGGCAGGCGCTGCGGATGCGCGCGGCCAGCTCATCGAGGTCGAACGGCTTGACGATGAAGTCGTCGGCGCCCGCGTCGAGGCCGGCGATGCGCTCGCCCACCTTGTCGCGCGCCGTGACGACCAGCACGGCGCCGCCGTAGCCGCCGTCGCGCAGCACGCCCAGCGCCTGCATGCCATCCTGTCCCGGCAAGCCGAGGTCGAGCAGGATGCAGGCATAATCGTGCAGGCGCACGGCCGTATGGGCGTGCTCGGCCGTCGTGACCCAGTCGACGGCATAGCCGCACTGTTCCAGGCCGATCTGCGTGGCGCGGCCCAGTTGCGGGTCGTCTTCAATGAGCAAAATGCGCATGGGGAGTAGCGGCGCGGTCCGCTCAGTCCTTTTTCTTGATCAGGCCGGCCAGCGCGGCAAACGGATTGTGCGTGGCGGGCGCCACCTCGGCCGACAGCAGGCCGGCGCCGCGGTCCGCTTCCAGGTAGCGCGAGTGCTCATTATCGTGGCAATACAGGCACAACAGCTCCCAGTTGCTGCCGTCGGGCGGGTTGTTGTCATGGTTATGGTCGCGGTGGTGCACCGTCAGCTGTTGCACGTTGGCGCGCGTAAATTCGCGCATGCAGCGGCCGCATACCCACGGGTACATCTTCAGCGAGCGTTCGCGGTAGCCGCTCTCGCGCTGGTCGGCGGCGCGGCGCGCTTCGGCCACGATCTTGTCCAGTCTTGCCGCGTCGGGCTTTTTACTCTGCATGACAACTTTCGATATGGGAGGATGAAGCGCCCATTTTAATGAGGATAGGGCGGGATTTGTACTTTTTCTGCCACGCCGCAGGCCCGTGTCGCCGTTGGCGGGCCTTTTTTAGCATGTGCGGCGCCACAGCTACTTGATTTAACGCAAAATAAGACCAGCGACAGACCACGAACAGACGACGGGAGTGACGGCAACGGGTTCCGCGCAGGGCGGCCGATTTCGGCTATCATGCGCGCCACGCCTCCCGGCCCCTTTCCATGACACTTGCCTGCAAGCGCCCGTGATATCGATAACGAGACCCCTGCAACGCCTTGCCCGCCGCCTGTACCGCTTCAGCCTGGTGCCCCTGTTCGCGCTGCTGTTGCTGCTCGTGATATGGGGCGCCGTCATCTACCAGGTGGGCCAGGAGCGCGCCAGCGCCGTGCGCGATGCGGTGGCCGGCAGCCAGTCGCTGGCGCGCACGCTGGCCGACCATACCGGCTTCATCCTGCGCCAGACCGACCACGCGACGCAATTGTTCAAACTCAAATACGAGGAATCGGATGGCGCCCTGCGCCTGAATGAATTCACGCGCCGCCAGGGACTGCTCGACAGCGTGCTGCCATCGAAGCTCGAGCTGCCGATCGCCCTCGTCGACGCGCATGGCAACGTGATCGACAGCGCCAACGCCTACCTGCCGGAGAACCTGGCCCGCCAGGCCTTCTTCCGTACGCTGGCCAGCAACCCGGCCGACACGGCCCTGGTCGACACGCCCATGCTCGACGCGGAGAGCAAGCACTGGGCCATCCGCCTGGCGCGCCGCCTGAACGATGGCAAGGGCAACTTCGCCGGCGCCATCATCATCCTCGTCGACCCCACGTATTTCGTCGACGACTACGACCGCCTGGACCTCGACGAAAACGGCGTGCTGATGCTGGTGGCGCGCGACAGCGGCCTGACGGTGGGACGCATCGGCGAACAGCTGATCCTCAGCGACCGCATCGACTTCCGCATGCCCGGCCCGCCGCAGCACGCCGCCGAAGAACTGGTGATCGAACCGCCCGTCGACGCCACCGCGCGCCTCTACAGCTACCGCGAGCTGCCGCGCTACCCGCTGCTGGCCGTGGTCGGCGTGAGCCGCGCCGTCGCCCTGGCCCGCTTCGAACACCGCCGCCACGTGTATTTCGGCGCGCTGATCGCCGCCAGCCTGCTGATCGCCGGCTTTACCGCCCTGCTGACGCGCCAGAGCGCGCGCCTGCGCCGCAGCATCCGCCAGCAGAAGGAAGCGCAGGCGCTGCTGCGCGCGGCGCACCAGGGCAGCCTGGATGCCGTGCTGCTGCTGAAAGCCTGGCGCCCCGCCCCGGGCAAGCCGGTGGAAGACTTCATTTTCGCCGACATCAACGAGCGCGCCGCCGACATGCTGGGCAAGCGCCGCTCCGAGCTGCTGGGCCAGCGCGTGCTGGCCCAGGTGCCGCTGCTGCGCGGCGAGCGCTTCTTCAAGCGCTTCGTGCTGGTGATGGAGACAGGGCAGCCGCTGGAGGACGAATTCGAGCTGAAACTGGCCTCGGGCGGCACGCGCTGGCTGCGCCACCAGGTCGTGCCGATCAGCGATGGCGTGGCCGTCACCTCGCGCGACATCAGCGCGCGCAAGCACGACGAACTGGCCCTGCAGGACAACCGCAGCTTCCTGCAATCACTGATCGATCACTTGCCGGTGCTGGTGTACGTGAAAAGCGCGCGGCCCGAGAATTTCGGCCAGATGGAAGTGTGGAACAAGGCCGCCGAAGACATCACGGGCATCCTGGCGGGCGCCGTCATCGGCAAGACCGACTGCGCAGCCTTCCCGCCCGACTTCGGCCTGCATGACGCCGAGGACGACCGCGCCATCCTGGCCGAACGCGGCGTCATCGACCACACCGAAAAGCCGCTGCGCCTGGCCGATGGCAGCCTGCGCTACCTGCATGCCGTGTCCGTGCCCGTCTTCGACGAGCGCCAGCAGATCGAGCATATCCTGTGCATCGCCGAAGACATTTCGCAGCGCCGCCAGCAGGAACTCGAACTGCGCCAGAAGCAGGCCGAACTGGCCGCCGTCACGGATGCGTCTCCGCTGGGACTGGTGCGCCTGGACCGCCAGCGCCGCTGCACCTACGCCAACCGCACCTTCGAAGCGATCACCGGCCTGCCGCGCGCGGCCGCACTGGGGGCCGGCTGGACCAGCGCCCTGCACCCGGACGACTACCCGCTGATGCACGTGGCCCTCGAACAGCTCACGCGCAGCCATGCGCCGTTCCAGTCCACCCTGCGCTGCCTGCACCGCGACGGCAAGCTGGTCTGGGTCTCCGTGAAGATCGCTCCCATCCTCATCGACGACCGCATCGAAGGCTATGTGGGCAGCCTGGACGACATCACCACCTTGCGCGAATCGGAAGTGGCGCTGCTGGAAAGCGAGGCGCGCCTGCGCACCATCGCCGACACCCTGCCGGCCATGATCGCCTACATCGACGCCGACCAGGTCTACCGCTTCCTGAACATCGCCTACGAACGCGAATTCGGCCTGACGGGCCAGCAGGTGCTGGGCAAGAGCGTGCTCGAGACGGTGGGCGCGGCGCGCTACGGCACCGTGGCGCCGTACATCGCGCGCGTGCTGGCGGGCGAGACCTTGAGCTTCGAGGAAGAAGACCTGAAGGAAGGCATCGAGCGCTGCATGGAAGTGATCTACATTCCGCAGATCGGCGAAGACCATCTGCAGGTGGCGGGCTTTCACGTGATGCGCCAGGATATCACCGTGCAAAAGCGCGAAAAACAGCGCCTGCTGAAGCTGGCCCAGGTCGATGCACTGACCGGACTGTCCAACCGCGCCGGCTTCCAGCAAAAACTCAGCGACGCCATGCACGCCAGCCGCCAGCAGCGGCATCTGATGGCCGTCATGTACATGGATATCGACCGCTTCAAGCCCGTCAACGACACGCATGGCCACGGCACCGGCGACGCGCTGCTGCGCGCCTTCGCCCAGCGCCTGACGCAGACCATGCGCGTCACCGACATCGTCGCCCGCCTGGGCGGCGACGAATTCACCATCATCATGGAGCAGATCGCCAGGCCCGACGACGCCGCCTTGCTGGCCGAGAAAATCGTCGCCGCCATGCAGCAGCCGTTCGAACTCGATGGCATCACCGTGCGCATTTCGGCCAGCATCGGCCTGGCCTACTACCGCGACGAAGACATCAGCCCCGCCGTGCTGCTGCAGCGGGCCGACGTGCTTTTATATCAAGCCAAGCAGGATGGCAGGAATACGTACCGGGCCGGTACGACGGTGGACGGATAAACAGCCCTGCGCAGAGCGCCATTCCTGCTATATTGGCGCCTGTCTTCCCTACCATCGCCCCACCATGCGCCTGCTGCACACCTCCGACTGGCATCTGGGCCAGACCCTGCATAACCACGAGCGGGGCTACGAACACCAGCGCTTCCTCGACTGGCTGCTCGACACCCTCGTGGCCGAACGGGTCGACGTGCTGCTGGTGGCCGGCGACGTGTTCGACAACGCCAACCCGTCGGCCGCCTCGCAAAAGCAGCTGTACGTGTTCCTGCAGCAGGCGCGCGCGCGGCTGCCCGCGCTGCAGCTGGTCGTCGTCGCCGGCAACCACGATTCGGCGGGACGGCTGGAAGCGCCCTCCCCCTTGCTGGCCGCGCATGGCACGCACGTGATCGGCCACCTGCTGCGCGACGAAAATGGCGAGATCGACCTGGAACGCCTGTTGCTGCCGCTCGCCGACAGCGATGGCAAGGTGCAGGCCTGGTGCCTGGCCGTGCCCTTCCTGCGCCCCGGCGACGTGCCGAAACTGCCGGCCGGCGACTCCCAGGACGCCTATCTGGGCGGCATCGCCCTGCTGTACCGCCAGCTGGCGGACCTGGCGCTGGCGCGCCGCCAGCCCGGACAAGCCCTCATCGCCATGGGCCATTGCCACATGGTGGGCGGCGAAATGTCGAACGACTCCGAACGCCGCATCGTCATCGGCGGCACCGAGATGCTGCCGTCGGGGATCTTCGACGCCTCCATCGCGTATGCGGCGCTGGGCCACCTGCACAAGGCGCAAGCCGTGGGCGGGCAGGCGCATATCCGCTATTGCGGCAGCCCGATCCCGCTCTCCTTCGCGGAAGTCAACTACCGGCATCAAGTACTGTGCCTCGACGTCGACGGCGAACAGCTGCAGTCCGTGCGCGCCATCGACGTGCCGCGCGCCGTGCCCCTGCTGCGCGTGCCTGCCACGCCGGCGCCGCTAGACGAGGTGCTGGCGCAGCTGGCCGCCCTCGACGTGCCCGCCGCGCCACCGGAAGCGCAACCGTTTCTCGAAGTGCGCGTGCGCCTGGACGCGCCCGAGCCGGGCCTGCGCACGCGCATCGAGACGGCCCTCGACGGCAAGAGCGTGCGCCTGGCAAAGATCGAAACGTCGAGCGCCGCGCGCAGCAGCGCGCCGGAAAGCATGACCCTCGACCAGCTGGGCCAGCTGCAGCCCGACGACATCTTCCGCCGCCTGTACCAGCAAAAATACGCCAAGGAAGCACCGCCCGAACTCCTCTCGGCCCTGGCCGAACTGCTGCTGCCCGGCGCTTGACGCCCAGGGGCATTGCGCCAACCATCCATTCTCCTACGGTACCACTTGAAAGGCTTTATGAAGAAAATCCGTCATTTCCCCCTGCTGGGCGTTTCGTTGCTCATATCGCTTGCCGGTTGCGGCCCAAGCGCCGAGTACCCGCCCCCGATGCCGGCCGAAAAGACAGCAGCGTCGCAACTGTCGAAACCCATCATGCTCAAGGACCTGAGCACTGGCATCAAGGCGGGGAAATCGGTGGCGGATGGCTATCTGGGTAAATGGAGCTATTTCGGCAAACCGCGCGTCGTCACGACCGAGCAGCTGGCTGACGGTACCATTACCGCCATCACTGTCTTGCTGGAAGGGTCGGACCTCTACCCGCTCAAAAGCGAACTGGAAGAGAAATACAGCAAAGAGGAAGGCCATCCCGTCACTTTCAGCTGCAACCATGCATTCCGCCGCCT
Source organism: Janthinobacterium sp. 1_2014MBL_MicDiv (assembly GCF_001865675.1). Classification (NCBI taxonomy): domain Bacteria; kingdom Pseudomonadati; phylum Pseudomonadota; class Betaproteobacteria; order Burkholderiales; family Oxalobacteraceae; genus Janthinobacterium; species Janthinobacterium sp. 1_2014MBL_MicDiv. The sequence goes on from NZ_CP011319.1 coordinate 3,993,790, forward strand.
CCCCGCGCTCGACAACTTGAGAATCTCCGATGAAAACTGCATTGTGTACCATGCCGATCAAATATTGCGCATACATTCCATCTCTCCGTCTGACACGCAGATGATCAATAAATTATGGTCCGCGAGAGCCCTGTTCTACACCACCAAATTGACGCTGGTCGATGCCGGGCTTGAAGCCAGGCGCGAGGCCGCCATCAAGGCGGCGTCCGATGAAAAGCGCGCAGCCGAAGAAGCCAGGGCGAAAAAAGATCTGTAAGCGCACCAGCGCGGCGACTGCACCAGCATAAAGACCAGCATGAAAATCCTCAAAATCAGCGGCAAGAACCTGGCCTCGCTGGCCGGCGAATTTGAAGTCGACTTCCAGCAGGAGCCGCTGGCGTCCGCCGGCCTGTTTGCCATCAGCGGCCCCACGGGCGCGGGCAAGAGCACCCTGCTCGACGCCCTGTGCCTGGCCCTGTACGACGCCACGCCGCGCCTGCTGAAGGTGCTGGGACGGGGCAGCGCCCTGCCCGACGTCGGCAAGGAAACCGTCAACGCCCAGGACACGCGCACCCTGCTGCGCCGCGGCACGCCGGAAGGCTATGCACAGGTCGATTTCGTCGGCAACGACGGCGGTCACTATCGCGCGCGCTGGAGCGTGCGCCGCTCGCGCACCCGCGCCGAAGGCGCGCTGCAAGCCACCGCCATGAGCTTGCACCAGCTGCCCGCGCTTCAGCCCATCGGCGGCACCAAGACGGAAGTCAAGGAAGAAATCGAGCAGCGCATCGGCCTCTCGTTCGACCAGTTTACGCGCGCCGTGCTGCTGGCGCAAAACGAGTTTTCCACCTTCCTCAAGACGGAAGACAATGAACGCGGCGAGCTGCTGGAAACCCTGACGGGCAGCAGCATCTATACCGACATTTCCATGCGCGCCTTCGAACGGGCGAAGAAGGAAAAGCAGGTCCTCGAACGCCTGGGCGACAAACTGGCCGACCAGCGCCCCCTGTCACCGGAAGAACGGGCCGACACCGAGGTGCTGTGCGGCGCGGCCGAAACCACGCTGCAACACGTCGACCTGCGCAAGGCGGTGCTGGAACTGCAGCAGCGCTGGCACCAGGAAAAGCACAAGCTGCAAGGCCAGGCGACGGCGGCGCAAGAAGCGTTCGATAGCGCCGCCGCCGAGAGGGCCGATGCGCAGCCGCGCCACGCGGCGCTGGCGCAATGGGAGTTGCTGCAGCCGGCGCGCCCCCTGGCCGACGACGTGACGCGGCTGGCGAACGACATCGCCGGCACCGGTGCCGCGCTGGAAGCGGCGCGCGTGCAGACGGCGCAAGCGGCGGCGACCGAAGCGCAACTGGCCGCCAGCGCGCAGCTTGCGGCAGCAGCCTTGCTGGCGCACGAAACGGCGCAGCGCGATGCGGCGCCCCTGCTGGACCAGGCGAAGGCGCTCGATGCCCGCATCGGCGCCCACGTGCCCGCGCACCGCCAGGCCAGGGACGGGGCGCAGGCGGCCGATCAGGCCAACGACTCGGCGCGCAGCGCACTGCAGGCACTGCAGCAGCGCCAGCAGGCCATGCAGGCGGAGCAGGAAACGGGCCGCCTGTGGCTGGCATCGCACCAGCACTGGCAGGCGCTGGCCGCGTCGTGGCAATTGTCGGATCAGTTGTTCGCGCAGGCCGGCCAGGCCGCCGCGCAAGCCGATGCAGCCGATGCGGCGGTGGCGCAGGCGGCGCAACTGCTGCGGCACGCCGGCGGCGCGGCGCGCGAAGAGCAGGCCGCGCTGGTCGCTGCCGCCCTGGCGCTGGCCGCGCGCGATGCGGAGCGGCGCGAAGCGGCTGGCGCCGTGCAAGCCATCGACGCACAGCTGCTGCAGGAACAGCGCGGCCAGCTGGAAGAGCATGCGCGCCAGTTGAATGCGGCGGAAAAGACGTGGACGGAGCTGGCGCGCCAGCAGCAGGCGCTGGCGCACGGACAGGCGCGGGCCGCCCAGCTGGCGCAGGCCGCGCAGGCGGAAAACGCGGCGCTGGCCGCGGCAGCAGCACAAACAGCGCTGCTGGAAGCGGGCCTGGCGCAGGCGGAAAAGTCCTTGAAAGGCGCGGAAGCGGCATGCGCGGCCAGCGTCGAGCAGTTGCGCGCCACCTTGCAGGACGACCAGCCCTGCCCCGTCTGCGGCGCGCTCGAACACCCGTACACCCACGCCGACGACGCCTTGCAGGCAATGCTGGCCAGCTTGCAGGATGAAGTGCTGGCCTGCCGCACGCAGGCGCGCGGCAATCTGGAACAGCTGGCCACGCACAGGGCGGCACTGGCCACGACTGCGCGCGAGCAGGCGCAAACGGATGCCGAACTGGCATCGCTGCCGCCCGCCATCGCCGCCCTGGACGCGCAGTGGCAGCCGCATGCGGCCACCCTGCAGCTGCCGCCGGAATCCCAGCGCGCGGACTGGTTCACGCAGCAGCTGGCGGCCACCGCGGCCGGCTTGCAGGCGTTGGCGCAGCAGGAGGCGGCACTGCGCCAGGCCAGCGCGCGGCGCGAGCAGGCGCAGGCGGCGCACGAACTGGCCGGCGCCGAACACGCGCGCCTGACGGCTGCCGCCGCCGAAACGCAGACGCGGCTGGCGCAGTTGCAGGCGCAGCAGGCGGCCAGCCAGGACAAGGCAGAGGCGTCGCGCAGCGCACTCGATGGCTTGCTGGCGCAGCTCGATGGGGCCTTTGCCGACACGGATGGCGCCGAAGACTGGAAAGATGGCTGGCGCGCTGGCCCTGCCGCCTTCCGCGCGGCGCGCGAAACGGAAAGCCGGCAATGGCTGAAGCAGCACGCGGAGCAGGATAGCCGCAGCCACGCGCTGGCGACCCTGGCCGCGCAGCTGGAGGCGGCCGGCGCGGCCGCGCATACGACGGCGCAGCTGGCACTGGCGGCGCACACGGCATTTGCCGCCCTGGACGCACAGCTGAAGGTGCTGCACACGCAACGCGCGGCGCTGTGGGATGGCCAGCCCGTGGCTGACGTGGAGCGCGCGCTGGCCGGCGCCATCGCGCTGGCCAAAGATCAGCTGGCGCAACGGCAGGCGGCGGCGCAAGCGGCCAGCCAGGCGCGCGCGCGTCTCGACGAGGCATGCACGCAAACGGCGCTGCGCCTGGACGCCTTGCGCCGGCAAGGCCACGACGCGGCGGCAGCGCTGGAGCACTGGCTGCGCCAGTTCCAGCTTGCCCATCCGGCCCATGCGCCCGCCGATCTGGCCGGCCTGCGCGCGCACCTGGACGTCGCGCCGGAAGCCATGCGCTTGGAACGGGCCGCCCTGCAAGTCATCGCCGACCGCCACACGACGGCCGCCTCCGTGCTGGCCGAACGCCGGCAGCGGCATACGGACCACCTGGAGCGGCCGCCGGAAGCGCTGGAAACGGACGAGGCCGTGCTGCAGGCCGCGCTCGACGCGCTGGGCGCCGAACGCCAGGCGGCGAACCAGGAAGCGACGCGCCTGCGCCTGGCCATCGCGCAGGACGACGCCAGGCGCCACGGCGCGCAGGCGATGCTGGCGCAAATCGAGGCGCAAGCCCTCATCGAGCGACGCTGGGCCAGCCTGAGTGAGCTGATCGGCTCGGCTGACGGCAAGAAATTCCGCAACTACGCGCAGCAATTCACGCTGGAAGTGCTGCTCGGCTATGCGAATGCGCATTTGAACCACCTGGCGCGCCGCTACCAGCTCGAACGCATCGACAATCCGAACAATCCGTCGCTGGGCCTGATGGTGCGCGACCAGGACATGGGCGGCGAGCTGCGCTCCGTGCACTCGCTGTCGGGCGGCGAATCGTTCCTCGTTTCGCTGGCCCTGGCGCTGGGGCTGGCCTCGCTGTCCTCGAACCGCGTGCGCGTGGAGTCGCTGTTCATCGACGAAGGCTTCGGCAGCCTGGACACGGAAACCCTGCGCGTGGCCATGGATGCGCTCGACGGCTTGCAGGCGATGGGACGCAAGGTGGGCGTCATCTCGCACGTGCAGGAAATGACGGAGCGCATCGCCACCCGCATCCTCGTGCAGCCCGGTTCCGGCGGCAAGAGCGTGGTGACGGTGCGCTAGCGGCGCACCAGCGAGGCGGCAAGGGCGGGACGTCAGCGCGGCACGGCCTCCCTTCCCAGCCTCAGCAGTTCCCAGCCCAGTTCGCGGCGGATCTGCTCGGGGTCAGGCGGCGGACGGCGCTGCGCCAGTTCCGCTTGCAACCATTTCCTGACCAATTCCTTGCCAGGTTGCTTCGGCTGTTCCTTGTCACGCTTTTCCATGATGCTACCTCTTCAATGGCGGCCAGACGACCTCCTATATACGTTCAACGTCATGGCGCGGATTCAGTTGACTTGGGCGTGGCGCAGTTGCAACAGTATGTAAGCAGGCGCGGAGTGGGTTAAAATCCCGGCCTTCGCGCAGCAACCGCCTACGCCCCGCAACAGTTCAAGGAATCCCATGAAAGCCGCCCGCAGCCTCACCTTCAAGTGCGTCAAATGTCACAAATCCATGCAGGTCTACCTGCAAAAAGTCTCCGCCTGCTCGCATATCCAGCCCTACCAGGGCATATGCGCCTGCGGCGAGCTCAAGCGCCACGCCACGGGCCAGGCCGATGCCGTCAAGTCCTACCTGGAATCGGCGGACGGTAGCTGGTCGCACCACCACTAATGGTTAAAGAATGGGCCATGGTTGCCGTTAATCGGGTACTTGCCCATTCAAGAATGTCACCATGTCCCAGCTTCCCGCCCTCATTGCCGGCTCGCGCCAGCCTGCCGCCAACGCCCTGGCGGGACCCGCCTCCCAAAAATCCGGCGCCAGCCAGACCGGCCTGGCGGCCTCGCCACTGATGCAGCGTACGGCGCAGGACGTGGTGGCGCTGTCGAAAAACGGCCTGGACCTGTCGGCCAGGGGGCTGGAGCAGCGCACGGACGCGCTGGGCCACGCCACCGTCGACGTGGCGCAGGACTTCCTCTCCACCATGACGCGCCAGCTGTTCGGCGACGGCGCCAGCATCGCCTTCGACAAGGTCGACCTGCAGGCCGGAGCCAGCTTCGGCAGTGGCAGCGTCTCGGGCACCGGCAGCCGCATGGCCGCCTTCAGCCTCGATGAAAGCGCCCACTTCATCGGCAAGGGCAAGATCACCACGGCCGACGGCCAGACCTTCGATTTCGAAGTGGAAGTGCAATACCAATCGACGATCAGTGCCGGCTTGCTTGAGCAAACGCACGGTCCCGATGCGCCGCAGCCGGACGCTGCCGCCGATGAAGCGGACCTGCCCGCCAGAGAGCTGCCCGCCACGGACTTCGCCGGCAATCTGCGCGACCTGTTCAAGCTGCTGGGCCAGCAGCTGCAAAGCCAGGTCTACCATGGCAAGCGCGACGCAGACGGCGTCAGCGGCAGTGCTGGCGACCCGGCAGGCAGCCTGAGCTTGCGTTTGCTCAATCTGGTACAGCCGGACAAGCCGGCCGACGCCGGCAAGAAAACGGCAGAGGCCACGCCCGAAGCGCAGGCGCGCGCCCGCGCGCTGGCCCAGGCATATGGCACGGACGGTCCAGGCAGCACGGGCAGCGACGTATAATAGAAGACGGCCTGCGCAGGCGACCATGCCGCGCGCCCACCTTCTTTCGATTGAAACCCATGTCCGACACTTCTTCAAATACCGCCCATCCGCAGATCCACTGGAGCGAAAACGGCGCCGAGCATTCGGCCCGCTGGCGCTCGGAAAGCGGCATGCCGCCGCCCAAGCGCCTCGTCATCGCCGACGACCGCACGACGGCCGACCAGGCTTACCGCCTGGCCTGCGAAGGCACGGCCATGCTGTGGCGCGGCGACTTCCAGAATGCGCGCCAGCTGCTGCAGGCGCTGGCGCGACGCGCCGACCACAAGAACGACAAGCCCGGCAAGAAGGCCAAGGCCGCCAAGCTGGCCAAGCCCGAGCCGTCCGCCACGGAAGCATTCCACCTGCACCGCCAGGCCCAGTCGCAGCGCGCCCGCACGCTGGCCATGCTGCTGCTGCCCTTCGATGCCGATTACACGATTCCGCTGCGCCGCGCGCCGGACGTGAAACTGGCTTGCAATGAAGCGTATGGCCGCGGCGAGGAGCCGTTCATCGCCTCGCTGCGCGAGCTGCTGGGCCTGATCGGCGCGCATGAATGGCGCCGCACGGGCGTGGAATTGCCGGCCCTGGGCCAGCGCATCCACCCGCATTACGGCGTGTTCGCGCCGATCCGCGGCGAATACGTGGGCCTGGTGGCCGACGCGCCGCTGCCCGCGCGCGCCAAGCTGGCCTTCGATATCGGCACCGGCACGGGCGTGCTGGCCGCCGTGCTGGCGCAGCGCGGCATCGAACGCATCGTCGCCACCGACCAGGACCCGCGCGCCCTGTCCTGCGCGCGCGAAAACCTGGCGCGCCTCGACTTGCAGGGCAAGGTCGACGTCGTGCAGGCCGACCTGTTCCCCGCCGGCCGCGCGCCGCTGGTCGTGTGCAACCCGCCCTGGCTGCCGGCCCGTCCCAGCTCGCCCATCGAATACGCCGTCTACGATCCGGACAGCCGCATGCTGCGCGGCTTCCTCGCCGGCCTGGCCGGCCACCTGGAGCCTGGCGGCGAAGGCTGGCTGATTTTGTCCGACCTGGCCGAGCACCTGGGCTTGCGCCCGCGCGCGCAATTGCTCGAGTGGATAGCCCAGGCGGGCTTGAAAGTCGTCGACCGCCTGGACGTGAAACCCACGCACCCGCGCGCACAGGACGCCAGCGACAGCCTGCACGCGGCCCGCTCGCAGGAAACCACGTCGCTGTGGCGCCTGGCGGCGGCCTGAGGCAGGACTCAAAACAGGACTAACAACGGGACTTGAACAGGGATCGGCACCCGGTCATTGCGCATTGCAGCAAACTCCGCTATAATTCGCCTGCGGGGTGGAGCAGTCTGGCAGCTCGTCGGGCTCATAACCCGAAGGTCACAGGTTCAAATCCTGTCCCCGCAACCAATACCGGAAAGCCGCTGATTCTTGCAAAGGATCAGCGGCTTTTTTTATTCCACCCCGTGCCGGTCAGCCATGTTAAATTGCCACTTTTAATTTGCAAGGGCGACACCTTGAAAGCATTCCGCACTACCTGCCTGCTGGCCACCGCGCTCTTCTCCGCCACGGCCCAAGCCCAGTCCCAAGCGCAGCGGGATGCGGAATATCTGCAAGAGTTCATCATCCCTTTGGCCAAACTGCAACTTGAGAGGCGCGGCCAATTCCTTCCGCTCGGCGCGGCCCTGAAGCGGACCGACAACTTCGTTCTCATGCCCGTAAGCACCTCCACGCCTGGACTACTGCCGGCCGACATCATCAAACAGATACAGCAAGCCCTCGAGCAAGGTGCCGCCGACGGCGACTACAAAACAACCGCCCTCGTATATGACGCCACAGTCCCCCTGCCCGCATCCGGCAAACCGTCCGATGCGATCGCCGTCGCGCTCGACCATCGCGATGGGTATTCGGTGATCACCTTCCTGCCGTACGAACTGCGCGGCACGGAAGTGCATATGGGCACGCCTTTTACGCGCCAGGGTACGTCCACGGTGTTCAGGCAAAAGTAAGTACCCAGGCAGGCCCGGCAAAGATCCTTCCCGCAACGCAGCAAACTCGTATATAATTCGCCTGCGGGGTGGAGCAGTCTGGCAGCTCGTCGGGCTCATAACCCGAAGGTCACAGGTTCAAATCCTGTCCCCGCAACCAATACCGGAAAGCCGCTGATTCTTGCAAAAGATCAGCGGCTTTTTCATTGCTGGCCGCCTTTATGCGGTGGCGGCGCTTGCCCTGATCTGCCTGGCCGCCGCATGCAGGCTGGCCGCCACGCGCTCCAGCTTGTCGGCGCCCGCCGTTTCCGCCAGCGCGGCAAATGCGCTGACATGAAACGTGGCCACCATCGCCGGCGAGACGTCGAGCTCCAGCGCCGTCTTGCTCAATGCCGTCGACGCCTCGAGGTAAGGCTCGCTGCCCGCCTCGAACGCCTGCTTGGTTTCCAGCAACTCCTGCCCGCCCTCGGCCTTGGCCAGGCAATCGTCGACCTTTTGCTGGAAGGCCGGCAAGCTATCGCGCAGCGGCCCGGCGTCCGGCACCGCTGCGGGCTCCGGCTCCGCTGGTGCGGGCGCAGGCGCAGGCGCGGCGGGCGCAGGCTTGTCCGCCGTCGGCATGTCGCGCAGCGTGAGCCAGCGCTCGACGGCGAGGAAATCGGCAAACGGCTCGGCCACCTTGGGATTCATCAGCCAGACCTCGCCCGTGCGCCAGTCGATCCTGGCGCCGCGCTCATTTCTCGCCAACAAGATATCCTTGCCGCCATCGGCATTCGACACCCGGCCGATATCCAGCCAGTTCATCAACTCCGCCTGGCGCGACATCGCGTTGACCCGGTGGAAGTAGGCCAACCATAAAAATCTGGCGACCAGAAGAACCAGGGCACCGCCAACCATCCACATCATTTTTCGCTCCGCACCACATCAACAGCCCGCATTTTCTCACATGAAAGCTTGCGCCAAGGAAACTTTTACATCTGCCGTGCGGCAGCGCAAATCCACGGCCGTACGCGGCCCGGGCGCGCAGTCGCATTTCAACAACGCCGCGTTTTCCCTGATTGCCTGGCGCGCGCCGCTGCGCTATTATGAGAACAATTCTCATTTAGATTAAGACGTCCTGCACGCATGCTGTCCGCCCCCTCCCCGTCGTCCGATTTCCAGGCCCTGTATGCCGAGCACCACGCGTGGCTGCTGCACTGGCTGAAGCGTCGCCTGCACGATGCGGGACTGGCCGGCGATCTGGCGCAGGATACCTTCATCAAGATCTTCGTTGCGCGCAGCAGCGCCGGGATCGCGCAGCCGCGCCCTTTCCTCGCCACCATCGCGAAACGCCTGCTGGCCAATCACTGCCGCCGCGAAGAGCTCGAACGCGCCTACCTCGACGCGCTGCTGCACCAGCCGCAAGCCTGCACGCCATCGCCGGAAGCGATGTCCATCCTGCTCGAATCGCTGCAACGGATCGACCGCGCGCTGGACCGCCTCTCCGCCAAGGCAAAGGCCGCCTTCCTGCTGGCCCACCTGGACGGCATGAGCTACGCCGAGATCGCCGCCGAACTGGGCACCACCACGCACTCCGTCAAAAAATACCTGAGCAAGGCCAATCTGCTGTGCTTTTTCGCCGTGCCTGATTTTGCCGCGCCCTGACATGCGCGGCGCCACCGTCTACGCCCAGGGCCAGCCCATCGACCTGGCCATCGCCATGCAGGCGGCCGAATGGCTGACCACCCTGATGAGCGGCGCAGCCACGCCGGCGGAAAAAACGGCCTGGCAAGCATGGCGCCAGGCACACCCCGACCATGAGCGCGCGTGGAAACACATCGAAAGCGTCAGCGGCGGCTTGCGCGAACTCGATGCCCAGGCCAGCCGCAAGGCGCTGCTGCAAGGTCCCAGTTCGCGCTCAATCTCGCGCCGCACCAGCCTGCAACTGCTGGCATGGGTATCGACCATCGGCATCACGGGCTGGTTCGGCGCGCGCTCGCCCTACGCGCCCGACTTCGCCCGCGCCGCGCTGGCCGACCTGTCCACCAGCGTGGGCGAGCGCCGCGAACTGACCCTGCCGGACGGCAGCCATCTGCACCTCAACAGCGGCAGCGCCGTCAACATCCGCTACACGGGCACGCAGCGCCTGCTGCAACTGGTGCAGGGCGAAGTCTTCATCGCCACCGCCCGTGAAACGGACCGCCCCTACCGCCCCTTCCTCGTCGAGACCGCGCACGGCCATGCGCAGGCGCTGGGCACGCGCTACTCGGTGCGCCAGGCCGAGGGCAGCACCGTCGTCGCCGTCGAGGAAGGCGCCGTCCGGCTGCTGCCGCGCCTTGGCGACGACAAGCTGCTCGTCCAGGCGGGCCAGGCCGCCAGCATGACGGCGCAGCAGGTCTTGCCCGCGCACGCCGTCTCGCCCGACATCTGGGCCTGGCGCCAGGGCCTGCTGCTGGCCGACGCCATGCCGCTGCGCGACTTCCTGCATGAACTGAGCCGCTACCGCCACGGCTTGCTGGGCTGCGACGACACGGTCGCCCATCTGCGCATCTCCGGCGTCTTCCCGCTGGCCGACCTCGATGCCGTGCTGCTGTCGCTGCCCGAATCCCTGCCGGTAGACGTGCGCCTGCGCACGCGCTACTGGGTGCAGGTGGAAGCGCGCCAGCAGCGCTGAAGATGTATTTTGATGCCAGCGCAAAAAAAACTTACCCGCTTTCGATTCTCGCGTGACCTGTGTAGGCAACGTTCTTTTTGACGACTACACCACAAGGTAACCATGTCTCCAGTTATGTCTTCCCAGTCCCGGTCCCGGCCGCGCCCGCGGCGCACGCGCATGGCGCATGCCGTCCAGTTCGTCTTCATCGGTTCGGCCCTGCTGCTGAACGCCCAGGCGCCCGCCCTGGCGCAGGACAGCACGGCGGCGCCAGCGGCCAGCCAGGACTTCCAGGTGCCGGCCGGCGACCTGGCAACGGCGCTGCGCCAGGTCGCCAGCCAGTCCAGGGTCATCCTCAGCTTCACGCCGGAACAGACGCGCGGCAAGACCTCTTCCAGCCTCACCGGCCGCCACGACGTGCTGGCCGCCCTGAACGGCGTCTTGCGCGGCACCGGCCTGAAGGCGGAACGCAGCGCGAATGGCAGCTTTGTCCTGCGCCCGGCCGATGCCGAAGCCAGGGGCGAAGCGCTGTCCATGATGCCGGAAGTGTCGGTCAAGGCGCAGCAGGATGCCACCGAAGGTTCGGGTGCGTATGTCTCCCCCCTGCCGATCGCCACGGCCACGCCGCTGGGCCTGTCCATCAGGGAAACGCCGCAGTCGGTCAGCGTCATCACGCAGCAGCGCATGCAGGACCAGGGCTTGAGCACCATCGCGCAGGTGATGGCGCAAACGCCGGGCATCACCCTGTTCGCGCTGGGCAGCGAGCGCACGGGCTTCACTTCGCGCGGCTATTCGATCACCAATTACCAGCTCGATGGCGTCAGCACGCACTCGGAAAACCTGGGCCTCAATGCGATACCGTCGCAAAGCCTGGCCGACATGGCGCTGTACGACCGCATCGAAGTGCTGCGCGGCGCCTCGGGCCTGATGACGGGCGCCGGCGACGCCTCGGGCGCCATCAACATGGTGCGCAAGAAGCCGACGGCGCAGTTCCAGGCGTCCGTCGAGGGCGAGCTGGGTTCCTACGATGAACGGCGCGTCATGGCCGACGTTGCCGGCCCCCTCAACGCAGCGCGCACGCTGCGCGGCCGCCTGGTGACGGTGTACGAGGAAGGCGACAGCATCATCGACGGCTACAGCCGCGACAAGAAAGTGGTGTATGGCGTGGTCGAGGCGGATCTCTCGAGCGACACGAAACTGACGGCCGGCGTCACGCACCAGCGCAAGCGCTCGAACGGATCCCTGTCCTACCTGGGCTTCCCCCTGTTCTACAGCAATGGCGCAATGACGGACCTGCCCCGCTCCTTCAGCCCGGCGGCCACGTCGAACCGCTTCGGCACCAATTCGACCGACCTCTTCGCCACCCTGGAACACGCACTGAGCAACGACTGGAAACTGAAAATCTCGGCCAACCGCGTGCAATCGTCGCAGGAAGAGCGCGCCGTCTACCTGAACGTGAGCGAGGGTTTTCCCGACCAGACCACGGGCGATGGCCTGCGTTTGAGCGCCGACTACCGCGATTACCAGCTCCAGGTCAACAGCGTGGACGTCAATGTGCGCGGCCCGTTCAGCGCGTTCGGCCGCCAGCACGAACTGGTGCTGGGCATGGACTACAACGAATTTCAAAGCACGACAGACGGCAGGTTCGACTGGAATATCCAGGGCAAGGCCGCCAACCTGTACCGCTGGAATCGCACGGCAACGCCCGTATTTGGCGACACCTATGTCACCTATGACAGCACGCGCCGCCAGGCCAGCGCGTATGCCGCCACGCGCCTGAACCTGTCCGAGCGCCTGAAACTGATCGCCGGCGCGAAGGTGCTGCGCTACAGCGAGAACTACATCTCGGACGCGCCTTCCGTGAATTTTTACAGCGCCTCCCCCGCCTCGGAAAGCCGCGTCTTCACGCCGTACGGCGGCCTGGTGTTCGACATCGACGGCACGCACAGCGCCTACGCCAGCTACTCCACCATCTACCAGCCACAGGCCCAGCAAGACCGCTACGGCAAGCTGCTGGCGCCGCGCGAGGGCAAGACCCTGGAAGCGGGCGTCAAGAGCGGCTGGCTCGATGGCCGCCTGAACACCTCTGCCGCGCTGTACCAGATCCGCCAGAGCAACCTGGCCGAATCGGATCCCGGCTACACCGTGCCGGGCACGAACAATCCCGCGAACCGCGCCATCAAGGGCGCCAAGACCCAGGGCGTGGACCTGGAAGCGACGGGCGCCCTGACGCCGGACTGGAACATTTCGGCATCGTGGTCCTACAGCCAGACGGAAAACAATACCGGCAAGGCGATCCTGACCACCTTCCCGCGCCACCTGGTGAAACTGTGGACCACCTGGCGCCTGCCCGGCGACTTGCATCGCCTGACGGTGGGCGGCGGCGTGAACTGGCAAAGCCGCGTGTATTCCGACATCGATGCGTGGCAAATCAACAGCACCCTGCACTGGGAACAGAAGGCGTATTCGGTGGCCAGCCTGATGGCGCGCTACGACGTCAGCGACAAGCTCTCTGCCACCGTGAACGTGGCCAACCTGTTCGACAAGCAGTACACGGCTTCCGTGTCGGACTGGTGGTACTCGGGCATGCATGGCCCGGCGCGCAAGGTGGCATTGAGCGTGCGCTACCAGTTCTAGGGTCGGCTGAATATTTCACATTGGCGCAGGGCCGGTGATACAATTTTCCCGCTTCACGGGCGTTGCCGGTCATTGCCGCCAACGCCCGTGCCCATAGAGACACCCAAGGAGAATGTGTGAAGGACCTCGCCCCCGCCCTGCCAGCCGATCCGGCCGACCAACCCGCCAATCCCTCGCGCCGGCGCATTTTCCAGGCTGCTTCCGCAGTCGGCCTGGCCGCCAGCCTGCCGGCGCTGGCCGACGCCGCGCCAGCCAGGAAGACCATCGTCAAGGGTTCGCTCGACGCGAAACTCAAGGCGCACGTCAAGAACGTGGTCGTGATCTACCTGGAAAACCGCAGCTTCAACAACCTGTTCGCCAACTTCCCCGGCACCAGCGCGCCCCTGTCCGCCGTCACGGCGGAACAGGCGCAGCAGCTGGACCGCGACGGCAAGCCGCTGGCCACCCTGCCGAAGATCTGGGGCGGCCTGGTGCCGAACCAGCAGAATATCGGCGGCATCGATTACCTGATCAAGGAAGACCAGATTTCCGGCCTGCCGAACGCGCCCTACAAATTGAGCGACGCGGCCGGCAAGCCTCTGCCCGAGAGCATCATCACGCGCGACCTCGTGCACCGCTTCTATAACAACCAGATGCAGATCAACGGCGGCAAGAACGACGGCTTTGCCGCCTGGGCCGACAGCGGCGGGCTGGTGATGGGCCACTACGGCGAAACGTCGAAAAACCTGAATCTGTGGCAGATCGCCGAACAGTACACCCTGTGCGACAACTTCTTCATGGCGGCCTTCGGCGGCTCCTACATGAACCACCAGTTCCTGGTCACGGGTCGCGCCAACGAATACTTCAACGCATCCGAGACGGCGGCGAAGAAAAAGATCGCCGTGCTGTCGGACGGTCCGCAAGGCGTGCGCCTGGCGATCTCGCCCGAGTGCCCGGCCTCGGCGCTCGAGGGCAAGCCGAAATACGTGAACGACGGCGCCATCACGCCGGACGGCTATGCCGTCAACACCATGGCGCCGCCCTACCAGCCCAGCTACATCCGCCCCGCCTTTGACGGCGACCCGCTGCACGCCGATCCGGCCGATGCGAATACGCTGCCGCCGCAAACCTACGACACCATCGGCGACCTGCTGTCGCGCAAGGGCGTCAGCTGGGCGTGGTATGGCGGCGGCTGGCAAGCGGCGCTCGACCACAAGGGCGGCGGCAGCAAGCCGAATTTCCAGTTCCACCACCAGCCGCTGAATTACTTCAAGCAGTTCGCCCCGGGCACGGCGGCGCGCGCCGAGCACCTGCGCGACGGCGGCACGGGCGACAGCCCGATTTCGAACAAATTCCTCGCCGCCGCCGTGGCGGGCAAGCTGCCGGCCGTGACCTTCTACAAGCCGCAGGGTAATTTGAACCTGCACGCCGGCTATTCGGACATCGAGTCGGGCGACCAGCACGTGGCCAACATCATCGCCCACTTGAAGGCGTCGCCGCAGTGGAAGGACATGATCGTGGTGATCACGTTCGACGAAAACGGCGGCTGGTGGGATCACGTGGCGCCGCCGAAGGGCGACCGCTGGGGCCCGGGCACGCGCATTCCCGCCATCGTCGTCTCGCCATACGCGAAGAAAGGCGCAGTCGACCACAGCTTCTACGACACGACGTCGATCCTGCGCCTGATCACGCGCCTGCACGACCTGCCACTGCTCGAAGGCCTGAAAGTGCGCAACGACGCGTTCGCGGCCCGTGGCGCGCTGCCGCCCGGCGACCTGACGGGCGCCCTGAGCTTCCGCTGATAGAACAACAGCGCATCCCACAATGCGGCACGCCTGTGATACACTGCGTGCCGCACTTAAATCCGCAGGACAAGTTTTCCTGATGGTTGTCCCAACAATGAGCCCGACTCCAGTAGCCGGGCTTTTGTTTTGTGGATGAAGTTAAAGCGTATTGACATAGGCGGGCAACACCTTGCCCGCCCCCTGGCTTTCGCAAGCCAGGGACAGAGGTTAGCAAATGAGAGATAAAAAAGACAACGCCACCATCGATTTGCCCGGCTTTGGCCCGCCGCCTGCGCCCGACGCGCCAGAGCCGGCGCCGGAACCGCAGCGCCGCGTGCGCACGCGCAAGGTGGCCTTGAAACAGGTGCAGCTGGAATTGCTGGAGCCGACCGATGCCACGGGCTTGCCCGTCTGGACGCGCGACCCCGGCCTCGACCTGACCGGCTTGCCGGTCTGGGCGCCCGACAATTGACCCCATGCCGGCGGCCGTTTGCCGCCAGCTTCCACACCACCATCCGCACAAGGGCGTAAGCCTGTAGACTGTGCCCATCCACCCGCCTTTTACCGGTTACGCCCCCTATGAACACCACCTCCGACACTACCACCGCTTTTTCCAGCCTGCCGCTGACGCCCGCCTTCCTGGCCAACCTGGACTCGCTCGGCTATCACGAGATGACCACCATCCAGGCGCAAAGCCTGCCGGCGGTGCTCGATGGCCGTGACCTGATCGCCCAGGCCAAGACGGGCAGCGGCAAGACCGCCGCCTTCGGCATCGGCATCCTGCACAAGCTCAATCCGGCCTGGTTCGCCGTGCAGGGCCTGGTGCTCTGCCCTACGCGCGAACTGGCCGACCAGGTGGCCAATGAACTGCGCCGCCTGGCGCGCGCGGCCGGCAACATCAAGATCCTGACCCTGACGGGCGGCGCGCCGATGCGCCCGCAAATCGCTTCGCTGGAACACGGCGCGCACATCGTCGTCGGCACGCCGGGCCGCCTGCGCGATCACCTGGGCCGCGGCACCATCAACCTGAACCACGTGCAAACGCTGGTGCTCGATGAAGCGGACCGCATGACGGACATGGGTTTTTACGAGGAAATCGCCGGCATCGTCAGCGCCTGCCCGGCGCGCCGCCAGACCTTGCTGTTCTCGGCCACGTACCCGGAAGACATCCGCCGCGCCACCGCATCGTTCCTCGTCAACCCGCTGGAAGTGACGGTCGAAGCGCAGCATGACAACGACAAGATCGAACAGCGCTTCTATGAAATCGGCTTCGACGAGCGCAATGCGGCCGTCGGCAAGCTGCTCAAGCACTTCAAGCCGGAATCGACACTGGCCTTCTGCAACACCAAGGTGCATTGCCGCGAACTGGCAGAAGAACTGCGCCAGCAAGGCTTTTCCGCGCTGGCCCTGTACGGCGAGCTGGAACAGCGCGAGCGCGATGAAATCCTCGTGCTGTTCGCCAACCGCAGCTGCTCCGTGCTGGTGGCCACCGACGTCGCCGCGCGCGGCCTCGACATCTCCGACCTGGGCGCCGTGATCAACGTCGACGTCTCGAAGGATACGGAAGTGCACATCCACCGCATCGGCCGCACGGGCCGCGGCAGCAAGAAGGGCCTGGCCCTGTCGCTGTGCGCGCCGAACGAAAAGAAATGGGTCAAGCTGATCGAGCAATACCAGAACAGCGCCGCCGAATGGCACGAACTGAAGGAACTGGACGAGGACGACGGCGCCGAGGCGCTGCCGGCGCCGATGGTCACCCTGTGCATCATGGGCGGCAAGAAGGACAAGCTGCGTCCGGGCGACCTGCTGGGCGCGCTGACGGGCGACGCCGGCCTCACCAAGGAGCAGGTGGGCAAGATCAACGTGTTCGAGTTCATGACCTATGTGGCGCTCGACCGCAACGTGGCCGAAGCGGCCTTCAAGCGCCTGAACGCGGGTAATACCCTGGGGCGCGACTTCGGCAACATCAAGGGCCGCAGCTTCAAGATGCGCTTTATCGAGGCGTAAGCGCCTGCAAGGCACGCAGGGTCGCCATGACCCTGCGCCCCGGATAGTCTGCCCAGGCGGGATACCGCCCGCGGTAATAGCAGTTCCAGTAGCTGGCGACGCGCCGCTCCAGGGTCGCGACATACGCGGGGTTCTCCCGCAGATAGCGCGCCAGCGCATCGGCATTCCAGGCCGGCAGCGCCGCCCCGATTCTTTCCACGATCTCCAGCACGTATTCGCCGCACAGGTGCACGAGGAACGGCACCGTCCACGGCCGCTCCTGCCGCAACAGCTGCGCCACGCAGTGCTCGCGCAAGTGGCCGTCATGGTGGCGCGTGCCCAGGCACAGGGCGATCACGCCCGCGTCGCCAGCCAGCCGCGTGCAAGCGAGCAGCTGCTCGCGGCCATAATACGTGCGCAACGGTATGCGCAGGAGGTGGCCATCCTGGCGCACCTCGAACACGCCTGCGGGAGCGTGCGGCTGCCCGCTGGACAAGGCCGGCAACAGGTGCGCCAGCATATCGGCCAGCGCCGCCGGCAAGGCCTGCGCCTCAGTCATCGGACGCGTCCCTGCACGTCTTGCGCACGCCCAGCGCAGGTTTATCCCTCCTTTCAAAGATCACATTCGAATACCACCCGGCCGGATCGCCGTCGCTGGGCTTGCCCAGCGAAATATAGTAGCCGTCGTGCGCAAACACGGCCGTGGTTTCCTTGCCCGGCATGGCGGCCCGCAGGAAGGCGGGATACGCCGCCTTGTCCAGCCGGGCAAAGTGCGCGGCCAGCAGCGCCAGCAGGCGCGCGTGCGTCTCCGGCGCATACGGGAACAGGTACAGGTATTCGACCAGTTCATTGCCGTCGGCCAGGCGCGTGACGGCACCCGTCGCTGCTTCCGCCACGCCACCGAAGCGGCACAAGGTGCCGCCGCTGTAGGCGAAGTCGATGACGGTCTGCGGCGCGCACGCCTGCCGTTCGCGGTCGATGCCGACGGGCGGCAGCGCGCGCACCTGTGCCAGCAGCGCCTCGCCGGACGTGGCCAGCACGGGGAAGCCCGGGCATTCGCTGGCCGCCTGCGCGGACGAGAAGGCAAGACAACAACTGAACAACAGCACAGCACGCTTCACGGCATCTCCCGTTTCCATCAGGCGGCCATTATGCATGGCCGGCGCAGATACGGCCACACGCTCACAAGGGGCGCGCCTGCTGGCCCTGCGGCGTATCCTCGATCTCGTAGCCGGCCGCCCGCGCCAGTTCTCGCAGGCGGTCCGCCTCGGACCACAGCCGGTGCGCGCGGGCCACGGCGCGCTCTTCCAGCCACGCCCGCACCTGCTCCGGCACGGCCGCCGGCGCCGGCCGCCAGCGCAGCAGGTCGAGTCCCAGCGCCGCATCGAAGCGGGCCATGCTGGCCTTTTTCACGGCATCCGGCATATCGCTTTTCAGCAGTTCCCAGGCCACGGCCAGCGCGCGCGGGTAATTGAGGTCATCGTTGAGCTGTGCCGCGAAGCGCGCCAGCCATGCGGGATCGGCATCGCCCGCCGCCTCGCCCAGGCCATGTACGGTCGCGCGCAGGCGCGCCAGGCCGCTGGCGGCGGCACGCAAGGCATCGTGCGTGAAATTGAGGCTGCTGCGGTAATGAGCGCCCAGGCACAGGTAGCGGTAGGCGAGCGGATCGACGCCCTGCTCCAGCAGGCTATGCAAGCGCAAGAAGTCACCGGAAGATTTCGACATCTTCGTATCCTGCGTCTTCAGGAAGGCGCCGTGCAGCCAGAAATTGGCCAGGCGCGTGCCATGGCGCGCTTCCGTCTGCGCGATCTCGTTGCTGTGGTGGACGGCCACATGGTCTTCGCCGCCGCAATGGATGTCGAAATACGCGCCCAGGTGCTTTTCCGCCATCGCCGAGCATTCGATATGCCAGCCGGGAAAGCCCAGGCCCCAGGGGCTGTCCCATTCCATCTGCCGCTGCCCCGGCGCACCGCTGAACTTCCACAGCGCGAAGTCGCAGATATCGCGCTTCTCGCCCAGCTCCACGCGCTTGCCCGCCTGCAGGCCATCGCGCTGCAAGCGCGCCAGTGTTCCATAGCTGTCCTGGCGCGTCGTGTCGAAATAGATGCCGTCACTAGTGCGGTAGGTATAGCCCTTCGCTTCCAGGTCGCGGATGAAGGCGATCTGCTCGGGAATGTGATCGGTGGCGCGGCACCAGACGGTGGGCGGCAGGATATTCAAGCGCTGCAGATCGTCTTCGAACGCGCGCGTGAATGCGGCGGCGATATCCCAGGCCGACTTGCCGCTGCGGGCGCTGCGCGCTTCGACCTTGTCGTCGCCGCTGTCCGCATCCGACGTCAAATGGCCCACGTCCGTGATATTCATCACGTGACGCACCTGCAGGCCGTTGAACTCGAGCGCGCGGCGCAAGCCGTCGACGAACAGATAGGTGCGCAGGTTGCCGATATGCGCGTAATCGTAGACGGTGGGGCCGCAGGCATACAGGCCCGCCTGGCCCGGGGCGATGGTTTCGAAGGGCCGCAGGCTGCGGCTATACGTGTCGTACAAATGAAGTGTCATGCGGGACTTTCATGCGCGTTGCGGAAAAAGAAAATGGCCACAGGTTTTTCAACACTGTGGCCATCGGAATGAGGAGTAAAAACTTATCGGCGCAAGGCCGCATCCTCCCGGGGCCAGGTACACGGACACAGCGCGGCAGCGGCGCGGTATGCAGGGACTGGATGGAGGATGAAAGAGGTCATGAGGGAGAATATCGCATGCGCGCCGGCGGGCCGTCAAGCCCGTCGGCGGCGCTGTCTTATTTTTTCGCCTGCTCGATATGCGGCAGCAGCACCGTCAGGATGCCCAGCAGCGGCAGGTAAGAGCAAATCTTGTAGACATAGGCGATGCCCGAGACGTCGGCCAGGTGGCCCATGGCGGCGGCCGCGATGCCGGACACGCCGAACATCAGGCCGAAGAAGATCCCCGCGATCATGCCCACCTTGCCCGGCACCAGTTCTTGCGCGAAAACGACGATGGCGGAAAACGCGGAGGAAATCACGAAACCGATGATCACCGTCAAGACGGCCGTCCAGAACAGGTCGACATATGGCAGCAACAGGGTAAATGGCGCCGCGCCCAGGATGGAAATCCAGATCACGCGCTTGCGGCCGATGCGGTCGCCGATGGGGCCGCCCATGAAGGTGCCCGCCGCCACGGCGGCGAGGAAGAGGAACAAATACAACTGGGCATCGCCGAGCGACAGGTGGAACTTGTCGATCAGGTAGAACGTGTAATAGCTCGACAGGCTGGCCATATAGATGTACTTCGAGAACACCAGCAGCGCCAGCACGCCCAGCGCACCCATCACCTTGTTGCGCGACAGGTTGGGCCCCTGGCCGCCCGCCTTCGGCTTGAAGCTGGCCAGGTGGCCGCTATACCAGTGGCTGACCTTGTACAGCACGCCGATGGCCAGCACGGCCAGCAGGCTGAACCAGGCGATATTGCCGTGGCCACGGTTCACGATGACGGCGGCCGCCAGCAGCGGGCCCAGCGCGGAGCCGACGTTGCCGCCCACCTGGAACAGCGACTGGGCAAAGCCGTAGCGCCCGCCGGAGGCCATGCGCGCCACGCGCGATGCTTCCGGGTGGAAAGTCGAGGAGCCGACGCCGATCAGGCCCGAGGCGATCAGCAGCGTCGGGAAGGTCGTGACGACGGACAGCATCAGCACGCCGGCGAGGGTAAAGCACATGCCAACAGGCAACAGGAATGGCAGCGGACGGCGGTCCGTGTACAAGCCGATCCAGGGCTGCAGCAGCGATGCCGTGCACTGGAACGTCAGGGTGATGAGGCCGACCTGGGTAAAACTGAGTGAAAACTCGGCTTTCAGCATCGGATAAATCGACGGCAATAATGCCTGGATCAGGTCATTGAGCAAATGCACGAAGGCGACGGCGCCCAGGATGTGCATGGCCAGGCCTGATTGTTGTTGGGAATTATGGAGCGCAGGGGCCGCCGGCATCGGCGTGGCCAATGTCGGGGCAGGTGTGGTTGTGTGCATGGTTCATCCGCAGTGATCGGGCCCGGCAGGCGGCCCGGCAAAGAAAGCAGTATAGTATGGTCGCTGGACTGATAACTTCCAATAATCGTCGCTTAAGTGACAACCCTGAGACACGCGCGGCGACCTGGCCGGCGACAGACAACACATGCATACCGACCACCCTGTCCTGGCCCAGCCGGACGGCATCCCATTCAGCCGCAGCACCAATGCGCACGACTACCAGCACGTGCCGCGCCCCGTGACGGCCATGTCCAAGCAATACGCGGCGGGCGACCATACGGCACCGCACAATCATGTGCGGGCCCAGCTGCTGTACGCCACCGAAGGCGTGATGCGCGTAACGGCCGAGCACGGCGTGTGGATATTGCCGCCGCGCCGCGCCCTGCTGATACCGGTCGGCGTCGTGCATGAAGTCCACATACTTAGCGAACTGAGCATGCGCACCGTGTACATCGATGCGCAGGTGGCCGCCCCGTTCGGCCCCGATTGCAAGGTGCTCGAGGTCAGCCGGCTGCTGCGCGAGCTGATCCTGGCGCTGCTGGCCGAGCCCGTCGAGTACGCGCTGGCGGGCCGCGGCGACTGGCTGGCGCACCTGATCCTGTCCGAACTGACCCTGGCCGACACCGTGCCGATTGCCATCCCCTGGCCGCGCGACCGGCGTCTGGTGGCCGTCTGTTCCGCCATCATGGCGGCGCCCGGCAGCCGGCGCAGCATCGAGGACTGGGCCCATGACGCGGGCGCCAGCGCGCGCACGCTGATCCGCCTGTTCCCC
This sequence comes from Janthinobacterium sp. 1_2014MBL_MicDiv, assembly GCF_001865675.1. NCBI lineage: Bacteria > Pseudomonadati > Pseudomonadota > Betaproteobacteria > Burkholderiales > Oxalobacteraceae > Janthinobacterium > Janthinobacterium sp. 1_2014MBL_MicDiv. Next base: position 4,015,152 of record NZ_CP011319.1, read on the forward strand.
AAGGAAACGGGCTTGCATTACCGTCAATGGCTGCAGCAAGTCCACCTGGCCGAGGCCTTCTGCCGCCTGGACCGGGGCGAAGGCGTGGCCGCCATCGCCTATGCGCTCGGCTACGCCAGCCCCAGCGCCTTCAGCGCCATGTTCCGCCGCATCCTGGGGCGCACGCCGCAGCATTACCTGGGCGAATGGCGCGGCGCGTAGCTGGGCTTGGCGTGGCAAGGCCACGCGTAAGCCGACAAGCTGCGCTGGCTGTCGGCTTACGCCCTGCGGACTAAGCCGCCCTACTTCTTCTCGCCGGAAATCAGGCGGTAGGCCAGCGCACCGAGCAAGGCGCCGATGATAGGCGCCAGCCAGAACAGCCACAGCTGGCTCGTGGCCCAGTCGCCCACGTACAGCGCCACGCCCGTGCTGCGGGCCGGATTGACGGAGGTATTGGTGACGGGAATGCTGATCAGGTGAATCAGGGTCAGCGCCAGGCCGATCGGCAATGGCGCGAAGCCGGCCGGGGCGCGCTTGTCAGTGGCGCCGAGGATGACGATCAGGAAGAACATCGTCAGGACGATTTCGATGACGAGGGCCGACAGCATCGAATAGCCGCCCGGCGAATGGGCGCCGTAGCCGTTCGAGGCAAAGCCCTTGCTGACGTCGAAACCGGCCTGGCCGCTGGCGATCACGTACAGCACGCCGCCGGCCACGATGGCGCCCAGCACTTGCGCGATGATGTAGGGCAGCAATTGATTGGCGGGAAAGCGGCCACCGGCCCACAGGCCAATCGACACGGCGGGATTCAGGTGGCAACCCGAGATGTGGCCGATGGCGTAGGCCATCGTCAGCACCGTCAAGCCGAACGCCAGCGCCACGCCGGCAAAACCGATACCGAGGCCGGGGAAGGCGGCGGCCAGCACCGCACTGCCGCAGCCGCCCAGCACCAGCCAGAACGTACCGAGAAACTCGGCTCCATATTGTTTCATGATGTATTCCTTCAAAGTGACGAGAAAACGCGCTAGGGATGACCAACCGCACTTCAGTTCCGCCTCCGTTCGACCCGGATGGCCACAACGACAGCAGGCAACGCTCCACATCGAGCCGCAGAGCGCGCATAATGACACAACGTCATTATCAAGGCAACATTATTATGTATAATAATGTTAATGGTTCTCTTGACACATAAAGGCTATTTTGATAATTTTCCTCGCACCTCGCGGCGCATGTATTTGTGTGGCGCCGCCAGTGGCGCAAAGCCGAAGCCCGCATACAAGCCATGGGCGTCATCGGTGCCCAGCATCCAGGCAACATCGCGCAAACGTTCGTCATTGAGCACGGCAGCCACCAATTGCTTGCCATATCCCCTGCCCTGGCAGGCGGGCAGCACGAAAACGTCGCGCAAGTACGCAAAGTCCGTGCAATCGGTGATGACCCTGGCGAAGGCCACTTGCTGGCCATCCACATAGCCGCCGAAACACAGGGCGTTGTCGATGCCCTTGCGTACCGTTTCCAGCGCCACGCCGCGCTTCCAGTACGATTGCTCGCTCAGGTAGCGATGGATCATGGCGACATCGAGCTCGCCGCGGTCGGTGGAGATGCGCATGCTCGCCTTCATCAGTTCTTGATCAGCACGTCGGCTTCCGCGATGCTGGGTTCACCGAAGTACACGGTGCGTACGCCGCCCTTGTCGTCGCTGCCGATATACACGCCCGTCATGCTGCGCTGGGCCGGGTCATACAGGATGCTGTAGCGGTGACCGCAATTGTGCGGCTCGCAGACACTCGTCAGGAGGAGCGCCTTGCCATCGATTTCGATGGGCTTGAGCGGACTCGTCACGCCGTTCGGCACCCAGCGTTGCTTTTTCAGCCCGGCCCTCTTCAAGCCCACATTGAAGGCGGTGCGAAATGCGTAGTCCGCCTTGTAGACCTCAGGGAAATACGGGCAAGCCGAGCTGCCGTCGCAGCTCTGCGCCTGCTCGATCAGCGACAGTTTGGGCGTGCGCGCCTGCGCCGGCATGACGGCCAGCGCCATGGCAGCGCTGACGAACAGGGGGACTAGCGAACGTGCGTGCATGAAATCTCCTGAAAGCAACAAATAATGCGCACAGCATAGCAGAATGGCATGTTTACCCCTGGCACGGCATCACGGCGAGCAGCGGATGCCGACCACGCCGTTGACCTTGCCTTCCGGCCAGTCCGTCTCGCGCCAGCGGTACACGCCGGGGGCGACGAAGATCAGTTGCCACTCCACCAGCTTGCCATTCGCATTCGTGCGGGTTTCATTGTCGTAGCGCAAAGTCAGGCTGCGTTCCGTTTCCGCCATCACCGTCGCGGCAAAGCGGTTGGTCTCGCCCAGCTTGCTTTTCCAGGTGCGGTCATTGAAGATCGCCAGCCGCTGATGATCATCAGACAACTGCATGCGCGTAAAGTGCCGTGCTTCTTCGCACACGCTATTCGTATTGAAGCTGTCGGACCAGCTGCCCGACAATTGCGTGACATCGAACGGTACGGGAGCGGCAGTCACGGCCGCGCTCAGCAGCAAAGTTGCAAGCATAGGAGGTCAATAGAGAACGAAAAGAAAGGATAAATCATGGCAGGCGCAGCGCCAGGGTAATGCTGGACGGCAACGCAGGCGTACGCCGGTGCAAGGTCGCCTGTTCATACGCATAGGCCATGGCGATCAGCTGTGCCTCGGCATGCAAGGCCCCGATGAAAGACAGGCCGACCGGCAAGCCGCGCACGGCGCCGGCCGGTACCGTGATCTGCGGCTGGATGGCATGCGCCGGCGGCACGGCGTGGCACGTGGGGCCCACCAGCGCATCGAGCGCCTGCGCGCGCAGCAATTCTTCGAGGGCGCCCGGCACGGAGGCCGGCGGCAGTTCAACCAGTTCGGCGCCCTGCCCGCGCAATACCTGCAGCGCCTGCTCGATCACGGCATCGGTCGCGGCGCAGCGGCCAAACAGGCCGCGCGCCACGCCGATGCGGCGCCCGTGCAGGCCAGCAACATCCAGCGCTGCGCCATGGGTCGCCGTATCGCCGCACAGGGCGGCCAGCAGCCAGGCCGCCTCGCGCACGCTGGGCGCCATCGGACCTGCCGCGGCCGGTTCGCCCGCCTGCCCGGCGGCTGCCCTGCCCGTCGGCTGGATGGCGACCAGGCCGCACGTGGAGGCGGGCGCGACGATGGAGCCGTCCGCCTCGCTGTCGACGGCCAGGATGGTCAGGCCCGCCCAGCTGGCACTCGCATGCGGCACGCTGACGGCGGCCCACTGGCGCAAATTGCTCTTGCCGATGATGACGGCGCCGGCCGCGCGCAAACGGGCGGCGACGAAGGAATCGCAGCGCGCATGCGTGGCCGCCGGCGCCTGCGTGCGCGTCGTCATGCGGTCGCCCGTGGCGATATTGTCGCGCAAGACGACGGGGATGCCGTGCAAGGGGCCGCGCACCTTGTGCCCTTGCCGCTCGCGGTCCATTTCCAGGGCAATTTTCAAGGCGTCGGGATTGATTTCAATGCCGGGATAGGCGCGCGCGCCGATGCTGCACAGCGAACGGATGCGCGCCAGGTACTGCGACGTCAGCGCATGCGAACTGAGCTTGCCGGCCTGCATCATCTGCTGCTGCGGCAAGACCCCGGCATCGAGCAAATGGGCCATGGGGCTGGCTGGCGCCGTGGCGCGGGCCAGCACGGGACGCGAGGCGCGTGCCGGAACAGCCGTCACGGCAGGCGTCGCGCCCCGGGATGGGCCATTCCATAACAGGTGACTGCGCTGCATGCTATCTCCAGAGAACTTCAATGTTGCTAACGCAACAGTGTGCTTGCCATAGCATAGCAGTCCTGGCCAGCAAATAGTTGCGATAAGGAATTATTTTTTAAGCAAAAAAAAACGCCGCCCGAAGGCAGCGTTTCTTGATGATCGACAACTGGGGCAAGCCAGGCCGGCATTCGCCAGGCCCCGCATGCAACGCAGTATGACGCTCTCTTAGTTGCGTACGACACGCTTGTATTCGTTGGTACGGGTGTCGATTTCGATGACATCGTCTTGCGCAACGAACAGTGGCACTTGCACGGTGTGGCGGTGCGCGTCGATGGCGTTTTCGATCTTGGCTTCTTTCAGGACGTTGCCCGACGTATTGCCCTTGACTGCAGGCTCCGAGTACACCACTTGACGGGCGATGGTCGTAGGCAGTTCAACGGAGATGGCTTTGCCGTCGTAGAAAATGGCTTCGCATTCCATGCCATCTTTCAAGTAGTTCAGCGCTTCGCCCAGGTTTTCTTCTTCGATTTCGTACTGGTTGTACTCGGCGTCCATGAAGACGAACAGCGGATCGGCGAAGTAGGAGTACGTCACTGGCTTTTTATCCAGAACGACCACGTCGAACTTGTCGTCGCCGCGGAACACGTTTTCCATCGGGGTGTTCGTCAGAAGATTTTTCATCTTCCATTTGTAGGTGAAGCCCGTGCGGCTCGAACCGTTGACATCAGAACGCAACACGATCATTGGCTTGCTGTCGACCATGATGATATTGCCAACACGAATTTCTTTTGCGGGTTTCATAGGAATGTACGTAAAAAGTGGGTTGCATGAAGACCATCTGCCGCTTCGGAGCCATCAGCGCCGCAAGCTTGCGTTTGATCGGTTAAAAATACGTTAGAAATAACCGGGCATTTTACCTTAATTTTTGGCAAGCGCCTATCTCGTCGCACCGGCGAACGCCAGCAGGTTACTTGCCAGATCGCCATGGGCTTGCATCTGCCGCTGCCAGTCCTGCGCGCGCGCGCCGATGCGCGGCACATCGGCCTGCAATGCGGGCCACAGCGTCGCCCAGTCCAGCGCCTGCGCGCCGGCGCCATTCCAGGCCAGCGCCGCCTGCACCAGGCTGGCGATCGGCCCCTCGGCGTCGATCGCATAGCGCTGCAGGAATGCACGCAACTTGACGTGATGCAAGTTTTCATCTTGCAGGTAGATATGCCAGAGGAAGGGCTTGCCGGCCCATTGCGCGCGCACGAAGCTATCCTCGCCGCGCACCAGGTTGACGTCGCAAGCCCACAGCAGGCGGTCGTAATCGTCCTGCGGCACGAAGGGCAAGATGCGCACCGTCAGCGCGCCGCGCGTGCGGGCCGCGCCAGCGATAGCCGCATCGTCGCCGATAAAGGCTTGAACGGCATCGAACGCAACGCCTTCCGGCACCAGGCACACCACGGGCTCGCTTCCCGCCTGCCAGGCCGAAAACAGCTCGGCGACGGGGGCGGACGGGTAGCAGAACAGCGATACCTTCAAGGCGGCCATCTCTGCCGGCATCACGCCGAACTGCCCCAGGAATGCCGCCATGGCGCCCGCATCAGCCTGGAACGCCAGTTTTTTCTCGTCCAGCGCCGCCTCGCGCAGCAAGCCGCCCGTTTTATGCGTGAAGCCAGGAAAGAAGAAATGCTTGATCATGCCGTGGCGCGGCGAAGTCAGCGCGTGGCAGCCCTCGACCCACTCTTCCGCCGTCAAGCCTTCCAGGTTCAGCCACACCGGGTGCGGCGCACACTGCGCCATGGCGGCGATATAGCCGGGCGGAATGTCGCAGGCAAAAAACTCGATGACGATGTCGGCCACGTCGCCGGGCACAAACACGCCATCCTGGCCGCGCCAGTGCCGCACCGTCACGCCGGATGCCTGCTGCACTTCGGCGCGCACATCGATATCGGGGCAGATGCGCTTGAAACTGGACAAATCATCGACCCACAAGGTGACGGCCACGCCATGCTCGCCGCACAACTGCCGCGCCAGACGCCAGCAAATGCCGATATCGCCGTAGTTGTCGACGACTTTGCAGAAAATGGCCAGAGATGGCGCGCGATCGATAGGCAGTGGCATGAATAAGCGAAAAAATGAGAAACGTTGGCATGGCGGCGGAAAACAAAAAAGCCGCGCTGTTACCAGGCGGCTTTGTTGTTGGCTGATTCAGCCGGTCTGGCGTCCCCAAGGGGATTCGAACCCCTGTACTCACCGTGAAAGGGTGATGTCCTAGGCCTCTAGACGATGGGGACAGAAAATCTGTCCTGAATGCGCTGCTTTGCACCCGACCTGTTATTTACACTGCTACTTGCTTGACTACTTGCGAATCTGGCGTCCCCAAGGGGATTCGAACCCCTGTACTCACCGTGAAAGGGTGATGTCCTAGGCCTCTAGACGATGGGGACAGAAATCTGTCCTGAATGCAAAAAAGCATCCTGACCCGGTACGACAGCAATGCTGCAGAAACAAAAAAAGCCTGACTTGTCAGGCCCATTCAGCACTGCAATATTACTTTACAACTAAATCCTGGCGTCCCCAAGGGGATTCGAACCCCTGTACTCACCGTGAAAGGGTGATGTCCTAGGCCTCTAGACGATGGGGACCTGTGCTGGCTTTACTCTCAGCGGACTCTTCGTTGAAGGCTTTGCTTAGCCCCTCAAAAAAGCGTGCGCGAAGTTTAACACGAAGCGATTCACGAAATCAACTGCTGGCCTTCTTTTTTCCACCTTATTTGCATCATTCTCCCCTATGAGGACAGGATGATGGCAGGAAGATATGGAAAGCGCTGGCACGCCAGGCACGCAGGAAAAACCGCGCCAACCTTCTGGCGCGGCAAAAGCATTCCTTAGCGCAAGATATCGTCCGTACTGATGATGCGCACATCATGCATCTGGTCCAGATACGCCTCCAGGTAGCCCTTGTGGGATGCGCCGACGATGACCAGGGTGCGCATGCCCGGGCGCGCCGTCATGATTTCGCGGATATTCGATGCCATGCGCAAGTTACGCACCTCCCATGAGGCGACGTAGTTGCGACCATAATGCTGTGGCGACGGCTCTTCCAGCGCCGCACCAAAATCGCCACGGACTGCCAGATCCGCCTCTGCGCGTCCGTTATAGGCGCGATATACCGCCAGCACACCGGCCGGCGTAGTCATTTGCCCTTCAAACCCGGCGTGGATGCGCTTGCGCTCCGCCGAAAAGGGATTATCCCAAGCCGCCCTGATCGCCTTGGCATAAGCCTTCACATCGGCAACAGGCATATCGGCCGTGTGGTCATCCATGCCATACACCCGCTCGTGCCCACCCTTCGCCGCCAGCACGGCAGCAATCTGATAATCCTCGTTGCGCTCCTCCCGCAGGGAATTGAGCTGCGCGACCAAGGGCTCGCTCAAGCCGTCACCGGCGCGCCACTCTTCCACGGGCAGGCGCAGCCATTGCACCAGCGCCGATGCACGTTCGCCGCCAGCCAGGAACAGCGAGGCCAATGTACGCCGCTGCACGGCGGACGGCGCCGCCGGCCAGGCAGCCAGCAAACGCTGCGCCTGCGCCGTTGCCGCGACCACATCGAGTCCCGTGGCGGCCTGCGCGGCCGCAGTGTCATAGCAATAGCCTTTCGCCGTATCTTCATAACGTTGCGGATAAGCGCGCATGTAAGCGCACTGCAGGCCGGAAAGCGCCTCGATCGCAATCGCGTCCGGCCGCCAGTCCGCCAGGCGCTCATTGAGCAAGCTCAACTGAGCCAGGTCGAACGATTTCGGCAGTTGCGACAAATGGGGCGAGCCAAGCACCAGCACGTCATTGGTCGACCCCCTTTGCAACTTCAGCGCACCAGGATCGAATCGCGCCGCAGGCGACGCATCCGCTTGCGCGGGAATGTGAATAACGGCGGCAAGAAAAAAACTGGCAAATAAGCGGTGCATCCTGTCTCCTGAATGTGATGGTCCATTGTTAATCGCAGGCCATGATGAATTCAACCTGCCGGCCAACTTTAACCGCTCCGAAAGTCACTGTCAGTTATATCCCAGCAACCAACAGAAACAAAAAAGCCGCCCGAGGCGGCTTCAAATAAACCAACACACAAATTCTTTCGATTCAATATATCCCATGCATGCACGCTCGCATGCAAGACAAAATCTCCGAAGCAAATAAAAAACCGCCCGAAGCGACTTTGATTTTCGCTACCTGCTTTTGCGCTACTGGTGCAGAGGTGGAGGCAAGCGGGAGCCAAGCGCCAAACTCTTGCATGCCATGCCAGCGCGCTAACAGCTTAGCCCTATTCCCCTCAGGCGAAGAAATTACTCGCACAAATAAAAAAAGCCGCTCGAGGCGACTTTGATTTATTCACTACAATTGACTACCTGTTTCTGCGCTGTTGGTGGAGGCAAGCGGGAGCTAACCGCTGACCTCTTGCATGCCATGCAAGCACGCTAACAGCTTAGTCCTATTCCCCCGAGCGAATAAACGACCAGCACAAATAAAAAAAGCCGCTCGAGGCGACTTTGATTATCATGTGATTTCTGCGCTGTTGGTGGAGGCAAGCGGGAGCTAACCGCTGACCTCTTGCATGCCATGCCAGCGCGCTAACAGCTTAGTCCTATTCCCCCGAGCGAATAAACGACCAGCACAAATAAAAAAAGCCGCTCGAGGCGACTTTGATTATCATGTGATTTCTGCGCTGTTGGTGGAGGTAAGCGGGATCGAACCGCTGACCTCTTGCATGCCATGCAAGCGCGCTAACAGCTTAGTCCTATTCCCCCGAGCGAATAAACGACCAGCACAAATAAAAAAAGCCGCTCGAGGCGACTTTGATTATCATGTGATTTCTGCGCTGTTGGTGGAGGTAAGCGGGATCGAACCGCTGACCTCTTGCATGCCATGCAAGCGCGCTAACAGCTTAGTCCTATTCCCCCGAGCGAATAAACGACCAGCACAAATAAAAAAAGCCGCTCGAGGCGACTTTGATTATCATGTGATTTCTGCGCTGTTGGTGGAGGTAAGCGGGATCGAACCGCTGACCTCTTGCATGCCATGCAAGCGCTCTCCCAGCTGAGCTATACCCCCCGGGCGCAGAAACACTGCTACTTCTTTACTACCAAACACCAGACTGAACTGGCGTCCCCAAGGGGATTCGAACCCCTGTACTCACCGTGAAAGGGTGATGTCCTAGGCCTCTAGACGATGGGGACCTCGGTACTACATTTTTACTTCTACAATTTGTAGCCTTACTCCTGCGCTGTTGGTGGAGGTAAGCGGGATCGAACCGCTGACCTCTTGCATGCCATGCAAGCGCTCTCCCAGCTGAGCTATACCCCCCGGGCGCAGAAATAATAAAAGCCGCACTTGGCGACTTTGTTCCACTACTTGCTTTCCATCCAGGCTCCGCTTTTTACGGCCCCGAACTTACAACAATCAGTACAAACAACTGCCACTACTATAACACAACTACCTGGCGTCCCCAAGGGGATTCGAACCCCTGTACTCACCGTGAAAGGGTGATGTCCTAGGCCTCTAGACGATGGGGACCGCGGAACTTCCAAACAACATCTGCACCACTTCAACGACTAACAAAACCTGACTGCGATTTTGCTGCTGGTGGAGGTAAGCGGGATCGAACCGCTGACCTCTTGCATGCCATGCAAGCGCTCTCCCAGCTGAGCTATACCCCCGTTGGTGCAGAAACAAGAGTATAGCAAAGAAGTTTCACTCTGCAAATACCCTTTTTCGTCTATGAGCAACTTTTCATAGGGGCGGTTTCTGCGCTGCGTTTACACGTTCAATTCGGCGCGGCGATTACAGCCACTTTGCCAGGCGCGCCAGCACGGTGTCGCGGCCAAATACCACCACCACCTGGTCGATGGCCGGCGTCTGCAGCTGGCCCGTCAAGATCAGGCGCAAAGGCATGGCCAGCAGCGGCATCTTGATGCTGTTGGCGGCCAATACTTCCTTGATCATGGCCGCCACGGCTTCCTTGCTCCACTCCACCGTGGCGATGCGCTCGGCAAATTGCGCCAGCACGGGCTTGATGGCGTCCGTGATGTGCTGCGCCACCAGGTCGGCATCGGGCTGCGGCTCGCGGAAGAACAGCATCGAGGCGGCGGCCAGTTCGTTGACCGTGTTGGCGCGCTCCTTCATCATGCCCAGCACCAGCGCCAGATCCGGCGCACCTTCGAAGACGGCGCCCGCTTCCAGCATCTGCGGGCGGGCCAGGTCGGCCAGGCGCGCATTGTCGGCTTGCTTGATATAGTGGTTATTGAGCCACTTGAGCTTTTCCAGGTCGAACTGCGCGGCCGACTTGGTCAGGTGATCGAGGTTGAACCATGCGCAGAACTGCTCCACCGAGAACACTTCATCGTCGCCGTGGCTCCAGCCCAGGCGCGCCAGGTAGTTCAGCATCGACTCCGGCAGGAAGCCCTGCGCCGGGTAATCCATCACGCTGACGGCGTCGCGGCGCTTGGACATCTTCTGGCCGTCCGAACCCAAAATCATCGGCAGGTGGCCGTACAGCGGCAGCGGTGCGCCGATGGCGCGCAGGATGTTGATCTGGCGCGGCGTGTTGTTGACGTGGTCGTCGCCGCGCAGAACGTGCGTGATGCCCATGTCCCAGTCATCGACGGCGACGCAGAAGTTATACGTTGGCGTGCCGTCCGGACGCGCGATGACCAGGTCGTCCAGCTCGCGGTTCGAAATCGTGATCGTGCCCTTGACCACGTCATCCCAGCTGACGTCGCCGTCGAGCGGATTCTTGAAGCGCACGACGGGCTTGCGGTCCGCCGGCACGGCAGGCAGGGTCTTGCCCGGCTCCGGACGCCAGGTGCCGTCGTAGCGCGGCTTTTCGCCAGCGGCGCGCATGCGCTCGCGCATCGCTTCGACTTCATCCGGCGACGAGTAGCAATGGTAGGCCGTGCCTTCGGCCAGCATCTGCGCCACCACTTCGCGGTAGCGGTCCATGCGCTGCATCTGGTAGAACGGGCCTTCGTCGTGGTCCAGACCCAGCCACTGCATGCCTTCGATGATGGCTTGCACGGCTTCCGGCGTCGAACGCTCCACGTCCGTGTCTTCGATGCGCAGCACGAACGTGCCGCCGAAGTGACGGGCAAAGGCCCAGCTGTACAAGGCGGTGCGGGCGCCGCCCAGGTGCAGATAGCCGGTCGGGCTGGGAGCGAAACGGGTACGAACGGGAGTAGCGGTTGTGGTCATCGAAGTAATCAGGCTTGAATAAGTAAAACGCCATTTTACTCTGTTGACCGCCGCCGCTCCACAAGCGCGCTTACAGCTGCTGCAAGCGCCGCTTGACCTCCTCCGCCTGCGCACGCAGCGCCTGCTCGAACAGGGCGACCAGCTGCGACAGGGGCCGGTGCAGGGGCTTGACGATGTTCACGGTGAACGGCAGCGACACGCCGAAGCGGCGGATCTGCAACCCCTGCCCCGCATAGTCAAGCGCCGTCAGCGGATTGACGATGGCCAGCCCCACGCCTTCGCGCACCATGGCGCACACGGAGGCGGCGCTGTGCGTGTCGAGCGCCATGCGCCGCTCCACGCCAGCCTGCGCGAAGATGGCGTCGATCTGCTGGCGGTAGGGGTCGACGGCGGCCAGGCTGATGAAAGGCTGGCCGGCAAAATCGGCCGGCTGCAGCACGGCCTTGCCTGCGAGCGCATGGCCATCGGGCAGCACGCATACTTCATCGACGGACATCAGCACATCGAACACGGTACCGGGCGGCGCGCTGCCCACTTCCGTCAGGCCGATATCGTGGCGCTGCGCCGACAGCCACTCTTCCAGCAGCGGCGACTCCTGCGGCGTGATGCTGATGCTCACCTTGGGAAAATCGGCCACGAAGCGCTTGCACGCCTGCGGCAGCAGGGACTGGGAAAACACGGGCAGGCAGGCGATCGACAGCTGCCCCTGGTCGAACTGGCGCAAGGCCGCCGCCGTGCTGACGATGCGCTCCAGGCCGAAATACGCGCGCTGGACCTCCTCGAACAGCTGCAGCGCCTGGGCCGTCGGGCGCAGCCGCCCCCGCTCGCGCTCGAACAGGGTCAGGCCCGTCAAATGCTCGAGGCGCGCCAGCTCGCGGCTGACGGTGGGTTGCGAAGTGTGCAGCATGGCGGCGGCGGCCGTCACGCTGCCCGTCGTCATGATGGCGCGGAAGACTTCGATATGGCGCAAGGAGATAGTCATGGTCATATCATAAATGAATAAGGTAGCCTCAAATAGATATTTTATAGTCGAAGCACAATCGGCCATCATGCAGTCATCCCTCATTCCCCCGAAAGCACACGATGAAGCCCGTCCCCGACCAGACCCTCGCCCAACTCGCCCAGGAACACGGCACGCCCCTGTGGGTCTACGACGCGGCCACCATCCGCGCGCGCATCGCCCAGCTGGCGCAGTTCGACACGGTGCGCTTCGCGCAAAAGGCCAATTCGAATATTCACCTGCTGACATTGATGCGCGAAGCGGGCGTGCACGTGGACGCCGTCTCGCTGGGCGAGATCGAGCGCGCGCTGCAGGCGGGCTTTACGCCGGCGCAAACGAACGGCGCCGCCGGCCTGGTGTTCACCTGCGACCTGTTCGACCGCGCCACCCTGGCGCGCGTGGCGGCGACGAAGATCGAAGTCAATTGCGGCTCCGTCGACATGCTGCGCCAGCTGGGCCCAGTGTCGCCCGGCCACCGCGTCTGGCTGCGCATCAATCCCGGCTATGGCCATGGCCACAGCAACAAGACCAATACGGGCGGCGAAAACAGCAAGCACGGCATCTGGCACGAGGAACTGCAGGAAGCGCTGGCCGTCATCCGCGCCCATGGCCTGCACCTGGTGGGCCTGCACATGCATATCGGCTCCGGCGTCGACTACAGCCACCTGGAAACCGTCTGCGGCACCATGGTCGACCTGGTGAAAAACATGGGCCACGACATCGAAGCCATTTCCACGGGCGGCGGCCTGTCCGTGCCCTACCGCGAAGGCGAGCAGCCGGTCGACACGGACCACTACTTCCAGCTGTGGGATGCGGCGCGCAAGCAAATCGAGGCGCACCTGGGCCACGCCGTGCACCTGGAAATCGAACCAGGCCGCTTCCTCGTGGCCGACAGCGGCCTGCTGGTTGCCGAAGTGCGCGCCACCAAGCAAATGGGCGGCAACCATTTCACCTTGTTGGATACGGGCTTCAATGAGCTGATGCGCCCCGCCATGTACGGCAGCTACCATGAAATGTCGCTGATCGCGCATGACGGCCGCGCGCTCGATGCCAGCCCGGCATGCGCCACCGTCGTCGGCGGCCCCCTGTGCGAATCGGGCGACGTGTTTACGCAGCGCGACGGCGGCGTGGTGGAAACCCGTTTGCTGCCGGCAGCGCAGGTGGGCGACTATGTCGTCTTCGAAGGCGCGGGCGCGTATGGCGCGTCGATGTCGTCGAACTACAACAGCCGCCCGCACGCGGCGGAATACCTGGTCGACGGCGAGCAATCGCGCCTGATCCGCCGCCGCCAGACGGTGGCCGAGCTGATCGCGCTGGAACAGTTGTAAAACCCCGCCCCGTGCGGGCATGCGCATCTGCTAACATCGGGGCAACTCGATGAAAGCCCGCCATGCCCGCCACCACCCCCTTCCGCCGCCGCGCCTCCATGGCGCTGCTGCCCCTGCTGCTGTCCGCCTTCCTCGCCGGCTGCGCGTCGCTGCCTTCGCTGGACGGCCGCATCGCCTCCACTGTCATCACGGATACGCAACACACCCGGCTGGGCACGGCCATCGCGCCGCTGGCGGCGCAGCACCCTGGCGTATCGGGCATCTACCCGCTGGCCGACGGACGCGATGCGTTTGCCGCGCGCGCCCTGCTGGCCGCCGCGGCCCAGCGCAGCCTGGACGTGCAGTACTACATCTGGCACAAGGACATCACCGGCACGCTGCTGTTCGACGCCCTGCGCCAGGCGGCCGAACGGGGCGTGCGCGTGCGCCTGCTGCTCGACGATAACAACACTGCGGGGCTGGACCAGACCCTGACGATGCTGGGCAAGCAGCAGAATATCGAAATCCGCCTGTTCAATCCCTTCGTGCCCCGTTCGCCGCGCGCGCTGGCCTTTGTCACCGATTTTTCCCGCGTCAACCGGCGCATGCACAACAAATCGTTCACGGCCGATAACCAGGCCACCATCGTCGGCGGGCGCAATGTGGGCGACGAATACTTCGGCGCGGCCGGCGACGTGCTGTTCGCCGACCTCGACGTGCTGGCCGTCGGCCCCGTCGTCGACGACGTCTCGCGGGAATTCGACCGCTACTGGAACAGCGCCTCGGCCTATCCTGCGCAACTGCTGCTGACCAGGCCTGTCGAGGGTGACGCGGCCACCATCGCGGCCGAAGCGGACCGCATCGACGATACCCAGGCCGCCGAGGAATACGTGCAGGCGCTGCGCACTTCGCCCTTTGTCCGGCAGATGATGGAACGCACCCTGCCATTCGAATGGGCGCAGACGCGCATGGTCAGCGACGACCCGGCCAAGGTGCTGGACAAGGCCAGGCCAGGCACGGGCGTGGCGGAAAACCTGCAAAACCTGCTCGGCGTGCCGGAAAAGGAAGTGGACCTGATTTCGCCGTATTTCGTGCCTGGCAAGTCCGGCACCCAGGCCTTTGCCGACCTGGCGAAACAAGGCGTGGGCGTGCGCATCCTGACGAATGCGCTGGAAGCGACCGACGTGGCGGCCGTGCATGCCGGTTATGCGAAATGGAGAAAGCCGCTGCTGGAAGCGGGCGTGCTGCTGTATGAATCGCGCCGCTCGTGGGAACAGGGCGACGCGCGCGAACAGCCCGGGCGCTTCGGCAGTTCCGCGTCCAGCCTGCACGCGAAGACGTTTGCCGTCGACGACCGGCGCATCTTCGTCGGTTCCTTCAACTTCGACCCGCGCTCCATCGAACTGAACACGGAAATGGGCCTCGTCATCGACAGTCCCGCGCTGGCCCGCCAGCTGGGCCAGGCCATGCGCACCACGATACCGCAGCGCGCCTACCAGGTCATGCTCGGCGCCGACGGCGCCCTGTACTGGATCGCCCGCAGCGCCAACGGCAGCACCACGCGCTACGACACGGAACCCGGCACCAGCGTGTGGAAGCGCATGGGCGTGGCGATTCTGTCGGTGCTGCCGATAGACTGGCTGCTGTAAGTAGCCGGGTCAACAATGTGTCGGATTACGCGTGGCCTTGCCCCGCTAATCCGACCTACGCTCCTCGCAAGGTCCACGCAGGTCGGGTTAGCGCCACGCGCGTAACCCGACATGTGCAGTTGCCGGATTACGCGTGGCTGTGCCCCGCTGATCCGACCTACGTTCTTCGCAAGATCATCGTAGGTCGGGTTAGCGCAAAGCGCGTAAGCCGACAGGCGCGCAGACCTCCCTTTATCGCACCGCTTCCGTTAAAATCCGCCCTTCCGACGCCGACGGCTGGCGCACGCGCAGCAGATGGGCCAGGGTCGGGGCGATGTCGACCACTTCCGCATACTGGCCATAGGCGCCCGGCTTGATCCAGCGCGGGCCGTACACCATCAGTGGCACGTTGGTGTCATACGTGTACGGCGTGCCGTGCGAAGTACCGCCAACGCCCTTGCCGAAGTACCAGGCCGGCTTCGTCACCAACATCAGGTCGCCCGACAACTGGCGGTTCCAGGCGCGGCGCATCAGGGTATCCATGCGCGTGGCGACGGCGCCCGTTTCCATCTGCGTGCGCGTATAGACTTGCGCCAGGCCGTCCTGCTGCAGCAGGAAGCGGGCCGCCGCGTCTTCCAGCGCGGCGCGCTGGATGCCGCTCTTTTCCGCCAGCGCGTAATCGAGGTAGATATTCGGCAGCGACGACACGGTGACCAGCTTGTCCACGCCCAGGGTCGTGGCCAGGTGCTGGTTCAGCGCATCGACCAGTTTGGCGCCATCGATGCGCTTGGCCGAGAAGCCGCGCGTTTCGGCAAATTCCGGCACGTTGGCAAAGCCATGGTCGGCAGTCAACACCACCAGCACGTTATCCATGCCGACTTTTTTATCCAGGTCGGCAAAGAAGCCGGCCAGCATGCGGTCGAGGCGCTGCAGGTGGTCGTGCGACATCTTGCTTTCCGGCCCGTAGGCATGGTTCACGTAATCGTGCGCCGACAGGCTCACACCGAGGATATCGGGCACGCCGGCCGGATTGCGGCCCAGGTTCTCGCCATCGATGGCGGCGCGGGCGAATTCCAGGGTCAGCTCGTCGAGGAAGGGGCCGGACTTCAAGCGGCTGTAGTATTCGCCGTCGAGCTTGCCGCTGTCGCTGTAGTAGGCAAACGGGAAGGTGTTGCGCGTGCCCGGCTTGGCCGGCACAAGATCATCACGGGCGTCCCGCGCATAGGCCGAATCGGCCAGCAGCGGCGTCCAGCTCTTGCCGTAATAGCGGTCCTGCGGCCTGGCCGCCTGGTAGCGCTGCACCCATTGCGGATGCTGCTGCATATAGTAGGTGCTGCTGGCGAAGTTGCCCGTCTTTTCCATGTACATATAGGCCGTGCCCGTTTTCCCGGCCAGCAGGATGGCGCCGCGGTCCTTGCCGGATACGGTGACGACCTTGGCCTGGTCGCCCGTGGAATAGCGCAGTTCGTCGCCCAGGGTGCTCACGCGCAGCCTGGTCGGCGCCGTGCCGTCGTCGGGCTGCGTTTCTTCGCCGATGTAGTGGAAATTGCCGTCCTCGGTGCAGTACACGGATTTTTTCGTGACGGGATCGATCCAGTTATTGCCGATCACGCCATGCTGGTAAGGATAGGCGCCCGACAGCACGGCCGAGTGGCCGATGGCCGTCACCGTGATGCCGTGCGCCTGGTGCGCATCGCTGAACCAGGCGCCCTGCTCCAGCAGGCGGCGGAAACCGCCCTGGCCAAACTGGTCGCGGTAGCGCGTCACCTGCTCTTGCGGCAAGCCATCGACCACCAGCACCACCACCAGCTTCGGCTGCGCCACGGCGGCGGAAGCGGCAGGAGCGGCCTTGGCCGCATGCGCCTGGCACGCCGCCACGCTCGACATCAGCAGCAGCGCATGCGCCAGTTGCCGGGAAAGGGAAAAATGTTTCGTCATATCCGCTCGTTTATCAAAACACATTATAGGGATGCCATACGCTGGCCACCGGGCAGCATACGCAGACTATATGACGCAATGATGACAATAAGCAATACTATGAAAAAGGCCGGATTCCTGCGGGAGTCCGGCCTGTCGAGGTCTTGGGTGGAATGGCTTGGCGACTACTTGACCGTCACCTGGATGCTTTTGCTCAGCTCGGGGCCGTAGGACTGGTGCGCGCCGTTGGCGAACTGCATGGTGAGGGTGTACTGGCCTGGCGGCAGGGTGACATCCGTTTCCGTCTGTCCTTTGCCGAAATGCAAGTGCTTGTCGTCCATGGGAATCATCTCGCCCGCCTTCATCGCCCCCATATTGATCAGCAGATGATGGTGGCCCGTCTTGGCCGTCATGTCGCCGGCCGGCTTGACGGCCATGCCGCTGACGGCAAACTTGACCTTGAACGGGCTGCTCACCGTCGCGCCATCCGCGGGCTCGACGAACGAGACGGATTGCGCAAAGGCGCTGGCGGCCAGCAGGCTGCCAGCAATTACGGCTGCGGCTTGGCGCAGGAATGTCGTGTTCAAATGCATGATGTCTCCTCTTGTTTAGTAACAACACGGACTGCATGAAACCATATTCCTGCCGGTCGTGGCGCCGGGGAAGAGTGTATCCAATGGTGCCACGGTGGTCTTGAAAACCGTAGCGAGCAAGCTCAATATCGGGTTGAGTAACGCAACCGTACTTTAGTACGGTGAGTAACGCCGCCCCGAAAGTGAGCTGCGCAGTAGGTTTGCAAGACCACCCAGCCGCTAGTCGTTCTTGATGACGATGCTAGGGAACTTGCTGGTCATGTCCTTCGCCTTTTCCGCCACCTTGATCGCGATGGTGCGGGCGATCTGCTTGTAGATCACGGCGACGGGGCCTTCCGGCTCGGCCACCACGGTCGGCGTGCCGGAATCGGTCTGCTGGCGGATGGCCATGGTCAGCGGCAAGGCGCCGAGGAATTCCACGCCGAAGTCCGCGCACATCTTCGCGCCGCCGCCGGCACCGAAGATTTCTTCCGCATGGCCGCAGTTCGAGCAGATGTGCGTGCTCATGTTTTCCACCACGCCGAGGATGGGAATGCCGACTTTCTCGAACATTTTCAAACCCTTGCGCGCGTCCAGCAGCGCGATGTCCTGCGGCGTCGTGACGATGACGGCACCCGTGACGGGCACTTTCTGCGACAGGGTCAGCTGGATATCGCCCGTGCCTGGCGGCATGTCGACGATCAGGTAGTCGAGGTCGCGCCAGTTGGTCTGGTCCAGCAGCTGCTGCAGCGCCTGCGTGACCATGGGGCCGCGCCACACCATCGGCTCGTCCGGATCGATCATGAAGCCGATCGACGACACTTGCAGGCCGTGGTTTTCCATCGGCTCCATGCTCTTGCCGTCCAGGGTCTTCGGCTGGCCGCTGATGCCCAGCATCATCGGCTGTGACGGGCCATAGATATCGGCGTCCAGCATGCCGACGGTCGCGCCTTCGGCGGCCAGGGCCAGGGCCAGGTTGACGGCCGTCGTCGATTTGCCCACGCCGCCCTTGCCGGAAGCGACGGCGATGATGTTTTTCACGTTGCTCATCGGCTTCAAGCCGCGCTGCACCGTGTGCGAAATGATTTTCGACGACACGCCGACGCTGACATTGCCCACGCCCGGCAGCACGCGCAGGGCGGCCAGCACGGACTTGCGGATCAGGTCGATCTGGCTTTTCGCCGGATAGCCGAGTTCGATGTCGAGCGAGATATCGCTGCCATCGACCTTCAGATTCTTGACTGTTTTACTGGAAACGAAGTCTTTATTTGTATTTGGATCAATAACCTGCGCCAGTGCGGCTTTAACGTCTTCTACTGTGATGCTCATGACTATCTCCGTATGCAATACGCGCAGTCTAGCGCAAAATTGCATGGCGCGATGGAGACAAAAGCACTACTTGCCGGCGCTGCATCTGCTCATATTACGTTTCCGCTGTTAAAATGCCCTATTATCCATCCCAAAAGTGCATCAATCATGACTCGCAAGCTGTTCGTCACCACTGCCCTGCCTTACGCAAACGCCGCTTTTCACATTGGCCATATCATGGAATACATCCAGGCTGATATCTGGGTCCGGTTCCAGCGAATGCAACGCGATGGCGCGGCCGGCCGTGAAGTGCACTTTGTGGGCGCCGACGATACGCATGGCACGCCCATCATGATCGCCGCCGAAAAGGAAGGCATCACGCCGCAGCAATTCGTCGCCAACATCGCCGCCGGCCGCGCCCAGTACCTGGACGGCTTCCATATCGCCTTCGATAACTGGTATTCGACCGACTCGCCGGAAAACGTCGACCTGTCGCAATCGATCTACCGCAAGCTGCGCGATACGGGCCTGATCGTCACGAAAACCGTCGACCGCTTCTTCGATCCGGTCAAAGGCATGTTCCTGGCCGACCGCAACATCAAGGGCGAATGCCCGAAATGCGGCGCCAAGAACCAGTACGGCGACAATTGCGAAGTGTGCGGCGCGGCCTACCAGCCGACCGACCTGGTCAATCCGTTCTCCGTGTTTACCAATGCGACGCCCGTGATGAAGCCGTCGGAACAGTACTTCTTCAAGCTGTCCGATCCGCGCTGCTTCGAATTCCTCAAGGATTGGCTCAACACGCCAGGCCGCTTGCAGCCTGAAATGGTCAACAAGGTCAGCGAGTGGCTGGGCGAGGCGGGCGAAAAGCTGGCCGACTGGGATATCTCGCGCGATGCGCCCTACTTCGGCATCCCGATTCCCGATGCGCCGGGCAAGTTCTTCTATGTGTGGATGGACGCGCCGGTCGGCTACCTGGCCAGCCTGAAAAACTATTGCGACAAGAAAGGCCTCGATTTCGACGCCTTGCTGAACGATCCGGCCACGGAACAGATCCACTTCATCGGCAAGGACATCGTTTCCTTCCACCTGCTGTTCTGGCCCGCCATGCTGAAATTCGCCGGCCACCCGGTGATCGACAAACTGAAAGTCAATGTCCACGGCTTCCTGACGGTCAATAACGAAAAAATGTCGAAGTCGCGCGGCACCGGCATCTCGCCGCTGCGCTACCTGGACCTGGGCATGAACCCGGAATGGCTGCGCTACTACATCGCCTTCAAGCTGAACTCGAAAGTGGAAGACCTGGACTTCAACGGCGACGACTTCGTGGCCCGCGTGAACAGCGACCTGATCGGCAAGTACGTGAACATCGCCAGCCGCTGCGCCGGCTTCATTGCCAAGAAGTTCGACGGCAAGCTGGCCACCGCCCTGTCGCCGACGGCCCAGGGCTACATCTGGCGCGCGCTCACGTACAAGGTGCAGTCCGGCGACGAAGTGCTGAACAAGGAACGCCAGGCCAGCATCGCCCAGCACTTTGAAAACCGCGAATTCGGCAAGGCCTTGCGCGAAATCATGGAAATCGCCGACATCACCAACCAGTATGTCGATGAAAACAAGCCGTGGATCCTGGCCAAGGATGCGGAGAAGACGGCCGAGCTGCACGAAGTGTGCACCACGGCCCTGATCCTGTTCCGCCAGCTGACGATCCTGCTGTCGCCGGTGCTGCCGGGCGTGGCAAAGAACGTGGCCGGCTTCCTCAACGACGAGCAATTCACCTGGGCCGACACGCAAGTCGACGCCGTCTCGACCAGCATGCTGGGCCGCACCATCGGCACCTATAACCACCTGATGACGCGCATGGATGCAAAGATGATCGAAGCGCTGTTTGACGCGCCGCAAGCGGCAGCCGCCGCGCCCGCCATCGAAGCAGCAGGCGATGCCGCCGCAGCCGCTCCTGCCACGGCGATCGAGGAACTGGCGCCGGAAATCAAGATCGACGACTTCCTCAAAGTCGACCTGCGCATCGCGAAGATCGTCAACTGCGAACTGGTCGATGGCTCGGACAAGCTGCTGCGCCTGACCCTGGACGCGGGCGAAGGCCGCCTGCGCAATGTGTTCTCGGGCATCCGCTCGGCCTACCAGCCGGAAGAGCTGGTCGGCAAGCTGACGGTGCTGGTGGCCAACCTGGCGCCGCGCAAGATGAAGTTCGGCATATCCGAAGGCATGGTCATGGCGGCCTCCGCCGCCGACGAGAAGGCGAATCCGGGCATCTACATCCTGAACCCGTGGCCAGGCGCCGAACCTGGCATGCGCATCCGCTAAGCCCCAAGGAACGATGATGAATATCGTGGTGCGCGAAGCAACAAATGCCGATGCACAACTGATCGCCGAGCTGACCCGCGCTGCGTGGGCCGGCAAGGTGGCCGCTTCTTCCAGCGGACACCACGAGACGGCGCAGCAAGTGGAAGAGCAGCTGCGCCACGGCGGCGGCTTCCTGTTGCTGATCGACGACGTCCCGGCCGGTTCGCTGCGCTGGATGCCGCTCGACAGCGATCCCGCCATCTGGAAGATTTCGCGCATGGGCGTGCTGCCCGCCTACCGGGGCAGCCACGTCTCGCAGCACTTGCTCGAAGCCATCATTCATCACGGACTGTCGTGCCAGGCCGAGGAATTGCGTCTGGCCGTGCGCCGCGACCAGCGCAAGCTGATCGATTTTTATGCGGCCTTCGAATTCGACCTGGCCGAGGAACTGGAATATTCGCACGCCAACCCCGCCGAACCGGCGCCGATGGTGATGCGGCGCTTGCTGCGTTATTGATTTTTAGCATTTTCGCCCCGGCTTGCCGATAAGACAACCCGCCGCCGCACGCGGCACGGTAAAATACGGCCGGCTGACCTTACTTACCAGACACTCAGAAGAGAATATGAAACTGCCTGCAAAACACAACAACTATGTTTCCGACCACACCCTGTTCATCGCCGAACTGAAGGCCAAGAACCCTGGCATGGAAGCGGGCCAGCAAGCGGGCCGCGCCTTGCTGTGGGACAAGCCATCCGTCAGCCTCGATGAGCAGGAACGCCAGATGGCGTCGGCCATCAAGCAACAGGCTTACGTTTACCAGAACAAGAACTAAGAGCCGGAACCGGCACGATGTTGCCTGAAGAGTCGGCGAGCACGCCCGGGCTGGATGCACCGGACGCGAGCGCAGTCATCGAGTCGCCCGAACCCGTCGCTAGCGGCGACGGCGGCGGCGACCCTGCAACATCTGCAACAACGGACGCGGCGCCCGCCGCCGATCCACTGGGCATCGCCCGCCTGTATGGCGAGCCCATGCTGCGCATGCCCACGGACCTGTACATTCCGCCGGATGCGCTGGAAATCTTCCTCGAAGCCTTCGAAGGCCCGCTCGACTTGCTGCTCTACCTGATCCGCAAGCAAAACTTCAACATTCTCGACATTCCGATGGCGCAGGTGACCCTGCAATACCTGAAGTACGTCGACCAGATCCGCGTGCGCAACCTGGAACTGGCCGCCGAGTATCTGTTGATGGCTGCCATGTTGATCGAGATCAAGTCGCGCATGCTTTTGCCCTCGCGCAAAAGCGACGTCGAGGAAGATGGCGGCGATCCCCGTGCCGAACTGGTGCGCCGCCTGCTCGAATACGAACAGATCAAGCTGGCCGCCTACGACCTGAATGCCATTCCCCAGTTCGAACGCGATTTCGTGCGCACGCAGATCTTCATCGAACAAAGCCTGACACCCACCTGGCCCGACGTCGAGCCGGTGGACTTGCAGCAGGCGTGGCTCGACGTGCTGAAACGCGCCAAGCTGACCCAGCATCACCGCATCAGCCGCCAGGAACTGTCCGTGCGCGAGCATATGTCGAGCATCCTGCGCCATTTGCAATCGTCGCGCTTCGTCGAATTCAGCGAGCTGTTCGACATTGCCGGCGGCGTGCCCGTGGTGGTGGTCAACTTCGTGGCCCTGCTGGAACTGGCCAAGGAAACCCTGATCGAAATCACGCAAGCCGAACCGTTTGCCCCCATCTACGTCCGGCTGGCTTATTCGCCCGCCTGATACCCTCTCCCTTTGTCACTGACCACCGTACAACGGGGTTTTAGCGAAAGCAATCAATGAAAATTATTTCCGACATCGAAGAATTGCGCGACCAGCTCAGCGGACAGCTGCGCACGGCGTTCGTTCCCACCATGGGCAACCTGCATGAAGGCCATCTGTCGCTGATGCGCCTGGCGCGCAAGCATGGCGACCCCGTCGTCGCCTCGATTTTCGTCAACCGCCTGCAGTTCGGCCCGAACGAGGATTTCGAGAAATATCCGCGCACCATGGAAGCCGACATCGCCAAGCTGGAAAAGGAAGGCGTGTACGTGCTGTTCGCGCCGACGGAAAAGGAACTGTATCCGGAACCGCAGGAATACCGCGTGCGCCCGCCCGATGACCTGGGCAATACCCTGGAAGGCGAATTCCGCCCCGGCTTCTTCGAAGGCGTGTGCACGGTCGTCACCAAGCTGTTCTCGTGCGTGGGCCCGCGAGTGGCCGTGTTCGGCAAGAAGGATTACCAGCAACTAATGATCATCCGCAACATGGCGCGCCAGTTCGCGCTGCCGACGGAAATCATCGCCGCCGAAACGTATCGGGCCGACGATGGGCTGGCTTTGTCCTCGCGCAATATGTACCTGTCGGAAAGCGAACGCGCCGAGGCGCCGGAACTGTACAAGGGGCTCAACTTCGTCGCCGAGGAAGTGCGCAAGGGTAATCTGGCCGTGGGTGAACTGGAACAGGCCGCCATGCAGCTGTTGAATGGCCGCGGCTGGAAATCCGATTACATCGCCGTGCGCAAGCGCGCCAACCTGCAGGCGCCAAACGCCGCCGAACTGGCCGCAGGCGAACCGCTGGTGGTGCTGGCCGCCGCCAAGCTGGGGCAGACGCGATTGATCGACAACCTGGAAATTTAACCGGCTGCCTCGACGCCACTGTCACGACAACGGGACCAATCGGCCCCGTTTGCAAATCTTTCCTACTTCTCCAGTCCCACCAGTCTCAACTCGGCATACAGCGACTTGCCTCTGCCGCGTGCCGCCTGCAGCATGTCGTAGCTGGCCGCATCGAGCACGATTTCCTGCCCTCCCCATAGCTTGCGCTGATGCGCGGGCAGCTTCAGGCTGCGCAGCATGGCCCGCGCCTGCGCCGGATCGGCAGCCAGCAGGCGGATGGCGCGCACATGGCGCCGCACCCCCGTCAGGATGGGCAAACCGCCCTGCGGGCCACTCTGATTCAGGCTGACATAGTCGTGGCCACCCACGCGGTGCAGGTAGGCATGCCTGCCGTCGCCCTCGGCAGCCGGCTGCACGGTCGCTTCCTGGGCATCGGATGGCAGCTCGGCAACAACTGGCGCGACAGGCGCCACGGCGGCTTGCTCAAGGCTCACGCCGCAGGCGGCCAAGAGGGTCGTGCTCAAGGCAAAAAATAATACGGGTGCTCGGCGCATGCTGCGCTCCTTCTTGTCGGGGTCGGGGACAAAGGGGAAATACTGCAGCGATCATGGGCCAAATTATTTGACGTGTAAAGTTAACTTGTGGAAATATTTCATTCATTTTGGAAATTAATCACCATTAGTCGATCTGCCGCAACAGCTGCCCGTAATACTGCTCGCCCTGGCGCACATGCGCGTCGAAATCGTAGCCTTGCTCGCGCATGCGGGCAAAATCCGCCGCCGCGATGCACAGCACATAACTGTGCCGGTTCGCCACCAGCCGCGACGCCAAGGCGGTCCCTCTCACGGCGTCGCCGCCATACCATTTGCCTGCCCCGTCGTGCAGCGCCGGATGGATTTTCCCGCCCGCCTCCACCTGCCAGCCACCGTCGAGCAATATCCAGATGGCGCCATCGGCGTCGCCGCTGCTGGCGATGACGGTGCCGGCCCGGACTTCCCACTCGTGCGACTGCGCAATGACGGTGCGCAGCTGCGCCGCGGTCAACTGCGTGAAGAATGGCGACTTGCGCAACAGGTGCGGATAGGTGACGGAAGCTTGCATGGCGGGGGGCACCTGGGCGGCATTGACGGACCAGGCGTAGCGGGCCAGCGGCAGGAACAGCGCGCCGGCGGCAAGGACAACAAGGGAGAATCGTGCAACGGTCATGCGTCGGGACATGCTGGGCTCCATGGGAAAAGCCTCACTATAGGCAGGCCCGCCAGGCGGATAAAGGGGGTATTCCTGCCTGCATCATGCCAAATGGCTCAACAATCATTATTAATCTGAATTGCACACTGCAAGCATTTTTACCATCTTTATCCACATATAAATAAAGCTCACAATGGCTGCACTGGCTCGCTCTTTCGGGCCTTTCCACCACGACAGGAGAACCACCATGAATACAGCATCCACCCCAGCCAGGGTCGCCATCGTCACCGGCGCCTCGCGCGGTATCGGCGCCGCCATCGCCCGCCGCCTGGCCCGCGACGGCATGCAAGTCGTCGTCAATTACGCCAGCGGCAATGTCGAAGCAGACAAGCTGGTGGCGACCATCGTGGCCGACGGCGGCGCGGCCATCGCCGTCAAGGCCAACGTGGCCGATGCGGGCGATGTGCAAGCGCTGTTCGATGCGGCGGAAGCGGCCTTCGGCGGCGTCGACGTGCTGGTGAATAACGCCGGCATCATGCCGCCCGTGCTGCCCACCCTGGCCGACACGGACGACGCCACCTTCGACAGCCTGTTCGCCATCAACGTCAAGGGCAGCTTCAACACCATGCGCCAGGCGGCCAGCCGCTTGCGCCATGGCGGCAGCGTCGTCAATTTCTCCACCAGCGTGATCGGCCTGGCCCTGCCCGGCTACTCCGTCTACGCCGCCAGCAAGGCGGCCATCGAGACGATGACGAATATCTTCGCCAAGGAATTGCGCGGCAAGGACATCACCGTCAACGCCGTCGCCCCCGGCCCCACGGCCACGGCCCTGTTCTTGAACGGCAAGACGGAGGAAACGATAGAGCGCATGAGCAAGATGGCCCCGCTCGAGCGCCTGGGCACGCCGGACGACATCGCCGCCGCCGTCGCCTTCCTGGCCGGAGCGGATGGCCGCTGGGTCAATGGCCAGACCCTGCGCGCCAACGGCGGCCTCGTATAGCGCCAGCCAAAACCTGCTGCGCGTCGCGCCTTGCGGCCTGCGATGCTCGCCGTACTTTGCGACGGTTGCGCTTCCCGGCCACAAATCCCTGACGCTCGCCACGGTCTTGCCAGGCGCCGTGAAGACTCAATCAATCGCTCAATCGATCAATCAATGGAATCCATCATGCAACAAGTCATTCTGATTACGGGCGCCTCGACCGGCATCGGCGCCCTCTCCGCCCGCGCGCTGGCCGCCGCCGGCCACACGGTCTATGCCAGCATGCGCGACACGCTGGGACGCAATGGACCGCGCGTGCAGGAATTGCGCGACTACGCCACGGCCCGTGGCGCCGACTTGCGCGCGCTGGAACTGGACGTGCTGTCGCAAGCGTCGGCAGACGCCGCCATCGCCGCCATCCTGGCCGAACAGGGCCGGCTGGACGTCGTCGTCCACAATGCGGGCGGCCTCGTCACCGGCCCCATGGAAGCGTTTGCGCCGGCAGAGATCCAGCACGTCTTCGACACCAACGTGATCGGCGCCCAGCGCGTCAACAAGGCCGCCCTGCCCGCCATGCGGGCGCAAGGCAGCGGCTTGCTGCTGTGGATCAGCAGCACCACCACGCGCGGCGGCTTTCCGCCGTTCATGGGTCCGTATGCGGCCGCCAAGGCGGCCATGGATTCCATCGCCGTCACCATGTCGTATGAATTGACGCGCTTTGGCATCGAGACATCCATCGTCACGCCGGGCGCCTTTACGCGCGGCACGGCGCACTTCCCGAACGCGGGCAAGCCGGCCGACCAGGCGACCAGCGCCGCGTACGCGCGCTATGACGGCTTGATGGACGAGGTGGGTGCGCGCCTGTCGGCCCTGACGCCGGACGATGCCGACCCGTTGGCCGTGGCCGAGGAAATCGTGCGCGTCGTGGGCCTGCCCGCCGGCCAGCGGCCGTTCCGCACGGTGATCGACTTTATCGGCGACGGCGCGCAGGAAGTATCGGCAGTGGCCGAACAGGTGCGCATCAGCTTTGCCCGCCGCATCGGCATCGACGACCTGCTGTCCATCCCCGTCGCCTGAGGCGCAAAAGCGGGGATGAAAAAAAACGCTGCCAGGGCAACCTGACAGCGTTTTTTCACATGGCCGCGCGCCCTCGCAAGACGAGGCTGCCGGCCAGGCCTGCTGGCGTGCTTAAGCGCCAGCCTTTTCCAGTTTCTCGAAAATCTTGTTCAGCTTTTCATCGAGGGTCGCGGCCGTGAACGGCTTGACGACATAACCGCTGGCGCCAGCCTGGGCGGCGGCGATGATGTTTTCCTTTTTCGCTTCGGCGGTGACCATCAGCACGGGCAGTTTGGCCAGTGCCGGATCGGCGCGGATATGCTGCAGCATCGTCAGGCCGTCCATGTTGGGCATGTTCCAGTCCGAGACGACGAAATCGTAGGATTCCGCGCGCAGCTTGGCCAGGCCCATCACGCCGTCTTCCGCCTCGTCGACGTTGGCATAACCCAGTTCCTTCAACAGATTCCGGACAATGCGGCGCATCGTCGAAAAATCGTCAACGACTAAAAATTTCATCTTTGGATCAGCCATGAATAACTCCGTTGTTTCTGTAGCGGTTTGTTAATAATATCGACATGAATGCCGACATTATGGTCGACACTACGGCAGCAAGTTATAGGATAGCATTTTCGTTGCTTTTAGGCGAACAAACTTGCCGCAGATCATATAAAACGTGGCTTACACGCGCAAAGCGCGCATGCCATGCGCAGCCAGGTGTCCCAGCACCATGCCAGGCAGCGCCGTCAAAGCGCCAACCTCATGCGTGGCGCCGATGGCGATCGCCTCGCGCGGCATGCCGAAGACGACGCAACTGGCTTCATCCTGGGCAAAATTATACGCTCCCGCCGTCTTCATCTCCAGCATGCCCTGCGCGCCATCCTTGCCCATGCCGGTGAGGATCACGCCGACGGCATTCTTGCCAGCCGATTGCGCGGCCGAACGGAACAGCACGTCAACGGACGGGCGATGGCGGTTGACCGGCTCGCCCTGGTCGATCTTGGTCATGTAGTTGGCGCCGCTGCGCGTCAGGGTCAGGTGCGAATGGCCGGGCGCGATATACGCGTGGCCAGGCAGGATACGCTCGCCGCCAGCAGCTTCCTGCACCGAGATCTTGCACAGCGAATCGAGGCGGCGCGCGAACGAGCGCGTAAACCCTTCCGGCATGTGCTGCGTGATCAGGATGCCGGGGCAATCGGACGGCATCTGCATGAGGAATTCGCGGATCGCTTCCGTGCCGCCCGTGGAGGCGCCCACGATGATCAGCTTTTCGCTCGACGTCAAAGGGCTGCGCAAGGCTGGCAGCGGCGCCGCCGTCTTGTCGCTGGCCGACGGCAAGGTGCGTGCGCGGATGCGCGCCTTGGAAGCCGCGCGGATCTTGTCGGCGATCATGTCCGTGTATTCACGCATGCCGCTCTGGATCGAGATCTTCGGCTTGGTGACGAAATCGACGGCGCCCAGTTCCAGCGCGCGCATGGTGATTTCCGAACCGCGCTCGGTCAGCGACGACACCATCAACACCGGCATCGGGCGCAGGCGCATCAGCTTTTCCAGGAAGTCCAGGCCATCCATCTTCGGCATCTCGACATCCAGCGTCAGCACGTCGGGATTGGTCTGCTTGATCATCTCGCGCGCCACCAGCGGATCGGGCGCCGCGCCCACCACTTCCATGTCGGGCTGGCTGTTGACGATTTCCGTCATCACGCTGCGGATCAGCGCCGAATCATCCACGATCAAAACTTTGATCTTCATAGTTATCCTTCCAGGCCTTGCGGCCCTTATTCTTAATCGGTAAGAACGCCTGACAAAACCGCCGCGAGCGGCTGCGAACTGTGGCCGAGAAGCGCAACCGTGCCGGGGCACGGTGCGCATCGCAAGCCGCAAAGCGCGACGCGCAGCAGGTTTGGTCCGGCGTTTAGAACAGTTCGATCTCGCCGCCGACCGGCGCCACCTTGAGGCGGCTGGCGTAATCGAGCTCGCGGCGCACCAGGGTGTCGTTATGCGTCTGCATCAGCTTTTTCACCAGCACCTTGCCGCTGCGCGGGAAGAAGTACACCTTGCGCGGGTGGATGTCGTTGAGGTCTTCCGCCACCACGCGCATCTTCTCCGCCTTCAGGTAATTGATGACGAAAGCCGCATTGCGCTCGCCGACGTTGATCGCCGTGAAGCCGCGCAGCACGGCGCCGCCGCCAAACACCTTCGCTTCCATGTTCTCGCGCCGTGCTCCCGCCTTCAGCAAGTCATTGATCAGGATCTCCATGGCGTAGGTGCCATACCGCATGGAGGCCGAGATCGGGCTGTTGGTATCGCTGCCGCCGTCGGGCAGCATGAAATGGTTCATGCCGCCCAGCCCCGTGACCCGGTCGCGGATGCAGGCAGAGACGCAGGAGCCGAGCACGGTGACGATCAGCATGTCCTTGTTGGTGAAGTAATACTCCCCAGGCAGGATCTTGGCGGCGTCACAATTGAACGTCCTGTCGTAATAGACGTTAGTGGCAAATTGCTCTTTGGGTTCCAGGCTCATATCTCACTCTCATGTACGATGCAACGATGCCTTGGGGACGCTGCCCCGTGGCTGGTCGAGCTCATAAACTGTTTTACCGCGCAGCTTCAATGAATCCGACACGTACAGAAAATTCTCCGAATGGCCGGCAAACAGCAGGGCATCTGGCTTCATCAACGGCACAAAGCGCGTCAGGATCTTGCGCTGCGTCGCCTTGTCAAAATAAATCATCACATTACGGCAGAAGATGACGTCGAACTGTCCCGTCAGGGGCCAGCTGTCAGCCAGCAGGTTGAGCGGCTTGAACGTGATCATCTGGCGCAACTCCGGGCGCACCCTGACCTGCCCCTCGCGATCGCCCTTGCCGCGCAAGAAGAAGCGCCGCGCGCGGTCGGCCGGCATCTTATCGAGCCGGTCCAGGTTGTAGACGCCGTTGGCGGCCGTGGCCAGCACATTCGTATCGATATCGGTGGCGATGATGGTGACCGGCGGCGTGAGCGTATTGAAGGCCTCGCACACCGTCATGGCGATCGAATACGGCTCCTCGCCGGTGGAACTGGCCGAACACCAGATGGTGATCGGCCCGCTCAGTTTCTTCACATGCTCGGCCAGCAGCGGGAAGTGATGCGCCTCGCGGAAGAATGACGTCAGGTTCGTCGTCAGCGCATTCGTGAACGCTTCCCACTCGTCGCCCATGCGGCCCGCTTCCAGGTCGTCCAGGTAGCGGACGAACGAGGAAATGCCGGTCGCGCGCAGGCGCCGCGCCAGGCGGCTGTAGACCATTTCCTGCTTGCTGTCGGCCAGCGCGATGCCGGCCCGCTTGTAAATCATGGCCCGAACCCGCTCGAAGTCCTTGCCGGTGAAGTCAAACTCCTTGACCGAATCCGTTTTAGTTTGCGGCATTTGTTTTTACCTCTCTATGACTACTCTGAACAATGCCTTTGCAATGCTACCTAGCGGGACCGGGTTGGCGTCAGAACTCTTCCCAGTCATCGCCGCCGGCTGCCGCCAGCTTTTTCACCGGCGCCGGCGCAACGGCTTGCGCCGCCTTTGCCAACCGCCGTGTACTCGTCGCCGTCACCTTCAGGGCCGGGCGCGCCACGGCCGCCTTGACGGATGCAGGCGCCGCAAGCGGTGCCTGCGGCGCCATGCCGTCGCCATCGAGCTTGAAGATGCTGACGGCGTCGGCCAGTTTCTGCGCCTGATCCTGCATGCTTTCGGCCGCCGCCGCCGCTTCCTCGACCAGCGCCGCATTTTGCTGCGTCATCTGGTCCATCTGCGCGATGGCCTGGTTGACTTCTTCGATGCCATGGCTCTGTTCCTGCGTCGCCGCCGTGATTTCGCCCATGATGTCGGCCACCTGCCGGATCGACGTGACGATCAGGCCCATGGTCTGCCCCGCCTCGTCCACCAGGCGGCTGCCCGCATCGACCTTGTCGACCGAGTCGCCGATCAGGCCCTTGATCTCTTTCGCTGCGCCGGCGGATCGTTGGGCCAGATTACGCACCTCGGACGCCACCACCGCAAAGCCGCGGCCCTGCTCGCCCGCGCGCGCCGCCTCCACCGCGGCATTCAACGCCAGGATGTTCGTCTGGAACGCGATGCCGTCGATGACGCCGATGATGTCGACGATCTTGCGCGAACTGTCCTTGATCGAACCCATGGTGTCGACCACCTGCGCCACCACGCTGCCGCCCTGCTCCGCCACCGACGATGCCGACACGGCCAACTGGTTGGCCTGGCGCGCATTGTCCGCGTTCTGCTTCACGGTCGACGTCAGTTCTTCCATCGACGACGCCGTCTCTTCCAGCGAGCTGGCCTGCGTTTCCGTGCGCGCCGACAGGTCGGCATTGCCGCTGGCGATTTCGCGCGAGGCCACGGTGATCGTGTCCGTGCCGTTGCGCACGTCGCTGACCGTCTTCACCAGGCTCTCGTTCATGTCCTTCAGCGCCTGCTGCAGCGCGCTCGTTTCATCCTTGCCCTCGACCACCACGTGCGACGTCAGCTCGCCCGCCGCCACTTTCTGCGCCACGGCCAGGGCGCCCGACAGCGGCACCGTGATCGAACGCGTGATGAACACGGCGCACCAGGCGCCGATCGCCACGGCCGCGCCGCCGAGGATCAGCAGCACCGTCATCAGGCGCGCATCGGCCGCCAGCGAACCATCCATGAAGCTTTGCTGCGCCACATGCTGCAAGTCGAGCAGCTTGTTGATATCGGCCAGCGTCTTCTTGTTCAGCGGGTCGATGCGCGTGGCAATCACCTTCGCCGCGCCCTCGCTGTTAAACGCCAGCACTTGCCCCATCGCCTCCTTGAAGGCGGCATCGACTTCGCCGTCGGCCTTGGCGATATTGGCCAGCAGCGCCTTCTCGCTGTCGGACAGTCCCAGGCTGGCCAGCTTGTCGCGCGCGCCGTCATACAGCTTGCGGTGCTCGCGCACCTTGCCTTCTTCCGCCTGCATCAGGCCGACATCGCCCTGCAAGCCGATATTGCGCATGGCAATACCCGTTTCCAGCATCGCGCTTTTCATCAGCGATGCCTGCGTATTTTTCTCGCCGGCCAGCGCCAGGCCGGACAACAGCTCGGCCTTGTTGCGGTAGTTCAGGGCATTGGCCGACACCACAACCACCACGAGGATGGCGAGGATGCTGCCAAAACCGATGCCCAGCCGCGTACCTATCTTGAAATCGCGCAAACTCATTACAGTCTCCAATATTTATGTGAACGGCGCCCGCTCAACCGTGCGGTACCGTGTTATGGCCGGGTCTCTGACGGACCTTGCAGCCTGCCGGCGCGCCTCAAGTAAGCCCCCCCCAATAAATTATTCTGACTTCTGACTTCCGTAACCGGCGCCGTGCGGTGTTGCCCGCAGCTAGCAGTGCGCGCACTGCGTCGCTGCAGGCGCCTTGCACGGCATCCGGTTCTGTTCGTCATAAATTCACAATAATTTCCCGAGGATTGCTTTCCCGCGCCGGTACATGCATATCTGTAGTGATTCTTTGCGTGGTCAAACGGCGGCGCACCGGGCGCCGCCTTGCTGCCGCTTACGCCGCCAGCTTGTCGATCAGGCCCATCTCGCTGCTCGACATCAGCTTGTCGATATCGACCAGGATCAGCATGCGCTCGTCGATGGTGCCCAGGCCGATCATGTAATCGGTCGAGAAGGCCGTGCCCATTTCCGGCGCCGGCTTCACCTGCTCCGGCGTCAGCGTGGTGACGTCGGAAACGCTGTCGACCACCATGCCGACGATGCGGCCGCCGATGTTCAGGATGATCACCACCGTGAACTGGTCGTACACGGGCGTGCCCAGGTTGAACTTGATGCGCATGTCCACCACGGGAATGATGATGCCGCGCAGGTTGATCACGCCCTTGATGAACTCCGGCGCGTTGGCGATGCGGGTCACCGCTTCGTAGCCGCGGATCTCCTGGACCTTCAGGATATCGATGCCGTACTCTTCGGAGCCCAGGGTGAAGGCCAGGAATTCACGGCCGGCGATGTCCTTGCCGTCGCCCGGTTTGCTTCCGGATGTTTGTTGAGTATCTGACATGGTGGTTTCCTATCTTTTATCTATCGGTGTTACGAAAAAATGGACTCGTCAGCCAGCTGACGAGAGGAACGGATCAGGGCGGCGACGTCGAGAATCAGCGACACGCCGCCATCGCCCAGGATGGTGGCGCCGGAAATGCCCACCACCTTGCGGTAATTCGATTCGAGGTTCTTCACCACGACCTGCTGCTGTCCGACCAGGTCATCGACAAACAGCGCCGCCTTGCGCCCTTCCGTCTCGAGGATCACGCAGATGCCTTCCGATGGACTGGTGAAGCGCGGCGCGATGTCGAACATCTGGTACAGCGGGATCAGTGGCAGGTATTCGCCGCGCACCTTCACCACCTGGCCGCGGCCAGCGATGTCCTTGATGTCTTCAACGGCCGGCTGCAGCGATTCGATGACAAAGCCCAGCGGTAAAATATACACTTCGTCGCCGACGCGGATCGACATGCCGTCCAGGATGGCCAGGGTCAGCGGCAGCGAGATGGAAATCGTCGTGCCGAAGCCCTTCGCCGAGCGGATGTCGACGACGCCGCCCATGGCGCTGATATTGCGCTTGACGACGTCCATGCCCACGCCGCGGCCCGACACGTCGGTGACCGCTTCGGCGGTGGAAAAGCCGGGCGCGAAAATCAGCTGCCACACCTCGGCGTCGCTCATGCTCTCGGAAACGTCCAGCCCCTGCTGCTGCGCCTTGGCCAGGATGCGTTCGCGATTCAGGCCGGCGCCATCATCGGATACTTCGATGATGATGTTGCCGCCCTGGTGGCTGGCCGAGAGGAACAAGCGGCCCGCCTCGGTCTTGCCGGCGGCCACGCGGGCGGCCGGCATTTCCACGCCATGGTCGATGCTGTTGCGCACCAGGTGCGTGAGCGGATCGACGATGCGCTCGATGAGGCCCTTGTCCAGTTCCGTCGCCGCCCCATTCGTGATGAAGTCGACCTTCTTGCCCAGTTTCGTCGCCAGGTCGCGCACCATGCGCGGGAAGCGCGAGAAGACGAAATCCATCGGCATCATGCGGATCGACATCACCGCTTCCTGCAGGTCGCGCGTGTTGCGCGTCAGGTGGCTGACGCTGTCGAGCAGTTTTTCATGCAGCATCGGGTCCAGCGCGCCGGCGCGCTGCTCGATCATCGCCTGCGTGATCACCAGTTCGCCCACCAGGTTGATCAGCTGGTCGACCTTTTCAATCGAGACGCGGATCGACGACGATTCGGCGCCCGCCTTGTCGCCCTCTTTCTTCGACGGCTTCTTGTCCTGCTCCACTTCGGCCACGAGGCTCGCCACGGCTTGCACGATGGCCGCGCCGGCAGTGGCGGCACCGGCCTTGGCGGCATCGGCGCGGATCTGTTCGAGCGGCTGGAAGAAGCCATAGCCACGCTGGGCATCGCTGGACTCGCCTTGCGCGGCGGCGCGGATTTCCTCGATCGGCTGGAAGAAGCCGTAGCCTGGATCTGCTGCCGCCTGCGCGGCGGGAACGCCGGGCAAGGGGTCGAAGAAGCCATAGCCCTGTGCCTTTTCCTGCGCCGCGCGGGCCGCATCGGCTTCGCCTGGCGCCAGCGGCGGCGCCTGCGTGATCACCATGTCGTCCGGATTGAGCACGAACGAGCAGATGGCCAGGATATCGTCCAGGCTTTCATGCGTCGTCACTTCCAGCACGCTGCGCGCGTCGGGCAGCGCCGACACCGCCACGTCGCCCAGCAAGCCCAGTTCGGCCGCCAGCGCATCGACTTCGCGCTGCTCCATGGCCGGCAGTTCCAGGCGGATGCGCTGGCCGCCGGCATGGCTGACGGCTTCCTTTTCCGCCGTGTGGAAGGCTGGCGCCACGGGCGTGAGCGCGGCCACCGGCACGTCCTGCGAGAACGACTGCAGCATCATGCGCACATTGGCCACGGCGTCCTGGTCGACGGCGCTGCCCAGGCGATGGCCGTCGAGCTGCATCTTGAGGATGTCCTTGGCGGCCAAAAAGGCGTCGACGTGTTCCGCCGTCAGGGCCATCTGGCCCTGGCGGATGCGGTCGAGCAGCGACTCGAGGATGTGCGTCACCTCGCTCATGTCGCTCAGGCCGAACGTCGATGCGCCGCCCTTGATCGAATGGGCGGTGCGGAAAATCGCATTCAGATCTTCGGCGTCGGGCGCCGCAATATCGACGGCCAGCAGCAGCCGTTCCTTTTCAGCCAGCAGTTCCTCGGCCTCATCGAAAAAGACCTGGAAAAACTGGCTAATATCGATGGTCATATGGTGACTCCGTCAATTGCATCGTTGCGCTGCGCGGCTGGCATCAGCCGATCACCTTCTTGACCACCTCGATCAGGCGTTGCGGATCGAACGGCTTGACCAGCCAGCCATTGGCGCCGGCGGCACGTCCCTTCGACTTCATTTCGTCCGACGACTCCGTCGTCAGCATCAGGATGGGTACCTTCTGGTAGGTCGGCAGTTCACGCAGCAGCTTGATCAGCTCCAGGCCGTCCATGCGCGGCATGTTCTGGTCCGTCAGCACCAGGTCCACGGTTTGCAGCTTGGCTTTTTCCAGTCCATCCTGGCCGTCGACGGCCTCCACCACCTGGTAACCGGCGGCTTTCAGGCTGAACGCCACCATCTGGCGCAATGAGCTGGAATCGTCCACTGCAAGTATCGTTTTGGCCATCTTTGCTCCCACTTATTCCGGGCATCCTGCCCGAGTATTTGATTAATCAATCCATGCAACCGCAAGCGTTCCGCACTGGCATGCTAGAACAGCTCGATGTCGCCACTTTCCAAATGCTGCTGACTGACAGCCTTGCGCAGCACGCTGCGCAACTCCAGGCTTTGAATCGCCAGCGCCATGCTGACCCGCCCCAGCAGGGCGACAATTTCTTCGTTATCGCTCTCTGGCAACATCTCGGCGCCATGCGAGCCCAACGTCCCGAGGAACTCGCGCAAGCCCGTCACCCGTTTCAGGGTGCGCTCGATCAGCTGGCTGGTCATGTCCTGGAATTGCAGGCTGGTGATGGCGGCGTTGACATAGCCGCCCACCTCGTCCTGCAGCGCCAGCAGCCTTGTACGCTGCTCCTCCGGCGGCACGCCGCCTTCGAGCAGCATGGCGATGGTGTCCTGCTGCGCCGCGACTGCCGCGTGGATGGCCATGAAATTGAAGGACAGCTTCTCGATCGCCTCTTCCAGCAAGATGCCGGTCTGCACCAGGTCGGTTTCCACCTCCGTCAAGTGCTTGCGGCCATGGTCCGACACGCCAGACAGCAGGCGCTTTACATGCGAGCCAAGTATTTTCTTTCTTGTCATAAAGGTCTCATTGTTTCAATACACCACGCGTTGACGGCCTTGCGTGTTATTTTTTCGCCGCTGCCGGGCTGGGGACAGGCGCCGCGGGGGGCGGCGAACCGGCCACCAGCCCCGAGGCGACTGCGGCGCTGGCGGCATCGGTCACCGGCAGCTCCATCGCCGAGCCATCGCGCAGGACGTTCTCTTCCGTGCGCTTGTTCATGACGATGATGCTGATGCGCCGGTTGATCGGGTTGAACGGGTCGAGCTTGTCCAGGTGGGCAGCCGAACCGAGTCCCACGACGCGCAGGACCTTGTCTTCATTCATGCCGCCGATCACCAGTTCGCGCCGCGACGCATTCGCACGGTCGGCCGACAGTTCCCAGTTGCTGTAGCCGGCGTCGCTCATGTAGGGCGTCGAATCCGTATGGCCGGACAGGCCGATGCGGTTCGGCACTTCATTGAGCACGAAGCCGATCGCATGCAGGATTTCCTTGGTGTACGGTTGCAAGTTGGCATTGGCCAGGGCGAACATCGGACGATTCTGCTCGTCGACGATCTGGATGCGCAAGCCTTCGCTCGTGATATCGAGCAGCAACTGGTTCTTGTATTTTTTCAGCAGGGGATTGGCGTCGATGGTCGCTTCGATGCGCGCCTTCAGCGCCTGCAGGCGCCGGCCCTCCTCGCGTTCGAGCGCGGCCTTGGCCGAATTGAGGTCGAACGACTTGCGCTGCTGCTCTTCCTGCGCCTTGCGCACCTGGCCATCCTGGCGCGACAGGTCCTGCCCGCCGCCCTGGATCACGGAGTTGCTCTCGCCGCTGCCGGAACCGCCCGCCATCGCCACCTTCAGCGGCGTCTTGAAGAATTCGGAGATGCCGTTCAAGTCGCCCTTCGACGTCGAGCCAAGCAGCCACATCAGCAAGAAGAAGGCCATCATGGCCGTGACGAAGTCGGCGTAGGCGATTTTCCACGCCCCGCCATGGTGTCCGCCAGCCGTCTTCTTGATGCGCTTGACGATAATCGGGCGCATGCCTTCATCGGCCATGGCGTTCCCCTTCCCTGCACTGCAATTGACTCATGGTATCTGTGCGTGTCTTCACTGCTTACTTCGTTTTCGATTTCTTGATGTGCTCTTCCAGCTCGTTGAACGTCGGACGCTCGGTCGAGAACAGCACCTTGCGGCCGAATTCCACGGCCAGCGCCGGCGCATAGCCGTTCAGGCTGGCCAGCAGGGTCACTTTCACGCACTGGAACATCTTGCTCGACTCTTCCAGCTTCTGCTCGAGCAGGCTGGCCAGCGGACCGACGAAGCCGTAGGCCAGCAAGATGCCGAGGAAGGTGCCGACCAGCGCGTGCGCGATCAGCATGCCCAGCTCGGCCGGCGGGATGCCCACCGATTCCATCGTGTGCACCACGCCCATGACGGCGGCGACGATACCGAAAGCGGGCAAGCCGTCGCCCACCTTGGCGATCACGTGGGCCGGCACGGCGCCTTCGTGATGGTGCGTCTCGATCTCGTTATCCATCAGGTTTTCGATCTGGAACGCGTCCATGTTGCCAGATACCATCAGGCGCAGGTAATCGGTCATGAACTCGACGATATGGTGGTCGGCCAGCACGGCCGGATACTTGGAAAACAGCGGGCTTTCCTGCGGGCTGTCGATATCGCCTTCGATCGACATCAAGCCTTCCTTGCGCACCTTGCTGAGCACTTCGAACAGCAGCGACATCAGCTCCATGTACAGCTCTTTGGTATAGCGCGATCCCTTGAACAGGGTCGGCAGGGCCGCCAGGGTGGCCTTGATGGCCTTGTTATTGTTACCAACAAGGAAGGCGCCCAGGGCGGCGCCGCCGATCATCAGCAGCTCCACCGGCTGGAACAACGCCGCCAGATGGCCGCCCGCCAGCGCGAAACCGCCAAAAACCGAGGCGCAGACGACGATGTATCCGATTATGACTAACAAGTGCCCTGACTCCCAAATAGGGCCGGGCTGACGCGCCCGGCATGCTCAAACCAGTTCCCTGCAGCCGGAGGCTGTGCCACGGGCGGGGAACAGCGGCAAAAAATGTAACCAAAGGTAGATTGAAATGCCCCGCTTTTCAACCCAAATCCAACAAAATGCCGTGTGGAACTACAATAACGTGAGATTGTCCTCCGGGCAAGCAAATAACGCAGACAATTGCTTAAAAGCACCATATGTAGAGCAAGGGGCCACTCTCTGTGGCGGCAATGGTCTTATCGGGTTCGCGTGCCGCAATCTTGAATTCGTAACTAAGAAGCATGCTTCCTGGCAACATTTCTTTTTCAGCCTTGCGCCACAGGGCCGACATGACGGCCGGCGACAGGTAGGCAAACACCACGTCGTAGGCACTGAAATCGAGCGCCGCGTAATCGCCGCGCAGGAAGCGCGCGCGGCTGCCACCGGCGCGCGCGCGCAGCCGGCTCACCAGCCACGGCAGCGGCGCCAGTTCGATGCCGGCAAAATGCCCGTCGGGACGGCGCCGCGCCAAGTCCAGTACCAGGCCGCCGAGTCCGCTGCCGATGTCGACCAGGCGCACGCCGGGCCGTTCGGCGATCAGCTGCGCCACGGCTTGCCATACTTTCGGCCCCGACGGATAGAACGGCACTTGCGTGCGAAACGTGGACCAATACAGGCTCAACAGAAAAACAAAGGCGACCAGGAAGACGGCAGGCGGCAAGTCCAGCTGGCTGGCGCCCAGCAGGGCCGGCGCGAACAGCAGGCCGATGGCGCACCACCAGCGCGCCAGGCCCGCGCGCCAGGTGATGATCGCCGCCAGCATGCCCTGCGCGCCGGCCACGGCCAGCAGCGACATGGCGACACCGAGGCGCGCCAGGGCATACACCAACAACAGCATCAGGGGAAAGGCCAGTACCTGGATCAGGATGGCCTTGAGCGCGGGCGCGCGCAGGATTTGTTGCAGCATGTGGGCAAGCTCGAAAGGGAAAGCGCCAGTGTACGGCGAAAGCGCCATGAAAAAGCCGGAGTCCGGTCTGGCGACCGGCTCCGGCATTCACTGTCTATATATGTTGGGGAGGATGGTATCAGGCAGCCAGGCCGGACGGCGCTGCCGCGGCCGCCTCGTCGCGCGCCTTCTTGGTCTTGCCGGCACGCGAAGGCATGTGGCACAGGCCGCAGACATAATCGGCGTTCAGGTCGAGGCAATTGACGACAAACTTGCCGCCGCACTTGCCGCAAGGCGCCATGTCCAGCATCTTGCTGCTGAAAAAGCGCACCAGGGTCCAGGCGCGGGTCAGCGACAGCAGCGGCTCTTCGCCCGCTTCGGGCGGCATCTGCTCCAGATACAGCTTGTAGGCCTTCATCACCGCCTCGATGCCGGTGGCGCCGGCGTGGTCGACGAGGAATTTGTGGATATTGATGAACAGCGAGGAATGGATATTCGGTTGCCAGGTAATGAACCAGTCGGTGGAAAACGGCAGCATGCCCTTCGGCGGCGAGACGCCCTTCAATTCCTTGTACAGGTTCAACAGGCGTTCGCGCGACAGCGAGACTTCGGTCTCCAGCAATTGCAAACGGGCGCCAAGCTGTATCAATTCGATGGCCAGCTGGATTTCCTGCGCTTCCGATACGACACTTTTCTTGGCCATGCTGACTACTCCGGATGTGACTGATGCTGACTGAAGGTTGCCGGCAAAAATATTCAGGGCAAGCCGCGTTGCCGAAAACGGTAAGAATGTACTGCGAGGCAAGGCAACGCCGCCATGGGCGCTTTGCCGGGAACCTTATGCGATTTCTTCGACGCCCTGGCCTGCCATCAGGATGGCAGCGTGCGACTGGGCCAGCGAGCGGTCTTTATTGTAGTTCGTCAACATGCCAAGGATGGCGCTGTCGTCGAAGCGAAAACGGGCCAGCATCATGTTGCCGCCAGCCAGCTTCAGGATTTGCGCATTGCTCATGCCTTCGATCAATTCGGCGATTTCAGCGGCAATGCCGAGACGGAAGATGGCCGTTACCTTGTCCGCACGAATCATTTGCTGAGCCAGCATCAGGTAGCTCAGGTTAGCGTCGCGAATCTCAGCCATCATATCGTTAGCAGTCATTTCCATCTCCTCAATCCGTTGAATTCAGCTGGCGTTGTTTGTTGCCAGTGAGATACATTCTGCAGGAGCAACATCAAACGCAACAGAGGCGTAGCGCTGTATTTTTGGTCGGGGAATGGCGGGCAGGAGCGTAGGTGTTTGTCTGACAAACACCGCTCAATGGGGGTCGCACGCCAGCAACGGCGCGGATTCCGGAAGTATGCAAGGGGTCAGAATCAGCTGACTTTTGACCTGCAATAAATATCACTTTTTTACAACAGCTTGACCTGAATCAAGCCCATCTACCTATGTAACGGCAGCTCCGACGGGAACTTTAGGCCTTTTTTAAAAAATATTTAAAAAAACCTGCGGTTCTTGTTCGATGGATTTCCGCGTGTCATGTATTCATTGACGGCGGCGTCTGGAGGAACTTTAGGGTTTTTTGAAAATATTTTTAAAAAGCGTGATTTTTTTCGTTGACGCCCCGCAAGCCCGCATTTTTCCGTGGCCCGCCGCCGCCGGCAATCGCGCTTTCCTGCCGGGATTTGCTACACTGCTGCTCTCGCGTGATACTTTAAGCCTCAAGCAATATCATGCCATCCAGATAAGTATCAATATGAAAGCCACCATGACTTCTCGACAAGACTGCACTGCGCGCGACCTCGATGACCCTCTGGCGCCCCTGCGCCTGCAGTTCGACCTGCCCGCCGGCGTGATTTATCTCGACGGCAACTCGCTCGGCGCGCGGCCGAAGGCGGCCCTGGCCCGCGCCCAGCAAGTCATCACGGCCGAGTGGGGCACGGACCTGATCCGCAGCTGGAATACGGCCGGCTGGTTCGACTTGCCCAAGCGCCTCGGCGACCGCCTGGCCCCGCTGCTCGGCGCGCAAACGGGCGAAGTGGTCATCACCGACACCACTTCCGTCAACCTGTTCAAGGCCCTGGCCGCCGCCCTGCAGATGCAGGCATCCGAGCCGGCGCGCGCGGCGCGGCGCGTCATCGTCAGCGAACGCAGCAACTTCCCTACCGACCTGTACATGGCGCAAGGCCTGGCCGCCTGGCTGGACCGCGGCTACCAGCTGCGCCTCGTCGACAGCCCCGAGGAACTGGCGCAGGCCATCGATGCCGAGTGCGCCGTCGCCATGCTCACGCACGTCAATTACCGCACCGGCTACCAACACGACATGGCCCTTGTCAGCAGCCATTGCCACGCGCAAGGCGCGCTGGCGCTGTGGGACCTGGCCCACTCGGCCGGCGCCGTGCCGCTGGACCTGAATGGCGCCGGCGCCGACCTGGCCGTCGGCTGCACCTATAAATACCTGAACGGCGGCCCCGGCTCGCCCGCCTTCATCTGGGTGCCGGAAAAGCACCAGGCCCGCTTCCGCCAGCCCCTGTCCGGCTGGTGGGGCCACGCCACGCCGTTCGCCATGGATCCTTCCTTCGCGCCGGCCGACGGCATCAAACGCGCCCTGTGCGGCACGCAGCCCATCGTTTCGCTGGCCCTCGTCGAATGCGGCCTGGAGATCTTCGCGCAAACCAGCATGGAGGCCGTCCGCCGCAAGTCGCTGGCCCTGACGGACCTGTTCATCGCCCTCGTGGAACAGCGCTGCGCCAGCCACCCGCTGGGGCTCGTCACGCCGCGCGAACATGCGCGGCGCGGCAGCCAGGTCAGCTTCACGCATCCGCACGGCTACGCCGTGATGCAGGCGCTGATCGCGCGCGGCGTCATTGGCGACTACCGCGAGCCGGCCATCATGCGCTTCGGCTTCACCCCCCTGTACACGAGCTTTGCCGACGTCTGGGATGCCGTCGAGATCCTGCGCGACATCCTCGACACGCAAGCGTACGACATCGCCGCCAAGCGCGACGCGGTCACCTGAACCATCCCATGAGCGACGAGAAGAATATGAACAAGGACAATACCAGCGGCTGCCCCATGCATGCCGGCGGCCAGGACGCGCAG
Organism: Janthinobacterium sp. 1_2014MBL_MicDiv; assembly: GCF_001865675.1. Classification (NCBI taxonomy): domain Bacteria; kingdom Pseudomonadati; phylum Pseudomonadota; class Betaproteobacteria; order Burkholderiales; family Oxalobacteraceae; genus Janthinobacterium; species Janthinobacterium sp. 1_2014MBL_MicDiv. Next base: position 4,057,355 of record NZ_CP011319.1, read on the forward strand.
TGGCATGGCGCACAGATGGATTTCAGCGAGTCCATGAGCTACGGCAACTACCTGGCGCTGGACCGCATCCTGACGGCCCAGCATCCGCTGTCGCCCAACCACAACGAGATGCTGTTCATCGTGCAGCACCAGACCAGCGAATTGTGGATGAAGCTGATGCTGCACGAGATGCACGCCGTGCGCGCCAACCTGCAAAACGGCGAGCTGGCGCCCGCCTTCAAGATGCTGGCCCGCGTGGCGCGCATCATGGACCAGCTGGTGCACGCGTGGGACGTGCTGGCGACCATGACGCCGCCCGAGTACACGGCCATCCGCCCCTACCTGGGCGCCTCGTCCGGTTTCCAGTCCTACCAGTACCGCGAGATCGAATTCATTTTGGGGAACAAGAACGCGGCCCTGCTGAACGTGCACACGACGGCGCCCGACACCTACAAAGTGCTCGACTCTGCCCTGCGCACGCCATCCGTCTACGATGAATCGATCAAGCTGCTGGCGCGCAGCGGCCTGCATATCGCCCCCGAACGCCTGGATGCCGACTGGACCCTGCCGACCAGCGCCGACGCGTCCGTGAAGGCGGCGTGGCTGGAAGTCTACCGCGACCCGTCGAAACACTGGGCGCTGTACGAACTGGCCGAAAAGCTGGTCGACCTGGAGACGGCCTTCCGCTTCTGGCGCTTCCGCCACGTGACGACGGTCGAGCGCATCATCGGCTTCAAGACGGGCACGGGCGGCACGGCCGGCGTCAGCTACCTGCGCAAGATGCTCGACGTGGTATTGTTCCCGGAACTGTTCGCCCTTCGCACTGAATTATAAAACTGCCAGACCAAATCTGCCGCGCGGCGCGCCTTGCGGCCTGCGATGCTCGCTGTGCATGCGCACAGCTGCGCATCCCGGCTACAACGCACTGCCGCTCGCTACGATTTTGTCAGGCATGCTAATAGGAGAAATGATGTCGCCTCTCGTCCTGACCCTGGCCGGCCTGTGGAATTCCGGGCCGCAGCACTGGCAAACCCACTGGGAGGCGCGCCACCCGGACTGGTCGCGCGCGCCGCACCGCGAATGGCAGGCGCCGGACAGGGACGAATGGGTGACGGAGCTCGATCGCGCCATCGCTGCCTGTCCCCGCCCGCCCGTGCTGGCGGCGCACAGCCTGGCCTGCGCGCTGGTCGCCCACTGGGCTGCCAGCGGCTCGCCGCACCGGATCGCCGGCGCCTTTCTGGTCGCGCCCAGCGACGTGGAAGCGCCCTCTTACCCGCAAGGCACGACGGGCTTCGCCCCCATGCCGCTGCAAGCCTTGCCGTTTCCCAGCCTGGTGCTCGCCAGCGGCGACGATCCTTATGTCAGCGTCGCGCGCGCGCAAGCCTTTGCCAGCGCCTGGGGCAGCGATTTCACCCTGATCGGCGACGCCGGCCATATCAACGGCGACGCCGGCTACGGCCCCTGGCCGCAAGGCGAGCGGATGCTGCTGGAGTTCTGCGCCGCGCACCAGCACTGACGGCCAGGGCGCGCAGCGCACACGATACGCGCGCGCATTTGCCCACAAGGAAGAACGCAGGCAGAATCGTGGCCTTTCCATTGCGGCGCCCCGGCGCCAGCCTCACGATGAAACGTCTGCTTCTGCCTTTGCTCCTCTGTTCTGCGCTGGCCCACGGCGCGCCTTTTTACGAAGGCAAGACCCTCGCCCATCCCGCCATTGCCGCCTCGCAGGATAGCGGCCTGGACATCGCCTTCCTCAAGGAAAAGGATGGCGTCAACGGCTATTATTGCGAATGCACGGGCGCCAGCGCGAAAACCCTGCCGCTCGACCGGTTCGGCAACGCCGCCATCCGCTCCGTCTTCTACGCCTCGCTGGACAAGGAATCGGACAGCAGCGTGCAAACCATGCTGGTGCTGTTCCGCCAGGACGGCAAGAACGGCTTGCGCGCCTACCGCTACGACCGCAGTTCCGGCAAGTACCGGCGCCTGGACGGCTTGCAGCCGGCGCTGAACCGCATCGTGGCGCAAGGCACCAGTCCCAACGCGGGCCAGGTCAAGGCGGCGCTGGCCAGGCTGGCGCCGATGGACTACAGCGTCGCCCGGGGCAAGAGCGGCAATGCGGACTTCGACGCCATCGACCATACGCAAGGCACGGTGGTCGGCTATTACAGCGACGACGGCACGCCCGTGGCGGCAGGCGCCAAGGACGCCATCACCTACAAGAAAACCTTCGAGAAAAAGGGCGAGCGCTTCCTGACGGCCAGCTACACGCTGTACAGCGACGCGGGCGCCGGCATCCTGCCCAACTACCGCCTGTGGCAAGTGACGTGGGAAACGGCGCCGCGGCAATTCACGGGCAGCGAGGACGGCCCGTCCGTCATCTACAGCCTGGCCTGGGACGACGGCACGGTCGTCGAGCGCGGCCAGTACGTGAAAGGCAAGCGCCAGGGCCTGTGGGTGCGTGAAGGCATGCACGAAGGCAGCGAGAAAGGCCATTTCGTCAACGGCCTGCGAGAAGGCCTGTGGCACTTCGACTACCCCAAGCAAAGCGAGAGCGGCATGTACCGGGCCGGCAAGCGCGAAGGCCGCTGGACAGTCGTCAACTATGTCGACGAAGACGAAGTGACGGGTTTCGATACCTACGCGGGCGGCCAGCTGAATGGCCCGCACGAACGCCGCATGGCCGGCAAGCTGCAAACGCATGGCAACTACGTCAACGGCGCGCGCCATGGGCCGTGGATCACGGAAGACGGCGACGGCAGCTTCATCGACGGCTTGCGCGACGGGCCATGGAAACTCAAGCTCAAGGACAAGGCCACGCAAAGCGTCACTTTTGTGAAAGGCAAGAAACAGGGCGAGGCGCTGGACACGGACGCCGGCGGCGCGCTGCGCCTGCGCGACCATTACCAGGCCGGCGTGCTCGATGGCGCGCGCACGCGCTACCTTGGCCCGGCCGGCAAGGAGTACGTCGTCTACACGGCCACCTTCCGCAACGGCCAGCTCGACGGGCGCGAGCAGGCGTTCGACGACAGCGGCAAGATCCTGCGCCTCGATACGCTGTGGGACAACGGCAAGAAACAGGGCCTGGACGCGCGCTACTACCCGAACGGCAAGCCGGAGCGCCTGGCCGTCATCGACCAGGGCCGCCTGCTCACGCACCTGCGCGAATACTATGAAGACGGCCAGCTGCTCAACGACATCCACCGCTGCACCTTCAAAGAGTACGGCAGCACGCGCGACGACGTGTGCGAATACCATCACATGTACTACCCGGACGGCAAGCCGCAGTATTACTACGCCTTCCAGTACGGCCAGCGCCAGGAAGGCTATTCGAACTACCCGAACGGCAAGCGCAAGGACGAACTGCTGGTTGACCGCGCGGCCGACACCTCCGTCGTCAACGCATATTACGAAAGCGGCCAGCTCAAATGCACGGAACCGCGCCGCGGCCACAGCACGCGCACGGTGAATGGCGAGTCGATGATCAGCTACGCTTCAGCCGACCGCGATGGCGACAATATCTGCTACCACCCGAACGGCAAGGTGGCCAGCATCTATACCTTCCGCCAGCGCGTGCTCGTCGCGTGCGGCAAGCGCTACGACGACACGGGCAAGCAGACCTTCCCGGGGCCGGAAGGCTGTCCGCCCCCCAGGCAGGTAAGCTACCCCATAGGACTGTGACGATGACGCAAGCAACACGACCGCAGTGCATCCAGAACCCCGAGCACATCGACGCCACGGCGATCCGCGCCGCCATCGCCGATGGCAAGCAGGTGCTGGTGCAGTTCAATACCCTGGGCGAGCCGCAGCCGCTGCTGGCCGACCTCGACGCCCTGGCCGCCACCTGCGGCACGGCGCTGACCATCCGTATCTACGGTTACGACCCGCGGGTGTTCGATACCCGCATCCTGCGCGCGTTGCCGCATGTGGCCAGCCTGTCCATCGACTGCCACCGCAACGCCCTGTATCTTGAAACCCTGGGCGAGCTGCGCCACCTGAAGCGCCTGAGCCTGGGCGTGTACGAGCTGGCGCAAGCCGACATCCTGCAGCTGGAGAATTTGCGCGGACTCGAGCACCTGCATCTGGGCGAATCGGCCAAGGACAATATCGACCTGGCGCCCCTGCGCCACTATGCGCGCCTGTCCAGCCTGACCATCGAAGGCCACCACCAGCACATCGACACCCTGGCCGGCCTGCCGGCGCTGCGTGACCTGTCGCTGTACCGCATCAAGAACAAGGTGGCGCTGGATTTTGTGTCTGGCATGGAGCGCCTGCGGCAGCTGAAACTGCAGCTGGGCGGCCGTGTATCGCTGGCGGACATCGAAGCGCCATTGCTGGAACAGCTGGAAGTGATACGCGTGCGAGGACTGCAGCAGCTGGGCGATATCGGCCGCTTCCCGCTGCTGCAGGCCCTATGGGTGGAAGACCAGATCAAGCTGCGCCAGGTCGTGCTGGGCCCGAACACCGCTCTCGAACGCCTGAACCTGCACACCTGCAAAACGCTCGACAGCCTGCCCGGCCTCGCCGCCCTGCCTGCCCTGCGCCAGCTGTCGGCATCGGAAACCCTGCTCGACGTGGACGCGCTGCTGCAGGATCTGCCCGCGTCGCTGACGCACGTGCGCCTGCGCACGGGCAAAAAAACACGCGACGACGCCATCGCGACGCAGCTGGCGGAGCGCGGCTACAGCAACGCGCGCCTGTAAGGCAGCGCTCTTCTCGCACAGGAATCACCCCATGTACCAGCCTCCCACCCAACACCGCATCCACCAGCCCGCGCGCATCGACGCGGCGGCCATCCGCTCGCTCATCGGCAACGGCGAGCAAGTCACCGTCCAGTTTACGCAGGACCGCTTGCCGGCGCAGCTGCTGGCCGACCTCGACGCGCTGGCCGCCACCTGCGGGCCGGCGCTGGAAATCCGCTTTTTCGGCGCCAGTGCCGAACCGTTCGACGCCGACGTGCTGCGCGCGCTGCCGCATGCCGTCAACCTGTCGCTCGACTGCCACATGCGCGCCATTCACCTCGAGCGGCTGGGCGAGCTGGGCCGCTTGAAGCGCCTGCACCTGGGCGTGCGTCACCTGGCCGAACTCGATATCCTGGCGCTGGACACCCTGCGCGGCCTGGAAGCACTGAGCCTGGGCGAAACGGGCAAGGGCCAGATCGACCTGGCGCCGCTGCGGCACTGGCCGCAGCTGGCGCAGCTGCACACGACGGGCCACGTGAAAAACATCGATGCCATCACGGCCCTGCCCGCACTGACGCAACTGTCGCTGTCGCAGGTCAAGAGCAGGGATGAGGTGGACTTCGTCGGCGCCATGCCGGCGCTGACGCGGCTGCGCTTCATCCTCGGTGGACGCGCATCGATCGCCCACGTCACGGCGCCGCGGCTGGAAGAGCTGGAAGTGGTCCGCGTGCGCGGAATGGAAAACCTGGGCGATATTGGCCGCTTTCCACTGCTGGCGCGGCTATCGGTGGAAGAGCAGATCAAATTGACGGAAATCAGCCTGGGCGCCAATCCGATGCTCGAATGGCTGGTTCTGCGCAACTGCAAGACGCTGCTGCGCTTGCGCGGCGTCGCGGCACTGCCTGCGCTACGCGCCCTGGCGGTGAGCCAGACGCAGCTCGATTTCGATCTGCTGGTGGCCGAGGGCTTGCCGCGCGCACTGCGGCAGTTCAGCTTTGGGACGGGGAAAAGACAGCGCGATAAGGAAATCGACGCGCAATTGACGCAGCTCGGTTACGCCAAGGCGCCCTACTATTGAAAACAGCGTGTTGAAAACGGCGTTGACATCAGCGGCTGGCAGCCAGCTTGCGCTGCCATAGCGCGACGTCGATCATCACGCCGTCCGTGCCCGTATTGCGGATGTAGACGCGGTAGCTGCCCTGCCCCATGTCGCCATCGAGGTAGGCGGTGCGCTCGTTGCGCTGCACCCTGGCGCCCTTGGCCATCTGCCGGTAGCGTTCCACCACGGTGTCGAAGCTGGCATAGCTGCGCAGCGCCACTTCCAGGTCGCGTGGCGGGCGGCCTTCGGCCTGGTCCAGCACATTGTTCTGCTTCTTGCCCTTGAGGGTGAGCGGATAGGCAAACACGCCGGCGCCGGCCGATGTCAGCACCGTGGATTTATCGAGCAGCAGCGGCAGCAGCGCCGGCGGAAACGCAGGCGGCAACTGCGCGCGGTTCCAGCCTGGCAGGGCCGGGCGCGCCAGCACGTATTCGACGCTGGCGATCTTTTGCCCGTCGGCGCCCGCTTCCTTGTCGGCAGCGATCAGCGCCAGCATCGGCGGCAGCTGCCTGGCCCACGCCAGCAGCGGCGCCGCTTCGTCGACCAGCATGCCCTTGCGGTGAAACACGGTCAGCACGGCGTTCGGATCGGGATTGCAGGTCTTGGCCAGCGGCCGCCCTTCGAGGCGGCAATGTCCGTTGACGAGGCCGAAGGCGATCAGGGCGCCGCGCTTGTCGAGCAACATGGCGCCCCGTTCACGCCCCTGGTTGCGGTCATTCATCGACGCCAGCAACTGCCGGCCATCGGGCAGCACGGTGCGCGTGGCGTCGCGCTTTTCGCTGATCGCTTCGAGCGCCTGCTCCAGCAGCAGCTCATCATCTTCCGTATAGCTGCCGCGCGCATAGCCGAAAAAATCGAACAGCGCGGCGCGTACCTGCGCATCCTCGCTCAAGCGCGGCAAGGGGCCGCGCGCCAGCAGCGTAGACAGGGTTTTTCCCGCTGGCGCCGACTGTGCCGCCGTGGCATGCACGGCTGGGGAAAGGAGGCTGGCGGCCACCAGCAAGGCGCCGCCCATAGAGCGATAGTTCGATAAAGTGATATGCATGTTTCTGTCTGCCCGGGATCTACCCGTTATTCCGGCCACGCGTGGCCTGTCGGGGATTCTAGCATGGCGCCAGCGCCCATGCCGTGCGGCTGGCGCGCGGCGCAAGCGCGCCGCCGGCTGCTATGATGGCCGCGATGACGACACTTGCACACGCCTCCCCCCTTCTGGTCCTGCTGCCCGGCATGGATGGCACGGGCCAGCTGTTCCGGCGTTTTGATGCGGCCCTGCACGCGCAAACGGCCATGGACCGCCTCTCCATCGCCTACCCTGCCGCACCGCTCGACTATGCGGCGCTGGAAGCGTTCGTGCGCGAACGGCTGCCGCGGGACCGTCCCTTCGTCGTGCTGGCCGAATCGTTTTCCGGGCCGCTGGGCGCCGCCCTGCGCGCCGATCCGCCGCCCGGCATGCGCGCCCTGATCCTGTGCTGCTCGTTCGTGCGCAATCCGCGCCCCCTGCTGGCGCCGCTGCGCCACCTGCTGGGCCTTGTACCCTTCGGGGCCCTGCCCGGCATCGCGCTGCGCCAGGCGCTGCTGGCGCCCTACGCCACGCCGGCCCTGCAGGCGGAACTGGCGGACGCCCTGGCACAGGTGCCGCCCGCCGTGCTGCGCCAGCGCCTGCGCGCCGTGCTGGAAACGGACGCCTCGCGCAGCTTCGCGCGCGGCGGCTTGCCGGTGCTGTATCTGCGCGCGCGCCATGATCGCCTGGTGCCGCCGGCAAACGCCCTGCAGATCCTGCGCCTGGCGCCCGGCGCGCAGCTGCTGGACATCGCCGCGCCGCACATGCTGCTGCAGGCGGCGCCACAGGCGGCCGCCGATGCGGTCACCGCATTTTGCGCCAGCCTGTCAGCCGCGCAAGAACCGATGTAAGCGCGCGCTGGCCCGCACGGCCAGCCAGCTCAAGCCGCCCGAGAGCACGCTGAAGTAGATGGCGCGCAGCGGATGCTGCGGCAGCAGATACGCGAGCACCGCCGCGCCCAGCAAGCCGCACAGCACTGGCTTCCAGCGGCCGGGCGGCAGCAGCGCCAGCAGCAAATTCGTGCCCGCATACACGTAGAACACCAGCAGCAGCGCCAGCCCGCCAGCCACGCCGCGCGAACCGAGGGCGCCAAACAGCTGCGTGTACAGGTAAAAACCCAGCCAGCTCAAAAAGACAAACAGCACGCAGCCCAGCGCATGCGCGCCCAGGCCGGCCATCAAACGATGCATCATCCTGTCCCCAAAAAGAAAAAGCCGGCCCTTTCACCTGGAAAGGGCCGGCTCGCTTGCGTCTACAACAATTACTTCGCCGAGTTAAGCAGCAACTCGTTCAGGCGCTTGACGAAACTGGCCGGGTCGGCCAGCGAGCCGCCTTCGGCCAGCATGGCCTGGTCGAACAGGATGTTGGCCCAGTCGCCGAACTTGCCGCCTTCCACATCCTCGTATTTCAGGCGCGTCACCAGCGGGTGGTTCGGGTTGATCTCCAGAATCGGCTTCGATTCCGGCGCGCTCTGGCCCGCCGCCTTCAGCATGCGCAGCAGGTTGCCCGACAATTCGTTTTCATCGGCCACCAGGCAGGCTGGCGAATCGGTCAGGCGGAACGTCACGCGTACGTCCTTGGCCTTGTCGGCCAGCGCGGTCTTCATCTTGCCCACCAGGTCGGCGTACGAGGATTCCGTTTCTTCGTGCTCTTTCTTTTCCGCCTCGTCTTCCAGCGCGCCCAGGTCCAGGCCGCCCTTCGCCACGGACACCAGTTCCTTGCCTTCGAAATCCTGCAGGAAGGACAGCATCCATTCATCGACGCGGTCCGTCAGCAGCAGCACTTCGACGCCCTTCTTGCGGAAGATTTCCAGGTGCGGGCTGTTCTTGGCGGCGGCGTAATTGTCGGCCGTGACGTAGTAAATCTTGTCCTGGCCTTCCTTCATGCGCGCCACGTAGTCGGCGAACGAGGTGATTTGTTCGTCGCTGTCGTTGGCCGTCGAGGCAAAGCGCAGCAGCTTGGCCAGGCGCTCCTTGTTGGCCGCGTCCTCGCCGATGCCTTCCTTCAGCACCTGGCCGAATTCCTTCCAGAAGACGGCGTACTTGTCCTTCTTGTCCTGCTCGTCCGCATTCGCCAGTTCCTCCAGCATGCCCAGCACGCGCTTGGTCGAGCCTTCGCGGATGACTTTCACGTCGCGCGATTCCTGCAGGATTTCACGCGACACGTTCAGCGGCAGGTCGGCCGAGTCGATCACCCCGCGCACGAAGCGCAGGTAGGTCGGCATCAGCTGTTCGGCATCGTCCATGATGAAGACGCGCTTGACGTACAGCTTGATGCCGCCGCGCTTGTTGCGGTCCCACATGTCGAACGGCGCCTTGGCCGGAATGTACAGCAGCTGCGTGTATTCGCTGCGGCCTTCGACGCGGTTGTGCGTATGCGTCAGCGGTGCCTGGAAGTCGTGCGAGACGTGCTTGTAGAATTCGTCGTACTGTTCCGGCGTGATGTCGGCCTTGTTGCGGGCCCACAGGGCGCTGGCCTGGTTGACGGTCTCGAATTCGTCTTTCAGGACGGTTTCTTTTTTCTCTTCGTCCCACTCTTCCTTCTGCATCACGATAGGCAGCGAGATATGGTCCGAGTACTTGCGGATGATGGATTTGATCTTCCAGCTCGACAGCAGCTCGTCCTCGCCTTCGCGCAGGTGCAGGATGATGTCCGTGCCGCGCGACGGCTTGTCGATCGATTCGATGCTGTAATCGCCTTCGCCGGCCGATTCCCAGCGCACGCCTTCGGAGGCGTCCACGCCGGCGCGGCGCGTTTCGACGGTGATCTTGTCGGCGACGATGAAGCCGGAATAGAAGCCCACGCCGAACTGGCCGATCAGGGCCGCGTCCTGCTGCTGGTCGCCCGACAGCTTGCCGAAGAATTCCTTGGTGCCCGACTTGGCGATCGTGCCCAGGTGCGAGATCGCCTCGTCACGGGTCATGCCGATGCCGTTGTCGGAAATGGTGATGGTGCGCGCATCCTTGTCGAAGCTGACCTTGATCTTCAATTCGTGATCGTTGCCGTACAGGGCGTCGTTATCGATCGCTTCGAAGCGCAGTTTGTCGGCCGCGTCGGACGCGTTCGAGATCAGTTCGCGCAGGAAGATTTCCTTGTTCGAGTACAGGGAATGGATCATCAGGTGCAGCATTTGCTTCACTTCGGTCTGAAAACCCAGGGTTTGCTTTTCGGAGACAGCCATTTTTACCTCATAGTCTTGTGGATGGGACGGATTCTACGGAGTTGGGGATTGTACAAGCGATTTCAAGAGCCCCCGCCGAATGTCCTGAAATGTGCTGTTTACCCGAGTTCGCGGTCGAAAAACGCCCAGACGCGCTCGTCCTGCACGGTGGCCAGGTTCAGGCGCATGAAGGTCGACGGCAGCTGGCGCGGCGAAAACAGGCTGCCCGGCCCCAGCACCAGGCCTTCGGCCAGCGCCTTCTCGGCCAGCATATTGGTGTCGCGGCCCGCATCGGCCCAGACGAACATGCCGGCCGGCGCCGGCTCGAAACGCAGGCCGGCCCGCTCGATGCGGCGGTACGTCCCCTCGCGCACCTTGTCGAGCCGCGCGCGCAGGCGTTCGGCATGCTTGCGGTACAGGCCCTGCGACAGGATCTTGTACACCACGCGCTCGCCGATATCGCTGGTGGTGAGCGTGGCCAGCATCTTGCGGTCGGCCAGGCGCTGCGCCCATTCGGGCGAGGTGGCGATGAAGCCGACGCGCAAATTGGCCGACAGGCTCTTGGAAAAGCCGCCCAGGTAGATCACGCGGCGCAGCTGGTCCAGCGCGGCCAGGCGCGTGGCCGCCTGCACCAGGCCGGCGGCGCCCGGATGCATGTCGCAATAGATATCGTCTTCGACGATGAGGAAATCGTGCTGCTCGGCCAGGCGCAGCACCTGAAAGGCCTTGGCCGCCGACAGCGAGCCGGAACCGGGGTTGTGCAGCACCGAGTTGATCACGTACAGCTTGGGCCGGTGCAGCGCCGCCATTTCGGCCAGCACGCCGATATCGGGGCCGTCGCCCAGGCGCGGGATGCCCACCACCTTCATGCCCATGGCGGCAAAGGCGCCAAACATCAGCCAGTAGGCGGGATCGTCCACGAGGATGGTGTCGCCCGGACGCGTGAATTCGCGCGCCACCAGGTCCAGCGCCTGCATCACGCCCACCGTGGTGACGATCTGCTCGGGCGGGCAGGCGATTTCCAGGCTCGCCAGTTTCAGCTGCAACTGCTGGCGCAGGGGCAAAAAGCCCTGCGGCGTGCCGTAGCTGAGCAAATGCGCGCCGGGCTGGCGGCTGACATCGCGCAAGGCGCGCGCCACCAGGTCGCCATCGAGCCATTCGGGCGGCAACATGCCGGAACCGGGCGCGGGCAGCGCGGGCGCCTGGCGGAACATATTGCGGATCAACCACACCACGTCGAACTTCTGCGCCGCCGCGTCCTCCGCGCCGCGCGGCTGCGGCACGGCCGTGTTCAGCGGCGAGCGCTCGCGCACGAAGAAACCGGCGCCGCGCCGCGATTCCAGATAATCGCGCGCCACCAGCTTGTCGTAGCTGGCCACCACCGTGGCGCACGATACGTTCAGGCTGGCCGCGCACTGGCGGATCGATGGCATGCGCGCGCCGCCGCGCAGCAGCTTGTCGTCGATGCGCGCCGCCAGCGAGCGCACGATCTGGTCGATCAGGGTTTCGCCCGAGGCGCGCGACAGCAAGGGCAGCGATGGTGATGCGGGTGTATTGCTCATATGACCATTACAGTATGTGGAATTATGCTGGAAAGTGTATTTGTACTGTATTGCTATTCGGTTCTAGGATAGCACTACAGGGTGGATTAATCCACGCCTGCCCACCTCACCCGCACCAGGACACTCATGCCATCGAATAGCACCGCCGCCGCCAGCCCCCCAACCCGCCTCAGCGCCGACCACAAGGGCCTGCTGCTGGGCCTGATCGCCGTCGCCCTCTTCAGCCTGACCCTGCCGTTTACGCGCATGGCCGTGGCCGAACTCGACCCCACGTTTGTCGCCCTCGGCCGCGCCTTGGTGGCGGCCTGCCTGGCCGGCCTGTGGCTGTGGCACCAGCGCGCGCCCCTGCCGCGGCGCGAACAATGGCTGCCGCTGGCGCTGGTATCGCTGGGCTGCGTGCTGGGCTTCCCCTGGCTGACCTCGATTGCCATGCGCAGCCTGCCCGCCTCGCACGGCGCCGTCCTCGTCGGCATCCTGCCGCTGGCAACGGCCGTCTTTGCCGTCTTGCGCGGCAAGGAGCGCCCTTCCCCCGGTTTCTGGCTGATGGCCGTGGCCGGCACGGCGCTGGTGGTGGCGTTCGCGCTGCGCCAGGGCGGTGGCAGCTTTCACCTGGCCGACGTGCTGATGTTCGCCGCCGTGGTGCTGGGCGCGCTCGGCTACGCGGAAGGCGGGCGCCTGGCGCAAAGCATGCCGGGCCAGCACGTCATTTCCTGGGCGCTGCTGCTGGCCGTGCCGTTCGTGCTGCCCGTGGTGCTGTGGAATGCCTGGCCGCAGCGCGCGCTGATGGCGCAGGCCAGCACGGCCGCCTGGCTGAGTTTTGCGTATATCTCCGTGTTTTCCATGTTTATCGGCTTCTTTTTCTGGTACCGCGGCATGGCATTGGGCGGCGTGGCCCGCGTCGGACAGACGCAGTTGCTGCAGCCTTTCCTGACCTTGCTGGGCGCCGCCGTGCTGCTGGGCGAGCCATTGACGGGCGCCAGCCTGCTGTTTGCCGGCGCCGTGATCGCCGTGGTGGCGGCCGGCCGCAAGCTCAAGTGATGTCCGTTTGCAACGGCTGCGCGCGCGAAGTGGGCACAGCCGCTGGTAAGTCGTACTACAATACCGCAGCACTTTGACAGGCACCGTCGCATTGCCATACAAAGTACATACAAGCAAGTTCCCTTAACCAAGTTCGGGCGGCGCCTACCCGGCGCCGCTTTTTCAGGAACCGCCACAAGCGGACCATAAAAACCAGCCGGCGCAGCTCGGCATCTTCTGTGAGACTCGTATGAAAATTGAAAATCCGAATCCGATCCAATGGCGCTTTGCCGAACGCGCGGACCAGCTGCAAAGCTCGTTCATCCGCGAAATCCTGAAGATCACGCAGCGCCCTGAAATCATTTCCTTCGCCGGCGGCCTGCCGTCGCCCGCCACCTTCCCCGTCGAGGAAATGAAGACGGCCTTCGACAAGGTGCTGTCGAACAATGGCAAGGTAGCCCTGCAATACGGCCCCACGGACGGCTACCTGCCGCTGCGCCAGTGGATCGCCGACTCCCTCTCGAGCCAAGGCAGCACCATCATGCCGGAACAAGTGCTGATGACATCCGGCTCGCAGCAGGCGCTGGACTTGCTGGGCAAGGTACTCATCGACGAAGGCAGCAAGGTCCTGGTGGAAACCCCCAGCTACCTGGGCGCGCTGCAGGCGTTCTCCGTCTACCGTCCCGAATTCGTTTCCGTCGATACCGATGACGAAGGCCTGGTGCCGTCGTCCGTCGACCCGCTGGCCGACGGCGCGCGCCTGCTGTACGCGCTGCCGAACTTCCAGAACCCGACTGGTCGCAGCCTGTCCGTGGCGCGCCGCGTCGAGCTGGTGGAAACCTGCGCCCGCCACGGCCTGCCGCTGATCGAGGACGATCCCTACGGCGCCCTCAGCTACAGCGGCGAGCCGTACCCGAAAATGATCAACATGAATCCCGATGGCGTGATTTACATGGGCTCGTTCTCGAAAGTGCTCACGCCCGGCATCCGCCTCGGCTACGTGGTGGCGCCGATGCCGCTGGTGCGCCGCCTCGAGCTGGCCAAGCAGGCGGCCGACCTGCACACCTCGCAGCTGACGCAGATGGTCGTGCATGAAGTGATCAAGGATGGCTTCCTGGACCGCCATATCCCCAGCATCCGCAGCCTGTACGGCAACCAGTGCCAGGCCATGCTGTCGGCCCTGGAAGAGCATTTCCCGGCCGGCGTCACCTGGACAAAACCGGAAGGCGGCATGTTCATCTGGGTCACGCTGCCGAAGCACATCGACGCCATGAAACTGCTCGATGAAGCCATCGCCAACAAGGTGGCCTTCGTGCCGGGCGCGCCGTTCTATGCGAACACGCCGGACACGCACACGCTGCGCCTGTCGTTCGTGACGGTGCCGCCGGAACGCATCCGCGAAGGCATCGCCATCCTGGGCAAGCTGATCGCCGCCAAAGTGTAAAACCGTTCGTCACGCCCCGCCTGTCGCGGGGCGTTTGCCTCTGCCCTTGCTGCCACCCGGCACGCGTCTTTTCCTTCTAAAAACAGTCTTCCCGGCAACAACTTCGTGTATTTATTTTTAAAAATATCATAAATATAATGTTTTACGCCGTCGTGGAGCATCAATTTTTCACCCAATAAATTGACAAAGCGGTATGATTCGCCCAAAGCGTCAGTTTTGAATCCGGTCAGCCTTTGACTTCACGTGTACAGCGCCGCTGTTCCGCAGTTTGCGGCCAGGGCAACACTCCCGGCACGCCCCTGCCCGACCGCCATCCGCGGCGGCCACGGCTTCCCGGGCTTCGGCATCACCGAAAGTGCAGCAAACGCTGGCCCAGCGCAGCACATCCGAAAAAGGCCGGTAGCAATGAGTCCAGGCAGTGTGGGGTATCCCCAGCGGCGCGAAGCCGCCATTTTGATTGTCGATGATGCGCCGGCCAACCTTGAGCTGCTGCGCAAGCTCATGAGCGAACAGGGGTATCAGACCTATGTCGCCACGTCCGGCGAGCGGGCGCTGGCGATCGCCCAGCGCGCCCATCCGGACCTGATCCTGCTCGACGTGCTGATGCCGGACATGGATGGCATCGAAACCTGCCGCCGCCTCAAGCAGCACCCGCTGACGCAGCGCATACCGGTCATCTTCATGAGCGCCAAGACGGAAACGGAAGACGTGGTGGCCGGCTTCGACTGCGGCGCCGTCGATTACATCAGCAAGCCGCTGCGCATGGCCGAAGTGTGCGCGCGCGTGCGCGCCCAGCTGCAAATCCGCAGCAACAATGAAACCCAGCAGGAGCAGGCCGAACGCCTGCGCACCATCGTCAACAACATGGCCGAAGGCTTGCTGATCATCGAGGCCGACGGCCGCATCCAGTACACCAATCCGGCCTGCGACCAGTACCTGGGCTACCGCGAAAACGAGCTGGCCGGGCGCTCGATCGGCGAGCTGCTCAGCCCCCTGGTGACGCAGGAATACCTCGATTACTTCGCCATGTATGCGGCCAATCCGGAGACGGCGCACAACCACGGCACGCGCGAAGTGGCGATCCGCCACCGCAATGGCGAGGCGCTGAGCATGGACCTGACCCTGACGCCCATGTATCTGCGCCAGCCCCTGTATATCGGCCTGCTGCACGACATCACGCACCACAAGCAGTCGGAAGACGCGCTGCAGCGCGCCGCCTACCTCGACCCGCTGACGAAGATCGCCAACCGCCGGCATTTCGACAGCTTCCTGGAAAAAGAGTGGCAGCGCGCCGTGCGCGGCGGCAGCGCCCTATCGCTGGTGGTGCTCGATGTCGACCACTTCAAGCTGTATAACGACAGCCTGGGCCACCCGGCCGGCGACAGCTGCCTGCAGCAGGTGGCGCAAGCCATCGACGCGCATGCCTGCCGCTCGGGCGACCTGGCGGCCCGCTACGGCGGCGAGGAGTTCGTCATGCTGTTCGCCGACACGGACGCCGACAGCGCCCTGTCCCTGGCCGAAGCCATCCGCGCCCACATCGAGGAACTGCAGCTGCCGCATCCGCGCTCAAGCACCTCGCCCTGGATCACCGTCAGCATCGGCGTGGCGACCATCCACCCGCACCAGCTGGACGACCGCGAAGCGCTGTTCGTCGCCGCCGACCGCGCCCTGTACGTGGCCAAGGAAGGGGGCCGCAACCAGGTCCGCGCCACGCATTCGGGCAGCACGGCCTGGGAAACCGTCAAGGCGATCGTCCTGCGTTAGAACTTTCTCGACACGCTCAGCTTCGCGTTGCGTCCCACGCCGGTCACGGCCTCGCTCAGGTACGGCATGTAGTTGCGGTTGAAGACATTGTCGACCGTCAGCCGCACTTCCGTGCCGCGCCACGCGCCCTGCCTGCCATTCCACGACGCGAACAAGGTGTGCAGCGCATAGCCCTTCGACGGCGGCAAGCGGTACACGCTCCCTATCGGCAGGACGCGGTCCTGCCTGGCCACGAAACGGCCCTGCCAGCCGATGCTGACGCCCTGTTCCGGGAAGCGCCAGCCCAGGCCCGCCATCAGCTTGTCCGGCGCGATGGTCGACACGGGTTCGTCCTGGCCCCACGGGTCGCGCTGCGTTCCCGTGCGGGTGCCGCGCTGCTTCGACAGCGAAGCGCTGGCAAACAGGCGCGGCGTGTTGTAGTAGGACTCGAGCTCCACGCCCTGCGTGCGGAAGCCGGCCAGGTTGCGGTACGACGACAGCGCGGGCGGCACCTTGCCCGATCCCGGCACGTAGCCTTCGACGAGGATGCCCAGGCGCGGGCCGATATTGTCGCTGACGCGGTTCTGGTAGAGCGTCAGGCGCAGCTGCGCGTCATCGTTTTCCGTCCACAGGCTGCGCCGGTGCAGCATCGCGCCCGCGCGCACGGCCGTCACGCGCTCGACGGCGAGGTTGCGGCTGGTGCCCGGCGTCGATGAACCGAGCCTGGACGACACATAGTATTCATTCGAATACATCTCGTCGATGGTGGGCGCGCGCCAGGTGCGGCTCAAGTCGCCGAACAGCGCCACCGCGCTGGACGCCTTCCAGAACAGTCCCAGGCGCGGCGACCAGTCTTCGTGCACCTTTTCGCTGAAATCGTGGCCGGCGGCGGCCAGCGGGCTGTTGTAGCGCGAGGCCTTGTTCGGCACGCCTTCGGAGACGACGCGGTCGTGGCGCAGCGCCGCCGTCAGGGTCAGGCTGCCGTAGGTCATCGCATCCTGCAGGTACAGGCCCGTGGTTTCCTGGCGGCCGGCCGGCATGTAATAGGGCTGGAAATAGCCATAGTTGTAGCTCGGGTCCTTCAGCGCCGTCGACGACGGGTAGTACATCAGGGTGTCGCGCACATTCTTGTGCCATTGCAGGCCCGTTTGCAGCACGTGCGACACGGCGCCGGTGCTGAACACGCTCTCGTTGCGCAGATCAAAGATGCGGTCCACGTACGAAGCCCAGCTCTCGTTGCCCAGCGAACCGAGGTAGGAACCCAGCGAAGCGGACGGCAAGCGCTTGTCATGCTGGTCCGTGTGCGAATAGCCGGCGCTGGCGGTCAGCTTGATCCACGGGTTGTTCTGCGGCGCATACTGCCATTTCACGGAATACGTATCGTCGTTCTGGTCGCGGTAGACGGCCTTGCGCTGCCACGCCTCTTCCAGCCCGTATTTTTTGATTTCCGCCTCGGTCGGCGTGGGCACGTCCTCGCCCATGGCGGCGAACGGTCCCCAGCCCGTGCTGCCGCTCTTCATGGCGGTCAGGGTCAGGAGCTGCTCCGGCGTCAGGCGGATGTTCAATTTCGCCAGGCTCGATGGCGCGTCGATGGCGGAAAAGCGGAATGGCTTGCCATCGGGTTTGCGCAGGTCGTCCGACTTGCGCTGCGTGGTGAAGGCCATTGCGTCGAAGCGGCCGTCTTCCGTGCGCCCGTAAACGGCCACGGTGGCGTCGTTTTCCCCGTTGTTCGAATGACGCGAGTACTTGAGCATGGCGCCCACTTTCTCGCCGCCTTCCAGCAAGTCCTGCGCATCCTTGGTGTCGACCGTGATGACGCCGCCGAAACCGCCATTGCCATACAGGCTGGTATGCGCGCCCTTGTTCACCTCGATCTGCTTGATCAGTTCCGGTTCGATGAAGATGGAGCCCTGGCGGTATTTCTCGAAGCCCTTGGGCACGCCGTCGAGGATGACCTTCACGTCCTGCACCTTGTTGAAGCCCCAGATATTCAGGCTCTGGCCACTGGGACGGGCCGTGCCGGCCAGGTCCACGCCGGGCAGGGTGTCGAGCAGCGAGGCGACGTTGTCGGCCTGCTGGCGTTCGATGTCGGCGCTGTTGATGTACGAGCGGCCGGCCGTGCCGGCGCTGATGGCGTCGCCAAACACGCTGATGGCCGGCATCTGCGTCTCGTTCTGCGCCGGATTGTCCTTCCCGGCCTTGTCGGCCGCCCAGGCGCCGGCGCCCATGCCGCCCAATATGAGCGCCAGCGCGGCGGCCATCGGGGTCAATCCACCTGCGCGCGCGCTGCCGCACATCGTTTGCTTGCTGCTGATTTTCATTGCTATCCTTGCCTGGTTTTCATGCTTCTGGAATGAAAAAACGCTGGGGCAGAGGGAACAGGCGGTGCACGATCAAGCGGCGGCGTTGAAGGAAGCGTTGCGGCGGCATTCTGCCCGCGCGGACACGCGCCGGCACATGGCCGGCGGCGCAATGCAGTCACCGGGGATAAGTTACCTTAGTGAAATGCGGGACACATCATATATCAAATGCGAATGATTCGCAATACGATTAAAGTAATACCTCACTCCGGATAGCCGGTGATGTCGGCGATCTCGCGGTACAAGGGTTGCAGCCGCGCATACATTTTCCGGTACACGCGCCGGTACAGCTGCTCGTAGATTTTCCCGTGTTCGGGATGCGGCAGGAATACCCTGCCCTTGCGCGTCATGGCTTGCACGGCGCCGGGGAAATCCGCATGCCAGCCCAGGCCCACGGCGGCGGCGATGGCCGCGCCCAGGCCCGAGCTTTCATACACGTGGGCGCGCGCGGCAGGCAAGCCGAAGATGTCGGCCGTCAGCTGCATGGCGGCGTCGCTTTGCGAGCCGCCGCCGGCGATGCGCAGCTCCGTAATCGCAATCCCGCTGCGCTGTTCGATGCGCTCCTTGCCTTCGCGCAGCGCATACGCGAGTCCTTCCAGGATGGCGCGGTAGATGTGCGCGCGCGTGTGCACGTCGCCGAAACCGATCATGGCGCCCTTCGCTTCCGGCCCCGGCACCTTGATGCCGGGACTCCAGTACGGCTGCAGCATCAGTCCCATGGAGCCGGGCGGCACGGCATCGACCAGGCGGTCGAACAGCGCCTCGGCCGACATGCCCGTGCCATCCTCGGCCGCCGCCGCCCGTTCGCGGTCGCCAAACTGCTCCTTGAACCAGTTGACCATCCAGTAGCCGCGAAAGATCTGCACTTCCGTGCTGTAGGCGCCCGGCATGGCGGCAGGATACGGCGGGATGAAGCGCGTCACTTCCACGTATTTCCGGTTCGTCGTGTTGATGGTGGCCGTGGTGCCGTAGCTCAGGCAGGCCACGTGCGGCTCGACGCAGCCGGCGCCCAGCACCTCGCACGCCTTGTCGGCGGCCGCCGCCAGCAGGGGCGTCCCTTCAGGAATCCCGGTCGCCGCGGCGGCCGCCTGCGTGATGGCCCCCATCAGGGTGCCCGGCGCCAGCAGGTCGGGCAGCATGGACGGCTTGATCGCCAGCGCCTGCCACTTCCAGTCGAAGCGCCCGGCCCAGGCGTGGCGCTTGTAGTCGAACGGGATATACGCCACCTGCGAACCGGTCGAATCGGCATAGCGCCCGCAGAGGCGGTAATTCAGGAAGCCCGACAGCAGCAGGAATTTGTGCGTGCGGCGCCAGATGTCGGGCTGGTGCGCGCTAATCCAGTTGATCTCGGCCTCGCGGCGAAAATACGCGATCGTGCCATCGAGGCGCGTGGCGCGGAAGGCGGCGCGCCACCACGGCGCCAGTTGCGGAATGTCGCGCGTGCTGCGCTGGTCCAGCCAGGTGATGGCGGGTCGCAGCGGCGCGCCATGCTCGTCCACGTTGACGACCGTGCCGCGCTGCGTGGTCACGGCAACGCCCTTCACCTGCGATTTGTCGATGGCCGTGCCGCGCCACAGCTGCTGGCACGCTTCGCACACGGCTTGCCAGTAGCCGTCGGCGTCATGCTCGGCCCAGCCGGGATGCTCGGAGAAATACGGCTCGAGGAAGACTTGCGCCTTCGCCTCCAGCCGGCCATCGCGGTCGAACAGCAGCGCGCGCACGCTTTGCGTGCCATTGTCGATGGAGAGGATATACGGGCCATCGCCCGCGGCGGCAGCCACGGCTCAGGCCACGCTGGCCAGCGCGGCGCGCAGCGCCCGCAGCAGCGCCTGCGGATCCTTGTCCGGCTGCGCGCTGAATACGGGCGCCTCCCAGTCCTGGCCGCGCACGGCCACCACGCGCAGGCGTCCCTGCTCGTTCCATGCCGGATACCAGCCCACGTCGACGATATCGCCATTCCCGCACGTGATTTGCAGCAGGTCTTCGCCCAGGTCGTCGGCCAGGGCGGCCACGGGCTGGGCCAGGTCCAGCTGCGACAGGCTGTCATAGGTGATGCGCGCGGCGCCCAGTTCCAGGGCCTCGCCAAACAGGGTGGTTTCGATGATGTTCTCCTCTTTTATATTTTTATCGGTGCTTTTTCGTTGCTTTTCCGCTGCTTTTTCGTTGCTTTTCCGCTGCTTTTTCGTTGCTTTTTCGTTGCCTCATGCGCCCTGCGGCAGGCTGTAATGGCTGCGCCACAGGGCCAGGTAGCGTTGCTGCTCCTCGTCCCAGCGCGCATCGCTCCAGCCCAGCTCCCCCTGGCACATGGCGCGCAGGCGCGGCATGATAGCAAGCGCGCCGCCGCCCAGCTGCAAACCGAGGCGCGTGCGCCGCAGCAGCAGGTCTTCCAGGTGCTGCACGTCCTCCATGCGCGCGCCCCAGCGCAGCTGCGCCCACAGGGTCTGCGTGCCGGGAATTTGCGCCAGTTCGCCATCGCGCGCCGCATCGCACAGCGCCTGCGCGGCCGCGCCATAGCGGCCTTGCAGGCGCACGCGCTGTTCGCCATCGAGCAGCAAGGCCTGGCCTGTCAGGGGCGGCACCGGCGCGAAGATGGGCCGCGGGCGCACATCCGCCTGCCAGCCGGGCAGCAGCGGCGCGGCCTGGCGCAGCGCGTCGAGGGCGATCACGCGGAAGGTCGTCAGCTTGCCGCCGGCCACCGTCAGCAAGCCGTTTTCCAGCCATAGCGCATGTTCGCGCGCTTCCTTCGACGGGTCAAGCCGGCCGCTGTCGATCACGGGCCGCACCCCGGCGAACGTGGCCAGCACGTCGGCCTCGCCCAGCGCCAGCTGCGGAAACTGCCAGCGCAGCGCGGCCAGCAGGTAATCGAGCTCGCCGCGCGTGATGGCCGCCTCGTTGTCCAGCTGGCCGCCGTGGTCGACGTCGGTGGTGCCGACCAGGGTCACGCCCTCCCACGGATAGGCGAAGACGGGACGGCCATCCCGCGGGTGCATCAGGCTGACGGCTTGCGCCAGCGGCAGGCGCCAGGCCGGCAGCAGCAGATGGCTGCCGCGCAGGGGCCGCAGCTTCGGCGGCGCGCCGACCTGGCCACGCAGGCCGTCGGCCCAGGCGCCCGTGGCGCTGATCACCAGGCGCGCGCGCACGGCCAGCCGGGCGCCGCCGACGCCATCGTTCAAGGTGGCGCCCAGCACCTGCCCCCCCTCGCGCAGCAAGGACTCCACGCCCAGGTAATTGACGGCCGCGCCGCCATGGCGCCGGGCTTCCTGCAGCACACGCAGCACCAGGCGCGCATCGTCCGTCTTGGCGTCCTGGTACAGCATGCCGCCGCGCAGGCCGTCGCGGTTGATGTGCGGCGCCAGCATGGCGAAGTCCGCCGCGTCGACATAGCGGCGCGCGCGGCGGCCCGCCATCATGTCGTAGATGGCCAGCCCCAGCATGAACTGGCGCCGGCCCGGTTTCCGGCCGATATAGTCGCCGAAGGCAAAGCCCTGCGTCTCGACCAGCCCCGCCGCATCCGCCAGCAAGGCGACCCGCTCGTGCACCGATTCGCGCGTCATGGCGAACTGGCCCTGCTTGAGGTAGCGCAAGCCACCGTGCACCAGCTTCGACGAACGGCTCGACGTGCCCCAGGCGAAATCGCGCTGTTCCACCAGCAGCGCCTTCAAGCCGCGCCGCGCTGCTTCCAGCAGGATGCCGGCGCCCGTGATGCCGCCGCCGACGATCAGGACATCCCACTCGCGCGCCAGCAGTTCGGGCAAGCCGTCCCGGCGCGGCGCGGCGTTCACAATGCGCCTCCCGCCTCGGGCAGCAGTTTGCCGGGATTCATCATGCCCTGCGGGTCGACCTGGCGGAACAGCGCGCGCATGGCAGCCATGCCCAGCTCCCCCTTCTCGGCCGCCAGCCACGGCGCGTGGTCGGTGCCTACGCCATGCTGGTGGCTGATGGTGCCGCCGTTGGCCACGATGGCGGTGCTGGCCGCATCCTTCAGGCTGCGCCAGCGCGCCATGTTTTCCTCGAACGTGGGCGCCAGCCGGTACACATACGTGGTGTAGACGCTGGCGCCCTGCGGGTACAGGTGCGACAAATGCGTGTAGGCGTGCACCTGCTCGCCATGCGCGGCCAGCGCGCTGCGGCCCGCCTGCTCGAGCGCCGCCATCATCGGCGTCACGCGGGGCCAGTCGACGGCCGTTTCCACCGTGTCGATCACATAGCCGTGTTCCCAGGCACCGTTGCGCAGGTAGACGTTGCGAAAGCGCCCCTGCTTCCACTTGTCGCCCATGTGCCGCCCCACGTGCACGCCCTTGTGCCGCCGCGCCAGCGCCAGCGCGCCGCGCAGGGCCGCGCGCGCCGGCCCGGCCGCGCCGCTGGCGCCCACCATCAGCATGCATTTGCCGTCGCCGCAGCCGCGCAGCGACAGGTAGCGCTCCAGCAGCCCCACCAGTTTTTTATGTCCGGCCAGGGTCAGCATGGTTTGCGTCTCCAGCGCGTTCGACAGGCGCAGCAGCGACAGCGGCATATCGGCCTGCGCCAGCGCCCGCACGGCCGCCTGCGCCTGGGCCCAGTCGGCAAAGAACACGGCGTGGAACGCTTCATACGGCGGCAGCGGCGCGATGCGCACGGTGGCCTGCGTCACGATGCCCATCCGGCCTTCCGATCCCAGCACCATTTCGCGCAGGTCGATGCCGGCCGCCGAAGCGGGAAAGGTGGGGATCGTCAGGGTACCGGCCGGCGTCTCCACTTCACCGCCCGCGAACAGCTGCTCGATGCGGCCGTAGCGCAGCGATTGCTGGCCCGACGAGCGCGTGGCGATCCAGCCGCCCAGGGTCGAATATTCGAACGACTGCGGATAGTGGCCCAGCGTGTAGCCATGCGCGCGCAGCTGCGCTTCCAGGTCGGGGCCATACACGCCCGCGCCGAACGTGGCCAGGCGCGCCTCGCGGTCCAGGTGGCCCAGCGCGCACAGACGCGTGAGGCTGATCGACAGCACGGGGCGCGGCCCGGCCGCCACCGTCAGGTGCCCGGCCACGCTGGTGCCGCCGCCATGCGGGATGACGGCCACGCACGCCTGGCGCGCATACGCGAGCAGCTGGCGCACCTGCAGCGCGCTGTCGGGAAAGGCCACGCCATCGGGCACGGCGCCGATACGGCCGTGGCGCAGCTTGAACCAGTCGGGCAGGCTCTGGCCCAGCGCATGGCGCACGCGCGTGGCCGGCTTCGTGTCGATCAGCGGATGCGGCGCCAGGCGCGAGGCGGGCACCTGCGCGCAGGCGTCGTCAAACGTGGCGTCCAGAATGGGCGTGCCCGGCCCCAGCCGCTCGCCCAGGAATGCCAGCGCCTCGCCACCCAGCGCATACACGATGCTTTCGTCCCCCCAGCCATTCCAGCGTTGCATCGACATCCCCTGTGTTGGGCCAGTTGCGCGCCACGGCGGCTTGCTATACTGTTCTTGCCTGATCAACAGCATATGCCGCCGCAGGCCAAGGGTATTGGTTTTTCATGACAATCGCATTGTTCCATCATGACAGGCACTGACAGCCATCCCGCCGAAGGCCGGGTCGCCGGCGCCTACCTGCAGCCGCTGCTGGAAGCGGCCGGCGCGCACGGCATCTCAGCTGCCGCCCTGGCGCAGGCGGCCGGCGTGGCGCCGCACGGCCTCGATGCCTCGCTGGCCAACCTGCCCGCGCGCGACTATGTGCGCCTGCTCGACGCCGGCGCCGCGCTGGCGGGCGACGCGCATTTCGGCCTGCACGTGGGCCAGCGCGTGCGCATGGGCACGTACAGCGCATATGGCTTGATACTGCTCAGCTGCAAGAACGTGGGCCAGGCGCTGGAGCAGACGGCCCGCTATGAACGGCTGGCGCACGACCTGGGCCGCTCCAGCGTGCAGCGCGACGGCGCCGTTGCGCACTACCGCTGGACCAGCCACTATCCGGCCGCCAGCCGGCACCTGGTCGACAGCGTCTTTGCCGGCATCCGCGTCTGCGGCGACTGGCTGGCCGGCGTGGCGCTGCCGCCCGCCCGGCTGGCGTTCACCCATGATGGCGGCGGCGAACTGCTGCGCCACGCGGCCCACCGCGACGAATACGTGCGCGTGCTGGGCAGCCTGCCCGCCTTCGGCGCCGCGGCCAACACGGCCACCTTCGACGCGCAATTGCTGGACTGGCCCGTGCCGAATGCGGACGTCAGCCTGTATCCCGTGCTGTGCCAGCATGCGGAACAATTGCTGGCGCAGCGCCAAGGCGAGGATGGCGCCGGCATCGAAGCGCAGGTGCACGCCGCCATCGTGGCCGGCCTGCGCCACGGTTCGGCCAGGCTGGCCGGCGTGGCCGCCGCGCTGGCCGTCACGCCGCGCACCTTGCAGCGCAAGCTGGCCGACGCGGACACCAGCTTCCAGGCCTTGCTCGACCAGGCCCGCTACGGCCTGGCGCGCGATTACCTGCGCCAGCCGGGCCTGTCGCTGGTCGACATCGCCTTTTTGCTCGGCTACCAGGAGCAAAGCGCGTTCAACCATGCGTTTCGCACCTGGGCCGGCACCAATCCCGGCGCCTGGCGGTTGCAGCAATTGCAGGCCAGGCAAGCGGATTTGTAGCCGTGCGCGGGCCATGCCTGAAGCGTTTTCTCGCTATACTGGCATAGTCAAGCTTCCCACGATCACTCCAACCCGCAATGCAAAGGATTAATATGCAACTCAAAGACAAAGTCGCACTGATTACCGGCGCCGCCAGTGGTATCGGCAAGGAAATGGCTATTGAATACGCGAAACAAGGCGCGAAAGTCGTGATCGCCGACCTGGCCCTGGACGCGGCCAGCAAGACGGCCGAAGAAATCAAGCAGGCGGGCGGCCAGGCGTTTGCCGTCGCCATGGACGTCTCCAGCGAAGCACAGGTCGACCAGGGCGTGGCGGACGCGGCGGCCCACTTCGGCGGCATCGATATCCTGATCAGCAACGCGGGCATCCAGATCATCAGCCCCGTCGTCGACTACCCGTTCGATCAATGGAAAAAGATGCTGGCCATTCACATGGACGGCGCCTTCCTCACCACGCGCGCCTGCATGCGCGAAATGATCAAGGCGGGCCGCGGCGGCGCCATCATCTACATGGGTTCCGTGCACTCGCATGAAGGCTCGCCCTTCAAGAGCGCTTACGTTGCCGCCAAGCACGGCCTGCTGGGGCTGGCCAAGGTGGTGGCCAAGGAAGGCGCGAAGGACCATATCCGCGCCAACGTCATCTGCCCCGGCTTCGTGCGCACGCCGCTGGTCGACAAGCAAATCCCGGAGCAGGCGGCCCAGCTGAAGATCACGGAAGAGGAAGTGATCAAGAACGTGATGCTGAAAGAAACCATCGACGGCGAATTCACCACCACGCAGGACGTCGCGCAAACGGCCGTCTTCCTGGCAGCCTTCCCGTCGACGGCGCTGAGCGGCCAGTCGATCGTCGTCAGCCACGGCTGGCACATGCAGTAATGGTGGCACCCGCCCGCATCGGCTGCGCGGCGCCCTGTGCGGCCGGCGATGCTCGCCGTACCCTGGTACGGCTGCGCGTCTCGGCCACACCTCGCCGCCGCTCGCGATGATGTGGGCGGGCGCTTTAGCGTGAGCATATCAATCTTCCTGCACCTGCCCGAAAGTCTCTCCATTGCACGACAATACTTACCGCCACCCGCGCGCGGGCCGTTGTGGCCGGCTGCTTGCGGTGCTCGCCAACAGCACGCGTTTTGCCCACATGCGCCAGGCCGTCATGGCGCGCCTGCCTTTCCTGACCCTGCACAGCGACGTGCGCGATGTCGTGTACGTGAACTGGCTGGTCGATGCCCATGCAGCGCAGCAACTGATGCCTGCCGGCGTGACCCTGTGGCAGCGCGACGGCAAGACCCCGTTCACGGTGCTGACCTACCGCCACGGGCATTTCGGCCCGGCCCTGCTGGGACCGTTGCGCCGGCTGCTGCCGTCTCCGCTGCAAAGCAACTGGCGTTTGTACCTGGAGCACACGCCGCCGGGCGCGCCCGCCATGCCCTGCGTATATTTCCTGAAAAATATCATGGACAGTCTGCCGCATGCGCTGGGCACGCGGCTGTTCAGCGACATCCTGCCCACGCACCTGGCCGCCAACATGATGCATGCAGTGACGGCCACGCAGGCGCGCTGCACGATCGCGCCCGGCGCCGGCAGCGCGCCCATGCTCGACATCCAGGCACATATTGTTGAAGACAAGACCCTCGATGCCGACTGGCAGCACCTGTTCGGCAACTGGCGCGACGCCGTCGCCTTCCTCGCCTGCCAGGATGCGGCCATCGCTGCAGTACCGCGCAACGGCAGGCTGGCCTTCGGCGAAATCGACCTTCCCGTTGATCTGGATCAAGTGCAAGCGCTGACGGCCTCGCGCGCCGACTGCGGCTTGCTGGCGCAGCTGCCGCCGGTGTCAACGCCGCTGGCCTTTCTCGTGCCCAACGTTTCCTTCAAGGCATTGTCAGAGCGCCTGCTGTAGCCCGGCGGCGCTCGGGCGGGCGCAGGGGCGTGGCCGGACTTGCCTGGCCGCCGCGCCGCCGTTCCAGCTTGAACAGGGCCATCGCTTGCTCGAGCTGCAGGGTCTGGTCTTGCAGCGAGGCTGAAGCGGCCGCCGATTCTTCCACCAGCGCCGCGTTCTGCTGCGTCACTTCATCCATCTGCGTGACGGCCATATTCACTTGACCGATGCCGTGGCTTTGCTCGCGCGAGGCCGAGGCGATTTCCGCCATGATGCCGTGCACGCCCTGCACGGCGCCCAGCATTTCGGCACTGCTGGCGCCTGCCTGCTGCGCCAGCTTCGCGCCCGCCTGCACCTGTTCGAGCGACGCCGTGATCAGCTGCTTGATTTCCGTCGCGGCCGCCGCGCTGCGCTGCGCCAGGCTGCGCACCTCGCCCGCCACGACGGCGAATCCGCGCCCCTCATCGCCCGCGCGCGCCGCTTCCACGGCCGCGTTCAAGGCGAGGATATTCGTCTGGAAGGCGATGCCTTCGATGATGCCCGTGATATCGCCGATCTTCTTCGACGAAGCGTCGATTTGCTCCATCATGGTGACCACCTGGCCGACGATCTCGCCGCCGCGCCCGGCCAGGCCGTGCACCTTGCCCGCCATGTCGCTGGCCTGCACGGCATTGCCGCTATTTTGCTGCACCGTGGCGGCCAGCTGTTCCATGCTCGACGCCGTCTGCTGCAGGGCCGAGGCCTGCGCTTCCGTGCGCCCCGACAAGTCCAGGTTGCCGGCGGCGATTTCCTGGCTGGCCGTGCTGATGCGCAGGAAATTGCCGCGCACATCGCCGACGATGGAATGCAGGTTGACGCGCAGCTGGCGCAGCGAGCGCAGCAACTGCCCCATCTCGTCGCGCCGCGTGGTGTCGAGCTCGCCCGTCAGGTCGCCGCCCGCCATCACGTCGCACGCCTGGCGCGCCTGCCGCAGCGGCTGCAGCACGGCGCGGTGCAGGCTGAACCAGAAATACAGGGTCGTGCATACGGCCACCATGGACAGGCCCGTCAGCCAGCCAGCGGCGCGCGCGGGCAGCCAGCCCGCATTGCCGGCCAGTTGCAGCAGCAGGACCGCCGTCAGCAAGCCCAGGTTCCAGCCGATGCGCTTGCCCAGCGCCAGGTCGCGCAAGCTCGCCAGCCGCGCCAGCCATCCCGTGCGCACGGCCGTGCCCTGGCGGATGACGGTGCCGCCGGCCTGCCCCGCCTTGATGCGCGCGTACAGGGCGGCCGCCTGCGCCACCTGCTGGCGCGTGGGCTTGGTGCGCACGGACATGTAGCCGACGGCCACCCCATCCTCGACCACCGGCGTGACATTCGCCAGCACCCAGTAGTAATCGCCGTTCTTGCAGCGGTTCTTCACCATGCCGCTCCACGAGCGCCCGGAGCGGATGGTGGACCAGAAATCGGCAAACGCTTCCACCGGCATGTCCGGATGGCGCAGGATGTTTTGCGGCGCGCCGATCAATTCCTCGGCGCTGTAGCCGCTGACGGCGATGAAATACGGGTTTGCATACGTGATATTGCCTTGCAAGTCGGTAGTCGAGACGATGGTCTCGGTATCGCTCAGATTGATCTCGGTATCGCTGACGGGAAGATTGAGTCGCATGGTCGGATCCTTGGCTGTAGCCCGTGCAGGCACGGGGGAAAGGGCAGATGCGGGACGGCAGAAAGCCGGCGGCAGTCTGCACCGATACATTAATTTTAATATTTAATTATTAATTTAAATGGGCAATTTTTACTTGCTGAATTGCCTTGCGAATCTGCAAAGATTGCAGGTGGCGGCGCGGCCGCTGGGGGGATGGAGAAAGCGATGCCGGAACAGCGTGACTGTCCCGGCGGCAAACAGCGATGCGTTTAACGGGGCACGTAGCGCCAGCCCGTGCTCTCCAGCATGAACGTCAGTTCCGTCTTGATGTCTTCGGGGCGGCTCGGCACGCTCAGCGCCGTATCGCACACCAGGTAACCCGTCTTGCGCTTGACTTCGCACTCGTTGATGGCCTTGACCTGCATGGTCGTCTGCGCTTCCTGCATCTGCACATCCTTGGCCGCTTCCGGATCGCGCGCCACTTCTTCCTTGGCCCAGGCGCGTATCATCGCTTGCGCCTCGGCCGGCGACGGTCCCGCGAACTTGGCGTTCTTGCGCTCGACGCCGACCCAGGTACCGTTCTCGTTACGCAGCGGCAGCACCATAAAGCCATCGCGCATGCCGGCGCTCATGGCGACCAGGCACACCACTTCGCCTTGCACTTCCTGCGACGCCTGGCAGCCCTGCAGGCTGGTAACCTTGACGGCGATCGGTATCGGCATGGCCGATGGCATCTTGGCTTGGGTCTTGGCCACGCCCGCCTGCACGGCGGCGTGGATTTGTTCGAGCGTCGGCGTGCTTGCCGCCTGGGCTGGCAGGGTGGCGAACAGGGCGGCGGCGGTCAGGGCGAGGGAAGTCAGGCGCATGGAAAAGTAAAAAGTCAGTGTCAGGAGGCCGGCAGTCTAGCACTTTCCATAAAAGCAGCTGTTTCTGTAGGGAATTATCCCTCGGCAGCCGGCGCGAGAAAGGCGCCGCCTGCGTCCGCCTGTCCGCGCAGGCGCAAGCCGATGGCGCGCAGCATCTCGACCAGTTCCTCCAGGCGCAGGCCCTCGTCCGTCAGCCGGTATTCCACCTTGACGGGCACTTCCGCGTAAATCGTGCGCGTCAGCAAGCCCGCCTCTTCCAGCGCGCGCAAGTCCAGGGTCAGCATGCGCTGCGAGATATTCGGCACGGCGCGGCGAATTTCGCTGAAGCGCTTCGGCCCCGCCATCAGATAGCTGAGCAGCACGATCCGCCAGCGGCCGCCCAGCAATCGCATGGCTTCTTCCACGGCGCAACCGGAAACATTGTCTTTCATGTGGATGCCCTGTTGGTATAAAAAATGTACCTATACCACATTATTCTGCCTTCTTCCAAATAGTAACCATGTCGATTAGACTGCCCTTCCCTCGTTTGCACGGAATCACGCCATGGTAAGCACCCTGATCTACAGTGTCCCTTTCGGCTGCTCGTTTGCCGCCATCGTCGCCCTCGAGTGGAGCGGCCTGCCCTATCGACTGGCCCGCGTGGAAGCGCGCGACCCGGCCAGCAAGCAGCATCCCGCCTTCCTCGCCATCAATCCATTGAGCCAGACGCCGGCCCTGCTCACGCACACGGGCGCGCCGCTGCTGGAAAGCATGGCGATTTTGCTGCATATCGCCGCCCGCGCGCCGCACAGCGGCCTGGGCTTTGCCCAAGGCACGCCCGCCTGCGACCGCCTGAACAGCGTGCTGTCGTTTCTGCACACGAGCTTTCACGCCGCCTTCATGCCCGCCTTCCAGGCAGCGCGCGCGGCAGACGGCGATGCGCGCGCGGCCGTCTGGCGCGAGATGGCCGTCGAAAAGGTGAACCAGGGCCTGGCCCACCTGGAGCGCCTGCTCGCCGGCCGCGCCTGGCTAGCCTCGGACACGGCACCGACCATCGCCGACGCCTACCTTGCCGCCACGGCGCGCTGGGCCGAACCGCTGCGGCTGGCGCGCCTGGCCGACTATCCGCACGTGACGCGCGTGCTGGCGGCACTCGAAGACGACCCCGGCGTGCGCTTTGCCCACGCCATCGAAGACGGCTTGCCGGCGACAAGCCGGGGCGGTTTCCGCGGCCACGTGGCGCTTGACCAACTGGCAGCGCCGGCCAGCTAACCGGCGGTCAACTCCCGCAGGAGCCGCCTCTTTATTGCTATGATGTCGGGCTGCCGGCGGTACTGCCGGCCTCGTCAATACCATATCGATAACGTCGCATTATAAAAACGGGAGTTTGAATGAGTTTACGTCTGCTGCTCTTGGGAGCATTCAGTGCCGCCATGGCCACCACCGCCGCCGCTGCGGAACCTGCGCCGGCCGCGCCGCGCGGTTTCACCGTCGAAGACATGGTCGCCATGGAGCGCGTCGGCAGCCCCGTGCTGTCGCCGGACGCCACGCGCGTCGTCTACACGGTGCGCAGCACCAACCTGGACAAGAATCGCGGCAATACGCAGCTGTGGCTGATCGACCTGCGCGCGCCCAACGCCGCGCCGCGCCAGCTCACGCGCAGTGAAGCGAGCGCCAGCGATCCGCAATGGTCGCCGAACGGCGACGCCATCTACTTCCTGTCCGGCCGCTCCGGCTCCTCGCAAGTATGGCAGCTGCCCCTGAACGGCGGCGAAGCGGC
Source organism: Janthinobacterium sp. 1_2014MBL_MicDiv (assembly GCF_001865675.1). Lineage (NCBI taxonomy): Bacteria > Pseudomonadati > Pseudomonadota > Betaproteobacteria > Burkholderiales > Oxalobacteraceae > Janthinobacterium > Janthinobacterium sp. 1_2014MBL_MicDiv. The sequence goes on from NZ_CP011319.1 coordinate 4,088,168, forward strand.
CAAGGTCACCGACCTGCCGCTCGACGTCGACACCTACCGCCTGTCGCCGCAGGGCGACCGCCTGGCCTTCAGCATGGGCGTCTACCTCGATTGCGCGGACCTCGCCTGCACGAAGAAGCGCCTCGATGACAAAGCGAAAAACAAGGCCAGCGGCATGGTCTACGACCAGATGTTCGTGCGCCACTGGGATACCTGGGCCGACGGCCGCCGCAACGCGCTGTACTCGGCGCCCATCGACGCCACCGGCAAGGTCAGCGCCGCGCCCGTCAGCCTGAGCGGCACCCTGGATGGCGACGCGCCATCGAAACCATTCGGCGACAACGGCGAATACCACTTCAGCCCGGACGGCAAGACGGTCGCCTTCTCGGTGCGCGTGGCCGGCCGTACGGAATCGTGGTCGACCAACTTCGACGTCTACACGATCCCCGCCGCCGGCGGCCAGGCGCCGCGCAATCTCACGGCCGACAATCCGGCCTGGGATGCGAAAGCCACGTACTCGCCCGATGGCCGCACGCTCGCGTATGTCGCCATGACCAAGCCGGGCTTCGAGGCCGACCGCTTCCACCTGGTCTTGATGGATGTCGCCACGGGCAAGAAACGCACCGTGGCCGATGACTGGGACCGCTCCGTGGCCGACTTCCGCTGGACGCCGGACGGCAAGGCCTTCCTCGTCGCCGCCGACGACGTGGGCCAGCACCGTCTGTTCCATATCGACGCGGCCAGCGGCAAGGTCAGCGCCCTGACGGGCAAGGGCGCCGTCGGCGACTTCGACGTGCGCGGCAATACCATCGTGCTGGCGCAGGCGAACCTGGCCTCGGGCGCGCAGCTGTACACGCGCAAGCTCGACGCCAAGTCGGAAACGGCGCCGATGGTCCAGCTGACGAAGCAGAATGCGCAAGCGCTGGCCAACGTGCGCTTCGGCGAATATGAGCAGTTCTCGTTCGCCGGCGCGAATGGCGAAACCGTCTACGGCCACGTCATGAAGCCGTGGAACGCCAAGGCCGGTGAAAAGTACCCGATCGCCTTCCTCGTCCATGGCGGCCCGCAAGGCAGCTTTGGCAATAGCTGGAGCTACCGCTGGAACCCGCAGGTGTATGCGGGCGCCGGCTACGCCACCGTCTTCATCGACTTCCACGGTTCGACCGGCTACGGCCAGAAGTTCACGGACTCCATCAGCGGCGACTGGGGCGGCAAGCCGCTGGTCGACCTGCAGAAAGGCCTGGAAGCGGCGACCAAGAAGTTCCCATGGCTGGACCGCGAACGCAGCTGCGCGCTGGGTGCCTCGTATGGCGGCTACATGATGAACTGGATCGCCGGCAACTGGCCGGACGGCTTCAAGTGCCTGGTCAACCACGACGGCGTGTTCGACAACCGCGGCATGGCTTACGCGACGGAAGAACTGTGGTTCACCGAGTGGGAAAACAGCGGTCCGTACTACGACGCGCCGGCCAAGCACGAGCAGTTCAATCCCGTCAACTTCGTGAAGAACTGGAAGACGCCGATGCTGGTGGTACAGGGCGACCTCGACTTCCGCATCCCTACCGCGCAAGGCCTGGGCACCTTCACGGCGCTGCAGCGCCAGGGCATCCCGAGCAAGCTGCTGGTCTTCCCCGATGAAAACCACTGGGTGCTGAAACCGGCCAATTCCCTGCTGTGGCATCACACGGTGCTCGATTGGTTGAATACGTACACAAAGAAATAAGCAGGTGAATGTCGGATTACGGCCTTTGGCCTCGGCGGCCCCGCCTAATCCGACCTACGTTCGCTCTTCATAACAAAAAAGCCGCACGGTGCATCCCAGCACCGCGCGGCTTTTTTCATGCGTAGGTCGGATTAGCGGCGCGCGCGCCGCGTGATCCGACACATCCACCATCGTTCAATACGCAGTGAGCGCCTTGGCGAACTTCACGATCCACAGCCGGCTTGGGCGTTCGCGGTCGTCGCCGCGCGCCACGCGGATGGTGTTGGCCGCATTGCAGCCGGCCGCGCTGCTGGTGACGATGGTGCCGTTGGCATCGACCGTGCACTTGGTCACGTCCGCATCCGCCACTTCCACGCCGTTGGCGTCATACACCTTGGTTTTCAGGCCGAAGTCGTTGTCGTTGGCCAGCGCGATGGTGGAGTCGTCGACCAGGGTCAGGCCTTCGGCCTTTTCCGCCGCCCAGCCGATGGCGTTCAAGTCCAGCAACAGGGTTTTCTTCAGCGGCGTGACGGCCGCCCAGTCGGCGCCATTGACGGCCACGCCGCCCATGCTGCTCTTCTCGAGGTCCGAGCTGGCGGCATTGTAGGCGGCGGCCGAGATATCGGTGGCGCCCTTCAATTCGACCAGCATCAGCTTGTTGAATACCTTGCCCGACGGCGCGGCGCCCTGCTCGATGACGAGGAACTTGCCACCGCCCAGCGCCACCATGTCACCCAGCTTGGCGTTGCCCGTGCGGCCATCCTGGTAGTCGGCCGCGTTAAGCGGATAGGCGAACATCTTGCCGCTGGTGCCCGCCACCGGGTCGAATTCGATCCAGCGCGTGAAGCGGGCGAAGCGCTCGACCTGCTCGGCCTTTTTCGTCACCGAGTACATGGCCGTGCCGTCCGTCAGGGGGCTTTGCAGGAAGGCGTACAGCTTGTCGTTGCTCGCGTCGAGCGTCATGCCTTCCATGCCGCGGTTGGCGCGGCGCTTGGCGAACAGCGCCGGCAAGCCCTTGCCCGGTTCATACTTGGCCTGGATCACGCCCGTGGCCGCGTCGATCTTGATGATGAAGGGGCCGTATTCGTCGGACACCCACAGCGCGTTACGCTTGGCGTCGACGACGATGGACTCCGAATCGAGGCCGCCCGCATTGAAGACAGCCTTGCCGCTCGCATCGAACTTCATCGCATCCATGACGGGAATCTCGGCCGAATTGCCGACCGCGCCCACGGGCACGGGCAAGCCCGAGCTGTTGACGCTGGCCGATACCTTGATCGGCGTTGACGAGGCCAGGACGGCGCCGTTCTTGCCTACCGTGATCACGCCAAACGATGGCGTGAAGCTGGGCGAGGGGAAGATCTTGCTGCCGATGGTGCCCTTGCCCGATGGATCGGGCACCAGCGGGCCATCGCCGTTCGGGCCGCGGTCCGTCAAGCCATAGAATTCCAGGTCGCCGTTTGCATTCTTGCCCTTGTAGGCCAGGCCCGAGCCATACGATGGCAGGAAACCGTTCGGGAATTCGCCCTTGATCTTCGCGTTCGCGCCTTCGTACGGCACGTAGAATTTGTCGGCCGCCTGGATCTGGTAGCGCGTCACCGTCACTTTCACTTCGCCGACGGGATTGGCCTGCGTCAGCGCTTCGTTGACGGGAGCGCCCACCTTCGAGGCCAGCGTATCTTCGAAATGCTCGCGCACGAGGGCGCGGCGTTCCGCATCGACGCCGCGGGCGGCGAATTTCGCGCCCAGGCCGGCCAGGTGCCCGGCCAGCGCCGTGTTGAAGACGGCCGGCGCGGCGGCAAAGTCCAGCGTCTTGCCGGCCAGCGCCGCCTTCACTTCGGCCGTGAGCTTGATGCCGTTCGACGGATCGCTGTCCTCGTCGAGCAATTGCAGCGCCATCAGGCGGTTGACGACCTTGTCGTCCGCCACATTCGTGCTGGCGGCCAGCGCCAGCGGCGTGACGACGGCGCCGCACGGCGCCGAGCCGAGGGCCAGGCCGCCCACGCTGAACGCCACCGTGTCACCAGGATTGCAGGTGAATTCGCCCTTGGCGTTGGTGCTGGCCTTGGCCGCGCTGCCCGCCACGTAATCGAGGCCTTCCACCGCGCCGTCGAGGAACACGCCCGTCTGCGCCACCGGCTTGGCCGGTTCATTGTGGCTGTCGCTGCCGCCGCAGGCGGCCAGGGTCAGGCTGGCGGCCAAGGCCAGCAGGGTCAGTTTCGGGGTCGACGTTACAGCAGTGTTCATGCATTCCTCGGCTAGGGTGGGGATTCAAGCCGTGGAGAGTAACTGGGCAAAATGACAAGCCGATGACAGCCTTCAGGAGGCCTGTGGCGCATCCGCCACGGGTCCGCCGATGCCGCCGAAGCGGCCATCGGCCTGGCGCCGGAATTGCTTGGGCGTGACGCCCTTCACCTGCAGGAAGCGGCGGTTGAAATTGGCCACGTTCTGGAAGCCCACGTCGTAGCAGACGTTCGACACGTACTGGTCGGTATCCATCAGCAGCTGGCACGCCTTGTTGATGCGCAAACGGCTGACGAAATCCGTGAAGCTGTTGCCCGTCGCCTTGCGGAAGAAGCGCGAGAATTTACTCAGCGACATGCCCACCTGCTCGGCGAGCATTTCCGCCGAAATCGGTTCGCGGTAGTTGTCCGTGATGTAGTTGAGCACCGAATTGACCTTGGCCAGGGTGGCGTCGTCATCGTACGAGCGCAGGGAAGCGCTCGACAGCAACCGGTAGTTGGCCGTGCGCGCCAGTGTGCTCATCAATTGCACGAATTCCGCGAAGCGCTCGGCGCCGTGCGTGGCGCGGATGCGCGCCAGATGGCGCTGCGCCTCCTGGCCCATGCCGAAAAACTCCACGCCATAGCTGGAACGCTCGAGCAGCGGCAGCAGCTCGCGCAGTTCGGGGATGACGCGCGCGGCGCCGGCCAGCGGCGCGTGGGCAAACTGCACGATCATGTCGCGCAGGGCCACGCCGCCTTCCGGCACGACGTTCGAGATCCAGTTATGCGGCAAGCGGGGGCCCGTCAGCACCAAGTGGCCGGGCGAGAATTCGCCGATATAGTCGCCCACGAACAGGCGTCCGCTGGTGGCGACGATCAGGTGCAGCTCGTACTCCTCGTGGCAGTGCCAGCGCACGCGCGAACTGGGATAGCCGTGTTCCAGGTAGTTGATGATGCCGTCGTAGCTTTCGCGCTCCAGCTCGGGCGCCTTGCGCTCGCCGTCCTTCTGCCATTGGTGTTCCATGCTCGTCTCTCTCGGGCTGTCCCCGCCCGTGCCATCCAATGTACCTCAAAAAGCCTCACTCGCCAAAACGGCCCAGCGCCTGCTGGCGGAATTCCTTCGGCGTCATGCCCTTCAACTCCAGGAAGCGCCGGTTGAAGTTGGCCACATTGTTGAAGCCCGCCTCGTAGCAGATGTTGCTGACGTAGCGCTCCGTCTCCATCAGCAGCTGGCACGCCTTGTTGATGCGCAGGCGGTTGACGAAGTCCGTGAAGCTGTTGCCGGTGGCGCTGCGAAAAAAGCGCGAAAACGTCCGCTCGGGCATGTCCACCTGCTCGGCCAGCTGTTTCAGCGAGAACTGGCTGCTGTAATTGTGCACGATGAAATTGATGGCGGAACTGATGCGCGCCAGCGCCACGTCGTCGTCGCTCGACTGCATCGGCACCGTCGACAGCAGCTGGTAGTCGCTGGTCTGCGCCAGCTCGCCCAGCAGGGTCAGGAATTCGATGAAGCGCGGCAGGCCGCTCGTGTCGCGGATGCGCTGGAAGCGCCGCAGCGACTGCTCGCTGGCGCCGAAGAACTCCACGCCGTGCAGGGCGCGCTGCAGCAGCGGAAAGATACCCTTCAGTTCGGGGATGGCGGCCGCCATCGAGGCCAGCGGCGGATGGCCGAACTGGATCACCATGTCGCGCAGGGCCACGCCCTCGGGCGGCGTGTCGAGCGAGACCCAGTTGTGCGGTACGCGCGGCCCCGTCAGCACCAGGTGGCCAGGCGTGAACTGGCCGATGTAGTCGCCGACGAAGACCTTGCCGCTCGATTCGACGATCAGGTGCAGCTCGTACTCGTCATGGTAATGCCAGCGCACCAGCGAATTCGGAAAGCCGTGCTCGAGGTAGCGGATGAAGCCGAAACTGCCTTTCGGCTCGAAGCCGGGCGTGGCGTCGCGCTGCTGCTCCAGCTCCATCTGCGGCTGCGGATACTCGGCCTTGCGTGCCATGGCGCGCCCTCCCCCTCAGTTGACGGCCTGTTCCAGCGCGGCGCGCGCGCCCAGCCCGTACAGGCTGGCCAGCGACTGCCCCACCGCCTGCGTGAACGCGGGCGTGTCGCTCAAGTCGCCGAACAGCTCGCGCAGCGACAGCAGCGCCGCGGCATCCGCGCCGCCCTGCAGCGCCAGCGCGCGCAGGCGCGCCGCATACGGATCGTTCAGGGGCATGTCGCGCCCCTGCTCGTCGCGGCCTTCCAGGTAGCGGAACCAGCATGCCACCGTGAAGGCCAGCAGCTTGATGGCGCCGCCCTTGGCCAGCGCCTCGCGCACGGAGGGCAGCACGAATTTCGGGATGCGCGCCGAGCCTTCCGTGCCGATGCGCGCCAGCTGGTCGCGCACGGCCGGATTCGAGAAGCGCTCGACCAGCGTATTTTTGTACTGCGCCAGGTCGACGCCCTCCACCGCGTCGAGCAGGGGCGTGACTTCCTCGTCCATCATGCGCCGCACGAGCGCGCGGATGCCAGGGTCGGCCATCGCTTCATGCGCATACGTGTGGCCCAGCTGCATGCCAATGTAGCACAGGGCCTGGTGGCTGGCATTGAGCAGGCGCAGCTTCATCTTTTCATACGGCAGCACATCGTGCGTCATCTGCGCGCCCACCCGTTCCCAGGCCGGACGGCCGTGCGGGAAGTCATCCTCGATGACCCACTGGCGGAACGGCTCGCACACGACGGGCCAGGCATCGACGATGCCAAACGTGTCGCGCACGAGCGCCCGGTGTTCATCCGTGGTGGCCGGCGTGATGCGGTCGACCATGCTGTTGGGGAAGCTGCAATGCGTGGCCAGCCAGCGCGCCAGCTCCAGGTCGCGCAGGGCGACAAAGGCCAGCAGCATCTTGCGCGTCACGTCGCCATTGTTTTGCAGGTTATCGCAGGACATGATGGTAAACGGCGGCAAGCCGCGCGCATGGCGCAGGGCCAGGGCGGCGGCCAGGTAGCCGAACGAGCAGCGCGGCGCCTGCGGGTGCGCCAGCTCGTAGACGATGTCGGCATGCGCCGCGTCAAACTCGCCCGTGCCCTGGTTGACGTAGTAGCCGCCTTCCGTGATGGTCAGCGAGACGATGCGCGTGCCCGCATCGGCCAGCTTTTCCAGCACGGCCTGCGGGTCGTCCGGCGCATACAGGTACTCGCCCACGCAGCCGATGACCCGCGCCGTATCGCCGGCCGCGCTGCGCTCGACCACCGTATACAAGCCGTCCTGCGACTGCATGGCGTCGCGCATGGCCGCATCGCCCGCCAGCAGGCCCACGCCGCAATAGCCCCATTGCGCCTGGCCTGGTACGGGCAGGGCCAGCAAGTCATCGAGGTAGACGGCCTGGTGGGCGCGGTAAAAGCCGCCCACGCCGATATGCACGATGCTGGGCACGAGCGTCTCGCGCGCATACGCGGGCACGGCGACGCCGGCCGGCAGCCGCGCCAGGTGCGCCTGTTTCAATGCGATGGCAGCCATTACAGCGCTCCTTTCGCCGCCGCATAGGTCTTGCCGGCGCGGTCGAAATAATGGACGTAGCCCGGCTCGAACGTCAGGTGCGTCTGCTGGCCCGGCTGCAGGCTGCTGCGCTCGGCGCCGCGCGACACCAGCTGCACATTGTTCGGCAGGCGCACATAGGTCAGCGTTTCCACGCCCAGCGATTCGACCAGGTCGACGGTGACGGGCACGCTGCCCGGCTGCGCCGCGCCCAGGTGCACGTGCTCGGGGCGGATGCCGACAAAGCCGTCGGCCTGCGCCGCGCTGCCCGCCTGCGCCAGCAGCTGCGGCGCGGCGTCGGCCGGCATCACGTTCATGCTGGGTGTGCCGATGAATTGCGCGACGAAGCGGTTGGCGGGACGGTCGTACAGTTCCAGCGGCGAGCCATGCTGCTCGATCTGGCCGTCGCGCAGCACCACCACCCTGTCGGCCAGGGTCATGGCCTCGACCTGGTCGTGCGTGACGTAGATGGTGGTGGCGCCCAGTTCGCGGTGCAGCTTGGCGATCTCGATGCGCGTCTGCACGCGCAGGGCAGCGTCCAGGTTCGACAGCGGCTCGTCGAACAGGAACACTTTCGGGTCGCGCACGATGGCGCGGCCGATGGCCACCCTCTGGCGCTGGCCGCCCGACAGCTCCTTCGGCGTGCGCTCCAGGTAGCGCCCCAGGTCGAGGATGGCGGCCGCCTTGTCGACTTTTTCGCGGATGATGGCCGCATCGACGCCGGCCAGCTTCAAGGCGAACGACATGTTCTGGAACACCGTCATGTGCGGGTACAGCGCATACGACTGGAACACCATCGCCAGGTCGCGCTTGGACGACGGCAGGGCCGTGATGTCGCGCCCGTCGAGCGCCAGCTTGCCGCCGTCGATCGGTTCCAGGCCCGCGATCAGGCGCAGCAATGTTGATTTTCCACAACCGGACGGTCCCACGAAGACGACGAACTCGCCCTGCCGGATTTCCAGGTCGATGCCCTTGATGGCGCGGTGTTCGCCAAAGAATTTTTCGATATTGCTCAGTTGAAGGTAAGCCATGATTTGTCTCAATTCTGATTTGTTTCGATGCTTTCAGAAACCGTGGCGAGCGGTTCACGTTCGGCTTGCGTCGCAGAGCCGTGCGGATGCACAGTGAGCAACGGAGAGCCGAACTCGGGCCGCGCAGCAGGTTTATGAAGGCATCATTTATTTGACGGCGCCGAAGGTCATCCCCTGCACCAGTTGTTTCTGGCAAAACCAGCCCAGCGCCATGATCGGGGCGATGGCCATCAGCGAGGCGGCCGACAATTTGGCCCAGAACAAGCCTTCCGGACTGGAGTAGGAAGCGATGAGCCAGGCCAGCGTGCCCGCGTTGGAAGCGCCCAGGTTCAGCGACCAGAACGATTCATTCCACGACCACACCATGCAGACGAGGGCCGTGGAGGCGATGCCGCCCACGGACAGGGGCAGCACGACGTGACGGAATTCGTCCCAGACGGTGGCGCCATCCATGCGCGACGCCTCCAGAATTTCGCGCGGCAGCTCCTTCATGCTCGTGTACAGCAGCCAGATCATGATGGGCAGGTTCATCAGCATGAACATGATGGTCAGGCCGATGCGCGTGTCGAGCAGGCCGAAGTACTGATAGCAGATATAGATGGGCATCAGGGCGCCCACGCCGGGCATGTAGCGCGAGCTGAGCATGAATTTCAGCAAGCCGATGGTGCCGCCCGTGGGGAAGAAGGCCATCGAATACGCGGCCGGAATGGCGATCAGCAAGCCGATGGCCGTCGACACCACGCTGGTAAACAGCGAGTTCCATGCGTAGCCGAAGTAATTGTCGCGCGCCAGCACTTCGCGGAAGCTGTCGAGCGTGGGCGTGAAGAACAGCAGCGGCGGCGTGGAAATGGCTTGCCCTTCCGTCTTGAAGGCCATCAGGCCCAGCCAGAAGATGGGAAAGAACAGCAGCAGCGCGAACAGCCAGGCGGCGGCCGTGCGGCCATACAGATTGAGTTTGCTATGCATCAAGGTCTCCTTATTTCGACAGGTTCTTGCCGATGACGCGCATCAGGAAGAAGGCGGCGATGTTGGCGATGAGCACGGCGAACAGCGCACCGGCCGAAGCCGCTCCGACGTCATAGGACAGCAGTGCCTGCTGGTAAATCATGAAGGTGATGGTGGTCGTGTCGAAGCCTGGACCGCCGCCCGTGGTGGTAAAGATTTCCGCAAAGATCGACAGCAGGAAAATCATCTCGATCATCAGCACCACCGAGACGGCGCGGCCCAGGTGGGGAATGTAGAGGTAGCGCAACTGCTGCAGATAGGTGGCGCCATCCATGCGCGCCGCTTCCAGCTGTTCGCGGTCCATCGACTGCAGGGCCGTCATGAAGATCAGGCAGGCAAACGGCAGCCATTGCCACGAGACCATCATGATGATCGAGAACAAGGGATGGGACGACAGCCAGTCGACGGGCGTCAGGCCAAAAAAGATGCTGATCTGCGCGAACAGGCCGTAAATCGGGTTGAGCAGCATGTTCTTCCACATCAGGGCATTCACGGCCGGCATGACGAGGAAGGGAGAAATCAAGAGCACGCGCACGATGGCGCGCCCGGGAAACGCTTCGTTGATCAGCAAACCCAGCGCGGCACCGAGCACCACCGTGATCAGCATGACGGAAAACAGCAGGGTGAAAGTATTCTGCAACGCCGGCAGGAAAGAGGCATCGGTAAAGAAAAAATGGAAGTTGGCCAGGCCATGGAAGGGATGGCCGCTCGGATCAAGCATGGAATAGCGCACGAACGCGTAATACAGCGTGATCAGCAGCGGGATCACGGAAATGACGGAGACGGCGGCCACGGCCGGCGTCAGCAAAGTCCGGGGGATAATGCGTTTCATAATGTTCTCTTGGGACAGGTGAACCGATCACCCGCAAAGCTAAAGTACCGGGGTCGGACCCTCAGGGTCCGATCCCAGATTTATGCCGTTGGGGTACGCAAACTATGCAGCAGGCTTACTTGTAGTACCCACCCTTGCGCATCTCTCGCTCGGCCGTCTGCTGCGACAGTTCCAGCGCCTTCTCGACGCTGATCTTGCCCAGCAGTGCGGCCGCCATCTGCTGACCGGCCGCCACGCCGATCACCTGGAATTCGGGGATCGATGCGAATTGCACGCCCACGTATGGCGACGGCGGCAAAGTGCTTTGCACGGCGCGCGTGGTGGCCAGGGCCTTGCCTTCGGCGGCCGCGAATTTCGCCACCTTCTGGAACTCGGGGCTGGCGTAGGTGGACTTGCGCGTGCCCGTCGGCACGTTGGCCCAGCTGGTTTCCTTGGCAACCAGTTTCACGTAATCGGACGACGTGGCCCAGTTGATGAAGCGCTGCGCTTCATTCGGGTGCTTCGAGCTCGATGGAATGGCCAGCGACCAGATCCACAGCCAGTTGGCGCCCCGCTCCGTCACGCCCACGGGCGACTGGGCAAACGCGACCTTGTCGGCCACCTTGCTTTGCTTCGGATCCGTGATGAAGGAGGCGGCAATCGTCGCGTCGATCCAGATGCCGCACTTGCCCTGGTTGAACAGCGCGAGGTTTTCATTGAAGCTGTTGGCGGCCGCGCCCGGCGGACCGTACTTCTTCATCAGGTCGACGTACATGTTGACCGCGTCCTTCCACGGCTTGCTGGTGAATTGCGGTTTCCACTGCATGTCGAACAGCTGGCCGCCGTAGGAATTGGCCATGGTGGTGATCAGGGCCATGTTGTCGCCCCAGCCCGGCTTGCCGCGCAGGCAGATGCCGTACACGCCGTTGGCCGGATCGTGCAGCTTGGCCGCCACGTCGCGCAACTGGTTCCACGTCGGGCGGTCCTCGATGGTCACGCCCGCCTTTTTGACCAGGTCGCTGCGGTACATGATCATCGAGCTTTCGCCGTAGAACGGCGACGCGTACAGCTTGCCGTCGCCGGAGAGTCCCTCGCGGATGGCGGGCAGCAAGTCGTCGATATCGTACTTGGCATCCGGCTTGATGGGGATCAGCCAGTTTTTCTTGCCCCAGATGGGGGTTTCATACAGGCCGATGGTCATCACGTCGAACTGGCCGCCCTTGGTGGCGATGTCGGTGGTCATGCGCTGGCGCAAGACGCCCTCTTCCAGGGTCACCCACTTGAGCTTGATGTCGGGATTGGCTTGCTCGAAGAACTTGCTGAGCTTTTGCATCTCGATCATGTGGCCGTTGTTGACGGTGGCGATGACGAGGTCGGTTGCGGCAAGAGCGGATGCGCTGAGGCAAAAGGCGCCGGCGCACAGCGCGGCAATGGCGGTACGTTTCATTGTGTGTCTCCAGTGTTTTTGTCGTTGGCAATGCGTGAATACTTAGCACCACGACCACAATGTAGCACCGGAACTTGATACTTTCTGATACTCCAAAACCGCAATTCAATACTCTTTTGCAGCGCCGCTATGCGCGAGAGTATCGACATTGAGTAAAAACAACACTTTGAAAGAAAGTATCGCGACTTGTTCGTTTTGTATCAGGGTGGTTAAAAATGCGCTGCTAGACTTGGTTTTCGGCATTAGACCGTGCGCGGTGGCCGCCTTTTCAGGCGCACCGCTACCACCTACATCTTTCTGGAGACCGCATGAACCGCACCGCATTGAAAACCCTGCCCGCCCTGCTCCTGGCCCTCGCCGGCGCCGCCGCCATGGCCGACCCCATGTACCCATCCGACGCCGAAGGCTTCCACGGCTACCTGCGCGCCGGCGCCGGCAGCAATACCTCCGGCGACGGCGGTTCGCAAGGTTGCTTCGGCCTGGGCGGCAATACCATGAAATATCGTCTGGGCAATGAGTGCGACGCCTACACGGAATTCGGCTACACCAAGTCCGTCGCCAAGTCCGGCGGCGTGAACTACCTGGCCACCATCTGGGTCAACGCGTATGCGCCGAACTCGGACTTCGGCGACAACAAGCTGGGCATCGTCAAGGCCTACGTGGAAGCGCAGGGACTCGACTTCCTCAACGGCGGCACGGCCTGGGTCGGCAAGCGTTTCTACTACCGTCCTGACATCCACATGCTGGACTTGCAGTACATCAATATGAACGGCACGGGCGCCGGCCTCGACCGCATTCCAGTGGGCCCCGGCAAATTCTCGTACGCCTTCTTCAAGGACAACGACGTCAACGCCCGCGACAAGAACACGGGCGCCATTCTCGGCACCCGTTCGGCCGTGCGCCAGAACTTCATCTACGGCGACATTCCCGTCAACGTCAACGGCACGCTGGACCTGGCGGCCACCATCATCACGGCCGAAGGCAAGGACAACGACATCTACGGCCCGAAACATAACGGCTGGCAACTGTCGGCATTCCACCGTCAAGGCAAAGTCTTCGGCGGCGGCAACACCTTCGGCGTGCAATATGGCGTCGGCCCCGGCATCGGCGGCGACGGCAACGGCCAGATGGGCGCCTCGGGCAGCACTTCCTACGGTTCGGACCGCAAGCGCACGCGCATCTTCAATGACATGGCGATCCAGCCGATGGAAAACTTCGGCATGGAATTCGTCGCCCTGTGGCAAAAAGACGAGTCGAACGTCACCGGTTCCTCGACCTGGACCTCGATCGGCGTGCGTCCTGTGTACGCCTTCACCAACAACTTCAAGCTGGTGACGGAACTGGGCACGGACCGCGTGACGCAAGCGGGCGGCCTGCCGGCCAAGCGCCTGACCAAGCTGACCATCGCGCCGACGATCTCGGCCGGCCCTGGCCTGTGGTCGCGTCCCGAGCTGCGCGCCTTCGTGACCTACGGCAAATGGAACGATGCGGCCACCGCTTCGGTCAATGCGTCGAACAACGGCGGCCCGATCTACAACAACAATACCAGCGGCACCTCGTACGGTTTCCAAGTGGAAACCTGGTTTTAAGCCAGCTTAACTAACGCCAGAAACTAAAAAGGGCGGAACCGCGGTTCCGCCCTTGTCTGTTTACACTACCGTATCGCCCCTTACGGCAGCGCCACCGGCAGTTCCGGATACTCCTGCGTCAGCGCATACTTGGTGCCGCCCACGGTGACCGTGTAATTGGCCGGTCCCGAGATCGGCAACCGGTAGTTCAGGGTCAGCGCCACGGAGCCGCCCGGCGCCAGCGATTGCCAGGCGGGAATCGCGAAGCGGGCCCGGTTGTAGTTCTTCGTGAAGCCGCCGATATTGTTCGGCCCCGTGTAGCCGGCATTGATCACCGTCAAGCCGAAGCCGGACTGGTCGCTCATGTCCGACGGCGCCGACACGGGATAGTCGAACTCCACCACGGTGCCGCCCGGCAGGGTCGTGGCCGTATTGTTCTTCACCGTCATGACCGGATTGATGGGGAAGTTGCTGTCGCCCAGCTTCCAGCTGCCCAGGGTGATGCTGACGTTGGCGGCCGTGCCCGGCATGGCGATCTCGGCGCGCTTGTTGCCATACACGCCAGCCGTGCGGAAGGCCTGGTACAGCACGTCCGTCAGGGTGGTGCCCATGAAGTACTCGCCCTTGCCGCCGTTGCGCGTGGCATCCCAGGCATAGTCGCCCGCCATTTCCCAGATCATCACGCCGCCGATATTGTTGTTGACGATGTACTGGGCCTTGGCCGCGATCGACTGCGTGGTTTCCGTGGAAATGAACACTTTCTTGGTCGCATTCCACAGCCACGGCGCCACCATGGTGCTGCTGTAGTACGGCACATAGCTGCCCACCAGCGCCTTGTCGGTGACCTTATAGGCATCGAGGTAGCTCGGGACTATGCCGTTCTGCAAGTTCAGCGCGTGCCAGATGGGGTTGCCGCCGCCGGGCGTTGGTTTGCCCTGCGAGTCGAGGTCGAACCAGACGTTGTCGATGCCGGTGGCGCCCGTGCCGCACGTCTTGGTGCCGGCGCAGGTGACGGTGGAACTGATCAGCGGCGTCGTGCCCCACAGGCCGTTGGTGCCGCCCGTGACATCCTTCCAGCCCCGCGTGTAGAACGGCACGCCGATATTGATGCGTCCGGCCTGCATGGCGCCCCGGTAGTAGCGGTAGGCCCAGTCCGTGTTCAGGTAGCCGATGTTCTGGAACTGGTAGGCGTTACCGGCACGCAATTCGCCATCGTTGCCGTCGTCAAACAGCGCCGCGTTCGGTCCCACGTACTGGTTCCACGCGCCGTGCAAGTCATACGACATCAGGCTCGCGTAATCGAGGTATTTCAACCCCGACATGTTTTCCTCGCCGCGCAAGACCCAGCCCGAGGCGGAACCGGCGATGGTGAGCAGGTAATACTTGTTGTCCTGCACGGCCGCTTCATCGAGCTTCTGGCGCAGCACTTTCAACAGCACGTTGTAGCTCGTCATCAGGCCGGCCAGGCGCGGCTTCGAGACGGCGAAGTCGTTCGGATTGCCCGCTTCATTGTTGGTGGTCGGATGTTCGTAATCGACATCGACGCCATCGAAGAAGTTGTACTGGCGCACGAACGCCACCATGGAATCGGCCAGGGTGTTGATGCCGGCCGTGTTCACGCTGCCGTCCGCATTCGTCGTCGCCGTGTAGAAGCCGCCGCTACCGGCCCAGCCGCCCACGGAAATCATCAATTTCACGCCCGGATACTTCTTCTTGTATTGCGACAGCAAGTTGAAGTGGCCCTTGTACGGCAGCGAGGGGTCCATGGCCGCCGCCGGCACGTTCGGCCAGGACAGGCCCGTATCCGGGTTGGCCGCGCCGCTGCCGATGGCGATCTTCGAGGTGGCCGGATCGACGGTGGCAAACGCATAGTTCAAGTGGGTGATCTTGTCCCACGGCAGGTTATTCACCAGGTACGTGGGGCTGCCATCGACGCCCGTGCGCCAGCTGGCGAAATAGCCGACGATGCGCCGGTTCAAGCCATTGCTCAGTACTTCGCGGCCATTCGCGTCGTACACCTTGCAATACGGCACATTCGGCACGGGCGAGATCAGGCCGTCCGGACGGCAAGCCGTGGGGGTTGGCGTTGGCGTTGGCGTTGGCGTTGGCGTCGGCGTCGGTGTCGGTGTCGGGGTCGGGGTCGGCGTCGGGGTCGGCGTTGGCGTTGGCGTTGGCGTTGGTGTCGGGGTCGGCGTCGGCGTCGGCGTCGGCGTCGGGGTTGGTGTCGGCGTATCGATCACTGCCCACGGGCCCCACTGGTCGGCGGCGCTGGGGACATTACCCTGCGTCCACCACTTGGCCTTGTAGTTGACACCCTGGTACACCACGCACTGGCCGCCCGTGTAGACGGTGGCGGCATCCCAGACGGCGCACGCCTCGACGGCGGCCAGCAGGGTGTTCGGCGTGGCAGTCGTGCCTTCCTGGCCGCCGCCGCAAGCGACGAGCACGCCGCTGAGCAAGGCCATCAATAATGCATTCGATTTCATGTGGTATCGGTCTCCGTTATGGTTGTACATCGAGAGCTGTTGCAGGCCCCTTGAGGGGCTCTTGTCAACTGTTATCCCTGGCCGGCTTGTGCTGCACTTGCTGTTACTGCAACTTCACATTCCAGTTGGCTTCCACGCATTTCACGTAGTTCCCGGCCAGCAAGGCGCTGTACGGGGTTTGATAGCTGACCAGCTGGCATTGGTTGTCGCCACCGGCGCTCCAGTTCTTTTCCCAATAGATGTTGTAGGAAGCGGAACTGGCCGGGGTGAAGCGTTGCATGTTGGCGCACGACAGCTGCTCGCCGGAATAATCCCAACCCATGTCGGCGGCAAACTGCTTGTAGTAATCGATGCGGTTTTGCGCGGCCTGCTTTTCCGTGCCCTGCCCGCATTCGGCGTTGATGATCATGATGGTAGTGGCAAAATTGTTGCCCGCGCCGGCCGTCGTATCGGCCGCGTTCGGCACCCACGTGCCGTCGAGCACATGCAGCATCGACGGTTTCGGCGGTTGCGGATAGACAAAGAAGAACGTGGCCGACGCCAGGTTCAGCCAGGTCGAGGCGACGAGATCCGGGTTTTTCAGCAGGACGGATTGATCGCCGTCATGCATCGCTTGCGAAAACGGCCCATAGTTGTAGTTGTACGACAGCTGCTTGGCGCCGCGGCCGAAATACTTCTTGAAGCTGCCGTCGGCATTCTTGCCGCATGTCCAGACCTTGTTGAAGACGGGGTCGGCGCACTCGACGTTGTAGCCGCAGCCGGCGCCCGTCTCGTCGCAGCCCAGTTCGCGCAAATACTTCAAGCCCTGGCGCCATTGCGGCAGCGGACTGCTGGCGTTATGGTCGCCTGTTTCCTGCACGAAATGCGCGAACATGGTGGCCAGGCTGTGACGGCAGATGGCATCCGCATTGCGCCCGTCGCTGTAGTCGTCGCACACGGCGGGGAACTTGGCGACGGCTTGCAGGAAGCGCTGGTAGGTGTAGCTGACGTCGCGCGCGGCAAAATAGTAATCCCACTTCGTCGCCGGCAGCAGGCGTTCGACGCGCTTGACGTTGAGCGGATTGCTGGCCAGGCCGGGCTGCACGGCTTCGACGGCCGTATTGCCCAGGGTGCGGATCGACGCCTTGACCTTGCGGAAGAAATCGTTGTTCGTCAGCGCCGCCTCGTTGGCCTCGGCCTGGGCCTTGGTGGGGATGCCGGGCGTGGGCGTCGGCGTCGGCGTCGGCGTCGGCGTCGGCGTCGGTGTCGGCGTCGGTGTCGGCGTCGGTGTCGGTATCGGTATCGGTGTCGGTGTCGGGGTTGGCGTGGCGGTATCGAGGCTCCATGGTCCCCACTGGTCGTTATTCGGCGCCGTGCCCTGCACCCACCACTTGGCGCGGTAGACCTTGCCGTCGTAGACGGCGCACTGGCCCGCCGTGTAGACGGCAGCGGCGCTCCAGGCCGTGCAATTATCGCTGGCGGCCGTGGCGGCCAGCAGGGTCGATGGGGGTTCGGTGGTGGAATTGCCGCCGCATGCGAGCAGCGCGCTGCCCAGCAGGCCAGCCATCAAAGGCGAGGCCAGCCGGCTTATTTGCCGTGTCTTCACAATGTCTCCTGAACGTTATACGAAAACTATCGAAGTAGCTTTTTATGTTGTACGTAAAGAAAGCACAGCGAAGCGTCGGCTTTCTGCACAGAGAATGCGACGCCCGAAATTGGTAGTCAAGTGGTTTTGTACAACGGTGTTTTTTACAATACCAGTGGTATTGAGCACGGCGCCGGTGCGCGATGCGGCGGCGAATGGAAGATGTGAAAAAGAGGCTTGCGCAAGGTGATGGAAAGCAATACCGCCAGGCAGCGCCGGCGCAAGTGGTATTACGGGCTTGCCGCGCCAACGGCCAGGGTTGGCGCGGCAAGCCTGGCCGACGAGCGCCGCCTTGCCGCGGCTGGACTTACCTGGACAGCACGTATTTGGCCAGCACGGCCGCGTCCGCTTCGCTGAGCTGGCTGAACGGCGGCATGGGCACGGCGCCCCATTTGCCGGAACCGCCCTGGCGGATATGCTCCGCCACGGCAGCGCTGCCATCCTTGCCCTTGTACCTGGCCGCCACCTCGGCAAAACCGGGACCGATCACGCGCTGGGCAAGGGCGTGGCAAGCCATGCAGCCATTCTCCGCCAGCAAGGTTTTCGCATCCTTGCCGTTCGTGGACGGCGCGGCGACGGCGGCGGCAGGCTTGGCCGCAGCCGCGACCGTGGCCGCGGCGCCCCGCTCCGCGCCATAGGTTTTCACCAGGTAATCGACCATGGCCGGCACGTCCGCGTCGGCAAACTGCGCGCCGAACGGCTTTTTCATCTTCTTGACGGTCGCTTCCCAGTAGGCGCGCGGCGAGGCGGGCGGCTGGCTCGACGCATACTGGGCCGCGTGGCAGGTCATGCAGTTGCGCTGCACCAGCTGGTAGCCGGGCAATTCGCTGGGTTTATACGTGGCCGTTTCCGGCGGCAACTGGATGTCCAGCGCGCACGCGCTGCCCGCCGCCGCCAGCGCCAGCGCGGCAATCAATATGTTCATTCGCATGTGAATCTCCTCAGACTGCCTGGATGCGCGTGGTTTCCACCACGTTGCGCATATAACCCATGGGATTCCACAGGGCTTTCATCGGCTGGCTCTGGCCGATGCGGTTGACGGCGCGCACCATCAGCACGTGCCTGCCCTTGCGCGGCGCCTTCACGAGCATCGTCCACTCGCGGAACGAGAAGCGCCCCAGGTCCTTGCCCAGTGCCGCTTCCTGCCAGGTCTGGCCGCCGTCGGACGACACGGTCACCTCGCTGATGCCGTGGCCGCTGTCGAAGGCGATGCCGCGCAAGGCCAGGTCGCGCCCCGCTTTCACTTGCGCGCCGTCCTGCACGCTGGTGATGAAGGAGCGCACGTTGAGGCGGCTGATCGGCGTCGTCTTGCCCACGGGCGCGCCCGGCTCGATGAAGCCGGAACCATTGTCGGGAATGCGGTAGCCGGTGCTCATCCAGAAGCCGTCGAACGGCTTGTCGAGCACGGTGATGTCGCTCAGGTGCTTGACCCAGTAGGTGCCATAGAACCCTGGCACGATCAGCCGCAGCGGATAGCCGTTGAGGAAGGGGATGTCTTCGCCATTCATGGCCCAGGCCAGCATGACGTCGCCAGCCATGATGTGCTCGACGGACAGCGCCTTTTGAAAGTCGGGGCCGTCGCCCACGGGCGGCGTTTCCAGGCCGTTGAAGGCCACCTGCACGGCACTGGCCGCGATGCCCGCCTTTTCCAGCACGGTTTTGAGGGGGATGCCTGTCCAGCGGGCATTGCCCATGGCGCCATTGCCCAGCTGCCCGCCATTCGCGCGCGGGGCGAAGAAGCCGCGGCTATTGCCCGAACATTGGGTCACGGCCACCACGTCGACGGGTTCGGCCAGCTGCTTCAATTCCGCCAGCGACAATTCCAGGGGCGTCGTCACCAGGCCGCCTATGCGCAGCCGGTAGCTGCCGCCATCGATACTGCTGGGCAAGCCGCTCCAGTGGTAGCGCACGAAAAACGCGTCGTTGGGCGTGATCGCCCCTTCATTGAAGACGCTGAACGGCGTTTCCAGCTGCGGCGGGCGGCTGGTCAGCAGGATCAGCGGGCGCTTTTGCGGGAAGGCCACGAGTTCGCGCTCGCCGTTTTCAAACGGCAGGGTGACGGAAGCGGCCAGTGCCGGCCCCGCCACGGCGGCCGCGCCCAGGGCGGCCGTGGTGCGCAGGAAGCGGCGCCGGCCAGCGGGTAGCAAGGTGGCGTCAGACATGTTTGAGCTCCACTTTGGCATCGGCGGCATCGCCGCCCGCGCGGTCGTCGTTGACGAGTTTCTTGATGTAGTACATGACGCTCATGATGACCACGCTCAACAGGCCGAACCAGAACGACACGCGCTGCTCCGTATCGGACGACACGCTCATGGCGCCGAGGATCACCAGCATGGCGATGATGGTGAAATACGTCAGGTAGGGGAACAGCCACATGCGCACCTTGATGCGTTCCGGGCATTCGCGTTCGAGGCGGCGGCGCAGGCGCAATTGAGATATCGCAATCAGCAGGTAGACGAACAGGATCAGAATGCCGTAGGAATTGACAATGAACGGGAACACGAGGTCGGCCGACACATACGAGACGGCAATGGCGAAGTAGGCGAACAAGGTACTGAACAGGATGGCGCGAATGGGCACGCCGTTCGTGCTCAGTTTCACCAGGCCCGTCGGTGCATCGCCGCGGCGGGTCAGCGCGAAGATCATGCGCGACGACGCGTACAGGCTGGAATTGAGGGCCGACAACACGGCCGTCAGGATGATGGCGTTCATGATGTGGGCCGCGTACGGAATGTTCATCACCTTCAAGGCGCTGACGAAGGGCGTGGCGATGGCCGGCGAATCCCAGGGCACGATGCAGACGACGACGAACATGGAACCGACATAGAACATCAGCACGCGCGTGATGACGGAATTGGTGGCGCGGGCGATGGCCTTGGCCGGGTCCGACGTCTCGGCGGCGGCGATGGTGACGATCTCGGCGCCCGAATAGAAGGCCGTGGCGGCGACGGCCCCGCTCAGGACCGGGCCCCAGCCGTGCGGCATGAAGCCGCCGTTGCTGGTCAAGAAACCCAGGGTCGGGATGCTGTTGGGCAAGCTGCCCGTGATGAACAGGGCGCCGACAAACAGGAAGACGATGATGGCGACCACCTTGATCGAGGCGAACCAGAACTCGAATTCGCCGAACGCTTTCACCGAGAACAGGTTGAGCACGGTCATGGAAACGAGCAGCACCAGGCTGATCGACCACGAGGGCACGTCGGGCAGCCAGAAGTTGACGAGCTTGGCGCCGGCGATGGCTTCCAGCGCCACGACGACGACCCAGAAGTACCAGTACATCCAGCCGCTCATGAAGCCGAGGAATTTCGACACTTTCGGCTTGTCGTCGAAAGCCAGGCGCGCATATTCGTAAAAGGAGCCGACCACGGGCAGGGACGAGGCCAGCTCGCCCAGCATGCGCATGATCAGGACGACCAGGCCGCCCGTGAGCAAGAAGGAAAGGATGGCGGCCGGGCCGGCGGCCTTGGCGATGACGCCGCTGCCGACAAAGAGGCCGGCGCCGATCACGCCGCCGATGGCGATCATGCTCATGTGGCGTTGCTTCAGCGAGTGCTGCAAGCCCGTGTTGTTATGGTTGTCGCTAATCATGTGTGTCTCCTAGTAATATCTGAAGCTCAGTGCGCCCTCGCCTGCTGCGGCCGATTCCTGCCGCGCGGCTTTATTTTTTATGGGCAACACTGTCAAGCAGCATCGATACATCATCAAATCAGTCTGGTTGGCTGCATGCCATAAGTCAATCTGGAAATGCAGCGGCCCGGCGCGGTCGCCTGAGGGCGAAACACGTTGGGAGAAAAGTAAGGGGCGTTGCCGGGCGTTACGTTGAGCCGGCCTCGACATCGGCACGGCAAAGGTTAAAAAGATAGGGAGCGGCGCGCAACACTTGTGGCGTGCGCGCCACTCCCCGTGAACGTCTTACACCTTGCCCTTCCATGGCACGAGGGTACGTTCGAGGTAACGCATCATCAAATCAAACAGGAAAGCGAAGAAGCCGATCACGATGATGCCCATGATCACCACATCGCTGGCCAGGAACTCGGACGCGCTGAGCACCATGTAGCCGAGGCCGCGCGTGGCCGCCACCATCTCGCCAGCCACCAGGGTGGTCCAGCCCACACCGATGCCGATGCGCATGCCGGTAAGGATTTCCGGTATCGCGGCACGCAGGATCACGTGCACGATCACCTGGAAGCGCGTGGCGCCCATCGAGTAAGCGGCGTGGATTTGCTCCAGCGACACGGAGCTGACGCCGGCGCGGGCCGCGATCGCCATCGGCGCAAAGATGGCCAGGAAGATCAGGTAGACCTTCGAAAATTCGCCGATGCCGAACCAGATGATGACCAGTGGCAAGTATGCGAGCGGCGGCAGCGGACGGTAGAACTCGATCAAGGGATCGAAGATGCCGCGCGCCACGCGATTGACGCCCATCATCACGCCGATGGGAATGGCGAACAGGCACGCCAGGCCAAATGCGCCAAACACGCGCACCAGGCTGGCCACCGTGTGTTCCCACAGGGTGGCGCCGCCGAAGCCCGTGGTGGCCGCCATGATGAATTTCTCGTACACGGCTTGCGGCGACGGCAGGAACAGCGGTTTGACCATGCCGCTGGCCGTCACGCCAAACCACAGCAGCAGCACGGCGATGACGGTGACGGTGGCGATGCGGCTGGAATTGCCCTGCCCCGGCGCGCCGAACGCTTCGCCGGGCATGGCGCAGCGGGGCGCGAACAGGCGCGAGAAAAAACCGGCGCGCTTGGCGGTGGTGGGAGGAAATCCCACGACGGATGGGCTATGCATGGGACACCTCCAGCTCTTTATTGACGGCGCGCTCGTCGCCATAAATGATGTTGAGCACCGTTTCGCGCATCTTGATGAAGTCCGGGCTCGATTTCACGGCGCGCGCATCGCGGCATTCGAGGAAGCGCTTGTTGAAATCGAGTTCATACGTATGCGTGATGCGGCCCGGACGGGGCGACATGACGATCAGGCGGTTCGCCAGGAACAGCGCCTCGTCGACGCTGTGGGTAATGAAGAAGAACATGGTGCTGGACTTGGCCCAGATATCGAGCAGCAATTCCTGGATGGTTTCGCGCGTCAGCGCGTCGAGCGCCGCCATCGGTTCATCCATCAGCAGCATGGCCGGATTGCTGGTCAGGGCGCGGGCAATGCCCACCCTTTGCTGCATGCCGCCCGACAACTGATAGATCATATTGTCGTGAAAGTCCTTCAAGCCCACCAGCGCCAGGTTCTTGGCCGCCTGTTCGCGCCGCACGGCTTTCGGCACGCCTTGCAGTTTCAAGCCGAATTCCACGTTTTCCATCACGTTCAGCCACGGCAGCAAGGCATGTTTCTGGAACACGACGCCACGGTCGGCGCCCGGCCCTTCCACCTTGTTGCTACCCAACATGATTTCACCCTTGGACGGGGCGATAAAGCCCGCCATCAGGCTCAGCAAGGTGGTCTTGCCGCAGCCCGATGCGCCCAGGGCGACGACGAAGTCGCCGCTATTGATGGTCAGGTTGATATTATTTAAGGCATGCACGCGTTCACCGGCCGTCTTGCCCGGATAAATCACGCTGACATCCTTGACGTAGAGATTTTCCATCGTGTGCCCCGCATAGGTGTAGTCACTTCAGTTCAACGCATTCTGTTCAGTCAGCGCGCCCGCAGGCGCGCCATCGCACAACGTTTACTTCAGCAGGCCAGCGGCCTGTGCATACCTGGGTGTCACATATTTGGCGTAGTCAGGAGCCAGGGTGTCGATCTTGCCTTCGCCCTTCAGGAATTGCGCCGTGGCCAGCAGGGCTTGCGCCACGCCGCCCTTCGCGCCGCCACCGAGCCAGGCGGGCGACGCCTGTTCCTGCAGCGATGGGTAGGCGTACAGGGCCACGGAAGCGGCCACGTCCTTGGCGGCCGCGCCCGAGTGCTTGACGTTGGCCTTCACCTGCGGCGAATCGATCGTCCAGGCTTTCGGATTGGCGCGGTAGTCGGCGTCGGCGGCCGCCATCACCTTGACGAACTTGGCCATGAAGTCGGCATTCGCCTCGCCCCAGGCGCGTTCGACGGCCATGCCGTCAAACGTGGCCTTGCCCTTCTTGCTCAGTTCGCCGGAGGTCACCAGCACCTTGCCGTTTTGCTTGAGTTTGCTCAAGGCCGGGTCCCACACGAAGGCGGCGTCGATGTCGCCCCGTTCCCAGGCGGCGGCGATCTGGTTCGGCTGCATGTTCAGCAGTTTCACTTCCGTCGGCTTGATGCCCCACGTTTCCAGCGCGAACATGGTGTGGAAGTGCGTGGTGGACACGAACGGCACGGCGATCTTCTTGCCGCGCAAATCGGCGGGCTTGGTGATGCCGGCGCCGTTGCGGGCCACCATTGCTTCGGCTTCGTTGATGTCGTCGATGATCCAGAACAGCTGCAAGTCGACGCCGCGGCTGACGGCGGCCGTCAGGGGGCTCGAACCGATGACGCCGATCTGCACGTCGCCCGACGCCATGCCGGTCGCCACCTTGGCGCCGGAATCGAACTTGCGCCAGTTGATCTTATAGCCCGTGGTTTTTTCCACTTCGCCGCTGGCAATCGCCACCAGGAAGGGACCGTTGATTTCCTGGTAGGCAATCGTCACTTCCTTGCCTTGCGCGAAGACAGCGCCGCTGGACGCGAGCGCCACGCCCAGCACCACGGTGCCGAGGACGGCGCGGCGCATCGATGAAAAACCTGTTTTGCTCGTATTCGTGTTCATGTCTCACTCCAAGTTTATTGTTATGTGAACGCTGCGGGCAATCTCATCCCTTGCGGGAGGCGCCGCTGGCTGATCTTTGTCAACGCATGCGGCGGCTTGAACTACAGTGCTGCTGTTAGAAAACTTCATCCTTCAAGTGATACCAGCGGTACAGGAAGCGCTGGCCCAGGCGGCGGAACGGGGCGAATGCCTGCGACTCGACCAGTTCCATCATGTTGGGATACGGCAATTTCGAGTTGAAGATGGGCAAGCCTGTGTCGCTGGCCTTGCCGGCGATGCGCTCGGCCATGCGCCGCCCTGCCTGCGCCGAATACATGACGCCGTTGCCGCCGTAGCCGAGCGAGTAAAAGATCGACTGCTTCGGATCGGGCTGCACGATGCGCGGCATCATGTCGTGGCTGACGTCGACCCAGCCCCACCATGAATAGTCGATGCCGATGCCGGCCAGCGCGGGGAACTTGCGGTGCAGATCGTTGACCAGGAACTGCTCGTACTTGCCGTCCGGTGCATCGGCGCCCGTGATGGCGCTGCGGCTGCCGATCTGCACGCGGTTGTCCGGCATCAAACGGTAGTAATGACGCAGGATGCGCGTATCCGTGATCACCTGGTGGGTACGGAAGTTGCACGCCTCGATTTCCGAATTGGTCAACGGCCGCGTGACGATGGAATTCGACAGGATAGGCAGCAAGCGGTTCTTCACTTGCGGATGCAGATGGGGCGAGGTGTAGCCGCCCGTGGCCACGGCCACGGCGCGGGCGCGCACCACGCCGCCCGGCGTTTGCAGGTAATGCACGCCGTTGCGCGTTTCCCAGCCCATCACGGGACTCGCCGGGTGCACCTTGGCGCCCAGCGCACGCGCCTTGCGCAGGTAGCCGAAGGCCAACTTGCCGGCGTGGATGCCGATGCCTTCCGGCTCGTGCAGCGCGCCGGCCGCTTCCTTGTCGTCCACGTACTCGCGCTTGACGGTGTCGGCGTCGAGGATGCGCGCGTCGTACTTGAAGATCTCGCGCATCACCTTGGCTTCTTTTTCCAGCGCCGGCATGGCCTTCGCCTTGTGGGCGATGTACAGGTGGCCGCCCGGCTGCGGGTCGCAATCGATGTCGGCCGTGATCTTCTTGAACGTTGCCATCGCGTCGCACACTTCCGTGTGCAATTTCAGGGCCGTGTCCATGCCATAGCGGTCTATCCACTGCGAGCGCTTCAGGCGGCCCGTCGTGCATTGCGCCTGGCCGCCGTTGCGCGTGCTGCAGCCCCAGCTGACGCGGTTCGCCTCCAGCACGGTGGCCTTGATGCCGTGTTCCTGGGCCAGGAAGATGGCGCAGGTCAGGCCCGTGAAACCGGAACCGATGATGGCCACGTCGACATCGATGTCATGCGTGATGGGGCCATCGTCGGCCGGCGGCTCGCCCGCCGTGCCGATCCAGTAGGTGGGCGCGTAGGCATTGCCGTGGCCGGGACGCTGCGCCACCAGCGGATCGTAGCCGGGATCGTAAGGCGTGCGGGCCGCGGTGCTGCTACCCAGTACGCCAGGTGGAGTATCGACAGGTTTGTTCATGGTCATTCCTGGTGAACGTGCTGGCTCAGGCTTGGGTGGTGGCGCTGACGACCGGTGGACGGTCCTTGCGGAAAGCGTTCTTCACGGCGATCTTGCCATCGCGGAAAGTGAAGATATCGACCATGCGCGCCTCGATGCGCGTGCCGTCGGCCTTGGTGCCGGCAAAGGTCGATTCCGTCACGCCGCGCTCGCCGCTGACGAAATGCACGGGATTGAGCCAGGCCGCGTCGGGGAAGGTTTGCCAGGCCAGTTCGAAGCCGGCGCGCACGGCATCGCGGCCGATGAAGCTCTTGCCCAGCAAGTCGGGACCGGCCACGGCGTGGAATTCGCAGTCGTCGGCCATGGCGGCCATCAGGGCCTCGATATCGTGGCGGTTCCAGGCATCGCCGAACGCTTGCAGGAAGTCGGTGGTGACGGCATCGGTCATTACGCGTGTGTTCATTTTTGTCTCCGTGAGTCGAATTTGGTACTTTTCGTTCCGTTTTTTAGTATTTTTATTGAATTTAAGCTGAATACGGGTGCTTGTCAAATCAAATAATCCAAATACCGGGACGCTTTGTATTCTTTATTGAAATTACGATGCTGAAGTGACAATGTGTGAGAATTTCGTCACAACGCTGCGTCGGATTACGCCGGGCATACGCCCGGCTACTCCGACCTACGCCCGCGCCATATGCGGATACGCAGGTCGGATCAGCCCAGAGGGCGTCATCCGACAACCCGGGCGCATCAGACGTAGTCTTTGTACTTGTCCAGGTGACGGATCGGTTTGCTCAGCGCATCGCGGCGGAACGGGTCGCCCAGCTCGCGCGTGCACATGATTTCGATGATGGTCGTCTTGCCTTCATTCATCTGCATGTCGATCGCCTTCTTCAGCGCCGGACCCACGTCTTCCAGCTTGTCGACCGTGATGCCTTCGGCGCCCATGGCGCGCGCAATCTCGGCAAAGCTCTGGTTGTCGAGCTCGCCGGCGACGAAGCGGCGGTTGTAGAAATCCACCTGGTTTTTCTTTTCCGCGCCCCACTGGCGGTTGTGGAACACCACGGCCGTCACGGGAATGTTGTGGCGCACGCAGGTCATCGTTTCCATCAGGCTCATGCCCCAGGCGCCGTCGCCCGCATACGACACGGCCGGACGGTGCGGCGCGGCCACCTTGGCGCCGATGATGGTCGGGAAGGCATAGCCGCAGTTGCCAAAGCTCATCGCCGCAAAGAAGCTGCGCGGCTTTTCAAAGCGCAGATAGCTGTTCGCCACCGAGTTGATGTTGCCGATGTCGGTCGACACCATCACGTCTTCCGGCATGGCTTTTTCCAGCTCGCGCAAGACCTGGCGCGGGTGCAGGTAGTTGCCCGGCTCTTTCTTCTGTTCCTCGATCATGTCCAGGCTGTACGCATCCTTTTCATGCGTCCAGTTCGTCAATTCCTCTTCCCACGCCGCCTTCTCGGCCTGCACGGTGGCATAGCGTTCTTCGCGCGTGGCGTCGCAATCGAGGGTCTTGCCGTCCAGGCGGGCCAGGATGGCCTTGGCGGCCGCCTTGGCGTCGCCGCAGATGCCCACCGAAATTTTCTTGACCAGACCCAGCATCTTGTTGTCGGCATCGATCTGGATGATCTTGGCGTTCTTCGGCCAGTAATCCATGCCGTGCTGCGGCAGGGTGCCGAACGGTCCCAGGCGCGAACCCAAGGCCACGACGACGTCGGCCTGGGCGATCAGTTTCATCGCCGCCTTGGAACCCTGGTAGCCCAGCGGGCCGCACCACAGCCGATGGCTGGCAGGGAACGAGTCGTTATGCAGGTAGCTGTTGACCACCGGTGCGCCGAGGCGCTCGGCCAGGGCCTTGCACTCCTCGATGGCGTCGCCCATGACGACGCCGCCGCCCGAGATGATGACGGGGAACTTGGCTTGCGCCAGCAGTTCGGCCGCATCGTTCAGGCTTTGCTCGCCGCCGGCGCCGCGGTCGAGGCGGTTCGGTTTCGGGATCTCGGCCTTGATTTCGCCATAGAAATAGTCGCGCGGGATATTCAGTTGCGTCGGGCCCATTTCCGACATGGCGCGGTCGAAGCAGCGGCCCGTGAATTCGGCCATGCGGGCCGGATTCGTCACGTGGCCCTGGTATTTGGTGAATTCCTCGAACATCGGCAACTGGTTCGCTTCCTGGAAGCCGCCCAGGCCCATGCTCATCGTGCCGGTCTCCGGCGTAATGATGACGACCGGCGTGTGCGCCCAGTAGGCGGCGGCGATGGCCGTGACGCAATTGCTGATGCCGGGGCCGTTCTGGCCGATGACCACGCCATGGCGGCCCGAGACGCGGGCGTAACCGTCGGCCATGTGACCGGCGCCCTGCTCGTGCACGACGGGGATCAAACGGATGCCGGCCGGGGCGAAGATATCCATCGGATCCATGAAGGCCGAGCCCATGATGCCGAACATGTCGGTCACGCCATTGGCGGCCAGGGTTTCCACGAACGCTTCGGACGGCGTCATCTTTTGCGGGCCGGTGGGGGTGGCCGCTGCGGCGGCGGCTTTTTGCTCGGTCATGTCATTCATGGGTGTCTCCTGGTCTGTGGTGATTGAGGCTGTTGAAGTGATCAACTTATTTATCAAAAATCGGTATATTTTGTTCCGAAATTTGATATACAATTCAATTTAAGCGTTCGGCCATCAAAAGTCAAACAGAATTTCGAGGAAACGGTACAATTTGAGTTCGAAAATGAAATAACACACAGATACCCAACCGAGGCCACCATGGACATGATTTCATCCCCAAAACTTGAGCCAGAAAAACTGGAAGGCGACACGCCCACGATGCGTTTGTTTGCCTTGCTGGAAGTGATTGCCGAGAAAGACCAGCTGCTGTCGCTGCAAGCGCTGGTGGAAGAAACGGGCCTGCCGAAGCCCACCTTGCACCGCATGCTGCAACAGCTGGAAAGCGTGGGCGTGCTGCAGCGCGAAAGCGATGGCCGCCACTACAGCACAGGCGTGCGCCTGCGCCGCCTGGCGTCGAACCTGCTGATTAACAATACTTTCCATGGCGCCCGCCGCATGGTCTTGCGCCAGCTGGTCGAGGAAGTGGGCGAAAGCTGCAACCTGACGGCCTTCAGCGGTAGCGAAGTGGTGTACCTGGACCGCGTGGAAACGGCGGCGCCGCTGCGCTTCTATCTGCATCCCGGTTCGCGCGTGCCGGCCCACTGCTCGTCAAGCGGCAAGCTGTTCCTGGCACAAATGACGCCCGTGCAACGGCGCCGCCTGCTGGGCCACATGGAATTGACGCGCTTTACGGACAAGACGGAGACGGACCCCGTCAAGCTCGAACGCGAACTGGAAGTGGTGCGCCGCAATGGCTATGCGCTGGACGACGAGGAATTCCTGCCCGGCCTGCTGTGCGTGGCCGTGCTGGTGCCGAACCCGAATGGCCGCTCGAACCTGGCCGTGGCGATCCAGGCGCCCATCATCCGTTTGACGCACGACAAGGCTTTACATTTCTTGCCAGCATTGCAGCGCGCCGCGCAGGCATTGGCCGCCATCGAATCGGAAACCATGCCGACGACCGGTGGCGACAGCGAAGCATTGCAAGCCGGTAATTCATAAACGCCGCGGCGCCCACGCTGCGGTTTGACCAGGAGAACAAGGTGCCAGATTCACGCCAACATCCCCCCGCAGCGGCGCAAGCCCCGCACAGCATGCAATCGGTGCGCAGCCTGTTTCATATCGACAGTGACCTGCTCGTGCCCGTCTTCACGGAGCGCGACCCGCACGTGCCCGACATCGACCCCGCCTACCGCTTCAACAAGGATGTGACCCTGGCGATACTGGCCGGTTTCACGCACAACCGCCGCGTGATGGTGCAAGGCTTGCACGGCACGGGCAAGTCCACGCATATCGAGCAGGTGGCGGCGCGCCTGAACTGGCCCTGCGTGCGCGTCAACCTCGATGGCCACATCAGCCGCCTGGACCTGGTCGGCAAGGACGCCATCGTGCTGCGCGAGCAGCAGCAGGTGACGGAATTCCAGGAAGGCATCGTGCCCTGGTCCTTGCAGCGCCCCGTGGCCCTGATCTTCGACGAATACGATGCGGGCCGCCCCGACGTGATGTTCGTCATCCAGCGCATCCTCGAGCGCGACGGCAAATTCACCCTGCTCGACCAGAACCGCGTCATCACGCCGCACCCGCACTTCCGCCTGTTCGCCACCTCGAATACGGTGGGCCTGGGCAATTTGAACGGCATGTACCACGGCACGCAGGTGCTCAACCACGCGCAGATCGACCGCTGGAATATCGTTGCCACCTTGAACTATCTGCCGCAGGCCGAGGAAACGGACATCGTACTGGCGAGAGTTCCCGCCATGAATGACGAGGCGGGCCGCCAGCTGGCGGCCAGCATGGTGGCCGTGGCTGACCTCACACGCAAGGGCTATGCGGCGGGCGACCTGTCCTGCCTGATGTCGCCCAGAACCGTCATCACCTGGGCCGAGAATTGCCAGATCTTCCGCGACCCGGCCCTGGCCTTCCGCCTGTCCTTCCTCAACAAATGCGACGAGGCGGAGCGGCCCATGGTGGCCGAGTACTACCAGCGCTGTTTCAATGAGGAATTGCTGGCGACGGCGCCATGAGCGTGCCCGAGTCCCAGCCGGCAGCCTACACGCGCGAGCAGCAGGCAACCGATGAACTGTGCGCGGGCGCCATCCGCGCCGTCAGCGGCGTTGCCTCCATCCGCTACCGGGGCCGGCGCCTGCACGACGGCCACCGCCCCCTGCCCATCCACGCGGCCCATTTGCAGGCCGATGCCGCGCTACAGGATTTACCGTCCTTGCGCGGCGCGGCCGACAGCGTGGCCCTGCGCCTGCTGCATACGGATACGGCCCTGCACAAGTCGCTGTGTCCGCCAGCACCCGTGGCGCGCCTCGTCTTCGAGCTGCTGGAACAGTTACGGGTGGAAACGCTGGCGCCAGAGCAGCACGCGGGCGTGATCGAGAACCTGCGCCACCGCTTCACGGCCTGGTCGCACGCGTTTTACGATTCCGGCCTGGCCGAAGGTACTGCGGGCTTGCTCCTGTACACGGTGTTCCAGATGTGCTGGTCGCGCCTGACGGCGCGGGCCGTGCTGGAAAAGACGGAAGATTTCATCGAAGCGACGCGCTGGTCCATCTCGTCGCAGCTGAGCGGCGACCTGGCCGGCCTGCGCCGGCACCGCGCGCACCAGGCCACCTATGCGCGCCACGCGCTGGCCATCGCCCACGCCGTCGACGCCATGCTGCAGGATGCGCAGGCGGCGCGCGATGGCCAGCAGGACGAGGCGGGCGACGCCAGGGCGCAGGCGGCCTTCAAGCTGCTGCTCGATTTCGACAGCGACAACGACAACGATCATCTCCCTGACGCCGCCCCGCTGGGCGAGAGCCGCGCCTTCAGCGACGGCGATGGCGCTTACCGGGCTTACTCGACGGCGTATGACCGCGAGGAAAACGCGGGCGAACTGGTGCGTCGCGCCCTGCTGCTCGAATACCGCCAACGCATGGATGCGCGCATCGCCAGCCTGGGCATCAACACGGCCCGCCTGGCGCGGCGCTTTACCCAGCTGTTGGCCCTGCCGCAGCGCGCAGGCTGGTCGTTCGGCGAAGAGGAAGGCTATCTGGACGGCCGCCGCCTGGCGCAACTGATCAGTTCGCCATCGGAACGCCGCCTGTTCCGCAAGGAACAATTCCTGCCGCAAGCCGATTGCCTCGTCACCTTTCTCGTCGACTGCTCCGGCTCCATGAAGACGCATGCGGAATCCGTGGCCGTGCTGCTCGACATGCTGCTGCGCGCGCTGGACCAGGCCGGCGTCACGACGGAATTGCTGGGTTTTACGACGGGCGCGTGGAACGGCGGGCGGGTGAAACGCGACTGGATGCGCGCCCGCTCGCCCGCCAATCCGGGCCGCCTGAATGAACTCGTGCACATGGTCTTCAAGGGGGGCGACACCAGCTGGCGCCGCGCGCGGCCCGATATCGCGGCCCTGCTGAAAGCGGACTTGTACCGCGAAGGCGTCGATGGCGAAGCCGTGGAGTGGGCATGCACGCGCATGCTGGCGCGCCCGGAACGGCGGCGCATCCTGCTCGTCGTGTCCGACGGTTGTCCGATGGATACGGCCACGAATCTGGCCAACGACGAGTTTTACCTGGCCCAGCACTTGAAACAGGTGGTGGCGCGCCGCGAGGCGCAGGGCGCCATCGAGATTTGCGGGCTGGGCCTGGGACTGGACCTGGGCGCCTACTACAGCCGCAGCCTGGCCACCACCCTGCCCGCCTCGCTGAACAATGAGCTGTTCAGCGAGATCGCCCAGCTGATCGCCGGGCGGGCACGGCGCTGATCACACTGTGGATTTGCGACGGCGCGCCATCACGCCGGCCAGCGCCAGCCCCGTCAGCAGCATCGCATAGGTTTCCGGTTCCGGCACGGCGCTGACGTATTCATACGTCACCGCCACGCGGCCCGAGGCGGCCGTCTGGAACTGCGTCAGCAAGTTGCCGGAACCGCTGCCCGTCGAGGAACCGATGGCGTTCAGGCCCAGCTGGATCAAGCCGCCGCCCGCCGCGGAAAACAGGGCGAAATCGCTGGCGCTGGCGCTCGTATAGCCATTCGAACCCGTGCTCGACCGGGGGCCCGTATTGGCGCCCGACGTGCCGGCAAAGTCGATGCTGCCATCGAAGGCGCTCAGGGCGAACGTCTGCGTGAACAGCGGGTTGGCCACCAGCAAGGTGGAATTATCGGGACGATACAAGGTCAGCAGCGACGCCAGGCTCAGCGTCACGTCGGAGGCGCTGGCGTCCAGGCTTTCCGCCTTGCCGCTGCCCTGCACGGCGCCTTCCAGGTGGAACTTGATCGAGGTCAAGGTCCCCAGATTGCTGTCGAACTTGCCCAAGCCCAAGGTGTCAGCCCAGTTGGTGGCACCCAGCGCGCGCTCGGCGGTAAAGGTGATGGTCTCGGTAGCCGCCTGGGCGGAAGACATGGCGCCCAGGCCAAGCATGGCCGCCGCGGCCAGTGCGATCAGGGATTTTTGCATTGAGGACTCCAATTCATTCAAAGAGGAAGAGTGGATCACCCGGTGATTCACTCAGGAAACGCGAGGGAAACCCCCGCGCCACAGCCCGGCCGTTCAGCGCTCCAGGCAATCCATTGTAATAAATGAAAGAATCGCAATATACTCAGTTTGTTGCAATTTTAAAAATTAATATTATTATTTTGATTGCTTATATCCTTATGAAAAACTGGGGAACACACCGTTTCCACCGCGCCTCAAGCGACGCAGTAATGCACGGCATGCGCCTCCATCGGCAAGGGGATTTCCCAGTTCCACAGCATCGACTGCAGCTTCTTGTTGCTGAGCGAGGTGTCGCGCTGGCCGTTGCGCCTGAGTAATTCCTTGCGCGGCTGCTCCAGGTACACGAGCTCCACCTGCGCATGGTATTTGTACAGCAGGTTGAGCGTCTTTTCGCGCATCAGGCGGGACAAATGCGTGGCGTTCCACACGAACGGCTCGCCACGGCGCAGCAGTTCGCGCGCCCGCTCTTCCGCATAGTCGCCCACCTGTCCCTCGTTCTTGCCATGCTTCAAGCCCAAGGCCGTCCGCGCATCGTCGAAGGAGACGACGGGCAGGCGCGGATGGTGCTGCTCCACCCAGGTATTCTTGCCCGAGGCGGGCAAGCCCGACATGACGATCACGTGCGAACCCGGCTCCTGGAACAGCGGGTAATCGGGATGCGCCTCGGCGCCGCGAAAATACTTCACGCGCGTGTGATCGTCGACGAAGGCGCGCCGCTGGCCATAGCAGCCTTCCTCGCGCGCCAGTTCGCGGAACAGCTCGATGGCGTCGAGTATGCGCTGCGGATCGGGGCAGATGCGCCCGCGGATATCGGCCTCGGCCAGCATGGCCAGCAACCGGATATCGACTTGCCACGACAGTTCGCGCACGGTGAACTCGGGCGTGACGCCGCGCCGCGACGGCTCCAGCGCAAAGAAGGGAACCTGATGCACATTGATCAGGCGGCAGATTTCCTCGCGCACGGCAAACGGCACGTCGCAATCCCACAGGGCGATGCGCGCATCGAGGGCGCCCTTGCGCGAGTGGCCGGGCTGGCCGATGGCGCCCGTTGCCGGGTCGATCACGGTGGTGCTGCACTTGGCCACGTCGTGCAGCAGGGCGGCCAGGAAGACGATTTCCTGTTCCGCCCGCGTGGCGGCCTGGTAATCGGGCATGGCCAGCAGCGATTCCACCACCATCACCGTATGCGTCCACACATCGCCTTCCGCGTGGTAGACGGGATTTTGCGGCGTCGTCTTCGCCAGTTCCAGCTGCGGGAAGGCGGCCAGGCAGGCGGCAAGGTCGGGCGACTGGCCCGCCATGGGCACCAGTTGTTGTAACTGTTTCCAGTTCATTTTGTACTCCTTGAAAATACCGCCAGCTCATCGAGCGAACGGCAGGTGTGCAGGCCCAGGCCCTCCCACGTGACGAGCGGCTGCGGCGCGTACAGGTCGACGCCGTCGGCCAGCTGGTTCGGGATCAGGGGCCGCGTGCTGTGGTGCGAGCCGCTGTCGAGGATGGTTTGCGTAAAGTCATGGCGCACCAGCTTGTAGCGGGCCAGCACTTGCGTGTCGTCTTCCACTTTCAGGTACAGGCCTTCCGCGTGGTCGGACTTGTCCGTCTGCTTCCAGCACAGGTCCGGCGGCAGGCGCTCGCGCGCC
Organism: Janthinobacterium sp. 1_2014MBL_MicDiv; assembly: GCF_001865675.1. NCBI lineage: Bacteria > Pseudomonadati > Pseudomonadota > Betaproteobacteria > Burkholderiales > Oxalobacteraceae > Janthinobacterium > Janthinobacterium sp. 1_2014MBL_MicDiv. The sequence goes on from NZ_CP011319.1 coordinate 4,122,567, forward strand.
ACCACGTGGTCAAACGCCTCGCGCCACAGCCGGGACTTGGCCAGCGAATGGCGCAGCAGCTGCCACAGCTGTTTCGGCGCCGCGGGCATCGTTCCCGCATACAGCACGGGCACCGACAGCACGGGCGAGCCGGCCAGCATGGCGTGGCGGCGCGCCGTCGACAGGAAGGTCTGGGTGCGGCGGCAATACACGTCGAACTCGTTGAAGTAATGGGGCAGGCGGTCGTAAAACACGGAATGCTTGCTGTAAGCCCATTCGCCAAACAGCACATACTGATCTTCCAGCAGATGCAGCAAGGCGTGTTCGTGCGCATGCGCCCACGGTTTCAACAGGTTGAACTGGCGTTCGCTGCCGCCGCCCACCAGGTAGTGGCCGCGCGACTGCAGCAGCACGTCGCCCGCGTCGCTGAACGACACGGCCGCGTTGGCGCCATCGATTTTTTCCTCGATGACGACGTACTGGCCGGCCAGCTTTTTCAGGGGCATCTGGTCGGAAGCGTCGTCGCCGTCCTGCAGGCGCGAGCCTTCCAGGTGCGGCGTGCGCGGGTATTTGAATAAGGGCAGAGATTGTAAAAACATAGCGTCCCACGCCGCGTTCACCGGGGCGTGTCCATACAGGGTCAGGGGTGCTGACGACGTGTTCGGGCGTGGACGATCAGGACGGTGGTCCTGGATACGTGTGCGGATGGAGCAAAAACAGTGCCGCAGCAATCGGGGGCGTCAACGCGCCGAACGATGCTGCAGAGAGCATTTCGTCAGCGTTAGCAGTTGATGGCGAAGAAGCGAGGCACTTTTGGCTCCAATAAGGAAGGGGTTCGAGAAAGAACGGGGAATATAACGGCTGTTTGATTATTTTGCAAGGCGCACGTTTCAATCGTGCGCCTTGCAGTGCGCCGCCTAGAAGCGGTACTCGAGGTTCAGCCACACGCGCGGCTTGGGATCGCTGTTCGCCTCCGATTGCGGCCGGCCGCCCACCGTGCGCCAGGCCAGGGCCGCATCCACGCTCCACGCCTGGTGCTGGTAGCGCAAGCCCAGGCCGCCGCCGCGCAGGCTGCGCCGGTTATCGCCGGCCACCACGGGCTTGGCGTTGAGCGTGACGCGCCCCGCATCCATGAACGCATACGGCGTGAAGGCGCCGGCGCCGTAGCGCAGTTCCAGCTGCGCCAGGCCGCCCTCGTCGCCCGTGGCTTCGCCCGATGGATAGGCGCGCACGCCGCTGGCGCCGCCCAGGCTCAGCTTTTCCGACGAGTCCAGGTTACCGTCCGCCTGCTGCCAGCCCACATGGGCCATCAGGCTGAAGCCGGCAGGCAAGGATTGCAGGCGCACGACATCGAGGTTGAACTTATGAAAGCTGCCCCTGGTGCCGTAGGCATCGACGGCGGCCAGGCCCGCATCGAGCTTCAGCTTGCCCGGCGTCCAGCTCACGCTGCCATACGTCACGCCATCCCAGGCGTCGCGGTAATCGAACTGCAGGGCCACGGGCAGCGACTTGCTCGACTTGCTTTCATAGGTGGCCGTGCTGTCGCGGTTATCCTGCAAGTCCTTCGACTGGTAGGTGGCGATCAGGGTCAGGTTCGCCTGTTGCGAGCGCAGGATGGGATAGCTGAGGCCGGCGCTTGCCACCTTGGCCGTGCCATTCGCATGCAGGCTGGCAAATTCCTTCGCCAGCACATAGCTGGTGTGCGAATACGCCACATTGCCGCGCAAGCCCGAAACACCCAGGGGCAGGCTGTAGCCAAGCGAACCGAGCCATAACTCCTCCTCGCTGAGCAGGGCCCGCACGCTGATCTGGTCGCCCAGCAGGAAAGGACTGTTGATATCGACATTCGCCCGCAGCCGGTTTTTCCCCGTGTAGCGGCTGCCGGCGTTGTCCAGGCCGATATCGCCGCTGATGCGCCGCTCGCGCGCCACCTGGACGATCAGGTCGCCCGTGCCCGCCTGCCCGCCCGGACGCATCGTGGCGCTGGCCACGATGCCGGGCAAGTCATCGAGCAGCAAGGCGGCACGTTCGAGCGGGGCGCTGGCGATCACGCTGCCTGGTTGCAAGTTGCCAAGGAAGGCTGTCGCCTGCCGCGCCAGCGCGGCATCTTCACCTTCCGCCCGAACCACGCCGTAGCGTCCCTCGATGATGTCGATGCGCAGCTCGCCGTGCTCGAGGCCTTGCGGCGGCACGATGGCGCGGGCAAACGGATAGCCGCCGGCATGGTAAAACGCGCTGAGGCGCCCGGCCAGGCCGCGCAGGCCGGCCAGGTCAAACGTCGTGCCCGTTACCTCGCCCAGCGCCGCGCGCAGCGCCTCCTGGCTGAACACGGAATTGCCCGCCAGCGTCACGGAACGCAGCGTCACGGCCGGCCCGCCGGGCGCCACCGGTGCCGCGTCGAGCGGCGCCTGTATCGTCAACGGCTGGCTGTCGCGCGGCGGCGCCAGCGGCGCCTGCAACTGCCGCAGGGTTTGCCCCGCATCGGGGGGAACTTGCGCGTGCGCGGCAAACGGCAGGAAGGCCAGGCCCAGCGCCAGGGCAAGGCGCGTCGCCTGTGGATGTGGATGTTTTTTCATGGATGCTTTTATTTGTTGAGTCAGTGCCTTCATTGCGCGGCGCTTTCCGCCACCGGGACTACCGGAGCCTGGCGTATGCCGCCGTTGACGACGAGGATGCGCGTATAGCCCGCACTATCGGTGCCGCCCGCGGCGGCCAGCAGCGTGCCAGCGGCCGCCGGCGCAGGCTGCGCCGCGTCGGCCACGGGGACGAGCAGCAGTCCACCGGCGATGGTGGCGCCACCAGCGGGCGCCGCGCCGGCAGCACCCTGCCCTGCCACGCCAGGCACGGCCGGTCCCGCCGCGTAAGCCGTCGTTCCTGCCGCCACGTCGTTGGTGCCCGTGGTGACCTGGCGCCGCGCAAGGCGGATCGCGTTCTCCAGTGCCGGATCCGTCTCGATCTTCAGGCTGCCATTGCGCGCCGTGATCACATAGTTGCCGTTGCTCAAGCCGGAAGCGTCGATGGCGTAGCTGCCCACGCTCTCTCCCGCGGCACGGCGCAGCACGCCGGCCAGGCTGTCGCCGGCCACCAGGCTGCCATCCGTGACCTGGTACGTCAGGCTGGGGTCGGCATTGCCATAGGCCTTGCTTTTCGCATCGGCCGTCACAACGATGGGGCGCGCGGCGATGCTGGCGCTGGCACTGTCCGTGTTCAGCACATAGTTGCCGTTCGACAGGCTCAAGGTGCTGGCGTCGAAGCGGCTGTAGCGCCCGGCGCTGCTGCCGCTGACGCGGGCCGTGCCGCTGACGGTGGGCGCGCTGTCGCCATTGACCAGTCCCGACAGGACGAAGCCGGCATTGAAGGTGGCGCTGCCGTCATACGTCTTGCTGACGGCGACGTCCAGCGCGCGCGGCGTCACCGTCCAGTACACGGGGCCGCCCGGCGTCAGCGTATAGCCCGTCTTGCCCAGCACCAGGCCCGTGTCATAGGTGATCGTGTAGACCCCGGCCGACGAGGTGGCGGTAGGCGCCCCCAGCCAGGAAATGGTGCCGCTGGCGCTGGCATCGGTGACCAGCAGGCCACCGCTCAGGGCGTCGTACAGCGCATAGTGAAAGACGGGCACGTCGCCATACACGCTGCTGCCCGGGGCCAGGCGGATGTAGACGGGCTTGGACGCATTGCCGGCCGCATTGTCGACCGAGGTAATGGCATCCTTCAGCTGGGCCACGGGCGCGGCCGCATAGTAGACGGACATGCCGCCGCTCTGTCCCGGGGCCAGGTCGGCCGCGCGCAGGAACATGGCGTAGCTGCCGTCCGTCCGGCCCGAGGCCACGGCGGTGGTGCGGGGATCCTGGTTGATGGCATTCGCGAAGACGCAGCACCGGCTGTGCACGGTATCGACGCCCGCCGTCGTGGAATAGAACAGGATGGCCGAGCCGCTCGTCGTGCTGTCCGTTTCCGTCACCATGATGGCATTCGACGCATTCTTGCCGTCGCTCAATGGCGCAAATGCGCCAGAGACGATATTGCCCTTGGTCTTGTAATTGGCGTCGGAAGCGCCGATGTAGTCATCGCCCGTGCCCAGCCACATGCGCACATTGGTCAAGGGCGTATCGCTCAGGTTGGTGAGCCGGCTATCCATGTTGACGAAGGAATCGCCCGCCTTCAAGGCATAGGTATGCGTGACGCGGGCCGACTGGTTCAGGGTGCGGAAAGTCAGCGTCCCCGACGTCACCACCGTGCCCTGCCCCTCCTGGTAGCCGGCGATATTCAGGGAACGGTTGCTCAGCGCCGCCGCATAGTCGCCGCCGCCCATGCCGGGCATGCCGCCCATGCCGCCGCCCATGCCATTGGCGATCAGCAGCTCGCCATTCGCATTCCACGACGTGCCGCCATTGCCGCCTGCCGCCACGGCAAACTCGAAGGGCCGGCCCAGGGTCAGCTGGAACCAGCCATTGCGGCCAGGACTGGTATTGTCAAAATAAAACGGGGTTTTCAGGAGGCCATCGGCCGTAAAGGAATCCTGGCTGCCATCGCCGAAGCGTACCTTGCCATTGTCCAGCACCAGATTGTTCACCTTGCCGGCGCTGCCTTTTTGCCAGGTGAAGGCGCCGGATGCCGGGATATTCACGGCCACGCCGGCCGCCACCTTGTAGCCGCTGCCCGCGCCATCGGCCGTGCCCTGGCCATACTGGTAAGCCAGCGAGCCGCTGCCCGTCGCGTTCAGGTTCGCGTTGATGTTGATGTTGCGCTCGGCAATCAGGCTGAGCTTGTTGGCCGACCACGCGATGGCGTCGTTCACGTGGATGTCGCCATTGCCGCCCGTCGTGCCCATGCTGCTGGTCATGATGGCGAAATTATTGCTGGCCAGGGCATTCGACACCTCGGCCCCCGTCATGTTGCCGCCGCTGGCAGCCACCGTGAAGTCGTTCGGATCGATCAGCCAGGTGCCGGTCGCTCCGCGCGGCGCGGCCGTGCTGACCCGCGCGGCGTCGATGGCGACCCGGTTTGCACTGGTTTCGATGAAACCGCCGTCGCCGCCCTGCGGCGCGCTGGCGTCGAGCACGCCTGCCACCCTGACGCTGCCCTTGTCCATGTCGCCCAGCAGCACGATCTGGCCCCGTTCGCCCGTGGCCAGCGTGCGCGCCTCGATCACGCCCGTATTGTTGATGACGCTTGACGCCAGTTCGCCTGCCGCCTTGGCCGTCAGGAACACCCGGCCGCCGTCGGCCTGGATCGCGCCGCCATTTTCGATCAGCGTGTCGAGTGCGCCCTGCGTCACTTGCAGCTTGACGGGGCCGCCCACGTCCAGCGTGACCTGGCTGCCGGCGCCCATCAGCACGCTGCCGGCGCGCGCGGCGAGCGTGCCGCTGTTGACGATGCGGGCGGCAATCAAGGCCACGTAGCCGCCGTCCGCCGCGCGTATCGTGCCTTCGTTGACGATGCTGCCGCCGCCCTTGCCGTTGAAGACATGCTTGTTGCTGCGCAAACTCGCGCTGTCCACCTCCAGGGTCGACGCCACCAGGCCGCCCACGTTGACCTGGGCCGTGCGGCCAAACAGGATGCCGTTCGGGTTGATCAGGTACACCTGGCCATTCGCGTTCAGGCGGCCGAGGATCTGCGAGCCATTGCCGTCGAGGATGCGGTTGACGGCCAGCGCGCTGGACGAAGGCTGGACGAAGTTCACGCTTTCCTTGCTGCCGACATTGAAGCTGGACCAGTTCAGCGTGGCCTGCTGGCTCGCCTGCTGCACCGTCGTGGTGGTGCCGGACTGGCTGATGGTGGCCGTGCCCGCCACCACCTGGCCGCCCGTGGGACCGGCACAGGCGGGTCCACCCAGCGCCAGCGCGCCGATGGCGGCCACGGCGGCGGCCAGCTTGCGGCGCGCGCCCTTGCCGCGTCCGCGCGACGTCTCGGCGACGGCAACCCAGGCATTCAGGACGTGGCTCCAGACGAGCCGGTAAATATGATTCAGTGAAGCGTGACGGTGCATGCTGTGTATCCTTGTCATTGTGGATGGGGGCGCGGCCGCGCGCGAGCCCTCCCTCACCCGGGAGGGGCAGCGCCGGCGGGCGAGAAAGCGGCTGGACACGCGCGATGCGGCAGCCCTCTGTCCCTGGCGCCATTTCTGTTGCATTTCGCTACACAGTCGTGGCTAAAAGCTACAGAAATTTCTTGGGGGAAATATAACAAGAATTGCAGATTTATAAGTGAGCAAACCTGAGCAATTCCCGAGCGATTCAGTCGGGAATATGCGCGCCGAGGCTAGGCTGGCAGGCGCATGGAAAAGCTGACGATGCCGTCGCTGCCCGTGCGCTCCAGCGTCACCTGGCCGCCGTGCAGTTCGGCGATGCGCCGCACCAGGTACAGGCCCAGCCCGGCGCCCGGCTTGTGCTGGGCGATGCGGCCACGGAAGTATTTCTGGAACAGGCGGGGGATTTCATCGACGGGCAGCGCGTCGCCATCATTGCTGACGGTAAACTGGATGCCGCCATCGGCGGGCATGGCCGCGTCGAAGCGTATGGCTTGCGCCTGCGGCGCGTGCCGGTCAGCATTGCTGAGCAGGTTGCGCAGCGCCACGCGCAGCAGGCCGGGATCGCATTGCAGGCGCGCCGGCAAGTCCCGCATGCTGGCCTCCACCCTGCCGGCCGGCCATTCGGCCAGCACGGTCTCGAGCAGCACGCGTGGATCGCAGTGCTGGGGACGGAAAGTGGCCGCGCTCGTTTCCATGCGGTCGGCGCTCAGGTATTCATCGACGAGGGCGGCCATGCGGCCGCTGGCCTCGCGCAGGTTCTGGCAGCGCTGCAGCGTCTTGTCCCACACGGCGCCAGGATTGCGGGCAATTTGCTGCGCCGTCGTATTGATGATGGCCAAAGGCGTGTGGAATTCATGCGATACCATGGCCACGAAATCCTGCTGCTCTTCGCGGGTGCGCGTTTCCACCTCTAGCGCCGCGCGCAACTCGCCTTCGAGCGCGGCGCGCCGGCCGATTTCCTGCCGCAGGGCGGCCGTGCGCAGCGCCACCTGTTCTTCCAGCCGCTCGTTGAGCGCCCGCACGGCCCGCACGGCCTGTGCCTGCGCCAGGTCCTTGGCGCGGCGCAGTTCCGCGTAGCGCCGGTTCAAGCGCAAGCTCATCAGCATCATGTGCACGAACGCCCCCAGGGTAGCGGCGTGGTTGGTCCAGAAATTGGGCGGCAGCACGCCCATATTGCGCAGGAAGCTGACCAGCACGCCCGCGTAAAAAATGCCGAATATCAGCAGGAAGGCGCGCGCCGGGCGGTGGCCGCGCAAGGCCAGCCAGGTGGCCAGCGCGATGAAGACAGCGATCAGCGGCAGCGCCGCGCCCTGCACCACCAGCACGCCGGCGGCGTAGCGGCCGCACAGCACCAGCAGGGCCCCGGTCAGGGCGGCGGCGGCCGTGGCGCCCATCACGCCGCGGCTGAAGCGCGGATACAGGGCGGACAACTCCAGCTGCAAGATGGAGAAACGGGTACCGACGGCGATGGACGCCGCCATCGACACGCCCAGCATGGGATCGGAAAGCCAGTTCGGCATGCTGAAGATCTGCTGCGGAATGGCGATCGTCAGCGCTTCCGTGGTGGCATTGCTCAACACATACAGCAAATACCAGCCACTGTGGGCTTCCCGCGTCATGCGCCAGAAGAAGATGTGAAACAGGATCAGCAACAGATAGCTGCCGAACTGCAAGCCGTAATACAGGTATTCGCGGCGCGACGACTCATCGAAGGCCGCGCGCGGCCACAGGGTCAGCTCCGTCGACATGGCTTTCTTGCTGTGCAGGCGCACCAGCCATTGTTCGTCCGCGCCCGCCCGCAGGCGCAAGGGAAACACGACCTGGCGCGCATCGACGGGCCAGGCGGCGCGCGGCACGTCCGCGCCCGCCGTTTGCAGCGCCCAGCGCCCCTCGCCGTCGAGCCGGTACAGGCGCACATCGTCGAGCACGGCGTTGCTAAAACGCAACACCCATTCATCGGGCGATGCCGCCGCGCGCACCACGTCCAGGCGCAGCCAGATGGCGTCGTCCGTGTAGCCGGCGCTGACGGCGGCAGGCAAGGCCCGCCAGCCAGCCGCATGCAGGGCCGCATCGGGATCCAGCTTGCCGCCGGGGTCAGCCAGCATGCGCAGGTGGCCGCTGGCCGTCACCTTTTGCGCGCCGGCCGGCAGCACCAGAGGCGCAGGCGCGGCCCATCCGGCAAGGGGGTGGAGGGCGGCGAAAAACAGGAAGATGGCGAGCAGGATTTGCATGGCGGCGCAGCTTACCACAGGCAGATCAAGCGACCATCAAGCCGCCTTCACGCCGCCGGGGCGATCGGTTATCCTTGCGCCATGTTGAACCTTATTCTGCTTGAAGACGAAGCCGTGCTGCGCCAGGAACTGGCCGAGTTTCTCGGCGACTGCGGCTACCGCGTGAGCACCGTCGCCGACCTGGCCGGCTTTCATGCCTGCTACCAGACCGTGCGGCACCACATCGCCGTCATCGACCTGGGCCTGCCCGATGGCGATGGCATGGAACTGGTCAGAACCCTGCGCGCGCAAGACCCACAGCTTGGCATCCTCGTGTTTACGGCGCGCGGCACCACGCCGGACAAGATCAAGGGATTGAGCGGCGGCGCCGATTACTACCTGCCCAAGAGCACGGACCTCGACGAACTGGCCGCCACCCTGCTTGCCTTGCAGCGGCGCCTGGGCGAGCCGTCGGCGCCGGCCACCTGGATACTCGAACTGGGGCCGCGCCGGCTGTTGCCGCCAGGTTGCAGCGCCATTGCGCTATCACAACAAGATGCCACCGTGCTGCGGGTACTGATGGCCGAGCCGGAACGCATCGTCAGCCGCCAGCAAATCGTGCAGTCGCTGGGCGAGGATTACCTCGATTACGACCAGCGCCGCCTCGATACGCAAATCCGCCGCCTGCGCCGCAAGACGGAGCAAGCCACGGGACTGCCCTTGCCCATCAACACGGCGCGCAATGCGGGCTACCGCTTCTTCGCCGACGCGGCGGTCCGGCCCTGAGCCTAGGCCAGCAACTGTGGCACGGCCGCCGCCATCAGCGAAATGCCGATCAAGGTCAGCACGGCAAACGCGATGCGGCGCATGCCGCGCTGGGCGATCGGCGGCGGGTAGCGCTTGCCGGCCATCGTGGCCAGCACGCCCACGGGCAGGGCCAGCATGCACAGCAGCAAGACCTTCGCGTCGAGCTGGCCCTGGCTGCCCGCCATCAGCGAGCGCCCGCCCGCGCTGATGGCGAACAGGAAGATCAGGCTGTAGCGGATGGTGGTCAGGCTCATTTCCTGGCGATAGAACTGATACACGAGCGGCGGCCCCGCCAGCGAAAACAGGCCCGAGAACAGGCCGCCGCACACGCCGCTGATGAAGAAACTGCGCCTGTCGGCCGCACCGGGTCCCGGCGGCGCCTGCAGCAAGATGCTGACGCCGCCATACACGATGGCCGCGCCCAGCAGCAGCTTCAGCAAGGGCGCATAGGCCTGGTCCAGATAGCCCAGTAGCAGGACGCCGGCCGCCATGGCCGGCAGCAAGCCGATGCTGGCCGCGCGGATGGCGCGCCAGTCCAGGTGGTGCAAGGCGCCCGGCAAGGCCACCAGGCAATTGGCCAGCGACAGCAGGCTGACGAGGGCCGCCAGCGCGGGTACGGGCGCCAGGCCCAGTCCGCTGGCCACGCCCATGACGATCATGCCCAGTCCGAACCCCGTCACGGTCTGGAAATACGTGCCCGCCGCCACCACGCCCAGCAGCGCCAGTACGGGCAAGCTGAACAGAAAGTCAGCGTCCACCCTGGGCCTGCACGGCCGTCACCGCAATGACGTTGTAGACATCGTCGGCGCAGCAGCCGCGCGACAGGTCGTTGGCCGGCTTGTTCAAGCCTTGCAGCAGGGGTCCGATGGCGACGGCGCCGCCCATGCGCTCGGCCAGCTTGTAGCCGATATTGCCCGCGTCCAGGTTCGGGAACACCAGCACGTTGGCGCGGCCATTGACGACGGAATCCTTGACCTTGCGCTGCGAAATCTCGGCCACGATGGCCGCGTCGAGCTGCACGTCGCCATCGATGGCCAGCAGCGGACGCTGGGCCTTGACCCGGTCCGTGGCCGCATGCACCTTGTCGACGGCCGCGTGGTGGGCGCTGCCGCTGGTGGAAAACGACAGCATGGCGACCCGCGGCTCTTCCATCAGCAACGCTTGCGCGCTGTCGGCGGCGGCCATGGCGATGTCGGCCAGCTCTTCCGCCTTCGGATCGACGACGAGGGCGCAGTCGGAAAAGATGAAGCCGCCCTTCAGGCTGTGGAACGGTTCGCACAGCATCATCAGGAAAAAGCTGGAGACCAGCTTGAAGGCCGGGTCGACGCCGATGATCTGGATGGCGCTGCGCACCACGTCGGCCGTCGTGTGCACGGCCCCTGCCACGCAGCCGTCGGCGTCGCCCAGGCGCACCATCAGGTTGGCGTAGCACAGGGGGTCCTGCACGGCGATGCGCGCCTGCGCCACCGTCATGCCCTTGGCTTGACGCAGCACAAACAATTGCTGGGCATAATGCTCCGCCTCGCTCGAGGCGGCCGGATCGACCAGGCGCACGGCGTCCAGGTCCAGTCCGTGTTCGCGCGCCAGCGCCAGGATGGCGGCCGGCTTGCCGACGATGGTGATGTGCGCCAGGCCTTCGGCAGCGGCGCGCGCGGCCGCCTGCAGCACGCGCACATCATCGCCCTCGCACAAGACGATGTTTTTCGGCACGGCGCGGGCCTGGGCGATGATGCGGTGCAGGGCTTTCATGGAAACTCCAATTCGGTAAAAAAATGCCGGAACCACGGAAGCAGGAAGATGGCTCCGGCATACAAAACCCGGCGCGATTGCCGGGGTCATACAAGGAAGGGGCCGACGGATTACACGTAGTCTTTATACTTGTCCAGGTGACGGATCGGTTTGCTCAGCGCATCGCGGCGGAACGGGTCGCCCAGCTCGCGCGTGCACATGATTTCGATGATGGTCGTCTTGCCTTCATTCATCTGCATGTCGATCGCCTTCTTCAGCGCCGGACCCACGTCTTCCAGCTTGTCGACCGTGATGCCTTCGGCGCCCATGGCGCGCGCGATTTCCGCGAAGCTCTGGTTGTCGAGCTCGCCGGCGACGAAGCGGCGGTTGTAGAAATCCACCTGGTTTTTCTTTTCCGCGCCCCACTGGCGGTTGTGGAACACCACGGCCGTCACGGGAATGTTGTGGCGCACGCAGGTCATCGTTTCCATCAGGCTCATGCCCCAGGCGCCGTCGCCCGCATACGACACGGCCGGACGGTGCGGCGCGGCCACCTTGGCGCCGATGATGGTCGGGAAGGCATAACCGCAGTTGCCAAAGCTCATCGCCGCAAAGAAGCTGCGCGGCTTTTCAAAGCGCAGATAGCTGTTCGCCACCGAGTTGATGTTGCCGATGTCGGTCGACACCATCACGTCTTCCGGCATGGCTTTTTCCAGCTCGCGCAAGACCTGGCGCGGGTGCAGGTAGTTGCCCGGCTCTTTCTTCTGCTCTTCGATCATGTCCAGGCTGTACGCATCCTTTTCATGCGTCCAGTTCGTCAATTCCTCTTCCCACGCCGCCTTCTCCGCCTGCACGGTGGCATAGCGTTCTTCGCGCGTGGCGTCGCAATCGAGGGTCTTGCCGTCCAGGCGGGCCAGGATGGCCTTGGCGGCCGCCTTGGCGTCGCCGCAGATGCCCACCGAAATTTTCTTGACCAGGCCCAGCATCTTGTTGTCGGCGTCGATCTGGATGATCTTGGCGTTTTTCGGCCAGTAATCCATGCCGTGCTGCGGCAGGGTGCCGAACGGGCCCAGGCGCGAACCCAAGGCCACGACGACGTCGGCCTGGGCGATCAGTTTCATCGCCGCCTTGGAACCCTGGTAGCCCAGCGGGCCGCACCACAGCGGATGGCTGGCGGGGAACGAGTCGTTATGCAGGTAGCTGTTGACCACCGGCGCGCCGAGGCGCTCGGCCAGGGCCTTGCACTCCTCGATGGCGTCGCCCATGACGACGCCGCCGCCCGAGATGATCACGGGGAACTTGGCTTGCGCCAGCAGTTCGGCCGCATCGTTCAGGCTTTGCTCGCCGCCGGCGCCGCGGTCGAGGCGGTTCGGTTTCGGGATCTCGGCCTTGATTTCGCCATAGAAATAGTCGCGCGGGATATTCAGTTGCGTCGGGCCCATTTCCGACATGGCGCGGTCGAAGCAGCGGCCCGTGAATTCGGCCATGCGGGCCGGATTCGTCACGTGGCCCTGGTATTTGGTGAATTCCTCGAACATCGGCAGTTGGTTCGCTTCCTGGAAGCCGCCCAGGCCCATGCTCATCGTGCCCGTTTCCGGCGTGATGATCACGACCGGCGTGTGCGCCCAGTAGGCGGCGGCGATGGCCGTGACGCAATTGCTGATGCCGGGGCCGTTCTGGCCGATGACCACGCCATGGCGGCCCGAGACGCGGGCATAGCCGTCGGCCATGTGGCCGGCGCCCTGCTCGTGCACGACGGGGATCAAGCGGATGCCGGCCGGCGCGAAGATATCCATCGGGTCCATGAAGGCCGAGCCCATGATGCCGAACATGTCGGTCACGCCATTGGCGGCCAGGGTTTCCACGAACGCTTCGGACGGCGTCATCTTTTGCGGGCCCACTGGAATGGCAGCGGCGGCGGCTTTTTGGTCGGACAAATCGGTCATGGCTCAGTCTCCTTACAGTTTTATGAAAAATCGGTATATTTTGTTCCGATATTTGAAATACGTGTTCAATTTAACGGTTGCGAAATGCGCTGTCAATGAAAATTCATGAAAAATCGGACTGTTTCATTCCTGAATCCGGAATCCGTAACAAAGTCCCATTCCTGAAACAACAATGGCGGCTTATCCGCAACAGATAAGCCGCCACCGGTGCCGCCAGCCTGACTCCTTAGAACTTCAGGCGCATGCCGGCCGTGAAGGCGCTCGAGTTATGCCCAGGCAAGGGCACGCTGCCGCCGCTGGAAGCATCGCCGACAAAGTTGGTGCCGGCGCCATCGTTGTTGATGCGGCCGTACGAGGTGTACAGATTCGTGCGCTTGGACAAGGCATAGGTATAGCCGATGGCCAGCTGGCGCCCGCCGCGGCGCGCGTTCGTACGGTCATCCTTGCGGATGTAGGACGCCATCACGCTGCCCGCCGCGCCCACGGGCGCCGACGCGCCCAGCATGTAGTTGCGGAAATCCGTGCCCGCATCGTCCTTGTCCGTCTCATACGCGGCGTGCAGCTTGGCGGCACCGAAATCGTAGGTGCCGCCCAGCAAGGTGACTTTTGCCGTGTTCAGCGGCGTGTCCTTGCGGTTGTCGTGCGCCAGCGTCAGCACCAGCGGGCCGTTGGCATAATCGATGGAAAAGTCGATGGTGCGGCCCAGGGTATTGCTGTCCGGCTTTTCGCCGAGGCCGTACATGATGGCGGCCGACAGGCCGTTCACCTTCGGCGTCTCGTACATGATGGCATTTTTCGTGCGCAGGGTGGCCACGCTCATCAGGTTGATCGAGGCGCCCGTCATGCCCGTCTCGAACGGGTCGATATTGTCCAGCGCGGTGAACAGCGGATTGTGCTGCAAGCCGATATTCACGGCGCCGAAATCGCCCGACAGGCCCACGTAGGCCTTGCGCCCGAACAAGGCGCCCTGGCGGTAGGCGCCCGTGTCGAGGTCGAGACCATTTTCCAGCAAGAAGTTAGCTTTCAAATTGTTGCCCAGGTCTTCCGTGCCCTTGAAGCCGATGCGGCTGCCTGACTGCACGCCGGTGGCCAGCTTGGTGACGGAGCCTTCCGCGCCGCCATGCTCGGAGGTCAGGCCCGCGTCGAGCAAGCCGTACACGGTGACCGACGATTGCGCGCTGGCGCCGCCGGCGAAGAGTGTGGCCAGGACGGCCGCCGCTACGAATGTGTGTTTCATGTCATCTCCAGATATTGTGGTTTTTATGGGTGCTTCCAACAAGAATCAACAACGTGCTACAAATTGCGGCAAATGCGGCGGCTCAGGCGATCAGCCCGGCCATCGGCGACGAAGGCGAGGCGCTCATGGCGCCGGCCCTCCGCGGCATGCGCCCGGCCAGGTAGGCCTCGCGTCCGCCCTGCACTGCCAGTTTCATGGCGCGCGCCATGCGTATCGGTTCGCGCGCCGCCGCGATGGCGGTATTCATCAGGATGCCGTCGCAGCCGAGTTCCATGGCGATGGCCGCATCCGACGCCGTGCCGACGCCGGCGTCGACCAGCACGGGCACCGTGGCTTGCTCGATGATCAGCGACAGATTCCACGGATTCAGAATGCCCATGCCCGAACCGATCAATGACGCCAGCGGCATGACGGCGATGCAGCCGATCTCTTCCAGCATGCGCGCCTGGATGGGGTCGTCGCTGCAATACACCATCACCTGGAAGCCATCCTTGACCAGCTGCTCGGCCGCCTTCAAGGTTTCCGGCATGTTCGGGAACAGGGTCTTGTCATCGCCGAGCACTTCCAGCTTGCACAGCGGGTGGCCGCCCAGCAGCTCGCGCGCCAGCTGCAGCGTGTAGACGGCGTCGCGCGCGTTGTAGCAGCCGCCCGTGTTGGGCAAAATCGTGTATTTCGACGGCGGAATAAAATCAAGCAGGTTGGGCTCGCCCTTTTCCTGGCCGATATTCACGCGGCGTATCGTCACCGTGACGATCTCGGCGCCACTCTCTTCGATGGCCAGGCGCGTTTCCTCGAAATCCCTGTACTTGCCCGTGCCGACCAGCAGGCGCGACTGGTAGGTGGTGCCGGCCAGGGTCAGGCCGCCCGGTGCTAGCCCGGGGATGGCGTCGTCTCTCATCGTGCTGCTCTCCTAAGTTGAATGAACGCGGCCCCCTGCGCGAGGGGTACGCCGCAAAACGCAAAATCGACGTCGGGCCGCCGTCCCGACACGAGGTCGGCCAGCGCCCTGCCCGCGCCGCAGCCCATGGTCCAGCCCAGGGTGCCGTGACCCGTGTTGAGGAACAGCTGGCGGTAGCGCGTGGCGCCGATGTACGGCACGTTCGAGGGCGTGAGCGGGCGCAGGCCGGCCCAGTAGACGGGGTCGCTGTAATCGCAGGCATGGGGAAACAGGGCCTGCACGCGGCGCGTGATGGCGGCGCAGCGCACGGGATTGAGGTCGCGCGTATAGCCGTTCAGCTCGCACGTGCCCGCCACGCGCAGGCGTTCGCCCAGGCGCGAAAACACCAGCTTGTGGCCATCGTCCGTCAGCGACACGGTGGGCGCCGCGGCGGGATCCAGTATCGGATACGTGGCCGAATAGCCCTTGCCCGGATACAGCATCAGGCGGATGCCCAGCGGCTGCAGCAGGGGCGCGGAAAAACTGCCCATGGCCACCACCACGGCGTCCGCGTGTTCCAGGCCGTGGCGCCCGTGCGCATCGATGCATTCCACGCCCGCGATGCGCTCGCCGTCCGCCAGCAGGCGCGTCACCGTCGTGCCGTACCGGAAATCCACGCCGGCCGCCGCCGCGCGTGCGGCCAGCGCCGTGGTAAACAAATGCACGTCGCCGGACTCGTCGCTGGCCGTGAAGTCGCCGCCCACGATCTGGCCGCGCGCGTGGGCCAGGGCCGGTTCGATGCGGACCACGTCATCGGCGCTGAGCGTATTGCGCGGGCAGCCCAGTTCACGCAGCAGCGCGGCGCCCGCTTGCGATTTGTCAAACTCCTGTTCATCCGTATAGAAGTGCAGGATGCCGCGCTCGAGGTGGTCGTATTCGATGCCCGTCTCGCGGCGCAAGGCTTGCAGGCTCTGGCGGCTGTACTCGGCCATGGCGACGATCTGGCGCATGTTGCGCGACACGCGCGATGGCAGGCATTCGCGCAGGTAGTGCAGCGCCCACTGCCATTGCAGTGCATCCAGACGGGGACGGAACAGCAGCGGCGCGTCGTCCTTGCCCAGCCAGCGCACGACCTTGCGCAGGGTGGCGGGATTGGCCCACGGTTCCGCATGCGAGACGGAAATCTGCCCGCCGTTGCCGAAGCTGGTTTCCTGCGCGGCGCCCGCCTGGCGCTCGAGCACGCGCACATCGTGGCCCGCCTGGCGCAAGTACCAGGCCGTGGCCGTGCCGATCACGCCGGCGCCGAGGACTAGGATCTTCATGGCGGGCCCGGTTCGCTCAGCGCGTCAGCAGCACGGCGATGGCGACGAAGGCGGCGATCCACACCGTTTCCATCACCAGCATGATGACGGGACGCCAGCCCAGCGAGGCCAGCGACTGGAACGAGGTTTTCACGCCCAGCGCGGCGATGGCGATGACGAGGCAGGCGCGCGAGGCATTGTTGATCCAGCCATTCACTTCCTGCGGAATCAGGCCCAGGCTGTTGGTAATGACGAGCCAGACAAAACCGATCAGGAAGAACGGCACCAGCGGCGGCGCGTCGACTTCACTCTTGCCATCCTTGCGCTTGAACATGATCGACAGGCCCAGCACGACGGGCACGAGGCAGGCCACGCGCGTCAGTTTGACGAAGGTGGCGACGTCGCCCGTGTGGTTGCTGACCAGATAGCCGGCGCCCACCACTTGCGCCACGTCATGGATCGTGCCGCCGATAAACACGCCCGCCTCGGTCGGGTCAAAACCCAGCAGCCTGACCAGCAGCGGATAAACGATCATGGCCAGCGTCGACAGGGTCGTCACGCCGACCACCGTCAGCAGGGTGAACTTTTCGTTTTCCTTGGTTTGCGGCAGCACGGCCGAGATGGCCAGCGCGGCCGAGGCGCCGCAGATGGCGACGGAACCGCCCGACAGAATGCCTTCCGTGAGGGGGCGCTTCAGCCATTTGGCCAGCAGGTAGCCGAAACCCAGCGTCGCCACCAGGCCGCCGACGACGATCAGCAAGGGCGTCACGCCTACGGAAGCGATCTGGTTGAAGGTGATGCGCGCGCCCAGCAGGGCCACGCCCGTGCGCAGCAGCACCTTGCTGCAAAACTCGATGCCGGGCTTGCAGGTAGGGTCCGATGCCAGGAAGTGGAAGGCCAGGCCGAAGAACAGCGCATACAGCAGCTGCGGGCCGCCGTAATTGCTGGAAATGAAGGTGGCCGACAGCGCGATCACGAGCGCGATGGCCACGCCGGGCCAGCTGCGCAGCACGGCGCGGGGACGCCAGATGGCGACGGCGGATGACAGGTAGGGAATGTTCTTGTCGACAACGCGTGTTATCGCTGAGGAGTTGGTTTTCATGCGGGTCCGCTCATAATGTTTTAAAAATTGGGACATTTCATCTCGTTTTTTAATAATACACGATGAGCTAGCGAAGTCCATGCTTTTCCATGAAAATCGAAACCAGATGTTCCGGAAACTGACGTTTTAATGATGCCGGTGCCGTAAACGACAAGCGGCGCGGCCCTTGGAAGGGACGCGCCGCCGTGGCTGGCGTGTGAGAGATTACTTTTTGTTCAGGCGGGTAATCAGGCTGGACGTGTCGTAGCGGTTACCGCCCGCCTGCTGTACTTCGCCATAGAACTGGTCCGTCAAGGTCGTCACGGGCAGGTCGCTGCCGTTGCGCCTGGCTTCGGCGAGGCAGATGCCCAGATCCTTGCGCATCAGGTCGACGGCGAAACCGAAGTCGAACTTGCGCTCGATCATGGTCTTGCCGCGGTTTTCCAGCTGCCACGACTGCGCCGCCCCCTTGGAAATGACGTCGACGACGAGGGCCGCATCGAGGCCCGCGTTTTCCGCAAAGGCGATGCCTTCGCTCAAGGCTTGCACGAGGCCGGCGATGCAGATCTGATTGACCATCTTCGTCAGCTGGCCCGAGCCGGAGGCGCCCATGTAGGTGACGGCGCGCGCGAACAGGGCGATGACAGGCTCGGCCCTTGCGTACGCTTGCGCATCGCCGCCCACCATCACCGTCAGCTTGCCGTTTTCCGCGCCGGCCTGGCCGCCGGACACTGGCGCGTCGAGGAAGAACACGCCCTTCTCTCTGGCTGCCGCATGGATGGTGCGCGCCGCCTCGGCCGAGGCCGTCGTATGGTCGATCAGGATGCTTCCTGGCGCCATGGCGGACAGCAAGCCGCCCTCCTCCAGGATGACCTGGTACAGGTCATTGTCGTTGCCGATGCAGGTGAAGACAAACTCGGCGCCCGCGGCGGCGGCGGCCGGCGTGGCGGCGCTGCTGCCCTTGTATTGCGCGAGCCAGGCGGCAGCGCGTGCCGGGTTGCGGTTGTACACGGTGACGTCGTGCCCGCCCGCCGCCAGGTGGCCTGCCATGGGGAAACCCATGACGCCCAAACCGATGAATGCCACTTTTGCCATATTGTCCGTCCTGTCGATGAATGAATCCGATTATTGTTGCACAAATGGCCTGTGCCGACAGCATGGCGCGGCCAGACGGCCGCCATGGCCGCACCGGTAGTGGCGCCGGGGAGACATCCGCATTTCAGCTATACAAGACGAAAATTATCATAAAGAAACTTTATGTTGCATTTTTTTCTAGCAAATACTATATTGAATTGGCATCAGGAAATCTCGGTTCACGGTGCCCCATCCTTTTCCCAACCCCTGTCAAGGAGTCGATCTTGCAAACTACATTTTCCCGCCTGAAAATCATGAGCGCCGCCGCCCTGCTGCTCGCCGCCAACGCCGCGCAGGCAGACATCACGGTCTTTACCAGCCAGTCTGCCTATCTGGCAGCGGTCGGCAATACCGGCGTCGATACCTTTGATGATTTGCCCATCGATGCGCTCGACGGCCCGCTGAGCCGCAGCGCGGGCAGCTACGCCTACACGGTGAGCAGCGTGGGCACCTCGCCCATCCTGTATGGCGCCGGCACGGGCAGCGACCACTGGCTGAGCACGAACGACCGCAACGACAGCGTGTTGTTCTCCAACTTTTCCAGTGCCGTACGCGGCGTGGGAGGATACTTCTTCGGCTCGAACTTTTCCGGCGAATATGCCGCCGGCCAGAACATCACCCTGACGGCCCGCAATGCGCTGGGCGAGCTGCTCAGCTACGAGCTGGCCTTGCCGACGCAAGCCTCGTTTATCGGCTTCGTGTCGTCGGGCGCCTTCTCCGACCTGGCCGTCAGCACGGCCGGACAGATCGGTATCTGGCCAACCATCAATAACCTGACGGTGTCGGCCGTACCGGAGCCCGCCACTTACGGCATGCTGCTGGGCGGCCTGGGCTTGCTGGGCTTCATGGCGCGCCGCCGCCGGGCCAGCCAGCAATAAACTGGCGCCTGGCACGGCTGCCGGCAGCCGTGCCAGGCCTTGCCCTCACGCCAGCAATGCGCGCAAGGCCGCCATCAGGGCCGCGCATTCGCCCACGTTGCCGATGCTGATGCGCAGATACTGGCTGATGCGCGGCGCGTTGAAATGGCGCACGATCACGGAACGGGCGCGCAAGCCGGCCGCCAGTTGCGCCGCGTCATGCCGCGGATGGCGGGCGAAGATAAAATTGGCCACGGAAGGCAGCACCTCGAAACCCAGCGCCGCCAGGTCCGCCGTCAGCTGTTCGCGGCTGGCGATCACGGCCTGGCGCGTCTGCTGGAAATACGCTTCATCGTGCAGCGAGGCGACGGCGCCGGCCAGCGCCAGCCGGTCCAGCGGATAGGAATTGAAACTGTTCTTCACGCGTTCGAGCGCCTCGATCAGGTCCGGGTGTCCCAGCGCGCAGCCCACGCGCAAGCCGGCCAGCGAACGCGACTTCGAGAACGTCTGCACCACCAGCAGGTTCGGATAGCGCTCGACCAGGGCCACGGCGCTCTCGCCGCCGAAATCCACATACGCTTCATCGACCACCACCACGGCGTCGGGATGCGCGCGCAGCAGGGTTTCCACGCCGGCCAGCGGCAAGTCCACGCCTGTCGGTGCGTTGGGATTCGGGAAGATGATGGCGCCGCACGGCCCCTGATAGTCTTCCGGACGGATGCGCATGGCGTCGTCGAGCGGCACGGTGCGGTAGTCGATGCCGTACAGCTTGCAATACACGGGATAGAAGCTGTAGCTGATGTCCGGGAACAGCAGCGGCGCATCGTGCTTGAGCAAGGCCATGAAGGCCAGCGCCAGCACTTCGTCGGAACCGTTGCCGACAAACACTTGCGCGCTGCGCAGGCCATGGTAGTCGGCCAGGGTTTGCTTCAGTTCGCTGGCCGAAGGATCGGGGTACAGGCGCAGGCTGTCGTTGCTGGCCTCGCGCAGCGCGGCCAGCACCTGCGGCGACGGGCCGTACGGGTTTTCATTGGTGTTGAGTTTGACCAGGTCGGGCAGTTTCGGCTGCTCGCCCGGGACGTAGGGGGTCAGCTCGCTGACGATGTTGCTCCAGAATCGGCTCATTGCATGTGGGGTCGGGGATGGGGATCGGGTAGATTACCATGGACTGATGGGGGTGTTCGGGCGGGTGTCGTTTGCGTCGGCGGAGGCGCTGGGCGTTAAAGCTTGAATGGAGGAAAAGACGCCTTGCGCTGCGCGCTTTGGGCGCTTTTTCTGCCGGGATTGGTGCGCTGGTGGCTCGCCTATATTGCGGGCATAAAAAAAGCTCCCTTGCGGGAGCTTCTCTTATGTATTCTGGCGGAGAGGGTGGGATTCGAACCCACGGTACGATTTAACGTACGCTTGATTTCGAGTCAAGTACATTCGACCACTCTGCCACCTCTCCGTTTACTGCGGTCTGTTCATTCAAACTGGCGTGCCTGTTTGAACGAGGCGCTATTTTAGCATGGGCATTGTTCAGTTGGGTAGGGGTTTTATTGGTGATTTGCAACTGAAAGCGGGTAATTCACATCAACACCTGTTTGGACGATTCGGAGAGCCTCGCGCGAGTACGCGCTCGTCTTCGAATCCCACGCGTACGCCCCGCAGGGGGCGTACTTCTCTTCGCCGCCACAAATAAAAAAAGCTCCCTTGCGGGAGCTTTCTCTATTTGTTCTGGCGGAGAGGGTGGGATTCGAACCCACGGTACGATTTAACGTACGCTTGATTTCGAGTCAAGTACATTCGACCACTCTGCCACCTCTCCATTTGCTGCGGTCTTTTCCCGCATTGCTGCGAGAAGGCAAGATTATAGCAGCCGCTTGAAAAAATGGAAGGACTATTTTAAGCCTTCCATTCATGGGGCCGCCTGAAGCTTTTATGCCTTCAGATGCGTCAGGCCGCCCATGTACGGACGCAGCACTGGCGGGATTTCGACGCTGCCGTCCGCTTGCTGGTAATTCTCCAGCACGGCGACCAAAGTACGGCCCACTGCCAGGCCGGAGCCGTTCAGGGTGTGCGCCAGTTCCGGCTTGCCGGCGGCGTTGCGGAAACGCGCCTGCATGCGGCGGGCCTGGAACGCTTCCGTGTTCGACAGCGAGGAAATTTCGCGATAGGTGTTTTGCGCCGGCAGCCACACTTCCAGGTCGAAGGTCTTGGTGGCGGTAAAGCCCATGTCGCCCGTGCACAGCGACATCACGCGGTATGGCAGGCCCAGGCGTTGCAGGATGGTTTCCGCATGGCCGACCATTTCTTCCAGCACCTGGTACGAGGTGTCCGGATGCACCACCTGCACCATTTCCACCTTGTCGAACTGGTGCTGGCGGATCATGCCGCGCGTGTCGCGGCCATAGCTGCCCGCTTCCGAGCGGAAGCACGGCGTGTGGGCCGTCATTTTCAGCGGCAATTGGTCGAGCGCGAGGATTTCATCGCGGGCGATGTTGGTCAGCGACACTTCCGAGGTGGGGATCAGGTAGAAGGTCTCGCCCTCGCCTTCCACGCCGCCTTTTTTCACCGAGAACAAATCGGCTTCGAATTTCGGCAGCTGGCCCGTGCCGCGCAGCGAATCGGCGTTGACCATGTAGGGGGTATAGCATTCCGTGTAGCCGTGCTCGTCCACGTGCGTGTTGAGCATGAATTGCGCCAGCGCGCGGTGCAGGCGGGCGATGCCGCCCTTCATGACGGAGAAGCGCGAGCCGGTCAGCTTGGTGGCCACTTCGAAATCGAGGCCCAGCGGGGCGCCCACGTCGACGTGATCCTTGACGTCGAAATCGAAGGTGCGTGGCGTGCCGACCTTGCGCACTTCCACGTTGCCCGACTCGTCCGTGCCCACCGGTGCCGATTCGTGCGGCAGGTTGGGTACGGCCATGATGAATTCGCTCAGCTTGGCTTGCACGAGGGTCAGGGCCGCTTCGTCGGCTTTCAATTCATCGCCCAGGCCGGCCACTTGCGCCATCACGGCCGAGGTGTCTTCCCCCTTGCCTTTCAACATGCCGATTTGCTTGGACAGCGCGTTGCGCTTGCCCTGCAGTTCCTCGGTGCGCGTCTGGATCGCCTTGCGTTCGGCTTCGAGGGCATTGAAACCTGCCACGTCGAGCTGGAATTTGCGCGTTGCCAGGCGGGCGGCGACGGTGGCGATGTCTTTACGGAGAAGTTGGATATCTATCATGGGTGGATGGCGGTGCCGATGTATCGAAAGCATCCATTGTACCAAGACCCGTTCAGTTCTTTATGAGTTTTGCACACGGCTGGCCATCGTCATGGCAGCATGGCCGGGCACTCGCGCCCGCTTTACGGCTGGTGCTCAGGCTGGTACTTAAATAAAGGCGGCTTTTTCGGCGGCGGTCAGGCGGCGGGCGCTCACGGTAACGACGGGCATCTTGCTGTCGGCGGCCTTGGCGACCAGGGTCGAGGTGGCGCTCACTGCCACCGTATTCGCGCCGGCGGTGGCGAAGCTGCTGCCGATGGCCAGGACGGCGGCGGCGACAAAGGCGATTTCCATGTTTTTCAGTGCGTTCATGATGTAACTCCTGGTTGGTTTGTTCGTTTAACTGCGCTTGGTATGGTGGTACTTTAGCCAACGGGCACGAACAAGGCCACCGGCTTGCGACCGGCGGCGAAAAACAGGGAGCGAACGGTGAAAAACGGGGACTGAAGCGAAAAGCGGCGCTACAGGGATTGCTTGACCAGCCGGCCCAGTCGGCCGATCGCCTGCTCGATGCGCGGCGTCCACGCATTGCCGCAATTGAGGCGCAGATAATTGCCGAACTTGCCCGAGGCCGAGAACAGCTGGCCCGGCATGAAAGCCACGCCGTCGGCGATGGCCTGCCCGTGCAGGGCCAGCGCATCGACTTGCGGCGGCATCTGCACCCACAGCACGAAACCGCCCTGCGGCTCGGACAGCATGCAGTCGGCCGGAAAGTGCGCCGCGACGGCGTCGGACATGCGGGCGATGCGCTGCACCAGGGTGCGCCGCATCTTGCGCAGCTGCTGGTCGTAGCTGCTACCCTCCAGAAAGTCGGCCAGCACGGCCTGGAAGAAATGGCTGGTGGCGCCGCTCGACACGGTTTTGAGCAGGGCCACTTCCTGCGCGAAGCGCCCGGCCAGCACATAGCCGACGCGCGAGGCGGGCGTGATGGCCTTGGAAAACGAGGAACACAATAAAACATTGCCGCTCGTATCGTAGGCCTTCACGGGCCACGGCCGCTGCGGGGCAAAGCACAGGTCGCCATACACGTCGTCTTCCACCAGCGGAATATTGAATTCCGATAGCAGGCCCGCCAGCCGCTTCTTGTTTGCTTCCGGCATGACGCTGCCCAGGGGATTGTTCGCGTTCGGCACGAACAGGCACGCTTGCACGAGTCCCGCGCGCAGGGCCAGCTCGAGCGCGTCGAGCGACGGTCCCGTCTTCGGGTCGGTGGGAATTTCCAGCGCCTTCATGCCCAGGCTTTCTATCATCTGCAGCAGCACGAAATACGTGGCCGACTCGATGGCGATGGTGTCGCCCGGCCTGGCGACGGCGCGCAGGCACAGGCTGATCGCTTCCGTGCAGGAATTCGTCACGACGATCTCTTGCGGGTCGAGCTTGCCCCAGTCCAGCGCGCGGCGCGTGACCTGGCGCAGGAAGTTGCCTTCGCTGATGTCGTAGCAGCTGACCTTGCTCAACAAGGCGGGCTCGCGCCGGGCCACGGCGCTGATGGTGCGCTGCATGCGCTTGATGGGCAGGATTTCATCGGGTGGCCAGGCCGTGCCCAGCTGCACCACGTCGCGCGTCTCGTTGTCCTTCAAGACGCGCATCAGCAGGTTGTTGATGCCGACAAAGGCCGGCTCCTTCAGGTGCTGGGCGTCGGCGCTGCAGGGCCGGCGCGGCGCGCGGTGGCGCACGAAATAGCCGGACTGGGGCCGCGCATCGACCTGGCCCCGGTCCTCCATCAGGCGCAAGGCTTGCATCACCGTGCTGATGGAGATGCGCTTTTGCTGCGCCAAGTGGCGGATCGACGGCAGGCGGTCGCCGGGCGCGAATACGCGCGAATCGATCAGCGCACCCAGCTCGTTGGCCAGGTGCTCGTACAGGTTCAGGTCGGCGCTCATGTTCATCCCTTCAGTATGCGGCTGCCGCGCGGGGCCGGCACAGATACAGTTGCCGAGTTTTTTGATAAGCACAGTGTACGGCAAAGAGCACTGTGATCATTACAATTTCGTTTTCCTGCATCTGTCATGGTTCGCCGCAAGGGCCTAAGCTGTTCCTGTCTGCACAACAGGAGCGATGCCATGCACACCGACTACGAACTCGCCAGCGCGCGGCCCCTGCGCCTGGAAAAAGCGCATGCCAAGGTGATCGAATGCGTGGCGGGCACGGCGTGGATCACGGCCTATGCCCAGTTCGAGGATTGCGTGCTGCGCGGCGGCGAGCGCTACACGATACCGAATGACGGCCTGGTGCTGGTCGAAGCCGTGGGCAGCGGCCGCATCCGCGTGCATGGGACTGCCGCACCCCGCCCCGCCCTGCTGCGCTGGCTGAACCTGGCACTGCCTCACACCTTAAATACTAGGAATACATGACTCAAGCACCACCATTGCGCGTCCTCGTCACGGGCGCCGCCGGCGTCATCGGCACCGTTTTCTGGAAGAGCCGGCACGGGGAATTCTCCCTGCGCCTGGCCGACCTGCACACTGACGGGCTGGCGCCAGCGCCCTGCCCGTCCATCCAGCTCGACGTGGGCGACTACGCCGCCTGCCTGGCCGCCTGCGCCAACATCGACGTGGTGCTGCACCTGGCCGGCGTGCCGCACGCCGGCGCCGACTTCGATGCGCAGCTGCTGCAGCCGAATGTCGTCGGCACGCACAACATCTTCCGCGCGGCGCAGGCACAGGGCGTGAAACGGGTGGTGTTTGCCAGCAGCGCGCAAGCCATCGAAGGCTATCCGCTCGACGTGCAGGTACACGAGCACATGCCGGCGCGGCCAGCCAATATGTATGGGGCCAGCAAGGCCTTTGGCGAAGGCGTGGCCTCCGCGTTCGCCCACCAGCATGGCATGACGGCGATTGCCGTGCGCATCGCCAACGTGGCGCAGTTTGCGCCAGGTCAACAGCACAGCGCGCGCGACATTGCCGCCTTCATCAGCGAGCGCGACGTGGTGCAGCTGCTGGCGCGCTGCATCGCCGCCGACGTGCCGGCCGGCTACCACGTCGTGCATGGCGTGTCGGACAACCGCTATAAACGGCTCTCCATCGCCGCGACGCGCCAGCTCGTCGGCTACGCGCCGCAGGACGACGGCTTTACATTACTGGGACTGTAATTCAGCCCTTGCCGGCGGGTTTACCTGCTTTCCTGTCCAGCTCGCGCAACCAGGCCAGCTTGTCGGCAATCTTGCTTTCCAGGCCGCGCGGCACGGGCTGGTACCAGCCCGGTTCCACCATGCCGTCGGGGAAGTAGGTTTCGCCGGCCGCATACGCATCGGGCTCATCGTGCGCGTAGCGGTAGGCGTGGCCGTAACCGAGTTCCTTCATCAGTTTCGTCGGCGCATTGCGCAAGTGCACGGGTACTTCCTTGGATTTATCTTTCTTGACGAACGCCATGGCCGTGTTGAAGGCGTTGTAGCCGGCATTGCTCTTCGCGGCGATGGCCAGGTAGATCACGGCCTGGCCCAGGGCCAGCTCGCCTTCGGGCGAACCGAGGCGCTCATACGTTTCGGCCGCGTCATTGGCCATGGTCAGGGCGCGCGGGTCGGCCAGGCCGATATCTTCCCAGGCCATGCGCACGATGCGCCGCGACAAATAGCGCGGGTCGGCGCCGCCGTCGATCATGCGGCAAAACCAGTACAGGGCCGCGTCGGGATTCGAGCCGCGCACGGACTTGTGCAGGGCGGAAATCTGGTCATAGAAATTGTCGCCGCCCTTGTCGAAGCGGCGCGAATTCAATGTGAGTGCATTGTCGACGAAGGCCGCGTCTATCTTTGTCGTGCCCGTCGAGCTGGCGGCCGTCTCGGCCTGCTCCAGCAAGTTCAAAAAGCGCCGCGCATCGCCATCCGCGTAGCCGATCAGGGTGTCGGCGGCCGCCTCGTCAAAGCTCAGGTGCGTCAAGGCCGTGGACTGCGCCTTGGCCAGCAGCTGCTTCATCTCGTCTTCGTTGAGCGACTTCAACACATACACTTGCGCGCGCGACAGCAGCGCCGAATTGACTTCGAAACTCGGATTTTCCGTCGTCGCGCCGATGAAGGTCACGAGGCCCGATTCGACGAACGGCAGCAAGGCATCCTGTTGCGATTTGTTAAACCGGTGGATTTCGTCGACGAACAATAAGGTGTGCTTGCCGAACTGGTCCAGGCTATGGCGGGCCTGGTCCATGGCTGCGCGGATATCTTTCACGCCGGCAAACACGGCAGACAGGGCGATGAATTCGCTGTCGAAGGCGTTCGCCATCAGGCGCGCCAGGGTCGTCTTGCCGACGCCGGGCGGGCCCCACAAGATCATCGAATGGGCCTTGCCCGCCTCGAACGCGAGGCGCAGCGGCTTGCCGGCACCCAGCAGATGCGTCTGGCCAATGACTTCGTTCAGGGTAGCCGGCCGCAGGGCTTCGGCCAGCGGCTGGCGCGGTGCGGTGGAAAAGAGATCCGCCATAATATTTACCGGGTAAGAATGCAAAGGCCCCGCACGATGCGAGGCCGGTCAAAAGACAGCATGAAAAACTTAGTTGTTGATCACATCCGCGCCCTTGGGCATCACGAATTTGAAATGGTTGGCGGACAGCGTCGGGTTTTTCTGGAAGTTCTTGAACGCCAGCACCGACGTCTGGCCGAACGAGTCGCGCAATTCCATCGCTTCGGGCACGCCATTGCGCAAGCCGATGCTGATTTCATCGAAGGTCGTGTCCTTGGCCTTCGGCGTCGCTTTCAGCCATTCCAGGCCATCGCGCGTGCCCGCTTCGGCCAGGGTGAAGTTCTTTTCCAGGTCATTGCTGCCAAACAGGATGGCGGCCGGCGAGGAACCGAGGGCGTCGCCCAGTTTCTTCACCGTCACCTGGCTCAAGTCCTTGTCATAGATATAGAGCTGTTCGCCATCGGCTTGCAGCAGCTGCTCGTACGGCTTCAGATACGTCCAGATGAACTTGCCCGGGCGGGCGAATTCGAAGGTGCCGCTGGCGGGCGTCGAGACTTTCGCCTTGCCGCCGGCGTCCGCCTTCTTGACCTGGCGCTGCACGAACTCGCCCTTGGCCGACTTGGTGCCGGCGGCAAAGCTCTTGAATTGCTCGAGCGCGCTGGCCGAGGCGCTGGCCGCGAACAGCAGGCCGCAGACGACACTGGCCGCGCCGATCATCATTTTTGCTGCGAAAGTCGTGCTCTTCATTCTTCGTATCCTTCGTATTGACTCTTATTCGGCACTTGCCGCCGGCACCAGGATTTCCCGGTTGCCATTGGATTGCATGGTTGACACTACCCCGCTCTGCTCCATCTGCTCGAGCAGACGGGCGGCGCGGTTGTAGCCGATGCGCAAATGGCGCTGCACCAGCGAAATCGAAGCGCGGCGGTTTTTCAGCACCACCGCCACGGCCTGGTCGTACAGGGCATCGGCCTCGCCGCCGCCCTCGCCCGCGGCACCGCCTTCGGCGCCGTCGCCTTCCAGGGTGCCGCCTTCGAGGATGCCCTCGATGTAGTTCGGTTCGCCCTGCAGCTTCAAATGGCTGACGACGCGATGCACTTCCTCATCGGATACAAACGCGCCATGCACGCGCATCGGCAAGCCCGTGCCGGGCGGCATGTACAGCATGTCGCCCATGCCCAGCAAGGTTTCCGCGCCCATCTGGTCCAGGATCGTGCGCGAGTCGATCTTCGACGATACCTGGAAGGCGATACGCGTTGGAATGTTGGCCTTGATCAGCCCCGTGATCACGTCTACAGATGGGCGCTGCGTGGCCAGAATCAAGTGCAAACCGGCGGCGCGCGCCTTTTGCGCGATACGCGCGATCAATTCCTCGACTTTTTTGCCCACCACCATCATCAGATCGGCCAGCTCGTCGATGATGATGACGATGGTCGGCAGTTTTTCCAGCGGTTCCGGCGAGTCCGGCGTCAGGCTGAACGGATTCGGGATGTGTTCTTCGCGCTTTTTCGCGTCGGCAATCTTCGCGTTGTAGCCGGCCAGGTTGCGCACGCCCATCTTGCTCATCAGCTTGTAGCGGCGCTCCATCTCGTTCACGGCCCAGTTCAGCGCGTGGCCCGCCTGGCGCATGTCGGTGACGACGGGCGCCAGCAAATGCGGAATGCCTTCGTAGACGGACATCTCCAGCATCTTCGGGTCGATCAAAATCAGGCGCACGTCGAGCGGGTCGGATTTGTACAGCAGCGACAGTATCGTCGCATTGATGCCGACCGACTTGCCGGAACCGGTGGTGCCGGCCACCAGCAAGTGGGGCATCTTGGCCAGGTCGGCGACGACGGGCTTGCCGGCGATATCCTTGCCCAGCGCAATCGTCAGGCTGGACACGCCATCGTTGTAGACCTTGGAGCCGAGGATTTCCGTCAGGCGCACGATCTGGCGCTTGCTGTTCGGCAGCTCCAGCGCCATGTAATTCTTGCCGGGTATGGTTTCCACGACGCGGATCGACGTCAAGGACAGCGAACGGGCCAGGTCGCGCGCCAGGCCCACGATCTGGCTGCCCTTGACGCCCGTGGCCGGCTCGATTTCATAGCGCGTGACGACGGGACCGGGGTAAGCGGCCACTACCTTGGCATCCACGCCAAAGTCGGACAATTTCTTTTCGATCAGGCGGCTCGTGAATTCCAGGGTTTCCACGGACACCGTTTCCACCACGGGCGGTGCTTCATCGAGCAGGGACAGCGGCGGCAGCTTGCCATCGCCGAGTCCCTCGAACAGATGCGCCTGGCGCTCCTTTTCCACGCGCTCCGACTTCACGACGGTAACCACCTGCGGCTCGATCTTCATCGGTGGCGCGGCCACGTGCTTTTCCACGTGCTTGGCCCGTTCGATGACCACCACTTCGTCGCGGCGCACGGCGGCCACTTCGCCCTGGCGGCGGTCTTCGCGGTCCTGGTAGCGCAGCACGAACCAGTTGAACGCATCTTCGATGGCGCCGCCGATGCGCTCGGCCACTTGCAGCCAGGACACATGGAAGAACAGGGAAAAGCCCAGGCCGAACAGCAACAGCAGCAGCAAGGTGGCGCCCGTAAAGCCGAAGGCCACATGGGCCGAGTGGCCGATCAGCTGGCCCAGCACGCCGCCCGGATCGCGCGGCAGCTGCACGTGCAGGCTCTTCGCCATGCGCAGGTATTCGAGGCCCATGCTGCCGATCAGCATGATGGAGAAGCCGACGATGCGGATCAGCATCTCGACATGGTGCTCGCGCTCCACCTCTTCCTCTTCCAGCAGGAAGCGCTTACTCAGGCGGCGGTAGCCATTCCACACGGTGCGCAGCAGCCACACGCACCACCACCAGGCGGAAAAACCGAAGATATACAGCAACAAATCGGAAAAGGTCGCCCCCAGCTTGCCGCCCAGGTTGGCCACCTTGTCGACGTTGGTGGCGTGCGACCAGCCCGGGTCGAGCTTGTTGAAGCTGGCCAGTATCAGCACGAAATACAGGGCAAACGCGGCCAGCGCGAACCAGCGCGCCTCGGACAGCAGCCGCACCAGCCGGTTCGGCAGGGGCCGGCGTTCGACCGGTTTACGGGTGTAACTATTCTGGGTGGCCTGGGCTGGTTTAGTCATTCTGGGAAGCGCTGCAAGGTGATAAATGTTTCTGAAAGGGAATTTCCCATAATAAGGATGTATTCTAAGCCATATATGCCGACCACGGCCCCACGATTCGTCGCCACAGGCGGCTTGGTCTATAATCCGGGATTGCTTGCGCAAGCGCAATACGCCCTTGTTCTTCGCGCGTATGCCCCCAATTCGGATAGACCACACTCATAGAGAAGCTCCCATGACTACTACCAAACACGCCCGCGTCTTGATTCTTGGTTCCGGCCCCGCCGGCTACAGCGCCGCCGTCTACGCCGCGCGCGCCAATCTGAACCCGATGCTGGTGACCGGCGTGGAACAAGGCGGCCAGCTGATGACCACCACCGACGTGGAAAACTGGCCAGGCGACCCGATGGGCGTGCAAGGCCCGGACCTGATGCAGCGCCTGTTGCAGCACGCCGAGCGCTTCAATACCGAGATCGTGTTTGACCACATCCACACCACCTTCCTGAATGAAAAACCGATCCGCCTGAAGGGCGACAGCCACGAATACACGTGCGACACCCTGATCATCGCCACGGGCGCGTCCGCGCAATACCTGGGCCTGCCGTCGGAAGCGGAATTCATGGGCAAGGGCGTGTCCGCCTGCGCCACCTGCGACGGTTTCTTCTACCGCAACCAGGAAGTGGCCGTCGTCGGCGGCGGCAACACGGCCGTCGAGGAAGCGCTGTACCTGTCGAATATCGCCAATAAAGTCACCCTGATCCACCGCCGCGACAAGTTCCGCGCCGAAGCGATCCTGATCGACCGCCTGAACGCCAAGGTTGCCGAAGGCAAGATCGTGTTGAAATATAACCACACTCTGGATGAAGTGACGGGCAACGAAGGCGGCGTGACGGGCCTGAACATCAAGTCGACCATCGACGGCAAGGTCGAGGCGCTGTCCGTGCACGGCGTCTTCATCGCCATCGGCCACAAGCCGAACACGGGCATCTTCGAAGGCCAGCTGGAGATGCACAACGGCTACATCAAGACCAAGACGGGCCTGGAAGGCATGGCCACGGCCACCAGCGCGCCGGGCGTGTTCGCCGCCGGCGACGTGCAAGACCATATCTACCGCCAGGCCATCACCAGCGCCGGCACGGGTTGCATGGCAGCACTGGACGCCCAGCGCTACCTGGAAGGCCAGGAGTAAGCGTCGCATGGCGTCGATGAAAGACTTTGCCGACCTGAAAGCGGTCAGCAAGCAGCTCAAGGAACAGGCGGACGCGCGCGCCCAGGCCGAAGCCGAGCGCATCAAGCAGGTCAAGGTGCAGGCCGTGGAGAGCAATCTGTTCAAGGCCAGCATCGGCGGCGTCAAGCGCCTGCCCGAATCGGACCGCTACGTGCCCAGCCTGCCCAAGGCGGGCGCGACAAGCGCCCAGCAGCCGGCGCGCAAGCTGACGCCGGAAGAGGACGATGCGGCCGTGCTGCGCGAGTCGCTGTCGGACTTGTTCGAAGTCGACCATTACCTGGAAAACGATCCGGCCCTGAACTACGCCCGCCCCGGCGTGGGGCCGGACGTGGTGAAGAAGATGCGCAAGGGCCACTGGCCCATCCAGGACGAGCTGGACTTGCACGGCTTGCGCCGCGACGAGGCACGCGACGGCATCGGCGCCTTCCTGAACCAGGCAACGCGGCGCAAGCTGCGCTGCGTGCGCGTGATCCACGGCAAGGGTTTCGGCTCGAAAGGCCAGGAACCCGTGCTCAAGTCCATGGTGCACAGCTGGCTCGTGCAAAAGGATGAAGTCATCGCCTTTTGCCAGGCGCGCCGCTCCGAGGGGGGCGATGGGGCGCTCGTCGTGCTGCTCTCGGCAGCGCTGCAGCCCGTCCGCTAGGCTTGACAGCAAGCAATTACCATTCAGTCACCCGTTCCACACCGCACACGGCCCCGTTTGTCACCATTCGGGGCCGTGTCATGTTAACCTGTGACAATTATTTCCTGTCCTCGCGCTCCGCCCATGATGCCACCCCAATTGCCGCCTGGCTCGCTGATCAAGATCATCGAGGTCATCGCCATCCTGGTGGGCGCGTTTTCCGGTTTCATCGAAGCGCGCCGCAAGCGCATGGACCTGGTCGGCGTCTTCGTCGTGGCCTTCATCACGGCGTTCGGCGGCGGCACGCTGCGCGACATCCTGCTCGACAAGCGCCCCCTGTTCTGGGTCTCGCACCAGGAATACGCGATTCTGATCTTCGTGCTGGCCCTGACGGCCGCGCCCCTGATCCAGCACCTGCGCCAGATCGTCTCGGAACGCCTGATCGTCGTGGCCGACGCCATCGGCCTGGGCATGTTCGCCATCGCCGGGGTCGCTGAAGCGATGCGCGCCGGCATGCCGATCTTTATCGCCTCGATGATGGGCGTGATTACGGGGATCTTTGGCGGCGTGATGCGCGACATCGTGTGCAACGAAGTGCCGATGGTGTTTCGCGACGGTAAACCCTACGCCATCTGCGCCTTTTTCGGCTGCTGGGCCTATTTGCTGCAGATGCATTTCGGCGCCGAGCACGACTTCGCGCTGTGGACCAGCGCCAGCGGCATCACCATCTTGCGCCTGATCTGCTGGAAATTCGATATGCGGCTGGGGCGCTGAACGGCGCTGATGCGTAATCCAGCAATATTATTGGCAACTCATGTCGGATTACGCGCACGCGCTAATCCGACCTACGGCCTGCAAGGATGCGCGATGAATCGCGCAGGTCGGATCAGGCTCAAAGAGCCGTCATCCGACAACATTGTTGGCGTTGCCCCAGCAAGAAAACTTTAAACTGCGTCCGGCCCAGTTTCGCCCGTGCGGATACGGATGACCTGCTCCACGTCGCGCACGAAGATCTTGCCATCGCCAATCTTGCCCGTGCGGGCTGCCTTGATGATGGCGTCGACCACCAGTTCCGACACGCTGTCATCGACCACCACTTCCACTTTGACTTTCGGCAGGAAGTCGACCACGTACTCGGCGCCACGGTACAGCTCGGTATGACCCTTCTGGCGGCCAAAGCCCTTCACTTCCGTCACGGTCAAGCCCGTCACGTTCACATCGGCCAGCGCTTCGCGTACTTCGTCGAGCTTGAATGGTTTGATGATGGCTGTAATCTGCTTCATGGCTTTCTCCTTATTGATAATCGTCAATTCTTAACTAGCTGGCTTAACGGGACCCCGCAAAACCGTAGCGAGCAAGTGCAATACCGGGTGGCGTAGCGGAGCCGTATTTGAGTACGGCGAGCAACGGCTACCCGGTAGTGAGCTGCGCAGCAGCTTGGGCGGGACTCCCCACGTTATTCGTAAAACTTCGACGTAATGGGGTAGCGCCAGTCGCGGCCAAAGCCACGGTGCGTGACGCGGATGCCCACCGGCGACTGGCGCCGCTTGTATTCATTGATCTTGATCAAGCGCGTGACGCGGGCCACATCGGCCGGCGGGTAGCCAGCCTCGATAATCTCGGCGATCGGCCGATTTTCTTCCATATACAGCTGCATGATGCCGTCGAGCACGTCATATGGCGGCAGCGAATCCTGGTCCAGCTGGTCGGCGCGCAATTCGGCCGACGGTCCGCGCGTCAATATGCGCTCGGGTATCACGTCCGAGACGCTGTTACGGTAGGCGCACAGACGGTACACGAGGGTCTTGGCGATATCCTTGATGACGGCAAAGCCGCCCGCCATGTCGCCGTACAGGGTGCAATAACCGACGGCCATCTCGCTCTTGTTGCCGGTCGTCAGCACGATACTGCCATGCTTGTTCGACAGGGCCATCAGCAAGGTGCCGCGGATGCGCGCCTGGATGTTCTCTTCCGTCGCATCTTCCGCCAGTCCCGCGAACTCGCCGGCCAGGGTGGCGCGGAAGGCGTCGAAAGTTTGCTTGATCGGAATTTCATCGTAGCGCACATCGAGGCGTTTTACCATGTCGCGCGAATCGATCCACGAGATATCGGCCGTGAACTGAGACGGCATCATGACGGCGCGCACCTTGTCGGCGCCCAGCGCATCGACGGCGATGGCCAGGGTCAGCGCCGAATCGACACCGCCCGACATACCGATCAGCACGCCTGGGAAGCCGTTCTTGCCTATATAGTCGCGCACGCCCAGCACCAGCGCCTGGTACACCTGCGCTTCCGTGCTCAACGGTGCAGCCAGTTGCTGCGGCACGGGCGTGGCGCCGTCGAATTCGACGAGCTGCAAGTCTTCCTCGAAATGGCGCAGCTGGGCGCAGATCGTGCCGGCCGCATCCATGACGAACGAGTCGCCATCGAAGATCAGTTCATCCTGGCCGCCGACCAGGTTGGCATACACGAGGGCCATGCCTTGCGCGCTGACGTTCTTGCGCATGGTTTCATAGCGCAGATGCTGCTTGTTCATATGGTATGGCGAGCCGTTCGGCACCAGCAGCACTTGCGCGCCGGCCGCGCGGGCGCGCATGGGCGCGTGCTCGAACCACGTGTCTTCGCAGATATTGATGCCGAAACGCACGCCTTTCACGCCAAACACGAAAGCCTGGTCGGACGAGGTGAAGTAGCGCTTTTCATCGAATACGGTGGTGTTCGGCAAGTCGTGCTTGCGGTAGGTACCCAGCACTTCGCCGTTCAACAGCACGGAGGCGGCGTTGTGGCGCACGCCCTTCTCGTCCTGCAGCGGCAAGCCCACCACCACGTGCAAATCCTTGAACTGGGCCAGGTCGGCAGCCAGCTCGGCAAACGCCTGCTGCGTTTTTGCGTAGAATGCATTGCGCAGCAACAGGTCCTCGGGCGGATAGCCGACCAGCGACAGTTCCGGCGTGAGCACGATATCGGCTCCCGCCTCGAACGCGCGGCGGGAAAGGTCGAAGATCTTGGCACGGTTGCCGGCCAGATCGCCGACCGTACTATTCATTTGAGCAATTGCGACTTTGACTGTCATGATGATGGATATTTCGCTTATTAAACAAGACGGTGGCGCACAGGCCGATGGTGGCGCCCCGAGAGTGATGAATGCACACTACAACAATGAATTATCGCACGGCTATCGTCTCTACCCTGGCTGAAATTGGCGAAGCGGCCTGGTCCGAACTGCTGGCGCGCCAGCTGGACGCCAATCCCTTCCTCTCCTACGCCTTTTTGCACGCGCTGCACGAGTCCGGCTGCGCCAGCGCCGACACGGGCTGGCAGCCGAATTACCTCGTGCTGTGGCAGGGCGAGACCCTGGCCGCCGCCCTGCCCCTGTACCTGAAATCGCACTCGTATGGCGAATATGTGTTCGACTGGGCCTGGGCCGATGCGTATCAGCAACATGGCCTCGAATATTACCCGAAACTGCTGTCGGCGATTCCGTTTACGCCCGTCAGCGGCACGCGCCTGCTGGCCCGCGACGGCCAGGCGCGCGCCGCCCTGCTGGCCTTCCTGCAGGCGCAGCAGCAAGCCAGCGACGTCTCGTCCTGCCACATCCTGTTCCCGCCGGAAAGCGAGGCGCGCCAGCTTGCGCAAGCCGGCTACCTGATGCGTAGCGGCGTGCAGTTTCACTGGCTCAATCCCGGCTACACGGATTTCGAACAATTCCTCGCCACCCTGGAACACAAGAAACGCAAGAATATCCGCGCCGAGCGGCGCAAGGTGAGCGAGGCCGGCGTCACCCTGCGCCAGGTGCGCGGCGTGGACGCCACGGATGCCGACTGGAAGCTGTTCCACCGCTGCTACAGCAATACCTATGCGGAACACCGCTCCTCGCCCTATTTGTCGCTCGATTTCTTCCTGCGCATAGGTTTCAGCATGCCGCAGAACATTTTACTGGTGATCGCCGAGCGCGAAGGCCGGGCCATTGCCGCCTCGCTGCTGATCCACACTGCCGACACCCTGTACGGCCGCTACTGGGGCGCGCTCGAACACGTGCCCTGCCTGCATTTCGAGACGGCGTATTACCAGCCGCTGGAGTTTTGCATCGCCAACGGCATCGCCACCTTCGAAGGCGGCGCGCAGGGCGAGCACAAGATGGCGCGCGGTTTCCTGCCGCAAAAGACGTGGTCCGCCCACTGGCTGGCGCACCCCGCGTTTGCCGACGCCGTGCAGCGCTTCCTCGAGCGCGAACGGGGCGGCATCAATGCCTACCTCGATGAATTGAACGAGCACAGCCCGTTTCGCACGGCAGCGGCACCCTGAAAGCAAAAACGCTCCCGGCCGGCTGGCGGGGAGCGCTCGTCATCACGAGTACGCAGGCGGAATCAGGCGGCCGAGCGCCCCGAACTGCCGCCGAAGGCACCATCCTTCTTCAGCTTGTAGGCGCGCCATGCCAAGGTCAGCAGCAAGATGCCCGTCAGCAAGGCGTACACGCCGATCATCCACACGAGGGCGAAGGTGCCGGCGGCCGGAAACATGAGGATCAGGATGCCGAAGGCGATGGAAATGAGGGCATTGAGCACCAGCAGCCATTCGCCCTGGATGACCTTGCGCAGGCGGATCGCCAGCACGATATCGAACACACCCGAGACCAGCGCATTGACGCCGATCATGACGATCAAGGCAAACGTCGTCAGCAGCGGGTTAATGATGGTCAAAATACCCACGGCCAGGCCGCAGATGCCCAGCAGCAGCAAGGCCCACCAGTCGCCGCCATGCTTGCGGTTGCTGAAGGCGCCGACGACGGAAACGCCGCCACCGAGCAGCGCATACACGGCAAACACGGTCAGCAACGACAATACCGTCACGCCGGGCCAGGCCAGGGTAATCGCGCCAAAGGCGATCGCCGCCGCGCCGCGCAGGGCCAACACCCACCATGAGCGCATCAATAAATGCTCAGAATACATACCACCTCCCGGTTATCACTACAAATTAACTTTTCGATAATATTTTAGGCGTGAAAAAGCCATCATCCCCATCGGAAAGAGTTATGTTGTGGCAATAAAAAAGCGCACCCGGCCATCATAGCAGGGTGCGCTTTTTACTCGCACACGACAGAAAACCGGCGGCAAGCCGCAGTTGTCCGCGCAGCGTTTTAATTAGGAAGCGGCTTTTTCAGCATCGGCCTTGTAGGCGGCAACGCCGCCGAGGATTTCTTCCTTGGCCACTTCAGGACCATACCAACCGTCGATCTTGACCCATTTGCCTTTTTCCAGGTCTTTGTAATGCTCGAAGAAGTGCTGGATCTGGCGCAGGCGCAGTTCGTTCAGATCTTCCGGCTTTTGCCAGTGGCTGTAGATCGACAGCACTTTATCGACTGGCACGGCCAGCACTTTCGCGTCTTCGCCCGACTCGTCGGTCATTTTCAGCACGCCGATAGGACGGCAGCGCACGACCACGCCCGGGATCAGCGGGAATGGGGTGATGACCAGCACGTCGACCGGGTCGCCGTCCGGCGACAGGGTGTTCGGCACGTAGCCGTAGTTGCACGGGTAGTGCATGGCGGTACCCATGAAGCGATCGACGAAGATCGCGCCGCTTTCCTTGTCGACTTCGTACTTGATCGGATCGGCGTTCATCGGGATTTCGATGACGACGTTGAAATCGTTCGGCAGGTCGCGGCCGGAAGAGACGTTATTCAAACTCATGGATTTTCCTTATAGCGGATTGTGTTTTAACCGCGTAATTATAGCGAAGTACAGGCAGCTTGTGCGATGCAGCAGCGGCCCATCAGCGTTTTGCGCCTCCCGCAAGCAACAGCCGCGGGAGGCGCCCGCCGGTGCGCGCGGCCTGTCCCGTTCTTGCCATTCCTGTCCGCCGCAGCTGTTCAGCCAGCGAATAAACGGACTGCGGGAAATAATAAGTAAAAACACTTAAGTAATACTACCGCCGCCGATAATTAATACCAGAACCACTTTTTAAATTTTCATTTCAATATCACCATGCCGAACCAATGGTTATTATCATCGGCATTGCATTTCTTGCAGCCACTTATAACAACAGTTCCACCATCATCAGTCCCGCAATGCCTCCGCATTATTACACCGATGCTGCAATACCCCTTTAACTCCGCGGCCAGCCGGGCTTCCTGCCCAGCGCAGCTCCTCTTCCAGCATAATATTTGTTCTTATTTGAAGAGTTATTTGATTCAAATGACGACCCGCAAAAAAAATAGCGCCAGCAAAAGAAAATCATCAGTTCTGATAAACTGTCACATTCTGGTGATTCCAAACTTTGTATATTCTGCAATCGACGCCTTCCCTGAATCCACTATGGCGCCATCAGCGCGCCACCGATAAATCCTTGCAAAAAGGAATATGATGATTCCCTCTTCCCGGCCCGGGCCTTTATTAAAGGTCACCGGCGTTATTTTCATTCTGTTTGGCCTCGCCCTGCTGGGCGGCGGCATCTGGCTGGCCAGTCTCGGCGGCTCCTGGTACTACCTGCTGGCCGGCATCGGCATGCTGGTTGCGGGCGTGCTCGTCTTCAAGGGCAAGCGCAGCGCACAGCCCTTCCTCGCATTCTTGCTGACCGCCACCCTGATCTGGTCCCTGATTGAAGTGAAGTTCGACTGGTGGCAATTGCTGCCGCGCCTGGACATCTGGTTTGCCGCCGCCGTCTGGCTGCTGCTGCCCTTCGTCAGCCGCCGCCTGAACCCGCCCGCCGAGGGCGCGGCACAACAGGGACATGCCGGCAAGACCGCGCTCAGCGCCGCCGTGGCGCTGACCGTCATCGCCGGCGTCATCGCCCTGTTCCAGGATTACCACGACCTGCATGGCGAAGTGCCCGCCGACAGCATGGCAGCCAGCGCCGCCGGCGATTTCGCCCCCGGCGTCGCGCACAATGACTGGTCCGCGTATGGCCGTTCCGGCTATGGCGACCGCTATGCGCCGGCGGCACAGATCACGCCCGCCAATATTTCTGGCCTGAAAGAAGCCTGGACCTATCACACGGGCGACTTCAAGGGACCGAACGACCCGGGCGAGATCGCCAACGAAGTGACGCCGCTGAAGGTCAATGACATGCTGTACCTGTGCACGCCGCACAACATCGTCATCGCCTTGAACCCGGACACGGGCAAGGAGCTCTGGCGCCACGATCCGAAGATCAACCGCGATGCGGCCAGCTACCAGCACATGATCTGCCGCGGCGTCGCCTACTGGGACGTGAACGCGGGCCGCGCCAAAGACAATCCGGCGCCGCAGGCTTCCACCATGGAATGCCCACGCCGCATCCTGGCACCGACCATGGACGGCACCATGATCGCCGTGAATGCCGATACGGGCGAGTCGTGCAAGAGCTTTGGCGACAATGGCGTCATCAACCTGTACAAGAACATGGCCATGATCAAGCGGGGCTTCCTGATGCCGACCTCGCCGCCGGCCGTGGCGCAGAACGTGGCCGTCATCGCCGCCAGCGTGACGGACAACCATTCGACGGAAGAACCGTCGGGCGTGGTCCGCGGCTACGATCCCGTCACCGGCAAGCTGCTGTGGAACTGGGACCCGGCCACGCCGGAAGATACGCAACCCTTCCCTGAAGGCAAGAACTACACCAACAACTCGCCCAATTCGTGGGGCGTGGCCAGCATCGATGAAAAGCTGGGCATGGTGTACATCCCGATGGGCAACGAAACACCCGATACCTGGGGCGGCAACCGCAACAAGAACGGCGAGAAATACAACAGCGCCATCGTCGCGCTGGACCTGGCGACGGGCAAGGTGCGCTGGGCTTACCAGACCGTGCACCACGATATCTGGGACATGGATATCGGCGGCCAGCCGACCCTGGTCGACATCGACACGCCGAAAGGCAAGGTCCCTTCCGTCGTCGCCACGACGAAACGCGGCGACATCTATGTGATCGACCGCCGCGACGGCAGCCTGGTCGTGCCGGCGCCGGAAAAACCCGTGCCGACGAGCCATCCGGCCGCCGGCGACACCCTGTCGCCCACGCAGCCGTTCTCGGCCCTCACCTTCCTGCCTGAGCGCAACATCAGCGAAGCGGACATGTGGGGCACCACGCCGTTCGACCAGCTGGCGTGCCGCATCATCTTCAAGGAACGCCGCTATGAAGGCCCGTTCACGCCGCAAACGGCCGGCAAGGGCGCCGTCATTTCCCCTGGTCCCCTGGGCATCTTCGAATGGGGCGGCGCGGCCATCGACCCCGTGCGCCAGTTGTTGATCGTCAATCCCGACTACATGGGCTTCCTGGAAAAACTCGTGCCGCGCGCGGAAACGACGGCCAAGGGCGGCACCGGCGGCGAAATGGGCTTGCAGCCGCAGACGGGCGTGCCGTTCGCCGTGGAAATCAAGGCCTTCCTCTCGCCGCTGGGCTTCCCATGCCAGGCGCCACCATGGGGCTATGTGGCCGCCGTCGACCTGCGCACCATGAAGAAAGTATGGATGCACAAGAACGGCACCACGCGCGACAGCGGTCCCGTGCCGATCCCGCTGCCGCTGGGCGTGCCCAGCCTGGGCGGCATGGTCACCACCGGTGGCGGCGTGACCTTCCTCAGCAGCACGCTCGACTACTACATCCGCGGCTATGACGTGCGCAACGGCAAGGTCATCTGGAAAGCGCGCCTGCCGGCAGGCGGCCAGGCCACGCCG
Organism: Janthinobacterium sp. 1_2014MBL_MicDiv; assembly: GCF_001865675.1. Classification (NCBI taxonomy): domain Bacteria; kingdom Pseudomonadati; phylum Pseudomonadota; class Betaproteobacteria; order Burkholderiales; family Oxalobacteraceae; genus Janthinobacterium; species Janthinobacterium sp. 1_2014MBL_MicDiv. The sequence goes on from NZ_CP011319.1 coordinate 4,163,002, forward strand.
ATGAGCTATGTGTCGAACAAGTCGGGACGCCAGTTCGTCGTCGTCATGGCCGGCGGCCACGGTTCGCTGGGCACAAAGATGAGCGACACCCTGATCGCCTATGCCTTGCCGGAAGGTACGGCCGCACCGGCAGCGGGACAGAAGAAGTAAGGTAGTAGCGCACTCCGCCATGGAGTGCGCATAAAAAAAGCCGTTCAGTCTGCACTGAACGGCTTTTTGACGTCTGACACCTGCGCTTACAGGATGGTGGCCAGCGCGCACTGGCGGTAATGGGCGGCGGCTTGCTCCGTCTGCTGCAAGGCGTCGTGCATCTGCGCCAGCTTCAGGTGGGCGTCGCGCACCATCTGCGGCTCGTTCGCATCCGACAGCGCCTGCTCCAGGTGGCGCTGGGCCTTGCCCCAGAGTTTTTGCTTGAGGCACAGGGAGCCGAGGGTCAGCGCCAGTTCCGCGTCCAGCGGACGCTGTTTCAGCCACTGTTCGCAATGCTCGATCTGCAGCAGCAGGGCCGGCGTGCCGGCCGGCGCGGCCGCTTCGCGGTAGGCGCGCACGACGCGGTCGTCCCAGTCGGCGGCCAGCGATTCTTCGCACACGAGGCGCGCTTCGTCGTGCAGGCCGCGCGCATTCAGGGCCGTGGCGGCGCGGCAGGCGATGTAGGGCTTGACGCGGTCCGCGTTCGGCACCGTGGACCAGACGCGCAGCAGCGACTCGGCGTCATGCGACGGGTCGGACAGCAAATGGTCGTAGGCCAGCTCGCGCAGGCGCGAGGACAGGGCCGGATGCAGGGCGCGGTGCTTGTCGAGCGAACGCACGAGGCGCAGCACTTCGGGCCAGTTCTTCGCCTGCTGCTCGGCCTTGAGCGACCATTGCAGCGCGTGGATATGGCGCGTGCCGCTGGCGTTCAGTTCGCGCACGGCGGCCAGCGCCGCTTCCGGCTGGTGGTCGTCGACCAGCAATTCCGTCACCGTCATCAGGCGCGCCGTCTTCAGGCTGGCATCGCCTTCGACGCGGGCCAGCCAGCTGTCGCGGCGTTCGGACTGGCGCATGCGGTGCGCGGCGCGCGCGCCGATCAGCGCGGCCAGGCCGGCGTTTTCATCGAGTTCGGCGGCGCGCAAGGCGGCTTTTTCCGCATGGCCGAAACGGCCTTCGAACAGGGCTTTCAAGGCTTCGCGCAAGCCCTTGTTGCCATCGCGTTCACGCTTGCGCTGGCGGTAGGCCGCCACTTGCGCCGGCATGCGCACGGTGGCGCGCACGGCGCGCACCAGCAGGTACAGCAGCACGAACAGCAGCACCTGCAGCAGCAGGAAGAAGTTCAGCGACAGGTCGATGCGGTACGGCGGATAGAACAGCACCACGTTGCCGGGGTTGAAACGGGCCGTCACGGCGATACCGATCGCCGCGGCCATCAGGGCGAGTAACCAGAGAAATAGACGCATGGGCTCAGGACTTCGCTTTGTAGTTGCGCACAGCCGTCAGGCTGTCGGACAAGGTCGGCATTTCGATGGCCAGGTTGCTGGCCTGCACCTGGCGCAGCAGGGCTTGCGCCGTCTGCGTGCTCTTGGCGCGCGTATCGAAATACTTGGCCAGCGCATCCTGGGCGGCGATCAAGTCGTTGCGGAAGGCCGTTTCATTGCGCGACAACAAGGCCATGCGCGCATTCAGCAGGCGCAGCTTGACGTTTTCGCGCAAGAAGTACGATTGCGTCGGCGACAGCATCAGCGCTTCCGGCGTATCGACTCTGCGGATGCGGATCAGCTGGCGCACGTCGTTCCACATGTCGCCGCTCCACGTATTCCAGCCGTCGCGCACTTTTTGCAGCAGCGGTTCCGGCGCCGGCGGTCCCACCAGCTTGCCGGCGGCATCGCGCACGGGCTTGGCCTTGCCCGGCTTTTCCGGCGCGGCCGGCAGGGCCGGCGTTTCGTCGGACAGCATCGGCAGGGAGTCGATCTGGGCGATCACGGCATCGAGGCGCAGGGCCACGCCCGTCGAATCGACGCTGGGCAGGGCCTTGAGTTTTTCCATGTCGCGGCCGATGGCGCGGCGGATGGTGATGAATTGCGGCTTGTCGGAACGCGACAGGCTGCGGTCCGCGTTCTGCAGGGCGATCAGCGCGCCCGGCACGTTGCCGGCCAGCTGCAGCTGCTGACTGGCCGTCGACAGCACTTGCTCGATTTCCGTCAGCGCCCACTCGTCGCGGTTCTTCGACAGGTCGTTATACAGTTGTTCCAGCGCCAGCTGCTGGCTCTGGGTTTCGCTCTGGCGGTTTTCCAGCGCGCCCACCTTGATTTGCAGCTCTTTATTACCTTCTTGCACGTTGCGCGCCAGCACGCCCGTTTCGGCATTGCTGACATCGCCCTTTTGCAGGCGCTTGGCCACTTCTTCGCGCAGGTTGCGGATCTGCTTGCTGGTCGACCAGCTTTGCGCAGCCAGCAGCACCGCCAGTACGATGACGGCGATGCTCATGGGCTTTTGCAGCTGCTCGATCAAGCTCGGCGCGCGGCCGGCAGGTTGGTCGGCCGCCTGCGGCGCCGTCTTCACGGTGCTGCCAGGCGTGGCATTTGGTTCGGAGAGTGTAGGCATTTCGTTCATGGTCGTGATTGTAACGCGGCGAGCACTCCTGCGTCGCCTGATCCTGTCAAGGTGACCCGGGCAAAACCCAGGGTGGCCGCCGTTTGTGCAATGCGGGCATGTGGCACGATCAGATGCTGTTGTTGCATTTTCACAACAGCCGTCTTTTCACCGCCCAATTCATCGAGCAGCGCCAGCAAGCCGCGCAGCGCTTCCGAGCTGGTGATGATCCAGTCGTTATTATGCTGCAACAAGTTTTCCAGGGTCGCCCGCAAGGCCGGCGTCAGCTTGGGCACCTTGCGGCGGTAGGCCGTGACGAACTCGACGGTGGCACCGGCCGCGCGCAAGCCGTCGGCCAGGTAATCGCGTCCGCCGTCGCCGCGCACGATCAGCACGCGCTTGCCGCGCAGGGCCGGCAAGTCCAGCGCCAGCAGCAGGTGCTCGGAATCGCTGCGCGCCGCGTCGAGCGGGCTGGTGATCGTGGCGTTGGCGTCCGTGACGCCATGCGCGGCCAGCGCCAGGCGGCTGCCCTCGCCCACCACGGCCAGCGGCAAGCCGGCCGGCCAGGCGCGCAAGTGCGCAAAGACGCAGTCGATGGCGTTCGGCGAGACGAATGCCACCAGGTCATAGTCGGCCAGGCGGGCCAGCACGGCCAGCAGGTGCGCGCATTCCCGCTCGCCATCGAGCGCATGGATTTCCAGCAGCGGCAATCGCGTCACCGGCAAGCCCAGCGCCGCGACCTTGGCGGCCAGCGGCCCCGCCTGCGCCGCGGGCCGCGTGATCACCACGCTGTCAGGCATGCGGCGCCAGGCCTTCATGGTTGTCGGGAGTGATGGCGCACGAAGCGAGGATGCCGGCGGCGTCCTGCCCGCGCAGCAGCTCGGCCACCTGCTCGCCCAGCAGTTCCGGCGCGGCAGCGGCGCCAGTCACGTCGGCGCTGGCCATGCGCGCGCCATCGGGCGTGGCGACCATGGCGCGCAGGCGCATGCTGTCGCCGTCGACGGTGGCAAACGCGGCCAGCGGAATCTGGCAGCTGCCGCCGAAAATCTTCGACACCTTGCGCTCGGCCGTGACGGCTTGCGCCGTGGCCGCGTGGTTCAGCGGCGCCAGCAGGGCCGCCAGGTCGACGCCGTCGGCGCGCTGGCCGCGGATCTCGATCGCCATGGCGCCCTGGCCGGCGGCCGGCAGGCTGTCTTCCGGCGCCAGCACGGCGCGGATGCGCGACGCCAGGCCCAGGCGCTTCAGGCCGGCGGCGGCCAGGATGATGGCCGCGTAATCGCCACGGTCGAGCTTGCCCAAACGCGTGTCGAGGTTGCCGCGCAGCGGCAGGATGGTCAGGTGCGGGTAGCGCGCGGCGATCAGCGACTGGCGGCGCAGGCTGCTCGTGCCCACGACGGCGCCGTGCGGCAGCTCGGCCAGGCTGGCGTAATCGTTGGAGACAAAGGCGTCGCGCGGATCTTCACGCTCGAGGATGGCGGCCAGCGCAAAGCCTTCGGGCAACTCCATCGGCACGTCTTTCAGCGAATGCACGGCCAGGTCGGCGCGCCCTTCCTCCATCGCCACTTCCAGTTCCTTGACGAACAGGCCCTTGCCGCCTACCTTGGACAAGGCGCGGTCGAGAATCTGGTCGCCGCGTGTGGTCATGCCGAGAATTTCGACGCTACACTGCGGATACAGTGCGGCCAGGCGCGCACGCACATGCTCGGCTTGCCACATGGCAAGACGGCTCTCGCGCGACGCGATCACCAGGCGGGCGGGAATGGTCGGCTTCAATTCGTTCGGGGTCAATTCGGATGCTTTCAAAACAAGTTCTTTCGCGGTCATTGTCATTGTCGTTGCGATTGTCGCTGCGATTGTCGTTGCCAGATATCAATTCGTATCGAAATGGGCTCTGGCGTCGCTATAATCGTTATCCCTTTGCCTAGAAGGCCAAGTCAGGCTAGCGTCCATGTTGAAGACCACAAATTTTATCATGCGCCCCCTCCCCCCTGCGGCTAAACGCCCGGTGCGATCCTCATTCCCTTGCTTTTACACCTACTTTGGTTCTTTATTATGCTCAATGACGCCGTAGCACCCGAAACCGCCGCCCCGGTCCCTGCCGACAAGGACGCGCCGCTGAAAGAAGATATCCGCCTGCTGGGCCGCCTGCTGGGCGACGTGCTGCGCGAACAGGAAGGCGACGCCGTCTTCAACGTGGTGGAAACCATCCGCCAGACCTCGGTGCGCTTCCGCCGCGAAGCGGACGCGGACGCGGCGCTGGAACTGGACGCCATGCTGAAGGAACTGAGCCGCGAACAGACGATTTCCGTCGTGCGCGCCTTTTCCTACTTTTCGCACCTGGCCAACATTGCGGAAGACCAGCACCACATCCGCCGCCGCCGCGCGCACCTGCTGGCCGGTTCGCCCGCGCAAAAGGGCAGCGTCAGCTTCGCGCTGAAAAAACTGCGCGCCGCCGGCGTGCCGCGCAAGACGGTCGACACCTTCTTCCAGGACGCGCTGATCGCGCCCGTGCTGACGGCCCACCCGACGGAAGTGCAGCGCAAGAGCATCCTCGACGCCGAGCACGACATCGCCCGCCTGCTGGCCGAGCGCGACCTGCCGCTGACGCCGAAGGAGCGGCACGCCAACATGCAGCTGCTGCGCTCGCGCGTATCCACGCTGTGGCAGACGCGCATGCTGCGCTATTCGAAGCTGACGGTGGCCGACGAGATCGAAAACGCCCTGTCCTATTACCGCATCACCTTCCTGCGCGAGCTGCCGGGCCTGTACGACGACATCGAGGACGACATCGCCGCCGAATATCCGAACGGCGACGGCACGATCGAGCCCATCAATGCCGCCTACGTGCAGATGGGCAGCTGGATCGGCGGCGACCGCGACGGCAATCCGAACGTCAACGCGGGCACCATGCAGCACGCGCTGGCGCGCCACGCCACCACCATCCTCGACTTTTACCTCGACGAAGTGCACACGCTGGGCGCGGAACTGTCCGTCTCGACCCTGATGGTGGGCGTCAGCGGCGAACTGCAGGCGCTGGCCGACCAGTCGCCGGACGCCTCGCCGCACCGCAGCGACGAACCGTACCGCCGCGCCCTGATCGGCATCTATGCGCGCCTGGCCGCCACCGCGCGCGCCCTGGGCGCCACCAACATCCTGCGCAAGGAAGTGGGGCCGGCCGCCGCCTACCCGGACGCGGCCGCGTTTGTCGCCGACCTGCGCACCATCGTCGCCTCGCTCGAAGCGCACCATGGCGCGGCCCTCGTGCGCCCGCGCCTGGCCACGCTGGCGCGCGCGGCCGACATCTTCGGCTTCCACCTGGCGTCGCTCGACATGCGCCAGACCTCCGACGTGCACGAGCGCGTGCTGGCCGACCTGTTCGCCAAGAGCGGCGTGGCGCCCGACTATGCGGCCCTGGCGGAAGACGCCAAGGAAGCGCTGCTGCTGAATGAACTGGCGCAGCCGCGCCTGCTGTATTCGCCCTACATCGCCTACGACGCGGAAACGGATTCCGAGCTGGCGATCCTGCGCGCGGCGCGCGACATCCGCCAGCGCTACGGCGCGCGGGCGATCCGCAACTACATCATCTCGCACACGGAAACCGTGTCCGACTTGCTGGAGGTGTTGCTGCTGCAAAAAGAAACGGGCTTGCTGCGCACCGACTGGCATGCTGGCGAGAGCACGTGCGAGCTGATGGTCATCCCCCTGTTCGAAACCATCCCCGACCTGCAGCGCGCGGCCGGCATCATGGGCCGCGTGATGGCCTTGCCCCTGGTCCGGCAATTGATCGCCAAACAGGGACAGTTGCAGGAAGTCATGCTCGGCTATTCCGATTCGAACAAGGATGGCGGCTTCCTCACGTCGAACTGGGAACTGTACAAGGCGGAACTGGCGCTGGTGGCCGACTTCCGGAAGGCTGGCGTCAAGCTGCGCCTGTTCCATGGCCGCGGCGGCACGGTGGGCCGTGGCGGCGGCCCCAGCTACGAAGCCATCCTGGCCCAGCCGCCGGGCACCGTCAACGGGCAGATCCGCCTGACGGAACAGGGCGAGATCATCGCCTCGAAGTTTTCCAACGCGGAAATCGGCCGGCGCAACCTGGAATTGCTGGTTGCCGCCACGCTGGAAGCGAGCCTGGCGCCGCAAGAGGTCAACCCGGCCCGCAACAACCAGCTGGCGCGCTTCGAGGGCGTGATGGCGGAACTGTCGAACCTGGCCTACAAGGCCTATCGCGACCTCGTGTATGAAACGCCGGGGTTTACCGAGTATTTCTTCTCGGCCACGCCAATCGCCGAAATTGCCGAGCTGAACCTTGGTTCGCGCCCCGCCTCGCGCAAGGCCAACCAGCGCATCGAAGACTTGCGCGCCATTCCCTGGGGCTTTTCCTGGGGTCAGTGCCGTTTACTGCTGCCGGGCTGGTTCGGCTTTGGCAGCGCCATCCACGCCTGGATCAATGACGGCGAGACAGCGTCGAAGGACGACAAGATCGCCACCCTGCGCACCATGTACGCGCAGTGGCCGTTCTTCGCCACCCTGCTGTCGAACATGGACATGGTGCTGGCCAAGACGGACCTGGCGATTGCCTCGCGCTACGCGGAACTGGTGGCCGACCAGGGCTTGCGCGAGCGCATCTACAAGCGCATCACGGACGAGCATGGCACTACCCTGCAATGCCTGGAGCTGATCACGGGCAACACGGAACGCCTGGCCGGCAACCCGCTGCTGGCCCGCTCCATCCAGAACCGCTTCGCCTACCTGGACCCGCTCAACCACTTGCAGGTGGAGTTAATCAAACGCAACCGCGCACTGTCGGCGGAAAGCAAGATCGATGAACGCGTGCACCGCGGCATCCAGCTGTCGATCAACGGCGTGGCGGCCGGCCTGCGCAACACGGGCTAGGACAGCCAGACGGGCAAGAAAATGGGGCCGGCGCAGCCAGGGCCGGCCCCTTGATTTCCTGTTGGAAAAATATTCTCAATAAAACAACAATTGGTATTACACTAGCGTCGAATACTTTTCCCACTCCGGCGCCACGCGCACCGCAGCGGCCAACCATGACGCCAGGAGCGCGGATGAGTAAATGGTCGATTGAAACGCTGAGTGCCGCATGTGCCGCGCTGATCCTCATCATGCTGGGCTGGCTTGCCGGCGCGGCCTGGCAAGCCCTCGACTTCTGGGAACACGTATGGCTGGCCTTGCTGCTGCTGGCCGCCGCCAGCATCGCCCTGTGGCTGCTGCGCCGGCTGCGCACCCATCTCGTCAGCACGCGCCAGCAGCTCGACGCCAGCGCCATGCGCTACCGCGACCTGGCCGAGACGGCCCAGGACGGCATGTGGCAAACGGATGCGCAAGGCCAGATCCTGCACGTCAACCAGCGCCTGGGCCACATGCTGGGCGTCCCCCTCGACCAACTGCTGGGCCACTCCATGGACGAGTTCTATGACGAGGCCACCTTGCAACGGCTGTGCCCGCTACGCCAGACGGCGGGGCAGAGTTGCATGGGAGAACTCCACTACTGGCATACGGACGGCACGGAGCGCTGGGCCATACTCAGCGGGCGCCGCCTGTACGACCGGCACGGCACCCTGACGGGCGCCCTCGTGCTGGCCAGCGACATCACCGAACAAAAACGCGCCGAACACGCGCTGAGCATCGCCCATGCGGAACTGGAAAGCCGCGTGGCCCTGCGCACGGCCCAGCTGCAGGACGTGAATGCCCGCCTGTCCGCCGAGATCGCCATGCGCGCGCAGACGGAAGCGGCGCTGGCGCGCAGCGAGGAACGGCTGCAGGACATCATCTCGATGATGCCGCTGTCGCTGTTCCTCAAGGATGCCGAGTCGCGCATCGTGCTGATGAACCAAGCCTGCGAACAGCAATGGGGCGTGTGCTTCCAGGACATCGCCGAAGGGCGCGACATACAGCACTTTCCCAGCGACCAGAGTGCGGGCTTCCACACGGCGGACCGGGAAGCGTTTGCCAGCCGTAGCGTGGTGATCCGCGAAGAGCTGGTGTGGAACGCCCAGCTGCAGGAAAACCGCCTGGTGCAGACGCACAAGAAACCCGTGTTCGACGCCGAAGGCCGGCCGCAGATGATCATCGCCATGGCCATCGACATCACCGACAGCAAGCGCAACGAGGAAAACCTGCAGCGCTCGCTGGCCCAGCTGCGCGAACTGTCCGACCACCAGCAGACCATCAAGGAAGAGGAGCGCCGGCGCATCGCGCTCGACATCCACGACGACCTGGGGCAGAACCTGATGGTGCTGCGCATCGACGTGTCGCTGCTGCATGCGCGCACGGCGGGCACCCATCCGCGCCTGCACAGCCATGCGCAGCGCGTGCTCGACACCATCGACGCCACCATCCGCTCCGTGCGCACCATCATCAACGACTTGCATCCGAGTACCCTGGAGCTGGGCCTGGGCCCGGCCGCCGAATGGCTGATACGCCAGATGGAAGGCCGCGGCGCCATCCGCTACCGGCTGCACATCGCCAGCGACGCGCCCCACCTGGGCCTGGACCAGCGCCAGACGTCGGCCATCTTCCGCGTCCTGCAGGAATCGCTGTCGAACATCGTGCGCCACGCGCAAGCGAGCGAAGTGGAAGTGGCGCTGGCGCAGGAACACGACGCGATTCTGCTGCGCATCAGCGACAACGGCATCGGCATGCAGCCGGGCGACGACGGCAAGCGGGCCGCCTTCGGCCTGAAAAGCATACGCGAACGCGTGCACGCGCTGGGCGGCGAGCTGCGCATCGACAGCCAGGCGGGCCAGGGCACGGCGCTGGCCATCCACCTGCCGCAAAGCAGGGAGCGCGTGGCGGACGTATCGTGATGAAACGCGAAATATTACCAAAAATAGTAGCAAATTAGGTATGCAATGGCGGCGTAAAAAAGTATAGTGAGTTTTTTCTTTGAGGAAACTATCATGCCGCCACGCCACTCCCGCGCTTGCGCCCCGCTCCTCGGCCTGTTCCTGCTGGCGGCCATTCCCGCCGCCAGCGCCGCCATCCATGCCGAACACGGCTTTGGCGAAAAAGACGGCAATGGCAGCATCGCGTCCGACTTGAACCCGGCGGGACTAGTGGCCGGCATCATCATGGAAGAAGCGGGACGGCGCCGCGCCGTCACCTACCAGCATGGCCAGATCCGCGAACTGGGCACCCTGGGCGGCGATGAAGGCTTTACCAAGGCCATCAATGCCCATGGCGTGGTGGTGGGGTCCTCGCAAACGGCCAGCGGCGCCTGGCACGCCTTCCGTTATGACGCGGCGGGTGGCATGCGCGACCTCGGCACCCTGGGCGGCAGCAGCAGTTACGCCACGGCCATCGCGCGCGACGGCACGGTGGCCGGCTATGCCGATACGAGCGGCGGCGATTTCCACGCCTATGTGACGAAAGCCGACCACAGCCTGCAAGACCTGGGCACCCTGGGCGGCGCCAGCAGCTATGCGAGCGGCCTGAACAATCATGGCGTGGTGGTGGGCACGGCGCAGCGCGGCGATGGCTACCGGCGCGCCTTCATCTACCGCCCCGGCACGGGCATGCAGGAAATCGGCACCCTGCCGGGCGGGCGTATCAGCTCGGCCACCGCCATCAATGACGCGGGCCTCGTCGTGGGCGCCGCGGAAACGGACAAGCGCCGCTGGCATGCGTTTGCCTGGGATGGCCGGCGCATGGTCGACCTCGGCGCCATGATCGGCCAGGGCGACAGCTACGCCACGGCCGTGAATGCGGCGGGACACGTCGTCGGCAGCGTCAGCATCAATGGCTTCGAACCGATGACCTTTGTGTACAAGGACGGCGTGATGACGGTGCGCCGCCGCGACGACGGCCTGTACCTGACCAACAAGATCACGGACGCCGGCCTGGTGGTGGGCGCCGTCTACACGGGACACAAATTCCAGGCCTTCGCCGTGCCATCGCAGGCGGCGCCGGCGCCGCCGCGCCGCAACCCGCTGGACTGGTTCTTCATGACCGTCCTCGCCGCCGCCAGCGGCGCGGTCCTGTACCGCGCACGGCGCCACTTCCGCGCCGGCCTGCTGGGTCAGCGCCGGCACCTGCTGTAACGCGGCATAGCTACAGACGAAAAAAAAGAGGCTTGCGCCTCTTTTTTTGTACCTGCTTAGTTTTGCGTCAAAAACGTTTTGAGCTTGTCCGAACGCGAAGGCTGGCGCAGCTTGCTCATGGCTTTCGCTTCGATCTGGCGGATACGCTCGCGCGTCACGTCGAACTGCTTGCCCACTTCTTCCAAGGTGTGGTCGTTCGACATTTCCACGCCATAACGCATGCGCAGCACTTTCGCTTCGCGCGGCGTCAGGGAGTCCAGCACTTCCTTGATCACGTTGCGCATCGACGCGTGCAGCGCGGCGTCCAGCGGCGCCAGGGTGGTGTTGTCTTCGATGAAGTCGCCCAGTTGCGAATCGCCATCTTCGCCCATCGGCGTTTCCATGGAAATCGGCTCTTTCGCGATCTTCATGATCTCGCGCACCTTGTTTTCCGGCATTTCCATCTTGACGGCCAGGGTCGCCAGGTCCGGCTCGCTGCCCGTTTCCTGCATGATCTGGCGCGAGATGCGGTTCATCTTGTTGATCGTTTCGATCATGTGCACTGGCACGCGGATGGTGCGGGCCATGTCGGCGATCGAACGCGTGATGGCCTGGCGGATCCACCATGTGGCGTAGGTCGAGAACTTGTAGCCGCGGCGGTATTCGAATTTATCGACCGCCTTCAGCAAGCCGATGTTGCCTTCCTGGATCAGGTCGAGGAATTGCAAGCCGCGGTTGATGTATTTCTTGGCAATCGAAATCACCAGGCGCAAGTTGGCCACCGTCATTTCGCGTTTCGCGTGACGGGCGCGCTTCTCGCCGGCCGCCATCTGCTTGTTGATCTTGCGCAAGTCAGCCAGCGGCAGGGCCACGCGCGCCTGCAGGTCGATCATCTTCTTTTGCAGTTCCTTGACGGCAGGCACGTTGCGGCTGAGGATGGCGCTGTACGGATACTTGCAGTCGACTTCGCGGTCGACCCATTCCAGGTCGCATTCGTTGCCCGGGAAGACCTTGATGAAGTGGGCGCGCGGCATGCCGCATTTGTTCACGCACAGCTCCAGCACGGCGCGCTCGATGTGGCGCACTTCTTCCATCTGGCCGCGCAGGGTGTCGCACAGCTTTTCCACGACCTTGGCCGTGAAGCGGATGCCCAGCAGTTCCTGCGAAATGGCTTCCTGCGCCTTGATGTAGGCTTTCGAGTTGTAACCCTCGGGCGCCTTGCGCATCTTGTCGTACTGCGTCGAAATGACGTTGAATTTCTCCAACGCATTCTTTTTCAGCTGGGCCAGCTGTTCGCTGGAGAAACCGGCCGCGCCGCCATTGGCGTCGCCGTCCTCTTCCTCGGCTTCTTCTTCCTCTTCCTCGTCGTCACCGCTGGCGGCGGCGGGCGCGGCGGCAGCGGCCGGCGCCGGGGCATTGCTTTCGTTCAGGTCGACAAAGCCGTCGACCACTTCATCGACCTTGATTTCGTCGCGCGCGATTTTTTGCGACAGCGCAACGATCTCGCCGATCGTCGTCGGGCAGGCGGAAATGGCCTGGATCATGTCCTTCAAGCCGCCTTCGATGCGCTTGGCGATCTCGATCTCGCCTTCGCGCGTCAGCAGCGCCACGGCGCCCATTTCACGCATGTACATGCGCACGGGGTCGGTGGTGCGGCCAAAGTCGGAATCGACCGTCGACAGCGCCGTGGCGGCAGCCGCTTCCACTTCATCGTCGCTGGTGACGGTGGCGACGTTGTCTGTCAGCAACAAGCTTTCCGCGTCAGGGGCGCGCTCGTAGACGGCGATGCCCATGTCGTTGAACGTGGCGATGATGCCTTCGATCGCTTCCGGATCGATGATGTTTTCCGGCAATTGGTCATTGATCTCGGCATAGGTGAGGAAACCGCGTTCCTTGCCCATGTTGATCAAGCCCGTGATCTGCTTGCGGCGGCGTTCCAGGTCCGCTGCCGAGGCTTCCGGATCGCCCAGCGCATCGGCCAGGCCACCCTTGGCCTTGCGGTCGCGCGCTTTCGACACGGCCTTCAGCTCGGCCCGTTCGACGGCGTTCAGTGCCGCCACTTCATCGTTTTCCGGCGTGAATTCGCTGGGTTTACGGCCACGGCGGCCCGGTACCTTGACGGTCGGCAGGAAGTAATTCGACGTGTCGATGGCGGCCAGGGCGTCGGCGTCCGTGGTCTTGCTGACCACTTGCGCGCCGGTGATGATGGTCACGGGCGCCGCTTCCGGCTTGGCGCGCACGACTTTCGAGCGGGCGGCCGTCACCACCTTGTTCGTGGCGGCGCTTTCGCTGACCTTGCGCGGCGCGGGCGCGGCCTTGGCGCTCGGGGCGACCTTCACGCTAGGCGCCTTGGCGGGCGCCGCTTCTACGGCCTCGGCAGCATCGGTAACGGGCGCGGCAGGCGGTGCTTCCGCAGCCGCGTCGGCCGGCGGCACGGCAGCCAGGCGCGAGCGGCTTTTCTTCACCACGGTGACGACGGTCGGCGCCGTCGTGACGGTAGCTTCCGGATTCGCTTGCGCATTATCGATGAAGTAAGATAAAGTCGTTTTCGGTACGGCAAGTGGCGCCGCGGCTGGGCGAGGCGCCTTGGCGGACAACGTTAAAGTTTTTGGCGTATTCTTCATGAGATATCTCTTAATGCGAGACCAGATGGTGTCGGCGCGAAGTGAATGATTCCACCTAAGCCTGCGAAACCGGACTCGATGGAGCGTGTTGTTGCGGCTGCCGTCAAAGGCAGCGGCGCCTGTCTATCGGAGCGTTCAAAGCCCGCGCATCCCGTAACGGGAGCGGCGGGGCCGAAGCCGGGTCAGATAAATAAGCGATGTACATTGCGGAATGAAAAAAAGCCCGTACCAGAACGGGCTTGAATCTATTGTTGTTCAGTGAAGACACAGCGGAGAGCAAGATTATGCACGAAGGCCAGTTATCTGGATAATTGATAAGCGAAATATCCGATATCAAAAATATCAATAATGATGGCCCTGCACCGCACTGCTCCTATCCCCTGCACACCTGAGCCAGACCGTTAAAACAGGGTCCAGTCATCAGCGCAAGCCGACATTATACACATTTCCCGTCTTTCGCGCTGTGTGCGAGCAGGCGTGCCCATGCATATCGCGGGGCAAGTTGCCAAAAAAGACAATGCACTTGCCTGTGGCGCGTGCTATGCTCCCCTTTTATAGCCCAACCAATGATGTCGATGACCAGCTCCACGCCAGACCAGCAAGCCACCACTCCTGACACGCCAGTCGATGCAGCCCCAGCGGCGGCACCGGCCGCCACGGCCACTGCGGCGCCCGCCGGTTTGACCGCGCGCGCCCTGCTGAAGCAGTTCCAGGAGCAATTCCCGCCTTTCCGCGATTGCCTGCCCTTGTCGATCGGTATCGACAAGCAGATCCTGGCGCGCCTGCCGGAGCTGGACCGCAAGCTGATGCGCACGGCGCTGGGCATCCACACGGGTTCGCTGCGCTACCTGCGCGTGATGGAAAAAGCCAAGGTACGCTACGACCTCGACGGCACCGCCGGCGCGGAAGTGACGCAAACCCACCGCGACCACGCCACGCAAGTGTTGCAGCAGCGCTTCAAGAAGGAAGCCGAGCGCAAGAAAGCCGAGCGCGACGCGGCCGCCGCCGAAGAGGCGAACCGTTTGCGCCTGGAAAAACTGAATCAGCTGACCGCGAAATTCTCGCGCAAAGGCTGATCCGGTTTCATGGACACAGCTGCCGCGCCGCCACTGCCGCCCTACCAGGGAATCGAACTCGACCATGTCAAGCTGGTACGCACCAGCGATGACGCACAGGCGGCCATGGCCGCCCTGCTGGCAGCCGATGCCATCGGCTTCGACACGGAATCGAAGCCGACCTTCGTCAAGGGCGAGTCGTCCACGGGGCCGCATCTGATCCAGCTGGCCACCGACGACATCGCCTACCTGTTCCAGGTGGGCAGCACGCCGGCACCAGCCCTGGCCGAACTGAAAGCCATCCTCGAATCGACCACGACCCTGAAGGTGGGCTTCGGCCTGTCCGACGACGTCAAGCGCCTGCGCACCAAGCTGGGCATTGCTCCGGCACAAGTGCTCGACCTGTCCGTCGCCCTGCGCGGCGGCCAGCGCAACGACCTGGGCGCGAAGACGGCCGTGGCCAAGTTCTTCGGCCTGCACCTGCAGAAATCGAAAAAAATCTCCACCACCAACTGGGCCACCTCGCGCCTGACGGAAAAGCAGATCCTGTACGCGGCCGACGATGCGCAAGTAGCCTTGCGCGTGTACCGCCGCTGGATCGCCGACGGCGGCAAGGTCGCGCCGCAAAAAGCGGCGCGCGCCAGCACGCCGCCATCCGCGCCGCCCGCACCGGCCTGAGCCAACCTCGCTGGCTGCTACAGCCGCACTGTATCATGCGCAAAAACACCTCCATCGGCACCACCCCGGCAGCGATCGCCGCCGCCGAACAGGCGCTGGGCCGGACGCTGCCCGCGTCCTACGTGCAATGGCTGCTGGCGAACAATGGCCGCGCGCTGGGCGCCTTGTGCGTGTTTCCCGTCTACGACGCGGCCAATGCGCGCAAGACGTGGGAATCGATCGAGCGCCATTACCGCGCGGACTGGCGGGAATGGCTGGAGATGGTGGGCGGGAATGCCAGCGATGCCGATAGCCTGCTGCCTTTCGCCCAGTTCGGCACCGGCGATTACTATTGCTTTGACTATGCGCAAACGGGTTCGGCAGGCGAACCCGTGGTCGTGCTGTGGTCGCACGAGACAGGCGCCGCCACGACGGTGGCGCCCGACTTCGCGGCATTCCTCGCGCTGCCCGGCCGCCCCGGCTGAAGCGGGGCGGCGCGGCACGGTTTTACTTGACCGGGCGCCAGGTCAGCGGATAGCGGTAGACGACGCCGTTGCTGGCCTTGACGGCGGCAATGATGGAAAACACCAGATTGCCCAGCGCCACCAGCCAGAACAGGAAGATGCCGATGATGACGAAGGTCAGGATGAAGCACAGGATGTACCAGAGGATCAGGGTGATCTGGAAATTCAGCGCTTCCTTGGCATTCTCGGCCGAGAACTTGTCCGCATCGTCCTTCTTGATCAGGTAAATGATCAGCGGCGCCACCCAGCTGGTGAACAGGCCGCCAATATGGGACAGGATGGCGATCGTCGTATCCTGCGTACGACCCACTTCCGGCTGCGAGTTATCCATTATCTTTCCCATCATTAGTTATAGATACATCAATATAACAGTAATATTTCTTTTTGGAATGAAACACGTGCTGACGGAAGGGATTTTTTATTCCCCGCCAGGCTGCGTCCGCGCCAGCCGTCCCAGGGTGGCGATGGCCTCTTCCAGCCGTGGCGTCCATGGGTGGCCGTAATTGAGGCGGATGCAGTGGCGAAATGCGCGCGTGGCGGAAAAGATGGGACCGGGCGCGATGCTGATGCCGGCCGCCAGCGCGCTGCGGTGCATGGCCAGCGCGTCGACGCTGGCCGGCATCTCGACCCAGACGAAATAGCCGCCCTGCGGGCGCGTGACGCGGGTGCCCGGCGGAAAATGCACGGCGATGGCTTGCAGCATGGTGTTTTGCTGCGCCGCCAGGGTCAGGCGCAGCTGGCGCAAATGGCGGTCGTAGCCGCCCTGCGCCAGGTAATCGGCCAGCGCCATCTGCAGCGGGATCGGCGCCGACAGGCTGGTGGTCAGCTTCAATCGCTCGACCCGGCGCGCATGGCGTCCCGCCACGGCCCAGCCCAGGCGGAAACCGGGCGCCAGGGTCTTGGAAAACGAGCTGCAATGCATGACCATGCCCGCGCTGTCGTAGCTTTTCGTCAAGCCCGGACGCTGCTTGCCGAAATACAGCTCGCCATACACATCATCCTCGATCAGCGGCACGCCGTGGCGCGCCAGCAACGCCACCAGTGCGCGCTTCTTTTCCGGCGGCATCAAACTGCCGAGGGGATTCTGGAAATTCGTCATCAGCCAGCACGCCTTGGGCTGGTGGCGCTGCAGCAACTCTTCCAGCGCCGCCAGGTCGACGCCGTCGCGCGGGCTGGTGGCGATCTCGACGGCCTTGAGTTCCAGCCGCTCCAGCGCCTGCAGGCAGGCATAGAAGCTGGGCGATTCGATCAGCACCGTGTCGCCAGGCCGCGTGACGGCTTGCAGGCACAGGTTCAGCGCTTCCAGCGCGCCATTCGTGATGACGATATCGTCGCTGGAAACGAGCACGCCGTCGAGCTGGTAGCGCAGCGCGATCTGGCGCCGCAGTTCCGCATTGCCCAGCGATAAATCCGTGACCGTGCTCCACGGGTCGAGGCGGCGCATGCTGGCCGAGACGGCCCGCGCCAACTTCTCCATTGGAAACAAATCGGGGCTGGGAAACGCCGAGCCGAACGGCACGATGTCGCGCGCGCCGACGGCGCCCAGCACTTCAAACACGAGGTCGCTGACATCGACCGTGGTGCTGGCGTCGAGCGGACGGGAACTGTCCGGCTCGGGCGCCAGCGCGGCGCGCTGCGGCGCCACGTAATAGCCGGAGCGGGGCCGCGAGACGATCATGCCGCGCGCTTCCAGTAAATAATATGCCTGGAACACGGTCGACGGGCTGACGCCGCGCCGCGCATGTTGCTGGCGCACGGATGGCAACTTGTCACCAGGCAGCAACAGCTGCGTGCTGATCATGGCGGCGACTTCCTCCGCCAACTCTTCATAGCGTTTCAACCGTGCTCCCTCAAACTGATCCGTAGTTTTATTGCAAAACTGATCCTGTCCCAATCACAGCGCCCAGTATATGCTAGGGTAACAACATCCGGGCAGCAACACCGGCACGCGCCATCGACCGACGAGACAGCTTATCTTCCCATGCCACTTTCCATGCGACTTTCCCTGCCACGGCACACCCTCTGCATGCTGGCCTTGGCCATCGCGCTGCCCACCCTGGCGCTGGCCGCGCCCGCCACCATTTCCGCCAGCCACGACAGCCTGGAACAGCGCATCAAGGCATGCACGGCTTGCCATGCGCAACAGGAAAAGCACGACGCCTTCTTTCCCCGCATCGCCGGCAAGCCGGCCGGCTACCTGTACAACCAGCTGCTCAATTTCCGCGAAGGACGGCGCCAGTATCCGATGATGAACTATATGGTGGAGCACTTGCCGGACGCCTACTTGCGCGAAATCGCCGACTACTTTGCGGCACACCACCCTGCCCCGCCGCCGGCCCAGCCCAGCAATGCCGGTGCGGCCGCCCTGGCGCGGGGCCGCCAGCTGGTGCTGCAAGGCGACAGCGGCAAGAAGATTCCCGCCTGCATCGCCTGCCATGGCGAAAAGCTGGCCGGCGTGGCGCCCGCCATCCCCGGCTTGCTGGGCTTGCCGCGCGACTATATCAACGCCCAGTTCGGCGCGTGGAAGAACGGCAAGCGCCGCGCCCACGCGCCCGACTGCATGGCGCAAGTCGCCGAACGCCTGTCGGACGCGGACGTGGGCGCCGTCTCGGCCTGGCTGGGCACGCAAGTGGCCAGCGCCGACGCCCGCCCCGCGGAAAACATCGCCGTGCCGCTGCCGCTGCACTGCGGCGGCGTGCCGGGCTCCGGCGCGCAGGTGGCGCCATGAAGAAATGGCTGATCGCGATTGCCGGCGTCGCCATCGTCGCGGCCGGCGCCAGATTCCTGCTGTGGCCTGCGGACGACGTCGGGCCGCCGGCCGCCGCCAGTACATTGGGAAAAGAGCAGCTGGTCGCGCGCGGCGCCTACCTGGCCAAGGCGGGCGACTGCATGGCTTGCCACACGACGCGCGGCGGCGTGCCGTACGCCGGCGGACGCGCCTTGCAAACGCCATTCGGCAAGGTGATGTCGCCCAACATCACGGCCGACAGGGAAACGGGCATCGGCAGCTGGACGGCCGACGACTTCTGGCGCGCCATCCATAACGGCAAATCGAAGGATGGCCGCCTGCTGTATCCGGCCTTTCCGTACACCAACTACACGAAGGTGCAGCGCGAAGACAGCGACGCCCTGTACGCGTATTTCCAGAGCGTGCCGCCGCACAGGCAGGCCAGCCTGCCGCACGAACTGCGCTTCCCCTACAACCAGCAGATCGCGCTGGCCGCCTGGCGCGCGCTGTACTTCAAGCCGGGCGTGTACCAGCCGCTCACGACGCACAGCATGGAGTGGAACCGCGGCGCCTACCTGGTGCAGGGCCTGGGCCACTGCAGCGCCTGCCATAGCAGCCGCACCACCTTGGGCGGCAGCGACGACGGCCTGTCGGGCGGCCTGATCCCCATGCTGGGCTGGTATGCGCCTTCGCTGACGTCGGATGCGGAAGCGGGCCTGGGCGACTGGGACACGGCGCATATCGTGGAATTGCTGCAAACGGGCGTCTCGCCGCGCGCCACCGTCTTCGGCCCCATGGCCGAAGTGGTGCGGCAAAGCCTGCAGCACATGAGCGGCGCCGACGTGCAGGCGATGGCCGTGTACCTGAAAAGCCTGCCCGGCCCGGCCCGGCCGGCGCCGCGCACGCCGCGCGACACGTCGGCGCAGGCGCGGGAACAGCTGGCGCTGGGCGCGAAACTGTATGAGGCGCAATGCGCGAGCTGCCACCAGGCCGACGGCAAGGGCGTGCCGCCCGGCTATCCGCCGCTGGCCGGCAACCGCGCGCTGACGACTATCTCGGCCGTGAACGCCATCCGCCTCGTGCTCAACGGCGGCTTCGCGCCTGGAACCAGCGGCAATCCGCGCCCCTACGGCATGCCGCCGTTCGGCCCCGTGATGGACGACCGCGAAGTGGCGGCCGTGGTGAGCTACCTGCGCGCCTCGTGGGGCAATGATGCGCCGGCGGTGTCGGCCCTGGAAGTCAATAAATACCGCAGCGTGCCGCTCGAGTAGCAGATGTCAAAAAAGCCGGCTCGCGCCGGCTTTTTTTGTCTACCGCCATTCTCAGCGGAACTTGCTCTTGTGTCCCGTCTTCAGGTCCAGCGCATAGCGCACGCCGTTGTCCGTCAGCATGACTTCATCGGGCGGTTCCTCGCCGGCCAGCGCGCCGTCGATCAGTGGCAAGCCTTCGCCCTTGCGCATCAGCTCGTCGCAACGCTCGTACACGTTCACGCAGCCCGTGGAAGCCATCAGCGATTGCACGATGGCCACTTTCCACGCATCGACGCCGCCGGCGTTGAATTCGCAGATCAGATAGCCCTGCACGCCGCCAAACAGCTGCACCACCAGGCCCGGCAAGCCCTCGTCCTCGCCCTTGATCAAGGTCAACAACTGGTTCTCGCCCGCCTTCTTGATGGCTGGCAGCTTTTTCTCGATGGCGGCCTTGACCCGGCGCTTGATCAGCGCGTGGTCGACGGGCTCGTCTTCCTTGAAGCTCCAGATGCGCGCGCGGATCTGCGACTTCGAATTGTAGGCGGCGCGGGCGATGAACTGCTTTGACGAGCTCTGCACGATGGCCGTCGAGCCAGGCTTCATTTTTTCCTGCGGCTTGCCTTCGACTTTTTCAATCGCGGATGCGTAAATCCACGATTGGCCCAGCAAGCTCTTTTCCTTGCCCTGTTTGATGGTGATGATCAGCATGTAATTCCAGTAGTGTGAGCGGCGCGTGCCGGTCGTCGTATGTCCAATACCGGCATGATACCTCATGCCATCCTGTCGCATCCTCCTGCATTCTGTGCCGCCAGCATTGCCGTCTGTCGCAGCGCGGTACGCAAACGCGGCGCGCTGGCATACCATGCACGCATACAAATTCTAAACAGGGAGCAAGAATGACACACGCAATTTTCCATCCCCGCCATGCCCGCACCGCAACCGCCCTGCTGCTGGCCGCCTGCGCCCTGGCGCTTCCCGCCGCGCCGGCGCTGGCGTCGCCGTTGGACTGGATCTCCGGCAGCAGCATCCAGGGCAGCGGCAAGCTGCAGAAACAGACGCGCGACGTGGGCAGTTTCCACGGCGTGGCGCTGAATGTGCCGGGTACGGTCGAACTGCGTATCGGCAACACGGACAGCGTCACCATCGAGGCCGACGACAATATCCTGCCGCTGATCGACACGGCCGTGGAAAACGGCACCCTGCGCATCCGTCCCGGCAAGCGCAACGCCAACTTCCGCCAGAGCAGCCTGACCATCGTCATCCAGGCGCGCCAGGTGGAGCGCATCAGCGTGGGCGGTTCGGGCAACATCACGGCAACGGGCTTGCGCGCCGAAAAGCTGCGCTTCGACGTGGGCGGCTCCGGCTCCATCAACGCGCGCGACCTCGACAGCCGCATGACCTCCATTTCCATCGGCGGCAGCGGCAGCTTCAAGGCCAGCGGCAAGACGGAGCAACTGACCGCATCGATCGGCGGCTCCGGCAATATCCAGGCGGGCCGCCTGGCCGCGAACGACGTGCAGGTGAGCATCGGCGGCTCGGGCGAGGCGGAAGTGTGGGCCAAGGATGACTTGACCATCAGCATCGGCGGTTCGGGCGAAGTCAGCTACTACGGCGACCCGCGCATCAGCCGCAGCATGCAGCGTTCGAGCAGCATCAAGCGCCTGGGCAGCAGCCCGAACTGAGCATGGTCAACGACAAAAGCCCGGAACGCTCCGGGCTTTTTCATGGGTAACGACCGAACATCAGCGCGCCGGCTTCACCGGTTCGCGGTCGATCTGCACCGTATTGACGCTATCGGTCAGCCAGATCTGGCCATCCTGGATCGTGCATTGCAGCTGCATGGTGCGCTGCGCCAGCTTGCTCATGTCTTGCGCCGCCTCGGATGGCAGGTTGATCACGGTCAAGTTCTTCGCCCGTTCCAGTTTATTGGCGATCTGCTTCCACCAGATGTGGCTGGTGGAGCCATAGCTGTAGACGATCACTTGCTCGGAACGTCCGCACGCCTTCAGGATGCGCTTTTCGTCGGGCTGGCCCACTTCGATCCACAGCTGGATGGCGCCCGTCAAGTCCTTCTGCCACAGGTCCGGCTCTTCCGTGTCGAACAGGCCCTTGGTGAAGGTGAGCGCCTCGTTGGCGTGGATGGCGAACGCCAGCAGGCGCACCATCATGCGTTCGTCCGTCTCGGACGGGTGGCGCGCCAGGGTCAGCGCGTGATCCTGGTAGTAATTGCGGTCCATGTCGGCGATCTGCAGATCGGCTTTGAAGATTGTTGCTTTAAGGGCCATCGTGTTTCTGTCTCGGTAATCAATAAGGTAAGTAAATGCTGCCCGCCAATTTAGCGGAAGACGACCGTCTTGTCGCCATTTTTCAGGATGCGGTGCTCGACGAACCATTTCACGGCGCGCGCCAGCACCACGCATTCGACGTCGCGGCCGATGGCCGTCAGCGTGTCGGCATCCATCGCGTGGTCGACCCGTTCGACATCCTGCTCGATGATCGGGCCTTCGTCCAGGTCGCCCGTGACGAAGTGCGCCGTTGCGCCGATCAGCTTGACGCCGCGGTGATGCGCCTGCGCATACGGCTTGGCGCCCTTGAAGCTGGGCAGGAAGGAATGGTGGATATTGATGGCGCGCCCGTCGAGCGCCTGGCACAGGCCCGGCGACAGGATCTGCATGTAGCGCGCCAGCACCACCAGGTCGATGCGGTGGGTCTCCATCAGCTCGATGATCTTCGCTTCCTGCGCCAGCTTGGCCGCCTCCGGCGCGCCGGTCGCCAGCGGCAGGTGGTGGAACGGAATATTGTAGCTGGCCGCCAGCTGGTAGAACTCCATGTGGTTCGAGACGATGGCGGGGATTTCCACGTTCAGCAGGCCGCTCTTGTAGCGGAACAGCAAATCGTTCAGGCAATGGCCGATCTTCGACACCATCAGCATGACGCGCGGCTTGACGCGCGCATCGTGCAACTGACCGTGGAATTGACCGTTGAGCTGCATGGTTTGCGACAGGGCGGCAAAGTCGGCGCGCAGCTGGGCGTCGCTGACGGCGCCGTCTTCCAGCGCGAAATGCACGCGCATGAAGAACAGCTGGGACTCCTGGTCGCCGAACTGGGCGGAATCGAGGATGTTGCAGCCGTGTTCGGCAAGGAAGCCGGACACGCGGTGCACGATGCCGCGCTGGTCCAGGCAGGACAGGGTCAGGATGTATTCGGGATGCGTCATGGTCGCGAAAGTAGGCAAAAAGTAGGGCAATGCTCGGCTCAGCCACGCGCGCCGGCCATCGGCTGCGCTGCCGCGAGCCGGCTATTGTCGCACGGCTGGGCTTATAAACCGGCATTTTCCGCGCAGCCGGCATGGGAGCGCCCGGCAGGCGTGCCATTTCACCGCCATTTGATCTAGCGCAAAGTCCCCGCATTTTTCTATCTGCCAGCGACCATCCCCCCCATAAACCGGCATCTGGCGTGGAACCTGGCGCGCCGTCCGGCGTCTATCCCTTTGCTTGTTGCAGCATACGTCGCATCCGGTGCACCGGGTGTTTCTCGGACCAGATTTTCATTGAGGTAGAACATGTTCACAGACAGTATCACTCCCAGTCTCAGCCCCGCCCTGAAGTCCCACCTGGAAGCTCAGCTCAACTTCGCCACCGAACTGTCGCGCAAGCTGTTCGACACGACGCAGAAAATGAGCGAGCTCAATCTGCGGCTGGCACATGACCTGCTCCAGGAATGGAGCCATGCCAGCCAGCAGCTGCTGTGCGCACGCGACACTGGCGAGTTCATGTCGGTGGTTTCCCGGCTGCAACCGGGCAGCGACAAGCTGCGCCAGTACCAGCAGCAATTGGGCAATCTCGTCGCCAACGCCAATGTCGAGATGAACCGCACGGCGGAAACCCACATACCCGAGGCCAGCCGCACGGCCGTGGCCTTCGCCGATGAACTGGTGCGCAAGACGGCCGAAGAAACGGAGAAAGCCACGCAGCGCCAGCGCGAATTGATCGAAAAAATGCAGGTCAGCGGTCACCGCGACGGCGCTGGCCACAGCCGCGACACCAGCAGGCAATCCGACCAGGCACATTGACTACCTGATTTCCACTCGATAGCAAGGAGAGCAACATGGCTAGCAATCAAGGTAATGAACAAGGCAAGGGGGCTGGCAGCAGCCAGAAGGCGGGCGAATCCGGCAAAGGCACGAGCAAGCGTGGCTTTGCCGCCATGAATGAAGAGCAGCAGCGCGAAATCGCCAGCAAGGGCGGCCAGGCGGCGCACCAGAAAGGCACCGCTCATGAGTTCGATTCGGAAGAAGCGCGGCGGGCCGGGCAAAAAGGCGGCGAAGCCGTCAGCCGCAACCGCGAACACATGGCGGAAATCGGCCGCAAAGGTGGCGAGAGCCGGCAATCGGCCCAGCGCGCCAATGAAAGCCGCGGCGGCACGGCGGCACGCGGCGGTAGCGCCGAGCAGCCATCCCGGGCGGGCAGGCCCGGCAGCAAGGACGAGGACGACAAGGGCTGAGTTGCCCCGAGGCTTGAGGCGTCCTTGCCGCACGGCTCGGTAATACGGGCCGTGCCGTACGCAGGTACGGGAGCGGGAATGGCGGCGGCGCGCAATGGTGTGTCAGCGTCGCCGCGCGCCGCCGTGCGCCCAGGAAGGCCGGGATGCCCACGGTAAGCCTTGACGGGATGCCGGGAACGTCTGGACGTTCCTTGACACGATGGAGTAGCGTGATTTCCTGGACATGACGGGGGAACATGAATGACGGGGGAGCATGACGGTGGCACAGTGGCACGCCTGGCGGGGGTGACATTCTGCGGATAAGGTTGCATCCAGGCAGAGTTATATTTCAGCAAGGTTGCAGATGGCTGCGGCGAAGGAAGACTGATACGGATGAGCTCGACCAAGAGGCCGGCCCGATGGGAGCAGGATGGGCAGGAGCGTGCCTAGCAGTAGCCAGGCCCAGCGCCAGGCGCCACGCTGTGGTACATTCTCGCCTCGACCGACCGACCCGCCCTTCCCCGCATGCAGCCATCCCTGAAATACCTGAGCGCCTATTCCGAGCAGACGCTATCGCAAGTGCAACAGCTGATCGCACAGGACAAGCTGGGTGAAGTGCTGCTGAAACGCTATCCGAGCGCGCATGACGTGCGCAACGACAAGGCGCTGTACCAGTACGTGCAGGATTTGAAAAATGAATTCCTGCGCAACGCCGAACCCATCAACAAAGTGGCGTTCGACAGCAAGATCCATGTGATCCAGCATGCGCTGGGCTTGCATACGTCCATTTCACGCGTGCAGGGCGGCAAGCTCAAGGCCAAGCATGAAATCCGCGTGGCCACCATGTTCAAGGAAGTGCCGCTGGAATTCCTGCGCATGATCGCCGTGCACGAACTGGCGCATGTGAAGGAAAAACAGCATGACAAGGCTTTCTACAAGCTGTGCACGTATATGGAGCCGCAATACCACCAGTACGAATTCGATGTGCGGCTGTATCTGACCCAGCTCGACCTGTCCGGCCAGCGCCTGTGGTCATGATGGCCGGCGCCTGTCCGCATAAAAAAAGCCGCCCGGTCAAACGGGCGGCTTTTTAATTGCTGTGCCGGCCTGGCCGGCACGGCGCTCAAGCTCAGGCAGCGTTCTTGCGGCGGCGCAGGAAAGCCAGCACGCCCAGGCCGCCCAGCAGCATGCCGTAGGTTGCCGGTTCCGGCACGGGGCTCACGGTAGCCGTGATATTGTCGACCTGGAAGGTGTGCAAGGCGCCTTCGCGCCACGTTGCCGACAGCAGATTGTTGAAACCGGTGAACGAATAGTCGCTGAAGCTGTGGCTGCCATCGAGGCTGAACGTCTGGGTCACCGTGCCGCCGCCCACTTGATGGCCGACAAAGGTCACGTCAAAGGAACCGGGCAAGCTGACGAAGTCGGCCAGGCTGATCGAGCTCAGCGAGAAGGCGGCGCCGTCGGCGCGGCTCAGCGTCGTCGTCGACAGGGCCGTCGCACCGAGGCCGGCCGAACCGGCATAGGCGAAGCTGCTCTGGTGTGCCGAGCTCAACAGACCCAGGAAGCTGCTGTCGAAATTGTAGCCGCCTTCGGAGTAGGAGTTGAAGACGGAACCGAAGATGCCAGGATGTTCCAGCGAATCGAAGCCGATGGTGGTCGTTTGTGCCTGGGCACCGCCGGCGGCGGCGAGAATGGCGGCGACAGCGGTCGCGCGCAAGAGGGTCATGGGTTTCAAAATAGCATCCTTTCGAGATGATGAAGTAGCGTGGCTGTGGCAACTTGAAACGGATCGGCACCTTTTTTTGGGAGTCTGTACAACGCTCGTCGGTGTCCGATATTCCTAACTTTTGAACAATACCAGTAGACCACACTCATGCTTAAAAAGCATCTTCATTTTCAAAAAAACATGCCACGAGAGAAATATTATGGACATATTTTTATTAATTAATTCATTGAGCCCGATCAATTTTCCCGTGCGGAAATAAAAAAGCCATGCACTGCGCAGTGCATGGCCTTTGTCAAATGGCAGGAAAAACAGTCAGCGACGGCGCCGCGCCGGGCACCAGACGGCGCCCGCACGGCCAGCCCGCAAGCTTTACGGCGCGCACTCCTTCAGCCGCTGCACCAGCGCGGCCGGATCGGCATCGCTGTTCAGGAAGGCCGCATGGTGCGGGCGGATGAAGCCCTGCTCCTTGCCGTTCTGCACGAAGGCGATCAAGCCATCGTAGAACCGGTCGACATTGAGCAGGCCGATCGGCTTGGCGTGCAGGCCGAGCTGGGCCCAGGTCAGCATCTCGAACAGCTCTTCCAGCGTGCCGTAGCCGCCAGGCATGGCGATGAAGGCGTCGGCCAGGCTGGCCATCATGGCCTTGCGTTCATGCATGTCTTTCACGATGAACTGGCGCGTCAAGCCCGTGTGGCCCACTTCGCGCTCGACCAGCTGGGTCGGGATCACGCCCGTCACCTCGCCGCCCAGACGCAACACTTCATCGGCGATGACGCCCATCAGGCCGACATTGCCACCGCCATATACGAGTGAAATATTTTCCGCCACCAGCACGCGCGCCAGTTCACGCGCCGCTACCGCATAGTCCGGGGTCACGCCCGCATTGGCGCCACAGTAGACACATAAAGCCTTGATCACAGCATTCCCTTACTCTTTCAGTTCATCAATCGCAGCCTCGACTTCGAGGCGCTCCTTGGCGTCGACCGCCACGCAGTCGGCCGCCAGTTCATACAGGGCCAGCGCTTCCGCCAGCTTTTTCTTTCCATCGAGCATATTCAAGGCGCGCGCATATTCGCTGTGGGCCAGCGCCGAATGGGGCGTCAGCGCCAGCGCCGTCTTGAAATGCTGGTAGCCGTCGTCCTTGTTGGCGCCGTACGTCAGGCTGCCGATCATGGCGCCGACCTTGTCGATAATTTCCGTATGATAAATCCCAAACGCGATATGCGCTTCGGCATGCATGGGCGCCAGGGTCATCGTGCGGTCCAGGCTGTTGCGCACGCGCGCGCCCATGCCCTGCGCCAGGGCCTTGACGACGGAGGTGCCCAGCGCATAGCGGCCCAGGCTGTAGGCATGCCAGTAATAGCCGGCCGGATTATCGGGCTGCTCGCTTTGCTGGCGCTCGCACCGCTCCGCCACCTCCTCGTACAAGTCCAGCTTGTGGCTGTCGCTCAACTCCAGATGCGTGGCGTAGATGCAGGTGGCCTTGTGCGCCACCGCATAGCCGGGCACGCCGATGGCCAGGCCCAGCTTCGCGGCCTTTTCGAAGTCGCCCGCATGGAAGGCCAGCCAGGCCTGCAGCAAGCCGGCGTGCCGGGGAAACGGCTCGACATCGCCCGCATGCAGGCGCGGCCAGGCCGCTTCCAGGCTGTGTTCCGTGTACACATAGGCTGCGTCAGGATAAGGGAATTGTTTCCAGGCCATACCATGTCTCCCGTGAATAACGTCCGGACCGCGCTACCGGCAACGCTGGCGCGCCGGCAACGCCCGTCAGTCGTTTTTAAGTTTGGTCACATACTCTTCCGACAACTTGCGAAACAACAGATGCGTTTCATTGCGCAGGTACGGCCCGATCAGCGACAGCACCTGGTAGCAGCCGCGCGCCAGCGCATCGGACATCGATTGCTGCTCGCTGTACTTGCGCGGGTTGCGCACGTATTCGTACGATAGCCAGTAGGTGGCGACGACCACCATATTCGTCGCCATCGCGCCGATTTCCATGTCCGACGCCTCGAGCGACTGTTCGCTGCGCAAGTCTTCGCACAGCTGCGTGGCCACCTTGATCTTGTGCGCCAGGATCAGCTTGAAATGCAGTTCCAGCTTGCGGTTGCGCGACAGCAAATCGTTGAGGTCGCGGTAGAAAAAGCGGTAGCGCCAGATCAGCTCGAACATCAGGTGCAGGTACAGCCAGACGTCCTCGATATTCGAGCGGCGCCCGTCGGGCACGGTCAGGATGCGTTCGATCTCCGCCTCGAACTGGACGAAGATCGAGTTGACGATATCGTCCTTGTTGCGAAAGTGGTAGTACAGGTTTCCCGGCGAAATATTCATCTCTTCCGCGATCACGGTGGTCGTGATATTCGGCTCACCAAACTCGTTGAACAGGCGCAGCGACAACTCCAGGATGCGTTCGCGGGTACGACGTGGTGCTTTTTGTAGCATGGCGGGCAATCTCTCTGTGTTCTGCCTCAAGCATACCACCTAAGATAGCCAGAATGAAACACTCGGCCCGCCGGCGCCGGTGTAAACGGAGCGGCAAAAAAAAAGCCTGCGCGAGCAGGCTGGACGGGATACGGCGCACGCTCAGGCCGGCGGCGCCTTTTTCTTCGCCGCCGGCCTGGCAGCGGCGCCCGCTGCGGCCTTGACCACAGGCTTGGCGGCGGGTTTCGCTGCCGCCCTGGCCGCCGGTTTCGCCGGCGCCTTGACGGCGGCCGCCGGCGCCACGGCCTTGGGCGCCGCCTTCACGACCGGTTTGGCGACCGGCTTGGCGGCCGGCCTGGATACCACTTTCACGGCCGGCTTCGCCACGGCCTTCGCCTTCGGCGCGGCCTTGGCCGCGGACCTGGCCGCCGCCTTCGCCGCTGGTGGCGCCTTGCCGGACAGCGCCAGCACCTGCTGGCTCAGGGCATCGATCTTCGCATGCAGCGCGGCGATGTCATGCTGCATGGGCACGCCGATGGTGGCCAGGGCGCGCGCGACGCGCTCCTCGAACACCTGCTCGAGCTTGTCCCAGGAACCGCTGGCCTGCTTGCCCACGCCATCGGCCAGCTTGCTCACGCTGTCGCTGACGCCGGAAACCTTGTCTTCGGCCCGTTTCTGGAATTGCGTGCCTTCCTGGACCAGCTTGGAAAAGACGCGGCCGCCCTCTTCCTGCGCCTTGGCGAAGGCGCCGAGGCCGGCTTGCCAGATCTGCTGCGCGGACGAGCGCACGGCGCTTGCCAGCTCCTTGTCTTCCGCCAGCTCCTTCAATTTCTTCACCATCGTCAGCTCCCGTCATAAAAGACCATGCCACTTCATCGATGCTTTTTATTCTAGTGAGCAAAACTAGAGACGGGAGTCTAATTCGATAGAGATGCACTTCTAAACGTGCGCCAGCGCACGCCGGTGCCCTGCCTCAGGCGGCCGCTTTCACGGAGCCGTGCAGCAAGCCATGCAGGCGGAAGCCTTCGCGGATATTCTCGCGCAGGACGGCGCCCTTCCACGGCTTGGTGTAGAAGCGGTCGACGGCGCCGCGGTTGATGGCCGCCATGATGGGAGTGAGGTCGGCAAACGCCGACAGCATGATGCGGAAGGTGTCGGGGCACAGGTGCTTGACGCGCTCCATGAATTCGGTGCCGCTCATGAGCGGCATGCACTGGTCGCACAGGATCACCTGCACCTTGTGGCGCGCCAGGATGTCGAAGCCCTCGGCCGCCGTCTGCGCCGTCAGGATGCGGTAGCCGTCCTGCGCCAGGAAGTCGCTGAGCACATCGAGCATGAAGACATCGTCGTCGACGATCAGCAGGGTTTGCTGCTCTTCGCTGCCGGCGTCCTGCGGCGCCTGCAACAGCTTGCCGCCCATCAGCATCTGTTCGAATTCTTCCTGCGGCACGGGGCGGCTGAAATAATAGCCCTGCATCTCGTCGCAGCCGTGGCGGCGCAGGTAGGCCAGCTGCGCATCGCTTTCCACGCCTTCGGCGATCACCTGCAGCTTCATGCTGTGCGCCATGCTGATGATGGCCAGCACGATGGCCGCGTCGTCCGGGTTGCTCGTCACTTCGCGCACGAAGGCGATGTCGATCTTCAGCTTGTCGATGGGGAAACGCTTCAGGTAGGCCAGGCTGGAATAGCCGGTGCCGAAATCGTCGATGGAAATCTGGATGCCCAGCGCCTTCAGGTTGCGCAGCACGGCGATGGTTTCCTCGGCATTCGACATCAGCGAGCTTTCCGTCAGCTCCAGTTCCAGCAGGTCGGGCGCGATGTCGTGCTTGCGGATCGCCTTGAGCACCTCTTCCTCCAGCCCGCCGACGAAGAACTGGATGCCCGACACGTTCACCGACAGGTGCACGGGGCCGATGCTGCTGGCGCCCCACTCGCTGATCTTCTTGCATGCCTCGTCGAGCACCCAGTTGCCGACCCGCACGATGAGGCCCGTCTCTTCCAGCAGGGGGATGAACAGGGCCGGCGAGACCATGCCGTGGCCCGGCCGGCGCCAGCGTATCAGCGCCTCGGCGCCGCTGATGCGGCCCGAGATGATATGCACCTTGGGCTGGAAGAAGAGCACGAATTCCTCGTTGTCGATGGCGCGCCGCAGGGCGTTTTCCATGTCCAGGCGGGCCATCGACTGCGCATTCATTTCCGCCGTGAAGAAGCGGAAGGCATTGCGCCCCGCTTCCTTGGCGCGGTACATGGCCGTGTCGGCATACTGGATCAGGGTGTCGGCGTCGACGCCATCGTCGGGATACACGGAAATGCCGATGCTGACCGTGACCGTCACCTCGTGGCCCTGCAAGTCGAAGGGCTTGCGCATCGCTTCGCGGATCTTGTCGACCACGCCCACGGAGTGTTGGGCGCCTTCGGGCAGCACCAGGATGGCGGCGAATTCATCGCCGCCGAAGCGCCCGATGGTGTCGCGCACGCGCAGGCAATCGACCAGGCGGCTGGAAAACTGGCGCAGCAGGTCGTCGCCGATGGTGTGGCCGAGGGTGTCGTTCACATTCTTGAAGCGGTCCACGTCCATGAACAGCACGGCCACGGCCCACTGGTGTTCGGCCGCCTGCACCAGCGAATGCGTGAGCGAGGCGTAGAACTGGCTGCGGTTCGGCAAGCCCGTCAGGGTATCGAAATGGGCCAGCTTCATCAGGCGCTGTTCGGCGTCCTTGCGCTCGGTGATGTCGCGCGCCACGGCCACCAGGATCCAGCTCTGGCCCGAGCGCAGGGTGCGCCGCTGCACTTCCACCGACAGCGGCGAGCCATCCTTGCGCTGCAGCTGCAGTTCCGTCATCGGGCCGCCCTGGTCGCCGGCCAGCAGCTTGTTGTACAGTTCTTCCAGCTGCGCCTCTCCCTCGTGTGCGCGGCCCGGTCCCACGCGCAGGAAATCCTCGCGCTCGAAGCCGAGCATGCGGCACGCCGTCTGGTTGACGTCGACAAAGCACATGCCGGCGCGGTCGACGAGGAAAATCGCGTCCGCCGTGGCATCCATCGCCAGGCGGAAGCGGCGCAGGTCTTCATCGAGGCGGATGCGCGCCGCCATGTCCAGGGTCAGCTGTTCATGGTGACGCTTGATTTCGTCATACAGCAGCAGGTTGTCGTAGGCGACGGCGATCTGCGCCGCCACCGTGGCGGCCACGCGCTCGTCGACTTCGGAAAATTCATTCGCGCCCAGCTTGTCGACCAGGTACAGCCAGCCGTGGCTGCGCTCGCGCGAGGCGATGGCCACGCCCAGGAAGGAGTGCACGGGCGGGTGCGTGTCGGGCAGGCCCAGCGCCGTGGGATCGCCCTTCAAGCCATTCACCCGGTAGGGCTGGCGCTGCTCCAGCAAGCGGTTCAGGATGCCCGTGCGCGGCGCGCTGGCGATGCGCTCGAGGTTTTTCTCCGTGCCGCACGAGGAAAAATAGCTGAGCTTCTCGGCGCCCGGCTCCAGCACGCCGATGCATGCGTATTTCGAGACGCAGATATTCTGCGCCACCTTGCAGCCCGCTTCGATCAGCGCGCGCGGATCGCGCTCGGCGCCCAGTTCGATACCCAGCTCGATCAGCGCCGTCAGGCGCAGGCTCACGGCTTGCAGGCTGGCCAGCGAGCGCGACAGGCGCTCCGTCATGATGGCCAGGTCTTCCGGCATGGCCGCCTGGCCTTCGCCCTGGCTGGCCAGCTGCGAAATCTGCTGGCTGCTCGATTCCAGCTCGTCGAGGTAGCCGCTGACCTGGTTGTCGATGCCGGCCAGCTTGCCCGCAGCGGCCGGCGCGCGGGCCAGCTGGCCGGCATCGGCGGCGGGCGGCGCGGTCGCGGCCGGCGCGACCAGTCCCAGCGCCTCGTTCACGGTGCGCACGATGACATCGGGATCGGACGGCTTGGGCAGCACCCAGCGCACGCCGCACGCCTGCGCCAGCAGTATCGCTTCCTGTTCGCGGTAGGTGGCCGTATAAAAGATGATGGGCACGTCGGCCAGCGCCGGGTCTTCATGCACGCGCGTGACGAATTCGTAGCCGTCCATGTTCGGCATGAGGATGTCGGAAATGATCAGGTCCGGCCGCTCGGTACGCATGATTTCCAGGCCTTCCGTGCCATTCCCCGCTTCCAGCAGGCGGTGGCCGCCATAGCCCAGCAATGCGGTGAGGAACTCGCGGTTCAGCACATGATCGTCAACGATCAGGATAGTGGCAATGTCGTTTTTAACTGGCGTCGACGGCGCCCCGGGTAAAAAAGATTCGAGTTCCGCAACGAACAGGTCGGGCTCGATCGGTTTGCCGATATAGCCATTGAAACCGGCTTCGAGCAGGCGCTCGCGGTCGCCCACCATGGCCAGCGCCGTCACGGCCAGGGCCGGAATCTTGCGCAGCAGCGGGTCTTTCTTCAGCTCGGCCACCACGCCATAGCCGTCGAGCTTGGGCAAATGCACGTCGCAGATGATCAAATCCGGCAACTCGCTGCGCGCCATGCGCACGCCCTCTTCGCCGTCATAGGCGGCCAGCGGCGTGTACCCGAAGGCGCGCAGCAGGTACACCATCAATTCCATGTTGGTGGCGTTATCTTCGATGATCAGGATACGTGCGGACAATTAGCACCCCCCATAAAAACTGCGTTGATCCATTTTTTGCTTGCGCCCATTTTCCGCTTGCGCGCGTAACATAACAATCCTACAACATCTTGCCATAGATTCCGGTAAAAATCTTGTCCGTGGATTTCAGCGGGACGGCGCAGGCAGACGCGACAATCAATTTCCCGGCGGCTACTTCCTGACGTTAGCTTAATACAGTACGTCTGTGGAAAACAGTAATTTCTGGCCCCGATATCGTTAAATACAGACAACAGCAGAGTTAAAAGCGACAGTCTTGCCATGCAGACAAAACGCCACGTTGCTCAGCCAAAATGGGGGGTACAAGGGGCCTTGACGACTTCGCACTTGATAGTGATTTCAGCCAGCACCCGGCGCAGCACGCGCGCGTCGCTGGCCAACGCCACGTGGCCGATGCCGCCCAGGGCGATATTGCGCGCACCAGGCAGGTGCGCGGACGATTGCGGCGCGACGATATTGTCGTGGTGCGAGTAGATCGACGTGAACAGCGCGCGCACCGCGGGCGGCTCGCCGGCGGCCAGCTGCGCCAGCCAGCTGTCCGGCTCATCGTTGATACGGCGCATCTGGCGCGCATTGGCGCCCGCCGCCAGGTTGGCCAGCCGCGTGCCGTGGTGCGGCGTGCCGATGGTGATGACGCGGGCCACGCGGGCCACGCCATGACGGCGCAGCCAGGCGCGCGCCACCAGGCCGCCCATGCTGTGCGCCACCACGACGACTTGCGCGCTGCCAGTGCGCGCGCACAGCGCCTCGACGGCCGCCTCCACCTGGGGCACGAAGGCCTCGATATCGGCGCCGATCGGTTCCAGGTCGACGGCGTCGTGCGCGATGCCGGCGCGCGCCAGCATGCCGCTCAGCCGCGTCCAGTAACCGCGGTTGCACACATAGCCGTGGATCAGCAGCACGGGCAAGCCCCCGGATGGCGCGGCGGCGTCCAGCACAGCCAGGCGCGGACGCAGCATGCCCCAGGACGACGTCCACAGGGTGGCGCGCAGCTCGCCGAAAAACAGGCGCGCCGCGCCCAGGGCGCCCAGCTGGTACTCCGGCGGCACGGGACTGCCGAAGCGCCGGCTTTGCCGGAAATTGCGCAGCACGATCAGCGCCCGCACGGCCAGCAGCAGGGCCAGCGCCAGCAGCACGGCCACGGCGGGCGACGCGACGCCCCAGGCCCGCATGGCTAGGCAGGCCACCCCCAGCACGGCCAGCACTTGCAGCAGCATCAGCCAGCGGAGGATGCGCGCGATCATGCGGCGGCGGATGCGGGCATGGGCACGGGCGCCGGCTTGCCCGTCAGTTCCTGCGCCAGGCCGCTGGCCAGGCGCGCCGCCAGCGCATAGATGGTCAGCTGCGGATTGGCGCCGATCGAGGTGGGAAACAGCGAGCCGTCGTGCACGGACAGGTTGCGCACGCCGTGATAGCGGCCATCGGCGCCCGTCACGCCCAGGCGCGCATCGTCGGACATGGCGCAGCCGCCCATCACGTGGGCCGACACGACGCGCGCCAGCAAGGCCTTGAGCGGCAAATCGCCGATGGCCTGCTTCGCCTGCGTCCAGCTGGTGTAATGGCTGGCCATTTCATGCACCGGATACACGCTCTGCGCGCCGGCAGCGAACTGGATTTCCGCCATCGACAGCAGCGCGCGCCGCACGCCATCCCAGAGGAAGGGCGTGAGCGGATAGTCGAGCACGGGCGCGCCGAAGCTGTCGACCGACACGCTGCCGCCGGCCGAGTCATGGTGAAAGCCGTCGCGCAGCAGCGCCAGCAAGGCATGCGCATGGGGGAATTCGCGCATGATGCGCGCGTGCTCGTCGCCGAAGCCGCCCATGGTGGTGGCCATCAGCAGCGGGTGCAGCGGCGGCGCCTCGAGCTTGTAGCCGATGGCGCCGTCGATGGGCGCCACATGCAGGAAATGGTCGGAATAAATCGTCTGCGGCGCACCCGCATAGGCGTCGACGCGCTGCGCGAACAGGCCCGCCGAAATCACCGTCGGATGCAGGAAGGTGCGCCGGCCCAGCAAACCGTGCGGGTCGGGCGCCTGCGAGCGCAGCAGCAGCGCCGGCGAATTGATGGCGCCGCCGGCCAGCACGAAGTGTTTGGCGCGCACCGTGATGCGCACGCCCGTCGGCGCCTGCCCGGCAACGTCGAGCGCCGTCACCTGCAGGCTGTCGATGCGCTCGCCCTTGAAGAGGAAGCGCTCGGCGCGCGCATGCACGAGCAGGGACGCCCCCAGCGCCAGCGCCGCGGGGATCGTCGTCACCAGCATCGACTGCTTGGCGTTCGTCGGACAGCCCATGCCGCAGTAGCCGAGGTTCCAGCAGCCGTTCACATTGCGCCGGATGGCGGCCGTGGGGATGCCCAGCGCCGTCGCGCCACGGCGCAATAAATCGTTGTTTTCATTCGGCGGCGCGGCCCAGTCGCTCACGTGCAGGCGCCGCTCCATCATGGCGAACCACGGCGCCATCGCGTCCACCGAATAGCCGGCCAGGCCGAAATGGCGCTGCCAGTATTCGAGCGTGCCGGGCGGCGTGCGGAAGCTCGAAGTCCAGTTGACGGTGGTCGAGCCGCCGACGGTGCGCCCCTGCAGGATATTGATCGCCTTGTCGCGCGTCTTGCGCGCGGCCGATTCCTGGTACAGCGCTGGATAGGCGTCGGCCTCGCGCATCTTGAAGTCTTGCGAGGATTTCAGGCCGCCCTCCTCCACGATCAGGACGCTCAAGCCGGCCAGCGCGAGGATTTCCGCCGTCACGCCGCCGCCGGCGCCGCTGCCGATGACGACCACGTCGGCTTCCAGCGTGCGGTCGGCGGCCACGGTGCTGGCGTCGATGACTTTCCAGCCGGCGGCAATGCCGGCGGCGACGGGATCGGGTATGGGGGATGTGCTCATGGTGGCCTTGTCAGCTCAGTTCGGGCAGCGGGCCCGGATAGCCGATGGCGGCCCAGTGGGCGGCATCGGCATACCAGGCGCCGAGGATCAGGTCATGCAGGGCCAGGTACGCCGTCTGCAGGGTGGCCAGGCGGTGCGTGCGCCACGACTGCAAAAAGGCGCTGACCTGGGCCGGGTCGGCTTCGCGCCAGCCGCCTTTCACGCCGGCGACGAAGCGCCGCGCCGGCGCCAGCGCCAGCAAGCCGAACAGGTCCTGCACTTCCTGCTGCGCCGCCAGCGGCAAGCCGAGGATGGCCGTGCGCACGCCGACGATGGCGCCGTCGAGCGCCGCGGCCCGCGCGCCAGCGTCCTGCGGCAGCGCGCCGCCCAGCATGGCCGGCACGATGGCGGCCAGCGCCGCGCGCGCCTCGCCGTCGAGCATGAAACGCCCGGGCGGCGCAGGCCCGCGCACCGCGCGGTACGCGGCGCCGCCGGCCGCCAGCGTACAGGCGCCGATGAGGCCCAGCTTCAGAAACGATCTGCGTCGCATGCCCATGTCTCCCCTTGTTTTATCCTGCCTTTTGCAAGCCAGTGTACGCCAAAGAACGCAGGCTTCCGCGCGCAAAAACTAGAGCGGCGCGTCTAGTTTCCGGCACTGCAGCCACAGCACCAGCATGGCCAGCAGCGCCGCCAGCGCGCCGCCCAGGGCGATGCTGGCCAGGCCGAAGGCGACGATCAGCATGCCGCCCAGCGCCCCGCCGGCGGCCGTGCCCAGGTTGAAGGCGGCGATGTTCAAGCCGGCCGCCACGGCGTCGCTGCCCGGGCAATGCTGCTGCGCCAGGCGCAGCAGGCGCATGGTGGACAGGGTCACGAGGGCGAAGAACAGCATGCCCAGGCTGCCGCACAGGACCAGCAAGGCGACGGGCTGGCCGCGCAGCAGATAGAAGAGCGATAAATTGAGCGCCAGCGCGGCCAGGGCCAGCACGGCGGAACGCTGCGCGTCGGCGCGATCCGCGCACCAGCCGCCCAGCAGGTTGCCGCCGATGGCGCACACGCCAAAGCACAGCATGGCGGCGCCCAGCCAGCCCGCACCGAGCCCGCCCAGCTGCAGCAGAAATGGCGAGACATACGTGAAAAAGCTGAAGGTGGCCACGCTGACCAGCGCCGCCACGCCGGCCGCCAGCAGCAGCGGCGGGCGCAGGATGGCGCGCAGACTGGCCAGGGCCGACACGGCCGGCGCCTGCTGGCGCGCGCGCGGCATGGCCCACAGCAGACCGGCGCCGCCGCACAGGGCCAGCGCGCCGATGGCGGCAAACACCGAACGCCACGACGACACGGCGCCCAGCCAGGTTCCCAGCGGCACGCCGCCGGCCAGCGCCAGGGTCAGGCCCAGCCAGACGATGGATAGCGCCCTTCCGGCGCGGCCCGGATCGACCAGGCTGGTGGCCGCGTGCGACGCGACGGCCATGAACACCCCGTGCGCGAGGCCGACGGCAAAGCGCACGCCCAGCAGCACGCCCAGGCCCGGCGCCATCGCCATGGCCACGCTGCCCAGCGCCAGCACGATCATCGTGGCCGCCAGCACCTGGCGGGTGGGCCGGCGCGCCAGCAAGGCCGTCAGGATGGGCGCGCCGATGGCCGCCCCCAGCGCATACGCGGCGATCGCGCCGCCGGCCGCCGCCACGCTGGCGTGCAGGTCGCGCGCCATGCCCGACAGCAGGCCGGCGGCGATGAATTCGGACAGGCCAAAGGCAAAGCTGCACAGGGACAGCAGGTAAATAGCGGGCGGCAGCGCCGCCGCGGCGCGCGCGGCGGCAGGCGCAGGAACAGGGGGGGAAGCAAGGGACATGGCGGTTCCAGTACAGACAAAGCGCCATGCTGACCCCTGGGCCATCATCTGTAAAATATCTTATTTATCTTGAAATGAGACTTCATGCGTCTCACTGGGTAACGGACCGCCGCAGCTGCGCCAGCAGCCGTTCGCGCACGGGAGAAATGCGCTGCGGGTCCCACGCCATGTACAGGTCGAGCTGGCGCAGCGCCTCGGGCGCGTCGCTCTCCAGCGGCAGCATGTTCACGCCGGCTGGCGCGCACGCGGCCAGGCTGGCCGGCAGCAGGGCCACGCCGAAGCCGGCCGCCACCAATCCCAGCACCGTTTGCAGGCGGCGCGCCTGCTGCACCACGCGGGGCACGAAACCCGCATGCAGGCACAGGCTGGCCAGCTGGTCGTGGAAACCCTGGCCCAGCTCGCGCGGCGAGGCGACGAAATCGTCGCCGGCCAGGTCGGCCAGATCCACGCGCGCCTGCCCCGCGCAGCGGTGCGCAGATGGCAGCGCAATCACGATCTCTTCGCCGGACAGGCGCTCGAAACGCAAGCCCGGCGTGCTGCGGCCGGGCGCGCGCAGCAGGGCGATATCCACGTCGCCCCGCTCCAGCCACTCGACCTGCTGCTGCGTCGACGCTTCGCGCAAGGTGAATTGCACGGCCGGCGAGGCGGCGCGGAAGGCGCGCAAGGCCTCGAGCACGCGGGCGTACGGCGTGATGTGGATAAAACTCAGGCGCAAGTGCCCCTCGATGCCCTGCGCCACGCGGCGCGTGGCGGCCACGCCCTCTTCCAGTGTCAGCAGCACCTGGCGCGCCGTGGCCAGGAAGGCCGTGCCGGCCGGCGTCAAACTGACCTTGCGGTTCGTGCGCTCGAACACGGGATAGCCGAGCGCCTCTTCCAGGCGCAGGATGGCCTGCGACAGGGGCGGCTGCGCCATGTGCAGCCGTTCGGCCGCGCGGCGGAAATTCAGTTCCTCGGCGACGGCGATGAACTGGCGCAGCAGCCGGGTTTCTATCATGGGCCTTTTTTCGCCATCGCCAGGATATGCCGCGCGATGCCGCGCAGGATATTGACTTCTTCCGTCTCCAGCCCCGTGCGCGAAAACAGGCGTTTCAACCTTGGCATGAGCTTTTTCGGATTCTCGGCGTCGAGGAAATCGATGGCGACCAGCGCCTCCTGCAAATGCGCGTACATGCCGTCGACCTGGGCCAGGCTGGCCGCGTCGCCATGGAAACCGACCGCGCTGGCCGCTGGCGCCTCGCCCGATGCATCGAGCGCCGCCACGCGGCACTCATAGGCGACGACCTGCGCCGCCTGCGACAGGTTCAGCGAGGAATACTCGGGATTGGCGGGAATGTTGATCAGCACGTTGCACTGCTCGACGATCTCGTTGGGCAAGCCGAAGCGCTCGTTGCCGAAGATGACGGCCGCGTGCAGGTCCGTGCCGGCCGCCAGCTGGGCCGCGATGGCGCGCGGCGCCGTGACGGGCGGCGAGAATTCGCGCAGGCGGGCCGAGACGGCCGCCGCGTAATTGCAGCCTTCGAGCGCCTCGGCGATGGAGCCGACGATGCGCGCGCCGGCCAGGATGTCCTGCGCGCCGCTGGCGAAAGCCACCGCTTCCGCATCCGTCAAGGCATCGGGAAAGCGCGGGTTGACCAGCACCAGATCGGAAAAACCCATCGTTTTCATGGCGCGCGCGACGCCGCCAATGTTGCCAGGACGACTAGTTTCGACAAGAATAAATCGCAGGCGTTTGAAAAGAGACGTGTTGATTTCGGGCAGATTCATTTAAAATAGCGCTATTGCGCGGTATCGATACAGGAAATTTCGGAAAACGGAGTCACAAAACGCTGACTCCAGGCCGGGATTTTAACCACTTCGGCACCGCTCCGCTCTTTAATTCATTCTTGCACTCCATCGTACCGGCGCCGAAAGGCGACGCTGGGCGGTCGCGTGCTTTTAACGGAAGCTCACATGCACCCAATGCTCAATACGGCGATCAAAGCCGCCCGCCGCGGCGCCGCCGTCATCAATCGCGCCTCTTTTGACCTCGACCGCGTCGTCGTCACGGAAAAACAACATAACGATTTCGTCACCGACGTCGACCAGGCGGCCGAACAAGCCATCATCGAGGTGCTGTCCAAAGCCTACCCGGATCACGCGATCCTGGGCGAGGAATCGGGCGCTTCCGCCAACACGCACGACGAGAATGAATATCAGTGGATCATCGATCCGCTGGACGGCACCACCAACTTTATCCACGGCTTCCCGCAATACTGCGTCTCGATCGCGCTCGCGCATCGCGGCGTCGTCACGCAAGCCGTCATCTACGACCCGGTACGCAACGACCTGTTCACGGCCACCAAGGGCGCCGGCGCCTACCTGAACGAAAAACGCATCCGCGTCACCAAGCTCGACCGCATCTCGAACGCCCTGCTGGGCACCGGCTACGTGGCCGGCAGCGCCCGCGCGCTCGACGAATACCTGAAGATGTACCAGATCATGGGCGAACGCAGCCAGGGCGTGCGCCGCGCCGGCTCGGCCGCGCTGGACCTGGCCTACGTCGCCTGCGGCCGCCTGGACGGTTTCTACGAAAAAGGCTTGAAGCCCTGGGATATCGCCGCTGGCGCCCTGATGATCACGGAATCGGGCGGCATCGTCGGTGAATTCAACGGCGAATCGGAATATCTGTACAAGGGCGACGTCATCGCCGCCAGCCCGAAGATCTTTGGCCAGATGATTACGCTGCTCACGCCTTTCGCCTGATACGCCTTTCGCCTGATAACACCCGACAAAACCTGCTGCGCGGCGCGCCTTGCGGCCGGCGATGCCCACTGTACTGAAGTACAGTTGCGCTGCCCGGCCACAATTCATCGCCGCTCGCGACAGTTTTGCAGCTGTGCTGTAACGCCTGTGCAGGCAGTCAGAAAAAAACCGGCCTTGGCCGGTTTTTTTGCATTCACAGGCTGATTTGCCCCGCCACGACAAAGCCCAGGGTCAT
The DNA here is from genome assembly GCF_001865675.1 of Janthinobacterium sp. 1_2014MBL_MicDiv. Taxonomy (NCBI): domain Bacteria; kingdom Pseudomonadati; phylum Pseudomonadota; class Betaproteobacteria; order Burkholderiales; family Oxalobacteraceae; genus Janthinobacterium; species Janthinobacterium sp. 1_2014MBL_MicDiv. The sequence goes on from NZ_CP011319.1 coordinate 4,203,389, forward strand.
GGCCACCACCATCGCCGCGCCCGTCGGCGTGGGCGGCGTGGGCGACGGCAGGTCGAACCAGCGGCACACGGCGCCCACCAGCAAGCCCAGTACCGATCCGGCCAGCATGACGTTCATGGCGCACCCCGCTGCTCTCGCTGCGCTTCTTCTGCGCGGCGCTGCAGGTACAAACCCGTCAGCCAGTAGCCGCAGCTGGTCAGGAACACCAGCAGCGCGGCGCCCAGCACTGGCGGCGCCGGCACGGGGATATGCGCCAGCTGGCAGACGAAACCCACGACAAAGGCCAGCAGCAGGCCCAGCATCACTTTCCGGTAGCGCATGTCACTCTCCTAGAAGGCGAAGCAGCTGCAGCCGAGCGTGCCCCAGAAGCCGGAAAAGTCGGAAATCGGCACGGCCGACTTGCGCGCCCGGTCGTGGGCATGCGCATGCACGCCGCAGGCGCCCGCGCACTGGTGCGGCATGGCGGCCTGCGCCGGCCTGGCCGCGGGCCGGTAATGGCCCGGCACCGTGCGCACGGGCGACCACTCGGGCAGCACGGGAATCGCCGGCGGCGCCAGGGACGTGAATTCCGCCTGGCCGTAGACGACCTTGCCGCCCACCATGGTCAGCACGGACTCGATGGACTTGATCGCTTCTTCCGGCACGGCGAAGTAATCGGCCGACAGCACGGACAGGTCGGCCAGCATGCCGACACGGATGCGCCCCTTCTTGCCTTGCTCGCTAGAGAACCAGGCGCTGCCCGCCGTCCACAGCTCCAGCGCCGTGTCGCGCGATAATCTCCCCGCCGCATCCGTCAGGGCCAGGCCGCCCACGGTGCGCCCGGACACCAGCCAGTACAGCGCCGTCCACGGGTTGTAGCTGGCGACCCGCGTGGCGTCCGTGCCGCCGCCGACGGGCACGCCGGCATCGAGCATGCGCTGCACGGGCGGCGTCGCCTTCGCCGCGTCGGCGCCATAGCGCTCGACGAAATACTCGCCCTGGAAAGCCATGCGGTGCTGGATGGCGAGGCCGCCGCCCAGCGCCTTGACGCGGTCGATATTCTTCGGGCTGATGGTTTCCGCATGGTCGAACAGCCAGTGCAGGCCGCCGAACGGCGTATCGCGGTTGACCTTTTCAAAGACGTCGAGCATGCGGCTGATCGATTCGTCGTAGGTGGCGTGCAGGCGGAACGGCCAGCGCTGCTCGACCAGATGGCGCACGACCTTTTCCAGCTCGTCTTCCATGCCGGCCGCCAGCTCGGGGCGCGGCTCGAGGAAATCCTCGAAATCGGCGGCGGAAAAGACCAGCATTTCGCCGGCGCCGTTGTGGCGGTAAAAATCCGTGCCGTCGCCGGGCTTGATCATGCCCGTCCACTTCTGGAAGTCCTGCAGTTCGGCGCCCTTGTTCTGCGTGAACAGGTTGTAGGCGATGCGGATGGTCAGCTGCTCTTTCTGCGCCAGTTCGTCGACGACGGCGTAGTCCTCGGGATAATTCTGGAAGCCGCCGCCCGCGTCGATGGCGCTGGTCAGCCCCAAGCGGTTCAATTCGCGCATGAACTGGCGCGTGGAATTGACTTGCAATTCGAGCGGCAGCTTCGGGCCTTTCGCCAGGGTCGCATACAGGATCATGGCGTTCGGGCGGGCGATCAGCAGGCCGGTGGGATTGCCGGCCGCATCGCGCACGATTTCGCCGCCCGGCGGATTCGGCGTATTTTTGTCGTAGCCGACGGCGCGCAGGGCGGCGCGGTTCAGCAGGGCGCGGTCGTACAGGTGCAGGATGAAGACGGGCGTGTCCGGCGCGGCCGCGTTGATTTCATCGAGCGTCGGCATGCGCTTTTCCGCGAACTGGAATTCCGTCCAGCCGCCCACCACGCGCACCCATTGCGGGTTCGGCGTGCGCAGCGCCTGCTCCTTGAGCATGCGCAAGGCGTCGGCCAGCGAGGGCACGCCTTCCCAGCGCAGCTCCAGGTTGTAGTTCAAGCCGCCGCGTATCAGGTGCAGGTGCGAGTCGTTCAGGCCGGGAATCACCGTGCGGCCATCGAGGTCGATCACCTGCGTGGCGGGACCGCGATGGCGCATCACCTCCTCTGCATCGCCGACGGCGAGGAATTTGCCATCGGCGATGGCGACGGCGGACGCCAGCGGCTGCGTCCTGTCGACCGTGTGGAAGCGGCCATTGAGTAAAATCGTGTTTGCGTGCATGGGAACTCCCGAATCAGGTGAAAGACACGGCCCCGCCCATGGGCGGCAGGCCGTTCGATATCAATGAAAGATCAATGGCCTTCGCTGGCGTTGAACATGGATTTGGCGTAGATCAGGCCCAGGCCATAGCCGCCGCCGTGCGCCACGGCCGTCGCCACCGTCTCGTTGTAGGTCTCGCCACGGGCCCAGTCGCGCTGCAGTTCCAGCAAGTATTGCACGGACGTCATCGGCTGCGCGCCCGCCTGTATCATGCGCTGCATGGCCATCGCATGCGCTTCGTCCGAGACGTCGCCGCTGGCGTCGGCGATCACGTAGACTTCGAAGCCCTGCTCCAGCGCCGACAGCGCGGGGCCGACGATGCAGACGGAAGTCCACAGGCCGGCCAGCACGATCTTGCCCTTGCCATAGCCGTTCACCTTGTCGGCGATGCGCGCATCTTCCCAGGTGTTCATGGTGGTGCGGTCGATCGGTGCCTGCGCGGGGAAGACGGACTGGATTTCATCGAAGATGGGGCCGGAGAACGATTTGGCCGCCACCGTCGTCAGGATCGTCGGCACCTTGAATTCGTCCGCCGCCTTGGCCACCAGCGCCGCATTGTTGCGCAGCAGGGCCAGGTCGATCGAGCGCGTGGCAAACGCCATCTGCGACTGGTGGTCGATCATGATCAGGGTGTGGTCGTCGGCGGTCAGCAGTTTTTGTGCGGCTTGGGCGGTAGCGATAGGCATGATGTTTTCCTCAGTGAAAATAATTGAACATGAAAAAAGAGTTGTCGTTGTACGGCGATCCTGCTCCTGCCCTTGCGTGAGGCTGTGTGTGCCGGGCCAGTGCTATGCAGTATGGACGAGATACTTTGAAAACAAAAACGGAAAGAATACCAAGCTATGTTCGATTTTTTCGATGATATAAAATAGCCGCAATACAAAGGGAAGAACATGGGATTTGAATTCAGGATCGCGGCCCGCCTGACACCGGGCCAGCGCCAGCACATCGCGCAGCTGCTCGACACGCTGCCGCAGGCGCGGCGCAGGCACGATGGCGGCCCGGCGTGGGAACTGCGCATGGCTGGCAATACGGGCGCCATGCCGAACGTCGATGTCGCGCTGGACGCCGGCGGCCTGTCTGTCTGCCAGTACGGCGCGGCGGACGCGTGGCATGGCCTGCCCGCCCTGCGCGGCTACCTCGATGCGCAGGACGTGGCATATGCCGTCGAAGAGGTGGACGACTAGGCCTACAACGCCCCTTCCAGCATCACGCGCAGGGTGCGGTAGCTGCCCGTGTCGACCGTGCGCAGCATGCTGCCCGCGCCATCGGCATACCAGCTGCGCGTGCGGTAGCGCTGCCCCAGCAAATTGGCGCCCGACAGGCGCAAGCGCAGCCTGTCGCTGAACCGCCACAGCGCGTACGCATCGAGTTCGCGCTTGGCGCCCTGGCAGGCCAGCAGCGCGCTGGACGTGCGCGAGCGCCCGCCTGCCTGGTAATGCAGGTTGCCGCCCACGGTCAGCGGCATGCCGGCCAGGCGGTAGTCCGCACCGAAATTGGCGCTCCACGGCAGCTGGCTGTCGAGACGGTTGTCCGGGCCGGCGATGGCGTCCACCCGCGACCAGTTGCGCGCCACATCAGCCCGCAGGTCGAGCGCGGGCGCGCCGGCAAGCAGCGCCGCCAGGGGCAGCTTCGCTTCGAGTTCGATGCCGCGCACCAGCGCCCTGCCATGGTTGACGGGCGTGGCCACCCAGCGCCCGTCGTTCCGGTACAGGCGGTCCAGCATCACGCCATCGATGCGCCGCACGCTGGCGCTGGCGCCCAGCATGGCGCCCTCGCCCAGGTAGTATTCGTAGGCGGCGTCGAGCCCCCATGCCAGCTCGGGGCGCAGGGCCGGATTGCCCTGGTTGTCGGGATTGGTGGCGCTGTTGCCACTGTCGACCGTGTAGCGGCGCGGCATCAGCTCGAAAATCTCGGGCGCCTTGTAGGTGCGCGTGACGGCCAGGCGCAGCTGGTCCTGGCCGCGCAGCTTCCACAGGCTTTGCAGCAAGGGGCTCCACACTTGCGAGCCCACGTCGACGGACGCGCCGCCGCCCGTGGCGCTGGCCGTGCGCAAGGCTTCCCAGCGCAAGCCCAGATACAGCGACCAGCGCGGCGAGAGTTCCCACTCGTCCTGCGCGAACAGGGCCAGGCGACGCACGCTGGATGTGTAATCCTCGTCCGAGAACTCGGGCGGCGCGCCGGGCGCGAACTGCTGCTCGCGGCGAAAATCCTGGCGCCGGCGCCAGCCCGTATCCCAGCCCGCCGCCAGCGTGTGTTGCGCACCCAGCGGCCGGCGATAGCTGCCGCTCGCCTGCAGGCCCACCTCATCGACGCCCGAATCGACCAGGTGCGTCGAACGCAGCGCGCCGTCAAGGCCGCGCCCCAGGAAGACGAAATCGTTGGCGCGGTGGTGGTAGCTGGCGCCCAGCTTGACGTCGAGGCTGGCGCCGCGCGCGAGCTTGCGCAGCCATTGCACGTCGCTGCGCGCGGTGCCGCTGTCCTGTGCGAAATCGTTGTCATTGTCCGGATACGCGCTGGGGCCGCCCAGGTACGCCACCTCGCCCGCATGGCGACGGCTGGACAGGCGCCTGATATTCAACAGGCTTTGCCAGGCCAGGCTGCCCTCGCCTTCCAGCGCCCACTGCAGGCGCGGCGCCAGTTCGATGCTGTCGACGCTGACGCGCTCCCGCTGCGGCGTGCGGCGCAGCACGCCGGGCGCGCCATCGGCGTCAAACTCGCCGCTCCACTCATCGATGGCCGCACGGCGTCCCGTGTGGCTGACGGTGCCGGCCAGCACGTACGACAGCTCCTCCGCCTTGTCCGCCAGCTGCATGGTGGCGCTGCCGGCCGGCATGCCGTGGCTGGCCGATGCGCCCAGCTTGAACGTGCGTTCGCGCCGCGCGGCCGCCTTCTTCAGCACGATGTTGATGGCCCCGGCGATCGCCTGCGTGGAAAACTCGGCCGTGGCGGCGCGCATGATTTCCACGCGCTCGACCAGCTCCGGGTCCAGCGCATCGAGCGAAAAGCCGGCCGGCACGGGCACGCCGTTGAGCATGATCAAGGTATAGCCCTGGCCCAGCCCGCGCATCTGGACTTGGCCGCCAGTGGCGCCTGCGGCGCCGCCGGGCGCGCCGCCGATGGACAGGCCGGGCAGGCGCTTCAACGCATCGGCCAGGCTGCGCTCGCCCTGGCGTATCAATTCATCGTGGCCGACGACGATGCGCGCCACCGTGTCGTCGCGGCGCTGGCCCGCCGCGTCGGCCTTGACGCTGACGGACGGCACGACGGGAAGGGCAACGCCATCATCGGCACGCGCGTGCGCCGTCAACGGCAGCGCGAGGCTGCACAGCAATATACTGAATCGCATGGGGGGTTCCGGAAAGGTGATGGGGTGCCGGGCGGCGCGCATGGCGCCGGCCCGGCGGGAGCATGCGGCCTGGCCGCGCCGGCTAGCGTCCGAACTGCTCCTTGCGCATGCGCAAGGCGCGCGCCGAGGCATTCGCGTCGAGACCGTCCAGCCACTGCTGCGGATCCTGCAAGCGCCCGTTGCGGGTGACCTGGAAATGCAGATGCGGCCCCGTCGCCAGGCCTGTAGCGCCCACCGTGCCGATGGCCTGCCCTGCCGTGACGGCCATGCCGGTCGTGAGCGCGACCCGGTCAAGATGGGCATACAGGGACTCGACGCCACCGCCATGGTCGATGCGGACGGCCTTGCCAAGGCGCGCATCTTCGCTGACGCTGGCGATGCCGTCGCTTGCCGCGTGCACGGGCGTGCCGCGCCTGGCGCCCAGATCGATGCCGCTATGGCCGTGTGGCGTCAGCTGGCGAACCACGCCAAAGAAGCCGGTCACGCGCATGACGTCCAGGGGATTGCGCCACGCCGTGGACGCCGTGGACGGCGCGGCAAGCATGGCTGCCGGCGTGGCGGCCACGGTCCACGCCAGCGCCGGTTGCAGCGCCAGGCTGGCCGCGCCGATAGCGCACAGCAGCAGCGCCGTCAGTGCCCGCAGGGCCGGAGGCAGGCGATCCTGCCCGTTACGCATCAGCACCAGGCGCTCGGCCATGCGGCCGCCGCCAAACGCCAGTCCCGGCAGCGGCTGCGTCTGCAGGCCCAGCTGCCTGACCAGCGCCGCCGCATATTGCTGGCGCTGATGCGGGGGCCGGCCGGCCAGTACCTGGCGGTCGCAACCGAGCTCCTGTGCCCAGGCCAGCTTGCCTGCCAGCCAGCGCGCGGCCGGATTGAACCACAGCAACGCCTGCAGCATGGTGGCCAGCAGCAGGAGCAAGGGGTCGTGGCGGCGTGCATGGGTCAGCTCATGGGCGATCACCAGCTGCTGCTGTTCCGGCGTAAATTGCGCCAGGTGCGCCGGCAACAGCAGACGGGGACGCCATACGCCCACCAGCATCGGCGAGATCGGCGCGTCCACTTCCAGCACGTCCATGCCATGCAGCCGGCGCCGCTGCGCCAGCTCGAGCAGCGTGCGCAACATGGCGCGGCCACGCTGCCAGCGCCAGGCCGTGCAGGCGACGCCCAGCAGATAGATCAGCCCCCAGGCGGCCGGCACCAGGGTCAGCCAGGCAGTGCCGGATGGCAGCCCGGCAGCTGGCGCATCCATGGCCAGCGCCACGCCGGGCGCCGCGCCAGCCAGGGAAACGGGCACACTCAGTTCGGGCACCACGCTCAGCTGCCGCGCGTCTGGCAGCAGCGGCAGCACAAACGCGGCGGCCAGCACCAGCTGGGCGCCCAGCCACACGCTGCGCTGCGCCGCCAGCACGGGCCAGCGCCGTTGCGCCAGGTGCAGCAAGCCTTGCAGCAGCCAGCCGGCGAGCAGGCTGGCGACCGTTGCCTGCAACACAGTCAGGGTAAACAAGCTCATCGCTTACTCCTTGGGGTCGGCCGGCCAGTCGTGCAGCATCTGTTCCAGCGCGGCCAGTTCCTGCTGGTCCACCAGCTTGCTGCCCGTAAACATACTCACCGGCAAAGGACTGTCGATCTCCATCACGCGGCGGCCAAAGTCGTGGGCAAAGGCGGCCAGCGTAGCCACCTTGTCCACGTTCGCTTCATACACGAGCACGCCATGCACGCTGCGCTGCACCAGCATGGCCTTTTCCAGCATGCGCTCGAGCGTCTTGCGCGTCGATGAAAACGACCAGCCCAGCGCTTCTTCCACCCGGGCATGCAGTTCGCGTGCCGACAAGGGCTGTTCCTTCCATAAAGCTTTTAATAACGACAGTTCGGTAACGGATGGCGTGGCCATGGAATTCCCCTCATGTGACGAATGAGACAATTATGCGACACACGTCGCATGCATGCAAGCGAAACTTGCGACACGTGTCGCACAAGCGGCCCGCCGCCACGTCAGCGACTTGCAAACTTGAAACAGTTGGAACGCTTTTTTGCAAGGCTGTTATACTTCGCGTGTGCGGCACATATGACCAGTCCCCTTGCCGCTGTCTTTCGACCCCTAATCTGATTGCCTGCGACTGGCGCCCCACGATGGCGACAGGCCGATCTCACAATAAAGTTACCATGTCCTTTTCCTCCCTCGGATTGTCCGACGCTATCGTACGTGCCGTTACCGAACACGGCTACACCGTGCCGACCCCGATCCAGTCGCAGGCGATTCCCGCCGTGCTCGCTGGCGGCGACTTGCTGGCCGGCGCACAGACCGGTACCGGCAAGACGGCCGGCTTTACCCTGCCCGTGCTGCACCGCCTGTCGACCGACGCCAATGGCGCTGCCATCACCAGCAACACCTCGACGCGCCCGATCCGCGCCCTGATCCTGGCCCCGACGCGCGAACTCGCCGCGCAGGTCGAGGAAAGCGTGCGCGCCTACAGCAAGTACACCAAGCTGAACTCGGCCGTGATCTTCGGCGGCGTCGGCATCAACCCGCAGATCAAGCAGCTCAAGCATGGCGTCGACATCCTCGTCGCCACGCCGGGCCGCCTGCTCGACCACATGGGCCAGGGCACCGTCGACCTGTCGAAAGTGGAAATCCTGATCCTCGACGAAGCCGACCGCATGCTCGACATGGGCTTCATCCGCGACATCAAGAAAGTGCTGGCCGTGCTGCCGCCGAAACGCCAGAACCTGCTGTTCTCGGCCACCTTCTCGGAAGAGATCAAGGCCCTGGCCGACGGCTTGCTGAACAAGCCAGCCATGATCGAAGTGGCGCGCCGCAATTCGACCGTGGAAGTGATCAAGCAAAAGATCCATCCGGTCGACCGCGACAAGAAACACCCGATGCTGTCCTACCTGATCAAGTCGAACAACTGGACGCAGGTGCTGGTGTTTACGCGCACCAAGCACGGCGCCAACAAACTGGTCGAGCAGCTGGGCGCGGACGGCATCGGCGCCCTGGCCATCCACGGCAACAAGAGCCAGTCGGCGCGCACGCGCGCGCTGTCCGAGTTCAAGGATGGCACCTTGCAAGTGCTGGTCGCCACCGACATCGCCGCGCGCGGCATCGACATCGACCAGTTGCCGCACGTCGTCAACTACGACTTGCCGAACATTCCGGAAGACTATGTGCACCGCATCGGTCGCACGGGCCGTGCCGGCGCCAAGGGCGAAGCCGTGTCGCTGGTCTGCGTGGATGAGCACGAAATGTTGAAAGACATCGAAAAGCTGATCAAGCAAACCCTGCCGCGCGAAGTCATCGCCGGTTTTGAACCGGACCCGACGGCACGTGCCCAGCCTGTGCAATTGCGCAGCGGCACCGGCGGTCACCGCAACAACAGCCGCGCCCCAGCGGGCGCCGTCGTGCGCGTGAAAACCGGTGGCGGCGGCGCCAAGCCACGCAGCGCCGGCCCATCGGGTGGCGGTGGCGGCGGCAACCGCAGCGGCAATGCGCCACGCTCGGCGGCCAATCACCGCTCCGGCGGCCGGGGCCGTTAAAACGCGGCCTGCAAGCCGCTGCGCGGGGCGCCATGGCGCTTGCGTTGCTTGCCGTACCTGAGTACGGCTGCGCGTCGCGACGCCATGTCACTCCCGCCCGCTACGCTTTCAGGCGGCGTCTGTCTTTCTCAAAAAGACGACAAAAGCCGTTCCAGGACTTGCTTCTGGAACGGTTTTTTCATGCACGCCACCATTTGGCGATTTGGGCTAGGATAGTGTTCATCGTCCTCTTCGCGCCCAGACCATGCCGAACTTCGCCGCCAACCTCAGCCTGCTGTTTACCGAACTGCCCTTCCTCGAGCGCTTTGCCGCCGCGCGCAAGGCGGGCTTCGATGCCGTGGAATTCCTGTTTCCGTATGCCGTCGAGGCGCGCCAGATCGCGGCGCGGCTGGAGCAGCACCGCCTGCAGCTGGCCCTGTTCAACCTGCCGCCCGGCGACTGGGAGCGGGGCGAACGGGGCGTCGCCTGCGATCCGCGCCGAGGCGAGGAATTCCGCGCCGGCGTGCAGCTGGCGCTCGAGTATGCGCTGGCGCTGGGGGCGAAGCAGTTGCACTGCATGTCCGGCATCGTGCCGGCCGGCATGAGCCTGGAACGGGCGCGGCAAAGCCTGATCGGCAACCTGCAATATGCGGCCGACGCCTGCCGCCCGCATGGCATCAATATTCTGATCGAGCCGATCAACCGCTACGACATGCCCGGCTACTTCCTCAACCATAGCCAGCAGGCGGCCGACATCATCGCCGACTGCCAGCGCGGCAACATCTTCCTGCAATATGACATTTATCACATGCAGCGCATGGAAGGCGAACTGAGCAACACCATCCGCGCCCTGCTGCCCCTGATCCGCCACATCCAGATCGCCGACACGCCGGGCCGCCACGAGCCTGGCACGGGCGAGATCAACTACCGCCACCTGTTCCGGCTGCTGGACCAGGTCGGCTACGCGGGCTGGGTCGGCTGCGAATACCGTCCCGGCGCCGATACCGTGGCCGGCCTGGGCTGGCGCGAGCAGTTGACGGCCGGCTGATCGCCGCGAGCTTGCGCCCGCACAAGGCGCGCGGGGCCGGCCCGAACCACAATACCTTTCCATACAGTATTCCCTGTCGAGAGGTGCCGTGTCCGCCCTGCCCGTCCGCCTTGGCGCCATCGCCATCCTGCCACTGCTGCTGATGTTGCTGTCCGGCTGCGCCACGCACACGCCACTGGCGCAGGTGCGCGCCCTGGCCGCCGGCGACGCCGCCCTGACGACCTTCAATGAACTGTCGCAGCGCCACGTGGACAGCTACCAGCGCGCCCGTCCCTACCTGTCGCCCGCCGAGGATGCGCGCGAGCGCCTGCTCGACGCCCAGCGCCGCGCCGCGCAAGCCGATGTGGCGCGCCTGGCGCAGGCCGTGCGGCTGTACCTGCAGGCGCTGGGCCGCCTGGCCCATGCCGATGCCTACGACGTGCAGCCCGAACTGGCTGGCGCCGGCGCCGCCATCCGCGCCTGGCCCGGCAGCGGCATCGACGACCGCCATGTCAGCGCCTACACCTTGCTGCTGCAGCAATTGTCCCGCCTGGGCGGCACGGCCAGCCAGCAGGCGCGCCTGGCGCAGGTGCTGCACGACGGCGATGCGCCGCTGCAAGCGCTGCTGGCGGCGCTCGACAGCCTGCTGGTGCTGTACGACAAGAGCGGCGACAACGAGCGCGACGTGGTGCTCGGCTTGCTGGACGTGGAAATCGCGTATGCGGACACGCCGCAGCAGCGCCTGCTCGCCGTGCTGGCGAAAAGCATGCAACAAAGCAAGAGCGAAGAATACCGGCAGGCCGGCCTGCGCCATACCGTGGCGCGCCGCCAACTGGCGGCACTGGCGCGCGAACATGCGCGCCTTGCCATGATGGCCACGACAGCCACGGAGACGACATGGATGGATCGGTAGGCAGCGAACGCCGCGAGGCGGCACTCAGCAGCGCCATGCGCGTCGAGCAGCTGGCCGACAGCCTGTCGCAGGCGGCCGTCACCCTGCATGGCGCCGTCATGCGCGCCATCCGCAAGCGCGCCAGCCAGGGAGACAAGGCCATCAGCCACAGCCAGGCGCAAGCCGTCTTCGCGCTGGAAGTGGCCTTGCGCCAGCAAGCCAACGAGCTGTATGCCGATGCCGCCGGACACACCGTCGCGGGCCTGGACACGGCGCAGCGCCAGCTCAGCGGCCTGCTCGATACGGTACGCCTGAGCATTGCCCGCAACGACGACGTGCGGCACTGGATCAGCCTGGCCACGAGTTTGTTGCACATGGGCAGCGCCGTCCTGGCCGGCAATCCCGAGCGCATCCTCGGCGCCTTGGTCAAGGTGCGTGAGCGGCTGCAAGAGATGGCGCCGGACTGATTGAAATCGGCCGGACAGCGCCTATACTGTGACGTCCCCGCATGGCAATCCTGTCAACGGGGCGACCAGAGGAGACCAACATGCGTATCGAACCGTATTTGCAATTCAATGGCAATTGCGCGCAAGCGCTGGACTACTACCGCCAGCACCTGGGCGGCGACAACCTGTGCCTGATGCCGTATCGCGGCTCGCCGGCCCAGGACCAGGTCAAGGAAGACTGGTACGACAAGATCATGCACGGCTCCGTGCAGCTGGGTTCCACCATGCTGATGGGCTCGGATGGCGGCTGTACCGAGGATGGCGCCAAGGGCATGCACGGCTGCTCGATCTGCCTGAGCGTGGACACGCCGGCGGAAGCGGAACGCGTCTTCTCCGCGCTGGCGCGTGACGGCACCATCCAGATGGCGCTGGAGGAAACCTTCTGGGCACAGCGCTTCGGCATGCTGAAAGACCAGTTCGGCGTCGCCTGGATGATCAACTGCGAAAAAAAACCAGCATAGAATGCGCCGCCGCCACCTGCGCCGCCTCAAACGCGGCGCGGGTGCTGGCGCAAGCAGACCGGCCAATCTTGGACTACCATAACAGGAGAGACTCCTACCGGGTGACGGTCATGAATGGATTGCCGCAAGACCAGCTACAGCGCCTGCGCGGCGCGCTGGAGCAGCGCAAGCTGGCGCTGCTGGAACAAATCGAGAACGAAACGGCGGAAGCGGACGCGCGCGCCTCGCTGCTCAATGAAATCGAAGCGTCGCCCGCCGACAATGCCAGCGTGCGCACCCTGAACGCCCTCGTCAGCGAGGCGGCCGAACACAATCTGGCGCAGCTGGCCATCATCAAGCACGCGCTGGCCAAGTTTGCCGACGGCAGCTATGGCCTGTGCGACAACTGCGGCGAAGCCATCGGCCTGTCGCGCCTGAACGCCCGCCCGGAAGCCCGCCTGTGCATCGATTGCCAGACGCGGCTGGAAAAAGCGCAGCGCTGAACCGCGCCCGCAGCGCGCCTTCATGTCTCCTGGCGTCACCTTGCAACAACGCAACAGGGCAAGGCATCGCTGCCCTGCCCCGTTGTTTTCCTGCCCAGAACCCCTTCCTGTGGAGAGCGTTTCCTGCCGACTTTCCTGCTGACATCAGCGGCCGATGTACTCCTCTACGGGAACAGGCTCTTGCTGCCATCGGCCACCCGCCAGCGTCTGCGCGCCGGCCTGGGCGGCCGCGTCTCCTCCACTGCCATTACCCTGCTGCAAGCATGTTGCCGATCAGCTCATGTGCTGGCCGCCATTGATGGCGATATTCGCGCCCGTCACGAACGCCGCCTCGTCCGACGCCAGATAGGCCACCAGCGCGGCCACCTCGTCCGGCTCGCCCAGGCGGCCCAGCGGGATCTGCGGCAGGATCTTCGTTTCCATGATGTCGGCGGGCACGGCCGTCACCATCTGCGTGCGCAGGTAGCCGGGCGAGACCGTATTGACGGTGATGCCGTGACGCGCCACTTCCAGCGCCAGCGCCTTGCTGAAACCATGCACGCCCGCCTTGGCGGCCGCATAATTGCACTGGCCAAACGCCCCCTTCTGGCCATTCACGGATGAAATGTTGATGATGCGGCCCCAGCGGTTGGCCAGCATCGGCTCGAGCACCTGCTTGCTCATGTTGAACAGGCTGTCGAGATTGGTGCGCATGACGTCGGCCCAGTGCGGCAATTCCATCTTGCGCATGCTCTGGTCGCGCGTGATGCCGGCATTGTTGACCAGCACATCCACTCGGCCGAACTGCGTCACGACCTGGCCGACGGCGTCGCTGCAGGCGGCGAAATCGGTGACGTCGACGGGCAGCGCCTGGAAATGATAGTGCTGCGCATGCTGCCCCGCCAGCCAGTCCTTCACGCGCGGGTTGTCCGGCGTATGCGCGGCCACGACGGCAAAACCCGCATCATGCAGGCGCCGGCACAGGGCCGTGCCCAGGCCACCCATGCCCCCCGTGACCAGCGCTACCTTTTGTTCTGTCATTGCTGTCTCTCCCCGCTTGTTATGGTTGTTCTGCGTGGGGTCAAGTGTAGGTGGCCCTTTTGAAAGCGGCATTGCGCCAGATCAAAGGCTCAGCCTGCATATTGCAGCGTTCGTCTGCGCTGTCTCCATACGCAGGAAATTGCCAAAATCATACTACACCGTGAGGTGATGGCACCTCGACAGGCGGGTCTTGCAGACCTTGCTTGACGGCAGGAATCACAGGGAGAACGCGATGGAAATCCAGGACGACACTGAAGCATTGAGGGACTTGTTCAACGACATCAATCCCGGCATGAGCGACGTGGAATCGGTGCATCAGGCAGAACTCGATCCGCAGCATGCGCTGGCCCTGATGGCCAACCCCAAGGCGGCGCTGAAGGCCATGGGCATCCCCGTCAGCGATGCCTCGCAAGTGCAGGTGACCATGAAGAACCGCGCCAGCCGCGCCATGCTCGAGGTGGCGCAAAAAGCGGCGCAACTGCGGCGCATCATCGTCATCGTGATTCATTACCGCAACTGCGACGCCGACATCATCATCATCGCCATGAGCTGAGCGCCACCGGCCGGCCGCAGTCGTGCGCGGCCGGTGCCCCGGACTGTGCCAGAATGGGTGTCACTCCACAGCGAGAGGCTACGTCATGACCTACAAAACCGTGCTGCTGCACATCGACGACAGTGCCGGGCGCGGCGCCCGCATCGAAGCGGCCGCCAGCATTGCCCAGGCTTGCGGCGGCCACCTGACGGGCGTGGCCCTGACGGGCGTGTCGCGCCTGCTGTACCAGAACCAGCCCGACCTCGACGCCGACCCGAACCTGGCGCTGCACTTGAATTTCCTGCGCGAACGGGCCACGCGCGCCCTCGACGGTTTCGAGCAACAGGTGCGCACGGCCGGCGTCGCCTCGTTCGAACAGCGCGTGGTCGACGACGAGGCGGCAGGCGGCATCAGCCTGCTGGCCCGCTATGCGGACCTGGTGGTGATCAGCCAATACAATGCCAAGGATAAATCGCCATCCGTGATGCGCGACTTTCCCGCCTACGTGCTGCTGCACTCGGGGCGGCCCGTGCTGATCGTGCCGTACGCGCCGCCACTGCCCCTGCTGGCGCCGCCGGCGGCCGCGCGCAATGTGCTCATTTCCTGGAATGCCAGCAAAGAAGCGAGCCGTGCCGTGAGCGCCGCCCTGCCCCTGCTGCAGCGCGCCGGCCAGGTCCACGTGGCCATCTTCGACGCCCAGGTGCATGCGGCCGAGCACGGCGAACGGCCGGGTGCGGAACTGACGCAGTACCTGGCGCGCCATGGCGTGGAAGCGCGCGTGCACCTGCTCGACGGGGGCGGCGTGCGGCGCGGCGATATCGGCGAAGCCCTGCTGTCGCAGGCGGCCGACCTGTCGGCCGATTTGCTGGTGATGGGGGCGTACGGGCATTCGCGCCTGCGCGAAACCATCCTCGGCGGCGTCACGCGCACGATATTGCACAGCATGACCATCCCCGTGCTGATGGCGCACTAGGGTCCGTTGCGAGGCAGGCGGCTAGCCACCTTGCCAGGGCAGGCTGCGGATCTTCGCCACCTGGCGCTGCGCCAGCCACTGCCACAGCTGCAGCGCGTCGCCCTGCGGCAGGGCCGACATGTGGCGCGGACTGGCCAGGGCGATCTCGCAATCGCGGTCCGACCATTCCTCGAAAGTGACTTCTCCTCCGCTAGCGACCTCGACTTGATACATCAAGCCATCGTCGTAGCCAAAGCGCAACAAGACGGCGGCCGGGCTGCCGTCCGGCGTGGCGGCGCCGCCACGGTAGACCTCGGCCAGCGCATCGGCCAGCTGTGCCGGCGAGGGCGCGCAGATGTCGCGCCCATCGGCCCGTGTCAGAATGAACCATGCCTGTGTCATGACGCGCCCTCCTATCCATACTCGTTAGCATGCGAGGCAAGTATTACGGGCAGTCACCCTGGTCCACGCCACGTCAGGCGCACGGAAACTATCCCTGTCGGCATTGATTACCAATACTAACAAGAATAATACCTAAAATTCGTGCAGCGCGGCATTTATGCATTTTCCGCGGCAGACACGCCGATTCACGCCACCAGCACGGGAATGCTGAGCGGATCGAAGTCGTGCCAGTCGCCATTCGCGATCGTGCCTTCGGCCTCCTCGATATGCTCGGCGCCGAGCCGGTGCAACGCCTCGAGCGCCCGCTCGCGTTCGTCCAGGCCGCCCAGCGCCACGGCGATCAGCATGCCCGGATGCCGGGGCTGGCGGCCATTCTCGCCATTGCCTTCCGGCTCGCCCGCCTCTTTCATCTTGTTAAAACTGTACAGCGAACCCACGTGGGCGCCCACCAGCGCGCCCACCACCGGACCCAGCGGTCCCGTCGCCAGGGTGGTGGCGGCGCCGATGCCGGCGCCCACGGCGGCACCCACGGCCACGCCTTCCACCACGCCTGCGGGCGTCTCCCTGGCGCCCGGCGAGATGTCGCGGTCGCCGCCGAGCGCATGCAGATCATGCTGGCCCGGCTGGTTGACAAAGAAGGCGCTGATGCGGCTGTCGGGAAAGCCCGCCTGGTTCAGGGCGGCGCGCGCGGCGTCGATCTGCTCCTGCAACTGAAAATGACCTGCGATGATGCGTGACATGATACGGCCCTCCTGGTCGGCTGCGGGCGCACCACGCGCCACCTGCCTAGCGTGCGCCTGCCGGCCGCGCAATACCGTTCGCTTACGCACACAGCCGCTCAATCATCCCGGCACGCCAAACGGCGTGCGGATATCGGACAGGAATTGCCGCGTACGCGCATGCTGCGGACGCGCAAAGAACTCCCCGGGCGCGCCCCGCTCCAGCACTTGCCCGTGATCCATGAACCAGACCCGGTCCGCCACCTCGCGCGCAAAACCCATCTCGTGCGTGACGCAGACCATGGTCATGCCATCGCGCGCCAGGTCGCGCATCACTTGCAGCACTTCGCCCACCATTTCCGGGTCCAGCGCGCTGGTCGGTTCGTCGAACAGCATCAGCGGCGGCTGCATGGCCAGCGCGCGGGCGATCGCCACCCGCTGCTGCTGGCCGCCGGACAGGGCGGCCGGCATGGCCTGCGCCTTGTGCGCCAGGCCCACCCTGTCGAGCAGGCCCAGCGCCCGCTCCTCCGCTTCCTTGCGCGTCAGGCCACGCAGGCGCTGCGGCGCCAGCGCGCAGTTGTCCAGCACGGATAAATGGGGAAACAGGTTGAATTGCTGGAAGACAAAGCCGATCTGCGCCCGCAAGGCATTCACGTCCAGGCCAGGCGCATGGATATCCTGGCCGGCCAGCGTGATGCGGCCCGAGGCGATGGCTTCGAGCCGGTTGATGGTGCGGATCAGCGTCGACTTGCCCGAGCCGGACGGGCCGCACACGACCAGCACCTCGCCCTTCGCCACATGCTCGCTGATGCCGTTCAGGGCGTGATAACTGCCATAGTATTTGTTGACATTGTCAAAGGTAATCATGCAGCCGCTTTCAAGACACGGGCCTGGCGCCGCTCGAGCCAGAAGGCGGCACGCGACAGGCTGAAACACAAAACAAAGTACGTCATGCCCAGCAGGAAATACACTTGCACGGGCTTCGTCAGCACCAGGCCATTGACTTGCGAGGCGATGAACGACACCTCGGCCAGGCCGATGATGTAGCCGAGCGAGGTTTCCTTGATGGTCGAGACGAACTGGTTCACCAGCGACGGCAGCATGTGGCGCAGCGCCTGCGGCAGCACCACCGTGCGCATGCTGTCGACGTAACCCAGGCCCAGCGAGCGCGCCGCTTCCACCTGGCCCGCGGGCACGGCTTGCACGCCGGCGCGCACGATTTCGGCCAGGTAGATGCCGTCGAAGATGACGAGGGCGGCCAGCATGGTGCCGAATTGCCCGCTTTCATGCCCCGTGATGCTGGGCAAGAAAAAGTACGCCCAGAAGATGACGAGCAGCAAGGGAATGCCGCGCACCACATGGATCAGCGCGGCCACGGGCCAGCGCAGCGCCCGCCACGGGCTGATGCGGGCCAGGCCCAGCAGCAAGCCCACGGGCAGGCTGAGCACCAGCGCCAGGCTGGCCAGCAGCACCGTCAGCGCCAGGCCGCCCAGCGGCCCCTCCGGATAGCGTCCGACGAGAAAATACAGCCAGTAATCATGCAGCAATTCCAGCATCAGGCCACCTTTTTCTGCAGCAGGGCCGCCACGCCGGCGAGCAGCAGCGAGACGGCCAGGTAGGCCGCGCTGGCAAAGACAAACGCTTCCACGCTGCGGAACGAGGCCGCTTCCACGCGCTGCGTCTGGTACATCAGTTCGGCCACGCCGATGACGGTGGCGATGCTGGTGTTTTGCCACAGGTTCAGGGTTTGCGACAGCAGCGGCGGCGCGGCCAGGCGCAGCGCCTGCGGCAGGATGCACAGGCGCATGGTGGCAAGGAAACTGAAACCCAGCGCCCGCCCCGCCTCGAATTGCTGGACGGGGATGGCGCGCAAGCCGCTGCGCAAGTCTTCCGCCATGTAGGCGGCCGTGTACAGGGTCAGCGCCGTGATGGCGCTGACGGCTTCGATATTGCCGGCATACAAGCGTTCCTTCCATGCATCGGGCAACAGCTCGGGCGCGCCGAAATACCAGAACAGCAGGTGCGCGAGCAGCGGCACATTACGCATCAGCTCGACATACGCGGCGCCCACGGCGTTCAGCAGCCGCGACGGCGCCAGCCGCAGCACGGCCACGCCGCAGGCCAGCGGCAGGGCCAGCAGCAAGGTAATGGCCATCAGTTGCAAGGACAGCAGCAAGCCGGACACCAGCCAGTCGCGGTAGTCGCCGGACAGCAAAAAATTCAGATCAAATTGGAGCATGATGGTGAAATATCATTGATGCCTGAGAAAACCGTAACGAGCGGCAGTGATTGGTGGCCGGGAAGCGCCACCGGGCCGCGGCACGGGGCACGGCGCGCCGCATGGCGAGTTTGCTCAGGCGTCGATCTTGTCCGAGTCAATCTTGAAGCTGCGTTTCTGGAACTTCACATTGCTCGTCGGCCCATACCATTTGAAAAACAGCTGCTCCGCCTCGCCCGACTTTTCCAGTCCGCGCAGCACCTTGTCGACGGCCGTCTTCAGGCCTGCCTCGCCCTTGCGTATGCCGAAGGCAAACACTTCCTGGCTGATGTTTTGCGGCAGCACCAGGTAATCCTTTTGCGCGGCGCCCAGCTTGGCGTAATTGTTGAGCAGGGACACTTCATCGTCGACATAGCCGACGCCCTTGCCCTGCTGCAAACCCAGGTAAGCCTGGCCCGCCGTCTCGAACGTCACCACGTCCACGCCGGGCACGGCCTTGCGCAGATTCGGTTCCTGCGTGCCGCCCTTGACGGTCAGCACTTTCTTGCCGGCCAGGCCCGCGATGGTCGTGATATTGCTGCTCTTTTTCACCAGCACGCGCTGGCCCGTGTAAAACGTCGACAGCGAAAAATCGATCAGCGCCTCGCGCTCCTTGTTGTGCGTCAACGATGCCGTCAGGATATCGATGCGGCCCTGCTGCAGTTCGGGGATGCGGGCGGCCACGGCCAGTTGCTTGATCACCGGCTTGACGCCCAGGCTCTTGGCGATGGCGCGGCACAGATCCACTTCATAGCCGACCAGCTGGCGCGACTTGGCGTCGATGAAGCTGTTCGGCTCGTCCGTGCCCAGGGTGCCGCAGACCAGCTCGCCCTTCGCCTTGATGGTGGCCAGCTGGTCCGCTTGCGCCACCTGCGTAAAGGCGATGCTGGTGAATAACAGGGCGGCGAAGTGAAGACGGGTCTGCATGGAATTCCTCTGGTGGCGTAATGAATGCCGCCATTAGACCGCAGCGCCCTTATTTCCAAAAAGGAATCTTTTCACCCTTGCTTATGAGTAAATCATCTAAGCGCCATCCATCAGGGTGCGGCCGCGGGCGGCGCTTCCAGGCGGGCGATGGCGGCCGTGGCGCCGACGGCGCCCGGATAACGGGGATCGAGCCGCAATGCCTGGCGGTATGCCTCGACGGCCTGCGCGCGCAGGCCTTGCTCGACATAAAACTCGCCCAGGCTGTCCTGCAGATTCGCGTCGCGCGGATGCAAGGTCGTCGCCGCCTGCAGCACGGCCATGCCCTGCGTGACGGCACCGCCGCTCTTCAGGCGGTAGGCTTCCAGGTTCAGCGCCGCGGGGCCGGCCGCGCCCAGCGGATCGCGGGCCAGCGCCACGCGCAGCGCGGCAAGGGCCGGTTCCGTGTTGCCGCTACGCAGCAAGGTCAAGCCCAGCAGCGCGTGCGCGCGGTCGCTGAGCGGATACAGGGCCACGGCCAGGCGGCTGGCCGCCAGCGCCGCCTGCGCTTCGCCGCGCGCGGCCGATGTTTGCGCCAGGTCAAGCAGCTCGGGCACGAAGTCGGGATAGGCGCGCTGGCCGCGGAAGGCCGTCTGCAGCTTGCCGTCCAGTTCGGCGATGGAAGCGGGCGCTGCCGGCCAGGCGATGGCGGCAGTGCGGTCCCAGCTGCCGGCCAGGCTGGCGATGGATTGCTCGAAGGCGGGCGCGAAGCGGGGCATGGCGCCGGCAGGCGCGCCCTGCGACAGCACGATGTAGTCGCGCACAAACGCCAGCGCGCCGCCGTGGGCGTACTTGTCCAGGTCAACACCGGACTGCCGCAGCGTTTCAGCCATGGCGGCGCCGGCCGCCAGGAACACGCGTCCCCCCGCGGGATGGCGGGCCGCGTCGATGAAGGCGCGCGCCGCCTGGGCGTCCGGCGCCAGGGCCTGGCCGTTGATTTGCATGAATGCCTCGCGCGTGGCGGCCGCATCCGCGTAAGGCTGGCGCGTGCGCTCGGCATGCGCCCGTCCCTCCTCGAACAGGCCCTGTGCCACCTGGTAATCGCGCTGCGCGCCGGCCTCGGCGATATACGTCTTCAGCTGCCACGGCTCGCCCGTGACCACCTCGAACAGGCGCTGCACGAACGCTTCCGGATTGATGCGCTCGAGATTGGCGGCGACGGCGATGGTCAGCTGGCGCGAAGGAAAGCTGAACAGGTAGGTGACGGTTTCCGGCTGCTGGCCGCCGTGCGCGATGGCGTAACGGCCGCCCGTGGGGAGCATTTCCCAGCCCATGCCATAGTGCGTCAAGCGGCCCGCGCGCGTGGCCATCGGCTGCAGCATGGTGGCCACGCTGGCCGCCGACAGGATCCTGCCTTCATGGATGCCCTTGCCGAAGGCCAGCATATCGGGCACGCTGGCGCGCGTGCCGCCGGCCGAAAAGCGGCTGCTGATGTCGACGAATTCCGAATTTTTCCACTCCTTGCCGGCCAGCCGGTAGCCGCGCACGCGGTGCGCGATCACGGCGTCGGGGTCGTCCATCACGGTGGCGTCCATGCCCAGCGGCCCCCACACGTGGCGCCGCATGTAGCCGCCATAGCTTTCGCCCGAGGCGCCCTCGATGACGGCGCCCAGCAGGTTGTAGCCATAGCTGGTGTAGCGGAAGCGCGTGCCCGGTTCGGCGATCAGGTCGAACTGCTCGAAGACGGCGATGGACTGGCGCGTATCCTTGTGCTCCTTGAAATGCTGCTCTACCCGGCTGTCGCGGTAGGCATCGATGCCGCCCAGGTGGCCCAGCAACTGGCGCACCGTCACGGGAAATGGCTTCACGGGGAAATACGGCACATAGGTTTGCACGGGCGCATCGAGGTCGACCTTGCCCTGTTCCACCAGCTGCAGGATGGCCACCGCCGTCATCGGCTTGGTGACGGACGCCAGGCGATAGCTGGACTGGGCCGTCGCCGGCACCCGGTTTTCCAGGTCGGCATAGCCATAGCCCTTCACCCATTCCACCTGGCCCTGGGTAAAACCGACGGTCACGCCGGGGATGCGCTCCACGTCCATGCGCTGGGCCACCCAGCCATCGAAGGCGGCCAGGCGCGCGGCCAGCGCGGGGGCGGGAGCGGAGGCGGCCTGGGCCACGCCGCACACCAGCGCCAGCGCGCCGGCGACACAGCTATATTTTTTGTTTTGCATAGTCATGCTTCCATGGTGAGGGCCGCGTCCATAGCGCGGCGCTGCTTCATGGTAAGTGCCTTTTACGCACCGTTCACCCAGCTTTTTCCGGGCCGTGCACGAAATGCACGTGGCCCGCATGAACGGCACCGGATTATCAAAAAACGTCGCGAAATAGTTGCAAATAAGCAGCTACAATGCCCGCCATGCTCCCTTTCCTACACGCCCTGCTGCGCTGCTGCCTCGCCTGCTGTCTGGCCCTGCCCTCCTGTGCCCTGGCCACGGAGCTGCTATCGCTCGACGGGGGCTGGCGCGCCTGCGGCACCAGTCCGGCGGCGCCCGCCGCCTCGCTGCAGCAGCTGGTCAAGCCGGGGCTGCTGCTGTGCGCGGAACGCGAGCTGGTTCTGGCCGCCACGCCGCCAGCGACGCAGCTGCTGGTGCTGTCGGCGCTGGCCGCCAGCGAGCTCTGGCTAGATGATATCCGGATCGGCCGCAATGGCCAGCCCGCGCGGCAGGCCGCCGGGGAAAGCGCGGGCGACATCGATTTCGCCATTCCCCTGAGACCACAGCAGCTGGCCGTGGGCAAGCACCATCTGCGCCTGCTGCTGTCGACGCAGCACGTGCCGGCGCGCCTGACGTCGCCCTTCTACGGGCTGTACCTGGTGGACCGGCAGGATTACCGCGCGGCCCAGACATGGTACAGGCTGCCGCCGCTGCTGCTGGCCGGCGCGCTGGGCGCCGCCGCCCTGCTTTTCCTCGCCTTGAGCGTGCTGTACCAGCGGCACCGGCACTGGGCCATGTTTGCCGCGCTGTGCCTGGTGGCGGCGCTGCTGCTGGTGGCGGAAATCTGGCGCAGCTTTGCCGGCTACGCCTATCCCCTGCACCTGCCGCGCCTGTATGCCGTCACCGGGCTGACCTGGCTGTTTTCCACCCTGCTGCCGCTGTATTTTCATGCGGCCTACCGCCTGCCGCACTGGCCGCTGGCCGCCGCCCTGCTGCTGGCGTGCGTCGCGCTGGCCGGCGCGCTGCCCGCCCATTTCGACAGCCGCTGCTGGCTGATGTTCCTCGTCGGCCTGGTCGCCAGCCTGGGATGTAACTTGGCCGCCCTGTGGCGCCGCCTGCCGGGCAGCCGCGGCGGCACGCTCATCGCGCTGGCCTCGTGCGGCCTGTTCGCCCTGACCGGCAGCCAATTCGCCGAAGGCGGCTTCGCCCTGGTCGTCTGCTTCCTGCTGCTTTCCCTGTGCGCCCAATTGCTGGCGCAGCTGCTGCGCGAACGCGACGCAGCCGCGCGCGCGCAGCAGCTGGAAAACCAGCTCTTGCGCAAGAGCATGCAGCCGCACTTCCTGATGAATTCCCTGAGCCTGATCAGCGAACTCAACGCGCAATCGCCGCAGGCGGCGGAAGCGTTCATCGAGGCGCTCGGCGCCGAGTTGCGCATGCTCAACGAGTACGCGCAACAGCCCAGCATCGCCCTGACGCAGGAACTGGCCCTGTGCCACAATTACCTGAACATCATGAGTACCCGCCTGCAGCAGCCGTGCAGCCTGCAGCTGGCAGGCGATCCGACTTCGATCACCGTGCCGCCCGCCACCTTGCTGACGGCGCTGGAAAATGCGTTCAGCCACAACCGCTACCGCCACGGCGCCATCTTCGAGCTGCACCTGGAAAACCGGGCGAAAGCGCACATCCTCACGCTGACCCTGCCTGCGGGCGAACCGCGCCAGCATGCGGGCGGCGGCATGGGCGAACAGTACATCCGCACCAGCCTGCATGCCGTGTTTGGCGACAGCGCCCGCTATGCCCGCGAGCAAGATCAACAGGGCTGGCGCCTCACGTTCACCGTGCCGGCGGCGCCATGAAGGTCTTGATACTGGAAGATGAACCGCTGATCGCGCAAGGCCTGGCACGCGAGGTACGCGCGCATTTCGGCGCCCGCCTGGCGGCGCTGGCGCTGCATGACACGGTGGAGCAGGCGCTGGCCGCCTTGCGGCACGGCGATTATGATTTGCTGCTGCTGGACTTGCACCTGCACGGCGCCGACGGCTATGACTTGCTGCGCCTGGCCGGCAGTGCCGCGTTCCAGACCATCGTCGTCTCGGCCCACGCGGAACGCTCGATCACGGCGTTCGACTTCGGCGTGCTCGACTTTGTTGCCAAGCCCTTCAGCCGCGAGCGCCTGCACAAGGCCTTGCAGCGCTACACGGACCGGGCCGATCCGGCGGCGCCGCGCCCCGCCTCGCTGGCGGTGAAGAAACGGGGAGGGCTGGAATGGATCGCCGTGGCCGAGATCGACCATGTGCAGGCCGATGGGCACTACAGCAACATCGTGCTGCGCAGCGGCGAACAGTGCTTCCACGATTTGGCGATCGACAAGCTGATGGCCCTGCTGCCGCCCCACTTCCTGCGCGTGCACCGCTCCTACATCGTCAACAGCCTGGGCTTCAAACGGCTGCAGATCGGAGCCGGCGGCAAATATGCGCTCGACACGCAAACGAGCACGGGCATTCCCGTCTCGCGCAGCAGCTATCCCCTGCTGAAGCGGCGGCTGCTGGGCTGACGCTCCGCGTCGCCCCTACCAGTGCGGCGCGTAGTTGGGAAATGGCGAGGCCATGTGCTCGGGCTCCACCGGCGGCGCCATCCAGTCGCGCGGGTCGACCTTGTAGTACTGGAGGAATTGCGCGTACAGCTCTTCATGGTGCTCAGCCATCTGGTATGGCTTTTCAAAGAAGGTTTCCGTGGCCACGGCAAAGAATTCGGCCGGATTCGTGGCGCCGTAATGGTCCATCACGCTTTGCTGCTGGTACATGGCGTCGTGGCGCAGGTTGTCGAAGTCGCGCGACAGCACCGTGGCCCAGCTGCGGTAGCTCGACACATTCGGCAGGTAGGGCGCGCCATTCGCGGCACCCGATTCGCTGTCGAGCTGATGCGCAAACTCATGCAGCACGACATTGTGGCCATCGGTCCAGTCCGCCGCGCCGCGCTGCACGTGATCCCAGGCCAGCACCACGCGGCCATCGCCCCACGATTCGCCCAGTAAACCATTGGCCGATGGCGTGACGACGCCACCCGGCCCCACTTCATTGCGCGTGACGATGAATTCGTTGGGATAGACGAGGATGGTGTCGAGTTCGGGATACACCTGGGTCTGGCGATTGAGCAGCAACAGACAGGCCTGGCCGGCGATGGTGTAGCGCATCTCGTCCGTGATATCCAGGCCGCCGCAACCGACGAATTTCTTCTGGTACAGGAACTGCACGACGAGACGGCGCAACTGCTCCTGCAGCGGGGCCGGCATGCGCGTATACACGGGAATATTCTGTTCCAGCACGGCCAGGCCTTCCGGCGGCAAGGGCTTCGCCAGCGCCCGCTTCAAGCGCCAGCGGGGAAACCACAGCGAAAAGACGATGGCGGCCGTGACGAGGGCAATCCACAGCAGCGGGTTCATGCGGACACCCGTTCCAGGCAGTGCACTGGGGAAATCAATAACAAGGCGGCGTAGGCAGACAAGGACAAGCTCCTTCGAATGAACCCCGCATCGGGACGGGCGGGTAGTCCAGCCCACATGGGGTTGATTAACATCTTTTCAATCCACCAAGATCAACGGGCCGGCTCCAACGCCAAAAGCCGGGTTGCAACCCGGCTTTCATTCTTTCATTATAACGTTCCAACGCCTGACAAAACCGTAGCGAGCGGCGATGATTTGTGGCTAAGAAGCGCAACCGTACTCTAGTACGGTGAGCATCGCAGGCCGCAAAGCGCGCCGCGCAGTAGGTTTGGTCAGGCCTTATTCTGCAGCTTTCTGCTGCGGCGCACCAAACAGGGCCGCCACCAGCGGATCGCGCGTCACGGGACCACGGTTGACGCGGATCGCGTAATGCGTGTCATCGGCCAGGATGTGGAAGTGACGGCCGCTGCCTGCCATGCTTTGCTCGCGCAGGCCGGGACGGTCCTTGCGCGGTGGCGCGCCTTCGCGTTTTGGCTGGACGATGGCGGCCAGGAAGGCGCGCACGCGCTCAGGGTCCGGCGTCAACTGGTACACTGCCTTGCCCAGATAGGTGGCCGTGCCTTCGATGTAGCGTGCCAGCTCGATCACGCCCGCTTCGCGCAGGTCGCGGATGTATTTGCGGGCGCCCGATGGCGAAAACTTGAGGAACCAGGCGATTTCATCAGCCAGCATCTCGTGCAGCGACAGTTCGCCGATCAGCTTTTGCATGTTTTCGATACGGCGCAGGGTGGCCGACGTCGAACGCACGCGTTCGATCGGTGCCATGGAAATGGGATTCATGCGCTCCGGGGGGATAGGGGCCGCACGTTCGACCATTTGCGAGCCTTTTTCGGGGCTACGAAGTTCCTGGTGCGCTGCCTTTAATTCGCTCTTCACGTGAGACTGAGTCATTGCATGCATTTGAATACTCCTTTTAAACGATTGCCGGTAGCCCGGATTGTTAAATTCTTGGCAATTTTTATGCCAGAAAGCCACAAATCCTGGGCGTCTGACCACAGAATGCCAGCCTGATCTCCCTCGGTCTGTGCGTTAACGAACATTAGAAGCAAGAAAGTGAAAAATATTTCCTCAGTGAATTATTTCTCTTGCGCATCTTCAATCCCGCGCTCTCGCCCGCCGCACCTGAATTCGGCGCAAAGGTGCGCTGAAGGTGAAGTGGCGAACAGAAGCGTCGGCACTCTTGCAATAAATTCAAGGCTCACGCATGGCGTCGCCATCTGGCTTGCCGCCTGCATCGCGATACTCTTGATACTTGCAAAGGAAACCATCATGAAAATAGCTGCTCTGCTGGCCGCCGCCGCCCTGCTCTCCCTGTCCGCGTGCAAGAAACCCGCCGAGGCGCCGCTGCCTGAAACGGCACCCATGCCCAGTTCCGCGCCACAAGTGCTGCCGGCCCCGCTTCCTGCCACGCCGGAAGCGGGGCCCGGCAACGTCACGCCGCCCGCGCCCCTGACCGACCCCGCCACAGCACCGGCGTTGCCGCCAGCCACGGCGCCGAAATAAGGGCCCTGGCGCCAGGGCGCCGGCACGGCTAGCCGCCGACAGGCTACCCGTGCCGCGCGCCCCCCCTACTCCACGGGGGAGTTACGCGTTGCCAGCTGGTTCTGCAACGCGTTTTTTTACGATTGGAGTCGGCCGCGCCATTTAGGTTCACCCGCATTTGCCCGCGTTTATCCCCTGCTTGCCGCCCCCCGTCCTCGCCCAAGCGCCCCGTCCCGCCCGGCCAGCCATGCGGAAATCCGCACGCCATTTCCCGCCACCGTGCGGAAAAGCGGAATCTGGATATTTCCTCATTTCAATAGATCCAAATTAAGCCTTTATAAACAATCACTTGCAATAAACGCCAAAATGCGCTCCACTGGCACGGAAGATGCTTCTATATTTTCATAACCGCCGCCAGAGCGGCAGCCTCATCGAATATAAAAACCATCTACCTTTTTTGGAGACAACAGCATGGCAAGCACCTTCCGCATCTCATCCTTCCTGAACACCAAGGCCCTGGCCGTCGCCGTCGCGCTGGCCGCGCAATTCCCGCTGGCCGTCCACGCGGCCGACGTCGTACGCCTGGGCAACCTGAAATTCGCCCATTACGGCGCCGTCGCCTATATGAAGGAAATCGCGCCGAAATACGACCTGAAAATCGAAGAGCGCATCTTCGCCAAGGGTCTCGATATCGTTCCCGCCATGATCGCCGGCGAAGTCGACGTCTCGGCCAGCGCGCTGGAAGCGGCCATCACGGGCCGCGCCACGGGCTTGCCCGTCTACCTGGTCGGCGGTTTCGCCAAGGGCGGCGTGCAGATCGTCGGCCGTCCCGACCTGAACATCAAGGGCATCGCCGACTTGAAAGGCAAGAAAGTCGGCGTCACGCGCGGCGGCCCGCAGGAAATCCTGCTGTTTGCCGAATTGTCGAAAGCCAAGCTGACCTGGTCCGACAAGCCGGGCAAGGATGTGCAGATCCTGTACATGGGCTATCCCGACCTGAACCAGGCCCTGCTGACCAAGGATATCGACGCCATGAGCCAGTCCGAGCCGTACTCGACGCAGGCCATCCACAAGAAATACGGTTCGGCCATCATGAAGCCGTATGACACCCCGCTGGGCGAGCCCGTGCGCGCCCTCGTGATGACGGAAAAAATGTACAAGGAAAAACCGGCCGTGGCGCAACGCTTCATGGATTGTTTCGTCGCCGCCACCCGTGCCTTCCTGGCCGACCCGAAACTGGCGGAAAAATACGTGCGCGAATCGATGTTCAAGAACCAGATCACGACCGAGGATTACCGCGACGCCATCGACAACGCCATCTTCACGGAAGACATCACGCAGAGCCACGTGCAGCTGACCACCGATTACATGGTGAAATTCGGCGTGGGCCGCATGGCCAAACCGCCTGCCGCCAAGGATTGGGTCAAGCTGGACCTGCTGGAAAAAGCCAAGAAATCCTACGCCCCACGCTGATCGGAAAGTCTCACCATGAATATGCAAATGATGAAACGCTTCGCGCACGGCGCCATCGTGCCCGTGGCCGTGCTGCTGCTGTGGCAGGCGCTGTCCACGTTCGGCTGGATCAATCCGCAAATCCTGCCCTCGCCCGTGGCCGTGCTCGTGAAGTGGTATGAATACCTGATCCCGATGGAAGCATACACGCCGGAAGCGGGCAATTACCTGGTGTGGATGTTCTCCGGCGAACTGCCGCACGACGCCTGGGCCAGCCTGTCGCGCGTGCTGGGCGGCTTCGCCATCGGCGCCGGCCTGGCCTTGCCGCTGGGCTTGCTGATGGGCACCAACAAGACCATCTATAAACTGTTCGACCCGCTGGTGCAGGTGCTGCGCCCGATTCCGCCGATCGCCTACATCCCGCTGGCCATCCTGTGGTTCGGCCTGGGCAATCCGCCAGCGTTCTTCCTGATCAGCATTGGTTCCTTCTTCCCCGTGCTGATGAATACCATCGCCGGCGTGCGCCAGGTCGACGGCATCTACATCCGCGCCGCGCGCAACCTGGGCGCCAGCCAGATGACCATGTTCCGCCGCGTCATCCTGCCGGCCGCCACGCCCTACATCCTGGCCGGCGCGCGCATCGGCATGGGCACGGCCTTCATCGTCGTGATCGTGGCAGAAATGATCGCCGTCAACAGCGGCCTCGGTTTCCGCATCCTCGAAGCGCGCGAATATTTCTGGTCTGACAAGATTATCGCCGGCATGTTTACCATCGGCCTGTTCGGCCTGGCCATCGATATCGCCATGAATGCCCTGAATAATCATTTGCTGCAGTGGCACCGCGGCCTGGAACACTGAGAGGAACGGCCATGACCACGATCAATATCAATGCAGTCAACAAGATCTTCACCACGGGCGGCAGCGACGTCATCGCGCTGAAAGACATCAATCTGGAAATCGCCAGCGGCGAGTTCATCTGCCTGCTGGGACCGTCCGGCTGCGGCAAGTCGACCCTGCTCAACGCCATCGCCGGCTTTTCGCAGCCGACCTCGGGCCAGATCCTGGCCGGCGGCAAGCTGATCACCGAGCCCGGCCCCGACCGCGGCATGGTATTCCAGGAATACGCGCTGTTCCCCTGGATGACCATCGAGAGCAATATCGCCTTCGGCCTGGAAATCGCCGGCAAGACGCCAGCCGAGATCAAGGAGCGGGTCGACATGCTGCTGAGCATGCTGGGCTTGACGGAATTCCGTGCCCGCTATCCGAAAGACTTGTCGGGCGGCATGCGCCAGCGCGTGGCGATTGCCCGCGTGCTGGCCCTCGATTCGCCCATCATGCTGATGGATGAACCGTTTGGCGCGCTGGACGCCTTGACGCGGCGCAACCTGCAAGATGAATTGCTGAAAATCTGGAAAGTCTTCGGCACCACCATCGTGTTTGTCACGCACTCGATCGAGGAATCGATCTACCTGGCCGACCGCACCATCGTCATGACCTACCGTCCCGGCACCATCAAGCGCGACGTGGCCATCGAACTGCCGCGTCCGCGCGATCCGAGCGACCCGGAGTTCAACCGCCTGAAGCGCATGCTGGGCGAGATGGTGATGGAAGAGCAGCAGCGCCATCACAATGCGGAAACCATGGCCAGCACCGCCGATTAGTGGCTGCTTGCGTCTGATCAAACCTGCTGCGCACCGGTCCAGGCGGCCTGCGATGCTCACCGTACTTGATTGGTACGGTTGCGCTTTTCGGCCGCCTCGCCCTTCTGCCCGCTACGGTCTGGTCGGACGCCGCAAGTTTGCATGTCAGTCATGCATCGGGATGCATCCATTCGGGCGAATCCCGCCGTACACTACAATACCGCCTTAGCCGCACCCCGCGCTTAACCCGACACACGGAGCACCATGGCATTCGGCAAATGGACCCTGAGACCAGCGCTCGGCCCCCTGCTGGCCGCAGGCTCGCTGGCCGTGCTGACGTGGGCGTCGTATGCCTGGGTCAAGCAGCGCCAGCTCGATGAATTGCACCGCACCCTCGATTCGCGCGCGGAACTGTATGCGGCGTCCATTGGCGGCGCCCTCAACAAATACGAATTCCTGCCCCTGGCCGTGGCGCAAAGCGATGCCGTGGCGCAACTGCTGGAGCAGCCCGACGCCGCCAGGGTGGCGCAGATCAATGCCTACCTGATCGACATGAACCGCCGCGCGGGTGCCTTTGCCGTCTACGTGCTGGACGGCAAGGGCACGACCCTGGCGTCGAGCAACTGGCAGGAAGCCAGCTCGTATGTGGGCGTCAACTACGGCTTCCGTCCCTATTTCAAGAACGCCATCGCGGGCGGCATCGGCCGCTTCTACGGCATCGGCGCCTCCACCTTCGAGGCCGGCTACTTCATTTCGCAGCCCGTGCAGCGCAACGGACGCATCCTCGGCATCGTCGCCGCCAAGGTCAACCTGGACTGGATCGAACAATCGTGGCGCACGCCGGGCGCGGGCGAGCAGATCTGGGTCAAGGATGCGAATGGCGTGATCATCCTGGCCACCACGCCCGCCTTCAAGTTCAAGACGCTGGCGCCGCTGGCGCCGGCCGCGAAGAACGATATCAGCGCACAGCGCCAATTCCTGCAGGAAAACCTGCCCATCCTGCCGCACCGGGTGCAGCGCCAGTTTGCCGATGGCGCCAGCGTCATGACGCTCGAGCGGCCACAGGCGGGCGATACGCCGGCCCTGTCCGGCAGCGCCGACTACCTGGCCGTCAACCGCGCGCTCGGTCCGCTGCAATGGCAGATCACCGTGCTGGCCGAACTCGACCAGGTCAACGCCGCGGCCCGCAATGCGGCCATCGCCGCCGCGCTGGGCTGGGCCCTGCTGCTGCTGGCCCTGATGTATGCGCGCCAGCGCCGGCGCCGCATCGCCGAGCGCCTGAACGCGCAGCAGACGCTGGCGCGCGCCTATGAACAGCTGGAAATCAAGGTCGAACAGCGCACGGCCGACCTCGTGCACGCGAATGGCCGCCTGCAAGCGGAGGTGAGCGAGCGTGAACGGGCTGAGCAGACCCTGCGCTACGCCCAGGCGGAACTGGTGCAAAGCGGCAAGCTGGCCGCCATCGGGCAGATGGCGGCCGGCGTCACGCATGAGCTGAACCAGCCGCTGGCCGCCCTGCAAACGTTTTCCGACAATGCCAAGGTGTTTCTGGCGCGGGGCCGCATCGACGATGCGCTCGACAACCTGTCGACCATTTCCGACCTCGTCAAGCGCCTCGGCTACGTGACGTCGCAGCTGAAGGGCTTTGCCCGGCGCAGCGACGATGCGCGCAAGCCCGTCAGCGTGCGCCAGGCGTTTGCGCAAACCATGCTGCAAATCCGCACGCGCAAGAATTCGCAGCGCCTGACCCTGCATGAAAGCTGGCTTGAGGACGACATCATCGTGCTGTGCAACGCCATCGGCCTGGAACAGGTGTTCAGCAACCTGATCACCAACGCCATGGATGCCGTACCGGAAAGCGCGCCCGTGCAGATCTGGTTCCAGGTGCGCCGCGAAGGCGCACTGGCCATCATCCATATCACCGATAATGGCCCCGGTATCCCGCTGGCGTCGCTGGACAAGATCTTCGACCCCTTCTATACCACCAAGGAACACGGCCTGGGACTGGGCCTGTCGATCAGCGCCGGCATCCTGCGCGCGGCCGGCAGCGCGCTGGCCGTGCGCAACCGCAGCGCCGCGGAAGGGGGCGGCGCGCAATTTACCATCACCCTGAGCTGCGACCCGGGGGAGAACAAGATAGAGACGAAGGAAACAGGGAATGCACGAGAATAATTTTGAGGGCATGCAAGTGCTGCTGGTGGAAGACGATGCCGTCGTGCGCAAGGGCGCCCGGCAATCGCTGGAACTGGCGGGACTGCAAGTGACGGCCGTCGCCACGGCCGAGGAAGCGCTGCCCTACCTGGTGCCCGAATTTGCCGGCATTTTATTGAGCGATATCAAGCTGCCCGGCATGGATGGCCTGAAACTGCTCGATATCGCCGTGGCGCAGGATGCCAGCCTGCCCGTCATCCTCGTCACGGGCCACGGCGACGTGTCAATGGCCGTGGGCGCCATGCGCCGTGGCGCGTATGACTTCATCGAAAAACCGTTTTCCGCCGACCTGCTGGTGGAAGTGTGCCGCCGCGCGCTCGATAAACGCCACCTGGTGCTGGAAAACATGAACCTGCGCCGCCAGCTCGAGCAGCGCGTCGGCATCGAGGCGCGCATCGTGGGGCGCAGCGCAGCCATGGCCAAGGTGCGCCAGCTGGTGCTGAACCTGGCGCCGAAATCGGCCGACATCATCATCCTCGGCGAAACGGGGACGGGAAAAGAGCTGATCGCGCGCTGCCTGCACGACTTCAGCGAGCGGCGCGACCACCCGTTCGTGGCGATTAACTGCGGCGCCCTGCCCGAATCGATCTTCGAATCGGAACTGTTCGGCCACGAGGAAGGGGCGTTCACGGGCGCCCAGCGCCAGCGCATCGGCAAGATCGAATACGCGAACGGCGGCACCCTGTTTCTCGATGAAATCGAAAGCATGCCGCTGGCCCTGCAAGTGAAGCTGCTGCGCGTGCTGCAGGAGCGCCAGGTCGAGCGCCTCGGTTCCAACAAATTAATTTCCGTCAATTTCCGCGTGATCGCCGCCGCCAAGGAAGACTTGAATGTGCTGGCCGAGCAGGGCAAGTTCCGCCCCGACCTGTATTACCGCCTGAACGTGGCCAGCCTGACCCTGCCCGCCCTGCGCAACCGGCGCGAGGATATCCCGCTGCTGTTCGAATTCTTCGTGCTGCAGGCGGCGCTGCGCTATGGCCAGCCGGCAGCCCTCGTCAGCGGCGAGCTGATCGCGTCCCTGATGGCGCAGCGCTGGGCCGGCAATGTACGCGAACTGCACAATGTGGCCGACCGTTTCGTGCTGGGCTTGCTCGACGATACCCTGAGTCCGGCCGGCTGCCGCGAAGCATCGCTGGCCGAACAGGTCGACACTTTCGAGATTTCCATCATCGAGGAAGCCTTGCGCCGCCACAATGGCAACGTCATCGACGCGGCCGCCAGCTTGAATATTCCGAAGAAAACCCTGTACGACAAGCTCAAGCGCTTCGATATCTCGACGGAGCAGTTCCGTTGAACTGAAGCTAATAGCCGACACCGGCATGAGGCGGCGTCCTACCCGTGCAGGCGGACAGATGTGTAAGAATGCAAGCTCATACTCTTATTTGCACAGGATACCGCCATGAAAACCGCCGCTCTCTTGCTGGCCGCCACCCTGATGACGGTCGGCGGCGCCTGGGTGCAAGCCCAGTCGACGACGAATCTGAACCAGACGGGCAACCACACCAACAACCGTAACGATCCGGGCCAGCAATCGGACGCATCCGACAAGCTCGACAACAAAGGCAAGCTGGTTCACGACGCCAAGCCCGGCAAAACGCGCACGGACAAGCGCAGCCGGCGCGGCAAGCCCGTGGCCACGCCGGACACTCCGGCAGCCAGCGGACCCGCCACCACGCCCCCAGCGACGCCGACCGTACCGGCCCGCTAAGCCCCGCCTCCAGCGCTGCGCCACATTGCTCCACGGCACGCTATCATCACGCCTTTTCAAGATAGCCAGGATGACAATGAAAGCAGCATGGTGTGGAATGGTGGCGGCCAGCGTATTCGCGGCCGCCAGCGTACAGGCGGCGCCCACGGTGGGCGAATGCATGGAACTGACGACGGGCGTCAAGTTCAGCAAGAACAATGGCGACGCGCAAGTCAACGTCGAAGAAATGTTCGAGGGCAAGAAACTCAAGGGCACGCAGCTGATCCTCGACGGCGGCGCCTTGCTGGCGACGTCCTACCAGGATATCCGCGATGGCCAGGTATTCCTGAC
The DNA here is from genome assembly GCF_001865675.1 of Janthinobacterium sp. 1_2014MBL_MicDiv. Lineage (NCBI taxonomy): Bacteria > Pseudomonadati > Pseudomonadota > Betaproteobacteria > Burkholderiales > Oxalobacteraceae > Janthinobacterium > Janthinobacterium sp. 1_2014MBL_MicDiv. Next base: position 4,237,164 of record NZ_CP011319.1, read on the forward strand.
GGGCACGATCCATTACAACGAAGACGGCACCGTGCGCAGCAAGAACGTCTACGCGCCGCAGTCCGCCATCCCCGCCAACATGCGTCGCGGACAGGAAGTGCGCGTGCAGTTCACGGACACGCAAACGAACACCCACTATCCGCTGGCCGGCCTGTCCGACAAGATCACGACCTCGACGCGCACGGATCAACGCGATTTCTCGATCACCTTCCTGGGCTGGGAACGCCTGGAACTGGGCGGGCGCCGCTTCCCCGACGCCTGCAAGTTCGAACTGCGCGACGTGGGCGGCAAGAGTAAGGGCAAGAGCGGCGAATACGTCTGGTATGCGCAGGGTTTCGGCGTCATCATGATGGACAAGCTGGACAAGGATGGCGACGTGCAGCCGGCCTACCGCATTGCATTGACGAACATCATCAGCGCGCCATAAGTATTTTTTGACAACACTTCGCCGGAATCGGCACATACCCTTCTAGTCAGGAAAGCATGTGCCGATGGAACGCGGTGGTGGTCCATGCGGCCCGTCATGGCGGTCGCCGCCGCTACCACCCTGTTTCTGCTCGACGGCGCACAAGTACCGCACACGAATCCGCGCGCGCGGCCGGTCGTTCTGCATCTGGATGGGCTTGTTATGGGGTGCCCGCCAGTGGCGGACAATAAACTGGCCAACAGCACAAGCCACGGTGCCTAATTCAGCTGCGCCAGCGCATTGCCCCGCACCTGGAACGCGACCTTCACCACCGTCTTGCCGTCGCCGTCGACAAGGGCCAGCGCATGCTTGCCCGGCACGGGGCGCCAGCTGACGCTGTCAAGAGCCGCACCCAAATCCTTGCCGTCAAGCACCCAGCGCAAGCCCTGGCTGCCCTGCGCCTGGAAGAACACGCGCTGCAAGGCGGGCGGGATGTCGGGGTCGATGGCGAGGATGCTGTCCTCGGCCGGATACACGATGGCGGGCGGTCTCAGCGTGTCGCCCACGACGGCGATGACGGCGCTTTCCGTTCCCGCGATAAACCATTCGCGGCGCGGCGCTTCCAGCGCGGGCTGGTAGGACACCATCTGCTGCAGCACGCCGGACGGCGCCTTCGGCGCATGGCTGGGCACGTTCTTGTGCAGATAATCCATGACGTCGCGCCACACGGGCGCGGCGCCCGTCACGCCGGACACGTCCCACATGGGCTTGCCATCAAAATTGCCCACCCAGACGCCCACCGTGTAGCGCTCCGAGTAACCCATGCACCAGTTGTCGCGCATGTCCTTGCTGGTGCCCGTCTTGACGGCGCTCCAGAAATTCGTCCCCAGCTCGTTGCGCAAGCCGAAGGTCATGCTGCGCGCGGCGCGGTCGGCGAGGATGTCGCTGACGATGAAGGCGGCGCCCGGCTCCATCACGCGGCGCCTGTCCCTGCCCGCCTGGCCCGGCTGCAGGCTGGCCGTGCTGTAGCTGCCGCCATTGGCCAGCGCGCGGTAGGCGTTGGCCAGTTCCAGCAGGGTCACCTCGGACGAGCCCAGCGCCAGCGAGGGACCATAGTATTCAGCCGGCTCCGTCAGGCTGGACAGGCCCACGTCCTTGAGGCGGTTGTAAAAGCCGTCCTGCCCCGTCAGCAGCACCGTGCGCACGGCGGGAATGTTCAGGGAACTGGCCAGGCTGGTGCGGGCGCTGACATGGCCCTTGAAATTGCGGTCGTAGTTTTGCGGCGCATACATGCCGGACGCCGTGGCGACGTCGAGCGGCGTGTCGTCCATGACGGACGCCGCCGTCATCAGGCGGCGTTCGATGGCCAGTTCATACAGGAACGGTTTCAGGGTGGAACCGGCCTGGCGCAGGGCCGTCACGCCATCGACGTGGCTGCCGCCCGCATTGCCCACATAGGCGAGGATCTCGCCGCTGCGGTTGTCCAGCACGACGATGGCGCCATCGTTGACATTGCGCTCGCGCAAAGATGCCAGCTGCTGGCGCAGATTATCCTGGGCAAAACGCTGCAGCGGACCGTCGAGCGTACTGCGCACGGAGACGCCCGACTGCTTGAGCAGCTGCTGCGCCACCTGCGGCGCCGGCGCCAGGTCGGCATACAGGGCCGTGCGCTGCAAGGCCGTCTGCACGCGCTGGCCGATCAGCTGGCAGCTGCTGTCCATGCGCGCTTCCTTGGCCAGCGCGCAGGCACGGCGCGTGACGGTGGCCAGCGGTGCGTTCGGCGCGCGCACGAGGCTGGCCAGGATGATGCCGTCCGTCTGGTTCAGGCCCGACGGCGCCTTGCCGAACAGGCTGTACGAAGCGGAGGCGATGCCCTGCAGCTCGCCGCGGAACGACACGAGGTTCAGATACGCCTCGAAAATCTGCGCCTTGCTCCAGCTATCCTCGATGGCTTGCGCCGCGCGCATCTGCTCCCATTTCTGGCGCAGGCTGCGCCCGCCCGCCTGCGCCTGCAGGTCCGCGTCGAGCTGGCCCGCCAGCTGCATGGTGATAGTCGAGGCGCCCCGGGGCTTTTTCGCAAACAGATTGTCCCAGGCGGCCGTGGCCAGCGCCGACAGATCCACGCCGCCATGGCGCATGAAGCGCTGGTCTTCGGCCAGCAGCACGGCCTGCTGCACGGCGGGAGAGATGTCGGCCAGCGGCACCCACGGCAGGCGGCGCGCCTTCATGTCCACGCGCAAGGATTGCAGCGGCGCGCCGCTGCGGTCGAGCAACTGCGCTTCCGAGCTGCGGTAGGCGGCCTGCACCTGGCCCGGCGTCAGCACCGCTTGCGCGAAGAGCGGACCGGACAGCATGCAGCCCATAACAAAAATCAACTTCTTCACTGCCCCACCTGCACATTCGCATTTGGCGACTCGCCAAACATCTCGGGCGAATACATGGCTTCGATGCGCGTGGCCGGCAGGCTGAAGTCGCCCGCATTGTTCAGGCGCACCGTGTATTCCACGCTCCAGTTGCCCTTCGGCACGAAGGCGTAGTACGCGCGGAAGGCGTCAAAAGCCCGTTCCTCGAACGTGGGCCAGACCCAGCCCGTGGATTTTTCGCCGGCCGTCAGCAGCTGCGAATCGCGGCCCAGGCCATTGCCCAGCACCGTGGCGCTGGCCGGGATCGGGTCGTCGACCACCACCCAGCTCATGTCCGCCTGCGCCGACAAGTCGAGGCGCACGCGGTAGACGTCGCCGCGCGACCATGCGCCCGCCGTCTTCTGTTCCACGGGCGTAATGGTTTTCCTGATCGTGTAGCCGCTGGAGACGGGCGCCTTGAGCGGGATGGCGGCCAGGCTTTGCACGGTGGCCCACGGTTTGCCCGTGCCGCTGTGCGCCAGGCCCAGGGTATCCATGCCTTTCGGCCACGCCTGCAGCACGGGGCCCACTTTCGCCGCGCCATTCCACACGAGCGCTTGCGTATCGCCGCCCAGCTTCACGGCGCTGGCGCCCGTCACGGGCGTCGCTTCGAACTTGGCGGAGAACTTGGCGATGGCCAGCGTGCCCCAGGCATTCGCCACCGTCGTATCCCAGCGGCCCTTCTTCTGGCGGCCCATGCTGCCGCGCACGAGGCGGCCGATGTCGTCCTTCCACGCCGGGTCGTCCAGCACGGCCAGCAGCAGGCGGTTGGCGTTGACGTCGCCGGACACCATCAGCCACCACCAGTTATCCTTGCGTTCGGTGGAAAAGCCCATGGTCGTGCCCTGGAAATTCAGGCGCGAGCGCAGGATCTGCTGCGCCTCGGCCAGTTGCGCATCGCGGCGCGCCAGGCCTGGCGTGCGTTGCAGCAGCAAGCTCCAGTCGATGACGGCAGACGTCGGCCACAGGTTCGGGTTGATGCTGATGCTTTCCAGCGCATCGGGCGGCACCTTGTTCGAACGCGACAGCGCTTCCAGCGCCGCCAGCTTGCGCACGGCCAGGTCGGTCGTGGCCAGCGCCGAACGGCGCACGATGCGGCCCTGCACGAAGGCCGTCAAGGCTTCTTCCATGCGGTTCTTCGTCTGTTCGGGAATCGCATAGCCGGCTTCCGCAGTTGCCGACAGCACATACGCCGTCAGGCTGTCGCTGCCCTGCTCCATGATGGGGAAGTATTTCAGCATGCCGTCGCCATCGAGGTAGGCGGGCAGACTGGCGGCCAGCCTGTTCCACGCCTCCTGGTCTTGCAGGGCGATGGCTTTCGACGTGTTTTGCTCGAAGCAGGTGTATGGATACGCGGCCATGTACTCGCGCACGCCGGGCAGCTCGCCGCCCAGCCTGGCCGCAAAGCTGGTCTGGATGCCGCCACGGCCCGGCAAGGCACCGGCCGGCATCTGCACGGACATATTGATGGGCTTCTCGATCTGCAGCAAGGTGGCCTGGTAGGTGCGCACGGGCGTGGCCTGGCCCACCTTTTGCGTGATTTTCAGCTTGTCCGTGTGCTTGCCCGCCTTGGCATTGATATCCCACACGACCGTTTGCGCGCCGAGCGGCACCTGGTAATCCCAGCCTGTCTCGCGCGCTTCGCCTGCCGCCAGGGTCAGGTTCTGGCGCGGCAGCGCCTTGCCCGCCGCCGTGGCATTCAATTCCACGCTCAGCGAGGCAGCCGAGGTGTTGCGGACCGTAAAGCCGGCACGCAGCTGGTCGCCTTCGCGCACGAGGGTCGGCAAGCCCGACATCAGGATCAGGTCTTGCGAACTGCGGATGTCCGTGCTGCCCGTGCCAAACAATTCCTTGCCGGCGCTGGCGACGGCGACGATGCGAAACGCCGTCAGCGAGTCGTTCAGCGGTACTTGCACGGTGGCTTCGCCCTTGGCGTCGAGCTTGACGGTACCCTTCCAGAACAGCAGGGTATCGAACAGTTCGCGGCTGGCGCCCTTGCCGCCGCCGCCGCCGGCCGGAAATGCCTTGCGGCCGAAGTGGCGCTTGCCGATCACCTGCATCTGCGCCGTCGCCGTTTCCACCTGCAGGCTGCGCTGCGCCATCATGGTATCGAGCAGCTTCCAGCTATCGTTGGGCATCAGTTCCAGCAAGCCCGTATCGACGGCCGCCAGCGCCACTTCGGCGCCGGCCGGCAACGGCTTGCCATCGGCGCGGCGCACGCGCACGGACACTTCCGCCTTGTCGCGCGTCTGGTAGACCTCCTTGTCGGATACCACCATCACGTTCAGTTCATGCGCCTGCCACCCCACGTTGAGCGGCGCGATACCCATCTTGTAGGCCGGCTTGCCCAGGTCGACCAGGGCCGTCGGCTGCACGCCATCGACACGCCCGCGCACGACAAACACGGACACGTATACATTCGGCGCGTAATTGGGTTTGACCGGGATAGCCACCACCGGTTCCCTGCCATTGAGCTGGCGCACATAGGTGTCGAGGATGCCTTCGCGCTCGACCGTGATCAGGGCCGTGCCCGAGCGGAACGGCATGCGCACCTGCAAGCTCGCTTCCTGGCCCGGCTCATAGCGTTTTTTTTCAGGCAAGACGTCGATGCGGTCATTGTCGCTGGCGTTGAACCACCAGTCGCCGCTGCCGGCCACCCAGGTTTCGCGGTTGGCGACGGCCGTGTTGCCGGCGCCATCCTGCGTGCTGGCGCGCAGAATCAGGTTGCCGCTGGCGGGCGCCCTGACGTCGCAGATCAGCAGACCCTTGCCATCCGTCCTGCCATTGCAGGCCGGGCCCAGCTTGACCACTTCACTGCTGTTTTCATACGCATAGAAGCCGCCGATCAAACGCCGGCGGTGCGAATAGCTATGGCGCTGGAAGAAATCGACGGCGACGGCCGCATTCGCCACGGGCTTGCCCGCGGTCGACAGCACGGCCACCGTGAACTTGAATTTGTCCTTGCTCAAGGCCCACGCGTCGGGCTTGATGCCGATCACATAGTTTGACGGCCACAGCGGCACGCGCGTGGCGACGGACGCCGTCTCGCCATTCGCATCCTGGAAAGCCATTTCCGCCACCAGGTCGCGCGGCGTGGACAGCTGCGGCAGCTGGTCGATGACGATGCGCGCGCCGCCCGCCTTGTCCAGGCTCAGGCTTTGCGTGCGCGCGGCGGCCGCACCGGCGCCGGCACGCCCGCCATTGCCTTCATCCTGCCATTCGCCTTCGTCGTCGTCATAACCGGTGCCCTGCTTGACGAGGCCTTCCTTCACGTCGCCATTGCTGAAGCTGTAGTCGGGATAGTCGGCAAAGGAAACGCTCTTGTCCTGCAGTACCGTGCGCAGCTTGACGGGCGCGTTGGTGGCGCCGCCGCCGGCCAGATACGTGATTTGCGCATCGAGGGCCAGCTGCTTCGCCTGCACGGCCGGCGCCTTCGGCCCCTGCAGCACGGCTTTCATGGTCGGCACGCGGAATGCCTCGACGCGGAAACTGCCGGAGGGCCGGCCCGCCATCGTCACGCTGTATTCGCCCTGCTTGGCGTCGGCGGGAATCACCCAGTCGCTTTCCGCCGTGCCGCTGGCGGACCAGCGCAACGGCAGCTGGTAGTTCTGGTCGCTGCCCTGGTGCGTGATGACGACGGAGGTGGCGCTGCCGGGACCGTTGTTCTTGTCGACCAGGCCGATGCCCTGGCCCGTGTGCTTGCGGATGAAATGCTTCATGTGAACGGTTTCGCCGGCACGCAGCAGGGTGCGGTCGAATACGGTTGCCAGCAGAGTGTTGTCGGCGCGCGTATCGTCCGTCGGCAAATTGAAACGCCAGGCTTCGATGCCGCCCACCCAGTCCGACAGGGTAAACGTCATGTCGCCGCCGCTGCGCGCACTGATAAAGTAGCGGCCATTATTCTTGCAGCTGGAATTGGCCAGCTCGCCGGCTATCTGCGCCACGCCGTCCGCCCCCGTGGCGCCTTGCCACAGCAGCTTGCCGGCGCAGTCGCGCACGGCCACTTGCGCCTTGGCAACGGGGGCGCCCTTGTCGAGCGACGTCACCCACACCAGCGACGATTGCGCGCCATGCTTGAAGTGGGCCGCCAGATTCGTCACCAGCGCGGCCGTGCGGATATACGCGGTGGTCGGCTTGCCCAGCAGCACTTTGCCGAGGATGGGGCTGGCCAGCTCGACCACGTAAAAACCGGGCTTCTGCAAGGGGATGCCGATCACTTCAAACGTCTTCTTGCCATCGGGACGCGGCAGGCTGAGGGGCCGCGTGCCGGCCGCGTCCGCCAGCACGGATTTGCTCATGTTGCCCGCATATTGCGCGTACGGCTGCCAGTATTCGCCCGCGTCGCCATTGCCGGCCAGGCGCTGCATCCACTCGATGATGAACTTGTCGTCATTGTCGGGCACGCGCAAGGTGGCGCCCGTGGCAGCCTGCGCCGATGCCGATTCCCTGGCGATTTCCTTGCCAGTGAGCACAGGCTCGATATTGCGCACCGTCACGGGCAGCAAGCCGTCGCCCTTGGCTTCGATGATGCCGAACGGGGCCGGGAATTTCAGCAGCGGCGGCTGTTCGCCCGTGCGCACCGTCATGGGAAAGCGCGCGCGGTTGAGCAAGGCTCGGCCGGCGTCATCCGTCAGCTTCGGCGGCAAGCTCAGGATGAAGCTCGCTTGCACGGGAAATGGCCCGTTGAAGGTGGCGCCGTTCAGGAATTCCGCCTTTTCTTCCTCTTTCGCGAGCGTCGGCGCATACGTCTTGCCGCCTCCCGTCAAGGTCATGGCGCGCACCAGCGACGCTTTCACGGGCGCGGAAAACTGCACGCGCATGGGCAGGAACGGGATGCACTGCTCCTTCGGGTTGCTGCGTTCGCAGCTGAACTTGGCCGTGAAGTCGGGCCGCGTGCGGAAGTTCAGGCTTTGCGCCTTCTCCGTGGCGATGCCGCTGGCGCTGGCGATGCCCTCGCCCCACACCAGCGACACCTTGGCGCTGGCGGGGAAGCTGCGCTTGCATTGCAGCACGGTGACGGGCAGCGGCGGCGCGCCCTTGCTGGCCACGGGCATGCCCACTTTCCACACCGTCCCCCGCTTCTTGAAATACACGGTCAGGTAGCGATCGAGGAAGCTTTTGCGCAGGGTCAATACCTGTTCCAGTTCCTTGCCCTTGAGCAGCCGCACGGGAATCTTTTCATTGATGCCATCGGCGCGGCAATATGCGTTCGCGGCGACGCTGGCCTCGTCCGGCGCGGCGTCCAGGCCCAGCACGAAGATCTGGTTTTCATCGATATACGGCTGGCCGTCATACGGTACGGCCTCGACGATGGCTGGCCCGCCCGTGGAAAAGCGGTAGGCCGCCGTTCCCTGCACGGGCTTGCCCTGCAAATCCTGCAGACCTGGTTTCAAGGTAAACCGGCAAGCCACGCCGGCTGGCAAGTCGCGCTCGAAATCGTAATTCCAGTTGCGCTCGTCAGCCCAGCGTCCCGCGCCCGCCACGACGGCAGGCTCGGCCTTGCCGCAATCGATGGCGAACGGCGCGGGCAAGCCCATGTCGCCGAACGGCACCATCGGCGTGGCGAACTGGGCCCGCACCTGGCGCACGGCCTTGACCGTGCCGCTCGGTGAAAACAGCGTCACGCCGCCATCGGCCCAGGCCGGCATAGGCGTGCCCAGCGAGAGCAACAGACAGAGGGCGGCGATATTGCCAGGCAAGCGGAACGAAAGCGGGGGAATGGCCTTAGGCACGAGTGACTCCTTGATGAAAAGTGGCGGAGCTGGCTGCGGCACGCAAAAGTTGCCCAAGAGAAGCCCAGGAAAACAACAGAACGCGGCAGGAATACAACATCAATGTAATATTAGTTATCAAGCTCATCATTGTTGCTAATATACAGTGGCATGCTGGTAACAAGTCGTACGATTGCCTCTTGTGCCAAGGTCAGGGATTGACGATTTGTTACGACAATCCCCCGAGGCAAATTAGTTTTTTTCAACATCAGAGTATTTGTCGTGAATCTGCAACACCATTGATATACAACAATGCTTTGTGCGCCAACGCACCGACCGCTTGAACCTGGAACCGTATTCTCTAGTCCAACAGCAGTGCATTTATCGCAAGAAGGACGCACCTGGAATTGTTGTCCGTTAGCAATAGCATGTCTAGCATGATGTCGTATTGATGCCGTAGAGAAAATCTCTTATCAACGTTGGGAGTTACTTGTGAATAATCTAAAAAAAATCGCCGTTGCCGCCGCAGTACTGTGCTCCGCCCTCGGCGCACAGGCCCAGGAAATCAATCCCTCCTGGTATATTCAACCTAGTCTCAACGCACTCAAGCCAGATTCCGACTTTGCCACCGACAAAACAGGTTATGGCGCAGGCTTGCGCTTTGGTAAGCCTGTTTCCCAGGACTGGGATATCCAGCTGGGCACCACGTATGCCCGTTCCAAGGATGGCAGCCAGCGCTACCAGCAAAACACGCTGGGCGTAGACGGCCTGTACCTGTTCTCGCGCAAGGCCTTCCGCCCCTTCCTGCTGGTCGGTGCCGGTATGCAACGCGACAAGGACACCAGCCTCGCCTTCGGTGAACGCACCAAGAGCTCGCCGTACGCCAGCGTGGGCCTGGGCTTCCAGTCCAGCATCACCGAGCAGCTGTCGCTCCAGGCTGACGTGCGCAATGTGCACGGTTTCCTGCGCGGCAATACCTTCGACCCGAGCAGCAAGTCCAACAACTACTACGTCACCGTGGGCCTGAACTACGCGTTCGACAAACCGCCTGCACCGCCAGCACCGCCGCCACCGCCGCCAGTGCGTGAAGAAGTCGTCGTCGTCGTGCCGCCACCACCGCCGCCACCGCCGCCACGCTTTGAAAAAGTGACGATGTCGGCCACGGAACTGTTCGCGTTCGACAGCGCCAAGCTCGGCCCGACACAGACCAAGCTCGACGAAATCGCCCGCGTGCTGAACGCGTCGCCGGACGTCAACAACGTCGTCATCAGTGGTTATGCCGACCGCATCGGTTCGCCCAAGTACAACCTGAAACTGTCGCAGCAACGTGCTGATGCAGTCAAAGAATACCTGGTCGCCCACGGCGTGGCCGCCAACCGCCTGACGGCCGAAGGCAAGGGCTCGACCAATCCGGTCGTCACGTGCGATAACAAGAAACGTGCCGACCTGATCAAGTGCCTGGAACCTAACCGCCGCGTTGAAGTGGAACAAATCACCATCGAACGCCGCGTACAGTAAGCATTACCAGTGGCACGCCACTAGTTACTAGTTAAAAAAAAGGGGCTGCGGCCCCTTTTTTTCATTGAAAGCCACCATGAATTTCACTACCCGCTATCCGAAACTGGCCAGCCTGGCGCCACTCAGCAAGCAGATGCGCAGCGTCATCGTCTGTTCCGTCACCGAATGGCTGGAACATCGCGCCTCGAGCAAGGGCGCCGCCCTCGCCTACTACACGCTGTTTTCCATCGCCCCCATCCTCGTGCTGGTGATCGCCATCGCCGGCTTCTTCTATGGCCCGGCCGCCGCGCGCGGCGAACTGATGGGACAATTGCAGGGCTTGCTGGGCACGCAGGGCGCCGAAGCCATCCAGCTGGTGCTGGCCGGCGCGAAGAACCATGAACAGGGCCGCATCGCCACCCTCATCGCCAGCGCCCTGCTGCTGTTTGGCGCCACCAGCGTGTTTGCCGAACTGAAGGCGAGCCTCGATGAAATCTGGCAAGTACCGCCTCTGAAGGAAGCGGGCGCCTGGGACATGGTGCGCACGCGCCTGCTGTCGTTCGGCCTCGTGCTGGTGCTGGCCTTCCTGCTGATGGTGTCGCTGGTGGTGAACGCCGCCATGGCCATCCTCGCCAATTTCTGGGAAGGCGTGTGGAAGGACACGGCCGTGCTGTTTACCATCCTGTCGAACCTGATCGGCTTTGCCGTCATCGCCAGCCTGTTTGCCGTCATCTACAAGATGCTGCCGCGCGTGCGCCTGTCCTGGCGCGACGTGCTGATCGGCGCCATCGGCACAGCTTTCATGTTTTCTTTGGGAAAATACGCGATCGGCGTGTATATCGGCAATAGCGGCGTGGCCAGCAGCTATGGCGCGGCCGGTTCGCTGGTGGCCCTGCTGCTGTGGGTATATTACTCGGCGCAAATCTTCTTCCTCGGCGCCGAATTCACGCGCCAGTTCGCCCTGCAGCTGGGCAGCATGAAGGACATGCCGAAGACGGCGGACGGCGATGTGCAAGTGAAGATATTGAAACGCCACCAGTCCTGAGCTCCTGCTCCGCATGCAACAACGGCGCCCGCGGGCGCCGTTTTCTTTGCGTTGCCGCAAGCTACTCGCCCAGCAGCTCGGCCACCACTTCCATGCCCTGCACGCGCTCGGCGACGACTTTCACGATGACAATGATGGGCACGCCCAGCAGCAAGCCCCAGACGCCCCACAGCCAGCCCCAGAACAGCAGGCTGATGAAGACGGCCGTGGGATTCATGCGCGCGATGCGGCCCGTCATCCAGGTGGTGACGAAGGTGCCGACGAGGGTGGCGATGGCCATGGAAGTGCCCGTCACCAGTAAGACCATTTCCAGCGATTCGAACTGCAGGAAAGCCACCAGTCCCGTGGCGATGGTGATCAGGAGCGGGCCGAAATACGGCATGATGTGCAGCAAGCCGGCCACGATGGCCCAGGCACCCGCGTTTTCCAGGCCGATCATGCGCAGGGCGATCCACATCAGCAGCGCCAGCAAGCCGTTGGTGACCAGCAACATGAACATATAGTTCTGGATCGAGGTATTGATGTCTTCCAGGATATGCACGGTGACCTTCTTGCGGCTCAGCGACGGCCCCGTCAGCTTGACGAGCTTGCGCTTGAAGGTATCGCCCGACAGCAGCAGGAAGAAGACGAGGAAGATGACCATGGTGGCCTGGCTGAGGAAACCCACGAGGCCCAGCGAACCGGCCCAGACCCAGTCCATGATCTTGAAGTTCGGTGCCTCGGCGGCGGCCGCGCGGCGGTTGTTGCGGCGCGTCTCGGCGCCGGCGGCCACCTGTTCGATTTCATTGGCCACGGCCTGCATCTTCTGGAAGGTGCTGTTCTTGCCGCCCGTACTGGCGGCGATCAGGCGCGACAGCTTGTGCGTGGCGGCGGGCAACTCTTCGACGATGGACTCGAATTCGCCCTGCACCCGCTCGACGACGACGAGCGAGCCGAACAGGATCAGGGCCGTCACGGCCGTGGCGCCGATGGCGCGCGGCACGCGCAGTTTTTCCAGCCAGGCGACGACGGGGTTGAGGGTATAGGCAATGAAGATGCCAAAAATGACGGGAATGAGGAATTTCTGCGCCCATTGCAGCGCATAGATGAAGCTGACGGTGGCGATGATGCCCAGCGCCAGGCCGCGCGCATTGACATGCAGCGGCAGGCGCAAGGTGGGATCCGCCTCCGCGGGCGCACTCGGTGAGGGCGCCACGGCGTCGCTCGATGCCAGCTCTACCGGCTCGGGCGGGATATCTGAAGGCTGGGTATGCATGAGAATCCCGCTACGGTCGGTGGAGGGCCACAGCGCCAGCCCATGGGCCGGACGCTGCGGCAGGTCGTGCCATTACTTGACGCGGATATCGTTTTTCACCGATTTCACGCCTTTGACGCCGCGGGCGACTTCGCCAGCCTTGGCGGCATCCGACGGCTGGGCCACGAAGCCGCTCAGCTGAACCACGCCCTTGAAGGTTTCAACGTTGATTTCCGTCGATTTCAGGGTCGGCTCATTGAAGATGCTGGCCTTGACTTTGGTGGTGATCGCAGCGTCGTCGATGTATTCGCCCGTGCCTTCTTTGGTCGGGGTCGAGGCGCAACCTGCCACAGCGAACAGGGAAGCGACGAAGAGGCCAGTAGCGATAGATTTAGTGAATTTCATGGTTTTTTCCTTAGGAGTGGTCAATCAACGTGCTCACAATGAGCTTCTTATACCAGTCTGGTGACAGCGCGCCGATGCGGCGTTCAGTAGCCAAACTGGGTTTTTGCAGCCTTGACACAGTCGTCTTTGGCTGCGCCGGCTAATGCATCGCATTTTTCTGCTGCGACCTTGTACTCGGCTTTTCTTTTTGCTTCACGCGCATCGCTGCGCGCTTCGATGACTTTCTTGTCCGCCTTGGCATCGGCCAGGGCCGCCACCTTGGTGGACTTGGCCAGCTTGACGCAGACATCCTTGTCGTTGCCCGTCAGCGCATTGCAGCGCGCCAGGTCGACGTCGTAGTTGGCATCGGCAATCTTGATGCGCGCCTTGGTGTAGGCACGCAGGGTATTCGTGTATTGCGCCTGGGCCACCGCTTCATCGTAGGCGCGCACGGCCTTCGCTTCGGCGATGCAGACATCCTTCGGGTTGCCCGTGATCTTGTCGCATTCGGCGTGCGCCTGCTTGTAGTTCAGAGCTGCCTGTTCATTGGCCGCCTTGTAGGCCGCCTTCGCTTCCGGGGTGGCCGCCATGGCCTGGCCGCCCCATGCCGCACAAGCCAGACCGATGACGATGGCGGCGTAGCGTTTATGGTTCTGCATCTTCTTGTTCATCTGCTGCTCCCTGGTGGTGACAAGCATGTCTGCTTGGCATGACTACCGTTTTACGTGGATAGTCGCCACTCTTCTGTACGCTGCCGTACACAAGCAATTTATTTTGAAACAAGCAGGCCAGTAAGGAGAAATAACAACGTTTCTGCGGAAATCGGGCGCCGGCGTGACCGTCCACACGCCAATAAGTGCGTGCGGCAGCGTACAGACCGGGCATGGGGCCGTGGCTAAGATGGCGCTACACCCTCACCACGTCAGGAGAATAAAATGAAAACCAACGCCACCTTGGCTGCACTGATGCTCGCCGCCACCGCTGTCCTCAGCGGTTGCGCCAACACCGGACCATCGCAGTCGCAGTATTACCCGGCCAATCAGCCTGAGTCCGCCAGTTACGGCACCGTCGATTCCATCCAGCTGGTGCAGGGCGGTGGACAAACCAGCGGCGCCGGCGCCGTGGTCGGCGGCATCGCCGGCGCCCTGCTGGGCAACACCATCGGTTCGGGCGGCGGCCGCACGGCCGCCACCGTGGCGGGCGCCGTTGCCGGCGGCGTCGTCGGCAACCAGGTGGAGGGGCGCCGCCAGCAAGCGCAGAACTACCAGATCAGCGTGCGCCTGGACAACGGCGAATACCGCACGGTAGTGCAGGACAGCGCCCAGGACTTGCGCCCAGGCAGCCGCGTGCGCGTCGTCGACGGCCGCGTCTACCGCTATTGATCATTCGGCGCGGCGGGTACGCCAGCCCGCGCCCCAGTTGCACCACATGCAAGACTACAAGGAGATACCATGGGCACCATCATTCTGGTCATTTTGATCCTGGCCCTGGTCGGCGTCCTGCCCACCTGGCCGCACAGCCGCAACTGGGGCTACGGCCCCAGCGGAATCGCCGGCCTCGTCGTTGTGATACTGATCCTGCTGCTACTCACGGGCAGGCTGTAAAAAGAGGCGCTACGGCGCCTTTTTTATTTCAAGGAGGAAATATCATGACTATCCACACCACATTCCTGGCCACCGTGCTGGCCTGCAGCCTGTCGCCATTCGCGCTGGCACAGACGGCCAGCCCGCAACCGGGCGACCCGGCCCGCTGGTACCAGGAAGACAGCACGGCCCAGGCCCAGCTGCGCACCTTGCGCAAGGAAATCGCCGCCGCCCTGGCCGAAGCCAAAAAAGCCTGTCGCCTGGAACCGTCCGCCACGCGCGCCGCCTGCCTGAAGGACGCACAGGACACTTACCGGCAAGACATGGCCAACGCGGAAAAACTGCGCGTAGCGGCCCATCCGCAGTGAGGGGCTGTTGCGACGCCGGACAAGATTGCAACGCCGGACAAAACCGTCGCGGGCGGAAGGTTGAGGTGGCCAAGTAGCACCTCTCCGTACTCAGTGCGGGCGCCGAGCCGGTGAGCATCGCAGGCCGCCCATACCGACGCGCGACAGGGGTGGACGGGTGTCGCTAGGCGACGTCGCGCTCGTAGGGCGGCAACTCGTGCACCACGAGCGGCGTGTCTTCCGTGACAAACGCCAGCCAGCCGGCCGCCTTGATCGCGCGCAAGGCATCCTGGTAGCCCTGTTCCCAGCGCCACTCGATGGAGCCCTTGGAGAAATTGATGTCCTTGGCGGCCATGTGCCAGTCGCGGCCCGCGTACGGCAGGCGCACGATGTGCATGGTGCTGTCGCAGCCGAGCGCCACCAGCTCTTCCGCCTGCCGGTGGCTGTGCGCGTCGTCGGGCAGCCGGGCATACAGCTCACGCAATTTATGCTGCAGGGTATGCGTGTTGACGTAGTCTTCGATATGGCGCTTCGAACGCGAGGCGAACGTGACGTCCTTTTGCCGCGTCTGCACTTCATCGAGCGTGGTCGGCTCCGGCCCTTCCGAGCTCCACAAATCGACCATGAAGACCAGCGTGTCGACGTGGGGAGTATCGTCGAGCACGGTTTCCAGCGGCGTATTCGAATACAGGCCGCCATCCCAGTACAGGTCGCCATCGACGCGCACGCCGGCAAAGCCGGGCGGCAAGGCGCCGCTGGCGCGGATGTGGTCGGCCGTCAGGCGCTGCTTCTGGCTGTCAAAGCTGGTCAGGCTGCCGCATTTCACGCGCAGGGCATTGACGGTCAGGCGCATGCCGCCGGGCTGGTTCAGGTAATCGAAGTCGACCAGGTCCTCGAGCGTCCCGGCCAGCTCGCTCGTGTCGTAGAAACTCGCTTCCTCCGGCTTGACGGCGATTCCGGCAGGAAACAGGCTGAACGCGCGTGGCTTGAAGAAGCCGGGCACGCCGCGCATGATGGTGTCGAGGGTGGCCAGCCAGATGTTCGAGCGGCGCTGCTGGTCGGACACGAGGTTCATGTCGATGCTGTCGCGGTGCGCGATGCGCTGCCAGAACTGTTTCAGGCGCACGAGGCGGTCTTCCTGTTTGTTGCCAGCCAGAATGGCCGCATTGATGGCGCCGATCGACGTGCCCACCACCCAGTCGGGCGCCAGCCCATGTTCGTGCAGCGCATGGTAGACGCCGGCCTGGTAGGCGCCCAGCGCGCCGCCGCCCTGCAGCACCAGCACGATGCGCAGGCGCGAAGGATTCAAGGAATTGACCGGTGTCTTCGAATGCATCATCAAGATAGCCCCTGTGTCCGCCGCGCGGAATGCGGCGTGAATCATTGTAAGGGATTGTGGCCCGCACTTGTGCGCGCGCTGGCGCCCGCGCGCGCAAGATGCCGGATGCTGGCGAAAAAAAAGGCTCTGTCCTCGGTAAATAGGGGAAATGATGGAATCATTCCCCGGCTGCGCTGTCTGACTCTGCAGACTCACCATGCAGGGAGCAGATCATGCAGCCAGCCGAATGGATCAGCTTTATCGCGCAGTTTGCTCATCTGAGCAGACGCCAGCGGCAGGCTGGAATCGCCTTGTTGCAGGGCAATACGCCCCACGACGCGACCGTGGCGCTGCTTGAAAAAGTCGCGCAGACGCGCTTGGCCTGTCCCGCCTGCCACTCGGCTCACCTGCACCGACATGGCCATGCGCACGGCCTGCAGCGCTACCGCTGCGTGCCCTGCGGCCGCACCTTCAATGCCTTGACGAGCACGCCGCTTGCCCGCTTGCGCCACAAGGCGCTATGGCTCGAGTATGCCGATTGCCTGCTCGACTCCGCCTCGGTGCGCCAGGCCGCTCTACAGCTGGGATTGCACCGCAACACGACGTTTCGCTGGCGCCACCGCTTTCTCAGCATAGCGAAGACGGACCGGCCGCATGGCTTGCATGGCATCGCCGAAGCTGACGAGCTCTACGTGCTGGAGTCGGAAAAAGGGGCGCGACAGATGACGCGTCCGGCCCGCCACCGGGGTGGCCGTGCGCACAAACGCGGCATATCCAATGAACAAGTCTGCATCCTGGTGGCGCGCGACCGCACCGGGCAAACCCTGGATTTCGTCACGGGCAAAGGGGCGTTGACGAAGGCACAGCTGCACCGCTGCCTATCGCCCGTGATCGACAAGGATATCCTGCTGGTCACCGATGAGCATGCGGCCTACCGGGCTTTTGCCAGCGAAGCGGGCATCAGCCACCAGACTGTCAACTTGCGCGCCGGCATCCGCGTGCAAGGCGCCGCCCACGTGCAGAACGTCAACGCCTATCACAGCCGCTTGCGGCAATGGCTACGGCCATTTCACGGCGTGGCGACGCGCTACCTGCCGAATTATCTGGGATGGCGCTGGATACTCGACGCCAGGCGCATCCGTTCACCCGAAACGTTATTGAAAGCAACGTTGGGAGCATTCCCACACTTGACAATGACATAGCCAAAAAAAACGCCGTCGATGACGGCGTTCCTGCGCAACGGAGGCTGGCGATCAGCGCTTGCGGCGCAGCCAGCCCGTGGCTATGGCGGCCACGGCCACCAGTATCAGGGCCGGCTTGACCAGCTTCTTGCGGCCGATGAAGGACAGCGCCGTCAGCACATACGGCATCGCGCCTTGCAGGCGCATGCCTCCCGGCGCCAGCAGGGATTCGACGCGGTGGCCGGCAAAGCCGACAGCCGTCTCGACCACGCCCTGCAACAGCGAATCGGGGCGCAGCGCGTAGCCCACATTGGCGCGCGCATGCACGATGCCCACGCGATACATCTCGCCCTGGGCAATGAGCAGGCGCTTGCGGGCGGCTTGCGCCGCCAGTTTGTCGTTATCCGACATGAATTCTCCTCGTAAGGCAGTGCGGAGCGGGCGGGCGCGGCGCCGGAACGCATCCGCGCGCTGCCCGCCAGCCGCCTACATCAGCATGTCGCGGTCAGCCTTCAATTCCGCCATGGTGGCCGGCATGGACAACTTTCCTTGACGCAGCATGGCGCGCGCATACATGACCAGACCGATGGCCAGCAG
Organism: Janthinobacterium sp. 1_2014MBL_MicDiv; assembly: GCF_001865675.1. Lineage (NCBI taxonomy): Bacteria > Pseudomonadati > Pseudomonadota > Betaproteobacteria > Burkholderiales > Oxalobacteraceae > Janthinobacterium > Janthinobacterium sp. 1_2014MBL_MicDiv. The sequence continues at coordinate 4,254,869 of NZ_CP011319.1, forward strand.
CACGAACACGACCGTCATGATCGCCAGGATCTTCCAGCCCAGGCTATCCCAGGCGAGGAAAACGACCAGCACGCTGCCGTAAGCGATGGCAAACAAGCCTGCCACCGTCGCCAGCGCGAAAATGACAATCAGCTGTAACACGTGATTGCGCACTTCCGACAGTTCGATGGTGGCCAGTTCCAGCCGCGACAACATCAGTCCGACGGCGTTTTTGGCCAGGCCGGTAACCGAGCCGATCAATCCCGGCCCCTGGTGAGACGTAGCAGACTTGTCCATATCGCTCCTGACAGTGGATTACTTGCGGCCCAGGATGAAGCCGACCAGCACGCCGACGCCAGCGGCGACGGCCACCGTGCGCCATGGGTTTTCCTTGACATAACCATCCGCCTGGGCAGCGATCTGCTTGGTGGCAACGATAGCCGATGCTTGCGCTTCATGCGCCTTGGCCAGCGCGGCATCCAGGGTCTTCATGCCCTTGACGCGGACTTCATCGGCTTTTTCGCCCGTCAGCGCGGCAGCGGCGCTGAACAGGGCTTGCGCATCCTTGACCAAGGTTTTGACATCGTTATTAACGGTGGTGATATTGTTTTCCAACATGGTTTAGCTCCTTAGCTGTGGATGAATGTGGTTACTATACCTACTTTACTCAAAAACACTATTCCATTAGATCGCGCATATCATCGGCGTGCTCTTCCTCGACAGCCATGATCTTGATCAACAAATGGCGTGTCGTCGGGTCGCTGTCGCCAATTTTCACGATCATCTGGCGGTATGACTCGATCGCCACTCGTTCCGCGATCAGGTTGGCACGCACCATGCTTTGCACGTCCTCGGAGTCATCATACTCGGCATGGCTACGCGCGAGCAATGTTGCCGGATTAAAATCTGGCTTGCCATTCAATTGCACGATGCGCTCGGCCAGCCAGTCCGCATGCTCCTGTTCCTGCTGCGCATGCTCGAGGAACTCGGCCTTGATGGTGCCATTGTCGCGTCCGCTCACGGTGTAGTAATGGCGTTTATAGCGCGCAATACACACGAGTTCCGTGGCCAGCGCCCCATTCAACAGGGTAATCAATTCCTGCCGGTTGCCCTGATAGCCGGCCGTCACGGCGCCGTCATCGAGGTTTTTGGCGGCGGCGCGGATGGCCGCCGTGTCGATGCCCGACGGAATCTCAACAGATGTTTGGGTCATGATGCTTCCTTTCAAGTCTTACGTGGGTATCCACCGGCCAGGAAGCGGCCGGTGCTGCCTTTCTATGCCGCGCCAGGCGGCGCAGCTCAACGGCGGGCGGGAATCGCCGTGTTATCTTCCGACAAGACGATTTCCACCCGGCGATTCAACTGGCGGTTGGCCGCGCTGTCATTACCGGCTGCCGGATACGCGGCGCCATAGCCCTTGGTGGCGATGCGGTCGCGGCTGATGCCCTGCTCCAGCAGCGCATTGCGCACGGATTCGGCGCGGCGTTGCGACAGTTCCAGGTTGTGCGCGGAGCCGCCCGTACTATCCGTGAAACCTTCGATCAGCACGGTACGCTGCGGATTGTTTTTCAGCACGTCGGCCAGCTTGCGCGCCGTGTTCGCGCCATCGGCCGTCAAGTTCGCCTTGTCCGTGCCAAACAGCACGTCGCCCAGCGTTATCACCATGCCGCGTTCGGTTTTCTTGGCGGCCAGGTCGGCCAGCTGCACTTCCAGCGCGGCGGCGCGCGCCTGCGCATCGCGGGCCGACGCTTCCGCCGTCTGCGCCTGGGCCTTGGCCGCTTCCGCATCCGCCTGCGCCGCCTGGGCCCGTGCCGTCGCCTGGTCAGCCTGCTGCGTGCGCGCATCGAGGCGCAGCTGGTCGCGCTGCTTGCCTGCATTGGCGATGTCCGCCTCGGCCGCCTTTTGCTTGGCTACCTCTTGTGCGGTCGCAATTTTTTGCTTGGCCAGGTAGGCCAGCTTGTCGACTTTCTCGCTATCGTCCTGGCGCGTGGCGGCCGCGTTGGCCGCATCGAGCGCGGCGCTCGCTTCGCGGAATTCGCGTGGCGCATAGGTCGACACCATCGGATTCGACTGCGCCGCCATGTAGTCGCCGCGCGTCTGGTCGAGCAGGCTGGTGGTGGTCGGCGCGGAGCTGCAGGCGGCAACGAGGGCGGCCATGGCCAGCAGGCCGGGGATGGTGGTGTAGGTAGCTTTTTTCATGATGGAATCCTGTTCTTATTGTTTCGGGGCTTGCTGGTTGGCACGGTCGAGCTCTTCGCGCATGACGCGGATGTTCTCGTTGATTTCATCGGCGGCCGTGGTGGCCTTGGCCGAATTGGCCTTGCTTTGCGCCAGCTTGGCATCCGCCTGCGCCTGGTCAGCCAGGTCGCGCGCCGTCTTGTAGTCGCGGTCCTTCAAGGCCTGGTTGGCCATGCGCATCTTTTCGCGGGCCGAACGCATTTCATCGGGTGCCAGGTCGGCGGCGCCGGCGCTGGCGGCATTGTCGACGGCGGCGCGCGAAACGGCCACATCGGCCGTGGCCGGCGTTTTCAGGCTGGAGCAGCCCGTCATGAAGACGAGGGCGGCGGCGCAGGCGGCCAGTGCGGCCAAGGGGGTTTTCAAGGAATCTCGGTTTGTCATTTTTCTTCTCCTGGAGAATGTATAAGCGGTGGGTACCATGTGCATCTGAAATCAGGAACTGCGTTTGATGTATGACGTTATAGGCCCCGCCTCTGCGCATATCCGTTCGGTGCCGCACATAGGGTAGGAAATCGACAATACTCTCCGCGGCAACGTGCGCCAGCGCACGTGCCCGCCAGCAATACATGAAACGAACCCGGCTTTGGAGCGATTCCTGTAGCATCGCAAATACTTGTCCAGAAAGAATCGCCCGATGCCACGCACTATCTCGCTCTCCCGCCGCCAGAAAATCGCCCTCGCCAGCGCCGCCGTACTTGTCGCCCTGCCCGTCGCTGCCGCCGTCACTCTCCTGAACATGGATTGGAACCGCGCCAAGCCGTGGCTCAATGCGCGCGCCAGCGAAGCGCTGGGTAGGCCGTTCGCCATCGCGGGCGACCTGTCGCTGACGTGGCGGCAGCCGGCCCGCAACGTGGCAGAACGCACGTGGCGCGATTCCCTGCCGTGGCCCCATCTGCAGGCACAGGATGTGCGCCTGGGTAACCCGAGCACCCTGGCGGACGCGGACGGCGGGGAGCCGCTGGCCAGCGTCGGCCAGCTGGCGTTCTCGCTCAATCCCCTGGCCCTGCTCGACAAGAAAATCGTCATTCCCGAATTACGCTTCGACACGCCGCAGGTGCGCTTGCTGCGCAGCAAGGACGGCAAGAACAACTGGACCTTCGACCCGCAGGACCAGCCGTCGCCATGGAAGCTCGACTTGCAAAGCGTGGTCTTCAGCAAGGGCACCGTGGTCCTGACGGATGGCCTCACGCACACGGCGATGCGCGCCGATGTCGATACGCTCGCGGACGACAAACGCTATGGCATCGCCTGGAAGCTGTCGGGCACCTACCGTAGTGAAACCGTCCAGGGCGGCGGCAAGGCGGGCGGCGTGCTGTCGCTGCAACAGCAAGGCACGCCCTTCCCCATCCAGGCCGACATGCGCGCGGGCGGCAGCAGCGTGGCCATCGAAGGCACGCTGACGCGCCCGGCCAGCCTGGCCGCGCTCGACGTGCGCCTGAAATTGTCCGGCCCCAGCATGGCGCGTTTGTATCCATTGACGGGCGTGCTGCTGCCGGAGACGCCGCGCTTCAGCACGGAAGGCCATCTGACGGGCACCCTGGCGCCCGGCGGCGGCGAATGGGTGTACGAGCAGTTCAGCGGCAAGGTCGGCTCGAGCGACATCAGCGGCAAGCTGGCCTTTTCCGCCAGCAAGCCGCGCAAGCGCCTGACGGGCGACGTCCACTCGCGCCTGCTGCAGTTTTCCGACCTGGGACCGCTCGTGGGCGCCGATTCCAGCGCCAGCAAGAAGGAGCGCGGCGTGCCCTCGACGCAGCCGGCCGGCCGCGTGCTGCCGGTGGAAACCTTCAAGACGGAGCGCTGGACCAGCCTGGACGCGGACGTGCGCTACACGGCCGACAAGATCACGCGCGACGCCGAATTGCCGATCAGCAAACTCGACACGCATGTGGTGCTGACGGACGGCGTGCTGTCGCTGACGCCGCTCAACTTCAATGTGGCGGGCGGCACCCTGACGTCGCAGATCAAGCTCGACGGCAGCGGCAAGGTCATCGCCAATGGCATCGCCGCCGAGCTCAAGGCCAGCGCGCGCCACCTGCACATCAAGCAGCTGTTCCCCCGCCTGCCGGCGCTGCAGGCCAGCGTGGGCGAGATCAATGGCGACGCCTCGCTGTCGGCCACGGGCAATTCCGTCGCCACCTTGCTGGGCACGTCGAATGGCGAAGTGCGCGCGCTGATCAACCGGGGCAGCATCAGCAAGCTGTTGCTCGAGGAAATGGGCTTGAATATCGGCAGCATCGTGCTCACCAAGCTGGCAGGCGACAAGCAGGTCAAGCTCAATTGCATGGCCGCCGATTTTGTCGTCAACAAGGGGCTGATGCGCACGCGCCAGTTCATCGTCGACACCGATGACGCCATCCTGCATGTCGACGGCACGGTGAACCTGGCCGATGAACGGCTGGACCTGACCTTGCAGCCGGACAGCAAGGGGCTGCGCATCTTTTCGCTGCGCTCGCCCCTGTATGTGCACGGCACCTTCAGCAAGCCGGACGTGAGCGTCGACAAGGGCGTGCTGGCCCTGCGCGCGGGCGGCGCGCTGGCCTTGGCCGTGGTGGCGCCCGTGGCGGCCCTGCTGCCGCTCGTCAATGCTGGCCCCGGCGAGGACAGCGAATGCGCGGCGCTGCTGGCGCAGGCGCGCGTCAAGCCGGTGGCGCCGAAGCCGGGCAAGAGCGTGCGCAAAGGCCGCCAATAAGCTGCGCCTGGGTGCATTTACAATTGTTACACACCTATGTGCGTTGCCGAACAGACCCTATCTTGTCGCAATCCTATCCTGTGATCGTGCCTGAAACACCCAAGACGTGGCGTCACGAACTACCTTCCGGCCCCTACCTTGCCGGCGCCACGAGGTCCGAATTCACAGGAGATTTATCATGCAAACCATCAAAAAACTCGCCGCTACCACTTCCGTCGCTGCTCTGCTGCTGAGCCTTACCGCCTGCGCCAACATGTCGGGCCAGGATAAAAACACAGCCATCGGCGCCGGTGTCGGCGCCGTCGCCGGTTCCGTGCTGACGGGCGGCAGCGCCGTCGGCGCCGTCGGCGGCGCCGCCGTCGGTGGCGTGATCGGCAATCAGGTCAAGCCGAAGTAATCGGCAGGCAAAAAGCGGGGTGGGTGCGCAGGCGCCCGCCCCGCTTTTTTGCGTCCAGGTCCTGTCGGGAAAGTTTCGAATGGCTTGCCGAAGGCAGCGATTAAACGAAGACGTTGGCCATGCCGATGGCGCCCGTATCCTTGACCAGCTCGTAGCAGCGGCAAGACACGGCTTCCAGGCCGGCCGAATCGAGGATCTCGATATTGCCGCGGCTGTAGGTGATCAGTTTTTGCTGTTGCAGCGCGCTGGCCGCCTTGGTCACGCCGACGCGCCGCACGCCCAGGGTATGGGCGAGGAATTCATGCGTCAGGTGGAATTTTTCGGACTGCAGGCGGTCGCGCGTGATCAGCAGCGAACGCGCCAGGCGCGCCTCGAGCACGTGGAAACGGCTGCACACGGCGATCTGGATGGCTTGCGCCAGCAAGGTGTCGGTGTAGCGGTACAGCAGGCGCTGCAGGGAGTCGAGCTGGGCGAATTCGGCGCAAAAGTCGCTGCGCGCGATGCGGCTGGCCGTGCCGGAACGTTGCACCACGGCACGCACTTGCGCCAGGTCATGCCCCAGCGCGACGGATGCGCCCAGCACGCCTTCGCGGCCGACGGAACCCACTTCCAGGGTCATGCGGCCTTCCGCCACGGCCAGCAGCGAGATCAGGCAATCGCCGGGAAAATAAATGTAGCCGATGGGCTGGCCCGGCTCGTACAGCACGTCGCCCACGTCGACCGTGACGGTGTCGAACAGCGCCGTCAGGTGCCGAAGGTCGGACTCGGGCAGGCTGGCCAGCAAGCGGTTGCTTGCGGCGGGCGTGCTCAAGCCGGAACGGCCTGTGTCGCGGGACAGGTTCATGCTGGCGGTCATGGGTGGCATTGCCTTTTCCTGGGTGTCGTTACAACTCGACATAATTTTTACCTAGCCTACGGTGCGCCACCGGTCCTGTATGTACGGTGACGCACGGAAGCGAAGGAGACAGCACCGCACACTGGCCTGACTGGCCTGCGGCAGCGCATGCGGACGGCCTGCATCACTGATTTGCATCACTTATTTATATGCAGCACCCATTATTAAAAACCAAGGAGCACTCCATGACTACCACCACCAAATCCCTCCATCCGCTGGTACTTGCCGCCGCCGTCGCGGTCCTGCTGTTCTGCGGCGTCGGCACGGCCGCCCTGATGGGCTGGCTGCCCTCGTCGCAGGGCGATGCCCAGCCCCTGAGCGGCAATGCCTCGGCGGAACAGCTGGCCAGCCTGCAGGCGAACCAGCCGGCAGCGGGCATGCAGCCGCTGGCCGCCCTGCCGCCGCAGCAACAGCAGCCACAGCCGCAAATGCAGCAGCAGCAGCAGCAGCAGCAGCAGCAGCCACAGCCACAGCCACAATATGTGGCGGCAGCGCCGGCGCCGCAGGTGTGCGGCAATTGCGGCGTGATCGAAGCCATCCATGAAGTCAATACGCGCGCCGAAGGCAGCGGCGTGGGCGCGGCCGGCGGCGCCGTCGTCGGCGGCTTGCTGGGCAACCAGGTTGGCGGCGGCCACGGCAGGCAGCTGGCCACCGTGCTGGGCGCCGTGGGCGGCGCCGTCGCCGGCAACCAGATCGAAGGCAGCGTGCGCGCCACGCGCAGCTACAACATCGTCGTACGCCTCGACAACGGCAAGACGCGCACCGTGCACCAGAGCGCCGCGCCGAACTGGCGCCAGGGCGACCGCGTGCGCGTCGTCAACGGCGGCTTGCGCGCCATCGGCTAAGCCCGCCACGGCGACAGCGCGGCGCCGCCACGCAACTGAATGTTGCCAATTCAACACACGCCCGGCCTGTCCGGGCGTTTTCTTTTTGATAATGTTCGTTGGCGTACAGATGAGCTACCCGTGGCGCGAGATGATGCATTCAGGAAAGTTCAACGGATGTCCCATCACCACAGGAGAAGCTATGGATAGCGACAAGACAGGCGGCAACAGGATCTGGCTGGGCTTTATCGGTGGCGGCATGCTGGCCACCGCGCTCGGCTTCTGCGCGCTGGACCTGGCGCCCGCGTCCGCCAGCGCGCCCGTGTTCGGCGTCATGCTGCTGCTTACCGGCGGCCTGCTCAGCTGCCTGGCCGGCGCCGTCGGCATGGCCGGCATGCTGGCCTGGATACCGGGCATGGCCAGCGAGCCGGAACGGGCCGCGCGCCGCGCGCCGGCCGGGCACCGGACTAAATAGGTGTTGTGTACGGCAGCGTACAGATCATTTCAGAAATAAACTAGACAATAAGTCATGGCATCAACGTTGCGCGATCAACATGGCAACGTGAATGGCAAACATATGATGGCAGCGCCCGCAGCTACCGGCTTGCAAGCCGGAATCAGGCCGGCGCCGCCATCCACACACTACTCTCGGAGGACGCATCATGCTCTATACAATCGCAGTAGTACTCATCATTCTCTGGCTGCTGGGCCTGGTTACTTCCTATACCATCGGCGGCTTCATCCACATCCTGCTGGTCGTCGCCGTGATCATGGTTCTGTTGCGCCTGATCAGCGGACGCGGACTATAGACATGCCGGCTGATGCAGGCTGACGGTGGCGGCGCGCGTGCAAACGGGCGCCGCCCTTTTGCGTGCCGCTTGTGCCTGCCTCGCGCGCGATTTTCCGCGCGCTGGCAAACCGGCCCATTTTGCAGTAACGTGTGCAGGTAGTTTGCAGATAGTTCCTGGGTATGTCCCAATAACAAAACAAGGAGAAAATCCATGAAAGCATACAAAAACGGCCCTGGCGCCAAATCCCTGATCGGCATGCTGGTCCTCGCGCTGGCCGCCACGGGCTGTGCTGATATGTCCTCCACACAACGTGGCACGGCTACCGGCGCCGGCGTTGGCGCCGGCCTGGGCGCGCTGATCGGCGGCACCACGGGCGGTGGCGGCGGCGGACGTACGGCCGGCGGCGCCCTGCTCGGTGCCGCAGCCGGTGCCGTGGTCGGCAATATCTGGTCGAACCGCATGGAAAACCAAAAGCGCGCGATGGAGCAAGCCACGCAAGGCACGGGCGTGCAAGTGACGCAGACGGCCGATAACCGCCTGAAAATGGAAATCCCCAGCGATATCTCGTTCGACACCAACCGCGCCGACATCAAGGGCAACTTCCGCCCGATTCTCGACCGCTTTGCCGCGACCCTGAATGAAAACCCGAACACCACGGTCAGCATCATCGGCCACACGGACAGCACGGGCAGCGATTCGATCAACGAACCGCTGTCGGTGGAACGCGCCGCCCACACGCGCGACTACCTGTCCATGCGCGGCGTCTCGCCGACCCGCATCGTCACCGAAGGCCGCGGCGCGCGCGAGCCGATCGCCTCGAACGCCGATGCGTCGGGCCGGGCGCGCAATCGCCGCGTCGAGATCTACGTCGCCGAAATGGCTCCACGGGGGTAACACCTGACCAAACCTGCTGCGCGTAGCGACTTGCGGCCTGCGATGCTCACCGTACCTCCGTACGGTTGCGCTTCTCGGCCACAATTCGCAGACGCTCGCGAGGTTTTGTCAGGCGGTGTAACGTTCAGGCCAAAATCAACATCGCAGAATAAGAAAAGCCCGCTGGCAAGGTGACTTGCCAGCGGGCTTTTCTATGTACGGCTAAGGTTTACTTCGACGTCGTCGCCTTGGCGCCGCTCTCGCCCTCTTTCGCCACCTTGGCGAAGTCGCCGGCCGTCACGATCGAGACGGCAGCGGGTTTCAGGTGCTCGCGCAAGCCCTGGTTCACTTGCGCCAGGGTCAGGGCGGCCACCTTGGCTTCCAGGTCCTTGTCGTAGGCCATGGTGCGGTCCTGCGCCAGGTAGCCGGCCAGTTCGCGCGCCAGGCCCGCATCCTGCGTGCGGCCCACTTCTTCCGATTGCAGCCAGCCCTTCTTCGCTTCGGCCAGTTCCTCTTGCGTGAAGCCGTCGGCCAGCACCTTGGCGATTTCCTCGCGCAGGGCCGCTTCCACCTTGCCCGTGTTTTGCGGCGCGCTGATGGCGTAGGCCATCCAGTAGCCGGCCGGCTCGCGCGACGGCACGGCCACTTGCGAACCGACGCCGTACGACAGGCCTTCCTTCTGGCGGATGCGGTCGGCCAGGCGGCTGCGCAAGGCGCCGCCGCCGAGCATGTGGTTGGCTATCAGCAAGGCCGGATAGCTGGCGGCGTCATCCTTGAGGGGAATCGGCTGGATGGCGAACAGCACGCTGTTGGCCTTGTCCGGGGTTTCCAGCGTCACTTTCTCGCCGCTGACGGATTTGACGGCGTCGGGAATGCGCACATACGGCTGCTGCGCCTTCCAGCTGCCGTACAGGCTGGCCACTTGCGCCTTCAGCGCGGCCGCATCGAAATCGCCCACGGCGGCAAACGTGGCGTTGGCGGCGCCATAATAAGCCGCGTGGAAAGCCTTCACATCGGCAACCTTGATGGCCTTCCATTGCGCCAGTTCGGCCGGCAAGGTGGCCACGTGGCGCACATGGCCTTCCGGCGTGGCGTCGAGCAGGCGGCGGAAGGCGTTCACGGCCAGCGGTTGCGGCTCGGGCAATTCCTGCTCGGCGCGGCCGACGCGCTCGCGCTGCAACTCGAGGAATTCCGTTTCGCTCAGGGCCGGCTGTTGCAGCACTTGCGCCAGCAGGTCCATGGCGGCCGGCAAGTTCTCGCGCTTGCCCGTGAGCATTGCCGTCACGCCCTCGGCGCCGCCCGCGATCGCCACCTGCATGCCCAGCTGGTCGAACTTGTCCTTCACTTCCTGGCGCGACAGCTTGTCCGTGCCGCGCGACAGCAGGTTGGCCGTGTAGCTGCCGACGGCCGCCTTGCCGCGCAGGCTGTCCTCGCTGCCGATCTGCAGTTTCAACACGACGCTGACCGTGCTGCCCTTGGTTTTCTTCGGCAGCAAGGCGCCCTTCAAGCCGTTCGGCAAGGTGAAGCGCGTCGTGCGCGCCTCGATATTATCGGGGCTGGGGTCGAACGCCTCGCCCTGCGCCACGACGGCGCGGCCCGTGTAGCCGGCCAGCTGCGGCGCCACGTCGGCATAGGCCGGCACCACCGTGCGGTCCGGCGCGTCGGTGGGGATGAAGCGTCCCAGCGTGCGGTTCGACGTCTTCAGGTATTTCTCGGCCGCCGCCTGCACCTGCGCCGCCGTCAGCTTGTCGAGCTGATCGCGCTGCAGGAAGAACAGGCGCCAGTCGCCGGCCGCCAGCGATTCCGTCAGGGCGATCGTCAGGCTCGCCGTGTTCGAGGTGGCCAGTTCGATCTGCTTGTTCAGCTGCTGCTTGACGCGCGCCACTTCCGCTTCCGTGACGGGCTGCGACTTCAAGTCTTCCAGCACTTTCAGCATGGCGTCTTGCGCCGCATCGAGGTTGCCATCGACGGGGACGAGCGCGCCAAACAGGTTGTAGCCCGGCTCCAGGTTGCTCACGGAGTTGTATTCGATCTTGCTGGCCAGCTTGGTTTCCACCAGCGCCTTGTGCAGGCGGCCGGCCGGCGCGTCCGTCAGCACGTGGCCCAGCACTTCGATGGCGACGGCGTCCGGATTGCCGGACGGCGCCACGTGGTAGCCGGCGCCGACGAATTGCGTGCCGCCGCTGCGGCGCACCGTCACGGCGCGCTCGCCATCCTGCACGGGTTCGGCCGTGTAGGTCGGTTCGATCACGCGCGTCGGTTTCGGGATCTTGCCGAACAGTTCATTGATCTGCTTCAAGACCTTCGCTTCATCGAAGCGGCCCGCCACCATCAGCACGGCGTTATCTGGCTGGTAATATTTATGATAGAACGCGCGCAGGCGGGGAATGTTGACCTGCTCGATATCGGAACGGGCGCCGATGGTCGACTTGCCATAGTTGTGCCAATCGTAGGCGATGGCCTGGATGCGTTCGCTGGTGACGCCGATCGGGTCGCTCTCGCCCATCTCGAACTCGTTGCGCACCACCGTCATCTCGCCCTTCTGCGTCTTCGGATTCCACAGGTCGTTCTGGTCGATGGCCGCGTTGACCATGCGATCCGCTTCCATGGCCAGCATCTGGCGCAGATTGTCGTCGTTGGCGGGGAAGGTGGCGTAGTAATTGGTGCGGTCATACCAGGTGGTGCCGTTGAACTGGGCGCCCGTCGAGTTCAGGATCTCGACCGGGGTCTTGCTGCCCTTCTTCACGCCGAAGTTGGCGCTGGGCTTGAACAGCAAGTGCTCGAGCAAATGGGCCATGCCCGTTTCGCCATAGTTTTCATGGCGCGAACCGACCAAATAGACGATATTCGTCGTCAGCGTGGGTTTGCTGGCATCGGGAAACAGCAGCACGCGCAAGCCATTGGCCAGCCGGTATTCGGTGATGCCTTCGACGGACGTGACTTTGACGGCGGCGGCGCGGGCGGAGGCAGGCTGGGCGGTTTTCTGGGTCGGCGCGGCTTGCACCGGGGTGGCGGCAAAGGCCAGCGAAGGCGACAGGATGCCGGCGGCAAGCAGGAGGGCGGGAATGGGTTTCAAGGCGGAGTCCTGGTAACACTACGTTATAGACGCGCGCAAGCTGGAAGTGCCAGCGCGATGCAATACGAACGCAAGAATGCTCACGGGGCCCGCGCTGCGTCTTCGCCGCCACGTGAAATAATTGCTCTCATAATTTACGACATGCTTGTCACTTGCGCAAGCCCCTGTCATCAAGCTGCCATACGGGCGTGTTATACTCGACCGTTCCAGAACTATCTGCCTGTATATGAGACGAGCTCTCGTCCTGCTCTGCCTTTTTGTTTTCATCGCTTTACCCCAGGCGTTTGCCAGCATGGCTTACGCCAGCCCTTCCCCATTCCAGCATGCAATCGCGGCCGGCGCTACCGCCACGCCCGCCTTCGGCATCGATTGTCCGGACGCCAGCATCCATGCGGGACTGCCCGCCGACAGCTGCGATACCGAAGAATGCGACAACGACCCCATCACGCTGTACCCGAGCTCGCGCCAGGCCGTGCCGTTTTACGCCATCATTTGGCAAGCGGGACCGGGCGCACTTGCCGAAGCGGACGTGCGGCTGGCCACCCGGCCGCCGCGCGTCCGCCACTGAATACATGCATGCAGCACCCACGCGCCCGGGGCAATTAGCCACCGGGCACGCTTTACACTGATCGACTTTACAAGGTTACACACATGGAATGGTTATTTGACCCGACAATCTGGGTCGGCCTGCTGACGCTGGTCGTACTGGAAATCGTACTGGGTATCGACAACCTGATTTTCATCGCCATCCTGGCCGAGAAACTGCCGCCGCACCAGCGCGACAAGGCGCGCGTGCTGGGCCTGACCCTGGCCCTCGTCATGCGCCTGGGCCTGCTCTCGCTGATTTCCTGGCTGGTCACGCTGACCACGCCGCTGTTTTTTGTCTGGCAATTCTCGTTCTCGGGGCGCGACCTGATCCTGCTCGTGGGCGGCCTGTTCCTGCTGTTCAAGGCCACCACCGAGCTGCATGAACGGCTCGAGGGCGTCACGCACGCGCAGACGGGTCCCAAGGTGTATGCCGGTTTCGGCCTGGTGGTGGCGCAGATCGTCGTGCTCGACGCCGTCTTCTCGCTCGACGCCGTCATCACGGCCGTCGGCATGGTGGAAAACCTGTACGTGATGATGGCCGCCGTCGTCATTTCCATCGTCGTCATGATGCTGGCCTCGAAGGTGCTGACGCGTTTCGTCAACGCCCACCCGACCGTCGTCGTGCTGTGCCTGAGCTTCTTGCTGATGATCGGCCTGTCGCTGGTGGCCGAAGGCCTGGGCTTCCACATTCCGAAAGGCTATCTGTACGCCGCTATCGGTTTCTCGATTGTCATCGAGTTCTTCAATCAGCTGGCGCGCCGCAACTTCCTCAAGCTGCAATCGAACGCGCCGCTGCGCGACCGTACGGCGCAAGCCGTGCTGAGCCTGCTGGGCGGGCGCAAGGGCCGCGAAGCCGTCGAAGAGCACGAAGTCAAGGAACTGCCGGACGTCTCGGCCTTCGGCGTGGAAGAGCGCAACATGGTCAGCGGCGTGCTGACCCTGGCCGAACGCTCGATCCGCTCCGTGATGACGCCGCGCGGCGACGTGTCGTGGGTCAACCTGAACGACAGCAGCGACAAGATGCTGCGCCTGCTGCGCGACACGCCGCACAGCATGATTCCCGTCTGCAATGACGACCTCGACAATGTGGTCGGCATCGCGCGCAGCAAGGACCTCATCGAGGACCTCGTCTCGCGCGGCAAGATCGATCCGGCGAATATGCGCGAAGCCATCGTCGTGCCGGAAGCGGCCGGCGTGCTGAAGGCCATGGACACCCTGAAGCGCTCGCGCGGCCAGCTGGTGCTGGTGGTCGACGAGTTCGGCACCGTGCAAGGCGTGCTCACGCCGATCGACATCCTCGAAGCCATCGCCGGCGAATTCCCCGACGAGGACGAGCAGCCCGACGTGGAAGTGCTGGGCCCCGGCCACTGGCGCATCGACGGCGCGACGGACTTGCATTACCTGGAGCAGGTATTCGAGACGGAATCGCTGGTCAGCGAAGACGGCGAGTACAACTCGCTGGCCGGCTTCCTGCTGGCGCATTTCGAGAACATGCCGGCCGTGGGCGAAGTGCTGGAACTGGACGGTTTGCGCTATGAAATCGTCGAGGCGGACGAGCGCCGCATCGCCTGCGTGGACGTGCGCCGCATCGAGCCCGATCACAGTTTGTAACACAATGGCAAGCGTGCCGCGCTTGCCATGCCGTATGCTGGGGTCTGCCTATACGGAGACCCTGCAATGAAACTATCCCTGCTACGCCTGACCCTGCTCGCCTGCGCCGCCATCGGTGCCCAGGCCAGCGCACAGCCCCCCACCATCAAGCCGGGGCTGTGGCAAGTCGACAGCAAGATGGCGTCCCCTGACGCCGCCACCGACAACGCCATGTCGTTGGTGCTGCAGCAACTGGGCAACCTCCCTCCCGATCAGCGCAAACAGCTCGAAAGCATGGCCGCCAGCCGCGGCATGGCCATGCCCACCGTCGCCGCCGATGGCGCCGTGCGCGTCACGGCGTGCGTGACGCCGGAGATGGCGGCGCGCAAGCAGATTCCCACGGGCCAGCCCGGCGACTGCAAGTCGAAGAATACCGACATCGCGGGCGGCATGCAGGTGGCGTTCACTTGCGCGAACCCGAAATCGAGCGGCGAAGGCAAGGTACTGTTCAGCGGCGACCAGGCCTTCAGCATGCAGCTTGCCGTGACCACCAGCGCGCGCGGCGCGCCGGAACAGGTGAATGTGACGAGCAACGGCAAGTGGCTGGGCGCCAGCTGCCCGGCCCCATCGGCCAGCGCCGCTCAGAAACCGTGATGAAGCCCGCATCGAAGGCGCACCCTCCTCCTGCAGCGGCCGCCTGGCGGGCGCGGCCGCTCAGAAGCCGTGACGGAAGCCCAGATTAAAGGCTGCGTCGCCGCGTCCGCTGTCGCTGGCGTTGCCCACCGTGTAGCGGGCGCCGTTCTTGTTGTGGATCTTCGCGTAGGACGCGTAGAAATCGCTGCGTTTGGATAAGGAATACGTGAGGCCGACGGCCACCTGGCTGGCGTCGCGGTTGGCCAGGTCGCGGTCGTCCTTGTGCACCCAGGACGCCAGCAGCTTGAAGCCGCCCACGGGCACGGACACGCCGAGCAAGGTGTCGCGGCTGTCCGAGGACGACATCGACAGGGCCAGCGAGCTGTAGTCATTGCTGGGATCCCACGGCGAACTGCCATAGCCCTTGTTGATGCCGATGGCGGCAAAGGCCGTCGCCACTTTCAGGTCGATATTCGCCGCGATCAGGGTATTGCGGGCCGACATGTCGATGGCGGGCGACGTGCCGGCCGCCAGGATGAAGTTTTTCTTGCGCTGGTGCGACACGCTGAGATTCACGGCGCCGTGCGAATAGCCGAGCGTGGCGCCATACGCGCGGTTGTTGGCGCTGCTGTACGGCGACTCGCCAAAGCTGTAGATGGCGCTGGCCGACACGCCGCGCAAGGCGGGCGTCACGTACTTGACGGTATTGTCGTAGCGTTTCACGCCGTAGCCGGCCAGATTGCTGGCGCTGCCGGCCATGCCGCCCTTGAACGGGTCGGCCACGTCGGTCAGGGCCTGGTATTGCAGGTTGTACTGGCGTCCCAGGGTCAGCGCGCCGAGGCGGCCATCGAGGCCCACATAGGCCTGGCGGCCGAACAAGCGGCCCTCTTCAGACTGCCCCGTATCGTTTTCAATGCCCGTTTCCAGCGTGTAGACGGCGGCCACATCGTTGCCCAGCGCTTCGCGGCCCTGCACGCCCAGGCGCGAGCCGGAAGCGACGCCGCCCGATACCTTGGTGCTGGCGCAATTGGCCTGGCAGCCGCGCTCGGCCACGATGCCCGCGTCGAGTACGCCGTACACGACAACATTACTGGATGCCGCACTGCCGGCGCCGTCGGCAGCCTGGGCCTGTCCGCAGAACGGCCACGGTGCCAGCCCTATCACAGCAAGCGCAAAATACGAGGTCTTCATGATAAATATCTCGGTAACGTGAAATGAAACTTCCCGGTATTGATCAGGCCATGCGCTGTGTGTCACGTCCTAGTGTTACCTTATCCACGCTTTTTGGCAAGCAATCTGTGCGTTGTACAACAGAAACCCCAGCTTAGCGCCGGGAAAGCCGTCGCGCACTGACAACACGCAAGAGTGACCATGATTCCCGTTTTTGTCGCAAAATAAGGACGGAAGCGGGCCCTGCTTTAAGGCAATGTTCGGTGGCGAACGTTGCGCGATTTGACGCAGGCAGTACACTATTGGTTTTACCGACAGCGGCTCGCCCGTTTTTTCTGCATGCTAGCTATCCTCGAACGCATTGATCCCAACTCCAGCAATATCGACTTGCTGGTGGAATTGTTTAACTCTCTGCGTCCCAAGCGCCCCCACGACAGCGCTACCGCGATCGCCAACGTGCGCACCCTGCGCCAGCTACTCAAAGGCAACCCCGCCCAGGCCCGCGCCCTGCATGAATACGTGCTGCGCGTGCTGGCCGCGCGCCGCCACGCCAGCCTGTACACGGACATCGGCGTGCTGTCGAACAGCGGTTTCTTCACAGAATTGAAACGCCGCATCGCCTACCGCATGCTGCCGCCCGCCCTCGGCGACGAATACCTGAACGACGCGCTCGACCAGGTGCTGTACCTGAATACCGATTACCTGTGGATCAGCAACGTGCCGGCCACGGACTGGCTGGAACTGTTCGACGTGCTCACCAGCGACGACATCGAACTGGCCGTCGGCGACGGCAATATCATGCTGCCCGGCATGCTCGATGCCATCCGCACCCTGTCCTACCGCGTCTGCGCCATGGGCCTGGAGCCGGAGCTGACGCGCTTCCACAGCGAAATCGAAGTCTTCCATTCGCCCTTCATGGTGCAGAACACGGAAGTGAACGCCTACCTCGATGCCTACACGAATCTGCTGCACGGCGAGATCGAACACATCGAGGACGCGCGCCACCTGCTGGTGATGCTCGACCAGTGCGACGCCGTCATCGCCAAGATCCGCAAGAAGGCCCTGTACCAGGGCACCAGCATTCCCCTCACGTATTTGCTGGTGGCGCTGGCGCAAAGCATCGAGCGCCTGCGCAAGCTGCTGTTCCTCGTCGACACGAGCGGCGAACTGCCGGCGTCAAGCAGCGTGGACATCGACGCCATCACGGTGGACGCCACGCAAGACTTGCTGCACCCGCAGCCGGTCAGCCGCCGCCGCGCGGGCGCCGTCGGCCTGGCGCTGGAACTGATCCAGGCGCACAACAACAAGTACAAGGTCAGCGACCTGTTTTCCGACAATATCAACTTACTCGCGCGCAATGTGACGGAAAACGCCAGCCGCACGGGCGAGCACTACATCGCGGAAAACCGCCGCGAGATGGGCGCCATGTTCCTCTCCTCGGCGGGCGCCGGCATCATCATCGGCTTCATGGCCCTGTTCAAGATACTGATGTCCTACCTGCGCTCGGCGCCGCTGGTCGAAGCGTTCATGTTCAGCATGAATTACTCGATCGGCTTCATGTTCATCCATTTGCTGCACTTCACGGTGGCCACCAAGCAGCCGGCCATGACGGCCTCGCGCATCGCGGCCGGCCTGCACAGCAAGGATGGGCGCAATATCGACCTCGACAGCATGGCGGAACTGATCAACAAGGTCTTCCGCACGCAAAACATGGCCGTGCTGGGCAACCTGGCGACGGCCATTCCCACGGCGTGGCTGATCGCGCTTGGCTACAAGGCAATTACCGGGCACAACCTGGTGACACCGGAAAAGGCCATGCACCTGCTGCACGATATCGACCCCATCGGCAGCCCCGCCATCTTCTACGCCATGATCGCCGGCGTGTGCCTGTTCGTCGCCGGCCTGATTTCGGGCTACTACGACAACCAGGCGCTGTACACGCGCTGGGCGCAGCGCATCGCGCAATTGCGCGGCCTGGGCCGTGTCATCGGCCAGGAACGGCTGCAGCGGCTGGGCCTGTACCTGGAAAACAACCTGGGCGGCCTGATGGGTAACTTCTATTTCGGTATCCTGCTCGGCTCCATCGGCACCCTGGGTTTCCTCATCGGCCTGCCGATCGATATCCGCCACATCACCTTCTCGGCAGCCAACTTCGCCACGGCGCTGGTGGGACTCGACCACAACATGAGCTGGCAACTGGCCGTCAAGTCGCTGTCGGGCATCTTCGCCATCGGCACGGCCAACCTGCTGGTCAGCTTCGGCCTGGCCCTGTGGGTAGCCCTGCGTTCGCGCCAGGTACGTTTCAAGCACGGCATGCAATTGTTGAAGATCCTCGGCAAGCGATTCCTGAAAGCGCCCATCGTCTTCTTCTTCGGCTCGAAAAACCCGCCGCCCCTGGCATTGGCCGATGACTCGGCAAACCTGTCACCCACGACCAAGGCTCAAAAATGACCGCAAGGCGCATGCAACCCTGCCTCACCGCCCTCCTGCTGTGCTGGACCCTGGCTGCATGCGCCTCGCTGCCCAATGTCAAGAATCTCAATACCACGCTGGAACCGGTGGCCAAGCCCAAGGTGATCACGGGCAAGGGCGCCGTGCTGAACGTCAACAGCCGCGCCGCCCTGCTCAACAAGCGCTGGGCCAGGTCCGGCATGGACTTGAAGACCCAGGCCGCGCTGGAAGAGGCGGCCACGGGCGTGCCTTTGATCAAGGGCAACAAGGTGACCCTGCTGTTTGACGGCCCGCAAACGATGGACGCCATGTTCAAGGCCATCAGCGAAGCGAAGGACAGCATCAACCTGGAAACGTATATCTTCGACCAGGACCCGCTGGGCCTGAAGTTTGCCGACATGCTGATCGAAAAGCAGCAATCGGGCGTGACGGTCAACGTCATCTACGACAGCGTGGGCACGCTCGGCGTGCCGCAGGCGTTTTTCGACCGCATGCGCGCGGCCGGCATCCACCTGGTGGCCTTCAACCCCGTCAATCCGGCCAAGCTGAAGGGCGACGACTGGAAGATCAACAACCGCGACCACCGCAAGGTGCTGATCGTCGACGGCAAGACGGCATTTACGGGCGGCATCAATATCAGCGATACCTATGCCAAGAGCTCGCTGTTCCGCTCGAAATCGAAAGCCACCGACAAGAAAGACGTGGGCTGGCGCGATACCCACGTGAAAGTGGAAGGCCCGGCCGTGGCCGCCTTCCAATGGCTGTTCATCCGCACCTGGGCCCAGCAAGACCAGGCCGACTTGCCGGATGCCAATTACTTCCCCACCCTGTCCGAAGTGGGCGACAAGCTGGTGCGCGTCGTGGCCAGCGAGCCGGACGGCGGCTTCGAAATCTACAAGGCGTATATCCTGGCCATCCAGGAAGCGAAGAAATCCATCCACATCACGTCCGCCTATTTCGTGCCCGACCAGCAGACGGTCGACGCCCTGATCGCGGCCGCCAAGCGGGGCGTGGACGTCACCGTGGTGCTGCCCGGCGTCTCCGACAGCGGCCTGGTGTTCCATGCGGGACACGCGCTGTACGACCAGCTGCTGGCCGGCGGCATCCGCATTTTTCATCTGAAACTGGCCGTGCTGCACGCCAAGACGGCCGTCATCGACGGCGCCTGGTCGACCGTGGGCTCGACCAACATCGACATGCGCAGCTTCCTGCATAACAGCGAACTGAACGTGATCGTGCTGGGCGACAGCTTCGGCCGCGAAATGGAAAACGCCTTCCAGGAAGACTTGCGCGACTCGGAAGAGATCACCAGGGCAAAATGGGAAACCCGGCCCATCTCCGACCGCATGAAGGAGTGGGCGGCCCGCTTCATGAACTACTGGCTATAACGGCGTAGCCATCAAAAAGTCCAGGGCGTTGTTGCATTGCCTCGCCGTACTGTTCGCACGGTCTTCGGCAACGCGCCTAGCTCTGGCCATTTTGCCGGCCACTCCTGATGCCGCTTGCCGCCTGCCCCATTAATTCTGACTACAGCGGCCGCAAGCTGGCCCACACGCCGCCCTCGCGCGCGAACGCCTCCGTGCTGACTTTTTCAAAGTCGGCCTGCTCTTCATTCCAGCTGTAGCGCTCGACGCGGATGCAGCTGTTTTCCACGCGCAGCACATTGAACGAATTGGATTCGCCGCGGCCCCGCGTGGACGTGGCCGTGCCCGCCTGCACCATCAGCGCGGCGTAGCCGGCGATCTTGTAGCGCTCGGCCGTGTTGGCCGCCACGCTGGCATGCAAATGGCCTGCCAGCAATAAATCCACGCCGCATTCGGAAAACATCTGCAGCGCCTGCGGCGCGCGGTCGACCAGGTCATCGTCATCGAAATGCTCGGGCAAGTCAAACGGATGATGCGTGACGATGATGCGCGTCAAACCGGGCGGCAAGCTGCCCAGGCGCCGGCGCAGGAAATCGATCTGTTCGTGGCTGATGCGGCCATCCTTGAACGTCAGCGAGCGGGCCGTGTTGATGCCCAGCACGGCGATTTCCTCGTCGATATATTCAGGCGTCAAGTCGTCCGTCACATGGCGCCGGTACTTGACCAGCGGGGTGAGGAAACGGGAAAAGACGTTGTAGAGCGGCACGTCATGGTTGCCCGGCACCACGATCTGCGGCCCCGGCAAGCTGTCGAGAAATTGCCGTGCTTCCTGGAACTGGGCGCTGCGCGCGCGCTGCGTCAGGTCGCCCGAGACCACCACCACGTCCGGTTCCAGGCGCTCGACCAGCGCGCGCAAGGGCGCCAGCAAGGCCGCATCGACCCTGCCGAAATGCAAATCCGATAAGTGCACGAGGGTGCGCATGGGCTACTCCCTGGCCGGGGCCGTGACAGGCGTGGGTGCCGGCACCAGCACCTGCAGCGCGGCGGGACGGATACGGTAATGCAGCGGCGTGTTCATGATGGTCACCTCGCCATCGGTGGCCACGCGCAGGCGCCTGTGCCTGGTCGCAATTTCCAGGTCGGTGGCCGTCAGCACGTCAAAATCCTTGGCCTGCGACAACTTGCCGAACAGCGCATGCAAGGCCAGCTTCAGCAAGCCCAGGCGGCCGGGACGCTGCGCCACGTACAGGCTCAGCTGCCCGCCATCAAGCCGCTCGCGCTCGCCGATATTCAAGCCTTCCATCAGGTATTCATTATTGCCGATGAAGACGAAGGGCGTGCGCCGCGCATGCACGGCATCGTTGAGTTTCAATTGCACGCTGAGAAACGGATAGCGGCGCAAGGCCGCCACCAGGGCCCAGCTGAAGGCCAGCCACTTGCCGCGGCCCAGCCGGCGCTGCTGCTTTTCGCGGTCGCGCACGATGTCGGGATACAGGCCGAGGCTGGAATTGTTCAGGAAGATGCGGCCATTGACCTCGCCCACGTCGACCTTGTGCGGCACGCCCTGCGCCACGTTGGCGATGGCCGCATCGAGGTCCAAGGGAATGTTCAAGTCCTTGGCAAAATGGTTCAAGGTCCCCAGCGGCAAGACGCCGAACGGCGTGCCGCTGCCGGTGACGACGGAGGCGACGGCATTGATGGTGCCGTCGCCTCCGCCGGCCACGACGACAGGCGCGCCATCGCGCAAGGCTTGCCCGGCCGTGGCGATCATCTCGGCGCCGCTGGCGGCCAGCGTGATGGCGGCATCGAGCCCCACGGCCGCAAATTTCGCTTCGAGCTGCTGCGCCCAGTCGGGCGCGTAGCCGCAACCGGCTCCCGCATTGATGATGACGGCAATCTTGGACAGGACAATTCCCCTTATTTGGTGAGCCGGATATGCCGGCGGCGGCGCAGGGTCGACACGCCGGCGATGCAGATGGCCAGCCAGCCATAGCTTTCCGCCATCGCCGCCAGCACGTCGCTCAGGTAATGCGCGCCCAGATAAATGCGGCTGAAACCCACCAGCGCCGCCATGAAAAAGGCGCCCAGCGCAATGGCGATGCGCTTGCCCCACGCACCCGGCGCCGTCTGGCAAATCAGGTAGGCGCCCAGCAAGCCGTACAGCGCCGTCGAGGTCGCCGTGTGGCCGCTGGGGAAGCTGTACGTGCTGAGGGCCGTCTGCAGCAGGGGCTCGTCAAAGCTGGGCCGCGCGCGGACAAAAATGTACTTTAGCAGCAGGTTCAAAAACATGACGCCCGGCATGGTAATCACCAGGGTAAACAGCCAGTAGGTGGCGCCCTTGCGGTACAGATACCAGCCCAGCAAGGTGGCCAGGGTGATGGCGCCGATCACGCCATGCAGGTGCGTGACGACCAGCAGGCCAGCGGTGATCCACGGCACCGCGTGCTGGTTGAACCATTGCGCCACGTGCAGGTCGATCACCGTGATCTGCTGCATGCCCATGACGGCTTCGGCGATCTCGTGGAAGACCACGATGGCCACCAGCATCAGGGCCACGCCCACCGTCATATGCAGGCCCAGCTCGCCTTCGGGCGACAGTCTGGCCTCGACGAAGCGGCGCAGTTTCGTGGTCACGCCCATGTCATTTTTCTCTTGCAAACTGCTTACTCCTCAAATCAGGCGCGGTGATCAAAAAAACCACACCAGTAAAAAAATACTGTTTATTCATACAGTAGCTGTGTATTCATACAGTAGTTATGCTATTCTGATGACTCGTTCAACACATCTCCCTCAAAGGAATTGTCATGGCAACATTGAATAGCGGTTTTGGCTCACGGTTCGGCCTGGAATACGCCCCAAGCTCTTTCCTCGTCCGCATGGGCAAGCGCGAAATCCTCGTCTGCCGCGACTTCCGCAAGCGCTACTACACCGTCAATCCCTTGATCGAGTGCGGTACGGGCATCGAGCCGGGCTATGTTGAAGTGCTGCTGATGCGCCGCTGGTTGTTGATCTTATCTAAAGCGCATTAAATACGCCTTAAAATCGACTGCGCGGCGCGATGCGCGGCCTGCGATGCCCGCTGTCTGCAAGTACAGCTGCGTTTCCTAGCCGCTACAGGCTGCCGCCCTCCACGATTTTTTCGGCGTATTCCGGGGCTTTCAACGACCTTTTGAAAGCCCCGCCCGGCCACGCCAGGAACGCCCCGGTACCGGCCAGCGGCAACGCTGGCCGACCCCTCATTACTGTGTGCGTTCCGGTGCGGCCGGGCTGGCAGGTGTATCAGCAAGTGCGCTGGCAGGTACGCTGGCAGGTGCGCTGCCAGCAGGCGCCTCGCCGAACACATTCGCTTCATACCACAGGGTGACGAACAGCACCATCACGACGGGGCCGATGAACAGGCCCACGAGGCCCAGGGTTTCCACGCCGCCCAGGATGCCGAACAGCACGGCCAGGAAGGGCAAGCGGGTAGCGTTGCCGATCATGCCAGGCCGCACGAAATGGTCGGCCACGAACAGCACGATGGTGCCCCATGCGGCCACGCCGATGGCGGCGCCCACATTGCCCTGAAACACCAGCACGGCGGCGGCGCACAGGTAAGCCAGCGGCGCGCCAAACGGGATGATGGCCAGGATGCCGGTGGCGAACGCCCACAGGGCCGGCGACGGCAAGCCGGCGATGGCGTAGGCAATGCCGATCAGCACGCCTTCGGCCAGCCCCACCAGCACCAGGCCGTTGACGGTGGCGCGTATGGCCGTGGGAATCTTTTGCGCATAGCGGCCCCACCGTTCAGGACGCAGGAAATGGCTGCCGACGGCCGTGATCTGGCGCGTCAGCGCTTCGCCATCCTTGTAAAAGAAAAACAGGCACAGGAAGGCCAGGCCAAAGTCGACGAGGCGGTGGAACACGTCCGCGCCGAGGATTTTCAGCATGTCGCGCGCGGAATGAAAACCGCCCACGGCGCTGCCAGCAAAGAAGTGGCTGAGGCCGTGCGGCTGGCTCAGGGTGGCTTGCCACCAGTCGCCGATGGCGCCGCCGGCCAGCGGAATATGCGCTACCCAGTCCGGCACGGGCAAGCCGTCGGCATTCGCATGGACGATGAAATTGGCCAGCACGGGCACTTCGCGCGCGGCCTGCGCCACGCCGAACAGCACGGGGATGATGAAGATGCAGGCAAACGCCAGGGTCAGCGCCGCGGCCGCGATAATGGTGCGCTGCCCCAGCGCCGCGCGCACGCGCAGGTATAGGGGCCAGGTGGCCACGCACAGGATGCCGGCCCACACGAGCGGCAAAAAGAAACGCTGCATGACGAACGCCGTCACGGCGATCAGTGCCAGGGAAAAGCCTGCGCTGAGCATATCGCGCTGGGTATCGGTCATACCACTCCATTCGTGCCGCGCACCGGGAACGGTGACGGGGCTTGGCTACGCGCCAGTTGCGCAGGCGTAGCGTAACACGGAGATTCGCTGAGTCACACGAGTCCCAGCTCCGCCGGCTTGACGCCGGCAAACACGTGCTCGAGTTGCGCCGGCGTCAAGCCGAAGGTGCGGCGCAGCAAGCCGCCCAGCACGGCGCGGTATTCGTTCAGCACGGGCATGTCGCGGTTCTGGAACAGCGTCGCCTGCGAAATGGCCACTTGTTCGCCCGCCACCTGCCTGCCGTTGATGCCGCCGCCCAGCACCCAGAACACGCTGCCGTGGCCGTGGTCCGTGCCACGGTTGCCATTTTCGCGGAAGGTGCGGCCAAATTCGCTGACGACGACGACCACGGTCTTGCGCCAGGCGCCGCCCATTTCCTGCGCAAATGCGGCCAGGCCACGCCCCAGCTCGTCGAAGCGCCCCGCCAGGTAGCCATTCGCGCCCCCCTGCCCCACGTGCGTATCCCAGCCGCCCACGTCGACGAAGCCGAGGTTGTATTTGTCCTTCATCAAGCGGGCGATGCGCTGCGCTTCGAGCTCAAAACCCTTGGTGCTGATGGCGTTGCGGTTGGCCGCCTGCATCTCTCCCGTCAATTCCTTCGTCACGTCGTCGCGCACGACAAAGCCCGCGCTGACCGGTTGCTGCAAGGGCGTGCCCCGGTACATGGCGGCGATGATCTGGCTTTGACGCGCATCAATGCCGGACTTGCCCACGGAGCGCAGCGCCATGTTCGGCACTTGCACGCCGCCCTGGAAAATCAGCGGCAGCTGGTCCGTGAAAGCGATGGCATGGCTGGCCTTGTCGCCGTTCAGACTTTGCGCCAGCCGGTTCAAAAAGCCCGAGCGGAAGTCGCGGCGCTGATTGATTTCTTGCCCCAGCTCTATCGTATCCTGCGTCTCGAAATGGCTGCGCGTTAAATCCGTCGTGCCGGCAAACGGGATGAAGGCCGCCTCGCCGCCTTGAAACAGCGGATAGACGGTCTCGCGCAGCGATGGATGCAGGGCCCAGTCCCCGTTCAGGGGCAGCGCGCCATTTTCCGCGCCAGGCTTCGCGATGGCGATATTCGGCCGCGCCGCATAGTAAAAATCGCTGCCGACCGGCACCAGCAAGTTGTTCGCGTCATAGCCGCCGCGCAGGAACACGAACAGCAGCTTCGCATCCGTGGCGGGCGCGGCCAGTAGGCTGCCCGCATGGGACAGCAGGGGCGCGGCGGCCAGGGCTTTCAACAGGTCACGACGGTTCATGGCGACTCCTTTCAGTAGTTAACGCCTGAACAAAACCGCAGCGAGTGGCAGTGCCTTGTGGCCAGGAAGCGCAGCTGTGCTTTGGCGCAGTGAGCATCGCAGGCCGCAAGTCGCGACGCGCAGCGGGTTTTGGCAGGCGTTTTCAACGGTGCATCATCTCTGGCGAGGACAAGAGGAAAGTATTCCACTCCTGCGGCGAGGCGGCCTGTTCCAGGGCCTGGCGCGTGGCGGGGCTCAGGGTCGCTTGCAGCGACTGGTAATACAGGGCGCTGGCCAGTTGCGGAAACGCGACTTTTTCCTGCGGCTGCGGACCATCCGTCTTGAACAGGCCGGCGCTGCCCGAACCGATGGTGCGGGCGATATCGAAGCGCGTCGTCATCTGGCCGGGGCTGGCCCAGGACGCATCGGCCAGCGGATAGCCGTCCGGCGTCTGGCGCCCGTACAGGGGCTGGCCCATGCGCGACAGCCAGTTCAGCATCGGTCCCGCATTCAGGATGGGCTTGTCGTCATAGCTGAGGCGCACGGCCGACACCACATAATGCATGGGGTCCTTGAATTTCTTTCCCAGCGACAGCCTGAATTCGGGACTGGCAAACAAGGTCTGCAGCACGTCGGCGATCATGCCGTCGCTGTGCTCGAACGTGGCCGCCATGCGCGCCACCAGCGCGTCAGGCGGATTGTCGCCGACGAAATACTGGGCCAGCTTGCCGCTGATAAAGCGCGCCGTGGCGGGGCTGCGGCTCAGGCGGTCCAGCGCTTCATCGAGCTCGGCCAGCCCCCTGCCCTTCACGGTTTGCCCCAGGAATTGCTTGTCGCCGTAATCGTGGCGGTTCGGATTGAACTCGAACAAGCCGCGGCGCACGTACTGCGATTGCAGCGCCGGCTTCACTTTCGGCGCCTCCGTGCCCAGGTTCACGCCCACCCCGGTCAGGATGCGCGCCAGTTCCTGGACATCGGCCTGGCTGTAACCGCCATTCACGCCCAGGGTATGCAGCTCCATCAGCTCGCGCGCATAATTTTCATTGATGCGCTTGACGGCATTGGCTTCATTGTCCAGATAGCGCAGCATGGCCGGATGGTGGACGGTGGCGCCCAGCAAGTCGCGGAATTTCCCCAGAGCATGCGGCGCGATGGCGTTCGCTTCGTAATCGCCGACCATGGCGCGCAAGTTGTGCTTGCCCTGGTGCACGCTGAAATGGTTGAGCCAGAACCAGCTCAGCTGCTGCAGCAACTGGTTAGTCGAATACACGTCGAGCAGCAGCGAGCGCGTGGCCGCCTCGCGCGCCAGGCGGTTCAGTTCCTGCTGATAATCCTTTTGCGCCTGCTGCTTCGCCGCGTCGTCCGGCACGGCGGCCGCATCCCTGCGCTTCTGCTCCATGGCCATGACCAGTTGGTCGAGCGGCACCTGGCTGATGCTCATGGCGTCGATCTGCGCCTGGATGGCGGGCGGCAGGCTGGCCTTGCCTGGATGCAATTGTCCCTGCAGGTAGCGCGGCCACCCCTCCTTTTGCAGCTGGCGCACGCTGCCCGCATTCACGCCCCAGCTGGCACGCTCGAGCATGGCGATGCCTTGCGCGGCATGCTCGGGCGGGGCGACAGGCGCGGTCGCGGCGCAGCCGGCCAGCAAGAGCAGGGAAATGACGGTCGTTGGCAGCAGTCGATGGTGGAACATGGCGATCCTTCAAGCGATGTCAAGCAGAATGCATGAGGGTACGCCCAGGTTGACCTGCGCATGATTGCCATTTGCAACGAGTTGTAATGAAGCATGTATTTATGCCAAGGCTGCGCACTGTTCCCGCAAGAAATCGCGCAACTGCAGCACCAGCGGCGTCGCCTGCGCCCGGTGCATGCAGACGAGGTGCAGGGGCGTGGCTTCGCCCGCCACTTCGGGCAACAGCACCTGCAGGCGGCCGGCGGCCAGGTCGGCGGACAGGTCCAGCCGCGATTTATAGGCAATGCCGAGGCCCGCCACGGCCCAGCGGCGCACCAGGTCGGCATCGTCGGCGCTGCGGTTGCCGCGCACCTGTACCGTCACCTGCTCGCGCTGCGGCAGGCGGTAAAACGTCCAGCGGTCGTGCAAGCCATCCTCGAGCGCAAAACACAGGCAATTGTGCTGCGACAAGTCTTCCAGCGCCAGCAGGGGGCCATGCGCGCGCAGGTAATCGGGCGAGGCGACCAGCACGCGGTCGTTGGCCGGCGCGATGGGCATGGCGATCCTCGTCGAATCGTCCTGCTGGCCATAGCGCAAGGCAATATCGACTTGCTGGCGCACCATGTCGGCCACCCGGTCGCTGACGCTGAGCTGGTACTGCAGCTTCGGATGGCGCGACTGGAACTCATCCAGCCAACCCAGCATCAGGTTGCGGCCGAGATCGGATGGCATGGCAATTTTCAAGGTTCCGCCGAAACTGTCCTTGCCGGCCAGCAGTGCGTCATGGCCCGCGCGCAGCAGGCGCAAGGCTTCCCGCGCATGTTCGAGGTATTGCGCGCCTTCGGCCGTCAGGCTCAGCGAACGCGTCGTGCGGGCCAGCAGGCGCAGGCCCAATTCCCCTTCCAGGCGCTTGACGGCGGCGCTGGCCAGCGCGGGCGAGATGCCGAGCTCGCGCGCGGCGGCCGACAGGCTGCCCCGGTCGGCCGTGCGCACAAACACCTGCAAGTCATCGAGTCGCAGCAATTTTCAGCATTCCTTTGAAAGTGTTTCGGTACGCGCCCTCTTTTTCTCGGGCGGGAAAGCCACCATCATACGTCATCCCCTGTTCACTCTTAGTCAAGGACACCCATGAAAGCCATCGCCTACCGTCACAGCCTGCCCATCGCGGATGCCGAGGCCCTGCTCGACATCGAGCTGCCCACGCCCGTCGCCACGGGCCGCGACCTGCTCGTCGCCGTGCACGCCATTTCCGTCAATCCCGTCGACACCAAGGTGCGCAAGAATCGCCAGCCGAAAGAGGGCCAGGCCGAAGTGCTGGGCTGGGATGCGGCCGGCGTCGTCACGGCCGTGGGCCCGGACGTCACCCTGTTCCAGGTCGGCGACAAGGTCTGGTATGCGGGCGCCATCAACCGCCCCGGCAGCAACAGCCAGTTCCAGCTGGTCGATGAGCGCATCGTGGGCCACATGCCGGCCAGCCTCGATTTCGCCCCCGCCGCCGCCCTGCCGCTGACGGCGATCACGGCCTGGGAATTGCTGTTCGACCGCCTGCAGATCAGCCGCGACAGGAATCTCGGCGGCAAGTCGCTGCTGGTGATCGGCGCGGCCGGCGGCGTCGGTTCCGTGCTGGTGCAGCTGGCGCGGCAGCTGACGGGCGTGACCATCATCGGCACGGCGTCGCGCCCGGAAACGGCGGACTGGGTCAGGGAACTGGGCGCCCACCACGTGATCGACCACAGCCTGCCGCTGGCCGCCGAAATCACGCGCCTCGGCTTGCCGCCCGTCGACTATGTGATCAGCCTGAACCAGACCGACAAGCACTTCGAGCAGATCGTCGAGCTGATCGCGCCCCAAGGCAATTTTGCCCTGATCGACGACCCCGAACACATCGACGTGCGCAAATTCAAGGGCAAGAGCGTGTCCCTGCACTGGGAGCTGATGTTTACCCGTTCCCTGTTCCAGACGGCCGACATGATCCAGCAGCATGAATTGCTCGAGGAACTGGCGCAGCTGGTGGACGCGGGCGTCATCAAGACCACCCTGGCCGAGCGCTTCGGCACCATCAACGCGGCCAACCTGAAGCGCGCGCATGCCCTGCTCGAAAGCAACACGGCAAAAGGCAAGATTGTGCTGGAAAATTTCCAGTAATCAGGTAATCAGGATGGCCCGGAAATCGTTGACATTCGTCAAGGTCGGGCCCGTGATCACGGAGTCTCCCAGCGCCTGGAAGAAGCCGTGGCCATCGTTGTTGTCCAGGCTGTCGCGGGGATGGATGCCCAGCGCCCAGGCGCGCCGCAGGGTATCGGGGGCGAGATAAGCGCCGGCGATGTCTTCCTGGCCGTCGACGCCATCGGTGTCGCCGGCCAGCGCATGGATTCCCTCCTGCCCTTCCAGCGCGATGCCCAGCGCCAGCAAAAATTCCACGTTGCGCCCGCCGCGGCCGTTGCCGCGCACGGTCACCGTCGTTTCACCGCCCGACAGCAAGACGCAGGGGGCGGGAAACGGCTGGCCCCGCAGGGCCGTCTGGCGCGCGATGCCGGCCATCACCGTACCCACGTCGCGCGCCTCGCCTTCCAGGCTGTCGCCCAGTATATACGGCGTGACGCCGGCCGCGCGCGCCACGCTAGCTGCCGCTTCGAGCGCCAGCTGCGGCGTGGCGATCAGGGTCGTTCGCGTGCGCGCCAGGCGCGGATCAGCGGGTTTCACGGATTCGCCACGTCCGCTCTCCAGCGCTTCTTGTATGCTGTCCGGCAAGACCAGGCCATAGCGGCGCACGATGGCCAGCGCGTCCGCGCAGCTCGTGGCGTCGCCCACCGTGGGACCGGACGCGATATCGCCAAGCTTGTCGCCGGGCACGTCCGAAATCGCCAAAGTGATGACTTGCGCCGGGTGGCAGGCGGCAGCGAGGCGCCCGCCCTTGATGGCCGACAAGTGGCGGCGCACGCAATTCATTTCGCCGATGGTGGCGCCGGATGCCAGCAGCGCGCGGTTCAGGGCTTGCTTGTCGGCCAAAGTGATGCCGTCCAGCGGCAGGGCCAGCAGGGACGAGCCGCCGCCCGAGATCAGGCACAGCACCGTGTCATCAGGCTGCAAGTTGGCCACCAGATCGAGCATGCGCCGCGCGGCCGCCATGCCGGCCGCATCCGGCACGGGATGCGACGCTTCCACGATGTCGATGCGCGCGCACGGCACGGCATAGCCGTAGCGCGTGACGACGAGGCCCGACAGCGGCCCCGGCCAGTGCTGCTCGACGGCCTGGGCCATGGCGGCAGACGCCTTGCCGGCGCCGATGACGATCAGGCGTCCCTTCGGGACGGGCGGCAGATGGGGCGGCACGCAGTGCGACGGCTGCGCCGCCTCGACGGCGGCATGGAACATGGCTTGCAGCAAGGCGCGCGGCGCTGGGGTCGTCGTCATTTTGTCTCCTCGGGATGCGAACCCGATCATAGCAGTGCCGGCGCCGTCCGCGCCAGCGGCTGCCAGATTGCCTGGCAGCTACAATGACGGCTTGACCACATCACAGGAATACCATGAACGACGCCATCGAATGGACCAGCCTGGCCCGCACCTTCGGCCTGTTTACCGTCACGGCCGTGGCGGAACTGCTGGGCTGCTACCTGCCCATGCTGTGGCTAAGCAACAAGGGCAGCGCCTGGCTGCTGTTGCCGGCCGCCATCAGCCTGCTGATCTTCGTGTGGCTGCTGACCCTGCATCCAGCCGCCAGCGGCAGAGTCTACGCCACGTATGGCGCCATCTATATCGCCACGGCCCTGGGCTGGCTGTGGCTGGTGGACGGCATCACGCCGGCCTGGACCGACATCGCCGGCGTGGGCCTGGCCCTGGCCGGCGCCGCCGTCATTGCCATGGGGCACAAGACGGCGTAAGACCCATCAGGCGGCATGGCGGCGGAAGTTCGTTTCCGCCGACCAGGCCGCACCGGCGCGCGACAGCAGCACGGCTTCGCCATCGGCCAGCCAGTCGTCGGCGTCGGCGATCTTCCACATGGCGTGCAGCAGCTTGCGGCGCAGGTCCGGGTCGCTGATTTCTTCCAGCAGGCTGTCGATCACGCCATGGCCCAGCTGGATGGCGCCATGCACGGTCGAGGTCAGCATGTCGTCGCACAGGTCTTGCAGCAGCTGCTGGAAGGCGGCAGGCTCCAGGTCGATATGCTCGAGGATCTTGCTGCTGTGCAGGGCCTGCAATTCCGAGCTGTCGAGGTTGCCATCGACGATCATCATCAGGGCCAGGATGCGTCCCGCTGCCTGGGGACTGTTTACCGAATACGTACGCATGATTCCATTCTTTCATTGTGAGTTAAGAGGCGCGCCACCGCCATGCGGGGCGCGCGGTACTGCGGTTTACTTTTTATCGCCAGGCTTGATGAACACGCTGGCCACGCAGCTGGCGACGATCAGCACGGCCACCACCAGCAACGATGCTTCGACGGGCACGTGGTACCACGGCATGATCAGCATTTTCGAGCCGATGAACACCAGCACCATCGCCAGGCCATACTTGAGCATATGGAAGCGGTCAGCCACGTCCACCAGCAGGAAGTACAGGGCCCGCAAGCCCATGATGGCGAACAGGTTCGACGTGAACACGATGAACGGGTCCGTCGTGATGGCAAAGATGGCCGGGATCGAATCGACGGCGAAGATCAGGTCCGTCACCTCGATCAGGATCAGCACGAGGAACAGCGGCGTGACATAGCGCAAACCGCCCTTGGCCACGAAGAAACGTTCGCCGTGGTCGCCGTCGGCCACCCGCAAGTGGCGGCGGGCAAAGCGCAGCACCGGGTTGTTCGCCACGTCCGGCTCGGCATCGGCCGCCACCAGCATGCGCATGCCGGTAATCAACAGGAAGGCGCCAAACAGGTACAGCACCCAGCTGAACTCGCTCACCACCCATGCGCCGGCCAGTATCATCACGGCACGCATGACGATGGCGCCCAGCACGCCGTAGATCAGGACCCGGCGCTGGTACTGGAGCGGCACCTGGAAGGCGCTGAAGATCAGCAGGAAGACGAAGACGTTATCGACGGACAGCGCTTTCTCGATCAGGTAGCCGGAAAAGAATTCCAGCGCCTTCTGGTTCGCCACCTCGGCGCCGGCCGTGCCGTTCAGATACCACCACAGGCCGCCGTTGAACAGCATGGCCAGGCTGACCCATACCAGCGACCACGTGGCCGCTTCCTTGACGCCGACCTTGTGCGCCTTGTTGCCGCCGAAGACGAACAGGTCCAGCGCCAGCATCAGCAGCACGAAGACGATGAAACCGGCCCACATGGGGGCCGTGGCAATGCTCTCCAGGCCGTTCATCGTTGGCCTCCGCTACAGTCTCTGCCTGTATTCCAGCACATGGTGTTCTCCTTGCATGAATGAAGCAGTCATCATATGCCGAATCAAAACATCGAACAAATCGAATATAATTTACGAATACATCGAAAAATTCGATGTATCAACACAAGGATCCGCGATGTCCGCACTCAACTTCAAGCATTTGCGTTACTTCTGGATGGTGGCCAAGACGGGCAGCATCGCCCGCGCGGCCGAGCAGCTGCACCTGACGCCGCAGTCGATTTCCGGCCAGCTCGGCGACTTCGCCGACAGCCTGGGCGTGGAACTGTTCCGCCGCAGCGGGCGCAAGCTGGAATTGACGGACACGGGCAGGCGCATCCTCAGCCATGCGGAAGAAATCTTCAGCGCCGGCGATGAATTGCTCGAGATCGTGCGTGACCAGTCGCGCACGGCGACGACCACGTTCCGCGTCGGCTGCGCCGATTCCGTGTCGAAGCTGATCGCCTGCCGCCTCGTCGAACCGGCGCTGGGCCTGGCCGAGCCGCTGCGCATGATTTGCCGCGAGGGCCGGCTGGCCAGCCTGCTGGCGGACCTGGCCGTGCACCGGCTGGACCTGATCATCGCCGACCGCCCCATGCCGTCCCACCTGAGCGTGCGCGGCTTCAATCACCTGCTTGGCGAAAGCGGCATGACCGTGTTCGGCACGCCGGCCCTGGCCGCCACCCTGGAAGGCGGCTTTCCCCAGTGCCTGAACCGCGCCCCGCTGCTGCTGCCGGGCGAGGACTTCGCCATCTACGGCCGCCTGCTGCAGTGGCTCGGCGAAAACAATCTGCACCCGCGCATCGTCGGCGAGTTCGACGACAGCGCCATGATGCAGGCCTTCGGCCAGTCCGGCGCCGGCCTGTTCTTCGCCCCCACCGTGATCGCGCCCCAGGTGTGCGAACAGCATGGCGTGGTGGCGCTGGGCCGGGTCGACAGCCTCGTCGAGCAAGTGTATGCGATCACCACGGAGCGGCGCCTGAGCCACCCGGCCACCATCGCCATCAGCCAGAGCGCGCGGCACGAACTGTTCGTGTGAGCCCTACTCGTCGCTGAGCACCACCTTGCCCGCCTGCCCGCCCCGCTCCAGCAGCGCATGGGCCTGGCGCAAGGTGGCCGCATCGATGGGCGAGAAGCGCCGCCTCACGGTGTGGCGCAGCACGCCCTCGTCGATCAGCCCCGCCACGCGGTGCAGGATGCGCTGCTGCTCCAGCAGGTCGGCCGTGCCGTACAGGGGCCGCGTGAACACCATTTCCCAGTGCAGCGACACGCTCTTGCCCTTCAGCGGCGCCGCATCGAACATAGCGTGGTCGTCGATGACGGCCAGCTTGCCGTGCGGCGCGATGAGTTCCACCAGTGCCGCGCAGTGCCGTGCCGTGTGCGACAGGGCGGCAACGTGCGCGACCGGCGCCACGTTCAATGCCGCCACCTGCGCCGGCAAGGGCAGCGTGTGGTCGATCACGTGGTGCGCCCCCATGGCGCGGCACCACTCCATGCTGTCGCCGCGCGACGCCGTGGCGATCACCGTCAGGCCCGTCAGCTGGCGCGCCAGCTGGATCAGCATGGAACCGACGCCGCCCGCACCACCGAGCACGAGCAGGCTGCCGCGCGGCTGCCTGTCGCCAGGCGCGATGGCAAAGCGCTCGAACAGCAGCTGCCACGCCGTCAGCGCCGCCAGCGGCACGCCGGCCGCCTGGGCAAAATCCAGGGTCGCCGGCATGCGCCCCGCGATGCGCTCGTCGACCAGGTGGTATGCGGCGTTCGCGCCCGCGCGGTCGAACGAGCCCGCGTAATACACGGCCTGCCCGGGCGCGAACAGGGTCACGGCGCTGCCCACCGCATGCACGACGCCGGCCGCATCCCAGCCCAGGGTGACGACGCCGTCCGGCACCGGCACCAGCCCGGCGCGCACCTTGACATCGAGCGGGTTGACGCCGACGGCGCGCACGCGCACCAGCACGTCGCGCGGGCCGGGCACGGGCATTGCCCCCGTCGTGTCGAACAGGCCATGCTCGTCGTCCACGCCGCTGCCCTTGCTGAAACCGATCATCTTCATTGCATGCTCCTGCAAATTAAAACCGCATGGTAGGCAATCGCGTCACAAAGAAAAATATGCTTCAATACGTTTCACTACTGACCAAACTGTCATGAATCATGAAGATTGAACCCAACGACAAGCTGTCCGGCGTGGCCCTGTTCGTGCAACTGGCGCAGGCGGGCAGCTTTGTTGCCGCCGCGCGCCAGGCCGGCGTCTCGCCATCGGCCGTCAGCAAGAGCCTGGCCCGCCTCGAACACCGGCTGGGCGCGCGCCTGTTCCAGCGCAGCACGCGCCAGCTGAGCCTGACGGCCGAGGGCAAGCTGTTCCTCGCGCGCAGCGAGACCATCCTGGCGGAAATGCAGGCCGCCCAAGAGGAACTGACGGGCAATCTGGCACCACAGGGAAGGCTGCGGCTGGGCTTGCCGGAACTGGGCGGCCTGTTCCTGCCCGCGCTGGCCGATTTCGCCGCGCGCTATCCGGCCATCGCGCTTGAGCTGGATTTTTCCGACGCGCTGGCCGATGTCGTCGGCGACGGCTTCGACGCCGTCATCCGCATCGGCGCGCCGCGCGATTCGCGCCTGGCCGCGCGCAAGCTGGGCCAGTTCCGCTCCTGCCTGGTGGCCTCCCCCGCCTACCTGGCGCGCCACGGCACGCCGCAGCACCCCCTTGAGCTGCAACAGCATGCTTGTCTGCACTACCGCTTCCGCCACAGCGGCAAGGTCGAACCATGGCAGCTGCGTCAGGACGATGGCGAGGCAGCGCCGGACTTGCCGCAGTCCATGATCTGCAACAACGTCGAAACGCGCCTGCACTTCGCCCGGCAAGGCCTGGGCATCGCGTGGCTGCCCGACTTTTATGTGCGCAGCGCCATCGATGACGGCAGCCTGGCCGAGGTGCTGGCCGGGTACGCCATCGTCGGCCATCCGGCCCACAGTTGCTGGCTGCTGTGGCCATCCGGGCCGCACCTGGCGCCGAAGGTGCGGGCGCTCGTCGATTTCCTGGCCGCAGCGGCCATTCTGTCGCCTGCTGCCCACACATAAGGCACGCGAAATACATTTGAACAAATACATCTATATAATGGGAGGTCTCCCCGACGCCCTGCGCGCCCCTTCCTGGACTTGCCGCAATGAAGCACTTGCACGACATCCCCTCTGCCTTCAAGCATGAATTTGCCAACCCGCGCCTGTGGTGGTCGCGCGCCGTCGTCGTCGGCATGGCCGCCATCGCGGGCCTCGTCGTCGTCGGCTTTACGTGGCTGGCGGAGGAAGCGCTCGAGCTGTTCCTGTTCTTGAATGGCAAGGCCTGGTGGTTCGCCCTGCTGTGGACGCCGGCCTGCGCCGCCCTGCTCGTCTGGCTGACGCGCCGCTATGCGATGGGCGCGGCCGGCTCCGGCATTCCGCAAGTGATGGCCACGCTGGACCCGGCCGTGGCAGCGGAGCAGCGTTCGCTGTTTGTGTCACTGAAACTCAGCGCCGCGAAGATAGGCCTGACGGCGGGCGGCTTGCTGGGCGGACTGTCGCTGGGGCGCGAAGGGCCTTCCGTGCAGATCGCCGCCGGCGTGATGCTGGCCGCGCGCCGCTGGCTGCCGCGCCATTCCCAGGTGAGCGCCCATTCGCTGCTGGTGGCCGGCGGCGCGGCCGGCATCGCGGCCGCCTTCAATACGCCGCTGGCCGGCGTCATGTTCGCCATCGAGGAACTGTCGCGCTCGCCGGAGCAGCGCAACAGCGGCCTGATCGTGGCAGGCATCGTACTGGCCGGCATGATGGCCGTTTCCATCCACGGCAACGCCACCCATTTCGGCATCATTCATCCTGGCCCCATCGGCCTGGCGCTGGCCCTGCCCGGCTTGCTGGTGACCCTGGTGGCGGGCGTGGCCGGCGGCCTGTTCGCGCGGCTGCTGCTGGCGTCCGCCCGCGGCAACCCGCTGGGCAGGCTGTCCGCCTGGCGCACGAGCCGGCCCGTGCTGTTCGCCGCCGTCTGCGGCCTGGCTGTGGCGGCCATCGGCATCGCCAGCCACGGCGCCACGTTCGGCAGCGGCACCGTGGCCACGCGCGCCATGCTCGACGGCGCCAGCGAGGCCACGCCCGCCTTTGTTGCCTTCAAGTACGTGGCCACGTGGCTGACCGTCTGGTCGGGCGTGCCGGCCGGCATCTTCGCCCCCTCGCTGGCCATCGGCGCCGGTATCGGGCATGACATCGCGCAACTGCTGCACTACCCGCACGCGCCGGCCCTGATCGCGCTGGGCATGGTGGGTTTCCTGGCCGCCGCCACGCAGGCGCCGCTGACGGCCTTCATCATTGTCATGGAAATGGTCGATGGCCACGGCATGGTGCTGAGCCTGATGGCTTGCGCCGTCGTGGCCAGCACGGTGTCGCGCGTGCTCAGCGAGCCGCTGTACGGCGCGCTGGCGCAGCTGCAGCTGCAACGGCTGCCGCAGGCCAGCCGGGACGCTACATCGTAAACGGAAACGGCTGCAGTCCCGCCTTGCGGTCGTCGGGGGCGACCACGGCCAGCAAGGCGTTCAAGCCCTGGTTCAGGTGCGCCAGGCTGTCGGCGTCGAGCTGGCCCAGCGCGCTGGGCAGCAAGCCCCGCGCCGGCTGCGGCGCGCCGGCGATGACGGCCTGGCCCTCGGCCGTCAGGGTCAGGGTCACGACGCGCTGGTCGGGCTGGTCGCGCGCCTTGCGCACATAGCTTTTCTTCACCAGCGCGTCGACGAGGTTGCTGGCCGTCGTCTGGTGGATGGACATCTTGACGGCCAGTTCGCCCATGCGCAGGCCTGGCCGCTCCAGCAGTTCCTGCATCACCCATAATTGCGCGCCCGACACGCCGCACTGCTTCTCGATCTGCGCCGAATGCCGCTGCGCCGCGCGCATGACGACGCGCATGTTTTGCAAGGCCAGGCTTTGCGCCTTGGCCAGCGCCGATACTTCCGCTTCCACCACCATTGCCTCCAGTTATCAGATCCGGCATCGCGCCTGCTGGCGGACCGGAATCCCTACATGATACCTGCATCGGCTAGCGCGCTCCCACTTCCGCCTGGCCGGCAGGCAGTAACTGCCCAGCCTGCCAAGCCTGCTCCTGCACCAGCCTGCCATTCCTGTCCCAGTGGCGCTCGATGCCGTGCTTCTTGCCGTACGCGTACGGCACGAGCTGCTGCAGGCTGCCGTCGTCGTACCATGTCTGCAGCAAGCCGTGGCGCTGGCCGTCGCGCATGGGGGTCACGCTGGCGCGCACGCCGTTGTCATGCCACTGCGTCACGTCGCCCTGCTCGCGCCCCTGCGCATCCTGCCGCCAGGCGACCGATGGCTTGCCGTTGCTGCCCCACTTTTGCATGCTCAAGAGCCTGCCCTTGCGGTACAGGGCCTTTTGCGCCAGCTGGCCATTGTCATGGCTGTCAAACGACCAGCCATCGGGTTCGCCGTCCACCCAGACCTTGCGCGCGCGCAAGCTGCCGTCCTGCGCATAGGTGAAGAACTCGCCATCCTGCTTGTCATGGATAAAATGACTGCGCTGGAACAGCGTGCCATCGGCGTAAAACACGTCTTGCCGCCCATGCATCCTGCCGCCCTTCAGGAAGGCGCGGCTGCTCACCTTGCCATTCGGCCCGTACGACACATATTCGCCATCGGCCATCTGCCTGCCGTGGTAGCGAATGCGGTGCATCAGCTGGCCATTTTCATGGTACGTCTCGGCGATGCTGTCGCGCCCGTTCGGCAGCCGGGTCACCTTCTGCCTGACCTGCCCATTTTCATACAATGACGTGCCGCCGGCCAGCGCATCCGGAACCTGCGCCTGCGCCGCCAGCGGCACGGCCGTCATCAGCGCCGCCATCAGCGCCGCCATCAGCGCCAGGCGCATGGTCCGCATAGTCTGTCCATACCGCATGCTGATCCCTGTCATGAAATTGAGCGCTATCTGACGGCCACCGGCTGTCCATCCTGCCACGCCTGCTCCAGCACCAGCTTGCCGGCCTTGTCCCAGTGGCGCTCGATGCCGTGCTTCTTGCCGTGTTCATAGGGCACGATCTGCTGCAGGCTGCCATCGGTGTGCCAGATTTGCAGCAGGCCGTGGCGCTGGCCTGCGACAAACGGGGTCACGCTGGCGCGCACGCCGTTTGCATGCCAATCGGTCGTATCGCCGTGGTCGCGCCCCTGCGCGTCTTTCTGCCACGCAAAATTGGGCCGGCCATTCGGGGCCCATGTTTGCAAGCTGAGCACGGCGCCCTTCCGGTACAGCGTTTTGTTCGACACGACGCCATTGTCATGGCTTTCAAACGACCAGCCGTCGGGCTGGTCGTGCACCCAGACGGTCATGGCCAGCACGCTGCCGTCCTGGGCATACCGGACAAACTCGCCCTCGCGCTTGCCATCGACGAAGCGTCCGCGCCGGTGCAGCTTGCCGTCCGCATAAAACAATTCCTGCACGCCATGCATCTTGCCATTGCGTTGATACGAGCGGCTGCTGACGGCCCCATTCGCGCCATACGACACATGCTCGCCATCGGCCATCTCGTCGCCGTGATACAGCGTGCGGTTCATCAGCTGGCCATTCTCGTGATACGTTTCCGAGATGCTGTCGCGCCCGTTCGGCAGCGCGGTCACCTTCTGCTGCACCTGGCCATTCTCGAAGTACACGCAGCCGCCGAGCAGCTCCTCGCCCTGGGCATTGAAGTAGGTCTCGCGCAGCAGCTGGCCACTCTCGTAGTAATACTTGCGAAAACGCACGAACTTGATCTGGCTCAGGTCCAGGTCGGTGGCATAGGTTTCAAAGGCCGGCACGCCCGGCGTGTCGGGAAATTCGAGCCGCACATGCCAGGCGCCCAGCGCCTCGTCGCGCACGGGCGGCGTGCGCAGCGCGTACGCGGCGCGGCGCTGATTGCTCGGTACGAAATTTTCATCCAGATACATGGTCTGTTCTTCCTCTTGCGCCTGATCGGACGCCGTCGCCGGCAATGCTGTCTGCGCCTGCCCCATCAACGGCAAGGCCGTGCTCATGCCCAGCGCAGCGGCCAGCAGCCAGCGCATCGTCTGTCGGTTCTTCATGTTGCTCCATTGCTCATATTGCCTTGCGGCTGCCATCATAAAGGCAAGCGCCGTTCGCCACGGGCACGATTGCCGCTCCCGACAAAAAAAAGCCGGAACCGGACCTGCTGGTCCGGTTCCGGCCTCGTGGCTGGCTGGCGCGGCAGGCGCGCCGCACGTCAAGCCACGCCGTCCTTGACGGGCGACAACTGGCTCGCATGCAGGCGCGCATACGCGCCGCCCTGCTGCAGCAAGGCCGCATGACTGCCCGATTCCACCAGCCGCCCGCCCTGCATGACGACGATGCGGTCGGCGCTTTCGATGGTCGACAATCGGTGGGCGATGACGATGGTGGTGCGGTTGCGCATCAGCACTTCCAGCGCCGCCTGCACCGAACGTTCCGACTCCGTGTCCAGCGCGCTGGTGGCCTCGTCGAGCAGCAGGATGGGCGCATCCTTGTACAGCGCGCGCGCGATCGCCAGGCGCTGGCGCTGTCCGCCCGACAGGCGCGAACCGTTCTGGCCCGCCTGCGTGGCGTAGCCTTGCGGCAGCTGCATGATGAAGTCGTGCGCATAGGCGGCGCGCGCCGACGCTTCGATCCTGTCCTGGTCCGGCGCCGGGTCGCCATAGGCGATATTCGCCGCCATCGTGTCATTGAACAGGATCACGTCCTGGCTGACGAGGGCGAACTGGCGCCGCAGGGCCAGCAAGGCGTAGTCGCGCAAGTCGACGCCGTCGAGCAGGATCTGGCCGCCGCTGACGTCATAGAAGCGCGGCAGCAGGCCCAGCAAGGTAGTCTTGCCGCCGCCCGAGCCGCCCACCAGGGCCACCGTTTCGCCGGCGCGGATGTCGAGCGAGATATTGCTCAGGGCCGTGGGCGCATCGGGATCATCGCTGTTGTAGCGGAAATCCACGTTCCGCAGCGACAGGTTGCCCTGCACCGTGGCCGGCGCGATGGCGCCCGGGTCCGGTTCCAGCGGCGTGTCGATCAGGCTGAACACGGATTCGGCCGCCGCCAGGCCACGCTGCAGCGGCTCATTGATCTTGGTCAAGTTCTTGATCGGCGACTGCATCGCCATCAGCGCGCCCATGAAGGCGACGAAGGCGCCCGGCGTGATGGCGCCGCTTTGCGCGCGCAGCATGGCGAAATAAATCACGGAGGACAGGGTAATGCCGACCAGCATCATGATGAAGCCGGAATTCATGGCCGAGGTGGCCGCGTGCTTGACGGCCAGCTGGCGGTTGCGCTTGACCACGTCGACGAAGCGCGCCTGCTCATAATCCTGCCCGCCGAATATTTTCACGACGCGCTGGCCGCCGATGCTTTCGTCGAGCACGGAAGTCAGCTCGCCCACGGCTTGCTGCGAACTCTTGCTCAGGTGGCGCATGCGCCGTCCCGCCAGGGTCACCACCAGGGCCACGATGGGCATCGACGCCATGCAGAACAGGGCCAGCTTGACGTCTATGCTGAACAGCAAGATCAGGTAGCCGATGGTGGCGACGGAATCGCGCACCATCACGTTGAGCACATTCAAGCCCGCCTGCGACACCTGGCTGGCGTCGAAGGCCACGCGCGACTGCGTCAGGCTGGTGGTGGTGGTGTCGAAAAAGCGGCTGGGCAGGCGCATGATGGTGGCGAACATCTTTTCGCGCAGGTCGGCCTGCACCCGGCTCGATAGCCATACGGAACCATAATCGCCGGCAAAGCTCGACACCATGCGCAGCACGGCCAGGCCCAGGATGGTGGCGGGTATCACCCAGATATCCACCTGCCCCGCCTGTGCCGGCAGGAAGCGGTCGACCCAGCCCTGCAACATGCCCATCACGCCGGACACGGGCGCCACCTGTGCGCTGGCCGTGTCGCGCATGGCGTCGACGACGTTTTGCAATTGCCGGATCAATAACACATCGGTGGCGGACGCCACGCCCACGGCCAGCAGGGTGCCGGCTACGATGGCGCCATAGCGGCGGAACTGGCTGGCCAGGCGGAAAAACAGGAGGCGACTTTGCTGCATGCGGGGGAAAGATGAAGGTAAAACGTGATTCTAACCGCTGTGTAGCTTGCCTATGAGAAAGTCGCCGCCCTGCCGGGAAAATACACGGCAGGGTGTGGCGCAATCAAAACAGGGGCATCAGACCTTCGCCACTTTCCACGCTTCGGCGCCGCTCTTGCACACTTTCAGCTTCAAGGTCTGTTCCTGGCCCTTGGCGCTCAAGGCCACCTGCACCTTGCGGCATACCTGGGCATCGGTCTTTTCCGTGTCGCTGGCCGTGATGTCGGCGTGGATGCGCACGGAATTGCGCAAGCCTTCATTGCTCCATGGCGTCGTTTCGCCATCCTTTTTCTCGTTCAGCACGGCCGTCACGGCCTTGACGAACACGGGCTTGTCATTCTTGTTCAGATACGCC
Organism: Janthinobacterium sp. 1_2014MBL_MicDiv; assembly: GCF_001865675.1. Classification (NCBI taxonomy): domain Bacteria; kingdom Pseudomonadati; phylum Pseudomonadota; class Betaproteobacteria; order Burkholderiales; family Oxalobacteraceae; genus Janthinobacterium; species Janthinobacterium sp. 1_2014MBL_MicDiv. Next base: position 4,296,541 of record NZ_CP011319.1, read on the forward strand.
ATGGGCGTGTCGGCGAGAAAGCCCAGGCCGACGGCCGAGGCGCCGGCGCTGACGACGACGCTGCCGACGATCAGGGCGGACAGCAGTTTTTTGGTAGGGATACGCATCGGAAGACTCCTGTGGGGTGACTGGTCAATAATTGGCGATTGTACCGGCAACGGCAGCTTAACCGGGATCCGCAGGCGAAACACCCATCTTCAACAGGGCGTCGATGCCGGGCACGAAATAGATGGCCGACGACAGCGCCGTGGAAAAATCGAGCAGCCGGTCCGTCCTGGCGACGCCGTCGTCGCCGACGCCATACATTTGCCGCAACATGCCCATGGTCACCGTGATGTCCTTGCAAAAACCGACAAACATGATGCCCGCTTCCGTGGCATTGCCGTAATTGGCATTGCGGCGCACGATATCGACTTCCTCGCCGTTGCGCCGGAACTGGTTGCGCCCCACATGGCTATCCTCGGGCTGCGGCGACAATTCGTGGCTGCCGGCCTTGGTGCGGCCCCACACCTGCTCGGCCGCGTGCACGGGCAAGGCGCGCAGGCGCTCCACGTCCATCCGCCATTTCTGGAGCAGCACGGTGGAACCGCCCGCCCCCTGGTCGCCGTCGGCAATGATGGCCACGCCATTGGCGCGAAACGGATTCGGATTGGCGACGCCGTCGGCAAAGCCGTCGAACGTCACATTGTTATGGTACGGGAAACACACCTGCTCGCTGGCCAGGTCGGCGTAAGGACCGAGCAATGTCACGGCCGCGCGCATGCTGTCATACAGGGTGGCCGCGTTCGATTGCGTGATCCACACCCACAGGTCGTGCTGGGTGGCGGGCGCGCGCATGCCGTTGATGCCGACGAGATCGTCGGCAAACGAGTGCAGATTGTCCGGCAGGCCGGCCGCGGACGCGGCGCGCCACAGCTCGGGCTTGAATCCCAGCACGATATTGGCCGTGCCGCCCGTCAATTGGTGATGGCGGTTGAGGGTGGGGTCGCCGATGCCCGTCGTGCCCGCGTCCCACAAGGCGCCCAGGGCCTTGAACAAGGATCCCATGGCGACGCCCGCCTTCAGCGTGAACTGCAAATGCACTTCGTCGCGCGCGACGATGGACAACATGCTCTGTGGAATAGCCATGGCCAGTGTTTCCCTTTCATTCTGTCTATCGATCTTAAACCAGGAAGCGGCAAATGCCCGTTTCATTCCGGCAACATGCGATGCCACGCAGCCGCCTCACCCCCGCCGGCGCCGACAAAAAGCCATTCCCGCCCACGATTTGACAGATAATGCAATGACGTAGAGCAAGAATACAAACACGGATACCACTGCATGAAACTGTATGAAAAGCTCGTTGGCGACATCGAACAACTGGTGGCCAAGGGCGTGCTGCTGCCCGGCGAACGCATTCCCTCGGTGCGCCAGACCAGCCAGCAGCACAAGCTGAGCATCACCACCGTGCTGCGCGCCTACGTCAAGCTGGAGAGCATGGGCGTGATTGAAAGCCGGCCCCAGTCCGGCTACTTCGTGCGCCAGCGCGCCAGCGACGCGGCCACGCCGGCCATGTGCATGCAGGCGTCGCATCCGAGCCCCGTGCCGGCCGAAGTGCACGTCAGCCGCCTGGTGCTGTCGACGCTGCGCTCGATCGGCCTGAACGACGCCATCCCGCTCGGTTCGCCCTACCCCGACCCGTCGCTGTTTCCCTGGGAACGCATCAACCAGTATGCGGGCAGCGTGGCGCGCCGCAACCGCGCCTGGAGCGTGACGGACGACCTGCCGCCGGGCAACCCGCAACTGATACGCGAAATCGCCCGCCGCTACCTGGAAAACGGCCTGGCCGTCGATCCGGATGAAATCATCGTCACCGTGGGCGCCACGGAAGCGATCAACCTGTGCCTGCAAGCCGTGGCCAGGCCGGGCGACACCATCGCCGTCGAATCGCCCACCTTCTATGCCATGCTGATGGCCGTCGAACGGCTGGGCATGAAGGTGGTGGAAGTGTCCACCGACCCGTATGAAGGCATCAGCATCGAGGCGCTGGCCGACATCATGGCCCAGCAGCCGATCGCCGCCGTCATGGTGATGCCGAACTTCCAGAACCCGCTCGGCTTCCAGATGTCCGACCAGCGCAAGCTGGCCCTGTACCAGCTGCTGGAGCAGCACGACGTGCCCGCCATCGAGAACGGCGTCTACAACGAACTGTACTTCGGCGACGCCCATCCCTCGTCGCTGAAATCGTTCGACCGCAAGGGCCTGGTGCTGCACTGCGCCTCGTTTTCCAAGAGCCTGAGCGCGGCGCACCGCGTGGGCTGGGCGCTGGCCGGACGCTACCGCGGCAAGGTCGAGGAGCTGAAATTCCTCAACACGCTGACCACCTCGTCGTTTCCGCAGCTGGCCATCGCCGAATACCTGCAAAACGATGGCTATGAACAGCACCTGCGCCGCGTGCGCAAGGCCTATGCCCAGCAGGCGCGCATCATGGCGGCCGCCGTGCAGCGCTTCTTTCCTGCCGGTACCAAGATCTCGCACCCGCAGGGCGGCTACGTGCTGTGGGTGGAATTGCCCGGTAATGTGGATTCCATGCAACTGTACCGGCGCGCGCTGGAATGCCGGATCACGGTGGGGCCGGGCCGCATGTTTTCCGTCAGTCATGCCTACAAGCATTGCATCCGCCTCAATTACAGCTATCCGTGGAGCGTGGGCGTCGAGCAAGCGATCATCCTGCTGGGCAAGCTCATCACCGAATTCCTGTAGCCGTTCCCGCGCCGTCAGCCGCCCACCAGCGACATGCGCACGGTGCGATACTGCTTGCGCTCGCCGAGCTGGGCCAGGGCGCCGCGCACTTCCGAATAGCGGTCGCCGCGGCGCTGCCAGTGCTGGCGCAGCACGGCTTCCAGCCCTGGTGCGGAGTCAAGCTGGGGCCGCAGGTCGACGCCATCGTGGGCGAACAGGCACAGGAACATCTTGCCGTCCGACGATACGCGCACCCTGCTGCAATCGCCGCAGAACGGCTGCGACACGCTGGAAATGAAACCCACTTCGCCGCCGCCGTCGCGGTAGTGAAAGCGGCTGGCCGTCTCGTGCGACACGGGTTTGCCATCCGCCTGCGCGAGCAGCGGGAACTCGGCTTCGATCAGCGCGCGCGCCTCGTCCGAAGTGACGACATGCGTGCGCGACCAGGCACCGATGCCGCCCACATCCATGAATTCGATCAGGCGCAGCACCACGCCCGTATGGCGGAAATGGCGCGCCAGCTGCAGGATCTGGCTGTCGTTGACGCCTTTTTGCACGACCATGTTGACCTTCACGGGGTTCAGGCCCACGGCCTGCGCTACCTCAATACCGTGCAACACTTTCTCGACGGGAAAATCGACGCCGTTCATGCGCTGGAAAATGCCATTGTCCAGGCTATCGAGGCTGACCGTGACGCGCGCCAGGCCCGCATCCTTCAGCGCGCGCGCCTTGGCCGCCAGCAAGCTGCCATTCGTCGTCAGCGCCACCGTCACGGCGCGGCCATCCGGCGTGGCCAGGCGCGCCAGGCGTTCGATCAGCTGCTCGAGGTTCTTGCGCAGCAACGGCTCGCCGCCCGTGATACGGATCTTGTCCACGCCGAGGCGCACGAAGGCGCGCGCCATGGTCTCGATCTGTGCGAAGGACAGGCGTTCGCTTGATGGCAGGAAGGGATAGTCGCTGGGATACAGCTCGGCCGGCATGCAATAGGTGCAGCGAAAATTGCACTGGTCGATCACGGAAATGCGCAAGTCCGTCAATGGGCGGCCCAGCATGTCGACGCACGGTTCAAACGGTGCATGGACCGGCCCTGCGGCAAACTCGTCGGCGGCCAGCGGCATGCCGGGCTGCCAGATCGCCTGTTGCGGATACAGTATGGTGTTCATTTGCGCCCCCTGCTTATTCAATCGTCAGCGTCCAGCATAAGGCCGATGGCGATTCTTCTAGAGGTACAGTCCGGCCTCCGGCGATAGAGTACAGACGCGCGTCGTGGCCGCTATGGCGCGGGCGGCGCGGCAAATATGCTGGCGCACAGCTCGGCCCCCGCCGCGCTGAGCAACGCGCTGCCGCCGCCATTCTCGGCCGTGGCCACGACCGCCAGTCCCGCGCTGGACAGTGCATTGAGCTGGCGCAACAATGTGCTCATCTGTACTCCCGCCCGCTTGGCCAGCTTGGCCAGCGACCACGGCTTTTCCGGCGCGTCCTGGCGCGCTTGCCACAACAGCGCCAGCAACGCCACCAGCGCCTCGTCGATTCCCGCATTTTCCTGTTGCATCTTCTTCCTCGCGCAAGACCGGGCGCGCACGCTGCACTGCCCTCGCCTGCATCATAAATCAGGGACAGTGCCGGCGCGACGCAAATCGCCCGCGCCCCATCTGTACTCTGTTTTTTTGCCCGGAACTGTGCGCCTACGGGGCAGCGCGCCGCCCCTACCATGTGACTGTCCCATCGCATATCACCAGGAGAGTCATCATGAGCAAGCCAAAGTCCGACGCGCGCATCGCGCCCTATACCCATGCCGCGGCCGGCTGGGGTGCCCTCAAGTACGTGGCCATCAACCTGTTCAAGGAAAAAGTCAGCGCGGGCAACTACCGCTCGCTGTTCGAGCAAAACCAGCCCGATGGTTTCGACTGTCCCGGCTGCGCCTGGCCCGACCGCGAACACGCGTCGACGTTCGAATTCTGCGAAAACGGCGTCAAGGCCGTGGCCGCCGAATCGACGAGCAAGCGCGTGCGCCCGGAGTTCTTCCAGGAGCACACCGTCACGCAGCTGATGGAACAGTCGGACTATGCGCTGGAACAACATGGCCGCCTGACGGACCCCATGGTGTACGACGCCGCCAGCGACAAATACCAGGCCATTGCCTGGGACGATGCCTTTGCCCTGGTGGCGCACCACCTGCACGCGCTGGACGACCCCAACCAGGCTGCCTTCTACACATCGGGCCGCGCCAGCAACGAGGCGGCCTTTTTGTATCAGCTGTTCGTGCGCGCCTACGGCACGAATAACTTCCCCGATTGCTCCAACCTGTGCCACGAAGCGACGAGCCGCGGCTTGCCGGAAACGGTGGGCATCGGCAAGGGCACGGTGCTGCTCGACGATTTCGAGCATGCGGACACCCTGCTGCTGTTCGGCCAGAACCCGGCCACCAACCACCCGCGCATGCTGGGCGAGCTGCGCGAAGCGTCGCGCCGCGGCGCCGTCATCGTCTCGATCAATCCGCTGCACGAGCGGGGCCTGGAGCGCTTCACGAGCCCGCAGCATCCGCTGGAAATGCTGACGGGCGGCAGCACGAACATTTGCTCGCTGTTCATCTGCCCCACCCTGGGCGGCGACTTCGCGCTGATCAAGGCCATGGCCAAGCGCGTGATCGAGCTCGATGACGCCGCCGTCGCCCACGGCCAGGAGCGCGTGCTCGACTGCGCTTTCATCGCCGAGCACACGAGCGGCTTCGACGCCTTTGCCGCCGACCTGCGCGCCGAAAGCTGGGACTTGCTGCTGGCCGAATCGGGCGTGGCGCGCGACAAGATCGAGGAATTGACGCAGATCTATGTGAAGGGCAAGGCCGTCATCGCCACCTGGGGCATGGGCGTGACGCAGCACAAGAATTCGCTGGCCACCGTGCAAATCCTGTCGAACTTGATGATGATGCGCGGCAATATCGGCAAGCGCGGCGCGGGACTGTGCCCCGTGCGCGGCCATTCGAACGTGCAGGGCAACCGCACCATGGGCATCGAGGAACAGCCGACCAAGGAATTCCTCGACCGCCTGGGCCTCGTCTTCAACTTCGAGCCGCCGCGCCACCACGGCTACGACGCTGTCGGCACCATCGAGGCCATGCTGGAGAAAAAGGTGAAAGTGTTCGTCGCCCTGGGCGGCAATTTCTCGATGGCCACACCGGACACGCCGCGCACCTGGGATGCGCTGCGCTCGTGCGACCTGACCGTGCACATCGCCACCAAGCTCAACCGCAGCCACCTCGTGCACGGCAAGGATGCGCTGATCCTGCCCACCCTGGGCCGCACGGAAATCGACGTGCAGGCGGGCGTGGCGCAGGGCGTGACGGTGGAAGATTCGATGAGCATGGTGCACATCTCGTTCGGCATGAACCAGCCCGCCTCGCCCAATTTGCGCTCGGAAATCGCCATCGTGGCCGGCATGGCGCAAGCGACCCTGGGCAGCGCGAAGATCGACTGGCTGCGCTACTCGGGCAACTATGCGCTGCTGCGCGATTCCATCGAACAGGTCTTCGACGACTTTTTCGACTACAACTTGCGCGTGGCCAAGCCCGGTGGCTTCCACCTGGAAATCGCCTCGCGCGAACGCGTGTGGAAGACGGCCAGCGGCAAGGCGCAATTCCTCGTCAACGCCGTGGAACAGGACACGCCGATCCACCGTGCGCGCCAGCAATATGGCGAGCGCCTGATGGTGCTGATGACCACGCGCTCGCACGACCAGTACAACACGACGATCTACGCCATGGACGACCGCTACCGCGGCGTGTTCGGCCAGCGCCGCGTGGTCTTCATCAACAAGGACGACCTGGCCATGCTGGGCTTTGCGGCCGGCGACTGGGTCGACCTGATCGGCGTGTGGCATGACGGCATAGCACGCCGGGCCGACCGTTTCCTGCTGGTCGAGTACGACATCCCGCGCGGCTGCATCGGCGCCTACTACCCGGAAACCAATCCGCTGGTGCCGCTCGACAGCGTGGGCCACGGCTCGCGCACGCCGACCTTCAAATCCATCCCCGTGCTGCTGGCGCCTTCGGCCGCCATCAGCTGAACAGGAGATCGCCATGTTCGGTTTCGATACGCTGGACCTGTCGCGCGCGCAATTCGCGATGACGGCCATCTTCCACATCCTGTGGCCCATATTGACGATCAGCCTGTCGCTGTTCCTGTTCGTCGTCGAGGCGCTGTGGCTGCGCACCAGCGACCCTGTGTACTACCGCCACGCGCGCTTCTGGGGCAAGCTGCTGGTGCTGAACTTTGCCGTCGGCGTCGTCAGCGGCATCCCCCTGGAATTCCAGTTCGGCACCAACTGGGCGCCGTTTTCGCACCACTCGGGCCAGTTCATCGGCAACATCCTCGGCTTCGAGGGTGCCATGGCCTTCATGCTGGAAGCGGGCTTCATCGGCATCATGATGTTCGGCTGGGGCCGCGTACCGAAGGGTGTGCACCTGTTTGCCACCGGCATGGTGGCGCTCGGTTCCAGCATTTCCTCGTTCTGGATCATGGTCGCCAATTCCTGGATGCAGACGCCGGCCGGCGTGCGCGTGGTTGACGGCAAGATCATCGTCACCGATTACGTGGCCGCCATCTTCAACCCGGACATGGCCTGGGCCGTGGGCCACATGTGGGTGGCCGCCGTGGAAACGGGCTTGTTCGTCATCGCCGGCATTTCCGCCTGATATATGTTCAAGCGCCGCGAACCGGCCTTCTTCGCCCGCTCGTTCAAGCTGGCCCTGATGTTGCTGCTCGTCATCGCGCCGCTGCAGGTGTGGCTGGGCGACTCCAGCGGCGTCGACGTCTTCCAGACCCAGCCTGCCAAGGGCGCGGCCATCGAAGGCCACTGGCACACGAACCGCGATGGCGAGGGCGCGGCCTGGTCGCTGCTGGCCTGGCCCAACCAGGTGGAGCAAAAGAACGACTGGTCGCTGGAAGTGCCCGGCATGCTCAGCGTGATCGCCACGCATAGCGCCACGGGCAAGATCACGGGCCTGGCCGACATCGCCCGCGCAGACCAGCCGCCCATGCTGCCGCTGCTGTACTACGCGTTCCGCGCCATGGCCGGCATCGGCATGTGGTTCGTGCTGCTGGCGTTCTGGACGGTAGTGGTGTTGCGCAAGGCGGGCGGACGGGTGGAAGCATTTTTGCGCAACCGCAAGCTGCTGCTGGCCTGGGTACTGACCATCCCGCTGCCCTACATCGCCGTCGAATGCGGCTGGATCGTGCGCGAAGTGGGACGCCAGCCGTGGGTCGTCTACGGCCTGCTGCGCACGCGCGACGCCGTCTCGGACGTGGCGGCCCCCGCCGTGGCCGGCAGCATGCTGATGTTCTGCGTGTTTTACCTGGTGCTGTTCGTCACCTTCTTTGTGTTCGCCAAGAAATGGCTGCGCAAGGGCCCCGACGTGACGCCGCCGCCGCCGGAGGCCGCCCATGCCGTCGGCGCCCTGCTGAAGACCACGCACTGAGATGCGCCCCCATCAACCAAGGAGTGTGTAATGGATATGAATTCTCAAGCCATGCTGGGCAACGCCTGGTTCGGCCTCATCGGCCTGATGCTGGTGTTTTACGTCGTCACGGACGGCTTCGACCTGGGCGTGGGCATCCTCAGCCTGTTCACGCGCCGCGAGCAGGAACGCAACCTGATCTTCCAGTCGATCGAACACGTGTGGGACGCCAACGAAACCTGGCTGGTGGTGGTGGGCGGCGCCCTGTTCGGCGCCTTTCCCGGCGCCTACGCCACCTTGCTCGAGGCACTGTACATCCCCATCATGCTGCTGGTCGCCAGCCTGATCCTGCGCGGCGCCTCAATCGAATTTCGCCATGCGGCCGGCAACAAGCGGCTGTGGGACCTCGCCTTTGGCGTGGGCAGCCTGCTGGCGGCCGTGGCGCAGGGCGTGGTGCTGGGCGAGGTCATCACGGGCTTGCAGCCGGGCTGGCTGAGCGGCGTCTTCACGGCGTGCACGGCGGCGGGCGTGGTGGCCGGCTATTGCCTGCTGGGCAGCACGTATCTGATCAAGAAGACGGGCGGCCAGCTGGAAGCGGCGGCGCGCCGCTACGCGACGGCCAGCGTGCTGGCCACGGTGGCGGCGGCCATCGTGCTGTCGGCCGGCACCATGGTCTTCAGCGCCATCGGCCATGAACGCTGGGCGCAGCCGGGCGTGTTCGGCGTGCTGCTGTCGCTGGCCGCCGTCGCCGCCAGCGCCTTTATTTACATCCTGTGGGCCGTGCACGTGAATGGCGTGCGCGGGCCGTTCCGCGGCGCCATCGTGCTGTTCCTGTCTTCGTTCGCGGGCCTGGCCATCAGCTTCTTCCCCGACCTGGTGCCGGGCAAGCTGACGATTGCCGCGGCCGCGTCCGATGAACCGACCCTGATCTTCATGCTGATCGGCATGGGTTCCATGTTGCCGATCATGATCGGCTACAACCTGTTCCAATACTACGTCTTCGAGGGCAAAGTCGTGCCCCGCAAGCATTGAGCGATATCACATCATGATCATCCGGCCCACCACCAACTGGTTCCGCATGCTGTTCGTCTGGGATGGCTCGGTGCTGCAAACCATCATTCCGCAGTTGCTGCTGATGCTGGTGATCAGTTCGCTTGCCCTGCTGACGGACGGCCGCATCTTCGGCGTCAAGATTCCGCTCGACACGGCGCCCTTTCCCATGGTCGGCATCAGCCTGGCGATCTTCCTCGGCTTTCGCAACAACGCCAGCTATGCGCGCTTCGCCGAGGCGCGGCATATCTGGGGGCAATTGCTGATCGCCGCGCGGGCCCTCGCTTCGCAGGCGATCACGTATCTGCCACGGCAAACGAGCGGTCTCGACCACGAGTTGCTGCTGAACCGGATGATCGCCTTCGTCTACGCGCTCAAGCACCAGCTGCGCCAGACGGACCCGCAGCACGACCTGGCGCGCTACCTGCCGGCCGAGGAAGTACTGCGCCTGCAAGGCATGCAATACCAGCCCGTCGCCGTGCTGCATGCGGTGCGCGCCATGCTGCACGAGGCCGTGCAGCGCCAGCCGGGCCAACCGCAGCTGCTGTGGATGCTCGACACCCAGCTCAACGACCTGGCCGCCACCGTGGCCGGCTGCGAGCGCATCAAGAACACGCCGATACCGTATCCGTATGGCGTGCTGGTGCACCGCACCGTGTACATGTATTGTTTCTTGCTGCCGCTGGGCCTGGTGGACGCCATCGGCGTGGCCACGCCCCTCATTTCCGTCTTTGTCGCCTACACCCTGTTTGCGCTGGAAGCCATCGCGCAGCAGATCGCCGAACCGTTCGGCCTGGCGCCCAACTGCCTGGCCCTCAACGCCATGACGCGCGAAACGGAACGCTCCTTGCGGGAACTCAACGGCGACGCCCTGCCGCCGCCGCTGCGGCCCTGCCCACGCTATCAGATCGATTAACGGGAGAACAGCATGGAATGCGACATCAGCACCACCGAGCGCGACGGTTACCTGGAAGTGCCCATCGTGCGCCATCAGGGCGGCGCGGCCACGGCCGGCCGCGACGTGGTGGCCGAGGAATATCCCGTGGCCCTCGTCTACAACGGCATCGCCCACGCGGTGATGATGGCGACGCCGCGCGACCTCGAGGAATTCGCCGTCGGTTTTACTTTGACCGAAGGCATCGTCGGCAGCGTGCGCGACATCTACGACCTCGATGTGTGTTGCGGCGAGGACAGCGCGGAAGTGCGGCTGACCATCGCGCAGCCGGATTTGATCAAGCTCAAGGGACGCCGCCGCGCACTGGCCGGGCGCACCGGTTGCGGCGTGTGCGGCATCGAAAGCCTGGCCCTGCTGGACCTGGTGCCGGAAAAGATCACGCGGCCCCTGCCGCCGCTGGTCGCCAGCAGCGCCATCATCGGGCGCGCCGCGCGCGAGCTGCTGCCCTGCCAGGAGCTGATGCACAAGACGGGCGGCGTGCATGCGGCCGCCTGGTGCACGGCCGAGGGCGCCATCGTGAAGGTGTTCGAGGACGTGGGCCGGCATAACGGCCTGGACAAGCTGATCGGTTACCTGGCCCTGCACCGCATCGCCATGCATGACGGCTTCGTTTTCCTGTCGAGCCGCGCCAGCTATGAACTGGTGCGCAAGTCGGCGCGCATGCATATCCCGCTCGTCGCCACCATCTCGGCGCCCACCTCGCTGGCCATCCGCATCGCGCGCCAGGCCGGCATGCAGCTGGCCAGTTTTTGCCGCCGCGACGGCTTTGTCGAGTACACGGCGGGCGACGGGGAAAATAGCGGCCAGCATGCACCTTGAGTGGCCCATGCTACATTCTTTGCCGTAAAGCAAGTGCACGCTTGACTTGATGCCGCCAGCCGCTTCCAATGGTCATGGTTTCCACATTAACCTTGCCCGTGCCAGCGCACGGCGCGGCAGCGATGAAAGGATGGCGCGATGGCCCAGGCACAGCAACAGCATCTGGCGGACACCTGGCACACGGGCGGCATGAAACCGCGCGCCTGCGACTGCGGCGGCACCGTGTTTACCATCCTGCACCAGCGGGTGATGGCGGACATGCGGCGCCGGCAATTTCTCGGCGGCGCGGCCGCCATGCTGGCGCCGTTCATCGGCCTGTCCGCCGGCCATGCCAGCGCCCAGCAGCCGCAAGTGCAGGATCGTCCCTTGCTGCTGACCAATCTGCGCCTGTTCGACGGCACGGGCAAGGCGCCCCGCTCCGGCATCCACGTGCTGGTGACGGGGCCAACCATTACCGCCCTGCTGCCGGCCGGCGAAAAGGTCGAGGGCGCGCGAGTGATCGATTGCCAGGGCAAGCTGGTGATGCCGGGCCTGATCGACGCCCACTGGCACACCATGCTCGCCGCCATCAACCAGGTGACGGCCATGACGTCCGATGTCGGCTATCTGTACCTGGTGGCGGCACAGGAAGCGCGGCGCACCCTGCTGCGCGGCTTTACTGCCGTGCGCGATCCGGGCGGCCCCGCGTTTGCATTACAGCGCGCCATCGATGAAGGCATCGTCGACGGCCCGCGCATCTTCCCGTCCGGCGCCATGATTTCGCAAACCTCGGGCCACGGCGACTTCCGCCTGCGCTCGGACATCCCGCGCGCGGCGAATGCGCCGCTGGGCATGGCGGAAACGGCGGGCATGGCCATGATCGCCGATGGCGAGGCGGAAGTGCTGCGCCGCGTGCGCGAACAGCTGATGCTGGGCGCGACGCAGATCAAGATGATGGCGGGCGGCGGCGTCGCGTCCATGTACGACCCGCTCGACAGCACGCAGTATTCGGAGCGCGAACTGCGCGCCGGCGTGGAAGCGGCCGCCGACTGGGGCACCTACGTGATGACCCACGTCTACACGCCGAAAGGCATACAGCGCGCCATCCGCGCTGGCGTGCGCAGCATCGAGCACGGCCAGCTGGCCGACGAGGAATCCGCCCGCATGATGCGCGACACGGGCACATGGTGGAGCTTGCAGCCCTTCCTGCAAGACGCGGACGCGAATGTGTATCCCGATGCGGCGCGCAAGGCCAGCCAGAGGATCGTATCCGAAGGCACGGTGAAGGCGTATGCGCTGGCGCAAAAGTACGGCATCAAGACGGGCTGGGGCACGGACATCCTGTTCAACGCGAAAAACACGCCCACGCAGGGGCGCCAGCTGGCCAAGCTCACGCGCTTTTACGATCCGCTCACCCTGCTGGCCCAGGCGACGGGACAGAATGGCGAATTGCTGGCCCTGTCCGGACAGCGCTCGCCCTACCCCGGCACCTTGGGCCGTCTGGCCGCGGGCGCCCTGGCCGACTTGCTGGTGGCCGATGGCGATCCGACGAAAAACCTCGATTTCCTCGCGCAGCCGGAAGAAAACCTGCTGCTGATCATGAAAAACGGACGCATCTACAAGGATAGGCTCAGCGCCCCACTGGCGGGCTGAGGGGCTGGCGCACCGGCAAGTACGTTGGCAAGCACGGCTGCTTGCCGCATAATGCGCCCATGTTCAAACTGACCTTTCTCGGCACGTCTTCCGGCGTGCCCACGCGCTATCGCAACGTCACGTCGCTGGCCCTGCAAACGACGCACAACCGCGACTGGTGGATGATCGATTGCGGCGAAGCGACGCAGCACCGGCTGCAGCGCATCCCCCTGTCCGTGCACGACCTGGTGGGCATCTGCATCACCCATGTGCATGGCGACCACAGCTATGGGCTGCCGGGCCTGCTGGCCAGCGCCTCGATGACGGGGCGCACCAAGCCGCTGCTGCTGATCGCCCCGGCCGCCATCAAGACGTGGATCGACGCCACCCTGCTGCATACGGAACTGTTCCTGACGTATCCGCTGATCCACATCGACGTGGACAGCGCGCCAGTCGTGCATGAAGAAGCAGGCTTGCGCATCGAGCGCCACGCGCTGTCGCACCGCGCACCCAGCGTCGCTTATCGTTTTGCGCTGGAAACGAGCAAATGGAAACTGGACAAGGCCGCCCTGCAGGCGGCGGGCGTGGCACCCGGTCCGGCCTGGGGCCTGCTGCAAACGGGCCACGATGCGCGGCTCGACGACGGCACGCTAGTGTCGGCGGCAACGTTCCGCCAGCTGGAAACGCAGCGCGCCACGGTGGTGATCGGCGGCGACAACGACACGCCAGCGTTGCTGGCGGAGGCTTGCACGGGCGCACAATTGCTCGTGCATGAAGCCACCTACACGGAAGCGATGCTGCAGAAAGTGGGGCCCGGCCCCACGCATAGTTCCGTGCAGCGCGTGGCGCAGTTTGCCGAGTCGAACGGCTTGCCGAACCTGATCCTCACGCACTTCAGCGCCCGCTACCATAACCCGGCCGGCATGGCCGAGCTGGAAGCGGAAGCGCGGCTCCATTATTCCGGCCAGCTGTTTTTGGCGCGCGACTTCGACAGCTATGAACTCGATGCGGCGGGCGTACTCGGCAAGCTGGATACGCCGCACGGCAAATAAGCGGCGCGGGCCATGGAGATTACTCCGCGTCCGTGCGTTCGGCCGCCTTCCCCGCCGCCGCATTGACGGCCACCGCCGTGGCATTCACGGAGGTCGTGGCGGTGGTCACGCTTTTTGTCACCATGCGCGTGTAATCGGCCACATTCACGCCCGCCTGCGTGGTATAGCCGCTCACATGCTGGCCGACTCTCACCTTGTTCACCGAGAAACCCGATTTGAGCATCCGGCCCAGCGAGGCGATCACGATGGCCAGCAGGGGCAGCGATGCGAACAGCAGCAGCAATTCGCTGAATGGATCGCTTTTGCGCGACAGCCACGCCGTCAGGAAAAGACAGAACACGCCATATGCGAGCGGGCTATACAGGGGATGGTGGATTTCCGGCGCCAGCGCGGCGATAAACACGACGAGTATCAAGGCCGCCTTGAATGCGATGGGCAGCAATACCTGCAATGCCGCCAATACGCTGGTCAATGCATACAGTATCAGCAAGACGTCGGCGATCCAGCCGACGACGGGAATGAAAGCGCACAGCATCAATATCCCGATCAGCAGCAATGATCCCGCGATGCCTTCCAGGATGGCGACCCGATTCCGGTACAAATGCGCCACCAGCGATAGCAGACAGGTTGCGGCGGCCGTAATGGCGGCCAATGGCAGCCGGTCTTCCTTGCCCGCCGCGTAATACAGCAAGGCATAGGGAAAAACCAGCAGCATTAATATCGAGAGCCGGAAACCGCCCGCTTTCTTCAGCACAGTCATATGATCCATCTTATATATAGTGAGCGGCACGGTAGCAATGCGCGAAGCCGGCCTTGCCGGCTTGTTGTTCGTGACCAGGCAATTCCTATATTGTAATTCTAAAAATTTCTCAAAGGAAATATTTATTGGATAATAAGTGGGTTTCCGGGGAATTGAATAACCTTGCGGCAATAATGAATTAATGCGGATCGGTGCCGTATTGCGCCGCATAGTCGGCGGCCAGCGCGCGCGCCGCCTGCTGCTGCGATGGCGTGAGTATTTCCAGCAACTGGTCGCGGTTCTTAATCGATTGCGCGCTGCCCGCCTCGGCCGGCATGGCGATCCACGCGTACGCCTGCACATAGTCGAGTTCCACGCCCTGTCCTTGCGCATACAGCAAGCCATATTCATTCTGCGCCGACAGTGAACCGGCCTCGGCCGCCTGCTTGTACCAGAAGGCCGCCTCGGCATAGTCCTGTGGCACGTCGACGCCCTTGCGGTATGCCTGCGCCAGGTTGAATTGCGACTGGCCATCGCCCGCCTCCGCCGCCTGGCGTCCATACGCGAGCGACTGCGCCATGTCTTGCGGCACGCCATCGCCGCTCGCATACATCAGGGCCAGGTTGGCCAGCGATGGCGGAAAGCCCGCCTGCGCGGCAGCCGTAAACAGTTCCACGGCTTTCCCCAGGTCCTGTTCCACGCCATGGCCCTGGTAATACAGGCTGGCCAGCAAATGCTGGCCGGCTGGATCGCCGGTTTTTGCCGCGGCGTCGAATTGGCGGAACGCTTCCGCATGATTGCCATCGTTATAAGCGAGGATGCCCGCTTCATTAAAGGATGCAGCAGAGACGATCATAAAGACTCCTGGAATGGGGAATGTCGGGCATTGTACACAGCAGCGTGGCAGCGGAATGCACGATAGGGTATGGTGTGGCGCCGGGCCGGAATCATGCAGTATGATCTTTCACCGCCCGATGCAATCCGGCGTTTTATCGAATCACCCTGCCATGAATCCTGTCCATGAAACTGATCGCCCTGCTTTTATCCTTGATTGCCACGTCGGCTTACTGCGAAACGCTGCATCTGGAGAAAGCCGCGACGGGCAAGGTGCGTCAAAGCGTGCAGATTCGCTATGCGGACCACGATGAAGTGCAGCGTTATCGCGTCAATATCCAAGGCGCGTGGATAAAGGGCAGTTGCAGCAGCGCCGGCATGGGCAATTTGCAGGCCTTGCTGCTGGATATGAATTTTGACGGCAATGCCGACCTGTGGGTCACTGGCTACACGGATAGCCAGGGGCGCATACGCTGCTCCGATGTGTGGCTATGGGATACGAAAGCGGGGAAATACCGCTTCGACAAACCATTATCGGCCATACCGAATCTGGAAATCAGCATACCCGCACGGCAAATTGAAGGCGGCATTGGCAATTGCGGCTGCGCGGCGCAATGCTTTTATGAAGACAGGTATGCGTGGCGGGAAAATATATTAACGACCATCGCCCGGCGCGAACAGGATTGCGAACGCTATCGGGAATATCGCTTGAATGAAAACAATGACCTGGTACTCATCAAGGATGAAATCATCGATACCGGCAAGCCAGATCGACGGGAAAGTGAAAACAATACCTTGTATGACTGGCGAAACCATGCGCAGACCATGCGGAAATCCGGGGAATGAATTTACCGGACCCTCTTCACCAATTAAACCAGACATGACGACACATCGAACATCCATTACCTTTCATGCCGCCAATGCGGACGACACGGCCGCGTTCACCGAATTGCGCGGCAAGACCCGGCAAAACGCCGTTTCCCAGGAACGCCTGGCGGAAGTGGGCATTACGGCCGACTCCTGGGCGGAGATGATGCGCTCGGGGAACTTGCCCGGCCACGTCTGCCATCGCGACGGCCAGCTGGCCGGTTATTGCTTTGGCGACCGCGACACGGGCGAAATCGTCGTCCTGGCGCTGCTGCCGGACTGCGAGGGCCTGGGAATAGGCAAGACCTTGCTGGCACGGGTCATGGCGGAGCTGCGCGCGCAAGGCCACGCACGGCTGTTCCTCGGCTGCTCCAACGATCCATCCTCGCGCTCGTACGGCTTTTACCGCTACCTGGGCTGGACGGCGACGGGGGAAACGGACAAGTATGGCGACGACGTGCTGGAATTCCGCTTTGCCGCCTAGCGTCTAGCCAGGTACGCGGTTGGCATCCCACAGCCGCATCAGCTGGCTGATCGCCACATCGAACACGGGGTAGCCGATGCCGTCGCGCGCCTGGATGGACAGGCCCGACAGGAAAGCATCGAAGACGGCCGCGAACGAGGCCGCGTCCATCTCCGCCGGCAATTCGCCGCGGGCGATAGCGCGCCCGACGCAGCGCACGAAACCGGCGCGCGTGCGCGCGCGCGACTGCGTAAGCGGCGCGGCCACGGCCGCATGTTCGGCCGTCGGCGCGCTCATGCAGCCGAGCGCCACCATGCAGCCGGGCGGATGCCCCGGCTCCGACTGCATGCTTGCCGACTGGCGCAAGGCCAGCTCGACCGCCTGCCGTGGCGCCAGGCCATCGTCCCACAAACATTCCGTCACGCGCGCGTACGTGTCCAGGTAGCACTGCGCCGCCTCGCGGAACAGCGCTTCCTTCGAGCCGAACGCCGCATAAAAGCTGGGCGCGGAAATGCCGCCGCCCAGACCCGCCTTGAGCTGGTTCAAGGAAGTCGATTCGTAGCCCTGCTGCCAGAATAAAAACATCGCCTGTTCGATCGCCTGCTGCCGGTCAAACGTGCGCGGCCGTCCCATTTGCGCCATTCCCCACTCCTTTTCCTTAGCCACATACATACTACTCGATACAGAAGTCGTTGACAACGCGCCCCCGCTTCGCCTATATTTGTACCGAACGATACATATGTACCGCCATCACGGTCATGGGCATGCCTGCGCCCGGCCGCCTCGTAAAATCTCTAAGGATATTTGCCTTGAATCACGCCACTCTCACCGCCGGAGCCAGCCATGCGCCGGCCGACCGCCTTCCCGTCTCGGGCCTGCTGGCCCTGGCCATGACAGGTTTTATCTGCATCGTCACGGAAACCTTGCCCGCCGGCCTGTTACCGCACATCAGCGCCGGGCTGGACATCAGTGCCGCGCTGGCCGGGCAGATGGTCACGGCCTACGCGCTCGGCTCGCTGCTGGCGGCCATTCCCCTGACCATCGCCACGCGCGGCTGGCGCCGCCGCAACGTGCTGCTGCTGACCATCATCGGCTTTCTCGTGTTCAATACCGTCACGGCACTGTCGTCGCACTACTGGCTGACACTGGCGGCGCGCTTCTTTGCCGGCATGGCGGCCGGGCTGGCCTGGAGCTTGCTGGCCGGCTACGCGCGGCGCATGGTGGCGCCGCAGCAGCAAGGCCGCGCCCTGGCGCTGGCCATGGTGGGCGCACCCGTCGCCCTCTCGCTGGGCGTACCGCTGGGCACCCTGCTCGGCTCGCTCGTCGGCTGGCGCGCCGCATTCTGGATCATTTCCGCACTGACCCTGGCCCTGATCGCCTGGGTGCTGGCGAAGGTACCGGACTATCCGGGCCAGTCCGCGCATGAACGCATGCCCTTGCGCCGCGTCTTCACGACGCCGGGCGTGCGCCCCGTGCTGGCCGTCGTCATCGCCTGGATGCTCGCGCACAACATTCTCTACACCTATATCGCTCCGTTCGTGGCGCCAGCCGGATTGACGGCGCGCATCGATCTGGTGCTGCTCGTCTTCGGCGCCGCGGCCATGGCCGGCATCTGGATCACGGGCAAGCTGGTCGAGCGCCACCTGCGTGCCACCGTGCTGGCCAGCCTGGCCACCTTTGCCGCGACGGCCCTCGTGCTGGGTGTCGCGTCGCACTTGCCTGCCGTCATCTATGTCGGCATGACCGTCTGGGGCTTGA
This sequence comes from Janthinobacterium sp. 1_2014MBL_MicDiv, assembly GCF_001865675.1. NCBI lineage: Bacteria > Pseudomonadati > Pseudomonadota > Betaproteobacteria > Burkholderiales > Oxalobacteraceae > Janthinobacterium > Janthinobacterium sp. 1_2014MBL_MicDiv. The sequence goes on from NZ_CP011319.1 coordinate 4,314,862, forward strand.
GCTTTGGCGGCGCGGCCACCCTGCTGCAAACGGCGCTGGCCGATACGGCTGGCAGCGGCGCCGACGTGGCGCTGTCGATGAACGTGGTGGCGTGGAATGGCGCCATCGCGGCAGCCGGCGTCGTCGGTGGCGCCTTGCTGGAAACGTGGGGGGCGAGCGCCTTTCCCTGGGCCATGGCGAGCTTGCTGGCGTTGGCCTTCCTGATCGCCTGGTCGGCCCGCGCGCACGGCTTCCGGCCGGGACGGCGCAGCGGCGGCGCGCCCGTGGCCGGGCATTGAGGCGGCGCCTTTAATTAGTCGCCGGCACCGTCACGATGCGGGGGAGATGTCCCGTATGCGCGAGGAAACGGCGCAGGGCGGCATGCGACAGCGCCACCGTGGCCGTGTTACGCAGCGGATGGGCTTGCATGTATGCGGCATCCCACACGGCCTGGTCGAGCACCAGCTCCACCGCATGCGCGCTATCGTGCAGCAATGCGAACAGGCTGACGGCACCGGGCGCGATGCCCAGGTGCTGCAGCAGGCGCTCGGGCGAGGCCATGCTGAGCTTACTGGCCGGCAACAACTTTCCCAGCGCCGCCAGGTCGATGCGCTTGTCGAAGGGCACGATGACGAGAAAATGCCGGCGGCCCTTGTCGTCGCGCACGAACAGGTTTTTCACCATCAGGCCGGGCATGGCCGGCACATGGATGAGCGCTTCGTCTATCGTATGCACGGCCGGATGCTCGACGATTCGATAGTCGCCGGCGCTGCTTGCCAGCCAGCGGGACAGGGATTCTTGCATTGCCATTTCAATCAACTCGAACAAGTGCGCGATGGACGATTGTAGCGGGTCGCTGCACCGTTCGCCTGCCATCATCGTTCTGGCTTGATCTCCGCTTCCTCCTTGTCGGCCGCCGCCAGCCCCCAGTCATTCCAGCCTTCGCCAAACAGCTCGACCGGATGCTGCGTGCGCTCGGAACCATTCCCGCAGCGCATGGCGTCCGGCGGGCAATACTTGTCGCAACCCCAGCAGATGCGCTCGGGGTTCTTCGGATGCAAGGGGAACGGTTTGGCCATGGGGAGGGGCGACGAGGTCGATGAAAGTATCTCGACAACTGTAGGCCGGGCGCCGGGGGCGGTCAAACGAATTTCGACGGAGAATTTTTCCGGGATCAATTCCAGGCAAATCGGTGGCATGCAAATGGTATGGCGACCGATCTCACTCCCTGCCCCGGCTGCCGGAAATGGCCACGTCCAGCACGGTTCGCGCATAGTGAATGCCGCCATCGGCAGCCGGCTGCGCCTTCAACTCGTCCAGCACGTAGCGAATCGCCACCGTGGCGCCGGCGATGAACAGCTTGCTATCCCGCTTGTGGTTCGTGTAGATGCTTTCCTCGACCGTCGAGCCATCGTCGAGGCGCAAGGTAATGCTGTTGACTTCATCGCCGCGGCGGCTGTCCTGGCCGGCGAAGTAGCTTCGTTCGATGATGCCCGTCACCGTTTGCGTCTGGATGCGCCCGGTGCGGATGCTTTCCCACCATGCGTCGGAGGCGAACAGGCCATGGCTGCCTTTCAGGCCGAAACGGGGCTTGCCAGGGTCGAGGGTGAGGGCTTGGGTCTTGGCGATGCGGGTCGGGTCTTTTGCCAGCGCATCGGTGAGGGTATAGACAGTTTGCATGAAGGTGCAGGATCTCTTGAAAGCGGTCAGCATAGCGTATGCGACGACGATGCCGGGTTTGAAGGCGCCGCCTGCGCCCCGCATCCTCATCGTATTCCACCCGGATTTTCAAGGCCGGGATCGCGTGCACATCCCTTCCTCTCAACGCTTGCGCCTGACGACGTAGGCATTGCCAGCCAGTTCAAAATCGAGCGTCGGATAGTAGGACATGGCATCGGGGGCGGCAAGCAGTATCAAGGATACTTCGTCGCCGATGATTGCCTGGGTGCGTTTGACCAGCTCCTTGCCTATGCCCAAACCCTGGTATTGCCTGTTGACGGCCAGGTCCGAGAGATAGCAGCAATACGCATAGTCGGTCAGCGAGCGCGACAACCCTACCAGCTCATTATCCACCCATGCCGACAGCAAGAGGCAAGGCGCGGCGAACATGCGCGCAATTCTCGGGAGATTGTCGGTCGGCCGCTTGATTCCAGATTGATCGAAGACCCGGACGACATCCACGGGATCAAGAGGAAAGTTATGACGATATTCGACAGTGATATTTTTCATTGGTTCAAAGGTGTAAGGCCGCGCGCATGGCGTTTTGCGTTGAGGATCTGAGCGCAGGGGATTTCTCCGGACATTGCTCGTTTCCGCATATTCATAGTATTTAGTATCGCCGTTACGAGGATAAGGGAATATCCCCCGATGCGATAGTATAAGCAGCGGTGCGCTCAGCATGGGGACGCATGCGACATGCGCGAGAGTTCCGCACCTTTCAATACCAACAAGCTGTTTTTACTTCAATTTGTATCCGAGTAGCAGGCCTGTAACCGCCACGCATCTGACGCTCATTCAACCGCCAGGAACTTCAGGAAGCGCTGGCCTTCATACTCCAACTCGCCATCAAATGCGAAGCCGATTCTTGCAAAACCACGCCTGCGAGTGCGGCTGGGCGGCAACAGGATACTGACCGGGCCAATGCCCAGCTCTTTCCGGCGATGCATGAAATGGCGCACCAGCGCGGGGCCATGTCCCCAGAATCGAGGGAGCAATACGAGTGCGAGATCAGCTTCGCCCCCTTCCTTCTGGAAACCGCCCCAGCCAGCAAAAGCGCCATCAATCCGGATCGACCACGGCCCATAGCCATTCGCGTGCCACTGCGCATCCTTGCCTTTCGCCCATTCCATCACAGCGTGCTCCGTCCAGCTGTCGCTAGCGAGCGGCATGTGGCGGATGACATCCCGGTGGTTTAATAGCGCGCGCCATTCTTCGCCGGGAATATCGGAGAGCGCGTGGAAGGTGAAGGTCATGGCCGTCTTGTCAGTTTAAGGAGCATGGGATGAACTGCGGCTCAACGCCATTAGAGCACGTAGCGCCCTTATTATCGTGCCACGAAAAGTACTTCATCACCAGTGAAGAGCAAGGGCGGTGGACTCGGGATTGCTGACCGTAGACGGGATTGGCGCAGACGGGACAGTTCCTCCCTCGCGGCGTTCGCAAGAGTATGGCGGGAAAGTCAGATGGGGAGCGATAATCCTGCCAGCAAACGATCAAGCTGTCGGCAGGCTGTGTGAGAATGTACGAACTGGAAATGTGGAACCCGCCATATTTCCATCTGATATGGAATAAACTTGGCAAGGATGGCAAATATGTTGCTACCGTTACGATGGAATGAACGTGTGTACGCCTCCCTTATTGCCTCCCTTTTTCTTGTTGCCGGTATCTCATCGGCATTAGCGAGCACGCTACACGAGGATCGGACGCGAGGTGACATACATGGCTTGTTTGAGATCAGGGATGCTGCTGTGAAATTTATTGCAGCAGAAAACCTCAAGAATGGAACAGGGTGGCAGGCTCTGGAGCCGAACCGGAAAATTCTGGTTGCCAAATGCGCGCTACCTTTACGTGTGAAATGGGTTCCGAAGAGCCATGGCCTGTCCGGACCTCATGTTGCCGTGATCTGTTCCAGGACCGTCAAGCCCGCGCCACTAGATAAATGGGAAGTATTCGTGCCAATCGCCGAGGGACCGCTCGCGCATACATGATGGCATCGCGACCATGATGGAGTGCACGCGATTTCCACGCTTCCTCATCCGGTACTGGCCGTCGGTGCCCTGTCGAATGGCGATGCAAGACAAGAAACGCCAAGCCACTTGCGCCTGGTTGTCGCGCGAAGCGGTTCAGCTGCAGCCTGCAGGCTTTTTGCTGGGACAAATCCTGTTCGCTCACAAGGGAAGTATCGGGCCAGCCGAGATACTGGTCCGGGTCGAGTATCATCATTCTCCGCTTTCGTCATCGGGCTAGGGGCAACGCCGCATGAACGGAGGTCCATCGGCATGTATCGCCAGCATCGAAGTCGACAGCAGCAAACTTGCTGCCGGAATTCCCCTCTCCCGGCGATGGCGGCCGGCATCCCATCGGCACGCCCGATGCGCCAGGGAAACGCTCGTCCAGTCTCATGGCGAGGTCCACAGAAATGGTCTGCGTGAGCAATGCAGAACTGCTTGCGCTCAGCAAAATGCTGTTCGATTTGATCGCCACGAAGCGCGGCGTAGCGCGAAAACAAAGTCCGCCGCACGTCGCCGAACCGACCGCACAAAAAATCGTTCAAGGCATGTCAAATTGCAGAAAAATATACTTCATTTCATAAAAGCAATAAAGTAAAATTATTATTTATGAAATTTATTGGAATATAGGGATTATGAAATTTTCCTCGAAACTATCTAAAATAAGCATTTGTCTGCTTTTCTCCATGTTGAGCGGCAGCGCATTAGCTGGCTGGACCACGGCCAAGATATCATCCATCGTGGTCTATGAAGATGGCGATGTCGTTTATATCATTCCCGAAGGAGGCGTAAAGAATGCCCCTGCATGTCACGGTTCCAACGGCGACTACCTCTCATTTTCCTTAAAGCGTCCGCGTGCAAAAGAATATTACGCCGGCTTGCTTGCTGCCTATCTTGCCGGAAAAACTGTCAAGTTAAGAGGCGCAGATGTCTGCAAGGATCAATCGTTTTCTGAAACTCTCATGTATTTCGAGCTCACTTAAATTCAGTTGCGGCGGCCACGTCCGACACGGCCCTTCGCATCTCACACGCAGGGCCTGCAGGCGCCCTGCTCGCTTCCGCCAGGCAATAAAAACCGCCCGAAGGCGGTTTCATTATTTCTTGGCGTAGCGGTGCAATGCGAATAGCTAAGCCATATGCGGCTTTAACGAACTTTCAAGAGCCGTAGCTACTAAACTACCTATCTACGGACAAGCTTGCCGATGCATCGCTTGTCAGACCCATATGCGGTATAACCAATAGCTCTCATCCGACTGTGCAAGTGTAATCAACTCGCGCGGGCTTGCGCCCACCAATTCGCGTGCATCACGCGACAGATGAGCCTGATCCGCATAGCCCGAACGGGCCGCCACGTCGGACAGCGACGTTTTCCCCTGCTGCTGCTCGCGCGTCGCAGCCACTAACGATTCCTCGGCCCGCGCCAGGCGGCGCAGCATACGCAAGGGATGCCCAGTCCACGTCCGTACACGACGCTCCACCATTCGTGCGCTGCGTCCCGCGCCTGCCGTGGCGGCCCGCAGGGCGAGCGCTTGCAGCCAGTCGTGGATCGGCGCCCACAATGCGCCCTCGGAGCCTCGCTCCAGGCGCCATCGCGGCTCCAGCCAGTCTTCCAGCACGGCGATGCGAGCCTCATCGTCCGCAGCCATCAGCAAGGGCGCCGACAATGCCCGCCATTCTTCACCGAGCGCAGCGCCAAGTTCGGCCATATTGTTGATCTGGGCGGACATGTCCATCCCGGTCAGCCTATGCAGCGCATCAGCAAAGAACAGCACCGTAATCGTGTGCACGGGGCCGGGATTGGCAGTAACGCACGGCTGCGTGCGCGGGCCGGAAAAGACCGCGTCACCGGGGCCTGCCTCCTCGCCGGTGGCCGGCTCCACCAATGTGGCGCTTCCCTCGATCATCCATGTAATGGCGCAGAACGGCGTCGCTGGAAAGCGATTAAGACGCTGTGCTGGCGGCAACGGAGCAGAGCCGATGGTGCTGCGTACCAGCCAGGCCCGTACGCAGGAAGCCAGCGCCACGCGGGGGGCAACGAGGCGTGCAACAGTCGGCGGATAGATGGCATCAGGTGGCGTCATGAAAGCATTGTAGCGTGTCGCAAACGTTCAAGACTTGCTTGAGTGGCCAAACGATACTGCCTGCATCACATGCCAACCGAGGGAGCTTCATGAATACCGCTGCCATGCCCATTTCACGCGAGATCGCCGATTTGCCTGCTCCACCCACGCTGCCGTTCCTCGGCAATGCGCACCAGCTCAACCCACGGAATATCCACCAGACCATGGAAAAATGGAGCGGAAGCTACGGTCCGATATTCCGGGCAAGGATAGGGAGCCGGCAGGTGGTGGTGCTGTCTGACAGCGCAGCAATCAGCCAAGTACTGCGTGCGCGGCCCGACACCTTCCGCCGCCCCGCCGTGACGGCCGACATCTCGGCCGAACTGGGCGGCGCGCCCGGTCTGCTGCTGGCCGAGGGCGATGAATGGCTAACGCAGCGCCGCATGGTGATGCACAGCTTTTCGCCATCCATGGTCAAAGCGTATTTTGTGCGTCTGCGTCAAGTGGGCCTGCGACTGGCGCAGCGCTGGAGCACTGCGGCACAAGCGCAGCAGGAGATGGATCTTTCTGGTGACCTCAAACGCTACACGGTCGATGTGATTGCAGGTCTCGCCTTTGGTGAAGACGTCAATACGCTGCTCAACGGCGACGACAAGCTGCAGGAAGACGTCAGCGAAGTGATGGCCGGGGTGGCCCGCCGCTCGCTGATGCCCTTCCCTTACTGGCGCTGGCTGCGGCTTCCCGCAGACCGGCGCCTGGAACGCAGCGTACGCGCACTGCAGGCGGCGACGGACGGTTTCATCGCCCAGGCACGCAAGGCGCTTGCGGCAGATTCTGCTCTGCGCGCCCAGCCCGTCAACATGCTGCAGGCCATGCTGTTGGCGGCCGAGAAACCAGGCAGCGGCGTCAATCATGCCGTCATTTCTGGCAATGTCTCCACCATGCTGCTGGGCGGCCAGGAAACGACTGCAAGCGCGCTGGCATGGCTGATATGGCTGCTGTGGCGGAATCCGACGGCATTGAAACAGGCGCAACAGGAAGTGCTGAACAAGGTATCCGATACCCGCACGATGACGCCCGAACAGATGGATAGCCTCGACTATGTGGAAGCATGTGCGCTTGAAGCCATGCGCCTGAAGCCGCCCGCGCCATTCTTGCCGCTGCAGGCGCTGTGCGAGACCACCGTATTGGATGTGCGCCTGCCGGCGGACACCCTGCTGTGGTGCGTATTGCGGCACGACAGCGTGGCCGAGGCTTTCATGCCCGCCGCACAGCGTTTCAACCCGGAGCGTTGGCTTGGTGACGATGGCGCTGCCCGCCGATTGTCTCTACCGTTTGGCGCCGGGCCAAGAATGTGCCCAGGGCGCTACCTGGCACTGATGGAAATCAAAGTAGCGATGGTAACGCTGCTGGCCAACTTCGATGTGAGTCAAGTTCGGCCACTGACTGGTGCCGCCCCCAATGAAGTGATGGGTTTCACGATGATGCCCACGCCGCTGGCGATCACCTTGCGCCAGCGCGAATCGGCGGCCCTGGACTGACCGCGCTTGGACGGGGCTATTTTTTGTGGAGTACGTTATCTCTAGCGTGGCGGTAAACCGCCTCACCGCCACACCGCTTCAACGCCATGGGGCAGGTACAGGCAGCTAACGTGACGGTAGGCAAGCACGGCAGGCTCGATTCCCGCCGTCTCCACCAATCAATTCTTTAGAATCAAGCAGTAGCAAGAAGAAGGCTGTCATTATTGGGGTTGTTTTTGGGCTGTTTTAGCCTGGGAATGACAACAAAATGACAGCTTTTTTTTCGCCCGAAAACTAATCCTTCTCGCCATCACTCGGTGCCCCGGCTCGCCGCTCAGCCTCTAATCTTTGTGGTTCACCCATATCCACCTTCATGCTTTCGTTCATCGTCTCAGAGTCAACGATACGAAAACTATAACCATTTGCCAAGTCGCCCTGGTAATAAATCACTGCTGATATGTATTTACCACCAATAATTTCTCTATCTTTGTAAGGGAAACGGCTAGGACGATAGATTCCTACGGGAGTTCGCAGCCCGCCCCAAAGAAACGAAATAAATTTCGACTCAGGATTCATATAAGATGCAGGAACGGCATCTCCAGAAGTTACTCTAGGCTGTCCATACTTGGCCACAAGCATAACAATAAGACTATCTCGATTAATTGGGGGACTAAAACCCTGGTCAACAAAAACACTGGCCAGAAGGTCTCCTTGTGCTTTTCCAGAAAAAATAAAACGCGCTGAAATACAATTTTGTTGCAAATCACTGGTATCAGCGGAGCGACATGAATTATCTATAATTCCTTGATCATCCCCAGCCATGATCGCAAGAATATCAAATGAATTTTCTCTAGACTCCAACTTAACGTGAGGAAATTCATTTTCAGACAATTGCAACACTTTATCCGACGCATCGCCGAGAGAAATATTGCGATACTGCAGCATCGCTTCAGCTCCAACACTTAGAGGAAGACCCAATAAATAGATCGGCAAAAATCGCCGCACACACCGAGAAAGGTTTATCATTTTCACAGCTATAAAATATTCAATTATTGCTTCACGCATATAGTTTTATCGATCCGCCAACATAAAAATGCCTTCAAATCAAAGCGGACACTTAGCGAAGCTATGCATATTACGCGCACGGCCATGCTCTACCCGACCTGTTCGAATGGCATGCGGTGAGCACGAAATTGAGCCATGGCACGAATACGCCGCAAGCTGCCGCTCCGCTCGCCAACCTCGAATAAATGTGGACCGCAGGACCGCAATTCAGCCCCGCCAGGAATTGAAAACAGCCACTCCCGCGCCACCCACCACCCGCACAAAAAACCGCTCAAAGTGCGTCAAACTGCATCATAACGCACGCCCCCTCTTCGCCCTGCCACACCAGTCCTCATGCGCCCTCTGCCATGGCGCACATTTGAGTCAAAAGGCCCCTATTTAGCGGGCAGGTGTGGAGGGGGACAACTGCGCGCGCCGGGCCGAAACGGGCTTTTTCCTTGCCTTTGCGGCAACATCATGCGCTTGGACGAGAAAAAGCCGCCTCATGGGCGGCCTGTGGGGTGGCTGCAGGTCCGCGCACAGCAGCACGACACGGTAGACGCCCTGGTGTACCGCTACCTGGGCGGCGGCACGGGCTATGTCGAGCAAACACTGGAATTCAACCACGGATTGGCGCGCCACGGCGCCGTGCTTCCGGCCGGGCTGATCGTCACCCTGCCCGAGCCGGCACCCAGCACGGGCCAGGTGGCCGCAGCCGATCTTGTACAGCTATGGGACTGATCCTGGCATTTACCCTTTATCCATCATGAAAAATCTCTTCCCCCTTACCCCGGAGTATCAAGCAATGTCCGCAGAATCGTTTGGTGGTTTCGCCACCCTGGTCAAACTGTACGGCTTCAAGGCGGCGCTGGGCATGGTCGGCGCGGCCATGCTGTACATCGTGCTGCCGCCGTTGAATAGCGACGGCACCTTCAACAAGGGCGAATTCGTCGCCCGCCTGGCCTGCGCCGGTGTGTTCTCGTGCCTGCTGGGCGGCACTGTGTATCAACTGCTGTGCGCCCAGCTCCCGGCCATCGGCGCCATGGTCAACGCTTCCGCCATCGACCTCATCGTCGGCGCGCCCGGCTGGTGGGTATCGCGCGCCGTGGCCCTGTGGTTCCAGCGCCGCAGCGACAAGGACATCGCCGAGCTGGTCAAAGACGCGAAGGAGCATTGATGGTCACCACCGACAACCCGCTCATCGCGCGCGTCATCGACGCCATCCTGCGCGCCGATGGCGGCTATGTGAATGACCAGCACGACAAGGGCGGCGAAACTAACTTCGGCATCACCATGGCCGTGGGGCGCGCCAACGGTTACATGGAGCCGATGCGCGAACTGCCTGTGGCGGTGGCGCGCGCCATCTACACGGCCCGCTACATCACGGAACCCAAGTTCGACCAGGTGCTGGCCCTTCATGCCGGCATCGGCGCCGAAGTGATCGACACGGGCGTGAACATGGGGCCGCACCGCGCGGCCGAGTTCCTGCAGCGCTGGCTGAACGGTTTCAACGACACGGGCGCCCGCTACCCGGCCCTGTTCGTCGACGGCCGCCTAGGCGCGCAGTCGCTGGGCGCCCTTGCATCCTTCCTGACATGGCGCGGCCAGGATGGCGCCACCGTGCTGCTGCGCGCCTTGAACGGCTTGCAGGCGGCGCACTACCTGGACATCACCGAAGCCAACAAGAGCCAGCGCCGTTTTTTGTTCGGCTGGATCAAGGAACGGGTGGCCATGTGACGGCGACCACCTGGCGCCCGCTGGCCGCTGTTCTCGTGTGCGGCGCCATCGCGGGCTGGACGGCGCAGGGCTGGCGCAAGGACGCCAGCATCGCCACGCTGCAGCGGACGGCGGCTATCCAAACATCCATCGACACCAACGCGCTGGCCCAGGCCACCGCCCGCGTGCTCACGCTGGAGCGCGCCGCCGGCGCCGCCTTGGCGCAGCGCGCCGACCACCTCACCCAGGAGCAAACCCATGCGAAAACTGAACGCGACCGTTTCAGCCTTGATGTGCGCAGCGGTGCTGTGCGCCTGTCAATCCCCGTCACCAGCGGTCAGTGCGCCGCAACTGCAGATACCGCCGCTGCCGCAGGCCATCGCCATGAAACGCGCGCCGAACTTGACCCAGCGACTGCGGCAGCTCTTGACGCCATTGCCGGCGACGGCGACGACGCCACCCGCCAGCTGAACGCCTGCATCGAAGCCTACAACCTAGTACGAGACACCTACCGTGTACAAACCGAATAGCCTGCGCCAGCACCTGGCCGCCGCCATCCCTGACCTGCAGCGCGACCCCGACCGCCTGCTAGTCTTCGCCGACGAGGGCAACGTGGTGGCATCAGCCACCGTCTCGCTCTCCTTCGAATACCGCTTCAAGCTCAACCTGATCGTCACCGATTACGCAGGCGACGCGGACACCATCATGGTGGCCCTGATCGCCTGGCTCAAAGTCCACCAGCTCGACCTGATGGCCAACGAGGAAACCCGCAAGCATGGCATCGCCTTCGAGGTGGATTTTAATAACCATGAAACGGTCGACATTTCCATCAAGCTGGACCTGACAGAGCGCGTCGCCGTCAAGACCGGCGAAGCGGGCCGCCTGGACATCAAGCACCTGGCCGAGATACAGCACATGCCGACCTACGCGGACGAGTTCTGGAAGCTGTACGACGGCGACACCCTGCTGGCCGAATGGCGCACGCCCGAGGCAACGCCATGAACGACGACCTGCATGCCCTGGAAGCCTGGGCCGGCGCCCTGCTGGCCAAGCTGCAGCCGCCCCAGCGCCGCACCATCAATCACAAGGTGGCCATCGACCTGCGCCGCAGCCAGGCGCAGCGCATCAAGGCGCAGCAGGGGCCGGATGGCGCCGCGTATCCCGCGCACAAGCGGCGTAAGGAATTCAAGGGAAAAAATGGACGGATCAAGCGGGAGAAGGCGGCCATGTTCGCCAAGATTCGCACAGCAAAACATCTGAAGGTGGAAGCGACCGGTGACCAGATCGAGGTCGGCTTCTTTGGCTGGGTGGCACGCGTGGCGCATGTGCATCAGTTTGGCCAGCAAGACCGCGTTACAAAAAAAGGGGCCGCCTACAAGTACCCGGAGCGGCAGCTCTTGGGCTTGAGCGAGCCGGATCGGACACTGATACGCGAATCGCTGCTGCGTCACATGGGAAACAATTAAAACGCATCAATGCAATCTTCAACTGACATTAGTTATCAAATGAGTTAAAGTCGCACGATTCTGAGCGCTATCGGCCAACAGCGGACCGTGGTTCTTCCCTAAGCAACGGTCAGGTGCTTCTAACAGTCGCAATGCTGTGCCTACACGTTGATTGCTCATCAGATTTAAAAGGGGACAGTATCGAAAAATATCCGGGGAAATATCATCACCTGCATTCGGTGCAGTAATTTTCTGTTGCAATATTAACCACCATCAAGCATGAGTTGAATGCAGTATTGGCGCCCAGCGGCGCGCTTGTTGTTGGATGACTGAGGAGATGTACATGGACACGATCAAGATCTGGACGGAAGATGCACAGGCATCTGGAACAAAGTCTGCGCTGCCGAGTTTAGCGCGCGCGGCAGTTGCAAAGACTGTAGAAGTCAGTGGTGATGTACTGCGCGAGGGTATCAAAGGATTCGCCGCACAGTTTGCAGCTTTGCTCGATGGGACACCGATAGGAGAAGGCGGCGTTCTGATCGATGAAATCGAGCTGTCGCTTACTGTTACCGCCAGTGGTGGCGTTGAATTGCTAGGAAAAGTCTCGCTGGGCACGCAAGCTGCCATCAAAGTCAAACTGAAGCGCCAACCGGTTGTGGTACAGCCTTGATGCCAACGCCAGCGCAAGCGTACCTCGCCAACTTAATCGCGCAATATCCCTTGCCGATGCCGCAGGAAGTACGCCTGCAAGAGTTATTGAAAGAATGGGACATTGAGCGTGACGAAGTCGATACTGCATTGCACAATCGTGTGACCTATCTGCTCGAACAGTTGCAGCCAGCCCTGCCGCCGCCCGTTCAGGCGCTCATTGCCTCTGGTCATCTCGTCGCTGGAGAAATTGGCAACACGGTCCCGAATGCTCATATGACTCCACTTGGGGATGACCAATTCGTCGTCGTCCTGCATAGCGGCTTGTTCGAGTTCCTTTATCAGATTGCCAGACCCCTCGCAAGCGCGGTTTTTCGCATGCAAGATGCAGCGGGCCCTGGAATCGACGATCCGGAGTTTGCACGAGTTGTCGCTGAAATATTTTGGTGGCGCGAAGTGGCGGGGGAGATGTTCGGGCCAGAATACGCAGTCACGGACCATCAAAAGACTCTAGCGAATCTGCTTGCCATGCGAGCCGAGAGATTCCTTCTCGCGCACGAACTTGGCCACGTATCTGTTGTACTCAGCAGTCCCGGCATTCTTGACGAGGCGGAAGAAGAAAGCGTCGCCGATATCGCCGCGCTTACGTGGAGTATGCTCGCCAGTAATTTGTCGAGTAATGAAGCGAAGGATCCGATGTGGGCAATGTTGACGTATGCCGGCGCGGAATTGGCTCTTCAAATCTGGAATGTCATGTCGCGCCTCAATCTGGAATTTCTTCACGGTGTCCATCCGCCAGCGATGGCGAGAATCGACGTTTTACGCAAGACGCTTCGAACCTTTTGCGATTCTGATGCAATGTATGACACCATCACAATGGCTGCAATTGTCATTGAGCGTGCGTTCACTCAGGTGCACCAGATTATCGATCAGCCCGAGGGTCATGCCGAAATGTTTGAACGCCAGGCGAAGTTGCTGGTGTCCGATTTGCGTAGACTATTGGAGGACTGCTCGGCCGACGTAACGCCGGATTACTACCGTTTCTATGAAGCGGCCCCCCGATTATTCGCTCGTGGTTATCCGGAACAGGTTATAGAAGAAGTCCTGATGCAGGCAGTTGATGGCATGCGGGATACCCTGGCAAAAGCTCGGGAGGGGGGGACGTTTATTGATATCAACTCGCGCGCGTTCAAACAATACAAATTGTTATTCGGCCTTACTGAACATATGCCGGAGCCCGCCCGATTGATTTTCGCGCATTACCTGTCACTCGACTGATTACAAACTTATCGTTTTGTGTCGATGGCGTTGCGGGCTGGACATTCATTGCAGTGGGCACGAATGGGTCGCGGGGTCAGGTCTGCCATTCGGACAAGATCTCAGCCTTGGCATCGAGACCCACTGTCAATACGGCACGACTAACTATGCTGCGTATGCATATTGACGTTGAGCTTACGCAGAGACTTCAGCTTTGGGATTCGCATAGCTGGGCCTGTGTCTGAATTGCAGACCTGACCCTCAAACGCTGTCAACCTGCGCCGCAGCCAGGCGCAGCGCATCAAGGCACAGCAGGGGCCGGACGGCACGCCCTACGCGGCGCGCAAGAAGCGCAAAGAATTAAAGGCAAAGAAGGGGCGCATCAAACACCAGAAGGCCGCCATGTTCGCCAAGATTCGCACCACAAAGTACCTCAAGGTACATGCCGATCCTGACCAGTTGATTGTCGGCGTCGTGGGTAAAGTGATGCATATAGCGCGTGTGCATCATAAGGGTTTGACGGATAGCGTCTCCAAGAATGGCCCAAAATACAGCTACCCGGCCCGGACGTTATTAGGATTCAGTGAAGCAGATCGGACGTCAATACGGGATTCTTTTCTGCGCCACCTAGATTATCTTGAAGATTAGCGAAAGCACCCCTCAAGTGACAGCAGATTTTATTTGAGTTAGAGTCATGCAATCACAATCAACAAGCCGCATGCGTCAATTTCAAAAATTGAATCAACATAATCCAGCCGAATCCGAATAAGCACTCACAAGAAAATATTTTGAAAAATAATTATCGCTTCGATCTTTCCGACTATTTGATCCATTTTTTTCGAGATATCGACCTTGAGGGGCCAAATTCCATCTCGATGCCGGAGCATATGGGATGGCATAGCCTCTACGAAGATACCTACCTACCAGCCATCTTCATGCTACGCGCCGCATTGAAGAATGGCAGACTGTGGGCCACTTGGTCCTATCGTAACAATGTTCGAACTATTTATGGGCCGAATCCCGCCGTTTGCTTCACAGAAATGCCCATCGCAGCATTTGTCGAGTCGAGCCAATTACGGCATGCTCGCGGCGAGGCAATGGGCGAGGTAGCATTAGTTTTCCCAAAGAAAGAGATGCGCAACGTGGGAGTTCGTCAAGTTGTTTACGGTCTAAGTGAGGAACCGGCGACCTGGCCTAAAACTGCTCGCGATGGTTCGCGCACATTTTTAGAGCAGGAAATGCCACTAGCTGAACAGTACAGATATGTTCCCGATGTATCCTCAAGAACTCGCCAAATAGATTGGACTCACGAACGTGAATGGAGATGGCCATTTAAAGGAGAAGTACCGGTGCCCGAGATAGAAGGGTGCGTTAGCGATTGGTCGGAGATTCCTGGTCTAAATTTTTACTTAGAAAAAATTTCAGGAATTAGTGCTATTGTAAAGACTGCCAAGCAAGGGAAACTAGTCGCCGGTGATATGTTGGCTCTTGTGGATGCTGGGATCGCGCATGAACATACATTTAGTTTTGTTCTGGTCTCCGACGAACTACCTTCAACAACCAACATTCAAGATAGACAACAGCTGAGTTTAGCTATCCAATCGGCAACCATTGATTTGGATCAATACTTTTCTATTGACGCGAATTCCGTAAGAACAATGAATACATGGTTCAGAAATGAAGTTTCAAAGATAGAGAACTTGGCCGGCCCAGATGAGTATGGAGAGTTTGGTGGATGTTGGCTGTGGCTGCACGACGGAACAAGTCTCCTTGTTCGGTCTCTTATTAAGAAAAAACGTATTTTCGTTACAAAGGACGGTCGATATTTAGCGCATCTCTATGGGTATTCCGACGGCAGAAGTTTACGCCAGCGACAAAACATGACAGAACAATTGGCGCAACGTGTTAAGGCACAATTTAACGTCGACTGCTGTTACTTTTCGGTTCTCAATTCCGACGATCCGGACGAAGTCCCGTTTCATGCAGGAATAGAGGACGATGACATCCCATTTTTCAACAACACTTGGAACTACCTTTGACCAGTGATTTTGGTCGCTTGAAGACTACTAGAGTGATTATTTAATTAACCCTGGCAATACAGCAAAAAGCGGACGATTATCGACGTTCGAACTAATCTCATCAAGTATCACTAGTCATTAATCCGCATATCAACCCGCCCCCGCGTGCATCCGCACGCGGACTTCGGCAACATGCACTGCATGAATGCCGACCTGTCCGACCTCCTCCGCTTGCTGCAAAACCTGATCCGCCTGGGCACCATTGCCGAGGTCAAAGGGGCCAAGGCGCGCGTGCGGCTCGGGCCGACACTCACCACCGAATGGCTGAAATGGGCCACCCGGCGCGCCGGTAGCACGCGCACCTGGTCGGCGCCCACCGTGGGCGAACAAGTGATCGTCTTTTCCCCTGGAGGCGACCTGACGCGCGGCATCATCGTACCGGCGCTGTATTCGCAAGAATTTGACGCGCCCGACACCAGCCCCACTGTCCACACCACGCATTACCCCGACGGCGCCGTGGTGCAGTACGACCATGCGGCCCACGCCCTGACGGCCCTACTCCCCGGCGGCACGGCCACCGTCACGGCCGACACGGTCACATCGAACGCACCGAGCACCATCTGCACGGGCGACCTGACAGTCATGGGCAATCTGCTTGTCGAGCAATCCGCCACCGTCAACGGCGCCACCACCCTCAACGGCGGCGTCAACGCCAAAGCCGGCGCCGCTGGCGGCGTAGCCCTGGCCGTGCAAGGGACGATCAGGGCCAGCGAGGACGTGCTGGCCGGCGCCATCAGCCTGGCCAAGCATCCGCACGGCGGCGTCAAGGCCGGCGGCGACCAGTCGGGCGGGCCGCAAGCATGATGGGCATGCACGCCGACACCGGGCGCAGCCTGACTGGCCTGGGCCACCTGCGCCAGTCCGTGACCGACATTCTCACCACGCCCATGGGTTCGCGCATCCGGCGCCGCCGCTATGGCTCCGAAGTACCTGAACTGATCGACCAGCCCCTGAACAGCGCGACGCAATTGCGCATCTACGCGACCACCGCCTTTGCCTTGCGCCGCTGGGAGCCGCGCTTGCAACTGTCCAGCGTACAGCTCACGCGCGACACTGACGGCGCCATCGCCCTGCTGCTCGATGGCACGGCCAACGGCCAGGGCATCACGCTGGCCGTGCCCATCAAGCAAGGGGGCGTCGTATGAGCACGCCCATCGACCTGACCCAGTTACCCGCGCCCAGCGTGGTCGAAGTACTGGACTTCGAAACCATCCTGGCCGGCCGCAAGCGACACCTGGTTAGTCTGCTGCCGGAAGCCGAGCGCGCGGCCGTCACGGCCCTGCTGGAGCTGGAATCGGAACCGGCCACCAAGCTGCTGGAAGAAAACGCATATCAGGAAACCATCCTGCGCAACCGCGTCAACGAGGCCGGCAAGGCCGTCATGCTGGCCTTTGCCCTCGATGGCGATCTGGACCAGCTGGGCGCCAACGTCAACGTGGCGCGCCTGGTCATCACGCCGGCCAATCCCAACGCCCTGCCGCCCGTGGCCGCTGTCATGGAAGATAACGACGCCTACCGCCTGCGCATCCAGGAAGCGCCGGACGGCCTGTCCGTAGCCGGCCCGAAAGCATCCTATGAATTCCACGCGCGCAGCGCCGACGGCCAGGTCAAGGACGCAAGCGCCATCAGCCCCGCGCCGGCGCACGTCATCGTCACCGTGTTGGCCAACAACGCCACCGGCATCGCCGACGCCGCGCTGCTGGCCACAGTGGCGCGCGCGCTCAACGCCGAGGAAGTGCGCCCCCTGGGCGACCGTCTGACGGTACAACCCGCCCAGGTCATCGACTACCAGATCGAGGCCACCCTGTTTATCGGCGTCGGCCCAGAAGTGCCGATCCTGCTGGCCACCGCACAAGCCAACGCCGCGCGCGTGTCGCAGCCGCGCCGCCCGCTGGGCCACAACATCTACCGATCCGCCTGCAGCGCCGCCGTGCATGTCGAAGGCGTGCGCAAGGTCGTGCTCACCGGCCCGGCGGTGGACATCGAATTGAACGCCACCCAGGCCGCGCGCTGCACCGCCATCCATTTAAACGTGGTCGTGCTCGATGAATAAGATCGTGCCGGCCCTGCCGCCCAACACCACGGCGCTCGAGCGCGCCATTGCCGTGGCCTGCGCCGAGCTGGTCAACGTGCCCGTGCCGCTGCGCGACCTGTGGAACGCCGACCGCTGCCCTGTCCATCTGCTGCCGTTCCTGGCCTGGGCCTGTTCCGTCGACCGTTGGGACGATGCCTGGCCCGAGTCCATCAAGCGCGGCACGATCAAGGCGTCCTACTTCATCCACAAGCACAAGGGCACGATTGCCGCCGTGCGCCGCGTGGTGGAATCGCTGGGCTATTTGATCCGCATCACCGAATGGTGGCAGACCACGCCACCCGGCGTGCCGGGCACCTTCCGCCTCGACGTGGGCGTGCTGGACACAGGCATCACGGACGCCATGTTTCAGGAAATGGAACGCCTGATCGCCGACGCCAAGCCCGTCAGCCGGCATTTAACGGGCCTGGCACTGTATCTGGAAACCCGTGGCCAGGTACGTGTTTGTGCAGTACATCCGCGATATCCTGCCTGGAAAAGCGATCGCTACGCAAAAAGAGAACGCCAGCTCGCTAAGCCAGCTACGCCCGGTCTTCGACAGCGCACCCATCGACGCCATCACGCCGCAGGATATTGCCCGCTACCGCGACGCCCGCAGCGCCAAGGTGCGCGCCAACCGCGAAATTGCGCTGCTGTCTCATGTGTTCAATATGGCAAGAGAATGGGGCTACACCAAACGCGAAAATCCTTGTCGGGGCGTACGCAAGAACAAAGAGACGCCGCGCGACTTCTATGCCGACAAGGCAGTGTGGGATGCGGTGCGAAACGCTGGCTGTGAAGAACTGCAGGACGCCACTTGAACTACCTGACCGGGCAGCGGCCTGCTGACGTGCTCAAGATGCGCGACGGCGATTTGAAGGATGGAGCGTTGCAGGTGCGCCAGGGCAAGAGCAACAAGCTGCTGCGCATCGTCCTTGAACATGACGGCATCAAGTCCGAGCTGGCGAAGGTCATCGAACGCATCCACGCGCGCCCACACCAGCCGCACACCACATTCATCATCGCGCTGCCAAATGGTTGCCAGGTCAAGAAGTGGCATTTGCGCCTGCGCTTCGATAGCGCCAAGAAAACTGCAGCAGAACTGGCGATAAAGGCTGGCGACGAAGAGCTGGCCAGCCGTGTCAAAGCATTCCAGTTCCGCGATATCCGAGCGCGCTCTGCCAGCGATATAGTTGATTTAGCTGCTGCCAGCTCTTTACTTGGGCATAGCGAAAAGGTGATAACAGAAAAAGTATATCGTCGCATTGGCCAGCAGTACGACCGACAAAATAAACAGGCTTGGCAAAAGATCACGATACTAAAAGAAAGGTTTTGCCTTACCAAAGAAAATAAAATCACACAGGGATTTTTACTGCGCGGCTAGAAATAACGGTGGAGATCCCCTCTTCAGTTAACACCCAAATAGCATCACCTTCACTATCCGAAAAATAAACCTCAATTAACTTTAAAGCCCTAAATTGGCTCTTCAAAACTTGAAAATCACTCTCATCAATTTGGAAAAACTGAAGCAAACCAAAACTCAAATCTATATCCTTCCTGAAAAAATCCGTAATTCTTTTTCGAACATCAGTTTCCTTTGGTTCACGCTCCAAAAATAAACTTAAGTTTAGAAATATATCCTCAAATGACTTCGTTACAGAAATATACTCTGGATCGTCACCTATTGTCTTAAAACCTAAACAATTAAAAGTGTAAACATGATCAAGTCCTGCGATTTTACCCATAGGTTTTTCCGATTCTTGATCACTTTCCAAAAAGTCAATCCTACCCCGAAGTTCCGCATTTTCCTTACGAAGTTCATTCATTTCTGCAAGAATCGTAGAAGATACAGCTTCACTACCCCGAATCCAACCTACAGCCGGATAGGTTCGTATCGTCTTCGCAAGACTTAGGGCCACAAGTCCAGGTAACTGATCAACGGAATTCCAAGATTTTACTAATCTAACTGCCTTAACCTTATTTCGAAAATCAGCCAATTTTTTAGTAAGCTCATTATCCCTATCTACTTTCCCAGATGGAATATCTTCTGGTGAATCATGAATAAATGCAACAACTTTTAGTCCCTTTTCTACCGCATAGTCAAATTCCTTTTCAGTATAACTAATCCCTTCAGATGTCAACGACCCATACCTACCACCAATAATCAATAAATAGTAATCACTATCATCAATTACTCTCTTTATAAAATTAAACTGTTCATCATCCATTGCCGGAAACAATTCCATTCCTGCCGGAATACAATCCATTTCCATTAATGCCTGCATTACGCTCTGCCTCTCCTTTACCAAATCAGTATAAGTCGAGCTAACAAAAACTTGATATCTTTTATCCATTTAAAAAACGATCGAAATGAAAGGTTATAGTAAAAATATAACGTGGCAGATGACAAAATTCTCGGGCGACGTATGTTGTGAATAATATACTAAATGATGGAGTTGCGGAAACTACTTCCGCAACAAGAGAGTGAACAACATGCGTTATGAGTTCAAGATGGGGAAGGTATCGAAAAGACAAAAAAAATAAGCCCTTGATAATCAAGGGCTTATTTCATTTTTCTGGCGGAAGCGGTGAGATTCGAACTCACGAACAGTGTAACCCGTCGCTAGTTTTCAAGACTAGTGCCTTCAACCACTCGGCCACGCTTCCAGATGGCAGCATTATACATAAAGGTCAGTGGCTTACCAATGGCTAGCACTCTCGGGGGCTTATTTCCCCCAGCGGCAAGGACTGGGGGCGTACCGGCGGGGATGAGCCCGGCTCTTCAGCCAAGGATTCAATACCTGTGCAGGCATGCAGAGCAGCAGCCTTACACGCCCCAGTTTTCCCGCAGCGCCGCCTCGAACTCCCGCGCCGGCAGCGGGCGCGAGAACAAATAGCCCTGCACTTCATCGCAACCCGAACTCTTCAAAAATTCCAGCTGCTCCGCCGTTTCCACGCCTTCCGCGATCACCTTGTGGTGCAGCTGCTGGGCGATGCTGATGATGGTGCTGGCGATGGCGCAGTCGCTGGCGTCGGTGGGGATGCCGGTGGTGAACGAGCGGTCGATCTTTAACGTGTCGATGGGGAAACGCTTGAGGTAGGACAAGCTCGAGTAGCCGGTGCCGAAGTCATCCAGCGACAGGGCCACACCCAGCGCCGTGATGCGGTCCATGATGCCGATCACGCGCTCGATGTTATGCATCAGCGTGCTTTCCGTGATTTCCAGTTCCAGCCAGGCCGCTTCCAGGCCGTAGCGGGCCAGGGTCGCGGCCACCCTGGCCGGCAGGGCCGCCGTGAATTCGCGGGCGGAAACGTTGACGGCCAGGCGGATCGGCGGCAGGCCGGCCAGTTTCCACGCTTGCGCCTGGGCGCAAGCCGCTTCCAGCACCCATTCGCCCACTTGCACCACCAGGCCCGTCGATTCGGCCAGGGGGATGAATTCGGCAGGCGGGATCATGCCGTGCTGCGGGTGATGCCAGCGCACCAGCGCTTCGGCGCCGATGATGCGGCCGCTGGCCAGCGCGTATTTCGGCTGGTAGTGCAGCAGCAGTTGCTGTTCCGACAGGGCCTGGCGCAAGCCCGTTTCCAGGCGCATGCGCGCCTGCATGCCCAGATTCATGTCCTGGCTGTAGAAAGCCACGCTTTCCGCTTCGCCGCCACTGTCCTGCTTGGCGCGGTACATGGCGATGTCGGCCAGGCGCAGCAGGGTTTCCGCATCCTGCCCGTCCTGCGGATACACGCTGATGCCGATGCTGGCGCCCACGCGCAAGTCGTGGCCCTCGATCAGGAACGGCTCCACCAGCGACGCCAGCAGCTTTTGCGACACCATGCTCGCTTCAAAGTGCTGGCCGATGTCGAACAGGCCGACGGCGAATTCGTCGCCGCCCAGGCGCGCCACCAGGTCCTGGTCGCGCAGTGCCTGCCGGAAACGCAGCGAGACTTGCCGCAGCAATTCATCGCCGATGCGCCGGCCCAGGGTGTCGTTGATCAGTTTAAAACGGTTCAGGTCGATGAACAGCACGCAGCCGAGCATCTTGCTGCGCTGCGCCACGCTCAGGGCCTGGTCGACCAGCTTGGCCAGCAGGGTGCGGTTAGGCAGGCTCGTCAGCGGGTCGTAATACGCGAGGTGGTGCAAGCGCTCTTCGGCCAGCTTGCGCTCGGTGATGTCCGTCAGGTAGGCGATCAATCCGATGCGCTTGTCGTCCATGTCGTGCAGCGGCGACAGGGACAGGCTGGCCCAGAAGATCTCGCCCGACTTCTTTCGGCGGCGCACCTCCATCAGGCGCCCTCCCTGCTCCAGGAAGGCGTCGTGGAAACCCGTGTCTTCCTCGTCATACAGGAACAGGATGTTGCGCCCCACGGCTTCCACCGAGGAATAGCCGAACAGGCGCTCGGCGCCCTTGTTCCAGCTGGTGATGTAGCCCGTCAAGTCCATCGTCAGCACAGATTCGTGCAACTGGTCGAGGATTTGCGTCTGCTGCGCCAGCAAGGCTTCGACTTGCGCGTAGGCATGGGTCGAGCGTTGCGCCAGCGTATGTACTTGCAGCACGCCCGCCGTCAGGGATGCCAGGCTGGCCAGGTGGCGGCGGTCGGCGTCGTTGTACAGGCTGCGCCCGGCCACGGTGAAATGGCCGAAGCAATGGCCGTCAAAACTGATTTCCTGCAGCAAGGCGGGCGTATCGCGCGCAAAAGGCGCTGGCGGCGGGCCGCCATCGGCGCTGGCCGAAGGCAGGAACTGGCAATACGGGCTGGCCATCACGGCGCTGGCAATGCGCCCCAGTTCGGCCACCAGCGCCTGGCCACGCAAACGCACGACGGCGTCGCACAGGGCGGCGCTGTCACTGAGGTAATCCGACACCGGAAGCACGGTCATGCTAGAGGTTCCGGCTGACCTGGATGGCCCACTGGTACGCCTGTAGCAGGCTGCGCCAATAAGTTTCTCCATCGATGCCGGCGCGGTGCAAGCCCTCGGGCGGCGGCGCCGGACATTCGACCAGCGCCAGCAAGGTGCCCAGTTCGCCATTGCGCTCAAGCAAGGCGGCACTGACTTCGGGTGCCAGGTTCAGGGTGGCGATGATGTCCGGCATCGGCATGCCCAGCAGGATGTCGAGCAGCGAAAATACGCCAGCCATGAAGGCCAGGTCCTGCGCGTCGCGGTCGCCGCCGCGCAACTGGCACAGCGCTTCCATCTGCGCCGCGCGCACGGCCGCCAGCGGCAACAGCGCATGGATCTTGCCATCGTCCTGCTGGCGCGCATACAGCAGCAGTTGCAGCCAGCGCTGCAGCTGGCGCCGGCCCAGCAGGGTGATGGCCTGGCTGAAGCTGGTAATCGGCGCCGTGAAGCCGAAAGCGGCCGAGTTGACCAGTTTCAACAAATGATAGCTGAGCGATGGATCTTGCTTGAGCGGCACTTCCAACTCATGCGCGTCAGCGTCGCGGGCCAGCAAGCCCAGCAGCGCCAGCAGGCGCTTGCGCGAGGTGGCGTCCTCCGGCTCGCTTTGCTGGCGCGCATGGTGCAAGGCATAGTCGCCGGCAAACCAGCTGACGCCGAGATCTTGCAATGCAGCAAGCTTCTGCGCATCGCCGATGTTGTAGGCCAGGTGCGGCCCCGGCAGCGACAGCAATTGATGCAGGCCCGGCAGTTCGCCGGCCGCGTCGATGCTCAGCGCGCGCGCTTCGACCTGCGCCGCCGTCACGGGACCGGCGCTGGCGCCGTCGAGGATGATACGGTAGCCGGCATCGCGCCATTGCTGGCATTTCTTCTGGATTTGCTTGTCGCCGGCAAACGTGGCCGGCAAGCGGAAGATGGTGCGTTGCGGCGCCAGTTGCGCCAGCACGGCCTCGTCCACACCATGCGGGTCGGCCAGGGGAATGATGCAGTCGAGCGGCGCCAGGAAGGCATACGCATCGGCAGTGGCCAGCGCCGCGGTCAGCGCCGTCATTAGCGGCGCCGTCGATGGCTGCGGTACATGCAAGGTGACAGCGACCCACTCATTATGAGCATTGGCAACTGCTTGTAATCCCACCAATGGAAACAGGTTTGATTCAGATGCTGACATCGGTATCTCAGTGTGGGTAGGGCGCCATAGTAAATAAACTGACCAGCATTGGCAACCCTGGCCCGGCAGGGATGCCATTTCGACAGCAAGAATCATTCTATCCGAATCTCACCCACGAAACAGTTTAATATTGGCAATAAATGTTCAAAAAAAACATTCCCCCGCGAGACCCGCCTGTCATGCGGGTTTGAAAAAAATACACTGCTACGCGCAGGCAGCAATCAAGCGCCGCCGCCATCGAACTGCGCGTGCTCGACCGCGTATTTGATCAGTTCAGCCTGGCCTTCGATACCGAGCTTGCGCTTGATGTTCAGCCGGTGCGTCTCCACCGTGCGCACGCTCAGGTCGAGGTCGCGGGCGATCTGCTTGTTCGACTGGCCCGCCGCGATGTGCTGCAGCACCTGCTGCTCGCGCGTGGTGAGAAAGGAGTCGTGCACTTGCGGGCGCGACAGCTGGCGCGCCAGGGCCGCGCTGTAATAAATGCCGCCGGACATCACCGTCTCGATGGCGAACACAATATCTTTCCCTGGAGCATCTTTGAGCACATAGCCGCGCGCGCCCGCCTGCAGCGCCTGCGACACGTATTCGAGCTTGTCGTGCATGGACAGGATCAGCACGGCGATCTGCGGAAACGCCTGCTTGAACAGCGCGGTCGCCTCGATGCCATTCGTGCCGCGCATGTTGATATCCATCAATACCAGGTCCACCTGGTGCGCGCGCGCCTGGGCCAGCGCCTCGTCGGCGCCGCCCGCCTCGGCCACCACGTCGAAATGCGCCACCGCTTCCAGGCGCGCGCGCAAGCCGTCGCGCACGAGGGGGTGGTCGTCCACCAGCAGGATCTTGATCGTTTCGGTCATGGTATGTATCAGTGTGTTGGGGGAAGGTCCAGCCGCGCCAGCACCAGGGTGCCGGCCGGCGAGGACGTGATGTGCAGGCTGCCGCCGATGGCTTCCATGCGTTCCGTCATGTTGCGCAAGCCGATGCCGCGCTGCGGATGCAGGGCGATGCCGTCGAAGTCGAAGCCGCCGCCATTGTCGCGGATGCGCAGCTCCACCCCCGTGCCCGCTTCGTGCAGGCTCACTTCCACGCCGCTGGCGTGGGCATGGCGCTCGCAATTGGTCAGCGCTTCCTGGGCAATGCGGAACAGCACGGTATTGACCATGTCGGGCAAGCCCTCGCCCGCGGTCGGCGGACTGGCCGCGAAACTGGCCTGGGCACTGCTGCTGTCGTTAAATTCGTGCACCAGGTGGTCGAGCGCGGCGGCCAGGCCCAGGTCGTCGAGGATGGCCGGGCGCAGGTTGTGCGAAATGCGCCGCACCTCGCCCAGCACCTTGTTGAGTTGCTCGGCGGCACGCTCGAACGTGGCGGGCGCTTTTTCCTTCTGTTCATGATTGCCGGCCAGGCGCGCGATGCCGGCCTCGATCTGCAGCTTGATCGACACCAGCCACTGGCTGATGCCGTCATGCAAGTCGCGCGACAGCCGCGCCCGCTCCTCTTCCTGCGACTCCACCACGCGCTGCGCCAGCACTTTCAGCTTGGCATCGGCCACGCGCAGCTCGCGCAAGTTCAGCGCCAGGCCGGAACCGGCCACCAGCAAGGCGCCGAGGATGGCGATGGCGGCGATCAGTTCCATGGTCGAGCGGATATTGCGCGACTGCTGGGCGTCCACCTTGGCCAGCGCCTGGTCCACATCGTCCATATAGATGCCGGTGCCCATCATCCAGCCCCATTCCGGCATCAAAATCACATAGCCGAGCTTGGGCGCGGACTTGTTCGTCGACGGCTTGATCCAGTTGTAGCGTTCGAAACCGCCGCCGCTGTTCGCCCGCTGCATCAGGCGCTGAATGGTCAGGTTGCCCTCGGCGTCGCGCAATTCCCACAGGTTCTGTCCCACCAGCTCAGGCTGGCGCGGGTGCATCAGCGACTTGCCCTGCAAATCGTAGATGAAGAAATAGCCGTCGTCGCCATAGCTGAGCGAGGCGAGGATGCGCTTGGCTTCCTCTTGCGTGGCGGCATCCTTGCGCCCCGACTGGTACAGCGAGGCGATGGAATGGCTGGCCAGCGTCACGTAATGCTTGAGTTCGGCCTCCTTGCTGGCCAGGTAGGCTTGCTGGATGGTGGCGCGCTGCTGCTCGGCCAGCGTGATGGCCTGGTGCCGCACGGCAAACGCGATCGCGCACATGGCCAGGATCAGCGGCGTGATGGCCAGGAAGATGACTTTCTGTCTGAGTTTCATGGCCTGGCGCGCTCCGGCGTCGTCGATGCTGGTGGAAATCCGTGATTTTACGTCGCGGCGCCGTGTTTGATCTGCGTAGTAATACTGAGCGTTACTGCGTAGTGCTGCGCTTGCGGCAATTATACGATTCCTGAATACTCGCCATAAGCTGCCGATACAGCAAAAGCAACATCAACCTGGCGACGACCAGGAGCGGCGGCACACCATCATCGCACGGCACAGCGCCCGTCAAATCTCTGGAGGAAGCATGAACCGCATTTTCAAACAGCTCGGCTGGGCAGCGCTTGCGCTGGCAGGCGCCGGGTCCCTGGGCGTCGTCGCCCTGCAACGTGGCGAGCCGATCAGTGCGATCTGGATCGTCGTCGCCGCCATCTGCGTCTACCTGATCGCCTACCGCTTCTACAGCCTGTTCATTGCCGACAAGGTGCTGGGCCTGGATGCCCGCCGCATGACGCCCGCCTTCAAGCACAACGATGGCCTCGACCACGTGCCGACGAATAAATATGTGCTGTTCGGCCACCACTTCGCGGCGATTGCCGGCGCCGGCCCCCTGGTCGGCCCCGTGCTGGCCGCGCAGATGGGCTATCTGCCCGGCATGCTGTGGATTTTGGCCGGCGTCGTGTTTGCCGGTGCCGTGCAGGATTTCATCGTGCTGTTCATTTCCATGCGCCGCGACGGCCGCTCGCTGGGCGACCTGATCAAGGCTGAACTGGGCGAGATTCCCGGCATGATCGCCCTGCTGGGCTGCTTCATGATCATGGTCATCATCCTGGCCGTGCTGGCCTTGATCGTCGTCAAGGCGCTGACCGGCTCCCCATGGGGCAGCTTCACCGTCATGGCGACGATTCCCATCGCCCTGTTCATGGGCGTGTATTCGCGCTTCATCCGCGTCGGCCGCATCGGCGAAATTTCCATCATCGGCTTCGTGCTGCTGATGCTGGCCATCATCGGCGGCCAGTACGTGCAGGAACACGCCGTGCTCGGCCCGATGTTCACCTTCACGGGCACGGAACTGACGTGGATGCTGATCGGCTACGGTTTCATCGCTTCCGTGCTGCCCGTGTGGCTGCTGCTGGCGCCGCGCGACTACCTGTCGACCTTCCTGAAGATCGGCACCATCCTCGGCCTGGCCATCGGCATCATCGTCGTCGCGCCTTACCTGAAAATGCCGGCCATGACCAAGTTCATCGACGGCTCCGGCCCTGTCTGGTCAGGCAATCTGTTCCCCTTCCTGTTCATTACCATCGCCTGCGGCGCCGTCTCCGGCTTCCACGCGCTGATTTCCTCGGGCACCACGCCGAAGATGATCGAAAACGAAAGCCATGCCCGCTTCATCGGCTATGGCGCCATGCTGATGGAATCGTTTGTCGCCATCATGGCCCTGGTGGCCGCCTCGACCATCGAGCCCGGCATCTATTTCGCCATGAACAGCCCGGCCGCCCTGATCGGCACCACGGCAGAGTCCGCTGCACAGGCGATCTCGCAATGGGGCTTCTATGTGACGCCGGAAATGCTGACGCAGACGGCGAAGGATGTTGGCGAGCACAGCATCATCTCGCGCGCCGGCGGCGCGCCGACCCTGGCCGTCGGCATGGCGCAGATCCTCTCCGGCGCCATCGGCGGCAAGGCCATGATGGCCTTCTGGTACCACTTCGCGATTCTGTTCGAAGCGCTGTTCATCCTGACGGCCGTCGATGCGGGCACGCGTGCCGGCCGCTTCATGCTGCAGGATTTGCTGGGCAGCTTCGTGCCTAGTCTGAAACAGACGGAAAACGTCATCGCCAACCTGCTGGCCACGGGCCTGTGCGTGGCGGCCTGGGGCTACTTCCTGTACCAGGGCGTGGTCGATCCGCTGGGCGGCATCAATACCCTGTGGCCGCTGTTCGGCATCGCCAACCAGATGCTGGCCGCCATCGCGCTGATCCTCGGCACCTGCGTGCTGTTCAAGATGAAACGGGGCCAGTACGCGTGGGTGACGATCCTGCCGACCATCTGGCTGCTGCTGTGCACGCTGACGGCGGGCTGGCAAAAGATTTTCGACGCCAATCCGCGCGTCGGCTTCCTCGCGCATGCCAAGAAATACTCGGCGGCATTGGATGAAGGCACCCTGCTGGCGCCGGCCAAGTCGGTGGCGCAGATGCAGCAGATCATCTTCAACGATTACCTGGATGCCGGCCTGGCCGCCTTCTTCGTCATCGTCGTCGTCAGCGTGCTGTTCTTCGGCATCCGCACGATTCTGAAGGCGCGCGCCGACAGCAAGCCAAGCACCAAGGAAACGCCGTTCCAGGCCATGCCCACGGTGCAATGATGATCGACGAAATCATCAAGGCTGGACGTTACCTGGGACAAAGCATGCGGCTGATGTGCGGCTTGCCCGAGTACGACACCTATGTGGCGCACCGGGAAGTAAGCCATCCCGGCGAGCCGATGATGACGTATGAAGAGTTCTTCCGCGAACGCCAGGAAGCCCGCTATGGCGGGGCTGGCAAGCGCGGCGGCTGCTGCTAAGACACCGGACCCAGCCTGCTGCGCGTCGGTATAGGCGGCTTGCGATGCTCGCCGTACTTGAGTACGGTTGCGCTTCTCGGCCACCTCTCCCTTCCGCTCGCGACGGCTGGCTCAGGTGTTGTTACTCAGCAATAATTTGAGGGCGGTCTTGTGAGACCGCCCTATCCATTCTCTCTCGTATAAGTTCCCCTCCCCCTTTCTTCCATTAGACCCACATCAACATCGGGGTGTGTCTTCGCGTCTATATTTTTCCAATAGGAATTAAAAAACAGTCAACGGATCGAACGGAGAGCGCCGCAGCCATGTTCAATTTCCAACGCTCCAGCATCAGCCAGAAGCTGACCATGATCTCGGTGCTGTCGTCGGGCTGCGCGCTGCTGCTGGTATTCGTCGCGTTTGCCCTGACGTCCGTGCTCAGCCACAAAGACGATGAAGGCAAGCAATTGTTGTCGCTGGCGGGCGTCATCGGCGCGGCCGGGGCGGCACCCTTGCTGGCGGGCAGGCCGGCGCAGGCGGAGCAAGTGCTGGCGGCGCTGGCGGCGCGCGACGAGATCGCCCAGGCAGCCCTGTTCGACGCCGGCGGCCGCCTGCTGGCCCAGTACCGCGCGCCCCAGCATGCGCAGGGATTGGCGCCGCTGCAGAACCTGGAGCCGGCCCTGCTGGCCGGCCTGGCCACGGAAAGCATGGCGCAAGCGACAGGTCGCACCCTGGCGCCCGCCATGCGCCTGTACCGCCCCATCTATTGGACACAGGACAAGGCGCCCAAGTTCATCGGCGTCGTGCTGATCGAGGCTGACCTGAACCACATGTGGCGCGACATCGGCCGCCACGTGGGCGCCATCGGCGGCGCCACCGTGCTGTCCTTCCTGATCGCCGTGTTCCTGGCGCGGCGCTTCAAGAGCGTGATCGCCGAACCGATCACCAAGCTCATTGATACAGCGCAAAAAGTCTCGAGCAGCCAGACCTACAGCCACCGCATCGCGCACCAGCGCAGCGACGAGCTGGGCGTGCTGATCGACAGCTTCAACGACATGCTGGCGCAGATCGACAGCCGCGACAGCACCCTGGCCAATTACCGCGACCAGCTCGAACGCCAGGTGGGCGTGCGCACGGCGCAGCTGGAGAAGGCCAAGGATGCGGCCGAGGCGGCCAGCCAGGCGAAAAGCGCCTTCCTCGCCACCATGAGCCATGAAATCCGCACGCCCATGAACGGCGTGCTGGGCATGACGGAGCTGCTGCTGGCCAGCCCGCTGACGGCGCAGCAGCGCCACTACACGAGCATGGTGCAGCGTTCGGGGCAGAATTTGCTGGTGATCATCAACGACATCCTCGACTTTTCCAAGATCGAGGCGGGCAAGCTCAGCGTCGAATACATCCGCTTCAATTTCCGCGAGCTGCTCGACGATATCGAGCACGTGTTCGCGCCGCAGGCGGAAGCGAAGAATATCTGCCTGGAATTCGACATCGCCAACGATATCCCGATCGCCATCTGCGGCGACCCGAACCGCCTGCGCCAGATCATCGTCAATCTGCTGGGCAACGCCATCAAGTTCACGGAAACGGGCAAGGTCACGGTGAAGGTGGAAGTGTGCTGCGAGGACGCGCCCAGCGTGGGCTTGCGCTTCGAGGTGCACGACACGGGCATCGGCGTGTCGAACGAGGCGCAGAGCCGCATCTTCGAATCGTTCTCGCAGGCCGACGGCTCGACCACGCGCAAGCATGGCGGCACGGGCCTGGGCCTGACGATCTCGAAACAGCTGGTGGAGCTGATGGGCGGAAAAATCGGCGTCGACAATGCTTTAACGCAAGGCTCGATCTTCTGGTTCGAAGTAAATTTCGATAAGCGCCGGGTCGACAGCGATGACCCGTCCTTCAATCTGAAAACCACGCGAGGGTTACGCGCCTTGATCGTCGACCACACACCCGCCACGCGCGCCGTGCTGGAGCGGCAACTGGCCAGCTGGCACATCGTCAGCGACAGCGCCGGCACGGCCAGCGACTGCCTGGCGCGCCTGCGTGCGGCCGCGCAGGCCGGCACGCCGTATGCCGTGGCCCTGCTCGACATGGAATTGCCGCGCACCAGCGGCCTGGCCCTGGCCGCCACCATCAAGAGCGACCCGCTGCTGGCCGACCTGAAACTCTTGTTGCTGAGCACGGAACAGGGTGCGGCCGATCCCGTCCAGCGGCGCGAGGCGGGCGTGGCCTTCCAGCTGATCAAGCCGGCCCGCGAATGCGACCTGTTCGACTGCATCGTCACGCCGCCGCGTGCCAGCGACAGCCTGCGCATCCATCCGCCGCACGCTTCGCGCCAGGTGGGCCGGCGCCAGCGCCGCCGCGTGCTGCTGGCCGAGGACAATGCCGTCAATGTGGAAGTGGCGCTGGCCATGCTCGACAGCCTGGGCCTGGACGTGGTGTGCGCGCACAACGGCGAGGAAGCGCTGCAGGCGGCGCAGGCCGAGGATTTCGACCTGATCCTGATGGATTGCCAGATGCCCGTGATGGACGGTTTTGCCGCCACGGCGGAAATCCGCCGCCACGAACAGCAGTGCGGCCACGCGCGCGTGCTGCCCATCGTCGCCATCACGGCCAACGCGCTGCAGGGCGACCGCGAAGCGTGCCTGGCGGCCGGCATGGACGACTACCTGAGCAAGCCGTTCACGCAGCAAGACCTCGGCCACACGATCGCGCGCTGGATCACCCTGCCGCGCGCGGCCACCGTGCACCACAGCGAGACGCCAGAGCCGGCGATGCAGGTGCAGCCCCAGGCACAGCAGGCGCCGCCACCGATGCCGGCACCCGCGGCCGCGGCCCAGCCGGCGGGCCAGCCGCTGAACCGGCAGGCGCTGGAAAACATCCGCGCCCTGTCCGGCACGGATGGCGATGCGCTGCTCGAGCGCGTCATCCTCGCCTTCACGGGCGAGACGCCGCGCCAGCTGGCCGCCATGCGCGACGCCATCGCCGGCGCCGATGCGGAAGCGCTGCGCAAGGTGGCGCACAGCCTGAAGTCCGGCAGCGCCAACGTGGGCGCCGACGGCCTGGCGCAACTGTGCAAGGAGATGGAGAAACTGGGCCGCGCCGGCAGCACGGAAGGCGCAGCCAGCCTGCTGCAGCAGATGCAGCAGGCATTCCTGGCGGTGCGCGAATCGCTGAGCGCCATCCTCGTGAAGGAACACTGACATGACAGCGCCCCTCTCTCCTCCCCGCGGCCTGGTGCTGGTGGCCGACGACGATCCCGTGATGCGCTTGCTGATGCGGCAGATGCTCACGCAGGTGGGCCTGGACGTGATCGAGGCCGAGGATGGCGTGCAGGCGCTGGCCAGCTACAAGCACAGCGGGCCGGACCTGGTCATGCTCGACGTCGACATGCCGGCCCTGGACGGCTTTGCCGTGTGCCGCGAAATCCGCCGCCAGGAAGTGGGCGGCACGGTGCCCATCATCATGGTCACGGGCGGCGACGAACTGGAAGCCGTCACGCGCGCCTACGAGGTGGGCGCCACCGACTTCATTTCCAAGCCCATCAACTGGCCCATCCTCGGCCACCGCGTGCTGTACGTGCTGCGCGCCAGCGACGCCATCGCCCGCCTGCGCATCGCCGACGCGCACAACCGCGCCGTACTGGCCGCCATCCCCGACACCTTCTTTCGCCTGAACCGCGAGGGCTATTATCTCGACTACGAACAGGGCCACGACGCCAGCGCCGGCTTTTCCATCGAAAACTGCGTGGGCAGCCATATCCGCGACGTGCTGCCGCCGGAGATCGCCGCGCGCCTGCTGGACCAGGCGCACGCCGTGCTGGCCACGCAGCACATCCGCTCGGTCGACTACACGCTCACGCATGGCGACAGCACGCGCCACTTCGAGGCGCGCCTGGTGGCAACGGGCGCCGACGAGGTGCTGGGCCTCGTGCGCGACATCAGCGAACGCAAACGCACCGAGGAACAGATCCGCCGCCTCGCCTATTGCGACAGCCTGACGGGCATCCCGAACCGCCAGGCCTTCCTGGAAACGCTGGAGCGCGAACTGTCCCGCTCGAAAGAGCACGACAAGAAATTCGCCGTGCTGTTCATGGACCTCGATGCCTTCAAGCGCATCAACGACACCTTGGGCCACGACGTGGGCGACCACTTGCTCAAGGTGGTGTCCGAGCGCCTGCGCGAAACCATCCGTCCCAGCGACCTGGTGCTGCGCGCCGAACACGAATTTGAGCCCACCTCCGGCGGCAGCAACCTGGCGCGCCTGGGCGGCGATGAATTCACCATATTGATACCCGACCTGGAGCGGGTGGAAGACGCGCTGAACGTGGCGCACCGCGTCAAGGAAGCCATGCGCCGGCCCTTCATGATCGAATCGCACGAGATTTTCGTCACGGCCAGCATCGGCATCTCGCTGTATCCGGAAGATGGCGAGGATTGCAACTCGCTGCTCAAATATGCGGACACGGCCATGTACCACGCGAAGAACTGCGGCAAGAACAACGCCAAGCTGTACAGCTCCTCGCTGACGATGGAAATCATGAGCCACGTCAAGATGGAAGTGGGCCTGAGGAAGGCCTTGCAGAACAACGAGCTGTATCTGCTGTACCAGCCGCAGATCGACGTGCCCAGCACGCAGATCGTCGGCGTCGAAGCGCTCGTGCGCTGGCGCCATCCGGAACGAGGGATCATTTCGCCCACGGAATTCATCCCGCTGGCCGAAGAGACGGGCCTCATCGTGCCGATCGGCGAATGGGTGCTGCGCACGGCCTGCAACCAGGCCAAGGCGTGGCAAAGCGATGGCGGGCGCGCCATCCGCATGGCCGTCAACCTGTCGGCCAAGCAGTTCAAGGATGAAAACCTGATGCAGATCGTGCTCTCGGTGCTGGCCGACACGGGCCTGGACGCGCGCCTGCTGGAGCTGGAATTGACGGAAGGCACCTTGATGGACGACGCGCGCGCCACCATGGTGACCTTGGAGCAGTTGCGCGGCATCGGCGTGTACCTGTCCATCGACGACTTCGGCACGGGATATTCGTCGATGAATTACTTAAAACGCTTCGACGTGCGGGCCTTGAAGATCGACAAGAGCTTTATCGCCGGCCTGCCGCAGGACGCGGAAAACGCGGCCATCACGCGCGCCATCATCGCCATGGCGCATGGCTTGAAGATGGTGGTGGTGGCCGAGGGCGTGGAAACGGACGAGCAATTGCTGATGCTGGAAGAATATGGCTGCGACATGGCCCAGGGCTATTTCCTCGGCCACCCGTCGCCGCACGACGCCATCACGGCCATGCTGCTCAAGCAGGCGGGCCAGATGGCCAGCCTGGAAGCTAGAGCACTTCGAAGGCAAGGATTTGCGTGACTTGCTGCGCGTTGAAGTTATCGTCGGAAATCATCACCAGGCTGCGCCGGCCGTTCGCCAGGCGCGGTCCCCAGCTGATGCCTTCGATATTGTCGACCCGCGGCAGGCCAGTCTTTTCCAGGTCCAGCAGCAGGCGCTTGCGCGCCGGCACGTAGGCCGCGCCCGCCAGCGCCGGGATGGACTGGATGTCGGTGGCGCCCTGCGTATCCATTTCGTACACGCGCACGTGGTTGGCGTAGACGCCGTCCGCGTTTTCCACGCCGGCCCGCTCCACCACCAGCAATTGATGGTCGTTGACGGCGAGGATTTCCGATACGCCATTGTCCGCTTCGCGTCCCGGCGCGGGCCGCGACGCCACCGGCTCGATAGCATACGCATACTGGCCCAGCACGGCGCCGGCGCGGTCCAGCCGCGTGATGCGCACGACGGAACCGCGATCGGGCGTGGCCAGCGGGCCATCCTGGTACAGGGCCGCTTCCATGCCCAGCCACAGGCTCTTGCCATCGCTGGCAAACGACAGCGCCTCGAAGCTCATGTTGTTGCGCGAGCCGGTTTCGTCCTTCGACACGCGGAACATGGCGGGAGTCGGCAAGGTGGCCAGGTAACGCCCGTCGCGGTCCGCGTGGCGCACGAACGGGTGCAAGCCCACCTTGCGGTTGCCTTCGCTGCCATACCACAGGCTGCCGTCGCGGGGATCGACGCGGATGGTTTCGATGTCGGCCACCGCGTCACCCTGCTCCAGCCTGGCATGCGCCAGGTTCGGATAGCGGCTGCCGTCGGGCTGCGTGAAGAAATGCACGCTGTTGAAGGTCACGCCGGTGAATGCCGCGCTGTCGTAGGCGAGCGTGGCGCGGTAGAAACGGGCCGGATTGATTTCCGAGCGGTCATCGCTTTCCATCACCCAGGTGCCACTGGCCGCATCGTAGTCGATGCCGGACAGGCCGCCCACCGTGGTGCCCTGGAACGGCTGCTTCAAGGCGATGCGCTGCTCGCCGATCAGGCGCAGGCCCGCAATCGGCGCATCGTGGGGAAAGCTGGCGCAGGCGGACAGGAGGATGGCGGCACTGGCCAGGGCAAGCGCGGCGGGCACGCGGTGAAAAAATCGATGCATGATAAGTATCAGGTAATTTGCGTAGGTCGGATTAGCGGGGCAAAGCCCAGTGTAATCCGACAACATGGTTGGCCCGGCTGGTGTGTGGACGAAAGATACAGGAGCGGCCTGTGGCGATGGCGGATTACGCGGCGTACCGCCGCCAATCCGACCGACACCTTATTACAGCACGCCGTCGGCCTTCAGGCGCGCGATGGCGGCGGCGTCATAACCGAGCGACGCCAGCACCTCGTCGTTATGCTGGCCCAGGGTCGGTCCCAGCCACTGCGTCCTGCCCGGCGTGGCCGACAGTTTCGGGCTGATGGCCGGCAATTTGACGGGCGTGCCGTCGGCGAAATGGTGCTGTTCAAACATGTCGCGGGAGAGAAACTGCGGATCGCTCAGCATGTCGCGCACCGAGTAGATTTTGCCGGCGGGCACGTCGGCCGCCTGCAGCACGGCCAGCGCGCTGTCTATCGTGTGCGTGGCGCACCAGGCGCCGATGGCGTCGTCGATCTCCTGCGTGCGCGCCACCCTGCCGTCGTTGCGCGCCAGCTGCGGGTCGCCCGCCATGTCGATGCGGCCCATGGCCAGCATCAGGCGCTTGAAGATGGCGTCGCCATTGCCGGCGATGACGATGTTTTCGCCATCGCCCGTCGTGTAGGTATTCGAGGGCACGATGCCGGGCAGCGAGCCGCCCGTGCGCTCGCGCACGACGCCCGCCTGGTCGTATTCGGGCACCAGCGATTCCATCAGGTTGAACACGGATTCGTACAGGGCCACGTCGACCATCTGCCCTTCGCCGTGCTCGCGCCCGCCCGTCACGTCGCGGTGGCGCAGCGCCATCATGGCGCCGATCACGCCGTGCAGGGCCGCCACCGAGTCGCCGATGGACACGCCCACGCGCACGGGCGGACGGTCGGCAAAGCCGGATACATAGCGCAAGCCGCCCATGGCTTCGCCGATGGCGCCGAAACCGGGCAAATCCTTCATGGGACCCGTCTGGCCAAAGCCGGACAGGCGCACCATGATGAGGGAAGGCTTGACCTGCTTGAGCTGCGCATAGCCGAGATCCCACTTCTCCAGCACGCCGGGGCGGTAATTCTCGATGATGATGTCCGCTTCCAGGGCCAGCTGGCGCGCGATGGCGCGGCCTTCCGGCGACTTCAGGTTCAGCGTGAGACTTTTCTTGTTGCGCGCCTGCACCGACCACCACAGTGAAGTGCCATCCTTCAGCACGCGCCAGGTACGGATGGGGTCGCCGCCATCGGGCGACTCGATCTTGATCACGTCGGCGCCGAATTCGGCCAGCATGCGGGCGCAGAACGGTCCCGCGATCAGGGTGCCCAGTTCCAGGACTTTGATGCCTTTGAGGGGGCCGGAAGATGCGGAAGCGTCTGTCATGTCGTGTTCAGGTTGCCCTGCGGTCGAGCATCGCGCGGGCGATGGTGCCCGCGTCGACGTATTCCAGTTCGCCCCCCACGGGCACGCCGCGGGCCAGGCGGCTCACGCGCAAGCCCCGCGCCTTCAGCATTTCGCTGATGTAATGGGCCGTCGCTTCGCCTTCATTCGTGAAGTTGGTGGCCAGCACCACTTCGCCGACCACGCCATCGTTGGCGCGGTTCAGCAATTTTTCGAGGTGGATATCTTTCGGGCCGATGCCGTCGAGCGGAGACAATCGCCCCATGAGCACGAAATACAGGCCCTTGTAGGTGAGCGTCTGCTCGATCATCAGCTGGTCGGCCGGCGTTTCCACCACGCACAGCAAGCGCTTGTCGCGCTCTTCGTCGAGACAGGTCTCGCACACTTCATGTTCGGTAAAGGTATTGCACAGGCCGCAGTGATGCACGGCATCGACGGCCTGGAACAGGGCGCGCGACAGCATGGCCGCGCCTTCCCTATCGTGCTGCAACAAATGAAATGCCATCCGCTGCGCCGACTTGGGGCCGACGCCGGGCAGGCGCCGCAGCGCCTCGGTCAAAAATTCAAGCGACTTGGACATGGATCAACCTTGCCCCCTGCCGCAGATCGAGCGCATGCGGTGTGTCATCAGAATGGCATTTTGAAGCCGGCTGGCAAGTTCATGCCGCCGGTCAAGCCTGCCATTTTTTCAGCGGACGTCGCTTCCGCCTTGCGCACGGCGTCGTTGAAGGCGGCGGCGACCAGGTCTTCCAGCATATCCTTGTCGTCGGCCAGCAGCGACGGGTCGATCGATACGCGCTTGACGTCGTTCTTGCAGGTCATGACGATTTTCACGAGGCCGGCGCCCGACTGGCCTTCCACTTCCACCAGCGCCAGTTGTTCCTGGGCCTTTTTCATGTTGTCTTGCATTGCTTGCGCCTGCTTCATCAGGCCAGCCAGTTGATTTTTCATCATGAGAATGCTCCGTTCAATTCAGTTTGTGAGTGTGTTAATCATCAATGCAGGGTCGGCGCGGCGGAGCCGGCCGGTGCAGGGGTAATCGTTCCCGGCACGACAAAAGCGTCGAATGCACGCTTCATGTCGAGCACGAAGGGGTCGCTGGCAATGGTTGCTTCCGCTTGCAGCTGGCACGCCTCGCGGTGCGCCTGCGCTTCCGCGCTGGCCGTGTACCAGACGGCGCCCAGTTCCGTATCGACATTCACCTTGCGCCCGAAGCGCTCGGTCAGCGCGGCCGCCAGTTTTTCCACGTTGGCGGGACTGCGCCACGTGTCGATCGGCACGCGCAGGCGGAACGTGGTGCTGTGGCCGTCGTGCAGGCATTCGATCAGCTCGGCCTGCACGGCCAGCTGCTGGGCCACGCCGCGCAAGGGCAGCACGGCGGCGACGGCCGGCCAGTTGCCGTCCCAGTCCAGGCCGGGCACGGGCGTGATCACATACGGTGCGCTGGGCGCGGCTTGCTTGGCGGCACGCTGCGGCATGATGACGGCCGGCTGCTCGTTGCCTTGCATGGCTGGCGCGCCAGCCGGCGCCGAGACGGCGGCCGAGGCGCTGTCGTCGGAGAATTCGGTGACCCATGGCGGCAAGTCGTCGTCGGCCGGCGCCTGCTGTGGCGCCGCCGCAGGACGCGCCTGCTGCACGGGCGCGGGCGCGACTACCGGCGCGTCCATCACGGCCACCGGTGGCGCGTCGTCCCACGGCGCCGGCGCTTTCGCGGCGGCAGGCGGTGGCGGCGCAGCCTGGACAGGCACGGCCGGGGCGGTGGCTGGCGCGGCTACGGCGGCGGCCGGTGCCGGCGCGGCGGGCTTGGGCGCCGAGGAAGGCGCCGACGGCGCGCTGCCGGGACGGCCTTTCGAGGCGGCGCGGGCCGCTTCCAGCGCCGCATTGATGGCGGCGCGGGCGGAACTGAGCGGTGCAGCGGGCGCTGCCGACGCAGCTGCGGCTGGCGCGGCAGCCGGGGCGGCGGCGGGCGGCGCCGCCGCTGGTGCTGGTGCTGGTGCTGGTGCCGATACGGCTGCCGGCGCGCGCGGCGGCGGCGCTTCGCTGCGCGCCAGGCTGGCGGCGGCAGCGGCCACGACGGCAGGTGGCGTCACGGCAGCATGGCTGGCCACGCTGTTCGTGGCGGCGCGGGCGGCCGGTGCGGACGCGCCTGCTGCCGCGCGCGCGGCGGCCACGGCAGCGGGACGATTGCCCGGAGCCGACGCAGGTGCGGCAGCCGGCACGCCATCGGCGCCGCCTATGCCGGGCCGAAAGGCCAGCATGCGCAGCAAGGTCATGGTAAAGCCCGCATATTCGTCGGGCGCCAGGCCCAGTTCATTGCGGCCATGCACGGCGATCTGGTAAAACAGCTGCACTTCTTCCGCATCGAAGGCGGCGGCCAGGCGCACGATGTCCGCGTATTCGGGCAGATCCTGCGGCAAGGCGGCCGGCACGCTTTGCGCCAGCGCAATGCGGTGCAATAAAGTACCGAGATCCTGCAGCGCGCCGTTGTACGACAGGCTGCGCGAGGCCATCTCGTCGGCCACGGCCAGGAGATCGGCGCCATCCTGCTGCGCCAGCGCGTCGAGCAGACGCACCAGGTAGGACTGGTCGAGCGCCCCCAGCATGCCTTGCACGGCATCGAGGGTCACTTCGCCGGCCGCATACGCGATGGCCTGGTCCGTCAGCGACAGCGCATCGCGCATGGAACCGTGGGCGCCCTGGGCCAGCAGGCGCAAGGCCGGCTGTTCGAAGGCGATGCCCTCCTGCCCCAGGATATTGTCCAGGTGGCTGATGATGTGGCCGGGCGGCATCTGCTTGAGGTTGAACTGCAGGCAGCGCGACAGCACGGTGACGGGTATTTTTTGCGGGTCCGTCGTGGCCAGGATGAATTTGACATGCTCGGGCGGCTCTTCCAGCGTCTTCAGCATGGAATTGAACGCGTGGTTCGTCAGCATGTGCACCTCATCGATCATATAGACCTTGAAGCGCGCATTGCTTGGCGCATATACGGCTTGCTCGAGCAGCTGCGCCATTTCATCGACGCCGCGGTTCGACGCCGCATCCATCTCGATATAGTCGACAAAGCGTCCCGCGTCGATCGCCGTGCACGCTTCGCACTGGCCGCACGGCTGGGCCGTGATGCCGCCCGTGCCGTCAGGGCCGATGCAATTGAGCGATTTGGCCAGGATGCGCGACAGGGTCGTCTTGCCGACGCCGCGCGTGCCCGTGAACAGGTAGGCGTGATGCAATCGGCCACTGTGCAAGGCATGCGTGAGCGCGCGCACGACGTGCTCCTGGCCGACGAGCGTCTCGAAATTCTTGGGGCGGTATTTACGGGCGAGGACTTGATAGGACATGCTGAGATTTTACCATGCGATTTTGCGGGTGATCCTGCGCGGCGGGCGCAAGCCTCATGGCCGGGCCATTCAAATCTGGCAGACGCGGCAAAGCAGCAATTGTATAACATGCCCCGCGACTATTTATGCAAAAAGGGACAAGCCCGGCAATGCCGCGGCCTGGCAAGAAAAAGAGGCCATAAAACAAAAAAGCTGCCCATGGCAGCTTGATTGTCGATCCTGATAAAACATTCCCGAAGGAGGCGAGCCTGATCTGCGGCACTCATGGTTAATAGCCGTGGCTGCTTCGTTCCCGACCTGACCAGGTTAGCCATGCCACGATGCGCAGGGGCCCGCCGGGGACAATTATAACCGACCTGCGCAAGATTGGGGAAGTTGCCGTATCGGGCGCAATCATTTCCTGCGCAGGTCGGCGTAGGTCGGCGTAGGTCGGCTTAGGCCGCAGGCCGTAAGCCGACACTGCTGAGTATGCCCACCATGAGCATGCGAGCCATGCCCACCATGAGCATGCAAGCGCCGCAACGTCGGCTTACGCGCAAGCGCTAACCCGACCTACGTAGTCCCTACAAACCCAGCTCCTGCCAGATCCCATCCACCTTCGCCTTCACTTCCGGCGTCATGGCGATCGTCGTGCCCCACTCGCGCGTCGTTTCGCCCGGCCACTTATTCGTCGCGTCGATGCCCATCTTGCTGCCCAGGCCGCTGATCGGCGAGGCGAAGTCCAGGTAGTCGATCGGCGTGTTGTCGACCAGGGTCGTGTCGCGGATCGGGTCGACGCGCGTGGTGATGGCCCAGATGACCTCTTTCCAGTCGCGGATATCGACGTCCTCGTCGACGACGACGATGAACTTGGTATACATGAACTGGCGCAAGAAGCTCCACACCCCGAACATCACGCGCTTGGCGTGACCCGCGTACTGTTTCTTGATCTGCACCACGGCCATGCGGTAGCTGCAGCCTTCGGGCGGCAGGTAAAAGTCGGTGATCTCGCTGAACTGCTTTTGCAGCAGCGGCACGAACACTTCGTTCAGCGCCAGGCCCAGCACGGCCGGCTCGTCCGGCGGCTTGCCCGTATACGTGGAGTGGTAAATCGGGTCACGGCGCATGGTGATGCGGTCGATGGTAAACACGGGGAAACTGTCCTGCTCATTATAGTAGCCCGTGTGGTCGCCATACGGCCCTTCCAGCGCATGCTCGTAGCCGCTCGGATGGTTTTCGTCCGGATAGATATGGCCTTCCAGCACGATCTCGGCCGACGCGGGCACGCGCAGCTCACTGCCGATGGCCTTCACCAGCTCCGTGCGGCTGCCGCGCAGCAAGCCGGCGAACTGGTATTCGGACAGGCTGTCCGGCACCGGCGTCACGGCACCTAATATAGTAGCGGGATCGGCGCCCAGCGCGACGGCGATCGGATATGGCTTGCCCTTGCTCTGGATGGCGTGCTCGCGGAAGTCCAGCGCGCCGCCCCGGTGCGCCAGCCAGCGCATGATGACCTTATTGCGCCCCAGCACTTGCTGGCGGTAAATACCCAGGTTCTGGCGCTTCTTGTTCGGGCCCTTGGTAATCACCAGGCCCCACGTGATCAGGGGGGCGATGTCGCCGGGCCAGCAATGCTGGATCGGCAGGCGCGCCAGGTCGACGTCATTGCCTTCCCAGACGATTTCCTGGCATTTCGCGCCGCGCAACTCTTTCGGCGACATGTCCCACACGGATTTCACCAGCGAGCCCAGGCCCAGCAAATCCTTGAAATCCTTCGGCGGCTCCGGTTCCTTCAGGCGCGCCAGCACATGGCCGATCTTGCGCAGTTCGCTGACGTCCTCGGCGCCCATGCCCAGCGCCACCCTACGCGGCGTGCCGAACAGGTTGCCCAGCACCGGCATCGTGTGCCCCGTCGGATGGTTGAACAGCAAGGCCGGTCCGCCGGCGCGCAGGGTGCGGTCGCAAACCTCCGTCATCTCCAAAATCGGTGAAATGGGCGTTGAAATGGGCTTAAGTTCACCCATTTGTTGCAGTTGAGAAATAAAATCTCGCAAATCTGAATATTTCATGTGTTTTTAATTTTTTTTGACGTCGGACGCCGTTGCTGAAGGATCTATGCCAAGTAATTGATTTTATTGGCTTTTGGCACAATGCAAGTCAAAAAGTAAGACATAAAAGTAATAAAGAAACGATTCGTTAGTATTGACTTGATATAAAACGGCTTCTACAATTCGCCCAACTTGAAAGAGGACGCCGGCCCAGAGCTTGATTTTAGCGTCTCTCCTTCATTCACGGAGTCGGGGCTCCACATGACATTTTAAGGAGTGTTTTCAAAAGGCGTCTGCCTTACCCCCGGTAAAAGTTGTATTGCGACTGATCCAATACCAAAAGGGACCGATCAGCTCAGGCAAGCAATGACGGCGTTTCTCGCACGCATCCATACGCGGCGGAAACGATGATATTTCTGATGCACGGCATTGGCAGTACCCACAACACCGCGAGACCGCGGAGGGACTGCCTGTTGACGCGACATTTCGGGGAACTCTATGACTCATCGTAGCACTGAAGCAGCTTTGCCTGCTTCAACCGTGGCTGGCCAGCCAGCGTTGGCGCGTTTGCGCGCCCGCGCAACGGCCATTTCAGCTCGTGGCGTTTTGACCACGGCGCAACACACACTGACAGTCTTTGGCATTTCCGCACTTGCACTGATCGCCCTGCTGATGTTCCGCCCGGACCTGGGCAAGCAGCTGACGCACAGCCTGTTCCCGCTGCCGATGGCAGAAGCACAAGCCGTGGAAGCACCGGCCCTGTCGGCACTGATGGAAGCGCCTGCTTCCGTGCAAACGGCCGCCGTCAACGATGCACCGCTGACGAAGGAAGAAAAAGCCCTGCTGGGCACGCAAAAGCAGCAGCAATGGGTCACCAACTGGCTCTCCAAGCGCTACCGCGTGGCCAACGATGCGACCAATATGCTCGTCTCGACGGCCTACCTGACGGCGCGTGAAATCAAGCTCGACCCGCTGCTGATCCTGGCCGTGATGGCCATCGAATCGGGCCTGAACCCGTTCGCTGAAAGCCCAGTGGGCGCGCAGGGCTTGATGCAGGTCATGTCGAAGATCCACCACGAGCGCTTCCAGGAAATGGGCGGCGTGCAAGCGGCCTTGAATCCGGTGGCCAACATCCGTGTCGGCTCGCTGATCCTGAAAGACTACGTCACGCGTGGCGGTTCCGTCGAAGCGGGCTTGAAAACCTACGTCGGCGCCGCCAACTTCGCCACCGACTCGGGCTACGGCTCGCGCGTGCTGGCCGAATACCGGCGCCTGAAGCAAGTGTCCGCCGGCCAGCGCGTGCCGACGACGACGCCGGTGATGGCATCGAACACGCCGGCGCCAGCCCAGGCGCCTGCCCTGCCGAAGGAAAGCGGCAGCATTACCATCAAGATTGCACCGCATAACGAGATCGCCGGCCTGTGACCCTTTAAAAGCCCTCACAGGGGCATCCAGCAAAAAAGCCACCGCACGCACGTGCCGGTGGCTTTTTTCTTGCCCTGCGGCGTACGGCTTGCTGGGCGCACGCTCTTCGGACCAGCTGCGCGGCCCGCTCACGAGCGATGGCGGGCGCAGTGCACCACCTTCGCCGTACCGACAGAGCCGGTGCCTGGCTTGCCCGCCACGGTCGAAAGAGGCCGCCAAGGCCCGCGAAGAGGCGCGAGGCCATATGTTGACAGCGCTTCACAAACAAAAAGGGCAGACTTTGCAGTCTGCCCTTTTTGCATCCGTGCGGCCCAGCCGCAGGATGTATACATATATTACTTGCGCTTGTTGGCGTTGACTTCTTCCTCGCGGAATTTCACTGCCAGCTTGTCCAGCACGCCGTTCACATACTTGTGGCCGTCGATACCGCCAAACGACTTGGCCAGCTCGACCGCTTCGTTGATGACGACGCGGTACGGGATTTCCATGTTGTTCTTCAGCTCGAACGCGCCGATCAGCAGGATGCCGTGTTCGATTGGCGACAGTTCCGCGATATTGCGGTCGATCAATGGGGCCATGC
This sequence comes from Janthinobacterium sp. 1_2014MBL_MicDiv, assembly GCF_001865675.1. NCBI lineage: Bacteria > Pseudomonadati > Pseudomonadota > Betaproteobacteria > Burkholderiales > Oxalobacteraceae > Janthinobacterium > Janthinobacterium sp. 1_2014MBL_MicDiv. The sequence continues at coordinate 4,358,427 of NZ_CP011319.1, forward strand.
TGTCGCGCAGCGCCAGCGAATCCTTGATCGTGCCGTACAGCAGCACCGTGAAGTGATCGCCGTCCGCCTTGTCGAAGCCATGCGCGGCGCGAATATTGTTCACGACGGTGGTCGCATCTTCATTATTCAACAGCCACTGGTACAAGCCCTGCAGCGCAAACTCGCGCGCGCGGTGACGCGGCGTGCGGTTTTTGCTGGGATTGGCGAGCAAATTTTTCTCAGTCATGATTGTTACCTGTTCTTAAGTACTTGTTCACTACAAATTCCGGCGAGACACTATGGTGCGCCTTTAGGCAGCGCAGCCACAGCTCAAGCGTGCGTGAGAAGGATGTCAGGGCAAGGCGCGAGGCCGAACACAGTACGAAAGTACGGCTAGGCCTCGCAACGCCGCCATGGCATTCTTGTCACATGCGCTCAGTCTTCGTCGGCGTCCTGCAACTCTTCCAGCGCTTGCGCCAGATTAGCCATTTCCACTGCCACGCGTGCCGCTTCCGCTCCCTTGACCAGCATGCGCACTTCCGCCTGCTCGTCGTTTTCGGTCGTCAACACTGCGTTGGCGATGGGGATGCCGTAATCGAGACCGACGCGCGTGATGCCCGCGCCCGATTCGTTCGATACCAGCTCGAAGTGGTAGGTTTCACCGCGAATCACGGCGCCCAGTGCGATCAGGGCGTCGAATTGCTCGGTTTCTGCCATTTTTTGCAGAATCAGTGGGATTTCCAGGGCGCCCGGCACGGTCACGTGCAGGATATCTTCATCGGCCACGCCCAGCTTGCTCAACTCTTCCAGGCATGCCGACAGCAAGCCACCACCGACGATTTCATTGAATCGTGCCTGGACGATACCGACGCGCAAACCTTCGCCGGCAAAATTGGTTTCATATGTTCCTACGGTCATCATAAGCCTCTTTAATCTGGTGGTTCAGGGCGACACGCACATGTCGCCTTCATTTAGTATCACATCGACGCCTGACAAAATCGTAGCGAGCGGCAGTGATTGGTGGCCGAGAAGCGCAACTGCACGGCAGTACAGAGCGCATCGCAGGCCGCAAACCACGACGCGCAGTAGATTTGCTTAGGCGTCCTGGCCAGGATGGCACTGAAAACCCGTTACCTCCAGGTCGAAACCGACCATCGACGGCATCTTGCGCGGGCTGGCCAGCAATTGCATCTTGCTCACACCCAAGTCGCGCAGGATTTGCGCGCCGATGCCATAGCTGCGCAGATCCATGCTGGCGGCGCGGCCTTTCGGCTTGGCTTGCGGCGTATCGAGCGCGGCAAACTGGGCAAACAGCTCGCCCGACGTCTCGCCGCAGTTCAGCAAGACCATCACGCCCCGCTCGGAGCGCTTGATGGCGGCCATCGAGGCGGCCACCGTCCACGAATGGGTGGTCGCCTCGCTTTCCAGCACATCGAGCAGGGAAACGGGCTGGTGCACGCGCACCAGCGCTTCCAGGCCCGGGGCCAGGTCGCCGTGCACGAGGGCCAGGTGGGCCGATGCGCTCGGCTTGTCGCGGAAGGCGATCAGGCGGAATTCGCCATGCGCCGTATGCAGGGTGCGCTCGGCAACGCGCTCGACCAGCGACTCCGTCTGGCTGCGGTAATGGATCAGGTCAGCAATCGTGCCGATCTTCAGGCCATGTTGCTCGGCAAACACCAGCAAGTCCGGCAGGCGCGCCATGGTGCCGTCGTCCTTCATGATTTCGCAAATCACGGAGGCGGGCGTCAGGCCGGCCATGGCCGTCAAGTCGCAGCCGGCTTCCGTATGGCCAGCGCGCATCAGCACGCCGCCTTTTTGCGCTTTCAGCGGGAAGATATGGCCAGGCTGGACGATATCGCTGGGCTGCGTGCCCTTGGCCACGGCCACCTGGATGGTCTTGGCGCGGTCGGCGGCGGAAATGCCCGTGGTCACGCCTTCTGCCGCCTCGATGGAAACGGTGAAGTTGGTGCCGTAGGCCGTGCCATTGCGCGAGGTCATCATCGACAGGTTCAGCTCGTCGCAACGCTCTTCCGTCAAGGTCAGGCAAACGAGGCCACGCGCATGCGTGATCATGAAATTGATTGCTTCAGGCGTCACGAAATCGGCGGCAAGCACCAGATCGCCTTCATTTTCCCGGTCTTCTTCATCGACCAGTATCACCATGCGGCCGGCGCGCAATTCAGCGACGATCTCTTCGGTGCTGGATATAGACATTATTCATCCTCGTATGACGCCTGGCATAACCTGCTGCGCGTCGGTCCAGGCGGCCTGCGATGCGCACCGTACCTTCGTACGGTTGCGCTTCTCAGCCACCTGTCCCTTCCGCTCGCTACGGTTTTGCCGGGCGTTGTTAATGTAACTAAAAACTGAACCTGAACCTGAAACATCAAGCGCAAAAATTCCGCAGATTTCCGGGAATTTTCTTATAACCTGCTATTTTAAAGGATTTAGCGTCGACAGACCTGAAATAAGACAGTGTAGCCACAGCAACACCGCAGCCGCAGCCCGGCCTGCCCGGCAAAGCGCCGATTCTTCGATCCAGCGCAAACAGCGCGGCCAAAACGCGCGCCGCCAGCCTTGCAAAGAGCATAAGATCAGCCAGTCATCGCCACGGCGCTGATTCCCCTTGCGCCCGGCCGCGCCAGCCGCCGCCGGCGCTTTCCCGTCATTGCAGGTACACCCCATACAGGAGCGGCAGCATGAAAACCAACGGATCGGCCATCTGGTCAGGCGGCATCAAGGATGGCAAGGGCGCCATCAGCACCCGCAGCGGCGCGCTGCAGGAATATCCCTACGGCTTTGCCAGCCGCTTCGAAGGCAAGCCCGGCACCAACCCGGAAGAACTGATCGGCGCCGCCCACGCGGGCTGCTTCACCATGGCCCTGTCGCTGATACTCGGCGAAGCAGGCTTGACGGCGGAAAAGATGGAAACGACGGCCGAAGTGACCCTGGACAAGGTCGATGACGGTTTTGCCATCACGGCCGTGCACCTGGTGCTGAAAGCGAAGATACCGGGCGCCGACCAGGCCAGGTTCGAGGAATTGACGGGCAAGGCCAAGGCTGGCTGCCCCGTGTCGAAGTTACTTAAGGCCAACATTACCCTGGATGCCACGCTACTGCCTTGAGTCGTGGCATTGACTGCTGCGCAAGCTGCATCCTGGGCTGAAATCTTGCCTGTATCAAACCTTGCTTGACATTCGATCTGGCCGATATCAAACCTTGTTCACTGGTTTGACCGGTTCCACGGGGGCAACCGGCGCCACCAGCGGCAGACGCGAGTCGCTGGCGGGCAAGGGCCGGTTCATCAGGCCGGGATTCAGGGCGGCGTTATTCAAATTGTAAGCGGCAATGGCCGCCGCCACGGACGGGTCTTGCGACGACGGCGGCGGCACGGCCTGGCCCGCGTTTTGCGCGGCCAGCTGCTGCGCCTGTGCATTTTGCTGGGCCAGCTGGGCTTGCGCCGTCGCCGCCGCCAGGCCCGCATCGGTATCGGCCTGCGCCTCGCGCGCCAGCGACTGCGCCCGTTCGCCGGCCGCCCGCGCCGCCATCTGCGCGTCGTCGGCCGCCAGCTGTGTGCGTACCGCCTCGTCGGCGGCCAAGCGCACCTGTTCCTGGCGCTGGTCTTGTTGCAATTGCGTCTGCTGGACTTGCTCCTGGCGCAACTGTTCCACTCCCGCCGAGACTTGCTGGCGCACCTGGCGCTCCCCGTCGATACGCTGGGCATCGATGCGCTCGCTATCTGTCCGCTGCGTCTGCAAGCGCTCCTGCACGCCATCGCTCTGCAACGCTTGCTGCCGCTGCACATCGGCGCTGCGTTGTTGTGCTTGTTGGGCTGGCAACTCGCCTGCCTGCGCCAGCTGGGCGCGGGCGGCCGTGGCGGACGGCAATTGCGCGGCATCTGGCGCCGACTGCTGTTGCACCTCTTGCAAGTCCTGCTGCAACTCCTCCGTTTCCATCTGCTGCCGCACTTCCAGCTGCCGCTGCCCCAAGGCATCCAGCGGAGCCATGGCCGGTTCGTCCGCGGGGGTCTGGGCCAGCACGGCAGCCTGTGCCACCGGCGTTTGGCCCGCAACAACAGCACTGGCCGCCACTCCTTCACCGTTCAGATCGGCTTCCACGGCAGTAGCAACGACGGCGCCCTGCCGCTGGGCCAGTACGGCCCCCACCTGCGCCAGCACGTCCGTTCCCTGCTGCAAGGCGTTCAGAGTGGCATTGCTGTCGGCCGCATACGCCGCCTGCAGGGTGGTCGCATCCACCTCTTCATTGCGCAAGTCGATGCCGATGCGGGCCAGCCCCGCCTGCGTGAGCAAGCTGCCGTCCTGCGCCAGCGCAGCCGCGGCGCCCGTCGTGCCATCGCCCGACAGCAAATCGTAGCGCTGCGCCAGGCTGCCCGGCGTATCGCCGGCCGTCGCCAGCTGGCTGGCATCGATGCCGCTCGTTTGCAGCTGGGCGAACGATTCCGTCAACTGGCGCACCAGCGCCAGCAAGTCGTCGTTGACATGCACGGGCGTATTTGCCGCCCGGGCCTCGTCCGTGGCGCCCTGCAAGGCCAGCAATTGGCGGCGCGACAAGGCCACGCCGGACAAAAACTGGCCCAGCGGGGAAATGTCGACCTGGGTCGACGACAGGATGGAGATGGCTGCCGCCGCGCCTGCAGCGGGCACGGGCACGGCCGGCGCCAGCGGCGCCGTTTCGCCGACACGGGGTGTTGCCGGTATGATATTGGGCAAGGTGGCGCGCGAGATCGGATCCATGACTGGCCTCCACAGGGGAAAGCCCTATTATGCGCGCCTGCAGGAAAAGCAACACACGCTTGGCGGCCAAGCGTCTATCCCGGCAGATGAATGCATCCCCCGCTGGCGCCGCCCCGAAGCGGGAAGTCGCCGCGTGGCTCGCCACGCGTCTTCCTCAAGCCTCGTCCGCGCTCCCGATGCGCAACCGGCACGGGATGCGCCCGACGGGCATAGGCCCCAAGCGACTGCCAGGCCGGGAGCACCCTCCCTGCGCGGTGCATGCGGAGGGGCAAGCTGCTTATGCTTGTTTATCCAGCGACAACATACGCTCGACATAGCGGGCGATCAGGTCAATCTCCAGGTTGACCTTGCCATCGACTTGCAGGTGCTTCAGGGTCGTCATGGCGATCGTGTGCGGGATCAGGTTGATCGAGAAGCGGCAGCCGTTGACGGCGCCCGCACCCAGGTCTTCCACGCGGTTGACGGTCAGCGACACGCCATTGACGACGACGGAACCCTTGAAGGCCAGGTATTTCGCCAGCTCATGCGGCGCTTCGATGACCAGTTCCCACGACTCGCCCACGGCTTCGAACTTGCGCACGATGCCCAGGCCGTCGACGTGGCCGGAAACCAGGTGGCCACCGAGGCGTTCTGCCAGGGTCAGGGCTTTTTCCAGGTTCACTTCCGTGGTGGTATCGAGGCCCACCGTGCAATTGAGGCTTTCGCGCGAGACATCGACGGCAAAGCCCGTGTCCGATTTTTGCACCACCGTCATGCAGGCGCCATTGATGGCGATCGAATCGCCGAGGGCCACGTCGGCCAGCGGCAAGCCGCCCGCGTGGATGTTCAGGCGCACGCCTGCGTCGAGGCCGCCTTCGAGCGGCAGCACGGTTTCAATCTTGCCAATGGCTGCAACAATTCCTGTAAACATGGTCAACCTATATTGAAGTAATTAAAAAGGTAATAATAAGAAGGTAATAAATACGGTGGCGGGAACATCTGTACAACGTGCGGGGCCGGCGCCTTGCCGAAGAGCGTGGATAGGACGCCATGGCAGGCAGCCCCTTGCCCCGCCTTGATCAGGTGCTCGCGCCGAACCTGGCAAGGATACGCACATCTGCGCCGACTTGCTGAACCTGGTGAAACTGCAAGCGATATTGACCGTCGAGGTCGCTGAGCGCGGGCAAGGAAAACATGCCTTGCGCATCGCCCAGCAAGGTGGGCGCCAGGTACACGAGCAGCTCGTCGACGCAGCCTTCGCGTATCAGCGAGCCGTTCAGCTTGGAACCGGCCTCGACGTGAACTTCATTGATTTGCCGGCGTCCCAGTTCCCGCATCAGGGCGGCCAGGTCGACCTTGCCGGCCGCGTTCGGCAGCACGATGACTTCCGCGCCCAGCGCCCGCAGCTGCGCTTCCTTTGCCGGATCGGCGACGGCGGCCACGATCCACGTGCCGCCCCCTTGCAGGATGCGCGCGTCGAGGCTGATGTCGAGGCGGCTGTCGACAACGATGCGGCGCGGCTGGCGCGGCGTCGCGACGGCGCGCACGCTCAGCTGCGGATCGTCGGCCTTGACCGTGCCGATGCCCGTCAGGATGGCGCAGGCGCGCGCGCGCCAGGCGTGGCCGTCGGTGCGCGCCTCCGGCCCCGTGATCCATTGGCTCTTGCCATTGTGCAAAGCCGTCATGCCGTCCAGGCTGGCCGCCGTTTTCATGCGCACCCACGGCTTGCCGCGCTGCATGCGCGAAAAGAAGCCGATATTCATCTCATACGCCTCGTCCGCCAGCACGCCCGTGGTGACGGCGATGCCGGCCGCCTCCAGCTTGGCCAGCCCCTGGCCCGCCACCAGCGGATTCGGGTCCGTCATGGCGGCCACGACACGCCCCAGTCCGGCGCGTACCAGCGCATCGGAGCATGGCGGCGTGCGGCCATGGTGGTTGCACGGCTCCAGGGTGACATAGGCCGTGGCGCCGCGCACATCGTTGCCGCGCGCGCTGGCATTGGCCAAGGCTTGCACCTCGGCATGATCCTGCCCGGCCGCCTGCGTCACGCCGGCGCCGATCACCTGGCCATCCTTGACGATCACGCAGCCGATGCGGGGGTTCGGCGAGGTCGTGTACAAACCGCGCGCCGCCCATTCCAGCGCCAGGCGCATGCCATCTATATCGTTGAGTATTTCCACAGGCTTCTTTGTTTGACAGTGAGTGTAAAGGTAATCAAGGGACGCAACTATATGCTGCAGCTATGGCACAACTCAAGGCGGTAACTCAGGGATGCAAGCAATAGTGTCCATCAAAATAGCGCAACTGCCGCTGCGGTTTGATCCTCATCAATATCGAGCTACTGGCTGTCGGCCACGCCGCTGCAATTGACCGCCTGCTGCTGCGGATCGCACACCCTTACCCTGCCCAGCATATTGATTTTAATATGGCGTACCTGTTTTCCCAAAATCAGGGACAAGGTGCCCCAGCGTGCCGCCAGGCTATTGGTGGCGCTGCAACTGCGTCCCGCACCATTGTAGGCGATATAAAACGGCGGCGTGGCCGATGAAAACGCGAACTGGGCGCTGATGCCGGCCGCCAGCGGCCCCTGGCGGAACAACAACTCATCGCCGTCATCGAAAGCCAGGTTGCTATTGCTGTCGATAAATACCAGCCAGCCCGTGCGCCAATCCATGCCGCCGGACCCCGCGGGCATCAGCAGCACGCGCTGGCCGCGCGCCATCGCTTGCGCCCGCGTCAACTCGATGGCGGAAAACAGGTCCGTGGCGGCCACGCGCACCTGCTGGCGTTCCAGCAAGTGCCGCAGGCTGGGCAAGGCCGCTGCCGCCAGCAGCGCCGCGATCGACAACACGGCCAGCAATTCCAGCAAGGTATGTCCTGCCCTGCGTGGCTGGCCGCACGCACGGAAAGATAAAGCGCTTGCACATAACTGCCATGCGTACCTCAGCCGTGTACCCATGAGCGGCGCCCTCTCCGGCACGGCCATGGCTAGGGCCAGCAATGGCTGGCGGGGCCGCTGCTGCCGCGCTGCCCCATGCTGGTCAAGGACAATACGCCGCAATCGGGATCGTGAAACTGCGGATCCACCTTCGCCGTGCCCGGCAAGGCGCGCAGCAGCACGCATTGGCCGATGCTCATGTCCGGACAGGCGACCGCCTCGATTTCATACGCGCTGCCCACCGGTCCCTCGCCGGACCACCACTGGAATTGCTGCGCCTGCGGTGCCAGCGATGCCGAACTAAAGGCCAGATACTGATTGTTCTGCGTGTAATAGCGTTCCTGCTGCTGCATCAGCCGCAACAGGGCCGATTGTCCCTGCACGCGCTTGGCCCGCACGACATGAGCATGATAGGCAGGCAAGGCCAGCGTCAGCAGCATGGCGACGATCGCCAGCACGGCCAGCAACTCGATCAGGCTGAAACCGGGCATAGCAGCACGGCACCGGGAACGCGGCGCGCACACCGGACGCCAGGCCCGATCCTCGCGGCAAGCGCCACTGCCTGCGCCGGTCATTGTCGCTCGCGTTCCGCCTTGCCACCTTGTCCATCTCCATGCCCCTGCCCCGGCCATTTCCCGCCCTCCTTCTCGCCGCGCCCACGCGTGCGCCGCCACCGCGCCAGCGGCGCCCTGACTTCGCCAACGGCCCTTGCCTTGTCAATGTTCGCCAACGTTCCTCATTGCACCTTTGGCAATTTCACATTCTTTACAGCGCTCGCCACGCTATTTCTTTTTTGCCGCCTCGTGCAATTCACGCCAGTTCGCCACCTCGCGCCAGCTGATGCGCCCAGCGGGCAGCGGCGCACTGACCACCTTGAGCGCCTTGAGCCCGGCCGCGCCAGACAAGCCCGGCTGCAGTACGGCGAGTTCCTTGCGCCCCTCGGCACGCCCCGTCGCGTTGGCGGCAGCCACCGTACTGTTGAGCTCCATCACCAATGGCGGCCCGCGCGCCAGGCCATCGTGCAACTGCCCCGTCTGTGCACCCGCCTGTACCACGCCGGCGGCGTCGGCGGCAAAACCGCTGAGCACGTCGAGCACGTATACGCGCGTAGCCGGCCGCGCACACGGGTCTCGCCCCGGCAAGACGGTATTGAACACCACCTTGCCTGCCGCCAGTACCGGGTTGTGGATGCTGCGCTCGCCCGTCTGCGCGGTTTCGAGAAAATCGAGATACCAGCCGCGCATGGCATCGCTGCCCGTGTAGCGCAACTCGGCGCCATCGACGCGCACGCCGCCCGCCGCCTCGCCCAGGCTGCGCCGCTCCAGCTCGGCACGGGTGCGCGTGGGAGACTGCTCGCGCAAGTCGTCATGGACGGCATAAAACGCCTGCGACAGGAAGGCCGCCGGCCAGGTGTCGGCCGCCTCGACCAGCTTGCCCGTGCCAAACAGCAGCAGATAGCCGCCGCCGGTCGCATACGCCACTTTCAGCTGCTGCGTCACGGGCTGGCGCCGGCCCTGCGCATCGTGCGCGACAAAGATGCGTTTGCGCCCCACGCCATCCTTCCACGGCGGCCCCATGGACAGGTCGAGGCGCCAGATATTACCCTGCAAATCGCCCGCATACAGGTAGGCCAGCGCCCCGTCGCTGCCCGGCACCAGGGCGGGCGGCCCCAGCGCGTGGGCGGTGGCGGTGGCGGTGGCTGCCGCGCCAAGGCCGGCACCGGCACCAGCAACCGGGCCCTCCTCTCCATCGCCATCGCTGTCCACCGGTACTTTCAGCCGGTAGTAATTGCTGCCCAACAGCCACGGCGTGCCGGGCGGCTTGTCCAGCGCCAGCAGGAAGATGGCGGCCGCAGAGGCTGGCGCCGTCGTATCCTTGCCATCGTCCACGCTATTGTTGTAGCCGCTGGCCACCACGGCAAAATCGCGGTAAGCCGGCGCGCCATCCTTGCCGCCCATGTTGACGCGGGCAAAGTCTGGCGGTGCGCGCACGTTGCCGATGAGCTTATCGTCGCGGTCCGTAAATTCCCACAGCGCCCCGTCTTGCGCGAAGCGCGCCGGGTCGGTGATGTCGAGCGCAAACACACCCTGCGCGCCGCCCCCCATGCCGGACACCAGCACTGTCTTCCAGTGTCCCAGCACCAGCACTTCCGCCGTGGCCGCGGCGCCGTCCAGCATGGGGCCCGGACTGTAGTGAGTGCTCGCCATGGCCACGGCGGGGCGTAGCAGCGCACGCGGCAGATAGGCGTACAGCTCGCTGCCGGTGCGCGCGTCGAACGCATGCAGCAAGCCATCGTTTGCGCCCAGGTACAGCATCCTTTTCCGCTGCAGCAGCAGCTTGCGATGCAAGGCGTAATCCGTGCCCGGCATGCCCGGCGCCGGTGCGCCCACGTACGCGAGGTTGCCATAAGGCGCCGTACCCAGGCTGCCTGATCGCCGGCGCAGGAAGCCGCCCGGCCGCCCCACCTCGTGCAGCATTCCGCCCAGCAGATAGGCGAGCCGCGCCTCTCCCTGGCCATCGTCCTGCCCATCCGCGCCACCGCCGCCAGCGAAGGCGGCGCGCTGCTGCGCGTCGAGCTTGTCCCAGGTCAATGGCATCAGGGCGCCCTGGCCATCGAGCGTGTAGACGGGGCGCCAGGTCGCTGGCGTAGCATCCGCCATGGCCTTGTCGCGCTCGCCGGTGCGCCACACTGGCTTGCCAGCAAGCATGCCGCCATCGGCGCCCACGCCAAACGCGGTGCGCGACAAGGTCATGCCGCCATCGGCCAGGCGCATCCGCGTGTGAAACCAGTACGCCTCCTCCGTGCCGCTGGCCAGCGCCATCAGCGAGGGGCCGGCCAGTGCCGCCGTGCCTGTCCCCTTGTCGGCGGCCACGAAGGCGGCGCGCACGCCGGCGATCAGGGCAGCAGGGTCGCTGCCCGCCAGGTAATGGCTGGGCCAGCGGCCATCCACGCTCCACTCATCCATCGCGCTGCCCGCCGCGCTGTGGAAGGGATTGGCGTCGCCGTCCGCGTCAAGAAAGCCGCCATACTTGGCCGCCAGCAACAAGGGAGTGACGGGCGGCGCGCCGGACGGGTCGCCCGGCCGTAAGTCGCCCGCATGGTGTTCGACCGCGCTGCCGCCCTTGCCCCCTGCGCCGGGTCGCAGCGCCTGCACATGCGACCAGTACGCCAGGCCGGCCGCATGGTAGCTGGCGCCACCGGCCCCATCGGCCACCAACTCCAGTCCGGCCAGTTCAGGCCGTGGCGCCGGGTTGCCTTGTCCGCCCTCGCTTTCCAGCTTGCCCACCGCGCGCGTCCACGCCATGACATCGAGCGCGGGCGGCGCATAGCCATCGGCCGCTCGGGCGCGGTCGCTGGCATGCATGGGCGGACTGGCTGTCGGCACATTGCCCGGCACGTAACGATCGCCCGCCATGCCCGCGTCGGCCACGCTGACGACGACCTGGCGCTGGCAACTGGCCGCCAGCGGGTCGCTCCACTGGGTGATGACAGGCAAACCTTCGTCGACGGCAGGCGGCGCCGTGGCGGGCGGCACCACGGCGCTCGCTTGCCGCCCCTGCAGGTAGCGCAGCGATTCGTACAGCAGTTCGGCCGTCGGTGCCGCCCTGGCGTAGGCGCCGGGATGCAGGACATTGCTGCGCCCCAGGCCGTTGATGTAAGCGGTCACCCCGCCGCCATGGCCCGCGCCATGGGGAACATACACGCCATTGGCGGCATTCCACTCGGACTCGGGATTGTCTTGCGGTAAAAAATCGGGCGCCGCCCAGCGCTGGCTGCCCGCATGGGCCAGCGGCGCGCGCAATACGCCGCCGTAGACATAGCCAGCGCCCGGCGGCGCGGCGTTCAGGTGCCCGAACACGCCCACGCGCACCCTGCCGCCATGGCGCTGCACGGCGCCCACCGGCTTGTAGTACTTGCCATACGCGAGGCACAGGTCAGCGCGCAGCGGCCCCTCGGTAACATCGCACACCTGCACCCGCGCCAGGAACACGCCGTGAGTACCCGCTACGCCGGGAACGTCGCAATTGCCGCCCGCCGGCAGCGTACCGTCGCCAAACAGCAGGCGGTTGCGGCAGGAAACGATGGCCAGTTGCGCCAGCGCAAACGGTGTCGCGGCCGCCACGCCCTCGCGCAAAACCTTGCGCGGGAAAAAGGCGGGATGGGCGAAAAAGTCGATGGCATCGTTGCCGTTCAGGCTGTCAGGCAGATAAGCGCGCTGCAGCACCGTCTTGCGCGCCTCGTCGATGACGCGGTCGCCGCCCGTCAGGGCATAGCGGACGATATCGAGCATGCTGGCGCTAGCCCAGTTGAGGAAGTTGCCGCTGAAACTATCGCCGCCACAGCCATGCTGCGCGTCGGCCGGCTTCAGGACAGAGAAGTAAGCGGTCGCTACGCGCAAGTCCGGCACGCTCACGCCATCCTTGCTGCGATACGGATAGCGGTAGCACATGCGCGCATGGAAGTAGCCGGCGTAGTCGCGCTGCGGCGCGTAGTCGCCTGCATGCGCGGCAGCGGCGGCAGCGTGCGTGAACGACAGGTTGAGCAGCAGATTCGGCGGCACGCGGGCACCGTACAAGCCGACGTCGGCCCGCTCCAGCGTCACCGTGGGCGTGGTGGCGCCAACGGCAACGCTGCAACATAGCCAGCACAGCGCCGCCAGCCAGGCCCGGCCAGCGCGCCGCAGCGCCAGCCAATGCCGATGCCGATGCGCGATCATGGCCCCGCTCCGGCTACCTGCTTGCGGTAATAGCTTTGCAGCACCACCTGCGTGCTGTCCTGCGCGCCAAAACCGATGGCCGTCACGCGGTACAAATAATTGCCGGTGGCGAGGCTGCCGATCACGGCCCCCGCCTCTTCGCCGGGCAGGTGAAACGGCAGCAACTCGATGATGTAGCGGGGCCGGCGAAATGGCAAAAAGCCCTGTCCCGTCTGCATGGCCGCGCCCGTAAACCGGCCATAGGGTACGGCGCGGTTCCCGTCGCTCCCGCTGGCCGCCTCGGCACCGCCCAGCTCCATGCTCAGCCACAGCGCCGGCGCGCCCTTTTCCGCCGGCAGGCACAAGCCCAGCTCGCCACCATCGCCGCAGCCGACAGTGAATCCCGCCGCGCTGCCCGGCGCGAACAGGCTGCTGCGTCCTGGCGCGCCGGGCAAGCCTTCGATATCGTTCTGCGCATCCATCAATGCCTCCTCCGCGGCCTGGAACGCGATATGCCGGTCGCGCTCGCCGCGAGCCGCCTTTTCGCCCAGCAATGCCATCTGCGCCGCCGATATGCCCAGCAACAGGATCACGACCAGCAGGCACAGCACGTACACCAGGATCGCCCCCCGCTGGAGGCAAACCGGTGAGCCGCAGCTGGCGCCAGCGCTGGCCATCGTGCCGCCTATGCCGGCCCGTTGCGCAGCAGGATGCTGGTCTGCAGCATGTGCCGCAGCCGGCCACGCAAGGCGGCAGGCAGGGCTGAACGTGCGATGCGCACGCCCGTGTCGCTGGCGCCATGCGCCTCCGCATACGCGGCACCAAACAGGTCGAACTGCGCTGGCCCGGTCTTTTCCGCTTCGCCCGCCTCGCCATGCAGCAGCAACGCCACGCGCACGCTGGCCACGCGCTTCCAGTGCGTGCGGCGGGCAAAGTCGCGCTGGCGTTCGGCCGCGCTGGCGCCCACCAGCAGCAGCGCCGCATCGTAAGCGTCGAGCGCGCTGGCCTTGACGTACTGGTTCGCCACGCCATCGGGCGGCGTATCCGTATCGAGGCCATACAGGACCTGGAAGGTGTCGACGCCACGGATGATGGCGTCGGCGCCCCAGCCGTTCGCGCCACGGTACTTGCAGCGCAATTCTCCCTCGCCGTCGGCGCCCTGCGCCACATAAAAAATGCTCCAGCCCCGCTGCGCCTCCGTCTGCGCGGCGCCGACGCCAAAGCCGGCGCAATTGAGGACGGAGCCATCGCCGTTCTCTCCCATGCCGGCGCCGTAATAGCGCAAGGCCAGCACGTCGCTGCCGTGCACGGCGGCCGGCAGCGGCTGGCTGATGCCCTCGCTGTTCTTGCCCAGGCTGTGCGCGTCAAGCCCGGCGATATTGGCGCTGTCATGCGCCGCGTGGGCGACCGGCGCGGCGCTGCTGTCCCAATTCACGTACGCCGTCTGGCGCACGGCCCTGGCGATGGCATCGAGCGCATAGCGGCCGTTGTCATCCAGGCGCGCGCTGGCGGACTGGTCGAAGTAACTGCCGCTGGCCGCCAGCAGCACGGTGCTGGCGGCCAGCATCAGCAGGGCACCCAGGAACAGGGCCACCAGCAATTCAACCAGGCTCATGCCGCCACGCCGGCGTCGTGCGGCACTCATGCGCCGCCTCCGCCCAGTTGCAATGCCAGCTTGGGCAGCGACTCGCCGGCCCCATTCACGGCAGGCTTACCGTCGGGACGGCGGCCGCGCCAGCCCAGCTTGATGACGATGGGCGCGCCCTTGCCGCCGCTGCAAGCCCAGTGCAAGCCTTGCGCGGCGCTGTCCCATGCCTGGGCATCGCGGCAGATCAGCAGGCGCGCGCCGGGCAAGGCGGCATGCAGCTGCTGTTTCCACTCGGCGATGTCGAATTGCGCCAGCTGTGCCGCGCCGCAGGCGGCGGCGCCAAAGCAGTCGGGCGCGCCGCCAGGCGGTTCGGCACCATCCGGCGCCGCTTCGTAAGCCAGGTTCAAATAGGGATTGTTGGCGTCGGGACCATGCAGGAGGCCGCCATTGGCGCGCATGCGCTCGGCCATGCCAGAAGCCAGCTGGGCGCCGGCCAACAGCAGCGCCGACTCATGGCGCGCGCGCAGGGAAGTCAGCTGCAATATGCTGGCGCCGAGCAAGCCCAGCGCCAGTAGCAGCAGCGACACCAGCACCTCGACCAGGCTGCTGCCGTCCATCGTCGCCCTGCGGCGGCCTCCGTTGCCCATGAAGTGCTCCCTCGCGCAAAACGGACCGCAGGAACGGGCGGCCCAGCTACACGATAGGCGCGGTCAAAGACTCTGGTATGCGGCAGCGCAAACGATGTGGCAAAAAGGCGCGGCGCGAGGAAAAAAAGCTGCTGTAATTGATCAGACCGCTTGCCGGAAACGCCAGGCAAGCAGCAGCCTCGCGCGCGGCATGGCCAGGTGGCGCCTACACGCGGCCGTGACGATGCGGCCATAGGGCGGCCAGCCCTGCAGGGTGCATCGAGTCTGGACGATGGACGATGGACGAATGAGATGGTGCGACAGTGAGGCGACGAATCGCCGGGACGGCAAGGCGCCGAAACGTCCGCGGCACGCCAGCCGCCAGCGCGCCGCGATCAGACGCAAGTCAGGGCTTGCGCGCCTGTCCCACTTCGGCGATCGCATCCTGGAACTCGGCCAGGTCTTCGAAATTCTTGTAGACGGAAGCGAAGCGGATGTAGGCGATCTTGTCGAGACGCTTCAATTCCTGCATGACGAGTTCGCCGATATAGCCGGAATCGACTTCGCGCAAGCCGCTGGTCAGCAGTTTTTCCTGGATGGACGCGATGGCCGTGTCCACTGAGGCGGCCGCGACGGGGCGCTTGCGCAAGGCCAGCATCAAACTGCCGCGCAACTTATCCGCAGCGAACTCCGTCCGGCTGCCATTCTTTTTGACGACGGCCGGCATGATAAGTTCAATGCGCTCATAGGTGGTGAAGCGCTTGTCGCATTTGCTGCAGCGGCGCCGCCGCCGTATGGCATCCCCTTCCTCCGATACGCGCGTATCGAGAACCTGGGTGTCGCCGTGCTGGCAAAATGGACATTTCATGTGGCGGATACAACTTTATAGTAGTGAATGACGGAAAATCGCCGCTCTTAAATTAAAGGGCGCCCGAATCACTCCGGGCGCCCATGGGCACAACGGAATGTGTCAGACAGAATCTTACTCTGTATGACACATTCTGGACAAATAATTATGCGGCGTAGACCGGGTGCGCGTCGGCCAGCACTTTCACGGCCGCTTTCACGCGCTCGATGGTGGCGGCGTCATGCGGATTGTCCAGCACGTCGGCGATCAGGTTGCCCACTTCTTCCGCTTGCGCTTCCTTGAAGCCGCGCGTCGTCATCGCCGGGCTGCCCAGGCGGATGCCCGAGGTGACGAATGGCTTTTGCGGGTCGTTCGGGATGCCGTTCTTGTTGCAGGTGATGTGCGCGGAACCGAGGATGGCTTCGGCTTCCTTGCCCGTCAGGTTCTTGGCGCGCAGGTCGACCAGCATGACGTGCGACTCGGTGCCGCCGGAAACGATGCGCAGGCCGCGCTTGATCAGGGTTTTCGCCAGCACGTCGGCGTTCTTGATCACTTGCTTCTGGTAGTCGACGAATTCAGGGCTCAGCGCTTCCTTGAAGGCGACGGCCTTGCCGGCGATCACGTGCATCAGCGGGCCGCCCTGGATGCCGGGGAAGATGGCCGAGTTGATGGCTTTTTCGTGCTCGGCCTTCATCAGGATGATGCCGCCGCGCGGGCCGCGCAGCGATTTGTGCGTGGTCGAGGTGACGAAGTCGGCGAATGGCACCGGGTTCGGGTACAGGCCGGCGGCGATCAGGCCGGCGTAGTGGGCCATGTCGACCATGAAGTAGGCGCCCACTTCCTTGGCGATCTTGCTGAAACGCTCGAAGTCGATCTTTTTCGAGAATGCGGACGCGCCGGCGATGATCAGCTTGGGCTTGCGTTCGCGCGCCAGGCGCTCCATGGCCTCGTAGTCGATGTCTTCTTCCGCCGTCAAGCCGTAGGACACGACGTCGAACCATTTGCCGGACATGTTCAGCGGCATGCCGTGCGTCAGGTGGCCGCCTTCGGCCAGCGACATACCCATGATCAGGTCGCCTGGTTTCAGCATGGCGAAGAACACGCCCTGGTTCGCTTGCGAGCCCGAGTTCGGCTGCACGTTCGCGCATTCGGCGCCGAACAGCTGTTTCACGCGGTCGATCGCCAGTTGCTCGGCCACGTCGACGTATTCGCAGCCGCCGTAGTAGCGCTTGCCTGGATAGCCTTCGGCATACTTGTTCGTCAGTTGCGAACCTTGCGCTTCCATCACGGCTGGCGAGGTGTAGTTTTCCGACGCGATCAACTCGATGTGATCGTGCTGGCGCACATTTTCTTTTTGAATGACGGCGAACAATTCAGGATCGACGTTGGCGAGGGTGTGATCTTTTGCAAACATGTAAAAACTCCAAGTATGAGGGTGCTTGTACTGGCAGGTTGGATCGAATGAGGGGAGCCGGCGTTAAGTGAATAACAACATTGGACAGGCAGCCTCTTCGTGCTTTTCCATAGTGGCTACCCAGGCGAACGGCTGATGAAAAATCTCACGTTTCCCGGTGGGTGTCCACCTTTCGCCGGTAAGCGGACCGCCACACTGTGGAGATCGCTTCGACTTTTCGCCAGTCACGTGAGACGTAATGGAAATCAAATTGTAAGTTAAGTGCTCAAATTGAGCAAGGAATGCAACGGTGCGGCTATAATCGCCGCGCGCCATGCAAGCCCGGGCACGCCGCAGCATCAACGGGGCCGCTACGCCAGTTCTTAAGCTGAACTTAAACCTGGCTGCGGCATGTAAGCGTATGTTACGAAGCTTGCCATTGGACACCCCAGACTTACAATGCTGCGGTGCAACTTGCATGCTGCTTTTGCATGGCATTCAGGCAAGCGCCTCAAGTCACAAGAAGAAAAATCGCGTAAAATGTTGCTCAATCTCACTACTGGCGCAATAAACATGCCTTCAGTCTTTACCTGGAACGTACGTGTCTACTATGAAGACACCGACGCCGGTGGCATCGTTTACTACGCAAACTACCTGAAGTTCTTTGAGCGCGCGCGCACAGAATGGCTGCGCGCCATCGAGGTAGGCCAGCAGGAATTGCTACAACAGCACGACGCGATGTTCGTTGTCAAAAGCGTCAACGCCGACTATCATGCGCCGGCCAGACTCGATGACACGATAAGATTAACCTTAAGCATAGAGAAAATGGGGCGCGCCTCCATCGTTTTCCTGCAACAAGCCTGGTGCGGCGACAGCCTGCTCAATACGGCACGCGTCAAGATCGGCTGCGTCGACTCGGCACTGCGCCCGCGCGCCGTGCCTGATGCAGTGGCGGCCCGCATGCGCGCCGCCTGAGCCCTACCCGCCACCCCCGGATAATTCACCAACAGACTGCCAGCCAATGAACGTTACACAAGATCTTTCTTTCCTCGCGCTCATCTCCAATGCCCACCTGATCGTGCAATTGATCATGGCCCTGCTGTTGCTGATCTCCCTCACCAGCTGGACCTACATTTTCCGCAAGATGTTTGCGGTACGTCAGGCCCGCAAGCAAACCATCGAATTTGAACGCAGCTTCTGGGCCGGCGGCAACCTGCATGCGCTGCACCAGAGCGCCAACGGCAACCGCGACCAGAGCGGCGCGCTGGCCCGCATCTTCGATGCCGGCATGGGCGAATTCATCAAGGGCAAGGCCTCGTACGGTTCGCGCGAAGCGCTCGACGTCGGCGCCGTGCTCGACGGCGCCCGCCGCGCCATGCGCGCCGCCTTCCAGCGCGAAATGGACGTGCTCGAATCGCACCTGGCCTTCCTCGCGTCCGTCGGCTCCGTCTCGCCGTACATCGGCCTGCTCGGCACCGTGTGGGGCATCATGAACGCCTTCCGCGGCCTGGCCAACGTGCAGCAAGCCACGCTGGCCGCCGTCGCGCCCGGCATTGCCGAAGCGCTGATCGCCACCGCCATCGGCCTGTTCGCGGCCATTCCCGCCGTCGTGGCCTACAACCGTTTCTCGCATGATATCGACCGCCTGGCGATCCGCTTCGAAAGCTTCGTCGAGGAATTCTCCAACATCCTGCAGCGCCAGTCGCGCTAAGAGGGGGCAGCGTCCATGGGCTCTTCATTCAATAGCGGCGGCATGCGCGGCGGCCGAGGCCGCAAGTTCAAGTCGGAAATCAACGTCGTGCCATATATCGACGTGATGCTGGTACTGCTGATCATTTTCATGGTGATGCCGTCGTCGAACAATCCCAGCGTGGTGAACCTGCCCAACGCGGAAAAGACGGCGAAACCGCCCGATGACTATATCCAGATCGTGCTCAAGCCGAACGGCTCGCTGTCGATCGGCGTGATCGGCAAGGAACAGCTGGCGCCGGAAACGGAACCGAACCGCGACGCCCTGCTGCGCAAGCTGCGTGGCTTGCACGAGACCAATCCCGACTATCCCGTGCTGATCGCGGGCGACAAGGAAAGCAAGTACGACGATGTGATCCAGCTGATTTCGGAAGCGAAAAAGATGGGCATCACCCGGGTTGGCCTGGCCACCAAGTAAGCGCACTCTCACGTATCCAGACTTGACTGTTTTTAGATAGACTTGACTTTGCAGACCAAACAAATCGACCATGTACTCGGCAAGCCCTACAGCGTGCCGCGCGAACGCAGCCGCTGGCCCTCACTGGGCCTGGCGCTGGCGATGCATCTTGGCCTGCTGTTTTTCCTGTGGGTGGGCGTACACTGGCAAAATACGGAACCTGTGGCCGTGGAAGCGGAAGTGTGGGACCTGAAGGTGCAGACGGCCGCGCCGCCGCCCGAGGTGGCGACGGAACCGGAGCCGACGCCTGCCCCGCCGCCGGAACCGGAAGTCGAACGGCCCGCCCCGCCGCCACCGCCGCCGGTGGCAGCGCCCGAGCCTAGGGTCGACCTGCGCGAGGCGGAAATCGCCCTCGAGCGCAAGAAGGCCAAGCTGAAGGAAGAAAAGGACAAAGCGGCCGCGGAAGAGCGCCGCAAGCAGGAACAGAAGGAACGCGAGGAAGAAAAACGCGAGCTGGAAAAACAGAAGCAGAAGGAAAAAGACAAGGCTGAGAAGCTCGAGAAGGAAAAGGCCGACAAGCTGGAGAAGGCCAAGCTCGAGAAAGAGAAAGCCCAGGAAAAAGCCGAGAAGGAATTGGCGGACAAGAAAGCCGCGGCGGAAAAAGCCGCCAAGGCCAAGAAAGCGGCAGAAGAGAAAAAAGCCGCCGACAAGGCACGTGCCGCCGAAATGAGCCGCATCACGGGCGCGGCAGGTGCCGGCACGACGGGCACGGCCGAGAAATCGACCGCGCCACGCAAGGACAGCGGCTATGTCGCTGCCCTGACGAGCAAGATCAAGAGCAATATCGCGTACAGCGGTAGCACGGACGTGCCGGGCAACCCGCGCGCCGTGTTCAAGATCGAGCAACTGCCAACTGGGGAAATTATTTCGGTCCGGAAGATCAAAAGTAGCGGCCTGCCGGCGTATGACAGCTCGGTGGAAAACGCCATTAATAAATCGTCGCCACTGCCGAAGAAAAAAGACGGCACGGTGGAACGCGAGATTGAACTCATATTCGAGATGAAGGATTTGCCTAAATGATGATCATGAAAAAAATGAGCTATGTCGTGCTCTGCGCCAGCCTGGTGCTGGGCGCCACGGCTGCCCAGGCGCAACTGCGCGTGGAAATTACCGGGATCGGCAGCAACCAGATCCCCGTTACCATCGCCCCGTTCGTCAATGAAGCGGCGGCGCCGCAATCGCTGTCGGGCATCATCAAGGCCGACCTGGCGCGCAGCGGCGTGTTCAAGCTGATCGACACCGATGCACCGATCGCCGAAACGGCCCCCGTCAGCTACGATCAGTGGAAGTCGCGCGGCGCCGATGCGCTGGCGGCCGGCAGCGTGCAAAGCATGGCCGATGGCCGCCTGGACGTGCGCTACAAGCTGTTCGACACCATCAAGGGCGCCCAGCTGTCGAGCATGAACAATGCGGCCGCACCGCAGTTCAACCGCTTGCTGGCGCACAAGATCGCCGATGACATCTATGAAAAGCTGACGGGCACCAAGGGCGCGTTCGCCACGCGCATCGCCTATGTCACGCAGTCGGGCCGCGAATACCGCCTGGAAATCGCCGACGCCGACGGCGAAGGCATCCAGGTCGCCCTGCGCTCGCACGAGCCGATCATTTCGCCGGCCTGGTCGCCGGACGGCACCAAGGTGGCGTATGTCTCGTTTGAAAAACGCAAGCCCATCGTCTACGTGCAAAACCTGGTGACGCGCCAGCGCACCATCGTGTCGAACGAAAAAGGCAGCAATTCGGCGCCGAGCTGGAGCCCGGACGGCTCGCGCCTGGCCGTGGCCCTGTCGCGCGACGGACATACCCAGGTCTACATCATGAACGCCGATGGCGGTGGCTTGCGCCGCCTGACCACCAGCAGCGGCATCGATACGGAACCCCAATTCTCGGCCGATGGCCAAAGCATCTACTTCACCAGTGATCGCAGCGGCGGACCACAAATCTACCGCATGCCCGTCAGTGGCGGCGAAGCCAAGCGCGTGACGTTTGGCGGCTCCTACAACACCAGCCCGCGGATTTCGTCCGACGGGAAGACACTCGCTTATATTTCCCGTCGCGACGGCAATTTCCAGCTCTACGCGCTTGACCTGGCTAGTGGCCAGGACTTGCGCCTGTCGGACACCGCCAACGACGAATCACCGAGCTTTTCGCCCAACGGGAAATATATTATGTACGCGACCGAATCCGGGCGACGCAAGTCGCTGGCGGTAGTTTCGGTGGATGGCCGCGTCAAGCAGCGTCTGACCACGCAAGCTGGCAATATCAAGGAGCCCACCTGGGGTCCTTTCATGAAGTAATGCAGTACGTTTTACCTTAACCACGACCCGGAGAATAAAAATGAGTAACTTTAAAAGTTTAGCTTTCATCGCAGCTACTGCAGCCCTGTTGTCGGCTTGCAGCACCCCTGTCAAACTGGCAGAAACCCCAGTCGTCGAGCGCGCTCCTGAAAAAACCGCGCCACCAGCAGACGTACGCGAAGTCAACACCGTTGTTGCTGAAACCGTTGACCCGCTGAACGATCCAAAAGGCGTGCTGGCTAACCGCAGCGTGTACTTCGACTTCGACAAATACGTCGTGCGTGAATCGGAAACGCCAGTGGTGCAAAACCACGCGGCTTACCTGGTGAAGACCCCAGCACGCAAAGTCATCATCCAAGGCAACACCGATGATCGCGGCGGCGCCGAGTACAACCTGGCCCTGGGTCAGAAACGTGCTGAAGCAGTGCGCAAGTCGATGGCCGCCCTGGGCGTGTCCGACAGCCAGATGGAAGCAGTGTCCTTCGGCAAAGAAAAGCCTAAGGCTCAAGGTAACAACGAAGCAGCATGGGCAGAAAACCGCCGCGCTGACATCGCTTATTGATATCCCGGGTGAGCGCGGCAGGATTGGCGCTTACCTAACTGGCCAGTCATAGGCATAATAATGGGGCGCTGTGCGGATTTTCACCGCCCAGCGCCCCGTTTGCATGTTTGCGTAACTTTTGAAAGCCCGACTCATGATGACATTCTCGAAAGCCGGCGTCGCCGCCGCCCTGCTGGCCGCCTTTGCCGCCCTGCCCCTGCACGCCAACGCGGCCCTGTTCGACGACGACGAAGCACGCAAGGCCATCCTGGAGCTGCGCTCCAAGGTCGACGCGCTGGCGCGGGACATGAATAGCCGCATCGACACGAAAGCGGACAAGACCAGCACCTTGAGCCTGATCAACCAGCACGACCAGACCATGCAGGAGATCGCCCGCCTGCGCGGCCAGATCGAAGTGCTGGGCAATGACCTGGCCAACGCGCAAAAGCGCCAGAAGGATTTCTACACCGACCTCGACGCGCGCCTGCGCAAGCTCGAACCGCGCCAGGTCACCATCGACGGCCAGGAAGCGGCCGTGGGCGTCTCCGAGCAAGGCGCGTATGACGCCGCCCTGGGCCTGTTCAAGTCGGGCGACTACAAGGCGGCGGCCACTTCGCTGGACGCCTTCGTCAAGCGCTACCCGGAGTCCGCCTACGCGGCCAACGCGCAATACTGGCTGGGCAACGCCCACTACGCCCAGCGCGACTGCAAGAGCGCCATCAGCGCCCAGCAAGTGGTCGTGAAGAACTACCCGGACAGCCCGAAGGCAGCCGACGCCATGCTCAACATCGCCAGCTGCTACACGGAACTGAAAGACAAGGCCAACGCCACCAAGACTTACAACGCGCTGATCTCGCGCTATCCGGACTCCAGCGCCGCCCAGACGGCCAAGGAACGCGCAGGTAAAAAGTAAAACCGGGGAAAAAGTTGCCCGTTAGGTTTGACAGAATCCCGGGCACCCCCTATAATCTTCCTTCTTCGGGTCGTTAGCTCAGCTGGTAGAGCAGCGGACTTTTAATCCGTTGGTCGCAGGTTCGAATCCCGCACGGCCTACCACGAATACGCAGTACTGATCTGCTTGCGAGTTGTTATAGCAAGCATTTTTTACCGCACAGTGTTACCGAAGTTGTTGTAAAAGTTTTTGGGTCGTTAGCTCAGCTGGTAGAGCAGCGGACTTTTAATCCGTTGGTCGCAGGTTCGAATCCCGCACGGCCTACCAAATACTATGAAGAAGCCAACCGTTCGCGGTTGGCTTTTTTGTTTTGCTCTTCCGCTTTCGAAAAACCATCGAGGCGTAAAAGTTAGCAACTGGCACACTCCCCAAATGCCCGCCTTACTCCCTACCAGAAACATTTCGCTCAACAACTGCCGAAAAACTATCGCAACTTTGAAGCCTCTCTTGCGAACGAGCAATTGATTCAAGGGAGAAGCATTCTGGATGCCGAAGAACTACGGCCTCGAATGCCAAGTCAAAAAGACCCATTTCTACCAAAGCCGTATAGCCAACGGACTCCACCCTCTTGGTAACAATACGCTCAACAGCAGGAAGAATTCCATGGCGGTGAATCATTTGCCACGTTCGACTCGCAGACTGTCGCTTTCCCCGCTTGGCAGAAAGAACTTCCTCATAAGCGTAAACCGCCGCCAAACACTCTCGCTCAACCTCACTTACTGAGACGTGCGACTCCGTACGAAGCTGCACGGCCCGTCTTCGCGCCTGATCCGCAAGTTCAGGCTCGCCACGTGCACGCGCATTTTGCGCGAAAGTTTCGCACTCAGCCGGTGATTTCAGCCTTGCAACGCGAGTATCCATGATATGGCCACCAACAGTTATATTGATCGGCACTACGCAACTATATTGCATGGCCTACGTGCAGATTACAGGAAATAGCCCCACAGGGTGACCTTCGTTAGAATAAGCGCCCGCCAATCGCGACTGCAGAACATCAGCACTCATCCACACCTTTTCCCCATATCTACTGCCTACGCCGACACCGTCCGCACGCCAGCCTTCGCCACCCAGGCCTGCACCACGCGTCCCAGCGGCACCTCCACCCAACGATAGAACGCGGCACCGGCCGCCAGGCTGGCGCCCCAGGCCGTCAGCATGCCCAGCGCCTGCCATTCCGGCTCGAGCGGGACGTAACTGGTAAATAATGCATTGACCAGCAGGCTGACGGGAAAGTGGACGAGGAAGACGGCGTACGAGATGCGGCCCAGGGCGTTGATGACGTTCCAGGCGCGTCCACGGGAAGGCGTGCGGGCGCGGCCGAACAGGAACAGCGCGCAGGCGACGATCAGGGCCAGCGCGATGCGGCTGCGATAGTCGATGGCCAGGGCCAGCAGGACGGGCACGGCGGCCAGGGCCATGAGCACGGTCATGGCGCCAGGCTTGCGTTTGGGGTCGCTGGCCCACCAGGCCAGCATGCCCAGGCCATAGCTGCCGAAGAAGTACGGCGCCCAGTTATCCCAGCCGGCATCGAGATTGAAGTACAGCAAGGAAAGAATGATGCCCACGGTGACGGCCAGCGGCA
The DNA here is from genome assembly GCF_001865675.1 of Janthinobacterium sp. 1_2014MBL_MicDiv. NCBI lineage: Bacteria > Pseudomonadati > Pseudomonadota > Betaproteobacteria > Burkholderiales > Oxalobacteraceae > Janthinobacterium > Janthinobacterium sp. 1_2014MBL_MicDiv. Next base: position 4,382,803 of record NZ_CP011319.1, read on the forward strand.
TCAGCCAGCCCGGCCGCCGCTGACCCGCCAGGCGGCCACTCAGCCACAGCAGCAACACCGTCAGCAGGTATAGCTGGAAATCGATGGCCACATACCAGGCGCCAGCCGACAGCGATTCATAGCCGAGCACGCCATGCAGCAGCAAGGCATGGGCACTGAGCTGGCCCAGGGTGACGGCGGCCGACATGGAATCGTGCATCATCCAGATGCCGGCCACGGGGGTCGCGACGGCGGCAAGCAGGGTGGCGGCCAGGAATGGCGGCGCCAGCTTGGCATAGCGGCGCCAGATGGCTTGCAAGGGGGAATCGATACCAGGAAGAGCCGCAGGAGCAAGGGACTTGGCGACGAGAAAGCCACCGATGACGAGGAACACTTGCACGGCGATGCGCGCGCTGCCGCCCAGCCAGTCCAGCAAGTCGGGCCACAGCGGTTGCACGTAATCGGACATGGGGCCGTAAAACGCCAGATGGTGCAGCACGATCAATTGCGCCGCGCCCGCCTTCAACAGATTAATCCAGCCAAACTGCGCGCGCAGCACCTTGTCCGCGTCGATTCCTGCCACTGCCTTCATCCACAACCCTTGCCATACAGCCACTTTTCAACAACACAATCCCAGACAAGCGCGTTGCCGATGATTTTGCCGACCGGCCGACATCATAGCCGAGGTTGACAGGTTGCGTCGCCGCGCATCGCCGCACGGCAAGCCGCAGGTGCTACGCGCCGCCCTGCCCGCCAAACTCCTGCAGCAGCGGCTGCTGTGCGAGGATGGCATCGAGCAAGCCGGGAAAACGGCTCTCGATATCGGCGCGGCGCAGGGTATTCATGTGCGTGGTGCCTGCGTTTTCCGTGTAGACGAGGCCCGCTTCGCGCAAGACCTTGAAGTGGTGCGAGACGGTCGATTTCGGCCGTCCACCGTCCAGGTCGCCGCACGCGGCCGCGTCGACGCGGGCCAGGTGGCGCACGATGTCGAGGCGGATGGAATCGCTCAAGGCGTAGAGCACGCGCTCGAGGACGAATTCGCTGGCGGGAGGATGTTTGTGTGGACGCATGAGCAGAATCATACAGCATCGGCTATACTAATTCCATTATTCGAATATTTACGAACTACCGAATCAACATACGCACGCCACCCGCACCTTACTCATCAACAAACCATAAAGGCCACCATGTCCGCCCTCTTCCAGCCCTACACCCTCAAAGACATCACCGTGCGCAACCGCATCGCCGTGCCGCCCATGTGCCAGTACATGGCCGTCGATGGCCAGGCCAACGACTGGCACCTGTCGCATTACGCAGGCATGGCGCGCGGCGGCGCCGGCCTGGTGATCGTCGAAGCAACCGCCGTGGCGCCGGAAGGCCGCATCACGCCCGGCTGCACCGGCATCTGGAACGATGATCTGGCGCAAGCCTTTGTACCCGTCGTGAAAGCCATCAAGGCGGCCGGCGCCGTGCCCGGCATCCAGATCGCCCACGCGGGCCGCAAGGCCAGCGCCAACCGCCCATGGGAAGGCGACGACCATATTGTTGACGGCGACGCGCGCGGCTGGCAAACCATCGCCCCTTCCGCCATCGCCTTTGGCGGCGGCTTGCCGAAGGTGCCGCGCGCCATGGATCTCGACGATATCGCCCGCGTGCGCCAGAATTTCGTCGACGCCGCCGTGCGGGCCCGTGAAGTGGGCTTCGAATGGCTGGAACTGCACTTCGCCCATGGTTACCTGGCGCAAAGCTTCTTTTCCGCCCACTCGAACCAGCGCGACGATATCTACGGCGGCAGCCTGGAAAACCGCAGCCGCTTCTTGCTGGAAACATTGAAAGCCGTGCGTGAAGTGTGGCCCGAGCACCTGCCGCTGACGATCCGCTTCGGCGTGCTGGAATTCGACGGCCGCGACGAGCAAACCCTGCTCGAATCGATCGGCCTGGTACGCCAGTTCAAGGATGCCGGCATGGACATGATCAGCGTCAGCATGGGCTTTACCATTCCCGACGTGACCATCCCGTGGGGCCCGGCCTTCATGGGCCCGATCGCCGAGCGCGTGCGCCGCGAAGCGGGCGTGCCCGTCTCGTCGGCCTGGGGCTTCGGCACGCCGGCCATTGCCGAACGCGTCGTCAAGGAAGAGCAGCTGGACCTGGTGATGGTCGGCAAGGCACACCTGGCCAATCCGCACTGGGCCTACTTTGCCGCCAAGGAATTGAAAGTCGAGCGCGCCTCGTGGACCCTGCCGGCGCCCTACGCGCACTGGCTGGAACGCTACTGATCGTCCTTCACCGTTGCCGGATGCCCTTCCAAGGGCAGTTCCGGCAAGAACAGCAGGAAGACCAGCCCCACTAGCAGCAGCACGGCGCCGGCGCCAAACACGCTGGCGATCGCATGGCGGTAGACTTCCACCGTCTGTACCGCCGCGTGCGCGCCCAGCGCCGAGACGGCTTCCACGCCGTGCCGGTGCAGCTGGTGCGCAAGGATGGCGCCCGACGCCGTCACGCCCAGCAAGCCGCCCAGCGAGCGGAAGAAGGCCAGCATGGCCGTGCCCACGCCGCGCCGCGCCAATGGCAGGGCATTCTGCACGGCGATCGTCATGTTCGGCATCACCAGGCCCAGGCCCGTGCCGAGGAAGAAGATGGCCGGCTCGATGATCGAGTAGCCCTGCGACGTTTCCATGGCCCAGGCCAGCACGGCAAACGCCACGACCGCCACGGCCAGCCCCATCACCTGCACCATCTTGTACTTGCCCGAACGCGACAGCACCCTGCCGTTGAACATCGACGAGGCCACCAGTCCCACCATCATGGCCACCGTCATCACGCCCGACTCCGCGGGCGTCGTGCCCATCACCAGCTGGAAGAACAGCGGGAAGAAGACGCTGGCGCCCATCAGGCCCATGAACGTCACGGCCATCACCAGGCTGGCGATATTGAAGGTGCGGTTCTCGAACAGGTCGGGCGGCAGCACGGGTTCATCCACCCTGCCCACGTGGAATGCCAGCCAGATCCCCAGCAGCACGGCGACGCCGCCGCACACCTTGATGGCCAGCGCATCCCACGGCCACTCGGTGCCGCCCAGCGCCAGCACCAGCAGCGCCGCCGTGACGGCACCCGTCAGCAAGGCAGAACCCAGGTAGTCGATCCGGTGCGCATGCGTGCGCACCGGCTTGCGTATGGCGCGCGCGATGATGACAAAGGCGACCGCGCCCACGGGCAGGTTCACGAAGAAAATCCAGTGCCACGACAGCGCGTCCGTGATGACGCCGCCCAGCACGGGGCCCAGCACGCTGGTGACGGCAAACACGATGGGCACCATGCCCTGCCGCTTGCCCCGCTCGGCCGGCGGCACGATATCGCCGATGATGATTTGCGCCAGCGGCATGAAGCCGCCCGCGCCGAGGCCCTGGATGGCGCGGAAAACGATCAGTTCCGTCATGTTCTGCGCCAGCCCGCACAGCACGGAACCGAGCAGGAAGGTCAGCAAGGCCGTGAAGATCATGGGACGGCGGCCATACTGGTCGGCCAGCTTGCCGTACAGCGGCATGGTGGCCGTCGAGGCCAGCACATATGCCGTCACCACCCACGACAGGTGCGCCATGCCGCCCAGGTCGTCGACGATGCGCGGCAGGGCCGTGGCGACGATGCTCTGGTCCAGCGCGCCCAGGCCCAGCACGGCCATCAGGCCCAGGTAGGTGGCGCGCACTTCACGCTCCGTCAGCGGCGCCTCTGCGCCTGCGGGTTTGGCGGGGCTGCTCATGCCTGGCCAATCTCGAGCAGCGGCTGCATGGCGGCGGCCAGCGCCTCCATCTGCTGCGGCGTCAGGCGGGCGATGCGCCGCGCCAGCGCATCGCGGCGGCGCGCGCGCAGGGTCTCGAGGATGGCCTCGCCTTGCGCCGACACATGCAGGCCGGAACGGCGCCGGTCCTGCGGATCGGGCGCGCTGCGCTCGACGAGTCCCGCCTCGGCCAAAGACTTGATCTGCGCGCTGACGGTGGGCCCGCGCACATTCTGCAGGCGCGCCAGCGCGGCCACGCCGATGCCGGGCTGCTCGTGGATCAGCGCCAGCAGCATGTATTGCATCATCGACACGCCGCTCTCCAGCTCGCCCCCTTCGCGCTGCATCGAGCGCAGCAGGCGCTTGAACGCCGTGCGCAATTCATCGGACAGCGCCAGCGCGCGTTCGGGGATGGGAAGATCTTCAGTATCAGGCATGGGATGATATAAATAGGTAGGCTATCTATCCATATTAGGCCGCATGTGAACCCCACGCAAGGCTTTTTTGCGCCCATGCCCCGCCTGGCCCTTCCCAAAACCACCTTTGGCCGTCATAATAGCCGCCCTTGGGTCGTTAGCTCAGCTGGTAGAGCAGCGGACTTTTAATCCGTTGGTCGCAGGTTCGAATCCCGCACGGCCTACCAAGAATTTGCAGTCCGTTTGCATGCCGCCATGGCAAGCACGCACCGCACAGCGTTACCGCAGCAAGCAGTCAAAGTTTTGGGTCGTTAGCTCAGCTGGTAGAGCAGCGGACTTTTAATCCGTTGGTCGCAGGTTCGAATCCCGCACGGCCTACCAAATACTTCAGAGAAGCCAACCGTTCGCGGTTGGCTTTTTTGTTTTGCGCGCCAGCTACTCCATCCCCTCCCCATACCTGCCCGGCGTCACGCCCATCACGCGCTTGAACATGGCGATGAAGGCGCTGACGTTGTCGTAGCCCAGGTCCAGCGCAATCGTCGTGACGGGCTGGCCGGCGGCCAATAATTCCAGGGTGCGCAGGATGCGGGCGCGCTGGCGCCACGCGGCCGGCGCAAAGCCGGTCTCGGCCTGGAAGCGGCGCGCCAGGGTGCGCGGCGAGACGCCGGCCCAGGCGGCCAGTGCCGCCACGCCCCGCTCGTCGGCCAGGTCATCGAGCACGGCACGCGCCACGCGCAACAGGCGCGGGTCCGTGGGCAGGGGCAAACCGAAGGGCTCGTGAGGCGAGGCGGCGATCTCGTCGAGTATCACGCCCGCCACGCGGGCTTGCCGCGCATCGAGCGCGCCACCTTCCCAGCTGCTGGCGCGGCCCACCGCCTCGCGCAGCAAGCCCGAAACGCGCATCACGCACGGCGCGGCAGGCAAGCTGGCGCAACTGGCCTCGTCCACATACACGCTCCAGCCCGCAAACGGGCCATGCGAACGCAGCGCATGGGCGTGATGGGGCGGCATCCACACGCAGTGGCTGGCGGGCACCACCCACTGCCCGCTGTCGGCGCCGATGGACAGCAAGCCGCGCTCGGCGCCGAACAACTGGCCGCTGGCATGGCGGTGCGGCGGCGTCACCCGCTCCTGTGGCTGAGACATGCGCAGGGCGCGCAGCGGCGCCAGCAGCATCGGCGGCAAGATTGGCGGATTTGACGTATCGATAGTCATAAACAAGGCAGGCAAGACAATCCCGCCATCATACAGTGGAGTCTTTCCATTATTCAGGAGTACATCATGCGTGCCGAAGACGTGTTACCGGATCAACAAAACCAAGGCCAGTTCAACGGCGTCACCGTGCGCAAGGGCACGGTAGGCGCTTTTCTCGCCAATGCCCGCCTGTGGCTGGACGAGGCCAGCGGCGATGCGGAACGGGCCGTCGCCGAGCGCGACATGCTCGACGCCTTGCCCGCCCTGCACGCGCTGGGACTGTTCGACATCGTGCAAGTGCGCGATGCTGCGCTGCACGAGCTGGTATTGCCATCGGCCAGGTAGGCGGCATTGGCTCGTCGCGGGCGCGCATTTCCTCTATCATGCTGCTTTGCCCGCCCTTGCTCCCGCCATGCCGTTTACCATTGCCGCCCCCGTCCACAGCGAACTGATCATCAAGAAAAGCCGCTTCATCGGCTGCGTGCAGCCGATGACGGACCGCGCCAGCGCGCAGCAGGTGGTCAACGATTTGAAGGCGCAGCATCCGGGCGCCTGCCATGTGTGCTGGGCGCTGCTGGCGGGCGGACAGTCGGCGGCCGTCGACGATGGCGAACCGAGCGGCACGGCCGGGCGGCCCATGCTCGACGTGCTGCGCCACCAGGACCTCGAAGGCGTGCTGGCCACCGTCGTGCGCTACTTTGGCGGCGTGAAGCTGGGCGCGGGCGGCCTCGTGCGCGCCTACACGGATAGCGTGGCGCAAGCGCTCTTGCTGGCGGAAAAGACGGCCATCGTGCGCCAGAGAAACCTGCGCTGCACGCTGCCGTATGCGATGGAAGGCATGCTGCGCCGCGAACTCGATGCCGCCGGCGCCACCCTGCTCAAGGTGGAGCATGGCGAAGACGTGCTGTTCGACTTCAGCCTGGCGGAAGCGGCCGCCACTGCCCTGCTCGCCCACCTGGAGGAAGCGGGCAATGGACGGATCAACTGGCTGGACGCGCAGGATAGCGACGGCCAGTCATAGTCGGCAAGTGCGCTGCCGCTGGCAGTCACCAGTCACAAACCGGGTCTTTATCCGCGCCCGAGGCGCGTCTAACGGATTTCTATCTTTTCAACTCTGACATTTTTCAATTGAATGCCGCGCAAGGGCTGCATTATGTCGTCAGAAATTAACATTCCGCCAAACTCCGTCCAAGAAATTTCATGGATCACGTTGACGCTGGTGTCGGCATGCCTGTTCCCTCGCCCAAAGCCGAATTTCACGCCGCAGGCAGGGCAAGCCGCAATTTTTGCATCCGCGACTACTGCACCATCCATCATTGCGGGCTGATCGCCAAAGAGCAGGACCCACGGCGCTCCGCCAACAAATGCGCAGTGGCTCTCCATCTTCCTCGAAGAGTCACCGAGATAGACATCGCCGAACCTGAAAAATTCGTTTATGCGCTCCGGCAGCAATTTCCGCAGCCTGGCGGACATGATGGAAGGCGATAGCCGTCCCATTGAAAACATATCTGCTTTTGCAGGAATGCGCTGCTCCACGACCACGGCAAAGTCACCTTCATTCCCGGGCATATAATTTCCGCAGTCTTGACAGATACCCGCACCGACATGCCCGCTCGTCCACGCTTCACTGGCGTCCACCACATCCGTTCCAGAATAATACAGATGCCACATGTATTTTTTCACGGCCTTGCCCTCAAAACCACCAACGTCATGGATAGCGCTGCTCCTGATATCCATTCGTAAACATGTGGAAAATATTGTCCATCTTTCCATCCACATAGCCGAACAGAATCTGGTATCCGCTAGGGCTTTCCTGACCATGCTCTCGCTGCCGGACCATGATGGACTGGAGGCGATCCCCTTCATACAGGTAATCGTAACGACCTACGCCAAATTTTCCGAAATTAATGTCCTGCATAATGCGTGCCCCATCGAGAAAACTGAGCATGACATTCCTCAGGCTCCCTCCTGCATTGAAGTGCACGCTTTTCAGCTTGTCCGGTTCATGAAAATAGAAGTTCCTGTTGATGACAGTAGCAGAGCCGCCATGGCTTTCCACCAGGAGTATCCTGTCCTCCCCGTCGAAATAGTACACATAAGTATCTTTTAACTTCGCGGGCAGCGTCTTTAGCGCTTTTCCCGGCGTGAAGCCGGCCCGTTGGGCGTCGAATGGCCTGACATTAAACAGCGGTCCTTTGCTGATCTGCGTTCGTGCCACGCGCAGCTTGACGGCCTCTAAATAGGTCGCCATGAAAAAGTCGGATTGCGACGCTATCGCGTGGAATTGCTCGCCCAGTTTTTTGATTTCAGTAATAATATATCGCTCCCGCTACGGCACTTCCAGCAATCAAGCCTGGCGCGGGCGCTTGATCTGCAACAAGATGAAATGGATCCACGCCAGCGCCGGCAGCACCAGCAAGACCAGCATCAGTCCGGCAGCCATGTCCGGCACGAAACGCACGAAGCAGGCGAGGAAGCCGGCGATGGCCAGCCAGAAGCGCCAGTTGAACGCATAGGCCTTGCGCGCCACGGTTGCCAGCGCGATGCGCCAGAATTCCAGCAAGGCCCACAGGCCGCCCGTCAGCAGCAGCGCCGCCAGCGCATTGGCGCCGGGCGCGTCCGCATACGTGCGCACCAGGTTGTACAGCAGCACGGGATAGCCGGCCGTGATGGCCAGGGTGGCGGGGCCGGCGGCGATGACAGCTTCGACCAGCTGCCCTTTGGAACGATGATCCACTGCGACTCCTTAAGCGATCACGCCGGAATGGGCGGCGATCACTTGCAGCGCGCCGGCGGCATTGCGCGCCCACACGCGCGTAAAGCGGAAGTCGCCATGCGTCTCCACATCGTGATAGCTGCCCGTCAACTGCATGCGCACGGATACCACGGCCACGTCGCCGCTCAGGCGCACATGGCGCTCGGACGCGCGCAAGTCCGTGATGGTCAGCAGGCGCTGCTCGTGCGCGGCCAGGTCGGCATGCTTGCTCAGCAAGTGCCCCAGGTGATTCGTAAACAGCAAGTCGTCGCCCAGCAAGTCGTTCAGCACGGCCACATCGGAGGCCATCATGGCCTGGCGCAAGCGCTCTTCCACATCCAGCACCTGTACTTCCGTCAAAGCATTCATTGTTTTCCTTATCAAGATAACGCGCGCCATAGTAGCAAACGGGGAAAGCATGCTGGCACGAAATAGCCAATTACACAATCATCCGGACGACTTATGCCTGTGGAGCATATTTATATAGCGTAATATTCGCAGCGGTATGGCGCAAAACGTCCCCATAGTACTGTACAGTGCCTGCCCTTCCGCCCTGGACCGGGCCAGGACCGGCGCGGATGTTACTTGCAGCAAAGTTCTATAAAATGCCCTCTGCAGCATAAAACCAAGAAAACCAAGATAAGGCCCACTATGGCAATCAACATCATTCTGAACCTGCTCGTTGCACTGATCGTCTTCGCTTTCATGTTCCGCCAGCAAAGCCGCCACGCGACCTTTACCGTGCGCGTCTTCACGGGCCTGGGCCTGGGCGTGCTGCTGGGCGCGGCCGCGCAAGCCATCTATGGCGCCGGCTCGCCCATCATCGCCGGCACCAATGAATACATCGATATCGTCGGCAGCGGCTATGTGAAACTGCTGCAGATGATCATCATGCCGCTGATCATGGTCTCCATCATTTCCGCCATCCTGAAACTCAAGGATGCGAGTTCGCTGGGCAAGATCAGCGCGCTGACCATCGGCACCCTGCTCATCACCACCACTATCGCCGCCGCGCTGGGCATTCTGATGGCCAAGCTGTTCGGCCTGACTGCCGTCGGCCTGACGTCGAGCGCCGCCGAAGTGGCGCGCGGCGTACAGCTGCAAGGTTCGCTGGAAACGGCGAAGGCGCTGTCGCTGCCGAAACTGCTGGTCAGCTTCGTGCCGACCAACCCCTTCCTCGACATGACGGGCGCGCGCAAGACTTCCACTATTGCCGTGGTCGTGTTCTCCATCTTCATCGGCATCTCGGCCACCGGCATCGCCGCGAGGAAGCCGGAAATCTTCGCCTCGTTCGAAAGCTTCATGAAAGTGGCGCACGCCATCGTCATGCGCATGGTCACCCTGGTGCTGCGCCTGACGCCATACGGCGTATTCGCGCTGATGTTCGAAGTGGTGGCCTCGTCGAGCTACACGGACATCTTGAAACTGATCAACTTCGTCGTCGCCTCGTACAGCGCGCTGATCTTGATGTTCCTCGTGCACCTGGCCATCATCGCCGGCACGGGCCTGAACCCGCTGCGCTTCCTGAAGAAAGTCTTCCCCGTGCTGGCCTTCGCCTTCACCTCGCGCACCAGCGCCGGCTCGATCCCGATGAGCGTGCAGACGCAGACCCAGCGCCTGGGCACGCCGGAAGGCATCGCCAACTTCGCCGCCTCGTTCGGCTCGACCATCGGCCAGAACGGCTGCGCCGGCATCTATCCTGCCATGCTGGCCGTGATGATCGCGCCCACCGTCGGCGTCGATCCATTTACGATCAGCTTCCTGCTGCCATTGCTGGCCATCATCACCATCGGTTCCGTCGGCGTGGCCGGCGTGGGCGGCGGCGCCACGTTTGCCGCCCTGATCGTGCTGTCGGCGATGGACTTGCCCGTCGCCCTGGCCGGCTTGCTGATCTCCGTCGAACCGCTGATCGACATGGGCCGCACGGCCCTGAACGTGAGCGGCTCCATCACGGCCGGCACCGTCACCAGCCGCGTCATGGGCCAGACCGACCTGGCCGTCTACAACAGCGACGACGCGCCCGACCTGGACGAAGCGGAACACGCCGCCTAAGCACCACTCCAGCGGCGCGCCGCGCCTTGCCGCTTTCCTCTATATTTATTCACAACAAGTACAGAGGAAGGCGCCAGGCGATGGAACAAAAGTGGCCGCAGCAACTGTGGATCGTGCGTCACGGCCAAAGTGCCGGCAACGTGGCGCGCGATGCCGCCGAAGCGGAAAAACAGCTGTTGATCGCCATCGCCGAACGCGATGTCGACGTCCCCCTCTCCGACCTGGGCGCGCGCCAGGCGCAAGCGCTCGGCGACTGGTTTGCCGCCCTCCCCCCTGAGCAACAACCGACCGTCGTGCTGTATTCGCCATACGTGCGCGCCCATCAGACGGCGCAAGCCGTGCTGGCGCGGCTGGACGCGGACAGCCTGAGTTCCGTGGTGGCCGACGAGCGCCTGCGCGAAAAGGAATTCGGCATCCTCGACCGCCTGACCGCGCGCGGCATCGCCAGCAAGTATCCGGAACTGCACGAACAGCGCCAGCACGTGGGCAAGTTCTACTTCCGGCCACCGGGCGGCGAAAGCTGGTGCGACGTCATCCTGCGCCTGCGCAGCGTGCTCGACACCATCACGCGCGAATACCGGGGCGAACGGGTGCTGGTCGTCGGCCACCAGGTGATCGTCAATTGCTTCCGCTACCTGCTGGAACGCTGCGACGAGCAAGCCATTCTGGCCATCGACAAGGCCGCCGACGTGCCCAACTGCGGCATCACCTCGTACGCATTCAATCCCGCCCTCGGCAAGCAGGGCAAGCTGCAACTGGACCTGTGCAACTTCGTCGCGCCGCTGGAAGCGGCCGGCACGCCCGTCACAGCCCAGCCAGACATGCCGGCCGCGCCCAAATCCTGAGCCGCGCCAAGAAGTCACACGAAAATCACACAGAAACAACAGCCATAAGCATATCCATAAAGAATCGTTCGCCATGGCAACGGCCTGCCGTAAGCTCAATCAAAAGTTTTCATAAATACATTGACCGAGCCCAAAGGACACCGCCTTGCACCCGCGCCATTCACACCTATCGCCCTCCCTTCCCGCCACGTCGCTGCGCGCCATCGTGCTGGCCTGCGCCATGCTGGGCGCCGCACCCGCCTGGGCCGATGCCGAAACCGCTAACACAGCCGGCGATGCCGCAACGCAAGCGGGCGCCAGCATCGACCAGGTCACCGTCGTCGGTTCGCGCGCGCGCAACCGTACCGTCTTCGACAGCAGCGTGCCCATCGACCGCTTCGGCGCGCGCGAAGTCAGCAATGCGCTGGCCACGGGCGACGTGGGCGCGGCCCTGCAGGCATTGTCGCCCTCGATCAACTTCCCCCGCATCGAATCGAGCGGCGCATCCGACTCCGTGCGCGGCATCCAGTTGCGCGGACTGGCGCCCGACCAGGTGCTGGTGCTGATCAATGGCAAGCGCCGCCACACGAGCGCCGTGCTCGACACGGAAAGCAGCTTTGCCGGCACGGTGCCGGTCGACATCAACGCCATTCCGCCGGGCGCCATCGACCATATCGAAATCCTGCGCGATGGCGCCGGCGCCCAGTACGGCAGCGACGCCGTCGCGGGCGTGATCAACATCGTGCTGAAAAAAGCCCGCACGGGCGGCTCGGCGGCCGTCAGCTATGGCGCCAACCACACGCATTTCGACCCGACCGATCAAACCCTGACGGATGGCCAGACCGTCATCGTCAACGCCGACTATGGCGTACCGCTGGGCGAAGCCGGCTATTTCCGTTTCGGCGCAGAAACGCGGCGCCGTTCGCCCACGGAGCGGGCCGGCCCCAGCGACGCGGGCTGGACCTCGTACAACGCCACGCCAGCCGACCTGGCCCTCGACGGCAAGGTGCTGTTCAAGTCCGGCGACTCGCGCCAGCGCAATCACTACCTGTTCTACAACGCGCAGCTCACCCTCGCTAGCGGCCTGGACTTGTACTCGTTTGCCACTTTGAACGAGCGCAAGTCCGACGGCAGCGCCTACTTCCGCTATCCGGGAGATCCGTCGAACGTACTCGCCCTGTATCCGAACGGCTACCGTCCCGTCACGAATGGCGACAAGCGCGACCTCGGCGTCGTGGCCGGCGTGCGCGGCACGGCAGCGGACTGGAACTGGGACGCCAGCGTCCGTCACGGCAGCGACCGCTTTGACTACGGCGTGAAGCAGTCCGTCAACGCCTCGCTGGGCGCGACCAGCCCCACGCGTTTCCACCTGGCCGGCTTCGGCTTCCGCCAGGATGCCCTGAACCTGGACGCCACGCGCAGCCTCGACATCGGCCTGCCCGCGGCCCTGAACGTGGCCGTGGGCGCGGAATGGATGCGCGAAAGCTACCAGAGCTCCGCCGGCGACGCCGCATCATATGCGGCCGGCACCGTCACGGATGCGCAGGCTATTGCACCACCGGGAGCCCAGGCTGGCCCCGGCCTGCGTCCGTCGGACACCTACGACGGCAGCCGCCACATCCGCTCCGTGTACGCGGACGTGGAAAGCGACCTCACGCCGCGCCTGCTGGTGGGCGCCGCCGCCCGCTATTCGCGCTACAGCGATTTCGGCAGCGCCAGCACGGGCAAGCTGTCGAGCCGCTACAAGGTGACGGACGCCTTCCTCGTGCGCGGCTCGCTGTCGAACAGCTTCCGCGCGCCGACCCTCGTGCAGACGGGCTTCCGCTTCGCCACCCTGAACTTCAACGCCGATGGCACGGCCCTGCAAACATCGGCCCTGCTGCCGGCCAGCGACGCGCTGGCACGCAGCTTCGGCGCACAGGCCCTGAAGCCGGAAAAATCGACCAACGTATCGCTGGGCCTGGCCTGGAAACCGGCCAGCGCCACCAGCCTGACGGTGGACGCCTACGTGATCCGCATCCGCGACCGCATCACGCGCTCGAGCGACTTGCAAAGCGACGCCGTCACCGCCTACCTCGCTGGCGTGGGGCGTAGCGACATCCAGTCCGTCGCCTACCTGGCCAACCTGCTCGACACGCGCACCAAGGGCCTGGACGTGGTGCTGAACCACGACCTCGCCTACGCCAGCGGCAAGCTGAACCTCAACGCGGCGCTGAACCTGAACACGACCACGCTCGACAAGGTCCGCTTGAGCTCCGACGCCTTGAACGCCATCGATCCCAGCTTGACCCTGTTGACGCAAACGAGTTTGTTCCGCATCAAACATGCGTCACCCAAGAGCAAATTGATACTGGGCGCCGACTGGCAGGCGGCAGGCTGGGGCGTGCAGGCGCGTGCCACGCGTTTTGGCGAGCTGAAAGATTTTTCATACGACAGCGAGGCCCCCCTGATCGACGGCATACCCGCGCAGCGCTTCGGCGCCGTCTGGTCACTGGACCTGGAAGGCCAATTGAAACTGAGCAAGCAGCTGACGGTGAGCGTGGGCGGCAACAATATCCTCGACCGCTATCCGCAGCGTGTGCGCCAGACGAATAACGCCACCTATGGCGGCGCCCTGCCCTACAATTTCATCAATCCCATCGGCGTCAACGGCGCGTATTTCTACGCCAAGCTGAACTACACCTTCTAACGCACGGAAAGACCATATGATCACCAAGAAAATCTCCCGCTTCGTCGCCGGCGCCTGCCTGGGCGCCCTCCTGTTGTCCAGCGCCCAGGCCGCCTCGCCGCTGGTGCTGATGACGGACTTCGGCACGGCCGACGGCGCCGTCTCGGCCATGCATGGCGTGGCGTACGGCGTCGCCCCCACGCTGACCGTTTCGGACCTGACGCACCAGATTCCCGACTACGACATCTGGCTGGGCGCTTATCGCCTGTACCAGACGGCCAATTACTGGCCGCAAGGCACGGTGTTTGTTTCCGTCATCGATCCGGGCGTGGGGACGGCACGCAAGTCTGTTGTTTTGAAGACAAAAAATGGCCGCTATTTCGTGGGCCCCGATAACGGCCTGTTCACCCTGATCGCCGAGCGCGACGGCGTGGCCGAACTGCGCGAGATTGATGAAAAGGTCAACCGCCTGGCCGGTTCCGCCGAGTCGTACACCTTCCATGGCCGCGACGTGTACGCGTATGTGGGCGCGCGCCTGGCCTCGGGCGCCATCAGCTATGAACAGGTGGGACCACAATTAGCGAGCGAATCCGTGGTGAAGATCGCCTATCAAAAACCTGTACGTGACGGCAATACCATCCGCGGCATCGTGCCCGTGCTCGACGTGAAGTATGGCAATGTCTGGACGAATATCCCGAAAACCCTGCTCGATGAATTGCAGGTAAAACTGCACGATCCGCTGCAAGTGCGCATCTTGCATAAAGGCAAGCAGGTCGCCAGGGTCACGGCGCCGTTCGAACATACGTTTGGCGGCGTTGCCAAGGGCAAGCCCCTCGTCTACCTGAACAGCCTGCTCGACGTGGCCGTTGCCATCAGTCAGGGCGACTTTGCCGCCAAACACCATATCGAATCGGGCGTGGACTGGGAAGTGGAAGTCAGCAAGGCCCCTGCAAAATAAACCGTTCCCTGCGGCCAGGATAGGCTGTCCTGGCCCATCTTGCCGCCCTCCGGCGACAGATGGGTATCGCGCCCTTGCGCCACATCAAACCTGACCATATCCGCTCCGCCCCAACGCCCCTCATTTGTAACTGCGGTGAACCTGCGCCAGGCTGCCTACTCTAATTTCTGCAAGCGATGCCAGCCATGCTCCAGTTGCCAGTCAGGCAGTCTGGCAAGGCATGCGCTTCCACGACAGCCTTCCACCGAAAAGGAACAATCATGACGGCTCCACTCCTGACTACCAGCAAGCTCGTCCTCGCTAGCGCCATCGTCTGCGCGCTGCTGGGCGGCTGCAACAAGCGCAGCGACACCAGCACGACGACCACCACCACCACGCCAGCGGCCACGGAGCCGGCAACGGCGCCAGGCACCAGCGGCACCTCGGGCACCACGGGCACGACCGCCCCCGCCACGCCGGACGCCACCATGCCTGCCACGCCAGGGGTGGCACCAGGCACCACCACGAATCCGGACGGCACCACGACGCCGCCGCCGAGCGTGCCGCCCGCCAATGGCACCACGCCGGGCACGGGTACCGGGACCGGGACCGGCACGACCACGCCGCCACCGCGCAACAGCTAGGCAAGCGGCAAGCGCCAATGGTGAATTTCCGAGCATGATGTCGCGCGCCTGGCCGCGGCAACAGGCAAAAAAAAGGAGCCTTCCGTGGAAGGCTCCTTGAAAACCACGGCGCAGCGCAAGCTGGCCTTGGCCCGGTATTACTTTTGCAGGCTGACCGATGCCGCTTTCGGCGTGCGGCGTCCCATCGCGAACAGGATGCCCTTTTTCAGCATGCGGTAGACGAAGCGCAGCAGCAGCAAGGTCAGCACGCACTCGACCAGGGTCAGGATCATGGCCACGGCCACCGGCATGCGCGCGGCGCGGCGGTGGAACTTGGCCACGGCGCCATCGCGGGCGATCTCGATGCTGTCATAGAAGGTCGGCACCACGAGCAGGGTCAGAATCGTCGACGTGATGGTGCCGCCGATGATGGCGATCGCCAGTGGGCGGTAGAACTCGCCACCTTCGCCCAGGCCCAGCGCTACGGGGAACATGCCGGCGATCAGCGCGAACGTCGTCATCAGGATGGGACGCAGACGCATGCGGCCCGCATACATCAGCGCGTCTTCACGGCCATAGCCCTCTTCCTCGCGCTTGCGCGCCGCGTCCAGCAGCAGGATGGCGTTCTTTGCCACCAGCCCCATCAGCATGATGATGCCGATAAAACTCATCAGGTTAAGGGTGTTGTTCGTGATCACCAGCGCCACCACCACCCCGATCAAACTCAGCGGCAAGGACATCATGACGGCCACGGGCGCCGTGAACGAACCAAACTGCATGACGAGGATCAAATACATCAGGCCGATACCCATCACCAGCGCGATCAGCATTTCCGTGAACAGCTCTTGCTGGTCCTGGCCGGCACCGCCCAGCGCCAGGCCGTAGCCGGGAGGGAAATCGATCGACTTGGCCAGCTTCATGGCGTCGGTCGTCACTTCGCCATTCGAGCGGCCCTGCGCATTGGCCGACACGGTGATCGTGCGCTTGCCATCCTTGTGCTCGATACCGGACGGGCCCTTGCCCATGGTAATGGTGGCAATCTGGTCGAGCGGCACCATTTGCGACGTCCCCGTCACGCTGATCGGCAGGCGCTCGATATTCTCGGACGCCACGCGGTCGTCGGGATGCAGGCGCACGGCCACGTCGCGCGTTTCGCCCGTCGGATCGACCCAGTCGCCCACTTCCACGCCGGCAAACGCCACGCGCAGCGATTGCGCCGCATCGTTGACGGAAATGCCCATCGAGTTGGCCAGGCCACGGTTCAGTTCAATCTGCAGCTCGTTCTTCGGATCCTGCTCCGACAGGCCCACGTCGACGGCACCCGGAATCAGGCGCATCTTGTCCATATAGGCGTTCGTGATTTCCATCAACTTGCGCGAATCGGGACCCGTGAATTCCACCTGGATCGGTTTTTGCGAACCATTGCTCAGATCGTCCTGCACCACGTATTCGGCACCCACGAGGCGCGACATCTTCTCGCGCAGCTCGACCGCGATTTCCTTGGCGGAACGCTTGCGGGTATTGCGCTTGCCGATATCGACATACACGCGCCCGCCACCGGCATTGATGGAGCTGTTGGTATCCTTGGTTTCAGGCAAGGTACGCGCCAGCACGGCCGCCGCTTCCAGTTTCAGGCGCGAATACTCGATGCTGCTCGACGACGGCGTGCGCACATTGATCATCAAATTGCCGGAATCGGATGCTGGCAGGAAACTCGTGCCGCCATGCGTGCTATGCAGAACGATGGCGCCGACCAGGCTGCCGAAGGCGATGATGGCCATCCAGCGGCGGTGATGCAGGGCCCAGGCGATGACGCGGCCATAGCGGTCGGCCTGGTGGTCGAACCAGTGGTTGAATTTCTCCAGCACGCGGCCGATGCCTTTCTTCGGCGCCGCGTGTTCCTCGATCGGGTCGCCCCAGAAGGCCGACAGCATGGGATCGAGCGTAAACGAGATGCCCAGGCTGACCAGCACCGAGCACGTCACCGTCAAGGCGAACGGACGGAACCATTCGCCAGAGATACCGGGCATGAAGGCCACGGGGATGAAGACGGCGATGATCGAGAAGGTCGTGGCGGCCACGGCCATGCCGATCTCGGCCGTGCCTTCCAGCGCCGCCGTGCGGCGGTCCTTGCCCATTTGCATGTGGCGCACGATGTTTTCACGCACCACGATGGCATCGTCGATCAGCACGCCAATGGCCAGCGACAGGCCCAGCAGGGTCATGAAGTTCAGGGTAAAGCCGCACAGCCACACGGCGATGAAGGCGGCAATCACGGACGTCGGCAGGCTCAGCGCCGTGATCAGGGTCGAACGCCATGAGTTCAGGAAGGCGTAGACGACGAAAATCGTCAGCACGGCGCCCAGCACCAGCGATTCGATCACATTGTTCAAGCTATGCTGGGCGTTTTCGCCGCCGTCGCGCGTCACTTGCAACAAGGTGCCCTTCGGCAAGGTCTTGTTGATTTCCGCCACCATGTCGCGGATCTTGTTGGCCACGCTGACGGTGGAGGCGTCGCGCACGCGGGTAATCGATATCCCCACGTTCGGCTTGCCGCTGCGCACGCTCATGCTGTTGACTTCGGCAAAGCCATCCTGAATGGTGGCCACCTGCGCCAGGCGCACGATTTCCTCGCCGCGGCGCTTGATCACCACTTGCTCGAATTCGGCAGGCGATTCGATGCGCCCCACCAGGCGGATGCTTTTCTCGTCCAGCGTGCCGCGCACCTTGCCCACCGGCGCATTGGTGTTCTGGTTGCGCAAGGCCGTGACGACATCGCTGACGGAAACATTGTATTCACGCAACTTTTCCGCACGCAACAGCACGGACAGTTCGCGTTTCAGCGAGCCGCCCACATTCACCAGCGCCACGCCATCGACGGCGCGGAAGCGGTCCGACAGCACGTCCTCGGCCAGGCGCGAGATTTCCGCATGGCTTTGCGAGCTTGACGACAAGGCCAGCTGCATGATGGGCTCGGCCGACGGGTCGATGCGCTGCAGGATCGGTTCGCGCATCTCCAGCGGCAGCTTGTAGCGCACGGAGGCGATGGCGTTGCGGATATCGTCGGACGCTTCGATCAGATTGGTCTTGAACGAGAACTTCAAGAACAGGGTGGCCGAACCTTCGTTCGAATCGCTATTGACCTCGGTCACGCCGGAAATGCTTTGCAGCGACTTTTCCAGGCGGTTCACCACTTCACGCTCGACCGTATCGGGCGATGCGCCAGGGTAAGGAATGCTGACGACGATAAACGGCACTTCGACGTCCGGATTCTGGTTGACGCGCAGTTTCTTGAGCGCCAGCAAGCCGACGCACATCATCGCCAGGATCAGGACGATGGTGGCGGTAGGCCGCTTGATACTGAAATCGGAAAGGAACATGGCTTAGTTTCCTTTACCGGCAACGGCGGTGCTGCTGCTGGCCACGGCGGCGGCAGGCACGGCCTTGGCCGCCGTCAACTCCACTTTCTGGCCATCCTTGAAGGTCGAGCCCGGCGTGCGCAGCACGGTGTCGCCGCTGGCCAGCCCGCTTTGCACTTCCCACTGGCCCGTGCGCACGTCGCGCGCGCCGATGCGCAAGCTGGTCTTTTGCAAGGCCTTGTCCTTGACTTTCCACGTGTACGTCACGTCGCCCGCCTTCACCAGGGCCGAATCGGGGATCATCAGGGCGCTGACGGTATCCGTTTCGATGCGGCCTTCCGCATACAGGCCGGCCACGCGCGGCTGTTCCTTGTCATTGAAATCGACGAGCACGGCCACCTGGCGCGTGATGGCGTTGGCGGCTGGATCGACGCGGCGCACCTTGCCCGAGAAATCCTGGCCCGGATAACCATTGATGCGGAACAACACCGGCTGGCCCACCTTGACGACGCCGATCTTGTCGGCCGATACCAGGCCCTCCAGGCGCATGCTGGTCGGATCGATGACGCGGATCAACTCCTTGCCGATTTGCGCCGTATCGCCGTTAGATACCTTGCGCTCGCTCACGATGCCGTCGAACGGCGCGCGCACGAGCGTGCGCTGCAGCTGCTGGCGGGCCTGGGCGGCGCGGCTCTTCGCGGCCGACAGGTCGCTCTGCGCATTGTTGCGGCGGATTTCCGCGTCTTCCAGCGCCTGCGTCGACGTCATGCCCGAGGCGCGCAGGGTCTTCATGCGCTGGAACATGCGTTCGGACTGCTCCAGCACCTGGCTCGAGGCGCGGCTCGCTTCCTCGGCCGAATTGAGGCTGTCGCGGATGGCCGTTTCATCCAGGCGCACCAGCACGTCGCCGCGCTTCACGGCTTCGCCATTTTCCTTCATGACCTGGATCACCACGGCCGACACTTCGGCGCGCAGGTCGGCATTGCGCTCTGGCTGCACGGAACCGGTGATCACGGGCCCCGATGCCAGCGCATTGCTCTGGATGGTCAACATGTCTTCCGGGGAAATCAGCAAATTGACGGCGGCGCTGGCCTGTTCCTTGCCGTCCTTGCCAACGCCCTTGCCAGGATCTTTGGATTCTTTGCCACAGGCGGTCAGGGCAGAAGCGATTGCCAGAACAAACAGGGTTTTGCGCAACATGGGTAATTCTCCGGATAGATAGCACCGTTACCGTACCGGCAGCCCGGATAGGGCGGCAGGCGATAGCAGGCATTTATTTTTATTAAAACCACAAGCGCCAAAGTATCCATGAGCGTGTCTGGGCATGTCAATCGGCGGTTTCCTGTAATGCTTTAATCTATGGATGAAACGTAGTTTTTACGCCCTGAAACGCAAAACCCCGCCTTGAAGCGGGGTTTCATGTCGATAGGCGGCGATGCTGCGCCGCTCTAAAAAGATGTTATTTGGCAAATACGGCATTGATCAGGAAACCGATCGCCACGCCCGTGCACAGGCCGCCGGCAATTTCCACCAGCGTATGGCCCATGCGCTCGCGCAAGGTCTTGTGTGCGGCGCTGGCCGCTTCCCCGGCCAGGCGGTTGATGGCCGCCGCCTGCTTGCCCACGTGCTGGCGCAGGCTGTTGGCGTCGATGATGACGATGAAGGCCAGGGTGACGGCCACGCCGAAGGCCGGATGGCCTATGCCTTCGCGCAAGGCGATCAGGGTCGCCATGCTGGAAACGACGGCGCTATGGTTGCTGGGAAAGCCGCCATTGCCGACCAGGCCGAATGCCCACTGCCGGGTACGGGCGCTGTTGATCAGGAATTTGATCGGTCCCACCAGGATCCAGGTGATCAGGGGCGTGACGAGGTAAGCGATATCCACGGGGTATTCCTTCTTATATGTCTAAAAGTATGTCAGGGGCTGCGGTGGCCAAAAGGGGCGCGCCGCAATTATCGCAGATCAACCGCGCCAGCAGAACTGTCTGTCCACGGCCTATAAAAACGCCGCCAGCGGCGGTGATAATATAAAATCATGGCATATACAACAATTGACGTATATCAACACTGGCAGTGGCGCGCAGCGCGGCGCTGATAATCAAACGTCTTTCCACACTTGCAACGGGGTCTCCATGCGGCATTTCAGAATCTCTTTTTTAGTTACCTTCATCCTGATGGCGGTGGCCGGCTGGTGGGGCTACAGCCACGGCGGCGTGCCAGGCATGATCCAGGCCCTGTGGATCACGGGCGTGCTGGGCATCATGGAAGTGTCGCTGTCCTTCGACAATGCGGTGGTGAATGCCTCGGTCTTGCGCCACTGGAATGAGTTCTGGCAAAAACTGTTCTTGACCGTGGGTATCCTCGTCGCCGTCTTCGGCATGCGGTTGCTGTTCCCGCTGGTCATCGTTTCCGTCGCCACGGGCCTGGGCCTGGTCGACGTGTGGACCATGGCCACCACCACGCCGGAAGTGTATGCCAAGCACCTGACGGACAACCATGCCCAGGTGGCGG
This sequence comes from Janthinobacterium sp. 1_2014MBL_MicDiv, assembly GCF_001865675.1. NCBI lineage: Bacteria > Pseudomonadati > Pseudomonadota > Betaproteobacteria > Burkholderiales > Oxalobacteraceae > Janthinobacterium > Janthinobacterium sp. 1_2014MBL_MicDiv. The sequence continues at coordinate 4,403,896 of NZ_CP011319.1, forward strand.
CCTTCGGCGGCGCCTTCCTGCTGCTGGTATTCCTGAATTTCATGTTCGACGATGAAAAGGAATTGCACTGGCTGGGCTGGGCCGAGGAAAAAGTCAACGCGCTGGGCACCGAAAGCCTGGCCGTGCTCATCACCATGGGTGCCGTGGCCGCCTGCGTGGCCATGGGCCCCGTCGATGAAAAATACAGCGTGCTCGCTTCGGGCATCGTCGGCATCGCCGTCTACATCGGCGTGAACTGGATCAGCGGCTTGCTGGAAGAAGGCGAGCCGGACCTGCAGGACGACGATGAAGAGGCAGGCGCAGCGCCCGCGAAAAACGGCAATGGCGAGCTGGTAAAAACAGTGGCGCGCGGCAGCATCGGCGGCTTCCTCTACCTGGAAGTGCTGGATGCCTCGTTCAGCTTTGACGGCGTGATCGGCGCCTTTGCCATCACCAACGACGTCGTCATCATCATGCTGGGCCTGGCCATCGGCGCCATGTTCGTGCGCTCGATGACGGTTTTCCTCGTGCACAAGGGCACCCTGGACGAATTCGTCTACCTCGAGCACGGCGCCCATTATGCGATCGGCATCCTGGCCTTGATCATGCTGGCATCCGTCAAGTACCATATTCCCGAGTGGTTCACGGGCCTGTCCGGCGTGGCCTTCATCCTGGTCTCGCTGTGGTCGTCGCTGCGCTATCGCAAGCGGCACGCGGCACAAGCTTGAAATCGGGGGTTTCGCCCCCAATTGAGAGAGTAATGGCACGAGCGCCCTGGCGCGCTCATGCCATGAAGGCTGGATTAACAACGCCTTGCAAGACCGTAGCGAGCGGAAGGAAGTTGTGGTCGGGAAGCGCAACTGTACGAAGGCACAGTGAGCATCGCCGGCCGCAAATTACGACGCGCAGCAGGTTTTGACAGGCGTTCTAAGTTTAATTACTAAAAGGAGCACCACATGGCAATCAGTTTGCAAAAAGGCGGCAACGTCAACCTGAGCAAGGAAGCACCGAACCTGAAGAAGATCATCGTCGGCCTCGGCTGGGATCCTCGTTCGACAGACGGCGCCACCTTCGACCTTGACGGCAGCGCTTTCCTTCTGAAAAACGACGGCAAAGTCCGTGGCGACTCTGACTTTATCTTCTACAACAACCTGAAGTCGACCGACGGTTCCGTCGTCCACACGGGCGACAACACGACCGGCGAAGGCGAAGGCGACGATGAGCGCATCGAAATCGACCTGACCCGCGTGCCGGCCGACATCGACCGCATCAGCATCACCGTGACGATTCACGACGCCGACGCGCGCCGCCAGAACTTCGGCATGGTATCGAAAGCCTTCATCCGCTGCCTGAACGCGGAAGGCGAGAAGGAAATCGCCCGCTACGACCTGTCCGAAGACAGCTCGACGGAAACGGCGATGATCTTTGGCGAAATCTACCGCTACAACGGCGAATGGAAGTTCAAGGCCATCGGCCAGGGCTTCAACGGCGGCCTCGGCCCCCTCGCCCGCTCGTTCGGCGTGAACGCCTAAGATTCACGCTCGTAAAACCGGCTGCGCCGCTCGCCTTCGGGCTCGCGCGCGACGGTTTTCCGCGGTGACTTGGGTTAATGTCATATCATTACTGCCGCCTGCACAGTTCAGGCGGCTTTTTTTTGGAGATTACCATGCCAGTATTTAGTGTCACCGGCGACGTCGATCCATTCCTCCACGTCAGCATGAAACAGGGCGAAACCATCTATTGCGAATCCGATGCGATGGTGATGATGGAAACGGCGCTGGACTTGAAGGGCAAGATGACGGGTGGCCTGGGCAGCGCCATCATGCGCCGCTTCGCGAATGGTGAATCGTTCTTCCAGCAGCATATCGAAGCGGTGCGCGGCAGCGGCGATTGCCTGCTGTCGCCCACCCTGCCCGGCGCCATCGAAGTGGTCGACGTCGGTGCGCGCCAGTACCTGCTCAATGACGGCGCCTTTGTCGCGGCCACTTCGGGCACGGAAATGAAGGTGCGCACTCAGAGTCTGGGCAACGCATTGTTCGCCCAGTCCGGCGGCTTCTTCGTCATGGAAACGGCCGGCACGGGCCAGGTGGTGGTGTCGGGCTTCGGCTCCATGTTCCAGCTCGACGTCGAGCCGGGCAAGGATGTCGTGATCGACAATTCCCACGTCGTGTGCTGGGACAATAGCCTGAAATACGAGATTTCCGTGACCACGGGCGGCGGTTCGGGCGGTGGCGGCATCGGCGGCTTCCTCGGCAATATCGTCAACAGCGTGACCAGCGGCGAAGGCATCGTGCTGCGCTTTTCCGGCTCCGGCAAGGTCTTCATCTGCTCGCGCAACCGCGACGCGTTCTTAAAATGGACAGCCTCCGGCAAGGCTGGCTGATCCTCAAACGCCCGCCAGAACCGTCGCCAGCGGAAGGGGACGTGGCCGAGAAGCGCAGCTGTGTGTATGCACAGTAAGCATCGCAGGCCGCGTCCACGACGCGCAGCAGGTTCGGGCTGGCGTTTTTCTAAGGCCAGGTTAAGTCTGGTCAATTAGAATCCCCGCGCGCGCACCTGCGCGCGGCTTTCCCTTTCTTTACCCGGTCCCCGTACATGCAAAGAGTCTGGTTCAACAAAACATTTTCCTCGGTCGGCACGGCCATGCGCCTGATCCGTGAGGCGGACAGCGCCGCCACCGGCGGCAAGCCCCGCTACCACATCGTGTGCAGCAATACGAACGCGCATGCGGCGGCCTTTTTGTCGGCCCACGAATACGCGGTCGAGCCATCGGGCCTGACAGGCCATAACTATGTGGAATGGTGCCTGGAATTCTGCCGCGAGCGGGGCATCACGATATTCTGGCCCGGCAAGGAAGCGGGCCTGATCGGCAGCGCCAGCGCGCGCTTTGCCGCCATCGGCACGCGCGTGCTCAGCGTGGCCAGCGAAGAGACGCTGACCCTGATGCATGACAAGGCGCGCTTCTGCGACGGCCTCGACCTGCCCATGGCGCGTCCGGCCGACTACCGCGCCGTGACCAGCATCGAGGAATACGACGCCGCCTACGCCGAACTGCGCCCGCTGCACCGCAAGCTGTGCATCAAGCCGTCCGAATCCGTGTATGCCCTGGGCTTTGCCATTCTCGATGAAGAGCGCACCAGCGCCCAGCTGCTGCTGGCCGGCGCCGCCTACCAGATCAATGCGCAGGAATTGCGCGACGGCCTGGCGCAGATGGGCACTTTCAAGACCCTGCTGCTGATGGAATACCTCGATGGCCACGAATACAGCGCCGACTGCGTCGCCGACCAGGGCGCCCTCGTGTGCGCCGTGCCGCGCAAGAAGCTGCAGGGCGGCGGCAGCGGCCAGCTGATCGAACTGCGCGCCGACCTGCTGGCGGCCTGCGAAAAACTGGCGCGCGACTACCGCCTGAACGGCGTGTTCAACATCCAGTTCCGCGAAGGCGCCAACGGCCTGGCGCTGCTGGAAATCAACCCGCGCATGTCGGGCGGCATCGGCATGGCGTGCGCGGCCGGTCCGAACCTGCCCTACCTGGCGCTGGCCGGTTTCGACCAGGGCTACGACAAGCTCGCCGTGCCGGCCATACGCGAAGGCATGCGCGTGGGCGAATCCGCCTACGCCGTGGAGCTGCCATGAACATCGTCAAGCAGCAGATGCCGACGGGCGAACTGACCCTCAAGGTGGACGAGGCGCGCTTTCCTCTGGACTGGCTGATCGGCTTTGCCGCGCGCGCCAACGCCAAGCGCGGTTTTTTGTTCCTCTCCAAGGTGCTGGGCAAGCACTGGCCCGTCACGCCGCGCGCCATGGAAGCCATCCACGACGACCTGGCCGCGCAGATTCCCCCCAGCCTGCCCGGCCCCGTGGTCTTCATCGCCATGGCGGAGACGGCCGTCGGCCTGGGCCAGGGCGTGTTCGAGGCGTGGCTGCGCGCCAACCCGGACGGCAAGGCCTTGTTCCTGCACAGTTCGCGCTACCGCGTCGGCAGCGTGCCCTTCTTCGAATTCGAGGAATCGCACAGCCACGCGCCGCGCCAGTTCCTGCACCTGTCGGATGCGGCCAGCGCGCTGTTTTCCACCGCGCGCAGCCTGGTGCTGATCGACGATGAAGCGTCGACCGGCAATACCTTCGCCAACCTGGTGCAAGTGTGCCGCGCGCGCTATCCGCAGCTGGAAAAGCTGCACCTGGGCGTGATCACCAATTTCATGGGCCAGGCCGCCAACGCGGGCCTGAGCCAGCGCTTCGGCCTGCCCACCAGCATCGGCGCGGCGCTCTCCGGCCAGTACGCCTTCCAGGCCGGCGCGGCACCGGCGCCCGTGGCGGGCAGCGCGCAACGCTTCGAGGCGAACGAGGAACGCGGCGCCAGCCCGGCGTTCGGCCGCATCGGCGTGGGCCGCGCCCTGACGCCGCCGCAAGGCCTGGCGGTGCAGCTGGCGCAGGAAATCGGCGCCGGCGATTCCGTGCTGGTGCTGGGCACGGGCGAATTCATGCACCCGTCCTTCCTGCTGGCGCGCGAACTGGAAACCCTGGGCAAGAGCGTGGTGGTGCAGTCGACCACGCGTTCGCCCATCCTGTCATGGGGTTCCGTCGGGCATATCGTCTGCTGCGACGACAATTACGGCGAAGGCATCGCCAACTACCTGTACAACGTGGCGCCTGGCCAGTACCAGCACGTCTTCATCTGCCATGAAACCCCGGCCAGTCCGGCCCTCATGCAACTCGCCGGCCAGTTGAACGGCCGCCTGTTCCACTTTCAGTCAGAGACCAAAATTGAAGAAATTCCTGTTTGTTGACCTGGACGACACACTGTTCCAGACCCCGAAAAAATGCGTCGGCGAGACCGACCTGCAGCCGGCCGCCTATTTGAAAAATGGCGAGGCCTGCTCGTTTACGACGGCGCGCCAGCGTGCCTTCTTCGAATTCGCGCAAAGCGGCATGACCCTGATCCCCGCCACGGCCAGGAATGGCGACGCATTCCGCCGCGTCGACCTGCCGTTCACCAGCTACAGCGTGCTCGATTACGGCGGCATCGTGCTGCAGCCGGGCGGCGCGCTCGACGCGGGCTGGCTGGCGCTGATGCAGAACGACATGCAGACGGCGCTGCCCGGCCTGCGGGACGCCATGCGCATCATCGACGACTTCCAGGTCAAGGCGGGCATGCCTTCGCGCGCGCGCCTGATCGAGGACTACGACACGCCGTTCTACGTCGTCGTCAAGGACCATGAGGCACGCGGCGAACGCCTGGCCGATATCGAGGAACAGGTGCTGCAGGACTGGATCGCGACGGAAGGCTCCGACTACTTCATCCACCGCAACGGCAACAACCTGGCCGTGCTGCCCAAGACCTTGAACAAGGCGCGCGCCGTGGCCTACCTGCGCGCGGAGCTGGAAGCCGAACATGGCCCCATCCTCAGCTTCGGCATGGGCGACAGCCGCTCGGACGCGCGCTTCATGGCGGCCTGCGACTATGCCATCGTCCCCAACGGCACGCAGCTGGCGGCGCTCACCGTGGCGGCCCTATGACGGCAGTCGAACAGCATTTCAGCGGCAGCTACCGCCAGGACGACGTGGAGTTTCTGCTCACGCCGATGGCGCTCGAGCCGATCCTGGACCTGGCCGAGAAAGAGCGTCTGATCCAGTCCGGCCAGCGCCACTACAGCGAAATGCTGTCGCCCGAATCCCTGCCCTCGCCCGCCTACCTGGCGCTGTTCCAGAGCGCGTTTGCCGCCAACCGCCTGCAGATGGCGCGCGACTGCCTGCGCCTGGCAGCCCTGATCGCGGCCCGCCGTGCGGGTCCGATCGCCCTGGTCTCGCTGGCGCGCGCCGGCACGCCCGTGGGCGTCATCCTGGGCCACGTGCTGCGCCAGGTCTTCCAGCGCGAGTGCAGCCATTATTCCGTCTCCATCATCCGCGACCGCGGCATCGATGCGAACGCCCTGAAACACATCCTGGCGCAAGGCATTGCTGCCGAATCCATCGTCTTCGTCGACGGCTGGACCGGCAAGGGCGTGATCTCGCGCGAGCTGCGCCAGACGGTCAACGACTTCAATGCCGCGCATGGCACGGCCATCGACGGCGGCCTGTTCGTGCTGTCCGATCTGGCCGGCACGGCCGCCTGCGCCGCCTCGGCCAGCGACTACCTGATCCCGTCGAGCATCCTCAACGCCACCGTCTCGGGCCTGGTCAGCCGCTCCGTGCTCAATGAAGCCATCGGCCCGGACGACTTCCACGGCTGCGTGTACTACGCGCAGTTCGCGGCGCACGACCAGTCGCGCGATTTCGCCGACGGCCTGGTGGCCGATGCCGTGGCGCTGGCCGCCAGCAGCGGCGTGCCGCTGGCCGAAGCGACGGATGCGCCAGCCATGGCGGCCCGCTCGCAGGCTTACATGGCCAGGGCGCAGCAGGAGTACGGCATCAGCGACATCAACCTGATCAAGCCGGGCATCGGCGAAGCGACGCGCGTACTGCTGCGCCGCGTGCCCGAGCGCCTGATCGTGCGCGACACGAATGCACCGGACGTGGCACATTTGCTGCTCCTGGCGCAGGAAAAATCCATACCCGTCACAGTAGAACCGGCGCTGCCTTACCAGGCGGTCGCCCTCATCAGGAGCGCAGTCGATGGATAACTCCATACACCCACAAAGCGAACACAAGGCGGCGCTAGGCGCCTCCATGTATGTGCCCACCACGCACAAGGATTTGCTGGCCATCGCCAACGGCGACAAATTCAGCCACCTGCGTTCGGTGATCTTTTGCACCGAAGACGCCATCGCCGAACGCGATCTCAGCTACGCGCTGTTCAACCTGTCGCTGGCGCTGCAAAACATGCGCGACGAATCGGACACCTTGCGCTTCGTGCGCGTGCGCAATGTCGACGTGCTGGCGCGCGTGCTGGCCATGCCAGGCTCCGACAAATTGAGCGGCTTCGTGCTGCCCAAGTCCACGCGCCACAATTTTTCCGCGTATTTCGACCTCGTGCGCCACACGCATCACCTGCTGATGCCGACGTTGGAGACGGCGGACGTCTTCGACGACGAGGAAATGAAGCAGTTCCGCATCGCCCTGTCGGCGCCGGAAGTGCGGCGCCGCATCCTGGCCCTGCGCATCGGCGGCAACGACTTGCTGGCGCTGCTGGGCTTGCGCCGCCCCACCAGCGGCACCATTTACCAGACGCCGCTGGGCCAGGTCATCGGCCGCCTGGTGACGATCTTCAAGCCGCACGGCTTCCAGCTGACGGCGCCCGTCTTCGAGCACCTGTCGCAGGGCAGCTGGCTCGATGCGGAAGTGGCGCAGGACATGGCGCACGGCATGATCGCCAAGACCGCCATCCACCCTGACCAGGTGCCGCAGATCGAGCGCCACTACCAGGTGGCGCAGTCGGACATCGAACTGGCGCTGCGCATCATCGACCCGGACAGCCCGGCCGTGTTCCGCATGCAGGAATCGATGTGCGAAGTGGCGACCCACTCGAGCTGGGCGCAGCGCATCATCGAGCAGGCGCGCCTGTTCGGCATCCGCCATGCGGACGGCGCCGCCCTGCCGGCCACGCCTGCTATTTCGCATCACGCACCGAATCACTCATTGACTCAACTCTCCAGCGACGAAGGGACTGCACGACCATGACCAATTTCACACGCGGACAAAAAGGCAAACTGGCGGACCTGGGCTTGAATGGCCCGTTTGCCGTCACGCTCGATATCGTTTCGGGCTCGATGGAAGTGGACGTCAGCTGCTTCGGCGTCGATGCGGCCGGCAAGCTGTCGGACGACCGCTACATGGTGTTCTTCAACCAGAAAAGCGCGCCGGACAACGCCATCACGGTGGACTTGAACGGCCCCCGTTCCGTCTTCCAGGTGGACCTTTCCCGCCTGCCCGCCTCGATCGACAAGCTGGTGTTTACGGCGGCGACGGAACAGGGCAGCATGCGCGCACTGGGCGCTTCGAGCATGACGCTGGGCCAGGCCGCCACGTTTGCCTTCACGGGCAATGACTTCCAGGACGAGAAAGCCGTCATCATCGGCGAGCTGTATCGCCGCGACGGCAGCTGGCGCTTCGGCGCCGTGGGCCAGGGTTTCGCCGGCGGCCTGGCCGCATTGCTGAAACACTTCGGCGGCAGCGAGGCGGGGGCATCGTCTCCCGCGCCATCGCCGGCACCGGTTCCCGCGCCCACGCCGGCGGCGCCGCCAGCAAACAAAATCTCGCTGTCGAAGATCCGCCTGGAAAAGCGCGGCGACAAGATTTCGCTCGACAAGCGCGACAGCGGCGGCTATGGCCGCATCCGCGTCAACCTGAACTGGAACCAGAATGCGTCGCAGGGCCAGGCGCCCGCCTCGAAGCTGGACACGGGCTTCCTGGGCAAGCTGTTCAACAAGCCGGCCGGCCGCGCGGGCGGCATCGACCTCGATATCGGCTGCCTGTTCGAAATGAGCAATGGCGCCAAGAGCGCCGTGCAGGCGCTGGGCAACAGCTGGGGCGCATATGACCGCCCGCCCTACATCCACCTGGAAGGCGACGACCGCACGGGCAGCATCAGCAGCGGCGAAAACATCTTCATCAACGGCACCCATTTCGACCAGATCAAGCGCGTGCTCGTGTATGCCTTCATCTACGAAGGCGTGCCGAACTGGGCCGCCACGGATGGCGTGGTGACGATCGAGATACCGGGCCAGCCGACGGTGGAAGTGCGCCTCGACAGCGACAGCCAGCACGCCATGTGCGCCATCGCCATGCTGGAAAACCACGGCGGCAACCTGCAGGTGACGAAATTGGTGGAATACTTCGGCGGCCAAGGTAAAATCACGGCGCACCAGGCCATGGACGAACGCTACAATTTCGGCCTCAATTGGAAAGCTGGCCGCAAGGATTAATCCTTTCACCTTTAAAACCCTACCATGACCCCTACGACCAAAAAAGTCACCTTCGCCTTCGTCATCTTCCTCGTGGCCGGCTTCCTGCTGCTGGCAGCCTACACGTGGATGGCCCTCAGTTTCTCGTACTCGGAAGGCGAACGGGCGGGCTACCTGCAAAAGTTCTCCAAGCGGGGCTGGATTTGCAAGACATGGGAGGGCGAACTGCTGCTGACGGCGCTGCCGGGCACCATCCCGGAAAAATTCCAGTTCAGCGTGCGCGATGAGGAAGTGGCCAAACAGCTGTCGGCCGCGGCCGGCAAGCGCATCCTCGTCACCTACAGCCAGCACAAGGGCGTGCCGACGCAGTGCTTCGGCGAGACCGAATACTATGCCGACAAGGTCGTCCTGAGCCAGTAACAACAGCGTTTCCGCAACAAGCGCCGGCCGGCCATGCACGCGCCGGCGCCATTCCGCCGCCCCCTTCCCGTCCCGTCTTTCCCCTCATTGAATTCCTGACAAGAATTCTTGCGCGCCTCACACATTCTCACTTTCTTATACACTATTACAATTAGTTCTGACTGGAACTGTTCATTGGTGTAATAAAAACACAAGATGCTTGCGTCAGCGCAGCACGCCCAGCCAGCCCACCGTTAGCGTGTCTATCTCTCTCCTCGGAAACCTCATGCGCAGCCGATTCCGCATCCTGGCCCTGCTGGCCGCCTCGCTCCCCCTGTGCGCCCAGGCACAGGACATTTCCGGCATGGCCGGCTCGCTGAAAGTCAACAGCACCAGCGAGCGCACCTTTGTCGCCGCCGTCAGCTACACGCAGCCGGTCGGCGATTACAATGCCGTCAGCCTGTCGTACATCAATGAGGGCCATCCAGAAGACCACCACCGCGACGGCATGGCGGGCCAGGCCTGGCTGCGCACGAAAAAGGTGGACCGGGGCCTGACCCTGGGCGCCGGCGTGGGCCGCTACTTCTTCTTCGACACGGCCAAGACGGACGACGCACCGCATAATTTCGACAATGACCACGGCTGGGGCACCATCTTCAGCCTGCAGGCGCGCTGGCAATTCGACAACCGCTGGTATGCGCAAGCCCAGGTGAACCGCATCCTGCCCAGCGGCAAGGACGCCACCACGCACCTGCTGATCGGCGCCGGCTACCGCTATGACGGCGTGCCTGGCGCCAAGCTGCATCTGCAGAACTGGGCGCACGACGACACCCTGACCGTGTCGACGGGCCATACCATCGTCAACAGCTTCCGCTCCGAAACTGCGCGCCCGTTCACGCTGGAATACCGGCGCGCGGCGGGAAAATACGTGGACTGGACGGTCACCGCCCTCGATGAAGGCAGCACCGACCTGGCACACCGGCGCGGCGTGGCCGCCCAGCTGTGGCTGATCCGCTCGCTCAATGAAAAGGTGGAATTCGGCATGGGCGGCGGCCCCTACCTGGCCTGGGATGGCCGCGACACGCAGGGTCACGGCACGCGCCTGACGGGATTGCTGTCAGCCGCAGCGCGCTACCACTTCGATCGCCGCTGGGTGGCGCAAGTGGCGTGGAACCGCGTCGTCACGGACTACCACCGCGACGCGGACGTGATACTGGTGGGGGTGGGCCGGAAGTTCTGATGCCTGGGGCCAGTCCCGGCGGGACGGCCCCCACAGCCAGTTAGCGCGAACGCCAGACGGCGCCAGCCTCGTTCGGCTGCGTCAGGCGCTCGATCACTTCGCGCGCCAGGCTGGCCGAGCTCACCTGTTCAGCCTTGGCGCGGGCCGCGGCCAGGGAGCTGGAAAAGGCGCACTGCTGCTGTTCCAGGCTGGCGCGCAGGGCGGCCAGTTCGCGTTCCTGCTGCTGCGCATTGGCCGTTTCCAGCTCCAGCAGTTGCTGCCTGGCGGCAGCCATGGCGCGCGTCGTGTCGGCCGCCTTGCGCTGCAATGCGGCGTGGGCTTGCGCGCTGGCCAGCAAGGCTTGCTGCGCGTCGAGTTTCTCATCGGCGGCCTGCTGCGCGGCCAGTTCCAGCCGTTCGCGCTGGCGCATGGCGTCCAGCGCTTCCTGTTCCAGCGCGGCGCGCGCCTCGGCCGCCTGCGTCGCCTGCTTTTCCGCTTCCAGGCGGCCGGCGATGGCTTGCGACGCCCGCTCCTCGGCTGCCGTCGTCTGGCGCTGCTGCACCAGTTTTTGCGCGATCAGCGCCAGCGATTCGCGTTCGGCGGCGACGAAATCGCGCTCGGACGCCAGCAGCGCCTCGGCTGTCCGGGCTTTTTCTTCTTCCACGCGGGCGCGCTCGCTATGCACCTGGCCCAGTTCCACGGCCAGGCGCGCCTGCGCCTGCACGGCTTGCGCGGCGGCCGCCTTCTGTTCGCCTTCGACCAGCGCCTGGTCCATCAGGATGCGGATGGCGTTCGCTTCCTTTTCCGACGCCTGCTGCAGGGCCTGTTCGGCGGCCTGCTGGCCGCGCAGCAGCTCTGCCTGCGCCTGTTCGGCGGCGCTGCGTTCCTGCGCCGCGGCGAACGCCTGCGCTTCCGCTTCCAGCTTGTCTTTCAGGGCGGCGATGGCCGCTTGTTCCGCGGCCAGGCGCTCCTGCTCTGCCTGCAGCAGGCTGGCCGCCTGTTCTGCCTTCTGCTGCGCCAGCTGCAGCGTTTCCGCCTGCATGGCCAGTTGCGCCGCGCCGGCCGCCACTTCCGCCTGTTCCGCGTCATTCCGGCTGGCGGCCAGCTGCGCCGCCTGGCGCGCCAGTTCGGCGCGTTCGTGCGCGAGGCCGGCGGCGCGCTGCTGTTCTTCCAGTTCACGGGCCGCCGCCACGGCCGCGGCCTGCTCGGCCGCTTCGCGGGCCTTGGTTTCTTCGAGGGCCGCCGTTTCCGCTTCCAGCTTGGCGTGGCCGGCGATTTCCGCATCCTGTTCGGCGGCGACGCGGGCCAGCGCCACGGCGCGCAACTGGCGATCCACTTCGATGCGCGCTTCGGTGGCGGCCAGGATGCGCACGTCCGCATCGCGGCGCGCCTGCGCGCTGGCCACTGCCACCATTTCCAGGCGTTCGCGGTGGATGGCCGCGTCGCGCAATTCTTTTTCCGTTTGCAGGCGCAAGCGCAGGGACTGCGCCGCATGGCGCTCCGATTCCGCCTGCGCCAGGGCGATGGCTTCGCGTTCCTGCTCCAGGTGCGCCAGCGCGCGCGCCTCTTCCAGCGCGCGCACTTCGGCGGCGGCGCGGTTGAAGGCCGATTCCAGCGCGATCTGGTCGGCGCGCTCGCGCTGCACCGTCAATTCCAGCGCCTCGCTTTCCGCTTCGGCCAGCATCTGCGCCGTCTGGCGCGCACCGTGGGCATGGCGCTCGCGCTCGCGGGCCAGCACGGCCACGCGCGCATCGGCCGAGGCGATGCCCACCATTTCCTCCTTGGCCGCCTGCACGGCGGCGACGCGCTCGACGGCCTGCAGGCGCGCCTGCTCCGTCTGCACCTGCAATTCCTCGGCGGCGCGGGCGGCCTGCTCGGCCAGCTCCGACTGCACGGCCACCTGTTCGCTGGCGCGCAAGCGGCTTTCCTGCTCGGCGCGGGCGCGCTGTTCCGCGGCCAGGCGGATTTCATTGTCCGATTCCACGCGGGCGCGCAGTTCGGCCGTTTCCTGCTTGACCGCTTCCAGGCGCGCCACGCTTGCTTGCGCGGCGGCGCGCATGGTGTCGAGGCGCTCGCGGTTGGCGGCGATCGCCTCTTCGGCCGCTTGCGCGTTCTGCTGCGCGGCGGCGGCGGCGGCGGCGTCGATGGCGGCGCGGTCCTCGGCCAGCGAGCGCACGCGCGCCTCGGCCAGGGCACGGCTTTCGGCGGCGCAGGTGGCTTTCGCTTCCGCTTCCACGCGGGCGATCGCTTCGTGGATGGCCTTCAATTCCATTTGCTGGCGGCCGGCGGCCGGCGCCTTGACCTCGCCATCCGGCTCTTGCTCGGCCGGCGGCGCGGACATGGCGGCGGGGGCAGGCGCCTCGGCCTTGCTCTCCAGGTCCTTGAAATCATGCAGCGAGACGATGCTGTCCTGGTCGAACTCGTCATCGGCCGAGTAGGCGACGGTGAGGGAGGCGGCCTGGCGCTGATTTTGCTGTGCTTGCATGATTTCTCGCTTATTCGGGTGAATTCCGTTGCTTATGGGAATTTATTAGCACCATTATCGAGCAGGCATGCACAAATCAGCGCGGCAAGAAGAGGCGGTTTTACCGCTCTTTTCAGGATTTGATGCGGACGTAGGCGTCCGAGAACATGCTCAGGGCAAGGCGCATTGCCGAAGGCAGCACGAAGGGTACGCCCAGGCAATGCAACGCCGCCATGGGCGTGTAGCGCGCGCTTAAATTGGCCAGAGCGGCGCTTCATCCATCAACGCCACCTGTTCACGCAATTCCAGGATGCGGTCCTGCCAGTAGCGCTGCGTGTTAAACCACGGGAAGGCGACGGGGAAGGCCGGATCGTCCCAGCGGCGCGCCAGCCAGGCCGAATAGTGGATCAGGCGCAGCGTGCGCAGCGCTTCGACCAGGTACAGCTGGCGCGGATCGAAATCGCAGAAGTCCTCATAGCCGGCCAGGATGTCGCTCATCTGGCGCACCATGTCGCCCCGCTCGCCCGACAGCATCATCCACAGGTCCTGGATGGCCGGTCCCATGCGGCTGTCGTCGAAGTCGACGAAATGCGGGCCGGCGTCCGTCCACAGCACGTTGCCGCCATGGCAATCGCCATGCAGGCGCAGCACGGCGACGTCGCCGGCGCGGTCGTAGCAGCGCCTGACGCCGTCGAGCGCCTGCTGCGCCACGCTGGCATACGCGGCCAGCAGCTCGGGCGGAATAAAGTCGTTCGCCAGCAGGAAGTCGCGCGGCTCGACGCCGAAGGTGGCCGGATCGAGCGCCGGACGCTCCTTGTACGCGGACAGGCCGCCGACGGCGTGGATGCGGCCGATGAAACGCCCTATCCATTCCAGCGTGAGCGGGTCGTCGAGTTCGGGCGCCCGTCCGCCATGGCGGGGGAAGACGGCAAAGCGGAAGCCCTGGAACTGGTGCAGGGTGCGGCCGTCGATGGCCAGCGCGGGCACGACGGGAATTTCGCGCTCGACCAGTTCGGACACGAACGCGTGTTCTTCCAGGATGGCGGCGTCGCTCCAGCGCTCGGGGCGGTAAAACTTCGCCACCAGCGGCGCGCTGTCCTCGATGCCCACCTGGTAGACGCGGTTTTCATAGCTATTGAGCGCCAGCAGGCGGCCATCGCCGCGCAGGCCCACGCTATCGAGGGCATCGAGCACGCAGTCGGGGCTCAGTGCGGAGAAAGGATGGACGGGCCGGGCGTCCTCGTGCGGCTGGTTTTCATTGTGCATAAGCGACATTGTAAGGCGCGCGCGGGCCGCGGGTGCAAACACTTCGGTGATGAAGCGCCGCAAGGCGTATACTGGCAGCTTACATTCAATCAAAGAGCAAGCCATGCAACTCGAACAGCCATTATCAGAAAAAGAATTTGACGAATTAGACCAATTCCTGTTGTCGGACCGGTGCTCCGAAGACGCCATGACCATGGATATGCTGCACGGCTATCTGACGGCCGTGGCCATCGGCCCGGAACCGATCATGCCGGCCGAGTGGTTGCCGCGCGTGTGGGGCGAAGATGCCGAAGATGCACCGAAATTCAAGAACAGCAAGGAAGAAGAGCGCATCGTCAACCTGATCATGCGCTTCATGAACGAAGTGCTGGTGACGTTTGAAGTGGCACCGAAGGAATTCGAGGCCCTGTTCGTCGAGCACGACTACGAAGGCCAGACCCTGATCGATGCCGAAGCCTGGTGCTGGGGCTTCTGGGACGGCATGGAACTGCGTCCTGGCTCGTGGAACGAGATCTGGGATTCCGAAGTGGCCGAGCTGATGCAGCCGATCTACCTGCTGGGCGCCGACGAAATCAAGGAAGAAGAACTGAAACTGGTGGAAGACCCGGTCAAGGCGCACAAGCTGGCGCAGGAACTGGAAGCGAACCTGCCAGCCATCCACCGTTTCTGGGTGCCGCGCCGCAAGGCTCCCGTGCAAACCCTGAAACGTGACGAGCCGAAAGTGGGCCGCAACGACGAATGCCCTTGCGGCAGCGGCAAGAAGTTCAAGAAATGCTGCGGCGCCGACGGCGCTGCGGAATAATCGCGCCCTGATGCAATCGTGATGCGCCGGCGCCCTGCCGGCGCATGCCTGCCGTGCCGGCCCGCCGTCACCGATGCTGGCGCTATAATCGCCGCATGAAACTCCCTGACCTGAATCTGCTCGTCGCCCTCGACATCCTGCTCGAGGAAGGCAGCGCCGTGGCCGCCGCGCGGCGCATGAACTTGAGCGCGCCGGCCATGAGCCGCACCCTGGCGCGCATCCGCGACGCCATCGGCGACCCCGTCCTCGTGCGCTCCGGCCGCGGCCTGACGCCCACCCCGCGCGCGCTGGAGTTGCGCGAACAGGTGCGCGGCGTGGTGGAACAGGCGCACGCCGTCTTCACCTCGGGCCGCGAAATCGACCTGCGCACGCTGGAGCGCACCTTCAGCCTGCGCGCCAACGACGTGTTTGTCGGCGCCTATGGCGGCAAGCTGCGCGACCTGCTAGCCCGCCATGCGCCCAACACGGTGCTGCGCTTCGTGCCCGAAGGCGATGGCGAGACGGATGGCGACGCCCTGCAGGCGGGCCGCATCGACCTGTACATCAGCTCCATGCGCAATTTCGCGCCCGACATCAAGCTGCAGCACCTGTTTACCACCTCGTTCGTCGGCATCGCGCGCGCCGGCCATCCCGTGTTTGACGGCCCCGTCGACCTGGCCCGCTTCACGGCCTACGACCATATCAGCGTCTCGCGCCGGGGCCTGGCGCGCGGCCCCTTCGACACGACGCTGGCCGAGCGGGGGCACGCGCGCCGCGTCTCGCTGATCACCGCCAATTTTCACTCGGCCATCTTCGCCGTCGCAGATTCCGACCTGATCCTGCCGCTGATGCCGCGCCACATGCTGCCCATCGTCGAACGCCTGGGCCTGAAACTGCGCCCGTTCGAACTGCCGCTGCCCGTCGACAGCGTGGAAATCGTGCAAGCCTGGCACCCGCGCCTGGACAACGACCACGCGCACAAATGGCTGCGGCGCATGCTGAAGGACGTCTGCGGCGAGGAATGAGGCTGGCCGAATAGTTGCGTCAGACGCAATCGAGCATTCCTCAATGATCAATTTTCACAACATTAAGCGCTGCCTATACTGCGTGGACTGATTCTCGTCCACGGAGTTCCCTGTGTCTGCTGTACCGCTATCCGGCGCCGTCCCTGCGGCCGCGCCGCCCCCTCCCTCCCCTGCCGCGCCAGCGGCGCCGCCCGCACCGGCCGTCTTTGGCCTGCGCCTGGCGACCGGCCTGGCCGGCGTGCTGCTGGCCGTGCTGGTCTCCGGCCTGAATGAAAACATCACCAAGATCGCGCTGGCCGACATCCGCGGCGCGATGGGCATTGCGCGCGACGATGCCAGCTGGCTCGTCGCCCTGTATGCGGCCGCCTCGGTCTCCGCCATGGCCTTCGCGCCATGGTGCTCCGTCACCTTCTCGCTGCGGCGCATCACCCTGGCCGCCATCGTCACCTGCATGGCCGCCGGCGTGCTATGCCCGTTCGCACCCAACCTGTCCGTGCTGATCGTGCTGCGCGTGGTGCAGGGCGCGGCCGGCGGCGCGCTGCCGCCCATGCTGATGACGGTGGCGCTGCGCTTCCTGCCGCCCAACATCAAGCTGTATGGCCTGGGCGGCTACGCCCTGAGCGCCACCTTCGGCCCCAGCCTGGGCACGCCGCTGGCCGCCTTCTGGACCGAATACCTGGGCTGGCAATGGGCGTTCTGGCAAATCGTCCCGGGCAGCATCGCCGCCCTGCTGATGGTGTCCTGGGGCTTGCCGCAAGACCCGCTGCGCCTGGAGCGCCTGCGCCAGTTCGACTGGCGCGGCCTGCTGCTTGGCCTGCCCGCCATCAGCATGCTGGTGGTCGGCCTGCTGCAGGGCGAACGCCTGGACTGGTTCCATTCGCCGCTGATCTGCGTGCTGCTGGGCGGCGGCGTCGCCCTGCTGGTCCTGTTCTTCATCAACGAATGGTCGCATCCGCTGCCCTTCTTCAAGCTGCAACTGCTGTCGCGGCGCAACCTCAGCCACGCCCTGCTGACCCTGGGCGGCGTGCTGTTCGTGCTGCTGGCCGTGATCCTGATTCCCTCGTCCTACCTGGCGCAGGTCCATGGCTACCGCCCCTTGCAGACGGCGCCCGTGATGCTGATGGTGGCGCTGCCGCAACTGATCGCCCTGCCGCTGGTGGCCGCCCTGTGCAATATCCGCGCCGTCGACTGCCGCTGGGTGCTGGCCATCGGCCTGGGCCTGCTGGCGCTGGCGTGCGTGCTCGGCGCGCGCATGTCGCCGGACTGGATACGCACGCACTTTTACCTGCTGCAGGCGATGCAGATCTTCGCCCAGCCCATGGCCGTGATTCCCTTGCTGCTGCTGGCCACCACGGGCCTGGCGCCGCAGGACGGGCCGTTCGCCTCGGCCTGGTTCAACACCATCAAGGGCATGTCGGCCGTCGTCGCCGGCGCCGTGCTCGACGCGCTGATCACGCGCCGCAACCACTTTCACTCGACGGTGCTGAGCGAACGCCTGGGCAACCTGCCCGAGGGCGTCGACATGGCCGGCCTGGGTGCGCGCATGCATGCGCAGGTGGTCACCCTGACCTCGTCCGACCTGTACCTCACGGTGGCCGCCATCGCGCTGGCCATGATCGTGATCATTCCCATCATGCCGACGCGCGTCCATCCGCCGCGCGCCGCCTGAATCTTCACCCCCGCTTTACTCCACGAAAGAGCATCACCATGAATATCCCCATCCTGCGCTCGCGCGCATTCCTCCTCGGCCTGGCCTTGCTGGCCTGCGCCCTTGCCTATGGCGCCTGGCAGCTGCTGTTTGTCCGCAGCGAAGAACAGATGACCGACGACGCCTTTGTCAGCGCCGACTACACCGTCCTCTCCCCCAAGGTGGGCGGCATCGTGCAACAGGTGCTGGTGGAAGACAACCAGGCTGTCAAGGCGGGCCAGCTGCTGGTGCGCATCGACGACCGCGACTACCAGGCGGCCGTCGCCTCGGCCCGCGCCGACGTGGCCGGCGCCGAAGCGCAGCTGGGCAATGCCCGCGGCACCCTGCAGCGCCAGCAATCGGTGATCGAACAGGCCACCACCCTCGTCGAGGCCAACCTGGCCGAGCAAAAGCTGGCGAAACAGGAACTGGAACGCTCGCAGCACCTGGCAGGCCAGGGCGCGGGCAGCGTGCAGAACGCGCAGCAGGCGCAATCGCGCTTCGACGTGAGCCAGGCCCGCGTGGCGCAAAACCGCGCCGCCCTCGTCTCCGCGCGCAAGCAGACGGAGATTCTGCAGGCGCAGCAAGGCGCCGCCGAAGCGGCCCTGCTGCGCGCCCGCGCCGGCCTGCAGCGGGCCGGGCTCGACCTGTCGCACACGCAGCTGCTGGCCCCCATCGACGGTGTCATCGGACGCCGCGCCGTGCGCGTGGGCGCCCTCGTCAACCCGGGCGCCAGCCTGATGGCCGTGGTGCCGTTGAACCGCACCTTCGTCGTCGCCAATCTGCAGGAAACCCAGCTGACCCACGTGCGCCGCGGCCAGAGCGCCAGCATCACGGTCGACGCCTATCCGGGCGCCCCCCTGCGCGGCACCGTGCACAGCATCGCACCGGCCACCGGCGTCACGTTTGCCGCCATCGCGCCGGAAAACGCCACCGGCAATTTCACCAAGGTGGTGCAGCGCATCCCCGTCAGGATCGCGCTCGATCCCGGCCAGGACGGCGACAGCCGCCTGCGCGTGGGCATGTCGGCCGAAGTGCGCATCGATACGGCCATCCGCTATCAAAATCCGCAACAGGTCAGCCAGGTGAGCGCGCGATGAAGACACTGGTATTCATGGCAGCCCTCGGCCTGGCCGGCTGCGGCACGGTGGGCAGCGACTTCCAGCGCCCGCAAGCGCCGCTGGGCCAGCAATGGCGCCAGGCGGACGATGCCCGCTTCGCCGCGCAGCAGGACGCCGACGTCGAACGGCGCTGGTGGGATGCGTTCGGCGACGCGACCCTGTCGTCGCTGGTGCAGCGCGCCGCCAGCAGCAACCTCGACGTGCTGGCGGCAGCCAGCCGGCTGGAGCAAAGCCGCGCCGCGCGCGGCGTGGCCGGCGCCGCGCAAGGCCCGGCGCTGGGCGCGAATGGCAGCTACGGCCGCGCGCGCAACAGCGCGCAAGGCTTGAGCGACCCGTCGCGCCACAATGGGCAGTCCGCCTACAACCTATGGCAAAGCAACCTCGACGCGGCCTGGGAACTGGACCTGTGGGGCCGCGTGCGGCGCGAAGTGGAAGCGGCCGACGCCCGCGTCGACGTGGCCGTGGAGGCCGGGCGCGGCGTGCTGCTGGCCGTGCTGGCCGAAACGGCGCGCGACTACATCGAACTGCGCGGCGCGCAGCAAACGCTGGCCATCACGGAAAAACTGCTGGCCATCGCGCGCCACACGCTGGAATTGACGCGCATCCGCCTGCGCGAAGGCGTGACGACGGAACTCGACGTGGCCGAAGCGGCCGCCCATGTGGCCACCATCGAGGCGCGCCTGCCGCCGCTGCAGCAGCGCGAAGCGCGCCTGGCCAATGCCCTCAGCCTGCTGCTGGCGCTGCCGCCGCAAGCCTTGCAGGCCGAACTGGCCGCCAGCGGTGACATTCCCGCCATGGCAGCGCAGGTACAGCTGGGCGTGCCGAGCGGCCTGGCCGAGCGCCGCCCCGACATCCGTCGCGCCGAAGCGCAGCTGCATGCGGCCACCGCCACCACCGGCGTGGCGCACGGCGACTTTTATCCGCGCATCACGCTGTCGGGCAGCGTCGGCCTGCAAGCCATGCAGCTGGGCGACATCGGCTGGGACGCCAAACGCTTTGCCATCGGCCCCGGCTTCAGCGTGCCCCTGTTCGATGGCGGCCGCCTGCGCGGCAACCTGCAATTGCGCGAGGCGCAGCAGCAGGAAGCGGCCATCGCCTACCGCCAGACGGTGCTGGCCGCCTGGCACGAGGTGGAAGACGCGCTGTCCGGCTACCAGGCCAATGCTCGCCGCCAGGCCAGTCTCGACGAGGCGGTGCGCCAGGGCCGGCGCGCCTTGTCCAGCGCGGAACTGCAATACCGCCAGGGCGGCACGGACCTGATCAACGTGCTGCACGTGCAAAACACCCTGATCAACAACGAGGCGGCGCTGGTCGACAGCCGCGCCACCGCATCGCTGTCGCTGGTCCAGGTCTACAAGGCGCTGGGCGGCGGCTGGCAGGCATTCCCACTCACTAGCGCACAAGGAAACACACCATGAAACCCGACACCGCCCTCTTTGCCATCCACGACGTCAGCGATTTTCCCATCGTGCGCTTTCGTCCCGAAACGGCCGTCACCGGCTATGCGCCGCTGTGGGAAAACGACATGGACGCCCTGCTGCGCCATGGCGTGCCGTTCGTCATGCTGTTCGAAGCCGAGCGCAGCGACGAAGCGCACGTCGACCGCAAGCGGCGCGGCCTGTGGCTCAAGCATAACAAGATGGCGCTGGCCGCCATTTGCCGGGGCCTGGTCTCGGTCGAAGCCGATGCGCAGGAGCGCGCGCGCCTGCAGGCGATGGCGGCCGGCGCCATGAAAGCCTTCGGCATCGTGCAGGAAGTGGCGGCCACGCGCGAAGAAGCGGACGCGCTGATGGTCTGGCTGCTGGGCAGCGGCAGGATGGCGCGGCCGCGCGCGGCGGCCGAATAGACACGCACTGTCAGGCGCGCAGGCGGCGCACGGCGCTGGCGCGCCTCGCCGGTATCACGCAGACGTCGCCTTCGCTGTTGGTGGCCGTCGTCAGCGCGATGCCGTACAGCGCCGCCAGCGCGGGAACCGCCGCCGCATCGCTGGCGATATCGGCGGTCAGCTGGCCCGAACGCACCAGCAGCAGCCGCTCAAAGCCCAGCAAGGCGTGATTGATATCGTGCAGGATGGCGATGACGGCGTGGCCGCGCGCCGCGCAAAACTGCTGCAGGCTTTCCAGCAGGTCGAACTGCAGGCCGGGATCGAGGGCCGCCAGCGGCTCGTCGACCAGTATCAGCCCGTTTTCCACGTCCCACATCTGCGCGAAGATGCGCGCCAGCTGCACCCTGGCCTGCTCGCCGCCGGACATGGTGTCCATGCTCCGGCCCAGCAGATGCGAGGCGTGCGCCAGGGCGGCAGCGTCCCGCACGATGCGCTCCAGCTGCGGGTCGGC
Source organism: Janthinobacterium sp. 1_2014MBL_MicDiv (assembly GCF_001865675.1). NCBI lineage: Bacteria > Pseudomonadati > Pseudomonadota > Betaproteobacteria > Burkholderiales > Oxalobacteraceae > Janthinobacterium > Janthinobacterium sp. 1_2014MBL_MicDiv. The sequence goes on from NZ_CP011319.1 coordinate 4,425,013, forward strand.
CAGGCGCGCCACCCGTCCCAGGCCGATCACCAGGTCCGACAACAAGCCGAAGGCCACGTGCGAGCCTTGCGGCAGCACGGCGCGGCGCAAAGCCAGTTCGGCCAGCGGCCACTGCGCCAGCGCACGGCCGGCAAACGCCACCTGCCCCGCCTGCGGCCGCAATTCGCGCGCCATCAGTTTGAGCAGGGTCGACTTGCCCGCGCCGCTGGGGCCGAGGATGGCGACCCGCTCGCCGGCGTGGACCTGCACATTGAAGGGGCCGAAGTACTGCTGGCCCAGTTTCGTGGTGGCGAACGTCAATTCCAGTAACGGCGTCATGCGCGTCCTTTCAGGCGGTGCCGTGGCGAAAACGCCGCAACAGCAACAGGAAGAAGGGCCCGCCCAGCAGGGCCGTGAAGATGCCGACGGGGACTTCCGCCGGGATGGCGACGCTGCGCGCCAGGGTATCGGCCAACAGCAGCAGCAAGCCGCCCGCCAGCATCGACAGCGGCAGCACGCGGCGCTGGTCGGCGCCCAGCCAGGTGCGTACCAGGTGCGGCGCGATCAGGCCGATGAAACCGATGCCGCCGCACCAGGCGACGGCAAACCCCGTCAGCACGGCCACCAGCACGATCACCTGCGTGCGCAGCCGGCCGACGTCGATGCCCACGTGCAGGGCCGCCGCTTCGCCCAGCGCCAGCGCGTTGAGTGCGCGCATGAGGAAGCGCGTGGCCCACAGCGCGCCGGCCAGCACCAGCAGCAGGGCCGCCACCTGGCGCCAGCTGCCGGCCGACAGCGAGCCGAGGGTCCAGAAGGTCAGGGTGCGCAACTGGTCGTCGCTGGCCATGTAGATGCACAGGCCCATGACGGCCACCGTGATGGCGTTCAGCGCCACGCCCGTCAGCAGCAGGCCGACGATGGAACCGGGCGTGGCCCAGCGGGCGACGCGGTCGAGCAGCACGCATATGAGCATGGCGCCCGCGAATGCGGCGGCCGGCAGCAGCCACACGCGCAGCTCGGGCGCCACGTGCAGGCTGGCCGCGAAAACGATGGTGGCCGCGCCTGCGCAGGCGGCGCCGCTGCTGATGCCCAGCAGGCCCGGATCGGCCAGCGGATTGCGGAACAGTCCCTGCGTCAGGCCGCCGGCCAGCGCCAGCGCGGCGCCGATCAGCATGGCGAACAGGGCGCGCGGCAAACGGATATGCCACAGCACGTAGGCGCCGCCGGACAGCCCCTCGTCGCCAGCCTGAAAAGGCGCCAGCCAGTCGGCCAGCACCACCGGCACGGCGCCGGCCTGCACGGCGACGATCAGGCCGATGGCCAGCGCCACGGCCAGCAGCCCGGGGGCGCCCCAGCGCTGGAAACGCCAGAACACGCGCCAGGACAGTGCCGGCGGCATTGCGCGCACGGTCATGCGGCCATGGCTTGCGCAAAGGCGGCGTCGAGTTCGGCCAGCGCCTGCGGCATGCGCGGGCCAAAGCCCAGCAGCAGCATGGCTTCCAGCGACACGATGCGGTGCCTGCGCCCGGCCGGCGTCTGCGCCAGGCCCGGCAACGTGAGGATGCCGTCCACGCCGCCCGAGGCCTTCAGTCCCTGGTCGGTGACGAGCACGATGTCGGGCCGCGCGGCGATCACGGCTTCCGGCGTGAGCGGCTTGTAGCCAGCGAAACCACCGTGCCCGCCCATCACATTGACGGCGCCCGCATACGCCAGCATGGCGTCGGCGCCCGTCTCGCGCCCGCCCACCATCACCTGGTTCGGCGCGTGGGCGAGGATGAACAGCACGCGCACGGGCGCATGCTGGCGCTGCTGCACTCTGGCCACGGCGCCATCCCACTGCTGCCGCAGGCTGTGCGCCAGGCGCGCGGCGGGTTCGATGCGACCGGTGATCTGGCCCACCTGCTTCACGCGCTCGAGCAAGCCTTCGAACCTGTTATTCGCGTTCAGCACCGCCACCGGCACGCCGGCGTCGCGCACCTGGCGCAGCACCGTCTGCGGCCCCGCCTCCTCGGTGGCGATCAGCTGCGTCGGCGCCAGCGACAGCACGCCTTCGCTCGACAGGGTGCGCGCATAACCGACCTGCGGCAGCTTTTGCGCCGAGGCCGGGTACAGCGAGGTCGTATCGACGCCCACCAGCTCGGCCTGCGCATCGAGCGCATAGACGATTTCCGTCAGGGCGCCGCCGACGCTGACGATGCGCCGCGGCTTCGGATTCGGCTTGCCGGCGTCGGCGACGGCGGCCAGCACCTGCATCGGCGCAGCCAGCGTCAGCGCACCCGCCCCAATTTTTTTCAGCGCGATGCGGCGCGCCACGCTGGCGGCGATCATGCGGCGCATAATTCGCCCTCCTGCAGCACGCGCTCGACGACATTGCGCCACTCGCACAATTCATGCACGCCCGGCTTGCGCTCGCCGAAGAACATGACGATGGTGTCGCCCTTGGCGTCGAACAGTTCGACGGACGTCACCAGGCCGTCGACGGTGGGCTTTTTCACCACCCAGGCACTGGCGATATGGTCTTCACGCAGATGCAGGTTGAAGCGCGCATCGAGGACATTGATCCACGGCCCCATCACGGCGATCTTGTGCACGGGACCCGAATGGATCTGGATCATGCCGGCATTGCCGACGAAGGCCATGATGGCGACCTTTTCGCGGGCGGCGTCGTTGAGCAGGTCGAGCACGCAGGATTTGTCGAGCTGCTGCACGAAGCGCGGCTCGGCCAGGCGCAGCCCCTGCAGGCGCGAGACCGCATATTTTTTCAGCAGGGTGAAAAATTCATGCGTGTCGCGCAAATCGGCCCAGGCGGCGCGAAAGCCCGCCACGTCGATCTGCGCATCGGGCAATTCGGCCGGCGGCGGCGCCAGCGGAGCCACGGCGATGCCCGCCTCCTGTCCGGCATCGGCAAAGCGCGCCACCAGCGCATCGTAGGCGGCCAGGTCGCTGTGCGGCTTCATGAAAATCTTGTGCACGGCATTGCCGGCAGCATCAAAGAACTGCAGGCTGCGCTGCACCTCGGTCTCGCCCAGCTCGCGCACGGCAAAACCATGCGCCCACTGGCGGTAGAACACGCGCAGGTCGATCTCGCCGCCCAGCACCAGGCCCACATGGTTGTTGTGGCTGGCATGTCGATAGACGCCCGTCTTTTCATGCACGCACGACGCGTTGCGCGTCAGGGCCATGACTTCGCCCAGCGGTTCCAGGGCGGCAATGATGGCGGGCCAGTCCGCCTGCAGGCGCTCGGCGCCCAGCAAGGCGCCATCGGCCAGCGACAGGCCGGCATGGGCGGCGATCAGTTCGCCCTCGGAAATGGCCAGTTGCTCGGCGATGTCGCGGTGGCGGGCCTTGCTCTCGCGGCGCAGGCGGGCAAATTCGCTGGTGATCAGATCGGTACTGCAAATAGGGGGCATGCTCGTCACGGTGTCTCCTTTCAAGGCGAACACTGGCTGGCATCGGCTGGCTGGTGGTGGGGAATCTTGAAATCAATTATAAATGAGAATCATTCGCAATCAAGAGTTATTTGCGTGCGTGCGCCAGGAAAGAAAAAGAAGCGGACGAAAAAAAAGCGCCGCAACGGGAAACCCGTCGCAGCGCCAAAGGAGACTGATCGGGACTAATGATCAGTGTTTAGAAAATGTCAGCGTTGAACTCAGGCGCTGGCCTGTACTGCCGGCATGGAGGCCGGTTTCGCCGTGGGGCGCTGCGCCAGCAATACCACGGCCGCCAGGACCATGGCGCCACCGAGCAATTGCGTGCCGCTGACCGATTCCTTCAGCAGGGTCACGCCAAACGCCATCGTGATGACGGGCTCGAAGGTGGAAATGATCGAGGCCTTGGCCGCGCCGATCTGCGCCACGCCGGCGAAGAAGGCGGCGATCGCGATGGCCGTCGAGAACAGGGCGATGGCGCTGACGGCCAGCCAGCCCGTCGCCGTGGCCGGCAGGGACACGCCCTGCCACAGGGCGATGGCGCTGTTCGACAGGCCGGCCGTGCCCAGGATCACCACGCACGCCGCCAATGGGTGAATATTCTCGCGGCTTTTCGACAGGCTGTTGCCAAACAGGATATACACGGCGTAGACGCCGGCGGCCATCAGCGCCAGCGCGATGCCGATCGGCTGGCCCTGCAGCTTGCCGCCAAGGGTAATGGCCATGCCGGCAATGGCCAGCGCCATCAGCACCAGCATGCGCCGGTCCAGCTTTTCCCAGCCCAGGGCCAGCGCCAGGATGGTGACCAGCACGGGATACACATACAGCAACATGCCGCACAGGCCGCTGCTGGCGTACATGAGGGCATTGAAATAGCCCTGCGACTGGGCCGTGTACATCAAGCCCATCAGCATGTAGCCGGCCAGCAGGCGGCCACGCGGCAAACGCCAGCCGCCCAGCCACACCAGCGGCAGCAACAGCATGGCGGCGATGACGAAACGCAAGGCCAGCATGGTCGACGGGTTGACCCCGGACGCATACGCCGCCTTGGCAAACACTGCGGAACTGCCGAAACCGGCGGCCGACAGCAACACCAGCGCAACTGCGCGGCGATCAGACATGACTAAACCTCTTTCAGTAACACCTGGGCAAACCTGCCGCGCGTCGCGCTTTGCGGCCGGCGATGCTCACCAGCTCGGCGCCCCGTACTGACGTACGGTTGCGCTTCTCAGCCACAAATCACTGCCGCTCGCGACGGTTTTCCCAGGCGTTGTAACTATAAATGCCAAGCAAGGCCGGGAGATGATTCATGCGTGAATCCTATTGCGGGTCACTTCACGCAGTGACGGCATCATATTCGCTTGCGCAAAATGAAACAAACCAATATTCTTCACGGATAGGCCGAAAAATACTGAGGCTCAATTTTCCAGAAGACTGCCATGTCACGTCCCTTGCCACCGCTCGCCGCCCTGCACGCCTTCGAGGCGGCCGCCCGCCATGAAGGATTCCAGCGCGCGGGCGAGGAATTGCACGTCTCGGCCGGCGCCATCGGCCACCACGTCAAGCAGCTGGAAGCGTGGCTGGGCATCGTGCTGTTCCAGCGCCTGCCGCGCGGCGTCGTGCTCACCAATGCAGGCCAGCGCTATGCGGCGTCGCTGGGACCGATCCTGAACCAGCTGGCGGACATCTCCGAGCAGGCGCGGCGCCAGGGCGACGACAAGGTGGTGACGGTGACGGCCACCAGCTCGCTCGTCTCGCGCTGGCTGATGCCGCGCCTGGGCCGCCTGCGCGACCGCTACCCGCAGATCGAGCTGCGCGTGCTGGCGTCCATGCACCCGGTCGACCTGGCGCGCGATGGCGTCGACGTCGCCATCCGCCTGGGACCGGGCCGCTATCCCGGGCTGAAAGTGGATTTATTGATGGAAGAGTGGTTTTCCGCCGTCTGCAGCCCCGGCTTCCGCGCCAACGCCGCCAGCCTGCGCCAGCCCGCCGACCTGCTGCGCTATCCGCTGCTGCACGACGAACCGGAAGTGCACCTGCCCGGCGAAATCGACTGGACGCGCTGGCTGCACAGCTGCGGCGTGCATTACAGCGGCAATAGCGGCAACAGCGGCGCGCGCTTCTCGCACACCTATCTGTGCCTGGATGCGGCCGCCAGCGGCCAGGGCGTGGCCATCGCCGCCAGCCCCCTGATCGGCGACGACCTGCGTTCGGGCCGCCTGGTGCGCGTGTTCGAGCACGCCGTGCGCGGGCCCCACTGCTATTACCTGCTGCGTTCGCCCCAGGCGGAAACGCGGCCGCTCGTGCATGCCTTCTGCGAATGGCTGATCGCCGAGGCGCGCGCCGACCAGGAAACCGTCTGGCCCACCGTGGAGACCGCATGACAAGCAAGGAATTGGCGCGCAGCGCGCATCACGTCGTCACGCACGACTACGAACATGCCAGGGTGACGGCGGCCGATGGCCGGCAGGCCGGCGTGGGCGAATTCTATGGCGACCCGGCCGTGGCCCTGATCGATGTCAATGAGCAATGGTGCGTCGTGGCGGGCGAGGGATTGGTGCTGTGCGGACTGGGGCAAGCGTTCGGGCAGTGCGCGGCATATTTTCGCGCCCCCGGAGCAACCGTCTGGGTCACGGACTTGCGGCAAACGGGACCGTTTGCGCTGCAGTGGCAAGGCGAGGATGGCACTTGGTCCACCCTTGTCTTCGCCCCGGCCGATGTGTCGGCTTACGCGCCGGGACGCTAAGCCGACCTCCGCCAGCGGCGAAGAATGGCATCCATGGCTCGCAGGTCGGCTTAGCGCATAGCGCGCAAGCCGACAACACCATTACAGCTTGATGAAGTGCTCGCGGTAGTACTTCAGTTCTTCGATCGATTCCAGGATGTCGGCCAGGGCCGTGTGCTTCTGGTGCTTCTTGAAACCGGTGGCGATTTCCGGCTTCCAGCGCTTGCACAGCTCCTTCAGTGTCGATACATCAACATTGCGATAGTGGAAGAACGCTTCCAGCTTCGGCATGCCGCGCACCATGAAGCGGCGGTCCTGGCCGATGGTGTTGCCGCACATGGGCGACTTGCCAGCTGGCACGTATTTCTTCAGGAAGGCGATCAATTCCGCTTCCGCCTGCGCTTCCGTCACGGTCGACGCCTTGACCTTGTCGATCAGCCCCGAGCGGCCGTGCGTGCCCTTGTTCCAGGCATCCATCTTGTTCAGGGTTTCATCCGATTGATGGATCACGAACACGGGGCCTTCGGCCAGCAGGTTCAAATGCATGTCCGTCACTACCACCGCCACCTCGATGATGCGGTCGGTATCGGGCTCCAGGCCCGTCATTTCCATGTCGACCCAGACCAGGTTCATCTCATTTGGACGTGCCGGGACGACGGGGGCGGGGGCGGATGCGGTTAAGTCGGTCGCTTGTGACATAATTCTCTCTTGGCCTAATCAAACTAAATAATCAGCCATTTTCTCACAGGCACAGAATGTATTCACTCGCGTTTTCGATTTTGTTTGTATCCGTCCTCGTTTTGACGCTCGCCGTGCGCTTCTGGCTCGCCTCGCGGCAGATCCGCCACGTGCTCGCGCACCGCGCCTTTGTGCCGCCGGAATTCGCGGAAAAGATCCCGCTGGCCGCGCACCAGAAGGCGGCCGACTACACGGTGGCGAAGACCAAGTTCGGCCTGCTGACCCTGCTGGTCAACTATGCCGTGCTGATCGGCTTTACCCTGCTCGGTGGCCTGCAGTGGCTGGCGCTGTATCTGCATGCATTGACGGGACCGGGCTCGCCCATGCTGTACCAGATCGGCCTGATCGTCGCCTTTGCCGCCATTTCCGGCCTGATCGACCTGCCCTTCGATTATTACCGCCAGTTTGTGCTGGAACAACGTTTCGGCTTCAACACCATGCCGCGCAAGCTGTTCTTTACCGATATGTTCAAGGGCGTGGGCCTGGGCGCTGCCATCGGCCTGCCCCTGATCTGGGTCGTGCTGACGCTGATGGCCAAGTCGGGCGACCTGTGGTGGCTGTACGCCTGGTTCGTCTGGAGCGGCTTCCAGCTGCTGATGATGGTGCTGTTTCCGACCGTCATCGCCCCGCTGTTCAACAAATTCACGCCGCTGGCCGACGACGCGCTGAAAAGCCGCATCGAAGGCTTGATGCAGCGCGTGGGCTTCGCCTCGAAAGGCCTGTTCGTCATGGACGGCTCGAAACGCAGCGCCCACGGCAACGCGTATTTCTCGGGTTTCGGCGCCAACAAGCGCATCGTCTTCTTCGATACGCTGCTGTCGCGCCTGGCGCCGCAGGAAATCGAAGCGGTGCTGGCGCATGAACTGGGCCACTTCAAGCTCAAGCACATCGTCAAGCGCATCGCCATGATGTTCGTCATTTCGCTGGGCTTCCTGGCCCTGCTTGGCTACCTGAAGACGCAGCCGTGGTTTTATGCGGGCCTGGGCGTCGATCCTGTCGCGCTGGCGCTCACTGGCCAGCCGACGGATGCGCTGGCCCTGCTGCTGTTCATGCTGGCCCTGCCCGTCTTCACCTTCCTGCTGGGACCGCTGACCTCGCTCAGCTCGCGCAAGCACGAATTCGAGGCCGATGCCTTTGCCGCCACGCACACGCAGGCGGACGACCTGGTGTCGGCGCTCGTGAAAATGTACGAAGACAATGCGTCGACCCTGACGCCCGACCCGCTGCACTCGGCCTTCTACGACTCGCATCCGCCGGCCAGCGTGCGCATCCGCCACCTGAAAGGGGCTGCCGCATGAATACGCCATCGACTACGCAAGACCTGGCCCAGCTATCGTGCGCGCCGCGCCAGCAGGCGCTGGGCGACACCGACATCGCCACGCTGGGCGCCCTGCTGCCGCAGTGGCGCGTGCAAAACGGCAAGCTGTGCCGCGACTTCGGCTTCAAGAATTACTACCAGACCCTGGCGTTCGTCAACGCCCTGGCCTATATGACCCATACACAAGATCACCATCCGGAGCTCATCATTACTTACAAAACCTGCGCCGTGCGCTACGACACGCATTCGGTCAACCAGGGCGCCGGCGGCCTGTCGGAAAACGACTTCATCTGCGCCGCCAAGGCTGACCTCATTTACTACAGCGGCGCGACCACACCATGAGCGACGCAAAGCTGGAAACCAAGCTGACCGGCGTCATCATCGCCGCCCACGGCCGCCACTACCTGGCCGACGTGGATGGCGCCAAGCTGCAATGCGTGACGCGCGGCAAGAAAACCAATGTGGCCGTGGGCGATATCGTGCACGTGACGCGCACCTCCAACGACCAGGCCGTCATCGACCGCATCGAGGAACGCAAGACCCTGCTGTACCGCTCGGACCAGTACAAATCGAAATTGCTGGCCGCCAACCTGACGCAGCTGTTCATCGTCGTGGCGACGGAACCGGGCTTTGCCGACGACCTGATCTCGCGCTCGCTGGTGGCGGCCGACGCGGCCGGCATCGAGGCGCGCATCATCCTCAACAAGACGGACGTGACGGCCTCGCTGGACAAGACCCGCGAACGCCTGCTGCCGTATTCTTCGCTCGGCTATCCCGTGCATGAAGTCTCGGCACGCGCCGAACCCGAGCACGCGGTGGCCACCCTGGCACCGCTGCTGGCGGGCCAGTCGTCCATCCTCATCGGCCAGTCGGGCATGGGCAAGTCGTCGCTGATCAACCTGCTGGTGCCGGACGCCGACATCGCCGTGCGCGAAATCTCGGCCGCGCTCGACACGGGCAAGCACACGACGACGTTTACGCGCCTGTACAAGCTCGACGAGCTGGGCGCGAACAGTTCCATCATCGATTCGCCAGGCTTCCAGGAATTCGGCCTGTACCACCTGTCCGAAGGCATGCTGGAGCGGGCCTTCCGCGAATTCCAGCCCTACCTGGGCGGCTGCAAGTTTTATAACTGCCGCCACCTGATCGAGCCGCAGTGTGCGATCCTGCAAGCCATGGCTGAAGGAAAAATCGCCAAGATGCGCCATACCCTGTATGGCCAGCTGCTGCACGAATCGGCGCAAACGCTGTACTGATCTGCCATGGCGCCCGCTATCGCAGCGGGCGTCAAACCGATAAAAAAACTATCATTTCCACAAAGACAGAATTAAATTCTGTTGTATAGCCAACTTTCCGGCATTCCTACCAAAACCGTCCATCGCCCGATTTCGCGCTTCAGCGCCGGATTCCGGCATTTCATCGCTTTGCGCTGGCACGTCGCCCCAGCGCTTGCTACCTTGGCATTGTCCCCGCCAGCGAACCTGCTGGAGACAACACTGGTCTAACTCCAACTAGCATCTCGATCACAAGGTGAAATCATGAAAGCATCGTTCTCGCGCACCCTCGCCCTCGGCAGCGCCGCCCTCGTCCTCGGCCTGTCCAGCCTCAGCGCCAGCGCGCTGGAAATCGGCGAACAGGACAAAGTCCAGATCTCCGGCAAGGCCTACAAGCTGGCGCCCCAGGAATTCAGCCAGTACGGCAATCGCTACCACCTCGACACGGGCGACACCCTGTTGCTGCGCCAGCAAGTGAACCGCTATTTCACGCAGCTCAAGGGCCAGCCGGAAGTGGAACTGTTCGGCCGCGCGCCGGGCGTCTTTGAAACGGCCAGCGGCACCCGCCTGGAATTTCGCAGCGATGCCGACGTCATCGCCATTACCGGACTGAGCCAAATTCCGGGGGCGGTCGCCAAGGCCGGCGAGACCGCCAGCACCGTGCATTTCGCCGCGCGCTAGGCAAGCGGCAAGGCCGCCATCCCTGGCCCGTCAACGGGGCGCACGCCAGCCGGCAGGGATTGGCGCGCGCCCCGCTTGCTTTACGACCGGGAATTTCGCAGAAAAAACTGTTCCGTCCGCCAAACAACTGCATCCGAATGCAGCTTACAATGCGATCCAATAAGGTGTCACTGGCCGCTGGCCAACACCATCGCCTTGCGGGAGATTTCGGATGGAAATGTTCGCCCTCGAACATGACATTGCACAGTGGGAAGACTCACTGCAGCCATTACGCGCAGTGGAGCGCCTGCCCTTGCTGATGCTGCTGGCATGGCATCTGCGCCAGCGCAACTGTGCACAAGCACAACAGTATGCGGCCGAAGCGAGCATTTTGTTACCGCTGGCACAGCTGCCGGCGCACGCCCTGGCCATCGCGCAGGCACGCCTGCAGCTGGTGCGTGCGGAAGTTGCATGGTTGCAAGGTTCGCTCGATGCGGCCGAAAGCCTGGCCATGGCGGCGCACGCCATCCTGTGCGCGCACGGCGACGGCGCCGGCTGCGCCGATGTGCACTGGCTGCTCTCGTCGATCGCCGTCGACCGCGGTGACCATGCGCGCTGCGACGCCGAGTTGCTGGCGGCGGGCGAACAGGCGCGCAGCGCCGGCGACGCCATGCGCGCCAGGCTGGCCGACGCGGCCACGGCGCGCTGGGCCGTGCTGCGCGATGCGCCTGCCGCGCTGGCACGCTGGGGCGGCCACTTCCTGGCCGACGGCGCCAGTGGCAAGCTCGACGCGCCGCTGGCCACCTGGATACACGACTTCCGTGGCTTGCTGGCGCACACCTCGCGCGACCTGGGCACGGCCGCCGGTCACTATATGCAAAGCTACGAGGCGGCACTGGAAAGCGGCCAGTTGCGCGGCGCCATCACGGCCGCCATCAATATCGGCGACTGCTTCGCCAGCCTGAACGACCATGAATCGGCGCTGGAATGGATGCAATGCGCGCTCGACCTGGCGCGCCCGACAGGCTGGCCGCGCAGCATCGGCGCTTGCCAGACGCATGCGGCGGAAACCATGCGCAAGCTGGGACGCCTGGCGGCCGCCGAGGACTTGCTGCGCGAAGCGCTGCTCATCCTGGCGCCCGTGTCCGGCGCACGCACCTACGCCAACGCCCTCTTCCACCTTGGCGAACTGAGCCTGGACAAGGGCGACTACGACACCGCGCTCGACGCCTTCAGCCGCCTGGCGCAGCGTGCCGAGGCGCTGGGCCAGGCCGATTTCCGCAGCATGGCGCAGCGCGGCAGCGCGCATGCACTGTCCTACCTGGACCGTCCCGACGAGGCGCACCAGGCGGCAGAGCGGGCGCGCCAGCTGGCCACGGTACAGGGCGACGCCATGCACCAGGTGGCGGCATTGCGCGTGCTGGCCATGCTGCATGCGCGCCACGACCTGCCGCCACCGCCCGGCATGCAGGAGCGCAATCCCGCCCTGCACTATCTACACCAGGCATTGCAGGTCGCCGCCTCGATCGACGGCTATGTGCCGCCCGGCGAGCTGCTCGATGCGCTGGCGCGCGAATACGCGCATGCGGGCGACTATGCGCGCGCCTACGATATCGCGCTCGACGCGGGCGTGGCGCGCGAAAAAAGCCACACCCAGCAGGCGAGCAACCGCGCCACCGCCATGCAGGTCTACCACCAGACGGAACATGCGCGCTCGGAAGGCTATCATCACCGCGAACTGGCCGCGTCCGAGGCGCGCCGCGCCGAAGTGCTGCAGCAGACCAGCGATACCCTGGAGCGGCTGTCGGCCATCGGCCAGGAAATCACCACCCACCTCGACGCCAGCGCCGTGTTCCAGGTGCTGGACCGCCATGTGCATGCCTTGCTGCCCGTTAACACCTTTGCCGTCTACATGCTCGACGCGGCGGGCACGGCCCTGCGCCGCGCGCACGGCATCGAGGCGGGCCGCCCGCTGCCCGACAATGCCATCCCCCTGAGTAATCCACGCGCCTATTCCGTGCGCTGCCTGCTTGGACGGCGCGAGGTGTATATCGCGCAAGTTCCGCCGCGGCGCCATGCCTACACCGTGCCTGGCACCCTGCATAACCAGAGCGTGCTGTATGTGCCGCTGATGGTGGGCGAACGCGTGCTCGGCGTGATGACGGTGCAGGCTTGCCATGCGAATGCGTACGGCGAGCGCGAGCGGCTGATTTTCCGCACCCTGTGCGCGTACGGCGCCATCGCGCTCGACAATGCCAGCGCCTACCGCCAGCTGCAAGATGCTCAGGCGCAACTGGTGTCGCAGGAAAAGCTGGCCGCCCTCGGTTCGCTGATGGCGGGCGTGGCGCATGAGCTGAACACGCCGATCGGCAACAGCTTATTGATTGCCAGCACCATGCAGCAAAAGACGGACGACGTGGCGCGCCTGATGAACGGCGCCGGCCTGCGCCGCTCGGACCTGGCCGCCTACATCGACGATGCGGGCAAGGCGGCCGAACTGGTGATGCGCGGCCTGCACAGCGCGGCCGACCTGGTCAACAGTTTCAAGCAGGTGGCCGTCGACCGCACCACCGAGCAGCGGCGCCAGTTCGACTTGCAGCAGGTCAGCACGGAAATCATCGCCACCGTCATGAACCGCATCCGCAGCTCGGGCCACCGCATCGAGACAGACATCGATTTCGGCATCGCCATGGACAGCTATCCGGGCCCGTTCGGACAGGTAATCACCAATTTGATCAACAATGCCCTGCTGCACGCCTTCGACCAGGCGGCCAACGACGGCAGCGCCAGCACGGGCTGCATGCGCCTGTCGGCCACGACCGACGCCGCGCGCGTGCGGATCGTCTTTGCCGACAATGGCGGCGGCATCGCCGAACAGTATCTGTCGCGTATCTTCGACCCCTTCTTTACCACCAAGCTGGGCCAGGGCGGCAGCGGTCTGGGGCTGTCGATCAGCTACAACATCGTCACGGCCCTGCTGGGCGGCACCATCCAGGTGGCCAGCAGCCCTGCCGGCACGCACTTCACGCTGGACCTGCCGCTGGTGGCGCCCCAGCTGGACGGCGCGGCCCCGGCCAGCATCTATTGATGCCTGCCGTACACGGGCGCGCGCTTGCCTATACAAGTACGCGCCCGGACGGTCTTTCCAATCTAAAAGCAAAACCCTTATAATTGAACGGCTGACGTACCTGCCATTGCATTATTTTCAACTTGGCAAACCGCATCGTATCGCCCGATTGGCATCCACGGGCGACGGTCAACACAGCAGCGCGCCGGGCAAGGCAGCCATCAGCACGACGTTTTTCGGCTGATGCAACCCGGCGGGAAAGGCACGCCGCCGGCGGCCTGCGCATCTTCAAGTGGTCATTATGTCTACAAAAAAACCGATCAAGCACTACCTCCAGTTCTCCGATTTCACGTTGGAAGAGTACGAATATGTGATCGAACGCGCCCATCTGATCAAGCGCAAGTTCAAGAACTACGAAATCTACCATCCACTGATCGACCGCACCCTGGTGATGGTCTTTGAAAAGAATTCCACCCGCACGCGCCTGTCGTTCGAGGCCGGCATGCACCAGCTGGGCGGCGCCGCCATCTACCTGAACACGCGCGACTCGCAGCTGGGCCGCGGCGAACCGGTGGAAGACGCGGGCCAGGTCATGTCGCGCATGTGCGACATCATCATGGTGCGCACCTTCGGCCAGGAAATCATCGAGCGTTTCGCCGCCAACTCGCGCGTGCCCGTGATCAATGGCCTGACCAATGAACACCACCCGTGCCAGGTATTTGCCGACATCTTCACGTATATCGAGCACCGCGGTTCGATCGCCGGCAAGGTCGTCGCCTGGATCGGCGACGCCAACAACATGCTGTATTCGTGGCTGCAGGCGGCCGAGGTGTTCGGCTTCCACGTCAACGTGTCGACGCCGAAGGGCTACGACATCGACCTGTCGCAGGTCAAGACGCAGCGCTACACCTTCTTCGCCAACCCGTCCGACGCCTGCGAAGGCGCGCACCTGGTCAACACGGACGTGTGGACCAGCATGGGCTACGAAGCGGAAAACGCGGCCCGCATCGCCGCCTTCGACGGCTGGATCGTCGATGGCGCGAAGATGGCCCGCGCCGCGCCCGACGCGCTGTTCATGCACTGCCTGCCCGCCCACCGCGGCGAGGAAGTGGCCGCCGAAGTGATCGACGGCCCGCAATCGGTGGTGTGGGACGAGGCGGAAAACCGCCTGCACGTGCAAAAAGCTTTAATCGAGTACCTGTTACTCGGTAAAATCAGTTAATTCGCCAGGAAATGGCCGATCACCTGGCAGCATCGCACTACATACATAGACAACGACAACTGGAAGCAATATGAGCGACATTAAAAAAGTAGTTCTCGCCTATTCGGGCGGACTCGACACCTCCGTCATCCTGAAATGGCTGCAAGATAACTACCAGTGCGAAATCGTCACCTTCACGGCCGACCTGGGCCAGGGCGAAGAACTGGAACCGGCACGCGCCAAGGCCATCAAATTCGGCATCAAGCCGGAAAACATCCATATCGAAGACGTGCGCGAGGAATTCGTGCGCGATTTCGTCTTCCCGATGTTCCGCGCCAATACCGTGTATGAAGGCGAATACCTGCTGGGCACCTCGATCGCCCGCCCGCTGATCGCCAAGCGCCTGATCGAAATCGCCAACGCCACCGGCGCCGACGCCATTTCGCACGGCGCCACCGGCAAGGGCAACGACCAGGTGCGTTTCGAACTGGGCGCCTACGCGCTGAAGCCAGGCGTGAAGATCATCGCCCCATGGCGCGAGTGGGATCTGCTGTCGCGCGAAAAACTGCTGAAGTACGCGGAAGACGCCGGCATCGAAATCGACATGAAGCACAAGAACGGCGGCGCGCCGTACTCGATGGACGCCAACTTGCTGCACATCAGCTTTGAAGGCCGCCACCTGGAAAACCCGAGCGCCGAAGCGGAAGAAACCATGTGGCGCTGGACCGTCAGCCCTGAAAAGGCGCCGGACGAAGCGGAATACCTGGACATCGAATACGAAAAAGGCGACATCGTCGCCATCAACGGCGTGCGCATGTCGCCCGCCACCGTGCTGGCCGAACTGAACAAAGTTGGCGGCAAGCATGGCGTGGGACGCCTGGACCTGGTGGAAAACCGCTATGTCGGCATGAAATCGCGCGGCTGCTATGAAACCCCGGGCGGCACCATCATGCTGAAAGCCCACCGCGCCATCGAATCGATCACCCTGGACCGCGAAGTTGCCCATCTGAAAGACGACCTGATGCCGCGCTACGCCTCGATGATCTACAACGGCTACTGGTGGGCGCCCGAGCGCGTCGCCCTGCAAACCCTGATCGACCACACGCAGGAAACCGTGAACGGCTGGGTACGCATCAAGTTGTACAAGGGCAATGTGATCGTCGTCTCGCGCGACTCGAAGACCGATTCGCTGTTCGACATGAACATCGCCACCTTCGACGAAGACGGCGGCGCCTACAACCAGGCCGACGCCGGCGGCTTCATCAAGCTGAACGCCTTGCGCATGCGCATCGCCGCCATCGCCCGCGAAAAGCGCGGCCAGAAGTAAGTAGTTGCCGGGAGGCACCGCCTCCCGCGCCCGCCAAAAGCCGCCCATGGGCGGCTTTTTTACGTCTGGAGCGCACTCGGCCGTGATTTACGGCCGTGCGCGCGCCCAGATCGCCCCCATTTTGCTGTCCGCATGGCAAAATGCTACAGTGCAATTGTGCTGACCTTCCCGCTTCCGGAGCCCTCCCATGTTCAAAGACCTGAGTATCAAGAATAAACTGTACCTGGGCTTCGGCTCGATCGTGGTCATCATCCTGATCCTGCTGGGCGTCGCCTACAACAGCTTTTCGCGCCTGTCCGAGGCCAATGCCTGGGACCGGCATACGATGGAAGTGCTGGTGGAGATCGACAAGATCCACAATTCCATCCTGCAGATCCAGGTGGAAACACGGGGCTACATCCTGAGCGGCAATGAAGTGTCGCTCAATTCGGAGACCGACGAGATGGCGGTGCTGAGCCAGCACACGCAAAAGGCCATGACCATGACGGCCGATAACAAGACGCAGACGGAACGCTTCCGCAAGATTGACGCGCTGACCACGGCCTGGGTCAAGGAGTGGATCACCCCCTTGATCGAAAAACGCCGCACGCTGGGCAATGCACCGGGCGCGACCGAAGCGGTGGCGCGCCTCGTGCCTGCGGCCGGCTCGCCCGGCATCCTGCAAGCCAACAGGCTGCTCGACGAGGCGGCTGCCGAAGAAACCCGCCTGCTGACCGAACGCACGGCCACCACCGCCAGGCTGCAGGAAACCATGCTGCTGACGCTGGCGCTGGGCGGCGTGCTGTGCATCGTGCTGGCGCTGGGCATTTCCTACGTGCTGGGCCGCGCCATCCTCGGCCCGCTGAACAACCTGACGGACGCCGTCGGCCGCATCGCCGGCGGCGAGCAGGGCGCGCGCGCCGCCATCATCTCGCGCGACGAACTGGGCAAGGTGACGGAAGAATTCAACCGCATGGCGCAAACCATCCAGGACAACCAGGCCAATGAACTGGCCGCCACGAATAGCTTGCGCGCCAAGGTCGATTCGCTGCTGGAAGTGGTGTCGAAGGCCGCCTCGGGCGACTTGACGGGCAAGGTCAGCATCACCGGCAGCGACGCCATCGGCCAGCTGGGCAACGGCCTGGCGAAGATGTTCGAGAACCTGCGCAGCCTGCTCAACAATGTGCAGAAGGCGGGCATCCAGGTGACGACCTCGGCCACGGAAATCGCCGCTTCGGCGCGCCAGCAGGAAGCCACGGGCATTGAACAGGCGCAAACCAGCGTGGAAATTCTCAGCACCACCAAGGAAATCTCGGCCAATACGAGCCAGCTGCTGAAAACCATGGAAGACGCCACCGCCGTGGCCGACTACACGACGAATGCCACGGCCGAAGCGCAAAATAACCTCAAGCGCATGGATTCGACCATGCAGCACATGGTCTCGGCCACCGACTCCATCAACGCCAAGCTGGCCGCCCTGTCGGAAAAAGCCAGCAACATCAACAGCGTGCTGATCACCATCACCAAGGTGGCCGACCAGACCAACATCCTGTCGCTGAACGCCGCCATCGAGGCGGAAAAAGCGGGCGAAGCGGGCCGCGGCTTCTCCGTCGTGGCCACCGAAATCCGCCGCCTGGCCGACCAGACCTCCGTGTCCACCTGGGATATCGAGCAAATGCTGAAGGAAATGCAATCGGCCGTGTCCGCCAGCGTGATGGGCATGGACAAATTTTCGGAGGAAATCCGCCGCAGCGTGGGCGAAGTGCGGCAAGTGGCCGAACAGCTGTCGTCCGTGATGGACCAGGTGCAGAAACTCACGCCGCAGTTTGACGCCGTGCTGCAAGGCATGCAGTCGCAGGCGATCGGCGCCTCGCAGATTTCCGACACCATGATGCAGCTCAACGACGCCACGCAGCAGACGGTGGAATCGCTGAAAGCCACCAGCGAGGCGGTGCACCAGCTGCAGTACGCGGCCGGCGACCTGCAGTCGAGCGTGTCGACCTTCGCCGTCACCATCTGAGCCCCATGAAAGTACTGCTCTTTCACATCGGACGCGACCGCTACGGCCTGCCGCTGGCCGGCATCGTGCGCGTGCTGCCGCTGCTGGAGCTCAAGCAGTTGCCGCTCACGCCCGACTATGTGGCCGGGCTGATGGACTTGCACGGCGCGCCCGTGCCCGTGATCGACCTGTCGCGCCTGGCCGGGCTGCCGGCAGCGGCCGCGCAATTCGACACGCGCATCATCATCGTCGACTACCGCGCGCCTGGCGGCGCCGCGCATGCGCTGGGGCTGATGGCCTCGCAGGTGCGCGGCATCGCCGACATCGATCCGCAAAAACTCGACGACAGCGGCGTGGCGACGGCGCCCTTCCTGGGCCAGGTGGCCAGCGACGCCGACGGCATCGTGCAACTGGTGGAACTCGAACACCTGCTGCCGCCCGACGTGCGCGCGCTGCTGTTTCCGGCCGGGAGCGCGGCATGACGGCGCAAACGCTGCTGCGCCGCGCGACCGGGCTGTCCGTCTCGAAAGCCGTGGCCGAGCGGGCCGTCAGCCAGCGCATGGAGCAAACGGGCTTTGCCGACAGCGAGGCCTACCTGCAGGCGCTCACGCCGGCCGAAATGACGCAATTGATCGAACTGGTGGTGGTGCCCGAATCGTGGCTGTTCCGCGACCCGCAGGCGTTTTACGCCACCGTCGAACTGGTGCAGGAACGCTGGGCGCGGGGCCGCGCCACGCGCATCCTGTCGATTCCCTGCGCCGGCGGCGAGGAACCGTATTCGATGGCCATGGCGCTGCGCGACGGCGCCGTGCCGAAACAGGCGTTCAGCATCGACGCCTATGACCTGAGCCCCGGCTGCATCGAACGGGCGCAGGCCGGCATCTATGGCCGCAACGCCTTCCGCGCCCAGGACGTGGCCTTCCGCGAACGCTATTTCACGCATGTGGCCGACGATTCCTACCGCATCATCGACGCCTTGCGCGAACAGGTCACGTTCAGGCAGGGCAACCTGCTGCAGTTCGATACGGCCACCTACAGCCGCCATTACGACGTCATCTTCTGCCGCAACCTGCTGATTTACTTCGACAAGCCGACCACGCGCGCGGCCATTCACAACCTCTCCGCCCTGCTGGCCGACGACGGCATGCTGCTGGCCGGCTATGCGGAGGTGCCGTCGTTCTGCCAGAACGGCTTCGCGCCGCTGCAGTTCCGCCAGGCCTTCGCCCTGAAAAAGGAAAGCACGCCGCCGGCGGCCGTCATCCAGGTCGCCGCGCTGCCGCCCGCGCGCGCGCTGCGCAGCGTGCCGCCGACGCCGCGGCCCGCGCCTGCCCGGGCCGCCGCGCAGGCCGCGCCGCCAGCAGCGGCGCGGCCGCGCCCGGTACCGGTGCAAACGGCGCCGGCACCGGCCGACCTGCTGGCCGAGGCGCGCGTGCTGGCCGACCGCGGCCTGCTGCGCGAAGCGGGCGAGAAATGCCACGCCCACCTGGCCAGGGTGCCCGAGGCGGCGGAAGCGTATTTCATGCTGGGCATCATCAATGAACTGGCCGGCAAGATGGACCTGGCCGACGACTACTGGCGCCGCTGCATCTACCTGCAACCCGACCATTACGAAGCGCTGTGCCATCTGTCGCTGCTGGCCGAACGCAATGGCAACCATACGGCCGCCGCCACCCTGAAGGCGCGCGCGGCACGCATCTACCAGCGCCGCCAGGCCAGCAACTAAGGGGAACGCAGCATGACAACCATCACCGGCAGCGAGACCACCGAAGCGATCCAGGACTGCTGGAACCATATCGGCGTGGTCGGCGACCAAAGCTGCAGCAAGCTGCCGGCCAACGTCCATTGCCGCAACTGCGACGTGTATGCGGATGCCGCCCAGCGCAACCTGCAGCGTCCCGTCGACGCACACTACCAGCAGGACTGGGCCAGCCACTTCCGCCAGATCGATGCGGGCGGCGAGGTGCGCGACAGTTCGGC
Organism: Janthinobacterium sp. 1_2014MBL_MicDiv; assembly: GCF_001865675.1. Lineage (NCBI taxonomy): Bacteria > Pseudomonadati > Pseudomonadota > Betaproteobacteria > Burkholderiales > Oxalobacteraceae > Janthinobacterium > Janthinobacterium sp. 1_2014MBL_MicDiv. Next base: position 4,444,685 of record NZ_CP011319.1, read on the forward strand.
GCTGGTGTTTCGCATCGGCCGCGAATGGCTGGCGCTGCCCACGTGCGTGTTCGACTCGGTGGCGCCGCAGGCGAAGCCGCACGCGCTGCCGCACCGCAGCGGGCGTGGCCTGTCGGGCATCGTCAACATCGGCGGCAAGCTGTATCCGTGCATGTCGCTGGCGTCGCTGCTGGGCATCGACGAACAGGGCGCGCCGCCGACCAAGGGCCGCCATACATTCGCGCGCCTGCTGCTGATGCGCTGGGAAGACCAGGCCTATGCCCTGCCCGTGGCCGACCTGCACGGCATCGTGCGCTACGCGTCGGGCACCGTGCAGGCGCCGGCCGCCACCATCAACAAGGGCCTGTCGCGCTTCCTGTCCGGCGTCATCACCGAGGGCGAGCTGCGCATCGGCTGCCTCGACACGGCGCTGATCGGCTTTCAACTTGCGAGACTATTACGATGAGCCAGGACCAGCACGGCGACCTGAGTGCCTTTTCCATGCTGGACCTGTTCCGCATGGAGGCGGACAGCCAGACCCAGATTCTCACCGATGGCCTGCTGGCCATGGAGCGCCATGCGGGCGACGCCGCCGCCGTCGAGGCGATGATGCGCGCAGCCCATTCGATCAAGGGCGCCGCCGCCATCGTCGGCCTGCAGGTGGTGGTGCAGCTGGCGCACGGCATGGAAGACAGCTTTGTTGCCGCCCAGCATGGGCGATTGAAACTCACGCCGGAACGGGTCGACGTGCTGCTGTCGGGCGTCGACCTGATTGTGCAGCTGTCGCGCCTGGACGACGCGGGCGCCGAGGCGTGGCTCGCCGCCAACGCGGCACAGATCGACCAGACCCTGAACGCCATCGCCGGCATCGCCGAACTGCCGGAATTGCCGGCCCTGCCGTCGGCCCCGGCGGCGGCCCCCGCACCGGCGCCTGCACCAGCGCCAGCACAGCCCGACATCGCCGAGCTGCAAGCGCCGCTGTCGAGCGGCCTGGCGGACGAGGAAGCGGCTGCGGCCGCCCCGGCGCCGCGCGGCGGCACGACGCCGGCCAAGGCGCCGGCGCAGAATTTCGACAAGCTGCTGTCGCTGGCCAGCGAATCGCGCATCAACGCGCACCAGATGCACCCGTTCATCGGCGCCCTGCAGCGCTTCAAGCGCAACCAGAGCAGCCTGTTTTCCGCCATCGAGCACCTGCACGAAGCCATTGCCCGTTCGGGCGACGCGGGCCTGATGGAAAAATCGCTGCTGGCGCTGCAAAAGACGCAGCCCATGAAGCAGTTCATGCTCGAGCACATCGCCGACATCGAAACCTATGAGCGGCGCCTGCTGGCCGTCTCGCAAGGCATGGTCGACGAAGTGCTGGCCCTGCGCATGCGCCCTTTCCGCGACGGCATCCACGCGTTTCCGCGCATGGTGCGCGACCTGGCGCGCAGCCTGGGCAAGGAAGTGCAGCTCGAGATCGAGGGCGAGGACACGCTGGTCGACCGCGACATCCTGGCGAAGATCGAAAGCCCGCTGAACCACATGCTGCGCAACGCCATCGACCATGGCATGGAAGGTCCGTACGAGCGCATCGATGCGGGCAAGGAGGCGCTGGGCACGATACGCATGGAGGCGCGCCACCGCGCCGGCATGCTGAGCATCGAGATCAGCGACGACGGGCGCGGCGTCGACCTGGAGAAGATCCGCCAGTCCGTCATCGAGCGCAAGATGGCCAGCCCCGCCATGGCCGCCGCGCTGTCGCCGGGCGAGCTGCTGGAATTCCTGTTCCTGCCCGCCTTCAGCCTGAAGGCCACGGCGAATCAATTGTCCGGACGCGGCGTGGGCCTCGATATCGTGCACGAGACGATACGCCAGCAAAACGGCACGGTGCGCCTGGAATCGGAGCCGGGACGCGGCTTCCGCGCCCTCATCACCCTGCCGCTGACGCAATCGATCGTGCGCGCGCTGGTGATCGACATCCAGGGCGAAGCCTACGCCATCCCCATCGTCAAGGTGGAAAGCGTGGTGCGCGTGCCGCAGGCGGCCATCCACACGCTGGAAAACAAGCAGTTCTTTGAACTCAAGGGCGAGCACCTGGGCCTGGTCTCGGCGGCGCAGGTGCTCGAACTGGGCGAGACGGCCAGCAGCGCCGACGACCTGCCGGTGGTGGTGATCGGACGCGGCAAGCAAAGCTACGCGCTGGTGGTCGACGCCATCCGCGGCGAGCAAAGCCTGGCGGTACAGGCGATCGACCCGATTTTCGGCAAGATGCGCGACATTTCCGCCGCCGCCCTGCTCGACGATGGCGAGCCGGTGCTGATCCTCGACGTGCCCGACCTGCTGCTGTCGATCGACAAGCTGCTGCACGAGGGCGGCCTGCACCAGCTGGCGCAGACGGGGCACGCCGAGCGGCGCCGCGCCAAGCGCATCCTGGTGGTCGACGATTCGCTAACCGTGCGCGAGATGGAGCGCAAGCTGCTGCTGGCGCGCGGCTTCGACGTCGACGTGGCCATCGACGGCATCGACGGCTGGAACGTCGTGCGCAGCGGCGAATACGACCTGGTGATCACCGACGTCGACATGCCGCGCATGGACGGCATCGAACTGGTCTCGCTGATCAAGAAGGATCTGCACCTGCACAAGCTGCCGGTGATGATCGTCTCGTACAAGGACCGCCCGGAAGACCGCGCACGCGGCCTGTCCGCCGGGGCCGACTATTATCTGACCAAAGGCAGCTTCCACGACGAGACCTTGCTCGACGCCGTGGCCGACCTGATAGGAGATGCCCGCTTATGAGTTGTACTTCATGAAAATTGCCATTGCCAACGATGTCGCCATGGCCGCCGAGGCCTTGCGCCGCGTGGTGGCCAGCACGCAGGAACACCAGGTGCTGTGGATCGCCCGCACGGGCCTCGAAGCGGTGCGCATGTGCGAGGGCAACCGCCCCGACCTGATCCTGATGGACCTGAACATGCCGGAGATGGACGGCGTCGAGGCGACGCGCCTGATCATGGAGCAAAGCCCGTGCGCCATCCTCGTCGTCACGGGCCGGCCGCAGGACAATGTCAACCAGGTTTTTCGCGCCCTGGGCGCGGGGGCGCTCGACGTCACCGCCACGCCCATGCTGCAAGGCAAGGCCGGCGGCGACAGCGAACTGCTGGCCAAGATCAAGACCATCGGCAAGCTGATACGGCACAGCGCCGAGACGCCGCCGCCGCGCCAGGCGCCGGCCAATGGCGGCGAACGCGGCGACGGTCAGGTCAGCACGCTGGTGGCCATCGGCGCCTCGACGGGCGGCCCGTCGGCCGTGGCCAGGGTGCTGTCCGGCTGGACGGCGCCGCCCGGCTGCGCCATCGTGGTGGTCCAGCATATCGATGAAACCTTCGCCTCGCACTTCGCCAAATGGCTGGACGACCAGCTCAGCATGCCGGTGCGCGTGATCGCCGAGGGCGACGAGCTGGTGTCCGGCACGGTGCTGATCGCCAAGACCAATGACCACCTGCTGCTAGATCAAAATTATCGTTTGGGGTACGATGCAGCACCGCGCGAGTATGTTTACCGCCCCTCCGTCGATGTATTCTTCAATTGCGTGGCGCAGCACTGGCGCGGCGACGCCATCGGCGTATTGCTCACAGGCATGGGACGCGACGGCGGCGACGGCTTGCTGGCCATGCGCCGCGCCGGCAAGACGACCATCGCGCAAGACCAGGCCAGCAGTGCCGTGTACGGCATGCCGCGCGCGGCGGCCGAACTCGATGCAGCGCAACAAATTTTGCCTCTGGACAAAATCGGCGCCAGCCTGCGCAGCCGCCTGGGCGCCAAACTCAACAATGGGTGGGAGCCCTCCCCTAACATCTGAAAAGAATGCAATGCCAGAATTTTCCTCCAGTTTCATCCAGCACGAACCTGCCCTGACCGAATTCAAGGTCAGCGTTCTGCTGGTGGACGACCAGTTGATCATTGCTGAGGCAATCCGGCGCATGCTGAGCGACCAGCAGGATATCGAGTTTCACTATGTCACCGATGCCACCCAGGCCCTGGAGACGGCACTGCGCCTGCAACCCACCGTCATCCTGCAGGACCTGGTGCTGCCAGGCATTGACGGCTTCGCCTTGATCAAGCTGTACCGCGAGCACGAGGCGCTGGCGCACGTGCCCGTCATCGTGCTGTCGGCCAAGGATGATCCGAAACTGAAGGCGCACAGCTTTGCCGTCGGCGCCAATGATTACGTGGTGAAACTGCCGGACCGCCTGGAATTGCTGGCGCGCATACGCTATCACTCGGCGGCGCACATCAGCCGCCTGCAGCGCGACCAGGCTTTTCGTTTCCTGCGAGAAAGCCAGAAAAACCTGGCCGACGCCAATATCGAACTGCAGAAACTGGCCGCGCTCGATGGCTTGACGGGCATCGCCAACCGCCGCCGCTTCGATGAAACCCTGCAATTCGAATGGCAGCGGGGCCAGCGCGACAAAGCACCGCTCAGCCTGCTGTTCTGCGATATCGACCATTTCAAGAGCTATAACGACCATTTCGGCCACCTGCCGGGCGACCTGTGCCTGAAAAAGGTCGCCGCCGTGCTGACGGAACATCTGAAACGCCCGGCCGACCTGGCGGCCCGCTACGGTGGCGAAGAGTTCGCCCTGATCCTGCCGGAAACGGAAGCGGCCGGCGCCCTGCTGATCGCCGAAGCGTGCCGGCGCCACCTGGAAGGCTTGCAGATCGAGAACCCGGCGGCAGACACCGGCATCGTCACCATCTCGATCGGCGTGGCCACCGTGGTGCCCTCGCCCAACTCGACCATCGAGCAGCTGATCAACCGCGCCGACCAGGCCCTGTACGCGGCCAAGCGCGGCGGACGCAACAGCGTGCTGGGCGCCGATGACGTCAATGATTGATTTTTTTCAACCGCAAGGAAAGTGAAGCATGAGCACACAACTGGACAATGTCAGCGTCGTCAAGAAGTCGAATATTTACTTTGATGGCAAGTGCGTGTCGCACAACGTCATCCTGGCCGACGGCACGAAAAAAAGCGTGGGCGTGATTTTCGCGTCTTCGCTGCGCTTCAACACGGGCGCGCCGGAAACGATGGAAATCGTCAGCGGCCTGTGCAAGGTGCGCCTGGCCGACGCGTCGGAATGGAACAGCTACGGCGCCGGCACGGCATTCAAGGTGCCGGGCAATAGCTATTTTGATATTGAAACCACGGAGACCGTGGATTACGTCTGCCATTTCGGCTGATCCACGCAGAAAAACGTCGATGGCTGTACTGCCCTCAACATTTTTCAAGCATGGATTTGATGCACATCACACAAACACAGGCTCGGGCGACAGGCGCACGCCATATTTCGCCTCTACATCATCCTGTATCGCTGCCGCCAGCCGGGTAATGTCCGCGCCACGAGCGCCGCCATTATTCACGAGGACCAGCGCCTGCTTGGGATACACTCCCGCGGGCCCCAGGTTCCTCCCCTTCCAGCCGCACTGGTCGATCAGCCATCCGGCCGCCAGCTTTTCCGTGCCATCGGGCTGCGCATGGTGCACCAAGGCAGGAAAACGTTCCAGTAAAGCAAGACATTGCTCGCGTGACACCACCGGATTCTTGAAGAAACTGCCCGCATTGCCGATCACGGCCGGATCGGGCAGCTTGCGCCGGCGGATCGCCATCACCGTCTCGGCCACCTGCTGCGGCGTCGGTTCGGCAATCGCGCGCTCGGCCAGCGCCTGCGCCAGCTCCGCATAGCGCAAATTCGGCTGCCACTGGGCCGGCAAGGCAAACGTCACTTCCAGCACGATCAGCTCGCGCCCGTCTTCCTGCTTGAAGATGCTGTCGCGGTAGGCGAAGCGGCAGGCGTCGCGGTCCATGTCGAAGACGATGCCGCTGGCGCTGTGCATGACGCTCACGCTATGCAGATAATCCTTGATTTCGACGCCATACGCGCCGATATTCTGGATAGGGGCCGCGCCCACCGTGCCGGGGATCAGCGACAGGTTTTCCAGCCCGCCCACGCCCTGGGCCAGGGTCCATTGCACGAAATCGTGCCAGTTTTCGCCGGCCGCGGCCGTGACGAGGATGGTGTCGAAGTCAGCCTGCGCCAGGCGCATGCCGCGCGTGGCCATGTGCAATACGGCGCCGGGAAAGTCGCCCGTCAGGACGATATTGCTGCCGCCGCCCAGTATCAGGCGCGGCATGGCGGACAAGGCGGGATCCTGCAGCGCCGCTTGCAGCTGGGCCTGGGAAGTGATGCGCATGTAGGCGGCCGCATTGGCCGTGATGCCGAAGGTATTCAGGCGCTGGAGGGGGTAATTGTGTTCGATGGTGAGCTCGGCAGACATGGAATAGCGATTATTTTGCTCGATTATAGAGTGAAACCGACAAAAAACCAGCGCAAGACAAGGGCAGGCCGTCCGTTGTCCGTTAAAATGTCGCATCTTTAACGGGGCTGTGCCATTTTGCAAAGAATGCGCGCGCCCGGCGCGCTACGAGCGCGTTCGCTCTAATACGAAAGGAACAGACCATGCCGTCATTTGATGTAGTCTCCGAAGCCGATATGATCGAAGTCAAGAATGCTGTCGAGCAATCCAACAAGGAAATCACGACCCGTTTCGACTTCAAGGGCAGCGATGCCCGCGTCGAGCACAAGGAAAACGAATTGACCGCGTTCGCGGATTCCGAGTTCCAGCTCAGCCAGGTGCGCGACGTGCTGACGAACAAATTGACCAAACGCAAGGTCGATGTGCGCTTCCTCGACGAAGGTGACATCAAGAAGATCGGCGGCGACAAGGTCAAGCAGATCATCAAGATCAAGAATGGCATCGAGTCGGACGATGCGAAGAAAATCGTGCGCGTCATCAAGGACAGCAAGATGAAGGTGCAGGCGAGCATCCAGGGCGAAGCCGTGCGCGTCACGGGCGCCAAGCGCGACGACCTGCAGGCGGCCATGGCCATGCTGCGCAAGGACGTGCCCGACATGCCGCTGGAATTTAACAATTTCCGCGATTAAACGCGGCCCGGCCTGCGTTTGCCGCCCATGGGCGGCAAGCGAAAGAACGGCGCAATGCCTCGGTGAGCCACCCCGCTTGGGGTAGAATTGGGGCTGTGCACAGCTACATGCGCGCGCCCGCACGCCGACACGGCGGCGGGCATGACCGTACATCTGGCTCAGTGATAACCACGGTAGTCTAAGGATAGCAATGAAACGTGTTGATGATTTCCGCCTGCGATTTGGCAAAAAAGAGTATGTGCCCATCATGATAGGCGGAATGGGTGTGGATATTTCCACGTCGGAGCTGGCGCTGGAAGCAGCCCGGCTGAACGGTATCGGCCATATCTCCGATGCCATGGTGGAAGACGTGTCGGATCGCCGCTTCGACACCACCTTCGTCAAAGACAAGACGAAACTGTACAAGTTCAACATCAATAACAGCGACAAGGCCGTGGTGCAGTTCGACCTGGGCCGCCTGGCGGAAGCGCAGCGCCTGCATATCGGCCGTACCATGGAAGCGAAAAAAGGCGATGGCTTGATCTTCGTCAATTGCATGGAAAAGCTGACCATGAATGGCCCGCGCGAAACCTTGCGCGTGCGCCTGAATGCGGCGCTCGACGCCGGCATCGACGGCATCACCCTGTCGGCCGGCCTGCACTTCGGTTCGTTCGCCCTGATGGCTGACCATCCACGTTTCCGCGATGCCAAGCTGGGCATCATCGTCTCGTCCGTGCGCGCCCTGCAGATTTTCCTGCGCAAGAACGCCAAGCTGGACCGCCTGCCCGACTTCATCATCGTCGAGGGACCATTGGCCGGCGGCCACCTGGGCTTCGGCATGGACTGGGCCAATTACGACCTGCACACGATCACGGCGGAACTGCTGGCCTACCTGAAGGCCGAACAGCTGGACATCCCGCTGATCGCCGCCGGCGGCATCTTCACGGGCAGCGATGCCGTTTCCTTCCTGGAAGCGGGCGCGGCCGGCGTACAGGTGGCGACGCGCTTCACGGTCACGAAGGAATGCGGCCTGCCGCACAAGGTCAAGCAGGAATACTACAAGGCCTCGGAAGAAGACATCATCGTCAACGGCGTCTCGCCGACCGGCTACCCGATGCGCATGCTGAAAAACACGCCCGCCATCGGCGCCGGCATCCGCCCGGGCTGCGAATCGTATGGCTACCTGCTCGATGCGACCGGCAACTGTGCCTACATCAACTCGTACAACCGCGAAGTGGCTGCCCATCCGGAGCAAAAAACCGTCGTCGTGATGGACAAGACCTGTCTGTGCACGCACATGCGCAACTTCAACTGCTGGACCTGCGGCCATTACACCTACCGCCTGAAGGACACCACGCATAAGCTCGACAATGGCGAATACCAGATCCTGACGGCCGAACACGTCTTCAAGGATTACCAGTTCAGCGTCGACAACCAGATCGCCCTGCCGGAAAAAGAAATCCTCGTGGCAGGCTGAATCTTTCCGGCCTGATCTGAACATGGCGCAGCCTGCGAAGGCTGCGCCATTTTTTTGCCTACCGCTGATGCCAGCCGCCATGCGTCACCAGATGAACGCCGTGCAGACGGTCCTTTCATCGATGATCGCATAGGCAATCTGGCAGTGCTCGCTCCCCTGCAGCTGCGCACACAGGGGATCGGCGATGCGGAACGACAGGGTGCGCTGCCGCGTGTCGATATCGGTCAGCACGATGGTATTGAAGTCCAGGAAGCGCTTGACCGTGCTGAACATCGCCTTGTAAAAACTTTCCTTGGCAGAAAATACCAGCGCCATCAGCACGCTGAACGGCGCCGCATGCGCCATCGCCCGCATGCGGACGATTTCCGCGTCCGACAGCACGATATCGATCATGCCCCGCCATGACTCGGCCGTCATGACGCTTTCGATATCGATGCCGGCGCCCCGGTAGGGGCCCAGCGGCAGCACCGTCGCCGCCGCCAGCACCTGGTTATGCGTGATGCTGCCGATGATGCCCGGCGGCCAGAGCGGTTCGCGCGAGCGCCCGATCGGCACGTCGCCGCAGCTCAGGCCGTGCTGCAGCAGGGCGGCGCGGGCGCACAGGCGGCCGTGGAAGAATTCCGCCTGCCGCCGCGGCACGCTGGCGGCGATCTGCGGCGGACAGTCGAGCGCCTCGCTGGCGAACCACGCCGCATCGAACAAGCCCTGCTCGACCCGGGTGAGAAAAACGGACAAGGCGCCATGGCCGTGCACGGCCATGCTCCAGCGCCTGACGCGAACATCCTGTGCGTGTGAAATCACGATGCCATCCTTTCGGTGCCACGTTCAAGGGTAAAAACCGGCAATTGCCGCAGCGTCGACGCCACGCATTCCAGCACGGCCGCACGCTGTTCATTGACAAAAAAATGGCCGCCGTCAAACCAGGCGATGCGGCTGTCCCTGGCCGTCTCGCGGCCCCATTCCGCCAGCCGGGCGCCGGCCACATGCTCGTCGTCGCGGCCCGCCAGCACGGTCAGCGGCACCGGCAGGCGCAGCCACGGCTGGTAGGCATACGTTTCGACCAGGCCGAAGTCGGCGCGGATCGCCGGCAGCACCAGCGCCATCAGCTCGCGGTGCTCGAGCAGCTCGGCCGGCGTGCCGTTGTACTGGCGCAGCGCATCGATCAGCTGGGCATCCGGCAGCAAATGCAGCTGGCGCAGCCCGCTGCGCGCCGCCGGCGCATCGGAACCGGAGACGAACAGGTGCAGCGGCAGGGGCAGGCGCAGGCGGTGGCTGCAGCGCGCCACCTCGAACGCCAGCAAGGCCCCCAGGCTGTGGCCGAAGCAGGCATACGGCAGCGGCCCCTGGCGCGCGATCACGTCGGCCACGGCCGACGCCACCTGCGCCAGCGAGATCAGCGGTGTTTCGCCCATGCGCGCGCCGCGCCCCGGCAGCTGCACGGCGCACACCTCCACATGCGGCCCCAGCTGCTGCTGCCACTGGGCATACGCGCTGGCGCTGCCGCCGGCATAGGAAAAGCAGAACAGCCGCAACCGCGGCGCCGCGCAAGGCGACCGCACCAGCCAGGAAGTTGCCATCATCATATTGCCTCGCTTCGTCGGTGACAGGGTCAGAACGGCTCCGGAACGGCATCGCCAACGAGCTTGATGCGGCCGTGGGAGATGAGGATTTCCCGCTTGCCGAACAGGCGCGCCGAATAAATGTCCTCGTTGCGCAGCTTTTCCACCAGCAAGTTGCTTTCGATGATGGGTTCCGATTCATCGTCATACGAAATCGAGGAGATGAAGCGCAGCGCCGGCTCGGCCCCCATCGCATACACGAAGACGGAATGGGGCGTGAAGCAGCTCACCAGTTCATAGGCGCGCTCGCAGTCGGAACCGTTCAGGCGGCGCGACTGGTCCTGGCTGCGCGTCAGCGACTTGGTCAGGAAGCTGCCGTACAGCCAGGACATCGGCGCACCGCGGCATTCCATGCCGATGAAGATCGTGTCGATCTTGCCCAGCTTCCTGGCGATCAGGCGGTACATCTCGGTATCGAGATTGTTCGAATCGGCAAGGAACATGGTCGAGGCGCCGTTGTCGCGGATGGCGTAGCCGAGCTTGCCGATGATATTCATGTCGCCGTGCTCGCCCAGGAAGGGCAGGCCCGTGATGGCGCCTTCGGGCAGGTCGATCGACTCCAGTTCGCCCAGCTCGATGACGTTGGGGAAGCCGCAATGGTTGAGGATCATCTTCAGCGACGGGTCCGTGATGCCGTTGCCGCTCGTCTTGGGCACGACGATGGCGCCGATGCGGCTGCGGATCTGCAGCAGCGTTTCAAACAGCACATGGTCCGAATGGTTGTGCGTGAGCAGCACGTAATCTATGCGTGCCGGCAAGTCCAGGTCGCTGAACGAGGGAATCCCGTTCGCATCGGCCGAGGCGATGAAGGGGTCGACCATGATGGACACGTTGCGGCTCTGGATCAGCGCCGACGCATGCGCGAAATAGCGCACGCGCAAGCCGTCGCCCGCATACTCGTTGCCGCTGTTGGCCACCACGGGCGTATCCGTGACGAGCTGCTCGAGCTGCGCGGCGCTGCAGGCGCCGTTGCTGAGTTTTTCGACCAGCGCCAGCAGGGTATCGAATTCCACGCCCTGGTACTTGGCCGACATCAGCACGTCGACGTCGCTGCTGGCGAACGGCACGTTGAGGACGATGCCGTCATCGCCCTGGAAGCACGGGGTCGACAGCGCGAACGGACGGTTGTCCATGTCCGACTTGATCAGGCGCAGGCTCTGGAAACGGTCGGTGCTGTACTTTTCATACACCAGCGCCTCGATCAGGCGCAGCGACGGCCGGCTGCGGATGTCGTAGGTCAGCTCGGTAATGCCCCGCAGTTCGGCCGGCAGCTCGTCGTACAGGGGTTCGACTGAATTGCCGTCAAGCACATTCAAGCGTTCATGGAATTCGAATACCTTGTTCGCCAGCGAACTCAGCTCGGCCAGCGAGGTGCGCGTCTGCGCGGCGAACTGCTCCACATTGGCGACGTCGCCCTGGTAATTGATGAACGGTCCGCCGATCAGTGCAGGATCGCGGGCCGCATTGATGTGCACCTGCGGCGACTTGACATAGGACTCGAGCAATTTCAGGTGGTTGCTGTTGGTGATCATCCCCAGGGTCGGCGGATAGATCAGGAACGGCCAGGCGTACCAGGAATTGACGCGTGGTTCAAATGCGATATCGGCTCTGAAAAAGACTTTGCGGGACATGTGTTTCTCCTGTTATTTATTATTCATCAATGTTCATTAGAGGGCATGCACGGCGTGCATGCCCCGTATTGCATTTCCTCAGCCGCGCAGCGCCTGCACGGGACGCAGGCCCAGCGCCGCCAGCGTATGGCGCAAGGCGGCCAGGGTGGCCATCAGCGCCGTCGCCAGCACGGCCGCCAGCAGCGGCCAGCCGCCGACGGGCGCCCGTTCCACATAGCCGGCCAGGTATTGCGCGCCCGCCAGCCACGCCAGCGGCAGGCCCAGCACCAGTCCCAGGACCAGCAAGGTGCCGAATTCGCGCACCAGCAGGCCCGCGATGGCGCCGGCGCCCGCGCCGTGCAGCTTGCGGATGACGATTTCGCGCGTCTTGATGCGCACCGTGTAGGCGGCCAGCGAATACACGCCCAGGCTGGCCAGCAGCAGCGCCATGACGCTGGCGGCGGCGATCAGGCCGCCCACCATGCGGTCTTGCTTGTAGTGCTCGGCAAGGTAGGCATCGACCGTATCCATCGTCACCACGTCGTCGGGGAACAGGCGCTGCCAGGCCGCCTGCACGGCCTTGCGCGCCTGCGGCAGGTCGCTCGTGTGCAGGGTCAGCACGGCGCCCGCGCCGAAGTTGCCGTCGTTCAGGTAGAACAGCTGGGCCGCCGCTTCCGCATGCGCCGTTTCCTGGCGCACGCGGTCGATCACGGCCACCACGCGGGCGAACTTGCCGTCGGCCGACTTGATGTTGGCGCCCAGCGCCTGTTCCGCCTGCGCAAAGCCGAGCAGCTTCGCGGCGGTGCGGTCCAGCACGACGGACTTGTCGGCATTGGCGTCGACGGTGGTGCCGCCCGAGGTGATCTTGCCAGCCAGCAAACCGATCTTGTAGACATCGAAGAAGGCCGCGTCGACCGCATTCATGCGGATCAGCACGGGCGCCGGATTGCTGCCCGTGGTGAATGCCTCGTTCTGGCCCGCGGGATTGCGGCCAGGCACCTCGTCGCTCCAGGCGGCCCCATCAATGCCGGGCGAACGCGCCAGCACGTCGCGCAGCGCGGCGGCGGACTGCGGCGTGGCCGTGGCCGGCAGGGTCACCGCCAGCAGGCCCGTGCTGCGGAAGCCCAGGTCGAGCGTGCGCACGAAATGGCTTTGCCACATGATCGTCGCGGCGACGGCCGACAGCGTGATGGCGGCGGCAAACTGCAGCGCCGTCATGGCGCGGCGCACCCAGCGTCCGCCCGCATTCTCGCTATGGCTGCGGCCCGACAGCGATTCGGCGCAATTGATCTTCAGGGCGATGCGGGCCGGATACAGGCCCGTCACCACGCCCAGCGCGACACAGCCCAGCAGCAGCGACAGCAGCATGGCCGGCGTGAACAGCCGGTTGTCGAAGCGGTAGTTGAGCAGTTCGCCGAACGCGGGCGCCACCAGCCAGGCCAGCAGCACGCCCAGCGCGCCGGCCAGCAGGGCCACCAGCATCGATTCGCCGATCAGCTGCCCCGCCAGCCGCGCCGGACTGGCGCCGAGCGACTTGCGCACGCCGATCTCGCGCTGGCGCGCCAGCGTGCGCACGGTGGTCAGGTTGACGTAGTTGACGCTGGCCAGCGCCAGCATGGCCAGCGCGGCGGCGGCCAGGGCGCCGTACAGCAGGCGCTTGGCGCCGCTGCCGGCGCCGCTGAAGGCCAGCTGGTCCATCGGCACGGCGCGCAGGAAGGCGGCCTTGCGGCCATTCTCGATCCAGCCCGGCGGCACTTCGCGGATCACGGGCGAGTGGTCGAAAATGCTTTGCGCGATCTCGCCCAGCTGCGCCGCGCTGGCGCCCGGCGCAAGGGTGGCGTAGACGCGGCCCGACAGCGCATACCAGCCTTCGCGGTCTTCCGGCGGCAAGCCGTTGAGGATGGAATTGAACGGCGCCAGCGCCTCGAACTGCAGCTGGCTGTTGCCGGGCTGGCGCGGCAGCAGCGCCGCGACGGTGACGGTCTTGCCGTTGACGGCCAGTTGGCGGCCCAGCACGTCGCGCTGGCCGAACAGGCGTTCGGCCGCCTCGAAGGTCAGCGCCACGCTGTCAGGACGCGTCAGGCTGGCCTGCAGGTCGCCGGCCGCGCTGGCCAGACCGAACATGGAAGCCACCTCGGCATCGGCGAACACCATGTCGATCCTGGCCACCTGTTCGCCCACCCTGGCCGAGATATCGGTCTTCAGGGCGCGCGCCGACGCCGCCACGGGTGCCTTGGCCGCATGCAGCGCGTCGCGCAGCACGAACGGCGCGGCGCCGGTCCAGTCGATCTTGCGGTCGGGGATGTTCGGCTTGAAGTCGAGCGCCACCACGCGCGAGGGCTGCGCCATCTTCGACTCGGGGAACATGGCGTCGGCCACCAGTCCCAGGATCAAATAGCTGCTGGCCACGGCGATGGACAGGCCCAGGATGACGATGGCCGAATACACGGGGTCGGCCAGCAGCTGGCGCCAGCCGGTGCGGAAATCGCTGAACTTGATCATCCGACCCTCCGCAGCATGGCGCCGTCGTTGACCACGCGGCCGTCGAGCAGGTCGATCACGCGCGTCGCCTGTTTCGCATGCGCGGGCGAGTGGGTCACCATCACCAGCGTCGTGCCCTCGTCGTTGAGTTCCTGCAGGATGCGCATGACTTCATCGCCATGGCTGCTGTCGAGGTTACCGGTCGGTTCATCGGCCAGCAGCAGGGCTGGCCGGGTGACGATGGCGCGCGCGATGGCCACGCGCTGCTGCTGCCCGCCCGACAGCTGCGACGGCTTGTGGCCGGCGCGGTGGCTCACGCCCAGGCGGTCCATGGCGGCCGCCACGCGCTGCTTGCGCTCGGCCGCGGACAGGTCGCCGTATTCCAGCGCCAGCGCGATGTTTTCCTGCACGCTCAGCTCATCGATCAGATTGAAGTTCTGGAAGATGAAGCCGATGCGGCCGCGCCGCAGCTGGTTCAGCTGGCGTTCGCTGGAACCGGCCACGTCCTCGCCCTGGAAGCGCATTTCGCCGCTGTCGGGCGCGTCGAGCAAGCCGAGGATGGACAGCAGGGTCGACTTGCCGCAGCCGGACGGGCCCGTGATGGCCACGTATTCGCCCGCCTCGATCGTCAGGTTGATCTGGTTGAGCGCCGCCGTTTCGATGTCTCCCACGCGGTGCAGCTTGCTGACGTTATGTAGTTTTAGCATTATGTTTTCCTTCAAGTTAAAAAAAGATCCGGCCCGACGGCGCCGGCGATTCACTGGTCAGCGCGTCAGGCGCAGCCCTTCTGCTTCACCGAAACGGCGGTAGCCGGAAACGATCACCCTGTCTCCTGCTGCCAGCCCTCCCAAGACTTCCACCTTGCCGGCCGCGCGGCGGCCCAGCTTGACGTTGCGCCGCGCCGCGTAATCGCCGCCCGCGTCGAGCACGAACACCCAGGCGCCGCCCGTGTCGGCATAAAAGGCGCCGTCCGGCAGCAGCAGCGCGCGCGCCGACTGGCCCAGGGTGACGTGGGTGTCGAGGCTCTTGCCCGGCTGCAGGCCCGATGGCGCGGCGCCGTCGAAATGCAGGAACATCGTGAAGCGGCCATCCTTGATCTGCGGATTGAGCTGCGACACCGTCAGCGCATACGCCTGCCCCCCCTGCTCGACCTTGCCCTTCAGGCCCGTGGCGATGCGGTTCAAATAAAACTCGTCGACCGAGGCCGACAGCTTGTAGCGGTCGGAACTGTCGATGCGGCCGATACGGTCCGTCGTCTTCACGGATTCGCCCACCTGCAGCTGGAAGCTGGTCAGGCGGCCGTCGACGGGGGCGCGCACGGCCAGCTGTTCGGCGCTGGCGCGCACCAGGCGCAAGCCGTTGTTCAAGCCCGAGATGGCGGCGTCGAACTCCGTGATCGACTGTTCGCGGATGCGGTATTCGGCCCCCGCGTCGGCGCGCGTCTGCGCCAGCAAACGCCGCTGCTGCTCCAGCTTGTCGGCCGCCTCTTCCAGCGTGGCCGCCGAAATGAAGCCCTTGGCCGCCAGGTCGGCCTGGCGCGCATATTCCTTGGCCGCGCGCGTCACGTTGTATTCATAGCCGGACAGGTCGCGCTGGTAGCCGGCCTTGGTGGCGGCCAGGGCGGCGCGCATGGTCGACAGGTTGGCCAGCTGCTGCGCCACGTCGGCCGAACGCGCCAGCGCTTCCTGGTCGCGCTGCGGGTTCGACAGGCGGAACAGCAGTTCGCCCTGCTTCACCGTGGCGCCGTCGCGCACCAGCACCTCTTCCACGCGCCCGCCCTCGGTCGCATCGAGATACACGGACGACAGCGGCACGACCGTGCTGCGCACGGCCAGCGCATCCTGGAACACGCCCTGGGCCACGGTGCCGATATCGAGCTCGCCCGCCTCGACGGCATAGCCGCGCGGCATGGCCAGCCAGACGGCGCCGGCCAGCCCCGCCACGGCCGCCGCGCACGCGCCCATCCTGATCCAGCGCTTGCGCGGATCGCGCGCCACCACGCGGTCCATGCCGGCGCCGCTGCTGGCCTGCGGCAGCGCCGATACTCTTGCAGTGTTCGCTTCATTCATATGCATGTCCTTGTCAATGCCGTCGCGCTCACACCGCCGGGGTGTAGAAATAGCTGCGGCGGTAGGCGATCTTGTCGTCCTTGAAGCGGTAGATTTCCGCGTAGTGGATATCGACTTCCGTATCGTCCTTCTTGCGCCCGAGGAAATGGCCGCAAGCCATGGCGCTGTCGCCGCCGCAGACGAAATCGACGATGGCGTGGTTGCCGTCGCGGATCACGCGCGCATTCCGGTAAAAGTCGAGGATTTCATCGATGCCGGAAAAAGCCGAGTAGCCGGGCCGCTCGTACACGGCATCCTCATGCATCAGCTCCTTGAGCGCCTCGAAACGGCAGCCATCGATGGCCATGAACATCTTGCGCACTACGTCTTCGTTAACCATATCGCCTCCAAAAAGTGAGAAAAATGATGTGCCGGCCTCAGGCGCGGCGCATGAACATGGAGCTGTTGACACTCTCGCGTTCCCGCGCATGCGGCAGCTCGATCCGCGTGACTTCGCCGTCCGCCATGACGATCACCTTGTCGGCGATGTCGAAATAGCGGTCGTCATGGGTAATCGCCACCACGGCCTTGCCGCGCGCCTTCAGCGACGGCAGCACTTCGTGGTAGAACACTTCCTTGAAGATGGGGTCCTGGTCGGCCGCCCATTCGTCGAACAGATACAGTTCCTTGTCCTCGATGAAGGCGGCCAGCAGCGCCATGCGGCGGCGCTGGCCGTCCGACAGCGCCAGCGTGGAGAACTTGCCATCCTTGTACGTGACCTTTTCATCGAGGCGCAGGGCCACCAGGAAGTGCTGCACCTGCGCCGCGTCCACTTCCACGCCCAGCAGGCGGTCGAACAGGTAGTAATCCGAATAGATGGCCGAGACGCTCTGGCGGCAGATGCCGATCGTGTCGCGGTCGATGGCCGTGTCGCCGAAGTAGATCGTGCCCGCCACCGGCTGGTAGTGCAGCGTCAACAGCTTGCACAGGGTCGACTTGCCGGAGCCGTTGCCGCCGACGACCATGGTGATTTCGCCCTTGGCGAATTCGAGGTCGATCGGGCCGACGCGAAAGCCGCTCGCATCGTCGGCCAGCTGGTGCTGGTAGCACACCTGCTCGAAGCGGATCACGTCCCACTGCACGGGCGTCGCCGCCGTCTCGGCGATGTCTTCGTCGGAGAGGCGCTCGAGCAGCGACGTGACGCGCTGCAGCGCGATCTTCGAGCGCGAAATTTCGGGCAGCAGGCGCAGGATGCCGGCCACCGGGCCCGTGATGTACAGCAGCACCATGATCGCGCCCAGCAGTTCCTCCGTGTTGATGGCGTGGTAGTTGACGAGGATGAAGGTGACGGCGCCGATGATGAAAAAGCTCAGCATCTCGCCGTAGTTGGCCGAGACGCGCACCACCGTGTTGGCGCCTTGCTGGGCGCCGAACAGGTCGCGCTCGTAGCGCAGCAGCATGGTGTCGAAGAAGGCGCGGCGCTTGTCGTCATTGAGCTTGAGCTCCTTGACGCCGCGCACCAGGCCCTGGATCGCTTCCTGCAGCGAATCGGAGCTCTTGCCGCCCTCGATGAAGTAACGCTGGCCCAGCAGCATCGGCAGCTGGTAGGTGATCACGCCGAAGATGATGGCGCCGAAGACGAACCAGAAGATGGTCACGTCCAGGTACAGCAGGAAGCCCAGCATGCCGGCCACGGTGACGCAGGCCACCAGCAGGTCGGGCAGCAGCTGGGTGCCCGACACCACCGTCGGCAAGTCCGAGGTCATGGCGGCGATCAGCTTGGGCACGCCGATATGCTCGAGCGACGGCAGCGGGGCGCGGGCGATGCGCTCGTACATGTTGACGCGCAGGTCGGAAGCCAGCTTCATCGACACGCGCGACAGCGTCACCTGCGAAAAGGTACGCGCCACCACGATGAACAGGCAGATGGCGGCAAACAGGGCCGCCACCGGCGCGTTGGCCACTTCCAGCCAGGCCACCGTCACGGGGCCGCTGTCGACGGTGGTGAAGCGGGCGTCGGCCGGACGCAGCGCATTGATCATCAGCGGGATCAGCAGCGCGTAGGTGGCGCCGGACAGCACGCCGAGGAGCATCGAACCGAATACGCGGTTCGGGGCTTTTTTGGACAACATGGAAAACAGGCTCATTTTGCCTCTCCGGATTGGACTGCGGGATTGAGTGGAACGAATTGAACCTTGGCAAACGGCTCGACCATGTCGTCGTAGTGCCGGCTCAGCAGATTGCCGGACTGGCCGGTGGAATTCATGTACATGTTCAGCACGCCGTCCGGCTGCAGGCGGATCACCTGGCGGAAGCCCGCGCCCAGGTGCTGCTTGTAGCCCTTCTTGGTCTCGAACGAGGAAGCGGCCACGTTGATGGTATTTTCCGAGCCGCCGCTGCCGACGCGCCGTTCGAAGAAGCCGTCGAGCGGCTTGGTCTGGCTGAATGGCGTGTGGCCGTACAGCGCCGTCTGCAGCTTGCCCCAGTGCCAGGAATCCATCGAATGGTCGCCCTTGAGTTCATAGATTTCATCGATGGCCGCCTGCAACGAGGTGCGCAGCACGTCCTGGCACGCCTTCACGCCGGCCGTCGCCGCCGGCGCGCACCAGCCGCCCTGCTGCTGCGCCAGGATGCGGCGCAGGGTGTCGACGCGGATTTCCTCGCTCAGGCCGCGGATCACGCCGCCCTGCTCGGCCTTGTTCCAGTAGCCCTTGAACTGCGCCGAGAACAGCTGTTCGCGCAGGTGGCGCATCCAGACGTGGAAGATGGCCGCGGCCTGGCTGTCCGCCTGCATGTCGCCATTCCATTGGCGCAGCCACGTCATGGCCTGGCGCTGCGCGTCGTTGGCGGGCGCCAGCTTGAGCAGCTCGGGCAGGATTTCCTGCGCTTCCAGGTCCAGCGTGTCGCCCTGCATCTGCTGCATGTCCGCCATCGTCAGCGGCTTGTTGGCGGCCAGTTTCTGCCGCAGCAGCTGCTCGATGCGGCGCGCCCGCGCCGGCGAGGCCCAGTCCTGCGAAATGAAGTACGGGTAGCCTTCGCCGACGATGCTGTTGTTGGCGCTGACGATAAAGCCCGATGGCGGGTTGTATATCTGCGGCAGCTTGTCGGCGGGGATGAAGCCGCTCCAGGCGTAGTCGTCGTTCCAGCCCGGCGACGGCACGCTGCCGTTGCCCTTGCCGCGCAGCGGCACCCTGCCCGCGCCCAGGTAGCCGATATTGCCCTGGCGGTCCGCGTACACCATGTTCATGGCCGGCGCCACGTGCAGCTGCATGGCCTGCTTGAAGGCGCCCCAGTCGGCCGCGTGGTTCAGGCGGAAGAAGGCTTCGTAGCTGGTGTCGCCCGCGTCGAGGGCCGTCCAGCGCAGCGCCACCGGCTGGTCGAACACCTTGAACATGTCCGAGACGATGGGACCGTGGCGGCTGGCGCGCACCTGCACCGTCACCGGCTCGTATTTCGGATGCAGGAAGTCGGGAAACTCCGAGCGCACCGATACCGAGACGCTGCGCGTGGTGTAGGCCTGCCAGTCGCCGTTGACGGCGTAGCGGCCCGGGTTGGCGGGGTCGCTGCGCTCGAAATACAGGTCCTGGGCATCGGCCATCATGTTGGTGCCGCCCCAGGCGATGTCCTTGTTGTGGCCGAAGATCACGGCCGGCAGGCCGACCAGGCTCATGCCGCCTACGTCCAGGGTCTTGCCCTTGGCGCTGACGACGTACCAGAGCGACGGGATCTGCAGGTTCAGGTGGGGATCGTTGGCCAGCAGCGCGGCGCCGCCGGCGCTGTGCTTGCCCGACACCACCCAGGCATTGCTGCCCACGCCCCTGCCGCCCAGGCCCAGGCCTTGCGTCAGTTCCTTGTGCTGGAACGCCAGCATGCTGGCCAGCTGGCCGCTGGCGGCCGTGCCGCCGGTCTTGCCGGCCTTGCCGTTCTCGCCGCCGGCCAGCAGGGTGCTGTCGATGCTGTTATCCGGGAACAGCACCGCCATGTGCTCGGCGTCGAGGCTCTGGCCCGCCAGGTAGCGGCCCATCTCGCGGTTGAAGTTGCCGCCGAGATTGAGCGCGAACATCTTGATCCACGCCAGCGAATCGTAGACGGTCCACGGCTCGGGCTGGACGCTGAGCATACGGAACTCGGGCGGCAGCGTCTCGAGCGAGGCGCGGCCCGCGTTCACGCCCGCCGTATAGGCGGTCAGCGATGCCTGCGCCTCCTTGCTCAGCGCCGGCCAGGCCGAGCGGGCCGCGTCGTACAGGCCCAGGGTGCGGAACCAGATGTCGCGCTGCACGCTGGAGCGGCCAAACACTTCGCTCAGGCGGCCCTGGGCGATGCGGCGCTGGATTTCCAGCTGCCACAGGCGGTCCTGGGCATGCACATAGCCGATCGCATAGTAGGCGTCGTTGTCGGCGCGCGCCTCGATATGCGGCACGCCGTGGGCGTCGCGGCGGATCGACACGGGCGCCGTCACGCCCTGCGTCAGCTGCAGCGCGCCATCGGTGGGCAGGCTGTGGCGGAACTTGGCCAGCAGCAGGCCGCCCGCCACCAGCAGCGGCAGCAGCACCACGACGACCAGGCGCGTCAGGAGCGGCGAGCCTTGCGTCAGTTTCGTGTAACGTTTAAACATGGAAGACCTTTAGTATCTGCACAACATTTATCGGATGCCGGGAAGGGGTCGCCTTCGGCCGGCCTTGCATCAGGTGCGCCATGGATCACACATCGCCCTCCCGCATGACATCGTTGAGCCACGCGCCCAGCTCCTGCACGTGCGGCGCGGACAGCAGGGTCATGTGGTTGCCCGCCGCCTGCCGGTAGCCCAGTTGCGGCACCTGCCCGCGCCAGCGCGCCAGCATCTGCGCGTCGTCGATGTCGCGTCCCGCGTTGGCGGCCAGGACCAGGTGCGCCCTGCCCAGATATGGCGCGGCGGGCTGGTAGTCCGTGTTCAGGTTGGCCTCGAAGACGCGCACGATGCCGCGCATCGCCTGCAGGCTGGTACGCGCCGGCATCAGCCTGGCCTTGACGACGCGTTCGAGCAGCAAGGCGATCTGCTGCTCGCAGGCCAGCGGCGCAAAATCCGCCTCGGCCAGGCGCAGCGATTTGCCCAGGGTCATTTCAAACAGCGTTACCAGGCGCAGCAGCGCCTCGATGCGCGGGTAATGGCGGCGCGCCTGGCCAGATGCGGAAGGCACCCGGCTGTCGAGCACCACCAGGCTGGCCACGCGCTCGCCTGCCGCCTCGAGCTGGCGCGCCATTTCCAGCGCCACCCAGCCGCCGTAGGAATGGCCGAGCAGGCGGTACGGCCCGCGCGGCGCCACTTCGCGCATCGCCCGGATATACGCGCGCGCCGCGCTCTCGACGTCGATGTGCGGCGCCAGGCGGCCGCACAGGCCGCGCGGCTGCAAGCCATGCACGGGCAGGCGCGCATCGAGCGACTGCGCCAGCGCATGGAAGACCGTCACGCTGGCGCCCGCGCCCGGCACGCAGAACAGCGGCGCATGGCCCTCCTCGCCGCGCTGGATGGTGAAACGCGGCGCATAGCGCACTTCCGGCGTGGCGTCGCGCTGCAGCCTGGCGGCGCTGCGCAGGGCCTTGTTCATGGCCGTGCCCAGCTTGCCGATGGCCTGGCCCTGGACGATCGCGTAATGGTCGCCCGTCAGCGGATAGGCGTGCATGCCGCCCAGCGCCAGCTGTTCCCAGTCACGGGCATTCTTTTCCGGATCGCCGCCCACGCTGGCCGTAAACAAGGACAGCGGCGCGGAAAGCGGACACATCGGATAGGCGTGCAAGGCCAGCAGCATGCCCCGGCGCACGTCGAAGTAGCGGCGCAGCGCATCCTGGCCCAACTCCGGCGGCAGCATGCCGATCTGCTGGCACTCGAGCAACATGGCATCGAGATCCTGCGCCCGGGCCAGCTGGCGCAGGCGGGCCAGCGCGGCGCCCGGCGTGCCGGCCGGCACCATACTCAGCAAGGCGCCGCACTCGTCGAATTCCGCCTTCGCGCGCAGCAGCAGCTTGTCGCCCACCGTGCGTTTTTGCAGCGTGCCGTAATCGGGCACCGTGTCGATCAGGCCGAGGAATTCGACGCTCTCGTCGGCGCCGGCCAGCTGGGCCGCCATCTCCCAGGCGATCGTGCCGCCGGCCGACCAGCCGGCCAGGCGGTACGGCCCGTGCGGCTGCACGTGGCGCAAGCCCTGCAGGTACAAGGCCGCCATTTCCGGCACCGAACGCAGCGCCGTTTCGCCTGCCTGGAAACCGCTGGCGGCAAAGCCGTACACGGGCATGCCCGGTTCCAGGTATGGCGCCAGGGCCAGCGCGTAGCCCACCTCGCCCTCATACGGATGTACGAGGAACAGCGGACGCGCCGTGCCGGCCGTGCGGATCGGCACCAGGTTCGGATAAGGATTGGCCTGCGCCTGGCCGCCCAGCATGGCCGCCAGGCCAGCCAGGGTCGGCTGGCTGAACACGTCGCGCAGGGCGATGACGATGCCGAAGCGCTGCTCCAGCATCGCTTGCATCTTGATCACCAGCAGCGAGTGGCCGCCCAGCGCGAAGAAGTTGGCGTCGCGGCCGATATGCTCCATGCCCAGCAACTCCGACCAGATGGCGGCCAGGGCCTGCTCCATGCCCTCCAGCGGCGCGCCGTCCGCGCCGGAATCGGCTTGCTGCGCCACCTCGGGCAGCGCGCGGCGTTCCAGCTTGCCGTTCGGGCTGAGCGGGAAGGCGTCGAGGCGCACGAAGGCCGACGGCAGCATGTAGGCCGGCAGCACGGCGGCCAGCGCCGCGCGCAGGGCACCGGCCTCCATCTCGCCCGCATCGGCGGCGGCGATCCAGTACGCCACCAGCCGCTGCGCCTCGCCTTCGCCGCGCGCCACCACCACGGCTTCCTTCACGCCGTCCAGCTGGCACAGGCGCGCCTCGATCTCGCCCAGTTCGATGCGGAAGCCGCGCACCTTCACCTGGAAGTCGTTGCGGCCCAGGTATTCGATGTTGCCGTCAGGCAGCCAGCGTCCCAGGTCGCCCGTCCTGTACATGCGTCCGCCCTGGAAGGGATCGGCGATGAAGCGCTGCGCCGTCAGTTCCGGCTGCTTCAGATAGCCCAGCGCCACGCCCGCGCCGGCGATGTGGATCTCGCCCGGCACGCCCAGCGGCACCGGCTGGCCATGGCTGTCGAGCAGGTAGAAGCGCGTGTTGTTGATCGGCTTGCCGATCGTCATGGCGCCCGTCAATGGCGCATCGAAACTGGCCCACGACGAATACGTCGTGTCTTCCGACGGACCGTACAGATTGCACACGCGCGCCACGCCACCCTGCGCCAGCAGGGCGTTCACCAGCGCCACCGGCAGCGCTTCGCCGGCCAGGTTGACCACCTGCACGCTGGCCGGCACGGCCTGCGCATCGACGAGGGCGCGGCAGGCCGACGGCACCGTGTTGAGCAGGGTGATGTCGAGCGGGCCTTGCAGCAGCGCCAGCGCATCGTCGACCACCACCGTGGCGCCGCCCAAGGACAGCGGCACGAAGATCTCGAACACCGACAGGTCGAAGTTCAGCGACGTCGAAGCCAGCACGCGCGCCAGTTCGGCCGGCGCGTACGCCGTCTGCGCCCACTGCACCAGCGCCGCCACGTTGCGGTGGCAGATCTGCACGGCCTTCGGCCGCCCCGTCGAACCCGAGGTATAGATCAGGTAAGCCGTGTCTTCCGCCAGCGCGCGCGGCGCAGGATTGCCGTGCGGCTGAAGCGCCACGGCGGCCGTCACGGCTGCCGCGTCGAGCGCCAGCAAACGCGTGCCCGCCGCCTGCAGCGCCGCTTGCAGCTCGCCTTGCTGCTGCAGCTGCGCCAGCAAGTCTTCCTGCGTCAGCAGCCAGGCCATGCCGCTGTCCTCGACGATATGCGCCTGGCGCTGGGCCGGGTACATCGGGTCCAGCGGCACGTAGGCGGCGCCCGCCTTCAGGATGGCCAGCAGCGCCACCACCATCTGCTCCGAGCGGCGCAGGCACACGCCCACCAGGCTGCCCGCCGCCACGCCCTGCGCAAGCAAATGATGCGCGAGGCGGTTGGCGCGGATATTCACTTCGCCGTACGACAAAGCCGTGGCGCCATGCACGAGCGCCAATGCCAGCGGATCGCGCGCCGCCTGCGCCTCGAAGGCCGCATGCATCAGGCGCGCCGCGTCGTAGGGCTGGGCGTTGTCGTTGAAGCCGGACAGCAGCTGCTGCAGCTGCGCAGGCGACTGCAGCGGCAAGCTGGCCACGGGCAGCGTCTCGTCGGCCACCATGGCGGCAAACAGGGTCTGCAAATGTCCGGCCCAGCGCGCAATCGTCGCGGCGTCGAACAGGTCGGTCGCATACTCGATGCTGAAGGCGATGCCGTCCGCATTGTCAAAGCACGACAGCGACAGGTCGAAGTGCGTGGTCTGGCGCGCCTGCTCCAGCACGCCCAGGGTCAGGCCGGGCATGCTGAGGGCATGCGGCAAGCCCGCCTCCGTCAGGGTCAATGAGCTCTGGAACAGCGGTGCATGGCTCATCGAACGGGCCGGATTGATGGCCTCGACCACCTGTTCGAACGGCACGTCCTGGTTGGCATAGGCGTCGAGGGCGTCGCTCCGCACGCGGGCCAGCAGCGCGGCCACGCTGGGGTTGTCGCCGAGCTTGACGCGCATGGCCAGGGTGTTGACGAAAAAGCCGATCAGCGATTCGATCTCGCTGCGGCCCCGGTTGGCCACCGGCGCGCCGATCACCACCTCGTCCTGGCCCGACAGGCGGGCCAGCAGGACGGCCCAGCCCGTCAGCAACGTCATGAACAGGGTGCTGCCATGGCGCTGGCTCAGCTGGCGCAAGCCGTCGCTCAGTGCCGGCGGCAAGGTGGCGGCAAACAGGCTGCCGGCATAGCTTTGCTGCGCCGGGCGGGCACGGTCCAGCGGCAGTTCCAGCAGGGCCGGCGCGTCGTCCAGGTGCGTGCGCCAGAAGTCGAGCTGCGCCTGCAGCGCGTCGCCCTGCAGCCAGCCACGCTGCCAGGCGGCGAAGTCGGCATATTGCAGCGCCAGCGGCGGCAACGGGTCGGCGCCGCCCTGGCTCAGTGCCGCATACAGCGTCGCCACTTCGCGCACCATGACATTGATCGACCAGCCATCGGTGACGATGTGGTGCTGGGTGATCAGCAGGATGTGCTCTTCCGGCGACAGGCGCAGCAAGCGGCCGCGGATCAGCGGACCGCGCGCCAGGTCGAACGGCTTGGCCGCCTCGTCCTGCGCCAGGCGCATGACGTCGTCCGCGGCGCCGCCGGCAAGGTCCTGCAGCTGCAGGTCGAACGGCGCGGCGGCGTCGATCACCTGCCTTACCTCCTGCTCCTGCGCCACGAAGCGCGTGCGCAGGATTTCATGGCGCTGCACCAGGCGGTCGAGCGTGGCTTGCAGCGCGGGCAAGTCCAGCCGGCCCTGCAGGCGCAAGGCCATCGGGATGTGATAGGCGGCACCGGCCGCATCGTCGAGCTGGTCGAGGAACCACAGCCGTTGCTGGGCCCACGACAGCGGCAGCGCCGCGTTGCGGTCGGCCCGCTCGATGCGCGCCAGATTGCTGCGGCGGGCGCCGGCCACCAGGGCCGACAAGCCTGCGAGCGTGGGCTGCGCAAACAGTTCGCGCAGCGACATTTCCACGCCAAACACCTGGCGCAAACGCGACACGAGGCGGATCGCCAGCAGCGAATGGCCGCCCAACTCGAAGAACTGGTCGTGGCGGCCCACTTGCGGCAAGCCCAGCAAGTCTTGCCAGATCTGCGCCATGCCCTCTTCCACGGCGCCCTGCGGCGCCGCATACTGCGCCGTTGCCAGCAATTCCTGTTCCACCTCGGGCAGCGCGCGGCGTTCCAGCTTGCCGTTCGGGCTGAGCGGGAAGGCGTCGAGGCGCACGAAGGCCGATGGCAGCATGTAGGCCGGTAGCACGGCGGCCAGCGCCGCGCGCAGGGCACCGGCCTCCATCTCGCCCGCATCGGCCGCGGCGATCCAGTACGCCACCAGCCGCTGCGCCTCGCCTTCGCCGCGCGCCACCACCACGGCTTCCTTCACGCCGTCCAGCTGGCACAGGCGCGCCTCGATCTCGCCCAGTTCGATGCGGAAGCCGCGCACCTTCACCTGGAAGTCGTTGCGGCCCAGGTATTCGATGTTGCCGTCAGGCAGCCAGCGTCCCAGGTCGCCCGTCCTGTACATGTGTCCGCCCTCGAAGGGATCGGCGATGAAGCGCTGCGCCGTCAGTTCCGGCTGCTTCAGATAGCCCAGCGCCACGCCCGCGCCGGCGATGTGGATCTCGCCCGGCACGCCCAGCGGCACCGGCTGGCCGTGGCTGTCGAGCAGGTAAAAGCGCGTGTTGTTGATCGGCTTGCCGATCGTCATGGCGCCCGTCAATGGCGCATCGAAACTGGCCCACGACGAATACGTCGTGTCTTCCGACGGACCGTACAGATTGCACACGCGCGCCACGCCACCCTGCGCCAGCAGGGCGTTCACCAGCGCCACCGGCAGCGCTTCGCCGGCCAGGTTGACCACCTGCACGCTGGCCGGTACGGCCTGCGCATCGACGAGGGCGCGGCAGGCCGACGGCACCGTGTTGAGCAGGGTGATGTCGAGCGGGCCTTGCAGCAGCGCCAGCGCATCGTCGACCACCACCGTCGCGCCGCCCAAGGACAGCGGCACGAAGATCTCGAACACCGACAGGTCGAAGTTCAGCGACGTCGAGGCCAGCACGCGCGCCAGTTCGGCCGGCGCGTACGCCGTCTGCGCCCACTGCACCAGCGCCGCCACGTTGCGGTGGCAGATCTGCACGGCCTTCGGCCGCCCCGTCGAACCCGAGGTATAGATCAGGTAAGCCGTGTCTTCCGCCAGCGCCCGCGGCGCAGGATTGCCGTGTGGCTGAAGCGCCACGGCGGCCGTCACGGCTGCCGCGTCGAGCGCCAGCAAACGCGTGCCCGCCGCCTGCAGCGCCGCTTGCAGCTCGCCTTGCTGCTGCAGCTGCGCCAGCAAGTCTTCCTGCGTCAGCAGCCAGGCCATGCCGCTGTCCTCGACGATATGCGCCTGGCGCTGGGCCGGGTACATCGGGTCCAGCGGCACGTAGGCGGCGCCCGCCTTCAGGATGGCCAGCAGCGCCACCACCATCTGTTCCGAGCGGCGCAGGCACACGCCCACCAGGCTGCCCGCCGCCACGCCCTGCGCAAGCAAATGATGCGCGAGGCGGTTGGCGCGGATATTCACTTCGCCGTACGACAAAGCCGTGGCGCCATGCACGAGCGCCAATGCCAGCGGATCGCGCGCCGCCTGCGCCTCGAAGGCCGCATGCATCAGGCGCGCCGCGTCGTAGGGCTGGGCGTTGTCGTTGAAGCCGGACAGCAGCTGCGCGCGCTCGGCCGGCGCCAGGATGGCGATGTCGCCCACCGGCAGGTCGGGCTGCTGGCGCAGCGCCTCTGCCACGGCCAGGACGGCCGTGTGCAGATAGGCCGCCACGCGCTGCGGTTCGACACCGCTGCACTTGGCCGTCAGGACGAATTCGTCCTTGAAGTCGTCGACCGAGATATCGAACGGATAATTCGTGCGTTCGACCGCGCTCAGCAAGCGGGTGCCTTCCCAGATTTCCAGCGCATCGCCATCGCCCGAAGGCGTGACCACGTTCGGATGCCGGTAGTTCAGCAAGGCGCTGAACAGGGGCAGCGGCGCGCGCACGCCGCTGCAGCGCTGCGCCAGCGCCAGCGACGCCTGCTCGTGGCCGAGCAGCTGCGCCATGCCGGCATACGTTTCGCGCACGGCGTCCTCGACGCTGCGTCCGGCCAGCGAGATGCGCAGCGGCAGGGTATTGATGAACATGCCCAGCACCTGGTCGGCGCCGGCGGAGCCTTGCAGGCGGCCCGACAGCACGCTGCCGAAGACCACGTCCTCGCGTCCGCTACAACGGGCCAGCACCTGCGCCATGGCGACGTGGAACAGCACCGCCGGCGGCACGCCGCGGCCGCGCGCCGTGTCGCGGATGGCTTGCGCGGCGTCGCCCTCGATCACCAGGCTCGCTTCGGCGGCGACGGCGCCGCTGGACTGCACGTCGAGCAGGCCGAAAGGCGCGGTCGGCTCGTCGATATCGCCCAGCTGAGCGCGGAAATACGCTTCGTGCACGGCGTCGGGCACGGAGCGGGCTTGCGCGATGAAGTTACGGTAAGGGACGGGCGGCGTCAGCTGCGCCTCCTGGCCCGAGATCAGGTAGCCGATCTCCGCCAGCACCAGCTGCAAGGTGAAGTTGTCGCTGATGATGTGGTGTTCGTGCAGGCCCAGCAGATAGCCGGAGCCGTCCGGCTTGGCCGCCACGAAGGCGGCCAGCTGCGGCGCCAGGCGCAGGTCCATCAGCGGATAGTCGCGCGCCACCTGGGCCAGCAGGTCGGCGACCGGCTCGGCGCCGTCATCGAGCCGCAGCTCCGTGACGGGCAGGCTGGCGCGGCGCGCCACCACTTGCACCGGCTGCGCCAGGCCTTCCCAGAAGAAGGCCGTGCGCAGGATGTCGTGGCGGTCGATGACGGTCTGCAGCGCCTGCAGGAAGCTGTCGAGACGTCCGCGGCTGTCGAATTCGACCACCGAGCAGGACAGGTAGGCATCGCTGCCGTTGCCCAGCATGTGATGGAACAGGATGCCTTCCTGCAGCGGCGCCAGTGCATACATGTCCTGCACGTTGGCGATCCCGCCCGGCATGGCGGCGACCACGAGGTCGATTTCCGCCTGCGACATCTCGGCCAGCGGCAGCATGGCGGGCGTGATTTCGCGCGCATCGGCGGCGATCAGGTTGACCGGCGCTTCCTGCGGTGCCGGCCGGTCCGCGCGCTGGGCGATGACGGCCGCCATCGCCTGCAGGGTCGGCGCATTGAAGACATCGCGCACGTCCATGGCCAGGCCGCGCTGGCGCAGCCGTTCGATCAGGGTCACCACCAGCAGCGAATGGCCGCCCAGCTCGAAGAAGTGGTCGTGGCGTCCCACGCGCTCGATGCCCAGCACCTCCTGCAGCACGGCGGCCACGGCCAGTTCCACCTCGCCTTCCGGCGCCACGTAGGCCTGCGTCACGACGGCTTCCTGGTCCGGCGCGGGCAGCGCCTTGCGGTCCAGCTTGCCGTTCGGGCTGAGCGGGAAGGCGTCGAGTGCCACGAAGGCGCTCGGCACCATGTGCGCCGGCAGCACGCCAGCCAGGTAGTCGCGCAGGGCCGCCGGCGACAGCTCGGCGCCGTCTTCCAGCAGCAGATAGGCCACCAGACGCTTGTCGCCGGCGGACGCACCCTGGGCGTCGTCGCGCGCGGCGACCACCGCTTCGCGCACGCCGGGAGCGGCCGCCAGGCGTGCCTCGATCTCGCCCAGCTCGATGCGGAAACCGCGGATCTTCACCTGGAAGTCGTTGCGGCCCAGGTATTCGATATTGCCGTCGGCCAGCCAGCGCCCCAGGTCGCCCGTCTTGTACAGGCGCGCGTCCGCCTCGCCGCCGAACGGGTCGGCGATGAAGCGCTCGGCCGACAGTTCGGGGCGGAACAGATAGCCGCGCGCCACGGCCGTGCCGCCGATGTGGATCTCGCCGCTCACGCCCAGCGGCACGGGCTGGCCCTGCGCATCGAGGATGTACAGCTGCGTGTTGGCGATCGGTTTGCCGATCGGCACCGAGCCTTGCAGGTCCGGCGTGCAGCGGAACACGCTGGCGCACACCGTCGTTTCCGTCGGGCCGTAGGCATTGAACAGGCGGTGGCGCGCCGCCAGCTGGCGCGCGGCGGCCGGCGGGAAGGCGTCGCCGGCGACGATCAGGGTCATGCCATCGGCCAGGGCGTCGGCATCCCAGGCCGCCACCACGGCGCCCGGCAGGGTCGCATGGGTGATGCGCTGGCTGGCCAGCGTGTCGAGCAGCGGCTGGCCCGGCAGCAGCGCGTCGCTGCTGGCCAGGTGCAGGCTGGCGCCGCTGGTCAGCGCCATCACGCATTCCCAGATGCTGGCGTCAAAGCTGAACGAGGCGAACTGCAGCACGCGGCTGCCCGCTCCCGCCTCGAACAGCTCGGCCTGGGCGCGGGCCAGGTTGCACAGGCCGCGATGGTGGTTCATCACGCCTTTCGGCATGCCGGTCGAACCGGAGGTGTAGATCACGTAGGCCAGGTGGCCGGCGTGCAAGCCATCGACCTGGGGATTGTGCTGCGGCCGGCGCGCCAGCTTGGCCGCGTCCTCGTCGAGCACCACCACAGGCGCCGCCAGCCATGGCAGGCGGTCCAGCTGGGCCGACTGGCTGACCAGCACCGACGGCGCGCAGTCTTCCAGCATGTAGGCCAGGCGGTCGAGCGGATATTGCGGGTCGAGCGGCACGTAGGCGCCACCCGCCTTGAGGATGCCCAGCATGCCGATGACCATCTGCGGTCCGCGCTCGACGCACAGCGCGACGCGCTGGTCGGGACCGATGCCCAGCGCGATCAGGTGGTGCGCGAGCTGGTTGGCGCGGCGGTTCAACTCTTCGTAGCTGAGCGTCTGCTCGCCGAACACGAGGGCAGGCGCCTGCGCATCGGCAGCGGCGCGCGCCTCGATCATGTGATGGATCAGCTCGCCGTGCGGATAGTCGCGCTGCGAGGCATTGAAGGCGTGCAGCAGCTGCGCGCGTTCGCCATCCGACAGCAGGGCCACTTCGTTCACGCGGCGCTGGTCATCCTCCACCATGGCCGCCAGCACGCACTGCAGGTGGCCGGACCAGCGTTCGATGGTGCTGGCCGCGAACAGGTCGCTGGCATACACGAGCGAGCCTTCGATATGCTCGCCCGACTCGGCCAGCAGCAGCGAGACGTCGACCTTGGCCGTATGGTGGCTGCTCTCGACCTGCTCCAGCCGCAGGCCTGGCAGGCTGGTGGCGCCGCCATTGGGCATGTTGTTGAGCGTGAGCGAGACCTGGAACACGGGTGGGTGGCTCATCGAACGCACCGGATTGACGGCTTCGACCACCTGTTCGAACGGCAGGTCCTGGTGCGCATAGGCGTCCAGGGTGTCGGCCTTGATGCGTTCGAGCAGCTGCGCCAGCGTGGGATTGTCGTGCAGGCGCACGCGCAGCGCCAGCGTGTTGACGAAGAAGCCGATCAGGTTTTCCACTTCGTCGCGCTGGCGGTTGGCGATCGGCGCGCCGATCACCATGTCCTGCTGCCCCGTCAGGCGCGACAGCACCGTGGCCCAGGCGGCCATCAGGATCATGAACAGCGTGCTGCCCGAGCGCCGGGCCAGCGCGCGCAGGTCGGCCGTCAGCTGCGCCGGGAACGTCACCGGCACCAGCGCGCCGGCATAGCTTTGCACGGCGGGACGGGGGAAGTCGAGCGGCAGCTCGAGCAGCGACGGCGCGCCGGACAGGTGGCCGCGCCAGAAGTCGAGCTGCGCCTGCAGCACCTCGCCCTGCAGCCAGCCGCGCTGCCAGGCCGCATAGTCGGCGTACTGGATGGCCAGCGGCGGCAGCGGGTCGGCTTCGCCCTGGGTGAAGGCGGCATACAGCGCCATGACTTCCTGCACCATGACGCCCACCGACCAGCCGTCGGTGACGATGTGATGCTGCGTGATGAGCAGGATATGCTCGTCGTCCGCCGTGCGCAGCAGCTGGCCGCGGATCAGCGGACCCGTGGCCAGGTCGAACGGCGCCAGCGCCTCGGCGCCGGCGATCCGCTGCAGCGCCGCTTCGCGGGCGCCGGTCTCCAGGCCGCGCAGGTCGTGCATGGCCAGGGCAAAGCCGGTAGCGGCATCGCCGATGGCCTGGCGCGGCTGGCCTTCGTGCACGACGAAGGCCGTGCGCAGCACTTCATGGCGCGCGACGATGCGGTCCAGCGTCGCCTGCAGCGCTGCCAGGTCCAGCTGCCCGCTCAGGCGCAAGCCGGCCGGCAGGTGATACGCCGCGCCGGCCGCATGGTCGAGCTGGTCGAGGAACCACAGGCGCTGCTGCGCCCACGACAGCGGCAGGGGCAGGCTGCGGTCGGCCGCGGCGATGCGCTCCAGGTTGGCGCGGCGGGCGCCGCCGGCCACGGCCGCCAGTCCGGCCAGGCTCGGTTCGGCAAACAGTTCGCGCAGGCTCACTTCCACGCCGAGGGTCTGGCGCATGCGCGAGAGCAGCTGCACCGCCAGCAGGGAATGGCCGCCCAGTTCAAAGAACTGGTCATGCCGTCCCACCTGCTGCTGGCCCAGCAACTCCTGCCAGATGGCCGCGATGGCCGTTTCCAGCGGACCGACGGGCGCCTCGAAGGCGCGCGCCAGCACGGCGCCCTGCTCCGGCGCCGGCAGCGCGGCGCGATCGAGCTTGCCATTGATGGTCAGCGGCAGCGCCGCGAGCACGACGAAGGCCGACGGCACCATATAGTGCGGCAGGTGGGCCGCCAGGGCGGCGCGCAGGGACGCCACCTCGAGCTGCGCGCCGTCGTGCGGCACCAGGTAAGCCACCAGGCGCTTGTCGCCGGCCGCTTCGTCGCGGGCCACGACGGCGGCATCGCGTACCCCGTCGAGCTCGGCCAGGCGCGATTCGATCTCGCCCAGTTCCACGCGGAAGCCGCGAATCTTCACCTGGAAGTCGTTACGGCCCAAAAATTCGATGCTGCCGTCGGGCAGCCAGCGCCCCAGGTCGCCCGTCCTGTACAGGCGCGCGTCCTCTTCCCCGCTGAACGGATCGGCGATGAAGCGCTGCGCCGTCAACTGCGGCTGGTTCAGGTAGCCGCGCGCCACGCCGGGACCGCCGACATGGATTTCGCCGGGCACGCCCAGCGGCAGCACCTTGCCTTGCGCATCGAGGATATAGATGCGCGCGCCGGCGATGGGACGGCCGATCGGCACCGTGCCCTGTCCCTCAGGCAGGCAGGCGTGCACGCTGGCGCACACCGTGATTTCCGTCGGGCCGTAGGCATTGAACAGGCGGCAATGGGCGGCCCAATGGCGCGCCACGGCAGGCGGACACACGTCGCCGGCCATGATCAGGGTCAGCGGCTGCGCCGGGACGGCGTCGCCCCAGATCGCCACGACCGAACCGGGCAAGGTGACATGGCTGATGCGTTCCTGCTGCAAGGTCTGCCACAGCGCGTCGCCGGCCTGCAGGCGCGCCGGGCTGGCCAGCACCAGGGTGGCGCCGCCGCACAGGGCCATCACGCATTCCCACACGCTGGCGTCGAAACTGAACGAGGCGAACTGCAGCACGCGGCTGCCGGCGCCGGCGCCGAACAGCGTGCGCTGCGCGCGCGCCAGCCTGCACAGGCCGCGGTGATGGTTCATCACGCCCTTCGGCAAGCCGGTCGAACCGGAGGTGTAGATGACATACGCCAGATGCTCGCCGCGCAGGCCCAGCGCAAGCGGATCGGGATTACCGGGCGCCTCGTCCTGCGGCGCCAGCAGCGCGGCGATGTCGAGCGCCGGCACGGCCAGCGGCGGCAAGCCGTCCGCCAGCGATGCCTGGGTCAGCAGCGCCACCGGCGCGCTATCGGCCAGCATGTAGGCCAGGCGCTCCTGCGGATACTGCGGGTCGAGCGGCACATAGGCGCCGCCCGCCTTCATGATGCCCAGCAGGGCTGCCACCATGTGCGGACCGCGCTCCAGGCACAGCGCGACGCGCTGGTCGGGCACGACGCCGAGCGCGATCAGCTGCCGCGCCACGCGGTTGGCCATGTCGTTCAGCTGCGCGTAGCTGATCTCCTCGCCGTCATGCGACAGGGCGACGGCCCCGGGGCACGCCGCCACCTGTTCTTCGAACAGCTGCTGGATCAGCGCGTGGCCGTCGTCGGCATCGGCCGCCGCGTTCAGGTTGAAGTCCTGCACGAGGTGGCGCTCCTGCGCCGGCGACAGCAGCGGCAGGTCGCGCACGGCCAGCTGGTC
Source organism: Janthinobacterium sp. 1_2014MBL_MicDiv (assembly GCF_001865675.1). NCBI lineage: Bacteria > Pseudomonadati > Pseudomonadota > Betaproteobacteria > Burkholderiales > Oxalobacteraceae > Janthinobacterium > Janthinobacterium sp. 1_2014MBL_MicDiv. Next base: position 4,478,701 of record NZ_CP011319.1, read on the forward strand.
GTCGGCGGCCATCGCGGCCAGCACCGTCTGCAGGTGGCCGATCCAGCGCGTCACGGTGGCCGGTTCGAACAGGTCGCTCGCATATTCGAGCGCGCCGGCGATGCCGGCCGCGTCCTCCGAGAACGTCAGCGACAGGTCGAAATGGCTGGTCACGTGCGACGGCTCCAGCGACGACAAGCTCAGGCCCGGCATCTCGAGGGCCGCGCCGGACGGCGTATTGTTCAATGCCAGCATGGCCTGGAACAGCGGCGCATGGGCCAGCGAGCGCACGGGACGGACCGCCTCGACGACCTGCTCGAACGGCAGGTCCTGGTGCGCGTACACGTCGAGCGTGTCGCCGCGCACGCGGCCCAGCAATTCAGCCACGCTGGGATTGTCGCCCAGGCGCACGCGCAGCGCCAGGGTGTTGACGAAGAAGCCGATCAGGTTTTCCAGCTCGCCGCGCTGGCGGTTGGCGATCGGCGCGCCGATCACCACCTCATCCTGTCCCGACAGGCGCGACAGGACAATCGCCCAGCCGGCCAGCAAGGTCATGAACATGGTGCAGCCATGGCGCTGCGACAGCTGGCGCAGCGCGCCGCACAGGTCGGCCGGCAGCATCACCGGCAGCATGCCGCCGGCATGGCTTTGCACGGGTGGACGGGCGTGGTCGAGCGGCAGTTCGAGCAGCGCGGGCGCGCCCTCGAGGTGGCCGCGCCAGAAATCGAGCTGCTCCTGCAGGGCCTCGCCCTGCAGCCAGCCGCGCTGCCAGACGGCGAAGTCCGCATACTGCAGTTCCAGCGGCGGCAGCGGGTCGGCCCGGCCCTGGCGGAAGGCGCCATACAGGGCAGCCACTTCCTGCACCAGGATGCCGATCGACCAGCCGTCGGTGACGATATGGTGCTGCGTGACGAGCAGGATGTGCTGATCGTCGCCGAGGCGCAGCAGCTGGCCGCGGATCAGCGGTCCCTGCGCCAGGTCGAACGCTGCGCACGCCTCGGCCTGGCCCAGGCGCCGCACGGCGGCCTGCTGCTGTTCCGGCGTCAGGCCGGACAGGTCCTGTTCGCGCAACTGGAAGGCGGCGCCGGCCGCGTGGATGACCTGGCGCGGCTGGCCGTCGTCTTCGACGAAGGTGGTGCGCAGCACTTCATGGCGCGCCACGATGCGCTCCAGCGTCGCCTGCAGGGCGGCGCGGTCGAGCTGCCCCGTCAGCAGCAGTGCGGCCGGGATATGGTAGGCGGCGCCGGCCGCATGGTCGAACTGGTCGATGAACCACAGGCGCTGCTGCGCCCAGGACAGGGGCAGCGGCAGGCTGCGGTCGGCCCGCTCGATGCGCGACAGGTCGGCGCGCCTGGCGCTGTCGGCCACGCTGGCCAGGCCCGCCAAGGTGGGCTGCGCGAACAGCTGGCGCAATTCCAGCTCCACGCCGCGCAACTGGCGCAGGCGCGACACGAGCTGCACGGCCAGCAGCGAATGGCCGCCCAGCTCGAAGAACTGGTCATGCCGGCCCACCCGTTCCACGCCCAGCAGCTCTTGCCACAGTGTGGCCAGCGCGATTTCCGTCTCGCCCACGGGCGCCTCGTATTCGCGCGCGGCCAGCGACTGCTGGTCCGGCGCCGGCAGGGCCTTGCGATCGAGCTTGCCGTTCGGCGTCAGCGGGAAGCTGTCCATGCAGACAAACGCGGACGGCACCATATACGGCGGCAAGACCTGCGCCAGCTGCGCGCGCAGGACGGCCGCCGACAGCGCGGCGCCCTCCTCTGGCAGCACATACGCCACCAGCCGCTTGTCGGCCGGCACGCCGGCCTCGGGCTGCGCCTCGCGCGCCAGCACCACCGCTTCGCGCACGCCGGCGCAGGCGGCCAGGCGCGCCTCGATCTCGCCCAGCTCGATGCGGAAACCGCGGATCTTCACCTGGAAATCGTTGCGTCCCAGGTATTCGATATTGCCGTCGGCCAGGTAGCGGCCCACGTCGCCCGTCTTGTACAGGCGCGCGCCCTCCTCGTCGCCATACGGATCGGCGATGAAGCGCTGCGCGCTCAGTTCGGGACGGAACAGGTAGCCGCGCGCCACGCCGGGGCCGCCGATGTGGATTTCGCCCGCCACGCCCAGCGGCACGGGCTGGCCGTGCGCGTCGAGGATGTAGATGCGGGTGTTGCCGATCGGCTTGCCGATCGGGATGGAGCGGGCATCGGCCGCCACGGCAGTGATGTCGTAGGTGGCGGCAAACGTCGTCGTTTCGGTGGGGCCATAGCCGTTGATCACGTGGCGCGGCGGCACGGCGCTGGCCAGCAGGCGCGCCATGGCGCGCGGATCGAGGGCGTCGCCGCCCACCAGCAGGTAGCGCAGCTGGCTGAACGCCGTCTCCAGCAAGGGCGCATATTCGTTGAACAGGCCCACCGTCATCCACAGGGCCGTCACATGCTCCTCGATCAGGGCGTTGGAAAAACTGATCGGGTCGAGCAGCACCGGCTGCGGCACCAGCAGCAGGCGCGCGCCGTTCAGCAGGGCCGCCCAGATTTCCCAGGTCGAAGCGTCGAAGGCGGGATTGGCGCAATGCGCGATGCAATCCTCGGCATCGATGCGGGCGTACGGATTGTTCATGACCAGGCGCAGCACGCTGCGCTGTTCGACCATCACGCCTTTCGGCTCGCCGGTCGAGCCCGAGGTATAGATCACATACGCGAGGTGGCGCGGCTGCGCCTCGCCGCGCTGCGGATTGGCCTCGCTGCATGGCGCCAGCTGCGCCGCGGCCGCGTCCAGCGCGATCATGGGGCAGGCCAGCGACGGCAGGCCTGCCAGCAGCGGCGTGCTGCCGACCAGGGCGGCCGGGGCGCAGTCGGCCAGCATCCATGCCAGGCGCTCGGGCGGATAGCTGGTATCGAGCGGCACATAGGCGGCGCCCGCCTTGAGGATGGCCAGCATGGCGACGATCATGTCGGGGCTGCGCTCGAGACAGACGGCGACGCGGTCCTCGGCCGCCACGCCCAGCGCCGTCAGGTGGTGCGCCAGGCGGTTGGCGCGGCCATTCAGCTGTCCATACGAGACGCTCGCGCCTTCATGCACGAGCGCGACGGCGTCCGGCTGCTGCGCGGCGCGCGCCTCGAATACCCGCGCGATATCCATGTCGTGCGGATACTCGCGCGCCGTGGCGTTCAAACTTGTGACGATCTGCTCGCGCTCGGCCGCCGTCAGCAGCGGCAAGGTGCCGGCCTGCTGCTGGTCGTCGGCCACCATGGCCGCCAGCACCGTGTGCAAATGCCCGATCCAGCGCTGCACGGTGGCCGCGTCGAACAGGTCGCTGGCATAGGTCAGCACGCCCTGCACCGCCTGGCCCACTTCCATCAGCTCCAGCGACAGGTCGACCTGGCTGGACGTGTCGTGGGAAGCGATGCGCGACAGCGACAGGCCGGCCAGTTCCAGCTCCGTGCTGATCGGCATGTTATTCAAGGTCATCGACACCTGGAACAGCGGCGCGTGGCTCATCGCGCGCAGCGGCTGCACGGCTTCGACCACCTGCTCGAACGGCAGGTCCTGGTTGGCATAGGCGTCGAGCGCATCGGCCTTCACGCGCGCCAGCAGCGCGGCGACGCTGGGGTTGTCGTCCAGGCGCACGCGCATCGACAGCATGTTGACGAAAAAGCCGATCAGCGACTCGATTTCGGCATGCGGACGGTTCGCCACCGGCGTGCCGATGACGATATCGTCCTGGCCGGACAGGCGCGACAGCACGATGGACCAGCCCGTGAGCAGGGTCATGAACAAGGTGCTGCCATGGCGCTGGCTCAGGTGGCGCAGGCCGTTGCACAGCTCCGCCGGCAAGGCCAGCGCCAGGGTCGCGCCGGCGTAGCTCTGGATGGCGGGACGGGCGCGGTCGAGCGGCAGCTCGAGCAGCGTCGGCGCGCCCTGCAGGCGGTTGCGCCAGAAGGCGCGCTGGCCGTCCAGCACACTGTCGTGCAGCCATGCGCGCTGCCAGCTGGCGTAGTCGGCATACTGCAGGGCGAGCGGCGGCAGCGGGTCAGGCTGCGCCAGCAGGAAGGCGGAATACAGCGCCGCCAGTTCCTGCACCATCACGCCCACGGACCAGCCGTCGGTGACGATGTGGTGCTGGGTGATCACCAGCGCGTGCTGGTCGTCGGCCAGGCGCAGCAGGCGGCCGCGCACCAGCGGGCCGCGCGCCAGGTCGAACGGTTCGCGCTCCTCGCTGCGGCACAGGCGCTGCACCGTCTCCTGCTGCGCCAGTTCCGTCATGTCGCGCAAGTCTTCGCGCAGCAGGCAGAAGCCCGCGCCGGCCGGCGCCACCAGCTGCATCGGCTGGCCGTCGACGGCGACAAAGCTGGTGCGCAGGATGTCGTGGCGGGCGACGATGCGGTCGAGCGCCGCCTGCAGCGCCGCCGTATCGAGTTCGCCCTGCAGCAGCAAGGCCGTGGGGATATGGTAGGCAACGCTGGCTGCGTGGTCCAGCTGGTCGAGGAACCACAGGCGCTGCTGCGCCCACGACAGGGGTACCGGCACGCTGCTGTCGACGCGCTCGATGCGCGCCAGGCTGGCGCGCCGGGCCTGGGCCGCCAGGCGCGACAGGCCGGCCAGCGAAGGCTCGTCGAACAGGTCGCGCAAGGTCAGTTCCACGTCGAGCGCCTGGCGCAGGCGCGAAATCAGCTGCACCGCCAGCAGCGAATGGCCGCCCAGCTCGAAGAACTGGTCGTGCCGGCCGACGCGCGCGGCGCCCAGCAAATCCTGCCAGACCTGCGCCATCGCCGCTTCGATGCCCTCGTGCGGCGCTTCATACACGCGCGTGGCCAGGGCCGCCGCATCCGGCGCCGGCAAGGCGCGGCGATCCAGCTTGCCATTCGCCGTCAGCGGCAAGGCATCGAGCACCACGAAGGCGCCCGGCACCATGTAGGCCGGCAGCACCACGGCCAGGCGCGCGCGCAGGTCGGCTGCCTCCAGCACGGCGCCATCGCGCGCCGTCACATAGGCCACCAGGCGCTGGCCCGCATCGCCGGGGAAGTCGTCGCGCACGATCACGGCGGCGTCCAGCACGTCGGGGCAGGCCGACAGGCGCGCCGCGATTTCACCGAGCTCGATGCGGAAACCGCGCAGTTTGACCTGGTCGTCGGCACGTCCGACAAACTCCAGGTTGCCATCGGGCAGCCAACGCACGAGGTCGCCGCTGCGGTACATGCGCGCGCCGGCGACGAAGGGGTCGGCCAGGAAGCGCTGCGCGGTCAGCTCGGGCAGGTTGATATAGGCAAGCGCCAGGCTGTCGCCGGCCACATGCAGTTCGCCCACCACGCCCACCGGCACCGGGCCGCCGGCCGCATCGAGCACGTACACGCGGCGGTCGCCGATCGGACGCCCGATCGGCAGCTTGTGCGCGTCGGCCGCCGGCGCTGCGGGCAGCACGTGGCAGCAGCTGAATACCGTGCACTCGGACGGGCCATAGCCGTTGACGACGCGCGTTGCGGGCTGGGCCAGCATCAGCTTGCGCACATGCGGCGCCGAGACCTGTTCGCCGCCCACCATCAGCTGCGCCACGCCGGCGAGCAGCGAGACATCCTCGTCGACGATCAGGTTGAAGAAGCTGGACGTGATCCACAGCTGGTTGACGCCGTGCGCGCGGATATGCCGGCCCAGTTCCTGCGGCGTCACGCTGGCGCCGCTGAACAGCACCGAGCGGCCGCCGTGCGCCAGCACGGGCCACAGTTCCAGCGTCAGGGCATCCCACGATGCCGACGAATACTGCAGCATGACGCTGGCCGGCGTCCACGCCACATAGTCGACGTCGAGCATGAACCCGAGCACGCTGCGGTGCGGAATCGCCACGCCTTTCGGCTGCCCCGTCGAACCGGAGGTGTACATGCAGTAGGCCAGGTCGCCCGGCTGGCTGAGGGCCGGCGGATTGCTGTCAGGATGGCCGTCGATGACGGCCGCGTCGCGGTCGAGCAGCAGCAGGTGCTGTCCGGCGAGCGGCAGCGCACTGGCCACCTCGCCATGGGAAATGACCACGCCGGCGGCCGTATCGGCCAGCATGAAGGCCAGCCGGTCGGCCGGCAGCGCGGGATCGAGCGTGACGTAGGCGCCGCCCGCCTTCAGGATCGCCAGCAGGCCGACCACCATGTCCACGCCGCGTGGCACGCAGATGGCCACCGGCTGGTTCGGCGCCACGCCGAGCGCGCGCAGGTGGTGCGCCAGGCGGTTGGCGCGGCCGTTCAGCTGCCCATACGACAGCTGCTGCGCGCCGCACTCGAGCGCGATGGCGTCGGCATTCCCGGCGGCGCGGTCTTCGAACAGCTGGTGCACCAGGCGCTCCTGTGCACAGGCGCGGGTGCCGGCGTTCAAGCCGTGCAGCATCTGGTGGCGGCCCGCGGCGTCGAGCAGCGGCAGCGCACTGACGCGCTGCGCATCGTTACCGGTCATGGCTTCCAGGATGGCCCGCAGGTGGCCGGCCCAGCGCGCGATGGTGGCGTGCTCGAACAGGTCGCTCGCGTATTCGATATCGCCTTCGATGCGTCCGCCGCTATCGGTCAGCGACAGCGACAGGTCGAAGTGGGTGGTGCGGTGGTCGCGCGCCAGCGGCGCCAGGGTCAGGCCCGGCGTGACGAGCGCCCCGCCCTGCGGCGTATTGTTCAGCGTCAGCGATACCTGGAACAGCGGCGAGTGGGCCATCGAGCGCACCGGGTTGAGCATCTCGACCACCTGCTCGAACGGCAGGTCCTGGTGCGCGAAGGCGCCCAGGGTGCCGCTCTTGACGCGCGCCAGCAGCTCGGCCACGCTGGGATCGTCGTCGAGGCGCACGCGCAGCGCCAGCGTATTGACGAAGAAGCCGATCAGCTCCTCGACCTCGCGCCGCTGGCGGTTGGCGATGGGCGCGCCGATCACCACGTCCTGCTGTCCCGACAGGCGCGACAGCAGGATGGCCCAGCCCGTCAACAGGGCCATGAACAGCGTGCAGCCGTGACGCTGGCTCCACACGCGCAGCTGCGCGGACAAGGCATCGTCCAGCACCAGCGGCACGCTGCCGCCGGCGTGGCTTTGCCGGGCCGGGCGCGCATGGTCGAGCGGCAGTTCCAGCAGCGCGGGCGCGCCCTGCAGGTGATGGCGCCAGAAATCGAGCTGCGATTGCAGCACCTCGCCCTTAAGCCAGTCGCGCTGCCAGGCCGCATAGTCGGCGTACTGGATCGCCAGCGGCGCCAGCGGGTCGGCCTCGCCGCGGCTGAACGCCTGGTACAGGGTGACCAGCTCCTGCACCAGCAAGCCGTTGGACCAGCCGTCCGTGACGATATGGTGCTGCGTGATCTGCAGGATGTGTTCTTCATCGTCCAGGCGCAGCAGCTGCGCGCGGATCAGCGGGCCGCTGGCCAGGTCGAAATGCTGCTGCTCGTGCGCCGCACACAGGCGGCTGATGGCCACCTCGCGTTCCGCGCCGTCCAGCGCCGCCAGGTCGTGCTCGTGCAGGCTGAAACCGTGGGCCGGGGCGATCACCTGCACCGGGTGGCCGTCGATCTCGGCAAACGTGGTGCGCAGCACTTCATGGCGCGCGATGATGCGGTCCAGCGCCGCCTTCAGGGCGGGACGATCCAGCTTGCCGGACAGGCGCAGGCCGGCGGCCAGGTGGTAGGCCGCGCCGGCGGCGCTGTCGAGCTGTTCCAGGAACCACAGCCGCTGCTGCGCCCAGGACAGCGGCACCGGCAGGCTGCGGTCGGCCTTGCCGATGGCGGCCGGCTGCCGCGCGGCGCCACCGGCGCCCTTGGCCAGGCGGCGCAGCATCAGTTCGCGTTTCAGTATCTCGACGGCGCTCGTCGCGCCCGTGCTCAATTCATTCATTGCATATCTCCAGTGTCATTCGATGTCGTTCGGCGGCATGGCGACGCCAGCGCCCGTGCCAGTCCTATTGATCTTCTTGCGCCAGCAATGCCAGCAGCTGCTCCTCCGTCAAGTCGTCGATGCCGGCGCCCGCCCTGGCGATGTCATCCGATGCGAAGCGCGCCATCTGCTCCTGCGCCACCAGTTCGCCCAGGAAGGCGATGGTCGGCGTCTGGAACACCCTGGCCAGCGGCACCTCGACGCCAAACTCTTCGCGGATGCGCACCAACAGGCGCATCGCCAGCAGCGAATGGCCGCCCAGTTCGAAGAAATGGTCCTGGCGCCCGATGCGCTCGATGCCCAGCAACTGCTGCCAGATGCCGGCCAGCGCGCCTTCCACCTCGCCGATCGGCGCTTCCCAGTCGCGCTTGACGACGGCCTGCGCACCGGGCGCCGGCAGCGCCTGGCGGTCGATCTTGCCGTTCGGCGTGAGCGGGAAGGCATCGAGTTCGACGAAGGCGCCCGGCACCATGTAGGCCGGCAGGCACGCCGACAGCTGCTCGCGCAGCGCGGCAACGGCCAGCGCCGCGCCGTCGCAGGCCAGCACATACGCCACCAGCCGCTTGTCGCCGCCCGCCTCGTCGTCGCGCGCCACCACCAGCACTTCGCGCACGCCATCGCACTCGGCCAGCCGCGCTTCCACCTCGCCCAGCTCGATGCGGTAGCCGCGGACCTTCACCTGGAAGTCATTGCGTCCCAGGTACTCGAGCTGGCCGTCCGGCAGCCAGCGTCCCAGGTCGCCGGTGCGGTACAGGCGCGCACCGGGCGCCGCCGAGAACGGATCGTTGCCGAAGCGCTGCGCCGTCAGGTCCGGCCGCAGCAGGTAGCCGCGCGCCACGCCGGCGCCGCCGATGCAGATCTCGCCGACGGCCTGCGGCGGCACGAGGCGGCCTTCGCCATCGAGCAGGTAGATCGCCGTGTTGTCCAGCGGACGCCCGATCGGGATATCGCCGGACGGCAGCGCCTGGGCGCCATCGAACATCGAACCGGTGACATACACGGTGGCCTCGGTGGGGCCATAGGTATTGAGCCAGCTGCAATGGGCCATGCCGTCGGCCGCCATCCATGTCGCCAGGTGACGCCGTTCGGCCTTTTCGCCGCCCACCACCACCAGCCGCAATTGCGGGCAGCGCGGCACGCCAGGGTCGCGTGCCTGCCGCGCCCACTGATGCCAGAACGCGGTCGGCAGTTCCGCCACGGTGATGGCGCTGTCCTGCACGAAGTCGAGGAAGGCGCGGTCGGGCACCAGCATGCCGACGGGGCACAGCACCAGCGCGGCGCCGGCCGCCAGCGGCGTGAAGATTTCTTCCACGGCGCTGTCGAAGCTGACGGACGAGAACTGCAGCATGCGGTCGCGCGGCGTCAGGCGGCTGTTGCGCAGCGCCGCGTGGATCATGTTGACCACGTTGCGGTGCTCGACCATCACGCCCTTCGGCTGCCCCGTCGATCCCGACGTATAGATCACATACGCCAGGTGGCGTTCGAGCAGGCCGGCCGTCTGCGGCGACGGATTGTCGTCGCGCCCGTCCACGGGAGCGGCAGCCGGCAGCACCGGCACGGCCACGTCCAGCGCGCTGTCGGACAGCACCAGTTTCGGCGCGCAATCGGCCAGCATGTAGGCCAGGCGCGCCGGCGGATAGGCCGGGTCCAGCGGCACATAGGCGGCACCGGCCTTGAGCACGGCCAGCAGCGCCACGATCATTTCCACGCTGCGCGGCAGGTGCACGGCGATGCGGTCGTCCGGCGCCACGCCGCGGGCCAGCAAGTCGTGCGCGAGGCGGTTGGCGCGGCGGTTCAACTCGCCGTAGCTGAGCTGCTGGCCCGCATGTTCGAGCGCCAGCGCGTCGGGCTGCGCCGCCGCCTGCGCCTCGAACAGCTGGTGCACCAGCATGCCCGGCGTGTGCACCCGCGGCGGCGGATTGACGCCATGCAGCAGATGCGCGCGCTCGGCGGCAGGCAGGCGGTCCAGGGCCGCGAAAGGCTGCTGCGCATCGCCTTCCAGCGCCGCCACCAGTTGCCCGATGGCGTGCAGCAGGTAGCCGAACACGCGCTCGGGACCATGTTCGCGGTAGCACTGGACGGTCAGCGCGAAGCCCTCGCCCATGTCGTCTACCGTCAGCTCGCACGGATAATTGCCGCGCTCCTCGGCCGCCAGCACGCGCATGCCGTCCCATTCCATCAGCGCTTCCACCGTGCCGTCCGGGCTGTGCACGAGCTGGCTGTGGCGGTAGTTGAACAGGGCGTTGAGCAGCGGCGTGCCGGCAGGCAGGCCGCTGGCGCGCTGGGCCAGGGCCAGCGGCGCCTGTTCATGGCTGAGCAGTTCCGTCAGGCGGCCGTACGCTTCGTCCAGCACTCGGGCGACGCTGCGCCCGCCACCGAGCGAAATGCGGATCGGCAGCGTGTTGATGAACATGCCCAGCACCTGGTCGGCGCCGCTGGAACCCTGCAGGCGGCCCGACAGCACCGTGCCGAAGACGACATCGTCGCTGCCCGCATGGCTGGCCAGCACCTGCGCCCAGGCCACATGGAACAGCGCCGCCAGGGTGGTCTTGTGCTGGCGCGCCGCTTCGCGCATGCGCGCTGCCAGCGCCGGCGCCAGGTGCTGCTGGAAGGCGCCCATGCGCTCCTCGTCGTGCGCCGGACCGAACAGGCCAAACGGCGCCGTCGCCTCCTCCACGTCGCCCAGCTGGGCGCGGAACCAGGCCGCATGCTCGTCCTCGCTGACGGAATGGGTCAGCGCGATGAAGTTGCGGTACGGTAGCGCCGCCGGCAAGTCGCCATGGCGCTCCTGCAGGATCAGGCGGATCTCGGCCAGGATGAATTCCATCGTCACGTGGTCGCAGATCAGGTGATGGTCGAGCAGCACCAGCAGCCACTTCGACGATTGCGGATCGGCGGCGATGGTGGCCGACATCAGCGGCGCGCGCGTCAGGTCCAGCCGCACGTGGCGCGGATCGACGCGTTGCAGCAGCTGCGCCAGCGCACCGCCCTCGCCGTCCAGCGCCAGCTCGGCCAGCGGCAACGGCGCATGGCGCAGCACCACTTGCACGGGCTGCGGCAAGCCGTCCCAGAAGACGGCCGTGCGCAGGATGTCATGGCGGTCGATCACTGTCTGCAGCGCCGACAGGAAGGCATCGAGGCGGCCGCGGCTGTCGAATTCGATCGCCACCCGCGCCAGGTAGGAATCGCCCTCGCTTTCCAGCAGATGCTGGAACAGGATGCCTTCTTGCAGGGGACCGAGCGGATAGATGTCCTGGATGTTGCGCATGCCGTCCGGCACGCCGGCGGCGATGCCGTCGATGGCTTCCTGGCTCAGCGCCACCAGCGGCAGCATGGCCGGCACGATGGCGTCGCAACCGGCCGCGATCAGGTTCGGCGGCGCCTCGAAGGCGGCCGCGCCACCCTGCTCCAGCGCGCTCGCCAGTTCGGCCAGGGTCGGCGCGTTGAAGACCATGCGCACGTCCGCCGCATGGCCGTGCGGACGCAGGCGCTCGATCAGCGACACCACCATCAGCGAATGGCCGCCCAGCTCGAAGAAGTGGTCGTGGCGGCCGACGCGCTCGATTCCCAGCAAGTCCTGCCAGATCTGCGCGATCGCCTCTTCCACCGCGCCCTGCGGCGCGGCATAGCGGCGCGCCGCCATCGCTTCCTGGTCCGGCGCGGGCAGCGCCTTGCGATCCAGCTTGCCATTCGGCGTGAGCGGGAAGGCCTGCATCACGACGATGGCCGACGGCACCATATAGGCCGGCAGCACGGCGGCCAGCTGCTCGCGCAGCGCGGCCACGGGCACGGCCGCGCCCTCGTCGGCCAGCAGATAGGCCACCAGGCGCTTGTCGCCGCCCTGGTCGTCGCGCGCCAGCACCACCGCTTCGCGCACACCGGCGCACTCGCCCAGGCGCGCCTCGATTTCACCGAGTTCGATGCGGAAGCCGCGGATCTTCACCTGGAAATCATTGCGGCCCAGGTACTCGATGCTGCCGTCGGGCAGCCAGCGTCCCAGGTCGCCCGTGCGGTACATGCGCGCGCCCGCTTGAGCTGGCGCGGCGAACGGATCGGCAATGAAGCGCTCCTGCGTCAGTTCCGGACGGAACAGGTAGCCGCGCGCCACGCCGGCGCCGCCGATGTGCAGCTCGCCCGTCACGCCCAGGCCGACCGGCTGGCCGTGGGCATCGAGGATGTAGATGCGGGTATGCGCAATCGGGCGCCCGATCGGCACCGGTCCCGTGTCCGCCGCGCCGCACAGCCAGTAGCTGGCCCACACGGTGCACTCGGTCGGGCCGTATTCGTTGTACAGCGCCAGTCCCGGCACGCGCGCCGCCTGCGCGCGCAGCGCTGGCGGACAGGCTTCGCCAGCCACGATCAGCGCCTGCAGCGCATGCTGCCGCGGCAGGTGGTCGAGGATCAGGCGCGCCAGCGAGGGCACGCACAGCAGGCTGGTGATGCCTTCGGCGGCGATGTACTGTGCCAGCAGCTGGGGATCCTGCGCCACGGCCTGGCTGCCGATGTGCAAGGTGCCTTGCGACACCAGCGTGCCGAAGATGCCGGCGATCGAGCTGTCGAAGCCGATCGACGACAGCAGCAGGAAACGCTGGCCTGGCGCATACACGGCGCTGCGGGCCCGGGTCGACGCCATCAGGTTGTGGTGCTCGATCATCACGCCCTTCGGCATGCCGGTCGAACCGGAGGTGTAGATGACATACGCCAGGTGCCGCGGCAGCAGGGCCTCGAGCACCGGATTGGTGGCCGGGCGGCGCGCGATTTTCTTCGCATCCTCGTCCAGCGCCACCACCGGCGCGGCGATCCACGGCAGCAGGTCGAGCTGGGCCGACTGGCTCACCAGCGCGGCCGGCGCGCAGTCTTCCAGCATGTAGGCCAGGCGGTCGGCCGGGTAAGAAGGGTCGAGCGGCACATAGCCGCCGCCCGCCTTCATCACGCCAAGCAGGGCGACGGCCATGGCCACGCCCCGCTCGAGGCAGATGGCGACCCGGTCGTCGGGCGCGATACCGAGCGCCAGCAGGTGATGGGCGAGCTGGTTGGCGCGGCGGTTCAATTCAGCATAGCTGAGCGACTCGCCCGCATACACGACGGCAGGCGCATCGGGGCTGGCGGCGGCCTGGTGCTCGAACCACTGGTGCGCCAGCCACTGCTGCGGCGGCGGCGCCAGCGCTGCACCGTTGAACCCGTCGAGCAGCAGTTGGCGCTCGGCTGCCGGCAGCACCGACAGCTGCGCCACCGGCGTGGCGGGAGCGCTTTCCAGCGCCTCCACCAGGCCCAGCAAGGCCGTCTGCAGGTAGGACACGATGCGACGCGAGTCGATGCCCTGGCTGCATTGCGCCGTCACGGCAAAGCCGTGCGGCATGTCGTCGACGCGCATGGTCAGCGGATAGTTGGTCAAGTCTTCCGTGCGCAGCACGCGCATGCCGTCGAGGATCTGGTCGGCATCGTCGCCGCCGTCGTGGGCCGTGGCGACCTGGCTGTGGCGGTAGTTCAGCAGGGCGCTAAACAGCGGCAACGGCGCCGCCACGCCGCTGGCGCGCTGGGCCAGCGCCAGCGGCGCCTGCTCGTGCGCCAGCAATTCGCTCATGCGCTGGTAGGTTTGCAGGACGACGTCGCGCACGCTGCGGCCCGTCAGCGAGACGCGCAGCGGCAAGGTGTTGATGAACATGCCCAGGGCGCGGTCGGCGCCCTCCGAACCTTGCAGGCGGCCCAGCAGGACGGAGCCGAACACCACTTCTTCGCGGCCGCTGCAATGGCCAAGCACCTGCGCCACGGCGACATGGAACAGCACCGCGGCATTGATGCCATGCGTGCGTGCGGCGGCACGCAGGCGCGCGGCCAGCGCCGGCGACAGGTTCTCGCGCACTTCGTCGACGGGACCGCCGTCGCCCTGGATGTCGAGCAGGCCGTACGGCGCCGTCGGCTCGTCGATGTCGGCCAGCTGGGCGCGGAAATACGCTTCATGCGCGCTGGCCGGCACGGCGTGGGTGTGCGCGATGAAGTTACGGTACGGCAGCACCGGCGGCAAGACCGGCGGCGTCCCGCTTTCCTGCGCCGCCAGGATGGCGCGGATTTCATCGACGATGAATTCCAGGGTCACGTGGTCGCACACCATATGATGGCTGAGCAGCACCAGGAACCAGTGCGAAGACTCCGGATCGGCCGCCACATGGCAGGCCAGCAGCGGCGCGCGGCGCAGGTCCAGGCGCAGCTTGCGCGTGTCGGTGCGCTCGAGCAGCTCGGCCAGCGCATCGCCGCCGGCGGCCAGCTGGAGGGTTTCCACGGGCAGCGGCGCGTGGCGGTACACCACCTGCACCGGTTGCGGCAAGCCTTCCCAGCGCACGGCGCTGCGCAGGATGTCGTGGCGCGCGATCACCACCTGCATCGCTTCCAGGTAGCGCTCCAGGCGCGTTTGCGAATCGAAGGAAAACACGGAACGCAGCAGGTAGGCGTCGCGTCCTGACTCCAGCAGGTGATGGAACAGGATGCCTTCCTGCAGCGGAGCGAGCGGATAGATGTCGGCGATATTGGCCGCGCCCTGCGGCACGCTGGCGGCGACCAGGTCGATCTCGGCCTGGCTCAGGGCGACCAGCGGCAGCATCTCCGGCGTGATGGCGGCACAATCGGCGGGAATCTGCGGCGGCGGCACGACGAAGGCCGGTGCGGCCTGCCGCGTGGCGGCGGCGGCCATGGCGCACAGGGTCGGCGCGCTGAAGATGCTGCGCACGTCGAGCTGCATGCCTTCCTTGCGCACGCGCTCGATCAGCGCCACCACCAGCAGCGAATGGCCGCCCAGCTCGAAGAACTGGTCCTGGCGTCCCACGCGGGCCACGCCCAGCAGGTCTTGCCAGATGGCGGCCATGGCCGTTTCGGCCGCGTCCAGCGGCGCCTCGTATTCGCGCATGGCCAGCGCAGCCTGGTCGGGCTGCGGCAGCGCCTTGCGATCCAGCTTGCCGTTCGACGTGCGCGGCAGCTCATCGAGCAGGACGAAGGCGGCCGGCACCATGTACGACGGCAGCTGGGCAGCCAGCGGTTCGCGCAGCTGCGCCGGTTGCAGCACGGCCTGCGGCTGCGCCAGCACATACGCCACCAGGCGCTTGTTGCCCGGCGTGTCTTCACGCACCAGCACCACCGCCTCGCGCACGCCATCCAGCAGCTTCAGGCGCGCTTCGATCTCGCCCAGCTCGATGCGGAAGCCGCGCAGCTTGACCTGTTGGTCGACGCGGCCGACGAATTCCAGGTTGCCGTCGGCGCGCCAGCGCGCCAGGTCGCCGCTGCGGTAGCAACGGCTGCCGGCCGGGCCGAACGGATCGGCGATGAAGCGCTCGGCCGTCAGCTCCGGCAGGTTCAGGTAACCCTGCGCCACGCTGTCGCCGGCCACGTGCAGCTCGCCGGCCACGCCCAGCGGCACGGGCTGGCCATCGCGGTCGAGCAGGTAAATGCGGCGGTCGCCGATGGGGCGGCCGATCGGCAGCAGTTCCACGTCGTCGGCCAGGCCGGCCGGCACCACGTAGCAGCTGCTGAAGACCGTGCACTCGGACGGACCGTAGCCATTGACCAGGCGGATGTCGGGACAGGCGCGCTGCAGCTTGCGCACATGCGCCGCCGAGACCTGCTCGCCGCCCACCATCAGCTGGCGCACGCCGCGCAGCAGCGCCACGTCGACGTCGACCATGGCGTTGAAGAAGGTCGAGGTGATCCACATCAAGTTCACGCCGTGCGCCTGCACCGCCGCGCCGATTTCCTGCGGCGTCGGATTGGCGCCCGCATACAGCACGGCGCAGCCGCCATGGGCCAGCACGGGCCACAATTCCAGGGTCAGCGCATCCCACGAGGCGGACGAATATTGCAGCGAAACACAATCGGCCGCGTAATCGACATAGTCGACGCCCAGCATGAAGCCGAGGATGCTCTTGTGCGGAATCGCCACGCCCTTCGGACGGCCGGCGGAGCCGGACGTGTACATGCAGTAGGCCAGGTCGTCGGCCGTGGCGCGCGGCGCCGGATCGCTGTCCGGCTGCAGCGCCAGCAGCGCATCGATCTCGTCCACGCACAGCAGCACGCGGCCGTCCAGCGGCAGGGCCGGCGCCAGCGCGCTGTGGCTGAGCACCACCGTGCAAGCCGTATCGTCGAGCATGAACGCCAGGCGCTCGGCAGGATAGGCCGGATCGAGCGGCACATAGGCGGCGCCCGCCTTGAGGATGCCCAGCAGGCCGGCCACCATGTCGGCGCCGCGCTCGATGCAGATGGCCACGCGGTCGCCGGCAGCGACGCCGAGCCCGATCAAATGATGCGCGAGGCGGTTGGCGCGGCGATTCAATTCCCCGTACGAGATGAACTGCCCGTCGTGGCGCAGCGCCACGGCCAGCGGCTGGGTAGCGGCGCGGTCGGCAAACAGTTCGTGCACCAGCCGGTCGTGCGGGCATGGCCGCACGCCGGCATTGAAGCCATCGAGCAGCATGGCGCGTTCGGCTGCGGGCAGCAGCGGCAGCGTGCCGATGGCCGCCGGCGCATCCGCCTCCAGCGCGGCCACCAGGCCCTGCACGGCTTGCTGCACATACTGCGCCACACGCAGCGGATCGATGCCCGCGGCGCACAGCGCATGAATGGCAAAGCCTGCGCCCAGGTCATCGATCGAGACGGTCAGCGGGTAGTTGGTGCGCTCCTCGCTGCCCAGCAGCGTGATGCCGGACAAGCCCATGCCGGCGCTGCCGTCCGCGCTGTCGAGGGCATTGCCGTGGCGGTAATTCAGCAAGGCGGAGAACAGCGGCAGCGGGCTGGCCACGCCGCTGCAGCGCTGCGCCAGCGCCAGCGAAGCTTGCTCGTGGCTCAGCATCTGCGACAGGCGCGCATAGGTTTCCGTCACCACCTGCCGCACGTCGCGCTGCGCCAGCGAGACGCGCAGCGGCAGCGTGTTGATGAACATGCCCAGCACGCGGTCCGCGCCGCTGGAGCCCTGCAGGCGGCCGGACAGCACGGTGCCGAACACCACGTCGTCGCGGCCGCTGCACTTGCCCAGCACCTGCGCCATGGCCACGTGGAACAGCACCGCCGCCGTCACGCCGTGGGCCCGCGCCGCGGCGCGGATGGCGTGCGCCAGCTCGGCCGGCAAGGCCAGTTCGGCGGCGGCTACATCGCTGCCGTCGCCGCGCACGTCGAGCAGGCCGAATGGCGCCGTAGGTTCATCGATATCGCCCAGCTGTTCACGGAACCAGGCTTCATGCGCGCTGGCCGGCTGCGCCAGTCCCTCGGCCACGAAATTGCGGTATGGCAGCGGCACCGGCAATGCGGCGCCCTGGCCGGCCAGGATCAAGCGGATTTCGCCGATGATCAATTCCAGCGTGACGTGGTCGCACACCAGGTGATGATTCTGCAGCGCCATCAGCCAGGCGCCCGTCGCGGCGTCGTGCGCCACGTAGGCGGCCAGCAGCGGGCCGGCGCGCAAATCCATGCGCATGGCGCGCGGATCCGTCTGCGCGCGCAACTGCGCCAGCGCATCGGCGCCCGGCGCCACGGCAATCTCGTGCACGGCCAGCTGGGCGTCGCGCTGCACCACCTGCACGGCCTGCGGCAAGCCTGCCCAGTGCACGCTGCTGCGCAGGATATCGTGGCGGTCGATCACTTCCTGCAAGGCCGACAGGAACGCATCCATGGTGCCGCGCTGCTCGAACGACAGCATCGAGCGCAGCAGGTAGGCATCGCCCTCGCCGCCCAGCAGGTGATGGAACAGGATGCCGTCCTGCAGCGCCGTCAGCGGATAGATATCGGCGATGTTCGCCGCACCCTGCGCCACGTTGGCGCACAGGGCGTCGATGTGTTCCTGCTCCAGCACCACCAGCGGCAGCATGGCCGGCGTGATGGCCTGGCAGCCGGCGGGAATCGCGTTGGCCGGCACCGTCGCAGCGGCGTCGCCCTGCCCCGCGCGGCCGACGGCTTGCGCCATGGCCGACAAGGTCGGCGCGGTAAACACATGCTTGACGTCGAGCGCCATGCCTTGCTGGCGCAGCCGCTCGATCAGGGTGATGACGGTCAGGGAATGGCCGCCGAGTTCGAAGAACTGGTCGTTGCGGCCCACGCGGGCGACGCCCAGCAGCTCCTGCCAGATGGCGGCAATCGCGCACTCCACCGCTCCTTGCGGCGCTTCGTACTGGCGCGCCACGAGCGCCGACTGGTCCGGCGCCGGCAAGGCCTTGCGATCGAGCTTGCCGTTCGCCGTCAGCGGGAAGCGCGCCAGCGTCACATATGCCGACGGCACCATGTAGTCGGTCAGCACGGCCGACAGCTGCTGGCGCAGCGCGGCGGCCGACGGTTCGGCGCCCTGCTCCGCGATCAGGTAGGCGACCAGGCGCTTGTCGCCCGGCGCATCCTCGCGCACCATCACGACGGCTTCCTGCACGCCATCGCAGGCGGCCAGGCGCACTTCGATCTCGCCCAGTTCGATGCGGAAGCCGCGCAGCTGCACCTGTTCGTCGATGCGGCCCAGATGGGCCATCTCGCCGTTTTCCAGCAGCTTGCCCAGGTCGCCCGAGCGGTACAGGCGCTGCCCCGGCTGCCATGGATGGGCGATAAAGCGTTCCGCCGTCAGCTGCTCGCGGTTCAGGTAGCCGCGTCCCAGGCCATCGCCGCCGACATAGATTTCGCCGACCACGCCGACCGGCAGCAATTGCTGCTGCGGCCCGAGGATCAGGGTGCTGGTGGTGGGGATCGGCGTGCCGATATTGTTCGAATTGGAGGCGATATCGGAGGCCGTGATGCGCTTGAACGTCACGTGCACGCACGTCTCGGTGATGCCGTACATGTTGACCAGGGCGACATGCGGGTAGCGGGCGGCAAAATCCTGCAGGTTGACGGGATCCAGTCCCTCGCCGCCGAAGATCACGTAGCGCAGGGCCGGCAGCGTCAGGCCGGGCTGACGCTTGGCTTCGGCGATCAGGTTATAGAAGGCGGTCGGCGTCTGGTTCAGCACCGTCACGCCTTCGGCCGCCAGCAGGGCCAGCACGGCGGCGGGGTCGCGCCGCACTTCTTCCGGCACGATGGCCACGCGGCCGCCGTGCAGCAGCGCGCCATAGATCTCCCACACGGAGAAATCGAAGGCGCAGGAATGGAACAGGCTCCAGACATCGGCGGCGCCGAAATTGAATTGCAGGCGGTCGTTGACCAGCAGGCGCACCACGTTGCGGTGCTCGAGCATGGTGCCCTTCGGCATGCCGGTCGAACCCGAGGTATAGATCACGTAGGCGAGGCTCGACGCGCCGGCCAGCGGCGCGGGGTTCTCTTCCGGGAAGGCCTGCGCGGCAGCCACCGCCAGGACCGGCAATCCCGCCGGGAACAGCGCCGGACTGACGTCGTCGCCGGCGATCACGCACACGGCGCGGCAATCGTCCATGACATAGGCGATGCGTTCGGCGGGATAGGCCGGGTCGACGGGCACATAGGCGCCGCCCGCCTTCAGCACGGCCAGCATCGCCACCAGCAGGTCCGCCGAGCGGCCCAGGCACAGCGCCACCATGGCGTCGGCGCCCACGCCCATCGCGCGCAGCTGGTGCGCCAGACGGTTGGCGCGGCGGTTCAGGTCGCCGTAGCTGAGGCGGGTCTCGCCGCAGCTGACGGCGATGCTGTCCGGCGTGCGCTCCACCTGTGCCTCGATCAGCTGGTGGATGGTGGCCTCGCGCGGCCACGCGGCGGCGCTCTGGTTCCACGTCGCCAGCTGCTGCCGCTCTTCATCCGCGTCCAGCAGGGGCACGCTGTCGATGACGGCGCCGTCGTTGTCCGCCAGCGCCTGCAGCAGCACCTGGTAATGGCGCATCATCTGCCGCATCAGCCAGGCATCGAAGAAGTCGGCGTTGTACACCAGCTTGCCCGCCCACTGGCCGCCGGCGTCATGCAGGTACAGGTGCAGGTCGTTCTTGCCGTAGCCAAGGTTGGTTTCGATGATCGCGGCCGACAGCCCGCCCGCCTGCAGCTGCTGCGGCGCGGCCTCGTCGAACTGGAACAGCACGTCGAACAGGGCCGTGCGGCTCATGTCCTTCTCGGGCTTGAGCGCCAGCACGAGCTGGTCGAACTGCATTTCCTGGTTGTGCAGGCCGTCGCGCAGCTGGCGCTCGACCTCCGTCAGCAGCGACGCCAGGGTGGCGCCGGCAGGACAGGCATTGCGCGTCACCAGCAGGTTGGCCAGCGGGCCGACCATGTGTTCCAGTCCCGGCGCGTTGCGGCAGGCGACGCTGGTGCCCACCACCAGCTCGTCATGTCCGGCATAGCGGCGCAGCAGGGCATTGAACGCGGCCAGCAGCACGGCAGTATGGCTCACGCCGTGGCGGCGCGCCACGGCCTTCAGCCGCGCCGTCAGGCCGGGCGCCAGCTCGAAGGCATGGCGCGCGGCCGTGAAGGTATGCACGAGCGGACGCGGGCGGTTCAGCGGCAGCTCCATCGCCTGCAACTGGCCGCGCAGCTGGTAGCGCCAGTAGAACAGCAGCTCGTCGCGGTGCTGCGCGAGGAAATCGCGCTGCCACGCGGCATGGTCGGCGTACTGCAGCGCCAGCGCAGGCAGCTGCGGCGCGCGGCCCTCTTCCTGGGCGGCGCACAATTCCAGCAATTCCTGTCCGATCAGCTGCATCGAACGGCGGTCGGCCACCGCATGGTGGGCGCAGACGGCCAGCACGCTGCTGCCGTCCGTGCCTTCGACCAGCACGGCGCGCAACAGGGCGCCGCCGATGAAGTCGAATGGCTGCTGGCTCGCCTCGATGGCGCGCGCATGCACGTCGCCCGCCTCGCAGCGGATATGTTCGAGCCCGATGGACAGTTGCGGATCGAGGCTGGCGACCACCGTTTCGCCGGCCATGCCGATGCGGCTGCGCAGCACGTCATGGCGCGCGACGATGGCGTCGAGCGCCACTTGGAGCACGTCCGGCGCCGGCGCACGGTGCCAGGCGAGCAGCAGGGGAATATTATGGTAGACGGGGCTGGCGGGATACAGGCTGCCAGCTTCGAAGGTGTCGATGAACCACATGCGGTTCTGGTGGGCCGACAGGGCTTGCGGCGACGGGCCGCGCGGCGCGGCCGGCACGTCGGCCATGGCGGCCGGCGTCACGCCGACGTGGCGCAGCGGCTGCAGCGGCGCGCTCTCGAGCGCCTCGACCAGCTGCGCCAGCGCGGCGGCCGTGTAATGCGCCAGCTGCAGCGGCGCGATGCCGCCGACGCACTGTGCCGTCAGGACGAAGTCGTCGCGCGCATCGTCCACGTTCAGGGTGAACGGATAGTTGGTGCGCTCTTCGGCGGTAAGGAAACGCATGCCCTCGCCGGCCGCGACGCTGGCGCCATCGATGCTCGACGGCGCGCTGTGGCGGTAGTTCAGCAAGGCTGTAAACAGCGGCGTATTCGCCGCCACGCCGCTGCAGCGCTGCGCCAGCGCCAGCGATGCCTGCTCATGTTCGAGCAGGCTGCTCAGGCTATCCCAGGTGGCGTCGAGCACCTGGCGCACGCTGCGCCGTCCCAGCTGCACGCGCACCGGCAGGGTATTGACGAACATGCCGACCGGGTTGCCCTGCACCTCGACATCCTGCAGGCGGCCGGACAGCACGGTGCCAAACACCACGTCGTCGCTGCCGGACAGCTGGGCCAGGACCTGGGCCCACGCCACGTGGTACAGCGCGGCGGCTGTGGTGCGGTTGCCGCTGGCGGCACGGCGCACGCGCGCGCTCAGCGCGGCGCCCAGCAGATGGCGCGCCTCGGCCGCCTGCGAGCCGTCGGCCTGCACGTTGGACAGGCCCAGCGGCATGGTGGGACGGGTCACGTCGCCCAGCTGGCGGCGGAAATACGCCTCGTGCAGCGCCGCCGGCACCGCCCTGGCGCGCGCCACGAAATCGCGGTACGGCAAGGCCGGCGGCAGCTTGCCGCCTTCGCCGCGCAGGATGGCCTGCACTTCGGCCAGCAGGATGTCGAGCGTGATGTGGTCGCAGGCCAGGTGATGGATCAGGATGGCGAGGTAACAAGCGCCGGAGCGCGGGTCCTGCGCGGCATAGGCCAGCATCAGCGGCGCGGTGCGCAAGTCCAGGCGCACGTGGCGCGGATCGGACAATTGCAGGAACTGCTGTTCGCAATCGCCGTCCGCATCGAGTTCCACGCTACGCGTTTCCATCTGCGCATGGCGCTGCACCACCTGCAGCGGCTGCGCCAATCCTTCCCAGCGCAAGCTGGTACGCAGCATGTCGTGGCGCTCCACCAGCTGCTGCAGCGCGGCCAGGTAGGCATCCAGGCGGGCGCGCGTATCGAGCGCAAACGCGGCGCGCAGCAGATAGGCGTCGCCTTCGCTCTCGAGCAGATGGTGGAACAGGATGCCTTCCTGCGGCGGCGCCAGCGGATACATGTCCTGCACGTTGGCCGCGCCGCCCGGCACGCCGGCGACGATCTGGTCGATGTCGGCCTGGCTCAGCGCCACAAGCGGCAGCATCTGCGGCGTGATCGCCTCGCAGCCGGCGGGAATCGCGTTGGCCGGCACGCCGGCGGAGGCCGGCGCGGCGGAGGCTGCAATCACGGCGGCCAGCGCCTGCAGGCTGTTGGCGCCAAACACCGCGCGCACGTCGCATGCCACGCCGAGCGCCGCCAGCCGTTCGATCATCTCCAGCACCATCAGCGAATGGCCGCCCAGTTCAAAGAAGTGGTCATGGCGGCCCACGCGCTGCAAGCCCAGCAGCTCTTGCCAGACCTGGGCGATGGCGCCTTCCAGCGCGCCCTGCGGCGCTTCGTACTCGCGCGCCACGGCGGCGCCGGCATCGGGCGCCGGCAAGGCCCGGCGGTCCAGCTTGCCATTCGGCATCAGCGGGAAAGCGTCCAGCACCACGAAGGCGGCCGGCACCATGTAGGCGGGAACGGCCTGCGCCAGTTGTGCGCGCACGCGTTCCGGCGCCAGCACGGCGCCGGCAGCCGGCACGAGATAGGCCACCAGGCGCTTCGCGCCCGGCACGTCTTCGCGCGCCACGACCAGCGCCTCGCGCACGCCTTCGCATTCCTGCAGCCGCGCGCCCACTTCGCCCAGCTCGATGCGGAAGCCACGGATCTTGACCTGGAAGTCATTGCGGCCCAGGTAGGCGATATTGCCGTCGGCGAGCCAGCAGGCCAGGTCGCCGGTGCGGTACAGGCGAGCGCCAGCGACGAAGGGGTCGGCGAGGAAGCGCTCGGCGTTCAGCTGCGGACGCTCCAGGTAGCCACGCGCCACGCCGGCGCCGCCCACGTAGATTTCACCCGCCACGCCCGGCGGCACCGGCTGCATGGCGCCGTCGAGGATGTAGATGCGCGCATTGGCGACGGGACGCCCGATCGG
The DNA here is from genome assembly GCF_001865675.1 of Janthinobacterium sp. 1_2014MBL_MicDiv. NCBI lineage: Bacteria > Pseudomonadati > Pseudomonadota > Betaproteobacteria > Burkholderiales > Oxalobacteraceae > Janthinobacterium > Janthinobacterium sp. 1_2014MBL_MicDiv. The sequence continues at coordinate 4,501,859 of NZ_CP011319.1, forward strand.
CAGCTGGTCGGGACAATCTGACGCGTACTCATACACCGTGCTGCACACCGTCGCTTCGGTGGGGCCATACGCATTGAAGAAGCGCCGGCCGGCCGACCAGTGGCGCGCCAGGGCGGCCGGGCAGGCATCGCCGCCGACGATCAGCGACTGCACCGTCGCCAGGTCGGCATCGGGCGGCAGCGCGGCCAGGGCCGCCGGCGGCAGGAACAAATGGGTCAGGGCGCCGCGCTGCACGGCGTCGACCAGCGGCGCGCCAGGCAGCAGCGCTTCGCGCGTGGCCAGGTGCAGGCTGGCGCCGGCGCTGAGGGTCAGGGCAATCTCCCAGATGCAGGCATCGAAGCTGCACGAGGCAAATTGCAGCACGCGGCTGGCCGGCGTGATGCCGAACAGCACCACCTGGTCATGCACGAGGTTCCACAGGCCCGCGTGGTGATTCATGACGCCCTTGGGCTGTCCGGTCGAACCGGAGGTATAGATCACGTAGGCCAGGTGCCGCGCGTCGAGGCCCAGCTGCGCCGGATCGGGATTGCCATCGGGCGCGCTGCCGCCCTGCGCATCGAGCATCAGGGTCGGCAAGGCGGTCGGCGGCAAGGCGGCGGATGCCAGCGCCGTGCTCACCAGCGCGCGCGCGCCGCAATCGACCAGCATGTAGGCGAGCCGCTCGGCAGGATAGTCCGGGTCGAGCGGCACGAAGGCGGCGCCCGCCTTCATGATGCCCAGCATGCCGGCCACCATGTCCATGCCGCGCTCGACGCACAGGGCGATCCTGTCGTCAGGCTGCACGCCCATCTGGATCAAACGGTGCGCCAGCTGGTTGGCCTGGCCATTCAATTGCGCGTAGCTGAGCGTACGCCCGTCCATCGCGAGGGCGACGGCGTCGGGCTTGCTGGCGGCGTGGGCTTCGAACAATTGCTGGATGGGGCGGGCGGCGGGGAAACCGCGCGCGCCGCCGGCAAAGGTGCCCAGCAATTGCTGGCGTTGTGCCGCGGACAGGGGCGACAGCGCGGCATGCGCCTGCTGATCGTCGGCAGCCATCTGCGCCAGCAGCGATTCCAGGTAGCCGGCCCAGCGCTCGACGCTGGCACGCGCCAGCACGTCCGCATCGAACTTCAGTTCGCAGCGGATGCCCTGTTCCAGTTCGAGCACTTCCAGCACCAGCGGGAAGTGCGCGTGGCCGCCGCTTTGCAGCAGCGGGAAGGACTGCAGGCGCACGCCGCCCCACTCGGCGACCGCGTCGGCGCCGCTCCACAAGGCCAGCAAGTCGCTGGCGTGGCGCGCTTTCTGGAAGACGAAAGCCGTCTGGAAAATCGGATGCTCGTGGCTTTCGCGCGCCGGCTGCAGGCGTTCGACCAGGTCGGCAAACGGCAAATCCTGCTGCGCCATGGCGCGCAGGGTGGCGCCGCGCACGCTGCGCAGCAGCTGGGCCACGCTCTGCTCCGCCTCATGCGCGATGCGCACGGCGACCGGATTGACGAAGTCGCCCACGACCTGGTCGAACTGCTGGCTGGTGCGGCCGGGCATCGGCGTACCGATCACGATATCGTCCTGGCCCGTCAAGGTGCGCAGCAGCAGGCCGTAAGCCGCCAACATGGTGGTAAACAAGGTCGAGGCATTCCGGCGCGCCAGCGCATGCAGTTCGGCGGCAAACTGCGCCGGCAGCGAAAAGCCGACGCTGTCGCGGCGCCCGCTGACGCGGCCCGAACGGGTGACATCGCTGCGCAACTGCAGCACCGGCAGCTCGCCCCCCAGGTTCCGCTCCCAGTACTGGCGCTGCGCTTCGGCAGCCGGGCTGTCCAGCCAGGCACGCTGTTGCGCGACATAGGCGGCGTAATCGGCCTCCGGCGGCAAGGCAGGCAAGGCCTGGCCCCGCATCAGCTGGCCCAGCTCGTCCAGTAACTGCCAGTAAGACCAGCCATCGCAGGCGATATGGTCGAACACCAGCAGCAGCACGCCATCCTGCGCGCCCTGCGCGTACCAGTGCGCACGCATCAGCGGCGGCGCCGCCAGGTCGAAGGCGATGCCGCAATCGGCCTGCACCTGCCGCGCCAGATCGGCGTCTGCGCTGCCCCGGACATCACGGCAGATCAGCTGCACCGGCGCGCTGCCGGCGATGCTTTGCTGCGGCGTGCCGGCCGACTGGCGGAAGCGGCTGCGCAGCATCGGATGGCGCGCGGCCAGCGTCTGCAGCGACGCGTCGAGCACATCCAGGTCCAGCGCGCCCTGCACGCGCGCCGCAAAGCCATTGTTGTGCGTGCCCTGGGTGGCCGGGTCCAGCTGGTACAGGAACCAGCGGCTGCTTTGCGCGGCGGACAGGGGGAACCACGATTGGGTCAGGTCGAGCGCGCTCATACGGCACCTGCCGTCTGCGCGGCGCGCGCTTGCAGGTGCTGCGCCAGCTGGCGCACCGATGGGTAATCGAACAGCGTCTCGAGTTCGAGCTCGATGCCGGTGCGGTCATGGATGGCGCGCGCCAGGCGCAGGGCGACGAAGGAATCGACGCCTTGCTGGTCCAGGGTGGTGGTGAGGGAAATGGCGCCGCGTTCGGCATTGGTCAGGTCCGCCAGGAGGTCGACCAGGCATTGTTCAAACAGGTTCATGGGGTTCTCTTCGCAAAAGTCAGGCAATGGCTATCGCGCCGCAGGCGGCGCATGGAATGGTGGAAATCAGGGAGCTTCGGCACGCGCCAGCGCGCCATCGAGATAATCGAGCCGGCACTGGTTGCGCCGGACCTTGCCGCTCGAAGTCCGGGGCAGCGCGCCAGGCTTGATGAACAGCACCTCGTCGAGCGTCAGGCCCAGGTTCGCCGTCACGGCGGAGCGCACGCTGGCGGCAACCTCCGGCCACTCGGCATGGCGGCGCAGCCACTCGCGCTTCAGTTCGAACACCAGCACGGTGCGCTGCTTGTCGCCATCGACGATGCTGAAGGCGCCGCCCCCGGATTCGCGCAAGGCGATGTGATTGCGTTCGGCTTCGTTCTCGATGTCTTGCGGCAGGTATTTTTTGCCATAGTGGATGATCAAGTCCTTCAGGCGGCCGCTGACGAAGAGCTGGCCGTTGCTGACATAGCCCAGGTCACCGGTGCGCAGGTAGCGCTGCGCGCCCTCGTCCGCGATGCTGGCGTGGAAATACTGTTCGCTCAGTTCGGCGCGCCGCCAGTAGCCCAGCGCGACGCTCGATCCCTGCACCCAGATCTCGCCCACCAGGCCATCGGCCAGGCGCTGGCGGCTATCGGGGTCGACAATGGCGATGTGCGTGTCGTGGCGCGGATGGCCGCAGCCCACGATGGCGCTCTCGTCGCGCTGCTGCACTTCCAGCCCGGCGCCGCGTTGCGCTCCCGTGATGAACAGGGTGGACTCGGCCATGCCGTAGCAGGCATAGAAGGCCTCGGGACGGAAGCCCACGGAGGCGAACCTGCGGATGAAGGCGTCGATGGCCTCGGGACGGATCGGCTCGGCGCCGCAGAACGCCACGGACCAGGCCGACAAATCCAGGCCGGCCATGTCTTCGTCGCGGATGCTTTGCGCGGCCAGCTGGTACATGAAATTGGGGCCGCCGCTGGTCGTCATGCCAAAGCGCGAAATGATCTGCAGCCAGCGCTCCGGATACTGGACGAATTCGGCCGGCAGCATGCAGCTGGCGCTGCAACCGGTGTACATCGATTGCAGGATGCCGCCGATCAAGCCCATATCGTGGAACAGGGGCAGCGCCGTAAACACGCTGGAGCCGGCATCGAGCTGCATGCCCTGGCCGATGGCCAGGCAGTTGTTGACCAGGTTGCCATGGCTGACCATCACGCCCTTGGGGTCGCCCGTGGAGCCGGACGTGTATTGCAGGAAAGCCAGGTCATTGCCGGACAGCGCAGGCAATGTCCAGCTGGCGGCCATGGCCGCCAAGTCGTCACACGCGGACCAGGTGCGCATGTCGATGCAGTCGCTGACCGCCTGGGCATCGTGGAAATGCGCCGGCGCCACTTCGTCGCTGTCGCAGATCAGGGCGCGGAAGGCGGCATCGCGTGACAACACCTGCAGCCGTTCGAGCAAGGCATGGCGGCGCGGCAAGGCCGTCGGTACGGCGACGGCGCCCGCCATCAGGCAGGCGAAGAAGGCGATCACAAAATGCCGCTGCGACTTGCAGGTCAGCAGCACGCGCTCGCCGGCCAGTCCCCGCGATTGCAGCAGGGCCGCCAATGCCGCGGACTCTTCCCACACGCGCTGGAATGTCAGGACATCGGGGACCAGGCTGGCGCCCTGGAAGAAGCGGTATGCCGTGCCGTCGGGCGAGGACTGCGCACGCTGCAGCAGGATTTCCGGAAAGGTTTTCATGGCGGCCTATCCCGCGATGCGCAGATTGGACAGCGCGCCGGCAGCGGGCCGGAGACGGTCGGGGGAAATGGCTGGTCTGGCGAAATGCATAGTCGTCACTCACACGAAAAAGGGGTCGGAATGTGTGATGTGGCAGACAGGAAAACCGTAAAAAGCCGTCCATCGCAGGCGAATCAACATCGTTCACCTTGCTTCTCCACACCATGCACAGCGGTGTTTATAGGAGCCCATTAAACGTGAATGCGCAGGCGGAGATAACTGTCAGATTTGACAGTGAAGGTCAGGACAGGGAAAAAATGAGGAGGAAAAACGCGGGCCGACAACGTGGCGCGCCGCAGTGTGCAGAGAGGAAAAACGGCAGGCAGGGGCTGGACGCGGAAGGCGCCCGCCGAGGCGAAAAAAAATTACAGCAGGCGCAACATCGCGGCCTTGACGACGCCCGCGGTTTTATTGACGACGCCCAGTTTGACGAGGGAATTGGTGATGTGGAAGTTGACGGTACGCTCGGAAATATCCATGATCTGGGCCACCTCGCCCGACGTCTTGCCATCCGCCGTCCAGCGCAGCACTTCCACTTCGCGCGCCGTCAGCATGATGGCCGGTTCGGCATCGCGCTTCATGCTGGCCAGGCGTACTCCGCCCTCGTGAACCGCCTGGGCCAGCCAGGACAGCTGTACGGAATTTTCCCGCAACTCCGTCAGCGTAATCTCCTCTTGCGAGCGCGCCAGCGTCAGCATGCCGACATTGCTTTTGGCATCAAACGACGATTGCGCCCAGCCATGCTTCAAGCCATGCCCGCTGGCATCGGTCCAGAAGTCGGGACAGCTGGCGAACAATTGCGGCGACCACACGACGGGCATGGCGGACTGGATACCGTGAGCAACGGTGGGATCGACCGCCAGGTAGTTCTCGCTCGCGTAGCGCTGCTGCCATTCGGTGGAATAATTACTTAAAAGCAACATCTTGGGATTGGAGACGGGCAACGGCATGCGCAAGCCATAGGCGCAGTACTCGAAGCCCAGGTCGCGCGCCGCCTTCGCGATGGCGGCGAAAAACGTCTCTTCCGTGGTGGCGTTCGTTAACGCTTCGCTTTGCTCTTCTCGCCAGACAATTTCACGTTTCACAGAATCATCCTCACACTGGAATGCCGGGCAATATGGCCGGCAAAAAAAGCAACTGTCAGATCTTACAGTGTCCCAAACACCATTTTTGCCTCAGGATAGACTGCACCTTTGTTTCTCTCTATCCTGACAAATGAAAAAATGGGGTCAAGCCGGACATGACAGTCATCGCATTTACAAGGGCTCCTTTTGAGAACCAAGCAAAATATTCTTGCTGGCCAAATTTTGGCGATGCGGCATGGACATCAGCAAATCCATTGCCGAATAGCAGCAAACCTCGAATATAAGCATCTCTTTTTATCATTGCAAGAAAAATATTGATTATTTGATATAGGTGGTGGCGATACAGCACCAGCCGTGCTGAAAATGGGGGGAGCTGTAAAAGATGACAGTTATGCGGGTTCGTTGAAAAAGGTTTAATGGCAACCATTGGGAATCTTGATGTACCACCACTTGGAGCGCGCAGATGAACGTAATCACAGGCAAAACCGGAGCACTTCCCGAAGAACTTCTGACCAGTCTCGCGCACTATCGCCACAAGGTGTTCGTGGAAACACTCGGGTGGGATTTGAAAACCAAGAATGGCGAGGAACTCGATCAATTCGACCGCCCCGATACCCTGTATGTGGTGGCAAAGGATGAGCAAGGGCAAATCAATGGCTGCGCCCGGCTTTTGCCGACAAGCCAGCCCTATCTGCTCGGTGAAGTCTTTCCCGAACTGATGCAAGGACAGCCCATTCCCTGTTCATCCGATATCTGGGAACTTTCCCGTTTCGCCTCGGTGGATTTCAATGGCGGCAAGACGTCCGCCCTGGCGCAGTTTTCCTCGGGCGTGGCGGCGCAACTGCTGCGCGAATCGATCGCCATTGCCAAGGCACATGGCGCGAAGCGTCTGATCACGGTCTCGCCGATCGGCATCGAGCGCCTGTTGCGCCATACGGGCGTCCATGCCCACCGCGCGGGTCCGCCGATGATCATCGGTGGCCATCCGATTTTTGCATGCTGGATTGAAATCGACTAAGCAATATCCCGCCATCGCCCGTGTTGACGGCGCAGGCAAGGACGGGACTCGCCCACCAATGACCTCGCGGTCTGATATTCGGAGGTTCCATGGACAAAAACAGATTGCTCGTGTCGGAGTCTGGCTATATACACCTTTCCTTCGCGGAGCTGCAGGATATCAGCCTGATCCACCTGATTTCCGGTCTCGACGAAGACATGGCCGGCATGCCGGCAGAAGGCGCGATACCCACCGCCATCACCGGCTATACGGAATGGATTGCCGATGGCAACCAGGGTGTCTCGATTGGCTGGGACTGGCAAATGCAGGGCGATAGCCACCATGTCCAGCTGACGCGCGTAGGCGACGCCAGCAGCAACGTCATGCTGCAAAGCGAAGCGCGCATGGATCTGGGAACGGCCAAGACGGCACTGCTGCTTGAAGTGCTCATCGATGGCCTCAACTGGCAACCGACCACCTTGAATTATGTGAACGAACGTTACAGTAATTAAAAAAAGAAACCGATGAATTTAACAAATATATTAACAAAAAACATAAATAGCGACGGCAGGGCCTTATACTATGAGACTTGCTGGTAGCGCCCCCGAAAATCCGTCCTTAGTGCGCGATTGCGCATCACTTGTTTATCCCTGTTCTGTTTCACATCCATGCTAACGATCTCTCCGGACGGTTATATCCGTCTTTCGCTTACCCAGCTTGGCGCCGTCAAGCTGATTCACCTGACATCGGGTCTGGATGAAGATATGCCGGCGTGTACCGCCGAATCGGCGGCGGCCACCGTCATCACTGGTTATACGGAATGGGTCAGCGATACGACTCCTGCCATTTCAATCGGCTGGGACTGGATCATGAAGGTAACGGATGGCGCCGTGCGCCTGACACGCCTGGGTGAACCACGCAGCAATTGCATGCTGAAAAATGAAAATGACGATGACCTGGGACCGGCACGCAGCAACGCCGCCCTGGCCGGCTTTGTCGATACCCTGGCCTGGCAAGGCGAAGCCGAGCACCATATCGCCTCGCGTTATCACCACTAGCGCCTGTTAGTATCCTGAAAATACAAAGGCACCGCATGGCGGTGCCTTTTTTTACGCCTGTCGATTCCCAACTGGGCGCGATAACGCCAGCTAACGCCAGCGCATCGCCCACCAGCCGCGAAAACCGCATTCGGGATGCACCCCAAAATCAGCCAATTCTGCCGCCATTCCGGCTTTTTCATCATGGGTTCAGGCCAGCAAACATAAAAACAAAAGCACCAGACGAAAAAAAACCCCGCCATTGCTGGCGGGGTTTTCCTCTACTGCGTATAACAAGCCTGACGATAACCTACTTTCACACTGGTTGCAGCACTATCATCGGCGCAAAGTTGTTTCACGGTCCTGTTCGGGATGGGAAGGGGTGGGACCAACTTGCTATGGTCATCAGGCATAACTTGTATGACAGCCTGTCCCCGACGGGGCGACAGGTGTCGAAATCTGGAAGAAGCGGATTATGTATTGAGGTATTACTTGGGTAATGAGTGGTATCAACAACTCACAACGTTACTTTCTTATCCTCTGTACCTGCTAAGGTTATAGGGACAAGCCGTACGGGCAATTAGTACTGGTTAGCTTAATGCATTACTGCACTTCCACACCCAGCCTATCAACGTCCTGGTCTCGAACGACCCTTCAAAGAGCTCAAGGCTCTGGGAAATCTCATCTCAAGGCAAGTTTCCCGCTTAGATGCTTTCAGCGGTTATCTCTTCCGAACTTAGCTACCCGGCAATGCCACTGGCGTGACAACCGGTACACCAGAGGTTCGTCCACTCCGGTCCTCTCGTACTAGGAGCAGCCCCCTTCAAATTTCCAACGCCCACGGCAGATAGGGACCAAACTGTCTCACGACGTTTTAAACCCAGCTCACGTACCACTTTAAATGGCGAACAGCCATACCCTTGGGACCGGCTACAGCCCCAGGATGTGATGAGCCGACATCGAGGTGCCAAACTCCCCCGTCGATATGAACTCTTGGGAGGAATCAGCCTGTTATCCCCAGAGTACCTTTTATCCGTTGAGCGATGGCCCTTCCATACAGAACCACCGGATCACTATGTCCTACTTTCGTACCTGCTCGACTTGTCAGTCTCGCAGTTAAGCACGCTTATGCCATTGCACTATCAACACGATGTCCGACCGTATCTAGCGTACCTTCGAACTCCTCCGTTACACTTTAGGAGGAGACCGCCCCAGTCAAACTGCCTACCATGCACTGTCCCCGATCCGGATAACGGACCAAGGTTAGAACCTCAAACAAACCAGGGTGGTATTTCAAGGTTGGCTCCACGAGAACTAGCGTCCCCGCTTCAAAGCCTCCCACCTATCCTACACAGATTGGTTCAAAGTCCAATGCAAAGCTACAGTAAAGGTTCATGGGGTCTTTCCGTCTAGCCGCGGGTAGATTGCATCATCACAAACATTTCAACTTCGCTGAGTCTCGGGAGGAGACAGTGTGGCCATCGTTACGCCATTCGTGCAGGTCGGAACTTACCCGACAAGGAATTTCGCTACCTTAGGACCGTTATAGTTACGGCCGCCGTTTACTGGGACTTCAATCAAGAGCTTGCACCCCATCATTTAATCTTCCAGCACCGGGCAGGCGTCACACCCTATACGTCCACTTTCGTGTTTGCAGAGTGCTGTGTTTTTATTAAACAGTCGCAGCCACCAGTTTATTGCAACCCTTTCACCCTCATGGAGTAAACCAATCAAGCTACCGGGGCGTACCTTTTCCCGAAGTTACGGTACCAATTTGCCGAGTTCCTTCTCCCGAGTTCTCTCAAGCGCCTTAGAATACTCATCTCGCCCACCTGTGTCGGTTTGCGGTACGGTCTCGTATGACTGAAGCTTAGAGGCTTTTCTTGGAACCACTTCCGATTGCTTCGTGAACAAGTTCACTCGTCCCATCCCCTTGAATTCCGCGCCCGGATTTGCCTAAGCGCCTTCTATGAGACAGAAACTGACTATTCCAACAGTCAGACAACCTTCCGCGATCCGTCCCCCCATCGCATCATACGACGGTGCAGGAATATTAACCTGCTTCCCATCAGCTACGCATCTCTGCCTCGCCTTAGGGGCCGACTCACCCTGCTCCGATGAACGTTGAACAGGAAACCTTGGGCTTACGGCGTGGAGGCTTTTCACCCCCATTATCGCTACTCATGTCAGCATTCGCACTTCTGATACCTCCAGCATCCTTTACAAGACACCTTCGCAGGCTTACAGAACGCTCTCCTACCATATATATCTGTGATAAATCACAGAACAATATCCGCAGCTTCGGTGACTGGCTTAGCCCCGTTACATCTTCCGCGCAGGACGACTCGATCAGTGAGCTATTACGCTTTCTTTAAATGATGGCTGCTTCTAAGCCAACATCCTGACTGTTTTAGCCTTCCCACTTCGTTTTCCACTTAGCCAATCTTTGGGACCTTAGCTGGCGGTCTGGGTTGTTTCCCTCTTGACGCCGGACGTTAGCACCCGACGTCTGTCTCCCAAGCTCGCACTCATCGGTATTCGGAGTTTGCAATGGTTTGGTAAGTCGCAATGACCCCCTAGCCATAACAGTGCTCTACCCCCGATGGTGATACTTGAGGCACTACCTAAATAGTTTTCGGAGAGAACCAGCTATTTCCAAGTTTGTTTAGCCTTTCACCCCTACCCACAGCTCATCCCCTAATTTTTCAACATTAGTGGGTTCGGACCTCCAGGGCGTGTTACCGCACCTTCATCCTGGCCATGAGTAGATCACTTGGTTTCGGGTCTACACCCAGCGACTGATCGCCCTATTCGGACTCGATTTCTCTACGGCTTCCCTATTCGGTTAACCTTGCCACTGAATGTAAGTCGCTGACCCATTATACAAAAGGTACGCAGTCACGGAACAAGTCCGCTCCTACTGTTTGTATGCACACGGTTTCAGGATCTATTTCACTCCCCTTCCGGGGTTCTTTTCGCCTTTCCCTCACGGTACTGGTTCACTATCGGTCGATTACGAGTATTTAGCCTTGGAGGATGGTCCCCCCATATTCAGACAGGATGTCACGTGTCCCGCCCTACTTGTCGTACGCTTAGTATCACCGGTCCGATTTCACATACGGGGCTATCACCCACTATGGCTCCTATTTCCAGAGGATTCTGTTATCGGTCCGACTATCACGTACAGGCTCTTCCCATTTCGCTCGCCGCTACTTTGGGAATCTCGGTTGATTTCTTTTCCTGCAGCTACTTAGATGTTTCAGTTCGCCGCGTTCGCCTTGCATACCTATGTATTCAGTATGCAATACCCTAAAAGGGTGGGTTGCCCCATTCGGAAATCTGCGGATCAAAGTGTGTTTGCTCACTCCCCGCAGCTTATCGCAAGCTACTACGTCCTTCATCGCCTGTAATCGCCAAGGCATCCACCATGTGCACTTATTCGCTTGTCCCTATAACGTTAGCCTCTGATTACCTAAGTAATCAAAGAGCGCTACAGGGATAAGAAAGTACAACGTTGTTGCTTGTTTGTTGATACATACAATCATTACCCATCGATTCGCTTTTTACGGCAAACCGATCAATAAATAATCTTTACTTCTTCCAGATTGTTAAAGAACGAAACAGCTTTGATCGCTAAAAGATCAAACCTAAACCACAGTCTTGTTGACCGGCTTACGTTTGCACTTTCAAAGTACTTGGTGGAGGATGACGGGATCGAACCGACGACCCCCTGCTTGCAAAGCAGGTGCTCTCCCAGCTGAGCTAATCCCCCTGAGATTTACTACTTAACTGGTAGGGCTGGTTGGACTCGAACCAACGACCCCCGCGTTATCAACACGGTGCTCTAACCAGCTGAGCTACAGCCCCAACGCGGTGCTACTACGACTACTGTTTCTTCTCTTACTAACAGCCGATAAGTGTGAACATTTGATGCGTGAATCATTACTGATTCGTGCAAACTCTAGAAAGGAGGTGATCCAGCCGCACCTTCCGATACGGCTACCTTGTTACGACTTCACCCCAGTCACGAATCCTACCGTGGTAAGCGCCCTCCTTACGGTTAAGCTACCTACTTCTGGTAAAACCCGCTCCCATGGTGTGACGGGCGGTGTGTACAAGACCCGGGAACGTATTCACCGCGACATGCTGATCCGCGATTACTAGCGATTCCAACTTCATGCAGTCGAGTTGCAGACTACAATCCGGACTACGATACACTTTCTGCGATTAGCTCCCCCTCGCGGGTTGGCGGCGCTCTGTATGTACCATTGTATGACGTGTGAAGCCCTACCCATAAGGGCCATGAGGACTTGACGTCATCCCCACCTTCCTCCGGTTTGTCACCGGCAGTCTCATTAGAGTGCCCTTTCGTAGCAACTAATGACAAGGGTTGCGCTCGTTGCGGGACTTAACCCAACATCTCACGACACGAGCTGACGACAGCCATGCAGCACCTGTGTACTGGTTCTCTTTCGAGCACTCCCCAATCTCTCGGGGATTCCAGCCATGTCAAGGGTAGGTAAGGTTTTTCGCGTTGCATCGAATTAATCCACATCATCCACCGCTTGTGCGGGTCCCCGTCAATTCCTTTGAGTTTTAATCTTGCGACCGTACTCCCCAGGCGGTCTACTTCACGCGTTAGCTGCGTTACCAAGTCAATTAAGACCCGACAACTAGTAGACATCGTTTAGGGCGTGGACTACCAGGGTATCTAATCCTGTTTGCTCCCCACGCTTTCGTGCATGAGCGTCAATCTTGACCCAGGGGGCTGCCTTCGCCATCGGTGTTCCTCCACATATCTACGCATTTCACTGCTACACGTGGAATTCTACCCCCCTCTGCCAGATTCTAGCCTTGCAGTCTCCAATGCAATTCCCAGGTTGAGCCCGGGGATTTCACATCAGACTTACAAAACCGCCTGCGCACGCTTTACGCCCAGTAATTCCGATTAACGCTTGCACCCTACGTATTACCGCGGCTGCTGGCACGTAGTTAGCCGGTGCTTATTCTTCAGGTACCGTCATTAGCAAGAGATATTAGCTCTCACCGTTTCTTCCCTGACAAAAGAGCTTTACAACCCGAAGGCCTTCTTCACTCACGCGGCATTGCTGGATCAGGCTTTCGCCCATTGTCCAAAATTCCCCACTGCTGCCTCCCGTAGGAGTCTGGACCGTGTCTCAGTTCCAGTGTGGCTGGTCGTCCTCTCAGACCAGCTACTGATCGATGCCTTGGTAGGCTTTTACCCTACCAACTAGCTAATCAGATATCGGCCGCTCCACGAGCATGAGGTCTTGCGATCCCCCACTTTCATCCTTAGATCGTATGCGGTATTAGCGTAACTTTCGCTACGTTATCCCCCACTCTAGGGTACGTTCCGATATATTACTCACCCGTTCGCCACTCGCCACCAGAGCAAGCTCCGTGCTGCCGTTCGACTTGCATGTGTAAGGCATGCCGCCAGCGTTCAATCTGAGCCAGGATCAAACTCTTCAGTTTAATCTCTGTTTAATGTCATTTCTGACAGGTCGGACAGTATCGCTACCATCCAAATCTTTTGCATTGCAAAAGATTTGCTCACTCAAAAAACTGACAGGCTACTTCCGAAGAAGTATCCTATTTCATTATTTCTTGTGAACATTTGATATTTTAAGTATTACGCCAATCCGAAGATCGACGCTGCACTAACATCAAATGCCCACACTTATCGACTGTTAATTGTTAAAGAACTGTATTCGATTACTGCTTTCGCGCTATCGACAAAGCGTTGTGTTTGCCAGCTGCGAAGAAGGAAGAGTATGAAGCAATTTGCTACGTCCGTCAACTCCTTCTTTTTCTCCACCTCACTCGGCATTTGCATGCGTCGTTCAGCGAGGGGGCGAATTATAGCCAAGCCCCGCCTGCCCTGCAAGGGCTATTTTCCCACTATCGACAATCCCCCCTTCGCTCTGGGCGAGCGCCGTCCAGCCAGCCCGGTTTTCACTTCAAGTGCGTTTTTTCGCAGCCTGTCGCAATGAACTGGCGCGACGCCCCGACTTTAGGCACAGTGGCAACATCAGACTCTGACGCGGCTCAACAACAGGTTAAACTTGTTCGCTGCGTCGATTAACTCTTGTACTTTGAAAGCGTCCACATGCTCCCGATTTCCAACCTGCCTCAATTGTTGAAAACCATTCTCGCCTGGTTGCAACGAGGATTCGACGCGACCACGACGTGGGTCACGCAACTGTCTTGGTGGAAATTCTTTCTGTTTGCGGCGCTGGCCCTGATCGCCGGCTCGATTTTGCAAGATGAGCTGTTCTCTTCCAGCCCCAATGAAGAGGTCGTCATCAAGTCGCACAAGCGGGCGAACAAAGGTTCGGGTGAGACGAATATCCTGATCGACGATACCGGCATCCATTTCAATCCGCGCAATAGCAAGAACCGGCGCAGCACGGCGGACGCCGCCACCGATCCAGCCGATGCCGCCGAAGCGGACGAGCACGCAAACACCGTGCCGCCGGAGCCGCCTGAACCACCGGCCACTCCCGCCAAGCCCAGCTATCCAGTCACGACCAATGCTTCGGGGGAAGAAGTCCATATTGAATTGCCACCGCAAATTGGTGAAGAGCTGTCGAATGCCATCGAAGAAGCCGTCGATGATGCGGCAGAACAAAAGGTCTCGCGTTACCACCAGCAGGCGTCCACCTGGTTCAAGAGCTTTGTGTCCTTGCTGGTCCTGGCCCTGTTCGCCATGAAAGCCCTGGTGGGCGGCAAGAAACGCGCTGAAGCGGAGACGGTCACGGCCAATGAGGCGGCCGAGCGCGAATCGATGCAGCGCCAGCTCAGCGAAGCGAAGATGCAGATGATGCAAGCACAAGTCGAGCCGCATTTCCTGTTCAACACCCTGGCCTCCGTCGAGCACCTGATCCAAACCGACCCGCCGCGCGCCGCCAAGATGCAGCGCAGCCTGATCCAGTACCTACGCGCCGTCCTGCCGCAAATGCGCGACAACGCCCTGATTACCAACCTGGGCCGCGAAGCGGACATGGTGCAAGCCTACCTGAACCTGCTCAAGATGCGCATGGAAGAGCGTTTGACCGTCGATTTCCAGATTCCCGACGGCCTGCGCAGCGCCGCCTTCCCGCCGATGATGCTGCAATCGATGGTCGAGAACGCCATCAAGCACGGCCTGGAAGTCAAGCCGGAAGGCGGCACCCTGCGCATCGTGGCCGAAGTGGCGCACAGCAAGCTGCGCGTGACGGTCACCGATGACGGCCTCGGCTTTGGCGTCGTGCCCAGCGATGGCACGGGCCTGGGCCTGCCCACCATACGCGAACGCTTGAAACTGCTGCATGGCGACCAGGGCAGCCTGACCATTACGCCAAATCAACCGTCCGGCGTGTGCGCCGTGATCGAAGTGCCGTATCAACTGTCCAAATAAGGTAGTTGATAAAAACGCTAAATCATTGAATAATCAATCTTCGCCAGTTCACACTTGAATCCTTATGCCTACCGCTATTATTGCCGACGACGAAAGACTGATGCGCGACCAACTGCGCTTGCGCCTGGGCCAGGCCTGGCCCGAACTGGAAATCATCGGCGAAGCCAAGAATGGCGACGAGGCGATCGAACTGGTCGAACAGCTCAAGCCGGACTTTGCCTTCCTCGATATCCGCATGCCAGGCAAGACCGGCATGGAGGCGGCACAGGTAATCGGCGGCAAGAGCCACATCGTCTTCGTGACGGCCTACGATACGCACGCTGTCGAGGCCTTCGAGCGGGGTGCCGTCGATTACGTGCTGAAACCGCCCGAACATGAGCGCCTGCTGGTGACGGTGGAGCGCCTGAAAACCCACTTGAACAAGCCGGCGCTGGACGTCAACAGCAGCGTCACGGCCATGCTGTCGCAACTGGCGGAAAAAATCACCGCCAAGCCCACGTACCTGCAATGGATACAGGCCAGCATCGGCCAGGACTTGCGCATGATCCCCGTGGAAGAAATCCTGTTCTTCCGTTCCGACGAGAAATACACGTGCGTGCAAACGGCCAAGTACGAGGCGCTGATCCGCAAGCCCGTGCGCGATCTGGCCGAAGAGCTCGACCCTTCGCTGTTCTGGCAAATCCACCGCGCCACGCTGGTCAATGTGAACGCCATCGAAGGCGTGACGCGCGATATTCGCGGCCGCCACCTGGTGCTGATCAAAGGCAAGTCCGACAAGCTCGAAGTAAGCCGCAGCTTTTTGCACCTGTTCAAGCAAATGTAATGCCCTATCGCCGCCCGGCCTGCCCGGCGCGGCGTATTGATTTCTTCCTTCCCCCTTCCTGCGCCACATCAAGCCACGCCGCGCCAGCAGGCATAGGCTACATAAAGTCCTGTCCGCCATCCCTGTCTTGCCTGCCTTCGCAAGGAGATACCCATGCCCGACCGCGGCAACTCCGGACTGCTGCGCATCCTGCCCCTGGGCATGGCGACGGCGCTCCTGCTATGTCTGCTGCCTGCCGTGAAGGCGAGCAGGCAGCGCCAGGCGCGTGGCCAGGCCATCATCGACAGCGCCAGCGATGCCATCATCAGCATCGATAGCCGGCAAATCATCCTGCGTGCAAACGCGGCCGCGGCCCGTTTGTTCGGCCACACGCCGGCCGGCATGCGCGGCATGCGCCTGGGCCATTACATCCTGCGCGACTTGCGCAGCCTGTGCAATGAAGATGGCGAGCCGCCGTTTGAGGACATCGGCCAGGAATTGCGCCTGACGGGCCGGCGCGCCACCGACTACACACTGACGGGACGGCGCACCGATGGCGCCATGTTCCCGCTCGAAGGCTCGCTCTCCAGCATGCAGGAAGATGGCCATAGCGTCTTTACCATCATCGTGCGCGACATCAGCGCGCGCAAAATCGTGCATGAACAACTGGCCCGCTCCTTTTCGCAACTGCGTGAGTTGTCGAGCGCACTGCAAACCATCCGCGAGGAAGAGCGCAAGCATATTGCGCGCGAACTGCATGACGACCTGGGCCAGTTGCTGGCCACCTTGCGCGTCGACCTGACCCTCGTGCGCCAGCATGGGGACACGACCGTGCCATTGCAGGTGCTGCTGCATGGCATGGATGGCTTGCTGGTCACGGCCATCACCTCGCTGCGGCGCATCGCCAGCAATCTGCGTCCGCGCGCGCTCGATGAAGGGGGACTGTATTTCGCGCTGCAAAAACTGCGCCACGACTTCCTGCAGCGCCGCGCCATTCATTTCGAACTGCTGGCCGACGAGGCCGACCTCGTGCTCGACGACGCGCGCAGCACGGCCATCTACCGCATCGTGCAGGAAGCGCTAACCAACATCGCGCGCCATGCCGAAGCGAGCCATATCACCATCGCCCTGCACCGCATCGATTCCTCGCTGGCCATCACCATTCAAGATGACGGCCGCGGCATTGCCGAGCACGACCTGGAAAAGGCCACGGCCCTGGGCCTGCTGGGCATGCGCGAACGGGTATGGGGCTTGAATGGCAGCATCCATATCGGTGCCGACAGCGAACTGGGCGGTACACGCATCGAAATCTCGTTGCCCATGCATGCAGGCGCGGCGGAACCCGCACTGCAATAAAAAAGGCGCCCGCAGGCGCCTTGCATGACGGAAAACAGTCTGTATCAGAACTTGTGGGTCATGCCCAGCTGGTACATCGATTTTTCGCTGAACTGATCGCGGCCACCGTAGACGTACACGGCAGTGCGCTTCGACAGCGGGTAGTCGTAGCCCAGACCGAAGGCCTTGGCCGTTTCCTTGCCATTTGCCGTGTTGCTGTCTTGCTTCTGTTTCACGTAGCTGACCTTGATGGCACCGCCGCCGATGTCGTAAGCCAAGCCCAGCAGGTAGCTCTTGAATTCGCCCGTGGCAGCCACGTCGGTGTCAGCCTTCGAGTAGTCAAAGGTCACTTTGGCCGGGCCAAACTTGTAGCCGCCGCCGACGATCCACAGTTTTGGCTCAGCAGCTGCGTTGGCAACGGACTGCACCTTCTTTTGGTAGCCGGCATGGGCGCTGGCTGGACCCTGGTCATACGTGGCAACCACGCTGAAACCCGAATCGGCATCCTTGATTTCGCTGGCGACGTATTGGCCGCTGACGATGAAGCCGCTGAACGATGGGCTGTTGTAGGTCACGGCATTGCTGACGCGCGACACGCCGACCACCGATGCGCTCGGCACGGCTTGAGCGCCGTTTGGCGACTGGCCGCCGCGCATGACTGGTTCGTTGATCTTGCCGATGACGCCATAGGTATTGAATGGGTCAACGCGGGCCAGGGTGCCGTCGATCAAGTCCTTGGTGCGGCCCAGGTAGACGGTACCGAAGTCGCCGGTCAGGCCGACCCATGCCTGGCGATCGAACAGGGTGTTGGCGGTGGCTTGTGCACCCGTATCGGCCTTGAATTCGCTTTCCAGGTTGAAAATGGCTTTCAAGCCATTGCCCAGATCTTCCGTACCTTTGAAGCCCACGCGCGAAGCCTGGTTCTCACGTTCCAGCAGCGCACCGCCGGTGGTCTTGGCAATACCGAGGTCGACCACGCCATACACGGTGACGTTCGATTGTGCTTGCGCCGTAGCTGCTGCGAAGGTGCCGATGATCAATGCTGCCAGAGTAATTTTTTTCACTTGGGATTCTCTACATTAGGTTGGACAAGATGTGCTGCTTAGCTGCTGAACCGAATCATGCCCATCAAATACTTCAACAATATGACATCGACAAGATGTTGTTTTTTGGCACATTATCTTGTCAGATAAAAACGACAGGCGAAAAAAAACCGCCCGCAGGCGGTTGGTCGTGCGGCACGCCTTATTTCAGGCGGCAGCTCAGCAGCCAATAGTATTCCAGGCGCTTCATGCGGATTTCGCGGGCCGAATGGGCAAACTTCTTGCGCAGGTGGCTATCCGATGGAAAATTCTTCAGCACTTCATAGCGCTCGCCCGCGTCCGTCGTGCGGAACTGGTGGGTATTGCCTTCCAGGTCGGTACGCGCGATCACGGTGCTGCTGCCATCGACATAGGAATTGTCGATCAGCACCAGCAGGATATCCTTGCCCAGCTTGCTGCGCAGTTGCTTCAGGTATTTATCCTGGTCTTCGCGCTTGACGTGCGACCACCAGAAACCGGCGAACACGGCGGTGAATTTGCCCGACAGGTCGTCAGGCAAGTTGAACGCGTCGAGCTTGGCGAACGTGACGTTGTCCGGCAAGCCGCGGGCCTGCGCCAGCGCCAGCATTTCATCGTTGATATCGGTGGCCAGCACGGACTCGGCCGACTCGGCGACCACTTCCGTCCAGTAACCGGTGCCACAGGCCAGTTCCAGCACGGTGTGGCCTTCCAGCACGTCGGCGACCTTGTCGCGCAACACTTCCAGGTCTTCCTGGCGTTCGGGCTTGTCATAGACGCGCTCGTACTGCTGCGCGATAGTGGCGTAATATTTGGCAAGCTGATCGGTAATCATGTGTTTCTTCTCTTCAAAATAATCCGGGCCAGGCACATCGCCCGCCCGTGTCCTGCATGGTTATAGTTCGTAGTGCTCTTTATCACCGCTCATCGCCTGCTCTATGAGCTTGCGGTTCAGGGTCGGCGTCAGCAACTCGATAAAGGTATAAATATAGCTGCGCAAATATGCGCCCTGCTTGACGGCCACGCGCGACACATTCATGCCGAACAGGTGCCCGACAGGGATGGCGCGCAAGCCTTTGTCGCGCTCGGCATCGAAGGCCATACCCGCTATGATACCAATCCCCATGCCCAACTCGACATAAGTCTTGATCACGTCGGCGTCTATGGCTTCGAGCAAGATGTCCGGCTTCAAGCCGCGCAGCACGAAAGCGTGGTCGATTTTATTGCGTCCGGCAAACGCGCTGTCATAGGTAATCAAGGGAAAAGCGGCGATTTCCTCGAGGGTCACGGACTTCGATTTCAGCAGTGGATGGTCAACCGGCACCACCACCACATGCTCCCATTGATAGCATGGCAAGGTGATCAGGCCATCGATGGCGGCGATCGATTCGGTGGCAATGGCGAGGTCGGCCTGGTCGCGCTGCACCATCTCGGCGATCTGGCGCGGATTACCTTGCAGCAACGACAATCTTACCTTAGGGAATTTCAGCATGAATGCCTGCACCACCTTGGGCAGGGTGTAACGCGCCTGCGTATGCGTGGTGGCGATGGTGAAGCTGCCGCTGTCCTGCGCCGCGAATTCCTTGCCGATGCGTTTCATGCTGTCGATTTCCTGCATGATCAGCTCGACCGACTCCAGCACCAGGCGGCCCGGTTCCGTCAAGCCGCGGATGCGCTTGCCATGGCGCGTGAAAATATCCACGCCCAGCTCTTCTTCCAGCTCGATGATGGCTTTCGACACGCCCGGTTGCGACGTGAACAAGGCTTTGGCGGCGTCCGTCAAGTTGTAGTTCTGCCGGACCGCTTCGCGCACGAAGCGCAGTTGATGGAGGTTCATTGCTGGTTTGCCCTAGATTGCCGTGATATGCCGGTTTCCGCCCCACCCATGATTTTGCGCTCATGCATATACGCATATCGCATATAAGCAAATGCGTACTAAGTAGTTTGGAATAAACACTAAGTTTATTACTATTGCGGGTACTTTGGGGGTACACGTATGACTTTGTCTTATATAGTCTCAGGATTTGCCGTTGGATTACTCGTAGGAATGACCGGCGTGGGCGGCGGTTCATTGATGACCCCCCTGTTAACCCTGCTGTTTGGCGTGCCGCCGTCCGTGGCCGTCGGCACCGACCTGGCCTTCGCCTCGATCACCAAGAGCGCCGGCACGCTGACGCACCGTCTGCGCGGCACCATCCGCTGGGATATCGTCAAGCGCCTGTGCATCGGCGCCCTGCCCGCCGCCGTCGTCTCGACCCTGGCGCTGAAGTCGTTCGGCACCCTGTCGCCGGAAATCGGCCAGATCATCCGTTACTCCATCGCCGGCTCCGTGCTGCTGACCGTGGTGGCGCTCATCTTCAAGAGCCGCATGCTGGCCTGGATCAATGCCCATCCGGAGAAACAATTACAAGGAAACAAGCTTGCCGCCGCGACCATTTTTTCCGGCGCCGTGCTGGGCGTGCTGGTGACGGTGTCGTCGATCGGCGCCGGCGCCATCGGCGCCACCCTGCTGGTGATGCTGTATCCACGTATGAGCTCGGCCGAAGTGGCGGGCACCGACATCGCCTACGCCGTGCCGCTGACGGCCATCGCCGCGCTCGGCCACTGGTGGCTCGGCTCCATCCACTGGGAATTGCTGGCCTCGCTGCTGGTCGGCTCCCTGCCCGGCATCACGCTCGGTTCCTGGGTGGCCCGCTCGGTGCCGGAAAAGTTTTTACGCGTCCTGCTGGCGATGACCTTGACCGGCGTGGCAGTAAAGCTAATCTATTAAGTGACAAACACAGTATCAAGAACATAATCCCAGGCAATCTTCCAGCACCCCGGCTTTTTTAGGAATTGATATGTACCATTACGATCAGTACGACCACCTCATCATCAAAGAACGCATCGCCCAGTACCGAGACCAGGTTGCGCGCCGTATCGCCAATGAACTGACGGAAGAGGAATTCATTCCGCTGCGCCTGCAAAACGGCCTGTACATGCAACGCCACGCCTATATGCTGCGCATCGCCGTGCCGTACGGCTTGCTGTCGTCGAAGCAGATGCGCATGTTCGCGCACATCGCGCGCAAGTACGACCGCGGCTATGGCCACTTCACCACGCGCCAGAACATCCAGTTCAACTGGATCGAGCTGGAGCAGACACCCGACATCCTGACGGACCTGGCATCCGTGGAAATGCACGCGATCCAGACCTCGGGCAACTGTATCCGAAATACAACATCGGATCCCTACGCCGGCGTTGCCGCCGATGAAATCATCGACCCGCGCCCGTACGCGGAAGTGCTGCGCCAGTGGAGCACCTTCCACCCGGAATTCATCGCCCTGCCGCGTAAATTCAAGGTCGCCATCAATGGCGCCGTGGAAGATCGCGCCGCCATCGCCGTGCACGACATCGGCTTGACGGCCGTGCGCAACGCCGCCGGCGAAGTGGGCTTCAAGGTGATGGCCGGCGGCGGCATGGGCCGCACGCCCATCCTCGGCAGCGTGGTGCGCGAATTCCTGCCATGGCAGCACTTGCTCACATATATACAAGCAATCATGCGCGTGTACAACTTGCACGGCCGCCGCGACAACAAATACAAGGCGCGCATCAAGATTTTGCTGAAAGCCATCGGCGTGGAAGAATTCACGCGCCAGGTGGAAGCAGAGTGGGTCGACCTGAAAGATGGTCCGGAAACCCTGACGACCGAGGAAATGCAGCGCGTGGCGGACTTTTTCAATCCGCCCGCCTACCTGGCCCTGCCGGAACTCGACTACAAGCTTGAACACGCGGACAACAAGGCCTATGTGAACTGGCTGGCGCGCAACGTCAAGCCGCACCAGCGCCCCGGCTATGTGGCCGTGGTGCTGTCGCTGAAGAAGACGGGCGTGCCGCCGGGCGACGCGACGGCCGAGCAGATCGACTTCGTGGCGGATCTCTCCGACCGCTACAGCTTTGGCGAACTGCGCGTCACGCATGAGCAAAACCTGGTGCTGGCCGACGTGGAGCAGTCGAAACTGTTCAAGCTGTGGCAGGAAGCCAAGGCGCACGGCCTGGCCACGCCGAACATCGGCTTGCTGACCGACATGATTTGCTGCCCGGGCGGCGACTTCTGCTCGCTGGCCAACGCCAAGTCCTTGCCGATCGCGGCCGCCATCGCGGAACGCTTCGACAGCATCGACTTCCAGCACGACATCGGCGAGATCGAGCTGAACATTTCCGGCTGCATCAATGCCTGCGGTCACCACCACGTGGGCAGCATCGGCATCCTCGGCGTCGACAAGGATGGCAGCGAATGGTATCAAGTGTCGATCGGCGGCGCCCAGGGCAACCATGCCGCCATCGGCAAGATCATCGGCCCCTCGTTCTCTTCCCTGCAGATGCCTGAAGTCATCGGCCGCCTGCTGCACGTCTACGTGCGCGACCGCCACGAAGGCGAGCGTTTCGTCGACACGGCCCAGCGCCTGGGCCTGGCGCCGTTCAAGGAACACGTATATGCAACGCCGATCACCGTCGGCAACCTGGTGGGAGAAGACGAATATGTTTGAAGTACGCGAAGAAATCATCAAGAACACCGCCGTGGTGCCAAATAGCTGGGGCCTGCTGCGCCTCGATGAAGGCGAAACGCCGGAAACGGTGACCGTTCCTGCGGGCAAGGTCATCGTGCCGCTGCCCGTGTGGCAAGCCCAGCGCGAAACCCTGCTGGCTCGCCAGCCCGACATCGGCGTCTGGCTAGCCAGCGACGAGCGGCCGGAAGAGCTGGCGGCCGACGTGGCGCAACTGCCCGTCATCGGCGTGGACTTTCCGAAATTCACGGATGGCCGCGGCTATTCCATCGCCTTCAACCTGCGCGCCCGCCTCGGTTTCCAGGGCGAATTGCGCGCCATCGGCGACGTCTTGCGCGACCAGCTGTTTTCCATGCACCGCGTCGGCTTCGACGCGTATGCGACGCGCCCCGACCGCAGCATCCATGAGGCGCTGAAAGGCCTGTCCGTGTTCTCGGAAACCTACCAGGCATCGTGGGACCAGAAGTCGCCGCTGTTCCGCCGCCACCACCGCGAAGGCCAGAATCCCGACCTCGACAACGCGGCCGGCATCTGAGGCAAAGGCAGAAGGTAAACCCATGAGCGATCTGACTTCTTTAATTGACGCCACCGAGCAAACGCTGACACGCATCGCCGCGGACTTTTCGCCGGCCGTGTTCGCTTCTAGCCTGGCAGCCGAAGACATGGTGCTGACCGACATGATTCTCAAGGCGAAGCTGCCCATTGGCATCTTTTCCCTGGAAACAGGCCGGCTGCACCAGGAAACCCTGGCCGTGCTCGACAAGGTCAAGGCCCATTACGGCCACGACATCGCCCTGTACCGGCCGCAAGCGGAAGCGGTGGCCGCCTACGTCGAGCAGAACGGCCTCAATGCCTTTTATAACAGCGTCGAAATGCGCCGCGAATGCTGCCGCATCCGCAAGGTCGAGCCGCTGGGCCGCGCCCTGGCCGGCAACAAGGCCTGGGTCACGGGACAACGCCGCGCCCAATCCACGACGCGCGCCGAACTGCATGTGCAGGAAGACGACGCGGCGCACGCCATGACGAAATTCAATCCGCTGGCCGACTGGTCGGAAGAAGACGTGTGGGCCTACATCCGCGCCAACGACGTACCCTACAATGCGCTGCACGACCAGGGCTACCCGTCGATCGGCTGCGAACCATGCACGCGGGCCATCGAGCCGGGCGAAGATGTGCGCGCCGGACGCTGGTGGTGGGAAAACCCGGATTCCAAGGAATGCGGCCTGCACATGGTGGACGGCAAGTTGATACGCATCAAATCCGTGGCAGCCTGAACAGACATAACAGACGCAGCAGAACAAGAAAGCATCCAATATGAGCAATATTTTGAACCAGCGCCACCTCGACAGCCTTGAGTCGGAAGCCATCCACATCATGCGCGAAGTGGCGGCCGAGTCGGCCAATCCCGCCTTGCTGTTCTCCGGCGGCAAGGATTCCGTCGTCCTGCTGCGTTTGGCCGAGAAAGCCTTCCGCCCAGGCAAGTTCCCCTTTCCCCTCGTGCATATCGACACGGGCCACAATTTCCCGGAAGTCATCACCTTCCGCGACAAGAAGGTGGCGCAACTGGGCGAACGCCTGATCGTCGGCTCCGTCGAAGACTCGATCAAGCGCGGTACCGTGCGCCTGCGCAACCCGGCCACGGACTCGCGCAACGCGGCGCAAGCCGTGACCTTGCTGGAAACCATCGCCGAGCACGGCTTTGACGCCTGCATCGGCGGCGCCCGCCGCGACGAGGAAAAGGCCCGCGCCAAGGAACGCATCTTTTCGTTCCGCGACGAATTCGGCGCCTGGGACCCGAAAGCCCAGCGCCCCGAGCTGTGGGACCTGTATAACACGCGCGTGCACCCGGGCGAGAACATGCGCGTCTTCCCCATCTCGAACTGGACCGAACTGGACGTATGGCAATACATCGCCCGCGAGCAGCTGGAATTGCCGCCGATCTACTTCGCGCACGAGCGCCAGGTGATCCCGCGCAATGGGCTCCTGGTGCCGCTGACGGACCTGACGCCGCCGCGCGAAGGCGAAACGGTGGAAACGCAAGTCGTGCGCTTCCGTACCGTGGGCGACATCTCGTGCACCTGCCCCGTCTCGTCCGACGCGGCCACGGTGGACGCCATCATCGCCGAGACGGCAATCACGCAAATCACGGAACGGGGCGCCACCCGCATGGATGACCAGACTTCCGAAGCCTCGATGGAAAAACGCAAGAAAGCAGGGTATTTCTAATGAACGCAGCAATCCAGAACACCACTCTCAGCAACAGCGTCGAACGCGGCATGTTGCGCTTCATCACGGCCGGTTCCGTCGATGACGGCAAGAGCACCCTGATCGGCCGCTTGCTGTTCGACAGCAAGGGCATCTTTGCCGACCAGCTCGACGCCATGTCGCGCTCCAAGCACAAGCGCACGGTGGGCGACACGGTCGACCTGTCGCTGCTGACGGATGGCCTGGAAGCGGAGCGCGAGCAAGGCATCACCATCGACGTGGCCTACCGTTACTTCGCCACGCCGAAGCGCAAGTTCATCATCGCCGATACGCCCGGCCACGAGCAATACACGCGCAACATGGTCACGGGGGCATCCACCGCCGACGCCGTCATCATCCTGATCGACGTGTCGAAAGTCAAACTGGGCGACGATGGCAGCGTGGAACTGTTGATCCAGACCAAGCGCCACTCCACCATCGCCCATTTGCTGCAGATCGAGCACGTGGTCGTCGCCGTCAACAAGATGGACCTCGTCGACTACGACGAAACGGTGTACAACCGCATCGTGGCCGCCTACCGCGAATTCGCCCAGTCGCTGGGCTTGAAGGACATCACGCCGATCCCGCTGTCGGCCTTGACCGGCGACAACGTCGTCGAGCGGGGCGAGAAGCTGGGCTGGTACACGGGGCCGACGCTGATCGAGTTGCTCGAATCGCTGTCCGTCTACGATGAATCGCACGACGCGCCATTCCGCTTCCCCGTGCAGCTGGTGGCGCGCCACAATGGCCATGAAGCGAACGACTTCCGCGGCTACATGGGCCGCATCGAGGCGGGCAAGGTCAGCATCGGCGACACGCTGGTGGTGCAGCCGTCGGGCCAGACGGCCACCGTCAAGGATATCGTCACGCTGGACGGCTCGCTGCCGACGGCCGTGGTGGGCCAGTCCGTGACCCTGCTGCTCAATGAATACCTCGATATCTCGCGCGGCGACCTGCTGGCCAGCGTCGATCGCCCTGCCACCCTGCTGAAACAGGTGGTGGCCGACGTGTGCTGGCTGTCGGAAGACGCGCTGGACCTGCGCCGCAAGTACTGGATCAAGCATGGCACGAAACAGACGGCGGCAAAAGTGACGGCCATCGATACCTTGCTCGATATCAATACCCAACAGCGCCATCCGGCCGACGGCTTGAAATTGAACGATATCGCCCGCATCAGCCTGACCGTGCAGCAGCCGCTGGCGGCCGACTCTTACGCCGACATCCGCGCCACGGGCGCGTTCATCCTGATCGATGAAGTCACCCACCAAACCGTCGCCGCCGGCATGGTCCGGCTGTAAGCGCGCATCGACCAGGAAAGGCAGCCATATGCACAGCTCCCCATCTCTCCCCGGCAAGGTTTACCTAGTGGGCGCCGGCCCCGGCGCGCAAGACCTGATGACCTTGCGCGGCGCGCGCCTGCTGGCGCAAGCGGACGTCGTGCTGCACGACGCGCTCGTCACTGACGAGATGCTGGAGCTGTGCCCGCAGGCGCAAAAGATTCTGGTCGGCAAGCGTTGCGGCCAGTTGTCGACGGCGCAAGCTTTTATTAACAAGCAACTGGTCGACCACGCGCGCAAGCACGCCATCGTGGTGCGCCTGAAGGGCGGCGACCCCATGCTGTTTGGCCGCGCCGACGAGGAATTGCGCGCGCTGGAAGAAGCCGGCATCGCGGTGGAAGTGGTGCCCGGCATTACCACGGCGCTGGCGGCGGCGGCAGCCACGCAACAGCCGCTGACCAAGCGCGGCGTGGCCCGCAGCGTGGCCTTCTTTACCTCGAGCACGGCACCGGGCGAGCCGGACCAGACGGCCATTCCCGACTGCGACACCCTGGTGCAATACATGGGCGGACGCGAAGCCATCGTCACGGCCCGGCGCCTGCTGGCGCAGGGCCGCCCTGCCGCGACTCCCGTGGTGGTGATCGAAAACTGCAGCCGTCCAGGGCAGCGCATCGTGCGCCTGCCCCTGAGCGCACTGGCGCATGGCCTCGGCGATGCGCACGGTCCCGTGCTGGTGATGCTGGGCGAGGCCATGGCCACGCGCACGCACCAATCCATCGAAGAAACAGCCACCATTCTGGCGCGCCAGGCTTGAATTAAAAACAGCGTATTTTACCGACTTTAGAGTCAGTAACTGACGTCTCCAGGTAAAACATGATAGGATGCTGACGCATCTTTTCTCGAGAAGTTATTGCGTAACAGCAATGAAACTTACGCTTCGCCTCGCCATAGCGCTTGCTGTGCGGCATCCCGGCTGACGGGAACCGCGCGGCAGTCTCCCCGAAAAAAGCTGCGCCCGCGGGCTGCAATACCGCCGCCGCGCAACTTTAGCCGTCACGATCAACACATGAATTTCTCTACCGTGCGCGAATCCCTGTATTCGCTCAGCCGCAGCAATGCCGGCGTCGCCAGCGCCGTGCTCTTGAGCATGCTTGCCTCCATCGCCCTGTGGACGGTGTTTCCGAATATCGACGATGAAAACCATTTGCTGGAATGGCTGCAGGCGCTGTTCCTGGCCCTGGCCTGCACGGTGCACGGCGTGCGCGCCTGGCAGGAGTCCGACCGCCAGTCGCTGCGCTTCCTGATGCATGCGGGCCTGTGCGCCCTGCTGTTCGGCTTCCTGCTGCGCGAACTCGATATTGACCAGTTCGGCACGGCACCCGCCTGGGCCCAGCTTGAGAAAGCCCTGCGCGTGGTGGAATTGCTGATACTGATACGCTTGCTGATCTTCTTCGCGCCGCGCGCGCGCAAGGTGTTTGCCCATGCGGGACTGATTTTCAGCATGCGCATCACCATCCTGACCTTGATTGGCGGCTTGCTGATGGTGGCCGGCTGGCCCTTCGACAAGAAGGTCTTCCACGGCATGCCCGACGCGTATGCGCTGCTGGGCGAGGAAGTGCTGGAGCTGGGCGCCTACCTGCTGCTGTTCCTCGCCTCGCTGTGCGACAGCTCGGCGGCCGCGCGCGTCAGCCTGGCGCCAAGGAAAAAACAGGCCTAGGCGTGTTCGAATGACGACGGCAGCGGCAGCAGCCGCTGCAAGGTAGCCGCCACGCGCAGCAGGCGCGGATCATCATCCTCCACCTCGTCGCAGGTATCGTTGATGCAGAAGAAAGGCAGGCTGCCAAAACGCGCCAGCAGCTGCTCCAGCTGCAGCGGCGCATCCGCATCGCCACTGGCGATATGCAGCGGATCGAAAATGCGCGCATGCGCATACCCCATATGCACCATCCAGCGCGGCACCAGGTCCGGCAGCAATGCCGGCACCTGCCATGAGCGGAACACCGTCGCGCGCACGCTGGCAAACATGGCCGGCGCCAGCGCCTCGAGTTCGTGCAGCGCGCTTTTCAGCATGGGGCGCGGCGCATGCGCATACAGGCGCGCCTCGTGCCGGTAATCGGGATACCGCGCCGACAGCCATTGCCGGGCCAGGGTGGCGCAATTGACGGGCGCCGCCGCATCGGCGCGCAAGCCGTCCGGCTCCTCCTGCAGCGCGCTTTCCGTGAAGACGCTCAGATGGCTGCGCTGCCCTTCGCCGAACCAGAATCCCGGCTCGAATGGCGCCCCCAAAAACACATCGTCATTCAGGTACAGGAAGCGTTCGGACAAGCCCGGAATATGGTGCAGGTACGATTCGATATGGCCCGAGTCGAACACGGGCAAGGCCGCTTCGGGCATCAGGCTGCGGTGATCGAGCACCGTCAGGCGCTTTGAAGAACGCAGCCAGGCCGGCACCTGGCGGTCCGTCAGCAAGTAGATATGGCCATGGCCGGGAAAGAAGCGCTCGAGTGCGCGCAGGTTGTAGCGCAGTTCGCCGTTATCGCGATAGCGGCCCGCCACGTTGCCGTGCAGGGCCAGCTGGCCGGGATGCGCCTGCTCCCATGCCGCATACGCCTGCTGCTGGCGCGCGCGCCATGCCGGGTCCGCGCCATCGACCCACAGATAGACGATATCGATGTTCACGGGGGAAGGCGCGCAGCCGGCGCGGCTCAAGAGGACTGCGTAGCGCCCGGCGCGGCCACGCAATAGTCGGCGATGGCAGCCAGCACGCCGGCATTCTCGCCCACCGCCTCGACCACGTTCAGGCGCAGTTGCGGATGCCGCTGGCGCAGCTCTTCCGCCAATAGCGGCAAGTCGCGCAGCACATGCCCGCCCTGTCCCAGGAACACCGGCACCACGGTGACGTCCAGCGTGGCGCCAGCGGGCAGTTCGGCCAGCAGCGCCTGCACCAGTTCGGGCAGGCGCGGCGTCATCAGTTCAAGGAAAGCCAGGTGCACGGACGTTGCGGGCATGCGCGCCTGGGTCAGCTCGCGCAGGCGTTCGAATGGCGCGGCCCAGGATGCGGCGCGCGCGCCATGGGCAAACAGGATCAGCGCCTGCTGCGCGCCGGCCGCGGGCGTGCCGGTGGCATGCATCAGTGCCGCTCCACCCACCACAGGGCGCCCAGCGCCAGCAGCAGATACAGGGCGCTCGGCGCCACCGCCGTCAGGAAGGCCGGCCAGGTGCTCAGCAAGCCAAGGTGCGAAAACAGTGTGTTGACCAGCATGAAGCTCACGCCGATCATGATACCGATGAAAATCTTCAGGCTGATGCCGCCGCTGCGCGTATGCATGTAGGCAAACGGCAGCGCCAGCGCCATCAGCACGAAAATGGCCAGCGGATCGATCAGCTTTTTCCAGAAGGCGATGCGGAAGCGCTCCGTTTCCTGCTTGTTTTCGGCCAGGTGGCGCGTATATACGGCCAGTTCGCTGGCCGACATGCGCTCGGGATCGGAGGCCGACACCGTCAGGATCTTCGGCGTCACTTCCGAGACCATGTCCTTGGTCGCGCTTTTCACGGTGTGCACCAGGCTCGTTTCCTGGCCATAGTAGTTTTCCAGCTTCGGCTCGTAACCGGGTGCGGCGGTGGCGCTGTTCGAGAACGAGGTTTCCGTCACATCCGTCAAGCGCCAGATATTCTTGCCCTGATAGGTAGCGCCGTTGGCCACGGTCAAGGTACGCAAGCGCATATCGGTGTCAAATTCATACAGCTTGACGTTTTTCAGCTGCCCGTCCGGCTGCGCTTCGCCGACATTGAAGAAACGCGAACCGGTGACGGCGCCCGTCAGGCCATCGCTCTTGACCATGTCCTTGGTCCACAGGCCCGAGCGGAATTCGCTCGACACGGCCGCGCCGCGCGAGGTCAGCTTCAGGCGCTCGGCCAGCGGCTCCGTGCGTGGCGTAATCAATTCGCCGAAGATGAAGGTGATGACGACGAAGACGATACCGATGCGGAACAGGAAGCCGGCCGCCATCGCCGTCGACATGCTCGACGCGCGCATGATGGTAAATTCCGAGCTGGCGGCAAACTGCGCCATCGTATAGATGGTGCCGATCAGCGCCGCGATCGGCATCACTTCGTACACATGGCCAGGCACCAGCACCAGCACATACAGGAAGGCGTACTGGATGGTGTAACCATTGCGCCCCACCTTGGGCAGCTCGCCCGTCAGGTCGATGAAGGCTTGCAGTGCCAGGAAGGCCAGCAGCACGAACAGCACCGCCTGGAATATCGAGACCGCAAAATAGCGCTGTAAAATCTTCATTTCGATACCGCTTTACTTGTGTTGCCGGCGCGGCGCGCGCGCTTGAAGGATGCCAGCAGAACCAGCGGATGGTAGCGGTGGTTGACATTCAGGCGCCAGGCGAACAGCGCCACCACGGCCAGTGCCGCCAGCAGGTGCAGCGGCCACCAGGCCACGCCAAACGTCAGCCTGCCCTGTTTCACGCTCGCCTCGACAACCTTGATCAGATTGCTATACGAGAAGAAGATCAGCAAGGCCACGATCAGGTTGGCCGAACTGCCGGCGCGCGGATTGACAAAACCCAGCGGAATGGCCAGCAGGATCAGCATCAGGCCAATCAACGGTGCGCTGATGCGCCACAGCAGTTCTGCCATCGTGTACTGGTTGTTCGCGGCGATCAGCGCCATGGTGCTCATGGCGCGCACGCCGAGATCCGCCCCCAGTTCCTGCGGCTTGCTCTCGATGCGCATGATGTACTGCTCGAATTCCATGGTCTGGAAGTCGGCCTGCGTCGGCACACCCTGGTAGCGGCGGCCGCTCTTCAGCACCAGGAAGCGTTCGCCACGGGCGTCGGTATTGATCACGCCTTCCTTGGCGACGACGACGACGGCACTGCCTTTTTCATCGACGGTGTTGACGAAGACGTTCTGCACCACGTTTTTCTCGCCGCTGGCGCCTTCGACGAAGAAGATGCGGTTGCTGCCAGCCGATTCGCGGAACTGGCCAGGCGTGACCTTCTGCAGGTCTTCGCGTTTTTCGAAGCGCGCCACGTATTCGTCGCTTTTCTGCTGCGCCCAAGGCGTGGCGTACAGGCTCAGGATGCCGGTGGCCAGCACCAGCGGCAGGCCAAAGCTGAGCACGGGCCAGATCCAGCGCGACAGGCTCAGGCCGGAGGCGAACCACACCACCATCTCCGATTCCTTGTAACTGCGCGTGACGACCATCAGCACCGCGATGAAACCGGTGAGGATGAGGATGGTGGGCAGCTGCATCAGGGCGGAAAAGACCATCAGGGACATGACGTCGGAGGACGCGATCTTGCCGCCCGCCGCCTTGCCGAGAATACCGATCAGCATCCAGGTGAGCAGGATGCTGAACAAAACAGTGAAGGTGGCCCCGGCGGCACTAGCCAATTCACGTCGAAGGGCGCGTTGAAAGATCATTCGGAGTTTATAATTCGGGTCAGTTAGTTGAGTAACACGTTACTAGTAAATGAAAACGGAGAACCAAATGGACTTTAGCATAAAAGCATTCGATACCAAGAGCACCCTCGGCACGGCCAAAAGCGGATGCATCGCGGTTGCGGTATTCGAAAACAAAAAACTGTCGCCAGCGGCAAAATCGCTGGACAGCAAGGGTGCGATTTCGGCTGCGCTGAAGTCCGGCGACATCAGCGGCAAGCCTGGCAGCACTTTGCTGCTGCGCGCAATCGATGGCGTCGTCGCAGAACGCGTTCTGCTGGTCGGCATGGGCAGCGATGAAACGGTCAGCGAAAAAAACTTCGCTACCGGCGTACAAGCTGCACTGAAGGCCTTCGGCTCCCTCGGCGCCGCGGACGCCATTATCGCACTACCGCTGACGGATGTGAAAGAGCGCGACGTTAATTGGGCAATCCGTTGCGTTGTACAAGCCGCACATGACAGCGAATACCGCTGCGACTCGCAAAAGAGCAAGAAAGATCCAGCGCCAGCGGGCGTGCGCAAGATCGTCCTGTCGGCACCTGCCACCGCTGCCACGCGCGGCGCGCTGGCACAAGCCATCGCCATTGCCAACGGTTCCGACCTGACGCGCAAGCTGGGCGACCTGCCGGCGAACATCGCCAATCCAACCTACCTGGCCAACACGGCCAAGCAGCTGGGCAAGGATTACAAGTTTGAAGTCGAAGTACTGGACCGCAAACAGCTGGAAGCGCTGAAAATGGGCAGCTTCCTGTCCGTCACCAACGGCAGCGAGCAGCCGCCGAAGTTCATCGTCCTGAAACACATGGGCGGCAAGGCCAAGGATGCGCCAGTCGTCCTGGTCGGCAAAGGCATCACCTTCGACACGGGCGGCATCTCGATCAAGGCCGGTCCTGGCATGGACGAGATGAAATACGACATGTGCGGCGCCGCCTCGGTGCTGGGCACCTTCCGCGCCATCGGTGAAATGAACCTGAAGCTGAACGTCATCGGCGTCATCGCCGCCTGCGAAAACATGCCATCGGGCCGCGCCACCAAGCCGGGCGACATCGTCACCTCCATGAATGGCCTGACCATCGAAGTGCTGAACACCGACGCCGAAGGCCGCCTGGTGCTGTGCGACGCACTGACCTACGCCGAACGCTTCAAGCCGGCAGCCGTCGTCGATATCGCCACCCTGACGGGCGCCTGCGTCATCGCGCTGGGCCACCACAACAGCGGCCTGTTTACGCGCAGCGATGCGGCGCATGACCAGCTGGCCAATGAGCTGCTGGCAGCCGGCAAGCAAGCCAGCGACACGGCCTGGCGCATGCCGATCGAAGAGGCATACAACGAGCAGCTGAAGTCGAACTTCGCCGACCTGGCCAACATCGGCACGCCAGGCGGCGGTTCGGTGACGGCAGCGGCCTTCCTGGAAAACTTCACCAAGAAGTACACCTGGGCGCATCTGGACATCGCCGGCACGGCATGGAAATCGGGCGGCGCAAAAGGCGCCACCGGTCGTCCGGTGCCCCTGCTGACGACGTTCCTGATCAACCGCGTGTAAGGGAACGCCAGACCAACCCTGCTGCGCGGGGCCATGGGCGGCCGGCGACGCTCGCTGTACAAAAGTACAGCTGCGCTTCCCGGCCCCTACCAGCTCCCGCCCGCGACGGTTTCGTCCGGCGTCCTGATGCCGTAAAAAAACCGCCAGGTCACCGTGACCATGGCGGTTTTTTTGCATGATGAAGCGCTATTTAATAGACGACAGGGTCGGGAATCGGCGACGGCGCCACCGTCGGCTGCACGACCGGTTGCGGCGTGGCCTCGCCCGGCATGGCGGGCGGTTTCGCGGCGACCGCTGCGGGCGGCGGCGCAATGCGCGCCGGGTCCTGCATGACGATGGTCAGGACGGATGGGTAGTCGAAGCCGGCGCCCGTGTTGCGGTCGACGAAATAGCCGACGCCCAGGGTCAGGATGACATTGCCCCAGACGCTGCCATTGAGCTTGGGATCGATGCTGCCGTCCGTCGCGATGGCGGGCGAACCGTGCTTCTTGCAGTCGACCTTCAGCGGTTCGCGGCTCTTGCGGATGGTGATGCGCCCGGGCGTGGTGACGAACCACTTGCCGACGTCATTGCTGAGGATACAGCCGGCGCCATGCAGCTCGCGGTTATCCTGGATGGTTTGCACCAGCACCATCTGCTCGGTGTTGCCGGTCAAGGTGGCGCAGCCGCCCAGGCCAAACAGCAGCAATGCGGACAGGGCACTGACGGGACGGCGCATCGCGGCCACCCTAGCGCACGGGAATCGGCTGGTCGCCAGGCACGGCGACGGCGGTGACGCTGTTTTTCGGACTGCCTTCGATCAGGCGGTCCGAATACACGAGGTAGACCAGCGCATTGCGCTTGCTGTCGACCATGCGCACCACGCGCACGTGCTTGAAGAAGATCGAGGCACGCTCGGTGAACACTTCTTCCTGGCGCGGCAGCTTGCCCTTGAATTGCAGCGGCCCCACCTGGCGGCAGGCGACAGCCGCATCGGCCTTGTCTTCCGCCAGGCCGACGGCGCCCTTGATGCCGCCCGTCTTGGCGCGCGACAGATAGCAGCTGACGCCCGACACGCGGGGATCGTCATAGGCTTCGACGACGATCTTGTGGTCCGGGCCGATCAGCTTGAAGACCGTGTCGACGGAACCGATGGTTTCGGCATGCGCCGGGACGCACGCGGCGCCCAGCAGCAATGCGGCGGCCAGCAATTTATGCATGAAAGTGACACCTTGAAGTAAACCTGCGTGAAGTAACCCAGCGGGCACGCACGATGGCTGCCATCAGTTAATGGGGGCAAATCGCTGCACCATGACGCCCTCGACTTCGATCAGCTGAAAGAACACGTCTTTCGGCCGCGTCCAGATCGAGCCGTCAGCGGCGCGATAGACGATCATCGGCGTCAGATCCGATTCCAGCGTGGCTTCGCATACCAGTTCGTAAATGCCGCCCTTGTAGTGCCGATAACGCATCGCCGTCCCCTCAAGCCGTGGAATCTTCGCTCTTGTCGTCGGCCAGTGCCTTCTGTTTCATCTTCAGGCTCTGGATCACTTTCAAAATGCCTTCCATGCCGGCGGCGCCTTCGGCACCGCTGAAGGCGTCCAGCACCTCATTGAGCACCTTGTTGCGCACCGTTGCCTCGTCGGACGACATCTCCAGCGCACGCTGCGCCTTCGCTGCCTTTTCGGCCGCGCTGACCCGCGGCTTGGTTGCCGTCTTGCCATGCGTCAGAGCCGCCTGCCAGATGACCCAGCGGCGCTGGGTCTCGAAAATCAGGTACTCGTCCGGTTTGTCTTCTCTTCGCCGCACAATGTGGCCGTCACGCTGCGCCCACGCTTCAAATGCAGTTCGCATTTTCTTCCTTTGCAAATGCTACGCGCAAGTCTCACTATTAAAACTGCAACATTTCAAAATAGTACCATCTATTGATGTCGCAAAACAGTCTCATAGATATAGTACTGCAATTTATATAACAAGTCTGGCGGCGCCAAGGACGGACTCTACGTTCCGCCCCGGGCACAGTGGTCATGTAATTCGGAATAGCAATTACAACTAATTACAACTGCTTCCTGTCTGGTTGCCAACTTGGCCGTAACAAAGCTGTGTGACACAGTTGTTACATTGTGCCATT
The DNA here is from genome assembly GCF_001865675.1 of Janthinobacterium sp. 1_2014MBL_MicDiv. Taxonomy (NCBI): domain Bacteria; kingdom Pseudomonadati; phylum Pseudomonadota; class Betaproteobacteria; order Burkholderiales; family Oxalobacteraceae; genus Janthinobacterium; species Janthinobacterium sp. 1_2014MBL_MicDiv. The sequence goes on from NZ_CP011319.1 coordinate 4,537,138, forward strand.
TTAGTAGTTTTTATCGCGTTTTAGCGAGAAACTTTACACCTTTGTCGCGTTAAAACGCGATACGCAGCGCAGCGCGCCAACCACTTATGCCAAATCAAACATAGGGGTTGATCAATCATACACAAAAACATAATATTCATGCGCCACGATTGGTTAAAAATAAATACTTTTTTTATATTCATTTTCCTTCCAAGCAAACAAAGCAGGCGCTCGGCAAGCCTGGCACGACGCCGGCGACACGCATGCGGTAAGATTCGCGCCTATCGACACCATATCGTCACCTATTCAAGCAAGGATTTTTCCCATGAAATTAGCCACCTGGAACGTCAACTCGCTCAAAGTGCGCCTGCCGCAAGTGCTGCAGTGGCTGGCAGACAACCCGGTCGACATACTGTGCCTGCAAGAAACCAAGCTGACGGACGACAAGTTCCCCGTCGCCGACATCGAGGCGGCCGGCTACCAGGTGGTCTTCAGCGGCCAGAAGACCTACAACGGCGTGGCCATCCTGTCGAAGCTGCCGATCACCGACGTGGTGAAGAACAATCCGCGCTATGAAGACGCGCAGCAGCGCATCCTGGCCGCCACCATCGGCGGCGTGCGCGTCGTCTGCGCCTACGTGCCGAACGGCCAGAGCGTCGACTCGGACAAATATGAGTACAAGCTGGGCTGGCTGGCCGCCCTGCACGACTGGCTGGCCGAGGAGGCGCAGCAGCACCCGCAGCTGGCCGTCGTCGGCGACTACAATATCGCGCCCGACGACCGCGACGTGCACGACCCGGTCGCCTGGGAAGGCCAAGTGCTGGTCTCGGACAAGGAACGCGCCGCCCTGCAGCGCCTGTTCGACATCGGCCTGACGGACGCCTTCCGCCTGTTCGAGCAGGCGGAAAAATCGTTCAGCTGGTGGGATTACCGCCAGCTGGGCTTCCGCCTCAACAAAGGACTGCGCATCGACCACATCCTGCTGTCGCCCGCCCTGGCTGGCCGCTGCACGGCTTGCGTGATCGACCGCGTGCCGCGCAAGTGGGAACAGCCGTCCGACCACGCGCCCGTCGTCGCCACCATCGACTGACCGATCCGGAGCGCCTGACGGCGGCGCAGCAGCTTATGCCCGGCGTTCCAGCAACGCCTGCGCATTCGCCGCCGGCACGGGCGCCGAAAACAGATAGCCCTGCGCGTAGCGGCAGCCATGCGCCTGCAGCAGGGCGAACTGCTCCTCCGTCTCCACCCCTTCGGCCACGGCCGACAATTGCAGGCTGTCGGCCAGCGCGATGATGGCGGCCACGATGGCGCGGTCTTCCCCGCTATGCTCGAGGTCCTTGATGAAGGCGCGGTCGATCTTGACCTTCTTCACGGGGAAGCGCTTCAGGTAGGCCAGGCTGGAATAGCCGGTGCCGAAGTCGTCGATCGACAGGCGCAAGCCCATGCCATTGATCTGGCGCAGAATCTCCAGCGTATGCTCGCCATGCTGCATCAGCGCCGTCTCGGTGATCTCGAATTCCAGCAGCGCCGGGTCGATGCCGGTTTCCCGCACCACGGCGCCGATGGCCGCCACCAGGCCCTTGTGCATGAACTGGCGCGGCGACAGGTTCACCGCCAGCGGCACCGGCTGCAGGCCCTGGCGCTGCCAGGCCATGCTTTGCGCGCACGCCTGGCGCAGCACCCATTCGCCGACCGGCACGATCAGGCCATTTTCCTCCATGATGGGAATGAAACGGTCCGGCAGCACCAGGCCGTGGCCGGGACGGCGCCAGCGCAGCAGCACTTCCATGCCGTGCAGGCGGCGCGTGGCGATATCGATGACGGGCTGGTAAAACAGCTCGAACTGGTCTTGCGCCAGCGCCGTGCGCAGGCTGCTTTCCAGGTCGAAGTGCAGGGTCGCCGCCTGATTCATCGTCTGCGTGAAAAACTGGTAGTTATTGCGGCCATTGCCCTTGGCATGGTACATGGCCGCATCGGCATGGCGCATCAGGGCATCGACATCGCCGCCATCGTCCGGATACACGCAGATGCCGATCGACGGCGTGACGTGCAGCACGTGGCCGTCGAGAGGAAAGGCGGGCGTCAGGGCCTCGATGACTTTCTCGGCCACGCGCGCCGCTTCATCGCCTCCGCGTATGCCCGGCACCAGCACGACGAATTCGTCGCCGCCCAGGCGCGCCACCGTATCGCTGGCGCGCACCGCGCGGCACAGCCGGCCGGCCACTTCCTTGAGCAGCAAATCGCCCGTCATGTGGCCCAGCGAATCATTGATGGTCTTGAAGCGGTCCAGGTCGATGAACATCACGGCCAGCTTGCGTCCGGAGCGCTGCGACGCCAGCATGGCGCGCTCCAGGCGGTCCGACAGCAGCGCGCGGTTCGGCAAGCCCGTCAGGTTGTCGTGGTAAGCCATGTGATGCACGCGCGCCTCGGCCTGGCGCCGCTCGACGATCTCGCCTTGCAGCAGCAGGTTGGCGCCGGCCAGTTCGGCCGTGCGCTCGTGCACGCGCAGTTCCAGCTCGTCGCGCGCGCGGCGCACCGCTTCGGCCGCCTCGCGGCGCGCCGTCACGTCGTCCACCAGCCACACCGAGCGGCCATGCGCATGCGCCAGGTCGAACGGCCGACCGGACAGGCGCGCCCAGAAACGGCTGCCGTCCTTGCGCACCAGCTGGTATTCGGACATGTGCACGCGGCCCGCCTTGAAATCGCGCGCCGTCTCGCTGCGCGCCGCCTTCCAGGCCGCCACGTCCGGATACAGGGCCTGCACGGAGAGGCCGTTCATTGCGCCGGGCGCATAGCCGAACAGCTCCTCCATCTTGCTGTTGCTGCGTAAATTGAAGCCGCCCTCCACCACCGAGATGCCCAGCACGGCGCTATCGAGGATGGCCTGGTTTTCCAGCAGCGCGTTGCGCAAGGACTCTTCGGCGCGCTTGGCTTCCGTGCGGTCCTCGATGATCCAGATGGTGCCCGCGGTGGGGTCGTCCGGATTGACGACATAGGCGATCAGCTGCGCCCACAGCGTGCTGCCGTCGCGACGCATCATCTCCACTTCCGTCTGGAATGGCTTGCCCACCGAGAGGAAGGGGAAGGCCGCCGCGCCCAGCAAGTCGTACGACTGCTGCGATACATACAGCGCGCGCCCCGGCAAGCCCAGCGCCTCGTCGCCGCTGTAGCCGAACATGGCGGCAAAGCCCAGGTTGTAGCGCGTGATCTGGCGGTTCTTGGTAAACAGGATGCTCACCGAGGCATTCGTCATGATGGCCGCCACTTCCATCTGCGCCTGCCGGCTGGCGGTGACGTCTTCGAGTATCCAGATGGCGCCCTGCTCGCTGTGCGCCTGGTCGACGGCCTTGGCGCGGATGCGGCACCAGAACAGGCTGCCATCGCGGCGGCGGAACAGCGATTCGTCCTGCTCGTACGGCAAGCCCTGCCCCAGCAGCGGCGTCGCCTGCACGCCAAACTCCTCGTAGGCGGCGGCCGACGGAAACAGCTCGGCGGCGGGCAAGCCCGTCATCTCGTCCTGCGTGTAGCCGAACATTTCGGCGAAGCGGGGATTGCAGCGCAGGACCAGGCGCGCGCGTGAAAACAGGATGCCGACGGAGGCGTTGTCGAGGATGGCCTGCTGCTCCAGCATCAGCTGGCGCGTCGCCTCCTCGGCCGCCTTTTGCGCGCTGCGGTCGTCGAACAGCCAGATCGTGTCGCGCAGCGCGCGGTCGGCCTGGTTTTCCGGATTGAGCACATAGCCATACGCCAGCGCCCAGAAGGTGGAACCGTCGCGGCGGCGCATCTCCATCTCGCCCTGGAACGGCAGGCCGCGCCGCAGCAGGGGCGAGGCCTGCCGCACCACGCTCTCGTAGGCCGCGCGCGACGGATACAGGTCGACCACCGGCAAGCCCACGCCGCTGTCGCCGTCGAAGCCGAAACACTCGGCGAAGCGCCGGTTGTAGCGCAGCACGCCCTTGTCGCGCTGGAAACCGATGGCCAGCGGCGCGTTATCCATCACCGCCTGCATTTCCAGCAGGGCGCGGCGCAACTGATCCTCGTCACGCCGGTGGTCGCTGATATCTTCGATGATCCACACCGTGCCGTCGTGCGTATTCAGCGGGTCGACGGCGCGTCCGTGCAGCCGGCTCCAGAACAGCGTGCCATCCTGGCGCCGCAGTTCCAGCTCGGTGCGGTACGGCTTCCCTTTGGACAGCAGCGGCGCCGCTTCCAGTCCCAGTGCGCGGCAATGCTCGGCGGAGCGGTACAGCACCGCGCCGGGCATGCCGGTCAGCTGGTGGCGCGCATAACCGAGCATTTCGGCGGCGCGGATATTGCACTCCTCGATGAAGCCGCCCTTGGAAAAGACGATGCCGACGGCCGCGCTTTCCAGGATGGCCTGCTGCTCCAGCAAGGTCTTGCGCAAGGCCTGCTGGTCGCGCTGCTGCACGCTGATGTCGGCAAACACGAGGGTCGCGCCCGGCAAGCCATCGCCCGCCGGCAACGGCTTGGCCCACACCTGCACGGCGATGGCGCGGTCCGCGCCCTGCAGGCTGCTGTCCCAGTGCCGCTCGCGCCCCGCCGCGCCCAGCGCGCCGCGCAGCATGCTGGTGCTCGAGACGCGGTAGGCGTCGCTGAAACAGTCGGCCAGCAGCCGGCCGGAAATATCCACACCCAGCAGGGCGATCAGGGCGCCGTTCGCGGCCACCACCATGCCGCAGGCATCGCAGGCGCACGCCGGCAAGGCGATCAGCTGCAAGGCATCGGCGATGAAATCGGGACTGGTCGGTACGCGGTTCATGGACACCATGGGTCGGTTAAAGGCGGGTCGGACATGCGCCTGGACTAGCCACGCTTCCAGGCATCATGGTGCTGCTAGATCATAAACCAGTTTCCAGGGGTTTTTTCATATTCCTTCGTGGCAATATCTGAAACGCCACAGACCAGTTGCAACGCGCTTGTTGCAATGACGTTGCAGCGCAAAATAATGAAACAAATCGTTTAAAATAAAGCATGCGCCGTCCCTCCCATCCCCCGCTCGAGCACCGCGACAAGCCCGTCATCTGGACCGTCTCCGTCTCGCGCCTGTTCGACCTGTTTCGCGACATCACGCTCGAATACGACGACCTGGCGGCGATCGAACCGATCAACCTGGGCTTCGACGACGCCGTGCGCCACATCCGCGAACGCATGGCCACGGAGCGCTGCGACGCCGTCATCGCGGCCGGCTCGAACGGCGCCTACCTGAAGGGACGCCTGTCGGTGCCCGTCATCATCGCCAAGGCCAGCGGCTACGACGTGATGCAGGCGCTGGCCCGCGCGCGCCGCATCTCGCCGCAGATCGGCGTCGTCACCTACCAGGACCCGATGCCGGAACTGGCCGAATTTGCCGCCACCTTCGGCTTCCAGATTTTTCAACGCACCTATGCCACCGAAGAAGACGCGCGCGCGCAGATCAATGAACTGAAGGCGGCCGGCGTGAAAGCCGTCGTCGGCGCGGGCCTCGTCACCGACCTGGCCGAGGAAGCGGGACTGGCCGCCGTCTTCGTGTATTCGGCCACCTCGATCCGGCGCGCCTTCGACGATGCACTGGAACTGGCGCGCCTGACCCAGCTCGAATCGGGCCGTAGCAGGCGCACGGCGGTGGCCGATACCTTGCGCGCGCGCCACGGCCTGCACGACCTGCGCGGCGAATCCGAGGCGATGGAGGCGCTGCGCCAGTCGGTGGTGCTGTTCGCCCGCTCGCCGGCGACGGTACTGATCCAGGGCGAGACCGGCAGCGGCAAGGAACTGGTGGCGCAGGCGATCCACCGCGAAAGCCCGCGCAGCCTGGGCGCCAACCGCCCCTTCATCGCCATCAATTGCGGCGCCATCGCCGAATCCCTGCTGGAGTCGGAGCTGTTCGGCCACGAGGATGGCGCCTTCACGGGCGCGCGCCGGGGCGGCCATGCGGGCCTGTTCGAAGCGGCCAACCACGGCACCCTGTTCCTCGATGAAATCGGCGAAATGCCGCTGGCCCTGCAAACGCGCCTGCTGCGCGTGCTGGAGGAGCGCGAGGTGGTGCGCGTGGGCGGCACGCGGCCCATCGCCATCAACGTGCGCATCATCAGCGCCACGCACTGCGACCTGGAGCAGCGCATCCGCGAAGGCCGCTTCCGCGCCGACCTGTTCTACCGCCTGGCCGTGCTGCGCCTGCATCTGCCGGCCTTGCGCGAACGCGCCAGCGACATTCCCGGCCTGGCCGAATGGTCGCTGAAGAACGCGCTGGCGGCGCTGGGCGCCCGCCCGCATCCGAACCTGCACGCGGAAGTCCAGGCGTGCGCGCCGCTGCTGCGCCGCTACGACTGGCCCGGCAACGTGCGCGAACTGCGCAACCTGGCCGAGCGGCTGGCGCTGTTTCTCGCCGCCGAACCGCTGCAGGCGCTGACGCCCGCCTTCGTGCTGGGCGTGGCGCCCGAGCTGGCGCAAGGCTCAATCGCGGCGCCGCTTGCGCCAGTGCCAGCAACCGCCACGCCGCCGCGCCTGGCAAACGAAAGCGCCAGCGCCGTGCTGGCGCGCTTCGGCGGACGCCGCGATGCCGCCGCCAGCTACCTGGGCATCAGCCGCACGACACTATGGCGCCGGCTTCGCGCCGGCTGACACCTCCTCCTTCCCCCTGCCACCACTTGGACACCATGGACGACTGGCTTTCCCTGCACCGCTTATGGCAGCATTGCACCACGCCCCCCGGCACGCCCGGCACCAGGGCGCTGTCGAACGATAACCGTGAAATCAGGGCGCTGTATGGGCTGGGTATTTCGCTGGAAGACGCGCTGCAATTCCTTCACCAGCAGCAGCCATCGCTGGACGCCTTCCAGGGCTGGCTGGCCGCGCGCACGCGGGTGCGCCCGCCGCACGCCGCAAACGGACATACAGACCTGCTGTCCGCCAGCGACCTGCGCTTCTTCGAGGAACATGGCTACCTGGTGCTGCGCGGCGCAGTGCCGCGCGAACAATGCCTGGCCGCCCGGCAGGCCATCTGGGACTACCTTGGCGCCAGCGCCGACGATACGGCGTCGTGGTACCAGCCGCACCCCGGCAAGCGCGGACTGATGCTGCAGTTTTCCGACCATCCCGCGCTGGAGGCGAACCGCCACGGCGCGCGCATCCGCCGCGCCTACCAGCAGCTGTATGGCAGCAGCGCCATCTACCCCTCCATCGACAAGGTGAGCTTCAATCCACCCGAGACGGCCAGCCACCGTTTCCTCGGCAGCGCGCTACACTGGGATGTCAGCCTGCGCCTGCCCGTGCCCTTCAAGCTGCAGGGCATGCTCTACCTGAGCGACTGCCCGGCCGACCATGGCGCCTTTCACTGCGTGCCCGGCTTCCAGCACCGCCTCGGGCCATGGCTCGACAGCGTGCCGCCGGAACGCCAGCCCCGCGAATGGGCGGTAGAAAACCTGCGTCCCGTGCCCGTCGCGGGCGACGCGGGCGATTTCATCATCTGGCACCAGGCCCTGCCCCACTGCGCCACCGCCAACCGCGGCGCGCTGCCGCGCATGGTGCAGTACCTGACCTACCTCCCGGACCAGGGCGTGGACCAGGAAGAGTGGATTTGAGCGCCGGCGCCGCCACTCATCCTCGCCTGCCACCGCTCATCCCGCCGTGCTGGCGCGGCGCCGCGCGCGCCGCTAGCATCATGCCAAGGAGGTAACACATCATGAAACGAACGATGCAAAAACTGTTTTTACTCGGCGCCTTGCTGGCCAGCGCCGCCCAGGCGGCGACGCCCACCGCATTCACCGTCGACGTCACGGGCCAGGGCAGTCCCGTCATCCTGATTCCCGGCCTGGCCTCGTCGGGTGACGTGTGGCAAGGCACGGTGGCGCGCCTGTGCGGCCCGCAAGGCGCGCGCCAATGCCATGTGCTGACCCTGGCCGGCTTTGCCGGCGTGGCGCCCATCGGCGGCGACTTGCTGGCCCAGGCGGAGCAGCAGCTGGCCGACTACATCACCGGAAAAAAACTGGGCCGGCCGGCCATCATCGGACATAGCCTGGGCGGCTTCCTGGCCTTGAAAATGGGCATCAACCACCCGGCGCAGACGGGCAAGCTGGTGATCGTCGACTCGCTGCCGGCCCTGGGCGCGACGCAACTGCCCAGCATCACGCAAGAACAGCTGCAAGCGATGTCGTTGCAGATGCAGGCGGCCATGCGGGCCCAGGACGCGGCCACTGCCAGCGCCAGCCAGCGCCGCACCGTCGCCAGCATGGCCAGCGCGCCGGCCGACGTGGAGCGCATCATCGGCTGGGGCCAGCGCTCGGACCGCGAAACCGTGATCCAGGCCATGGGCACGCTGATGGCCAGCGACCTGCGCCAGGACGTGGCGAAAGTGACGTCGCCCACGCTGGTCCTGGGCACCTGGATCGCCTACAAGGATTACGCGCCGCGCGCCGCCATCGAAGCGACCTTCCAGCAGCAGTATGCGCAGCTGCCGGGCGTGCAGGTCGCGCTGGCCGACACGGCGCGCCATTTCATCATGTACGACCAGCCGGACTGGATGTTCGGCCGCATCGAACAGTTCCTGCGCTAAGCCATGACGCCACTCCACCGCCCTTCGCTGCTGGCCCGGATCAACTGGTACTGGACCTTCCAGCTGGCCGGCTGGAGCGCGCTGGCCCTGTTCAACAGCGTGTACGGCGGCTCCTCGGAGCTGCGCATCGTCGCCACCATCGCCTGCTGGGGCTCGCTGGGCGGCCTGCTGCTGTCGCACCTGTGGCACGGCGTCCTGCGCCGGCGCGGCTGGGCGGCGAACGGCTTGCGCTGGAAACGCGTGCTGCCGTCGCTGTTCCTGCTGGCGGCCGTCCAGACGGCCAGCGTGGTGATCGCCTTCCACGTCATGTATCCGCCCGATGTCCTGCACGGCATCGCCTGGCTGCCTGGCGCGCTGCTGTTCTGGTTCGGCGTATTCCTCGCCTGGACGGTGTTTTATTCGGCCGCGCTGTCGCTGCGCCGCGTCAACCGGCTGGAAGCGGAAACCCTGCGCCTGCAGCTGCATGGACGCGAAGCGGAGCTGCGCGCGCTGCAGGCGCAGGTCAATCCGCATTTTTTCTTCAATAGCCTCAATAGCGTGCGCGCGCTGATCTTCGAAGACCGCGACGCGGCCGCGAACATGATCGACCAGCTGGCCGGCCTGATGCGCCACGCGCTGCAATCGGGCCAGCACGCGACGGTACCGCTGGCGGCCGAACTCGACGCCGTGCGCGCCTACCTGGCAATCGAGCAGATACGTTTCGAATCGCGCCTGCGCGTCAGCTTTGACATCGCGGCGGAACTGGAAACGACAGGCGTGCCGCCCATGTCCCTGCAGACGCTGGTGGAAAACGCCGTCAAATATGGCGTGGAAACCAGCCAGGACGGCAGCGACATCCGCATCGCGGCGCGGCGCGCCAGTCCGGCAGGGGGCGTGGCGATGCTGCAGATCGAGGTGGCCAACACGGGCGCCCTGCGTCAGCCCGGCAGGTCCACCAGCGTCGGCCTGCGCAATGCGCGCCAGCGCCTGCAGCTGGCCTGCGGCGCTGACGCCGGCCTGGAATTGCGCGAACAGGCGGGCTGGGTGTACGCCACCATGTCCCTGCCGGAGCAGCCATGAACGCACCGCCACTCAAGGTGCTGCTGGTCGATGACGAGCGCCTGGCGCGCGCCGAACTGCGCCGCCTGCTGGCCGCGCATGCGCAAGTGGACATCGTTGGCGAGGCGGCCAGCGCCGCCGAAGCCATCGCGCAGATCGCCAAGCTGCAGCCCGACCTGCTGCTGCTCGACGTGCAGATGCCGGGCGGCTCGGGCTTCGACTTGCTGGCGGCCCTCGACGCGGCCCCGGACGTCATCTTTTGCACGGCCTTCGACCAGTACGCGCTGCAAGCCTTCGAAGTGAGCGCCCTCGATTACCTGCAAAAACCCGTGCAGGCGGCGCGCCTGGCGGCGGCGCTGGCCAAGGTCGACGCGCGCGTGCAGGCGGCGCAGCCGGCGCCGCGCAAGGTCTTCATCAAGGATGGCGAGCGCTGCTGGTTTGTCGCGCTCGACGACATCCGTTTGCTGGAATCGGAAGGCAATTACACGCGCGTGCACTTCGCGGGGCAGCGCCCGCTCATGCTGCGCTCCCTGAACCAGCTGGAAGAACGCCTGCCTCCCGCGCAATTCTTCCGCGCCAACCGGCGCCAGATCGTCAACCTGGCGCACGTGGCCAGCGTCGCGCCCAACGCGGCCGATGGCCTCGACCTGCACCTGCCCGACGCCAGCGTGGTCGAGGTGTCGCGCCGGCGCGCGCAGCAGTTCAAGGCCATCACCAGCCTGTAGCGGGCTGGCGCGCGCCTACTTCAGCGCCGGTATCGGCTGCGCCTGGAATGCAGGCCGCGGCTGTTCCTTGAGCTTTTTCGCCAGCATCTCGAGCGCCACGTCCAGCTGGCGGTCGCCGCCATTGAAAGTAGCGTGCGGCGGATTGTCCACCTCCACGTCCGGCACCACGCCCACGCCTTCGATCAGCCACTGGCCGTCGATGCCGAACTGGCCGTTTTCCGCCACGCGCGCCATGCCGTTGTCAAGCAGCCGCGTATTGTCGCTGAGCCAGACGCCGGCGCCGGCCGTGCGCTTGCCCACCAGCGGCGCCAGGCCCAGGGCCTTGATGCCGGCGGCGAACGTCTCGCCATCCGAATACGTGAGTTCATCGACCAGCACCACCAGGTGGCCACGGAAGGTGTTCTGCATGTTCGACGACGGCTGCACGCCGGGCGGCGCCCAGTAAGCCCAGGCCTTGCGCAGCAGTTTTTCGATGATCCAGCTGTCGATATTGCCGCCGTTATTGCGGCGCACGTCGATAATCAGGCCTTCGCGGTTGATATTCGCATAAAAATCGCGCGCGAACGAGGCGATGTCGTTGGGTCCCATGGCGCGCAGGTGCAGGTAGCCGACGCGCCCCTGCGAGGCGGCCGCCACCTGTTCGGCACGGCTCAGTTCCCAGTCGCCATAGCGCAGCGCCGTCTGTTTTGCCATGGTCACGGGCTTGACGATGACGGCACGCGGCGCGCCGTTGCCCCGCTTCACCTGCAGCAGCACCTGCTTGTCGGCCTGGTTCAGCAGCAAATCGCTGATGTCGCGCGCGCCCAGCACGTCCTTGCCATTGACGGCCGTGATGATGTCGCCTGCGCGCACGTCCACCTCGGGACGCGACAGCGGCGCCCGCTCGGACGGCAGTTCCGGCTCGCTGCGGTAGATATGCTCGACCCTGTAGCCAGCACCCGTGCGCGCCAGCACGGCGCCGAGCCCCGCCGGCGTGCCTTCCTGTTCCGTGCGGCGCAGTTCGCCGGAACGGATCTGCGAATGCAGGGCGCCCACTTCGGCCACCATCATGCCCAGCACGTCATTGAGTTCGGCGCGGTCCGTCACGCGCTCGACCAGCGGCGCATACTTGTCGCGCGCCGCCTTCCAGTCCACGCCGCGCATCTTTGCGTCGTACAGGAAATCGCGGTGCAAGCGCCAGGCATCGTTGAACATCTGCTTCCATTCCAGGCGCGGATTCGACACAAACGTCCAGTCGTCAACTTTGACCTTTGCCTTCGACAGGTCGCCTGGCAGCTTGGCGCCCGCCTCGACCACGAGCATCTCGCCCGGGCCCGTCGCCGCTACTGTACGGTAATACAGGTGCTTTTTATCCTGGGCCAGGTCGAATTCGCGCACATTGGCCACCAGCAGCTCCGGCTTGGAGCCCGTATTGCCGATCGCCAGGGTCTTCAGGCTGGACTTGCGCTCGCTGCCTTCCCGCTCGAGGAAATACAGGCGCTTGTCGTCGACGGCCAACGCGCTGTAGTTGCCAGCAGGCAGCGGCACCTCGTACAACCGTTCGGCCAGGCCTGGCATGACGATGGCCGGCAGGGCGGCCGGCGCCTTCTTCACGGCGCTCTTGCCGCCGGCCTTTTCCAGCGCTTTTTCCGCCGCCAGCTCGGCCGCCTTTTCATCGTCCGTCTCGGCTGGCTTGACACCGGGCCGGCTCAGCTCATCGTCGGGCTGGAATGGGAAACGGTTGCCTGGCTGCAGCGCCAGCGCGTACACGCCCGTGCGCTTGTCGAACACGGGCCCCATGTTGCGGTCGCCCCACGGCGAGCCATTGGCCAGCTGGAAATTGCGCGCCGACATGAAATACAGCCACTTCCCATCGGGCGAAAACACGGGCGAGCCGGAGGTATAACGGTCGCTGGTGACGAACTGCAGCTGTTTCGACGCCAGGTTGTACAGGCCGATCTGCTCGCGCTGCGCATCGCTGGCCACGCGCACGAGGGCCAGGTTGCGGCTGTCGGGCGACCATTGCACTTCATCGTGCTTGTCCACGCCCGCCTTGCCCGCATCGTCGATCAGCTGGTTGGCCCGGTTCGCCAGGTCCAGCAGCCAGAAACGGCCCTTCTTGTCCGAGTGCGCCAGCCAGCGCCCGTCCGGCGACGGGTACAGTTTCCAGCGGTGATTGTCGCCCTGCGTCGTCAGCTGCTCGCCCTGGCCCGAGCCGTCGGCGGCGAATTTCCAGATTTCATTTTCGCCGCTCGTGTCGACGATGGCGAAGACGGATTTCTCGTCGCTGGAAAAGACGGCGTCGCGCGCACGCGCGCCTTCCGGAATGGCGATGTCGACGCGGCGCAGGCTGCCCGTGCCGGCGATGCTGACGCGGCCCCGCGCAGTGAGGATGATGCGCTCATCCTTGCCGGACAGCTGGACATTGCTCAAGGTATCGAGCGGCGAGCGGATCTGGCGCGCGCGCTGCTGGTCGAAGTCGGACACCAGGCTGATGGCCAGCGGCGGCGAACCCGCCGACGTGCCTGGCGCGTTCAAGTCGAGCACGTGCAAATCCGCGCCCAGCTGGTAGACGATCCGACCGTCGCCGAGCGCCGCATTGCGCACGTCCCACTGCGTGTGCGCCGTCAGGGCGCGGCGATCGGTGCCGTCAGGCAGCATGCTCCACAGATTGTCGCTGCCGCCTTCGTCGCTGATGTAATAGACGCGGCCCTGCCACCACATGGGGCGCTTGTTGTTGCCAGCCGACACGGCGGCATCCGTGTGCATGGGCACGGCTTCGGCCTTGCCGTCCAGACCATAGCGCCACAGCGTCGCATGCGCGCCGCCACGGTAGCGGCGCACATTGTCGTTGGTCATGGCCAGGCCGAAACGCGTGAAATAGAGGGTAGTGCCGGCATCGTCGAGCACGGCGTCATTCGCGTCGGCCACGGGAAACACGCGGCGCGTCTGTTGCACGGGGTCGATGGCGGCGACGATGCGACGCGAGGCGGGGCCATCCGTATTTTGCGTGCTGACCAGCACTTCGCCCTGCGCCGTCCAGCCCAGCACCAGCACGCCGCCATTGTCGTACGAGATACGGCGCGGCAAGCCACCGGCCAGCGGCATCACATACGCTTCCTGCGCCCCCTCGTAGGCGGCGGAAAACGCCAGCCACTGGCCATCGCGCGAAATCGCCGCATTCGTTTCATAACCGGGATGCGTGGTCAGGCGCTGCGCCGCGCCACCGCGTATATTGCTTTTCCACAGGTCGCCTTCGGCCGTGAAGACGACGGTGTCGCCGCGCACGGCGGGAAAGCGGAAATAGCTGCCGGCAGGCGCGGTAGAGGCAGCGGCGGCGCTGCCCAGCAGGCCGGCGGAAAACAGGAGGAAGGCGAGAGTACGGGACATTTTCATGAAGCAGTCTTTCAACAAGCTATGAGCGGACATGGAAGCGAAACGACGCGGGAAGTGTGGCATGGCCGACATCGGATCATGATTCTTGCATAGCTGAAGCAAAAGCAATACCTATTTTTAAACAAGGTAATTTCCACCACAGTTTCCCTGGCAAGCGATAGGCGCGTAAAAAAACCCGCGCCACTTGCGTGGGCGGGTTTTTCGGAAGGGGCAGGAAGCGCTTATTCCACTTCCACCGTTTCCGGTGCGGCCGTCGGCGCCGCGTCAGGCGGTTCCGGGAACTCCAGCAAGACCTGTTCCTTGTCGTCGAGGTCGACAGTGACCCGTCCGCCGGTGACCAGGCGGCCGAACAGCAGTTCGTCGGCCAGCGCCTTGCGGATCATGTCCTGGATCAAACGCGCCATCGGACGCGCGCCCATCAGCGGATCGAAGCCTTTCTTGCCGAGGAAGGTGCGCAGTTTCTCCGTAAACACGGCTTCGACCTTTTTCTCGTGCAACTGCTCTTCCAGCTGCATCAGGAACTTGTCGACCACGCGCAGGATGATTTCCTGGTCCAGCGCGCGGAAGCTAATGGTCGCGTCGATGCGGTTGCGGAATTCCGGCGTAAACATGCGCTTGATGTCGGCCATCTCGTCGCCCGCCTGCTTCGAATTCGTGAAGCCGATCGACGTCTTTTGCAAGCTTTCCGCACCCGCATTCGTCGTCATGATGATGATCACGTTGCGGAAATCGGCTTTGCGGCCATTGTTATCCGTCAAGGTGCCATGGTCCATGACTTGCAGCAGGATATTGAAAATGTCCGGATGGGCTTTTTCAATTTCATCGAGCAGCAAGACCGCATGCGGTTTCTTGGTGATCGCTTCCGTCAGCAAGCCGCCCTGGTCGAAGCCGACATAGCCCGGCGGCGCGCCGATCAGACGGCTGACCGCATGGCGTTCCATGTATTCCGACATGTCGAAACGGATCAGCTCGATACCGAGGATGAAGGCCAGCTGCTTGGCCACCTCGGTCTTGCCGACGCCGGTCGGACCGGAGAACAGGAAGGAGCCGATCGGCTTGTCTGTCTTGCCCAGGCCGGCACGGGCCATCTTGATGGCCGAGGCCAGCGCGTCGATGGCCGGATCTTGCCCGAACACAACATTACGCAAGTCGCGGTCGATCGTCTGCAGCTTGCTGCGGTCGTCCTGGTTGACCGTTTGCGGCGGAATGCGCGCGATCTTGGCGATGATGTCCTCGATCTCGGCCTTGCCGATGGTTTTCTTTTGCTTCGACTTCGGCAGGATGCGTTGCGCCGCGCCCGCTTCATCGATGACGTCGATCGCCTTGTCGGGCAGATGGCGGTCGTTGATGAAGCGCGCCGCCAGCTCGGCCGCCGTCGACAGGGCCGAAGCCGAGTATTTCACACCATGGTGCTCTTCGAAGCGCGATTTGAGGCCGCGCAAGATTTGCACGGTTTGCTCGACGGTCGGCTCGTTGACGTCCACTTTCTGGAAGCGGCGGCTCAAGGCATGGTCTTTCTCGAACACGCCGCGGAATTCCGTGTACGTGGTCGCGCCGATGCATTTCAGCTGGCCGTTCGCCAGGGCCGGCTTCAGCAGGTTGGACGCGTCCAGCGTGCCGCCCGACGCCGAGCCCGCACCGATGATGGTGTGGATCTCGTCAATGAACAGGATGCCGTTCGGATTGTCCTTCAATTGCTTGAGCACGGCTTTCAGGCGCTGTTCGAAGTCGCCGCGGTACTTGGTACCGGCCAGCAAGGCGCCCATGTCCAGCGAATACACGACGGCATTCTGCAGGATTTCCGGCACATCGCTTTGCGTGATGCGGTAGGCCAGGCCTTCGGCGATGGCCGTCTTGCCCACGCCTGCCTCGCCGACGAGCAGCGGATTATTCTTGCGGCGGCGGCACAGGATCTGGATCACGCGGTCGACTTCGTCCTCGCGCCCGATCAGCGGGTCGATCTTGCCTTCGGCAGCGGCCTTGTTCAGGTTTTGCGTGAACTGGTCGAGCGGGCTTTCCTTCGGCTGGCCATCGACGGGCGCCTCTTCCACGCCTTCCGACGCCTTCGCGCTTTCCGTCGACTGGTCCTTGCGCACGCCGTGCGAAATGAAGTTGACCACGTCCAGGCGCGTCACGCCCTGCTGGTGCAGGTAGTAAACAGCGTGCGAATCCTTTTCGCCGAAGATGGCCACCAGCACATTGGCGCCCGTGACTTCCTTCTTGCCGTTCGACGCGGACTGGACATGCATGATGGCGCGCTGGATCACGCGCTGGAAACCAAGCGTCGGCTGGGTGTCGACTTCGCCCGTGCCAGGCACGGTCGGCGTGTTATCGCCGATAAAATTGGTGAGGGTCTTGCGCAGGTCTTCAATATTGACCGCGCAGGCACGCAATACCTCAGCAGCGGAGGGATTATCCAGCAGTGCCAGCAGTAAATGCTCAACCGTAATGAATTCGTGCCGTGCCTGCCGAGCTTCGACAAACGCCATGTGCAAACTTACTTCTAATTCCTGCGCAATCATACTTCCTCCATCACGCACTGCAGGGGATGCCCCGCCTTGCGCGCATGCGTTAAAACGAACTCCACTTTGGTACACGCTATATCTTTAGAGAACACGCCGCACACTCCTTTGCCGTAGCGATGAACACTGAGCATGATTTGCGTCGCCGTTTCACGGTCCTTGTTGAAATACTCCTGAATGATGGCCACCACAAATTCCATCGGGGTGTAGTCGTCATTGAGCAAGGCTACCTGGTAGAGCGGTGGCGGCTTCAGCACTTGCCGCTCCAGCAGGGTTTCTGTGTCGTGCTTGGTTGCCATACGCTTATTCTAATGCTTTCACAGTGGTTGTCATGCGCAATATCTGCGCCTTTCCAATTGTTTTCAATCTTACGCGTTTTCTTAATACTGCGCAGATGGCGACCTTGCCGCCAAAATCAAGAGTTGCTTTTTTGGTCGTCGTGAAGAATTTGGCAATATCGGTGGAAAAGCGCTTGACTTCATTATTTATTCCGCCAACAATGCTGTATCGACTGTTGCAGTAATGTACAGCTTGATAAGAAGTGAGACGTCGAGGAGGGGGCAAGAAGCTTCTTGCTTTTATGGCTCGTGTGATTTGTTTTAATTTTGAAAGTTCTTTTTATGGCAACAGGTACAGTTAAGTGGTTCAATGATTCCAAAGGTTTTGGCTTCATCACTCCAGATGACGGCGGCGAAGATTTGTTTGCTCACTTCTCCGCAATCAACATGAACGGTTTCAAGACCCTCAAAGAAGGTCAAAAAGTTCAATTCGAAGTCACGCAAGGCCCTAAAGGCAAGCAAGCTTCCAACATCCAAGCAGCCTAAGCATCGCCGGCCCTCAGATGTGAAAAACCCCGTTGTCAAACGGGGTTTTTTTTCGTCCGCAGGATGCGCGCCGCGCACCCTGCCCCTGCCATTACATGTGCTCGATCATCACGTCGCCGAAGCCGGAACACGACACTTGCGTCGCGCCTTCCATCAGGCGGGCGAAATCATAGGTGACGCGCTTCGAGGCGATCGACTTTTGCATCGAGGAAATGACCAGGTCGGCCGCTTCCAGCCAGCCCATGTGGCGCAGCATCATTTCCGCCGACAGGATCAGCGAACCGGGGTTGACGTAATCCTTGCCCGCGTACTTCGGCGCCGTGCCGTGCGTCGCCTCGAACATGGCGACGGAGTCGGACAGGTTGGCGCCCGGCGCGATGCCGATGCCGCCCACTTGCGCCGCCAGCGCGTCGGAGATGTAGTCGCCGTTCAGGTTCAGGGTGGCGATGACGCTGTATTCGGCCGGGCGCAGCAGGATCTGTTGCAGGAATGCGTCAGCGATGGAATCCTTGACGATGATGTCGCGGCCCGTCTTCGGGTTCTTGAACTTGCACCATGGACCGCCATCGATCAGCTCGGCACCGAATTCCTTTTGCGCCAGCGCATACGCCCAGTCGCGGAAGCCGCCTTCCGTGTACTTCATGATGTTGCCTTTATGCACAATCGTCACGGAAGGCTTGTCGTTGTCGATCGCATACTGCAGGGCCTTGCGCACGAGGCGCTCCGTGCCCTCGATCGAGACGGGCTTGATGCCGATGCCGGAGGTGGCCGGGAAGCGGATCTTGGTCACGCCCATTTCCTTGACGAGGAAATCGATCAGCTTTTTCGCGCCCTCGGAACCCTGCTGGTATTCGATGCCGGCATAGATGTCTTCCGAGTTTTCGCGGAAAATCACCATATCCGTCTTTTCCGGCTCTTTCACGGGCGACGGCACGCCCGTGAAGTAGCGCACGGGGCGCAGGCAGACGTACAGGTCCAGCTGCTGGCGCAGGGCCACGTTCAGCGAACGGATGCCGCCGCCGACGGGCGTCGTCAGCGGGCCCTTGATCGAAACGACGTAATCCTTCAGCACTTCCAGCGTTTCCTCGGGCAACCACACATCGGGACCGTACACATTCGTCGATTTTTCGCCCGCATAGATTTCCATCCAGCTGATCTTGCGCGCGCCGCCATAGGCCTTGGCCACGGCCGCGTCGATCACCTTGATCATGACCGGGCTGATATCGATGCCCGTGCCATCGCCTTCGATGAAGGGAACGATGGGATTATCTGGTACATTCAGCGAAAAATCGGCGTTGACGGTGATTTTTTTGCCGTCAGCAGGTACAGTGATATGTTGATACATCGTGATCTCCGAAGTGGGACGCACCGTGGGCAGCCCTGGCGGCCCGGCGACGCGCTCTGCGGTTGCAGAGTTTACAAAAACAAGTCCGAACATGGCAGCAACAACGCACTTTAGCAGGGAAAGAACACCCAGGCCATCACGGCCGCCATACCAAAGCGCCCCATCACAACGCCAGCTTAAGTCTTCTATAAGACATAAGACAAGTGTTTCACATTATGCACCAGTATCGTGCAGGGCGCCATGCTTTTGCGGCGCCAGCCATCCATCACCATCGTTTGCATCACTTATAGCCCATCCGTATGCCACTCATCCTCTTCAACAAACCATTCCAGGTCCTGTGCCAGTTTTCGCCGCAGGAAGGCCGCGCCACCCTGGCCGACCATCTGACCATTCCCGGCATCTACCCGGCCGGCCGCCTCGACGCCGACAGCGAAGGCTTGCTGCTGCTGACCGATGACGGCCGCCTGCAGCACGACATCAGCCATCCCGACCGCAAGGAAGCCAAGACCTACCTGGTGCAGGTGGACGGCGTGCCCGATGCGG
This sequence comes from Janthinobacterium sp. 1_2014MBL_MicDiv, assembly GCF_001865675.1. Lineage (NCBI taxonomy): Bacteria > Pseudomonadati > Pseudomonadota > Betaproteobacteria > Burkholderiales > Oxalobacteraceae > Janthinobacterium > Janthinobacterium sp. 1_2014MBL_MicDiv. Next base: position 4,556,037 of record NZ_CP011319.1, read on the forward strand.
CCAGCCTGGCGCGCCTGCAGGCGCCGCTGGACCTGGGCGACTTCATCACCAAACCGTGCAAGGCCGTGCGCATTGCCGAGCCGGACTGGCTGTGGCCGCGCGATCCGCCCATCCGCGCGCGCGCCGACAAGCCGACGTCGTGGCTGGCGATCACCGTGAAAGAAGGAAAAAACCGGCAGGTGCGGCGCATGACGGCCGCCGTCGGCCTGCCCACCCTGCGCCTGGTGCGCAGCGCCATCGGCCCCTTTTCCCTGGCCAGCCACCCGCTGATGCCCGGCGAATGGTGCGAAGTGCCGGCCGAAAATATTGGAAAAACGTGAACGGGACAAGAAAATCCGCCTTTCCCAGCCAGTTTTTCCAATAAGCACTATTTATTTTTAGATAATGGAATAGAATCATCCTCACCTTCACATGACTGAAAAGGAAAGATGATGATGAAAACAATGTTGGGCCTGCTGGCTTCCCTGCTGGCCAGCGCCGCGCTGGCGCAGTCGGGAGCGCAATTGCATGCATCGGCGTCCACCGATGCCAGCCATCCGCCGAAGCCGCCCGCATCCGCATCGACCGACGCCTCCGCCTCGACGGATGCGACGCGCCCCGCCGCGTCGGCCAGGACCAGGGCTTCGGCCGGCACCGACGCGCCGCAACGCCTGATACCGAAGGCGCGCCGGACAAAGCAGCCGGCGAGCGCCGAAGGCACGCCGACCAAATAAGCCTGGCCCGCAGCCAGCCAGGGAAAAGCGGGTTGCGGCAACGCGCATGTTGCTGCAACCCCACGCTTTCGCCATCGTCCGGCGCAATGCTTGACCATGCGTGCGCCAGCATGGCTTAATCGCCGCTTCGATTGCCAGCGCCCACCCCATGAAAAATTCCCGCCGTAGCTACAGCCTTTTCCTTGTCCTGATGGCCGGCGCCGCCGGCGCCCTGGCGCAAACGCCGCAATGGAAGAGCGTGCAATTGTCGGCGGGCATGCATTTGATCCAGGCGGAAGTGGCTGCCACGGAAGCGCAGCGCGAGGAAGGCTTGATGTACCGCGACAAGATGCCGGCCAATGCGGGAATGCTGTTTGTCTTCGGCGCGCCGGCCACGCAATGCATGTGGATGAAGAACACGCCGCTGCCGCTGTCGGTAGCCTTCATCGATGCGGCCGGCAAGATCGTCAACATCGAAGACATGCAGCCGCACACGCTGGACAGCCATTGCTCAAGCAAAACCGTACCCGTACGCTATGCGCTGGAAATGCACCTGGGCTGGTTCAAGCAGAGAAATATCAAGCCGGGCATGAACATCGGCAACCTGCCGCCGGCGCGCTAAGCCCGCTCGCCGCGCCCGCGCCCTGCGTGCACGCTCACCCCAGACAGGGCAGATACCGCAGCAAACCGTCCGACCACGCGAAAAAACCCGCCAGAATGAATCTGCGGGTTTTTGCTTTTCAACCAGTGCCAGCGTACCGGCACAGGCAAGGCCACCTTGGCGGCTTGCCTGCTGGCGAATATTAAGCGGACAGTGCTTTCAAAGCAGCTGCCAGACGGCTCTTATGGCGAGCTGCCTTGTTTTTGTGGATGATCTTCTTGTCAGCGATACGGTCGATGGTCGACACGGATGCTTGGAAGATTGCAGCAGCAGCTGCCTTGTCGCCGCCCTGGATCGCTTTGCGAGCAGCTTTGATAGCCGTGCGCAAGGTCGAACGTTGGGACGAATTGTGTGCGTTTTGCTTAACTGCTTGACGAGCGCGTTTGCGCGCTTGTGCGGTATTTGCCATGGAATTTCCTAAAACAGGGTCAAAGTGCGTTTGCAAACATTAGTGTTTGCCAACCGGTGCGTTCTGTGCGTCTGCCGAACCATGTGTGCCAAACCAGTGCCTGTCAAACATTAGTGTCTGCGTAACAGAATTCTGTACAGCCTTCGATTATAGCGATATTTTCAAGCGGGGGCAAATCAAAAAACCGTGTGTGATGCCAAAATCACCTGAAAATGGGGCTGGCAAGGGCATATCCGCAGCGAATCGGCAGCAATTGTTACCATATTTTAAGCGTTTGCCGCTACCGCGCCCGCTATAATCTGCCCCCATGAACTTGCTTAAAACCCTCGCCGCCATTTCCAGCATGACCATGCTGTCCCGTGTAACCGGTTTATTGCGCGAAAGCCTGTTCGCGCGCGCCTTCGGCGCCGGCGCCTACACGGACGCCTTCATCGTTGCCTTCCGCATCCCCAACCTGTTGCGCCGCCTGTTTGCCGAGGGCGCCTTCTCGCAGGCCTTCGTGCCCATCTTGTCCGAATACAAGAACCAGCATGGCCAGGAAGCGAGCAAGCAGCTGGCCGACCATGTGGCCACCACCCTCGTCTGGGCCACCCTGCTCGTGTCCGCCATCGGCATCGTCGGCGCGCCGTGGTTCGTGTATGCGATCGCCACCGGCCTGACCAAGGATGCGGGCGCCTTCGACGCGGCCGTATGGATGACGCGCCTGATGTTCCCTTATATTACCTGCATGTCGTTCGTGGCCCTGGCGGGCGGCATTCTGAATACCTGGCGCGAATTCAAGATCCCCGCGTTCACCCCGGTACTGCTGAACCTGTCGTTCATCGCCGCCTCGCTATTCCTCGCCCCGCACCTGAAACAGCCGATCTACGCCATGGCCATTGCCGTGTTTGCCGGCGGCCTGCTGCAGGTGGCCATCCAGATTCCCGCCCTGATCAAGATCGGCATGCTGCCGCGCCTGTCGATCAATCCCGCCATCGGCCTGTCCGACGGCGGCGTGCGCCGCGTACTGAAGAAGATGGGACCGGCCGTGTTCGCCGTCTCGGCAGCGCAGATCAGCCTGATGATCAACACCAGCATCGCGTCGCGCCTGGCCGAGGGCAGCATTTCCTGGCTGTCGTATGCGGACCGCCTGATGGAGTTTCCGACCGCCATGCTGGGCGTGGCCCTGGGCACCATCTTGCTGCCCAGCCTGTCGAAGGCGAACGTGGACGGCGACAAGGTGGAATACTCGGCCCTGCTGGACTGGGGCTTGCGCCTGACCTTTTTGCTGGCCCTGCCCGCCGCCGTCGGCATGGCGACCCTGGCCACGCCGCTGATCGCCACGCTATTCCATTACGGCAAGTTTACGGCCGAATCCGTGACCATGTCGACGCAGCCGCTGGTGGCCTACAGCCTGGGCCTGGTCGGCATCATCCTCGTGAAGACGCTGGCGCCCGCGTTTTATGCGCGCCAGGACATCCGCACGCCCGTGAAGATCGCCATCGGCGTGCTGATCGCCACGCAGCTGATGAATTTGCTGTTCGTGCCCTATATCGCCGTGGCCGGCCTGGCCCTGTCGATCGGCCTCGGCGCCTGCCTGAACGCCAGCTTCCTGTACTGGGGCTTGCGCAAGCGCGGCATTTACCAGCCCAAGCCGGGCTGGGCCAAGTTCTTCCTGCGCCTGCTGCCGGCCCTGCTCGTCATGGGCGGCGTGGCGGCCTTCGGCGCCATGCGCATCGACTGGATCGCCATGCAAGCCCATCCGCTGCTGCGGGCCGGCACCCTGGCCCTGGTGGTGGCCGTCTGCGGCGTGGCCTACTTTGCCACCTTGTTACTCGTCGGTTTCCGCTTCCGCGACTTCAAGCGCAGCGCCTGACCACATGCGCGGGGCATCGCAGCCTGCGCCCTGCCATAGCGGCGTACTGCCTGCGGCCTGGCGCCCGGCCCGGCATACTGCGCAGACGAAAAAAAACCCGCCGAAGCGGGTTTTTTCATTGCGGCGAAAGCTTAAGCAGCTTTCTTTGCGCGGCGGCGGGCGACGGCGCCCACCAGTGCCAGGCCACCCAGCAGCATGCCGTAGGTTTCTGGCTCAGGTACTGGCAGGGCCGATACGGAACCCAGGTACTGGGCTTTTGCCAGGCCCGTCAGGCCGGTGACGTGCACCGTGTATTCGCCTGCAGCCAGCTGGCCGCCCCAGCTCAGGCTTTGGATGCCGGCTGCCGTGCTGTTGGTCAGGTTGCCGTAACCGAGCAGCGTGGCCGAGAAATCCTTGATCGCGCCTTCAACCACGGAGAACGTTTGCAGTGCGCCAAACGAGGTCGACGATGGGGTGACCAGCTTGAAGGTCCAGAAATCGTCAACTGCGGTGTTCGCGGCAAACTTGGTGGTGATGGCCGACAGGGTGTCCGAACCCGATGGATCCAGGATACCCAGGTCGTACGTTGCTGCCGATGCGCTGAACGATGCTGCTGCCAGAATGCCTGCAGCGATAAATTTCAATTTCATAGTTTATCCCTTAAAAAGTAATTTATGGCTGCGATGCGCAGGCCACCAATAGTTTTAGTACCGAAAGTACTGATGAGAATGGTAGCATAAATGCACTAAAATACTTATAAATATTTTATCGAAGTTTCATACGAGATAACTATTTTCAAGGTGAAATATTTGCCAGTATCGACCACTTTCCGCAGGAAAATAGTTGCTGGCACATCTATGCCATTTCAGCGCACTTTTATCGCGAGACTGCCATTTCGTCCGCATCGGCAGGCGCATCGGGTAGCTCGGCAGGCTGCGGCGGCTCCGGCGCCGGCTCTTCTTGCGGCGGGGAAATAGGCCTGGAAAACAACGGTGGCGCCGGCGTGACCGGCTGCACGTCCGCTGCGCCGCCAGGCGCAATGGTTCCTGGTGGCATGTTCATGGGCTGCGCCGGCGGCAGGGGCGCTTGCCCGCTGACCATGAAATGCCATTCCGACAGATGCGCCTTGCCTTCGAAGCCGGCGAAACGCGCCTCGAAGTTCCCCACTTTCAACGGCGCGGCCTGCGACAGGCTATGCACGCCGATGATGCCATTGCTGCCAGGCTGGTACAGCAAGCCCCATGTGGCGCGCCCCGTGATGGGATCGACAAACAGCTTGCGCAAGTGGCGGCGCATGTGCGGCACGCGGGGGTCGCGCAGCAAGGCGGCCAGGCTGGGCGGCTGTTGCGGCTGGCCGGCAGGCGTGGCGGCCGCGTAGCTGAGCAAGGCATCGGAAAACTGCGCGCCGATATCGAGCAGCTCCTGCTCCGCCGCCTGGCGCTGCAACAGCGAACCCATCTTCAACCCTGCCGCCCCCACCAGGCCCAGTATCGCCACCACGATGATCAGGCTCAGATAGGTGAAGCCATGCTGGCGGCGCAGCGGGCGGGACGGCAAGGGGCGCATCGCCGCTACCAATCGGCGAAGGGCGTGCCGCTGCGGTCCTTGCCCGGCGCGCCGCTCTTCACGTCATACACCTGGCCCGGCGTATCGTCGGGCGGCGGCACGATGATCCAGCTGGCGTCGCTTTCGGTGATGGGGTCGATCGGCATGGCGCGCAGGTATTTCTTGTCCACCAGTTGCTCCAGGGTATCCGGGTAGCGCCCCGTATCGCCATGGAACTGGTCGATGGTGGTGCGCAGGTTGCGCAAGTTATCCGCCAGCACGGTTTCCTTCGCCTTGTCGAGGCTGGGGAAATAGCGCGGCACGGCCAGGGTCAGCAGCAGCGCCACGATGCCGAGCACCACCAGCAATTCGATCAGGGTAAAGCCGCGCGCACGCCGGGCATCGCATGGGGAAGGAGTATCAGCAGGCATGGTTCACCATAAACGGTAAGGCACGTTGTTCAGGCCCGTCTTGCTGGAAGTGGAGTAGACATCGTACACGTCGTCGCCCTCGCGCGGTTCGCTCGCCTCGCTGGCGTAGCTGCGCCGCCCCCACGTCTGCGCATCGCTCAGGCTGGCATCCATATTGAACGGGTCGCGCGGCACGCGGCGCAAAAAGAACATCTTGCTGCGCTTCGGGTTGCGCTGGTCCGGCACGCCCTCGACCAGCACGTCCAGGCTTTTCGGGTAGCCGCTGGCGTCGGGGGCGCGCACGATGCGGCCCTCGTCGCCGGCGCGCTTGTAGGCATCGAGCCCCTGGCGGATCTCGCGCAGCGCGCGCCGCAAGTCCTGCTCCTGGCGCCGCTGCACCGTCACCTGCGTGACGGGCACCACCAGGGTGGCCAGCACGCCCAGGATGGCCAGGGTCACCAGCAGCTCGATCAGGGAAAAGCCGCCCTGGCCGCCGGCGCACGACTGCGCGCGCGCCAGCCTCATTTGGCGGGCGGCTGCGCCACCGGCACGGGCTGGCCGGACGACAGCGGCAACGGCGCCATCTGCAGCGGCACGGGCTGGCCCGACGATATCGGCAGGGGCGACGCGGCCGGCTCGGGCGACGGCGCCACTTCCGGCGCCGGCACGGTTTGCGGCTGCGGCTGCGGTGCCGGCAACGATGACGGCAGCTGGCCGGGCACCATCATCGGCTGCGGCGGCGCCGGCTGCATGCCGACGGCGGACGGGCCGGAACGCACGATGACCGTGCCCGGCATCTGCGTCGGCGCCTTGGCCGCCATGTCGGGCCGGCGGCGGAAGCTGCCTTCGGTACCGGCTGAAAATTCCGATTCCTTCGCTTCCGGACGCTGTACCGTGCGCACCAGGTGCGGCGTGATCGACAGCACGATTTCCGTCTTCTGGCTGTCGTCCTTGCTGCTGCCGAACAGGCGCCCCAGCACCGGTATGTCGCCCAGGCCCGGCACCTTGTTGCCGGCGCTGCGCTCTTCATTGTTGATCAGGCCCGCCAGCACCTGGTTCTCGCCATCCTTCAGCTGCAGCATGGTCGATGCCTGGCGCGTGCCGATCTGGTACAGGGTCGAACCGCTCTTGGTGATGGTGGCCGCGCCCAGGTTGCTCACTTCGAGCGAGATGCGGATGCCCACCTCGTTATTCAGGTAGATGGTCGGTTCGGCGTTGACCGTCAGGCCCACGTCCAGGTAGCTGATCGACTCGGAGGCAAAACCGCCCGTGCCCGGCGAGATGGTGGTGGTAATCACGGGCACCTTGTCGCCGATGACGAATTTCGCCTTTTCGCGGTTGCGCACGCGGATGCGCGGATTGGCCAGCATGTTCGCGTCGCCGTCCGTCTTCTTGGCGTTCGCCGTCACGGACAGGTCGCTCACGCCGATGGTGCGCCGGTTCAGGTTATTCAGGTCGTTGATGGTCAGGCCAGCGCCTCCCGACGTGCTCAATGGCGTCAGGGTCAGGCTCGTCGGCCAGGCCACGCCCAGCTCCAGCAGGCGGCTGCGCTTGACTTCGAGGATTTCCAGTTCCAGCACCACTTCCGCTTCCGGCACGTCCTGCACCGCGATCAGGCGCTCGGCCAGGCGGATCGCCTCGGGCGTGTCGCGCACGATGACCAGGTTGAGCTTTTCATCGGCCACCACGTCGCGCGTCTTGAGGATGGTCTTGAGCGTGTTGGCAATCTGCTTGGCGTCCGCATTGGCGAGAAAGAAGGTCTTTACCAGTACTTCCTGGTATTCCTTCAGCTTGGCCGCCACGTTCGGATAGATCAGGATGGTGTTCGCATCCATCACCTGCTGCTCCAGCTGGTTCGTCACCAGCAGGAAGTAGACGGCCGATTCCACCGTGCTGTTTTTCAGGAAGATGGACGTCTTCGCGTCCGCCTTGACGTCCTTATCGAAGACGAAATTGAGGCCGGAGCGGCGCGCGATCAGCTCGAACACCTGCTTTAACGGCGCATCGCGAAATTCGATCGTGATCGGCTGCTTGTACGATTTGGCCAGGCCCGACTCCACCACGGGCGGCGCCGTCTTCTCGTCGACGTCGCGCAGCAGTTCGCGTGCCCCGGCATGGTTCGGCTGCTCGGTGAGGATGGCGCTCAGGCGCTGGCGCGCCGGGTCGTAGCGCTTGGCCTCGATGTCTTTTTGCGCTTCTGTCAGCAGCTTGCCCTGGCGCTGCTCGCGCTCCAGCGCGCGCAAGCCGCTGTTGGCGCGCTCGTTCTGCGCGTCGATTTCCAGCACGCCGAGAAAAGCCGCGCGCGCCAGATCGCCCTGGCCCGCTTGCGCATGGCGCTCGGCCTGCTGCAGGCGGCTGCTCGTGGCCTGTTCGCGCGCCTGCAGGTAGGCGCTGCGGTACTGCGCGTTGCCGGGGTCCTGCTGCAACGCTTCCTGCAGCTTTTGCAGGCCGGCCGGCACCTGGTTTTGCGCGATCAGCTCGCGCCCGTCGCGGTACGCCATGTGGCCGGCGCAACCGGCCAGCAACAGCAACAGCAGCGGCGACGCCAGGCAGGCGCGCCGAAGGAACGGCGCCGTGGAAAAGGAACGAGGCATCACTCGGAAACTCCAATGTTGAGCTGCTGAACCTGGTTCAACGGCAGGTAATTGAGCGTCATGACGGGCGGCGCGATGGTCACGACCTTGTAGGCGCCCTCGATGACGGTGTTCGCGCGCACGATATAGGTTTTATCGGCGCGCGACAGGAAGACTTCCCAGGCGCCTTCGGCGGCGGCCTTGCCCAGGTAGATGAACGGCAGCGGCGGCGCCATCGGCGGCGGTGGCGGCGGCGGCGCGACGACCGCCATTTTCGGCGGCGGCGGTGTCCAGTTCTGGCTGTGGAAGACGCCATCGGCGCCGCCAAACGTGTCGCCATCCTCACCCGCCACCTCGCTGCGCGGCAGCAGGGCCAGGATGGCCGGCTGCGCGGCCTCCGGCCTGGCCGCAGGCTTGCGCGCGGGCGCGACGGCGCGCTCCACGGCTTCGGCCACGTCGGACACGGGCTGGCGTTCGCCGAACAGCAGCAAGGCGCCCGCCCCCAGCAGCGCCGCCAGCATCAGATAGTGGCGCGGCGTCATGGCGCCCCCCCGGCATCCGTCGGCGCATCGGTCAACGCATCGGACAAATAAAAAGTCAGGCGCAAGCGTGCCTCGAGGTTGGTGTCGGCGATCTGCTCGCGGCGAAAGCTCAGCTCATCGAGCGAAGCGAAAGGCATGGCGCGCAGTGCCTGCAGCGCGAACTGCCACACGGCCGCATAACTGCCCTTCAGCGGCAACGTCACCTGGTAGGTGGCGATGCGGCTGGCCTTGTCGTAGCCGCTTTTATACTCGCCCTGCGCCAGCACCAGGCCATTCTTCGCCGCCAAGTCGAACAGCAGCTTGACCTGCTGCTCCGCATGGCGCTGCGGTCCCAGTACGGCATAGAAGCGGGCCAGGTTCTCGCTGGCGGTCGCCGGCGGCGCGACGGCCGCCACGGCCAGCTCGGGTTGCGGCAGGGGCCGCGCTTCCAGCTGCGTCGCCATGGCGCGCTGCTGCCAGGCCCAGGCCCAGGCCGCGATGCCCAGCAGGCACAAGGCCACGGCGATGCAGGCAGGCGCGCCCGCGCGGCGCAACAGCAGTTGCGCGCGCAGCCGCAGCATATTCAGGTCGATGCCCGTCATGGCTGGCCCCAGTGTGCTTCGACCTGGAAGCGCAAGGGCTTGTTCGGATCGAGTTCGTTGATTTCATGGCGCAGCAGCTGCACGCGCGAACCGAACAGCTCCTGCTGCTTGAGCTGAGCAAGGTAGTCGACCATGGCGTCGCTGCCCTTCGTCTCGGCCGTGATCTTCAGCACCCGCTTGCGCGCATCGGGCTCCAGCGCCAGCAGCGCGATGGCCGGTGGCGTGGCCGTGGCCAGCGCATCCTGCACGTCGCGCCAGGGCAGGTTCAGCTGCAGGATGGCGGCATTCACGGCCGCCGCCTGCGCCGGCGCGATCGGCGTGGGCGCCACCGGCGCCGGGCCCTGCATGACGGCCGCGACACGCTGCTGCGCGCGCTGCAATTGCGCTTCGCGCAGCTGCTGGCGTTGCAGCGCGGCCCAGCCGCCGTACGCCGCCGTGGAGATCAGCGCCACGCCCAGCGCGCCCGCCACCCACGCCCACGCCGGCACGCGGTGCATGCTGCGGCGCCAGCTGGGCGGGGCGAAATCGATATCCATATGCGTCATGCACGCCCTCCGTCGCATCGAGGTTGGGCGCAATCGTTATCCATATGTATCATGCCGCGCCTCCGCTGCGTGCCAGCTGCGCGGCCGGCGACGACGCGCCGTCCACGCCTGGCGGGGCGAACGCACTGCATATCAACGCACCCGGCGCGCGCGGCGCCAGCCAGTCGGGCGGCGCCGCGCCGCACAGCTGCAGCAAGCCTGGCGCGTCCATGCCCTGCAGCAGCGCTTCGCGCGCCAGCGTCTGCTCCATCCAGTAATGGCCGGCGTCATGCGGCACGGGCACGGCGCGCACGGCGTGCAGCACACCTTCGCGCGGCACACCCAGGGTCAGCGTCTGCGCCTGCAGCTGGCCAAACCAGGCGCCCGGCTTGAGTGCGCCCTGCCAGCGGTTCCAGCTGCGCACGAATTGCGGCGTGATGAAAATCAAGGCCAGCTTGCGGTCCAGGGCCACGCGCGTCAGCTGCGCCAGCAGTGCGCGCGGCACGGCGCAAAAGAATGGCGCGCGCGCATCCCAGGCACCGCTGCTTTGCCACAGGCCCGGCGCATCGCCATACAGGGCCTGGAAACGCAGCGCGGCAGCCGCCTCGATATCGGCCAGGCGCGTGGCGCCCTGCGGCAAATCCACCTGCCACAGGCGCGTCAACGCGTCGTCGAGCACCACCGACAGGGGCCAGCCCGCGTACTCGCCAGCCGGCAGCACCTGTTCCAGCGCCTGCCCGAGGGCGGAAAAATCGCCATGCAGGCTGTCGTCCGGCGCGTAGGCCCGCTCGGCCAGCGGCGTCCAGGCGGGCGCGCGCCAGCGGCTGCTGCGCCACAGGCTCACGCCATCCACCGCCACGCCCAGGCGCAGTCCATGTCCTATGCCTCTACGCATGCAGGGTGACCCTCTTGATTTCCGTGATGGTGGTGGCGCCCCGCTTCACCAGCTCCAGCGCCGCCAGGCGCAGGCTGCGCGTGCCGTTCGCATAGGCGGCCGCCTTGATCTGGCGGATCGGTTTTTTATCGACGATGAGTTCGCGGATTTCATCCGTCAGCACGAGGATCTCGGCGATCGAGCGGCGCCCCTTGTAACCGGTGCCGCGGCAGTCGCCACAGCCCTTGCCCTGCTTGAACTGGTAGTCATACACATCGGCCCGCACCAGGCCCACGCTGGCCAGCTCCTGCTCGTCAGGCGTGTAGTCGGTGGCGCAATGGGGGCAGTTGGTGCGGATCAGGCGCTGCGCCCAGATGCCGTTCAGGGCCGAGACAAACGCATACGGATCGATGCCCATGTGCGTGAAGCGACCAAACACGTCGAACACATTGTTCGCATGCACGGTGGTCAGCACCAGGTGGCCCGTGAGGGCCGACTGCACGGCGATTTCCGCCGTCTCGCGGTCGCGGATCTCGCCCACCATGATCTTGTCCGGGTCGTGGCGCAGGATCGAGCGCAGGCCCTTGGCAAAGGTCAGCCCCTTCTTTTCATTGACGGGGATCTGCAGGATGCCGGGCAGCTGGTATTCGACGGGGTCTTCGATGGTGATGATCTTTTCGCGCCCGTTGTGGATTTCCGTCAGCGCCGCGTACAGGGTCGTCGTCTTGCCCGAACCCGTGGGGCCCGTCACCAGCAGCATGCCGTAGGCTTCCTGCGCCAGCGTGCGCAGGGCCACCAGCGACGGCGCATCAAATCCCAGCGCTTCCAGCGTCAGGGCGCCATACGCTTCGATCATGGCGCGCTTGTCGAGAATACGGATGACGGCATCCTCGCCATGGATGCTGGGCATGATGGAGACGCGCAGGTCGATCTCGCGTCCGCCCGCCTCGACGCGGAAACTGCCGTCCTGCGGCACGCGGCGCTCGGCGATATCGAGTTCGGCCAGCACCTTCAGGCGCGAGATGATGTGCTCCGCCACCTCGATGCCGTTGACGGAGGTGGCATGATCGAGCACGCCGTCGACGCGGTACTTGACGGCCAGGCCGCCGGCCGTGCTTTCCAGGTGGATGTCCGAGGCGCCCGCCTTCAGCGCGTCATATAAAGTCGAGTTGACCAGCTTGACGGCGGGACTGGCCGCTTCCGAGACGCTGGCAAACGACAGCACGGCCGCCGTCTTGCCGTCGCGCCGGGCGTCGCCGGCGGCGCCAGGCAGCAGGTTATCGACGGCGCGCGCCGATTCTTCCTGTTTCGACAGGTAGGCGCCGATGTCGGCCTGCAGCGCCAGGCGCATGGCCAGCGGCGCGTGCGCGCCCTGTCCGGCGCGGGCAGCAAGCCAGGTCTGCAGGTCGAGGTCGAACGGGTCGGCGATCACCCCCACCAGCTGGCCGTCGCCGGCGCGCAGCAGCACGCTGTGGCGCGCCAGCGCCTGCGACAGCGGCAGCAGGTCAAACGCGGGCGCGAAGGCCAGCATGTCGGCCGTCTCCAGCACGGCCAGGCCAAACGGGCGCGCCAGTTCCTGCACCACCTGGCGCGCGTCGATGCCGCTCAATTGCTGCAACTCCTCGACCAGGCTGCGCTTCGATTGCTGGCACAGGCCGCGCGCGCGCTGCATCAGCGCGGGGTCGATCGCCACGACGGGCACGGAAGCGGTCTGCATCATGAGATATCGCCGGCAAGGTCAAAGATGGGCATGTACAGCAGGATCACGATGGCGCCGACGATCAGGCCGATGGCGGCCATCAGCAGCGGTTCGAAGGTGCGCGTGAAACGGTCGATCCAGCGGCTGATTTCGCCGTCATAAAAAGCCGCGGACTGGGTCAGCATGGGCCCCATGTCGCCCGTGCGCTCGCCCACGCGCAGCATGCGCAGCGAGATCGGTGTCGTCAGCTGGTGCTGTTCGAAGGCGGACGACAGCGGCTGGCCCGCTTCGATGGCGCCGCGCGCCAGCTGCAGCGACGCCTGCATGCGCGGCGACACCATCGCCTGCACGGTGGCAATGGCTTGCACGATGGTGATGCCGCCCTCGGACAGCATGCCCAGGGTCAGGTACAGGCGCGACAGTTCATAGATGCGCACGCGTTCGCCGATGCCGGGCAGCTTCGCCAGCAGGCGCGCCACGCCGCCATTGCGCAGCACGCGCCGCACGGCCGTAAAGACAACGCTGCCGGCAAGCGCCAGCCCCAGCAACAGCAGCAAGCCATGTTCGGTGACGAACTGGCCCCAGCTGAGCATCACTTGCGACATCCACGGCAGGTTGCGCCCGGCGCCCTGGTAGACCTCGGCGAAACGCGGCACCACATAGCTGATCAAAAAGGCACTGACGCCGCCGCCCACGGCCAGCAGGATGGCGGGATAAATGGCGGCACTGACGATCTTGGCGCGCACGGCGTCGATGCGCTGCTGGTAATCGATATAGCGCGACAGCGCGCGCGGCAGATCGCTCGTGCCTTCGGCCGCCTTGACGATGCCGATATACAAGGGGGGAAACAGTTCGGCCTGTTCAGCCAGCACGGCGGAAAAGCGCTTGCCCTCGCGCAAGCCTTCCAGCAGACGCGTGAGCACGCTGCGCGTGGCGGCGGCCGCCTCCTTTTCCAGCAAGGCTTCCAGCGCCTCGACGATGCCGAGGCCCGCGTTGAGCAGGGCCAGCAATTCCTGGCTGAACAGCAGCAACGGCAGCGCGCGCGCACGCTGGCGCCCGGCCGCGCTGAACGGCGTGGCGCGCAACGGCCGGATGGCGCTGACGAACAGGCCGCGCGCTTCGGCCTGGCGGCGTACATCGGCTTCGTCGCGACCGTCGATCACGCACGTCGACAGGGTGGCTACCGCCTGGTCCGTCGAGAGCGCGCGTACTTCAAACTGCATGATGACGTATCCGTGAGGGAAAAGTGGTGCTGGCGTTATTGCGAGCTGATATCGGCATTCTCGCCGCTGCCGCCCGGCTGGCCATCCTTGCCCATGGAGACGATGTCATATTCGCCCTTGCTGCCAGGGGCGCGGTATTGATAGGCGTGTCCCCACGGATCGAGCGGCACGCTTTTCTTCAAGTAAGGACCGTTCCAGCGGGTGCCGGCGGCCGGCGGCGCCACCAGCAGCGCGGCCAGGCCCTCTTCCGTGGTCGGGTAGCGGCCCACATCCAGGCGGTAGGTATCGAGCGATTTTTCAAATGCCTCGATCTGCGCCTTGGCCACCGTCACTTCGGATTTGCCCAGCTGGGCGAAATATTTGGGGCCGACGTACGCCGCCAGCAAGCCGATGATCACGATGACGACCAACAATTCGAGCAATGTAAAACCGCGCGCGCCGCGCGCTGCCGCCAAATTCTGCCTGTGTGCTGCATGCATCCGGTAACTCCTTAATACCAACCTTCACTATCTTGCGTCGCTGCGCGCGGCGGATGGCCACGCACGGACGACACGCGCTTGCCCGATGCGCATCAGCCTACCATGCCGCTTATGGTTAATACAATCTTTTCTTTGTACTGTGAACAACAAATTGCGCGGGAAACCATCAAGCCTGCGCGAAACGGCCGCCGTGCCGCGCGCACGTGACAAGCTGGTTAATTACTCAACTATTTTCAATGCGGAAACTATCTACTCTTGGTTAGCAATTCATAGTAAGTGATGAATTTTATTCATTCATTATTTGTAACTTTCAAATTAAATTTGAAAGAATATCGAACAATCAAATTGCCTCTTTTGCTATAGTAAAAATCAATTTTCTGCGCATTGGTCTTATCCGTCCGCGCAGCAAAGAGCACCCAAGACGCAAAACATATTGCATCCTAAATAATCACCAAGGGAAAATTCATGACTCGTATTGTGCATTCGAAGGCAGCTTCCGCAGCAAGTCCCTTCTCGGCCAAGCAGTTGACTGGTGCCGCCATCCTGGCCCTGTCCGTCGCCTGCGCCCCCGCCGCCATCGCGGACGTGATCAACTTCGACAATCTCGATAGCCAGTTCGTCGGCCATGGCGACGCGCTGGAAGTCGGCAAATTCCTGCTGACGGGCGCTTCGAATGTCACCGGCGCCAGTTATGGCGACCTGGTCGGCGCGGTGTTCGATGGCACGGACCCGGCCGCCTGCGGCATGGCGTGCCCGACCAACAATACGAGCAATTACTATGCCTCGCTCAACGACGGCATCGTCTACCTCGATCCGCTGAACCCGGGCGGCAGCGTCAGCCTGCAAGGCTTCGACGCCAGCTTCATCGGCTACGCCCAGGGCGTCAGCTACCCGGCGGTGGCCGGCCTGCTGCGCGTGCAAGGCTTCTATGCCAACGGTTCTTCCATCTATGAAACGTATCAGCTGGGCGGCCCCGTCGGCGGCAACTTCCAGTTCCAGCACTACAGCACCAGCGCCAACTTCGGCAGCCAGCAATTCGCCTCGCTGGCCTTCTTCGGCTTCACTTGCAACACGGCCGGCAGTTGCAGCGCCTTCAGCACCAACAAGGGCCAGTTTGCGCTCGACAATATCGTCGCCTCGGTACCGGAGCCATCGACCTACGCGATGCTGCTGCTGGGCCTGGCAAGCATCGGTTTCGCGGCGCGCCGCCGCCAGCAAGCCTGATTCGTCCCCTTACGCTACCGTTACCGTTACAGGAAATCCTCATGACATTCCGTCCCGCTTTGCGTCCCATTTCGCTCGCCGTGCTGAGCCTGTTTGCCAGCCTGAGCTTCCAGGCCCACGCCGACGACCTGCGCCGCCCCTACATCGTGCAACTGACCGATAAACCGATCGCTTCCTACGCCGGCTCGGTGGAAGGCCTGGGCGCGACCCAGCCTGCCGCCGGCGGCCGCCTCGACCTGGCCAGCGCGGAAGTGCAGCTGTACGGCGACTACCTCGAGCAGAAACAGGCGCGGGTACAGGCCCTCGTCGCCGCCGCGCCCGTGCAATACCAGTACAAGATCGTCCTCAACGGTTTCTCCGCCCTGCTGACCGACGCCGAAGTGCGCCAGCTGCAGGCCAGCGGCGAAGTGGCCAGCATCGCCCCCGACGAACCGCGCACCCTGCAGACGAACTACACGCCGACCTTCCTGGGCCTGGACCAGCCGGGCGGCCTGTGGAGCCAGCTGGGCGGCAAGCAGCATGCGGGCGAAGACATCATCATCGGCATCGTCGATGGCGGCGTGTGGCCGGAAAACCTGTCGTATGCGGACAAGGTCGACGCCAACGGCACCCCGACCTTCGACCCGAACGCCACCCTGGCCTACGGCGCCGCGCCAGCCGCCTGGAAGGGCAGCTGCCAGGCGGGCGAAGGCTTTACGCAAGCCCATTGCAACAACAAGCTGCTCGGCGCGCAATACTTCAACGCCGTGCGCCTGACCGAAACGGACAAGATCCAGCACTGGAGCGAATTCACGTCGCCGCGCGATTCCGTTGGCGACCCCAGCGGTGAAGGCGGCCACGGCACGCACACCTCGTCCACCGCGGGCGGCAATGCGGGCGTGCCCGTCACGGCGAACGGTTCGCCGCTGGGCGCGATTTCCGGCGTCGCGCCGCGCGCCCGCCTGTCCGTCTACAAAGTGTGCTGGTCCTACAACCTGGCCACCCAGCCCACGGGCGCGAAGAACGGCTGCTACGGCGGCGACAGCGTGGCGGCGATCGAAAAAGCCGTGCAGGATGGCGTACACGTGATCAA
Organism: Janthinobacterium sp. 1_2014MBL_MicDiv; assembly: GCF_001865675.1. Classification (NCBI taxonomy): domain Bacteria; kingdom Pseudomonadati; phylum Pseudomonadota; class Betaproteobacteria; order Burkholderiales; family Oxalobacteraceae; genus Janthinobacterium; species Janthinobacterium sp. 1_2014MBL_MicDiv. The sequence continues at coordinate 4,572,379 of NZ_CP011319.1, forward strand.
CTACTCGATCAGCGGCGGCGGCAGCGTCAACGATCCCGTCGAGCAAGCCTTCCTGCATGCCTCGAATGCGGGCGTCTTCGTTGCCGCATCGGCCGGCAACGCGGGCCCGGCCAACACGGTAGCCCACGTCAGCCCATGGATCACGACGGTGGCCGCCTCGACGCACAACCGCGCCAACCAGGCCAACGTCACCCTGAGCAACGGCGCCAGCTACACGGGCGCCTCGCTCAACTACAACCCGCTGCCGGCGACCACCCTGATCCGCGCGCAGGACGCGGGCCTGCCCGGCGCCGATGCGCAAAAGCTGGCCCTGTGCTACCGCGCCGGCGACAATGGCGGCGTCGCCCTGCTGGACCCGGCCAAGGTCGCCGGCAAGGTCGTCAGCTGCCTGCGCGGCACCACGGCGCGCACCGACAAGGGCCTCGCCGTGCTGGAAGCGGGCGGCGCCGGCATGGTGCTGGTCGACACGGGCGTGGGCCTGGTATCCGACCCGCACGTGCTGCCGGCCGTGCACGTGAGCGCCGCCGATGGCGCGCTGATCAACGCCCAGGCGCAAACGGGCGTGGCCAAGGCGGCCATCTCGCGCTTCGTCACCAATGGCAACGGCCCCGCCGCGCCCGTGGTGGCCGACTTCTCGTCGCGCGGCCCGAACCTGTACGACGCCAACCTGCTCAAGCCCGACGTCACGGCGCCTGGCGTGGACATCCTGGCCGGCGGCTCGCCTGCCCTGTCGCGCGCGCAGCGCGACGCCGTGCAGGATGGCAGCCTGGTGCCGGCGCAAGCCTACATCTTCCTGCAAGGCACGTCGATGGCCAGCCCGCACGTCGCCGGCCTGGCCGCCCTGCTGCGCCAGCAGCATCCTGACTGGAGCCCGGCCGCCATCAAGTCGGCCCTGATGACCACCGGCAGCACCACCCTGCCCGACATCCAGACCGGCGACGCGCGCGGCATCCTGCCATGGGGCCAGGGCGCCGGCCACGTGACGCCGAACAAGGCCACGGATCCGGGCCTCGTGTACGACGCCAGCCTGGCCGACTACAAGAAATACATGTGCGGCGTCGGCATGACGGCCGAATGCGCGGGCGGCACGATCGCCGGCTACAACCTGAACGTGCCGTCGATCACCATCGCCAACGTGCTGGGCACGCAAACGGTGACGCGCCGCGTCACCAACGTGGGCAGCAGCAGCGCCACCTACACGGCCAGCGCCTCGATCAGCGGCTACAGCGTGGCGGTGGCGCCTGCCACCCTGGTGCTGGCACCGGGCGAAACCAAATCCTTCAACGTGACCCTGACGCGCACCACGGCGCCGGACAACGCATGGCAATACGGTGCGCTCGTCTGGAGCGACGGCGTGCACACGGTGCGCAGCCCCGTCACGGCCCGCTCGGGCCGCGCGGTGCAGTCGCCGGCATTGCTGCAGTCCGACAAGGTCAGCGGCTTGCGTTCGCTGACCCTGTCCACCGGCTTTGCCGGCAAGGTCGGCGCAGCGACGGGCGGCCTGAAGGAAGTGACGCGCAGCGCGCAAACCATCAGCCAGGCCGTGCCGGGCAGCGTGGAAACGCTGGCGCAGATGGCCACCGCCTGCAAGGCAGGCGCCAGCGGCGTGCGCGTGGTCAATGTCAGCATTCCCGCCAGCACGGTGGTGGCGCGCTTCGAAACCTTCGACCGTGACACCACGGAAGGCGCCGGCAATGACCTCGACCTGCTGCTGCTCAACAGCGCCGGCGCGACCGTCGCCACCTCGGCCACGGCCGGCTCGAACGAGGCGATCACCGTGACCACCCCGGCGGCGGGCAACTACAAGCTGTGCGTGGTCGGCTACGAGCTGGCGAATGGCGCGTCGACCGGCTTCGGCCTGTCGTCGGCCGTCGTCACGACGGCCGACAAGGGCGGCAACCTGAAAGCCACCCTGCCAGGCAAAGTGTATGTGGGCGGCAGCGCCACGGCCGGCGTCAGCTGGTCGGCGCTGGAAACGGGCAAGCGCTACCTGGGCGGCGTGGTCTTCCTTGATGGCAACAACGCGGCGGCTTCCACCACCGTGCTGTCGGTGGAAACCAACAGCCCGCTGCCGCTGGCAGTGCCGAGCCTGCGCAACGTGAAAGCGGACGCCAAGCTGTAAGCACCTCGTTCCAACGGCAACACGGCGCGCCCTGCGGGGCGCGTTTTTTTATGTGCGGCCGGTAGCGCCGCAGATACAGGCGTAGAATCGGCAGCACAGGTGCCTCCCCTACGCCTGGAAAGCATGCCATGCCCTCGAAACACTGGATACTAGCCGCGATCGCCGGCGTAAGCAGCATGGCCGGCGCCGCGCAGGCGGACCAGCACAAACCGGCGCAGCAGGCGCGACACGCCTATATCGTGCAATTGACGGATGCGCCGCTGGCCTCGTACACGGGCGGCGTGGCGGGCCTGGCCCCCACCCTCGTCCAGGGCCGGCGCCTGAACACGGGCAGCGAGGCGGCGCGCCGCTACACGGCTTACCTGGAAGAGCGCCAGCGCGCCGTGCTGGCGCTGGTGGCCAAGGCCCCCGTGCAATACCGCTATACGGTGACCCTGAACGGCTTCGCGGCCATGCTGACACCGGACGAGGTGGCGCGCCTGAGAGCCAGCCCGGACGTGGCGCAGGTGTCGCTGAGCACCATCGAATACACGCACGGCGACGGCGGCAATGGCAATGGAAGGCAGCAGGCCACGCCGCAGGACCAGCGCTAGTGGCTGAGCAGGCGCAGCGCGATGCCGCGCGACACGGCTTGCATGCGGTTGCTCACGCCCAGTAATTTATAGATGCGCTGCAAATGGCTTTTCACGGTGGCGCCGCTGATGCCGAGGATTTGTCCTACTTCATCGTTGCTTTTTCCCTCGCGCACCCAATGCAGCACTTCCAGCTCGCGCGCGCTGGCCGCGCGCGACGCGGCCGGGCCAGCCATGGACGTGCGCCCGCTGTCCTGCAGCGCCAGCCAGTGCATATGCAGGCAGGGCAGCAGCAATTCCAGCATGTAGGTTTGCCGCATTGCATCGGCCGACGACAGCGCGAACAGGGCGAAAAAACTGCCTCCCCCCGCCGCCGCATTGCCATGCACCAAGACCTGCCCGATGACGGCCGCCTTCTGGCCGCCCGCGCGCCAGGCCTGCGCCAGGCGCGCCACCTGGCCATCGCGTATATCGTTGATGTCGCGCAACTGCGCGGCATCGAGCACGCAGCTGTGCCACGCCTCGCTGCGCAGCACGCTCCCATCGGCGCCCAGCTGCGCGCAGACGAGGATGGCGTGCGGCAGCAAGGCTTGCAGCGGCCCCTGGCTCCACAGGAAAAAATCGCTGGGCGCGGCGATGCCATGCGCGCCCACGATGGCATGCAGCAGATACTCCTGTTCGCGTCCCGTCAGCAATATCATGCGCAGACAGCCGCATCGGCTGCCAGGTAGCGGTAACCGCTGCCGCGCACGGTTTCGATATGGTGGCCGCAGCCGCCCGGCTGCAACGCTTGCCGCAAGCGCCCCACATGGGCATCCACCGTGCGCTCGTCGAGGTAGGCGGCATGGCCCCATACCTGGTCCAGCAGTTGCGCGCGGCTATGCACGCGGCCCGGATGGCCCATGAGGAAATGCAGCAGCTTGAATTCCACGCGCCCCAGGTTGACGGCCACGCTGCCTGCCGTCACGCGCAAGGTGTGCGGATCGAGGCGCAAGGCGGTGGCCGCCGTGCCGCGCAGGGCCGAGGGCGCGCGCCGGCGCAGCAGCGCATGCACGCGGGCCAGCATTTCACGGGGACCGAAGGGTTTGCACAGGTAATCGTCGGCGCCGCTCTCGAGCGCCAGCACCTTGTCGTGCTCGCTGTCGCGCGCACTGGCCATGATGATGGGCAAGTCGCACAGCAGCCCATCCTGGCGCACCTGGCGCAGCAGCGCGATGCCGGAAGCATCCGGCAATTCCCATTCCAGCAGCAGCAAGTCCGGCGCAGCGGCCGCCAGCAGCGCCAGCGCACCGCGCGCGTCCGGGGCGCAGCTGACGCGGTAGCCGGCGCCCGTCAGGTTATGCGCCAGCAACGCTTGCATGGCTGGCGCGGGGTCCAGCACCAGGATATGGCCAGGCATCGATGCATCCTCCGGAAAAAGTTGGCGGCCGTCCATGAAAAACTAGACTGCTCGACAAGTTTTTACTATGCATCAAGCGTAAAACGCTGACTAATACAATTTAGTTTCCTGATTTATAGTTTTTACAAATAAATGGCGAAAAAAAACACAGCGGGCCGAGGGCGCGCTGTGTTCAAGCTGGAAAGACGGTGCTTAGGCTGGCGTCACCGCCCGGCGCCGGCGCAAGGCGAAACCGATCAGCGCCAGGCCGCCCGTCAGCATCATCCATTCCGACGCTTCCGGCACGGCCGAGATCGACGCGATGCTCGCATACGTGCTGCCGGCTATGCTCGCTGGCAAGCCACCGTTCAGCGGCGTCAGTTCGAATTGCAGCAGGTTGCCATTCACGTTGCCCAGGTAAGACGTGGCCGTGGCGTCGAGCAAGCCCACGCCGAAGGTCGTGCCCGCATTGCCTGCCGTGTTCAGGAAGTCGCCGCCAAAGACGATATTGAAGGCGAACTTGCCGCCCAGCGTCACGTTCTGGAACCAGTCGTTGTAGGCGCTGCTATTGCCGAAGGTCAAGGTCCCCGGCGCGCTGCCGGTGACGCTGCCCTCCTGCGTTTCCAGCGCGCCAAAGGCGCCCGTGAACTGGCTCAGGGTCGCGGTCGCGCCCGGTGCGGGGCTGTTGCCGGCGATGAAGGCGAAGTCGAGGAAACCGGCGCCCGAGAACTGGCTCGTGTCGATTTCCACGTGGTAGCCGAGCGGATCGGCCAGCGCCACGCTGGAGCTGCCGGCAAGCAAGGCGGCCAGCACGGCGCGGCACAGGGTAAGGTTGAGTGTCGATGCAAACATGATGAGGTCCTTAGAAGTTGCCGGCAAAGATGCTGGCCGAGTAATTGATCGTCACTTTCGACGGGTTAGTGAAGCTGACGGCAAACGAGGCCGTCGCGCCAGGCGCCAGGCTGGCCGCGTTGACGCTGACATACGCCGCGCCCGCATGGCTGCCCGTGGCGTTGGCCAGGGTCACGCCGGCCGGCAAGCCGCCGAACACGACCTGGAATGGCCCGTTGATGGCGGCCGTGCCCGTGTTGGTGAAGGAGAAGGTGCCCGTGTACTTTTGCGTCACGCGGTTGAAGGTCAAGCCCGAGCTGACCTGCGCCACGCCGGCCGTGATGTCGCGGTAGGCAGGCTGCAGGTCCAGGCTGATGACGACGGGATCGTGGTCCGAGGCGCGGTACGGCAAGGCGTTGTACAAGTCTTGCGGCTTGGCCGAATCGATGTTGTAGTCGATCACTTCCGGCTCGTCCGCATTCACATGCCATTCGGCCACGCCAGCTACTTGCGGGCTCAGCGAAGCACTGGCCAGGGCATGGTCGAGGTAGCCGCTCTGGCCGCCGAACACGTACGAGTACGGCATGCCGGACGGCCGCACGAAGCGCTCGAGCTCATTGACGAAGCCGGCGCCCGTGATGACCTGGATCGGGTCTTCCGCGCCATACGAGTTGAGGTCGCCGATGACCAGCACGTCGGCGTCGCCGGCCGCAGCGGCCACCTGCGGCACGAAGCTGCCCACCAGGCGCTGCGCTTGCTGCACGCGCGTGGCGTTCCAGCAGCTCTGGCTGTCGTTTTGATCCGCATCAAGACCGCCGCCGGACGGGCAGCTGCCCTTCGATTTCAGATGGTTGACGATCAGCGAGAATTTCTCGCCATTGCCGGCGCGGAAAGTTTGCGCCATCGGCGGACGGTTGTTGATGGCATTCGCGTCCGACAGGGCGCCGCCCACCAGGCCCAGCTTGGCAGGCTTGTAGATCATCGCCACGCGGATGGCGTCCGTGCCCGTGGCGGCCGGCTTCGGCACCACCGCGTACGTGACGCCGCCGATGGCCGCGTTCAGCTGCTCGACCAGGTAGGTGACGGCCGTCTCGCCATTGTTCTGGATTTCCATCAAGCCCACCACGTCCGCGTCGATGGCTTTCAGCTCGGCCACGATCTTGTCGCGCTGGCGCACGAACTCGGCCAGGTTGTCGGCGCCGCGGCAATTGCTCTTCGTGGTCGACGAACCGACGGTGCAGCCCTGCCCCGTCTGGCCAAACACGTTGTTGCCATTCGTAAAGGTCGTGAAGAAGTTCAGCACGTTGGCGCTCGCCACTTTCACGTTACCTGCGGCCAATTCCGGCGCGCCGGCGCGCGGATTGTCGCGCGAGAACTGCGGCGTTTGCGTCGGCTGCAGTTTATAGGCGGCGCCGCCACCGCCGATGGCGCCAAAATCGACCACGCCCGTCAGGTCGGATACCGTGTCGCCGCTGCGCACGGTGCCATCCTGGCCGATATACGGTATCGTCGGCGGTGCGACAAAGATGCCATCATCGAGCACGATCAGGTTGTTCGCATTGGCCGCGATCAAGGCTTGCGCCTCGGCGGAACCGGCCGGATGGCGGTTGGTCGGCACTTCGCGCCGTCCTGCCGACAGGGTCAGCTCGCCGCGCGCGCCCAGGTAGGCGTTTTGCGACACGGTCAACGGCTGCGTGAAGCGCACCAGCATGCCTTCCACGGCGCCCAAGTTGTCGTTTGGCAAAGTTACATTCGCCGGCACGACGCTGTGGCCCGCGCTTTGCGTGAGGATGGCCGTCACGTCCTTGAATTCCGTGTAGGAATTCTTTGCGCCCGACGGCGTATATTCGAAGACCGTGCCCGTCACGCGCACCAGCTCGCCCGGCTGCACGGTGGTGGTGTTCGCGCCGGTGTAGACAAAGATGCCGTCCGAAGTCGATGGATCGCCATCGCCGGCCGCATCCTGGAGGAAGAAGCCAGTGCCCACTTTCAGGGTGACCACGCCCTCCGTCGTCTGCACGGAATTGGCGTACGGGCTGGTGGCGCCGCTGCCCTGGATTTGCGGAATCGTGTGGCTGACGGCCGCCAGTCCCTGCACGGCCACGTCGATCCGGCACGCAGCCGTCTGCTGCTGGTCGTTGCCGAACTGCACGACGACGGGATAGTTGCCCACCGGTACGCCCGCTGCCACCAGCAGGCTGACGCTGGCGCTCTCGCCGGCCACGCCGGCGGCGCTGAAACCGGCCAGGCTGATGCCGGCCACGGCCGGCGAAGTCAGGATGGCGGCATTGACGACGCCATCGATGTCGGACGCGCGCAGCACGGCGTTGCCGCCATTGCCTGCGGCCAGCGCCAGGCTGGCCGGGCAGCTGGTGATGATCTGGTGCACCACGGGGCCGCCGCAGACGTGGCGTTCGGATGCCGTATTGCGCGGCGTCACACTGCCACTGCTAAAGTCGGCACCGTTGTCGTCCGTGTCGCCGCAGCCGCCATTGGCGCGCGAAATCGACAGCGTATTCGATGGCGCGGGCGCCACATTGCCCTCGTAACCGTTGGCCGTGCCGAAGCCGACCAGGTCGATGACGGCCGCACCCGTCGGGCTGGCGCCCGATTGCGCCGTCTTGCTATTGCTGAGCAGCACCTTGCCCGCCGTGCCCGACATCGCCAGGCTGCCGGTGGCGTCCGGCGTCGGCAGCGCTGCCGTCCCCCCCGCCCCCTTGGCTTGCTGGACCAGCAAATACTGGCCAGGTTGCAAGTCGATAGCCGGCAAAGCCGTCACGGCCCAGGTGGTGCCCGCGGCGGACGCGTACTGCACGCTCCAGTTGTTCACATTCACGGGGCTGGCGCCGCGGTTGAAAATTTCGATGAAGTCGTTGGTATACAAGGCGCCGCTATTGCCGCCGCCGCCATAGACCTGGCTGATGACGATATCGGAAGCGGCCAGGGCCGGCACGGACAGGCCGGCCAGCAAGGCGGCCATGACGGTCAGGCGCAGGGGCGCGCGCAAGGGGGAGAACGAGGTGTGCATGAGTATCCCGGTCGGTAAATAAATGGCGCCGGTCCCGGATGGTCGGCCGGCGCACGACAATTAACAAAAGTATTTCAGACTTGTTATTTGCATATTAAACGTCCACGATGACGACTTGATGACATTTGATTAATCCGAACGGCGTAAAAACCTTGCCCTTCGGCCTCTTCTGATGCCTGGTGAAACGTATTTTTTGAACAACATGCAGCACGGCCGATCAGGCCAAAAAGACGCTGCCAGGAAAAATGTGATATATTTAAGGCAAATAAGTTTGGTTCCTGATAACAACAACCAGCTTCGCAACAACGATACCGCGACAATGAGAGCAAGCCCCAGCCTCGCTTGCCTCTTGGAATGCACATCCGGCCATGCACACAAAGGTCGCATTACCGGTAGCAACATTAATCGCATCACGAACGGACAGCGCACCAGCGCGACGCTCGGGTGCATTCTGAAGAGATACACCATGTTCAAACCAAGCAAGCAATATTCCGTTCTCTGCGCCGCCATGGCGGCAGCCCTGTTCATGTCGGCAGGGATGGCCCAGGCGCAAAGCACGGCGCCCCAGGCCAATGCGGACAGCAAGCGCTGCGAAGCGGGCAATGCGGATGGCGGTGGCAAGGGCGCCGAATTCAACCCCGACAGTTCAAGCAGCGCCTGCAGCCTGGCGAATGGTTTCGTCAACTTTGGCACGCGCAGCAATGACGGTGTCGGCTCGACGCCCGAATTCGGCACGGGCGAGTCCGACCAGGTATTGCGCGCGCCGGCATTTTCCGGCAATAACCATCGCCTGGCCAACGCCCTGGGCCAGCCTGCCGATGCAGGCTACGCCGGCAGCGCCAGCCTGCTGAGCAGCACCGGCGAACACCATTTCGGCAGCCGCGACTTCGTGTATGCGCAGGAAGAACCGGCCATCGAGGGCCGCGGCTATCACGCTGGCCGCGGCCTGCCCGCCGGCGACGTGTATGAGCCATTGCTGGTCTCGTCGGGCGGCGGCATCGCGCCACCGGCCGGTGGCGGCGGCATCGGCGGCGGCGGCGCTGGCGGCGGCTTCGACCGCAGTGGCGGCGGCACGATCGACACGGGCGGCAATGGCGTCGTGGTGCCGCCGATTCCTCCCGTGCCGGAACCGGAAACCTATGTGATGCTGCTGGCAGGCTTGGGACTGCTGAGCTGGATCGGCCGCCGACGCAACGGCAAGGCATAAAAAAAATGGCTCGTACGAGCCATTTTTTTCGCCTGCCGTCATGCCAGCTTGCCGTCAGCGACGGAAGCTGGCGTAGGGCGCCGCCAGGGGGTCGCCGATGAACAAGCCCTGGGCGGGCCAGGCGACGCTGCCCCAGTACGCTTCGAGCGCCGTCATGCCGCTCAGGTAGCGGCGCAGCAGCACCGTGGGATTGGGAAATTTCTGCCAATAATTGCAGGGCTCGCTGACGGTGCCATAACTGGCGGTCGCGCCCGCCTCCAGCCAACGCTGGCTGCTCATCTGCGCCGTGCCCTGCAAATCGCCGCCGAACGAGGTCAGATGGTCGGCCAGGGCGCCCGGCAGGAAGCGCAAGGTGTCGAGCTTGTCCACCTTCGCCATGCCCGTCTGGTACACCATGATGTCCTGTGCGCCTTCCAGCACATCGGCCTTCATGTTCTTGATCGTCAGCTTGCGCTGGCGCACCATCCCGGCAGGCGGGAAAAATGCCGCGCGGCTGTTGCGCGCGCCTTCACTCGTGTTCAGGTAATAGGCGCTGGCGGCCGGCACGGCAAAACCGCTGGCGGTGCCGCGGTCGACGACCGCCTTGGCCTCTTCGACAAAATCGATGGGCAGCAACATCGACAGACGCAGGCCCAGCTGGCTGAAGGGCTGGCCCGTATTGCTGTTGAAGTAGGTGCTGGCCTTGCCGGCGCCGCAGCTCTTCGCGCACTGTCCGCCGTCATATCCCAAGGTAAAGGCCGACGTGATCGAATTGCACTCGACCGCATACGGCGCGCTCCACACCATCAGCACGGCCTGGATGCCCGGCTTCAGCTGGCTGTCGATGCGCTCCTTCAGTTGTGCGAACTGGTCCATGCTCAGCTTGCGCGGCCGGTTCGGGATATGCACATGCACGACATTGGCGGCAGGAATGGCGTGCGCCTGGCGGTAATATTCGCCTACCTCGATACTGTTCGGCTCTGCATCATTGATGACGATGGCCAATTGTGACGGCTGCAAGCCGGGCGCGGCGGCAGGTTCGGCGCCATGGGCGCTACTGGCCAGCAATGCCAGCGACAGACAGAGTGAAATACGCAATGGGGATACCGTGGCAAGATACACGTGCGATTGATCAAAACGGCCGTTTGCCGGCCGCCAATAGTGCCAACAATTATAGCCGCGAACATGGCCCCGGAAACGGGGCCCAAAAAAAACGGAGGCCGAGGCCTCCGCTTTTCCATTCACGCCACGGCCATCACGCCTGCTGCTTGCGGCGGCGCGCCATGAAGCCCACGAGACCCAGGCCTGCCAGCAGCATGGCATAGGTTTCCGGTTCCGGCACGGGATTGACCGACACGTTGCCGCTATAGCTGCCGCCGGCGGCCGAAGCCACGTAGCCATTGACTTCCAGGAAGTAATCGCCAGCGCTCAGGGGCGCCGCGCTGGATGACAGGACCCAGGCCTGGTCCGACGCCGTGAAGTTCACCAGGTCCAGCGCGCCTTGCAAGACGATGCCGCCGGCGTTTTTCAGGCTGAAGCCCGTCAAGGTCAGGCCCGAGTTCAGGCTCGGCTTCAGGGAAGTGGCCAGGCCGCTGAAATCATTGCTACCCGTCAAGGTAAACAGGAACTTGTCGCTGAAGAAGTTGTGCTCGGCGCCTGCCAACTGGCCCGGCGCCAGCGTAAACGAACCGAACAGGTTGCTGCCCGAATAATCGAGCAAGTCCTGCGTCAGGTCGACGGGCGCGTGGCTGATGTCGACGGGGGCCGCTTGCGCGCCCAGGCTGCTGCCGGCCAGCATGATCGCCAGGAACAGGGATTTGAGAATTTTGTTCATACTTTTCACCAAGAAAACAGCGGCCGGCACAGGCTGGCCGCAGGATAAAAATGCGGAAAGGGAGCGATGCCGCGGTGTTCAGGCAGACTTCTGGCGACGGCGCGCCAGGAAGCCCAGCAGGCCCAGGCCGCCCAGCAGCATGCCGTAGCTTGCCGGTTCCGGCACGGCCGACACCAGGCTGCCATTGCCGCTGAAGGTAGCGCCCGCACCCGAAACGAGGTTGCCGCTGACCTTGACGTAATAAGAACCGGCTGCCAGGTTGGCAAAGGACAAGGTCCACTTGTCATCCTTGCCCGTCAATACCTGCGCACCCTGCAGCAGGCTGTGGTTGGCGCTGTCGTACAGGCCCAGGCCCGTCAGGTTCAAGCCATTCGCCGCGCTCGTGCTGGTCGACGTCACCACCAGGTTCACATTGCTGAGCTGCGCCACGTTGAACGTGAAATGATCGTTGAAAAAGTTGTCTTTGTTGCCGGATTTAAACTTGTCGCCAAAGGTCAGCGATCCGCCATTCGCCAGCGTCACGGCCGTCGGCACGGAGCTGATGTCGACGACGGCGGCTGCGGCGGCCTGGGAAAACAGGGCGGCACCGGCAAATGCCACGGTGGCCACGACTGAGCAAATATGTTTCTTCATGCGACTCCACCAAACGTAATTGCAGGCTATAAGTTGCCCACGAGAATTGAATTAATTTAACCAGTGAGAATGATAGCATAAAGCAATTTATTGTATTATTCTTTTTTTAATGAATAATTTCTTTATGGCATCAAATTTGGATGCCGGTTTTTATCGCGGCATGCACAAACATAGTAAAGATATAATCAGTGCCAACGACAACAGGATGGGAAACATGGTGACTGTATGGCAACTTGGACAGCATTAAAGGCGGACACGTATCGGCAATTCGGTCGCAGCAGCTGGGGCTTGACCTTCAAGCAAATTTTACTCAGTAGGACCTTCCGTGTCGTCGCCACCGCCCGCCTCTGCCAGGCGGCATCGCAGGCGGGCGGCTTGTGGCCCATGTTCTTGCCCTTTTGCAAGCTGCTGCATCGCTACGCGGCCAGCCGGGCGGGCGTGGACTTCCCGTGGAAGGCGCAGATCGGCGCCGGCTTTTCCCTCACCCACGGCTGGGGCATGGTCATGAGTCCGGGCGCCGTCCTTGGCCGCAATGTCACACTGTTCCATGGCGTCACGCTGGGCCGCAGCGACCGCATTGCCAAGGATGGCCAGCGCATCACCGGTTACCCGACTCTGGAAGACGAGGTGTGGGTCGGCCCGCACGCCATCATCACGGGCGGCATCACCATCGGGCGCGGCAGCCGCATTGGCGGCGGCGCCGTCGTCACGGAAGACATCCCGCCGTATTCCATCGTCGTGGGCAACCCTGGCAAGGTCGTCAAGAGCGGCTGCACGCCGGATGTGATGCACCGCGTGCCCTGAACCTCAGGCGCGCTGGTAGGCGTCGGCGTAGCGCACGATATCGTCTTCCCCCAGATAGCTGCCCGTCTGCACCTCGATCAGGTGCAGCGGCAGCTTGCCCGGGTTTTCCAGGCGATGCGTCATGCCGATGGGAATGTAAGTGGATTCGTTTTCCGTCAGTAATTTGACGGTCTCGCCGCAGGTGACGCGGGCCGTGCCGCGCACGACCACCCAGTGTTCGGCGCGGTGATGGTGCATCTGCAGCGACAGCTGCCCGCCGGGATTGACGACGATGCGCTTGACCTGGAAGCGCTCGCCCATGTCGATGCCTTCGTAGCTGCCCCAGGGGCGGTACACGAGGCGGTGCTGGACATGCTCGGTGCGCGCATGCCGCTCCAGGTGCTCGACCACCTGCCGCACGCGCTGCACCTGATCGCGGTGCGCGACCAGCACGGCATCATCGGTCTCGACGACCACCAGGTCGTCCACCCCGAGCACGGCCAGCATGCGGCTGCCGGCCCGTACCAGGCAATTGTGCGCGCCATCGAGATAGGCATCGCCGCGCACGACATTGCCATGCTCATCGCCTGGCAAGGCTTGCCACAGGGCCGACCAGGAGCCGATATCGCTCCAGCCGATGGCGGCCGGCACGACGACGGCCCGCTGCGTGTGCTCCATCACGGCATGGTCGATCGAGACGCTGCGGCAGCGGGCAAAGGCGGCCGGCTCCAGGCGGAAAAAGTCGAGGTCGCGACAGCCGTGCGCGACGGCCAGCTCGCAATCGGCCAGCATGGCCGGTTCCAGCGCCTGCAACTCGCCGAGGCAGGCGGCGGCGCGCATAAGGAACATGCCGCTGTTCCACAGGTAGCGCTCATCGGCGAGCAAGGCGCGGGCCGTGGGCAAGTCCGGCTTTTCCACGAAGCGCTCGACCTGCCGCCCTTGCGCCGAGCCGGGCACCGCGGCGCCGGCCAGGATATAGCCGTAACCCGTTTCGGCGGCGGTCGGCACGATGCCGAACGTGGCCAGGGCGCCCGCGGCCGCCAGCGGCGCGGCCTGCGCGATCGCCCGGTGAAACGCGGCCACGTCGCCGATCAGGTGATCGGCGGGCAAGACCAGCATCAGGGCATCGGCATCGCGCGCCAGCAGATACTGCGCGGCGGCCGCCATGGCCGGCGCCGTGTTGCGCCCCAGCGGTTCCAGCAGGATGGCCAGCGGCGCCACGCCGATCTGGCGCAGCTGTTCTGCCACCATGAAACGGTGCTCGTTGCCGCACACCAGCAGCGGCGGCATGACCGTCAGCCCGACGGCGCCCAGGTCGCGCACGCGCAGCACGGTTTCCTGCAGCAGGGTCTGGCTCGATACCAGCGGCAACAATTGCTTGGGCAGCGCCTGGCGCGACAGCGGCCATAGACGGCTACCGGAGCCTCCCGACAAGATCACTGGATAGATGTTCATGTCGGGGCTCCTGGTTATTTGACTGCGCGTAATTCCACGGACATGTCGGCGCGCCGGCGGTTGCGCCGGTCGCGCGCATTGGCCCAGGCGTCGGGGTCATATTGCGACGCGTGCCGCATCTCGCCGGCCCGGTCGACGCTGTAATCCTTGAAGACGATCATTTCATCGAGCACCACGCCCGGCAGCACGCGCGTGTACTCGAACAGCACGCTGCGCACCACTTCGGCGCCCGCGCACACGTGGCTGCCGTGGCCGATCCAGGTCGGCCCGATGATCGTCGCGCCCGCCTCGATGCGGCTGCCCGAACCGATGTAGACGGGGCCTTCGATGCGCGTGCCGCCGCTCCAGTCGATGCTGGTATTCAAGCCGACCCACAGGCCGTCGTCGATCTGGATGCCGGGCACGTCCAGCTGGGCCACTTCGCCCATCAGCACGCTTTGCAGCACTTCCCAGTAATCCTTGACGCTGCCGATATCGATCCAGTTGTAGTCGCGTTTTTGCGCATAGAAAGGCAAGCCCTTCTCGACCAGCAGGGGGAACAGTTCCGAGCCGATGTCGAACGGCCGGTCGCTGGGGATCAATGCCAGCACTTCCGGTTCGAAAATATAGATGCCCGTGCTGACGCAATTGGACAGCGCATCGGCTTGCGCCGGCTTTTCCTGGAAGGCGCGGATGCGGCCGTCGGCGTCGCTGACCACCACGCCATAGCTCGACACCTTGTCCCACGGCACTTCAAGCGTGATGACGGATGCCAGCGCGCCCTTGCGGCGGTGTTCGAACAGGGCCGACTTGATGTCGAGGTCGATCAAGGCATCGCCGCACAGCACGATGGTCGTTTCATCGAAAAAGTTGCCGAATTCCTGGATCTTCTTCATGCCGCCGGCCGAACCCAGCGGCTCGGGCACGACTTCGCCCGCGTCATTCGTATAACCTTCGAAGGAATAGCCGATCTGCACGCCGAACTGGTGCCCCTCGCCGAAATATTCCTCGATTTTTTCATGCAGGTAGCTGACATTGACCATGATTTCGGTAATGCCGTAGCGGGACAGATGTTCGACCAGGTAAGCCATCACCGGCTTGCCCAGGATGGGTATCATCGGTTTCGGTAAATCATAGGTCAGGGGGCGCACGCGGGTGCCCTTGCCTGCAGCCAGTATCATTGCTTTCATCGTCGATCGCTTTCCATCGTTGTTTGGGGTGGATGCGGCGTCCGGCTGGCGTGCCGCCAGCCATCGGCCGTCTTGCGAGCGCATGGGCGGCGCTATCCGTGTCCGCCCTGTGCGCCAGTCCAGTCCTCTTTCAGCCTATCCCTTGCCTGCCTATGCCAGTTCCTGGTCCAGTTGCGCCACGATGCGCTGCGCGGCCTGGCCATCCCACAGGTGCGGGCGGCGGCCCTGCTTGCCTTCGCCGCGCAGCACCTTGCGCGCCTCGGCCACGATGCGCAGCGGATCCGTGCCGGCCAGGATATTGCTGCCCTCGTCGACGGTGACGGGACGCTCCGTATTGTCGCGGATGGTGATGCAGGGCACGCCCAGCGCCGTGGTCTCTTCCTGCAGGCCGCCGCTGTCGGTCAGCACCAGCGCCGCATCCTTCCACAGGTCGAGGAAGGCCATGTAGCCTTGCGGCCCCACCAGCGTGATGTTCGGTCCCAGGTCGATGCCAAACTTGTCGAGGTTGGCGCGCGTGCGTGGATGCACGGGAAAGATCAGGGGCAGGTCGGCGGCGATCTCGACCAGGGCGCCCGCTACCTTGCGCATGTCTTCGGCACTGTCGACATTGCTCGGACGGTGCAGGGTCACCACGCCATAGCGCGCGCCCGCGCCGCTGTGCGCCGCCTTGAAGGCCGACGTTTCAAATTGCTGCGGCGACTCGCGGCCCAGTTTTTCAGCCTGGTACAGGACGTTGTCGACCATCACGTGGCCCACGTAATGCACGGCGGCTTCCGGCTTGCCTTCGCGCCGCAAATGCTCGACGGCGCTCGGCTCCGTGACGAAGAACCAGTCCGAGATACTGTCCGTCACGAGACGGTTGATCTCTTCCGGCATGCCCATGTCGCCGCTGCGCAGGCCGGCCTCCACGTGCGCCACGGGAATGCCGAGCTTTTTCGCCGCGATCGAGCAGGCCAGCGTGGAATTGACGTCGCCCACCACCAGCACGGCGGCAGGCCGTTCGGCCTGGCACAGCTGCTCGAAGGCCAGCATGATCTTGCCCGTCTGTTCCGCGTGCGAGCCGCCGCCTGCCGCCATGAAGACGTCCGGCTCGGGGATGCCCAGCTCTTCAAAAAACACGTCGTTCATCTCGCGGTCGTAGTGCTGGCCCGTATGGATGATCTTGAACGCCAGGCGCGCATGGCCTTGCAGCGCGCGCACGATGGGCGCGATCTTCATGAAATTGGGCCGCGCGCCGGCCACCAGGTAGATCGTCTTCATGATGCCTGCTCCTGCGCCGCCGGCCAGTAGCGGTCCACCAGTTCGCGCGTGTTGCGGATATTGCCGCGGCTGGAAGCGCCAAAGACGATGGACTCGATGTTCGGCTGCTGGCACACCCATTCGATCGCTTCTTCGGGAGCGATGGCGCCCGAGGCGAAGACGGACATGGCGATCGCGCGGAACTTGCGGTCGCGCAAGGCGCTCTGGTAGGCGTCGAAGCCGCCGGACATGCGGAAGCCCACCTTGTTGATGTTCGAACAGACGATGGGGTTGTCGATGCCCTGCTCTTCGAGCACGTCGAGCAGCATCGGCAGATTCATCGTGATGAAGCCGGGCTCGGCGTTGTAGCGCTTGCGCACGTGATTGGAGAAGATCGAGAAGGCATCCTTGAAACCCAGGCCCAGCAACAGGTCGACCACCACGTTCTGCAGGAAGATCACGGGCGTATTCAGGCCGGCGAACATCTTCATTTCCGCATCCACCAGCAGGGTGATGATGCCTTCGATATCCTTGGTCGCCAAGGCCTTGCCGCCACGCAAGGCGGCATTCAGGAAGCCTTCATCGGGCGTAAAACGCTTGAGCGCGCCCATGATGCCGTCTTCCGTGACGGCATTCGCATACTTGTGGGCATACGGCATGCAAGGCATGAATTTGAAGTCCTTGTAGCGCACCGGGTCGGCGCGCATGTGATCGCACACCTGTGCGATACGGTCATGGGTCGTGCACATGAAGGATTTCACTCCTTCATCATAGGCACTATCGAGCACCTTGATAACGGCCTTGATATCCTGGAAACGCATGGCCTGGGCCCGCGCTTTTTCCTCCGACATATGATTCACGCCGAAGAACTGATTATCACCAAATAACAAACGATCGAGTTGATCCATTTCCTGCTCCATTCATATTTCGTATCGAATTCCTGCTGCGCGGCATGTCAGCGGCCGAAAAAGAAACCTTTTTTCTTTTTCGGCAGTTCCGGCAAGGCATCGCCGGACAGCACGCCAGGACCTTTTTCCGCATCGGCGATCAGCATCGAAATGACGCGGTCGGTCGCCAGCGCGGAAGCGAACGAGTTGACATTGTCGTCCGCGCGCTTGTCGACGATGCAACGGACAAAGTAATCGAGCTGGGCCGAGTACTCCTCGCCGCGCAGGTAAAAGTCGACCGGTTCCGTCAATTCCGTGGTGTAGCGCACGGTCCAGCCTTCGCCGTAGCCTTCCGGCGCGCCGCTGGCGTCGCGCAGATAGACCTGGATTTCCTGACGGTCGGCGGTGATGCGGCCGTTCTTGCCCCACACGCTGATCTTCGTCGACATCTTGCGGTAGGACTCATCGCTCCAGTTGACGGACAGCTGGGCGCTCTTGCCATCGGGGTAATACAGGGTGGAAAACACTTCATCGTCCGTGTCGGCCGAGAAAATCTTGTTCAGCACGGAGCCGCCCACGCCGCGCGGCGCGCCAAAATACCAGTTCAGCAGGTTCAGCGGATGGGCCGCGTAGTCGTACAGGCAGCCGCCGCCTTCCGAGCGCTGGGTACGCCACGTGGAACCCTTCGGCTTCAGCACCACCGGGCCGTAGGCCTCGGCCAGCATATGCGTCACCTCGCCGATCACGCCCAGGTCCAGCAGGCGCTTGACTTCCTGGAAGGCGCCGACGAAGCGGTAGTGGTAGCCGACCTGGTTGACCAGGCCTTTTTCCGCCGCCAGGCGGGTCGCCTGCTCGCCTTCCTCGGTATCGAGGCAGAACGGCTTTTCGCAAAATACGTGGATATTCTTGTTCAGCGCGGCCAGCACCATCTTGCCGTGCATGCTGGATGGCGTGGCGATGATGACGGCATCGAGTTCCAGTTCATTGAGCATGACGTCGAAGTCCGTATAGGTCTTGACGCCCGTATATTTGCCCAGGATGTCGAGCATGTAGCCGGTGGCGTCGCAGACGGCCGCCAGCGTGACACCGGGATGTGCATTGATCATGGAGTGATGGGACAAGCCCATCTTGCCCAAGCCTACTACTGCGAGGCGTATCATATTGTCCTGTCCTTTAGCGCTGCCGTGACAATGAGGGCCTGTGCCGCCATCGTCACGGATGTTGTTGATTAAAATTAGCCTTTGACGAGCTGCCGCTTGACCAGCTCATATGCGGCGCGGCCCTTTTCCAGCAGGCTGCGATTCGGCGGTTTCTGCGTGGCGCTGTCCAGGTAAGCCAGCGCCTGCGCGGCTGTCAAGTCGGGCCAGTGCTCGAAGGCGCCCACTTCCAGCAGGTGGCGGTCGACATCGAGCAAGGCATCCTGGTAGACGGAAATGGTGGGAATGCCCAGCACAGCCATCTCGCGCGTCATGGTGCCGCCGGCGCCGATGAACAGGTCGCAGTCGGGCGCGATATCGGCGATATCGAGCGCGGTGGTGACCACGCGCACGCCGGCAAACTTGGGATCCTGGTAATGCACGCCCTGCTCTTTTCCACGCGGCAATAACACGATATCGACCCGGTCTTTCATGCCCAACAGCAACTCATCAAGAAAATTGCGGCTGCCCTTGTAATACTGGGCCGTCCAGGGTTCCGGACGGATATACACCACGGGCCGCGCCCGCCCGGCCCGCTGCTGCACCGCTTTGGCGCCGAGGCGCTGGTCCAGTTCCCACAGATAGATCCCTTCCTTGACGCCCGGATAGTGCAGGACCTTGCGCGGATTGGCCCATTGCTTCTTCAATTTATCCATGCCGAGAAACTCCGGCACCATGATGCTGTTGGCGAATAAAAACGCGGGAATATTGCCTACCGCATGTTCGTTATCGTTCATGTAGATGGAACGGATACCCATCAGGCGCGCCACCACCGGCGAATGGAAGGAACTCTGCGAGATCGCCACGTCGATCTTCTTGCCACTCAGAAAGCGGCACAGCTGGTAGACGCGCACGGGGAAACCAAACAGCTTGGCCGACAGCTGGCCGCCATAATGCTTGCCCACCACCGTGTACTTGAAGCCATGCAAGTCGAGCAGCTCGACCGTGTTGGCCAGCGGCCGGCACGTGATCACGACCTCGTGCTCGCGTTCCAGTTCGCGGATCATGGCCCCAAACATATTGATGTGCGGCGAGTTGGTCAGTTCAAACCAGATACGCATGAATTACCCTTGCAACAATAAAAAAAATGCCGCGCCGATGCGCGGCGCCGGCCCTTACAGGCGCCAGACCTTGATGCCTGCCTCTTCCAGCGCCTGCTGGTCGAAACACGCCTTGACGTCGATGAAGCAGCCGCTCTTGATCAGCTTGCGCTGCAACTCTTCCACGGGCAGGTCGAGCAATTGCTGGTGCGACACGGCCGCCACGATGGCGTCGGCGCGCGGCAACTCTTCCCAGCTGAACAGGCGCACGCCATACTCGTGCATCGCCTCTTCCTGTTCCGCATATGGATCGTGCACGAACACTTCCACGCCGTAGGTCTTCAGTTCACGGATGACGTCGCCGACCTTCGAGTTGCGCAGGTCGGCGCAGTTTTCCTTGAACGTCAGCCCCAGCACATTCACGCGGGCGCCCTTGATGTAGCTGCCCGACGCGATCATGTTCTTGATGGTTTGCTCGGCGATGTACTTGCCCATGCCATCGTTGATGCGGCGCCCTGCCAGGATCACCTGCGGGTGATAGCCGAGCATTTCCGCCTTGTGCGTCAGGTAATACGGGTCGACGCCGATGCAGTGCCCGCCCACCAGGCCCGGCGAAAACTTCAGGAAATTCCACTTGGTGCCGGCCGCCTTCAGCACTTCCGACGTATCGATGCCGATCTTGTCGAAAATGATCGCCAGCTCGTTCATCAACGCGATATTCAGGTCGCGCTGGGTGTTTTCGATCACCTTGCACGCTTCCGCCGCCTTGATGCTGGAGCAGCGGTGCACGCCTGGCTCGACAATGGTTTCATACATGGTGGCAACGCGCTCGAGCGTCTGCGGCGTGTCGCCAGAGACAACCTTGATGACATTCGTCAACATATGCTTGCGGTCACCCGGATTGATACGCTCGGGGGAATAACCGACAAAGAAATCCTGCATCCACTTCAGGCCGGAAACCTCTTCCAGCACGGGGATGCACACTTCTTCGGTCGCGCCCGGATACACGGTCGACTCATACACGACGGTGGCGCCTTTTTTCAGGTACTGGCCCACCGTGCGGCTGGCGCCGATCAGGGGCGAGAAATCCGGGTTGTGGGCCTGGTCGACAGGGGTAGGCACGGCAACGATGATGATATCGGCCTCGGCCAGTATCTGCGGCTCGGACGAATACTCGGCCTGCACGGCCGCCGCCATTTGCTGGTCGCTCAGTTCGCGCGAAGGATCCGTGCCGCGCTGGCAAGACTGAACCTTCTCGACGGAAATATCAAAGCCGATGGTACGCCCCAGCTTGCCAAACTCCACGACCAACGGCAGGCCTACGTAGCCAAGGCCAATCACGGCAATCACACTCATAATCAGCTTTCAAAATATTAGGGAACGTATCTAAAGAGACAATGCAGCACGATGAAAAACATTGTCAAAGAAACTCCATTATAGAATAAAATACAATTGATGCAGCGCACCGTACGCAATTAAATTTCAAATGAAATATATTTCATAATGAAAAACATCATGCCTACGCCCGGGGATTGCCACTAAAAACGACACTTCCGCCATGCCACAGCGATTCTTCGTTTACTGTTGCAGGAACATCCACGCGTCTCGGTAGCGGCCACTTGCATGCCCACACGCCCGCAACACAGCCTTTTTAACAATATATTTCTTGCTGGACAGTATGAAAAGTATGATGAGTTCTTCCCCCTTATGCGTCATGATCGGTCCCGGACCACAATCCCAGGGTGGCATCGCCAGCGTCGTCCGCGTCTATGCGGAAGCAGGCCTGTTCGCAGACGGCGAAGTATGCATGTTGCCCAGTTTCAGCGAAGGCGGCAAAACCCACAAGCTGGGCGTGGCGGCACTCGCCCTGCTCCAGTATGCCGGCTTGCTAATGCGCGGCAAGGGGGCGGTACTGCACATTCATGTCGCCTCCGATGCCAGCTTCTGGCGCAAGTCGATCTTTATCTGGATGGCCTCCCTGGCCAGGCGCAAGATCATCTTTCACCTGCACAGTGGCGGTTTTGGCCGCTTCATAGACAATCTCGCGGGATGGCAGCGGCGCTACGCCATTGCCACCATCCGTCGCAGCAGTCAGTTGCTATGCCTGTCCACGCCGGCCCAGAACTGGCTGAAGCAGATAGCACCGGAGTTGCCGCTACGCCTGTGGCCCAATCCCGTGCCGGCATGCTTATTTGAGGACAACGAAGATCATATGGCACGTGAACCCGTTGTGTTGTTTTTGGGCGCACTGCTGCCAGCCAAGGGCGTCGCGGAATTGCTGCAGGCCTTCGCCACCCTGCATGCGGCAGATCCCTCTGCGCAACTGGTACTCGCCGGCAGCGGGCCGGATCTGGCGGCGTTGCAAGCGCAGGCTGCCGAGCTCCACATACAGGATAACGTGCATTTCCCCGGCTGGATCGATGCACAGGAAAAGGCCGGCTGGCTGCGCCAGGCTCGCGTCTTAACGCTGGCGTCCCACGTCGAGGGACAACCGATGGTCTTGCTGGAAGCCATGGCCAGCGGAACGGCAGTACTGAGTACCACGGTCGGCGGCATTCCCGACTTGATCGAGCACGGCGTGCATGGCCTGCTAGTCCCGGCACACGACACGGCGGCACTTACGGCCGAACTGCTGCGTTTATGGGGCGATGAGGCCTTGCGCAAGCGCTTGATTCAGGCAGCGCGTGCGCACGTCAGCGAGCGGCACCACGCGCTGCAGGTCAATACCGCGCTGATGCAGCTCTACCGGCAGCTGGCGACACCTGCGGCAGCGCCCCCCTGATCAGACACGGCACGCCAGGTTCAGCGTGCCGCAAGTTGGCGATATTCTGCGGCAACATCGTTGGCGATCACCTGGTAGCTGCGGTGCGATGCGATATATCCGGGCCCCGCGGCGGAGCGCGCTTTCGCGGCGGGAATATCGTGCAAAATATCCAGCAAGCCCTGCGCCATCGCTTCAGTCGAACTATCCACCAGCCAGCCAGCGCCGCTGTCGCGCAATACACGCACTTGGTCCGGATTGTCGTTGGCCACGACAGGCATCGCCAGGGCCAGGTACTCCATCAGTTTGGTGGGAGAGCATACGTCATGAATAAGGCCGCGGGGGAAATACGAGACAGCCGCATCGGCACTGGCCAGCAAAGTCCAGGCTTGCTGCGATGGCAGCCACCCCGTTATGCGCACGGCATCGGCCAGTCCCAGGCTACTGGCATGCGCGAGCAGGCGGTCAGTGTCGGCCGGCAAGGCCGACGCCCCGATCAGCAACAGCCGTGCCGCAGGGATCCGGGGGCGCACAAGCGCCAGCGCATCGATCATGCGTTCGATCTGCCGGCTCGCATCGAGCGTGCCAAGATAGGCAATCAGGGGACCATCCTGCCAATCGGGCGGACGCCGGGCATCCACCTGCATGCCTGACAACGATTGGGTATCCACGCCCATGGGCACGGCGCTCAGGCGCTCCCTGCGTATGCCCTTCTGCAACATCATCTGCAGCATCGCATCGCTCTGCACGAAAACATGCCGAGCGTGTGGCAGCACAACGCGATACAGGATGCGCTCCTCTATCAGCCCCTTCAACAGTACCAGGCGATTGCGCAAGCCGCCATGCGCCGCCAATTGCGCGCGCGCCCGGGCAATCCGCGCTTCGCACATGAGGAACGATACCCAGTACGCAAAGGGGATGCCCTTGCAGCGGGCGATCAGCAGGCCCAGCACGCCAATCGAAACCATGTCGCGCACCTGGATCACATCACACTGAGTCCGCTTCGCCTTCAGCAAGGCGCCAAGATAGGTGCCGAGATATGACAGCTCCCGGCGCAAGCGGCCGCCACGGGCGCTACCGGTGCGGACACGGGAAAATGCCGTGACCTCATCATTGGCCACGCCGCCCGGCTTGCCCACCAGGTCGCAATCGATGCCGAGACGCGGCAGATAGCGGCCAAACAACACCGCGACGTCGGCGCGGAAGGTGGGAAGCGGTTCAGGCACCAGTTGCAGGAGTCGCACCCTGCCCGGCGTTGTCACAGTCGCTTGCGTATCCATGAAAATAAACCTTGCCTAAAATATAATTTAATTATTGCAATTATATCATGGCGTTCAGCTTATCCCAGCAGTGCGACGCCCCTGTCCGGCCGGCAGATAGGGGCGCGGGCATTTTCTCAAGGTGTCAGTTCACAACCAGCACGCTCTGTGTGCCGACGGTAACCTGACGTCCGGTGGCAGTGGGAGTCACCGTCACGGCCGGATTCTTGCAGCCGACATCGAGCAGCATCAGAAAATCCACACTGGTGGCGGGCACTTCGTTCAGGAATACGGCATGGTCCTCGTAGGTGCCGGCCCGTGGCGGCGGCCCCGTTCTTTTTTCGAAACGCACGGCAGTCGCTCCGATGGGCTTGACGCAAACGGAACGTCCCTGATTCGAAATGGAGACCTTTCCTGCCGCATCGCGCAGTATCGGGGCCAAGGCGTGGAAATTCCATTCAAACGTACGCTTGGTGGCCGAACTCGCCTTATCGCGCACAATGACCGCATCGCTGCTGCGCAAATACCAGACCTGGCGTACGACGGAGCTGAGGGCGCCGGCATACGCCATCGTCGCGTCCCCCTGCACGAAGTCGAGTGCCGGGGTCGTTGAAAAGGCGGTAATCGTGCCGTTGTAAATCTTCGGTTCGCGGAACCCTTCCACGACCTGCCCCACCCCGCCGTCAAATGTCAGCGCATTCGTGGACTTGGTTTGGCGATACCAGCTGGTATGCATCGGCGACCCGAACCAGTCATACCAGCCTGTTTCGCTCAGCAAAGGAACGCCTGCGCTGGTCAACACGAAACCATTCTGGTTGCCATGGCTGTGGGATACCGAGCCATACGGACTGGATTTGAAGTATACGGACGTACGCTGCAGATTATTCAAGTCGCTATGCATCGCGGCCCAGCCAATACTCGGATACAAGGCGCCGTTGGCGGGAGGGCGCGGCGCGGCGGTCACGGTATTCACGGGCAGCGGGTACGGCGCCTGCAGCAAGCTCAAGGCATCCTCCGTACCGTTTATATTCTTCACATACCATGCCGCTTCCGGCGTGGCATAGCGGGCGACAAAAGCCTTCTGGAAGCGGTAGACCGGTTCGATTTCCTGTCCATCGCCGAAAAGATGGTTTTTGGCTCCCGGCGGCACGAAATGCATGAAAAACCGTGCCAGGCCAGCCGACCAGGGCTTGTTGAACAGATTGATGCCGGTAGCCTGCTCCAGGCCGGGCCAGATTTGCAAAGCATTATCGGCTGTAAATTCGGCATAGGCGGTACCTTCAGAAAAACCACCTTCCGGGCCGCTCCAGATCATCAGGGAACTGGCCAGATAGCGTACCGAGAAGTCAAACCACTTGTCGGCCTCGGGAATATCGCCCAGGGACAGGGAGGAGATCAGCGCCAGATAGCCCAGATTCGAACCGGCATGCGAATCATACGGATAATTGTCAATGCGGCCATTATTCGATGTCATGTCATTGTAAAAATCAATGACGCGCAGCTTGACCACATTCAACCACACCGCCTTGCGCGCCGGATCGAGCGCGGAACCCAGACTGTCCACGGCACGCACCAGTGCCAGGGACGTGGCGCGGCTGCCCTGGTCCTGGTTCAGATAACTTGTCGGGCCTGATGGGCTGAGAGCCGCCAGTGCATCGCCACGGCTCAGCGCCTCATTCAGGAAACGCTGCTCGCCCGTCAGGCGATACATGAGCGAGGCCGCCGTCAACTGCCGCGTATTCAAATTGATCGCTGTCCGAATCGACGTCATCTGGCTGGCAAAGGCGGCCGTGACCACTTTATCCGCAGACAGTTTCAAGGTCCAGTCGCTATCGCGAGGATAGGCCAGGGCTGTAGCCTGTCGCGTGACCTCGTTGGTCAAGCTGAGCAATGCCAAGCTGCGCTCGGCCTTGATATCCGCCGGCCAGGCGCTGGCCAGCGGCAGGTTCGCCTGCAAGCCGCGCGGTCTCGGTTTCTTCAGAATCGCGGCCCGCAAGTCGGCATTTTCCGGCAATTCAAATGGAATCGACGATGCACTGATCACAAAGGCGCGGTCGGCGGACCAATCCGTGCCACTTGTCGGACGGACGCGCCAGGTGTAAGTGCCAGCCGGCAGCGCTTTGCTCGGCAGATACCAGTTGCGCGTGCTCGTGTAGGTGCGCACCACGGTTGTCCCCGAACGTATCTCCAGCGTGTAGGAGGTAAAATTGGTCGGGTGACGTGCCCACGTAAAGCTCGGTGGATTCTGTACCTGGACATCCATATTGAACGGTGCAGGCCGCACGACCATGGCATCGGTCGATTGTGCCCAGTCTGCATGCGCGTAATGCGAATAAGGAAACAGCAACCAGGCTGCGCTGCACAACAAAGTGCGTTTAGCGGCTTTCATGCTTGTAGCCTCCATAAAAATAGAATGACATCCTTGCGGGCGGCGCCCATAACGCTGTGCCTCAAATTTGACGTCATCGCAAAGCTTCAGCACGAACACCTGAGGCGGTCGGCACTTATGTTGCAAACATTCTAATACATCAGCGCTTTCTGATTATACCTAAAGTACTTTCAGGCAATCCATAAAATTAGCTACGCATCCGCATTTCCCGCCACAATTCCCATCGTTTCAGCAGAGAACCATTGCCTACCGAACACATAATCAATGTAACCAACCATCGCAAATTAACCGCATGGCGGGCCGCCCTGCGCAGCGCGGCAAAGGCATCGGCACGGCGTCCATCCTGCAATGCATATCTGGCAACGCCAACGTATGCATCGGCAACGATACGTAATGCCGGCCGCCTTGAAGGATTGTCAACAGGTAATTGCAAGGCGCGCTCCTCCAGTCGGGAAAACACGCGCGGCATGACCCGCAGGTCGTACACGGTACACAGGCTGCCGGCGACATCCATCCGGTACGCAACCAGCTTGGCAGGACAAAAGACCAGTTGCAGACGCTCGGCCAAGCGAAACCATAAGTCCTGATCCTCGCCGAAATGATCGCCCTCCGGAAAACACTGTGGCATGGACTGCAAGGCTGCGCGAGGCACTGCGATTGAATTGGTGCAATAGAAAACGCCATGGGCGGCGCGGTATTCGTAAAAATTCTCCAGCGCGGAAAAGTGCGCGCCCGCATCGGTATCGAGTTGGCCATCCGCGGGATCCGTCATGCACAGGAACGAGGTGGAAAAAAAACTGCCTGCAGGATAGCGTTGGTACATCGCCACCAGAACCGCCAGGAATGCCGGGCCATACCAGTCATCGGCGTCGAGGAAGCACACCAGGTCGCCGCGCGCGGCGGCGATACCGGTATTGCGCGCGCGCGAAACACCGCCATTGGCCTGCCGGATCAAACGAATCCGCGGGTCGCCGATCGCCTCCACCATGGCGGCGCCGCCATCAATGGAACCATCGTCCACTACGACAATTTCAAAATCCTGATGACTTTGCGCCAAAACGGAAGCAATGGCAGAGGTTATATATTGCTCCTTGTTATACAGAGGAATAATGACCGAACACAACATTACGATAACTCTCCTTCCATGGCGTGGCGCCGTTGCGACGCCTGATCGCGCAGCGCCTGGCCAGCAGGAACGTAGTAACGCACCAGGACGGCCAACTGCAGCATATGAATGGGCAAGTCAGGCCCCAGGCTGGCCATGGACAGCGGCACCTCGCTGATCGATTTGCAAATGAGCAAAATAAAAAGCGCCAGCGACAAACCCTGGCTTGCCCGCACGGTCCTGGCGACAAAATACGCAATCACAAAGGTGTAGAACACGAGCCCGGCGGCCCCGATGCTGCCAGCGCTCGACAGGCTCTGGAAAAATTGACTATGAGCATGTGTCGCATAGGGCATGCCGACACTGTTACGGAATGCCTCGTCAAAAATATTCAGGCCATAGCCGAAGACGGGATACTTGCGCCACTCTTCGATCGCCACCTGCCATATCTGGTCGCGCCCCATGAAGGTCATCAGTTCGGCGCCGTCGCGTGTCGTGAAGAAGCGGGCGATTTTGTCACCCGCGCCGCCAAACATGAAGATGACCAGCATCGAGGCACCGCAGAACATCAGCGCCAGGACCAGCAGGACAGGCAGGTGAGGACGGCGGAAGTCCTGGATGCGCGCGTGGATTTCATCGCGCCGGCTATACCAGGCCAAGACCACGACAGACAGAACAAAGGCAATCCAGCTGGTCTTCGATTGCGTCAGGATCAGGCTGATGATGCCCATGGCCCAGCCAAAACGCATCAGCCAGCGATTTTTCAGCGGCTGGTACCACAGGCACAGCATGAACAGCACGCATAACGGCCCCAGGCTGTTCGCATGGCTGGTCAAGCCCGCATAGCGCAGCTTCAGCCCGGGAATCAATCCGTGATAGTTGGTGCTTAGAACAAGTCCATGCTTCCAGACGATGCAGGCGGCGCTGGCCACCAGCAAGGCATACAGGGCGTTGCGCAGCACGACCGTCATGGCATCGACATCGGCCTTGGTATTGGCGAACAATGCGGCCTGACAAGCGAGTAAGGCATACAGAAACTCGTGCGAAAGGTAAAAATACTGGCCAAAAAATGCCGGGCTCAACGTATTACTGATAAAGAATGCCCAGAATGCAAATATCAACATGCCCGGCAAAGGTTTGACATCGGTGCTCAGCAAGCGCCGCACTATCCGTTCGCCGCAGGCAAAAATCAGAAAGATGGAGGTAAAACGGCCTATCCATACAAGTATGGGACTCTTGTTGACGACGATCGCCAGCACGTCATCGGGAAAGGCAAGGTCTCTGCCCGATAACAACATGGACAATGCATAGGTGAGCAAAATCGGATAGGCAATGTACTGCACCAAGCCCAGTTCCCGTTTTTGCCCCCAATGCGCACTGAGGGCGACGCCCGCGACCACCACGATTGCGGCGATCAACACCACCAAGCCGACGATAAATTCAATCATATCAATCTCATCATACTGAACATTTACTACGAAGATAAACACCGACCCGTGCCGGCACCGGCGGACTGAAGCGTCCAAGCAGGTCGACGATGCGCCGTCCCAGCAATTGTGGATGAAGCAAGCCGGCCAGCAGGCACAGGCCGCCGCCGCCTAATGAACCGAGCAACAAGGCCGGCAACGGCCCGTGGCCATGCGCATGCCCCAGCAGCGACCCGCCATGCGCACCGGCCGCCGCCAGCAGCATCAGCACGACGGAGCGCCAGGCGCTGGGCCACAGGTCGATAATGCCCAGCTGCAAGCGCCGGCACGCCGTCACGCCGATCAGCAGCGCGCGCGCCAGCAAGGTGCCGGACGCGATGGCGGCCACCACCACCACGCCGAGGCTGGAAAACTGCCAGAGTGCGATACCCGCCAGCACGATCAGCGGCATCTGCAGCAGCGCCTCCAGGTGCTTGCCGCCCGTATTCCACAGTATGGGCGTCGACATGCCCCACGTGACATAGGCGGGCATGCCCAGCGCCAGCACCGTCAGCACGCGGCTCGATTCGCGCCAGGCATCGCCATACAGGGTGGCGATCAGGTCGCCGGCAAGGCAGGCCAGCACCACGAAGATGGGGCCGATGACGATCCAGGTGGCGGCGATGACGGACAGGTAGGCCTGCCGCAAGCCCGCCACGTCGTCCTGCAGGCGCGCGCCGGCCGCCAGGAAGGCCGGCTGCAAGGCGCTGAGGAACAGCGAATTGGGCGTGTTGGCCAGGTTGTAGCCCACCGCATACACGCCGACGGCGTGGGCATTCAGGATGCGGCCCAGGAAAACCCGGTCCAGGTTGTTCAAGAACCAGTTGCTCAGATTGGTGATGAAGACGGTGCCGCCCGTATGCGTCGAACGGCGCGCCCCCGCATACCACAGCAGCGGACGCAAGGAATGGGGGTGGCGGCAATACGTCAGCAACAGCAGGCTCAACGCCTGCACCAGCCAGGCGCTGACGAGGGTCCAGACGCCCGCGCCGAGCAGGGCCAGCGGAATGCCCACGCACAGGTAGCCCAGCACATAGCTGAGAATCTGCGCGATATTGAGCCAGCGGAAATTGAGCTGGCGCCGCAGCAGGTTGCTGCTGGGCGCCGTCATCGCGCTCAGCAGGCATGTCAGGCTCAGCCAGCAAACGATGGGCACCAGCCGCGGCTCCTTGAAGTAGGCGGCGATCCACGGCGCCAGCAGGTACAGGCCCAGCATGGCGGCCGCGCCGGACAGGCATTGCCACGTGAAGGCGAAGCGGATGTCGTCGTCATGCAGTTCCTGGTTTTGCACGAGGCCCCAGGCAAAGCCGAAATCGGCCAGGAAGGTACTCAGTGTCATGACCAGCAAGCCCATGGCGAACAGGCCGTAGATTTCCGGCCCCAGCAAGCGCGCCAGCACGATCTGCACGCCCATCTGCAGCACGAAGCGCGTCACCGTGCCGAGCGCTGCCCATTTGACGGCGCTTACCGCGCGCGTCTTGACGTCAGCGCTGGCGGACATGGCGCGACACAGGACAGGATGAGGCGCACTGGCGCTGCAACGTAGGGTTAATGGCAATTCCTATCGACAAAATATCAGGGCTCCACGCGGGCCGGCAGCGCCATTGCGCTCCGCTTATCCAGGGAAGTTGCCGATGATGCGCGCGCGGTCCTGCGGCTTCATGCCCGACAACATGGCGCGCACAAAACCTTCCTGTATCGCGTAGGCGGCGCCCGTGTCGCTGTCAATGCTCGACACGCGCACCAGCATGGCATCGGGAATCGCCCCGCTCAAGCCGTAACGCAATTCCTGCATGCGCTGGTCCAGGCCCGGCGTGAGCGCCTTGTCGCCGACGGTAATCCAGTAGGTGATCGGCTCCTGGCGCGGGCCATTCGTGGCATACAAATGTTTCACCGGCAAGGTGCCGTAATCGGTGCGCAGCTCGCTGCGGCCCGACTTCTGCACCTCGAAGCCCTGTGCGCCATAGCACACTTCCGGCAGGTGGACGGCCATATTGCTGCTCTGGTCGCCACCGTAGGCGATCGACAGCATGACGCGGTTGCCTTGCGGATCGACATAGGTGCGCGACAGGGTCTGGTTGTAGATCTTGTCCAGGCGCGCCTGGGTTTCCGGATCGACCTGCAGCGGAATGATGGTCGTGTCGATGGTCCAGCCACCGAACGCCACGGGGATGATGTCCGCGAGCTGGAACTGGCTCTTGCTGTCGGCAATCTTGACGCTCGGCGTCAAGTGCTTGGCCAGTCCGGCCGACGCCACCATCAGGATGCCGGCCAGCACGCTGACCTTGACGGAATTGGTCATCGATTTCATGCCTGGCTCCCCGATGCAGTGCGCGCGCGCAATTTAACGATCCATTGCAACAAGGTATCGGCAGACAGGATCAGGATCAGCGCCGTGATGAACAGCACCATGCCGGCGAAACCATGCAGGAAGCCCTGCCCCGCCGCATCGCCGAAGTAATAGGTAATCAGGGTCAGCACGATGACGCGCACGACGTTGGCCGAGAACGAGATCGGGATGATCAGGATGGCCAGGGCGATATTGCGCAGCGCCGACGTGTGGCGCACGACGTTCAGGTAAAACAGGCCCAGCGCCTCCAGCGACAGCAGGGTCTGCAGGCCGGCGCACGCGTCGGCCACCATCAGCTGGTACTGGCCGATCTGCAGGATCACGCCCGTGCGGGCGATCGGATAGCCGGCAAAGAACAGCAGGTGCTCGACCACGTACGACACGGCCATCTTCATCGGCATCGTCAGCATGATCACGATCTGGGCCGGCAAGGGCACCATGAACAGCATGAAGAAGAAGGGAAACCACAACACTTTCAAGGCACGCAAGCCCCGCTTCAGCAACAGTATGGCCGCCAGCATCCAGATGAAGGAGCCGATTTCAAAGGCCATGATATGTTGCGAACGGCCCAGCACATACAGGATCAGGGCGATGGCCAGCACCACCCAGCCCAGCGCGGTAGGTTCGCTGCCGCGGGTCTTTTCCAGCATGCCCGGCCAGTTGCGCCAGATCAGCCACAGCGACAGGACCAGGATGATGGGGCCATGCGCCTGCTCTTCCGTGGCCCAGATACCGGTGAACAGGCCGGTAAAGGACGGGATATACATGGCCAGCAGGCCGATGGCCAACGGCAGCCATTCCGGCAAGTATTCCTTACATTGCTGCAAGTTCAGGCCCGACCACCGCTTGGCTTGCGTATTCATTTAGAAGTCCACCATCACGGAACCGACCACCTTGGCGCCGCTCTGCACGATCTGCTCGGCCATGGCGTTGATATCGCTCAACAAGGATTGATTCTTGCGTGCCACGATCAGCACACCGCCGGCGCGTGCCGCAATGGCCATCGCGTCGGAACCGAGCGCATATGCGGCCACGTCATAGATGACGATGTCGAACAGCGACTCGAGTTCCGTGTTCAGGCTGGCAAACGAGCTACGGCTGAGCAACTCCTGCGGATTCGGCGGCAATGTGCCCGATCCCAGCACGGACAGGTCGACGAACGATTCGACCTTGGTGATGGCGTCGAGCTGGGCGCGGCCAGCGAGCACGTCGGACAGGCCCTGGCGCGTCTGGACATCGAAAATTTCATGCTGGCGCGGATTGCGCAAGTTGGCGTCGACCAGCAGCGTGCGTTCGCCCAGCTGCGAAAACACGACGGCCAGGTTGGCCGCAAACAGGCTGGCGCCGTCGCCGGACGCGCCGCCCAGCACCACCAGCGCCTTGTGCCCGCGGGCAAACCAGCGCAGCATGACCTGGCTGCGGATCGCGCGCAGGGTTTCCACTTGCGGGCTGAACGGTTCATAAGCTGCCACCAGCAGCTCCGAATACTTGCCCTCGCCTTTTTGCAGGTAGGGATAATCGAACTGGCGTGCCAGCACTTGCTGGATATCGGCTTCCGTGATCAGGCCCAGGCGCAGGGCCGCTTCGCCGAAGCGGATGCCGAGTTCCTTCTGCATGCGCAGCACGCGTTCTGCGTTCTCGGGCGTGATCTTGCCCGACTCGAGCAGCAGACCGCCAATACTGGAGTCGCCGGTACGTGGCACGGTGTTCATCGAAATGGGGAGCGCGGCTTGGTTCATCGTCATATCCATGTTTAACGTAAGCGCAGGCGGCGCGGCAGAATGCCGTTCAACACACCTTTTTTGCGCGGCGACTTGCGGGCATTCCAGTCGATGGCGCCGAAGACGGGAATCTGCAGCGTTTCTTGCAAGTCGGCTTCCGAACGCACGCGGCGATACAGCATCTCGATCACGATCGCCAGGCCCACGCCCAGCAAGGTGCCGAGGAAAATCGACAGCAAGGTATTGAGCAGCACGCGCGGACCGGCCGGGTCGATCGGCGGCACGGCAGGATTGAGCACGGAAATATCCGACTGCTCGGCCTGGCCTTCGATGCGCGTTTGCGACAGGCGCTGCGACGTCACGTCGAAGGCGCGCTGGGCGCTCTCGACATCCTTCATCAGCACGCCCATCTCGTCGCGGGTACGGTTCAGTTCCAGCACCTTGGCCTTTTGCGCCTGCAGGGCGGCGCGCACGGCGCCTTCGCGCTGCTGCAGGATCTGCGCATTGTTGCCCACGCTATTCGAGGTATTGGCCAGCTGTTCGCGCAGGTCGGCGCGCAGCTTGTCGACTTCCGCCTTGGCGCTCTCGTATTGCGGGTGATTGCGGCCCAGGCGCTGGGCGATTTCCGCCAGCTTGCCTTCGGCATTGCCCAGGCCAATCTTCAAATTCTGGATCAGCGGATTGGACGACACGTCGGGCGAGGCCATGCCATTGCTGCCCTGCGCCATGCGCTGGCGCGACGACGCTTCCATCGACTGGCCCTGGGCCATGACGAGCTGCGCCGACAAGTCATTCAGGCGGTTCGACTCCACATCGAGGCGGTTGTCGACGCTGACGATGCCATTGTCCTGCTGGTATTTGGAAAGCTTGCTTTGCGCCACTTCCAGGTTATCGCGCAGCAGCTTGGTCTGTTCGCTGAAATACGTCGAGACGCGGCGCATCGGATCGACCTTCAGCTGGATGCTGGTCTTCTGGTACTCGTCCGCGAAGGCATTTGCCACGGCAGCGACGAACTGCGGGTCGCTGCCCTTGAAGCTGATGTCGACCACGCTGCTTTCGCGCGATGGCACGATTTCCACCTTTTTCAGCAGCAGATCGGCCAGCCAGTCGCGCACGGTGCCGCCCTTGCCTTCCGTCGCTTCATTGAATTGCGCGATCACGGCCGGGCTTTCCGCCAGTTTCAAATGGTCGACGACGCGCAAGGCAACGTTCTTGCTGCTGATGATGTCGATTTGCGTCGCCATAAAACCAGGCAACAACTGGCCCGGCATGGCCAGGCCCGTCAGGGGATCGACACCTTTGTAGTTCAAGAGCAACGAACTTGTCGCCTTGTATGTTTTAGGCAATAGCAAACTGATCGACAACGTGCCGAGGACAGTGACCAGCAGCGTGATCAAGATCAACTTCTTGTGCGCACGCAGGATCAGTAGGAGCTGTGACAAATTCATGGGGAAACCTCAACACAGAATGAAAAACATCCGGCTTGCGCCGGAAAGATACGGACAGCGGCTTAGAACAGGCTTTCCTGCACGTACACCATATCGTCAACTTGCAGCAGGTCGTCATGCTTGGCGTTGATGATTTCCAGCTTGCCAGCCTCGTCGCGGCGCTTGATGCGAATGCCGCGCTCGGTGCCACGCTGCGTCAGACCGCCGCCGACGGACAAGGCCTGCAGCACCGTCATCGAACGCTCGAGGCGGAAGGCGCCCGGACGCTGGACTTCGCCATAGATATAGAAGCGCGGCGCGCGCTCGACGAAGATGACGTCGTTGCCGGCCACATCGAGGTCGCGGTTCAGGTCGGCCGAACGCACCATGTCGACGATGTCGATGACTTCGCGCGTCGTCTTGCCGTTGCGCTTGCGGATCAGGCTGACGGCATCGCCGCCATCCTGGCTGACGCCGCCGGCCATGGCCAGCATGTCCATCAGGCTGCGCTTGCCTTCAATCGGATAGCGCCCGGGACGGTTGACCTGGCCCAGCACCGACACTTGCTGGCTTTGCAGCTGCGTCACGATGATGTTGACCTGCGCTTTGCGCAGGAAGCCGCCGCTTTCCAGCAAGCCGCCCAGCTTTTTTTCCGCTGCCGAGACCGACAAGCCGCCCAGGGCCACATTGCCGACCAGGGGGAAGGTGATTTCGCCCGCCTCGCTGACGCGCGTTTCGAGCGCCAGGTCGGGATTGCCATAGACGGAAATTTTCAATACGTCGCCGGCGCCGAGCTGTACGTCGGCAGCGCCGGCAAAACCGGCACTCAGGGCCAACAGGGTGGCCATGCACCACATCAGAAGTCGTTTCATGATTCGTTTATTCCATTGATGAGTTACTTACCTAAAATGCTGCGACTTACTTCAAGCCAGCAACGCCACGATCATTTGCTTCCGAGGAACCCTGCGCCGGTGCGGCCGGAGCCGCGGCTGCCGGGGCCGGCGCGGCAGGCGCTGCGGCACTGGCCGCTGCCGCTGCGGCGGCGGGAGCGCCATCCTTGCCCAGGTATTCGATCTTGGCGGTGGCGCGCAGACGCTTCAGCTCAGCGTCGGCGGCATCCTTGTTTTTCTTGTTGAACAAAAATTGTTCGATCTGCGGCGCGGCCTGCGCCAGCGTCACGGGATTGTCGCGGATATCGGCCAGGGAGATGAGCAGCGTGCGGTCGCCCTCGCGGATGATGAACAGCTGGCCCTTCGGCATGGACAGCAATTTCGCGCTCAGCTCGGGCGCCAGGTCGGCGCTGGTGCGCGACAGCTGGGTGCGGGCAAACTTGACCTTGTGCGTCTCGAGCCAGGCCGCCACGTCGTCGAGCGTCTTGGCGCTATCCATGGCCGCCTTCAGCTGGTCGTTCATGTCGGCGCTGGCGATCACCAGTTCGCGCATGTCGAATTGCTTGCGCTCGCTGAAAAATTGCGGATTCTTGTGGAAGTACTCTTCCACTTCCTGCTTGGTGGGACGGGCGATCGTGCCGATGCGCTTTTGCATGTAGGCTTGCGCAACGATCAGCGCCTTGGCGCGTTCGATCGCCTGCACCACTTTGGGATCGCGGTCCGTCTTGTCCTTGGCCGCCTCGTTCTGCAGCAGCTGGCGGTCGATCAGCGATTCCAGCAACTGCTTGCTGGCCGCTTCCTGCTGCGGCGCCTGCACGTTGGCGCGCTGCATTTCCTCATTGAGCTGCAGGACGGTAATTTCCTCCCCATTCACACTCGCCAGCGCCTGGCCGGGCTTTTTTTCTTTGTTGCCACAAGCAGACAATCCTGCGACGGCCAGCACGACCAGGCCTGCGCACAGCAGACGGGAAGGCATGGCGGGCTTGCTCGAAGACACACGGGCGATTTGCGGTTGGTTCAAAATGACTCCTTCAGTTCAGGTAAGGAAATCCGCTGATAGTTTTGTGAACGTGATGATAACTCACTTAACAACAAAACATTGTCAAAAAAACAGATTTCGATTGAAATTATGGGTTGCGACCACATGATTGTCAATATTATAAATATGATACACAGTGTACTAGCTTGCTAGGAAACTATTTGCTTAAAAAACTATTAAAAGGTCTTAAAAACAACTGTTTCGTTAGAAACACAAGCCTTGGATGGCATGCATCTCAGTAAATGGTTTTCACAGGGCAATATTTCTCGCGCGGAAACACTCGCTGCCGTCACGCCGCACGGCAATTGGGCACAGGCCAATGCGGGAGAGCGGCGGGGATGGGGCCGGTCCTCTTGGAGCAGCATGTTGTGCAAGGCGGCCACGTGCGAGGCTGGCCGGGCGACACGCCGGCGCGCATGGCGCGCGGCTGGCCCGCCGCCAGGCAGCATGCCGCCGTCCACACCATGTCGCCGTGCTTGCCTCATAATCGTCTGATGGCTCGTCACATCACTGTTCAGCCAGCTCCGGGAGCCGGACATTTGAAACCTTGCATGATTGCGTCATTTTAACGCTTATTAATTCCCTGCAAAAAATATTCAAGTCCAGCCGTGCGCGTGCCGGCAACGGGCCCGCGCTCAATGCGCGTTGTCGCGCTTCAGCACCACCTTGACGGTGCGCAAAATGATCCACAAGTCGAGCCACAGCGACCAGTTGCGCAGGTAATCGAGGTCGAAATGGATGCGCGCCTCCATCTTGTCGAGTGTTTCCGTCTCCCCGCGCAAGCCATTCACCTGCGCCCAGCCGGTAATGCCCGGCTTGACCTTGTGGCGCAGCATGTAGCCCTTGATCAGCTTGCGGTACTGCTCGTTGTGCGCCACGGCATGCGGACGCGGCCCGACTATGCTCATGCGTCCCTGCAGCACATTAATGAACTGCG
Source organism: Janthinobacterium sp. 1_2014MBL_MicDiv (assembly GCF_001865675.1). Classification (NCBI taxonomy): domain Bacteria; kingdom Pseudomonadati; phylum Pseudomonadota; class Betaproteobacteria; order Burkholderiales; family Oxalobacteraceae; genus Janthinobacterium; species Janthinobacterium sp. 1_2014MBL_MicDiv. Next base: position 4,609,076 of record NZ_CP011319.1, read on the forward strand.
GCAACTCATCGAGCGAACTGCGGCGCAAGAAGCCGCCCACGCGCGTCACGCGCTGGTCGTTCTTGGTGGCCTGCACCACCTTGTCGCCATCCTCGCTGACCGTCATCGAGCGGAATTTATAGACGATGATCTCTTCGCCATACAGGCCGTAGCGGCGCTGGCGGAAGATCACCGGCCCCTTCGACGTCGACTTGACGGCGATGGCGATGACCAGCATGACGGGCAGCAGCATGATCTGGATCAGCAAGCCCAGCACGATGTCGCTGCCCCGCTTGACCATGCTGTTAAAGCCCGTGAACGGCGATTCGCGGATGGCGATCACGGGCATGCCGCCCACATTGTCGAAGCGCGCCTGCATCAGGTCGAAGATATAGATATCGGGCAGGAAGTACACGGAAGCCGTCGTATCCTGCAACTCATCGAGCATCTTGCGGATGCGCGGCTGGGCCGAAATGGGCTGGCTGATGAATATCATCTTGATATTGTGTTCGCGCACATAGGCGGCGATATCGGCCATTTTTCCCAGCATCGGTTCGCGCATCGTCTCGGGCCAGCGGTCATCGGTGCGGTCGTCGAAAAAGCCGCGCACGCTCATGAACAGGTTCGGATTGCGCTCCACGGTGGCGGCAAATTTCAGGCTGGCATCATTGGCGCCGATGATGACGACGGAACGCACCTCGCTGTCGCGCCCCGGATCGGCCACCATGCGGCGCGCGGCCAGATGACTGAGCAGCAGTATGAACGGGGTCAGCACGAACCAGGCCAGCACCAGCTCGCGGTCGTAATGGAACGCCAGCCCCGTCGCCGAACCGAGGAAGACGAGGATCAGGGCCGTGATGCCCCAGCTGACGAAAACATCGCGCGCATACGCCAGCATGCGGCCGCTGCGCCAGGTGCGGTAGGGGTCGACATACTGGAACACGGACGAAGAAATGAAAAACGCCAATATCATCAGTACCAGCGAATAGCCGGTAAAGGGCGAGCCCGACAAGGCGGACAACAGGTACAGCGTGCCCATGATGATCAAGGGATCAAGGATGCGCTGGAAAAACGAAATCAGGGGTATATCATTGACCGTCATAATACTCTTCAGAACTGGACACTGGCACTAAAGGAAACGCCTTTGGCGCGGTAGCTGCCCGTATTGATAATAGGGGCGCCTTTGCGGGTATCGCGGAAGGCGTTCAGACCCAGCTGGATATTCGGCTGCGGCGCATAGGTCAGCCCGAGCGACTCGGTACGCGTCGTATCGCTGACGTCAACAGGAAAGACCAGCCCGCTGGCGGCCGAGAAGTCGCGCTTCTCGCGCCGCACCTGGGCATCCATGCGCACCTTGGACGTGATATCCCAGGCCGCGGCCACGCTGGCGCCATTATTCAGACTGCTCGAAATCAGCGCATTTTCCACGACGCCATACTCATGCCACAGGGAGCCGGTGAAACGCACCTTGCCCAGCGGCGCCCAGTTCACCACGACACGGCCGTTGGCGCCACTCGAATCGCGCCCCGAATAGAAGGAATGGCTGCGGCGCACCCAACCGCCTAACACCTGCACCTGGGTAATGGCACTGTAGATCCAGTAAATATTCGCCTTGATCTCATCCTGGGTATAGCCATCGTCGACGCCGAACTGGCCACCGTTGACGCGGTTCGGATAGCTGCCATTAACATGTCGCAACTGCACGCCGATGCGACTATTGCTTGCTGGCAAATAATCAAGCCCCAGTTCCGTCGCCTTTTCCTCGCGATTGGACACGCGCTGCGACAGCAGGTCATACGAGTAACGTTCCCGGCTGTAAGCGCCACGCACGCGCCAGCTCGGATGAAAACGCCAGCCGCCGTCGACGTACTCGCGCTGGCGCGTCCGCAAATTGCGTTCGGTGCTCTGGAAATCGCTGAACGGCGTCAGGGTTTGCGAATACAGGGCGCCCGCATGGCCCTCGAGATGATTGCCGAGATGCCATTCAAGATCGGCCAGGAAATCCTTGCCGTTGTAGTTAAACTGGTCAAAATGCTGGAACGACACGCGCGACCACTTGGCCTGCCCCGTCAGGACCTGCCGTCCGATCGGCCGGTTGACGAGAAACCCCGCCTGTATCTGGCGCGATGTATCGGAACGGGGCCCGTTGTAGCCGGGGACATTGTCGTCGAGGCGCAACAGATTGTCGTCATACGAATACGACGTCGCCAGGAACGGGAAAATGGTATCGCTGAGCGAGGCCATGGCCGACGAACTGGCCATGCCGCCGGCCACGAGCACGCAGGCGGCGCGCAGGACAGACATGAGCGGCATGCCGGGCGACTGAGACGGCCGGCGACGGTGGCTTTTTGGCGGGGAATTCAACATGGGATATCGTCTTTTGAGAGAGCAAACAGTTGATTGGCAATATTACCAGTAAGTCCAGTATCCACCGGAAACAATCCAGAGACCCAGCACGCCATTCGTGACGCCGTGCGCCAGAATGGGCGACCACAATGACTGGCTGCGCATGTACAGCAGAGTATAGGCGGCACCGGCAACAATGCCCGCCAGCCACAGATTATGTTCAAAGCCAAACAGCACGACGCTGATGACAAAGGCCTTGGCGCTGGCCAGGCGGGGCTGGAAGGCGAGGAAGTCCGGGGCGTCGATCCAGCGCAGCAGGAAGGAGCGCCAGAACAGCTCTTCCATCACGGGCACCACCAAGGCTGCTCCGGCGATGCGCAGCACGACCAGGCTCCATTCGATCCGGCCCTCATTGCGGGGGTCGAAGCCATCGGCGCTGCCGACCGTCATCCAGCCCGCATCGAGGTTGATCCACAGCAAAAAAACAACAATGCCGGCCACCAGCGCCACGGCCAGCGCGCGCGCGCCCAATGGCACCCAGGCCAGTTCCGTGTAGCTGCGGCGCCAGTACAGCAGCATGCCCAGCACGACGCCGATCTTGACGGCGTACAGCCAGCGCAAATCCTGCGCGGCAAAGCCGAGCCGGCCCAGCATGTCGGCGATGAAGATGAAGGAAAGGTAGGCGAGGAATGGCGCTACCCGGGGCAAGGCGGCACGGTCAAACATGGTGCCGCGCTTCCGCGACAGGATCACGCGCCGGACGCGGTGGTCCGGAGCGCGTGTTTTTCATGACAAACATGCATCCCCCGATGTAAAAAATATAATTATATAATTATATCAAGCTGAACCGTTGCCGTGGCAAATAATCCTAACTTAATTACAACAGGAGAGGGGGAAAACTATCAAGCGTTGGCGCGCGCCTCGATCTGTTCCCATTTTTCCAGCGCTTCGAGCAGTTCGCTTTCGATCTCGGCCACGCGCGCGTTCAGGCGCTTGCCCTCGGCCGGCGTCTTCTTGTAGAAGTCGGGATGCGACAGCTCGGCGGCCAGCACCGATTGCTCGTCTTCCAGCTTGGCGATCAGCTTGGGCAATTCCTCGAGCTCGCGCTGCTCCTTGTAGCTGAGCTTTTTCTGCTTGGCGGCCGGTGCGGCCGCTTCGGCCTTGACGGCGGGCTTGCTGGCCGGCGCCGTGGCGACCGGCAAGGTGCGCACGCGCTCCCAGTCCGTATAGCCGCCGACGAATTCGCGCCACTTGCCTTCGCCTTCGGCGACGATGACCTGCGTTACCACGTTATCGAGGAAGGTACGGTCATGGCTGACGAGGAAGACGGTGCCGGTGTATTCTTCCAGCAACTCTTCCAGCAATTCCAGGGTATCGATATCCAAGTCATTGGTCGGCTCATCGAGCACCAGCACGTTGGCCGGCTTGGCGAACAGGCGCGCCAGCAGCAAACGGTTGCGCTCGCCACCGGACAGCGACTTGACGGGCGAACGCGCGCGTTCCGGGGCGAACAGGAAATCGTTCAGGTAAGTCATCACGTGGCGGCGCTGGCCATTGATCTCGACCCAGTCGCTGCCCGGGGCGATGGTTTCCATCAGGTTCGCCTCTTCGTTCAGCTGCGTGCGCATCTGGTCGAAATACGCCACCTGCAGCTTGGTGCCCAGGCGGATGGTGCCCGTGTCCGACTGTTCTTCGCCGAGGATCATCTTCAGCAGGGTGGTCTTGCCGGCGCCGTTGGCGCCGATCAGGCCGACCTTGTCGCCACGCAAGATGGTGGCGCTGAAATCCTTGACGATGACCTTGTCGCCATAGATCTTCGAGACGTTTTCCAGGTCCGCCACGATCTTGCCCGAGCGTTCGCCAGCCGATACGTCCAGCTTTACCTGGCCCTGCTGTTCGCGACGCGCATTGCGCGTCAGGCGCAGCGCTTCCAGGCGGCGCACGCGGCCTTCGTCGCGCACGCGGCGCGCCTTGACGCCCTTGCGTATCCATACTTCTTCCTGCGCCAGGAACTTGTCGAACTTGGCGTTTTCCACTTCCTCGATTTCCAGCTGCTCGGCCTTGCGGGTCTGGTACGCCGTGAAGTTGCCCGGATACGACAGCAAGCGACCGCGGTCGAGCTCGATGATGCGCGTGGCAACGTTGTCGAGGAAGGAGCGGTCATGGGTAATGAACAGCACGCTGCCCTTGAAGTCGCGCAGCAAGCCTTCCAGCCACAGGATGGAAGTGAAATCCAGATGGTTGGTCGGCTCATCGAGCAGCAGCACGTCCGGCGCCGAGACCAGCGCGCGCGCCAGCGCGACGCGCTTCTGCATCCCGCCCGACAGGGTTTTCATCAGCATGTCGCCCGTCAGGTTCAGACGATCGAGCACGGTTTCCACCTTGTTCGGCAAGCTCCACGCATCGGCCGCATCGAGTTTGACCTGGATGTCGTGCATGCGTTCCATCAATTCATCGTCGTTGCCCTGGCCAAACTGGCCCGTCAACGCGTCGTATTCCTTCAGCCATGCCTGCGATTCGCCCATGCCGGAAGCGACGGCGTCGAACACCGACATCTCCGGATCGAATTGCGGTTCCTGCTCCACGTAGGCGATTTTGATGCCTTGCTGCATGACCAACAAGCCGTCATCGAGCTTGAACTTGCCCGAAATAACCTTCAGCAACGAGGATTTCCCCGTGCCGTTGCGGCCGATCAGACCGACCCGCTCCGAGGTTTCCAGTGAAAATTCCGCGTAATCGAGCAGCGCGACGTGACCGAACGCAAGTTGCGCCGATGAAAGAGAAATGACAGCCATAATGAGTAAGAGTGCTCGGGCGCCGTTACCTGCACACCGCATGGTGCGCAAAACAGCCGCCGATTGGATGAATGAAGCACGCATTGTACCGATAACTCGGACTTCAATCGCCATCGACCGGTAACTACGCCTGGATGATCACAGGCTGCCGACGCGCGTTGCGTGGAAACGTGGTGTCGCCAGCAGGAATCGAACCTGCATTTAAGTCTTAGGAGGACCTTGTACTATCCATTGTACGATGGCGACACGCGCAGCGGCATTATACAGGGTGGCGCGCGCCATGGACATAGCGCGCGCCGGTGCGCGATGGAAAATCCGCCTGGCGCGGTGCAGCGCTCCGCGCTATGGCTGCCGGGCCGGCAACAGCACGGGCAAGACATGCTGCGCGGCCAGGCCATGCGCCACCTTGTTCCAGTGCCCATCCATCGGCAGGAAATCGAGCCGCTCGGCGCGCTGGCGCCAATGTTCCTCGAACACGGGCTGCATGTCGACCACGATGTGGCCATGTTGCCGGGCCTGCGCCATGAACACCTGGCGGTCGTCGCCATGCCACGACGGCTTGCCCTTTTTCGGCTCGTACAAGGTGTTGCGCTCGCCATCGACGACAAAGACCACTTGCCTGTCGGCGGCGCCCGGCACCGCCTTGAGCTGCGCAAAATAGTAGGCCAGCATCTGGTCGCGCGCCGCCGGCGCGGCATCGCCGCCCCCTGGTGCGGGAGCTTCGCGCCGCAGCGACGAGATCCAGTCCGGCAGCTTCAGGTTGTAATAGGTATAGCGCACGAGGGCCGAGTGCGCGAGCCAGCGCTTGAGCTTTGATTCGGCATAGTCGACGTGGACCGTCCGCACGCCATCGGGACCGGCCACGAACTGGCTGTGGCTGCGCGGCGCGGGCAACAGCAGGTTGTTCAGATTGCCCGAATCGATCAGCACGACCACGTTGCGCGGATGCAGGCGCGGCGCGTAGTGGCGCAGCATCTCGAGCGTATCGGCCAGGCCGTTGCCCGAGCTGGCGGCCGACACCACGGCGCCGCCCAGCATGCGATCCAGTTCCCCCTGCAGGGTGTCCGGGTAGTCGAGCATCAGGCTTTCGACGAAGCTGTCGCCCAGCACCAGCACGGCGGCATCGGCCTTGAACTCGGCGGAATTGGCAAACCCCTGCCCGTTGGTGACGCCGCGGCGCGCATTCGACAATGCCCAGCCATGGGAATACACATACTCCTGCCGGGGCAGGTAGCGGCTGAGCGGCATGCTGGCGCTGCTTTGCTCGAGGCGCAGGCCGGACGACACCGGCAGGCACTGCAACACGGCCTCGAGCACCAGCGCCATCAGCAGCACACCGATTCCTATCGTAATGGATGAACGCATGATGATTTAAAAGTTAAAGTACAGAAATTCGGATACGCCGCGGGTCTCGCTGATCGACAGCAGGAACAGGCACAGCAACAACAAGGCGCCCAGCAACAGGTTGCCGCGCCGGCCTTCCAGGCGGCTTTCCTGCTCCAGGCGCAAGCCACGGCCCAGCAGCTCATAGGCATTCGGCAAAAAGAACGCGATCGCGGCGCAGGCGCCCAGCCACCCCAGGCAGCTGCCGAGCTCCATGATGCGGTTCATGCCCAGCACGGTCTCGCGCATGGCCGGCGTCAGGGTGCCGCCCCACATCGCATGCAGCACGTCCAGCGCCACGCCCACGGACGTGGCGCGGAAGAAGACCCAGGCCACGACCACGGCCAGGAAGGTGGCGCACGCGCCGCCCAGGCGCAGCGCCCAGTTGCTGCGCCCGCCCAGCACATGGCGCAAGGCATGGTTAATGATCAGATAAATACCATGCAACATTCCCCACAGCAAGAACGTCCAGTTGGCGCCATGCCACAGTCCGCCCAGCAGCATCGTCAGCAGCAGATTGCGGTAGCGCAGGAATGCGCTCTTGCGATTGCCGCCCAGCGGAATGTACAGGTAGTCGCGCAGGAAATTGGACAGCGTGATATGCCAGCGGCGCCAGAAATCGATGATGGACGCCGCCTTGTACGGCGAGTTGAAATTGATGGGCAAGACGATGCCGAACATATACGACAGGCCATAGGCCATGTCGGAATACGCCGAAAAGTCGAAATACAGCTGGAAGGTATAGGCCAGCGCGCCGGCCCAGGCTTCGAGCATGCTCAGGTGCTGATGGTGCAGGTCGAAGACCGGCCCCACGAAGCGGGCCACACCATCGGCCAGGACGACCTTCTTGAACAGGCCGATGGTAAAGAAACTCAGGCCCACCACCAGCCGTCCGCGGTGCGGGACATGCCGGGCCGGCTCCGAGAACTGCGGCATCATCTCCTTGTGATGCAGGATGGGGCCGGCAATCAGGTGCGGAAAATACGTAACGAACAAGCCGTAGCTTTCAGGCTGATAATCCTTGACCTTGCCGGCGTGGCAATCGACGAGATAGGCGATTTGCGTGAAGGTGAAGAAGGAAATGCCGATGGGCAAGGTAATCCCGATGGGCTCGATGGGCGCTCCCGTGAGCGCGGCGATATTACTCAGCAGGAAGTCAAAATACTTGAAAAACACGAGCAGGGACAGATTGAAGACGAGGCCGCCAATCAGCCACAGCTTGGCCTGGCGCAGCCTGCCCTGGCCATGGTGCAGCGAAATGCTGCGCCCGACGGCAAAGTTGGTGCAGATGGACAGGGCCAGCAAAGGCAGGAAGGCGATATCCCAGTAACAATAGAATGCCACCGAGGCCAGCAATAGAAAAATGATGGACAGGCGCAACGAATAGCGTGACAGGACAAAGTAGCCCAGCAGCGCCAGCGGCAGGAAAACGAGGAAAAATGAAAAGGTATTAAATAACACTACAAGATCCCAAGCGTGGGTGGTTGTTCATACGACAGCATCCAGCCCAGGAGACTAGCGATGAGCTGATGACCATCAAACATTTTTCCGGCGATGCAGGTGCGGCGCGATGGACGCCATGCCGGACGCGGCAGGCGACATGGCGCGCCGCTCCAGCGGCACGCGCAAGCGTACCCGATATCAGCGCGACTGCCGCATTCAGGTGCGGGCGCGCAAGCTTGTCCGCTGCTGGCGCACATGCATGCCAGCCAGCAAGATCAACCCCGCCAGCAGCACGCCATAGGTGGCCGGTTCCGGCACCGCGCTGATGGTAAACACCTGGATCGCGCCATACGTGATGTTCGGGTTCGTGAAACTGGAACCATCGATCAGGCTGATGCCGCTCGCCGGTTGCCCATGGTAATTATAGGTGTACAGGGAGGAATAGCCGCCATGCGTCAAGTCCTGCGGCACATACAGGTCATGGCCGACGCCAAAGGTGGGGCCATAGTCGTGCTTGTTGTACGTCTGGCCGCTGCCGATGCCATCGCCGCTGAAATACTGCTTCAGTTGCGGCAGCATGAAGCCCGCCGTCAGGTTGAACAGGAAACCCGTGCGCTGGCTGTCCTCCATGGTCACATGCATGCCATCGGTGGAACTCCAGCTTTGCGGATTGTAGCCACCGACGAGCCAGGTTTGCCCCGAGGCATTCGTCGCTTCCATGATGGAAAAGGTCCGCCCCTTGCCATCGGATGCCTTGTGAAAATCGAGCGAAGTGTCGCCCGTCGCCTTGCTGTAGACATTCGTCAGCGCCAGGCGGCCCTCGCCGAGCCAGGTTTCCAGCTGCGCCTGATAGCCGGGAGAGAGTAGTGACGTACCGGATCCGGCCTGGGCACCCAGGCAAACACCCATGCCGGCCACGGCCAGCACCACGCTTCTTGCTGCTCTGAAATTATTGTGCATCCTCTACCTCGACTGTCAGTATTTAAAACCGGCGTATTTTCCGGTTGCCAAATATAACACGATAGATAATGTTTTTATATTTATTATTTAGATGCTAGTACGCAATATTTCATAGCAGAAATTCAGCCCGGCACCACCGCCGTCACTTCGATCTCGACGCGCGCCCTGTCCTCGATCAGGCCGGCCACCTGCACCGCCGTCATGGCGGGGAAATGCTTGCCGATGAGCTCACGGTAGGCGATGCCGATCTGTGGATATGCCGCCACATATTCCTGCTTGTCCAGCACATACCAGTTCATGCGCACGATATGTTCCGGCAAGGCGCCCGCCTCGGCCAGCACGGCGACGACGTTCTGCAGCGCCTGGCGCACCTGGCCCGCGAAGTCATCCGTATGGAACTGGCCCTGCGCATCCCAGCCTATCATGCCGCTCACGTACACGCTGCGTCCGCTGGCCGCCACGCCATTCGCATAGCCGCGCGGTCTTGCCCATCCGGGCGGTTGTAACACTTGCATAGGATTTTCCTCGTTGTTCATGCGTGGCCCGCCTCGCGCAGCAACTCGCGCGCGATGATCAGCTGCTGTACCTCGCTGGCCCCTTCGTAGATGCGCAGCGCGCGGATTTCCCGGTACAGGCGTTCGACCGGGTGCTCGCTGACCACGCCCAGGCCGCCAAACAGCTGCACGGCTGCGTCGATCACCTGCTGCGCCGTCTCGGTGGCCGTCAGCTTGGCCATGGCCGCCTCTTTCGTCACCTTGCGGCCCTGGTCGCGCTGCCAGGCGGCGCGGTAGGTCAGCAGGGCAGCCGCGTCGATGCCGGTCGCCATCTGCGCCAGCTTGGCCTGCGTCAGCTGGAAATCGGCCAGGGTCTGGCCAAACATCTGGCGCGCCGTGGCATGGCGCAGCGCTTCGTCGAAGGCGCGCCGCGCAAAGCCCAGCGCGGCGGCGGCGACCGAGGTGCGAAACACGTCGAGCGTGGCCATCGCCACCTTGAAGCCCTGCCCCGCCTCGCCCAGGCGCTGCGACACGGGCACGCGGCAATTGGCAAAGCGCAGGCGCGCCAGCGGGTGCGGCGCGATGACGGCGATGCGCTCGGCGATCTCGAGTCCGGGATTGTCGGCGTCGACGATGAAGGCGCTGATGCCGCGCGCCCCCGGCGCCTCGCCCGTGCGCGCGAAGACCACGTAAAAGTTGGCGATGCCGCCATTCGAGATCCACGTCTTTTCGCCATCGAGCACGTAATCGTCGCCGTCGCGCCGCGCCGCGCACGCCATGGCCGCCACGTCGGAACCGGCCTGCGGCTCGGACAGGGCAAACGCGGCGATGCGCTTGCCGCTGGCCACGTCCGGCAGGTAGCGCGCCTTGTTTTCCGCGCTGCCGAACAGGCCGATGGCGCCCGAACCCAGGCCCTGCATGGCAAAGGCGAAATCGGCCAGGCCATTGTGGCGCGCCAGGGTTTCGCGGATCAGGCAAATGGCGCGCGTGTCGATCTGGCCATCGGCGCCCGTGGCATGCGCGAGCCAGCCGCCCTGCCCCAGTTGCGCCACCAGCGCGCGGCAAGCCGCATCGACATCGCCGCCATGCGCATCGTCCAGGTGCCGCGTCGCCCAGGCATCGAGCTGGCGCTCAAGCTCCGCATGGCGCGCCTCGAAGAATGGCCAGTCCAGGTAAGTGGTGTCGCGTGTCTTTTCCATGCTCAATCGCCCTCGAACTGCGGTTGTTCCTTCGCCACGAAGGCGTGATAGGCACGGTGGAAATCGTTGGTGGCCATGCAAATGGCCTGCGCCTGCGCTTCCGCCTCGATGGCTTCGTCGACGCCCATGCTCCACTCCTGCTGCAGCATTTTCTTCGTCATGCCGTGCGCGAAGGTGGGGCCGCCGGCCAGGCCGGCGGCGAACAGGCGCGCCGCCTCGAGCAATTCCTCCGGCTCGGCCAGGCGGTTGAAAAAGCCCCAGCGTTCCGCCTCGGCCCCCGCCATCGAACGGCCCGTGTACAGCAGTTCGGCGGCGCGGCCCTGGCCGATCACGCGCGGCAGCAAGGCGCAGGCGCCCATGTCGCAGCCGGCCAGGCCGACGCGGGTAAACAGAAAGGCCGTCTTGCTGCGCGCCGTGCCGATGCGGATGTCGGAAGCCAGCGCCAGCATGGCGCCGGCGCCGGCGCAAATGCCGTCGATGGCCGCGATGACGGGCTGCGGACAGGCGCGCATGGCTTTCACCACGTCGCCCGTCATGCGCGTAAAGGCCAGCAGGCCGGGCATGTCGAGCTGCGTCAGGGGCCCGATGATGTCGTGCACATCGCCGCCCGAACAGAAATTACCGCCGCTGCCGGCGATCACGACGGCCTTGACGTCGTCGGCGTAGGCCAGCGCGCGGAACAGCTCGCGCAGCTCGGCGTAGGAATCGAAGGTCAGCGGATTCTTGCGCTCGGGCCGGTGCAGGGTCAAGGTGGCGACGCCGGCATCGACGGTGAACAGGAAATGCCGCGCGGCGTAGCTGGCCAGGCTGGCGCGGTTGCCAGGCAGTGCTTGCGGCTGGCCGGGAAGATGGCGCATGGTGCTTCCTTTATCGTTGGATTACTTGTCTATCGTGTCGTTCAGCTGCTGCTTCATCTGCGACAGCAGGTCGATCAGTTGCGTCTTGTCGTCCGGCGTGACGCCTTGCAGCAGTTCGGCGATCCAGCCTTCGTGCACGCGCGCCATCTCGTCGAAGGCGCGCCGGCCGGCCGGCGTCAGCTTGACGCTGTACGAGCGCCGGTCCTTCGGATCGACCACGCGCACCACCAGCTTTTCCTGCTCCAGCTGGTCGGTGATGCCCGTGATATTGCCTCCGGTGACCATCATGCGCCGGGACAGCTCGCCCATGCGCAAGCCATCGGGAAAGCGCTCGAGCTGCGCCATCAAATCGAAGCGGGGCAAGGTGATGCCAAAGCTGGCGCGCAGGCGCGTGCGCACCTCGTTTTCGATTTTCACCGTGCACGACAGCATGCGCAGCCACAGCTTGAGCGACTGGTGGTGGTCCTGCGTCAGGCGGCTGGCCAGGTCCAGCACGGGTTCGGCCGCGTCGCCATCGCTTGCGGCATCAAGTTCTTTATTCATCATATCCATCTTGTTTACATGACCTCGCCGCCGGCGACGGCGATCGATTGCCCATTCATGGCGGATGACGCGGGCAGGCATAGCCACGCCACCGCATCGGCCACTTCGCGCGCCTGCACCAGGCGCTGCTGCGGGTTGGCGGCCGCCAGCTCGGCGCGCGCCGCATCCTCGCCGCGCCCCGTCTTGCGCACGATATTCTGCACCGCCTGCGCCACCATCTCCGTTTCCGTGTAGCCGGGGCAGACGGCGTTGACGGTCACGCCGCGCGGCGCCACTTCCAGCGCCAGCGCGCGCGTCAGGCCGATCACGCCATGCTTGGCGGCGACATACGCGCTGACGTAACGGTAGCCTTTCAAGCCCGCCGTCGACGCCACGTTGACGATGCGCCCCCAGCCCGCCTCCAGCATGCCCGGCATGGCCGCCTGGCAGCAGTGGAACACACCCGTCAGGTTCACGGCCAGCATCTGCTGCCAGATGGCGGCATCGGTCTTGCCGAACGGCGCCGCATGCGCCTGGCCCGCATTATTGACCAATATGTCGATGCGGCCGAAATGCGCGGCCGCCTGCGCGAAACCGGCCTGCACGGACGCTTCCACGCTCACGTCGAGCACGCAGATGGCCACCCTGCCCACATGGCCGCCCTCTTCCAGCTGCAGGCGCGCGCGCGCCAGGCGCGCGCCGTCGCGCCCGGCCAGCGTGACCCTGGCCCCCGCATCGAGCAGGACGCCCGCGCAAGCGAGGCCGATGCCGCTGCCGGCCCCCGTCACCAGTGCGTGCTTGTCCATCAATGCTTGCGTCGTCATGTCATCCTTCCAGCAGCCGCGCGGCCACCTGTTGCGGGCTCAGGCCCGAGCTGGCGGCGGCCAGTTGCCGCTCGCGCAGCAGATTGCGTTCCAGCTGCTGCTGGCCCGGCCGGTACTGTTTCGGCCAGGCGGCACCCGCGCCCGCGCCGCTGTAGCCGATGCGCGCCGCTTCCGTCAGGGTCCACGCCGGGTTGGCCAGGTGCGGCCGGCCCACGGCGCACAGGTCGGCGCGCCCGGCGGCGATGATGCTGTTGGCGTGGTCGGCTTCGAAGATCGAGCCCACGGCCATGCTGGCGATGCCCGCCTCGTTGCGCACGCGGTCGGCGAACGGCGCCTGGAACATGCGTCCATACACGGGCTGTTCCAGCTTGCTGACCTGGCCCGAGGAGCAGTCGATCAGGTCCGCGCCGGCCTGCCTGAACAGGCGCGCGATGAGCACCGCGTCATCGGGCGTGATGCCGCCCTCGACCCAGTCGTGGGCCGAAATGCGCACGCTCATCGGCTTGTCCTGCGGCCAGGCCGCGCGCATGGCGCGAAACACGCGCAGCGGATAGCGGCAGCGGTTGTCCAGGCTGCCCCCATACTCGTCCGTGCGGCGGTTGGTCAGCGGCGAGATAAAACTCGACAGCAGGTAGCCGTGCGCGCAATGCAGTTCCAGCCAGTCGAAACCGGCCGCCGCCGCCGCCAGCGTGGCGCGCACGAAATCGTGCTCGATGCGCGCCATATCGTCTTCCTGCGCCGCGCGCGCCGTCTGCGACACGCCGGCCAGGTATTGCTGCTCCGACGCCGCCAGCAGCGGCCAGTTGCCCTCCTTGAGCGGCAGGTCGATGCCGTCCCACATGGGACGCGTCGAGCCTTTCGCTCCCGCGTGGCCCAGCTGCAGGGCGATCTTCGCATCGCTGTTCGCATGCACGAAATCGACGATGCGCCGCCAGGCCTGCGTGTGCGCCTCGCTGTACATGCCGGGACAGGCGGGCGTGATGCGCGCATCGGCCGAGACGCACGTCATCTCGGCAAACACGAGACCGGCGCCGCCCATGGCGCGCGCGCCCAGATGCATCAGGTGGTAGTCGCCGGCCACGCCGTCGACGGCGCTGTACTGCGCCATCGGCGAGACGGCGATGCGGTTCTTCAGCAGCACGCCGCGCAGCCTGAACGGCGTGAGCATCGGCGGCAGCGGACCGTCCGGCACCTCCACGCCAGCCTCTTCGCAGGCGCGCCGCGCCAGCCACCGTTCATAATCGTCCACGTAGGCGGCATCGCGCAGGCGCAGGTTTTCATGCGAGATGCGCTGGCTGCGCGTGAGCATGGAATAGGCGAACTGCGGCGCCTCCATGGCGCTGTAGCGCTCGACGTTCTCGAACCACTCCATGGAATTGCGCGCCGCGCTTTGCAGCTTGAGCACTTCGACGGCGCGCGCCTGCTGGTAGGCGGCCAGCGCGGCAGCCGTATCGGCATGCTGGCCAAGGCAGCGCGCCAGTTCGATCGCGTCCTCCAGCGCCAGCTTGGTGCCCGAGCCGATCGAGTAATGCGCCGTGTGGGCCGCGTCGCCCATCAGGACCAGCGGCACGCCGTCCTGCCAGTGCAGCCACTGGCGGCAGACGATGCGGGGAAAGGTGATCCACATGGCCGAGCCGCGCAAATGCGGCGAATTGCTCAGCAGGCCATGGCCGTCGAGTTCCTCGGCGAACAGGACCTCGCAGAAGGCGATGCTCTCTTCCTGGCTCATGCTGTCGAGGCCCGCCGCGCGCCACACGCTTTCCGGCGTCTCGACGATGAAGGTCGAGGTGTCGCCGTCATACTGGTAGATATGCGCCTGGAACCAGCCGTGCGGCGTCTGGCGGAAGGCAAACGTGAAGGCCTCGAACTGCTTGCGCGTGCCCAGCCAGACGAAGCGGCAATGGCGCGCCTCGATGTCGGGCTGGTAGCTGGCCGCATAGCGCGTGCGGATGCGGCTGTTCAAGCCATCGCTGGCGATCACCAGGTCGGCGCCATACTGGCGCGCGATGGCCTGGTCGTCCTGGACTTCCGTTTCGAAGACGAGCTCCACGCCGAGTTCCTCGCAGCGCTCCTGCAGGATATTGAGCAGGCGCTTGCGGCCGATGCCGCAAAAGCCGTGGCCGCCCGAGCGCACGCTCTGGCCCTTGAAATGGATCTCGATATCGTCCCAGTGGTTGAACGCCTGCAGGATGGCGCGCGCCGTCGGCTCGTCCGCGCCGGCCAGGTTGCCCAGGGTCTGGTCGGAAAACACGACGCCCCAGCCAAACGTGTCGTATGGGCGGTTGCGCTCGATGACCGTGATGCGGTGCTCCGGATTCTGCTTTTTCATGAGCAGGCTGAAATACAGGCCGGCGGGGCCGCCGCCGATGCAGACGATATTCATGGGGTGTCCGTGCGAAGTTTGAAACGCTGCAGCTTGCCCGTTTCCGTGCGCGGCAAGGCGGAAAGGAAGCGGATGGCGCGCGGATACTTGTAGGGGGCGATCTGCTGGCGCACGAAGTCCTGCAGTTCGGCCGCCAGCGCGTCGCCGGCAGGAAAACCATCCTTCAGCACCACGTGCGCCTCGACGATCTGGCCGCGCTCGGCATCGGCGCGGCCGACCACGCCGCATTCGGCCACGGCCGGATGGCGCAGCAGCGCCTCTTCCACTTCCGGGCCGGCGATGTTGTAGCCGGCCGAGACGATCATGTCGTCGCTGCGCGAGCGGTAATAGAAATAGCCATCGCCGTCCATCTCGAAGGTGTCGCCCGTCAGGTTCCAGCCATGGAGCACGTACTCGCGCTGGCGCGGATCGGCCAGGTAGCGGCATCCGGTCGGCCCCTTCACGGCCAGCCGGCCCGTCACGCCGGGCGGCTGCGGCACGCCGGCGTCGTCGACGATACAGGCCTGGTAGCCCGGGATGGCCTTGCCGATGGCGCCGCGGCGGATACCGTCGCCCGTGGCGGAAATGAAGATGTGCAGCATTTCGGTGGCGCCGATGCCATCCGTCATGGCCAGTCCGGTCGCCGCCTGCCAGGCGTCGCGCGTGGCCAGCGGCAGCGCTTCGCCGGCCGACACCGACAGGCGCAGGCTGCGCACGTCGTGGCCGGCCGCCAGGGGCGCCATCTGGCGGTAAAAGGTGGGCGCCGTGAAGCAGATGGTGGCCTGATAGGCGCCGATGGCGCGCAGCAGGGCCTCGGGCGTGAGCTTTTCCAGCAGCACGGTGGCCGCGCCAAAGCGCAGGGGGAACAGCAGCAGGCCGCCGAGACCGAAGGTGAACGCCAGCGGCGGCGTGCCGATGAAGATGTCGTCGGCGCGCACCTGCAGCATGGAACGGGGAAAGCAGTCGCAGATGGCCAGCAAGTCGCGCTGCATGTGCATCGTGCCCTTGGGAACGCCCGTCGTGCCCGAGGTAAAACTGATCAGGCAGACCTCGTCGGCCGCCGTATCGTGCGCGGCGAATGGCGCATCATGGGCCGCCATGCGCCGCTCCAGTTCAGCGTCGTCGGCGCCAAAGCACAGCATGGGCGGCAAGCCGGGCAAGCCATCGAGTTCGGCGCGCAAGCCTTGCGCGCACAGCACGGCGTTCACTTCGGCCTTGGCCACGATGGTCGACAGTTCGCGCGCGCGCAGCAGCGGCATGGTGGGCACGGCGATGCAGCCAGCCTTCAGCACGGCCAGCAGGCAGGCGGCCATCATCGGCGTATTCGCGCCGCGCAGCAGCACGCGGTTGCCCGGCATCAGGCGCAGGTCGCCGCGCAGCACGTGGGCGATGCGGTCGACCTGGCGCGCCAGCTGCGCGTAGCTCCAGCGCTGTCCTTCGGCATGGATGGCGATGCGCTCGCCACCACCGCCGGCGACGGCGTCATCGAGCAGCACGGCGACGCAGTTCAGGCGCGCCGGATACTGCAGCTCGGGCAAGTCAAAGCACAGCTGCGGCCAGAGTGCGCGCGGCGGCAGGTGCGTGCGCGCGAAGTCGTCATGGGGTGACGCGGGGGAATCCGAAAGATCGCTGTTCATGCTGATCCTGGCTGGTTGCGGGCATGCGGGCATGCGCCGAAAGCAGATACTTTAAACCTAAAGTATTTTTCCAGCAAGCGAAAAGCGTATGCGGGCGTGTGCTCAGTCGCCGTCCTGCTGGCGCAGCAGGCGCGCCTGTTGCGCCACGCTGCGCGCCAGGGCGGCCAGCACCGTGGGCAGCTGGTCGCCATCGAGCACCGCCGCCTGCAGCAAGGCCGCCATGTCGGCCGCCGCCCCCTGCAAGCCGAGGGTGCGGCAGCCCAGGTGCAGCCGTTCGAGCAGCTGGCGCGCCTGGGCCGGTTCGCCGCGCGCCAGCAAGCCATCGACCTGCCCGCCGGCGGCGCCCACCTGTTCCTGGAATCCCGTCAGATACGCCAGCAGGCGTTCGTCATCGATGCCCAGACGCCGTGCCGTCTCCTGCGGCGCCTCGGCCGGCAAGAGCGGCATGTCGAAGCAGGCGTCGATATGCTGGCGCACCTGCTCCGGCTGGAATGGCTTGACGATATAGCCGGCGGCGCCGGCCTGCACGGCGTCGCGCACGGTGTCGTGGTCATTGGCGGACGAGACCAGCACCAGCGGCATGGCGTCGAGCGCACTGTCGGAGCGGATTTTCTGCAGCAGTTCCATGCCCGACAGGCGCGGCATGCGCAAGTCGCAAAAGCACAGCGCCGGCCGCAGCCCGCCTTCGAGCTGCTCCCACGCGGCCGCGCCATCCTCGGCTTCCACGATATCGTGCACGCCGCAGCTGTCGATCAGGTGCATCAGCACCATGCGCGAAACGACATCATCATCCACCACCAGTACTTTCATTACGCTCTCCAGGACCGGCACTGTCAGGGGTGCCTGCCGCATATTCTACCGAGTTTCCGGCCGATTCCGATTGCCGATCTTGTATATTTTACATTTCCCTGTCCAAAACGGCGATTTGCGTCAGCAGTGCGTGCAGGCGCGGCAAATGCAGGGCCACCTGTTGCCAGCGGCCGCCGTCGGCCGCCTCCTCCAGTTCCGTGCACAGCATGTGCAGCGCCGTTTCATCGAGATACGCGGCGCTGCCCTTCAAGCCGTGCAGCAGGCGCCCCGCGCCCTCCTTGTCGCGCGCGGCCAGGGCCACGTCGAGTTCGTGCAACCGCCCTTCCAGGTCGGCGACAAAGGCGGTGCGGATGCGGCGCTGCAGCTCGCCGCCGCGGCTGGCCTGGGCCGGCAGCGCCGTGCCGGCGGCCGGTGCGACGCCGAACAGCGCATCGAGTTCGGCCTGGCCGCGCTGTACGCCGCGCGGCGCGGCGCCCGGCATGCGCGGCAGCATGAAACCGCGCTGCAGCTGGCGCTCGATGGCGCGCGCCAGCAAGGCATGCAGCGCCGCCTCGTCGACTGGCTTGCTGAGGAAATCGTCCATGCCCACGCCCAGGTAGCGGCTG
The DNA here is from genome assembly GCF_001865675.1 of Janthinobacterium sp. 1_2014MBL_MicDiv. NCBI lineage: Bacteria > Pseudomonadati > Pseudomonadota > Betaproteobacteria > Burkholderiales > Oxalobacteraceae > Janthinobacterium > Janthinobacterium sp. 1_2014MBL_MicDiv. Next base: position 4,627,292 of record NZ_CP011319.1, read on the forward strand.
CGGTCCTCCTCGCTGGCATTCGCCGTCAGGGCCACGATCATCAATTCCTGGTCGCGCACCGGCTGCTCGGGCCAGCCGCCGACGCGGATCAAGCGCGTCGCCGTGGCGCCATCCATCTCCGGCATGCGCCCGTCCATCAGCACCAGGTCATAGCGCGTATGCACGCAGGCGGCCACCGCCAGCACGCCATTGGCCACCACGTCGACCCGGTGTCCCAGCTCCTCGAGCATGACTCGGATGATGATCTGGTTGGTCGGGAAGTCTTCCGCGCACAGCACGCGCAGCTGGTGGCTGTGCGGCGCCAGCGCCACCTGCGGCACCAGCGGCGGCGCCACGCCATCGGCCAGCGGCAGCGTAAACGTGAAGATGCTGCCCTGCCCCGGCGTGCTGGCCACCTCGATCTCGCCTTGCATCAGCTCGACCAGCTGGCGGCAGATCGCCAGGCCCAGGCCCGTGCCGCCATAGCGCCGCGTGGTGCTGGCATCGGCCTGCTCGAACTTCTGGAACAGGCGCGCCATCGCTTCGGCGTCGATGCCGATGCCGCTGTCGCTGACGGTGAAGCGAATCAGGTTGACCTGGCGCCCGCCACGCATGCCGGCCACCCCGGCCCGCTCGACGTACACGCTGACGCCGCCGCGCTGGGTAAATTTGAAGGCATTGCCGACCAGGTTGACGAGCACCTGGCGCAGGCGCGTCGGGTCGCCCACCACGAATGGCGGCAAGTCGGGCGCGAAGTCGATGGAAAAGCCGATGCTGCGCGCGGCCGCCTGTTCCTCGAACAGGCTGACCACGTTCTCGATCGCCGCGCCGAGCGCGAAATCGATGTTTTCGATACTCAGCTTGCCCGCCTCGATCTTGGAAAAGTCGAGCAGGTCGTTGATGATCACCAGCAGCGACTGCGCATTGGCCTGGCCGCGCAGGATCTGCTCGCGCGTCGCATCGTGCAACTGCTCATCGCGCAGGGCAAAGCCCAGCATGCCGATCACGCCGGCCAGCGGCGTGCGCATCTCGTGGCTCATATTGGCGAGGAATTCCGATTTCTGGCGCGTCGCATCCTCGGCCTTGCGCTTGGCCTGGCGCAGGCTTTCCTCGTTTTTCTTCAGGCTGCTGTTGACCTGCGCCAGCTTGTCCGACTGCGCCAGCACCTCGATTTCCTTGCTCTGCAGCTCGGCGTTCTTCTGGTACACCTCGGCCGTGCGCTCGCTGACCTGCTTTTCCAGTTCGTTCTGCTGGCGCCGCACCGTGCGCATGCGCTGGCGGTAGGCGCCATACACGGCGCCCAGCAGCAACAGCGCCATCAGGGTGCGGAACCACCAGGTTTTCCAGAATGGCGGCAGGATCGTGATGGCCAGGGTGGCGCCGCTCTCGTTCCACACGCCGTCCTTGTTGGCCGCCTTGACGCGGAAGACATAATTGCCGGGATCGAGGTTGGTGTAGGTGGCGAAGCGCCGGCCCGCATTCGTCATGACCCAGTCCTGGTCGAAACCTTCGAGCCGGTAGGCGAACACATTGCGCTGCGGCGCGGCGAAATGCAGCGCCGCGAATTCGAGGGAAAACACGCTCTCGCGGCTGGTCAGGCTCAGGGTGCGCGTATGGTCGATGGCCGTGGCGAGCACCCGCGCGAATTCGCCGCGGCCGATGGCCACCGGCTTGTTGAAGATCTGCAGCTCGGTGATGGCCACCAGCGGCGGCACGCGGTTGTCATGGATGTCGCGCGGCGAGAAGGCCGTCATGCCATTGAAGCCGCCGAAATACATGGTGCCGTCGGCCGCGCGCAGCGCCGCGCCGTCGAAGTACGAGCCTTCCACCGTGCCGTCGGCGCTGTCGTAGTTGCGGAACAAGCCGCTGCGCATGTCGAGCCGGGTGATGCCGCTGTTGGTGCTGAGCCACAGCTGCTCGTTGTCGTCGCCCAGGATGCTGGCGACGGCATCGTCGGCCATGCCGTCCTTGCGCAGGAAGCGGCGGAAGCGGATCTCGCCCTTCGCATCGACGTCCATGCGGTTCAGGCCATTGGCCGTGCCCACCCACAGCACGCCGCGCTTGTCCTCGTGCAGGAAATGCACTTCATCGTGACTGAGGCTGTGCGGGTTTTGCGGGTCGTGGCGGAAGTGGCGGAAATGGCCGGTGGCGCGGTCGAACAGGTCGATGCCATGGAAGGTGCCTATCCACAGCTGGCCCTTGCTGTCTTCCAGCACCGGGCGCACCATGTTGTCGGACAGGCTGTTCGGGTCGGCGGGATCGTGGCGGTAGGTGGTGAATTGCTTGCTGACGGGGTCGAACAGGTGCACGCCGCCGCGCGACGACACCCACAGCTTGCCGCTGCGCTCTCCCGCGATATTGCGGATCGTGTCGCTGTTCGGATCGCCGACGGCAAAGCGCGTGGTGGAAAAGCGCCGCGTAAGCGGGTCGAAGCGGTGCAAGCCCGTGCGCCCGCCCACCCACAGCACGCCGTCGGGCGCCAGGTACAGCGACGAGACCTGCTCGTCGCGCGCCATGCCGGGCGTGGCGCGGATGTCGAACAGCTGCGCCGTGCCATCGCGCGTGTCGTACAGCTTCAAGCCGCTGCTGGTGGCCAGCCACAGCTTGCCGCCGCTCGCATCGGCCAGGGCCCGCACTTTCTTGTCGGCCAGCGCGCCCACGTCGCCGGGCGCGCGCACCATGCGCGAAAAGCCGCCGCTGCCCAGGTCGACCCGGCTCACGCCGTTGTACCAGGAACCGACCCAGAAGGTGCCGGCGCGGTCGCGGTACAGCGACGACAGCTGGTTGTCGGCGACGCTGAACTTGTCGCCCGTCTGGTGGCGGTACTGCAGGAAGGTGTCGCTCTCGGGCAGCCAGCGGAACAGGCCATCGGCATTGCTGCCGACCCAGACCGTGGCGTCGATATCCTGGTACAGGCTGGCGACGCGGATGGCGGAAAAGCCATTTTTCTCGCCGAGGCGCACGCGCGACTGCGGCGCCTGGCCGGCCGCCCCCAGGCGCCAGCGTTCGGCGCCGGCCATGGTGCCGATCCACAGGTTTTGCTGGCGGTCGATCAGCAGCGACTGGATGACGTTGTACTTCGAGCCGGGCGTCGTGTCGACGGCAAAGTGTTCGAAGCGCTCGCTGCCCGGCGCCAGCATGTCCAGCCCCGTGACGGTGCCTATCCACAGGCGCTTTTGCGCGTCCAGCGCCAGCGTCTTGATCTCGTTGTCGCCCAGGCTGTGCGGGTTGTCCTCTTCATGGTGCCAGCTGCGGAAGGCGCCCGTGGCATGGTCGAAATGCTGCAAGCCGTCCGAGGTGGCGATCCAGAAGCCGCGCGCGCCATCGTCGAGGATGGCGTGGATATGCCGGTTGCCGTTGCCGCGCTTGCTTTTTTCCTTGGGCAGGTAGTGGATGAAGGTCTGGCTGGCCGAATCGAAACGGTCGAGGCCATTGTCCGTGCCCACCCATAGCTGGCCCTGGCTATCGACGTGCAGCACGCCGACCCAGTTGTCGGCCAGGCTGGTGCTGTCACCCTCGATATTCTTGTAGACGACGACGCGGTAGCCGTCAAAGCGGCTCAGGCCGGACTGGCTGCCGAACCACATATAGCCTTGCCGGTCCTGGGCGATGGCCAGCACGGATTCCTGCGCCAGGCCATGTTCGACGCTGAGCTGGTCGAAACGCAAGGTGCGCGCGGGCGCCGCCCCGGCCCAGCCACTCAATAGTAGACTGAATAACAACACCACATCGCAAACACGTCGAAATACCAGCACAGTCGTCCTGTCAAAAAAAACGCGAAAAACCCGCACGCCGCTCCAAGGGCCGTCTCAGGAACCAAAGAACGCCAGGACATCATCCTTGCGGGCTTGCGTATCGCGCTGTCCAAGACGGATCAGCTCGTTAGTATACGTCGATTCGAACAATAAATACGAAGCCAGCGCCGCGCCGCGGGCTTCGGCCGCGCCGATTCCCGACAACATGGTGCGTATCGGCCGCGGCAGACTGCCGATATGCCGGCTGGCGATGGCGTCAAGCCGCTCGGATGGCGCGATGACCAGCAACTCCACGGGCCGCAGCGCCGTCTTGCCCAGCAATTCGGGCGGCAGCATCGACAGGGTCAGGTTGATGCGGTTCAGGCGTTCGATATCCACGGCCAGGCCGTCGAGGAAGATCGACGACAGCGCATGGCCGGCGATCTGCGCCAGGCTCGGGTAGCGCGCCGATTCGGCCGCGCCGGGCGCCGGTTCCGTCATGCGCCCGGCACCCACCACCAGCACCTTGTTCGCGCCCAGGTGGATGGCCGGCGAAATCGGCGCCAGTTGGCGCATCGAACCGTCGCCGCAGTATTCGCGCTGGCCGCCCACGTACAGGGGCACGGCGGGGAAGATGAAGGGAATCGCGGCCGAAGCGAGCAGATGCTCGACGCCGATCTGGTCCGGCAGGGCCAGGCGCTGCGTGCGCACCCACGGCGCGATCTCGGCGGCCGTCTGGTAAAACGTCATGTGCCGGCTGCCCGAATACGACGACGCCGTCACGGCCAGCGCATGCAGCAGGCCGTCGGCCAGCGCCGCGTCCAGGCGCGGCAAGTCCAGCATGCGGTGCAGCAGGCTCACCAGGGGCGTATTGTCGAGCAGGGAATTGGGCGGCGACGCGTGCCACTGGCGCAACAGCCAGCCGAACGACAGCAGCGACAGCCAGCGCGCGCCCGAGCGGATCACGCCCAGCGAATCGGCGCGGTAGACTTGCTCGACCTCGATATGCTGCCACACGTCGAGCAGCTTTTGCACGCCTTCGCCGAAATTGTCGGCCCGGCACGCCAGCGCCGTGGCGTTGATGGCGCCGGCCGAGGTACCGCAGATGATGTCGAAGGGATTGCGCGCCGGTGCCCAGCCCGCTTCCCAAAGAATCGCCGAGATCGCCTGCAGCACCCCCACCTGGTAGGCGGCACGGGCGCCCCCTCCCGTCAGTATCAAGCCTGTTTTATTTTGCATTCCCATGCCGGCAGATTAGCAGGGTCTTGATGCTTTGTGGAAAAGTTTGGCGGCAATTAATCTCCCCGCACCATGCCTTCGCGGCGCGGATCGGCGCCGCCAAACCAGAAATCCTTGCCATGCGCATGCAGGCGCATGATGCCCTGCAAGCCGGAATTCTGTTCGATCACGCGCACCTCGTGGCCCATCGCCTGCAGCGCCTCGACCTGGGCGGCGGGCGCGCGGCCCTTTTCCAGCTCCGTCGGGCCGTTGCGGCTGCCGAAGTTCGGCAGGCTGATCGCCTGCTGCACGTTCAGGCCCCAGTCCATGGTGCCGACCAGCACCTTGGCGACATAGTTGATGATGGACGAGCCGCCCGGCGACCCCGTGGCCAGCACCAGCTTCTGCGTGCCCTTTTCAAACACCAGGGTGGGCGACATGGCGCTGCGCGGGCGCTTGCCCGGCTCGACGCGGTTGGCGATGGGGCCGTCCGCATCGCGCGAATCGAACGAGAAATCCGTCAGCTGGTTATTCAGCAGGAAGCCGTCGACCATCTGGCGCGAGCCGAACGCGTCTTCCACGCTGGTGGTCATCGACAGGCCGCCGCCGAATTTATCCACCGCCACGAGGTGCGAAGTCGACGGGCGCTGCAGCGCATTGTCCATGCCCCACGCCACCTGCATGCCCGGCGGCGTGCCGGGCAAGGCGCGGCCCATGGATTTTTCACCGATCAGTGCGGCGCGCTGCGCCAGGTAGCTCTTATCGAGCATGGACGCGATGCCGTTGCCAGGCAGCGGCACGAAATCCGTGTCGGCCACGTAGCGGTTGCGGTCCGCGTAGGCCAGGCGCCCCGCTTCCGAGAATAAATGGATGGCTTGCGCATCGAGCACGCCGTCGACGGGCGGATACGGCCGGATATCCTTCACTTCCAGCATGCCCAGCATCTGCGCGATGGCGATGCCGCCCGACGATGGCGGCGGCATGCCGCACACGGTCCAGGCCTTGTAGTCGCTGCACACGGGCACGCGCACCTTGGCGCGGTAGCCGGCGATGTCCTGCGCCGTCAATTTGCCCGGATTGGTGGGATGGGACGCCACCTTGGCGGCGATGTCGCGCGCGATGCGGCCCTGGTAAAAGGCGTCGGCGCCGCCACGGGCGATGTCGCGCAGGGTGCGCGCCAGCTGCGGGTTTTTCAGCACGTGGCCGACGGACCAGGGCTGGCCTTGCTTGTCATAGAAATACGCGGCGGCGACCGGGTCGCGCTTCAGGGCCTGGTCCCAGCTCAACAGGCCGTTCAGGCGCTGGCTGACGGGGAAGCCGCCCTGCGCCAGCTTGATGGCGGGGCCGAACAGGGTCGCCCACGGCAGCTTGCCGTGCTCCTTGTGCGCCAGTTCCAGCATGCGCAGCACGCCCGGCGCGCCCACGGAACGCCCGCCCACCACCCCGGTGGCGCGCGAGACGGGACTGCCGTCCGCGTTCTGGAACAGGTGCTCGTCGGCGGCGGCGGGCGCCGTTTCGCGGCCGTCGAACGCCTGCACGCCCTTGGCGCTCGAGTACAGCAGGAAGGCGCCGCCGCCGATGCCCGACGATTGCGGCTCGACCAGGGTCAGCACCAGCTGCGTGGCGATGGCCGCGTCGATGGCGCTGCCGCCCTGTTTCAGCATCTGGTAGCCGGCATCGGCCGCCAGCGGGTTGGCGGCGGCCACCATGAATTTCTGCGCCGTCCAGCCCGATTTTTCCGCATACGCGGTGGCGATTTCCGGCGCCTTCTGCGGCACTTCGGCAAAGGCGAAGGTGGCGGGAACGGCGGCCAGGGCCCCCAGCAAGGTCAGGCGCAACGCCAGCGGCTTCAATGTGATCATGGATTCTCCGATAAAAAAAGGGCGCACAGCCGAGCAAGGCTGTACGCCCCATACGGGGGTATCCTACATCAAATGCCCGTCAGGGCGCTGCCCCTTACTTGGGCTGCATGCGGATGGCACCATCCAGACGAATGGTCTCGCCATTGAGCATGACGTTTTCCACGATGGCCTTGACCAGCTGCGCGTACTCGCCGGGCTTGCCCAGGCGCGATGGGAACGGCACCATCTTGCCCAGCGCATCCTGCACTTCGGCCGGCATGCCCAGCAGCATAGGCGTTTCGAAAATGCCGGGAGCGACCGTCATCACGCGGATGCCGTTGCGCGACAGGTCGCGCGCCATCGGCAGGGTCAGGCCCACCACGGCCGCCTTCGACGAGGCATACGCGGCCTGGCCGATCTGGCCGTCATAGGCCGCCACGGAAGCCGTGTTGATGATGACGCCGCGCTCGCCTTCGGCCGTCGCCTCCTGTTTCGCCATGGCGTCGGCCGCCAGGCGGCACATATTGAAGGTGCCCACCAGGTTGATGTTGACGACCTTCTGGAACAGCGCCAGCGGATGCGGGCCATCCTTGCCCACGGTTTTCACGGCCGGCGCCACGCCGGCGCAGTTGACGAGGCCGCGCAAGGTGCCCAGTTTGGTGGCGGCCGCCACTACGGCCATGCCGTCCTCTTCCGACGTGACGTCGCATTGCACGAACACGCCGTCCAGTTCGGCGGCCAGCGCCTGGCCCGCCTCGGTCTGCACGTCGGCCAGCACGACCTTGCCGCCGGCCGCCGTCAACATGCGCGCCGTGGCCGCGCCCAGGCCCGAAGCGCCGCCCGTGATGATGAATACATTGTCCTGAATTTGCATGAAGTCTCCTGAATGGTGATGGCCGTGTTCCCGGCCCGAATGCGATGTCGCATGATGCCACAGTTACGTTTACGTAAACGTAATGTCGGCGACAATTGTAGCCAATTTCACGGGTCCCCAGCGAAAACTTGCTTCCTCATCTCATGGAATGGTCAGAAACATTGCACGAACGCTCCGTTGCGATGGCAGATGCGGCCGTTGGCGTCGAGCGTCGCATTGCCGGCGCCGTTATAGCGCGCGCCCGAGGCGTCGCGGCAACCGCCAGGGTCGCAGGAACCGATCGGTTGCGGCAGGCTGGGCATGGGCACGGCCGGGCTGGGCGGCAAGGACGGCATGACGACGGCGGGGGGCACGGCGCGCTGCGCCGGCATGCGGCCGATCACCTGCGTCACAGCGCGTCGCGGCTGCACGGGCGGCGCCGGCTGGCACGGTTCGACGGCCAGTTTCGTGCTGTCGCGCGGATCGAGCCGGCACACGGGCAGCGCTTCCGATGGCGCCGGCTCCGCCGCACGGGCGTGACCTGCGGCCAGCAAGGCCGCGCAGGCTGCCAAAGCCAGCATGCCGCAGGCGCTGAAACGGGTGCTGAAAAAGATGCTCATGGCGCCTCCCCAGATACTTGTCCTTCATTATTGTCCCGGGCCGCGCCAGATCCAAACGGCGTAACACTTTTTCACACCGCGGGGCGCGGCAACGCCCTGCCAGCCCGTTTCACAACGCAGGCAAAGAAATGGATACGGCGTTTTATTTCCGGCTAGCACTTTCTTTCTTGCCAGTATGGCACTACAATAAGAACGATTCTTATTCTCATTCATGAAATTCAACCTTATTTTATTGCATTTTTAATCATTTCGCACCCAAGCCACCCGAAAGGCAGCCAGGAAATAACAACATTCGGGAAAGTTCACCATGTCAAACCGCAGTCCAGTCGTCGCCACACCACTTGCCACCCGCCCTGCCCTCCCACCGTACCGCACCGCCCTGCTCCTGCCCTGCCTGCTGTCGCTGGCCGTCGGCAGCGCCTGGGCCGAAGGCAATGTGGCCGCCGATCCCACCATGAACACGGTGGTCGTCACCGCCTCGGGCACGGCCATCGACATCAAGGATGCGCCGGCCAGCATCAGCGTCATCACGCGCGAGGAAATCGAGCGCCAGCCCGTGTATGACTTGAACACCCTGCTGCGCCGCATCCCCGGCGTGACGGGCGGCACCGGCCCCGAAGGCGAAGCGTCGAAGATCAAGCTGCGCGGCCTGCCCGACAAATACACCTTGATCCTCGTCGACGGCAAGCGCGTGGGCAGCTCGGCCGACACGGCCTACCGTCCCGACCTGGGCCGCCAGGACTTGAACTGGATCTCGCCCGACATGATCGAGCGCATCGAAGTGGTGCGCGGCCCCATGTCCTCGCTGTACGGCTCGGACGCCATGGGCGGCGTGATCAACATCATCACGCGCAAGGTGCCGGGCAAGTGGAACGGTTCGGCCACGGCCAACTACACGCAGCCGCAGGACAGCGGCCGCGGCACGGCGCACCAGCTGGGCGTGAACCTGGCCGGCCCCCTGTCGGAGACGGTCGGCATGCGCCTGGGCGTGGCCCAGAGCCGGCAGAATCCCGACGAGAAAGCGATCGGCAAATCGGGCGGCATCGGCGGCGAACGCAACCAGACTGTCACGGGCCAGCTGAACTGGGCGCTGGGCAAGAAGCAGAATCTGTCGCTGGACGCCAGCTACGGCAGGCAGGAAGCCACCGATTCGACCACCCTCGATGCAGATGGCTACCCGCTGTTCGGCGCCTGGGGCGCGAGCAAGCTGATACGCAAGAGCGTCAGCCTCGGCTACGAAGGCCGCTGGGACTTCGGCAAGACGACGGTCAACCTGTACCACAATGACTTCGACAACGAAGTCGTCGGCACGGTGGCGAAATCCAAAGACAGCACGCTCGATGCCAGCCTGGAAAAACGCGTCGGCTGGGGCGGCATCGAGCAGATGCTGGTGATGGGCGGCCAGTGGAAGCACCAGGAACTGACGAACACGGACACCATCGGCACCGTGCCCACCGATTACCTGGGCAATCCCGTGAGCGGCGCGACCCTGTCCGGCACCACCTCGGCCCTGTTTGCGGAAGATCAGCTGTTCTTGCGCGACAACCTGACGGCCACGGCCGGCCTGCGTCTCGACCACCACAGCAAGTTCGGCAACCACTACAGCCCGCGCCTGTACCTGGTGTACCACCCTGCCCCGGCCTGGACCATCAAGGGCGGCGTCTCGCAAGGCTTCCGTGCCCCGAGCCTGAAGGAAAATTCGCCGGCGGCGGCCACGCAGTCGGGCGGGCGCGGTTGCGGCAGCCTCAAGCCGCTGGGCTACATCACGGGCGGCTGCTACATGGCCGGCAATCCGGACTTGAAGCCGGAAACGAGCACGGCCGGCGAAATCGGCGTGGCGTGGGAACAGAATGGCTGGGATGTGGGCCTGACCTACTTCCACACGGATTTCAAGAACAAGATCGATTACGCGCCGCTGGGCTTTTTCCAGAAGCAGTGGTGGACCAAGATGACGAATATCCAGAAGGCGCGCACCAGTGGCCTGGAAGCGACGGCCACCATCCCGCTGACGAAAAACCTGAACTGGCGTAACAACGTCACCTACATGGCGGAGGCGAAAAACCTGACCACGGGCGCCAACCTGCTGTCCACGCCGAAGCTGTCGTGGTACTCGGCGCTGGGCTGGCAAGTCAACGACCAGCTGTTCGGCGAAGTGTCCGCGCAGTACACGGGCAAGGAACTCGATGCCGGCAAGCTGGCCGACAAGGCCTACACCATCGTCGACACCGTCGTGTCGTACAAGGTCACGCCGCAATGGACCGTGCGTGGCGGTGTGCAAAACCTGTTCAAGAAGGGCCCGATGGCCGATGGCCTGGTCGACTACTATGTGCCGGGACGCCGCATGTTTGTCGGCCTGACGTCGCGCTTCTAAGCACGCCTGTCAAGACCTGCTGCGCGGCGTGATGCGGTCCGCGATGCTCACTGTAGCTCCGTACAGTTGCGCGTCGCAACCGCCTCCCCCTACCGCTCGCTACGGTCGTGCCAGGCGTTGTGGCAGCCTGGCAGCCTAATACCGGGGCGGCGGCGTATCGGGCGGCGGCGTGGCGGCATTCGCCGGCACGCCACTCAGCATCTGCCCGGCGACCGGCACCTTGTGGCCGCTCGCGTACATGCATTGCTGATAAGCATTATCGTAGCGGCGCTGCATGCCATGCGATGAATTGTCCGCCGCGCCCGTGCCCGCCAGCGCGCCAAACAGCAAACCCGTGCCGGCACCCACGCCGGCGCCATGCCCGCCATCGATGGCGGCGCCGGCCGCCGCACCGAGCACGGTGCCGAGTGCCGCGCTGCGCACGCCGCTGTCGACGCCGGCCTGCTGCGCCGACGCACCGCCCAGCTGCGCCTGCGCATAGCCGCGGCAACTGCCGTCATCGCTGCGGAACTGCTCGAAACTCTTGCCCGTGCCGGGCAAGACCATGGCCGACGGCCCCTCCGGCATCACCGTGCACGCGGCCAGCAAGAGGGGCGCCAGCAAGCCGGCACGCCCCAATAAGGTTCTCGTGTTCATTTCCGTCCCCTTCAGCGCACGCTATCGGGTGGCACGGCACGCCAGGCCGTGCTGCAATTCTTGACGTATGGGTAATACCCTTGCGGCCGCGCGCAGTAATACCACATCTGTGCCGTCGGTACGCCGCCCTGCTCGACATACACGGGCGGCGGCTGCACGACGACCACGCGCCCGTACGGGTAGCCATAGGGATAGCCATACCACGGGTCGCCATACCACCCTGGCCCATAGCCATAGCCATAGCCATAGCCCCAGCTCGAGCCCAGCCACACGCCCACGTGCGGACGGCCGTGGAAATGGCCGTGGCCAGCGTGAAGACCGCCATGCCCAGCATGGCCGCCGTGACCGCCGTGGCCGCCAGGCGCGGCCCAGGCGCCGCCACCCAGCGCCAGCCCCATTACCAGCAGCGCCAGCCGTATGCCGCCTGCCTTGCGATTGCTCTTGTGATTGTTGTCCATGACATCCTCCTGCCATCCAACGCCAACGATGAAGCTCACTCCATTATTGGCAGGCCAGCGGCACAAGCAAAGCAGCCGTAACAATTGCTCACCTTTGATACGCTGAGGATATGGATGGCAGGAAAGTTTCACTGGCGCAAAAGCAAACAGCCCCGCGGCGGGGCCACGGGGCTGTCGGGAGTGTGCTGCCTTACTGCGCCGGCAGCACTGGCGCGGGCGTGGCTGGCGCCAGAATGGGCGGCAGCGGCGCGTGGATCGGCACCGGCGCGGCCACGGCCAGCCAGCCCGTGGCCGGCAGCAGCGGCACCAGCAGCAGGGCCACGATATTGATGATCTTGATCAAGGGATTGACGGCCGGGCCGGCCGTATCCTTGTACGGGTCGCCCACGGTGTCGCCGGTGACGGCCGCCTTGTGGGCGTCGGAACCCTTGCCGCCGAAGTGTCCGTCCTCGATGTATTTCTTCGCATTGTCCCAGGCACCGCCGCCCGTGGTCATGGAAATGGCCACGAACAGCCCCGTCACGATCGTGCCCATCAGCAGGCCGCCCAGCGCGGCGGGCCCCAGCAGCATGCCGACGACGATGGGCACCACCACCGGCAGCAGAGACGGCACGATCATTTCGCGGATGGCGGACGCCGTCAGCATGTCGACGGCCTTGTCGTATTCGGGGCGCGCCGTGCCTTCCATGATGCCCTTGATGTCGCGGAACTGGCGCCGCACTTCCACCACCACGGCGCCGGCCGCACGGCCCACGGCTTCCATCGCCATGGCGCCGAACAGGTAGGGTATCAGCCCGCCGATGAAGAGGCCGACGATGACCATCGGGTTCGACAGATCAAAGGTGATGTGCTGGCCCACCGATTCCAGCGCGTGCGTGTAGTCGGCAAACAGCACCAGCGCGGCCAGGCCGGCCGAGCCGATGGCGTAGCCCTTGGTGACGGCCTTGGTGGTGTTGCCGACGGCATCCAGAGGATCGGTGATGGCGCGCACGGAGTCGGGCAGGCCCGACATCTCGGCGATGCCGCCCGCGTTGTCCGTGATGGGGCCATACGCGTCGAGGGCGACGATGATGCCGGCCATCGACAGCATGGCCGTGGCGGCAATCGCAATGCCGTACAGGCCGGCCAGCTGGTACGAGACGAGGATGGCGACGCAGACGGCCAGCACCGGATAGGCGGTCGACTTCATCGACACGCCCAGGCCGGCGATGATGTTCGTGCCGTGGCCCGTCGTCGACGCTTCGGCGATGTGGCGCACGGGCTTGAAGTCCGTGCCCGTGTAGTACTCGGTGATGTACACCATCAGGCCCGTGAGGACGATGCCGACGACGGTGGCGCCCAGCATCTTGTAGCGCATGGCGTCGTCGGGCCACAGCAGCCACGTGACGACGGCAAAGCCCACCAGCGACAGGCCGGCTGCCCACCACAGTCCCGTGTACAGGGCCGACATGATCTTTGCGCCCGGCCTGGTCTTCACCATCGAGCAGCCGACGATGGAGGCGAGGATGGAGACGGCGCCCAGCAGCAGCGGATAGAGGATGGCCGTGCTGCTGGCCTCGGCCATCAGCAGTGCGCCCAGCAGCATGGTGGCGATCAGGGTCACGACATAGGTTTCGAACAGGTCGGCCGCCATGCCGGCGCAGTCGCCCACGTTGTCGCCCACGTTGTCGGCGATGACGGCCGGGTTGCGCGGGTCGTCCTCGGGAATGCCCGCCTCCACCTTGCCCACCAGGTCCGCACCGACGTCGGCGCCCTTGGTGAAGATGCCGCCGCCGAGCCGCGCGAAGATGGAAATGAGCGAGGCGCCGAAGGCCAGGCCGATCAGGGGCTTGATCAGGTCGTGCTGCGTCAGGCCGGGCGCGCCCGTCGTCACCAGCAGCCAGTAGAACAGGGTCACGCCCAAAAGGCCCAGTCCGACCACCAGCATGCCGGTGATGGCCCCGCCCTTGAACGCCACATTGAGCGCCTGGTTGATGCCCAGGGTGGCCGCCTGCGCCGTGCGCACATTGGCCCGCACGGAGACATTCATGCCGATGAAGCCGCAGGCGCCCGACAGCACGGCGCCGATCAGGAAGCCCAGCGCCGTATGCAGGCCAAGCAGCGCATAGATGGCGATCAGGAGCACCACGCCGACGATGGCGATGGTGCGGTACTGGCGCGCCAGGTAGGCGGCCGCGCCCTGCTGGATGGCCAGGGCGATTTCCTGCATGCGCGCGTTGCCGGGATCCTGGCGCAGGATCCAGCTACGCGACACCAAACCATAAATGACTGCGACCACGCCGCAGGCTACCGCAAACCACAAGCTGGCTGCCATATCGTCCCCTTCTGTTTTTATCCGACGTTATTACCGACAGCTGCAGACCGCACCGGGTAGGCACGCGCAGCCAGGAAAACACGACCTGCAAAAAACTTCTACCGCTAAATAGAAACCAGAAACGAAACGAAATGGCGCCGCGGGTGAAAAGCGGGCACAAAAAAAGCGGACACTCAGGTCCGCTTTTCAAAATTGCTTATTCCGCCAGGGCGGCAAATGCGCTGTCGCGGATTTGCTCGACCGGACCGACGCCGGCGATGCGGCGGTATTTCGGTGCGCCTGGCAGGCCGGACTTGGCCCAGTCATTGTAGTAGCCGAGCAGGACCTTGGTCTGGTTGTGGTACACGTCCAGGCGCTTCTTGACCGTTTCGGCCTTGTCGTCGTCGCGCTGGATCAGCGGCTCGCCGGTGATGTCATCGACGCCGTCGACCTTGGGCGGGTTGAACTTGACGTGATAGACGCGGCCCGAACCCGGGTGGCTGCGGCGGCCGTCCATGCGCTCGATGATCGAAGCGTCAGGCACGTCGATTTCCAGCACGTAGTCGACATTGATGCCGGCGTCCTTCATGGCGTCCGCTTGCGCAATGGTGCGCGGGAAGCCGTCGAACAGGTAGCCATTGGCGCAATCGGCTTCCTGCAGGCGGTTCTTGACCAGGCCGATCATGATGTCGTCCGACACGAGGCCGCCCGCATCCATGACTTTTTTCGCTGCCAGGCCCAGTTCCGTGCCTTCCTTGATCGCCGCGCGCAGCATGTCGCCCGTGGAGATTTGTGGAATATTGTATTTTTCTTTGATGAAGTTAGCTTGGGTGCCCTTGCCGGCACCGGGTGCTCCTAAAAGTATCAGACGCATTGAAAGTTCCTAAAAAACAGATTTTGGATGGTGGTATGTGTAATTTTTTTTAGATGGTGTTGCTATGGCTATCTTTCCCTACGAAACTTACCACAAAAAATCCCCGGAACGCCAGTTTGCTGTCGAATTGCTATGTCCTGATTGATCAAAGCCAGCAATTAGCGAAGCAGGTGTTTCAAAATGTGGTTTTTTATGGCAGGCCCCGCATAAAATTTTTCCGGCACGGGCACGGCGTCTGAAAAACCTTCAGGGAGAGGCGTCCCGCCGCATGGACGGCGCGGCGGGACAACACCGCCATGGACGTTTTCTCAGGTGGCGTGGCGGTAATGCGCCTGCACTCTGGCCAGATCTTCCGGCGTATCGACGCCGGCGGCCGGAGCGGAGTCCGTCACGTGCACGGCGATGGCATAGCCATGCCACAGCACGCGCAGCTGCTCCAGCGCCTCGATCGCTTCCAGCGGCGAGGCGGACAGACCGGGATAGGTCTGCAGGAATGCATTGCTGTACGCGTACAGGCCGATATGGCGCAGCGGCACATAGCCGGCCGGCAGGCGGTCTTTCGACTGCGCGTAGCCGTCGCGGTGCCAGGGAATCGTCGCGCGCGAAAAATACAGCGCGCGGCCATGCTTGTCCAGCACCACCTTCACCACGTTCGGATTGAACGCGTCGGCCACCTCGTGCAGCGGATGGGCGCACGTGGCCATCGGCACGGCAGCGCTGATCTGCGCCGCGCAGGCGGCCAGCAAGGCCGGGTCGATCAGCGGTTCGTCGCCCTGCAGGTTGACGACGACGGCATCCAGCGGCAGGTCGAGCGTGCGCGCCACTTCGGCGATGCGGTCGGTGCCCGAGGGATGGTCGGCGCGCGTCATGCACACTTCCACGCCATGCGCGGCGCAGGCGTCGCGGATGGTGTCATGGTCGGTGGCGACGATGACGCGCGCGGCGCCCGACAAGGCGGCCTGCTCGGCCACGCGCACCACCATGGGCTTGCCGCCCAGGTCGGCCAGCGGCTTGTTGGGCAGGCGCGTCGAGGCCAGGCGGGCCGGGATGATGACGATGAACGCCATCGTTATTCCACTGCGTCTTGCAGGGTGCGCGCTTCGTCCGCCCACATGATGGGGATGCCATCGCGGATAGGATAGGCCAGGCGGTCGGCGCGGCAAATCAGTTCCTGCGCCTTCTTATCGTGTTCAAGCGGGCCCTTGCAAACAGGGCAGACCAGGATATCAAGCAGTCGAGCGTCCACGACATTTCTCCACAATTTGTTGGGCCAGCGCGCTATCGATGCGCGCACTGACCGGGACAACCCACAGTCTCGGGTCGTCTTTGAGATGTTCAATTTGCGCACATTTTACTGCATCCTTCTCGGTGATCAAGATCACGTCCGTGTCGAGGGCGGCAAATGGCTGGTCGAGGAAATCGTGATGGTCGGGCAAGGGCAGTTCCGCAAAGCGCAATCCCTGCGCGCGCAGCATGCTGAAAAAGCGCTGCGGATTGCCGATGCCGGCTGCCGCCACGATGCGCTGGCCGCTGGCCGCCAGCTCGCCAAGCGCCATGCGCTCGCTGCGGTCGAGCAGGCGCTCGGCGACGCCACCGGCCAGCAGCATCTGCACCACCAGGGACCCCTTGGGCGCCACCTGCGCCACCAGTGCCGGCGCCAGCTCGGGCGCGTTGATCACCGTCACGTCGCGGCGGCGGCGCGGCGATTCGCGCAAGGGCCCCGCCGGCAGCAGCCAGCCATTGCCGGCGCCGCGGCCGTCGAACAGCACGATTTCCACGTCGCGCCGCAAGGCGTAATGCTGCAAGCCGTCGTCCGTCACCAGCACGTCGACCTCGGGATGCGCGGCCAGCAGCGCCCTGCCCGCTTGCGCGCGGTCGCGCCCCACCATCACGGGGCAGCCGCCGCGCTGGAAGATCAGCAGCGGCTCGTCGCCCACCTGCTGCGGCGTGGAGGTCGCCGTGACGGCGCGCGGCAGGCGGTCGGCGCTGCCATGGCCGCGCGAAATGACGCCTGGGCGCAGGCCGGCGTCGCGCAAGGCTTGCACCAGCCAGATCGTCAACGGCGTCTTGCCGGTGCCGCCTATGAAAATATTGCCAACGACGACGACGGGGACCGGCAGGCGCTGGGATTTCAGGATGCCGGCCCGGTACAGGGCGCGCCTGACGCTGCTCAAGGCGCCGAACAGCAGCGACACGGGCCAGAGCGCGCACGCCAGCGGGCCGCGCGTCAGCCAGGCGCGGGTGAGAGTGGTTTCAAGCTTGGCGGGGGAGGATGTGGGCATGGGGAAAAACGTAAAAGTGATGTAGGTCGGATTAGCGGCGCCGCCCAGGCGCAGCGTAATCCGACATGCTCGGCTATTGGCGTTGTCGGCTTACGCCGTGCCGGCTAAGCCGACCTACGGTCTAACTTACTTGCTGCCGCCGGCCTGCGCCGCAAACGTCAGCTTTTCATAGCCGGCCAGGCGCGCCGCTTCCATGACGTGGATGACCATCTGGTGCATCGCGAACTGGTCGGCATTGACCACCACCACGGGCGTCTGCGCCGGCGCCTTGCCGCCGTTGGCCGCCTTCGCCGCATCCTGCAAGGCGTCGGCCAGGCCGGCCACGTCGCGGAACGAGACGGGTTCGCGGTTGACCGTGTAATTGCCCTTGGCGTCGATGGTGACGTCGATCTGCTGCGGCTTGTCCCTGGCTTGCTCGGCGTCGGCCGTCGGCAAGGTGATCTGCAGCTCCGTGAATTTGCTGTAGGTGGTGCTGACCATGAGGAAGATCAGGATCACCAGCAGCACGTCGATGAACGGGATCAGGTTGATTTCGGGGTCTTCACGCCCCTTGCCTTTGCGGAAGTTCATTTGCGGCCACTATGGACGATATCGACGAACTTGACCGCTTGCTGCTCCATGTCAATGACGAAGCTGTCGACGAGGGCGCGGAAATGGCGGTAGAAGACCAGGGTCGGCATGGCGATGGCCAGGCCGAAACCCGTGTTGTACAGGGCCACCGAGATGCCGTGCGCCAGCTGGGCCGGGTTCGAGCCGCTGGCATTCTGCGAGCCGAAGATCTCGATCATGCCGACCACCGTGCCAAACAGGCCCATCAGCGGGGCCAGGGTGGCGATGGTGCCCAGCGTCGTCAGGTAGCGCTCCAGCACGTGGGCCACGCCGCTGCCGGCCTCCTCGATCGACTCCTTCATCACGTCGCGCGGCGCGTCGACGTTGCGCAGGGCGGCGGCCAGCACCACGCCCAGCGGCGAATTGTCTTCCAGCTTGGCCACCGTATCCGGCGTGATCTTGCCATTGCGATATACCTGCACCACTTCATCGAACAGCTTGCGGGGCAGTATCTTGCCGCGCCGCAAATACAGCAGGCGCTCGACGATCAAGGCCATGGCCACGATGGAAGCGATCAGTAACAGCCAGATGGGCCAGCCAGCGGCCTGGAAGATAGCGAGCAAAAGAAACTCCTGTTAGTTAGGCATAGTCGTGAGTGGCAGGCGCTCGGGCGCCGGCAAACAGCCTGTATTGTATTGCACCGGCCGTCCACGCAGCATATGCGCGGGCGAAGGAATGGCGCAATGTAGCGCGTTGCCGCGCCGGCGGCAAGGGGCGCCTGCGCGGCAACGGCACTCGCGCTTGTCCACAGCGGGTGGCAGCGTGCTTGCGGCAGCACAGTTTTGCACACAATCTGTGGACAAGATTGTGAGCAAGCATGAAGTCCAGCATGTAAGTCATTGATTTACATGAAGATTATCAGGCTGCGCAAAATACAGGCATAGCAGCTAAGCGGGCATAGTCAATGTCAGATAATCAAGAATCGAAAAGTTCTGCACATTTACTGTGGACAAGATTGTGCGCAAAGCCAAGGAAAACATATAAGACATTGATTTAAAAGGATATTATTTCAATGAGTAAAAATGTAGCAGGCGGTGCACGATGCTGGCCCCACAGGTAGGAAAAGTTCTGCACATAATCTGTGGACAAGATTGTGCGCAAGCGCAAGGATAGACGCTAAGTACATTGATTTATATCGTTTTTATCTCCCTGCGTAAAAATGTGGCAAGGAAGAAAAAGGGCGTTTTTTCCAGCCTGAATCGGGCAAAAAATAGCCGTTTTCCACCGCCGTCGCAGTTCCGCACATAAAGTGTGGATAAGATTGTGAGCAAGCGGATTGACTCCATGCAAGACCCTTGATTTTAAACGGATTTTTTTCAATGCTCAAAAATAAGGCAGCCATGGAGCATGGCGCGGCGGTGGAAAACCCCGCAATGGCGCGAAACGATTTAGCCAGTTTTACACACATTCTGTGGATAAGATTGTGAGCAAGGCGCACACCTCCATCCTAGTTCCTTGATTTATATGGATATTTTTATTCTGCGTAAAAATAAGGCAAGCCTTGCAATAGGGCTGGCGGTGGATAATCCGGACGGCGCGCCCGAGTTCTGCACATTTTTTGTGGATAAGATTGTGCGCAAGGCCATGCATGGCATACTAAGCGATTGATTCCTATAGACTTTATTTCCATGCGTAAAAATGTGGCAGGGCATTTTTCTGGCATATTTCACGCATCTGTCCGTGCAGCCCTGCCTCAGTTGTCCAGGTCAAAAAGTTCCGCACACTTTCTGTGGATAACTTTGTGCGTAAGTGGCACGGGCATTACTGATGTGCTTGATATTAAAGGTTTTTTTCCCTGTGCACGCAAATCAGGCATGCGGGAATTCATCATGAAATCAATTACTTAGAAATAGAACTTGTTGTTTTGCACGATATATGACATAAGCATGACCTCGCCGATAATATGTGGACAGCTTCCCTCTCTCACCCTGCCTGATGATGAACGACACTCCGACCGACAGCGGCTTTGCCGCCCCGCCCGTGCTGACCGTCAGCGCCCTGAACCAGGCCGTCGCGCGCCTGCTCGAGCGCTCGTTTCCCCTGACCTGGATCGCCGGCGAGATTTCCAACTTCACGCGCGCCGCTTCCGGCCACTGGTATTTCACGCTGAAGGACGATGGCGCGCAGGTGCGCGCCGTGATGTTCCGCGGCCGCGCCCAGTTTGCCGGCTTCACGCCGCGCGAAGGCGACAAGGTCGAGGTGCGCGCCCTGGTCACCCTGTACGGCGCGCGCGGCGATTACCAGATCAATGTGGAAGCCATCCGCCGCGCCGGCGTGGGCGCCCTGTATGAAGCATTCCAGCGCCTGAAGGAAAAGCTGGCGGCGCAGGGCCTGTTCGACCCCGAACGCAAGCGCGCCATTCCCATGTTCGCGCGCACGATCGGCATCGTCACCAGCCCGCAGGCGGCCGCCCTGCGCGACGTGCTGATCGCGCTCAAGCGCCGCGCGCCGCACGTCAACATCGTTCTGTACCCCACGCCCGTACAGGGCCAGCAGGCGCCGGAAAAGATCGCGCTGGCCATCCGCACGGCATCGGCAAGGGCCGAGTGCGACGTGCTGCTGGTATGCCGTGGCGGCGGCAGCATCGAGGATTTGTGGTCGTTCAACGATGAAGGCGTGGCCCATGCGATCGCCGACTGTTCCATGCCCGTGATCAGCGGCGTGGGTCACGAGACGGATTTCACCATCGCCGACTTCGCGGCCGACCTGCGCGCGGCCACGCCGACGGCGGCGGCCGAACTGGCGGCCACGCCGCGCGCCGACTGGCTGGCATCCTTGCGTGCCGACGCCACCGACCTGCGGCGCGCCATGCGCCGCAGCCTCGACGACGCGGCGCAGACGCTGGACCGCCACAGCCGCCGCCTGCTCAACCCGACAGCCCAGTTGCGCCAGCAACGCTTGCAGCTGCTGGCCCTGTCGACGGCCATGACGCATGCCGCGCGCGCGCCCGTGAACCAGGCGCAGTACGCGCTCGAACGCCTGCGCAGCCGCTGGACGGCCTTGCGCCCCGACGTCGGCGTGCCGCGCGCGCGCCTGCTCGAAGCGCAGCGCCGCGGCGGCGCAGCCATGGCGCAGCAGGTGAGCCGGCAGCGCCACCGCCTCGATGGCCTGGCGGCGCAGCTGGAGCTATTGAACCCGCAGCGCACGCTGGAACGCGGCTACGCCATCCTGCGCGACGAAAAAGGCGCCATCGTGCGCTCGCCGGCGCAACTGCAGGCGCGCCAGAACGTCAACGTGCGCCTGGCCGACGGCAGCGCGCAGATCGGCATCGCCAGCGTACAGGCGACGTTGGAGTAAAAAAGGCCGGGGAAGCTCCCCGGCCCAACACCTGCCCTACTGAGTGAACCGCTACTGCTACATCTATTGCCGTTTCACACTACGCCATCAGAACTTCATCGACACGCGCGCGCCAACCGTGCGCGGCGCGTTGTAGAAGGCGCCGTAGATCTGCTGCGTCGGCTGGCATGGCATGCCCACGTCCGTGCAGATTTCATTGACGTCCAGCTTGACCGCCTTGTCGGTGGCGTTCTGCACGAACGCTTCCACCGTATAGGCCTTGTTGGCCGGCTGGAAGCGCAGGCTCAGGTCCAGCGTCGTGTAGGCTTCCTGGCGCTTGACGCCGGCATGGCCCGGCACATCCGCGTTGAAGGCGCCCGCCCCCACATACGACATGGTTTCATAGTGCACGGAGGCGCGCGGCGTCAGCTGTCCGCCGGCGACGGCAAAATCGCGTTCGTACTGCACCGTGGTGGAAAACTTCGGCGCGTGCTTCATGGTGCTGCCGCCCACGTTCACCAGTGGCGCCGTCGAGCCGCAAGACTGGCCGTTGGCGCGCGCCGCATCCACGTCGCACGAGAGGAAATCGTCGTACACGGCTTTCAACCAGGTGGCGTTGCCCGTCAGGCGGTCCACCTTCGTCGGCCGCCACACCCATTCCGCTTCCAGCCCCTTGACGGTGGCGCCGGCCGCGTTGAAGTTGGCCAGCACGCTGTTGACCACCTGCGACTCGAGCTTGTCCTTGTACTTCATCAGGAAGGCGTCGAGGTTCAGGGTCAGTTCGCGGTTCAGCAGGTCGGACTTGAAGCCGATTTCATAGCTGGTCAGCTTTTCCGGCTTGGTGGTCTCGCCGCCATCGCCCATGGCCGGCGAGTGGAAACCCGTCGTCACGGAACCGAACAGCAGAATGTCCGGGCGCAGCTTGTACTCGATGCGGCCCAGCCAGGTAGCCTGGCCATATTTCAGGTCGGCCGTATTGTCGCCCGGCGTATTGCCGCAGGTGGCCGCCGTGATGGCGCCACCGGGCCCGATATTGTGCGTGTTGGCCAGGCCCGTGCCGGGCGTGACCAGCTGCGCCAGCTGGCCGGGCGTGAGCACGGTGGTGCCCAGCGGCGTGTTGGCCGGCCAGTTCGGGCAGGCCCAGTTCTGGCCACCGATGTCGAACTTGTGGTCTTTCGTGTAGCGCGCGCCGGCCGTCAGCTTGATCTGCTCCGTCACCTGCTGGCTGACCTGGCCGAACACGGCTTTCGACTTCAGCTGGCGGTTGCCCTGGATGAAGGACATGGCCGAAGCGTACTGGCCCACGGTCGGCTGGACGAAGATCACGGCGCCGTTGGCGATATCCTGCTGTACGGCCGCCTGCGAAATCTGGCTGCGGTCGATATCGAAGCGCACCTTGTTCTTTTCATTGAAGAGGAACACGCCCGCCACCCACTGGAACGGCGCGTCGTCGTCCGAGCGCGCCTGCAGCTCATGCGAATAGCTGTCGAACTGCGCCCAGTCCGTGCGGTTTTCCGACTTGAAGCCGGGGAACAGGCCCGCGTCCGCATCGTTGCTGTTCTGGCGCTTGTAGCGGCTCCAGCTGCCCAGGTAAGTGAAGTCCAGCGCATCCGTCGGCTTGTAATTGAGCTTGCCCTTGTAGGTGAGGATGGACTGGTCCAGTGTGCCCGGCGTGTCGATCAGGGCCGAGCGCAGCTTCTCGCCCGCTTTCGGTTCGGCCGCCAGGTAGACGTTGCCGGCGCCCTGGTCGAGGAAGTAGTCGGCGATGAAGGTGCCGCGCAGCTGCGGCGTGAACTTCCACAACAGCGAGGCGCGCACGCCCATCTGGTCGCCGGCGCCATACTTGGCCGTGCCCGGCATGACGTTCGAACCGCGGCGGAAGTCCACCGTGCCGTCGTGGCTATCCTTGATGGCGGCGATGCGCAGCGCCACGTCGTCGGAAAACGGGATATTGAGCATGCCCTGCGTCTGCAGGTGGCGGTAGTCGCCCACGGTGATGCCGGCCGAGCCCATGAACTTGGCCGTGCTGGGCGCGGCCGACACCAGGTTGACGGCGCCGGCCGTGGAATTGCGGCCGTTCAGCGTGCCCTGCGGCCCGCGCGCCACCTCGACATGCGACAGGTCATACATCAGCGCCGTGGCGCCCTGGGGACGCGGCGAATACACGCCATCGACATAAAAGGCGACGGCCGGGTCGCCCAGCTCCGTGTGGTTGGCCGAACCCACGCCGCGCATGTAGACGTGCACGCCGCCCGAGTCGCCATGCTGCTCGACGACGAGGCTGGGCACCATGGTGGCCAGCGAGGCCAGGTCCTTCACCTGGTTGTTTTGCAGGGTGTCCTGGTTGAAGGCGGTGACGGCCAGCGGCGTCTCCTGCACGAAGGTGTTGCGGCGCGTGGCCGTGACGACGATGCGCTCCATCTGCTCGGCCGCGGGTTGTGCCGTATTGATGGCCGCCGGAGCCGTATCGGCTTGCTGCGCCAGCGCGGCGCCGCCGCCCAGCAGGATGAACTGGGCGAACGTCGCATGCGCCAGGCTGTATGCAATGGTGTTTCTCTTGAACGGCTTCATTGTTATTGTCTCCTCTACCACTGGTTGAATGATGATCACATAGCTCTTTGGCTACTGCTGCACATTTCTTGGGTGTCAAGCTCGCGTCATGGGGCCTCCGTGCGGGTCAATGGGTGGCCACGGCGCGCCCGCCCGTGTCGAACAAAAAGGCATGGCCCTCCTCCGGCGCGAAGCCGATGGCGCTGCCCGGGGCCAGCGCGTGGCGCGTCTCCCCATGCAGCTTGATGGCCACCGCGTGCTGGCCGCCATTGACGGCGCCGTCGAGCATGGCGTGGATGATCTGCGCGTCGCCCAGCTGCTCGATCAGGGTGACGCTGGCGCCATAGCCTTCCTCGCGCGGCACCAGGCGCAGGTGCTCGGGGCGGATGCCGACCAGCATGCCCGCCTCGCCGCCAAGCTGGCTGGCCAGGGCCGGCACGGCGGCGCACGGCAGGAAATTCATGCGCAGCGCGCCGATGAAGCCGGCGACGAACTGGCTGGCCGGATGGCGGTACAGGTCCAAAGGCGCCCCCACCTGCTCCAGGTGGCCGCCATGGAAGACGGCGACGCGGTCGCCAAGGGTCATGGCCTCGACCTGGTCGTGCGTGACGTAGATCATGGTCGTGCCCAGCTCCTGGTGCAGCTTGGCCAGCTCGATGCGCGTCTGCACGCGCAGCGAGGCGTCGAGGTTGGACAGCGGCTCGTCGAACAGGAACACCTTGGGCTGGCGCACGATGGCGCGGCCGATGGCCACGCGCTGGCGCTCGCCGCCGGACAAGGCCTTGGGCTTGCGCTCGAGCAGATGCGTGATCTGCAAAATCTCGGCCACCTTGCCCACGGCGGCCCGCACCTCGGCCTCCGGTTTGCCCGCCAGTTTCAGGGCAAAGCCCATGTTCTCGCGCGCCGTCATGTGCGGGTACAGCGCGTAGCTCTGGAAAACCATGGCGATGCCCCGCTCGGCCGGCGCCACGTCGTTGGCCAGCAGGTCGCCGATGCGCAGCTGGCCCGCGCTGATGTCTTCCAGTCCCGCGATCATGCGCAGCAGGGTCGACTTGCCGCAGCCGGACGGCCCGACGAAGACCATGAATTCGCCGTCATGGATGTCGAGGTCGAGGCCCTTGACGATTTCCGGGCCGTCGCCGTAGGTCTTGCGGATGCCGCGCAGGGAAATGGCGGCCATCTCAGTGCTCCCCGACCGGCACGGCGGCATGGGCGGCGCGCTGGGCCGCGATGAAGTCGCGGTACCACAGGGCGCTGTCCTTGAAGCTGCGCTGCTGCGTGGCGTAGTCGACATACAGCATGCCGAAGCGCTTGGCATAGCCCGAATTCCACTCGAAGTTGTCCATCAGGCTCCAGTAGAAATAGCCGCGCACGTCGATGCCCTGCGCGATCACGGCGCGCAGGGCATCCAAGTGCAGGCGCACGTAGTCGATGCGCGCCTGGTCCGCCACCTTGCCGTCGAGCAGCCTGTCGTTGACGGCCATGCCGTTTTCCGTGATGTAGACGGGCGGCAGCCGGTACTCGCGGTGCAGGCCCACCAGCAGCTCCGTCAAGCCCTGCGGATAGGTTTCCCAGCCCATGTCGTTGAAACCGAGCTTGCCCTCGGGCTTGCGCGGCGGCGTCTCGGCGCTCACGTAGGCACGCGTGTAGTAATTCACGCCGAGGAAATCGATGGGCTGCCGGATATCCATGAAATCGTTTTCAAAGATGGACAAAGCAGAAGCGTCGACGTGTTTCAGGGCCAGCGCCGGATAGCGGCCCTTGAAGATGGCGTCCATATACCACTGCACCGAACGCGCATAGTCGAGTTCCGCCAGTTCACGGTCCTGGGCGCTGTCGGTGGCCGGCGTGGCCGTCCATTGATTGAGCACGATGCCCAGTTTGGCGGAGGGATGGACGGCGCGCATCGCCTGCATCGCCAGGCCGTGCGACAGCAGCAGATGGTGCGACACCTGCACGGCGGCGGCCGGGTCGGCCATGCCAGGCGCAAACTGGCCCGTGCCGTGGCCCAGCACGGCCGTACACCATGGCTCGTTGTGCGTGGCGATGCTGGCGACCTTGTCGCCGAAGCGGCGCGCCACCTCGGCCGCATAGGCGGCGAAGTGGTAGCAGGTGGCGCGATTGAGCCAGCCGCCTTCGTCCTGCAAGGCTTGCGGCAAGTCCCAGTGGTACAGCGTCAGGTGCGCCTCGAGGCCCTTGGCAGCCAGCGCGTCGAGCAGGCGCGCGTAGAAAGCGAAGCCGGCCTCGTTCCAGGCGCCGGAGCCCGTCGGCTGCACCCTCGACCAGGACATGGAAAAACGGTAGGCGTTCACGCCCAGCTTGGCGATCAGCGCCACGTCATCGGCGTAGCGGTGGTAATGGTCGCAAGCCACGTCGCCATTGCTGCCGTCGATGATCTTGCCTTCCGTGTGGCTGAAGGTATCCCAGATGGACGGGCCGCGGCCGTCGATGGCGGCGGCGCCTTCGATCTGGTAGGCGCTGGTGGCCACGCCCCAGGTGAAGGTGGCGGGGAAGTTGATATCGGTGTCGTCGTTATGCATGGTGTTTGGTGTCGTGTGAATGGATTAAAAAAGAAAGGCTTAACCTTTTACCGCGCCCTGTGTAAGCCCCTCGATCAGGCGCTTCGAGGCGACGAAGAACATCAGCAGCAGCGGCAGCACGGCAATCGCCGCCCCCGTCATCAGCGCGCCCCACTCCGTGTTGTTCGGTGCCTGCATGCTGCGCAGGGCCAGCGGGATCGTGTAGTTCTCGACCGAGCGCATGACCACCAGCGGGGTGATGAAATTGTTCCACGAGTTGATGAAGGTGATCAGGCCCAGCGTGCCCATGGCGGGGCCGATCAGCGGCAGCACGACGCGCCAGTAGATGGCGAATTCGCCGCAGCCGTCGATGCGCGCCGCCTCGATCAGATCCTTCGGGATGGCCGTGCCGATGTACTGGCGCATGAGGAAAATACCGAGCGCGCCGGCGGCGCCCGGCACGTACAGGGCGCGCGGCTGGTCGAGCCAGCCGAGGAAATCCATCAGCATGAAGGTGGGGATCATGTTCATGAACGACGGGATGATCATCGACGCCATCACCAGGGTAAACAAGGGCTGCTTGAAGCGGAACTCGTACATGGCGAACGCATAGCCGCCCAGAGAACAGAAGAACAGGGTCAGGGCCGTCGTCATCAGGGCCACGTACAGGCTGATGCCGATATTGCGCCAGAACGGCAGGCGCTCCTGCAGCAGTTCCAGGTTATTGAGCAGGGCCGTGCCGAACCAGCGCGGCGGCGGCAGACTGTAAATTTCCGCGCTCGTATGCGTGGCGAAGACGAACATGAAGTAGAACGGCGCGACCATGATCAGGGCGCCGATGGCCACCATGGCGTAGGCCGTCCAGCGTGTGGTTTTCATTTGGCCTCCCTGCGTTCGTTGCGGCTGAAGATGCGGTTATTCACCCAGGTGGTGCTGGCGATGATCAGGAACAGCAGCCAGGAAATGGCCGACGCCGTGCCGAAGTCGCCCGAGGAAAATGCCGTCTTGTAGACGAAGATGGCCGTCGTCATCACGGACTGGCTCACGCCGCTCGATTCGGCCACCAGCACGAACGGCTCCTCGAACAGCTGCAAATTGCCCATGATGGTCAGCGTGACGGCCAGGTAGATCATCGGGCGCAGCTGCGGCAGGGTGATGTACCAGAACTGCTGGCGGGTCGAGGCGCCATCGATGGTCGCCGCCTCGTACAGATCCTTGGGGATGACCTGTAGCGCGGACAGGTACAGCACCAGGTTCCAGCCCAGGTAGCGCCAGAAGATGACGAAGGCGACGGCCGGCTTGATGAACAGCGAACTGCCCAGCCAGTCGATCGATTCCGCCGGAAACAGGCCGCCGACCAGCGGCAGGCTGGCGCACCATTCAAGCAGTACATTGATCTGCCCATAGTCGCGCGAAAACAGCGTGTTGAAGACCATGGCGATGGCCACGCTGGAGGTGATGAACGGCAAGAAGTAAATGCCGATCACCAGGTTGCGCGAGCGCTTGAAGCTGTTGTGGATGAAGGCGGCCAGCGGAATGGCCACCAGGTGCTGCGGCACGCCCGAGGCCAGCGCCAGCCACACGGTGTTGCCCAGCGAACGCAGGAACCACGGGTCGCTCAACGCGTACTTATAGTTGTCGAGTCCCACCCACTGCATGGCTTCCACGCCGCTGGCCGCTTCCCACTGGTTGAACGACAAATAGATGGAAAACAGCAGCGGGAACAGGCTGAAGACGGCAAACAGGATGAAGAAGGGGCTGATGAAAATATACGGCGCCCATTTCTTCCTGTCGAAGCGCCTTTTTGCCGGCCGCGCCGGGGCGGACGCGCCTTGCGCCAGCGATGCGGAGGGCGCACTCATGGCCGCTTTCCGTATTGGGTTGGATGTGGAATAAGAGTCATGCCGGTTCCTAGCGCCGCGCGCGGTGGGTGATCAGGGCCTTGGCGTCGGCCAGCGCCGTCTTGATATCCTTGTCTTGCGCCAGCACGCTTTCCAGCTCCATGTTGACGATGTCACGCGCCACGGCGTCGAACTTGTCGACGCGGATGACGGGAATCTTTGCCGCCGTCTCGCGCGCCAGCAATCGCGTCTTCTGGCCGCCGAAATACGCCTGCGGCTCGTCCATCATGGGGTCCGCATAGGCCGCCTTCAGGGCCGGGAAGGCGCCGATCTCTTTCAGCGAGTGCAGCTGGATATCCTTGTTGACGGTCATGAACTTGATGAATTCCCACGCCTGCGCCTTGTTGGCGGCTTTTTTCGGGATGCCGTAGAACGAGCCGCCATACGACGCCAGCGCGCCGGCCGGCAGGTTCGCCACGCGCCACTGGCCTTTCGATTCCGGCGCCAGCCATTTGGCCAGGTGGCCGCTGAGCCAGGAACCCATCATCTGGCTGGCCACCTTGTCGCGCTTGAAGCCTTCGGCCCATTCGCCCGTCCAGGCCACGGTGCGCGCATCGATGCCGGCCACCCTGGCCGCCTTCGCCAGCTCGAACGCCTTGACGAAGCGGGGCGAGTCGACCAGCACCTGGCCCTTGTCGCCGAAATAAATGCCTTCGCCATCCTTCAGGTTGGCGCGAATGACGATGTCGGCGAGGTCGCTGGCGCCGGCCAGCAGATAGGTGCCGGTGGCCGCCTTGAGCTTCTTGCCGGCGGCGATGTAGGACTCCCACGAGGCCGTCAGCTCGGCTTCCTTGATGCCCGCCTTGTCCATCAGGTCCTTGCGGTAGAACAGGGTGCCCGGCCCCAGGTCGGCCGGCATGGCGCCCAGGGTGCCGCGCGAGCTGGTGGCCTGCACGAAGGTGAACGGCACGAACCGGTCGCGGTACTGCCCCGCCCCGTACGGCGCCTGCAGCAAGTCTTCCATGCCCTTCGATTCGGCGAAGCTGCCCACGTAACGGAAGTCGATCGCCATCACGTCGGGCAGGCGCGCGCCGGCCGCCAGCGCCGTCGTCATCGAATTATGGTGGTCGTCGATCTGCAGGCTGACCAGCTTGACCTTCACCTGCGGATACAGTTTTTCCCACAGGGGCAAGGCCGTCTTGACAGCGCGGTCCAGATCGGGGAACGAGGCGACGGTAATGGTGGCGGGAGCCAGCGCGGGCAAGACAGGCGCGGCTGGGACGACTGGGACAGCCACGGCCGCGGCGTTGGCCATGCCGGCTAGGGTCAGCGCGGCCAGCAGGGACGCGGCAGGGAAGCCTGCGCCAGGGATGCTTGACTTCATGTATTTCATCTCCGTTTATTGAGCGTCTTCTATCTTGAAAACGTTTTCACAACATGTGTCCATTTAACACCGCAAAGAAAATCAAGTCAACCGAAAAAGTTGTCATTTTTATTGAGGCCATCGTGGCGAGTTGGGCTGCACCGGGCATTCTCTCCTATGAAAAGCGGTGAAAGTTGGCGGCCGGAGATGTTGTTGTTTTTTGTGAAAACGTTTTCAGATGTAGGGAGACGCAGGCCGGAGTGGCCCTGCGTAGGCGATCCGGCGCGTGGCTGCGGCGTGGCGTGGGCTTGGGCGTTGCGTTGTCGGCTTACGCCCTGCGGACTAAGCCGACCTACGCCGACCTACGCCGACCGACACCGGCCTGCTCTGACCTGCTCTGCCCTGCTCCGGCCTACCCTGGCCTGCAGCCTGATCGTCCGTTTATGGTAATCTTTCACTGAAAAGGTTTTCAGAGCACTGACAGCCAGCCATCTTGACACCCAGGAATCGCCTTGACCGATAGCGCCCACGCCGCCCCGCCCTCCACCCTGCTCGACGTCGCCCGCCAGGCAGGCGTGTCGCCCAGCACCGTCTCGCGCATCCTGAACGGCACGGCCAAGGTGTCCGACGACAAGCGCGACGCCGTGCTGGCCGCCATCGCGCACATGCGATTCGCGCCCAACCAGATGGCGCAGGGGCTGAAGAAAGGCCGCTCGATGACGATCGGCATCGTGGTGCAGGATATTTCCAGCCCCTTCTTCGACGAAAGCCTGCGCGGCGTCGACGATGGCTTGAAGGACACGGGCTATGCTTCCGTCATCGTCAGCGGCCACTGGAATGCGCTGGAAGAAGCGGACCGCATCCGCCTGCTGTTGGCGAGGAAAGTCGACGGCATCATTTTGCTGTCGGGGCGTATCTCGGATCAGAGCGTGCTCGACTTCTCGCAGCAGCGCCCCATCGTGTCGACGGGACGGCTGCTGGCGACGAAGAGCGCCATCGGTTTCAAGCTCGACAATGAATACGGCGCCTACCTGGCCGTGCGCCACTTGATCGAACTGGGCCACCGCCGCATCGCCTTCGTCGCCGGCCCCGCCAACAACACGGATGCGGCCGAGCGCCTGACGGGCTACCAGCGGGCGCTGCGCGAAGCCGATATCGCCATCGACCCGAAATTGACGGTGGAAGGCGATTTCCACGAAGCGAGCGGCATGCTGGCCATGAACCATTTGTTCGATACGCAGCAGCAATTCAGCGCCGTCTTCGCCGCCAACGACCTGTCCGCCTATGGCGTGCGCCTGTGCCTGTACCGCAAGGGCATCCGCGTGCCCGACGATATCTCGCTCGTGGGCTTCGATGACTTGCCCGGCTCGTCCTACACGACGCCGCCGCTGACCACCATCCACCAGCCGCTGTACGACATCGGCCGCATCGCCACGCAGGCGCTGCTGGGGCTGATCAATGGCGAATCCGTGCAGGCGGCCATTCCGCCGCTGGAACTCATCGTGCGTGAAACCACGCGCCGCATCCGCTAAGGATTGCGCCATGATCAACCTGCTGCGCGGCCCACGCTCGGGTCGGCGTTGCTCGCCGTGCTTTTCGTACAGCTGCGCGACTCGACCCGCTGGCGGGCTTGCTCGCGATGGTTTCTGCAGGCGCTGAAGCATCCCCATCCATCATTGTTTTCCTAAACGAGAATCACTACGCATGGCGACGCGGGCAATGCATGCCCGAATCTGCAGCAATGGCGCATCCGCTTTACAATAGTGGCTCGTTCAGCAAGAATGCTTGACTCAAGCACGCAAGGCTCAACCCTCCGGCCCCAGGCCGGTCGACTCCGAACACTCACCACAAAGGGACATCACATGGAACATACTCTGCCACCACTGCCATATGAAATGGACGCTCTGGCGCCGCATATTTCGAAAGAAACCCTGGAATACCACTATGCCAAGCATCACCAGGCGTATGTGACCAACTTGAACAACCTGATCAAGGGTACCGAGTTCGAGAACCTGTCGCTGGAAGAGATCATCAAGAAATCGTCGGGCGGCATCTTCAATAACGCGGCACAAGTGTGGAACCACACCTTCTACTGGAACGGCATGAAACCAGCCGGCGGCGGCGCACCTACCGGTGCCGTGGCTGACGCGATCAACGCGAAATGGTCGTCGTTCGACAAGTTCAAGGAAGAATTCACCAAGTCGTGCGTGGGCAACTTCGGTTCGGGCTGGACCTGGCTGGTGCAAAAAGCCGACGGTTCCGTCGACATCGTCAACACCTCGAACGCCGGCTGCCCGCTGACCACCGGCGACAAGCCGCTGCTGACCTGCGACGTGTGGGAACACGCCTACTACATCGACTACCGCAACCTGCGCGCCAAGTACGTGGAAACGTTCTGGGGCCTGGTCAACTGGGAATTCGTTGCCAAGAACTTCGCATAAGCGCGTTCCTGTCAACGTAAAACGGACACGCGCGAGCGTGTCCTGGAAAGAAGCCTGCGCTTGCGAGCGCGGGCTTTTTTTATGTCCACGTAGAAAGTACATGCCGACGGCGCACACTAGTCAAACGGACAAGATCGGCACGCAGGAATGTTATAAGATGCGCAAGCGCAGGCACCGCTTCGCCCACCCGCTCCAGCCTCATCCACTTGCTGAAAGAAAACAATGAAAAAATTCATGCTCGCCCTGCTCGTCCTTGCCTCCGGTTCCGCCCTGGCCAACTCGGCCTGCGATACGCCGCGCAACGACTTCGACGGTCTGTATTGCCTGAACAAGGTATACCAGGAAGCGGACAAGGAATTGAACGCCAACTACAAGAAACTCGCCGCCCAGCTCGATGCCAACGGCAAGCAAACCCTGAAATCGGGCCAGCTGGCATGGATAAGCAAACGTAACAATACGTGCTCGAAACGCGAATCATCGGGTTTCTATGTCAACCTCGATTGCGCCACCCAGACCACCATCGAACGCGCGCAATTCCTGCAGGACCGCGTGCGCGAATGCGTGAGCTCCGGCTGCCAGAACAGCAAACTGTGAGCTGACACTGCGCTAGCGCAAACGGGGCGGGCGGGATGGCACGTATACTGATGCCACCGATTCCTGCCCCGTCTTGCGTCCATGAGCCCACTTGTCGACGTTTCCCTCAACCGATGGGATGCCCGTTGCCCCGCCGCGCAGCAGGCTGCGACGAAACAGGCGCTCGAGGACGGGCACGTCGTCTGGCTGCCCGGCCTCGGCTTCGACTTGCGGCAAGAAGAGCATGCGCTGCTCGATGGCGCGACGGGCGGCGCCAAGAACATCAGCTGGGAGCCGCGGCGCGGCGTGCGCGGGCATGGCCCGGCACACGATGCGGCCCTGCTGGCGGCACTGATGCAGCGCTATGCGCGCCAGTCGCGCACCCTGCTGGCCAGCCTGCTGCCGGCCTACCTGCCGCATCTGCAGCAAGGCAGGAGCAGTTTTCGTCCCGTGGAAATCGCCGGACGCGCCACCTCCTGGCGCAAGGACGACACGCGCCTGCATGTCGACAGCTTTCCCGCCTCGCCCACGCAAGGCAGGCGCATCCTGCGCGTATTTAGCAACATTCATCCGCACGGCGCGCCGCGCGTGTGGAAACTCGGTGCGCCATTCGCGCAGGTGGCGCAGCGCTTCCTGCCCAGCGCCGCGCGGCCGTGGCCGGGTGCCGCCGCCCTGTTGCAATGCTTGCACATCACCAAGTCGCGGCGCACGCCCTACGACCACTACATGCTGCAGCTGCACGACGCCATGAAGGCCGATCTCGCTTACCAGGCGCAGGTGGAACAGCACATGCATGCGTTCGCGCCGGGCCAGACCTGGATCGTGTTTACGGATGTGGTATCGCACGCGGCCCTGCGCGGACAGCATGCGCTGGAGCAAACCTGGCTGCTGCCCGTCAAGGCCATGGCCGAACCAGGCAAATCGCCGCTGGCCATGCTCGAACGCCAGTTGAAACGCCCGCTGACGTAGGATCGTCTTGCCGGCAACTGCTGGCAATTGCTGGCAACGCGGCCGGAACGCGGACCGGGCGTCCAGCGGATGCGTGGCGAGCCACGCGATACGGCGGCAAGCCATGCGTGACGGCCAGTGCCCGCCCTGGCGGGCCCCCAACGGCGCAGACATGCATCTGGAAAGCATGGATCTGGAAGGCATGCATCTGGGCGCGGGATTCCCGGCCAGCCCATGCCGTCCGGCACGCTCACACGGGCAAGCGTATCGCCTTGAAGCGGCGCCAGGCCTTGTCCATGCGGCCATCCGCGCCCTGGGCCTGCGCGCGCGCCGCCAGATAGCCGCGGATGAAGGCCGCGTGCAGCCGCAATTGCGCATGGCCTGCCTGGCCATCGGGCAATTCCTGCAGCAGGCGGTCCGCCACCTGCACATCGTTGAGCCAGCCCAGTTCATCCTGCAGCGTGGACAGCCGCCCCACGTATGGCTTGACGGCGCTGGCAGCAAACAGCGAGGCAAAGAATTCCGTCGCATAGCGCGTCTTCTTGGCCGCGATGCGCACCTTGTGGCGCTGTTGCGGCGTGGCGTGCAGCAAGCGCCGGCCGCGCTTCATCAGGCGGCGCTGATCCTCGCGCAAGGTCTTGCGGGCAAAGGCCGGCACCTGCGCATCGAGCCGCTGCAACTGGCGCGGCGAGCTGCCGGCGCGCCAGTCGCGTGCCTGCAGCCAGCGCTGCAGCCCCAGCATCCATGCCGTGTAGCGCGGCGAGGTGACGGCCTGGGCCGCCTGCGCGTGACTGACGCGCGCCTGCTCGTGCGCCGCCTGCGCCAGCGCCGCCGCATCGACCGCCGCGTCGCCATCGAGCCGCGCCAGCGTATGGCCGGCCAGCACATCCCAGTCGCGCGCCTCGCCCAGGGCTCCGCCCAGCCAGTCGAGCTCGGTCTTCAAGGTATCGGGCAGGGCCAGCAGCGCCTTGAACATGCCCAGCGCCGAGCGCAGGCGGCGCAGCCCCACGCGCATCTGGTGCACGCTTTCCACATCCTCGCCCGCCGCCACGCCATCCTGGTTGCCGCTGACCTGTTCCAGGCAATTGTGGCAGATGGCGAGGAAAACCTGCTCCACCGTCATCGCCGCGTCCAGCGCCAGGGGCTGGGCCTTGACGGCGTGCAAGGGTTGCGCCACGGCCAGCCGGTAGCCGCGCTCCGCCTTGCTCATGTGGCCCAGCTGCAGCGGCACCTCGCGCAGCAATGCCAGCGCCACCTCGAACAGGCTGGATGCCTGGCCCTCTTTCAATTCCAGTTCGATCTCGCTGACGGGCACGCTGCGCACGGCGCCATCCGCACCGCTCTCGATGACGCCCTGGTCGAGCACGCATTCGATCTGGTCGCCCTGCGGCGTGCTCAGCTGCCACACGCTGCGTTCGATGCGCGTGGTAAAGACCGGCCGCAAGCCATCGCGGATCGCCTCCTGGCGCAGCAGCGCGCGGATCGGCTGCTTGCGGCCGATGGCCGCATCGAGGGCGTCAAGATCGGGTACCGGGCCCGCGACTTCGCCTTCCCACTCATGGCGGCTGTGCAAGCCGCCGCTGGCGCTGCCGCCCGCCTTCAGCGTCTGCAGCCAGCGCCCCGCCACCTGGCGCACGCGCAAGCCCGCCTGGTGGCGGCACAATTGCAGGTCGGGCGTATCGACATAGATATCGTGCAGGTGCAACACCTGCGCCTGTCCCTGCGCCGACTGCGCCAGCAGCGGGTGCGCGCGCAGCCGGGGCGCATCGTCTGGCGCCAGCAGCAATTTCAATTCGACTTCCATGACCACTCCTCGCGAGACTACCGAACGTTTATTGTAAGGCGCGTCCGGCCGCGCGCAAGGGCCGCACACGCACACCTTGATTTTGCGCGAAAATAGGCGATTCATTTATCCAGGAGATGCCATGACCTACCACGCCGCCGAAAACCGTTATGACAGCATGCAATACCGCACCTGCGGGCGCAGCGGGTTGAAACTGCCGCTGCTGTCGCTGGGCCTGTGGCACAACTTTGGCGACAGCAACAGCCTGGCTTCGCAGCGCGACATGCTGCGCACGGCCTTCGACCTGGGCATCACGCATTTCGACCTGGCCAACAATTACGGGCCGCCGTATGGC
This sequence comes from Janthinobacterium sp. 1_2014MBL_MicDiv, assembly GCF_001865675.1. Classification (NCBI taxonomy): domain Bacteria; kingdom Pseudomonadati; phylum Pseudomonadota; class Betaproteobacteria; order Burkholderiales; family Oxalobacteraceae; genus Janthinobacterium; species Janthinobacterium sp. 1_2014MBL_MicDiv. The sequence continues at coordinate 4,662,709 of NZ_CP011319.1, forward strand.
AGCGCGGAAAGCAATTTCGGCAAGCTGCTGCGCGACGATTTCCTGCCCTACCGCGATGAGCTGATCATTTCCACCAAGGCGGGCTGGGACATGTGGCCGGGCCCGTACGGCCAGGGCGGCGGTTCGCGCAAATACGTGCTGGCCAGCCTGGACCAGAGCCTGCGGCGCCTGGGCCTCGACTACGTCGACATCTTTTACTCGCACCGCTACGACGCCGACACGCCGCTGGAGGAAACCATGGGCGCGCTGGCCACCGCCGTGCAGCAGGGCAAGGCGCTGTACGTGGGCCTGTCCTCGTATTCCCCGCAAAAGACGGCCGAGGCGGCAGCCCTGCTGAAAGAATGGAAGGTGCCGTGTCTGATCCACCAGCCGGCCTACAACATGCTCAACCGCTGGATCGAGGAAGACGGCTTGCTCGACACCCTGCAGGCGCAAGGCATGGGCTGCATCACGTTTACGGCGCTGGCGCAGGGCTTGCTCAGCGACAAATACCTCGATGGCGTGCCGCAGGATGCGCGCGTCAACCGCCCCGGCGGCGGTTCGCTGATGCAGAAGCACCTGAGCGCGGAAAACCTGGCCCGCGTGCGCGCGCTGAACCAGATCGCCGCGCAGCGGGGCCAGACCCTGGCGCAGATGGCGCTGGCCTGGGTGCTGCGCGATGCGCGCGTCACCTCGACCCTGATCGGCGCGAGCAGCAGCGCGCAAATCCGCGAAAACGTGGCGGCGCTGCAGCAGCTGACGTTCACGGCCGATGAACTGGCGGCCATCGACGTGCAGGCGCGCGAAGGCCATATCAACCTGTGGGAAGGCCCGTCGCGCGCCACCTGATCTGTCCCGTCGCCCGGCGCTTGTGGCGGCGGCAGCCAGACATTACACTGCCGGCTCCACAAGACAGCGCCACAAGGTCCCATGAAAGCTTTCCCCGCCCTCTCCCTCTGCCTGCTGCTCTGCGCGGCCAACGCCCGCGCGGCCAATTATTGCGACTCGCCGCGCTGGTCGATCGTGCATAACAAGAGCTACGACGAGGTCATGAAGATCGCCACGCAGCGCGACAAGATCCGCGACGCCGAATGCAGTTTTACCGACGTGATCCTCAGAATCCAGAACGAGGAAGCGGGCATCGGGCGCTATCCGGGCATCCTGCTCATCGCCGACGCGCAGGACGAACGCTTCGTCGTCACCAGCCGCGTCGGCGCCTACACCATCTTCAGCTACCGCTATAACGACAAGCGCCTGTTGCAGTTTGCCATGAAGGATCACAGCTGGGAGGAAGGCGAGGCATTCCAGGCGGGCGCCTACAAGATTACCGGCGTCAAGGAATTCAAGACCATCACGGGCTTCCCTGCCCAATTGCTGGTGGTCCAGACCTTCCAGTTTTACGGCCCGAAATAAATCCACGACTAGGACCACGACGAAGGCCGCCACGCATCCCGCCGCGCGCCTGGCGCGTGCAGCGTCCCCATCAGGATCCCAAACGCGGCAGCAGCGCGCAGAGCTCGTGCGCGACCTGCAGGCGCCGCTCGGGCGTGGCCAGGGCGCCCACGTCGACCTCGGTCATGCCGTCGCCGATGCGGATCAGCTGGCGCGGCCCCTGCGGCACCACAACACGCGCGCGCCACGGCGCAAAGCTGCTGCGCCGGCACCGGCCGGCGCTGACCTGCTCGACGACGAGCAAGCCGTCGCGCAGGGCAATCTGCTCGTAATCGCGCGCATGGCGCAGGTAGTACAGCAGGGCCAGGGCCACCAGGCTCAGTTCGGCAAATGAAAAGACGGGGATATACCAGTAGCCGCGCAGCGCGAAGCCGGCGGCGATGGCCGTGGAAAACAGGCACAGCAAGGCATAGGCGCGCAGCAGCTGGCGCGCCGTCAAGGCACTGTGGCGCGCAAACCGCCATTGCGGCTGTTCGCGCGAACTATCGCGTGGCATGGCGCCTCCCGCAACATCGCATCGGCCCTCACAGGCACCGGACAAGCCCATCCTGCCGCCCGGCGCGCCCAGTGAGCGCGCGCGACCAGCAACACCGCCCCCCGCGCCCGGTCATCACGGCCGTCACGGCCACGGCAGGCGCGCAGCGCGCTACGCTAGACTCAGCTGCCCAGGTGCACGAGCGCGTGACCGAGGTGCTGCCACCAGTGGTCGCGCGACTTGACCTGTTTCAGGCAAGCCGTGTCGATTTCCGCCGGGAACACGCGATCCTGGCATACCCCCGTCTGCAGGGCATAGCGCTGGTTTTCCGCGGCCGTCAGGGCCACGCCCAGCCAGAACGCCAGTGCCAGCAAGATCACCAGCAAGCTCCAGGCCAGGTGATTGGTCTGGCTCTTCTCGCCAACGAACTCGCGGGGCCGCGTCTCGCGGTACATCGACATCAAGTCTTTTTCTTTGTCTTCCGACATGTGCATGTGCATCCTGTGACATCCTATCCTGTGCCGGCCGGCTGGCCATGGCGGCACGCTGGCCGCCCTGCCATCATTTTACGCTGATGGCGCCGGGGCGGCGGCAATTCGCGGCACAGGCCAGCCATCACGGCCGCGGCGCGGGCGCCTGCCGCGCTCCCGCATCGTCCTCGTTGCCGTCGGCCGGCTGCACGGGCGCCACGCTTTCCACATGGTCGACATCGATATCGCCGCCATCGGGCGCCGTGTTTTGCGGCTCGACGCCGGCCCGCTCGCCCGTGCCGGCCGCATCGCTGTCGCTGTCGAGCGCATCCGCGTCCTGCCCTGGCACGCCCTGCATGTCGCTGCCGCTGTCGGAACTGTCGCTGGGGCCGAGGGCGCCCTTGCCATGGCCGCTGCCCAGCACGCGGTCGGCAGTGACGGGCAAATGATCGGGATCCAGAGAACTGCTGCTCATGGCTGACTCCTGTTAATAAAAAGTCAGCTTACTCCGCTGGCCCGGGCAATGGCGCACGCCTGCCCACCCGTTTCCCCCTGGGAAATGCGGCGTCGCACAAATATTTTCAGAAATTACTTCACAAATGTACTATTCATTGCTATAGTTAATTCAAGTAAGCAGCTTCTCACCCAGAAATGCTTCATTGACGACACCAAGCCCACACCGCGAGGTGCCGTCAAACCGACCGGTACGTGGCGAGCCGGCCCATCCACCCAGCCATCATGCACATATTGGAGTCTTATCATGCAAGCCAAATCACTGATCGCGGCATTATTCGCCATCACCACCGCCACCTCGGCTTTCGCGCAAAGCGCCGCGCCGGCCACCACCGGCCAGCAACTGACGCGCGCCGATGTCACGGCTGAATACATCCGTGCCCGCAACGCCGGCGAAATCGCCACCAGCGAAGCCGATTATCCGAAAACGCCTGCCACCGCCGCCAGCAACGTGACGCGCGAGCAAGTCATGGCCGAGTTCTACGCCGCCCGCAAGGCTGGCCAGATCCCGCAAACGGAAGCGGATTTCGACGTCGCGCAAACCAGCAAGCACGTCGTCAAATAAGAAACCAGTCAGCCGGTTTCAGTAGCACAACTCAGTTGCGGCGCAGCACCCGGGCCACTCCCGGCGCTCACCGCGGCGAGCTGTCAGCAATCCCCCCAACACTATCCCGTCCCGGAGTCCTCGCATGTCCCTGCACCGCCGCCTGCTTGCCGCCAGCCTGACCCTTGCCTTGAGCGCTTGCGCCGACATGGGCCATATCGCGCCGCAATCGGCCATGCTCGACGCCAATGCGCTGCAGGCCAGCCAGGCCATGGACGCTGCCGCCAGCGCCGCCATCGCATGGCCGCGCGCGCAATGGTGGCAAGACTTGCAAGACCCCCAATTGAACCGCCTGATGGAGCAGGCGCTGGCCGACAGCCCCACCCTGCGCGGCGCCCAGGCGCGCGTGCGCCAGGCCGAGGCACTGGCCGGCGCGGCCGAAGACAAGACGCGCCCGCAGGCGGACGCGTCCGTCTCCATCAACCGCGAACTGTATTCGCAGCACGGCAGCACGCCGGCGCCGCTGGCCGGCAATTACGCCTGGCGCAACCAGGCCACCGTCACGGCCTCGTACGACCTGGACCTGTGGGGCCGCAACCGCGAAGCGCTGGCCGCCGCCCTCGGCGACGTGCAGATGGCGTCGGCCGAGTCGCAGATGGCCCGCCTGGCGCTGGAAACGGCGCTGGTGCGCACCTACATCCAGCTGTCGTATGAATTCACGGTGCAGGACGTGATCGGGCGCAGCCTGGCGCAGCGCGCGCGCATCCTCGACATCACGCGCCAGCGCAAGGCCGCCGGCATCGGCACCGACATCGACGTGGCGCAGATCGAAACCACCCTGCCGGCCGGACGGCGCCAGCTGGAGCAGGCGGCCGAATCGCTGGCCCTGCTGCGCAACCAGCTGGCGGCCCTGGCGGGCAAGGGCCCGGCGGCCGGCGCGGCGCTGGCGCGGCCCACCCTGCGCCTGGACCGTCCGCTGGCCATTCCGCAAGCCCTGCCAGCCGACCTGATCGGCCGCCGGCCCGACATCGCCGCCCAGCGCTGGCGCGTGGAAGCGGCGGCGCGCCGCATCGACGTGGCCAAGGCCGAGTTTTACCCGAACGTCAACCTGGTGGCGTTTGCCGGCTTCCAGGCCTTTGGCTTCAGCCATTTCCTCGACGCCAATTCGCAGATCCGCGGCGCCTCGCCCGCGCTGAGCCTGCCCATCTTCGCCGGCGCCCGCCTGCGCGCCCAGCTGGGCAGCCAGACGGCCGTGTACGACGGCGCCGTCGAGCAGTACAACGCCACCGTCGTCAACGCCATGTCGGACGTGGCCAACGCCGTCACGAAAGCGCAGTCGCTGGAAAAGCAGAACCGGCTGACCGTGCAGGCGCTGGCCACGGCGCAGCGCGCACGCGACCTGGCGGAAAAGGCCTACAAGGCGGGCATGAGCGACGCCATCAACATGCTCAACACGCAAGTGGCGCTGCTGGCGGAAGAGCAGCAGCAGGCGCAGAATGGGGCGCGCGAACTCGATCTGTACGTTTCCTTGATGAATGCACTGGGAGGCGGCATCTAGACTCGCGTTGCCATAGCCCAACAAGATACAATCGGAGCTTTACTGACACATGAAGGAATACGACATGACCGCTTTTGACGCCACCTCCAAGCGGCTGCAAAATATCCGCACGCGCATGCCAGGCTTCCCCATGGAACTGATGCGCCTGTTGCGTATGACGTACCACATCCAGAAAGGCATGAAGGACCTGACCAATGCCGCGCTGAAAAAGCACGACCTGGTCGATGCCAGCTACATGGTGCTGGCCGTGCTGTACGGCACGGACGACGAAACCTCGAACGCCTGCACGCTGGGCATGGCCTGCCATGAAAAGCCGGCCAACCTGACGCGCGTGTGCAACGACCTGGAAACGCGCGGCCTGATCCATCGCGGCACGCGCCCCGGCGACCGCCGCTCGGTGATGATTTCGCTGACCGACAAGGGCCGCGCCCTGATCGAAACGGCGCTGCCGGACGTCTACCAGGAAACCTCGGCCCTGTACGAAGGCTTCACGCCGGAAGAATTGCAAGTGCTCGACAAGCTGTACGTGCGCCAGTTGCGCAACCTCAACAATCTCAACAACCAGAACTGATAGCCTATCGATGACGCCAGCCACCACACCTACATACGGCCCCCTGTCGCGGGCGGCCCACTGGCTGGCGCTGGCGCTGCAAGACTGGCGCAAGACGGAAGGCGAACGCTGGATTTACGTCGGCAAGACCCTGATCGCCGCCTTCTGCGCGCTGTGGCTGGCCTACCGCCTGGGCCTCGATTCGCCCAGCACGGCGATGACCACCACCATCATCCTGGCCCTGCCCAGCAGCGGCATGGTGCTGGAAAAAAGCTTTTACCGCCTGTGCGGCACCCTGCTCGGCTGCACGGCCGCGCTGACCCTAATCGGCCTGTTCCCGCAGCAGCCGGTGCTGCTGTTCGCCGGCCTGGCCCTGTGGGTGGGCCTGTGCACGAGCGGCTCGGCGCTGCACCGCAACGCCCAATCGTATGTGTATGTGCTGGCCGGCTACACGGCCTGCATGATCGTGCTGCCCGCCATCGAACAGCCGACGCAGGTGTTCGCGCTGGCCGTCACGCGCGTGGCCGAAGTGGGCCTGGGCATCATCTGCTCGGCGGCCGTCTCCAGCGTGCTGCTGCCGCGCCACCAGGGCACGCAGGTGATGCGCACGGTGCAGGCGCGCTACGGCAAATTCCTCACCTTCTGCCAGGACGTGCTGCAGCAAAAGCTCACGCCGGCGCAGGTGGAACTGACGCACCTGCAGTTTGCCGCCGACGTGGCGGCGCTGGAACTGGGCCGCTCGGCCGCCCTGTTCGAAGTCACGAGCGCCGTCGGCCACGCGCGCGCGCAGAACCGCAAGCTGCACGCCTTCAACGCCACCTTCATGACGGCGCTGACCACCTTCTATACCTTCCACCGCCTGTTCGACCGCCTGCAGCGCGATGGCGAGACGCAGGTCATGCAGGCGTGCGCGCCGCTGTACGCCATCGTCGCCGAGGCGCTGCAGGCGACGCCGTCGCAAGGCTCGCTCGACACCATGCAGCAGCACCTGCAAACGGCCCTGGCGCAGGCGCGCATGGACATCGACGGTGCGCCCATCGCGCATGCGCAGCGCATCGACTTCGACACCGTGTGCGAGCTGCTCGAGCGCTTCGCGCGCGACATCAGCCGCTTTCACGAAGTGTATTTCAGCCTGGCCCACGACACGCCGCTGGAAGTGAGCACGCCGCAGGCGTATGCGCCGAAGACGCCGCCCGGCCTGGTGATCGCCAGCGGCGCGCGCGCCGGCATCAGCCTGGCCCTGCTGGCCCTGGGCGCGTATTTCCTCGCCTGGCCCTACGCCAGCACGGCGATGCTGATGGCGGCCGTGTTCTGCGCGCTGGCCTCGTCCTCGCCGCGCCCCATCATGATGGTGCGCCAGGTGCTGACGGGCTTTCTGATCGCCATGCCGCTGTCGCTCGTCTGCGTGTACTTCGTGCTGGTGCACGGCGACGGCTTCCCCATGCTGGTGCTCAGTTTTGCGCCTTTCCTCGCCGTCGGCCTGTACCTGATGACCAATCCCGCCAAGCTGGGCGTGGGCCTGGGCGTGTCGACCTTCGTCACGCAGATGGCGCCGACCAACCTGATGCACGTCGATGGCGCCGCCTTCCTGAACACGGGCATGGCGCTGATCGTGGGCCTGATGCTGGCCGCCCTCGTGTTTGCCGTGCTGCTGCCCGAGCACACGATGGGCCACAGGGACCATGTCGGCCCGGCCCTGTGGCGCGAAGCGCTGCATGCGTGCACGGCGCCGGCGCGCCGCGTGAAGCACCGCTTCGACAACCGCGTGCGCGACCTGCTCAGCCAGCTCAATGCGGCGGCCGGCCCGGCGCCGGGCGAGGCCACGCGCGCCGTCGTGCGCCAGGCATTGACGCTGCTGGAAATCGGCCACTCCGTGATCGAATTGCGCGAACTGATCGCCAGCGCCCGCCCGGGCGCCACGCGCCACGCGCTGCAGCAATGCGTGGACCACATCGCCAGCTGGCTGCGCACGCGCGGCGACGCGCAGCTGCAGGCGGCGCTGGCGGCCACCCTGCAGGCGGGCGCCGTGGTGCGCACGGCGCAGAAGGAGACCGCGGCCGAAGCCGGCGCGACACAAGAACGCGGCGCGCGCCTGCAGACGGCGCTGGCCGACCTGCACTCGATCTACACCTCATTACTCGACCACATGGCGCCTGGCGCCGGAGACCACCATGCCGCGTGAATTCGCCCTGTTCGGAATTCTGATTCCCACCCTGCTGCCCCTGTTCCTCCTCAGCATCGGCCTGCAAACCCTGCTCGACCGCGTGCTGGGCTGGCTCGGCGTGTACCGCATGGTGTGGCACCCGTCGCTGGCGCGGCTGTGCATCTTCATCGCCATCTTCGGCGCGCTGGCTTTATCGCTTTACAAATAACGCTCGAATAAAAAAAATGTTCAATCTGATCAAGGAAGGGGTGCCGACATGGTAACCAAACTGACCCGCTATGCAATCACGCTGCTGCTGCTGGCCGCGGCGCTCTGGATCGGCAAGACCGTGTGGGACCGCTACATGGAGTCGCCGTGGACGCGCGACGGCCGCATCAAGGCCGACATCGTCAACATCAGCGCCGACGTGGCCGGCACCGTCACGGAGGTGCTGGTGCGCGACAACCAGGTGGTGCAGAAGGGCGATATCCTGTTTGTCGTCGACAAGGAACGCTATGCGAGCGCGCTGGCGCAGGCCGACGCCGTGCTGGCCGCGCAAAGGACGGAGCAGGGCCGCCGCGGCAAGGAAGCGCAGCGCCGCGCCGGGCTTGACGCCAGCATCATTTCCACGGAAAGCCGCGAAAGCGCGGCCTTTGCCGCCAGCTCCGCCTCGTCGCAGGTGCAGGCCGCGCTGGCCGCCCGCGCGCTGGCGCAGCTGAACCTGGAGCGCACCACCGTGCGCGCCCCCGTCAGCGGCTACGTGACCAACCTGAACGTGCACAAGGGCGATTTCGCCGCCGTCGGCGCGGCCAAGCTGGCCGTCATCGACAGCGCCTCGTACTATGTAGTCGGCTACTTCGAAGAGACCAAGCTGGGCATGCTGGCGCAGGACGACAGGGCGGAAATGAATCTGATGAGCGGCGGCACCCTGCACGGCCACATCGAAAGCATCGCGCGCGGCATCACCGACCGCGACGCCGCCACGGGCCGGGAACTGCTGGCCGACGTCAACCCCACGTTCAACTGGGTGCGCCTGGCGCAGCGCGTGCCCGTGCGCATCCACATCGACGAGCAGCCCAAGGGGCAATTGCTGGTGGCCGGCACCACCTGCACCGTCGTCATCACGCCCCATTCGGCGCCGGCCAGCACCGCGCCAGCCGCACCGCACAAGGCTTAACGGCCGCCGGCCACGTCGAGGATGCTGCCCGTGACGTAGCTGGCGCCCGGGCCCAGCAGGTACAGGATGGCGTCGGCAATTTCCTCCGGCTGGCCGCCGCGCTGCATCGGCACGCTCGACTCCAGGCGCGCCACCCTGCCCGGCTCGCCGCCCGAGGCGTGGATCTCCGTATAGATGATGCCGGGGCGAACGCCGTTGACGCGGATGCCCTCGGCCGCCACCTCCTTCGCCAGGCCGATGGTCAGCGTGTCGACGGCGCCCTTCGAGGCCGCGTAATCGATGTATTCGCCCGCCGAACCGATGCGCGCCGCCGCCGACGAGACATTCACGATGCGCCCGCCCTGCCCGCCCGATGCCGTCGACATGCGGCGCACGGCCTGCTGGCAGCACAAAAAGTAACTGATCACATTGGTGCGCAGCACGCGCTCCAGGCGCTGCACGGAAATATCGGCGAGCCGGCATTTCTGCTCCAGCACGCCGACATTGTTGACCAGCGCCGTCAAGGTTCCCAGCCGCGCATCGACTTCGGCAAACAGGCGCTCCACGTCGGCCTCGTCGCTGACGTCGGCCTGCACGGCGATGGCCTCGCCCCCGTCAGCGGCGATGCGCGCGCACAGCGCCTCGGCCGCCTGCGCATCGCGCACATAGTTGACGCACACGGCGTAGCCCTGGCGCGCCGCCAGCAAGGCCGTCGCCGCGCCGATGCCGCGGCTGCTGCCCGTAATCAGTATCACTTCCTTCATCGTCCCTCCCGGATGGTTGTATCCCCATCATACGCGGACGAAAAAAAACCCGCGCGTGGCGGGTTTTTCGACGAGGCTGCGGTCAAGGGCGGAAATGCGTCATGGCGTAGGACAGGTGCTGCCACCAATGCTCGCGCGTCTGCACGCTGGCCAGGCACTTCGCATCGACCTCGTTCTTGAACGCCGGGTCCACGCACGCCTTGCTGGCCAGCGCATTGCGCTGGTTTTCCACGTTGACGACGGCCAGCGCCAGCCAGGCCACGAGGGCGACGGCCAGCACGCAAAGAGTCCATGGCAGCTGTTTCATGACGATCTCCGGTTTACTTCTTCGCTGGCGCGGGAGCGCGCTCTTTCAGGGTGCGCGCCACCAGCTCATCCATCACGCGCAGGGTCGCCGCCTGGGTCTGCGGCTCGGACTGGCCCGGACGCGACAGCAGCGATGGCGACGTCACGAAGCGGCCATCGATGACGATGGTCGGCGCGCTGTCGATCTTGCTGGCGGCGATCAGCTGCTCGTTGCGTTTCAGCTTGGTCTGCACGCCGAACGAATTGAACATTTCCAGGTACTTGGCCTTGTCGATGCCGTTCTTCACCAGCAGGTCGAGGATGGCGTCATCGCGATTCAGGCGATTGCGCTCGACGTGGATGGCGCGGAAGATCTTGTCGTGGAACTGGTCCAGCTGGCCCATCGCCTCCAGGGTGGCGTAGGCATGCGCCTGCGGATCCTTCGGGCCGGAGAAGGCCAGGTGGATGCGGCGGAAGGCGATCTTGTCGCCCTGCTTCTTGACCCAGTCGTGCATCAGCGGGTCGAGCGCGTAGCAATGCGGGCACGAGTACATGAAATACTCGACCACTTCCACCTTCTTGCCCGTGTCCGTACGCACCGGCGTGGACAGCGTGGTGAAGCCGGTATCGGCCGCCATGGCGCCGCCGGTGGCCGCCACCAGGGTGACAGCGGCGAGCAGGGGACGCAAGAAACGCAGAAAACGCATAATAATCCTTCATGATAGTGGTCGAGAACGAGGCGAGATTACCACTTTTTGCGCCATCCATTGAACATCGGGCATAAAAAAGGCGCGTTTCCCCGCCCTGTTTGCGCCCGATTAAGCCTGCCTTAAGCGCTGGCGCCGCCCCATCCCCGCATGCGCTTCAAAAATGGTAGCGCGCCGACACGCGCAGCTGGCGCGCATCGTTCTGGTAAATGCTCGAGCGGCAGCCGGGCGCATCGCCGTAATGGCGGCGGTTGGCCAGGTTGCTGCCGGCCAGCTCCAGCTCCCAGGCACCCAGCTTGCGCGCATAGCGGGCGTCCAGCGTGGCGAAGGCGGGCACGCGCGCCAGGCAGCTGTTGTCGAAGTCGTGGCCATAGCGCAGCGCGCGCAGCCACTGCACGCCCGCGTCGGCGCTGGCGCCGCCCTGCCCCGTCCAGTACAGGCGCAAGGTGGCCAGGGTCTTGGGCACGAGCGCGATATCCGGCCCCGTATAGGCGTAGTCGTCATAGCGCGCGTGCACCTGCCGCACCTGCCCGTCGAGGCGCCAGTCGCGCGCCAGGGCCACGCTGGCTTCGATGGCGATGCCGTCGCGCCGCGAAGGATCGAGGTTGCCGGCAAAGCCCAGCTGGCCCAGGCTCTGGTCGAAGACGATCTGGTTGTTCAGGCGTTCGCTGAAAACGCGCACGGAGGCACTGCGCGCCGCGTCGCCAAAGGTGGCGCCCACTTCCACCTCGCGTCGCAACTGGCCCGCCAGCGGGCGGTAGCCGGCGCTTGTGTAGCCATCGTCATCGATGCGGTAGCTGCGCGCGGCCTTGGCGTAGACGCTGATCTGGGGGCGCAGCAGGAAACTGCCCTGCAAATCCCACGCGTTCTGGTTTTCCCAGTCGCTGCCGCCGGCCGGCATATCGGCCGGGTCGAGCTGGAACTGTTCGTGCCGCAGCCCCAACAGCAGGCGCGGCGCATGCGGACCGCCAAAGGCCAGCTCCTCGCGCAGCAGCAGCGCGCGCGAATGCTGGCGCCGCCGCGCATCGCCGTCGCGGCCCAGCAGCGCGCTGCCCGAGCGCCGCTCCCACTGCATCAGGTCCAGGCCCAGTTCCGTATCCGTGCCGATGCCGCCCACCTTGCCGTAATGGCGCATGCGGGGCGACAACTGGCGCCGGCGGCTGCTGTACGACGACTCGCTGCTGCCGTCCTCGCCCGCATACACGGCCGTGGCGCGCTTTTCCCGCTGCGACAGCTCCACGCCCAGTTCGACATTGCCCACATAGCGCTGCACGAAGGCGCTGGCGCGCCGCACGTCGTAGCGGTAGCGGTCTTCGGGACGCGCCGCCAGCAGGGCCAGGTAGGGCGCATCGGGCGCCGGATAGCGCGTTTCCTGGTCCTGCCGGTCGGCGCTGAAGCCGAAGCGCCCGTGCCGCACCTTCCATTCCGCGCCGCCGCTGAAGCCGCGCTGGTGAAACACGCTGCCGTCGCGGTAATTGCCGTTGCGCTGCTCGTCGAGCGTCGCGTCGAGCGACATGCCGCCCTGGTCGCGCGACAGCGCGCCGCGCACGCTGTGCTGGCCGCCCTGCGCCAGCTCGGCGGAAAAGTCGCCATGCGTGACGCCGGCCGCGCCGCCATCCAGCGGCAGGCCTTCCTGCGCGCACGCCGGCATGGCCAGGGCGCACAGCAGCAGGCTGCGCGTGGCGATGGTCAGGGCGAAGGAGACAGGCATCATGGCGAAAGGCTTGAAGGCGTCACTGCGGCGCGGGCGCACGCTAGTAGGGCGGAAGGGACGGCAAAAGCGAATCATTATACGCACGGTATGCATCGTCGCAAGCGGCGGCCCGGCGGTGCTTTCCTCCAGTCAATATTTTATTGGTAATTTGGCATTTTTGTGGGTATATTAAGGTGCGCCCGCCATCCTGGGCGCAACCGACTGCATTTGAAAATCAACAATAAGAAGTCATTGTAGGAGTTACGCATGGAAAGTCGTAGCATCACGCGCCGGGGGCCGCCAAGTCCCCGCGGCACGCGCCGCAGCATTGGTTTTTTCCCCATCTCGGGCAAGCTCAAGGCCCTCTCCATCACCGCCCTGCTGCTGGCCGGCATGGCCCTGCAGGCGGACCTGTTCGCCCAGCCGGGCAAGGGCGGTCCGGCCGCCGTGCCGCTGGCGCCGCCGGCCGACGGCATCGCGCTCGCCTCGCCGCACGCGGCCGCTGTCGCCACGCCCAGCGCCAGCAACGCCTGGGGCGGCGCGCGCACCGGCGCGCAAGCGACCCTGTCGGACCGCGTCGTCGACTACCAGATCGAAGCGACGCTCGATCCCGTCAAGCACACGATCGACGGCCAGCAGAAACTGCGCTGGCGCAACCGCAGCGCGCAAGCCGTCAGCAGCGTCTACCTGCACCTGTACCTGAACGCCTTCGAGGGCGAGCATTCGACCTTCTTCACCGAGAAGCGCAAGCTCGACACGGGCTTCCGCTCGGGCGTCGACACGCGCGACGGCGAGTGGGGCTATATCGAACTGCGCAGCATGACGCAGAACGGCGCCAAGGCGCCCTGGCATTTCGTCCAGCCCGACAACGGCCCCGCCACCGACCGCACCGTGGTGCGCGTCGACTTGCCGCAGGCCGTCGCGCCGGGCGCCGAGACGACGCTCGACATCCGCTTCTTCGACCAGCTGCCGCGCGTCATCGCGCGCACCGGCTATTTCGACAGCTTCCACCTGGTGGGCCAGTGGTTCCCCAAGATCGCCGTGCTGGAACTGCCCGGCGAGCGGGGCGCCACCGCGCCGCGCTGGAACGCGCATGAATTCCACCTGAACTCGGAGTTCTACGCCGATTTCGGCCACTACGACGTGAAGCTGACGGTGCCCAAGGAATACACGGTGGGCGCCACGGGCGAACTGCAAGGCGCGCCGCAGGAAAAGAACGGCATGCTCACGCACCACTATGTGCAGGGCGACGTGCACGATTTCGCCTGGACGGCCGACAAGCGCAGCGCGCAGCCCCTGCTGGGCAGCTGGAGCGGCCCGGGCAGCCCGCCGGTGGCCATCAAGGTGCTGTACCCGCCCGAGTACGCGTCCAACGCGGCGCCCGCGCTGCAGGCGGCCAAGGATTCGCTCACCTACTTCTCGCGCACCCTGGGCCCGTATCCGTACAAGACCCTGACGGTGGTGATTCCGCCGTTTAACGCGGCCGAAGCGGGCGGCATGGAGTACCCGACCTTCATCACGGCCTCGAGCTACGCCAACCTGCAGCCGAAGACCATTCCCGAATTCGGCCTCGATTTCGTCACCATCCATGAATTCGGCCATGGCTATTTCTATGGCATCCTGGCCTCGAACGAATTCGAGGAACCGATTCTCGACGAAGGCTTGAACGAGTACTGGGACCAGCGCATGCTGCGCGCGCGCGGCCAGGACATCCACGCCACCACGCCCCTGCTCAAGCGCCTGGGCTTCGATCCCGTCTTCAAGGTCTTCGAATTCGAGCGCCTCGCCGCACCGCGCCAGGATGCGGCCGACCCGCTGGGCCAGAACGCCTGGGATCGCCTGCAGGGCGTCGGCCCCGTCTACAGCCGCACGGCCGTCACCATGCGCGACCTCGAAGCGCGCATCGGCAGCGAAGCCATGGAACGGGGCTTCAAAGCCTATTACGAACAGTGGAAATTCCGCCACCCCAGCGTGGCCGACCTGCGCGAGGCGCTGGCCGAAGCGACGGGCCAGCGGCGCATCGTGGAGCAGGTCTTCGCGCAGCAAGTCTATGCCAGCGCGAACATCGACGACCGCATCGGCAGCTTCACCAGCGAGGAGCAGACGCCGCTGGCCGGCCTGGCGCTGGTGAACGGCAAGCGCGTGGAACGCACGCCCGAGGCGCTGGAAAAGGAAGAGGAAAAAGTGCGCGAGGCGTGGGACAAGGCGCATCCTGACGCCAAGCCCGGCACGGGACCCTATCCCTACCTGACCAGCGTGGTCGTGCGCCGCCGTGGCGCGCCCGTGCCGCAGGTGCTGCTGGTGAAATTCGCCGACGGCACTTCCGAACGCGTGGTCTGGGATAACGACCAGCTGTGGCAGCGCTACACCTGGACCAAGCCCGTGAAGGCCGTCTCGGCCGAGCTGGACCCCGACCGCGTGCACTACCTCGACGTCAACAAGCTCGATGACAGCCGCACCTTGAAGGCCGACAAGTCCGCCGCGCGGCGCTGGAGCTTCGACATCGCTGCCGCCTTCCAATACCTCCTTTCCCTGATTGCCATCGTATGAGCGCCACTTCCACGACCCGGGCCAGCGGCCTGACCCTGACCACGCGCGCCAGCCGCGCCGCCCTGCAATGGCGCTTGCTGCTGCTGTGGGCCGGACTGCTGCTGATCCCCGCCATCGTCGCCGTCATTCCCGTCTGGCGCACCCTGAGCGCCAGCCTCGACAATGCCGTGCATGCGGCGGCGCTGGCGCACAAGCTCGACCTGATGACCCTGGCCGACCTGGTGGCCAATGCCAACCGCAACGGGGCTGCCATCGGCCAGGCCGCCATCGCCGGCATCATCCTGACCCTGCTGCTGTCGCCGCTGCTGAGCGGCCTGGTGGTGACGGCCGCGCGCGCGCCCACGCCGCCCCGCTTCGGTCCCCTGCTGACGGGCGCTTTCAGCGAATACGGCCGCATGCTGCGCATGCTGCTGTGGAGCATCGTGCCGCTGGGCGTGGCGCTGGCCATCGGCGCCGGCGCGCTGAAACTGGCCGACAAGCACGCGGCGCAAGCCATCCTGGAAGCCGACGCCGACCTGGTGCGTCACCTGGCCCTGCTGCTCACGGGCCTGCTGTTCCTGCTGGCCTGCATCACCGTCGATGCCGGCCGCGCGGCCCTGGCTGTCGACAAACGCCGCACCTCGGCCGTCAAGGCGTGGTGGCGGGGACTGGGCATGCTGCGCCAGCGTCCGCTGGCCTGCCTGGCCATCTATCTCGTCATCACCTTGCTGGGACTGGCGCTGTATGCGCTGCTGGGCGTGGCGCGCCTGAACCTGGCCGCGCCCGGCCCGCTGGTCATCGTGGCCGGCTGGCTGCTGACGCAGCTGGCGGTGCTGGTGCTGGCGTGGATGCGCAGCGCGCGCCTGTTCGCGCTGATCGACGTGAAACGCTCGCAAGCGTAGTCAGTGACCGAGGCGCCCTTCATCGGCAAGAAAGTCGATGAAGGTGCGCACTTTCGACGACAGGTAGCGGCGGCTCGTGTAGACGGCATACACGCTGCCGCCCGCCAGCCGGTAACCGTCGAAGAGGCGCTCCAGCCGCCCGGCCGCCAGGTCGGCATCCGTCTGCCACGACGGCAGCAGGGCGATACCCATGCCGTCGAGCGCGGCCGCATGCAGCAGGCTTTCGTTATTGCATTGCAGGACGGGCGAGAACTTCACCGTTTCGCGTCCCTGCGGCCCGTCGAAGGCCAGTTCATTTCCGTTCGATAACAAGGAATAGCTGATCATGGCGTGCTGCGCCAGGTCCTGCGGCGCCTGCAGCCGGCCCGCGCGCGCCAGGTAGGCCGGTGCGGCCACCAGGTGAAAGGCGATGCTGCCGATGGGCCGCGCGATCAGGGCCAGCGACGGTGCCTGGCTCACGCGCAGGGCCAGGTCGAAGCCCTCCTCCACCAGGTTCACCACGCGCCCGCTCAAGTCGATGTCGAACGTGACTTCCGGAAAGCGCTCGCGATAGGCCGCGAGGGTGCGCGTGAAGATGGCGTTGGCGAACCAGACGGGCGCGCTCAGGCGCAGCATGCCGCGCGGCACCACCGTCGTGCGGCCCACGGTCGCTTCCACCTCGTCGAGATTGTCGAGCATGTCGCGGCATTGCTCGAAATACACCTTGCCGATTTCCGTCAGGCTCAGGTGGCGGCTGCTGCGGTTCAGCAGGCGCGCGCCCAGGTGGCGTTCCAGGTGCATCACGTGCTTGCTGACCATGGCCGGCGACAGGTCCAGGCGTTCGCTGGCGCGCACAAAACTGTCCAGCTCCACGACGGCGCGAAACACGCGCATGCTGCGCAAGGTATCCATGACGGTCCAATCATCAACAAATTGGAAATGATATATCAATAATAGCGATCTTGATCAACTGACCGCGCATGACTATCATCGTTCCATCATCAGCCATTCCACTCAGGAGCCGCCATGCAAGAGCACACCTTCCCCACCTATTTCCTGTCGCACGGCGGCGGCCCCTGGCCGTTCATGAAAGAGCAGTTCGGCGGCCGCTACGACGTGCTCGAAGCGTCGCTGCAAGACATCCCGCGCCAGGTCGGCGCGCGCCCCAAGGCCGTGCTGGTCGTTACGGCGCACTGGGAAGGGCCGCAATTTCTCGTCTCGGCCAGCCCGCGCCCGGGCATGATCTACGATTATTCGGGCTTTCCGCCGCACACCTACCAGATCCAGTACCCGGCGCCCGGCGCGCCGGAACTGGCGGCGCAAGTGAAACAGTTGCTGGACGGGGCCGGCCATCCGGCGCGCCTCGACCACGAGCGGGGTTTCGACCATGGCACTTTCAGCGCCCTGTTCCCCATCTATCCGCAGGCGGACATGCCGCTGGTGCAGCTGTCGCTGAAACACGGCTACGATCCGCTCACGCACGTCGAGGTGGGCCGCGCGCTGGCCAGCCTGCGCCGCCAGGGCGTGCTGATACTCGGCAGTGGCCTCAGTTACCATAACCTGCGCCAGTTCGGCCAGGCAGGCGCCGTCGCCTCGCACCAGTTCGACGCCTGGCTGCGCCAGACCATGGCCTTGCCGCCGCAGCAGCGGCTGGCACAGTTGCTGGCCTGGGACCAGGCGCCGGGCGCGCGCCAGGCCCATCCGCAGGAAGACCATCTGCTGCCCCTGATGGTGGCGCTGGGCGCGGCCGAACAGGAAGCGGCGCACGTGGCCTACCACGAGGAGGATTTCTTTGGAGCATTAGCTGTCACCAGCTTCCGCTTCGGGGAAGGCGCCGCCGCATAAAAAAAGCGCCGCGACATTCCTGTCGCGGCGCTTTTTGCATGCTGAGGCGGTAACTTACGTGCCGCGCTTGCCCCGCGCCGCATTCCTGGCCTTCTCGGCGGCGATCTCCGCCGCCTTCGCCGCTTTTTCCGCCATCTCGGCCGCGTGCTGGGCCAGCAGGGCCGCGCGCGTGTCCGGCGTTTCCAGCGAGATACGGCCCAGGATACCGCTGCGGTAGTCGAGCAGCAGGGTGTGCGAAGCCTTCTCGAAATCGTAGTCGCCGCCCTTGATGCGGAAGCCGCGCTTGGCGGCGATGCCTTCGACCACGCCGATGGCGTCGACTTCATCGACCTTGGTGCCGTAGCGGGCCGCCAGCAAGTCCGGGTAACGCTTGAGCAATTCCTCGGCCAGGAAGACGGCCACTTCTTCTTCGATCAGCGCATTCGAGCCGATGGCGTGGCTGGCCGCCAGCATCAGGCCATCGCTGGGGATGGCGATCTTCGGCCACAGCATGCCGGGCGTATCGACGAGGATGGTGTTCTTGTCCAGATACAATTTCTGCTGCATCTTCGTCACGGCCGGCTCGTCGCCCACCTTGGCCACGCGCTTTTTCAGCAGCGCATTCATCAGCGTCGACTTGCCCACGTTGGGGATGCCCATGATCATGATGCGCAGCGGCTTCGTCGGCACGCCACGGTGCGGCGCCAGCGACTTGGCCAGCTCCGGAATGCGCGCCACGTCGCCCGGCTTCTTGGTCGTCATCGCATACGCGGTCACGCCTTCCTGGGCATTGAAATAGGCGACCCAGGCGGCCGTCGCGGCAGGATCGGCCAGGTCGGTCTTGTTGAGGATTTTCAGGCAGGGGCGCTGGCGGAACAGGCGCAGCTCGTCCACCATGGGATTGCAGCTGGCTGCCGGCAGGCGCGCGTCCACCACTTCAATCACCAGATCGGTGTTTTCCATGGTCTCGGCCGCTTTCTTGCGGGCCGCGTTCATGTGTCCTGGGTACCATTGTATCGCCATGCTCTTGCTTTCAAAATCGTTCGGTCAATCCGCTATTTTACGTGGTTGCCGCCGCAGCGTCCCGTTTTCTACCGGCAAGGGCTGGCGTGCGACACGAACGAGACAATTGGTGATAATTTGTCAGTTACATGAATGATAAGATCCGCCATTCGGCCATCGGGGCCGGCTACTTTCCATCGCACACTACACCGGGCGCGCTTTCCATGCATTTTTCCCGCTTTTCCCTGTTCGCCACCCTCGCCGCCTGCCTGCTGCCCGCCATGGCCCAGGAGCAACCAGTCCCCCCAGGCGACGCCGTGAACCGGGAAATGCAGCAGATCGTCGACGTGCAGAGCACGCGCGATCCCGACCTGCGCCCCTACCGCACCATGCTCAGGGGACTCGACGCGTATGCCGACCACCTGCGCCTGGCGCCGGCCGCGCCGCTGCGCTTCATGCTGCTGCCCGCCACGCCCGCGGCCAGGCTCGACGGCGTGACCCTGCACCTGTCGGCCGACAACCTGTCGATTCCCATCCCGCTGGCGCCGGACGGCAGCTTCATCCTGGCGCGCGACAAGACGGCCTACGATGCGAATGCCGACCTGGTCAGCAACAAGAAGCGCGCCAGCCTGCGCTGGCGGCCAGACATCCATACGCCGGGCCTGCCCGACAACGTGCGCCGCCTGGGCGACTTGCGCCTCGAATGCGAAATCCGCTGGGCCGTGGAACAGGACCAGCTGTCGTTTGTCACGCGCAACCTGTTCAAGCTGGCGGGCGGGCCCTGCCACTCGTCGCTGATCCACGTGCCGTTTCCCGTGGCGCGCGCGCTCGTCGCCGTGCAGGCCACCTCGGGCGAACGCGCGGCGCAGATCCGCGTCACGGACGACCACCTGCGCTACGTGCCGCCGCTGCATGACCAGAGCTGGAGCGACGATACCCTGCTGACCTTGACATACGCGAGCGATGCCAGGGTCGCCGGCGCCGCCCCGGCAACGGCCGCTCCACCCCAATAAGCCTGGCATGCCGTGCACACGCGTGCAGGGGGAAAGCACGTCAAATATTTCCACATAGATTTTTATATTTACTAAAAGCAACAAAAAAGTGTGCTTTAATATCGCCTCTTAAATGAAAAGCAATTATTTTCCAGGCTGGCGCCCAGCGGCGCGCGGGAAAATCAGCAATGGGGAATCGGCAATATGATGATGGAACACACTGGCGTGGCGCCAGCGGCACAGACGGAACCCGAACGTGCCGGCTTGCGCGTCCGCCCGGGCAAAGTGGCCAAGCGCGCGCCGCGCAATGGCAGCATCCTGCAGTTGAAGAAGGAGTGCCGCCAGCTGCAGCTGCATGTGGCGGCACTGGAAGAACGCCTGAAACGCCAGAGCGCCGACAGCTATGGCCTGCAAATGCTGTATGACCAGCTGGTCAATGAAATCAAGCACCACCGCGACATGCTGCAACTCGACAGTTTCGACGCGGAAAAATCGTCAGGCGTCTACACGCAAGCCTGGCGCCACTTCATGGCCGGCGACGCGCTCGACTACCAGACGCACCGCCACACCAATTCGCGCAGCCGCCCGAGCCTGCTGTAGCTACAGTTCCGCCAGCGCCTTCACGTGCGCCGCCACGCTGCGGCCCAGCGACGACAGGTTGTAGCCCCCTTCGAGGCAGCTGACGATGCGGCCCTGGCCATACTGGCTGGCCACCGCCATCATTTGCTGCGTCATCCACGTGTAGTCGGCTTCCACCAGGCCCATGCCACCGACGTCGTCTTCGCGGTGCGCATCGAAACCGGCGGAAATGAAGATCATCTGCGGCCGCTGCCGGTGCAGCGCCGGCAGCCAGTGGTCGAGCACGAGCTGGCGCACGACGTCGCCTTTCGAGCGGGCCGGCACGGGCACGTTGACGCGCGTATCCGTGTAGGACTCGACATCGCTGTACGGGTAAAACGGGTGCTGGAAGAAGCTGACCATCAGGATGCGCGGGTCGTGCGCCACGGATTCGGCCGTGCCATTGCCATGATGCACGTCAAAGTCGACGATGGCGACGCGCTCGAGCCCGCGCACGTCGAGTGCATGCTTGGCGGCGATGGCCACGTTATTGAACAGGCAGAAACCCATCGGTTCGCTGGGCCGCGCATGGTGGCCGGGCGGGCGGATCGAGCAGAAGGCGTTGCTGATCTCGCCATCGATGACGGCGTCCGTGGCAGCCACGGCCGAGCCGGCTGCGGCCAGCGCCGCGTTGTAGCTGTGCGCGTTGAGCAGGGTGTCGCCATCGAGCGGATAGTAATCGCCGGCCGGCGGCACGTTGTCGCGCACCAGGCCGATGGCTGTGGCGCTGTGATTGCGCTCGA
This sequence comes from Janthinobacterium sp. 1_2014MBL_MicDiv, assembly GCF_001865675.1. Lineage (NCBI taxonomy): Bacteria > Pseudomonadati > Pseudomonadota > Betaproteobacteria > Burkholderiales > Oxalobacteraceae > Janthinobacterium > Janthinobacterium sp. 1_2014MBL_MicDiv. The sequence goes on from NZ_CP011319.1 coordinate 4,683,587, forward strand.
TGTCGGACAATTGCGCGCGCACGCCATCGCGGTGCTCGACCAGGTCGCTGATGTGCGCGAGGATCAGTTGATCGTTGATGGCCTGCAAGCGGGCCGGCGATTCGGGATGCCAGTCGCCCATCTCGTGGCGCTGGCAATCAGGGTGGGTATAAATGGCTGTGCTCATGCGCTGTACTGGTTACCTCTGTCTCTGCTCTCTATCCATACCGGGAACGCGCGCCGGATATACTGCCGATCATTCCTGCCTGCCCGGCGCGTTCTCGCATAAAATCACTGGCTGGTCTGTGCCGTCCTTGCATCATAGCGAATCTACCACGGGCGCGCAGGTGGCGGGCGGCGCCGTTTGATCTGGCCAAAGCGATTGTAAATTAAATAATCCCGTGTATTGTGATAGAAATAGCATGTTTTCGAAAATACATCAGGCCGCGCGCCAGATCGGCGACGTTCTCGTCGGCAAAGACTTGCAGATCCGCCAGACCCTCGCCTGCGTGCTGGCCGGCGGCCACCTGCTGATCGAAGACGTGCCCGGCGTCGGCAAGACGACCCTGGCGCATGCGCTGGCCATCTCGCTGGGCCTGCAATGGAAGCGCCAGCAATTCACCAGCGACCTGCTGCCGGCCGACGTGGCCGGCATGAGCGTGTACGACCGCGGCAGCGCCAGTTTCATCTTCCACCCCGGCCCCCTGTTTACGCAAGTGCTGCTGGCCGACGAAATCAACCGCGCCACGCCGAAGACGCAGTCCGGCCTGCTCGAAGCGATGGAAGAGCGGCAAGTGAGCCTCGATGGCGTCACGCGCGCGCTGCCGCAGCCGTTTTTCGTCATCGCCACGCAAAACTGCGCGCACCAGCTGGGCACCTTCCCCCTGCCCGAATCGCAGCTCGACCGTTTCCTCATGTGCGTCACCCTGGGCTATCCCGACGCGGCCGCCGAGCGGGCCCTGCTGCTGGGCGCCGACCGCCGCGCCATGCTGCAAACCTTGCCGGCCGTGATGAGCGCGGATGAACTGTTGCAGGCGCAGGCGGCCTTGCGCGCCATCCACGTGTCCGCCGCCGTCGTCGATTACGTGCTGGCCCTCGTGCAGGCGACGCGCGCGCCGGGCGCCTTCGCCGACGGTCTCAGCCCGCGCGCCGCGCTGGCCCTGCTTCAGGCGGCACGCGCCTGGGCCGCGCTGGCGGGGCGCGACCATGTCACGCCCGACGATGTGCAAGCGATGCTGCTGCCCGTCTGCACCCACCGGCTGCGCGCCGCGCAAGGGGCGACGGATAGCCGCGCCCTGCTGCAGCAATTAATGTTAAGCACTCCCGTCTGAACGGCATGCGCTTGCGCAAGATCACCTGGCTGCCGGCCCGCCCCTGGCTCGGCGCGCAGCGCGTGCACATCCGTCCGTCGCGCGCGGGACTGGCGTTTGCCGCGCTGCTGCTGGCGCTGTGGATCGCCGCCGTCAATTACCACCTGGGCCTGGGCTACGCGCTCACCTACTTCGCGGCCGCCTGCGCCATCGCCGACATGCTGTTTGCCAGCCGCAACCTGGCGGGACTGGCGCTGGCGGCCGCGCCGGGCCCGTCCGTGTTCGCGGGCGGCCACGCCTCGTTCAGCTTGCGCCTGATCAACCGCAGCCCCCGCGCGCGCCATGCGCTGCGCGTCGAGGTGGCAGGCTCCGCTGCCACGCCGCAGCTGGCCGCGCCACTGGCGGATATCGCCGTCCACGCGGAAACAACCGTCACCATCGGCGCCGCGGCGCCGCAACGGGGCTGGCTCGCCGCCCCGCCCGTGCGCCTGTCGTGCAACTTTCCGCTGGGCCTGTTTTACGCCTGGTGCCATTGGCAGCCTGAAGCCCGCGTGCTCGTGTATCCGCGCCCTGAGGCGGCTGCGCCGCCGCTGCCCTTGCCCGCTGGCATGGCGCAGATGGCAAGTCAGCAAGCCAGCGCGACCGGCGGAACCCTGGAACTGGCCGGCGTGCGCGCCTACCAGCCCGGCGATCCGCTGCAGCGCCTGGCCTGGCGCCAGATCGCCCGCCATGACGGCGAGCATCTATTCAGCAAGCAATTCCAGCCTGCCGCCGACGCGCGCACGGGCGCAGCCCAGGGCCGCATCGTGCTCGAGCATGCCGCACTGACGGCCTTGCCGCCGGAAGCGCGCCTGTCGCGCCTGGCCGCCTGGGTGCTGGAAGCGGAACGCCGCAACCTGCCGTATGGCTTGCGCCTGGGGGCGCTGGACCTGGCGCCGGACCTGGGCGCCAGCCACCGCGACGCCTGCCTGCGCGCGCTGGCCCTGCACGACTTGCCCGCCAGCCAGGCGGCGCCATGAGGCGCTGGCTGACAAGCTTGCCGCGCGACAAGGCCGACATCCTGCTCCTGCTGCTGGCGGCCGCCATGGTGCTGGCGCCGCACGCGCGGCACCTGCCGCCGTGGCTGTCGCTGGCCATGGCCGCCCCCCTGCTGTGGCGCGCCGCCATCACCGTGCGCGGCACGCGCCAGCCGCGGCTAGCCCTGCTCCTGCCGCTGGCCCTGCTGGGCATCGCCGGCGTCCACGCCAGCTATGGCACCTTGCTGGGGCGCGATGCGGGCGTGGCCATGCTGGCCTTGCTGCTGGCCCTGAAATCGCTGGAAATGCATGGCCGGCGCGACATCTTCGTGTTTGTCTTCCTCAGTTTCTTCCTGTTATTGGCCAATTTTTTCCATGCGCAAGGCATCCTCAGCGCCGCCTGGATGCTGGCCACCGTCATCGTGCTGCTGGCCGCCCTGCTGTCGGCCCAGTACGGCGCCGTGCAGCCACGGCTGTGGCAAAGGCTGCGCTTGCTCGGCCGCATGCTGGCGCTGGCCATTCCCCTGTCGGCCCTGCTGTTCTTCGTCGTGCCGCGTCCCGGCGGCCCCCTGTGGGGGGCGCCGCACGAGGGCGCGCAGGCGCGCACGGGCTTGTCGGACAGCATGCAGCCGGGCGCCATCGCCTCGCTGGCCCTGTCGGGCGAGCCCGTCTTCACGGCCCGCTTCAGCACGCCGATCCCGGCGCAGGAGCAGTTATATTGGCGCGGCGTCGTGCTGGGCGACTACGACGGCGCCACCTGGACGCGCAGCGGCGCCGGCCAGGCCACCCGCCGCGGCCAGGTGATCGACGGCAGGATAGACATCGCGCTCGATGGCCCGCCCAGCAACTACGACATCACCTTGCAAGCCAGTGGCCAGCGGCGCATCTTCGCGCTAGACGTGCCGCGCAGCATCGAACGCCTGCCCGGCAATCCCTATGTCGTCTCGCCCGCGCTGGAAGTGCTGACGGTGCAGCCAATTACTTCGACCGTCCGCTACCGCGCCAGTTCCATGCTCAGCTACCGCCTGCAGGCGGGCCTGTCCACGGCACAACAGCAGCCATGGCTGGCCTTGCCCGCCGGCAGCAACCCGCGCAGCGTGGCCTGGGCCCGCGCCTTGCGCGGCCAGAGCGCACAGGCGCTGGCGCCCGAGGCGGCCATCGCCGCCGTGCTCGGTCATTTCCGCCACGCACCGTTCCGCTACACCCTGCAACCGCCGCTGCTGGGCAAGGATGGCGTCGATGACTTCCTGTTTCGCACGCAGGCGGGCTTTTGCGAACATTACGCGGGCAGCTTTGTCGTGCTGATGCGCGCCATGGGCATTCCCGCGCGCGTCGTCACCGGCTACCAGGGCGGCACGCGCGATGCGGCGGAGGCCGGCGCCGGCACCAGCCTGACGGTGCGCCAGTCCGACGCCCATGCGTGGAGCGAAGTGTGGCTGGCGGGCCGGGGCTGGGTGCGCGTCGATCCCACCAGCGCCGTCGCCCCGCTGCGCACCGAGCGCAACCTGGACGCGGCCCTGCCGCCCGCCCCCGCGCCGCTGGCGGCCTGGCGCGCGCTGGTCGGCCTCGACGGGGGCGCCGGCGCCGCCATCGCCGCATGGCGCCAGCAATGGCAGCAAGCCGAGCAGGCGTGGAGCAGCTGGGTGCTCGACTACACGCCGCAACGCCAGCGCGCCATGCTCGACGGCGTGAAGAACATGCCGGCGCAGCGCATCGCACTGGCCTGCGCCGTGCTGGCCCTGCTGGCGGCGCTGGGCGGCGGACTGCTACACTGGCGGCAACAGCGGCGGGGCGACCCGCTCGACGCCCTGTACGCGCGCTTTTGCCGGCAGCAGGCGCGACGCGGCTACAGCCGTGCGCCGCACGAGGGGCCGCACGGTTATGCTGCGCGCCTGGCTGCCGGCTCCGCCACCCCCGAGACGCACGCCGCCATCGCGCGCTTTCTGGCAATCTATGCCGCGATGAAGTATGGTAATGCCAGCCCAGACGAACAACTCCGCGCGCGGCGCAGCTTGCGCAGCCTGTTAACCCAAAGCCGATGAGACGCTCCTTGTTACCGATCAAATACCCCGCCCTGTCCCTGCTCCTCTCCCTTCCCCTGTGCATGGCAAGCGCGCACGCGGGTGAAAACAGCAATATTTCAGCCGCCGACCGCGCCCGCGCCGTGCGCGCGGCCAAGGCCCAACCCGTCAAGAAGGCGACGCTCAAGCCGGCAGCGAAGAAGGCGCCGGCGAAATTCGACTTCGAAGGTGAATTTGTCGACTATGCCAACTGGAAGGAAGTACGCGCCTTCCTCGACGAGATGGCCGCCAAGCATGGCTTTGACCGCGCCGAACTCGACACCCTGATCGGCAAGGTGCGCTATGTGGAATCGACGGTGCAGCTGATGAAGCCGGCGCCCCCGGGCAAGCCGAAGAACTGGCAAGCGTACAGCGCCCGCTTCATCGAACCGGTGCGCATCAATGCGGGCGTGAAATTCTGGGAAGAAAACGCGGAAGCGCTGGGCCGCGCCGAGCGCGAATATGGCGTGCCGGCCGAGATCATCGTCGGCATCATCGGCGTGGAAACCGTGTATGGCCGCAACACGGGCCGCTTCCGCGTGCTCGATGCGCTGACCACGCTGGCGTTTTCCTATCCGGAAAGCCCAACGCGGGCCGCGCGCATGGCATTTTTCAAGGGCGAGCTGGAAAACGCGCTGCTGTTCGCGCGCAAGGATGGCATCGATCCGCTGACCCTGCTCGGCTCGTATGCGGGTGCCATCGGCCTGCCCCAGTTCATGCCTAGCAGCATCATGAAATATGCGGTGGACTTCGATGGCGATAGTCACATCGACTTGCGCAATTCGACGGCCGACGCCATCGGCAGCGTGGCGCACTTCCTCGTCGAACACGGCTGGCGCCGCGACGATCCGGCCATCAGCGTGTATCCGGTCAACGTTTCGCCCAACCGCGCCTGGGAACAGTTCATCGGCCAGGGCTTGCAGGCGAAGTACCGTCTGGACGAGCTGCAGGCGGCCGGCGTCAGCGTCGTATCGCCCGTGCCACAAAACATGCTGTTCGGCTTGATCGACTTGCAAAATGGCTCAGAAGCAACTGAGTATAGCTTGGCAACCAATAACTTCTTTGCTATAACTCAGTACAACAGAAGTTATTTTTATGCCATGTCAGTAATCGACCTGGGCAAGGCTATCAGTCAAGTGCGCGCACGCTAACCGAAAGTCAGTGTAAAGTTGTAATATTACTTGTAAGAAAGCGTAAGCGATGTTGAAGCGACCGGCAAACACGTCTATGGTGGAGTCGATAACATCGTGCCAGCCTCGCTCGCCAGCCTGTTGTGCGGCACGGGATACAGAAATGGTTTTATACTTAACTTTTGTCAAAGTACAATTTTTGTTCTATCATAGAGCAATAATAAAGAATAAATAGGTGTTGCAGCAAGACAACGCCGATTCTGTACCAAGCAAGATTGCAGTGCTTTCCAGCCTGAAATTGAATCCTGCTGTACAATTGTGTATATATTATGAAAAACTGTCTCCCGGATCGTACCGTGTGTGAATTTGTTCCTTTTAGTAAAGAATGAACATGAACGCAGCAAGAGCGAGCTCCGAGTGTTTTTTACTTTGCAGTGCAACTACAGAAGGAACAACAACATCATGACAAACCAAGTCGGCATTGATATGAACAGCGATTCGGACTCCGACGATCTGCTTCAGTACAACCCAAACAGATTGCTCGATACCCTGATCGAAAACCTGCGCCTGAAAAACGACGCAGCCCTGTCGCGCGCACTGGAAGTCGCGCCACCAGTCATCAGCAAAATCCGCCACCACCGCCTGCCGGTCGGCGCATCGCTGCTGATACGCATGCATGAAGTCAGCGACCTGAGCATCCGTGACCTGCGTTACCTGATGGGTGACCGCCGCAACAAATTCCGCATCAGCGACAAGCAATTCAAGCCAAAAGAAGGCGAAACGCCACAAGGCTGATCCTGCCAGTTATGCAGGTTTTCCCTCCCCGCCATGGGGAGGGGGTAGTTTTCAGCAGTTCTCCGGCCGTCCTGGCCACAGTATATTTCCACCTACCACCGTATTTTCCAAGCTGCATCGACGCCCGCCTACGCCGTCGCAAGGGGCAGTGATCTGCGGCCAAGAAGCGCAACCGTGCTCCAGCACGGTGAGCATCGCAGGCCGCAAAGCGCGCCGCGCAGCAGCCGGCCTCCGCTATCAGGCAGGAAAGACGCCGGTCGACAGATAGCGGTCGCCGCGGTCGCAGACGACAAACACGATCGTCGCATTTTCCACCGTCTGCGAAATGCGCAGCGCGATTTCGCATGCGCCAGCCGCGGAGATGCCGCAGAACAAGCCCTCTTCCGCCGCCAGGCTGCGCGCCATGCGCTCTGCCACGCCCTGGCTCACGTATTCGACCTGGTCGACGCGGCTCTTGTCGTAGATTTTCGGCAAATATGCTTCCGGCCATTTGCGGATGCCGGGAATCTGCGAGCCTTCCTCGGGCTGCGCGCCGATGATCTGGATGGCGGGATTCTGTTCCTTCAGGTAGCGCGACACGCCCATGATGGTGCCCGTCGTGCCCATGGCGCTGACGAAGTGCGTGACGCGCCCGTCCGTGTCGCGCCAGATTTCCGGCCCCGTCGTTTCATAGTGGGCGCGCGAATTGTCTTCATTGGCGAACTGGTCGAGGATCACGCCGCGGCCATCCTTCTGCATCTGCTCGGCCAGGTCGCGCGCATATTCCATGCCGCCCGTCTTCGGCGTCAATAAAATGTCGGCGCCGTAGGCGGCCATGCTCTGGCGGCGCTCCACGCTGAGGTTATCCGGCATCAGCAACAGCATCTTGTAACCGCGCAAGGCGGCAGCCATGGCCAGCGCAATGCCGGTATTGCCGCTGGTGGCCTCGATCAGGGTATCGCCCGGCTTGATGACGCCGCGTTCTTCAGCGCGCTTGAGCATGGACATGGCGGCGCGGTCCTTCACGGAGCCGGCCGGGTTGTTGCCTTCCAGCTTGCCCAAGATGACGTTATTGCGCGCGATCGCATCGGCGCCCGGCAAGCGCGTCAGCTGCACCAGCGGGGTATTGCCTATCGTATCTTCCAGTGTCTTGTAAGCCATCGTGTCTGTTTGAGTAATTTCAACAAAGACCCATTCTAATATGAGATGCTGGACGGCGTACGGCTAAAAACCGCTGCCCCGCCAGGCAGGCCGCGTTGCGACCGCCCTGGCGCCAGGCCGCATGGCGCCTTGCTTTGCAGCAGTTACGGGCGAGGCCATGCGGCTTCCCAGCGCCCCGGGCGCGCATGCGCTAGACTCGTGGCGGTTAGTTATTTTAGTAATTTGCTTATTCAATCAATGGATTAGTCATGGCCAGCACCACACCCGAATTCATCCCCGAAACCACGCAGGACGATCCCGTCCAGGCCAGCAGCCTCGATATCCAGGGCCGCATGCACCAGATTTCCCCCGTCTTCACCGAAGCGGAACTGCGCCGATTGCAACGCTATGGCAAGGTCTGCCACTACGCCGGCGGCGCCACCCTGTTCGAGGCGGGCAGCAGCAGCTTCGGCATGCTGGTCATCCTGTCGGGCAACGTGGCCGTCACGCGCCATGAAGGACTGGGCCGCACCTCGCTGATGCGCGAAATCGGCCCCGGCCACTTCATCGCCGAAGTGGCGCAGCTGTCGGGCCGCCCCGCCCTCGTCAACGGCCATGCCGTGGGCGACGTGGAGGTGCTCGTGATCAGCTCGGAATCCTTGCGCGCGCTGATCGTGGCGGAAGCGGAAATGGGCGAGCGCATCGTGCGCGCCCTGATCCTGCGCCGCGTGGCGCTGATCGAAGTCAATTCGGGCGGCCCCGTGCTGGTGGGACCGCGCGGCAATGGCAATCTGTTCCAGCTGCAAAGCTTCTTGTCGAGCAATGGCCATCCGCACACGGTGCTCGACCCGGCCAGCGATGCGGCCGCCGCCGCGCTGGCCGAGCGCTACCAGCCCGCGCCGCAGGAGTGGCCGCTGGTGGTGTGTCCCGACGGCAAGGTCATGAAGAATCCGGGCAATGCGGAACTGGGGCGCTGCCTGGGCATGCTGCCCGATTTATCCGGCGACAAGATTTTCGACGTGCTCGTGGTGGGCGCCGGCCCGGCCGGCCTGGCGACGGCCGTGTATGCGGCCTCGGAAGGCTTGTCCGTGCTGGCCCTGGAACAGCGCGCGTATGGCGGCCAGGCGGGCGCCAGCGCGCGCATCGAAAATTACCTGGGCTTCCCAACGGGAATCTCCGGCCGCGCGCTGGCCGGGCGCGCCTACGTGCAGGCGCAAAAGTTCGGCGTCGAGATCGCCACGCCGGCCAGCGCCGCCAACCTGCTGTGCGACAGCTGGCCGCTGCGCGTGACCCTGTGCGACGGCACCCAGGTGCGCGCCCGCACGGTGGTGCTGTCGTGCGGCGCGCGCTACCGCCGCCCGTCGCTGGCGAACCTGAAAACCTACGAGGGACGGGGCGTGTATTACTGGGCCTCGCCCATCGAGGCCAAGCTGTGCCGGCAGGAAGAGATCATTCTGGTCGGCGGCGGCAACTCGGCCGGCCAGGCGGCCGTGTTCCTCTCCGGCCACGCGGCCAGAGTCCACATGGTGATCCGCGGCGAGGGACTGGCGGCCAGCATGTCGAGCTACCTGATCGAGCGCATCGCCGCCACGCCCAACATCACCTTGCACACGCACACGGAAATCATCGCCCTCGAAGGCGACGAGGATGGCTTGACGGGCGCGCGCTGGCGCAACAATGCCAGCGGCGAAGAGTGCGATTGCGCCGTGCGCCGCGTGTTTCTCTTCGTCGGCGCCGATCCGAATACGGACTGGCTGCACGACTGCGCCGTCGCCGTCGACGAACAGGGCTTCATCCGCACGGGCTTCGACGTCACGCGCGCCGAATGCCGCGCCCACGGCCACGCCGCGCAGTTATTCAACCCGCCGCCCGACTTGCCGGAGCGGGCGGCGCTGGAAACGAGCGTGCCGGGCGTCTTTGCCATCGGCGACGTGCGCGCCGGCTCGACCAAGCGCGTGGCCGCCGCCGTGGGAGAAGGAGCGGCCGTCGTTTCCCAGATTCACGGCTTCCTGGCGCGGCTGCCGGCCGGCGCAGTCTGAAAATCATGCGTTATAGAAACTGCTACAATCGGGCGTTCCCCTCCAGATGAAAGAGCACGCATGCGTCAGTTCGCCTTCATTCCCGCCCGCCAGCGCCTGCGCGCGGTCCGCTGACGGTGCGCCGCATGCTGGTCAAACTGCTGCTGTTCGCCACGCTGTTCATTCTGCTCAGCATTGCCGCCCTGTACAGCTACGGCCGCTTCGCCGAGCGTTCGCTGGGGCCGCCAGGGCAAGCCTTGCCCGTAGCGGCGGACGCCACCCTGCTTGACCGCGTGCTGGCGCCGCAACTGGCGCAGCGCCCGCAGCAAAGCGGCACGGCCCTGATCGACGACAACCTGGAAGCGTTCGCCCTGCGCGCCCTGAGCGCGCGCGAAGCGGGCCGCAGCATCGACCTGCAATACTACATCTGGCATAACGACGTCACGGGACGGCTGCTGGTGCGCGAACTGCTGCGCGCGGCCGACCGTGGCGTGCGCGTGCGCGTGCTGCTCGACGACATCAACGCACGCGGCCAGGACGCGGCCATCCTGGCGCTGGACAGCCATCCGCTGATCGACGTGCGCATCTTCAATCCGGGCCGCAACCGCGACGGCATCTGGCGCCGCGCCGTGGAAATGGCCTTGCGCGCCGTCAGCCTGAACCGGCGCATGCACAACAAGGCCTGGATCGTCGACGGCAGGGTAGCCATCGTCGGCGGGCGCAATATCGGCGACGAATACTTCGATGCCGCCGAACAAGTCAATTTCCAGGATGCCGACCTGCTGCTGGTGGGGCCCGCCGTGCAGCAGACGAGCGACATCTTCGACCGCTTCTGGAACAGCCGCGCCGTCATTCCCATCGGCGCCCTGCATGCCGGCAAGAACGCCGGCGCACCGGAACTGCAGGCCGTGCGCGCCCGCCTCGACGCCCTGACGGGCGAAGTGGGCGCCTCGCCATACTTGCAGCAACTGACCGATGCGGGCCAGCTGCAAGCCCATCTGGACGGACGCCTGCGTTTGCACTGGAGCGAGCACGTGCATGTGGTGTCGGATCCGCCGGAAAAAGCCGCGCCCGTGGCCAGCCTGCAGCGGAGCGAGCACTGGCTCATGCATAGCTTGCTGCCCCTGTTGACGCAGGCGCGCGAGGAAGTGCTGCTGACCTCGCCGTACTTCGTGCCCGGCACGGCACTCAGCGCCACGCTGGGCGGCAAGGTCGGCGCCGGCGTCAAGGTCGGCGTCCTGACCAACTCGCTGGCCGCCACCGACGTCGCGCTGGTCCACGCGGGCTATGCGCGCTACCGCCAGCTGCTGCTCGCGGGCGGTGTCGACCTGTATGAATTGAAGACCCTGCACCGCAAGCGCATCAGCCTGATGGGCTCGAGCCGCGCCAGCCTGCACACCAAGGCCGTGGTGGTCGATGGCGAGCGCGGTTTTGTCGGCTCCTTCAACCTCGATCCCCGTTCAGCACAGCTGAACACGGAAATGGGCGTGCTGTTTGCCGACCCGGCGCTGGCAAGCGACATGCGCGCGCTGTTCCTGCGTTCGGTCTCGAGCGACACCAGCTACCGCTTGTTCCTCGACGATGGCGCGCTGCGCTGGTCCGACGCCACAGAAGAGCCACCCAGGGTGTGGACGCACGATCCGGAGTCCGGTTTCTGGCGCCGCGCGCTGGTCGCCGTCATGCGCTGGCTGCCGATCGAATCGCAACTGTAGCGGCCGCCTGCCGGCATGCATGCATGGAGTTGAATCTTGATTAAATTACCAATTAAAAATATTTGTTGTTTTCGAGACATGTTAGATGCTGTTTTGCCAAACGCTGCTATAATTTAGCCACCCAGACATAATAGTTGTCACAGAAATACATTTCTCGCCCCTTCCGCGACGAAACCCGCCGTTGGCCAAAAGCTCGCCGACAGACTGCAACACTGACCTGTCACTTTTGGAGCTATGATCATGCGTAACTTATTCCCAGTACTGGCGCTGTCCGCCGCTGCCGCGCTGTCCGCCACGACGGCCCAGGCATCCACAAACCTCGTCAAGAATGGCGATTTCGAACTGACCAGCAACGGCACGTCGAAACAGCTGAACGAAGGCAACTACGACCGCAACGACCGCACCTACCTGACCGACTGGTCCAGCAAGGGCTACAACTTCGTCTTGAATGGCAACAACATCGACGATACCAACGCACCAACGGCGCTGGCCTTGTGGGGGCCGAACTCGTACAGCGGCCGTGGCCCGCAAAACGGCCTGGGCGTCAGCCCCACGGGCGGCAATGTGCTGGCGGCCGACTGGGATTACTTCCCCGGCCCCGTCACGCAGCAAGTCAGCGGCCTGATCCCAGGCCAGGCCTACACCCTGAGTTTTTCCTACGGCGCGGGCCAGCAGGTGGGCTTCCGTGGTGATAACCTGGTCAATTACTGGGATGTGTCGCTGGGCAACAGCAAACAGCAAACCACCTCGCTGGCCAACGTCAGCCAGGGTTTCACGGGCTGGCACCAGGCCAGCATGACCTTCACGGCCACCAACAGCAGCGAATTGCTGTCGTTCATGGCCAAGGGCAGCCCATCCGGCGCGCCGCCATTCATGCTGCTCGATGGCGTATCGCTGGTCTCGGCCGTGCCGGAACCGTCGACCTGGGGCATGCTGATCGGCGGCCTGGCCTTGCTCGGCTTCATGGCGCGGCGCCGCAAAGGCTGACCAAACCTGCTGCGCGGCGCGTGCCCTGCGATGCTCGCTGTACTTTGTATAGCTGCGCTGCCCGGCCGCGCCGCGCATCCGCTCGCTAGGGTTTTGTTACGCCCTGGCGCGCCAGATGATACGAACCGGCATTTCCTGGGCCGGGGTTTTCACCGCCCAATCACATCGCTACCATGAGCCTGCTCCACACCGTGCAAATGCAACTTCCCGGCATCGCCGTCGATGTGCTGCGCCTGGGCCTGTGGCTGGTACTGCTGAGCGTGATCTTCGTGCCGCTCGAACGCTACTTTGGCGAACGGCATGCGGGGCGATCCCGCACGGAACTGTTCAGCGACCTGGGCTTTTATTTCCTCAGCAGCCTGCTGCCGGCCATACTGCTGGCCGCGCCACTGGCCCTGGTCGCCGTCGCTGGCCAGCGCCTGCTGCCGGACGCCATTCCCGCCACCCTGGCCGCCCTGCCCCTGTGGGCCAAACTGCTGCTGGGCTTGCTGATCGGCGAAGTCGGCACTTACTGGGGGCATAGACTCAGCCATGAAATACCGTGGCTGTGGCGCTACCACGCCGTGCACCACAGTACGGAGCAGTTGTATTTCCTCGCCAACACGCGCACCCACCCCGTCGACATGGTCGTCACGCGCCTGTTCGGCCTGACGCCCCTGTATCTGCTGGGCCTGGCCGGCCCCGGCGCGACGGGCAGCGCGGCGCCCGTGCTGCTGCTGTTGCTCGGCACCGTCTGGGGCTTCTTCATCCACGCCAACCTGCGCTGGCGCTTTGGCCCGCTCGAATGGCTGGTGGCCACGCCCGCCTTCCACCATTGGCACCACAGCAAGCTCGAGCACATCAACCGCAACTACGCCTCGACCCTGCCCGTGCTGGACCGCCTGTTCGGCACCCACCACTTGCCGCGCGAATGGCCCAGCGCCTGCGGCATCGAGGCGGTCATGCCCAGGACGCTGACAGGGCAGCTGAAGGCGCCTTTCATGCGCCAGAACGAGCGGGAATAAAAAAACCCCGCGCGGCCGGTACCACGCGGGGTTTCCTTGTCGTGCTGCGCGGCACCACCACACAACACGCTTTACAGCAACACGCTTACTTTTTCTCGGCTTCCGCCTTCTTCGCTTCGGCAGCAGCCAGCTTGGCTTCCTTCTTCGCAGCCGCTTCCGCAGCCTTGGCCTCTTTCTTGGCGGCCGTTGCCGCTTTCTTCGCGGCAGCCGCTTCCTTCTTCGTTTCCGCGGCCGTCTTCACGGGAGCGGCATCAGCGGCTGCGGCAACCGGAGCGGTCGCTGCTGCGGGCACTACCTTGGCGGCGGCGGCTTCTTTTTTCGCGGCGGCAGCGGCGGCCTTGGCTTCCTTGCGGGCAGCGGCGGCTTCCTTCTTCGTTTCAGCGGCCGACTTGGCTGGTGCCGCAGCGGTGTCGGTCGCAGCAGCTGGCTTCGGCGCGGCTTCTTTCGCTGCAACTTCCTTCACAGCAGTTTCCTTTTTTGCCGCGGCCGGCTTGGCGACCGGGGCCGCCGGCGCGCCGGACTTGGCCTGGCCATTCACCTGCAAGCCCGCTTCCGACAGTTTCACGGAGCTTTTCGGACCGATGCCCTTCACACGGGCTTCAAAATCGGCCCAATCCTTGAAGGCGCCGCCCTTGGCCCGCTCGTCGACGATGGCTTTCGAGGTGACGGGGCCGATGCCCTTGACGCTGTCGAGTGCCGCCTGGTCCGCCTTGTTGACGTCAACCTGGGCAAACGCGAAGCCCATGGTCGCAATCAGGGTGGCGATGGCCAGCAGTATTTTTTTAAACATAGGTATCTCTCCGTGATGTGGTTTCAAGATGACTCGAACGCAAGGGAGGAACAGCGCCTTAACGACTTTAACGGCTGGGACGTGATACGGTTGACAAGATGGGGGCACAACGGAAGGGGACAGCCTGCGCCAGATCAAACGCTCTGGCGCAGGCAAGATGCGGGATAAAGCGGATTATTCCGGGAACAGCTCGTCGCGGGTGACGGTGGCCGTGCCCAGCTTGCCGACGACGATGCCGCCGGCGCGGTTGGCCGTGCGCACGGCGTCGCCCAGGCTCATGCCGGCGCCCAGCATGGCCGCCATGGTGGCGATCACCGTGTCGCCGGCGCCCGAGACGTCGAACACTTCGCGCGCATCGGTAGGCATGTGCAGCACCTCGTCGGCCGTGTACAGGCTCATGCCCTCTTCCGAGCGCGTCAGCAGCAAGGCGTCCAGGCCCAGCTGCGCGCGCATCTGCTGCGCCCGCTCGGTGAGTTGCTCTTCCGTACTCCAGCTGCCGATCACGCGGCGCAATTCCGACTTGTTCGGAGTAAGCACTGACGCCCCCGTATAGCGGCTGAAATCATCGCCTTTCGGGTCGACCATGACGATCTTGCCAGCCTTTCTCGCCGCCTTGATCATCTCCGCCACGTTCACCAGACTGCCTTTCGCATAGTCGGACAGGATCACCACGTCATAGTTGGGCAACAGCGCGTTGAATTGCGCCAGCTTGTCGCGCAGCACCGTATCGCTGGGCGCATCCTCGAAGTCGATGCGCAGCATTTGCTGCTGGCGCCCGATCACGCGCAGCTTGATGATGGTGGAGATGGCCGCGTCGCGCTTCAGGTAGCTATGGATGCCGCTGCCCGTGAGCAAATGCTCGACCTGGCTGCCCGCCTCGTCGTCGCCCACCACGCCGAGCAAGCTCGTCTTCGCCCCCAGCGCGGCCGCATTGCGCGCCACGTTGGCCGCACCGCCCAGGCGTTCCTCGCGCTTCTCGATGCGCACGATGGGCACGGGCGCTTCCGGCGAAATACGGCTGACGTCGCCGAACCAGTAACGGTCCAGCATCACGTCGCCCACCACCAGCAGGCGCACCTGGGCCAGCGCGGCTGGCACCGTCAAGTCGCGGGCGCTCATGCGCGCGTCAGGATCGAGCGACCGATCCCGTGGTATTCGATGCCCGCCTCGGCCATGACGGCCGGTTCGAACAGGTTGCGGCCGTCAAAGATCACGGCTTCCTTCAAACGCGCCTTGATCTGCTCGAAATCGGGGCTGCGGAAGGCTTTCCACTCGGTCACGATGGCCAGCGCGTCGGCATCCGTCAGCGCGTCGATCGGGCTGGCGGCAAAGCGCACGTTTTGCAGCTGCGCCGGCGTCAGGTCCAGCTGCAATACGCGCTTGGCCTCGGCCATGGCGACAGGGTCATACACGGCCACCGTGGCGCCGCGCTGCAGCAAGTCGCGCAGCAGCACGCGGGCCGACGCTTCGCGCATGTCGTCCGTGTTCGGCTTGAAAGCCAGGCCCCACACGGCAAAATGCCGGCCGGACAGGTCTTCGCCGAAGCGCTTGACCACTTTCCCGCCCAGCACCATCTTCTGCTTGTCGTTCACCGCTTCGACGGCGCGCAGGATCAGCAATTCCTGGCCGTGGCCGCGCGCCGTGCGCTCGAGCGCCTGCACGTCTTTCGGGAAGCACGAACCGCCATAGCCGCAGCCTGCATACAGGAAGCTGTGGCCGATGCGCGGATCGGAGCCGATGCCGTGGCGCACGGCCTCGATGTCGACGCCGACCTTGTCGGCCAGGTTGGCCAGTTCATTCATGAAGGAAATGCGCGTGGCCAGCATGGCATTCGCCGCATATTTCGTGAATTCGGCCGAACGCACGTCCATCCAGTAAGTGCGCTCGTGGTTGCGGTTGAATGGCGCGTACAGGCTCTTCAGCAATTCGCGCGCGCGCTCGCCGTCCGGCGTGGCGTCGACGCCGATGACGATACGGTCCGGGCGCATGAAGTCTTCGACGGCCGCGCCTTCCTTGAGGAATTCCGGATTCGACGCCACGGAAAAAGTGGCGGCCACGCCGCGCGCGTCGAGCTCGCCCTGGATGGCGGCGCGCACTTTTTCGGCCGTGCCGACGGGCACGGTCGACTTGTCGACGATGACCTTGTAATCCGTCATGTACTTGCCGATGCCGCGCGCGGCGGCCAGCACGTATTGCAGGTCGGCCGAGCCGTCCTCGTCGGGCGGGGTGCCGACGGCGATGAATTGCATCACGCCATGCGCGGCAGCGGCCTCGACGTCGGTGGAAAAGGTCATGCGCCCGGCGGCGCGGTTGCGCGCCACGACCTCTTCCAGGCCCGGCTCATGGATGGGGATGCCGCCGCTGTTGAGCAGGGCCACTTTTTGCGCGTCCAGGTCGAGACAAAAAACGTCGTTGCCCAGCTCTGCCAGGCAAGCGCCGGTCACGAGGCCGACATAGCCCGTGCCGATAATGGTGATTTTCATGGTTGTACCGTATTTCTAAATATAGATGCTGCAAACAAGTACACGCCACGTTGCACTGGAGCAAGGTGGCGTGTAGGGTTAATTCATGACGTTCAATTCTTCGGTACGGCGCGGCGGGTAGGTTTCCCACTTGTTGCAGCCCGGGCAGTGCCAGTAGAACTGGCGCGCCTTGAAGCCGCAATGGCTGCACTGGTAGCGGGCCAGCTTTTGCGTGTAGCCGTGCACGAGGTTTTTCACCATCGACAGCTCCGACCAGATGGCGGCCGGGGCATCCATCATGCGCGCTTCGAGCAGCTTGTCCAGGCCCAGCAGGGTGGGCGTGCGGCGCAATTCGGCGCTGACCAGCTGTTTCGCCGCTTCCACGCCGTCGAGTTCGATGACGGCCTTGAAGACGACTTCGATGAGGTCGATCGACGATGCTTCTTCCAGGTAGGAACGCAGCAGGTTGACGCCTTCCTGTGCACGGCCGAGCTTGGTATAACCGTCCATCAGGCGCTGCGCCACCAGGGCCACGTGCGGCACGCTTTGCTGCTCGACACGGCGCCAGGTGGTCAGCGCGCCTTCCACGTCGCCGCGCGCCAGCAGCACGTCGCCCGTCAGGATGGTGGCGCGCACGCTCTTGCGGTCCGTCTGCAGGGCTTTTTCCAGCAGCGGCATGGCTTCGTCCGGCTTCAGGTGCACGAGCGCGTCATGCGCCAGTTCGCAATAGAATTGCGCGATTTCCTTCTGCCGTGCACCGGCGCCCGCTTCCTGCAAGCCCACGGCCGCTTCGATGGCACGCGGCCACTCCTTTTCGCGCTGGTAGATTTCCAGCAGCGCACGCCGCGCCTGGGCCGCATATTGCGTGTCGACCAGGCTGTTGAAGGTTTCCTCGGCACGGTCCAGCAAGCCCGCCTTCAGGTAATCCATGCCCAGCTCGTAGGCGGCATGGCCCTGCTGCTCCAGCGGCAGGTCGGGACGCGCCAGCAAGTTCTGGTGCACGCGGATGGCCCGTTCCGTCTCGCCACGGCGGCGGAACAGGTTGCCCAGTGCAAAGTGCATATCGGCCGATTCCGGGTCCAGCTTGACCACTTCGATGAAGGCATCGATGGCCTTGTCGTGCTGCTCGTTGAGCAGGAAATTCAAGCCCTTGAAGTAATTGCGCGGCAAGCTGCGCGATTCCGACACCAGTTGATGGATGTCAACGCGCGCGGCGATCCAGCCCAGCGCGAAAAACACCGGGATACCCAAGAGCCACCAGAGTTCAAATTCCATGCGATTGTTTTTATTCGAGTAAGAGAGAAAGGAGCGATGGCGCTTACTGCTGCGCGCTCACGCTGTCCGGTTGCGGCTGGACATTGGTGGCCACGCCGACGGTCTGCAGCGCGGCGATGGTGGTTTTTTGCTTGGTCGCTTCGCGGCGGTGACGGAACACGGTGGGCGTCAGGGCCAGTACGCCGAGGCTGGCGCCGGCGACAAAAAAGCCCAGCAGCATCAACACCAGGGGGCCGCGAATTTCATAATTGAGGAAAACATGCAGGTCGACAACCTGCGCATTCTTCAGCGCAAAACTGAAGAACAGGACGAAAAGAACACAGCCAACGATGGTGGAGATGATTTTCATCGATACGCCCAGAAAGTACAAAAAATGCCCGTATGGCACAACCTTGGAATGCCTGGCAGAAGCGTAGCGAGCGTCAGTGATTTGTGGCCAAGAAGCGCAACCGTACTGAAGTACGGTGAGCATCGCAGGCCGCAAAGCGCGACGCGCAGTAGCTTATGTCAGGTATTCTCAGCATATTAACAAAAAAAAGCGGCATCCAAGGACGCCGCTCTTTGTGTCGCCTTCCAGCAGACGATTAATCCTCGATGATCGGTTGTCCGACCATCGCGTCCACCCGCTCGCGCAACTGTTTGCCCGGCTTGAAGTGGGGCACCCGTTTTTCGGGAACCATCACCTTGTCGCCGGATTTCGGGTTGCGACCGATGCGCGGGGGCCTGCTGTTCAGGGCAAAACTGCCAAAACCGCGGATCTCGATGCGTTGACCGGTCGCCAGGGCGTTGGTCATCGCATCGAGAATGGTCTTGACGGCATACTCCGCATCTTTCGCCACCAGCTGAGAATAACGCTCAGCGAGGCGGTTGATCAGCTCGGACTTTGTCATCTGCCGTATCCGCAGTCTTAGTTCTTGTTATCGAACTTAGCTTTCAACAAGGCGCCCAGGCTGGTGGTGCCCGAAGCTGCGTTGTTGTCGGTAGCTGCCATCTTCTGCATGGCTTCCTGGGTTTCAACGTTGTCTTTCGCTTTGATCGACAGTTGGATACCACGGGCTTTGCGGTCGATGTTCAACACCATTGCTTCGACGGTATCGCCGACTTTCAGGTGCGTACCAGCATCTTCAACGCGGTCGCGCGAGATTTCGGAAGCGCGCAGGTAGCCTTCAACTTCTTCGGACAGTTGGATCACGGCGCCTTTAGGCTCAACCGATTTAACGGTACCGGTTACCAGCGAGCCTTTGTCGTTCATGGCTGCGAAGTTGTTGAATGGGTCACCTTCCAGTTGCTTGACGCCCAGGGAAACGCGCTCGCGCTCAACGTCGATGGCCAGAACGATGGCTTCCAGTTCGTCACCTTTCTTGAAGCGACGCACGGCTTCTTCGCCGGTTTCGGTCCAGGACAGGTCGGACAGGTGCACCAGACCGTCGATGTTGCCGGCCAGGCCGATGAACACGCCGAAGTCGGTGATCGATTTGATCGCGCCGCGGACTTTGTCACCTTTCTTATGGGTCACACCGAAGTCGTCCCATGGGTTGGCTTTGCACTGTTTCATACCCAGCGAGATACGACGACGCTCTTCGTCGATTTCCAGAACCATCACTTCTACTTCGTCGCCCAGTTGGACAACTTTGTTAGGAGCAACGTTTTTGTTCGTCCAGTCCATTTCGGAAACGTGTACCAGACCTTCGATACCCTGTTCCACTTCAACGAACGCGCCGTAGTCGGTCAGGTTCGTTACTTTACCGAACAGACGGGTGCTTTGTGGGTAACGACGGGACAGACCGGTCCAAGGATCGTCGCCCAGTTGTTTCACGCCCAGCGAAACACGGTTTTTCTCTTGATCGTATTTCAGGACTTTGGCGGTGATTTCCTGGCCAACCGTCAATACTTCCGACGGGTGACGTACACGGCGCCATGCCAGGTCGGTGATGTGCAGCAGGCCATCGATACCGCCCAGATCCACGAACGCGCCGTAGTCGGTGATATTTTTGACGACGCCGGTCACGACCGTGCCTTCTTTCAGCGTTTCCATCAGTTTCTGACGCTCTTCGCCCATCGAAGCTTCGATGACGGCGCGGCGGGACAGAACCACGTTGTTACGCTTGCGATCCAGCTTGATCACTTTGAATTCGAGGGTTTTGCCTTCGAATGGGGTGGTGTCTTTGACAGGACGGGTATCAACCAGCGAGCCCGGCAGGAATGCGCGGATGCCGTTGGTCAACACGGTCAGACCGCCTTTGACTTTACCATTGACGGTACCGACGACGATTTCGCCCGATTCCATCGCTTTTTCCAGAGCCAGCCACGAAGCCAGACGCTTGGCTTTATCGCGCGACAGGATGGTATCGCCGAAACCATTTTCCAGCGATTCGATCGCCACGGAAACGAAGTCGCCAACTTTGACTTCCAGTTCGCCGTGGTCGTTCTTGAATTCTTCGACAGGGATGAATGCTTCGGATTTGAGGCCAGCGTTCACGATCACGAAATTGTGGTCGAGGCGCACGACTTCAGCGGAAATAACTTCGCCGGAGCGCATATCTTGACGCGACAACGATTCCTCGAAGAGCGCAGCAAAACTTTCCATACCGGTAGATTCGTTAGTTGTAACAGTAGACATAGGGTTCACACAGGTTATCCAGCAGAGATCGCACGATGCGACTTAAACTGGGTTAGGTTTTTGACACACCCGGACAGGCCAGGAGCCGTCACGGGCACCACATAGCAGGCATTACAGATGACATAAAGCACGCTATTTTGCTGCTTATCTTGCTGCCGACGCATACCATTTCAACACGGTTTCAACAGCCTCATCGGCCGTCATTCCCGAGGTATCGAGGACATGCGCCCCTTCCGCGGGGACCAGCGGCGCAATCGCACGGTGAGTATCACGTTCGTCCCGCGCCTGCAAATCCATCAGAAGGTCTTCCATATTAGCAGAAAAACCCTTGTCTATCAATTGCTTGTAGCGCCGTTGCGCGCGCGCCTCGACGCTGGCCGTGAGGAATACCTTCAGCGCGGCATGCGGAAAGATCACCGTCCCCATGTCGCGCCCGTCGGCCACCAGGCCTGGCGTCTTGCGAAAGCCCAGCTGCAAACCCACGAGGGCGTGGCGCACAGTTGGCAATACGGCAATTTTAGACGCCGTATTGCCCACTTCTTCGGCACGGATCTGCTCGGTGACGTTTTCATGCGCGAGCAGGATTTCGCCGCCGGCGAAATGGCATGGCAGGTGTTCGGCCAGCTTGGCCAGCGCGTGTTCGTCGCGCAAGTCCGTACCCCGGCGCAGTGCCGACAGGGCCGTCAGGCGGTACAGCGCGCCGGAATCGAGGTAATGAAAGCCGAGCTTGTCGGCCACGCGGTGCGCCACCGTGCCCTTGCCTGAGGCGGTGGGGCCGTCGATGGCGATGACTGGGATGTTGGAGTTCGGCATAGTTTTGTCACATTAAAAAGACTGAACCTCAAAGCGGCGCCGGGGTCGGCCCCTCAGGGTCCGGCCCCAGGTTTCACTTGAGGTTACCTGGTTAAATCAAAGTATCCCTGGCAATCCCCGCGAATGCGGCGAAATACTCGGGGAAGGTCTTGGCCACGCATTTCGGGTCGTTGATGCGCATTTCATTGCCGCGGCGCGCGGCGCCGTCCAGCGAAGCGAGCGAAAAGCACATGGCCATGCGGTGGTCGTCATACGTGTCGATGGTGGCTGGCTGGATCTCGGCCGGCGGCGTCACGCGCAGGTAGTCGGCCCCCTCTTCCACGTCCGCGCCGAGCTTGCGCAATTCCGTCGCCATGGCGGCCAGGCGGTCCGTTTCCTTCACCCTCCAGCTGGCGATATTGCGCAGGGTACTCGTGCCGTCCGCGTACAGGGCGGCCACGGCGATCGTCATGGCGGCGTCGGGAATGTGGTTGAAATCCATGTCGACGGCTTTCAATACGCCGTTCGAACGGGCCTCGATCCAGTTCTCGCCCATGGTGATGGTCGCGCCCATCTGCTGCAAGGCTTCGACGAAACGCACGTCGCCCTGGATGCTGTCGCGCCCCACGCCCTCCACGCGCACGGGACCGCCGCCGATGGCGCCGGCCGCCAGGAAGTACGACGCCGACGAGGCATCGCCCTCGACGTGGATGGTGCCCGGGCTTTGGTACTGCTGGCCCGGCTGCACGGTGAACGACTGCCAGCCGTCATGCTCGACCGTCACGCCGAAACGGCGCATCAGGTTCAGGGTAATTTCAATGTACGGCTTCGAAATCAGCTCGCCCGTCACGTCGATGGTCACCGCGTGGTCGCGCGCCATCAGCGGCGCCACCATCAGCAGGGCCGTCAAGAACTGGCTCGACACGTTGCCGCGCACGGCGATGCGCTGCGCGTGGATATGGCCGCGGCGGATGCGCAGCGGCGGGAAACCCTGCTCGCCCGTGTATTCGATCTGCGTGCCGACGGCGTTCAGCGCATCGACCAGGTCGCCGATCGGGCGCTCGTGCATGCGCGACACGCCGTGCAGGGTGTAATCGCCGCCGATGACGGCCAGCGCCGCCGTCAGCGGGCGGATCGCCGTGCCGGCATTGCCCATGAACAGGTCCGCCGCGTGGTGCGGGAACACGCCGCCGCAGCCTTCCACGTGGTGGATCTGGTGTGCCGTGGCCGGGTCGCCCAGCAACTCGTCCTGCGTCCATTTCACGCCCAGCGACGTCAGGGCCGTCAGCATGACGAAGGTGTCGTCGGAGGCGAGCAGGTCGACGATCTTCGTCGTGCCCTTGGCCAGCGCGGCCAGCAGCAGCACGCGATTGGAAATGCTTTTCGAGCCGGGCAGGCGCACCGTGCCTGCGGCGTGCATGACCGGCTTCAGGTCGATATGGTGGGGGTATTGCTTGGTTTGCGTCATGCTGGAATCCTTGAATATTTATTGTGCGGGCGCGGCCGGTATTTCTGCCGTTTCGATCGCCTCGATCCATTGCTGCCGGGCGTGCTGGGCGTTCGCATACACGCCTTCGATGGCGGCGCCGTCGCCGGCGGCCAGGTGCGCGCGCAGCGCCGTCAACTGCGCCAGGTAGGCGTCCAGTTCATGCAGCAGCGCCGGCTGGTTGGCCAGGCTGATGTCGCGCCACATTTCCGGCGATGAGCCGGCGATGCGCGTAAAGTCGCGAAAGCCGCTGGCCGCGTACTGGAACAGCAGGCCCGCGTGCGGCTTCCTGGCGATGTCGTCGACCAGCGCAAAGGCCAGCAAATGCGGCAGATGGCTGACGGCGGCAAACACCTTGTCGTGCTCTGCGGGCGTCAAGACGTGCAGGATGGCGCCGCAGGCACGCCATGCGGCCGCCACGCGCTCCACGTCGGCCGCGGCATTTTCCGCCAGCGGCGTGAGCACCACTTTCTTGCCTTGATACAAGTCAATGATGGCGGCGTCGGGGCCATTCGTCTCGCGCCCCGCGATCGGATGGCCGGGCACGAATTGCGCCACCTTGCCCCCCAGCGCCGCGCGCGCCGCCGCCACCACGTCGCTTTTCGTGCTGCCCGCGTCGGTGACGATGGTGCCCGGCTGCAGATGCGGCGCGATGGAGGCCAGGATCGCCCCCGTCTGCGCCACGGGCGCGGCCAGCAGCACCAGGTCGGCGCCGGCGATGGCCTCCGCCATGTCGCCGCCGATCTCGTCGATGATGCCCAGCGCCAGGGCGCGCGCCATCGAGGCCGGCGAACGGCCCATGCCGACCACCGTGGCCACCGCCCCCGCATGCTTTAACGCGCGCGCGAACGAGCCGCCTATCAGGCCCACGCCGAAGATGACGACCTTTTTCAGTGCAGGCGTCGTCATGGCGTCAGGCCAGCGCTTTCGTCAGCGCGGCGATGAAGATGGCGTTTTCCTGCGGCAGGCCGATGGAAATGCGCAGCCATTGCGGCAAGCCATAGCTGCCCACGGGGCGCACGATCACGCCCTGCTTGAGCAGCGCCAGGTTGACGCGCGCGCCGGCGCCGTCGTCCTCGCCCACCTTCACCAGCACGAAATTGCCGTGCGACGGCACGTATTCCAGGCCCAGTTGCGTGAACGCTTCCGTGAACTGCCGGTAGCCGGCCGCGTTGTTGCGCGCGCTCTTGTCGAGGAATTCCTTGTCGTTCAGGGCGGCGATGGCTGCCGCCTGCGCCATCGAATTGACGTTGAATGGCTGGCGGATGCGGTTCATCAGGTCCGTCAGCGCCGGCTGGGCGATGGCGAAACCGACGCGCAGGCCGGCCAGGCCATAGGCCTTCGACAGGGTGCGCGAGACCACCAGGTTCGGATACTGGCGCACCCACGCCGTCGACTCGTACTGGTCGCCGGCCGACAGAAATTCGTTGTAGGCCTCGTCAAGCACGACGACGACATGCTGCGGCACCTTCTGCAGGAAGGCTTCGAGCTGCGCGGCCGACAGGAAGGTGCCGGTCGGGTTGTTCGGGTTGGCGATGAAGACCAGGCGCGTGTCGTCGGCGATTGCCGCCGCCATGGCGTCCAGGTCATGGCCATAGGCTTGCGCCGGCACGACGATGTGGCGCGCGCCCAGGCCTTGCGTGGCCAGCGCATACACGGCGAACGAGTACTGCGAATACACGACGGACTGGCCGTGTTCGACAAACGCGTGCGCGGCGATTTCCAGGATGTCGTTGCTGCCGTTGCCCAGCGTGATCCAGTCGGCCGGCACGTCATAGCGCTGCGACAGCACGGCTTTCAGGTCGAAGCCGTTGGCGTCCGGGTAGCGGCCCAGGTCATCGATGGCGGCGATCATCGCCTGCTTGGCCGATTCCGGCATGCCGTACGGGTTTTCATTCGACGCCAGCTTGACGATGGATGCCTCGTCGAGGCCGAATTCGCGCGCGACTTCGGCGATCGGTTTGCCGCTCTGGTAAGGGGCGATGGCGCGGACGTATTCTGGACCGATATTTTTAGACATGGTGTTCTTTAAAAGTTGGTGAATGATTAGGCTGGTGGCTGTTGCCGGGTTACGCTGCGCTAACCCAACCTACAGCTTATTGTAGGTCGGATTAGGCCGCAGGCCGTAATCCGACACCACCGTTGGCGTCACAGACTGACCGGATACGACCCCAGCACCTTGAAGAAAGCCGCATTGCCCTGCAACTCCGCCAGCGCCTGGGCCACGGCCGCGTCGTGCACGTGACCTTCCACGTCGACATAGAAATAATACTCCCAGCTGCCCATGCGCGCCGGACGCGACTCGAAGCGCGTCATCGACACGCCGTGCTTCGCCAGGGGCGCCAGCAGCTGGTATACGGCGCCGGCCTTGTTCGGCACGGCCAGCACCAGCGAGGTCTGGTCCTTGCCCGACGGCGCCGTCTGCAGCGTCCCCACGACGGCAAAGCGCGTGCGGTTGTGCGGGTCGTCCTGGATATGGCCCTTGACCACGCCCAGCTTGTACTGCGCGCCCGCCAGTTCGCTGGCGATCGCCGCCACCGTCGGATCGTCGCCGGCCATGCGCGCCGCTTCCGCGTTCGAGGCCACGGCATGGCGCGCGATGTGCGGGTAATTCTGGTTCAGCCACACCTGGCACTGGGCCAGCGCCTGCGAATGGGCGCAGATGGAAGTGATGCCATCCATGTTGCCGCTCTTCGTCATCAGGCTGTGGTGCACGGCAATCGCCACTTCGCCGCTGATGATGAGGCTGGTCTGCAGCATCATGTCCAGCGTGCGGTTGACGGCGCCTTCCGAGGAATTCTCGATCGGCACCACGCCGAAATCGGCCGTCCCCGCCTCGGCGGAGCGGAATACCTCATCGATGGACGCGCATGGCAAGCCTTCGACGGCGCTGCCGAACTGCTGGTACACGGCCTGCTCGCTGAAGGTGCCGGCCGGGCCAAGATACGCCACGGTGACGCGCTTTTCCAGCGAGCGGCAGGACGACATGATTTCGCGGAAGATGGTCTGCACTTCGCGGTCGCCCATGGGGCCGGGATTGCGCTCGGCCACGCCGCGCAGCACTTGCGCTTCGCGCTCGGGACGGAAGACAGGCGCCTGGGTCTCGGCCTTCACGTGGCCCACCTGCTGGGCGATCTGCGCGCGGCGGTTCAGCAGTTCGAGGATTTGCGCGTCGATCGCATCGATCTGTTCGCGCAGCGGTTTCAATTTATCGGTCATGGTTGGTTTGTTTCGTCAGCTGTACTTCAATCATTGCCGCGCGGCCTGCGCCGGCGGCGGGCCGGCGCGGTCGGTTATGCGACTCAGCGTCCGGCAAACTCGTTCAAATAGTTGACCAGGGCTTGCACGCCCTCGATCGGCATCGCGTTATAGATCGATGCACGCATGCCGCCGACGGACTTGTGGCCCTTCAGCTGCAGCAGGCCGCGCTGCTTTGCGCCGGCCAGGAATGCGTCGTTCATACTCTCGTCGCGCAGATAGAACGGGATGGTCATGCGCGAGCGGTATGCGGGAGCGACCCGGTTCTGGTAGAAGTCGTCCGCATCGAGCGCCGCGTACAGCAGCGCCGCTTTCTCAATATTACGCTGTTCCATGGCTGCAACGCCACCTTGCCGTTTCAGCCACTGGAAAACCAGGCCGGCGATATAGATGCCGTAGGTGGGCGGCGTGTTGTACATCGACTCATGTTCGGCCACGATGGACCAGTCGAAGGCCGACGGGCAAATCGGCAGCGCCTTGCCCAGCAAGTCTTCGCGCACGATGACCACGGTGAGGCCGGCCGGGCCGATATTTTTCTGCGCGCCGCCGAAGATCACGCCATATTGCGATACATCAATGACGCGCGACAGGATGTGCGAGGACATGTCGGCCACGATGGTGGTGCCAGCCGGCACCTGCGGCGCCTGCTGGAATTCCACGCCGTCGATGGTTTCATTGGTGCAGATGTGCAGATAGGCGGCGCCCGGCGTCAGCTTCCACTCGGCCACTGGCGGCACGCCCGTGAAACCGGCGGCCTGCGACGAGGCGGCCACGTTGACGGTGGCGTATTTCGCCGCTTCCTTGACCGACTTGCCCGACCAGGAGCCCGTGTGCACGAAGTCGACGGTGGCCGGCTGCGTGGCGCCATGGCCCACCAGGTTCATCGGGATGATGGCGTTCTCGCCCAGGCCGCCGCCCTGCAGGAACAGGATCTTGTAGTTATCGGGCACGGCCAGCAATTCGCGCAGGTCGGCGACGGCTTGCCGGTAGATGGAGATGAATTCGGGACCACGGTGGCTCATTTCCATCACCGACATGCCGCTGCCATGCCAGTCCTGCATTTCCGCGGCGGCTTGCGCCAGCACTTCCTTGGGCAGCACGGCCGGTCCGGCGGAGAAATTGTAGATATGGGTCACGATACGGTCCTTGGTAAATGGGATTATTGGGGCGATTGCGTGGCCGCCCGTATGACCTGGTCGAGCACTGCATTCACGCGCGGGATCAGCACGCGCTGGCTGATGGCCATCGATTCGGCCGACAGCTGCGGCATGGTGGCCAGCATCTTGCGGCCCAGCGGCGTCTTGTAGAACGCCGTCAGCTGCTCGACTTCCGGCACCGTGTAGTAGCGCGCGTACAGGGGCACCATCTCGGCGCTCAGTTCATCGATCAGGGTCGGATCGGCCAGCACCTGCGTCAGGGTGGCGACGGCCAGGGGGATTTCTTCCTCGGCGCTGGCCAGCGCGCGCGCCTTGCGCTTCTCGTCCAGGTTCGGGTTCGTGCCGATTTGCTGCAGCGCCGACTGGCGGATCATGGCCGGCACCGATTGCAGCATCTGGTCGAAGATGTTGCGCGTCAGTTGCGGGAACTGCATCGCGTCGAGCATGCGCCGCACGGCCACCGTCATGGCGGGGCTGGGCGCGGCCTGGCGGGCGGGCGTCGCTTGCGCATTCTGCGCCAGGACCGGCAGGGTCGCAAGGAATGCCAGCGAGAACGCGGCGAAGAAGGTGGCGACGATTTTTCTCATGGTATTCGGGACTTTACAAAAGCGGGGGCATACGTGGTTACGCTGGCTGGCGCCGAAAGTGGCACGCCAACAGCAATTGGGGCTCCCGAAAGAGCCCCAATCTTCTTACTCCGGCTGGTCCGGATCGGCTGGTTCAGCCGCCGGCGCGGCCGCGGCGTCCACGCCCGCCTCCGTCGTCAGCTCGACTTCGTCGATATCCGTCTCCACCACGCGCTGCAGGCCGGACAGCTTGGTGCCGTCCTCCACCGCGATCAGGGTCACGCCCTGCGTCGCGCGGCCCATCTCGCGGATTTCCGACACGCGGGTACGAATCAGGACGCCACCGGTGGTGATCAGCATGATTTCATCGGTGGTGTCGACCAGGGTCGCGGCAACCACCTTGCCATTGCGCTCGCTGGTTTGGATGGCGATCATGCCTTTCGTGCCACGGCCATGGCGCGTGTACTCGGTGATCGGCGTACGCTTGCCGTAACCGTTTTCGGTTGCCGTCAGCACCGACTGCTGCTCGTTCTCGGCCACCAGCAGGGCGATCACGTGCTGGCCTTCTTCCAGGTTCATGCCGCGCACGCCGCGCGCCGTGCGGCCCATCGGACGCACATCGTTTTCGTCGAAGCGCACTGCCTTGCCCGAATCGGAGAACAGCATCACGTCGTGCTGGCCGTCTGTCAGCGCCGCGCCGATCAGGAAGTCGCCGTCGTCCAGGTCGACCGCGATGATGCCGGCCTTGCGTGGATTGCTGAAGTCCTTCAGCGGCGTTTTCTTGACGGTGCCCAGGCTGGTCGACATGAACACGTAATGGTCTTCGGGGAACGTGCGGTTCTCGCCCGACAGCGGCAGGATCACGGTGATCTTTTCGTTGTCCTGCAGCGGGAACATGTTGACGATCGGCTTGCCGCGCGAATTGCGCGAGCCTTGCGGCACTTCCCACACCTTCAGCCAGTACATGCGGCCACGATCCGAGAAGCACAGGATGTAGTCGTGCGTATTGGCGATGAACAGCTGGTCGATCCAGTCTTCCTCTTTCGTCGCCATCGCCTGCTTGCCGCGGCCGCCGCGTTTTTGCGCGCGGTATTCGGTGATCGGCTGCGCCTTCATGTAGCCGGTGTGCGACAGGGTCACGACCATGTCCTGCGGCGTGATCAGGTCTTCCGTTTCCAGGTCGGTGGCATTGAGTTCGATCTGCGAGCGGCGCACGTCCTTGTTGCCGGCGCCGTATTCGTTCATGGCCAGCGTCATTTCATCGGTGATGATGATGGTGACGCGTTCCGGCTTGGCCAGGATGTCGAGCAAGTCGGCGATGTGCGCCATGATTTCCTTGTACTCATTGACGATCTTGTCCTGTTCCAGACCGGTCAGGCGCTGCAGACGCATCTGCAGGATTTCCTGCGCCTGGTCGTCCGACAGCTTGTACAGGCCATCGGCCTGCATGCCGTAATGCTTCGGCAGGTTTTCCGGACGGTAGGCATCGACGCCGCCTGGCGTCGTGCCGTCGCCCGTACGGGCCAGCATTTCGCGCACGACGGACGAATCCCACGGGCGCGCCATCAGCTCGACCTTGGCGATCGGCGGCGTCGGCGCGGCCTTGATGATGGCGATGAAGTCATCGATATTGGCCAGCGCGACAGCCAGGCCTTCGAGCACATGGCCGCGTTCGCGCGCCTTGCGCAGTTCGAACACGGTGCGGCGCGTCACCACTTCGCGGCGGTGCGACAGGAAGCATTGCAGCATCTGCTTCAGGTTCAGCAGCTTCGGCTGGCCATCGACGAGGGCCACCATGTTCATGCCGAAGGTATCTTGCAGCTGGGTTTGCTTGTACAGATTGTTCAGCACCACTTCCGGCACTTCGCCGCGTTTCAGCTCGATCACCACGCGCATGCCCGACTTGTCGGACTCGTCGCGGATGTCGGAAATGCCGTCCAGCTTCTTGTCGCGCACGTTTTCGGCGATGCGTTCCAGCAAGGACTTCTTGTTGACCTGGAATGGCAGCTCGTCGACGATGATGGCGATGCGGCCGCCGTCCTTGCCGTATTCCTCGAAGTGCGTCTTGGCGCGCATGACCACGCGGCCGCGGCCCGTGCGGTAGCCGTCGCGCACGCCCGAGACGCCATAGATGATGCCGGCGGTGGGGAAATCGGGCGCCGGGATCAGTTCGATCAGTTCATCGATCGTGCAGTCCGGGTTGCGCAGCACGTGCAGGGCGCCGTTGATGACTTCGGTAATATTGTGTGGCGGAATGTTCGTCGCCATGCCGACCGCGATGCCGGAAGAACCGTTGATCAGCAGGTTCGGGATACGCGTCGGCAAGACCGTCGGTTCCTTTTCCTTGCCGTCATAGTTGGGCTGGAAGTCGACGGTATCTTTATCGATATCGGCCAGCAATTCGCTGGCAATCTTGTCCAGGCGGCACTCGGTGTAACGCATCGCCGCGGCGCCATCGCCGTCGACGGAGCCGAAGTTACCCTGGCCGTCGATGAGCATGTAGCGCAGCGAAAAATCTTGCGCCATGCGCACCAAGGTGTCGTAGATCGAGGCGTCGCCGTGGGGATGGTACTTACCCATGGTTTCGCCGACCACGCGGGCGCACTTGACGTAAGGGCGGTTCCACACGTTGTTCATTTCATGCATCGCGAACAAGACGCGGCGGTGCACTGGCTTCAAGCCATCGCGCGCATCCGGCAAGGCGCGCCCGACGATCACGCTCATGGCGTAATCGAGGTAGCTCTTGCGCATCTCTTCTTCGAGGGAAATAGGAATTGTTTCTTTTGCGAATTGATCCATTGGCGGTTCGACTGATCTCAGGCTGTGGTTAACTTATCTGCTACGCAATGTATGACGCAATACTGCATATCCTAGGCGGCTGTCGTCGTGGACGCCGCACCGCGCTGCTGGCGCGGCCCGGCTTCCATGTCGCAGAGTGTCTGGCAAAAAGTGACGGCGGTGGCACGGTCCGGACTGTACCTCGGTACGTCCCGCCCTGCAGCGCCGCCTTGGGCCTCTGCTCAACACTCTTAACAGTCAAGCGCACGATTTTAGCATGCGCGCCCAGCTACCTGTACAAATTGGCCATACCGGCAAGATTGCCGCTTCGCACCGGCGCTGTGCATGTCCAGGTGTCGATAATGCACAATGGCAATACCAGTTCAAGTCCTCTGCCCTTAAAAGAGGCAAAAAAGCGATCAATTGTTACAGACGCGTTACAAATGGGCATTTTCGTTGCGCAAAAACAACGCGCGGTCTAAAATCGGGCAAGCTTTGATTTAACCACGGTCGTGCGCCCCTGATGCGTGTGGCAAAATGACTGGGAAGTTAATTGCTAGTTTCGCAATCTGAAACGAGCGCATGTGGTCTACATGATAAAATCTCGGCACGTAGCACCAGTAGCGCAGTGTTGTTCTGCGGATATCACCCCCCGAAAGGAAAAAAGAATGAATAAATTTGTAACGCTGTTTTTCGCTGCATCCGCAGTGATTGCTGGCTCGGCTTCGGCCCAAACCCCAACCTCCCCACCGTTCGCGCCAGTTACCACTGACATCAAAGCACCAAGCCCAAAAAGCGCTTACGTGCAAGATGCTCGCGGCGTTATCGTGCGTGACCCATTCGGTCTGTGCTGGCGTACCGGCTACTGGACACCTGCTGACGCGGTGCCAGGTTGCGACGTGCCACTGTGCGTAGAACCAGAAACCCTGCAAGACGGCAAATGCGTGGCCCCACCAGCGCCAGTAGTACCTGCTCCTGCACCAGTCGTGGTCGTACCAGTGCCAGTCGTCGTTGCTCCTACCTCGGAAAAAGTCAGCTTCGCTGCTGATGCATTCTTCGATTTCGACAAAGCTACGCTGAAGCCAGAAGGCAAAGCCAAGCTGGACGAGCTGTCCGCACAACTGGGCGGCATCAACCTGGAAGTCATCATCGCTGTGGGTCACACCGACTCCGTCGGCACCGATGCTTACAACCAAAAACTGTCGGTACGTCGTGCTGATGCTGTCAAAGCCTACCTGGTCACCAAAGGCGTTGAAAGCAACCGCGTGTACACCGAAGGCAAAGGCGAAAAACAACCTGTTGCTGACAACAAAACTGCCGAAGGCCGTGCGAAAAACCGTCGCGTGGAAATCGAAGTTGTTGGTACCCGCAACAAGTAATCGCTGAACCGCTACCCTGGGACTTGCTCCAAGTCATCGCGCAAGTCAAGGACAGCATGAAAAAACCCCGCCACGGCGGGGTTTTTTTTCGTCCGTGGCTGCCCAATTGTAAAATTGCCGCTATTATTCGACCTATGAATGCCGACCCTCTTGAAATCCAAAAATTCAGTGAGCTGGCCCACCGCTGGTGGGACCCCACTTCCGAGTTTCGTCCCCTGCACGAAATTAACCCCCTGCGCCTGGAATGGATCAACGCGAAAGTACCGCTGGCCGGCAAGCGCGTGATCGACATCGGCTGCGGCGGCGGCATCCTGGCCGAATCGATGGCCCGCAAGGGTGCCGACGTGACGGGCATCGACCTGTCCGAGAAAGCCCTGAAAGTGGCCGACCTGCACAGCCTGGAATCGGGCGCCAAGGTGCGCTACAAGCTGATCGCCGCCGAAGCCATGGCTGACGCAGAAGCGGGCCAGTACGACGTCGTCACCTGCATGGAAATGCTCGAGCACGTGCCGCATCCGGCCGCCATCGTGAAGGCCTGCGCCACCCTGGTCAAACCGGGCGGCCACGTCTTCCTGTCGACCCTGAACCGCAATCCGAAAGCCTATCTGTTTGCCATCCTCGGCGCCGAATACCTGCTGCGCCTGCTACCCAAAGGCACGCACGACTACGATAAATTCATCACGCCGGCCGAATTGTCGCAATATGTACGCAGCGCCGGCCTCGATGTCAATAGCATGCGCGGCATGGGCTACAATCCGTTGACCAAGATTTACTCGCTTAATAGTGATACCAGCGTCAATTACCTGGTGGCCTGCACCCGGCCCCTGTAATTTCCGCGTCAACCACAAGGCGGCTGCGGCCGCCATTTTTCATCCCGATCCACCTGATTACTGCGCCCGCCATGACCACCGACCACTTGCCAGCCCCGCGCGCCATCCTGTTCGACCTCGACGGCACCCTGGCCGACACCGCCCCCGACCTGGCGGCCGCCATCAACCTGCTGCGCGCGCGCGCCGGCCTGGAACCGACCCCGTACGCCATCCTGCGCCCCACCGCCTCGGCCGGCGCGCGCGGCATGATAGGCGCGTCGTATGGCATCGGCCCCGGCGAAAGCGGCTATGAAGCCCTGAAAGACGGCTTCCTGAACAACTACGAAGCGGCGCTGGCCGTGGAAAGCCGCCTGTTCGACGGCATCCCCGCCATGCTCGACGGCTTGCAGGCGCTGGGCCTGGCCTGGGGCGTCGTCACCAACAAGGCGGCCCGCTTCACCGACCCGCTGGTCGGCCAGATCGGCCTGGGCGCCGCCGGCTGCGTCATCTCGGGCGACACCATGGCGCACCCGAAACCGCACCCCGCCCCCCTGCTGGAAGCGGCGCGCCGCCTGGCACTGGCGCCGGAAGAGTGCTGGTACGTGGGCGACGACCTGCGCGACATCCAGGCTGGCCGCGCCGCCGGCATGCGCACGGTGGCCTGCGCCTGGGGCTATTGCGGCCCCGTCGAACCGCAGCACTGGAACGCCGACCACCTGCTGGACACGCCGCAAGCGCTGCTGGAACTGGTCAGCGCGGTGGTGAAGGCGGCGCAGGCGCGCCAGCTGGCGGCATAAAGCTGCCGGCGCCTGATCCGGCGCGCATCGGCGCGAATGCATCATGCAAGAATGGGCAGATTGCGCTACAATGAAGGTTCTGTGGGGACGACCTGGTTTCGACGTGGGTTGCAAAGCAGCGCAGGGCATACCGAGGGCGGGCTACCTCGTAAATACAACCTGAAAAAACTTAACTGCAAACGATAACTCGTACGCACTGGCAGCTTAATCGCTGTTAGCTCTAGAACACCTCGTCCCTGGGGTGGGCCGTCAAAAGCTCTAGAGTCATTTACAGGGACTCGTCGTATGCTGGGTTACTTAGCGTCCGACTAAATAATAGGTAACTCGCTTGCCCATAACGTGCACATCCGTGCTGGCTGAGTTAAATTAAATGATAGTGCTAAGTATGTAGAACTGTCTGTGGAGTGCTTGCGGACGCGGGTTCGATTCCCGCCGTCTCCACCACTGAATAAATAAAAGGGCTTCCCCGTTTTGGCGGGGAGGCCCTTTTTATTTATTCCATGCGTACGGAACGCGGGCACCGAATCCGCGTCCGGTACGGGCGCGGGAGTTGTGCGGGACTTCGGCGAGCGCAGCTCGGCGCCGCAACACCGGGTTGCGCTTGCCAGCGCAACCCTCTCCGATTCTATTGACCAGGGTTTTCACTGCAGGCGGTTTTTCCTAAAAGCATCATAGGATGATCGAATCGCCTATGAAGGGCAGGCATTCCGCCTCCCTACCGCCTGCTCAACGGCACGTACTCGCCCGGCTGCCCCGCCACCTCGAGTGCGTCGGCAAACGCCAATAAAAACTTCGCCGGGCCATGTTCGGACACCAGCAAGGATGCGCCCTTGTGGCGCAGCAACTTCAGCACTTCCTGCTGGTGCGCCTGGTATTCGCTGGAGTTGCCGTAGAAGGTTTGATACATCTCAAGGGTTTCCATGGCCTTGGCGGCCAGGATAAATTCAGGTTTGTCCATGATGTTTCCTCGTCGTTGGTACTGCCAAAGTGCTGCCAAAACCACGAAAAATCCTGCCAGACGCCCGTGCCGGGCGCAGCGCCTTATGCCAAGCACATCTGCATGTCCATCATACGCCTCAACCCGGCCATTGCGCCGTCCAATCGTGCAACTGGCAGCGTGGGCCCGTACATGGCATCATGCGCGTTGCCCATTCACCCTTGCGACACATGGACCAATATCACTTCCTCGTAGGCGAATTCAAGAAAAATAGCCCCTTTCATCCCGCCGCGGCCAGCGCCCAGCTGTTCGCCTGGTTCGCGCACATCGGCGAAGCCGTCGAGCGCTACGGCAACAAGCGCGGCAAGATCGTCAAGTACTCTCAGCGAAATTACGAAAAGATGCTGTTCGCGCCAGAGACCAACAGCATCGGACTGCTTTCGCCGCGTCTCGTGCCGCCCGACGAAGCTTACGAGGCCGTCAACTGCGACGCGCATGCCATGTATTCGTCGGACTCGTCACTGATTCTGTCCATCCGCGCCAGCAAGCTTGCGCTGGCGCCGTTGTTCGACGGTGCACGGGCCATACCCGGGCTGTTTGAGCATTGCGAATATGTGTACTGCTACGCTGAAACACAGGGCTATGGCACCGGCTACGCACTCGGCTACCGGCAGCTCGATGAGGCCCATCCGATGACCTTTGGCGTTCCTTGCCCCGCAAATAACTGGTCCGCCATCCAGCGGCGCGGGCTGCAAGATTCGCACCTGCGCGATGTATATCCCATCAATGGTTTCACACAAGCCAGACTCGATGCGCTGCCGCCCGAGCGCCGGCAAGCGCTGCGCGACGCGATGCAGGCGTATGGCCGCTGCGAAGAGCATGCCAGCCTCACCATCTGGTACCTGCAACCCGAGGAGCTGGAAGCGGCCCGCGCCGCGCTGAACGCACGCGCCATGCTGGGCGCCTATATCAACCACCGACACCCATGACCACACATTTATCGCTGCACTGCTATCTGCAGGACGAGGCCGCCGAGCGGCCCCTGCCCTGCTCCGACGTGACCATCCACGCCGACCCGGCCACCCTGCGCGCCATCGCCCATTTCCTGCTGGCCAGCGCGGACGAGTTTGACCAGGCGCAAGAGCGCGCCGGCATGCACGCCCACCTGCAAGATCAATGGGCAGGCTGGCAGGACGATTTTCCCGACCTGGTCGTGGTGGCGGCCTAGGATGAGACATAGACTGGCGCCCCGGCCGGCGCGCGTCGGGTAACATACGCCACCATCGCTTTACAGAGAACACTTGATGCCCCCTACCCGCTACGCCCTGCCGTCGCTGCGTGCCGCCCTGTTGGCCACAGCACTCTCCACCCTGTCCGCCTGCGCCAGCCAGCCCGCGCACGAAGCGCTGTTCCTCGCCACCACGCTGACCCCGGCGCACTCGTTCACCAAGGGCATCGAGGGGCCGGCCGTGGACGCGGACGGGAATATCTATGCCGTCAACTTTGCGAAACAGCAAACCATCGGCAAGGTGCGGCCGGACGGCAGCGGCGAGGTGTACCTGACCCTGCCCGGCACCAGCATCGCCAACGGCATCCGCTTCGGCAGCCGCGGCCAGATGTACCTGGCCGACTACATGGAACACACGATTTACCTGGTCGACCCGGCCACGCGCGCGCTGTCCATCCACGCGCGCGAGCCGCGCATGACGCAGCCGAACGACATCGCCATCACGCAGGACGACGTGCTGTATGCGAGCGACCCGAACTGGAAGGAAAACACGGGCCGCGTGTGGCGCATCGCGCAGGACGGCACGGTCACGCTGGCGCTCGACACCATGGGCACGGCCAACGGCATCGAAGTGAGCCCCGACGGCAAGATCCTGTACGTGAATGAAAGCGTGCAGCGCAATATCTGGAGGTATGACATCGCCGCGGACGGCAGCCTGACGGGCAAACGCCTGCTGATCAAGTTCGACGATTTCGGCATGGACGGCATGCGCGTCGATGTGGACGGCAACCTGTATGTGACGCGCTACGGCAAGGGCACGGTGGTCAAACTGTCGCCGCAGGGACGCATCCTGCGCGAGATCAGCGTGCCTGGCGCCAAGCCCAGCAACATCACCTTTGGCGGGCCCGACGGCCGCACGGCCTACGTGACGGAAGTGGTGCAGGGTCGCCTGCTGCAGTTCCGCGTCGACCGCCCGGGACTCGAATGGCAGCGCGCGCAGCAGCACAAGGCCAATGCGGCGGCAGCGGCAGCAACGCCGCCGCCCGCCGCCGTGGAAAGCGTCAGCGCGGAATGATGCGCTCCGCCTTCAGGCGCTCGAACAGATTGAAAAAGGCATCCTGGGTATCCTGGTAGTCGAGGAAGCCCGCCTTGCGGCTCTTGCCCATGTCCGTCATCACTTCCATCGGCCGTCCCAGGTCCGCATCCGTATGCCACCATGACGCGAGGCGGCCGATATCGGGCTCCGCCAGGCCATGCTGCTGCGCGATGGCGCGCCACTGCGCGGGCGCATCCTGCATGCGGCCGGCCAGCGGCGCCATCGTCGCGGGCAGGTCGGCCGCCGCGACGCCGAAATACGCGGCCAGGCGCGGCCACAGCCACTTCCAGCGGAACACGTCGCCATTGACGATATTGAAGTCCTCGTTGCGCGCGGCCGGGCTGTCGGCCGCCCACGCCAGCTGGCGCGCGATCTGGCCCGCGTCCGTCATGTCGGACAGGCCATGCCACTGCGCGCTGGAACCGGGAAAGACGAAGGGCTGGCCGCTGGCCTTGCACAGGTGCGCATACACGGCCAGTGTCAGGCCCATGTTCATGGCATTGCCCAGCGCGTAGCCGATGATGGTGTGCGGGCGGTGCACGCTCCACGTGAAGCCATACTGCGCGGCCGCCGCGAACAAGCGGTCTTCCTGCTCATAATAGAAATTATCGACGCTCTGGCGGCCCTGCTCTTCGCGAAACGGCGTGACGGGCACGGCGCCTTGTCCATACGCGTCGAACGGTCCCAGGTAATGCTTGAGGCCCGTCACCAGCGCCGCGTGGCGCAGCTGGCCGCCTGGCCCCAGCGCGGCCAGCACGTTGGCCACCATGGCGCCGTTGACGCGGATGTTTTCCTGCTCGCTGGCCTGGCGCGCCCAGGCCGTGAAAAAGACGTGGCTGGCATCCATGCCGGCCAGGGCGGCGCTGACCGCCGCGCCATCCGTCGCATCGAATTGCAGCGAGGCGCAGCCGTCCGGCACCGGCGTGCGGCCGCGCGAGACGCCCGTAACGCGCCAGCCTGCGCCGAGCAGATGCGCGGCCAGCTTGCTGCCGATGACGCCGCTGGCGCCGATGATGAGGGCATGTTTTTGCATGGGATAAAGCCTCCAAAAGAAAAAACCATCATATCCGGGACATGAATTCTTATCCGCGATACTATTTCACCCTATTCATGAACAAAATTCCCGAATCATGTTTTCATCGGAACACTTGAAAGGCATCACGCCCTTCCTGGCCACGGCCGACGCGGGCAGCTTTACCAGGGCGGCCGAACGCCTGCACCTGAGCAGTTCGGCCGTCAGCAAGAGCGTGGCGCGGCTGGAAGAGCGGCTGGGCGTAATGCTGTTCGAGCGCAGCACGCGCCGCTTGAAACTGAGCGACGCGGGCCGCGCCTACTACGCCACCTGCAAGCGCGTGCTGCAGGAACTGGCTGATGCGGAAGACGTGCTGGCCGAGCATGCGACGGAACTGGCCGGCAAGGTGCGCCTCGGCGTGCCCGCCTCGTACGGCCGCCTGCGCGTGATGCCGGCCCTGCTGCAGCTGTGCGCGCAGTATCCGCGGCTGCAGCCGTCGATCGCCTTCAGCGACCGCTTCGTCGACCTGTTCGAGGAGCGTATCGATATCGCCGTGCGCATCGGCGCGCCATCGCACTGGCCTGCCGCGCTGGGCCAGATGCACCTGGGCGACGAGCGCCTGATCTTTTGCGCGGCACCCGCCTACCTGGCGCGGCACGGCAGGCCCATGTCCATCGCGGACCTCGAGCGGCACGACTGCATCGCCTATGGCCGCGGCGACGGCTCGCCCATGCCGTGGCTGTATGCGGACGAGCATGGCGGCCAGCTGGAATACCGCGTGGCGGCGCCGCGCATGACGGTGGGCGACGCCGAAGCGCGCACGGCCGCCGTGCTGGCGGGCCTGGGCGTGGCGCAGTTGGCCACCTGGCTGGTGGAAGAGCACCTGGCCACGGGCGCCATCGTGGAAGTGCTGCCGGCATTTGCCACGCCAGGCTTGCCGCTGTACCTGGCCTGGCCGCTGGCGCGCCAGCTGACGCCGAAGACGGGCGCCCTGCTGCAGGAATTGCGCCAGCACCTGACGATCAGCTGATAATAGTGCTTGACCCTGACGCGACGTCAGGCCCGATCCTGTGTGTACGCACCAAGTAAGGAGGAAAAGATGCTGTTGAAAATCGGTGAACTGGCCAGGCTGACGGGCTTGACCGTGCGCACCCTGCACCATTACGACAGCATCGGCCTGCTCTCGCCTTCGGCGCGCACGCAGGCTGGCTACCGTCTGTACCAGCACGGCGACATGGACCGCTTGCACCGGATCATGGCGCTGCGCAAGTTCGGACTGCCGCTGGCCGATATCGCAACAGCACTCGCCGGCCCGGACCTGCCCTTGAGCGCCATCGTGGCGCAGCAGATCGCCATGCTGGAACGCCAGATCGCGCAGGCGTCCACCCTGCGCGAACGCCTGCGCGACCTGCAGGCGCAACTGGCGCAGGGGCAGGCACCGGAACTGGCCGAGTGGCTCACCACTATGGAGTTGATGACCATGTACGACAAATACTTTAGCCCCGAAGAATTGCAACAGATGCCGCTGCTGTCCGATGCGGCCGTGGAACAGGAATGGAAGGCACTGGTGACGCGCGTGCGCGCCGCCCGGAACGCTGGCGCCAGCCCCGCAGATGCGCGGGCGCAGGCCCTGGCCACGGAATGGATGGTCAAGCTGGTGCGCGACACGGGCGCCCATCCGGGACTGTTCGCGCGCCTGAACGACATGCATGCGCAGGAGCCGGCCATGCAGCACACGACCAGCATCGATGCGGACCTGATGCAGTTCATCATCGCCGCCTTCAATGCCTCGCGCATTGCGCTGTATCGCCCTTTCCTCGACGAGCAGGAATACGCGCACCTGGCCGCCAACTATGGCAAGCGCTCGGGCGAGTGGCCGGCGCTGATCGCCGCCGTGCGCGCCGCCATCGATGCGCGCACGCCGCCCACCGACCCGGCCGTGCTGCAGCTGGCGCGGCAGTGGCTGGACCTGTTCCGCTCGTACGCGGGCACGGATCCGGCCACGCAGCTGAAATTCCGCCAGGCGCACCAGCAGGAACCGCGCCTGATGGAAGGCAGCTTCGTCGACGGGGCCATGCTGCAATACCTGGGCGCGGCGATGGCCGTGGTGGCGCAGGAAAAGCCAGCGTAAAAGTTGGCGTGCGGTATTTCCTCGTCCGGGCCATGTAGAATCGGCCATCGCCAATCACAGGAAAACCCGATGCGCCGCTTCTTGTTTGTATGTCTGTCCCTGCCCACCCTGAATATCGCCATGGCGGCCGAGCCGCCCGTGCAAGGGGTGTGGCAGGGCACCCTGGGCAAGGCCAATATCGTGGCCTGCTTCAACCAGCCCAGTCCCACGCAAGGAGCTGACCGCAGCGGCAATTATTACTACACGCGCTACAAGACGCCGATCATGCTGGCCAAGCCCAACGGCAAGGTGCTATGGCAGGAACTCGACGCCAAGGGCGACACGACGGGTACCTGGTCATTGAATGCGCCGCAGGGCGGCAAGGTCGCTGGCACGTGGACCGATCCGAAAAGCGGCAAGACCCTGCCGCTGGACTTGACCCTGCTGGAAGCGGCGGGCGACCGCGAACATCCATCGTGCGCCAGCGATGCCTACAACCTGGCGCTGGAGACCTTTCCCGCCACCAAGGTAAGCAGGCCCATCGCCTTCGAAGGCAAGCAATACCGCAACCTGCAAGTCGGCGACACCATCACCGTGGAACTGATCGCCGCCGGCGATGGCGTGGCGAAAATCAATGCGCAGCTGCGCGCCGTGCTGGCGAAGAGCAAGCAGGACCTGGCCGACTTCTATGCCACGCGCCGCGAATACCTGGGCCGCAACGGTTTCACGACGGAAGACGAAGTGTATGCGGAGCCGACCTACTGGTCGCCGCGCTGGGTGACGATCAAATTCTACCGCTGGCCCGCCGGCTATGGCGCCCGCGGCATTTCCATCAAGTTCCGCACGTGGGACGTGAAGACGGGCCAGGAAACGGACGTGTGGAACTGGTTTGGTGCCAGCGCCAGCGATGGCGACGACAAGGCCGAACTGCCGGACCGTTTGCGCCAGGCCCTGTTCAAGGACGTCAAGATCGACGCCGAATGCAAGGGCACGGATTACGACGGCCGAGGCCGCTTCCACCTGTCATTGAAACCTGAAGGCGTGTCCTTCTGGGAAGACTCCAACGGCAGCGGCTGCGAAAACGACTTCCTGCTGCCTTACAGCAAGGTCGGCCCCTTCCTCACCGCCAAGGGCCGCGCCGCCCTCAGCGATTTATTACCGAAGAACTAGGCGCTGCTTTAAGCATAGTAGCTGTCATCGAGCAGCATGTCCTCGAAGAACGCGCCATACGGCAGGGTCGGATGGCGCAAATGGATTTCCAGGATCCAGCGCATGGGCGACGGCGAGAAATCGGCGTCGGCCAGCGCGCCCGCGTGTATCGTGGCGTGCGGGAAGTCCGACACGCGATGGCCGCCCAGGTCGAAGTTGAGTTCCCATCCCAGCTTGCGCGCCTCGATTTCCGCATACGCATACAGTGCCTGCCCCGTCAGCCCCTCGCGCCGCCACACGGCGCGCACCTGGTGGAACAGGCATTCGGCATCGCGCGCGCAGCGGGCGTACTCCGCCTGCTGCGCGCTGGCGCCCACGGTGAACGTGGCGCCGCCATCGCCTTCCCATG
Source organism: Janthinobacterium sp. 1_2014MBL_MicDiv (assembly GCF_001865675.1). Classification (NCBI taxonomy): domain Bacteria; kingdom Pseudomonadati; phylum Pseudomonadota; class Betaproteobacteria; order Burkholderiales; family Oxalobacteraceae; genus Janthinobacterium; species Janthinobacterium sp. 1_2014MBL_MicDiv. The sequence continues at coordinate 4,724,827 of NZ_CP011319.1, forward strand.
CCTCGACACGGGGCGCGATATCGAGGAAAAAGATATCGTGCTCCTGCAAGACCACGCCCGGCTCGGACGCGCGCTTCATCGGTTTGAGCGTGTTGCGGCCAAAGCGCACGCGCGTCGGGTGCCAGCTCAGCGCCAGGCCCATGTCCAGCAGCACTTGCTTCGCCATCGCCACGGCGTCTTCTTCCAGCATGCCGGGACGGATGCGCGCGGCGATGGCGACAATCGCCTCGCGCGTCTTGCGCCGCGCCAGCAGCATGCCGTCTTCCGTGTACGCGGGACCGACCCGCTCTGCATCCAGCCTAGTGTGTAGCATCGCTTGCATGTTTGACTTTCCTCAAGGGTGCGGCCGGAATGGCGCACCAGCAGGAAAAGTATAGGGTTGCGAACCCGGCGGCAGGGGCGTTGGCTGCCGCGCTTTTCGGACAGGGTGGCGCGCATTCCTGCCACCTGCCTGTCTCACTCCCGGGGGCGGCTGGAAAAGTTTTGCCGGTATTGTTTGGCAGAGACACCGAGGCGCCGCAGGAACACCGTGCGCAGCTGGTCGGCCGTGCCGAAACCGCAGCGCCAGGCGACGGTTTTCAGCGGCGCATCGCCCGCTTCGAGCAAGGCCCGCGCCGCATCGAGCCGGGCGCTTTCAACGAACTGGGCCGGCGTCACGCCCAGCTCGCGCACGAAGACCCTGGCGAAGTTGCGCGGGCTCATGGCCACCAGCTGGGCCAGCGTGTCCACGCCCAGTTCCTCTGCCAGGTGCGCGAGCACATATTGCTGCGCCTGCGCCACGGGCGAGGCCGCATCCACGGCGGGCGTCAGGTACGGACTGAACTGCGACTGCCCGCCCTGGCGCTGCGTGTAGACCACCAGGCGCCGCGCCACCTGCAGCGCCAGCTGCGCGCCGCCATCGCCGGCCAGCAGCGACAGCGACAGGTCGATGCCGGCCGTCACGCCGGCCGAGCTGACCAGATTGCCGTCATGTAAATAGATGCTGTCCGCATCGACGCGCGCCAGCGGGAAAGCGGTGGCCAGGGCCGCCGCATCGTTCCAGTGCGTGGCGACCTTTTTGCCGTCCAGCAAGCCCGCGTGGCCGAGCAGGAATGCGCCATTGCAGATGGAGCCATGGCGCCCCGCCCTGCCGGCCGCCTGCGCCAGCCAGGCGCTCAGGGCCGCGTCGCGCGGCTGCGCGGGCAAGCCGGGGCCGCCCGCCACCAGCAGCAAATCGTAGGCGTCCTGCGCCTGCGCGTAATGGCGGTGCGCGGCCAGACATAAACCGTTCGAGCAGCGCAGCACACCGTCCTGCGTGCCCAGCACGTCGATCGCGTAATGCCGCTGCGCCGGCAGGAAACTGTTCGCTTCGGCAAACACGTCCATGGGGCCGCTGACGTCGAGCGCCTGTACGCCGGGAAAGATCAGGATGGCGATGCTGGGCATGGCTCAGTCCCGCGCCCTGTTCACCGCTTCGGCCACCAGCTCGGCCGTGGCGGCCGCCAGGGTCCAGCCCAGGTGGCCGTGGCCCGTGTTGTAGTACACGCCCGGCGCCTTGCCTGGCCCCACTTTCGGCAGCATGTCCGGCAGCATGGGGCGCAGGCCCGCCCACGGCACCACCTTGCGGGTATTGACGCCAGGGAAGCACTGCTCCACCCATTGCAACAAAGGCCGGATGCGGTCGGCGCGGATGTCGTAATTGGCGCCGTTGAACTCGGCCGTGCCCGCCACCCTCAGCCGGTCCTCGCCCAGGCGGCTGCTGACCAGCTTGGTCGCATCGTCGAGCAGGCTGACGCACGGCGCCGCCGTGCGGCTGGCACCGTCGTCGAGCTGCACGGTGATGGAATAACCTTTCACGGGATACACATTCACATGGTCGCCCAGCATTGCCGCCAGGGCACGGCTGGCCACGCCCGCGCAGATGACGACGGCATCGAACTGCATGCTGTCCTCGCCGGCCGTGACGCGCACCTTGCCGTGCTCGCGCGCCACTGCCGTCACATCGGCGCCATAGCGGCAAGCTACGCCCAGGCGCGCGCAGGCGTCGGCCAGGCCGCTGGTGAATTTGTGGATGTCGCCCGTGGAATCGCTGTCCGTGTAGTAACCACCGTAAAAGTTGCCGGCGAGGGCCGGTTCGATGGCGCGCATCTCGTGCGGCGTGACGGCGCGCCGCTGCAAGCCGCCCTGCGCCAGCAGGCGCGACACGCCGGCCGCCCGCTCGAAGCCGGCACGCTCGCGGTAGACATGCAGGATGCCGGCGCGCCTGTGATCGAAATCAATATTCTCCTCTTGCGCCCAGGCAAACAGGTGGGCGCGCGCGGCAATCGCCATGCGCGCCGTGGCGATGGTGTTGCGCTCATAGGCAGGCATGGCGGCAAGAAACTCCGCAAACCAGCTCAGCTTGTGCCAGCTGGGCATCGGATTGAGCAGCAGGGGAGCGTCGCGTCGCGCCATCCATTTCAGGGCGTTCAGCACGGTCGCCTTGTGGTTCCACACTTCCGCATGCGAGGCGGACAATTGCCCGCCATTCGCGAACGACGTTTCCATGGCCGCGTAACGGTGCCGCTCGAACAGGGTCACGGCCACGCCGCGCCTGGCCAGCGCATAGGCCGTCGTCACGCCGGTAATCCCCCCGCCGATGACGGCCACGCGCGTCATGGCTGCGGCTCGATGGCAGGCGCCACCTTGTGCACGACGGTGTCGCCCGCCTGCAGCGCGCGGCCGTCCGGCGCCAGCACTTCCAGCTTGCGCACGGGCAAACCGGAGTCGCGCAGCAGCAGGGTGGAATGGGCTTCGCCCGCGTCGAACAGTTGCGCCTCGCTCCACTGGCGCAAACCGACCACGACGGGAAACAGGCCCAGTCCCTTGGGCGTGAGCACATATTCCTGGTACGCCGTGCCGTCCGAGGCGGGCGCGACCGTAAAGATGCCTTCTTCCACCAGCGTATGCAGGCGATCGGCCAGGATATTCTTCGCCACCCCCAGGCTTTTCTGGAATTCGCCAAACCTGCGCATGCCGTCGAAGGCGTCGCGCACGATCAGCAGCGACCAGCGCTCGCCGATCACGTCGAGCGCGCGCGCCACGGGACAGGGGTCTGTTTTCAGGCTTTTGCGCTTGGCCACAATCGTCTCCGGTAATCAGTGGTTGCATTTTAAAACTTCCTGGCCTAGACTCCAACTAGTTTTAATTTGCAACCACTTAAAATAAAGACACCATGCGCGACACGACCACCCTCCCCACCGCCACCCTTGCCCCCTCCCTCGTCTGGCTGTTTGCCTGCGCGGCCGGCCTCAGCGTGGCCAATGTGTATTACGCCCAGCCCTTGCTGGCCACCCTGGCGCGCGAGTTCGGCATGACGGATGCCGCCAGCGGCATGGTCATCACGGCCACGCAGGCCGGCTGCGCGCTGGCCCTGCTGCTGCTCGTGCCGCTGGGCGACATGCTGAACCGGCGCCGCCTGACCCTGGTCCAGCTGGGCTTGCTGGCCCTCACCCTGGCGGCGCTGGCTTGCGCCCGCTCCACGGCCGCCTTGCTGGGCGGCATGCTGCTGGTCGGCTTGCTGGGCACGGCCATGACGCAGGGCTTGATCGCCTATGCGGCCAGCGCCGCGGCCAGCCACGAGCGGGGCCGCGTCGTCGGCATGGCGCAGGGCGGCGTGGTGATCGGCTTGCTGCTGGCGCGCACCCTGTCCGGCGTGGTGGCCGATATCGCCGACTGGCGCGCCGTGTACCTCGTCTCGGCCGGCATCGCGTGCGCCCTGCTGTTGCTGCTGTGGCGCATGCTGCCGCCGCCCACGCCGCAAGGCAGGAAGCTGGCGTATGGCGCCCTGCTCGCCTCGATGCTGGGCATGTTGATCCACAACAAGGTATTGCGCGTGCGCGGCGTGCTGGCCATGCTGATGTTTGCCGTGTTCAATATTTTCTGGAGCGCGCTGGTGCTGCCCCTGACGGCCCAGGGCTATACGCATGCGGCCATCGGCGCCTTCGGCCTGGTCGGCGTGATCGGCGCGCTGGGCGCGGCGCGGGCGGGAGCGCTGGCCGACCGCGGGCGCGCGCAGTGGACGACGGGCGCGGCCCTGCTGTTGCTGCTGGCGGCGTGGTTGCCGCTGAGCTTTGCCGGCGCGGCCCTGTGGCCCCTGGTCGTCGGCATCATCGCGCTGGACCTGGCGGGCCAGGCCATCCACGTGACGAACCAGAGCCTGATCTTCAAGGACGACAGCGACGCGCACAGCCGCCTGGTGGCGTGCTACATGCTGTTCTATGCGGTGGGAAGCGGGGTGGGGGCGATTGCCGCCACCAGCGTGTATGCGCTGGCGGGCTGGCATGGCGTGTCCGCGCTGGGCGCGGCGGTCAGCTTGCTCGCCCTGCTGTTCTGGCGGCTGACCTTGCCTGGTGAAGCAGTTTAGTTCAGCAGCGCCGTGGCGGCGCCATGGCGATACGTCTTCAGCGCATCGGGCTGGATCTGGATCAGCGAACCGCTGACTTTAATCAGGTGCAAGTCCGTCAACTGGTGCAGCACGCGCGACAGCGTGGCCGGCGCCAGGTTCAGGAACGAGGCCAATAAACTCTTCTTCAAGTCCAGCTTGACCTCGTTCGAACGCTGCTGGTCCGATGCCTGCAACAGGTATTCGACGACGCGCTGGGTGGCGTTCTGCACGGAGCAGCGCTCCACGTTGCGGATAAAGCCCATCAGGTGATGCGACAGGCTGTTCATCATCTGGCGCGCGATGCGCGGCGACTGGTCCAGCAGGCGCAACAGCGCGTGCGGCGGGATGCGCAGCAGCAGGCAGTGCTCGAGCGCCTCGGCGCAGAATGGATACGGCTCGTCGAGGAAGATCATGGCTTCGCCGAAGCTCTGGCCGGGACGGATCAGTTCCAGCACCTTGTCCGTGCCTTCCAGCGAAAACACGCTCAGCTTGACGAGCCCGAAGACCACCACATAGGCGCCTTCGGCCACTTCGCCCTTGCGGAACAAAACTTTGCCTTTTTCCACTTCCACGCGCACCACATCCTGGCGCAATTGCTCGAGCTGTGAAGGGGAAATATGACGGAACAGAGCCTGGCTCGATAGCAAGCCATCGACGTTGACCTTATGCATGACACTCTCTTATTAGATTAGCGAATGACTAAGAGTGTAATGCGCTGGCACGGTCAAGGCCATACGTCAAAGGAACTAGGGTTGTCTAGGCAGGAACGCCATGCAGGTCAAACAATCGCGCATTCCTTGTGCACTATTTGCGCATTTTTTGATTTTTAGAGTACCTGGCAGAACCGTAGCGAGCGGCAGCGAGTTGCGACAGAGACGCGGAACGGTGCTTGGGCACAGTGAGCATCGGAGGCCGCAAATCGCCACGCGCGGTCGGCTTATGCAGGTACTCTTATTTACCCAGTTCGCGCTCGACCGCATACACGGCGATCTGCACGCGGCTGCTGAGCTTAAGCTTCTTGAGGATGTTTTGCACGTGGATTTTCACCGTGCTTTCCGCCACGTCCAGCTGGCGCGCGATTTCCTTGTTGCTCTGGCCGCGCGCCAGGCAGGCCATGGCTTCGCGCTCGCGCGGCGTCAATTTGTCATAGTCGGCTTCGGGCGCATTCTGCCCGGCGCGGAACTGCGACACGAGCTTGGCCGTCATGGCGTCGGCGATCACGGATTCGCCGGCCGCGGCGCGCAGGATGGCCAGTCCCAGCTGCTCGGCTTCGATATTTTTCAGCAGGTAGCCGCGCGCGCCCGCGCGCAGGGCCGCGCCCAGGTCGGCCGCATTTTCCGACACGGTCAGCATCAGCACCACCATCTGCGGCAATTCCTGCAAGATCAGCTGCAGCGCTTCCACGCCGGACACGCCGGGCATGTTCAAGTCCATCAGCACCACGTCGGGCCGCAGCTCGGCCGCCAGGCGCACGCCGTCGAGCCCGTTCGACGCCTCGCCCACCACCTGGAATTGAGGATTGCGCTGCAGCAGCAGCTTGACGCCGCTGCGCAGCAAGGTATGGTCGTCGACCAGCAGGATTTTGATTGGAGCGTTCACGTGTTTGTTTCTTTTGCCTGAGAGGGATGATTCATCTGTTACGCGGCCTGGCGCCGGGCTGCCGGCAGCGCCAGCGAGATCGTCGTGCCGCCGCCGGGCGTGCTGTCGATGGCAAATTGCGCCCCGAGCCGCTCCGCCCTTTCCTGCATGATACGCAAGCCGATCTGCAATTCCGTTTTCTTGTCGCGCAGGTGGGCCGCAAAGCCTTCGCCATCGTCGCGCACCTGCAGCGTGAAATCGCGCCCGTTGTCGACGCCCAGCGTCACGTGGCGGGCTTGCGCATGCTTGCGGATATTCGACAGCGCTTCCTGCACGATGAACAGGATCTGCAGCTGCTGCTCGGGCGCCAGCGGCGCGCCATTGCCGCGCATGTCCAGCGTGCCGGCGACACCCGTCTGCAGCTCGAACTTGGCCAGCACTTCCGTGAGCTTGCCTTCGAGGTCGCTGCCATGCCAGCGCGTGCGGAAGTTGACGAGCAATTCGCGCACATCCTGGTAGCTTTGCTCGACCCCCATGCGCATCAGCGGCAGCACTTCGGCCGCCTCGTCGAGCTGGCCGCGGCGCACGGAATCGTCGAGCATCTGCACTTGCAGGCTGATGAAATTGAGGCTTTGCGCGATGCTGTCGTGCAAGCCTTCGGCCAGCAGGCTGCGTTCGCGCGCCACGGCGAATTCCTTTTCGCGCGCGATCAGGCGCTGGTTTTCGATGGCGATGCCCAGGCTCTGGCCCAGGGTTTCCAGCCAGCCCTGCTGCTGCGCATGGACCGCTTGCGGCCGCGCAAAGTGCAGCGAAAAACTGCCCACCACCTGCTCGCGCGCGAGGATGGGGAAGACGGCGATGGCGATGAAGCCTTCTTCCTGGCAACGGTAGCGCTGCAGCGCATCGACCTGGCGGAAATCGCGGATCTGGATCACGCCCTGCGCCACGGCCGCGCCGCACAGGCAATCGTTGTTGCGGATGCAGTGTTCCTCTTCCACCATGGCCTCGGAAATGCCCTCATGCACGATGATGTGCACGGTATCCTGTTGCGGATCGAGGATGCGCACGGTGCCGCCTTCGGCCTGCGCGAACTGCATCACGTGGCGCAGGAAGCCACGGCACAGCGCATCGATGGCATGCTGACCCGCCAGCAGGGTGGAAATCTCGTGCAGGGTGGCCAGCTGGCGTTCCTGCGCGGCGCTCAGGCCCGATGCGGCTTGCGCCAGGCGGCGCTGGCGCCAGCGTGAGGCGGGAAGTTGTTTACGGGAAGAATGACTGCGCGGCGCTTGCATGAAAAACTCGAATCTGAAAAGTGAAACGCCCGGCAGGCGCGACTGCGGCACGCCGGGCCAAAAGGTTACAAATGGATCTCGGTGCCCAGCAGCTTGACGAACTGCGCCAGCCAGGCCGGATGCGCGGGCCAGGCGGGGGCCGTGACGAACTGGCCATCCGTGACGGCGTCGGTGACGGCGATGTCGGCGTACGTGCCGCCCGCCAGCTTCACTTCCGGCGCGCAGGCGGGATAGGCGGAGATGCGCTTGCCGCGGATGACATCGGCGGCGGCCAGCAATTGCGCGCCGTGGCAGACGGCGGCGACCGGCTTGCCCGCGTCGGCGAAATGGCGCACGGCGGCGATGACTTTCTCGTTCAGGCGCAGGTATTCGGGGGCGCGGCCGCCGGCGATCATCACGGCGTCATAGTGGGCCGGGTCGATCTCGTCGAAGCTGGCATTCAGGGTGAACAGGTGGCCCGGCTTTTCCGTGTAGGTCTGGTCGCCCTCGAAATCGTGGATGGCCGTCTTGATGGTCTCGCCGCTCTTCTTGCCGGGACAGACGGCATGCACGGTATGGCCCAGCATCAGCAGGGCCTGGAACGGCACCATCGTTTCATAATCTTCTGCAAAATCGCCGGTCAAAAACAGAATTTTCTTCGCTGCCATTTAGTTCTCCTATGAAAGATTGATCGCGCGTCCCGCTGGTGCGCCGCACGGGGTGTCGATACGCCCGGATACATTGCACCGCAACACGTATCTTAGCGCGACTTGGCAGCCATACTGGATATTTATCAAACTTTTGCGCCTTGATCGAAGATTTTATAGGCTCAGCAAGAATTATTTGCAGGCTCGCGTGTCAAAATCAGACGACTCCCGTTGAAAGCCCGGCATGAACGCCATCCACCCGACCACGCTGATCCGCATCTACGACCATTTCGCCGATGCGCAGCAAGCCTACAGCGCCCTGCTGGCAAACGGTTTCCCCACCCACGCGGTGCAGCTGGACACGGTCGGCGACGAAGCGGGCACCGTCCAGGGCAAGGCCGCGTGGAGCGGCATGTTCCGCCTCGTCGTCACCGTGCGCCATGCGGAGGAAAGGCAGCGGGCGCACGCCATCGTGCAGCCGTGGGGCGGCAGCGACATCGAACAGCGCACGGCCAGCCATGCGGGACGCCGGCGGGCCGGCGATGGCAAGAGCGAAAGGACGGAGGAACAGCAGAGGTAACAGCGGGGCTGACGACAGCAGCGATGACGGGGAACAGCGGCGATGACGGCGGGCAAACGGCAGCGCGCCGCGCCGCCCGCCCCCGGCACGGCCAAAATATGGCAAGATCGGCTTCCTTCATCACTACAGCGGAACTTGCCATGATTTTTGAAATTGCCCACATCCAGATCAAATCGGCCACGCATGACGGCTTCGAGGCGGCTGTCGCCAAGGCCGTGCCCCTGTTCCAGCGCGCGCGCGGCTGCGAATCGATGCGCCTGGAACGCTCGATTGAAAACGGCGATGCCTACCGCCTGGTGGTGGGCTGGACGACCCTGGAAGACCATACCGTGCATTTCCGCGGCAGCGACGACTTCCAGGCCTGGCGCGCGCTCGTCGGCGAATTCTTCGCCGCCCCGCCGCAGGTCGAGCACATGAGCACGGTGGTCACGGGATTCTAGTCGCTAGCCCCTGAAAAGGCGGGCGGGCGCCTGACAGCCGCGTTGCGGACGGCAGGCGGCCGAAAAACGGCCCCGGCTCACGCACGGGGCCGCCAAGGCAAGGGCACGGAAGGACATCGCAAACGGCCGTGCGAGCAGCGCTGGCTGATGCCAGGCGCTTACACGGCAGGATGGTGAAACACTTGCCGCAGATACGCGAGGAAGGTTTCATCCTTGCACAGGGTCTTGCCCGGCGAATCCGACAGTTTCGCCACGGACTGGCCGTTGCAACGCACCAGTTTCATGACGATGTTGAGCGGCGTCAAGCCGACGTCGTTGGTGAGATTGGTGCCGATGCCAAACCCCGTCATGATGCGGTCGGCGAAGTGCTGGTACAGGGCGAAGGCCTTGTCCAGGTCCAGGCCGTCGGAAAACACGAGGCGCTTGGTATTGGCGTCGATGCGCAGGGCCGCGTAATGGGCCAGCGCCTTTTCGCCCCACTCGACAGGGTCGCCCGAATCATGGCGCAAGCCGTCGAACAGCTTGGCGAAATACAGGTCGAAGTCGGCCAAAAACGCATCCATGCCGACCACGTCCGTCAGCGCGATGCCGAGGTCGCCCCGGTATTCCTGCACCCAGTCCTCGAGTGCCGCTTTTTGAAAGTCGCGCAGGCGCACGCCGAACGACTGGAACGACTGCATGTATTCATGCGCCATGGTGCCGATCGGCACGATGCCGAGCTTTTTCGCCAGATACACATTCGACGTGCCCTTGAAATACTCGGGCACTTCGCGCGCCAGGCGCTGCACCACTTCGTCGTGCCAGGCGCCGGAAAAACGCCGGCGCACGCCGAAATCGGAAAACTCGAAGGGATGCTTGCGCCGTGGCAGCTTGCCGAATTCCTTCACGGCCGCCACTTTCAAGCCCAGGCGGTGGCGCCCTTCGCGCATGGCGGCGTCGAGGTCGAAGCGGCGGAAATACAGCTCGTTGACGATGTACAGCACGAAAATCTCAAAGCCCATCACATGCACTTGCGGCCCGGCCGCATGCACGAGCAGGGTATCGCCATCGGTGCTCACCTCGATGAACTTGCGCTGGAAGCGGAAGACCGTCAAAAAGTCGACGAAATCGCTCTTCATGAAGCGCAGGGTGCGCAAATAGGCCAGTTCGTCATCAGCAAACGACATCGAGCACAGGTGGTCGAGCTGCTCTTCCAGCTCGCCCTTCAGCTCGGCCAGCGGGAAGGCCGTGTGATTGCGGCAGACAAATTCGTATTCGGTATGGGTATTCGGATGACCGTGCAGCAAGGCTTGCCACATTGTAAATTTATACAGATCGGTTTCCAGCAAACTGCGCACTATCGGGGTCATGTGTGTTTTCTCCAACTTCCTGAAGCCAGAATAGTACGCCACCGCCGGCATTTCGGCAGCGTGCGCTGAGGAAACGGATGCGAATCCGCGCTCAGGCGCCCGCATTGGCCAGCAGTTCAGGCAAGACCTCGGCCGCCGTGGCCAGCCGCGCGCCGCGCTCGCGCATGGCGGCAAGGAAGTCGCGCTGCTGCGTTTCAAAGCCCGTGACGGGACTCATGCAATCGGTCAGCAGCGCCAGCCGCGCCAGTGCCGGCCGGCCCTGCTGCGCCTCCAGGTAGTCGGCGATGTGCTCGGTGCTGGCTTTCACGCAATGGCTGCCCGCCTCGCCGACTATATAAAGTTGCTGCGCCGGCAGCAGGGTGTCGAGGAAGGCCCGGTTGAGCTGGGTGGCCGCATCCTGCGCGTCGGGCACCTCGGCCATGACGGCCGAGTAATGCTCGGTCCACGGATTCGAGCCCTTGCTCAGCTTGGCGACCACCTGCAGGTGATCCACTTCCCACGCGTTGTAGGCGGCGCGCACGGCAGCATGGACATTCTGCCCCCAGCTGCCGATCTCGCAGTGCACGGGCCACACCATCAATTGATAGCGCCCCGCCTGCTCCAGCGCATCGAGGTAGGCCAGCGCGCGCGGCAAGGCGCCGCTGGCGGCCGGCAGGAACAGGCGGTCGCGCACATGCTGCGCGCTGATCTGCGTAAATGGCGCGACCGGGCCGCCATCGCCCGTGCGCCAGAACGCGGGGTGGGCGATGTCGTAGCGGTGGTGGGCATCGAGGGTGATGCTGATCTGCGTCAAGCCCGCCCCGCCCTCGCGGATCAGCTGTGCCACGCGCAGCATGTCCGCATGGGCGCCGGGCACGGCCAGCGCCGGTGCGGCGTCCTGCGGCAGCCAGGCGGCGGGCAAGTCGCAAAAATCGTTTTGCGGGTCGATGACAAGCAGGTGCAGCTGGCGTTTCATGGCGGTCCTCTGGCGTGATGATATCTCGCATGATACGGGCAACCGCGCCGGCGCGCCTGCCCCGCCGGCGCCAGGATGCTGCCCATGCGCCATAACGTGCGCCTGGACAAGCCAACTCAGGGATGGTCAGGGATGGAAGACATAACGGCGCCGGCGCCGCTCGACCAGCTTGATCGCCACTTCTCCCGCTTCGGCCACGGCGTCCGCTTCCGTTGTAAACTGGTGGTCGGCCGACACCCTGCGCTTTTTCACCAGGTTCACCCGGTGCATGGGGTTGCGCGAAGGGGCATAGATGGCGACATAGGCGCCCCATAGCTTGCAGCCCCGCAAGGGTTCCGCCGTGTAATTCACCTCATAAAAATCAACATACTTTATCGGCACGATGTACGCTCCAAAAATGACATGGCCGGACAGCTTGTCTCTACGGACTGACACGGTAAAAAGGTGGAAACCATGCGCTCGCGCCTGCTCGGGATAGCCGATGCGGCTCCCTGTTTTTATCACGCGGCACAGGAGAAAATGAATGAACGACTACATCATCTTCATGCATGACGACACGGAAGCACCGATGGACGTGGCCACGTCCGCCTGGGAAGATTACTTCGCCATGCTCAGGGCCAGCGGCCGTTTCTGCGGCGGCAGCTCCATCGGGGCCGGTGTCTGCGTGCACCGCTCGGGCCAGGCCAGAGCGGTCACGCCACACTTGTCAGGCTATATACGTGTGCAAGCTGAAAGTATAGACGATGCAAAAAAATTATTGGTGGGCAACCCCGTACTGAACGGGGGTGGCACGGTGGAAATCCGCGAACTGCCGCGCGACTGACGCGGCATGGCTGCCCCTACTTCCCTGCCTCGGCGGCGGCATGCATGGACCAGACGACGCTGAGGATTTTCCACTGGCCGTCGCGCTTGACCATTTGCCACGCTTCGACGCCATAGTTGGACAATTTATCGCCGACGAGGAATTCATAGTCGAAGTTGACCCACGCCACATGGCGGTCCTGGGTGATCTTGACGTTGTAGAATTTTTCTTCCGTGCGCAGCGGTTCGCGCTTGATGAAATTGGCGAAAGCAACGTAGCCGGCCGCCCCGACGCCGTCGAAGTGGACATCCGTCGTGTCGCGCATTTTCTTGATGAAACCGTCGTCGGCCGGCGAGGCGAACAGGATGTTCGTATGCAGCATCAGCGACGACAGCAGCTTGACATCCTTGGCGATCAGCGCGGCCTGGAAGTCGGCGATGACTTTTTCGATGGCGCGGATATCCTCGGGGGTGGAAGCGACGCGCCCAACGTGGGGCGGCGCCGCCGCAGGCGCAGCTTGCGCCTGCGCAAACCCCGCCAGCAGCAGGGAACATCCGAACAGTACTGCACTTGCCAATTTGTGCATGGGGAACTTTCATGGCGAACCGCTCGCCGGGCTGGCACGGGGCGCGCCGCCGGCAAGCTTATGCCAAGCATGGCAAATTGGCAATCCCCCTGGCGACCTAGTGCATGCGGCCTGCCTCAGGCGGCCAGGGCGGCGATCGAGGCGCGGCTCTTGGCGATCGCGCTGGCGACGGCTTGCTCGCCCATGGCCACGCCTTCGGCTTGCACGAACTCGATATCGGTGATGCCGATGAAGCCCAGCGCCGTGCGCAGATAGGTGCTCAGGTAGTCATACGCGGCGCCAGGGCCTTCGCTGTAGACGCCGCCGCTGGACGTGAAGATCACCGCCTTCTTGCCCGTCGCCAGGCCGACCGGCCCCGTCGCCGTGTACTGGAAGGTGCGGCCCGCGCGCGCCACGTGGTCGATCCACGCCTTCAGGGTCGATGGCACGGAAAAATTGTACATGGGCGCGGCCAGCACCAGCACGTCGGCGGCCAGCAATTCGTCGACCAGGATGTCGGACACTTGCACGGTGGCCGCCGCCTGCGCGCTGCGCTGCTCGGGCGGCGTGAAGAAGGCGCCCATCATCTCTTCCGTCAGGTGCGGCACCGGTTGCGCGGCCAGGTCGCGCTCGACGATGGCATTGCCCTGCGCGGCCAGTTGCGCGACGAATTCGCCCGACAATTGACGCGACAGGGAACCGCTGCTGCGCACGCTGCTATTGATGTGTAATACCTTGGCCATGAATCGCTCCTTCGAAAACGGATAATGAATGCCGCATCGCGGCGCTTGCCTACATCATAGTTCGGGTCTACCATCGATAAAACCGTGTAAATATAAATGATTAGCATCGAATTTTTAGATATGGAGTCACCATGAGAGAACCGGGCCAGCCTTCGCTCGACCAGTTGCGCGTGTTTGTCGCCGTCATCGACGCGGGCGGCTTCGCCCATGCGGCGCGCCAGCTGCACCGTACGCAATCGGTGGTCAGCTACACCATCGCCAACCTGGAGGAACAGCTGAATGTGGTGCTGCTCGACCGCGGCAAGCGCAAGCCCACCCTGACGGACGCGGGCAAGGCCCTGCTGGCCGACGCGCGCGCCGTGGCGCTGAAGGTCGACGCCATGCGCGCGCGCGCCAAGGCCCTGGCCGGCGGCCTGGAAGCGGAAGTGTCGGTGGTGGTCGACGTGATGTTCCCCACCTGCGTGCTGGTGCGCGTGCTCGAAGCGTTCCAGGCGCAGTTCCCCACGGTCGCCCTGCGCCTGCGCATCGAGGCCATGGGCGCCGTGGCGCAGCTGGTGATGGATGGCAGCTGCCACCTGGGCCTGGGCGGCTGGATGACGGCCACGGCCAGCGTCTTCGAGCGCCTGGCCGTGGGCCATGTGCGCCTGATCCCCGTGGCCGCGCCCAGCCACGCGCTGGCGCAGCTGGAAGGTCCGATTCCTTCCGCCGTGGCGCGCGAGCATGTGCAGCTGGTGCTCAGCGACCGCAGCGCGCTGACGGAAGGCCAGGATTTCGGCGTGCTGGGACTGCGCAACTGGCGCCTGGGCGACCTCGGCTCCAAGCACGCGCTGCTGCGCGCGGGCCTGGGCTGGGGCAACATGCCCGAAGCGATGGTGCGCGAAGACCTGGCGGCCGGGCGCCTGGTGCATCTGGCGCTGGCCGTCGACAAGGGCGAGAATTATCCGATTTACCTGATCCAGCGCGCCGACACGCCGCCGGGCCAGGCCGGCAAGTGGCTCACGGAGCGCTTTGCGGAACAGTTGCCGCTGCTGGAGCAGGTCTTTTAGAAGCGCGCAGGGACGGGTATCATGCCCCCATACATACACAAGGACTCACCATGGCCGGCATCGACGACTTCGTCAACAAACAACAACCTGGCGCGCGTTTCGTCATCACGGCGCAGATGCTGCGCATGACGCCGCAGCAGTTCGACAGCGTGGCGCAGGAATGGATGGAGGATGGCGGCCCCGGTTTCGACGTCGCCGGCATCCCGCACCGCGTCGTCATCGAGGGGCAGTTCTACATCTCCAGGATCACCGTGGCGCGCCACGCCGATCCTGAATAAGCGCTGGACAGGACATGGCTCAGGCCTGGTCGGCGCCCAGCACATGCAGGCGGCGCCGCAAACGCGCCACTTCCTCCGACAGATCGACCACCAGCGCGGCCAGTTCCGCATTCGCGTCGAACACGGATTCGATTTCGTGCAGACGGCGCGCGCGCACCAGGTCCAGGCTGGTGAAGCGCCAGGCCGTCAGCTGCCCCGGCGGCGGGCCATTTTGCAGCAGCACGCCCGTCTGCACATGCTGCACCACCCAGTCCGGCTCCACGGCGCAGGCGCGCGCCAGTTCTTCCAGGCTCAGGGCGCGGTCTTCGAGCAGCTCGCCAATTACATTGTTTGCCATGATTTACCCTCCCAGCTTCTGGCGCGGATTGAAAGCCATCTCGCGCGCCATGGTTGCATACAGTTCCCGCGCCTTGTCGTCGTTCGCCGGCGGCAGCACCACTTCCAGCAGCAGGTACAGATCGCCCGGCTGGGCGGCGGGAATGCCGCGCCCCTTCAGGCGCAGCTTGCGCCCCGTCTGCGAATTGGGCGGCACGGTGACGGCCACCGTGCCGGACGGCGTGGGCACGGCAATTTCGCCGCCCAGCGCCGCCTCCCATGGCGTGACGGGCACCGTTTCGAACACGTCGCGCCCTTCCACCTTGTAGCGGGCGTCGGGCTGGAAGCGGATCTCCAGGTACAGGTCGCCGGCCGGCGCGCCGCCGCTGCCAGGATGGCCCTGGCCCTTCATGCGCAGCTGCTGGCCTTCCGTGACGCCTTTCGGTATCGTCACTTCCAGGGTGCGCTCGCGCGTCACCACGTGGCCCTGGGCATCCGCCTCGGGCACGCGCATGACGATGTGGCGCTTGGCGCCCTGGTAGCTGTCCTGCAAATCGATGGTGATGGCGGCGTGGCTGTCCTCGCCCTGCATCTGGAAGGTGCTGTTGGCGCGGCGCCGCCCGCCCACGTGGGCGAACAGGTCGGCAAAGAAGTCGCTGTCGTCGGCGCCTGACGATTCGTAGCCAGAGCCCCAGTCCGGCGGTGGCCGGAAAGGCTGGCCCTGCGCCCCCTGGTTGCGGCCCAACTCATCGTAGGCGGCGCGCTTCTCCGCGTCGCCCAGCACGCCGTACGCTTCGTTCAGGGCCTTGGTGCGCTGGTCGGCGTCCGGCTCCTTGCTGACGTCGGGATGGTATTTGCGCACCAGCTTGCGGTACGCCTTCTTGATGTCGGCCTCGGTCGCCGTCTTCTCGACGCCAAGCTCCTTGTAGTAGTCCTTGTATTCCACCGTGCCTGCTCCCCATGGTTGAACCGCCTGTGGGAAGAGTACACGAATTGGCCGCAAGACAGCGTGCGCACAATACAACAGCGCCCGCGGGACCTGGGTCGCGCGGGCGCTGCAAGCGAAGACCGCAGACGCCTAGCGCACGCGGCGCAGCGAGGAAATGCGGCGGTCGAGGCCACCGTGCAGGCGGCCGTAGCTGCCCGGCCCCATCACCACGCAGCGGCCGCGGAAGTTGGCGTCGACGCAGAATTCCCAGCGGCCGTAATTGACGACGATCGATTCGGCGCGGTCATTGAAGCCATAGCGGCTCAAGTCGTGCACTTCGCGGTCCAGGCGCACGGGCCGGCCGCGCATGCCGGCATCGGGAAACAGCAGCACGGCGCCATTCGCCTCGGGACGGTGGCCGCCGCCATGGCCGTGGCCAGGGTACGGGCGTTCCGGCTCCGGATACGGGCGGTTCGGCCGCGGTGGATACGGACGGTGGTGGTCGCCGCCATGGCCCGGACGGCCCGCTTCGCGCACCGAAGAGATGGCGTCGTTCATGCCGGGCATGCTGCTGTAGCGGCCAGGTCCCAGGGTGCGGCAGTTGCCGCGGTAATTGGCGTCCTTGCACACTTCCCAGGTACCCGAGCGCACGATGATGCTGGAGGTCTTGTCGTTAAAGCCCATGCGCGACAGGTCGCCCGCGTCGGAACGCAGGGTGACGGGGCGGCCACGGAAACCGGCATCCTCGAACAGGGTGATTTCGCCCGCCGATGCGGCCAGCGGGGCAAGGAAAGTGGCGGCGCACAACAGCGCGGGACGGATAGATCGAACCATGACAACTCCAATACAGATTACATTTTCGCCAGTGTAGACCAGGCGGCAGGCGGCGAGTGTAACAAAGGGCAAGCAAATGTCAGCACACGGCTGGGAATGTAAAAACCGCCTGGCGGAATGCTTCCGGCAGGCGGTTCGGGCATACGCCGCGCAATCGCGCCTAGCGCACGCGGCGCAGCGACGATATCTTGTTGTCCAGCGCATTGAGCCCGCCATACTCGCCCGGCCCGATGACTTCGCAGCGGCCGCGGAAGTTGGCGTCGCTGCACACTTCCCACTGGCCGTCGTTGACGACGATGGAACCGGCGCGGTCGTTGAAGTTGTAGCGCACCAGGTCTTCCGCGCTGCGGTCCAGCGCCAGCGGCTCGCCGCGCATGCCCGCATCAGGGAACAGCAGGATGGCGCCGCGCTGCGGGTACTGCTGCTGCGGATACTGCGAATATGGCTGCTCGTAGCGCGGCCGCTGGTACGGATTCTCGTACTGCTGCTGGCGGCGCGCTTCGCGCTCGTCGACCATGCGTGCCGACGACACTCTTCCATCGAGCCCGCGTCCCAGGTCGTCGTGGCGGCCAGGGCCGAACACGCGGCAGGTGCCGTTGTAGTTCGAATCGCTGCACAACTGCCAGTAGCCGTTGTAGATGACGATGCTGCTGGTGCGGTCATTGAAGCCGATGTCGACGAAATCGTCGGTGTCGCGGTTCAGGCGCGCCGAGCCGCCATTCTGGCCCGCGCCCGAATACACTTCCAGGGTCGAACCGCGGCCATAGCCGCCATGTCCGCCATTGCCACGGTCGGGATCGCGTCCCGGGCGCCCCGGATTGTAGTCATTGCCGCGCACCGTTTCGCGCACCGAGGTGATGGCGTCGTTCATGCCCGGCAACGAGCGGTATTCGCCTGGCCCCAAGGTACGGCAATTGCCGCGAAATCCGGAGTCCGTGCACACTTCCCAGGTACCTGAACGTACCATGATGCTCGACGCCTTGTCATTGAAACCCTGGGGTGTCAGATTGTCCGACGTTTCGCGCAGGGTCACGGAGCGGCCACGGAAATTATCGTCCTCGAACAGAGTGATTTCACCCGCATGGGCGGCGGCATGCGCCCCCAGGGAGAGCAGCAAGGTCGCGGCGCTTGCCAGCGCGTGTTTGAAAGGGCCCTTCATGATTCACTCCATTCTTCATTCTTTATTGATGATACACCTGGCCATTGCGCCAGGATGCCATTGTAACAAGTGCCAGTCCGCGCGAAAAACTCAGTACGGCCGACGCAGCGAGGAAATGCGCTTGTCGAGCGCCGCGTTCAACACTTCATACCTGCCTGCCCCCATGCGCTCGCAAGTGCCGTAGAACTGCGAATCCGTGCACACTTCCCAGCTATCCGAGTCGACCTTGATGCTCGAAACGGCGTCATTGAAATTGACGCGCCACAGGTCATCTGTCGTGTCGCGCAAGACCACCACGCGCCCCTTGAAATTATCGTCGGTGTACAGGCTGATTTCGCCGGCCTGCGCCACGAGGTGGACAAACACCGAACTGGCACACAGCGGGGCAAAGGCGAACGGACGATGCATGGAGCGGTCTCCGGCGGCGAAAGGTGGATGATCTGCATGACAACTGATGTCAGTGTAGCCACCCACAGAAAAAACGGTGTAACAAAGTATGCGAAAAGCACAATAATTTGTTACCAAAAGCAATAACCGGCCTCCGCAGGGGCCGGTTATTGCGCATTTCCGTTACCGGGCGTGATTCAGCGCACTTCGCGCACCGAGGAAATGCGGTTGCTCAGGCGTTCCAGGCTCGCGTATTCGCCGGGCGCGAGCGTGCGGCAGCGGCCACGGAAACCGGCGTCCTCGCACACTTCCCAATAGCCCGAGCGCACGCGCACGCTTTGCACGGTGTCGTTGAAATCGCGCTCGCGCAAGTCGGCCGAGCCATTGCGCACGGTCAGGCTGCGGCCGGCGAAATCGTCGCGCGTATAGAAGGTCAGTTCGCCGCCCAGGGCCCGCCCCGGCAGATGGCCGTGCTCGCGCTCCCGGTCGCGTTCCCAGCGGCGGTCCCGATCCCAGTCACGATCCCGGTCGCGCCCCGGATGGCCATCCCAGCCGCCGCGCACCTCGCGCAGCGACGTGATCTTGTTGGCGCGGCCATCGAGCGACGGATACTCGCCCGCCTCGAGCAGGAAGCACGCGCCGCGGAAATCGGCTTCCTCGCACGCTTCCCAGCGGCCCGAGCGCACGCGGATGCTTTGCGTCGTATCGTTGAAACGGACGTCTTCCAGGTCGGCGACGGCGTCGCGCACGGTCTGCGAGCGGCCGTGGAAGTCGTCGCGCGAATACAGGGTCAGTTCGGCGGCGCCGGCGAATTCTGCCGTCATGGCGGCGCCCAGCAGCAGGGCGTACCTCAGGGTGTTCTTCAACATGGTCATGCTCCATAGTCAGGGTGATGCGGTTTGACTATTTGGTCATCTTGCCAAATAGAGCACGCAGTCTAGCCGCGACTGGCCGTCTTAGCTGTAACAAATGATTACCGCGCGGCGCGCCCTTCCCCGCCGGCCGCGTGGCAAAAGGACAAGCGCGGCGAACTTCAGTAGAATCTTGTGTTTAGTCAAGCTCGCGTCCCCATGCCCCACACTACCTCGTTCACCCTGCCCGCCGTCCGTACCGAAGTCTCGTCGCTGTGGAAGCTGGCCTGGCCCATCCTGATCGGCCAGCTGGCCACCGTCGGCATGGGCGCGGCCGACGTCGCCATGACGGGCCACACGAATCCCGAGGAGCTGGCCGCCGTCTCGCTGGGCGCGGCCATCTGGTCCATCGTGCTGGTGACGGTGAGCGGCATCATGATGGCGATCAATACGCTGGTGGCGCATGAAATCGGCGCCGCGCGCCACGACAGGGTGCCGCACATCGTGCGCCAGTCGCTGTGGAAGGCGCTGCTCGTCGGCCTGGTGGCCTGTTTGCTGACGAACATGGCGGCGCTGGTGTTCGACCACCTGATGCTGGAACCGGCCGTGGCGGCCAAGGCCAAGCTGTTCGTGCACATCATCAGCTGCGCGCTGCCGCCGTTCGCCGCCTACCGCGCGCTGTACGGCTACAGCACCAGCATCAACCAGACCAAGCCCGTGATGGTCATCGCGCTGGCCGCGCTGGGGCTGAACATCCTCGTCAACTACCTGCTGATCTACGGCCACTGGGGCATGCCGAAGATGGGCGGCGTCGGCTGCGCCGTGGCCACCACGTGCTGCGTGTGGATGATGCTGCTGGCCATGCTGGCCTGGATCAAGATCGCGCCCGCCTACCGTGCCACGTATCCGTTCACGCACTGGGAATGGCCGCAGCTGTCGTCGATCGGTCCCATGCTGCGCCTGGGCCTGCCCATCGGCGTGACCTACTTTGCCGAGGTGAGCGCGTTTGGCGTCATCAGCCTGCTGGTGGCGCGCTTCGGCGTGATCCAGGTGTCGGCGCACCAGATCGCCCTCAATTTCTCGTCCGTCGTCTTCATGGTGCCGCTCACCTTCGGCATCGCGCTGGTGACGCGCGTGGGCCACGCCGTGGGCGAAGCCAATCTGCGCAAGGCCCGCTTCATTTCGTGGGTGGGCGTGGCCATGTCGCTGACGGCGGCCATCGTTTCGGCATCGGTCATCACCGTCTTCCGCCACCAGATCGCGCAAGCCTACACGTCCGACCCGCAGGTGCAGGCGCTGTGCGCGCAGCTGCTGCTGTTCGCCGCCCTGTTCCAGCTGTCCGACGCCACGCAGGTGGCCACCTCGTGCGCGATCCGCGGCTACAAGGTGACGCGCCAGCCGATGCTGATCCAGCTGCTGGCCTTCTGGGGCTTCTCGCTGCCGATCGGCTACGTGCTGGGACTGGCGCCGGCCGGCTTCATCTGGTCGCCGGCCGAGCCGATGGCCGCCGCCGGCTTCTGGATCGGCCTCGTCACGGGCCTGACGGTGGCCGCCGTGCTGCTGACCTGGTACTTGAACCGCCTGTCGCTGCGCCGCCTGCGCGAAGCCTGACACCCCGACGAGGAAACCGCCATGCCGCAACAACGCCCCTTCAGGCAAGTCGATGTCTTCAGCAGCGTGCCGTTCATGGGCAATCCGCTGGCGGTGGTGCTCGACGCGAATGGCCTGGACGACGCGCAGATGCAGGCCATCGCGCGCTGGACGGGCCTGTCGGAAACCACCTTCGTGCTGGCGCCGCGCAATCCCGCCGCCGATTACCGCGTGCGGATCTTTTCGCCCGAGACGGAGTTCCCGTTCGCCGGCCATCCGACCCTGGGCACGGCGCACGCCCTGCTCGATGCGGGCCTGCAGCCCAAGGGCGCGCGCATCGTGCAGGAATGCGGCGTCGGCCTGGTGCAGGTGGAGCGCGGCGCCGGCGGCGTGCTGGCGTTCCAGGCGCCGCCATGCGCCATGCGCGCGCTCGACCCCACGCTGCTGCCGCTGCTGCAGGCGGCGCTGGACGGCGCCCCGGCTCCTTCCGTCTGCGTCGCCGAGATGGGCATCCGCTGGCTGTGCGTGCCGCTGGCCAGCGCCGCCGCCTGCCTGGCCGTACGCGCCGACATCACGGCACTGACGGCATTGCTGGCCGCCTCCCGGGCCGACGGCCTAGCGCTGTACGGCCCGCACGACGCGGGCGGAGCGGCAGATTACGAAGTGCGCGCGCTGCTCAGCGAGCACGGCGCGCTGGTGGAAGACCCCGTCACGGGCAGCGCCAACGCCTGCATCGCGCAGCTGCTGGCAGGCGCCGACTACACGGTGCGCCAGGGCACCTGCCTGCAACGCGACGGCCGCGTGTCCGTCCGTTTCCGCGATGGCCAGGCGTGGATAGGCGGCGCCTGCCTGACCGTGGTCGCAGGGTCGATATTGGCCTGAACCAGGCAAAGCGCCATCGAATGGGCGGCTATCGGATATTTCCAACGAAGGAAATACGGCCAGCACGCCCATATTCCGTGGCCAGTGCTATCGCATAAACAGGCACGCTCTGGTATCGTCTTACGCTTAGGCAACGCTCACGCGCGCCTGTTTGCATGCAGTGCCATTCATTCCTCCAACTACCGAGACATCCATGCGTTTTATTCTTTGTTTTCTGGCCGCGATGGCCAGCGTTCCCGCATCGGCAGACAAGCTGACCCTGGAACGCATCCACGCCGACCCGGCGCTGGCCGGCCCCGGCGTGCGCAACCTGAAGGTCTCGCCCGACGGCGAGCGCGTCACGTTCCTGCGCGGCCGCGCAGACAACCAGTTCCAGCTCGACCTGTGGGAATTCAAGCTGAAAGACAAGAGCACGCACCGCCTGGTCGATTCCAAGGCGCTGGTGCCGAATGAAACCATCTCGCCCGAAGAGCAGGCGCGCCGCGAGCGCGAACGCACGGCCAGCCTGAACGGCATTCTCAGCTACAGCTGGTCGCCCGATGGCAAGCAGCTGCTGGTGCCGCTGGCAGGCAATCTGTACCTGGTCGACGCGGCCCATCCCGAGAAAGCGCGCCTGGTCGCCAAGGGCAATGTGCTCGACCCGAAAATCTCGCCGAAAGGCCGCTATGTGTCGTTCGTGCGCGACCAGAACATCTATGTCATCGACCTGAAGTCCGGCAAGGAACGCCAGCTGACGACCGACGGCAAGGGCACGATCCGCAACGGCGAAGCCGAATTCGTGGCGCAGGAAGAAATGGGCCAGCGCACCGGCTACTACTGGGCCCCCGACGATTCCGCCATCGCCTACAAACGCTATGACGAAGCGCCCGTGCCCGTGGTGCGCCGCTTCGAAATCTTCGCCGACCGCACCGACGTCGTGGAGCAGCGCTACCCTGCCGCCGGCGACCCGAACGTGCTGGTGCAGCTGCTGATCGTCTCGCCGGAAACGGGCGTGCAGCGCCAGGTGAATCTGGGCACGAACCCGGACATCTACCTGGTGCGCGCCGACTGGAGCGCGGACAGCAAGTCGCTCGTGTTCCAGCGCCAGTCGCGCGACCAGAAGACGCTGGACCTGGTCGCCGTCGACGCGGCCACCCTGGCGCAGCGCACGCTGCTGACGGAAACGGCGAAGACCTGGGTCAGCATCCATGACGACCTGCACTTCCTGGACAACGGCAAATTCCTGTGGTCGTCCGAGCGCACGGGCCGCAATCACCTGTACCTGTACGACATGAGCGGCAAGCTGCTGCACCCGGTGACCTCGGGCGAATGGGGCATCGACAGCGTGCTGGCCGTGAATGAAAAAACCGGCAAAGTCTATGTGTCGTCGAACCGCGACGCGGTGATCGACAAGCAGACCTACGCGCTGGCCCTGGACGGCAGCACGGCCGACAAGCCGCAGCGCGTGACGAAAGCCGACGGCTGGCACGACACGAAGTTCTCGCACAATGGCGAAGTCTTCGTCGACACCTATTCCGACCCGGCCACGCCGCCGCAGGTGAGCATCCGCCGCCCGGACGGCGCCATGGTGGGCTGGCTGGAGGAGAACGCGCTCAACGCCAGCCACCCGTACGCGAAATACAAGGCCGACCACCTGCCGACCGAATACGGCACCCTGAAAGCCAACGACGGCCAGACCCTGTACTACTCGCTGCTCAAGCCATCGAACTTCGACGCCACGAAACGCTACCCGGTCTTCCTGTCGACGTATGGCGGCCCGCACTCGCAGCACGTGGCGCGCCGCTGGGGCAACAACTTCGACCAGTACATGGCGCAGCAGGGCTTTGTCGTCTTCCGTCTCGATAACCGCGGCTCGTCGCGTCGCGAACGCGCGTTCACGGACGCCATTTATCACAACCTGGGCGAAGCGGAAGTGGCGGACCAGCTGGTGGGCATCGACTGGCTGGGCAAGCAAAGCTTCGTCGACCCGAAACGCATCGGCGTGTTCGGCTGGAGCTATGGCGGTTTCATGACCCTGCGCCTGCTGTCGGCCGCCTCCGACAAGATCGCCATGGGCGTCTCGGTGGCGCCCGTCACCGACTGGGCCCTGTATGACACCCACTACACGGAACAATTCCTCGGCATGCCGAAGGAAAACGTGGATGGCTACAAGAAGAGCACCGTGTTTGCCCACCTCGATGGCCTGAAGTCGCCGCTGCTGCTGGTGCACGGCATGGCCGACGACAATGTGCTGTTCTCGAACAGCACGCGCCTGATCGACGCGCTGGTGAACCGCGGCGTGCAGTTCGACCTGATGACGTATCCGGGCGCCAAGCACGGCATCTCGTCGCGCGCCGGCCAGCGCCACGTGTACAAGAAGATCGAAACCTTCTTCAAGCAAAACCTGGCCAATCCGGCGCAATAGGTTTCAGCCGCAGCAAATAAAAACCGCCGCCTGTCTCGCGACAGGCGGCGGTTTTTTTATGCCGGAGCAAAAGTTATGGCTTGCGCGTGACGGTTTCCACCGCCTCTTTCACATCGCCCACCTTCTTCTGCACTTTGCCTTCGACCTGGTTTGCCAGGCCCTTGGCTTGCTGTTCTTCGCTGCCGACGACCTTGCCAGCGGCTTCCTGGATTTTACCGCCGACTTCCTTCAGTTTACCTTCGACTTGATCTTTGTTCATGATGGATCCTCACTGTAGTTGGTACCTCTGTGGTCCGGCGCCCGAGGCGCCGGTACTGCGGCTCACACGCTGCTGGAAGCGGCTTGCGCTGCTTGCTGCGTGTCGATGTGTCCATACTACCCTCGAGGTTGCAAAAACTATGTACGGTTCCTAACACATGCCCAAAATCAGTCAATTGAGCGAAATCAGCCCGCTTTGCGCCACACGGTGGCCAGCCACGGCTGCTGCGCGCGCGGCAAGCCCGGCGGACGGTAGTACTGCTCGACCAGGCTGAAACCGGCCGCCTGCACATACGCTGCCCACGCCTCTTCGTCATGGTAGCTGCCGTAGCGGGCGCCGTTCCAGCCTTCCTGGTTTTGCCCGCGCGGATTCGAGCTGAACAGCACGCCCCCCGGTTTCAGGCATGCATGCAGGGCGCGCAGCACGCCAGGCAAGGCGGCGCTGGGCACGTGGAACAGCACGGCATTGGCGAACACGCCGTCGAAGTGCGCGGCCGGCAGGTCGAGGTCGACGAAATCCTGCTGCCACACGGTGCAGCCGCTGTAGGCGCGCGCCATCTCGACGAAGCGGGGGCAGCCATCGACGCCCGTGGCATGGTGACCCAGGGCCGTGAACGCCTTCAGGTCGCGGCCAGGGCCGCAGCCGAGGTCGAGAATCGCCAGGGGCGCGGGCTGGCCGATGGCGTCCAGCAGCGCATGGATGTTCTGGCTGACGTCGTGGTCGCGCGTGCCTTCGAAAAACTGCTCGGCGCTGGCATCGTAATGGGCCAGGGTACGGCCGGTGATGGCGTGGATAGGGTCTTGCTGCTCTTGCGGGGTCGGCTTCATGGCGCTCCTGTCATCGATGGGCGCATTTTACGCTGCCGGCCGCTTCGCCGGCCGGCAGCACCAGCCCACTTACCAGACGCGCACGCGCTGCTCGGGCGCCAGGTACAGCTGCTGCCCCGGCTGCACGTCGAAGACCGGATACCAGGCGTCGAGGTTGCGCACGGTGGCGGCGCGGTATTGCGCCGGCGCGTGGCCATCGGTGAGGATTTGCTGGCGCGCCGCCGCCTCGCGCGCCTTGCTGCGCCAGCTGACGCCATAGCCCGTGAAGAACGCCCGTTCCGCTCCCGGCTGCGCCGCCTTGCCCTGCTGCGACAGGGTGAACGCGTCATAGGCGGCCGCCACGCCGGCCAGGTCGGCCAGGTTTTCGCTGAGGGTCAGCTGGCCATTCACGGCCAGGTCGGGAAATGGCCGGTAAGCCGAGAACTGCGCCGCCAGCTGTCCGGCAGCCGTCTTGAAATGCGCGAGGTCGGCCGGCGTCCACCAGTCGCGCAACTTGCCCTGGGCATCGAACTGCGCGCCCTGGTCGTCGAAGCTGTGGCTGATCTCGTGGCCGATGGTGGCGCCGATGCCGCCGTAGTTGGCCGCATCGGATGCCTGCGGATCGAAGAACGGCGGCTGCAGGATGGCGGCCGGGAAGTTCAGCGCATTTTGCAGCGGCAGGTTGACGGCGTTGACCAGCTGCGCCGGCATGGCCCAGGCCTTGCGGTCGACGGGCTGGCCCAGCTTGGCCAATTGCTGCTGGTAATGGAACTGTTCCGCGCGCTGCGCATTGCCCAGCGCATCGCCGCGCACGACGCGCAAGCCCGCATAGCTGGCCCAGCGCTCCGGGTAGCCGACGCCCACATACAGGGTCTTGAGCTTTTCCTGCGCCTGCGCCCTGGTTTCCGGCGCCATCCAGTCCAGCTTGTCGATGCGGCGCGAGAAGGCGGCGACGATATTGGCCACCATGTCCTGCACGCGCGCCTTCGATTCGGGCGGGAAATAGCGCTCCACGTACAGCTTGCCGACGGCGTCGCTGAGGGCGCCGTTCGTCGCGGCCAGCGCGCGCTTGCTGCGCGGCGACTGCTGCGGCGTGCCGCTCAGCGCACTGCCATAAAAGGCGAAACGCTGGTCGGCGGCGGCCTTGGGCAAGGTCGCGCCAAAGTGGTTGATCGCGTGGAAGGCAAGGAAATCCTTCCAGGTGGCCAGCGGCACGCTCGCCACCAGCGCGGCGCTGCCCGTCATGGCCGACGGATGCCAGACGATGAAGTCCTTCTGCGCCCCCAGGCCGGCCGCCTGGAAGAAGGCTTTCCAGTCCAGTCCCGGCGCCTTGCTGGCGAAATCCCCGGCGCGCCAGGCATTGTTGCCCTTGGCAACGTCGGCCGACTCTTCGCGGCTGGCGTGACTCGCGGCAATTTGTTGTTCCAACGCAAACACGCGCGCCGCGCGACCCTGCGCATCGCCGTAGCCTGCCAGTTGCAGCATGGCGGCGATATGCGCCTGGTAGCTGCCGCGCAAGCCCTGCATGCGCGCGCTGTCGGTCGCATAATAGGCGCGGTCGGGCATGCCCAGGCCCCCTTGCAGCAGGTAAGCCACGTTGCGCGTCGGGTCGTTCAAGTCTTGTGCCACCCACAGGCCGAACAGGTTTTCCGTATAAAAATTGGTGGAATTGAGCGGGTCGACATCGGCGCGCAAGCTCTCGCCCAGCGCCCGCGCCAGGCCCGCCTGGTCGCGCACGGCGTCGATCTTTTTCAGCAGCGGCTTGAGCGGCGCCCAGCCTTTCGCCTCGATGGCGGCCTCGTCCATATAGGAGCGGTAGAAATCGCTGACCTGGCGCGCTTCCGCGCTGCCGCCCTGGCCTGCCTGCAAGCCTTCGACGAGGGCGATGATGCGCTGGTTGGTTTCATCGGCGAGGATGGCGAACGAGCCCCAGCTGGCGCGGTCGTCCGGAATGGCCGTGGCGCGCATCCAGTCGCCATTGACGTAGTCATAAAAGTCGTCGCCGGGCAAGACGGCCGTGGGCGCCGCCTTCGCGGTGGCAGGACTGGCGGCCGCCTCCTGTCCATGCGCGTGGACGGCGCCGCCAGCCAGGGCGATGCCGGACAGGGCCAGCGCCATGGCGCGCTTGCGCCAGGAACCGGGAAAAGAGGGAACGGCAGCAGTGACAACGCGCATGGTGATCCTTTCAGGCAAAGTGACGACAGTAGTGTGCAAAATCATAACGCGTTTCGACGCGCCAGAACACCCTGCCCTGTCACCGCGACGCCAGCAGGCATGCGGCCTGGCGGGCGATGGCGGCCTCCCCCTGCCCTCTTTGGAAATTATTTTCACTTTTTTTCAAAAAAACCCTCAAGTTCCCGTTCAGGCCGCCGTTAATCTAGACAAGCGGTAATCCATTCACTAGTTACGGGTGTGCTCATGACCTCCAACGACGTTCTCTCGATGTATGAAAATATTGCAGGACTGACCAATCAAATGGTCGTGGCCGCACGTTCGAGCGACTGGGATGGCTTGAATACCCTGGAAAACCAGTGCGCCAGCGCAGCCAGCACGGCCATGACGGGCAGCGTGCCTGCCCTCGCCGGCACTTCGCGCATGCGCAAGATCGACTTGCTGAAGCAAATCCTGGCCAACGACCGCGAAATCCGCACCATCACGGAACCATGGATGACGCAGCTGGCCAGCGTGATGCCGGCATCGCGCGCGCACATGTAAGGCAGGAGCGACATCCCGATATCGAAAAAGCACCTGCGGGTGCTTTTTTTACGTCCGTACGCATGGGTGACATGGTCACTGGCGCGCCGCGCTACTGTCGCGGCCGCGCCAAGTCGGGGGAAATACAGGGGAGGGGAATATGGAAGGCGAACCCCAGGTATCTCCTGGCGTCGCCTCGCTGCCGGTTGCATCCGGCGTCCGCGAGCACATCGTTGGCATCGCAGACCGCTTCCAGGCCCAGGCGTTTATGCAACGCTACACCTGTTTGTCGCGCCACACTATCGTTGGTGGCTGCGCCAGGCTGGGACTGTTTTGTCGTAGAGCAAGTCCACTGAATTAATTATATCGCCATCTTTGAAAAATAAGCAACGCGATTGGCATGCGTTTGCATGTCTTTTTTAAATATCTTTTTTTATATCAAGTCTGAGCGCGCCATTCGGGGCAATCCGGCGTCGCTCCGTTCCTAGCGGGAAAATGGTTCCGGCTCCGGCTCGGCCGCCTGCGCCTCATCCGCGGCCTCCGTCAGGACGGGCACGTCCTTCTTGCGGCCGAATGGCTTGCGCAGCAAGACCCAGTACTTCGAAGGCGTCCCCGGCCCCGCCGCTTGCTTGCGCTTGCGCACGACATACACGATGACGGCCGTCAGCAGCAGGAATGCCAGCGTCCCCAGGCCCAGCCACAGCAAGCCATGGCCGCCCGCCTGCTTCTCGGCCACGGGCGCCGCCAGCGGTTTGGGCTTGGCATGCGCAACAACAGGCGCAGCGGGAGCGGCGGCCGCTACGGCGGCACCAGGCTGGGCCAGCGCCTGCTGCAGCGCGCCGATCTTGCCCTCCAGCTCGCCCAGCCTGGCATTGAGGGCCGTATTCTTCTCGTCCAGCGCCACGCACGCTTCGGCCTGCCCCGCATCGGCCTGCGGCGCGCAGGCGGCCACGGGCGCGACAGGACGGCGCAACGGCCGCCGCCGCACGGCAGCGGCGGCGCGCACGGCCGGCGCCTCCACCGCTTTCCTCGGTGCGGCGGGCGGCGCAACGAAGACCGTGGCGGGACGCAGCATGCCTTCGGCACGCGCGCGCGCCGCCAGCGCGGCGGCATCGGGCGGCGTGCCCGGCATGGCACGCGGCAGCGGCATGGGCGCCGCCGGCATGGCTTCCGGCGGCGCAGCCACCCTGGCCGGCGCGCTGGCGACGGGCGGCGACGGCGTCAGCCACAGCGTTGCCAGGCGCACGATGGCGCCGCCGCCATTGCCCAGCAACAGATACAGGTGCAGATGGCCGGACTGGATCGCCTTCGCTGTAGTGACGCGCACATAGCGGCGCCCGCCCCGCTCGAAGGGATTGATGGTCAAACCCTGCAGGGCCGGGTCCATGCCGATGCCGCCGCCCCGGTACACATCGGGCGAGGCCAGGCGCACGGCCACGCCCTGCGCTTCGTCGGGCGCCAGGGCCGTCAGTTCGATCTCGGCCAGCAGCGGCTGGCCCACGTGCGACAGCACCGCCATCTCGCCCAGTTCCGCCGCCATGACAGGCGGCAAGACCAGGCTGGCGGCGGCGCATGCGATCAGGGACCAACGGGGAAAGATGCTGCTTTGCATGGACTGATCGCTTTGATAACAAGATAAATAAACGGAACTCGCCCATCTTTAACGGCAGGAAATCGCAAAAATATAGACGGGCGCGAGCAAAATGATGCAATACAGCATCATCCTGTGCCTTTTTGGCGTCTGGAGTACACTCGATCCACCTCCATCGATGAAAGGGATGCCATGAGTAGCAGAATCGAACGCGACAGTTTCGGCCCGATCGACGTACCCGCCGACCGGCTTTGGGGAGCGCAAACGCAGCGCTCGCTCGAACACTTCCATATCTCCACGGAAAAGATGCCGCCCGAACTGATCGCCGCCCTGGCCACCGTCAAGCGCGCGGCCGCCCACGTCAACCTGGACTTGGGGCTATTGGACGGCAAGAAAGCCGTCGCCATCACGCAGGCGGCCGATGAAGTGCTGGCCGGCAAGCATGACGCCGAGTTCCCGCTGGCCGTCTGGCAGACAGGGTCTGGCACGCAAAGCAATATGAACATGAATGAAGTGCTGGCCAACCGCGGCTCCGAGCTGATCGGCGGCTTGCGCGGCGCCGAGCGCCTGCTGCACCCGAATGACGACGTCAACCTGGGCCAGTCCTCGAACGACATCTTCCCCACCGCCATCCATGTGGCCGCCGCGCTGGCCGTCGCCCACACGGTCTTGCCGCCGCTGCGCCAGCTGCGCGCCACGCTGGACGCCAAGGCGACGGAATTTGCCGACATCGTCAAGATCGGCCGCACCCATTTGCAGGATGCGACGCCGTTAACCCTGGGACAGGAATTCTCGGGCTATGTGGCGCAGCTGGACTTTGCCGAACACATCATCACGGCCTCGCTGCCGCCGCTGCTGCAGCTGGCCGCCGGCGGCACGGCCGTGGGCACGGGCTTGAATGCCCACGTGGAATTTGCCGGCCGCATCGCCGCGGAACTGGCGCGCCTGACGGGCCAGCCGTTTGCCACGGCCGACAACAAGTTTGCCGCGCTGGCCGCCCACGATGCCCTGGTCGCCGCCCATGGCGCGCTGAAAACCCTGGCCACGGCCCTGATGAAGATCGCCAACGATGTGCGCTGGATGGCCTCCGGCCCCCGCTCGGGCCTGGGCGAGATCACGATACCCGAAAACGAGCCGGGCAGCTCCATCATGCCGGGCAAGGTCAACCCGACCCAGTGCGAGGCGCTGACCATGCTGTGCTGCCAGGTGTTCGGCAACGACGTCGCCATCACTGTGGGCGGCGCCTCGGGCAATTTCGAGCTGAATGTCTTCAAGCCCTTGATCGCGCACAACTTCCTGCAAAGCGCGCGCCTGCTGGGCGACGGCATGCGCAGCTTCGACGCGCATTGCGCGCACGGCATCGCGCCGAACCGCGAGCGCATCGCCGAGCTGATGGAGCGCTCATTGATGCTGGTCACGGCGCTGGCGCCGCACATCGGCTACGACAAGGCGGCGCAAATCGCTAAACAGGCCCAGCATGAAGGCACGACCTTGAAGGAAGCGGCGCTGGCCCTCGGTTTTGTGACCGAGGAGCAATTCAGCGAGTGGATCGTGCCCTTGGCCATGACGCGCCCCAACAAAAGCTGAGGCCCAGCCCTGCATTGCTGGCGGCTTCAGGTAAACTATGGATTAGTTGAGGTTGTCATCAAGTGTTTAAAACACATCATTGCAATAAGGGATACAATGCAAAAAGTAAGCTTTGATTTAACATCCGAGTTCGTCGAGCTGAACCAGCTGCTCAAGCTGGTCGGCTTGTGCGACAGCGGTGGCGCAGGCAAGGTCATGGTCGATAGCGGCGTGGTGAAGGTCGATGGCAAGAAGGAATTGCGCAAGACCGCCAAGATCCGCAGCGGCCAGGTCGTCAGCGTGGGCGATATCCGCATCACGGTCGTCGGCCCTGCCTGATCCCGGCATGGGGCGCGCGAGCGGCCCCATGCTTCCGCCTACGCCTGCCCGGCTGCCTACGTCAAGCTGCAACTTCGCTATTGCCATATCTTTATCGATTGCGGAAGGGGAGCGCCATGGACCATCCCGAACAAGGCACGCGCAGCCAGGAACGCCTGATCGGCGACTTGCGCCAGGTCATCGAGAACGCGGAAGAATTGCTGCGCAATACAGACAAATACACAAGCAGCCTGTACCAGAACGCGCGCGCCAAGCTGGAATTGGCTCTCGTGGCTGCTACTGCCGAACTTGCCCGTTTCGAGGAAGAGCAAGTGACGCGCATGATGGACGCCACCCTGGCCGCGAACGCCCTGTACCGTGACCAGACGGGCGAAGCGCGCCTGCTGCGCGCCTTCGATTAATCAGCGCCAAGCGGACGCCATGTCCGTCAGCACCGCATGCGCCAGCCACAGGCGCAGCTGCGCGCCCAGGTCGAACGCCTCGTCCAGCCCGAAGGCGGCGTCGAGCGCGGCGCCGAACGTCAGCCCCTGCTGCAATGCCAACAAGGCCGCATGCGCGGCCCCATCCAGCGCCAGCACCTGCGCCTTCCAGCGTGGACGGCAGACGAGCGCATGGCTGGCCATCTGCATTTCCTGCGGGAACACGCCTTCCCCCTCTCCTGCCTGATGCGCCTGCCACAGGGCCGGCACTTGCCAGCGCGACGCCAGCAAGGTGCAGGCCGGATGCAGGGCAAAACGGCGCGACTCCAGCTGTTCCGGCCCCAGGTCCGCCAGCGCCTGTGCCGGCACGCCCTGCGCGTCCGGCGCGTAATGGGCCAGGTGCAGCGCCCACTCGAGGCGCGCCATGTCCGGCAGGTAAGGCAAGTGGGCCACATGGGGGAAGCTGGCAAGGAAGTCCGCGAAACGGGCGCCAAACTGGTGCAGATCGGGACTGTCGGATGGATGTTGCCGGCCATAGGCGCGCGCCAGGCCGCCAAAGAACTCCTCGCCCACCAGCGCCAGCACGACGGGATATGCATGGCCCAGGGCGCGGCGCCAGGTGGCAGTGAGATTGCCACGGTACAAGGCCAAACGCCCTGCCGCTGCCTCGCCCTGGCATTGCTGCAATACGGCCGGGCTGCGCGCCGCATCGAACAGGGCCGCGGCAAACGCTTGCTGGCTGCCGGCCAGCGCGTCCGGCGAAACGGGCGCCAGCGGTGATGCCGGCGCCTGTCCTTGCCATGGCGCCGGCGGCCGCTGCCGCGCCAGCATGGCTTCGGCCTTGGCCGCCTCGCCCAGCAGGACATCGAGCGCGGGCAGGTCCGTGTCCCATTCGATCAAGGTCGGCACGGCGCCGAAGCGCTGCAAGGCGGCCGCATACAGATCCCAGACCGGCCCGGCAACGGGCGCGCCATGGTGGTCGATCACGGCTTGCGGCGTCACCAGGTGGCCGGCCAGATGCAGCTCGCCCACGCTGCCAGGCGCGATCGCCTGCATGGCCATCAAGGCATCTTCGCCGTGGTTGCACTGGTTCACATACAGGTTATTGATATCGAGCAGCAAGCCGCAGCCAGTGCGGCGCGCCAGTGCGGCCAGGAATTGCGCCTCGCTCATGGCATCGTCGCGAAAACGCACATACGTCGAGACATTCTCCAGCAAGATCGGCCTTTTCAGCACATCCTGCACGCGCCCTACCCGCTCGCACAGCAAGTCCAGGGCCGCCTTGCTCAAGGCCAGCGGCAGCAGGTCATTGAGTTGCTGCTGCGCCACGGCACCCCAGCACAGGTGTTCCGACACGAGGGCCGGCTCGATGCGTTCCACCACGGCGCGCACGCGCTGCAGGTGCGCGTCGGAAAAGCCGCGCGCCGAACCGAGGCCCAGGCCCACGCCATGCAGGCTGACGGCGTAGTCCTGGCGCAAGGCGTGCAGCACATGACTATCCCAACCCGACGGCTGCAGATAATTTTCGGTATGCACTTCCAGCCAGCCGACGCGGGGCCGGCGCTCGAGGAAGTCGCGGTAGTGGGCAACGCGCAAGCCGACGCCCACGCCGGCAAGAGCATGGGCGGGCTGCGTCATGGCGCTGCTGCCTGGAAAACTTATGACTGCTCGGCTGGCGCGGCCGGCTTCACTGCCTTGATCGGCTTCATCGAGCCGCCCGCCTGTTCGCACGTGCCCTTGGCAACATACGCCCATTCCGTGGGCAGGTTATCGGCCGGGGCCTGGCCTGCGCACGAGTGCGCGCCATCGGAAGAGGCGCAGTCATTCTGCCCCGCCTTTGCCACGCCGTAGCATTTTTCCTTGTCGCCACTGGTGGCGGGCGCATCATGCGCGGCCACGCTGGCGGTGGTGCCGGCGCAGATGCCTGCCAGGGCGGCGGCGATGAGGGCTTGACGTGTATTCATGGGAAATCCTCTTGCGTGGGTCAAAGTAATCGAAAAGTCAGGGCACGCCCCAGGCTGCGCAATCGGCAACGCGGAGGCTATGCACGTCATTTTACTGAATCGGCCGCGCCATGGCGAACAATGGTAATTTTATCAATGCAAGATGAGGCCAGCAGGGAGGAAAAACAAGGAAGGATGGTGTTTACATCAAAAAAACACATGACAACGCCCACGCGCCACCGTCGGCAACGGTAGCGTGGACAAGACGGGCGCCGCGATGGCGCCGGGACGACGCTCAGGCCGTCGTATTGATGCGGTTACCGAGGTGCGCTGGCAAGTTCGCTGCCGATTGCACTGGCGGCAAGGCTTGCAGCAAGGCAGTCGCGGTCGAGCTTTGAATATCCTGGGCTTTTTTCAGGACAGTCAGGCCGACGGCTTGGCGCGTACCGGTCTCCGCCATCGTGGTTGACAGTTGAGCAATGCTTCCGACGTCCATACGTTTCTCCAATGAGGTTCTACCAGTATTAACGGATAGCGATGGGAAACCTTTAGCTGATCGTGAACCTTATTTTTGCAGCCGCTGCAATATCCACGCGAGCACCAGTTCGCGCGCATTCAAGTCCAGCCACTGCACGCCGGCGCGCAAGTCGGCCGGCGCGGGGCTGTCCGACGCCACGGCGATCACATGCGGGTCATGCGGATACAGAGGCGCCTGCCCCACTTCCGGGCGGAATATCTCCAGCTTGGCGATCGGGTCCGTCTTGAAGCCTTCCACCAGGGTCAGGTCTGCCGGTCCCATGCGGGCCAGCTGCTGCGCCAGGCTCGGCTCAGGCGCGCCGCGCAACTCATGCACGATGGCAAAGCGGTATGGCGACGCCACCAGCACTTCCGCCGCGCCCGCCATGCGCAGGCGGGCGCTGTCCTTTTGCGGCGGTTCCAGCGCCAGGTCGTGGTGGCTGTGCTTGACCAGATTGACGCGCAAGCCGCGCGCCGCCATTTCCTTCACCACAAATTCCAGCAGGGTCGTCTTGCCGCTACCGGAACGGCCGATCACACCGAGTACCGGGTGCGCGGGCATCGCATCGTGCATGGGGGTGTCCTTGATTGAGTATGGCTCATTATACGCAGCGCCACCGGCGCGATGGTCCGGCATCGGTGCCAGGCATTGCACAGGTCAAGCAAAGCCGTATTGCCCAATCAATTACTCAGTCAATTACTCAATCAATCAGCTCTTCTTCCTCCCCGTTCAGGCGCCAGCCCTGCCATCGTCACCGGCCCCGTGCCGGCGGGCCGCCCCTAGCCGCGCCGCCCGCCTCCCTGCTTGCCAGGCGATGCCCCCTGCGGCGTGCCGCCATCGGTGCCCTGCCGCCTGCGCCGGCCCGCCGGCTGCGTCGCCGGCTTGCCATGCGCCGCCAGCGCATTCCTGGCCGTGCGCGCCAATTGCCGATGGGCAGCAATCGCCCCCGCCTCCGTATCGGACAGGAGCGGCGCGGCGGGACCGGCGGGGCCGGCAGAAGCCGCGCCTCCCGCGCCATTCGCCGCGGGCCGGCCTGCCGGCGCGGGCGCGGCGAAATCCTGCCGCCGCACGTCGTCTTCCCATTGCGCGCGCTGCGCCAGCACCGTGGCCGGCACGGCGGGCGGCGGCCGCGCCTGCGCCAGGCCCAGCACTTCGCCCAGGCCGCTGGCGGCCGCCACGCGCGCGCCCATGTCGGGCAAGCCGCCAGCGTCGCTGCGGCAAAAGCGCTGCAGGATGGTCTTGATGATGGACGTGTGGTCGAACACCTGGTGGCAGACGCTGCCGGGCGCGATCAGCGGCGACACCAACAGCATGGGCACGCGCACGCCGTACTGGCGAAACGCGGGATCGTCGTCGACGGCGACGGGCGGCGGTACATGGTCGAAGAAGCCGCCGTGCTCGTCGTAACTGAGGATCAGCAAGGTACGCGCCCAGGCGGGCCCGTGCGCCAGCGCCTGGTACACCTGCGCCACCAGCGCCTGCCCGGCGCGGATATCGGCCGGCGGATGGTCGTCGTTGGCAAAGAAATGCGGGTCGATCCAGCTGACGGCCGGCAAGGCGCCCGCCAGCGCATCGCCGATGAAGCCATAGCGGCGCTGGCTGGAGCCGAACGGTTCGTAAAATTCGGACGAACGGTAATGGTCGTCCGTCAGGGCCAGGCTCCACGGCTTCCAGGCCGAGTAAAACTTCCAGCTGACGAGGGCGCGCTCGAGGTGGCGCACGAATGATTTGTTCGCATACAGGGGCACGCGCTTGCTGTCCTTGCTGCCGGCCGCCCTGCCGCTGACGGCATACAGGCGGTTGGGCCAGGTCGCGCCCGGCACCGAGCTGTAGCAGCGGTCGCAGACGCAAAACTGGCGCGCGAGGAAGTCGTACATGGGCAGGTCGGCCCCGTTGTAGTAGCCCATCACCAGGTCGATGTCGGGGTCGCCCGGATGCGTGTGCACATAGTCGTCGACGAAGCCGCCGTTATTGTTCTGCAATTGCTGCGCCACCGACATGCCCGTGTGCGACGGATCCTGCGATGCATCGAAAGCCGTGCGCCGCAGGCGGTGCACGCGATACGTGACGCCCGCGTGCACATTCGCATGGCTGGCCCGCAAGCCGTCGATATCGTCGCGCCCGCCTTCCAGGCTCAGGTAGCCGAGCATGTGGTCGAAGGAACGGTTTTCCATCATCAGCACGACGATATGTTCGATGCGCGTCAGGTTTCCCAGCGGATGGACGCCACCATCGTCAGCACCGTCATCAACA
This sequence comes from Janthinobacterium sp. 1_2014MBL_MicDiv, assembly GCF_001865675.1. Classification (NCBI taxonomy): domain Bacteria; kingdom Pseudomonadati; phylum Pseudomonadota; class Betaproteobacteria; order Burkholderiales; family Oxalobacteraceae; genus Janthinobacterium; species Janthinobacterium sp. 1_2014MBL_MicDiv. The sequence continues at coordinate 4,761,223 of NZ_CP011319.1, forward strand.
GCAGCAGCACTCATCGAAACTCCCGGAACTCCCCGGCCACGCACACAGGCGCGGCGACTCTGGTTCGACCGGCCCCGGCCGGCAGGGTTCGGCCAGCGATGCCTGCGTTTGATCTACAACAAGAAATGCGTGGCGATCAATACGGTACGCGGTAGCGGTAGCCCTTGAAGCTGAAAATGGCCGCCTTGGGCTGCAGCTTTTCCAGCACCAGGCCAGGCGCCAGTTCCTCGCCCTCGTGGCGCAGTACCTTGTCGATCAGCAACAAGCGGTCGGCCGGATTCTTCGAATAGATATAGCCGCCGATGGCGATGGCGGGAATCTGCCGCTGTATCGGCTCGGGCAAGTCGCGCATGCCAGGCACGGCCTCGTCCGATGCAGGCGCTGGCGTGGCCACGGCCACAGGCGCCGGCGCCGCGACGGGAGGTGGAGCTGCCGCGGCGACGGGCGCAGGCGGCGCCTCGGCCCTGGCCGGCGCTTCCCGCTTCGGCTCGGCCATGGGTGCGGCCACGACAGCGGCACGCGGCAGCGGCGCGGCAGCGGCGGGCGACGGCACCGGTTCGGATACGGCCACAGGCGCGGGGGCGGCAACGGGCGCCACGGCCGCGACGGACAGCGGCGCCGCAAGCGGCGCAGGCGCGGTGGCAACGGCTGGCGCCGGTGTCGGCGCGACTGCCTGCCACGGCCGCCACCACAGCAGTGCGGCAGCCACGGCCACCGTCACGCCGCCCAGCGCCAGCCAGGCGGGCAGGCGCCGGGAACGCACACCTGCCGCGGCGGCCTGCAGCTGCACTTGCGGCGCGTGGATCGTGGGCAACTCGCCCAGCTGGCGCTCGGCCTGCGATTTTTTCAGTGCTTCGAGTATGTAGGACATCTTATTTTCCCGCCACCATCGCCGTCGCGGCAGGCGCTGCCACGGCAGGAGCCGCGGCGGACAGGCGCGGCTCCGAGTTGTCGCCCAGTTGCATCAGGCGCATGAAAGTTTTCGGTCCCGCCAGGCCATCGGCCTTCAGGTTCTGGCTTTGCTGGAAGTCGCGCAGCAGGCGCTGCATCTCGGCGTCGAGCGGCACGCTGGCGGCCGGCGCGGGCAAGCCGTGCAATTGCGCCAGGCGTTGCGCCAGCCAGTCCACGTCGGCGCCGCGGGCGCCCATCGGCACCTCGTCGCGCCAGTTGCGCGGGGCGCGCCAGAACGTCGTGAAGCTGCCGTCGCTGCGCTGCGCCAGCTGGGCCAGCGGAAGGCTCTGCTGCTTGCCGTCGAGCGACACGGTTGCCGTCTCGCCGCGCAGCTGGGTCAGCAGCGCCAGTTGCTCCACGCCGGCGGCATCGCGCAGCGCCAGCATGGCGGGACGGTCCAGCACGCGCAGTTCGGCGATGCCGCCCCGGCTGTGCAGGCAGCGCAAGCCGGCCCTGGCGCCCGCCTGGCAGGCGTCGCCGGCCGGCAAGTGCTCGCCCCACAGGGCGGCCAGCTGGCGCAGCACGGCATTGCGGTCAGGCACGCTGGCAGGCGCGGGCGTGGGCGTGGATGCAACCGTCACGGCGGACGCGGCCGGCGGCGCTGCGGCCACGGCCGGTGCGACCACAGCCGGTGCGGCCACGGCCGGCGCCGGTGCGCCGGCGCGCGGCATGAAATGCCAGGCCAGCGCGGCCGTCACCAGCGCACCGGCCAGCACGCCGCCCGCCACCTGCGGCCAGCGCAAGCCAGCCGGACGCGTCGGCGCGCCGGCAGCCGCTTCGGCAAACACTTCATCGGCGGCGCGGCGCAGGATCTGGCGCGTCACTTGCGGCTGGTTTTCCACGTAGGCGCCCAGCAGCGCGCGGTCGCACAGCAGGTTGATGCGGCGCGGCACGCCATGGCTCAAGGCATGGATCTGCGCCATCAGGCGCGGCGCGAACGGCGTCTGCGCCGTGTTGCCGGCCACGGCCAGGCGGTGGTGAATATAGCTGGCCGTCTCGCCGGCCGTCAGCGAGCCGAGGTGGTAGCGGGCGATCACGCGCTGGGCCAGTTGCTCGAGCTCGGGCCGGGCCAGCATGGCGCGCAATTCCGGCTGGCCGATGAGGATGATCTGCAGCAGCTTGCGCTCGCTCGTTTCCAGGTTCGTCAGCAGACGCAGTTGCTCGAGCACGGCGGCGGACAGGTTTTGCGCTTCGTCAATGATCAGCACATTGTTCTTGCCCTGCGCATGGCTGGCCAGCAGATGTGCATTGATGGCGTCGACATAGCCTTTCACGCTGGACACGCCAGGCGCCAGGGCAATGCGGAATTCCTCGCAGATCGAGTGCAGCAATTCCTCGACGGACAGCTTCGGATTGAAGATGTAGGCGAGCTGGCAATTGTCGGGGATCTGCTCCATGAAGCAGCGGCAGACGGTGGTCTTGCCGGCGCCGATTTCGCCCGTCAGCAGCACGAAGCCGCCGCCGCTGCCGACGCCGTACAGCAGGTGCGCGAGCGCCTCGCGGTGGCGTTCGCTCATGAACAGGTAGCGGGGATCGGGAGCGATCGAAAACGGTGACTGCTTGAGCTGGAAATAATGCGTGTACATGGAGACCCTGCGGATGGAACGATCAATATGCGTACGGCAAGCAAGCGCGGCAAGCGGCGACGCTCACCGGGTGTGCGCGGGCGGCAATGGCTTGTATTTGGCGCAATAGACTTTTGCCTTGCTGCGGAAGTACACGATTTTACTGCCAGGCACGGAGCCGCGGACGGGAAATGCGGAATTATCGAGTTTATTAAAACGCAAGCCCGACGCGCCGCGGATGGCCGGCTCCAGCTTTTCCGGCGTCGTGTCCGCCACCACGCCCATGAAGACGAGGGGGCTGGTGTCGTCGCTGACGATCACGTCGGTAATGGGCGCGCCCCACAGGCTGGCGTCCGTGCGGAACCAGTAGGCGCCCCCTTCATGCTTGTAGGCGGGACCGAAGGCCGTCAGCAGATACGCATAGAAAGCCTTGTTGTCGATCTGGTCGATGCACAGCACGGCATTGCCCACCACCTGGCCAAACGTGGACGGCGGCGGTTTCTGCTGCGCCAGCACGCGGGACGCGGGCGCGCCAACGGCCAGCACGGCGCACGCCGCCAGCAGGGCTGGCCAGCGCCATGGACGCGACGGCAAACGGCGCGCGCGCATGCTTAACGCTTGCGCTCTTCTTTCTTGACCTTCTTGGCTTCCTTCTTCTCTTTCATGCTCTTGGCCGGTTCCTTCTTGCTTTCTTTCTTGCTGTCCTGTGCCTTGCTCATTATCTACTCCATGCCTGGGCGGGGATGCCGCAACCATTATGACACCGCCCCATGAAAATGCCACGTCATTTCCCCCATGCAATAGACCGGCCCCGGCAAGCGCGCGCACTGCATGCGCTTATTTGCAAAAAGACGTAGGCATTTTCATTTTATTATGTTTTAATACACGCAATTTATAAAAAGATATCATTCGGTGCGGTACGAGCGGCACCGGAGGCAAGCATACAAACTGGGGACAGGACATGGGCCGGCATGCGGCGCGCCCATGAGGTTCAACGCACAGCCCTCGGCAGAAATACACAATATGATGAGAACAATGATCGTGCTGGGCGCAGCCCTGTCGCTATGGGCCGCTGGCAACGCGCATGCGGCGGATGCGCCGCCAGGCCGCTACGCCGCCTACCCGGCGATACCGGCCGCGCTGACCGCGCGCCTGGCCTATTTCCAGCCGCACGCGGATCTGCGCGTGCCCACCCCGTATGAACCGAGCACGCATTCGCTGCTGCTGGTCGCCATCGGACTGCTGGGCTTGCGCATGCAGGCGCGCACACGCAACGAAAAATTCCAGCCGCTGACGTAAAAACAGCCGCGCAAGGCGGCTGATCCGGCAAGCGCAGGCGCTTGTCTCTTGTTTAGTGCAGGCACAGACGGCGGCGCGTCTTTTCGATCAGCGCCGCATCGTACGGATACAGGTTCTCGATAAAGAACAATTCCGTTTCCGCCTCATCTTCCAGGCACATCTCCAGCATCACCGGGCCATCGCTTTCGCGTCCCAGGAAATCCTTCGGCCAGCGGTTCTTGCGGTGCGTGCGCATCATTTCCATGCCCAGCGCGGCCAGCGGCGCCGACACGCCAGCGGCCAGCGCCTCTTGCTGCCAGTCGTCCCAATACGCGCTCTTTGCTGCCTTGTCGTTCATCATGCTCTTCCAACTCAGGTGTAAAAGGCGGACTCTACTCTTGATGGCGGCCCTTGCCAAGCATGCGCGCAAGCAATATAAGCGGGCCGGACGCAGACCAGCGGGAGAAAATTGGCATTAAACAAGGCCAATTTCAATACCATTCGCAACACACAAAAAACCCTGTATTAACAATGACTTGGCAATGGCATCTCAGGCATGATGTGGCGTTCCCCGCAGCATTTATTAATACCACTTAAATACCTGTTGACAAGCCATCGAGGCAACAATATAGTGCCTTCAGCTTTTTCGCCGCCCGACAAATAAAAAAACGAGACAGGCGTCATCAACCATAAGCCGGACTGCATACACATGATCGAATACATAATCGGCGTCGACGGCGGGGGCAGCGGTACCCGTGTACGCCTGGCGCGCCTGGACGGCCAGGAACTGGCGCAGGGGCAAAGCGGCCCTTCCGGCCTGGGACTGGGCATCGACCGCGCCTGGGCCTCCGTGGCGCACGCCGTCACCCTGGCCTTCCGCGCCGCCGGCCTGGAACAGCCTTCCTTGCAACGCATGGCCATCGGCCTGGGCCTGGCCGGCGTGCACAACAAGCAGTGGGCCGCCAGCTTCGTCGACCACAATCCCGGCTATGCCGCCGTGGCGCTCGAATCGGACGCCTTGACCACCCTGCTGGGCGCGCATGCGGGCCAGCCGGGCGCCATCGTCGCCATCGGCACCGGCAGCGTGGGCGAAGTGCTGCACGCGGACGGCAGCCGCCATGAAGTGGGCGGCTGGGGCTTCCCCTCGGGCGATGAGGCGGGCGGCGCCTGGATCGGCATGCGCGCCATCAACCACGCGCAGCAGGTGGTCGATGGCCGCGTGCCCGGCAGCGCCTTCGCCACGGCCGTCATCGACGCCTGCGGCGGCCAGCGCGACGCCATGCAGGTGTGGCTGGCGGCCGCCAGCCAGACCACTTTCGCGCAGCTGGCGCGGCTGGTGCTCGAACACGCGGCCAGCAATGCCGTGGCCCATGGCATCCTGGTCGACGCGGGCCGGCAGATCGCCCTCATCGCCAGGGCGCTCGATCCGGCCGGCACCTTGCCGGTGGCCCTGTGCGGCGGCCTGGCGGCGCCCCTGTCGGCCTACCTGCCGGCGGAACTGTTGAAACTGGTCGTGCCGGCACAGGGCGACTCGGCCGCAGGCGGCCTGCGCCTGATACGCACGCACTTGCGGGAGCAATGACATGCTAGCCAAACTGTCGGCCTTCAAACCCAATCCGGCCAGCGACACGCCGCTCTACATGCAGTTGGCGAACATGCTGTCGGACGGCATCGCCAGCGGCGACTGGCGCGCCAACCAGGCCCTGCCCTCCGAGCGCGTGCTGTCGGACATCCTCGAAATCTCGCGCGTCACGGCGCGCAAGGCCATCGACATGCTGTGCGACCGGGGCATGCTGACGCGCAAGCGCGGTTCAGGTACCTACATCACGCCCAAGCTGGAGCAGCCGCTGTCGCGCCTGACCAGCTTTTCGGAAGAATTGCGCCAGCGCGGGTTTACGGCCGGCTCGCGCTGGCTGCAGCGCGACATCGGCGCGGCGGCGCCGCTGGAACTGCTGTCGCTGGGCCTGTCGCCGCACATGCCGGTGGCGCGCCTGCGCCGCTTGCGCACGGCCGACGAAGTGGTGATGGCGATCGAAACGACCACCATCCCCGCGCTGTACATGCCGGACCCGCAGCAGGTGACCGATTCGCTGTACGGCTACCTGGAGTCGCGCGGCACCATCCCGATGCGCGCGCTGCAGCATATCCGCGCCGTCAACGCCACGGCGGAACAGGCCAAGCTGGCCAATATCAAGACGGGTGAAGCCATGCTGCACATCACCCGTGTCAGTTATCTCGACAACGGCGCAGCGGTGGAACTGACCCACTCGTATTGCCGCAGTGATTATTATGAATTCGTAGCGGAGTCGCGCAGATGAGCAGCACTATCAAAGGCAATATCCTTACCCCAGGTGGCTGGATCCACGGCGCCATCGCCTTCGGCGAGCGCGTGGACAGCATCGAAGGCAGTTCCATCCACCCGTCGCAGAACAGCGACGACTACATCCTGCCCGGCTTCATCGACCTGCACGTGCATGGCGGCGCCGGCAAGGACATCATGGAAGGCGGCGAAGCCGTCTACACCATCGCGGCCATCCATGCGCGCCACGGCACCACCAGCCTGCTGGCCACCACCATGACGGCGCCGCCGGAAGACATCGACATGGCGCTGACGGCCATCGGCGCCGCCGCCAAGGACCGCCGCCCGAACACGGCGCGCGTGCTGGGCGCCCACCTGGAAGGCCCGTACATCAATTCCGGCAAGCTCGGCGCGCAGCCGAACTACGCGCGCGCCGCCACGCTGGCCGAAATCGAGCGCCTGCAAACGCTGGCCAAGCTGCGCGTCATCACCGTGGCGCCGGAAATCGCCGGCCACCTGGAACTGGTGCGCGCATTGGCCGACGCCGGCGTGCGCGTGCAGATCGGCCACACGCTCGGCTCCTATGAAGACGGCGTGGCCGCGCTGGAACACGGCGCCATGGGCTTCACGCACCTGTTCAACGCCATGAGCGGCCTGCACCACCGCGAGCCGGGCATGGTCGGCGCCGCCCTGGCGCACGCCGAATACGCCGAACTGATCCCCGACCTGCTGCACGTGCATCCGGGCGCCATCAAGGTGGCCCTGCGCGCCATCCCGCGCCTGTACTGCGTCACCGATTCGACCGCCGCCACCGGCATGCCGGACGGCGAATACATGCTGGGCCGCCACGCCGTGCAGAAATGCATGGGCGGCGTGCGCCTGCCCGACGGCACGCTGGCGGGCAGCACCCTGACCCTGGACCAGGCGCTGCGCAACCTGGTGGGACTGGGGCTGGACCTGGCCGACGCGTCCAAGCGCGTGTCGACCAACGCCGCCGATTACCTGGGCCTGGAAGAACGCGGCCGGCTGGCCCCCGGTACTTACGCCGATCTGGTGGTACTCGATCGCGATCTCAAACTCAAAGCTGTGTATATAGAAGGAGAAATCTGTGACCTCAATGATGCTTAAAGAAGCCATTTCCGCCGCCGAATGCGTCGCCCTGCAACTGGCCAGCGACACGGAACGCTACGCGGAACTGGGCCGCAAATTGAGGAGCACCTCGTTCTCGACCGCGCTGACCATCGCGCGCGGCAGCTCCGACCACGCCTGCAACTACGTCGCCTACCTGATCATGGCACGCCTGGGCCGCGTCGTGGCGTCCCTGCCGATGTCGCTGGTAACCCTGAACAAGTCGCCGCTGGTGACGCGCGACACGCTGGCCATCTCGATCTCGCAATCGGGCCAGAGCCCGGACGTGGTCGAACCGATCCGCTACTTCCGCGACGGCGGCGCCACCACCGTGGCCCTGGTCAACGATATCGAGTCGCCGCTGGCGCACGCCGCCGAATGGGCCATGCCCCTGCGCGCCGGCAAGGAACAGAGCGTCGCCGCGACGAAAAGCTTCATCACCAGCCTGGTCGCCGGCGCGCGCATGGTCGCCCAGTGGCAGAACGACCCTGAACTGCAGGCGGGCCTGGAAGCGCTGCCCGAAGCGCTGCTCGAGGCGACCCGCGTCGACTGGTCGCCCGCCATCGACGTGCTGGCGCCGGCGCGCAACATCATGGTCGTGGGACGCGGCATCAGCTTCCCCGTGGCGCTGGAAGCGGCGCTGAAATTCAAGGAAACCTCGGCCCTGCAGGCGGAAGCCTTCAGCGGCGCCGAGATCAAGCACGGCCCGATGGCCCTGATCGAAGACGGCTATCCGCTGCTGATTTTCGCCACGCGCGGCCCGACGCAAGCCGGCCTGCTGCAACTGGCCACGGAAATGCGCGGCCGCGGCGCCAAGGTCCTGCTGGCGGCGCCGGCCGACGTCGCCGAACGCGACCTGACCCTGCCCGTGGCGGCCACGCCGGATCTCGACCCGATCGTCGCCATCCAGTCCTTCTACGTGATGGCGGCGAAACTGTCGGCCGCGCGCGGCATGGACCCGGACGCGCCGCGTCACCTGAGCAAGGTCACCAAAACGAACTAGCAGGCAGTACCCGGCAGCGGCCCCCGGCACGGGGCGGCCGCCGGCAGCAGCACGAATATAAGCGACGGCAAGGGCATGTACCCGCGCCGCGGACTCATAGACATTGGAGCCTTGCGCTCCAGGATAAACATGACGATCAAGAGACTGTTGGCGGTTGTTGCCTGTGCGGGCCTGCTCGCGCCGCAGGCATGGGCTGTCGAGAAAATCGAATTCTGGACCTTCAGCATGAAGCCCAAGTTCACGCCGTATTTCAATGCGGTGGTGGCGCGCTATGAGGCGCAGAATCCCGACGTCAAGATCGAATGGATCGACTTCCCGTGGGACGTTATCCAGACCAAGCTGGTCACGCGCATCGTGGCCGGCACGCCGCCCGCGCTGGTCAGCCTGAACGTGCCCTGGGCCGATGAATATGCGCGCGACGGCCTGCTCACGCCCGTCGACGCGCTGCTCGGCGAGGCGCGCGCCAGCTACATTCCCAGCGCCCTGGCAGACCTGCGCTTCAAGGGCCGCACCTACGGCTTCCCCATGTACAGCAATGTCGCGGTGATCGCCTTCAATACCGCCATCTTCAAACAGGCAGGCCTCACGCGCGGCCCCGCCAGCCTCGACGAGCAGCTGGCGTTTGCGCGCCAGATCGCGCAGCGCACGGGCAAGGCCGGCATCGCCCCGGCGCTGTCGAAGATCGACGGCCTGTTCATGCAGCAGGGCCTGGCCGTCATCACCGACAACCGCGCCGTCTTCAATTCGCCGCAGCACGTGGCGCTGGTGCAGAAGCTGGCCGACACCTACAAGGTGGGCGGCCTGCTGAAGGAAAGCCTGTTCGCCGAAGACAATTTCCCGGCCGTAATCGACGCCTACAAGGGCGGGCGCCTGGGCATGCTGCTGGCGCCGCCCACGGCCATGCAGCGCATCCGCGGCGACGCGAAAGACATCTACGCCATCACCGACGTGGCGCCGGCGCCGCTGGGTCCCACCGGCATCGCCGACGGCGGCTGGCTGGTGCACTTCGCCATTCCGAAAGGCGTGCCGGTGCGCCTGCTGCCCTCGGTGGGCAAGTTCGCGCGCTTCCTGACGAACGACGACAACCAGCTGGCCTTCGCGCGCCAGGCCAGCGTCTTTCCCACCACCGTCAGGGCGGCCGCCGATCCGTTCTTCCTCGCCACGCCGCAGAACGCGGGCGCCGCCGAAAAGGCGGTGGCCGCCGGCGCCATGTCGATGAACCATTCGCGCACCCTGTACGTGGCCGGCATCGACGACTACGACGAATTGCGCCGCTCGCTGGTGAAAGCCGTCGAGGCGGGCGTGACGGGCAAGCAGGATGTGAAGCAGGCGCTGGACCAGGCCGTCGCCATCTGGAACCGCAAGCTGGCCACCCTGCCGCGCCACTAAGGACACCATGAAACTCGCCCACCGCCACACCCTGCAAGCCTGGCTGTTCCTCGCCCCGGCCCTGCTGCTGCTGGCCGCATTTTCCTTCTGGCCCGTCGGCTACGGCTCCGTGCTGGCGTTCACCGACTACAGCCTGATACGCGAGACGCGCTTCGTCGGCCTCGATAATTTCCGCTACATCTTCAACAACGAGATGTTCGTCTCCGGCCTGAAGAATTCGCTGATGTTCCTGCTGATGGTGCCCTTCGTGCAGGTGGGCGCCATCACGCTGGCCGTGCTGGTCAACAACCGCCTGCCCGGCATCCGCCTGTTCCGCGCCGCCTTCTACGTGCCGGTGGTGACCACCGTTTCCGTGGTCGGCATCATGTGGGGCTTCATGTTCCACGAACAGGGCGCGCTGAACTACGTGATGATGACGCTAAGGCTGGTGAACGCGCCCGTGGGCTGGCTGTCGAACGACAGCCTGGCCCTGTTTGCCGTGATGTTCGTCACCCTGTGGCGCGGCCTGGGCTGGTACATGGTGATGTACCTGGCGGCCCTGCAGTCGATCCCGTCGGACATGCAGGAAGCGGCCATGCTCGATGGCGCCAGCCGCTGGCAGCGCTTCTGGAAGATCACCGTGCCGATGCTGCGCCCGACCATCATGCTGTGCTCCATCCTGTCCGTGCTGGCGGCCCTGAAGGCGTACCAGGAAGTCGACGTGCTGACCCAGGGCGGTCCGATGAATTCCACCTTCACGGCGCTGTACTACGCCTACGACCAGGGCCTGAAACACTTGAAACTGCCGCGCGCGCTGGCGGCCAGCTTCATCGTCTCGCTATTTTGCATCGGCATCGCCCTGCTGTGCCTGCGCTACCTCAAACCGAAGCACCGCTGACAGGGGACTGACCATGAAAACCCGTTCCCGCCCCCTGAAAACCCGCCTGCAGATACTGGGCCACTATGCCGTGCTGTGCGCGATCGCCGTCGTCTGCGTCTTCCCGTTCTGGTGGACGCTGGTGACGGCCATCTCCACGGAAGGCAATATCTTCGCCTTCCCGCCCACCTTCTGGCCGAAGGCGCCATCGCTGGAGAACTTCGTCGAAGTGTTCAACGCGATTCCCATCTGGTCGTTCTTCAAGAACTCGGTGCTGATCGCCGTGTTGACCGTGTTCTGGAAACTGCTGCTGTGCTCATTGGCCGCGTATCCGCTGGCGCGCCTGAAATTCCGCGGCCGCAAGCTCGTGTTCGGCCTGATCCTCGCCACCCTGGTGCTGCCGTCCGAAGTGAACTTCCTCGTCAACTTCATCACCATCACGCAAATGAGCCTGGTCGATACCTACACGGGCGTGATCCTGCCCAACGTGGTGACAGCCGTGGCCATTTTGCTGCTCAAGCAGGCGTTCGAGGAAGTGCCGCAGGACCTGATCGACGCGGCACGCGTGGATGGCGCCTCCGAGTGGGTCATCTTCAGCCGCATCATGCTGCCGCTGATCACGCCGTGGCTGGCCACCGTCGGCATCCTGACGGCCGTCGAATCGTGGAACGAATACATCTGGCCGTCCATCGTCATGAGCAAGCCCGATGAATTCCCGCTGTCGGTCGGCGTGCTGTATTTGCGCGGCACTTTCGGCAGCAGCACGCGCGTGATCGCGGCCGGCACCCTGATCACCATCGTGCCGACCCTGCTGGCATTCCTGTTTACCCAGCGCTTCTTCATGCGCGGCATGGACGGCGCCGTCAAATGAGCGCCGCCATCGCCACCGACCTGCGCCTGCTCGCCGGGCAGCTGCTGATGACTGGCATCGCCGGCAGCGAGCTCGATGCGGCCACGGCGCAGTGGCTGCTGCAGAACGGCTTGCGCGCCGTCTGCCTGCGCGCGGACAACATCGTCGACAAGGCGCAGCTGGCGCGCCTGACGACGGACTTGCGGCGCGTGCTGGGACCGCGGGCCCTGATCGCCATCGACACGGCAGCCTATCCGGCCTGGTTGCCCCAGCCCCCGAGCGCCATGGCCCTGAGCACCGTTGGCGATGCGGAACTGGCCAACGGCACGGGCGCGGCGACGGCGCGCGGCCTGCGCGCGCTCGGCGTCAACTGGCTCTTCGCGCCCCTGCTCAAGCTGGACGCGGCCGGCAACGACGCGCCGGCGGCGGCGCACGCATTTGGCGGCGACCCGGCGCAAGCCACGGCCATGACCCTGGCCTGGATGGCGGGCTGCCAATCCGAGGGCGTCGCCTGCTGCGCCAGGCTGTACCTGCCGCAGCAGGCGGCCGGTACAGCCCTGCCCAGCGTCGACAAGACCCGCTCGCAACTGGAGGAGCACGACTTCGTGCCCTTCCGCCAGGCTGCCGCGCATGCGGCCTCGATGATGAGCGCGCACGTGTCCTACCCCGCCCTCGATGCGCAGCTGCCCGTCAGCCTGTCGCACGCGGTGATGCACGGCCTGCTGCGCAAGCAGTGGGGCTACGGCGGGGTGCTGATCACGCCCGGCATCGACGCGCACGGCGTCGACGTCAGTGCGCGCGCGCTGGCCGCTGGCGCCGACATGGCCCTGCTGCCCGATGCGGCGCGCCTGCCGGCCGCCCTCGACGCCGTCGGCGCCGCGCTGGCGTCCGGCGCGCTGCCGCTGCAGTCGGCCGGCGTGCGCCTGCAGCGCCTGGCGGCCATGGCCGAACGCTATCCGGCCGGCGCCGGACTGTATGCGCAGGAGGCGGCCGACCGCATCGTCATGGCCGAGGCCAGGCGCTGCTGCCAGAGCACGGCGCCCTTGCCCCCGAATTAAACCGCACTTTCAAGACGACCCGAGGAAGCATCCATGAACGACAAGAGCAGCAACAGCATCAGCAGCAGCGGCGCCCGCAGCCCGATTTCCTGGGTTCCCACGCTGTACTTCGCCCAGGGCCTGCCGTTTTACGCGGTGGCCCTGGTGGCCGGCCTGATGTTCAAGAGCCTGGGCGTGCCGAACGACCAGATCGCCCGCTGGACGGGCCTGATCGGCTTTGCCTGGGTCTTCAAGTCGCTGTGGAGTCCCTTCCTCGAACTGGCGTCGAGCAAGAAGGCCATGGTGGTGCTGTTCCAGTTCCTCGGCGGCCTGAGCCTGGGCCTGATCGCGCTGGCCCTGCAAACGCCGCTGTGGTTCGCCGCCTGCGTGGCCGTGCTGTTCGTCGCCGCGCTGGCGTCCTCGACGCACGACATCGTCTGCGACGGCCTGTATATCGCCAGCCTGTCCGACAAGCAGCAGGCCGCCTACGCGGGCTGGCAGGGCGCCTTCTTCAATGCGGGCAAGTTCATCTCGCTGGGCGGCCTGGTGATCCTGGCCGGCTACCTGGAAAAAAATATCGGCGTCAAGCCTGCCTGGTCGGTGATCTTCCTCATCATCGGCGCCATGATGCTGTCGCTGGCCGCCTACCATCTGTGGTCGCTGCCGCAGGTGCGCAACGTGGCCGTGGCCGACAAGAGCGTGGCCGGCATCAGCCGCACCCTGTGGGACGTGCTGGTGGACTTCCTGAAAAAGCCCGGCATCTGGGGCATGATCGCCTTCATCATCCTGTTCCGCGCCGGCGAGGCGCAAGTGCAGACCATCGGCCCGCTGTTCCTGCGCGAAGCGCGCGAACTGGGCGGCCTGGGCCTGTCGACGACGGAAGTGGGCGCCGTGTACGGCACGGCCGGCACCGTCGCCTTCCTGCTGGGCAGCATCGGCGGCGGCTACTTCACTTCCTGGCTGGGATTGAAACGCGCCATGCTGTTCCTGATCCTGGCCATGAATTTACCGAACCTGGTGTTCTATTACCTGAGCCACAGCATGCCGACCGACCTGGCGCTGATCACGGCCGCCCTCAGCGTGGAGATGTTCGGCTATGGCTTCGGCTTCGTCGGCCTGATCCTGTTCATGATGCAGGTGGTCTCCGTGGGCAAATACCAGACGGCCCACTATGCGTTCGCCACCGGCGTGATGCAGCTGGGCTTCGTGCTGTTCAAGATGATCAGCGGCGACATCCAGACGGCGCTCGGCTACAAGACCTTTTTCCTGTGGGTGCTGGTGTCGGCCGTGCCGGTCCTGATCCTGTCGCGCTTCATGCGCATCGGTCCGAAAGACCCCGCCGACCAGCCCGACCTGAGCAAGGCCGATTCCCCGCCGGCACCGGCCAACGCCAGCTAGGATAGAACCACTTCATGGCACATATCGTTTTAAAGAATATCGTCAAGCTGTACGACGACAAGCACCCCGTCATCCACGGCATCGACCTCGATATCGGCGACGGCGAATTCGTCGTCTTCGTGGGGCCGTCCGGTTGCGGCAAGTCCACCCTGCTGCGCATGATCGCCGGCCTGGAAGACATCACGGACGGCGAGCTGCACATCGGCGGCAAGCTGGCCAACGATATCGCCCCGGCCGAGCGGGGCCTGGCCATGGTCTTCCAGAGCTACGCCCTGTATCCGCACATGACCGTGTTCGAGAACATGGCGTTCGCCCTGAGCCTGGCCGGCCACAAGAAAGCGGACGTGCGCGCCGCCGTCGAACGCGCGGCCGACATCCTGCAGATCACGCCTCTGCTCAAGCGCAAGCCCAAGGACCTGTCGGGCGGCCAGCGCCAGCGCGTGGCCATCGGCCGCGCCATCGTGCGCAAGCCGCAAGTGTTCCTGTTCGACGAGCCGCTGTCGAACCTGGACGCCTCGCTGCGCGTGCAGATGCGCGTGGAAATCTCGCGCCTGCACCAGGAGCTGAAGACCACCATGATCTATGTCACGCATGACCAGGTCGAGGCGATGACCCTGGGCGAGCGCATCGTCGTCTTCAATGGCGGGCGCATCGAGCAGGTGGGCAGCCCGCACGCGCTGTACAACAATCCCGGCAACCTGTTCGTGGCCGGCTTCCTCGGCGCGCCGAAGATGAACTTCATCGCCTGCGTAGCCGTCGCCAGCGGTCCCGGCACGGTGGCCGTGCGCCTGCCCGGCGGCGCCGTGATCGAGGTCGAGGCCAGCGGCGAGGCCGTGGCGCCGGGCGACCCGCTGACCCTGGGCGTGCGCGCCGAGCATGTCAGCCTGCGCAGCAATGGCAATGCGGGCGACAACGTGGTCGATGCGGCCGTCAGCCACGTCGAATACCTGGGCGACGTGGCCATCGTCTACGCCAGCATGCCGGGCGTGGCCGAGATGCTGGCCGTCAAGCTGCCGGCCGAGGATGGCTTGCGCCAGGCGGGCGATGCCATGCGCCTGCACCTGCCGCCGCAGCGCTGCCTGCTGTTCGATGCCGCAGGGCAAGCACTGGCGCGCACGTTTGCCGCACCAGCCCAGCCGTTTATGTGACAATAGCCGCTGTTTATCATGCCGCCGCCCTTGGCCTTATGCGGGCGGAATGGCAGAATGTGCGTTTTTTAAGATTCCCTGCCCCTTTGCGATGCCGCCGCGCGATGCTGCGGCAGCCAGTGCCGGAGCGTATTTTTGTTATTGATTGAAGGATTGACCATGTCCCAATTCCGTCTTGCCCGTCTTAGCCTGATCCTGGCCGCCATCGGCCTGAACGCCCTGCCAGCCCTGTCGCACGCGCAGGATACCAAGCCTGCAGCCGCTGCAGCCGCGCCGGCCGACAGCGTGCGTCCTGAAATCTTCAAGCTGCTCGACCCGGCTGTCGTCAAGGTGTCGATGGATGCGAAAAATTACGCCGACGTGCAAAGCCGCATCGACCAGGCCGCCGCCATCC
Source organism: Janthinobacterium sp. 1_2014MBL_MicDiv (assembly GCF_001865675.1). Lineage (NCBI taxonomy): Bacteria > Pseudomonadati > Pseudomonadota > Betaproteobacteria > Burkholderiales > Oxalobacteraceae > Janthinobacterium > Janthinobacterium sp. 1_2014MBL_MicDiv. Next base: position 4,776,519 of record NZ_CP011319.1, read on the forward strand.
CGGCCCTGACGCCGTACGAGACGTTCGTGCTGAACCGCCTGCGCGTGGCGCTGGCCTCGGCCACCAACAATGCGCCCATGGCCATGACGGCACTCGAAGCGGTGATCGAATCGGGCAAGCTGGAAAAGAATGTGCAGGGCGATTTCATCCAGGCGCTGGCCAACTACCATTACAACGCCAAGGATTACCCGAACGCCATCAAGTGGTTCACCCGTTACCAAACGGAAACAGGTGACGTGGCCACCGTGCGCCCTTACATCATCCGCGCCTACTACTTCAGCAATGACTTCGCGCGCGCCAAGCAGGAATTGCTGGCCGACGTGACCGCCAAGCAGCAGGCGGGCAAGACGCCGACGATCGAAGAGCTGCAATTGCTGGCCAACACGGGCTCGAAAAGCAAGGACCCGGCCACCTACCTGATCGCCATGGAAAACCTGGTGCGCTACTACCCGTCGGATGACTACTGGACCGACCTGCTGGGCCGCGTGCAGAGCAAGGCTGGCTATTCCGACCGTTTCGCGCTCGATATCCTGCGCCTGCAATTCAAGGCCGTGGGCACCATGCCGCCGCAAGACTATAGCGACATGGCGGAAATCGCCCTGCAGAACGCCTTCCCGACGGAAGCGAAAAAAGTCCTCGACGCCGGCTACGCCAAGGGCGTGCTGGGCACGGGCGCGAATGCCGCCAAGCACAAGAAACTGCGCGACCAGGCCAACAAGGCTGCCGCCGACGACGTGAAGAACATCGCCAGCGGCGAAGCGTCGGCCATGAAGAGCAAGGATGGCACGGGCTTGATCAACCTCGGCTACGCCTATGTGACGATGGACCAGTTCGACAAAGGCATCGACCTGATCGAAAAGGGCATCGCCAAGGGCGGTCTGAAGCGTCCTGACGACGCCAAGCTGCGCCTCGGCTACTCCTTGGCCATGGCTGGCAAGAAAGAGGAAGCGATCAAGGTGCTCGATACGGTCAAGGGCGGCGACGGCGTCGGCGACCTGGCCCGCTACTGGATCCTGTGGCTGAACCGTCCTGCCACGGCAGCGGCGGCGCCGGCAGCAGCGGCACAGTAATTCTTGCCAGAATAATTTCTGCAAGAGCGGTTCCCGGTCAGCGCCGGGGCCGCTTTTTTTTTGACCTCTTTCTCCTCCTCCATGCCGCCAGCCACCGCAGCCACCGCCACCGAACGCCTGATCAGCCTGGACGCCTTCCGCGGCTTCGTGATCGTCGCCATGATCTGGGTCAACTACCTGGCCGGCATGCCCGGCATCGCCCACTGGCTCGAACACGCGGGACCGCGCGCCGACGGCATCACCATGCCGGACCTGGTCTTCCCCGGCTTCCTGTTCATGGTGGGCATGGCGATCCCGCTGGCCTTGCAGCGCCATTGCGGCCACGTCACGCCAGCCCTGCTGGGACGCCTGTTGTGGCGCTCAGGCAGCCTGATGCTGGCTGGCGTGGTGCTGGCGAACGCCTACCGCTACGATGCGCGGGCGGCGCTGCTGCCGCAGGCCATGTATTTCCTGCTGTTCTATGCGGCCATGATACTGCTGTGGCGCCAGGGCGCGGGCAAGCTGGAGCTGGCGGCGGGCGGCGCACTCATGCTGTTCCTGCTGGCAACGTTCCGGGGAGAATTGAACAGCGAGTTTTCCAGCACCTGGCTGCAACCGTCGTGGTGGGGCATCCTCGGCATGATAGGCTGGGCGTATCTGCTGTGCAGCTTGCTGTACCTGGCGTGCCGGGGCAGCGGCACGGCGCTGATGGGCGTGTTGGCCCTGCTGATCGCACTGTACATGGGCGGCACGGCCGGCAGCCTCGCTTTCCTGCCGGCCAGTATCAACGCCATCGTCAACGTGCCGCAGGTGCTCGGTTCGACGGCCGCCAATGTGCTGGCCGGCACCCTCGTGGGCCAGCTGTTCCTGCGCGGCTCCCCCTTGGGCCATGCACAGAGGATACGTTTCATGGCGTGGTTCGCGCTGGGACTGTTTGCCGCCGGCATGCTGCTGCGGCCATATCACCACATCAACAAGATCGCGGCGACGGAGTCCTACACGCTCGTGTGCAGCGCCCTCATCCTGGCCCTGTTCCTCGTGTTTTATGTCGTCATCGACGTGTGGCGCTGGCGCGCCTGGGCGGTCGTGCTGCTGCCCGCCGGCACCAATGCCCTGTTCGCCTACATCGTGCCCGACCTGTGGCAGCAGCTGGCGGCCGTGCTGCACCTGCCGCGCTTCTGGTGGCCCTATCTGGCGGCGGGCGGCGCGGCCGGCCTGTGGAATGCCGCCGCCGTCACCGCCCTGATGCTGCTCTTCACGGCCCTGGCCAGCCGTCACGGCCTGAAGCTGAAGTTCTAGCGCTAGACCTTGATGTAGATCTTGCGCTTGTCCATGCCGTAGGCGATCAGCCAGCACAGCAGCATGAAGCTGACGGCAAACAGCAGCGACCCCAGGCGTGCCGGCGCCCAGCCCGTAAAGCCGTGCTGGTACAGCCACTGGTACAGGTTGCCGCCGCCGATGCGCACGGTAAACGCGATGATCACCAGCACTTCCGACAGCAGGTAGATGAACAGCGTGTTCTTGCCGAACACTTCAAAGAAGTAGGTCCAGCCCGTCATTTGACGCACGTCAATGATGAACATCAACAGCGCCAGCAGCAGCAAGTCCAGGCCGATGCCCAGCATGACGTAGGAGCTGGTCCACAGCTTCTTGTTAATCGGGAACACCTGATTCCAGCACAGGGCCACGGCCACGCAAATGACGCCAGCCACGGCCAGCTGCAGCAGGCTGGAACGCAATTGCGCCGGCGCCGCCTGGCGCAGGAAACTGCCCGCCAGGTAGCCGGCGATGACGTTGACGATCGATGGCAGGGTGCCAAGGATACCTTCGGGATCGAAGGCGATGCCTTCGCCGTGGTACAGGTGGCTGTCCCCCAGCAGCAATAAATCCAGCTTGGCCGGCGCATTGCCGTGCAGGCTGTAGTCGCCCCAGGTGGCCAGGATGGCCCAGTAGCCGAGCAAGGCGGCAGCGCTGAAGAGCAACGCACCGCGCGTCTTCCAGTAATGGAGGATCAGGGCGGCGGCCAGGTAGCACACGGCGATGCGCTGCAGCACGCCGGGAATGCGCGTGTGCGACAACGGCGACCAGGCAAACTGGCCCGCATCGTCGATCCTGAAGAAGGGGAACCAGTATAGCAAAAAGCCCAGCCCGAAGATCAGCGCGCTGCGCTTGCACAGCTTGGCCAGCACGGCGCCATGGCCCAGGTGTTCATACTTGCCCAGCGCAAAGGCCAGCGCATTGCCGACGACAAACAAAAAGCTGGGAAACACCAGGTCCGTCAGCGTAAACCCATGCCATTCGGCATGCAGGAAAGGGGCATACACGCTGCCCCAGTCGCCAGGCGTATTGACGACAATCATCAGGGCGACGGTCAGGCCGCGCAGGACGTCGAGGGCGAGATAGCGCTGGCTCATGGCTGAGGCGACAAAATAGGCGCCAGGGCCGTGCCCAGCGTGTGCTGCGCGTCACCGCTCAACTCCCAGAACATGCCGCCGCGCAAACCCTTGGCGCGGATGTAGCGCACCTTTTCGCCCACCGATTGCGCATCCTCATAACTGATGAAAACGCCGCTGTCGCGGTGGTATAGAAATGGTACCTTCGAGGCGGCATTCCAGTGGCGCTGGAAGCCGCGCGCACCCTTGCCGTCGGCCAGGTAGCCCTGGTCGACCAGGTGGCGGTAGGTAAATGTCGGCGTGCCGTCGTTGCCGCTGGCAGCGCCCTGGCAAGCCTGGTACAGGCCGTCACCGCGGGGGCCGGCGGCGCACTGCTTCCAGCCATAGCCATAGAAGGGCACGCCCAGCACCAGTTGCGCCGCCGGCACGCCGGCGCGCAGGAAGCGCGCGACGGTCGCATCCACATGCAGATTCTTGTCGCGCAGCGGGTCGGCCGGGTCGGCGTACAGGGGCGCCAGCTGGCCATTCTCGGCATCCCACACGCCGCGATAGTCATACGTCATCAGGTTGATCCAGTCGAGCTGCGCCGCCAGGCGCGCCATCCAGCCGGGCGCAGCTTCGCTGTCGTCGGTCAGGCTGGCATGCGCGCCGGCGGCGATGGTGATCAGGTAGTGGCGGCCTGCGGCCTGTTTGCCGGCCTGGTCGAATGCGCTGCGCAGCTCGCCAACCAGGCGCACATAGTTCTCCTTGTCGTCGCTGCGGTGGCAGACCCTGCCTTCGATGCAGGGAATGCCGCCCGTGGCAGGATGCTCCCAGTCGATATCGATACCGTCGAGGCCGTGCCGGCGCACCAGTTCCAGCGCGGAAGCGATAAAGGCCTGGCGCGCGGCCGGCGTGGCGGCCACGTCCGAAAAGCGGTTCGACCAGATCCAGCCGCCCACGGACAGCAAGACGCGCAGCCGCGGATGATTTTTCTTGAGCGCATTGAGTTTGCGCAAGTTGTCGGCATCGGCTTGCGGCGCCGGCAGCACGATGCTGCCATTCGCCGGCCTAGCAGGCTGGCCGTCGGCTGCCAGACAGGCCTGGACACCGCCACCATCGGGCGCGGGGTTGCCATGCTCGCCGTCCCAGCAGATATCGGCAAATGCATACTGGATCAGGCTGACATTGCCAGCGCGAATATTGTGTTCGTTAACTGGAAAATCGGCCGATTTCCAGCCGGGATAGTATGCCACCACTTCCGGCGCGAAGGCCGGTGCGGCGGGAGCGGCGGCGGCGGCCAGCGGCAGCGCGCAGGCGAAGCAGGCCAGCATGGTATGGAATGTCATCGTATTCATCTCGCTACAGAAAGAAAAGCATCTTGCAATAAAAAAATGGCGGAGCCAGCTGCGCTCCGCCATGCGTCATGCCATCCCGGGTGTCCGCCGGGAGGCAACGACTAAGTCCAACGTCTTACATCTTGCCTTGCAATGCCAGGTAGATCTGACGGCCGTTCTTGTAGAACGCGCCTGGCATGTCATCCGAACCCTGGGTCTTGATAACCGAGCGCGACAGTGGATTGTTGAGGTCCTTGCCGTCCAGCGTGATGGCCAGGTTTTCCGTCAGCTGGTAGGCGATCGATGCCGACAGGCTGCCGATGCCGGCCTGGTACGCGGCGCTGCGACGCGAGGTGCCGTTCAGGAATTCCGAACGGTAGCTGTACGTCAGACGTGCGCTGAACTTGTTGTTTTCGAAGAAGGCACCCAGGTTATAGGCGCTTTTCGAAGTACCGATCATGGTGCAGTCGCCGGTATCGCCGCATGGCGAACCCTTGACCTTGCCCGTTTCCTTGCCATCGGTGTAGGTGTAGTTGGCGTTCACACCGAAGCCTGCTGGCAACGCTTGCACGTAGGACAGTTCCAGACCCTTGACTTCCGCCGTGGTATTGGTTGGCGTGCCAATTTCATACTGGGTGAACTTGTTCTGCAACTGGTTGTAGAACGTCGTCACACCCTTGCCGTAGGTCACATAACCGTCGAGCGACGAGTAGAAGATGCCAGCCGAGACCATCGATTTCGGTGCAAAGTACCATTCCACGCCCACGTCGGCGTTGTTCGAACGGATAGGACGCAGGTTAGGATTGCCGGCATTGCCGTCGAGCTGGTTGTCGCGCAGATCCAGGCCAGCCATCATGCCCAGTTCAGGACGAGCCATGGTACGGCTGATGCCGAAACGGCCCACGATATCTTTCGTCACGTCGAGGCGGAAGTTGGCGCTAGGCAGGAAATCATTGTACGTATTGGTGTAGTTCTTGATTTCGTACTGGGCAGCCGGATTCAGCTCGTAGCGGTTGACGTCTTCCTTGGTGTGCACATAACGCACGCCGAAGTTACCCGACAGGCCTTCCGTGCCGAAGTTCGCCATCGCGTACACCGACTGGGTCGGTTCCTTGATGTTGAACTCGGACTGGCGCAGGTTGCCTTCATACGTGGCATTCGCTTTCAGCCACTTGTTGACGCTTGCTTGCGAGAACGTCCAGTAACCGGCGCCATTCACGCCCAGGTCCTTGAAGTTGCTTGGGAACGAGGTCAGGCCATCCATGGGCAGGTTGGCGGTCACGCCCAGCGATGGCTTGGCGACGATGCCGATGGCCGTCAGGTCACGCTTGTGTTCCGCGACACGGGCGCCGAATTCCACGGACGAGATCGCTGGCAGGTCCAGCTTCAGGATACCGTCGATCTGGCCATAGGTTTCCTTGTCGTTCGCGGTCACGTGCGAGCCGTAGGTGTAAGGCGTTGCCTGACGGCCGCCGATCGAGAACTTGTCCGCGCCCGGGGTATCGTAGATCACGCCGTGCTTGGCGCCGTTCTGGGTATAGCCGCCGCCCGTCCAAGGCATCCAAACGCCCAGCGCGCCGCTTTCCGTATTGCCGACACCCTTGGTCGTGCCGACTTTACCCGAGAAGGTCAGGCGGTCGTTGACGCGGTACTTGGCATCGATGTTGAAGAAGTCGGACTTGCTTTCCGCCACAGGACGGCTGAACTCTTCCTGCACTGCGCTCGAGTAGCCGGCGCAGACGGCGCCGCAATTGGCTGGCACCGTGGTGTGCAGGCCGGTGACGATACCGCCCTTGTAGGTACCGCTGACGTTGCCAACAGGATAGCCGCCCTTGCTGCCCGTTTCCAGGCCCACGGTCTGGATGAAGTTGTGGTTGATGTTCGGTGCGTCGAGTTCGGAGTGGAACAGGCTGAAGTCCAGGGTCAGCGCGCTCGATGGCTTGATCTGCACGTCGATCAGGCCGCCCTTGCGGGTGCGTTCCTGTTCAAACCAGGCGGTGCCGCCCATGTAGTTGACGCGGCCACCGGCCGAGCCTGGCAAGGCGCCAGCCACTGCCGAATCCGCGGCAACGCCGTCATACCAGACGCCGTTTTCCTGGCCGACACGGCTCAGCTTACGCTTCTGGTAGAAACCCTGCACCATCACGCCCATGGTACTGGCATCGTTCTTCCAGTTAATCATGCCGCTGACTTGCGGATCTTTCTTGCCCGAGTTGGACGAGTACACGGCGCCCAGGCTGACCTGACCCGTAATTTGTTTCTTGAAGTCCAGCGGTTTGCGCGATTCGATATCGATCACGCCCTGTGCGCCGCCTTCCAGCAGGTTCGCTTGCGAACCTTTGTGCACGGTGACGCGGCCGATCAGTTCGGAAGGGAACAGCGAGAAGCTGACGCTGCGGCCACCACCGATGATGTTATCGGCAAACCAGTCGCCGCTGCTGACCGAGTGGCCATTGAAGGTGGTCAGGGTCAGGCCGAACGGCGTGCCGCGCAGGGCCACGCGGTCGTTTTCGCCAAAGCTGCCTTCGTTGCCGCCGGCAGCGGCGACGCTGACGCCTGGCACGCGTTGCAGGGAGTCGGCGATGTTTTTGTCGGGCATCTTGCCCACGTCTTCAGCCGTGATCACTTCGACCAGGCTGTCGGAATTGCGTTTTTGGTTCAAGGATTGTTGCAGCGATGCACGGATACCCGTCACGACGACGGTCTGGCCTTCATCGACTTCCGCCGTTGCTGCCGGCTTGGCCTCTTTGGTCACGGCTTCCTGAGCATGCGCCGAGAAACTCGCGCCTGCCATCAACATAGCCACAGCAGCGGCGATAGGCGTCAAATTGCGTGCTGCAGAGCTAGCTGTCAAATTGCGTTTCATGTACTCCCCCTTGATTTAGGCTCCAGGATTGGAACCTTTTCATTTTTAACGTAGGTCTTCTTTCCAGCCCGCCCACTCTCGCCGGCATGCTGCAGACCCTTCGGTACAACCACTTACAAAACCAATTCAACGCCAATATACTACTAACCAATACCAGAACACTACCAGTTGCAACTTTTTTTTTATAACGTTGTTTGAATCACACAGACCACTTCTCCATAATCATTCCGTAGCCCGTATGGCGAGCTTAAATACCAGCGGCGAGCCATTCGAAATTGCTGGCTTGATAATTCAAATTGGTTTTACAACGGTCTTTTTTGGTATTATCCAGCGACACAAAACAGATACAGAGCGCGTCTGCAACGCGCCGTAACGGAGACCCTCAGCGAATGACAACCCTGGCTCACATCATGCAAGGCCTGGGGCAGACGAGTAGCCTGCCCCTGTACCAGCAATTGCAGCGCGCGCTGCGCGAAGCGATCGACAAGCGCATACTCGGCCCCGATGAAGCGCTGCCGGCCGAACGCCAGCTGGCCAGCGACCTGGCCGTGTCGCGCATCACCGTGCGCAAGGCCATCGATGGCCTCGTGAATGAGGGATTGCTGGTACGCCGCCCCGGCTCGGGCAATTTCATCAATACGCGCATCGAGAAGAACTTCGCCAAGCTGACCTCGTTTTCCGAGGACATGCGCGCCCGCGGGCGCACGCCGCGCAGCGTCTGGCTCAAGCGCTCGGAAGGGACGGTGACGCCGGAAGAAGCCTTGCGCCTGCGGCTGTCGCCGGGCGCGCCCGTCTACCGCTTCCACCGCATCCGCTATGCGGACGAGGTGCCGATGTGCCTCGAGTACGCCACCATCGTGGCCAGTTGCCTGCCGGGACTCGACGCCGTCGACATCTCCATGTATGACGCGCTGGAACATGCGGGCAACCGGCCCGTGCGCGCGTTGCAGCGCCTGAGCGCGCTGTTGCTGACGGGCGAGCAGGCCAGCCTGCTGCAGGCGGAGGAAGGCGATGCGGGCCTGTCGGTGGAAAGGCTGGGCTTTTTGCGCGATGGCCGCGCCGTGGAATTTTGCCGCTCCTACTTCCGCGGCGATATGTATGACTTCGTGGCCGAATTAAGTACCAATTAATACCGGATGCACGATTTTGGCAATACCAGCTGAAACCACTTATTGCAGTGCAATATATAATCGCGCAACGCGGCTATATATGCACCATGCTGGTGAAATAATATGCGCTGATTATCTGGCGCAATAGAAGATAATATGAAACGGGCAGGCTTTACCTGCCCTGGCGCCGGCCATTCAACGGGACACGGGCGCCGCCGGCCCACCGGCGCTGTGCGGTGCAGCATCGCGGCCCGCGCGCCACCGCCCCATGAACAGCAGGGGCAGGCCCAGCGCCACGCAGAGCCAGCCGAAAAGCGGCCCCAGCCAGCCGGCCCAGGGCGCGACCGGCACGCTTGCCGGCAACGGCGCCAGCAAGGTCGTGCCCGGCATGGCGCTGCTGGCCCGTTCCGCCAGCACGCGGCCATGCGCATCGCTGACCGTCAGCAAGCCCTCGCGCGCCGCGCGCAGCACGGCATAGCCATTCTCCACGCCACGCACCACGGTCATGCGCGCGCCCATCCAGGCGTCGCGCTGGAAATCCCAGGCCGGCACCAGCATCACGCCGGCCCCGGCCGCGCCGTAAGCCTGGCCCAGAGCAGCAAAATGCATGTCCTTGCAGATGGCCAGGCCCATGGCCCGCCCCGCCACCGGCAGCACGGCATAAGCATTGCCAGCCAGGAAGTCGCGCTCGGGCGGCGCCAGATGATGTTTCTGGTAACTGACGGGGGCGGTGCCATCGGGCGCGAACAGCCAGGCCAGGTTGCGCCGGCCGGCAGCGTCTTGCACGCCGACACCCAGGGTTAGCCACACGCCCGTGCTGCGCGCCAGCGCCTGGAAGCGCTGCTGCACCGCAGCGGCCTGCGCCGGCGCCAGTACGGCTATCTTTTCCGGCAACAACACCAGCCGGGCGCCCTGCCCGGCCAGCTGCGCCACGTGGCGCGCATACTGGTCCCATACGGCTTGCGCCTGCGCCGGCGGCGTTGCCGGGCCAATAAAATCATCGATGGCGACCAGCCCCGCCAGCGGCCCGTCCGGCGCCCGCGCATCCTGCACGCGCCACGCGCCCGCAGCCGATGCCGTCACCGCCAGCAGCAGGCTGGCCGCCGCCGCCGGCGCATACGCGCGGCCGCCGGCCAGCAGCAGTGCCAGCGCGGAGGGCAGCAGGCACAGCAAGAACAACAGGCCCGGCACGCCCGCCAGCGCGGCCACCTGCAGCACGGGCACATAATCGGCCTGCGAGTACGCGAGGCTGCCCCAGTTGCCATCCTGCAGGAAGGCCGCCATCAGGGTATCGATGGCCACCCACAGCAGCGGGTAAGCCAGCACCGTCCAGCCCGCCCGGTAGCGCAGCACGAGACGCCGCGTGGCCGGCACCACCAGCAGCCACAGCAATGCCTTGGCGGCGATCACGGCCAGCACGGCCGGCAGGGGCATGAGCAGGCGGAAATAGGCGACGTTGGATGACAGGCCCACCACGGCGGCAAGCAAGGTCATCCAGGCGGCATCGCGGCGCGCCGAGCGCAGGGCCAGCAGCAGCACGGGCAGCGGCGCCAGCCAGGCCAGCCAGCCCGCCGGCTGCGGCCCCAGCACCCAGTACAGGGGCAGGCCGGCGCCCAGGGCGGCAGCCAGTTGCAGCAGGCGCCGGTGCAACGGGGGACTGCCGGCGAACAGGGCCGGCTCAGACAAACCAGGTAACATGATCATTCCTTCAAGGGAAGCCAGATTTCCACGCCGCCAACGCCGCTGGCGGGATCGAACTGCGGGCCGTAGCGTTCGAAATCGGGCGCGTCGGCCGCTTCCAGGCCCGACTGCGGCAGCCACGCGTTCCACAGCGTATGCCAGGTGGCGCGTATCGTGGAAATATGGCCGCGGTGGCGAAAGACGGCGTAGCGCCGGGGCGCGATGCGCAGCCGCGTCCAGCCGTCGGGCACGCTGGAAAAGTCGGCCACCTCGCTGGCACACAGATAATCGAAATTACCCGCATCGTCATTGTTGCAGCACACGCCATACACCACCGATGCCGGCGCCACATGGGGCAGGAAGCGCTGCCACAAGGCGGGGATGCCGGCACTGGTTTCCGCCCGATAGCGTTCGACCAGGCCCGCCAGCAGCAGGGCCGGGGCATGTTCGAAACGGGGCGCTTCCAGCGCCACGCTCAGCGTTTTATCCATCCTGATGGCCGCCACCAGCGCCAGGTTGTCGACATGGCGCTGCGCCCGCACCATTTCTGGCGTGACATCGAATTGCTCGCGAAAGGCGCGGGTAAAGGCTTCGTGGGAACCGTAGCCGGCTTCGAGCGCGACGGCGAGGATATCCTGCGCGCCCTGCGCCAGCGCGCGCGCCGCCTCGCTGAGACGGCGCGCGCGCACATAGCGCATCACCGAGTGGCCCGTGGCCAGGCCGAACGCGCGCGTCAGGTGGCAGCGCGAGGCGCCGCCCACCTGCGCGATGTCATCGAGCGAGATGTTGTCCGCATAATGCGATTCGATATACCAGAGGGCCTTGGCCAGATAGCTCATGAACGCTTCCCGTTGAACGAGCAGCGACTGTAGCATTTTCAGGCGAGGGGGATTTGATCGGCATTGCGCAATATCCGCCTGCCGCCGCGGCTATTTGCGCGCCAGCTTTTCGTGCGCCAGCTGGCCGCTGCTGACGCGCGCCAGCTCCGCCATCTCCTGGGCCAGGAAGGCCAGCAAGTCGTCGATACTGACGATGCCGCAGAGGCCACCCAGGCTGTTGACCACGGGCAGGCGGCGGATGCCGTTGGCGCGCATGCGCTCGATGATGTCATAGGCGTCTTCGTCTTCGCTGGCCGTGAGCAGCTGTGCGCTCATGATGTCGCCCACCAGCAGGCTGGCAGGGTCGAGGCCCAGGGCGATGACGGAAATGACGATGTCGCGGTCGGTGAGGATGCCGACGGGGACGCGCTCGCCGTTGGGCTGCTCGGCCACCACCAGGTCGCCCACGTGATGCTGGCGCATCATCAGCGCCGCTTGCTGCACGCTCGTGTCACGCTGGCAATAGATGGCGTGCAGGGTGCAGATTTCGCCGATACGCATGTCGCCGCTCCCTTGTTTTCAGAGCGTCAACGTTACGCCAGCCCGTCGTGGCGGGCTTGAGGCAGATCAATGGAACAGGGATTACTTCTCTTCAGGCGGAGGCAGGAAACACGCCTCGACGATCTGCAGGTCGTTATCCTTGGCAAACTCGCGCACGAAGTGAAACGCCATCGGTTCGATTTCGCGCAGCTTGGTATTGACGACGACGGACTTGACGCCGTTGACCACGGTCGGGCGCACGTAGGGCGAATACTGGAGGTGCGCGTTGCGCCCGCCGCCTTCGGGATTGAAACAGGACATCACTCCGCAAAGGCGCTCGGCCCAATCGCTGGGTCGGAATTGCTTGCCATTGCTGGTGAGACCAAGGATGAAGAACTCGTCGGAGAGTTCGTTTTGAGATAACTCGGCCATGTGGCTTGTCGGGACTGGATTGCGTGAATGGCCCCGGCGGGTAAGCCGGGCTGGTAGTTCAGTTGTATCACTGCACTGCGTTTGCTGCGGTAAGCCAGTATTATATCTTATAGAAGACTTGGGTTCTACCTCGATCTGCCGTGCCGATGCAAACAGGGGCCGCCGCGGATACCGCGCCAGCCCCCTATTTTACCCGTGTTCCGCGCGCAAGGCGCATGGACAGGCGCTGTGCGCCTGAGCAGCTGCCGGCATCAGCCGAGCCAGACAGCTCCCGACAGCAGCAGCAACAGCAGCATCCACAGCAGCAAGGCGCGCCAGACCAGGCCCACCGTGCTCTGCAACGCGCGCGCGCCAGGCTCTTCGCCGGGCAGGATATCGCTTTCGCTGTCGCTGTCATCGACGGCCATGTCCGGCGTGACGACCACGCGGGCCGCCGTTTCCGCCGGCGTGCCCAGGCGCACGCCCATGGCGCCGCCGCCGGCCGTCAGGATGATGCCGATCGCCTCGTCCTGCCAGCGCTGGGCGAAATTGCGCCAGGCATAGATGGCGTCTTCAAAGTTGCCGACCACGGCAAAGGCCACGGCCGTCAGGCGCACGGGTATCCAGTCGATCCAGTAGAAGGCGCGGGCGGCGAACTGGCCGAATGCCTCATTGCGCATATGCTCGGGCTCGTTCCAGGCGCGCGCCAGGTATTCGGCCACGCGGTACATCACGGCGCAGGCAGGTCCCAGCGGCATGAGGAACCAGAAGAAGACGCCAAATACATTGCGATGCGTGGTGATCAGGGCTTTTTCCACGGCGATGCGGGCGATCTCGCTCGCCTCCATGCCCACCGTGTCGAGCTTGGTCCACTCGGCCAGCAAGGTGCGCGCGGATGCTTCGTCGCCGGCGCTCAGGGCCAGCTGGATCGAGGTGAAGTAATGGCTGTAGTGGCGGAAGCCCAGGGTCAGGTAGACGATGAGGATATTCCAGGCGAAGGCCACCAGGGTCAGCTTGTAATACAGCAAGATCCAGTAGATGCCTGCCGTCGGCACCATCAGCGCGCCGATCATGAGGAACCAGCCCATGCGGCCATGGCTGGCGTGGCCGGCATTGAACCAGGTCTCCATGCGCATCGCCAGGCTCTTGATCTCGGCGTAGATCGGATTGTCCGCGCGCAAAGGTTTGAGCTGCTCGATCAGTAATGCGCAAAGTATGGAGAGAAATGTCATCAAACGTCCTTTTTGTCTTTTTCAGCAATACCGCAATGCCCGCTACGATAGCGCAGTGCAGTGCTGGAATCAAACTTATTACGTGCGGGGCGCCATTTTACGCGCGCAAGAGGTGAAACAGGTTGCGCAGCATGCCGGCCGTGGCGCCCCAAATGTAAAAGCGCTCATACGGCATGGCATAAAACGAACGGCGTCCGCCCGGCAGTTCCACCGACAGGCGCTGGTGATTCACGCCATCCATGAGGAAGGCCAGCGGTACTTCGAAGATTTCCGCCACTTCCGACGGGTCGGCCTGCAAGGTAAATGGCGGCGTGACGAGGCCCACCACGGGCGTGACCCGGTAACCGGTGCCCGTGAGGTAGTCGGGCAGGCGGCCCAGCACTTCGATATGCTGGCGCGACAGGCCCACCTCTTCCTCCGTTTCGCGCAGGGCCGTGGCGATGGGCGTAGCGTCGAACGGTTCGCTGCGCCCGCCAGGGAAGCTGACCTGCCCCGCATGGCTGCTCAGGTGGTCGGTGCGCATGGTCAGGAGGATGGTCAGGCCCTGCGGGCGTTGCACGAGGGGGATCAGCACGGCGGCCGGCACCGGTTCGGCGCGGGCGGACAGGAAATCCTGGGTGATCTCGGGCTGCCAGTCAGGCTGTTCGCGCAGGCGCAGGCGCAGCCAGTCCGGCGTCAGGCGCGCGGCGTCCAGCGCCGCCTCGCCCGCGATCGAATCGATGGCAAGTTGCTTGGGATCAAATGCGATAGTGGCCATTGCCCCTCCCTCATGATTAAAATCACCTGGCAAAAAACGTCGCGAGCGGAAGGACGAGGTGGCCGTGACGCGCAACCGTACTCTGGTACGGTGAGCATGCAGGCTACCTATGCCGACGCGCAGCAGCTTAGGCCAGGTATCGCCATAAAAAAAGGGGCACCGTGAGGCACCCCTTTTCCCAACGCAGACGCTGATATTACGCGCTTGCTTTCGCCACAACGCGGCGATTTGGCAATTTTTCTTTGATACGCGCCGATTTACCCGAACGCTCACGCAGATAGTACAGCTTGGCGCGGCGAACATCACCACGGCGTTTCACTTCGATCGAAGCGATCAGCGGCGAGTACAGTTGGAACGTACGCTCAACGCCTTCGCCGGACGAGATCTTACGAACGATGAAGTTCGAGTTCAGGCCACGGTTACGACGCGAGATAACGACGCCTTCGTAAGCCTGGGCGCGCTTGCGCGTACCTTCGACTACGTTGACGCTGACGATAACGGTATCGCCTGGTGCGAATTCAGGAATGGTTTTACCCAGACGAGCAATTTCTTCCTGCTCTAATTGTTGAATCAAGTCCATTTTTATAACTCCGAAAACCATCATGCCGGCGCACTGTGGATAGCAAGTATCCGCCCGGTAGAGGATGGGTATTACATATGGGCAACATGCCCGGCACTACAACCACCCTGCAAGCCTTCCAGGGAAAGCTTACAGGCTGGCCAAGAATTTTTCATCGGCCTTGCTGAGCAAGCCGGCGGCGCGCGCACTGATCAACAGATCAGGACGCTTTTTCGCGGTCGCTTCCAGCATGCGCTGGCGGCGCCACTTGCCTATTTCGGCATGATTGCCACCCATCAGGACGGGCGGCACGGCCATGCCTTCATATGTTTCCGGCCGCGTGTAGTGCGGCGAATCGAGCAAGCCATTGACGAAGCTGTCCTCGATGGCCGATGCCTCGGTGTTCAAGACACCCGGCAACAGGCGGATCACCGCATCCATCAGCGCCATGGCAGGCAATTCACCGCCCGACAGGACGAAGTCGCCAACGCTGATTTCCTCGTCGACGCAACGGTCCAGCAAACGCTGGTCCACGGCTTCATAGCGGCCACACAGGATCACGAGACCAGGCTCGGCTTTCAGCTGCGTGACGCGCTCGTGCGTCAGCGGACGGCCTTGCGGCGACATGAACACCACGCGCGGCGCGGCCAGACCGAGGTCAAGCTGGCGCTGCTTCGCGGCCGTAATTGTCGCTTCGAGCGGACGGGCCATCATCACCATGCCGGGGCCGCCGCCATAGGGGCGGTCATCCACGGTACGGTGATTGTCGCTCGTGAAATCACGGGGATTCCACAAGGACAAGCCACATTTATTCTGTTCGAAGGCACGCCGGGTCACACCCGACTGCGTCAGCGCGGCAAACATTTCCGGGAACAGGGTCACGACATCAAATTGCATCGCTCGCCATCCCGCAAATATTGCCCAGCGCAAAGTTAAGCGCAGGCGGTTTAATAATCGAGGCCCCAGTCGACCGTGATCTTCTTGGCGGCCTTGTCAACGTTAATGACAAACTGGCCAACAAACGGGATCAGGCGCTCAGGCGCCTTTTCAACGGTCTCATCGGCAGTGGCGACCGGCGTGACGCGCAAGATCGATTGCGGACCATTGCTCATCATGTCGTGCACTGTGCCGAGGCACTCGCCTTGCAAATTCTCAACTGTCAATCCGATCAGATCGGACCAATAAAATTCATCGGCCGACAGCGTCGGGAAATGGCTACGCGGAATTTGCACAGAGACGCCCTTCAGCGCTTCTGCGGCATCCCGCCCGACCACACCCACCAGCTGGGCCACGACGTCGCCGCCGTGTAACTTCGCTTGCCTGACTTGAACATCATGCAAGGTCGGTTTATCAAACCACCAGGTTTTGACGCTTAATAATGCATCCGCGTCGTCGGAGAAAGGAGTGATCCTGACCCCGCCAGCAATGCCATAGGCACCGGAGACATAGCCTACCTGTACCAGGTCATCGGGGACTTTCACCCCGGATGCAGTCTTGACCGTCAAACCAGTGATCTAATTAAGCTGCTGCTTTGTTGTTGCTAGCTACCAGGCGAGCAACGGTTGGCGACAATTGTGCGCCAACGCCTTGCCAGTAGGCCAGACGGTCTGCGGTGATACGCAGTGGAACTTCGCCACCTTGCGCCATCGGGTTGTAAAAACCGATACGCTCAATGAAGCGACCATCGCGGCGATTGCGCGAATCAGTAGCGACGATGTTGAAGAACGGGCGCTTCTTGGCGCCTCCACGAGCTAAACGAATAACGACCATAATATTTCCAAAAAGTGTGCTGAGGCGGAAAAAGCCGCAAATTATAGCGCGCTTTACCGCCAGGCAGCAAGCGTTATGATGACGGGCGTGTAATTTGGGCTAATCAAACATTATGACCAGTCAGCGCCGAAGACGCAATAGGCGCGTGCACCTATCGTGCCGGCAATGCCACGGCCAAGCCTGAAAATCAGGCGCTATCGTCGCGCACGGTCAGACGAAAGTGCTACCGCTGCGCCCGACAATGCGCAATACTGAACATCTTTATCGATGAGCAACTCTGGAGCCCCATGACCACCACGACCATTTTGCAACATTCGCACAAGAACAAGGCGTTCACCTCGCTGCTGGCCTTCCTGCTGGGCAGCCTCGGCGCACACCGCTTCTACCTGCACGGCACCAGGGATGCCTGGGGCTGGCTGCACCTGGCCGCCCTGCCCGCCACCTTGCTGCTGCGCCAGCTCTTTCCCGACGCGGACTGGTTTTACCAGATATTGCCCCTGACCCTGTCCGCGCTGGCCGGCTTCCTGGAAGCGCTGGTGCTGGGCTTGATGCCGGACGACAAGTGGGACGCGCGCTACAACGCCGCTTCCGGACGCCAGTCGGACACGGGCTGGCCGCTGGCCGTCGTGCTGGTCGCTACCTTGATGCTAGGCGCGGGCGTGCTGATCGCCACCATGGCGCGCCTGTTCGACTTGCTGTACACAGGCGGCGCCTACGGTTAATTTCCATATGGAAATTGCATCAAATCGCTGGCGCCACACGCACATGTAAGTGTTGGTAAGCAATCATGATTTTCCTCTATACTGCATTCACAATGCCGGCATTACTGGCACATTCAACACCCAACTGGAGAAGATCATGATTCGTCGCCCTTTCATCCTCGCAGTGGCCATCACGGCCCTGTTCAGCACTTCCGCCTTCGCACAGAACCTGTCGCCCAAGGCGCAATACGCCTACGACACGAAGCAAGCCAACACGCGCTATGCGGACGACAAGAAATTGTGCGCAGAAGAAACCAATTCGAAAGCCCGCATGCAATGCCTGCGCGACGCCAAGAGCGAATACGACCAGGCCATCATCAACGCCAAGGCGGCGCAAAAGGCCGGCAATTCGTATGCGGGCCAGAACAGCAAGCCAGCCCAGCAGCAAATCTGCGCCGATTGCGGCAAGGTGCTGGCGGTCAACGTCAGTGAAAAAGCCGGCGAAGGCGGCGCCCTGGGCATGATCGGCGGCGGCGTGGCCGGGGCCCTGCTGGGTCGCCAGGTCGGCGGCGGACGCGGCAAGGACCTCGCTACCCTGGCCGGCGCCGCCGGCGGCGCTTTCGCGGGCAAGCAAGTCGAAGGCCACATGAAAAACAGCAAGGTGTGGACCGTCACCGTGCAATACGAAACGGGCGCCAAGGCCGACTTCGCGTTCGACCAGGACCCTGGCCTGGCGGCCGGCGACCTGGTACGCAATTCCGGCAACGGCATCGCCCGCCGCTAAGAACGCAGGCACAGCGTCCATGGCGGCGTTGCATTGCCTTGTAGCACTAGCGTGCTGCCGGCGACAAGGCGCCTTGCCCTGAACGCTATCCCAGGCATTCTTGATAGAAATAAAAAAAGCGCTGGAGATCACTCTCCAGCGCTTTTTAACATGCAGCCAGCTTGCGCCGGCCTTGTCTCAACTTAAAACTGCTCTTCCGACAACGCCATCACGCCGGCGCTGCCGTCGATGATGGTGGCGCGCAAGCCTGGCGCTTGCGACAGGATGTGGTCGGCGAAGAAGCGCGCCGTGGCGATTTTTGCGTTGTAGAACGAGGCATCACCGCTGCCCTCACCCAGCTTTTGCTGCGCCGCCACGGCCGCGCGCGCCATTTGCCAGCCGCCCAGCACGATGCCGGCCAGCTTCAGGTAGGGCACGCTGCCAGCAAACACGGCCTTGATGTCCGCCTTCATGTTCGCCACCACATACTCGACCACGGCTTCCAGCGCGGCACTGCCTTCGGCCAGGTGGCGCTGCATGGCCTGGAAGTCGGCGCCGGAGAGTTCGCCCAGCTGGGCTTCCGTGGCGCGCACCTGGGCGATGATGGCTTTCGCCACAGCGCCGCCGTCGCGCACCGTCTTGCGGCCCACGAGGTCGTTGGCCTGGATGGCCGTCGTGCCTTCGTAGATGGTCAAAATCTTGGCGTCGCGGTAATGCTGGGCGGCGCCTGTTTCCTCAATGAAACCCATGCCGCCATGCACCTGCACGCCGTCGCGCGTGACATCCTGCGACATTTCCGTCGACCAGCCCTTGATCACGGGCACCAGGTACTCATACGTGGCCAGGCTTTCCGCGCGCACTTCCGCGTCCGGATGGTGGTGCGCCACGTCGCTGATGGCCGCGCCCACGTAGGCCAGCGCGCGCGCCGCCTCCGTCTGCGAACGCATCGACATCAGCATGCGGCGCACGTCCGGGTGGTGGATGATGGACACGGGACCGGGCGAACCTGCCAGGTCGCGCGACTGCACGCGGTCCTTGGCGAACGCCACCGCCTGCTGGTAGGCGCGCTCGGCCAGGCCGATGCCCTGCAGGCCGACGCCGAAGCGGGCCGCGTTCATCATGATGAACATGTATTCGAGACCGCGGTTTTCCTCGCCCACCAGGGTGCCGATGGCGCCGCCATGGTCGCCGAACTGCAATACCGCCGTCGGGCTGGCCTTGATGCCCAGCTTGTGTTCGATGGAGACGCAGTGGGCGTCGTTGCGCGCGCCCAGGCTGCCGTCCGCGTTGACGAGGAATTTCGGCACGATGAACAGGGAAATGCCTTTCACGCCCGGCGGCGCGTCCGGCGTGCGGGCCAGCACCAGGTGGACGATGTTTTCCGCCATGTCGTGCTCGCCATAGGTGATGAAAATCTTCGTGCCGAAGACTTTATACGTGCCGTCGCCCTGCGGCACGGCGCGCGTGCGCACGGCGGCCAGGTCGGACCCCGCTTGCGGCTCCGTCAGGTTCATGGTGCCCGTCCACTTGCCCGACACCAGGTTTTCCAGGTACGTGGCCTTCTGTTCATCGCTGCCGGCCGTCAACAGCGCTTCGATGGCGCCATCCGACAGCAGGGCCACCAGGGCAAACGATATGCTGGCCGAGTTGAGCATTTCGATGCAGGGCGTCGCCAGCAGCTTGGGCAAGCCCTGGCCCCCGAACTCGGTCGGATGCTGCACGCCCTGCCAGCCCGCTTCGCCATACGCCTTGAACGCTTCCTTGAAGCCTTTCGACGTCGTCACCTGGCCATCGTGCCAGAAGCTCGGCTCCTTGTCGCTGGGGCCGTTCAAGGGGGCCACCACGCCGCCGCAGAACTTGGCGTTCTCTTCCAGCACGGCTTCGGCCGTGTCGGGCGTGGCGTCCTCGCAGCCCGGTAAAGTGTGGATTTCGGCCAGGCCGGCCAGTTCGTTCATGACGAACAACATGTCTTTCAGCGGGGCTTGATAGCTCATCTTCTTCTCTCCAAGAAAAAAGCCACGCGCGGCTCGCCGTGTGGGGCGGGCCGGCGTGGCTTCGTAATATACAAAACCGGATCGGGTTTAAATTAACCCAGTTCTTTCACCAGTTGCGGCACGATCTCGAACAGATCGCCGACGATGCCGTAGTCGGCCACGGCAAAGATCGGCGCTTCCGGATCCTTGTTGATGGCAACGATGGTCTTCGAATCCTTCATGCCGGCCAGATGCTGGATCGCGCCCGAGATACCGACGGCGATGTACAGCGATGGCGCGACGATCTTGCCCGTCTGGCCCACTTGCCAGTCGTTCGGCACGAAGCCGGCGTCGACGGCGGCGCGCGAGGCGCCCATGGCGGCGCCCAGCTTGTCGGCCAGCGGTTCCAGGATGTGGAAGTTTTCCGCCGAACCCATGCCACGGCCACCGGACACGATGATTTTCGCGGCGGTCAGCTCAGGACGGTCGGACTTGGCCAGTTCGCGGCCCACGAAGGCCGACTTGCCGTTGTCGGCGACGGCGGCGATGGTTTCGGTGGCAGCCGAACCGCCGGTGGCGGCAGCCGCATCGAAACCGGTGGTGCGCACGGTGATGACCTTGACCTTGTCGCCAGATTGCACGGTGGCAATGGCGTTACCGGCGTAGATCGGGCGCTCGAAGGTGTCGGGCGAGTCGACCTTGGTGATTTCCGAGATTTGCGCCACGTCCAGCTTGGCGGCAACGCGCGGCAGGATGTTCTTGCCGTAGGCGGTGGCCGGGGCCAGGATGTGGCTGTAGTTGCCGGCGATGGCCAGCACTTGCTCGGCCACGTTTTCGGCCAGGCCGTCGGCGAAGTATGGCGCGTCGGCCACGATGACTTTCGTCACGCCGGCGATTTGCGCGGCGGCAGCGGCGGCGGCAGCCGCGTTCGAGCCTGCGACCAGCACGTGCACGTCGCCGCCGCACTGGGCAGCCGCGGTCACGGTGTGGTGGGTGCTACCCTTTAAGGTAGCGTTGTCGTGTTCAGCAATAACTAATGCGACCATGATGTGTCCTGTAATTGTTCTGGATAAACGGCGGGGCCGCGCTTAGATGACTTTGGCTTCGGTACGCAGCTTGGCGACCAGGGTGGCCACGTCCGGTACCTTGATGCCGGCCGAGCGCTTGGCTGGCTCGACGACTTTCAAGGTTTTCAGGCGTGGCGCGACATCGACGCCCAGGTCTTCCGGCTTGACGGTCTCGAGCGGCTTTTTCTTCGCCTTCATGATGTTCGGCAAGGTCACATAGCGTGGCTCGTTCAAACGCAAATCGGTGGTGATGATCGCTGGCAAGGTCAATGCCAGGGTTTCCAGGCCGCCGTCGACTTCGCGCGTGACGGTGACCTTGCCGTCTTCCAGCACGACTTTCGAGGCGAACGTGGCTTGCGGCCAACCCAGCAGGGCTGCCAGCATCTGGCCGGTCTGGTTGCTGTCGTCATCGATCGCTTGCTTGCCCAGGATGATCAGTTGCGGCTGCTCTTTCTCGGCCAGGGATTTCACCAGCTTGGCCACGGCCAGCGGTTCCAGTTCGGTCGTCGTTTCCACCAGGATGCCGCGGTCGGCGCCGATGGCCATGGCCGTGCGCAGGGTTTCCTGGCACTGCGTCACGCCGCAGGAGATGGCGACCACTTCAGTGACCTTGCCGGCTTCTTTCAGGCGCATCGCTTCTTCCAGTGCGATCTCATCGAAAGGGTTCATCGACATTTTGACGTTGGCGGTATCGACGCCAGTGCCGTCACTCTTGACGCGGACTTTGACGTTGTAGTCGACCACGCGTTTGACGGGTACCAAGACTTTCATAGCTATGCCTTTGGGAAATTATAAAAATGACGGATCAAGTGCTGATTGTGCGTTCGATTATAAGAGAAATTTGAATCTTGAACCGAATTTAAGCACGATCGTGCGATTTTTTGTTAGAGCAATCCATCTAAACTGTCCAGCTTTGATGATTTCAGGGGGCTCGGCCGCTACGCTGCAGGGCAGCAAAAGGGCCAGAAAGTGACGCAAAAACGGCACGGCAAGGAGAAAGCCAGGCCGCGCCACGGCGGCCCCGGCTGGCAGAATTATTTGCGTTGCATCAGGAAGACGAACTCGGTGCCCGTCTGCACATGCGACAGCAGGGCATTGCCCGTTTGCTTGGCAAAGGCCTGGAAGTCGCGCACGGAACCGGGATCGGTTGCCATGATGCGCAGCACTTCGCCACTTTGCAGCTCTGACAAAGCCTTCTTCGCCTTCAGAATCGGCAAGGGGCAGTTCAAGCCCCGCGCATCGAGTTCTTTGTGAAATTCCATAATCTCGGTATCAAGTAGTGTGTCGCTCATCATCAATATCCCACCATTTTTGTTGTACTGATTTTCGACATACTACTCTAAATCAGGGGCATTGACGCGCTGCACCAAAATAGTTCATCGGCTGTTGTGGGGTCACAACGGGATTCAAAAATAAATAACGGCCCGCACACACCGTCTGCGGGCCGTTTTCAAGAGGCTGTGGGGCGAAAACCCCGCATGCCTGCTAGCTTACGCTTTATTTTGCGCGTTCGCCGACCCAGGCCGGCACGCCGGCCAGGGCGTTCGTCAGGCCGCTCGGATCCGTGCCGCCGGCCTGCGCCATATCGGGGCGTCCGCCGCCTTTTCCGCCCACTTGCTGTGCAACAAAGTTCACCAGCTCGCCCGCCTTGACCCTGGAAGTCGCGTCCGCCGTCACGCCGGCGATCAGGCTGACCTTGCCGTCCGCGACGCTGGCCAGCACGATGGCGGCCGTCTTCAGCTTGTCCTTCAGCTTGTCCATGGTCTCGCGCAAACGGGCCACGTCGGCGCCGTCCAGCACGGCCGCGAGCACCTTGATGCCGTTGACGTCGACGGCTTGCGTGACCAGCTCATCGCCCTGGCCCGACGCCAGCTTCGATTTCAGCGCGGCCAGTTCCTTCTCCAGCGCCTTCACGTGGTCCTGCACCTGGACGATGCGGGCCGTCAGCTCTTCCGGCTGCGCCTTCAGCGCATTGGCCGCTTCGGCCAGGCGGCGGTTGATGGTTTGCACCAGCGCCAGCGCGCCCTCGCCCGTCACCGCTTCGACGCGGCGGATGCCGGCGGCCACGCCGCTTTCGCCGATGATCTTGAACAGGCCGATGTCGCCCGTGCGCTGCACGTGGACGCCGCCGCACAGCTCTTTCGAGCTGCCGATGTCGAGCACGCGCACTTCGTCGCCGTATTTCTCGCCGAACAGGGCCATCGCGCCATGCTTGACAGCATCGTCAAACGACATCAAGTGCGCCTGCGTGGCGCGGTTTTCCAGGATCTCCTTGTTGACGATGGTTTCCACGGCGGCGATCTGTTCCGCCGTCATCGGCGCATTGTGGCTGAAGTCGAAACGGGTCTTGTCCGGATCGACGAGCGAACCCTTTTGCGCCACGTGGCTGCCCAGCACTTCGCGCAAGGCCTTGTGCATCAAGTGCGTGGCCGAGTGGTTGCGGATGGTGCGCGCGCGCTTGGCCGTGTCGACTTCGGC